>CAVXCG010000011.1:157500-1269816 GCA_963760235.1 uncultured Alphaproteobacteria bacterium | reverse complement strand
GCTCCTCGTCCATGCGGGTTACGCTGTCGCTGTTGCGGCGCCCGTGATAGCGATTTCACCAACGGACGCAACTCATGAGCCCCGAAGAGATAGTGTCGCGATTGCTTTATCGCGACGGCTTGATGCTGGTGATCGACAAGCCGCCGGGTTTGGCCGTCCACCGCGGCCCGAAGGGCGGCGAGAGCCTCGAAGACCATTTCGACGCGCTGTGCTTCGGCTTGCCGCGTCGGCCCGCACTCGCGCATCGACTCGACCGCGACACGTCCGGCTGCCTGGTGCTCGGCCGCCATCGCCAGGCGCTGGCGCGGCTTGGCCGACTGTTCAAGAGCGGCGCCGTCGAAAAGACGTACTGGGCCGTTGTCGAAGGTTCCCCTGACGCTGATGAGGGGATCATCGCGTTCCCGCTCGCGCGCCTGGACGCGACCCGCGGCTGGTGGATGAAACGCGATCCGACCGGCCAACCGGCAACGACGAGATGGCGAATTATGGGGCGCTATCCCTTCACCTCCCACGGGAGCGGGGAGATCGACCTGCCGCAGGCGCTTCGGTTGGGGGTGATCACCCGCGACGGTTCATCCCTCCCCGCCGCGCCTTCGCTCGCTTCGCGAGCTAGTGCGGGCGACACACCCCCTCCGGGGGAGGATAAAGCGCTCACCTGGCTCGCGCTCCAACCGCAGACCGGCCGCACGCATCAGCTGCGCGTGCATTGCGCCGAAATGGGCTGGCCCATTGTCGGGGATGCGGTCTACGGCAGCGCACCGCGCGCCGGCGGCCCCGGCCTGCACCTGCACGCGCGCGAAATCGCCGTGCCACTGTACAAAAATCGCGCGCCCATCCGTGTCGTCGCGCCGGCGCCGGACCACATGCGCGAGCGGCTGATGCTGTGCGGATGGGACGGCGAGAAAGCCTTCATCCTCCCCCGCTTTCGCGGGGGGAGGACGTGCGATCAATAAATCGTCTCTTTGATCCGCGCCGGCGCGGCGCGGTCGTGCTCGGGCCCACCCATCTTGCCGTCGGTCAATTCGGCGAGGATCGACCCGGGCGTCGGCAGGCTCTTGCGGTCGACCTTGCTCGCTTCGTCCCAGAGCTTGGAACGAATGATCGCCTTGGTGCACTGGAAATAGGCCCGCTCGACCGTCACCACCAGCACGCATTTCGGCGCCTTGCCGTTGAGAGTGAAGCTTTCCGTCAGCTTGGGATCTGTCACGATCCTGGCGCTACCATTGACCCGCATCGTTTCGCCGACGCCGGGAATGAGAAACAAGAGTGAGATGCGCGGGTCGCGCACCAGATTGCGCAGCGAATCGATGCGATTGTTGCCGCGGCGGTCGGGAATGAGCAGCGTGTGCTCGTCTTGCACGCGCACGAATCCGGGCGGGTCGCCGCGCGGGGAACAGTCGAGTCCCTCGGGTCCGCTGGTCGCCAGCACGCAGAACGGCGCCGCCTCGATCAACTTGCGGTATTGCGGCGTAATGCAGTCGGTCTCCTTGAAGACCGCTGGTCCGTAAGGTGCATCCCGATAAAGGCGCTCAAGCTCCGCGGTCGTGCTGATCGTGTATTGCTGTTCGTTCTGGTCCATCACGCGCTCTCCGAATCCCGCCTGAATGTAACTCATGCCGCCAACAATTGTCTTCCGTCATGCGAGATGATTTTCAGCGCGAGAATTTGCCCGGCGGCTGCATTCGTCGCGAGCCTGACCCTGGTGAACTGCTCGGTGCGGCCGGTTTCCCCCAATTCGACGAGTATCCTTCGCGTCGAGCCGATCTCACCCTCGAGATGACGGACCAGCGCCAGCGCGCCGCGCTCGCGCAGCCGCCGCGCACGCTCCTTGATGGTGTTGCGATCGACCTGCGGCATGCGCGCCGCCGGCGTTCCCGGCCTCGGCGAAAACGGAAACACGTGCAGGTGAGTGAGGCCGCATTCTTCGATCAGATCCAGCGAGCGATTGAAGGCATCCTCGGTTTCGGTGGGAAAGCCGGCAATCAAGTCGGCGCCAAACACCACGTCCGGCCGCAGGCGGCGCACCTGTTCACAGAACGCAATAGCGTCCCGCCGCAGGTGCCGCCGCTTCATCCGCTTGAGAATGAGATCGTCGCCGGACTGCAACGACAGGTGCAGGTGCGGCATTAACCGCTCGTCGGTCGCGAAGGCGTCGAGGAGATCGCGGTCGGCCTCGACCGAGTCGATCGAGGAGAGCCGCAGCCGGTCGAGGTCCGGCACTTGCCGCAGAATCTGTTTGACCAGCACGCCGAGCGTCGGCGCGCCCGGCAGATCAGCCCCATAGCCGGTGATGTCGACGCCGGTGAGCACGATCTCGCGACACCGGTCGGCAACGAGCCGGCGCACCTGGTCGATCAAGGCCGCCGCCGCCACCGAGCGTGAATTGCCGCGACCGAAAGGAATGATGCAGAAGGTACAGCGATGATTACAGCCGTTCTGCACCTGCACGAACGCACGGGTGCGGCCAGTCAAGGCAACGGATGGCTGCGCGGACACGGTGCGAACCGCCATGATGTCGCCGACCAGGACCTTCGCAGCATCGGCTTGGGTAAAGCCGGCGCGCGTCTTCGCCCAGGCCTCCGCGTCGAGCTTTTCGGCATTGCCGAGGACGCGGTCCACGTCCGCCATGGCGGCGAAGAGGTGCGGATTTGTCTGTGCCGCACAGCCGGTGACGACGATTTTCGACTGCGCGCGTTCGCGCCGCAGCGCGCGGATCGCCTGGCGCGCCTGGCGCACCGCCTCGGCGGTCACCGCACAGGTGTTCACCACCACGGTATCGGCAAGTCCGGCGCCCTCCGCCTGCCGGCGAATCAGTTCCGCCTCGGCCATATTGAGCCGACAGCCGAACGTAACGACCTCGACGCTCATCAGACCGCTCCGGCATCGGCAAGGGAGGCGGCGTCGAATCGGCCCTGACGCTCGTACTCGACCGGGCCGGTCATCAGCACGTGGTCGTCGGCGGTGCGCCATTCGATGCCGAGATCGCCGCCCGGCAGGCTCACCGTGGCGGTTCGACCGGTGCGGTTAAGTCGCGCCGCGGCCACTGCGGCGGCGCACGCCGCGGAGCCGCAGGCCTTGGTGAGACCGGCCCCGCGCTCCCAGGTGCGGATCAGGAGGCGGTCGCGCGCCGGCGTCGCGGCAAGCGTGATGTTGGCGCGCTGTGGAAACAGCGGATGATGCTCGAGCACCGGGCCGATGCGGTCCAGAGCGTACGATGTCGGATCGTCGACCCAGAAGATCGCATGCGGGTTGCCCATGCTGACGACGGACGGAGAATGCAGAATCGGCGCGCCGCGCGGCCCGATTTCAAGCTCGATCCTGCGCGTATCCGCGAATTCCTCGGCCAACGGAATCTGGTCCCAGCGAAAACGCGGCGCGCCCATGTCGACGGTGAACAGATTTTCGCCGGACCGCCAGCACGCAACCAAGCCCGCCTGGGTCTCAAAGACGAGCTTCTTCTTGCCCGACTGTTCGCCCACCAGGGCAGCAAGGCAGCGCATACCATTGCCGCAAGCGCCGGCCTCGGAGCCATCGCTGTTGTAGATTCGAATCGAAGCATCGGCGCCGCCTCGCGCCGGGTAAAGAGCCATCAACTGATCGAAAGGCTCCAGGCGGGCAGCCGCGCGGGCCTCGGCATCGCCGAGCGGCCTCGGCGAGCCGCGCAGATCGACGATCACGATCTCGTTGCCGAGACCATTCATCTTGACGAAATCGCGACCCGCGAGCGCGCTCATGATAAGGTCCGAATGTCAGGGACTTACTTATATGAGAACTCGGTTTGCATGCGCCAGTAGCATGCCGGCTGTCGGTGCCGAGCAGGGGGCGGGGGCGGCCATGGAATCATCCGGCATCGCGGAGGACATCGGCGGCTGCAGATTTTTCAATTTTCCAAGGAGAAGCTGATGTTGCCAGGCTGCGCGCGCTACGCCTGGATTTTCGCCGTCGCCCTTGGCGCGATCCTGGCGTTTGCGATAAATCCGGCGGTCGCACAGAACACGCCACCCGCCGCCGCGCCGATCCCACCGCCCGCCGCCGCGCCGGCCACGCCGCCGGCTGCCTCCAAGCCGGTGGTGTCGCCGGCACCAAGCCCTGGCGCGCCGGTGGCTCCCGAAGGCATCGAGACCAAACCCGGCGACCCGTTCGGAAAGGACGTCACCCTCACCCCGAAACCGATCGTTTACCTCAAGGGTTCGGGAACCTGGGACAGCGCTTTCGCCACCATCAGCGGCTCGCTGAAGAAGGTGGAAGCCTTCGTGGCGAAGGCCGGGCTGAAAGCAGACGGGCCGCCGATGACGATTTTTCTCGCGACCGACGATCTCGGCTTCGATTACGAGGCGGCGATACCGCTGGCGCAACTGCCGAAGGACCAGCCGCACGGCGAGATGGCGTTCGGCCAGTCGCCCGGCGGCCATGCGCTCGAATTCTTTCATCGCGGCTCGTACGATTCGCTTGACGATACCTACGAGGCGATCACCAATTATCTCGACGAGAAGCACCTGGACTCCAAGAACATATTGATCGAGCAATACGTGACCGACCCGGCAACCGCCGACGAAAAGAAACTGGAAATCGACATTTTCGTTCTGATCAATTAGGTCGCGTCATTGCGAACAAAGTTTCGCTTCTCGCCATGACGTATCCCTTTTACAATTCCCACACCTGACCGGGCCGCAAGGTGCGGAAGCGCCCGGCCGCGATATTTGCTTGCCGCAAGGCGTCCGAGAGCGCGACGAGCGGCGCATCGATCGCCTCGTCGGTGAGCTGGAAGGTGCCGTAATGGTGGCCGAGCGCAAACTCGGCGCCGCAATCGATGAAGGCTTGCACCAATTCGGCCGGGTTCATGTGCTGGCCGCGCATGAACCAGCGCGGCTCGTAGGCGCCGATCGGTAGAATGGCAAGCCGCAACGGGCCGTGGCGCTCGCCCGCGGCGCGAAAATGGCGCCCGTCGCGGTAGCCGGAATCGGCGACGAAGTAGATGCGGCCGCACGGCGCCTCGATCACGAACGACGCCCACAGCGACATGTTGCGGTCGAACAGGGTCCGCGCCGACCAATGCTGCGCGGGCACGAGCGTCAGCCCGATTCCGACGCCGAGGTCGATCCGATCCTCCCAGTCGTAAGCCTCGGCGGCGATGGCCGGGTCGTGCTGGCGCATGATGGCGTCATTGCCGAGCGGCGCGATGACGCGCGGACGATGCACGGAAGCGAGCCGCGACAGCGTTGCGAGATCGAGATGGTCGTAGTGGCCGTGCGACACCAATACGATGTCGATCGGCGGCAGGTCGGCAAACGCAATGCCGGGATCGTTCACTCGTTTCGGCCCGATGAAGCGCAATGGCGACGCGCGCTTCGACCAGACCGGGTCGAGCAGCACGTTGAGGCCCGCGGTCTGTACGAGGAAGCTGGCATGACCCACGTAGGAGATGCGGAGCGCCCGACCCGCGACCCGAGCCGGCGGCCGGTCGACATAGGGCGATGGTGCCCAATCGGGCCACTTCGCTCTGCCGAGGCGCCGCTGCATTTGCCAGCGCAAGAGATCGCGACGGCCTCGTGGCGGCACGCTGCCGGGAAGGAAGAACCGCTCGCCGTCAAAATGATCGGACGGCGGGCCGTGGTAATAGCGCGGCATGGCCGCACTATTACGCCCACCAGCGAGGGATGTGCCAATCAGGACACGATTGACGTCCGCCGCCTGTGCCCCTATTTTCCGGCCGCTTTCGTAAGCGAACGCAATGAAGCCCAGCCGACCGGCCCTGGTGACCGGAGGCAACCGCCCGACAGCGCGATGCGCCCTCGGGCGATTTTGTGCTTCTCCCTCTCCCCGCACGCGGGGAGAGGGTCGGGGTGAGGGGGCCTTCCCGCTAGGCTCAGAATCGCGGAGAGGCCCCCTCACCGCCGCGCTTCGCGCGACGACCTCTCCCCGCCTGCGGGGAGAGGTGAAGAAAGGAAAGAATGTTCGAATCGCTCTCCGAGCGCCTGAACGGCATCCTCGACCGGCTGACCCGGCGCGGCGCGCTGACCGAAGGCGATGTCGATGCGGCGCTGCGCGAGGTAGGCCGCGCGCTGCTCGAAGCCGACGTCGCCCTCGATGTGGCCCGCACCTTCTGCGATCAGGTCAAGGAACGCGCGATCGGCGTCGAGGTCATCAAATCGGTCACGCCCGGCCAGATGGTGGTCAAGATCGTGCACGACCAGCTGATCGAAACGCTGGGATCGAGCGCGCAGCCGATTGATCTTGCCGCGGCGCCGCCGGTCATGATCATGATGGTCGGGCTGCAGGTTCGGGCAAAACCACCACCACGGCAAAGCTCGCCAAGCGTCTATCGGACACGCAGAAGCGTAAAGTGCTGATGGCCTCGCTCGACACGCGCCGGCCGGCCGCCATGGAGCAGCTCGCGGTCCTCGGCCGCCAAGTGAGCATCGACACGCTGCCGGTGGTCGGCGGGCAGATGCCGGTGCAGATCGCCAATCGGGCGCGCGAGGCGGGAAAGCTGGGCGGCTACGACGTTGTGCTGCTCGACACCGCCGGCCGGCTCACGCTCGACGAGGCGCTGATGAACGAGGCGGCGGACGTGCGCAGCGCCGTCGATCCGCACGAGATTCTCCTCGTTGCCGACGCGCTCACCGGCCAGGACGCCGTCAACCTCGCCCGCGCCTTCGACGAACGGCTCGATCTGACCGGCATCGTGCTCACGCGGGTCGACGGCGACGGTCGCGGCGGCGCGGCGTTGTCGATGCGTGCGGTCACCGGCAAGCCGATCAAACTCATCGGTACCGGCGAAAAACTCGACGCGATCGAGGACTTTTACCCGCAACGCATCGCCGACCGCATTCTCGGCATGGGCGACATCATTTCGCTCGTGGAAAAGGCGGCGGCAACCATCGATGTGGAAAAAGCCGCACGCGCTGCGGAGAAAATGCGTCGCGGCGCATTCGACCTCGCCGATCTGCGCGAGCAACTGGCGCAGATGAAGACCATGGGCGGCATGAGCGGCCTGATGGCGATGCTGCCGGGCGTCGCCAAGATCAAGAACCAGCTCGCCGAGCGCAATCTCGACGAAACGCTGCTCAAGCGGCAGATGGCGATCATCGACTCGATGACGCCCGACGAGCGGCGCCATCCCGACGTGCTCAAAGCGAGCCGCAAGCGGCGCATCGCCGCCGGCGCCGGCACCAAGCCCGAGGACATCAATCGGCTGCTGAAAATGCACCGCACCATGGCGGACGTAATGAAGGCCATGGGTGGCGCCAAGCGCGGACCGATGGCCGGTCTCGCCAGCATGCTCGGTCTCTCGGGCGGGATGCCCGATCCGCAGCAGATGGCAAAGCTCGCAGCGAAAATGCCGGGCGGCTTGCCGGCCGGGATGCCGGGCACTCCCGGCCCGCCGGCGAGTTTTCCCGGACTGCCGGGGAGTCTTCCAGGTTTGCCTGGTGGGATGCCCAAGTTTCCCGGCGCACTGCCGGGCCTTCCCGGATTGGGAAAGAAGAAGTGAGCAACCCGAATTCCGTCACCCTGAGGTGCGAGCGCAGCGAGCCTCGAAGGGCGACGGCCCGAACGCCCGGGCCGTATCCTTCGAGAGCCGCTTCGCGGCCACCTCAGGATGACGGGAAATGTAAGAAAGGAACCTGAATGTCTCTCGTCATCCGCATGGCACGCGCGGGCACCAAGAAGCGGCCGTTCTATCATATCGTCGTCGCCGACAGCCGCTCGCCGCGCGACGGCCGCTTCATCGAACGTTTGGGCCATTTCAATCCGCTGCTGCCCAAGGAAAAGACCGAGCGGCTCAAGCTCGATCTGGAAAAAGTCAAGGCGTGGATGACCAAGGGCGCGCAGCCTTCGGACCGCGTCATGCGCTTTCTCGATGCCGCCGGCGTGATGACACGGCCGAAGCGCAACAATCCAGAGAAGGCTGTGCCGCGCAAGGAACGCAAGGCGAAAGAAGAAGCCGCCAAGGCCGCAGCCGCGGCACCGCCGGCCGCAGCCGCAGCACCGGCCGCGCCATCGGCTTAATTTCCCTCTCCCGGGTCGGAGAGGACGACCGAGGTCGGGTGAGGGGGTTTTTCATGAGCAATCGCCCGCGACATCCCGACCCCTCACCGCCGCCCGCTTCGCGTGCCGCCCCTCTCCCGCAAGGGGAGAGGGGAAAGCACGTTTGTGTCGGCCAGATCGGCGCGCCACACGGCGTGCGCGGAGAGGTCCGGCTGCACTCGTTTACCTCCGATCCGTCGGCGATTGCCGCCTACGAGCCCCTGCAGACCGAGGACGGCCGCGTCATAGCAATCGAGTCGCTGCGGCCGGCCAAGGACCATTTCGTGGCCGTACTGTCCGGCGTTGGCAACCGCGATGCCGCCCAGCAATTGACCAACGCCAGGCTCTACGTTCCACGCGAGCGGCTGCCGCAGCTTGAAAAGGCGGACGAGTTCTATCACGCCGATCTCGTCGGCCTTACGGTGGTCGATCGCGCCGGCAAACAACTCGGCACCGTTATCGCCATTCACAATTTCGGCGCCGGCGATCTCATCGAGGTGCGGCTGGATGGCGTCGGCGCGAACGAATTGATCGCGTTCGACGACACCAATGTGCCGACGGTCGATCTCGGTGCTGGGAGGATCGTGATTGAACCCTCTCCCCTTACGGGAGAGGGTGGCGAGGCGAAGCCGAGCCGGGTGAAAGGTTCGTCTGCCGAGCGCTCCGCCGCGCCGCCCGTCGCCCCGACCGCTACCGGCTCACGGCGGCAACGGTTTACCCTCTCCCGCAAAGGGAGACGGTAAGATGTGGCGTGCCGGCGTTCTCACGATTTTCCCGGAAATGTTTCCTGGGCCGCTCGACCTGAGCCTTGCCGGCAAGGCTCTGACGGCGCGCACCTGGTCGCTTGATGTCGTAGATATCCGGGACTTTGCGACCGACAAGCACCGCACAGTTGACGACACGCCGGCCGGCGGCGGCCCCGGCATGGTGATGCGAGCCGACGTGCTGGCGCGCGCCATCGACGCCAGCGCAGGCGACGACCGCCCGCGCCTGCTGATGTCGCCGCGCGGCGTGCCGCTTACGCAGACGCGCATCGCGGCGCTTGCCGGCGGGCCAGGCGTGCTCGCCGTCTGCGGCCGGTTCGAAGGGGTCGACGAGCGTGTCATCGCCGCGCGCCGCCTCGAGGAAGTGTCGATCGGCGACTATGTGCTGTCCGGCGGCGAGATCGCCGCGATGGCGCTGATCGATGCCTGCGTGCGGCTGTTGCCGGGAGTGATGGGCGCCGCAACGTCTGCCGCCGAGGAGAGCTTCGCCGACGGCCTGCTTGAATACCCGCACTACACCCGGCCGCAGCTGTTCGAAGACCAACGTATCCCCGAACCCCTCCTCTCCGGCGATCACGGCAAGATCGCCGCCTGGCGGCGCGCCGAAGCCGAGCGGCTGACGCAGGAACGGCGGCCGGATTTGTGGGCAAGGCGTCTGTTGACCCCACTTCTTCCGAATGATGAGAGGTGAAAGCCGCAGGGCACGCCGTGACGGGAAGGTGACAAAGCGTGCGCGGTAGCGTAGAAGCTCGCCGAACCTGCCCAAATCAATACCGGCCGCGACCGCGTGCGCGAGAACGCAGCCGATGGAGAATTCGCCATGAATCTGCTCAAGCAAATCGAAAGCGAACAAGTGGCGAAGCTCTCTGCCGGCAAGGAGATTCCGCCCTTCCAGCCCGGCGACACGCTTCTCGTCAACGTCAAGGTCGTCGAGGGCGAGCGGAGCCGGGTGCAGGCCTATGAGGGCGTGTGCATCGGCCGCGCCGGCGCCGGCCTGAATGAAAACTTCACGGTGCGCAAAATCTCCTATGGCGAAGGCGTCGAGCGCGTCTTTCCGCTTTATTCGCCCATGATCGACTCGATCAAGGTGGTGCGACGCGGCAAGGTGCGGCGCGCCAAGCTCTATTACCTGCGTGGGCGGCGCGGAAAATCCGCGCGCATTGCCGAGCGCCAGGATCACACCGCGCACACCGAGAGCGCCGGCGTGGAGAGCGCGGCCGAGTAACGTTCCTCAGGGCTTGCCTGTCACGCTCGGCTGGACTTCCAGTAATGAACGCGATCTGGAGAATACCGGATCATCCTCCTTGCGCGGATGATGGCAAGTGCACTCTTGACCATGGCGTCGACTAGCTGTGAGCTTTCAATAGGTTGTCCATCCGGTCCTAAACGAGGACGCTGAGGTTGTTGAAGCTTCAGTGATTCGGAGGACCGGATGAACGTGCACAAGAATGCCCGCCTGACACCGCGTGGTCGAGAGCGAATAGTGCGGCAGGTGCAGAGCGGGCAGACGCCGAAGGCCGTCGCATTGGCCGCAGGCGTCTGCCCGCGGACGGTTCGCAAGTGGGTCGACCGCTATCGTCGCGAGGGGCTGGCGGGGTTGAGCGACCGCAGTTCGCGGCCTCACCGGCTTCATCAGCCGACGCCGCAGGGCGTGGTTGAGCAGGTGGAAGGACTGCGCCGTCAGCGCCGCACCGGCCACCAGATCGCAGCCGAATTGCAGATCTCGCCGGCCACCGTTAGTCGCATCCTCAAGCGACTGGGCCTCAACAGGATCAACGCCCTTGAGCCTGCCGAACCGGTCCGGCGCTACCAGCGCGAGAGGCCCGGCGAGATGATCCACATCGACATCAAGAAGCTCGGCCGCTTCAACAGGATCGGCCATCGCATCACCGGCGACCGGCGGGGCCAGAGCAACAGCCGCGGGGTCGGATGGGAGTTCGTGCACGTCGCCATCGACGACCACTCCCGCATTGCCTTCGCCAAGATCATGGGTAACGAGAGGAAGCGTTGTGCCACCGCCTTCCTCAAGGCCGCCGTCGCCTACTACCAGAGCCTCGGCATCACCGTGGAGCGCGTCATGACTGACAACGGCTCCTGCTACAAGTCGTTCGCCTTCCGCAGCGCCTGCAAGCGACTCAGGCTCCGACACGTCCGAACCAGGTCCTATCGACCGCAGACCAACGGCAAGGCCGAGCGCTTCATTCAGACCAGCCTGCGCGAATGGGCTTATGCTCAGGCTTATCAAAGCTCACGGCAGCGCAAGGATCAGCTGCCCGCCTGGCTGCACCAATACAATTGGCACAGGCCTCATGCCGGCATCGGTGATACAACACCCATCAGCAGACTCGCTCTGACCGAGGACAACCTGTTGAGACTCCACATCTAGCGCGTGTACTGATAAACGCCAGCGGCCCAGATTTCCAAGTCCGAGGGCATAACCGACATCGCGGCCGCGCAAAATCGGTCGAATGACCCTTTTCGTCGCTTTGTTACGAGACTTCGGTGCAGTGCGGTTGATGTCCATGTAGTCAACCAAGCGCGATGTCCCGGCGGCTGGCTGGCCTCCTCGTCCGGCTCATGGCACCGCCGCAACCACCATAACTTCAACGAGCATCCCAGGTCGCCAAAAGTCGGTCGTGAGGCAAGCCCGCGCCGGAGGGTTTGCCGGATCGACCCACTCGTTCCAAACAGAATTGTGATCTTCGAACAGACGCATGTCAGCGATCCAGACCTGGGCGCTTAGTAGCTGTGATTTGTCGGTTCCCGCGAGGTTGAGAAGCTCATCGACGCGTCGCAGCACTTGAGCAGTCTGGGTTTTGATATCGCCGACAATCGGGTTGGGGGTGATGCCGGCGAAATAGGCGACGTTGCCGTGAACGACTGCCTGGCTGATGATCGGCTGACCGCGATTCTCGTCTGATATCTGTCTAATTTCGTGGCGTATGATCGACATGATGTTCCCTTTCTGTGGATTGAGTGGCTTCTTGGGCGGCGGCCGTGACGTCATCCACCAAAGCGGCCGAAGTCGTTTTGCCGGCCTTTCTGGAGCCGCTTACTCGAATGGAAGCATGACGATCGAGCCCGTTGTCTTGCGTCCGCCGATGAACTTGTGCGCGGCTGCAGCCTCCCGAAGCGGAAAGGTTTTGACAACGTTGCTCGCTACCACCCCCTGTGCGACGGCATCGAACAGCGATTTTGTTCCGGCGTCGATTTCGCTTCGGTTCGACATGTAATGCGAAAGCACGGGGCGGGTGATAATGAGAGACCCGCGAACGCCCAGATCTTCGATGAGGTTGATCGGATCAGGAACGCCTGACGCCTGGCCGTAAGCTGCGCACATACCGAGCCGCCGCAGGCAGTCAAGTGACCTTTGCAGCGTGTCCTTACCGATCGACTCATAGACAACGTCTACGCCTTTTCCGTCCGTAATCTTACGGGTGACAGCCACGAAGTCTTCGGTCGAGTAATTGATAACGTGATGGCAACCGAGATTTCGAGCGATCTCGGCCTTCGCGTCGGTACTAACGGTACCGATCACGGTGGCTCCGAGATGCCGCGCCCAAGGACAAAGGATATGGCCCATGCCGCCAGCAGCCGCATGGATCAGAACATAATCTCCCGGCTGCACCTTATGCGTTCGATGCAGGAGATATTGCGCGGTCATCCCCTTCAGGATTAGTCCTGCCAGTTGAACGTCGTCCAATGGCAAGTCCTTTGGAACCTTGATCAACTTGTCAGCCGGGTAAAGGCGCTCCTGACTATAGGAACCGAGTGGGGGAAGGCAGGTGCAAACTCGTTCGCCGACAGAGAACCCGGTGACGCCAGGACCCAACTCCTCGATCTCGCCAACTCCTTCGAAACCGACGACAACCGGCGGATCGCCCACGATCATCGGGTGCGGGATACCTGCTCGATGGTACGTGTCAGCGAAATTCACGCCGACGGCCGTGCTGCGAAGACGTACCTGGCCACGCTCGGGAGACCCGACCTTGATCTCCTCCCACACGAAGTTGTCGGGTGCGCCTTTCTTGTAGATTACCGCCGCCATTCCCATGATGCGTTCCTCCTGCTGAAGTTGAAGCGCATTTTTGCTGCGAGGCTCGCAATTGTCTCGCGCGAACAGTTTGGCCCATGCCGAACTGTCTTCGATTGATATGCTTCCGGTATCAGCGATAGGGTTAAGGATGGTCGCGGCGGCAAATCTGGTAGAAGTGGCCGCTCTCGTGGGTGATACTGCGCGAGCGACGATGCTTAACGCCCTTATGGGCGGCCAGTCGCTGACGGCCACTGAGCTTGCTTACTGCGCCAATGTCTCTCGCTCGACGGCGAGCGGCCACCTGAGCAAGCTGGTTGCCGCGCGGCTTTTGACTGTCATTCGCGACCGCCGCTTCAGCTATTATCGGATCGCGTCCCCGCTGGTCGCGACAATGCTGGAGAGCATGAAGGTCGTCGCCGCCATAGAGGTGCCACCCCGCCGTCATCCGCGGTCAGCAAACGACGACGCACTCCGTTTTGCCCGAAGTTGCTACGATCACCTGGCTGGTCAGGTAGGAGTCGCTGTTACCGATGCACTTGTGGCCATGGGGCACATCGTGCTCACTGATGAAGGCGGTGAGGTCACGTCTTCGGGTGGGCATTTCCTTTCCGCGTTCGGCGCTGATCTGAGGCAGCGGACGCGGCGAATTTTCTGCCAGCCTTGTCTCGACTGGAGCGAGCGTCGTTATCACCTCAAGGGACTCGTCGGAGCTCGGATTCTGGACCGTCTATTGGAGCTCGGATGGCTCAAATGCGTGTCGAACAGCCGTGCACTCCAACTAACGTCGTCTGGAAGGGGGGGCTTGTCCGAAACCTTCCAGATCGAGATCAACAACGAGGGCATGCTAACCTGTCGATTATGCGACCCACGACGGCTGACAGCTTAGGCTGAGCGGAGCGTCATCCCGTGCAAATGCTGCATGTCGCCGGTTCCACTTTTAGACGATTCTGGGTCGGCCATCGTGTCTGCGATTTGCCCAAAGCAGTGCGGTGAGTTGGTGGGGCGTCTGATGCCGCGGTTTATCGGCTCGGGATTGCTGCTTTGCACTGGTCTGCTCCTGGCACATCGCGTCGTTTCGCTGCTCCGCAGCAAGTCGGCCGCTTTCGGGCGAAGCGGACATTGAGCCCAATTTATCCGCGCAAAGCCTATCGCCCCACCGGCCGACAGCGCCGGTGACGTTTTGGATACGCCTGCGCAATTTGTCAGGCGAGGCCACGCAGTCTCACGATCAACCGCTCTACATCGCTTGCCGTATGGTAGAGGCCGAAGCCCAGGCGCAGGCGCGTGCCGCGCACGTCGGTGACGATGCCGGCCGCATGCAGACGCCGGCGCCATTGCGCCGCCTGCGGATGTTCGAACGCCAGAAAATTGCCGCGCGCCGGATCGCTCAGCGGCACGACCAGATGCTCGGCCGCAAACGGCCCCACCGCACGGCTCGTCATTGCCGCCATGAACTGCGCCTGGAGCGCGAGCGCGTGGGCATGGATGAGTCCGGCATCAATATCTTCGGCAGCAAGCCACTCGAGCACCGCGCGCAATCGATAGATAGCACTCGGATCGAACGTCGCGCCGGCGAACCGCCAACCGTCCGCCGGGTATTGGACGGTGTTTTGGCCCGCGGACAGACTGCCGAAGCCGGCAAACCAACCAGTGTTGCGTGGCCGCGGCGCAACGCCGGGCGGGCAATGCATGAAGCACGCCCCCTCGCCGGCCATCGCGTATTTGTAGCCGCCGGCAATGTAGAAGACGCGATCGGCAATCGCTGCCAGATCGGTGGGCCGCGCCAAAAACCCATGATAGCCGTCGATCACGACAAGGCGGTCCGGCGCGGCAAGGCTCGCGCCCAGTCCGGCCAGATCGTCCAGCGCAAAGCCGGAATTGAACAGCACTTGGCTCACGTAAACGAGGTCGGGCGCCAGCTCGCGCGCCGCGGCGGAGAGCCTGTCGGCGAGGGTTGCAAATGGCTCCGCCGGCACGGTGCGCAGTACGATGAGTCCGTCTTCGGCAAGCCGCTCGCTCTGCCGCCTGAAAGAGTGGAATTCGCCGTCGGTCGTCAGCACGCGCGCCGGCCGCCCGACCGGGCAACACGACAACAGACGATTGACCAGCTCATGGGTATTCGGCGCCGGAACCAGAGTGCCGCCGGCGCCGTCCACGCCGAGATGATGCGCGATGGCGCCGCTTACGACACGCCATACCGTGCCCAAAACCTCGTCCCATTTGTCGTCGGCAAGACGCGCAGCGTCATCCCACGCCTTCACATGGGCGTCGCGCGCGACGTCGGGCCAATAATGATGGCTATGCGCCGCAAAATGCAGGCGTTGCAGGTCGGCGTTGCGAAAACGCGTGAACGCCGAGGACAGGTCGAGCGGTAGCGGGCGCGCGCGCGAAGTCATCGCATCGTTCACAGCGTGGCGTTTTGCGCCTAGATTACATCCCATTTCAGTCGAATCAGGATGCGCTCCAGCTTTTTCGTTGGCGCATGTCCTTTTCGGAAAACCGGTGTCCACTTTTCCGGAACATGCGCTAAAGTCTAGCACGGCCGCCGCCCGGCAGCGAGGATCGGCGACCGTGTACGCGCAATGGTTCTGACATGGACGACCAGGCGAGCCGCAAAAGTCGGGTCGAGGCGGGGATGCATGTCGACCTCGCCGGTCGCCAGACCTACGGCGGATATCTCAAGCTCGATCTTTTGCTCGCCGCCCAGCAACCGCTCACCCGTCGGCACGACGAGGTCGCCTTCATCGTCATCCATCACGTGCAGGAGCTTTGGCTCAAGCTCATCGCGCACGAGATCGAGGCGGCGATCACCGCCATTGCCTCCGATCATCTGCCGCCGGCGTTCAAATCGCTGGCGCGCATCACCCGCATCCAGGAGCAGTTGATTTCGGCATGGGACGTGCTGTCGACGATGACGCCGGCCGATTATCTGGCCTTTCGCGGCGCGCTCGGGCAGGCGTCGGGCTTTCAATCCTACCAGTACCGGCTGGTCGAGTTTCTGCTCGGCGCCAAGGATGCCGGCATGCTGCTCGCCCATCGTCACGATGCAACGGCCCATTCGCGGCTGACCGCGGCGCTGAACGCACCGAGCCTCTACGATGAGGCGCTGCGCATTCTCGCTCGGCGCGGCCATCCGGTACCGAACGAGTTGCTGGATCGCGATTTTTCTCAGCCGTACGTGTCGGACCCGCGCGTGCGCGATATCTGGCTCTCGATCTATCGCAATTCGCAGCAGCACTTCGACTTGTACGAGCTTGCCGAGGAACTGGTCGACGTCGAGGACTGGTTCCAGCAATGGCGATTCCGCCACATGAAGACCGTCGAGCGCATCATCGGCTACAAGCCCGGCACCGGCGGATCGTCCGGAGTCGGATACCTGAAAACCGCGCTCGATCACTCGTTCTTTCCGGAACTCTGGGAGGTGCGGACCTATCTGTGAGGCGGGACCGGTTTCGGCCGACCACCGCAGCTCCCCGGTCACCGCCCCCAGCCCCTTCGAATCGATGTGTGCCGTCGGGAAGGGCGGGATTTTCATCGCGATTGACAGACGACGCTGTCGCATGGCTCGCGGTAATGAATGACGCCGGCCCTTTTCCTTATCTCGCGCAGGCGCTAAAGGACGGCGCAACGGCCCCATGCAAACGCGAACGGCGAGGAGTGATCCGGGATGCCCCAACCGCGCACCCTGTATGACAAAATCTGGCAGGACCATCTGGTCGACGAACAGCCGGACGGCACCTGCCTGATCTATATCGATCGGCATCTGGTGCATGAGGTGACGAGCCCGCAGGCGTTCGAGGGCTTGCGCCTGACCGGGCGCAAGGTGCGGGCGCCGGACAAGACGCTGTGCGTGGTGGATCACAACGTGCCGACCACCGATCGCCGGCAGAAGAACCCCGACCCCGAGAGCGAAGCGCAGATCGCTTACCTCGCCGAGAACGTGAAATTCTTCGGGCTCGAATATTTCGACGAATTCGACAAGCGCCAGGGCATCGTTCACATCATTGGCCCGGAGCAGGGCTTCACGCTGCCAGGCGTGACGCTCGTTTGCGGCGACAGCCACACCGCGACCCACGGCGCCTTCGGCGCGCTCGCCTATGGCATCGGCACGTCGGAGGTCGAGCACGTTTTGGCGACGCAGACGCTGATCCAGTCGAAATCGAAGAACATGCGCGCCGTCATCGACGGCAAACTGCCGGAAGGTGTCACCGCCAAGGACATCATCCTGGCCATTATCGGTGAGATCGGGACCGCGGGCGGCACCGGCTATGCGCTCGAATATGCCGGCGAGGCCATTCGGTCGCTGTCGATGGAAGGCCGCATGACGGTGTGCAACATGTCGGTCGAGGCCGGCGCCAAGGCGGGCTTCATCGCCCCGGATGAAAAAGCCTACGCGTACCTGAAGGATCGGTCCAAATCGCCGAAGGGTGCGGCTTGGGATGAGGCCGTACGCTACTGGGAGACGCTCCGCTCGGACGACGGCGCGCGGTTCGACCGCGAGATCAGGCTCGATGCCGCGAAATTGCCGCCGCTGGTGACCTGGGGCACCAATCCCGAGCAGGTCGTCTCCGTGGCCGGCCGGGTGCCGCGTCTGGAGGACGCGACCGATGAAAAGAAGCGCGAAGCGATTGAGCGGGCGCTCGCCTATATGGGCCTCAAGGGCGGCGAGAAGATTTCCGACATCGCGCTCGACCGCGTATTCATCGGCTCCTGCACCAATGGACGCATCGAGGATTTGCGCGCCGCGGCCAAAATGGTCGACGGCAAGACGGTCAACGGCCGAGTTCAGGCGATGATCGTGCCAGGCTCAGGGCTCGTCAAAGAACAGGCCGAGGCCGAAGGGCTCGACAAGATTTTCGTCAAGGCCGGCTTCGAATGGCGCGAACCGGGCTGCTCCATGTGTCTGGCGATGAATCCCGACAAGCTCGCTCCGGAGGAGCGCTGCGCCTCGACATCGAACCGCAATTTCGAAGGCCGCCAGGGCTACAAGGGCCGCACCCATCTGGTCTCACCCGCCATGGCCGCTGCCGCCGCCATCGCCGGCCATTTCGTCGATGTGAGGGAGTGGAAGTAACTCCCCGCACGCGGGGAGAAGGAGGGCGCCATCATCCCCGCACCCACCAGCAGTACGTCTGTGGATAGAGCACCGGCCCGCTCGGCCGATATTGCAACTCGAGCCGTTCGACGCACCGCCGGTAGAGCAGCGGCCGCGGCGTGATCTCGATGCGTGGGCGCACGTGGCGGAGCCGCGGCGCATAGCGACGGTGTTGCGCCAAGGACGGCGAGGGCATTGCGGCGCCGATGAGCGCGCTGGCAGCGGCGATGAGGACGACTGACTTCACTGATACTGACATTGCCGGCTCGCTGCCTTCCTGCCCCTCGCACGTCCTTATATCATTTTCGCCGGGTGTCGGCCGAGGCAGGTGAGATTTCCATCCCTGAAAGGAGGGTTCAGGGTGGCCCGATCTGCGGTACAAACCCGCCATGTCCGATCTCACAACCGATCCGCTGGCCTGGCGGCCGGTGAAGGCGCCCTCGCTCGTCGAATTCGAGGTTCTCGCCGACGACGTATACCGCCGTCTGCCGAAAGGCTTTCGCGACCTGTGCGCCAACGTGGTCATCCAGATCGACGACTTTCCGACCCGCGACGTGCTGCGCCGGATGCAGATCAAGAGTCCGTTCGGTCTGCTCGGCCTGTTCCATGGCGTCGGCCTGCCGTTCCGTAGCGAAAGCGCGCCGCTGCAGATGCCCAACATGATCTGGCTCTACCGGCGGCCGATCCTCGAATACTGGGCCGCGCACGACGAAACGCTCGGCGCCATCATCAGACACGTGCTCATCCACGAGATCGGGCATCATTTCGGCCTCTCCGACGCCGACATGGAGGCGATCGACAATGCGGCCTAATATTTGTCTGCAGGGAGCAAGATCATGAAAATCGACGGCAGGTGCCATTGCGGGGCGATCACGGTCGAGGGCGAGGCCGATCCGGAGAAGGTGGCGGTTTGCCATTGCACCGATTGCCAGACCGGCACCGGCTCGGCATTCCGCATTTCGATCCCGGTCCCCGGCGCCACCTTCAAAATGACCGGGAAGCCGGCGACCTATCTGAAGACCACGGCGGAAAGCGGCAAGCCGCGCCTGCAGGCGTTTTGCGGCAGCTGCGGCTCGCCGCTCTATTCGACGACGCCCGGCGAGGGCCAGCAGGCGTCCTACATGGTGCGGGTCGGCATCTTGCGCCAGCGCGATCAATTGAAGCCGCGGCGGCAGCAATGGTTTCGCTCGGCGCGCGCATGGGTTACCGATCTGGCGTCGCTGCCGAAGAGCGAAAAGCAGGCGGCGCGCTGAGGCGCCGCCGCGGCGCTGTGCTATAAGCGCGCCGCGCAACGGACAGACGGAGTATCAGACAGGATAACTGCCATGCTCATCACTGTATTCCGCTCACGGCTGCGGCCAGGCGTCCGCGAGGAATACGTCGCGCTGGTCGAACGCATGAATGAGCTTGCCAAGACCATGCCGGGCTACATCTCGCACAAGGGATTTTTCGCCGACGATGGAGAACGCGTCACCATCGTCGAATTCGAGCACGAGGAAGGCTTGCGGGCGTGGCGCACCAATCCCGAGCACATCGCCGCGCAAAAGCTGGCTCGACAGAAATACTACACGGAATATCACATCCAGGTCTGCACGCTCGACCGCGTATCCAATTTCAACGCTGTCGACGCGTTGGCGGCGCCATTGAGTTCAACTATGTAACGATTGCGCTCTGGCACACTTGCGCGCAGGAGAAACGCATGTCCCTCGCCGACTGGTGCTGGCTGGCGACCGCGGCCTATGGTCTCCACATTCTGGAAGAATTCACCCTCGACTGGCGCAACTGGGCGCGCAAAGTGCTCGGACTGCCGGTCGAGTGGCCGACGTTCTACGTGGTCAATTCCCTCGTCATCTTGCTCGGCATCGCAGCTGCGGAACTCGCTTCGCATTCGGCCTTTTTGGCGCTGGCGTTCCCGGCCGTGATGCTAGTCAACGCCACGTTCTTTCACGTGCTGCCGTTCTTCACCGCGCGCTTTCGATTTTCGCCGGGCCTGATCACGGCAGTCATCCTGTTCTATCCGATTGCCATCGCCTGCTACCGGCGCGCCGCGGCGGACGGCGCCGGCAGCGGCACGCTGATCGGCTCGCTCGTCTTGGGCGCAGTGCTGATGGCGTACCCGATCGTCTTGCTCAAGATCAAGGACACGGCCTATTTCCGCCAGGACGTCTAGGCTCGCCGGCGGCGGAGCTCGTCCCGCCACCGCCGGCGGGCTTGACCGGCGCGCAGCGAGCCGCCATGAGAAGGCTTTCGCAGGCCAGGGACCCGCTCCATGGAAAAGTTCACTACGCTTGAAGGCGTCGCCGCACCGCTGAAAATGATCAATGTCGACACCGACATGGTCATTCCCAAACAGTATCTGAAAACGATCAAGCGCACCGGCCTGGGCAAGGGCCTGTTCGCCGAAAAGCGCTATCGCGACGACGGCAGCGAGAACCCCGATTTCGTCCTCAACAAGCCGGCCTATCGCAAGGCCAAGATCCTGGTCGCCGGCGACAATTTCGGCTGCGGCTCCTCGCGCGAGCACGCGCCCTGGGCGCTCATGGATTTCGGCATCACCTGCGTGATCTCAACTTCGTTCGGCGATATTTTCTACAACAATTGCTTCAAGAACGGCGTGCTGCCGATCAAGGTTTCGCCCGACGATCTGGAAAAGCTGTTCGACGATGCCGAGCGCGGCGCCAATGCGACGCTCAGCATCGACCTGCAAAAACAGGAAATCCGCGGCCCCGACGGCGGCGTCGTCAGGTTCGATATTGACCCACACCGCAAGAAATGCCTGCTCGAAGGCCTCGACGACATCGGGCTAACGATGGTCAAGGGCGACAAGATCGAGAACTTCGAGCAAAAGGCGAAAGCCGCGCGGCCCTGGGCGTAGCAACGCCTGCCCCGCTGTTCACCTCACCCTGAGGTGCCAAAAGGGCGAGGCCGCGGCGCCCGGGCCCGCATCCTTCGAGGCTCTTCGCGGCGCGCACCTCAGGATGAGGTACTAAGCGGCTTCGAGCCGCGCCAGTTCCGTTTCGAAATCGAAGCGTAGTTGCGCGCCTTCGTCCTCCGGCAGCCAGTTGGTCATCTGTGGAAAAATGGTGCGATAGCGCGCCGTACGATCGTCGCCCCAGGGCATCGACTTCGCGGCGCGTATCTGCGCCAGAATTGCGTGCGGTTCCGCGCGAACCTCGTCCGGGTCTGGATACCAGGTGGGCGTCTCGCCCTCCTCGGACCGCGTCATCGTTCCTGAACAGGTCACCTTGGCGGGGAGAGGACATGTGTCGTTTCTTCAATTGTCCGTATCGTCACTCGCCGCAGCGTCCGCGTTTTCTGACGATTGATCAAGGAGACTTGCCACGAGTTTATCGATCTGCGAGACGACGCCCGACTCTGTCAATGCCTCGCGGATGAGCCTGCGGGCGCGCTGAAATTTCACGGACTCGGGTAGCTCAATCGCGGCCGCTATTCGCTCCGCTTCGGCTGCGGCAGCGGCGAGATCATTGTGGAGCGCCAAAGTTGCGTCGAAGCGCGCGATTGGCAGTGTAAACATGACTTTGTCGAAATCGCGGGCGCCCCATTGACCTCGTGACTGCAACGAAGCCACGCGCGCTCGTGATGTCTCACTATTCAATACCGCTGTGAGATAATAAGCTTCGTTCCTGGTAGAAATAGCAGTCCAATACAGCTTGTGTTCAATCACATCATTTGAGTCGTAAAGCATGCAAGCAGCAGGAATTGTTCCTGATGCTGCATATACGACGCGAAGCCGCGGAATGGGAAACTGCGCACCTAATTCATTGTGGTAATTCCAACGATCAATAAGCTTCATCGTCCCACTTTCTGCGTGGGAATTCCAAATTGCCTCGGCCGCGGACATCCAGCCGTGCAAACCGGAGTAGCCGCGATTTGCAGCCGCTTCGGCGTCCAATACCGACCCTTGCCGGGTCATGGGTACGACCCCTTCGAAAGGCCGCCACACCCGATAAGGCAAAATGCTTTCGCCCAGCAGCACGGGGTGCAAAAACTCTGCCTCGATCCGATGCTCCACGCCAGCTAGCAACTTCCACGGCTTTTTTTCCTGATTGTTGCGGCGGCTGACGACGAAAGGCGCAGTCGGATCTTCGCCGAGCCGGCCCAGGGTTTTTCCGTTCCACCAAGCACAACATGCGGGGCACGAGCGTCGCACCCTGGCGAAACGATTTCCGATACGCCGAGCCGCCGGTGAACCGGCCTGCGGCCGGCTTCGGCGCGTTCTGCTGCACCTTGAGTGCCGCGTCGGCCTGAGCCTCCGACGCGTCGCGCATCGGCAATTGGCCGGAATAGGCCCTGACCGTGTCGGGCAAAGATTTGGCAGTTGCGCGGCGGAGACCAAATACGACGCAGGACGGCACCGGAAACAAGGGTTGCACGTCGTCGTCCATGGTCCAGGCTTCGTCCCACGCAATACGCGCACTAGAAAATGAGCCCTTGCGGAATTTCTCGAACTGTCCGCGCGTGAGCGCGGCAAGCGGCATGACGAATGCGATCCGGCCGCCCGAACGGAGATAAAGTGCTGCCGCGCGAACCAGGAACAAGGCGGAAAGATCGTTCTGCGTCGCAAACCTTCCACCAACATAGACCCGCTCGCCGTTTGCCAACGAGCGAAACCGCTTTTGCAGGTCCGCGCTCATGTAGCGAAAAGCGAGCCAAGGCGGATTGCCAACGACCACGTTGGCCCATCCCGTCCCGAAGGACAAAGCGAGCGGCCGCGATAGGTTGCGCGCGACATACGTCCAGACCGAGTCCCGGCCCTGTTCACGAAGCTTGTCAAAATCGACGTATGTCGCGACCATCTCGCGCACGCCGTCGGATTCCGCCTTTGTCATGTCGCGCTTGTAATGCTGCTCGATTTCACGCTGGAACGCACGTTCGATCTGTTGCGCAGACATTTTCTTCGGCTTCTGCTCCGACCCCTGCCGCATTTGCGCGACCAGCTTGTCGAACAGATGGATGTCCTTGCAGAAGATTTCGGGAAACTTGAGGTCGGTGCCTTCCGGCGGCGGCGGCACGCGAATGACCAACTCTTTCAGATTCATGGTCTCCGCGGTCGACAACTGCATCGCATCGCCGAGGTAGACGGGGATCGAGAGCGAGCCCGCGCGCTTGGCGATGACCGGCGCCAGCGCCAGCAGGTAGGTCACGCGTGCGATAATCACCGCGACCGGGTGAATGTCCATTCCGGCAACGTGGTTTGTCGCTTCTTGGGCCCGCAGTCTTTCCTCCAAACCGGCCTCTTCGGCCTCTTTGATGAAATTGCGAATGGCGTGAAACAGGAAAGTTCCCGAGCCGCAGGCGGGATCGAGCACTTTTTGCTCGATCGGCCGCTCGACCGCGTGACGCACGATCTTCGCCGCCAGCCAGTCCGGCGTGTAGTACTCGCCGAGGCCGTGGCGCTCCTCGCGATCGATCAGCGATTCATAGAGAATCTTTAGAACGTCACTCTCGACCTGATCGAGCCGGAAGCGCCGGACATGGACTAGGATTCGGCGGACTAACTCCTCACCTTCGGGTTTCGCGACGACCCAATCGAAGAAGTCGCTTTCCGCCGCGCGAAAATGCCGGCGGCTTCGAACGCGGCTCCCGAGAGTACGTGCTGCGGATTGTCGTCGCGCAGACCGAGCACGGCCAGCGCAATCGCCTTCGCCACGATCACCAGGAACGTGTGCTGAAAGAATAGGGCGTCGCTTTCTACTTCCCGGCCATAGACCAGCTTCAGCAGTTGCGCCCACAATTGCCGCTTCAGGGCGACAGCCGGATCGCCCTTTACCGTCTGCCAAATCGCGCGCAGGCCATCATTGGCACGCCGGAATGCCACCGAGTCGTGACCGAGCTCCATCCGCACTGTGATCGGGTCTGGCGCAAGTGCGCTTTTGAGTGCGACGGCGCCATCGAGCCATGCGAGAAAGACGTCCGGCTTCTCGGGATCGAGCGTCGTGTCTTTCAGCTTTACGAGTTGATCATCGCTGCGCTCGAATACGACCCACTTGAGGCCGTCGGAGGCGATGCCGATGAAACGCTCGCTTTCCGCACGCTCGCGATCGGCGAGATAATCCGGCATGCGCCGAACGACGTCGTCCCATTCCTGGTCGAGGTTGCGCTTGGCCTCGAAGACAGTCCTGCCGATCAGGGCGTCGAGCCGGCCCCTTACCTCGGGAACGCGGCGCTCGAAATCGAGCGCACTGAGTTCGACGCCGAATTCCTCCACCAGCAGTTGGCGAAAGTCGGACTTCACCTCATCGTGACCCGGACGGGTCGCAAGATGATGCAACAGCGCGCGGGTCCGCGAATTATCGGTCAAAATTTCCCTCGATATTGTCGAAAGGGCGATGCTTTTGCCCCGAATACCAAATGTCGTTGATAACGGCTTGGCAAGCGAAACTCATGCTACTTGTTGTCCTATCTACGAATGGACACGGACCGGCGGAGCGTAATTAAGGCCATGGCTCGACCGCCTCAACCAGACCTGTTCGAGGCCGAACCGCAGGCCGAGTTGTTCGGACCCGACGCGGCGCCCCTTGCGTACCGGCCCGATCCGGACGATGTCCGCATGCGGCTGCACAGGATTCTCGCCGAGGCGCGCGCCGCCGAGAAGCTCCCTTGGGATGCGGATAAGCTCCTCGTGTATCGGACCATTTTCCCGCAAATGGCCGGCTGGCTGTCCGAGGACGAAGCCGCGCAATTGCGGTTCGAGTTCGACACCGAAATGGCGCGCCTTAAAGCGGCGTGATCGTTTGCGGCCGACCCCATTTGATGCGTGGCTGCGAGTCTTTGATTCGCATGAGCCGCATAATCCGACGCACACGGCTCTAAGGCGGCCGTGAAAAAAGTCACGCAACATCAAGACCATCGTCACTGCTCAAGAGACAACGCTTGACAATCGTCTCCGAGCGAGTAGATGCGGTGCCGTCTCGCTCTCCGTAAGGGAGCCGGCCAGGTGACAGCGGTCGGCGGGGGCGAGTGCGGTGCCCGCGGGCGGTGGCTCGTCACCGTCGCACTCGGGCGGCTCGGACATCATGCCTGCCGGCACCATGACCGGCACGCGAGGTGCTCGCTGCAACCGGGGCCGGCGCCGGCGGGATACCCCCGCCACCTATGGGCGCTGCGCTCCGCGAAGCCTGGTCCGGAGCTGAGTCCTTGGGATGCGTGAGTCCCTTGGTCGAGAGCCGTGGTGGAACGCCGACAGGCGAGCGCGCCCCGCAGGGTGCGCGCTGGCCGAAAGGCACAGCGGTTGAGGAACAGCGTCTGTCGGCGTTCCGCTTCCTTCTATTGCCGGAAGCGAATTTTGTAGGTGGGCTCAGCGAGAGCGAAGCCCACGGTGTCGGACCCCGAGGGGAATGGACAGCGAAGTCCGTGTGCCGCGCCCGATCGTGATGCGTTCGGCGATCCACCGCCGGCGTCATCTGACGAAGACCGGGTGCTGGATGTGACCCGTGCCTGTTACGCGGCGCTGTTTTGCGAATGGCGCTGTCATAGCTCGGATGCGATCGCATCGCGAGAATGACGTTGCTTACCCCGTTTGAATATCGAGAGGGTCTCTATGCGGCAACGGCGTCTAGGCGGCCTCCACGTGAACGACATCATAAAGGCAAGGTTCGGCCTCCCGCACCAGTTCGCCGAAGCGCGGCCATTTTTTGCGGAACCCCGGGGAGTGATGCGCGGCCATCAATTTCTCGCTATCCGTCCATTGGATGTAGTTGATGAGATGGCTACCGTCCCTGCTGCGGTGCAGATTGACGGAAATGAAGCCGGGTTGGGTCGCCATGAAGCGGGCGCGCTCCTTCATCAGGTTGAGGACTTCGTCTTGATTGTCGGGCGGTAGCTTGACGGTCGTGATTTGGGTACAGATGCCGTCGCTCTTGCGAATTTCGGACATGGATGCCTCCTCCACTCCCCCGACAGCCTTGGGAACAACGCATGGCAGCCGCCGCGGGTTTCGTCTTTCGCGGCCGATGACGCCGCGCTAACAACTGCGCTCCGCAAGCGACACCCATTCATGAATCCAGCCATTTCCATCGCGCACCTGTCGAAGACCTACGCATCCGGCTTCCAGGCGCTCAACGCCATCAATCTCGATATCGCGCACGGCGAAATTTTCGCCCTGCTCGGGCCGAACGGGGCCGGCAAAACCACGCTGATCAACATCGTCTGCGGCATCGTCAACCCGTCCGCCGGCACCGTAACGGTGGACGGCCACGACATCCTCCGCGACTACCGCGCCGCGCGCGAAAAAATCGGGCTGGTCCCGCAGGAATTGACCACCGACGCGTTCGAGACGCCGCCGGCGACGCTACGGCTGTCCCGCGGGCTGTTTGGCAAGCCGCCGAACCCCGCGCACATCGAGAAAGTGCTCAAAGACCTTTCGCTCTGGGACAAGCGGGATTCCCGGATCGTCACGCTTTCCGGCGGCATGAAGCGGCGATTGCTCATCGCCAAGGCGCTGGCACACGAGCCGCAAATTCTCTTCCTCGACGAGCCGACCGCGGGGGTCGACGTCGCGCTGCGACAGGACATGTGGCAGCTCGTCCGCGGCTTGCGCGCATCCGGCGTGACCATCATCCTCACCACCCATTACATCGAAGAGGCCGAGGACATGGCCGACCGGGTCGGCGTCATCAACAAGGGCGAACTCATCCTCGTCGAAGAGAAGGCGGAGTTGATGCGCAAGCTCGGCCGCAAGCAGCTGACGCTCGAGCTGCGCGAGCGGCTCGACGCCGTGCCGCCCGCGCTTGCCGCTTACCAACTGAGTCTGGCGGCCGACGGCAACGAGCTGGTCTACACCTACGACACCCGGAGCGAGCGCACCGGAATCACCACGCTGCTCGACGAACTGCGCCGCGCCGGCATCCGCTTCAAGGATTTACAGACCACGCAAAGCTCGCTGGAGGACATCTTCGTCAACCTGGTGAGGCAGGGGCCATGAAGCTGAACGTTTATGCGGTGCGCGCCATCTACGCATACGAAATGTCGCGGACGCGCCGAACGCTGCTGCAAAGCATCGTGGCGCCGGTCATTTCCACCTCGCTCTATTTCATCGTGTTCGGCTCGGCGATCGGCACGCGCATCAGCCAGATCGACGGCGTCAGCTACGGCTCCTTCATCGTGCCCGGGCTCATCATGCTCATGCTGCTGACCCAGAGCGTGATGAACGCCTCGTTCGGCATCTACTTTCCGCGCTTCATCGGCACGATCTACGAAGTGCTCTCGGCGCCGGTTTCGCCGTTCGAGATCGTGCTCGGCTATGTGGGCGCAGCCGCGGTCAAGTCGATCATCCTCGGCGTCATCATCCTGGCGACGTCGTGGCTGTTCGTGCCGATCCGCGTTGCGCATCCATTTTGGATGGCCGGTTTCCTCGTCATCACCGCGCTGGCGTTCAGCCTGTTCGGCTTCATTCTCGGGCTGTGGGCCGACAGTTTCGAGAAACTGCAGGCGGTGCCGTTGCTCATCATCACCCCGCTGACGTTCCTCGGCGGCACATTTTATTCCATCAGCGTCCTGCCGCCGCCGTGGCGGACCGCCGTGCTGTTCAACCCGCTCGTGTATCTGATCAGCGGCTTCCGCTGGAGCTTTTTCGGCATCGCCGACGTGAACGTGGCGGTGAGCCTGGCGATGACGCTGGCGTTCCTGGCGATCTGCATGGCTGTCGTCTGGTGGTTCTTCAAGACCGGCTATCGGCTGAAGACCTGATTGCTCGGAGCGCGGCCGCGCGCGGCTCCGTCGGGTGGATCGGAAAGTTCCATGCCAAACTATTTAGGCGCCATCGCAATTATCCTGATGATAGGCATGGTGCTGACCCGAGTCCTTGTCCTGAAAAGACGAGGAATAAAGGCAATGAGATTTGGCGAAATAGACAAGAAGGATTTTCTAATTCCGCCATTTGTCTTCTTTTATATTTACGTGGTATTCGCAGCCGCATTCGCCTGGCCTGCTGTGAGCAAACAGGAATTTTTCCATTCGGAGACGATTTCCTGGTTTGGGGTAGCCGCGTGCGCAGCAGGATTACTCGTGTTGCTCTGGAGCTTGGTTTCCTTTGGGCGCAGCTTCCGGGTCGGCATCGATGTCAATCAGCCGGACGAACTCATTACGTCCGGCATTTTCGCGCTTAGCCGCAATCCAATCTACGTTGCATTGGCGGCCATCCTGATCGGGCAATTCCTGATTTTTCCGAACTGGATACTTTTGCTCTACATCGTCACTGCCGCGTGGCTGTTTCATCGTCAGGTATTGCGCGAAGAAGGATCTTTGCAGGCGCATTACGGCCAACAATATCTGGCTTATTCCAACAGAGTGAGACGATACCTTTGAAAGGCCGTACTGGCGCGAAGGCCTTGCATTTGAAGCGATCGCGCGCAGCGGCGAGGCCGACGCGCACCCGCGCTCAACGGTCCACCGCCGCCGCCCAGGGCATGATCAGTCTTTGCGCCAGCGCGACGGCAATAAACAGCAATATCCCCAACACGCTGAGCCAGATCAGGGCAGCCCAGGCCAATGGTCCGTTGAGCTGTGAATTTGCCGACAACAGCAGATTACCCAGACCGTTCACCGAGCCGACGAATTCGCCGATCACCGCACCGATCACCGCCAGCGTGACCGCAACCTTGGCGCCGGAAAATATGAAAGGCAGCGCCGCGGGAAATTGGATCTTGGCAAACATCTGCCAACGCGTGGCGCGCAACGAACGTCCGAGCTCGATCAGCCCGGACGGTGTCTCCTTCAGGCCGGTCGCCGTATCGACGACGATCGGAAAAAAGGCAACCAGAAAAGCGATGGCAAGCTTTGACTGTATACCCAGCCCGAACCACACCAGGATGATCGGCGCGATGGCGACTTTGGGGACCGACTGTGTGGCTATCAGAATCGGATAAAGCGACAGATTGAGCATCCGCGAATTGGCCACGCAGACCGCCATCGGAATGCCGAGCCCGAGCGCGAGCGCAAACCCGCAGACGCTTTCGACGAATGTCGGCCAGGTTTCCTGGAGGAGAAGATCATAATGCTGCCAGCAGGCGCGCAGGATGTCGGTCGGACTGGGCAGCACGATCTTGCTCACGTCGAACGCCTGCGCGTAAGCCTGCCAGATCACCACGATCACGGCGAAGCCGATGAGCGGATAGACGAGCCGGTCGAGCTTAGGCGGGATCATCGGATGATGCCGAGCGCGCGCCCGGCCCGATGTTCAAGCTCGGTAAAGGCCGGCGAGTAGCGCATTGCCGCCGACCGCGGATACGGCAAGCGCACCTCGACGTAGTCGGCAATCACGGCCGGACGCCTGGAGAAGACCACGATGGCGTCGGACAGATAGACCGCCTCGCTGATGCTGTGCGTGACGAACATGATGGTGGCGCCGGTCTTGGCGCGGATGTCGAGCAAGAGGTCCTGCATTTCCATCCGAGTGAGTTCATCGAGCGCCCCGAACGGCTCGTCCATGAGCAAGAGTTTCGGCTCGTGCACGAGAGCACGGCATAGTGCGACGCGCTGCTGCATGCCGCCCGACAGCTGCGCCGGGTACGCCCGCTCGAAGCCCTGCAAGCCGACCAGCGCCAGCATATCGCTTGCGCGTCGTTGAACCGCCGGCCCGGTTTCACCGCGCAGCTCCATCGGAAACAGGACGTTGCCGAGAACCGTGCGCCACGGCATCAGGTTCGGCTGCTGGAATGCCATGCCGAAATCGGCGTGAGGCTCGATGACGGCGGCACCGTTGATCCATACGGTCCCGCTGGTGGCGCGGATGAGGCCGCCGGCGATGCGGAGAAACGTGGTCTTGCCGCACCCGCTCGGCCCCAGCAGGCTGACCAGAGTTCCGGCGTCGAGATCAAAGGAAATGCCGTCGATCGCGAGCAGCTCAGCCTGCCCGGCGCGACGGAAGCACTGGCGAACGTTTCTGAATTGACCGAAAGCGGTGCCCGCCGATGCTGGTTTGTCGTGCGCTGGTGCTTCACCGGGAACTCGCATTTCGGCGCGGGTTTGCCGTTAGGGCATGATCGGCGGCTGCGGCAGAAAGCCGGTCGCATAAAGGTCCGTCGCTTTCGGCGTCGTGCCGCCCAGCCCCACGTATTTCACCATGAAGGCGAGGCTTGCCTTCATCTCGGCCGGGTCGAACGAGCCGAGGCCGTTGCGCTCGACCGCGTCGGTCACGGCGAGACCCTTGACGATCGCAAGCTCCGCCACGCTCTTGTCAAGGTCGAGCGTCGGCACGAATTTTATCTGATCCTCGGCGGCTTTTCGCGGATTGCGCAGCGCAAATTGCCAGCCGCGCAAGCTCGCCCGCACAAAACGCCGCATCACGTCGGCATTCTTTGCCAGGTAATCTTCACGGGCGACGATGCCGTTGGAATAAAGCTTGAGCCCGTGGTCGGCGAGCAGGAACGTCCGCAGCTCCATGTGCTTCGCCTTTGCGGCGGCCGCCAACCCGGGCTCCGACATGACAAAAAACTCGATGGACGGCACCTGGCCGGCTAACAGCGCACTCGCGCGCGCCGGTGGGGCGACGTTGTCGATTTTCAACGTCTTGGGGTCGAGACCATGCTCGGTCATCAATCCGGCTATGACCTTGGGCGTGAAGCTGCCGGCCCCGCTGCCCAGCGTGAGGCCCTGCAGCTGACGGACGTGCGTCACGTCGGCGCCGGGATTGAGGCTGAAGATCGCGTACGGCGCCTTTTCATAATTGACAGCGACCATCTTGATCGTGGACCCCTGGGCGCGCGCAAGCGCGAGGCTGGGCACGTCGGTGAAACCGATCTGAGCGGTTCCTGCTTCGACCGCCTGGATGGTCTGCGCGGTGCCTTGCGAGGGGATGATCGACACATCGAGCCCCTCCTGCTTGTAATAACCCTCCGCCAGCGCGGCGTACCAAGGCGCATGACGGCCCAGCGGGATGAAGTCGAGCGAGAACGTAATCTTGGTCAGCGGCTTGGCTTGCGCCAAAGCCGGACTGTGGCCCGCCATGCAAGCGCCGATGGCGCACGCCAATGCGCCGAACGCCAGGGCCTTGATTGGTGTCATGTCTATATCCCCGTCAGGCTACGCGCCCCATATCGGAAAAACTCCGCGCCGGTATTATCCTGCCATCATGAGCGCTGGAAAACCACCCGGAGTTCTCACCCTCGGCCCGCCCAGCGCGGCGCGCATCCGAGGCTGTGGTTGCGGTGGCCGCGGAGTGATAGCGCCCGGGGTCCCCAAGCCGACAAAGGCAGGCATTCTGTCATGACCGCCGCGCCGCTGGTCCGTATCCCCGCCGAAACTGGTCGCCCTGGTGACCCGTATCTTCGTCGCAGCGGGCGTGAAGGAAAATGCCGCTGCGGTTGTGGCGAACGGTCTTGTGCAGGCCGATCTGGAGGGCTTGCCGTCCCATGGCGTGCTGTTAGTCGACTTGTATGTCGAGCGCCTGCGCGCCGGATCCGTGAGCACGCGCGAGTGCGGACAAGTCATCGCCGACCACGGATGCTGCGTCGTGCTGGACGCCGGCCACGCGTTCGGCCAGCTCACAGGCGACCAATCGATCGCCATTGCCGTGGCGAAGGCAGCGCAACACGGCGTCGGGATCGTGGCCGTCCGTCACGGATTTCACTTTGGTGCCGCGCGCCGATATGCGCTTGAAGCCGCGAACAAGGGCTGCATCGGGGTCGCCATGTGCAACACCCGCCCGCTGATGCCGGCGCCCGGCGGCGCGGAACGCGTAGTCGGCAACAACCCGATCGCCATTGCGATCCCTTGCGAGGGCCCGATTCCGCTTGTGCTCGACATGGCGACCAGCGAAGCCGCGATGGGAAAGATCCGGCTGGCGGAGAAGGCCGGACAATCGATTCCCGGGACCTGGGCGGTGCGCGAAGACGGCGCTCCCACGACAAGCGCGGCCGAGGCCATTGCGGGCATGCTGCTGCCGGCCGCCGGCCCGAAGGGGTTTGGCCTGGCATTGATGATCGACCTGATGTGCGGGCTGCTATCGGGCGGCGCTATCGGTGACCGGGTGAAGCCGCTCTACGGCAATCCGGCCGTCCCATACGACTGTTCCCACCTGTTCATCGCCATCGACGTGGCGCATTTCTGTGAGTTGACCCACTTTCGCGCCGAAGCCGCCGCGGCGGCCGAGCGAATCCGGCGCGGCAAGCGCGCTCCACAGGTCGCCCGCCTGTGCTCGCCAGGCGAGCCGGAGTGGCAACGCAGTCAAGACCTGGGCGGCCGGGTTGCGCTCGAGCGCGCGGTGGCCGACAACCTGATCAAGCTCGCGCGGTCCTTGCACGTGTCCGCCGAACCGCTGCTCACTCTCTTGCAGCATCCTGTGGAGAAGCCGCACCATGCCCAAACGTGAAGTCAGCTCCGAGTCGATTCGCAAACCGATCGGCGTCTTCTCGCAGGCGACCGTTACCGAGGCGAAGGGGCGGCTCGTATTCGTCTCCGGAATGACGGCGCGCCGCCCCGACGGATCGATCGCGGGGGTCGGCGATATCGAAGCGCAGACGCGCCAGGTTTGCGAAAACATCAAGGCCGCGGTTGAAGGCGCCGGCGGCACCTTGGACGACGTCTGCCGCGTCGACGTCTTCGTCCGCAACATGGAGCATTTCGACTCCATCCATAAGGTGCGCCGCGAGTATTTCAGGCCGCCGCTGCCTGCCTCGACGATGGTCGAAGTCAGCAAGATGGTCTCGCCCGATTACTTGATCGAGATCAACGCCATCGCGGTGATTGCAGACCGATAAGCAGCTTGCCGGCTCGCCAAGGAGAATATCGCCATGATTCCGCAGGATGCGCCGCAGCTGCAGGAGCTGCTGATACAATCAGAATCGATTCCCTGGCACGAAAAGTCGCTCAAGGGCGTCTTCGAAAAAATGCTTTGGCGCAACGAACAGTCGGGTGCCTCCATCGCTCTGATCAAGTTCGCCAAAGGCGCCGGCATTCCGCAACCGCACTTGCACGCCTCCAACCAGTTCATGTTCTGCCTTCGCGGCCGATATGAATACACCGCGACCGGCGTCACGCTCACGCCAGGCTGTTTCTACTGCAATCCCAAGGGCAATGTTCACGGTCCCACTCTCGCGCACGAAGAGAGCGTGGTCCTCGAAATCTACGATGGCCCGCATTATCCGGAAAAGCCGTCCTGGTACACCGACGAAGCGGACGCTCGATAATGCCAGCGCCTCGCGTGCGGCAACCACTTAGCGGCGCGCGGCTCTGGCCTGTTCTTCGCGGCGTTCCGCCGGCTCCCGCTGCGCAATGGCATCGGCGATCGCCACCGTGCGGCGCGCCATCTCGGCATGCAGGCGTTCGACCATGCGGCCGTCGACCTGGATGACGCCCTTGCCCTGGTTCTCCCGCAGGTCGAAAGCGGCGATGATTTTTCGCGCCGTCTCGACTTCTTCGGGCGAAGGCGAAAACGCGGTGTTGCAGGCCTCGATCTGCTTGGGATGAATGAGCGTCTTGCCGTCGAAGCCGAGATCGCGCGCCTGCCGGCACTCGTCGGCAAAGCCCTCGGCATTGCCGAGATCGTTATAGACGCCGTCGAGGATGTCGAGGCCGTACGCGCGCGCCGCCGCAATGCAATTGGTCAGCCACGGCAGCATCGTCGCACGGCCTGGCACGATACGCGCGCGCGTGTCCTTGGCGAGGTCGTTGGTGCCCATGACGAAGCCCAAAAGCCGCGTCTCCGAGTCGAGCGCCGCCGCGGCGATGGCGGCGACGTTGAGCATGGCGAGCGGCGTCTCCATCATCGCCCACACGCGGATATGCGGATCGGTGCCCATGTCGACGATGCGCGCGGCCAAATCCTGCAACTGATGCGGGTCTGATATTTTCGGCACCAGCACGCCGTCCGGCCGGCAGTCAGCGACAGCATGCAGATCGTCGACCCACCAGCGCGTATCGAGGCCGTTGATGCGCACGAGCACATCGCGGTCACCGAAGCCTCCCTGCAGCACCGCCTTCTTGATCAGCTCGCGCGCCATAGGCTTGGCTTCGGGCGCCACCGCGTCTTCCAGGTCGAGGATGATTCCGTCGGCCGGCAATTCGCGCGCCTTTTCCAGCGCCCGCGCGTTTGATCCGGGCATGTAAAGGACGCTGCGCCGCGGTCGTACTGTCATCCCACTTACCTCGGGTCCCGTTTCAAGCGAGTGTGACGGTTCAGAAGTCCGCATCATTCTTGCCGCGTGTCGGTCATGCGGACTTCTGAACCAAAGCCACACTAGATCAATAAGTTGCTAGCCTCCCTCGGTTCCGAAATTCGCAAACGAGGGTGCCGCACAATGATGCGAACTTCGGAATCGGGACACTAGCGGCCTTGCAGCTCCCGTGTCACCGTGGGTTTGCGGCCCGGCTTCCGTCGACAACCGCCCTTTTCCACAGTCGGCAATATTCGCAGTCCAGCGCATGGATACCATCGAAACCGATTCATGGTTACGCTCTGCCATTAGCGATTCGCGGGAGGACAAGATGCTGCAGGTCGCAAAGCGTGTCGTAGCGCTCACATCGGTATTGGCGGCCCTCAGTCCGCTCACGGCGTACGCCGCGCCTCCGGGTTTTTGTCGCGATTATGCCAGGGCGGCAGTCAGGCAGGTCCAACTGGCGCGGTCGGTACCCGCGTGCAATCGCGGAACAGGTCCGCGATGGACCACGGACTACCGGGTGCATTATACTTGGTGTCTGGGTGCGGCTCCCGCCGCGGTCCAAGCCGAACGCGCGGCGCGCACAAACTGGATTCACAGCTGCCGCGGAAGATAAGGCGGGCGAGGCGTCGGCGGGCAAGTCCGTAGACCGGTAACGATCGCCGGCTCGACGCCGCGCCGGCCGGCAAGTGGCGTTCACGCCGCCTTCCGCTTCGCCGTAATGAGCTTGCGGTTGACCAGGCATTCGGCAATCTGGATGGCGTTGAGCGCGGCACCCTTGCGCAGGTTGTCGGACACGATCCACATGGCGATCCCGTTCTCAACGGTCGCGTCTTCGCGGATGCGGCTGATGAATGTGGCGTCCTCGCCCGCCGCCTCGTAGGGCGTCACGTAGCCGCCCGGCTCCCGTGAGTCGACCACCAGGCAACCTGGCGCGGTGCGCAGGATGTCGCGCACCTCGTCGGCCGTGATCGGGTTTTCGAACTCGATGTTGACCGCCTCCGAATGGCTGATGAAGACCGGCACGCGCACGCAGGTGGCGGTGAGCTTGATCTTGGGATCGAGTATTTTCTTGATCTCAACCACCATCTTCCATTCTTCCTTGGTGTAGCCGTCCTCCATGAAGACATCGCACTGCGGGATGACATTGAAGGCGATGCGCTTGGGAAATTTCTTGGGTGCGACCTCACCGATCTGGAAGACCGCCTTGGTCTGCGAAAACAGCTCGTCCATCGCCTCCTTGCCGGTCCCGGAAACCGACTGATAGGTCGCCACCACCACGCGCTTGATCTTCGCCCGATCGTGCAGCGGCTTGAGTGCGACCACAAGCTGCGCGGTCGAGCAGTTCGGGTTGGCGATGATGCCGCGCTTGCGGAATCCCGTCACCGCGTCGGCGTTGACTTCCGGCACGATCAGGGGAACGTCGGCATCGTACCGCCAAGCCGACGAATTATCGATCACCACGGCGCCCGCGGCGGCGATCTTCGGCGACCATTCCTTGGAGACAGCAGCACCCGCCGACATCAGGCAGAGATCGGTCCTGGAAAAATCGTGGTGCTCGAGCGCTTTAACCTTCAGCTTCCGTTCGCCGTAGGAGACCTCGACACCCTGAGAGCGGCGCGAGGCCAGCGCGACCACCTCGTCGGCCGGAAACGACCGCTCGGCCAGAATCCCGAGCATCTCCCGCCCGACATTGCCGGTCGCCCCGACAACGGCGACGCTGTAACCCATCGTTGCCTTCTCCAGCGAAACCTCGCTCTCCCGCCTGCTGCGCAGCAGGGCAAGCGCCAGCGCTTCTATGCGAGAAATGCCGGCGACACAATGTCGACGATGTGGTGCCGCCGCGCCGGGGACGCGGCAAGTGCCTTACAATCCGCAGCCGTGCGATCGCCATCCTGGTCACAGCTTCGGCCGGATGGTAGCCTGATTGCCGTCATCCGGCTGTCCGTGTCCGCAGAACCGGGCTAGACTGGCCGTACGGTCAAGCGAGGCGGAAATGCGCCGGGTATCGATTGTTACGGCCATGCTTATCGTCGCTGTAGCCAGCGGCGGCAGCGCAACAGCCGCACCGAGGAAGAGGCACCGGATGGTGGAGCGATCCGCCGCCGGCACGGTGATTTAACCGACGCGAACAATCATCCACCACCGCGACGGCACCACGACGATCATCGTCACGCCGCGCCGCTCCTATCTCGATCCGGGGACCGAATCGTCCCCGGGCGACAGCAGCCAGTTCGACTATATGCTGCCGCCGGGCGGCGATCCCGGCCGACCGAATTGGTGGTTTGGGCCGGATGAATCCGGCGGCGCCTACATGGTGAGACGGCCGTTCTATCTGCCGGGCATCAATCCGGATACGCCATTCTGACGTATCTTTGCTGCACTGGGTCCTATCGTCCCAAGCGTCCCACGATAACGACACGCGCGTCGTCCGGACACCATGAAACCCTTTGTGTCCGTCATCATTCCGACCCGTAACCGGCCCGACATGCTGCGGGAGGCGATGGAGAGCGTCTCGCAGCAGACTTTCACGGATTACGAACTCATCGTGGTGGTCAACGGTCCGGATAACCCGCTAACGGAAAAATCCCTGCAGGTCGCCGCCGATGGCGGCGGGCGCGTCATCCGCGTCGAACGAACCGGAATTGCGGTTGCGCTCAATGCCGGTATGAAAGCCGCGGCGGGCGAGTGGCTCGCCTTTCTGGACGACGACGATTTATGGGAACCCAATAAATTGGAGCTCGAACTGAAAGTCGCCGACGGGGCGGCGGCGGATGTCGTGTTCTGCGACTCCAGGCTTTTCGACGGAGCAGACAGCGCCGTTAATCGTCTGCCACGGCCTCCGCTTTCAACGTCGCCGCGGGAGGCGATGACTCTGAAGAATTACGGTGGCGGATGCTCGTCCACCATGGTCAAGCGTGCCGCGGCTTTGGCCGTAGGGGGCTTTGACGAAGCCATCGTCTCTCCCGATTGGGATTTCTGGATGCGTCTGTCGTGGCGTTATCGCGTCGCCTGGGCCGATGCCTGCACGGCTTTAGTACGCCAGCATCCCGGCAGCACGTCAAAACAGATTTCCTGGGCCTACTGGACGCTCTACATCCAGCTTAAGGCGCTACGAACGCTGCCGCACGACTTGCGGCACTTGCGGGGCCGGATCGTCTGGCAAATGCTGAAAGTCGCAATGAAGGGCGCGGAGGCATCCCTGCGACATCGTTGCCTTCGCGTTGTCCGTCGGATCGTGGCGCCTGAAACGAAGTCACACCGACAACCGCGCTCCCCGGCTTGATTATCGCGCCGCCGTCAGCTTGCAAGCCTCTCCATTTCGGCGACGACCGCGGCGCCCATTTCGGAGGTGCTGATGATCGTCGCGCCCGGCGACTTGATGTCGGCCGTGCGCAACCCCTTGGCGAGCGCAGCCGCGATCGCTGCGTCAAGCAGATCGGCTTCCCTACCCATGTTGAACGAATAGCGCAGCGCCATGCCGAACGAGGCGAGCATGGCTATCGGATTGGCCATGCCCTTGCCGGCGATGTCGGGCGCCGAACCGTGTACCGGCTCGTACAGCGCCTTGCGCCGCCTGGTCTTGGGATCGAGTTCGCCGAGCGAGGCCGACGGCAGCATGCCGAGCGAGCCGGTGAGCATCGCCGCCACGTCCGAGAGCATGTCGCCGAATAGATTGTCGGTGACGATGACGTCGAACTGCTTGGGCGAGCGGACGAGCTGCATGCCGCCGGCATCGGCCAGCATGTGCTCGAGCTGCACGTCCTTGTATTCGCGCGCGTGCACCTGCTCCACCACCTCATGCCAGAGCACGCCGGTCTTCATGACGTTGCGCTTTTCCATCGAAGTGACCTTGTTGCGCCGCTTACGCGCCAGTTCGAAGCCGACACGGGCGATGCGTTCGATCTCGTAGGTGTCATAGACCTGGGTGTCGATAGCGCGCTTCTGGCCGTTGCCGAGATCGGTGATGGTTTTCGGCTCGCCAAAATAGACACCGCCGGTCAGTTCGCGCAGGATGATAATGTCGAGCCCTTCGACCGCCTCGCGCTTGAGACTCGACGCGTCGGCGAGCGCCGGATAAACGATTGCCGGTCGGATATTGGCGAACAGGCCGAGATCCTTGCGCAGACGCAAGAGACCCGCTTCCGGCCGTACGTCGAACGGCACCTTGTCCCATTTCGGCCCGCCCACCGCGCCGAAAATCACGGCATCGGCGGCGTGCGCCCTCGCCATCGTTTCCTCGGTGACGGCGACCTTATGGGCGTCGTAACAGGCGCCACCGACCAGGCCTTCCTCGGTCTCGAAATTGGCGATGCCGGCTTTGCTCAAGAAGCCGAGCAGTCGTTTCACTTCGGCCATGACTTCGGGTCCGATGCCGTCGCCGGAGAGCAGGAGGAGCTTGTGCGCAGTCATGAAGGGGCGCCTTGAAATCCGCGGGCTATGCGCCCACTGCTAATGGGCACGATGGCCGATGGCAACCGTGAACGAGGGTCTCGATGCGGAGCGAGCGACCTCGCGTGCTCATCGTCGGCGCCGGCTTCGGCGGACTGCAGACCGCGAAGACGTTGAGCCGAACGCCGGTTGAGGTGACGATCATCGACCGGCACAATTATCATTGCTTCCAGCCGCTGCTCTACCAGGTGGCGACGGCAGCGCTGTCGCCGGCCGACGTGGCCTGGCCGATCCGCCATATGCTGCGCCGGCAGCGCAACGCGACCGTGTTTATGACCGAAGTTGTCGGTATCGACGCGGCGCAGCGGGAGGTCAGGACAACAGCGGGCAGCTTCCGATTTGATTTTTTGGTGATCGCGACCGGCGCGATGCATTCCTATTTCGGCCACGATGCGTGGGCTGCATTCGCCCCCGGCCTCAAGCGCATCGAAGATGCCACCCGAACGCGCCGCGGCATTCTCTCCGCTTTCGAACGGGCGGAACTGGCTGACGACGACAACCTGCGCCGGCAACTCTTGACGTTCGTCATCGTCGGCGGCGGTCCGACTGGTGTCGAGATGGCCGGCGCCATTGCCGAAGTCGCGCGCAAGACGCTCAGACGCGACTTCCGCCGCATCGATCCGCGCAACGCACGGATCGTGCTGATCGAGGCCGGACCGCTGCTGCTGCCGAGCTTTTCCGCGCGGCATTCAGCCTACGCGCGGGCGACGCTCGCCGCTATGGGAGTCGAGGTGATGACATCGACGCGGGTCACGTGCTGCGACCAGCACGGCGTCGATCTCGACGACGGGCGCATTGATGCCGGCTGCGTGATCTGGGCGGCCGGAATCGACAGCCTCGCCTGCCGCCGACTGGCTGGCCGCGGAGCATGATCGGGCCGGCCGCGTCATCGTCCGTCCCGATCTTTCACTGCCCCGCCACGACGACATATTCGTGATCGGCGATACCGCTTCCGTGCAGGAGTCCTCCGGCCGTCCCGTTCCCGGTCTTGCGCCCGCGGCCAAGCAGATGGGCCATCATGTCGGGCGGCTGATCGCCGCGCGCCTGACCGGACGTGCCGGCCGCGCGGATCGAATGCCGCCGCCGCCCTTCCACTACCGCGATCGCGGCGTGCTGGCGACGATCGGGCGCCGCGCCGCCATCGTCGAGCTGGGCCCGATCCAACTCCGGGGTTTCGTCGGCTGGCTGTTCTGGAGCCTAGCGCACATCTATTTTCTGATCGGCGTGCGCAACCGACTGGTCGTCGCCGTGACCTGGCTGTGGAGCTACCTGACGTTTCAGCGCGGCGCCCGGCTCATCACCGATGTACCGCCACCACGCGCCCAGCGTTGAGGACTTTTCCTGGCATAATTCTGCGCCGCGCTACAGTCCGCTGAACCAGTTGTAGCCCTGGTTCTCCCAATAACCACCCGCGTCGTTGTTCTGCACCCACATGGCGGTGACGTATTTCGGATTTTTGAAGCCGAGCTTGGTCGGGATGCGAATCCTGAGCGGGTAACCGTAGGCGGTGGGCAAGATCTTGTTGTCGAACTTGAGCGTTAACTGCGTCTGCGGATGCAGCGCCGTCGGCATGTCGATGGTGTTCGAATAACCCTCTGCGCACTGGAACCAGACATATTTGGCGCGGGTATCGGCGCCGATCAGTTTGAGAAAATCCGAAAGCCGCACACCCTGCCAGGAACCGATCACGCTCCAGCCTTCGACGCAGACCAGCCGGGTAATCTGCGAGACCTCGGGCAGCTTGTAGAGGTCGGCAAGCGTCCACGGTTTCTTGTTATCGACCAAGCCGCCGATTTGCAGCCGATATTTCTCGCCGTCGATGTCGGGAGCCTCGTCCTCGGAATAGAAACCGTTGAACGGGAACGGCCGGGTCACATCGCTCTCCGTATAGGTCGGCGCCAGAACATGCGGATTGAACAGCCGCGCCTGCACCCAATCGTTGAAGTTGGAAACGACTCGCAGGGCGCGTTCCGATGTATCACCGTCGATGATGTCGCAACCGGTCAGCGCCGCAAGCGCGCCAACGCCGAGGGCGCTGCGCAGAAATAGCCGCCGCGACTGCGCCGGCAGCAATTTCGAAGCATCCTTGACCAGCAGATCCGGATCGACGCCGGGGATTGGCTTGCGAGGACGAGGCATGATCTTCACCAAAGAGTTCAGCGTCCGAGAATCATGGCGCGCAGGCTCTTCGGCACGATCAGCGCCAGCACGATGTGCACGCTCAGGAACGTCACGATAGAGGCCATGGCGGCGAAGTGTACATAACGCGCGGTATTGTAACCGCCGAAGAAGTCGGTGAGCCACCAGAATTGCACCGGCTTCCAGATCGACAAGCCGGAGAGCACGATCACGGCGCCGGCAAGGAGCACGCCGGCATAGAGCAACTTCTGCATCGCGTTGTAGACCGACAGATCGTCGTGCGCGAGCCTGCCGCGCAAGGCGGCGAAGCCGTCGCGGATGACCTCGTGCGGGCGAATCGGAAACAGCTTGGCGCGAAACCGGCCGGTCAGTATTCCGAGGCTCACATAGATCACACCGTTGACCACCAGGAGCCACATGGCCGCGAAATGCCACAGCAACGCGCCGGCAAGCCAATTGCCGAGAGCGATCTGTGGCGGAAAGCTGAAGCCGAACAGCGGCGAGGCATCATAAATCTGCCAGCCGGAGCCGATCATCATCACCATGGCGAGCGCATTGATCCAGTGCGTCAACCTCACCCAGCGGGGGTGGATGAGCGGCGCGGGCGATACCGTTGCGTCGGGCGCCAGTGGCGATTGTGTCACAGCTTCGACCGTCATGCGATTCATCCCGGCTTGCACGCCCTATAACAAACCAACGCCGAGCGAGCGCCTCACATTCGCGTCAGAAGCAACGCCACGCCGGAGCGCTCGACAGCGTGAGTTCTCCAAGAGATACGAAACGTCCCGCCCGCGGATGTTACATGCTGTGTCACGGTTGCGTGAGTACGCCGACCCGAGGCGCTTTTCGGGGCTGCGCCGGTAGGTTATGAAGCCGCGCGTCTCACGCCGGCAGGCGCAAATGGATTGATGCAATGGCAAAGACGAACTCTGGCAATTTTTTCGAGAATTTCCGTATCGGGCAGGTGATCCGGCACGCAACGCCGCGCACGGTCACGGTCGGCGACGTCGCGCTCTACACCGGCCTGTTCGGCGGCCGCTTCGCGGTGCAGTCGTCGGACGAATTCGCCAGGGCGATCGGCTATCCGCGCGCGCCCATCGACGATTTTCTCGTCTTCCACATCATTTTCGGCAAGACCGTCCCCGACGTTTCACTCAATGCGGTGGCCAATCTCGGCTATGCCGGCTGCTACTTCCGTCAGGCCGTCTATCCGGGCGACACGCTTTCCGCGCTGTCCGAAGTGATCGGCTTGAAGGAAAATTCCAGCCGCAAGACCGGCATCGTCTACGTGCGCACTACCGGCACCAAGCAGGACGGCTCGGCGGTCCTCGAATACGTGCGCTGGGTCATGGTGCGCAAAGCCGATGAAGCGGCGCCCGCGCCCGGCGACCACGTGCCGCGGCTGCCCACGGTGCTCGACCCGAAGGTGCTCGGCGAGGCTTGTCCGCCGATCGACCTTGCCCAGTACGATTTTGCGCTCGCCGGCAGTCCGCATCGCTTCGGCGACTATGAGGTCGGCGAAAAAATCGATCACGTCGACGGCATCACCGTCGAAGAAGCCGAGCATATGATGGCGACGCGGCTTTATCAGAACACCGCGCGCATTCATTTCGACGTCTACAACGCCAGGAAGGGCCGCTTCGGCAACCGCCTGATCTATGGCGGGCACGTCATTTCGCTCGCTCGCGCTCTCACCTTCAACGGCCTCGCCAATGCCTTCCACATTGCCGCCATCAACGGCGGTCGCCACGTCGCGCCGCTGTTCGCCGGCGGCACCGTGTTCGCCTGGTCGGAAGTTTTGGCCAAGGCCGAGATTCCCGGCCGTACCGATATCGGCGCCCTGCGGCTGCGCACCGTCGCCACAAGGGACCGGTCGTGCGCCGACTTCCCGTACAAGTCGGGCGACGAGGACGACCCCGCGGTGATCCTCGACCTCGATTATTGGGCGCTGATGCCGCGCTAGCGGTGATCAGGGTCGGCTATCGGGGTTCAGGCGCCTGATGCTGACTTTGATCTCTGGTCCGCAAATGTTCCACGAGCTGCCGCGCGTAGAGCGGCAGCTCCTCCATGCTGCGGACACAGATCGTCAGTTCGCGCACCGCCCAGGGGTCGGTGAGCGGCACCACTGCGATCGCCATGGTCTTTTGCACGCGGCGCGCGGTGGTTTCCGGCACGATGCCGATGCCGACCTTGCACTCGACCATCCGGCACACGGCGTCGAACGAGCGCAGTTGCACGCGAAGCCGCAGCGGCCGGCCGATGCGTACGGCCTTGGATGCGAGGAAGCGCTGCAGCGCGCTCGCGCGATCGAGTCCGACGAAGTCGTGGTCGATCACCTGCTCGAACGCGATCTTCCGGTGCGCGGCCAAACTGTGCTCCCGCGCGACGACGAGCACAAAACGGTCGCGGCGGAACGGATAGGTTTCGAGCCCGCCGGCATCGACGGTGCCGGCGACAATGCCGAGATCGGCGACGCCCTCGGCGATCAGGCCGACAATCTCGTCGGACAGCCGCTCTTCCAGATCGACGCTGACGTTGCGATGGCTGGCGAGAAAAGAGCTCAGCGCCTCGGGTAGAAACTCCGTGAGCGCATTGGTGTTCGACAGCACGCGGACCTGCCCGGCGAGGCCGCCGCCGTAGGCACTGAGGTCCTCGTGCAGACGTTCGGCCTGGCGCAGCATCGCGCGCGCATGCTGCAGCAATGTGCGGCCGGCTTGCGTCGGCACCACGCCCTGCCGTCCGCGCGTGAGCAGCGCGATGCCGAGCGCATCTTCCATGTTGCGGATGCGGGTGGAGGCGGCGGCCAATGCCAGGTGCGCGCGCTCGGCGCCGCGGGTGATGCTGCCGGCCTCGACGACGTGACGGAACAGGTTGAGATCGGCAAGATCGAAGCGCACGACACGATCCTTCGTATCCTGCGAAGGGAGGCTTCACGTGAATTCAATTGCAATAGCATATCTCGGTGTTAATCTTTCGTGTAGTGCGAAATATCGCGGTCGCGGCACGCTGCCGCGTCTGAGCCGAGGGCCGATTGCGGTAGCCGCGCAGATTGGATAGGAACGCTTCCTGCCTCGCACTGCCGGCGTCGAGCGAATACGGGTAAGCAGAATGGCCGAAACACGTTCGCTCGAACCAAGGGCACAAGCCGCCCGGCCCCTGTCACCGCACCTGCAAATCTACCGGCCGCTGCTTACGATGGTGATGTCGATCGTGCATCGGATCACCGGCGCGGCGCTTTATTTCGGTACTGTGCTGCTCGCTTGGTGGTTCAATTCGGCCCAGGGCCCGAGCGGCTACGGCAAGTTCGAAGCTTTCGCCGGTTCGTGGATCGGTCGGCTGATCCTTCTCGGCTATACCTGGGCGCTCATTCATCACATGCTCGGCGGCTTGCGCCATCTGATCTGGGACAGCGGCTACGGCTTCGGGGCGAACGAGCGCGAGTGGCTCGCGGCAGCCAATCTGATCGGCTCGATCGCGATCACCATCATTCTATGGACCATCGGCCTGCTTGCCGTGGGGGGACCGCAATGAGCGCGCCCAAGCACATCCGCACGCCGCTTGCGCGCGTGCGCGGCTTCGGTGCGGCGAAATCCGGCACCGGCCATTTCTGGCTGCAGCGCGTCACTGCCGTCGCCAATATCCCTCTGACCATCGCGGCGATCATCATCATGATGATGCTGCTCGGCCGCAATCAGGCGGCGGCCGCGCAGATTCTCGGCTCGCCGGCCGTCGCCATCATCATGCTGCTGTTTATCGTCACGATCTGCATCCATATGAGAGTCGGCATGGAGGCGATCATCGACGATTACGTGCACGACGAAATCGGCAAATACGCGCTGCTTATCGCCAACAACTTTTTCGTCGTCGTCGTCGGGCTGACGGCGGCTTACGGCATCTTCAGGCTTTCCTTCGGAATGTGAGCATGGCGGCAAGCGGAGCGGAAACAGGAGGCGCGGCCCCCGCGATCAACGGTCGCGCCTACCCGATCGAGGACCACGTCTACGACATCGTCGTCGTCGGCGCCGGCGGCGCCGGCCTGCGGGCGGTGGTCGGCTGCAGCGAGGCGGGACTGCGCACCGCTTGCATCACCAAGGTGTTCCCGACCCGCTCACACACAGTCGCCGCGCAGGGTGGCATCGCCGCCGCTCTCGGCAATATGGGCGAGGACGACTGGCGCTGGCACATGTACGACACCGTGAAGGGCTCCGATTGGCTCGGCGACCAGGACGCCATCGAATATCTGTGCCGCAACGCACCCGAGGCGGTGTACGAGCTGGAACATTGGGGGCTGCCGTTCTCGCGCCGCGAGGAGGACGGCAAAATCTATCAACGGCCATTCGGCGGCATGACCACCCATTACGGCAAGGGAACCGCGCAGCGCACCTGCGCCGCCGCAGACCGTACCGGCCATGCCATGCTGCACACGATGTACGGCCAAGCGCTGCGCCACTCGGCCGAATTTTTTGTCGAATATTTCGCGCTCGACCTGATCATGGACGAGGACGGGCGCTGCCGCGGCGTCGTCGCGCTCAATCTCGACGACGGTTCGATCCATCGCTTTGCCGCGCAGACAACCGTGCTGGCGACCGGCGGCTACGGCCGTGTCTATGCTTCCTGCACCGGCGCGCACACGCAGACCGGCGACGGCAACGCCATGGTGCTGCGTGCTGGACTGCCGCTCCAGGACATGGAATTCGTGCAGTTTCATCCCACCGGCATTTATGGCGCCGGCGTGCTCATCACTGAGGGCGCGCGCGGCGAAGGCGCCTACCTGGTCAACGCCCAGGGCGAGCGGTTCATGGAGCGCTACGCGCCCTCCGCCAAGGACCTCGCCTCACGCGACGTGGTATCGCGGGCCATAACCATCGAGATTCGCGAAGGCCGCGGCGTGGGGTCGAAAAAGGACCACATCTTTCTGCATCTCGATCATCTCGATCCAAAAATTCTCGCCGAGCGGCTGCCCGGCATCACCGAATCGGCGCACATTTTTGCCGGCGTCGATCTCACCCGCGAGCCGGTGCCGATCGTTCCAACGGTGCATTACAATATGGGCGGCATCGCCACCAACTATCATGGCGAGGCCATGACCAAACGCGGCGGCGATCCCGACCACCCGGTACCCGGACTGATGGCGCTCGGCGAAGCGGCCTGCGTGTCGGTGCACGGCGCCAACCGGCTCGGCTCGAACTCGCTGATCGATCTGGTCGTATTCGGCCGCGCTGCGGCCTTGCGCTGCGCCGAAATCCTTACTCCCGACGACAAGCAGTCGGCGCTGCCGAAGGATTCCGCCGACCGGCCGCTGTCGCGCCTCGACCGCTTCCGCAACGCTTGCGGCCCCACGCCGACCGCGCAGCTGCGGGGCAGAATGCAGGAAGTGATGCAGAACAACTGCGCCGTGTTCCGCACCGGCGAGGTTTTGCAGGAGGGATCGAAACTCATCCACGACGTCTTTGCCGGGCTTGCTGATGTACGCGTGTCAGACCGCTCGCTGATCTGGAACTCCGACCTGGTCGAGACGATGGAATTCGCCAACATGATCGAGCAGGCCGTGGTCACCATGGATTCGGCGGTCAACCGCACCGAAAGCCGCGGCGCGCACGCGCGTGAGGATTTTCCCGATCGCGACGACCAGGGCTGGATGAAGCACACGCTCGCCTGGCTCGACACTGCAAACGGCAAGATCACCATCGATTACCGGCCGGTGCACGCCTACACGCTCACCAACGAAGTGTCGTACATCGAGCCGATGAAGCGTGTTTATTGAACCGAAATGGCGGATGGCATGGCTCAGTTCACGCTGCCCAAGAACTCGAAAATCACCGCTGGCAGGACCTGGTCGCAGCCGGCGAACGCGCGCGCGGTGCGCGAATACCGCATCTATCGCTGGAACCCGGACGACGGGCGCAACCCACGCATTGACACCTATTTCGTCGACACTGGGGATTGCGGCCCGATGGTGCTCGACGGTCTGATCTGGCTCAAGAACCACACCGACGCGACGCTCACCTTTCGCCGCTCCTGCCGCGAGGGCATCTGCGGCTCCTGTGCCATGAACATCGACGGCACCAACACGCTGGCCTGCACCAAGGCGATGAGCGGCATCAAGGGGCCGGTGCGCATCTATCCGCTGCCGCACATGCCGGTGGTGAAAGATCTGGTTCCCGACCTGACCAATTTCTACGCCCAGCATGCCTCGATCGAGCCGTGGCTGCAGACCAAATCTCCGACGCCGCGCGAGGAATGGAAGCAGAGCCACGACGACCGGCAGAAGCTCGACGGGCTGTACGAATGCATCCTGTGCGCCTGCTGTTCGACGGCATGCCCGAGCTACTGGTGGAACTCCGAGCGCTTTCTCGGTCCCGCCGCGCTGCTGCAGGCGCACCGCTGGCTCAAGGACTCCCGCGATGAGGCGACCGGCGAGCGGCTCGACAACCTTGAAGATCCATTCCGCCTCTATCGCTGCCACACCATCATGAATTGCGCTCAGGCCTGTCCCAAGCACCTCAATCCAGCGAAGGCCATCTCCGAAATCAAGCGCATGCTGGTCGAGCGGCAGGTGTAGCGGTCATTCCGGGGCCGAGCCAACGGGACCGCGCGAAGCGCGGGACCGAAAACAGCTTCGCGAAGCCCGCATCCATGATCACAATCTGCAACAAGTCCTGCACGACCGGTGGTTATGGATTCCGGACTTGCCGCTGCGCGACAACCCGGAATGACATTCACAATTTCAATTTCCGCTTCCTTTGCCCCAGAATGCGCAGCCGCAGCGCGTTGAGCCGGATGAAGCCTTCGGCGTCGCGCTGGTCGTAGGCGACTGCGCCCTCCTCGAACGTCACCAGGTCCTGGTCGTAGAGAGAATATTCGCTCTCGCGCCCGACCACGCCGACGCCGCCCTTATAGAGCTTGAGCCGCACGCGGCCGGTGACGAATTTCTGGCTCTGATTGATCGCAGCCTGGAGGATCTCGCGCTCGGGGGCGAACCAGAAGCCGTTGTAAATGAGCTCCGCGTATTTCGGCATCAACTCGTCCTTGAGATGCGCGGCACCGCGGTCGAGCGTGATCTGCTCGATGCCGCGATGCGCGGCGTAGAGGATGGTGCCGCCGGGCGTTTCGTACATGCCGCGCGACTTCATGCCGACGAAGCGGTTCTCGACCAGGTCGAGACGGCCGATGCCGTGGCGGCGGCCGAGCGCGTTCAGTGCGGCAAGCAGCGCCGCCGGCGACATTTTCTTGCCGTCGATCGCGGCCGCATCGCCGCGCTCGAAATCGATCGTGATGTATTGGGGTTGGTCGGGCGCCTTCTCGGGATCGTCGGTGCGCGAATAGACGTAATCCGGCACTTCCTGCGCAGGGTCCTCCAGCACTTTTCCCTCCGAGGAGGCGTGCAGCAGGTTGGCGTCGACCGAGAACGGCGCCTCGCCGCGTTTGTCCTTGGGCGTCGGTATCTGGTTCTGCTCGGCGAATGCGAGCAGCGCCGCGCGCGACTTGAACTCCCATTCGCGCCAGGGCGCTATGACTTTCACGTCAGGCTTCAGTGCGTAATAGGACAGTTCGAAGCGTACCTGGTCGTTGCCCTTGCCGGTGGCGCCGTGGGCCACCGCGTCGGCAGCGACTTCTTCGGCGATCTCGATCTGCTTCTTGGCGATGAGCGGCCGCGCAATCGAGGTCCCGAGCAGATACTGCCCCTCGTAGAGCGCGTTGGCGCGGAACATCGGAAACACATAGTCGCGCACGAATTCTTCGCGCAAATCCTCGATGAAGATGTTTTGCGGCTTGATGCCGAGTGCGAGCGCCTTGCTCCGCGCTGGTTCGAGCTCCTCGCCTTGGCCGAGGTCGGCCGTGAAGGTCACCACCTCGCAGCCATAAGTGGTCTGCAGCCATTTGAGGATGATCGAGGTGTCGAGCCCGCCCGAATAGGCGAGCACGACCTTCCTGACCTTGCCTCTGTTGTCGTCGTTGGCCATCGAAACGTCCTGACAAAATGCGCGCGGACTATAGGCGGGTGTCGAGGGGAGGCAAGCCGTGAAGTCGGCGACGATCAGGACGGCTTGTCGGTCTGACGGCCGAGGCGTCGCATCAGGCTCGCCAGCGCGCCGCGCATGGCCTCGCCGGCCTGCGCCAAATGCTGCTCGATCGCCTCGTCGGTCGCGCGCGGCGCCCGCCAGCGAAAGAGCAGGCCATGCGTCGCCCAAATCAGGAGGAAGATGAAAACCCCGGCAAACGCCACGTCGGTGAAAAAATGGCCGCCTCCGGCGATGCGCAGGAGGCCCACCGCTGCGCCAAAGGCAAGCGCCCCGCCGTAGGCCAACAGGCGCCATTGCGGCGGCGCCAACGCAGCCGGCGCCAGAGTCCAGAACGCCCCCGAAGCCTCGCCAGCGATGAAGGAGCAATTCTCCGGGCAATCGCCGCGCGGATCCCACCACGGCGTGAAATGATAGGTGCCGCGGAACGCGGTGACATCAATCGGTCGCGCCCGGCCCCAATGATCCTTGAGGATGACGTTGGCGAGGATGCCGGGGCCGAGCGCCATGGTCAGCAGCAGAAAGAGCGCGGCGCACGCGCTCATCAGCATGCGCCGGCGCGGCATGATCAGCTTGCCGAGCAGGGCGAGGCAGGCCGGGGCGAACAATAGCCCGCTGATCCAGCGAGCCGCGTCGCGCGCACCCACCACCCAGGGCTGGGCATTCGCCACAAAAAGATTGCTTGCCGGATCATAGAACAATGCTGAAATCGCAAGATCGAGCCGCGGATAAACGGCGAACGTCACGCCCACCACGACGGCAATGACGAGCGCGATCGTCAGTCCGGTACGGTTCATGCAGAGCGGCCCCTAGTGGAGCGGATTTGACATTCGCTATTGGCCCAACCGCGAACTCGTGAAGCGAATGTCAAATCCAAAGCTCCACTAGCACTATATTCGCCAGTGTCCCTTGATCCTAACATTCGCATGACAGCGTGCCGACATCGGATGCGAACGTTAGAATCGGACACCAGGCTGTTCGACGCGTATCACCATTTCCTGGCGCCCGCCTTACGGCCGGCGAAGGCCCAATACACCAACCCGCCGGCGATGCCGGAGGCGGCGAGAACTTCGTTTTCGCGCGCCACAATGCTGTCGGACTTACCAATGTAGCCGGCGAAATCGATACCGTAACACAGCGCCAGCGCCAATACCCCGCCGAGCGCACCATAGAGAACGACGGAGCGCCAGGCAAAAGCCTCGGCGAGCACGATCACAAGCAGCGCCGGCAGGAGAGCAACGGCCGCAATGAACGCGGCGCCGACTCCGACCACGACCCACAGCGCCGCCGCGGGCAGGCCCTGCGGCACGAACTGATCGAACTGCGGCGTCAACGCGCCGAGAGCGAGCACGCTCGCGGCAGCGATACAGCCCAGCATATAGCCGAGCATGACCGTGAACAGCCGCGCGATGATGGCCATTGCCTGCTGCTGCCGCGCCTCAGTCGGTCATTGCCATCGCGCGCAACGCCAGGCGCTCTGGGGCGGACAGCTTTTCTGTGGCGCTCTTGAGCTGGCCGCAGGCGGCGAGAATATCGCGGCCGCGTGGCGTGCGCACCGGCGAGGCATAGCCGGCGGCAAAGACGATCTCGGAAAATTTTTCGATCTGGTCCCAGTCGGAGCACGCGTATTTGCTGCCGGGCCATGGATTGAACGGGATCAGATTGATCTTGGCTGGGATGCCGCGGATCAAACGCACCAGCGCGCGCGCATCCGCGAGGGAGTCGTTGATCCCCTTGAGCATGACGTATTCGAAAGTGATGCGCCGCGCGTTGGAAAGTCCGGGATAATTGCGGCAGGCGTCGAGCAGTTCGGCAATCGGATATTTGCGGTTGAGCGGGACCAGCTGGTTGCGCACTTCGTCGCTGACCGCATGCAGCGACACCGCGAGCATGACGCCGATCTCGGCACCGGCGCGCACGATGTTGGGAACCACCCCTGAGGTCGACAGCGTGATCCGCCGCTTGGAAATGCCCAGGCCGTCGCCGTCGGCAACGACGCCGAGTGCCTCGCGCACGGCTTCGAAATTGTACAAGGGTTCGCCCATACCCATCATGACGACGTTGGAGACAAGCCGCCTTCTCTCGCCTCCTCCTGAAACGGAGAGGTCGGACGGCAAATCCGTCCGGGTGGGAGTCATTTGACCCCTCCGCAAATCGCCTTCGGCGATTTGTCCCTCCCCTTTCCGGGGAGGATTAGTCACCTGCCAATCTCCGAGCCGGTCACGCGCCAACACGACTTGGGCGACGATTTCGCCTGCGGTGAGATTACGGACGAGCCGTTGTGTTCCGGTATGGCAGAACGTGCAATTGAGCGTGCACCCAACCTGACTCGACACGCACAAGGTGCCGCGGTCGGCTTCGGGGATGTAGACGCACTCGACCTCGTGCGGACGCTCTTCGGCTTCGCCCGGCAGCCGCAGCAGCCATTTTCGCGTGCCATCGATCGAAATCTGCTCGGCGGCGATTCCCGGGCGGACCAGCGTGAAATTGCGCTCCAGCGTCGCGCGCAAGTTCTTCGACAGCGTGGTCATCTCGTCGAAGTTTTGGGCGCCGCGCACATACAGCCAATGCCAGAGCTGCCGTACGCGCATGCGATGCTGCCGCTCGGGGACGCCGAGCCGACTTAGTGCCTCGGCAAGCGCCTCGCGCGAAAGCCCGACGAGCGATGGCCGGGTCGGCGCGACATAGCGCTCCAACGGCCGCTTTTCGATGCAGCCAGCCGAAAGAGAAGCTCGCGCGATGCCCATGGATCGATCCGACAAGGACGGGGTTCGTCCGCCTGACCCGTAGATAATCGCTTCCTCGTTTCGGTGCAGCTGCTCTTCGTCGGGTCGATGCGCGGCGGCCCGCTGCAAGGCCGGTAAAAACGTCCGCTGGTTCCCCTCCTGTGGGGCGACCGGGCGGACCCTACTGGCACTCCTGACCGAGGCGATCGAGCGCTTCGCCCAGGCCCTTGAGCGAATAGGTATCGGTCGTGAGTGTTCCCCGCGTCGACTCACCCTTCACTACCGCGGTGTCGCCCTGGCGCATGACGTCGACGAGGTGGGCTTCCTCGGCCGTATTCTTTATCCAGGCGCCGTCGCCCTGGGTGTAGAGCGCAAAAGTGGTCCCGCCCACCTGCACGCTCGCTTCGGTGCCGCTCTTGAACGGATAGCCGATTTCGATCGAGACCTCGTTGACGACCTTGTCGGCCGGCCGGCTGGTAATGAACATATAGGACTGGTTGCGGGGACGATTGGGCGGTTTGGTTTCCGCGGCTGTCGGCTTTGCAATCGCAAAGCAGACTTTTTTACCACCCGGCTCCGCCGTGTAGGTGCCCCAGTCGGAGTACTGGGCCAGCAGGGTAGGCTTTGCCTCGGCCGCCGCGGGTGGTTTGGCCGGTGCGTGTCTGGCCCTCACCGGATGCCTCACCGGTGGCGGCGGTGCAGGTCCCGCCCCTTCGGGTTGTTGGGCGCTCGCAGGAATTGCCAGCAAAGCGGCCGCCATCAGTCCCAGGAAAACCGGCAATTTGGCAGGAATGCGCATCTGAACCCCCAACGCTCCGTTATTGATACCAAACCTTGCCAATCTAATCCAATTGGACAGATCGGCCGAGGCGATTTGGGGCCGGCACACCGGTTCGGACAATCAACTGGGAACAGGGGTCCGCCAGTGCGAAAATGTGGTAGGGAGCCCGCGTGAAAGCTGTCCTTTGCACCCATTTTGGCACGGCAGACGAGCTTGAATTCGCCGATATTGCGCCACCGCTAGCCGCCGCCGGCGAAGCCGTGGTGCGCGTAAAGGCCGCGGCGCTCAATTTCTTCGATACGCTGATCATTGCCGGGAAGTATCAGCACAAGCCGCCTTTTCCGTTCTCACCCGCAGCGGAATTCGCCGGTGTGGTCGAGAGCGTCGGTCCAGGCGTGAGCGAAGTCGTGCCCGGCGATCGGGTGATGAGCTTTCTCGGTTGGGGCGCTGCGCGCGAGGCGATCGCCGTACCGGCGCGGCAACTGGTCAGGCTGCCGCCGGAATTGGATTTCGACCGCGCCGCCGGACTGTGCATCACCTACGGCACCTCGCTTTATGCGCTACGGGAGCGGGCGCGGATTGCTGCGGGCGAGACGCTCGCGGTTCTCGGCGCCGCCGGCGGCGTCGGTCTCGCCAGCGTCGAGCTCGGCAGGCTATTAGGCGCCCGCGTCATTGCTTGTGCTTCCTCAGAGGAAAAGCTCGCTTTCACGCGGGCTCATGGCGCGCACGCGACAATCAATTACGCCGCGGAAAACCTGCGCGAGGCGTTGAAAAGATTGGGAGGCGAGCACGGCATCGACGTGGTCTACGATCCGATCGGTGGCCCCTACGCCGAACCCGCGGTACGCTCGCTGGCCTGGCAAGGCCGCTACCTGGTGGTCGGCTTCACCACCGGAGAAATTCCCAAACTGCCGCTCAATCTGGTGCTGCTCAAGGGCTGCGACATCCGCGGCGTGTTCTGGGGCTCATGGAGCAATCGCGAGCCGCAAGCCCGGCAGGCCCTATTGTCCGATGTCGCGCGCTGGGCCGCCGAGGGAAAGCTCTCGGGCCATATTCACGCGGTCTACCCGCTGGCCCAGATCGCCGCCGCGATGAAACTTTTTTCCGATCGCACGGTAATGGGAAAGATCGTGCTGCGGCCGTGAAGCGCGGCTCGGCTAGGCGCGCAGTCGCGCAAGCGTGCGCTGCGCCGCCTCTCTGTGCTCCGGCTTGATGTGCGACGACACGGCCTTGAAGGCGGCGGCGAGCACTGCCGCATCGTCGGCGAAGCCGATGAACGAAACGTATTTGGGAATGAAACGGTCCGGCACGACGAAATAGGCGATTGCGCCGACCAGCACAGCTTTGACGTAAAGCGGTGTCCGCCGGTCGAAGGCGCAGTAATGGGCGGTGAGCAATTGCTCGGCGAACGGCAGGCTCGCGGCCTCGCGCTTAAGCGTGCGCCAAAGCTTGTGGCGCAGCGCCTGCTCGCTCGACGCCATGCGGCCGGTCAGGGTGGCGAAATCCTGCCACGAGGCTGTCCCCTGCCAGAACCGCATTTATTCCTCCACCTGTTCGCGCGCCGGCGCCGCGGATATTGCGACCAAAGACGGCGGCCGCAAGGCGGGCTTCAACCGGCGAGCTTGTCCATGGCCTCGGCGAGTTGGATATCGCGCTCGGTCAGCCCGCCGGCGTCGTGGGTCGACAGCGTCACTTCCACCGTTTTGTAGACGTTGAACCATTCGGGATGATGATCCATCTTTTCCGCTGCGAGCGCGGCGCGCGTCATGAAGCCGAAGGCCTCGCTGAAATCGGCGAAAACAAATTTTCTTGTGATCGCGTCGCGACCACTCTTCTCGCTCCAGCCTTTGAGCCGGGCCAGCGCGGCCGCGCGTGCCGCGGCGGTTAGTTTTTGCGTCATCGAGCACCTCCGTCCTTGCAGCCGCCTCCCCCGGCCGAGTCTCGCATATATGCGATGAATTCACGAGCCGGCCAGCGGTCCGGACCTGTTGGGGTGCTGCGCCTGGCGCGGATCAGGCCGTCTGGCGCAACGGCGACATTTCTTCGCCGGCCGCCGCTCGACCCTGAATGGGGCAAATGTGCCGAACGACGGCGTATGGGCCGGAAAGACGCAGAGAATGCGCCGCCAGCTGGCGACGCTGACTGGGCAGCGCATGACCTTTTCGCCCTCACCCATACCGGCGTGCCGATTGCACGCCGGTACAAGCCGCGCTTCCCAAGCCGCACATTGCACCCGGCAATCGGCTGATTATATTCCGCACGCCACGGGCCCCCTTCGGGGCCCGCAACGATTTAACGTAACTGCATGAAGCTCCGCAATATCGCGATCATTGCCCACGTCGATCACGGGAAAACCACGCTGGTCGACCGGTTGCTGCAGCAATCGGGGTCGTTGCGCGAAAACGCGCGTTTCGCCGAGCGGGCGCTCGACAGCAACGAACTGGAGCGCGAACGCGGCATCACCATCCTGTCAAAGGTCACCTCGCTGCTCTGGGGCGATACCCGCATCAACATCGTCGACACGCCCGGCCACGCCGATTTCGGCGGTGAAGTGGAACGCATCCTCAACATGGTGGACGGCGCGCTGGTGCTGGTCGACGCCGCCGAGGGTCCGCTGCCGCAGACCAAGTTCGTGGTCACCAAGGCGTTGCACGTCGGCCTGCGGCCGATCGTCGTCATTAACAAGGTCGATCGGCCCGACGCACGGCCCACCGAGGTCGCCAACGAGGTCTTCGACCTGTTCGCGGCGCTCGACGCCAGCGAGCAGCAGCTCGATTTTCCGCTGCTCTACGGCTCGGCCAAACAGGGCTGGATGGCGGCCGAGCCCGATGGACCGAAGGATCGCGGCATGGCGCCGCTGTTCGAACTGGTGCTCCGCCATGTCGCCCCTCCGACGGTCGAGGAAGGCCCGTTCCGCATGCTCGGCACCATTCTGGAGGCCAATCCCTATCTCGGGCGCATCGTCACCGGCCGGATTTTTTCCGGCAGCGTCAAAGGCAATCAGATCGTCAAGGTGCTCGACCGTCACGGTAGCCTGGTCGAGGAAGGCCGCATCACCAAGGTACTGGCTTTCCGCGGGCTGGAGCGCACGCCGATCGAGGAGGGTTCGGCCGGCGACATCATCGCCGTCGCCGGTCTGCCCGAGGCCTTCGTCTCGCATACGCTTTGTGCCCCGGAGGTGACCGAACCGCTGCCGGCGCAGCCGATCGATCCGCCGACGCTGACCATGACGTTCCGCATCAACGATTCCCCGCTCGCCGGCACCGAGGGCGACAAGGTGCAGAGCCGGGTGATCCGCGAGCGGCTCTTGCGCGAAGCCGAGGGCAATGTCGCCTTGCGCATCGGCGATTCGATGGAGAAGGACTTGATGGAGGTTGCCGGCCGCGGCGAATTGCAGCTCGGCATCCTGATCGAGACCATGCGGCGCGAGGGATTCGAACTCTCGGTGTCGCGTCCCAAGGTGCTGTTCCGGCATGGACCGTCGGGCGAATTGCTCGAGCCTGTCGAGGAGGTGGTCGTCGACGTCGAGGAGCAGCACGCCGGAATCGTGGTGCAAAAGCTCGCCGAGCGCAAAGGCGAGATGGTGGAAATGCGGCCGTCCGGCGGCGGCCGCGTGCGTTTAATCTTCCGTGCCCCGACGCGCGGACTGATCGGCTACCACGGCGAGCTTTTGACCGACACGCGCGGGACCGCGGTGATGAACCGGCTGTTCCACGCCTACGGTCCGCATCGCGGCGAGATCGCCGGCCGCCGCAACGGTGCCCTGATCTCAACCGACCAGGGCGAGGCGATTGCCTATGCTATGTGGAATCTCGAGGACCGCGGGCCGATGATGATTGAGCCCGGCTGGAAGGTCTATCGTGGCATGATCGTTGGCGAGCATACCCGCGGCAACGATCTCGAAGTCAATGTGCTCAAGGGCAAGAAGCTGACCAACATTCGCACCCACTCCAAGGATGAGGCGATTCGCTTGACGCCGCCCATACGCATGACGCTGGAGAAGGCGTTGGCCTATATCGAGGACGATGAACTGGTCGAAGTGACGCCGAAATCGATTCGACTGCGCAAAAAGCTGCTCGACCCAATCGAGCGCAAGCGCAGCGACCGGCGCAAGGAAGCCGAGCGCGTGTAGGCAGCCGGCCCCGCGGTCGGCCGGCGCCCGGTCGACCAGGACGCAGCATACAACTTTTCCGCCGGATGTGGCCGGATTGCCGCAAAATGTCATCCACCGTGGCGTCCGTGCAACAGGGTGCAGAGATTGCGATTCCCGCGTGCTTTTTTGCTGTTGTGGCGATGGCAAGAGCGGCGCGACTCCGCTAATAATCAAACTCGTTAACGATGCATGAATCTCTGCACTTGAAGCCCGCCGAATCGCTTGCTTTGATTGCCGCCATGAGCAACACCGTCCTCATCGAGATCCGTCGCGCCAAGACCGCCGATGCTAGTGCGGTCGCGGAATGTCATGACGACGCGTGGCGCACGGCCTACCAGGGAATCATCCCTGGCACCGAACTCGAAAAGCTGATCGTGCGCCGCGGACCGGCTTGGTGGGACAGCGCCATCCGCAAGGGTAGCCGCATTGCACTCCTGCAATTTGGCGACAAGATCGCCGGCTACGCCAATTACGGGCGCAACCGCGCGCGCAGCCTCTACTACGACGGCGAGATCTACGAATTATATCTGCGGCCGGAATTCCAAGGTCTGGGCTTCGGGCGGCGGCTGTTTTCGGCGGCGCGCCGCGATCTGGCGCAAAGCGCGCTCCGATCGCTCATCGTCTGGGCGCTGTCGGAGAACGACAACGCGGTCGAGTTCTACCGCGCTCTCGGCGGCAAGGCGGTTGCCCGTTCTTCGGAAAAGTTCGGCACCCGCATGCTCGATAAGATCGCTTTCGGCTGGCACAGCTGAGCCCTTCTGCCATCATCCGTGAAGGCGGATGATCCAGCATGCGGGGAGATCGAGGTTCCGGTATTGGATGCTCCGCGTTCGTGAAACATGACTTGATGCAGCTCAGCAGCATTTAGCCGGATCGCTCCAAAATCAAATTGCCATAGCAATCGACGCCGGCGCGCCAAGCCGGCGGCACGACGGTAGTCGCATCGAACTGCTCGACGATGGCGGGACCAGCAAAAACGACCCCGATCGCAAGGCGGTCGCGATCGTAGATCGTGGCTTCTGCCGCCTCCTCGCCGGCGAAGAACACGCGGCGCCTGCCCTTGACCGCATCGGGCGAAGGCGCCGCCGGCGGGCGAGCCGGCTGCCCGTGCGGCGAAAACTTCGGCACGCGTACGCGCAGCCGCAGCCGATAGCTCACCAGCTCGACGCTCTTTTCCTTGGCAGCGTGGCCGTGAATGCGAGCATGCACCTCGTCAAAGCGCTCGCGCGCGGCACCAAGCGCCCGGGTATCGAGCACGCCTCGCTGCAGGCCGTCCAGCGGCACGCGCAGCTCGTAGCCCTGCCCAACATAGCGCATGTCGACCTCGCGCTCGAACTCGGCCGCGCCGGGATCGAGGCCCTCTTCGGCCAATTCGCTCGCCGCGCTTGCCTCCATCTCGCGAAACATCGCCTCGGCGTGCGCGGCATCGAGGCGATCCAACGGACAAAGCTCGGAGCGGATGTAATCATGCAGCACGTCGGTACAGAGCAGACCCAGCGCCGAAAATGCGCCCGGCCGCGCCGGCACGATGATGCGGCGCATACCGAGTTCCTCGGCCACGGCGGCGGCATGCACGGCACCGGCGCCGCCGAACGGCAACAGCGCGAATTCGGCAAGATCGACGCCGCGCCGCGCCGCGAACACGCGCACCTCGTCGGCCATGCGCATATCGACGATGCGGCGGATGCCGGCGGCCGCTTCGGCCAGCGTCATTTGCATCGGTTCGGCGATCTTGTCCGCGAGCGCGGCGGCAGCGGCTCGTGCGTCAAGCTGCTGCGCGCCGCCGAGGAAATAATCCGGGTCGAGCAGGCCGCAGACGAGGTCGGCGTCGGTCACGGTCGGGTGTTCGCCGCCGCGGCCGTAACAAACCGGTCCCGGATCGGCACCTGCACTCTGCGGTCCCACCGACAGGAACCCGGCACGATCGATCCAAACGATCGAGCCGCCGCCGGCCGAGATCGTGGTCAGATCGAGCGCCGGCACGTCCACCTGCCGACGCGCCACCGTGCCCTCGGTTACTTCGAGCGGCGCGCGACCTTCGATGCAGGCGATGTCGCAAGAGGTGCCGCCCATGTCGAGAGTGACCAGGCCGCGCACGCCGCCATGCTCGGCCAGTGGCAGGTGCGCGCTCGCCGTGGCGCCGGCCGCAGGTCCGGACAACAGGCTGTGCACCGTGCGGTGTCCGGCCACCACCGCCGCAAACGGCATCACGCCGCCGTTCGACTGCATCAGAAAGCGCTGTCGTGTGGAGAGCCCGGCGGCGTCCAGGCGCTTTTCCAGATCGGCGATGTAGGCCACCAGGACCGGCGCCAGATAGGCGTTGAGCAGCGTCGCCGACATCCGCGGCCATTCGCGCACGCGCGCCAGTACTTCGCAGGACAGCGAAACCTGCGCGGTCGGAAAAATCTCGCGGATGAGAGCGCCGCTGCGTCGCTCGTGCGCGGAATTCATGAAGGAAAAGAGGTAGCAGACCGCGATGGAGGCCGCGCCCGCCGCCTTGAGCTCGGCGGCCGCCTTGCGCACCGCGTCCTCGTCGAGCGGCTCGATCTCGGCCCCCGTATAGTCGATGCGGCCGCCGATTTCGCGCGTCAGACTCTGCGGCGCGATCGGTGCAGGCTTCTGGAAGAAATAATCGAACACGTTGCCGTCGCGGGCCTGGCCTTGGGTCTCCTGCACGGCGCGAAAATGCCGGTTGATCAGGAGCCCAACTTTGGCGCCGCGCATTTCCAGGAGCGCGTTGGTCGTAATCGTCGTGCCGTGGGCGAAAAAATCGATCTGCCCGAGATCGATGCCGCGCGCAGCAAAATTGCCGATGCCGCGCATGATGCCGAGCGCCGGATTGTTCGGCGTGGTCGCGACCTTCTCCACCGCAATCTCGCCGCTGTCGACTGCGAGCAGAACCAGATCCGTATGGGTGCCGCCAACGTCGACGCCCAAGCGATATTTCTTGGACATGCAATCAACCGCTCGCTCGGGCAATACGCCGCGCCGCGCTCCTGGCGCGCGGTGTTGGCTCTTGCTCGCGGGATTTCTATAGTCGTTCGCGCGCTCGACGCAAATTACCATTGTTGGGGTTCGACATGAGACATGCTCGTTCGTGGCTGCTTGCGTTCCTGCTTGCCATGCCCGCGGCAACCGCGAGCCGCGCGCAGGAGCCGTTTCCGACACACGTGGTCAAGATCGTGCTGCCGGTTCTGCCGGGATCGACCACCGACATACTGGCGCGGCTCGTCGCGCAGCATTTGAGCGGCAAGTGGGGCAAACCGGTCATCGTCGAGAACATGCCGGGAGCGGCGATGAATCTCGGCTCCGAGTACGTGGCGCACGCGGCGCCCGACGGCTACACGCTGCTGCTTTGCCCCCCGGCGCCGCTCGCGATCCAGCAATTGCTCTACCACGACCTGAAATACGATCCGACCAAGCTCGTGCCGGTCGCGCTGTTGGCCAAGATCGCCAATGTGCTCGACGTGCGGCCAAATTTTCCCGCCCATGACGTTCGAGCTTTGATCGCCTACGCCAAAGCCGATCCCGGCAAGCTTACCTTTGCCTCGCAAGGCGTCGGCTCGACGGCGCAATTGTCCGCCGCCGAACTGGAAGTGCTCGGTGGCATCAAGATGATCCACGTGCCTTATCACGGCGCGCAACCCGCGCTCACCGACGTGATGGCCGGCAATATCGATATGTTCTTCGACACGCTCGCCACCTCGGTGCCGCTGTTCCGCGCCGGCAAGGTGAAAATCATCGGCGTCGCCAGCCCGCAACGCGACCCCGCCATACCGGACGTGCCGACCATCGCCGAACAGGGACTTCCCGGCTTCCGCTCGATCACCTGGTTCGCCATCGCCGGTCCACCCGGCCTGCCGGCGGCGCTTGCCGACAAGATCAACCGCGATATCGATGAAATTCTGCAAATGCCGGACGTCGTCGCCAAGCTCAAGGCGCTACAGCTCGATCCGATGGGCGGCACGCGCGGCGACGCCAAAAAGTTCATCGGCGATGAGACGCTATTGTGGGCCCGCGTGATCAAGGAAAGCCATATCACGATGCAATAATTGTGCACTATCCGTGCGCCTGAGCGCGCCGAGGAAGCCAAAGAAATGAAAATCATCCAGTTCCGCGAGCCGGGACCGCCGAGCGTCATGCAATGTCTCGACGCGCCGATCCCGGAGCCGAAGCCCGGCGAAGTGCTGATCCGCGCGCACGCCATCGGCGTCGGTATTCCGGATACGCTCATTCGCGCCGGCACCTACAGCTGGATGCCGCCATTGCCGGCGACTCCCGGCACCGAACTGTCGGGCACGATCGAAAAGCTCGGCCCTGGCGTGACGGCGAGGCAAGTGGGCCAGCGCGTCTACGCGACCGCGCGCGAGCGTCCGCAACGCGGTGGTCACTATGCGCAGTACGTGGCGACACCCGCGGAGGCGACTTTCATCCTGCCGGACAATGTCGATTTCGATGCGGCAGCAACGCTCGCCAACTATCAGGTCGCCTTTCACATCTTCAACGATGCGGTGCGGCCGCTTCGGGGGCAGAGCGTACTGATCTATGCGGCCGCCGGCGGCATGGGCAATGCGCTGATCGATCTGGCGACAGCCGCTGGCCTCGCCATCATCGGCATTGTCGGCAGCCCAGCGAAAGCGGATTTCGCCCGCGAACTGGGCGCCGCCTACGTTATCGATCGCACCAACGAGGACGTCGGCAAGCGAGTGGGTGACATCACCGGCGGCCGCGGCGTCGATATCATCATCGACCCTGTCGGCGGCCCCAGCATACCCCGCAACGTCGCGCTGCTGGCGCCGTGCGGCACGCTCGTCGTCTACGGCGGACTCGGCGGCAAGGCGCCGCTCGATCTGCAGCCGACTTTGCGTGCGAGCAAAAACTCGCCGGCGATCCGGCAATTCTCGATCCACACCTGGGACCATTTGGTCGAGGAACGCCGCGCCGGCATGCGCGCGCTGATCGACATGCTGGCCGCCGGCAAGCTGCATCCGCGCATTCACGCCCGCCTGCCGCTTACCGAAGCCGCACGCGCGCACGAAATGCTGGAAAGCGGCGCGGTTTTGGGGAAGCTCTTGCTGGTACCGTAAGGGTTTCATTTTTGGTCCCCGCGAATGAAATAGATTCTCGTTCTCGCGCTGCGCTTTTTGTTCGCGCCCGAGTTTTGCCAACGGACAGCACGGCACGGCACGAAACTTTGCCTCCCGAAAGTGAAGGGAGGCGGAGCGCCGAGAGGCGCGGACCCGCCGCGCACCGAACGGGTGCGAAGGTGAGTCACCGCACCACAAGAGTGCGGACCGCACCGAACGGGTGCGGCGCGCGCCTTGCGCTAAGGCGCGCTCGCCTTTCGGCGCTCCGCCGCGGCTCTCGCCAAAGCCTTGCGGCCTTGGCTCAGTCTGGTCCCGCGCTTCATGGCAGCGGACAACCGATCCGCTCCCCGGGCAGCCAGCTCCTGGCAGACCGGCGACGTGGCCGGCCGGGCGAGTTTCCGAACCGCCCGCACGCGGTTTGCGAAACCGCGCCGGGCACCGCGCCCGCTCCACTCTTCGGATCGCATCCGGACAGCGTCCCTTCGCGAGCGGGCCGGCTTTTTTAGTTCATCGCGCAGCGCGAATTCAAGAAATTCCGCCGAGCCGAGCCAGCCCTCTGATTCGACGAGAATTTTTCCGGCGCTTTGTTTGATTCGCCGGCGCCAAAAGTGTGGCACGCGGCAATGATTCGCACCGTTTTCCGCTAACGTGCCGAGAGTTTGGAGATTTTTGCATTGGCACGGCAGCACAGGCAACCCGCATGAGCAAAGCGACATGCGGGAAAGCGTAATTGCGGGCGAAAAGAAATCCTGGATATTGCTTCCGCCTACGCACTCCGCGCTTCGATGGACTCACACCTTCCGAAGCTCGAACAGCGAGCGTATGAGGGCCGCTCATCCAGGCTGCACGTGCTTGACCGCCGCACCGCCTATCTTGCCTGACCATTGCCGATCGAATCCGTGTCGGCTTTTTGAGACGTCATCGGGGGGTAAGCCGACATGACACCGACATGACACCGACATGGCAAATCGACGGTATTGACCCGGAGGCGACATCCGCCCCAGTTGTTCGCAATCACGAGTCCTATCGAACCAGGGGCAAGGCCGGCCTTAATTCACCTTGATGTTGGCCGCGTGGATCACCTTGCGCCACTTCTCGACTTCATCGGCGCGGAACTTGCCAAAATCGGCAGTTGTCATCGGCACCGGCACGGTGCCGAGATCGGCCAGGCGGCGCGTTATTCCTGGATCGGCAAGGGCGACGTTGATTTCTTTATTGAGCCTGCCGACGATTTCCGCGGGTGTGTTTTTGGGCGCGCCGAGGCCTGCCATAAAGCTCGCCTCGTAACCAGGCAGAAAATCGCCTACAGTCGGCAGACCCGGCAGCGCCTCGGAACGCACCGCCGAGGTCACGGCTAGTGCGCGCAGCGTGCCGGCCCTGACAAGCTCGATCGCTGTCGGTATGACGGAGAATACCACCTGCACCTGTCCGCCGATGAGGCCCACCAGCGCGGGCGCTGGACCGCGATATGGCACGTGCACCATATCGACCCCCGCCGCGGCCTTGAACAGCTCGCCCGCCAACTGGCCCAGACTGCCAATGCCGGACGATCCAAAGCTGATCTTGCCCGGATTGGCCTTGGCATAGGCGATGAATTCCGCGACCGTCTTGGCGGGTAACGAGGGATTCACCACCAGAACAAGCGGCCCACGGGCAATGCTGGCGACTGGCGCAATATCGCGGATCACATTGAAGCTGAGCTTCTCGTTGAGCGTCGCATTGACTGCGTCCGCCGTGTTGGCAAGAAGAAGCGTGTAGCCATCGGGTGATGCGCGTACCACCGCTTCTGCGGCCAGACTGCCGGCGGCACCTGGTCGATTCTCGATTATGAATGGTTGGCCAAGCCGTTCCGACAGCTGCTGACCGATCAGACGCGCAATGATATCACCCGCACTGCCGGGTCCCAAGCCGATAACGATGTGCACCGGCCGGCTGGGATAGGCTTGCGTCCGGCCAATGGTCGGAAGGGCCGGCAGCGCGGCGGCGCCAGCCGCCAAGCGAAGGAAAGCTCTACGGGCAAGTGTCATGGCCTCACTCCCTTGGTTGCGTGGCCTGACGTTACGTCAGCTCGGCGCTTGGGTGGTGTGCTCAACTCGTGGCTGGACCGTACCCAGCGAGGCTGGTTAAGGTCTATCGTTCACGAGCTTAATTGTTCTTATGTGGCAGCCAACGTTGGGCGCGATGGATCGGGATGAGGTCAGCTTTGGCCGGTTCCGCCTAGATCTGGGCCAGCGCCAACTGTCACGTGACGACGTGCCGATACGACTGAGCAGCCGTGCGCTCGACATCCTCTGTGCGCTCGCTTTGGCGAAGGGTGAGGTCGTCAGCAAGGACGAACTGATGAGTCAGGTTTGGCCTGGATTGGTGGTCGACGAGAACACCATGCGGGTCCATGTCTCCGCGCTGAGAAAGGCGCTCGACGAGGGAACGAGCGGCCAAACTCACCTCATGACGGTGCCAGGAAGGGGCTACCGGCTCGTCGGCCTCAACCCGCGGCTCGCGGCCGCCGACGGCGGCCCGGATGGCTCATCGGATCATCTGGCTCTATCGGACAAGCCTTCGATCGCCGTACTGCCGTTCGTGAACATGAGCGGTGATTCCGAACAGGAGTATTTTGCGGAAGGCATGGTGGAAGAAATCATCACCGGCCTTTCACGCATAAAATGGCTGTCGGTGATCTCCCGTAACTCCACTTCCACCTACAAGAACAAGCCGGTTGTTATAAAGGACATCGCGGATAAATTCGGTGTTCGCTACGTGCTTGAAGGTGGCGTGCGCAAATCGGGAAATCGAGTCCGCATCACCGCTCAGCTGATCGATGGAAATACCGATGCTCATCTCTGGGCGGAGCAATACGACCGAGTCTTGGAAGATGTGTTCGCCCTGCAGGACGAGATCACCATGTGTGTGGTCGGGGCAATCGAGCCGAGCCTGTGGAAGGCCGAGATCGATCGCATCAAGCGCCAAAGGCCCAAGAGCCTGAACGCCTACGATCTCGTGTTGCGATCGCTGCCCTTCGTTTTGGGCCACATACCGAGCGACTCCGAAGCGGCCATCCCGCTGCTTCAGGACGCCTTGGAGCTTCAGCCTGATTACGCTGCCGCTCATGCGTTTATCGGCAGGTGCTTCCACCATCGCTACGCCCGGGCGGGGCTGCGCGAGGATGATCGCGTCGCGGCAATTCAACATGCTCGTGTGGCAGTCGGCTACGGCAGCGATGATGCGACGGCAATCGCAATCGCCGCCCATGTCATCGCACTGGATGAGCATGATACCGCGACAGCGCTGAGGCTGTTTGATCGTGCGCTCGAGCTGAGCAACTCCAACATCTTCGCACTCAGTTTCAGCGCCGTTATTCTCGCGTGGATGGGTAAGAACGAACTTGCCGTTGAACGGGCTGAGCGAGCCCTTCGTCTAAGCCCGTTTGACTTCTATAATTTTCGCGTGCACCACGCGTTGGCGATCGTGCACTTTTGCAGCCGACGATATGCTGACGCCGTGGAGGCGGCTCGGCGTGCGGTTCACGCCAATCCGAAGTTCAGCACCGCTCATGCAGTTTTGGCCGCGGCGCTCTTGCGAGCCGGTCGCGCAGCGGACGCGCAGGTGGCAGCGCGGGACGTGCTGCAGCACGAATCTACCTTCACGATTCACGGGGTTTGGCGTGTCCCCGGCAAGCTTGACGCGGCGGTGTTCGGAGCGCTTGCCGACGCTTGGCGCGAAATCGGCTTACCGGAATGACCTCCATAGGACGACGCGATAGGTTGCGCGTTAGCCGATCAAGGTATGGCCGGCAATGACCGCAAAGCTCGGTGATTGGCTACGACGTCGCCTTCTGGCACTTCGCGTTTAATAATGTCGGCTTTCGGGGGAACAGCGGCAGCAAGCGTAGCCGGCTTGCGCAGCGCGCAATGCGGGAACGAGGCGCAGGCCTTGCCGCCGATCCCGGATAACGCCTTCACGTTAGCCGGGCTACACGCTGGCGCAGGTGCGGAGAGTGCGGACATTGTCGAATTGCGGCAGGGAGCGGCATGTAGGATGGGTTGAGCGCCAGCGAAACCCATCATGCAGCCTTCCAGCCCGATGATGGGTTTCGCTGGCGCTCAACCCATCCTACGCTGGCTAAAACCCCGGAGCGTGTTCGACCTGGTCGAACCAGTCGAATCCCATGTCTTTGACGATTCGATTGCTCATGACGATGATGCGGCATTCCTCGCCTGGCTTCGCGAAATGCTGGTGCATGGTGAATGGCGGGATGTAGACGTAGTCGCCGACCGTCCATTCGAATTTCTTCGTCTCGGCGGCCCATTCCCACTGGAACGCCTCCAGGCAGTCCCATTTCAGGTCCCAGTGCAGGTCGTAGCCGGAGCCTTCGACGACGAAGAACAGTTCCTCCCACATGTGCCGATGCTTGCCGGAGCGTTCGCCGTCTTTGAGGAACTGCATGTAAGCTTCCATGCAGCACTCGCGGGTGCGCATCTTTTTGTTGACCAGATGCTTGATCAGGCCGTCAGGCGAGCGCTCCCACGGCATATCCTCGGCCGCAATGACATTCGGCAGCGTGGCATAATCGGCTCGGAATAGTTCGGATTCGGCCATCGCCTCGGCGAAGAAATTGCTCTGCTGCGTGCCGGAGAGCGACGGCCCTTTGTCTTCAAACAACGGCATGAATTCTTCTCCGCGGGAAAGGTTTAACGCGCCTCGTCATTGCGAGGAGCCCCAAAGGGGCGACGAAGCAATCCAGAGTCGGTGCACCGACCCCTGGATTGCTTCGCTGCGCTCGCAATGACGATCGATGCCATCGCTCAAATCTCCGTCGGCGGATTAAATTCCGTCACGCCCGGCGGCAGCTTGTCGGTCGGCCATTCCACCATCTTCTGAAACAGAAGGTGCATGAACAGAAACAACGGCTTCGCCTTGAACACCAGGAGGATCGCGGATTCCTTGTCGTCGTCGTTGAAATGCTGATGCACGCTCGCGTTCTCCACCAGCATCACGTCGCCGGCCTTCCACTTGATGTAGCGGCCGTCGTGGACGTCGTGGCCGTGGCCCTTGAGCACATAGAACACCGCGCTGTTCAGATGTCCGTGCTTCTGGCCGGCGTTGAGCGGGGCGTAGCACTCGATATGCGACTCGATCGATTGCACGATGTTGACCGACTGCGGCGAGATGATGTGCTTGCCGTACATCGACGGCCCGCCCTTCCACGGATGATCCTTGGACGAATAGACCCGCGGCTCCTCCAGAAGCTTCTTGTAGAGATGGCTATAGGTCCCCTCGAGCGCACGCACGAAGGTGCGCTTCTTCGACCAGCGCTCCCACCGGCCGTGCTTGATCTCGTCGGCGTCTTCCGGCGACGGCTTGTTGTGGCCGAGACCCGGTATTTCGTGTTCCAGCATTCCGGTCATCGTGTGATCCTGATTCTTTTCGCGTTCTTTTCGCGTTCTTTTCGCGGCACCTGCCGCGCTGTCCGCAAACCTGACGCGTTTGCACTTGATGTCGGTCGTTTAAGGGATTTCCGCCAGCGGCGCAACGCCGCGACGGCACATGGCTGCGGCGCCGAATTTCCTCATTTTGTTTTACCGTCGGCTGCGCCGCTTGCAAATAATCGCCGCGAGGCAAGCCGCGCGCCATCACGCAGGCTGGCAAGCTTGGCCCACACCACGTCCGCGGCGACGCGGCCCCAGCCGGCCGAGGTGTCGAAGCCGCAATCGGTACCGGCCAACACCCGCGTCGGATCGCCGACCGCGGCGGCAACGCGCTCGATGCGATCCGCCACCAGCTCCGGGTGCTCGACAAAATTGGTCAGACTGTCGATGACGCCGGCAACCAGAACCTGATCGCCTGCCAGCGGGTGCTTTGCAAAGCAGCGGAATTCGTGCGCGTGCCGCGGATTGGCGAACGGCAGCACCAGGCCGCCGACATTCGCCGCCAGCAGCGAAGGAAGAATATCGGCCAGCGGCACATCGCAATCGTGCGGCGATTCGGAATTGCCCCAGCATACGTGGAGGCGGACGCGATCGCGCGGCACGTTGCGCAACGCATGATTGATCGTGTCAACAACCTGCTCGACGAATGCGATGAAAGCGGAGAGCGGCCGATCCTTGTAGGTAATGTGGCGCTCGAGCGCGAGATCGGGTGCATCGATCTGCAGCAGGAACCCGTTGTTCACGATCGCTTCATACTCGACCTGCAACGCCGCGCCGAGCGCCGCAAGATAATCGGCAAGCGTATCGTAATGCTCGTTGCGTACGGCAGTCGCCAGAATGCCGGGCGACGGCGCGCTCATGAACGCCTCGACGAAGATGCCGGGATTTTCCGCAAGCACGCCGCTGAACTCGCGACATTCGTCGTTGATCGCGTGCTCGTCGAGATAGCGCACCGCGCCGATCGCCTTCGGCAGGCCGCCCAGTGCCGACACCTGCGTCTTGCTCGCATGTTGCTCGGTCCACATCCGCTTGAACTCGGGATAGCGGTCGATGTCCGCTCGCGACGGTCGCTCCCAACTGCCGCCCAGGCCCGACAGGCGGCTCCTCAAATAGAGAAAGAACGAGTCCCGCTGCTGTTCGCCGTTATTGCCGACGTCGATGCCGGCGTCGCGCTGCTTGCGCACGGCAGCGCGCACCGCGTCGCGTCCCAGCCGATCGATCTCGGCCGCATCCAACGTCTCGCCGCGCGCCCGCAAGGCATAGAGCCGCGTCAGCGCGCGCGGCCGCGGCAGGCTGCCGGTATGGGTCGTCACTATGCGCGAATCGCTGCGCTGCATCGGCCGGCTGTCCTCGCCGTTCGAATTCGACCGCCGTCAAAGTGCCGCCCGCGGGGGCGTTGTGCTATCATGGCATAAGTAAGCTGTTTTGCCCCAAGGAGTTGCCGATGGCCAAGCTGGTGCTCGGGCTCGGATCCTCGCACACCCCGATGCTGCTCGCTTCCGATGAAACGCTGCCGCGGTTTGCCGAGACCGACCAGAAGATCAAGCACCGCGACAAGGAGGGGCGGCCGACGACCTATGCCGAACTCCTGGAAAAGGCCGACCCGCAGATGGCCGCCATGGTCGCGCCCGCCGCACTGGTCGAGCGGCAGAGCGAGGTGCGCGCCGCCATGGCGCATCTGAGCGAGACGCTTAGCGGCGCCGAACTCGACGCGCTCATCGTCATGAGCGACGACCAGGACGAAGCCTATTTGCAAGACGCGCGACCGACCTTCGCCATCTACTATGGCGAGACCATTCTCAACAGCAACGAGCAGCACGAACAGTACCACCAGCGTTTTCCCGAATGGTACGTTAAGAACCGGCAGGGATTCTTCGAGGATGCGCAGCCGCGCGCTTATCCGGTCGATTCCGCCCTGGCGCTGCATATCATCGACCACTTGATGGAAAGCGGCTTCGATCCGGCATCATCGAAATGCATGCGCAAGGGCGAAGGCGAAGGCCACGGCATGGCCTACGTGCATCGCCGCCTGATGGATGCGCAGCGACCGATCCCGATCGTGCCGGTGTTTCTCAACACCTATTTCCCGCCCAACCAGCCGCGGCCGCGGCGCTGCTACGAGCTCGGACAGGCGATCCGCAAGGCGGTGGAAAGCCACGCGGGGGATGCCCGCGTCGGCATCATCGCCTCGGGGGGCTTGAGCCATTTCCTGGTGGACGAGGAGTTCGACCGCGCCATCCTCAAGGCATGCGCCGACAAGGACGCCGGATTTCTGCAAACCCTGCCGCGCAACAAGCTGCACGCCGGCAGTTCGGAAATCCTCAATTGGGTCGGCGTCGCCGGGGCGGTCGAGCACCTTGACCTGAACTGGTTCGAGTACGTGCCCGGCTATCGCACGCCGGCCGGCACCGGCACCGGGCTGAGTTTCGCAAGCTGGGCGTGATGGCGTCTGCGCCGGCGCGACGAAGCCGCGCACCGTTGCGGCGCCGTCTCGCTTGCGCCATTTCCGCCTTTCGCTCTACTATCGAGCAATTGCCCTAAAATCGATGAAATCGGGGAAAAAAACGGGAGGTTGAACGGATGTCCACACGAACGCTCGCGGCAACAATTGCGCTCGCCGCCATGGCCGCCCTGAGCGGCGGCGCCATGACCAGCCCGGCAAAGGCGCAAGACGTCAAGATCGGTCTGATCCTGCCCTATACCGGGCCCGGCGCCGAACTGTCTCCGGAGATGGATAAAGCCATCGATCTGTATCTGAAGCTCAATGCCGCGCGGATCAAGCCCTATCAGTTCACGATCATCAAGCGCGACTCCAAGCTGCCGAACGGCGCCGCCGCCAAGATCGATGCCCAGGAATTGCTGACACAGCAAAAGGTCGATGTTCTTGCGGGTTGGATCTATTCTCCCGATGCCATCGCCTCGGCCCCGGTCGTCACCGCCGGCAAGCGACTGGCGGTGATCATGAATGCCGGCACCGGCTTCATCACGAATCTTTCGCCGTATTTCGTGCGCACGTCGTTCACGCTGTGGCAGTCGAGCTACGTGATGGGCGAGCAGGCGGCGAAATACCTGCACGCAAAGACCGCCGTCATCGCCTATACCGACTACCCGCCGGGCAAGGACGCGCGCGACGCATTCAAGTACGCTTTCGAGCATAACGGCGGCAAAGTGCTCGATGCCATTCCGGCGGGTGGACCGGAGGCAACGCCCGATTTCACCCCCTTCTTCCAGCGCGCCAAGGACGAGCATCCTGACGTGTTGTTCGTGTTTGTGCCTGCCGGCGACCAGGCCACCGCAGTGATCAAGACCTACACCGCGCTCGGCATGCGCGCCTCCGGCACCAAGCTGATCGGCACCGGCGACATCGTCCCGGACGAGCTGCTGCAGGGCATGGGCGATGCTGCGGTCGGTCTCATCACCGTGCATCATTACAACGCCGATCTCGACAACCCGCAGAACAAAGCGTTTGTCGCCGCCTGGAAGCAGGCATACGGCACGGACTCGACCCCAAACTTCACGTCGGTCGGCGCCTACGATGGCATGGCCGCCATCGATCACGCCGTGCACGCCACCAAGGGCAAAATCGACGATGGCGCCGCCGCGGTGAAATCCCTGGAAGGCTGGAAGTTCAAAAGCCCGCAAGGTCCGATCGAGATCGATCCGCAGACCCGCGACATCATCATGAACGAATATCTCGACGAAGTCGTGAAGGGCTCGGACGGCAAGCTTCATGAGAAAGTGCTCAAGACCTTCCATGCCGTGAAGGACCAGTGCAAAGTGCTGGCGATCGGCCCCTGCGCACCGAAAAAGTGAGGCCAATAGCGGAATGGCGGGCCGGCGAATAGGAGCAAACCCCTATTCGCCGCCCACCGCTCGCCCGCGGGAGCACCCGTGAATCTCGTGGCTGATTTCGCCGGCATCGCATTGGGCGGGTTGGCCGCCGGAACCGTATTATTCATCGTCTCGGTCGGGCTTTCGGTGACGATGGGCCTGATGGGCTTCGTCAACCTCGCCCACGGCGCCTTCGCGATGTTCGGCGGCTACGTTGTCGTGCTGGCGATGAACCGGGCGCATTTCGGCTTCGGGGTGTCGCTGGCGCTCAGCTTCGTCGCCACCGCCGCACTGAGCGTCGTGTGTGAACGCGTCCTCTATCGTCGGCTGTACCGAGCCGGTGAACTCGATCAGGTGCTGTTCACGATCGGTCTGATCTTCATCTTCATTGCCGGAACGACGATCCTGGTCGGATCGGAAAGTCAGTCATTGCAATTGCCGCCGGCGCTGAGCGGCCAGCTCGACCTCGGATTGCTTGAGTATCGGACCTACAGCGTCTTCCTCATCGTGGTTGGATTTTTGATCGCGTTCGGCATCTGGCTCACCTTCGAGCGCACGCGCATCGGCGGTCAGATTCGCGCCACGGTCGACAACCGTCGCATGGCCGAATCGCTCGGCATCAACGTGGACCAGCTGTTCACGATCACCTTCGCCTTCGGCAGCGGCATGGCGGGGCTCGGCGGCGGGCTCGGTGCCGAGTTCCTCGGCCTCACCCCGCAATATCCGCTCAAATATCTGGTCTATTTCCTGATCGCCGTTTCGGTCGGCGGGCTTGGCAGCGTCATCGGCGTTTATTACGCCGCTCTCATCCTCGGCGTGTTCGACTTCGTTCTGACGCTGTATCTGCCGAAGGGTGGCACCATTTTCATCTACGTGCTCACCATTCTGCTGCTCCTGGCGCGGCCCCAGGGCCTGTTCGGGAGGAAAGAGCTGTGAGCGCGGCGGCTTTCCCGGCAAAAGACAGAGCCGCGGGCGCACTCGTGGAAAATCCGGCGGCTCGGGCGTTGATGCGGCGTCACCGCGTGCGCTGGTGGGAGACGCTGCCCTGGATTGCCGGAATCGCGTTCTATTTTGCCTTTCCCGATTATCTGGGCTTCGGCTGCGACCTTCTTGTTACGATTCTCTTTGCCCTGTCGCTGGATCTGGCGCTGGGCTACGCGGGCATCATTACGCTCGGCCATGCTGCGTTCTTCGGCACCGGCGCCTACGCCGTGGGAATGCTCGCCTCCTACAATATCTGGACCGAGCCGTTCACGAGCCTGTTACTCGCCGCCCTGGCTGCCGGACTGGTCGGATTTCTCTCCGGCCTCGTCCTGCTGCGCACCAAGGGTCTGACGCTCCTGATGCTGACGCTGTGCACCATGGCGCTGCTCGAGCAGGCGGCCAACATGGCTGCCGCCTACACGGGCGGCTTCGACGGACTGCCGAGTCTGCCGATCGCGCCGGTATTCGGCGTGTTCGAATTCAATCCGCTTTACGCCGACACGCAATATCTGTTCGCGCTTGCGGTCGTGTTTGTCTGTTTTGCCTTCATACGCACGCTGGCCTATTCGGCGTTCGGCCAAAGCCTGACCGGCGTTCGCGAAAACATTCTGCGCATGCACGCGATCGGGTCACCGGTGCGCCGCCGCGTGCTCGTTTGTTACACGATCTCGGCGGCGCTTGCCGGAATCGCCGGCGGTCTGCTGGCGCAGACCACAGCCTACGTCAATCTCAGCGTGCTCGGTCTCGACCGCGCCGCGACCGTGCTCATCGTACTCATTCTTGGCGGCTACGGCCGGCTCTACGGCGCCTTCATCGGCGCGGTCGTTTACCTGGCGCTGGAGCATTTCCTGGCGCAGATCTACCCGACCGCCTGGCAGCTCGGCCTCGGCCTGCTTCTGGTCTTGATCTCGCTGTTCGCCCGCAACGGAATACTGGGCCTCTGCGAGAAGCTGTGGCAGCGGTACGGCGCACGGCGGCCGGCGCCATGACCGAGAGGCGCCTGCAAACGGAGCGGCTGACGCGCCGGTTCGGCGCGCTGGTCGCGGTACGCGAGATCGACTTTGCGCTCGCCGCCGGCGCCCGCCACGCGCTGATCGGACCTAACGGCGCCGGCAAGACCACGTTCATCAACCTGCTCACCGGCGTGCTGCCCCCCTCGAGCGGGCGCGTGCTGCTTTCAGGCCGCGACATCACAACAACGTCGCAGGCCGAACGGGTCAAGCTCGGCATCGCCCGCACCTTCCAGATCAACCGGCTGTTCCGCGGCCTGTCGGCTCTGGAAAACATCTGCATCGCCGTGGCCGAGCGCGTCGGCGTGGCGGGATCGATGTTCTATCCGGCCGGCCGGCGCACCGACATCATCGACGAAGCGATGCAGCTTTTGCAGACGCTGAAGCTTGCCGAATCGGCGCGCCACCGCGTCTCCGAACTGCCCTATGGGCGCCAGCGCCTGGTCGAACTGGCAATCGCGATTGCTCTCAAGCCCAAAGTATTGCTGCTCGACGAACCGGCCGCCGGCGTGCCGAGCGCCGAGAGCCACATCATCCTCGACGCCATCGAGCGGTTGCCCGAAGAGATCGCCGTGCTCATCATCGAGCACGACATGGACGTGGTGTTCCGCTTCGCCCGTCGCGTCACCGTGATGGTGGGCGGCGCGCTGTTCGCCGAAGGCACGCCGCGGGAGATCGAGGCCAATACGCAGGTGCGCGAGGTCTATCTCGGCTTGGCCGGACAACGGGCCGCCCAGGGGACATTGCATGGCTAGCACGCTGCAATTGCGCGGCGTCTGCGCCGGCTACGGCGAGACCGTCGTGCTTGAGGAGGTCGATCTCAAGCTCGAGCCGGGCGAGTGCATCAGCGTGACCGGCCGTAACGGCGTCGGCAAGACCACATTGCTGTCCACCATCATGGGCCACACCACGCTGCATTCCGGCGAAATCCTGCTCGACGGACACAGGCTCAACGGCGTGCCCTGCTTCCGGCGCGCGCTCGGCGGTCTCGGTTTCGTGCCGCAGGAGCGCGAAATATTTCCCTCGCTGTCGGTGCGCGAGAACCTCGACGTCGGCGCCCGGCCCGGACCGTGGACGCATGCACGCGTGTTCGAGCTTTTTCCCAAGCTCAAGGAACGGCTCGACCACATGGGCAATCAACTGTCCGGCGGCGAGCAGCAGATGCTGTCGATCGCCCGCGCGCTGCTCACCAATCCAACTTTGCTGCTCATGGACGAGCCAACCGAAGGTCTGGCGCCGGTGCTGATCGACGCCTTGAGCGCGGTGCTGGCCCGGCTCGCCGCCGACGGCGCGCTGTCGATCGTTCTGGTCGAGCAGAACAGCCGGGTCGCGCTCGCCTTCTCGCCGCGCAGCGTGATCCTCGACAAGGGACGCATCGTCTACGACGGCGCCTCCGAACCGCTTGCCGCCGATCCCGAGTGGCTGGCCAAGCTGATCGGCATCGTCGAGTGATGTTCCCTCGCAGGGCAACTACGCGTGGGCCTTGCGCTGCGGGTCGATGATCTTTTCCAGTTTGCCGAGCACGTGCATGCAGGGCAGAAGCTGGGCCAGGCTGCCGTTGGGCTCACGCTTCTGTTTGATGGCGGCGATGAACTCGCGGTCCTCCAGCTCGATGCCGTCCATCGACACGTCGACCTTGGACACGTCGATCTTGTTGTCCTTGCCGTCGGACAGGTCGTCGTAGAACGCCTTGAAGGTGCCGTTGTCGCAGATGTAGCGGAAGAACGAGCCGAGCGGGCCGTCGTTGTTGAACGACAGCGACAGGGTGAGCAGCGCGCCGGACGGCGTCTTCGCCACGATGCCCATGTCCATGGCGATGCCGAGCTGCGGATGGATCGGCCCCTGCACCGCGTAACAATCCGAGATGTTCTCGCCGCACTGATACTGAAACAGGTCGATTGTGTGGGCGGCGTGATGCCAGAGCAGGTGATCGGTCCAGCTGCGGGGCTGGCCGGCCGCATTCATGTTCTTGCGCCGGAAAAAATAGGTCTGCACGTCCATCTGCTGAATTTTCAGCTCACCCTTCTGGATTTTCTTGTGGATGTACTGATGCGACGGATTAAAGCGCCGCACGTGGCCGCCCATGGCGATGACGCCGGTCTCCCCGGCGATCTTCACCAGGGCCTCGGCATCCTCGACCGAGTCGGTGACCGGGATCTCGACCAGCACCTGCTTGCCGGCGCGCATCACCTGCTCGCCCTGACGGAAATGCATCTTGGTCGGCGTGGTGAGGATCACCGCATCGGCGCGTTTGATGCCCTCGGAGAGCTCGCCGGTGTAATGGGCGATGCCGTATTTCTTCGCCACTTGCGCGGTCGAGTCCTGGTTGCCGCCGACCAGCGAGGTGACTTCGACGTCGGGAATGCGCTTGAGCGCCTCGAGATGTTTCTGTCCGAATGCTCCCTGCCCGGCGACGCAAATTTTCATGATGTACCTCTCAATAGCCCAGCGAATGTCTCGTTATCAACTCGTCATTGCGAGGAGCGAAGCGACGAAGCAATCCAGATCGGCATCTCAGCCTGGATTGCTTTGCTTCGCTCGCAATGACGGTCTTAGCTGCGAACCCGCTGCACTTTCGCCCGTGCCACGGCGCGCTTGTGTTTCGCCGCCGGCTTCTTGGCCGCCCCGCGCCCGCGATTTTCCAGGATGATGTGGCCGACCGCGGTGTTGGAGGCCGGCACCGTGTAGAAGCGATAGACCTCCTCGACCTTGTCGTCGAGCGCGCCGCGCATGATCAGCCACATCACCATCTCGATGCCTTCGGCGCCGGCCTCGCGCATGTACTCGATGTGCGGAATGCGCACCAGGCGCTGCGGGTCCTTGGACAGGTTGTCGAGAAAGCTCTTGTCCCACTTGCTGTTGATGAGGCCGGCGCGCGGGCCGGAAATCTGGTGCGACAGGCCGCCGGTGCCGAAGATCACCACGCGCAGGTCTTCGGGGTAAGACTCCACCGCCTTCTTGAGGGCGCGCCCGAGCATGAAGCAGCGGTGCCCGGTCGGCGGCGGATACATCACGACGTTGACCGCCAGCGGGATGACCGGGCACGGCCAATGCGAGGACCTTTCCACCTTGCCGAACAAAAGATTCATCGGCACCGTCATGCCGTGGTCGACTTCCATCTTGTTGCAGATGGTCAGATCGAACTCGTCGAGGATCACCGACTGCGTGATGTGCGAGGCGAGCGCCGGGTGACCCTTCACCACCGGCACCGGGCGTGGTCCCCAGCCCTCGTCGGCCGGCGGGAATTCCGCGGCGCAGCCCAGCGCGAAGGTCGGGATCAGATCGACCGAGAACGCCGAGGCGTGGTCGTTATAAACGATGATGGCGACGTCGGGCTTGGTCTCGCGCATCCAGGCCTGTGATTTTTCGAAGCCTGAGAACACCCGCTTCCAGTACGGCTCCTCGGTCTTGCCATTGTCGAGCGCCGCGCCGATGGCGGGCACGTGCGAAGAACCTACGCCTGCGATGATCCGGGCCACGGCTATTTCCGTTTCACTGTTTTGCGTTTCGCTGTTTTGGGTTTCGGCTTGCTTTTGGATTTCGATCTGGTCTTTGCTTTCGGCTTGGCGGCGGACTTTTGCCGCGCCGCGCCGGCAGAGAGAAATTTCGACGGCATGTCGTTGCCCGAGCGCGAGCGGTTGCCTTCCACATGGCGGCCGCCGTTGAGCATCATGCCGGCGTAGTCCTGCTGCGTGGAGCCGGTCATCACCGCGGCCAGATGCTGGAATGAATGGCCGTCGGTGGCGCCAAGCTTGGCGGTGAAGTAGATGTTGCCGCCGAGTTCGAGCATGCGATTGTAATCGCGCTTGAGCACGGCCTCGGTCTGTTCCGGCGTGAGATTGAACTGCTTGAGGTACTCCGCCTCGTCGGCCTTGAACGCCCGCCGATTCTCATCCTTCATCAGCGACATGCAGAACATGTTAATGCCATAACCTAGGCGCGAGCGTTCGGCGTCAAAGACGAAAGTGCCCGGAATATCGTCGTAATCGTGCTGTTCACGGGCCATCGGCATTCCTCCCATCCATCTTCACATATATAGCGCGGCAAAGCTTGGCAAACATAACCTGGCTCTTCACATTTGCATCGTTCCAGTCAGGCCGCTTCGTGCAGGATCTCGGCCAGCCGCTCGGGCATATCGAGCATGACGTCGTGGCCGCAGGGAAGCTCGTAAATGCGCCAATTCTTGGCACGCGCACCGGCCATGCCGGCGTCGAAATACGGGTTCGGGTAAGCGGCGGCCCTGATATAGGTCTTCCTGGCGATGCGGTCGCGGGCGCCGGTGAGCGCAAGCTTCTGCAGCCAGCATTGAATCGGCTGCGGCGTGCATTGCGCGTCGACCCAGGCACGATCGTTCTCGTTGACCTTGAACAGTGCGGCGGACCGCGGCGGCAGGGTGGTGGCGCCGGAGCGCAGCGCCGTCAACACCGGCTCGCGCAGCGGCGGCGGATAGATGTCGAGCACGCACTGGCCGTCTTCCGGCATGAAGGCGTCGAGCATGACGAGCGAGGCGATCGCCTTTTCCATCTTCTCGGCGACGCCGGAAATCACCATGCCGCCGTAGGAGTGGCCGACCAGGACCACGTCTTTCAATTCCTGCCATTTCATCTCGTTGACCACATCGAGGATGTGGGTCTCGACGTTGATCGACGGTTCGAGCAGATGCGAGCGCTCGCCGACCCCGGTCAGGGTCGGCGTGAACACCTCATGGCCGCTTTTAGCCAACAGTCGCGCCACGCGGCGCCAGCACCACGCGCCATGCCAGGCGCCGTGCACGAGAACGAAAGTGGCCATGCATTCCTCCCAAGTGCGCAGCCATGATGCCGGCGCGTCGCCGAGGCGTTCCTCATCCTGAGGTGCTCGGCGCGACAGTGCCGAGCCTCGAAGGACGAGGCCACAGCGCCTCGGCCTGCATCCTTCGAGGCTCGCTCCGCTCGCGCCTCAGGATGAGGTGCACATGTCTAACTCCAATAAAGCCGCATCGGGTTATCGACCAGGAGCGCCTGCTGCTGCGCCGGCGCAGGCGCGATCTTCGGAATGTAATCGACCAGCACGCCGTCGTCGGGCGCGGCTTTCTTCATGTTCGGATGCGGCCAGTCGGTCCCCCAGATGACGCGATCGGGAAATTTTTCCACCAGCGCACGGCCGAACGGCACCACGTCATCATAAGGCGGCCCAGTGAGACTCATGCGCTCCGGACAAGTGACCTTCACCCAGAAGTTTCGGTGCTTCGCCATCAGTTCGTGGAAGCGCTGGTTCTCCGGATGATCGACGCCCTTGCGCACATCGGGCGTGCCCATGTGATCCACCACGACCGCGGTCGGCAGCGCGGTGAAAAAGCCTTCCAGCTCCGGCAGGTCGGGCATTTCGAAATAGACCACGATGTGCCATCCGAGCTTTTCCACCCGGGCGGCGATGCGGTTGAGCACGTCACGCGGGGTGAAGTCGACCAGCCGCTTGACGAAATTAAAGCGCACCCCGCGCACGCCGGCCCGGTGCATCCAGGTGAGGTCGTCGTCACTGACCTCATCGCCGACGAAGGCCACGCCCTTCGCCCTGCCGTTGGCGGCGTCAAGCGCATCCACCATGGCGCGGTTGTCCTTGGAATGGCAGGACGCCTGCACGATCACGTTCTTGTCGAAGCCGAGAAAATCGCGCAGCGCGAACAATTTTTCCTTCGGCGCGTCGCACGGCGTGTATTTGCGCTCCGGCGCGTAGGGAAACTTTGCCTCCGGTCCGAACACGTGGCAATGCGCGTCGACCGCACCCGGTGGCGGGCGGTATTGCGGCTTCGATGGATTGGGGTGGAACGGGATGTAACCGGATGACATCGGCAAGGCAGGGACTCCGTCTCACTTGTTCGCAACAACCAGCGCCGACCTTATCCTCCCCTCTCCTCTTGCGGGAGAGGCGAAATTGGTCCTAACGGAGGCAAGGGAAAGAAGGGAAAGAATGAGCGATCCGCATCACGTTGATCCCGATTTGCCATTCGCGCCTCGCTGCTCGCCCTGATTTGCCCAGTTTCACCGAGTTTCGTCCTGTCCCGTCCCTTTCCTAAGGAGCCGTCATGTTCGACAAACCGCATTGCCCGGTCATCGCCATCGAGGAGCATTACTGGGACGAAGAGCTGACCAAGACTTATGTGGGCGCGGAAGCCGGCCGGCCGGGCGAGCAGCACCAGCGGCTGCACGATTTCACCGGCATACGCCTTGCTGAGATGGACGCGGCCGGCATCGACGTGCAGGTGATCTCGCACGGGGCGCCGTCGGCGCAGAAACTGCCCGCAGAAAATGCCGACGCGCTTCTGCGCCGCGTCAACGATCGGCTCGCCGCCGCGATCGGTGCACACAAGAACCGCTTCGCCGCGTTCGCCGCGTTGCCGACCGCGGTACCGGACGCCGCCGCCGACGAACTCGAACGCACGACCAAAGAGCTCGGCTTCAAGGGCGCCATGCTGCACGGCCTCGCGGGCGGCGTCTTTCTCGACGACAAGCGCTTCTGGCCGATTTTTGCCCGCGCGGAAAGACTCGACGTACCGATCTATCTGCATCCGGCGCAACCGAACGCCGAAGTCTCGCGCATCTATTACGAGGATTACGTCAAGGACTTTCCCACGGTGGCGCGGCCGGCCTGGGGCTACACGGTGGAGACGGCGACCACCGCGATTCGCCTGGTGCTCTCCGGGGTGTTCGAGAAATACCCGAAACTGAAAATCATTCTCGGCCATCTCGGCGAGACGCTGCCGTTTCTGCTCTGGCGCATCGACCAGGCGCTCAAGCGGCCGGGGCAGAAATCGATGAGTTTCCGCGACATTTTTGCCGGGAACTTCTACATCACCACGAGCGGCAATTTCTCCAATCCGGCGCTGCTGTGCTGCGTGATGGAAATGGGCGTCGATCATATTTTGTTTGCCGTCGATTGGCCGTTCGTGATGAACCCGCCGGCGATCGAATGGATGCACACCGTGCCGTTGTGCGACGCAGACAAGTCTCAAATCCTCTCCGGCAATGCCAAACGGCTGCTGCGGATGTAATGCGTTCCTTCACCCCCGAGATGGGGGTGAAGCAAAGAAATCTCGTTCTCTCGCGGCGCACTACTTCCCCTCTCCCCTTGCACGCCTCAGCTTTCTTGCTCTTGACCGCCTCACGTAGTATGTTTCTGCCATGATCCGGTCGTGGCGAAACTCCGTGACCCGCAAGGTCTGGGAAGGCAAACGACCAAATCAGTTCCGTGGCCTCGATTTTGAAGCGGCCATCGATCTGCTGCTTGCGCTCAATGTCGTGAAAGCGCTTACGGACCTGAGCCCGTTGAAAAGTATCGGCCTGCACAAATTGAAGGGCGAGCGGAAAAATCAGTGGGCGATGACCGTGAACGAGCGTTGGCGGATTTGCTTCGAGTTTCGCAGGGGCGATGCCTACGAGGTCGAGATCGTCGACTATCACAAGGGGTGAAAGCCATGCCTGCCGCCGTGCATCCGGGCCGTCTGCTCAAGCGCGAACTGGGCGCGCGCGCCTTGAGCGCCAATCGCCTTGCGCTCGATATTGGCGTGCCATCCGGCCGCATCACCGATATTTTGAACGGTCGCCGCGCGATCAGCGCCGATACCGCGGTCCGCCTCGGCCGTTATTTCGGCAACAAGCCGCAATTCTGGCTCGATCTGCAAAGCCAGTACGACATCGCCCTGATCGAGCGCGAGCATGGCGCGGAGATTACGCGGCGGGTGCGGCCGGCGGACGCGGCGTAAGGCATCGCCGGTGCGCTGAACGATTGGCCCGTCACTGGCGCAAACGCGCCGCGCGATTGCGCCACCCTCTCCCGCAAGCGGAGAAGGAAGGAAGCGCGCCATCGCCCGCCCCCTTCGGGCCGCAAGGGGCGGGGGAGTGGATTGCCATATCGGCTCAAGTCACGCCGCCGAGGCGCGGACTTCAAGATGCACGCGGGTCTTTTTCTGCAACACGCGGATGACCGCGGACAGATTGGCGGCAGTCGGATTTCCGCCCGGGCCGAACATGCGCATCAGGCTCTTGATCGGGGTTCCGGTACTCGCCGCCAGCTTCTCGAAGCCGATGGTCGCATTGATGTAGGCGCGCAACGCCGCCTTCGCCGCGTCGAGGTCGCCGGCGAGCAGCGCCTGGGCGGCTTCGCTGAAAAGTGCAGCGCGGAAGGCCGGATCGCGCGCCGCGCGCTCGCGCACCGTTGCGTTGAAACTGCGGGTCAGAGGCATATTCCCTTATCTCCTGCGCCCGGTCGCCTTGCGCGCTTGGTAAAGTCGCCAGAGCGCGAGCGCTTCGGCGATATCGTGCTGCTGCCGCCGCTTGGTGCCGCCGCCAAGCAGGACGACGAGCGCCTTGCCGTCCCAGCCGAAATAGATCCGATAGCCCGGGCCGCGATCGATCCTGATCTCCGCAACGCCCTCGCCGATGCTTTTGACGCGCGACGTATTGCCGTCCGCCAGCCGTTCAATCGCCACCGTGACGATGGCCGCAGCCTGCGGGTCGAGGGAATAGAACCATCTTTGGTACGGACTTCGGCCCTGCGCATCAAGGCACTCGACAATCTCGACCATAAAGTACCATATATGTTACCAAACTGCAACCCCTGGCACCGACTGACCAGCACCGATCCAAATTTCCCTCTCTCGCAAGGGAGAGGGAAACATCGTCACGCGGCCCTCATCTGACGTCCGTCTGTCCTCTCCGCGCCGTCACACCCGTCACCGCATACGCCACCGCCAGCACCACGACGACGGCGGCCCAGAGCGCCGTGTAGCCGCCGGTAAGGTCGTGCACGAGGCCTAACAGCGGCGGCGCAGCGACGATGCCGAGCTGGTTGAGCGCCATGGCGGTGCCGAGGCTGAGTTCGACCTTGTCGGCGGGCGCTGCTTCGGCCAGGTAGGCGACCCACGGCCCGTACCAGCCCAGCCCGAAGAAGCCGAGCCAGGCGGCGAGCAGCGCGAGCAAAAGCTCGGGCGTACCCGGCGGAACGAACATCAGCAGGACGAGGCCGGCGGTGACCGCGATCATGCTGACCGCGAGCAGGCGAAAGCGTGCGGAGGGTTCGCGATCGCTCCACGCCGCAAGGGTGATGCGGCCGCAAGCGCCCGCCGCCTGCGCCAAAAACAGAAACCAGCCGCCGCTTGTGAGCGCGAGATGAGCGTGGTCGCGCAGATAGAGCATCAGCCAGCTGAGGATGCCGTATTGCGCGCTCACCAGTGCCAGGCCGGCGACCATGGCGTTGCGCATCCAGCGCTGGCGCAGCAATCCGGCGACCGCCGCGAAGCTCAGCGTCGGTCTTTGCGCGGCTGCGCCGGCCTGCTCGCGCGGCGGGTGGTAGATCAGCGCGAACACGAGCCCGCCGGCGAATGCTACGGCAGCGCCGGCGACGAACGCGGCGCGCCAGCTCCACGCCGCCGCAACTGCGGGCAGGATCGCCGCCGCCAACGCGCCGCCGATCGGCAGTCCGGCCTGGCGAATGCCCATGGCGAGACCGAGCCGGTCGCCGCGAAACCAAGCGGAGACCGATTTGCTGCCGCCCGGCTGGGTCGAACTGTAGCCGAGGCCGGCGGCAAACAGCCACAGCAGCAGCACCGCATAGCCGCTCGCGGTCGCCGCCAGCAGCAAGGCGGCGGAAAGCAGCGCCGCGCCTACGCCGATGATCAGCCGCTCGCTCTTACGGTCGAGCAGATCGCCGACGAAGAGCAGCGAGAACAGCGGCGCGGCGTAGCCTGCCGTGAACAGGAGGCCCGTCTCGGCGGCGGTGAGCTTGAAGTCGCGCTGCAGAAAGCCCGCGAGCGCGGCAAGGCCGAGCAGCGCGAAGGAGGCCGCAGCCTGCGCCGCCGTCGCCGCCGTCAGCACCAGCCAGCGGTAGGTGTTTGCCTGTGTGGCGGGGGGCGCGTTCATCGTCCGCTGACGCGCTATGCCTGGACGTATTCCGCGAGGCTGGTGGGCTCCTGACGGCTTCCTCCGTCCGCCCGAAGCCTCCCTGTGTGGAAACGGATTGCTTCGCGGATGTCCGCTTCCACGTCGGCGATCGTCGCACCGCTTGCACCGCAGCCCGGCGGGTCGGGCACGAAGGCGGAGTCGCTGCTGCCGGCCGTTTCGATTGCCACCGCGTCGTGCATTACTTCTGCTCCTTCAGTCCGGCCTGCCCGAGCACGCCGCTAGCGCGCAATCGTAACACGGCCCGGCGTAGCGCACCCTCCAGGGAAGGGTGAAATCGCTCTGCCGGGACCGCCAAAACCATGAAATGGCGCCGGCAAACAAGGGCTGGCGGACCTTCCGCCGGCCGGTTTCGACACCATATTAAACGGCGCGGATCGCCGCTTCCGGGGTCCGCCGGTGTCGGGTTTTCTATTGCCTTATCTCGATCAGGGATCCGGCACCCCAAATGCCATAACCCAATGACGATGTTCCGGCCGGGCCGACAGGACGGTGGGAATAGGCCTAGGGAGTTGACCATGAATTTCGACAAATACACCGAGCGCAGCCGCGGCTTCGTGCAGTCGGCGCAAGCGCTGGCGCAGCGCGAGGGCCATCAGCAATTCGGTCCCGAGCACCTGCTCAAGGTGCTGCTCGACGACCCCGAGGGACTCGCCGCCGGCCTGATCGACCGCTCCGGCGGCAATTCGCGCCAGGCGCTCACCGCCGTCGAGGCGGCACTCGCCAAGCGGCCGAAGATTTCCGGCACCGGCGCCGGCCAGATCTATCTCGACCCGGCGCTGGCGCGCGTCTTCGATGCCGCGGAAAAAGCCGGCGAAACGGCCGGCGATTCGTTCGTCACCGTGGAGCGGCTGCTGCTGGCGTTGGCGCTCGAGCGTTCCACCGAAGCCGGTAAAATCCTCGCCGCCGCGGGCGTGACGCCGCAAAACCTCAATTTCGCGATCGAAGCGTTGCGCAAAGGCCGCAGTGCCGACTCGGCGTCGGCCGAGAATGCCTACGATGCGCTGAAAAAATACGCCCGCGACCTCACGGCGGCCGCGCGGGAAGGCAAGCTCGACCCGGTGATCGGCCGCGACGAGGAGATACGCCGCACCATCCAGGTGCTGTCCCGGCGCACCAAGAACAATCCGGTGCTGATCGGCGAGCCCGGCGTGGGCAAGACCGCCATCGTCGAGGGCCTGGCGCTGCGCATCGTCAATGGCGACGTGCCGGAAAGCCTCGCCGACAAGAAGCTGCTCGCCCTCGACATGGGCGCGCTGATCGCCGGCGCCAAATATCGCGGCGAGTTCGAGGAACGGCTCAAGGCCGTGCTGCAGGAAGTGATCGGCTCGGCGGGCGCCTACGTGCTGTTCATCGACGAGATGCACACCATCATCGGCGCCGGCAAGGCCGACGGCGCCATGGACGCTTCGAACCTGCTCAAGCCGGCGCTCGCCCGCGGCGAACTGCATTGCATCGGCGCCACCACGCTCGACGAGTACAAGAAGCACGTCGAGAAGGACGCCGCCTTGGCGCGGCGCTTCCAGCCGGTCTATGTCGACGAGCCGAACGTCGAGGACACGATTTCGATCCTGCGCGGGCTCAAGGACAAGTACGAGGCCCATCACGGCGTGCGCATCACCGACGGCGCGCTGGTCGCCGCGGCGACGCTCTCGCACCGCTACATCACCGACCGCTTTCTGCCCGACAAGGCCATTGACCTGATGGACGAGGCGGCGGCGCGGTTGAAGATGCAGGTCGATTCCAAGCCGGAAGAGCTCGACTCGATCGACCGCGAGGTCATCCGGCTCAAGATCGAGCAGGAAGCGCTCAAGAAGGAGCACGATCCCGGCTCGCGCGCGCGGTTGGGCGGGCTGGAGACCGAGCTCAACGCGCTGGAAAAGAAATCCGCAGATCTCACTGCGCGGTGGAAATCGGAAAAAGAAAAGCTCTCGGGCGCGCAGAAGCTCAAGAACGAGCTGGATGCGTTGCGCGTCGAACTCGCCGACGCCCAGCGCCGCGGCGAATTCCAGCGCGCCGGCGAGATCGCCTATGGGCGCATTCCCGACATCGAGAAGAAACTCAAGGCCATGGAGGCCGGCGACGGCAGAGGCGGATCTTCGGGCGCCATGGTGGACGAAGCGGTAACCGCCGATCACATCGCCCAGGTCGTCTCGCGTTGGACCGGCATTCCGGTCGACCGCATGCTGGAGGGTGAGCGGGAAAAGCTCCTGCGCATGGAAAAACAGCTGGAAAAACGCGTGGTCGGCCAGGACGAAGCCGTCAAGGCGGTGTCGAACGCGGTGCGCCGCGCGCGCGCCGGTCTCGGCGATCCCAACCGCCCGATCGCCTCGTTCATGTTTCTCGGTCCGACCGGCGTCGGCAAGACCGAGTTGACCAAGGCCCTGGCTGAATTTTTGTTCGACGACGAGCGGGCGCTCATCCGCATCGACATGTCGGAGTACATGGAGAAGCATTCGGTGGCCCGGCTCATCGGCGCGCCGCCCGGCTACGTCGGCTACGAGGAGGGCGGCACTCTCACCGAGAGCGTACGCCGGCGGCCCTATCAGGTGGTGCTGTTCGACGAGATCGAGAAGGCGCACAGAGACGTCTTCAACGTGCTGCTGCAGGTGCTCGACGACGGCCGCCTGACCGACGGCCAGGGCCACACGGTCGATTTCCGCAATACCCTGATCATCATGACTTCGAATCTCGGCGCCGAGATCCTGGTGGCGCAGCCCGACGGCGAGGATACCGAAAAGGTGCGCCCCCAGGTGATGGCGATCGTGGACGCGAGTTTCCGGCCCGAGTTCCTCAATCGCCTCGACGACCGGATCCTGTTCCACCGGCTGCGCCGCGCGGACATGACGCACATCGTCGACATCCAGATGAACCTGCTCGCCAAGCGCTTGCAGGCGGACCGCAAGATCACGCTCGTGCTCAAGCCCGACGCCCGCACCTGGCTCGCCGAAAAAGGCTATGATCCGGCATTCGGCGCACGGCCATTGAAGCGCGTGATCCAGACCGAATTGCAGGACCGCTTGGCGGAAAGGATTCTCGGCGGCGACCTCAAGGAAGGCGACAAGGTGGAAATCGCCGCCGGCAAGGACGGTCTGGTATTCAAAGGCGCGACGGTCGCGCAAGCGGCGTAACGACAACGCGCACACCGATGTCCGACACGGCGGCCCTTACCGGCCGCCGTTCTTTTTTCTTCTTCTTCTTCTTCTTCTTTTCTTTCTCCCGTTTGTCATCTCCATTCGCGGGCGATACAGATCATGCGCTTGCGCGGATGATGATGACATGAAGGAGGCCTGACCCATGCCCGCGACCCTGATCGACTCCGCCATCTTCCGCGATATTTTCTCCACCGAGGCAATGCGCAACGTCTTCTCCGACGGCAACCGCGTACAAAAATACCTCGACTTCGAAGCGGCGCTGGCGCGGGCGCAAGCGCGGCTCGGCGTCATTCCGAGAGAGGCCGCCGAGGAGATCTGCCGCCACTGCACCATCGCCGAGATCGATTTCAACAAGCTGAAAACGCAGACCGAGCGAATCGGCTATCCGGTGCTGCCGGTGGTGCAGCAGCTGGTGGCGGCGTGCCGCGACGGCCTCGGCCAGTGGTGCCATTGGGGCGCAACCACGCAGGACATCACCGACACCGCGACCGTGATGCAGATTCGCGAGGCGCTCGCTCTGCTCGAGGCCGACCTCGACGGCATCGCCGACGCGCTCGCGAAGCTGGCGCGCAAGCATCGCGACACCCCGATGGCCGGGCGCAGCAATCTGCAACAGGCGGTGCCGATCACCTTCGGCTACAAGATGGCGACGCTGCTCGCAGCGTTCGAGCGGCACAAGGAACGCTTGCGCGAACTGCGTCCGCGCGTGCTGGTCGGCGAGTTCGGCGGCGCCGCCGGCACGCTGTCTTCGCTCGGCGGCCGCGGGCTGGAAGTGCAGGCCGCGCTGATGAAGGAGCTCGATCTCGGCGTTCCGCCGATCGCCTGGCACACGGTGCGCGACACCATTGCCGAGGTCGGCTGCTTCCTCGGCCTCGCCACCGGCAGCTGCGGCAAGATCGCCTTCGACATCAAGCTTCTGATGCAGACCGAAGTGGAGGAAGTCTACGAGCCGTTCCACGAAGGCCGCGGCTCGTCGTCGACCATGCCGCAGAAGCGCAACCCGATCTCGTCGGTCTACATCACCGCGCTCAACGCGGTGGTGCGCCAGCAGGTGGCGGCGCTGCTCGAGGCCATGGTCGAGGACCACGAGCGCGCCACCGGTCCTTGGGAGATCGAGTGGATCGTGCTGCCGGAAATTTTTTGTTTTGCGGCCGGCGCGCTGGCGCAGACGCGGTTCGTGCTCACCGGGCTCAAGGCCGACGAGAAGAAAATGCGCGCCAATCTCGACCTGACCAAGGGTCTGATCGTGTCCGAGGCGGTGATGATGGGGCTCGGCCCGCATATCGGCCGCCAATACGCGCACGATCTGGTCTACGACATCTGCCGACAGGTCGTCGCCACCGGGCGGCCGCTCGCCGAGCTTCTGGCCGAGAACGCGGAAATCACCAAACACCTCGACCGCGCCGCGCTGGCGAAACTGTGCGATCCGGCGAATTATCTGGGCGAAGCCGGCGCCATGGTGGATCGGGTGCTGGCGATGCGGGCGAACTGACGATACGAAAGAAACATCCCATGGCAATCAGCGAAAAGCTTAAAGCACTCATCAGGAGCGCGTGGGATGACGGCGCGCCGTGCCTCCTCGCGACGCAAGGGCCGAACGGTCCGAACATCTCCCCCAAGGGCAGCATGGTGGTGTTCGACGATGAACATCTCGCCTACTGGGAGCGCTCAAAGAAGCAGGCCCTGGAAAATCTCGGTTACGACAAGCGCGTGTGTGTGATCTACGCCAATTTCAAGGCGCAGCGCGACGGCATTCTCGATTCGGGCTTTTTGCGCTTTTATGGAATAGCCGAACTGCACGAAAACGGGCCGGTCCATGATGCCATATTCAAGCTGCTTCTGCCGCGCGAGCAGACCCACGTGGGCGCCGACACCGGCATCGGCGTGTTGATCAAGATCGAACGTGCAAGCGACGTTCGGGGCAAGCCGTTGCCCTGAAAACCTGCCATCACCCGCCCGGGCCGGCGCGGCAGACGTGATCGAGCCTGATCGCCGAAACTATCGATTTCGGCGGCAAGGCAGGGCAAGATGCCCGGACTGCCGAGATAGACGCGCCAGAGGTGCGATCATGATGAAGCTTGGCATGTTCCTCGATGGCACCGGGCATCACGTGGCGGCCTGGCGCGATCCGGATGTCGACCCCAACGGCCGGCAATCGCTGTCCCACTATCTCGACATTGCTCGGCTTGCCGAACGCGGCAAGTTCGATCTGTTGTTCATGGCCGACACCAATGCGACCTTCGGCGCCGACGATGTCGAGTCGTGGACTCGCACCACGCAAGCATCGCGGCTCGAACCGATCACGCTTCTGGGCGCCATCGCCGCCGTTACCGAACGCATCGGTCTCGTCGCGACCGCGACCACCACCTATTTCGAGCCCTTTCACGTTGCGCGGTTCTTCGCCTCGCTGGACCAGATCAGCGGCGGACGCGCCGGGTGGAACCTGGTGACCTCGCTCGCCGTAGCGGAGGCCTACAATTTCGGCAGGGAGACGCACCCGCATCACGGCGACCGCTACGCGCGAGCGCGCGAATTCGCCAAGGTGGTGCTCGGACTCTGGGACAGCTGGGAAGACGGTGCGGTGATCGCCGACAAGCAAGGCGGCATCTATCTCGATCGCAGCAAGCTGCATTTTCTCAATCACAAGGGCAGGCATTTCTCGGTCCGCGGTCCATTGACCGTGCATCGCTCACCGCAGGGCCATCCGGTGATCGTACAGGCCGGCCAGTCGGACGACGGGCGCGATCTCGCCGGCGAAACCGCCGAAATCACCTTCACCGTGCAGCAGGATTTCGCGGCCGCCCAGGCGTTCTACGCCGACATCAAACGTCGCGCCGCCGCTTACGGCCGCCCTCCCGGCGCGATTAAGGTGATGCCCGGGGTGATGACCGTCATCGGCGCCACCCGCGCCGAGGCGGCGGAAAAATACGAACGCTTGCAGGCATTGCTCTCGCCGGAACTGGCGATCAAGGATCTGTCGTCGTATTTCGGGTTCGATCTGTCGGACTATCCGCTCGACGGGCCGGTGCCTGATCCGCATCCCGATATTGAACAGAAGGGCCGCGTCAAGGTCATGGTCGAGTTGGCGCGGCGCGAGAACCTGACCATCCGCCAGCTTTTCAGGCGCGTCTACGGACAGCGCGGGCACCGCGTGGTCATCGGCGCGCCGTCGGAAGTCGCCGACGCGCTCGAACTCTGGTTTCGCGGCGGCGCCGCGGACGGCTTCAACGTCATGCCGCTCACCTTCCCGCGCGGGCTTGCCGACATCATCGATCTGCTCATTCCGGAGCTGCAGCGCCGCAAACTGTTCCGCAAGGACTACGAGGGCAGGACGTTGCGCGAAAACCTCGGACTTCCCGTTCCGGAGAATCGCTGGGCGATGGAGCGGGCGCAGAAGAACGCCGGCTGATCTTCGCGGGGGCGGGTCAGCCCAATGGCTCCGGCCCGAACTGGCCGGCGCAATGGCACCCTCCGACGCAATCCGGTAGTGTCTCAGTTTGATTGTGGCAGACCAAGCGTCGCCGTCCGCTTTTGAATAGTCTCCTGCATCGCCGCGTCCTCGATCATGCCCGCAATGTCTTCCATGTCCATGAGCTTGTCGGTCAGGCCAGCCGCCATTGCCGGTGTGACTTTGTGCGTCTTGTTGATACGAACCCAATTGTACCAGACGAAATAGAGCGCGAGCGAATGACAATGGTCCTCGACCTTTTTCGAGAATGCATTGGTGAGCCGGGTTAATCGGCGTATCTGCATCCGCGTAGTAAGGTTTTGCCGTTCGGCAAACGACGTGCTGGCGTGTTTCGGATCGGGATCGCCTTCGATCCGCGTCTTGCGGCATCCGATGCATTCCGCCGGGCTGTACCGGCCCTTGGAACTATCTGAAGCCGCACCGTAAAGCTTCACTAGCGTGGCATAGTCAACATCCGCGCCAAATGCGCCTTCAACTGCGTCCAAGTAAGCCTTGTGCCCATCACTGGTGAGTTGAACGCGATTGGCGAGGCGCGAGCCGAGATCTTTCATAAACGCCATCGCATCGTCACTGTCGCGGCTACCGACCAGCCAAGACACGATAGCTTGGTTTCTGCCTCGATGGCCGTCCAGGTCCACGTATCGCCCGCGCCCACTACCGGCGCTTTCATGCGGGCGTTTGCTTCGCGGCCGTGAAAGACCAGATTTCGTCAACTTAGACGCGCCGCGCCTTTACTCCCCGGACCTTGGCATCATGGAATTCGGCGCAAACCGTGCCAGCGTCAACGAGCAGCTTGGTGACGGTATTGATCGAAACGTCACAGACCCGCGAAATTGAACGGAGCGACAAACCCTCAACCAGCACGGTGAGGATTTGGACGCGACATTTCTTGCTTAGCGACAAGTAAAAGTCACTTAACCAAACGCAATCTTGGTTGCCCACCGTCAGGCCCAATTCCAAGGATTTCATTCCTATACATTTCCTGAAACTCAGCGGCTTTGAGATGTAGGAGTTTGGCCACCTCAGAGAGGCCGTAGCCGAGCTTTTTCACATGGAAGGAAATCATCTGACGAAGCAGCTTCGGATGCTCTTTTGGCGGCTCGTTCGGCTCGCGCTTGCGATACCCAAGCCTTCCCATTTCAATCCAAAACATCTTCGTCTGGTACGGCGTAACAAGCATCAAACGATCTGCTCTGACAGCAAGGGCAGCCATCGAAACTTTCCAATAGCGTTTGAGATTTGCCAGTTGCCGCAAATCGAATCGCCGAAGCTGTGGACGGATTTCGTCAGCCGGAAGCAAGAATGCGCCCGCAAAAGCGTCTGCCTCGTCCTCCATTTCCTCATCGCTCTTAACGGTGACAGTATGGAGGACCATATGCCCAAGTTCGTGAGCCAAGGTATGCCGTAATCTGTCGGCCGGCGCGTTTACGTTGATAAAAAACAGAACTGGAAGGCCATCGATGCGCTGACTCATCGCATCGATCAGATCGCTGCCAAAATCACATGGAATTACGATGCCTCCATTGTCCTCGATCAGCTGCACCATGTTTTCAATTGGGCCACGCGGTAGCATCCACATCTCGCGGAGAGATCGGGCCGCCTCTTCCATCGTGAGGGCTTTCTTCCCTCGCCCTTGATACTCGTATGGATCGATTTCCGGAATAAACGCATTCGTTTTCCAGTTGAAGGAAACAAGCAGCTTGGTGAGATGCAGTCGGCGAATGTTCATCTCCGCGATTATTCTGGCGAGCGCCTTTTTTGACAGCTTTTTGCGGCGCCGATAGTGAAACGGTGGCAGGCCGTAAGGGCGCCCGACTTCATAAAAAAAATCCTGCGGATACCCAAGCGTATCCGTGAACGCCACCACCACGTCCGGCGGTGGCTCTTGAAAGCCCGTCTCGTATTTCGAGAGCGTGCCCTGCATAATGCCGAGTTGCGAAGCCAGCTCAGCTTGCGTCAACCCACGCGAATCCCGCGCAAGCATAAGCATGTGATGATTGAACTTTTCCATGGCGGCCGACTCCTTACAGGCCACCAAAGCCCCGCTGGCGAGTGACATCAATCCAAATGCGTTCCCCTGCCTTTCTCTCTTCCTGCGAAATGATGGCTGCACACCAAGTAGGAAGGCGACGACCGTCCGGGCGCGCAATCTGCACCCGGTTGATAATCTGACCAGTCGCGTCCAGCCAATATCCTGCGGTCAACCTGACCGGCGGCAAGGGCAATCCAGGCAGTTCGCGTTGCGCGTCATAGTTTTTCGCCTGCTTCGTCGGATAGTTTCTTGACTTGCCGTCCTCGTCCATTTTCTTTAGGCGGATAACGACGCTGGCGGATTCGTAGAGCCAGAGCTTCAGGCCGCCGCGGTACTCAAGAGGACGAACATCATCGCGTCCCATCAAGCGCCGATCTGCTTCGGCGTGCATGTGACAAAAGGTGCAAGCCGCCTGAGCGCGTACATCAAGCTCAAGCAAGTCAGCGGGGGAATATGCCATATATCGGGCGTGACCTGCCCGAACGATTTCCGCCAATTCATCGATGGCGGTTTCGCCAAGCGCATCAAGTGTCTGGTCAAGGGTTCGATGGGGCATGGAGCTTCTCCAATCCTGCCCCAACGATCGCATACGCCACGACATAAATCAAGAAAATTATTCCGTAACTTATTCCTTGTTGATCGATTTCCAGCGTTTTTCGGCGGCTTGGCGGGCAATTTGCTTCCGGCGGCGGGGCGACATTGCAGCTGCCCGCGCCTTGCCGCCCATGCGGCCCAAGGCGACGGCGCCCGGATGCTTGCCCTCTGATTCAGGCGATGGCCGCGCGTCCTCGATCTCGCCCGTTGCGATCTTGGCGATCATGACGGCGCGAGCGTTCACGTCGGCGGGGCGGCGCTGGCCGCCAGGTCCCTTGGGCAATTAAACTCGCGTTGCGTCGCGTCGCGCCTCGTGGCGTCGCTGAGCCTAGCGATACGTTGCGGCGATACGGTAATGCTTAGAGGCCACGATGGAGCGCGAGGTCGAGCTTATGGAAAAGAAGCCGAAGATGCCATAATCAAACTGAGACATTTACCCGTAATCCTCTGAAGCGGACCCGGACGGTAGACTATGCTTCGCTCACCCGCCCGCTCATATTGACAATATATTGTCTATATGGCAATACAGAACCATGAGCAGCGAGGAAAAGCTCCAGTCCCACATTCCGGTCATCGTGGCGGACATCTACGAACTGGCCGGGCGGCTGCGCGACTACGGCGAGGCGATCGCCCGAACCGTCGGCCAGACCCAGGCACGCTGGCAGGTGATGAGCGCGGCTTGCGGACGGCCGCACACTATTCCGCAGATCGCGCGCGTGCTCGGCGTCACCCGGCAGAACGTGCAGCGGATCGCCGACCTGCTCGTCGCCGAGGGCGCAGCGGAGTATCGCGACAATCCCGACCACCGCGCCTCGCCGCACCTGATCCTGACCCGGCGCGGCGCGGCGGCGCTCGATCGGCTGACCGCCGCGGCGAGTTCGTATCACGCACGACTGGCGCGCAAGCTTTCGCCCTCCGAGCCGGTGACGCTGCGGCGCGCCCTGCGGCGCCTGCTCACTGCCCTCGACGAGATTGATCCCCTCAACGCCAGTCAACGGGAGTGATTGCGATGAATACAGGCACGATCGAAGAATGCATGAGGCAGAGCTTTGCCGACACGCCTTTTCCCGAAGTCATGCGGCGGCTCGTCGGCGCCGGCGTAAAGTCCTACACGGCCGATCTGGTCAAGCTGCGCAGCACCTATTACGGCGCCGCGAGAGAGGCCTATGACGAACCGCTGCCGCTGAACGACGCGCCGGCGATCGCGCCGGGCTTTGATTCCACCGCCGTCTCGGCAACCGTCAAGGCCATCCAGCGCGGCGAGCTCGGCTACGCCGAATTCCTGCGCCGGATCATGTCCGCAGGCTGCTCGCACTACGAGGTGTTCATCGGCGGCCGCAAGGTGATGTATTTCGGCCGCGACGGCGAGTTTTATACCGAGCCGTTCCCGGCGGCGAAATAAGCCCAACGACCTGATATTGACCTCTCAGCGGGCGCGGCGCGCCGCAACTCGCGGGGCACTCTCATCGCCGGCGGAGGCTCATTTGCCGCAGCAGCAGGAGCAATCCGATCGCGACGGCGGCCAGCGTCCAGTTCGCCGCCTTTGACGCGATCAGAAAGCTTTCGGTCGGAAGCGAAAGCGCCAGCGCGATCTCAAGCGCCGCATGGACGAACAACACCGCGCCAACGATCGCGGTCGCCTGCACTACTCTTCGGTGCGCCGCCGGATCGTGCGCGAGCCGATCCAAGGCGCCGGATCGGACCATGGCCGCAGGCCTCCTCCATCGCAGGATAGGTAGCAGCAAAGGCCGCCCGATCAGGGCGGACACCAGCAGCACGAGCCCGAGCGGGCCGGTGAGCACCGCGGCGCGCGTCTTGAGCAGCAATTCATTGCCGCCGAGCAGCGCCGCCACCACCAGTTCGACCGCGAAGAGGACGAAAGCGAACAGGCCGATCCAGTCGACGCGCCGGCGCCACAACCAGAGCGCCATCGTCCACAGCGCCGGGACGGCGGCGGCGCCGGCGAGCGCGGCAAAATCGCCGGCGCGCAAATGGGTCAGCAGAGCATAAAGGCCGAGCGGCGCCAGTGCGTTGATGGCGATCCTGACGGCGATGTCCCGGCGCGTGGCGCGGAAATAGCGGCCAGCTTCTTCCGTAGGCATCATCGGACCAAATTAGTTGACGGCGGACCTGGTTGGCCTGCGGACTACTCTGCCGCCTGGGCCGCGGCCGGCGCGGCGACAACCTCTCCGGCTTCGCCGCGCTGGCGCCGCAGTTGAGCGCGGTAGCGCGGCACGATCAGGAGCGACACGATCAGACCGACCACGAGCGGTGCGGCAGCGATCGCGAAAATCCGCTGCGCCGGCAGATGCGCGCCGAACGCCATGCCGCCGAGCAGCGGCCCGAGCGCGCCGCCGATCCGGGCAACGGCGAAATTCGAGCCGATGCCCCAGGCGCGAATATAGGTCGGATAAATGTTCGCCTCGGTGGCGATGTTGCCGAACTGCAGCCCGAGCAGGCAGAAGCCGGCGCTGGCGACCAATGCAATCAGGGCCGCGGGCGGCAGGCCGGGAACGCCGATGGCGATCACGACCGGTATGCCGCAGGCGAACAGGATCGGCACCGGCAGGAAGCCAACACGGTCGAGAAACCGCATCGACAAGAGGCCGGCCGCCGTGCCGCCGAACTGGAACAGCGCCGTCGCGATGGCGGCCTGCTCGACCGATACGCCGGAGCTCGACAGCACCGTCGGCATCCACTGATTGATGAAATAGAACACCATCAGGCAGGCGAGGTTCGACACCCAGTAAAGCGGGGTGAGGACCGCGAGCGGCCCCTTGAGCAGGGCGCCGAGCGAGAAGCGCGCTTTATTCTCTTCCCCGGAGATGATGAACCGTGTCGCGGGCCCGATCTGTAACGTCGAGTCGAGCCGCCGGAGCAGCGCGACGAGTTCGTCGCGGCGGCGCGGATGCAGCACGAGGTATTTGACCGATTCCGGCAGCGCAACCGCGAGGACGGCGGCGACGGCAAGCGGCGCCAGCCCGCCGACCCAGAACAGAATGCGCCAGCCGTGAACCGCCATGTACTTGGCGGCGATCAAACCTGGCAGGCCGCCGCCGAAGGTCACACCGCTGAACATCAGGATGACCATGGTGGCGCGCGCGTTCTTCGGCGCGAACTCGTTGATGAGCGACACCATGATCGGCATCGTGCCGGCGAGCGCGACGCCGGCCAGGATGCGCGTGATCACGAGCTGATTGAGCGAGGCTGTGGCGACGGCCGCCAGCGAAAACAGGCCGAAGGCAAACGCGCCGGCGACGATGACGCGCTTGCGCCCGAACCGGTCTGCGAGATAGCCGAGCAGCGGCGGCCCGAACAGACCGGCGGCGAGCGAGCTCGACAGCAGGATGCCGAGCTCGGGCCCGCGCAGGCCCCATTCTTTGATCAGGCCGGGCCCGGCGAACGCCGCGGCGCCAAGGTCGTAACCATCGGTCATCATCACCAGAAAGGCCAGCACCACCAGGAGAATGTTGAAGGCGGTGATCTTCTGGCGGTCCAGCACCGCGGTGACGTCGACAGTCGCGTCGCTCATGGCATTCCCTCCCGCTCGATGGTCGTTCTTGGACGGCGACCTTAGCGCCGATCGCGCCTGGCTTGCCATTTCCTCTTCGGCCCTCGCATCGCGTTCTTTGATGCGTTTGTCGAGCTCGTTCTCCTGCTGGGCGGAGCGAGAGGGGTTCGGCCACTGACCTTAGGCCACTGACCTTGGGCCACTGACCCCTCACCGGATCGCTCGCTCAGTTCGCGATCACCTTCTCCCGCAAGGGGAGAGGGTGATGCTCCTCGCTATTCGGTCAAGCGCGCATCGGTTCATGCGCGCACCGGATGCTGCTTGTAGTATTCGGCGTCCTGCGCGCTCTGCGTCCAGCCGTCGCGGCCGCGCCAGCGCCAGTGGCGCGACGCCATGTCGGCGCCGTAGCGCACGCGGAACAACAGCGTGCGCCGGCCGCCGTTTTCGTATTCGTGCACCTCGCCCGGCGGATGCACGACGAAAGCACCGGGCGCGACGGCGACGGTCGTCTCCGGCGTGCGCATGGTGCCGCCGCCTTCGAAGCAGAAATAGATTTCGGTGGCGTGCGGGTGACAATGATAGGGACTGATCTGGCCCGGCTCCCAACAGGCGACGGTGACGTCGCCGGCCCCGATCCGCCCAAGAATCTTCTCGACATGGTGCTGCGGGTCGAACGCGGCCTCGCGGACCAGATCGAAAACCTGCATTGGCGATCTCCTTTTTTCCCGCCGCCTGCCGCCGCACGGCCGGCGAGATCGCAATCGCAAGCAGCGCTCGTTGCCGGGATGCGCCCCACAAGGGCTCGCCAAGCCGCTGGCGAAACTGAATTTCTGCGGCTTTTCCTAGCCGAATCCGGCGCCGCTTGCGAGCCGGCAGGCAAGCGCAAAACTTTCAGCCGCTCGCCTCTTGCAAAGCTGCCCTGCGGCGATGCATCATACGCAACGATGGGGTCGAACGTTAGGTGCTTTGCACGCAAGGCAGAGAGCGGCCGAGGCATACTGGGGGAAATAGCCGACGGTCCGCCAGGGACGGATCCCATGGTCCATATTCTCGGAAGAATCCATTTGCTCGACCGGCATACGCTCGGCCGCCTCAACAGGGCGATCATGCTCGGGTTCTTCGGCTGCGGATTGCTGGCGTGTGCGGCCGGCGCATCCGTCTACGACGTCGGCCGGCTGTTTTCGGCCTGGTAGGCCGAGCGGAATTCCGCAACACTTCGATGTCGGTCCCCCCTCACCGCCGCTTTGGTGCGACCTCCCTTCACGGTTGAGAGTCGACAATTGCGGCAACGACTTTCTCTTCCCAGTGGGGAAAGGTTGGCCCCTGGTCCTGTTGGCAGGAAGCCGGGTGAGAGACGGCAAATATCGCCAAATGCAAATTGTCGCCAAATGCCGTAGAACGGCGCGCTTCGGCGCGCGCGGTAAGAGAAGTTTAATCGGACTGCGGCAGGCTTGTCCGGATCGGTGCGTCAGCGGAAGCGAGAGGAACGGATGGGCGAACGCCGCCAGTCGGAGCGCCAGCGCAGTTTTCTGCGCGGCTGCGTCTATTTCAACAAGCGCCGCAATGCTTTCGATTGTCTGATCCGCGATATTTCCTCGACCGGCGCGCGCATCATCTTCTCCGATACCGTGAGCGTGCCCGACATCATCGATCTGTACATTCCGCAGAAGGAGCAGACCGTACGCGCGCACGTGCAATGGCGCCGCGGCGATGAAATCGGCCTTGTCTTTGCCGATGCGCTGTGCGCGACCGGTGCCACGCCGGCCATCACCGCGCTCACCGCGCGCGTGGCGCAACTCGAAAGCGAGATCGTCGCGCTGCGCCGCATGCTCAAGCGCCTGACCAAGCAGATCGGCGACGACGCCGACGCCGCCTGATTTTTTCTCTTTTTCCTTTATCTTTTCCGTCTTTTTTCGCCGGCCCGTCCGCGGATTCCCGGCCTCACCGCCGCCAATCCATAATCCGGGCAAGCTTGCATCCGTCGATCCCCCAATGCGCCGACCACAAGGCGCATTGCGCCGCACCGGCCAGCGTGCCAACAATTCGCACCGCATTGCGCAACGATGGAGTCCGCCATCGCTAAAGCCTATTGGGTGTCGACCTATTTTTCCGTGTCCGATCCGACCGCCCTCGCCGAATACGCCAAGCTTGCCGGCCCGGCAATTGCCGCTGGCGGCGGCCGCTTCCTGGCTCGCGGCAATGCCGCTAAAGCCTATGAGAAGGGCCTCAAAGAGCGCGTCGTCATCATCGAATTCGACAGCTTGGACAAGGCGGCCGCCGCCCACGACGGCGCAGGCTATCAGGCCGCGCTGAAAAAACTCGACAACGCCGCGCAACGCGACCTGCGCATCGTCGAGGGGTTGGCGTAATCGTCATTCCGAGGCGCGGGCTTTCAAGCCCGCGAGCCCGGAATGACTCGTTTCAGTCGCTGAATATCCGCTCGCCCTGCAGGTCGATGATCTGCCGCGCCTTGTTGGCGGTAAAATTGACGGCGTCCTCATAGGAAGCGTGGGCATCGGCGCGGATGAAGCGATGCTCCTTGCGCACGCCGCCGATCTCGCGTTCGATGACGCCCGCGGTCTGATAGGCGCCGTTGTTCAGATACGGTGCCGCGCGAATGACGAAGCCTTTGTACTCGACCGGATCGGAAACTTTCGGGCTTTCCACGGCCGCTCGCTGGCCGAACAGCGCGCTCCAGAACGACATGATCGGCCCTCCATCATCCGTGGCGCGACCGCGCACGCCGAAGCCATGTTACTCGCGGAGGCGGTAATGTCGAGTTTCCGCCGCGCAGGTGGCAAATTCGGCACGGGCGGCTGTGCGCCCGTCGGCCTTGGGCTACACTGCCAGGCGTCTTGCTTTCCAACCGCTTGCAGGGAGTTGTCCTAATGCCCAAAGGCTACTGGGTGACGTGTTACCGCTCGATTGCCGATCCGCAAAAGCTCGCCGCCTACGCCAAGCTGGCGCCGGCGGCGACCGCGCCATTCGGCTGCCGCTATCTCGCCCGCGGCAGCGCCGCATTCGCCTTCGAGGCGGGACAGAAGGAGCGCATCGTGATTTCCGAGTTCCCCAGCGTCGAAAAGGCGATCGCCGCCTACAACAGCCCCGCCTACAAGGAGGCGCTCAAAGCGCTCGGCAACGGCGCCGTGCGCGATATCCGCATTGTCGAAGGATCGGAGTAGCACCCATGCCGCAGATTCAAACTCTCAGCCCGCAAATCCTCGGCACGCCTCTCGGCCAATACTCGCACATGACCCGGGTGAAGGCGGCCGAGTTTCTCTTCATCGCCGGCCAGGTCGGTCTCAAGCCGGGCGCCGACAAGGCCCCCGCGGAGTTCGACGCGCAATGCGCGCAGGCGTTCGCAAATATAGGCGCCGCGCTGGCCTCGCAGGGCGCGAGCTTCGCCAACCTGGTCGAGTTCACGACCTACCTGGTGCACTCGCAGGACATCGCCGGTTTCTACGCCTACCGCACACGCGAATTTCCGCGTCTGTTCTCCGGGGGTGCTTATCCGCCGAACACGCTGTTGATCGTCGATCGGCTGGTGCGCGAGGAGTTTCTGATCGAGGTGAGCGCGGTGGCGGCCTTGTGAAAACGAGGCTGGCCCTGCGGCCCGTTGCGCTCGATTCCCGGCTCCCGTGCCGGGAACCGGAGCGCAGCCTTCCGGTTAGCGTAGGCGCGAAGCGGGGGCAGTCATGTCGCTGTTGAAATGGGCGCTGATATTCTTTCTGATTTCGCTCGTCGCCGCCGTGTTCGGATTCACCGGTATCGCAGCCGCGAGCGCGGATATCGCGCGCATCCTGTTCTACACCTTCATCGTGATCTTCATCGTGCTGCTCGTTCTCGGCCTGATGCTCGCGCGCAGGCTGTGAATTGCACCTGAATTTCCGTCCCCCGGGAAAGGAAGGGCCGGCGCGTTTTCCTCGCCCTGATCCCGCTTGACGCCGCTGCATTTTTGTGTTCCTGTTTTGTTCCTAGCGACGGGTGGACTAGCGGACACCGCACCCCGTTTCCGCAAGGGGAGAAGGACAATGCGCACGCTGATTGTAGCTCTTGGCTTTTTGACTTTTGCCACGCCCGCTCTGGCGCAATCGCAAGTGCAGACCATCGCGCCGTCGGAGGCGCAAAAGCATGTCGGCCAGACGGTGACCATCGAAGGCCCCGTCGGCAATGTCTACGGCTCACGGACCGGCGCGGTATTCATCGACATCGGCGGCCGCTTTCCCGACAATCCGTTCACCGCGGTGATCTTTCCCGGCGATGCCGGCAAATTTCCCGCCGCCAGCACGCTCGACGGCCGCACCATCGCGGTGAACGGCATCGTGCAACTGTATCGCAACAGGCCCGAGATCGTGCTCCGATCGGCAGAGCAGCTCAAAGCAAGATAAAGACGAGATACAAGTCGCACAGAGGAACCGGCGCAAAGAGCGCCGGTGGCGCCCGCGAGGGCGACGGCCGTTTGCGCTCCGCCTGGCTGCACAATCGCATGCCGCGGCAGCAAGAGACCGAGCGATCTCGCGCGCATTGACAGGCTGCAGGCAGCGTCGCAAGCGTAACTGGTAGCAAGCGTAACTGGATGAAGTGTGGCGAAATGCGGGAGCAAGCTTCTCGCACGATCCCGGTGACGCCGCTGCGGACGAGCTGCTGACGGTCTATTCCTCGCTGTCTGTTCGCAAATTGCCGGGCCATTGCGTGACGTTTCGAGGCGGATCGACGATGCGGGACGTTCTCGGCTTTCGCCGCAAATTCGGCGTCATCGGCCCGTCCACGAACACGATCGTTCAACCCGACTTCGAAATGATGCGGCCGCCGGGCGTCACCAATCATTACAGCCGCATCTTCACCCCCAACGCGCAAGCGGTCAGCAACGAAACCTTCATGGCGGGCACGCAGCTGATCGGCGAGAACGTTCTCGATGCGGTGCGCAGCGTCATGACCTGCTCGCCCGATTATCTGGTCATGGGCATGTCGTCGGTTACGTTCTACGGCGGTGTGGCCGGCGCCGACGCCTTTCAGGCCAAGGTCGAGCGCGAAGCCGGCGTCGGCATTTCCATCGGCTCGCATTCCAGCACCGCGGCGCTCAGGGCCTACGGGGGAATCAGGCGGATCGCGTTTCTGTCTCCCTATTTTCCGGTCGCCAACCGCGAGGTGGCGCGCTATTTCAGCGAAAGCGGTTTCCAGGTCGTTCGCGACATCTATCTGCAGTGCAAGAGCTGGACCGCGATCGCCGAGGTTACCCCCGAGACGCTGCGCGGCAGGCTCATCGAACTCGATGGCGACGGCCGCGACGTCGATGCCATCGTTCAGGTCGGTACAAATCTGAGCATGGTGCGCCTCGTCGCGGCCGCCGAACTGTTTCTGGGCAAGCCCGTGATCGCCATCAACGCGGCGACCTATTAGCATGCGCTGCGCCAGAATGGGATCGCTGACAAGATCACCGGCCTGGGCCGGCTGCTCGAAGAATTTTGATCTGACCGGCGTTGCGCAGGCCCCGCGGCAGTGCGATCCGATGAGGCCGCGCGCCGAGGCGTCGCGATCTTAACCAAGCGTTTAGAATTGCCGCCCGACGGTAAACAAACGTGGTATAGTTTGTTCGTTAAGCGGCGATCAGCGAGAACGGAAGAGGCCCCTTCTCCCTGCTGATTTCCTCCGAGTCTCACGAGCGCCCACGCAGCCGCGGTGGGCGCTCGACCATTCCAGCGCCTTGCCACCGTTCCGGTTTCGCCGCACGCAGATGGATTGGGCAAGAAAACCCCGTCCCGCGGCTGCCGCAACCGAGAAAGACGCGTCATGGGCAAAGGACACACGGACAAGGTCGCCGTCATCACCGGCGGCGCCAAGGGCATCGGGCAGGCTTTCGCCAAGCGTCTTGCCGAGGACGGCGCGCATGTCGCCGTCGCGGACATAGCGGACGGAGGCGAGACCGTGAAACTCGTCGAAGCCGCGGGCCGCAAGGCTCTCGCGGTCGGATGCGACGTCTCCGATCCGGACGCGGTCGCCGCAATGGCCAAACAGGTGCAGGAAAAATTCGCCCATGTCGACATCGTGGTGAACTGCGCCGGCATTTACCCGCAGCAGGATTTTGCCGGCATGACGTTTGCCGATTGGCGCAAGGTGCTTTCCATCAATCTCGACGGCACGTTCCTGGTGACCGCCGCCTTCGTCCCCGGCATGCGCGTGCGCAAATGGGGACGCATCGTCAACATGGCATCGAGCACGTTCGGCTCGGTGACCACCGGGTTTGCCCATTATGTCGCCTCTAAGGGCGGCATCATCGGCTTCACCCGGGCACTCGCGGGCGACCTCGCCACCGACGGCATCACGGTGAATGCCATCGCGCCGGGACTGACGCGTTCGCCAGGAACGATCGTGCGCAAGCCGCGGCCCGGCTTCGTCAGCATGGACGAAGAATTTCTTGCCGTCGCGACCCTGCAGGCCATCAAGCGGCCGGAACTGCCGGAGGACCTGGTTGGCGCTCTGTCGTTTCTCACGAGCGACGATGCCGCCTTCATGACCGGGCAGACCCTGAACGTCGACGGCGGACGCGTGCGATCCTAGGGGAGCATTCGCTACCCACTTTGCCACCTACTCGGCCGCCAATTTGTAAAGCGAATGTCAAATCCAAACGCTTCACGAGAACGGACAGTCGCCAGTGGTCGTTTGATCCCGGCGAAGGCGATTCTTATCGTCCTGGCACCCCTCCTTGCGGTAACGCCGGCATTCGCCGAGACGATCACGCCGTCCGAAGCATCGCAACACGTCGGCCAGTCGGTCACCGTCGAAGGCGTTGTCGGCGAGGTCCACCACGCGGCGTCCGGGAATGCCACGTTCATCGACATGGGCGGCCATTATCCCCGTAATCCGTTCGCCGGCGTGATTTTCTCGGACGACGCTAGCAAATTTCCAAACGTCGACAGCCTTGAAGGTACGACCATAGATGTCACCGGCACGATCAAGCTCTATAGAGGAAGGCCCGAAATTATTCTCAACGACGCCGGTCAGATCAAAAGCAAATAGCAGGCCGCGCGCGTTGCGCGGACAAGTCCAATGAGGGTGACGCGATCCGCAACGATAGCGGCGGCGCACCCGGCTCTCAAATCGCCCGATACCCCCCATCCGCCATGACGATTGCGCCGGTGACATAGGCCGACAGATCCGACGCCAGGAAGAGCGCCGGGCCGACAATGTCTTCCGGCTGGCCGGTGCGGCCGAGCGGAGTGTGGTCGATAAAGATCTTTATCAACTCCGGATTGTTGGTGCGCACCTTCTCGTTCAGCGGCGTCTCGATCAGGCCGGGGCCGATGGCGTTGACGCGAACGCCGTCCTTGCCCAGTTCCGCGGCGAGGGCGCGCGTGAAGCCGAGCACGCCGTGCTTTGACGTGGTGTAGGCGGGCGAATTCGGCGTGCGCACGTGGACGAACGACTGGATCGACGCAATGTTGACGATGCGGCCCTTGGCGGCGCGCAGCGGAGCGAGGAAAGCGTGCGTGACGTTGAACACGCCGTTGAGGTTGATCGCCATGATGTCCTGCCAGTCCTTGAGCACGGCCTCGGCATCGCCCGTAAAGCCATTGCGCCGGTTGATGCCTGCATTGTTGACCAGGACCGAGACCTGGCCGACCTCGCTTGCGACCTTCGCCGCCAGCGTGCGGCAGGCCTCGCGATCGCGCACGTCGAGCGCGAACGCATGCGCCTTGCCGCCGGCGCCGGCGATGTCGGCTGCCGTCTTCGTCGCCGTAGCACCCGCGATGTCGAGCGCGGCGACCGTGGCGCCTTCACGCGCGAAGCCGAGCGCGATGGCGCGGCCGATTCCCGATCCCGCACCGGTGACGACCGCGATGTGGCCTTGCAGCAGTCCAGGCATGAACAATCTCCCTCCTCATCGTTCGCCGGTGACAACGATAGCAAGCCCGCGGGCGAGAAAAAATGCGCTGGGAAATAGGCGGCAGGCCGCTCGCGCGGTATTGTGTCCTCCGGCAAAGCCGATTCGTGTCCTCATTCGCCCCTAGGGAGCAATACCCATGCGCGCCTTATCCGTCCTTCGTGCAAGCGTAATCGCAGTGCTGGCCTTGACCGGCATCACGTTCTTCTCCGCCGCATACGCCGACGATGGCGCCATCAGCTTCAGCGTGCTCAAGGCGGGCTTTGTCGTCGGCGGCTCGGGCGGCTCCGGCACGCTCATCTTCCACGGCAGGCGGTACCCGCTGGGGATCGGCGGCGTAAGCTACGGCTTCACTTTCGGCGCTTCCGAGACGCGCTTCGAAGGCACGGTGAGCAACATCCGCGGCCCGTCGGATGTCACCGGCGTCTATGCGGCGGGGAATGTCGGCGCGGCTATCGGCCGGGGGGCGCAGGCCATCGTACTGACCAACCAGCACGGCGCGATCCTGACGCTCACCGGCCGGTCGGTCGGTGCCATCGTCAGCGCCGACCTCAACGGCCTGGTGATCACGGTAAAGTAGGGTTACGAAGCCGACGCCGTCTTCTCATTGGTGCCCGTCTCAGGCATCAGCGCCGCGGCTTTCAAGCCGGCCTGCACCTTCGGCACCGTTACCTTCACGTCGGTGATCGGCAGCCCGTGGGTGGGAGCGATGGTCTTGACGTCAAGCCGCGCGATCAGGTGGTCGAGCCGGTCGCAATAAGCGTTCATATCGGCGAACTTGGTCCAGAACAGCGCGAGGTCGGCAAAGGTCGACGACACGTCCGGCAGGTCAAGCGAAACCGCCTCCTCGGCGAGAAGGCCGCAATGGCCGTCCTCGTGATAGTGGCTGTAGGCGAAGCCGTCGCCGGGAAACAGCACGCGCTCCCGCATGTCGAAACCCCACCAAGTGGTGCGTAGGTCGCGGATCACCGGCTCGACAGCCATGAAGCTGCGGCCACCGAGGTCGATCTCCTCGCCTTCGTGCATCGAGCGCATGCGGTGCTCGTACTGCGGGAAGGCGAGGTGGTAGTCGCTCACGTCGCCGACGAGGAGCGCGTCGGGATGGGTCTTGAGCACGCGGCCCAGCCCGCCGCAATGCGGCGTCTCCTGGTGGGTGACAAACAGAAATTTGAGCGGGGCGATGCCGCGGGCAAACAGCTCGTTCATGTGCCGCTCGATCACCGGAAAGTCCTTCGGGTGTCCAGTCTCGACCAGGATCGAGGCGTCGTCGCCCGCGACCAGATAGGCCGCGTTGTAGCCGTGATAGACCTTGCCTTTGTGGCGCTGCGCCAGGCAGTCGCCGATCCAGAATACACCGGGTGCGATCTCGCGCGGCATCCTGGCTGCAACCGGCACATCGAGCATGCTTTTCATCTTTGTCTTGTCGAGCATCGTCACTGCTCCGGAAATGTTGTGGCGTCACCTCCCCCGGTCAGGGAGAGGTCGGCGGCCCAAAGGGTCGGCGCGAAGCGCCGCCCGATGGCAAGCTTCGGCTGCCAGGTGGGGGGTGGCGCGAGGAACAGTGCGCGGTTTGCGACCCCTCCCCCGGCGCGTCCCGCGCACCGACCCTCCCCAATCAGGCGAGGCAAGAACATAAGGGTGAGGGAGCATTTTATCTCTCCTCGTCGCGGAAGACGTAGCGCGAGGTCGCCATGCTCCGGTCGCAGCTTTTGAGAAACTCGTCGAGCATCCGGTAGTGCCGCTCGACCACTTTGCGGCCGGACAGGATGCAGCCGTAGCCGGGCGCGATCGTCTCGATATTGTACTTGTCGAAAATCGCGCCGATGCCGCGGCGGATCGAATCCGTCGGCGCGCCCTCCAGCCACCAATAGCGCGTATTGAGCATGAACGAGCGAATTTCGGCGGGCGAAGTCGAATCGTTGTCGGCCTCGGTGACAAACCAGGGACCACGCTCACTGCCGCGCCAAACGTGTGTGAACAGATCAGACGAAAACAGCGTCCGCGTGGAGCGGTCATAGAGCCAGCGCGTGGCGATGAGCCGGATCGGCGCGTTCATCACGTCAATGAGGCGGTCGCCACCGCCGAGCGTGATCGTCTCGGCGCGGCTCACCGCGGTGACCTTCATGGACTTCAGAGTGTCGCGGCCGTCCGCTTTGGCGCCGAAATCGAACCACAGGGCGGCGTCGATGTTGCTGGTATAGCAGGTCTCGACGCTGAAGTGACCGGCGAAACTCTCGACGTTGTTGATCGACATGAATTCGTTGAGCCGCAAGGGGAACAGCGACAACGGTAGTCCGGGCGCGATCAGCGCTTCAATCTCCCCACGGATCACCGCCTCGTCCTTGCCGAAACCGGTGTCGATCAGCAACGCCGCGTCGGGCTCTCGCAACAGATAGCTGTTCGCTACGGAAAAACCGCGCGCGCTGGCTGGATAAAAACTCACCCGGCCGTCGAGCGGATAAGTGTGCTGCAGCGCATAGAGCCGGCCGCGGTCGAGCGTCGCGACCGAACCCTCGAACCGCCGCGGATGCGGGTCGGCGAATTGCACCGTCTCGGACATGCCCGCCAGCATATCGGTCCTGCGCACGCAGGGAAACAGCCCTTACGCCCGCGCGGCGGGGCAGGGCTGGCCCCGTGGCTGGGGCTGGGATGCCGTCGCTTCGTCGCGCCCGCACCGGATTTTGCGACTTGACACATGCATAACCCCACAGTTATACATAATCAATAACCAGCGGATTATAAGTCCTGAAAAGGTAAAAATGCGGAACGGTCACGATATGCTCTTTCGCACACTCGCCGATCCGACGCGGCGCGGCATCTTCGAACGATTATGCCGCGAGGGAGAGCAGACGGTCGCCGCGCTGACGGCGCGGGCCGGGGTTTCGCAGCCGGCTGTCTCGAAGCATCTCGCACTATTGAAGCACGCCGGACTGGTGCGCGACCGCCACGCCGGCCGCCAGACGCACTATAGCGCGCAACTCGGCGCACTAGCCCCGCTGATCGACTGGACCAGCCAGATGACCGGCTTCTGGCAACGCAAGTTTGACGCCCTTGAAGATCTACTGAAGAGAATGGACCAATGAACAAGTCCGCAACCGAAGCACGCTCCGTCGTCGTCGAACGAGAGTTCCCGTTTGCGCCGGAAAAGATTTGGCGCGCGCTCACCCAGCCGCACTTGATCGAGGAGTGGCTGATGCAGAACGACTTCAGCGCGGTCGTGGGCCACCGTTTCCATCTGCGTGGAGAATGGGGCGGCGTATTGGACTGCGAAGTTCTCGTTGTCGAACCGAACAGGACGCTGTCCTACACCTGGAATTTTACACCCACGACGATGCGGCATTTAATCTAGCGAGCGTGGTGACCTTTACGCTCACCCCGACGAGCACGGGAACTCATCTGCACATGGAGCAGTCGGGTTTTCGGCCGGATCAGAACCAGGCCATCGGCGGCGCCAAGCACGGCTGGCAGCAATTTTTTGCCAAGCTTGAGCAGGTCCTGGCGCGGGCGGAGTGATGGCCGGCGCAAAAAAAGCCCGGCTTCGCCACCGGGCTCTTTTCACTTTTTTCCTTCGGGGAGCGCGACGCTTTTTGTCGGTCGCGATCCAAGCATGCTCGGCGCTAATTACTGCCTTTCGTACGCACCGGATTGGTAACCGTACGCACGGCTGCCGGGCCCATGATTATAAAATTGCCCCGAATATCCCCCGGACTGCATGCCTCCCTTCGAGCCGGGCACGATGTTTCCCGTCCCAACCGAGGGGTCATACGACTGCGCAAGCGCCGGCGCACCGGTCAGGGCCGCCAATGCCAACGCCAACAACACGATCTTTGCCATGAGAGAATGTTCCTTCTCAGTTTCGATCTTCCCTTTAGAAACGCCCAGCGCGCGGTCTTCGCTGTCCGGCAATCGCATTTCTCTCATGATCAAAGGACATGGAAATATTTTCAGGTCATCTTGGAACCTCGCACGCATCATTTCGCTCTCTTGACCGCGATCCCCTCACGGCTATCTCATAATGAGCGCAATGATCCGTTGGGCTAACCGGCCAACCGCCTCACAGGCGACCACAAATCGCCAGATGATGAAGAAAGTGGCGAACACCATGAAGAAGGCCAAGACCGAGAAGGCCACGACCGGCACGAAAGAAGCAAAAGGCGGAGAACTCTCCGTCCCGAATGATCGACGCAAGGATCAAGGAACTCGACGACTGGCGGGGCGAGACGCTCGCGCGCGTCCGCGCGCTCATCCGGGAGGCCGACCCCGAAGTGGTCGAGACGTGGAAATGGAGAGGAGTTCCGGTGTGGGAACACGCCGGAATCATCTGCACCGGCGAGACCTACAAGGCTGTCGTGAAGCTCACCTTCGCCAAGGGTGCCGCGCTCAAGGACCCCGCACGCCTCTTCAACTCCAGCCTCGACGGTAATATGAGGCGCGCGATCGATATCCTAGAGGGTAGCAAGATCGACGAAAAAGCATTCAAGGCGCTTATCCGCGCCGCCGCGACGCTCAACGCCACCCGAGCCGGCTAGGCTGTTAGCTAATTTCGGCGAAATTGCCCGACGGGGCAGCAAAATTCCGATCTTGATCGGTCCGGCGCCGATCGCGAAGCGCACCGCAACGACCGCAAAGGCAGAGTCGGGTCACTCTGCCGCCGCCGCTTGCGCGGTCGCCCGCTCGCGCACCAGTTTGGCCAGCGCCAGATGATCGACCTTGCCGGAGCCGAGCAGCGGCAGCTTTTCGAGCACCACCACTTCCGACGGCAGCATCAGCTCGGAAGCGTGCTTGCTGCGCGCAAAGACCTGAAAATCGGCACGCGTGGCGGCGTGCTTGTCGGTGACGAGGATGAGGCGCTCGCCCTTGCGCGCGTCGGACACCGCCGCCACGGCGGAGAGGTTGTTCGGCCACAAGTCGGCGGCCAGCAACTCGACAGCGGCGAGCGAGATCATCTCGCCGCCGATCTTGGCGAAGCGCTTCGCGCGGCCCTTTATGGTGACGAAACCCTGCTCGTCGATGTTGACGATGTCGCCGGTATCATGCCAGCCCTCATGCGGCGGCTCGAGCACGCCGGGTCGGTCGGCGCGCAGGTAGCCGAGCATCACGTTCGGCCCGCAGACGTAGAGCCGGCCGCCGTCGTCCACGCCCTCGACCGGCTCGAGCTTTGGGGTCAGGCAGGGCAAGAGCCGCCCGACGCTGCCGAATTTGTTGAACATCGGCGTGTTCATGGCCAGCACCGGCGACGTCTCGGTCACGCCGTAGCCTTCGAGAATGCGCAACCCGAATTTTTCCAGAAACAGCTGGCGCGTCGATTCGCGTACCGGCTCGGCACCGGCCAGGATGTAGCGCAGCGAGCGGAAGTCGTAGGGGTTGGCCATGCGCGCATAGCCGTTGAGAAACGTGTCGGTGCCGAACAGCACGGTGGCACATTTCCAGTAAACCAGCTCCGGCACGGTGCGGTAATGCAGCGGCGAGGGATAAAGGAAGATCGGCACGCCGGAAATGAGCGGCAGCACGGTGCCGCCGGTGAAGCCGAACGAGTGAAACACCGGCAGCGCGTTGAATAGCTTGTCCTCGCGACCGAAATCGATCCGGGCGGCGCATTGGGCAACGTTGGTGAGCAGGTTACGGTGCGACAGCACCACGCCCTTGGGCATTCCTTCGGTGCCCGACGTGAACAGGATCACCGCCCAGTCGTCGGGCTTGCGCGCGGTCAGCGGCTTTTTCCAGTGCAACAGGCCGCGCAGCTTCTCGGAAAACGTGATCGTCTTGCGGACGTCTTCCAGATAGACGATGCGCATGGTTTTCTCGAGCTGAGCGACGAGATTTTCCAGCCGGCCCTTTTCGACGAAGACGCGCGAAGTCAGGATGGTGTCGACCTCCGCGGCGCGGCATGCCGCCAGGATGCTGGCGGCACCGGAGGTGAAATTGATCATGGCGGGCACCCGCCCAGCGGACATCACCGCAAACAGCGTGACCACCGCGCCGTTCGAGGTCGGCAGCATCACGCCGAGCGCGCGGCCTTCGAGTGCCAGCGGTTTGAGCTTGGCGCCGAGAATGGCGATCGCCTGCAGGAGCCGCCGGCAGCTCAGTTGGCCGCTGACCGGGTCCTCGATCGCCGGCCAGCGTTTGCCGTGAACTTTTGCCGCCTCGACCAGCGCTTCGACCAGAGTGCGATCGGTGGGGGTGGCGCGGAACATCAGATCGGACATGATGTCGTAGAGCGCCGCGCCCGCCGCCTGCCGGCGCCGCCGGCCTTTGAGCGCCTCATCGAGCTCAAGCTTCACCGGCTCGAGGATGGTAACGGTGATTTTCGGAAACCAGCGGCGGCGCACCTGCGCGCGCGTGAGCCGGCTGAAGATCGACGCCTCCGGGCCGTCAATGTGCACCGGCACCAGCATCGCCTGCGAACGGTCGGCGATCAGCGCCGCGCCGTCGTAGATTTTCATCAGGCTGCCGGTAACTGTAATGCGGCCTTCGGGAAAGATGACCAGCGTATTGCCCTCGCGCACCGCGTTGATGATCGCGCGCAGCGAAAACGGCTTGAGCGGATCGAGCGCCATGGTGCGCGCGAATTTGAGCAGCGGCTGGATCCACCAGTGCCGCGACATCGTCACGTCGATGGCGAACAGGGGGCGCTTGGGCAACAGCGCCGTCGCCAACGGCGGATCGAGGAAGCTCACATGGTTGAGCGCGATGATGGCATTCGGGCCGGCCTTGGCGATGTTGTCGAATCCTTTGACCTCGAGCCGGTAGAAGGCGCGGAACACGATGGAAAGGAAATCGGAGAGCCAGTTCGCCGGCATGGTGCGGCCGATGGCGACCGCGACCGCAAGGGTGGCGACGCCGATGAGCGCGAACAAAAACGGGATGCCGAAGCCGAGCTTCTGCAGCACCGCCTGAATCAGCGCGCCGACCACCATGAAGGCGGCGTTGAGCACATTGACACCGGCAACCACGCGAGCGCGGCGGTCGGCGCCCGCCCACGCTTGCACCGCCGCGAATGTCGGCACCACAAACAGCCCGCCGCCGATCGCCAGGCCGCCAAGGTCCACGGCCGTGCGGATGCTGTGCGGCTCCGCAAAGAAGCCGAAGATGCCCAGTTGAGCAGAAGCTGGATGGAAACCGGCCGCCATCCAGCCGAGGTCGAGCGCGAACAATCCGATCAGCACGGCACCGAACAGGGTCGGCAGAATGACGATGCGTCCGGCCGCAAGCCAGGCGGCAAGGCCGGAGCCGACCGCGACCGCGACCGAGAAAATGGTCAGAAACAGCGTGATCAGTCCGTTGGTGCCGTTGATCTCGACACTGACGAGCGGCAGCAGCAGCGACAGCACGAGCGCGCCGACCAACCAGAACCAGCTCACCACGATCGCGCCCCACCACAAACGCCTGTCCTCGCGCAGTTCCTTGATGAGGCTCACGGTGGAAGTGACGATGTTGCGGTCGATTACCAGGTTGGGCGCGCCTTCGCCGCTGCGCGGAATCAACAAGCTGGACAGCCAGCTCAACAATGCCGTCAGCAGCATCAGCCAGGCGAAGTGAATGGGATTGCTGCTGCCGTTGGCGGCGATACCGGCGAAGATCGTGCCGAGCAGAATAGCGAGGAACGTGCCGGCCTCGATCAACGCGTTTGCGGCTGGTAATTCGGTGCGCGGCAAGTGGTCGGGCAGGATGCCGTATTTGATCGGACCGAACAGCGTAGCCAGAATCCCGAACATGAGGGCGGCGACGAACAACAGGGTGACCGAATGAAAGGCAAAGCCCACCACGGCAAAAGCGGCCGCGCCCATTTCGACCAGTTTGACCCGCTGCGCCATCCAGGCCTTGTCGTAGCGGTCGGCCAGCTCGCCGCCGAGGCCGGAGAGAAAGAAGTACGGGGCGATGATGGTGGCGCCCGCAAGCGTGATCAGCGCGCCGGAACTGGCTGGCGCGACTTGCGCCAGGATGACGAAGCCGAGCGCGGTCTTCAGGAAATTGTCGCCGAACGCCGCGAAGAACTGGCAGAAGAACAGCGGCGCAAAGCGCCGCGTCGTCATCAAGGATGTGAACATCGTCTCTCCCAGCTCTCCTTGCCGCCCTCGCGTCTCGCGCCGCACGATCGGGCGAACGCGGCGAGCAGGCGGCAGCCCCTGCTCGTCACCGCCAGTCTAGACGGCGGCACGGGGATTGGCGACGCGGCAGTGGCGATGAACGGATTCGATAACATATCGAGAGATTTAGCACGGAATTGAAGGCCCCAAGCCGATCGCCTATCGTGGCGCGGGGGGCATCCCGCCTGCGGCATACAAGGAACGCAAGACGATGAAGCTGAAGGGTCAGGTGGCGATCGTAACCGGCGCCGGCCGCAACATCGGCGAAGAGATCGCCAAGCTCTTTGCCGCCGAGGGTGCCAAGGTCGCCATCGTCGACCTCGACCGGCCGCGCGGCGAATGCGTCGCCGGCGCGATCAAGGCTTCGGGCGGCGACGCGGAGTTGTTCGTCGCCGACGTGTCGAAGGGCGCCGAAGTCGCGGCGCTCATCAAAAACATCGTCGCCCATTACGGCCGCATCGATATCCTGGTCAACAATGTCGCCATCTCCGATAACAAGCACATATTCGACATCAGCGAGGAGGAATGGGACCGGGTGCTGGCGGTCACTCTCAAGAGCCAGTTCCTCATGGCCAAGGAGGCCGGCAAACAGATGGCCGCCCAAAGTAGCGGCGGCCGCATCGTCAATATCGGCTCGACATCGGGGTTTACCGGGCGAAGCCGCGCCGTCGCCTACTCGGCCGCCAAAGGCGGTGTCGCCAACCTCACCCGCGCCATGGCGGCGCAACTCGCCCCGCACAAGATCCGCGTCAACGCCATCGTGCCGAATAAGATCGGTTCGCCGGTCGGCAAGGACGAGTTCGATCCCACGCGCCCGGTGCCCAACATGGCCAAGCGGCCGGGCGACCCGGCAGAAGCCGCCAAGGCGGTGCTGTTCCTCGTGACCGACGATTCCTCTTTCGTCTGGGGCGCCAATTTGTTCGTCGACGGCGGCGTCTCGGCGATGGATTTGTCGTAGCGAGCTAATCTCGAAACCTCGTTGCCGGGTTCTGCTCGGCATTCCACTCACGGTAAGGCAGCATGCATGCCCCGCATTTTCGTTGCATTATTTAATCGCGATCTGCTTGATGTACCACGACAGACGTAGTAGATCGAATAGTGATCCGCTCGTGGGGCAACTCGGCGACGCGCCGAGTGTTTGAAACCGGCAAGTCGCGATTTCGAGGCCCCGCTGCCGATGCGGCGCTGGAGCTACTGGCAATTCTGAGCGCGGCCGAACGACAGGACCACATCAGCCCGCTTAAGAGCGTCGGACTGCACCCGCTCAAGGGCGGCCGCAGAGGCCAATGGGCGATCACCGTCAATGGTCCGTGGCGGATTTGCTTTCGCTTTAAGGGCGGCGACGCCTATGAGGTTGAGATTGTCGATTATCGCTGAGGAGCAGCAATGGTTCCGATCCATCCGGGCCGTATCCTGAGACGCGAACTGCAGGCGCGGCGACTTTCGGCCAACGCACTGGCACGGGCACTGCGAGTGCCGTCAGGCCGTATCGTTGACATTCTTAATGGCAAACGCTCGGTTACGGCGGAAACCGCATTGCGTCTCGGCCGTTATTTCGGCGACGCTCCCCAATTTTGGATCAATCTACAGGCTCAGTACGATCTTGCAGTCGCCATGCGTAATGTCGGCCGGTTGGTCGCCCGCGAAGTCCAGACAGCCGCATGATTGAAGGGCGCCTCTCGGCAGTGGTGGTAAGAAGCCGCCAGGGCGGTGCTGTTCCTGGTCAGCGACGATTTTTCCTTTATCTGGGGCGCCAATTTGTTCGTCGCTGGCGGCGTCTCGGCGATGGGCCTAACATGTCATGACAGAGGACAAACCCGACAGTCGAGTTACGGCTCTGGAGGCAGAAGTCGTCGATCTTCGCGAGCAAGTTGACGCCCTTCGCCGACAACTCCACCAGCAAAGCACAGATGCCGCCGACGCGGTTATGGCATCCCCGCACCGTGAGTTTCGCGACGAAAAGGAAATGGCCGCCGCGCGGGGCCGCAGCGCCGCAGCGGAGGAATGCGCGAGTCTCGCGGACCTGAACTTCGCCGATCTACAGACCGCGGATGATCTGGTCGTCAAAAACGCGGATTTCAATCGACTCGTTCTCGAAACGACGACGGATTGCATCAAGATACTCGGCCTTGATGGCCGCCTTGAATTCATGAACGCGGGCGGACAGCGCGTCATGGAAGTTGAAGATTTTTCTCGCCTTTCGGGCTGTCCTTGGACTGAATTTTGGCAGGGCGACGAGCGCGGCAAGGCGAGCGATGCGGTAGAGACCGCAAAAGCCGGTCGCACCGCGCGATTTGAGGGACCAGCCAATACAGCGAAAGGCAATCCGCGTTATTGGGAAGTCACCGTCTCGCCGATACTTGGTCCCGGCGGCAAGCCCGAAAAGCTACTCAGTATCTCACGCGACATTACCGACAGGCATGCAGCGGAGTTGCATCTTCGCATGTTGTTCGATGAAATGCATCATCGGATCAAGAACACTCTTGCGACCGTGCAGGGCATAACGCATCAAAGTATGCGCCATTCGACAGACATGACCGAAGCGGAGCTGTCTATATCGCAACGCCTCACTGCCTTGGGAAAAGCGCACGATCTTCTCATTCTCAATGAATGGATCAATGCTGACATTCTCGATGTGGTGACGGATGCGGTGGCCGCTTACATTGGCGATGGGGCGCGCATGACGGTTGACGGTCCGTCAATCAACCTGTCGTCGAAAGCAGCCCTTACGATTGCGATGCTGCTGAACGAACTTTGTACGAACGCCTTTAAGCACGGTGCGTGGTCTAATCGCAGCGGCTTTGTCGATATTTCGTGGCAAGTGACAGGTTCGACATTCAGCTTTCGTTGGGCCGAACGCGGCGGCCCGGCGGTCAAGCCGCCGTCGCGGCGAAGTTTTGGCAGCCGCTTAATTGAAAAGCTGATGCCTGCCGCATTGGACGGTCGCGCAACGCTTTCCTTTGATCTAAGGGGAGTTGTGTTTGAATTGCAGGCACCTGCACGGGCACTTTCGGATCAAACTCCGATCAAAGTTCTCGCAGAGTAACGAAATGGCGATCCAGCCTGCCGAGTGCGGCTGGTCGATGCCTTCAACCGATGGAAGCTTGTCGCCGCCTCAAGTGCACCATGGAGGCGCGGATGATTATTGGCGATAACGAGCGTATCCGGGAATGACTGTCCGGGTTCAGTACATATGAGACTGATCGCGTGCCGGCTTTGATCGCTTGGACCTTCGTTGATCGAATGAGGCAAATCAATTCAAGTCTGGCCGTATTCGCGCTTGGCCGCCTCGGCCGAAACGAGGCCTTCCGCGATGTCGCGATTGAGCGCAGCGCGGTTGCGCCGGTGCGGGTCACCGTAGCCGCCGCCGCCAGCGCTTTGCAGCAGGAAACGCTCGCCGGCGCGCATTTCGTAGCGGCCGGATGCCGGGGTTTCCTGCTCGGTCTTCTCGCCAAGGCGAATGACGAAACGGCTGCGACTGCCCGGCTTGCCGCCGGCGACACCGTCGGGTGGAAATTTCGCGCGGTCGTAGCGGCGCACCACCGTCGCATCCTGCAGCAGTTCGTAGATGCGGCGGAAGGCAAGCCCGCCGCGGAATTCGCCGGCGCCGCATGAATCCGGAACGAGATCGAATTCGACGATGCGACAGGGAAACTCCGTTTCGAGAATCTCGATCGGCGTAACGTGCAGGTTGCTGATATGCGTGGCGACCGCCGAGCAGCCGTCATTGCCGTTGCCGCCGCCGTAAGCGGAGCCGTGGATTTCGTATTGCAGCGAGGGCTGGCCCGGCCGGCCGCCGTCCTGCCATGAAATCAACAGCGCGCCGCTCGATCCGCCATTGGCCACGCCGCGCTGCGGGCGGAACGCCGCCAGCGCTTGCAGGATCACGTCGGTGAGCTTGAGATTTGCTGCCTGATAGGAACTCACCGGCGCCGGGGCGCTGGCGTTGGTGACCGTGTCCGGCGCGTAGACGAAGCGCACCGCCTCGCGCATGCCGTCGTTGAAGGCCAGCTTGGGATCGAGCGCGCCGATCAGGCAATAGAACACGCAGGCTTCGACCATCGAGGGGCGCAGATTGACCGGCCCTTTCGCCTGGCGGTCGCTGGCCGTGAAATCGAAGGTGATTTCGCCCCGTTCGACCCGCACCGTGACGGCAAAGCGCACCGGGCGGTCGAGTTCGACACCGTCGTTGTCCATGAATCCCGCGGCCGACGCCTCGCCGTCCGGCAGCGCCGCGATCGCGGCGCGCAATTCCTCGGCGGCGCCGTTGAGCAGCGCCGCGAATGCCTCCATCACCGCGGCGATGCCAAACTGATCGCAGGTTTGGACGATGCGCTCGGCACCCACGCGGGTCGCCGCCATCTGCGCGTGCATGTCGCCGCGCACCAGTTCGGGCTGGCGGCTATTGGCAAGGATCAAACGCTCCAGGTCAGAGTTGAAGACGCCGCGCGAATAAATTTTCACCGGCGGCAGCAGCAGCCCTTCCTGGAAAATCTCCGTGGCGTTGGCGGACGTGGATCCCGGCATGGTGCCGCCGATGTCGGCCTTGTGGGCGATCGATCCGGCGAAGCCGACGAGCGTCGTGCCGCACAGGACGGGGGCGACGAACGCCATGTCGGAGACGTGCGGCAGCCCGCCCTCATAAGGGTGATTGCACACGAACATATCGCCGGGATGGATGTCGTCGCCGGTGCGCTCTAAAATTTTACTGACCAGGTGGTGGTAAACCGGCGCGTGAAAGAACATCGGCGGCGCCACCAGCACTCCGCCGCGGCAATCGAGGATCACGCAGGAGAAATCGCGCGACTCGCGAATGATGGTCGAATAGCCCGATCGGTAGAAATGGTAGTGCATCTCCTGCATCAGGCTCGAGACGCGGTTGCGCACGACCTGGGTGGTGACGGCATCGACCATTTGCGGATGTTCGGCTGTTCGGCGAGACTTTTTGGTGGCGCGAAAGATGCGTTGCGGCATTATGGAGAATGCGAGCCGGAAGGGCAAAATCTTGTCCGGGCTCCGGCATACGTGAGACGGCCTGCGGCCTCATATCGACTAGGCCCGCACAAACCTGCCGCTGCGAATGGCGGTCGCGGCAACCCCCGGCGGCAATTACCGCTAAAAGCACTCCCGCATACGCGCTTTCTGCTAGACTTTCGGTCGCCTCAAGCCGCAGCCTCGGCGCATCGTGCCGCCGTCTATTCCCGGCAACATCGAACGGACGATCCCTCTCGTGCCTGAAATTCGGCAGCCTGCGTCCTCTCCGCCGGTTGTGCGCATCAAGAATGTGCGCAAGCTCTACGGCTCCCTCGAAGCGATCCACAATGTTTCGCTGGACGTTGCCGCCAACGAGTTTGTCAGCATTTTGGGGCCCAGCGGCTGCGGAAAGAGCACGCTGTTGATGATGATCGCCGGCGTGGTCGACAAGTCGGGCGGAGAAATCGCGATCAACGAGACGCCGGTGACCGCTCCGCGGCCGGATATCGGCGTCGTGTTCCAGCAACCGGTCCTGCTGCCCTGGCGTACGGTTCTCGACAACGTGCTTTTTCCGGTCGAGCTGCTCAAGCAGCCGCGCGCCAGATACGCACCGCGCGCGATGGAATTGCTGGCGATGGCGAAAATCGAAGACTTCGCCCGCCACTTGCCGCGTCAGCTATCCGGGGGCATGCGCCAGCGCGTGTCGATTTGTCGCGCGCTCATCCACGATCCCGGAATCCTGCTCATGGACGAGCCGTTCAGCGCTTTGGACGCGATCACGCGCGACGAGATGGGCGTGGAGCTGTCGCGCATCTGGCAGGCGTATCGCAAGACCGTCGTCTTCGTGACCCACAGCATCCGCGAAGCGGCATTCCTGTCCGATCGCGTGATCGTCATGGGTCGGCGGCCTGCAATTCTCGTCGACGAGGTCAGGATTGATCTGCCGCGGCCGCGCGATCTCGCGATCATGGAGAGCGAGCCGTTCAACTCTCACGTGCGCGTGCTGCGCAAAGCCATAGAGGCCAGCCATGCTCACTGACACGCGCAAGAAGCTTCTCGATCTCATCGGGCCGATCGCGATATGCCTGTTCTTGCTCGCCGCATGGGAATTGATCGTCCGCGGCCTCGGGGTGCGCAGCATCATCTTGCCGGCGCCCTCGCGCATCGTCGAAACGCTCGTCGAGCGTCGCGACGTGCTGCTGCAGAATCTATGGCCCTCGCTCTACCTCACCGTGGTCGGCTTCGCCATCTCGGTGGTCGGCGGCGTCTTGGTCGCGGTACTGGTCACCTATTCGGCCTTCCTGCGGCGGAGCTTCTATCCGATCATTGTCGTCTCCCAGGTGGTACCGAAGATTTCCATCGCACCCCTGTTCATCGTCTGGTTCGGCACCGGGGCCACATCCTGCCTGCTGCTCGCGTTCCTGATCACCTTCTTCCCGATGACGATCAATTCCGCGCTCGGGTTTCAGTCGATCGACGAGGACATCCATCTCATGGCGCGAACCTACATGGCGTCGCCGTGGCAGGTGTTCTGGAAGATCCGCATGCCGAACGCACTGCCGCACATTTTCGGCGGGATGAAGATCTCGATCACGCTGGCGATCATCGGGGTCATCGTCTCCGAGTTCGTCGCGTCGCAGCAGGGCATCGGCTATCTGATAAAGCTCGCCGGCGGGCTGCTCGACACGCCGCTGATGATGGCGTCGATTACGCTTCTGAGCATCGCCGGGCTGGTGCTCTACGGGCTGATTGTCCTGGCCGAGCAGCGCGCGGTGTATTGGCAGAAGTCGAGCGACATCAGCGGCAGCGCCGGCGGCTGACGCGGTGGATGCGGACATCGGGGCGATGGCCTACTTGGCACTTACTTGGCACTTACTTGGCACTTACTTGGCACTTACTTGGCACTTACTTGGCACTTACTTGGCGCTTTACCATGGGCACCCCGGCGGGGGATAATCCGTCCGCACCTGAAGGCGCCCGGCACCGTCGGGCCCGGTGCAGGCGACTGGAAGACGAAGAATGAACCGACAAATCAAGGTCCTGCGCGACGACACGATCGAGCCGGCTGGACATTTCGCCGCCGAAATCCACAAGGGTCAGGTCCTGCGCATCGTCGACCTCGAAGGTCAGCAGGTGGCCGACCTGGTGACGATCTGCGCCGGCAATCATGCCGAGAAACTCTCGGTGATGAACACGATCAACCTGAACAAGCAGGTCTTTCCCCGGGTCGGCTATGTGCTGTATTCCGACGAAGCGCGCGCGATGATGACGATCGTCGCCGACACCTGCGGCGTGCATGACATGCTGGCGGGAGCGTGCTCGGGCTTCACCAACGAGAAGCGCTACGGCGTGCGCGACACCCAGAACTGCCGCGACAATCTCGCCGCCGCGCTCAAACCCTGGGGCGTCGCCTGGAAGGACGTGCCGTTCAACATGAATGTCTTCATGAACTGTCCGATCGGCAGCGACGGCAACTGGTCAATCCAGGCCCCCAAAAGCCGCGCCGGCGACTACATCGACTTTCGCGCCGAAATGGATGTGGTCGCCGCCTTTTCCAACTGTCCGCAGATCCACAACGCCTGCAACGCCTTCCGCCTGAAGCCCCTGAAGGCGGTCGTCTACGAATACGATCCGTACTGACGGTCGGCGTCGGGGCGTGGTTGGCGCGGATCTTGGCACCCAACGGGGAGGATACGACATGAGCATCCATCGGCGTTCATTTCTCAAACTGGCGGGCATGGCCGGAACCGGCGGCGCGCTGGGTCTCGGCGCGCCGGCCGTCGTGCGCGCGGCGACTCCGATCAAACTGACACTGCCGTGGCTGCCGCTCGGCACCTACAGCTTCACCTTCGTTGCCAAGAAGCTCGGCTATTGGGAAAAGCGCGGCCTCGACGTCACGATCGACCGCGGCTTCGGATCGACCAAGGTCTGCGTTCCGGTTGACCAGGGCCAATACGATTTCGGTCTGCTGGACATGGCGGTGCAAGCCGGTTGCGCCGGCCGCAAACTGGACCTGGTCGCGCTGGGCGCCATCTGGCCGCGCTCGCCGATCGGCATCTTCTCGCTCAAGGAGCTCAACATCACGCATCCCAAACAGCTCGAGGGCCAGTCGATCGGCTTCGAAGTCGGCGGCGGCGAATATGCACTGTGGCCGGCCTTCGTGAAGGCGGCCGGCATCGACGCCAGCAAGGTGAATATCGTCAGCATGGATGCAGCGAGCCTGATGCGCGCGGCGGCCGCCAAGCAGATCAAGGTCGTGGGCAATTTCTTCGGCAGCATCGCGCCCACGTACTGGGCGAACCACATCGCCATCAACGCGATGTTCTATGCGGATTACGGCGTCAAATCGTGCAGCGTCGTCGTTGCCTGCAAGCGCGAGACGATCGCGCAGCGGCCGCAGGTCTGCAAGGATTTCGTCGACGGCCTGCTGGAAGGGCTCAAGTTCGTCTATCTCAATCCGCAAAAGGCGATCGACATCCATATAGCGAGCTTGAAGGAATTTCAGGGAGGCGCTCCGGCCACGCGCGATGTCCTGTTCTACGGGCAGGAGGTTGGCACTTCGCTCGGCTTCGTCAGCGCGTTCGAGCAGCACGGGTTGGGCTATATCGACCCGGAGCTTGCCGCGACCACGCGCCATTCGGTGGAAACCTATATGGGCATCAAGGACGTGCCGCCGGCGGAGCAGCTCTACACCGACCAGTTCGTCGGCTCGGTCACGCTCACCCCGGACCAATGGACCGAGGTGAAAGCGCGGGTGAAAAAAGAGCTGCCGTCGACGGTGGGATGATCCCTCCGCAAGTCGCGGCCGCCGCCCCAGCGACCGATGCGGGTCCCGCGCCGCAGATGCGAAACCCGCTGCAACGCGGTTCCTCGTGCGCCGCGGCCGCCAAGCGGCTTTGAGTTGACACGATGCCGATCAAGATCGCGGTGCCGGATCTCGTTTCCAATTCCTATTTTCCCGTGCTCGCGGCGTGCGAACTTGGCTTTCTGCGCGCGCAAGGGCTCGATGCCTCGCTCGTCCTGCTCTCGCCGGCCGACAAAGCCTACCAGGCGCTCAAGGAAGGCGCGGTCGATTTCGTCGCTGCCGAGGCGCATGCGGCGCTAGCGGTGTTCCCGCGCTGGCGCGGCGTCAAGCTGATCTGCGCTCTGGCGCAGGGCATGTACTGGTTCCTGGTGATGCGGTCGGATCTCGGCGCCAGGCGCGGCGACCTGCAATGTTTGCGCGGGCGGCGCATCGGCGCGGCGCCTTGGGTCGAGCTCGGCCTCAAGCGGCTGTTGCGCGAAGCCGGACTTGATCCCGCGCGCGACGGCATCGTGATCGCGCCGATCCCGGGAGGGCTCGAGCTGAAAGTCAACACCGGCGTTACGGCAGCTGCGGCGCTGGAGAGCGGTGCGATCGACGGCTTCTGGGCGAACGGAATGGGTGCGGAGATCGCCGTCCGCCGCGGCTGCGGCACCATTGTTCTCGACGTGCGCCGCGGCGACGGCCCACGCGACGCGTTCGGCTATACGCTGCCGACCCTTGCGACGACGGAGCGGATGATCCGGGATTCCGCCGCGGTCGTCAGCGCCGTGGTGCGCGCGCTCGTTGCCAGCCAGGCGGCGCTGAAGAACGATCCGTCGCTGGCGAGCGCCGTTGGAGACAAGCTGTTTCCCGGGGCGGAGGCACAGCTGATCGCCGAACTGGTCGCGCGCGATCTGCCCTTCTACGACACCGCGCTTTCGCGGAGCACGGTCGCATCGCTCAATCGATTCGCGGCCGACATGGGCCTGCTCGATTGCGAGGCATCCTACGACGACGTTGTGGCCGCGCAATTTGCAGCACTGTGGAACGCACACCCCGTACAGTCGGATTCGCAACGGCCGTAAAAGCAGGGCGCTCTATTCGGGCAGAGCCGGCGTGGCGTCGCGAAGGATGAGTTCGGTGGCCTCGGCAAGCGAGCGCGCCACCATGTGGGGATGGTTGGGCTGATCCTGCCTGTAGCCGTAATCGATGAAGACGGTCCGGCAGCCTGCGGCGCGGCCAGCCGCGATATCGCGCCAACGGTCGCCGACCAGGTAGCTCTGCGCCAGCGCAAGGCCACGCTCGGCGGCGGCTTGAAGGATCAGGCCGGGCTTGGGCTTGCGACAATCGCAGCCGGCCGCGTCGTTGTGAAAACATGTCTTGATGTCGTCGATGGCGAGCGTCGCGCGAATGATGCCGTGCATGGCATCGACCGTCGCGCGCGGAGTGAGACCGTCGGCCACGTCGGGCTGGTTGGTGACGACGACGACGGCGTAGCCGTGTCGCTTCAGCCGCGTCACCGCCTCTTCGACACCCGGCAGCAGTCGGAATTCGGCCAGCGAGCGCGGCGCGGTCGGACGGCCGTTGCGCTCCAGATTGGCGTTGATGACGCCGTCGCGGTCGAGGAAAACGGCTGGCGTGGCGCGCAAGCGACCGAGGCCTCCGCCGCTACGCCTTGCCGGCGGCTTGCAGGGCCGCAAGTTGCGCGTTGGCCTGGCGCGCAAGATGGCGTCGCAGCCGGATGACGCCGGCATCGTGCTGGTAGAGCATCTCGTGGCGCTCCATCCCGGGCTGGCAGCCGTTTAGGATTTCGCGGTCCTGTTCCAGCACCGCCCAATGCCGTTCCTCGATCTTGGTTTTGTAGAGGAACCGCCAGGTGTCGCGCTCCCAGCCGCTGGCGCGGCGTACGCGCCAGAAGAAGCAGGCGACCTTGCGCTCATCCACCGCGGTGCCGAACGAGATGATGCCGAAATTGCCGCCGGGGCCGGCTGAAGGCGGATAGGGAATTTCCAGCCGCACGTAGAGCGCGCCGTCGTCCACCAGTTCGCTCCAGTCGAAGTTCACGTCGCGCTGCGTATCCTTCTCGAAGAGGAATCCGGTCGGCGTCTCGCGCGTGACGAAGTGCGCCCTGGTGTCGCCCGTATACATGGTGTGCGAGTTGGCATGGAGAAATGTTCCATGCATCGGGTCCATGTTGTTGTCGTAGAGGAAGCGCCAGTGGGTCTCCCAGTCGGCGTAGCAAAGGATGCGCGAATAATCGTCGTGCACGAGTTGCGGCGGCGGCTGGAACGGCGCGGGTTTTTCGTTGAGCGCATCGCCGAACCAAGCAAAAATCGCGCCGGCGATCTCCTGGGTCGGGTAGGTCTTCACTGCCTTCTTGCCCTCGAGCGGACAACCGGGCTGACCCGGCACGGCCAGCACGGTGCCGTCCGGACCGACCTCGACGCCGTGATAGTTGCAGCGGATGCGGTCGCCCTCGTTGATGCCGCGCGACAGCGGAACGGCGCGGTGCGGGCAGCGGTCGGTCTGCACGTGGATGATGCCCTGGGAGTCCCGCCATAGCACCAGCGGTTCGGCCAGGCGCGTGATTCCGATTGGCTTGCCGCCGGTTTCAACCAGGCGCGATGGCAGGATCGGCCACCAGCGGTTGCGCAATCCGGTGCGCAGATATTGCTGAACCTGCTGATCGGTCGGGCCGCTGGTCTCGGGTCGCGGTCGAACCATCGCGGTCGTTGCGGGCATGGTCATGGCTCCGAAATGATGATTGATCCGCTCAAGCGCCAAGTTCGCGCATGAGAGTGGTGTATTTCTCGGCGGTCCACGTGCCGCCGTCCGGCGGCTTGACCCGCGACGCATTGAGCCCGTCGACCACGGCCTCGAGGCTGTGAGCGCCGGTGGTGAAGATACCTTCCATCGCCGCGGCAAGCTCCATCTGCCACTGGGTCGGTTCCTGAGTCCTCGACTGATGCGGATCCAGGTAGGGAAACTGATAACTCATGGTTTGCTGCTCCGCTTGGCTTGCCATTCGCGTTTCAATCGCTCGCGTACCGGCACGAAATCGTAGGTCGGGTAGAATTCGGTGGAGAACACACCCCAGGCGCTGCGCTCGATCTCGATATTGATGACGTTGAGCAGGCGCGGCGGAAACCGCAAGGTGACGATCTGGCCGATGCCCATCGCCACCGTCCAACTCACGATCTCGCAGCCGTCCGGCGGGAAGCGCTCCCACCACGCCCGCTCGGCGAGCTTGCCCTGAATCTGATCGATGTTCTGCGACTGGTCATGCTTGAGAAAGATCGTCAGCATGATTTTTTCTTCGTCAGCCATCGCATCGTCCCGTCATTGGCGTCATTTTACCTGAGATCAAAACACCGGGCAGCCTCATGCCGACTGCCCCGCGGCACCGGCCGGCGGCCCCGCAAATCTTTGGGCGAACGGGCCGATCCGTTCCATGTCGATCTCGATCATATAGGGGCCGGAAAGCGTGAGCGCGCGCGCGAAGACGGCCTCGAATTGGGCGATGTCGACGATACGCTGATGGGCAACACCGACCGCCTGGCAGACCAACGCAAAGTCCGGCGTCAGGATGTCGGCGTAGACGCGGCGGCCAGCATACTGTGCGTCCTGGATATTGCGAATCACGCCGTAGCCGCGGTCATTCATAAGAATGAAGACAATGTCGGCCTGCGCTTCGACGGCGGTCGCGAGTTCGCCGAGCATCAACTGCGCGCCGCCGTCGCCTAGAAGCGCAACCGTCTTGGCTGGCGCGCCGGCGAGCGCGGCCCCGATGCTCATGGCGATGCCCTGGCCGATGCCGCCGCCGAGCGCATGCACGCCCAGGTGCGGCGCGGCGATGCGCACATAGCGATTGCCGAAGGTGCTGTTGGCGACGGTGACGTCGCGCACCCAGGGGTGGCGACCTTCGAACACCCGCTTGCTCAGGATGTCGGCCAGCGCCGCATAGGGGCCGAGGCCGGCGCGCAGGTTCGCTTCGGCTTCCGCGCGCGCCGAGGCAATCTCGGAAAGGAAATCCGCATCGCTGTCGAGCGCGTCCGGCAAGCGCTGCAGCAATCCTTCAAGCGCGAGCCGGGCGTCGCCGGCGACAAAAAGCTCGACCGGATAATTGCGCGCTGCTTGCACCGGATCGGCGTCGATTTGCACGATCGGCGGCAGTTTCATGCGATTGTTCTGTGTTTCGTTGCCGCGCAGCCGCGAGCCGACGACGATCATCAGGTCGGATCGGGCGTAAATCTTCGATGCCTCCCGCGTCATGTTGAACGCGCCGAGGCTGTGCGGATGATTCTCGGCGACCGCGGCGCGTCCGTTGGTGCTGGTCACCACGCCAAAACCGCGCTGCGCCAATGCCGTCGCCGCTTCGCCCGCGCCGCGCGCTCCCCCGCCGAGCCACAACAGCGGCCGCTTTGCCTGGAGCACGCGTTTGGCCGCGGCGTTGAGCGCAGCGGCATCGGGCCCCTTCACCGCGATTGCGGGCATGGCGGGCGATTCGTGCCGCGGCGTATTCGCCCGTTGCACGTCGACGGGAATTTCCAGGGTGACCGGCCCGCCAGGGGCGGTGAGCGCCTGCGTGACGGCGGCAATCAAGGTATCGACCGCGGCGGCGGGTTCGCGCACGCGCAGATACGACTTGCTGATCGCCTTGAGCATGTCGGGCTGTCGCGGCACGTCGTGGATCGCGGCGCGATCGCGGTCGACGAATTCGCTGTCCACCTGGGTCGTGACATGCAGCACCGAAGAACCGGCGGTGAGCGCTTCGACCTGCGAGCCCGCGGCGTTGCCGGCCGCGGTGCCGGTGCTGGTGATGACGACGCCGAGTTTGCGCGACACGCGGGCATAGGCGTCCGCCATGTTCATCGCGCCAGCCTCGCCGCGCGCCGCCACGAAGCGGATGCGCCCGTGGCGCGCAATCGCATCGAGAATCGGCATGTTATGGATGGAGATGACGCCGAATGCGGTGGTCACGCCGAAATCGGCCAATGCCCGAGCCAGCACGTCGCCGACCGGCTCGACCTGCTGGGAGGGTGCTTGTAGTTCGGCCGTGATGACTGACAATTTCATTGCTTGCTTGGTTTCAGATGTAGCGTGAAACGCCCCCGGAGACTTCCAGGCTGGTGCCGGTGATGTAGCTTGCGGCCGCCGAACCGAGAAACACGATTGCCCGCGCCGGCTCGTCCGGCATCCCCAGCCGGCGCAGTGGAATCGACTTGGACCGCGCGATCTCTGCAAGCCATTGTTCGCGGCTCTGCGTCTTGTCCGCTCGCGACTCGAAACGACGCTGCCACTGACCGGAATAAACCAAGCCGAGCAGAATCGAATTGACCCTGATGCGCGGCGCAAATTCGCCGGCGAGAGATTTGAGCAAGTTCTGCACGCCGGCACGCGCCGCCGCCGTGCAGACCATGTGGGGTTCCGGCTGCATCGACAACAGCGAACTCACCGCGACGATAGCGGCCTGCGGGCTTGCCTCCAGGAACGGCTTGAACGCGCGGATCGGCAATATCTGGCTGAAGAACTTGAGTTCGATCTCTTCGCGCCATTGCGGATCGGTGGTCTCCGCAAAGGTCGAAAGGCGCGCCTGGCCGGCATTGTTGACCAGAAGATCGACGCGCCCGCCGCTCCAGTGCGCCACCTTTGCGGCGAATCCGTTCACCGCTTCCTGGTCGAGCACGTCACACTTGACGGCGAGCAAGGCCGCGGAATTAAGCGGCGCAAGCTCGCGCTCCGCGGCGGCGAGCCGCTCGGCATTGCGCCCGCAGATGGCCACGCGGGCGCCCTCCTCCAGAAGCAACCTTGCGGTGGCAAGGCCGATACCGGAAGTTCCGCCGGTGACGACCGCGACGCAGTCTGCCAATCCGAGATCCATTTGCAGTTCTCAACCGTGGGTGCCGGAGGCAAAACTCGCCGCCGCTTTTCTGCCGTTGCGCGCCAAAAGATCAGCCGCTTGCGGTCCGCGCCAGCCGAGCCGCTGCGATATTTCCTGGGCGGCGGCCTGCACGTTGCCGGCGATCCGATTCCGGCGCACGGCGCCGACAAAATCATTGGTCTGCCCGCTGACGTTGAGCGCCGCCACCGGGCTGTCCGTCACGTCAAAGATCGGGGCAGCCACCGAGCTGATGCCGGCCTCGTAATTACCCTCGCTCCAGGCCAGTCCCGCGGCGCGATCGGCTTCGATCTGCGTATGCAGCTGGACCAGCGTGACGGCGGTCTGCGCGGTGACGGCCTTGAGCACGATTCCGGAATAAAGCCGATCGACGCGCTCCGGCGGCAGATTGGCGAGAATGATGCGCCCCATATTGGCGGCATACGCCGGCAAGCGCGTGCCGATGCGGATGTTGCTCGCGAACGCATGGTTAGGCACACGGCGGACCAGGTACACGACATCGCGGCCGTCGAGCACGCCGAGATGGGCCGACAAGGTCAAACTTTCGGCAAGCTGGGTGAGCACCGGCACCGAGATCTGCACCAGGTCCTCGGAAAAGAACGCCTGCGCGGTCAAGCCGATGAGACCGACGCCGATCTGCCAGCCGTTGCCCTGTGGGCGCGTCTCGATGAAGCGTTCGGCTTCCAGCGTGCGAATAAGGCGAAGCAGCGTCGTGCGGTTGATGCCGAGGTCGCGCGCCGTTCGCGACATGTTGGTCGCGCCATCGCCTTCGGCGATGTGCCGAAGAAGCCGCGCGGCGCGCTGCACGGCGGGCGACAGGTACGATCCTTCCGCGTCATCGCCCCTTTTTGTCGGCGACACATCACGCATTCACATACTCCGTCAGTTCTCCCAGGAGCTGCGCAACGGCCAACGGGTCTTCTTGCGGCAGCGCATGGCCGGAGCCGCGGATTTCGCGAAAAGCTACGCCATGGGCGAGCGCCGAAAACACCGCGCGCGCATTGGCCGGCGGCGTAATTGCGTCCTCGGCGCCGACCGCGACGAGGGCCGGGGCGGCGATCTCGCTGCATGCGGCCAACAAATCCCCGGCGCCGAGCGCTCGCACCGCCGCCACATAGCCGCGCACATTCAGCGCGGCCATTGCCTCGCGGATCGCGGCGACGATTTCCGGCTTGCGTTCGGGGGCATGAACCAGCTTTGCCGCACGCTGCGCGGCGAAACGGCTTGCGTCGATCGCTTCGATTTCGTCGATGCGTGCCTGCAGCGCCGGCGGCAGCACTTGGCCCGCCGCGACCCGGTAACCGACCGCCGGCGACAGCAGCGCGAGCGCCGCGACCCGCGCCGGATATTGCGCCGCGAAGCTTCCGGCAAAAAGCGCGCCGAGCGAGTGGCCGACCAGCACGACGCGATCGATTTCGAGAGCATCGAGAAAGTTCGACAGCGCGGCGGCATAATCGCGCGGCGTCGGCGAGGCCTGGTCGAGCGGCGGCGAGGCGCCGTAACCGGGCGCGTTCCATGCGATCGCATCGATCGCTGGCGGCAGCGCGGCCATGAGCGACTGAAAACTTTTCGCACGACTGCCAATGCCGTGCAGCAGCAGGAGCGGCTGCCGTCCGTCCTGTCCGATACGGCGCATAAACTCAATGCCGGCGGAGGTTCCGGGCTTGCTGGCAATGGCGATATGCACGGTCATGACTGGGCGGTCAGCGGTATGTCGAAGCTCTTCGGCACGTAATGGAGGACGCGGCGCTCCACCACCGTGACGATCCAGTACATCACGATGCCGATGATGGTGAGGAGCGCGATGGCGTCGAACACCATCGCGGTATCGGCCTGGCCCTGTCCGAAACTGATCAGATAGCCGAGCCCCGTTTCGCCCCCGACCATTTCGCCGACGGTGATGCCGATCACCGCAAGCGTCGCGCCGATGCGCAGACCCGCCATCAGATTCGGCATGGAAAATGGAAACATGACCTTCCAGAAGATCTTCGAGCGGCTCATATTGTAGGCGCGCGCGAGATTGATGAGGTCGCGGTCCATCACCCGCATCGCCTGCAGCACGTTGACGAGAATCGGAAAGAACACGATCAGGATCGTGACCACCAGCTTGGGCAGCGAGTTGAAGCCGAACCAGAGGATGAACAGCGGCGCAAACGCCACTTTGGGCGCGATCTGCAGCGCCAGGATGTAAGGCGACAGCACCCTTTCCCACATCGGCAGCAGGCCGAGTATGTAGCCGACGACCGCGCCGAGCAGGCTGCCGAGCAGAAAGCCGAGCACCGACATCGAAGCGGTGGAGATGAAATGGGTGAGCAGATTGTCCTCGGTCCACATCCGCGCCATCGTTCGGCAGAGGTCGGTGATGCTCGGGATGATGTATTTCGGGACGCCGAACAGCGGCGGCAGATATTGCCAGGCGAGCAGGACCGCGACGGCAAGCGCCACGCTGGCGAGCGGCGCCGCGCCGCCGTGCCGAAACAGCGTGCGCGCCGGCGCGGCGCGGTCAGCGGCGCGACCGGACAACGAATAGCTTGCCGCTTGGCCGGATGACATCGCGCCCCTCACGACTGGGTGACGAACGCGTTGGTGTAGAGTTCGTCGACCGGAACGGCTTTCTGGATGATCTTGTTTGCCAGGTAGAACTTCTGCACCGTCGCCAGCCGCGCCGGATCGAAAGTGCCGAGCGCCGACGGCGGGTTGGTGGCATAGACCTCGCTTACGTAGCGGCGCAGGATGCGCTCCATCAGCGCCGTCTTGCCGGCCTGCTGCGGCACCGCGGCGACAAAGTCTTTTGCAGCCGAGGCCGGATCGGCGATGCAATCGCGCAGCGCATGCATCACCGCCTTGACGAAGCCGCCCACCGCGGCCGGGCGCTGTTTGATAAGATTGTCGGAGGTGAGGATCGCCTGCGCCATCGCGGGAAAGATCTTTTCGATCGAGAAATAATCAAGCGGCACGCCGCCATCCTCGATGCTGATGGCCCATTCCGGGGTGGCCATGATGCCGTCGAGCGATTTTGCGATCATGAGCTGGGTGACGCCGGCCGGGCCGACCGCCTCGACTTCGAGTTCGGAACGCTTGATGCCGCTGGCGGCGAGCACGGCAAGCAAGGCGTAATAGCCGGTGTCCTGATAGCCGATGACGCCCATCTTCTTGCCGCGCAGGTCGCTCAGCGCCTTCACGTTGCTCGCCTTGCGGGTCACCAGCTTGAACAGCGGATGCGACCCGAGCTGCGCGACGGCCCGCACCGGCAGGCCGTTCGGCCGCACGATCATCGATGTCTCGCCGAGGCCGCCGCCGAGATTGGCATTGCCGGCGCCGACCTGCTGCGCCACGTCGGCGCCGCCATGGCCGGTCTCGAACGACACAGTGACATTGTTGGCCGCGTAATATCCGCGCTTGAGCGCGATATGGAACGGCATGAACGCCGGTAGCGTCATCGGCGCCGGAAACAGATAGGTGACCTTTTCCACGGCCGCGCGGCTCGGACCGACCGCAGCAGTGGCCAACATTGCGCCGAGGGCGGTGCGTCGCGTGATTGTCATTTTGATCTCTCCAGCAATTGCGTGGACGCCCGTTCAGGCGTCCTGTCGCGTGTCGATGTGCAGTGAATGGAAAAGGTGTGCGACGATCTCGCCGGCCCGTTGGGTGGCCAGCCGGGCGATCGGATTGTCGCGGTCGGGCAGGCCGACACTGATCTCCTCGACGATGCGGCCGGGACGGTCGCTCATCACCAGAATCCGGTCGGACATGGCCACCGCTTCCGACAGGTCGTGCGTGATCAAGAGCGAGGTGAGGCCCGAGCCGGCAATCGTCTCGGCAAAACTCTTCTGCAGGATCAGCTTCGTTTGCGCGTCGAGCGCGGAAAACGGTTCGTCGAGCAGCAGGACGTCCGGCTCGATCGCCAGCGTGCGCGCCAGCGCGGCACGCTGCCGCTGCCCGCCGGAGATCTGATACGGGTAGCGATCGGCGAAATCGGTAAGGCGACAGCGCTTGAGTTCGCGCCGCGCGCGCTCGCGCCGCTCCCGCGCGCTCATCTTGCGCGCTTCCAGGCCGAACTCGACGTTGTGCACCACGGTGCGCCAGGGCAGCAGCATATCTTTCTGCAGCATAAAGCCGACGCTCGAATTGGGCCCGGATACCTCGACGCCGTGCAGCGACACGGTGCCTTCGCTCGGCCGGTCGAGGCCGGCGACGAGATTCAGGAGCGTGCTCTTGCCGCAGCCCGACGGTCCGACGATGGCGACGAATTCCCGCTCACTCACCGAGAACGACAGCTCGCTGACGGCGGTAAAGGCCGCCACCCCGGCGGTGCGGCCGGGAAAGCGCTTTGCAATGTTGCGCAACTGCAAAACGTCGGCGGCCACAGGCGTGGTAGCCTCCCCTGATTGTTCATATTTGAACATGTAGTTCATAGTTTATACAATGGGAAACCGAACCCGTCCGCCTGTCAATCCAGCGTGAGCCTCGTTGTTGGGGCAGCCGTGCGCCAAATCGACACATCTCCGCACCATCGGCAACGTGCGGCCCATCGGCGCTTTGACGCGGCGTTTAATCTGGTATACGGCGTTTAGCAAGCTAAACACATGCCCGACAGCCCTACCATCCCTGCCAGCCGCAATAACCGCAAGCCGGTCAAACGCAGGAGCGCCGGACGCGCGACGATCAATGCTCCGGGGCGCTATCTGGTGCCGGCGCTCATGCGCGGACTGGCGGTCCTGCAGGATCTTTCCGGCGAACGGCGCCGACGGTCGCTATCGGAAATCGCGGCTCGGCTGCATGTGACCCGCTCTTCGGCCTATCGGCTGCTGGTCACGCTCGGGCATCTGGGTTTTGTCGATTTCGATCCCCAAGCGAAGACCTACGCGCTCGGCGTGGAAGTGCTGCGGCTCGGCTACGGCTATCTGGCTTCGCGCGATCTGGTCGAGGTGGCGATGCCGCATCTCGTGCGGCTGCGCGACCGCACCGGCTGGTCGGCGCATCTCGGCGAGCTGCACGAACGCGACGTAGTCTATCTGGCGCGGGTTCCCACCCGTCGCTCGATCGCCAGCACCGTTCATGTCGGCACGCGGTTGCCAGCGCGGACAACGACCATGGGACGGGTCCTGCTGTCGAACCTGTCGGCCGACGAGATCCGCGATCTGTATCGGGATGCGCCGGCGGAGGATCCGCTGCACAGCGGGCCTGACAGCCTGAGCCGATTGCTCGACCGATTGGCCGCCGATGCCGCCGCCGGAGTGGTGGTGCAGGTTGCGGGTTACGAACCCGGCGTCGCCAGCATTGCGGCGCCGATACGCGACATGGCCGGCCGCGTCGTGGCCTCCATCAACATCTCGGCGGTCGCCATCCTGACCAGCGAGGCCGAACTCAATGGTCCCCTGAAAGTGGAAGTGCTCGCAGCCGCGGACGCAATCTCGCGCGATCTTGGTCACCGCAACGCCGTGGCGGGCGAGGAAAACGACGCACATCTAATGCGGCGCCTGACGCCGTAAGCCGGACACGCAACGAACCACAGGAGCAGACCATGGACGACATTACTCGCCAACCGCAGAAGCAGTCATGGGACCGGCCGCAAGGCGCGACGTTCGTACAATGGATGCAGAGCCGGGTCGCTCGCGTCAGCGAACGGGCCTACGATTGGAACGCGCTCAAGTTTCAGGCGGATTTCGATCCGAAATACCGCCGGGCGCAGAAGCGCTTCATTGGCACCGGCGGCACCGGCGTCGCCGGCGATTCCAATGTCATTCCGGCAGAGCATTTCACGTTGTCCAACATGATCTTGCCGGTGGGTGCAGAAGGTCCGATGCACCTGCATGTCGATGCCGAGGAAGTATTCTTCGTCCTCCGCGGCAAGATCAAGGTGATGGTGGAGAAGGACGGCGAGCGGTGGGAAGCGGTGCTCGGGGAGCGCGACTGTATTTCGGTGCCGCCCGGCGTCTATCGCGGCGAGACCAATGTCGGTGAGGAAGAGGCGATCATGATGGTGATGATCGGCGCCGCCAAGCCGATCACACCGACCTACCCGTCCGATCACCCGCTCGCCAAGGTCAAGCGCAACTGATGCGCCGGCAAATGACCGCAACGGATACGCGCGGCCGCAATCATGTGCGGCCGTGCACAGCCATGCCTGAAGGAGTTGCCTGTGCGGCCTGAAATCAGGCGCATCGTCGCCGTGGAGGCGCATCGCCGGCGTACCGGATCGTGTCCGGTGCGCATGGACTCGCTCGGCACCGGCGAGACCTTCGAGATCAAACCAGCCGCGGACGGTTTCGTCGATCTAACGTCAGGTCTCGCCGTCCAGGTCACCGAGAACCGGATCACCGTGCCGTCCCTGCCCGCAATCGTCGATTTCCGGCTCACCGGCGACATCGGCTTTGACGGCTACGACCATAGCAGCGACGAGCCGTTTTCCGGCCGTGCCGGCGGCGGCTCCTCGGTCACGCTCTACGACCGCGACCAGCGCGATTACTTCCAGTACGCCGTCGTCGCGGAAGGCAGTCGCAGCTGAGCGGTTCGAGCGCGAAGACAAAGGCAGCATGATGCAGAGATTTGCCGGCAAGCGCATTGTGATCACCGGCGCGGGGCGCGGCCTCGGCATGGCGTTCGCCGAGCGGCTCGGGCGCGAGGGCGCCAGCATCGTGGTGGCCGAGATCGACCCGGCTCTCGGAGCCGCAGCCGAGAAGCGCCTCGCCGCCGCTGGGATCGATGCGCAATTCATCGCCACCGACATCGCTTCGCAAGCGTCGGTCGAGGCCATGGCGAAGGCGGCAGCCGGGGGCGCCGCTGGCATCCATGGCCTCGTCGCCAACGCCGGCTGGGCCAACAATGTCGGCGGCAAGTCATATGACGAGATCGAGCCGGACGTGTGGGACCGCATGATGGCGATCAACGTGCGCGGGACCTGGCTCACGATCCGCGCCGTCGGGCCGCTCATGCAGGATGGGGGCGCGATCGTCATCGTGTCGTCCGATACGATCTACTGGGGTGCGCCGCGCCTGTTGCATTACGTCGCCAGCAAATCGGCGCTGGTCGGGATGACGCGGTCGCTGGCGCGCGAACTCGGGCCGCGGATGATCCGGGTCAACTGCCTGTTGCCGGGACTGACAGCCGTGGAGGCGACCAAAGAAATTCCCGAACAACGTTGGGATGATTACGCCGACCGGCAAATGCTCAAGCGCAGGCAGCAGCCCGACGATCTCGACGGCCCGCTGGCGTTCCTGCTTTCCGACGATGCGAAATTCGTGACCGGCCAGACGCTTGCCGTCGATGGCGGGTTTTCGTTGCATTAGGACCGGCGGCCGATCGCACCATGGCGCGCTTGAACATCGGCATTGTCGGCGGCGGCATCGGCGGCATGGCTGCGGCGATCACGCTGCAGGCGGCGGGCCACGCGTGCGAGATCTACGAGCAGGCCGCAGATTACCGGCGCGTCGGCGCCGACATCAATCTCACGCCCAATGCGGTGCGAGCGCTGGATCGCCTGGGCGTGGTATCGGCCCTGCATCGCACCGCCGCCCGCCCGCGCTACCGGATCAGCCGCATGTGGGACAGTGGCGAGGAAACCTCGCGGCTGGAAATGGCCGACGCCGCGGAGCGCAAATACGGCGCCCTGCAACTGACCATTCACCGCGCCGACCTGCTATCGGCGTTGCGCGAGGAATTGCCGCCGCACGCGATCCTGCTCGACCGCCGCGTCGTGCGGATCGAACGCGACGACGACCGCCCGGCGGTAATTTTTGCCGACGGCACGCGGCGCGAGGTCGACGTCCTGATCGGCGCGGACGGCATTCATTCGCCGACTCGCACGGCGCTGTTCGGCGCGGAGCATCCCCAATTCACGGGTCTGGTGTCGTATCGGGCGGTCGTCGAGCGGGAGCGGCTTTCGATCGCCAACCTCGATGCGTTCACCAAATGGTGGGGACCTACGCCGGAACTGCAGATCGTCACGTTCCCGCTCAATCGCGACCGTGAGACGTTCGTTTTTGCAACGACCCCGCAGCCGGACTGGCATGAGGAATCCTGGACGATGCCGGGTAACGTTGATGAACTGCGCAAGGCCTATAACGGCTTCCATCCGGAAGCCCGCGCACTGCTCGATGCCTGCGAGGCCGTGACCAAATCGGCGCTCTATGTGCGCTCGCCACTGCCGCGCTGGTCGCGGGGCCGCATCACGCTCTTGGGCGACGCATGCCATCCGATGGCCCCGTTCATGGCACAGGGCGCCTGCATGGCCGTCGAGGATGCCGTCGTTCTCGGCCGTGTATTCGACGGCATTGGCGAAACGGCGATCGAAACGTCATTGCGACGCTACGAAGCCGCGCGCAAGGAGCGCACTGCCCGGATTCAGATCGGCTCGCGCGGCAACGAGTGGCTCAAAGTGGGCGGCAACGCCGACTGGGTGTACGGTTACGACGCCGGTTCCGTCGCTCTCGACCCGGCGTAACATGCCGCACGCAGGGAGATGCTCGCCGGCGACAAAGACGAGCAACGCAGTCTTCGTTCTCGCAGCGACGGTAGTTTTGTCGTTCGGGGGCGACTTAGTATCGACGAAGGAGAAAGCATCATGCGAATAACACGACGCGGCGCGGTCGCCGGTCTGACCGCCGTGAGCTTCGCCAAGCCTGCCCTGGCCGCTCCGCGGCAGATGAGCTATTTGTTTCCGGCTCCGAGCTTCCTGCCCGCGTTCATTCCGTTTCACGTCGCGCGCAAGCGCAAGTATTTCGAAGCCAACAATCTTGCAGTCACTTCAGAAACCGCGAAGGGCGGCGTCGACGTTGCCAAGCAGGTCGGCGCCGGCAACGGCGATTTCGGCAATGCCCTCGGCGATACGCCGATCATCGTGCGTCCCAACGGCATTCCGGTCCGGGCCGTGGCGCTGCTCGGCCAGCATTCGCTGTTTCAGGTCGCCGCGCGCAAGGAGGTTCATATAAAGTCGATTGCCGACCTGCGCGGCAAAAAGGTCGGGGTCACCAGCTACCAGGAAGCGGCTTATTTCGCGCTGCTTGCGGTGCTCAGCGCCAACGGCCTCAAACGCACCGATCTGGAAGTCGAGGCCGTCGGCCCGGCCGGCATGACTCAGCTCATGATTGCCAAGCGCCTCGATGCCATCATGGCGGTGATCGAGTGGGCGGACGCGATCGAAACCGCCGGCGTGGCGCTCGACTATTTCCGTATCGACGCGTTCTTTCCGGCGATGCCGCAGGCGATCCTGGCCTCGGATACGAGCATCAAGGAACGGCCGGAGCTGATCAGAGCCTTCGTCAAGACCCAGCTGCAGGCGGTGCGCGATTGCATTGACGATCCGGCCAGGGCGGCGCGCGACTTCGTCGCCATCGTTCCGCAATACAACGGACGCGAGACGATGGTGGAGAGGGTGTTACGGCGCTACGTGACAGATGTTTATCGCACCGATCCGCCCTCGGCACTCGGCAAGCTCGACGCCGGGCGATACCAGATCGTGCAATCGTTCTATCTGCAGAACAAGATCATCAATTCGGCATCGCCTATCGACACCCTGTTCACCAACCAGTTCGTCAGTTGAGTCTCGACGATTCCAAACTCCCGCTTTGGAGCTTGAATTAAGGCCCAACGGCCGGTCTCAGGCCGACTGATTTGTCGAGCGGATTGACAACGATCGCGGCCCGACCGGCTGCCGCGGTCAGCGCGACAAAGTCCTCGGGACTTCACCAAGATCAAAGGAACTAAGATAAAGCCGCATCAGAGCTTGGCCGTTTCTGCGAAGGTCTGAAAGTGGCACGTCGCAGACGATGAAGGAGTATGATCTGGCAGTTTTGACCGATACGTCCATCCGTGTGTTGCGGCAGGCGTCTGCCGGCGCTTCTGCTCCATGACCCTGGAAAGCGTCGTCCTGTTGAGCGACGATGCCATCGTCAGCATGCCATCCTGGCCGCCTGACCGATCCGGACACACCGGAGAGCGCGGCGATCGCCGCGTCGCAGTTACACCACGGCCTGGGACGCGGCCGGATGATGCTCTAGCAGCGGAAAGCGGCACAATGGCCGAAACAGTCCTGGTTCTGACAACGAACGAGGCGACCGGCTTGCTCGGAATGAGCGAGGCAATTGCGCTCACCGAGGAGGCGTTCGGCGATTTTGGCCGGAACCAGGCGCAAGTTCTGCCGCGTCGCCGACTTACCTTGCCGCAAAATGTTGCCGGCGAGAGCCGCTGGTTTTGGATGAACGTCATACCCGGCGCCGTGCCTTGCCATGGCGTGGCGGCGCTCCGGGTCGACGCGGCGCAGACAGCCTTCCCGATGCAGGGGCAAGCAAGGCGTCAGGTTTTTCGCGGCGACGTGTCCGGATTCGTGCTCGTCTGGGATCTCGCCACGCGCGCTCTGCTCGGCATCGTGCACGATCACGCGGTCTCGGCGCTTCGGGTTGGCGCGACCTCGGCCGTGGCCGCGAAATATCTGGCGCCGGAGCGGGCCGAGACTCTGGGCGTGATCGGTGCGGGCAAACAGGCTGCCGCACAGGTCGAGGCTCTTTGCGCCGTCCGGCCGACCATTCGGCGAATCAAGGTTTTTTCGCCGACGCCAGCCTCGCGCATGCGCTTTGCCCATACGATTGCCGAGCGCCTCGATCTCGAGGTCACGCCGATGGAGCATGCCGAAGAGTGCGTACGCGATGTACAAATCGTGGTCACGGCAACGAATTCATCGGACCCGGTGCTCTTTGGCCGCTGGCTCGAACCGGGAACTCACGTTGTTGGCATCGTCAGCGGCAGCCAGTTCGACATGCGGCGCGAGCATGACGACGAGGTGATTTGCCGATCGGACATCGTGGTCGTCAATTTGCGCGAACAGATTCTACTCGATCAACAGCCGGAGCTGCTCTCGCCGATCCGCAAGGGCTACATCGCGATGGAGAACATCTACGAGCTCGGCGAGCTTTGCATCGGCAAGGTGCCGGGACGCACCGGTGCCGACCAGATTACCACCCATAACAGCAATACCGGGATGGGCATTCAGTTCGCGTCGATTTGCAAACGGGTGATCGAGATCGCTCGCGCGCGCGGCATCGGCACGGAACTGCCAATGGAGCTTTTTGTCAGCCGCCGCTCTGCCGACGAGATGCAATCGCCGTAAAGAGCCGCGGCGCCGCAGCCTGTCTCAGGCCGGTGCCGAGCGCAGGCGGTCCCGCTCGTCCTTGAGGAGAGCGGCGAGAACAGCGGCGACCATGACGAAGGCGGCGAGGACGAGAAGGCTGGCGCTAAAGCTTCCGGTAGCGCTACGGACGAACCCGACCAGGAAAGGACCGGCAAATCCGCCCAATGTTCCAAAGCTGTTGATCAGAGCGAAGCCGCCAGCGGCCGCTGTTCCAGAGAGGAAGTCGCTCGGAATCGCCCAGAAGACTCCAAACATGCTCCAGATGCCGACCGTCGCCACGCAAAGCGCGATGAAGGATAACATCGGGTTTGGCGCAACCGCGCTTGCGGCGAGGCCAAGGGAACCAATAAACGCCGCCGTCGCGAGATGCCATTTGCGCTCTTGGCGGCGGTCAGATCGCCGTCCCCACCATACCATCACGACGACCGCCAACAGATAAGGCAGCGCCGCCAGCCCCCCGACCTCGATGTTCGTCAAGCCGCCGAAACTCTTGATGATCTGCGGCAGCCAGAAAACGACGCCGAAATTTCCCGAGACGAGGAAGAAGCAGAGGGCGGTGATCATCAGGACCCGGCCATCGGTGAGACCGCGCCACAGCGTCGTCGGCGTCATCGCCTCCTTTACCTTCCGCTCCGCCGCAAGGGTGCGGATAAGCCAGTCACGCTCTGCCGTAGCGAGCCAGGTCGCGTCCTGGGGGCGTTCCGTCATGTAGTAAAGCACCCAGAAGCCGACGAGAATCGATGGAATGCCCTCGGTGATGAACAAAAGTTGCCAACCACGCAGTCCCAGCCAGCCGTCAAGCGTGAGCAGGCTGGTCGACAGCGGCGCGCCGATGATGTTTGCGATGGCGGTCGAAGCCATGAAAAGGCCGAGCGCTTTCGCGCGCTCTTTGGCGGGAAACCAGTAGCTGAAATAGAGAATGATGCCAGGCAGGAAACCGGCTTCCGCGACCCCAAGTAGAAAACGCATTGCATAGAAGCTTTTTGCGCCGCTTATCCATGCCGTGGCGGTGGCGACTATGCCCCAGACGATCGTAATACGAGCGATCCAAAGCCGCGCCCCGACCCGCTCGAGAACGAGATTGCTCGGTATCTCGAAGGGAAAGAAGCCAAGGAAGAAGATGCCGGCGCCCAGCCCGTAGACCGTCGGGGTGAAACCCAGGTCATGGTTCATCTGCAATGCGGCGAAACTGACATTGACGCGGTCGAGGTAGCTCAGGATGAAGAGCAGCATCGCGAAGGGGATCAGCCTGCGGCTGACCTTGGCGAGGGTGCGCAGCCCTAGATCCGATTCCATGTCATCCCCCATGTGCCCCCGGTGTCTATTCTCGCGCTTCACGCGTCGCATGCTATCATGCCCACGAGCGTTAGCTCACGAACTGATTGGTGTAGAGATCGTCGATCGGGACCGCGCCCTGGATGATCTCGTTCTTCAAGTAGAACGCCTGCACTGTCCGCAGCCGTTGCGGGTCGAACCGGCCGAGCGCCGAGGGCGGATCGGTGTGATAGACGTCGCCGACGTAGCGACGCAGGATACGCTCGATTTGCGCTTCCTGGCCGGCATGCTGCGGCACGGCAGCAACATAGTCCTTAGCCGCCGCAGCGGGATCGGCGATGCAATCGCGCACCGCCTGCAACACGGCCGCAACGCAGCCGCGGACCAATTCGGGCTTCTGCTTGATGGTGTCGTCGGATGCCATGATCGCCTGGGCCATAGCCGGGAAAATCCGATCGATGGGAAAGTAATCGAGCGGAACGCCGGCCGCCGTGATCGCGTCGGACCATTCCGGCACCCCCATGATGCCGTCGAGTGCGTTGGCGATCATCAACTGAACGACGCCAGCGGCCCCCACTTGCTCGATCTGAAGTTCGGTGCGCTTGATGCCGCGCGCCGCGAGCACGGCGAGCAGGGCATAATAGCCGGTGTCCTGATAGCTCGAGACGCCAAGCTTCTTGCCGCGCAGATCCTCTATGGCATGCACGGCGGCAGCCTGGCGCGTCACCAACTCGAACAACGGCCGCTGGCCGAGCAGCGCCACGCCGCGGATCGGTATGCCGTTGGGGCGCACGATCATCGAGGTCTCGCCGACCCCGCCACCGAGATCGGCATTGCCCACGCCGACCTGCTTGGCAACATCGGCGCCGCCGTGGCCGGTCGCGAAGGTCACCGCAAGACCGTTCGCGGCAAAATAGTTGCGCTTTTGCGCCAACTGGAACGGCAGGAACGCGGGCAACGTGGCCGGAGCCGGCAGCAGATAGGTCACCGGCTTTGTTGCCGCAAACGCTGGCCGGCAGGCCGCGCTCGCCATCGCGCCGCCGATCGCCGCTCGTCGTGTCATGCGCATGTCAACCTCCTCTGCCGCTGGGGCGAACGCGATCATTCGGCGCGGCTGCCGAAGAACTGGCCTCAATCCGCCGGCTTGATGTCCATTGCCACGATCAGGCGCTGGAAAGTTTCGGTCGAGTCGGCAATGAGCGGACGAATTTCATGCGGGCCGGTCGAGAATACGTTGAGGTCGAGCTTTCTGACCTTCTGGTCGATGTCGGGCGAACGCGCCGCCTTGCCGATTTCCGCGCCCAGCTGGTCGACGATCGGCTGCGGCAGGCCGGCCGGCCCGAAGAAGCCGAACCACGACAGCGGCGCGCGAAAATCTGGCAGCACCTCGTTCATGGCGGGAATTTCGGGCGCGGCGGCGAACCGCTTCGGCTCCATGACCGCGAGAATGCGGATCGCCCCGGTCTTGGCGAGCGGAGCGACCGACCCGAGCGTCGTCAGCGCGACATCGACCTGTCGGCCGAGCAGCGCGGACACAACCGGCGCATTACCCTTGTAGGGGACATGCAGCATGTCGACGCCTTGTTGCTTGAGCGCCAGTCCGATCAGATAGTAATAGGATTGCGTGCCGGCGGTGCCGTAGGTGAGCTTGCCTGGATTGCGCTTGGCGAACGCCACCAGATCGGCAAATGAGCGCAGCGGATGCGCGGCGTTGACCGCTGCGCAATTGACCGAGCTGATGACGCTCGCGATCGGCGTTAGTTCCTTGAGCGGATCGATGGTGCGTCGTCTGGTCAGAAACTTCGTCCATTCCAGATCGCTGCCCACGGCATAAAACAGGGTGTAGCCGTCGGGCTCCGCATGAGCGACATATTCGGCGGCGATTTCACCGCCGGCGCCTGGCCGATTTTCCACGATCGCTGGCTGTCCGAATGCGGCCTGCAGCCGCGTCGCAAACAGCCGCGCGGTGTAATCGACGCCGCCTCCGGCCGGATAGCCGACGATGATGCGGACCGGATGGGACGGATAGTTTTGCGCCGCGGCGGCCACGGGCGATGCCGCCAGCAAAGCGAACAGGCAAAGCGCGGCGATCCGGGTCATGGTCGGCTTTCGGTCCGCTGCATCGACTGCGGCTCGCGCGCGCCCAGCGAACGGTCGCGAATGGCAGTCCAGATACGCTCGGACGTGGCGGGAAGGGCAACGTCGTTGACGCCGAGATCGGAGAGTGCATCGACGATCGCATTGATGACGGCTGCCGGGACGCCGACATTGCCGGCTTCGCTGCCGCCCTTGGTTCCCAAGAGATTGGTTTTCGTCGGCACGAGAGCGTGCTCGGCGGTCACGGCGGGGATGTGATCGGCCCGCGGCATGCCGTAGTCCATGAACGATCCGGTCACGAGCTGCACCGAGTCGCGGTCGTAGATGATCTGCTCGATCAAGGCCTCGCCCACCCCTTGTGCGATCGAGCCGTGGAGCTGGCCTTCCAGCGTCAGCGGATTGACCACGCAGCCGACATCATCGACGGCGCAAAGGCGCAGCAACTCGACGCTGCCGGTTTCCGGCTCGACTTCCAGTTCGCAGATCATGCAGCCGTTTGGAAACGTGTTCGGCCCGGGATGGGTGCCGGCGCCGCTCAACCCGATCTCGCTTCCGGGCGGCAGCGCCGCGCCGTTGTAGGCGGCCCGGGCCACGTCCTTGAAGTTGACCTGCCGATCCGTTCCTTTGATGCGGAACACGCCGCTTTCGAACTCGATGTCGGCTTCGGCCGCCTCCAACATCGACGCGCTCAGACGCTTGCCTTTCGCTATGACCTCGTCGGCAGCGAGGCGGAGCGCCGAACCGCCGGTGCTGGTGCTGCGCTGAGCGAAAGTGCCGCGGCCGAACAGCGCGCTGTCGGTATCGCCCTGTTGCAGGCGCACGTCGTCGATGGCCACGCCCAGCCAGTCGCAGAGCATCTGCGCAAACATGGTTTCGTGGCCCTGGCCGGTGGACAGGGTGCCGGGATAGACGAGGATTCCGCCGTCCGGCGCGACGCGGATTTCCATTATTTCCGACAGGCTTCCGGCGCGCTGGCAGTGCATTGCCATGCCGATGCCGCGGCAGCGCCCGCGCGCTTTGCTCTCGGCCCGGCGCGCGGCAAATCCGTTCCAGTTTGCCAGCGTGTGCGCCCCGTCCATGACTTTTTCAAAGTCGCCGCAATCGTAGACGTTGCCTCCGGGAGTTCGATAAGGCATCGCGGCCGCGCGAACGAGATTGAGTCGCCGCAGTGTCACCGCATCGACTTTCATTTCACGCGCCGCCTTGTCGAGCAGGCGTTCCATCACGAAGGTCGCCTCCGGTTTACCCGAACCGCGGTAGGGACCGGTCGAACAGGTGTTGGTGAACACGCCGCGCGACATGGCGTGGATCAGTGGGATGTCGTAGGTGCCGGGATAGCCGACGGCCGCATTCAGCGGCGGTACGCCCGCCGAAATTCCCAGATAAGCGCCGAGATCGACATCGACCGCGGTGCGCATTGCCAGGATGCGTCCGTCAGCCGCGAAAGCCATCGCGGCCCGCGCGATCTGATGGCGGCCATGCGTGTCGCAGGCCACGCATTCGGCACGCTCACCGGTCCATTTCACCGGGCGGCCGAGTTTCGCGGCGACCCAGACCACCAGCGCCTCTTCCGGATAGATCTGGCTTTTCATGCCGAATGCGCCGCCGACGTCGAGCGCAATCACCCGCAGCGCCGCCTCCGGCATGTGCAGGACCTGGGCCAGAATCTGCCGGACCAGAAACGGAGCCTGCGTGCTGGTGCACAGCGTCAGCCGGCCGCTTGCAGGGTCCAGGTAGGCACTCGCGCTCCGCGGCTCGAGCGCATTGGCCGAGGCGCGCGGATAGGCGACGGTGAGCGAGGTGACATGCGCCGCCTTGCGCAATTGTTCGTCGACCGCCGTTCGATCGCCGCGCTCGATCGTGAAGCTGATGTTGCTTGAAGCGTCCTGCCATACCTTTTGGGCGCCCGGCTTCACCGCGTCTACGAGCGTCACCGCCGGCAGCGGCTCGTAGTCGACGGCGACGCGTTCGGCGGCGCTCTTGGCCTGCGCCAGCGTTTCGGCAACGACCATGGCGACGCGGTCGCCGACATGGCGCACCACCCCGTCTGCCAAAATCGGGTGCAGAGGGCGGAAATGCCGCGCCCCGGCCGCAGTCGGGGGAAACGCGTGGCAGGGCAGCCCGCCGAGGCCCTCGCGCGCCACGTCCGCGCCAGTGAGCACCGCCAGCACACCGTCGCTGGCGCACGCGGCAGCAACGTCGAGCGAGACAATTCGTGCGTGCGCATGCGGCGAACGGACGATGGACGCGCGTACCATACCCGGCAGTTCGAGGTCGTCGGCAAAGCGGCCTCGCCCGGTCAGAAATCGGCGATCCTCGCGCCGGACGACCCTGGCCCCGATTCCGGTATTGCTCATCCCGCGCCCTGAATTTCTCTACGGATGTTGCGGTTGCGGATGATCGAGCGGGCCATTGTCGCGGTGCTGGCGGGAACGCCGGCCGCGGCCCGTGTAGTACAAGTTGCTCACCCCGTTCATCTTTGACAGCAAGCGCAGCAGTTGGGCCTGCTCGCGGGCGGTGAGCACGCCGACCAACCGCCGCTGCGCGTTGACGACGCGCGGGGTCACCTGATCGAGCAGCAGCGTGCCCGCTGCGGTCAAATCGCAGACGCGGCGCTGGCCCTGTTCATGGCGCTGCAGCAGACCGCGCCGCTCCAGCCGGGCAATCACGTCGCCCATGGTGGAAGGATCGAGCCCGGCGATTTCGCCCACCTCCGTCTGATCGATCGCCGGGCGCAATCGCAGAATGGTGAGTGCGGCAAACTGAATGGGCGTAATGCCGAAATCCCGGCAATTGTCGGCAAAAATGCCGGTCGACATCTGCTTGCTGCGCCGGATCAGATAGCCGGGCATCGACAGGAGTGCGGCAAGCGAGTCGACCGTGGCGCCCTGACGACTGCGCCTGCTAGGGGCGGCCGAGCGGCTCGGCGAAACGGCTGGCGGGGTCACGTCCTGCACCCTCCAATGCTGCCAAGCGTCCAATGTATACGCAATAAGAAAATCAAGTCTATTGGGTACATAGATATTTTTATGTGCAGAGATATTGACAGTATACGCAATAAAGGGCGAACCTTCAGGCCGGCGTCGAGGCCGCCTGCCTGGACGCCGGGCACGCCGACACATCGCAGGATCGGACCATGTCGCAATCAGCACGCCTTGCCTCCGCGACCGCGCCGCGCGCGCATGAGGCCGAGGCCGCATCACTTGCGATCGAAGTCGCGCCCAATCTTCCGGCCGGGCTGATAAGCGGACTTTCGAACTATTGGTATCCGGTGCTGCAATCAGAGGAATTGGAGCCGGGCAAAGTGGTCGGCTTCACCATGCTGGGCGAAAATCTGGTGGCATGGCGCGGCCGCGACGGCAGCCCCAATGCGGTGCGCGACCGCTGCCCGCACCGCAGCATCAAACTCTCCATCGGCCGTGTTTTCGACGGCCAATTGCAATGCATTCTCCATGGCCTTCGCTTCAACGGCGCCGGCAAGTGCGTCATGGTGCCGTGGGAGGAAGACGACTCGCGCAAGGATCATTGGCCGGAGGTTGCTTCGCATCCGGCGCGCGAACTGGGCGGTTACATCTGGGTCTATATGGGGGATACGGCCCGCTTTCCCCCGCCGCCGCTCGAACAGGAAGTCCCGGAGGAGCTGGCCAAGCCCGACGAATTCATCTGGTTTCGGCTGCCGACTGAAGTGTGGAACTGCAACTGGCTGCTCGCCATCGACGGCAGCGATGCGTTTCATGCCGTCGTGCTCCACGCGACCTCGCAGGCGGTGGCCGACCGGAAATGGACCGGCGGCAGCGTCGTTTCGTCCGAGGTGCCGCTGGCGGAACGCCGGATGAAAATCATCGAGACCTCGCACGGCATTCGCGCGCTGGCGTTGGGTGCCGACAACAAGCCGCTGCATCACGGCCACTTCACCGTCGATGTGAAGGGACACCGCTTCGCCTTGCCCTGCCTGACCAGCAATCCGATCGCGCCGGCGCCGGGAGCGGCTCCCTACACGTCGCGGCTGTGGCAATTTGCCATCGACGATAATCGTACGCAGATCGTGCGCTATGCCGTGTGGCGCGCGCGCACGGAAGACGAGCGCAAGCATGCCGCCAGGGTGTTCCAGGAGGTTGCCTTGCCGCGGCTGAAGAAGGTTTCGGCGGAGGATGCCTTCGCGGCTGAAGCTCAGGGCGAAGTGGTCTCCGCCCGACGCGAGGAGCATCTCCAAAAACCCGATGTCGATGTGGTGAACGTCAGGCGATTGCTGCGCAAGGCATTCCTCGACCCGATCGCGGACAATCGGCGTGTGGAGATACCCCAGGGTGCTCTACTCTATCCTCTTTAAGGCGATCGATTCGGTTTGATGAAACGCGCTGCGGACCGTCGACGGCAATGAGCGGACGCCTGGCGCAGAAGGCCGCGATCATCACCGGCGCCGCCCGCGGTATCGGCCAGGCGACGGCCCGGCTGTTCGCGCGCGAGGGCGCCAGTCTCGGGCTCATCGATCGTGACGCCGCCGCGCTCGACCAAGCGGTGCGCGAGCTTGCCGCTGAGTCGCCAGGCTGCGCCATTCATCGGCGCTGCGCCGATGTGGCCGAACACGATGCCGTCGCGGCGGCGGTCGATCAACTGGTCGCCGAGCTTGGCACGCTCGATATCCTGGTCAACAACGCTGCCGCCCGCGCCTTCGGGCCGGTTGCTGAAGCGACTGCCGCGAGTTGGGAAGCTCTGCTGGCGACCAACGTCACCGGCCTTGCCATGTGTTCGCGGGCTGCGCTCGTTCACCTGCGCAAATCCGGCCGAGGCAGCATTGTCAACGTCTCGTCCATCTTCGCCGTCGCCGGCCGCGAAAATATGGGCCAATACGACGCCGGCAAGGCCGCAATGCTGGCCCTGACGCGGGTGCTCGCCTGCGAGGAGGCGCGCTACGGCATCCGCGTCAATGCCGTCTGCCCGAGCTCGACATGGACGCCGTGGACCTATGGGCGAGCGCAGGCCCGCGGCATGAGCATCGAAGACCTCAAGGCCAAGGGCTTTGTGCCCTGCCTGCTGGGCCGCTGGGCGGACGCCGAGGAAATTGCCTACCCGATCCTGTGGCTTGCCTCCGGCGAAGCCTCTTTCGTCACCGGCATCGCGCTGCCGGTCGATGGCGGCCTTAGCGCCGTCTGACCGGATTCAGGTTTCGAGCATCGACGGCCAAAACAGTTCCTCCGGCTGATATTGCCGTGGCGTGACGCCCTGCCGATAAGCGTATCGCAGCATCGCCTCGACCTCATGACGGGTCTTGGCGAACCCCCAGGGATAGATGTCGTCGCCGGCGGCGGCGCGTTCCTCCTCCCACAGGCCGCGATACCAGAGCGAGGTCATGTGAATGCGCTGCCATTCCTGCTCGGCATAAAGCTTGCGCTTGGAGGCCTGCCAGGCGTCGTACAGACTGCGCGCGGTCCAGGGATGCTGCTCCAGCACCGAATTGCGCACCAGCAGCGTGTGCATGATCGGAAAGCAGCGCGTCCGCGCAAAATATTCGCGTTCGCGTGCCGCATAATCCGGGAACAGAAAATCGATGTCGGGATGCCGGTTCGGCGCCCAGATTTCAGTGGTGATGGCGGCATCGATCTTGCCGTCGGCCAACAGGTCGAACTGCTCGGCGCCGGCGGGCGCGATGACAAGCTTGAGCCAGTTGGGCGCCTTCCAGTCGGGGATGCGCACCGGCTGCCATGCGACCCATTCGATCGAGGCAAGGTCGACGCCGTGATCGTCCTCCAGCATACCCTTGGCCCATAGCGCCGCGCTGGTGATCCAGGTTTGCACGCCAACGCGCCGCCCGTTGAGATCGCCGGCGTTGCGAATGCCGCTTCTCTTGTTGACGTAGATGTAGGAATGCCGGAACATGCGCTTGACGAAAATCGGGACGGCGGTGAAGGCGAGCTTGCGAAACGGCAGGTCGGCGATGTAGGTGCCGGTGAAGAACTCGCAGACATCGAAAGCACCCGCCGCCGCCTGCCGCTGCCGCTCGACATCATCGTCATTGACGGTGATGGCAAGCTCGATGCCTTCGGGCCGGACGGCTCCGTCGATCAAGGCCCGCGCACGGTCGTAAGGGCCGCATGTCATGCTCAGCATGAGCGCCATCGTCATCTCCGATCGGTCGCGCAATCCTGCAAGCCGCATCCGCCTGGCGGCGTTTGCACTGAAGCGCCGGATCGTACATTAAATGCCCATCGATCCGCGCGAAATCCTCCCGATTTGGAGACCACAATGTCCGCTGTCGAGACAGACGTGACGACGCACGGCCTGCTGGCCGACGCGGCGCGGGCGTGCCGGATACTCGACATGGAGGGCCACGGCGACATGACGCTCGGACATCTCTCGGTCCGCGCCGACGACGGCGCCGGCTTCTGGATGAAGCGCAACCAGATCGGGCTCGGCGAAGTCATGGACGCCGACGATTTCGTCCTGGTCGATCGGGACGGCCGGCAGATCGGCGGCAGCGGCTCCCGCCATTCCGAATGGCCGATCCACTCGGAAATTTTTCATGCGCGGCCCGACGTGAACGTCGTGGTGCACTCGCATCCGTTCTATGCGAGCGTCTTTTCCGCTTCGGTCGAGGCGCTGGAGCCGTATACGCTCGACGCCGACTATTTTGTCGATCTGCCCCGCCATGAAGACGAGGTTGCGCTCATCACCACGATCGACGAAGGGCGCGCGCTGGCGCGCTCGCTCGGCAGCCATTTCGCGGTGCTGATGGGCAATCATGGGGTGACCTTTTGCGGCGCCACAATCGAGCAGGCCGTCTGCACCGGCATCTTTCTGGAAAAAGCCTGCAAAGCGCATATCGTCGGCCGCGCCGCGGAGTTGCACACGAGGATGCCCGGCGCGGCCGTGCGCGCCCGGCGGCACCGGCAGATCATGACGCCGGTCCATTGGCAGCATTGCTGGCGATATTTCTGCCGCAAGCTGGAAGCGCGCAGCAAGACGCACGGCGCGACCATCTTCAGCTGAGCGGCAGGCTCAGCCGGTTTTGTCGGTGAGCGAAAGTCCCGCTATCATGCGGCGACGCGTTTCCTGCACAGGAGAACCCGCAACGTGCCCGACAGAACCGCGACGATCGCGGCGCGTATCGCCGACGAGCTGTCATCGTGCGGCGTGAAACTCATCGCCAGCCTTCCCGACAATTGGCTGATGGAGCTGATCGAAACGATCGGACGTGACGACCGCTTCATCCATGTGCCGGTAAACCGCGAGGAATCCGCAATCGGTCTGTGCTCGGGAGCCTATATGGGGGCGATGGGTTCGGCGGCGCTGATGGGCGCGTCCGGCTTCATGACGGTGATCTATGCGCTGACCAAAGTTAACTACACCTACGAAATTCCGCTGCTGCTGCTCGCCACCTTGCGCGGCGCCGGCGGCGATCATCATAAGCATCATATCTCCAACGGCCTCTACCTGCTGCCGGTGATCGAAGCGATCAGCCTGCCGTATCAGATTATCGACGATCCGGACGACATCGGCCTGATCTCGCGATGCTACCGCCATACCCGTACCTATTCGCGCCCGATGGTCGTCCTGTTCACGCGCGATCTCCTGCGCGGGAGGCATTGATGAACTACGTGGAATGCTTCCGTGCGATCGCGCGCCGCCGCGTCGATGAGATCGTCATAACCTCGGCGGGCAATTCCGGACAGGCCTGGTGGGCGGCAACGAAGGACTCGGTGGCGAGTTTTTATCTCGATGCGTCGATGAGCCTTTCCACCATGTTTGCCTCCGGGCTGGCGCTGGCTCGGCCCGAACTGAAGATATGGGCGTTCATGGGCGACGGCGCGTTCTGCATGAATCCCGGTATGCTCATGGTCGAGCGCGCATTGGACCTGCCGAACCTCACGCATTTCCTGGTGTCGAATTGCGTCTATGGGGCGACATCGAATGCCGCGTTGCCCAATCTCGAGCATAACGATTACGCGGCGATGGCGCGCGGTATGGGACTGGAGCGCATCTTCGAATTCCGCAGCCTCGACGGGCTCGAGCGGGATTTTCCGCAGCTCACCGCCGCAAACAGTCCAGGACACACGTTTGTGGTGCTCGAGGTCGAGCCGTTCAGCGCGAGCGAGCAGAAACTCGAGCAGCCGCCGTTCAACGGCACCGAGCTCAAGTACCGATTCGGCCGCCACCTCGAAGAGGTCGTCGGCTGCAACATATTCGGCTACCGGGTCTGACCGCGCGATGCGGGGCCGGCGGCCGGGCGAAGCTCATCGGCTCAGCGCGCCAGATCACTTTGCTGATGCACGAAACAGCCGCGCAGGCGGGCCAGAAGTCCGTCGAGCGTGAAGCCGCAAACACCGATGACGACGATGGCGGCGTACACGTTCTGAAAAGTAAAACGCGTGCTCCACAGCGAGATGTAGTAGCCGAGCCCCACCGAATCGCCGATCATCTCGGTCAGCACCACGACGATGATGGCGACCGGAAGCGCGATCCGCAGGCCGGCAAAGATGGCGGGCAGCGCAGCCGGGAGGATCACCCGCCGCATGATGGTCCAGCGGCCGGCGCCGAAATTGCGCGCGGCCCAGATCAGGCGGGTCTGCGTTCCGCGAAAACCGAAATATGAGGTCACCACGATCGGGTAGAGACATTCCAGAAAGGTGAAGGCGACCTTGGAGGGCGTGCCGAAGCCGAAAATGTAGGTGAAGATCGGAAACAGCGCGATCTTCGGAATTGGATAGCCGAAGAAAAAGATCGGCTCGAACAGATTGCGGCACAGCGACGAACGCGCCATGGCGGCCGCGAACGGGATGCCGAAGGCGGCCGCAAGCGCAAAGCCGGTGAGCGCGCGGCCGAGCGTGACGCCGGCGTGATAGACGAGCACGCCGTCCTTGATCTCGGAAAACAGCACGCCGATGACCTGAAAAACGCTCGGCACCAGCCGGGAGTTGATGGCGCCGCTCGATACCGCGAGCTGCCACGCGGCCAGCAGCAGCGGGATCGAATACCAGCGTGCAACGAACGCGCGGATCTGCGTGCTCATGCGGCGACCGTCTCCTCGGTGCCGAGGATGGTTCCCTTCAGCACGCGCGCGCGCACCGCGAGCAGAATGCGGTCGCTGGCAAAGCCCAGGATCGCGAAGGCGAGAATGGCCGCGAGCATCAGATCGAAACGGGCCGCATCCTCCCCTTCGGCGATGAGGACACCGAGACCGCTGTGCGAGCCGATCAGTTCCGCCGCGAACAGCACGATGAAGGCGTGGGCGAGGCTGATGCGAAATCCGGCGAAAAGCTGCGGCGCCGCCGCCGGGATGAGCACGCGAAAGAACACGGTGCGCCGCGGCGTTCCCATATTCCGCGCCGCCCAGATAAACAGCTTGTTGACCGACAGGACGGCTTGGCGAGAGGCGATGAATACCGGAAAAAAGCAGGAAAACGCGACGATGCCGATTTTCGACGGGTCGCCGATGCCGAGCAGCAGGAGAAAGACCGGCAGGAACGCGATTTTCGGCACCGCGAACAGGAACGACACCAGCGGATCGAAGAAATTGCGCACGCCCCGCACGAGGCCGGCGGCCAGCCCGACACACAGTCCGGCGGCAGTGCCGATGCCGAAACCGGCCATCACGCGATAGAGACTTGTCGCAACAGCGCTCGCGAGTTCACCATCGGCGGCCAGCGACCAGAGCGCCGCGAGAATCTCCGTCGGATAAGAGAGGTAAGGCGGCAGCTCCGCAAGGCGGCCGAACAGCTCCCAGCAGGCGACGACGGCCGCCGGCACGAACCAGCGCTGGATGATTGCGGGCTGGATCCTCAATGGTCCTCCAGCGCTCGTGCTTTGAGGACTTCGTCGCGCAGCAGGTCCCATACCTGGCTCCGCGTTGCGAAAAATTCGGGTGACTTGCGGAAATTTGCCGTCCGATCGCCCGCAGCGATGGGGATGTCGGCCTTGATGCGGCCCGGTCGCGCCGTGAAGAGGATCAAGCGGGTGCCGAGATAGATCGCCTCGTCGATGTCGTGGGTCACGAACAGGACCGTCTTGCGCTGGCTGCGCCAGATGGCCTGAAGTTCTTCCTGCAACAACTCGCGCGTCTGCGAGTCGAGCGCGCCGAACGGCTCGTCCATCAACAAAATCTGCGGGTCGAGCGCCAACAGGCGGGCCAAAGCGGCACGTTGCTTCATGCCGCCGCTCAACTGTTCGGGATAGAGATCGGCGTAGCGTTGCAGATGAACGAGGTCGAGATAGCGGCGGGCCATCTCCATCCGCTTGGCCTTGGCGATGCCCTTCATTTCCAGCGGCCAGCACACGTTGCCGATCGCGGTGAGCCAGGGAAACAGCGAATGGTCCTGGAACATCATGCCGCGGTCGGGCCCGGGCGGTCCGAGCGGCCGGTCGTTGAGCCGCACCTCCCCGCCCGTTTTCGATTCAAAGCCGCCGACGATGTGCAGGAACGTACTCTTGCCGCAGCCGGTCGGCCCGACGATGGAAACGAAGTCGCGGTCTTCAACGCTCAGCGACAGACCGTCGAGCACCGTTATCTGCTTGTCGTCCGCGATAAACGACTTGTCGAGACGGCGGACCTCGAGGAGCGGCATTGGGTTTCGGCGCGACTATTTGGGCAGATAGCTCATATCGACCAGCGTCGCGATGTTCGCCTTCTTTTTCTGAAATCCGGCCTTTACCTGCGCGTCCTGCATCTTGATGAGCGCGTTGACGTCGACCCGCAACGTGGGATCGCGATAATAATCTTCCATGTGAAGATAGACATCGGGGGAGACGCGAACGAACTTCTTGTCAATGAGGATCTGTCGCGCTTGCACTGGCTGGGCGAGATAGAATTTGGTCGCTGCTTGCAGGTCGGCGAGGAAGCCCCTGATGGCCGCGGCGTGCGCCTTCAGATAGGTGTCATGGCCGACGATGACCACCAGCTCCTCGTCGAACGGCATGCCCGTCTTGGAGGTGAAGATCGTTTTGACCTTCATCTGTTTTCTCGCCATCGCATCGAACGGCTGGGGAAACTCGCCGACGTCGATACGGCCGGAGCGCAGCGACTCCGCCATGGCCGGAAACGCGACCGGGACGACGGTCAGCTCGCTCTCGGACATGCCGTGGCGCTCCAAAGCCGTTTTCAACCAAAGCTCGCCGTTGGTCGACAGCCCGTTGACGGCCACCGTCTTACCCTTGAGGTCCTCGACCTTGTTGATCGGCGAGGATGCAAGCGCGAGAAACGTCGTGTTGAATCCGTGATGCAGGCCTTCCCGTGAAATCGAGGCGATGATCGTGCTCGGGATGCCTTCGGCGGCGGCAAACAAGACGCCCTCGGCGCCCGACGACGCGAGATCGATGGCACCGGCAGCAAAAGCCTGCGCGCGCTGCGATGAGCCGGTGAAGCGCGTAGCGTCGAGCGTGTAGAGCGTGCCGTAATTCTTGGCGAGCGCGTGATCCGCCATGAGCAACCAGAGCTGCTCCTCGGCAGCGAGCGAGTAGCCGAGACGAATGGTGAGCGGTTCCGCCCGCGCCGGCACGCTGACTGCTCCGAGCGCGGTCGCCCCTGCGACGCCGGCGCAAACCTGCCGCCTGGTCAGCTTGGTCATCGGCTCCCCCGGTTGTTGGCTGCGATACCACTGCCCTCGGCGCGGCAGTGCCCAGTCGCAACGCCGGGCGTCGGCACAATGCGACCACCCGCCCTTTGACTCCGGCCCGTAAACGCGTTTGGGGGGCTATTCGGTGCAAAGATTAACCGCTTGATTTTCGAATTCAACCGCTTTGTTGTGCGTCACATTCAACTGCACGCCGGACTTCGGATGAACCGTACGCAGAGCTTCGATTACGTCATCGTCGGAGCGGGCTCCGCCGGCTGCATCATGGCCAGTCGCTTGAGTGCCGATCCGACGGTGCGCGTCCTGCTGCTGGAAGCCGGCGGATGGGATTGGCATCCGCTGATCCGTGTGCCGCTGGGCGTTGGACGGATCTGGGGCTTCGATCGCTTCGATTGGGGATACCGCGCCGATTCCGGTGCCGCTACCGGACATCGCGAGATCGAGACGGCGCGCGGCAAGGTCATCGGCGGGTCGTACTCGATCAACGCCATGGGATACATCCGCGGCCATCCGGCCGACTACGATCGCTGGTCGCAGCAGGGCTTGCCGGGTTGGTCGTTCCGCGAAATTCTTCCCTACCTGAAACGGGCGGAAACCTGGGAGGACGGCGAGAACGAATACCGCGGCGGCAGCGGGCCGCTCTATGTTCGCCGAACCAAGGATATCGATCCGCTTTACGAGGCCTATATCGCGGCCGGAATGGCGGCCGGGCATCCTTACACCGACGATTACAACGGCCGCCAGCAGCACGGCTTCGGCTGGGCGCAATGGACCATTCGCGACGGCCTGCGTGACACGACGGCGCGCGGCTACCTTCACCCGGTGCTCCGCCGCCGCAACCTGACCGTCGCCCCGCGTTCGCTCGCGGTTCGCGTGCTGATCGACCATCAGCGCGCGGTCGGCATCGAATATTTGCAGGATCGACAGCGCCGAACCGTCATGGCGGAGCGCGAAATCATTCTGTGCGGCGGCGCCATCAATACGCCGCAGCTTCTGATGCTGTCGGGTCTTGGCAATCCCGATCATTTGCGGGCGACCGGCATCAAACCGCGTATTGCGCTGCGCGGGGTCGGCCGCAACCTGCAGGACCACTACGCCACCGGCCTGCTGCACGAGCGCCGCGCGGCCGGCCCGTTCGTGCGGCTCACCCGCGCCGACCGCCTCGCGCTCGCGTTTGCGCGCGCATACCTCTCCGGCGACGGTCCGGCGACCGACGTGCCCAGCGGCTTCATGGCGTTCGTCAAGACCGATGCCGCGCTCGCTATCCCGGACATCCAGTTGCTGTTCCGCTCCGGCGCCGCCGATGCCGGCCCGTGGTTTCCGGGCATCAAAAGCCCGTGGCGCGACGCGTTCGTCTGCCGGCCGATCCTGTTGCGGCCGGCGAGTCGCGGCCGGGTCACGCTGCGCTCGGCCGATCCGCGCGAACAGGTTTTCATCGATCAGAATTTCCTTGCCGCCGATTCGGATCTCAAGACGCTTCGCGAGGGTCTCAAGTTGTTACGCGAGGTCGCCGCGCAAAAGGCGCTCGACCCGTTCCGCGGCCGCGAAATCCGGCCCGGCAAGGAATTGCGCAGCGATGCGGAGCTCGATGGCTACATCCGTTCCAGCCCGGCCACCGCCCATCACCCGTGCGGCACCTGCCGCATGGGTAGCGATGAGGATGCCGTGGTCGACGGCAAACTCCGGCTGCGCGGCGTCGCGGCATTGCGGATCGCCGACGCTTCGGTCATGCCCGATCTGGTCGGCGGCAACATCAATGCCACCGTCATCATGATCGCCGAGAAGGCGGCGGCCCTCGTCGCCGGGGCGACGGCGGGCTAGAGAACCATGAGCTGCAAGCAGAGCAAACGATCGACGACCTTAAGTTTGCGAATTACGTCGAAGAGATATTTCTCGATAGCGATACCAAGTTTGCGCCGAGCTTAAGCGCGCCTTCCGACTTTGCGCGCGAGAGGCGATCCTTCGCTTTTGGAACCGGCTGATGCCTGAAACGTTACCAAACGTGCTATTATTTCGCAGGATTTTTTTGACATTAGCTGCGGCAGCCGCCGCATCCTCGCAAGCGAGTGGCGCCGACGGCAACGATATTTTTCATGTCGCGATCTTTCGCTTTGCGAAGGAAAACATCAACGATGCCATAACGGCGTTTCGCGCGATTGCTTCTGCGTCCCGGCAAGAGCCAGGAAAGCTCAGTTACGACATTTACCGCGCTATTGATGACGATCAGGTGTTCTATATCGCGGAGCATTGGGCTTCACCGACGGCTCTAGCTGTGGAGTCTCAACAGGTTGTCCTCGGTCAGAGCGAGTCTGCTGATGGGTGTTGTATCACCGATGCCGGCATGAGGCCTGTGCCAATTGTATTGGTGCAGCCAGGCGGGCAGCTGATCCTTGCGCTGCCGTGAGCTTTGATAAGCCTGAGCATAAGCCCATTCGCGCAGGCTGGTCTGAATGAAGCGCTCGGCCTTGCCGTTGGTCTGCGGTCGATAGGACCTGGTTCGGACGTGTCGGAGCCTGAGTTGCTTGCAGGCGCTGCGGAAGGCGAACGACTTGTAGCAGGAGCCGTTGTCAGTCATGACGCGCTCCACGGTGATGCCGAGGCTCTGGTAGTAGGCGACGGCGGCCTTGAGGAAGGCGGTGGCACAACGCTTCCTCTCGTTACCCATGATCTTGGCGAAGGCAATGCGGGAGTGGTCGTCGATGGCGACGTGCACGAACTCCCATCCGACCCCGCGGCTGTTGCTCTGGCCCCGCCGGTCGCCGGTGATGCGATGGCCGATCCTGTTGAAGCGGCCGAGCTTCTTGATGTCGATGTGGATCATCTCGCCGGGCCTCTCGCGCTGGTAGCGCCGGACCGGTTCGGCAGGCTCAAGGGCGTTGATCCTGTTGAGGCCCAGTCGCTTGAGGATGCGACTAACGGTGGCCGGCGAGATCTGCAATTCGGCTGCGATCTGGTGGCCGGTGCGGCGCTGACGGCGCAGTCCTTCCACCTGCTCAACCACGCCCTGCGGCGTCGGCTGATGAAGCCGGTGAGGCCGCGAACTGCGGTCGCTCAACCCCGCCAGCCCCTCGCGACGATAGCGGTCGACCCACTTGCGAACCGTCCGCGGGCAGACGCCTGCGGCCAATGCGACGGCCTTCGGCGTCTGCCCGCTCTGCACCTGCCGCACTATTCGCTCTCGACCACGCGGTGTCAGGCGGGCATTCTTGTGCACGTTCATCCGGTCCTCCGAATCACTGAAGCTTCAACAACCTCAGCGTCCTCGTTTAGGACCGGATGGACAACCTATTGAAAGCTCACATCTAGCCGCGCATGAGCGCACTGAGGCGTTCGTCCATTTCGGTCAGGGTGTCCTGACGAAACTGGCGACGCTTCACGATACGGTGACAGCGCGTCCGTTTGCGTAACCGTGAGAAGGCTCGAGTGGCGAACGGTCGACCGCTTGCGGGGTGGAAATTAAAAGCCATCTGAAGAACCGAACAGCGAACGTTGAAATGAGCATCTTCGTCGAAATGCGTGGTTCCGCGGTCATCTTCGCCGTATTCTGGCTGATGATCTGCTGCTCGTCTGCCTTTCCGGCGGAGCATCCGGTCGTTATCGGCCATTCGTTTGCCGACCGCCACGGCGGCGTAGTTGAGGAATTTGCTGCTCGCTACGCGCTGATCCGCGCTACGGGCCAAAAAGTTGTCATCGACGGTCCATGCGTGTCGGCCTGTACCATCGTTGCCTCGCTGCCGCGCGGCGAGGTCTGCGTCACGCCGCGCGCGACGCTCGGCGTGCATCTGGCTGGCGATGCCGAAAACCAGCCCGACCCCGCCTATACCGCCTGGGCCGTCGCGAATTGGTATCCGCCGGCGCTGCAGGATTGGATCGCGCGCCACGGCGGCTTGGCCGAGGAGCCCAAGTGGGTGGGCTACCGCGATCTCTTGGCGATTTTCTCGCCATGCGGGAGGACGACGGACGACATGGACAACGATAGAAGAGGAATGGCGGACGGCCGATAATGCGTTACGCTCGAAGCTCTTCCAGCGGGACGGCCGCGATGGGGCGCGCGCCGCGGATCGCGAGTCGGCGCAGGACCCGCCGCTCGGCCGGATCGAAATCGGTGCGGGCATGCAGGGTTGCGCGATTGTCCCAGATCACGAGGTCGCCGACCCGCCATTGATGCTCATAGATGTGTTCCGGACGCTCGGCGGCCTGGCATAGACGTTCGAGCAGCGCGTCGCTCTCTTCGCGCGGCATTCCGACAATACTGTCGGCCATCAGGCGATTGACCAGAAGCGTCGGGCGGCGGATTTCCGGATGCAGCACGACGGCCGGATGAACGTGGCGCGGTGCGCCGGCCCAGTCGCTCGGCGCCTTGCGGTTGGCATTCTTCTCGTAGTCGTAGAGAAACAGCACCTGCAGACGCAGCGCCCGCTCGCGCAAGTCTTGCGGCAGACTGTCGAAAGCCGCGATGGTGCTGGCAAACAGCGTGTTGCCGCCGCGCGAGGGAATTTCCAGGGCGTAAAGCACCGCGCCTTTGGCCGGATTTTCGTAGTAGCACTGATCGGCGTGGAACTGCATGTCGCCTTCCGGCAACTCGCCGCGCTGGCCGTAGATCGTGGCATTGCCGATGTAGAGCACCGGATTGTTGGGATCGCGCAGACCCGGACGCGAGCGCGGCGGTTGAATTTCGCCGAACATCATGGTGAAGCGGCGCTGCTGCTCGGCCGTGAGCGTCTGCCCGCGAAGCACGAGCACGTGGTGATCGAGCCACGCAGCGTAAAGCTCGGCGGCAATCGCCGGTTCGATTTCGCGTGCCGCATCGATGCCGCGGACTTCCGCCCCGACATGCTTGCTGAGCGGAACGATATCGATCATGTCATTCTCCGTAAAACAAACCTGATCCAGCCCGGCGCCGACAGCGATGGCGGATCTCGATTATCCGTCCGATCGTCGCCGCCATCAAGCAAGGTCGCGGCGGCGGCCGGTCTGTTGCGATCCGCGCTCGATCCTGCCCGCGGGCTGACCGGCGGTCAAAGGAGCGTCAGGGCAAGGACAATGACGAAGATGCCGCCGATCAAAGCGAGATAGAAATTCAGGTGACCCGATTGCAACGCTCGGAGCCTGCTGGCCAGGGAAAAGATCAAGCGGGTCGCCGGTGCAAACAGGTAGGGACCGAAGACCGGTGCAACTTCGTGGCTGAACACCAGGCGTTGGACAAAATAATGGACGGCTCCGTTCGCCTCCCGCCGCACCTCCTCCCGCGGGCGGTAGATAAAACTGTAGAACGTCCGCAGCGCATTGGAGAATGTCAGTGCCGTCGTGGAAGCGCGCTCGGGGTCGTGGTCGAAGCCGCCATACCAGACCGGAGCACGACGGACGGAGAATCGCCGGCTCGCGAGCACGAATAGGATCGGAATGATCGCCAACAACGGCATGACGATCACCAGCAGCGTCGGCGAAATGAATGCGAATTTGGCGGTGAGCGGCACCAACACGAGGCCAGCATGCATATCGCGCACCGCTTGCGTGCCGAACTGCGATGCGACGGCGAGGCGGAGCGCGTTGAGCCACACCGGCATCCCCACGGCTAACGCGAGTACGCCAAGACCCAGGAGGCCGACCGCGACGGTCGAACCCGGCGAAAGCGAGCGCGCCGGTCGCGACGAGCGGCCGAGCAGTCCGATGCCGAAAACTTTGACGAACGTAGCGAATGCGATGGCGACGGTGAGGGCAAGACCGGCGCCGGCGAGCCCCATGATCAGACGCCCGGCGAGCGTGTCGAGGCGGAAGCCCTGGAATACCGTCTGGAAGACGTACCACTCGCTGACGAAGCCTGCTTGCGGAGGCATTGCGGCAAGGCTCATCGCGGCGAACAGCGCGCCCGCTCCGAACAGCCAGGAGCCGCGGCGCAGCAAGTCGGTGTGGAAGATGGCGTATCGGCCCGTCGAGCGATAGACGCCGTCGGCGGCGAGAAACAATCCACCCTTGGCGAGCGCATGGCCGGCCAGGTGCAGCAGCGAAACCGCCCAGGCCAGGCTCGCAAGCTCCGCACGGCCGTCGGCGCGAAAGATCAAGGCCACGCCAAGCATCGCCACGGCAATGGACGCATTTTCGGCCGAGGAAAAGCTCAACAGCGCCCGCCAGTCCTCCTCCTGGAAGGCGTAGAGCGCCGACAAAATAGCGCTGACGACCCCAACGATGATGACGAAGATGCCCAAGCCCGCAGCCCCGATTGCAGTCGGGCCTGGTGTCCAATCGAGCAATCCTCGGCTGAGAGCAAAGAAGGCGGCATTGATGACGACACCCGACAGTATGGCGCCCGAGGCGCCGCTGCCGGCGCCATACGCACCGGGAAACCATTCGTAGAACGGCAGCAGGCCGAGCTTTGCGCCAAATCCAATGACAAGAAGAACGCCGGCAAGCACTGCAATCCCGAACGGAACGGCGGACGCCGTGCTGCGGAAGGTCTCGAAAGCAAATGAATGCGTGGCCGACGCGAGCAGCAGGACGACGACGACGAGAGCCAGCGCTCCGGCCTCCAGAAGACCGAGCATGAACAAGACCGGTCGGCCGACGTCCGACGACAGGTTCTCGCTCAGCAGCATGACGGCGCCGCCGAAGCTCATGACTTCCCAGGCAATCAGGAAGGCGGCGCCATCCTGGACGCCGAAGACTCCCAATGCGCCGAGCAGGCTCGCGGCGCTGCCGAACAGCCATCCGGCGTGGCCTTGCGGCGATGGGCTCGCCAGGGCGCAGGCAAGAGCGGCCGGCGCCAGGCCAAAGCCGAACAGCCACAGACCGTCAGCCGTCACCTGAAAACCGACTGTTTGCCCGGCGAGCTGTGTCGGCAGAATAATTATCGCGGTGCTGCCGGGGAGCGTCAGCACGGCTGCTGCGATGCCGGCGATGCAGCCGGCGACCAGCAAAACGCGGCAAAAGGTCAATGCGCGGCCGAACAACGCGATGATCGCCGCAACAATCCAGAGACAGGCTGCCGCCGCTAACAGTTCATTCGACAATTTGTCCCCCATGAACACGCTGCGGCATGCGATTGAGAAACATCAGCAAGGCCTGAATGATTGCGGCGGGATTGGGCGGGCATCCCGGCAGAAAGAGATCGACCGGCAGGACTCCCTCCAGTCCATGGCCGCAGGCATAGCCGCCTTCGGCGACACCGCCGGACACTGCGCACGTGCCAACCGCCATCACCCAGCGCGGTTCGGGCATGGCCTCATAGGCGGCGCGCAACGGGTTGAGCATCGCGTACGTCACCGGGCCGGTCACCAGCAACAGATCGGCAAAGCGCGGCGATGCGGTGAAGAAGATGCCGAGCCGATGGAGGTTGTAGAACGGGTTATTGAGCGCCTGCAGCTCGGACTCGCAGCCGTTGCAGGAGCCGGCGTCGACATGGCGGATATGCAGGCTGCGCCGGAAGCTTTTTGGTGCTTCGCCTGCCGTATTGGTGGTCGGCAGCGGTTCTTGCCGCCAGATCAAGTCCTCGCGTTGCCTTGCCCCAAAAGCCCAGTCGGAAGAAGGAACCATGGCGTCGGTCGGGCACGCCTCGGTACACAACTGGCAGACCACGCAGCGACCGTAATCGATCGCCAGGCGCTTGCCGCCATTGTCGCTCGGCTGCATCGTGATGGCGCGGGTCGGACACACCTCGGCGCAGGCTTCGCAGCCTTCCGTGCAGCGCTCCGGATGATACCGCGGCATGCCGAGGTAGCCGGACTGCCCGTCGTCGCCGACGCGCAACGGCCAGGGCGCGGTCTGCCTGCCTTCCAACAATCCAATGAGCGTCCACAACGGCATCGACGGCTCCTAGCGATCGCAGCCCGCGATCGTCAGCCCAAAGCTTGCTTCGTTGATTGCGTAGTCCATCATGTTCGTGTCGTGGACTGTGTATGGAAATACGCGCCAGTTGGAGAATGAAGGCGATTTGATCTTGACACGGGCCAGCTTGCCCTCGGCGCCGAAATGGACGGCATAGAACAGCGTTCCGCGGGGCGACTCCGCCCAACCAAGGCCCTCGGCATGAGGGGCAACATGGCAAGCGGTCCGCACGGGTCCATCCGGCAGGCGCGAGAGCGCCTGCTGCATCACGGCAATGCTGGCCTCGATTTCCGCGATGCGAATCTGCGCACGCGCATGTGCGTCGCCGCTGTCTCGCACGGGAACCGAGAGCGATAGTTGCCCGTAGGCGGCATAAGGATGATCGCGCCGCAGATCGCGATCGAGTCCCGAGGCCCGATCGACCGGGCCGGTGGCGCCCTGGTCGAAAGCCACCTCGCGAGCAAGCTTGCCGGTTCTGATCAGCCGGTCGAGATGGCTGTCCGTGCCTTCGAGGCGCTTGGCGTAGCGCGAGACGTCGCGCTGCAGCGCTTTCAGCTCCGCGACCAGCCAGCCGCAAGACGGCAGATCGCGGCGAAGCCCGCCGATGGTCAACAAGCTTCGCAGAAGCCGACTGCCAGTGAGCCGCGCATTGAGCTGCTTGGCGCGTTCTTCCAACAGCTTGCCTTCGGCTTCTCCGACCTTGAGCGTCGTCGTATGGCAGAGATGGCCGAGGTAATGGAGATGGTTGTAGAGCCGTTCCATTTCCGCCAGCAAGACGCGAAGGGAGAGCGCGCGCGGCGATACGCTGCAATTCGCCGCCGCCTCGACAGCCTGGCAGTAGGCAAGCGCGTGCGCCACGCTGCCCACGCCGGAAACGCGCTCCGCGAGAATGACGCCACGATCCGCCGCCAGCCCCTCGAAGCGCTTCTCCATGCCCCGATGCTTGAAGAACAGCCGGGGATGATAATGCAGGATGGTTTCTCCGATGTAGAAGAAGATGAATTCCGCCAACTCCAGGACATCGCCGCGCACCGGTCCGAACGGCAGGAGCTGCACGTCGGACTCCGCGCCGGCGACTTCCGGGATTGATTGCTGGGCCGATTCGGCCTGCAGGGCTGCATCGCGCGGATAGGCGGGATCGAAAGGCGGCAGCGAGGGATTGGCGCCCTCGTGCAATACCAACGGCTGCGGCTGCGGGTGGTCGAGAAAAGCGATCCCGAACAGGTCGGTGACTTCCCGTTCGTACCAACTCATCAGCGGCCAGATACCCGTCAGGCTCGGAACGGCACCTGTCGGCTGGCAAATCCACACCGCGAACGAATGCTGGTTCGGCTCGCTCGCCACATAGCGCAATTCGATGCGACCCGGCGCCGGATACCAAGCATAGACCATCTGCATGCGCCCGCCGCGATCGCGCAGGCGCGAAGCCGCATCGCGCAACTGCTCCGGCCGTAGAGTCGTGGCGTGCGTTTCATTCATGGCTGCGCAACCGCCAGCAGGCGGCCGATGCTGGCGAAGTGATCCCACAACGCGGTCGGCCACCAGACGCCGAACAGCAACAGCGGCGCCAGCGCGAGCCACATCGGAGCGACGCACCAGCGGCTGGTCGGCGATGGCGGTGTCGAGGAGTGCGGCGCTGGAGTGAAATACATTTCGCGGAAGTGATTGAGGAAGCCGACGAAGATGATCATCAGCAGCAGGACTGTCGCATAGACGGCCCAATCGAAGGCTCGTTCAAACCCGGCGCGCAGAATCACCAGCTCGCTCAAGAACAGCCCGAACGGCGGTGCGCCCGTAATGGCGGCGGCGCCCGCGAGCCACAGGCCGCCCTGCACCGGGAAGCGCGCCCAGACTCCACGAATCGCGCGGATATCCTTGGTGCCAAGGCTGCGCATCACGTTGCCGGCGCCGAAGAACATCAGCGACTTGTTCAGGGAGTGATTGAGCATGTGGTAAAGCGCGCCCGCCACGCCGAACAGCCCGCCAAAGCCGAAGCCGAGTGCCACCACGCCCATGTGCTCGACGCTCGAATAAGCCATCAGGCGCTTGATGCCGTCCTGGCGGACGATGAACAGCGCCGCTACGAACAGCGATATGATCCCCAAGGCGACCAGCGCGATGTGCGCGATCCGTCCGATTCCGGTGGCGTCGCAGATTGCCAGGTACCGGACGATGCCCAGCATGGCGCCGTTGAGCAGCGCGCCCGAGAGCATCGCCGAGACCGGGGCGGGGCTTTCGCTATGGGCGTCCGGCAGCCAGGTGTGCATCGGCGCGAGGCCGACCTTCGTGCCGTATCCGACCAGCACGAGCAGATACGCGAGCTCAACCAGCGAAGAATTCATTTGCGGGGCGGCCGCTCGCAAATTGTCCCAGGTCATGTCGTAGACCGGGCCGAGCACGAAGCTTCCGCTCCAATAAAACAGTACGGTTCCAAGCAGCGCCAGACTGATGCCGGCCGAGACGATGACGATATATTTCCACGCCGCCTCCAGGCTTTCGGGCGCGCGCTCGAAGCCGACCAGAAAGGCGCTGACCAGAGTCGTCAGCTCAATGGCGATCCAGAACAGCGCGGCATTGTTCATGACCGTGCTGAGCAGAATGGTGAAAGCGAAGCCCGAGAACAGCGCGTAAAAGCTCCACAGGCTTTCTCCCTCTTCAACGACGAGCCGCATGTATCCGACGGCAAAGATCGACGCGAGCAGATAGACGATCGCGGTGCACAAGGCGACCCACGCGCCCGGCATGTCGAGCACGAGATAGTCGTGCCAATAGTGGTACGTTCCGCCGGCGCTCTGCACGGTCACTGCGATCGCGGCCACGAAGACGACGACGGAAGCGGCCAGATTCATCATTTCCGGCTTACCGCGCGCTCGCAGCAGCACGCAGGCGGCCGCCGCCGCCGCAGGCGCAGCCAGCATGACGAGAAGCGGCATGCCGGTCATGGCTAGCCGACCAGGCGTTTGAGTTCGAGGCTGCTCGTGCTGCCGGCATGGAAGGCCAGATACCTGACCAGCACGCCAAAGCAGGCGACGACGATCAGCAGATCCAGAAGGATCACGATTTCGATGAGCGCCGGCATGCCGGGAATGAGCATTTGCGCGCCGAGAAAAATGCCGTTCTCCGTCAGAAGCAGACCGAGAACTTGACTGATCGCTTCATGACGCACGGCCAGTATGAGAAATCCGATCAGCGTAATCGACAGCATGACCGTAAAGGCGAGCACCGTCGGCGTGCCGGCAAGACCAAAAGCCTGGCCAAGGCGGTAACTCACCACCAGTGAGAAAATGACGGCGAGGGCGCCGATCACCAGCGCCGAGCTCGGCTGCAGGATTTCATGGATTTCAAGCGCGACATTGCGACGGCGGATCATTTTCCAGATGAGATAGGGCAAGAGCAGGCCGCGAAACAGCGCGGTCAGGGCGGCAATGTAGTAAAGCTCATGATAGCCGCCGTAAAAGGCGATCACGGCGGACAGGGCGGCGATCACCCATGATTGGGCGCCGAAGGCATACAGATAATTGTTGAGCCACCTCGAACCGAGCATGACGAAGGCAAGCAACAGGCTGACGATCACCATCAGGCTGAAGATCGAAGACACAAGCGGATCGAGGTGGGCGACGATCATGGTTCAGCTCAACTGCGTTCCGATGATCGCGAGGATGGCGAAGACGAACGAGGCGGCAAGCAATTCCTGATAGCGATAGAAGCGCAGGCGCGATTGCGCGGTTTCCACCACGACGACGGCCACGGCGACGACGAGAAACTTGCCGAGCAGCGCCGCGACCGAACCGAGCGTCCCGATCGCCGTCCCTTGGTGCGACAGCCCCCACGGGATCAGCAGCACGTTGATGAATATCGTGTAGAGAATGAACTGCTTCATCATCGACGCCCATTTCAGGAGCGCCAGCATCGGCCCCGAGTATTCGAGGATGCGGGCTTCTTCGATCATGTAGACTTCGATGTGCGTGCTGGAATGGATCGGCAGGCGATCGGTCTCCACGATGAGCAGCGTGAAGAACGCGGCGATCAAAAAAAGGTGTGCGGGACTCCAGTACAGCGCCGGGTCGCCGACCAAGAGATGATTGACGACGAACGGCAGCATCGACTTGGCCAGCAAGCTGATGCCGACGAAGACCAGGATCAGGGTCGGCTCGGCGAGGATCGCGACCATGACGGCTCGGCTCGAACCAATGCCGCCGTAGGCGCTGCCCGAATCCAGGCCGGCCAGCACGATCATGAAAGAGCCGAGAGTAAGAATAAGTCCGCCGCCGAGGATATTGCCCATGTCGGAGAGTGGCAGCGGAAAATCCGTGAGCACCGGAATGAGAATCGGTACGGTCAGCATCGCCGTAAAGGCGACAAACGGCGCCACCCAGTAGATCCAAGATGCGGTCTCGGGGACGACGATCTGCTTGTGAAAAAGCTTCCAGAGGTCCCGATAGGGCTGGAACAGGCCCGGCCCCTGGGCACGCTGCACGCGTTCCTCGAACTGCAGGATCGCACCCTGGAGAAGCGGAGCGAGCCCCAGCACGGCGAGAACCTGGCAGACCTGGAGGATGATATCGCGAGCGCTCATGCCGACATCCGTCTTGGCAAGCCGGACGGGCGGCGGCTCGCACGCCGCTTAGCGTTCTCGCGCGAGAATGGCAGCCGGGTTGAGGTCCCCATGCGCAACTCCTTGATCATCCGCCATGAGCGGAGGAAGGAGTCATCAGCCCCGAGGGCAGTTGACGGCGAACTCCATCGCCTTGCTGATAAAATCAGCGCGCCGCATGAATATGGATGTCGTCATCCACTGTCAAGCTGGACAACTTCGCTATTCGCCTCGTTGCCCGAAGGTTTCCCATTCCGGCGTCATAGGATGTCAGGCTATTCGCTGATATGCGGCGTCGGCCAGCCGTGTTCGTATTTGATGGTCTTGACCACCTCAGCGACGACGCCACAGAGTGGAAGACTGACACGCGCGCGATCGGCCTCGGTCATCAGAATACGCATGTCCTTTTCCGCCCACGGCATTGGTTGTTCCTCAGGGCGCATTTCGAGCGCCCAATTGCTGGCGCTGCTGGCAAGCAATGCGCTGCGCAGCCGCTCGGTGTCGACCCCAAGCTGCCGAGCGATTTTAAGTCCCTCGTGGTTGGCGGAGATGCAAGCCCAGAGAATGAGATTGTTGACCATCTTTCCGATCTGAGCAGAGCCGACCTCACCGAGATGAAAGATGGCGCCGGCAAAGCTCTTGAGCACGGGCTCGCAGACCGCGATCACATCGCTGTCGCCGCCGAGCATCACCAGGAGATTACCTGCCTCCGCAGCGGATTCGCCGCGCGTCAGCGGCATGTCGATGATTTTGATGTCGGCCTCAGCCACCTTTGCGGCCAGCCGCAACATGGTTTGCGGAGCAATCGTCGAGGCAATGCCTAAGATCAATCCAGGTCGATTGGCGGCGATGATGCCGTCGCTGCTGGCCACGACACGTTCGACTTCGCCGTCGAAGCCGACGACGACGATCACGAAGTCGCTGTCGGCGGCCACGGCCTTGGCCGTTGCGGCCACCTTGATTCCAAGTTTCCCGGCAGACGCGCACGCGCTTGGATTGATATCGTAAGCAGTCACTTCAAAGCCGTGCTCGCGCAGGTGCCGGGCCATGGGAAGCCCCATCTTGCCCAGGCCGATCATGCCGACTCGGCGAATCGGATTGATGCTCATCGTCTCTTGTCCTTCAATCCCTTGTTGAACAGAGCAGCCAATGTACGCCGGGCGAGCGCATGCAGCGCATGGATTGTCGGCAGGCGCATCGGCCACTCTTGCGACGCGGTTCGATCGACTGGGGCGCCTGACGAAAGCTGAAACACATCCACGTTTTAGCGTCAGTGAGAGGCCGGCCGTAACCCATCGCGCAAGTGCAGTTCTGCAACTCCGCATTGCGAGAGCTCAATATCACGCAAAACGCATTGCACAACCAGACCTCCAGCGGATTCGAATCTTTCAGAAAGCGCCGAAGACCGCTAGCATCCACGCGCAATTCGGAATCATATGGAAACCCGTGATGAACCGTAGCGCCAGCAAGGGACTGTGATGATCATTCTCACCAACGAGCAGATCGAAGAATTACTCGACATGCGCGAATGTGTCACGGCGCTGGAGAACGCCTATCGCGATTTCGGGCTGGGCGAAGCCGTCGAAATCCCACGGCAGGACATGCTGGTGTCGAACCGCCGTGAGGGCGCGGTTCACTCCTTCAAGACGATGTCGGGCAGTTGGCCGCGCGCTGGCATCGCCGCACTGCGTCTCAATTCGGATATCGTGACCTGGCCGCAAGTGAACGGCGCTCCGCGTCGCGTCAAGATGCCGCTGTCCAATCCCGGAGGGCGCTACAACGGTTCGGTTCTCCTGTTCTCCACCGATACCGGTCAGATGCTCTGCATGCTCAATGACGGCGTCATGCAGAAGACTCGCGTCGGCGGCTCAAGCGGCGTTGCGGCCAAGTACCTGTCGCGGGAAGGCGCCCAGACGATGGGGATGCTCGGCACCGGCTGGCAGGCCGAAGCTCAGATCGAAGCGATGTGCGCGGTACGTCCGCTCACGCTGGTGAAAGTCTACAGTCCGCGCCGCGAACGCCGGCAGAGTTTCGCCCAACGCTTCAACGCCAAGCTCAACTGCGAGGTCCGCGCCGTCGACGACCCGGCGGAAGCCGCCGAGGGCGTCGACATTCTGGTCTCCGCGACCAACTCGATGCAGCCCACCATCCGGGCGGAATGGCTAAAGCCGGGCATGCACATCACCAGTGTGCGCGGGAGCGAGATTCCGCTTGATGCTTTGAAAAAGGCCGATCGACTCGTCGTCAACACCAGCGCGCCGGTGAGCGCGTATCCGGCGCGGGGCTGGCCGTCGCAGGTGCCTGAATTCGTCAACGGCGATTACGGCCGCCCCGACCTCGGCGCGATCGACTACAGCAAGGTACCCGAACTCAAGGATGTCGTCGCCGGCAACAGCGAAAGCCGCCGCGTCGCTACGGAGATCACCTGCTTTCACAACTACAAGGGTCTTGGCCTACAGTTCGCGGCGATCGGCAGCATCGTGTACCGGAAGGCCGTCGACGGCGGCCTTGGGCTAAAGGTGGAGGATTCCTACTTCACCCAGGACGTTCATCCCTGATCGTAGGTCGCGCGGCACGCCTGTGCGCGCATTGGACGCCGGTCCGCGGCGTAATGGTGGAGTGCTCAATTGAACCCACGCAATTCAACCAGAATGTTCAATGCGAACGGGTTCAAGCTTGGCCTGTTCGCCATCAATTGCTCCGGCGGGCTGTCGTTGAATATCGCTCCCGAGCGGTGGGACGCTTCGTGGGAAAACAATCTCAAGGTCACACGGCTCGCCGAGCAGGCGGGATTGGAGTTCATACTGCCGATCGCCCGGTGGCACGGCTATCGCGGCGCCAAAGATTTGCACGGCGACTCTTGGGAGACGTTGAGCTGGGCAGCCGCGCTTCTGGCGCAGACGAGCGAGATCTGCATCTTTGCCACCGTCCACGTTCCGTTGATCAATCCCGTCTTTGCCGCCAAGCAGGTGGTGACCATTGATCACGCTGCCAACGGACGCATGGGCGTCAATATCGTATCCGGCTGGAATGCCGGCGAATTCGCAATGTTCGGCATGCCGCTGCTCGAACACGATGAGCGTTACGCGTATTCAGAGGAATGGCTCACCATCGTCAAACGCATCTGGTCGGAGACGGAGCCGTTCGACTACAAGGGGCGCTATTTCGACCTGAAACGGGTGCTCGGTAAACCGAAGCCCTACGGCGGGACCGCGCCCATGCTCATGAGCGCGGGCTCGTCACCGGTCGGCAGCGCATTCGCGGCGCGGCACGCCGACTGTCTGTTCAAGGTCATTATCAAGATCGAGACGCTCGCCGACGAATTGCGGGCGCTGCGCGAACTCGCGGCGCCCCGTCCGGTCGGCGTTTATTCGAGCGGCCACATCGTATGCCGCCGGACCCAGAAGGAAGCCGAGGACTATTATCGCCACATCGTCGAGGACATGGCCGATTTGGACGCTGTGGAGACGATGATCGAGGTTCGACAGAATCAGCGTTCGATCCCGCCGGAGCTGCATCGCCAAATCAAGGAGCGCCTCGTCAGCGGCATCGGCACCTATCCGATCGTTGGCAGCCCGGATCATGTGGCGGAGGCGATCAGACAAATGAGCGAGGCCGGCCTTGCCGGAATGGCATTCGGACTCATCAACTACATCGACGAACTGCCGCTTATTCGCGATGAATTACTACCGCGACTGGTGCGACTAGGCTTGCGCAACGCGAATTCCGCCAGCTAGCTTTCAATCTGCACTGAACGGAAGACATCAACACCCGGATCGCCGGATTTTGGAGGGTTCAATGAAAAAACGCACAGCGGAATTGTTGGCGAATATCATGTTCGCGCCGGTGCTGCTGCTGGCGGCAGTGCTCGCGTTTGGCGCCAGCCATGGCAGTACAGCGCAACCCGACGAAATCCGCTATGCGGCGATGCCGCTGCTGTCGCAGGCGCCGTTGGTCATCGGGGTGGGAAAGGGCCTGTTCGCCGCAGAAGGCGTGAAGGTGACCCTGTTACGCGTCGAGTCCGGTCCGCAGGGACTGCAAGCCGTGATGGCCGGTTCGGCAGAGGCGGCACACATCGCCGGCGCCCCGCTGGTCTATGCGGCCTCCAACGGCCTCAAGATCGCCGTGGTGGCGGATAACGGGCGCATCACCAAGCAAAACACGCAGTCGGCAATTCTGGTGAAGGCGGACAGTCCTATTCACTCCTTGACCGATCTCAAAGGCAGGAAGATCGCCAGCCTGCCGCCAGGAACGATCACCGACGTGCAGTTGCGCGGCCTGATCCTGCCGCGCCTCGGGTTGAAGCCCGGAACCGATGTTACGGTCGTGCCCGCCGGCTTTCCGGACATGCCGGGGATGCTGCGGGCCGGCACGGTGGACGCGGTATTCGAGAATGAGCCGTTTGTCACCACCATGCTCAAGCAGGGTGGCTTTCGCGTGATTTCGAACCTTGGCGAATTCATCCAGGACCAGGGTGATTATCTGTCGATGATCACCTTCCGCCGTGATTTCCTGGTGTCTCATGGCGACGCCGTACGCCGCTTCCTGCGTGCCTATCTGAAAGCAGTGGCGATCTACAACAGCGACAAGCAGGAGCGAGTCGCCGCGATGCACGAATGGACAAAGCTGCCGAACAGTGTTCTGGACGATGTGCCGCCGCTGGAAATCTCCAATCGCGGCACGATCAATCCCGCCGCGCTCACTCCCGTCGTTGGTACGCTTCTGAAGCTCGGATATATCAAGAAGCCGGTCGACATCGAATCCTACGTCGACAACTCCTTCCTGCCGAAGTCGTAACGCAACTCAGGGCGAGGCTGGCGCAGATGCCCTTGATCGAGATCGACAACGTCTCAAAGGTGTTTGCCACCGGATCCGTACGAGCCATCCAGAAAATCTCCCTCAATGTTGCGGAGGGCGAGTTCGTTTCGCTGCTGGGACCGAGCGGCTGCGGCAAATCGACCTTGCTGATGATGATCGCCGGGTTGGAGCAGCCGACCGCCGGCGAAGTCCGCTTTCGCGGCAAGCCCGTCACGCGCGCCGGCCGTGAGCGGTACGTGATCTTTCAGGAATCGGGACTGTTCCCCTGGCGGACCGTGCTGCGCAACATCACCATCGGACTTGAGGCGCAAATGGGGCGCAAGGCCGACGACGTTGCGCGCCGCTATATCGAACTGGTCGGCCTGAGCGGCTTCGAGAATGCGTATCCGCAGCATCTGTCCGGCGGCATGAAGCAGCGCACCGCACTGGCACGCGGCCTCTCGATGCAATCGGAAGTGCTCCTGATGGATGAGCCGTTCTCGGCGCTCGACGCACAGACCAGGGACACGCTCCAAGCGGAGTTGCTCGACATCTGGGCGAAAGCACGCCGCACCATCATCTTTGTCACGCATAGCATCGAGGAGGCGATCTTTCTGTCCCAACGCATCATCGTGTTGTCGCCGCGCCCCGCGGTGATCCACGACGAGGTCACCATTCCGCAGGCCGTGCCGCGCGAATACGAGTTCCGCACCACTCCGGAGTTCGGCAAGATGAAAGCCTATCTCTATCGCCAGCTCAGTACACATTGATGACCGACGCCCGGACCGCGAAACTACAGGACATGAAGGAAGCACCCGGCATGAAGGCCGACAGCGCCGAAGCCGGTGTGCGATTGAGAGCCTGCGCGCGATTGCTCAATACTGCATGGAAGCGTTCGGCGATCATCATCCTGATCTGCACCGCCTGGGAGGCGAGCACGCGGCTAGGGCTGATCGATCCGCTTTTCCTGCCATCGTTGAGCAGCATTTTTGCGAACTTCGTCGACATGGTCCGCAGCGGCGAGTTTTTTGAGCACCTCTTTCCGAGCCTGCGCCGTGCAATAGAAGGGCTGGCTCTGGCCGTGGCATTTGGCGTGCCGGCTGGCTGCGCCTACGGCTGGAGCCGGCGCAGCCAGGAATATTTCGGCACCATCGTCGAAATTTTCCGTCCTGTGCCGCCGATCAGCCTGATCCCACTGGCGATTCTGTGGCTCGGAATCGGCGATCTCTCCAAGGTCGCCATCATCGCCTGGGCCTGCTTCTGGCCGATCTTCCTCAATAGCGTGCTCGGCGTTCAGAGCATCAGTCCAATCCTGATCAAGAGCGCCGAGATTCTGGAGATTCGAGGTGTCAGGTTCTTCGCCAGGATCGTGCTGCCAGCCTCGCTGCCGCAGATTTTTACAGGGCTCCGTATCAGCCTCGCGATCTCGCTTATCGTGCTGGTGGCCACCGAAATGATCGGAGCCGATCGCGGCCTCGGATATTTGATTCTGGAAGGCGAAAGAACGTTCCAGTCGGCGCGCATGTTCGTCGGCATCTTCGCCATAGCCATCATCGGCTATTTGCTCAGCGAGATGCTTCTTGTGATTGAACGAATCCTGTTCCGTTACAAGGCATGATCATCATTTGCGGCGAGGCGGGCGCTGCATGCAACGCAGCCATCAGGCGCGAATAAAAGGAGAAAGCCGTGCTGTTCATTCATAACGAGGTGGTCGAAAAGCTCCTCTCCATGCAAGAGTGCATTGAGTGGATGGAGCAGGCATTCCGGCAGCTTCCGTCAGGCGGCGCGATACACCGCCCCCGCCTCGATATGTACGTGCCCTGCGAGCGTAGCGACGGCTATTACCGTTGGGGCACCATGGAAGGCGCCAATGACGGGTTTTTCGCCATCCGCATGAAGTCCGACATCATAACCTGGCCGCGGATCGGAGAAGGAGCCTGGAGGGAAAACAAATATTGCGTGCAGCCCGGGACTTTTTGCGGGCTGATCATGCTGTTCAGCACCAAAAACGGCGAACCGCTCGCGTTTATCAATGACGGCGTGCTGCAGCATATGCGCGTCGGGGGCGGTGCTGGCATCGGCGCGAAATACCTGGCCCGTGCGGACGCGAGCACGGTCGGCATGCTCGGCTCTGGCGGCATGGCGCGCACCTTCCTCGAGGCGTTTTGTGCGGTGCGGCCGATTCGGAAGGTTAAGGTCTACAGTCCGACCCGCGAAAATCGCGATCGCTACGCCAAGGTCATGAGCCAGAGCCTTGGTATCGAGGTCGTACCGGTTGGTTCGGCGCGCGAAGCGGTGCGCGATACCGATATTCTCTCGACCTGCACCGACAGCATGGAGCCGACTTTCGATGCGGACTGGCTCGAGCCCGGCATGCATGTGTCAATGCTCGGGCCCCGCGAGATCAGCGCCGAGGCTCTAGACCGTTTCGATGTGAAGTTCCGCCAGGGCGTGGGTGGAGTTCGGATGCCGGAGAGCGATCGCGTGCAGGCGGAGGTCGGCATGAGTCCCATGGCCTATATCGCGGGGAGCGATGAGGAACGAAAGCGACTGCCCGCCAAGGAGGCGGTGGGCGGCTTCGGCGGCGATTTTCCCGATTATTGCGATCTCGTGTCGGGAGCGGCGCCGGGGCGGACGCGGCGCGATCAGATCAGCTTCTACCACAACATGGGCAACCAGGGCCTGCAGTTCTCGGCGGTTGGCGGCCCCCTCTATTTGAAGGCAAAGAAGGCCGGCCTCGGCCGCGAAATCCCGACGGAATGGTTTCTACAGGACATCCGCGATTAGGCCATGGCTTGCGGCGGCATGGGCTGCTTCAACGGGATCGCGTCCTGCAAAGCCCCTGATGCGGGCTCACTTGGCGCTAATCTTTTGCAAAAGCGGCAAGAATGTCCTTTGCTGTTCTACGACGAACGCGAGAACTTGAGCCGGCGTCATCACCCGTGTGTAGACACCGAGTGCAGCAAATTTTTCCCTGAGATCAGGATCGCTCTCGACCTTGGTCAGGTCGGAGCTCACCTTGGTTATGATCGGCGCCGGAGTGCCAACCGGCGCGGCAAACATCGCCCAGCCGGTTGCTGTAAAACCCGGAAGGGTTTCGGCCATGGTCGGCAAATCGGGGAATTCAGGCAGCCGCTCTGCGGACGCGACCGCGATCAGCTTCACCTGCTTGGCTCTAACCGCCCCGATGATCCCGGCATAATTCTCGATGATGAGCGATACACGGCCGCTAGCAACGTCGCCGATCGCCGACGCGGGACCGTGGGTGTAGGGCACCGAAAGCAGCCTTATGCTCGCCCGCTCCTCCAGCAATATGCCGGTCAGCTGCGTGATATGTCCGATGCCGGTCGAGGCAATGGAAATCTTACCCGGCTCCCTTCTGGCAAGGGCGATCAATTGCGGTAGGCTGGTAACGCCGAGCGTCGGAGAGACGGCGACGAACATCGGCTGCTCAGCCGCAAAGCCGACCGGCAGAAAGTCGTGCGGCAGTTTCACCGGCAGATTGGGCGCCACCGTCGGCAGTGCGATAAACGCCGAGAGGGCAGGCGCGTACAGCGCATAGCCGTCGTTGGCGGCGTCCGCGGCAGCGCGAGCGGCGAGAGAGCCATTTGCTCCCGGATGATTGATGACGACGACCTGTTGGCCCCAGAGTTTGGTAAGCCTTGCGCCGATGGTTCGAATGACGATGTCCGGGCCCGCGCCGGGCGCGGCATCCGAGATAACGGTAACTGGTCGTGTCGGGTAGGCTGGGTCTTGCGCGTGTGCAGTGAAGGCCGCAAGCGACGTCGAAATCATCAAAACAATCGCTGCCGCCCCAAGTCGGTTTCGCATCAAGCCGTTCCCACAGGTCGCAAGACATTACTGAATACTGAGTACGGCAGTTCCGATCGAATCTTAACGATTGAGCGAAGCCTGTCGATCGCTTGCTGGCCTGCCCATTTCTCCATGAACGGTCAAGAGGTATTTCTCTCGCGCGCGACCAACCGCCAGTGGACGATCCACCGATCCGCACTCGTTTCTGCTCCTCTTCTACATTGTTCGCGTTCAGACATGCGTCTCCTTCGGCTTTTGCTGCGATAGAATCATCGCCGATCCGATCGGCGCGCAGTTTCCGCGACCAAGCGGCCGTCAACGCGGACCGCGAGCAGCGCAATCATTCGCTTGCGCGACGAGGCTGTCTCATCCAGCGATGAGGAGAGAACTGGCGCCGGACGATCTGCACAGGAGGACAATGAGTGGAGTTTCTGCCCGACAGCGGCACGCTACCCCTGGGAATCAGGAGAGACCATGAGCAGACGATCACGCCGGAACACGGCGTTCACCAAAGCGGGATTGCTGAGCGCAAAGCGGCGATCGACCGCGGGCACGATCTGCCGATCGCCAGGCAGCCTGAGGGTCTGCGTATCGGCCGCGGCAGCGTCTACGACCAGCCGCGGCCGGTGCCGGAGGCCGACCTTGCGATCATGCGGCGGCTCGACTGGCTGAAGGCCTCGCTCCGGGACAACCCATTATCACTCTAACGTATTGAATTGTTTGGTAGCGGGGGCCGGATTTGAACCGGCGACCTCCGGATTATGATTCCGCTGCTCTAACCAGCTGAGCTACCCCGCCATCGCGAGAGCCGACGCAGGATCGGCAATCCGCCGCCGGACCGGGCAAGATTTAGGGCAGTTCGCCGTCTTTTCCAAGAGGCTGCGCGGATTGTGCGCCCGTGAGAATGATCGAGGCGCCTGCCCCATTGATGCACGCCTGCGCGGCAGACCTTCCGCGAGGGCGCGGCTGCAAACGTCGATGGGCTGAAAGAAAAATCGGAAACGGGCGATGGTCCGTATCATTAGGGATCCGCAATAGAGAGGGAGCGAATCGGACCGGTTCTGCGTTAGCTTTCCGGCAAGAGACCGGCGTATGCCCGCCTCGCGGCCGCGCGATTTGCCCTCGGCCCCTCCGCGCGCGAAGGAAGACGTGATGACCGTACTTGAGGGCGTCAGCAAAAGGCGCCCCCCAAAGATAGCCAACCGCAGCCGGCCATCGCCGGAGGCGCCGGCGGAGCTGCTGCGCAAGCGTAAGCCCGCAAGCTTTCGCTTCAAGGACGATGGCCTCGTCCCCAACAATCCAAAATGGCCTCTCCTCCTCTATCGCTCCGCGGTACGCTTTCCAGAAAAATGCGAGCCCGCTTCGATCCTCGAAGATTTGTTTGCAAAAAACGGATGGCGCCATTCGTGGCGCGACGGCATCTACCCCTATTTGCATTATCATTCGCGCATCCATGAAGTGCTCGGCATCGCCCGCGGCAGGGCGAAGGTGCAGTTCGGCGGTCCGCACGGGCGCCTGTTCGAGCTCAAAGCCGGCGACGTTGCCATCCTGCCGGCCGGCACCGGCCATCAGCGCTTTTGGGCGAGCGTGGATTTTTTGGCGGTCGGCGCTTATCCGCCTACGGGCACCTACGACGAATGCACCTCGCCCGAGCAGTACCGGCGCGCCTTGGCAGCGGTGCCCCTGGTCGTCAGGCCGCGCACAGACCCGCTTTACGGCGGCGACGGACCGCTGCTCGCGGCCTGGCCAACAGGCCGACAATTGAGCCGCCGAAAGCAGTTTTGACTCATCATGCCCGGTTTCGGTGCCGGGCATCCACGTCTTGAAGATTCAACAAACCTATGGACGTGGATCGCCAGGATATTGGTTCCCGGCCCGGCCACGACGAAAGCGTGTGACCTCGCTTCGATCAGGCGGCGAAGCTTTCAAGCCGCGCAAAGCGGATGAGCGAGAAATGGCCGAGCGGCGGCATGACGCGCCGCTCAACCAAGCGCACGCCGGGATGCCGCGCCGCCCAGGCCACCAGCCGCTCGAAACGAAAATGCGATTGCCAGCCGAGGTAGTGCGCCAGCGGCGCAAAGAGTCGTTCCAAGCCAGCGCGCATGCCGCGCTCGGCGCCAAGGTGATTCACCAGAATGATTTCGCCGCCGGGACGAAGTACGCGCGCAAACTCGTTGAGTGTCGCTTCCGGCTCCACCACCGCAGTGATAACGTAGAGCGCGACCACTACGTCGAAGGCGGCGTCGTCAAAGCCAAGATGTCTCGCGTCCATGACCGCGAGCCCGTCAACGTTGGTGAGCCGGTGTTCGGCGATGCGCGCCTTGGCCTTGCGCAGCATCGGTGTCGACAGGTCGATCCCGGTGACGCGGCTGGTCCAGCCGTATTGCGGCAGCGACAGGCCGGTGCCGACGCCGACTTCGAGGATGCGGCCGCCAACCCGTTCGGCGGCGGCGATCGCGGCCTTGCGCCCGCGCTCGAACACCGAGCCGAATACCAGATCGTAGATCGGCGCCCAGCGTGCGTAAGCTCGCTCGATCGCAGTCTTGTCGAGCTCCGCCGCCATCGCGCCCGCCGCCCCTGCCGTTCTTGCGTGCCGCGCGCCGTTCTAGCGCGCGGCAGCTAAAGCTACGCCGGCACGCGCACGCACATCGGCAGCAATGGTGCCGGCGATGTAGCCGCCGCCAAGCACGCGGGCGCCCGCGGCCGTCGCATCATAGAAGACGCAGGCTTGGCCAGGCGAGACGCCGTCCTCGCCGCCTGCCAGCTCGACCTCGATGCCGCCGTCGACGCCGCCATGCAACCAAGCCGGCTGCGGCGGTCGTGTCGAGCGGACCTTTACGTAGATTTCAGGACGCTTCTCCAAGGCCTGTTCGACCGTGCGGTCGCCGAGCCAGTTGACCTCGCGCAAGCGGAGGCGGCTTGTGCGCAGCGCTTCGCGCGGCCCGACCACGACGCGGCAGGCCGCCGCGTCAAGCCGCAGCACGTAGAGCGGCGAGCCGGTGGCGATGCCGAGGCCGCGTCGCTGGCCAACGGTGAAATGGATGATGCCTTCATGGCGGCCCAGTACGTGGCCCTCGATATCGATGATGTCGCCGGGCCCGGCAGCGCCCGGCCGCAGCCGCTCGATGACCTGCGCATAATGCCCGGCAGGCACGAAGCAGATGTCCTGGCTGTCCTGTTTGTCGGCCACTGGCAACCCGAACCGCCGGGCGAATTCGCGCGTCTGCGCCTTGGTGTGCTCGCCGAGCGGGAAGCGAAGCAGCTCCAATTGCGCGCGCGTGGTGCCGAACAAAAAATAGCTCTGGTCGCGCTCGGCCTCGCGCGCACGAAACAACCCGCGGCCGCCGCCCGGCAGCGCTCGCGAGGCGACATAGTGCCCGGTTGCCAGAACCTTGGCGCCAAGCTCTTGCGCGGTTTCCAACAGGTCGCGGAACTTGATCGACTGATTGCATTCCACGCAAGGCACCGGCGTCTCGCCGGCGATATAGCTGTCGGCGAACCGGTCGATCACCGCTTGCTTGAAGCGGCTCTCGTAATCGAGCACGTAATGCGGGATGCCGATGCGCGCCGCCACGGCGCGGGCATCATCAATGTCGCGCCCGGCGCAACAGGCGCCCTTGCGGTGCGTCGCCGCTCCGTGGTCGTAGAGCTGGAGCGTGATGCCGACCACGTCGTAGCCCGCCTCGGCAAGGAGCGCCGCGGTCACCGAGGAGTCGACTCCGCCCGACATGGCGACCACCACGCGCGTGTCGGACGGCCGTCCCGCAATGTCGAAATCGCTTTGCATCATCGTCGCGTGGAACTGCTCCGGGGAACATTGGCGACGCTTCCCGGCGTGGCCAAACAGGCAAGGCAGTTGCTCTTACTATAAGTCCGGCCTGATGGCTCCGCCACGGCTAGAGTCCGGCAGCAAGCGCCGTGCGGGCGGAGTGCGGCGCGGCAAAATGTGCCGAGCGATGCCGAGGGGGACCTGTAGGATTTGCCCCGGAATTATCCAAGACATTGAATTTACTTAGCTTCTCTGCGGCGCCAAACCTGGCCCGGCGGTTGCAAGCGCAATGCAGCCGTCGCCGTCGTGAGGAGCGCCGCAGTGTCGAGTGCGCCGAGTATCAGGTCGGACGTGAGTGCCGCCGCGGCACTCGCGTCGTTGCGCACGCAGGCGTCCACAGCCCCCGATTCGACCGACGCGCAGCCTTTTGGAGCCTTTCTGGACGCCGACGAGACCCAGACGCCGGCCACAGCTCAATCGGCCGGACCGATGCTGCCACCCGCACAGCATGGCGTCGCGGGTGCGGGCGCAACGCAAGCGAACAAGACCGCAATAGCCGGTGAGGTCGCGCCCAAGGCAAAGCCGACCAACGGGGTGCGCTGGACCAAGGGGCGGGGCGCCAGCACGGCCGCCGAAAATTCGCCCGATCATGAGAACGGACAGGCGACCGCGTCGGCGAGTCCGGCGGACTCGGCCCAGGCGGGGTCGAATGCCGACGCTCCGGCAAACACGGACGCCGCCGTGGCGACACAGCCGGCTACCGCCGGCGCCGCCAATGCCGCCGTCGCCGCTATGGGATCGGCGGCCGCCGCAACGGCAAATGCGGTCGCTCTCGCCGGCACGAACGATGCAGCTTCGCCGCCGAACAGCAAGGACGGCACGGAAAAGGACGGCGGAGCGGCGAGCGCCGGCCAGACCGCGCCGCAAGCGCTGGCGGCGGCTTTCGTTCTTAATAGCGAGGCTGGCGCTGCTGCGGCGTTCGGCCGGCGCGCGAGCGATGCAGGCGATGCAGGCAGCGCCACGGTGGGCAAGCTCAACGGGCTGAGCAGCAGCGCCTCGAATGCGGGGTCGATTGACGGCAAGGGCACCGCAACGACAAAGTCGACGGCAGCGGCCACGCCACCGGACAGCCAAGCCGGTGCGTCCGATGGATCCGACGCGGGATCGGCAGGATCGGGAACGAATACCGATGCATCGCCGTCCGACAATGCACAGCAGCCAGCGCAAATTCAAAGCGCCGAGAACGCCTCGACAGCCCTGAGCGGGATGATCGCGGCAGGCGTCGTGGGCGCCGGCGGTGCCAGCACCGGCAATGGCGCGCACGCGACACAGTTCGGCAGTCTGCTCACAGCGGCAAATGCGGCCGGCGGAACCGGCCCGACGACGAGTGCCGCCGCGAGCGCGCTGGCGAATTTCGGAATTGCCGCCGGCAACGCGGCCGGCCCGTCAACGTCCACAGGCGCCGCGGATGGCGGCGTCGCCGTGCCCCTCTCCGGCGTCGCCATCGCCATCGCGGCGCGTGCCCAGGCTGGCAGCAATCGATTCGATATCCGGCTCGATCCGCCGGAGCTTGGCCGCATCGACGTGCGGCTCGGCGTCGACAGCAAGGGCCAGGTGACCTCGCACGTCACCGTGGACCGTGCCGACACGCTGCAACTGCTGCAGAGCCAGCAGTCGCAATTGCAGCAAGCGCTGGAGCAGGCCGGCCTGAAGACCGCCCAGAACGGCCTGCAGTTCACGCTGCGCGACCAATCCTTCGCCGGGCAGAACAATAGCGGCAGCGGCCATCAACAGAGCGCCGCGCAGCTTGTCATTCCCGACAGCGACGTAGCGCCGGTCGAACTCGGCACAGATTTATGCGCGCTTGCGGCTCGGCGGCGGCCTCGACATCAAGGTGTGAGCACTCGGCTGAGGAAGGACCATGACCACCACCACCACCACTCCTACATCGACGACGAACTCGGCGGCCACCGCGGCGGCCGTGAACAGCTCGTCATCGCAGCAGATCGCTGGCAATTTCGACGAGTTCTTGCAGATCTTGACCACACAATTGCAGAATCAGGACCCGCTCAGCCCGCTCGATCCGAACTCGTTCACACAAGAGCTAGTCCAGTTCGCCTCGGTCGAGCAGCAGATCAACACCAACACCAACATGCAGTCGCTGATCGGGCTGCAACAGGCGACGACGGACATGTCGGGCCTGCAATTGGTCGGATCGACGGTCACGGTTGCCGGCAACAGCGCACCGCTGGCCAATGCCAGCAAAAGTCCGGCGAGCTGGAGCTTGACTTCGCCCTCGGCCGCGACGGCACAAATCACCATCACCAATTCGTCTGGCCAGACCGTCTATACTGGAACGACCCCGCTCAACGCCGGCACGCAGTCCTATACCTGGAACGGCCTGGGCAGCAACGGCGCAATCTGGCCTGACGGCAACTACACGCTCGCGGTCAACGCAACCGGCGCCAACGGGCAAGCGGTGGCCGTCTCGAGCCAGGTGCAGGGGCTGGTCACTTCCGTCAATGCCAACGCCAGTCCGCCGACCCTCACGGTGGGCGGCAACACCGTGCCGATCAGCTCGGTGGAATCGATCAATAGCGGCGTCAGCGGCCTGGCGAGCAGCCTCACCAACAACCTGAGCAGCCTCAACAGCAGCATCAGCAATCTCAACAGCGCGATCGGCACGCTCAGTCAGTATCTATAGGCATCGCTGCGGCGCTCGCCGCCCGCGTGTGCGCCCGGCACCGGCCCGCACCCGGTGTGCTGGCACCTCGCGCATCAATCGTGCGCGGGGCACCCCATTATCGGCCGATGGCGTAATTGCTCGCTACGCTTAGCCAAATTTTAAGCCGGCCTCAGTAAGCTCCTCATCGGTTTGCGTTGTTCGAGTTTGTGAGAGTGACTATGACTGAACCCCATCGTCCGAGGGTCAAGTATGTCATCGGGCCGGACGGTTCCCCGCTGACGATCGCCGATCTGCCGGCGCCGGGGACCAAGCGTTGGGTCATCCGCCGCAAGGCGGAGGTCGTGGCGGCAGTGCGCGGCGGCCTGCTTTCGCTCGAAGAAGCGTGCAGCCGCTATACGCTCACGGTCGAAGAATTCCTCTCCTGGCAATACTCGATCGACCAGCATGGCCTTGCCGGCCTGCGCACGACTCGCATTCAGCAATACCGTCAGTAACGTTTGGCTAATCGGGGTTGCCGATTCGTCAACGCCGGCAAGGGGGCCGGCGTTCTTAATTCGCGAAAGTTTCTTGATTCGCACAAGTAATGCATTGCGAAATAGCGAATAGGGATAGGGCGCGCTGCCACACCATTCGCCACCCGCGATTCGCTTTTGGCCACTCGCCGTTCGCCCCGACAAGGCTTTTGCGACCCCGCGCCCACGGAAAATTAACCGGGCGCTAACCATCCTCCAGGCAAATCTTGCCGGTCGCACGGCTTCGCTCGGGGGTGCAGCTCGGTGCAAAATCTAGTGGAGTTTGCCAAGACGCTCGGCGCCCCGCGCATCGCGGCGATGGGCGCCGTCGCTCTGACGCTGATCGGCTTCTTTGCCTTTCTCATGCTGCGTGTGACGGCGCCGGACCTGACGCCGTTGTTCACCAATCTGTCGCTCGACGACGCCGGCGCAATCGTCAAGGAACTCGATCGCGAGGGCGTATCCTATAAGGTCGGCGGCGAAGGCGCCGTCATCCTGGTGCCGAAGGACAAAGTCGCCCGTCTGCGCATGCAGCTTGCCGAGAACGGGCTGCCGAAGGGCGGCGGCGTCGGCTACGAGATTTTCGACAAGTCCGACGCTCTCGGCACCACCAGCTTCGTGCAGAACATCGACGCGGTGCGCGCGCTCGAAGGCGAGCTCGAGCGCACCATCCGCACGCTCAATGCCGTCGAGGACGCCCGCGTCCATCTGGTGATGCCCGAACGCCCGCTGTTCTCGCGCGACAAGGTCGAGCCGTCCGCCTCGATCATGCTGCGGGTGCGCGGCACCCTCGAGCCGGGGCAGGTGCGCGCCATCCGCCACCTCGTCGCCACCGCGGTCAACGGCTTGAGCCCGCAGCGCATCTCGATCGTCGACGAGCGGGGCAACTTGCTGGCCGACGGCGCTCCCGACGATCCGAACGGCGGCGGCTCCGACGAGCGACAGATTGCGTTGGAAGGCCGACTGCGCCAGGAAGTGCGGGCGATCGTCTCCTCGATCGTCGGTCCGGGTCACGCGCGGGTCGAGGTCAGCGCCGATTTCGATTTCAACCGCATCACCGAAACGTCCGACAAATACGATCCTGACGGCCGGGTCGTGCGCTCCAGCCAGACGCGCGAGGAAACCTCGGCAAGCAGCCAGGGCAACGGCAACGAGGTCACCGTCGGCAACGAAATTCCCCAGGGCGGGCAGGCGCAAACCGCCGCCCCCGAAGCAAGCGCGGCTCCGCACGACCAGACCAGGAAGTCGGAGGAAGTCGTCAATTACGAGATTTCGAAGACGACGAAGACCGAAGTGATCGAAGGCGGCCGCCTCAAGCGCGTCTCGGTCGCCGTGCTGGTCGACGGCACCTACAGCAGAAACGACAAGGGCGATGTGGTCTACAAACCGCGCAGCAAGGAGGAGATTGATCAGATCGCTGCGCTGGTGCGCTCGGCAATCGGCTTCGACCAGAAACGCGGCGACCAGGTCGAGGTCGTCAATCTGCGTTTCGCCGAACCGCCGGCGGAGCCGGTCGCCGCTCCTACCGGCTGGCTGTCGATGTTCCACTTCTCCAAGGACGACATCATGCGGGCCATCGAAATGATCGTGATGGGCTTGCTCGGACTCGCCGTGCTGCTCATGGTGGTGCGACCGCTGCTGCGGCGCGTGCTCGCGCCGGCGGAACATTCCGCGCCGGCGCTGCTGCCGAGTACCGCCGCCGGCGAGATGTCGATGTCGATGCCGGAAGTAGCAACGGGGGTGCCGACCGCCGCGCCGCCGTTCAAGGCTGAGCCCAGCGAGACCTCTAAGATGATCGACATTGCGCAAATCCAGGGCCAGGTGCACGCCCAATCAGTGCAGAAGGTCGGTGAAATCGCCGACAGCAATCCGCGCGAAACCGTTTCCATCATCCGTCAATGGCTGCACGAGAGCGCCGCCGCCTGATCCGATCACGCCATGCCCTCCGCCTATTCCGAAAAAGCCGACGACGCCGCCCGCCGCGAAATCAGCAGCGCGCTGGCGAGTCTCGCCGGCAACGCAACCGCACCGAAGAGCAAGCGCCAGCTCACCGGACCGGAGCGCGTAGCGGTCCTCATGCTCGCGCTCGGCGAGCAGCACGGCTCCAAAATCTGGGGCATGCTCGATGACGACGAACTGCGGCAGATCTCGATCGTGATGTCGACCATCGGCACCGTCGAAGCCGAATTGGTCGAGAACCTACTGCTCGAATTCGTGTCGCTGATGTCGGCATCCGGCGCGCTGATGGGCAATTACGACGCCACCGAGCGCTTGCTGCAGCAATACCTGCCGACCGACCGGGTCGGCAACATCATGGACGAGATTCGCGGTCCTGCCGGCCGCAACATGTGGGAGAAGCTGTCCAACGTCCAGGAAGAGGTGCTGGCAAATTATCTGAAGAACGAATACCCGCAGACGGTCGCGGTGGTGCTGTCGAAGATCGGCCCCGAACATGCCGCGCGCGTGCTGGCGATTCTGCCAGAGGACCTCGCGCTCGACGTGATCAACCGCATGCTGCGCATGGAAGCGGTGCAGAAGGAGGTCCTCGAGCGCGTCGAGCAGACGCTGCGCACCGAGTTCATGTCCAACCTCTCTCAGACGCGCCGGCGCGACGCGCACGAAGTGATGGCCGAAATCTTCAACAATTTCGACCGGCAAACGGAAACGCGATTTCTCACCGCGCTGGAGGAGGAGAACCGCGAGAGCTGCCGAGCGCATCAAGACGCTGATGTTCACCTTCGACGACCTCACCAAGCTCGATACGGCATCCTCGCAGACGCTGATGCGCCACGTGGAAAAGGACAAGCTCGCCGTGGCGCTCAAAGGCGCCGCCGAGCCGGTGCGCCAGTTCTTCCTCTCCAATATGTCGACGCGCGCGGCCAAGATGCTGATGGACGACATGGGGGCCATGGGGCCGGTGCGGCTGCGCGATGTCGACGAGGCGCAGGCGCTGCTGGTCAACCTCGCCAAGGACCTCGCCGCCAAGGGCGAGATCGTCATTTCCAAGACCCGCGGCGAAGAAGAATTGATTTATTGAGGCCGGACGAAATGACACGCGAAGCAACATCGATCCGTCATTCCGGGGCGCCGCACAGCGGCGAGCCCGGACTTCATGCTCGCGAAGCCGGCGGAACGATTCGATCCGAGAATTGCCGGCGATTTCGGAGGTTATGGGTTCCGGTTCTCGTTTCGCTCGGCTGGAATGACTTGGAGTGGGCACGGTGATGGGCACGCCGGCGAAATATCTCTTCGATGTCGACTTCGCCGACGGCGGCGAGCGCAAGCAAACGATCGCGCTCACCGAGCACACGCGCAAGCTCGCCGAGACCGAAGACGGGGCACACCGGCGCGGCTATGCCGAAGCGCAACGCGACGGCAAGCTCGATGCCGACCGCCGCGTCGCCGCGGCGCTGGAGCACATCGCCGCCGGCCTCGCCGCCGCCAACGACGCGCTCGATGCGATCGAGACGCGGCTTGAATGCGAGGCGGTCGCCGTCGCAGTCGCGGTGGGACGCAAACTCGCCCCGGCCCTGATCGAACGAGAGCCGTTTGCCGAGATCGGTGCATTAGCAAGCGATTGCCTGCGCCAGCTCGTCGCCACGCCTCATCTCGCCGTACGCGTCAACGACGCGCTGTATGCCGCCACGCGGGAAAAGCTCGACGAGATCGTACGCGCGCGGGGGTTCGAAGGTCGCCTGGTGGTGCTTGCCGAGCCGCACATCGCGGCCGGCGATTGCCGCATCGAATGGGCCGACGGCGGCATCAATCGCGACAGCGCCGCTGCCGACGCGGCGATCGGCGAAGCCGTCGCGGGCTATATCAAAGCCCGCCACAACGGCATCGGCGCGCGCAGCGCTGAAGAGGAGATGGCAGGATGAGCGAGGACGGCAAGGTGTCGCTGCCCAATCTCGAAGACGGCGCAGTATTGCACGCCGATCCGCCGCCCGCCGCGGCGCCGGATGGACCGACCACCCGCATCGCCTCCGACCTCGAAGCGGTGTTCGACGTGCCGGTTCAGGTTTCGGCGGTGCTCGGCCGCGCCCGCATGGAGATCGGCGAGCTGCTCAAGCTCGGTCCGGGCACGGTGCTCGAGCTCGACCGCAAGGTCGGCGAGGCGATCGACATTTATGTCAACAACCGCCTGGTGGCGCGCGGCGAAGTCGTGCTGGTGGAAGAGAAACTCGGCGTGACCATGACCGAAATCATCAAGGCGGAGCGTTAGTGATGGGCGAATAGCGACATGGTGAATCGCGCATAGCTATCTCTATTCGCCACTCGCTAACCGCTATTCGCTTTTCGCCCGAGGCGGAAAAGGAACAGACTCATGCGGCTCCTGATCATCGGCACGCTCGACGGCCAATTGACCGTCGCCACCAAGCTGGCGATGGATAAGGGCGCCACCGTGACCCATGCGGCAGACAACACCCAGGCGCTCGCCGTGTTGCGCGCCGGTCGCGGCGCCGACCTGTTGATGGTCGACGTCGCCATGGACATCCGCATGCTGATGCGCGGCCTGGAAGCCGAGCGCATCCACGTCCCGGTCGTCGCCTGCGGCACCGCCACCGACGCGCGCGCCGCGGTCGCCGCCATCCAGGCCGGCGCCAAGGAATACATCCCGCTGCCGCCCGAGGCGGAACTGATCGCCGCCGTGCTCGCCGCCGTCGCCGACGATCAGCGCGAACTGATCTGGCGCGACGAAGCCATGGCGCGCGTGGTCAAGCTGGCCCAGCAGGTGGCCCCGAGCGATGCCTCGCTGTTGATCACCGGCGAGTCGGGGACCGGCAAGGAGGTGCTGGCGCGCTACGTGCACGGCCGATCGAGCCGCGCCAAGCATCCGCTGATCTGCGTGAATTGCGCGGCGGTGCCGGAATCGCTGCTCGAATCGGAACTGTTCGGCCACGAAAGGGGCGCGTTCACCGGCGCGGTGGCGCGCCGCGTCGGCAAATTCGAAGAGGCCAACGGGTCGACGCTCTTGCTCGACGAGATTTCCGAGATGGACGTGCGCCTGCAAGCCAAGCTGTTGCGCGCCATCCAGGAGCGGGTGATCGACCGCGTCGGCGGCACCCGCCCGGTGCCGATCGACATCCGCATCATCGCCACCTCCAATCGCAATTTGGCGGAAGCGGTGCGCGAAGGCGTGTTCCGCGAGGATTTGCTGTTCCGCCTCAATGTCGTGAACCTGAAAATCCCGCCGCTGCGCGAGCGGCCAGCCGACGTGCTCGAACTCGCAGAGTATTTCGTGAAAAAATATTCGGCGGCCAACGGCGTGCCGGCGCGGCCGTTGTCCGCCGAGGCGCGGCGCACGCTCACGGTCAATTGCTGGCCGGGCAACGTGCGCGAACTGGAAAACACCATGCACCGCGCCGTGCTGATGGCGAGCGGCGGCGAGATCGGGGCCGAGGCGATCCTTGCCCCCGACGGCGCGCGTCTTGACCAGCAGCGCGGCGCTGCCACCGTCGTCCACGCGGCGTTCGCCGCCGAGCACGCCTCGCGCGCGCTGGTCGGGCGCACCGTGGCGGAGGTCGAGCGCGACCTCATCCTGGAGACGCTCAAGCATTGCCTCGGCAACCGCACCCACGCGGCCAACGTGCTCGGCATCTCCATCCGCACGCTGCGCAACAAGCTCAACGAATACGCGGCCGACGGCCTGCCGGTGCCCCCACCCGGCGGAGGCGTGGGCGGCGAGCGCTTCGCGGCGGCATAGCGACTGGAGCGACTTGGGATTAGCGATGCGAATAGCAAGCAGTGATGGGATAATGCCGGCTCGCCATTTGCCTATTTCTTACTTCGTCGCCTCGCCACCATCGACCATGATGGTCTCGACCTCGCCGGCACCGTCCTTGCGCCGGTAGGCGGCGGCTTTGTTGTACTCGTCGGACTGGAAGCAGGCGACGCCCTGCTCGAAGGTCGGGAACTCGATCACCACGAAGCGGTGAAATTTTTCCGGGCCCTCCATGATCTGATAACGGCCGCCGCGCGCCAGAACCTTGCCGCCGTATTTGGCGATGATCGCCGGCACCAGGTCGGTGTACTTCTTGTATTCGATCGGATCGTTGATCTTCGAACGCGCAACCCAATAGGCTGGCATGAGGTCTCTCCACATTGTCATTCCGGGACCGGAATCCATAATCACGAACGCTGGGGGTCCGATTCCAAATCGGTCCACCAGAAGTTATGGATTCCGGAATTGCCGCTCCGCGGCAATCCGGGGATGACAATTTCGGGAATTCTTTTACGTCTCGGCGAATAGCCCGCGCACCATCGCGGTCGCGCCGGAGCGTTTTTCCGGCTGCCTCGGCGCGCCGGCCATGCGACGGCCGAGCAGGCCGACGAACGCCGCCTTGGCCATCGGCTTGGCAAAAAGATAGCCCTGGCCGATATCGCAGCCGATGCCCTGCAGCTTGTGGCTCTCGTGGGTGGTTTCGATGCCCTCGGCGACGGTTTTCAGGCCGAAGCGTTTGGCCAGCTCGACGATTGTTTCGCACAAGCCGGCATTCACCTTGTCGGTGTGACAGTCGGTGACATAGCTCCTGTCGATCTTCAGTTCGCTGAACGGCAGTTGCCGCAGCCGGCCGAGCGACGAATAGCCGGCGCCGAAATCGTCGAGCGCCAACGAGCAGTTCAGCGCGCGGATTTCGTCGGCAATCTCCTGGGCTATTTTTAGATCGTGCATCGCCTCGTCCTCGGTGACTTCGAGAATGAGGCCGGGCCAATTGGCGGCGGCCGGCCGCTCCTCGCGCAGCATGCGGGCGATCGGCAGCTTGACGAAGGCGGATGCCGGCACGTTGACCGACAGTTTCACCGCAGCGCCTTGCGCCGCACATTCCTCGAAGTCGCGCATCGCCGTGAGAATGACCCGCTCGGTCAGTGCCAGCATTTCCTCCTCGCCGGCGCCGGGCAGGAAAGCGCCGGGGCTGATTATGTCGCCGTTGGGGCGGCGGGCACGTACCAGCGCCTCGGCCCCAACCAGACGCTTCGCGCGCAAGTCGATTTTCGGCTGATACCATTGCTCGAACCAGTTCCGCCGCAGCACGTCGGCAAGCGTCACCTTGCCGTCGATCGGTTCGGGCTCGTGCGGGCCTGACCTGAACAGTTTTTGCAGCGCTTGCAACATCGCAATCCGAAGCGTCCGCCGCCGGATCGTGACGTCGCCGTATCGCGGCGTCATCGTGGCGATCGCGGCCGCATCATCGCCCGATAGCTCACACGGGGCCGTTAATGCGGCGACCGCGACGCGCAAGATCATTGGCAAACCGTAACCGCAGAGGGGAAATTTGTCCGCCGCTTGCTCAGGATTCATTAGGCAAATGCCGGCGCCCGCTGCGCTTCGCGCCGCGGGCTCGGAGAAGTCAGCGCCCGCTTACTCTTTCAGCGCGGCGATCTGCTGGTCGAACCAGGTCAAATCCTGCTTCCATTGTGCAAAGTCTGGATGCTGTGCGATTAATTGTGCAATGATAGCGCGGCCGATAGACAGCACCGAGACGCGCGTACGACACCGACAGTTTGCGCTGGTAGTCCGTGCTGTTGAGGCTGTTGGCAAGCAGGTCCGTAAAGATTTGCCAGGCCTGCTCGGCGGCGAGCGCTCCCTTGGTGTCGCCGATGGCCGCAGCGAGCCTGTTGTTTCCATCGGCGCGGCTCCCGCAGTCGGCCCTGGAACGGACTACAGTCAGTCGTTGACCTGAGAAGTTTTCACTGCCGAAGATATTTTTCCTGAGCGCTGAAGCTCGTCACGCACGTCATTTATATCCGAGCAAATTGATCTGCTGGTCGAGCAGGTAATATGTACCAAATGCCACTATCGCCAATACGATCACCAAAATCCATCCCGCAAAGCTTAATTTTTTGGGACCCCGCAATATGAACGTTTCATCGGTCGTCACGCTCGGGACGATGATGGCCAGGATACCCAAAAGCACAAGTACCGGCGACAGAAACGCCAACTTGAAGGACACAGAAATTTCGGGCGCCCTGCTATAAGCTTGTTGCAGCGGAAGTATGATGGAAATATATCCGATGGCTACCCCGGCGACCAGCATCAATAGTCCCTGAAGGCGCGAACCCTTCCAGGTCCAAGCCCTGGCTGAATTACTCTCCTTCGCGTCCATGAAGCAATCTCCTCCCGAATTGAACCATACACTTAAGTAAAGCTTCCAACGTGACCGCACGCGGGGAGAGATGTGGTGGGTATCACTCCGCGGCGCGGCGCGCGGCGACGATCTGATCGGCGGTGCGGCCGGTCAATTCGGCCATATGGTCGAACTTGAAGGTGAAGGTGCCTGCGCCGGCGGTGGCGGAGCGGATTTCGACGATCAGGTCGCCGATCTCGGCTTCCGGCATCATCGCCCGCACAACGTCCCAGCCTTCCCAGCCCTCGCGCGTATCGAAGCCGAGGATTTGGCCGCGGCGGCCGGACATGAGGGCGTTGATCTTTGCGGTCGCCTCGGAGGGACAGACAATCTCGACCTGATGGATCGGCTCGAGCAGTACCGGCTGGCACTGCGGCAAACCTTCGACGATGCCGATGCGCCCTGCGGTGCGGAACGCCATGTCGGAGGAATCGACCGTGTGGTAGGAACCGTCGATCAGCGCCACGGTCAGGTCGACAACGGGAAAGCCGAGCGGGCCTTGCTTGAGCGCGTCGATGACGCCCTCCTCGACCGAGGGAATGTAATTGCGCGGCACCACGCCTCCGCTGATTTTTTCCTCAAAGGTGAAGCCTGAGCCGCGCGGCAGCGGCTTAATGTCGAGCATCACGTCGCCGTATTGGCCGTGACCACCCGACTGCTTCTTGTGCCGGCCGCGCTGGGCGATGCCTTTACGGATGGTTTCGCGGTAGCCCACGCTCGGCTGCCGCCGTTCGATAGCAACGCCATAGCGGTCGCTCAAGCGCTCGGTCGCCACGCGCAGGTGCATCTCGCCCTGTCCCCACAGCACCACCTCATGCGTCTCCGGATTGTGCACGATGGTAATGGAGGGATCCTCCTCGGCAAGCTTGGCCAGCGCCTGACCGAGCTTGACATCGTCCTTGCGCTCCTTGGCCGAAATGGCGATGGCGAGCACCGGCGGATAGGGAGCAACTTCGGCGACGGGCGGGTGGGACTGCTTGCCGGCGGTAAGCGTCTCGCCGGTTCGGGCTTTTTCCAGCTTGGCGAAGGCGATCGTCTCGCCGACACTTGCAGGCCCACGCTTTTCGCTGTTCTGACCGACAAGCTTGAACACGCCGGCGACGCGGCCGGCTTCGTCTTCCGGGCCGAGAAAGGTGGTGCCGTCGCCGGCTTGGCCCGCCAGCATACGCACGATCGACAGGCGGCCGCCGTGAGCCGTGTTCAACGTCTTGAGCACGTAGCCCACCGCATCGCTGCTCGGCGCAATGCCGAGCCGCTTGGCTGTCTCGGCGATGCCCGGCGATTCATGGCGCAAGGCCTTGAGCAGTCGCAAAACGCCGTTGGCGCGCGCCGCGGTTCCCAAGAGCACCGGGCATACCATGCCATCGCGCAATTCGTGGGTGAGATCGTCAAACACCTTGTCGCGCGGCGGCTGGATATCGTCCAGCAACTGCTCCATCAGCTGGTCGTCGTGGTCGGCGAGCGATTCCAGCATGGAAAACCGCGCGGGCTTTTCCCTGTCGGCCAGTTCCCCGTCCAGCGGCACGACCTGCGACGGAGCGTGCTCCTTGTAGACGAAGGCGCGTTCGAGCGCGAGATCGACAAAGCCGCTGATCAGGTCGCCGGAGAAGGTGGGGATCTGGCGCAGGATCAGCTTGGTGCGCGAAGCCGGCTGCAACAGCTTGAGCACATCGTGCACGCCGGCATCGGCCTTGTCGATCTTGTTGAGAAAGAGGATGCGCGGGATTTTCCGGTCTTCCAGCTCGCGCAGAATGAGCTGCAGCTGCGGGACCTTTTTCTCGTCCATCTCGCACACCACGATCGCGGCATCGACCGCGGGAAGGACGGCGCGCATATCGTGGACGAATTCGACCGAGCCTGGGCAATCGAGGAAGGTGTAGGAGTCGCCCATGAAATTGACGGCGGCGGCAGTGAGTTCGACGCTCATGCGATGGTGGCGCGCTTCCTTGCTGGAGTCGCCGACCGTGTTGCCGGCCTCGACCGTGCCCTGGCGCGCAATCGTACCGGTGCGGGCGAGGATGGCCTCGAGCAACGTGGTCTTACCGCTCTGGAAGGGACCGACCAGTGCGACGGCGCGGGGACCGGTCGCGCGCCCGTTGCTGTTTCCGTTCGCCGCCATGAAGGCCTCCCGCTCTTGACCCGTCGTTCTAGTGGTCCAATTCCAACTTTCGCATCCGAGTACGGCATACTCTCATGCGAATGTTAGAATCAAAGGACCACTCTTGTGGCGGTTCAGAAATCCGCATCATTCTTGCCGCGAACCGGTCATGCGGATTTCTGAACCAAAGCCACACTAGATCAATAAGTTGCTAGTGTCCTTCAATTCCAAAGTTCGCAAACGAGGGTGCTGCATAATGATACGAACTTTGGAATCCGGACACTAGGAAAATATAAGTGCTAGTGAAGTTTTGGATTTGACATTCGCTTACGAGCTCCCGGCCGCGTCGGTCGCGAATGTCAAATCCGCTCCACTGCCGCGGGCCGCAAGACGCTATGGTTTCAGGCGGCGGCGGGTAAGGTCAAGGGGCGGGACAACTTGTTCCCTGCTGGCACAGATACAATTTGCCGATGCCGGCGGCGATGTTGATACCGACCTGGCCCTGGACCGACAATGGCTGCAGGGCGACCGAGCTGTTGGAGCCGCCGACCAGCACGTTGGCGCCGAGACCGACCGCGATGGAGGCCTCGGCGGTCGGTCCCACATAGGTGCCGTCGAGCATCCCGGAGTAGCGATTGGTGCCGGCAAAGACCGCCCAGACGATGCGGCCGCCGGAGGTAGCCCCGATGTCGAGCCCGATCCGCCGCATGGTGCCCGAATAGGTTTCGTCCGGCGCGTTGTCGGAGTGGAAGATGCAGCTCACGTTGCGCTCCGAGCCAATCAGCAGCCCGACGCCGGAGGACAGCGAGCAGTTGAGGCTGCCGACCTGAATGCGGTGCGGCTGTGCCTCGGCAGGCGGCGCCGCCGCCATTGCCAGCACCGCCGCAGCCATGGCGGCCGCCGCCAAACCAACACGGAACATGTGCATTCTCCCTCACCAGGCCTCGCCGGCCCTGGGCGATTGTAGGGGAGAACGCGGCCGCCGTCGCCGATTTTTCTTGCCGGCGCTGCGGCGGAAAAGGCGGCCACGAGGCTTAAACGAGGCGTCGCAATTCGTCATTCCCGAAGCAGAGCGACCCCCACGCACTCCACCGAAGCGCGGAGCGCGCTGACGAAGGCGAAAGCGAAGGCAAAGGCTATCCGGAATCCATAACCACGAACTGCGACCATGGATTCCGGATTCGCGGGCAAGCCCGTGCACCCCGGAATGACCAGTCGGAATTTATGCCGGTTGGTATTACTTCAAGTTGCCGCAGAAGCGCTGGATGCGCGTGCAGGCCGCCTCGAGCGCGCTGGTCGCGGTCGCGTAGGAAATCCGGAACGCGGGACCGACGCCGAACGGCGTACCCTGCACCACGGCGACTCCTTCCGCTTCCAACAGTTCGGTGACGAAGTCCTCGTCGGTGTTAAGTTTCTTACCGGTCGGCGCCACCTTTCCCATCGTGCCGGCACAGGACGGGTAGACGTAGAACGCGCCTTCGGGCTTGGGGCAACGGATGCCGTTCGCCTGGTTGAGCATGGACACGCACAGATCGCGCCGCTCCTTGAAAATCTTGTTGTGCTCGGAGATGAAGTCCTGCGGACCGTCGAGTGCCTCGACGGCGGCCCATTGCGCCACCGCGGTGGCGTTTGAGGTCGATTGCGACTGCAGCATCGCCATGGCATCGATCAGCGGCGCCGGGCCGCCGCCATAGCCGATGCGCCAGCCCGTCATGCAATAGGTCTTCGACACTCCGTTTATCGTCAGTGTGCGCTCGTAGAGACGCGGTTCGAGCTGCGCGGGCGAGTAGAACTCGAAATCGTCGTAGACCAGATGCTCGTACATGTCGTCGCTCATCATCCAGACGTGCGGGTGACGCAACAGCACATCGGTGATCCCCTTGAGCTCGGCGCGCGTGTAGGCGGCGCCGGTCGGATTGGACGGCGAGTTGAACAGGAGCCACTTGGTCTTCGGCGTGATGGCGCGCTCTAGCGCCTCCGGCTTCATCTTGAAGCCGTCCGCCATGCGCGTCTCCACCGCGACCGGCTCGCCGCCGGCGATCAGCACCATGTCCGGATAGCTCACCCAATAGGGCGCCGGAATGATCACCTCGTCGCCGGGATTAAGCGTGGCCAGGAAGCCGTTGAACAGCACCTGCTTGCCGCCGGTGCCGACGATGATCTGCGACGGCTTATAGTCGAGGTTGTTCTCGCGCTTGAACTTGCGCGCGATGGCGGCGCGCAGCTCGGGAATCCCGGGCACCGCCGTGTATTTCGACGCTTTGCCGTCGCGGATGGCCTTGATCGCCGCTGCCTTGATGTTGTCGGGTGTGTCGAAGTCGGGTTCGCCGGCGCCGAGCCCGATCACGTCGCGGCCGGCGGCCTTGAGCGCGCGCGCCTTGTCGGTCACCGCCATGGTGGCCGATGGTTTCACGCGCAGCGTCCGATCCGCAAGGAAGGCCATTTCGCTTCTCCGCTCACCCTTTCGCACAGGGCGCGAGTTTCCTAGAGCGGCAGCCGCCCACAGGCAAGGGCAAAGCAAGCCCAATCAATTCCTGGGCCAGGTGGGCAGTGACTCAGGTCAAATGTGGCTCTCTGGGTCCATGCGTTGGTGCAGGACGCAAACGATTCGAATTCCATCGCGAATTTTCACAAATAGACGCGGCGGCTCGCCCGGGAAAAGCGGAAATAGCTGGTCTGAATGTGGTCGATTGGACCACCAATGAGGGAACTCTGCGAGTCGCTGAACGAACGCCATTCGACTGCCCATGACGCAACACTCCATTAAGGCTCCGCTGGCCTAATGCCCGGAAGTCAAGCCGAGCACGGAACCGCCATGCGGCCGGCGTTTGAGAGTTTGCGCAGCGGCGACTGGCTCACCCGCGAGCGCCTCCGCTTCATTGCGGCGGCGCTGCTGCTGGCATCGGCGGCCGGATTTTTGCTCCTCATCGTCACTGCGCATGGCTATGTCGATCGCCAAGGCCGGCCGCTCGGCACCGATTTCTCCGACGTCTACGCCGCCGGCAGCTACGTTCTCGACCGCAATCCGACGGCACCGTTCGACCCGACCCTGCAATACGCGCGCGAGCAGGCTATATTCGGCGCGGCGACGCCATTCTACAGCTGGGACTACCCGCCCTACTTTCTGTTCATCGCCGGCGCGCTGGCCGTGATGCCGTACGGCCTCGCGCTCGCAGCCTGGCAGGCGAGCACGCTCGCACTCTATTTGTTGGTAATCTGGGCGATCGTCAGCGCTCCCTCCCCTGAAGGGGAGGGATGGCGCGCCAACGGGTCCGGCCCGAAGTGGCCGGCCCGATGACAAGCTCCGCACGCCAGGGAGGAATCAGAGCAGACGAGGAAGAGCCGACCCCCACCCGACCGCCTTCGGCCGTCGACCTCTCCCTTGCACGGGGAGGAAAAATAGCCAGCGACTGGCTCCTTCTCGCGCTCGCCTATCCGGTGGTGCTGATCAATATCGGTCACGGCCAGAATGGATTTCTTACCGCCGCGCTGCTTGGCGGAGCGCTGGTCATGCTCGACCGGCGGCCGCTCCTTGCCGGAATCCTGTTCGGTTTGCTGATCTACAAACCTCAATTCGGGCTGCTGATCCCGCTGGCGCTGATCGCCGCGGCGCGTTGGCGGAGCTTCGCGGCCGCCGCAGCGACCGTCGCGCTTCTCACCCTCGCCGCCACGCTCGCCTTCGGCCCGCAGGTATGGCACGCGTTTCTCCTCTCCACCGGCTTCTCGCGTACCGTCGTGCTCGAAGCGGGCGGCGCCGGCTGGTACAAGATCGACAGCGCTTTCTCCTGGGCGCGCATGTGGGGCGCGCCCGTTGCGCTGGCCTATGCGCTGCAGGCCGCGCTCATCGTGGCGCTCGGCGTCGCGATCGTGAGACTGTGGCGAAGCGCCGCCGCGCCGGCGCTCAAAAATGCTGCGCTCTGCCTCGCGGCGATCCTCACCACCCCCTATGTGCTGGACTATGACCTGATGGCACTGGCCCCGACGATCGCGTTCTTCGCGCTTGACGGTCTTGGGCGCGGCTTCCGGCCTTGGGAGAAGAGCGCATTGGCGGCGCTATGGCTGGCGCCGCTCGTTACCCGCAGCATCGCACACGCGACCCTGCTCCCGCTGGGCGTTCCGATCATGCTCGCGGTGTTCGTCCTGCTGCTGCGCCGGGCGGAACTCGAAACGGCGACGGGGGCCCTCGTCCCCGCCTCGGCTCTCATCCCGGCAAATGACCGATGACTTGATTTCTCCATTTTCCCTCCCGTCCCCCTGTCACGACATCGCCGCGTTCGAAGAGTAGTCTCCCAATCGCAATCGGGGCTGGTGCCATAAGCGCCAACCGAGAGGCCACCAAGAGCGCCCAAGATGTTCACGCTCTACTCGATGCAGCGTTCGGGCAACAGCTACAAGACGCGACTGGCGCTGGCGCAGCTGCGCATTCCCTATCGGCTGGTCGAGATCGACATTCTCAAGGGCGAGAGCCACACGCCCGAATTCTTGAAGAAGAATCCCAACGGCCAGGTGCCGCTCCTGGAAGTGACGCCGGGCCGCTATCTGGCCGAGTCGAACGCCATTCTCTGGTACATCGCCGGCGGCTCGCCGCTTGCGCCGGAGGACCGTGTCGACCGCGCTGAGGCGCTGCAGTGGATGTTCTTCGAGCAGCATTCGCTTGAGCCCAATCTGGGTGCCGCGTATTTCTGGCTCACCCTGGTCAAGGGCGGACGCGAGCTGCAGAGCCACGCCATCGAGGACTGGATGGAAGAAGGACATCGCGCACTCGGCGTGATGGAGAAGCATCTTGCCAGCCGCGATTATTTCGCCGCCGACCGCTACACCATCGCCGACATCGCGCTCTACGCTTACACCCACGTGGGGCTCCAATGCGGTTACGATCTTTCCGCGTTTCCGGCAGTCCTCGCTTGGCTTGAGCGCGTGGCGGCCGAACCGGGGTATGTGCCGATGGATTTCGCGCCGAGTACCGCCATGGTCGTGCTGTGAGCACGTACGCGCGCGGCGGCGCGATGCGAAACTGCTGCCACCGCATCTTGCCTGCCGATTGATGCCCACATTCGCAGCGGCGGAATCACCAACTCCCCTCCCCGCCACTCGCTTTGCATGGGCGGAGTTGTCCGCACCGCTCCGGATCGACTTCAGATCTGCGCATCAAATAACCCCGTTAACACATTGTTAACCAAAACCACGGAATTGCCTTTGTTCGTCAATGGGTTCGCCCAACTTTCGCCGAATCGGCGCCGGCCTCGCCGGCCATCTTTCGCGCCGCAAAGTGATTTGCAGAGGAATGCTGAACATGACTGAGCTGACCGGGAAGGTCGGTTTTGCGTCTCCCGCCAACGGAGACAGATTTTGCCAACGCCGGGCTGCCGCCATCGAGCTGGCGGCGACGGTTGCGCTGGCCGTCTGCCTGGTGGTCGCCGCCACTGCGGTATCGATCGGCATGGCCCGGGCGCAGGCGCTCGGCACCGTCGCCCACGGCGACCAGGCACCGCTGGCAATCGCTGTTTTCTTTTTTGCACTGGTCGGGATTGGCGGACTGGGCGCGTTGGCCGGGCGACGCCGGCAATTGGCGCGTGAAGGATCGCGCACGTTCTTCTTTCGGCAGACTTAAACCCCTTCCTCATCGGCGAGCGACGATGGGTTGCCTGCGCTTCCGTTCCCCTCCATTCTTCGAGAGTTGCTTCGCTCGATCCTTGGGGTGAGATAATATCGGCACGGCAGCTTCCATGAGGCGACGGCGCAAAGCGAGCGAGACAATCGCGGCGAGGCGGCGAGGAAAATCAGTCCGCCGCCAGGGAGGCTGCGAGCCAAAGTGCAGGCCAACAAGTGTTCGGAGTACGGTTGTCTCGCTGCGCAAGCGGAACTGACACATCGAGCGGCGACGTATCATGATGATCCGCGGCGGACAAGGATGACATAATTCTCGCCGAGCGGCCGGATGTCGTAGTGGCGCAACAGGTAGCTTTTGACCAGCGGCAATATGACCATTTGCACAGCGCCGGGATCATCAGTCGAAAAAAACGTACCCCTGCGGGCGACGAAATAGGTGACCCGATCGCGTTCAAACGTACTGATCGCCGCCTGTTGACCTGTCTTGCCGGGCATCTCCGAGGTCGTAAACAAGCGATAATATGTCGGGTTGCGCAGGTTAGAGAGATAGCCGAGCGTGGTGCAGTAAGTCATCGGCACCAATGTGGCGTCCGGATGCGCCTGCGCAATGCGGTAAAGCTGGTCGATGGTATCGGCCTGCGGCGACCAGATCATCGCACCCTTGAGAAACGGCTGGATGGTCTGGCGATATTTTATGCCTGGCCGGAACACGGTGATCGAGCCGGAATAATAATCGACGGCCGCTGAAAAGCTGGCGATGACTGCCAGGATGACCGCGCAGCCGCCGGCGAAGATAGCAATCCTGGAGCGGCGCAGGAGCGGAGCCGTTTCATCGTTGAGCAGTGCAATGACGGCAAGAGTGACGATGGCAAATGTCGACAGCATCCGCGAGTTCCAGACGAAGAAGAACGTCTCACCCATCGATGCTATTGCCATCGCGCCGAGCAAGATCCTTCGTCGCAGCCTCAGGAAATGCTCCGGCGTGGAGATCAGAAGCCGTGCGGCATTGATAGTGACGAGCGCAAGGCATGCCGCCAGAGCGACGGCATAAACCCATTGCTCCAGGCGCGGATCGGAGACCAATGCCCAAGGCCGGGACATGTCGCCCAGCCCCCGTCCGGCAACTCCATTGGAGTAACTTGCAGGATTGACATAACGAATTAAGTTCGCGACGAGCGCATGCAGTTTGCCAGTCATAACATAAGGGATCGTTGCGACCATCGGGGCAACGGCAAGGCCAACGACGCAGACTACGATGTTCGCCAGGCGACGCAGCAGGACCGAGCCGATCCCTTCCCCGGCACGAAGGTCGCAGAACGCGACCACGAAAAGACTACCCACGAAAACCAACAGCGAGACAAGCGCGGCTTCAACCCGCGTGATTGCCGCTACCCCAAGGGCCACGCCGACGAGCAGAGCCCGCCGCTGCGTCGGTTTATCGTTGAAATGGAACAGTGCGACGGCGGCGATCAGAAGGCTGAAAACGAAAAACACCCTGTACCACGAGCCGGGCGCTACCGCGTAGAAGAGCACTGGAATGACGGCGATCGGGGGCGGGAGCACCTTCCGCGACAGCCAAAGCAGACAGGCGATACCGATAAGCAGATGACAGATCAGCAGCGCACGTTCAACCCGCAAGGTCTCTCCGAAGATGTGGAAGAAACCCGCAAGAGAGAAATACATCCACGGCGGATAGGACATGAAATCAGCGAACGGCAATTGGCCGAAATGAAGGATCGCCGACGCGCCGCCGATGAAAAAACCCTCATCATCCAGATCGATGCCGTAGTTGAAGAACAGCAAATAATAGAGAAGCGCGACGGCGACGCAGCCCGCGTAGAGCGGAAATGCCGACTCGTATCCTGTCCGCGGCGTGGAAATTTGCGGTGCCGGTTTGCCGGCGGTCACGACCGTCGCTGCATCAATCATTGATGATCCCGCACCCGTCGACGCGGCACGCTCATGCTGCGTCAAGCCCTTTCGACTACCGCGCCGCAACCGTCCGGCGCAAGCCCATGGCGGCGCAGGATCGCGTACGAGACCCCATTCGCGCTATGAACGTGCCGGCTTGGCAATCAGGGCCGCGTAATGGGTGCGAAGTGCGGGCAGCGCCGAGATGATTTCACACGCCAGCCAGGACCACGGCGCAATCGCTCGCGCAAGCGGGGGCGCCAGCGTGACGCTTTGGATGTCGATTGCTGCACCGGGAAAGAGATTGGCGATTTCCCTTCTGCCGACCGGGCGTACGTCGCGATTGCGCGGATTGGGATAGCGAAAATCGTACCAGAGCACGAACCCACCCGGGCGCAATACGCGCCACATCTCGCGTGCCGACGCACGCCGCAGTTCCACACCGAGAATCGACGAGAACAGCGTAAATTGCGTCACGACATCGAAACAGGCGTCGGCAAATGGCAGACTGGCGGCATTTCCGGCGACAAAATTTGCTCGTGGCAAAGTCAATCGCGCTTCGCGTGCCAACGGCTCCATCAGATCAATGCCGGCGAGATCGGCAGAGCGGGCACCCCAGCGCATCCAGTCGACGAGGCGGTGGGCGCGGCCGCAACCGACCTCCAGTACCCGCAGGCCCACCGCCGTAGCAATGCCGTGCCGGCGCAGCAGGGCGAGCAACGCTCGCTCGCGCTGCTGCGCCATGAGCAACTCGCCGGAACGCAGCAGGGAATAGCGGTCAATGACGCCCGCAGCGATGCGGGCATGGTAGACTTCCTTGATGCGTCGCAACTCGTCTTCGGTCATTGCGCGCCGTAAATGAGTCACCATCGGCACGGCTCAAAACCCAACCCGCGCTGCGATGGCAAGGTCAAACTGTTGGGAACGCACGCATGCGCCGCTGCGTCAACTTACTTCCCGCAGGGCGGCACGCGTCAAGGCAGCCGTCGCCGCCTTGCCGGAGTCACGCACCCATTTGGACGTACAGGGAATGCGGCTCGTGTCGCAGCGGCCGACGTACTCTCGTGCAACCTCGACGACCTCTTCGAGCAGGCCCTTCTCCAGTCGGGTCGGCTTGAGCCCCAGCTCGATCAGGCTTTTCGCTTCCACGATAAGATCGTTCTCGGGCGCTTCATTTCGCGGGTTGGGGAGGTATTGGATCTGCGCTCCGGTCAGCCGCGACACGAGCTTTGCCAAGTCCTCCACCCGGTGCGTCTCCGTCATCTGATTGTAGATGCTCACGCGATCGCCCTTTTGCGGCGCATTAAGCAGAGCGAGCTCGATGCAGCGCACCGTGTCGCGGATATGGATGAAAGCACGCGTTTGGCCGCCTTTGCCGTGCACGGTCAAAGGATAGCCGATCGCCGCCTGCATCAGAAAACGATTGAGTACGGTGCCGTAATCGCCGTCGTAATCGAACCGGTTGATCAGGCGAGGATCGCGCTTGGTCTCCTCGGTGTTGGTTCCCCAGACCACGCCCTGATGCAGGTCGGTTACCCGTACGCGATCATTCTTGTTGTAGTAGTAGAAAAGCAGCTGATCGAGCGTCTTGGTCATGTGATAGACGCTGCCCGGATCGGCCGGATAGAGGATATTGCGGGGCACGCGGCGACCGCCGGGCCCGACCAGTTCGACACGCAGGTAGCCTTCCGGAATGGCCGCACCGCCGCCGTAACCATAGACCCCCATGGTGCCGAGATGAACGACGTGAATGTCCTGGGCGCTTTCGACGATGGCGCACAGGATATTGTGAGTTGCCGCCACATTGTTGTTGACGGTGTAGCGCTTGTGGCGCTCGGACTTCATCGAGTAGGGCGCGGCGCGCTGTTCGGCGAAGTGCACGACCGCATCCGGATGGAAATCGTCGAAGAGGGATGTAAGGCGGTAGAAGTCCTCGGCCACGTCAAAATTGTAATAGGCGATATGATTGCCCGAGACCTCCTGCCACGCCGTCAAGCGCGTCGAGAGCGGCGCGATGGGCGTAAGCGAGGAGACCTCCAGCTCAACGTCGGCATTGCGCCGCGCCAAATTGTCGACGATGACAACGTCGTGGCCGCGCGCAGACAAGTGCAGTGCCGTCGGCCAGCCGCAGAACCCGTCGCCGCCAAATATGACAATTCTCATGAGCCCCTCGGTGCTTTGATAGGCCGGGCCAACTTAGTCGTGTCGGGCAAGCGAGGTCAATGAAGGAACTCGCGCCTTCCTTCAATCGGATTCGATTCCGGTATGGGGCGGATTTCCATATTGCGGAGACTTCGCTTTTGCTCAATATGGTCGAGCAATCGCGGCACCCCGAATGTCGGTGAAGGAACCACTGCCCTTTCTGCTGGGGGCTTTCATGGTGACCGCGCTCGCCGCGGTGTCGCTTGCCGTTGTCGCGTGGTCACCGTTGGCCGAATTTCCGGAGATCAAGCACGCCTGTCTAATCACGCATCTTGCCGCCCCTGACTGCGTAGCGGGTGCGTTTGTCGCCGGCATTTCCACATTTGTTGCTTTTGCTTTCGTCCTGATTTTGGCCCTCTGGATCATGCGCCGCGATCGCGCGGCGACTGGAGCGCCTTTGCCGGCGCGGTCGCTGCTGACGATACTTTTCCTCGTCTTTTGCTTCGCGCTGATTGCGGTTCATCTTATTGAACGTGAATGGGCCCCCGCCTACGGCTCGCGCATTGCTGAATTAGAACGTTTTTCCAATTTCATCTCGCTTGAGAATCTCACATGGCCCTTACTGATCCAGTTTCTTCTGCTGGAGCGGGAATGGCGCATTCGCGGCGCCGCAATAACGGCGTTGCTGTTGATCGTCACATTGACGCCCTATCGCTCCGTCGATCTCGCCATTTTCATGTTCGGCATTTTGTTGCCGCTTGCTTATTCATTCTGGGATGCGCATTGCACCAAATGGTCCCACAACGCGCTGCGACCGGTCGCCGCCTGGACGGTCCTCGCCGCGTTGGTCGGCACAGCGTTTCTCTGCAACGGATTTGTCGATTTGCAAGCACGAGCGCTGACGGGGCGCCTGATCAGTGCCATTACGAACGGTACCAGTGCGAGCGGTACGAGGGTGACGGACGAGAAACAAAAGGCCGGTGAATTAAGCACGCTTGCCCGCTTTCGCCAGCGCCTCGCCTATCCGCTTTATCAAGCGGCCATTGTCGATCACCTGTCGAAGACCGCGGCGTTGCCGTCGATTCTCGACGAATTGAGGCGCAAGTTTCGGCTCAGTAACGTGCCGAATCTCAATGAGTTTGTTTATAAGATGATTTATCCCGGCGATGCGAGCGTCGGGGAAACAACGTCTCTGTACTATGGCGAAGGGGCGGCATATTTCGGCAAAGCAGGGCTGATCTGGGCACTCGGCGCACCCCTGGCGTTTGTCATTGCGTGGCTGGCATTGGTGAAAGTGCGATTGGAAGCGAGCGCGGTTTTGGGCATCGCGTTGTGGCGCAGCAGCTTTGCCGGCTTGATCACGGTGCTGCCGGCGCTCGTGCTGCAGGTTGCGGTTCTGTTCATCCTAACTCGTTGCGCCAACTGGGACAGAGCCGCATGGTTGAAGGGCGCGATGGCCTCCCGCCTTGCCGTGGGGCTGCTGTTGATTCTGGTAGCGGCAGCCACGGCGGCGCAGGCGTGGACAAGTGTTGACGCGTCAGGCCGCGCCGATCTGGTGCGGATATCCTTCTTGCCGGGAACGAGCTGCACGTTCGACTTCACGAAAATCGGGGACCTGACCGAACGGGTGGACGCGACCCTGGCCGCGTCCGGGCGAGCGGTCAAAAGTAGCTTAGTCGCGGACACCCCAGCGCGCATCGATCTGATTCTACCCTATGGGGGGAGGCTCGGGGCCTATTTGCGCGAACTGGTGGCGCCCATTTCGTCTTTCACCACGTGCACGGCCACCGGTGCATTCCCTCGCGTGCGGATCGGCGAAACCAAAATGGTGTCTGGTTTGGGGGTGATACCCCTCAACCTCCTTGCACTGGCTGCAGCGATGTTGAGCGCCATCCTGCTCGGGCAAATATTGATCCGGGCCAACCTTCTCTCAGTCGCTGTCAGGGATGACAGGACGGATTGGGCCCTCGGCGCTCGGTCCGGTTGACGCCGCGACCGAGAGACCGCGAAGCGCAGCGGCAAAATCATGACGCGAGCTTATCTTTTATTCGCTATCTGGCTGATTTCGCTCGGAATGTTATGCTACGTCTATCACGGCTATTTTCTTGTTCTGCGCGTCGCCGCCTGGGTCTGCGGAAGACCGACGTCCGATCAAGCGGAAGGTCCGCTGCCGTCTGTCAGCCTCCTTTTGACCGTTCATAACGAGCAGGAGCGGGTCGATCATTGTCTTACCAATCTGCTGGCGCTCGACTACGACCGTGACCGATTGGAGATTCTGGTTGCCTCGGACGGCTCGACCGATCGTACGAATCAGATCGTCGAACATCATGCCGCACACGCTTCGGTGCGATTGCTCGCCTTCGAGCGGCTCGGAAAATCGGAAGCGCAGAACCAGGCGATTCGGCAGGCTCACGGCGAGATCATCGCTTTCACGGACGCCGATTGCATGCCGGCGCGCGAATACCTGCGTGAGTTGGTTCGGCCGTTCGCCGACAAGCAAGTGGGGTGCGTGACCGGCCGTTTACGCATAACGAACGGCGGCGGCGGTGTGGCCCGCGAACAAGGATATTATTGGGCTTACGAACTGAAACTCCGGGAAATGGAGAGCCGACTGGGCATACTCGCCGTGGCGAGCGGCGCGACGATGGCCGTGCGCCGCTCCGCCTTTGTGCCGCTTCCGCCGGACGTAGGCGAGGACTGCATGATTCCACTCGACGTCGTTCTGCAGGGACTGAAAGTGGTTCACGCCTCCGCGGCGCTCGCGACTGACAGCATGGTAAGCGATCCGGCCGGGGAGTTTCGCGCCCGCGTTCGCATGACGCTGCGCAATTGGACCGGCACTTGGCGCCGCGCCGTGCTGCTCAATCCCCTGCGCCATCCGGGCTATGCCGCTTCGCTTTGGTCGCACAAGGTGTTGCGCTGGCTCTCTCCAATTTTCGTGCTTATCGCCAGCGTTACTTCGTTGGGGCTGATCGGCCACCCGGTTCTTTGGCCGCTGCCGCTTTTCACGCTCGTCTTCTTCGTCCTGGGTGCATTGGGCTGGATCAGTCAATTCATCGGCATCAGGCTACCCGTCGTCGGCGCGGTCTACAGCTTCTGTCTCGCGAATCTCGGTTTTCTTGTCGGCGTCGTGAAAAGCGTGGCAGGCCGGTCGATCGTAGCATACACAAGCAGGAAATAGACGTTGCTCGCCGTTGGCCGGAGGTATGCCAGCAGAATGTGCCTGCGGGACCGAGGCTTGCCGGTCGTTGCTTGCAACATTGACACCGCTGGGGCTCTGCCATATGGGACGCTCGGCTCTCGCCCACAGCGCACCGTCGACTGAATTGATCGGGTCGGCAGATGCGAAAGCCGGACAGATGGCGTGATGCTTGAAACCACCGCAAAATCACCGGCCGTAAAATCACCCGCCGCGAATGCACCAGCAAGCGCAGCGCCGGCCGTTCCTTTTGCGCTTCCGGCCATCGGCGAGGAAGAAATCGCCGCGGCTGTCGAATGTATGCGTTCGGGCTGGTTGACCTCGGGACCTCGCTGCCGGACTTTCGAGCGCGAATTTGCCGCCTTCCTCGGCGGCGGCGTGGAAGCAATCTCGCTGGCTTCGGGCACCGCCGCTCTCGAGATCGCACTCGCCGCGCTGGGGGTGGGGCCGGGCGACGAAGTGATTACGACCGATTACACCTTCAGCGCCACGGCCATGTGCGTCGTTCACGTTGGAGCGAAGCCGGTCCTCGTCGACATCGACCCTGACACCTTCAACATCGACTGCGGAAGGATCGAAGCGGCGATCACCCGCAGGACCAAAGCGCTCATTCCGGTCCATTACGGCGGGCTCGCCTGCGACATGGCGGCGATCACCGATATTGCGCGGCGGCACGGGCTAAGAGTCATAGAAGACGCGGCGCACGCCTTCCCGGCGACCGCCGCCGGCGTAATGATCGGCAAGGCGACGTCGGACGCCACGGCTTTCAGCTTCTATGCGACCAAGACGATCACCACCGGCGAAGGCGGCATGCTGACCTTCGCCGATCCGGCGGCGGCAAAGCGGGCGCGCACGCTGCGCCTGCATGGAATTGATCGCGACGTGTTCTCGCGTTATCAGGGTTCGAAAGCGTTGTGGCGCTATGAGATCGTCGCGCCCGGCCTGAAGGCCAACTTGACCGACCTCGCCGCCGCGATCGGCATCGTGCAACTGCGTCGCGCCTGGGAGCTGCAAAAGCGCCGCTCCGAACTGTGGCGGCGATACGACACCGCCTTCGCCCGACTGCCGCTGCGACTGCCGCCGCGAGCGCCCGCGGGCGAGACCCACGCCTGTCATCTCTATGCGATCCGGTTGCTGCCGAACGCGCCGCTCGCGCGCGACGATTTCATCGACAGGATGGCTGCCGCCGGCATCAATTGCAGCGTGCACTTCATCCCCTTGCATCTGCATGCCTATTGGCGCGAGAGCCTTGGCGTGGCGGAAGATCGTTTTCCGCAAGCCCAACGCGCCTTTGAAAGCGTTGTAAGCCTCCCCCTGTTCCCCTCAATGACACAGGCGATGCAGGACCACGTGGTCGCCGTCACCACCAAGCTGCTCTCTTGACATGCCAAGGCGTCTTCTCAGCGCCGCCATAGCCGCCATCGCGCTTGTAGTGCTGTCGGTTCCCTTGTTGATCGTTGCGCTGGTCGTCAAACTTACCTCACCCGGGCCTGTGCTCTTTCGCCAGACGCGGATCGGAAAGCGCGGCCAACCATTCAAGATTCTCAAATTTCGCACGATGATCGTCGGAACCACTCAGCAATCGGCGATCACCGTTGGCCGCGACGCCCGCATCACAGTGGTCGGGCGATTTCTCCGCGGCAGCAAAATCGACGAGTTGCCCCAGTTGATCAATGTTCTCAAGGGCAACATGAATCTGGTGGGGCCGCGGCCTGAGCTTCCAGTCTTCGTGGAGAAATATTCCGCAACGGACCGCGCGATCGTGCTCTCGGTGGAACCCGGCATGACCGATTTCGCGTCGATCCGTTATCGCAATGAAAGCGAACTCCTCGGGACGGCCGAAGAGCCGATTGCCTTCTACGAGCACGTCGTTATGCCGCGGAAGCTGCGCTATGCGCGCTTCTACGCACGACGAGCAGGCGTGGGCATCGACTGCTATGTCATCGGTCTGACGATCCGCTCCCTTGTTGCGGACGCGCTCCGCGGGAGGATGACCGCACCATCGGGAGTCAGGCGAAACCTGTGCGTTCGTGCGCCCGCTCGCCAACTCTGAGCGACACCGTTCGGTGCGTATCGGGTCACAATGATGGCGTATCGCCATGGTCGGGCCGTAGCGTTTGTTGACCGGACCCACGGGGGTATAATCCTCTGACTGTATTCGGGGTTACGGGAACATTCGACATTGCCCCATAGCGGATGGGCGTTCAGGGCTGTATGCACGCGAAACTTCAGGGCTTTGTCCCGTGGAAAACCGAGGGTCTCCGCAGGTCCGCAGCGCGCGTCGCCGATGGCGTGGCGGTCTTAGCCGCCGCCTCGCTTCCCTGGTCGACTTCAGCGACGAGCATATTCGTTGCAATCTGGGCTTTGGCACTGCTTCCCTCGCTTGATTGGTCCGCCGTCAGGCAAGAATGCACAAGCTCGCACGGAGCGACACCCCTTGTGTTGCTCTGCCTGGGACTTCTGTCGGTGACGTGGGCCGATGTCAGTCTGCACGTAAGCCTCGACGCGGTTCGTCCATTGCTGAAGCTTTTGGCCATTCCATTCCTGATCGCGCAGTTCCGCAACTCGGAGAACGGGCCGCTGGCAATACGCGCGTTTTTGATCTCCTGCACCGTCCTGCTCGCAGCGTCGTTGGCCTCAAAGTTTTTTCCGAGCATCGTGACCTACCTGGGGTTCAGGTACCCCGGCGTGCCCGTCAAGGATCACATTGCCCAGGACGGCGAATTTGCACTCTGCGGCTTCGGGCTGGTGTTTTGGGCGACCGGGATTTGGGCGCAACAGCGCTATCGTCGTGCCACCCTCCTGGCGCTCTGGGCCGCCTTGTTCTTCGTGGCGATTCTCTATGTCGATCCATCGCGGACCGAGCTCATTGTCTTGGTCGTACTCCTGGTGGTTGTGTCATACCGAGCTCTTGGCTGGAGAGGCGTCGGAGCCGGTTTCTTCTTGGCAACACTAGTCTTCGGGCTAGCTTGGGCTACGTCGCCGCAGCTGCAATTTCGTGTAAATCATGTCACCTGGGAACTTTATCAATTCGACAAGCACGGCCGGGCGACCTCGGCAGGAGATCGCCTGGAATTCTGGCGCAAATCTCTGGGCATGATCCGCGCGGCGCCATTGTTCGGTCACGGCGTCGGCAGCACGAGAGCGCTCTTCACCGCCGATGTGACAGGGGCGAAGGGCTCGGCAGCGGCGGTTGTGACCGCGAATCCGCATAACCAGATCTTTGCGATTGGGATCGAACTAGGCCTGGTCGGTATCACCGCGCTGTTTGCCATGTGGCTCGCGCATTTCCGACTGTTCCGGCTGTCCGTTGGCCTGCCGTGGCTCGGAACACTGATCGTGCTCCAGAACGCAGTAGGATCGCTATTCAATTCACACCTTTACGACTTCACGCAAGGCTGGACCTACGTGTTCGGTATTGGAATCTTTGGCGGGCTGGCGTTGCGCGCGACGCCGACCGGCGAGCACCGCGCCGGCGAAAGTTGGCTGGCCGACGTATGGCCTATCTCAATTAGGCTCGACCGTTTGGGCAAGCCGCAGGGCCAAAATACAGCCGTATCGCCAATCGATTCGGCCGCGCGTCCCCAAACTCCGTTCGGGTGGGGATTTTACGTCAGGCGAACGGTCGTCGTCGCTCACGACCTCATCGTCACTGCGGCGGCCCTCCTCGCTGCATTCTACATTCGCTTCGCCGATCCGGCTGCGCTTGCCAGCCGCGAGAACTGGCTCCTCCTCGGCCTGCCGGCGTTCATCGCTATCGCGGCGGGCGTGTATGCCTACTTCGGGCTTTACACGTCGAAATGGCGCTTCGCATCGCTTCCCGATCTCGCTAACATTGTCAAAGCCGCTACCGCGCTTTCCCTAATACTGCTTGTGCTCGATTACGTGCTCGTCTCACGAGACTTGTATGGCGATTTTTTCCTCGGCAAAGTCACCATCGCCGTCTACTGGGTGCTGCAGATATTTCTGCTTGGCGGTCCGCGGATTGCCTATCGGCTGTATCGCCACACCCTGACGCGCCGCGCGGTCGCTCCTGACGCCATCCCCACCCTGGTGCTCGGGCGCACGGCCGATGCGGAAATCCTGATCCGGGCCGTCGAAAGCGGCGCTGTCAAGAAGATCCGCCCCCTGGGAATCCTGTCGCCATCGAACGCAGACCAACGCCAGGCTCTGCGCGGCATCAAGGTGCTTGGCCGGCTCGGCGATCTTGCCAGCGTTGTGCGACAGTTCGAATCAAGAGGCGCTCGCATCGAGGAAGTCGTGTTCACCTCTTCCGCTTTGGCGGCCGAGAACCGACCCGACGAGCTGTTTCGCGCCGCGCGGGGGCTGGGACTTACTGTATGGCAGCTGCCCTCGCTGGAAGAGCGCGGCGAGATGCGGCTCGCCCCGGTGAAAATCGAAGACCTGCTGTTGCGGCCGAGCTTTGACATCGATTACCCGCGATTGCAGCAGTTCCTTCAGGGCAAGGCGGTGATCGTCACCGGCGGTGGCGGATCCATCGGCTCGGAACTGTGCGAACGCGTCTCAGCCTTCAACGCCGGCCGATTGCTGATCGTGGACTATGCGGAGCACGCACTCTATTCGATCATGGAGCGACTGAAGGCGCGGGCGTCGAGTGCGAGGATCGACGGCCTTATCGCCGACGTCCGCGATCGCGAGCAGATGTTCCGCCTGTTCCAGGAATTCAGGCCGGATGTCGTCTTTCATTCGGCGGCTCTCAAGCACGTACCGATCCTCGAGTACAACTGCGAAGAGGCGGTGAAGACCAACGTTTTCGGCTCAATCAACGTCGCCGACGCTGCCGTTGCCGCCAAGGCCACGGTACTGGTCATGATCTCCACTGACAAAGCCATCGAACCGGTCTCGGTGCTAGGCGCCTCCAAGCGAATGGCCGAAATTTACTGTCAGGCCCTGGATGCCGACCTGGCCGAAAAGAACGCCGACCGATCGCGCACCCGTTTGATCTCCGTCCGCTTCGGCAACGTATTGGCGTCAAACGGTTCGGTGGTGCCCAAGTTCAAGGCGCAGATCGAAGCGGGCGGCCCGGTGACGGTCACGCATCCGGACATGGTTCGCTACTTCATGACCATCAACGAGGCCTGCGATCTGGTGATCACCGCCGCGAGCCACGCGCTGCAGTCGGAGCGCTCCGATGCCGCAGTGTATGTGCTCGAAATGGGAAAGCCGGTGAGAATTCTCGATCTCGCCGAGCGCATGATCAGACTTTCCGGGCTCGAACCCGGCCGCGATATCGACATCGTGTTCACCGGCATCCGGCCGGGGGAACGGCTCCATGAAATCCTCTTTGCCGACCGAGAGTCGAACATCGACATCGGATTGACGGGAATTCTTGCGGCAAAATCCGTTTATTCCTCACTCGACGAGGTGCATCGATTTCTCAAACTGCTCGAGCACGCGATCGCCGCGAACGATCGCGCCGCGGTTCTCGACTCATTGCATCGCGCCCTCCCCGATTTCGGCCGCAGCAACGGCGGCGGTCTTCCGCCTGAGGTGCGATGGCACCCCGGGCTGACGGAACGCGGCGGGATCACGGAACCGTCGGACAAGCCTTCCTGGCGATCAGACCAAGCCCTCGATCGCGGCTGACCCTCCGCGGCGCGATGATCAAGCTCTCGCTGAAACCGGCAATCATGAGCACGGCGCCCAGCCGAGGGAGGAGTTGGTCGTCGGCTTGTGCAGACCGGTAGGAACTGTTTCGAGGCGCAGGGAGCGGATGGCACCGCGCGCCGGCGCCGCCGGCGTGGATCATGCCCCTACGCGACTTCGCCCGCCGCCGCCGGTGAGTGAATAAGCAACGCCCGGGTGGTCGCGTCGACCTCGTCCGTCCAGTGCCGCGGGGTCAGGCTGAAAGTTTGCACGAACAGCCGGCAGTCGAGCTGCGAATTGGCCGGGCGCCTTGCCGCGGTCGGATATTCGGCGGTCTGAATTGGCGTCACGTGCGGATGACGGCCGCTGAGCAGCGTCGCGGTCGCAACAATGCGGCTGGCAAATCCGTGCCAAGTGGTCAGGCCATCGGCAGTGAAATGATAGGTCCCCGACAGGCTGGGGTCGCGTACCAACAAGGGCGCGATGGACAGAATGGCGGCCGCAAGCTGGCGCGCCGAAGTGGGACTTCCGTATTGATCGGCGATGATGCGCAATTCCTCGCGCGTCGTCGCAAGCCGAAGGATCGTCCTGAGAAAATTCTCGCCGAATTCGCTGTAGAGCCACGCTGTGCGCAGAATGACATGGTGCGGAAGCGCGCGACGCACCGCGTCCTCGCCCGCCACCTTGGTACGGCCATACACGTTGAGCGGACCAATTGCATCGGCCTCGACGTACGCGCCATGTTTGCCGCCATCGAAGACGTAATCGGTCGAGATATGCACCAGCGGCACGCCGGCGGCGGCGCAGGCCTCAGCCAGCACGGCCGGCCCGATCTCGTTGGCGCGACGCGCTTCGGCGATGTTGGTCTCTGCAAGATCGACCTTGGTATAGGCCGCAGCGTTGACCGCGATTTCGGGGTTCCAGCGGGCAAGCGCGGCCGCGACGGCGGTACCGTCGGCAATGTCGGCTTCGGCGCGCGGCAGCGCGTGCAGAGCCAGTGCGCGCGCGGCTGCGGCGCGCGCCAGTTCGCGGCCGAGCTGGCCCTGGCCGCCGAAGACGAGGATCACGCCGGCACTCCCAGGCGCTCGCCGCCGTAGACCTGTCGGCGCAGCGGCCGCCACCACGGCCGATTAGCCAGGTACCATTCCACGGTCTTGCGCAGACCGCTTTCAAAGGTCTCGCGCGGCTGCCAGCCGAGCTGGCCGCAAATGCGCGCCGGATCGACGGCGTAGCGTCGATCGTGACCGGGGCGATCGGCGACAAACGCGATGAGATCGGCGTGGCGGCTGACGGCCGGGTCGGGAGCAAGCTCGTCGAGTAGCCCGCAGATCGCCTTGACCACTTCGAGATTGGTGCGCTCGCCTGAGCCGCCTATGCAATAGGTCGCGCCGGGCCGACCGCGCTCGACGACGGTTGCCAGCGCCTGGGCGTGATCCTCGACATAGAGCCAGTCGCGCACGTTGCCGCCGTCCCCGTAAACAGGCAGCGGCAACCCTTCCAGGCCGTTGATGATGGTCAGCGGAATGAGCTTTTCCGGAAAGTGATAAGGACCGTAATTGTTGGAGCAGTTGGTCACCAGCACCGGCAAGCCATAGGTGTGATGCCACGACCGCACCAGATGGTCGGAGGCCGCCTTCGAAGCCGAATAGGGCGAGCGCGGATCATAGGCGGTCGTTTCGTCGAAATGGCCGTCGCTGCCGAGCGAGCCAAACACTTCGTCGGTCGAAATATGATGAAAGCGAAAGTCGATCTGCGCAGTTTTCGGCAACGTACGCCAGTAGGCCAATGCTGCCTCGAGGAGCGCGTAGGTGCCGACGATATTGGTCTGAATGAAGGCCGCCGGACCGTCGATCGAACGGTCGACGTGGCTTTCGGCTGCAAGATGCATGACTGCGGCCGGTCGGAAATCTGCAAAGACCTCGCGCATCTTGGCAGCATCGGCGATATTGGCCTGCACAAAGGCGTAGCGTGGATCATCGGCAACGGACGCCAGCGAACCGAGATTGCCCGCATAGGTGAGCTTGTCGACCACGCAAACGCGATGCCGCGTCCGCCGAACGAGATATCGGACCACCGCGGACCCGATAAAGCCCGCTCCTCCGCTGATGAGAAATCGCTTCTCCATCAGTCGCCATCATAGCGGAACGGCGAGACAAAATCAGCAAACCGGGGCAGCGCGCGATCCTTATCGGAAAGCACCGCCTCGGCCGCGGGGATCGGCCAGTCGATGGCGAGCGCCGGGTCATTCCAGGCGATTCCCTGCTCGCATTCCGGCGCATAGTAATCATCGACCTTGTAGGCGACTTCGGTATCGTCTTGCAGCGTGCAGTAGCCATGGGCAAGGCCGCGCGGAATGAATATTTGCTGTCCGCCTTGCGCCGTCAGCGTCATTGCCGCCCAACGACCGTAGGCCGGCGAGCCGGCGCGCAGATCGACGGCGACATCATAGATGCTGCCGCGCGCGACACGGACGAGTTTGGCCTGCGCACGCGGCGCAATCTGAAAATGCAGGGCCCGCACCGTGCCGTGCTTGTGAGAAAGCGCGTGATTGTCCTGCACGAACTCGGTCGGCAGTCCGAGGTCGCGCGCCTTGCGGACATTGAAGGTCTCGACGAAGTAGCCGCGGGCATCGTGGATGTAGCGCGGCTCGATCAGGAGCACGCCCGGAATGGAGGCTGTTGTCACGTCCATGGCGCGAGTCTTCCGGTTCGATCAATCCCGCGTCGGCGCTAAAATGAGCGGCTGCTTATGACACATTCTGCATGCCAGAGTAAGGGCGCGCCGCTTCGATCACCGCAAAGTCGATCCCAGCCCGATTTTGGCTGGTGAGCGCATTGGCACCGACAGGTCAGCAGACGAGATCTGGCGATCAGTTCTATGGATTACGATCGCGGTCATACCGACCTGCGGCGGAGGAGCTTGCGGACGATCGACAATCCTTCCGGCTCGAGATTGTCACCGATACCTCAGGTACGTTCACCGGAAGTTTGGAAGAGAACCAGAAATTTTTCGAAATTATGATTGACATTGGATATTTCAGTTGCCTATCGTTGTGCGCTCGGGGAGCCGGTTAGCGAGGCGCTTTGCGCCTCTAAGCAGAGGTGCCCATGGTGCTGACGGTGGCTGTTATTGCAGTCCTTTGGTTCTGAGATCGCTGCAAGGCAGCCCTAGTTCATCCCAACCGCGCATGACTAGTTGCGCACAGGGAGGACTTCTTATGATCCTCAGTGTCGGTTTGTTTGGATGGGGGGGCACGATCTTCATCTGCTTTGCCGTTGTCGGCCTCGGCATTATTCACTCGGAGATATGGGCGCTCGTTGAAGGCGCGAGGGCTGCTCCTGCATCCCGGGAAAGAGGCGACGCCCGCGCTTAGGGCGGCGTGAGGCGGCTTTGCTGCGCGCGGATTGGCGATTAAGCCGGCATGCCGGTGAAAGATGCGACAACATCGTACGTTTGGATGCTGCGCCGGAAACGCAACATTTCGCTTCTTGGTCCACATGATACTCGCCTTAATCCACCTCAACGGGAGATGCAGATGCGAAACATAAGCCGTTCTGACGTGCTGCGAGGGCTGGTCGGTTTGGGCGCCGCAGCCGCTTGTCCGAGAATAGCCCGCGCCCAGAATTTCAACTTCTCGATCGGTCATCCATTGACCACACTGGATTCCATTCACATCGGCGCGCTCCGCTTCAAAGAGTATGCCGAGCACAACAGCGGCGGGCGCATCACCGTCAAGATCTTTCCCGGGAGTGTTCTCGGCAGTTCGCGCGAAATGGCCCAGCAGGTCAGCCACGGCGAAATTTTCGGCGTCATAGATGCGACGGCAAAGTTCGAGACTTTCGCCCCGGAGTTTGCGCTGCTGGACATTCCGTTTCTGGCCAAGGATGCGTCATCGGCGTTCAAGACGATGGACAGTCCTGCCGCCGCGCACCTGATTGGCGACAAATCGGCAAAGGCAGGATTTCGGTTCGTCCATGGTTGGGAAGTGTCGTTTCGCGACATCTACACGAAGAGCCGGCCGATCACGTCAATGACGGATCTCAAGGGACTGAAGATTCGCGTCATTCCCGCGCCAACCTACATCAATCTGTTCAGGGCGTTCGGCGCCGCGCCAACGCCAATGGGCTTCGGCGAACTCTATACTGCGCTGCAGCAGGGCGTCGTTGACGGCGCGGAGAACGACATTCTTACCTATCAGGACTCCAAGCATTTCGAAGTTGCGCCCCTCCTCGCCATAACCAACCACATGATGCTCATCAACGCATTGTTCGTGAGCGAGTCGATATGGAATTCGCTGCCGGCGGATATTCGCGGGGTCGTCGCGGCTGCGTCGCTCGAAGGCCGCAAAGCGACCATGGATGACCGCAATCGCCGGCAATCTTCGACGCTCGACCATCTCAGGTCGGCCAAGGTCAAGATTTCGCAACCCGAGCTGGCTCCATTTATTCAGGCCTCCGAACAGACGCGGCCGTGGTTTGTCGAGAAATTCGGTAAGGAAGCGGTGCAGTCTATGCTCGAAGCCAATGCAGCCGGCTGACGATGGCCGCTCGGTTCGCAGCGTGGATCAACTGGCTTGAGCGCGGGATTACGGGCCTAGAACAGATTCTGTTGTGCTGCCTGATCGTGGCCATGTTCTGCCTGACGTTAGCGCAGGTCATCTTCCGTTATCTGCTAGACAGTCCTTTGGTCTGGAGCGAGGAGCTGGTTCGATATCTGCTTGTCTGGGCTTCCATGATGGGCGCCGCCGGAGCGCTGCGCATCGGCAGCCATTTTTCATTGACTACGTTCGTCGCGCATCTGCGTTTTGGGACCGCAGCGGCCGTATCGATTCTGGTTAATCTCGCCGTAGCGATATTCGCGGCGGCGATGCTGGTGCAGGGCGTTCGTATGACGACGTCCGGATTCTCCGAACAGGCGGTCAGCTTCCCGCTCTCGATGGGCTGGTTTTACCTCGCCGTTCCGGTGGGCGGCGGGCTGATGCTGTGGCACGTGGCCGCCCGCACGGTCGCAAACTGGATGGACAGGGCTTCCCCACGGGAGTGAGCCGAACGGCGAGGTGCGTTGATGCTCGGTCTGGCGGCACTATTTCTGTTCCTGCTTGCGTTAAGCGTTCCGGTCGCGTTTGCAATGGGCCTCACCGGTATTGCGGGAATCGTCGTCCTCCATCCCGAAGTCTCGATGGAGCTTGTGACACAACGAATCTTCGGAAGCATTGATTCGTTCACGCTTCTTGCAATTCCCTTCTTCGTGTTTACTGGCGAGGCAATGGCGGCGGGCGGTATATCCGACCGCCTTGTGAAACTGGCGAGGCTGCTGGTCGGCCACATCCGCGGCGGGCTTGGCCACGCCGTGATGGTGAGCGGCCTATTTTTGGCCGGCGTGTCCGGTTCGCATACCGCTGACGCCGCCGTGTTGAGCTCGGCCATGGTGCCAAGGCTCAAAGAGGTGGGCTACCGACCGTCGAAGGCCGCGGCACTAGTCTGCGCTTCAGCCGGGATGACTATTCTGATGCCGCCGTCGCTGTCGATCATCGTGTACGGTGAAATGACGAATACCTCGATCGCCACGCTGTTCATCGCCGGCATTGTACCGACGCTGCTCACGATGGGCGCCCTCATGCTGCACATCTACATCGAGGCGCGATTCGCCACTGTGCACGTCGATGTGAGAGCGACTTGGCGCCAGACCTTTCATGCCTTTCTGTCGGCGTTTCTGTCGCTGCTGCTTCCAGTCCTCATTCTCGTCGGCGTTCGCGGCGGCGCGGTGACACCCACGGAGGCGGGAGTTGTCGCCGCGTTCTACGCACTGGCGGTCGGAATGTTCGCCTATCGGGCCATCGGGCTGCGCGAACTCAGCGAGATTCTCCTGCGAACCGGGTACACCACCGGCGTCATCATGCTGTTGATCGGCACTGCGGGCATTCTTTCCTGGCTCTTGGCTTTGGAACAGGTGCCGCAGCTCATCGCGGGCTGGTTCACGTCAACGGGGGGCGGGCGCAATTCCTTCATGGTGCTCAGCATAGTGGTTTTTGTCCTGCTGTTCGCCTTGCTTGATGGCCTGCCTGCAATGCTAATGGTTATTCCGATTTTCGTTCCGCTAGCGATTCAGCTCGGCATCGAACCGATGCATTACGGGGTAATTCTCATCGCGGCGACCGGCGTTGCGTTGTTCTTGCCGCCGATCGGGATCGGGTTCCTAGTAGTCGTGAAGACAGCCTCTGTTCCCCTCGGCGAAACCGGATGGGCGTTGCTTCCGTATCTGGGCACAATGTTGCTGGTTTGTATGCTGCTCGCGTTCGTGCCGCAGATCGCGTTTCTGCTTCCGCATTTCCTGGGTATGATGTGATGACGTGATGACAGCACCACCTCACGAGATTCGCCTTGAAGGCCGGTTGCTCGACATACCGCGAAAATTTGCTTGTTCGTGTCACGGTGCCCAGTTGACAATCACCGGGACGCAGTTTTCATCTGTTCTCGCGCACCCCCACCTCGATCGGCATCGATTGCTGGCAATGCCGCCGCTGAGCAACGCACACGATCACGTGCGCGGGGTACGTCCAACGTCAATCGGTGCATTCGATCTGCCGCTCGAATTATGGCTCGTCTATATGACCGCAATGCCGGTCGTCGATCCATATCTGGTAGCTGCCGCGGCGCTTGGTCGCCAGGCTCTCGGCGGCGTCGGCACAATCATGATCCACTATACGCGGCCGCAAAATCCATCTTCGCTCGGCGAGGAACTCTCGGTGGTGGCCAAGGCGGCAACAGATGTTGGCGTCCGCGTCGCAATCGCGGTGGCAATGCGCGACCAGAATCCGCTCGGATACGGTACTGATGCCAAATTGTTGGAGGATTTGGAACCGGCCGACCGGGAGATGGTGCTTTCCAAGCTACTGGCCAGGCCGCCTTCGCCCGAGGAGTCGGTACGCTTCGTCGAGGATCTCGCGGAGAAGATCACGTCGCCGCTGGTGTCCGTGCAATACGGCCCTTATGGCGTCGAATGGTGCACGCCGGCGCTATTGGAGCTCATTGCCGAACGATCGGCGCTCAACGGCCGGCGCGTCCATATGCACGTGCTCGAATCGCGAACGCAGCGGGAATATCTTGACCACGTCTATCCCGAAGGACCTATTAAATACCTCGACAGAATTGGATTGCTGTCACCGCGGCTGTCGATAGCTCACGGTGTCTGGCTGCGGCCGGACGAACTTGAGCTGCTGAGTGAACGCAATGTCACGATTAGCGTCAACGCCAGTTCAAATCTTCACATCCGCTCCGGCATAGCACCCCTGCGGCAGATGCACGATCTGGGCGTCCCGTTTGCTCTCGGTCTCGACGGTTTCAGCGTTGACGACGACGATGACGCGTTCCGGGAGGTCCGTCTAAATTACATGCTTCATCAAGGACTGGCGCTGGAGGATGGGGTACCGCTGTCCAGCCTTTTGCACGCTGGCTGCTATCAAGGCAGATACTCGGTCTCTGGGATCGAATGCGGGGACGGACTAGTGGCCGGCGCGGCGGCTGACCTGATGCTCGTCGATCTCGGCGCGATCTCGCAGGACGTATTCATGGACGTAGATGAGGCAGCTCTGCTGGTTCGTCGCGGAACGGCGCGGCACATGCGCCGGATGATCGTTGCTGGGCGTGAGATAGTTCGTGACGGTGCGCTTTGCGGCGTCGATCTTACGCAGGTGCAAGATGAGCTGAATGCGCAAGTCCGCTTCGGACTGCCCCAGTTCCTGTCGTGGCAGCAGGTCGCGGGGCGCCTCAGACAAAGGCTGCGCGCATTCTACGGCTCGGGACTACATCGTTGCGGATGACGCGGGTTGGGATCGAGCGGGATCGTGCGGCTGGTGATGCTGGTCCGACATCGCTTTTGTAGGAGCACGTATCGTGGACATCTTTGACGAACGCATCCGCGCCCTTCGGCGGCACGCCGGCACAGGATGGATGGCCAAGGAATATACGTTTACCAAAAGAAATCCCCGACACCATACCGGGGCAACGCGCTCCGCGCTCAGCCAACCGATCGACCGTCAAGTCTTCTCCATAGCAATTACGGTGACAATAGCAATTACGGTGACAGTGCACTTAAACAGTGCACTTAATAACTTCCTCCTACCTCTTGTCCCTCGTCGAATTCGGCGTCGAATGCACGCGGTTGGGCATCAGGAACCGCGCCCACACCTGCACATCGGATGCCCGGCAATGCTGGGCGAGTAGCTCACGACAGAGCACATAGTCGGCTTCATTGAAGAACCTGCGCGCGCGGCCGTTGCCGCGCTGGGTGACGTGGTGCAGATGACAGGGGATGACGGACACGAGCAAGACTGGCCATTGCCGCAGAATGGCGCCAATTAAACGCGGCGTCTATTAAGTGCACTGTCACCGTAATTCCGTAATTCTGCATAAATGGCACCAAACGTCTTTCCGAGCAACAGGGATTTTGGACGGACGCCAACCAAGGCCGCACAAAAGAAAAAGCGCCGGAAACATTGAGCTTCCGACGCTTCGATAGTTTGAATTCGTCGCCGCGACGCGACGGCGCGATATTTCAGGCGGCGGCTTTTCGGATGTCAGCCATGAATGCCTCCCACGATTTTCGCCGCGATGATCGCGCCGACTACGACAGCCACGATGAACACAACTGCGCGAGCGACGTTGTTAGGAGGCTTCGGAGGCGGCGCGGCCTCATATTCGGGCTTCGGATGGCTGATAGTGCCGGTGAACAGCGGGCCGCTCATGGACGCTTTCCCCGCTTCGATGGTTTCGCCGAGCGCACCCGCGCCAGATCGATAATCTGTTCTATGGTCACATCGATTTTTTTGCCGATGAGGAATGTCTGCATGTATCGGTCAATCATGCCTTGGTCCGGCCGAATATGTTTCTTGGCTGTGCGCCTTGCGATCCGCCTATTTTCCGATGTGTTAGGCAATCCATCTGCTACAGCTTGTGTTAAAAGTTCTTCGATCCGTTTGTCTCGACCCTTCCCCATACAGTAATTACGAACGTATTTGGTCAATCCGACTAGGAGCATCTTTTCACATAGGAAAAGCTTGAAGTCCGGTGCTAGATGCTTTTCGTGCGCTGACACCACGTCCAGTCCTTTAAAGACCGCCTCATAAAACGGGACGGTCCGCTGTTCGACGAAGCCGAAACTTACGGTGTTTTCGGGCGCGACGAGCGCGAAGAACGGAGCCGGGTTATCAATGTGGATCGCCATTATCGCATGCAACCCGAAACATGCCGCCGAAACAACGCACAGATTATTGCCGGTCGCAACATTGATCGGACGCAATACTTCCACAAGTTTCTGCCAAGGGACAAATTCGCGCGACGCAGCGATGCAAAGGCCATCCCTTTTTGATCCATGAGTGTCGAAGTGGATTATGGGTCGCAGTCCGTCCCTTGCGCGCTTCGCAATAGCGTCGAGCCCAGCTAGCAACTCGCTTGCGCTTTTTGGCTCGACTGCGTGGAACGGCAGTCCTATCGAAACTAGGTAAGGTTGCAGATCATCGTGCACGCGATCCGTTGTGCCCCTGTCGCTAGGCTCCAATGAGCTGATCCAGAGCAGCGAGTTGACAGTGAGACCTGAAGACAAATGTAAGGCCATGGGACCGCCGGACAGACCTAGCCATTGCGAGGCATTATGAGGGTTGTCGAGTATACGTCGCCGTGAGACTTACGCGCGCGGTGGCATCCTCGACCCGTCGATACGCTTGTGGACCATCGAGAGCAGCGTCAAGACTTCTTCGGCATCATCTTTGTTGATCGCCCATTTAATCTTCGGAGCGTGCGCCGTCGGATTTCGGAACATGCCGAAAATGCCCTTGACGAGGTTTACGAAGCCTCTCTGTTCCGATCGCTCAGTTTCATCCGAGAGTGCGTTGATTGCAATTAGCGGCAAATCACCGGCAAGTGTCCGGTCCACCAGCGTCCCGCCATCGTCAGTCAATCCAGCCTTGTGACGGAGCTTGTCGGCCACGCTCTTCGTCGCTTCCAATACAGCATGGAAATAGTTGTCCTTGACTAATTCCTCCTTGCAGAACCGAAGTACGTCAGGATGCACCTTTCGCAATTCTAGGTCTGTCCGTAATTCGCTTGCACGGCGCTGCGCCTCCGTAAGTGTGTGCACTTGTTCAACCGGCACTAGCTTTCCGGACTGCTCGACGGCAAGCCCGGCAAATGCAAGCGCACGGTTGAGATTAGCTCGCATGGGCTCGTAACGTTCGGCATTTCTCGCATATTGCTCGGGCTTCATGGCATAACGGATAAACGCCAGAATATGACGGCGATCTTGCATGGCATTTTGACAAGCCACGAAAGCGTTGTAGAGCCGGTGGCGCTTCGTGGCTGGCGGATCAATATCCATTATTTTTGAAGTTAAGAGCAGATGATGGATTTCCGAGCCTGCGAGACCCTCAGAAGTGTCCCCTAGTGCGTCGGCAATCGCTTGTAGCTGCATTTGCGTGAACGCTTTTGCCATTGCAAACTCAAATTGCCTCCGTGCGTCGGCTCGACACTTCGTGGCTAGGCTGCGTGATTGCGCTCCTCAACGCGCACGCAATAATCCAAGAAAGCGTCTTCCGAATTTGGGCCTCGATCTTCGTCGACGAAACGCTGAATGCGCTCGTCTGTTACCTGCACTCGGCCATGCGTCAGGCTACAGTTGAACGCAACGATGGCATCGGATGGCGAAATGAGCTTCTCTGGGTTAGCGACGAGATTTGCTTGAATGCAGGCCGCGAGTATGCCGTCGTAAGTGATCCGCAAATCTTCAATTTCGTTAGATGATCCGATTAGATCATCGAAATAGACTGAAACGAAGACGTTACGGGTCCGAGCATCTTCAATCGCAGAGGCGACTGCGCAATCATACAGCGCAAGGCTTGCGAGCAAAGGTGATTGTCTGAACCCAATAGGCAACACATACCTCGGGCCGTCTGGGTAGGGATTACGAACGGTGGACCACTCGGCATATGTCCGGGCATTGCCGGGAAAGTGGTGCTGACGAAGTAAGCGAGAAATTCTATTTCGCCCAATCGAATAGAAGAAGTTTTTCAAATCAACGCGGAAGAAATGTCGGCTTTCCAGATGCCGATGCAAAGCATCAACATGACCGCCGGGACGATAGTGAAAGAAGTAATCGGGCAGTTCGATGGAAGCGCCGAAAGCAATGAGACGTTCCGCCTTCTTGTCGCTGACCGATGACGGGACGAAAATAAATTTGCCGTGAGATTTAAATTTGCACTTGTAGTTTTCGATCATGGCAGTTGGCGGCCTTATTCAAGATTTCCAAGACAACCGCCACAAATCGCAGAGCGACTGTGGCTAGCCGTAGGATTTCTCGAACAAGGCGCGCCCGACGTGCGAACTTCTTCGACATACGGACAACCTCACTCTCTGCACATCGGCCACCCGCAATCCCATTCAAATGGGGTCGCCAACTGAGAGAGTCCTAGCATGCGCCAGGGCAATCTAAAGGCGTGTAGCGTCGCTATGCGCAACTTATACAGCCAAGGAAGGGGTCACTGCCGACGTACGTGGTTGTAAATGGGCGTTCTCGCACGCGTTGGCAAGTTACAGTTAACTACTGTCGCCAACGAATGTCGCCAATGCCGCCAATCGCCTAAGTAAGCTATTGATTTTGTTCGATGGCGGAGAGGGAGGGATTCGAACCCCCGATACGGTTGCCCGTATGCCGCATTTCGAGTGCGGTGCATTCAACCGCTCTGCCACCTCTCCGCAAGGCAAAATAAGAACGGCGTGTGGCCTATGTAGCGGCGCCGGTCGACAGAGACAAGGCGCGCGGAGCCGGCCGGGGGCGAGCAAGCTCATCGGCCGAAGGCGGCGGTTGCTGATTACCGCTCGACGCGTGGTCGGACCGCCGTGCGGCGGCCTCCCCGGCGCCGCGGCAGGGCATGAGAGCGCCCGTATCGAAGACTTTAAAGCTCCCATCCGATCTTGCGGTCGAGCGAATAGGGGCCGCCGCCGCGTAGCGCAATGGCGAAGAAGATGAGGCCCCAGAGAAACACGTATTCCCAGCCGTGGTGGGCCCAGGCATAGCCGTTATGGAAGAATTGGATGCTGATCATCGCGAATTCGATGGCGATCGAGGCGGCAAAGAACCGCGTGAACAGGCCTAGAACGACGCAGACGGCGCCGATGGTTTCGTTGACCAGCGCTAGAACGGCGAACGCCATGGCCGGTTCGTGCCCCAACTTGGCCATCTCCTCCGCGGCGCGCGAGAGAGGGATCATCGCCCGATTGATGCCGTGCACCAGGAGCGTGCCGCCGACCGTCACGCGAATCAGCGGATAGGAGATTTCCCGCGCAAAATTGGCATAGAACGGCGCCAAGGCCGGGATGATCGGCCGCGGCTCGGCGCTGTCGCCCTGTTGCGATCTGATGCTGGTCATCGTCCCTCGCTTCGCTCTACCCTTGCCACGAGATAGCCCCTGGTCTGAATCCCGACTTGCCGCAAAAATTGCCGCAAGCCGAAAAGGAAAGTTCGGCGACAGAGCCACAAGCAGCGCGCTCGCACGCCGGGCGCGCTTGTTGCTCCCATCCTCCGTCATCTATACTGGCTCAATGGCGCGCCGGCAAACGGCGCAGCCGAGCAGGCCGGGACAGGCACAGAATAGACGGCATGGTAGACAGCGATGGCGGAATGGTTCGTGGCTAAGGCGTCGGATTTGCTGGATGGCGACCGGCGCATCGTGACCGCCGGCAGGGATGAAATCGGTGTCTTTCACAAGGATGGCGCCTATTACGCCTACAGCAATTATTGCGTGCACTCCGGCGGACCGGCCTGCGAGGGCATTTTGATCAACAAGGTGGTCGACCTCATCGCCGCCGACCGCACATATCAGGGTCAGACCTTCTCGGACGAAATACATTTCGTGTGTCCGTGGCACGGCTACGAATATGAGCTTTCGAGCGGCCGCTGCGTCGGCGACCGGCGGCTGAAGCTGAAAAAATACCAGGTGGTGCGCCGCGGCGACGACATCTACGTGGTGGCGTGAGGGAGGAAATCATGGACTCGCTTCCCAACGAGGTCCGCAAGCTCAATTTCGACGACTACTCAACCACCAAGCACCTGGAGCACGCCGCGCAGCAGGCGCGCGCGCGCAACTTCCAGGATTTTTTGATCGTCGACGTTGATGCGCACCATTACGAGAACGAATCCTACAAGGAAGTCTTCCAGTATATCGAGAGTCCGGTGATCCGCCGCGACATGATCGAATCGGCGAAGCGTCCCGGCCGTTCAGGCCTGCTCAATTCATCGGTCGGCAATCAGAACCTTGGCGGCCGCATCACCCGCGCCACCCTGCGGGCCTTGCAGCAGGTGCCGAACGACAGCCGCCATCGCGACATCGTCATGACGCTGGAGTGGATGGACGCGATGGGCATCGACTATGCCTGCATGTTTCCCACCCCGATGCTGTTCCTCGGCCTGCATCCGCAGGTCGAGATCGAGGTTGCTCTGTGTCGCGCCTATAACCGCTGGCTCTGCGAGCGTTTGCTCGCCGTCGAGCCGCGGCTCGTTTCCATGCTCTACATCCCGTTCAACGATCCCGAGGCCGCCTATCGAACCGTGAAGGATTTTGGCGGCGAAAGGGGCGTCGTCGGCTTCATGGTGACCTCGCCGCGCTATCGGCCGGTTCACGACAACGCCTACATAAAGACCTACGCGCTGCTCGAGGAGATAGGCAAGCCGATCTCCTTCCACGCCGCCTATTCGTGGGAGGACCGCGCGCTGCAGATGACCAACCGCTTCATCTCGGTCCACTCGCTCGGTTTCATGTGGTTCAACATGATCCACATGACCAATTGGGTGGTGAACGGCTTGCCCGAACGCTTCCCCAAGCTGAAAGTTCTATGGATCGAGAGTGGATTGACCTGGGCCTATTCGCTGATGCAGCGGCTCGACCATTCCTACATGATGCGCACCTCCGACTGCCCCTCGCTCAAACGCAAGCCGAGCGAGTACATGCGCGAGATGTTCTATTCGTCGCAGCCGATGGAGGTGCCTGCGGACTTGTCGATCCTGGAAGCGACCTTCAAGATGATCAACGCCGAGACGCAACTGCTGTGGTCTTCCGATTATCCGCACTGGGATTTCGACCTGCCGGGCGTGATCTACGACCTTCCGTTCCTGAACGAAAAGGCCAAGCGCAACATCCTCGGCGGCAACGCCGCGCGCGTATTCAACCTCGATAGCAAAGTGGTGAAGCGGATTCCGTAGCACGTATCCCGGATGAGCGAAGCGATATCCGGGAGCTGCGTTCAAGCCGGTCAATTCTACCTGGATTTAGCTGTGCGCGTTCGGGCTACGTAAGCAGCGGAGGATTCCATGAAGCTTGCTGCGTTCAAATCGTTGACCTTGCTTGCTTTATCGCCGCTGCTGATGTTGAGCACTTCCGCTTCGGCGCTCGATTATCCGACGCGGCCAGTGCATTTCATCGTTTCGTTCGCGGCCGGCGGCCCCAACGACACGATCGCGCGTATCCTCGGGCAATATCTGTCGGAAGAGCTCGGCCAGCCGTTCGTCATCGAGGATCGCGTCGGCGCCGGCGGCAATGTCGGCATGCAATACGTGCTCGCGGCGCCGCCCGACGGCTACACGATCGGCTTCGTTGCTCCGAACAACGTCATCAACGCCACGCTGTACAAGCACATTCCGTTCGATTTCGTGCACGACAGCACGCCGGTCGCCGGGACCATGAAGCTCGCCAACGTGCTCGAAGCCAACCTGTCGTTCCCGGCCAAGAACGTCGCCGATCTCGTCGCGATGGCAAAGGCGAGGCCCGGCAAGATCAATTTCGGCTCCGGCGGGATCGGCACCTCGCCGCACATGTCAGGCGAGCTCTTGGAAGCGATGACCGGCATCAAGCTTACGCACGTGGCCTACCGCGGCTCGGCGCCGGCGACGACGGATCTGCTCGGCGGCCAGATACCGATTATGTTCGACAACTTGCCCGGCGCGATCCAGCAGATCCAGAGCGGCCGCGTGCGTGCGCTCGGCGTGACCACGGCCAAACGTGTGGATGCGGTTCCCGATGTGCCGACGATCGCCGAAACCGTGCCAGGCTATGAGGTGTTGGTCTGGTACGGCATCGTCGCGCCCAAAGGCACGCCGCCGGAAATCGTCGATAAGCTCAATAAAGCGGTCAACACGGTCCTGGGGAATCCGGCGCTCAAGGCGCGCTTCCACCAACTCGGCGGCGAAGTGATGCCGATGGGCTCGGCGCAATTCGGCAAGCTCCTCGTCGACGAGACCGCCAAATGGGCAAAGGTGGTGAAGTTCGCCGGCGTGTCGGTTGAGTGAAGCCGGCGACGACAGGCATCCTTCTATGGTTGACTCGGTGGACTCCCGATCTCGAACCAAAGGTGCCGGGCGCAATGGCAACTTTCGACGTATTTGCGAAGCGCGGCGCGTAAGGCGTTGCCGGACCGACCCGTCCGGACCGGGACCTTGAATCCCGAACGCGGAATTCTTGAATGAGCGTACTTTACCTCTTCGTTATGATCGAGCTGCGATCAGCCGTAGCAGAAGGCCCTACTTCGCCGGCACGATGAGCGAGTAGCGCTCGTCGGCGGCGAGGCACTCGGCCAGGGGAAGCCCAAGCTCTTTGCGCACCATGTTGGTGCCGAGCACGATCGAAACCATCTTGTAGAAGGCGTGACGGCGGCTCATGCCCTCGCGGCCCATGCCGCAATCGGTGGAAATGACCAACCGCTCCGGCGGGATGTGCTTGAGCGCAGCACCGATTTGCGCCGCCACTTGGTCAGGCGTCTCCACCTGCAGCACGTGATGGTCGATGACGCCGATGGCGATCTTCTTGCCGGTGATGAGTTTGCCGATGGCGTCCAGATCGATGCCGTTGGAACTGGAGGATTCGAAGGTGATAAGATCGGCGTCGACGGTATTGTAGACTTCAAGCGCCGGCTTGTAGCTCTGTACCTGCGCGAACATGCGCTGCTGCGAAGGATTGCCCCAGCACGAATGCGCCCACACTTCGGTCTTGGCGCGCAGGCCGCGCACAGTGCGGTTGAAGACCTCGACCATCAATTGCGGCGTAATCACCTGATCCTGGATTTTGCGCAACGCCAGCAGATGAATCTGCGGCTCCTCGATCTGGATGACGGGACAGCCAGCATCGGCCAGCTCGTGATATTCCTCGTTGAACGCGTCGGCGATGGCAAAGAGGCGCTCGGGGATGCTTTTGTAGTGGCGATCCTGCAGCGCGAAGGCGACGATCTCCGCCGACACCGCGCCGAACTTCACCGGCCGCCTGGTGAAGCGCTGCGCCGCCTTCCACATCGCCGTGTATTGCAGGTTGCCGCGGCCGATCGGACCGGCGATCACCGGCATGACGCGCGATTCCAGGTAATCGTGCAGGATATGGCCGCGCGGAAACGTGATGCCGCCGCGTCCGGCAGGCGTCGCCTCCGGATGCGCCGTATCGAGCCCGCTCATGTGGTTCGGCGGATAGGCGGTCCAGCTCTGACCGCCGACGTCGTCGTCGAAACGGCAGTCGCCGTCGGTGACAATGTCGAGGCCGGCCACCTCCTGATCGCGCAGGTAGCAGGCGAGAGCGTCCTCGTACTGCTCGCGAAAGCGGCGGCTGACCATGGCTTCGAGGAAATGCCGCGTGCCGAGATTTTCCGTGTACCAGCTCGGCCGCGGCAGCGAGCCGGTAATGGTCGTCGGCAGCATGATGTCCTTGGTGCCTCGATACATCGCAAACGCCTCCCAAATTTATTTTTGAGCCGACGCGGCCCGCTCGCTGTGCAGGCGCAAGCTTAGCAAGCCGCCCCGAGCGCTGATAAGCAAAAAGAACGCACCGCGGCCCCACCCACTTTCGCTACGCGCGATGGGCAGGTGTGGGCGGCGGGACCACGTCAGGCGCCGGTAAACACCGGCTTGCGCTTTTCCATGAAGGCGGCTCGGCCTTCGTTGTAGTCGCGGCTGACGAAGCACCGCTCCACCATTTCGGTGGTGCGCGCGATGTTGCGCTTGCCTTCGTCCTTGAGGATTTCGCCGACGGTGTATTTCACCGCCTTGATGGTCAGCGGCGCGTTGGCGCAGATCATGTCGGTGATGGCCTTGACCGCATCCTCCAGCCCGGCCGAGGGCACGACGCGATTGACCAGCCCCATGGCGAGCGCCTCCTGCACGTCGAACTGACGCGCGGTGTAGAAAATTTCCTTGGCGAAGGCCGGCCCGACAACATCGACGAGGCGTTTCAAGCCCACATAGCCGTAGCCCAGACCGAGCTTGGCGGCCGGCACCGCGAATTTCGAATTGTCCGAGGCGATGCGCAGGTCGCAGCAGGTGGCGAGACCAAGTCCGCCGCCGATGCAATAGCCGCGGATCATCGCGATGGTGGGTTTCGGAAATTCGTAGAGGCTGGCGTAGGCGACCTCGGTCTTCATCCCGTAGGCACGCGCCGCTTCGAGATTGGCCCGCTCGTCCGCGAACCGCGAAATGTCGGCGCCGGACACGAACGCCTTGCCGCCGGCACCGGTGACGACCACGACGCGCACATCGTTGTCCGCGGCGAAATCGTCGAGGATGCGCTTGATCGCCTCCCACATGTCGAGCGAGACCGCGTTATGCCGCTCCGGGTTGTTGAACGTCACGATGCCGACGCCGCCTTCCTTGCGGGCGAGCATCTTGTCGGTTTGAGTCATTCCTTGGTCCCTTCTCTTTCATTCGTCATGCGCAGGCTCAACCCGCGCATCCATGCCGTCACACCGCTCTATGGATTACCGGTTCAAGCCCGGCAATGACGACCTACACCGCCTTCGCCTTGTGCAGCGCGGCGATGTCGCGCGCGGAAAAACCGAACTCCTTGAGCACCGCGTTGGTATGCTGGCCGATCTCCGGCGGGGCAGCAACGAAACGCGTCGGCGTGCGCGACAGTGTGACCGGCTGGGCGACGAGACGCATCTTGCTCTTGTCCTTTTTGGTCACGCTCTGCGCCATTTTGAGATGCTGCACCTGCGGATCGGCAAACACCCGATCGATCGAATAGATCGGACCGCACGGCACCCCGGCCTCATTCAGCCGTTCGACCCAATCGGCGCTGGTGCGCCGCTCCATAAAGGTCTGGATCTCGGCGTTGAGCGCGTCGCGGTTCTTGGAACGCGCCGCGCCGCCCTGGTATTCGGGCTTGTGCAGCAGCGCAGTTGCGTTCGCGGCTTCGCAGAAGCGTTCCCAGATTTTTTGTCCCGTCGCGGCGATGTTGACGTAGCTGTCCTTGGTTCGGAAGACGCCGGTGGGAATGCTGGTCGGGTGGTTGTTGCCGGCCTGCTTGGCGACCTCGCCCTCCACCAGATAGCGCGCCGCCTGAAAATCGAGCATGAAAATCTGTGCCTGCAAGAGCGAGGTGGCGATGTGCTGACCCTTGCCGGATTTTTCGCGTTCGAGCAGCGCGACGAGAATGCCGATCGACGCAAATAGTCCGGCACTGAGATCGGCGATCGGAATGCCGACCCGCACGGGCCCCTGCCCCGGCAGGCCGGTAATCGACATCAGGCCACCCATGCCTTGCGCGATCTGGTCGAAGCCGGGCCGGTTCGCGTACGGCCCATCCTGTCCGAAGCCGGAAATGCTGGCGTACACGATGCGCGGATTGATCCTGGCGAGCACCTTGTAGTCGATCTTGAGCCGCCTCTTCACGTCGGGGCGGAAATTCTCCACCACGACGTCGGCCTTCTTGACCATGCGCTTGAAGGCGGCGAGTCCCTCAGGCACCTTCAGGTTGAGCGTCATGCTGCGCTTGTTGCGGTGCAGGTTCTGAAAATCGCTGCCCTCGCGCGGCCCGCCCATCGCCTCTTCGGAACCGGGGGGACTCTCGATCTTGATGACGTTGGCACCCCAGTCGGCCAGCTCGCGCACGCAGGTCGGCCCCGACCTCACGCGGGTCAGATCGAGCACGGTAAAGCGGGCAAGCGCCTTCGAAGCATGCGGAAATGGCATTCCGGTGCGCCTCCAATCATGTGCTCATCCGCCGGGCGCCGCGCTGACGCGATCCCCGACGAGCGAGATGAGCCGGCGAAACTTTGCCGATCTGTTCGCGATTGTCTACCGGCTAATGGCGCGGCTTTGACATTTGCTACCTGCGCAGCCGCGAACTCGCGAAGCGAACGTCAAATCCAAGGCGCCACTAAAGCGATATATTTGCGAGTGGTGCCGATTCCAACATTCGCATGAGAGCGTACCGACCCGTGATGCGCATGCTAAAATCGGACCCCGCGCCCCCGGCAACTCGAACGCATTGGCAGCGTCGTTAAGCGGCCTTCGTTCGGATAGACTGTCGGCGGGCTTGGCTCCTTGCGGCCCATTCCGGAGGCAAACATGAACGAGGAAGCTCTCAATGTCAGCGTACGCAAGTTTCTTAAGAAAGTCGGCGTCACCGCGCAACGCGAGATCGAGCAGGCGGTGCGCTCGGCGGTGAGCGGCGGCCGGCTGAAGGGAAACGAGACGCTGCCCGCCAAAGCGACATTGACGCTCGATGGGATCGGCCTTTCGGTGCAGATCGAGGGCGCCGTCGAGCTCGAATGAAATTGTCTTGCAGATTTTGGGGCATCATCATGAGTGATCGTCGCCGCAGGTTCGCGGCCGTTGCGTTGATCGCCAGCTGCATTGTGGCGCTGGCGGGCGCCGGTGCCGCGCAGGAGCATCATGGCAGGGCGGCGCCCGGACATCACCCAGTCCAGGGCCGCCAACAAGGCGGGCCGGGCGAAGCGGGCGGGCCGGCGGGCTCCGGACAGCCGCAGCCGGGGGGTCTGGGCGTCCTTTCGCTTCTGCCGGGCAATTCCGTCACCGCGCATACCATCGAACTCACCGGCGGCGGCAAGCTCGATTACACTGCGACGGCCGGCACCTTCCCGCTGTTCGATCAATCGGGCGAGCGCGCGGCGGCGATCTTCTATACGGCCTACGTGGCCAAAGGGGCCGATCCAGCGAGCCGGCCGGTGACTTTTGTGTTCAACGGCGGCCCGGGCGCGGCCTCCGCCTTTCTCAGCCTCGGGCTAGTCGGCCCACGACTTGCCCAGTTCGGCCCCGACGGACGGGACGCCGCCAAGGTGCGGCTCATCGACAATCCCGATACGTGGCTCGGCTTTACCGATCTGGTGCTGATCGATCCGGTCGGCACCGGCTGGAGCAGGGCGGCCAAGCCGGACGGCGGTGAGGCCTTCTGGGGTGTCCGCGCCGACGCCGAAACGATGGCCAAGGCGATCGCGCTTTATGTTGCCAAGAACGCGCGTGTCAGTTCGCCGAAATTCATCCTCGGCGAAAGCTATGGCGGATTCCGCGCCGCCAAGGTGGCGCGCGCGCTGCAGAACCAGCAAGGCATTTCGGTAAGCGGAATTCTCATGGTTTCGCCATTTCTCGACGGCGCTTTTCAGTTCGGCGGCGACCGCTTCGCGCTCGGCGCTGCGCTGCAGCTGCCGTCGCTCGCGGCGGCCCAATTGGAGCGGAAAGGAGCCTTCAGCAAGCAGGCGCTGGCGCAAGCCGAGCATTTTGCTCTCACCGATTATCTCACGGCGCTGGCCGGACCGCCGTTGCAGGGGGATGCGGCGAAGAATTTCTACGCTCGCGTCGCTGCAATGACCGGATTGCCCGAAAGCGTAGTGGCCAGGCAGCGCGGCTTCATCCACGATGCCTATGTCAAAGACCTGCATCTCGACGACCAGAAAATCGTCAGCCACTACGACGCGACGTTTGCGGTGGACGATCCAAACCCCGAGGTGCCGTCGGCGCGCGCTCCCGATCCCATCCTCGACGGTCTCGTGCGTTCCTACGGCAGCGCCTTTGTCGCCTATGCGCGCGGCGAACTCGGCTTCAAGACCGACATGACCTACAATCTCCTGAACGAGCAGATACCGGGCAAATGGAAGTGGGGCCAGAAGCGTTCCGAGCCGAGCGTGGCCGAGGATTTGCGCGTGCTTCTCGAGCTGACGCCGTCATTCCGGCTGATGATCGCCCATGGCTACAGCGATATGGTTACGCCCTACGCGGTGACGCGATACCTGCTCGATCACTTGCCTCCGGCCGAGGCCGAGAAACGCACCGAGCTGCGGCTCTACCGCGGCGGACACATGTTCTATCTGGATCCGGACTCGCGCAAGACCTTCACCGCCGATGCGCGAACATTCTACGCATCGCCGTAGCACTGGCGATCTGCGCGTGGCTGCCTTGCCGACTCAAGTTGCGTTGTTCGGGTCGAGGTTGTACTTGGCGCACATTTTGGTGACCAGCGCCGCATCCTTGCCGCCGGCAATCAGCCCCATCGTTGCGGTGATGACCCGTCCGCCCGAGACCTTTGTCTCGACGATATACGCTTGGCGGCCGTCATAGGCCGGGTATGGGCTCTTGGCGTCTACGGTTGCGCAATAATTGACCGAGTCTGACATGGCGAGCGCCGGGAACTTCGCCCAGCGATATTTCGCCGACCCTGGATCTTTCAGGTTGGGCGCAACCGCGGCGACGATGATCTTTTTCTCTGCGGCAGTAAGATCACGTTGTCCGACGCTTGCGGGAGTGGCGCTCCCGCTGCCTGGTCCGCCTGGTCCCCCCGCCGACGGACCCGTCGCTGCGCAGGCCGACAGGACCCATACGGCGGCGAGCACCGCGACCGGTTTCAAGCTGCCTGGCTGCAAGGCCGGACCTTCCGCTGAAATTCCGTCGCCGGCTCGGGGGATTCTGAGCCGGCCAGACCCCGCATGAGCGAGGTTTCGCCCGTGGTATGAAACCTGTCGAGCGAGTCCGTCAATCCCTTCCGTGGCCCTCCCGAGAGTGCCGGCGAATCACCGGCACTGATTCGGCGAGCCTTCACACGCGTGGAGCGGATTTGACATTCGCGACCCGCTTCGCCGTCAATTCGTGTAGCGAATGTCAAATCCAAAAGCTCCACTAGGACTGACAGTTGCTAGTGGTCCTTTGATTCCACCATTCGCACACGAACGTGCCGAAACGGGATGCGGATATTAGAATCAGACCGCTTAGTGGCTCAACTGCAACCCCGACACTCCTCGCTAATGCCGGTTTATCGCCCGCAACGCAGTTGAGCGACCGACCAACGGCCAAATCTGCGACAAATCGGCAGCATTACTGACCGCAAACTGCATCGGCCAGTCGCTTTTCCGGGCCAGTGTGTCTTTTAAGCACTAGAGGGGGGCCGCGCCGGAAGTTATGGTTAATGCGTCTATGGCACGGGGGAGAAAGTCAATGAAGAAGCTTGCCCTGGCAATCATCGTGGCGCTTGCCGCCGCGACAGTTGCAGGCTGTGCCGCCCCACCGCCGCCCGTGGTGACGAAGGGGTAACGAGGTACAGCAAGCGAACTTTTGGGGGAAGGGCCGGCATCGCGCCGGCCCCTTTTCCTTTTGCAGACAGACGACGGACAACAGACAGCGGATCAACCTACCGCTTGTCCGTCATCCGTGCTCCGTTGCCTGCTATTCCGCTGCACGCTCGCGCGCCAGCGCGGCCGCAGCATTGTCGTAGTTCTCCTCGCTGGCCAACATCGCGTTGAGCCCAACCAGTTCGTAATAATCCTCAAGCGGCAGGAGGTGATCGAACGTCGCGGTCGACGAATTCTCGCGCTTGAGGATGCGCAATACCTTGCGGACCGCATAGGCGGCCGCGAACAACGCAAGCGATGGAAAGGTGGCGGCGGCCACACCGGCGGCTTCCAGTTCCTCGAGGCTGCGGCGCTTGCGACCGGCCGCCTGCGACAGCGTCGCCATGTGCGGGCCGCCTACTTCGCGCAGGACGCGCTTGATTTGTTCGATCGAGTCCGCCCCCATCGGCTTCGCCATGTCGGCGCCTGCCTCCATGAACAGCTGGCAACGCGCGATCGCGGCATCGACGCCTTCGACCCCGGCTACATCGGTGCGGGCAGCGATGAAAAAGTCGGGGTCGCGCCGCGCATCGAGCGCGGCCTTGATCTTGGCGAGCATCTGCTCGACCGGGACCACCTGCTTGCCGGGCAGATAGCCGCAGCGATTGGGAAATACCTGGTCGCTGAGGAACACGCCGGCAACGCCGGCGGCTTCGAACGCGCGCACCATCTGCCGCACGTTGTTGACTCCGCCAAAGCCGGTATCGGCATCGACATAGAGCGGAATGTCGACGGCCGCGGCGACGCGCGCGTAATGATCGGCGTAGTCGCGCATGTTCGACTGGCCCATGTCGGGCTGTGCCAGCATCGAGCCGATGGCGGCATAACCCCCGGCGCAGATCGCCTCGAAACCCTCGGCCTGCATGATGCGAGCGGACAGCGCATCATAGGCGCCGGGCATCAGCACGAGGCGCTTGCCAGCCATGAGCGACCGAAATTTCTTGCGCGCGCTCATCCCCCTCTCCTCCCTTGCTTGTGTCATGCCGGGCGCATGGTTGAGCGATTGTCCGTTGCCGTTTGCAGCCATGGGGCCGCAGCCGCGGCGCGCTGTTCCCAGGCCGCGATCTCGGCCGTGTGCTTGAGCGTCAGTCCTATGTCGTCGAGACCTTCGAGGAGCCGCATGCGGTCGGCGGCCGCAATCTCGAAAGCCACATCGGCGCCGCCCGGCCCGCTGATGCGTTGGCTTCTTAGGTCCACGGTGAACGGCGCCGCGCCATCGACCGCGATCACGCGCGCCGCAAAGGCGTCGGCCACCTCGACGCCGAGAACGACTGGCAGCAGGCCGTTCTGCAGGCAGTTCTCACGATAAATGTCGGCAAAGCTCTTGGCGACGATGACGCGAATGTTGTTGGCGACCATCGCCCATACGGCTGCTTCGCGCGAGGAACCCGCGCCGAAATTGCTGCCGGTGACCAGGATGCCGGCCCTACGATATTGCGGCTGGTTAAGCACGAAATCGGGATTGTCGCTGCCATCCGCGCGCCGGCGCGCGCGCTGAAACAGCAGCGCCGCGTAGTCTTCCTTGAGGCTGCGCGAATTGAGGATCGGCGCAATCTCGTCGGTGTTGACGTTGTCGCAAAGAAACGGAACAGCAACCGCACTGTGGCTGATGAAGGGCACCATCATGCCGCTCCCGCCATCAATCGGCGCACGTCGGCGATGCGGCCGGTGATCGCGCTCGCTGCGGCGGTGACGGGAGACGCCAGGTGGGTGCGCACCTTCGTCCCTTGTCGATTCTCGAAATTGCGATTGGTCGTCGAGACGCAGCGCTCTTGCGGCGCGCCGCGATCGCCGTTGCCGCCGGCGCACATCGAGCACCCGGACTCGCCCCAGAAAAATCCGGCTTCGCGGAACACGCGGTCGAGGCCGGCCGCCTCGGCCTCGCGCTTGACCCTCGACGATCCGGGCACCACCATCGCCGCAACGCCCTCGGCGACGCGACGCCCGCGCACCACTGCGGCTGCGGCTGTGAGGTCCGACAGCCTGGCATTTGTACAGGACCCAATAAAAACTCGATTCACCGGCAGGTCGGCCAGCGGCGTTCCCGGCCGCAATCCCATATAGGTGCAGGCGCTCTCCGCTGCGGTGCGGCGCTCTGGATTGATCGCCGCCGGCTCCGGCACGCGGCCGGAAATTCCCACGACCTGGCTCGGATCGGTGCCCCAGGTGATCTGCGGCTCGAGCGCGCTGCAATCGAGCACGACCTCGCGGTCGAATTCGGCCTCGGCATCAGTGTTGAGCGTGCGCCAGTGTGCCAGCGCGCGATCCCACATTGCGCCGGCCGGCGCAAAGGGACGGTTGGCCAGCCAGGCAAAAGTGGCGTCATCCGGCGCCACGAATCCCGAGCGGCCGCCCATCTCGATATTGAGATTGCACAGCGTCATGCGCTGCTCGATCGGCATGGCCGCGATTACAGTGCCGGCATACTCCACCGCGCAGCCGCGGGCGCCGCTGACACCGAGTTCGGCGATCAGGCGCAGTGCCACGTCCTTGGCGCCGACATGTGCGCCGAGCCGGCCGTCGAGCCGCGCCCGCATGCGCTTCGGCCGCTTGAGCGCCATCACCTCGGTGGCGAGGATGTGCGTCATCTCGGTCGTGCCGCAGCCGAAGGCGAGCGCCCCCAGACCGCCGACGGTACTGGCGTGGCTGTCGGGGACCGCATGCGTCGCCCCCGGCAATACCAGCCCGAGTTCGGGCGCCACCACGTGTGAAATGCCCTGCTCCGGATCGCCGACGTCGAACAGCCTTATGCCGTTCTTGCGGGTGCCCTCACGCATCGCCCTGATGAAGGCGATACCCGATGGATTGGTCTCATCATCGCGTCCCGGCTTGGTCGCGACCGTATGGTCCTGCACCGCAAAGGTCAGATCGGGCCGACGCACCGCACGCTGCTCTTTCTCCAAGCGGGAGAAGCCGTGATGCGCATGGAGTTCGTGCAGGACATGGCGGTCGATATAGAGGAGATCGCGGCCGTCAGCCCGCTGCCCGACCAGGTGGGAATCCCAAATTTTGTCGAACAAGGTTGAGGGCATGAGTTTATCCTTGGCGGATCGCCGCGTTATCTTGGTTGCGACGGCGCCGCAAGGCAAGCGACTGTCGGCGCTCGACAGCCCGCGCAGCGGCGAAGACCGAATGGGAGGATACCATGCCCCGCGTCGTCGGCGTCGACCACTTGGTGCTGAGCGTCGGCGATTTTGCCCGCTCGAAGGATTTTTATCGAAAGCTTCTCGGCTTTCTCGGCTTCAGGCTCAAACACGAATATGCCGATATGGCCGGCTGGAGCAACCGCAAGACCCTGTTCTGGATAGCCGCCGCCGACGCGCAAGGAAGGAAGCAGAAGTACCGCAAAGGCGACATCGGCTTCCACCACTACGCGTTCGAGCTTTCCAGCCGCAAAGACGTGGACGCGCTCGGCGCTTTTCTGCAGAAGAACGACATGAACGTGATCGATCCGCCGGGAGAGTATTATGGTCGCAACTATTACGCCGTCTATTTCACCGATCCGGACGGCATGAAGCTTGAGGGCATGATCTGGGCGCCGCCGCCGCGCCAGCGCAAGCCGGCAGCAAGGAAAACCAAGCGCAAATCGCAGTCGAGGACGGAGCGCCCGCGCCCGAATCCGCAGAGGAGCTGATGAGCCTTCCGCTTTCCGGCGTTCTCGTTGTCTCGCTCGAACAAGCCGTCGCCGCGCCGTTGTGCGCCTGCCGGCTGGCCGATGCCGGCGCGCGCGTTATCAAGATCGAGCGGCCGGAGGGTGACTTCGCCCGCTATTACGATCAGCTCGTGCACGGCGAATCCAGTTATTTTGTCTGGCTCAATCGCGGCAAGCAATCCGTCGTGCTCGATCTGGCAAGAGCCGAGGACAGATCGTTGCTCAACGCGATGATCGCACGCGCCGACGTCTTCGTGCAGAACCTAAAACCAGGCGCTGCGGCGAAGCTCGGCTTTTCCATCTCGCGGCTGCGGGCCGAGCATCCGCGCCTTATCTGTTGCTCCATTTCCGGCTATGGCGAAAACGGACCGCTGGCAAAACGCAAGGCCTACGACATGCTGATCCAGGCCGAATCCGGTCTTGCCTCCATTACCGGCACGACCGAGCCGTCCCGCGTCGGCGTATCGGTGTGCGACATCGCCTCGGGCATGAATGCCTATTCGGCAATCCTTGAGGCCCTGTATTCGCGGGAGCACACCGGTGAGGGGGCGGAGCTGTCGATTTCCATGTTCGACGCAATGGCGGACTGGATGGCAGTGCCACTTCTTCAGTACGAAGCTGGCGCGCCGCCGCGGCGCGTCGGTCTCGCCCACACCTCGATCGCACCGTACGGCGCGTTCCGTACCCGCGACGGAGTCGATCTGCTCATCTCCATTCAGAACGACCGCGAATGGCGGACGCTGGCCGAAAAAGTTCTTGGCGACATCAAGCTCGCCGCCGATCCGGCGTTTGCCAGCAACGTGGAGCGGGTCAAACGGCGCGCCGAGACCGATGCCAGGGTCGCAAGCGTGTTCGGCGCGATCGAGGCGGAAACGCTGATGCAAAGACTCGCGGCCGCGGACATCGCTTTCGCCCGCGTCAACGGTCCGGCCGAGCTTGGTGGACACCCGCATTTGCGCCGCATCGTCGTCGACACGCCAAGCGGGCCGGTGTCCTATCCGGCGCCGGCGGGACGGAGTGCCGGGGCCCTGCAATCTTACGGTGCAGTGCCGGCCCTCGGCGAGCATACCGAGAGCATCCGTAAGGAATTTCTGCCCTCGACACCCTGAGCCTGTTTTCCCTCATTTTCCCTCCCGTGCGAGAAGGGTAGGGTTGGGCGAGGCGATACGAGAGCGCTAACGGCTACGAGTGCAGGCTTGCCATCCACGACGTCTGGCCTTGCCACGAGGAAAGCGGAAAACGGAGAAATGCCATGGACATCGGTTTCATCGGCCTCGGCAATATGGGCGCCCACATGGCGCGGCGGCTGGTCGAAGCCGGACATAAGGTCGTGGTGTACGACATCCGCCAGGAGGCCATCGGCAACATCGCCGCGCTGGGCGCGACGGCGGCGCGTTCGCCGAAAGAGGTCGCGGACGCGGCCGAAACCGTGATGGCGAGCCTGCCGACGCCCGAAATCGTCCTCAAGGTCGCGACCGGACCGGACGGGGTGATCGAGGGCAAGCGCGTGCGCCGCTTCGTCGATCTTTCGACGACCGGCTCGGTGATGGCGCAGCGCGTCTTCAAGCTGCTTGCCGAAAGGAACATTGTGCAGATCGATGCCCCGGTGAGCGGCGGGGTGCGCGGCGCAGCCAAGGGCACCGTCGCGGTGATGGCTTCAGGACCGCGCCGCGATGTCGAGGCAGTCGAACCGGCGCTGAAGGTGATCGGCAAGTTTTTTTATATCGGTGAGCGGCCGGGCGCTGGACAGACGATGAAGCTGTGCAACAACGTGCTCTCCGCCGCCGCCACGGTGGCAACCTCGGAATTGTTCGTGACCGGCGTCAAAGCCGGCCTCGATCCGCGTGTCATGGTCGATGTGATCAATGCGAGTTCCGGTCGCAGCACGGCGACCGAGCAGAAATTTCCCGAAGTGGTCATTCCGCGTACCTTCAATCAGGGATTTACCGCGGGGCTGATGCTCAAAGACGTGAACCTGTTCATCTCCGAAGCCAAGACACTTGGCGTGCCAACCGAGACGATCGAGGCGGTGGCCGCACTGCTCAAGCTTACCTGCGACGAGCTTGGTTCGGATAGCGACATTACAGAGGTCGTAAAGCCGATCGAAAAGCGCGCCGGGGTCGAGGTGCGCGCGCCCAACGCTTAGAACGGACCTGATAATGAGGCGGGAAAGCCGCAACCAGCGGGCCTCCGCGCGGCCTGCAACGAGCACGCCTCGGCTTGACGATTTCCGCCGGATCGTCGTGAAGGTCGGATCCTCGCTCCTCGTCGATTCTGCGGCCGGCAGACTGAAGCAATCGTGGCTTGCGTCGCTGGTCGCGGACCTGGCGGCGCTGCATGGTGGAAAGCGCGACGTCCTGGTCGTTTCTTCGGGCGCCATCGCGCTCGGCCGCGCCGTGCTCAAGCTTCCAAGCGGCCCTTTGCGCCTGGAAGACAGTCAAGCCGCCGCCGCCGTCGGCCAGATTGCGCTGGCGCGCGGCTGGAGCGCGGCGCTCTCGCGCCACGGCCTCGCGGCCGGTCAGGTGCTGGTCACGCTTGGCGACACCGAAGAACGACGGCGCTATCTCAACGCACGCTCGACCATCGCCAAACTTCTGGAATGGCGCTCCGTGCCGGTCATCAACGAGAACGACACGGTGGCAACCAATGAAATCCGCTATGGCGACAACGACCGTTTGGCCGCACGAGTGGCAACAATGGTCAGTGCCGACCTGCTGGTGCTGCTGTCGGACGTTGACGGACTCTATGACGCGCCGCCCGGGAGCGCCGCATCTGGCCGGGAACAGCCCAAGCACCTACCACGTGTCGAGCGCGTGACTGCGGCGATCGAGGCCATGGCCGGGGCCGCCGGTTCGGAATTGTCGCGCGGCGGCATGCAGACCAAGCTCGAAGCCGCGAAGATCGTCACCCGTGCGGGCACCCACATGATCATCGCCTCCGGCCGCCTCGCCCACCCGTTGCGCGCCATCGCCAAGGGCGCGCGGTGCACATGGTTCGTTGCCGCCGGCAATCCGGTCACCGCGCGCAAGCGCTGGATCGCCGGCTCTCTCGAAACCAAGGGAACGCTCACCATCGACGCCGGTGCGGTTGCCGCGCTTCGGCGCGGGAAGAGCCTGCTGCCAGCCGGTGTCTCGCGGGTCGATGGCAGTTTCGCGCGCGGCGATGCAGTGCTCATCCGCGGCCCCCTCGGTACGGAAATCGGCCGCGGCCTATGCGCCTACGACGCCGCCGACGCGCAACGCATCAAGGGTCGGTCGTCAAGCGAAATTGCTTCGATCCTGGGCTTCCGCGGTCGGGCCGAAATGGTTCACCGCGATGATCTGGTGGTCGGCCGGGACTAAACGACGCGCCGACCTTCGAAACCGGCCCCTGACATTGAACGCCACCCACGCCACCGGACGCGACCTCACGGACAGACCCACTCACGCGACTGAAGACGCTGGAAGTCGTTGGTTCCGAACTGAAGCCCTCATTAAGAAGAACCCCGGCCGCTAATGCGACCGGGGTTCAACGCCGGGTGATTGAGGGTGAGGGGCTGGGGGGCTTCGCCCGGCGCTGAACAGTTAACGGCGCTGCGCGCGTCCCGTTCCGTCCATCGGTGCAGATTTTTTTGCTGAGACGAAATAACCGTTTGCGCTGTTCCCCACTTGGACCTTGCGAGAACTTTGCCGACGCAATGGCCGGGGGCCAAGGTTCCAAGTCTGGATGTTCCCAAATCTGGATGTTCCAAATCTGGTTCCAAGTCTGGATTGATGGGCAAATCGATCCACCAGCCGTCTGGCATGATCAACTGGCGCGCTGACACCCGGAACCGCCCGCAATACCCGCCGCGGCCCTCCACGACGTACGCGGAACCGACGGGAAAGTATTTTGGCACTTGCTGAAGCCGACGGCCTTTCGGCAAATTCATTGCACCCTCCTGCTCACGCACGAGGGGCAAAACGGCGGTCGTGTCGGCTGGTTCCTCAAGGCGTCCGCTCTTCGAGCAACCCTGTGAGTTCAGTGGGAAAACAGCCCGCCGGTGGCGCCTCGCCGGCTGCAGCCAAACATGGTAGGGAACGGACAAGGATCGACGGATCGACGCAATGAACGCTCCGCTCATGGCGGTTGAACGCCAGCCAAGCCTCGAAGTCGACCATGCGCACCATCGGCCGGGATGCGCGCGCAGCCGCGCGAGTGCTTGCTCTCGCTCCCGCAGCGCAGAAAAGTCGAGCGCTTTCCGCTATGGCGAGCGCCATTCGCGAGGCCAGCACCGCGATTATGGCGGCGAACGCCGAGGATATAGCGGAGGCAAAGTCGGCGGGCGCCAGCGCCGCCTTTGTCGACCGCCTCACTCTCGGCCCTGGCGCAATCGAGGCGATGGCATCGGGGATCGAAGTCATCGGCGGACTGGAGGACCCAGTCGGCGCCATCATGGCCTCCTGGCTCAGGCCCAACGGCATGCGCATCGAGCGCGTGCGCGTCCCGCTCGGCGTGGTCGGCGTGATCTACGAGAGCCGACCTAACGTCACTGCCGACGCCGGCGCACTAGGCCTGAAGGCGGGCAACGCGGTGGTGTTGCGCGGCGGTTCCGAAAGCTTCCGCTCATCGCGGGCCATTCATGCGGCATTGGTTGCCGGTCTGACGGAAGCGCGGCTTCCGGCGGCCGCGATCGCGCTTGTTCCGACGCGCGAGCGCGACGCCGTGGGCATGATGCTCGCTGGATTGGGAGGCGCGATCGATGTGATCGTTCCGCGCGGCGGCAAAAGCCTGGTCGACCGCGTCCAGTCCGAGGCACGCGTACCGGTCTTCGCCCATTTGGAAGGCGTTTGTCATATCTACGTCGACGGCGACGCCAAGCTCGCGATGGCCAAGGACATCGTGCTTAATGCCAAGATGCGCCGGACCGGCGTCTGCGGGGCGGCCGAGACGTTGCTTGTCGATCGTGCCGGAGCGGCAACACTGCTCAAACCGCTCGTCGGCATGCTGATCGACGCCGGCTGCGAGATTCGCGGAGATGCCATGGTGCAGACGGTCGAGCCGCGCGCAAAGCCCGCGAGCGAAGCCGATTGGAGCACCGAATATCTCGATGCGATCATGACCGCAGGCGTTGTCGACGGGGTCGAAGCCGCCATCGCGCATATCGAACGTTACGGTTCGCACCACACCGATGCGATCGTGACCGAGAACAAGGGCGCTGCGGAGAAATTCTTGCGCGAAGTGGATTCGGCGATCGTGCTGCACAACGCTTCCACGCAATTTGCCGATGGCGGCGAGTTCGGCTTCGGCGCCGAGATCGGCATCGCCACCGGCCGGCTGCATGCGCGCGGCCCGGTCGGAGTTGAGCAACTCACCACTTTCAATTATCGTATCCACGGCAACGGCCAGACGCGGCCGTAAACTTTGATTGACTCGCCGGCGCTGATGGCGAGTAGAGACCGACGGGATAGCGCGGGGGCTTTTCACTGCCATGAGTTGCGGGTCTTTTGCCGCAGTCTCGGCTGCGCCACGAGCCGGGACCGCGTTGCCGCCCTATGCGGGCGGCATGCGCATCGGCCTGTTCGGCGGAACATTTGATCCGCCGCACGCGGCGCATCGCGCCGCCTGCCTTCTGGCAATGCACCGGCTTGGCCTCGACCGCGTATGGTGGCTGGTTACTCCCGGCAATCCGCTCAAGGATACAAGCGGTCTGGCGCCGCTGCCCCAGCGGGTCGCTGCCGCGCGCGCTCTCGCGCGCCATCCGCGCATCGACGTGACCGATTTCGAAGCCAAGCTTGGCATCCGCTACAGCTTTGAGACGATCTCCTATCTGACACGCCGATGCGCGGGCGTGCATTTCGTCTGGATCATGGGCGCCGACAACCTGCGCAGTTTCCATCGTTGGCAGCGTTGGCGCGAGATCGCAGCGCTAGTGCCTATCGCCATCGTCGATCGGCTCGGGCCGAGCCTTTACGCGACGGCAAGCGCCGCCGCACAGGCGTTTGCCCAGGGCCGCGTGCCCGAATGGGCCGCGCGGTCGTTGCCGGGACGAAAGCCGCCAGCATGGACCTACCTGCATGGCCTCAAATCGCCGCTGTCGTCGACGGCATTGCGAGCGGCCCGCGACTTGCGAGCGAAGGCCTTGCAAAGGAGTTGAAACTGTGGACCGCCCATGCCTATCTTAGGACAGGTGCCGGAATTCGATAAAACGGCGCCTGAGCAAGGAGCGAAAGGATAAGGACCTCCGCGCCAACCTGTAATTTCTCGGGCCTCTTGTCGCGTGCCCAAGCCGGTCTCCAGAATGCGTCTTGACGCCGAGGAGATCCTTCGTCTGGTGCGCGCGCGCCTCGACGACATGAAGGCCGAGGACATTCTCACCATCGATCTGCGGCAGAAGTCCTCTATCGGCGACTATATGGTCGTTTCATCGGGCCGCTCGCAACGCCACGTCGGGTCGGTCGCCGACCGCATCGTTGGCGATCTGCATAAAGTCGGCCGCGCCGCCCGCGTTGAAGGCATGCCGCATTGCGACTGGGTGTTGATCGATGCCGGCGACGTCATCGTCCACGTGTTCCGGCCGGAAGTGCGCGAGTTCTACAATCTCGAAAAAATGTGGATGGGAGGACGCGTAGCCAAGCGCGCAAGCTGACTTTATCATTCCCGCGCGGCCTGACGGGATAGCCGCTTTCGTGGCATGAGCGCAGATTAGGCCAAGGCTGTCGGGAGACGCTCCACCGTCGCATCCACAATTGTCGAGTCAATGCGCGTTATCGTCATCGCTGTCGGCCGCCTCAAGCCTGGACCGGAGCGCGAACTGGCGGAAACCTATCGCCAGCGCGCGCAGGCGAGCGGACGCGCATTGGGCCTGCGTGAGATCGAGATCATCGAGATTCGCGAAAGCCGCGCCCGCGACGCCGAGCGGCGGCGCGCCGAAGAATCGATTGCCGTCGCCAACGTCGTTCCCGAGCGGGCGATAACCGTCATCCTCGACGAGCACGGCCAAAATCTCGACAGCACCACGCTGGCGGTACAGTTGCAGGAGTGGCGCGGGGAAGACCGTTCGGCGGTATGCTTCGTGATCGGCGGCGCCGACGGGCTGGCGGCCAGCCTGCGCGGGCAGGCCAGACTTACGCTCGCGTTTGGCGCCGCCACATGGCCGCACCAATTGGTGCGCATCATGCTTCTCGAACAGATTTACCGCGCGGCAAGCATCGTCACCGGCCATCCATATCACCGGACATAGAGCGCCCTTAATTCTTCTTAATCCGGTGTCACCGTATCGTGACGCACGGCGGTGTGCGGCGTCTTAATTCTGGTCCAAAGATTGCTTTTTGTCGGCTTTTTGAGGCCTGCTGCTTCCGTGAATGGCATGATTCTACGACGGTCGCGTCCAACCGATCCGCGCTTCGCGCTCGGCCCCGCTCTGGCGCTGCTGTTGCCATTTGGCGCCAATGTGGCCGCGCTTGCCCAGACCGGGACGGCCGCGCAAGGGCAAAATCCCGGCGCCCAGTTTCCATCGGGATCGACGATGCCGGCCGCTGGCGCAACGCAGCCGCCGGATGCGCTCAAGCAGCACGACCAGGAGCTCGAGGCGGTACGCGCCCAGCAGCGCAAGTCGGCAGACAGCCAAGCCAAGCTCCGGCTGCAGATCGAGGCTCTCGCCGAAGACCGGCGCGCGCTTAATGCGCGGCTCATCGAATCGGCATCGCACGTGCGTGACGTCGAGGCCAAGATCGACGCCGCCCAGGCGCGTTTGCAAGCGCTCGACGAGCGCCAGCAGGTTTTTCAGAAATCACTGGACGAGCGGCGCGCCGCGATTGTCGAAATACTTGCAGCGCTGCAGCGCGTCGGCGGACAGCCGCCGCCGGCGCTGCTGGTTCGACCTGAGGACGCGCTGAAGGCACTGCGCACGGCGATCACGCTCGGCGCCGTGGTTCCGGGATTGCGGGCCCAGGCCGACGCGATAGCCGGCGACCTCGCCGATCTCTTGCGCGTGCTTAGCGAAATCGTGGCCGAACGCACCGCACTGTCGCGCAATCTCGACCGGCTCGCCCGTGAGCGATTGCGCCTTAACATGCTCATCGACGCGCGGCAAAAGAAGCAGAGAACCACCGAGGTCGCGCTCGCGAGCGAACAGCGGCGCGCCGCGACGCTGGCACATCAAGCCGACAGTCTCGCGGACCTGATCGTCAAGTTGGAGGCAAATCTCGGTCCTGCCGGCAGCACCGCACGCGCCCAAGCGCCCGGCGCCCAAAACGGTGCGATGGGGCGGAGGTTCGCGGCCCTCAGCGATCCCGGGCGTCTTGCGCCCGCAATGGCCTTTGCGGATACGCGCGGACAATTGCATTTTCCCGTCAACGGCATCGCGATTCGCGGCTTCGGCAACCCAGATGGTGCCGGTGGAACCCAGAAGGGGCTATCGATCGCCGCCCATCCGGGGGCGGAGATCACCGCTCCCTGCGACGGTTGGGTCGTTTACGCCGGACCGTTTCGCAGCTATGGGCAACTCTTGATCCTCAATGCCGGCAGCGGCTATCATGTTTTATTAGCGGGGATGGAGCGAATATCCGTCGATCTCGGACAGTTCGTACTGACTGGAGAGCCCGTAGCGGTGATGGGTGGCAAGGCGCAAGCGTCCGCCGCTATCGCCAGCCGATCGAACCAACCTGTACTATACGTGGAGTTCCGCAAGGACGGCGCTCCCATTGACCCTAGCCCATGGTGGGCGGCAAACGAAGGCGAAAAGGTTCGCGGATGATGCGCAAGACCTCTCTGATACTCCTCGGTGCTCTGGCAGGAGCCGCGGTGACGTTGCTGGCCGTGCAGCCCCACCCGTTCCTGATCGGCGCCAGCGCTAAAGCGGCGGCGTCTTCGGACACCTACCGCGAGCTCAACCTGTTCGGCGACGTGTTCGAGCGTGTGCGCGCCGATTACGTCGACAAGCCCGATGACAAGAAGCTGATCGAGTCGGCAATCAACGGCATGCTGGCCGGGCTGGACCCGCATTCCAGCTACATGGATCCGAACAGCTTCCGCGACATGCAGGTGCAGACGCGTGGCGAATTCGGCGGTCTCGGCATCGAGGTCACCATGGAGGACGGGCTGATCAAGGTCGTCGCTCCGATCGACGACACCCCGGCTGCTCACGCGGGCGTGCTGTCCAACGACATCATCACCATGCTCGACGACGAATCGGTTCAGGGCATGACGCTGAACCAGGCCGTCGACAAGATGCGTGGCCCGGTCAACAGCAAGATCAAGCTCACGATCGTACGCAAGGGCGTCAACAAGCCGCTCGTGTTGACCATCGTCCGCGCCGTCATTCGCGTCAAATCGGTGCGTTCGCATGCCGAAGGCAGCGATGTAGGCTACATTCGGATCACGCAGTTCAACGAGCAGACGACCGACGGATTGAAGCAGGCGATCACCGACCTCAAGACTCAGCTCGGTGCCGACAAGATCCGAGGCTACATCATTGATTTGCGCAACAATCCCGGCGGGTTGCTCGACCAGGCGATCTCGGTGGTCAATGCCTTCCTTAACAAAGGCGAGATCGTCTCCACGCGCGGCCGCAATGCCGACGAAACTCAGCGCTTCGATGCCCGCCCGGGCGGCGACTTGACCGGCGGCAAGCCGGTGATCGTGCTGATCAATGGCGGCTCTGCCTCCGCCTCCGAGATCGTCGCTGGCGCCTTGCAGGACCACAAGCGGGCGACGCTCATCGGCACGCGCTCGTTCGGCAAGGGATCAGTGCAGACGATCATTCCGCTGGGCGCCGGCAATGGCGCGCTGCGGCTGACCACGGCACGCTACTACACGCCCTCCGGGCGCTCGATCCAGGCCAAGGGCATCGTGCCTGACATCCTGGTGATCCAGGACGTGCCCGCCGCACTCCGGGGCGAGACCGACAGCAAGGGCGAAGCGTCCCTGCCCGGCCACCTCGCGGCTGCCGGGACGGAGAAGTCGGGCTCGCAATCCTACGTGCCGCCGGACGAGAAGGATGACAAGGCACTGCAGCAGGCACTCGACCTGCTGCGGGGAACCGCGACCAATGCGGCTTTTCCGCCCAACCCGAAAACGCCGGTGCCGAACTAAGCGGCAGCCGAATTGTCGACATCGGTTCGGGGCGGCGAGAGCCGCCCCTTTTTTTCTCCGCTTCGGCCGCCGCTTGGGCTCTCGGTCGCCGTGATAGACTGCCGTACATGATTCGCGAGAGAAGCGATTCGCGAGGCGATGGCCGATGGCGGCAGATGACCTTGGCGCTCCGCTAGGGCAACGGCGGAAGAAGAAGTCCGCGCTCCGCCTCCCGCTGGCGCAGATCGCAGCCGCGGTGCTGGCAATTTTCCCAGTCGCTTTCGTGGTTTGGGCCCTCATTGGGGATGACCCGTTCGGCGGCCAGCCAGTGGCTGTCGCTCCAATCCCTCTGCAGGGCGACGCGCCGGCCAAGACGACCGCTGCGTCAGACCAGCCCGGAAAGGGCGGCGGACTGGCCGAGCCGACCCCACACGACGGGAACGGTCAGGGGCAGGGCCAGGGGCCGGCCAACCCGAAGAAGGAGGCGGCTGCGCCGGGCACCACGACGGTCAATATCATCAACGGTACAACTGGCGCGCGTCAGGAGGTGACGATCCCGGCCTCCGGAAGCGCCGTCAGCCCGGCAAATAGTCCTGGCGTCGATCCAAAACTCCTCGAAATCACACCGCAGGGCGCAATTCCGAAAATCTCCGCCGACGGAGTTCGGCCGGCTGACGCCTTTGCCCAGCCGGTGAAATTGCCTCCCGGGAACCCCGACGCGCCGCGCGTTGCACTGATCGTCGGCGGCCTTGGCGTCAGCGCGAAAGCTACGGCCGAGGCCATCAGCCTGCCGGGGGCGGTCACACTCGCCTTCATCCCCTACGGCGCGAATGGAGCCGCAGTCGCGCTCGCGCGCAGCCACAGCCATGAGGTTCTCCTCGAAGTGCCGATGGAGCCGTACGATTATCCCGACAACGATTCCGGACCGCAGACGCTGCTGACATCGTTGACCCAGCAGCAGAACGCCGATCGGCTGCACTGGATCATGAGCCGATTTCAAGGCTATGTCGGACTTATCAATATGATGGGGGCGCGCTTCACCGCGTCCGAACAGGCGTTCGCCCCGGTGCTGCGCGAAACCGCCAAGCGCGGCCTGATCTATGTCGATGACGGCTCGAACCTGAGGAGTGTCGCGGGACGCATCTCCGGCGCCAACAATCTGCCGTTCGTCAAGGCCGACGTGGTCGTCGATTCGGTTCCGGCCGCCGACGAGGTCGATCGCGCACTTGCCCGCCTGGAAATGACGGCGCGGGAACATCACGTTGCGGTCGGCATCGCATCGGCGCTTCCAGTTTCGATCGCGCATATCGCCAAATGGGCCAAGGCGGCGGCAAAGCGCGGCGTGCTGCTGGTGCCGATCACGGCAGTCGCGCTCAAGGACAAGCAAAGCTGATGGCAGACGACAGATGAGAGAAGACGGAGCAGGTCAAGCCTACTATCATCCATCCTCCCTCATCGGTAATCCTTCGTCCGAAATGTCGTCCGAATCGCTGCCTTACCGCCCGTGCGTCGGCATCGTGGTTCTCAACCGCGCCGGGCTCGCCTTCATCGGCCGCCGCATCGACGGTCCCGAACATGTCGATTTGACGCACGACTGGCAGATGCCGCAAGGCGGCATCGACGCCGGCGAACAGCCGTGGCCGGCAGCCTTGCGAGAGCTGCACGAGGAAACCAACATCACCTCGGTGGAGCGCCTTGGTGAGATCGACCGCTGGCTCACGTACGATATTCCCCAAGAACTCGTCGGACGCGCCTGGTCGGGAAAATATCGGGGACAGAGACAGAAATGGTTTGCCGTGCGCTTTCTCGGCGCGGAGAGCGAAATCGACATTGCTCATTCGGCGAGTGACCAAAAAGCGGAATTCTCCGCCTGGCGCTGGGAGGCTTTGCAAAATATTCCGGACCTGGTCGTGCCGTTCAAACGCGCCGTGTATGAAAGCGTGGCGCACGAATTCGCTGGCTTGGCCGGCTCGTGATCCGGTGCAGCTCGAACGACCCTGCTCCGCTCGCAGGCTGAGCTTCGGAGGGACCAAGTTCTCCGAAGCGCGGCGCGAAGGCGGCAGCGAACGGGCGAGGGATCCAATCTGAACGGAACTCGCGTTAGGCGGCCAGTGCAGCCTGCAACGACCTGAGCTGCTCGAGGCGGTGCGCAAGCGTGTCACGCTGCGCATCGTCCGCGGCGTCTGCGACATCCTCCTCGGCATCCTTGATCTCCGCGGCAAGCAGCGCGGCGTCGAAGTTCTCCCGCGGCATGGCCCGATCGGCCAGTATGGTGAGGCCCGAGGGACTGACTTCCGCGAACCCGCCGACGACAATAACTGGCTCGCGGGTATTGTTGCTGAAAATCGTCACGATACCGGGCCGCAGCGCTGTCACGAGCGGTGCATGCCCGGCGAGGATGCCCATATCACCTTCGGCGCCGGGTAGGTCGACCTGATCGACGTCGCCGGAGAACAGCACGCGCTCGGGCGAAACAAATTCAAAATGAAGCTGAGCCATCACTTCTTCCGCAATCTGATCCAGGACGCGAACAGCAGGTGGCGAATAGCGAATACAACGATCGGGTTTTCCTATTCGCTATTCGTCGTCTTACGCCGCCTCGGCGGCGAGTTTTTTGCCCTTCTCGACCGCCGCCTCGATGGTGCCGACCATGTAGAAGGCGGCCTCGGGCAAATGATCGTATTTGCCCTCGCACAGACCCTTAAATCCGCGAATTGTATCTTCAAGCTGGACGAAGACTCCAGGCGAGCCGGTGAACACTTCGGCGACATGGAACGGTTGCGACAGGAAGCGTTCGATTTTCCGCGCCCGGGCCACCGTCATCTTGTCCTCTTCCGACAGTTCGTCCATGCCGAGAATGGCGATGATGTCCTGCAGCGATTTGTAGCGCTGCAGAATCTGCTGCACGCGGCGCGCCACCGCGTAATGCTCCTCGCCGACGATCATCGGCGACAGCATGCGCGAGGTGGAGTCGAGCGGATCGACCGCCGGATAGATGCCCTTCTCGGCGATCGAGCGCGACAACACCGTCGTGGCGTCGAGATGCGCGAACGAGGCGGCAGGGGCCGGATCGGTAAGGTCGTCGGCCGGCACATAGATTGCCTGCACCGAGGTCACCGATCCCTTCGTAGTCGTCGTGATCCGCTCCTGCAAGGCGCCCATGTCGGTCGCCAGCGTCGGCTGATAGCCGACCGCCGACGGGATGCGGCCGAGCAGCGCCGAGACTTCCGAGCCCGCCTGGATGAAGCGGAAAATGTTGTCGACGAAGAACAGCACGTCCTGTCCCTTGTCGCGGAAATATTCGGCAACCGTCAGCCCGGTCAACCCGACGCGCGCACGCGCGCCGGGCGGTTCGTTCATCTGCCCGTAGACCAGCGCGCATTTCGAACCTTCGACCGCGCCTTCCTTGGGGTCCTTGTTGACGCCGGATTCGATCATCTCGTGGTAAAGGTCGTTGCCCTCGCGCGTGCGCTCACCGACGCCGGCGAAGACCGAATAGCCGCCATGCCCCTTGGCGATGTTGTTGATCAATTCCATGATGATCACGGTCTTGCCGACGCCCGCGCCGCCGAACAACCCCACCTTGCCGCCCTTGGAGTAAGGCGCCAGCAGGTCGACGACCTTGATGCCGGTCACCAGGATCGCCGCTTCGGTCGACTGATCGGTATAGGCCGGCGCGTCCTGATGAATGGCGCGCGTTTCCCGGTGCGGGATATTGCCGGCCTCGTCGACCGGCTCGCCGACCACGTTCATGATGCGGCCGAGCGTACCCTCGCCCACCGGAACGGAGATCGGCTGGCCCGTATCGGCTACCTCCTGGCCGCGCACCAACCCGTCGCTGGAGTCCATGGCCACCGCGCGCACGGTCGATTCGCCCAGATGCTGGGCGACTTCGAGCACCAGCCGACGGCCCTGATTGGTCGTCTCCATGGCGTTGAGAATCGCCGGCAGATGATCCTCGAAATGCACGTCGACGACGGGCCCGATGATCTGGGTGATGTGTCCGACTTTGCCAGTCATACAAGTCTCCTGCGAATGCTCAGACGACTGTCAACGTGACCGACACGTTGCCACGGGTCGCCCTCGAATATGGACAAATCTTGTGCGCGTCCTCGATCAGCGCCTGCACCTTGGCTTTGTCAGCGCCCGGTATCGTGACCTTGAGCTCAGCTTTGAAGTTAAAACTGACCTCGTCCTTTTCCATGCCGATTGTGCAGGTTACGCGCGCGTCCTGCCCGTCCAGGCCATGCTTCTTGGCCAGCGCCAAAATCGCCTGTCCGAAGCAGGCTGACCAGCCGAGAGCGAACAACTGCTCCGGATTGTGACCGTCTCCGGCTCCGCCGAACTCCTTTTGCAGCGCCATCGCCAGCGCGAGGCCGTTGTTTTCCAGCACCGCACGGCCGTTGCGGCCGCCCTTGGTGGTTGCCGTCGTAGTGTAAGCCATGTGCGTCTCCAGGAGCGGTTACAGCGCTTCGGCGCCGGAGATGATCTCGATCAGCTCCTTGGTAATCATCGCCTGGCGGGTACGGTTATAGAACAGCGTTTGCCGCCGGATCATATCGCCGGCGTTGCGCGTGGCATTGTCCATGGCCGACATCTGCGAGCCATAGAAGGACGCGGCGTTTTCCAGCAAGGCCCGGAAAATCTGCACCGCGACGTTGCGGGGCAACAATTCGTGCAGAATGTCCTCCGCCTCGGGTTCGAATTCGTAGGCCGCGCCGCCGAGCGCGTCGGCCGCCTGTTCGTCGAACACCGCGGGAATGATCTGCTGGGCGGTCGGCGTCTGCACTATCACCGAGCGGAAACTGGAGAAGAACAGCGTGCAGACGTCGAATTCGAAATTGTCAAAGCGCGCAATAACCTTTTCCGCGATCTTCTCGGCGTGCTCGAAATGCAGGGTGCGCACCGTGCGCAGATCGACCATCTCGACGATCTGCTTGCCGTAGAGCCGGCGCAGCTGATCGTAGCCCTTGCGGCCGACGCAAAAGAATTGCACCTCGCGGCCTTCGGCCAACAGGGCGGTTGCACGCTCGCGGGCCAACCGCACGATCGCGGTGTTGAACGGGCCGCACAGTCCGCGTTCGGCGGTGCAGACCAGGAGCAGATGGACATTCTCGCTGCCGCCGCCGCGCAGCAGCCGCGGTGCGGTCTCGCCGCTGCCGACCGAAGAAGCGATGTTGCCGAGCACCTTGTCCATGCTGGCGGCGTAGGGCCGCGCCGCCTCGGCTGCTGCCTGAGCGCGGCGCAGCTTCGAGGCCGCGACCATCTGCATGGCCTTGGTGATCTTCTGCGTCGCCTTGGTGGCGGCGATGCGGTTGCGTAGATCCTTGAGGCTCGGCATTGCTGAGTAGTTGGACGACAGAGGACAGAGCACGGATTAAGAAGAGGTCCGTTCCGCCTCTGGTTCATCTGTCGTCTATCCTCCGTTGTCTGTCGTCCGTTCACGCGAACGTCTTGGCGTAGCTGTCGACCACGCCCTTGAGCTTGCCGGCAGTCGCTTCGTCGAGATCGCGAGAGTCGCGGATCGCGCCGAGAATCTCCGCATGCTGCCCGCGCAATAGCCCGAGCAGGCCTTCCTCGAAAGCGCGCACCCGCTCGATCGGCAACGGATCGAGATAACCGTTGACGCCGGAATAGATCACGCAGACCTGCTCCTCCATCTTCAGCGGCGAGAATTGCGGCTGCTTGAGCAGTTCGGTCAGCCGCGAGCCGCGGTTGAGCAGGCGCTGCGTCGTAACGTCGAGGTCGGAGCCGAACTGGGCGAACGCCGCCATTTCGCGGTATTGCGCCAGTTCGCCCTTGATGCGGCCGGCAACCTTTTTCATTGCCCTGGTCTGCGCGTCGGACCCGACCCGCGACACCGACAGCCCGACATTTACCGCCGGACGGATGCCCTGATAGAACAGGTCGGTTTCGAGAAAGATCTGGCCATCGGTGATGGAGATGACGTTGGTCGGGATGTAGGCCGAAACATCGTTGGCCTGCGTCTCGATCACCGGGAGCGCGGTGAGCGAGCCGGCCTTGTGGTCCTCGTTCAGTTTGGCGGCGCGTTCGAGCAACCGCGAATGCAGGTAGAACACGTCGCCCGGGTAGGCCTCGCGGCCGGGCGGCCGACGCAGCAAGAGCGACATCTGCCGATAGGCGACCGCCTGCTTGGAAAGGTCGTCGTAGATGATCACCGCATGCATGCCGTCGTCGCGGAAATATTCGCCCATCGCGCAGCCGGAAAACGGCGCCAGAAACTGCATCGGCGCCGGATCGGAAGCGGTCGCCGCGACCACGATCGAGTAGTCGAGTGCGCCCTGCTCTTCCAGCACTTTGACGAATTGCGCGACTGTCGAGCGCTTCTGCCCGACGGCGACATAGACGCAATACAGCTTGACCTTTTCATCGCCGGAAGCATTGAGCGGCTTCTGATTGAGAATGGTATCGAGCGCGATCGCCGTCTTGCCGGTCTGCCGGTCGCCGATGATCAATTCGCGCTGGCCGCGGCCGATCGGAATGAGCGCATCGATCGCCTTGAGCCCCGTCGCCATCGGCTCGCTCACCCGCTTGCGCGGAATGATGCCTGGCGCCTTGACGTCCACGCGCGAACGCCGCTCGGCCTTGATCGGCCCCTTGCCGTCGATCGGATCGCCAAGCGCGTCGACGACGCGGCCAAGCAGTCCCTTGCCGACCGGGACCTCGACGATGGCGCGCGTGCGCTTGACGGTCTGCCCTTCCTTGATCTCGCGGTCGGAGCCGAAGATGACGACGCCGACGTTGTCGTTTTCGAGATTGAGCGCCATGCCGCGCACGCCGCTTTCGAATTCGACCATCTCGCCGGCCTGCACGTTGTCGAGTCCGTAGACGTGAGCGATGCCATCACCGACCGAGAGCACCTGGCCGACTTCGGAGACCTCGGCCTCCTGGCCGAAGTTCTTGATCTGCTCTTTGAGAATGGCGGATATTTCCGCCGCGCGAATATCCATTAGCGGGCCTCTTTCATCGCGTGCCTGATGGCATTGAGCTTGGTACGCAGCGAACTGTCGACCATGCGGCTGCCGAGATTGACCACGAGACCGCCGATGATGGCGGGATCGATCTTGACGTTCAGTTCGACCTCCTTGCCGCTGACTGCCTTGAGCGCGCTCTTCAGCGCGGCGGCATGCTCGTCCTTGAGCGGCTCGGCAACGGTGACCTGGGCGCTGGCCTCGCCCTTGTAGTCGGCGATCAGCTCCCGGAACGCCCTGACCATATCGCGCACGGCGTACAGGCGGCGGTTCGCCGTCACCAGCTTGAGGAATTTTGCTGCAAGCCCGCCGATCCCGACCCGCTCCAGCACCACGGAGAGCGCCTGCAGCTGCTCGCCGGCGGAAAACACCGGACTGCGGACAAGCCGCATCAAATCTGGGCTTTCGCTCATGAGCGCATCGAAGCGATCGATATCCGCCTTGACCGCGTCGATGGCGTCGGCGTCGCGGGCAAGATCGAACAGCGCGACCGCATAGCGGCCGGCCATGCCGGATACGAGAGTCTCTTGTGCTGCCACTTTGGGTGTTTTTCTCGGATTCCTTAGAACTCGCAACCGGCGCGAACGGTCGGCGCAAGTCCTTGGGATTCAAACGGGACTTGGATAATTGCGGACGTCGCAGAAAGCCCCGCGAAACCGCGAAAATCCGGGCGTTGCTAACATACCGTGCTATACAGCGCAACATGGCGAAGACGACACGCGCTGGCGCGGCTTAGACCGGAAATGGGGACCCGGCGGGACGCAAAAGCTGCGCTGATCCGTTACGAAAACGGTTCGCGCGCCGGGAACTTTTCCCATGCCGGGGCCTTGCGAATCTCGCCCAATCGGACCGAACCTACTATGTCGACGCCATTCATCCTCGTTTCTTACGCGCGTCGACGCGGTCCAAATTTTCGGCGGGCGAAAATTGGCCGTCGGTTATTCAGAGTGCAAGAGAACTGTCATCAATGAAATGCGAAATCCGGTTGACGAATTGAAAAATGATTAGGCACCGCCCGCCGCGTGCTGTCGGATTACGTCGAGGAACACCTCGCCGTACCGCTTGAGCTTGGCCTCGCCGACACCATGCACCGCGCCCATGTCGGCTGCTGTCTTTGGCTTGCGCCGCGCCATATCGATGAGAGTTTTGTCGGCGAACACGACATAGGCGGCGACACCCTGTGCCTTCGCCAGCTCCAACCGCCGCTTCCGCAGCGCTTCGAACAATCTCGCGTCAGCCGGAGAGCCGTCGGCAAGCGCAGCGGTGTTGGCAGCCTTGGCGGCAGCGCGCGCCGCCTTGCGTGTCGCCGGTTTCAGGGTGTCGGTTCGCAGGTCGATCTTGGCCGCGCCCCTGAGCACCAGCCGGCCCGTCTCGGTGACCCTCCAGGTGCCATAACCGGTGACGTCGAGCGCAATGAGGCCAGCACCATAAAGCTGGCGGAAGATCGATCGTCATTCCTGCTTGTCGTATTCCCTGCCGACGCCGAAGGTCGGCAAGCGACTGTGACCGAACTTTTCAATACCCTCGCTGCTTTCGCCGCGAAGTATGTTGGTCAGATGCTCGGTGCCGAAGCGCTCGCCGGTGCGCATGATGGCGGAAAGCGCCTTCTGCGCCGCGATCGTGCCGTCGACCACCTCGGCACCGTCGCAGCAGAAATCGCAATTGCCGCAGGGCTGCGTGGTCTCGCCGAAATAAGCGAGCAGGGTCTGCCGGCGGCAGCGCGGCGACTCGCAGAGCGAAACGAGCGCGCTGAGCCGTTGGCGGTCGACCCGTTTCTGTTCGTCCGTGGTATTGCTTTCGTCGATCTGCATGCGGCGCAAGCGAATGTCGCCCATGCCATAGAGCGTCAGCGTATCGGCCGGCAGCCCATCGCGGCCGGCCCGGCCGATCTCCTGATAGTAGCTTTCGATATTGGCCGGCAGATCGGCATGGAGCACAAAGCGGACATCCGGCTTGTCGATACCCATGCCAAAAGCGATGGTTGCGACCGCCACGACGCCATCCTCCTGAAGAAAGGCGTCCTGGTTGCGCGCGCGGTCAACCTTATCCATGCCGGCATGATAAGGCAGCGCCTTGACGCCGTCCTGGCGGAGGTATTCGGACAGTTCCTCGGTTTTGCGCCGCGACGCACAATAAACAATCCCGCTCTGCCCGAGATGCGAATTGATGAAATCTCCGAGCTGCTTGCCGCTTGCCGATTTAGCCCGCATTGCCAGACGCAAATTCGGCCGGTCGAAACCATGCACGAACATTGCAGGCGGCTGGCGGAAAAGCTTCCGCGTGATATCTGTGCGCGTAGCGGCGTCGGCCGTGGCGGTGAAAGCGACGGCCTGCACGGCGCCGAGCGCCGCCTGAGCCTTCCCGAGCTCGGCGTATTCGGGGCGAAAGTCATGGCCCCATTGCGAGATGCAATGCGCCTCATCGACCGCCAGCATCGCGATGTTTTGCGCGCGTTTGAGCAAATCGAGCGTTTCCGATTTCAGCAAACGCTCTGGCGCGACATAGAGAAGACGTAATTCGCCGCGCGCGATGCGATCGAAGATCGACCGGTTCTCAGCCGGATCATTGGCTGAGTTGAGCGCGGCCGCAGCAACGCCATAGCCGCGAAGCTGCGCCACCTGATTGCGCATCAGCGCAATCAACGGCGATACCACTATGGTGAGACCATCGCGAACGAGCGCCGGCAGCTGGTAGCACAACGACTTACCGCTCCCGGTCGGCATGATCGCAAGCACGTCGCGGCCTTCGAGAATGGCGGCGATGATCTCACCCTGGCCGGGACGGAAAGCCTCGAAGCCGAAGGTGGTGCGAAGAGCACTCTGCGCTTCCGCGAGATTGGCAATTTTAGCGCCCATTCGACTGTTCTAGCTTTGTTCCAAAAGACACGCAATCGCGAGGTCCAGGAAACGGAACGACCTGCCGCGCTTTCTTGCGCCGGTGCGCCGGTTGATGCAGTTTGCCGGCGCAACGGTCGCCCTCCTCATGCCTTCTGCCGGGAATTCGGCAGCCGACACCCCGCTCGGCCGCCTGTTCAAGCCTCTGTTTCTGCTCTTCCTTGCGGGCGTCGCGCTGCGCATGACGATCCTCGCCATGCCGCCGGTCATCCCGCTGGTGCACCGCGAATTGCACATGTCGGAGACCGAGGTTGGCCTCCTGGTCGGGCTGCCGCTGGCGCTATTTGCGCTGGCGGCGGTGCCGGGGTCGCTCTTGATCGCATGGCTCGGCACCTCTCGCGCGGTGATCATCGGCATGGCGATCGCCACGCTTGCCGGCGCTGCCCGCAGCGCAGCCGTCAGCGTCTCCACGCTTTATGCGGCGACGATCGGCACCGGCTTCGGCGTGGCCATCATGCAGCCGGCAATGCCGACGCTGGTGCGCGAATGGCTGCCCAAGCGCATCGCGCTCGGTACCATCGCCTATACGTCGGGGATGCTGATCGGCGCGACGCTTTCATCGGCCTTGACCATTCCCTACGTTCTGCCGCTGCTCGGCGGATCCTGGCGAAGCGATCTCATTTTCTGGGCCATTCCGGCAATCCTCATCCTGCCGGTGTTTTATTTCTTCAATCCGACGCGCGACGGGCGGCGCAGCGGCGGGGTGGGGATCGGCGGCCGCTGGTGGCCGCAATGGAACGATCCGCTGGTCTGGCTGCTCGGCCTCGCGCTCGGCAGCAATAACAGCGCCTTCTTCTCCACCAACGCCTTTCTCGGCGACTACCTCGCCAGCCTGGGACGCTCGGACCTGCTCGGACCCGCGTTTGCCTGGCTCAACGGCGTGCAGCTTTTGGCTCCCGTGATCCTGCTGGTGCTGGCGAATCGCTTCGAGCGCCGCGCCTGGCCGTTTTTGCTGTTCGGACCGCTTTTGCTCGCTTCCTTTCTCACGCTGATGTTCATTCCAACCAACCTTGGAATCTTCATTTCGACCGCCCTAGTGGGATTGACCACCGCAATGACGTTCGCGCCCGTAATGACGCTCCCAGCACTGCTCTGCGATCCAGCCGACGTGCCGCGCACCTCCGCAGGTATGTTCAGCGTGAGCTACGCCTGCGCGATCATTGTTCCGACCGTCAGTGGCGCGCTCTGGGACCTCACCGGCAAGGCCTGGACGACTTTTTTACCGCTCTGCGTGTGCGCGATCGCGCTGACCTTATTCGGCGCATTGGTGACCCAGCGGCGGTCGCAGGAAGAATTATCCGCTCGATGACAAGCCGGTTTCGGCCACCGCTGCATGAATCACGGCCGGGTCACCGCGCCGGCGACGGCGGCCTCGCTTTGGGGCGCTGCGCAATTTCAATGCCGCCGGATTTGCTGTAGGCAAGCCTCGCTAACGGAACAATCCCGCATGACCACACGACCGAAAACACCACGAAAGCGCGCGGCACATCGTCCGATGCTGCCGCACGACCGCATCGCCTATTCACCGATCACAGAGCGGCCGCCGCTGCGGCTCCCGGACGGCGCCCGCATGGCGGTGTGGGTGATCGTCAACGTCGAGGAGTGGGACGCAACGCAACCGATGCCGCGGACCGTGCTGACGCCGCCGGCCGGCGGCTCGCCGATGCCGGATGTACCCAACTGGGCCTGGCACGAATACGGCAACCGCGTGGGCTTCTGGCGCTTCATCAAGGTGTTCGACGAGTTTGCGATTCCCGGCGTGATTTGTATCAACGGTTCGGCGCTCGCCGCCTATCCGGCGATCGTGCGCGCGGCGGTCGCGCGCAATTGGGAGTTCCTCGGCCACGGCTATACCCAGCGCAACATGCAAAAAGTGCCGGACGAGCGCGCCGACATCCGCAAGGTCCGCGATGCCATCGCCAAGGCGACCGGCAAGCCGCCGCGCGGCTGGCTTGGCCCCGGCCTCACCGAGACGTGGGAGACACCCGACCTTCTGGTGGAAGAAGGCTACGATTACGTCGCCGACTGGGTGCTGGACGACCAGCCGGTCTGGCTGAAAACGCGCGGCAAGCCGATCCTCAACGTGCCCTACACGCAGGAATGCAATGACGTCGCCATGATGCTGATCCAGCACCATAAGGCTTCGGAATATTGCGAGCGCGCGCTCGACCAGTTCGAGCAGATTTACGCCGACGCCGAGGATTCAGCGCGCATCATGGCGCTCTCGGTTCATCCCTACATCATGGGCGCGCCGCACCGGCTGAAATATTTCCGCCGCATTTTCGAAGTGATCCGCAAAAAACAGGACGTGCTGTTCTGGACCGGCGGGCAGATCGCCGATTGGTATGTGCGCGCCGGATCCAAAGCAACCTGATGACCTGCCAGCGGGAACCCGGAGTGGGCGATCCTGATCGCGCGGATCGCGTCGCAGCTGGCGTCGATTCGGGCGCGCGCCTCATGCTGATCGCGCTGTGTATCGTCTGGGGCATTACTTGGCCGATCATGCGGATTGCGCTTAGCGAAATTCCGCCATTCACCATGCGCACGATGAGCACGCTGGTCGGCGGCCTCATGCTGTTTGTGATCTGCCTGGTGATGCGGCGCAGCTTGCGTCTTCCCGGCGCTAAAGGCTGGGCGCATGTGTTCATCGCTTCGCTCCTCAACATTGCCAGCTTCTACGTATTCTCGAGCTTCGCCCAGCTTGGCGCCGCGACCTCGCGGGTCGCGATCCTCGCCTACACGATGCCGATCTGGGCCGTGATGCTGAGCTGGCTCTTCCTGCGAGAAAGGCCGACCGCCATGCAGCGGATCGCCATCGCGCTATGCGTTGGCGGCCTTGCCGTACTGATCTATCCGCTGGCCGCTTCGGGAATCCCGCTCGGTATCGTGTTGGCGCTTGCCACCGGGGTCACTTGGGCGGCCGGCACTGTGTATCTGAAATGGGCGCAAATCGAAGCCGACCCGATGGCGATCGCGCTTTGGCAGGTGGTCATCGCCATGCTGGTCATCGCGGCCTGCATGCTCAGCGTCGAAGGCGGACCGGATTTTCGCACCGCCCATGTCGGCGGCGTGATTGCGACGGTGCTGACCGGAGTACTCGGCACCGGCATCGCCTACGGGCTGTGGTTCTCGATCATCCGGCGGCTGCCGGCAATGACGGCCTCGCTGGGGGTCCTCGGCAGTCCGGTGATCGGCGTCATTGCTTCGGTAGCGATCCTGGGCGAGCGACCCACCGCGACCGACATCATCGGTTTTGCCTTCATCCTCGCCGCCTCGACCTGCGTGCTGTTCTCGCGCCAGGCTCCGGCTCTTGCCACTCCGTCGGCTGGCGCGACGGAGGCGGAGCACGTCAGCCGTTGACGGTTGCGCATCAATTCGGCGATCCGCGCCACCATGGCGCTTTGCGGATCGGACAGCGCGTCGATGATCGTGAAATGGTTCGTGCCGAGTACCTCTTCGTAGCGCGTCTTGCGCCCCGGCCTGCCGCCATGCCTGAGCAAGACTGCTGGCTCTGCCGCTTGAACTCGTTCGATTCCAGAGCCCCGGCCACGGCGTCGAAGCTGCGATTGGCAGCCACCGGCCAAGTCAACGGCGAGAGCCGGCGCGCGCTCTCGGCGTCGAGCCGCAAATCCTGGTTCACGCTGGTGCCGATCAATGGCGACAGATCGAACACGCCCGAGATCGCATAACCGGCAGGCACCAGGTCGGCCGGGGCCTTGGGATAAAGCGAAGGCCAGTCGGTTGCCACCATGGCGGCGGCGAGATGGCCCCCGGCCGAGTGGCCGTAGACCAGCATTCGCCGGCTGTGGCGCTGCCACAGAAACGCGCAGGCCCGGCGAATCTGCTCGACGATGTCGGCGATGGAGACGATCGGACACAGATCGTAGCCGACGACCGCAACGGCAACGCCGCAATTGTTCAATCCCCGCGCCATTTGGCTGAAGCTTGAAGGTTCCAGCGAGCGCCACCAGCCGCCGTGAATGAACATTGCCAGCGGCGCTTGGCCTGCCGTTTGCGGCAAGAACAGATCGACGGTTTGCCGCGGCGTGTCGCCGTAGGACAAGACCCAGCTCGGCGCGCCCCGCCTTGAGCATATCGGCGCGATAATTCTCCGCTTCGCGCGCCCAGCGCAGAAAAATCTCGGCATGCTCCGGCACGCGCGCGCGATTGTTGTACTCGGCCTCGTAATCGATATCGGCCATCGGCTTCTCCTGCAATCATTGTTGCCGCGAGAGAGTGCGTCAACGCAGCGTCGCGGACAAGCATTTGCAATCGGTCATTGCCGGAAAACACATCGACAGCCGGAATAAATCTGCTACGGGAGGGACATGAAAGTCGACGGCAAGCCCATGCGCAGTATCTGGATCGAGGCTGACGGCTGGTCCGTGGGCATCATCGATCAGACGGCGCTGCCGCATCGATTTACCGTAACGCGTCTCGCCAGCGCGGAAGCGGTGGCGCATGCGATCCGCGCCATGCTGGTGCGCGGCGCTCCGCTGATCGGCGCTGCCGCCGCCTACGGGATCTGCCTTGCCGCGCGCACCGACGCCTCCGACGAGGCGCTTGACCGCGCCTATGCGATGCTGATCGCCACGCGCCCGACCGCGATCAACCTCAAATGGGCGCTCGATGAGATGATGGCCGCCATGCGCAACCGGCCGCGCCTCGAGCGCAGCGCCGCCGCCTATCGGCGCGCCGCCGAAATCTGCGATGAGGACGTGGCGATCAACAACGCGATCGGACGCAACGGACTGGCGCTGATCGAAGCCGTCGCCGCGCGCAAGAAGGTCGGCGAGCGGGTGAACGTGCTCACCCACTGCAACGCCGGCTGGCTGGCGACGGTCGACGTCGGAACGGCCACCGCGCCGATCTACCTGGCGCACGACAAGGGGCTGCCCGTTCATGTCTTCGCCGACGAAACGCGGCCGCGCAACCAGGGCGCTTCGCTCACCGCGTGGGAACTGGGCCGGCATGGCGTGCCGCACACGGTGATCGCCGACAATGCCGGCGGCCACCTGATGCAGCACGGCCTGGTCGATCTCGTCATCGTCGGCACCGATCGGGTCGCCGCCAACGGCGACGTATGCAACAAGATCGGCACTTACCTCAAGGCGCTCGCGGCGCGCGACAACAACGTGCCGTTCTACGTCGCGCTGCCGTCGCCGACCATCGATTTCTCCGTCGCCGACGGTCTTAGCCGAAATTCCCATCGAGGAGCGCAGCGCCGACGAAGTGGCGACCATTGCCGGGCGCACCGCCGACGGCCGCATCGAGATCGGTGCGCATCGTCCCCGACGGCTCGGACGTGGCGAACTACGGCTTCGACGTCACGCCGGCGCGGCTGGTTACCGGCCTCATTACCGAACGCGGCATCATCGCGGCGTCGCGGGCCGCACTGGCCGCGGCGTTTCCGGAGCGCGCCGGCGGCAAGCCCGCGACGAAGCGGATGACAGGGGACGGATAAATTGCGATGATGCAATTTACCTCATCCGACCAGTCCGATTCGGTTGCCCAGTCGGAGCCGTTGCGTGCGTAAGCGCTCCAGCCGTTCACCCGGGAACCTACCGCTCCCCGGAATTCTCGCCATGAGCCTCAATGCGCTGGCGATGCCGCTGCCGGTCGACGGCCGGCAATCGCCGACCGCGCTCGCTATCGCTCGCGGCACCGCGCGCCACCTGCATGCGCTCGGCTATTGCGTGGTGAGCGAATTGCCGCTGCCCTCGGGACGGCGCGCCGATCTGGTCGCGCTCGGCGGCGATGGCGAAATCATCATCGTCGAGATCAAATCGTCGGTGGTGGACCTTCGCGCCGACCAGAAGTGGACGGATTATCGATTGCATTGCGACCGATTGTTCTTTGCCACGATCGTGGACGTTCCGCCCGAGATCTTCCCGTCCGACGCAGGACTGATCATCGCCGACCCGTTTGGAGCCTCGATCGTCGCCGAAGCGCCCGAACATCGGCTGGCGGCGGCGACGCGAAAGTCGATCATGCTGCGCTTCGCGCACGCCGCGGCGCTGCGCCTGCAGGCGCTGGCCGACCCGCAGGGACCCTACGCGGGCGAAATTTGATTGGCTTCTTCCCGCTCGGCCTTGAGCCGATCGAGCGATTCGCGCAGCACTGCAAGATCGACCGGTTTCGGTATCGATTCCCAGACATTGACCTTGAGCGATTCGGCGACCTTCTCGGTTTCGCCGCAGGTCGCGTCGTCGCAGCCGCTGACGATGATGACCGGCACCTTGCAGCCGATCACCCACAGATGGCGCAGCAATTCGACGCCGGCGTGGTCGCCGAGCGACAGATCGAGCGTAATGCAATCGAAGGCGCCTTCGCGCACTAGCGCAACCGCCTCGTCATAGGTCGCCGCCCCGGCCGGCAGATAACCTGCCTTGGCCGCGACCCGGCAGATGATCATGCGATGAAGATTGTCATCATCGATGACCAGAAGCCGCGGCACTGCCGGCCGCGCCATGCCGGCGTGAGCTGGGTCTTCCTGGCGCGCCTCACCCAATCGCAACTGTTCTAGCATCCGGTCCCCGCCGACAATGCAAACGGCAATCGTCGGCAATGATAAACCGCGCGAGCGAAGGTTGGCTTAATGGCTCCCGTACAATTGTAACTGATGTCACGCACGCCGACATGGTTATCGGGCGGTCAACGCCGGCGGAGGTCGGCGACGGCGGGATTACTTTGGTGCGCGCTTGGCGAGAATGCGCTGCAGGGTGCGGCGGTGCATGTTCAGGCGGCGCGCGGTTTCGGAAACGTTACGGCCGCAAAGTTCATAAATGCGCTGGATGTGCTCCCAGCGCACGCGATCGGCCGACATCGGATTTTCCGGCGGCTCGATTTTTTTGTTGTCGAGCGCGAGCAACGCCGCAGCGACGTCGTCGGCATCGACCGGCTTGGCCAGATAATCGACCGCGCCGAGCTTGACCGCGTTCACGGCGGTGGCGATGTTGCCGTAGCCGGTGAGAATGATGGCGCGCGCCTCCGGCCGCCGTTTCTTCATGGCCGAGATGACATCCAGCCCGTTGCCGTCGCCAAGCCGCATGTCGACGACCGCGAAGGCCGGCGCCGCCCGCTCGACTTGCAGCAAGCCGTCGGCCACCGACTCCGCCGTGCTGACCGTAAAGCCGCGGCCCTCCATGGCGCGGGCGAGGCGTTGCAAAAACGATTTGTCATCCTCGACGATCAGAAGCGAACGCTCGTGCGGAAGGGGGGCGGCGGCTGTGTTGGTCATGGCAATCTGCTCCGTCAAAGCGAATTATGAGGCCTCCAACGCAATGTGCGGCGCCGCCCGAGACCTGTTTCCAGTATCGCTGCGATCAAGACCGGCTGCAACAGGAACGCGCTGCGTTCCGCCAAGCGTGAAATTCAACAAAACACCACCGAGGCCAATCGCTATCTGACAATTAGGCGGCCGGGACCGCCGGCTCAAGAGGGGCCGATGGCGGCGAAGCGAGCCGGCCGCTCGAAATCGGCACGATTCCAGCTCACCTTGATGGTGGCGCCATGCATCGGCGGCGCCTGGTTGATCAGCGAGAGCCGGGCACCGGAGCGCTCCAGCAGGGTCTTGGCGATGAAGAAGCCAAGCCCCAGCCCGAACACCGTCTGATCGTCGCCGTCGCGCTCCCGCGGTTCCGGACGGCGCTGACTGACATAAGGCTCTCCGAGGCGGTCGAGCACTTCGGGAGCGAAGCCCGGTCCGTCGTCGCTGATGGTGACGCTGACCTCGTCAGCGTCCCATTGGGCGAAAATCTCCACCCGGCTGCGGGCAAAATCCACCGCATTCTCGATGAGATTGCCGAGACCGTAGCGGATTGCCGGATTGCGCGCCCCGAACGGCTCGGCCGCGCGGTTGGCCGGATAGTTGACACCCACGGCGACGCCGAAGCTGCGATGCGGCGCCGCGGCTTCTTCGAGCAGCGCCGACAGCGGCAGGCGATCGAATGGCTCGCCAGTCGGCAGTTCGGTTATTTTTGCCAATATCTCCCGGCAGCGCTGCGCCGCCTCGCGCAACAGTTTTATGTCGTCGGCTAGCGGCGATTGCGGCTCGAGCGCACGCTGAATTTCGCGCACCACGAGCGTGATCGTCGCCAAGGGCGTGCCCAATTCGTGTGCCGCCGCGGCGGCAAGGCCGTCGAGCTGGGAGAGGTGCTGCTCGCGCGCGAGCACCAGTTCGGTCGCCGCCAATGCGTCCGAGAGTTGGCGCGCCTCCTCGGCGACCTGCCACGTGTAGACGCCGATATAACCGATCGCGAGCAGGATCGAGAACCAGACCCCCACCATGTAGATTTCCGGAAGTTCCAGCCCGTGCGGGGTTTCCCAGGGCAGGTCGTAGTGGAGGAACACCAGCGCCGTGGCGCACAGCATGGCGAAGGCGCCGATGAGCAAGGTCATGCGCGGCGGCAGCGCCGTGGCCGAGATCAGGACCGGGCCCAGCAGCAGGAACGAGAACGGATTCTCCAGACCGCCGGTGAGGTAAAGAAGCGCTGCCAGCTCGGCGATGTCGAAACCCAACAGCCAGGCTGCCCGGTCCGGCTCGAGCCATTGCGTCTTCGGAAAGCCGAGCCGCAATGCCACGTTGAGGAGGGCGGCAACGGCGATCACCGCAAGGCACGACCAGATCGGAACCACCACGTAGTCGAGCCCGAAATGGACGATGAACAGCGCCGCCAACTGGCCCAGAACCGCAAGCCAACGCAGGCGCACCAGCGTATCCAGGCGCACGTTGCGCGCACGATCGTAGCTGCGGGGCAGGCCGAACATGCCCGCAATGTAGCTTCATGGGAGCCACGGCCAAAGGGGGTTAAGTGCCGCTGGCGCCGGCCGCCTGAATGCGCGAGATTAGGATACGCCCGCAGCCTGCTCTGACGGAGTAACCCAATGCCTTACCCGCTCGATCAATTCATCGCCGATTGCCGTTCCATCCTTGATCGCGATCCCGGACCGGAGGGCCGCGAGGAGGTGCGCGTCAAGCTCGAACATTTGCTCGACAATCCGGACTTCATCCGCGCCCATTGCGGCGAGCAAACGCCGCGCGGGCTGCACGTCCTCTACGAGGATCCCAAGCTGGGCTTCCAAATACTCGCTCATATCAACGACGAGGCGCGCAAGTCGCCGCCGCACGACCACGGCGCTTCCTGGGCAATTTACGGCCAAGCCACCCATTATACCGACATGATCGAGTGGGAACGCGAGGACGACGGCGCCGATCCCAAGCACGCGAAGCTCAAGCCGGTAAAAAAATATCGTCTGATGCCCGGTCACGCCGGCATCTACCAGAACGGCAAAATTCATTCGATCGACTATCCGGACCATTCGCGCTTTGTGCGCATAACCGGTACCAATCTCGATCGCATCGACCGCGTGCGCTTCGATTTGAAGACCGGCGAGGTGCGTCAGATGACCCCGCAGCAGGCGACGTGACGGCCGCAATCAGCGCCGCTGCATTAGCGGCCGAGATCCGCACTGGTGGCGAGCTGGCGCTGATAGACGTTCGCGAAGAATTGATTTTTTCGCGACGGCATCTGCTGCTGGCGCGCTCGGTACCGTTGAGCCGCTTCGAGCTGAGGCTTGCGCAGCTCGTGCCGAGGCACGCGACACACATCGTATTGTGCGATGACGATGACGGCTTGGTCGCTCACGCCGCGGCGGGGATCCTCGCCCGCAACGGCTACGCGGACGTGTCGATCCTCGCTGGCGGCGTCGACGGCTGGGAAGCGGCTGGCTTCGAGTTGTTTTCGGGAGTGAATGTTCCCAGCAAGGCATTCGGGGAATTCATCGAGCACCAAAGCCGCACACCCGGCATCGCCGCCGACGAACTGGAAAAGCTGCTGCGCGAGGCCGCCGATCTGGTGGTGCTCGACAGCCGGCCATTCGACGAATATGAGCGCGTCTCGATCCCGACCGCAATCAACGTTCCGGGCGCGGAACTGGTTCTGCGTGCGCGCGAGATTGCGCCCTCGCCGGGCACGATGGTGGTGGTCAATTGCGCCGGGCGCACGCGCAGCATTATCGGTGCGCAGTCGCTGATCAATGCTGGGCTGCCCAACAAGGTGGTGGCGCTGCGCAACGGCACGATGGGCTGGAGCCTGGCTGGATTTACCTGCGAGAACGGCAAGGCTCGCCGGGCGCCCGTCGCCTCGCCAGAGACCCGGCATTGGGCGCGAGCGGCAGCCCAGCGGGTGGCGGATCGTTGCGGCGTCAGACGCATCGATCTCGCCACGCTGCAGGCCTGGCGCGCCGGCAAAGACCGCACACTCTACCTGTTCGACGTGCGCGATCCGGCCGAGTACGAGGCGGGCCATCTGCTCGGCGCGCTTTCAGCGCCCGGCGGCCAGCTGGTGCAGGCGACGGATCAATATGTCGGCACGCTCGGCGCCCGCATCGTGCTGGCGGACGACGCCGAAGTGCGCGCGATGATGACCGCTTCCTGGCTCCGACAGATGGGTTGGCAGGATGTGTACGTCATCACCGAGGCAGGCAGCGAAACCGGCTCGCCGTCGCCGCCGATCCTGGAATCGCCAGCCAAGGCGGATGCCGCGCTCGAGCCCGAATCGTTGCGCGAGCTCGTCGACCGCGACGCAGCGACGATTCTCGATCTGTCGCTGAGCCGCGATTATCTCAAGGGGCACATTCCCGGCGCTTGGTTTGCGATCAGAACGCGGCTCGCCGTCGCGATCAAAAATATCCCGCTCCGCGGCGCCCTCGTGCTGACATCCGAGGACGGCATGCTGGCGCGCCTAGCCGTGGCCGAAGCGCAAGCTTTGACCGACCTGCCCGTGCGCTGTCTTGCCGGCGGCAATGCCGCCTGGCGGGCGGCCGGCTACGAGCTTTCGGCGGAGCCCCGCATGGCGGACGAGGCCATCGACCAATGGCGTAAGCCGTACGAGCGCAGCGGCGACGTCACGGCGGCAATGAAGGAATATCTGGCGTGGGAGGTCGACTTGTTGCCGCGCGTCAAGCGTGACGGGTCGCTGAAGTTCTTTAGCTTCTGACCGCCGGCCCGTCAGGCAGCCCGAACGGTGAAAAGGAATCTATCGAGCTCCTCCCTGAGCCGGGCAATTTCACGGTTGCCAAGCCTCGTTCGCGGCCGCGACCTTATCGGTCTTGCGCCGCGCTGCGTCGATCACGTTGAGCAACGCCCGCAGCGTCTCGGCGACGCCCCGGCCGCTTACCGCAGAGATCACCAGCGGCGACATCTTGGCCGTGCGCTTGAGGCGAGCCGCCTGCTGGGCGATCTCGGCTTCGCTCATCGCATCGGCCTTGCTGAGAGCGACGATCTCCGGCTTGTCGATGAGCTCATGGCCGTAGGCGGACAGTTCCGCTCGAATGGTTTTGTAGGCTTCGCCTGCATGTCCGCCGGCGCCGTCGACCAGATGCAAGAGCACGCGGCAGCGCTCGACGTGGCCGAGGAAGCGGTCCCCAAGGCCGGCGCCTTCATGCGCGCCCTCGATCAGGCCGGGAATGTCAGCGAGCACGAATTCGCGGCCATCGATGGAGGCGACGCCAAGCTGCGGCGACAGCGTGGTGAAAGGATAGTCGGCGATCTTCGGCTTGGCGGCGCTAACCGCGGCCAAGAAGGTCGATTTTCCGGCGTTCGGCAGTCCGACGATTCCGGCGTCGGCGATGAGCTTGAGTCGCAACCGAATGGTCTGCTCTTCGCCCGGCTGGCCCGGATTGGCGCGCCGCGGCGCCCGATTGGTCGACGACTTGAAACGCGCATTGCCGAAGCCGCCGTTGCCGCCGCGCAGCAGCACCATAGACTGGCCGGGCTGGGTCAGATCGGCAATGAGAGTGTTGCCGTCGTTCTCGTAGATCTGGGTGCCAATCGGCACCCGAAGAATGGCATCGGCACCCTTGGCGCCGTGACGATCCTTGCCCATGCCGGCGCGGCCGTTCTTGGCAAAAAGATGCTGCTGGTAACGATAGTCGATGAGCGTATTGAGGTCCTCGACCACTTCAGCAGTCACATCGCCACCCTTGCCGCCATCGCCGCCGTTGGGCCCGCCGAACTCGATAAATTTTTCTCGCCGGAACGACACGCAGCCGTTACCGCCGTCGCCGGACCGGATGTAGACCTTGGCCTCGTCGAGAAATCTCATGGCCCCTCGGTAGGACCGATCGCCCCGCCGCACAACCATCAAAAAGCGGCGACCGATGGGGGACCCTGCGGTGACGGGCGCCCGATATGGTGCAGGAGCAGGAATGAAACGGCAGAGCACCGATTTCACCGCCGAGCGCGCCAGCGTGCGGATGTTATTCACGATTGCATTGCGCGCCGGCCAAGCTGCTGCCCTCGGTGCAGCGCTGATTGCCGGCACCGCATTGCAGGCGCAGCCGCGGAGCGCGACTGGCAGCGAGGCTTTTTTGGCCAGGCGCTGGCTGCCAAGCTGGCGCCGTTTTTCGCCGCGGCGCCAGCGAGCCGTGCAACAAGCATCAATTCAGGCGACGCGGCTCACGCGCCCCCATGAGCGAAGCGATTCCCACAGCCGGCGATCGAGGCGATAGCGGTCGGTCGGGGCCGCAGAGTTGATGGCGCGGATGCGCGTGAGTTGCACGCCGGTCCATTGGAACCCGCATTTCTGCAAGACGCGCCGCGAGGCTGGGTTGCTCACCCGGGCGCCGGCTAGCAGTGTCTCATGCGCCAAGTCCGTAAGGGCATGCTTGATCAAGGCGCGCACCGCCTCGGTTGCGTAGCCCTTTCCCCAATATGGCACGCCGAGCCAATAGCCGATTTCCGGGCCGCCCTCGCGCTGATCGATCCCACAGGCGCCGATCGGCGCTCCATTGAGCGTGACGACGAATGTCGCTTCGCCCACCCGCTGGTTGGTGCGCGCGATGAATTGCTCGGCGTCCTCGACGCCATATGGATGAGGAAGGCGCGCGGTGTTCACGGCAATGCGCCGATCGTTGGCCAGCTGCGCAATCCCGCCGGCATCTTGGAAGACCGGCGCACGCAGCAACAGACGATCGGTCGCAAGCACCGGGACGGTGAATTCCCGCTGCGTCCGGCTGCAAATTTCTGCCGAAAGAGTCATGGCACGGGCTCCTGCCGAAAAATCCGAAGGGGGAGCCGGCATCCCGGTCTCCCCCTTGCTCGGAGCCCATTCGGGTCCGCCGGTTCGACTGGATACCGGCGGACCTCATTTTATCCACCGTCTTACTGGGCCGCAGCTTCCGTCATCGGCAGTACCGAGACGAATACGCGGCCCTTGGTCTTGGTACGGAATTCAAGCTTGCCGGCGATCAATGCGAACAGAGTATGGTCGCGGCCAATACCGACGTTGCGGCCGGGGTGCCACTTGGTGCCGCGCTGACGCGCGATGATGTTGCCGGCGTTCACCTCTTCGCCGCCAAAAATCTTAAGACCCAACCGCTGGCCGGCCGAATCGCGGCCGTTGCGCGAGGATCCGCCTGCTTTTTTGTGAGCCATCAGCTCCGCTCCAGATCGTTCGATTCCTACTTAATCCCGATTGGTGACAAAAGCATCACACAATCGCGCCATTTCTTTGTCTTCCGCTTTAGAGGCCGCTCCCCCGGGAGCCAGCGCTCAGGAACCCGGCTCTTGCGCCGGCGCTTCCGTGGCCGGTTGCGGAGCGGCCGTTGCCGCCCGTTTTGACTTTTTTGCCGCTGGGTTCGGCTTGTTGCCCTCGGTGAGGATCTCGGTGATGCGCAGGAGCGTGAACTCCTGGCGATGGCCGCGCTTGCGCCGCGAATTCTTTCGCCGGCGCTTTTTGAACGCGATGACTTTCGGACTCCGCCCCTGTTCGATTACCTCAGCCGCAACTGTTGCGCCGGCAATCATGGGCGCGCCCAAAGTCACCGGATCGCCGCCCACGACCAGGACCTCGCCGAACTCGACGATCTCGCCCGGTTCGCCCTTGATCTTGTCGACCTTGAGCAGGTCGTCGGCGGCAACGCTGTATTGCTTGCCACCCGTTTTGAACACCGCGAACATCTTTTCCCCGCGTTCGGATCCGGCGTACGGACTGTATCTTCCGGACCGGCTTTTCGCAGACGCTGCTATGATGGTGACCGGCGAGCGATGCGGAATTTCGACGCAGCGAAACTGCACCGCGGCCGCCGCCCTTATGGCTGGAGCGTAAGCGCCTGTCAAGAAAAGCAAAACCGATCTCGCCAGGGTCACGATCGCGACGGAAATAAACCGCGTTTGTTAGTGTTACCAAGATTGGGGCGACGTGTCGCTGCGCAACAGCGCCTATAGGCTTGGAAGGGCTCGCGGAATCCGCAATCGTGCCGCCTTGGCCCGATTGCAAGCGAGGCCATTGCGGACGGTAGCGGACCGGATGGAGACCGCGATGAAACTGCTGTCGCGCCGTACACTGCTCGCCACCGCGCTGCCGGCGTTTCCGATCCTGGCGGCGTCAAATTCGCGCGCGCAGGAGCCCGACAATTATCCGAGCCAACCGGTTACCTTTGTGGTGCCTTTTGCACCCGGAGGCGGCACCGACACGCTCGCGCATCTACTGAGCGGCAAATTGCAACAACACCTCGGCCAGCCCTTCTTGGTGCAGAACCGCCCGGGGGAAGGCACCGTGATCGCCAGCAATTTCGTGGCGAAGTCGTCCCCCAACGGCTACACGATCATGATGGCGGTTTCGACGCTGGCAATCGATGTGACGTTGTACAAGACGCTGCCCTACGATCCGGCCAAAGACTTGGCTTTGGTCGCGCTCGTTGCCTCGGTGCCGTTCGTCCTGGTCGTCGATCCGAGCCTGCCGATATACAGCGTCGACGATCTGGTCACCCTCGCCAAGAAAAAACCATTGAGCTTCGGTTCCGGCGGGATCGGAGCGTTCCACCATTTGGCCGGCGAACTATTCGCCAGCATGACCGGCATCAAGCTTACGCACGTGCCCTACCGCGGCACCGTGCCGGCACTCAACGACCTTGTCGCAGGTTACATCCAACTCATGTTCACCGATTACGGCCCGGCGGCGCCATTGATTACCGCCGGAAAGCTGCGCCCACTGGCCGTTACCACCTCTCAGCGGCTAGCGGCACTGCCGAACGTGCCCCCACTCGCCGAGGTTGGCGTGCCAGGCTTCAATCTGGCGGCGTGGCAAGGAGTGATCGCGCCGGCAAAGACTCCCGACTGGATCATTGCCAAGCTTAACGCGCTATTCAATGCTCTGGTGGCGACCAACGACGTGCGCGAGCGTATCATCGACCTAGGCATGAAACCGCTCGGAACAGAAAATCCGGATGAGCTTGCGTCATTCCTGCAGGCGGAAATCGTCCGCTGGGGCAGGATCGTCGAGACGGCCGGGATCGCCAAATCCGAGTAGTTTTTTGCGCATTTGCGTCATGATCCGCCAAATTCCAGAGGAATGACCTCGCGTGCCGCACTTTGCGCAGGACGAAAAGGGTCGCCAGCTTCCTGCCGGCGATGAGGTTTTCCTCGATCATGTCGCCCATTTCGTTCGCGATCCCGATGCGGCACGGCGCGCGCTGATCCGGTGCGGCTTCGCGCCGACGCCGATCTCGGTCCAAGTCAATCGCGATGCCTCAGGCGCACTGCAACCGACCGGAACCGGCAATATCACGACGATGTTCGAGCGCGGCTATGCGGAGATTCTGTTCAAGACCGCGGATACGCCGCTGGCGCGTGAGTTCGAAGCAATGCTGGACGAGCACGCCGGACTGCACCTTGCGGCTTTCTCTGTCGCCGACGCGCAAGCCGCGCGAGAGAGCCTTGCTGCAGGCGGCTTTCGGGTTCGCGATCTGGTTCGCATGTCGCGGCCGGTCGAGACCGAAGCGGGCGCCGGCACGGCGGCCTTCACCATCGCGCGCGTCGAACCCGGCGTGATGCCGGAAGGCCGCATCCAGATGCTCACTCACCACAGCGAGCAGGCCGTCTGGCAGCAACGCTGGCTCAATCATCCGAACAGTGCGATCGGCCTGATCGACGTGGTCATCGCCGTCGCCGACGTTGCCGAAGCCGCGCAGCGCTTTGCGCGTTTCACCGGCCGCCCAGCAAAGCACACATCAGGTGGCGCCGTGCTGCATCTCGATCGCGGCGGAGCCTACTTCGTCAATTATGACAGGATCATTGAGCGGTTGCCTGAGGTGCCGATAACCAAGCTGCCGTTCATGGCAGGTTACGCGCTGCGCGTGCAATCGCTCGCGATGGCCGAGACCGCTGTCGAGCGCGCCGGGCTCGAATGGCACACCTTCGAGGACGGGATTGCCGCAGCTTTTCCCACGGAGCTCGGCCAGGGCGCTTGGTTCTTTGTCGAGCAGGCGATGGGACTGCCGTGGCGACGTTGATCGCCGCGCAAACAGCCGCGCCTATTCGGCTGGGACTTTTTCGGCCGCGGCTGGGACCACTTCCTTCACCGCGCCGCGCCAGCCATTATGCGTCAGGTCGAAGATGACGCCGTTCGGGTCCTTATACTTGACCTCGTAGAAGGCGTTCGGATTGTTGTTCGGGCCGCCCTCGAAATAACTGCCGCCGGCGTCTGTCACCTTCGCGGCGGTCTCTTCGAGGTTGTCGACCCACATGCCGAAATGGACGATGCCGTGATAGCCCTTGTGGAATCCGGGCACCTCGCCCTCGTATTTCAGCAATGCGACGTTGACGGTGCCGTCGGAGACATAGCAGCCGATGCCGGCTTTGCCGACCACCTTCATGCCAAAGGCATCCTCGAAAAACTTTGCGGCTTTGTCGGGATCAGGGACCGAGAGCGCGATGTGACGAAGCCGTGCAGCCATGAAACACTCCCTTCGATTGCGGGGAAAACCCGCCATGCGCATTTGACCGCAGCATCGGCCGCCCCTTGCCATGCGTCAAGCGCCTTACTGCGGCTTGATGCCGGCGCCGACGATCACCTCGTGCCACTTCTTGATATTGGCGGCGATGCGGTATGCAAGCTGCTGCGCCGTGCTCGGCTCGGCTTCGACGCCGACCTTCGCCAAGGCGTTCACGGTACTCGGCTCCCGCAGCAACGCGTTCGTCTCGGTATGGAGGCGCGCCAGGATCGGCGCCGGCGTCCCGGCGGGCGCGTTGATCGCCTGCCAGAGCACGGCTTCGTAGCCGGGAAGTCCGGACTCCGCGATCGTCGGCACGTCTGGCAGCGCACCGCTGCGGAGCGCGCCGGTGACGGCAATCGCGCGAACCTGACCCTGTTGAATGAGAGGCAGTGTCGGCGGAATGGTCACAAATGCCATGTCGACCCGGCCGGCGATCAAATCCGGCATCTCCTGTTCGGTGCCGCGATAAGCCACCGGCGTTATCTGAATACCGGCCATTTTGTTGAACAGCAGCCCGGCCAGATTGGCGAGGGTAGCCGGCCCGGCTTCGGCGTAGGTGTGCTTTCCCGGCGAGGCCTTTGTAAGCGCGATCACATCCTGCACGGTGTGCGCCGAAAAGCCGGGATAGCTGGCGAGAATGAACGGTGAGGCACCCAGCATTGAAATCGGCGCAAAGCTCTTGATCGGATCAAACGTGTGCGTGGCTGACAGGCTCGGCAGCAGCGTAAAGCTCGTATTGATCAGGCCGAGCGTATAGCCGTCGGGAGCGGCGTGCGCGACGAACTCGGCGGCAATAGCGCCGCTGGCGCCGGGCCGGTTTTCCACGATGAGCGTTTGACCGAGCCTTTCTCCCAATCTCTGCGCGACGATCCGCGCCACGATGTCGGAACTACTGCCGGCCGGAAACGGCACGATGAAATGGATCGGTCGGTCCGGCCAACCAGCTGCACGTGTTGAGGTCTGCGCCCCAACTGTTGCGCCCGCAATCATCGCGAGCAGCAGCGCCAATGTCCCCCCCTTCATTTTGTGTCCTCCACTCTTTCAAGCAATGGCTTCGGCTTCTCTCAAGCTTTCAAACAGGGCCGTACGCAGCAAAAACTTCCGCGCCAGATTCGGAGTTTCCACGGTTCGTCTCAATTCGTCGCGGTTGCGCCGGCGCACCGCCGGATCGCGCTCGGCCAGCAGACGCTTGTTGCGGATGGTCTGCGCCTGGGTATGGGCGACGGCGACGTGGCGGCGCTGGCGCTCATAGCGATCGAGCACGCTATCGTCGGCCTCGGCCCGTGCAATGGCAATGAGCTTGTCGGCGAGGTTGATCGCATCGTGAACGCCGGAGTTCATTCCCATGGCCCCGATCGGGCTGTTCACGTGCGCGGAATTGCCGGCCAGGATGGCTCGCCCGACGCGGAATTTCTGCGCGACCCGCTGGTGCACTACGTAAAGATTGCTGCCGACGATGTCGAACGCCTTATCGGTCGACAAGAAGCCCTGCAGGCGCGCGTGCAACGCTTCGGGCCGCATCAGCGCCTTCTCGTCGGCGCCGGGATCGGTCGGAAAATGGATCCGCCAGCGGTCGGGCGGGCCTTTCCAATGGAACAGGTTCGCCCATTCGACCGGGTCGGATATGTAATTGCGCTCGGCGTAGCCGTGCTTGGTGAAATCGTAGGCCACCTCGATGTTGAGGGTGCGATCCTCGTAGGTGAAACCCTCAAAGGCGATGCCGAGGTCCCTGCGGACGATGCTACGCGCGCCCTCGCCGCTCACCAGATAGCGGCCGGCAATGGCGTCCCGTTCGCCGGCCGGATTGATGACCATGGCCGTCACGCCGTCCGCATCCTGCGAAAAGGAGACAAACTCGGTGTTTAGCCGCAGCTCGACGTTGGGCATGAGCTTGGCAAGCTTACGCGCTTCATCGACGATCTTGATGCGCTCACATTGCAGCACGTAGGGAAAGCGCGTGTCGTCTTTGAGATGGGCGTGATCGAATGCGGCAATCAGCTTGTCTTCTTGCCGGTCCCAGTATTGAAACACCGGGGCGACGATGCCGCGCGGCTCAAGCTTTTGGTAGAGTCCGAGCCGATCGTACATTTCCAGCGTGGCCGGATGATTGGTTCCCGCGCGTGACACCTGGTCGAGGAAATTGTCCTCGCCCAGAGCCTCGATCAGGCAGACTTCCATACCCGCCTGCGCCAGGGCGAGCGACAGACAAAGTCCGACCGGACCCGCGCCGATGACGATGATGCGATCGGGATAGCTTGGCATCGATGCAGCGGCTTCCAAACCGTCAAACCGGGGCTTGATCTGCCCATCCATGCAGCCTCAATGCCGCATAGATTGCCGGATCAAGTCCGGCAATGACGATTACGCCTTTGCCGTGACTTCCTTGGTGGCGCCGGCCCAGCCGCGGTGCGTGAGGTCGAACACCACGCCGGTCGGGTCCTTGTATTTGGCCTCATAGAAGGAGTTTGGCGAAGTCGGTCGGCCGGCGAGGTATTTGCCACCCGCGTCCATGACCTTCTTTTCCGCCTCGTCTAGATCATCGACCCACATGCCGAAATGGTAAAGGCCGGGCTTTTCGTCGCCTTCAGTCTTGAGTAGCGCGACGTTGACTGTGCCGTCCGACATGTAGATGCCGCGGCGCGCGGTGCCGGCGCGCGTCATGCCGAAGGCGCTTTCGAAGAATTTCGCCGTCTGCTCCGGATCGGGCACGATAATGGCGATGTGGCGAAGTCGAGAAGCCATGCCAGTTCTCCGTTTCTGCTTCTTGGCTGAACGCAGGCACAATAATAACCGCTGGCCCCTTTGCAAAGACCGTGCATTTGCCGATGATGGCGGGGGTCCGAGCAACACGCGAACATCACGCCATGCCGCGCACTAAAGCCGCCGAATACGATTTCATCATCGTGGGTGCCGGCTCGGCCGGATGCACCCTGGCGAATAGGCTGTCCGAAGACGCGAGCGTTCTGGTGCTCGAGGCCGGCGGCTGGGACCGCGATCCGTGGATCCACATTCCGCTTGCCTGGGGCCGCATGATGGCGCGGCGCATGCACGATTGGATGTATTCGTCGGAGCCAGAGCCGCAAATGAACGGGCGCCAGATCGAAATACCGCGCGGCAAGGTGATCGGTGGCTCGTCGTCGATCAACGCCATGGCTTACGTGCGCGGTCATCGCGGCGATTACGACCGCTGGGCCGCGTCAGGCCTCACCCAATGGTCCTACGCGCACGCGCTGCCCTATTTCCGCCGCCAGGAGACTTGGGAAGGCGGCACCAATCCATATCGCGGCAGCGACGGACCGCTGACGACGCGGCACACCCGCTTTGCCGACCCGATTGTCGAGGCGTTTGCCGCGGCCGGCGCTGCCGCGGGCTACGGCTGGACCGACGATTTCAACGGCCGCCAGCAGGAAGGCTTCGCCCTCCGCCAAGTGACAATTCGCAACGGCCGGCGTTGCAGCGCCGCCGTCGCTTATCTGAAGCCGGCAATAGCGCGGTCCAACTTGCGCGTCGAGATCGGCGCGCTCGTCAACCACGTTCTACTGGAAGGCCATCGTGCCGTCGGCGTTGAATTTTCATCCCGCGGCGGCGAAACAGCGCGAGCCTATGCCGGGCGCGAGGTTATCCTTGCCGGCGGCGCGATCAATTCGCCCCAGCTTTTGATGCTGTCCGGCATCGGCGACCCTGCCGAATTGCGCACCAGCGGCATCGAAGCAAAAGTGCCGCTGTCCGCCGTCGGTAAGAATTTGCAGGATCATCTGTCGGCCGACGTCGGTTACGTCCGCAAGTCGCCGGGACTATTCCACCGCGAGATGCGGCTGGACCGCATCGTGCGCGATCTCGCCGAGGCGTATCTCTTCGGCACCGGCTTCGCGAGCGATGTGCCGGGCGGCGTCACCGCGTTCCTGAAAACCGGTCTCGATCCTCAACTGCCCGATGTCCAGTTTCTGTTCCGCGCCGGATCGCTGGCGGCAGCGCCGTATTTGCCGCCGCTCCTGCCGAGCTTTGCCGACACGTTCGGTTGCCGGGTTGCCTTGTTGCGGCCGAAGAGCCGCGGTCGGGTTTCATTGGCATCGGCCGATCCGCGCGCGTCGGCCCGTATCGGTTTGAATTTCCTCGACGCCGAAGACGATCTGACAGTCCTGCGCACCGGCATGCGCATGGCCGTCGACGTGGCCCGGCAGCGCCCGCTCGCCCCGTTCGTCGGCGCCGAAGCAACGCCGCTCAACACCGATGCCGAAATCGATGCCCATATCCGCTCGACCGGTATTACAGTTTACCACCCGATCGGCACCTGCCGCATGGGCAGCGACGGCGACTCCGTCGTCGACCCAGAATTGCGCGTGCGCGGCGTCGAAGGGTTGCGCGTGGTCGATGCTTCGGTGATGCCTGACCTGATCGGCGGCAATATCAATGCCGTGGTGATCATGATCGCCGAAAAAGCGGCCGATATCATCCGCGGCCGCGGCGCGCTTGCACCCAGCAACGCGTGATGTACCGTTCTGTTGGATGACGGCGGATGATGTCTGCCGCGGGAGTACGTGAACGTTTATGGCGACTGCGGCCAACGACACCGAGTACGATTTCATCATCGTGGGCGCAGGTTCGTCCGGCTGCACGCTGGCGAACCGGCTATCCGAGGCCGGGCGTGTGCTTATGCTTGAGGCCGGCGGCTGGGACCGCGATCCCTGGATCCACATTCCGCTCGGCTGGGGCCGCATGCTCAACCGCCGCATGCACGACTGGATGTATTTTTCCGAGCCGGAGCCGGCGCTGAATGGGCGCCGGATCGAGTGCGCGCGGGGAAAGGTGATCGGCGGCTCGTCCTCGATCAACGCCATGGCCTATGTGCGCGGGCATCGCGGCGATTATGACCGCTGGGCCGCCGCGGGACTCGAGCAATGGTCGTATGCGCATGTGTTGCCCTATTTTCAACGCCAAGAAACCTGGGAGGGGGGTGCCAGCCTGTATCGCGGGGGCGCCGGGCCGCTGACCACGCAGTTGACCCGCTTCGTCGACCCGCTGGTCGAGGCTTATGCCGAGGCCGGTGCGTTGGCTGGCCATCCGTGGACGGACGATTACAACGGCCGCAATCAAGAGGGCTTCGCTCGCTGGCAATCGACAATCCGCGCCGGCCGCCGCTGCAGCGCCGCGCGTGCCTATCTGAGGCCGGCATTGGAGCGAAAGAATCTAAGGGTTGAAGTCGGCGCTCTGGCAAGTCGGGTGCTTGTCGAGGGCGGCCGCGCCGTCGGCACCGAGTATCATGCGCGCGGTGGCCAGATCGTTCGCTCTTACGCGGCGCGCGAAGTCATTCTGGCGGGCGGCGTCATCAACTCACCGCAGCTTTTGATGCTCTCGGGCATAGGGGACCCGGCCGAGCTTCGCGCCCAGGGTATCGGCGTGAAGGTTCCGCTCCCGGCGGTGGGTAAGAATTTGCAGGATCACATCTCGGCCGGATTGCTTTATGCTCGCAAGGAGCCGGGGAAATTCCATCAAGCGATGCGGCTCGATCGCATTACGCGCGAGCTTGCCAGGGCGTATCTCTTCGGCACCGGCTTTGCGAGCGATTTGCCCGGCGGTCTGTTCGCGTTTCTCAAGACCGACGCCGGCGCGAAGTTGCCCGATGTGCAGTTTCTGTTCAACGCCGGGTCGATGGCGGCAAAACCATATTTGCCACCGTTTTTACCGCCCTTTCCCGATGGGTTCGGCTGCCGAGTTGCGCTGCTGCGACCGCAAAGCCGCGGCCGTGTCGAGTTGGCCTCGGCCGACCCACGGGCGCCGCTGCGCATTTGTCAGAATTTTCTTGCGGTCGAGCAGGACCTCAAAGCCTTACGCGCCGGGCTGCGCATGGCGCGCGATGTCGGCCGTCAGGGTCCGCTCAAGCCGTTCATCGGCGCCGAATCAACACCGCTTAAATCCGACTCCGAGATCGACGCCCATATTCGCTCGACCGCCATAACTGTCCATCATCCGGCGGGCACCTGCCGCATGGGTTTTGATGAACAGTCGGTCGTCGATCCCCAATTACGCGTGCGCGGGGTCGGCGGCTTGCGCGTAGTCGACGCGTCGGTGCTGCCGGACCTCGTCGGCGGCAACATTAATGCGCCGACGATCATGATAGCCGAAAAAGCGGCCGACATGATCCGCGGCCGCTCACCGCTGCCGCCGAGCAATGCGTGACAAAGACCAACAAGCGCGGGAGATCTTTCATTGCACACACAGACCACCATTGAGACCTCCTGGCCGGATGTCGTTCACGGCCATTTTCGCCGCGTCGGCATTCGTCAGGTCGGCTATGTGCCGGACGGCGGCTTGAGCCGGCTGATCAAACTCTGCCAGGCCGATCCCGAGATCGCCGACGTTGTGCTGACCAGCGAGCAAGAAGGCGTCGGACTAGTCGCCGGGGCCGCGCTCGGCGGCCAGCGCGCCGCTTTGTTGATGCAGTCGAGCGGGGTCGGCAACTGCGTCAACATGTTTTCACTGTTGCGCAATTGCGGCTTTGCCTGCGTGGCGCTGGTGACCATGCGCGGCGAATTCGCTGAATTCAATCCGTGGCAGGTGCCGATGGGTTCGATTGCCGAAGAGGTGCTGCGGCTTGCCGGCTTTCTGACCTATCGGATCGAAAACGCGGATCAGGTGGACGAGGTTGTCGGAGCCGGCTGCGACATGGCGTTTTACGGCAATCTGCCGATCGCCATCGTGCTGTCGCAGCGGCTGATCGGCCGCAAACAATGGAAACGGTGAGAGGCAAGCATGCTCGACCGGCGCGAATTCGTGCGAGAATTGCTGATCGACCGCGGCGATCTGCTCATAGTCACCGGTCTCGGCGCAGCGACCTTCGATGTCGCCGCGGCCGGCGATCATCCGCTCAACTTCTACCTTTGGGGCGCGATGGGGGGCACCGCAATGGTCGGCCTCGGGCTCGCGCTGGCGCGCCCCGACCGCCGCGTGGCGGTGCTCACCGGCGACGGCGACATGCTCATGGGGCTGGGCAGCCTCGCCACGATCGGCGTCAGGCAACCGAAAAATTTGGCTCTCGTCGTCCTCGACAACGCCCATTACGGCGAGACGGGGATGCAGCCCAGCGCCACGCACGGCGGCATCGATCTCGTCGCCACGGCGCTCGCCTGCCGCTTCAAATACGCGTGTGAAGTCGCGCGCCTCGACGAGACAGACGAAGTGCGCACGCGAATGCGCGCGGGCGACGGTCCAATTTTCATCAAGGCCCGCATCCGCGCCGAGGAAGCCCCGCAGGTGCTGCCACTGCGCGACGGCCATGCGATCCGGCACAGATTTATGGCAGCGCTCAAACCGGCCTGAAGGGTTCAACTCCCTTGCGGCAACTCGGAATCGACTGTCGCCAGCCCCCGGCGTAATTCGGCAACGCTGACCTCGCGGCCGGTGAAAATTCGAAAACAGGCAACACCCTGGTGCAGAAGCAGTTCGTAGCCGCTCAGGATCGCCAGGCCCGCATCGCGTGCGGCGAGCAGGAACGGCGTTTCCATCGGCGTATAGACCGCGTCGAACGCCCACCTTGCACCGCCGATCGCCGCACCCGTGAACGCATTGCCGGGATGACCGACCATGCCGAGCGGCGTGCAATTGACCAGGCCGCCGGCGCCTTCGCAGGCCTGCGCTATCGTGTTGGCGACCTGGACTTGGAGCGCCGGGTGCGCGATGGCGAGCGCTCGCGCCAATTCCTCTGCCTTCGACGGTGCGGGATCGAACAATTGCACGGCTTCTGCGCCCAGTTCCGCCAGCGCGAAGGCAATCGCCTTGCCGACACCGCCGCATCCGGCAAGGGCAACACGGCCCGGAGCAGACCGCCCGAACGCGGCCCGGCACGCGCCGAGAAATCCGACGTAATCGGTGTTCGTGCCGATTGCGTCGTCACCCTCGAACAATATCGTATTGCAGGCGGCGATCGAGCGGGCGATCGGATCGTTGATCTTGATCCGCGCGAGCACTCGTTCCTTGTAGGGATAGGTGATGTTCAGCCCGCGATAGCCGTCGCTGCGCGCACGATCGAAGACAGAATTGAAATCGAGCTTAAGCTCGCGCGGCACCAGGAGGTCGTAGCGGACGTCGAGGCCACAGATTCGGCCGGCGAGGCGATGCAAGGCCGGCGAACGCGACGCGGCAATGTCGTCGCCGATCAGGCCAAGTCGGATGGTCGGCACGTCATCCCACCCATCGCGATCACCCTCGCGCCACTCTCTTCACGGCTTCGATGACTTCCGGATAGGCGGCACAGCGGCAGAGATTTCCCGACAGATAATGCTTGATGTCGTCGTCGCTCGGTTTTGTATTCTCTTTCAGCAACTGATGCGTCATGAGAATAAAGCCCGGCGTGCAATACCCGCACTGAAACGCGCCGGCGTCGATGAAAGCCTGCTGCACCGGCGACAGCGATCCGTTCGCGTCCAGGTGCTCGACGGTCGTGACGCTCTTGCCATCGACCCAGACCGCAAAATAAAGACAGCCGGAGACCGCCACATCGTCGACCAGTACGGTGCAGCAGCCGCAAAGCCCCTGCCCGCAGCTTTCCCGCGCGCCGAACAGGTCGAAGCGCTGCAGCAGTTCGACGAGATTATGATGCGTCTCGACGGCGGCGCTGATCGGCTGGCCGTTGAGAGTGAAATTGATCGTACGTGCGGTCATCGGTCCCATTCCGGCTCCTTCTCAACGTCAGTTCGCATGTTCCTGGTTCACACCCACGTCCGCGGCTTGGCGGATCGCGCGGCGCAGATACACGCGCAAGAGCTCGCGCTTATACGGCGCCGAGCCATGGGCGTCGGAGAGAGTTTGTACCTCGTCAGCCGCGGCGTCGCCGGCGCGCCGCAGTGTCGCGTCGTCAAGCCGGGCGCCTTGCAGCGCACTTTCGGTCGCCGTCATTCGGGTGACTTTCTCGGTGGCGGCGCTGACCACCACTATGGGGGCGTGCAGCGTCGAATCCTTGAGCGCAAACGACACGGCTACGCCGAGCGAGGGCCAATCGTCCGCCGTGCGCGAGGTGACTTTAATGTAGGCGGCCTTGCGATCGTTGAGCGCAGGGACGGTCACCGCCGCGATCAGCTCATCGTTTTCCAGGACGGTCTGGTAATAGCCGGCATAAAGCTGCTCGAGCGGCAGTTCGCGCCTTTTGCCTCGGCCGGCGATGGTGACGCGAGCGCCGAGCGCGGTCAGCACCGGCGGCAAATCCATGTGCGGATCGCCGTGCGCCAGCGCGCCGCCGACGCGCGCCACATTGCGCACCCGCACGCTCGACAACGTGCGCATCGCTTTGGCGAGTACCGGCAGTCGCGCGGCAATGTTTGCGTCCTTTTCAAGTTGGCGCAGCGTCGCCATGGCGCCGATGCGCAACTCGCCGCTGCCGCCGACAGTGATGCGCGCATGCTCCGGTTCGATCCTGTGCAGGCAGATCAATCGCGTCGGCCGGAAAACACCCGCCTTCATCATCAGCATGAGCGCGGTGCCACCGGCAATCGGCCGCACCGTCGGCTCTTGCGGATCAAGCAGCGACAGCGCTTCCTCCAGCGACGTCGGATCGGCCATTGCGAACGGAGTCACTGGCGGATTCTCCCTGCAGTTTCGCGAACGATGTCAGCCGCCGCTGGGCGGAGTCAACGTTAAATCACAGTCGGGATCGTCGGGTCGAGGCCGTCGCGGCCAGTGGTCCGATTCTAACATTCCCATCCGGGGTCGGCAGGCTCGTGCGAATGCTAGAATCAAAGAACCACTAGCAAGCCCCCTGCGTGCGCGGGCTCATCAGGCGGGCGCCGCCGAGCACCATGAGCGCCAGAGCCGCCGGAGCGACGGCGAGCCATAGTCCGGCGGCGGCAAGCGCGGATGCGGCCGCCCAGCCGATCGAGGCAAACGCCTCGGCGAAGGTGGCAAGTCGCGAGGAGACATGGCGGCGGCGAAACACGCTGCGCTTGGCCTGGCTGCGGTACCAGAACTGCACGGCGGCCGCCGACGCCGCGGCAATCACGATGCCACCGCCGGCAATCAGCGCGTGCCGAGGCGCGGCGATTGCGAGCGCCGCAAGCAGCGGCGCAAAGATCATGGCGACAGCGCCAAGCACGGCCTCGAACTTGGCGGCAAGGACCAGGCGGGACGGCACCGGCGCGCTGGCAATGAGGTCGGGCGCGTCCTCGCCGGAGATGGCGAGCCAGGCAAGCCCCCCGGCGAGCTGCCCGCCCGCCATGACCAGAACCGGCACCAGAAGCTGCAACGCGCCGCTGCCGCGATCGAAGCTGCGCCATAGCATCAGCGCCGGTGGAAGCAGATAGAGCATCTGCATAAGAGTTTGCGACATCAGCCACGGATCACGGCGCAGCAGAATCCATTCCTTTCGGCGCAGCGCGGCGCGTGGCGACCTGCGCGCGCGGAAGGCGTTGCGCCGCGCAGGCACCGCGCGAGACTTGCCGACGGCGGCCGCGGCCAGCGCGTAATCGGCAAACCGCGGGGCAATGAGGACGATTGCGACCGCGAGCAGCAAAAAGCTCGCGGCAAGCACGCAGAACAGCGCCAAGCCGTCGCCGAGCGCCGCACGCGCCGGCCACCACAGCATGCTGCCTTCTCCGGGAGCCATCCCCAGCAGCGCCGGCGATTGCAGCACGGCGCTGCGCGAGATCGTGCCGTAGGAGAGGATCGCGGCGACCTGCAGGCCGATGACGAAGGCGGCGCCGATCAGTGCGGCGACGACTTGCGCCACGAAGCGCGTGCGCTTGGCGCCGAGCATCCGAAATAAAGCCACGGTGAGGGCAAGCGCCAGCGCCGTCGCCGCCGCGCCCATTGCCGCGATCAACCCGTAAGCACCGAGCCAGCGCCAGCCGCCGCGAACGATGAGCACATCGATGAACGGGCCGCCCAGAGGCAGCGCCATCATCGTCGTCGCCAGGGCGATCGTAGCAATGCGCACGACGAAGAGCTTCTTTGCATCGACCGGCGAAGCGAGGATCAGGTCGAGGTCGGAGCGCGCGTAAAAAGCGCGGGTAATCGCCTCCATCGCCTGCGAGATCATCAAGGTCCAGGACAAAAGGACGCTCACCGTGATCGCGAGCAACATCTGCCGGTCGAGCGTGGCCGCGGCATACCGGCCGACCATCCAATAGGCGATGAAATGCATGAAGATGACAAAAGCGGCAAAGCCGATCGCGGCCTTGCGCAGTCGCGACCGCTTTCCGGCGCCGATCATCGACAGCCAGTCGCGCCAGGCCAGCCGGGCTTCGTGCCTCGCGAACCAGAACGCCGTACCCACTGCGCTGTTCATGCGGCCAGCGCCGGCTCGCCGACAAGCGCGAGGAACGCGTCTTCCAGGCTGCCGCCCTCACAGCCGCCCGCTTGCGTGCGGCGCGCGGCCTGATGGCCCAGCTCTTCGAGCGTGCCTTCGGCGATCAGCCTGCCGCGGCTGATGACGCCGATCCGATCGGCCATGCGCTCAGCGACTTCGAGAATGTGCGTGCTCATGATGATGGTGCCGCCCGCGCGCGTGCGCTCGCGCAGAACGTTCTTCACCTGCCGCGCCGAGCCGGCATCGAGACCGGTCAGCGGTTCGTCAAGAATGATCACGCGCGGCTCATGGACGAGCGCGCCCGCCAGAGCGAGTTTCTGCCGCATGCCCTTGGAAAAGCTTTCGCAGCGCTCATCGGCATGGGGGGCAAGCTCGAGCCAAGTCAGAAGCGAACTTGTCCGTGCGGCCGCCAGTTGCGGCGCCACGCCCCACAATCCTGCGACAAATTCCAGGTATTCGCGCGGCGTAAGCTTATCGTAGATCATCGGCTCATCGGAGACCCATGCGACGATCCGTTTCGCCGCCGGTGGGTCGGCCAGCGCATCAATGCCGCCGACGCGTATAGTGCCGGCGTCGGGGCGAAGCAGACCCGCAATCATCCGCAATGTCGTTGTCTTGCCGGCGCCATTGGGGCCGACCAGGGCGTAGAATTCCCCGCTGTGCACGCGAAGCTCCAGGCCGTCGACCGCGGGGCGGTCGAAACGCTTGACGAGACCGTGAACTTCCAGAGCTAGCGGGACAGGCTGCGCAATAGGCTGCATGAACTACAGGCATAGTGAACAGAGGTTTCGCCGCGGTGAATCGGTTGCCGTGAATTACGCCAAATCGTTAAAGCGTTATGCCATCGATCTCGGCGAGATCGGCCGCCGACAGGCTCCAGCCGACGGCGGCGACGTTCTGCTCCACCTGCTCGGGCTTGGTAGCGCCGGCGATGATGCTGGGAATGAATGGCCGGCCTGCGAGCCAGCTCATCGCCAGCTCAAGCAACGTGTGCCCGCGCGCCGCAGCGAACGCAGCCAGCGCCTCGACGATCCGCCAATTGCGCGCGTTCAGGACACCACCGCCGCGCGGCGGGCTTTTGGCGAGTCGCGAGCCGGGCGGCAAGGGCGCTCCGTGCTGGTACTTGCCGGTCAACAGCCCGCTGGCGAGCGGGAAGTACGGCAACAAGCTCAGGCCGCGCCGTCGCAAGTGCTCGAGCAGGTTCTTTTCCAGATTGCGCTCAAGCAGGCTGTACTCGTCCTGACAGCAGATGAACGCCGCCAACCGCTTGCGTTCGCTGACGCTCAGCGCTTCGTCGAGTTGCACGGCCGTTAGATTTGAACAGCCGATAAAGCGAACCTTCCCGGCCTTCACCAGATCGTCGAGCGCGCGCAAGGTTTCCTCGATCGGCGTGTCCGGATCGGGTCGATGTAGCTGATAAAGATCGATCCAGTCGGTTTGAAGCCGCCGCAAGCTCGCTTCGGCCGCCCGCACGATATAGCGCGCCGAGGCGCCGCCGAGCCCTCGGCCCATCGGCAGGCCGAACTTGGTCGCCAACACGACGGTCCGGCGCCGCGGCCCCAGGATTTGTCCCAGGCACTCTTCCGAACCGCCGTTGTGGCCGTAAAGGTCGGCCGTGTCGATCAGCGTGACGCCGAGATCGAGCGCTTTGTCGACCACCCGCCGCGATGCGGCGAGATCGATGCGGCCGCCGAAATTGTTGGCGCCGAGACCGACCAGCGAAACCTGCGGTCCGGAAACTCCCAGCCTGCGCTGCTGCATTGCCTCGGCTCGTGAGGTTCTTTCCCGTGCAAGCCGGGATCGGCAGAACACTAGGCGGCGATCTATGAGCCGGCGTTATAGGCTGCGAGCGCCGCCATGTTGACGAGCTGGGCGTCGTTGGCGGACAGCGGCACGATCTGAACGGAGCGGTCGAGGCCGACCAGCATCGGGCCAATGACGGTCGCGCCGCCCAGCTCCATCAGCATCTTGGTGGAAATCGAAGCGGAGTGAAACGCCGGCATGATCAGCACATTGGCCGGCCCGGAGAGACGGCAGAACGGATAGGCCTCGCGCAGTTCCATGTTCAGCGCCACGTCAGCCGCCATGTCGCCGTCGTATTCGAAATCGACGCGGCGGCTGTCGAGCATCCGCACCGCTTCCTGTACGCGCTCGGAACGTTCGCCGGATGGATGGCCGAAGGTCGAGAAGGCGAGCAGCGCCAGCCGCGGCTCGTAGCCGAGTGTGCGCGCCACCCGTGCCGCCTCGATCGCGATTTCGGCGAGGTCGCCGGCGTCGGGCATTTCGGTCACCGCGGTGTCGGCAACCAGCACGGTGCGTCCGCGGGCGAGCACCAGCGAGGCGCCCATGACGCGATGGCCGGGCTTGGCATCGATGCAGCGCCGCACGTCCTCCAGCGCCACCGAGAAATTGCGCGTTACGCCGGTCACCATGGCGTCGGCGTCGCCGAGCGCGACCATGCAGGAAGCGAAATGATTGCGATCCTGATTCACCAGGCGCTGGCAATCGCGCTGCAAAAAACCGTGCCGCTGCAGCCGTTCGTACAGATAGGCCGCATAGGCGGCATTGCGCGTGGACAATGCCGCGTTGATGATTTCGATGCCGCTGCCGAGCTCGACGCCGAGTTCCTGCGCGCTCTCGCGGACCGGCCCTTCGCGGCCGACCAAGAGTGCGCTGCCGAGCCCCTGATGCACGAAGCTCGCCGCCGCGCGAATCACCTGCTCCTCTTCACCTTCGGCAAAAACCACGCGCCGCGGCCGTCGCCGCAGCCGCTCATAGACGCCGGTCAACACGCCAGCGATGGGATCGCGCCGGCTGCGCAATTGCTGCCGGTAGGTCTCCATGTCGGCGATCGGTCGCCGCGCGACTTTCGATTCGATCGCCGCCTTCGCCACCGCCGGCGGGATGTCGGAAATCAGCCGCGGATCGAATGGCACCGGGATGATGTAATCGGGCCCGTATTTCGGCCGCACCCCATACGCCGCCGCGACCTCGTCGGGAACATCCTCGCGGGCGAGTTCGGCGAGCGCACGCGCCGCTGCGATCTTCATCTCCATGTTGATGGCGCGGGCGCGCACATCGAGCGCGCCGCGGAATATGTAGGGAAAGCCGAGAACGTTGTTGATCTGATTCGGATAGTCGGAGCGACCGGTAGCCATGATGGCATCCGAGCGCACGGCGGCCACGTCCTCGACGCTGATTTCCGGATCGGGATTGGCCATGGCAAAGATGATGGGTTTGTCGGCCATGGATTTCACCATGGCCTTGGTCATCGCGCCCTTCACCGACAGGCCGAAGAACACGTCGGCGCCGGCCACGGCTTCGGCGAGCGTGCGCGCATCGGTCTTCACCGCAAAGCCCGATTTCCACTGATTCATGCCCTCGCGCCGGCCTTCATAGATGACGCCCTTGGTGTCGCAGAGGACGAGATTTTCCGGGCGAAAGCCGATGGCGCGCAACAGCTCGAGACAGGCGATGCCGGCGGCGCCGGCGCCGTTGCAGACGAGCTTGGTGCGATCCACATCGCGGCCGGTCAGCTCAAGCGCGTTCATCAGCCCGGCGGCGGCGATGATCGCTGTGCCGTGCTGATCGTCATGGAAGACCGGTATGTCGAGAAGCTCCTGCAGTCTCTGTTCGATGATGAAGCATTCCGGCGCCTTAATGTCTTCGAGATTGATACCCCCCCAGCTCTTGCCGAGCAGTTTTACGCAATCGACGAACGCGTCCGGATCTTCGGTCGAGACTTCGAGATCGATGGAGTTGACGTCGGCGAAGCGCTTGAACAAAACCGACTTGCCTTCCATGACCGGTTTTGCCGCCAGCGCGCCGCGATTGCCGAGCCCCAAAATCGCGGTGCCGTTGGTGATCACGGCGACGAAATTGCCTTTGGTCGTGTAGTCGTAGGCACGCGCCTCGTCCTCGGCGATGGCCAGGACCGGAACGGCAACGCCGGGCGAATAGGCCAGCGACAGGTCGCGCTGGGTCGCCATCGGTTTGGTGGCTACGACTTCGAGTTTTCCCGGCCGGCCTTGACTGTGAAACAGCAGGGCTTCTTGATCGGTGAAAGTCGGACGGTTCGAGCGGTTGCCGTCCTTTTGGCCGTCTTTGGAAGCCATTTTCAGCGATTCCCTGCAATCCAGCCGAAGCCAAGCCCCGTCGACCTTAGCGAAAGGTGAGGCTCCTACTCAAGCCGCCGCGACGACAAGGCTCCCGCAGGCGACCAGGCTGCGGCTTCCGCCACAGATTGAACACGGAGCGGCGTAACAGTGATTATCGCCCACGCCTGCCAATCCGCGATCTATAGCGCCGACATTCCATGTTTCGTTTCCTGCTTCGCTTTCTCGGCCTGTTTCTGCTTGCCAGCGCGTTCGTATTCCTGGTCTATGATGGGACCAAGTCGATCGCGAACCAGCAATTCGTGTACGTGCGCGTCAACGAACTGTGGGCCAACATCGACCAGCATAGCCTCGACGCTGCGCAGGACTGGTTGCGGCGAAACGCGCTGTGGGCATGGGACCCATACGTGCAGAGGATTTTGGCACTGCCCACCTGGGTCGTGCTGGCGCTGGTATCAGCCCTCCTGGTTCTGCTCGGCCGCAAGAAGAAGAAACTCATCGGATACGTCCGGGACTAGTCGAGCGATCCTGACCTTCAAACGTTGGGGGCGGCGTGGTTGGTTCGGCTTCGTCGCGCATTGCGTGCAGAAAGGCCGTTGAGGAGGCTAGAGAGGTAAAGGGGGCCATGGCAGCCACAGGATACGATTACATCATCGTCGGCGCCGGCTCGGCCGGCTGCGTGCTGGCGAACCGATTGTCCGAAGACGAAGCTGCCAGCGTGCTGCTCATCGAGGCCGGCGGGCACGACTGGCATCCCTACATCCACATTCCGCTCGGCTTGGGCCGCCTGCACGACAACCGCATGTTCGACTGGGGCTACGAGACCGATCCCGAACCGAACTTGAACGGCCGGCGCATCGAGGCGATGCGCGGCAAAGTTCTGGGCGGCTCGTCCTCGATCAACGTCATGGCTTACACGCGCGGCAACGCCGGAGACTACGATCGCTGGGCGCAGAAAGGGGCGCACGGATGGTCGTTTGCCGACGTGCTTCCCTATTTCCGCCGCTGCGAGACCTGGCAGAACGGCGCCGACCCGTGGCGCGGCGCCGGCGGGTCGCTCGGCACCGAATTCGCCAAGACCAAAGACCCGCTCTACGATGCCTGGCTGGAGGCCGCCGCAGCCTGCGGCTATTCGATCACGCCGGACTATAACGGCAAACAGCAGGAAGGATTCGGCCGCGGCCAATACACCATTCGCGACGGCAGGCGCTCATCGACCGCCAATGCCTTTCTCAAGCCGGCGCGCAACCGAAAAAATCTCAAAATCGTAACCCACGCGCATACCACACAGGTCTTGCTCGACGGTACGTGCGCGAGGGGCGTCGAATACATGAGTGACGGGGCCACACTGCGCGCCGAGGCTGCGCGCGAAGTGATCCTCGCCGCCGGCGCCTTCAATACGCCGCAGCTGCTCATGCTTTCGGGCATCGGTCCGGCCGATCACCTGCAGAGCTTCGGCATCAAGGTCGCAGCCGACCTCGCAGTGGGGAAAAATCTGCAGGATCATCTCGGCGCCTACATGTTTTATACGCGGCCGCAGCCGGGCGCTTTTCATCGCGAAATGCGTTTCGATCGCATGGCCGCCAGCATGTTGCGTGCCTATCTGTTCGGCAGCGGACCGGCCACCGTGGTGCCGGGCGGGTTGCATGCGTTCGTCAAGACGCGGCCCGAGCTCGCAGTGCCCGACATCGAATTCATGTTCCGCGGCACCGCGCCCAATCCGCATCTCTGGTTCCCGCTGGTCCGCCCGGCTTTTCTCGACGGCTTCGGTATCCGCCCAACACTTTTGCACCCGGACAGCCGCGGCGAGGTCCTATTGCACAGTGCCGACCCCCGGCAGCCACCGCGCATCGTCTACAAATTTTTCACCGCGCTCAACGATCTGCCGACGCTGCGCGAAGGTTTCAAACGCTCGCGCGAACTGGTTTTCAACAAGGCGATGGACGCCTTTCGGGGCGAAGAGATCAAGCCGGGACCGAAGGTGCAGTCCGATGCCGACATCGACGCCTGGCTGAAGCAGACCGTGATTACCGCTCATCATCCGGCCGGCACTTGCGCGATGGGCGCAAACGGGGTCCTTGATCAGCAGCTTCGCGTGCGCGGCATCGAACGGCTACGCGTCTGCGACGCCTCCGCCATGCCCGACCTGGTTTCGGCTCACATCAACGCCTGCGTGATCATGATGGCCGACAAGGCCTCGGACATGATCCGCGGCAAGCCGGCGCTGGCTGAGGCGGCCTAGGTTTTGCTTTTGCCGCCAGGCTGCATTTCGTCGAAACCTCGTCGGCGCGCGGGGTCCGCGCCGGCGCCTCCTTGCATCGCACATCGGTATACGTCACACGCTTTCGCCTCAACTGCGCGTTAGTGGGGCGATGATGGTACTGGCAGCGCAACGGGATCGCCTGGAGGAGCAAAGGCCGCCGCCGCCACGCCGCCGTCCGGGTGTGTCGCGCATGCCCGGATTCAGGCTGCGCCGCGTAATCGCGTTGTGCGCCATCGTGGTGCTGATCGTCCTCGTCGCCCCCTATCTCATCGCGCCGTTTTATCGGGTGATCGATCCAGTCTCGACACCGATGCTGTGGCGCTGGGCAACCGGCCAGCGGGTGGAGCGCATCGTCACGCCGATCGGCCACTTCTCGCCGGCACTCGTGCTCACCGTGATCGGCGCCGAGGATGGCTCCTTCTGCCACAATCGCGGCATCGACCTCGGCGCCATTCGCGACGTATTGCGGCACTCCGACGACGACATCGCCGAGGCGCGCGGCGCCTCAACTATCACCCAGCAGACGGTAAAGAATCTGTTCCTTTGGCCCGGGCACAGCATTGTGCGCAAAGTACTCGAAATTCCGCTGGCTCTATGGCTCACTCTGGTGCTGCCGAAACGGCGCATCATGGAAATCTACCTCAATATCGCCGAGTGGGGGCCGAAGGGCGAGTTCGGTGCCGAAGCGGCCGCTCGCTCTGCCTTCGGTCTGCCGGCACGCAGGCTCGATGCCCATCAGGCCGCGGAACTGGCCGCAATCCTGCCCAATCCGTACGAGCGCAGCGCGCGTAAGCCGAGCTTGCTGGTGCGGCAGCTGGCCGCGATCTACCAGCGCCGCGCCGCCACCTATCCGGCGCTCGATGCCTGCATCTACGCCCACTAGCCACGAGCATAGCGTTCTTCTATAAGCCCGGGTTTCGACAAGCACCGCAAAGCCAGGAGTACGCCGTCATGGCCGTGCCGAAGAGAAAAGTATCGCCATCCAGGCGCGGCATGCGCCGGTCCGCGGATGCGCTCAAAGCACCCACCTATATCGAGGATAAGGATTCCGGTGAGTTGCGTCGCCCGCACCACATCGACCTGAAAACCGGGATGTATCGCGGGCGGCAGGTCATCACCAAGAAAGCCGAAGCCTGACGTCGCCTCGGCATCCGCCTCGATGCCGCGCTGACCGGTACGCCCCGTCAAAAAATCAAATTGAGCGCGAGAGCGCCTTGCCGGCCTCACTGGGCCATTGGCCGAAGGTGCGATAGGCGGCGACGGCGACCATCGCTGGAGCGCGGCGGCGTTGGCGCGTCTGCGGCAGCCGCGTCGCCGTGGCGATCAGATGGGCAACGAAATCAGCCCTGGCTCGCGGATTGACTGCCGCGGCCCGGCTTTCCGCCGCATCCGGCGCAACTGGAACGAGAGCGCTGTTCATCGGCGTTGAAGGCCCTGCTGTCCCAAAACGGGACTTGGCATACTCTTGCTGAAAGATCGCAAGAGTCGTGCCGCGAGGAGGGCCGAAAGGAGCGCCACCCGTCAGGCGAGCGGAGCTTTCCGAATTCTTTAAAAAGCCGCCGATATGTTGGTCGCGCGCGATCCCCCTGATCCGCAACATTCGCCGACGATTCCTTCCCGGCACAACCGAATGAGGCGACGGTGATTCCCGAAGATTCGCCAGATCCGCGTTACCCCGGCCGCCATACCGGCACGAGCGCCCTGGCCGACCTAGCGGATTGCGAGCCATCCGGTACGCTCGATACCGCGCCGATTGTCGCTTCGGTCGGTGTCGTTGCGTACGAGTGGCACATCGACACCGACGCGCTGCTGTGGAGTCCAAACGTCAAGGACGTACTGCTCGTCCGCAATCTCGAAACGGTGTCGAGCGGGCACAGTTATGCGCAGTTGATGCTGGCAGAGAACACGCAGGCGCGTTTTGACGCGGTAAAGCAGTCGGACAAGCGCGACGAGGGGAGAGGCGTCCCCTATCAGATTGAGTACGGCATTCGTCCGCACCCCGGCTCGGAGACAAAGCTGTGGGTAGAGGACAGCGGCCGCTGGTTTGCCGGCAACGATGGGCGACCGCTGCGCGCGCACGGCCTCGTTCGCGTCATAACCGAACGCTATGAACACGAACGGCAGCTCACCTATCTTGCGCGCTACGACGGCCTTACCGGCGAATTGAACCGGTACCATCTCAACGAGGTTCTCGAAGACACATTGGAGGATGCGATCCGCTTCCGCTCGTCGTGCGGTTTTCTTCTGATCGCCATCGACGACCTTGCCCGCATCAACGGATCGTACGGCTTCGACAACGCCGATCAGGTCATTGCCGAAGTCGCCAAGCGCGTGCGCAGCCGGATGCGCGGCAAGGACACGCTCGGCCGCTATTGCGGCAACAAGCTCGGCTTGGTGCTGCGCGACTGCACGCCCGACGACATGGCGGTAGCTGCCGAACGTCTGCTCCAGGGCATACGCGAGCACATGGCCATCACCCGCGCCGGACCGGTGGCGGTGACCGCGACCATCGGCGGGGTAACGGCGCCGCGCCACGCCAAGAGCGCGGCCGAAGTCCTCGCCCGCGCCCAGGAAGCGCTCGACGCCGCCAAGGCCAAGCGGCGCAGCTCATTTCTCGCCTATCGGCCGAATGTCGAGCGGGAAGCGTTGCGCCGCGAAAACGTACGCGCCACCGATGAGATCGTCGCCGCGCTCAACGAGCGTCGCATCTTTCTTGCGTATGAACCCGTGGTGTCGGCGGCGGATCGACGGCCGGGCTTCTACGAATGCCTGATGCGCATCCGCCGCAACGATGGCAGCCTCGTGCCCGCCAGCGAGATCGTGCCGGTCGCCGAGCGGCTCGGCCTCGTTCGCCTGCTCGATCACCGTGTGCTCGAACTCGTCGTCGAGGAATTGGCGGGCGCGCCGGGACTGCACGCGAGCCTCAACGTTTCGCCAGCCTCCACGTCCGATCCCGACTGGTGGGCCGGGCTGGGCTCGCTGCTGCGCGCTCGGGGCGACGTCGCGCAGCGCCTCACTGTCGAGATTACAGAGACCGCGGCCATTCAGGACGTCGACGACACACGCGGCTTCGTGGCCCGCGCCAAAGATCTCGGCTGTCGCATCGCGATCGACGATTTCGGCGCCGGCTACACTTCGTTTCGCAACTTACGCAAACTCGGCGTCGACATGGTCAAGATCGACGGCGCCTTCGTGACCGACCTCGTGGCATCGGAGGATGACCGCGTTTTCGTACGTACGCTTCTCGACCTTGCCCAGCGGCTGAAATTGGCAACCGTCGCCGAATGGGTGCAGAGCGAGCAAGCCGCGCGCATGCTGGAGGACTGGGGCTGCGATTACCTCCAGGGCGCCCTGATCGGGCTTGCCTCGACCGCACGGCCGTGGACCGAAGATCCGCGCCAGGCTTCGTTGTCGGGAGCCTAGTGGTTCATGTTGGAATCAAAGGACCACTAGCAACGATCCGTCCTAGGAGCTTTTGGATTTGACATTTGCTTCGCGAACTGGCGGCCAAATCGGTAGCGAATGTTAAATCCGCTCCACTAGCCTGCGAGCAATAGCGCCGCTGCAGCGAGCCGGCGCGTTGCTCGACTGCGAGCGAAACTGATCGAAATATCTATTGTGAGCCGCCGCCCTTGTCGGTCAGGCGATCGACTTTTCTTTGCATTTCCTCAAGCTGGTGCTTGAGCTCGTCGATGTCACCGGACTTGGATGGGGATTTCTCCGGTTTCTCCGGTTCTTCAGGGGCGGTGCCCTGGCCTTCGCGCCGGGCGAACGGTGCAAACATGGTGAAGGCGCGCTCGAACATCTCCATATTGCGCCGAACCTGCTCCTCAAGCGAAGTGAAGGCGCCGACGCCGAATGCCTGCGCTATCTGCTGGCGGAACTTCTCCTGCTCGCGGGTCAGCGACTCGATCGACACTTCGAGGTAGCGTGGAACCAAAATCTGCATGCTGTCGCCGTAGAAGCGGATCAGCTGGCGCAAAAACGTAATCGGAAGCAGGTTTTGTCCGTGCTTATTCTCCTGCTCGAAAATGATTTGAGTCAGCACCGAGCGGGTGATCTCTTCGCCGCTCTTGGCATCATGGACGACAAAATCCTCGCCTTTCTTGACCATGGCGGCGAGGTCTTCGAGCGTCACATAGGCGCTGGTGCCCATGTTGTAGAGTCGCCGGTTGGCGTATTTCTTGATCTCAACCGGCTCTGCCGCCTTGGTGGTGGTTGCGGACATGAGTTTCTCGGAACCGCTTAGCTCGACCCTCAAAATAGGCGGTTTCTGCCGGCGCGGCTACCGCTTTCTGGGCCGCCGATGCATAGCCGGGGACTCGCCATGCCGCCGCCGGCGGACAGCCTCCTTCCACCTTGTCGGCAGCAGGCGGCGTCCCTATGACATATATCAACCTGTCACCAGGCTATCGGCGATCCCGCGGCCAGCCCGCGCGTGACCCAACTCCCCGGAAGGATAATTGCCATGCCAGACGACATCGTCATCGTCAGTGCCACGCGCACGCCGGTCGGTGCATTCAACGGCGTGTTCGCGTCGCTGCCGGCCCACGAGCTCGGCAAGACCGCGATCAAGGCGGCGCTGGAACGAGCCGGAGTCGAGCCGCAGCAGGTGTCGGAAGTCATTTTGGGGCAGATTCTCACCGCCGGACAGGGCCAGAACCCGGCGCGGCAAGCCGCGATCGCAGCCGGGATTCCGGTGGAAGTGCCGGGCTGGGGCGTCAATCAGCTCTGCGGCTCGGGATTGCGTTCGGTCGCTCTCGGCTACCAGGGCATCCTCAACGGCGACTCCGAAATCGTGGTCGCCGGCGGGCAGGAATCGATGAGCGTTGCGCCACACTGTGCGTACCTTCGCGGCGGCGTGAAGATGGGCAATTTCGAGATGATCGATACCATGATCAAGGACGGTCTGTGGGACGCCTTCAACGGCTATCACATGGGCACCACCGCCGAGAACGTCGCGCGGCAGTGGCAGATCACACGCGCCCAACAGGATGAATTCGCGGTCCGATCGCAGAACAAGGCCGAAGCAGCGCAGAAGGCGGGCAAATTCAAAGATGAAATCACGCCCGTGACGATCAAAACCCGAAAAGGGGATATGGTCGTCGATGCCGACGAATATCCCAAGCACGGCACCACGCTCGATTCGATCAGCAAGCTGCGCCCCGCCTTCGACAAGGAAGGCACCGTGACGGCCGGCAACGCGTCGGGCATCAATGACGGCGCCGCGGCCGTTGTGCTGATGAAGGCGAGCAAAGCCGCCAAGCTCGGCAAGACACCGCTCGCCCGCATCGTGTCCTGGGCGCAGGCGGGCGTCGACCCGAAGATCATGGGGACGGGACCGATCCCAGCGTCGCGGGCGGCGCTGAAGAAGGCAGGTTGGAACGCCGGCGACCTTGACCTGATCGAGGCCAACGAGGCGTTTGCCGCGCAGGCCTGCGCGGTCAATAAGGATCTCGGCTGGGATACCGGCAAAGTCAACGTCAACGGCGGCGCCATCGCCATCGGCCACCCGATCGGCGCCTCCGGCACGCGCGTGCTGGTGACGCTGCTCCACGAGATGAGCAAGCGCAACGCCAAGAAAGGCCTCGCCACGCTATGCATCGGCGGCGGCATGGGGATTGCGATGTGCGTGGACAGATAGACGACGAAAGACAGCGATGGACGACGGATCATTGAACATCCATCCTCTGTCGTCCGTCCACCGTCGTCGCTAATTTCGCCGACAGGGAGGAGAATCATGCCCCGCATCGCGTTGGTGACGGGCGGAACGCGCGGGATTGGCGCGGCCATCTGCAAGGCGCTGAAAGCGGCCGGATACAAGGTTGCGGCCAATTACGGCGGCAACGACGAGATGGCGCAGAGATTTAAGAACGACACAGGCATCCCGACCTACAAGTGGGACGTTGCCTCGTTCGACTCCTGTGCGGCCGGGACGAGACAGATCGAGGCGGAGATCGGCCCGATCGACGTGCTGGTCAACAACGCGGGCATCACCCGCGACGGCATGTTCCACCGCATGGCGCCCGAGCAATGGAGCGCGGTGATCAACACCAACCTCGGTTCGCTTTTCAATGTGACGCGGCAGGTGATCGAGGGCATGCGCGAGCGCAAATTCGGGCGCATAATCAACATTTCCTCGATCAATGGCCAGAAGGGGCAGATCGGCCAAGTGAACTACTCGGCCGCAAAGGCCGGGGAACTCGGCTTCACCAAGGCGCTGGCGCAAGAGGGCGCCCGCGCGGGCATTACCGTCAACGCGATCTGTCCCGGCTATATCGCAACCGAGATGGTTAAAGCGATGCCGCAGGATGTGCTGCAGAAGAATATCCTGCCGCAGATTCCAATCGGTCGCCTCGGCGAGCCGCAGGAGATCGCGCGCTGCGTGGTCTTTCTCGCTTCCGACGAGGCTGGGCTCGTCACCGGGGCGACGCTCAGCGTCAACGGCGGGCAATATTTCGTCTAGTGTGGCGGTTCAGAAGTCCGCACCTTTAATTTCGGCTCGGCTGGTTGCGCAGAATTCCGAACCACCGCACCACACTAGGCGCTACGCGCCGTGTCGCAGCGCGTGCGGGTGGTGATATTAATGCAGTTGCCATGACCGCTGTCGAACCCGCCGACATCATTCCCCGTCCGCCGGAGCATGCGCTGCCGTGGGAAAAATTGTCCGTCGCATTGGTCGACATCCTTGGCGGAATGCGCCAGCTCGTGACAGTGGATGAATTGAAGCGCGCCGATGCGTCGTTGGACGAGTCCTGTCGCGGCCTGTCGTCCTTCGAGCGACTTGCCCAGGCAATCGCCGATGTGCTGGTCGCGAAGGGCACAGTGGACGAAGGCGATCTGCGCATTCGCATGGCTCGACTTGCAATCGCCCTGGCGGGCGACAAGGACCGCGCCCATCCCAAGGCGCGCTTTTCCAACGCCGCGGTCAACGACATCGGCGGTCTGCCGGGCGGCCCCATCGACCGGCGGCATCACGATGCGGCCGCCTGGGAGCAACTCGTTGTCGCGCTTGGTGCAGTCCTTTCCCGCAAACGTCTTCGCTCCGTTCACGAATCCCGGCGCGCTGTCGAGGAATTGGGCGACGATTACAATCGCCTGGCCTATTTCGAGCGTGTTGCGCAGGCGCTGGCCAATCTGCTCCATGAAAAAGGCGTGCTGAGCAGGGCCGAGGTTGCCGCACGCACGAACGCAATCCGCCGAAGGGTACGCGAATGACGGCCCGAGACGAGATCACCCGCCGCGCCCGCGAGATTTGTGCGCATCCGCAAGTGAAGTCATGAGACGGCCGAACGATATTCGGGGGACTTCCCGCCGGACCGATTGGCCCGCGTGGTCACGAGCCCAAGCCGTGGGAAATTTTGCTCACCGCCCTGGTGGCGACGGTTGGCCCCGCCAAAGCGAAGATCAATTGCGTCGATGAATTTCGCCGCGCACGAGAGGATTTGGAGCCGGGCTTCTACAACTCCCTGACCTATTTCGAACTATGGACCCAGGGCTTCATCAACCTGATGGAGGAAAAGGGCGTACTGACCCGCGCCGAAGTCGAGGGTCGGGCCGCCGAAATCAAGCGCAGGCCCAAGAGGACCGCATGAGCGAGGTCGCCAACGCGAAATTCGCCCCCGGCGAAAAGGTACGCATCGCCAACGCCAATCCTCCGGGTCACCGGCGCGTGCCAAGCTACGCACGCGGGCGGATCGGCACGATCGAGCGCATCTGCGGCGCATTCGCTAATCCTGAGGAGCTCGCGTACGGATTCGACGGGTTGCCCAAACGCCCGCTGTATCGCGTGCGTATCCGTCAAACCGATATCTGGCCCGAATATAAAGGCGGCGAGAGCGACGTGCTGGAGCTCGAGATCTACGAGCACTGGCTGCAAAAGGTTTGAGGAGAACAAGATGGCGAACACCGAGGGACGCGATCACGACAAGCACCATGATCATCACGGTCAGGACCATGGCCACGAACATCATCACGGCCATAACCACCCGCACGACCCGATTGAGGTGGCCGAGGGGGCCGGCGAATACGAGATCATGGTCCACGCCATCAAGGAACTGCTGATCGAGAAAGGCATCATCACCAGCGCGGACATTCGCAAAACGCTTGAATTCATGGACACGCGCGGCCCGGCGCTCGGCGCCAAGGTGGTCGCGCGCGCCTGGACCGATCCGGAATTCAAAAAGCGGCTCCTCACCAATGGAACGGCGGCTGTCGCCGAAATGGGTATCCCGATGGGAGACGCCGAACTGATCGTGGTTGAGAATACCAATGACGTGCACAACGTCATCGTTTGCACGTTGTGCTCATGCTACCCGCGAACCATTCTTGGTCTGCCGCCCGATTGGTACAAGAGCCGCAATTATCGCTCGCGCGTCGTATCGGAGCCGCGGGCGGTGCTCAAGGAATTCGGCACCGAGTTGCCCGACTCGGTCACGCTACGCACCCACGATTTCAACGCCGATATGCGCTACCTCGTGCTGCCGGAACGCCCGGCAGGCACCGAAAAGTGGACGCAGGAGCAACTCGCCGCCATCGTCACCAGGGACTGCATGGTCGGAGTTGCCTTCCCTCAGGCCAGATAGACTGTCTATGAATGCGGCAGCGCCACGATCTGAAGTTTCGCTTTGCGGGTTCGCGGCCGGGCGCGCGGTCATTATCAGCCCCGTTCCGCTATGTGAGGGGTTCCCATCCCTCCGGTGCCAATTCAAATCTGCTGAACTCAAATCCAGGTGCGACCGTGCAGCCGACAAGCGTCCATTCGCCGAGGCTTTCGGCGGCCTGCCAGGCGTAGGGCGGCACCACCGCCTGCGGACGCTCGCCGGCGACGAGATCGCTGCCAAGAGTCACGCGTTCGATCGCTTGCGCATCCTGGGCAATCTTGAGCACAAGCGGGGCGCCCGCATACCAGTGCCAGACTTCGACTGCATCGATGCGGTGCCAGTGCGAGCGCTCCCCGCGAGCGAGCAGAAAATAGATCGCGGTAGATGCGGCACGCCCTTCGCCAATGTGCCGCTCGTCGCGGAACGTCTCCCGAAAATATCCACCCTCGGGATGCGGCTTCAGACCAAGGAGCCGAACGACTTCGGCAGCGGGAGGCGAATGCGTGGCGCGAATCGCCATTAAAAGCGATTCTTGCGTTCACGAATTTCGGCAAAGATTTTCCAAGGCGGGCTGCCGGCCAGACCGAGCGATTGTGCCAGTTCGGGGCGATCGGCACGCAGGAACGGATTGGCTGCCTTCTCGGCGCCGATGGTTGCCGGGATGGTGAACTTGTGCGCAGCGGCAAGGCTTTCGACCTCGGCGGCGCGCGCGGCCAGCGCCGCGTTCTCCGGCTCCACCGTCCGGGCGAAACGAATATTCGCCGCGGTGTACTCGTGGCCGCAATAGAACTGCGTGTCGTCGGGAAGGGCACGCAGCTTGAGGAGCGAATTCCACATCATCTGCGGATCGCCCTCGATGACACGCCCGCAACCGATGGAAAACAATGTATCGCCGACAAACGCCAGTTTGTCCGACGGGAAGAAATAGGAAATATGCCCAGCGGTGTGGCCCGGCGTATCGATGACGCGACCCTCGAGGCCGCCGACGCGCACCGTATCGCCCTCACCCACTCTTTCATCCACATGGGCGATGCGTGACGCCTCCTGGCGCGGCGCCACGACGCGGCATTTGTGCTGTGCTTTGAGTGCGCCGATCCCCGCGGTGTGATCGTTATGGTGGTGCGTCACCAGGATGTCGGTCAGCCGCCAGCCGGTCTTTTTCAGCGCAGCCTCCACCGGCGCCGCCTCCGGCGCGTCGATCGATGCGGTCGCTCCGCTCGCCGGATCGTGGATGAGGACACCAAAATTATCGGACAGACACGGAAACAGGTATGTTTGCGCCGACATTGCTCTTGCCCACTTTGATCGCTGCAAGGCCATTATCCGCCGCAGCGTCCTGCTTGCCTAGTCCTGGCGGCGACAGTCCTGGCGGCGACTATCGCGCGTGCCCAAATGGCGATGAGAAAGCCGCCTCGATCCACGAGGAACAAAACCGCTCCTGTTGGGCGCCGCTTCCGACGGCAAACTCAACGCCGGCCTTTGTGCTGTCCGCGCGCGGATCGCTCTCAACCCGCAAAACACGCGGCGGAATTCGCAAATGCCCAACCAATCCATGCTAGTTTGTCCTCAATGGACGTCGTCGATCTGCGCAACTTCTACGCCCAGCGACTCGGAACTGTGGCCCGGCGCTTCGTCGGCCGCGGAATCCGCACGCGATGGAAGGACACGCGCGCACTCCGCGTGCTCGGCGTTGGCTACGCGACGCCCTATCTGGGTCTGTTTCGCGAAGAGGCCGAACGATGCTTGGCGGTGATGCCGGCGCCTCAGGGAGCGGTCCGCTGGCCCTCCACGCGGCCGGCGCTGGCGGCGCTTGTCGAGGAAGACGAACTGCCGCTGACCGATTCGGCGGTCGATCGCGTGCTTCTGGTGCACGCGCTGGAAATGTCTCCCAATCCGGCGGAATTGCTTCGTGAAGTCTGGCGGGTGCTCGCTCCCGGCGGACGATTGCTTGCCGTGGTTCCCAACCGGCGCGGGCTGTGGGCGCGCATCGATACAACGCCGTTCGGCCACGGCCAGCCCTACTCACGCTCGCAAATCACGCAGCTGCTTCGCGAGACCTGGTTCACGCCGACGGGCTGGGGGGAAGCGCTGTACGTGCCGCCGATCGCACGCGGCTGGTTCCTGCGCTCGTCGGTCGCCTGGGAGCGCACCGGCGCCAAACTCGCCGCGCCGTTCGCCGGCGTGCACATCGTCGAGGCGACCAAACAGGTGTATCGCGTCATCCCCGAGCGGCGGGAGCGGCGCCGCCTGGTTCCTGCGCTTAAGCCGGTCTTGACGCCGGCACCGGGGGCGGTGGCACTCGGCCGCTGACCCAAGGTCGATCCACGTCGCAGGCCCATGACTTAAATTTGATGTGCGGAACCCGGAACCTTTGCCGGTGGGAACCCTTTTGTGCTGTGTCGCCTAGCCGACACAGCGCCCGGAGGTTCCGAAATGCACACCACAGACCGCTTCCTGCGATTCGCCGCCGAATGCGAAGTGATGGCCAAGTTTACGCGCAGTACGGAGAACAAAGCGGTCTGGACCGGAATGGCGCAACGGTGGTTGCGTTGCGCCGAACTGATGGATCGGGAACAGGAGACCACGCGTCAGTCGCATCTGGCCAAGCGACAGCGGACCTTCTTGCATAATTTGCCGCACTGATCCGCCGCCCCGGGCGAAGCGCGGTGATTGCTCGCCCGGTGCGCCTTCCTGGAGGCAGGATCGACGCCCTTTTCGCAGTTCACGCCGGAAACGGTCCCCACGCCCGTTGCACGGCCGGGCGCGCGGCGATCGCATCGTGCCAGCGCTTGACATTGGGATAATCGCCAAGGCCGACGTCGTTGACGCCGTGCAGGTGCACGTCCGAATACATGGTCATGTCGGCAATCGAATAGCTGCCGGAAAAATATTCGTTGTCGGCCAGGTGCCGGTCGAGAATGCCGAGCATGTCGCGCAGGTTGGCCTCATAGTGCTGTTGCGCGGCCGGCGCCTTGATCGGCGAACGTATCGTCCAGTGGCCGAACTGCTGCGCCAGCGTGGTGAAGGTCGCGGAGCCGTAGAACAGCCATTGATCCACTTTGACGCGCACGGTCGGATCGGCTGGATAGAACTTCCCTGATTTTTCGCCCAAATATTTGAGGATCGCGCCGGATTCGCACAGCGTCACGCGCACGCCGCCGGGGCCTTCGTCATCGACGATGGCCGGTATCTTGTGCCCCGGACTGATTTTCATGAACTCCGGCGACATCTGCGCCCGCTCGCGGATATTGACCGGTACGATCCGGTGCGGCAGCCCGCTCTCTTCGAGCATCATGCGCGGCTTGTAACCGTTATCAGTTGTCCAGGTGTAGCAGTCGATCATCTCATCCTCCTTGGTGCGATTTTCATGTTCGTCGCGACGGCTCAGCGCAGCCACCAACTCAGCGCGACCACCGCTCGACAGTGAGCGAAGCCGCGTCGACGCCGATGCATTCCTTGAGGTCGTTGCGGCGCTCGCGTTCGAGCGCGCCGATCAGCGTACGCTTGATCTCGGCGAGGAGATCGAGGCCGCGGAACACCAGCCCGGAATAAATCTGGATCAGACTGGCGCCGGCGCGGATCTTGGCGAGCGCCGCGTCTCCCGAATCGATACCGCCAGTACCGATCAGCGGAAAGGCGCCTTCGACCCGCACATAGGTTTCCGCGAGCATGCGCGTGGCCAGCACGAATAGCGGCCGGCCCGACAAGCCGCCGGCTTCCTTCGCCGCCGCCGCGCGCAAGGTCGCGGGCCGCGCGATCGTCGTGTTGCCAACGATCATGCCGTCGATCCGGCGCGAACGGGCGATGCCGACGACATCGTCGAGAGCGTCGAGCGACAGGTCCGGCGCGATCTTGAGAAGGAGCGGTGTCGGTCCGGCGTTCTGCGCCAAGCGCTCGCGTGCCTCCACTGCGCGCGCCAGCAGATCGTCGAGTGAGGCAGCTTGCTGCAAATTGCGCAGGCCCGGCGTGTTCGGAGAAGAAATATTGAGCGTGATATAGTTTGCGATCGGAGCAAAGCGCTCGATCCCCCCGACATAATCGGCGATGCGGTCGGGGGAGTCCTTGTTGGCCCCGACATTGATGCCGACGATTGCGGCCGCGTCGCCTCGGCCCGCGCGTGCGCGAACGGCGCCGGCGCGCGTATCAAGCCGCCGAAAAACCGCATCGGCGCCTTGCGAATTGAATCCGAGCCGATTGATGACCGCGTGATCAGCATCGAGCCGAAACAACCGTGGGCGCGGGTTTCCGATCTGCGGCCGCGGCGTGACGGTACCGACCTCGACAAACCCGAAGCCGAGCCGCAACAGCGCGTCCGCCGCCTCGCCGTGCTTGTCGAATCCAGCCGCGATGCCGATCGGGTTTTTGAAATCAAGTCCGAAGGCTCGGGTGGCGAGCCGCCTGTCATCGGGCGCGGCCTGCGGCAGCGGCAGCGATTCGAACATCCTTATTGCCAGCCGATGAGCGCGTTCCGGATCGAGTGCGTACAGGAGCGGCCGGGCAAGGCGATCGAAAAACCTGATCATGGCGGCAGCTCCAGAATTGCCCGCCGGCCGCCAGCCTCATCCGGCAGCGGCCTCGCCCAAAGAACCGCGCCGAGTGGCAACGCACCGTAAAGATGAGGAAACAGATCGCCGCCGCGCGAGCGCTCCCACTTGAGTCCACTGCCGAGCGCCTGGGCGTCGACCGCAATCAAAACCAAGCCCGACCGGCCAGCAAAATGCTTTGCCGCAGTCTCCGCAAGCTGAACCGCCGTGGAGAAATGGATGAACCCGTCGGCGTGGTCGATTGCAGATCCGCCAAACTGGCCGGCGTCTGCGCCGCCCCGCCACTCTGTCTCTTCGCAGATTTTATAGATCGTCAGCACGGCTGCCCAAAGTCCGCAAAACAGGGCTATATCCGCGCCGACGCGCTTGTACAACGATTCCGAAGCAAGTCGGACGCCGCACGCGGGGGGTTGAGCGGTTTGGCAAAATATTCCTATATGCGGAGGATCGTTGTTTGCCCACGGAAGGGAGACGATGCTCACGCACGTACAAGTCTGGTCGGCGATCGATCGGCTGGCCGAGCGGGCCGGCTTTTCCGCTTCCGGATTGGCGCGTCGAGCCGGCCTCGATCCGACCACGTTCAATAAATCAAAGCGCATCACGCCGGCCGGTCGCCCCCGCTGGCCGTCAACCGAATCGATCGCCAAGGCGCTGGCCGCGACCGGCACTGCGTTCGACGTATTCGTCACGCTGGTCGAACAAAACGCCGGCAGCGCAGCGTCGCGCGCCGTTCCACTGATCGGCTTCGCCGAGGCCGGCGCCGGCGGCTATTTTGACGATGGCGGCTTCCCGGCCGGCGAAGGGTGGGATGAGATCGCGTTCCCGGCCGTCAACGACGAGCGCGCATACGCGCTCGAAATCTCCGGCGCATCGATGGAGCCTGCCTACCGCGACGGCGACATCATCGTCGTGTCCCCGTCGGCGCCCATTCGCCGCGGCGATCGCGTCGTGGTGCGCACGCGCGGCGGCGAGGTAATGGCCAAGGAGCTTAAGCGGCAGACCGCCAAGTCGATCGAGCTTCGGTCGCTCAACGCCCAGCACGCCGACCGCACGCTGCCGGCCTCCGAGGTGCTGTGGATCGCACGCATTTTGTGGGCCAGTCAGTAGAGTTTTTTGTGCCGCATGAAGCAGTACGAAGCGGACTGCATCAACTCAAGCCGATCTCGCCAGCGCGCCGTCGATCATATCGACGGTATTTTGCGGTCCGTAAGCGGCGACGAACGAGCCGAAGCGCGGGCCCTTTTGCTGGCCGAGAAGCACCTGATAGAGCATATCGAACCACGCCAGCGACACGCCGGGCTTGCCGTCCTTGGCCCTTTTGCCTTCGTCCAAAAACGGCACCCGGCGGCCGACCTCGTAGACCATTTCCTGGATTCTTTCCGCCGGCGCGTCCGGCGGAAGCTGCGACAGCGCGTCGCGCAGATCCGTGAGGGCGGCGCGTTCCGCAGCGCTCGGTTCGCGGAATTTTTTTGCCGGCAGCACAAAGTCGCGGAAGTAATGGATCGCGTAATCGACCATCGCCGCCAGATGCGGGTGCGTTTCTTTGGTCACGCCCGGCCGATAGCGACCGATGAAGCCCCACAAGGTCTCGGCATTTTCCGCATTCGAAGCGGTCACGAGCGAAATGAGCATCGCGAACGGCACCGGATTGTCGGGCGCAGGCGGCGCGCCATTGTGGATATGCCAGACCGGATTGCCGAACCGTTCCTTCGGCCCCTGCCGCGGATAGGCATCGAGGAATTGCAGATAATCGTCGACGTTGCGGGGTATCACGTCGAAAAACAGTCGCTTTGCCGCCTTGGGCTCACGATACATGAACAGCGACAGGCTCTCGGGGCTCGCGTAGCGCAGCCACTCCTCGATGGTCAGACCGTTGCCCTTCGACTTGGAGATCTTCTGCCCGTGCTCGTCGAGAAAAAGCTCGAAATTAAATCCCTCCGGCGGCGTGCCGCCGAGCGTGCGGCAGATTTTCCCCGAAAGCCTGACCGAGTCGATCAGATCCTTGCCCGCCATTTCGTAGTCGACGCCCAGCGCGAGCCAGCGCATCGCCCAGTCCGGCTTCCATTGCAGCTTGCAGTGCCCGCCGGTGACCGGGGTGACGACGCGTTGGCCGCCATCGGGATCCTCGTAGGTGATCGTGCCCGCCGCAACGTCGTGGGCCACGATCGGCACCTGCAGCACGATTCCGGTCTTCGGCGAAATCGGCAGGAACGGCGAATAGGTTTGCGCGCGCTCCTCGCGCAGCGATGGCAGCATCACCGCCATCACCTCGTCGAAATGCTCCAGCACCTTGAGCAGCGCGGCGTCGAACCGGCCTGACCTGTAACAGGCCGTTGCCGACGCGAATTCGTAGTCGAAGCCGAAATGATCGAGGAAGGCACGCAGCCGCGCGTTGTTGTGATCCGCAAAGCTCGCATGCGTGCCGAACGGATCGGGCACTTTGCTGAGCGGCTCGCCGAGATGCTGCGCCACCATTTCCCTGTTGGGGATATTCTCGGGCACTTTGCGCAAGCCATCCATGTCGTCGGAGAAGGTAATAAGGCGGGTCTTGATCCTGTCGGCGGTGAGCACGCGAAACGCGTGGCGCACCATGGCGGTGCGGGCGACTTCGCCAAAAGTTCCGAGATGCGGCAGGCCCGAGGGGCCATAGCCGGTCTCGAAAATCACTTCATCCTTGGGCGCCTTCTCCAGCCGCACCAAAAGCTTGCGCGCTTCTTCGAACGGCCACGCGCGCGATTGCTCGGCCAGCTCGCGCAGCGTTGCGGCGTCATCGATGGTTGGAGTCGTCATCGTCATGGCTTTCGCGCGGATACTATTGAACCACGTCAAGCTTGCGTCAACGCGCCGCTCAGAACGGGCTGATCGGAAAATAGCGCAGCCAGAGGTCGGTGAAGCTTCCCTTCTCCCAAATGCGAAACAGCGCCCAGTCGAACGCCTGGCGCAGGACGACATTGCCGGGCTTGACCGCTATGCCAACCCCTTCACCGAAAAAGCGACTGTCGAGGAAGGGACCGCCACGGAAGGCGCAGCAGCCGCCTGAATCCGTGCCGTTGAGCCAAAACGAAAGGCTTATTCCGTCGCCGAACAAAAACTCGACCTGCCGGTTTTTCAGCGCCGTGCGCGCCGCTGCGTCGGTCGGATAGGAGTGGATTTCGGCCTGGGTGAACATTTGCTTGAGGTAGGCCTCATGCGCGGTCCCGGCGACGACCGCAATCTTCTTGCCCACGACCAGCTCCGGCAGCACGTCGCCGATCGGGTCGTCGACGCGCGCCACGAACCGCGCCGGCGAGCGATAATAGGGATCGGTGAAGTCGGCGTGCTTGCGCGTCTCGGCGGTCGCCGCGATCGACGCGATGACGGCGTCGCCGCTGCCCGCGTCGAGCGCATCGAGCAGCGTTGCAAATGGGCGAGCCTGGATGGTGCAGGCGACCTTGATCTCGTCACAGATCAGACGGGCGAGATCGACGTTGAATCCGATCGGATTGCCGTCCGATCCGGCAAAGTCGAACGGCGGATAGCCAAGATCGGTGAGAAAACGGATGCTCGACAGGCGCAGAACGGCGGGCCGTTCCGGGCGCCGGCGCGGGTCCCAGAATCCTGGAACCACCACGATCCGGGGCGATGGAGCGGCCCCCTGTGGCGACGCGGGTTGCGCCCCGACCGGCGCCGCCAACAGCGCCATGGAGAGCGCCGCGACCAGCAAAGCCGCTATGGCAAGGGCGTCGCGATGGCTTCTGGATATTGTCTTTCGTCCAGCCATGGGTACCATCTGGCGGCGGTCAGAACCTTCTCGTTGGTCAAAGCCCGCTTAGCGGCGGCGCGGCGAAAAGTCGAGGCGAGGCGGCGAGGCCATTGCTGCGTCGAGAGTTGGCGAGTGTCGTTAGACGGCGTGATTGCGGCGGCGAGTGGCCGCGTTGAGGCGCGGATTTGGCGGGGCAGCCGCCGTCCGCAGGCGTATTTTCGTTTCGTCGCCCGTCGCGTACTCCTCCGGCCGGGTTCGAATTTCTGTCCGGAACTCGACTGCGTCCGCGACCTGCTGCCCCCGCACATCATCGCCGCCGCGGAACGCCGCGCCCAGTCGATCGGGCTTGGCGCCGATCGTGTGCTGATCTGTGCCGATGCCATTACCGAGGAGGCTTACCTGGCCGCGCTGGCCTCTTCGCTGGGCGCCGACTACGAGCGTCTCGATCGCGTTTGCCGTGCCGATTGCCCGCTTGACGACGCGCAAATGATCCAAGCCGCAGCCGCCGGATTGCTGCCGCTACGCGAAGGCGGCAGGATCGTCTGGATCGTGGCGCCGCGCCGCCTGACCGCGCGCCGGCTTGCCGATCCGCGTCAGCCGGTGCCGCAATGGCTTACTCCCTTCCGGATTACGTCCTCCAGGCAGCTTTGGCACTTCGTATCGCGCTACGCACATGACGCGCTGGGCGAGCGAGCCGCCGATGGGCTTCGGCGCGAGCAACCGCTTCTGTCGAACGCGCCGCGCCGGCGCCTGAGCGCGAGCCCGCTCGCCGCCACGCTGGCGATCCTCGCAGTTACGGTTCTGGCTCTGATCCCGGCTGTCACGGTGCAACCATGTGCCACGCTGCTGTGCGGCATCTTTCTGGCCGCGGCCGGGCTGCGGCTGTTGAGCGTGCCTTTTGCTCCACGCCTACGGACCAAGCCGGTTCGCCTGGCCGACGACAAGCTGCCAACCTACACCGTCATCTGCGCACTTTATCGCGAGGCGAACGTGGTCGGCCGGCTGGCGGCGGCAATCCGCGCGCTCGATTACCCCGGTATTATGGCGCAAACGCCACAAGGTCCCTAGATAGCAATCGGCGGCTTAGAGCCCCATTTTCAGCCTCTCATAGTTGTGCCATGGTTCGGTCACCGATTTGGGCACCTGAGAGGGGCTGGGTCATGGCGGCAGCGAGCAGGCCATTTCTATTTTGCCGCTACACGATGATAGTGGGGCAAGAACCACTGAATTCGGCAGGTCAGTTCGCGATGATGTCAGAATTGCAAGGCCAAATGGTCGCGCACCGCGAACGAGAAGAGGAACCGCGGAATCAGGATACCGTGCTCATGCGTCCGAAAAGATTTTCGGTCAGTCGTCGAGATGCATTGTCGTGGTCTGTAGGAGTCATGGTTCAGCGTCGTTTGCGAGCGAAATATGATAGGACAAAGGACAAGCTCGATTTGGAGCTTATCGACGACGGAAGCGTTCGTTATAACGATTTTGTTGCCATCCCGTCTCTTGGCGTATTGGCCGCTGATGACCGCGCCGGTGATCTTCATTTAGGCGGCAAACAAGCGATAAATCGCTTGCGATCAATTATCCGCAGCCAAGAGAATGCCGACGTTCAAGTTGAATTTGAGGCGACTCCCCAAGAGGTAAGGAGCGCTCTTCGGAATTGGAGTCTCACGCGCGTCCGGTTCACTCTGCAACCAAACAATCCAAGACCGGTCGATAGGCTGTCGCAAACCCTCAGCGATCAGTTCAAGCGAGATGGCATAGGTAAGCTTACAGGAACAGTGCAGCCGGCCGAAGGTACACAAATGCGGATGCACCGTGATGGTTTCATTGCTGCGGCTACTGGCCTCGTTGAGGCGGGTTACGGGCAAATGGCGGTCGCCGGACATACAACAGAGGGCTTAGATGCAGAGATCAAAAAACCGCACTTTGATCCAGATGTAACGAAGAATGAGCGGATACAAGAAAAACCACGTGAATTGCGTGTTTTTATTGATTCCGAAGATATGAACGACGAAGAGATAAGCCACACTGTAGCCAGCGCGCTGGTCCGGTTCCATCGACGGGAAGAAGAATAAGAATGAACGTTCAACGTCCCAAGTTTCTGCCATCTTTCATCGGCGCTATACAGGCGGAATCCGAGTTAGTCGGATGGCGTGCACTTCTGCCTTACGTACTTTTGACTTGCGCTGCCGCAGCGGCGGCGTTTGCATACTTCATGCCAGCAACGTTTTGGTCTGAGGGGAAGCGGGAACTCGCTGTCGCCTTCTATTCCGCTGTGCTGGTATTCAATGGTTTGATCCTGACATTAGGATGGACGGCCTTCTCCAGAATCTACGATGTTTTGCTGCGCGCCGATTTCGGCCGCTATCTCATGAAGAACAACCTTCTGAATGATTACATTCTCCAAATAGAGTTCATGCATATGGGGCAGATCGGTGCCGTTATCGCTTCAGGCGCCGCCCTCATTGCGGTTCTACTCGATAAAGTTCCGCTTCTCGCCCAGCGTATAATTTTCGGGCTAGCGTTCATGTTCACCGCTTATGCAATCAAGCAAGCCGTGAGCGCCGTCACTGCGATGAACAATCTAGTATGGCAGGCAGCATTCTTTGAAACTCACCAACCGGCCGAGGGCGGTAACGTAAAGCCCATGGTCCGTAGCGGCTAAATTTCCTCCAATGCAACGCCATCCAATTCTAACGCCGCAATGCAGGCGAGAAAGAACGTCGCCGGGAACGTCCCCCGCTTAAGCTTATTGGCAATGGATGCCTCGCTTTCTTTCAGCCCGTGTTTTTTGAGCCGCTTCGCCAGTTCGGCATAGGTAACCTCGCAATCCTTCAGCTTGTGCTTGAGAAAGGCCGATGCCCGTTCGGCCCATTCCTCTTCGCTCTTGATGCTCATGGCGTCGCCTTCTGTTCGGGTTGAATGTGACGCTGCCAGTAGCCGGAGAAATCGACGCTCGGCTTTGACGCCATCGCCAGTCCGGTAATGCGGCTCACCTGATCGCCGTTCGATACGCGGCGGTTATCCTCGCGCCATGACGCCTCTTGTGCGTAGCGGAGCAGATAGGCCCCCGCGATATGGTGATGGTGGCCGATTTCCGCGCGGCGCATACGGCTGAAAAATTCTTCCGCCCAATTGGTGCAAGCGCCGTCGAGGCTGTATGCTTCTTCGTGGTTGATCCGGCGAACCTCAAACCGCTTGTGCAGTTCTTCCCACGAGCCGGCTTCGTCGGCGTTTAGGATTGTGCCGGGAGCGACCCGCGAGCGCAGGAAATTCATGGCGCTCTTTTCCGACTTGAATACGGCCGGAAGCGTGTTGCCGCCCCGCTCGCGGACCACGACAACCACCTTACGCTTGCCGGACTGGTTGCCGGCGAGCCGGCGATCGCGGCGGTTCTCTCTCAGGTTCGCCGGCTTGACGTAGCCGCCAAAATAACCGCCGTCGACTTCCGCGATCTTACCTTCCCCGCCGATCATGCGGCCTTTCAACTCGGCTGCCATTGCCTCACGGAGCTTGTGCAGTAGCACGAATGCGCACTTGTAGGACACACACAGGTCGCGGCTCAGTGCCAGCGCCGACTTGCCCTTGACCTCGTTGCAGAAGATGGCGATGGCCGCGAGATACGCGCGAAGCGGAAGCTTGTGGTTGGCGAACAGCGTCCCGCTGGTAATGCTGAAATCCGCTTTGCAAGACCGGCAACGGAAACGAGGCGCGCCCTTCAACCGCCGGCAGTCGTAGGCATCGAGACTGCCACAATGCAAGCAAACCGGTTCGCCATTGGTTTCGTGCCAGCGGATACGGCGGAAGGTCATTTCCGCTGCATCGTCCTTCATGGTGAAAACGGATGCCAGCGAGAGGGTCTTGGCGGCGGATGAAAGAAGGAAATGTTGGGCCACGGCGTCACCTATCGTTTATGGAAATATCATAAGTGATATTAGAATAGGTGTCAATGATAAAATATCATATGTGACATGCATTCTCCTGGCTTGACTCTCGTTCTCGCTTCGTTCTCAGTGCGGCATGAGCCCGCGCCGCCGCTATCCCGCGCCCTGGAAAGTCGAAGAGGGCAGCGAGTCCTACGTCGTGACGGACGCCATGGGCCAGAAGCTAGCCTACGTCTATTTCGAAAATGAGCCGATCCGCCAAGGCATCGCGAAGCGAATATCGCGCGATGACGCTTGGCAACTCGCCCGCGCGATCACGCGCATACCGTCGCTGTTGCAGCGGGATTAAGTCGAGTGTGGATTTCAACGGGTATTGGCGGGGGCACCTAAACGGCTAAGCCGCCTTATCGAATAGATCGAGTTGCCGGAACATTTCGTCCATGGCGGGGACCATCGGTAAGCCCTGTAGTCGCCAAACTTGCGCGCCTGCGCGCTGACCGAAAATCAACCGCGCTTCCTGAGCAACGCTAATGCTCAGCCGAATTACCTCTGCTGAGCGAACGGATGCAACCTGATTTCCGCCCAAGAAATGCTGCGCCAGCACATCATAACACTAGCGCTGAAATAGCTCGATCTTCGCCCGTACGGCGGTATTCGTGATACGCAGGGAGCTAATCGTGAAAAGCCACCCGGCAATCAGCTTTAATCGAAGGCCGATTGAGTTTTGCGGGCCTTGCTGGGTAGGTATAATCATAACGGTTATACCTTCCCGCAATATCGGATTGCGCTTCACCCGTTGAAGTTGACCTTGCCAAGCAAGGCCCATCCCTTCGACAATAGGTTTGAGCGCGACAAACACGTCGCCTTTTAATTCTGCGCCGTAGAGCGCGTTCCCGTGGAAGTTCACTGTCGTAACCGCGTTCATTTCAATCCTCATCGTGGATAAGGACCAAAACGGAGTAGACAGGCTGCCCCGACGCACTTTACGGTGCGCGTGCTTGGAAAGGGAGAGCCGGTCCGCCGCGATGGTCCGGATTAAACTTTCGGGGAGGGCACCTAGCCGGGTGCCCTCTTCCGCATCTGAAAAGTCAGACGCGCCCCGTTGCTCAAAACTCACCTTACCAACAACAAGGTGAAAGTCTTTGATTCCAACGTCAAGGGTGCAATAGTTAAAGTCCACCAGAATCAATCTTCTTGACAGGTGCGAATCAGGCGGTCCGTTTTCCCGGCTCACACAAGCCTATCCGGCAGCCGCCATATCCTCGCGGCCTTGTGTCGTCCGATCCCGACAATCTTGCCGCCCCGCGCCTGAATCCGCAGGACGTGAATGAGCCGGTAGGCGACGGCCTTGGCGAGTACCTTGTCGCCGGTATCGAGGCCCTTTGCGGCCATCAAGGCTTGCGCCAGTTCGCGCGTATTGCGCGGGCCGTCCCTTAGAGCCTCGCGGCAGATCGCCGCCATCTCGCCCCGCTTGAACAGCCGGTGAATGTCCACATAGGGCTTGACGGGGCTAGCAGCGTCACTGGTCGCGAAGATCGCAATGGCCGCGTCCATGTGCGCCAAATCGGCCTTGGCCTGCGCTAGACGCGCCTCGTAGTCGTCAATCGAGCGGGCGATTTCGTCGCGCTTGCGTCTGAGGGTTTCGGCGGTTCGGCTGTCGGCCATTCGCCGAATCTTAGGCGCGGCCGGCGGGGAAGGCTTGTGGCGCTTGCGCCATAATACCGGATTACCCGATCGAAAAGCTGGATGTGAAATTCGTCCTTGAACCTGACGACCGCGAGACGCGCCGCGCACTCGACCGGCTCGACCTCGGCGCGCCGTTCGAAATCATCACCGCGACGGCAACGGGACCGCGCACCAAGCCGAAAGCGCTCAACGTGGCGCTGCCGCTGGCACGTGGGGTGTATACGGCGGTCTACGACGCCGAGGACGAGCCGGAACCCGATCAGCTGCGGCGCGCCGTAGCCGAATTTTCGGCCAACGACGATCGACTCGCCTGCCTGCAGGCCAGCCTCACCATCGACAACGCCGCCGACAATTGGCTCGCACGCATGTTCACGGCCGATTACGCCGGCCAGTTCGACGTCGTGCTTCCTGCGCTTGCCGCGCTGCGCCTGCCGTTTCCGCTTGGCGGCTCATCAAACCACTTTCGTACGTCGGTGCTGCGCCAAGTCGGCGGCTGGGATCCTTACAACGTCACCGAAGACGCCGACCTCGGCATCCGGCTGCATCGGCTCGGCTACCGCGCGGCCGTACTGGCGTCGGCGACCTACGAGGAGGCGCCGGCGCAGTTTGTGCCGTGGATCAAGCAGCGTACGCGCTGGTACAAGGGCTGGATGCAGACGTGGCGCGTCCACATGCGCCGGCCGGCCCGGCTCATGCGCGAAGTCGGATTTTCCGGCGCACTCGCCTTTCAGCTCTTTTTCGCCTGCAACGTGTTCGCGGCCCTGATCCATCCGTTTTTCATGGCCGAGCTTTGCTACGCGTTGTTGGCGCGGCAGCCGCATACGGCGCTCGTTGCAACGGGATTGGGCGCACCGGTATTCGCCATCACCCTGCTCGCGGGCTATGCGTCGACGGCCGTACCCGATCTGGTCGGATTGAAGCGCCGGGGGCTTTTGCGACACGCCTGGGTTCTGCTGTTTACTCCAGTATATTGGTTGCTGCTCTCGCTCGCGGCTTGGCGTGCGCTCGTGCAGCTTGTGCACGCTCCGCAGCGCTGGGAGAAAACCGAGCATGGCCGGGCCAGGCACTCTCGCATCGCCGAGCTGAAACTGCGCAGGACGCCGCGCAATGCGCCTGGGCCCGCCACGCCCATGACCGTCATGGCAAGGCCTGTTGCCTTGCTGCGCATGAGGCGCAACCAGGGCCGCGAGATGCAGCCGCTTTCTTGATCGGCAAGGAAAACGCCGCAGGCGCCAGCGAGCGCATCGCCGCGCGCGGGCTCAAGACGCCGTCTCACAGGTATTTTCGCAGATCGGCGGCTTCGGCGGTGGGCTTGCGCTGCAAGTTGAACGGCGCGACAAAACGGCCGTCCTTGTTCATGAGATAGACGATGGCGGTGTGATCCATCGAGTAATCGCCGTCCTTGAGCGGAATTTTCTTGGCGTAGACCCGATAGTCCTTGATCACCTGCTCGATCGCCTTGCGGTCGCCGGTGAGCCCACGCAGGTGCGGATCGAAGCTCGCCATATACTCCTTGAGGAGCGGCGGGTTGTCGCGCTCGGGGTCGACGGTGATGAACAGCGCGCCGACGCGATTGGCGTCAGGCCCGAGCTGACGGAACAGCTGGGACATTTCGAACAAGGTCGTCGGGCAGATATCCGGACAATGGGTGTAGCCGAAGAACACCAGATACGGCTTTCCCTTCATGTCCTGATCGGAAAACGGCTTGCCGTTCTGATCGACGAGATGAAAGGGGCCGCCGATCGCCGAAGTGCCGGCGTTCGGCGCCGGCGAGAGTCCTGTGACCAGGAAGATGGCGCCGAGAAAGATGCCGAGCCCGGCGATAAAGGCGCCGAGCACAACAGCAATACGGGATCCCTTGCCAGTCACGGCGGCGATTGACCTCAGCCGAAACACGCCATGAAGCCGGCGCGGATCGTTTCAAAGAAAACCGTCGCCCCGTAATGTGCCCAAAGCAGGACAGTACCCGCGACAAGAAGTAGCGCCGCTGCGGCGGCCGCCATGATCAACCGCGAGCGTGCTGGCGGGATGCAATGGTGTCAAGCATGATAACGGCTTCCGTCCTGCTAGATAGGCCGGAAAGCCGCCCCCAGCAACTCGCATCGCGGCGGGCTGGTCTGTACCGATGATGCTGGACCGTCGGCTGCCGGATCGAGTGCAGACGGCGGCAGAGATCTACCGGCAGAGCCTGAAAACGCGCGTCGAGCTCACGCCCGCGCAGTTCGATGATGTGCGGCGTCAGCCCGCCGTTGTGCCTGATCCAGCGGCGGATGTCGGGCGGATAAAGCCGCATCACCAGCCGGCTGCCGGCGCGTGTGGGCACCAGCGACCGTGTCGCGTCATCGTAGTAGGAGGCGGCGTGAAAGCCGAGCATTGCCCGGCGCGTGACGCACACGCGGTTCCTGGGAATGATTCCGGTAAACAGCGTGCAGGCTGAGAGGCACGGTCCGTCGACGATGACGCGCTGGCCGGAATCGCGAATTTGCCGGTACTTGTGCAGATAGGCGGTGACCTCGCCTCCCGGATCGCCGACGATCCGGACTTCCGCGGACGCCAGTGACGACCCCAGCGACGACGCCAGAATGCCAACGATCGCCGACGCTAACGCGCCCGCGATCAGTCTCCGCCATTTCATGAACGACCCTCTCCCTCAATCGAGGCCGACCATCGACGGCCATTGTGGCGAGAGTTCGGGGATCGCGCGTCGCCGCGGATGTAAATGACGGTCTTCCCGTTGGCATCGGAACTTTATCGCACTAATTTAGCATCCCGCCGATGCCGCGAGGGGCGCCGCCGCACGCAGTGCAGGCGGTTGGCTTGTCGGAGGTCCCGTGCCCGACATCGTGACGAAAAGCGTGCTGTGCACCGGAGGCTTGCCGGCCTTTCTTGCCACGCCGGCAGCAAGCGACAGCAAAGTTCCGGCAATCGTGGTCATGCATGAACGCTATGGGCTGGTACAACATACCTGCGATCTTGCCGCGCGATTCGCCCGCGACGGCTTTGTCTGCCTGGCGCCGGATTTTTTCTACAAGCATCCGGATCAGGAAGCGCTGCATCGCGGCGATGTCGGCTATCCGCTCGATGACGCCGAGGCGCTCGTGCTTCTCGATGCCGCCATTGCGGAACTCGCAAGCCTGCCGCAGGTGGACAGCAAGAGGATCGCGGTCAAAGGCGTCTGTCAGACCGGGCGGCATCCGCTGGTGCTCGCCGCAGAGCGCCGCAGCATCGCGGCGGCCCTGGTGTGGTACGGCGCCGCGAACGCCCGCGAGTGGCAGCCCAGCGAGCGGTACAAAAACCGCTGGACGACATGCTGGCGCAACTGGAATGTCCGGTTCTGGGAATTTTCGGCGAGGCCGACCACTTGATCTCGCTCGCCGACGTGCGCCGCTTCCGCGACAGCCTCGAGCACCACGACAAGTCCTACACGATCAAGGTATTTGCCGGCGCGCCGCACGGCTGGCTCAACAACACCATGCCGGGTCGCTACCGGCGCGAGGCCGCCGAAGCCGCCTGGGCGCTGCAGCTTAAGTTTTTGCGCGGAATCTTCGACCCCGCCTTCGACAAAACGCGGCGCGTGCAGGTCTACGAATGCGAGCATGCCGCCGATTACGATTTTTCCAAGAACGTGCGGATGGAGTGAATTCCGCTACTTTCGCGACCATGCGAGTGAGGCATCCGGCGATCCAGAGCCGCGGCATCTTCGCGTGCGACGACGATGAGTGCTATGATCGAGGGAAGTGAACAGGAGCCGATCATGGCCCGCGACTTCGAGGACCATTGCTGGAAGGACCTCATCGACGCCGACACCATCGAGATCTACCAAGCCTATCGGCGCAAAACCTACGTGGGCGATCACCCGGCCGTGCTCGCCATCGATCTCTACAATAAAGCCTACCAGGGCGGCAGCCGCCCGGTGCATGAGGTCGATCGTGAATTCTCCGGCTCGTGCGGCGAGCACGCCTGGACCGCGCTGCCGTTCACGCAAAAACTGTTGGCGGCGGCGCGGCGCGCCGATGTGCCCGTCATCTACACCACACGCCACGCCGATACCGGCGGCGTTCACTCGACCCATCGCAAGCTCTCGCGCGAGAAGGACGACATCTACGACCTCCGGGCGGAACTCGCGCCGCAGCCGGGCGAACTGGTGATCTACAAGGAACGAGCGTCTGCCTTCTTCGGCACGCCGCTGATCGCCCATCTGCAGCGGATGCGAATCAACTCGCTGATCATCTGCGGCGAAAGCACCTCAGGCTGCGTGCGCACCTCGACCGTCGATGCCTATTCGTATGGCTTCCACAGCGTCCTGGTCGAAGAGTGTACCTACGACCGTTCGAAGATCAGCCACAAGGTCAACTTGTTCGACATGCATCGCAAATACGCCGACGTGATGCATATCGAGGACGTGCTGGCGCATCTGAACGGACTCGCTGTCGCGCGCAAAGTCGCCTGAGCCTGCCACTGTGAGAAGGGAAGCGAAGCAATTTGGCACCAGCAGGCCGTTCCAGATCGCCTCATTATTTCGTCGCTTCGTTCCCGCAAGAACACATTGAATCCTTCCCGCAATCCCACCCTGCAACCAAGAGCATCCCGATCATGGACACTGCCCTCGCCCGCAAGACCAACGCCCCCGAGTTCTCAACCGCCTATTATTTTCTTGAAGGTCTCACCGAGCTCGGCATTGAATATCTGTTCTGCAATTTTGGCACCGACCACGCGCCGATCATCGAGGAGATGGCGCACCGCAAGAAGCGCGGCGAGGCCATGCCCGGAGTTCTCCATTGTCCGCATGAAAACACCGCCGCGCACATGGCGGAGGGCTATGCATTCGTCACTGGGCGCGGCCAGGGCGTGCTGGTGCATGTCGATGTCGGCACCGCCAATACCGCAAACGCCATGCACAACGCCTACCGGAGCCGTCTGCCCGTGCTGCTGATGGCCGGCAAGGCGCCCTACACGGTCAACGACGAACTGGTCGGCTCGCGCGACACCTACGTGCATTTTGTGCAGGAGCCGTTCGACCAGGCGAGCCTGGTGCGGCCGTATCTGAAATGGGAATGGACGCTGCCTTCAGGCGTCGTCGTCAAGGAAGCGCTGCGCCGCGCCTACTCGATCATGCAGAGTGAACCGCGCGGACCGGTCTATCTGATGATGCAGCGCGAGACGCTGACCCAGCATTGGAGCACCGACCAGGTCCGTCGCTATTCGGCCGACCGGTTTGCCGCCACTTCGGGTGGCGGCTCCGATCCCCAGCTCGTCGCCGCGCTGGTCGAGCGGTTGCTCAAGGCGGAAAATCCCATTCTGATCGCCGGCTATGCCGGGCGCAATGCGCGCGCCAGCGCGGCGATCGACGCGCTTTCTCAGTTTGCCGGCATCGCCGTGTACGAAGCCAACATGACCAGTAACATTTCCCATGATTCGCCGTGCTTCGTCGGCTTTTCCGCCGACCAGGCGGTGCCTTCAGCCGACGTCGGCATTCTTGTCGATGTCGATGTGCCCTGGTTTCCCAGCGACGTACAGCCGAACGAAGGCTCATTCTGGGCGCATATCGACATCGATACGCTCAAGCCCGGCTCGCCGATGTGGACGTTTCCCGGAAACCTGCGCATGCAGGGCGACTCCGGCCGCATCGTCGAACAGGTGATGGCCGAGCTCAAAGCCAAGGCGACGCCGCGCTTTACGGCGGCGGCGGCCGCACGGCGGCACCGGATCAAAGCGGCGCGCGAGGAACGATTGGCCCGCGCCGCCAAGCTTGCTGCCGACAAAGGCCGCTCCGGCGCGATCAATCCACATTATCTGATGGCGGAGCTGGGCAAGGTGCTGGACGACGAAGCCATCATCTTCAACGAGGCCGTCACCAACGCGGGCGCGGTGCTCATGCAAATTCCGCGCAAAAAGCCGAACACCACGATGCGCTCCGGCGGGGGCGGGCTCGGCTGGTCGGGCGGCGTGGCGCTCGGCGCCAGGCTCGCTGCCCCGGATCGGGTGATGGTGCAGATCTGCGGCGACGGCGCCTTTTATTTCGGCAATCCCAGTTCGGTGTTCGCCATCTCGCAGCAATACAAACTGCCGATCCTGTCGATCGTGATGGACAATACCGGCTGGAACGCGGTGAAAGCATCGACGCTGCGCGTGTACCCCGAGGGCGAGGCAAAGGAAGCGAGCGAATTCGAGGCCAAGCTCGCGCCCAAGGTCGCCTTCACCAAGGTGGCCGAGGCGTTCGGCGCCTACGGCGAAGAAGTCGGTGATCCGGCTGACGTGCCGGCCGCGATCGCACGTTGCCTCAAGGAGGTGAAAGCCGGCCGCGCGGCTCTCTTGCACGCGCGGGTGACCAAAATGTAGCGCCAAGTCACAATCGATGGCATTTCCAGGACTAAATGAAAACTGAAAATGCGCTTGATCTCAGTCGATTTCGGCAAGTGAATAGCTCGTGCTACGGCCACCGGCGGCGTCTCTGACGAGAATATCTCGGGCGAGAAGGCCGTCGATATCTCGCGACGCCGTATCCTGCGAAGATTTCGTGATCGTAGCCCATTTGGATGAGGTGAGCTTTCCCTCAAACCCATCGAGCAGACGATTGAGCATCGTTTTTTGGCGTTCGTTGAATGTTTCGCCGGCATGCCTTTCCCAGAACTGTGCCTTGCGGAGCACAGAAGCCAGGATCGGCTCGGCGCCATCAAATGCTCGGGCGAGGCAGTCAAGGAACCATTCAAGCCACGGAGTGATTTCGAGGTCGCCTTTCTGGGTGGCCTGGAGAATGTCGTAGTAGGCCTTACGTTCCTGCCGTATCTGATCGGACATGCTGTAGAATCGCTGCGTGCTTTGTTCCGAACGGGCGAGCTGTTGATCGGCGATTGTGCGCGCGATTCGACCGTTGCCATCCTCGAACGGATGAATGGTGACGAACCAAAGATGCGCGATGCCGGCCTTGAGGACCGGATCCAGGTTTTCCCCGTTCGCGTTGAACCAGTTCAGAAATGCCTCCATCTCGGCATCGAGTTGCGCAGCGGCCGGCGCCTCGAAATGAATCCGCTGGCGCGCTTCGGGCCCTGACACAACCTGCATCGGACCCGAAGCCGGGGTGCGCCAGTTGCCAACCGTGATCTTGTGCATGCCGCTGCGACCGGCGGGGAACAGCGCTGCGTGCCAGCCGAACAGGCGCTCGGCCGTAAGCGGCTCGGCGTAGTTCTCAGTGGCATTGAGCATCATTTCGACAATGCCCTCGACATGGCGATCAGTTGGAGCGAGCCCACCGATATCCACGCCAAGCCGGCGCGCGAGCGAGGAGCGAACTTGATTCTTGTCGAGGATTTCGCCCTCGATCTCGCTCGACTTCACGACCTCTTCGGTGAGGGATTGAAGCGTCGCCTCTTTCTGTAACCTGAGGCCGAACGCTTCCATCCGCCCAATCAGCCGCCCTTGCCGATGCCGGACAGCGGCAAGCCGGTAGGCAACACGCTTGTCGTCCCAACGGAAATTCGGCCAATCAGGGAGTTCATGGAGATAGCTGGACATTCTCCGCACCTTATACGGAGATTATGGGACCTATTCTCCGCACAAGCAAGAGCATTCTCCGCGGAACATGCGGAAAATAGGTCGCGCAATGCCGTGGGCGCGCATTTGCGCGCTCAATCTACCAAGCTGTTTTGCCGCGCCAGATCCTTGAGGGAAGTCTCCGGCCGCGCCCCGAGATGCTGGATCACTTCAGCGGCGGCGAGCGCGCCGAGACGCGCGCAGCTGCGATCGTCAGCGCCGCATGCCAGCCCGTAGAGAAAGCCGGCGGCGAACAGATCGCCGGCGCCGGTCGTATCGACCACGCGTTCGAGCGGAAAGGCCGACACCACCTCGATGCCCTCGGGGCTAGCTACGATGCAGCCCTTCTCGCTGCGGGTCACCACCGCGATATTGATGTCGGCTCGCAGCGCCCGCACCGCAGCGTCGAAATCCCCGGTCTGATAGAGGCTGGCCAGCTCGGCTTCGTTGGCGAAGATCAGATCGACGGTGCGCGAGCGCATCAGCTGCAAAAACTCGTCGCGCCAGCGGTCGACGCAGAACGCGTCCGACAGCGTGAGCGCCACTTTGCGCTCGGCGTCGTGGGCGATCTTCGCCGCCTTGAGGAAGGCATCTTTGGCGGTCTTGGGGTCCCACAGATAGCCTTCCAGGTAGGTGACGGCGCTCGCACCGATCGTCTCTGCATCGATATCGTCGGGATTGAGTTCCTGCGCGGCGCCCAGATACGTATTCATGGTCCGCTCGCCATCGGGCGTAACCAGCACACAGCAGCGCCCCGTCGGCGGGCCGGCGGCCGCGGCCGGCGTATCGAAGGCCACGCCGGCGGCGCGAATGTCGTGCGCAAAGGCGCGACCGAGTGGATCGTTTCTGACGCGGCCGACAAAGGCCGCGCGCGCGCCGAACGACGACACGCCGACCACGGTGTTGGCGGCCGAGCCGCCGGACATCTCCACCGCCGGCCCCATGGCGTTGTAGATGGCTTCCGCGCGGATTTCGTCGATCAGCGTCATCGCGCCCTTGCGCATGCCCTGCGCCAGCAGAAAATCCTCCTCGGTACGGGCGATCACGTCGACGATCGCATTGCCGATGCCGAGAACGTCGTAGCGGGCGGAGGACATTGGAGGACTCGGAAAGGACTCGGGAGTACCGCGGGCGGCGCGCGCACTATAGCGGTCGCCCCTTGCCGGGCAAGCCGCCGGCGTGGCATTGGACGCTCGCGCCAGGCCCAGCGCTGGCGCGTGGAGTTTCCGGCATGGCGTTCAAGGAATTGGTTTTCTCCGGTGTGCAGCCGACCGGAAACCTGCACCTCGGCAACTATCTCGGCGCGATCAAGCGCTTCGTCGAGCTCCAGGACCGTTACGACTGCATCTATTGCGTGGTCGATCTGCACGCGATTACAGTCTGGCAGGATCCGTCCGAATTGCCGCGCGCGACCCGCGAAGTCACCGCGGCATTTCTCGCCTGCGGCATCGACCCTAAAAAGCACATCGTGTTCAATCAGAGCCAGGTGCCCGAGCACGCCGAACTCGCCTGGGTCTTCAATTGCGTCGCCCGTCTCGGCTGGCTCAACCGCATGACGCAATTCAAGGAAAAGGCCGGCAAAGACCGCGAGAACGCCTCGGTGGGGCTATACGCCTACCCCACCTTGATGGCGTCCGACATTCTGGTCTATCGCGCAACCCACGTTCCGGTCGGCGAGGACCAGAAACAGCACCTCGAATTGTCTCGCGACATCGCGCAAAAATTCAACAGCGATTTTGTCGGCTCGATCCACGCCCACGGCTTCGGCGAGGCGTTCTTTCCGCTGCCCGAGCCGTTGATCACCGGCGAGGCGACGCGGGTCATGTCGCTGCGCGATGGCGCGAAGAAAATGTCGAAGTCGGACGCCTCCGATCAGTCTCGCATCAATCTGACCGACGATGCCGACGCCATCGCGCTGAAAATCCGCCGTGCCAAGACCGACCCGAATCCGCTGCCGAGCGAGGAGAAGGGCCTCGAAGACAGGCCGGAAGCCGACAATCTGGTCGGCATCTACGCCGCGCTGGCCGGCACCAGCCGCGTCGGCGTTCTGGCGCAATACGGCAACGCGCAGTTCTCGACCTTCAAGTCGGCGCTCGTCGATCTTGCAGTGGCCAAACTCGGCCCCATCGCGGCGGAGATGAAACGGCTGGTTGCCGACCCGTTGTCGATCGACGCCGTGCTCGCCGATGGCGCCGTCCGCGCGCAGAAACTCGCCGGCGAGACAATGAAGGCGGTGAAGGATATTGTCGGTTTCGTCCACCGCTGATCGCGGCGCAGAGGGAGCAAGCCCTTATGTGCGAACTCGCACCGAAAAAACTCTACGGATGGAAGGGCTGGAGCGCGCTGCCGCCGCCCCGCATCACGTCAGCCGCCGGTCCCTGGATTGATCTCTCCCACCCCATCACCGAAACGCTGTCGCGCATCCCGCATTTTCCGCAGCCGACGTTTCGAATGCTGCACACCAAGCCGCCGGCCAATTCCAATGTCACCGAAGTCCAGATGGTTGTTCATTTCGGCACCCACGTCGATGCGCCATGTCATTTCGTCAACGGCGCACCGGCAATGGATCAGGTGCCGCTCGAGCGGTTCTACGGCCCGGGCGTAATCTGGCGCATCGACGTTGCCGACCGCCACCCCATTGGGGTTGCCGAGCTTGAGCGCGCGACGCCGCGCCTGCACCCGGGCGAAATCGTGCTAATCGACACCGGGTGGTGGCGGCACATGAACACCGGCCGCTACGAGGAGCACCCTTTCCTTACCGGCGAAGCGTCCGACTGGCTGGTGGCGCACGGCGCAAAGCTTGTCGGGGTCGATTCCAGCAGCCCCGACCAGGCGGCCCATTACCGCAGCAAGGACTACGATTTCCCGGTCCACAACACGCTCCTTGGCAACGGCGTGCTGATCGCCGAGCATTTGACCAACCTGACGGCGCTCGCCGGCAAGCGGGTGGAGATCATGTTTCTAGCGATCAACGTTGCCGGTTGCGATGGTGCACCGGCGCGGCCGGTGGCCAGGGCGTTGGCATGAATGGCGGTGGGTTGAATGAAGGATCGAAAGACGCCACCTCTTGTGTTAGAAGATTGACCGCCAATAGGCAGCATGGGTCTCGATCCACGCTGCGTTCTGGGAGCAGGCCATGTTGATCCTGACCGAAGCGACACCCAACCCTGCCACACTGAAATTTTTGCCCGGACGGCCGGTCCTCGAAGCCGGCACGCTGGATATGCGTCAGCCCGACGAAGCGGCGCAGTCCCCACTGGCCGAGCGCCTGTTCGGCATTGCCGGGGTGAGCGGCGTGTTCTTCGGGTCCGACTTCATCACCATCACCAAGACAGGCGGGGAATGGCAGCAGCTCAAGCCGATGATTCTCGGCGCCATCATGGAGCATTTCGTCTCAGGCGAGCCGCTGATCAAAGACGACGTCCCCCGGCAGCGCGATGACGGCGAGTTCTTCGACCCGGCCGACGCTGAAACGGTCGCTACCATCAAGGACCTGATCGAAACGCGCGTGCGTCCAGCCGTGGCCAATGACGGCGGCGACATCACCTTTCGCGGGTTCAAGGGCGGTATCGTCTATCTCAACATGAAGGGCGCGTGCTCGGGTTGCCCGTCATCGACGGCGACGCTGCGTCATGGCATTCAGAATCTGCTGCGGCATTTCGTTCCCGAAGTGACTGAGGTGCAGCCGGTTTGAATGCACGTGCCTGGGCTTGCCGGGCCGGCCGCAGACCAGCATCCTCTACCGAAGCGAGCACTCAAAACGCCGCGTTTGCGCTCGCGCAGTAACGTATGATTTCTGGCCATGCGCGTTCTTGCCATTGATACCGCGCTGGCGGCATGCTCAGCCGCCGTGCTCGACACCGCATCCGGCGGCATCATTGGCGGCGAAAGCCTGCCGATGCTGCGCGGCCACGCCGAAGCGCTGATGCCATTGATCGCGCGCATCATGGAGCGCGCCAGGCTGGCATTTGCCGACCTCGACCGCGTTGCGGTAACCACCGGGCCGGGCAGCTTCACCGGGCTGCGCGTCGGTATTTCGGCTGCGCGCGGTATCGGGCTTGCCGCCGACAAGCCGGTGTTCGGGGTGACCACGCTATTCGCCTATGCGGCTCCGCATCTTGCCGAGGACGATACAGTTCGGGTGATTGCCGCGATCGAAGCGCGCCGTGGCCAAGTCTATCTGCAGGTGTTCGGCCCGGGCGGCCGCGGCGGCTTGAACGCGCGGCTCGTGCCGTTAAGCGAGGCGGTGCAGGCGGCCGGTGCAGCCCCAGCCGGCTCAGCCCCAGCCGGCTCAGCCCCTTGCCGCCTTGTCGGCTCGGCGGCGCGATCGATTGTCGAGCAGCTCCCCCCGGGACGACCGCTCCATTGCGCGTCGACCCGCGCGACGCCCCCAATATCGACTGGGTGGCGCGCATGGGCGCGGTGCTGCCGGAAGGCCAATCGCCGCCGAAACCGCAATACTTGCGCGCACCGGACGCGCAACCACAAAACGCCGCCCAGTTGCCGCGCCGATGAATTTCGTCTCCAGCTTGCTTGCCGCGGCACGGCCGGCGTTTTCGGCGGCGCGGCCGTCCGATGCCGCCGCCATCGCAGCCCTGCATGCCGCATCGTTCCGGCGCGGCTGGGGCGAAGACGAAGTGGCCGGGCTCCTTGCGGATGGCGCGGTCGTCGTCCACCGCGTCATGATCCGTCGTGCCGTGGCCGGATTCATCATGTCGCGCATCGCCGCCGATGAAGCGGAAATCCTCTCGCTGGCGATTGCGCCGGCCCGGCGCGGCCGCGGCTTGTCGCGTCCCTTGCTCGACCTGCACCTGCGCAGCCTCGCCGGGCGCGCCGTACGCTCGGTATTCCTCGAAGTCGACGAACATAATCTTTCAGCCTGCCGGCTCTATTTCGGTGCCGCGTTTTACCAAGTACACCGCCGCAAGGGGTATTATGAGGGCGGGGCGTCGGCGTTGGTGCTGCGACGCGACCTTGGCTAGAATTGAGAGTTGCTAGTGGTTCTTTGACTCTGACATTCGCAAACGAGCCTGCCAAACCCGGATGCGAATGTTAAAATCGGACCACAATGTCCTTCGCTTCCGAAGTCGCAAAAGAGAGTGCCGTACAATGATGCGAACTTCGGAAACGGGACACGAGCGGGGATTGGTTTTGTCGCGCGCTCCTGGCCCGGCGCAAGTTCGCGCCTATATCGAATGCAGGACCGCCAGATGGTCGCAGGCACTCGGGTCCGGGCCTAAAGCGGGGCCATTTCTTTCGGATGTAAAAGGCGATAAGAGAATGCAGCGAAGGAGAGCCGCCTCGAAAAAGCGGAATTTGCGGGCTCGATCAGACGCGCGGTCTCCACGACTACCGGCATGAACGCATCGCGCAAGGTCTACGTCAAATCGTTCGGCTGCCAGATGAACGTCTACGATTCGCGGCGCATGGCCGACACGTTGGCGCCGCGCGGCTACGTGGAGACGGCGAGCGCCGCCGACGCCGACCTCATCATCCTCAACACCTGCCACATCCGCGAGAAGGCCGCAGAGAAAGTCTATTCTGAACTCGGCCGCATGCGCGTCTTGAAGCGGCTGGCCGCCGCACAAGGCCGCCGCCTCGTCATCGGCGTTGCCGGCTGCGTCGCGCAGGCTGAAGGCGAGGAGATCATTCGCCGCGCCCCTGCGGTCGACCTGGTGTTCGGGCCGCAGAGTTATCACCGGCTGCCGCAATTGCTGGCGCGCGCCGAACGCGGTGACCGAGCGGTTGATACCGAATTTCCGCTTGACGACAAGTTCGACCATCTCGCCGCGCCGGATTTTTCGGCAATTCGCGCGCGCGGCGTCTCCGCCTTCGTCACCGTACAGGAGGGCTGCGACAAGTTCTGCACCTTCTGCGTGGTACCCTATACACGCGGCGCCGAAGTCTCGCGGCCGGCGGCCAAGATCATCGCCGAAGTCGAACGGCTGGCGCAGGCGGGCGTGCGCGAGATCACGCTCATCGGCCAGAACGTCAACGCCTATCACGGGGAAGGTGAGAAAGACGGACGTCCCTGGTCGCTGGCGCGACTTCTCGAGCGCGTCGGCGAAATCGAGGGCATCGATCGGCTGCGCTACACGACCAGCCATCCCCGCGACATGGGCAACGATCTTATCGTCGCCCACCGCGATTTGCCGAAACTCATGCCGCAACTGCATTTGCCGGTGCAATCGGGATCCGATCGCATCCTCACGGCCATGCAGCGCCGCCACACTCGTGCCGACTACCTGCATCTGGTCGCCCGCCTGCGCGCGGCCCGGCCCGACATTGCGCTGAGCAGCGATTTCATCGTCGGCTTTCCGGGAGAAGCCGAGGAGGATTTCGCCGCCACGCTGAGAATCGTATCCGACGCCGGCCTCTCCGGCGCCTTCTCGTTCAAATACTCGCCCCGCCCAGGCACGCCCGCCGCCACGATGCCCGATCAGGTGGACGAGGACACGAAATCCAACCGGCTACAACGCTTGCAGGCCGTGATCGAGCAACAGCAAGAAATTTTCAACCAAACCTGCCGCGGCTGCACATTCGACGTTCTTTTTGAAAAGCCGGGCCGCCATCCCGGCCAGATTGTCGGCCGTTCGCCCTACCTGCAGCCGGTGCAGGTGACCGCTCCGCCATCGCTGCTCGGCAAGATCGCCGCGGTGACGATCACTGAGATCGCCAGCAATTCGCTGTTCGGCGCGCTTGCGCCGGCTGCCGCGCGCGCGGCTGGCCCCGTGGCCCCTGCGGCTGCGGTGGGCAAACAAATCGAGAGCGCAGGAGTCTGATTTGACACGCGGCCCGGCGGGAACGGATGCATCGGTTTTTGTCGCTGCCGGCAGCCCGACGCAAATCGCGCTCAGTTTCGACGACAACCGACTTGCTTCGGCGCTGTTCGGGCAATACGGCCAGAACCTTGCGCTGATCGAGCGCCGGCTCGGCGTCGTCGCCAATTCGCGCGGCAATCATGTCAATCTCGAGGGCTCGCGCGAGGCCTGCGAGCAGGCGCGCCGCGTACTCCAGACGCTCTACGAGCGACTGAAGAATGGCGACGAATTGGCGCGCGGCGACGTCGAAGGCAATATTCGCCTCGCCATGGCGCAAGGCTCGCTGTTCGATTTCGATGCCGGCGCGACGCGCGAAAGCTTCGAGGAGATCAATCTGCGCAAGCGGCGCGTGCGCGCCCGCACGTCGGCGCAGGATGCCTACATCCGCGCACTCAAGCGCCATCCGTTGGTCTTTGCCACCGGCCCGGCAGGGACTGGAAAGACCTGGCTCGCGGTCGCCAACGCGGTGCTCCTGTTCGAGCGCAAGGAAGTCGACCGCATCGTCCTGTCGCGGCCTGCGGTGGAAGCGGGCGAGCGGCTCGGTTTTCTACCCGGCGACATGCGCGAGAAGGTCGATCCCTACCTGCGGCCGATTTATGACGCGCTCTACGACCTGATGGACCCGCGCATCGTCGAGCGAGCGCTGCAGACCACCGAAATCGAGATTGCGCCGCTCGCCTTCATGCGCGGACGCACGCTGTCGAATGCGGCGATCATTCTTGACGAAGCGCAGAACACCACGGCGATGCAGATGAAGATGCTGCTCACGCGGCTTGGCGAGAACAGCCGCATGATGGTCACCGGCGATCCGAGCCAGGTCGACCTGCCGCCCGGTCAAACATCCGGGCTGGCCGACGCGGTGCGGCTTCTGGAGAACATTGAGGGCATCGGCCACATCGCCTTCAGCGCCGCCGACGTGATCCGCCATGAGCTGGTCGGGCGCATCGTCGAGGCCTACGACAAGGCGGCGGCGCGCAAGCGGCCCTAGTGGAAATGACTCGCGCCCCACGCCGTCCGTGCAAGATCGACCTGCTCGTCCAGTCAGAGCGCTGGGAACAGCAGCGGGGATTCAAATCAACCCTGCGCCGTGCGATCGGGGCGGCGGCGGGCGAACTGTCAACAAGCGGCGCAGAGCTTGCTATCGTACTCACCGACGATTCGGCAGTTCGCCTGCTTAACCGGAAATGGCGCGGTATCGATAAGGCCACCAACGTGCTGTCGTTCCCCACTGGCACCCCTTGCGGGACGCCCCCGCTCATCGGCGACATCGTGCTGGCTTACGAAACCATTGCGCGCGAGGGTCGCGACCAGGGCAAACCGTTTGCCCATCATCTCGCCCATCTTGCCGTGCATGGCTTCCTGCATCTGTTCGGCTACGATCACAGGCGGCGCGTTGACGCCGAGGCCATGGAACGACTCGAAGGCAAAATCCTGCGCCGGCTGGCAATCCCGGACCCCTACCGGTCGCAGGCAGCACGCGGTCGGCCGCCGGCGATCGGTCGGCCACGGGCGCGTAGCCGGCGACAGTGAATGCGGACGCAACCGATGGCTCAATACCCCACACATAGCGAACCCGGCGGCAGCGAGCATCGCAACTTGCCTGTGCCCGTGCCAACACCGGACGACGGCGTACCCGAGGGCTGGCTTGCGCGCGTTGCCCGCATTCTCTTCGGCTGGAAGGCGGCCGCAACGCGCGCGGATCTTGAGCTCGTCCTGGCTGCGCAACAGCCGGCCTCCGGCTTCTCGCCCGAAGAATCCGCGATGCTCAAGAATATCCTGGCGCTGCGCGAATGCCGGATCGCGCGCGTGATGGTGCAGCGGGCGGACATCGTTGCCGTGCAGCAGGACATCGCGCTCGGCACGCTGGTCAAGGTCTTCGCCAACGCCGGCCATTCGCGGCTCGTCATCTACAACGACACGCTCGACGATCCCACCGGGATGGTCCATATCCGCGATCTTCTCGTCTTCATGGCGGCGCGTGCGACGGCCGGACCCGCGAGTAGCGGGGAGCGCGAAAATCCGCCACAGGTCGATCCCAATCTCGCCAGCATCGATCTTTCGGTGCCACTGGTCGGAGCAAAGATCGTTCGCGAAATCCTCTATGCGCCACCATCGATGCCGGCGCTCGATCTGTTGGCCAAGATGCAGGCCACCCGCATCCATCTGGCGCTGGTGATCGACGAGTACGGCGGCACCGACGGGCTCGTCTCCATGGAAGACCTGGTCGAGCTTATCGTCGGCGACATTGCCGACGAACACGACGTGGCGGAGACGCCGGCGATTACCCGGCAGAGCGACGGTTCGTTTCTCGCCGACGGTCGGGCCGGCCTCGACGACGTGCGCGCCGTGATTGGCGACGAATTCGATTTCGGCGAGGCTAAAGGCGAAGTCGATACGCTCGGCGGCTATCTGGTGATCAGGGCCGGCCACGTCCCGGTGCGCGGCGAACTCGTCCCCTGCGCTGCTTCGTTCGAGGCCGAGGTGCTCGACACCGATCCGCGTCGGATCAAACGCGTGAAAATCTATCGCCGCAAGGATCGCCGCACCGCCGGCATACGCGAGTTGCCTTCGGGAAAACCGCCTGCTGCGCGTCCAGCGTCGCCGCGCGACGATGCCGGCCGGCCGAACCAGAACGCACCGCACTCGCCGTGAAGTCGAGGGCCCCGATCCACGCGATCGTACTGGCCTGGGGCTGGCGGCGGTGGCTGATCGCTTTTGTGGCCGGCGCCGCGTCGGCCTTGGCAATGGCGCCGTTCGACGCCTGGCCGGTGCTGTTCCTCACCTTCCCGACGCTGGTCTGGCTGATCGATGGCGCAGCAGCCGGCCGCTGGGGCGGCTTGATGGTCGCCGCCGTCACCGGCTGGTGGTTCGGATTCGGCTATTTCGTCGCCGGACTTTATTGGATCGGCTACGCCTTTCTGGTCGACGCGGGGACTTTCGGCTGGATGCTGCCGTTCGCGGTGATCGGTCTGCCGGCCGTGCTCGCCGTCTATACCGGCTTCGGCGTGGCGCTCGCCCGAATGCTGTGGACGCGCGGCGCCTGTCGCATCCTCGCCCTGGCCGCGGCGCTGACCGCCACCGAGTGGCTGCGCGGCCACCTGTTCACCGGATTTCCCTGGAATGCCTTCGGCTATGCGCTTACCTCGCCGCTGGCGCTGGCCCAGATCGTATCGGTCGTCGGGATCTGGGGCCTGACCTTCATTGCCGTCGCGATTGCGGCGAGTCCCGCCGCACTCGCCGACGACCGTGCCGAAACCCGCTGGCCTTGGCTGCCATTAGTGCTCGCTCTTGTCGTTCTGACGGGACTTGGCGGTTGGGGAGCCGTGCGCCTGCAACGCACACCCACGCGGCTGGTCGCCAACGTGCACCTGCGCATCATGCAGCCCAACCTGCAACAGGACATCCGCTTCAACTACGCAGCCAGAAAAGAGGTGATGGACCGCTATATCGCTCTGTCCGATCGCGTCGTCGGTCCGCATTCGCTCGGCGTCCACGACGCCACGCAGCTGATTTGGCCGGAATCGCCCTTTCCCTTCATCCTCACGCGCGAACCGGAGGCGCTCGCGCAGATCGCCCGCCTGCTGTCGCCGAACACCGTATTGATCACCGGCGCGACACGGCTGCCCGAACATTTCGATCCGGCCGATCCTCACGCCTACAACTCCATGTACGTGATCAATCACGACGGCACGATCCTGTCGCTTTACGACAAGGTTCATCTCGTCCCATTCGGCGAATATCTGCCGTTCGAGCACCTCCTCGAACGTCTCGGGCTACAGGAGCTGACCAAACAGCAGGGCGGCTTCCTCGCCGGCAGCAGCCACCGGTTGATCGACGTTCCTGGCGCTCCGCGCGCGCTGCCGCTGATCTGTTATGAGATCATTTTTCCCGGCGAACTGACACCTGCCGGCGAGCGGGCCGGCTGGATAATCAACATCACCAACGATGGATGGTTCGGCATCAGCACAGGACCTTATCAACATTTCCAGCAAGCGCGCATGGCTGCGATCGAACAAGGCCTGCCGCTCGCGCGCGCTGCCAACACCGGCATTTCGGCTGTGGTCGATCCGGTCGGCCGCGTTCTCAAATCACTGCCGCTCGGCAGCGAAGGCGATCTTGATTCCCCGCTGCCGCGTCCGATCGCGGCTCCGATCTACGCCCGCATCGGCGACTTGCCGGCGTTCATCATGCTCGCGGTCGCGCTGTTTATCGTTGTTGGCCGGCGGCTTCATGAAGATTTGAGTAAAATCTGAACGCAAATCGTTCGTGGACATTCATTACAGCACGCAGTGGTAGTGAAGTGAGGCAGATTTCACGTCAGGCGTGTTGTACTTACGCAGGCACCATCGTGCTCGCAACTGCATAATCGTTTATACAACCACGACAAACGATTATACAACTTGCTCTCTCATTTTCCTGTTGTACAAAGGGCTTCTCGAGGAGCTGGCTATGATTGCAAAAAAAGCCCCCAACCCCATCGACAAACACGTCGGCAGCCGCGTGCGCATGCGGCGGATGATGTTGAGCATGAGCCAGGAAAAGCTTGGGGACTCGCTCGGGCTGACGTTTCAGCAGGTTCAGAAATATGAGAAAGGCACAAACCGGATCGGTGCCAGCCGCCTGCAGCAGATCTCCAACATCCTGCAGGTGCCGGTGGAGTTCTTCTTCGAGGGAGCACCACATTTACCGGGCATGCCGCGTCCGGAGGGTTTTGCAGAAGCACCCTCGCCCGCCTACGTGTCCGACTTTCTCGCTACGTCCGACGGCCTGGCGTTGACCAAGGCATTCATGCGCATCCCTGATTCTAAGCTGCGCCGGCGCATCGTCGACCTGGTGGAGCAAATCGTGGCAGGCGAAAAGCGCTGAACCGCCGCGGCAGCGACGCGCTGTATGCCAGCGCCCACTTTTAGCCCACGTCTTGACCGCAACGGCAATACGCGCCAACAACCGAGCAGATCGCTCGGCTGCCGGCCTCGCCGCCGCCGCGCGACAGCCGGCCGGAATCAAGGCTGGACGATCGGGACGTGACGGCGAGGGGGGAGTTCCGCAGTGGCGCGCGCAAATTACCTGTTCACCAGCGAGTCCGTCTCCGAAGGACATCCGGACAAAGTCTGCGACCAGATCTCAGACGCAATCCTCGACGCGTTCATCGAGAACGACATCAAGCTGGGCATCGCGGACGAGAGCAAAGTGAACACGCGCCTCGGCTGCGAAACGCTGTGCACGACCAACAAGATCGTCATCGCCGGAGAAGGACGCGGCCAGCCTCCACTATTTCACAAGCACGGCGAGAAGGCGGCGGTCAATCGCGAGATGATCGCGGAGATCGCTCGTAACGTCGTGCGCGACATCGGATACGATCAAGACGGCTTCTCCTATTACGGCGCCGACGTCGAGGTTCTGTTGCACGGCCAGTCGCCCGACATCGCCATGGGGGTCGACGCCAAAAAGAAAAAAACCGGCGATCAGGAAGGCGCCGGCGATCAGGGCATGATGTTCGGATTCGCCTGCACTGAGAGCGAGGTCTACGAAAAAAACTCATTCATGCCGGCGCCTATCTACTTCGCCCACAAGGTTCTCAAAGTACTTTCCGAGCAGCGCCGCGCCGGGGCGCTGTTTGATCTGCAGCCGGACGCCAAGAGCCAAGTCACGGTCAAGTATGTCGAAGGCCGGCCGGTCGGTTGCACCAAGGTCGTGGTCTCGACGCAGCACAATGCGCGCAGCCGCAACGGCAAGAAATACAATCCCGGCATGATCAAAGAGATGATCGCCGATTCGGTCGCTTCGGCACTGCCCGATGGCTGGATGCCGAAAAAGCCGGGCGACTTTCTGGTCAATCCCACCGGCAATTTCGTGATCGGAGGACCGGACGGGGATTGCGGCCTGACCGGCCGGAAAATCATCGTCGACACCTACGGCGGTTATGCGCCTCATGGCGGCGGCGCATTCTCCGGCAAAGATCCGACCAAAGTCGATCGCTCCGCCGCCTATGCGGCGCGCTATCTGGCCAAGAACGTGGTCGCCGCCGGATTAGCCGACAGCTGCACCATCCAGATCGCCTACGCCATCGGCGTCGCAGACCCGATGTCGCTCTACGTCGACACACACGGCAGCGGCAAGGTCGACGAGGCGAGGTTGCAGAAGCTTTTACCCGAACTGTTTCCGCTGCGGCCCACCCACATTCGCCGCACGCTCAAGCTCAGCCGGCCGATCTATCGGCGCACCTCGGCCTACGGCCATTTCGGCCGCGCGCCCGAAAAGGACGGTGGTTTCTCCTGGGAACGCACCGATCTCGCTGACGCGCTCAAGCGCGCACTGCGCTGAGCGGAGCGTCTTCTGTTCGCAGTCAGCCGGCCTTCGTTCTTCAGCCACGAAGTTCGTCCGCCCTGAACCCGGACACGCACGGCTGACCAGGGTTGCGGGGCGCCGCCAGCGCGGCGACACGCATCGTTGCCATTCGAAACGGGGACGTGGATGCTGGCGCGAGGTCGGGCATGGCGACGATGCAGAAAAATCTGCCGCGAACAACCGGCGCCTTTTTCGGCCGGCGAAAGGGGCACAAGCTGCGGCCCCGGCGAGCCCGGCTGATCGAAACGTTGTTGCCGCGTTTGGCAATCGATCTTGCCCAGTCCCCCCCAGACGATATCGCTTCACTATTTCCAGTACCGGTCGACGAAGTCGTGCTGGAGATCGGCTTTGGCGGCGGCGAATCGATGATTGCGCGGGCGCTGGCGCTGCCGCGGACCGGCTTCCTCGGCGCCGAACCGTTCCTCAACGGCATGGCCATGGCGCTGGCGCAAATCGAAAGCGCCGGTCTCGCCAACGTCCGATTGCATTTCGACGATGCGGCGAGCCTGATCGAATGGCTCCCCGCAGCATCGCTGGCGGGCATCGACCTGATCCATCCCGATCCGTGGCCCAAGCGCCGACATTGGAAGCGGCGCTTCGTGCAGGATGAAATGCTCGTGCGGTTGGCCCGGATCCTGCGCCCAGGCGGCGAGTTGCGCTTCGTGACCGACGTCGCAGATTATGCGGCCTGGACTCTCGTGCGCCTGCTGCGCGCGCAAGCCTTCGAGTGGGCGGCGCGTTCGGCGGACGATTGGCGCATGCCCTGGCCCGGATTTACCCCCACGCGCTATCACGACAAAGCGGAAGGCGAGGAGCGCCCCTCGTGCTTTCTTTTGTTCCGACGGTGCTGAGCATCAAGTCCGCTTACCGCTCGCGCTGCATCTGCCAGAAGCGCACCACCCGCTGCGCGGTGGAGGGCGGCAGCCGGTTGTAATTGTTGAACGCTTGATCGAGGCCTTGGCTGGACTTGCCTTTGCCGTGCGGGCGCATCAGGAGAATCGCCCGCACCGTCGGCCATCCGATGCCCGCCGCCTTGCACAGGATCAGCACCGGATCGGGTCGGTCGCCGCCGATCAGGCGGTCGGTCACGTTGATCGGCACTTTGGTCATCAAGGCGAGCGCGGCCACCGTCTCCCCGTATCTGCCTTCGCTGCTGAACGCCGTCAAAGCCGCCTCATTCATCTGCCCGGCGCGATTGAGGTCGAGCACGAGGCGCTGCGCAGCCCCGTAGTCGCGCGGACCGACATGCGCGTCGATCTCTTTGGTGACCTTCGCCAGCACATCGGAAAGTTGCGCCTTTACTTCCGGCGCGATCGAGACAAGCAGGCGCTGGTGCACCACTCTGGTCGCCCGCGTCAGCAATTCGCGAAACAGAGGCGGCGGAATGTCCGGTCGCGATCCGACCTTCTCAGCGAGAATGCTGTCCTCAGCTGCACGCTTGACCAGCCGGGAAAAGCTGCTTGCGGAAATGCAGGCGCCGCTGTTGCCGGCCACGCTGTGAGCCACCTGGCGGTCGCCGCGTCGCACCAGCACGTCGGTCACAGCTTCGCACAACACGCGGCGCGCCGAAATCGCACGCAGATGCGCTTGGCTTTTGGTCCTGGCGAGCTCGACCAGATCGGTCTCAAGCATGCCTGGCGCCAGCTTCAACACCGGGCCGGCGATGGCAATGTCGTCGTCCCGGGCAAGCGTGCGCAGCACGTTTATAGGTGCGTTCGGCACCGGCGCCAGGCACCGCGAAAGCTCGGCGAGAGCCTTGCGTTCAATCTCCTCGATCAACAATCCGAATACGTTGGCGAACAGATCGACGTGTTCGTCGCCGAAACTGGCGGCGCCGTCGAGGAACAGGCCGGTGATGCGTGATAGCGCCGCCGCACGCTTTTCGCGCGACCCTTGCCGCACGACGTGTTCCAGCTCCGGGATCAGCGACAACGTGGCCATTGCAAGGAAGCGAAGATGAAAATACGGCGGTCTACGTCCCTCCCTGATTACCGGTTACTCATTACTGATCCCTGAAAGAGCCGCCGGTCGTCGGTGACGTCGCTGCGGCGCTCGCGGCAAACCCCTTGCCTTGGCGAGCGGCGACGCTATATTCGGCCTGTCCGTCTTGGATACCTCATAACGGTCGGTTGTTTGCCGAACGGTCTTGAGAGTGGGTTCCCCCGGGACCCGCTCTTTTTTATTACCCGCGCTCGGGCCTTGGCGTAGACCGCAAGGCCGGCCGGGACCGAGGTATTCGCCGGAACAATGGCGCGGAGAACGGCGCAGAATATGGACGACAGGCCCACCGCTTTTGCCGAGGAGAAGCGGCTCATCATCGAGCCGGGGCGCGCGGCGCGTATCGCGGCGCTCGCCGAGCCGGTGCTTGCCGGGCTCGGCTACCGCGTCGTGCGGGTGCGCGTTTCCGGTTCCGCGGGCTGCACCGTCCAGGTCATGGTGGAACGCGCCGACGGCACCATGACGATCGACGATTGTGAAGCCGCGTCGCGGGCGCTCTCGCCGGTGCTTGACGCCGCCGACCCGATCGAGTCCGCCTATCGGCTGGAGATTTCCTCGCCCGGCATCGACCGGCCGCTGGTGCGCCGTTCGGATTTTGACCGCTATGGCGGCCATTTCGCCCAAGTGGAAATGCTGGCCCCGATCGACGGCCGCCGCCGCTTTCGCGGCGAGCTCGGCGGCCTCGACGGCGACTGCGTGCGCCTTCGCCTCGGCGACGGCGTGGCCGGACAAGCTGCGGAGGTTCTGCTGCTGCGCATCGACGAGATGATGGAAGCAAGGCTCGTGCTCACCGATGCACTCGTGACCGAGGCCCTGCGACGGAGCAAGCGCGACGAGCGCGGCAGGCAATCGCCGGACGTCGGGGCGCGCAACACGCAGCGCCGAAATATCGATTCAGTTCACGCGCCGGAGCTAGTCCGGCGCGCAGCACGACAACCTGATGGAGACCGCTCATGGCGACGGTAAGCGCCAACAAGCTCGAACTGCTGCAGATCGCGGACGCCGTTGCCCGGGAAAAAGGGATCGATCGAAAGATCGTTCTGTCCGCCATGGAGGATGCGATCGCCAAGGCCGCGCGCTCGCGCTACGGCGCCGAAACCGAAGTGCGCGCCGAGATCGACTCCAAGAACGGAGAGCTTCACCTTTCGCGCCACATGCTGGTGATCGAGAACGTTGAAAATCCCGCCACGCAGATCAGCCTCGAAGACGCACGCCGGCGCCATCCTGCAGCTCAGATCGGCGACACCATTGCGGATCCGCTGCCGCCGCTGCCGTTCGGCCGCATCGCGGCGCAATCGGCCAAGCAGGTGATCGTGCAGAAAGTGCGCGAGGCCGAGCGCGACCGCCAATACGACGAATTCAAGGATCGGATCGGCGACATCGTCAACGGCATCGTCAAGCGGGTCGAATACGGCAACGTCGTAGTCGATCTCGGCCGCGGCGAAGCCATCGTTCGCCGCGACGAAATGCTGCCGCGCGAGGTCTTTCGCAACGGCGACCGCATCCGCGCCTACATCTATGACGTCCGCCGCGAACAACGCGGACCGCAGATCTTTCTCTCGCGCACGCACCCGGAATTCATGGCGAAGCTGTTCGCGCAGGAAGTGCCGGAAATCTACGACGACATCGTCGAGGTCAAGTCGGTCGCCCGCGATCCCGGCTCGCGCGCCAAGATCGCCGTATGGTCCCACGATTCCTCGGTCGATCCGGTCGGCGCCTGCGTCGGCATGCGCGGTTCGCGCGTTCAGGCGGTCGTCAACGAGTTGCAGGGCGAGAAGATCGACATCATCCCGTGGTCGTCGGAAATCGCCACCTTCGTGGTCAACGCGCTGGCGCCCGCCGAAGTCAGCAAAGTGGTGATCGACGAGGAGCGCGATCGCATCGAAGTCGTGGTACCCGATCAGCAGCTTTCGCTCGCCATCGGCCGGCGCGGCCAGAACGTGCGGCTTGCCTCCCAGCTGACCGGAAAGGACATCGACATTCTTACCGAGCAGGAAGAATCCGAGCGCCGCCAGGCCGAATTCGAGAACCGCACCCGCATCTTCATCGACGCGCTCAACGTCGACGAAGTGATCGGCCAATTGCTGGCCTCCGAAGGCTTCAGCTCGGTCGAAGATCTGGCTTTGGTCAATTTGAAGGAGATCGCCGGCATCGAGGGTTTCGGCGAAGACACCGCGAGCGAACTGCAAACGCGCGCGCGCGATCATCTCGCCAAGATCGAGGCCGAACTGGACGCCAAGCGCCAGGAACTCGGAGTCGATGATGCGCTCAAGCAGGTGGCCGGCGTGACCACCGCGATGCTGGTGCGCTTCGGCGAAAACGACATCAAGACGGTGGAGGATCTTGCCGGCTGCGCCACCGACGACCTCGCGGGTTGGACCGAGCGCAAGAGCGGCGAGCCGGTGCATCAGCCCGGCATCCTCGACAACTTCAATCTGACGCGCGAGGAGGCGGAAGGGATTATTATGCAGGCGCGCTTGATCGTCGGCTGGGTCAGCGAGGCAGACCTCGCTCCGGCCCCCGCCGAAGAAGTCGCGGAACCCGCGACGCCGGCGGCGCAGGCGTGAAGGACGTGGAATCGGCGCGATGGCCGTCAGAATCCGCCCAATCGGAGGCGACAGCGAACTCGATCGCGGGCACGCCGCACGCGAACGCGAACGGCTGTGCATTGCCACGCGTGCGGTGCGGCCGGTTGCCGATCTGATCCGCTTCGTAGTCGGACCGGAGGGTGAAGCGGTCCCCGACATCAAATCCCGGCTGCCCGGTCGTGGCCTCTGGGTCACGGCCACGCGCGAGGCGATCGAGGATGCGGTCAAGCGCAAGGCGTTTGCCCGCGGATTCAAGCGCGACATCCGGCTGCCGGCGGACCTTGCTGCCCGGACCGAGCAGCTTCTGCTGCAGGCGGCGGTCGATGCGCTGGCGATGGCCGGCAAGGCCAAGCTGGTTGCGGCCGGCTTTACCAGGGCGGCGGCGGCGCTGGATCGCGAGCAGGCGGTGGCACTTTTCCATGCGGCGGAGGCCTCGAGAGAGGGCGTCCGCAAGCTCGATGCCATTATCGCACGCCACCCGGGCCGATCGGTGCCTGTGATCGAATTCCTGGCCACGGCCCAATTGGATTTGGCATTGGGCCGCCCAAATGTGGTACATGCAGCCTTGCTCGCCGGGCCCGCCAGCGACGCGCTTCTGTCGCGCGCGCGGCGCTTCCAGCGGTTTCGGACCGGATTCGCGGGCGATCGTGGCAATCAGGCCGGCTCAGGTGCAGAGCACCGAGCCCGCCGCTTACATGGATGCGTATGACTGAAACGACCAAGAATACCGGTGAAAAGCTGAGCGTTTCCTCGACCAAGACGCTGACGCTAAAGCGCGGCGGCGTCGAGCAAGGTGTGGTGCGCCAGAGTTTCAGTCACGGTCGCAGCAAGGCGGTCGTCGTCGAGAAGGTCAAGCGGCGCACTGCCGCCCCGACCGAGGCCAAGACCGAGGCCGGGACGCCGCAGGAGCGCGGCGCAGTGCTGCGGCGACCCGCGACCGGCAGGACGCCCGCAGCGGTTGAAGCGGCGCCATCGATGGTTCCCGCACAGCCGAAGACTGCCGGTGTCGTGCTGCGTACCCTCACCGATGAGGAACAGAGCGCGCGCGCACACGCCCTCGCCGACGCCCGCGTGCGCGAGGCGATGGAGCGCGAGGTCGCCGAGCAAACGGAGCGCGAGCGGCGCCAGCGTGATGAAAAGGACCGCTTCGATCGTGCGGCCGCCGATCAGCGCAAGCGCGGCGAAGAGGATCGTCGCAAGCAGGAGGAAGATGCAAAACGCAAGGCCGACGAGCTTGCCAAGAAGCGCTTCGGCGCGGAGACCGTTCTGGCCAAACCCGGCTCCGCCCGGGTCAATGTCGAAGAGGAGGATGAGGCGCCGCGGCCGCGTCGCGGTATCGGCGGCGCCGGCGCGCGCACCGCACCCGCGCCCGCGCCGAAACCACAACGCTCGGTCGGCGAGAAACGCCGCGGCCGGCTCACCGTCGTCACCGCATTTACCGAAGGCGAGGTTCGCGAACGTTCCGACGCCGCTTTCCGACGCCGCGAGCGCCGCCGCAGCGGCCTACGCGACGCCGAGCCGAAGGAGAAAATTGTCCGTGAAGTGACGATTCCCGAAACGATAACCATCCAGGAATTAGCCAATCGCATGTCCGAACGCTCCGTCGACGTGGTGCGTCTGCTCATGAAGCAGGGCCACATGGCGACCAGCACCGATACAATCGACGCCGATACCGCTCAGCTCATCGCCGAGGAGCTGGGGCACACCGTGCGCCGCGTCGCCGAGGCGGACGTCGAGGAGGGCATGTTCGACATCGCCGACGATCCGGAAAAACTGCTGCCGCGCGCGCCGGTCGTCACCATCATGGGCCACGTCGATCACGGCAAGACCTCGCTGCTTGACGCCATCCGTTCGACCGAAGTGGCTGCGGGCGAAGCCGGCGGCATCACTCAGCACATCGGCGCCTATCAGGTCACTTCGCCATCGGGCGGTCGCATCACCTTCATCGACACGCCCGGTCATGCCGCGTTCACCGCCATGCGTGCGCGCGGCGCCAAAGTCACCGATATCGTGGTGCTCGTGGTCGCGGCCGACGACGGCGTGATGCCGCAGACGGTGGAAGCAATTCAGCACGCCAAGGCGGCCAATGTGCCGATCATCGTCGCCATCAACAAGATCGACAGAGCGGATGCCAAGCCGGAGCGCGTGCGCACCGAACTGCTGCAGCACGAGATCCAGGTCGAGTCGCTCGGCGGCCAGACGCTTGAGGTCGACGTTTCCGCCAAGGAGAAACGCAACCTCGACAAACTGCTCGATATCATCGCCTTGCAGGCCGAAGTCCTCCAGCTCAAGGCCAACCCGAACCGTCCAGCGGAGGCCACCGTGATCGAGGCGCGGCTCGATCGCGGCCGCGGTCCGGTGGCGACGGTGCTGGTGCAGCGCGGCACGCTCAAGCCGGGCGATATCATCGTTGCCGGCACCGAATGGGGCCGAGTTCGCGCGCTCATGTCCGACAGCGGCCATTCGGTCGTTGCCGCCGGACCGTCGATGCCGGTCGAAGTGCTCGGCTTCAACGGCACGCCGGAGGCCGGCGATCGGCTCGCGGTCGTCGACAGCGAAGCACGGGCGCGCGAGATCACCGCCTACCGCGGGCGGCAGAAGCGCGAAAAAATGGCGGCTCGGCAGACCGGCATGCGCGGCTCGCTCGAGCAGATGATGAATCAGCTCAAGACCGCGGGGCGCAAGGAATTTCCACTGGTCATCAAGGCCGATGTGCAAGGCTCGGCGGAAGCGATCATCGGCGCGCTGGAAAAGCTTTCGACCGACGAAGTGGCAGCACAAGTGCTGTACTCCGGCGTTGGCGCGATCACCGAATCCGACGTGACCCTGGCGGAAGCTTCGGCCGCGGTCGTCATCGGCTTCAATGTTCGTGCCCACAAGGAGGCGCGCGAGGCCGCCGAGCGGGCCGGCATCGAGATCCGCTACTACGACATCATCTACAACCTCGTGGACGACGTTAAGAAAGCGATGTCGGGAATGCTGCCGCCGACGCTGCGCGAGACCATGCTCGGCAACGCTGTGATTCTGGAAATCTTCAGGGTCTCCAAGGTTGGCAGCGTCGCCGGCTGCCGCGTCACCGACGGCACCGTCGAGCGCGGCGCCAACGTACGGCTCATTCGCGACAACGTGGTAGTGCACCAGGGCAAGCTGTCGCAGCTCAAGCGCTTCAAGGACGACGCGCGCGAGGTCCTAGCCGGCCAGGAATGCGGCATGGCGTTTGAGAATTACCAGGATATGAAGGTCGGCGACGTGATCGAATGCTATCGGGTGGAGAGCGTGCAGCGCACGCTGTAATCCGCCGTCATGCCCAGCCATAGCCGTTCGAAGAACGGCGTCGCTTCGCTCGCCGATGTGCCGGGCATCCACGTCTCAAGCCCTGATGCGTCGACAACGTGGATGGCCGGGCCTTCCACCGCCGAAGGACAAAATGGCACAGGCCGCAAATGAACACACTTCGGCCCGCAGCGGGACAAGCCCGGTGGCGACGAGGAAAATGACAATTAGAACGAACAAATGTCCCGTCATCAGAATCGCAATCAATCCGCCGGCGGCTCGCAGCGCCAGCTGCGCGTCGGCGAACTCATCCGTCACGAGCTTGCCGAGATGCTCTCGCGCGGCGATATTCATGATGCGGTGCTGGAAGCACACATGATTACCGTCCCCGAAGTGCAGATGAGCCCCGATTTGCGGCTCGCCACGATCTACGTGATGCCGCTCGGCGGGCACGAAGAGGAGGAGGTCCTCGCGGCGCTCGACCGCAACAAGAAATACGTGCGCGGTGAAATCGCCCGCCGCGTCAACCTGAAATTCGCGCCTGACATTCGTTTCCGCATCGACGAGCGCTTCGACGAAGCGGAGCGGATCGAGCGGCTGTTGCGAACGCCGGCCGTTCGCCGTGATCTCGGCGGCGACAGCGACGAATGATGGTCGGTCGCGAGCAACGAGCCGGAAGTGACGACGCCTCGCCCCTTGAGGGGGAGGTCGCTGCGCACAGGAACGCCCGCGCCGAGCGGGATGAGGATTCCTCGCAGAATGCTTCTCGATCTTTTGCGCCCCTCCCTGATCCTTCCGCTCAAGGGGAGCAGGAAGGCGCCGAGCAGGCGGCGAAACATAAGAAAAAAAAGCGCGACGTGCACGGCTGGATCGTGCTCGACAAGCCGGTGGGCATGACTTCGACGCACGCCGTCGCCGTGCTCAAGCGGCTATTCGGCGCCAAGCGCGTCGGCCACGCCGGCACGCTCGATCCGCTGGCCTCCGGCTGCTTGCCGATTGCGCTCGGCGAAGCGACCAAGACCGTTCCTTTCGTAGTGGATGGCCGCAAGAACTATCTGTTCACCGTGCGCTGGGGCGAGGAACGCAACACCGACGATGCCGAAGGCCCCGTTATAGCGTCGAGCGCGCTGCGCCCCGACGCGGCGGCGATCCGCGCGCTGTTGCCGCGTTTTGTCGGCACGATCGAGCAGGTGCCGCCGCGTTTTTCGGCCGTGAAGATCGCCGGAGAGCGCGCCTACGATCTCGCCCGCGACGGCGAGGTGGTCGAGTTGAAGCCACGCGCAGTCGAAATTCACCGCCTCGAACTGACCGAGACGCCCGATCCGGACCATACGGTTTTCGTCTGCGAGTGCGGCAAGGGCACCTACGTGCGCGCGCTCGCTCGCGACATCGGGCGCGCCCTCGGGGCGCTCGGCCACGTCGCGGCGCTGCGCCGTTCCCGTGTCGGACCGTTCGGCGAGGGCGACATGATTTTGCTGGAACGCATCGAGGCTTTATGCCATAGAGCGGCCGCTGGCGGGGAAAAGCTGAACCTCGCCGACACTTTGCTGCCGATCGAGACCGCGCTGGACGACATCCCGGCGCTGGCCGTGAGTGAGGCAGATGCGGCGAGGCTCAAGCGCGGCCAAGCCGTCTTGTTGCGCGGACGAGATGCTTCCGTCATCCGCGGCATGGTTGCGGTCGCCTGTGGCGGCCAAATCGTGGCCATTGCCGAGGGCGACCGGGGCGAGATCGTTCCCAAGCGCGTTTTCAATTTGACCGGCATCGTTGGTCGAGCCGGCAGAAAGGCAAACTGACGATGTCGATTACGACCGCGCGTAAGGCGGAACTCATCAATTCGTATGCCGCCAAGTCCGGCGACACAGGTTCGCCCGAAGTTCAGGTTGCGCTCCTTTCCGAGCGGATCAACAATCTGACCGAGCACTTCAAGACCCACGCCAAGGACAATCACTCGCGTCGCGGGCTGCTCAAGCTCGTATCGCAGCGTCGGCAAATTCTCGACTATCTGCATCGCATCAACGAACCGCGATACAGACAGCTGATTGAACGGCTGGGTATCCGCCGTTGACCAGTATGGGCGCGGAATTTCCTCGCCCTCGCCTCTCTCGTTTGCGCGGGAGATGGACCATGACGCGGAACGCGTGAACCGCGCTCCGCGCGTTACGGCAGCCGAGCGCTGCCGACTTTTGGAACGGACCGCGGTCCGTTCATAACCTGCGGGAAGAATTCGAAAGCCATGGCAGGATCGCCGGACGCTGAAAGGCCTGGCGGCGCAAGCGCGCCGACAGCGTCTCGCCGTCTTGCTTATGGCTTTCGTGCTTTTCGCGAAAACCATGAGAGACAAGAGAAATGTTCGATACTCATCGTGTGCAACTTGACTGGGGCGGCCGCAAGCTAACGTTGGAATCCGGCAGAATAGCCCGCCAAGCCGATGGTGCCGTGCTTGCCACGTACGGCGAGACCAGTGTGCTCGCCGCCGTCGTGGCCGCCAAGCAGCCGAAGGAAGGTATCGATTTCCTTCCGCTGACCGTCAATTACACCGAGAAATATTACGCGGCCGGCCGGATTCCGGGTGGCTATTTCAAGCGCGAGCGCGGTCCAACCGAAAAGGACACGTTGACGTCGCGCCTGATTGACCGCCCGATCCGTCCACTGTTCGCCGATGGCTGGCGCTGCGACACGCAGGTGACCATCACCGTGCTCTCGCACGACCAGGAAAACGATCCCGACATAGTCGCTATGGTCGCGGCTTCCGCTGCCCTGACACTTTCCGGCGCTCCGTTCATGGGCCCGATCGGGGGCGCCCGTGTCGGCTTTATCAACAATGAGTACGTGCTCAATCCGACGATCGACGAAATGAAGGAAAGTCAACTCGACCTCGTCATCGCCGGCACGCAAGACGCCGTGATGATGGTGGAGTCGGAAGCAAGAGAACTATCCGAAGAGATCATGCTCGGTGCGGTGATGTTCGGCCATCGGCACTTCCAGCCGGTGATCGAGGCTATCATCAAGCTTGCCGAGAAAGCCGCCAAGGAACCGCGGGAGATGATCGTTGCGGACAACAAGGCGCTGGAAAAGGAAATCCTAGGCATCGCCGAGAAGGATTTGCGCGCGGCCTATGCAATCGTGCGCAAACAGGATCGCCAGAACGCAGTCGCAGCCGTGAAGGAAAAGGTGATTGCGCATTTCTTCCCGGAAGGCGCCGAACCGAAGCATGACAAGGCGGCCGTCGCTGGCGTATTCAAGGAGCTTGAAGCCAAGATCGTTCGCTGGAACATTCTCGACTCCGGTAAGCGAATCGACGGCCGCGACGTAAAGACCGTACGCCAGATCGTGGCGGAAGTCGGCGTACTGCCGCGGACCCACGGCTCGGCGCTGTTCACGCGCGGCGAGACGCAGGCCTTGGTGGTCGCCACACTCGGCACCTCCGAAGACGAGCAATTCATCGACGCGCTGCAGGGAACGTATAAGGAAACGTTTCTGCTGCACTACAATTTTCCGCATTATTCGGTAGGCGAAACCGGCCGCACGGGCGCGCCCGGCCGCCGCGAGATCGGCCACGGCAAACTCGCGTGGCGCGCGATCCATCCGATGCTGCCCACGAAGGACGAGTTCCCCTACACCATCCGCATTGTTTCCGAGATCACGGAGTCGAACGGTTCGTCGTCGATGGCGACGGTGTGCGGTTCTTCGCTCGCGCTGATGGACGCCGGCGTGCCGCTCAAGCGGCCTACAGCGGGTATCGCGATGGGCCTCATTCTTGAGGACAAGCGCTTTGCCGTGCTTTCCGACATCCTCGGCGACGAGGACCATCTCGGCGACATGGACTTCAAGGTTGCCGGCACCGATGGCGGCGTCACCTCGCTGCAGATGGACATCAAGATCGCTGGTATTACCGAGGAGATCATGAAGGTCGCGTTGGCCCAAGCCAAAGACGGCCGCTTGCACATCTTGAGCGAGATGTCGAAGGCGCTGAACACCGCGCGTGCCGAACTCGGCGAGCATGCTCCGCGCATCGAGATGTTCAAGATTCCCACCGACAAAATCCGCGAAGTGATCGGCACCGGCGGCAAGGTGATCCGTGAGATCGTGGAAAAGACCGGCGCCAAGATCAACATTGAGGACGACGGTTCGGTAAAGGTCGCCTCCGCGGATGGCGAGTCGATCAAGGCGGCGATCAACTGGATCAAGTCGATCGCGTCCGAGCCGGAGGTCGGCCACATCTATGACGGCACCGTCGTCAAGGTGATGGATTTCGGCGCCTTCGTGAACTTCTTCGGCGCCAAAGACGGTCTTGTGCACATCAGCCAGCTGGCACAGCGGCGCGTGCAGCGGACCGGCGATGTGGTCAAGGAAGGCGACAAGGTGAAGGTCAAGCTCCTTGGCTTCGACGAACGCGGCAAGGTAAGGCTGTCGATGAAGATCGTCGATCAGCAGACCGGCGAAGACCTCGAGGGCAAGCAGAGGGCCGAGACCGCCGAGGCGGGGGAGACGGCCGGCGCCGCCGAGTAGGTGCCGCTTCGCGCGGCCGGGCGGTTTCGCCGCCCGCCGCATTCTTCCACTGCCGCAGCCTAATCGACGGCCGCAACTGCCTGCGCGCCCGTCCGTGTCGGCTTGTTGAACATCAGGAGCAGCGGCAGCACTGCAAGCGTCGCGATCATCAAGAGCTTGTAATCGTCCACATAGGCGATGATCTGCGCCTGCTGGGTAATCACGGCGTCGAGCGCGGCGCGGCCCGCGGCGGTGAACGGGCTCCAGAAACGGGCGATGTTGGGCTGGTCCAGCAGCCGGTTTACCGCCGTGACGTGCTGGACGATCTCGGCGTGATTGACTTGCGTATTGCGCACCAGGAGCGCGTTGACCACCGAAATGCCGACGCTCGAGCCGATGTTGCGGAAAAGGCTGTAAAGGCCGGCACCTTCGGTTCGCTCGGCCAGCGGCAGCGTCGACAGCGTCGCCGCGCTCAGCGGCACGAACAGAAAACCGAGACCGAAACCCTGCACCATGGTGACGCCGACGATCGATGCCTGGGAGACATCCGGCGTCCATCCGGTCATCTTGTAGAACGACCACGCCGTCAGGCTGAGCCCGATACCGAGCAGGATGCGCATATCGGTGCGCCCGACAAGTCGGCCGACGATCAGCATTGAAACCATCGTCCCGATGCCGCGCGGCCCCATGATGATGCCGGAAGAGACGACGGGATAATTCATCAATTCCTGCAGATAGGGCGGCTGCAGTGCCATCGAAGCGTAATAGGTCAGGCCGATGATGACGATAAATATCATCCCGGTCGAGAAATTACGGTCGCGGAACATCGACGGGCGCACGAACGGCTTTTCCGTCGTGAAGGTGTGGATGAGAAAGAGATAGAACGCGCAACCGGCGATGACCGTCTCAATGATGATCTCGCCGGAGCTGAACCAGTCCTTCTGTTGGCCGCGATCGAGCATGATCTGCAAGGCGCCGAGCCCGATGCTGAGCGAGCCGAAGCCGAACCAATCGAGCTTGTTGACCGAATTGCGCGGCGATTCGGGAAGGAACATCATGATGCCGATGAAATCGAGAATGCCGATCGGCAGATTGATATAGAAAACATAGCGCCAGCTGTAGTTATAGGTCAGCCAGCCGCCGAGAACCGGGCCGAGCACCGGGCCGATCATCACCCCGATGCCGAACAGCGCCATGGCGAAACCCTGGCGCTCGCGCGGATAGATACCGAACAACACCGATTGCGACAGCGGCACCAAGGCCGCGCCGCAGGCGCCCTGCAGGACTCGAAACAGCACGATCTGGGTCAGCGATTGCGCCATGCCGCACAGCATCGACGCCAGCGTGAAGCCGCCAATGGAGATAAGAAACAGTCGCTTGATGCCGAATTTCCCCGCCAAAAAGCCGGTCGGTGGGGTCATGATGGCCGCAGCCACGATGTAGGACGTAAGCACCCAGGCGATCTGTTCCTGGCTCGCCGACATCGTGCCCTGCATGTAGGGCAGCGCCACATTGGCGATCGTGGTGTCGAGCGCCTGCATCAGCGTGGCGAGAATGACGCAAAGAGTTATCGCGCCGCGATTGCCGCCAATCTCCGATGTGCTCTCGGCTGGCACGAACGCCCTCTAAAACAGCGACCAGAAATGCGGAAAGCCGCGCGCGTGGCCGGTATCGACCGCGATTTCGACGCTCATGCCGGCGGCAAGCGGCGGCAGCGACTTATCGCTGGTGTCGACGCGCACGCGCATCGGCACGCGCTGCACGACCTTGACCCAATTACCGCTGGTATTCTGCGCCGGCAGCAGCGCAAATTCCTGCGCGGCCGCCGGGCTGATGCTTTCGACGGTGCCGTGCCATTGGCGGTCCGGATAGGTATCGACCGTTATGGTGACGGACTGGCCGGGCCGCACGTAGGTGAGTTCCGTCTCCTTCGGATCGGCGTCGATCCAAACGTGATCGGCGTCGACCAGATAGAAAGCGGTAGTCGCTGCGGCGAGGTATTTTCCAGGCGCAATCGCGGGTACGTCGGTGACGATCCCGGCGAACGGCGCCCGCACCACCGTGTCGTCAAGCTGGCGCTGCGCCTCGTCGACACGCGCCTTGGCTTGCCGATATTGCGGGTGCTGGGTCACCTCGATGTCGGCATTGCCGCCCAGCTTCGCCAGCTGCACTTGCGCCTGCTGACGCAGCGATTCGAGCTTGTTGGTGTCGTTGCCCAGCGTTGCCTTGGCTTGGTCGAAAACGGTCTGGGAAATGGTGTGCGAGCGCAGCAGCATCGCATCGTTATTGTAGTTCGTCTGATCGAGAACGACCAGCGCCTGTTGCGCGGCGACGTCGCTGAGCATGCGCTTGTAATCCTGCTTCATCGCTTCGATGCCGAGCGCGGTCTCCGCCAGGTTGGCCTTGGCGTTGTCGAGCGCGATCTGAAACTGCAGCGGATCGAGACGATAGAGAACCTGTCCGGCCGCGACCTGCTGGTTCTCATGCACGTCCACGTCCTTGACGATGCCCGATACGTCAGTGGACAGGCCGAGCTTGTCGGCCTCCACGTAGGCGTCGTCGCTCGACATGATCTGGCCGCCGACGACGTACCAATAAGCGCCGGCAATGAGCGCCAGCGGCACGAGCGCGAACAAGCCCAGGCGCCGCCAGTCGCGGCGCCGCGAGCCGCGCGTCCTCTGGTCGGTGTCGGGTCTCTCGGTGCGCGGTTCCGGCGCCGGTGCAAGCGGCACCGGCCGCGGAGCCTCCGCGGCCTCGCCGTGCGCAGGCGGCAACGGCTTGCGCAGCGGTTCAGCCATAGCGCCGCACTCCCGGCTCGCCGTTCGGCCGCTCGTGGATCGCCTGGCGCAAATTCTCCTTGACGATGGCAAGCTGCGCGACCGTCTGCTCGACGCTCTCGGGAGCGACTCCGGCAAGCGCCGCTGCCATCAGGTCCTCGCCGAGAATACCTAGCTTTTCCAACAACGGCCGGGCCGCGGGGGTGAGAAAGAGCCGCTTGGCACGGCGATCAATCGGGTCGCTGCGCCGCTCGATCAGCCCGCCGTCGCACAGCTTGTCGAGCAGCCGCGTCAATGAGATGGGCTGCAATTCCAACATCTCGGCAAGCTCCGATTGCTTGAGGCCCTCGGAGCGATCCAGCCGCACCAAGACCACCCACTGCGCGCGCGTAATGCCGAACTGGGCCGCCTTCTGGTCCGCATAGGTCCGTAGCATGCGGGCCACATCATTGAGACTGAAGGCGAATTCTCTGTTGATCGAATGCGAAAGCACGGCTTTTCCCATCTATATGCCTGCTCAAATCAGCAAGGCATAATATATGGAAGCTTATGAATGTGTCTACGTCCGCGCCGCAATGCTGCACTGCAAAAAGCACCGGTTCGAGGGGGGTTTATGCCAGGCCGAGTTCGGTGAAGACCTCGGCGTAGTGTTCGGCAGCGGCCGGCGCGAAGCAACAGAACACGACCCGCCGGATGCTGCGCGGTGCCACCGTCAGTTCGGCCGTCACGGTCCCGACCGCTATGCGCGCGGCCCGCGCGGGCGGGAACCGATAAACGCCGGTTGAGATCGCCGGAAATGCCAGCGACGCCAGGCGTTGTGCAGCGGCGAGATCGAGCGCAGCCCGATAGCAGGACGCCAGCGCCTGTTCCTCGTCATGGCCGCCGCCGTTCCAGACCGGGCCCACCGCATGGATGACGTGCCTGGCCGGCAGGCGGAAGCCGCCGGTGAGTTTTGCCGCGCCGGTGGGGCAACCCCCCAGCGTTTCGCACGCGGCGCGCAGTTGCGGGCCCGCCGCACGATGGATTGCCCCATCGACACCGCCGCCGCCCAGGAGCGTGCGGTTCGCGGCGTTCACGATCGCGTCGAGAGCAAGCCGCGTGATATTGGCCACGCAGACTTCGAGTCTGGCAGGGCCGACCTCGGCGCTAATCAGCGGCGGCGCTTCGGGCATCGGACCGAAGCATATCACGCCCACTCGGCTTGGGCTTCCGCCCGCAGGTCAACGGTACTCTTGGTGCCGATATTGTCGAAATGCTCGTCCATGAAGCGACGCGCGGCGCGCTTGCCGCTCACGCGCAGCATGTCGAAGAAATCGTAATCGGTCGACAGTTTGCTGAAAGCGTCGAAATGGGTGCCAAAGCGGTCGAGCACGATGCGATGCACGTTGATGCGCCGGTATTCACCGGGTCCGAGGCCGCGCGGCAGCTTGCCCTGATCGATCAGGCGCGCGACGAAATCGATGGCGCGATACTCACCGATGAGCGAGGAATTGAACGTGATTTCATTGATGCGATTCATGATCTCGCTGGACGACGTGGGCGTTGCCTGGCGCATCAGCGGATTGATCTGAACCACCAGAACGTCCTCGGTGCAGGTGGTGCGAAAGAACGGAAAGATCACCGGATTACCCAGATAGCCGCCGTCCCAATAGGGCACGCCGTCGATTTCCACCGCGCGGAACAGAAGCGGCAGGCAAGCCGACGCCATGACCGCGTCGGCGGTGAGCTTCTCGCGCGAAAAAATGCGCACGCGGCCGGTCTGCACGTTGGTGGCCGAAACGAAGATCTGCAGGTCGGGGCAAGCACGCACGGCGTCGAAATCGACGAAACGCTCGATCAGATCCTTGAGCGGATTGATGTTGAGCGGATTGACGTCGTAGGGCGAGAAATAGTGTGACAGCGCGTCGAACCAGGCCTGCACCGGCGTGCCTTCGAGCGGCGTGAACGACAACAGCCGCTCTACGACCGAACGCTGCAGGCTCGGCAGGTTGCCGGTGCTCGAGGCCGAGCGCCAGAAATCGGCAAGACGCTTTTGCGCTTCCTTGCGGCCGCCGCGAGCGAGGCCGTCGGCCAGCATCACCGCATTGATCGCGCCCGCCGAAGTGCCGGACACACCCTCGATGACAATGCGTTCGTCATCGAGCAGATGGTCGAGCACGCCCCAGGTAAAAGCGCCGTGGGCGCCCCCGCCTTGGAGCGCCAGATTGATGCGCTTGCTCGTAGCCGAGCTTTTCTGCTCTGCCGCGCGGCCGGGCAACAGCGAGCCGAGGAGGTTCTTCATGGTGCGAGCACGTCAAGGTCCGCGCTCACCCCGCGGTCCAGCCGCCGTCGATCGACAGATTGGCGCCGGTGATCGCCTTTGCCGCATCGGAGCACAGATACACGGCAAGGCTCGCGACCTCGTCGACGGTGACGAATTCCTTGCTCGGCTGCGCCGCGAGCAGCACGTCGCGCTTGACCTGTTCGGCGGTCAGGCCGCGCGCCTTCATGGTATCGGGAATCTGCTTCTCGACCAGAGGCGTCCACACGTAGCCGGGGCTGATGCAATTGCAGGTGATGCCGAAAGTGGCGACCTCGAGCGCGACCGTCTTGGTCAGGCCGGCGAGGCCGTGCTTGGCCGACACGTAAGCGACCTTGAACGGGGAGGCGACCAGCGAGTGCGCCGACGCCGTATTGATGATGCGTCCCCACTTGCGCGATTTCATTCCCGGCACGGCGGCGCGCACGGCATAAAACGCCGCAGACAGATTGATGGCGATGATCTGCTGCCATTTCTCGACGGGAAATTCTTCAATCGGCGCCACGAACTGGATGCCGGCATTGTTGACCAGGATGTCCAGCGAACCGAACGCCTGTTCGGCGCCCCGCACCATTTCGGCGATCTCGGCCGGCTGGGTCATATCGGCGGGCGAATAGAGCGCCTTGACGGCGAACTCCTTCTCGATGCCGGTCCGTTCGTTTTCGATCGCCGCCTTGTCGCCGAAGCCGTTGAGGGTCACGTTGGCGCCCTGGGCGGCGAGGGCGCGAGCGATGGCAAGCCCGATGCCCGAGGTCGAGCCGGTGACGAGTGCGGACTTTCCCTTCAGCATGGGAACCCTCGATTTGCTTGTTCGGTCAGGACGAAATTGCGCCGCGGACACCCGCCTCGCATGCGCCAAACGAGTCTGCGGTGCTTTTTGCTGCAGTGCAACATAAAAGTTGGACCCTGCGTCACGTTTTCGCGATCCGGCCAGGCGCGGCTACAATGGATGAGGCGGCTTGCTACGACATCCACCGGAAGGGAGACCGATGCCGCGCGCAATCTTTCCCGCACCTGGTCACGACCACGAGCGCTGCGCCAGCGATGCCATCGCTTACGCCGAGACGGAATGCGCGCGACGAGCGCAGCGGTTGACGCCCATGCGCCGTCGAGTGCTGGCAACGCTGCTTGCGAGCCACAACCCGCTCGGCGCCTATGAGATCATCGATCGGCTGGCGGACGAGAACGGCCGTCCGGCCCCGATCACGATCTATCGCGCGCTCGACTTTCTGCGCGAGAATGGCCTGGCGCACCGTATCGAGAGCCGCAACGCCTTCGTGGCCTGCGGCCACAACCATTCAACCGACGATCTCGTGGTGTTTCTCATCTGCGAGCGCTGCGGCGCGGTGGGCGAAGCGCCGGGCGCGGCGGTTGCCCAGGCGCTGAAAGCCTCATCCCGTGTGGCGGGTTTCTCACCAAAGAGTCCGCTGATCGAGATCGTGGGCATCTGCTCGCACTGCCGGCAGCGATGATGCGGCTTTGAGCAAGGCATCCGTCGTGACGCCTTCGCCGTCATCGCGTCCGCTCGATGCGTTCGCCGTGATCGTGACGATCGGGCTGTGCGTAAGCTGGGGCTTCAACAACGTCGCGATCAAGCTTGCTATCCACGATATACCGCCGCTGATCCAGTCGGCGGCACGCTCGGCCATTGCCGCGCTCCTGGTCGCTGCGTGGTGCCGGGCGCGCGGCATCCCGCTGTTCAAGCGCGACGGCACGCTCGCGGCCGGAGTTTTGGCCGGCATTCTCTTCGGCCTCGAATTTTTGCTGATCTATCGCGGCCTGGTGTGGACGACGGTCACGCGCGGCACGCTATTTCTCTACCTGGCGCCGTTCTTCGTGGTCATCGGCTCGCGCTGGCTGCTGCCTGGCGACCGCTTCCACGCCCCGCAATGGCTCGGCCTTTTGCTCTCGTTCGCCGGCATGGCGATCGCCCTCGGCGTACCCGCACCCGCAATCGACCCTCGCCAGACCCTCGGCGATCTCATGCTGGTTGCGGCCGCCCTCGCCTGGGCGGCAACCACGCTAGTCATCAAGTCAAGCGCGCTCAATCGCGCCAGCGCGGAAAAAACCCTCCTGTACCAGCTCGTCGTTTCGGTTCCGCTGCTTGCTTTCGGGGGCTTTATATTCGGCGAGCGCATCGACAGCGTGCCGTCTGCGCTCGCGCTTGGCGCCTTCGCTTATCAGACGCTTTGGGTGGCCAGTGTCACATTCCCGATCTGGTTTGCGTTGATCGTGCGCTATTCGGCGGCCCGGTTGTCGGTGTTCACTTTCCTGGCCCCGCTGTGCGGCATCACCGCAGGGTATCTCGTGTTGCACGAACCCTTGAGTTGGCTTTTCGCCGTTGCCGTGGCGCTGGTGGCGGGCGGCCTTATTCTGGTCAATCGGCCGCAATGATCTTATGTCGCGAAGCGTGCTGGGGTCCCGGTTCCGAAGGGTGCAAATAATGGTGCGGACTTCTGAACCACCACGCTAGTATCCTGCCGGCTCGTAACACGCCGCGGGGCACCGATGGTCAACGAACCTCGCCAATCGAGGACACTGGAAGGTGCCGGAATCGCGCTTCAGCGCGCGGTGTCCGCGCTGAACAACGGACGCCCGAATGAGGCGGAATGGATTGCGGGCGAAGTTCTCAAAACGCATCCGCGCGACGGGCAGGCGCTGCACATTCTCGGCTACGCCCTGCTGATACAGGGGCGCGCGCAGGAAGCGATCACACCGCTCGAAGCCGCCGCGCGCATTCGCCACGATCCCGAGATCAATACGCAGCTTGCCGCAGCACTGCGTCAGCTCGGCCGAATCGATGATGCGCTCCACCGGCTCAGGCGCGCAATCAAGCGTCAGCCTCCGCATGCCGCGGCCTTCCATGAACTGGGCTGCGCGTTGGCTTCGGTCAAACGCTTTGATGAAGCCGCCGAAGCGTTCAGCCGCGGTCGTGAAATCGCGCCGATGGTGGCGGAGTTTTCGGTCCAGCTCGGCCGTGTCCACCTGGAGCGCAGGGATTTTGCTGGGGCCAAGCTCGCCTTTGCGCGTGCGCTTGAGATTTCCCCCGGCGCCCACGCCGCGTTGTTCGGCCTGGCCAAAACGCACCAGGACGCCGGCGAGTACCGGACGGCCGTAGAGTATTTCCGGCGCTGCCTGGGGAGCAGACCGGACCCCGGCATCTTGCTCAATCTTGGGCGCTGCCTGCTGCGGCTCGGCCAACTCGATGAAGGCTACGAGTGTTTGCGCTGTGCGGTGCGCAGCGATCCGCAACGCTATGGCAGCGCTCTCGGCATGTTGGTGAAGTCGACACGCGGCCGGTTCTGGCTCAAGCCGAGCGCCGCAACGCAATTCCTTCACGGCAGATAGATCAACGTTTCGGCGCCCGGAATTGCCGCCGGTACACGTCGGTGCCGCCAAGGATCGCCTGCCGCGACTCAACCAGGCGCGTTGAGTCCCCGTCGGAAAAAACATCGAACCGGCCGGCCCAGCTTTCGCGCTTTACCGGAAAGCATTGGGCGATCGGCGTGCCCTTCTCGAGCACGCCGTTAAACTCCCCATCGTGCCAGCGAGCCGGGAAATTGACGGGGTTTTGGTAGAACGCGTCGCAATCGACCAGTCCGGTCAACGTCCTGAACGGCAGATCGGCGCGATTGACCGGATGGGTGAACAATAGCGAATAGCCCTTCGGCGCCTCGATCGTCCAGAAATTATTGAATTTGATGATGAAGCGGTCGTCGTCCGAAAAGGGCGTGCCGGCAATCTGACTGGGATCGTGAAAATCGATCGGCGACGAATACGAATAGTCGCTGACAATCCCCTCGGGCATATCGAAGTTCCAGGCGAACTCGCCATCACGCACTTCGAGATCGGTCGCGAGCGGAATCAGGAACCCGTAAGTCATGGCGTCGACGAACGGCGGACATTTCTTGACGGTGTGGGTCTGCCCGCCCATCGTCGGATTGAAAGCCTTCTGCGGCAGTGCCTTGAACCAGTCGGGCAGGCCGCGCACCGCCGGTATGGGCTTCGGCAGCACGCTCTCCAGTCCGCGTGGACAGCGAAACGTGAGCGTCATTTCGCTCGTCTCGCCCATTGCCGGCCCCCTGCGGGGCGAGCACGGCAGGCGTCGCCCCTAAAATCTTGGTAAATTCTAAGTCAATCTATGTAATCTGTATATAAATTTCCGCCCTGATCGGCCGTTTGGCCGTCCAGCGGGAACCACCGGGGCGGCCTGGCGTGCGAAAATATCGCCGGCGGGGGTTCGACGTTAAGAATGCTGGCGAAGGAGGCGCGCCACCGATCACAGCGACCGTTGCGGTCCGTTCCCGTGCATCGCGGCGACCCTGTTTTGCGCTTGATTGCCGGCCTGGACGGCAACGGCAGGCTTGGCGCTCGTAAACCGGCGGTCGTGGCGCTATATCTGAGTTCCGATGCCCTCACGGAAGGCCGCCAGCGGGACCCGGGAGAGGTATCAATAGGCGCGATCGTGCGCGGGCGCCCACCCGGCGGCTTGCCAAGGCACGAGCGGATCAAATAATAGAGCTATCCGATGATGGAATTTTTCGGGCCTGCTGAAAGGCATAAATCGGTCGCCGTGGAGGTGGGCAAGGTGACCGTTGGCGGCGGCGCGCCGGTCGTCGTGCAATCGATGACCAACACCGATACCGCGGACGCCGAAGCAACGGCACGGCAGGTGGCGGCCCTCGCCCGTGCGGGTTCCGAGATCGTGCGCATCACCGTCGACCGCGACGAGGCGGCGGCGGCAGTACCCCACATCAAGGACCGGCTTCTGCAAATGAATGTCGATGTGCCGATCGTTGGCGACTTTCATTATATCGGCCACAAGCTCCTGGCAGATCATCCGGCTTGCGCCGAGGCGCTCGACAAGTATCGCATCAACCCGGGCAATGTCGGCTTCAAGGAAAAGAAGGACCGGCAATTCTCCGCCATCGTCGAGACCGCAATCAAGAACAACAAGCCGGTGCGCATCGGCGCCAATTGGGGATCGCTCGATCAGGAGCTCCTCACCCACTTGATGAACGAGAACGCCAAATCCAATCATCCGGTCGCTGCGCGCGACGTGACTCGTGAAGCCATGGTGCAATCGGCACTGCTTTCGGCCGAGCGCGCCGAGGAGATCGGCCTGCCGAAGAACCGTATTATCCTCTCCGCCAAGGTCTCGGCCGTGCAGGATCTGATCGGCGTGTACGGCGAATTGGCGCGGCGCTCCGATTATGCGCTGCATCTGGGTCTCACCGAGGCCGGGATGGGATCGAAGGGCATCGTCGCCTCATCCGCCGCCATGGGCGTGCTGCTGCAACAGGGTATCGGCGACACCATCCGAATATCGCTCACGCCCGAACCGAACGGCGACCGCACGCTGGAAGTGAGGGTCGCGCAGGAACTGCTGCAGACCATGGGTCTGCGCACCTTCGTTCCGTTGGTCGCCGCTTGCCCGGGTTGCGGCCGCACCACTTCGACGACATTTCAGGAACTGGCGGCCGGTATCCAAGGCTTCATTCGCGACTCGATGCCGGAATGGAAGATGCGCTATCCGGGTGTCGAAGGCCTCAACGTCGCGGTGATGGGCTGCATCGTCAACGGTCCCGGCGAATCCAAGCACGCCGACATCGGAATCTCGCTCCCCGGCACCGGCGAACAACCGACCGCGCCGGTCTTCATCGACGGCAAGAAGGCGGCAACCTTACGGGGTCCGACGCTGTCCGCGGATTTCCAGAAGATGGTTATCGATTATATCGAGCACCGCTACGGTCAGGGCGCGCGGACAGCGGCAGAGTAACGCGGACGTCTCAGCATGCGGCGCATCTCGTCGCGGACGACGTTCTTCAGCAAGCGCATCTTCCCGGCGATCTGGTTCGGATTTCTGCTGCTGTTCATCGCCATTCCCATTTTTGCCGGCTCTTCGCGCGGCCATTCAGCGCCGCCTTTTCCGTTCCTCGTTGTTCCCGTCATCATGATGATTTTTGGATACTTCATGATGCGAAAGCTGGTGTTCGATCTTGTCGATGAAGTGTGGGAGGACGGGGATTCGCTGGTCGTGAGAAATCGCGGCGAAGAGCAGCGGATCGCGCTGCGGGACGTCAAGAACGTCAGCTATTCGCCATACATGCACCCGCCGCGCGTTGTTCTGTCGCTGCGAACGCCGACAACCTTCGGTGACCGGATCGCATTTTGCGCTCCGATTGCCCTGGTGCCGTTCGCGACCAGCCCGCTTATCAACGATCTGATCGAGCGCATCGATCTGGCGCGACAACAGCAGGGATAAGCGCCGCGTATCGCTGTCGGGGCGGCCGTTGGTCCGGCGAACGGATTGGCGAGTTGGGCGACGACCTTGACCAGGTGGGCGGGACGCTTCGTCCCGGTCCCCTGGTCAAGTGCCACCGAACAGCGTCTCTACCGGCCACCCCAATGGGCGCAAATGGGCCTTTATCAGAACTGATCGAGCGATGCGACCGTTTCGGCAAAACCTGGAAAATGCTGGATCGCCACCAACGTCAGCCCCAAGCCGATCGCACAGAACAGCGCAACGATCTGGAATTCCGGATTCCTGAGCGTCGCCCCGACAGCGCTGAGAAACTTGTCGGTCGCAGAGGGTTGACGCGGCAATATGGCGACGGACGCCGTCAGTTCACTTCGCGCAGGCATGACTATCCTCCTCAGGGTGTGCGGTGGTCGTTCCAAACCGTGGAGTGACTCACGGCCGCTCGTGAATTTGTGTCGCGGCATTGGTGGGAGGTTTAATCACGAATAGGTCACTTCACGTTGATCAACCCACTGCGCCGCGTCTTGACACCATTGCTCTAGCGATCCGGCACAGGACGGTCAGTGATGCACATCACACCGCGACCGCGAGCCGCGGCAATTGCACTCGCACGCCGGTCAGGGCTCAGCAGATCGGACGGGCATGGAAACGGCTTCAAACCCGAGGGTGGGTGTGGTTTGGATTGACCAATGATTTTCGTTCGCTACGCTGCCGATCTGGGTCAACCGACTGGACCTGGGTCAATCGGCTGAAAGACTCTAGATGGACGCTTCAGCGGCAGGCAACGAGCGAGTGCGCGAACTTCACGGTGCAGGCATCATCGCCGCCATCAAGGCGAGCGGTATCGAATACGTGCTGTCGCTGCCCGATATTGTCACCAGCGCGGGGCTGTTGGCGCCGATCGCACGCGATAACGATCTGAAACTGATCCGCGTCTGCAAAGAGGATGAGTGCGTCGGCATCGCCTGTGGTCTGTCCTATAGCGACAAGCGTGCGCTGATCCTGATCCAGCACACCGGCTTTCTCGACTCGCTCAATGCCATTCGCGGCATTGCCGTCGAATATAAACAGCCGATCTGCATGATGGTCGGCCTGCTCGAGCACGATCCGGAGAAAGCGCCTCGCGCTTCGCCGCGTTACGGCGTGCGCATCATCGAGCCGATTTGCGATGCCATGGGCCTTGCGCACCATCTCATTGCCGATGACCGCGACACCGGCAAAATCGCGCCGGCGATCGAAAAGGCGTATCGCGAGTCCGAGCCGGTTGCGCTTTTGATCGGAAGGAGGCCGCAGGCGCCATGATGAAACGCGACGAATGCTTTCGCATCCTGGCGCGCCACATCAAGGATGAGGCGGTGGTCGCAACCTACAGTTCCGCGGTCGACTGGATCGAGATCGCTCCGCGGACACTCAATTATCTGTCGATCGGAGCGATGGGCCTCGACTCCTCGCATGGACTGGGGCTCGCGCTCGGCCGGCCCGACAAGCGCGTGATCGTGCTGCAAGGCGACGGCAGCCTGCTGATGAATCTCGGCAGCCTGGTCACCATCGCCGCGGCGGCGCCGAAGAACCTCGTTCATCTCGTCGCGCAGAACGACACCTACGAAGCCAACGGCAGCCATCCGATCCCCAATCAAAAAATAGATTTCGCCGGCATCGCACGCGCTTCGGGTTATGCGGCCGCTTACGACTTCTCCGATCAGAAACTCTTCGAGCAGCAGATCGGCCACGTGCTCGACCACGACGGCCCGGTGTTTGCCACACTGCACGTCGAGCCGTCGCGACCGCTCAAATATGATTATCCAAGCCTCTACGATCCGGAAAAGCGCAAGGCGTTCAAGGTGCAGTGGCGGAGTTGACGACACTCAGCGTTCTCATCCCCCCAAAGGATGCTGCTCAAGCCATCTGGCTATTACTTTCGAGGCCCGGCGCCGTAACGCGTCGAAGACGCGCGGAACCGCGCTTATGCGCCGAGCGCCTCAGGGTGACGGGTTTTTCAGCGCTTGTCTTCCAGCCGCCGCACCACATCGTCGAGTTGATCGAGGCTGCGATAATGAATGGCGAGCGTGCCGCCGCGCGAGCGATGGTCGATGCGCACCGATAGCCCGAGCGCGTCGGCTAGGCGCTTTTCCAGCGCCAGCGTATCGGCACCCTTGCCTGTGCGTTGCTTCGCGTTGCGGTCGTTTGTTTGTTGTTTGCTGGTGCGCTTCGCCGCCTCGCGCGCAATCGTTTCGACCTGACGCACGTTGAGGCCGCGTGTGACTATTTCATCCGCCAGCCGCTCCGCATCGTGATGGCCCACCAGCGCGCGAGCGTGGCCGGCACTAAGGCGGCCGGAATGAATGTGCTCCCTGACCCGATCGGGCAGCGTCTGCAGCCGCAGCGTGTTGGCGACGTGGCTGCGGCTTTTGCCGACCATTTTGGCGACGTCGTCCTGGCTGTGGCTGAAATCGCGGATAAGCGCGCGATAGCCTTCTGCTTCTTCGAGCGGATTGAGATCGGCGCGCTGCACATTCTCGACGATGGCAAGCTGCAACGCCTCGCCGTCGCTGACCTCGACGATGACGACCGGAACCTCGTGCAGCCCGGCGCGCTGCGCTGCGCGCCAGCGGCGCTCGCCGGCGACGATCTCGTAGGTGTCAGCTACGCCGCGAATCGCGCGCGCAACAATCGGCTGAATCATGCCGCGCCCACGCAGCGATGCGGCGAGTTCGTCGAGTTCGTCTTCGGGAAAAAAACGCCTCGGGTTGCGCGCGTTCGCACGCAGCGCGGAGATCGGCAGCTTGCGCTGCCCGCGCGGACGTTCGAGCGAACTCTCTGCGCCGACGTCGCCGATCAACGCGGCAAGCCCGCGTCCCAGTCTTGATCGCGACGCGTCCTCCGCCATCGCAGCCTCTCCCGAACTTTCGCTCACGACCGCATTCTCGTCAGCCGACGCTTAATTCCTTTTCGCGTTGGATGACCTCGGTGGCGAGCCGCAGGTAGGCTTCGCTGCCGCTGCATTTGAGATCGTAGACCAACACCGGCTTGCCGTAGGACGGTGCTTCCGATACGCGCACGTTGCGCGGGATGATGGTCTGGTAGACTTTCTCTTTCATGAACTCGCGCACGTCGGCGACGACCTGCTCGGACAGGTTATTGCGCGAGTTGAACATCGTCAGCACGATGCCGTGGATGGTGAGTGCGGGATTGAGGGTCTCGCGCACCTGCTCGACGGTTTTGAGCAGCTGCGAGAGCCCTTCGAGCGCGAAGAACTCGCATTGCAGCGGCACCAGAATGGCGTGGGCGGCCGCCATGGCGTTGATGGTCAAGAGATTGAGCGACGGCGGGCAATCGACCAGCATGTAGGTAAAATTTGTACTCTCGCTGCTCGCTGTGCCGAGCGGCGCCAGCGCCTGGCGCAACCGATAAGCGCGATCGGGCGCTTGGCCGATTTGCAGCTCCAATCCGGTCAGGTCGAGGGTTGACGGCGCCAGATGCAGGCGCGGCACCGCAGTGGGCACGATCGCCTCGCGCAAAGTCGCGTCGCCGATCAAGACGTCATACGTGGAGCGCCGCCGGCTGCGTCGGTCGATGCCGAGACCGGTTGAGGCATTGCCCTGCGGATCGAGATCGATCACCAGGACATCGTCGCCGATGGCGGCAAGCGCGGTGCCCAGATTGATCGCGGTCGTCGTCTTGCCGACCCCACCCTTTTGGTTGGCGACCGCAAGCACGCGCGGCGCCCGTACCGGCGCCGGTCTTGACGTTGAATTTGTGGCTTGCGGCGAAAGCGGCGGCTCACTCATTCTCGCAGCCTAACCTGCTTCTGCTGTCCGCTTTGTTGAACCCGCGGCGAATGCGATCCAGGCACCGGCTCAAGACCGCGGACCACCACAATCCGGGCTTTAGGATCGGTCCGACTCAGCGCCAAAGTTGCCTCAATGTTCCAACATTTAGCAGCATCGGTCAATTCAGCATCAACACCTTGTCCCTTGGGAAACAGCCTACGGCACCCCTTATCAACAACGGGTAGGCCACCGCCAGCAAGTCGGCCAATGGCGCAACTGCACGGGCGCTCACGACGTCCATACGCGGGGCGCCTGCTTGACGAACGCCGCGATCCGCCCCGCCTCAATAACCGCCGGCACGCGGGTGGAGCGGGCCGCCTCACGGAGAAAAGCCGGCCTTCTTTCCGTTGCTCTCCACCAGATGAACGCGTGTTCCCGGGGTTTCCGCGAGCGCACAGGCAACGACCAGACCGGGAAATCCGGCACCCGAACCCAGATCGGCCCAGATCCGTGCCGCCGGCGCCAGCGCAACAAGCTGCAGCGAGTTGGCGACATGGCGGGTCCACAGCATCCTGCAGCGTAGACGACGCCACGAGATTCATCCGCCGCTGCCAGGCCAGTAGCAGGTCAACGAATTGATCGAGGCAAGCCGCCGTTTCACGTGAAACAGGCGTAAGCGCCAACGCGCGGGCGCGGTCCTCCGCCAGGCCGGGCGGCATTACGCTGCCCCGCGCGTGGGCTCGCGCTCCTGTTCTTGTTTCTTTTCTGTTTTATTTTCCTTTCGCGGCCTTGCGCGGCGCAGATGCGCCACGAGCAGCGTCAATGCCGCCGGCGTGATGCCATCGATTCGACCCGCCTGCCCTAATGTGCGCGGCCGATGCGCCTTAAGCTTGGCGCGGACCTCGTTGGAGAGGCCCGACAACGCCGCGTAATCGAGATCATCCGGCAGAACGAGGCTTTCGTCGCGCCGGTACGATTCCACGTCAGCCGTCTGGCGGCTCAGATAAACATCGTATTTGGCCTCGATTTCGATCTGCTCGGCGATCTTGCCATCGAAGCTCGGCCAAGCTCGGCCAGATCCGGCGCAAATCGCCCAATCCAGATATCTGGATATGACAACAACTCGAAAGCCGAACGGCGCTGACCGTCCTTGCGCAACGAAATGCCGTCGGCGCCCGGCTTCGCTCGGCGTCAGGCTCAGACCCCGCGCCATGCGGCGCGCGCTGTCGAGCGCGGCCATCTTATCGCGATGCGCGCGCGCGCGGTCCGCTCCAACGCAACGCAGCCGATCCCCCTTTCGGTCAGCCGCTGATCGGCATTGTCGGCGCGCAGCGTGAGCCGGTACTCGGCGCGCGAGGTGAACATCCGATAGGGTTCGGAGACGCCGCGTGTAACCAGATCGTCGATCATCACGCCCAAATAGCCCTCGGCGCGGTCGAAAATGATCGGATTCCGCCCCCTGCCCGCGCGGCAGCGTTAATCCGGCAACAAGCCCCTGCGCGGCGGCCTCCTCGTAGCCGGTCGTGCCGTTGATCTGGCCGGCAAGAAACAGCCCCGGCAAGTGCTTGGTTTCCAGCGACGGACCAAGCTCGCGCGGGTCCACGTGATCATACTCGATCGCATAGCCCGGCCGCATAATGCGCGCGCGTGCGAGGCCGGGAATAGAGGCGACCACAGCCGCCTGCACCTCCTCCGGCAGCGATGTTGAAATGCCGTTTGGGTAGACCGTGGTGTCGTCCAGACCCTCGGGCTCGAGGAAAATCTGGTGACCGTTGCGCTCGCCGAAACGCACGATCTTATCCTCGATCGAGGGGCAGTAGCGTGGGCCGCGGCTCTTGATCGTGCCCGAATACATTGGCGAGCGGTGCACATTGGCGCGGATGATCTGGTGAGTAGCCGCAACGGTCCGGGTGATGGCACATGCGATCTGCGGATTGGTGATCCGCTCGGTCATGACGGAAAACGGCTCAGCCGGCTCGTCGCCGGGCTGTAATTCGAGCGCCGCCCAGTCGATCGTGGTGCCGTCGAGACGGGGCGGAGTGCCGGTCTTTAGCCGACCGAGCGCCAGGCCGAGCCCTTCCAGCGTCCGCGAGAGACCGAGCGAAGGCGCCTCGCCAATCCGCCCGGCCTGGATTTGCCGCTCGCCGATATGGATGAGGCCGCGCAGAAAGGTCCCTGTCGTCAGCACCACGGCCCCGGCGCTGAAACTCGCGCCCGTCGCTCAGCCGCACGCCGCGCACGCGGTCCTGGATCAGGAGATCGTCGACGTCCCCCTCGATGACGGCCAAATTCTCGGAGCGCGGATCGCGTCCTGCATCGCCGCCGCGTAGAGCTTGCGGTCCGCCTGGGCGCGCGGGCCGCGCACCGCGGGTCCCTTACGCCGATTGAGGACACGGAACTGGATGCCGCCGGCGTCGGCGACGCGGCCCATGAGGCCGTCGAGCGCATCGATCTCGCGCACCAGGTGGCCCTTGCCGAGACCCCCGATCGAGGGATTGCACGACATCGCCCCGACGGTCGCAAAGCGCTGAGTGATGAGCGCGGTCTGCGCACCCATGCGCGCTGCGGCAGAAGCCGCCTCGCACCCGGCGTGGCCGCCGCCGACCACGATCACATCGAAGCGGGCATCTCGCACCGGCATGCTGGTTTCATCCTTAAGCGCCGTCAGGAAAATTCCACCGCATATAAACGCGATTGAGCCCGTTCTCTACGGCCCGGTGCGTCTCGGTAAAGCCGATGCGGCGGTACATCGCCAAATTTTCCGTCATGGCGACATTGGTGTAGAGCCGCAATGCGGACAGGCCGAGGCGCCGCGCCTCACCCGCCGCATGCCCGATCAGCTTTCGACCCAGGCCGCGGCCCTGCACCAGGGGATCGACTGCGATGTTATCAATCAGGTAGGCGTCCCCTTCCGGCCAGGCGATCATGAAACCTCGCACCTCACCGTCATCCTCGATCACGACCAATAGCCTCCGAGCGATCAACGCGGCAAAGTCCGCGACCATTGGCGGTGGCTCACGACCGATCCGTGGTACGTATTTGGCGTAGGCGGCATGGGCGATCGCGCCGATTTTTGGTGCGTCTGTCGCGGTTGCCGCGACGAATTCTTGTGGCGGACGTTTCACGTGAAACAACCCTCACTCCTGGGACCGCATTAGCCGGTTGTTAACCACGTTTGTTAACGTTTCATTTACCAATACAAAAATCACGGAAGATGACGTCGAGTATGTCTTCGACGTCGACACGGCCGGTCAGCCGCCCGAGCGCGGTGGCGGCGATACGAAGCTCCTCGGCGATCAGTTCCTCGCTGCCACTTTCTCCCAGGCCTAGCGCCCGGTCGAGCGCCGCGAGGGTCTCCTCTAAGGCGCGCCGGTGCCGCGCGCGCGTCACCAGCGCAGACTCGGTTGCGGCGAAAAAATCCTCAGCGTAGCGCGCCAGCGCCGCTTCAAGCGCCCCAATTCCATCTCCGGTCGCGGCGGAAATGGTGAGTGAACGATTAACCCACTTCTTGCCTTCGGATTCACTGCTAGCGGCCGGGCTCAAGACGAGATCGGCCTTGTTCCAAATCGACCAAAGCTCGGCCCCCGAGGGGGCGCCGGGCCCGTCCGCGACGGCTCCGCCAGCGGCTGATGCGTCAGTGACCCACAGGATGAGGTCGGCCGCCGCGGCGCGCTCGCGGGCGCGGCGCACGCCCTCCTGTTCGACCGGATCGCCACTGATCCGCACGCCCGCGGTATCGAGCAGCATCACCGGGTAGCCGGCGAGGTCGAGATGGACCTCGATCACGTCGCGTGTCGTACCCGGATAAGGCGAGACGATTGCTGCTTCGCGCCGCGCCAGCCGGTTAAGCAGCGTCGATTTTCCGGCATTGGGTGGACCGGCGATGGCGACGATGAGACCCTCGCGCAACCGCTCGCCGCGGCCGGCACCGGCAAGGCACGCTGCGATCTCCTCGCGTAAAACCCGCGCGGCAGCGAGTGCCGGCTCGACGAGATTTTCGGGCACATCGGCCTCGTCGGAAAAATCAATACGCGCCTCGACAAGCGCCAGCACATCGATCAGCCGCCGGCGCCAATCGGCTGCGCGCTCGCCGATCAAACCCTTGAGCTGGCGGAACGCCTGGCGGCGCTGTGCCTGCGTCTGCGCCGCGATCAAGTCGGCAAGGCCCTCCACCTCGGTGAGGTCGAGTTTGCCATTCTCGAAAGCGCGGCGGGTAAACTCCCCCGCCTCCGCAAGACGGCAGCTTTTGATCTTGCCAAGCGCGTCGAGCACGCCGGCGACCACCGCCTGTCCGCCGTGCAGCTGCAACTCCGCCACGTCCTCTCCGGTTTCGCTCGCAGGCGCCGGAAACCACAGCGCCAACGCCTCGTCGATCACTTCGCCGCTTGCCGGATCGCGCACGCGCGCGAGCGCTGCTTTGCGCGGCTCGGGCAGGCGGCCGCTCAGCTTTTTCAGCGCAGCGCCCGCCTGTGGGCCGGAGATGCGCACCACCGCGATCGCCGCCGGCAGCCGGCCGGACGAAAGGGCGAAGATGGTGGAGAGGGGACGGGCTGGCATCAATTTGACCTCGCCTTGGTGGTCGGTTGCGCCCGATCAGTCAATAGACTAGGTTACATGTAACCAAAAGCTGCGTTACATGTAACCAAAAGACCGCCGCTCATGCAGCGAAAGAACAAGCGCCCTGCCGCCCAAATGCACGCGAAGACGGCTGTGCGCAAGGCAAAGCCGAAGCCATCCGTTGCGCCGAAACGCTCGCCCGCCAAAACCTCGCGCGACAAAGTCCGTGCTTACCGCAAGCGCATGCGTGCCAAGGGGATGCGGCTGGTGCAGATGTGGGTGCCCGATTCGAAAGAACCAAACTCAGCGGAACCACTCCGCCAAACGCAACGGCGTAGCCGTGCCGACGCCGCCGCTATTCGCAAAGCGTGGGCCGAAGTGTTGGGCATCCAACCCCCGAAAGGTCCGGTCACCTTCGAGGATATTGCTTACCTCGCTGGGTCTGTCGACGGATTGCCATCCGATCTTTCTACAAATACCAAAAAATACCTTCGAGCGACCGGTTATGGCGGCAAACGTCCTCGTTGATGCCAGTTTCCTGGTCGCCTTTTTGAGCGGGCGAGATACCCATTATAGTTGGGCTCTCGCGCAATCACACCGCTTATTGCTGCCTTGGAAAACGTGCGAGGCAGCACTGTCAGAAACATTTTATTTTCTCGATATGGTAGGCAGCTCGCGCCTTGCCTTGCTTCTCAAGCAGCGCGCCCTCGTTTGCGCCTTCGATCTTGCGGCCGAAATCGATGGCGTGCTCCGTCTCATGACAAAGTACGCCGACCTGCCGATGAGCCTTGCCGACGCCTGTCTGGTAAGGATGACCGAACAGTTGCCGGATTCAGTCGTTGTCACGCTGGACCACGACTTTCGCATTTACAGGCGTCACGGGCGTACAGCTATTCGTTGTATTATGCCAAGCTGAGCCCGAAGACATTGCTTCCGCATCTTCCTGCGGCCCAAGTATGTGACTGACTTTTAATCATGTTGGTGCCGATGACTTCCTCGCCGCAGCCTTCAGCCGCCTCTGAAAATCGCCTCGCCCGCGAGACCAGTCCGTACCTCCTTCAGCACCAGCATAATCCGGTTGCCTGGTGGGCGTGGGGACCAGAGGCGCTGGCCGAGGCGAAGCAGACCAACAGACCGATCCTGCTCTCGGTGGGCTACGCAGCCTGTCACTGGTGCCACGTGATGGCACACGAAAGCTTTGAGGACGCCGACACCGCGCGGGTGATGAACGAGCTGTTCGTCAACATCAAGGTGGATCGCGAGGAGCGGCCCGATATTGACCAGATCTACATGGCGGCGCTGCATCATCTCGGCGAGCAGGGCGGCTGGCCGCTCACCATGTTTCTCACGCCCGCCGGCGAGCCGATCTGGGGCGGCACGTACTTTCCCAAGACCGCACGCTACGGCAAGCCGGCTTTCACCGATGTGCTGCGCGAGATCGCACGGATTTTTCGCCAAGAACCCGACAAGATCGAGCGCAATCGCGGAGCGCTGATGGAACGGCTTGCCGCCGCGGCACGGCCGGCCGGGACGGTGACGATGGGGGAGGCCGAACTCGACAATGCCGCGCGCCAGCTCGCCGGCTTGATCGACCCGGTCAATGGCGGCACGCGCGGGGCGCCGAAATTTCCGCAAGCCGCTTTGTTCGAGCTGTTGTGGCGCGCCGGACTGCGCAGCGGCGAAGCGCGCTATTTCGCCGCCGTCGAGATCACGCTCGATCATATCTGCGAGGGCGGCATCTACGATCATCTCGGCGGCGGGTTCTCCCGCTATTCGGTCGACGAACGCTGGCTCGTGCCGCATTTCGAAAAAATGCTCTACGACAATGCGCAACTGCTCGAGCTTCTCGCCGTCGCGCACGCGCGAGCCGGCAGGCCGCTTTACCGGCAGCGCGCGCACGAGACCGTCGCATGGCTCAGGCGCGAGATGACCACGGCGGACGGCGCGTTTTCAGCGTCACTCGATGCCGACTCGGAAGGCGAGGAGGGCAAGTTTTATCTTTGGTCCTATGACGAAGTGCTGCGGGTGCTCGGCATCGAGGATGGCGAATTTTTTGCAAGACATTACGACGTGACGCCGGCCGGCAATTTCGAGGGTCACACCATTCTCAACCGGCTAAAGAAACCGCAGTCGACAAGCGAGAAGAACGACGCGGACGAAACGCGGCTCGCAGGCTTGCGCGACAAGCTTCTTGCCGCGCGCGATCAGCGTGTCCGTCCCGGCCTCGACGACAAGGTCTTGGCCGATTGGAGCGGGTTGATGATTGCCGCGCTCGTCAATACCGGCTTGATGTTCGATGAGCCGTCATGGATCGAAATGGGAGCGCACGCTTTCGCTTTCATCGCGCAGGCGATGAGTTGCGGTGATCGGCTCGGCCATTCGTGGCGAGCGGGACAGCTCAAGTTCCCAGGTCTCGCTTCCGATTTCGCGGCGATGATCCGCGCGGCGCTCGCGCTCTACGAGGCAACCGGCCGGCAGAATTATCTCGATCAGGCGCTCGCCTGGCAGCGAGCGCTCGACCGTGACTACGCCAATTCAGAGAGCGGCACCTATTATCTCACCGCTGCGGATGCCGAAGGTCTTGTGGTTCGCCCTGCCGCGACCGCCGACGAGGCGACCCCGAACCATAACGCGATCGCGGCGCAAAACCTGATCCGGCTGGCGCTGCTCGCCGGCGACGATGCGTGGCGCGACAAGGCCGACCGGCTGATCGGCGCCATTGGAACGCAGGCAGTGGAAAATGTTTATATGCACATGGCATTGCTCAATGCCGTCGATCTGCGGCTGCGCGCGGCTGAAATCGTGGTGATCGGGGAGGGCGAGCGCGCTGACGCGCTCGTTGCCGCCGCGCGCAAATTGCCGCCGCTTGACCGCATCGTGCTGCACGCGGCTTTGGCGGCAGAACTGCCGGCAAGCCATCCGGCGCGCGCCAAGGCCAACGCAATGAGCGAACCGCGGGCCTTCATCTGCGCCGGAAAGACCTGTTCGCTGCCGGTTACCGAACCGGCCCGCCTCATTAGCGCCATGGAGGCCGTGCGACATACTTGACAAAGCATTCATTTACCGGCGATTCGCGGCTAGCACCGGTGAGGCTGGGTCAGGAGATCAAAAATGCGATGCGGGATTACTCTTCTTGCGGCGGCCGCGATGTCCGTGCCGTTCGCCGCCCTCTCGGCGACCGGTGTGCACGCTCAGGAATATTGCGGTTTTCTGCCCCACCTGGGCGCCGTGGTGCAATGCGGCTATTCGGACCGCGAAAGCTGCGAGAACACCGTCGGCAAAGGCGCGATGTGCTTCATCAATCCGTATCTGGCGCTCAATACAAGGCGGCCGACGCCGCTTGCCCGTCACTCTGAGGGATGACGGAGCAGGGCGCTGTCGTCCTGAGCGCTGCGAAGGCGGTCCATCCACCGATTACCGACACCGAGCGGAATGCGGGATCGTTCCGCGACGCTATGCCCCGATTTGCCGCGCTCCAGGGGGCTGCCGGCTGCTATTCCCTGCGGACATGCATCACGACCCCTGGCCTGGCTTGAGGAATGAGATCAAGAACCGACCGCATCAATGGCCGAAGGGCGATGATGTCGTTGCTCGACGCATGAATGACAATTACCGCAAGCGAAACACCTTTGAAGTTTTGCTGGTATTCAAGATTGCGATCGACCGTGATCAGAAAATCGAATGCAGTCGCCGCGCGGCGGAGCATCGCGCCGTTTCCGACGCCGGTCCAGCCGACCTCAGCAACTGTCCGGACTTCATGGTCGTGAATATCGTTGCGCAGTGCGCGAGGGACGCACTCGTCAAGCAGCACTCGCATCGGCAATCAGGCTAGCTTTCGCCTGCTCAAGCGCCGCAACGGCAATTTCGCGGGTGACAGTCGGGAAGTCGTCAAGAAACTCGTTCAACGAGTGACCGCCCTCGATATAGTCGATCAGCGCCTGCACGGGCACACGCGTTCCGACGAACACCGGCGTGCCGCCGAGGATGTTCGGGTCGGAGTGAACGACGGAGCGCTGTTTCATCGGCGCAGCCCTGTTCCACACGCTCGTTATGATCGGCGCAAAGCGAAATTAGCCGATCCGTGCGACCCGGTCGAGGATAATAGACTGATACCAACGGTCTTTGATCTTGTCTCGTGCCTTCGTCATGGCCGGGCTTGTCCAGGCTTGTCCCGGCCATCCACGTCTTTGGAATTATATTACTCAGCGTTTAAGACGTGGATGCCCGGCGCATCCGGGCAACGGGCCCTACGTATTCATCGAATTCGAAGAACTCAGAATTGTTCTTGGTGTTGCGCAGTTTATCGAGCAGGAAGTCGATGGCGTCCATGGTGCCCATCGGATTAAGGATGCGGCGCAGCACGTACATCTTCTTGAGCTGATCGGGCGGAACCAGCAGTTCCTCCTTGCGGGTGCCCGAGCGGGTGATGTCCATGGACGGGAAGGTGCGCTTGTCGGCGACCTTGCGGTCCAGGATCAGTTCCGAATTGCCCGTGCCCTTGAACTCTTCGAAAATCACTTCGTCCATGCGGCTGCCGGTATCGATCAGCGCGGTGGCGATGATGGTGAGTGAGCCGCCTTCCTCGATGTTGCGCGCGGCGCCGAAGAACCGCTTCGGCCGCTGCAGGGCGTTGGCGTCGACGCCGCCGGTCAGCACCTTGCCGGACGACGGCACCACGGTGTTGTAGGCGCGGCCCAGCCGGGTGATCGAGTCCAGCAAAATCACCACGTCGCGGCCGTGCTCGACCAGGCGCTTGGCCTTCTCGATCACCATCTCGGCGACCTGGACGTGACGCACCGCCGGCTCATCGAAGGTCGAGGAAATGACCTCGCCCTTCACCGAACGCTGCATGTCGGTCACTTCCTCCGGTCGCTCGTCGATCAGAAGCACGATCAGATAGCACTCGGGATGATTGTGGGTGATCGAGTGGGCGATATTCTGCAACAGCACGGTCTTGCCGGTGCGCGGCGGCGAGACGATCAGCGCGCGCTGGCCCTTGCCGACCGGGGCGACGATGTCGATGACGCGCGCAGAGAGATCCTTCTTGGTCGGATCCTCGTATTCCATTTTCAGCCACTCGTCCGGATAGAGCGGCGTCAGGTTGTCGAAATTGACCTTATGGCGCGCCTTCTCGGGGTCTTCGAAATTGAGCGAGTTGACCTTGAGCAGCGCGAAGTAGCGCTCGCCTTCCTTGGGGCTGCGGATATGGCCGTCGATGGTGTCGCCGGTGCGCAGGCCGAAGCGGCGGATCTGCGAGGGCGAGACGTAAATGTCGTCCGGCCCCGGAAGGTAATTGGCTTCGGGAGAGCGCAGGAAGCCAAAACCGTCCGGCAGCACTTCGACCACGCCCTCGCCGACAATGTCGGTCTCGCGCGCCGAGAGCTGCTTGAGGATGCCGAACATCAGCTCCTGCTTGCGCATGGTCGAGGCATTCTCGACCTCAAGCTCCTCGGCGAACGAGACGAGTTCGCCCGGAGTTTTGGTTTTGAGTTCCTGGAGTTTCATTTCCCGCATGGGATGTCCTGTGGAAATTGCGCCAGCGGGGGGGATCGGGTCGCAGCGTCGCTGACGGGAAGAAGAAGATCGTAGGTCGTGGGTCGCGAGGAGCTTTGCCTCGAAACCCCATGCATCCATCGGCTCCAATTCATTGGAGCCAGAACTTAAGACTGCATCCGCCTACATTCGGTGGGATAGCCCGAACATAAGAAAAGACCGCCGTCCAGGCAAGAGGCGAACGCTCGTGCGCTTAACAAACGCCCACCTTACGCATGCGTTTCATCGCCTTCTTGGAGCCGCCCACGGAACGGCAGACCCCTTATATGCTACTGAGCGCCCAGCGGAATTCGTCACTCAGCCGGTCCGGACCGCAGGCGCCGGGCTGGGCGGGCGCATCCGCGCGATGTGCACACCCGGGCCGCCCGCGAGCGGCGGCACGAGAGCCGATCCGGCCGTGCCGCCGCCATGCCAGCCGACGAATTGCGCCGGCGACTGCTCGGCTCACAAGCGCTTGGTTGCCCGAGGCGACCGCTTTCCAGGTCGCCTCGCCGATAGTCGTTCCTGCGCGGCCGCTACGGCTCGTGGAGCGAATGTCAAATCCAAAAGCTCCACTAGAAAGGCTTCACCACCGCCAGAATCACGATGGCGATCATCAGAACCGCCGGCACTTCGTTGACGATCCTGTAGAATTTCTGCGAATGGCGGTTGCGATCGGTGGCGAAATCCTTGCGCCAGCGCGCAAGCAATCCATGCAACACCGAGAGCACCAGGACCAGCGCGATCTTGGCCTGCAGCCAACCGAACGAGAACCAGCCGTAGCGCGGATCAGGTCCCATCCAGCCAAGCGCCAGACCAAGCCCCAAGGTCGCGATCATCGCCGGGTTGACGATCCCGCGAAGCAAGCGGCGCTCCATCACCTTGAACGTCTCCGATTGCACCGACCCCTTTTCGGCGGCGCAATGGTAGACGAACAGGCGAGGCAGATAGAGCATCCCCGCCAGCCAGGCGATTACGGCGATGATGTGAAACGCCTTGAGCCAAGGATAGATCATCGTCATTGTTTGCCCGACCCGGCAACTCGTGAAGCGAATGTCAAATCCAAAAGCGCCACTAAGCTGATCTCGCGTGGCAGTGCTTTGATTTTAACATTCGCACACGAGTTTGCTGAACCTGGATGTGTCTGATGGAATCAGACCACCAGGAAATGCCCGCACACGGGCGATCAACCGCTCGACGTTGGCAAGAGGCGTTTCCGGCAACACGCCGTGGCCGAGATTGAAAATGAACGGTCCGCCGGCAAATGCCTGGAGAATGGCGTCAGTGGCATTATCGAGAGCGTCGCCTCCGGCGACAAGCGCCAACGGATCGAGGTTGCCTTGCACCGGCCGCAGCCGCTGTACGTGCTCACGGGCAAAGTCGAGTGCAATCATCCAATCGAGTGAAACGGCATCGACCGGCACCCCGGCAAGATAATTGGTCAGCCGGGTTCCTGCAGCGCGCGGAAAACCGATGATTTGTGCTTCAGGCACGCGTTCGCGTACGGCAGCAATGATTTGCGCCGTCGGTTCCACACACCATTTCTGGAATTCATCATCGGGTAAAATTCCGGCCCAGGTATCGAAAATCTGCACCGCCTCGGCACCAGCTTCGAACTGGGCAATGAGATGGTCAGCCGCGGCTCGCACCAAAAGATCAATCAGCTCTGCAAACGCTGGCGCAGATCTATAGGCGAACAGCCGTGCCGGTATCTGGTCGGCCGTCCCGCATCCGGCAATCATGTAGGTCGCCAGCGTCCACGGCGCACCGCAAAAGCCGAGAAGCGTCACCTCCTTTGGCAATTGCTTCTTCACCCGAGCAATTGCTTGATAAACCGGCTCAAGCGCCGACTGGTCGACGTCACGCCGCAGCCTAGCGATCGCACCCGCATTGGTGAGAGCATCGAGCTGCGGGCCACCGTTATCGAACTTCACCGATTGGCCCAGCGCGTGAGGCAGAAGCAGAATGTCAGAGAAAATAATTGCCGCATCGAGAGCAAAGCGCCGAACAGGCTGCAATGTGATCTCGGCTGCCAAGTCTGGATCAAAGCAGAGATCGAGGAAGCTACCGACTTTTTTGCGGATCTCACGGTATTCGGGCAAATACCTTCCTGCCTGTCGCATCAGCCAGATCGGCGGAATATCTAAGCATTCTCCTGCCAAGACGCGCAGCAGTGATTTGTTTTGCAAGGTGTTCGCCACACTCCGATCCTAACTCAAATTAAATCTAAAGAGAGTTTGTTGTTAAGTTTAGACGGTGAATTTCGCTCATACCGCTGTGGCCACAAGCCATTGATGGTTTATCCACATATTCCCAGGATTCATTCTCTTTTGCGACAGGCGGTTTGTGGGCAGATTCGGCAGACAGGACCGAAGGTTCCACGCGAGTGCGACGAGAGCTATCCACATTTCAACGTCGCGCAGCTCCGGGCTTGCTGACGTCTTGCGGATGGCACGGAATGTGGACGACCCGCATGGCTCAAGGGTCAGGTCCTTGCGCGAGGCCACCAGCCGTGGCTTTCTCCCCACTTGTCAACAGTCTATCCCGGACCCTCTGATGACGCACGCGGCGGGCTATTTCCATTTACATCTGATTTCCGATGCGACCGGTGAGACCTTGATCACGGTCGCACGTGCCGCGGCGGCCCAGTATGCCAGAGTGATGCCGGTCGAACATATGCACCCGCTGGTGCGCACGCAGAAGCAATTGGATCGGGTGCTGAGCGAGATCGAGGAATTGCCGGGAATCGTGCTGTACACGTTACTCGAGGAAAATCTGGTCGAACGGCTGGAGGCCAAGTGTCGTGAACTCGGCTTGCCGTGCCTATCGATCCTCGGCCCGGTCCTGCACCTGTTCCAAGCCTATCTAGGTGCCGAATCCACCCACAAGGTCGGTGCCCAGCACACGCTCAACGCCGAATATTTTCGCCGCATCGACGCGCTCAACTATACGATGCTGCATGACGACGGCCAGCAGTCGGACGACCTTGAAGAGGCTGATGTGGTTCTGATCGGCGTGTCGCGCACATCCAAGACGCCGACCTCGATCTATCTCGCCAATCGTGGTATCAAGACGGCGAATGTGCCGCTGGTGCCGCACGTCGCTCTGCCGCCCGATGTCGAGCGGCTGCAGCATCCTTTGATCGTTGGTCTCTATGCCACTCCCGAACGAATTGTACAGATCCGGGAAAATCGGCTGCTTGGCCTGAAAGTGCAGCGCGATGACGACCAGTATATCGATCGGGAGGCGGTCGCCGAAGAAGTGGCGGCATCGCGGCGACTGTGCGCACGCCATAACTGGCCGCTGATCGACGTGACCCGACGTTCGATCGAGGAAACCGCGGCCGCGGTGCTGGCGCACCTTGGCGAGCGACGCCGGCGCAAGGCCTCGTGAGCGATGCCGCTTTGGAGCGCAGCCAAGCCGCTCGTGCTGGCCTCCGCGAGCCGCGTGCGGCGAACATTGCTGGCCGCGGCTGGCGTCCCGGTTGAGGTGTGGCCTTCCGAGCTTGACGAGCGGAAAATCGAAGCCGGCGCCGCTTTCCTCGATGCGACCGCGGTGGCGGGGTTGCTGGCGCGCGAAAAGGCATTGCTTGTTGCGCAGTGCCAGCCAGGGCGGCTCGTGCTCGGCGCCGACCAGGTCCTTGCGTTCGACGGGCGACGGTTCACAAAGCCGCCCGACCGCGCAGCAGCCCACATCCAGCTGCATGCGCTCTGCGGGCGCAGTCATGAACTGCATTCCGCGATCGCGTTCGTGCAGGACGCGACGGTCCTGTTCGAGCATGTCGGCAGCGCACGGCTTACCATGCGGCCGTTCTCCGACCGCTTCCTCGATCTTTATCTCGACGCCGTCGGCGCGGCTGCCTCGAAAGCGTCGGCGCCTATCAGATCGAGGGTCCTGGTATCCAGCTATTCGAGCGGGTGGAGGGCGATTATTTTACCGTCCTGGGTCTACCGTTGTTGGAAGCACTGGACTTCCTGCGGCGTCACGGATGGCTGCTGCCATGAATTCCTTCAAAAACAGACCCGGCGCGTTCTAGTGAGCGTCCCTTCGTGCTCTGCGTGACCGGTTCGCTCGGCATGGGCAAGTCGACCGCGGCGCGGTTTTTTGCCGAGGCGGGTGTTCCCGTGCACGATTCGGACGCCGCCGTGCACGCGCTCTACGAAGGCGAAGCCGTTGCCGCTATCGAGCAGGCGTTTCCCGGCTCCACGGCGTGCGGCAAGGTGGACCGTGCCAAACTTTCCGCCCTGGTGCTCGATGACCGCGCAGCGCTCGCTCGCCTGGAGGCGATCGTGCATCCGATGGTGAGCGCTTCCACCGATCGGTTCGTTGCCGAGGCCCACGCGGCGGGCGCCCCCATCGTCGTGCTCGACATCCCGCTGTTGTTCGAGGCCGATTTACAATGCCGTTGCGACGCTGTCGTCGTGGTCTCGGCACCGCCTGAGATTCAGCGCCGGCGCGCGTTGGAGCGCCTGGGCATGACCGAGGAGAAATTCGCCGCCATCCTCGGCAAGCAGATACCCGACTCGGAAAAGCGCAGGCGTGCTGATTTCGTCGTGGATAGTTCCGGGAGTTTTGACCACGCGCGCCGCCAGGTTCGCGACATTCTGCGCAGCGTCGCGTAATATGCAGCGTCGGCCGAGGTGATTCGGCGCCGGCGGTCGACAGTGCGAGGAAATGCCGCTGATGCGCGAGATCGTGCTCGATACCGAGACCACCGGACTAGACCCGCTGCAGGGCCATCGGCTGGTGGAAATCGGCTGCATCGAGCTGGTCAACCGCATTTCATCGGGGCAGACATTTCACGCCTATTTCAATCCCGAGCGCGCCATGCCGGCCGAGGCGTTGGCAATACACGGTCTCGACGATGAATTCCTCAAAGACAAGCCGCTGTTCGCTGAAGTTGCCGACGAGTTTCTGGCCTTTGTTGGCGACGCCTCCGCTGGTGATGCACAATGCCGCGTTCGACATCGGCTTTCTCAATTCCGAACTGGAACGGCTCGGCCGGCCGGCCATCGGCCGCGAGCGGATCATCGACACGCTGCTGCTCGCAAGGCGTAAACACGCTGGCGCTTCGAACCGGCTCGACGACCTTTGCGAGCGCTATGCAATTGACAGTTCGCGGCGCACCCTGCATGGGGCGCTGCTCGATGCCGAGCTGTTGGCCGAGGTCTATGTCGAACTGATCGGGGCTCGCCAGGCGCAACTCGTTCTATCGCAAGCGGCCGCAACCGCTCTTGCGAGCGGCGACGCGATCATCGTGCGCGAACGACCGCTGCCGCCGGTGTTGCTTCTGTCGGCCGACGAATCGCGAGGCGCACCGCCGCTTCGTGGCGACACTGGGCGAAGACCCGATCTGGCTGGACTATCTCAGCTCGGATTGAGCGGTTGTGTGGGCGCGGGCGCTGCGGCCGCCATGCGTTGGCGGTAAAGTGCGATGAAATCGATTGGATTGAGCAGCAGCTGGAATCCGCCGTTGCGCACCGACGTGGCAATGATTTCGCGCGCGAAGGGAAACAACAGTCGGGGGCACTCGATCATCACAAACGGCTGCAGGCTGTCGGACGGCACGTTCATGACGCGAAATATGCCAGCGAATGTCAGTTCAAACCCGTAAAGCAGGAAACCCTGGGATTCCGCCTTTCCCTCCAGTTTCAGCGTGACCTCGAACTCGGTCTCGCCCATCGGCGCGGCCTCGACGTTCACCTGCATATTCATGGTGGGCTGCTGCGGGCTCGGGGTCAGCGAGCGCGGCGCATTTGGATTTTCGAACGACAAGTCCTTGATGTATTGAGCGAGCACAAGAACCTGCGGCATGGGTGCCTCAGGTTGGGGCCCGCCGTTCGTCATCGACATACTCGCCTCCGTCCCGCAAGTGCGGCGATTTGGCTAACACAGGGGAGAACCCTCGACAATGGAGCGGGTCGGCTGCGGCGGGCCGCCGGCCCGCCCGGTCGGATCGATGCATCCGCCGCTCGCGCCGCGCACCGTTGCGCCCGTGAGGGCGCCAGCGAACGCCCAATCGGCGAGGACCAAGCGGCAAATCACGACATTTCGACCACAATCGGTCAGTATGCCGGGGGGCGAATATTGGCCTGACGCCCGCAATCGTTTACACTTTGGCTCGGCGGTGATGAGCGCGCCAGCGACCTCTGGATGGTTCGCGGGCGCGTGCTTACATAGATTCAGGAACCCGGCCTTTGCCGGCGCTTTGTCCGTTTGAACGCCTTGGCAGGCGCACCGCGTCACATGCAGTGCCGAAAGATCTAAAGACGTGTTCGAAGACAATATCTGGACCATCATCTTTCTGGCGCTCGCAGTCTTCATCTTCCTGCGGCTGCGCAGCGTTTTGGGTCGCCGCACCGGCCGCGAGCGGCCGCCCTACGACCCCTATTCGGCGCGTGATGCGGTGAGGAGCCCGGCGGCCGACAAAGTGGTGACGCTGCCGCCGCGACCGCCCGAAGCTGCGGCACGGCCGGTCGAGCACGCGCTGCCCTCCGGCGAGCGCTGGAAGGATGTGGCCGAGAGTGGCTCGGCGGCCGCATTTGGCCTCGACGCGATCGTGAGCGCGGACCCGAGCTTTGACGTCAACCATTTCATCACTGGCGCGCGAGCCGCCTACGAGATGGTCGTCACTGCCTTCGCTGCCGGTGATCGCCGGCAGTTGCGCAGCCTGCTTTCGCGTGAAGTGTTCGACGGGTTCGATGCCCACATCAGCGCGCGCGAGCGCAGCGGCGAGACGGTCGAAACCAAGTTCGTTTCCATCGATGCGTCGACTGTCGGCGCCGCGGAACTGCGCAACCGCACGGCTCAGATCACCTTGCGCTTTGTTTCCAAGCTGGTTTCGGTGACGCGCGATCGCTCCGGCGCGGTGATCGACGGCAATGCCGAGAAGGTTACCGACGTCACCGACGTATGGACCTTTGCACGCGATATTTCCTCGCAGGATCCCAACTGGAAAGTGGTCGGAACCGAAGCCGGACAGTGAAGCCGATGACGGCGCGTGGTCCGATGGTTGGCCGCTTGGTGCTGTTCGTCGGCCTGTCTGGCCGCCGGACCTGCTGCGCGCCGCTGCCGCCGCGCCGCTGCAATTGCCCGATACGCAATACGAGCCGGCGCAGTGGGGCGATCTCGATGGCTGGGCCGATGACGATCATGCCTCAGCCTTTGCGGCGTTCCTTGACTCTTGTGGCGCTCCTGCGAGTCAGGCGGCCGCTCTCGCCGGAGATGGCGGAAATGACCGCCGCGCTCGCGGCGGTCTGCGAGCGCGCACGAGGCGTCGATGCCGCTCGACAATTCCGGCGCGGGGAAGTTTTTCGAAGACAATTTTCGCCCGCTGCTGATGTCCAGGCTGGGGCAAAGCGAGGGCTTTCTCACCGGCTATTACGAACCGATCATCGAGGGTTCGCGTGTGCCGAGCGCGGAATTCCACGCTCCGATCTATCGGCGGCCGCTCAACCTGGTGGCGTCGGGCTGGCGCAAGCTCGGCGACCGGTTTCCCTCAAGGGGCGTCAAGGCGGGCCGCCGCGTCGGCCGCCGCAAAATCGTGCCCTATTATACCCGCGCCGAAATAGAAGACGGCGCGCTCAACGGCCGGCATTTGGAGATCTGCTGGCTGCGCAGCCAGATCGACGTGCTGTTTGCGCAAATTCAGGGGTCGGCCCGCATTCGGCTGCAAGACGGTTCGGTTCTGCGCGTGAACTACGATTCTGTATAACGGCTGGCCGTACACTCCCGTCGGCCGCATCCTTGTCGAGCGCGGAATCATGACCAAGGACCTGGTCACCATGCAGAGCATCCGCCGCTGGATGGAGGCCCATCCGAAGCAAGGCAGGGACGTGCGCCGGCAGGACCGATCCTATGTCTTCTTCCGCGTGACCGGGCTTGGAAACGAAGATGAGCCGGTCGGCAACGAAGGTGTACCGCTCTCTCCCGGCCGCTCGATCGCGGTAGACCGTGCGCTGCACGTTTATGGCACCCCGTTTTTCATCACTGCCGATTTGCCGATTGCCGACGAGACGGCGACGACCAGGTTCCGCCGCCTGGTCATCGCCCAGGACACCGGCTCGGCAATCGTCGGACCGGCGCGTGCCGACATCTATTTCGGCACCGGCAATGAGGCCGCGCGCGTGGCGGGACGTATCAAGAATCCTGGCCGCTTCTTCATGCTGGTGCCGCGCGCACTCGATCCGGTCGTCGCCGGCCGCGACACTCCGCTGCCGCTGCGGCGCGGGGATGCGCTTGCTGCTGCGGGGTCTGGCTCCGGAATTCGCCGCCGGCCCGGCACCGCCGCAGGCGCCAAGCAAACGGCCCGAACAATGAGCCGCCGGCGTGACTTGAGCGAGGAAGAGCGAGCCCTGTGGGGCGGCTTTGCGCGCTCGGTTCATCCGCTGCAGCGCCGGCAGAAGATCGACGAGGCGCTCCCCGCGGAAGAGAAGGCTGCGCCGGCGCCCGCCAAGCACGTGCGGTTGCGAGCCGGAACGCCGCCGCCGCAAACGCCGCCGCTTGCACCGTTGACGCGACGGCTGAAACAACGAGTTGCACGCGGACGCGAGCCGATAGAGGCCCATATCGACCTGCACGGAAGAACGCAGAGCCAGGCCTATGCGGCGCTGCTCCATTTTCTCGAGCGCGCCCAGGCCGATGGCGTGAAGATTGCTTTGGTCGTGACGGGCAAGGGCGAAAGCCGCGGCGGCGACAACGACACGAAGGAACGCGGGGTGCTGCGGCGGCAAGTCCCACTATGGCTCTCGCTGCCGGCGTTCCGCTCTCTTGTCGTTGGTTTTGAGCGCGCCCATGTCGGGCACGGCGGGGCGGGAGCCCTGTATGTGCACTTGCGGCGCGCCCGCTGAAAGTCCTCGTTAGGGTTAACGCCTGTAATTCCCGCCGGCGTTGCGGCAATTGTCAACTTCATCTGCGACAAGACATGGCTGACTGCAATGCCAACCGCAGCTTGGCCGATCATGCCCGATCCCATGAGCCTGCCCCAAAAACCCAAACCGGCGCGAGCCGGCTCTACCGACAAGGACGCTCTTGTCCACGTTGAGCAATGGATGGCAGTGATCCGCGAGATCGTTCTCGACCAGGCAAAGACTAGTCAATCCTCAATCCCGCGGATTTGATGATACCGCTCCACTTGGCGGTGTCGGCGAGCAAGAATTTCTCCAGCGCTTCGGGCGAACTGGACTCCACCGTGTATGCGGTCTGCCCGAGCTTGTTGACCATGGCCGGATCGGCAAGCGCCTTGACGACGCCGGTGTTCATCTTCTGCACGATGGCGGGCGGCGTCTTGGCCGGCGCAAATATCGCTTGCCAGGACTCGACTTCGTAGCCGGGCACGCCGGCTTCGGCGATCGTCGGTACGTTCGGCGCAGCCACCGATCGTTTGGCGCCGCTTGATCCTAAAACGCGCACCTGGCCCGACCGCGAATAGGTCAGCAACTCACCGCTGCCGAAATAGCAGTCGATGCGGCCCGGTATGAGGTCAATGAAAGCCGGAGCGGCGCCGCGGTAAGGCGCATGCGTCAGCTGAATGTGAGCCATCCGCATGAACAGCAATTCGGCCAGATGCGGTCCGCTGCCGGTGCCTGGAGAACCGATGACGAGCTTGCCCGGATGCGACTTGGCATAGTCGACGAAATCCTTGACCGTCTTGGCCGGCGAGGAATTGGGCACGAACATGAAGAACGGAAACTTGGCCACCAGCGAAATCGGCGCCAGATCCTTGGTCGGGCTGTAGGTCAGCGCGCGGTAGAGCGCGCCGTTCGACGCCAGCGACGAAGTCCCATAGAGGATGGCGTAGCCATCGGGCTCGGAATGGGCGACGAATTCGTTGCCGATGTTGGTGCCGGCGCCGCCCTTGTTGTCGACGACCACGTCCTGGCCCCAGATTTTCGAGAGCTGGTGGGCGACGATGCGCGCATTGGTGTCGGTGGGGCCTCCGGCGGCGATCGGTACGATCAGGTGAACGGGCCGGTTCGGCCAAGCGCTCCCGCCTTGCGCGCGTACGGTGCGGGACAATAGGCCCGGAGCCAATGCCGAGGTGGCGGCGAGTGCGGTCAGGCGGCGGCGCGTGAGCATGGCCATAACCCCCCATCAAGCGCCCCAGCGTAGCGTTTCGCGCGCATGTGCGCCATCGGCCGGGGTGCGTCACGCTGACCGCGCCTGCAACCATCGGAGCGGCGACGACGGCGCAGGATTGTCAGCCTGCTAGTGCCCACCTTCGCTGTCGCCTGATTCATGAGCATTCGCAGAGGCAGCGACCCCCACCTGTCCTCCCCCTTTCAGGGGGAGGAAGAGCGAGCGGCATACGCGGCGTCACGGTTCAAGACCAACGAGGGCGGCTTCTCTTTCCTCCCCCTGAAAGGGGGAGGATCAAGGTGGGGGTCGCGGGCCGCTCGGACAACTTTGAGGTTGACGAGTTGTCTTCCGCGTCACCCTTCAGTGATTCCGAGTTAGCTCGGAAATTACAGGATGAATCGGCTCAAGTCGGCGTTCTTGGCCAGGTCGCCGACGTGCTTTTGCACGTAGGCGGCGTCGATCTTGACGGTTTCGCCGTGGCGGTCGGGCGCCGAGAAGGAGATATCATCGAGCACCCGCTCCATCACCGTCTGCAGGCGCCGCGCGCCGATATTCTCCACGCTCGAATTGACCGCCACCGCCACGTCGGCAACGGCGTCGATGGCGTCTTCGGAGAATTCGAGCGTCACGCCTTCGGTGGCCATGAGCGCCACATATTGCGTGATGAGCGAGGCCTCGGGTTCGGTCAGGATGCGGCGAAAATCGTCGCGCGTGAGCGGCTTGAGCTCGACGCGAATTGGCAGCCGACCCTGTAGTTCGGGCAACAGGTCCGACGGCTTGGAAATGTGAAACGCTCCGGAAGCGATGAACAGGATGTGGTCGGTCTTGACCGAGCCGTGCTTGGTGGCGACGGTCGTGCCCTCGATCAGCGGCAAGAGGTCGCGCTGCACGCCCTCGCGCGACACGTCGGCCCCGATCCTCCCGTCGCGGGCGCAGATCTTGTCGATCTCGTCGAGGAACACGATGCCGTTCTGCTCCACTGCCCGGATCGACTCCTGCGTCAGCTGATCGCTGTCCAGAAGCTTGTCCGATTCCTCATTGACCAGGATGCCGAAGGAATCGCGCACGGTGACATGGCGCGTCTTGGTGCGACCGCTGCCGAGCTTGCCGAAAATGTCGCCGATCGAGACTGCGCCCATCTGTGCGCCGGGCATGCCGGGAATATCGAATAGCGGCAAGCCGCCGGCGGGGGCCTGTACTTCGATTTCGATCTCCTTGTCGTCGAGCTCGCCGGCGCGCAGTTTTTTGCGGAAGCTCTCCTTGGTCGGGGCGCTGGCAGTGGGCCCGACCAGGGCATTGAGTACGCGGTCCTCGGCGGCCTGCTGCGCTCTCGCCTGCACGTCCTTGCGCTTGCGCTCGCGGGTAAGCGCGATGGCGATCTCGACAAGGTCGCGCACGATCTGCTCGACATCGCGGCCCACATAGCCGACCTCGGTGAATTTCGTCGCCTCGATTTTGAGAAACGGCGCGCCGGCGAGTTTGGCGAGGCGGCGGGAGATCTCGGTCTTGCCGACGCCGGTCGGCCCGATCATCAGAATGTTCTTCGGCAGCACCTCGTCGCGCAGCCGCTCGTCGAGCTGCAGGCGGCGCCAGCGGTTGCGCAGCGCAATCGCCACCGCGCGCTTGGCCTCGCCCTGGCCGACGATGAAGCGGTCAAGCTCAGACACAATTTCGCGGGGAGAAAAGTCGCTCATGCCGGGTATGCGCCCGCAAAGATGCCTTCGATGACGGCCGCCTGAAGCTCGCCATCCAGCATCACAGCGTCTCCACCGTGATGTTGCGGTTGGTGTAGATGCAGATGTCGGCGGCGATATCGAGGGCGCGGCGCACGATCGCTTCCGCGTCGAGCGGTCCGTCGATGAGCGCGCGTGCCGCGGCGAGCGCGTAATTGCCGCCGGAGCCAATGCCGGCGATGCCGGCCTCGGGCTCGAGCACGTCGCCGGTGCCGGTGAGCACCAGCGAAACGTCCTTGTCGGCGACGATCATCATGGCTTCGAGCCGGCGCAGATAACGGTCGGTGCGCCAATCCTTGGCCAGCTCCACGGCGGCGCGCGTGAGTTGGGCGGGATATTGCTCGAGCTTGGCCTCAAGCCGTTCGAACAGCGTGAAGGCGTCCGCGGTGGCGCCGGCAAAGCCGCCGATCACGTCACCCTTGCCGAGCCGGCGCACCTTCTTGGCGTTGGCCTTGACGACGGTCTGTCCGATCGACACCTGTCCGTCGCCGCCCACCGCCACCAAGCCGCCCTTGCGGACGGTCAGGATGGTGGTGCCGTGCCAGACAGAATCGGACTGCGTCGGTTGGGAAGATGGCATGCCGCCGAAGGCCTTCGTGTATAGGATGATTTAGGATTTGGCTGGCGGCAATGCAAATGCGGGCGGGCGGTCCGGCTGGCCTCGGTGCGTTGGCGGAATCCGCAAAGCCCTGATAGAACCCGCCCAGCTTTTCATTTGGAGCATGAGATGCGCAAGGCGAGCGTCACGCGCGCCACCAAGGAGACGGAGGTCGAGGTCGCCGTCGATCTCGATGGCACCGGCGCGTCCGCGATCGCGACCGGCATCGGCTTCCTCGATCACATGCTCGACCTGTTGGCGCGGCATTCGCGGATCGATCTCACCGTCAAGGCCAAGGGCGACCTGCATGTCGATCAGCACCATACGACCGAGGACGTCGGTATTGCGCTTGGCCAGGCAATCAGGAAGGCGCTCGGCGACATGACGGGCATCACCCGCTACGCCGACGCGCATATGCCCATGGACGAGGCGCTCACGCGCGTGGCGCTGGATATCTCCGGTCGTCCGTTCCTGGTCTTCGGCGTCAAGTTCGCGAGCGCCAAGATCGGCACCTTCGACACCGCGCTGGTGCAGGAATGGTTCCAGGCCTTTGCGGTTCATGCCGCGGTGACGTTGCATGTGACCACGCTCTACGGCAGCAACGACCATCACGTCGCCGAGTTGTGCTTTAAGGGTTTGGCACGGGCGCTGCGGACCGCCGTCGCCATCGATCCGCGTTCCGCCAACGAAGTGCCCTCGACCAAAGGCATGCTCGGCGGATGATTTCGTCGACTGAGGGCGGACCGCGGGACCGATGGGCGAGACAATAGCGGCGGTTCGCCGCGATGCGCCCGCCGTCGTCTGACCTAGAAAGGCAGCCGGTCATCGGCTGAACACGAAGAATGTCCGTCTACACCGTCCATGAGCCGCTGCTTCGCGCCGCTCGGTCTTGGCCCAATCCGGACCGCTTTGCGTTCGTGCGCGACGGTTTCTCCTTCTGGGCCTTTTTGCTCGCCGTGCCGTGGATGCTCTGGCACCGGATGTGGCTCGAACTTGTGGTCTATCTCGTGGTGGCGGCGGGGATCGAAAGCGGCCTTCGCTACGCGGGCGCTTCGGACTGGGCGCTCGCCATCGTCGCGTTGGCGCTCTCGCTTCTAGTCGCCATGGAGTCGGGCACATTGCGGCGCTTCGCCCTGGGCCGCCGCGGCTATAGGACCGTGGGTGTCGTCAGCGCCGCTGATTGCGATGAGGCGGAGCGGCGTTTTTTCGGCGCCTGGGTCGCTACCGCCGCGGCGCGGCCAGGGGAAACGCCCGCGCCCCCAGCGAGCGCCTCGCTCTCGCCAGTGCCGCGCCCGCAGCAAACCTCCGACGTGATCGGTTCCTTCCCCGAGCCGGGGGGAAACCGGTGAGCGTCGCCATCGTCGATTACGGTTCCGGCAATCTGCACTCCGCCGCAAAGGCGTTCGAGCGCGCGGCTCATGACGCGGGCTGCGACCAGCCGGTCGTTGTCACCCGCGATCCGGCCGTAGTGGCTGCCGCCGATCGCATCGTGTTGCCCGGCGTTGGCGCGTTCGCCGATTGCCGCCGCGGGCTGGGCGCGGTCGACGGGATGCTGGCGGCGCTGGAGGACGCGGTGTGTCGCAAGGGGCGGCCATTTTTCGGCATCTGCGTGGGCATGCAGCTCTTGGCCGAACGCGGTCGCGAATACGAGGTCACGGACGGCCTCGGCTGGATCGCCGGCGAGGTGAGCCGGATCGATCCGGACGATCCGAATTTGAAAATTCCGCACATGGGCTGGAATACTCTCGATGTCGTGCGGCAGCACGCTTTGCTCGACGGCTTGCCGCTCGGGCCGGACGGGCGGCACGCCTATTTCGTCCATTCGTATCAGCTGCATCCGGCGCATGGCGCTGATCTTGTCGCCGTTGCTGATTACGGGGGCGCTGTCACCGCGATCGTGGCGCGCGACAATGTCTTCGGCACGCAGTTTCACCCCGAGAAGAGCCAGCGTTTCGGCTTGTCGCTGATCGCGAACTTTTTGAACTGGACGCCGTGATCCTCTTCCCCGCCATCGATCTCAAGAACGGCGAGGTCGTGCGCCTGCAACAGGGCGACATGGCGCGCGCGACGACGTTCAATTGCGATCCGGCCGCGCAGGCCCAGGCATTCGAACGGCAGGGCTTCGAGTATCTGCATATCGTCGATCTGGACGGTGCCTTTGCCGGCAAGCCGATGAACGCGGCCGCCGTTGAGCGCATCCTGGCCGCGATAAAAATCCCGATGCAGCTCGGCGGCGGCATCCGCGATCGGGCGACGATCGAGGCCTGGCTCGGCAAGGGCGTTGCGCGCGTCATCGTCGGCACGGCGGCGGTCCGCAATCCGGCGCTGGTGAAGGAGGCCGCGCGCGCCCATCCGGGCCGCATTGCCGTCGGGCTCGATGCACGCGACGACCGGGTCGCGGTTGAAGGCTGGGCGGAGACCTCTGCGCTTACGGCGCTCGAGGTCGCCAAGCGCTTCGAGGACGCCGGTGTCGCGGCGATCATCTATACCGACGTGTCGCGGGACGGGATGCTCGAGGGACTGAACCTCGATGCAACAATTGCTCTGGCCGACGCCGTGTCCATTCCGGTGGTCGCTTCCGGCGGCCTTGGCTCGGTTGCCGACATTCGCGCTTTGCTCGACCTGAGGGCAAGAAGGATCGCCGGCGCGATCGCCGGCCGCGCGCTCTACGACGGCCGGCTCGATGCCGCAGCGGCTTTGCAGCTCGTTCGCGCGGCGCGCGCGGCCTGACATGTTCAAGGTCCGCGTCATTCCCTGTCTCGACGTGAAGGACGGCCGCGTCGTCAAGGGCGTCAATTTCGTCAATCTACGCGACGCCGGCGATCCGGTCGAGGCGGCGATCGCCTATGACGAGGCAGGCGCCGACGAACTGACCTTCCTCGACATCACCGCGAGCCACGAGAATCGCGGCATCATGCTCGAGGTGGTGCGGCGCACGGCGGAGGCGTGCTTCATGCCGCTCACGGTGGGCGGCGGGGTGCGCACCATAGAGGACATCCGCGCACTGCTCGCCGCGGGCGCCGACAAGGTTTCGATCAACACCGCTGCGGTGGCGCGCCGCGCCCTGGTCAAGGAGGCGGCAGAAAAATTCGGCGATCAGTGCATCGTCGTGGCGATCGACGCCAAAAAGGTGTCGAAGGCTGGCGAGGGCGAGCGCTGGGAGATTTTCACTCATGGCGGCCGCAACCTGACCGGCCTCGACGCGCTCGGCTATGCGCGCGAGGTGGTTGCGCTCGGCGCTGGCGAGATCTTGTTGACTTCGATGGACCGCGACGGTACGCGGCAGGGTTTTGATATTGCGCTCACGCGCGCGGTCGCGGTTGCGGTGCCGGTGCCGGTTGTCGCCTCGGGCGGAGTCGGCAACCTCGACCACCTGGTCGAAGGTATTCGCGACGGCCATGCCAGCGCCGTGCTTGCCGCATCGATCTTCCATTTCGGCGAATATTCGGTGCGCGAGGCCAAGCAATACATGTCCCGCGCCGGCCTGCCGCTGCGTCTCGATCCGTGATTGCCCTCTTCCGCGGCGCCGGGATGTGATAGGGAAGCATCATGTCGCGGTTCACGATCAACGATCTGGAAAAGCGCGTGCGGGAGCGCGCGCAGGCGAGCGCGGAGCAGTCCTACACGCGCAAGCTCGTCGACCGCGGTGTCGCCCATTGCGCAAAAAAACTCGGCGAAGAGGCGGTCGAGGCCGCCATTGCCGCGGTCGCCGAGGATCGCGAGCGCACCATCGCCGAAGCCGCCGACCTGCTCTATCATCTGCTCGTGGTGCTGCACGTGCGCGGCATCGCGCTCGATGAGGTCGAGGCCGAGCTTGCCGCACGCACCCGGCAATCCGGACTTGACGAGAAGGCCGCACGCAAAGGCGGCTGAAAGGGCGGCCGAAGGCGATCCGCATGGAGCAGCGCACCGAGCAGAACGTGTCGCCCTATCGCATGTTTTCACGCGCCGAATGGGCGACCCGGCGGGAAGACACGCCGATGACGCTGCGGCCAGAGGAGATCGTGCGGCTGCGCTCGGTGCACGACCGGCTCGATATATCGGAGGTCGAGGAAATCTATCTGCCGCTGTCGCGACTGCTCTCGCTTTATGTGATGGCGACGCAGCGGCTGTTTCGCGCCCAGCAGGCTTTCCTCGGCACCGAGGACGCCAAGATGCCCTACATCATCGGGGTTGGCGGCTCGGTAGCGGCCGGCAAATCGACCACCGCGCGCGTGCTCCAGGCACTGCTCGCGCGCTGGCCCGACGTGCCCAAGGTCGACCTCGTGACCACCGACGGCTTTCTGTTCCCCAATACCATCCTCGAGCGCGAGGGGCTCATGGAGCGAAAGGGGTTTCCCGAGAGTTACGATTTGCCGGCCTTGCTGCGGTTCCTCTCCGACATCAAGGCCGGGCGGCGGCCGGTGCGTGCGCCGGTCTATTCGCATCTTGTCTACGATGTCATTCCGAACCAATGGATCGAGATCGATCGACCCGACATCCTCATCGTCGAAGGCCTCAACGTGCTGCAGGCCGGACGACTGCCCAAGGACGGCAAGGCGGTGCCCTTCGTGTCCGATTTTTTCGATTTCTCGGTCTATCTCGATGCGGACGAGGATGTGCTCAAGTTGTGGTACGTCAGCCGGTTTCTCGCGCTCCGTGGAACCGCGTTCGCCGACCCGAAATCCTACTTCCACCGCTATGCCGGTCTGTCCGATGACGAGGCGGCCGCCACCGCGACGTCGATCTGGAGCCGTATCAATCTGATCAACCTGCGCGAAAACATCCTGCCGACGCGACCGCGCGCCGACCTCATTTTGAAAAAGGCCGAGAGCCACCAGGTTGAAGAAGCGGCGCTGCGGCGCCTTTGACGGCGCGCGGGCTATCGATCCGCTGAATATTTCCGGCGCAAAACCGTCGGATGCGGTTGAGCGTCGATTGCAAATGATTCAAGATGGAAATGGGAACGTGCGCAAGCCACGCGTTGGGGTTTTTGACCGGGCTTCGCCCCGAGCCGGGACGACTGGATGGGATCGAAACCCATGGCCGAAAAAAACACCGACGGACTGCCGGTTTCCGCATCGGTGTCGGATGTCGATGAGCGCGGATCCGCCGACGTGAGGCACGAAGTCTACAAAGTAACCGGCGTCGACACCGCCGAGGCCGATGCTGGTCTCGGCCACATCGTCAGGCGCGTCCAGGCCACTTGGCCGAAAAGCGGGCCCGGCCGCGTCGTTCTGCCGATCGGCTATTTTGCCAATGTCATAGCGGTCGACGGTGCCGGGATCGCGCTCTGCACCGATGGCGTTGGTTCCAAGACCATGATCGCGGCCGCGATGCGCAAATACGATACGATCGGCATCGATTGCGTCGCGATGAACGTCAATGACATGATCTGCGTCGGCGCAAAACCGCTTTCGCTGCTGGATTATATCGCCATCGAAAAAGCCGACGCCGGCATGCTCGACGCCATCGCCGTCGGACTGTGCGCGGGCGCCAAGATGGCCAGTATTTCGATTTCGGGTGGGGAGACCGCTCAGCTGCCGGACATTATGAAAAGCTTCGACCTCGTGGGGATGGCGATCGGGCAGGTCGATCTCGACAAGGTGATCTGCGGCAAATTTGTCGCCGCAGGGGACGTCGTCATCGGAGTGCGCAGCAGCGGCATTCACAGCAACGGCCTTTCGTTGGCGCGCAGCGCGTTCTTCAAGCATCATTCGTATGGCATCAACCACAGGTTCGACGAGTTGAATGTCTCGCTCGGCGAGGAGTTGCTGCGGCCGACGGACATCTATGTGCCCGAGGCCATGGAAATCCTGGAGAAAGTCGCCGGCATCAAGGCGCTGATCAACATTACCAGCGATGGGCTGCTCAACTTGGCGCGGGTGGAGGCGGAGGTCGGGTTCGAGATCGACCGGCTGATCGAGCCGCACCCGATTTTCTCTTTGATTCAGCGGCACGCGAACGTTCCGGATTACGAAATGTTCGAGGTGTTCAATATGGGTATCGGCTTCTGCTACGTGGTCGATCCGCAAGACGAGGCGCTCATCCTTGCGATCTTGCGGCGGCACAATCGACAAGCCCAGCGCATCGGCTATGCGGTCTCGGATCCGCAGCGCCACGTCCGCATTCATGAAAAGAATTCTGCTCGGACGCCACAAGTCGTTCAGGAACGAAGATCGCCCGACGCGGAAGGTCGGCTGATTCTGCTCGACCCGCGCTCGCCCGGCGTTCACGCCGCCAGGGCCGCCTTGTCCGATCCGGCCAGCGCGGCGGCGAGGCGGTCGCGCTCGAGCGGCTTGATGAGAAAGCCGTCCATGCCCGCGGCACGGCAGGCATCGCGATCCTCGGCGGAGGCATTGGCAGTGAGCGCGATAATCGGCGTACGTGCGCCGTCCTGCCCGGCCTCGGTGGCGCGGATGCGGCGCGTCGCTTCGAGGCCGTCCATGCCCGGCATATGCAGGTCCATGAGTATGCGATCGTAAGGCGCGCCGGCGGCGCGCGCGGCAAGCCAGCAATCGAGTGCGGCGCCGCCGTCCGCCGCCATGACGGGGCGATGGCCGAGTTTTGTCAGCAGCGCGCGCGCCAGTAGCGCGTTGATCTCATTGTCTTCGGCAACCAGGATCGAAAGAGCGTTACTCGTCTTGGCCGAGCCGGTGGCGATGCCGAAGCCGGCGCTATCTACGGCGCTGTCGGCCGCGCCATCAGTCCACGCCCTTCCGGCCGCGCCGGGCTCAAAGCCGTCGTCGGATCGCAGGCGGGCAGCGAGCGAGGCGGCGCGCACCGGCTTGATCAGATAGCCAGAGAATCCCGCTTCCTCGAGCGCCGCAAGTTCGCCGCGCATGGCCGGCGTGACAAGCACGAGCCGCCGGGGAACGGCGCGGGCCACGCGCGCGGTGGCTTCGCTCGCCGCCATGCCCAACGCGCGATCCACCAGGACGGCGGTCCACGGCTGCTCCGGCAACAGCGCCGCGGCCACTTTTTCGTCGGGGACGATTTTCGTGCGCGCTCCCCAGCGGTGCAAATACCGCGCCAGAAGCGAGGCTTCGATCGCCGCCGGGGCCACGATGAGAATATCCTCGCCGGCAAGATCGGGAACGCTGAGCGGCGGCTCGTCATCATCGCTGGCGCGCGGCAGCGGGATCAAGACGCGGAACGTCGTGCCCTCGCCGGGCGTACTGTCGAGGGCGATCGAGCCGCCCATGCTCTCGACGATGCGTTTGGCGATAGCCAGGCCGAGCCCGGTGCCGTCGAATTTGCGCGCCGTGCCGCCATCGGCCTGCTCGAATTCAAGGAAAATGCGCGCCTGATCTTCGGGCGGAATGCCGATCCCGGTGTCGCGTACCGAAATGGCCACCCCGTCGGCGGTCACGTCGGCCGGCACATCGGGCTCCACGACGATGCAGACGCCGCCGCGCTCGGTGAACTTGATCGCGTTGCCGGCGAGATTGAATAGCACTTGGCGCAGCCGCGCCGCGTCGCCGACCACGCGCGCCGGTAAGCGCTCGTCCACGTAGCCGCAGATTTCCAGCTCTTTGGCTTGGGCGCGCGGGCCCAAGAGTTCGACCGTCTCCTCGACCAGAGCCGCCAGCGCGAACGGCCGTGCGGCGATATCGAGCCGTCCCGCTTCGATCTTGGAGAAGTCGAGAATCTCGTCGATCAACGCCAGCAGCGTGTCGCCAGAGCTTTTCGCCGCCTGCAGATAGGAGCGCTGCTCGGCCGTCAGGTCGGTGTCGGCCAACAGGCCGGCCATGCCGAGAATGCCGTTGAGCGGCGTGCGGATTTCATGCGAGACCATGGCGAGGAAGCGCGACTTGGCGCGGCTCGCCGCCTCCGCCTGGTCGCGCGCTTGCGCGAGCGCGCGTTCTCCCATGACCCGGTCGGTCACCTCGCGGCCGACACTTTGTGTCTCGCTCGCCGCCTCGCCCCGGACCGCGGCTTCGCGCCAGGCGATCCAGCGGGCCGCGTCCGCGAACTCGATTTTCTGATCGTAGGCGCGGCTGCCGTCGGCCAGGAGCCGCGCGGCGCTCTGGTCCAGCACCGGCAGGGTGAATGCGGTGGCCAGCAGATCGCCGCGATTGCGTCCGGCGAGCGCGCAAAACGCGTCGTTGGCGTAGGTGATTACCCCGTCACCGTCGCGGCGAACGATGAAGTCGTCCTGCGCTTCGAAGAAGCTCTTGGCGCGCTCCTCCGCCTCCTTGAGCTCCCAGTTGCGGTCGGCCGCTTCATCGAGACGTGCCTCGAAATGACGCAGCTCCTGCTTCATCTGGCGGATGCGGGAGATGAGAATGCCGATGGTGCCGCAGGAAGCGCCGAATAACGCCGCCACGCCGATGGCGAAACTGTAAGGGTCGTAGTGGACCCCGGAAGCGGTGGTCCCGGACAGAAAGCCGAACGCGATGCCGAACGACATCGAGGTGATGGCAGCGGCACGCACGACGGCGGCCAGGCAGCGGCGGCTGATGATGGCGGGCTTCCGCAGGCCGGCGCGATGGGGCATGACAGTTCCAGCTCGGCACGTCTTCGCCGGCGCCCGAGCATGGCGGCCTGGCGACCGGCCGTTCCATGTCCGTGCTCGAGTGCATCGGCGAGGGGCCGATATTTGCCTATGAACCTTGCGCATCCCTTGCATCCCGCAAGGGGGATTGGAGCAACGGTTGCCGGTTTGTTAACATCGGCCTTTGATCATGCAGCGCCGACCGGCAATCCGAGCCGGCGCATCCGGAGAAACGCGGATGGACAAAGCGGTTAGTAACAAGCGCGTGCGCACATCGGCCTCGGCCAAGCCGTCGCGCGAGGAAGCCGAGGCGGCCGTGCGCACCCTCATCCGCTGGGCCGGCGATGATCCCGACCGCGAGGGGCTTCGCGCCACCCCGGCGCGGGTGGTGCGTGCCTACGACGAATGGTTCTCCGGCTACAAGGACGACCCGCGCGACTATCTCAAGAGCACGTTCGAGGAAACCGGCGGTTACGACGAAGTGGTGGTGTTGCGCGACATCCGCTTCGAATCGCATTGCGAGCACCACATCGCCCCGATCATCGGCCGCGTGCACATCGGCTATTTGCCGCGCCACCGCGTTGTCGGTATTTCCAAATTGGCCCGCCTGGTGGAGGTCTTTTCGCGGCGGCTGCAGATCCAGGAGAAGATGACGGCCGAGATCGCCGCCTGTCTGGATGCGGTACTCAAGCCGCACGGCGTCGCCGTGGTCACCGAGGCCACCCACCAGTGCATGACCACGCGCGGCGTGCACAAGCCCGGCGTCACCATGGTGACCAGCCGCATGCTCGGTGTGTTCCGCGACTACGCCGAAACGCGCCAGGAGTTCCTATCCGCAATCGGCATGCGCGGGGCGCACAACGTCGTCAATGGAGCAGGGTGAACGGCTACGCCGGCGCCGGCGCTGGGGTCTGCACCGTGATGCTCGCATTGCACGCGTCGTCCTGATGAATGGCGATGAAGTTCAGGCCGGACGGAAAAACCGAGTAGCCACGATCTTCCAGCCAGCCGCGCAGCGCCATGGCGTCGGTTTTGAGCAATTCGACGATGACGATCGGTCGCTTTTCGGCGATGCATTTCGCGGCGCCGGCGAGCACTTCGAGCTCCATTCCCTCAACGTCGATTTTTAGCAGATCAAGACGTGGAAAATTGAACGAGTCGAGGTGGACCATTCTCACCTCGGCCATTTTGTCTTCGGAGTAATCGATCGGTTGTCCGACAAATTCTCCGCGTTCTCGTCTGGTCAATTCGATACTGCCGAAACTCGAAAATGTCAGATAGTTCGGCTGCGGTATCTTCATACTGCCCGACTGCCGCGATACCGCCGCATGGATGGCGCGGGCATTGAAGCAATTATTGATCGCGAGATTGCCGGCAAGCGCGTAATAGATGCGCTCCTGCGCCTCGAAAGCCAGCACCACGCCCCAGCCAGTCATGTGCTTGGCCCACTCGACGGTGTGGACGCCGAGATTGGCGCCGCAATCGACCGCGACCACGCCGTCGCCGTAGTGCTTGCGACGCAGGTCGAGCAGCTTAAGCAGCGTGGCGACCTCGTCTGAATCGTAAGAGGCCTTGCTCAAGAGCTGAAAACCGACCCCGAAAGCCTGCTCGCCAACAAGATGCTGATCGAACCGGTTCACGATCATGGCACCATGATCGGAGGCGGCAAGGATGAAGGCGAGAGGACGCGTTGGATTTGGCATTGACTGTCCCCAGCTCGAACCGGTGTGGAGTGAGCGAAGAGCCAATTGAGCGTGGCCCGATCCTAGATGATTCGGCCCTCTGTGGCTGCCGTGGCGTCGGGTGGATCTTTTGTGCGGCAAAACCCGGCGGCACACCTAAGCGGCGCGCCGGATTTCGTCGGCCAGCGCCCGGTAGGACAGCGCCTCGGCCAAGTGCACGCGGCCGACTTTTTCGGCGCCATCGAGATCGGCGAGCGTGCGGGCAACGCGCAGCACCCGATGGTAGCCGCGCGCGGTGAGCCGCATGGCGTCGGCGGCCTCGCGTAACAGCGCCAGCCCGCTGCCGTCCGGTTTGGCTACGTCGTCGAGCACCTTGGCGGCGACCGCGGCGTTGCTGCGGATGTGCGGCAGGCCAATGGCCGCATAGCGCGCCGCCTGGCGCTCGCGCGCCATGGCCACGCGCTCGGCGACTTCGCGGCTGCCCTCCGTCGGCGGCGGCAGGATGAGGTCGGCCGCGGTCACCGCCGGCACCTCGATGTGCAGGTCGATGCGGTCGAGCAGCGGTCCGGAAATGCGTGCCTGGTACTCGGCGCTGCAGCGGCTGTTGAGCTTGCGCTTGCAGGTATAGCCGGGCTCGTCGGCGCGCCCGCAGCGGCACGGATTCATCGCCGCCACCAGCATGAAGCGCGCCGGATAAGTGACGCGATGATTGGCGCGGGCGATCGAGACTTCGCCGGTCTCCAGCGGCTGACGCAGCGAGTCGAGCGCCTGTGGAGAGAATTCCGGCAGTTCGTCGAGAAACAGCACGCCATGATGGGCGAGCGAGATCTCGCCGGGCCGCGCATGCAGGCCGCCGCCGACCAGCGCGGGCATGCTCGCCGAGTGGTGCGGCGCGCGGAACGGGCGCCGATTGGTCAGCGCCCCGCCTTCGATCGCGCCGGCGACCGACGCCACCATCGACACTTCCAAGAGTTCGGCCGGCGCCAGCGGCGGCAGGATCGAGGGTAGTCGCGCCGCCAGCATGGATTTGCCGGCGCCGGGCGGACCGACCATGAGCAGATTGTGGCCGCCGGCGGCGGCTATTTCGAGTGCCCGTTTGGCGCTCTCCTGGCCCTTGATGTCGGCGAGATCGAGCGTGCTGCCTTCGGCTTCGAGGATTTTCGGCTGCGGTCGCGATAGCACCTGCGTGCCTTTGAAATGATTGGCGAGCTGGATGAGCGAAGCCGCGGCGACGATGTCGATGTCCGGACTTGCCCACGCGGCCTCCGGCCCGCATTTGGCCGGGCACATGAGGCCTTCGCCGCGCGCATTGGCGCCGATCGCCGCCGGCAGGACCCCGGCGACCGGCGAGATGGAACCGTCGAGGCCGAGTTCGCCGAGGACCGTGAAACCCGCCAGCGCGTCGTGCGGAATGGCGCCGATCGCCGCCATTAGCCCGAGCGCGATCGGCAGGTCGTAATGGCTGCCTTCCTTGGGCAGATCGGCGGGCGCCAAGTTGATGGTGATGCGCCGTGCCGGCAGGGCCAGCCCCGAGGCAATCAATGCTGAGCGTACGCGCTCACGCGCTTCCGAGACCGCCTTATCGGGAAGGCCGACGATGTTGAAGGCCGGCAGGCCGGGCGCGACTTGCACCTGGACATCGACGGGGCGCACCTCGATGCCCTCGAACGCAACTGTGGAGACACGCTGGACCATGGCAGCCCCCGTCCTGCCCGCAACACTAGTCCAGGCCGTTGCGCTTGTAAAGAACAATCCATGAACAAGAGCCAAGCCGGGCGGCTCGCTTGTCGCACTCGATCCGATTTCAGCCCCGCTTCGCCTCGATCTTGTCCCAGATCAAAGCCGCAATGTCAGGACCGCCGAACTTCTTCACCGCGCGGATGCCGGTGGGCGAGGTGACGTTGATCTCGGTCAAAAACCCGCCGATCACGTCGATTCCGGCAAAAAACAGCCCGCGCTGGCGCAGGGCCGGCCCGAGCCGCGTGCAGATTTCTCGCTCGCGGTCCGTGAGTTCGGTCGCGGCCGCCGCACCGCCGCGCACCATGTTGGAGCGCAGGTCGTCGGCCGCGGGCACGCGGTTGATCGCGCCGGCGAACTCGCCGTCAACCAGGATGATGCGCTTGTCGCCTTCCCGCACGGCGGGAAGAAATTTCTGCACCACCCAGGGCTCGCGCAACATGGTGGCGAACAAATCGTACAATGAACCGAAGTTGAGATCGTCCGGCGCCAGCCGGAACACGGCTTGGCCGCCCAGGCCGTAAAGCGGCTTCATGACGATATCGCCGTGCTCGGCGCGGAACGCCTTGATGGCGGCGATGATTGCGGGTAATCAGCGTCGGCGGCATTAAGTCGGGAAAATCGGTGACGAATATCTTTTCCGGCGCATTGCGCACGCCGCTCGGATCGTTGACCACAAGCGTGCGCGGATGGATGCGCTCGAGCATGTGCGTCGTCGAGATGTAGGCGAGATCGAACGGCGGGTCCTGGCGCAACAGCACCACGTCGAACGTAGCGAGATTGAGCTGGCACGGCTCGCCGAGCGTGAAATGGTTGCCCAAAATGTCGCGCACGGAAAGCGGCCGCACCTCGGCCGCAACCGTGCCGTCGCGCAGCACCAGCTGGTCCGGCGTGTAATAGGAGATCGTGTGGCCGCGATTCTGCGCCTCCAACAGCAGGGCGAAGGTTGAATCGCCGCTGATGTTGATCCGTTCGATCGGATCCATTTGCACGGCAACGTTCAGGCGCATGTGACGATCACGGAAGGGACGCGGCGGGTCGCGGCGTTTGCCGGCCAACGTCTACGCAATTTTGGCCGCGGCTGCCACTGCGCCGCGCGACGCCGGGAATAGTCAGCGTGTCGCATCGAAGGCATTGACGATATGACGCGGCAGCTTTCCGGGTGCGATCAGGATCGCATCGAAGCGGATCGCGCATTGCGCGTCGGCGGGATGGCGTGCGAGCCAGAGTTCGGCGGCGGCGAGGATGCGCCGCCGGCCGCGCTCGCTGACCGCTTCGGCTGCCTGGTCGAGGTTCTCGCGCGCCTTGACCTCGACAAAGACCAGGTCGTGGCGGCGGCGGGCGACGATGTCGATCTCGCCGAGCGGCGTCTTAAAGCGCCGCGCCAGGATCCGATAGCTCTTGGCGATCAGCAAGAGCGCAGCGCGGCTTTCCGCCGACAGGCCGCGCCGAAACGCGGCAACACGCTCCCTCCTTGGTTGCGGCGCAAGTGGCGGATTTGGCGTTGCCGATCCGGCGCGGTGCCTCATCGGGCAGAGTTCCTGCCGGCAGCGTCGGCCGTTTGCTTGTTGAGCGACAACGCGCGTTGATAGAGCTGGCGCCGCGGCAGTCCGGTTACGGCGGCGATTTCAGCCACCGCGTCCTTGACCGAGGCGCGCGCCAGCGCCGCGCGTAACAGTGTCTCGGCGTCTGCGGCGTCGACTTGCGCCGTTTCCTCCGGCGGTGCGATGACCAGCACGATCTCGCCGCGCGCGGGCTCTCCAGCGTAGTTTTCGGCCAGCGTCGCCAACTCGCCGGTGCGGACTTCCTCATGCAGCTTCGTCAGCTCGCGGCACAATGCCGCCTGGCGGCGGCCCAGGCCGGCCGCGAGATCGGCGAGACTCGCGGCAAGTCGCGGCCCGGTCTCGAACAGTACGATCGTGGCGGCGACGCCGGCGAACTCCGCGATACGGCTGCGCCGCGCCGCCTGTTTCGACGGCAGGAAACCGGCGAACAGAAATCGGTCGCTCGGCAGGCCCGAAACGGTCAGCGCCGCGAGCAGCGCCGAGGCTCCGGGCAGCGCCGTGACCGGGTGGCCCGCCTGCTGAGCGGCGCGCACCAGCTTGAAGCCGGGGTCGGACACGAGTGGGGTGCCGGCATCCGATACCAGCGCGATGGCGGCGCCCTCGCCGAGCCGCTGCATCAGTACCGGCCGCGCCGTTGAGGCATTGTGGTCGTGGTACGGGGTGAGCCGCGTGGCGATCGCGTAGCGGTCGAGCAGCTTGCGGGTGACACGCGTGTCCTCGCAGGCGATCAGGTCGGCCGCGGCCAATGTGGCCAGCGCACGCAGCGTGATGTCGCCGAGATTGCCGATCGGAGTCGCGACGATATGCAGCCCGGGCGACAGCGGTTCGACGACCACTGCGTGGCCATCGACAGTGTAGCATCGCTTTTCCCGATCCGGGGCATGCGGCGGGGTCGACGAGATGCGGCTCATGGGGGCCAGTTTACCGTCGTCGTCGGCAAATCGCCTGCGGTTTGCTATTTATTATCCTTTCGATTTGGTTAACTATTCGCCCCCAATATGACGAATTCCTATAGCCTATGCGGTAGCGCAGGCGGAGGTTAGGGGGCCCGTATGTCGGCGCAATTGCAGGTTCGAGCGCCTGCGGCGGCGATGCCGACGCGGCGCCGTTCGCTTGCCGGCTTGCTCGCCGGCACTGCCGCGCTGCTCACCGGCTGCTCCAGCAATTCGAGCATTTTCGGCAGTTCCGGCTTCTTCTCGAACACGCCGCCACCTGCAGCCAATCCGCCGCCGGGGGCACCGATCAGCACGATCGGCGCCGGCCAGGTCAAGGTTGGGCTGATCCTGCCGCTGTCGGCCGGCGGCAATGCCGGCTTGGCTGGCCAGGCGATGCGCAACGCCGCCGAAATGGCCCTCGCCGAATTCAATTCGCCCAACCTGCAGATCCTGGTCGAGGACGACGCAGGCAATGCCGATAACGCGCGTGCTGCCGCCCAGCAGGCGCTCGATCAGGGTGCCGCCATCATCCTCGGGCCGCTGTTTGCCCAGTCGGTCAACGCCGTCGGCCACGTCGCGCAGCCCCGCAACATTCCAGTCATCGCCTTTTCAACCGACGCCAACGTTGCTTCGCCTGGCGTGTACCTCTTGAGCTTTTTGCCCGAATCCGACGTCGAGCGGATCGTGCAATACGCCAGTTCCACCGGCAAACTCTCCTACGCCGCGCTGGTGCCCGACAATCCTTACGGCACGGTCGTCGAAGCGGCATTCCGGCAGGATGTGGCCCGCCATGGCGGCCAGATCGTCGCGCTGGAGCACTACCCGCATGATCCGGCCGGAATGGCCGCCTCGGTCCGTACGATCGCGCAATCGGCGCAGCGCGCCGCAGCGCTTTTTCTTCCGGACGGCGGCGACGCGGTTCCGGGCATCTTGCAAATGCTTGTCAGCGACGGACTCAACACAAGGCGAATCCAGCTTCTCGGCACCGGCCTTTGGGACGATCCGCGCATCTATGAGGTTCCGGCGCTGGCCGGCGGCTGGTATGCGGCCCCCGATGCCGCTGGGTATCGCGCCTTCGCCAACCGCTACCGCGCCCGCTATCATCAGGACCCGGTGCGCACCGCGACGCTCGCCTACGATGCGGTGGCGCTCATCGCGGCGCTGGTGAAGACGCAGCCCGATCCGCAGCAGCGGTTTTCGCCGCAGGTGCTGACCAACCCGTCCGGTTTCACCGGCATCGATGGCCTTTTCCGTTTCCTGCCCAACGGCACCAACCAGCGCGGGCTGGCGGTACTGCGCGTTACCCGCACAGGACCACAGGTCGTCTCGCCGCCGCCGCGCAGTTTCGCCGCGTCGGGCATATAGGCAGCACCTGGCGTCCCGATTCCGAAGTTCGCATCCTTGTGCGACACTCTCGTTGGCGAACTTCGGAGTTGATTGATCTCGTGTGGCTTTGGTTCGGAAGTCCGCACGGCCGGTTTGGCGCCAGAATGATGCGGGCTTCTGAACCGCCACGCCAGCCGCCGACCGAATCCATCATGCCGCCGAATCCATCACGCCGCCGAATCCATCACGCCGCCAAGTCGGCGACCACGGCATCAAGCACCGGAAAACCCGAGGGCGTAACCCGCAACCGGCCTTCCGCCGTGGTCTCGATCAGGCCGTACTGGTGCAATGCGGCGATGCGTTGCGGATCCAGCGGCCGGCCGGCACGTTGCGAGTAGCGATCAAGCGCGATGCCTTCGGTGAGCCGAAGCCCCATCAGCAAAAACTCGTCGGCGACTTCCTCGCGCGTGAGCGCCTCGTCGCTGACGAGGCCGCTGCCGCGCGCCTCGACGCGCATGAGCCAGGTTTCCGGGCGCTTTTCGTTGGCGATGGCGTGACGGTCACCGCCGATAGCGAGCCGGCCGTGGGCTCCCGGTCCGATGCCGGCGTATTCGTGGCCGCGCCAATAGCCGAGATTATGCCGGCATTCGCCGCCCAGCCGCGCGTGGTTGGAAATCTCATAGGCCGGCAGCCCGTTCGTCGCGCAGATCTCCTGCGTCGTGTCGTACAGGGCGCGCGCGGTATCTTCCTCGGGTGTTTTGAGTTTGCCGGTGGCGTGCAGCGCGTAAAACGGCGTGTCCGGCTCGATGGTCAGCTGATAAAGCGACAGATGCTCGCCGGCTTCGGCCAGCGCGCGCTTTAGCTCGCTCGCCCACGCCGCCGGTGTCTGGCCCGGGCGTGCATAAATCAGATCGAACGAAAAACGCTCGAACACCGTGCGTGCCACGGCGACGGCATCGAGCGCCTCGCGTGCTGAATGCATCCTGCCCAGTTCGGCAAGCGCACGATCGTCGAGCGCCTGCACGCCGAGCGAGGCGCGATTGACGCCGGCGGTCCGATAGCCGCGGAAACGCGTGGCTTCGACGCTGGTCGGATTGGCTTCGATCGTGATTTCGGCGTCCGCCGCCACCGTCCAGTGCCGTGCGACGGCATCGAGCACCGCGGCGATCGTTGCCGGCTGCATCAATGACGGCGTGCCGCCGCCGAAGAAGATGGATGAGACCGAGCGGCCGGGCACGCGTGCCGCCGTCGCCGCGATCTCGGCGGCAAAGGCGCGGGCAAAACGCGCCTCGTCAATCGGGGCGTGCCGCACGTGGCTGTTGAAGTCGCAGTAAGGACATTTCGACAAGCAGAATGGCCAATGAAGGTAAACCCCGAAAGCCTCGTCAGCGTCGTTCAAGGCAAGCCTCCGCGAGTTTCACGAACGCGCGGGCGCGATGCGACAGACCTTTGCCGCGCGGCGGCAAACCGTGCTTCTCCTCACTGGTCATTTCGCCGAATGTGCGGCTGTGCCCGTCGGGCAAAAACATCGGATCGTAACCAAATCCTTGCTCGCCGCGCGGCGGCCAAACCAGCGTGCCGTCGACGCGCGCTTCGAATTCCTCGACATGGCCGTCCGCCCAGGCGATGCAGAGCGCGCAAACGAACTGCGCCTTGCGGTGGTCCAGCGTCGCGGCGCCGCTCTCGCGCAGTTTCTGTTCGATCGCCTCCATGGCGCGGCCAAAATCCTTGTCGGGCCCGGCCCAGCGCGCGGAATAGATTCCCGGCGCGCCCGCAAGCGCATCGACCGCGAGTCCGGAATCGTCGGCGAATGCCGGCAGACCGGTCGCATTCGCGGCCGCCTGCGCCTTGATGCGTGCGTTGTCGCAAAACGTCATTCCGGTCTCTTCCGGCTCGGCCAGGCCCAATTCGCCTGCGGAGACGGTTTCTATGCCGTACCGCGCCAGCAGTTCGCGCATTTCGGCGAGCTTGCCGGAATTATGGGTCGCGATCACCAGACGACAGACGTTGGAGAACGGAGGACAAACTATACGGTGTGTCTTCAGCGGTTCAGCACTAGCCATCTGTCGTCTGTCGTCGCTCCTCTATCGTCAATTCCGTCCTCATCGGTCTCCGTCATCCGCACGCCAACTTCTGCAGATCGACGAGCTTGGCCACGCCTTTACGGGCGAGCGCGAGCAGGGCTGCCAACTGTTCCTCAGAAAATGGAACCTTTTCCGCCGTCGCCTGCACTTCGACGATATTGCCGGTGCCAGTCAGGACGAAATTGGCGTCGGTCTCTGCTTGGGAATCCTCGGCGTAGTCGAGATCGAGCACCGCAACCCCGCCACACACTCCGCACGAGATCGCCGCGATGTGGTCGCGCAACACCTCGGCCTCGATCATCTGCCGCGTCTTCATCCAGGCGAGGCAGTCATAGAGCGCGATCCAGGCGCCCGTGATCGAGGCGGTGCGGGTGCCGCCGTCGGCCTGGATCACGTCGCAATCGATGGTGACCTGCCGCTCGCCCAGCGCCTTGAGATCGACCACGGCGCGCAAGCTGCGGCCAATCAGACGCTGGATTTCCACCGTGCGCCCGTTTTGCTTGCCGGCCGACGCCTCGCGCCGCGTGCGCTCCAGCGTCGCCCGCGGCAGCATGCCGTATTCGGCGGTAATCCAGCCGCGCGCCTGGCCCTTGAGCCAGGGCGGCAGGCGATCCTCCAACGTGGCCGTGACCAGGACGTGAGTGTCGCCGAATTTCACGAAGCAGGAGCCTTCCGCATATTTCACCACGCCGCGCTCAAGCGACACCGGGCGCAATTCATCGGGCTGTCGGCGGCTCGGCCGCATGCGCTTCTCCCTGTTGCGGGCCCACGCCATCGCTTGCGCAACCGGCAAAGGGCGGGGCGCACGCTTTTAGGCGTTCTGATATGGTTGCCACAAGGGCTTGGGCCCAGGGAGAGCGAAATGGCGGCGGAAGTCACGCAAAGGCTGGCGGAATTTGCCGCCACGCTGCATTACGAGAACGTGCCGCAACGGGTGCGCGAGCACTGCAAGAAACTCATTCTCGATGCGCTCGCCTGCGCCATCGCCGGCCGCCTCGGCGAGGAGACCGGACAGGTGGCGGCTTTCGCTTCGGCTCTGGCGCAGGGGCGCGAATCGAGCGTGATCGGCGGCGATCGTCTTTCGCTCGCGGGCGCTACGCTGCTCAACGCCTATCTGGTCACCGCGGTGACCATGTGCGACGTGTATCGACCGACGCTGACGCACATCACGCCAGAAGTCTTCCCGCCGGCGCTCGCTATCGCCGAGCGTGATGGGCTGTCCGGCCGGGATCTCGTTACCGCGATTGCGGCGGGCTGCGAAGTGACGACGCGGATCGGCCTCGGCCTCGACTATCCGAAGTTTCGCGCCCGCGGCTGGCACGGTCCAGGAGTGATCGGTCCGTTCGGCGCTGCCGCCGCAGTCGGGTCGCTGTTGCATTTCGATGCCGATACCATGGCCCGGGCCTTCGGGCTTGCCGGCAGCCAGGCCGCCGGCACCTTCGCCGCCTGGGGCACGCCGACGGTAAAATTTCATCAGTGCCGCGGTGCGCTATCCGGCCTGATGGCGGCGCTCCTGGCGCAGCAAAATTTCGTCGCCACCCGTGGGTTTCTCACCGCCGCCGACGGCGGCCTCTACAATGCCTATGCGGACGGCGGCAGACCCGACGCCGCGATCGCCGACCTCGGCGAGCGCTGGGAGCTCGAGCAGATCGCGATGCGGCTGTGGCCGTCGGCGTCGCTCATTCAGGGCATGGCGACGGCGCTGTTCGATATCGTCGAGCGGGAAAACATCGAGGCCGCCGGTGTGCGCAAGGTGCGCATCGCGCTCGGCGAGGGCGCCTACAAGATGCACGGCGGCTTTCGCAGCTACAAAGCCAAGTTCGAAGCGCTCCTGTCGGCGCATTACATCGCCGCCGTGATCCTGCACGATCGGGCGCTCAGCCTGGCGCAGTTCGAGCCTTCGCGTTACGACGACCCAAGACTGCGGCGGTTCGCGGCCGAGCGGGTCGAAGTTGCTGCGGACGCTGCGATCGACGGTTCGCAGGCAAAGGTCGCCGTCGACACTGCCGACGGGGCGACGCTGTCGGCGTATTGCGAGCATCCGCTCGGCTCGTTGGAAAATCCGTTGTCGCTTGCCCAGGTCGAACAGAAATTCCGCCTTTATGCAAAAGGCGTGCTGCTGGATCAGGATCTCGCCAACGTCATCGCCGCGGTCGATCGGCTGGAGGACCTTGTATCGGTCCGCAAGCTGATGGGTCTGTTGCGCGTGCAGCCGCGGGTGTTTGCCGCTGCGGAATGATATATTTCCTCAGACTAAGACCGCGATCGAGGATACTCATCCGTGGCCAGCCACGACCCTTCGCCTGCCGCCAGTCAGTTGAGCCTCGTCCAGCTTAACGAGCGTTCGCGCGAGATTTTTCGCCAGGTCGTCGAAAGCTATCTGACGACCGGCGAGCCGGTCGGCTCGCGCAATCTGTCGCGCATTCTGCCGATGGCGCTGTCGCCCGCCTCGGTGCGCAATGTCATGTCCGACCTGGAACAGCTCGGCCTGGTCTATGCGCCGCACACCTCCGCCGGCCGGCTGCCGACCGAAATGGGTCTGCGCTTCTTCGTCGACGCGCTGCTGCAGGTCGGCGATCTCACCGAAGGTGAGCGCAAGGCGATCCAAGCGCAGGTTGCGGCTTCGCGCCAAGGCAAATCCGTTGAGGCGGTCCTGACCGAAGCCTCAGGCCTGCTCTCGGGGCTGAGCCGTGCCGCCGGCGTGGTGCTGACCGCAAAGTCGAACCCGCGACTGAAGCATATCGAATTCGTTCAACTTGAGCTGTTGCGCGCGATGGTGATTCTGGTCGGCGAGGACGGCCAGGTGGAAAACCGCGTCCTCGACCTGCCGGTCGGGTTGCCGGCGTCGGCGTTGACCGAGGCCGGCAACTTCGTCAACGCGCGCATCCGCGGCCGCACTCTCGGTGAGCTCGAAGCCGAGATCGAAAAATCCATGAAACAAGGCGAGGCTGAGCTCGACGCGCTGACGCAGAAAATCGTCGCTGCCGGTCTTGCCAGCTGGTCGGGTGGCGAAACCGGCGACCGCAAGCTGATCGTGCGCGGCCAGTCGCACTTGCTCGACGACCTCAAGGCTCTCGCCGACCTCGAGCGCGTCCGCCTGTTGTTCGACGATCTGGAAACCCGCCGCGACGTGATCGACCTTCTCGGCCGCGCCGAACAGGCTGACGGCGTTCGCATTTTCATCGGGTCGGAGAACAAGCTGTTCTCGCTATCGGATTCCTCGACGGTCGTGGCCCCCTACCACGATGCCTCGGGCCATATTGTCGGCGTTCTCGGTGTGATCGGACCGACGCGGCTCAATTACGCCCGTATCATCCCGATGGTCGATTATACCGCCAAGGTGGTCAGCAGGCTGCTCGGTGGCTAAGACGTCCGCATGACCGACACCCGGCAAGAAGGATGCGGACTTCTGAACTGCCATTCGGGCGTCGCTTGATTTTTCGACGTTCAGCCCTGATATGGCGGGCACGATGGGAAAATCGGGAAAGCACATGACCAAACCGACCGCTAGCGCCGAAGACGAGGCGACCGCCGGGAACGGCGCCACGCCCGGCGACCAGCAACCGCCGTCCGCCGAGGCGGCGCCGTCGCAATCCGCGGCGGGGCCGGATCAGGCCGCGCTGGCGGCGGAGTTCAAGGACAAGCTGTTGCGCACGCTCGCCGACATGGAAAACCTGCGCAAGCGCACCGCGCGTGAAGTCGCCGATGCGGAACTGCGCGGTATCACCGCGTTTGCCGGCGACCTGCTCGGCGTGGCCGACAATATGCGCCGCGCGCTCGATGCCGTGACGCCGGAGACGCGCGCCGGCGCCGAGGGACAGGTCAGCGCGCTGATCGGCGGCGTCGAATTGACCGAGCGCGAATTGTTGAAAGCGCTGGAAAAGAATCGCGTACGTCAGTTCAGCCCGCAAGGCGAGAAGTTCGATCCGAACCGACACCAAGCCATTTTCGAAGCGCCCGATGAAGCCCTCCCGGCCGGCAGCGTCGTGCAGGTGGTGCAGCCCGGCTACATGATCGGCGAACGTGTGCTGCGTCCGGCTTTGGTCGGGGTGTCCAAAGGCGCTGCGAAGTCGGCGCCTTTGGCCTCCGGCAACAACGACCACGTCAAGGCTCCGGCGCAGGATTCTTAAGCTCTGCCGTGTCTTCGCGAGGGCTTCACGCCAGCCGCACCCGCCAATGCGCGGCGGGTCATTGCGGATTCGGGGCGGTCAATCTTAAATCCTGTCGTCGACGACGGTTGCGATTGACGGTCTCTTGCGGCCGCTGAGAATGAGAACGACCGACCGATCAAACAGCCGGATTGGGCGTCATTTGAACGCGATACCGTCACGGATGGCGCGCATGCGCGTCAACTCGCTTTCCCAGATATCGGCGCGCGCGACCCCGACCATTTGCAAAAATCCGCCATTGCCGAACCGCAACCATTGAATCACCATGAGGCCGGCGCCGGTGCCGGAATCCTTGGCCGATGCCACCGTCTCGAAGTCTTCCTTGTTTTCGGTGCGCACCGGCTCGGACATGGTGATCTGGACGTCCTTCAGTCCCTGGATGGTGCGGAACGCATCGCGGGCAAGCGTTACCCGCTGCTGCGAGGCGATCGGGCCGCCGGGCACCGCGGTGATGATGAAGCGCCCGTTGAATTCGTATTCCGGCAGGCCCTTGGTGACGACCAAGTGGGGAAATTGAGGCGCGTCGACCAACAGCACGGCCCGCCCTGGGATTATGTTGCCGATGTGGAAACCGGAAAGACTGCCAATCGTGAACGGCAGCAGACTGAGATACTCGGTCTCCGGTATCGTCTCCCGCACTGCCACGGTGGCGAGCGCCGCGCGCACCACGGAATCGGAATAGGTCTCGTCCTGTTGCGGCACCTGCACGGTGACCAGCGCAGCAAGCTCTTTGGTCGGCACCAGGAGCAGCCACTTGCGAAAGGGTGCTTTGTCCGGGCCGAGCTGCGTGGCGACGATGAGATCGGCCTTGCCGAGGGGAAGCTGCAGCGCCTGCCGCTTTTCCACGGTGATCCCCTGTCGTTTCAGCGACTCGTCGGAGAGCGCCTTTTGCATCCCGTTGACTGCGGCGAGCGGCAGCGCCGTGATGATAATGGCGGCTTTCTGGTCGGCGGCGACGAAACCGGGAAACGCTTTGCTCGGGATCATGCCCGGCGGCGGCACAAGGCCGAACCGCGAGCCGACCGGAAAGACAGTCGCGGCCGCCGGCGCGGCGGATTGACCGGGCGTGGCGGGTTGGGGGGTCTGGGCAGGGGGAGTAGCCGGCGCCGGCGGCGCGGCGGTTGTCGAGTCGGGCTTGTCGGTGGGGGCGGACCACGCCGGCGCTACCGGCATGAGCGCCAATGCGGCGGTCACACCGAGACCGACAGCGATGGCTACGAACGCGCCGCGTGTCATCCTATGGAGTCTCCACCGCTCGCCGCAAAGGGCAAAATTCTCTCGCCAGGGAGCGTGACCCGGCGAAGGGTCAGATTGATCCGGCCGCCCTCGGCAAGCAACCGCGAGGTGCCAGGATAGATGCGGTCGACACCGTGAAAGGCGAGGCGCTCGCCGCCGGCCAGAACGATGGCGTCCCCGGAATCGAGCTTGAGCGAGCGGGTCGGATCGCTGCGGTTTTTGCCACCGATGCGAAACAGGCATGAATTGCCCAGCGAAAGCGATACGACCGGCGCGTCGAAATCCGCTTCGTCACGGTCCTGATGCATCCCCATCTTGGCCTTTGGGCCGTAGAAATTGATCAGACAAGCCTGCGGCGGGTAGGGGTATCGGCTCAGTTCGTTCCAGATAGCAAACAGCAAATCAGGCATTGGCGGCCAAGGGCGGCCGGTAACCGGATGGGCGGCCGCGTAGCGATAGCCGTTCTCATCTGAAATCCAGCCCAGCGGCCCGCAATTCGACATGCGCACCGACATTGGCCGGCCGGACCTGGGCATGTGCGGGGTGAACAGCGGGGCCGCCGCGAAGATCTGGCGCAAGGCGGCGAGCAGTTCGCCCTGGCCGCCGTGATCGAGATAGCCAGGATAACAGCGCAGGCCGATGCCGCTTTCGTCTATCGGCAGTATGTCCCGGTCGAGCGCTCGAACCATTGCTTTCATCGGATTTCTACGCCTCCCGGTCCGCCTTGCCCGATGTCTCTAGCGTCCCGACAAGCCGGCATTGTGGCGCACGTCGGCGCTGGCGGTGCAGGCGACAGAACGCCGGCCAACGATGTCTACGCCAAATTGACCGTCGGGGTGGCTGTGTTCTTCGGCGTGCTGGAATTGTTCGCCGGCGCCGATCGTCGTGATTGCGTTCGGGGTGCGCCTGCTATGGCGGCTCAAGCAAAACGAGGGAAGCGCAGTGCAGCCGGTGCCGGCCTTGAGGGCGCCTGTCGCTGCGTAAAGGCGGGGTCGTTCAGGCCGCGCGCTCCTGCGCGGCTTTTTGCGGAACCAGGCGCGTGCTGCCGAGCGCTTCGCGCACGCCGGACCCTCCCGCCTCGTGGTATTCGGCGTCCTCGTTGACGTTCCAGGTGTCGTAGAGCCGCTCGCCCGCCAGAATGTTGCGCGCCGACAGCATTGCCGTCATCATGGCGTGGTCCTGGTTGTTGTATTTGTGCATTCCGTTGCGGCCGACGAGGTGCAGAGTCGGATAGGCACCTTCAAGATCGAGCCGGATCATGGCGACGTTCTCGCGGTAGCCCTCGTCGTAGACCGGATAAGCCTTCGGCTGGCGCACCACACAGCCGTCGACGACATCGGCGGGAGAGATCAGGCCGATCTGTGCCGCCTCTTTGCTTGCCAGGTCGATCAAGTCGGCGTCGTTCGCGTCCCACAACCCGTCGCCTTCGAAGCAGAAATATTCCAGGCCGAGGCAGCTCATGCCGTCCGGCACCATTTCGGGCGACCAGGAGCGGAAGTTCTGTACCCGGCCGACCTTCACGCGCGGATCGTGGATGTAGATCCAGTTATCGGCGAACAGGTCGGGCTTGCGCACCATCAGCGCGACGGTGAGGAAGTCGCGATAGCGCAGCGTGCGGGCGTGCAACAGCGACAAAGGCGTCGGCCGGATTCGCTCGACAAGCTCGCGCAAAGGCGCCGAGCTGATGACGTGGCGCGCCGTGCTGGTTTCGCGTCTTCCGTCCGCCGCCGCGATCTCGATGCGCCAGCAATTGGCGGCGGCATCGAATTCCAGACGCAGCAATTCGCGTCCCATGAGGATACGGCCGCCCAATGCCGTGATCCTGCTCGCTGCCGCCTGCCACATCATGCCCGGGCCTTTGCGCGGGTATTGGAAGCTTTCGATCAGCGTCTTGACGGTGTCGGCGTCGGCCTTGCCGCTGCGGCCGGCTTTGCGGCGCAGGCGCAGCGAGCGCGCCAGCCCATTGGCGACGGCCGCGGCGAGGTCGAGGCCCTTGATGCGCTGCGCCGCCCAGTCGGCGGAGATATCATCGCACGACATGCCCCAGACTTTCTCGGTGTAGGTTTTGAAGAAGATCTGGAACAGCCGCTCGCCGAACTGATTGCGGACCCACTGGTGGAACGTGCGCGGCTCGGTCACGGGAGAAAGTTTTGCCCGGGCATAGGACATCAGGCACGCCGCGCTGGTGAAGACCCCAAGCTTGACCAGCGCTTCGAACGCCTTGAGCGGATAGGAGAAGAATTGGCCGTTGTAATAGATGCGCGACAGGCGCGGCCGCTCGATGAAATCGCCGGGTAGAAGCTCGTGCCACAGCGCCACCACTTCCTGCGACTTGGAAAAGAAACGGTGGCCGCCGATGTCGAACAGGAAGCCGTTGTGCTCGACGGTGCGGCTGATGCCGCCCACATAGTGCGGGTCGCGCTCGACGACGGTGACGGAGCGGCCGGCTTTGGCGAGGCAATAGGCGGCGGTCAGGCCGGCCGGCCCGGCGCCGATCACGAACGTTTCGGTGTCCACCGTCATGGGCGCAGCGCTCATGACCGCCGCACGGGGCGGAAGGCGAACAGCGCCTGGCCCGCATAGGAGATGAGCGCGCCGGCAGCGGCACCGCTGAGCACGGCAAGCTGCGGAATGGAGGTCAGCCCCGCCACCACCATCAGGGCGAAGACGGCGTAGCTCGCACCCTGGGCGGTGGCGGCGACAGCCGCGTAGCGCGCCGCCTCTTCGCTCGGACGGCGACCACTCTGGCCAAAGGTGAGAGCGCGGTTGAGGCGCCAAGTCAGGAACGTCGCCACCGCGAGCGAGACGGCCCGCGCGGTCAGCGGTCCAGCCCCATGGGCGAGCGCGATGGTGAACACGGCGAGATCGGTGATGAGGCCCAAGGCGCCGACGGCGAGAAATCGTACCGGCCGTGGCAGTGGCGCGAACAACCTGCGAACGGGGTCGGCATCGGCCGGCACGACCGCGGCGGTCGCTCTCTCCGCTGCACCAAGCCCGGCGCCGAGCCCGGCGCCAAGAGTTCGGGCCAAGAATTGGGCCAAGAGTTCGCGCCAAGTCCGAGGCTGCTGCCGCGCATGACGTTCTCCCCGCGGGGAGGCGCTCGTCGGCAGCGTTGGCGGCTGCCGCACGAGGTGTCCTCTCGCCGGCGGCACCATTGGCAGCATTTCCTTAACCGCGAGCTAGCGCGCATGCGTCAGCGCGGGCGGCAGCGCGGCACCGTTAAGAGAACCTCAACGGGCTCATTTGCCGGCCCATCTGATCGGCCGGCTGCACTCGCCGGCGCGTCCTTCACCAGCATGCGGTGCGCGGGCGTTCCTGGCTTGCGGGGCGATGTCGCCCTCCTATATGAGCGAAGGGAAATCGCCCGCGGAATGCCGGGCGGTGAGTATGCGGGGGTCGGACCTGGGGCGCCTTGCGGGCCTGCCCGACCTGCCCAGAAAGAGAGGATAAGCCACCATGGCCAAGGTCATCGGTATCGATCTGGGGACCACGAATTCCTGCGTTGCCGTCATGGAAGGCAAGACGCCGAAGGTCATCGAGAACGCGGAGGGAATGCGGACCACGCCATCCATTGTCGCTTTCACCGACGATGGCGAGCGACTCGTCGGCCAACCGGCGAAGCGCCAGGCCGTCACCAATCCAGAGCGCACCATTTTCGCGGTCAAGCGCCTGATCGGCCGCCGCTACGACGACCCGATGGTGGAGAAGGACAAGAAGCTCGTCCCCTACAAGATCACGCGCGCCTCGAACGGCGACGCCTGGGTCGAGATCGAGGGCAAGGCTTATTCGCCGTCGCAGATTTCCGCTTTCATCCTGCAGAAGATGAAGGAGACCGCCGAGGCCTATCTGGGCGCCAAGGTCGAGCAAGCCGTCATCACCGTTCCGGCCTATTTCAACGACGCGCAACGCCAAGCCACCAAGGACGCGGGAAAGATCGCGGGCCTCGAAGTCTTGCGCATCATCAACGAGCCCACGGCGGCGGCGCTGGCCTACGGGCTCGACAAGCAGAAGACCGGCACCATCGCGGTCTATGACCTCGGTGGCGGCACGTTCGACGTTTCCATTCTCGAAATCGGCGACGGCGTGTTCGAGGTCAAGTCGACCAACGGCGACACCTTCCTCGGCGGCGAAGATTTCGACATGCGGCTGGTCAACTACCTGGCCGACGAATTCCAGAAGGAGCAGGGCATCGATCTGCGCCGCGACAAGCTCGCCTTGCAGCGGCTCAAGGAGTCGGCCGAGAAGGCCAAGATCGAACTGTCCTCGACGACGCAGACCGAGATCAACCTGCCGTTCATCACCGCCGATGCATCCGGACCCAAGCATCTGACCATGAAGCTCACCCGCGCCAAGTTCGAGGCGCTGGTCGACGATCTCGTTCGCAAGACGATCGATCCATGCAAGCAGGCGCTCAAGGATGCCGGCCTCTCCGCGGCCGAGATCAACGAGGTCGTCCTGGTCGGCGGCATGACACGCATGCCGAAGGTCCAGGAGGTGGTGAAGCAGTTGTTCGGCAAGGAGCCGCACAAGGGCGTCAACCCGGACGAGGTCGTGGCGGTCGGCGCCGCGATCCAGGCCGGCGTGCTGCAAGGCGACGTCAAGGACGTGCTGTTGCTTGACGTGACGCCGCTGTCGCTCGGCATCGAGACGCTGGGCGGCGTGTTCACCCGGCTGATCGATCGCAACACGACGATTCCGACCAAGAAGAGCCAGGTGTTCTCGACCGCCGAAGACGGCCAGACCGCAGTGACGATCCGCGTGTTCCAAGGCGAGCGCGAAATGGCGGCCGACAACAAGATGCTCGGTCAATTCGATCTCGTCGGCATCCCGCCGGCGCCGCGCGGCGTGCCGCAGGTCGAGGTGACGTTCGATATCGACGCCAACGGCATCGTCAACGTCTCAGCCAAGGACAAGGGGACCGGCAAGGAGCAGCAGATCCGCATCCAGGCTTCCGGCGGGTTGAGCGAGGCCGACATCCAGAAAATGGTGAAGGAAGCGGAGGCCCACGCCGAGGACGACAAGAAGCGCAAGGCCGAGGTCGAGGCCAAGAACCGCGCCGAGGCTCTGGTCCACGACAACGAAAAAATGCTGGCCGAGCACGGCAGTAAAGTCGGCGACGCCGACCGGCGCGCGATCGAGAACGCGTTAGCGGACCTCAAGGAAGCCCTCAAGGGCACCGATGCGGACGCGATCAGCGCCAAGGCCAACACTCTGTTCCAGGTTTCCCAGAAGCTCGGCGAGGCGATGTACAAGCAGGCCGCGAGCCAGGACCCGGGCGGCGGCGGTGATGGTGGCACCGGCGGCGCCACGGACGGCAAGAACGATGATGTCGTCGACGCCGAGTTCACCGAGGTCGACGACGACAAGAAGAACAAGAAATCAGCCTAAGGCGCGAGTGCTGTATGTTCGGACTCGCCAATCGGCTCGCCTCTCCGCTTGAGGGGGGAAGTCGACAGCAACCGGGGCCGGCCCGAAATGGTAGGCCCGATGGCAAGCTCCGCGGTCGGGAGGGGGGTTTGAATCGCATCGCGCTCTTCGCGGATTTACCCCTCCGCCTGACCCTCGCCTTCGAGCGGGAAGAAAATATACTTTGCATGCGTCAAAACCATTCCCACATTTCTCTCGGTTAGAGATTCGGCAATGGCCAAGCGCTGCTATTACGAGTTGCTCGCGGTCGAGCGCACGGCGAGCGAAATCGACATCAAGACCGCTTTCCGCAAGCAGGCCATGGTGTGCCACCCCGATCGCAATCCGGGGGACATGCAGGCTGAGATCAAGTTCAAAGAGATCAACGAAGCCTACGAGGTCTTGAAGGATCCCGACAAGCGTGCCGCCTACGACCGCTTTGGCCACGCGGCGTTCGAGCACGGCGTGGGCGGTGCGGCGCCGGGTTTCGGTGCAGATTTTGCCACGACCTTTTCTGACATTTTCGACGATCTGTTCGGCATGGGAGGCCGCCGCGGCCGCGGCTCCGGACGCGAGCGCGGCGCCGACTTGCGCTACAACATGGAAATCTCGCTGCAAGAGTCGTTCGTCGGCAAGGCTGCACAAATCCGCATTCCGACCTCGGTGACCTGCGAAGCCTGCTCCGGCTCTGGCGCCAAGCCGGGCAGCCGGCCGAAAGCCTGTCCGATGTGCGGCGGACAAGGAAAGGTCCGTCACGCTCAGGGTTTTTTCACGCTGGAACGCACCTGTCCGAATTGCCAGGGGCGCGGCCAGGTGATCGATAGCCCGTGTACGTCCTGCTCCGGCTCCGGCCGCGTCACCCGCGAACGCACGCTTTCGGTCAACATCCCGCCCGGCGTCGAGGATGGGACGCGTATCCGGCTCGCCGGCGAAGGCGAGGCCGGCCTGCGCGGCGGTCCGGCCGGCGATCTTTATATTTTCCTGTCGCTCGCCGCGCACCCGTTCTTTCAGCGCGAAGGCGCCGACCTTCATTGCCTGGTGCCGGTCTCGATGGTCGTTGCCGCGATTGGTGGTGAATTGGAAGTCCCGCTGATCGGCGGCGGCAAAACGCCGGTCAAAGTGCCGGAAGGCACGCAGTCCGGGCGCCGCTTCCGGCTGCACGGGAAAGGCATGCCGGTCCTGCGCTCGCGCCAAAGCGGTGACATGTACGTGCAGGTCGTGGTCGAGACGCCGCAGAACCTGACCAAGCGGCAGCGCGAACTGCTTGCCGAATTCGAGCGGCTCTCGTCCACCGAGACGCACCCGGAATCGAGTGGCTTTCTCGGCAAGGTCAAGGAATTTCTGGGCGGCCGTGCCGGTACTGCCTGAAGCCCGCTGGCCTTTGCTCGCGCAGATGTTCTAAAAGCGGCAGGATTTTGTCGCGTGGACACGATGTCGTTGCCGGCCCTTGAAAATTTTGAACGCAAGATCGAGCGGCACATTCGCCTCCTGGAGGTCAGGAAATATTTAATCGAGCGCAAGATCGGACGGCACATCCGGCTGTTTGAGGAAAAGCGCGACGGCATCGGCAAGAAAATCGAACGACAGATACGCCTGTTCCAGCGCAAAAAGGGCGTCCGGCTCGACGACGAAGTGCGCTTCATCCGCTCCTGGCTGGAACGGCCGCTATCGATCGGTGCGGTGACGCCGTCCGGCAAGGTTCTGGCCCGCGCGATGGCGCGCTACGTCGATCCGCGCAGCGACGGCCCAGTGGTCGAATTGGGACCGGGGACCGGTCCGGTAACCGAGGCGTTGGTCGAAGCCGGCGTGTCGCCGTCGCGCCTGGTGCTGGTCGAAGCCAATCCCGCGTTCTGCCGCATCCTGCACGCGCGTTACCCCGAAGCCACGTTGCTGCAGGGCGATGCCTACCGCCTGCGGTGGTTGCTGGAGACGCTGCTGCTGCAACCCGCCGCCGCCGTGGTCTCCGGTCTGCCGTTGGTCACCAAACCGATCGGGCAGCGGCTGCGTTTGATCCGCGACGCCGTCGATCTGATGGTGCCGGGGGCGCCGTTCGTGCAGTTCACCTACTCGGTGGCGGCGCCGCTTCCGCGGCGGCTGGGCGGGTTTTCGGTGGAGGCTTCCGAGCGCATCTGGATGAACCTGCCCCCGGCGCGCGTGTGGGTTTACCGGAAGTCGGAAGACGGAAGACGGAGGACAGACGACAGATAGGTGGCTATCCTTCACCCGTCGTCTGTCCTCCGTCGTCTGTCCGCCGATGCCTGCTCCGAAAATCCTCGTCATCCCGGGCACATTGCGCGCCGGCTCGTATAATGCCCGGCTGGCCGCGCTTGCCGCCAAGGAACTGGCGCTGGTCGACGCCGAGGTGACGCGTATCTCGCTTGTCGATTATCCGCTGCCGTTGTTCGATGCGGAAATGATCGCCGAAATCGGGCCTCCGCGCGCGGCCGTACAGCTGCAGCACATGTTGCAGGCCCACCACGGGGTCTTCATTACCAGCCCGGAATACACCGCTTCGGTCAGCCCGCTGTTGAAGAACACCATCGATTGGCTTTCCCGTACGCGGGGGCGCGGCGAGGCGGATTATGCGGCATTCAAGAATCGCGTGTTCGCTATCGGCGCGGCCTCGAGCGGAGCAAGCGGCGGGCTGCGCTCGCTCATGGCTTTGCGGCAGATTCTCGAACTCGGCTGCGGCGCGCTGGTCATCCCGGAACAGATCAGCGTCGCCGATGCCGGCGAAGCGTTCGACGAGAAAGACAACCTCAAGGACGAACGTCTCGCCGCCGCGTTGAAGGCGTCGGCCCGCCGGCTCGCCGAACTGGCGCGGCTGACGGCGTGGGAGAAGTAGGCGATGCAGGACAAGCCGAGCGAACGCTTGATCGTCGCGCTCGATGTCTCGTCGATCGAAGCCGCGCAGGCCATGGTGGCGCGGCTCGGCGACGCGGTGTCGTTCTACAAGGTCGGCTATCAGCTCGCCCTTGCGGGCGGCCTCGACTACGTGCCGACGCTCGCCGCCGCCGGAAAGCGCGTGTTCCTCGATCTGAAGCTGCACGATATCGGCCATACGGTTGCCGAGGGCGTAAAAAGTGCCTCCCGGCTCGGCGCGAGCTTTCTTACGGTGCACGCCTATCCGCAGACCATGCAGGCGGCCGTCGCGGCGCGCGAGGGCAGTCTCCGCATTCTCGCCGTGACCGTGCTGACGTCCTGCAATGACTCCGATCTTGCCGCTGCCGGTTATCGTTTCACCGTCGCCGAACTGGTCGCAGCGCGCGCCGGGCAGGCACGCGACATCGGTGTCGATGGGCTCGTGTGTGCCGCCACCGAGGCGGCAAAGGTGCGCTCCATCGTGGGCTCCAAGCTGGCGCTGGTGACGCCCGGCATCCGGCCGGCCGGCGCCGCGGCCGGCGATCAGAAACGCATCATGACGCCCGCCGCCGCCATCGCGGCCGGCGCCGATTATCTGGTGGTCGGGCGGCCGATCGTCGCCGCCGCCGATCCGAAGGCCGCGGCACAGGCGATCGTTGCAGAAATTTCACAGGCACAAAGCTGAAGGGAAAACGCAAATGGCGAAAGGCTATTGGATAGCGCGAGTTGACGTGAGCAACGAACCGGGCTTCGTGCCTTATGCAGCAGCCAATCCCGCCATCTTCAAGAAATTCGGCGGCCGTTACGTCGTTCGCGCCGGCAAATTCGAAGACATGGAAGGCAGTTCGCGCTCGCGCAACATCGTGATCGAATTCCCGGATTACGCCACCGCGCTTGCCTGCTACCGTTCGCCGGAATACCAGGCCAACATCAAGGTGCGACTTCCGCACGGAGTCGTCGACCTCATCGTCATCGAAGGCTACGACGGTCCGCAGCCGTAATGCTCTGCCGTCACCGCTGAAAGGAGCGCGGCATGCCCAAGGGCTATTGGATACCGCACATCGATGTGAGCAACCCGGAAGGCTACAAAGCCTATATGGCGGCAACGCCGCCGGCGCACGAGAAATATGCCGGCACCGCGCTCATTCGCGGCGGCCAATGCGAGGTGGTCGAAGGCCGTGCCCGTTCGCGCAACGTGCTGCGTGAATTTGCCGATTACGCCACCGCGCTCGCCTGCTATCGCTCGCCCGAATACCAAAGCGCGCGCGTCTTGCGTCTGCCGCACTCGCAATGCGATTTCGTCATTGCCGAAGGTTACGACGGTCCGCAGCCGCAACCCTCCGGGCCGCCGCCGGCCCCAGCGGCGAAAAAGGGCTATTGGCTCGCCGAAATCGATGTCAAAGACCCTGAGGGGTACAAGGCCTACATGACGGCCGTCCAGGCGCCGTTCGGCAAATACGGCGCGCGCTACCTGGTGCGCGGCGGTAAATTCGAGGTGGTGGAGGGCAGGGCGCGCTCGCGCATCGTCGTGGTCGAATTTCCGAGCTACCAGACCGCTCTCGCCTGCTATCGTTCGCCGGAAAGTCAGGCGGTCAAGCGCATGCGCGACGGTAAGGCCGAGTTCGACCTGGTGATCGTCGAGGGCTACGACGGGCCGAAGTTCTGAATGCTCTTGTCCCAGCGTGCGGGGAGAGGTGATATATCCGCCCGGACAGGATCGAATTGCGGATGGCTATCCTAAATTCCGACATGCGGGTGGTGATTGCCGGCGCCGGCGGGCGCATGGGGCGCACGCTCATCCATGCCGTTGCGGCCAGCAAAGGTCTCAAGCTCGCCGGTGCGGTCGAGGCCGAAGGCGCGGCCGTGATCGGCCGCGACGCCGGCGAACTCGCCGGCCTCGGCCGGAACGGCGTTCTGATCACGAGCGACGTGGCGGCGCTGCTCAAAGGGGCCGATGGGTTGATCGAGTTCGTATTTCCGGCGGCGACACTCGCCTTCGCCGAGCTGACCGCCGCCGCCGGCATCGTGCATGTGATCGGCACCACCGGGCATTCGGCCGAGGAGGAAAAGGTGATCGCCGCGGCGGCGAACCGCGCCAGGATCGTCAAGTCGGGCAATATGAGCCTCGGCGTCAATCTCCTCGCCGCCCTGGTCAAGCGCGCGGCGAGGGCTCTCGACGAATCCTACGACATCGAAATCGTGGAAATGCATCACAACAAGAAGATCGACGCGCCGTCCGGCACCGCCTTGCTGCTCGGCCGCGCCGCGGCGGCCGGTCGCGACATCGATCTGGCGCAACGCTCCGTGCGCGGCCGCGACGGCATCACCGGCGCGCGGTGCGCAGGCGATATCGGCTTCGCCGCGCTACGAGGCGGCACGGTGGTGGGCGAGCACAGCGTGATTTTCGCCGGTCCCGCCGAGCGGCTTGAGCTTGCTCACCGGGCCGAAGACCGCATGATCTTCGCCCGCGGGGCGCTGCATGCGGCGCTTTGGGCCCGCGGCCAGAAGCCCGGTCTTTATTCGATGGCGGATGTGCTGGGACTGAGCGAGTCCTGAGGCGGCGGCCATGGCGTCGCAAGCGGCGGCGAAGAAAAAGCTCATGTTGGGTGCGCTGCTTGCCATGGGCTTCGCCAGCCTGATCGGCGCGCGCGAAGCGGCCGGCCCGGCGAGCGCGGGAGGCGATGGCGCGATTGCCGCTCTGCCGATCATTCTCGCCGCCGCCGGGACGCTTTGCTTCATCACAGCGGGCGTGCTCGCCCGCAAAATGATGAAGGAGACCGCGCGGAGGTAATTTCTCGCAAAACGCTTTTGCTGACGGCCAGCAGCGGGCGGCGGCTCAGCCGTTGAACGGCATTCTGCGAGGCCGCTGCCGCGGTTATCGAGCAATGATATTGTCGGTCCAGACGGCGAGCGCGTCCAGCACTTCGGCCATCACCTGCGTATCCGTGCGCCCGGAGCGGGCAGGCACATGAAACGAATGATCGGCGTCGGCAAACAGTGTGAGCGTCGCGCGGCTCCCGAGCGATTGGCAAAGTGGCTGGAGCTTGTCGAGCACTGCCAATAAATCGCGGGTGCCTTGCAGGAACAGCATCGGCACCTTCACGTCGAACAGATGCTTGGCGCGCTCGGCCGACGGCTGGCCGGCCGGATGCAACGGAAAGCCGAGAAACGCCAAGCCGCGCACATCCGGCTGTGGCGCTCCGGCTTGCGCCTGCGAGGTCATGCGGCCGCCGAACGATTTGCCGCCGGCGATGAGCGGAAGCTTTGGCAACGCGCTGTGTGCCGCCTTGACGGCGGCGCATACGGTCGCCTGTGCCAATTTTGGCGGATCGGGCCGCTTCGAGCCGCGCTCCATGTAGGGAAATTGATAGCGAAGCGTGGCGATGTCGCGCTCGGCAAGTCCCGCCGCGACTGCGGCCATGAAAGGATGCGTCATCCCGGCGCCGGCGCCGTGCGCCAGCGCATAGCACGCGTGTGCTCGCTCAGGCGCTTGCAGCAGGCCGGAGACGTGAATGCCGTCGGCCACCGCAATAGTGATCGGTTCTGCCGTTGCCGTCATGGCGTTGCGGACTCAATCGGACCGCAGCAGCGACTCGCCGGTCATTTCCTGCGGCTTCGGCAATTCCATCAGTTCGAGCAAGGTCGGCGCGATGTCGGCGAGACGGCCCTCGGCGGCGAGCGCGCGGTTGCGCGCGTCGACGAGCATCACCGGCACCGGATTGGTGGTGTGCGCGGTGTGCGGGCCGCCGGTTTGTGGATCGCGCATCATTTCGCAATTGCCGTGGTCTGCGGTGACGAGGAGCGCACCGCCGGCATTCTCGATCGCCGCCACGATCCGGCCGAGGCCGGAATCGACCGTCTCCACCGCCTTGATGGCCGCGGGCAGGCTGCCGGTGTGGCCGACCATGTCTGGATTGGCGTAGTTAAGAACGATCAAATCATATTTGCCGCAATCGATTGCGCCAACGGCCTTGTCGGTCAGTTCCGGCGCCGACATTTCCGGCTGCAAATCGTAGGTCGCCACCTTGGGGGAGGGCACCAGGATGCGATCCTCGCCGGCGAACGGTTCCTCACGGCCGCCGTTCAGGAAATAAGTAACGTGCGCGTATTTCTCCGTCTCCGCCATGCGCAGCTGCGTGCGCCCGGCGTCCGCCACGACCTCGCCGAGAATTTTTTTCAACGCTCGCGGCGGGAAGATCGTCCCCATCAGCTTGTCGAGTTCGGCGCTGTACTGCGCCATGCCGACGGCTGCGGCGAAGCGCACGGTGCGCTTGCGCTCAAAGCCGGAGAAATTCTCATCCAGCGTCGCGGATAGAATCTCGCGCACGCGGTCGGCTCGAAAGTTGAAGCAAAGCACACCGTCGCCATCCTGCATGCCGTGATAATTGCCGACCACCGCCGGTACGACGAACTCGTCGAATTTTTTATTGGCGTAGGCGTCGGCAATGATTGCCGCGGCTTCCGGAAAATGAGGACCTTCGGCCTCTACGATCGCCTTGTAGGCCTTCTCGACTCGATCCCAGCGCTTGTCGCGGTCCATCGCGTAGTATCGCCCCGATACGCTCGCGATCGTCACCGACTTCGGTAGCGCGGCGATGAGCTGCTTGATGTCTTCGCCGGCAGATTGCGGCGGCGTGTCGCGGCCGTCGGTGATGGCGTGCACGCGCACCGGCACGCCGGCGCGGTCGAGAATTTGCGCCAGCGCCGCGGCTTGGTCTTGGTGCGAATGCACGCCGCCGGGCGAGACCAGGCCGATGAGATGACAGGCGCCGCCACTTCTTTTGAGCTGTTCAATCAGCGCGAGAAGAGCGGGCGCGCGTTCGATCTCGCCGTTCTTTATCGCGGTATCGATGCGCGGCAAATCTTGCACCACCACGCGGCCGGCGCCGATATTGAGATGCCCGACTTCGGAGTTGCCCATTTGCCCGTCCGGCAGGCCGACGTCCTTGCCGGAGGTGTGGAGGAAACCGTGCGGCCCGTGCTGCCACAGCCGGTCGAAGGTCGGCGTCCTGGCCTGGCGCACGGCATTGTCGGCCCGCTCTTCGCGCCAGCCCCAGCCGTCCAGTATCACCAGCATCACCGGCCCTCGCTGCTGCATGTCGAAATTCCCTTCAGGCGGACAACGCCGAAGGGGGTATTACGGATCGGGGCTGACGCGTCAATTGGTGGGGCTTGATCGAGCTACTCGGATGCGGCGCACCACTTTGTGCCGCGCCGCATCCGGGAAACGGGTTTTTGGAGTTTTATGCCGCCACCTGGCCGGCCTCCCAGCCGAGCATGGCGCGCTTCCTTGTAATGCCCCAGTGATAGCCGGTGAGATCGCCGGCCATGCCGACGACGCGATGGCACGGCACCACGAACGACACGGGGTTCTTGCCGACCGCGGCGCCTACGGCGCGCGCGGCTTTCGGCGAGGCGAGCTTGTTGGCGATGCCCGAATAGGTCGCGAGCCGTCCCATCGGAATCTCCAGCAGCGCCTCCCACACCCGCACCTCCCAATCGGTGCCGATCAGCACGATGCGCAGCGGCTGCTGCGCGCTCCACTGCGACGGATCGAAAATGCGCCGTGCGATTGCCGCCGTGCGGGCGCTGTCCTCGACATAAGTCGCGCGCGGCCAGCGGCCCTTCATGTCGGCAAGCGCGGCGCGCTCCTCGCCCGGATCCGCAAACGCGAGCCCGCCGAGGCCACGGTCAGTCGCCATTACCAGAGCGCTGCCGAACGGCGACGGATGAAAGCCAAACTGGATGGTCAAGCCTTCGCCGCCGGATTTCCATTCGCCTGGCGACATCGCCTCGTGGGTGACGAACAGATCGTGCAGGCGTCCGGGGCCGGAGAGGCCGACTTCGTAGGTGGCGTCGAGCACGCTTGCAGAATCGCGTAACAGCTTGCGCGCGCCGTCGAGCGTCAACGCCTGCAGAAACGCCTTCGGCGTCAGTCCGGCCCAGCGGCGGAACAAATGGTGCAGCTCGGTCGGCGTGACACCGGCCGCTTCCGCAATGGTCTCGATTTCAGGCTGCTCGCGCCAGTGGCCGCGGATATGGCCGATGGCTTTGCGCACCACATCGTAATCGGCGGCGGCGGCGGCGAGCGGCATGGGGTTCTGGATGCGATCGGGTGAGAGCATGACTGTCTCCATCATTCATTTCTCCCGATTTAGGCCGCGCGGTGCGCGCAAACCACCCGAATTCTGCGACGAAAATTCGCCTCTCCGCCGCCGCGGAGAGGCAGAGGCCGCCTATTCAAAGACCGTCCTGGTCGGCCCGCGCCTGGCCTCGCCCAAGGCATTCGACAGCGCGCGGGCGAAACTCGCCTTTTCGTGCGGATTGAGGAAGCCGGCAATTGTCAGCCGCCTGCCGTGCGAGACCAAAAACAGCCGCTCGATGCCGAATTCCGCGTGCACGATGCGCTCGAGCCGCACCCACAGAGGATTGAGCGTCCATTCGCGTACGCCGTCGCGTTGACTGACTTTGCGCACGGTGAGCTCGCAGGGTGTCACCATGACCTCCTCGTAGGCGCGCGCAGCGCGGAAGTTGGCGCGGAAGGCCAAATAAACGAGCAGCACGTCGAGGCCGAAAAAACCGAACACGGGCCAAGCGCCGATCGAGACGAAGATCACCCCGGAAACGAAGCTCAAGGCGCCAAGGCAGAGCATCAGAACGAGAAAGCCGCGCGGGCTGAGCGAGCGGTGCGGCGTGATGATCGCGGAAAAAATCGTTCGTTCGACGAATACGTTGTTGTCGTTGCTCATAGGTCTCATTATAGGGGAAATATGGCGAGCAAAACCATCGGCAAGACCGCCAAAAAACGTGCCAGGAAGCGTATCAAGAAGCGCATCCAGGCCGCACGCAAGGGCAGGGCGGCGCGGCTCAAGCCGGCAAAGGCGCAAGCCCAGGCCGATGTCAGGGCGGGCAAAGGCGCGCTGCCGCAATGGAACAAAGCCGAGATCGAGGAAGCGTTCCGCCGCTTTGCCGCGGCAAATCCCAACCCGAACACCGAACTCGCGCACGTCGATCCGTTTACGCTTCTGGTCTCCGTCGTCCTCTCGGCGCAGGCGACCGACGCCGGCGTCAACAAGGCGACGCCGGCTTTGTTTGCGCTCGCCGATACGCCCGAGAAGATGGTCGATCTCGGCGAGGCGAAAGTGCGCGACCTGATCAAGACCATCGGGCTTTATCGCACCAAGGCCAAGAACGTCATCGCGCTTTCCCGGCAGCTCATCGAGCAGCATGGCGGGGAGGTGCCGCGTGACCGTGAGGCGTTGCAGGCGCTGCCCGGTGTCGGCCGCAAGACGGCCAATGTGGTTCTCAACGTCGCCTTCGGCGAGCCCACCATCGCGGTCGACACCCATATCTTCCGCGTCGGCAACCGCACGGGCCTCGCCGTCGGCAAGACGCCGTACGATGTGGAAATGAAGCTGATGGAGGTCGTGCCGGAAAAGTACCTTCTGCACGCCCACCATTGGCTCATCCTGCACGGCCGCTATACCTGCGTGGCCCGCCGGCCGCTGTGCGAAAAATGCATTATCGCCGATCTGTGCAAGTGGCCGGGGAAAACGGTGAATGCGGGGGTAGCCATAGCCGCGATCAAGTCGCATTTTTGATCCAGACAGACTGCCTAGATGTGGAGTCTCAACAGGTTGTCCTCGGTCAGAGCGAGTCTGCTGATGGGTGTTGTATCACCGATGCCGGCATGAGGCCTGTGCCAATTGTATTGGTGCAGCCAGGCGGGCAGCTGATCCTTGCGCTGCCGTGAGCTTTGATAAGCCTGAGCATAAGCCCATTCGCGCAGGCTGGTCTGAATGAAGCGCTCGGCCTTGCCGTTGGTCTGCGGTCGATAGGACCTGGTTCGGACGTGTCGGAGCCTGAGTCGCTTGCAGGCGCTGCGGAAGGCGAACGACTTGTAGCAGGAGCCGTTGTCAGTCATGACGCGCTCCACGGTGATGCCGAGGCTCTGGTAGTAGGCGACGGCGGCCTTGAGGAAGGCGGTGGCACAACGCTTCCTCTCGTTACCCATGATCTTGGCGAAGGCAATGCGGGAGTGGTCGTCGATGGCGACGTGCACGAACTCCCATCCGACCCCGCGGCTGTTGCTCTGGCCCCGCCGGTCGCCGGTGATGCGATGGCCGATCCTGTTGAAGCGGCCGAGCTTCTTGATGTCGATGTGGATCATCTCGCCGGGCCTCTCGCGCTGGTAGCGCCGGACCGGTTCGGCAGGCTCAAGGGCGTTGATCCTGTTGAGGCCCAGTCGCTTGAGGATGCGACTAACGGTGGCCGGCGAGATCTGCAATTCGGCTGCGATCTGGTGGCCGGTGCGGCGCTGACGGCGCAGTCCTTCCACCTGCTCAACCACGCCCTGCGGCGTCGGCTGATGAAGCCGGTGAGGCCGCGAACTGCGGTCGCTCAACCCCGCCAGCCCCTCGCGACGATAGCGGTCGACCCACTTGCGAACCGTCCGCGGGCAGACGCCTGCGGCCAATGCGACGGCCTTCGGCGTCTGCCCGCTCTGCACCTGCCGCACTATTCGCTCTCGACCACGCGGTGTCAGGCGGGCATTCTTGTGCACGTTCATCCGGTCCTCCGAATCACTGAAGCTTCAACAACCTCAGCGTCCTCGTTTAGGACCGGATGGACAACCTATTGAAAGCTCACACCTAGAGCGCCAAGGTACCGGTAATGCACGGTGTAACCGCGCCGCCAATCCAGATTTCGGTCCCATCCGTTTCCACATGGACTCTACCCTTCCGGCCCAAGATCGAACCCTGGTTGGCGACATAAGTTGGTGGTGCCATTTTGGTGCCAATCAGCCACTGAGCAAGGCCCGCATTCAAACTGCCCGTCACCGGATCCTCGTAACCGCCGGCCGTGAACGCGCGGACCTCGAATTGAGCTTCCGAACCGTCCTTGAGCGCATCCCATGGGCCAACAACACCCACACGCTGGCCTGAAAGAACTGAAAAATCTGGACGGATTGCCAACACCTCGTCTCTGGAGCGTAACAAGATCGCAAGCCAACCCGGACCGTTATCAACCCAATTCGACCCGATGATGGATTGCGGGGCGAGGTGCAGCGCCTCGATAATTCGGGCCAGGATGTCAGGCTCCAGTGGTCCAGTCCGGCGTAGCTCTGGCGCTGCGAATGACAGACGGTCGGCGCTGCGGCGGACGCGCACTAGACCAATCCCGCACTCTTGTACGATCTCGTTGCCCTTCGCCGCTCCACCCGAAGCCAGCCATACAAAGCAGCTACCGAGAGTCGGATGTCCCGCGAAGGGAAGTTCTTCGTGAGGCGTAAATATACGAACGCGATAATCGGCATGCGGCGTTGTCGGCTTGAGGAGGAACGCCGTCTCGCTCAGATTGGTCCATTTGGCGAATGCAGCCATCTCCGCTTCTGATAACCCGTCGGCCCCAACAACCACGGCCAGTGCACTGCCTCGCGACGGTTGAGAGGAAAACACGTTAACTTGCTGAAAGTTAAACACTGCCACCCTTTCCGACCTTCTATGCGGTCCTGTTGCGCCGGCATAACAGGATAACGATCGTTGTCGCAAGAATTGCCGGTACGTTCAGCACCGCTCCGCCGCCAATTTCTCTTCAGCCATGTTGTGTAATGCCGCCCGATCGAGCTTATTGGTTGAGGCAAGCGGCAATTCGTCGACGAAAAAGACCAGACGCGGGTGCTGGTAGGCCGGTGCGTGCTCAAGCGCAAAACGTTTCACGTCTTCCTCGTCGAGGGCTTTTCCGGCTTTAAGGATCACGAAGGCGACCGGCTTCTGGCCCTTGATGGCGTCGGCAATCGGCACCACGGCCGCCTGCGCCACATCGGGATGCCGCTCCAGCATGCGCTCGACATCGGCCGGATAGATATTCTCGCCGCCGGAGACGAACATGTCGTCGGTGCGGCCGACGAAATAGTGGAAGCCGTCGGCGTCGCGGCGAAAAACGTCGCCGGTGATGTAAAATCCATCGGAGGTGATCGGGGGTTTAACGTCAGGACGGTTGTGATAGCCGAGCATCAGCGCGGGACTCTTCATTTCCAGAGCTCCCTGGTCGGCGTCGCGATTGTCTCCTTCGACCAGGCGCAGCGCCACTTGCGGGTGCGGATAGCCGACTGAAAGTTCGGGCTGTGCAAGCCCGCGCGGATGCGGGCCGAAGACCACCGGCCCGGCCTCCGTGGTGCCGTAGGCGTTGCTCACTGCGGCGCGCGGCAGGACCGTCCGCAGCGCTGCCCAAAGGCTGGCGCTCACCGGCGCCGAGCCCATGCGCACGGCCTCGACGCTGGACAGATCGGTATGCGCCAGAAGCTCTCGCTCGCGCAGCATCATGGCGATCATCGGCGGCACTGCGGTCAGCCAGGTGCAGCGGTACTGCCCGATCGCCTCGATATACGCGCGGTCGGAAAACTGCGGCAGCAGCACGATGGTCGCGTAAGCCGCGCAGGCAAGTTTCGCCAGCGCCAGCGCGTTCATGTGATAGAGCGGCGCGGCGATCAGATAGCGATGGCGATCGAGGCCGGGTGCGAGTCGCGCCTCCACCACCCAGATGTGGCTCTGGTGCGAGAGCACGACGCCCTTCGGCGTCCCGGTCGATCCCGAGGTGTAGAGGATCATTGCCGGCTGCTCTGGCGCCGCCGCGACGGCGTCGAACGGGCCAGGATCGAGGAAGGCGTCGAACTCCTCGTCATTGCGAGGAGCGGAGCGACCAAGCAATCCAGGGGTCGAGTGCGCCACCCCTGGATTGCTTCGCGGCGCCCGCAATGACAATTCAGAACCAAACCGCACCATGGGCAAATCGTCGGGACAATCGGCGGCACGCGCCGTATCGCAGAACACAAGCTTCGCGCCGGCGTCGCGCAGGATGAAGTGGATGGTCTCGCGGGGAAATCTGAAATTGACCGGTACCGCAACGAAGCCGGCACGCATGATGCCGTAATAAGCGGCCAGATACTCCGCGCGGTTGGCGGACACGATCGCAACCCGCTCGCCGCGCTGCAGCCCGCGCCGAGCGAGCCCGCGCGCAACGCTATTCGCCATCGCGTCGATCCGTGCAAAGGAGAATTCGCGCGGGCGCTGCTCGCCGCCAAGGTCGATGATCGCGGTCTTGGTCAGATCGCGATGGCGCGGGATCAGGTCGCCGAGATTGCTGAAAGCGGACATCGCGTGGCGAGCCGCTATGTCTTCGACGAGGGCGGCGCGGGCGCTGCGGTGAAATAGGTGCCGCGGCCGCTGGCGATAAGCCGGCCCTCGACGTCGAGAACGCGCGCCTCGGCGCTGGCGAATTGCGCGCCGCCGCGGATCACCATGCCGCGGGCAATAAGGTCGCTGCGGATCGTTGGTCGATGATAGTCGATTCTCAGGTCGATCGTCGGCACCGGCCGCCCGTTCTGTTTGAGCATGGCCCAGTCGGCGGCGACATCGATCAGCGCCGCGATGATGCCGCCGTGAGTATAGCCGCGCTCGACATTGACCACCCATTCGGCGCGCCATTTTGCCCGGATCTCGAGGGCATCGTCGGCGAACGCGACAACGCTCAGCCCGAGCCATTGGTGAAATGGCGCGCGGGTGATGAGAGCTTGGACCTGGTCGATGGTGAAGTCGTCGGACATTCAACTCACCGTTTCACCTCCCCCTTGAAGGGGAGGCTATTTTGTTTGCTGCTTCGCTCACGGCACTACGACGACCTTGCCGATGACCTCGCGATTCTCGATCAGCCGCAGGCCTTCGCGCGCCTGGTTCAGCGGCAGCACCTTGTCGATCATCGGCTGCATCTTGCCTGCCACGATGAGCTGCATCAATGCGGCCAGATCGTCGTCGTAAAAACTGTTGGAGCCGATGATTTTCAACTCGAAACTCCACACGTAGCGCAAATCCTCCTTCGGATCATGGCCAGCGGTGGCGCCGCAGACCAGGAGTTTGCCGCCGCGCTTGAGGCAGCGCAGCGACGGCACCCAGGTTTCGCCTCCGGTGAAATTGATCACCACATCGACGCCGCCGTCGTAGCTGCGGCGCTGCGGTTTGCCGTATTTTTCGATCGCCCATTTCGACCAGTCGGTGTCGCGATAGTTCACCACGTGGTCGGCGCCAAGTTCTTGCAGGCGCGCAAGCTTTTCGCTGCTGGAGGCGCAGGCGATCACTTCGGCGCCGAGCAGCTTGGCGAGGATCACGCAGCCGGTGCCGACGCCGCCCGAGGCGCCAAGCACGAGCACGCGCTCGGTCGCTTTCACGGTCGAGTGCGTCATCAGCATGCGATGCGCGGTGCCGTAGGCGACCGGCAGCGCCGCGGCATCCTCGAAGCGCACCGTCGCCGGCATGGCGACGAGCTGGTCGGCGGCGACCAGGCAATATTCGGCCATGCCGCCGTCGAGCATCTCGCCCATCAGCCCTTTGCGCCTGTCGACCGGATTGACCAGCACCCGGTCGCCGATCTTCCAGCCGGCGACGCCGGCGCCCACCTCCGCGATCTCGCCCGCCATATCGAGACCGATGACCACCGGCAGCGGCACCTTAATTCCCGGCATGCCGCGCACCGTGAACACGTCGTGATAATTGAACGAGGCGGCGCGCACGCGGATGACGACGTGACCGTCGACGGCCTTCGGCGTCGGGTAATCGTTGACGATTTCCAGACCGTCCAGCGTGCCGTGGCGGCGGAGAACGAGGGCTTTCATTGTTATCCTTCATAGTCATTGCCGGGCTTGACCCGGCAATCCATTCGGCAATGCCGCTCGAACGGACTTACGGCAGGACCAATCACTTGATGTCATCATGGATGCGCGGGTCAAGCCCGCGCATGACGAGAGTAAATGTGCTACCAATGTCCGCTGACCCTTGCGAGAGCGCGCAGTGCAAGAAAACTTCCGCCAGTTCCTCGACCGCCTGCGGCACAACGGCGAGCTTGTCGATCTGCATCAAGCGGTCGACATCCGCCACCTCGCCACTCTGGTCGACCAGGCCAAGACCGCGCTCTTGTTCCACAATGTCATCGGCTACGCTCTACCGGTCGTCTCCGGCATCATCCGCACTCGTGAGCGCGCCACCATGGCGCTCGGCTGCGAAAACTTTGCCGAAATCGAGGAGAAGCTCTCCGCCGCCATCGCCAAACCGATCGCGCCGCAGCGTGTCAACGGCTCGCCGACGCGCGAGGTGACGCTCACCGGCGACGATGTCGATCTGTACCGGCTGCCGATCCCGATGTCGTCGATCTACGACGGTGGGCCGATGATCACCGCCGGCGTGGTGATCGCGCGCGATCCCGAGCTCGGTTTCAACTCCGGCATCTACCGTTTCATCGTCAAGGAGAAGGCGCTCACCGGCATCGATCTGGTCACGCCCAACAACATGCGGCTGTTCGTGCAGCGCGCGCTGGCCCGCAACGAACCGCTGCCGATCTCGATCTCGATCGGCACTCATCCGTACGAGATCGCCGGCTCCGGCTATCGGGCGCCGCTCGGCGTTGACGAAATGGCGATCACCGGGGGCTTGCGCGGTGCGCCGGTCAAGCTTGCGCCCTGCTCGACCATCGATATCCCCTATATCGCCGACGCCGAGATCGTGCTCGAAGCCGAAATCCTGCCCACCGGCTGGACCTGGCCGGAAGGCCGCTTCGGCGAATTCACGCGGCTGATGGGCGGGCTGCACTGGAATCCGCTGGTGCGCGTGAAGGCGATCGCGATGCGCAAGGATGCGATCTACTACAATCTGCACATGCCGTGGGAGAACACCTGGCTTGCGGCGCCGACGCGCTACGCCGCGATCCGCTCGGCGCTACGCACCGCGGGCGTGCAGGTTGCGGACATCAACGTCACGCTCGGCGGCTGCGCGTTCTGGCACGCGGTGATCTCGATCAAAAAGCAGCCCGGTGAGGGTAAGAACGCGCTGCTCGCGGCGCTGTCGGTAATGGACTTGAAGCACGTCGTCGTGGTCGACGACGACATCGACGTCAACGATCCGGCCGAGGTGGAATGGGCGATCGCCACCCGCGTGCAGGGCGACCGTGACGTGATGATCGTCTCCAACGCGCGGGCAAAGCCGCTCGACCCGAGCCTCCCGCAGGGTTTCGGGGTCGTGCCGACCGGCGCCAAGGTCGGCATCGACGCCACCATTCCGGAGAACGTTCCGCGCGAATATTACGAGCGCATCACCTACGCATATGCCGATAGCGCCCGGATCGACGATTACCTCAAAGGCAAGAAGGACAAAGCCGGCGAAGGCGGCGACGACAAAGTAATCGCCGCGCTGGCGCGGCAGATACTGGATGCGATCGCCAAGGAGCCGCTCTATTACACCGACGTCGCGGAAAAATTTGCGCGCCACGATTTCAACACCGTGGCCCGCGCCATCGGTCAATTGCACGCGGAACAAAAACTCTGGCAGGACCCGCGCGGCCGGCTGTGCGTACGCGGGTCTGAGTTCGCGGCGAAGCCGCCAACGAAATGATTCTTTGCCTTGCCGCTCGGGCAGGGCGGTTGCCTATGAATTTCGCCCTTCCGAATGCATCTCAGCGACACGGTTCGCGGGCTGCTCGGGACCACCTTCGATTTACGAATCTGCCGCCTTTATTGCGGCGCGTTGGCGGCGCCGGCATCGGCGTAGCGCGCATAAAGGCTGTTGATGCGGTCGCGCCACATGGCCACGAACGCGGCCGAGGTCAGGCGATCGACCGACTTCCATTCGCGCTTGATCGCCGGCAGCGTGTTCCACCAGATCGCCCGCTTGCACCACCGCTCGCCCTTCGCAATGCCCTCGTCGGTGGCGCACATCGACTTCCAGGCAATACGGTCGGGATGGCTGACGTGTTCGGCGGCACCTGCCCATCCTTGCTGGTGGATGAGATAAAGGTCGCTGTTAGTCGGCGCTTTGTTGGTCGCCATTTCGAACTGGGCGGCCTCGTTGATGAATTTGGCGGCGGCGGCGATTGCATTATCGCGCGGATTGGTGATGTCGCCGCCCGCGCCATAATGGCGAAACTCGGCTTTGCTCAGCTGGAACAGGCCGATATACGAGCCGGTTCGGTCCCTGGGATTGAAGTCGGATTCGATCTTGGCGACGGCCTTCATGAAATTAAAGTCGAGGCCGAAAGCTTCGGCGGCGCGTTTGATCTCTTCGATCGGCGTTCCGAGCGGAACGCCCTTCAGTTCGTCCATCACGATTTCCGCCGGTTTCCGCTGGGGCGGGACCTCGGAAAACGGATAATATTTCAGGAACGATTCATGCCGTGCTGCCGGGGCGGCCGGTCCAGGCACCGGGGAAGGTTGCGGCTGCAAGCTTGCCGGCTGCACGCTGACCGGCTTGATGTGCGGCAGACCGTCGTCGGGGGCGGCGTAGGCGAGCACCATTCCGCTCGGCGCAAGTGAGCCGGTCGTGACCGTACTCGCAACGCCGTTTGGCGCGGCCGCGCGGAACTCGGTGTCGATAATGAATCTCGCCGGCCGCGTGCTCAATTCCGGCGCGGCCGTCGCAACGGGCGGCGCGGGCGGCACGGGATTCGATTCCACCATGATGGTGGTGTTCGGCGCAACGTAGTCGGTCAGCACCACGCGGCCCGCAGCCTGCAGCGCGCGGCTGAAGTCACCCTTGATTGCGCTGGGCGTGGCATCGGCCGGCACGGCGGCGAATGCCGCCTCGACGATCGCATTAGGACCCGCGATGCGCGGCCGTATGGTCGCATGCTGGCCGATCGCGGCCAGAGTCATCGTCCCCAGCGCGCCGGCAAAGCCGCTTAACTGCCAAGCCTTCATTTCCCCCCGACCGCGATCGCGGTTTCCCCCGAAAGGCGATAGTCGGCAACTCCCCCGAACTCCAACCCAGACTGATCGCCGCTCCGGGAGATAATGAGGCGCACCTGTGGCGCAGTTATGGTCACCGCGACGCGCTTATGCTTTCCCGCTCGTACCCCTGCTCGTACCCCCTATGGCAGCAATGATTCGTTAACGATCGCTGACTGGTGCTCCGCCCAGCGGCCGTTAGGCCTCAGCGGATAGACAAAAGATTGTAAAAACAATGGCTTGTCAGGGGACGGCAAAATCAACGGCCCGACCCCGGGGCATTCTGCGTTAGGAAGGGACGCCGGACGGCCATTTTGGCTGCAGCGAGCGCGGTTCCCCTTGGCGGCGCGGCAACGAAGACGTCCAGCACAGACCGCCTTTCCTCCCTTGCCAACCAGGCAGGGTCGGCAAGGATGTGCCGTGGAAGCCGTCAGCAACCGCGATGATGCGCCGGTCCGCCCGGTCGCGATGGCCCGCGAACAACGTCCAATGGGCGTGTTACTCCGCGCGTATTATTCCGCGGCTTGGCGCGGCACCGCACGCGGCTCGCGCTCGCGGAAGGCGGGCAGGATTTCCTCGGCGATCGCCGTCATGTTGGCGCGTGCCATCTCATTGGGCAACGTGCCGAACTGCGTCTTGGTCAGAGACGTGTTGAAGCCGGCGAGGTCCTGATATTCGGCGAGCTTCTGACGCACCGTCTCCGGCCCGCCGACGATCACTACCCCCGAGGCCATCAATTCCTCGATCGACTGCGTCTTGCCGGTGACCTTTGCGCTCCGTACGCGCTTGATCGAAGCGGGATCGCTGTAGCCCGGCGGCAACAGCATCTCGGTTGGCATTTTGAGAAAATAATTGACCAGCGCTTCGAGATGCGGCTTGGCCTCACGGACCGCCTTGGCGTCGGTCTCTCCCACATAGATCGTGTTCGACCAGGCGAGCTGATCCGGCGCGGCCTGATAGCCGGCCTTCTCCGCCTCGTCGCGATAGAGTTGAAAAAAACGCGCGACGGCAGCGATCGGCGAGAGCGTCTGACAATAGGTGTAGCGCATGCGCGCCGCCCAGCGGATGGTCGAGCTGGAGCCCTGCGAGGGAATCCAGATCGGCGGGTGCGGCGTCTGGTAAGGCCGCGGCCAAGGATTGACGTAGCGGAACTGGTAATGCTTGCCGGCAAAGGCGAAAGGCCCGGGCTCGGTCCAGGCGCGCACGATCAAGTCGTGCGCCTCGGCGAAGCGCTCCTGCGAATGCGCCGGATTGACCCCGCAGGCGTGATACTCGGCGCCGATGCCGCGCACGAAGCCGGCGATGATCCGGCCCTGCGTGATGTTGTCGAGCATGGCGTATTCTTCGGCGATCGTCAGCGGATTGTTGACGAGCGGCAGCGCGCGACCGAGCACGGCGATTTTCGCGCGCTTGACCGAACGCGACAAGGCGCCGGCAATGACGCCCGGAATCGGCATCATGCCGTAGGCGGTCTGATGATGCTCGTTCAGGCATACGCCGTCGAAGCCGAGTTGGTCGGCGAACTCCATCTGCTGGAGATAATCGTGATAAAGTTCGGCGCCCTTTTCCGGGTCGTAATGGCTGTTGGAGAAGGTGACCCAAGCGGAGCCGTTGTCGGCAATCGCCTTGAGATCGGCGTGCGCGTACGGCATCAGATGAAAGTTGAAGAATTGCATGCTGAATCCTTACGCGGTTTTGCGCGTTTGCCGCTGCGCATCGATGAAGCCCTCGAGCGCGGCAATGAAAGCGTCCGGTCGCTCGATCTGCGGAACGTGCCCGCATTTAGGAATGACCACGAGCTTGGCGCCGGGAATCGCCCGCCGATAGGCGAGCCCGTGCTCCTTGGGAAACAGGCGGTCGGTGTCGCCCCAGATGAGCAGCGTCGGCACCTCGATCCGGTGCAACCACTTGTGCAGATGGGGATCGTGATTGCGCGGCTGCCAGCAAAGCCTGACGACCGTCGCACGGTTCTTCAGCACGGTGTCTTCCAGGCTCGGATGCAGCACCCGCGCGAGCATCTCCTTGGCCTTGCTCTCATCGTAGAAGAAGCTGGTCAGACGCTGCTCTTCGGAGATCAGAAAGGCGTCGAACTGCGCGGCGTCCGGAACATGCAGGCCGGCGGCGTCGCAAAGAGTGAGCGAGGCAAGACGCTGCGTCGAGCGTACCGCGATCTCGGCTGCGATCCAGCCGCCGAGCGAATTGCCGACCAGGTGCACGCGCTCCAGTTCAAGCGCCGCCAGAAGGTCGAGATAAAAATAGGCGAGGTCGTGGATGTCATCGAGCCAATCGGGCGTGTCGGATTCGCCAAAGCCCGGATGTTCCGGCGCGATCACGTCGAACTTCTGCGACAGCTTGTCGAGAAATGGCAGCCAGCTCGCCCCGCTGGCGCCGTGCAGATAGAGGAGGGGATCGCCCGCACCGCCGCGCATCAAGCGGATGCGGCAGCCCCTGACCGTCACCACCGACGCCGAATATTTCGCCGCCATTCCCTAAGCTTGGGGATTCGTGTGCGCTCCGTCAAGAAGCGAGCGATTCGCCGCCGCCGCGCAGCGGCGCGCAAACGCCGACGAGGCAGCAGTTTCAATGCGATAGTCGCTTTTCCTCAAAGCCGTGCGCGCTGCATCCAGGCGGTGCGGACGCTGCAACCTTTTGTCAAAACAGGAAATAACGTTGCGCCATCGGCAGGATCGCGGCGGGCGCGCATGTGAGGAGTTCCCCGTCGGCGCGCACTTCATAGGTCTCGGGATCGACTTCGATGTGTGGCATAGCGTCATTGTGAATCATGCTTTTTTTAGAAATTTTTCCGCGAGTGTTTTGCACCGCAAAAAATTCCTTCTCGCAGCCAAGCTTTTTGCGCAAGCCGGCGGCGAGCGCCGCCTTGGAGACGAACACGACCGAGGAGGCGGTGCGCGCACGACCGAAGGCGCCGAACATCGGCCGGTAATGCACCGGTTGCGGCGTCGGAATCGAGGCGTTGGGATCGCCCATCGGCGCGGCGACGATGGAACCGCCCTTGATTATGCAATCGGGCTTGACGCCAAAGAAGGCCGGCGACCACAGCACGAGGTCGGCGAGCTTGCCTTTCTCGACCGAGCCGATGATTTTCGACACGCCATGGGCGATGGCCGGATTGATGGTGTATTTGGCGACATAACGCTTCACCCGCACGTTGTCGTTGTCGCCTTTCTCCTGTTGTAGCCGCCCACGCTGCTTTTTCATCTTGTCGGCGGTCTGCCAGGTACGAATGATCACCTCGCCGAGCCGCCCCATGGCCTGACTGTCCGACGACATCATCGAAAGCGCGCCGATATCGTGCAGAATATCCTCGGCGGCGATTGTCTCCTTGCGGATGCGGCTTTCGGCGAACGCCAGATCCTCGGCGATTGCGGGATCAAGATGGTGGCACACCATCAGCATGTCGAGATGCTCGTCAATGGTGTTCTTGGTGTAAGGGCGCGTCGGATTTGTCGAGGACGGCAGCACGTTTTTCAGACCCGCCACCTTGATGATGTCAGGCGCATGGCCGCCGCCGGCGCCTTCGGTGTGGAATGCGTGGATGGTGCGGCCCTTGAATGCCCGGATGGTGTCCTCGACGAAGCCGGATTCGTTGAGCGTGTCGGTATGGATCATGACCTGGATGTCGTAGTCGTCGGCGACCGAAAGACAGCAATCGATCGCCGCCGGCGTCGTGCCCCAGTCTTCGTGCAGCTTGAGCGCGCAGGCGCCGGCCTTGATCATCTCCTCAAGCGCCGCCGGACGCGAGGCGTTGCCCTTGCCGGCAAAGCCGAGATTGACCGGAAAGGCGTCGGCCGCCTGGATCATGCGAGCGAGGTGGAACGGGCCGGGCGTACAGGTCGTCGCCAATGTGCCGTGCGCAGGCCCGGTGCCGCCGCCGAGCATCGAGGTGACGCCCGACATCAGCGCCTCGTCGACCTGCTGGGGACAGATGAAATGAATGTGCGTGTCGAAGCCACCGGCGGTTAGGATCTTTCCTTCGCCGGCGATCACTTCGGTGCCCGGCCCGATGACGATCGAGACCGACGGCTGGATGTCGGGATTGCCGGCCTTGCCGACGGCGGAGATTTTCCCGTTGCTGATGCCGAGGTCGGCTTTCACGATCCCCCAATGATCGAGGATGAGGGCGTTGGTGATGACGGTATCGACCGCGCCCTGTTTGTTGGTGAGTTGCGACTGCCCCATGCCGTCGCGGATCACCTTGCCGCCGCCGAATTTCACCTCCTCGCCGTAGGTGCAGAAATCCTTCTCCACTTCGATGATCAGGTCGGTGTCGGCGAGCCGCACGCGGTCGCCTGTCGTCGGCCCGAACATGTCGGCATAGACGGAGCGGCGGATTTTCACGGTCATGACGTTTCCCCAGAGTTATCCCCAAAACTAGAACAAGCATGCGAACACACGCTTTAACTTGCGAAGTGCAATTGCCTCGCTATGGTGATTGTCAGATCGCTCGTGTTTGGTTCTGCCGGATGCGGGAGATCGCCAAGGTCGGATCGGCTTGGTGTGCAAGCCGCTACCAGCGCCGCACCAAGGGCGGATTTGATCCTGGTTCCCAGCAGCCGGTAGCAGCGCTGAGGATGTGACGGGTGGACCTGCGCAGGTCCGCCCGTCATGATTTTTGCAGCCTCCCCATGATCTCTTGGCGAAAGCCGTAGACGGTGCGTGTGCCGGCGAGCGCGACCAGCGTCACTTCGCGCGTCTGTCCGGGCTCGAAGCGCACCGCCGTGCCGGCCGCGATGTCGAGCCGCATGCCGCGCGCTTTCTTGCGCTCGAATTGCAGCGCCGGATTGGTCTCGTAGAAATGATAATGCGAGCCGACCTGAATCGGCCGGTCGCCGCTGTTGGCGACCGTGAGCGTGAGGGTCTTGCGACCCTTGTTCAGCTCGATCTCTCCGTCCTTGATGAAATATTCGCCGGGGATCATCGGCTTGACCTCCTAAAGTCTCTCACGTTCCGTGCCGCGCAACGCGGGCCAGTTCGCAAATGCGAACACGTAAAACATGATGATGTTTACGAGCGGAACGAAGACGATCAAGCACCACCAGCCGCTATAGCCGGCTTTTTGCAGTATTTTGACGATGGGAACGAAATACACAACCAGAATCACGACGACGATGAGCCAATGAAAAATTGAGAGACCGCCCATAGTTCTTCTCCTAGGTCGCTCTTTGTCGACGCCTCACCGTATCGGCTCGTGCACGGTAACCAGTTTGGTGCCGTCCGGAAACGTCGCCTCCACCTGTACGTCGTGGATCATTTCGGCGATTCCGTCCATGACCTGCGCGCGCGTGAGCACGTGCGCGCCCTGCTCCATAAGCTCGGCGACGCTCTTGCCGTCGCGCGCGCCCTCAAGAATGAAATCGCAGATCAGCGCCACTGCTTCCGGGTGATTGAGCTTGACGCCGCGTTCGAGCCGCCGACGCGCCACCATCGCCGCCATGGCGATCAACAGCTTGTCCTTTTCGCGTGGGGTCAGCTGCATGGGGCCGCCGTCAATTCAACCACAGCCGCGGCAGCGGCCGGCTGCTCCACGCCGTGAGCACGGCGATGAGATCGTGGCGCAACGCGGCCCCGTCGGCGGCAACCAGACGCGCGAGCACAAGCCCGTTCCAGGTCGAGACGCCGACTTCGCCGGCAAAGCGCGCGCGCATGTCACGCACGGCCGCGGCTGATTTGTCGTTGCCGGGAATTTTCAGCACGCTCGCCACCGCGGCGGCGCCGGCTGCGACTGCCGGACAGGCCAGGCGCTGCGCGATCGCGCCGTCAAGCCGCGTCGTTTCGGCGAAGATCAGCGCGCCGCCGACACGCACGCGCCAGCGGTCGAATGCTGTTCCAAAGCGCACCGTCTCGCCCATGGCGGCGCGGCCGAACACGATGGCTTCCGCAAGCAACAGCCCGGCGTCGGCGGCAAGCTCGACGTCGATGCAGCGGCAAAGCCGGGTCCGATCGAACAGGATCGTTTCCTGCGGCAGCCACGCCAGCGCAGCGCCGCCGCCGACCGTGAGGCGGACGCCGACGTTCGTGTCCGGGCCGAGCGAGCGATAGACTTTCTCGGCGGCGGCCGTGCTCACGGCAAGCCGCGCGCCGGCACCGACCTCGATGTCGAGGTCGAAACGGTCGCCGCCGGTCATTCCGCCGGCGGTGTTGACGATGACGGCATCGAGCGTTCGCGCGTCATGAGCGCGCGGAAAGCGCACCCGCAGCGATCCCGCCTCGTGCACGCGCGCCCTGCGGCTCACGCCGCCGACGGATGCAACCGACAACGCGATGTGACCGGTCGCGCGATTGGCGGCGAAGGTGTCATTGCCGGGCGGCGCCAGCGCGTGCATTGCTGCGTGCTCAAATCGCCATCGCGCGCCGCAGCGCGCCTTCGTCGAGGTCGTCGCGCGCGCACGAATAAACGATTGCGCCGCGCTCCATGACGGCAAAATGATCGCCGAGTTCGCGGGCAAAGTCGAGGTATTGTTCGACCAGCACAATGGCGATCCTGCCGAGCGAGCGGATGTAGCTGATCGCCCGGCCGATGTCCTTGATGATCGAGGGCTGAATTCCCTCGGTCGGTTCGTCGAGAAGGAGCAGCCGCGGCTGCATCACCAACGCCCGGCCGATGGCAAGCTGCTGCTGCTGGCCGCCGGAAAGGTCGCCGCCGCGTCGGCGCAACATGTCCTTGAGTGCGGGGAACAACGAAAACACGTCGTCGGGTATGCGGCGTTGGCCGTGCCGCAACGGCGCAAAACCGGTTTTGAGGTTTTCCTCCACGGTGAGCAGCGGAAAGATTTCGCGTCCTTGCGGCACGTAGGAAATGCCTCGCCGGGCACGCTGCGGCGGCCGTAGCGCGGTGATGTCGGCTCCCTCCCAGACGATCGCGCCCTTGCTCACCGCATGCTGGCCGGCGAGTGCGTTGAGCAGGCTGGTCTTGCCGACACCGTTGCGGCCGAGCACGCAGGTCACCTTGCCGGGCTCGGCCTTGAGCGACACCGCACGCAGCGCCTGCGCGGCGCCGTAATGCAGATCGATGGCGTTGACTTCGAGCATTCGCTATTCGCCTCTTTTCATCGTCCCAGATAGACTTCCACCACCCGGTCATTTTGCGAGACTTCGTCGATCGAGCCTTCGGCGAGGACCGAACCCTCGTGCAGGCAGGTGACCCTGACGTCGAGGTCGCGCACGAATGCCATGTCGTGCTCGACCACGATCACGGTGTGCTCGCGGTTGATCTCCTTGAGCAATTCCGCGGTCTGCCGCGTCTCCGCATCGGTCATGCCGGCGGCCGGCTCGTCGACCAGGAGCAATTTCGGATCCTGCGCCAGCAGCATGCCGATTTCGAGCCATTGCTTCTGTCCGTGCGACAAACTGCCGGCGAGGCGCTCGCGCACTGCGCACAGGCGGACGGTCGTGAGGATCTGATCGATGCGGCTGCGTTCGCTCTCGCTACTGCCCCAGCGCAGGGCGGCGCGCGCACGCCGATCGGACTTGAGCGCCAGCTCGATATTGTTGGACACGGTGTGGTTGTCGAACACTGTCGGCTTCTGGAATTTGCGTCCGATGCCGAGCAGCGCGATCTCGGCTTCATCCAGCCGCGCCAGATCGTGGAGCTGGTCGAAGATCACCGCGCCCTTGTCCGGCCTGGTTCTACCGGTGACCACATCCATCATCGTGGTCTTGCCGGCGCCGTTGGGGCCAATGATGGCCCGCATTTCGCCAGGTTCGATGGCGAAGGAAAGATTGTTGAGCGCGCGAAAGCCGTCGAACGAGACCGTCACGTTCTCAAGAAACAGCACCGTGCGCTCGAAGGCCGCCATCGCCTCCTGTTCGGCTCGCTCAAGGCGCTCCTGCAATTTCATCGGCCGATCCTCACTCCGCCGGCACCGGCTCGACGGCGCCCTGCTCGGCGGCGGCCGAGACCCGATCGCGCCATATCGCCGACCAGTGATGCAGGCTGCCGACGATGCCGCGCGGCAGCAACAGCGTGACCACGATGAACAGGCCCCCCAGCATGTACAGCCAATAGGGCGCCAGAATTCCCGAAGTGAAAAAGGTCTTGGCGTAATTGACCAGGACCGCCCCGACAATGGCGCCGATCAGCGTGCCGCGGCCGCCGACCGCAACCCAGATGACCGCCTCGATGGAATTGCCGGGGGCGAATTCGCTTGGATTGATGATGCCGACCTGCGGCACGTACAGCGCCCCGGCGATGCCGGCCATGCAGGCGGACAAGGTGAATACGAAAAGCTTGTAGGACTCCACGCGGTAACCGAGAAAGCGCGTGCGGGCTTCGGCGTCGCGGATCGCGACCAGCACCTTGCCGAGCTTCGAGGTCACGATGGCGCGGCAGACCATAAAGCCGATGATCACCGCCAGGCAGGAGATCGAGAACAACGCCGCGCGGGTTGCACCCGCGCGCACGTCGAAGCCGAGAATGTCCTTGAAGTCGGTCAGCCCGTTATTGCCGCCGAAGCCGAAATTGTTGCGGAAGAAGCCGAGCATCAAGGCGTAAGTCAGCGCCTGAGTGATGATCGACAGATAGACGCCGGTGACACGGCTGCGGAAGGCAAACCAGCCGAACACGAATGCGAGCGCTCCGGGCACCAGAACCACCATGAGCGCCGCATAGGCGAAATGCTGAAACCCGTACCAATAGGCCGGCAACTCGTGCCAATTCAGGAACACCATGAAGTCCGGCAGGAGTGGATTGGCATAGACCCCGCGCGTGCCGATCTGCCGCATCAGATACATCCCCATCGCATAGCCGCCGAGCGCGAAGAACGCGCCGTGCCCCAGGGAGAGGATGCCGCAAAATCCCCAGATCAGATCGATGGCGAGCGCCAACAGCGCATAGCAGGCGTATTTGCCGAACAACGCCACCAGATAGGTCGACACGTGAAACGCCGAAGCGGGAGGAACCGCTAAATTGAGAATCGGAACTGCGATCGCGATCGCTGCGGTCGCGGCGAGAAACAGCACCGCTCCGCGGTCGAGCGTACGGATCAGGAGATGCGGCCCGGCGGCCATTACGCCTCCACCGCCCGTCCCTTGAGGGCGAACATGCCGCGCGGTCGCTTCTGGATGAAGAGAATGATCAGCACCAGGATGGCGATCTTGCCCAGCACGGCTCCCGCGTAGGGCTCGAGAAACTTATTGGCAATGCCGAGCACGAACGAGCCGACGAAAGTGCCCCACAGGTTGCCGACGCCGCCGAACACCACGACCATGAAACTGTCGATGATGTAGCCCTGGCCGAGATTGGGGCTGACATTGTCGATCTGCGACAGCGCCACGCCCGCCATGCCGGCGATGCCGGATCCAAGTCCGAACGCCAGGGCGTCGATGCGGCTGGTGCTGATACCCATCGAGGCCGCCATGGCGCGATTTTGCGTCACTGCGCGCATTTCGAGGCCGAACCGGGTCAACCGCAGGATGCCGATCAGCGCCACGAACACGACCAGCGCGAAGCAGACGATCCACAGCCGGTTGTAGGTGACGGTGATGCCGCCGAGATTGAACGCGCCGCTCATGAATGACGGATTGCCGACGTTACGGTTGTCGGCGCCGAACACGGTGCGGACCGCCTGCTGGAGCACCAGCGACAGGCCCCATGTCGCTAGCAGCGTTTCCAGGGGCCGCCCATAGAGAAAGCGGATGATGGTGCGTTCGATCAATATGCCGACGCCGCCGGCGCAGGCGAAAGCGAGCGGAATGGCGATGGCGAGCGAATAATCGAACAGCGCCGGCTGGTAGCTGCGGAATGCTTCCTGCACCATGTAGGTGACGTAGGCGCCCAGCATGACCATTTCGCCGTGCGCCATGTTGATCACGCCCATCACGCCGAAGGTGATGGCGAGACCGATGGCCGCCAGCAGCAGGACCGAGCCGAGCGAAATTCCGTACCAGGCGTTCTGCACGGCGTCCCATTCGGCCAGCTTGGTCTTGATCGCCTGAATTGCCGCCGTGGCGGCGCGCGCGACCGGCGGTGTTTCGTGCGCGGGAATGTCGGCAAGCAGCGCCAGCGCATCAAGATCGTAACGGTCGCGCACGACCGCGATGGCGGCGAGCTTCTGCGCTTCGGTGGCGCTCGGCATGTTGAGAATGATGGCGGCGCGTGCCTGCTCGAGCGCGGCCTTGACGTGCGGATCCGTCTCCCGGGCGAGCGCTTTCTCGAGGTTCGGCAGGGCGCTCAGGTCGTGCGACCTGAACACCGCCTGCGCCGCATTGAAGCGGCGTTTCGGGTCCGCCGACATCAGCGTCAATGTGCCGAGGGCGGCACCGACGACATTGCGCAGCCGGTTGTTGACGATGACGTTGTCGAGGTCGCCGGGCGGTTTGCCGGTAAACGGCTTGCCGGTGGCGGCATCGAGCAGTTTGCCGTCCTTGGCCTGGATGTAGACCGTTTTCTTTTCGGCGCTGTACATGAGCCGGCCGTCCTGCAGCGCCAGGAGGACCGTTTCGGCCAGCGGATTGCCGCTGGCTACCACCTTCTGAATCGCGTCGCCGGTATCGTGCAATGAGCCTTGGGTGAAGCCCGCGAGCGCGTCCTCGTAAGGCCCGGCATCGGCGGTCTCGATCGGAAGCAAGCCGAGGACAACGCCGAAAGCCAACAGCGCAGCCGCGAGACAGGCTCGGCCGAACGACATGATGAGATCCCCGGACTTAGCGCGGGAAGACGGCCGGTCCGTCTCCCCGCAATCGCACGCTACGGCAACGGCACTGTGTTCAAGCGCCGCCGCACTTCTTCGTAAGCTTGTTGTAGTTGCCGCAATCGAGCGTCACCCAATCGGCCACCAGATCCCGCGATCCCGGCAGATAACGCGACCAGGCTTCGCCGGGCACCAGCCCTTTGGTCTTCCACACCACGTCGAACTGACCGTCGCTGCGGATTTCGCCGATATAGACCGGCTTGGAGATGTAATGGTTGGGCAGCATGGTGGAGACGCCGCCGGTGAGATTGGCCTGCTCGATGCCGGGCAGTGCGGCGATCACCTTGTCGGGATCGGTGGTGCCGGCCTTCGTCACTGCCTTCACCCACATGTTGAAGCCGATATAGTGGGCCTCCATCGGATCGTTGGTCACGCGCTTCGCATTGCCGGTGAATGCGTGCCAGGCCCGGATGAAGTCCTCGTTCTGCGGCGTCTTGATCGATTCGAAATAGTTCCAGGCCGCGAGGTGGCCGACCAGCGGCTTGGTGTCGAGGCCGGCCAATTCCTCCTCGCCGACCGAGAACGCCACCACCGGAATGTCGGTCGCCCTGACGCCCTGATTGCCCAGCTCCTTGTAGAACGGCACGTTGGCGTCGCCGTTGATCGTGGAGACGACGGCAGTCTTCTTGCCGGCCGAGCCGAATGTCTTGATCCTGGAAACTTCCGTCTGCCAGTCGGAAAAGCCGAACGGCGTGTAGTTGATCAGGATGTCCTCGTCCTTGACCCCTTTGAGCTTGAGGTATGCTTCGAGGATTTTGTTGGTGGTGCGCGGATACACGTAGTCGGTGCCTTCAAGCACCCAGCGCTTCACCGATCCGCCGTCCTCGCTCATGAGATAATCGACCGCGGGAATCGCCTGCTGATTCGGCGCCGCGCCGGTGTAGAACACGTTGCGTTCGCTTTCTTCGCCTTCGAACTGCACCGGATAGAACAGGATGTTGTCGAGCTCCTTGAACACCGGCAGCACCGACTTGCGCGAAACCGACGTCCAGCAGCCGAACACGGCGGCGACGCGATCTTTGCTGATCAGCTCACGCGCCTTTTCGGCGAACAGCGGCCAGTTCGAAGCCGGATCGACCACCACGGGCTCGATCTGTTTGCCGAGCAAGCCGCCCTTCTTATTTTGTTCAGCGATGAGCATCAGCATGACGTCTTTGAGCGTTGTCTCGCTGATCGCCATGGTGCCGGAAAGCGAATGCAGGATGCCGACCTTGATCGTGTCGGCGGCCCTGACCCGGCGCACGGCTGCTGTCGCCGCCGCGAATCCCGCCGCGCCGGCGAGCCAGCGGCGGCGCGTGAGTTGAGCTGATTTAGTCCAGGAATGACCCATTGCGATGCCCTCCGTCTGACGCGCGAGCGGCCACAAACCGTCCCGCAATGGGGCCACCGTCGCAAGCGGCGTGCCAAGCGATTGCAGGGGATAACTGTTTAATATAATTATCATATTTCGATGCTTCTGACGCCAAGGCGAAGCCGGCGCCTATTTTGAATCCGAAACGCTTGCGCTCCTGCCCAAATTTTAGGCAGCGATTTCGCAGGTGGCAGCGGCGTCGAATGTCTTGGCGGGAGCGCGTGGCCGCATGCCGGCGCGATACGCGGTTTGACATCCTCATGTGGTCTGCGTTTCATCGGTCTTGCGCGTGGGAATGCGGACGCCGACGGATTTAGAATTCATGCCCAGTTTTGTCAGCCGGCGCCGATTCACCATCGAGTGGGGTCATTGCGATCCGGCGGGAATCGTTTTCAACAGTCGGTTCTTCGAATTTTTCGATTGGGGCACATGGTGCCTGTTCGAGGCGGTCTTTGGAATAAAACCGCCCGATCTGGCCGCCGCGCTCGGCATCGATTCGCTGCCGCTGGTTGATGCCGGCGCCCGCTTTCTGGCCCCTGCGCGCTTCGGCGACGTTGTGGAATTGACTTCGCGGACCACCGAATTCCGCCGCTCCAGTTTCGACGTCGAGCATCGGCTGTTCGTGGGCGACGTGCTTGCCGTCGAAGGTCGGGAAACGCGAGTTTGGGTGGTGCGCGATCCGGTCGACCGGACAGTCCTCAAATCGCAACCGATACCCCGCGAGATCATCGCCCGCTTCGACGTGCAGTGACGACGCGAGCGGCGATCGCGCGGTCAGCGGTTAACAACGAGGGCGCGTTGCCGGCCGTCCGACTCCCGTCGCCCTGCCTTTTGCTGTAAGTTGGATGGCGACGGAATTTTCAGCCGTCTGGGCGGGCCAAAAAATGCGCAATCGCTGGCAACAGCGCGATACGTCTGTGCGTGCCGGCGATCCGGGCGATCATGGGCACATGCCAGCGCGCCCCGGCGAGGCAATCCCGCGCAGCAAGGCCGAGATCGCGGCCATACATTCGGCACTCAAACCGCAGGCGGTCCGTCAGGCAATGCGAGCGCCGTTCTTCCGCGGCAAGCTCGATCATATCGATCTTGACCGGCTCGACGAGCCGCGCGAATGGGCCAAAATCCCGATCCTCGATAAGAACATGCTGCGCGGCATGACGGACGCCGAATTTTACCGGGAGTTCTGTCTGCCGCCGGCGTCGGGCGATCACGTTGCCCAGTATTGGCGTTCCGGAGGCACCACCGGCCGGCCGTTGTTCTATCCGCGCAGCCGACGCGATATTGAAGTGGCGATGCGTGGCTTTGCCCGCGTCTACGCCTGTGCGGGCGCCAAACCGGGCCAGACGGTGCATTGCGCATTTCCGCTCGGCATTCATCCGGTCGGAACCATGATGGCGCGGGCCGCCGAAATCTTTGGCATGGGTGCGCTTCTCGCCGGAGCCGGAACCACGACGCCGTCGACCCTGCAGATCGAGCTGATCGACAAGCTCTCCCCGGATGTGCTTGTCGGCATGTCGAGCTACGCGCTGCATCTGGCGAACATGGCCGATCAGAAAAACATCGATCTCGCCAATGGATCGGTCAAGCTCGTGATTTGTTCGGCCGAGCCGGTCTCGGCGGCAAAGCGCGAAAAACTCGGCCGCATTTGGGGCGCCGAAGTGCGTGACTCCTTCGGCATGACCGAAGCCGGCATGATGGCGGCCGAAGACGGCGAAGCCGGCGGCTTCCGGCTGTGGAGCGACTTGTTTTTCGTCGAGTCGATCGACCCGACATCGGGCGCAACGGTTGCCGACGGAGAGGCCGGCGCGCTTGTCGTGACGCCGCTGTTCACAAACAACATCACGCCGTTCCTGCGCTGGTCGTCCGGCGACGTGGTCACGCTGCGCAACCACGCTCCTGGCCGCGGACCGTTCTCGGTCTTCCCGCTCATGCATCACGCCCATCGCGCCAGCGAATTCATCAAGATACGCGGCATCAACATCGACCATGGCGAGTTCGAAGACTTCATGTTCCGCATGGCGGCGATCAACGACTTCAAGTGCGAGGCCGTGACCGTCGACGCTCTCGACCAGCTGCGGGTGTGCATCGAAATCCGCCGCGACGTCGACCCGGCCAGTGCGGTCGGCGAGGTCGAGCAGCAGGTCAAGCGGATGTTCGAAATCTCGCCGCAGGTGGTGGCGCTGGAGATCGGCACGCTGGCGCGCGAATTCGAGTCCAGCATCAAGGCGCCGCGCATCCGCGATCTGCGGAGCTAGTCCAGAGCGCAATCGTTTCACCACTAATGCTGGCTGGGTTCGACGGCGCGTTGCTCGGCGGGTGCGTGCGCGACCGCCATGGCGGTCCGCCGTTGTCCACGCATGATCCGGGCGCCGAGCGGGACGCTGCATATTGCGGCGGTCGCCGCCCAGCTCAACGATAGTGCGGCACCGAACACGAGCGCGGCCTTCACGATAGCCGGCATTTCAACTCCGAGCAGAAGGTATTGGCTCCACAGAACGAACAAATAGTGGAACAGATAGATGCCGTAGGCATTCTCGGAGATGCTGTCGAGGATCGGCCAGGGCCTGGCGGCGAAGCGGCGAAAGATCGCCGCCGCGGCAAGGCAGGCGCTCGCCGCAAACGTGGCCTGGGCGAGTACGGAGCCGATCTGCAGGCCGGGTATCGCGGCTCCGCCGACGGTCAGCGCGGCGAATGCGATCCACAGCGCGAACGAAGCCAGCGCAATCGCCAGCCAGCGGCCCCAATGGTCCGCCAATCTGTGTTCGGCGGCGAACAGGCCGCGCTCGAGTCCGCGGGCGCCGGCCGCGAGACCGAACAGGAAAAAAATGGCGTATTGCGGCAGGAGAAACGGTTGGAACGCGAGCGGTCCTAAATTGATCCACTGCCAGGGTGTGAAGAAGATGCAGAGCAAGAGCCCGACCAGCGCCGAGATGGCTGTGAGCGCAAAAAACAGACGGGTCGGATTGCTCCGTTCCGCGAACCGCGCCGCCGCCTCCACCAACCCGGGAGCAAACCTGAACAACACCGCCGCGGCCCCGTTCAGCGCCAACAAGACCCAGAGAAACCACAGCGGTCCAGACGGCCAGAATGGCAGCGCCAGCAGATGCGACAGGTAGGCCGGCCAGTCCGGATCGATGGCGGTCTGCCTATAGACCGCGAAGTACGCGACCGGCATCAGCAGATAGACGCCGAACACGAACGGCACGCCAAGCCGCATGAAACGATCGGACAGGAATGCCCCGGCGCCCTTGCGTTTCAGACTCGGCCAGATGAACAGGCCGGATAGAAAGAACATCAGGTGCATCATGTAAAGAAACGTGAATGCACAAAACAGATCGAAGCCAAGCCAGCGATTACTGTCGACAATCGGGTTGGCCATCCAACCGTAAGGCGGCTGGTCAAAGGGCAAGGCCGCGGCCGGCTGGTGCACCACGTAGGCAATGGACGAATGGAACGCCAGCACGATAAGTATGGCGTAACCACGGAGGTTATTGAGCGCCAGACTAGTCTTCGACATTGAGGAAAAGCCCCTGGTCACGCCATCATAATAGCTATTGGAAACGGCGGGGTTTGCAAAGCGCTTTGACGGCCCTTGTGGGCAATCTTCGGTCTACACTTAACGGGCGTGCGGATAGCCGCACACGATAAATGACCGAGCGCCGAGCCGCCTTGACCAACCGTTCGCGTCGGTACCCGCGGCGTTGCGTTGTGCATCCGATCAGGCTGCGGATTTGAAGCGGCTTGCGAATGCTGATATTGAAAATAGCTTGAGATGAAGAAGCCGCTGATCGAACCATCGATCCAACCATGGTGCGCATGCTGTCGTTGACGCTCAATGGCCGCGCCCGTGTCGACGCGGTGCCCGACAACGTGCTGCTCCTGGATTATTTACGGGAACTCGTCGGCCTCACCGGCACGAAAACCGGCTGCGACGGTGGTGAGTGCGGCGCCTGCACGGTGCTGGTCGACGACAAGCCGCGATTGGCGTGCCTGACGCTGGCCGCGAGCATCGCCGGGCGGCGCGTCGACACGATCGAATCGCTCGCCACGGCTGGCCGCTTGTCCGCCGTGCAGCTTGGATTTCACGAAAAGCTCGGCTCGCAGTGCGGCTATTGCACGCCGGGCTTCATCATGGCGGCGGCTGGACTGCTGCGCCGCAATCCGCGTCCGAGCGAAGACGAGATTCGCGGAGCGCTCGGCAGCAATATCTGCCGCTGCACCGGCTACGTGAAGATCATCGAGGCGGTGCAGCACGCCGCTGCGCTTTGCGCTGCTGGAGCTTCGCCGTGACCCTCGTCTTGTTTGCCGGGCGCAGCGCAGCGCGAAGCGGAACCGAGTGGTGCGCTGCAAAAGCGGGATTGCTACAGGCTCCGAGTCTGCGACGATCCCGTATCCGGGGCGCATCACTACGTGCTGCTCCGCGTCTGGGACACAGAGATGCGATCCCATGAACGAAATCCTCCCGGCGCATAACATCGGCGATTACGTGCCGATGATCGATGGCCCGGAAAAGGTTTCCGGGCACGCCAAATACACAGCCGATCTGATCGTACCGGGAACGCTTGCCGGGCGGATTTTTCGCAGTCCCTATTCGCATGCCGAAATCCTCGACGTGGATGTTTCGGAAGCAGCCAAGCTGCCTGGGGTGACGGCGATCGTCACCGGCACCGATTGCGACAAGACCTTCGGCGTGCTGCCGGTCGCCCGGACCGAGCATCCGCTGGCGCGCGGGCGTGTGCGCTATCGCGGCGAGCCGGTCGCGGCCGTCGCCGCCATCGATGACGCCACCGCCAAGGAAGCGCTGCGCCGCATCAAGCTCGAGGTTCGCGAGCTGCCGCCTTATCATACGGCGCGAGCCGCACTGGCGCCGGGCGCGATCGATCTCCATCCGCATCGGCCCGGCAATATCGAGCGCGACGTCTATTTCGAGCTGGGCGATGTCGGCGCGGCCTTCGCCGCCGCCGATCTGGTGCGCGAGGCGACCTACAACTGCGCCGAAGTGTGCCAGAACCAGATGGAAATGCACGCCGCGCTTGCCGATTACGACGCGGTGCGCGAGCGCATCACCGTGCATGCGTCGACGCAAGTGCCCTACTACGTGCATCTGATGCTGTCGCAGATCCTCGACATGGACATGTCGCGCATCCGCGTGGTCAAGCCGCAGGTCGGCGGCGGCTTCGGTTGCCGCACCGAGGCACTCAATGTCGAGCTGATCGCCGCGCTGCTCGCACGCAAGGCCGGCGGCCGCGTGCGCCTCGTGGTCAACCGCGAGGAAACCTTCATCACCCATCGCGGCCGGCCGGAAACCGACATCCGTCTCAAGCTCGGCATCAAGAAGGACGGTCGCATCACCGGCGTCGAATGCGAATGCGTCCAGCGCGGCGGCGCCCATTCGGGCTACGGCATCGTCACCATCCTGTACGCGGGCTCGATGCTCTACGCCATCTACGACCTGCACAATGTCAAATACATCGGCAAGCGCGTGCTCACCAATACGCCGCCGTGCGGCGCTTTCCGCGGTCACGGCACGGTCGATGTGCGCTTCGCCTTCGAAAGCCTGCTCGACCAGATGGCGCGCGAACTTGCTCTCGATCCGATCGCGGTGCGCCGCGCCAATTACCTGCAAGCCCCGGCCTTCACCGACAACGATCTAATGGTCAAGAGCTACGGCCTGCCCGAGTGCGTCGATTGGGTGGAGCAAGCAAGCGGCTGGAAGGAACGCAGGGGCCGGCTGCCCAACGGTAACGGCGTCAGAAAGGGTCTCGGCTTCGCCTGCTCGCATTACATCAGCGGCGCGTCCAAGCCGGTGAACTGGACCGGCGAGCCGCACGCAACCGTCAAGCTCAAGCTCGATTTTGACGGCTCGATCGTGCTCCTGACCGGCGCCGCCGACATCGGGCAGGGCTCCTCGACGGTTCTGGTGCAGAGCGTCGCGGAAATTTTGGGGCTTGATCTATCGCGCATCCGCATCGTCACCGGCGACAGCGATGTGGTGCCGAAGGACAACGGTTCCTATTCGTCGCGCGTGACGTTCCTGGTCGGCAATGCGGCAATCGACGCCGCCAACAATCTCAAGGCGGTGCTGATCGCGGCGGCGGCAAAGAAACTCGATGCCAAGCCGGGCGAGGTCGAGTGCCTCGGCGAACTTTATCGCGCCGGCGCGCAGGACAGGGGATTGACGTTCAACGAGGTCGTCGCCGAGGCCTTGAAGGATACCGGAACGATCACGGTCACCGGCAATTACTCGACCATTCCGGAGTTGCACGGCGGAAAAAAGTACCGCGGCGCCGCGATCGGCGGCACCATGGGCTATTCCTATTCGGCTCAAGTGGTGGAGGTGTCGGTCGACGAGGAGACCGGCGTGGTCAATGTCGATCAGGTTTGGGTCGCGCATGATTGCGGGCGCGCACTCAACCGGCTCACCGTCGAGGGCCAGGTCCAGGGCTCGGTGTGGATGGGGCTCGGCCAGACGATGAGCGAGGAAGCCGCTTATCACAGCGGCCTCATGCTCACCGCCAACATGCTCGACTACCGCGTGCCGACGATGATGGATTCGCCGCCGATCGAAGTCGGCATCGTCGAGAGCATCGATCCGCACGGCCCGTTCGGCGCCAAGGAAGCGGGCGAAGGCTCGCTCGCCGCCTTCCTGCCGGCGCTGACCAACGCCGTTGCCGACGCCACCGGCTTGCGCTTCAACGATCTGCCGGTCACGCCGGATCGCGTCTTTGCGGCGCTGGAGCAGCGGGCGCGCTCCCGGCCGAGGAACCGATGACTCACTTCCGTCACCCTGAGGTGCGAGCGGAGCGAGCCTCGAAGGGCGACGGCCCGGGCCGTGCATCCTTCAAGGCCCGCCTTTGGCGGGCACCTCAGGATGACGGGTCGGGGCAAAGTGCAATAGGCGGCGGTTGATGGACGCGCTGCCGCTATTCGAGCTTGTGCGCCCGCGCTCGCTTGACGAGCTGATCGCGGCGCGCGCGACGCATCGCGACAGCGTGCTGCTCGGCGGCGGCACCGATCTTGTAGTCAATATCCGACGCGGCATCGTTGCGCCGCCGGTGCTTATCGAGACCAACGGCGTTGCCGAGCTGCGGGACATCAAGGCCGACGAGCACAATTTGCGGATCGGTGCCGCCGTCACCCTTGCCGACCTTGCCGCCGATCCGCAAGTCATGCGGCATTATCCGGTTGTGGCGCAGGCGGCCGCGCATGTTGCTGGTCCGACCCAGCGCAACATGGGGACTATTGGCGGCAACCTGTGCCTCGACACGCGCTGCATCTTCTACAATCAGAGCGAATGGTGGCGCGGCGCCAACGATCATTGTCTCAAGACCAGCGGCCGCATCTGCCACGTGGCGCCGAAAAGCCGCGGCGTTTGCTTTGCTACGTTCTCCGGCGATCTCGCGCCGGCCTTGCTGGTGCTGGACTCTGAAATCGACGTTGCCGGCCCGGCCGGTCGCCGCAGCACGTCGCTCGCCGATCTCTATATCGGGTACGCGCGCCAGGACGAGCCGGTGACCGAGACGCGCGGCGACGGCAAATATTTTTTGTCACTTCGCCCCGGCGAATTCATCAGCGCCGTGCGCGCCAAACACATACCCGGCCTGCGTTCGGCCTACGACAAGATCCGCATCCGCCGTTCGATTGAATATCCGGTCGCCGGCGTCGCCGTGGCGCTCCGCCGCGACGGCGACAAGCTCGCCGACCTGCGCGTTGCCTTCACCGGCACCAACCCGCGGCCGGTACGGCTAGCCGGCACGGAGACACTTTGCGGCGGTGGCCTGGATGACCGCTTCGTCAAGGGATTGGACGCGCTGGTCCGCGACCAGATCATGGCGATGAAGACCACCTTTACGCCCGGCCATTATCGTCGCCGCGTCGCCGGCGTGCTGGTGCGACGGCTGGTGCAGCGGCTGTTCGAAGCGTAGCGCGCAGTAACCCGCAGCGCCCATGACCGAAAGTTTTGATGTCATCATTGTCGGCGGCGGCGCGGCGGGTTGCGTGCTGGCCAACCGGCTGTCGGCGCGTTCGAACACGCGGGTGCTTCTGCTCGAAGCCGGGCGCGACGCGCCTCCGGGCACCGAGCCCGCCGACATTCTCGATAGCTACCCGCGGTCCTACTACAACGACGCCTATTTCTGGCCTGACCTGAAAGTGCACTGGCGGCGAAAGGACAATTCGCCGCTGGTCGGATTTTCCCAAGGGCGCGTCATTGGCGGCGGCTCGAGCGTGATGGGCATGGTCGCCTACCGCGGCACGCCTGAGGATTATGCCGAATGGGTTGAACTTGGCGCGGCCGGCTGGGGCTGGGATGATGTGCTGCCGTTCTTTCGCAAGCTCGAGAACGAGCATGACTTCGAGGGCGCGTTGCACGGCAAGGATGGTCCGGTGCCGATCCGGCGCACCAAGACGGAAGACTGGGCGCCGCTGGCGAAGGCGGTGCACATCTTCGCGCAGGAACGCCAGATACCTTTTGTCGCCGACATGAACGCGGACTTCCGCGACGGTTATGGGGCGGTGCCGATGAGCAACTGGCCGCGAAAGCGCGCCTCGGCGGCGATCTGCTATCTCGATGCGAAAACCCGCCGCCGCAGCAATTTGACGATCACCTCCGGAGTGCTTGCAACCGGTCTTGCGTTCGACGGTCGCCGCGTCGCCGGCGTCAGAGTGAAGATCGGCGACGAGCAAAAAGAGTTTCGCGCGCGCAACATCATCGTCTCGCTGGGCGGCATTCATTCGCCGGCATTTTTACTGCGTGCCGGGATCGGGTCGGCGAAGGAGCTGCGAGGACACGGCGTCGAGGTGCGCGCCGATCTGCCGGGCGTGGGGAAGAATCTCTCCAACCACGCGATCGTGTTCATCGGCTTGCTGCAGAGGCCCCGCGCGCGGCAGGCGAGAAGAATTCGGCCGCACCCGATGACCTGCTTCCGCTATTCCTCGAACCTGCCTGGCGCGCCGCTGCGCGACATGTATATCAACGTGCAATGCAAGACATCGTGGAGCGCGCTCGGTTGGCAGATTGCCAATCTGGCGCCGTCGCTGCTCAAGCCGATGGCGCGCGGGGCCGTGTCGCTCGTCTCCGCCGATCTGATGGCGCAGCCGTTGGTCGAGTTCAATTTCGCCGGTCACGACCTCGACCTGCAGCGTTTCATGCAGGGCTTCCGCCGTTGCGTCGAAATTCTCGGTCACGATGCCGTGCGCTCGATGACACGCCTGACTTTTCCGGTCAAATTTTCCGATCGCCTGCGCCGGCTCAATCGCGTCACGACGGCGAACAGGATCAAAAGCACGGCGATCGCCGCCCTGGTCGATCTTGTGCCGCCGCTCGCCGGTCCGATTTTTGCAACCCTCGCCGACCGGGGCGTCGATCTTGCGGCCCTGGTCAAGGATGACGACGCGCTTGCCGAGCACATCCGGCAGAACGTTGCCGGCACCTTTCATCCGGTGGGCACTTGCCGCATGGGCGCGGCCGGCGATCCCGTGGCGGTGACCGATCCGGCCGGACGGGTGCACGGCATCGAGGGCTTGCGCGTCGTCGATGCCTCCATCATGCCGACACTGCCGCGCGGCAACACCAACATTCCGACCATCATGGTGGCGGAAAAGCTCGCTGATGCGATGCTGAGCGAGCTGCCGTCCGTCTAGCGGAGCTTTTGGATTTGACATTCGCTTCGCGAACTGGCGGTCAAGTGGGTGGGGAATGTCAAATCCGCTCCACTAGTCGGGCATGCTGACGTAAATCTGCCCGTCGCGCACCGAGACCTTGACGGGGGTCAGCCGCACCGAGGGGTCTCCCGGATGGCAGCCGGTGGCGAGATCGTATTCGTAGCCATGCCACGGGCAGACGATGTGCCGCGACTTGCCGAAGCGCAGGCCGGCGCTTTTCTTTTCGGGCGTGATGATTTCCTCGACCTTGTTGAAGATCTTGCCCTGGCAGACCGGGCCGCCGGCATGCGGGCAGACGTTCTCGTAGGCCAGCACCTTGCTGCCGGTGCGGAAAATGCCGACTTCGAGCTGGTCCACGGCGAAAATGCGATAGTCGCCGTCCGGAATATCGGCGAGCTTGCCGACCGCAATCTCCTCCATCGCATTCTTCATTCCTGTCACCTGCATCTGCCGTCGTCGCCGCGAAAGCGGGGACCCATATTCACCGCCCGACCGGAATTGCGCCGCCTACGCGATGGATTCGCGCCTTAGCTGGAAGGGCAGCTCGCATCATTCTATTCCCGGCGGGCGATGAAACCAGATCGCCACGTCGAACATGTTGAGGTCGGCGGCGCGGATCATGCCGCAGGCGGTGACGACACTTTCCGTCGCCGTCACCGTATTCTGCGGAAACGGCGCCACCTCGTGCCCGCGCCGCTCCACCTTGGCGGCGTAAATCTTAATCGCGGCGGCGAGCACCTGCTGCAATGTCCGATCCGAGATCGCATCGGGTTCGCCGCGCTTGAGTGCGGCGCGAGCGGCGGCGCAGAAATCCGCACTGTTGACACCGTTGCGCCGAACCCGGCGATTCGACGATGCGACACGCTTGGCCGCCTTGCGTTGCCGGGCCTTGGCCATGAAGGTTCAGGCGGTAACCGGCTCGCGCGCCGGCGTCTTTTTGCTCTTGGCTCCGTTCCTGGCGCCGATCATCTTGTGCTTGGGCACTTCAAGATCGAACAGGCGCGCGGCGTTGAAACCGAGGATATTGCGCTTGGCCTGTTCGTTGAGGAACGGCAGCGTGGTGATCGCATTGGGCAGGTCGAAATCCCAGTGCGGCCAGTCGGAAGCGAACAGCAGTTGCGTGTCGGCCTTGATCGCCTTGAAGGTCGCCTCGGTCAGGTCAAGGTTCGAGCGCTCGAGCGGCTGGCTCGAAAAATACATGTCCTGAATATATTCGCTCGGCCGGCGCTTGAGCAAAGGCGCCTCCGAGGAGCGCATCATGTATTCGGAATCAAGGCGCTGCATCAGGAACGGCAGCCACGCCAATCCGCTTTCGATCCAGATGACCTTGAGCTTCGGAAAACGCTCCGGCAGCCCGTTGATGATCCAGTTCGTCATGTGAATGATGTTGTAATAGACGAACGAGATGGCGTGCATGGAGAGGAAGCGGTTGCACTGCTGCATCGACTGGTCGCCCCAGTGGAAGCCGGAATGGAAGGCCAGCGGCTTGCCGCTGGCCTGGATCGCCGAATAGAGCGGCATGTAGCTGTCGTGATGGACCGCGCGAAAGCGCGTCGAAGTGACCGAATAGCCGATCACGCTCGGGTTGTCGGCATACATCTCGACCGCCTTCACGCAGGCTTCGGGATGGTTGAACGGCAGGTAGAGCATCGCCTTCATGCGCGGTTCTTGCGGCAGCACCTCCTCGGTCAGCCATTTGTTGAAGGCGTTGCCGACGACCACTTCGACCTCGGCCTGCGGATGCATGCCGAGCACCAGCATCGGCGTTGGGAACACCACCATGTAGTCGATGCCGAGCGAATCCATGGCGCGCTGCACCAGCGCCACCTGCCTGTGGGTTCGACCGCCCGGCACCTCCTCGCCAAGGCGCTGCTGATGCGGAATGCGGCCGAAAACGTCCTGGTACAGCATGCCGGGAGATGTATTCAGCAGACCCGGCGCCGTCCCGCGTTCCTTGAACGCCCGCGCCATCTGCTTGTAGACGTCGCTTTCCATGCGGTCGATGACGTCCGGCCAGAACGCCGTCTCGGTGACGTGGGCGTCGACGTCGACAATGAAGTAATCCTGTTGCCGCGCCTCCTTGGCGGCGTGCGCCAGGATTTCGCGCGTGTCGGTGGTGGTGGCAATCTTCGGCAGCGCGGTGACGCGCGGGCTGCTTTTTCCGGTCTTGCTATTGCGCGGCGTCTTGGTCAGCATCGGCGTCCTCCACCCTTGAACGGGCGCGTGATCGCGGCCTCGGTAACCGGCATGCAAACCTAGCAGCAATCCCGTGCAAGGGACAGGCCCGCCGTCCGCACTATTGCACAGCCGGAACAACTGCTGAGAAACAATCGAGTCGATGCAAAATTCGAAGAACAACACGGTCGGCGAGCGGGTTTTGCGTCTCGAAGACGGACCGCTGCTGCGCGGGCAAGGCCGCTTCGTCGACGATCTGAAATTTGCCGGATTGCTCGAAGCCGCTTTCGTGCGCAGCCCGCACGCCCACGCCGCGATCCGCGGCATCGACGCCGCCTTGGCCCGGCGGCTGCCGGGCGTGCATGCCGTGCTTGCGCTGGCCGATATTGCGTCGCTGCTTTCGGCCGAGCGGCTGCCGCTGCAATTCCGCACCGACCAATTGCCGGCGGACGTGGCGCCGTTCGTGCTCGCCAAGGATGAAGTTGCGTTCGTCGGCGAGGCGGTCGCCATCGTGATCGCGACCTCTCGCGCCATCGCCGAAGATGCCGCCGCTTTGGTCGCGGTCGATTACGAGCCGCTGCCGGCTATTTCGGATTGCCGTGAGGCACTGCGTGCGGGCGCGCCGCTCACCCATCGCAGCAAAAAGAACAACTTGCTCGTCGAGCTCCGCCAAGCCTACGGCGATATAGGCGCCGCGTTCGCGCGCGCGCCGCATCGCGCACGGATCAGCCTCAAGCAGCACCGCGGCGGCGCCCATTCGCTGGAGGGCCGTGGTGCCGCCGCCGTCTATGACGAAAACGAGGAGCGGTTGACGGTGTGGTCGTCGACCCAGCTCGCGCACGAGGCGCGCGCGTTCCTGATGCGGCTGTTGCGGCTCGACGAGAATCGCATCCGCGTCGTGGCGCCGGACGTGGGCGGCGGTTTTGGCGGCAAGTTCGTACTCTATCCGGAGGAAGTCGCAGTCGCTGCCGCCTGTTTGCGGCTGCGCCGGCCGGTCAAGTGGATCGAGGACCGCCGCGAGCATTTTTGCGCCGCAGTGCAGGAGCGCGACCAGTATTGGGACCTTGAAGTCGCCTTCGACGGCGACGGCCATGTGCTGGGCGTGCGCGGTGAGCTTATTCACGACCAGGGCGCCTACACACCGCAGGGCCTGAACCTGCCGTACAACACCTCGACCGGCGTGCCGGGTCCCTACATGGTGCCGGCTTACGAGCTGCGCGTGCGGGTGGTGGAGACCAACAAGGTCGCGACCATGCCGGTGCGCGGCGCCGGCTATCCGGAAGCCGCGTTTGCGATGGAGCGGCTGCTCGATTGCATCGCGCGGACACTCAAACTCGACCGCGCCGAGGTGCGGCGGCGCAATCTCGTGCCGGCGGAGAAAATGCCCTACGTCACGCCGCTCAAAACCCGGGCCGGCTCGCCGGTCGCCTATGACAGCGGCGATTTTCCCCGCTGTCTCGATATGGCGCTCGCGGCCATCGATTATCCGGGATTTGCCGAACGCCGCCGCCGCGCCGCGGAAATGGGTCGCCATCTCGGCATCGGCATCGGCAACGGCATCAAGGGCACCGGTCGCGGACCGTTCGAGTCCGGCATCGTGCGTATCGGCCGCTCCGGCCGCATCTCGGTCTATACCGGCGCGATGCCGATGGGGCAGGGCATTTGCACCGCGCTGGCGCAAATCTGCGCCGAACAGTTTGCGGTCCAGATCGAAGCCGTGACGGTCGTGGCCGGCGATACCGCGGTCATTCCCTACGGCCAGGGCGGTTTTGCCAGCCGGCAGACCGTGACCGCCGGCTCGGCGGTGCACCTCGCCGCCATCGCGGTCCGCGAAAAGGTCTTGAGCGTTGCCGCTCACCTGTTGGAGACAAGCGTGGAGGACCTCGACCTGCGCAACGGGCGCGTCGAGGTTGCCGGTGCGCCGGGCAGTGGGCTGTCGCTGCGCGAGTTGGCCGAAGCGGTCTCCGGCGTGCCCGGCTACGCGCTGCCGGGGAAATTCGAGCCGGGATTGGAAAGTCTCAAAAGCTTTCAGCCGAGCGCACTCACCTATGGCATGGGCTGCCACGCCGCGGAGATCGAGGTCGATTGCGAGACCGGCCGCGTGCGCATATTGCGCTACGTCGTGGTCAACGATTCCGGCCGGCTGATCAATCCGATGATCGTCGAAGGTCAGCTTATCGGCGGCACCGCGCACGCCATCGGCAATACGCTCTACGAATGGATGCGTTACGACGACGAGGCGCAACCGTTGACCACGACATTCGCCGACTATCTCTTACCCAGCGCCACCGAGGTGCCGAATATCGAGCTTCATTTCCTGCAATCGCCGTCACCGCTCAATCCGCTCGGCGTCAAAGGTGTCGGTGAATCCGGCTGCGTGCCTGCAGCCGGCGCCATCGTCGCCGCCATCGAGCACGCGCTGTCGCACCTCGGCGTGACAATCGGCGAATATCCGGTGACACCGGACCGGCTGTTTGCTTTGATCGAGGCGGCGCATTCATAGCCGCGTTCTTCTTATCAAGCCACCTTCGGCGCGATCCTCTTCACACGAATTGTCGACGCGCGCTGTCTGATCCGCGCCAAATCGTGGTTCATTTGCATCCTCAGCCAGGTATCGGCCGTGCTGCCCAGCGCTTTCTCAAGCCTGACGGCCATTTCCGGCGTCACCGCGCTGCGGCCGGCAATAAGATTGTGCAGTTGCTGACGCGTGACGCCGAGCGTGCGCGCGGCCCCGCTGATCGAAACCCCAAGTTCTTCGAGGCTGTCACCGATCAACTCCCCTGGATGCGGAGGATTCTTCATCCGTCTGTGCATCATTCGTCACTTCCTAGTGATAGTCGATTAGAAAACCCCTTATGTCGGAAGCGCACGATCATTGTGGCATGAGCCCGTTGGAGTGTGGTGTAAAACGAGCCTTTACAGTTTGGAGTGTCGAGCGTCAAGCTGCCGCGGGTCAAGCCGGGTCCGATGCCGGCAGTTTCTCCCGGCGCTGGCGATCCGCTTGTTCCGGCCAGCTTGCCTGAGCGACGCAAAAACGTCACGTTGCAGCGTGCCTGACTGTTGGCAGAAGGCGCATTGTCGCGGCCTGTCAAGCTTCGTAGTGGAGTCATTGCCATGAACGACATCCCCCGTCTTATGCCCTGGATCGGCGGTCCTGCGCATGGTCGCGGCGGCGCGGCGTTTTCGCCGCTGGTTTCGCCGATCGACGACAGCGTCGCCTGCCAGATGATCGAATCCGATGCCGGTGTGGTCGATGCGGCGGTCGAGCACGCGCATCGCGCCTATCTCGCCAACCGGGAGGCGACCACGGCCAAGCGCGTCGGTTGGCTCATGGCGGCGGCCGACGCCATCGATAAGATCGAGGCGGAGCTGGTGCGCTCGCTCGTTCGCGTCATCGGCAAGCCGCGGCGCGCCTCGACCTTCGAGGCCCGGCGCGCCGGCGCGTTCATCCGCGCCTGCGCCGCGCAGCTTGCCGCATCTCAACGGCGAAGTGCTGCCGCTCGATGTTGCCGCGAATGGCGCCGGGCGCTTCGGCTTCACCGTGCGCATTCCCTACGGGGTCGTCGCGGCGATCACGCCGTTCAACGGTCCGGTCAATCTTTTGATCCAGAAGGTCGCGCCGGCGCTCGCGGTCGGCAATGCCGTGGTGGTGAAACCGTCGCCACCCGGCGCCGAGGTGGCGCTGCTCATGGCGGCCGCCATCAAGCAAGCGGGGGTGCCCGACGGCCTGTTCAATGTCGTTCCGGGCGGGCGCGAGACGGCCAAACTCCTCGTGTCGCATCGGCTCGTTGCCGCCGTGAGCGTCACCGGCTCGACCGCGGCGGGCAACGAATTGGCACGCGCCGCCGGAGCGAAAAAATTCGTCGGCGAACTCGGCTCGAATGCGGCCAACATCGTCTGCGCCGATGCCGACCTCGCCGATGCGGCGACGCGTATCGCCGGCGCCGGCTTCGAGGCGAGCGGTCAGCAATGCATCTCGGCGCAGCGCGTGATCGTCGAACGCGCCGTCTATGAGCGCTTCCTCGAGCAGTTCGTTGCTGCGGCGAAAAAGCTCAAGGTGGGCGACCCGCGAGGACGATGCGACCGATATTGGCCCGATGGTCTCGAGCGCCGCCGCCGACCGCGTCGAGGCGATGATCGCCGACGCAGTCGCCAAGGGCGGAAAGCTCGTGCTCAAGCCCGAGCGCCGCGGCGCCATACTGGGCCCGGCCATCGTCGCCGAGGCGCCGGCCGCGGCGCGCCTGATGAGCGAAGAGGCGTTCGGTCCGGTCGTCGTGGTGCAGCCGGTCGCCGAACGTGGACGAAGCGCTCACTCTCGCCAATGCGTCGGAGTTCGGGCTCCAGGGCGCCTGCTTTACCAAAAGCCTCGACACGGCGTTCAAAGTCTCGCGCGGGCTCAATGTTGGCTCGCTGTGGATCAACGATGCGAGCCGCTTCCGGCTCGACACCTATCCATTCGGCGGCGTCGGCGCCTCAGGATTCGGCCGCGAGGGCGTTCGCTACGCGATGGAGGAACTGTCGCAGTGGAAGTTTACGGGCATGCGGCTGTGATTGCGGCAGGATTGATCGGCTACGGCGGCATGGCGCGCGACGTGGTCGGCGCGCTCGGCAAGGCAGGCGCGGCGGTTGATGTCGTGGGCGCCTTGTGCCGGCCGGGTCGAGCGGCGAATGCCGGCGCCGCGCTGCCCGGTATCGCTATCTTCGAAAAGCTGGAGGATATGCTGGCGCGAAAGCCGAAGGTCGTGGCCGAATTGGCCGGTCAAGGCGCCGTTCGCGAATTCGGCGGCGGCGTCTTGCGACGCGGCGTTGATTTACTGGTGATATCGATCGGGACGCTGGCCGAGCCAAAATTGCTGCAAGCGCTCAAAGTGGCCGCGCGCGAGGGTGGCACCCGGATTTTACTGCCGGCCGGCGCCATCGGCGGGCTCGACGCGATTGCGGCGATGCGTATCGGGGGGCTCGACGCGGTTCGTTATCGCTCGCGTAAGCCGCCGGCGGCATGGCGCGGCACACCGGCGGAAAAGATCGCCGACCTCGACAAGCTCGCCGGACGGACCGTGCTCTACCGCGGTACCGCCGGCGAGGCGGCTCTGCTCTATCCGCAGAACGCCAATGTCGCCGCCGCCGTGGCGCTCGCGGGCCTTGGCTTCGACGCCACCGAAGTCGAACTCGTCGCCGATCCGCAGGCACCCGGCAACGTGCATGAGATCGAGGCGGAGGGCGTGGCGGGACGCTTCGCCATCCAGCTCCAGGGCAAACCCTCGCGCCGCCAATCCGAAGACGTCGGCCTTGGCGGCGCTGAGCGTGGCGCGCACGTTGATCAACCTGAGCGCGGCGATCGTCATATGAGCGCAGCGGCACCAATGACGGGCAACCTGTTCGTCGGCAGCCCGATAGAACGGCTGGAAGACTTTCGCTTTCTCACCGGACGCGGGCAGTACGTCGACGATCTACACAGCGAAGGCATGTTGCATGCGGCGATCCTGCGCAGCTCGGTCGCGCATGGACGCATCCGCGCGATCGATGTCGCGGCAGCGCTGGCGCGGCCAGGCGTCCACGCAGTGATTACGGCCGCCGACATCGGTGCCGTGCCGACCATTCCGTTGCGTCACGATCCGACGCCGGCGATACGGCGCTTCGAGCAGCCGGTCATCGCCCACGGCAAGGTGCGCTATGTCGGCGAGCCGCTGGCGGTGGTGGTCGCCGAGAGTGCCGCGCTGGCCGAGGATGCGCTGGAGGCGATCGTCCTCGACATCGAGCCGCTGCCGGCATTGGCCGACCGCGAGCGGGCGCGCCGGAAGGACGTGATCCTGTTCGAGAGCATCGGCACCAACCTGCCCGACACCATCGTGGCGGTGCGCGGCGATGCCGATGCGGCATTCAAGGATGCGCCGTACACGCGGCGCGAACATTTTTCCGTGCAACGCCACGCAGCAGTGCCGATGGAGCCGCGCGGGCTTCTCGCCGAGTGGGATGCCGCGCAAAGCTGCATTACCCTGAAAGGCGCCTGCAAGGTGCCGTTCACCAACCGCCGCGTCCTGGCGCGGATGATGGGTCTGCCGGAAACGGCGGTGCGCATGGTGGAGTACGATGTCGGCGGCGGCTTTGGCGCGCGCGGCGAATTCTACCCGGAAGATTTTTTGATTCCGTTCGCCGCACGTTTGCTCAGCCGCCCGGTCAAATGGACCGAGGATCGACGGGAAAATTTTGCCGCGCTCAATCACGCGCGCGAGATGGAGTGCGATCTGGAGATCGCCTGTGAGCGCGACGGCACGGTCATCGCGCTTCGCTGCCGGGCCTTCGCCGATATCGGCGCCTATGTGCGCACCAACGGCGCCACAGCGGCGCGCAATATTGCGCAGGTGATGTGCGGGCCTTATCGCATCCCGCACGTGCGTGTCGTCGTCACCCTCGTCGTCACCAACAAGACGCCGGTGGGCACTTACCGCGGGCCGGGCCGCTTCGAATCGGATTTCTGCCGCGAGCGGCTGTTCGACATGGCGGCGGCCGATCTCGGCATCGATCGCGTGGATTTCCGCCGCCGCAATCTGATCCGCGAAGCCGACATGCCGTATCCGTTGCCGACCGTAAAAGTCCTCGACATCGAAACCGAGTGCGACAGCGGCGACTATCAGAAAACGCTCGATCGCTGTCTTGCCGAATTCAAATGGGCCGAGCGCGCGCGGCTCGACGGCAAGCTCGTCGATGGTCGTTATCGCGGCATCGCCGTCGGCTGCTACTTCGAAGGTGGCGGTACCGGGCCGCGCGAAAACGTGCGTCTGGAAATCGAGGCCGACGGATCGGTCTCGCTGTTCGTCGGTTCCTCGTCGGTCGGCCAGGGCGTCGAGACCGTGTTCGCGCAAATCGCCGCCGATGCACTGGAAATGCCGATGGAGCGCATCGGGCGGGTGCTGCACGGCTCGACCGATTACGTGACCGAAGGCTACGGCTCGTTTTCCTCGCGCTCCATCGTGATGGGCGGCAACGCCATCGTCGACGCCGCCGCAAAACTGCGCGCGCGGATTCGCGAGGCGGCGGCGCAACGGCTTGGCTGCCGGCCCAACGAGGTGGCGATCGACCAGGCCATGGCGGTCGGCCCCGAACGCGCCGCCGTCGAGATCAAGCAGTTCGCCGGGCTTTCGGCCGAAGGCACCTTCGCCAGCAGCAAGCGGACCTATTCGTACGGCGCGCATGCGGCTTACGTGGCGGTTGATGCGCGCACCGGCCATGTCGAGCTGATCGACTATGTGGCCGTGGAGGATGTCGGCCGCATCGTCAATCCGCTGACGCTGCACGGCCAATGCGTCGGCGCTGTCGTGCAAGGTCTCGGCGGCGCGTTGCTCGAACAGTTCGTCTATGACGATGATGGCCAGCTGCTCACCGGCTCGTTCGCCGATTATCTGATGCCGACGGCGAGCGATTTTCCGCAAATCCGCGCGGTGGCGCTGCAGGACAAGCCGTCGCCGCTCAATTCGCTGGGCGCCAAGGGCGCCGGCGAGGGCGGCATCATTCCGGTCGGCGGCGTCATCGCCAATGCCGTAGCGGCGGCGCTGCGCTCCTTCGCGGTGCAGCCGCGCGAATTGCCGCTGTCGCCCCCGCGGGTCTGGCAGTTGCTAGAGGACGCGGCATCGCGTTAACGTGCCTGAATGAAACTGCCCGCGTTCGAATACGCCTGCCCCACCAGCATTTCCGAAGCGGTTGCGCTGCTCGGCGACCATGACGGCGAGGCGAAGCCGCTCGCCGGCGGGCAAAGCCTGGTACCGATGCTGGCGTTTCGCGTCGCCTCGCCGTCGCTCCTGGTCGACCTGCGCAAGCTTTCCGAACTGCGGCAGATCAGGATCACGCTGGACGGCGTCGTGCTCGGCGCCATGGTGCGCTGGCGCGACATTCTCGACGATGCGCGGCTACGTACCGCGCATCCGCTGCTGCGGGCGGCCGTCGAGCACGTCGCTCATTATCAGATTCGCAACCGCGGCACGGTCGGCGGCAGCGTGGCGCATGCCGATCCGGCCGCCGAAATGCCGGGCATTGCCGTCACCTGCGAGGCGCAGATCGCGGCGATCGGCAAAGGCGGACCGCGTCTCATCGCCGCTGCCGACTTTTTCAGCGGCCCGCTGATGACCGCGCTAAAGTTCGACGAGATCATCACCGAAGTGCGCCTGCCGCATTGGCCGGCACGCCGTCGTTTCGGTTTTCAGGAATTTGCCCGCCGCCGCGGCGACTTTGCGCTGGCTGCGGCCGCTTTGTTCTACGACGATGACGGCGGCATCGCGCGCAACGTTCATGTCGGCGTCATCGGCGTGGGCGACCGGCCGCTGCGGCTCCATAGCGTCGAAGCGGTCTTGAACGGGCAGCGGATCGACGACGCCGTCGTCGCCAGGGCGGAAGCCGCGACCTCCGCCGCTGTCGATCCAGCCGACGATATTCACGCCAGCGGCGCCTATCGCAAGGCGCTGGTCGGCGTCATGGTCGAGCGCGCGCTGCGAGCCGCGGCGGCGCAGAGCTGAGCCATGCCGGTCAAATTTCAGGTCAATGGCAAGCCGGTCGAAATCGAAGTCGAGCCGCGGCTGACGCTCGCCGACTGCCTGCGCCACCATCTGCGCCTGACCGGCACCCATGTGGGCTGCGAGCACGGCGTGTGTGGCGCCTGCACGGTGCTGGTCAATGGCGCGGCGGTGCGCTCGTGCCTGATGCTGGCGGTCCAGGCCGAGGGCGCGGAGGTGATCACGGTCGAGGGCCTCTCGCGCGATGAAGGATTGACGCCGCTGCAGGCGTCGTTCCGCAAACACCACGCGCTGCAATGCGGCTTCTGCACTCCGGGCATGATCACCACGGCGCACGCGCTGTTGAGCGAAGAGCCCGACTGCGACGCCGACCGGGTGCGCGAAGTGTTGTCCGGCAATCTGTGCCGTTGCACCGGCTACATTCCCATCGTCGAAGCCGTGCTCGATGCGCGTAGCGCCTACCGGCGCGACGGTAACGGCGCATGAGGACGGTCAATTCGTTCGTCGGCCAGCCGATCGAACGGTTGGAAGACTTGCGGCTTCTTCGCGGCCGCGGCTGCTTCGTCGACGATCTCGCGCGCTCCGACATGCTGCATGCGGCGATCCTGCGCAGCACCGTCGGCCACGGCCGGCTCTGCTCGATCGATGTCGCCGCGGCGCGTTCGCTGCCGGGCGTGCACGCGGTGATCACGGCCGCGGATTTGGGCGAGCGTGTTCCCGTCGTGCCGATGCGGCTGCAGCCGATGCCGGAATTCGCACCGTTTGCCCAGCCGGTCATGGCGCGCGACAAAGTCCGCTACGTGGGCGAGGCGATCGCGATGGTGCTCGCCCGGGATGCGGCGACGGCCGAGGATGCGGTTGGCGCCATCGCGGTCGAGATCGAGCCGCTACCGGCGGTCGCCGACTGGGAAAGCGCTCTGCACGGCCAGACGCGGCTTTTCGAAGAGGCGGCCGGCAACGTGACGATGGTGTTTCGCGCCGTGCGGGGCGATGCCGCTGCGGCGTTCTCGGCCGCGCCTTATGCGCGCCGCGAGCGCTTCTATACCCAGCGGCATACGGCGCTGCCCATGGAGCCGCGCGGCGTTCTCGCCGAATGGGATTCCACGCGGGGCCGTTTGACGGTATCGGGCGCCGCCAAGGTGTTGTTCGCCAACCGCCGCATCCTGGCGAAGCAAATGGGCCTGCCCGAAGATGCCATCGACATGGTGGAGTACGACGTCGGCGGCGGCTTTGGCGCGCGCGGCGAATTCTATCCGGAAGATTTTCTGATCCCGTTCGCCGCGCGGTTTTGCGGGCAGCCGGTCAAATGGACGGAGGATCGCCGCGAACATCTGATGACGATCAATCACGCCCGCGAGGCCGCCTGCGATGTCGAAATTGCCTGCGCTCGCGACGGCACCGTGCTCGGCTTGCGCGGGCACGCTTTCGTCGACATGGGCGCCTATATGCGCACCAACGGCGCGGTGGGCGCACGCAACATCGCGCAGTTCATGTCGGGGCCTTATCGCATTGCCAACATCGATATTGACGTTTCGCTGCTGCTGACCAACAAGACGCCGGTCGGCACGTATCGCGGACCCGGCCGTTTCGAGACCGATTTCTTCCGCGAGCGGTTGTTCGACATGGCGGCGCGCGATCTCGGCATCGACCAGATCGAATTCCGCCGGCGCAATCTCGTCCGCGCTGCCGAGATGCCATACCAGCTCGCCAGCATCGCGCCGTTCGAGACCCGCGACGAGCTCGACAGCGGCGATTATCAGGTCACGCTCGATCGCTGCCTTGCCGAGGTCGGCTGGACGGAGAAGGCCGGGCTCAAGGGCCAATGCGTCGACGGCCGCTATCACGGCCTCGCGGTCGGCTGCTTCATCGAGGGTGGTGCCGCCGGACCGAAAGAGAGCGCGCGACTCGTGCTCGAATCCGACGGTGCGCTGACGGTCTACATCGGCTCATCGGGCGTCGGGCAAGGATTGGAGACCGCATTCGCGCAGATTGCCGCCGACGCCATGGAACTGCCGATGGAGCGCATCAACAACGTGTTTCATGGCTCCACGACCTACGTCAGCGACGGCTACGGCGCCTATCACTCGCGTTCGATCGTGATGGGCGGCTCCGCCCTCCTCGATGCGGCAGGCAAGCTGCGCGAAGCGATGCGGATGCAAGCGGCGCGGCGATTGAATTGCGGCGCCGAACAGGTGGTGCTTGCCGACGAGCGCGCGAGCGGACCGAGCGGAAAGTCGCTATCGTGGGCCGAGCTTGCGGCCAAGCCGATCTCTGTCGAGGGCGCATTTTCGAACCACAAGCACACCTGGTCCTACGGCGCGCATGCGGCGCATGTCGCGGTGGACGTGAAGACCGGTCACGTCGCGCTCCTTGATTATGTCGCGGTGGAGAATTGCGGACGCATGATCAACCCGCTGACGCTCAAAGGCCAGCTGGTCGGCGCCGTGGCGCAGGGTTTGGGCGGTGTGTTCCTCGAACACCTCATCTATGACGAGAACGGCCAATTGCTGGTCGGCTCGCTCGCCGACTATCTCATTCCTACCGCAGGCGATTTTCCGAAAATCCGCGGCTACGTGATGGAATCGCACCCCTCTCCGATCAATCCGCTTGGCGCCAAGGGCGCCGGCGAGGGTGGCATCATCGCGGTCGGCGGCGTGATCGCCAACGCCGTCGCCGACGCGCTCAGTTCGTTCGGCGTCGAACCGCGCGCGCTGCCGTTGACGCCGAACGCCGTATGGCAGCTCGTCCAGGATGCACGCAAACGCTGAGAGGTGGACTGGCGGCGGCCGGCGGAATAGATTTGAGGAAATGCTGATCGACAGGAGCAGGTCATGAGCGTTGCCCGCCATTCGCGCCCCAAGGAACTTGAGGGCGTTCCGCTCGAAGAGATCATGAAGAAGTACGTCGGCCGTTTCCGCGAAAAGACGGCGGACTGGGCGGCCTTCGAGGATGCCAAGGCCGATCCCTACCGGCGAGCCCAACACCGCTTCATCGGCGCCGGCGGCTCCGGCAAGCACGACGACCCGACGGTGATCCCGGCCCAGAACTTCACCCTTTCGATCGTCTACGTGCCGACGGGCCAGGGCAACGCCGCGCACACCCATGAGTGTGAGGAATGTTTCTTTGTGCTGCAGGGCATCCTCGATGTTTTCGTCGAGGATGAAAGCGGCAGCCGCGTCACCACCAAGCTCGGCCCGTGGGAGTGTATCGCCTGCCCGGCCGGCGTGATCCACGGCTACCATAATGGCGGGCTTGAGCCGGTTTACGTGCAGATCATGCTCGGCCGCGGCAAGCCGGACACGATGGGCTATGTCGACGAGGAGCTGTACAAGCGGCGTGACGCGCACCTCAAGGCGGTCTGACTCTCGTCATGGCCGCGCATGGCCGTTCGAAGAACGGCGTCGCTTCGTTCGCCTATGTCGCGGGCATCCTGTCTCAGGAAACTGGCAGGCTCGAAGACGTGGATGGCCGGAACAAGTCCGGCCATGACGGTATGAGTGACACGAGAACGACCCACCAATCAGCCACCGGCCTCACCCGTAGGTCGGCACGAACAGCTTCTCCACGGCAATCGGCTCGGCGATCAGTCCCTGCTCGACCATGTAGGTGACCAACGCTTCGAGGGTCGGCCGGTTGGGTTCGACGCCGTAAGGCCAGCAATCGCCGCCGAATATTTCGTCGATCTCTTCGAGGTCGTTGGGCAACCACGGCAGCATGTAGCGCAGCGTTCCCGAGTAGCGCATTTTTTCCCGCGCCAGATCCTTGGCCGCGCAGAACGCGTGGTAGAGGCTCGTCGCCACGAACGGATTTTTGTCGTACACGTCCTTGCGGATGACGACGAGGTGCATGATCGGGAAAATCCGCGTGCGGCGGTAATAATCCTTCTCGCGCGCGCGGTAGTCGGGAAACAGCCGCACCACATCCGGATTGCGGCCGAGCGCGCGCGGCAGGTTCGAGCCGATGATGGCGTGAATCTCGCCGGCGGCAAGCAGGTCGCTCAGCGATTTGCCGCTGGTGTTCGGCTTCTTGTTGACGGCCTTGAGCATCGGCATGATTGCGGGGGTGCCGTGGCCGCCCGGGTCGTTGACCGCGCCCTCGATCCACTCGATGGTCGACAGATCGATGCCGAGGTCGTGCTGCATCAGCCCGCGGACGAACATGGCGGCGGTCTGCGTGTACAGCGGCACGCCGATGCGCTTGCCTTCCAGTTCCTTGACGGCCGTCACGTGCCGGCGATTGACGACGATGAAGCCGTGGCGGAAGACGCGCGAGGCGAACACCGGCAGTGCGACGAACGGAAGCTTTTTTGCCGCGAATCGGCTGATGTACTCGGACATCGACATTTCGCAGGCGTCGAATTCGAGCCGGTTGGACATGCGGTCGAAGATTTCGCGCGGTTCGTCCATCGCCAGGTAATTGAGATCGATTCCCTCGGGCTTGATGTCGCCGGTGTGCAGGGCGAGCATGCGGTCGTAAAGACCGCAGGCGAACGTGATCGGCAGGCCAGGCATGAATGTCACCTTGGAAAGCGGCGCGGCGGGAAAGCGCACCTATCATATCGCTCGGGCGGCGGGAAGCCGCGGCACGCTCCGTGCGCTCCCGCGCCATCTTACGCCGCGGACGAATCGATCTCGATGTTGAGGTACCCGTCGATGCGCGCGCGCTGGCCGGGATAGAGCACGACAGTCGAGGTCTTTTCGTCGATAACGGCGGGTCCCTTGATTGCCGCGCCGGGGAATAATTTCGAGCGGCGAAATACCGGGACCTCGGTCGCGTCAGAGCCAAAATAGGCGGTTCGCGTTTCATCCGGCGGCGCGGACTGAGCGCTTGTTGCCGTCTCGTGGAATTGCGGCTTGGGCATGCTGCCGACCGCGGTGACTTGAAAGTTGACGATCTCGACCGCTTCGGACTGGGCCATGTGGCCGTAGCGGCGGCGGTGTGCCTCGTGGAAGCGCTTGGCCAGCGCGACGAGATCGTCGTTGCTTTGCAGCGCCGAAACCGGAACGTTCACCTCATAGGATTGGCCGCGGTAGCGCATGCCGGCGCTGCGCAGCGTCGCCAGCTGTTCGCGCAAAAATTTCTCGTGCAGCAGTTCGGCCAATGCAGCCCCTTCCATTTCAACAAAAATCCGCTCCAGCTCCGCGGGTTTTGCCGCATCGAGGGGTGTGATGCGCGTCAAGCTGCGGGATTGATGCACATCGGTCACCAGCATGCCGAAGGCGGAAAACGTGCCGGGGTCGCGCGGCACGAGAATGCGGCCGATGCCGAGTTCGCCGATGATGCGACCGGCGATGGTCGGTCCCATGCCGCCGAAGGCCACAAGGGTGAACTCGCGCGGGTCGTAGCCGCGCTCGATGGTGATGGTGCGCATCGCCATGGTGACGTTGGTGGCGAGCACCGTGAGAATGCCCCACGCCGCTTCGGCCGGCGACATCCCGAGCGGCTGCGCCACGCGCGTCGCGACGGCTTCGTGGGCCTTGGCGAGCGCGATCGGCATGGCGCCGTCAAGGAGTGCGGCCCGGTTGAGATGACCGAGCACGACCAGCGCATCGGTCAGCGTCGGCTCGCTGCCGCCGCGATCGTAGCAGGCCGGTCCCGGATCGGCCCCGGCGCTGTGCGGCCCGACCTTCAGCACGCCGAGATCGACCGACGCGATGCTGCCGCCGCCGGCGCCGATGGATTCGAGATCGACCGTATGGGTGCGCAGCGGATGTCGCGCCACGGAGAATTCCGACTTGAACAGCGGGCGCCCCGGCAGCACCGCCATGTCCGAAGAGGTCCCTCCGGTGTCGAAGGTAATGATGTTTTCGATGCCTTTGACGTCGCCCAGATGCCGGCCGCCAATGACGCCGGCCACCGGCCCGGACAGGACGGTCGCGATCGGTGTGCGTTCGAGCATGCGCGCGCTGGCGGCGCCGCCATCGGACTTCATCATCAGTGCGCGCGAACGCGGGAAGCGCAGGAGCGAAAGCTCTTCCAGCTCGCGCAGATAGCGACAGACCGGCGGCCCGATATAGGCGTTGGCGACGGTCGAAGCAGTACGTTCGTATTCGCGCCATTGCGGATCGACCTGGTGCGAGAGCGACACGTAGAGGTGCGGCGCGATCGCCGCGATGATCTCTGCCGCGGCCGCTTCGTGCGCCGGATTGGCAAAAGCGAACAAAAAGCACACCGCGACGGCGTCGACGCCTTGGGCCACAAGCCGGCGGGTTGCCGCCGCAACGTCTTCCCGGTCGATCGGTTCGATCACATTGCCTAGATAATCGAGCCGCTCGCGCACCTCATGGATGCGGTCGCGCGTGAGCAGCATTTTCGGCGCCGGCGCGAATATGTTGAACACCTCGTCGCCGCGCCATTGCCGGCCGATTTCGTAGACATCGCCAAAACCGCTTGTGGTGATGAGCCCGACGCGCGCGCCCTTGCCCTCGAGCATGGTGTTGAGCGCTGCGGTCGAGCCGTGCAGGATCAACGATACGCAATCCGCGCCGAAGTCGGCGGCAAGATCGCGGGTGATCGTCTCCATGACGGCGGCGGGCCGCTGCGGATCGGACCGATATTTCCGGACACCGGCGAGCGTGCCGGTATCCTCGTCGAAGGCGGCGACATCTGTGAACGTGCCGCCGACATCGATTCCGACTCGCAGTTTCATTGCGGCTTCATTGCTGATTGTCGCGCAGCCGCGCGGTCGCCTCGGGGTCGATGCCCAGATCATCGTCGAGCATGACGCCGTAATCGTCGCGGGCGGCTTGCCGCGAGACATAGCCGCGCACGACATCCTCGCGCACGCGGCCGGGCGGACGCTCGCGCGGGTCGCCGCTGCCGCCGCCGCCGGCGAACTCCAAGGTCAGGACATCGCCCTTTTTGAGTCGAATCCCGGCGGCTTTGGACCCGAGCGGTCGCCCCGGCGCGCCCTCGGACTGCAGCGAAGCGGCAGAGGTGCGCGCAAGCTTGGCGCCGAAAATTCCCGGAGACGAGAATTTGAAGCGATCGGTGCGCAGGTTGACGATGGATTCCTCGCCGAGAATTTGCCATTGGCGGCGCACGCCGAGACCGCCGCGGAACCGGCCGGCGCCGCCCGAGTCCTGCACCAATCCATATGAGTGCACGCGCACCGGAAATTCGGTCTCCACTGTCTCCACCGGCGTATTCATGACATTGACCACCAGCTCGTCCATGGCGCTGATGCCGTCGTCGTCCGGCCGCGCGCCGGTGCCGCCGCTCAAGATCTCGTATTGCGAATACCAGCGGCCGGTTCGCGGATGACGGCCGGCGCTGGAAATCGAGCCGCCGGCGGCGCTGCCCGGCGCCGGCACGCGACCGGGCACCGCGCGCGCCAGCGCACGGATGGCGACCGATGTGGTGACCTGGCTCGGCCGCACGTACATGTTGACAGGCGCCGGGTAACGCGGATTGAGCAGCGAGCCTTCCGGCGGATAGGACACTCGCACGGGCCGCGACAGACCGTCGTTCACCGGCAAACGCGGAATGAACACCATCTTGACCAGGCATTGAATGAAATTGCGCGACACGCACGGGCGCAAGTTGATCGGCCCGCGCGCCTGCGCGTCGCTGTCGAGGATGAAGTGCAGCGTATCGGCCGTCTTTTCCAGCGTGACGGAGATGCGGTGGGATTTTTCCAGATCGACGCCGTCATCGTCGAGATAATCGGTCTCCGGGCCATAGCGGCCGTCCGGCACCTCTGCGATCCTGCTGCGCAGCTCGCGTTCGCAGATGTCCATCCAGGTGTGCCAGCAGTCGAGGACCTTGTCGGCGCCGTACTTGTTGAACAGTTCGGCGAATCGAGTGAGGCCGTAGCTGTTGGTATTGATCTGCGCGTTGATATCGCCCCAGGTGAGTTCCGGCGTTCGTGTATTGGCGCAGATCACGACTTCCAGTTCGGCAACCGGCCGGCCGCGCCGCAAAATCCGCATCGGCGGAATAAGCAAGCCCTCCTGGAACAGATCGGTCGCGTCGCCCGAATTGGTTCCCGGCACCTTGCCGCCGAGATCGGGCTTGTGCGCGGTATTGCCGATGTAGCCGACGAGGCGCTCGTCGGCGAACATCGGCGTGATGATGGTCACGTCGGTCGAATGGTTCTGGCAGGCCTGGTATGGGTGGTTGACGATGAAGGCGTCGCCCGGCGCGGCGTCGGCGAAGCGGCGGCGGATCTCGTTGACCTGCGCGGCGAGCGGGCCGATATGCAGCGGCTGCGGAATGCCCTGCGCCGCCATCCGCCCGTGCGCGTCGAAAATCGCAAAGGTGAAATCCTGACTCTCCTTGATGATGGTGGAGAAGCCGGTGCGCAGCATGTTGAGAGTGAGCTCGCGCGCAATCTGCAACGTCGATTGATGGATAACTTCGAGGTCTATGGGGTTCATTGTTCGCCGGCTGCGATCGTTTGGAGCAGAGAGCAGAGGCAAATGCACCGGACTGAAGCCTTCGGCTCGGCGTCGATATCGCCAGCGACGAGTCCAGCAAGGCGATGATCGCCGCCGTATTCGACCGCTATGGGTCGATCGACGTGCTCATCAGTAATGCCTCGCTGGCGGGTCGCTTCACTTCAGCCGCTTCGCCGCTTCCTCGATGACACTCAGATCGGAATATTTTTTGACGTCGAACGTCGCCTTGGTGAAACCGAGGTCGTGCGTCATGTCGATGTTCTTTTGCAGCGCGTCCAGGTTCGGCATCAAATTGGGATCGTGGTAGACGTCCCGCTTGGTGAAGGCCCAATCGAAGATCGCCGGCGGCCGCTTGACCAGGGCGCCGAGGATATTCATGGCGGCCTGATGGTTCGCCGGATCCTCGTACCAGCGGGTGATGCGCAACGTATCCTCGAAGAAGTCGACCAGCGCGGCGCGGTTTGCTTCGATGAACGGCTTGCGGGCCACCCAGACGATAAAATCGCTGATGCCGAGGGCGTCTCTCGCCGTGTAAAGGTCTCGGGCGATGGACCGCAGTGCCGGATCATAAGAGAACGGCAGCACCGCGGGAATGAGATCGACCTTCTTTTCCGCCAGCATCGCCCGCATCGCCGGGAACGGCGCCTCGACGACAGTGTAGTCGCGATTGGGTTCGAGGCCGTGCTGGTGCAGCATGGCCTTCATGGCGACGTCGACCGCGCTGCCTTCGGCGTTGGTGGCGACGATCTTGCCCTTGAGGTCTTCGACCCTATGGATCGGACTGTCCTTGCGCACCATGAATTCCTGCGAGTAATAGCCGGGAACGCCGTCCTGGAATTCGTCGCTGACGATGCGCAGATCGGTCAATCCGGCGTTTTCGATGGCGATGCCGAGCGTCGAATAGGCGAGGTTGGCGATGGCGACCTGATTGGCGGCGAGCGCCGTGACCATCGGCGGCGTGCCTTGGAAATGCTCCGGCACCATCACGTAGGATTTGCCGAAATGCCTGGCGAGGTCCTTCTTCTGCAACCAGATCGACGCCCAGTTGCCGGGCGCCACCCAGCCCTCCGAAATTTTCAAAGGCTCGGCATTGGCCGTGCCGCTCAAAACCAGCGATAGGGCCAAACCGCACAGGCTGGCCCAGGCGAGAATGCGTTTGCGCATGTTGGCGCGCATTGTTTCCTCCCAGCTTCCTCCCAAACACAACGCGGCGCCGTTGATCGGCGCCGCACCGCCGGACGCCGCTATTGTAGCCGCTTCGCGGCTTCTGCAACGAGGCTGAGATCGGAATGCGCCTTGACGTCGAGGCTTGACTTGACGAAGCCGAGGTCCTTGGTGACGTCGACATTCTTCTGCAGCGCGTCGAGATTGGGCAGCATCTGCGGATTGCGGTAATAATCCTGCTTGGTGAACAGCCAGCCGAAGCGCTCGGCCGGTACCTTGGTAATCTGTGAGGCGATGGCGGCCGCGGCGGCGTGGTTTTTCGGATCGAGATACCAATGCTCGATGCGCATCGTGTCTTCGAGAAAGTCGACGAGCGCGGCGCGGTGCGCTTTGATGAACGGCGCGCGTGCGGTCCAGACGATGAACTGCGACACGCCGATTGCATCGTGCACGGTGAACAGCGGCCGTGCGACCTTGTATTGCGGTCCGAGTGCGAACGGCACGATCGCCGGGATCAGATCGACTTTCTTCTCGGCCAGCATCGCGGCCATGGCGGGAAACGGCGCCTCGACGATTGTGTAGTCCCGGTTGGCCTCCAGCCCGTGCTTGTGCAACATGGCCCGCATTGCCACGTCGACCCCGCTCCCCATGGCGTTGGTCGCCACGACCTTGCCCTTGAGGTCTTCGATCTTCTTGATCGGGCCGTCGGCGAGCACGTCAAAGGTGTCGTCGCGATAACCCGGCGCGCCGTCCTGGAATTCGTCGGCGATGACGCGGATATCGTCCATCCCCGCGTTGGCGATGGCGATCGGCAGGGTAGAAAAGGCGAGATCGCCGATTTCCACCTGGTCGTTGGCGATCGCGGTGACCATCGGCGGCGTGCCGGCAAAATGCACCGGCTCGAACTCGTAGGACTTGCCGAAATGCTTGGCGAGATCCTTCTTCGCCAGCCAGATCGAAGCCCAATTGGCGACCGGGGCCACCCAGGCGCCGCGGATCTTTAGCGGATCGGCGTGGGCCGTCCCGGCCAGGGCGAGCGCGCACAGCGAAACCGACAGCCATCTAGTTAAACGCATCTATTCCTCCACAATCGAATCCGTGTCGCCGGCCGGTCGCTTGTCCGCGGCCCGCGGGTTCGGTTCAGCCGCGCTGCCGCCTCCCGCACGATGCTGAGGTCGAAATGCGACTTGAGGTCCAGCCAGCCGCCACAACGCCGAGTTCCTGGGCGTGTCCGTTGCGCTGGAACACGACGATTGTGGGCGCATCGGCAATGCGGCGCAAGCGTATGGCTTGCCGCACCTTTTCGGCCGGTGTCGGCGGCCTCGTGTTTCAGCGCCTGCGGTAAAGCGGCGGCATTCGGGCGTCGCATTCGGTTCGGGCGGCGCCGCTAAGCTCGGGCAATCGGAACGTCAGTTCTGCCCGTGCTTGAGCCGCTCGGCCGCTTCCTTGACCATGCTCAGGTCGGAATAGGCCTTCACGTCGAAGCTCGCCTGCGCGAAGCCGAGCTCTTTGGTCATGTCGACGTTGCGCTGCAGCGCGGCGAGATCGGGCAGCATGTTCGGATCGCGATAGGCATCCTTCTTGGTGAAGACCCAATTCATCCGTGCCGGCGGCGCCTTGACGAAGCGGGCGGCAATCTGCACCGCCGCATCGTGGTTTTTCGGGTCCGTGTACCAGTGCAGGATGCGCAGCGTGTCTTCCAGCCAGTCGACCAAGGCGGCGCGATGGGCGTCGATAAAGGGCTTGCGCGCCTGGAAGCTGACGAACTCCGATTTGCCGATCGCGTCTTTCGCGGTGAACAACGTGGTGGCGATCTTCTGCATCTGAGGATCGAGCGCGAACGGCAGGACGTCCGGAATCAAATCCACCTTATGTTCTGACAACATCGCCTTCATGGCAGGGAACGGCGCCTCGACTTCGGTGTAGTCGCGATTGAGCTCCAGGCCGTGCTTGTGCAGCATGGCCTTCATGGCGATATCGACGGCGCTGCCTTCAGCGTTGGTGGCGACAATCTTCCCTTTGAGGTCCTCGACTTTCTTGATTGGGCCGTCCTTGAGGACGGCAAACGGAATCGTCCAATAGCCGTCGACGCCGTCCTGGAAGTCGTCGGCGATCACGCGGATATCGTCCAGGCCGGCATTTTTGATGGCGATCGGCAATGTGGAATAGGCCAGATCGCCGATTTCCACCTGGTTGTTGGCGATCGCCGTGACCATCGGCGGCGTGCCGGCAAAATGCATCGGCTCGAACACGTAGGACTTGCCGTAATGCCGGGCGAGGTCCTTCTTGTCGAGCCATATCGAAATCCAGTTCGCAATCGGCGCCACCCAGGCCACCCGAATCTGCACCGGATCGGCGCGCGCGACGCCGGAGCCGAGCAACACGAGGATTAGACTTGCGGCGGCGATGAGTGAACGCATGGTCAGTCCCTTCCAGGTCGATTGCGGCCCGGCCGCCAAATCGGCTCCGCCAGCCCAGCTAGGGGGATTGTGTCTGCACGAAGGACACGGCGCAAGCGGTTGCCCGTGACGCCGGAAAATCCGCTACGCCGTCTCCTGGTGCCATTTCAAAAGCCGGTGGCGGACCATCGCCGTCGCCTTGATCAGGACGAAGCCGACGAGCGCGATCTCGACGAGGCCGGCGAACACACCGGGCGAGTTGGCAAACCGCGAGGCGGTCATCATGGCGCCGCCGAGGCCGTAGCCGCCCATCACCATCTCGGCGATGATTTCGACGATAAGCGCGATCGGCAGCGCCACTTGCAGTCCGGTGAGAATTTGCGGCGAGGCCGCCGGGAGCACGACCTGCCAGGTCAGTTCGCGTTCGTTGGCGCCCATGTTGCGCGCCGACCAGATCAGCTCTTTCTCGACCGCGGCGATGCCCGCGAGCGTCGCGGTCAGTACCGGAAAGATCGAGTCGAACACCACGATGCAGATTTTCGACACGTCATAAACGCCGAGCCACAGGATGATGACCGGCAGGAAGGCGATCTTAGGCATCGGGAAGCCGACCGAGATGATCGGTTCGAAGAACCAGCGTATGAGGCGCACGCGCGACATCAGCGTCGCCAGCGTGATCCCGCCGACGGCGGCGATGAGGAAGCCGACCATCGCCCGATAGAGCGTCACCGCTAGGTTGGTCCAGAGATCACCCGACATGGCATCCCTGAAGATGGTCTGCGCGACCACGGTGAACGGCGGCAGCATGAACATGGTCACCTTGCCGCTGCGGGCAAACAGCTCCCAGGCAATCAGCAGCATCAGGATGGAAAACAGGCCGGCGCCGACGCGGAAAATCGCGTCGAGCCGTCGCGTGGCCAGTTGGGACATGCCGGCCCGGGCGGATACCGACGAGATATGGTCTTCTATTCGCGCCATCGCAGCAGCCATTGCATGAGCATTTGATAGATGCGGTCGGCGGCAAAGCCGAGGAAGGCAACCGTGAGCACCACCGCGTACATGGCCTCGTAGGCGCCGGTGGAGCCCAGATAGCCGATCAGGTAGCCGAACCCCTGCTGCGCCGCGATCAGCTCGGAGCTGACCATGAGGATGAACGCCAGCGCCAAGGCGGTGCGGATGCCGTTGAGGAGTTCCGGCAGCGCGCTCGGCATCACCACGTCCCACATCATGCGCAGCCGGCTCGCCCCCATGCTGCGCGCCGACCAGACCAGAACCTGCTCGCTGCCGCGCGCGCCGTTATAGGCTCCGATGGTGACCGGGATCATGCAGCCGAGAAAAATCAGGAGGATTTTGGAACTATCGCCGAAACCGAGCCAGATCACCGTCACCGGAATGAGCGCTGATTTGGGCAGCGGATAGAACAGCTGCACCAGCGGATTGACGAAAGCGTCGAGCGTTCGCCAGCGCGCCATCGCCATGCCAAGCGCGCCGCCGATGACGATGGCGAAGCCCAGGCCGGCGTACAGGCGATAGAGCGAGACCGCCCCGTTGTCGACGAGTTCGCCATCGCGAATGAGATCGACCCAGGCGACCGCCACTTTGCTCAGCGGTGGCAGCGCCAGCGAATTGACGATGTTAAGGCGCGCCAACGCCTCCCACAGCACCGCCAGGAGCAAAAGCGGGAGGTAGCGGACGGCCGCCGTTTTCATGGCGGGCTCCAACGCACTCGCTCAGCCGGAATGACGAGACTGGAATTCACGGCGTCTTGTCCTCCTGGGCCTTGAGCGCCTCCACGCGCACCAGGTTCCACAGCTCGTCGACCTTTTCGACGAATTCTTTGCTGCGCAAGAGATGCGGATCGCGCTGGCCGAACTTGGTATCGACGATGGCCTTGATCCGGCCCGGCCGCGCCGACATGACCGCCACGCGATCGGCGAGATAGACCGCCTCCTGCACGTCGTGGGTCACAAAAATGACGGTCTTGGGCGTGCGCTGCCAGATGCTGAGCAGTTCGGTCTGCATCAGCGAGCGGGTCTGCGCGTCGAGCGCCCCGAACGGCTCGTCCATCAATAGAATGCTCGGATCGAAGGCAAGCGTGCGCGCGATCGCGTTGCGCTGCTTCATGCCGCCGGATAGTTGCGACGGGTAGCTGTCCTCGAAGCCTTTCAATCCCACGAGGTCGATAAAGGCCTGCGCGCGCCGCTCGCGTTCCGCGCGCGGCATTTTCTGACGTTCGAGGCCGTAGAGAATGTTGCCGCGCACGGTTTTCCAGGGAAACAGGGCGAAGTGCTGGAAGACGATGCCGCGATCGGGGCCGGGCGCGGTGATCGTTTTGCCATCGACCACGATGCGGCCTGCTTCGGTCGGCAGAAATCCGCCGACCAGATAGAGCAGCGTGGATTTGCCGCAACCCGAAGGGCCGAGGAGGGCGAGGAATTCGCGCGGACGTACTTGCAAGGAAACGTCAGCCAGCGCCGGCACCGGCCGCCCGTGGAGCGGACGGTAGGTGTGATGCACGTTCTCGATGACGATTTGCGCCGGGCTGTCCATCGGGTTTCCGTGCCTCCGGCATGGTCCTGCGGCCGGCGGGCGGCACCCTAGCTGGAGTGCGGTTGAACACCAAGCTGAGCCGATGCCGCGCCCATCCACGCGTCATCCGGAAGCCGCGGAGCGGCTGTCCGGAATCCATGGTCCCTGCTTGGTGATTTTGGATTCAGGGTTCCTCGCGGAGCCTGTCATCGGGCCGCGCGACTTCGCGCGGGCCTGTTGGCCCGGCGCCGGAATGACGGGTAGGTCAAAAGCGGCTATAGATCACACAAGCTGTTTGTGACCGGAAACGACCCGATGGAACGTTCGTTCAAGAAAGAAGTGTCGGCACTGCGGCTCGGTGCCGGCGAGACTTTTCGCGGCGAGGGCATCCTCGCGGTCACCAAGGCGCTGCTGCAGTCCGGCGTGAGCTACGTGGGCGGCTATCAGGGCGCGCCGGTATCGCACCTGCTCGACGTCATGGTGGATGCCGAGGATTTACTGGCCGACCTCGGCGTGCATGTCGAAACCTGCACCAACGAGGCCGCTGCCGCCGCCATGCTCGGCGCCTCGATCAACTACCCGCTGCGCGGCGCGGTGACCTGGAAATCGATCGTCGGCACCAATGTGGCGGCCGACGCGCTGTCCAATCTCGCCTCGCCGGGCGTCATCGGCGGCGCGCTGATCGTGCTCGGCGAGGATTACGGCGAGGGCGCAAGCGTCATACAGGAGCGCTCCTACGCCTACGCGATGAAGTCCTCGATGTGGCTCATCGATCCACGGCCCGATCTGCCGACCATCGTGCGCATGGTCGAAAAAGGCTTCGAGCTGTCGGAAGCAAGCCACGCCCCGGTGATGCTCGATCTGCGGGTGCGGGCCTGCCACCTGACCGGCGAGTTCGTCGCCAAGGATAACAAGAGCGGCGCCTATAGCGGGCGCAATCGGCTCGGCGGGCCGCCGCGGTTCGAATACGGCAGGCTTGCGCACCCGCCGGTCATTTTCACCCAGGAGCGGCTCAAGGTCGAACAGCGGTTGCCCGCCGCACAAAGGTTCACTCGCGAGCAGAAACTCAACGAAGTCATCGCCGGCGCGACCGGCGACATCGGCATCATCGTGCTCGGCGGCTTGACCAGCAACTTGCTGCGCGCGCTGGCGCGTCTCGATCTTGCCGACCTTTACGGGGCCTCGCGCATTCCGATCTACGTGCTCAACGTCGCCTATCCGCTCGTTACCGAGGAGGCGACGGAGTTTTGTGCGTCCAAGCGCGCCGTGCTCGTCGTCGAGGAGGGGTCACCCGCCTACGTGGAACAGCAGGTCAATGTCATTCTGCGCGGCGCGGACCTCCAGACACGGGTGCTCGGCAAGGGCTGCCTGCCCAACAGCGGCGATTACACGTCGGAGGTCTTTCTGCGCGGGATCGCGGCCTTCCTGGCCGAAACGCGCCCGGCCGGCATCGATGCCGATGCGGTCGCGGCGAGGGTCGAAAATATTGTCGGCCATAAGCCTGCGGTGCTCGCCGCCGTCGGCGATATTCCGCCGCGGCCGCCGAATTTTTGCACCGGCTGTCCCGAGCGTCCGGTTTTTGCCGCCATCAAGCTCATGGAGCGCGAGATCGGTCCGACCCACATCAGCGCCGACATCGGCTGTCACTCGTTCGCGACCTTCGCGCCGTTCTCGCTTGGCAATTCGATCCTCGGCTACGGCATGTCGCTTGCCAGCGCCGCCGCGATCGGCCCGAACATGGACAAGCGCCCGATCGCGATCATGGGCGACGGCGGCTTCTGGCACAACGGCCTCATCACGGGCGTCGCCTCCAACATGTTCAATAACGGCGATGGCGTGCTGATCGTGATGCAGAACGGCTATGCCTCCGCCACCGGCCAGCAATATCTGCCGTCGAGCAAGGCAAACCGCAGCGGAACGCCGACCGGCATCAGCATCGAGAAGACGTTGCGCTCGCTCGGCGTCAAATGGCTGCGCACGGTACGCACTTACAATGTGTCAAGAATGGTCGACGCGCTCAAGCAGGCCATGCGCACTGCCGAGCACGGGCTGAAGGTGATCATCGCCGACGGCGAATGCATGCTGGCGCGGCAGCGCCGCCTGCGCGCGGAAAATGCGGTAAAGCTCAAAGAGGGCAAGCGCGTCGTGACCACGCGCTACGGCGTCGACGACGACATCTGCACCGGCGACCATTCCTGCATCCGACTGTCGGGCTGCCCGTCGCTGACCGTCAAACCCAATCCCGATCCGCTGCGCACCGACCCGGTCGCAACGGTGATCGAAAGCTGCGTCGGCTGCGGGCTGTGCGGCGAGGTCGCGCACGCCGCCGTGCTCTGTCCGTCATTCTACCGCGTCGATGTCGTCAGCAATCCGAGCTGGTGGGACCGCGCACTGCATAAGGTGCGCTATAGGGCTATTGGATGGCTGGCCGGTGCAAATACAGAAGCGTCACCTCGCTCCTTGAGCGGGAGGTCGAATCGCGAAGCGATCCGGGAAGGGGGTCAATCCGCATTACCGCGAGAGACCCCGCTCTCGAGCCCTCCCCCTCAAGGGGGAAGGGAACACGTCGTGCAGGCGGCTAGGGAGCAGCCAACAAACGTTCGTCCTCTGACGGTTCTCATTGCCGCGCTTGGCGGCGAGGGTGGCGGCGTGCTCACCGATTGGATTGTTGCGGCGGCGGCGAGCCAAGACTTTCCGGTGCAGTCGACTTCGATCCCCGGCGTGGCGCAACGCACCGGAGCGACGACCTATCACATCGAGATGCTGCCCACGGCGGTCTCGGCCGCCGCGCCGCGCCGGCCGATTCTGGCTCTGGCGCCCGGCATCGGTGACGTCGACCTCGTCGTCGCCAGCGAACTGATGGAAGCCGGCCGCGCCGTCGCCGGCGGCTTCGTCACGCCCGCGCGCACCACCACCATCGCCTCGACCAGCCGCTCCTATCTGGTGGTGGAGAAGATGGCGATGGGAGACGGCCGCTACGATCCGGACCGGCTCGTAGCGGCGGTGGAGAAGAATTCGCAAAAGACCCTGCTGCTCGATCTTGAAGCGATCGCGCGGCAAAGCGGCGCCATGATCAACGCCGTGATGCTCGGCGTCATCGCCGCAGCCGGCGCCTTGCCGATTCCCGCCGAAGCATTCGAAGCGGCGATCCGCGCCGACGGCAAGGCAGTGGATTCGAACTTGCGCGGCTTCCGCGCCGGATTTACAGCGGCGCGGGAGGGCGCCCGGCCACTATCGGTTTCCGGCAAGCGAACTCGTGAACCCTCGCCATCGCTCGCCGCGCTTGAAAGCGACATCGCGCGCATGCCGGCTGCCGCACGGGCTTTTGCCACCGAAGGTGTGCGCCGGCTCGCCGCCTATCAGGATGCCGCCTACGCGCGGCTTTATCTCGATCGGTTGGCGCCGATTTGCGATGCCGATGCGAAGGCGCAAACGGACGGGCAAGTGCTGGCCGAGACGGCGCGGCACCTCGCCGTGCGCATGTCCTATGAAGATGTGGTCCGCGTGGCGCAGGCGAAGATCGCTCCGACTCGCATGGGTCGCATCGCTGAGCAAATGGGCATCGAGAAAGATCAGCCGTTTGCCGTCACCGAGTTCTTAAAGCCCGGCATCGAGGAATTCTGCTCGGTCCTGCCGCACCGGCTCGCAGCACGTATTCTGCGCTATGCCGAGCGGCACCCGGCGCTGGCGCGCGCGCATTGGGGCATGGAGATCAAGACCACTTCGATCTTCGGCTACTTGCGGTTCCATGCGCTCGCCAAGCTGCGCGCTTTGCGGCCAAAAACCTACCGCTATCGCGAGGAGCAGCGCGCGATCGAATCCTGGCTGGCTCTGATCGGTCAGGCGACACCTCTTGCTTCGGGACTGGCGATCGAGATCGCCGAGTGCGCCCGCCTCATCAAGGGCTACGGCGATACCCACAGTCGCGGGACCGGGAATTATCGGCTGATCGAGAAGGAGCTGATATTGCCGGCGCTCGCCGGCGCCATGCCGCTGCACCGGGCCGCGGACGCGATCGCCAGTGCGCGCGCGGCGGCGCTGCTCGACCCGGAAGGCGAGACGCTCGGCAAGTGCCTGGCCGAAATCGCATCCGGGTTGGGCCGCCGGATCGCGGCTGAATAGCCGGCCCGTATCGCGGCGTCGCTCAAACGCTCGGCCGAGCGCAGCCAGCGGCGCAAATCCGCGCCCTATCGTTCGGGGATGTCGATGCTGGTAATTTATATCAACCGCGCCGGCAAGAACCTGCCGGCAAGTCGCCGGCGAACGCTGCAAAAGGTCAAAACCGAGTTGCGGCGCCAGTTCGGACGGGAATAGGGATTCTGCCCCGCGGTCGGGCTGCGCCGCCGAGGGTGCCTACGCCGCCTCGTTCAGGGCCACTTCCCCGATCTTGATTTCATGATGGTCGCCGCAGTGCGGGCAGCGCACGTGGAGAGCGGCAAAGCGGATGCCGTCGGTATCGGCGCAGTCCGCCGCGGTGTCGTCGATCCCTGGATTGATCTTCTCGCCGGTGATTGGACAGGAAAATGCCAGCTCGATCATGATCCGCTCCCCCGGAGTAAGGTTCGGCCAATCGCATGTGACTGTGGTATTTTTTTGTTTTTTTGGACCCTGGGCGTGGAACTTCGCCGGGCCCCGTCGGGTCAGCCTCGTTCAGCCGGACAATAGAAGGTTCCTTCGACTTCCACAATGTCGTCCTGATTGAGGCGGTTGACCTGGACAATGGTGCGCGGCGGATAGGGGCCTTTGCCCCAAAGCTCCTCCTGAATCTTGTTCACCAGCGGCCGATGAGCGGCCATATCGATGACGTAGACCACGAGCCGCACCGCGTCGCGCAGGCTCCCGCCCGCGGCCTGGACGATCGCCTGCATGTTGGCAAAGGCCTGCCGCACGCGCGGCTCCGCACCCTCGACCAGCATGTTCGTGGCCGGATTGATCCCGCGCATGCCGGCCACGAAGACGAAGTCGCCGGCGCGCACGCCGAGACTCCACGGGCCGGTCGGCTTGATCGCGCCGGCCGGCGCAAGAAACTTGATCTCATCCGGCGACATGGAATGATCCTCTGCGATGACCCCCGTCATCGTGGCGCGGCGATCAAGCTCGCGTTATAGTGCCGACGCTCGATTTCGTTTGCCGGGGCCTTCGGGATCGGAACGCGAAACAGTGTCAAACAAAATCTGACGAAAATGCAAGGCGAGGAAATAGCGAGTTTGCGGGCGTAGTTCAGTGGTAGAACATCAGCTTCCCAAGCTGAGTGTCGAGGGTTCGATTCCCTTCGCCCGCTCCAACTCTTGGACTGTTGTCCGACCCGGAGACATGGGTGATGGAACGTATCTGAGACATAGGTGCAGTCTCGTGGATGCAGTCTACGCCGGGCGCTCGCGTGAGGCGCGGCGGCGGCCCGACAGCGCCGCGGTGCCGCCCGCAGGATGCTCGAGCTGTTCGAGATTCTGGTAGAGCTTCGCCAGGTTTCGTCTGACGCCTGCCATCTCGTCTTCGCCAAGAAGCTTCACGGCAAACTCCTCGTAGCGCGCAGCGATGGCCATCAGCTTAGGCGTCAGAGCGCGACCCTTGGCGGTCAGATTGAGCCGTATCGATCGCTCATCACTCTCGACGCGCGCACGCGACACAAGCCCGTTGCGTTTCATGGCGCCGATCAATCGTGACAACGTCGAAAGCTCGATCGAGGTCATGGCGCGGTGAAGCCGTAGGCCGCCATATCCCTTTCAAACAGCCCGGCGTAGCGGGTGACCACCTTGGTAATGAAATACGCGAAACCGCTGCTGAATCGATACATCCACACCGCTCCATGGCGGACGATCGCTGCTTGCCGCTCGTAACGGATTCCCCAACTTGAGCAGACATGACCGCAGCCGAACACTATGCTGCGCGGGTCGATGCGGTTTTGGCGCAGCGCGCACGGGTTTATTTCGGAGGAATGGCGCTGTCGATGCGTTGACGGATGGCCGCGTAACATTCGCAGGCGGATTCTTCGATGCCCTCGCGATCAACGATCTTTATCTTGCCGCGTGAATACCGGATCAAACCGGATTTCTGCAATGAGTGCGCGGCCAGCGACACCGAAGTCCTACGCACCCCGAGCATGTGCGACAAAAATTCTTGGGTCAATTCGATTTCGTCCGACCCTATAACATCCTCAGCCTGCAACAGCCAACGGCACAGACGCGACTCGACAGAGTGGATAGCGTGACACCCTGCGCTCTGTTGTGCCTGAAATAGAATGATGCCTTGGTAATCGTTCATCGCCTTTCTGAAACGGTCGCTCGCGTTATAAGCTTCAAGGAATTTTGCCGTTGGGATTTGCCAAGCCGAGCCTTCAATCTGCACAGTCGTTTGCGTGTTGCCGTTAGCACCGTCGATAGCAACCCAGCCGCCAGCGACGCCTTCGGCGCCGATAATCGCAGTCTCGATTTGCTCTCCCGATTGCATGACGGTGAGCATCGTAATGCCTATTGCAGTAGGGGGCTTGTGAGAGAAGGTTATGCGCCACGCCATCGCGCCCAAGGTCACTGATGTCTATATCACCGAAGAACTTTACCGGCGGAACCCGGGAAAAATCGACGTTCTAAGAGAAAAAAAGGCGCTGCAAGAAATTGCCGCCTTGATGGCCGACGACCCGGCCCAGGTCCTTCCCAAGTTCGTCAGCCTGGCGATGGAGATGACCGACGGCGTGTCGGCGGGCCTGAGCCTTTTTGAGGAAAATCCCGCCCCAGGTGTTTTTCGTTGGCATCACCTCACCGGCACGCTCTCGCAATTCACGGGAGCGACCACCCCCCGGAATTTTAGTCCCTGCGGTGTCGTCCTCGATTTGAACGCACCGGTCCTGACCGCATATTCCGAGCGCGGCTACGACTGGATTGCCGCGTGCGACGTTGTCTTGCCGGAAGTTCTGTTGGTGCCCCTTCATATCGACACCAAAGAGCCGACCGGAACATTGTGGATCGTGTCCGATGAGGACGGCCATTTTCACCGAGAGCATGTCCGCGCCATGACGGAGCTTGCCTCGTTTGTGGCCATAGCCATTCGAGTGTTACGCACGGAAGAGAAACTCCAAAAGGCGTTTGAGGAGCAAAGTATCCTGACTCGCGAAATGTCCCACCGGATTAAAAATTTGTTCGCGATAACGGATGGCATGATTCGCTTCAGCGAAAAGAGCGCAACAACCCCAAAGGAAATGTCGGCGTTGCTGTCTGGCCGCTTGCACGCCTTGGCCGACTCTCATGCGCTCGTTCGACGGGAGTTTGGTGAGGTGGGCGTATCCGCACCTACCTCCGACCTCAGAGAACTCGTGCAAAAAATTGCCGAGCCGCATGAGCATTTTGGCGCGCCGCGTTTTTCCATCGAAGGGCCGACCATCCGGGTCGGCGAGCGAGCGTCAAATGCCATCGCTCTTATTTTTTACGAACTGGCAACAAATGCTGCGAAGTACGGCTCCTTGAAACTTGAAGAAGGCCGCGTAAGAATTGTGTGGCACCGCAGAGAGGACAGCTTGCAATTCGAGTGGAAGGAGCGTCACGGCCCACCGATCGAAGGACCGGTCCGCAGTAACGGTTTTGGCGGTGACTTGGTGCGACGGATGGTTGACCAATTCCGCGGAACCGTAGAGTACGACTGGCGGCGTGCAGGAACTCGTCGCAAAAATCTCCTTGCCGATTGCTGAAATAGCAACGTAGTTGGCCGCCGCAGCCTTTCCGCGCACCAATTTCCTGCATGACAATCCAATAGGACGCTACGTGAAGCGTCCGGGACGGCGCAGCAGCACGTCCAGCAATGTGCGCCTATGCCCCAAAAGCGGAAACATGGCGCCGATCAATCGTGACCGGCCACAACGATGGAATCGCACCCCCGGCAAAGGCGTCTTTCTCGGAAGCGATGCAGGAGGTGCCCCGATCCTGCTGCGTCGGGAGAGCGCCAAAGATTGGTAACCAGATCGTTAACGCAAGAGCAACGATTTTGACCGACCATCGGCCCACTCGGGAGGATGGGGCGAATGTCGAGCGAGGCGGCAAACAAGTTGATCCAGGCCTTTGATGCCCGTCTGGCGATGTACGGCCTGGACGAGCAATCGTTGCGCATCATGGGCGCGGTTTGGCCGGTCATCGCGGATGCGCTCGAACCGGCGATCGACGAAATCGCCGACGCCGTGCGGGTGCTGCCGCGAATTGGCGTAATCGTCACGCAGAAAGCCGATGTGTTCAAGAAACTGGAATTGACGCATTTTCGCGCGCTCTTGGGCGGCAAGCTCGATCAGCACTACGCACTGTCTTGCCGCCATACGGTCGAGCAGGAGGCCGCCTTGGGCTTCGACGGCCGCATTCGCAGTACGGCCGGCAGCTACCTGCTCAAGGCGGCTCTCGATGCGCTGGCCCGCAAATACCGCTTTTCCGGCGCCAAGGTCGCCGAGTGCGCCACCGTCGTCTCGAGGGTGATTCATTTCGACGTCGCCAACGCGATGACGCTGCACCGACAAGCCAGAGAGCAAGAGACGCAGACGCGGCAGAAAGCGATTGATGAAGCCATCGCCGAGTTCGCCGCGGCCATCGGCGCGGTGATCGATGCGATCAAGGAAGCCTCCCTTTCGCTGTCGGCAAGCTGCGCCACGATGAAGCAGGCTGCCGAAGACACGAGCGATCGCATGACGGCGGCCTCGTCGGCGTCGACGGAGACCGCGCGGCGCATGGATGCGACCGTCACGGCGACCGAGGAACTTTCCGAATCGATCGCGGAGATCGGCCATCAGGCGAGCCGCGGTCTGGGAATGGCGCAATCCGCCGTCGGCGACGCCGAACGCAGTCAGGGCGCGATTCGCTCGCTGGATGCTGCGGCCGACCGCATCGGCTCGGTGGTCGACGCCATTTCGGCGATCGCGGCGCAGACCAATCTGCTGGCGCTCAATGCGACCATCGAGTCGGCCCGCGCCGGCGAGGCGGGGCGCGGTTTTGCCGTCGTTGCGGCCGAGGTGAAAACGCTCGCCAACCAGACCTCGCGCGCCACCGACGACATCTCGCAGCAGATTGCCGCGATCCAGGAAGCGACCAAGCGATCCGTCGAGGAGATCGCCTCGATCGCGCGCTCGATCGGCGAACTGACCGATGTATCGACGAGCATCGCAACAGCCGTGGAAGAGCAGAGCGCGACGACGCGCAGCATCGCCGAGAGCATTCACGGCGCCGCCGGGCACACGGCGCAGGCCTCTGCGGAGATCGCATCGGTCGGACGGGCGGTCGCGCTCGGCACCACCGCCATCGGCGACATCGCGGCCTGGACCGCGAAGCTGTCAGCGCGGGCCGATGACCTGGAGACCAAGGTTGCGGCCTTCTTCAACCACGTGCGCGCGGCGTAGCTCTCAATCTGCCGCCCTCGCCTTTCCGGAGCGAGCGGTCACTCCGCCGGCGGCTTCGGCATAGAGCGCAATCGTTTCATATTGAATCGATTGACGCTCCGAGTTGATTCGATTGACGCTTCAAGACGGAACTACCGGCGCAGCGGGGCGAGCACCAAAGGTCCATCAAACAGAGACCCAAGCAGCGCTAGCGCGGCGGCGGCTTGCTCGGCGCTCCAGCCGCCATGCCGGGCATTGAGCAGGAATTTTTGCTCGATGTCGTCGCGCGTCAGCGGCGCCTTGGTGCCGCCGCGCATGTAGGGCTGGCGCTCTTCCAATGCCGAGCCGTCGCGCAGCGTGGCGCGGATGTGGCCGGTAAAATTCTTCGGATAGGGATTTTGCGGATCGATGCGATAGCGGACCCGTTGCGCGAGCGCGAGCACGCGTGGATCGCCAACCGCCGCGTCGGTGAAATCGCCCAGGCCCACGTTACCGCGCAGAATGCCGGCGGCGATGCAGTAGGGCGTGGAGAATTTGCCCGCATAGCCGTTGGCCGGGTTTTGCTTCGCGGCGAGCGGCTCCCACAGCCGATGCACGGTGCCCTCGCCGACATCGCACACCATCTCGACGACATCGTCCGCCTTGATGGCGCGCGCCGCGAGCGCCCGCGCGCAGTCGATATAGGGATGCGTCATGGTCCCGCACGGATAGGCTTTGAACGCGAGCGTCTCCGTCACCCAATGTTCGCCGAAACCGCCGATCAGTGCGTCGTAGTCACCCTCGGTCGTGTGCGCGAAAGCATGAAAGAAGCCGTGCACGCCTTCAAACACGGTGCGCGGACCGGAAAAACCCGCTCGCCCAAGAAGCGCCGCGCGCAGACCCGATTGCGCCGCCCAGCCGGCGTGCAGCCGCTTGGTCCAGGCGCCCTCGGCCAGATATTCGATGATGCCGGACGCCATCGAGCCGGCTGTGCCGAGCGCGTCGACCAGTTGCGGCGGCGTGAGCTTGAGCGCCGCGCCGATGCCGGCCGTCGCCGCCATGGTGCCGAACACCGCCGTCGGATGGAAGCCGGCCTTGTGGGTGAGCGTCGGAGCGACCGTAGCGAGCCGGCACATCGCCTCGACGCCGACCGCAATGCCCCGCAGCGCCGCGCGGCCGCCAAGTGCGTACCGCTCGCAGGCGGCGAGCACCGCCGGCACGATCACGGCGCCGGCGTGGACCGGGCCGCCTTCGAAGGTGTCATCGAAATCCTCGCCGTGGATCGCGGTGCCGTTGACCAAAGCCGCATCCGACGCGGTGAAGGTCCGCGCATGTCCGATTGCCGTGCACGGCCCGCCATCGTCGCAGGCCGCCAGCGCGGCTTTGACGTAATCCTCATTCCGCGCGGTGACGGCGAGGCCGACAGTGTCAACCAGCAGGTCCTCGCACTTGGCGCGAACCGCATCGGGCAGCCGCCCCGTATCGAGCGCACAAATTTTAAGCGCCAGATGCTCGGCAACGGCGATTTTGGGGAGATCGGCGGACGCCATGGCTGTATTACTTGGAGGCTGTATTACTTGGAGGCTGTATTACTTGGAGGCTGTATTACTTGGAGTTTTCCGTCATCCTGAGGTGCGAGCGCAGCGAGCCTCGAAGGACGGCGGCCCGAGCGCCTCGGCCGGCATCCTTCGAGGGCCGCTCCGCGGCCGCCTCAGGATGACGGATAACGAAGAAATCAATACCTGTTCGCGATCGGCAGTTCTTCGGCCGGAAACTTGGTAATGATGGCGTGGCCCTTGTCGGTGACCACCACCTCCTCCTCGATGCGCGCGGCGGAAAAGCCGTCCTTGGCCGGGCAGTAGGTTTCCAGCGCGAACACCATGCCTTGCTTGATCTCGGTCGGATGGTCGAGCGACACCACGCGCGAGATGATCGGCCGCTCGTGAATTGCGCAGCCGATGCCATGGCCGAATTGCAGGCCGAACGCCGTCATCTCGTCGGGGAAACCGAAATCCTGCGCCTTCGGCCATACCCTGCATATCTTGTCGGTGGTCACGCCCGGCTTGATCAGATCGATCGCGCGGTCGAGCCATTCGCGACAGGTTTTGTAGGCGTCGTGCTGCGCCGGCGTGGCACGGCCGACGTTGAAGGTGCGGTAATAGCAGGTGCGGTAGCCCATGAACGATTGCAGGATGTCGAAGAACGCCTGGTCGCCGGGGCGCAGCATGCGGTCGGTGAAATTGTGCGGATGCGGATTGCAGCGCTCGCCGGAAATGGCGTTGATCGCTTCGACGTCGTCGGAGCCGTGGTGATAGAGGAACTTGTTGACCTCGGCGACGATGTCGTTTTCGCGCACGCCGGGTTTTAGCTGCTCGTTGATCAGGTGATAAGCGCCGTCCACCATGGCGGCCGAGCGGTTGAGCAGCGCGATCTCGTCGGCCGATTTGATCTCGCGCGCTTCCAGCATGGTCTGTTGGCCGTCGGCCACCTTAAGCCCCGCCTTCTGCAGCTCGAACATCATCGGCGGCTCGATGATGTCGACGCCGACCGGCATCTTTTCGCAGCCGGCTTCTTTGATGAGGGCAAAAATCTCCTTGGCGTGCCGCTCCATCAGCCCGAACGCCGGATTGACGGTGCCGCGCAGCCCGATCAGGCCGGCCTTGCAGTTCTCAGGCTTGAGCCACGGCGTATAGAGCTTGTGATGCACCGCGGCGGAGCCGAAATCCCAGAGGATCGGATCGGCGCTGGTGCGCGTCACCAGCGCCCAGCGGCACAGTTTGTCGCGCTCCCACTCGCCGATCTTGGTCGAGGTGGCGTAGCGGATGTTGTTGACGTCAAAGATCAGCAGCGCGCCAAGTTCGGACTTTTCCAGCGCGCGCCTGACCCGACCGAGCCGATAGCGATGCAGCCGCCGGTAATCGACCCGCTCCTCGAAATCGACCGCCATGGTGCCGAGCGCCGGCAGGGCGCGCGCCCAATTGTAGCGCGGGTTGACGTCGTCGGCGTGGATCGTCGTCGGTTCGCGGGTGATGTCGTCCATGCGAAACTCCTTCTTCAATTCCGTCATCCTGAGGAGCCCGCCAAAGGCGGCCTCGAAGGATGGATGGCCCGGGCCGGCGCCCTTCGAGGCGCGCGGCAACGCCGCGCGCCTCTCAGGGTGATGGATTACGGGATCGGGACCTCGCCGACGTCGTTCGGCACCTTGTAGCCCTTCTGCGTCGCCGGACGCTTGGCGATGGCAACATACCAGCGCTTGACGTTCGGATATTTGTTGAGATCGACGGTCTGCCATTCATAGCGCGACACCCACGGCCAGATGGCGATGTCGGCGATCGAATACGCGTCGGCGACGAACTCATGGTCGGCAAGCCGCTTGTCGAGCACGCCATAGAGCCGGTGCGCCTCCTTCAGATAGCGCTCCTCGGCATACGGCGCCTTGCCGGGATTGTATTTGGTGAAGTGGTGGACCTGGCCGAACATCGGTCCGGGACCGCCCATCTGCCACATCAACCATTCGATGGTGCGGTAGCGCGCCTCGCCGGATTTGGGCAAAAGCTTGCCGGTCTTGTCGGCGAGATAAAGGAGGATCGCGCCGGACTCCATCAGGCTCATGCCATTGTCGCGATCGACGATTGCCGGGATGCGATTGTTCGGGGAAATTTTCAAAAACTCGGGCTTGAACTGCTCGTCCTTGCCGATGTTGACGGCATGCGCCGTATAGGGCAGCCCCATTTCCTCGAGCGCGATGGAAGCCTTGCGGCCGTTTGGCGTCGTCCAGGTGTAGAGATCAATCACGGTTTTTGGTCCTGTGCTGGTTGAATGGTCAGTTGATGCAATTGGTCCGTCATCCTCGGGTGCGAGCGGAGCGAGCTGCGAAGGACGACGGCCCCGCGCTTCGGTAGGCATCCCTTTATGCGGCCTTGCTCCCCCACAACCGCGCCGAGGCGATGTCGGCGCCGTCGCGGATCGCCTTGAGCTTGAGCCACACCGCCGGCTCGATCACCCATTCTCTTCGGGTAAACGTGCCGAAACCGCAATCGGTCGAGGCGATGACGCGCTCGCGGTCGCCGACCGCCGCCACCGCCTCCTCGATGCGCCGCGCCACCACTTCGGGATGCTCGACGAAATTGCTCGTGGTTTCGATCACGCCGGGAATGAGGATCATGTCTTTCGGAAACGGCACGCGCTTGAGCGCCGCATACTCGTGGGCATGGCGCGGATTGGAGAATTCGATGGACAGCGCGCCGACCCTGGCCTGGTAGAGCGCCGGCAGGATTTTCTCCAGCGCGATATTGTGGATATGCGGGCCCTCCCAGTTGCCGTAACAGACGTGAAGCCGCACGCGCTCGCGCGGAATACCTTCGATGCCCTTGTTGATGGCGGCGACGTGGCGTTCGCAGCGCTTGACGAAGTCCGCATCCGACAGGTCGCGGTACATCATGGTGCGGTCCATGGCGAGGTCGGGGGCGTCGATCTGCAGCACGAGACCGGCCCGGTTGATCGCCCGATACTCGTTGCTCATTTCCCGCGCGATGGCGTCGAGGTAGGCGTCGTGAGACGGATAGTAGGCGTTCAGCATCGTGGTCGAGACGATGCCCGGAGAGGCTGCGGTCATGAACCGCTCGGAGAAGGCGTGCAATTCGTCGGCGATGCGATTGAAGCCCTCGGTTTCCGCGGTGATCGGCCCAAGGTCGCGATATTTGATCTCCGCCTGGGCCTCCGGCGCGCCATGCTGGCTCTTCGGCGGATTGGGGAACCGCCGCATCAGATAGCTCATCAGCTCGGGAAATTCCTCGAACTCGCGGCCGCGGCGGCGCTTGGAGATGCCGCCGAAGCCGGACATGCGCTGCGGCACGTAGGTCTGAAATCCGATGCGCCGCTGTTCGCCGTCGTTGCCGATGTCGATGCCGGCCTGCATTTGCATCTGCACGACGTGGTGGACCGCCTGGTCCATCGCGCCGGCGAGAGCCTTCGGGTCGTTCGACTTGCCATCCTCCTGCGCCACCAGAAGCTCGCTCAGCGTCTCGCTGCGCGGCAGGCTGCCGACATGGGTGGTGAGGATGCGGTCGCGGCTGAAAAGCATGAGAAATCATCCGGCGTTCGGTTCGTCCGGGGGGTTGACCGATCGGACCACCGGCACCGTCATAGCGCAAATCGCCGCGCTTGGCAGGGGCCGCGAAACCGCCCGGCAAGCGACCGATCAAGAGGCCGCCGCGCGGTCGCTTTCCCATGAATGAACACCGTCTGGATCGGCCCTGGCGGTCGCTGTAAGAATGAGCCGAGCGAGGGCTGCGAGGAGAGCAACATGTTCCTGCGCAATGGCTGGTATCCGGCGCTCTGGTCGCATGAGCTCGACGACAAGCCGGTCGCCAAAACGTTCCTCGACGAAAAGGTCGTGCTGTTTCGCAATGCCGGCGGCGCAGTCGGTGCCTTGGAAGACTGCTGCTGTCACCGCGCCGCGCCGCTGTCGCTGGGCGAGGTTTCCGCAGATCATCTGGTCTGCGGTTATCACGGGCTGAAGTTCGACGTGGATGGCCAGTGCGTCGCCGTTCCGGGCCAGACGCTGGTCCCCGCCGGCGCCAAGGTGCGCAGCTATCCGGTGGCGCAGAAGTGGAATGTGGTCTGGATCTGGATGGGCGATCGGGCCAAAGCCGACCCGGCAAAGATTCCCGACATGCCGTGGCTGTCGGAGCCGAAATGGACCGCGACACCCGGCCGGCTGCACGTGAAATCGAATTATCAGTTCATCGTCGACAATCTGCTCGATTTCACCCATGTCGCCCATGTGCACAAGCGCACGATTGCCGGCGACCCGCGCGAGGCCACTGAGCCGCTCAAGACCGAACGACTCAACGACGGCATTGGCGTCAGCCGCTGGCTGCTCGACGTGCAGCCGCCGCCGCTGTTCGCCAAGGCGGGCAATTTCAGCGGCAAAGTGGATCGCTGGCAGCTGGGGCGATGGCATCCGCCGAGCGTCGTCTACATCGACGTCGGTTGCGCCAAGGCGGCGACGGGAGCATCGCAGGGCGATCGCAGCGCGGGCATTTCGATCTGGTCCACGCACCTCGTCACGCCGGAAACCGAGCTTTCGAGCCACTACATGTTTTGCTTTTCGCGCGACTTCGATCTCGAAGACGAAGGCGTGTCGAAGCTTCTCTACGAAGGTTCGCGCGCGACTTTCCTCGAGGACGTGGACTTTCTCGAAGCGGTGCAGAGCAACCGCACCGACGGCTCGCTCGACGGCCTCATCCACATCGCCGCCGATGCCGCGCAGCTGCAGGCCAGGCGCATGATCGGCAGCATGATCGCGGCCGAGCAGGCGCCATAGAGCGCGGCGAACCCGGCAATCGTTACTGATTCGCCATGTATTGCATGCCGGCCGAGTAGCTGGCGCCGCCGATGACGCAGGGCAGGCCCAGTTCGACCTGACCGGCGGCCGCGGCGACGATGCAGCCCACCGCCAGCGCGCCTTCGCCGATCTCGCCCGCGCCGGTGAGTTCGCGTTTGGCGTTCGGTCCCTTGCGTTTGAGCTCGTCGATCGCCGCCAGCGATTGCTTGCGCATGTCGGCGGTATCAACGTCCTCCGCGGTCACGATCACATCGTTGAGCACCTTGGCGGTCTGTTTCGGTTCATGCTTCACCGCCCATTTGAGCATGGCCAGCAGGTTGAGATCGCGTACGGCGTTGCTGGCGAGGGTGAACTTGGCGGCGCTGCCGGTGGTCAGTCTGTCGACGCTGTCCCGGTCCTCGGCCAGCGGCAGCAGCTTGATGATGCGCGCGATCGGCTCGTAGCTGCCGGTGGCGAGGTAATAGCCCCACAGCACGTCGATCAATTCCGGACTCGGTTCCAGCGTCGCCGCTTTCTTGCGATGGCCGCCGATGCGAAGCGCGACCTTGATCTTATCCAACATTCCGGGCTTGTTTGGCGTGTAGTCGATCTGCTCGAGCCTCGGCAGCGTGCCGTCGAGATAGCGCCGGATCATCTCCTGGCGCTCGGGCATGCGGTCGGCGACCCCCGCAAGGAGCTGCTTCCAGTCGGGCAGGCCCGAATAGGCGATCGCACGCACGACAATCCAGCGATCGGCCGGCGCGATGAGCAGCATTTTGCCGACCAGGGTGCTGGCGCGCGCCGGATTGGCGCCAAGCACGCCGGCGATGAAGCCGATATAGGCGCCGCTCGTCTCGGCGTCCTTGAACGCCTGCAGCCGGCTCAGCGCGCTCACCAGGACCGGCAGCCGGGCGGGATCCGGGTGGTGCCGATAGTCGTTGATCCATTGCAGGATGGCGACGGTCGAGGGCGTCGCCAATGCGGCGGCGGCCGGTCCCGGCGCGGCCGGCGCCGCGTTGGGCGCGATGACGAAAGAAATCACCAGAGCAAGCAGGCCGAACACAACGGCCGGCGCGCGGCGCAACGATCCAGGAACCATGGTGCCCTCCGCGGAGAAGAGAGGCGGCTCCGGCGCCGCTCCCCGCGTGCGCCCGGGCCGAAAGCGCAGTCGAGCAGTCCGCCGGGGCAATTTGCAGGCCCGGGCGTTGCCAAATCGCGGCTGTCCTGTGACGCCAGAGAATGCTTAATGGAGCGTGTTTTGCCCGTCCCGCCGATTTCAAACGAACGTTTGAAGTCGACGCGGCCAGAATGCCGCCGCATTTGCCTTGACCGACGCTGCCGCAATGTTCTATAAAGTCGCGCGAAGAGAAAGGGCCGGCAAACCGTGACCGCAATGTTGCTCATTCTGGTAGGAAGGCGCACCGCCGCGAGTGGCTGACCACTCGCGAACACGGCGGTGCGCAGTCCAGGGGCCCTCGAGCCCCTTTTTTGTTATCTGAATTTTGCCCATGAAAACGATCGAGCAAGCGGAGCCTGCGATGACTGAGATGACCGGCGCAGAAATGGTGATGGCGGCGCTCGCCGACCAGGGCGTCAAGCACGTTTTCGGTTATCCGGGCGGCGCCGTCCTGCCGATCTACGACGCGCTGTTTCAGCAGGACAAGGTGCGGCACATCCTGGTGCGCCACGAGCAGGGCGCCGTGCACGCCGCCGAAGGCTACGCCCGCTCGACCGGCAAGGTCGGCACGGTGCTGGTGACCTCCGGGCCCGGCGCGACCAACGCAGTGACCGGTCTTACCGACGCCTTGTGCGATTCCATTCCGCTGGTCGTCATCACCGGCCAAGTGCCGACCCACCTGATCGGCAACGACGCGTTTCAGGAATGCGATACCGTCGGCATCACCCGGCCCTGCACCAAATACAATTACCTGGTCAAGAATGTCGCCGACCTGCCGCGCGCGCTGCATGAGGCGTTTCACATCGCCCGCAGCGGCCGGCCGGGGCCGGTGGTGGTCGACATTCCCAAGGACGTGCAATTCGCCAAGGGCGAAGATGCGAAGCCGAAGGAATTTCAGCACAAGGGCTATCGGCCGAAGCTCAAGGGCGATGCGGACAAAATCCACCAGGCCGTGGAGATGATGGCGGCCGCCAAGCGTCCGCTGTTCTATACCGGCGGCGGCGTGATCAATTCCGGCCGCGCGGCGAGCGAAACCTTGCGCGAACTCGCCAAGCTCACCGGCTTTCCGGTCACCTCGACGCTGATGGGGCTTGGCGCCTTCCCGGCCGCCGATCCGCAATGGCTCGGCATGCTCGGCATGCACGGCACCTGGGAGGCCAATTGGGCGATGCACGATTGCGACCTGATGATCGCGGTCGGCTCGCGCTTCGACGACCGCATCACCGGCCGGCTCGACGCCTTCTCGCCCGGCTCGAAGAAGATCCACATCGACATCGATCCGTCGTCGATCAACAAGAACGTCAAGGTCGATCTCGGCATCGTCGGCGATTGCGGCCACGTGCTCGAAGACATGGTGCGCACGTGGCGGGCCGGCGGACACAAGACCGACAGGAAGGCACTGGACGCCTGGTGGGCGCAGATTGGCAAGTGGCGGGCGAAGAACTCGCTCGCCTATCGCAATTCCAACGAGATCATCAAGCCGCAATACGCCATCCAGCGGCTCTACGAACTGACCAGGGATCGCGACACCTACATCACCACCGAAGTCGGCCAGCATCAGATGTGGGCGGCGCAGTTCTATCAATTCCAGGAGGGCAACCGCTGGATGACGTCGGGCGGGCTCGGCACCATGGGCTATGGCCTGCCGGCTTCGGTCGGCGTGCAGATCGCCCATCCGGACTCGCTCGTCATCGACATCGCCGGCGAGGCATCGGTGCTGATGACCATGCAGGAAATGTCGACTGCGGTGCAGTACGACCTGCCGATAAAAATCTTCGTCATCAACAATCAGTACATGGGCATGGTGCGGCAGTGGCAGGAATTGCTGCACGGCGGCCGCTACTCGCATTCCTACACCGAGGCGCTGCCCGACTTCGTCAAGCTGGCCGAGGCCTACCACGCCTACGGCATCCGCTGCGAGCATCCGGGCGAACTCGATGAGAAAATCCGCGAAATGATCGAGGTGAAGAAGCCGGTGATCTTCGACTGCGTCGTCGACCCGGCGGAGAACTGCTTCCCGATGATTCCTTCCGGCCGCGCCCACAACGAGATGCTGCTCGGCGATGCATCGACGCACGTCGAGGATGCGGTCACCGAGGAAGGCAAGATGCTGGTGTGACTGATACCCTCTCCCCTGGCGAGAGAGGGTGGTTGGAGCAACAGGCAGCGTTGCGAGGATCGGGCGAGGGGTAGCTCGCCGCAATTTCGACCCGTCGCCCGACTCGCTGCGCTTGCCAAGGAGAGACGCCGTGAACGCCAATGCCGCGACTACCCATTACCCTGCCGCTGCCGTCAGCGAGCGCGTCGAGACGCGCACGTTGTGCGTGCTGGTCGATAACGAGCCGGGCGTGCTCGCACGCGTGATCGGCCTTTTTTCCGGCCGCGGCTACAACATCGATTCGCTCACCGTGTCGGAGACCGAGCATGAAAAACATCTCTCACGCATCACCATCGTCACCAGCGGCACGCCGATGGTGCTGGAGCAGATCAAGAACCAGCTCGAACGGCAGGTGCCGGTGCATCGCGTCATCGACCTGACAACGTCGAGCCCCGCCATTCAGCGCGAGCTGGCGATGGTCAAGGTGCGAGGCACCGGCGAGCACCGCGCCGAGGCGCTGCGGCTTGCCAGCGCCTTTCGCGCCCGCGTCATCGATGCGACCATCGAGAGCTTCGTGTTCGAGATCACCGGTACGTCGGAAAAAATCGAAAGCTTCGTCAACTTGATGCTGCCGGTCGGTCTGGTCGAGGTCTCGCGCACTGGGGTCGTCGGCATCACCCGCGGCCCGCAAGGGATGTAACGCCTGACGTTACGCCGCCGGCTTAAGCTTCGCGACCAGCGTGGCGAAGCGGTCGACGAAGCCTTGCAGGAATCTCTGGGTGCTTTCGTCGCCGATAATGCCCTGGTCGTCGATCAGATTTGGCTTGTTGGTGATGTAAGTCTCGCCGCCAAGCAGGATCATGCCCAGCCCGAGCATCACCGAGCGCAGATGCTGCTGCGCCAGCGCGGTGCCGATGGCGCCGCCCGAAGTGCCGGTGATGAAGCCGGGCTTGCCCGGCCAGACGCTCTTGCCGAACGGCCGCGCGCCCCAGTCGATGGCGTTCTTCAAGACCGCCGGGATCGAGCGGTCATGCTCGGGGGTCACGATCAGAACGCCGTCGGCGCGGGTGATATCGTCCTTGAAGCGTACGACCTCGGCCGGAAGGTTGCCTTCGTTGTCCTGGTTGAACATCGGCAGGTCGTCGATGCGGGCGAACTTGGCGTCGAACTTGCCGGCGCCGAGCTTGACCAGCGCCTGGGCATATTTGCGATTGATCGATTCGCGACGGTTCGAACCGACTATGACGGCGACTTGCGAAATGGGCATGATTGCGCGCCTTGGTTAGTATTCATAACTAAGGATACATAGGTTACCATTCGGAGGCAGCAAGCGGGCACATCGATGAAACCGAGGCACCTCAATTTACCCACGGACTGCCGCGCCATCAGCGACGTGCTCGCCCGCGTCGGCGATAAATGGTCGGTCCTGGTCGTCACCAGGCTCGGCCCGGGGCCGGTACGGTTCAACGAGCTGCGCCGTTCGATCGGCAGCATTTCGCAGCGCATGCTGACGCTCACTCTGCGCGGCCTGGAGCGCGACGGGCTGATCACGCGCACCGTGTTTCCGATCATTCCGCCGCGGGTCGATTACGCGCTCACCCCGCTCGGCCGCGACCTGCTTGCGCCGGTCGCGGCGCTCGGCGAATGGGCGATCCGCAACCAGCCGAAAATCGCGCGCGCACGCGAGAAGTTCGATGCTCAGTGCGGCGCCGAAGGCAAGCCGCCGCTGCGCCCGCGCCCGGAGCGAAGCGGGCTTGTCCAAGCTGCGCCAAGAACCTAGAAGCAGCATCCGAACGAGCATTAACGAGTAGGGATGAACACCATGCGTGTCTATTACGATCGCGACGCCGACCTCAACCTCATCAAGGGCAAAAAGGTCGCCATCATCGGCTACGGCAGCCAGGGCCACGCCCATGCGCTCAACCTGCGCGATTCCGGCGTCAAGGATGTCGCGGTGGCTTTGCGCAAGAGCTCGCAGGGGGTGAAGAAGGCGCACGGCGAGAAATTGCCCGTCAAGGAGGTCGCCGAAGCCGCCAAATGGGCGGACGTGATGATGATGCTCACGCCGGACGAGCTGCAGGCCGACATCTACACCAACCAGCTCCACGCCAACATGAAGGAAGGCGCCGCGCTGATGTTCGCGCACGGGCTGAACATCCATTTCAACCTGATCGAGCCGCGCCCCGATCTGGACGTGATGATGATCGCGCCCAAGGGGCCGGGCCATACCGTGCGTTCGGAGTATCAGCGAGGCGCCGGCGTGCCGTGCCTGCTCGCGATTCACAAGGACGCTTCGGGCAACGCCCACGACCTGTGCCTGTCCTACGGCGCGGCAATCGGCGGCGGCCGCGCCGGCATCATCGAAACCACATTCCGCGAGGAATGCGAGACCGACCTGTTCGGCGAGCAGGCGGTGCTGTGCGGCGGCATCGTCGAGTTGATGAAAGCCGGTTATGAAACGCTCGTCGGCGCCGGCTATGCGCCCGAAATGGCCTATTTCGAATGCATCCACGAGATGAAGCTCATCGTCGACCTGATCTACGAGGGCGGCATCGCCAACATGAACTATTCGGTGTCGAACACCGCCGAGTACGGCGAATACGTTTCCGGGCCGCGCGTCATCAATGACGCCACGCGCGCCGAGATGCGAAAAATCCTCGCCGACATCCAAGCCGGGAAATTCGTCAAGGACTGGATGCTGGAGAACAAGGTCAACCAGAGCTCATTCAAGGCGATGCGGGGAAAGCTCGCCGCGCATCCGGCGGAAGCGGTCGGCGCCAAGCTGCGCGAGATGATGCCGTGGATCCGCGAGCGCGCGCTGGTCGATCGTTCGCGCAATTGATCCACGGCAATTTCTCAAGCGGCGGTGCCGGTCCTGCGGCACGCCGCGGACGGGCGAATCAGCCTTGATCTCGATAATGCCGCCGCTACACTCGGTTGCGGCGCAGACAAACGAAAAATGGGAGGAATGAAAATGCTTGCCAAACGATATTTATTGACGGCCGCAGCCGTAACCCTCGCTCTCGGCTTCGCGGCGACTACGGCGAGCGCTGCCGGTCTATTCACCCTGGCATCGAAGACTTTCGCCGACGGCCACATGATGCCGAAGAAGGTCGCTAACACCAATGCAAATGGAAAGAACCCGAACTGCGTCGGGCAGAACGTGTCGCCGGAACTGCACTGGAGCAACGTGCCGGCTGGCACCACGAGCCTCGTCCTGTTGATGTTTGATCCGGAAGGCCGCGCGCCGTTCGGCGTCAGTCACTGGGTCGCCTACGGCATCGATCCCGCCAAAGTCACCGGCTTCGCCGAAGGCGCAACCAGCAAGGATTCGGATCAATATGTCGGCGGCAAGAGCCTGATGGGGGTCGGGCATTACTCCGGTCCTTGCACGCCGCCTGGCCAGACGCCGCATCACTACACGCTGACGCTCATCGCGACCGATTTTGCGCCCGATGCGTTGCCGGCCGGTCTGACGCGTGAGGATTTGACGGCCAAATTCGGATCGCCGCCGTCGCCGCACATGAAGGGCGTGAGCGGCCTTATCGGCCTGTTCGTCAATCCGTGGCACGACTGACGCGCCCAACGAAGATCGCAAGCCCTCGTGAAGCCGTCGAGCGCGACCGACATCGAGATCGTCGCGCTCGATCGGGCGGAAATCGAACTCGAAGCGTGGCCGTGGCCGTTCGCGGCGAATCGGCGGGGCGAGATCGACCGGCATTTCGCGCAGTTTCAGCGCCGCCGTTCGGCGGCCTGGAACGGCCGCATCCTGCTGCTGCATCGCTATGAGATCGCATCCGGCGTGTTGCGCGGCGCCTGCTTCGAGGCCGATTACGCCAGCCTGTGCGCCTGGCGCGATTGGAATTTCCCCGACCGGAGCGTCTCCAACGTTTTTGGCGTCGCCGCGCTCACCGCCGCTGACGGCGCCTTTATCGTCGGCAAGATGGCGCCTTCGACCGCCAATGCGGGGATGCTCTATTTCCCCTGCGGGACGCCGGAGCCGGGCGATGTCGACGCCACCGGGGTGCTCGACCTCGCCGGCCACGTCGGCCGCGAATTGCTCGAAGAGACCGGGATCGATATTGGCGGCCTCGACGCCGAGCCGGGTTGGACGATGGTGCGTGACGGCTGTTATCTGGCGTTGCTCAAGCAGGTGGCGTCGCGGAGCAGCGCCGACGAGCTTCGTTTGCGCATCATGGGCCATCTGGCCCGCGAGCAGCAGCCCGAATTCGTCGACATTCGCATCGTTCGCTCGCCAGCCGATTTCGATCCCGCGATGCCGCGCTTCGTCACCGCCTACTTGCGCAATCTTTGGTCGTGACGGCCGATCCCCGGACTTGCGCGGCGGCGGCCCCTTCCGCTAATAATAGGGTGCGTCCCGCACAGGCCTTAACGCGGCATTCACCATGCTCCGCGATGCTGTGGGGACATGACGAGGACAGTAGCGATGTCGACGCGTCAGCATTTTCATGCGCTGACCAGGGGGGCCGCACCGGCTCCGTCCGGCATTGCCCTCATGCCTTGCACGATTCTCGGCGGGCTCCTGCTTCTTAGCGCCCCCTGAGGGCCGGCTGGGCGTTTGCGCCTGGGCACTCAGGGGTCGACGGCAGAACCGGAACCCAAGAGCGCCCAAAACCCCCCGCGGCGGGCGCAAGCGAGAAGGACCCAGTTTCATGAGCACGCCAGAAAATTCCGCGCCGGCCACAGGCAAGGCGACAAGCGCCGAGCCGAAGAATTCCGCGCCCGAGCGGTCGGAGAAGGACCGCGTCGTCATCTTCGACACCACCTTACGCGACGGCGAGCAGTGCCCCGGCGCGACGATGACGCACGAGGAAAAACTCGAAGTCGCCGAACTGCTCGACACGATGGGCGTCGACGTCATCGAAGCCGGCTTTCCGATCGCCTCCGACGGCGACTTCGCCGCCGTCCACGAGATCGCCAAGCGCGCCAAGAAGGCGGTGGTGTGCGGCCTGTCCCGCGCCGCGTTCAAGGACATCGACCGCTGCGCCGAAGCCATCAGGCCGGCGGAGCGGCGGCGCATTCACACCTTCCTGTCCACTTCGCCGGTGCACATGAAATACAAGCTCCAGAAGGAGCCGCAGGAAGTCTACGAAATGGTGATCGCGCAGGTCGCGCGCGCGCGCAATTACACCGACGACGTCGAGTGGTCGAGCGAGGATGGCACCCGCACCGAGTTCGATTTTCTTTGCCGCTGCGTCGAGGCCGCCATCAAGGCCGGCGCCACCACCATCAACATCCCCGACACCGTCGGCTACACGGTGCCGGAGGAATATTTCGGGATGATGAAGCGCCTGCGCGAGGCGGTGCCGAACTCCGACCAGGCGCGCTTCTCGGTGCATTGCCACAACGATCTCGGCATGGCGGCGGCGAACTCGCTTGCCGGCGTGCGCGCCGGCGCGCGGCAGATCGAGTGCACCATCAACGGCATCGGCGAACGCGCCGGCAACGCCGCACTCGAAGAAGTCGTGATGGCGCTGAAGGTGCGCAATGACGTGCTGCCTTACTGGAGCAATGTCGACTCCACCATGCTGACGCGGGCATCGAAGCTGGTGGCGGCGGCGACATCGTTTCCGGTGCAGTACAACAAGGCGATTGTCGGCCGCAACGCGTTCGCGCACGAGAGCGGCATCCACCAGGATGGCATGCTCAAGCACACCCAGACCTACGAGATCATGAGGCCGGAAAGCGTCGGCGTGAAGCAGACCTCGCTGGTGATGGGCAAGCATTCCGGCCGCCATGCCTTCGTCCATAAGCTCAACGAAATGGGCTACCACCTCGGCGACAATCAGCTCGAGGAAGCGTTCGTGCGCTTCAAGGCGCTCGCCGACCGCAAGAAGCACGTCTATGACGAAGACATCGAGGCGCTGGTCGACGAGGAGATTGCGACCGCGCAGGACAGCATCAAGCTCGTCTCGCTGTCGGTGATCGCCGGCACACGCGGGCCGCAGCGCGCCACCATGAAGCTCGACATCGGCGGCCGCGCCGCCATCGAGGAATGCGAAGGCAACGGCCCGGTCGATGCGGTGTTCAACTGCATCAAGGCCATGGTGCCGCACGAGGCGACGCTCGAACTCTATCAGGTGCACGCGGTCACCGAAGGAACCGACGCGCAGGCCGAAGTTTCGGTGCGGCTTGCCGAAAATGGCCGCTCGGTCACCGCCAAGGGCGCCGATCCCGACACGCTCGTCGCCTCCGCCAAGGCCTATCTGGGAGCGCTCAACAAGCTTGTCGCCCGGCGCGCGCGCTCAGGCAGGCTGGAACCGCTCGTGGTCGCCGAGCGCCGGATCCACTCGACGGATGCGGGTTAGACTCATTCCGGGACGCGGGTCAACGGCCCGCGAGCCCGGAATGCATCTATTTCACGGCCACTTTTGTCACCTGATCGAGCGGCCAGCGCGGCCGCGGAACGGCGTCGAGGCCATCGACCAGCCCAAGCGCCAGCCGCTCGGCACCCGCCCAAGCGATCATCGCGCCGTTGTCGGTGCACAGAGCCGGCGGCGGCGCCACGAGCTGCGTGCCGGCCTCGAAGGCGAGCCGATGCAAAACCTTGCGGATCGCCTGGTTGGCGGCAACACCGCCGGCGCACACCAGCGCGCTCGGCACCCCGACACGATCGCGGAACATGCGAAACGCCACGCGCAAGCGGTCCATCACCACGTCGACCACGGCCTGCTGAAACGACGCACACAGATCGGCGACGTCCTGATCGCTGAGCGGGGCGATTTTTTCCGCCTCCAGGCGCAGCGCGGTTTTCAGTCCCGAGAGAGAAAAGTCGGCGTCGCGGCGGCCGCTCATTGGACGCGGCAGAGCAAAGCGCTGCGGATCGCCTTTGAGCGCTTCCTTTTCCACCTGCGGTCCACCCGGATAGCCGAGACCGAGCAGTTTCGCGACTTTGTCGAACGCCTCGCCGATGGCATCGTCGACGGTGCCGCCGAGCCGCAAATGATCGCCCACTCCGCGCACGCCGATAATCTGCGTGTGGCCGCCGGACGCCAGAAACAGGCAATAGGGAAACGGCGTCGCGTCGGTAAGCCGCGCGGTGAGCGCGTGCGCCTCCAGGTGATTGACCGCGATCAGCGGCTTGCGGTGCACCAGCGCGATCGCCTTGGCGGTCGTGAGGCCGACGATCAGGCCGCCGATCAGGCCGGGTCCGGCCGCGGCGGCCACGCCGTCGAGCGCGGCCGGCGACTGCTCGGCTTCCACCATGGCTTGGACGATGATGCGGTCGAGCACCTCGACATGGGCGCGAGCGGCGATTTCCGGCACCACCCCGCCGAACCGGGCGTGCTCGGCCTGCGACAGCACGACATTGGACAAGATACGGCCGCGTCCGTCGTCGCCGCGTTCGACCACGGCAGCCGCGGTCTCGTCACAGGTCGTCTCGATGCCGAGGACTATCATGGGGTGTATTATATGCACCCTACCGAGCGAGAGTCCGATGGCAGAATTGTCGACGAAAGCCGGAATCTTGCGCGTGGGCTCGCGCGGTTCACCGCTCGCGCTGGCGCAGGCGCGCGAAGTGCTGCGCCGCCTCGCCACAATATCTGCGCCTGCCGCCGAGCGGGCCGAGATCAAAGTCATCCGCACCGCGGGCGACGCTATTGTCGACCGGCCGCTGGCCGAAGCCGGCGGCAAGGGGCTGTTCACCAAGGAGATCGATGAGGCACTGCTTGCCGGCACTATCGACCTTGCCGTGCATTCGTCGAAGGACATGCCGACGGTTCTGCCGCAGGGCCTGATCTTGTCGGCGTTCCTGCCGCGCGAAGACGCCCGCGACGCGTTCATCGGCCGCACGGCGAGGACGCTGCGCGGACTGCCCACGGGCGCCATCCTCGGCACGGCTTCGCTGCGCCGCCAGGCGCTGGCGAAGCGATTGCGGCCGGATCTGCGGATCGTGCCGTTGCGCGGCAATGTCGAGACGCGGCTGCGCAAGCTTGCCGCCGGAGAAGTCGATGCGACGCTGCTCGCGGTCGCCGGTCTCAAACGCCTCGGCCTGCTCTCGGTCGCGACCGAACTGCTCGACGTCGACGCGTTCGTTCCGGCGGTCGGCCAGGGAGCGATCGGGATCGAGAGCCGCGCCGGCGATACGCCCACAAGCGCGTTGCTTGCCCGGATCAACGACGCAGATACGGCCGCCGCGCTCGCCGCCGAACGCGCCTTCCTGGCCGCGCTCGACGGCTCGTGCCGCACGCCGATCGGCGGCTACGCACGCGTCAACGGAAACCTGGTGCGTTTTCGCGGCATCATCATCCGGCCCGACGGCAGCGAAGCTTTCGAGGTCGTGCGCGAGGGCAACCGCGAGGACGCGACAGCACTCGGTCGCGACGCCGGCGATGAGCTTAGGCGCCGCGCGAGCAGCGATTTTTTCCTGCAGGCATAGCCGGTGCGGCTTCTTCTCACCCGGCCGGAGCCCGATGCGCAGCGCACCGCCGGAACCTTGCGCGCGCGCGGCCACACGGTCATCGAGGTGCCGCTTATCCGCATCGAAGCCGTTGCGGACGTGCAGATCGCCGCGGGACCCTGGGCGGCGATTTTGCTCACCAGCGCCAACGCGGCGCGCGCGCTCGCCGCGCACGAGCAGCTCCGATTGCTTCTCGATCGGCCGGTGTTTGCCGTCGGCGCGCACAGCGCCCAAGCCATGCGGGAGGCGGGCTTTGCCAATGTCACCTCGGCGGAAGGCGATGCCGAGGATCTTGTGCGCACGGTCGCCGAGCGGATGCCGCCGGGTGCGTCGGCGCTTTATCTCACCGGCGAAGACCGCTCCGGCGATCTTGCAGGCGATCTTCGCGCCCACGGATTGTTCGTGCACATGGTCGTGCTTTATCGCGCTGCTGCCGTGCAAAGATTGCCCCAGGCCGCCATCGAAGCACTGGGCGACGGCATCGACGGCATCTTGCATTTTTCACCCCGCAGCGCCGAGGCTTACGTCCATGCGGCCGCGGCAGCCGGAATCCTGCCGAGCGCGCTCAAGCCCGTGCAATTGTGTCTCTCGGCGCGTGCGGCCGCGCCACTGCGCCGCGCCGGCGCCGCGGCTATTCGTATCGCGCCGCATCCCAGCGAGGCCGCGCTTCTGGCGCTGATCGGCGCGGGCACCGCGTGAGTGCAAGGGCTGCATGCGCGGCGGTGCGATCTGTTGCCGCCATATTCGCCCCGTACTATGCCGTGGCGGCAAGAATTGTGGCGGCAAGAATTCAGGAAGAGTCCCAACCCGTCGGTCCACCGCCGCGCTTTGGAGAACCCGCGCTTTGGAGAACCCATGACGAGCGAGCCTGACAGCAGACCGCGCCGCCGGCCGCCGACCATCGATTTGACGGCCACCGAAACCGAGACCGCACCGCCGAAATCCGCCGCGACGACGCAGCCGGCCGGAGGCGACAGCGGCACGAGAGCCAGTACGGCGCACGGCAATTCTTCCGCCGGGCTATGGCGCTACGGTGCCGGCGTGGTGGTGGGTGCCGCCCTTGTCGGCGCGCTCGCTTTCGGCGTCTGGGTCTCGGGACTGGTTCCCACGCGCAACGCTCCCGGGGCAGCGGCCGACGGCGGCGCCAGTCCCGCGATCTCCGCGCAGCTCGACAAGATAGAGGCCGAATTGCAATCGCGGCCCGCCGACGCGGCGCTTGCCGCGCGTGTCGCCGGCATCGAGGCACAAACCAAGGCGTTGAGCGACTTACTTGCCGGCATCAATCGCCGGCTCGACGAAATTGCCGTTGCGGCGCAAGCCGCGAGCCAACGCGCCGACGCTGCCGCCGGTGCGGCAAAAACCGCGGCGCACAACGCCGATGCCGCAGCCGGCACGGCGAAAACGGCGGCGCAGACCGCCGATGCGGCTGCGGACACAGCGAAAGGGGCGGCGCAGAGTGCCTCTCAGAATGCCGTCCAGCGCAGCGATCTCGACGCGCTCGCCGCCCGCATCACCGCGCTTGAAGGCTCGATCAAGACGCTTTCGGCGGCGGCGCAACGTGCGGCCAGTATGCCCGATCGCGCCGCACGCGCGGCCGTGGCAGCGGACGCGTTGCGCGCGGCGGTCGAACGTGGCGCGCCCTATCAGACCGAATTGACGGCAGCAAAATCGTTGGGCGCGGGCCCGAATGTAACCGCTCCACTCGAACCATTCGCCGCCAGCGGAATTCCCAGCGTCGCTGAACTTGCTCACGAGCTTTCGCAACTGACGGCCTCGCTGCGCCCGGCATCGGCCTCCCCCGCACCCACCGCGAGCGGAGGCGGTTTCCTCGGCCGGATCGAGAAGAATGCCAAAAGCCTGGTCCACATCACGCCCGTGAACGCACCGGCGGGCGGCGCGCCGTCTTCGGTGCTGGCGCGGCTTGATGCCGATGCCGCCCACGCCGACATCGGTGCCGCACTGGCCGACGTCGCCCAATTACCTCCGGTACAAAAAGCCTTGGCCGAGCCCTGGGTGGCGAAGGCGAATGCGCGCGCCGCCGCGATTGCGGCGAGCCGGCGCATCGCCGCCGACGCCCTCGCGGCGCTCAACCAGCCGGCCACGCAATGATCCGCGTCCTGTTCTTTCTCATCGTTGTCGGTGGGCTGGCGCTCGCGGTGGGCTGGCTTGCCGACCGTCCCGGCGATGTGGTGGTCACATGGCAGGGCTGGCGCATCGAAACCTCGCTCATGGTTTGGGGCGTGGCGATCGTGGCGGTGCTGCTGCTCGCGGGACTGCTCTGGAATCTCGTGCGCGCGCTCCTGCGCTCGCCGCTTGCGCTTGCCAATCGTTTGCGCCATCGCCGCGGCGCCCGCGCCTACGAGGCAATTTCCAACGGACTGATTGCGGTCGGTTCCGGCGATGTGGTTGCCGCGCGCAGATTTTCCACCGAAGTCGACCGGATCGCCGGCGGCGAACCGCTGGCGCTGCTGCTCGCCGCGCAGGCGGCGCAGCTTGCCGGCGACCGCGAAGCCGCCGAGCGAACTTTTCGCAGCATGGCGAGCCGCGCCGACACCAAGGCGCTCGGCCTGCACGGCCTCTATGTCGAGGCACGGCGGCGCGACGACCACACCAGCGCCCGCGCCTATGCGGAGGAAGCAGCGCGCACAGCGCCGGCGCTCGCCTGGGCCGGCCGCGCCGTGCTCGAGTTCCGCTGCGCGATCGGCGATTGGAACGGCGCGCTGGCGCTGCTCGAGCGCAGCCGGAATGCCCTCGACAAGGCCGTTTATCGGCGGCAGCGCGCGGTGATGCTGACCGCGCACGCGCTGGCGAACGAGGATGCCGATCGCGAGGCCGCCAAAGCATCTGCGCTCGAAGCGGTGAAACTCGCGCCCACCTTGGTGCCGGCGGCGGCGCTCGCCGGCCGCATGCTCGCCGAGGGTGGCGAACTGCGCCGCGCCGCGCGCATCGTCAGCAAGGCGTGGCGCGCCAATCCGCATCCCGAGCTGGCGCAAACCTACGCCGACCTGCGCTTCGGCGATGCCGCCCGCGACCGGCTCGTGCGCATGGAGGGACTGGCGAAGAAAACACCCGGCCACGTCGAGGGCCGGCTGGCACTGGCGCGCGCCGCACTCGACGCCCGCGAATTCAAGAAGGCGCGCGCGGCACTGTCGTCCTATCTGGCGGCGCCGACCCGGCGCGTTGCGCTCCTGATGGCCGAACTGGAACGTGCGGAGCACAACGACGAAGGCCGTGCGCGCGAATGGATGGCGCGTGCGCTCAATGCCGCACCGGACCCGCAATGGACGGTTGATGGACATGTGTCCGATCGCTGGCTGCCGGTGTCGCCGGTGACCGGCCGCCTCGACGCGCTCGAGTGGCGCGTGCCGCTCACCGGCATGGTGACCGCACCGGCGATCGAGCCGCGAGCAGCCGCACCAGCGGTCCCCGTGGAGGCGATGGAGCCGCTGCCCGAACCGGTCGAAACCGCGAGCGAGCAGATCGCATCGGATCCCATGCCCGTGCAGGACATTCCTGCGGCGGAAGCGTCGCCAGAATTGACAAAGTCACCACTACCGCAGTCGGCGCCACCGGTTGCGCGAGCACAGGACAAGGGCGCCACGCCGAAGGCCGTAGCCGTGATTCCGCTCGTCCACGCGCCGGACGATCCCGGTCCCGACATGGCCGAGAACGCCGAGCACGTGACCGAGCCGCAATCCTCCGGCTGGCGCAAGATTTTTGAATAATTTGTGTGAGCCGTCGGCTACTAAAGGGACTTCGCATCTGATTGAAATCGACTGGGACTATGTTTTCTTCTTAGAAGCGTGCCTACAATTCCGCACTCGCAGTAAAATGAAAAACGTCAACCCGAATGTTCGTTGGCCTGAATATTACTGTAAATCCGATATTCGTCTTATCACTGACGTCTGGTGTTGAGCCGGGCGGCAGATCTGGAAATGTAAGATTTGGCGGTGTCCTCATTGGTACTGGAAAGGTAACGTGGAAGGTGTTCGGAGCGGAATGTCCCTGACGTTGTTGAAATAGGAAGGCAGGCGTCGATCACCTCAGGCCGCTAGGCTTGAGGTTGCGAATTGCAAACCGAGAGCGAGGAGATCGACGCCATGACGAAGCATATCGAATTGAAGAGGTTCGACCAAGGTACGGCATTGACAACAGGTACGGCGCTGACGACGGGTACGCTGGCATTGTCGCCTTTGGTGATTGAAGGACTTGAGGAGTTCAAGGGCAGCTTCGACCGTCTGTGCCTGCATGCCGGGACTGCGGCCATCGAGGCCATGCTTGCGACTGATGCGGAACAGCTTTGTGGCAAGCGCTACCAGCGTCACGCTGACCGCCAGGGCCATCGCTGGGGCATGATCGATAGTGAGGTTGGCTGGCACGGTGGCAAGGCTGCTATCCGGCGGCCCCGGGTGCGGCGGCGCGGCGGCGCCGAGCTGGAGCTTCCCAGCTGGACGGCGATCCAGAAGGCGGATCTTTTGTCGCGTTGGGCATTCAACCAGATGCTGATCGGTGTGGCGACGCGCAAGTACGCGCGTTCGGTACGACTGCCGGACGGCGATCTGGCCGGCCAAGCCAAGCGCGCCACGACGAAGTCCTCGGTCTCGCGGCGGTTTGTGGCGCTGAGCACGGCGAAGCTGAAGGAATGGCTGGCGGCCGATCTGTCGGAGCTCGTCGACCTTCTGGTGATCCAGATCGATGGGCTGCGTGTCGGCGACCATGTGTTGGTGGCGGCGATCGGCATCGACGGAGCCGGCGACAAACACGTGCTGGCCGTGGCCTTGGGCGCGACCGAGAACGCCGCCGTGGTCAAGGCGTTGCTGGCCGACCTGATCGAGCGCGGGTTGCGACCGGATATTGCCCGCTTGTTCATCGTCGATGGCGCCAAGGCGCTGAGCCGGGCCATACGCGACACCTTCGGAAGCTTCGCGCTGCTGCAGCGCTGCCAAGTGCACAAAGGACGCAATATCATCGAGCGGCTCGACCCATCGTTGCACGCCGGGGTCAAGAAGGTCCTGCGTCAGGCTTGGGACAGTCCGACCGCCGAGCAGGCCGAGCGAGTTCTGAGGAACTTGGCGCGTCGGCTCGATCACGATGCCCCTGGCGTCTCGGCTTCGATCCTCGAAGGGCTGGACGAACTGCTCACCGTGATCCGCATCGGTCTGCCTGATCAGCTGCGGCGCTCGCTTGGCTGCACCAACGCGATCGAAAGTCTGATGGCCGTGCTGCGGAAGGTCTGCCGCAACGTCAAACGTTGGCGCGATGCACGGATGGCATTGCGATGGACTGGAACCGCAATGCTGGAGGCTGAGAAAAGCTTCCGCCGTTTGAAGGCCCACAAGCAGCTTCCGATTCTGAGGGCAGCGTTGCTCCGCCACCAGCAAGTATTGCTCGGCGACAAGCTCGTTGCCAGAAAAAATCTGGCAGCATAGGATTCAAACCAATGGCGCCTGCTGCACCAATTTCAACAGGCTCCGGGACTATCCGGTTCGGAGCAGTATTGATGATTAGACCTTTGCCCTGAGATGTTTCGAATGTGTGTACGTTCTGCAGGATAACTTTTAGTTCATCAATGATGTGTTGCGCGACCGCTAACCGATTTTCGATATCCTTTGTGCCCGTGAGTTTTTCTCGCTGTTGAATAGCCCGTTGTAAGTTATCAAATGATTTTAACAGCGCAGCGGCCAATTTTTTGGTATGATCAGATGCAGCAAGCGCCCGTTGGTTCTGGCGTAAGGCCTCAATGATAGGGCCGAGGTCAGCAAATTGTTGATCTAACCTTTTGGCGCGCTCGCTTACAACTGCAGCCTCGTTCCGATCAACCCAGCGCAGGACCTCCGGAAGCGTGGCGACAATAATCAGGCCGAGTGCAGCGCCGACCATCGTCTTCCATGCGACGCTCTCGGTAGTATAGAGCCACCATACCGTTAGGCCTGCCAAATCAAGCGCGGCCACACAGAAACACACCTTTGCGATCCAATAGGCAGTATGACTAACCGACGCTAAGGCTAGAGCTAAGCCGGCCGATAAGAGGATTGGGAAGACGACACCCAAGAGGATGCTGATCGGGTCCATTGCAAATCTTTTCCTCTCAGGTAGTCAGCAACATCGCGATTTAGTACCGGTTTGCCCCGACTGAAGGTCTCTGGTCCACCTTCTAGCGCCGCGTTGTCGGTACGTTCCACAAAATGTCGGCCAAATACATGCCGCTCTACGTCGCGGAGCTTCAGTTCGCTATAATAATCGCTTCAATTCCGATATTTTCGGAACGGTAAGCGGATGCTGATGCGACGACATTGGCCATTTTTTCTCGCCCTGCTAGTGATTGCGGCGCTGTTCATTGGGGCCGAAGAGCGATTCAGCAATTCGTTTGGCCAATGTGTAGGTGAGTGGACTGAAAACGCAGGACAGGCCAAGCCAAATCAAAATGGCTTCAATATCACTGTCATCATCGAAAGTCGGGCGATCTGCACTGTTCGCCTAATCGATAAGCACAGCGGGTTTTTTGCGGCCATAGCCGCTTTCATCATTGCTTGGTTCACTTGGACGCTGAAAGGAAGCACGGACAATTTGTGGTCCACCACTAATGACACGTTGGCTCATGCGGAAAAAACCGCAGTACGGCAACTCCGCGCTTATGTTTATCTCGAAATCAGCGGCAGACGATACCCCCCGCCGCCAAAAGTCGCAGATCGATATTCGATCTCGTTGGCGCTTAAAAACAGCGGCAGCACTTGGGCGCGTCATGTGCAGGTAAGACACGGAAGAATCATCGATCCGACAGAACCCGATCCCTTTGCTGCAATGAAATGGGATGAGATCACTCCGCATCCGGTTCTCATCGGGCCGGGTCAAGAGATTGGGATGCAGTTCGGCGACCTCTTCGGGCAGCAACTGCATGACATTTTGATAAATAAACGGCGTGTATTTTTTGTCGCTTGGGTCACCTATTTCGACACCTTGTCGGAGCCGCCCATCACCAGACAAACTCAATTGTTTCGGCAATTGAACGTCGATGAGGAAGGCGGCGTTAGCTTCTCTTGGATGCCCATACACAACTGCGCTGATGAGGATTGCCTCTAGGGCAACGGCGCGATATGCACTATAGTGCAGGAGACGATAATTCCCATTCATTTGGATTTGCTACCTAATGCCGGATAATCGCCACTATTAAAGCATGAATTATAGTGCATAAGAGCGGATGCGATGGCGGGGCCGGTGGCCAAATTTGCTAAGCCGAAAATAATCGCCGCGCCGGCGGACGCGGCCGGATCGGTTGCGGCCTTCCTCGCCACCATCGGCGCCGAAGTGCGGAAGAACCGCGCCAAGCGCGGGATGACGCGGCGGCAGTTGGCGCAAGCCTGCGGCGCGTCGGAACGCTACCTTGCGCAGATCGAAAGCGGTGCCGGCAATCCATCGGTGAGCGTGCTGCGCGCGATCGCGCAAGCGCTCGATATGGTCCCGGCGGCGCTGCTGCCGGAAGCCGGCAAGCGCCCGGCGGCATTGGGCAGCATCGTCGATCTGCTCGCGCAGGTGCCGGAGCACGACATGCCGGCGCTCGCCAGGGAAATCGAAGCGCGAGTCGCGCGCTCGGAGACCGCCGATCGCGCGCGACGGATCGCGCTTGTCGGTCTGCGCGGCGCCGGCAAATCGACGCTCGGGCGAAGGCTCGCCCAGCATCTGGGCTGGCCGTTCATCGAACTCGACCGGCTGGTCGAAGAGGATTACGGCGCCAGCATTCCCGATCTCATGGAGATGGCCGGCACCGCTACGTTCCGCCGGCACGAGCGCAGCGCCCTCGCGCGTGTCATCGCCGGGCACGAGGCCGCGATCGTCACCACGGCGGGCGGCATCGTGGCCGATGCGGAAACCTATGCGCTGCTGCTGCGCCGGACCCACACGGTGTGGATCAAAGCGCGGCCCGAAGAGCACATGAGCCGCGTGATGGCGCAGGGCGATTTCCGGCCGATGGCGGAGAACCGGCAGGCCATGGCGGATCTGGTCGCGATTCTCGATGCGCGCCGTGCCGACTATGCGCGAGCGCAGGCCGAGGTCGAAACGTCGGGCGAGACGGTGGAGCAGAGCTTTGCGAAACTGTTGCAGGCCGTGGCTGAGTTGCTCGGAGGCAACGCCGCGACTCCTTCTCCCCGCGCGCCGGAGAGAGGTCAGGAGCCGCCATGACGCTCCCCGACGCGGGGTTTCTCGATCTTGCGCCGCTGCGGCTCGAGTACCGCATGATCGGCCCGCGGCCCGGCGAAGCGCCGACCATCGTGATGCTGCACGAGGGTCTCGGCTCGGCCGCGATGTGGGGCGCGTTTTCCGAAAAGCTCGCCGACGCGACCGGCGCCGGCGTCTTTGCCTATTCGCGCGCGGGCTACGGCCAATCGAGCCCCGGCAAGTTGCCGCGCACCGCCTCGTTCATGCACGAGGAGGCCGTGGAAGTGCTGCCGCTCGTGCTCGATGCAATCGGATTTCGCCGCGGCGTCCTGTTCGGCCACAGCGACGGCGCCTCGATCGCCGCCATCTACGCCGGCTCGGTGCAGGATCACCGCGTCCGCGGCCTGGCGCTGGTCGCCCCGCATTTTTTCACCGAGGAGATGGGACTTGCGGAAATCCGGCGGGCGCGCGAGGCCTTCGCATCCGGCAATCTGCGGCAAAAGCTCAAGCGCTGGCACGCCGATGTCGATTGCGCCTTCCGCTCCTGGAGCGAGCCGTGGCTCAGTCCCGCGTTCCGCACCTGGGATATCACCGAAGCGCTCGGCTATATCCGCGTGCCGATGCTGATCGTGCAGGGCGAGAACGACCAATATGGGACGTTCCGCCAGATCGAGATGGCGCAACAGGAATGCTTCTGTCCGGTCGAGGCGGCAGTGCTGCCCGGGATCCGCCACGACCCCTGCCGCGAGGCGCCTGAACTGGCGCTGGCGACTGTCACCGCCTTCATCAACCGGCTCTTCCGCGAGCACCACGAGGCCGAGGCCCGGAGCGATTCCGGGGTTGCGGCGTGATGCATTATAATGGCGATTATCCCCGACTTGACAGACAGGATGCTCCGTGGCAATATCCTCCTACCGATGGGGGAAAGCCGTGGCAAAACGTCCCAAACCCGTTCCGCAGATGACCGCCGCCCAGTTCGATGCGGCCTTCCCGGACGAAGACGCCTGCAAAGCCTATCTGGTTGCCCGTAGGTGGCCCGATGGTGTGCATTGCCCGCGCTGCGGCAACCCCAAGGTCTATGACCTCAAATCGCGCCAGTGGCACTGGCAATGCGAGCAATGCGCTCCTGACGGCTATCGGTTCTCCCATATTGCCGGGACGATCTTCGAAAACACCAACAAGCCCTTGCGGGATTGGTTCAAGGTCACCCACCTCATGCTCGCCAGCAAGAAAGGCATGAGCGCTCTGCAAATCATGCGCTACATGGGATTCGGCAGCTACAAGACGGCTTGGCTCATGTGCCATAAAATCCGAACTGCCCTGATCGAGAACATCGAAAAGCTCGGCGGCATTGTCGAGGTCGATGAAAGCTTCATCGGCGGCAAGGACAAAAACAAACATTGGGATGGCGAACGGCGTGCTCGCAAGCATCGTCCCTCGACCAAAACCGCAATCATCGGCGCCGTTCAACGTAAGGGCAACGTCGTCGCGCGAGTAATTGGGCACGTGAGCAGCGACGCTTGCCAAGCTTTCGTGCGCGAAATGGTTTCGAACAAGGTTAGCTTGCTGGCGACTGACGAAAGCCGCGTCTATGAGGGATTGACCGAATACAATCACCAAGCGGTCGATCACCACCGCAAGCAATACGTGATCGGCGCGGTTCACACCAACACGATTGAGGGCTTCTGGTCGATCTTCAAGCGCGGCGTGGTCGGCACGTTCCACAAGATGTCGGCCAAATATATGCCGCTGTATGTCGCGGAGTTTCAGTTCCGATATAACAATCGCGCTAATGCGGATATCTTCGGAACGGCAATCGAGGGGTGCTGAGCCGTGTCAAATCCGCCCGCAACAATTGAAATCATTACCGTCATTGCGCTTTTTGTTGGCCCAGTAGTCGCGGTCATCATCACACTCTGGCATCAGCGTCGAGCTAGAAAATTGGAAACAAAAGAAAAGCTGTTCCTTACGCTGATGGGTCATCGTAAAGCCAATCCACCAACTGCCGACTGGGCCACATCTCTAAATCTAATAGATGTTGTATTCGCAGATAATCGTAAGGTCGTTGAAAAGTGGCACGAGGCATATGCGATAAGCCTTCAAAGGCCGGATAGTCCCGGAGCCTGTTGAAATTGGTGCAGCAGGCGCCATTGGTTTGAATCCTATGCTGCCAGATTTTTTCTGGCAACGAGCTTGTCGCCGAGCAATACTTGCTGGTGGCGGAGCAACGCTGCCCTCAGAATCGGAAGCTGCTTGTGGGCCTTCAAACGGCGGAAGCTTTTCTCAGCCTCCAGCATTGCGGTTCCAGTCCATCGCAATGCCATCCGTGCATCGCGCCAACGTTTGACGTTGCGGCAGACCTTCCGCAGCACGGCCATCAGACTTTCGATCGCGTTGGTGCAGCCAAGCGAGCGCCGCAGCTGATCAGGCAGACCGATGCGGATCACGGTGAGCAGTTCGTCCAGCCCTTCGAGGATCGAAGCCGAGACGCCAGGGGCATCGTGATCGAGCCGACGCGCCAAGTTCCTCAGAACTCGCTCGGCCTGCTCGGCGGTCGGACTGTCCCAAGCCTGACGCAGGACCTTCTTGACCCCGGCGTGCAACGATGGGTCGAGCCGCTCGATGATATTGCGTCCTTTGTGCACTTGGCAGCGCTGCAGCAGCGCGAAGCTTCCGAAGGTGTCGCGTATGGCCCGGCTCAGCGCCTTGGCGCCATCGACGATGAACAAGCGGGCGATATCCGGTCGCAACCCGCGCTCGATCAGGTCGGCCAGCAACGCCTTGACCACGGCGGCGTTCTCGGTCGCGCCCAAGGCCACGGCCAGCACGTGTTTGTCGCCGGCTCCGTCGATGCCGATCGCCGCCACCAACACATGGTCGCCGACACGCAGCCCATCGATCTGGATCACCAGAAGGTCGACGAGCTCCGACAGATCGGCCGCCAGCCATTCCTTCAGCTTCGCCGTGCTCAGCGCCACAAACCGCCGCGAGACCGAGGGACTTCGTCGTGGCGCGCTTGGCTTGGCCGGCCAGATCGCCGTCCGGCAGTCGTACCGAACGCGCGTACTTGCGCGTCGCCACACCGATCAGCATCTGGTTGAATGCCCAACGCGACAAAAGATCCGCCTTCTGGATCGCCGTCCAGCTGGGAAGCTCCAGCTCGGCGCCGCCGCGCCGCCGCACCCGGGGCCGCCGGATAGCAGCCTTGCCACCGTGCCAGCCAACCTCACTATCGATCATGCCCCAGCGATGGCCCTGGCGGTCAGCGTGACGCTGGTAGCGCTTGCCACAAAGCTGTTCCGCATCAGTCGCAAGCATGGCCTCGATGGCCGCAGTCCCGGCATGCAGGCACAGACGGTCGAAGCTGCCCTTGAACTCCTCAAGTCCTTCAATCACCAAAGGCGACAATGCCAGCGTACCCGTCGTCAGCGCCGTACCTGTTGTCAATGCCGTACCTTGGTCGAACCTCTTCAATTCGATATGCTTCGTCATGGCGTCGATCTCCTCGCTCTCGGTTTGCGATTCGCAACCTCAAGCCTAGCGGCCTGAGGTGATCGACGCCTGCCTTCCTATTTCAACAACGTCAGGGACATTCCGTCAAAGGCCCTGGAGCCAAGAACGCTGGAATCACAGCTACATTGAGCTCCTATCAGAGATAGCCATTGTTCTTGGCTATAAGCGTTTGCAGCAAACGGATATTGATCGGTACTATTCCCCAGAAGCGCACGGGACTGAGGCAGCGCGTCAAAAGGAACTCCAAGACGAGCTACTCCGGGTTCTGAAGGACACCAAAAGCCTTCGCATCGAATCCAAGAAATAACTCGCCGCAAAGCTTTGAGGAGGACGCTCATATTGCGCCCCCGACTTTGATTGCGGGCGGACCTGCACTATAGTGCTGTAGCCGATTATTCCCCTTCTGTCTAGTTAGGGATAATCGCCATTATAATGCATATTAACGGCAAGGCTGGCGAGTTAATGCACTATAGTTCTCTTTTGGTCGGAATGAGTTCGATGCGCGCGAGGCGCTAAATGGCGGATCACAACGGAGCCGCTCTGGCGGACGGCAAGACGCGGATCGATTTCCAGACCGAGCCGGCGCGCTATCGCCATTGGAAGCTCGCGGTCGACGGCGACGTCGCCACGCTGACGATGGACGTCGACGAGAAAGGCGCGCTGTTCGAAGGCTACGACCTGAAACTCAATTCCTACGATCTCGGCGTCGACATCGAACTCGCCGACGCCATCGAGCGGCTGCGCTTCGAGCATCCGCAAGTCCGCGTTCTGCTTTTGCGCTCGGCAAAGCCGCGGGTTTTTTCCGCCGGCGCCAACATCCGCATGCTGGCGAGCGCGACCCACGGCCACAAGGTCAATTTCTGCAAATTCACCAACGAGACCCGCAACGGCATCGAGGATTTTTCGCAAAACTCCGGCGTTGCGACCCTCTGTGCCATCAACGGCACCGCTGCCGGCGGCGGCTACGAACTGGCGCTGGCCGCCGACCACATCATGCTCATCGACGACGGTTCCGCGACTGTGGCGCTCCCGGAACTGCCGCTGCTCGCCGTGCTTCCCGGCACCGGTGGACTGACCCGCATCTCCGACAAGCGCAAGGTGCGCCGCGACCGCGCCGACGTTTTCTGCACCACCGAAGAGGGCATCAAAGGCCGGCGCGCCGCCGAGTGGCGGCTGGTCGACGAAGTGGTGCCGGGCTCGAAGTTCGAGCAGACAGTCGCAGCGCGCGCGCGCGAATTTGCGGAAAAATCTACGCGCGGCGGCGGCGCGCCGGGCGTGAAGCTTACGCCGCTCAAGCGTAATTTCTCCGTCGATGCGGTCGAGTATGATTCGCTATCGGTCGAAACCGACCGCGCGCGCCGGCTCGTCATCATTACCTTGCGCGGGCCGGCGACCGCGCCGCCGGCCTCGGCCGAGGCCATGGCGGCGCTGGGCAGCGCATTCTGGCCGCTCGATCTGGCACGCGCGCTCGACGATGCGATCCTGCATATCAGGCTCAACGAACCCGAGGTCGCCGCGATCGTGTTCAAGTCCGCGGGCGATTCGGCGCGGGTTCTCGCCTACGATAGATTTATCGAAGCCAATTGCGACGATTGGCTGGCACGCGAAATCCGTCATCTGTGGAAGCGCGTGCTCAAGCGCGTCGACCTCACCTCGCGCTCGCTGGTGACGCTGATCGAGCCGGGTTCCTGCTTTGCCGGCACGCTGGCCGAGCTGCCGCTCGCATCCGACCGCTCCTACATGCTGATCGGCACCCGCCAGGGCGACAACAAAGCCCCCGCAAGTATCGCGCTCGGCGAGGCCAATTTCGGCGCCTACCCGATGTCGAACGCACTGACCCGGCTGGCGAGCCGCTTTCTGGCAAGCCCGTCTGATGTGGAAGCGGCCAAAGCCGAGCGCGGGAAAATGCTCGAGGCCGAGCGCGCGCAAGACCTCGGCCTCGTCACCTTCGCGCTCGACTCGATCGACTGGGACGACGAAGTGCGCGTGTTTCTCGAAGAGCGCGCGAGCTTCTCGCCCGACGCGCTGACCGGCATGGAAGCCAACCTGCGCTTCGCCGGCCCCGAGACGATGGAATCGAAAATCTTTGCCCGCCTGACCGCATGGCAAAACTGGATTTTCCAGCGTCCCAACGCCATCGGCGAGGACGGCGCGCTCAAACGCTACGGCAGCGGGCAGAAGCCGGCATTCGATACGAGGAGAGTGTGAGGATCAACTTTCCTCCCCCGTGAAACGGGGGAGGTGGCGAGCGAAGCGAGCCGGAGGGGGCGCCCCTTCCAGCGCCCTTCGGGCGGTCCCCCCTCCCCCGCAAGCGGGGGAGGAAAGGAGAAGCAAAGCCATGACCATTGAGACTGTCGATTACGGCACCAAGATTCCGAACAACGTCAATCTCGCCGAGGACCAGCAGGTGCTGCGCGCGCTGGAGAGCTGGCACCCGGGTTACATCGACTGGTGGAAGGACAGAGGCCCGGAAGGCTTCCAGGAGGCGCTCATCTATCTGCGCACCGCCGTTTCGGTAGACCCGAAAGGCTGGGCCAAGTTCGACTACGTGAAAATGCCCGAATACCGCTGGGGCATTCTCCTGGCGCCGAAAGAGGACGGCCGCACGATTCCATTCGGGGCTCATTACGGCGAGCCGGCCTGGCAGGAAATGCCCGGCGAATATCGCGCCATGCTGCGGCGCCTCGTCGTCATCCAGGGCGACACCGAGCCGGCCTCGGTCGAGCAGCAGCGCTACCTCGGCCACACGGCTCCATCGCTCTACGACATGCGCAACGTCTTTCAGGTCAACGTCGAGGAAGGCCGCCATCTGTGGGCGATGGTCTACATCCTGCAAAAATATTTCGGCCGCGACGGCCGCGAAGAGGCGGGAGAACTGCTGCGCCGCAGCTCCGGCGACCCCGACAAGCCACGCATGCTCGGCGCCTTCAACGAGGCCACGCCGGACTGGCTGTCATTCCACATGTTCACCTTCTTCACCGATCGCGACGGCAAAATGCAGTTGGAGAGCCTGGCCCAATCCGGCTTCGACCCGCTGTCGCGCACCTGCCGGTTCATGCTCACCGAAGAGGCGCACCACATGTTCGTCGGCGAGACCGGCGTCGGGCGCACCATCCAGCGTACCTGCGAGGCAATGAAGGAGGCCGGCATCGAAGACCCAAACGACATCGAGAAAGCCCGCCTTCTCGGCGTCATCGATCTGCCGACCATCCAGAAAAAGCTCAACCTGCATTACTCGCTGTCGCTCGATCTGTTCGGCTCGGAAATGTCCACCAATGCCGCCAACACCTTCACGGCCGGACTGAAGGGGCGTTTACAGGAGAGTAAGATCCAGGATGATCATCGCCTGGAGAGCGCCCGCTATCCGGTGCTCAAGCTCGTTGACGGCCAAATCAAGCGCGTCGATGAGCCGGCGCTGACCGCGATCAACATGCGGCTGCGCGACGACTACACCGTTGATTGCCAGCGCGGGTTGGACCGCTGGAACAAGATCGTCGGGCGGACCGGCATTGCCTTCAAGTTCGAACTGCCGCACGTCGGTTTCCATCGCCAGATCGGCGAGTTCAAGAACGCTCACGTGTCGCCGGACGGCAAGCTCGTCGATACGGCGGCCTGGAATCGCGACAAAGGCCAATGGCTGCCGTCGAAGGACGACGGCGACTTCATCGCCAGCCTGATGAAGCCGGTGACCGAACCGGGAAAATTCGCGAGCTGGATCGCCCCGCCGCGCGTCGGCATCGACAACAAGCCCGGCGATTTCGAATACGTGAAGCTCGTGGCGTAAGTCATTCCGGGGCCGGCCGCAGGCCGGAGCCCGGAATCCATAATCACTGGTCGCGCAGAACGAACGCCGAGTAAGAGCCGTCAATGCAGGGCTTATGGATTCCGGGTTCGCGCTTCGCGCGCCCCGGAATGACGGCTCACAAATCCTTCGCCTCCCCCAACGGCCCTTCGCGCAGGCGCGACAGGTCGAAGCGGTCGACTTCGCGAAGCAGTTCGACGAAGGCCTTGGCGCCCTGCTCGAGCGCGGCCGCGCCCTTGGCGGCGCTGGCCTGCGTGGCGTCGCCGATCGCGCCGCTCGGATTGAGGTCCTGCGTCATCCAGCCAAAGCCGGCAGGCCGGTAGGCGCCGAGCCATTTGAACTCGCGCGCCATCGCCAGCGTCGCCGGCGTCGCGTTGCGCGCCTCTGCCGTGCGCACCGTATCGGGCTGGGCGGCGAGCATGAGCGACGTCTCGATATCGCCGCCGTGGATGCCGTGCCGCTTTTCCTCGGCCGAGAACGAATTCTCCGGATAGCCGAAGCGGTGCCAGCCCACAGTCACGGCCAGCATGCCGAGCCGCACGCGCAGGTCGCGCGCCACCAATTCCATGGCGGCGACGTTGCCGCCGTGGCTGGTGACGAGCACGAGCTTGCGCACGCCGGCCCGCGCCAAGCTCTCGCCGATCTCGGTCCAGGCACCAATTGCAGTCGTCGCCGAGAGGCTCAGCGTACCCGGATAGGACAGGTGCTCGGCCGAGATGCCAACGCGCTGTACCGGCAGAAACGTGACCGGCAGGTCTTCGGGCACAAGCGTCCGCACCCGCGCCAGGTAGGCCTCGGCAATGTAACTGTCGACACCGAGCGGCAGGTGCGGCCCATGCTGCTCCACGGCAGCGAGCGGCAGCACGGCGATCCAGCGCGCCGTGGCGCCGCCTGCTGCGGCGATCTCCTGCCAGGTCATTTGCATCCAGTCGCGTCGGGGCGGCGTCATCGGGGGGCTCTCGCGCTCGGCTCGCAAAGCGTTGCAGAGTTTCCTATTGTTGCGGCCCCGACCCAAAGGAGCAACCGATGTCTTTGTCGATGACGCGAAGAAAGCTGTTCGGGGTTACCGCCGGTGCCGCCGCAGCGGCAAGGCCGGTGCGGGCGCAAAGCCTCGACAAGGTCTCCTTCGGCACCAATTGGGCGGCGGAAGGCGAGCATGGCGGATTCTATCAGGCGCTGGCCGACGGGACCTACCGCAAATATGGCCTGGATGTAACGATCGTGCCCGGCGGTGCGAACGTCAACAATGCCATCCTGCTGCCGGTCGGCAAGATTGATTTCTACCTCAGCGCCGACCCGCTGGAGGGCTTCGATGCCGTCACGCAGAACATTCCGACGGTCGAAGTCGCCGCGCTGTTCCAGAAAGACCCGGATGTGCTGATCGCCCACCCAGACGTCAACCAGTTCACGGATCTGAAGAATCTGACCCTGTTCATCTCCAGCGACGGCATGGCGACCTTCTACCAATGGCTCAAGGCCGATTACGGCTTCACGGACTCGCAGGTCAAACCCTACAACAATGACCCGCAGCCCTTCATCGTGAACATGAAGAGCGCGATGCAGGGCTATGTGACGTCTGAGCCGTTCACCATCCAGAAGGCGGCGCACTTCGTACCCAAGGTATTCCTGCTCGCCGATCAAGGCTTCAGCGGCTATTCGACGTTGATCCAAACGCGCCGTGATCTCGTCGACAGCAAACCCGATTTGGTTCAGCGCTTCGTCGATGCTTCAATCATCGGCTGGTACAATTACATCTATAACGACAACTCGGCCGCCAATGCGCTGATCAAGAAACAGAACCCGGAGATGACAGACGACCTGCTGGCTTATTGCGTCACCGAACTGAAGGCAGCCGGCATCGTCGATTCGGGCGACGCGACGACGCTAGGTGTCGGCGTCCTAACCGACGCGCGCATGAAGAATTTCTTCGACGAGATGGTGCGCGCCGGCGTCACCAAGGCGGGTCTCGCCTATCAGAATTCCTACACGACCCAGTTCTCCGGCAAAAAGGTCGGCATGGATCTGCGGCCGAAGCCTCAATGAAACCTCATCCTGAGGCGACCGCGAAGCGGCCCTCGAAGGATGCTCCTCCGCCGGACCGTCGCCCTTCGAAGCTCGCTTCGCTCGCACCTCAGGGTGAGGAAAAAATGTAATGCCACCAGATGCGATCAACTCTTCCGGGTCTCTCGTCGCGCTGCATGGCGTCGGCAAAACCTTTCCCAACGGCACGCAGGCGCTTGCCGGCCTCAATCTCGACATCCAAGACGGCGAATTCCTTACGCTGCTCGGCCCCTCCGGCTGCGGCAAATCGACGGCGCTGCGGATCGTCGCCGGCTTGAGCGAGCCGACGAAAGGCGCGATCGAATGGGCGGCGGCGACGGCACAAGCCGGCAGCCGCATCGGCTTCGTGTTCCAGGAGCCGACACTGATGCCGTGGACAAATGTGTTTAACAACGTGCGGCTCCCGCTGAAGCTCTCCGGCATCTCCGCCGCCAAAGCCGCGCCCCGCGTCGAAGCCGCACTCGACCGCGTCGGCCTGGCGGATTTCAAGCGCGCTTATCCGCGCGAACTGTCCGGCGGCATGCGCATGCGCGTCTCCATTGCGCGCGCGCTGGTTACCGAGCCCAAGCTTCTACTCATGGACGAGCCGTTCGCCGCGCTCGACGAAATCACCCGCTTTAAGCTCAACGACGATCTCTTGCACATGTGGCAGGCGCTGCGCACGACAGTTGTGTTCGTCACTCATTCCGTATTTGAATCGGTCTATCTGGCGAGCCGTATCGCGGTGATGGCGGCGCGGCCGGGTCGCGTGTTCACCGAACTGGCGATCGACGTGCCTTATCCCCGCGGCCAGGATTTTCGCACTTCGGCTGAATATGCCGCTCTGTGCCGCCGGGCGTCGGAGACGCTCGCACGGGCCATGGCGGCTGGAGGCAAGCCGTGACCGCCGCCGGACCCGCCCATTCCCGCGCAAGCGCGAGTCCAACGGTGAGCAAGATAACGGATTCCGCGTCCCTGCTCCCGCAGGGACGAACGGAAGCACGCAGCCGCGATCGCGTGCTGCGCATCGCATTGCCGATCATCGTGCTCGGTCTCAGCCTCGGGGGCTGGCAGCTCGTCGTGCAGGTCGCGAATATTCCGCCCTACGTGCTGCCGGCGCCGAGTCTCATTTTGCAAACGCTGGTCAGCGACGGCGCGTTGCTGTCCCGGTCGCTGCTGGTGACCTTGCTGACGACACTCGAAGGCTTCTTGCTTGCCGCGGTCGGCGGCGTGGGGCTCGCCGTGCTGTTCAACCAGTCGCGGCTCGTCGAATACTCGCTCTATCCGTTCGCGGTGATCTTGCAGGTGACGCCAATCGTCGCCATCGCGCCGCTGCTATTGATCTACCTGCCGCAGCCCGTGGCGGTGCTGGCTTGCGCCTGGATCGTGGCGTTCTTCCCGGTATTGGCAAACACCACGCTCGGGCTGAATTCGGTCGATCGCAATCTCGCCGACCTGTTTTCGCTCTATGGCGCCTCGCGCACCGAGGTGCTGTGGAATCTGAAACTCCCCTCGGCGCTGCCCTACATCCTGGGCGGCCTCCGCATCGCCGGCGGGCTGTCGCTCATCGGCGCGGTGGTCGCCGAGATCGCGGCCGGTTCCGCCGGCGCAGGCTCCGGTCTCGCCTACCGCATCGTCGAGTCCGGCTATCGCCTCAACATTCCGCGCATGTTCGCCGCGCTGCTCCTGCTGTCGGTCGCCGGCATCGTGATTTTTTATCTGCTCGCTTTCGTCAATTATCTGGCGCTGCGGCGCTGGCACGAAAGCGCGTTGGGTGCGGAACACTGACCTCGCGCAACGATCAGCGCGCTGCTTCGATGGTCAGCGGCAGATCGGCAAAGATCTGATATTGCTGCGACTTCGGCTTCGTCCGGTCTTCCTCGTTGAGATATTCGACCGAGCTTCTGCCAACATAAGCCACCGGCAGGACCATGACCCGGATGAAGCGGGTCGGCCGGTCGGCGGCTTGCGCAAATACCGGGTCCGGTCCGCTTTCGTACCACGCGCCGCCCGGTCCGTAAGCGGTCGAGCGGCCATGCGTGTCGATGCGGATGCCGCCTTCCAGCAGGCAACGGATGCCGGGGCCCTGGTGACGATGCAAATAGGCGCACCCGCCGGGCGGGAAGCCGACGCTGTCGCCGCGCAGCAACAGCCGTCCCGCGGGCAGTGTTTCCGGCCGCACGGCGAGCTTTTCGCGCGAGTGGATGCCGCGCCCGGCAACGGCGCCGCTGCCCCCCTCGCCGGCCGCCAATTCCCAGCGCCAGAGCGTCGCGCCGGCCTCCCCGGGCGCGAGCGTCGCACCACCCTCGCTGCTCCAGGCCTGGTGGTCGGCAAACCCCCGCCCGGCAATCGTCGGCGAGCCATGCACGACGAAAATCATGCGCGGCAACGGCGGCAATTCGACCGCTTCCGCTTCGCTCGACAGCACGTCCTCATAAAGTCGAAGCGTTGATGGCATAAGGGTCTCCTTCATCGTTTTGGCCGAGCCCGCGAAGCGAGTGAGAGCGAATGACGGAACGGCATTTACACCTTCGCGCGGGCATTGCTAAATCGCCTTGACATGCGCCACTCAAAATTCCGCCGTTGGGAGACCGCCCATGCCGACAATCGATACCGAGCGCTTCCGGCTGCGCAATTTCGTCGAGACGCTCGTGAGCACCGGCGAGTGTGAAATCTACGACAAACCGATCGACCTGATCGATGTGGCCGGCGTGCTCGACGGCAATCCGCGCGCGGTGCTGTTCAAAGCGGCAGGTCCGGAGAAAACCGAACTGGTCGGCAACGTCATGGGCTCGCGCAAACGGCTCGCCAGCGCGCTCGGCACCGACGAACGAGGGCTTCTCGGCACGTTGAGCCAGCGTCTCAATCGTCTGCAACCACCGATCAAAGTGTCATCGCAGCAGGCGCCGGTGCAGCAGGTCGTGCTCAAGGACGACGAGGCCGACCTCACGGCCCTGCCGGTGCACCTGCAGCACGGCGCCGATGGCGCACCCTACATCTCCGCGGGCATCGATTACGCGCTGTTTCCCGGCACCGGGTTCACCAATGTCGGCTGCCGCCGCATCATGCTGCGGGGCAAGCGGCACGCCGGCGTCGACCTGATCGCGCCGAGCGACATGCGCGCCATCTATCTCGAAGGCGCGGCACGCCAAGAGCCGGTGCCGGTCGCTTATGCGGTCGGCTCGCACCCTGCGGACTTCCTGGCCGCCATGGTGGCGATGCCCTCGGTCGACGAACTGGACGTCGTCGGCGCCGTGCGCGGGGCGCCGGTGCCGGTGGTCAAATGCGTGACCAGCGATATCTACGTGCCGGCCGACGCCGAATACGTGATCGAAGGCTATCTCGACCCCGCCGGCCATGTCGAGCCGGAGGGGCCGTTCGGCGAATATGTCGGTTACTACGGAGTGGTGAAGCGCAATCCGGTCTTGCACGTCACCGCCATCACCCACCGCGAGGATGCTCTGTTCCAGACCCTGACCATCAGCGGCCGCACGCTGATGCACACCGACACCACGCAGCTCTCCGCCCTAAAGACGGAGTTTGCGGCATGGGCCGCGTTGATGGCGTCGGTGCGCGAGCCGCTCGCGGTCTGTGCGACCTCATCGAGCGGCGGGATGTACAACGTGCGCGTCGCGCTGCGCCAGCGCGTTCCCGGCGATGCCCGCAACGCCATTGCGGCCGTGTTTGCCTCGCACGCAGAAGCCAAGCACGTCTTCGTCTTCGACCCGGACATCGACGTGTTCTCCGACGCCGAGTGCGACTGGGCGTTCGCGACGCGTTTCCAGGCCGACCGCGATCTGCTGACCGGCACCGGATTCCGCGTCGTGCCGCTCGATCCGTCATTGCAAGGCGCGCGCACCGGCGCCAAGCTCGGCTTCGATTGCACCATGCCGTTCGGCAAGAGCAACGCGTTCGAGTTCTCGGTTCCGACCCCACCGGCAGCAAAGCAAATCACGCCGCAGAAATCGGTCGCCGGCGCGCTGGCGGCCGGCCCAGCGAGCTTTTTGGAACTGATGACCGCGCTCGACAGCAAGGATGGCCGCGAGATCGTGCGCGAACTCGACGCGCTTTATGCCGCGCAGCGGCTCGGCCGGCTTGAAGACGGGCGGTATGTGCTCAAGCCCTCCCCTGAAAGGGCGGGGTAAGGTGGAATCGCGGGTCGACCACCCTAGCTAGTGGAGCGGATTTGACATTCGCGACCCACTCGGCCGTCGGTTCGCGAAGCGAATAGAAAACAACAGGGAGAGTCACTGTTATGCAGCGTACCACGCCGCCATTTCGCGCCGATCACGTCGGCAGCCTGTTGCGGACCGCACCATTGAAGGACGCGCGCGCCAAGCACGCCCAAGGCGCGATCGCGGCGGCGCAGCTCAAAGACGTGGAAGATCGCGAGATCGAAAAGGTCGTCAAGAAACAGGAGGACACGGGGCTGAAGCTCGCTACGGACGGCGAATTCCGCCGCTCGTGGTGGCATTTCGACTTCTTCAGGGGTCTCGACGGCATCACTCCCTTCAGCACCGAAGGCGGAATCCAGTTCCATGGCGTGCAGACCAAGGCCGAGGGCCTCAAGATCACCGGCAAAATCGGCTTTTCCGGCCACCCGATGCTGGAGCATTTCAGGTTTCTCAAAAGCCACACGCGCGTCACCCCGAAAATGACGATTCCAGCGCCGTCGACGCTCCATTTCCGCCAGGGCCGCATGTCGATCAGCAAAGACGTCTATCCGACGCTCGATCCGTTCTTCGATGATCTCGCCGCAGCCTACCGCGCCGCGATTCGCGCGTTCTACGATGCCGGCTGCCGCTACCTGCAGTTCGACGATACCGCCTGGGCGATGGTGTGCGATCCCAGCGAGCGCGCCCATTCCAAGGAGCGCGGCGACGATCCGGACGCGTTGCCGCGAATTTATGCGCGGCTCACCAACGCCGCGCTCGAAGGCAAGCCCGCCGACATGGCGATCACCATGCATTCGTGCCGCGGCAATTTTCGGTCCACCTTCATCGCCTCGGGCGGCTATGAGTTCGTCGCCGAACAGCTGCTCGGCCATACCGGCTTCGATGGCTATTTCCTCGAATACGACACCGAGCGCGCCGGCGGCTTCGAACCGCTGCGCTTCTTCCCCAAGGGGAAAAAGCAAATCGTGCTCGGCCTCGTCACCTCGAAGTCGGGCAAGCTCGAAAGCAAGGACGCCATCAAGCGCCGCATCGACGAGGCGAGCAAATACGTGGCACTCGATCAGCTTTGCCTGTCTCCGCAATGCGGCTTCGCGTCGACCGAAGAAGGCAACGTCTTGGCGGAGGACGAGCAATGGGCAAAGCTGCGCATGATCGTCGAGATCGCCGACGAGGTGTGGGATAAATGATTCTATTCGTCATTGCCGGGCTTGACCCGGCAATCCATACAGCGATGACGCCGCATGGACCCGCGGTCAAGCCCGCGGGTGACAATGAGAGAGAATCGCGGGCGGCAATTAGAGAGAATGAGGGACGCGAACAATGCAACGCACAAAACCGCCCTTCCGCGCCGACCACGTCGGCAGCCTGTTGCGCACGGCGTCACTCAAAGAAGCGCGGGAAAAGCGCAAAAACGGTAAAATTTCCGCCGACGCCCTGGCGGAAGTCGAGGACCGCGCAATCGAGCAGGCCATCCGCAAGCAGGAGGATGTGGGGCTCAAGTCAATCACCGACGGCGATTATCGGCGTATCTCTTGGAATTATGATTTTCTGGAAAATCTCGACAACGTCGAATCCTACATCGGCGAGCGCAAGATCAAATTTTCCGGCAGCGGTCCTCAGCCGCGATCAATCCTGCTGCACATCGTCGGCAAGCTCGGCGGCTACAAACCGCACCCGATGATCGAGCATTTCAAGTTTTTGCGAGCGCACACGCGGCAGACCGCGAAATTGACCATCCCGTCGCCGACCTCGCTGCACTTCCGCTACGGTCGCGATGCGGTGCCGAAATCGATCTATCCGTCGATGGACGATTTTTATCGCGATCTCGGCGAGACCTACCGCAAGGCCGTGCACGCCTTCGCGGATGCCGGCTGCCGTTATCTGCAGCTCGACGAGGTCAACATCGCGTATCTGTGCGACCCGGCGTTGCGCAAGGTCGTTTCCGATCGTGGCGAAGATCCTGCCGCGCTGCCCGGGATCTACGCCGGCATGATCAACGCCGCGATCGCCGACATCCCCGCCGACATGACCGTCACCATGCACCTGTGCCGCGGCAATTTCCGCTCGAGCTTCGTCGCCTCGGGCGGCTATGAGCCGGTGGCGGAGACACTGTTCAACACGATCAACGTGCACGGCTATTTCATGGAATACGACACTGAGCGGGCCGGCGGCTTCGAGCCCTTGCGCTTCGTGCCAAAAAGCAAGACTGTCGTGCTCGGTCTCGTCACCACCAAAAGCGGCGCGCTGGAGAACAAGGACGACATCAAGCGGCGCATCGAGCATGCGGCAAAATTCATTCCTCTCGACCAGCTCTGCCTGTCGCCGCAATGCGGCTTCGCGTCGACCGAAGAGGGCAATGCCCTAGCCGAAGATGCGCAATGGGCGAAGCTGCGCATGATCGTCGAAATCGCCGACGAGGTGTGGGGGCGATAGTGGCTTCTCATTCGTCATGGCCGGGCTTGATCTGGCAATCCATGCAACGACGAGGCCGCCTGGACCCGCGGGTCAAACCCGCGGGTGACGAATGGAAATACGGAGGACAGACAGAGGATGGAAATATGCAACGCACCAAGCCACCCTTCCGCGCCGACCACGTCGGCAGCCTGTTGCGACCCGCCGCGCTCAAGGCGGCACGCGAGCGTCACGCCAGGGGCGAGATCACAGCCGCCGAGCTGAAAGCGGTCGAAGACCGCGCGATCGAAGATGTCATCAGGAAACAGGAAGAGGTCGGCCTGCAATCGATCACCGACGGCGAATTCCGTCGATCCTGGTGGCATCTCGACTTTCTGTGGGGTCTCGATGGCATCGAAAAGCACGTCATGGACTCCGGCATCGCCTTTGCAGGCGTCACCACGCGTAACGAAGGCATCAAGGTCATCGGCAAGATCGGCTTTTCCAACCACCCGATGCTCGAGCATTTCAAGTTCCTCAAGGCGCATACGACGCGCACGCCGAAAATGACCATTCCGGCACCGCCGGCGATTTATGGTCGGCCAATGCCAACGCCGATCGACAAAGCAATTTATCCAAGTCTCGACAAGCTTTTCGATGACCTCGGGCAAGCCTACAAGAAAGCAGTACGCGCTTTCTACGATGCCGGTTGCCGCTACCTGCAGCTCGATGACGTCTTCATCACAATGCTGGCGGATGCAAAATATCGCCAGCAGATGAAGGATCGCGGTGATGATCCGGACGCGCTCGGACCGCTCTATGGCGACGCCGTCAACGTTGCGATCTCCAACGCCCCATCCGACATGACGATCTCGTTGCATCAGTGCCGCGGCAATTATAAATCGACGTTCATGGGGACCGGCGGCTACGATGCGGTGCAGGAGATCCTTTTCGACCGGATCAAGGTGAACGCCTATTTCATGGAATACGACAGTGCGCGCGCCGGCGGCTTCGAGCCGCTGCGCCGGCTGCAAAAGGGCCGTTCCGCGGTGCTCGGCCTGGTGACGACCAAGACCGGGGCGCTCGAACCCAGGGACACGATCAAACGGCGCCTCGAAGAGGCGGCGAAATTCGCCGATCTCGACCAGCTCTGCCTGTCGCCGCAATGCGGCTTTGCCTCGACCGAGGAAGGCAATCTCCTCGCCGAGGAAGAGCAGTGGGCGAAGCTGAAAATGATCGGCGAGATCGCGTGCGAGGTTTGGGGTGCCTAGAATGCGTCTACCCTGTCGTGGCCGGGCTTGTCCCGGCCATCCACGTCTTTAATGTGCCGACCTGAAGACATGGATGCCCGGCACGAGGCCGGGCATGACGTCGCGTGTTGAAAGAATCATTCATGCCAACCATTGTTTCGGGAAAAGTCGCCATCGTCACCGGAGCGGGACGCGGGATCGGTCGCGGCATCGCGCTCTTGCTGGCGCAGGAGGGCGCGCGCGTCGTCGTCTGCGATATCGGTGCCGGCCTCGATGGTGCCGGCAACGATGTCGGGCCGGCCCAGGAGGTCGTCGAGGAGATCAAGAACTCGGGCGGTGAGGCGATTGTCTCGACGCTTTCGATCAGCGAACCCGGCAATGCCGACAAGATCGTCAAATCGGCGCTCGACGCCTTCGGCCGCGTCGACATCCTGGTCAACAATGCCGGCATTTTGCGCGATCGCATCTTTCATCGCATGAGCTGGTCGGACTGGTCGGACGTCATCGCCGTTCACCTGCACGGCAGCTTCAACATGAGCCGCGCCTGCGCCAGCCATTTCCGAGAACAGAATTCCGGCGGTTTCGTGCACATGACGTCGACCTCGGGGCTGGTCGGCAATTTCGGCCAGGCCAATTACATGGCGGCAAAGCTCGGCATCGTCGGCCTGTCGCGCGGCATCGCGCTCGACATGGCGCGCTTTAATGTGCGCTCGAACTGCATCGCACCGTTCGCATGGACGCGCATGATCAACTCGATTCCCGCCGAGACCGAGGAAGAAAAGGCGCGCGTCGCCCGCTTCCGCGAGATGACGCCGGAGAAGATCGCGCCGCTCGCCGTGTATCTCGCATCGGACCGCGCGGTGGGCATTTCCGGGCAGATTTTCTCGGTGCGCAACAACGAGATTTATCTGTTCAACCAGACGCGCCCGATTCGCACGCTGCATCGCTCCGACGGCTGGACGCCGGAAAAGATCGACGCCCAGCTCAAGGGCGCGTTCGCATCCTCGTTCACGCCGCTCGAGCGATCGAGCGATTATTTCGCTTGGGATCCGGTGTGATGAGGTTCTCTCCGGCGTCGTCCTGGCCAAGCGAGCGAAGCGAGCGCGAGCCGGGACCCATAATCACAGTCAATGCAAACAGAACGCGGTGACTATGGATCCCGGCTCTTGCTTCGCTCGGCCGGAATGACGGGGAAATCAATGACTATCTCCTACGACAAACTGATGGCGCTCGAAATTCCGGCCGCGGAACAGACCTACGGCTCGAAAGACTGCATCCTCTATGCGCTGGGGGTCGGCCTCGGCCAGGACCCGATGAACGAGGACGAACTGGCCTTCGTCTACGAAAAGAATTTGAAAGTGCTGCCGACCATGGGGGCCGTCCTCGGTCATCCCGGCTTCTGGATGCGCGACCTCAACTCCGGCATCGATTGGGTGCGGATCGTTAACGGCGAGCAGGGCGTGAGGCTGCATCGGCCGCTCAAGGGGCAGAATACCGTTGTCGGGAAGCAGCGCATCCTTGAAGTCGTCGACAAGGGGGCGGGCAAAGGTGCGCTCATTCTCACCGAGCGCGAAGTGACCGATAAGGCGACCGGCGAGCCGATCGCGACGGTCACGCAGACGACATTCTGCCGCGCCGACGGCGGTTTCGGCGGCCCGCCGCGCAGCGCGCCGGCGCCGCACCCGATTCCGGCGCGTGCACCCGATGCGGTGTGCGAACTCACCACGCGCCCGGAAACTGCGTTGGTCTACCGGCTTTCCGGCGACCGCAATCCGCTGCACGCGGAGCCCGCCGTGGCGAAGCAGGCCGGCTACCCGCGGCCGATCATGCACGGACTGGGCAATTTCGGCTTCGCCGGCCATGCGGTGCTGAAAATCATGTGCGGCTACGATGCGCAAAAGCTCGCCGCGTTCGCCTGCCGCTTCTCCGCGCCGGTGTTTCCCGGCGAGACGCTGCGCACCGAAATGTGGCGCGACGGCGCGGTGATAAGCTTCCGGACCCGTGTCGTCGAACGCGACGTGATCGCGGTCAACAACGGGCGCGCCGAGTTGCGATCGTGAATGAAGACCAAGAGCTGGCCCCGATCCGCGCAGCGGTTCGCGCGCTTTGCGCGAATTTTCCCGGCGAATATTGGCGGGTGCTCGATCGCGAGCGCAGCTTACCCGGAAAAATTCGTTGCCGCGCTGACCAAGGCCGGCTTCCTCGCCGCGCTTATTCCCGAAGAGTACGGCGGCAGCGGGCTGCGCATGAGCGCCGCCGTCGCCATCATGGAGGAAATCCAGGCCTCGGGCTGCAACGGCGCCGCCTGTCACGCGCAGATGTACACGATGGGCACGCTGCTGCGGCACGGCAGCGCCGCGCAGAAGGCGCGCTATCTGCCGGCAATCGCGCGCGGCGAGTTGCGCCTGCAGGCCTTCGGCGTGACCGAGCCGAGTTCCGGCACCGACACGCTGAGCCTACGGACGACCGCACGGCGCGACGGCGATCATTACCTGCTCAACGGCCAGAAAATCTGGACGTCTCGTGCGGAGCATTCGGATCTCATGCTCCTGTTGGCGCGAACGACGACGCGCGAGCAGGCAAAATCGAGGACCGGAGGTCTTTCGGTTTTTCTTATCGATATGCGCGACGCCAAGGGGCGCGGCCTTACCATTCGCCCAATTCGCACCCTGATGAATCACGCCAGCACCGAGATCTTTTTCGAGAACGTGCGGGTGCCGGCCGAGAACCTCATCGGCAACGAAGGCGAGGGCTTTCGCTATATTCTTTCCGGCATGAATGCCGAGCGCATCCTGATCGCCGCCGAGTGCATCGGCGACGCCAAATGGTTCATCGACAAGGCCGCCGCCTATGCGCGGGAGCGGGTCGTGTTCGGCCGGCCGATCGGGCAGAACCAGGGCGTGCAGTTTCCCATTGCCCGCTCGTACATGGCCATGCGCGCCGCCGAACTGATGGTGGGTGAGGCGGCCACGCGCTACGAAGCGGACGAAGAATGCGGCGCCGAAGCCAACATGGCCAAACAGCTCGCCGCAGAAGCCTCCTGGGCCGCCGCCGACATGTGTGTGCAGACCCACGGCGGCTTCGGCTTCGCCGAGGAATTCGACATCGAGCGCAAGTTCCGCGAGACGCGGCTCTACACCGTGGCGCCGATCTCGACCAATCTGGTTCTGTCCTACATCGCCGAGCACGTGCTGCGATTGCCCAGGTCATATTAGCGCGGGCGCCGCGAGGCTCCGGGCAAGGACGGCACGGTCGCGCTGGCCGCGACGGGCTTCGAGCAAATCACGATGCCATGCTGAACAACACCGGCGCGCTTGCCACCACGGTGTTGCGGCCGTTGCGCTTGGCGGCGTAGAGCGCTTGGTCGGCGGCCTCGACCAGGGCGGACGGAGGCCCCTCGCCGTCGGGAATGATCGCCTCGACGCCGAGGCTGATGGTGACGTAGCCGCTGGACGCTTCGGCGTTGGTGATCAGCAGGTCTTCGATCGATTTGCGCGCCTCCTCGGCAAGTGCGGCCGCGCGTTGGAGGTCGAGGCCCGGAAGCAGCAGCGCGAATTCCTCGCCGCCGTAGCGGGCCACCAGAACCGCCTCTTCCAGGGTGACGAGCGACAACGTCTCGCCGACCGCGCGCAGACAGGTGTCGCCGGCGACGTGACCGTAGCGGTCGTTATAAAGCTTGAAATGGTCGATATCGATCATCATCAGCGCCAGTGGCTGGTGAAACTCGATCGCGCATCGCCAGGCGCGCTCCAACTCGCGGTCGAAACCGCGGCGGTTGGCCAGGCCGGTCAACCCGTCGAGGCTCGCCAGCTCTTCGAGGTGCTCGTTGGCGATGCGCAATTCCTCTTCGCGCGTGGCAAGCTTGTCCGCCATGTCGTCGAATGCGGCGGCCAGCGGTTCGAATTCGGCAACCCAGCGCTGCTGGGTGGCGCGCGCATGCAGGTCGCCGCGGCCGAAACGCGCCACGGTGCGCACCAGCGAACGGATCGGCCGCACGATCAGTTGTTCGCCGCCAAACCAAGTCGCAATCAGAACGAAGATGCCGATCAATGCCAGCTGCAGACCGGTGATGTCGATCTTGCGATTGATGCGGCTATACACTCCGTTCTCATCGAAGCCGACGGCGAGCCGGCCCCGGGTAAACGGTACGCGCACATAGGCGAAAATACGCTTGATGCCGTCGAGGTCCGCGCTCGCCGTGGTGCCTTCGTCACGCGCCAGCATCGCCTGAACCAGCGGGCGGCCGGCGAAACGCCGGCCGATCAGGGCCTGTTCGTCGGCCGATGCAGCAACCAGCGTGCCGGCGCCGTCGATCATAAAGACCGAAGCACCCGAATCCTGCGCGGCGGCGGCGGTGAGCTGGCTCAGCCATTGCAGATCGATGGACGCCAGAACGACCGCCTTGACGTCGCCATCGTCGCCCACTGCCGGGAACGCGGCAATCATGCTGGGCATCCGATGCGTCTGGTTGATGAAATAATCGCTGAGCGCGAATTCGCGCGACGACAGCGCATGCTGGAAGTGCGGGCGGTCGCCGACATTCAAACCGATCGCGCCCGGCTCAGTCGAGCACTTGATGCGGCCGTCCGTTGCGGCGATGGACAGCGTCCTGATCCAGGAGACGTTGCCGGCCAGATCGTGCAGGTCGCGATTACAGTGGCCCGGATCAAACGGCATTCTTACATAGGCGGCGGCCAGGACCTGCAGCATGGCGCGGACCGAGGAGATGATCTGTTGCTGCTCCTGCGCGCCATGCCGTGCCAGCTCCGTCACTTCCGCGTAGGCGCGCTCCCTGCTCCGGAGGCGCGCGGCTTCCAGCGAATGGGCGCGCTCGAACACCAGTGGCGCGATGGCCAGCAGCGCCAGCACAATCAGCCGGGCGCGAACACTCAAGATCGGCTTCTTGCGCGGCTGCGGCTTGTGCGGCTTCGGCAAATGGCTTGGCATAAGATGCCCTCTCTCCCATTCCGCAGCCTAGGCAAGAAGCGTAAAGAACAGCCTTGATCGGGTGGGTGAGCGGCAAATTATGCAACTTATCGTTGATCGGACGTTGCATTGAGCAAATGGAAACCATGAACGGTCAATCGGGCCTTGCGCAAGTTCGCAAACAGATTGTGGACGCGTGCAGCGACGCTGGACGCGATCCGGCAAGTGTGACGCTGGTGGCAATATCGAAGACCTTCACCGCCGAGGCGATCGAGCCGGTCATCGCTTGCGGTCAGCGCGTCTTCGGCGAGAACCGCGTTCAGGAGGCCAAGGCCAAATGGCCGGCGCTGCTGGCCCGTCATGACCCGATCGAACTCCACCTGGTGGGCTCGCTGCAAAGCAACAAGGCACGAGAGGCCGTCGGCTCGTTCGATGCGATTCATTCGCTCGACCGGCCCAGCCTGGCCGAAGCGCTGGCCAGGGAGATCACCCGCCAATCGCGCCGGCCATTGCTCTTCGTCGAAATCAATACGGGCGCCGAAGCGCAAAAGGCGGGGGTATTGCCGCAGGACGCCGACGGCTTCCTCTCCGCGTGCCGCAGCCGTTACGGACTAACGATTTCTGGTCTGATGTGCATACCGCCGGCCGCGGAGCCGCCGGCACCGCATTTTGCGCTGACCGCACAGATCGCCCGGCGAAACGGCCTGCGCTTGCTCTCCATGGGCATGAGTGCCGATTTCGACGTCGCAATCGCATTCGGCGCCACCCACGTTCGGGTCGGCACCGCGATATTTGGCGGCCGTCCGACTTCAGCTAAGAATGAATGATGATTCGCGTGTTCCGTCCCACGCGACCAAGCAGGACCCTGAGGTCGCGGCTCCTAAGGGCGATGCACCCCGCGGTGGGAGCGAACGCTTCGCGGGCGAGGTGGATGAACACGGCACTGCCGCGGCCGGCGATCCGCGGGCGCACATTGTGGTCGATCTCGACAATCAGGTCGTAGAGCGGGTCGGCGCGGCGTAAACGATCGCCTGGTTCATTGGCCGAGCGGCGAAAGGTGCGGTTGTAGCGGCGGTCGCCGGGATCCTCGCACCAGGCATCGGCCGGTCCGATTCGGCGTATCGGCAGCAATGTGCGGGGCAGCTTCAGGCGGTCGGCCCGCCACCATAGCCGCAGGGGATGGAAGTGGCCGCGGGGCGTGGCACCGTCGCCTTCGCGCTTGTCGGCACGGATACCGCCGCGGCCGAGCGCGACCGGCATGGTCAGGGGACCGGCGAACAGCCAGCCCTGGGTCCGTCGGCCCGTCCGCGGCACGATGCGGATGAAGGGCAGAGCCGCTCGTCGCCGCGTACGCGTTGCGGTCCGACTGCGCCGGTGCTTTTCCAACACACTCACGGCGTGCCGCTTGCTCTTATGCCCGCGAATGTTTTACTTCGCGACCGGCGGCACCGCCAAGTCGCGTCCCATTGGGCGCGAGACCGCGACGCCGGGTGGCGAGTGAACGCCTTTAGGGTCGGATTGATGCCGAATACGCGCAAGATTCTCATTGTCGAGGACGATTCCGAGCTGCGTGACGCGCTGAGCTGAACAGCTTTCGCTGCACGAGGATTTCGAAGCGCTCGCAGTCGAAAGCGGCAGCAAGGGCGTCCAGGCCGCCAAGGCCGGCCAGATCGATCTCATCATCATGGACGTCGGCCTGCCGGACATCGACGGCCGCGAGGCTGTCCGCATCCTGCGCAAGAACGGATTCAAGGCGCCGATCATCATGCTCACGGCCCACGATACCGATTCGGACACGATCCTCGGCCTCGAATCGGGCGCCAACGATTATGTCACCAAGCCGTTCCGCTTCGCCGTGTTGCTGGCGCGCATTCGCGCGCAATTGCGCCAGCACGAAGCAAGCGAGGACGCGATCTTCGCCATCGGCCCCTATACGTTCCGGCCCAGTTCAAAGCTTCTGCTCAGCCCCAAGGGCAACAAGGTCCGCCTGACCGAGAAGGAGACTTCGATCCTGCGCTATCTCTTCCGCGCCGGCCAACGTCCGATTTCGCGCGAGACCTTATTGCAGGAGGTTTGGGGCTACAATTCGGGGGTCACCACGCACACGCTGGAGACGCATATCTACCGGCTGCGCCAGAAGATCGAAAACGACGCCGCCGCCCCTGCCATCCTGGTCACCGAAGGCGGCGGCTACAAGCTCGTGCCGTAGCGCGCCGGCCGCCCAAGGCGTTGCAATGAGTACCGAGGAAGAAATCGCACTGCTCGAACGGCTGCCGATCCTGCACCCGCTGGGCGGCGGTGCGCTGCGCAGCCTTGCCATCGCCGCCGAGATCATTTCGTTGCAGCCCGGAGAAGTGCTGTTCACGGCCGGCGAGACCGCCGACGCCGCCTATGTCGTCGAGTGGGGTTCGCTCACCTTGAAGCCGCAATACGGCGACGAACTGATCGCCGGGCCGGGAACGCTGCTCGGCGAGGCCGCTTTGTTCGTCGAAACGAGGCGGCCGGTCACCGCCACCGCGCGCGAAAGCACGGCGATCATGCGCATACCGCGCACGACATTCTTGAAGGTGCTCGATTCCTATCCGGACGCCGCGTGGCGCCTGCGCGAATTGATCGCATCCCGCACCGACCAATGGGCGCATGAGATGGAGAACATCCGCGCCGCACTGTCAGGCACGCTGCCATAGGCAGCGCCCAGCTTTCGGGCTCGCGTCAATCGCTCTTTCGCTGCTGCCGGTGAGCAAATTCGAGGGTGACGAGCCTGGCCAGCAGTGTCGCCGGGAACAGCTGTCCGATCATCGCCTCCAGATTGGTCAGATTGCGTGCCAGCGGGAACAGCGGCCTGATGTCACCAAAATTCGCCGTCGTAAGATTGCCGAAGCTGAAATAGAGCAGCGCCGCCCCGGATTGGTGCTCGGAAGCGCTTTGCGGCAATCCGGCAAAAGCATTAGCCACAAGGGCGTCGATCAGCTGATAGATGATGAAGAAGAACAACCCAAAATTCATGTAAAGCACGATCGCCCCTTGCACGCGGTGCCAGGTGACGCGTCCCGGACCGAACACCGCCTTTGCGACCACCACGCTCAATGTACCGATCGCCACCAGCCGGCCTCCGGCGCTCAACCACTCGGTGAGAACGGAAGGATAGTCCGCGTGCAGGATGGTCCCAACCGGGCTTGCGATCACCGAAACGAGCACAATGAAAGCCGCCAGGTGACTGCGCGAAGTCACCACGAGCGTGGCGAGCGCGAGCAGGGCGAACATCATGAGCGAAAAGAAACGCGGCAGCGCGCCGATGCCGACCAAAGGCGTAACCGCGAAGAGCAGCGTCCCCTCGATCACCATGAGGGCGGTAAGTCCCGGTTCGCGCGTTCTTTCCTGCCAAATCAGGAAATGCCCGTAGGACTTCTTCCACCTGCCGCGTGCCGAATGCATCCGGATGCTCTTGGTTGGGTGCGGCGATCCTACCGAGCACCGCAATCGCCGCAAGGGGATGTCTACCGCCGCGCTACAATTCCAGCGTCGCGATCACCGGCACATGGTCGGAAGGACGCACCCAGCCGCGTGAATCCTTCAACACCCTGACGGAGGAAAGGTGATCGGCGAGCATCGGCGACAGCCAGATGTGATCGAGGCGGCGCCCCTTGTCGGCCGCGGCCCAGTCGGGCGAGCGGTAGCTCCACCAGGTGAAGAGCTTAGCGGGCTCGGGAACGAAGTTGCGCACCGCATCGATCCAGCCGCCGCTCTTTTGCAGGTGCAGCAGCTTCGCGCACTCTGTCGGGGTGTGGGAGACGACGCCGAGAAGTTGCTTGTGGCTCCAGACGTCGCATTCAAGCGGCGCCACATTGAGATCGCCTAGCATGATGCTGCGCTCGGAGTGTGCCGGCCGCAGCTCGGTGCTCAGCGCCATCTCGTCGAGGAAGGCGAGCTTGTGGGCAAATTTCGCGTTGAGCGCCGGATCGGGTACGTCGCCACCCGCCGGCACGTAGAAGTTATGCAAGGTGATCGGGTCCTTCAGGCCCGCGCGTTCGCCAAGCACGATCGACAGGTGGCGGCAGTCGTTCTTGCCGCAGAAGGCGCGGCTCGCGCTGGTCTCGAACGGCAGTCGCGAAAGCACGACGACGCCATGGTAGGCCTTCTGTCCGTTGAGCGCGACGTTTTCATAGCCGAGCCGCTTGAAGCGCTTGCGCGGAAAGGCATCGTCCGGGCACTTCGTTTCCTGCAGGCAGAGAATGTCGGGACGAGCGGCTTTGATGAACCTGGCGACGAGATCGATGCGCAGTCGCACCGAATTAATGTTCCAGGTGGCGAGCTTGAGTTGCACGGAAGATCGCGGCTCGGCGGCAGGATCGGGACGTCAGAGTTTGGATGTCAGATGTCAGGAGTCGAATGTCAGAGGTTGGATGCCAGAGGTTGGATGCCAGGACGCATATAACAAGCAAAGCGCGTTCCGCCAACGGCCGATTCCGATCACTCGTTGCCGATGGTCGGCGCGTGCTGGTAATTGATGACGAAGAGATCCGGATCAGGCTTTGTCTTGGCATTGAGATTGTAGATCGAGACCGTCGTGTCGAGACCCTGCGGATCGGTGACGGTCCATTGTCTCAGCGTCAAGTCCTTGGCATCGAACATGATCATCAGCCGGCTGGTGCCGGCGACGGCCTGGGTCTCCTCGATGACCACGCTGATGTACTTGTCATCCGACGATATGCTGAGCACGTCGGTGTCGCGCAACAGATCGATATGATCGGCCAGTAGATAGCGCAGCGGGGTTTGCGACAGCGGCCATACGTCCTGCGTGTTGAGATCGCGGTTTCGCACCGCGACGGCCGAGCCGTCGGCGATCACCTCGATGGGGCTTGGCGCGCTGTACTCGAAGCGCACCTTGCCCGGCTTCTGGATGTAGAACGTCCCCTCCGTGCGGCTGCCATCGGGCGCGATCTGCACGAAGTTTCCCACCAGCGTCTGCAGGCTGGACAGATAATGGCTGACCCGGTCCAAAAGCTCCCGCTGCTTGGCGGAAAATGCCGTCGCCGGCTCGGGTTGCTTCGATTTGTCGAACGGCCACGAAAACGGAAAATAACCGTGGGACTGGCTCGATGGGGCGGGAGCGGCAGGGCCTGATTGCGAGGGGATTCCGGCGGGCGGCACGGGCTGCGCCGCGCCTGATTTGGGCAACGGAGCCGGCGTCGGCAACGGCACATTTTCGGCGGCGGCCGAGCCGACAGCGAGCGAGCCGCAAATCGCCGCCAGCAAAATCGTCGCCCGACACCGTCCCATCATATCCTTCTCCCGCTATGCGCCCGCGCGCAAGCCCCCGCAAAGCCCGTCGCTACGCGATCGTTATGGCGAATTCGCGGCTGCTATTTCCGATAAAGACCGCGCCGGCGATTCGCTTCAACGATCTTCGTCGCCGGCTTCAACGAGGATCTCGCGTTTGCCGGTGTGATTGGGTTGGCCGACGATACCCTCGTGCTCCATGCGCTCCATGAGCGAGGCCGCGCGATTGTATCCAATCTGCAGCCGGCGCTGGATATAGCTGGTCGAGGCTTTGCGGTCGCGGGTCACGATCTGCACGGCTTGCTGATAGAGATCGGCGCCTTCCGATTCGCCCGCCATGCCCATTGCGGTTCCGTCGAATACTGCCGCGTCGTCGTCCTGCGACTCCTCGGCGGTGACCTCTTCGAGATATTGCGGCACACCCTGCGACTTGAGGTGGCGAACGACCTTCTCGACCTCCTCATCGGAGACAAACGGTCCGTGCACGCGGCTGATGCGTCCGCCGCCGGCCATGTAGAGCATGTCGCCCTGGCCAAGAAGCTGCTCGGCGCCCTGCTCGCCCAGGATGGTGCGGCTGTCGATTTTCGAAGTGACCTGGAAGGAGATCCGGGTCGGAAAATTGGCCTTGATGGTGCCGGTGATCACGTCAACGGAGGGACGCTGGGTGGCGAGAATGACGTGCAGGCCGGCGGCACGCGCCATCTGCGCCAATCGTTGCACCGCACCCTCGATGTCCTTGCCGGCAACCATCATCAGGTCCGCCATTTCGTCGACGACGACGACGATATAGGGCAGCGGCTCGAGATCGAGCTCCTCGTTTTCGTAGATGGCTTCGCCGGTCTCCTTGTCGTAGCCGGTGTGCACCGTGCGCGTCAGCTTGTCGCCTTTGCCTTTGGCCTCCGCGACGCGTGCGTTATAGCCGTCGATGTTGCGCACGCCGAGCTTCGACATTTTCTTGTAGCGCTGCTCCATCTCGCGCACCGCCCATTTGAGCGCGACCACGGCCTTCTTCGGATCGGTGACCACGGGCGTCAGCAGATGGGGAATGCCGTCATAGACGGACAGTTCGAGCATTTTGGGATCGACCATGATCAACCGGCACTGATCGGGATGCAGCCGATAGACCAAGCTGAGAATCATCGTGTTGATGGCGACCGATTTTCCTGATCCGGTGGTCCCGGCGATGAGCAGGTGCGGCATGCGCGAAAGGTCGACGAGCACCGCTTCGCCGCCGATCGACTTGCCGAGGCAGAGCGGCAGGCGCGCCTCGGTCTGCGTGTAATCGCGCGAGGCAAGCAGTTCGCGCAGGTACACTTTCTCGCGGGTTGGATTGGGCAGTTCGATGCCGATGGCGTTTCGGCCCGACACCACGGCAACGCGCGCGGAAAGCGCACTCATGGAGCGGGCGATGTCGTCGGCGAGGCTGATCACCCGCGACGACTTGATTCCGGGCGCAGGCTCCAGCTCGTACAGCGTCACCACCGGGCCCGGCCGCGCATTGATGATCTCGCCGCGCACCCCGAAATCGGCAAGCACGCCTTCGAGCGCGGCACCGTTTTCGCGGATCAAATCCGCGCTCATCGTCGTGCGCTCGCCGGAGCGCGGCGCCGTCAGCAGATTGAGCGACGGCGGGGCGTAGCCGTCGGCTGAGCGGCGCAGCGGTTTGGGCAGCGGGCGCGGCTTGCGCGCGGCGGCAGCCGGCGCTTCGGCGGCCAGTGCTTCGGCGGCCAGCGCTTCATCGTCGGCGTCCTCGGCCTGCGGTTCCGTCGGCTTGCCGAAATGCGGCTCGATGCGCTGCCGCGTCGCCACGGTCTCGCCGCGCCGCGCCGGCTGGCTGTGCGCGCGCTGCCAGAGGCGCGCCGCGCGCGCGCGCAAGCTGAGCAGCGCATGGGCCAGCAAGCCCAGCGAAAGCCACGCCTTATCGTCTTCGTCTTCGCTCTCTTGCTCCTGAGCGCGCCCCTGGGGGAGTCCTTGGGCGCGATCTTGCTCGTGCTCTTGGTCCCGCTCTGGCGCTCGTGCTTGCCGCCGCATTCTTCGCTGGCCATCCTCGGCCGGCTCGTGGCGCCCGCCCCATGCGAAGCCGGCGGTGACGGCGAGCACGGCAAGCGCGGCAATGCCCAGCACGAGGGCGCCGACCACGCGGCCGTCGCCGGCCAGCGGCGCATGCAACAGGATCGCAGGCAATCGCAACATGGCGTCGCCGATGACGCCGCCGAGCCCCGACGGCAGCGGCCAATGCGAGCTGCGCGGTAGGCTGGAGGCAAAAGCGGCGGCCAGCACGGCGCCGACGAGCCAGAACATGACGCGCAGCCGCTCATGGCGCAGCTGCTGATGGCGGAGCAGCCGGTATCCGCACGCCGCGATCGGCAGCAGCAGCGCCAGCGAACCCAGGCCCAAGAGCTGCATCATCAGATCGGCGGCGATGGCGCCGGGCCGGCCGAGCAGATTATGCACCCGGGCGTCGGTGGCGTGGCTGAGCGACGGATCGTGGACCGACCAGGTGGCGAGCGCGAGCGCAACCACGATCGCGAGGCCGATGAGTGCGAGCCCGCCCGCTTCGCGGAGCCGTCGTTTGAGCACGTCGCCGAACTGGGCGGCGAAGAAGCTCATCCCGTCAAGGCTGCGATCGATCAGCGACATCGGTTCAAACGGCTCATGGACTAACCAAGCACCGCCACGAGGCGATGCAGCGCTTCGGCGGTGATCTCTTTGTTCTGCACCATGGCGACGCGAATGTAATCGGTTCCGGGATTACTGCCGTCGGCCTGCTCGCGCGCAAGATAGCGCCCGGGCACCACGCGCAATCCGGCCTCGCGCCAAAGCGCCAGCGTCGCCGCCTCGCTGCCGCCCTGCGCGGCAACATCGAGCCAGAGGAAAAAGCCCCCGGCCGGCCGACGATACGAATATCGATCGCCGATGATCTGGTCGGCGAGATCGAACTTTTCGCGATAGAGGCGACGATTCTCTTCGACGTGGGTCTCGTCGCGGTAGGCGGCGACGGCAACGTGCTGCAGCGGCGTCGGCACCTGCGGTGCCGCCACGTTGCGCAGCTCCAGATAGGCGGCAAGGAATTTTCGGTCGCCGGCGGCGAACCCCACGCGCAGCCCCGGCAGGCTCGAACGCTTCGACAGCGAATGAAACACGACGACGTTGGCAAACGCGGGTCCCGCCGCTTGCAGCATTCCCGCGGGAGCGCAGTCGCTGTAGATTTCGCAATAGCATTCGTCGGAAAAAATGAGGAAGCCGAAGCGCTGCGCCAGGGCGACCAGGCGCGCGAGGTAATCGGGATTTGCCACCGCGCCCTGCGGATTGGCCGGCGAAGCGATGTAGAACGCGACGGTGCGCGCCAGCAGCTCCTCGCTCAGCGAATCGAGATCGGGCAGGAAGCCGGATTCGGCGGTCGCCGGCAGATAGACCGATTCGCAATCGGCGGCAGTCGCGCCGGCCGAATAGGCGGCATAGAATGGATTGGGAATGAGCACCGCCGGCCGGCCCGACCGTGGCGCCACCCAGTTCCGCGCGGCTAGAGCGGCGAGAAACAGACCTTCGCGGGTGCCGTTGAGCACCAGCACTTCGGATAGCGGATCGACCGGTCGTTCGAGCGCGTAACGGCGATTAAGCCATTCGCCGACCGCGAGCGCGAACTCGTCGATTCCCTTGTTCGGCGGATAGCGGCCGAATTCGGCGACATGGCCGGCAATCACCGGAGCGACGAAGCCCGGGATGGGATGCTGCGGCTCACCCACGGCGAGACTGATCGCCGGCTTTCCGGGCGGGATGCCGTCGAGCAACTCGCGCAGCCGCACGAAGGGCGAGCGCGAGCCGGAAGCGCGGGCGGGCGAAAGAGGAGACTCGCGGGACATCCTGTACATCATCGAAAGCGGGGCCGCCCGCCGGATCATCGATCCGGCTAGCATAGGAGCGGCGAGGTTAAGACCCGATTAACCATTGGGTCGCCGGCCCGTGCAAGGCGATCCATTCAAGGCGCGGTTCGCCGAGCGCAGCCGCACCGGTGGCTCACCGCGGGTAGGGCAATCACCGCTCTCGTTGCGATGCGCGGAGCCTGGCGCAGGCCGGATGGCGAATTCAACCGCAGCCGGCTCCGGCTGTCACTCACGCGGGCGGCCGCGAGCGAGCTACGCCTCGTTCAAATGTGCGCCACGACCGCGAGCCGCGTAATCTCGTGATTTTCGTAGGCCTGGAGGAAAGCGCTGTAATTCTTGAAAGACACGCAGCCGTTCGATTGGCCGTTGGGACCCAGCATGTAGGTGTGAGCGAGCAGGCCGTCGCGCCCGAATACTTTTGCTTGGTCCTCGGGAAGAAGCCGCAAGGCGCGCACGCCGTGAAACACCCGTTCGCGCGGCCGCAGATCGTAAATGTCTGGCGGGGTCGGGCCGCGGCCTCTTTCATTGGCATAGCGCGCATCGTCGAGTCTCGACCCGAGGCCGGAATGCGCTTCGAGTATGGCCCCATTGGGCAGGTAGACTGTATGCGCCGAGATGTCGTAGACGGCCGTCTGCCGGTCGTAGAGGCCGCTCATGACGTTCCCGCTGTCGGCGGCGATGCCATCAAGCCCCGCGCCGCCGCCTTCCGACGTTGCGTAGGCCAGCGTCACGTTCTTCTTCGGCGCAGAGCCGAACAGCCGCGCAAAGATCGAAGGCGTCTGCGTCGGCATCGGCCCGCCATAGAGCTTGTGGAAAATCCACTGTTGATCGCTCGGCACGCTGGCGAAATCATCGCCACGCTGCCCGTTATCAGCGTTCGCGCGCAACGCGCGCTGTCGCAATCGGGGAGCGAGCGAGCGCCGCGCAGGCGCCGGCTCGCTGCGCGCCAGCCGGAGCCCCGGCACCGATGCAGCCGAGTTGGGCGCTGCGGCAGAGCCTGCATTCGCCACGACGCGATCGCTCTGCAATGCCGGGAAGGCAGCCGAGAATCGGGCGTCGAAGGCATTTAGATCGACTCTCACAACAGCCGGCAGCCGAGTGATGGCGAGTTGGTCGGAGCGGCTTGCCGCAAAGGCGAGCCGATCGGCGCGCGGCGCGACGCCGTTCCTGCCGGCATCCCCGACGTCAAGGCAGAGCGCCAAGGCGCAGGTGGCCGCCAAACAGGCAAGCGTTGCGCCGGCCACGACCCGCTGCGGCAGCGCATTCGCCCACAAAGCCGATTGTTCGCATGCCCCCCAATTGCCTGGCCAGGCGATTCTGACCGTCATTCCCCCTCGCGTTCCGACTGATCCCACCAAGTCCCACACGACGAACGTCGAGGCCGCCACGCAGGCGGCTCGCTCGAACGAACAGATGTGTAGGCACGTCCCCGATCCCCGAAGGATCACTCACACAGGTGACGGACCATTACGGCAGCTTTTTGATTAAATCATCGTTAACCATACGTTGCGATTGCGCGCGTGGTCGCCACCAAATTGCCTCATTTAGATGAGCGGCGGCGCGGCCAAAAACCTTGAACCGCCACAACGGCGGCTGCCGAGGCGCGCGCGGCGCCGAGCGATCATCCGTCACGCCCGGGCGTCGCAAACGCGGCGGCGAGCCGCGCGGCGAACTGCCGTTCCATTTCCTTCGCCTTGGCGCGCAACACCGGCTCGCCGACGCTGCCGAGCTTGCCGGTCAAGGCGGCGTCGAGGGCGTATTCGATTTTGGTCTGGTCACCGTCCTCGACCAGCGTGGTCAGCGACGTAGCGGCGAGACGGCCGACGATGCCGAGCGGCGCACCTACGACCTTGGCTTCGATCTCGCTCGGCTCGACGGCGCGCACGACCTGCACCGTCACCTTGAATTTGAAATTCATGTAGGCGACTTTTGTGGTGAACAGCGCCGCGTAGGTGTCGGGGGCAACCTCCTGCAAATCCTGCACACCCTCCACGCAGGAAGCGAAAAAGCGCGCATCGCGCACGGCCTTGTACACGCGCGCGCGCGGCGCGTGCACGGTCACTTCACCGCTGAACTTCATCGCCATGCTCCTGTTTCGCCCCGCTTGGCGGCCGCGCGTCGGGGCAGGGGAATTTTCCGCGACGGTTTATCACAGACATCGCTTTGAGCGGCGCTGCCGGCGGTTGGACATCGGCGCGCGCCGTGCTCAGGCGCGCAACGCGGTGAGCATGTCCGTGATGTACTCGTCGGCGCTGGAGATCACGAGCATCATGGCGTGCGGTCGTAGCTGCGCCAGCATTTTCGACAGCGCCTCGTCGCTCGAACCGGCGCCGCCGAGGATGAGTGCCGTGGTCATCACGTGCTTGACACTGCAAGCCTCGCCGATGATCGCGGCCGCGGCAGCGTCTTCGCCGGCGGTCGTCACCATCACCACCAGGTCGGCCGAGTTGACCTCGTCGACCAAATCCTTGGTGCGGCCGGCGAGATCGTTGAGCCAACCGCCCACGGAAAAGCGCTCACCGCGCCGCGGCATGCCGGAGAACGCCGAAGCGGTGAGAAAGCTCGCGCGCTGCCATGGTCCGCCGGCCAGTTCCTTGATCACGCGCTCGCTCGGCGCATCGAGTGCAATCACCTTGACGGCGCGCGGCAGCGAGTTGGGCGTCTCGATGCGGAACCTGGCCTCCGCCGCCGAACTCATACGCGCCGATTCGCTTTGCATCTGCCGTCTCCATCGTTGCGCTGGATATAGCCTTTTGTCCGGCATATTTCATTGCCGCCCGCATTCTGTATAACGGCGCCGGCCGGTCCGAAAGGGCGATCCCTCATCCAGAGCCTCCACCATGTCCGCGGCAAAACGCATCGAACTGTGCACCTCCGACGAGGTCGCTCCCGGCACCGCGCTCAAGGTGGAGACCGAGGACCTCATACTCGCGGTGTTCAACGTCGGCGGCGAGTTTTTCGTCACCGACGATTGCTGCACGCACGGACCCGGCTCGCTGTCGGAAGGCTATTTGGAGGACGACATCATCGAGTGCAATTTTCACAACGGACAGTTCAACGTACGCACCGGCGAGGTGGTCTCACCGCCCTGCATGGTGCCGATAAAAATCTACCCGACCACGATCATCGACGGAAAAGTGACGATCGAGGTGTGAGGCAATCCATGTCCGCCAAGAATCCGTAGGGGCGGCCCTCGTGGCCGCCCTATCACAATGAGGGGGGGTGCCTTACGGGACGCCGCCCAACCGTGTTGCGCTGCTTCAAGATTTCCGGTTGACGAAGTCCATCGAGGGAGCTTGTTACGAGCCGAAAACCTTGGGAGAAACGCCGATGACGATGCGAACCAAGCCGCCGTTTCGCGCCGACGTAGTCGGCTCGATCTTGCGCACCGCACCGCTGAAGGAGGCGCGGGCGAAACGCGAGAAGGGCGAGATCACGCCAGCGCAGCTCAAGCAAGTCGAGGACCGCGAGATCGAAAAGATCATCAAAAAACAGGAGGAGGTCGGGCTGAAGGTCGCGACCGACGGCGAATTTCACCGGTCCTGGTGGCATTTCGACTTCTACGGCATGCTCGATGGCGTTGAAATCCAGGAGCTCGACCACGGCATCCAGTTTCAGGGCGTGCAGACCCGGCCGCGTACGCCGCGCATCGTCGGCAAGCTCGGCTTCTCCAGCCATCCGATGCTGGAGCATTTCAAGTTTCTCAAGGCGCACACGCGGGTGACGCCGAAAATGTGCATCCCGAGCCCGGCGACGCTGCACTTTCGCCTGGAGCCGGACGCGATCAAGACGCGCGAATATGCCGATCGCAGCGCCATCTTCGACGACCTCGCCAAGACCTACCGGCAGGCGATCCGCGGCTTTTATGACGCCGGCTGCCGCTATCTGCAATTCGACGACACCGCTTGGGCCTATCTGTGTTCGCAGGCCGAGCAGAAAAAGGCGCGCGAGCGGGGTTTGAGTGCCGATCGTTTGCAGCAGGATTACGCGCGCGTCATCAACGGCGCGCTCGATGGCAAGCCGGCCGACATGGTGGTCACCACGCATGTATGCCGCGGCAATTTTCGCTCGACCTGGATTTCCGAAGGTGGCTACGAGCCGGTCGCCGAAACGCTGCTCGGCAAGCTGAATTACGACGGCTATTTCCTCGAATACGACAGCGCGCGCGCCGGCGGCTTCGAGCCGCTGCGCTTTCTGCCCAAGGCAACAAGCGCCGGCAGCAAGATCGTGGTGCTCGGCCTCGTCACCACCAAGAGCGGCCAGCTGGAAAAAAAGGACGACATCAAGCGGCGCATCGAGGAGGCGGCCAAATACGCAAGCCTCGATCAGCTCTGCCTGTCGCCGCAGTGCGGCTTCGCTTCGACCGAGGAAGGCAATGTCCTGGACGAGGACGAGCAATGGGCGAAGTTGCGCATGGTGGTTGAAATTGCCGACGAGGTGTGGGGCTGAGCGAGCGGCACCTCTAAGTGTCTCGTCCCGTCTGACGCAGCACCGGCAGGCCGATGCCGGTCGCTTCGAAGCCGCCGTCGACGGCGATCGTCTGCCCGGTGATGTAGCTTGAGCGGTCGCTGCACAAGAAGAAGATCGCTTCGGCCAACTCCCGCTCCAGGCCGTAGCGGTTGAGCGGAATGGCGTCGTGATAGGCGGCGCGGATCTCGGGCGTATGCACGGCCTTGGCCATTGCGGTATCGACCGGGCCCGGCGCGACGGCATTCACGCGAATGCCGTAGGACGCGAGCTCGACGGCCTGCTGCCGGGTCAGGTGCGCCAGTCCCGCCTTGCTGGTGCCGTAGGCGGTGCGCAGCGTCGAGGCGCGCAGGCCTGATATCGACGTGACGTTGACGATGGCGCCGCCGCCGCTGGCGCGCATCAGCGGCGCCGCAGCTTGCGCGCACAGGAACGGACCCGTGAGGTTGACAGCCAGCACGCGCGACCAATCCTCGTAAGTGACTTCGAGGATGGGCTTGAAGATCGCGATACCGGCATTGTTGACCAGCGCATCGAGCCGGTCGAATCGTTGCGCGACACGCACCAGCGCACCGGCCACCGCGGCGGGATCAGCAACGTCGCAGCAGATGGCGAGGACGTTCTCAGGCTGAGAAAGCGCGGCGTGCGTGCTCTCGAGCGTCTCGCTGTCGATATCGAGGAGTGCGACTTGCCAGCCTTCGGCAAGGAATCGCTTTGCCGTCGCAAGCCCGATTCCGCGCGCCGCCCCGGTCACCAGCGCGACCTTGTGGGCGCCGCTTGTCATGGCAGCACGGCGATCACTCCGCCGCCAGTGCCTGCTCTTTGAGCGGCAGATTGAGCCGCCCCCAGACGTCGACCAAGGCTTCCGCCAGCGCGTCGATCAGCGCGTCGTCGTGATACGGGCTGGGCGTGATGCGCAGCCGCTCCCCGCCCTTCGGCACGGTCGGATAATTGATCGGCTGGATGTAGATGCCATGATCGGCCAAAAGCAGGTCACTCGCCTGCTTGCAGCGCTCGGGATCGCCGACGAAGACGGGCACGATGTGGGTCGAACTCGTCATCACCGGCAGCCGCGCCGCTGCCAGCACGGCCTTGGTGCGCGCGGCGCGTTCCTGGTGGCGCTCGCGCTCCCAGTTCGAAGTCTTCAGATGCCGGATGGCAGCAGTCGCCGCGGCGGCCACCGGCGGCGGCAGCGCCGTGGTGAATATGAAGCCGGGCGCATACGAGCGCAGCGCGTCGATCAGCGTCGCGGAGCCAGCAATGTAGCCGCCGAGGCAACCGAAGGCCTTGGCCAGCGTTCCCTCGATCACGTCGATGCGTCCCATGGCACCGTCACGCTCGCAGATGCCGCCACCGCGTGCGCCGTACATGCCGACGGCGTGCACCTCATCCACGTAGGTCATGGCGCCGTAGCGCTCGGCGAGGTCGCAGATGCGGTGCACCGGCGCCACGTCGCCGTCCATGGAATAGAGGCTCTCGAACACGATGAGCTTCGGCCGCGCCAGATCGGCGGCCGCAAGCAGCGTTTCGAGATGCTCAGGGTCGTTATGGCGGAAAATCTGCTTCTCGCAGTGCGCCCGGCGCACACCCTCGATCATCGAATTGTGGTTCAGGGCGTCGGACAGGATGAGGCAGCCCGGCATCAACTGCGCCAGCGTGGAAATCCCGGTCGCGTTCGAAATGTAGCCGGAGGTGAAAACCAGCGCGGCTTCCTTGCGGTGCAGATCGGCCAGTTCGCGTTCCAGCTCGACCAGCGGATGATTGTTGCCCGCAATGTTGCGAGTGCCGCCGGCGCCCGTGCCCACGCGGGTCGCCGTTTCCACCATGGCGCCGATGACTTTTGGGTGCTGGCCCATGCCGAGATAATCGTTCGAGCACCAGATCACGACGGTCTTCGGCCCCTCGGGCGAATGCCAGATGGCTTGGGGAAAACGGCCGGCGATACGCTCAAGATCGGCAAATACGCGGTAGCGGCGCTCGGTCCGAAGCCGCGCCATCGCGTCTGTCAGATAAGCACGATAATTCACAGGAAAATTCGCTCGATCGGTCATGTGGGAAACCGTTCCGGCGGCCTGCCACCGCGCTCCGGGTTCTTTCTAGAGGCGTTCCAAGGCACTTGTCGAGGCCATCGCGGCAATTTCGCCCCGTTCAGCGCCCGCAAATGCGGCAGTGCAGCGCCAACAAGCAAGCATTTATGCGTCGCGGCACTTCGGCGCAGGCGGCGGACAGATTCGGCTGTGCGCGGTCGCCGTTAACGCGATGGCAATCCTAATTTGCCGATAACAGTAATGTCGCATTTTTGCCCCCACGCTGCCTTGTGGGCGTGGGAGCCTGTGTTGCGTGTGGGATGGGCGAGGGTGCTAATGCGGGCATTACATCGTCGGCAGATCACTCGGCTGGTCATAGCGTTCTGGGTCGGGATCCTCTTAGGAAAAGTCACCACAACGGCGTCGGGATCGAGCGATTCCGAGGACGCTCGATCCGGCGTTGCGCAAGAAGACGGGTCCCCAGGCCTGTGGCACCAGGGCCCGGCATCGTTCGCCGCTCGCTATGCGCCGGGCTTCAGCCTCCTCCAGCCGACCAGAATTTCGCTCCAAGCACCGCTCGGCGGGTCGTATGCCGGCCGCCTGGTCGCGGATGGGGACCTGACCGGCTCGATCGAGTCCGGCGATATGGCCGACGGAAGCGCGACCGCCGTCAACCGGCAATTCAAGGGCGACCGCTTGGCTATTGGCGAGCCGCCGCCTGCGCCAGCCGCGCGGGTTGCGGCAGTGCCGAGCCCCGTCGCTCAGGCCGCGCCCAAACCTGCCAAGCCCATTGTGATCGCGGCGCCGCTCTCAATCGCTCCTTTGGCCAAGGACACCCATCACGCGGTCCCCAGGGTCCAGCTCGCCTACGCGGCCCCGCCAACCGCGGATGATCTCGATCATAGCGGCATTGGCCGCCAGCGCGAGGCCGACCTCGCTCCACCGGTCATCATCGGTCACACCCGCGAGGATCATGAAGGCGGCGATGTCGACGCCTTTGCGGCGAGATACGAACAGATCAGGCAATCGGGACGCAAGGTGGAGGTCGACGGGCCTTGCGTTTCCGCCTGCACCATCGTGGCCTCGCTGCCGCACGATCAGGTCTGTGTCACACCGAAAGCGGAGCTGGGCGTTCACTTGGCCAGCGACTCCGATGACCGCGTTGACGTCCAATACACTGATTGGGCCGTCAAGAAATACTATCCCAAGGCCCTGCAGGAATGGATCAAGACGCATGGCGGTCTGCAGGAAGCGCCGAAATTCGTCAAAGGACGCGACCTGCTCGCGATCTTCAACGCCTGCAAGAAGGGCACCTAGTGGAGCGGATTTGACATTCGCGACCCACTTGGCCGCCTCGCCTAATAGGCCCCCGACCCGTAATAGCTATGCTCCCCAGTGGCATATCTCTCCGAGTCGTACTGCCGCCTTCTGACCGTTCTGACCCGGCGAGATTTGGCGTGCGCCGGCTTGCGAGCGTTTGTCAGCGCCGCTTCAGCCTTGCCCATTTCCAAAAGCGATGCCGTCAAGGTCTGGTCCAACGGCAAGACATAAAACGGCGGTCTGTCGTTTTTGGCAAAATGCGCCAGGAGATAGCGCATGGTCTCGGTGCTGACATTGATACAGCCGAAGGTAATGTGCTCCTCCGCACCGTTCGCGGATGTCAGCCTTTGCATTCTGTGCTCTGACGGTATTCCCGTCCAAACGTGATGAAGCGCGAGGTACCAGCCGTTGCCGTGAATCTCGACGAGCTCGAATACCGTCCCCTCTTCACTGTCGCCTGTGCGCCTGACGGTAAATCGGCCCGCAGGGGTGATCTTCTCTTCGGTGGTGAACTTATGGGATTCCGGCAGAGCCAGGATGGCAGCCGTATAGCTGTCGAGCGGGCTGCGTCCGGTCAACGCCGAGCCGGTCCAGACCGGCTTGCCGCCCTCGAAAACGATGATCTTTCCGAGCGCCTTGTCGATCATGATGAAGTGATGGTCGCCATTCTGCGTGGCGATCTGCAGCGCCTGCTGCTCCTGCGCCGAGAGTGTCACGTCAATAACGGGCGCGGGCTGGGGCGCGACCTCGGCGGATTTGGCTCGAACGTAGTGCCGATGGCGGGCGGCGGCCGCGCTGCCGGCGCTCAAGGGCGTCGCCGCAATGGCCACCGCCAGGGCGAGAACGGTCAACAGCGGACGGGGCATGGCTCCGGCTCTTGCTGAGATGCTGCGGAATTTGCAACACCGACACATTCGATAGCGGCTTCAATGGAAGCAATGAAGCTCGCGATTGCGAGACATGCTTATTCACATCATATTGCCGGCCCTCAGGCAAGACAGGAGCGACCACCCCTCCGCAGGCGTGGTGAATGCCGCCCCTGCAAGCTTGCAACTGCAAAGGCGTGGCGCGCGTCGGCCTGGTCGGCTCGCAATCGAGGCGGCGTTGTTCGGTTTCGGCCCGCGGGATAGAGTACACGGCAAGTGACCGGGCAGGGAAAACAACGCGATGCGCATCGTCGATTTGAGCCGCGAGCTTTACCATCGCACACCCGCCTATCCGGGCCAGCCGCCGATCATTCACGGCATCTGGAAGACCCACGAGGAGGCGTTCGTCGAATCGGGCAGCATCCAGGGCAACAGCGTGATGTTTTTCTCCATGCCCGACCACGGCGGCACGCACATCGACGCGCCGCGCCATTTCGGCAAGAGCGGCACGCCGATCAACGAGTACCCGCTGGAGAATTGCATCGTCCAGGGCATCTGCATCGATCTGCGCCACATGGCCCCGCGCGCGGAGATCACGCCCTCCGATCTCGAGGCGGCGGTGAAGAAAACAGGCGCGCCGATTCCGAAAAAAGGCACCGTGCTCTTATGCACCGGCCATCACGCGCGCACCTTCCCGACCGCGGCCTATTCGACCGACAATCCCGGCGTCAACGTTGCCGCCACCGAATGGCTGGCGCGCCAGGGCGTCGTGCATTTCGGCATCGATTCGATGCGTCCGGGGCCCGAAGGCAAGATCAATTCGCTGGTGCACAAGGCCTGCCTCGAACTCGACATCACGCATCTGGAAAGCCTGTGCAATCTTGAAACGCTGCTCGGGCAAGGCGAATTCCAGTTCATTTGCCTGCCGCTGAAATGGCGCGAGGGCACCGGCTCGCCGGTGCGCGCGGTGGCGGTATTCAAAGACTGAACATGCGTTTCCCCGGACGCGGTGCAGCGCCCGGGAAAAGTTGTGAGGGAAAATGCAGCCGGGCCACAATCGCCGAATGACCGGTGCGCAATGCCTCGCCGATATGCTCAAGGGCTACGGCGTCACGCACGTATTCCACGTGCCGGCGGTGCTGCGCTCGACCTATGCGGAGATGGAGCGCCGCGACACCGGCATCAAGCGGCTGCACGTGCACGGTGAGAAGGCCGCCGCCTATATGGCGGACGGCTACGCGCGCGCGTGCGGCAAACCCGGCGTCTGCATGGCGCAGGTGATCGGCGCGCTCAATCTCGCCGCCGGGCTGCGCGACGCCTGGCTCGCCCATTCGCCCGTGATCGCCATGACCGGCGGGCGCGAGCCCAAGACCAAATTTCGCCAAGTCTATCAGGAGGTCGACGACGTGCCGGCATTCGAGCCGGTGACCAAATTCAACGCCACGGTCGACGATGTCGCCCGCTTCCCCGACATGGTGCGACAGGCGTTCCGCGTGGCAACGAGCGGCACACCCGGTCCGGTGCACCTGCAATTCCGCGGCAACGAGGGCCAGGTCGACGCCGAGGAGGCCGAGCTGGAGCCGCTTTGCGAGCCGCAATTCTCCCGCGTGCCCGCGTTTCGTCCGCGGCCGGACGAGGAGAGCGTGCACGCGGCGCTGCGCCTGCTCGAAGATTGCCCGCGTCCAGTGATTGTCGCCGGCGGCGGCGTGCGCGCCTCGGGGGCGCAGGCCGAACTCCTCGCGCTGGCCGAGGCCTTGCAGATTCCCGTCGCAACTTCGCTCAACGGCAAGGATTCGATTCCCGGCACCCACCCGCTGTCGGTCGGGGTCTGCGGCACCTATTCGCGCGAGAGCGCGAACCGCGTGGTCAACAGCGCCGATCTGATCTGCTTCATCGGCAGCGAGACCGGCGGCATGACCACGCATTTCTGGGCGGTGCCGAAGATCGGCACGCCCACCGTTCAGATCAACATCGATCCGGAAGCGATCGGCCGCAACTATCCGTTCGAAGCGGCGGTCAACGGCGATGCCAAGACGACGCTTGCGGCGATGTTCAAGATGGCGAACCGCGCCAGCGCCGACCGGCGCAAGTCCTGGCTGGATGAAGTTCAAAAGCTCTGCGGCGAATGGCGCAACAAATACAAGTCAGCGCTTCAATCCGACGCCGTGCCGATCCGCCCCGAGCGGCTCTGCCACGACCTGACACAGCACGTCCCGGACGACGCCATCGTGGTCGTCGACACCGGCCACGCCGGCATGTGGATGGGCGGCCTGTTCGATCTGAATAGCCCGCGGCAGAGCTACATTCGCAGCGCCGGGCATCTGGGCTGGGCATTTCCCGCGGGGCTCGGCGCCAAGTGTGCGTGCCCGGAGCGGCCGGTCGTGACGTTCACCGGCGACGCCGGCTTCTGGTACCACATCGCCGAGATCGAGACCGCGGCGCGCTGGAACATCAACGCGGTGACCGTCGTCAACAACAACAGCGGCGGCAATCAGAGCAAGCGCGGGTTCGATCGCGTCTACGGCGGCAAGCAGACCGACCAGGCGCGCGAATTGTGGACCTTCAGCAAAGTCGATTTCGCCCGTATTGCCACCGATATGGGCGCGCTCGGCATCCGCGTCGAGCAGGCCGCGGCTTTTCCGGCAGCCCTGGCGCAGGCGCTCGCCGCCGGCCGCCCCGCCGTGATCGACGTGGTCACCGACATCGAGGCGCTGGCGCCGCTCGCCGTAACCTAGTGTGGCTATTCGGAAGTCCGCATCATTTTTGCCGCCAGCCCGTCATGCGGACTTCTGAACCCCGGATCATGCTCTAGTCTAGCCGACCGCACGCGAAAGCCCGACGATCATCTCCTCCAAGTCGGCGAGCGCATTGAAGCGCGGTTGCGCGGCGATGTGCGGCGTCAAGACCACGTTGGGAAATTGCAGCAGCTCGTCGTCGTTGCGGCCGGGCGACTCGTAGAGCGGATCGAGCGCAAAACCGCCGAGATGGCCGGAGCGAAGCGCATCGAGCAGCGCCGCGCGATCGATCACATGCGCGCGGGAGATATTAATGAGCCGCGCGCCCGACCGGATTTGCGCCAGTTCGGCACGACCGATGAGATTCTGCGTCGCCGGCGTGCTCGGCACCAACGGCACGACCCAATCGCTCTCCGCCAGCAGCCCTCCCATCGGCCGGTATGTGGCCTGGTATCGATGCTCGACATCCTCCGCCGCCCGCTGCCGCTGCGTGTAGAGGATGCGCATGCCGAAGGCCGCGGCGCGCAGCGCGAATTCGCGGCCGATCTCGCCGAGGCCGATGATGCCGACCGTCGAGCCGTGGAGAATTTTGAGGCCGGGCACGCGGCCCCAGTTCGAGTTCGGCGTGTGGCGGCGGTCGAATGGCTGATAATGATACCCGAGTTCGGCCAAGGCCTCGACGCTGATGCGGCCGGCCAATTCATTGACGCGGCGCGCCAGCATCAGCATCAGGGTGAACGCCAGCTCGGCGCAGGCGATGTTGGCGCGCCGGCGCAGCGTCAACACCGCGATGCCGCGCTTGGCGCACGCCGCCAGATCAATGCGGCGCAAGTCGACTCCGTACTTCTGCACCGCTTTCAGTTTCGGCGCCGCCGCGATCTCCTCGTCGCCGACCGCAAGCGACTCGACGATGAGCGCACAAGCGTCGGCACTGTTTTGGCGCAGCGCTTCTTGGGTCTCGACGAGGCGCACTTTGGCCGGGAAAAGCGCCTTCGCGTCCGCCCGCATCCTTTCGCACCAGCCGGCGAAATTGGGCTCGTCGTGGGCGAAAAAATCCGTAAACGCCGCAAAACGCTCGCGGTCGCAATCGGGATCAAGCACGAGCTGGACAACGCGCAGGAAACGGTCGTCCTCGACGACAAGAACCGGCGGCAAGGGACTCACCGGTGATGCGGTTCGGGGTCGATGCCGAGCGCCGTGAACACGCGCGTGTGCATGTTGTAGAGCCCGATCAGCACGGTCAGCTCTACGATCTGCCGCTCGTTGAAATGTGCACGCAGGGCTTCGAACACATCATCCGGCACCGCAATGTCGCGGGTCATGGCGTCGGTGTAGGCGAGCGTCGCGCGTTCGCGGTCGCTGAAGGACCTTGCCGCGCGCCAATCGGCGAGCGCATCGCATTCCCCCTCGCTTAGTCCCTCCGGTGCCGCCAACTGCGGCACGTGCTGCTTAAACACGTAGGTCGTGCGGTTGAGATGGGCGACGCGCACGATGACGATCTCGCGCAAACGGCCGTCGAGCTCGGTTTTGAAGCGGGCCGTACTGACGAAATCGAGCCAGATCGCCGCCAGCGGCGGCGCGTGCAGAAGGAGCTTGTAGACGTTGATCAGCGTGCCGCGCCGCCCGGCACGGATTTTTCCGATCAATGCATCGAGGTCGGGGCGATCTTTTTCTTCGATGTAGGGGACGCGGGCCATGATGTCTTCGAGATGCTGGAATGCGGGATGCCCAGCGTAACGCAACGGCCATCGGGAACAAGAGCGCGAGGCGACGGTTTTCCCAAGCCCGGCGGGCGTTGCGAGGTGCGCGAATGGCGAATCCGATGCAGATGTGGAATTCCTGGCTGGCGCTGTCGGTGCAAGCAACGCGGCTCGGATGGGAGGCGCAGAGCGTGATCGCGCTTCGCATCATGCGTCTGGCGACGGGCGGCGCGCGCGGACAGGCCGAGGCCAACCGCATGGTCACCGAGAAGGTCGCGGCGCTCGCCGAGGCGCAAGGCGCCGCGGCCGCCGCCGCGATCATGGGCGGCAACAGCGAGCGCGTCGCCAAATCGGTGATGCGGGTTTATCGCAAACGCATCCGGGGCAACCGGCGGCGTTTCAAGAGGTAAGCGCGCCCGAATCCATCCGGGCACGCGTCCATCCGGGCAGTTGTCCCCGCCGGCGCGGCCGGACTATGCTGTCGCTTACCGCAATTCCTCAGCCGAGCGTAGCCATGATCTTATTGTCGAACGGCGGCGACAACATCCAGCGCAGCGAGAGTGCGCCCAGCACCATTGCGGTCGGCACCGTCGACGGCGTGGCGATACTGGCAAGATCTGCCCGCGGCTGGACCGTCAAGCACCGGGCGCTGCAGGGCGTATTCATCTCCGGCTTGACCGCGTCCGACGACGGCACGCTGTTCGCCTCGACCCGAGGCGTCGGCATGGCCAGGAGCGACGACAGCGGCGTCCATTGGACTTGGGTCAACGACGGCCTCGCCCATCACGAATTCTGGTCGACCCGCGCCGGCCGGCTGCAAGACCGCGAAGTCGTCTTTGCCGGCGCGCTGCCGGCGCATCTGTATGTGAGCGAGGATCGCGGAGAAGTCCTGGCGCGACCTGCCGGCCTTTCGCGCCGCCAGGTCGGTGCCGCACTGGACCTTCCCGCCGCCGCCGCGCATCGGCCACGTCAAGGACATCGTGCTCGACGGCAACCGGCTGTGGGCCGGCGTCGAGATCGGCTCGCTGCAATTCTCCGATGATTTCGGCCGAAGCTTTACCGAGCTCGCGGTCGATCCCGACCCGCGCGAGTGCGACATCCATCGCATCCTGGTGCATCCGGCGCGGCCCGAACGCATCATCATCGCCAACGGCATTGTCGGCATGATGGCGAGCGAGGATGGCGGGCGCAGCTTTCAGCGCATGAAAATGCCCGCCGATGCCAATTACCCGGACGCCGTCGTGCTGCATCCCGACCAGCCCGACCTGCTGTTCATGTCGGCGGGCGTCGGCTGGCCGGTGCATTGGTACGAGCTCGGCCGCGCGCGGGGCAAAATCTTTCGCAGCCGCGACGCCGGCAAGACCTGGCAGCGCCTGCTCGGCGGCCTGCCGAACGGCCAGCGCGCCCTGTTTTCCGCGCTCACCATTGCGGTGGACGACGGCCGCTATGCGCTTTACGCAGCCGATACCGACGGCCAAGTGTTCGAAAGCCTCGACGAAGGCGAGAGCTGGACCATCATCGCCGACGTGGCGCCGGTGTCGAAGGCCGATTTCTACAAGGGTCTGGCGCGCGATCGCGTCAAGCTTGCCAACGTCGACGATATCGTTGCCAGCCCGACCGCGACCCAGCGCTGGAAGGAAGCAGCCGACGCCTTTTAGGCGTCGCTCCGGAGCCGCGCCGATGGTTCAGCTCACAGACGGTGACATCCAGACCCGCGAGGTGCTCGCCTGGAAAGGCTTGCATGTCCTTCACTTCGCCGGCTCGTCGTGCTCGCAGAAGCTGCGCATCTTTCTGAACCTGAAGGCCATTCCCTGGGTCTCGCATCCGATCGATCTGCCGAATCATGAAAACATGCAGCCGTGGTTTCTCGGCATCAATCCGCGCGGACTGGTGCCTGTGCTGGTCGACGACGGCGCCGTGCACATCGAGAGCAACGGCATCATCCAGCATCTGGAAAAGAGATTTCCGACGCCGCGGCTTATTCCGGCTGGGCACGAAAACGAGGTGGCGGCGCTGCTCGGACACGAAGACGATCTGCATCTCGATCTGCGCACGTTGAGCTTTCGCTTCGTGTTTGCGCCGCCCGGCCCGCCGAAGTCGGCGGCCGCAATTGAAAGCTATATCAAAAACGGCGCCGGCACCGTGCAGGGCGCGCAGGATCGCGAGAAGCAGGTACAGATCGAGTTCTGGCAACGCGCCGCCAAGGAGGGCTTCACCGACGAGCGGGCGCGCGCCTCGGCGCTCAAATTCCGCGGCGAGTTCGACAAGCTCGACAAGACGCTGGCCCAGCAGCCGTATCTGATGGGCGGAAGCTTAAGCGTCGTCGACATCGCCTGGTTCATTTACCAGCATCGCCTGTCGCTCGCCGGCTACCCGTTTGCACGGCTGCATCCGCACGTTCATGGCTGGGCCGACAAGCTGGGCGCGCGGCCGGAATTTGCCAAGGAAGTCGGGCAACTCCGCCATAGCCGGAACAGCTCGACACCGCCCGTCGCGCGCAAGCCGGCCGGACGCTGGAAATGGTCGCAGGCTTTTAGCGCGTTCGTTGCGATCGCTCCGGGCCGGCATTGCTTGCTTTGACGCAACGGCAAGGCTTCACTCGGCAAACTCCGCCATCGGGGAGCATGATCTTTTCCGAAAGACGGTATCCACTTTTCGGGATCATGCTTAGACTGCCACGGCGATTCGCAATCGACCGAGCGGCACGGACAACCATCGCATGCGCGCGCTTTTCGCCCTCGCACTGATCCTGGCGATTCCGCAATCGGCGTTCGCGCGCGACTGGCGCTATTGCCTGGCGCCTTCGCATGCCGAGCATAAAATCTACATATCGCCGCCGTTTCCGGCGACCCTCTCGATGGACGAAGCCGAATCGCAGTTCGGCCGTACGTTGAGCCGCTCCGGCCTGCATTTCGACGACGTGCAATGCCCGCGCGGCGACGGCGAAACGGCGGCGCTGACCATGCAGCAGCACGCGATCGTGATGAACCGCGAACTGGGCAATAAGATCATCAATCTGCGTTGGAAGCCCGGCGGCTGAGCAGCCGAACGTCGCGATTCGCTGTGCAACCGGCCATCGCCACACCGACCCGGCGCGGCGGCATTCAGATCGGCACCGCCATCGCCTCGAAGGCGGCATCGCAGTTGATCAGATCGACGCGCTTTTGCACGATGCGGAACGTCTCGCCATAGCGCCGCAGGCGATGGCGCTGGCGTCCGGCGAACAGGCGTTGCACGTCATCGCGGTACTCCGCCATGATGACGGTCGATCCGATCACAAATTCGCCGGTGCCGGCGTCGGTTTGCTCGATGACCACGTTGCCGATCAGATGCGCGGTTCGCGACGGCGGCGTCTGCACGTGAATGCGCGGGTGTTCGAGCCGCTCGATCCGCGTCCTCATCAGCTCGCGGTCGTCGTAGAACAGCGAAGCCTGATCGAAGGGGCTTTTCTGGTCGGGCACCGCCGGCACCCAATAGGTGCCGTCCTCGGCAAACAGCGCCATCCAGTCGCGAAAGCGCCGCTCGTCGAGCAGGCGCGCTTCGTCGACGAGAAAATCCTCGAACGGGCCGCGGTCGATTCCGGCGGCCAGCGCCAGCCTTCGCGTCGCCCGCGCCATTACGCCGCCTCGCCCATGTAGTCGAGCCAGGCCCGGTACTGGGCGCGCACGACCATTTCGTGGGTGGCGAGCCCGCGCATGGTGTTGCTGGCGCGGTCTGGCTCCTCGGCGCCGAGCCCGCGCGAAACATCGACCCAATCGGTGATGCGGCTTTGCAGCCCCTTCTGCGCGCGCGCGAACGATTCGAGATCGTCGGTCTGCACGAACGAGGCGGCCGAATGGGTGACGTTGAGCAGGCGGATATTGGCGGCATTCATCGCCTCAGGCGCGCCAACCAGACGGATCGGAAACACATTCACTTCAGTGCGGTCGACCGCGATCGGCCGGATCACGCGCACGTGGATGTTCAGCCCCATGATCGACATGTTCGGATAGATCAGCGAGTTGTGCAGGCGCGGCGCGAGGATTTGCGCCGCCTGCTCGGCGCCGACCTGGTCCGCCAGGCTCCGCTTGTATTCGTCGAAGACCGGGCTCGACCGCTTGCTTTCATCGAGAGCGGTGTTGCTGGTCCAGCCATGGCCCCTGCCCGCCACAAAACTCTTGCGGTCCTTCCAGGAGGCGGCGGTCTGTTTCTTCTCGGTCTCGATGACGGCCGCGCCGCTCTGATCTCCCTCGCGGCGCGCAAACTGCACGCCCTGTTTGTTGACCGTCGAGGCGTGACCGAACGGCACGTGATAGGAATCGAGCACGTTCTCGACCTGCAGTTTCCAGTTGCCGCTGTAAGCGTAGCGATGCATGCCGGCATCGAGCGCCAGTGCGCCGCCAGGCGCGCGGTCGACCAGATCGTCGATATTGCCCTTCACCGGACCGATATGGTCCTCAAAGCTCATGCCCCGTTCGGCGAGGCTGGCGAACACGAAGCCGCGGTACTCGCCGATCCGCGGCGCGCGACCAAGCCCAAGCGCATTTTGGTCGAAACCTTCGGCACAGCCTTCCGTCACCGGCACACTCGCTAGCGTGCCGTCGGTGTCGAAGGCCCAGCCGTGATAGCAGCACACCAGCCGTTGCGCGCGACCTCGCCGCTCGTTGACCACCTTGGCGCCGCGATGGCTGCAACGATTGAGCAAGACCTGCACCGAGCCGTCGCGGTGGCGCACCATGATGACCGGCTGGCGGCCGAGATCGGCGGTGACGTAATCACCCGGCTCGGGCACTTGGCTGGCGTGGCCGACATAAAGCCAAGCGCGGCCGAATATGCGCTCCATTTCCAGTTCGAACAGGTCGGGATCGGTGTAGACGCGCCGGTGCACGCGGCCGGGTTCGATCAATGTTGCGATCTCATCGGCGTGCCCGTTGTCGTTGCGCATAGGAAAGCCCTCGTTTCGGCACGCTTTGACGCACTCATCCTCAGGAGCCCGCGATGCGGGCGTCTCGAAGGATGCTGCTGTGCCCGGGTCGCCTCGTCCTTCGAGGCTCGGCGCTGAGCTTGTCATCGGGCCGGCCACATCGGGCCGGACCCGTTGGCGCCGAGCACCTCAGGATGAGGCGGACAAAAGAGCTATTCCGCCGCCGTCTGGTGCGCGTACTGCTGCACCTGCGCGTTGATAAGCTGCAGCGGCGACGCCGTCTCTTCCAGCATGCCCCAGCTCTTGAGCCAATCGTAGGTACGCTGCAGTTCGTCGGCCGGGATCGGCGCCGGATCGCAGACCACGAGCCGGCTTTCCCGCAAGTCCTCGACCTTGAGGGCGGCGATCTCGGGATCCTTCTTGGCGTAGTAGTCGATGAAATAGTGCATGTAGGCCTTCTTGTCGGCGTTGATGCGGCGCACCGCCTCGCGCACCGCGCGGTTGAACGCCGCGTAGGTCTCCGCGTCGACGCGGCTGGAGGCGACTTCGGTGCCGTGGAAGAACGCCGAACAGATGGTGCGGCAGTCTTTCTTTTCGGCGAGTGTGATGTGCGGCTCGGTCAGCGTCGTTGCCTCGATCTCACCCTTCATCAGCGCGTCGAGGCGATAGCGCGAGCCGTTCGGCGCCCGACAGAGTTTGACCATCTCGCGCGGCACGAATCCTTCCAGCATGTGCAGCGCGATGTAATGGGTGCCGAAATAGAAGGGCACGCCGATCAGGCGGTTGGCGAGTTGCTGCGGCGTGTAGACCGGCGAGTCCGGTCGCACCACGATCGCCGAATAGGCCACGATGGCTCGCCGCCCGACCTGCCGGCTTTTCTGGTCGGTGTCCTGGACGCGGCAGTAATTGCCCCATTCGCAGGCATTGTACATGTCGGCCTTGCCCTGCTCGAGGAGCTTGCCGTGGCTGGCGAACGGATCGACGCCCTTGGGCGAAGTAACGCTGACCTCGACCTTCTTCTCGACGCCGGCTTCGCGGTCCGCCCATTCGATTTCCAACCCCTCCTTGGCAAAAAGACCCTCGTCATAGGCGACGAGTTCCGGAAGACCTTGGAACGGCGCGGTTGTTTCCAAAACGAGCTTCTTCATTGCACCCTCCGAACGGGTTGAAATCGCAGCAAATCGGTTGACGAACCTTAGTCCCGCGCCCGGGTCGAATCAACGACCGAGCCGCCCCTCATAGGGGCTCTGACAGCGACGCATGCAGGCCGCCCCTAAGGCGAGACTTCTTCAAGCACGCGGCGGCGGGTCTCGATCATGAAGGTGGCGGCGACGCAGCCGATGATCGCGAAGAGGGAGAACACCAGAAAAACGCCGGCGATGTGGTAGCGCGGCAGGGCGAAGCCGACGATAAGCGGTCCGACGGTGGCCGCCACGCGCAGCCAGAAACTGCCCCAGCTCACACCGAGCGCCCGCATCCGCGTCGGATAGATTTCGGCGGTGTAAAGGAAGATCGTCATGTTCATGGAACCGAGCCACGCCGAGCAGAACATAAAGCCGAGCAGCATGCCGAACGCGGTGGCGGCGCCGAACGCCCACAGCCAGATCAGCCCCGCGGCAGCAAGGAAGAACGCCGCGGTAAACCAGTAGCGGCGGCCGGTGCTGTCGATGAGGAAGGCGCAGATGAGCGAGCCGATCAGGCTGCCGGCGGGACTGAAGATCGCGTAGTTGAGCGCCTGTTGCAGCGGCAGGTGATAGACCTCGCGGTAGAGCGTCGGGATCCAGCCTTGCAGCCCGTAGGCGATGATGTAGCAGCACGCCCATATGACCCAGACCAAGAGCGTGCGCGGCAAATAGCGGCCCTCGAACAGTTCCTGCCAGCGGGTTTTGCTGCCGAGCGACTCGAGCTTGAGCTCCGGCACGGGTGGGAGCGGCGTCGCACCGTCGCGCGACACAAGGCGCTCGATGCTTGTCAGATTAGCGTCGGCCTCGGCGAAGCGGCCGCGCGAGGCAAGCCAGCGCGGCGATTCCGGGCAGAAACGCTGCATGGTCAGTGCCACAATGGCCGGTATGGAGCCGATGACGAACATCCATTGCCAGCCGAAGCGCGGCACCACGAACGCGCCGACCACTCCGGACAAGAGCAGCCCGACCGGAAAGATGATCTGATAAGACAGAAAGCGGGCGCCGCGGCGGTCGGCGCGCAGGATTTCGCTGATGTAGGTGGAAGCGACCGGGATCTCGCCGCCAAGTCCGATGCCCTGGAGGAAGCGGCAGACGATGAGCTGATCGTAATTGGTGGTCAATGCGCAGGCGAGACTCATCACGGCAAAGATCGCAATCGCGATTCGCGCCGTGTTCACCCGCCCGATGCGCTCGGCGATCCAGCCGAAAGTCAACGCCCCCAGGGCCTGGCCGAAATTCGCGCTGCTGATGAGAAGCCCGATGTGCGCCGGCGGAATATGCCAGTCGCGGATCAGCACCGGCAACACGTAGGCGATCGCCAACGAGTCGAACGAATCGAAAAAAATGGCGACGCCGAGGACGGCGGTGACGGTGACGTGCCAGGACGAATACGGCAGGCGCTCCAGGCGCGCCGCGATGGTCCGCTCGGTCAGCGGCAAAGCGTCGGACATCGCGTCCTCCCTGATCCGCAGAGCATAAAGTCAACGACGATCGCGGGCGAGAAATTTTCCCGTTCTCGCGGCGCGCTTCTTCTTTTATCCTCACCCACGAAAGTGGGGGAGGGGGACCATCCGTAGCGCGACGCGCGAAGGATGGTGGAAGGGGCGCTGGCCGCGACGAAACTTCTGCGGCGAAAGCGAAGCGGCGAGTCAGACGCCCCCTCCACCACCCTTCGCTCGCTTTGCTCGCTTCGGGTGGTCCTCCTCCCCCGCTATCGCGGGGGCGGAAGCAATAAAATCTCGTTCTCGCGGCGCGGTTTTTTTGCGCGTCCGAGTTATGAGGCAAGCCATTGCCAAGAAAGACACCGTATTTCGACCTTCGTCAGAGCATTCCCGCCGTGGATGGGCCGAATGGCTCACGATCGCACACGGTGCACGGAAGAACGGACGAACGGACGAACGGAAATAAAAAGGAAGCAGAACGCCGAAAGGCGCTGTTTCACCAACCGCCGCACCTTGCGGTGCGGCGCGCGTCCAAAAACGGGACGCGCACGCCTTCCGGCGTTCCACGGCGGCTCTTGTCCAAGGGACTCACGCATCCCAAGGACTCAGCTTCGGACCAGGCTTCGCGGAGCACAGCGCCAGTAGTTGGCGGGGTTCTCCCGCCGGCGCCGGCCCCGGTTACAGCGAGCACCTCGCGTGCCGGTCATCGTGCCGGCAGGCATGATGTCCGAAACCGCCCGAGTGCGGCAGCGACGAAACCGCCGCCCGCGGGCACCGCAACTCGCTCCGCCGGCCAACGTCACCGGCCGGCGTCCTTGCAAGCGAGCGAGATGGACTTCTTTTAGTTCGTCGCGCGGCGCGAGTTCAAGAAATTCCGCCGGCCGGCGCCATCCCTCTGATCTGACGAGGGTCTTTTTCGCTCTTTGTTTGATTCGCGCGCGCGGAAATTGTGACACGACCGCCATGATTCGCACTTTTTTCCGCTAAGGTGCGAAAAGTACGAGCATTTTCAATCATAGCAGCGAAACGCTCGGCTTTGGGGGCTCGTCGTTGCCGGGCTTGACCCGGCAATCCATGCAGCAGTGTAGCGCGTTCGGCCGTTCAGCATAGACCACCGGGTGACGACAACGGAGTGGGCCGAGTGGTAGCGAAGCCCACGCGGAATTTCTATTTTGTCGGAATACGTGGGCACGCGCGGAGTCCGTCATCGGGTCGCGCTTCGCGCGGACCCGTCGGCGCCTTTGCCGACCTAAGCTTCTTGAATTAAATGCACTGTCACCGTAATTGCGTAATTGCGTAATTGTAAGCTTCTTGAATTAAATGTACTGTCACCGTAATTGTAATTGCGTAATTGCGTAATTGCGTAATTGCGGTAATTGCCGTAATTGCTGAATTAAATGCACCGTCCCCGTAATCCGTAATCCCCGGTGGTGACGAAACTGGAGGGGGGCTGAGCGTAGCGAAGCCCACGCGGATTTTCTGTTTGTCAGAAGGCGTGGGCACGGCGCGAAGCCTGTCATCGGGCCGCGCTTCGCGCGGACCCGTTGGCACCTTTGCCAGCCTAGGTTTGCTGAATTAAATGCACTGGCACCCTATTGGCCACCGTATTGGGCCACCGTATTGGCCGAATTAAATGCACCGTCACCGTATTGCCATCACCGTATTGCCGTCACCGTATTGCCGAATCTTCGCGTTACGCTAGTTCCATACTCGGGGCGCAAATCCTAGTGTAAAATCGCTGACGCGCTGGTACCTGCTGCCTCGCCGGACGCTTCTTTTGTGGCACTGAGAAGCTGCGCAGCCAGCATGGTATTCAACATATTTTCAAGCATCGAGACGTCTACCTGTTCTTTTGTTGCCCAAGCCTCATCCGCCGCTTCGAGTCCCTGATAGTAGGGTTTTTTATCCGCCGCGATTTGCTCGGGGATCGTTGGGGTTCCTGGCAAAAGACTATCAAGCTTTGCGCTGAGTACTACATACGATACGGTTCGTGCTGTGCGGCCATTCCCATCGGAAAATGGGTGTATCCAATTCATTTTCCACAACACATACGCGGCCAGGTGCGTCGCACTCTTCGCGTCCCAATTTTCGTTGATGTATTCGCACATCAACTGAACTTCATCAGCAACGAAGGCCTCGTGCGGAGGCTGGTGCTTGCTGCCGCCAATCATTACGGGAGTATTGCGAAAAGTCCCCGCGAGCCGGTGAAGGCCGTCCAGCGCTGCTTTGTGGAGTTGCAGGATGGGACCCGCCCGCAACCGGAAATGCTGATCATCGTCCTTTACGGACGAACGGATCATTTCCAGTGCGAGATTAAATTGCCTTAGACCGTTTTCGGCCTCGCGACGCGCAATCTCTTCAGGATCGCTAAGCAGCTGGGCATCTTGGGCATGACTGTGACGGTCCTCGGTCACGACTACGTAGTGCCTACCTTCCGATCGGCCTCCGCAACCATCTCTCGAGTAATGCGATCATTCTCGATTTGCGTGTTCCCGTAAGCAAAGCTTCGGCGCTGCGCTGTCACTTGATCGGGTGTCATCTGAATTTTGCGGGCACGCTCAACGAGTTCCTGGAGTTCCTTTGTCATCGCATCCTCTCCCGATTCAGCCCATACCGTACCTGCCAAGCGTATTCTATGGCAATAAGTTCCTTAAATGTTCCTTTCAGCGGGAACGTTCAAGGTCCTCACGAGCGCAAAAGGCCCGGCACAAGGCGGGGACAGCCATGTCGACCGTTCGCGACGGGCTCACTCCTGCGGGCGCTGGTGCTTCATCTGCAATTGCGCCAGGAACGGCACCAGCGGGTGCGCGCCCATCTTCACGATTGAGGCCATGTCGAGCTTGATCAGCGCCTCGCGCTGCTCGGGCGGCAGCGTGAAGCGGTCGGCGAAGGCTGAGGCGTCCTTGAGGTATTGCGCCCGCATGGCGGCGTCGTGGGCGAGGCCGTGCAGCGCCGAGGTCAGCTCGACCAGTTCGGGCTTGATCGAAGGATAGTGCGCGGCGCGGGACTGCTCGGCGCCGCCGCCGATCCAGGCGAGGGAGGCGTAGTTGTGATGCCAGCTCGGATCCATCGACACCACGTCGGGCTTGCGTTCGCCGAGCGCGCCGGCCGCGGCCGCCCAGCAGCGCAGTTCGATATTGCCGGTGTCGTCGAGCTCGTTCTCATCATAGCCGATCAGCGATTTCAGATTGCCGGAAGCGAGTTTTTCCAGCACGCGCCTGTCCCACGCCAACTCCGGATTGGAGTAGCGGTCGGTGCCGGGGAAATGCGACATGCCGCCGCTCGACAGGATGATGGTCTTCAGCCCCAGCGCGGTGACGGTACGCGCCACCGCCTGGCCGAATTGGTAGCAGCGCTCCATGGTCGGCTGCGGCGGCAGATAGGCGTTGACGTAGATCGGCAGCACCGGTCCGGTGTGGCCGAGATGGGTGAGCGGAATGCCGATCGCGTAATCGATTTTCGCCGTCGAGGTGAAGGCCGGATCGAAGTTCTGCCGATACAGTTGCCGCACCAGTTCGAAGCCGATCTCGCTCGGGATTTTCCAGTGGAATTTCCGGCCGGCGAATTCGCCGGTCGCTTCGCCGCCGACATGGACGGTAAACGGCGGCGCCGTGGTGTGAAAGAACTGCTCGGCGTGATCGTTGGAAAAAATGATCCAGAGGTCGGGTTCGAGCGCGCGCAGGCGCCGGCCGACGTCGGCGGCGACCTCGCGCACGTGGGCGACCAGCGCCTTGTCCTCGGTGTCCGGCATGGTGAAGAACTGCGGCGCATGCGGCAGCATGGCGCCGCCGATCACGGTCGACATCATGGTCGTTCTCCTTGCCGGCGAAAGTATCGCGCGGCGCGCGGAACAACAAGCGCCGGCGCGGACGGCGAGCGGTCCGTCGACTGAGATTTTCGCTACGCGAGCACCGCGGCGTTGGTGATCGCAGCGAGCATCGCCGTCATCGCCTTGACCGCGGCCTCGCTCGCCTCGCCGAGTCCGTGGCGCTGCGCGATCCAAGCCGGATCGTTGTACGATAGCCACGTTTTGCCGGCTTCGTCCTGCCAAACTAGGCATTTCAGCGGCAGGTCGATCCCGGCCGTTTGATTGGATTGCATGAGTGGCGTACCGCCCCTGGCATTGCCGAAGATCACCATTGCGGTGGGCCGCAGCGCAAGCCCAACCGCCGCCGCGCCCGCGGCGTGATCGACGCACGCGAACACCGTCAGGCCTTTGGCTTTGATCTGGGCTTCGAGCCGATCGAGGGTCTCCTTGGGGCCGAAGCTGCTTGCAAGGGTGGTCAATCCGTCGGCGGCTATGATCGATGCGGCCATGGGGGACTCCTAATGGCGAAGCTCGACGATGCATTCACCGCTCATTAGCGCAATTCACCGCGCATCGCAGCATTGCCGCGCCGTGCTTCACAGGTCTCCGCGGACCTAATATACGAAACGCTGACTGTTCACCGTCACCCTGAGGCGCGAGCGTCGCGAGCCTCGAAGGGCGACGGCCCGGGCGCCTCGGCCGCATCCTTCGAGGGCCGCCTGCGGCGGCCACCTCAGGATGACGGGAACCGAAAATGGCCGACGTGCCGGTAACGATTGCTTGCGGCAATTATGACCGCACGCGCGCGATCCGCGACGGGCGGGTGAAAGTCGAGGGCTGCGACGTCACCTATCTGCCGATGTATCCGGAGGAGATTTTCCACCGCGCGTTCAAATTCCAGGAATTCGACGTTTCGGAACTGTCGTTTTCCAGTTATCTGCGCACCTTATTGGCCGGCAACGCCGCCTATATCGGGGTCCCGGCGTTTGTCTCGCGCATCTTCCGCCATTCCGGCATTTACGTCCGCAAAGGCGCCGGCATCGAAAAGCCGGAAGACCTGCGCGGCAAGCGCGTCGGCCTGCCCGAATATCAGATCACCGCCGTGGTCTGGATGCGCGGCATGATGCAGCATGAATACGGCGTCAAGCCGTCCGAAATTCACTGGCGCAACGGCGGCCAGGAGCAAACGGGCCGCCACGAGCGCACCCCGCTCAAGCCCATTGCCGGGATCGATCTGGTGCCGATTCCCGGAGACAAGACGCTGGTCGGCATGTTGCGTGACGGCGAGCTGGACGCGCTGTTCACCGCCCGCGCGCCGTCCTCCTTCCTCCGAGGCGAGCCGCACATCGCGCGGCTTTTCCCCAATACGAGACAGGCCGAGCAGGCCTATTACAAGAAGACGCGCTTGTTCCCGATCATGCACTTGATCGGCATCCGCCGGTCGCTATGCGAGCAATATCCGTGGCTCGCGACCAGCGTCTACAAGGCGTTCTGCGAAGCCAAGGCGCTGGCGATGATCGACCTGCGCGATGTCAATGCGCTGATGGTGAGCCTGCCGTGGCTCGAGGCCGAGACCGACGATACGGCGGCGATCATGGGCGAGGACTTCTGGAAATACGGCGTCGCCGAGAACCGGCCGGAGATCGAGGCGCTGAGCCAATATGCGTTCGAGCAGGGGCTGATCGAGCGCAAACCGAAGGTCGAGGAGCTGTTCCATCCCTCGACGTTCGATATTTCGAAAGTGTGAGTCCGACGATGGCAAGCAAAGACAATCGGGTGATCGTGTCCGGATGCGGACCGGTGGGTGCGGTGATAACGCTGGCGCTGGTCAAGAGAGGCGTCCCGGTCACGCTGATCGAGCAACTGCCCGACGCCGCCGAAGACCAGCGCGCCGCCACGATCCACACCCCGACCGTCGAGATGCTGGTCGATCTCGGATTGGACAAGGAGATGTTTTCGGAGGCGCCGTCCGGCGGCATGCAGGCGCCGCTGTTTCACTTCCGCGACCGCGCGACCGGCGAGCTGATCGCGGTCTTCGACATCAGCCTGCTGACCGGCGAAGTGCCGTACCCTTACGTGGTGCAATGGGAGCAGTACAAGCTGGTGCAAGCCGCGCTGCCCCATATCAGGGCGAGCGGTCTCGGCGAGATCCGCTTTTCCGCCAAGCTGACCGGACTGACGCAGACCGAGGACAATGTCGAGGCGACGGTCAGCAACGAGGCCGGCGACAGCGAGACGCTGCGCGGCAGGTACCTCATCGGCACCGACGGCGGCTCGAGCACCGCACGGCGCCTTGCCGGCATCGCCTTCGAGGGATTCACCTGGCCCGAGCGTTTCATCAAGATCGGCACCAATTTCGACTTTGGTACAACCGGCCAGGGCTTTTGCACGCGCAACTATTTCTTCGATCCCGACGAATGGCTCAACCTGTTCAAGGTCAAGGGTTATGGTCCGCCCGGCATCTGGCGCGGCGTGCTGCCTATCGCCGAGTCGGAAACGGACGAGGAGGCGTTGAGCATGGACAACATCCAGCGGCGCCTGCAACGCATCTACCGAAAAAGCGGGGACTACGAGATCCCCTATTACGCGCTCTACGCGGTGCATCAGCGCGTCGCCGAAACCTTCAACAAGGGCCGCATATTGCTCGCCGGCGACTGCGCGCACGTCAACAACCCGATCGGCGGCATGGGCATGAATGGCGGCATTCACGACGCGGTCAATCTTGCCGATAAGCTTGCGGATGTCTGGTTCGGCCGCGCCGACGCCACCCTGCTCGATCGCTATACCCGCCAGCGCCGCAAGGCGCAGATCGATCACGTGCAGGCGCAGACGATCGAGAACAAGAAAAAGCTCGAAGAGCGCGATCCGGCAGTCCGCCGCGCGCATCTGGACGATCTGCGGCGCATGTCGGAGGATGTTTCGTTGCACAAGAAGTTCTTGTATCGCTCCTCGCTGATCGACAGCCTCAATTCGGCGAACGCGGTGGAGTGAATCTGCCTACGCGGCAGCATGCACCGAAATCGAAACTGAACGCCCAAGAGCAGCCAAAGCGGCCTCAATCTGCTCCAGCCGTGATGCGTGGTCGAGTCGGAACAACCTGTCTACGGATTCGCGTTTCCAATCCAGTCGGCGCGCAAGCTCCGCGCGCGTGATGCCGGCTTCACGCAGTTGCCGATAGAGTTCGACCTTGAGCACCGTCAAAGCCGGCAAGCGCACCAAGCGGGGGCCGCGCTGCTGGCCTTCCGGAACATCCTCCCCATTCGTCATGCGCGACGCCAACGCTTCTTCAATGGCGCCGACCGCATGCCGCATTGCGTCAGTCTCATCGTCACCAAACGTCGTTAGTTCTGGAAGCGATGGACAGCTGACGAGGAGCATCCCCTTATCGTCCGGTTCGAGTTTGACGCGATAGCCCAGCATTACTTTAGTCCTAGGTCTTTGAGAATCTTGTTGACCAAGCCGGTGCCGAGCTCTTTGCGGCCGCCATGCATCGGCAACTGTGATTTGCGGTCGCCGCGACGAACGGTCACATGACCGCTGCCACCCTTGTGGGTCGCGAAGGTGCAGCCCCTAGACGCCAAAAAACGACGGAGCTCCTGCGCGTTCATCGTCTATATTGTTCTACAGTAATGTGGAAGTCAACAGAAGTGTTGGGATAAGAGCTCCAGCTATCGAAAATACTTACCCCACTTTTGCTCGATCTCTCGCGCCTCCTCGGCAGTCAGCGCCGACGCCGGCGGAAACTGCTCGCGCCAGGCGAACGGCCGGCAGGCTTCGATGATCGCTTTCGAATGCGAGGTGACGCCGCGCTCCTTGTCGCCGGGCGGGATGCGCGGATCGAGCGCCGAACTCCAGGCATTGCGAAGGATGTCGATGTTTTCGGCTGGCTCGCAGCGCGTCGCCACCGCCCACATCACGTCGGCGAGGTTGGAGGGATCGATATCCTCGTCCACCACCACGACGATGCGCGCCATGTAGCTGTGCGCCGCCGCCACGAGCGCGGCGCGCTTGGCGTGGCCGTCGTAGCGCTGGCGCAGCGCCACGACGGTCATCAATTGCGATACGTGCTGCCATACGCCGACGACGTCGGTCACGCCGGCGGCCTGCAGATTGCTCCAGATGGTGGCGGCGCGAAACGGCAAGCCGAAATGGAATCGCGGCGGCTTCATCGGCGGAGAGCCGAGCAGGATCGGATCGTTGCGGTAATGGACGGCGGTGACTTCCATGACCGGGCCGGGGCGCGCAGCGGCCGCGTAATAGCCGGTGAACTCGCCGAACGGTCCCTCCGGCAGGGTCTGCTCGCGCATCGGCAGAAGCCGGCCTTCGAACACGATCTCGACGTGCGCCGGAACCGGCAGGCCGGTCTTCAGGCCGGCGTACAGTTCGATCGGCGCGCCCTTGATCGCGCCCGCGAACTCGTATTCGGACTGGCCGTGGGGCAAATATTCGAACCCGGCTATGAACAGCGCGGGGTCCTCGCCGTGAACGACGGCGAGCGGGCAGCTTTGTCCGCGATGCCAATGCTTATTGGCAATGATGGCGCCGTGCCGACCACCGTGGTCGAATTGCACGGTCAGCGTTCTGGGTCCGTGAACTTGCAGGCGGTAGATCGAGGCGTTGACCCAGCCGTCGTCGGGATCACGCATGATCACAAGCGAGCCGGAGCCGATGAACGGTCCGCCGTCGTGCCGGTGCCAGACCGGCGCCGGAAAGCGCCCGAGGTCGACATCGGAACCGGCTACGCTGTTTTCCAGGAACGCGGCCCGGTCGACCGTTGCCGGCGCAACCGGCCGCAATGATTGGCGTTTCTCCATCCAGGCGGTGAGTGCGTCGAGCGGCCGCAGCGCCGGGTCGAGGCCGAGCGCCAGCGCGGCCCGTTGCACGTTGGTAGTGGCGTTGGTGAAAACGCGAAAGCCGCGCGGGTAATTCTTGATGCCGTCGAACAATAGAGCCGGGCAATCAGGCAAGCCGGCCGCAACCTCGGTGATGGCGCCGATCTCGAAGCGCGGATCGGCATCGTCGATCCGCCGCAGCGCGCCGAGCCGGTCGACCAGATCGATGAATTCGCGCAGGTCTTTGTACATGGCTTGCAAACACCTGCAAAGACTTGGGTTGAAACCAGCGGGACGCCGCCTATACCAGGCCTTGCGGATCGTTCCCACTCTCACGAGAGGACCTGAGAATCGCGCCGGCAAGCGGCAGGACACGCCCGCCGCGCGCCAGCCGCAATGCCAGCCGCGACGCCTTCGTCACGGAGTTCTACTGGCGCAAAAACCAGTATAAGGGAACGCCTTCCGGGTACCGAGTCCATGCATTCACATCGGCCATCTCATCCATGCCTACGGCCTGCTCGTCGTCGCCGGCTTCATCGGGCTGGAAAGCATGTGCATTCCCCTGCCCGGTGAGACGGCACTGATCGTCAGTTCGGTCATCGCCGGCAGAACCCACGAACTCAGCATCGTCGCGATTATTGTCACGGCGACAGTCGCATCGCTCGTCGGCCGTATCATCGGTTACGTGGTCGGAGCGCATTTCGGCTATTGGCTGCTGCTTCGCTACGGCTCCTATTTCCGCATCACCGAACCGCGGATCAAACTCGGTCAGTATCTGTTTCTGACGTATGGCAGCGGCATCATCATTGTGGCGCAATTCATTCCGGTCATGCGCGCCATCGTCGGCATCCTCGCCGGCGCCAACCGCATGCCGTGGCGGCGCTTCGTCGTGGCGAGCGCCGTCGGCGCGACCCTGTGGGCGAGCCTGTTCGGCATCGGCGGTTACTCGTTCGGCCGACAATTCGCGCGGCTGGCAAAATCGTGGTGGATCTTCTCCGGCCCGAGTGGCTGGGTCCTGTTCGGCATCGCCGCGCTGATCATCGTTCTGGTCCTTGCCAACCTCGTCGGCCGTCACGAGGCGCAGCTGACCGCCAAGGCGGAACGGGCGCTGCCCGGACCGTTACGGACACCCCGATAAGCGCCATGAGCGCCCCCGGCTCGACGATCGATTGCGACGTACATGCCAACGTGCCCGGCATGGGGGCGCTGTTGCCCTATCTGGACGAACAATGGCGCGACAGCGTCGTCGACCGCGGCCTCAATTCGCTTGAATTGATCAACTATCCACCGAATGCGCCGCTCACCGCGCGTCCCGACTGGCGCGGCAAAGCGGGCGAACCGGCGAATTCGCTCGCCATGCTGCGCGAACACGCGCTCGACCGCTGGAACATCGACCTCGCCATCTGCAACTGCCTCTACGGCGTGCAACTTTTGTTCAGCGAGGATCTGGCGGCGGCATTCGCCAAGGCGGTGAACGATTGGATCGCGCACGAATGGCTCGATCGCGACCCGCGGCTGCGCGCCTCGATCGTGGTGCCGATGCAAAATACCGACTGCGCGGTGGCGGAGATCGAGCGCTGCGCTCCCGACCGTCGTTTCGTGCAGGTGCTCGTCCTCGCCATGGGCGAAGTCGCCGCTCGGTCGGCGACAATATTGGCCGGTGCTGGAGGCCGCGCAACGTCATGGCCTGCCGATCGGCATCCACGCCGGATCGAGCTTCCGCCATCCGGTTACCTCGCTTGGATGGCCGTCCTGGTATGCCGAGGATTATTGCGCGCAGGCCCAAGGGTTTCAGGCGCAGGTGGCAAGCCTCGTCTGCGAGGGGGTGTTTGTGAAATTTCCCAAGCTTAAAGTGGTGCTGCTGGAATCCGGGGTGAGCTGGCTGCCGGCGTTCCTGTGGCGGTTATCGAAATTCTGGCGCGGCGTGCGCGCCGAAGTGCCCTGGATTGATCGGCCGCCATACGAAATCGTCCGCGATCATCTACGGCTCACCATCCAGCCGTTCGACGGTCCACGCGAGCCGGAAGCGGTCGCGCGCCTGATCGATCATCTGCACTCGGACGACATGCTGCTGTTTTCCTCCGATTTTCCCCATTGGCAATTCGAAGGCGACAACATCATGCCGGCTGGAATTCCACAAAGATTGGACGCCAAGATCCGCCGCGAGAATGCGCTCGCCACGTACTCTCGCCTCGGCAAGGCGACGTCGTAGGCCCAACCCATGGCCAAGCACGTGATCGCTTCGCTGCGCGAATTTCCCGAAGGCTCGCGCAAGCTCGTCGATATCAAGGGCCGCCCGATCGCCGTCTTCAACGTCAACGGCGAGTTCTTCGCGCTCGCCAATCGCTGCCCGCATCAGGGCGGCAGCCTGTTTCACGGCCGGCTCGTCGGCCTGATCGAGTCGAGCGAGCCCGGCTGTTACCGCTACTCGCGCCGCGGCGAGATCGTGCGCTGCCCGTGGCACGGCTGGGAATTCGATTTGCGGACCGGCAAATCCTGGTGCGAACCGGATCGCGTGCGGGCCCGCCAATTTGCGGTTTCGATTGCGCCCGGCGCGAAGCTGGTTGAAGGCCCATACGTCGCGGAGACCTTTCCTGTTCGCGTCGAAGATGATTACGTCGTGCTCGAAGCGTGACGGACGGGGCAAGGGCGGGGCAAGGGCGGGCATGACGCAGCGGCAAGCGGCGCAAGGGCGGCAGGGACGGTTGCGCCTGGCCGCCGACATCGGCGGCACGTTCACCGACATCGCTGTCTTCGACGAAAAGACCGGGCAGCTCACCTTCGGCAAGGCGCTGTCGACACCGGCGCATCTGGTGGAGGGCATCTCCGCGGGCGTGGCCAAGGCCGGGAGCGATTATCGCTCGGCTGCGCTGTTTCTCCACGGCTCGACCATCGCCATCAACACCATCCTGGAACGCACCGGCGCGCGCACGGCCTTGCTGGTCACCGAGGGCTTTCGCGACATCTATGAGATCGGCCGCATCAACCGGCCGGACGCCTACAACCTGTTCTTCCAAAAGCACGTGCCGCTGATCGAGCGCGCGCTGCGCTTCGAGGTGCACGAGCGCATGCTCGCCGACGGCGAAATCGACACGCCGCTCGCCGACGACGAAATCGCCGCACTGGGAGCAAAGCTGCAGAGTTCCGGAATCGAAGCGGTCGCCATCCTGTTTCTGCATTGCTACGCCAATGCCGAGCACGAGCGGCGCGCCAAGCTTATTCTCGAAAAAAATCATCCCGACCTTTTTCTTTCCGCCTCGCATGAACTGTCGCAGGAGTACCGCGAGTTCGAACGCTGCTCGACGGTTGCCGCCAACGCCTATGTGGGGCCGAAAGTGCGCCGCTATATCGGCGAGATCGACTCGCATATGCGCGCGGCCGGATTTTCCGGCTCGTTCCTGGTCGTGCAATCAACCGGCGGCCTCTACCAGGCCGAGCAGGCGCAGAGCCAATGTGTGCGCATGCTCGAATCCGGGCCGGCGGCGGGCGTAATCGGAACCCAGGCACTGTGCCGGACGCTTGGCATCGCCAACGCCATTGCGTTCGACATGGGCGGCACGACCGCCAAGGCGGGCGTCATCCATCACGGCGAAGCCTTGACCACGGGCGCAGCACTGATCGGCGGCTACGACAAGGCACTGCCGGTGCAGATCGCCATGATGGATATTTTCGAAGTCGGCACCGGTGGCGGCTCGGTCGCGCGCGTGACCGACGAAGCGCTTCGCGTCGGCCCGCAGAGTGCGGGCGCAGCACCGGGGCCGGCCTGTTACGGCCTGGGCGGCACCGAGCCCACCGTGACGGATGCCAATCTGGTGCTCGGCCGGCTCAATGCCGCGCGTTTTCTCGGCGGCGAGATGAAGCTCGACGTGCACGCCGCGGAGCGCGCGCTCAAGGCAAAGGTCGCCGATCCGCTTGGCTTGAGCGTGGTGGAGGCGGCCGACGGCATTTTGCGCATCGCCGCGACCGCGATGTCGTACGCGGTCAAGGGCGTCACCACCGAGCGCGGCTTCGATGCCGGCGATTTCGTGCTGATGGCCTACGGCGGCGCCGGCCCGCTCCACGCGGTGGAAGTGGCGCGCGAGATCGGCATGCGCAAGGTCATCGTGCCCGCCGCACCCGGCGTGTTTTCCGCCTTCGGCATGCTGTTTGCCGACTTGCGCTATGATTTCGTGCGCACCTGGTTCACTCCGCTCGAGGACGCCTCTTTCGCCGACATCGAAGCGGTCTATCGCGCGCTCGAGCAGCAGGGTCAGGACGCCATCGCGGCCGCCGCGGTCAAGCCGCAGCACATCGTCGTCAAGCGCTCAGCCGACATGCGCTATGTCGGGCAGGAACACGCGGTGACGGTCGATCTGCCGCTCGTGGTGTTCAAGCGCCGTGAACGCCAGGCGATCAAGGATCATTTCGATGCCATGCATGCGCAGCGCTACGGCACATCGGCGCCGGACGAGCGCGCCGAGATCGTCAGCCTGCGCTCGACCGTGACCGGGATCATGCGCAAGCCGCCGCAGCGCCGAATAGCCCGCGGCCGCAAAGCGCCGCCGCCCGGCGCAGGCAGCGGCAAGCGCAAGGTCTATTTCGCGGGTCGTTTTCGCCCGACTTCGGTCTATTGGCGCCCAGCACTCATTGCCGGCAACCGCATCGCCGGTCCGGCGCTGATCGAGGAATACGCGTCCACGACGCTGCTGCTGCCGGGCGACACGATGGAGGTCGACACATTCGGCAATTTGTCAATTGCGGTCGGCAGCGGTCGATAGCCATGCTATATTGGACCTGAGGATCATGAGACGCTCGATCGCGCAATGCGCGACTTCGCCGGACACCGACAAGAGGAGCGACATAATGGCGGAGAATTACAGCTTCTCGATTATACTTGAACCCCAGGAGGGTGGCGGCTTTACCGTACTTGTTCCAGCGCTTCCTGAAGTGATTACCGAAGGCGATAACGAACAAGAAGCGCTCGCCAATGCAAAGGAAGCCATCCGGGCAATATTGCAATATCGACGCGACAATAGCATCCCGATTCCCGCCGATGCCGACCCGCAGGTCCGTCGCGTCACGCTTGCTGCATAGGATAAAGGCGGCCGCACGCCTGCCGGCCGCCAGCGGTCCGCGTGTGGTGCGAGCGCTGACGAGAGCCGGATTTGTTGTGGACCGGATCGCCTGCAGTCATCACGCGCTGAAATACCCTGGCGACCGAACACGGACGGTTGTGGTTCCTTGCCACTCGCCGCGACCTGAAGCTTGAACCTTGCGCGGTATCATCCGCAGGGCCGGCCTGACCGTGGACGATTTCGTTGAACTTCTCGTTAGGTAGCCTACAACGAATTTGAAGGAGCACGCATGAAACTGAAACTTCCCCGCAGAAAATTTCTGCAACTGGCAGCGGGCGCAGCCGCGTTGCCAGGGGTGTCGCGTGTCTCTTGGGCGCAAACCTATCCATCGCGGCCAGTGCGGATCATCGTCGGCTCTACGCCTGGCTCTGCCGCCGACATCATCGCGCGCCTGATCGGTCAATGGCTGTCGGAACGGCTCGGCCAGCGATTCATCGTTGAGAACCGGCCAGGCGCTGGTGACAATATCGCCACTGGGGTCGTCGTGCGAGCGCAGCCTGACGGCTACACGCTCCTCTACGTGATCCCGCCAAACGCCATCAATGCGACGCTATACGAAACACTCGACTACAATTTTTTGCACGACATCGCGCCTGTCGCAAGCATTGTACGTACGCCAAGCGTTATGGAGGTCAATCTATCTGTTCCAGCCAGAACCGTCCTTGAATTCATCGCCTACGCCAAGGCCAATCCGGGCAAGATCAACATGGCGACGGCGGGTGCGGGTACTGGACAACATCTGTTCGGCGAGCTGTTCAAGATGATGACAGGCGTCGATTTGGTGCCGGTGCACTATCATGGCGCGCAGCAGGCCTTGACTGATCTCATGGGTGACCGCGTTCAGGTCATGTTCGACATTGTTCCGGCGTCGCTCGGCTACATCCGGGCGGGCAAGCTGCGGCCGCTTGGCGTGACAACCGCCAGTCGGACTGAAGCATTGCCGGACGTGCCGCCGATCGGCGATTTTGTGCCAGGCTACGAGGCAAGCGGCTGGCAGGGTATCGGCGCGCCTAGCAAGACTCCCAGCGAGATCGTCGCTACGCTCAATAAAGAGGTTAATGCGGCTCTCGCCGACCCGCATTTTACGGCACGCCTCGCCGATCTGGGCGGGCAAGCGTTTCCAGGTTCATCAGCCGATTTCGGCAAGTTCATCGCTGATGAGACCGAAAAGTGGGGCAAGGTGATCAAGGCCGCAAACATCAAGCCAGAGTGATCATTACCCGCCACGTTCCATAAATGCGGTTGTGCGAATCCGGGCAAATACCGAGTACAGACTGCAGTTGAAATGGCACGCAACTACACAACGAAACGCTCACGCAAACCATGCGCCGATCCGGTCGTCACCGAGATCGTGCGCAACGGCGTGATCGCGGTGACCGAGGAAATGAAAACCAACCTCATGCGCACCGCCTACAACATCATCATCTATGAGGCACTCGATTTCACCACCGGCCTGTTCACCGTTGCGGGCGAGACCGTCTCGATCGGCATCGGCCTGCCCATGTTCATCCGCGGCATGGCCGAGACGGTGAAGGCGAAGATCCGGCATTTCGGCCGCGAAAACATGCGTCCCGGCGACATCTACGTCACCAATGACTCCTACCTCACCGGCAGCCATCTCAATCACGTCACCCTGACGCTGCCGATCTTCTACAAAAAGGCGCTGGTCGGGTTTTCCTGCTGCATGGCGCATTGGCTGGATATCGGCGGCACGCTCGGCGGCATCACCACCGACATTTTCTCCGAAGGCCTGCAAATCCCGATCCTGAAATTGCACGACCGGGGCGAGCCGAACGAAACGCTGATCGATCTCATCAGGCAGAACATGCGGCTGCCCAGCCGGGCGATGGGCGACCTGCGCGCGCAAATCATCGCGGTAAAGACCGGCGAGCGGCGCTTTCTCGAACTGGTCGAACGCTACGGCCGCGATGCGGTGCTTCGCTCCATCGACGCCATCATGAACCACAGCGAGGCGCTGGCGCGCGCCCGCACGTGCTCGATCCCGGACGGGGTTTATGAAGCGGAGTTGTTCATGGACGACGACGGCATCGAGATCGGCAAGACGGTGCCGATCAGGGTCCGGGTCGTGGTCAAGGGCGAGGAGATGACGGTCGACCTGACCGGGGTGTCGCGACAGGTGCGCGGCTCGTTCAATTCCGGCATCACCACCGGCTATGCCTGTTCACAGGTCGCCTACAAGTGTCTGACCTCTCCGACCGACTATCCAATCAACGACGGTTCGTTCCGCAGCCTCAAGGTCATCGTGCCGCCGGGACGCGTGGTCAGCGCGGTGCGGCCGGCGCCGATGCGCTGGTGGATGACCTACCCGATGACCATCGTCGACACGGTGTTCAAGGCGCTGGCGCCGGTCATCCCCGAGCGGGCGATCGCCGGACATCATGCCGATCTGGTCATCGCGCAGACGCACGGCAACAATACCAAAACGTCCGAGTTCTTCCTGGCCAATTTCGGGCCGCTGGGCGGCGGCTGGGGCGCCAAGCGCAGCGAGGACGGCGTCTCCGGGACGGTGTGCATCAACGACGGCGACACGCACAATTCGCCGAGCGAGCAATCGGAGGTGAAGTTTCCGCTGGTCGTCGAGCGCTATGCGCTCATTGCCGATTCCGGCGGTGCCGGACACTATCGCGGCGGCCTCGGGCTCGAGCGCGTGGTGCGCGCGCGCGTGCCGATGACCTTCAACAGCCACGTCGAGCGCGCCCATTGCCGGCCATGGGGGCTGGAAGGCGGCGGCGAGGCGACCGGCAATGAAGTGGCAATTCGCGTCGGCGGCGAATGGAAGACCGATTTTCCCAATGCCAAAGTATTGGTCGCCCATCTGCAAGCGGGTGATGCGTTCCGCATGCGCTCAGGCGGCGGTGGCGGCTATGGGTTGCCGATGGAACGGCCTATTGCCGACGTCGAGGCGGACGCGAGGCAGGGCTATATCTCGCTTGCGGCAGCGCGCAACTCCTACGGCGTCGTGCTCGATCCCAAGACTTTTGCGGCGGATTTGGAAGCCACCGAGCGCCTGCGCGCGTCGATGCGCGAGGCGGGCGTCGCGAGCAAGACGCGTCGAAACGTGACCGCACGCGCAAATGCCCGCTGACTCCAGGCCGGCTCTATCGCGCTGCACAATAGGCGCCCGCCCCCGTTCTTGAAGCGCCGATGTTGCCGCGCCATATAAGCAAAGCCGTGCCACGCGCAGATGCGCGCGGTCGTCCGGGGCGCCGTCAGGGCCCCGCAAAGTCGCTTGCTAAGGACTTTGATACCATGTCGAAGGTTTCCTCGCTTTCGAGTCCCTTCCTTCTCGGCTTCGACGAGATCGAGCGCGTGCTCGATCGCGTCGGCAAGGGCGGCGACGGCTATCCTCCCTACAACATCGAGCGTGTTCACGGCGACGAAAACAGCCCGGAACGGCTGCGCATCACGCTCGCCGTGGCGGGGTTCACCCGCGACCAGCTCGATGTTTCGCTGGAGGAGAGCCAGCTCGTCATTCGCGGCCGGCAGCATGACGACAAGAGCCGCCAATTCATCCATCGCGGCATCGCCGCACGGCAGTTCCAGCGGGTTTTCGTGCTGGCCGACGGAATGGAGGTCTTGGGCGCGGATCTGAAGAACGGGCTGTTGTCGATCGATCTGGCGCGCCCGCAACCGGAGCGAATTATTAAATCGATTGCAATCAATGAATGCGATCAATGAAACCAAGTAGGACTCGACACAGTTATCGGACGAGGAGTCGAGGGCCATGACAAACATGATGAATCGCACAGCTGAGAATGTGGCAATATCGGCCGAAACGCTCGCCCATCTGGGCGACGGGCGCATCGCTTATGTGAGGACGATCCGTTCCGAGGACGTTCCTGCGCTGTTCCCGCAAGCGCCGGAAATCGCCCCGGGGCTCAAATTGTTCACCCTCCACGCGGCCGACGGCACACCCATCATGCTGACCGACAGCCGCGAGGCCGCCATCGCCAATGCCTGGAGCCAGGAACTCGAAACGGTCAGCGTTCACTGATCGGCGTCACCTGACCGGAATTTGGGGGTCGGGGCCTCGGCGTCAGGGCAGCGACAGTAAGGCTTTCTTTTTTCTGAACCCTGATCTTGGGACCGCTACGCAGCCGAGGCGGACGGCATGCCCAGAACCGCATACAGGGCCTCTGCGTCATGCGAGGCCCGCAGTTTGTGCGTCATGGCTGAATCGCGCAACAACCGGGCAACGCGCGCAAGCGCCTTGAGGTGGTCGGCGCCGGCACCTTCCGGCGCGAGCAACAGAAAAATCAGATCGACCGGCTGGCCGTCGAGCGCTTCGAAATCGACCGGACGATCGAGCCGCGCAAACAAACCAAACAGTCGAGCGAGGTTCGGCATTTTGCCGTGGGGAATGGCGATGCCGTTGCCGATTGCGGTCGAGCCCAGCTTTTCCCGCTGAAGCAGAATCTCGAAAATCGCGCGCTCGCTCTGGCCGGTGAGGCCGGCCGCGCGCGCGGAAAGCTCGTGCAATACCTGCTTCTTGCTGTTGACCTTAAGCGCCGGCAGAATCGCATTCGCGGCAACGAGATCGGTGAGCGGCATGAAGGGAACCTGGAAGAGGAAGTCGGCGGCCGGCGGCCTTGTCGCCTCAGCCTCACTGGTCAAGATCGATGGATATTCGGGCCTCTTGCATCAGCATGATATTGCGCCGTTCAGGGCCCGCCGACCAATCATGCTCAAAGGCGGCGGACCATAGGGAGGGTGCGCGCCCTCGTCAATGGGCATCCACGGGCGCTGTAGACTGCGTATCGATCCAGCCGAAATGGCCATCGGTGCGGCGATAGACCACGTTGATGCCGCCATGAGCCGCATGGCGGAACACGATGACCGGCAGGCCGGTCATGTCCAGTTCCGTGACCGCGTCGCTGACCGATAATTGCTTCAAGGCCGTGGTCGATTCAGCGATGATCACCGGGGTGAAACCGTCGACTTCGGCCTCGCCCTCCCGGTCCTCTGGAGCGGCGATGATATAGCTCGCCGCATCGTGCACGGCGGCGCCATCGAGGCGCTCCGGACGATGTTCTTTGAGCCGGCGGTGATAACGCCGCAGCCGCTTCTCGATGTGCAGCGCCGCCTGATCGGCGCTGGCATAAGCGTCGGTCGCCATGCCCTGGGCATGCAAGGTGATTTTCGAGTCGAGATGGATGGCGCATTCGGTGCGGAACCCGGAGCCCTCGCGCTCGAGGGTCGATGGCCGGAATAGCCGCCATCGAAATATTTGCCCATGACCTCGACAACGCGCTCGCTCACCCGCTGGCGCAGAGCATCGCCGACGTCAAGATTTTTTCCCGACACACGAAATGACATGCCGGCCTCCGAAGCAAGAATTCTGCCGCTGTACTCGAGCTAGGTATTGGTGAGTGCTTCGTCAACGCAGGCCGGCCGAAAGGATCGCGTCGCGGCAAGCCGCCGGTGTGGCGGCTGAGAACTCCGTATCATTCTTGCGGCGGACCCTTCGTACGGAATTCCGAACCAAAGCCGCACCAAATCAATAAGTTGCCGGCGTGTTCAATTCCGAAATTCGCAAGCCGGCGAGCCGCACAACGATGCGAACTTCGGAAACGGGACACGAGCCGGATCAAGATGCCGCGACGACCTGCTTTTCGCGCCGCCGTTGCACCGAAGATGGGATACGCATGGCTTCGCGGTATTTGGCGACCGTCCGGCGCGCAATGTCGACGCCCGCCTCGCGCAATTTTTCGACGATGCTGTCGTCGGACAGCACCTCCGCTCCACTCTCGGCGTCGATCAGTTGTTTGATGCGGTGCCGTACCGCTTCCGCCGAATGCGCTTCGCCGCCGTGGGAGGCGGCGATCGCCGATGTGAAGAAATATTTCAGTTCGAAAATGCCGCGGGATGTTGCCATGTATTTGTTGGCGGTAACCCGCGATACGGTAGACTCGTGCATGCCGATGGCTTCGGCGACGATCTTGAGGTTGAGCGGGCGCAGGTGCTCGACGCCGTAGGCGAAGAACGCGTCCTGCTGGCGGACGATTTCGTTGGCGACCTTGAGAATGGTGCGAGCGCGCTGGTCGAGGGCACGGACGAGCCACGTCGCATTCTGCATGCATTCGACGAGATAGGACTTATCGACGTCGCGCCGCGCCCCGGCCGAAACCCGCGCGTAATAGCTCTGGTTGACCAGAATCCTCGGAAGCGTGTCGGAATTGAGCTCGACCAGCCATGAACCGTCGGGCGCCGGGCGCACGAAAACGTCCGGCACGATCGGCTGCACGGGCGCCGAGCCGAATGCCAGCCCCGGCTTCGGATTGAGTTTGCGGATCTCCGCGACCATGTCGGCGAGATCCTCCTCGCCGACGCCGCAAATCTTTCTCAAGGATGCAAAATCGCGCCGCGCCAGCAGATCCAGCCGCCCGATCAGCGCCGCCATGGCGGGATCGAAGCGATCTTGCTCCTTGAGCTGAAGCGCGAGGCATTCGGCAAGGTCGCGCGCGAATACGCCGGCCGGATCAAACCTCTGCAGAATGAGGAGCACCGCCTCGATTTCTGTCCTGCCGGTGCCGAGCTTTTCCGCCGCCGCGTCAAGATCGTCGCTGAGATAGCCCGCTTCGTCGACGAGATCGATGAGGTAGTGTCCGATCATGCGTCGCACCGGATCGGCAACCGCAAGCGCAAGCTGCTCGCGCAGCGAGTCCGCCAGCGTCCGTTCGGCGGACACGAACGATTCAAGGTTGTAATCGCCTCCGTCACGCCCACCGGAGCCCACCGCTGTCCAACCCGCATATCCGGCCAGCAAATCCGCGCCCTGAAAGGCCGGAACCGGATCCGACGGCTCGGTGGCCGTCGCGCCTGGAGGGGAGGGCGCCACGGCGGCATCGCCGCCGCCATCGAATGTGCTAACGCCCCAGTCCTCGCGGTTGACCGATTGTTCGGGCGATCGGGATTCGTCAGTCTCGCTTCCCGGCGCATCGGCCGCCGCGCCGCGGTCAAGCAGCGGATTGCGCTCAAGCTCGGCGTCCACGTAGGCGACCAGGTCAAGGTTGGAGAGCTGCAGCAGCTTGATGGCCTGCATCAGCTGCGGCGTCATCACCAGGGCCTGGGTCTGCCGCAGTTGCAGTCTTTGACTCAGCACCATGGCCAGCTGGATTGGTCCAATTCTTGCTTGTCAGCGTATGTAGAGCAGTTCGCAGCCCCCACCGTCAATCGATTTCCAGCAGCTCTTTTCGACAACCTTAAAGGCGGAATTCCTCCCCGAGATAGAGCCGGCGCACGTCCGGATTGTTAACGATGTCCTCGGCACGGCCCTCCATGAGGACTTCGCCCGAATAGATGATGTAGGCCCGGTCGGTCAGCCCGAGAGTCTCGCGCACGTTGTGGTCGGTGATGAGCACCCCGATTCCGCGATTGGTGAGGTAGCGCACCAGCGCCTGAATGTCGCCGACGGCGATCGGATCGATGCCGGCGAACGGCTCGTCGAGCAGCATGTAATTCGGCCGCGTAGCCAGCGAACGGGCAATTTCGACGCGCCGGCGCTCGCCTCCGGACAACGCAATCGCCGGCGTCTTGCGCAGCTTCGCGATACTGAATTCTTCGAGCAGCGCTTCGAGTTCGCGCTCACGCTGCTTGGCGTTGGGCTCGACGATTTCGAGCACCGAGCGGATGTTCTGTTCGACATTGAGCCCGCGGAAAATCGAAGCTTCCTGCGGCAGGTAGCCGATGCCGAGGCGCGCGCGCTGATACATCGGCAGCTTGGTCACGTCGTGGCCGTCGAGTTCGATGTGGCCGTGATCGGCCTTGATGAGGCCGGTGATCATATAAAACACCGTGGTCTTGCCGGCACCGTTGGGGCCGAGCAGGCCCACCGCCTCGCCCTGCCGCAGGTACAGGCTCACTTCCTTGACCACCTTGCGTCCAACGAAGCTTTTGTTGACGCCGTGGACGGCCAGCAGCCCCTTGCGATCGCCGCGCGCGAAGGCGCCGTCATCGCTTCGCGGCCGCAGCTTGACGACTTGCGACGGCGGGGGTGGAACGATTGGCGGGCGCTGGTCATGCCAATCTTGGCGCTCATAACGCTCCTGGCGCTGCTGGTGCTGCTGGTGCTGCTGGTGCTGCTGGTGCTCCTGGGGCTCTTGGGGCTCTTGGGGCTCTTGGGGCTCTTGGGGCTCTTGGAACTCCTGACGCACTTGGCGACTGCGCCGCTCCTCTCGCCCTTGTGATTCCACCCGGTCTTGGCGGTCTTGGCGCTCTTGGCGGTCGCGGCGCGGTTCGGCCGGCTTGCTGCGCGCCTTCTTCGCCGCCGCCGGGAAGCTCGCAATGTCGCGATAGGTTCCGTTGATGGCGCCCCCGATCGTGGCAAGCCCGATGGCGTCGACGGCGGCCGCGGTGGCCGCGGCGCCCCGCGCTGGCCGCGGGCGGCGGCGCAGATAGGTGATGAGGTTTCGCACGCCAAGCTCAGGCATTCGGTCTAACGCACCCCATTGTGCCTACGCGGCTGCGGAGAAACAAACAGAACAGAACAAACCCGGACGCGAGGCGAACTCGAATTGATGCGCCGGGCCGTCCCGGCGGTCACCTCACCGGCTCGGCCCTGGTCCGATCGTCATGAAGTTCGAACCCCCGCCGCCATTGTCCTTGGTGGGGATGATGAGCGCACGCACGCGGCCTTGCGGCACTTCCGGATCAGGCTCGATGTGCGCATTGCCGGTCACCGTGTCGACGATGAGACGCCCGCCACGGATGACGTTCTTGCCTTGGCTGACCACCACGTCGCCGGTGAGCGTGATCGTCTTGCTCACAAGATCGTAGACGCCGAGATTGCCGGTCGCACTCTGATCTTTGCTCAGCACGGTGACGTCGCCGCGCGCTTCGATGCGGCGGATGTTCTGCGCGTTCGGCACCGCCCCGGTGGTCGTATCGGGCGCGACGGCCGTCCGGCTCCCGCCGATGCCGAGCTCCTGACCGTAGAAGACGAGGAGCGTCCTGCACGTCATCGTGGTATCGCCCTGCACCACTTTCACGTTGCCGGTGAAGGTCGCGGTCTTGCTCTTGTCGTGAATGACCAGCGACTTGGCATCGATTTGAACCGGCTGATTCTGGCTCTGGCCGACACCGCCGGGCTTGCCGGGCGCAACCCGCGCGGCCGGATGAAGCCCCTGCGCCGCAGCGGGTGCTACGGCCATCAATGCCGCGGACAAAACCCAAAGGCAAAGCCGCTTCATCGTTATTGCGCCTTGTCGGACGGCTTGGCCGATTGCAAGACGAGCGTAACGTCCGTGAAATGCACCACGTCGCCCTTGTCGACGATTTCCAGCCGCTTGGCATTGAGATCGCCGTCGAGCAGCCTCACCCAGACCGGCGTATCGGAGACCACGTTGCCCTTGCCCATGTCGACCACGGCCCGGCTCAGGCGCGCCTCATAGCCGGTCGAGGACACCAGGTGAATGTTGGTGTTGAGCGTCAGCATATCCGCCTTCATGTCGTAGATGCCGGTGTCAGCCGACAGATGCACGATGCTTTTGTCCGCCATTTCGATCTTGGCGCGGATCTGCGTCAGCTCGACGAGATCGGGTTTGTTGATGTCCTGCCGCGCCGAAATGGCGGTAAACTCATAGGGGCGCGCGTCGGCCGTGTACCCGGTGAGGTGCGGCTGCTGCATCGTGATCTTGTCGCCCTTGATCACCAGCTTGCCGATCTCGCTCGGCAGGCGCAGTCCGCCGATGGGCAGGTAATTGTCGGCCACCACCGCCAGGAGGCTCGCGGCGACCGCCCCAATCAGCACGACGCGCAGCCAACGCACCCGCCGGCTGTGGCGCAGGGCGGTGCGATAAACCCGTTCGCGTTTGTTGCTGCGCGATGGAGCCGAGAACGCGGCTGCCCGCTCGACGCTGGCGAAAGAGATACTGGCCACGCGAATGTCCCCTTGCGGCCGAGCCGCTGCCCCCGACGCGACTAACCCCCGTCATTCTACGGCGCGGTCACCCGAGAGTCGCCTGCGAATGTGGCCCCGACTGGGCAGCGGCACAGGTTAACAGGCCGTTAACGCGCCCATTTTGTGCGATTCAGCTATGGGCGAACATATCTTCGCCGGCAAAACCGGCGAGATCGAGCCGCACCCGGTCCGGCAGAAAGCGAAAGCAGGCCGCGGCAAGCTGCTGGCGGCCTTCGCGCACCAGCATGAGGTCGAGCTTCTCCTTGAGGGCATGCAGATAGAGCACGTCAGAGGCCGCGTAAGAGACCTGTGCGTCGCTCAGCCCGACGGCGCCCCAATCGGACATTTGCAGCTGCTTGGAGATCTCGTGGCCGAGCATCTCGCGCACGAGGTCCTTAAGACCGTGCTTGTCCGTATAGGTGCGCGCGATCCGTGAAGCGATCTTGGTGCAGTAGATCGGCGACGGCATCACGCCGAAGGCATTCTGCAACACGCCGAGATCGAAGCGGGCGAAATGAAAAATCTTCAAGATGCTTGGGTCGGAGAACAGGCGCGTCAAGTTGGGTGCGCCGGTCGCATGTGGCGCAATCTGCACCACGTCGGCGGAACCATCGCCGGGCGACAGTTGTACCACGCAGAGCCGATCACGGGTGAGGCTCAGCCCCATCGTCTCGGTGTCGATGGCGACCGCAGGCACGCCCGCATAGTGTGCAAGGTCCGGCAGGTCGGCGCGATGCGTGCGCAGGGTCATACGCCGCCTGAATATCGCAACCGAAATGGCCCGTCAAAAATACAATTATGGTATGCTGCCGGCGTCCGCCGGCCGCAGAGCCACGCCACCGAGGCTGGACACCGTGGCTGGACACCGAAGCCAAGCCTTCGAAAAAGGATGCCTGCCACTATGAATTGCCGGATCGCCAAAGGCCTCCCCGTCGTTGCTGCCGCAGCGCTCGCGGCCTTGCTGGCGACGGCCCCGCTTTCGTCCGCGGTTTTCGGGCAAACGCTCGCCGAGCCCGCTCCAGCGGCAAAATGGTCGCCGCCGCAGCCAAGCGCAAAGCCCGGCGCGAAGCGGCACCCGAGCGTGGCGGCAAAAAAACCGTGCAGCGCCTTCGGACCGGGCTTTGTCAATGCTCCCGGGACCGATGCGTGCGTGAAAATCGGCGGCTGGGTGACGGTGGAAGGCGGCGCCGGCCGCTGACCGGCGACGAATCGCGCTGCCGCGGACGCCCCAAAAAGTGTCGAGCCGAGCGAAGCCCACGCGCTTCAGTCGCCCGCGCCATGTGAGAAGTCGGCGCCACCATGGCGTTTTCGAGACACATGGAACTTTACTCCACTGTACTGAATTGGCTACGCGGGACCGCTGCGTCCCGCCGGGAGATTGCAATGGAAACCGATCTGCGCGCTGCGTCCACGGTGGTGGACGCACAGTCTGCCGTGTCTTGGGGTGCGATAGCCGCAGGCGCGGTTGGCGCGTCGGCCCTGGCACTTCTTTTGATCGCTTTCGGCGCCGGCCTCGGCCTATCCGCCGTGTCGCCATGGAGCGACAGCGGCGTTTCGGCAGCAACATTCAAGACCGGCACCGGCATTTATCTGGTGATCGTGGCCGTCATGTCATCCGCCGTAGGCGGCTATCTCGCCGCCCGCCTGCAGTCTAAATGGGTGGGCGCTCACACCCACGAAATTTTCTTTCGCGACACTGCGCATGGTTTTATCGCCTGGGCCTTTGCAACGCTTTTGAGCGCGAGCGCCTTGAGTTCAGTGACGGGATATCTCGCCAACGGGGCCGCCGCGGGCGTACCTGGTGGGGCATCGCAGGCCGCCCCGTCCGTTAATCCGGCCCGTCTCTACGTCGATAAGTTATTCCGTCCTGCGGCGCAGCCCGCCTCGGCGGCCAACCCATCATCCCCTTCTCCCGGGACACCCAGTTCCGCGGGCGCGAGCGGGAATTCTCAATCGCGCGCAGAAGTGTCGAGGCTGTGGACTGCGAGTTTTCACGACAATCAAGACCTCAGTGCCGCCGACAAAGCCTATGTGGTGCAGGTCGTGGCCTCGCGCACTGGCCTGAGCCAGGCGGATGCCGAGAAGCGGGTCAATGACGTGATTAACGAAGCCAAGACCGCAGCCGATGCGGCGCGCAAAGGTGCGGCAAAGCTTTCCTTCTGGTTGACAGCCGCCATGCTGTTCGGCGCATTCGCGGCGAGCCTTGCGGCGGTCGAAGGCGGCTCGCTGCGCGACGGTACTTGGAACGATCGTGTTCTCACCCCCAGACCAATTTAAAGGAGCACATCATGGGTAGAGGCATTCTTCTTTGGCTGCTCGGCGTTCCGATCCCGATCATCATATTACTGGCGCTTTTCTCACACTGACGGAATTGCAAGCTGCATCGATCGGCGCGGCGTGATTGCGCAGCAATGTAGATCTTCGGAGATATTGCATGTCGATCGGCACCATTTTGCTCATTGTCCTGGTCATTATCTTGCTTGGAGGCTTCGGCGGGCTGGGTGGCCGTCGATTCTACGGCACCGGCTACTATGGCGGTGGCGGGCTCGGCCTCGTGATCGTCATCCTCTTGATCTTGGTTTTGCTGGGTAGGATTTGAACCGGCGGGGTTCCTGGCCCTCGGCACGACGCGATTGCTCAACCCATGACAACACATGACAACGCCCAAAGATCGAGAACGTATTCTGACTCAAACCCGCCATTTGAAGATGGCGCGCTCCGCGCATGCCTACGTGCGCGGCAGCACTGTGAAGTTCTACGAGTGGCTGGAGAACCATCGCGGTAAATTGCCGGAAGGCCCCCCGGTTTGGATTTGCGGCGACTGCCATGTCGGAAATCTCGGTCCGCTCGCCGATAAGAAGGGCCATGTCCTGGTGCAGATCAGGGACCTCGATCAGACCGTCATCGGCAATCCCGCGCACGATTTGGTTCGCCTCGGACTGTCGCTGGCGTCTGCAGCCCGTGGATCGGACCTGTCGGGGGTGACGACGGCGAGGATTTTGGAGGAACTGGTCGCCGGCTACCAGGCGGCTCTGGCCGTTAGCTTCTCGACCGACCGGGACAAGTCCCATCGACCTAAGACAATTCAGGCGCTGCTGGCAAATTCCACGCGTCGGCGATGGCGCCATTTGGCAGAGGAACGGCTCGACACCGTCAAGCCCACCATTCCGTTGGGCAAGAAATTCTGGGCGCTGACGCCGGAAGAACGCAAAGCGTTGACCGGGATGTTTGCAAGCGCCCCCGTCAAGCGCACGCTCACTTCGCTCCGGGATCGGGACAAAGATGATCCGATTGATCTCCTTGACGCCGCTTATTGGATGAAGGGCTGTAGTTCGCTGGGCCGACTTCGTTACGCCGCGCTGCTTCGTATCGGACGAGGCAAACATTCGAGCCTTTGCTTGGTCGACGTCAAGGAGGGCGTGACTGCGGCAGCGCCACGAGCAACGAAAGTGGAAATGCCGCGCGATAATGCCGTCCGGGTGGTGACTGGCGCGAAGGCGCTTTCTCCCAACCTCGGAGAGCGCATGATGGCGGCAAGGCTCCTCGATAAGGCCGTCATAGTCCGTGAGCTCATGCCGCAAGACCTCAAGATCGAAATCGATCGACTGGACCGTGGGCAAGCGATGGAGCTGGCGCGCTATCTGGGCGGCGTTGTCGGGCGCGCACATGGCCGACAAATGGAACCGGGACAGCGCAGAACTTGGCGCACTGACTTATCGCGATCCCAAAAGGCTGCCCTCGAAGCGCCGTCCTGGTTGTGGGCAAACGTCGTGGAACTCATTGCTCTGCATGAATCCGCCTATCTCGATCACTGCCGGCAATTTGCATTGTCCGAGGCCGCGTAAGTTGGCGACAGAGCTGTCGGACATGCGACGGGCAGCAAGAAATCATCACCCGCCTTTCTGCAGAGCCGTCCGAAGGAAAGGACTTGACGGAAAGCCGCTCGCCTCACCCAATGCCGCGCGTCGCGACGATCGCAGCAAACAACCGCGCGACCGCGCATCAGCTTACGGCGACATTCGGCTGGCGCACGCTCAAGATGGCAGAGCAATACACACGAGCAGCCGATCAACAACGGCTCGCGAACGCGGCGATGCACATGCTCGGCACGCGAGAACAAACAAGAACAGAATCGTGTCCCACCGAAGTGTCCGGTGGGACAATTTCAGAAGAAAAAAAAGCAAAATCAAAGGCGAATTTTCGGGATGGTGCCCAGGAGAGGTGCGAAACAGACGAGGCTTCTCAATAGCTTATTGAGTCCCACCTTTGCCAAACGTCCCATTGAGTCTCAATAGATATTTTTGAGATTGTCCCACCCAATGCAGCGCCGCGCGACAGTCAGCTTTCGCTCTCATAAGCGGACATTAACGCGGGCCTTTAGCGTGTCCGTTTCGTGCCCATGGCAAAAGTCAATCTGCCGAAACGAGAATGCACGGCGGCCAAATAGGTCCGCGTCGCTAGCTGTTCAAATTGTGCCCTTGGCGGGAGCCTCAAGACCGACGATGTAATTTTTCTTGGAAGTAAGCGGTCGGCGTCGTGCCAAATGAAGACCTAAAAGCCGCTATAAAGCTTGATGGCGTCTCGTAACCCACCGCGTAAGCAACGTCGCTGACACTCTCCCCGTGCGCCAACTGTTCGAGCGCGGTAATCATCCGATGCCGCACGCGCCATCGGCCAAAAGACATCCGAGCTTCGGAGGCGAAAAGCCGTTCGATCGTCCTGTGACTTGCGCCTGCCGCCGACGCCAACTCTGCGAGCGGCCTTCGGTCCGCTGGATTTGCTCTGAGCATGGCGGCGATCCGCTCGGCTCTCGGATCGCTCAATTCGGGCAGCTCCAGCGGCGCCTGCTCGTGCACTTCGAGTTGTTCGAGAAGAACCTGCGCGAGACGCGAAGAGCGAGAGGCAGCCGGGTAGTCCCACGGCTGCTCCGAACAGACGATCAGCAGTTCACGGATGAGCGGGAAGACGCTCACGACGTGGCAACCGCTCCAATGCGGCGCGCCTGGGGCGTCGCGATCCACCCACAACGTGATGAGTTCGACTGGCCGCTTGACGACAAGGGCGTGAGGGATGCCGCCGCTGATCCAGATCGATCTTGTCGGCGGAAGTATCCAGCTTCCAGTCGGGGTTGAGACGTGGATCACGCCCTTCTGCGAATACATCAGCTGATGCCGGGAGTGGGTGTGCCGCGCCTTCTCGCTTCGCGACGGCCAATGACTGTTGATCCCAACGACCGGCGCCTTCGCCTTATCGGGGATCAGGTCGGCAAGAGCGGTTTGGCGAGATAGCAACATATATTGCCGTTATAGCGCTAACTCACGTCTCCTCAAAGATATATCTCCGACAAGACCGGAGCGGTCGGCGTCCGTCTCAACCCCCACCCCCGAGCCAGGCGTCTGCCGCACAGGCCACAAATCGACTCAAGCGAACAGAGAAATATGGCACTGCAAACCCACCAAAATACGGAACATCGAACCCGCCGCGTCAGGCACACTTCGCGCCGCAGAATGCTCACCGTCCTCGAAAAGCGGCATTTCACGCCGAGGATGATACGAATAGTCCTTGGCGGTGAGGACTTTGAGGACTTCACGACTCCATCCGCCGACGATCACATCAAGCTCTATGTTCCGGACGAGCGGGGCGATCTCGAAGGTCGCGATTTCACACCGAGACGCTTCGACGCCGAAACCAAAAAGCTGACCATTGACATTGCGCCGCATCCTGCCGGCCCAGCGGTCCGCTGGGCAGAGCAAGCGCAGATTGGAGACGCCGTAGCGATCAGCGGCCCGCGCGGCTCGCTCATGATCGCGGGCGACTTTGATTGGTGGCTTTTCATCGGCGAGGAAGCCGCTCTGCCGGCCATCGGCCGTCGCGTCGAAAGCCTCGCAAAGGGCGTTCGTTCCATCACGCTTGTGGCGGTCAACGGTCCGGCCGAGGAACAGGTGTTCGATACGCGAGCCGATCACCACGCCATCTGGATTTATCGTGCTCCAGATGAAGCCTCCAGTGCGCAACCGGTGTTGGAAGCGCTGAAGAGGATCGAACTGCCACTCGGCGAAGGTTTCGTCTGGATTGCTGCGGAGGCCAAGGTCGCGCGCGCCGCACGAGACCACATCGTCAACGTCAGACGCCATCCCGTGCAATGGCTCCGGGCATCGGGATATTGGGTCGAAGGCCAAGCGGACGCTTACGAACGTTTGGAGAGCTAATCATGACACCGGTTCTTCGGCAGATCGTGTTCATCAACACCGCACACACGATCACCCACTACAGCTTAGTGATATTGCCCACCGCAGTGCTGGCGATGGCAGTTCCCGGCGGGCCATTTGGCGAGTCCTATGGCCCGATCCTGGCCCTCGCCACCGGTATGTTTGTGTTCTACGGCTTGCTGTCGTTGCCGCAAGGCTGGCTGGCGCAGCGCTTTGGCCACAAGATTCTGATGACCGCGTTCTTCCTCGGCACCGCCGCTGGCCTGATCGGCGCCGGTCTCGCTCATTCCCCCACTATGCTGGCCGCCGCCTTGGCATTCACCGGAGGTTTCATCGCGATCTACCATCCGATAGGGACGACAATGCTGGTGGAGGCTGCCGGTGAAAAACCGGGCCACTCGATTGGCGTGAATGGCGTCTTTGGCAATCTCGGAGTTGCCTTGGCCCCGGTCGTAACCGCCTTCCTGGCCAACGCTGTCAGCTGGCGCGCCGCCTTCATCGCGCCCGGCCTGTTCTGCGTCGTTGTCGGATTTTTGTGGATGTGCACGCCGCTTGTACCCTCCCATCTGCATCACGCCAACCGCCGCCCGTTTCCAGCGATCCCTCGCCATCTTGTGCGCAGGGCCGTGGTGGTGCTGATGTTGATTGCGATGACTTCGGGGCTGGTGTTCAACGCCTTCACCTTGCTGTTGCCGAAACTGTTGCAGGAGAGGCTAGCTGGGAACACCACCCTGCTGCCACTGGTTGGCTTCGCCGCCTTCTTGGTGACCCTGTGCGGCGTGCTGACCCAGTTCAACATCGGCCGGATGATCGACCGCACCACATTGAAGCGGGTTTTTCTGCCGGTCAGCATCGTGCTGGCACCAGCGATGCTGGCGCTTTCCTTCGTGCAAGGTTGGCTGGTGCTACCGCTGGCAGCCGCGGTCGCCGCCTCGGTCTTCGGCCAGGTCACCGTCAACGATACGATGACGGCCCGCTACATCTCCCCTGCACTGCGCGCCAAGATTTATTCGGTGCGCTTCTTCGTCGGCTTCCTGGGCTCCGCCGCCGCGGCCCCGCTGGTGTCCACATTCTATGAGCGTACCGGCAGCGTGGCCGTCGTCACGACGGTGCTGGCTGTGTTCTCCGTCGTGACGCTGGGCTGCGCGCTCTTCTTCCCGAACCGCAAGGAGGAACTGGAGCCGGAGCTGTGGGCGGACGCACCACTCGCCGCCGCAGAATAAGGAGCGGGCGCCGAGCCCCCATGTCATCGCACCCGTGATCTGGTGACCCAACCGGCCTCTCAGGACCTTTCGCAGAATGAGAACGGATGCGCGCGTGTCAGTTTGCCGTCAACGCAGCAATGGGTTCGAGTCCGATTTCTTAGGTGGGACTTTTTCAGGAAAAAACAGAGCAGAATCAAAAACGCATTTTTGATGGTGCCCAGGAGAGGACTCGAACCTCCACGGTGTTACCCGCTAGTACCTGAAACTAGTGCGTCTACCAATTCCGCCACCTGGGCCGTGTCGGATAGGTACGAATGGCTCCCGCGCTTGTCAATTCGCGCTGGATTTCCTCTATACAGTGCGTACGCGTTCAGCTATTGCGCCGCCGATGAGCCTGAAGAGCAGGATTGAGACGCTGGTGACGGTGTTCGGCGGCTCCGGATTCCTGGGCCGCCACGCGGTACGCGCGCTCGCCAATCGCGGCTATCGCATCCGCGTCGCGGTGCGGCGGCCGGAACTCACCGGCCATCTGCGGCCGATGGGCAAGGTCGGCCAGATCCACGCCGTGCAGGCCAATCTGCGCCACCCGCAATCGGTCGCCGCGGCGCTGCGCGACGCCGACGTTGCCATCAACCTTGTCGGCATTCTGTTCGAGCGCGGCGCGCAGCGTTTCGATGCTATCCAGGCGAAGGGCGCGGAAACGGTGGCGCTCGCCGCCAAGTCGGCGGGTGCCGCGATCATTCACGTCTCCGCCATCGGCGCCGACCCGGATTCGCCGGCGCACTACGCGCGCTCGAAGGCGGAGGGTGAAAGCCGGGTGCTGGCGGCCACGTCGGCGGCGATCATCATGCGCCCGTCCATCGTGTTCGGGCCCGAAGATGATTTTTTCAATCGCTTCGCCGCAATCGCCCGCATCGCGCCGGCGCTGCCGCTTGTCGGCGGCGGCCACACCCAGTTCCAGCCGGTCTATGCGGGCGACGTTGCCGAAGCGATTGCACTGGCGGTGGACGGCGCCGCCAAGCCGGGCACCATCTACGAACTCGGCGGTCCGGACGTGCGCAGCTTTCGCCAGTTGATGCAGTTCATTCTCGCCCTCATCGAGCGCCGCCGGCTGCTGCTGCCGGTGCCGTTCGGGCTCATGAAGCTGCAGGCGGCGTTCGCTCAGTTTTTGCCGAAGCCGCCGATCACACCCGACCAGGTCGAACTGCTCAAGCGGGACAATGTCGTTTCCGCGCCGGCACACAGCGAAGGGCGCACGCTCGAAGGCCTCGGTATCGTGCCGGAGACGATCGAAGCGATCGTCCCCACTTATCTGTGGCGCTTTCGCAAAACCGGCCAATTCGATCCGCGAAGCAATATCCCGATCGATCGGCGCGGCGCGCACACTTCCTAACGCAGAGAGGTTGCCTTCCTAACGCAGAGAGGTTGCGAGCGGCGGCCTTTCGTCCCCGGGGGGATCAGTCTTAACGGAATCCTAACCGAGTGTTTCCAAAGTTCGTATCATTATGCGGCGCCCCCGTTTGCGAACTTCGGAATCGAGGGACACTAGCAACTTATTGATCTAGTGTGGCTTTCGTTCAGAAATCCGCATGACGGGTTGGCGATAAGAATGATGCGGACTTCCAAACCGCCCCACTAGCCGAGATTTCGATTTCCGGCCTACTCCAAGGTTTTGCACCGGATGCTCACGACGGCATGCTGACGCTGTTCCACCATCCCTTCTGCCCGCATTCGCGTTTCGTACGCCTGGCGCTCGACGAGCTTTCGCTCGAACCGCGACTGGTCGAGGAGCGCGTCTGGGAACGGCGCACCGATTTTCTCAAGCTCAATCCGGCCGGAACCATCCCGGTGCTGCTCGAAGAGGGGGTGCCGCCGGTGGCCGGCGCGGCGGTCATCGTCGAATATCTCAATGAGACGCTGCTCGACGACACCCGCGGCGGCGAGCTGCCGCGACAGCGGCTGATGCCGCCGGACGCCGGTGCGCGCGTCGAGGTGCGCCGCCTGACGAGCTGGTTCAACGACAAGTTCTTCGCCGAAGTGAGCGGCCCCATCGTCATGGAGCGCGTGTATAAGCGCTTCATCCCGGTGACCAAGGGCGGCGGTTCCCCCGACACCGAGGCGCTGCGTGCCGCGCGCAGCAATATCAAGTACCATTTGGCCTATATCGGCTGGCTGGTGCGCAGCCGCGACTGGCTGGCCGGCGCCAGCCTTACCTACGCGGATCTGGCCGCAGCGGCGCATTTGTCCGCCGCCGATTATCTGGGCGAAGTGCCGTGGACCGAAGACGAGAGCGCCAAGACTTGGTACGCGAGGGTCAAGTCGCGACCGTCGTTTCGCGCCCTGCTCACCGACACGGTTCCGGGACTGGCGCCGACGGCAAACTACGTCAATCTCGACTTCTAAACCCGGCGGCAATCAAGCACGCGCTTATCGCGTTTGCCCGCGTACAGGGCTTTGACGTGGTCGGCATTGCCGGGCCGGACGCGATCCCGTCGGCCGCCAAGCGGCTGCGCGCATTCCTCGATGCCGGTACGCACGGCGACATGACCTGGATGGCCGAGAAAGCCGACCGGCGCGGGGACCCGCGCGCGCTGTGGCCGGACGTGCGTTCGATCGTCCTGCTCGGCCTCAATTACGGCCCCGACGGCGACCCGCTGGCGATTTTGCGGGAACGCGGCTGCGGCGGCATCTCGGTCTATGCCCGCGGCGACGACTATCACGAGCTGATAAAGCCGCGCCTGAAGGCGATCGGCCGCTGGCTGATCGAGAACGCCGGCGGCGAAGTGAAGGTGTTCGTCGACACCGCGCCGGTGATGGAGAAGCCGCTCGCGCAAGCCGCCGGAATGGGCTGGCAGGGCAAGCACACCAACCTGGTGTCACGCCGACTTGGCTCGTGGCTCTTTCTCGGCGCCGTCTTCACCACCCTCGCGCTGGCGCCCGACGCGGCCGAGCGCGACCATTGCGGCGCCTGCCGCGCCTGTCTCGACGCCTGCCCGACTGCCGCCTTTCCGGCGCCCTATCGTCTCGATGCGCGGCGCTGCATTTCCTATCTGACGATCGAGCACAAGGGACCGATCGCGCGCGAACTGCGGCCGCTCATTGGCAATCGCATCTATGGCTGCGACGATTGTCTGGCGGTGTGTCCATGGAACAAGTTCGCGCAGGTCGGACGTGAGGTCAAACTTGCCGCGCGCGCGGCGTTGCGCGCACCGCCGCTTGCGGACCTGGCGCGGCTCGACGATGCCGGCTTTCGCACGTTGTTTGCCAAGAGCGCCGTCAAGCGCACCGGGCGCGCGCGCTTTGTCCGCAATGTGCTGATCGCGATCGGCAATTCCGGCGATTGCGGGCTCGCCGAAGAAGCCGCGCGACTGCTCGGCGATCCCGAGCCGCTGGTGCGCGGCGCCGCAATATGGGCGCTCGCCCGATTGGATCGTTCGCGGTTTTTGGCCTGCGCCGCGCAAGTTCGCGAACAGGAATCCGATCCCGATGTCCTGGACGAGTGGAACGCGGCGATGGAGGCCACCTCCCGCGACGTCACCGTCGACGCGGGCGGATGAAAGAACAGCGCACCATGTCCACGCTGCTGTGTTTCGGACTCGGCTATACGGCGGAGCATTACGTCGCCATGTTCGGCGACGGCTTTGCGCACATCGTCGGCACCGTGCGCGGCGCCGAACGCGCCGCGGTGCTCAGCGGGCGGCTGGCCGGGCGCCTGCGGGCACTGGTGTTCGACGGAACAACGGCAACCCCCGAACTCATCCACGCGATCGGCGACGCGGACCTGGCGCTGATCTCGATCCCGCAGGACGAACGCGGCGAGCCGGTGTTGCGCGCGTTCGGCGATGCCTTTAACCGCGCGCCGGGGCTGCGCGCGGTCGTTTACCTGTCGACGGTCGGCGTCTACGGCGATTGCGGCGGCGCGTGGGTCGACGAAGAGAATCCGACGAACCCGGCTGCGGGGCGCAGCCGCGAACGGCGCGCGGCGGAGCAGGCGTGGCAGCAGCTCGGCGCCCGCCGCGGCATTGCAGTGGCTATTCTGCGCCTTGCCGGAATTTACGGACCCGGCCGCAATGCGCTCATCCAGATCGGGCGCGGCGACGCGCGGTCTGTAGTGAAACCCGGCCAGGTCTTCAACCGCATTCATGTCGACGATATCGCCCAGGCAATCGACGCCGCTTTTGCGCGCAAGATCTCCGGCATCTTCAACGTCGCCGACGACGAACCGTCACCGCCGGCCGATCCGCTTGCCTTCGCGGCGCAACTCTTGGGCATGCCGCCGCCGCCCGAAATTCCTTACGAGCAGGCCGAAGCCGCGATGTCGCCGCTGGCGAAAAGCTTCTGGCAGGAATGCCGGCGCGTGCACAATGAAAAGCTCAAGCGCGAACTCGGCGTGAGTTTGCGCTATCCGACGTATCGCGAGGGGCTGCGGGCGCTCTTTGAACAAGAAACACGCCGACGCTGACCGCGCAGCGATTCGGGAAATGAACGGCAATCGGCTCGGCGCGGTCGCTTTTGGAGAAATTCCCCCTACGACGCTCGCTGCGAGCTGGAATTTCCGTTATTGGCACTTTTCGACCGGCAGGGGCGAGCGTCGGCATGTCTGCTATTGGGAGGAGGATAAGCGGACCTAGGGCGGACATCGCCGAAATGTCGAAGATGACCCGTAACAGCCGATCCGTCCGAAGTTCAGGCTGTAATTTTTCTTGCGGGCCCCTAAAGGCCGGCGCCATTTCTTGGCACCTTACGGCGAGCAGGTGAGGTGACGCCATGAACTACGAAGACCTGGTGCGCTTGGCCGCAAGGGGCGACGTCAACGCTTTTGTCGCTCTGATGCGGCGATTCCAGCAAGCCGCCTTCGGCTCTGCGCTCACGCTGGTGCACGATTTTGATCGAGCACAAGACGTGGTTCAGGAGGCGTTTATCGCCGCTTGGGCCGGGCTTCCCACAATCGCCGATCCGGCAGCATTTCCAGCTTGGCTCCGCGGCATCGTTCGCCACCATGCGTTCCGCGTGCTGCGCCACAAGCAGGTGAGTACGCATACGCTGACGGAAGCGGAGGGTGTGGAGACCGAAGAACCCGGGCCAGAGCGCCAAATCGATTCGCGCCAACGTGCCACCGCCGCGCTCGCGGCGCTTGCGACGCTGCCCGACGCACTGCGTGAGCCGGCGACGCTGTTCTTCGTGCACGAGTGTTCGCACCAGGACATCGCGACATTTCTGAATCTTCCCCTCGCCACTGTGAACAATCGGCTGCATGCGGCGCGGGCGCAATTGAAGGAAAGGATGCTGACCATGGTTACGGATACGCTTCGCGAGCACCAGCTGCCTGACGATTTTGTCAACCGGATCGGCCGGCTGATCGAGGCGCGCGGTAATGTGGTCGAGGTCTTGTTCGACCCCACGGCAACGCCCGACATCCTGGCCGAGCTTACCGTCAGCGATGAAGCCAATCGCCGTGGCGTCAAAATCCAGGTCGCCCAACGGCCAACGCGGGGATTGGTTCGTGGACTAGCCGCCACGCCGGTCGATGCGCTCGCGCGCGGCAGTACGGTGCTCAGCTCCGGCCAGCATGGCTCTCAGCCGGTTGCGCGGGTCGAGTTCGCGAGGACTGTCGGAGCGCTGGCTGGACACGCTATCGTCTCCGAACCCACCTTTCTGGAGACAGGCATCAAAGTCATTGATGTGACCTGTCCTCTGGTGGCAGGTGGTACACTCGCTATTGCCGGTGACCTCGGCTCGGGCATCACGGTCGTTATGGAGGAAATCGTGCGGCGGCTGTCCGGCTGCCGGGAAAGACTGACCATGTTCGTCATGATGCCACCTCCCTCGGCAGAATGGCCGAACTCGCCCGCCGAGGACATCAAGAAGGAAGGCTATAGCGAGGGCACCGCTGGCTCCGTACAGACCTTCTTCTTGCGTGCCGACGAGGGGCCATGGACCAGTGCTCGGCTCGCCGCGCTAGCGCCAGTGGACGTGGTCCTTCGGCTATCGCACGACTGCGCCAAGGCCAAAGTCTATCCCTGTGTCGATGTTCCGGCGTCGCGTTCGCGTCTGTTGGAGCAGCAAGCGGCCGGCAACGAACATGTAGAGACTGCCAAGCGCGCGCGCGAGGCGTTGGCTGCCCTATGGTCCACTAAAGACGGCGCAAGCCTGCAGGCCGACGTGCGCGAGCGTGCGCTGAAGCTGCAGAACTATTTCACCCAGCCTTTTGGTGTTGCCGAACGCTATACCGGTCGGCCCGGCGTAACCGTCTCCGCAGCAGAAGCGTTGCAGACCTGCCGAGACATCCTGGACGGCAAGCTCGACGATATACCGACCGAGGCATTCTACTTTAGCGGCGGCCTGGACGAGATCAGAGCCAACATAGGTCGCGAGCTTAGAGTCGGCCCAGTGAGGCTGTAAGCTTTATACTGTTGCGATCGTTGAGCTGAACTCGTTGAGGCTCTTTCTGATGGCATCCGAACCTGTCCCAAGCAGCGAGTCCTTTATTCCCGAGCTCGAACATCTCGTCGCGGAAGTTATGGAGGAATGGAACGTCCCGGGCCTCGCCGTTGCGGTCGTGCAAAACGGGGAGTTGACGTTCGCCGGGCCCTATGGGCTTCGCGATGTCGAAGCCGGCTTACGGGTGACCCCCCATACGCAGTTCCAACTCATGTCGGTCGCAAAGACGTTCGCCGCCACGGGCTTGGCCCTTTTGGTGGACGAGGGGCGCATGGATTGGAAGAAGCCGGTACGGGAATACATCCCGGAATTCCGGCTGCATGACGCCATAGCGAGTGACTGTGTTACGGTGCATGATTTGCTTTGCCACCGCTCCGGCTTGCCACGCCACGATTGGATTTGGCTGCCCGGTGATCTGTCACCCGCACAAATGCTGGCGGCGATGCGCTATCTCGAGCTGAGCGGCATTCGTAATACGTTCCAGTACTCAAACCTCGGCTACCTCATCGCGAGTATGGTGGCTGAACGCGTCAGCGGTCGGAGCTGGGCTGAATTTACCCGCGCGCTGACCGACAAGATTCACATGGACGTGACCTTCACCGTGGAGGAACTCGCCGCAGCCGCCGACGCTGCGGTGCCTTACGCGGTGGTGGCGGACGTCCGCCTGCGCTCGAAGCTCTGGCCAGTGAGCGTGACGGCTGCGGGGGGTATGAGCACGTCGATTGCGAGCTTCGCGAACTGGCTTCGTTTTCATCTCGGCAAGGGCGAGTTTGAAGGGCAACGGCTCCTATCACCGGGTTTGATACAGGAGCTTCACGAGCCGCGTGTGCATGTCGGGGCACCTGAATTCGCCGAGTACAGCGATGTGCATTATGGCCTCGGCTTCCGCTCGCACAGGTATCGCGGTGAGCGCGTGGTGTGGCACGGAGGTGGCTTTACCGGCACAAACGCGCTGATGATGCTGCTGCCCGATCGCGGCGTTGGTGTTGCGGTGCTCGCAAATCTTGGCTTGAGTCCGCTATTTGCGCCCCACATCCTCGCGAATTATGTCTTCGACCGCGTATGCGGCAAGGAGCCGGCACCCTGGCTCGACCGTTTTCGCGAGCGGCGTCGCAAACTCGTAGCGCAGCAAGACGCTTACCGAAAGGTCGGGAAAGCCTCGCGGAGGCCAGCCACCTCTCCGGGCCGTGACCTCGCGGACTATGCCGGTGATTACAAGCATCCAGGCTACGGCCGAATCACGATCACCCATGCCGAGGGCAAATTGCAGTGGGCGTTTCGCGGCATGTCCGAGCCGCTCGCGCATCGGCATTCCGACACGTTCGAGCTGCCTGAGGTACCCAAGTCGCCCGGAAGTCTGCTACCCGGTCAGCTCCCCATCTCATTTTCCAACGACCGCGAAGGCAACATTGCGAGCGTAGCAGTTCCGCTCGACCCGCTCGTCAAAGACATCGTCTTCGCCCGCATTGCGGCCGGCGATTGCACGCCGCGTTGAGACGAAAATGTCCGTTCCTGGCACATCAGCGACATGGTCAAATCGACCGGCTGACTGTCGCTTTCGGGGGACAGGCGACATTTGCGCGTGTTGCGCGTGAAGGTACGCTGCAGCGAGCGCAGCGCTCCTCTCCCTGCTCAACGTCGCGCAGCGGGAAGAGCTGGCTAATGCAAGCTCGGACCTTTGAGAAAGCGATTGCGCTCGCTCGACTTCACGCGCACGTCCATGGTCTCGCCGTCACGATAGATGGTGAGCGGCACTTCGACACCGGCTTTGCCTTGGGCCCAGATACGGCGGAAGAAGCTGGCGAGATCGCGCACTTCCTTGCCCGCCACCGACATCACGATATCGCCCTGGCGCAGGTCGGCCTTCTTCGCCGGTCCGCGCTCGGACAGGCCGACCACGACAAGCCTTTCCTCCACCTCGGTGGCATAGAGGCCGAGCCAAGGCCGCGGCGGCCCGACGCGCCGGCCGGTCTTCATCAGGTCGTCGAGGATCGGCTTTAAGAGATCGATCGGTACGATCATGTTGATGTTGCGCGCCTTCCCCTGCTCGGGGGCGTGCTGGAGTTGCAACGAGCCGATACCAAGCAGGTCGCCGGCCGGCCCGATCAGAGCGGTGCCGCCCCAATTCGGGTGCGCTGGCGCGGTGAACAGCGCCTCGTCAAGCACATATTCCCAATAGCCGGCGAATTCCTGCTTGGCGACGATGCGGGCGGCGACCGAATGCGTGCGGCCGCCGGCACCGCCGACCACCACCTTTTCGCCGAGCGAGGCTGCCGCCGACTGGCCGAGGGCGAGCGCCGGCACGTCGATCTTGGCCAACGCCTGCACCAGCCCGAAGCCGGTTTCCTGATCGTAGCCCAACGCATGGCCGGGCACCGTGCGTCCATCGGACAACGTGATCCAAAGCGTTTCCGCCTCGGTAATCAGATAGCCGATGGTCAGCACGAGACCATCATCGCGGATGAACACGCCGTTGCCGGCACGCTCGGTGCCGAGCGAATCGGCGGTGAACGCATCCGACGGGACGATGGTGCGCAGCCTCACCATGGCGGTCAAGGCGCCCTCGAGGTCGTAGCCATAATCCTGCGGCTTGGGTTGCGCGGAGGAGGGAATCTTCCAGTCGCTCACGGACGGCATCTGGCAATTCCTTCGTTGTCGCTCGGTCACCCTCGTAAGCGGGCGGCTCCAGTGCCTGCGCTAACGGGGCCGCTCACGAGTGCGCCAAAACTGGCATTTGCCAACTCCACCGCTATTTGTCGGTTCCCGATGCCACAATCAAGCCCTCGGCCGCGCGATCACGGCCGCTCGGCGGCCCGTTCCATAGCCAACTCTTCGCGCAAACTATCGAGGTCGCGGAAGATCGAGGCTGCGGCCAACAGCTTGCCGTCGCGAACATAGCGAACCAGGCAATCGCGGGCGTCGATGTCGCCATCGATCTCGAGCTTGTCCCATTTTTCCGCGTGACCAACGTAGTTGATGGACACGTCATAGTGTTGGCTCCAGAAGAACGGCGCATCGGAAAATCGCTGCCGTTGGCCGAGGATGTTGCGCGCTGCGGTCTGGCCCTGACGCTCAGCGACGACCCAATGTTCGGTGCGCAAGCGCTCGCCGCTGTAAGCATCGGGCCAGCGTGCAATGTCGCCGGCCGCATAGATTCCCGGCACGCTCGTCTCCAGGTATTCGTTGACGACGACGCCGCGATCGATGGCGAGGCCCGCACGCTCGGCAAGGCCAAGCCGCGGCCGCACGCCGATGCCGACGACCACGAGATCGGCCGCCAAAGTGCCGCCACCCCTGAGTGTTACGGTTTTGGCGTCGATCGCGCTTGCGGTTTCGCCCAGATGAAAGATCACGCCGTGCTGCTCGTGAAGCCGGCGGATGAAGTCGCCATATTCCCGGCCGAGCACGCGCTCCAACGGCCGCTGCTCGGGAGCGACGACGTGGACCTCGACCTCGCGGGCGCGCAGCGATGCGGCAACCTCCAGGCCGATGAAGCTCGCGCCGATCACCACCGCGGAGCGCGCGTGTTGCGCCCCGGCAATGATGGCGCGGGCATCGCCGAGCGAACGCAACACATGGACGTGTGGCAAGACATGGACGTTTGAATTGTCCGCACCCGCAATGTCGAGCCGTATCGGTTCGGCACCGGTCGCCAGCAACAGCCTGTCGAACGACAGGATTCGGCCTCCCGCGAGCGTGACGCGCCGGCTCCTCGCATCGAGGTCGGTCACTTCGGCGCGCAACTCAACGTCGATCGAATGCTGCGTGTAGTATTCGGCCGGGCGCAGCGGCATCCAGTCTTCCGGCGCACTCCCCGCAAGATAGTCTTTCGAGCAATTCGGCCGGTCGTAGGGCTCCGCATCGTCGGCGGAAAGCAGCGTCAGGCGGCCGCCCCAACCCTCCCGGCGCAGCATCTCGGCAGCGGCAAAACCCGCAGCCCCGCCGCCAACGATCACCACGTGCTCGGGCTGCACGCCGGATCTGGGCGTGCCGCGGGTCCGGCTTTCGACCGACGCCACCTTGTCGCGAACGAAAATTCTGCCGTCACGTTCCTCCACGCGCCAGCAAGGCAGCGGATTGAATGTCGGCGCGCCAATCGGCTCGCCGGTCCGCAGGCTGAAGCGAGCATGGTGCCACGGGCAGCGCACGGTCTCGCCGGCGATCAGGCCCTCGGCCAGGGGCCCGTTGTAATGCGAGCAGGTGCCGCCGATCGCGAAGAATTCGTCCCCCTTGCGGGCGAGCAACACAACTTCCTCGCCCACATGACCGCCAAGCATGCCGCCTTCGGGAACCTGGTCGCGCGGAACGCCCTGTGTCAGATCGGGGCCGGTCGGCTTGGTATCGTCGGCGGTCATCGGATTGGTCCTCTCATCTGCTGCTTGGTCCTTACGGGGCCCGGCATTTGCCTCTCACACCTCGATATCGATGGGCTTCGTCTGGATTGCCACCCCGCTGACACTACCTAAGGTTCAAAGGGTCGATGACGCTGGCCGTGCAGTAACCCACTCGCGACACGTCCGGGCGCCCGAAAGCGCAGTGGCAGATTTTCGCCACGCAATTGAATGTCCGGGATCAGCATGCAGGAGCCATTTTTCACCATCGGACATTCGACCCATTCGCTCACGGAGTTTGTCGACATGCTCAAGGCTGCCGAGGTGCAGTTCGTGGTCGATGTCAGGGCGATTCCCAAATCGCGGAGGAATGCACAATACGACATCGAGACGTTGCCGGCGGCGCTGGCGCGCTTTGATCTCGGGTACGAGCATGTTCCTGCGCTCGGCGGCCGCCGCCCCAAAAGCAAAACCGTTGCTCGCGAAACCAATGCCTTTTGGCAAAACGAGAGCTTTCATAACTTTGCCGACTACGCGCTGAGCGAACCGTTTCAGGTCGGATTCGCGGGATTGCGCGAGGCGGGACACCGTCAACGTTGTGCGGTGATGTGCGCCGAAGCGGTTTGGTGGCGCTGTCATCGGCGCATCATCGCCGATTATCTGATCGCCTCGGCCGAAACCGTGTTGCACATTCTGGCGGCGGACAAGATTGCGCCCGCCGCGATGACGAGCGCGGCTCGCCGTCTCCCGGACGGTTCGCTCGCCTATCCGTCGGGTGCCGACGACGAAGCCTGATCGCGAGGGCAGCGACAAGGGCGCGCTCGTTAGCCCATCGTTTACGCTGTTGCGCAGAACGGTCTCGTCAAACAACGCAATTTCCGAGTTCCTCGGCGCGGGGCGCGGTGTTGCCATGTTGCCGCCCAATCTTTTCCGCATAACGCATTGATCTTGCGGGGTTGGGGGAATTGCCGTGCGTTCTTGGGTCAGACTTAGCGTGGTTGCCGTCATCCTTGGCGGATCGATCAGTACCGCCGCCGCACAATATTATCCGCCGCAGCCGCAACCGGCTTATCAGCCTCATGGGCCTCCGCCGGTGCCGCCCGGCGCTGTCGGGCCGTACGCGTCCTACGCGCAGCCGGCTTATCCGCCGAGCGAAGCGGAACCCTATCCGCCGCCCGCGCGGCCCTATTTCGAGCCCGAAAATCCCTTCCCGCCGCAGCCGCTGGCTGATGAGGGTGGACCGCCGGGCTTTGGGCCGCCGGCTGACATTGGCTACGGCCGCGGCGGGCCCGAAATCACCGGCTCGGTGCACGCCCCGGCCGGCATGGAGGCGACACCGAAATCAGATCCGACCGTGGTCGCGGCGCTGCCGCCGGAAGATCAGCCCGAGCAGGGTCCTCCGCAACAGCTGCCACCGCGGCTCCAGCGCCAGCTCGTCAATTACCCGTCGACCCAGCCGGCCGGCACCATCGTCATCGATACGCCGCACACTTATCTCTATCTGATTTTGGGGCACGGCAAGGCACTGCGCTACGGCATCGGCGTCGGCCGCGAAGGTTTTACCTGGTCAGGCACCCAGCGCATCAGCCGCGTGAAGAAATGGCCGGATTGGTTCCCGCCCAAGGAAATGATCGCACGGCAACCTTATCTGCCCCGCTTCATGGCCGGCGGCGAATCGAACCCGTTGGGCGCGCGCGCTCTCTATCTCGGCAGCACGCTCTATCGAATCCACGGCACCAATCAGCCGTCGACCATTGGTACATTCGTCTCGTCCGGCTGCATCAGACTGGCCAATGCGGACATCGAGGACCTCTACAGCAGAGTGCAGGTCGGTACCCGAGTCGTGGTCTTGCCGGGGACTCCGCCCGCGAACGCGGTGTCGGAGGTAACCCCCGCCGCTTCGCCGGCGCCGCCCTACGCGCAAGCGCCGGTAATCCGCTGACGCACGGCGGAGTGCGAAAAGACCATTCGCACGAACCGGCGCGTCAGCCGGTCTGATTCTACCGTCTTCGCGACGCCTTCCCGCAACGCGGCCCGTCATTGGTCGTGTCATAAAAATTGAAATGGGTGTATGATTCGCTTCGCGGCTCGGCCGCGCTAGCGGCTGACGAATATTGTCTGACTCGCGACGATTCAATCTGCGTGACGCGTGCTACCGCTTCGAGATTCGCCCGCGAACGCTCTGCGAGGGACAATGCTTCCGACTTTCCGCCTGCTGATCGCAGCCATGTTTGCTTCGATCGTAGCCTTGACCTGCGGATTCGCCGTCTTTGCCGCGTTCCGGGTCAATCACGAACCGCTGAGCCGACTGACGGCCGATACCGCACCGCTGCAGCTTGTCGTCGACGAGACCACATTGGGCGCGCCGGCGTTGCCGGCGGATCGGAAGCTGTCGTACTGGCCGCAGCCGACGCGGCCGAGCGAAGCGCAGCCCGGCGGCATGGAGACGAGCGCGCCCGCAATGACGCCCGTTCGCCTCGATACGGCCGAACCGCCGCATCCCAGACCGCCAGTGGCGGCGACGATTGAAAAGATCGAAAAGGCGGCTCCTGCATCCCATGAGCATCGAGCAGCGCCGGTTGTTCCTGCGGTAGCGATTGCATCGCCCGCTCTATCGCTGCCCGCAACTGGCGCAACGTCGTCACTGGCGCCAACCGGACCGCAACCTCCCGCACCGACAAGACCTGTGAGTGTCATCGGCGCCCCACCGAGCCCGCCAGCGCAGACTGCATCGCAAGCCGTCCCGCAGCCACCCGCGCCGACAAAAAGCCCGGCCCCTGTGGTCGTGAGCGTCACTGCGCCGCCCGCGACCAAGCTGGCGCCGGCCGCAGCACTGTCACCGGCAACGACAAAACCCTCCGTCCAGCTCGCCGTCAGCGTCCCCGCCCCACCCGTCAACACGCCGACGCTGGGGGTGCCCGTATCCGTGCCTGGGGCTGCTCGAACCGTGACCGGCGTGACGGCTGGCGCAGGCGCCAAAAAAAGCGCTGTGGCAAATAGGACGGCGAACCCGACCGTCGCCGCGATTGCACCGGCGCCGCCCGCGCCGACAAAAAGCCCGGCCCCTGTGGCCGTGAGCGTCACTGCGCCGCCCGTAAGCAAGCCGGCGCCGGCCGCAGCACTGTCGTCGGTTACGACAAAACCCTCCGTCCAGCTCGCCGTCAGCGTCCCCGCCCCACCCGTCAACACGCCGACGCTGGTGGTGCCCGTATCCGTGCCTGGGGCTGCTCGAACCGTGACCGGCGTGACGGCTGGCGCAGGCGCCAAAAAAGGCGCTGTGGCAAATAGGACGGCGAACCCGACCGTCGCCGCGATTGCACCGGCGCCGCCCGCGCCCCCATCTGCAACCGGCGCTGCGATCCGCCAGATTCTACCTACGCCGGCGACATCTCGCGCCAAGCTCGCGCATGAGCCCAGCCGGCCAGCCGCTCGCAGGCTTGCGCCAAGGCCCGTCGAACGACGGCGCATTGCCCTGCAACGACGCCGGATTCGGAGAGGGCCGGCATACGCCGGCACGCGTTCTGGCTACGATTCATCGTCCCGGCAGCCGGTCTTCCGATCTGCACCTGATTACCAACAACGCTACGCGCGGCAACCGCAAGATTCGCGCAGCCCCGAGGGTTCATTTAGTTGGTCTGATGGATACTGAGCATCTGCGCACCGGAGCACCTGCGCACCGGCGCGCGGCATGGCGCCGGCTCACGGAGCGTGACGGCGTGGAGAGCAACCATCCTCGTCGCGTAGCGGACAGGTCGGCGGCAAATCTCAAATCCTCTCCACTACGCTAGAATGACGCGTACTTAAATGCTGCCAAACCCGGACGCTCCCGCGTGGTGCCGCTTTCAGTCCTCGATCTGTCGCCCGTAACCACGGCTACGCCGGGATCGGCCGCACTGCGCAATTCGCTGGATTTGGCGCGGCTTGCGGAACGGCTCGGCTATACGCGCTACTGGGTTGCCGAACATCATAATCTGGCGAACATCGCCAGTTCGGCACCCGAGATCATGATCGGGCAAATTGCGGCGGCAACGACAAAAATGCGCGTCGGTTCCGGCGGGATCATGCTCCCGAATCATGCGCCGCTCATGGTCGCCGAGCGCTTCAAGGTACTGGAGGCGCTGTTTCCCGGCCGTATCGATCTCGGCCTCGGCCGGGCGCCGGGGACCGATCAGGTGACCTCCTACGCGCTGCGCACGCGCCAGGACCCGCGACAGGGCGACGATTTTCTCGAGCGCTTCCAGGAGCTCCTCCTGTTCGAGCGCGGCAGCTTTCCGGAAAATCATCCGTTCCGCAACGTCCGCGCGGTTCCGGCGGATGTGGCGTTGCCTCCGATCTGGCTTCTCGGCTCGAGCGGCTACAGCGCCGAGCTTGCCGCCGCGGTCGGCATGGGCTTCGCATTTGCCCACCATTTCGCCGATTACGATGCGGCGAGCGCCATGCTGAGCTATCGCCAGCATTTCCGGCCGTCGCCGACGCTGCAGCAGCCCCATGCGATTCTCGGCGTCGCCGTCATTGCGGCCGAAAGCGACGCGGAGGCCGACCGCATCGCCGCCAGTGCCGACCTGCATTTTGCCCGTCGCGCCAAGGGCGAATATGCGCCGCTCGCCTCGCCCGAGGAAGCCGCCGCCTATCCGTATGCGCCCATCGACCGCGAACGCATCGCGCGGCATCGCGCCCGCCTGATCGTCGGCGATGCCGAGAAAGTGAAGGCTCGATTGCTGGCTTTGACACAATCGACGCGCGCCGACGAACTCATGGTGACAACGATGGTTTACGGGCACGATTCGCGGCGGCGCTCCTACGAGCTTCTCGCGCAGGCATTCGAGTTGCCGGCGCGTGCTTAAAATGAGCTTGTCGGACTGTGAGTAATTGCGCATAATTTGCCTGGGGGCAGATGGCACAATGGGTGTGCTCTGCAATAGTCTTAATCATGGATAATCGGCCTAACGCCACCGTCGGCCGATGGCAGGAGGCAACAGTGTCCTATAGGAATTGGGTGTCGGATCGTCCGTTGATTTCACTTCAGCTGCCACAATTGCAGAACGGCCGAATACGGCATGGCTTCGCGGCAAGCGGTCGTCTCAAGCGCATGCTGCTCGGCAGTGTCGGCTTCGTCGCTCTTGGCCTTGCCGTGGCCACGAGCGGGACGCCCGCGGCGGCACAGGATTTCTTCTCCGCGTTCTCCTCGCCATTCTACTCGACGCCGCGTTACGGCTACCCGCGATATCGCCCCAGACACAGGGCGGTCCGCAGGGAGACCGAAGAGGTCAAGCCCAGCAAGCCGCCGTTTGGCGACCTTCCAAAAGGCCCGCTGCAAATCATCATATCCGTCGACCAGCAACGTCTGCATTTCTATGCGGACGGCGTGCATGTCGCGGATGCTCCGGTGGCGACCGGCGTGCCCGGCCATCTTACTCCGCTCGGCGTGTTCAGCGTCATCGAGCGCGACCGCTACCATCATTCCAACATCTACAGCGGCGCGCCGATGCCCTACATGGAGCGCATCACCTGGTCGGGCGTGGCGCTGCATGAGGGTCCGGGAGTCGGACATCAAGCCTCGCACGGCTGTATCCGCATGCCGCAAGCTTTTGCGGCGCACCTGTGGACTCTGCCGACGATGGGCATGCGGGTGATCATCGCGCGCCAGGAATTGAAGCCGGTGGACTTTGCCGATCCGCATCTGTTCGTGCACAGGGACGCCCCGGTCACGTCATCGCTACCCTCGGCGGTGGAAACGGCGCAAAAAGTCGATCCCGGCACTCAGAGCGACGCCATAGATCCGGCCGCGAGCGCGGCGGCGAGCGCGCCGCAACCGGTCGCGCCAGCCACGCCGCAGCCGGCGAGCGGCACAGCGACTTCTGCCGATGCCACACCGGCAAGTGCCACGCCTGCCGATGCCCCGCCGGCGCAAGCAAGCGCGCCTGACACCGGCGCTCCGGGCACCGCGTCCGCACCCGCGCTCCCCAATATCGTGAAAGCCGCGGCGAGCGACGCCACCGCGCCGACCCAGCCGGTGCAATCGGCACCGACGCAGCCGAGTGAGTCCGCCGCGACCGCGCCGACGACTCCAACAACACCAACGACGGCGCCGACACAGCCGAGTGAGTCCACCGCGACCGCGCCGACGACGCCCTCAACGCCGGCCACGTCGCCAGTGCAACCGGGCGAGTCCGCCACCAGCGCGCCCGCAACACCCACAACGCCGACGACAGGGACCGTCCCGCAGCCATCTGCTCCGGCCAATCCAAGCGTGGCCGCGACGCCGAGCGCTCCGTCACAGACGACGACGCCCGCACCGGCTGCCTCGACCGCAGCGCCGTCACCAGCCCCGGCAGCAAGCGCTGCCGTCGCACCGGCTTCCAGCGTCGCGCCGATCAGTCTTGACATGGTGCCGCTGCCGCTCTCCAGGCCGGGGAAGATTGCCCAGGGCGGCGATGCGCCGATTGCGATCTTCATCAGCCGCAAGGAAGGCAAGATCTACGTACGGCAGAATTTCACGGCCGTGTTCGAGACTCCGGTCAAAATCGAAAACCCGCAACAGCCGCTCGGGACGTACGTGTTCACAGCGATGGACTACATGCCGGATCATTCAACGTTGCGCTGGAACGTCGTGGCCATGCCGTACTCGCCGGAAAAGACGGTCGAGAGATACCGATACACGAGGGACTATTACGGCCGGCTCAGGCGGGTGCGCGTGGTCGAGCATGTGGCCGCCGCGGACACAGTGGAGGCGCCGGTGGCGACGCCGCAACAGGCTCTGGCTCGCATCCAGATACCGCAGGACGCGATCGACCAGATATCCCGACTGATCGTGCCCGGCTCCTCGCTGGTCGTGTCCGACCAGGGTCTCGGTCGAGAGACCGGAAGGGGTACGGACTTCATCGTCGTCCAGCGCTGAGGATTGCTGGCGCCCCCTCAGGTCCCAGGTCCAGGTCCCGGGTCCACGTCCCATCTCAGGCGGCGCCGCAGATCTCACCCGCAGACGGCGGCCGCTTGGACCGTTCAACCTGCAGCGCCGAGGGTGTATGCTGACCGCCGCGACTTGGCGCGGCGGTCGTCACCGTCGCTGTCATTATCCTTTTGAATTCAGTCAGTCGAAGGAGAACTATCTTGGGTCAACATTTTACACTCACCGCTTCCGACAGCTTCAAGCTCGGAGCCTACCGGGCCGATCCGCGCGGAACAGCCAAGGGCGGCATTGTCGTCATTCAGGAAATCTTCGGCGTCAATCACCACATCCGCGCGGTTTGCGATCGGCTGGCAGACGAAGGCTATGCGGCGGTGGCACCGGCGGTGTTCGACCGCCAGCAGCCGAAATTCGAGTCCGGCTATTCGCCCGACGAGATCGCCAATGCCCGCAAGTTCGTCGCCAATCCCGATTGGGGCGCAATGCTGCGCGATGTGCAGTCCGCCATCGACGAACTGAAGAAGAGCGGACCGGTTGCCATCCTCGGCTTCTGCCTGGGCGGCACGGTTTCGTTCCTTTCGGCCTGCAAGCTCAACGGACTGTCGGCGGCTGTCTGCTATTACGGCGGGCAGATCGCCAAGAACGCCGATCAAAAGCCGAAAGTGCCGACGCAGATGCATTTCGGCGAAAAGGATGCCTCGATCCCGATGAGCGACGTCGAGGAGATCAAGAAGAAGCGCGCCGGCGATTGCGAAATCTACGTCTATCCCGACGCCCAGCACGGCTTCCACTGCGACGAGCGGGGCAGCTACAACGAAGCCGCCGCCAAGCTCGCCTGGCAGCGCTCGCTGGCCTTCCTGCAAAAGAATGTGAAGAAGTAGACGATGGGACGACGGAGGATGGACGACTGACGACGGCTCGCTGACTTACTTATCGCGCCGATTTCCGTCAGAACCAGCGTTCGCCCACGTTTACGGTATCGCCCGGCCGCAGCGGATAAGTGATGGGGACGATCATGCGCACGCGCTGGCCGCCGACAATTCGTGACACGGTCACCGTTCTGCGGAAGGCGCGCGGCGCGAAGCCGCCGGCGATAGCGACTGCCGTCTCAGCGGTCATGTCGGAGACGTAAGGATACTGTCCGGGCTGTGTGACTTCGCCAAGGATGAAGAACGGCCGATACGCTTCGACCTCCACCGCGACATGCGGATCCTTGACATAGCCGTCCCGCAGCTTCTCCGCGATCCGACCGGACAGTTGCTCGGTGGTCGCACCGCGCGCCAGCACCGAGCCAATAAGCGGCACGTCGATGTGGCCGCTGGCATCGACCAGGTAGGAATTGGACAGGCCGTCCTGGCCGAACACCACGACGCGCAGGCGGTCGCCTGAAATCAAGCGTGTAGGGCATGTCGTGGGCAGCGGGCGCGAAAGCGACTGGCTCGGCGGAATCGGTCTCGTACTGAGCAGGCGGAGCCGACAGCGGCACGACGGCGTCCATCTCGACGCTGTTCGTCGGTTGCGCCGGGATGGTATTGGCGGAACCGGCCGGCATCGGCGCGTATTGCGACGCAGGCACGATTGCGGGCACCACGACAGCGCTTGCAGACGGCGTCGGGGCGGCGTCGGCGAAACCGAGCGCGTGCGTGGAGGTAAACAGGCCCCGATTTTCGCTCGCTGCGACGACGCGCACCGGCGCCGGCGTGGGCGCGCGCGGCACAATCGAGCCATAGACCATCGTGTCGATACTTGGAGCAGGCGCTTGGGCCGGGACAGGAGCCGCGACCGCAACCCTCGGCGACGGCGAGAGCACGTCCTGCGCCGACGCCCACCAAGGCGACGGCTGCCAGGCGCATCCGCCGGCCGCCAGCGTGAGCCCCAATAGCAAAATGAGAGAACAGCTAGCCCGCATGCGCCTAACCGGCTTGGTTTGTTCAAACCGCAGTCGATTAACGCCAAGTATGGTTAATAAACTCTCACCAAGCGGGCGTCGCAGCCCGCGAGCGCCGGCGAGCACCGGCGAGAGTGTCGAGCGGAGCGGATTTGACATTCGCACACGAGCCTGCCGAACCCGGACGCGAATGTTAGAAGCGGACTGCTATGGCTCCCCGTTGCGGCCGTTGCGGCCAAGCCGGTCGGCGATGGCAAGCAGCACCAGGGCGACGAAGAACAACAGCGGAAAGGCGATCGCCCATCCAAGCTTGGTCAAATCGGTCGTGTGCTCGAGATCCAGATACCAGGCCAGCGCCTCGACGGCGGCGATGACGGCGATCGAGGCCAGGAGCCGCTGCTTGAGCGCGAGGAAATTGATGTCGATGAGACCGGCCGGCCAGTCCGGATGTTCTCCCGGCTCGACTTTGCGGATGAAATTCTCGTAGCTCGAAAAAATGACGATGAGAATGAGATTGGCCGTCAACGCCACATCCACCAGATCGAGCACGCCGACGACGAGTTCGTGCCAGCCCTGACCCGCAACGTGCGTCGCCAGCGTCACCAGGTCGGCGAAGAAACGATAGAGCAGCAGTAAAAGCCCGCCGACCAGCCCAATCAGGAACGGCGCCGCGAGCCAGCGGCAGAAAAATATCAGCGTCTCGAACGCGCGCTCGGTCGGCCGCATCTGCCCCTCCTCGCCAAGTGGAAAGCCGGATATTGGAAGTCGAATATCATGATCCAAATGTCGAAGGTCGGGCGTCGAAAGTCAAAGGCCGCAGACCAGACTGCAACGGGTGACCAACGATGTCATCCGAGTTTCGATTTTCGATTTCGGACTGCAGGCGGTTACGCCGCCACGCCCGTGCCGATCGGGCAACTCACGCCGGTCCCGCCCAAACCGCAATAGCCATGGGGATTCTTCGCCAGATATTGCTGGTGATAATCCTCGGCGAAGTAGAACGGCGGCGCATCGCGAATTTCCGTCGTGACCGGCCCCATGTGGGCGGCCGCAAGCGCCTTGGCGTAGGCGGCCTCCGATGCGTCGGCGGCAGCGCGCTGTTCGGGCGAAAACACGTAGATCCCCGAGCGGTACTGGGTGCCGACGTCGTTGCCCTGACGCATGCCCTGGGTCGGATCGTGGCTTTCCCAGAACGTCTTGAGCAAGCGATCGTAGGAAATCTTCTTCGGATCGAAGACCACGAACACCACTTCGTTGTGGCCGGTGCGGCCGCTGCAGACTTCCTCGTAGGTGGGATTCGGCGTCACGCCGCCCGCATAGCCGACCGCCGTGACATGGATGCCGTCGCCCAACTCCCAGAATTTGCGCTCGGCGCCCCAGAAGCAGCCGAGGCCGAACATGGCCGTGGCAAGCCCTTCCGGATAGGGACCCTTCAGCGCGCGCCCGTTGATGTAATGCTCGCGCGCGGTCGGTAGGGGCTGCGAACGCCCGGGCAGAGCGTCGGTCGAGGTCGGCATTTCCAGCATTTTGCGGAACGAGAACATCGCGGCGTCTCCTGATGGCTGACGGAAATATAGTCCCCGCGCTTCGGCAACGCACCAGCCTCGCGATCACGATTTCCGGCATCCGGGAGCGGACATCAGAAGCGATCAGGCGGCCGCGCCGCGGATCACCTGATCGTGCCAAAACACGTCCTGATACCTGATGCCTGATCTGCAATGCTCGATCCCTGAAACCGGCTTCCACCGACGCCGTTTGCCGCTTATGGTGCCGCCGTGCGGCAAAGTGCGCAGCACAAGGCAGAGGAGGCTTGACGAATGTTGCGGATGCTCGCGCTCGCCTGCGGGCTGGCATTGTCGATCGCACCCGGCCTCGCCCAGGAGGTCGAATCGACGACGCTGCCGCCCTACGGCCCGGTGATCACGCTCGATCAGGCCAAACGCGTCATGGCGGCAGCCGAGCTGGAAGCAGCCGAGAACACCTGGCAAGTGGCGATCACCATCCTCGACAGCGGCGGCAACCTCGTCATGTTTCACCGGATCGACAACGCGCAGCTTTCCGCCATCGGCATATCCGAGGGCAAGGCGCGCACGGCGCTGCAATTCAAGCGCGCGAGCAAAGACCTCGATACCGCCATTGCCCGCGGCGCCGGCGGCAACCGCTTGCTCGCGCTCAGGGGCATCACTCCGATCGAAGGCGGCCTGCCGATCGTGCTCGACGGCAAAATCATCGGCGCCATCGGCGTGTCCGGTGCGGTATCCGCGCAGGACTCGCAAGTCGCCAAAGCCGGCATCGACGCGCTGACCAAACAGTGAGATCGGGAGTCGGATAGGCGCGCGTATGAGCGGCCCGATGGCAAAGGCGAAAAAACCCGGCTCGCGACGAAGGCGCGCAGCCGCACCACGAGCGGCGGTGCCGAGGTCGCGCGCGGTCGATCGCCGCGCCGCTTCGCCGGCTGACCGCAATGCCGCGTCGGCCGCCGCGGCCGACAGCGACGCAGCTCTCGCGCCCACCGGCGACGCTTTGCTCGCGCCCGACGATCGGATCATCGCCAGCACCCTCACGCTGCATGAGTTATTCGCCCAACAGACGACACAGATGTTGGAGCGTGCCGACCTCTCCGAGGAGCAGAAACAAAGCCTGCTCATCGGCATAAGCTGCCCCTGCTGCGGCGCCGGCGGGTTCTCCTTCACGGCGAAGCTCAAGCGGTAGATCGACGCGTCCCCATCATTCGCTCCGAACCAGTGGATAGGCGAACGTCTTCGTGCGGGCGGGAAGGAGAAAAGCAATTCCGTTCTCGCGCTGCGCTTTTTGTTCGCGCCCCGAGTTCTTTCGGCAAGCCAGTCGCAAAAAACCTCGCCGCCAAAAACCAGACCTTCGTCAGATCGATCCGGCAGTGGAGAGCCGGATCCATCACGGTCGGCGACGGCGCACGGAAATGGAGGGTGGGTTAGCCGCCAACGGGTCCGGCCCGAAGTGGCCGGCCCGATGACAAGCTCCGCGGCGTAACCCATCGCGTCCTTCGGTGGGTTTCGCTTCGCTCAACCCACCTTACAAAATTCGCTTCCGGCAACAAAAGGAAGCAGAACGCCTTCCGGCGTTCCACGGCGGCTCTTGTCCAAGGGACTCACGCATCCCAAGGTCTCAGCTCCGGACCAGGCTTCGCGGAGCGCGGTACCGCAGATGGCAGGGGTCTCCCGCCGGCACTGGCCCCGGTTACAGCGAGCACCTCGCACACCGGTCTTCTTGCCGGCGGGCATGATGTCCAAAGCCGCCCGAGTGCAAAGGTGACGAGCCCTTGCCCGCAGGCACCGCATCCCGCTCCGCCGGCGCTGTCAGGCAACCGACGTCCTTAAGCGAGCGAGATGAGCTTTTTTAGTTCGCCGCGCGGCGAAAATTCAAGACATTCCGGCGAGCGAGCCGCATCGCCCTGATCTAACGTTGGTTTTTGAACCACGCGGCGACGCGCCCGTGAGTGCGCAATGTCGTCACTCGGCGAATCTACGCGTTTTTTCGCGTTAACTCACAGACGCCATTGCGTTTTCTTTGTTTTGATTCATTGCGCCTTGCGCGACGCCGGAGCAGCTACGGCCGCGCAGGCGGTCGAGCCGGGTGGCGATGCGGAGGGTTTCGTCATGCCGGTCGCCTCTATCTTCCCTCTCCCCTTGTGGGAGAAGGTGGCGAGCATCGAGCGCCGCGAGATGCGAGATGCGAGCCGGGTGAGGTGTCCTGACCGCAATGCTGTCAGCCCTCACCGGTCCTCGCACCGCCTTCGTGCTGCTCGGACCCCTGCAAGGGGAGAGGGAAGAAGAGATGCTGTGAATGTTCTTGATTTGTTCGGTAAACTAGTGTAGGTACTGGCCGGTTTCCGAGCCTAGCGGCCGGTTTTGAAAATCGCTGTGGCCGGATTTGAATTTCGGGTACTGATCCCTTTCCATCCCCACTGGTCCCTTTGAACCGGCGAGCGACGGGCGAATACAAAGATAAGCCGATCAATCAGACGGAGCGCGCATATGGCCGAATGGTTACAGGGAATTGGAAACTTCCTGGTTGGCGTGGCTTTAATCGTTTTCGTTGCCGCTGTGCTGCTTGGTCGGCTCAAAATCTCTATCGGGCCGCCGGACAAGAAGCGGTAGGGCGCCTCAGTTGGCGGCCTCTTTCATTCCTTGGGATCGTTTTCCGGATGGTCCCAATCGACAGGCTGACTGGCCCCCTCACGTGCCTTTGCTTGCCCCTCGGCTTGTTCGAGCAATAGCTTCACAAACGAGGCCATCCGCGCTACGGCGCGCATTACCGGCGTCAATCGCGAGACGGTCGGCAAGCTGGCCTACGATGTCGGCCGTGGCTGCGCCGAACTGCACGACCGCATGATGGTCGGTATCCGCGTGAACCGGATTGAGTGCGATGAGCTGTGGGCCTACGTGGGGCACAAGCGAAACCCGCAAAGTGGCAAGCCTTCCTTCAATCCCGAGAAAGGCGATCAATACACGTTCATCGCCCTTGGCGCTTCTAGCCGGGCGATCATCGCCTACCGCACCGGCAAGCGCGACAGCGCCATGACGGACGATTTTATTCAGGACTTGCGCGGGCGCGTGATCGGCTCGCCTGAGATCACAACGGACGGCTGGCATCCGTACAAGTCTTCGATTCGCGATGCATTCGGGGCGCGCGCTACGCACGGCGTCATCAACAAGACCTATTCGGTAACACACCTTGCCGTAACGGAAGCTTCGCGCCGCTACTCCCCGGCCGCCGTAGTAGCCGTAGAGCGCGTAGCCGTAATGGGCGAGCCGACCCAAATCAGCACGTCCTACGTCGAACGCCAGAACCTCACGATCCGCATGGGATCGAAGCGGTTTGCCCGGCTTTCCAACGGCTTTAGCAAGCGCCTAGAGAACCACTTGGCGGCCGTTGCTCTGCACGTCGCGTTCTACAATCTCTGCCGCGTGCATGAGTCCTTGCGCAGCACGCCGGCAATGGCGCTCGGTATTGCTGATCGGGCTTGGACGATTGGCGACTTGCTTGATGCCGCCCTGTCGGCCGTGCCGCCCGTGCCTACACCGACCGCGCCAGAGCGTCGACGGCAGTTCCGGGTAATCGAGGGTGGAAAACGGGGGTAATTGTGGTATGCGGGTAGACTAACTATTGCGTGCGATTCGCGGGTAGAGGAAATCAACCTAATGTCTAATGAAATCAAGCGTTTACCGGCAAAACCAAGAGAAATGGAAATCAACCAAAAACAGGCCCGGTTTAAGTTTGAAATCGACCGCCAAACGGAGATTCAAGGCATCGAAATGGGCGTCCTAAAGGATGGGACGCCATTTCTCAATCAACGTGGCCTTGCTCGATTGTGCGGCGTCGAAAATGCCCAGGCACTCACCCCGCTCGGTATTTCAGATCAAGGCAACGCTTCCTAAGTGGCCGGTTTTGGATTTGCGAGTGGCCGGTTCCGGCCAGTACCACTAGTGTAGCCTTTCTGCATGTTTCCTGACTCTATTGATGGCGTGGGTCTCGATCTTCTCGGTTTTGCCGGTGAGCGAAAGTTTGCGACCATCCTCGCAGACCCGCCCTGGCAATTCACTAATAAGACCGGAAAGGTAGCGCCGGAGCATCGGCGCCTCTCGCGCTATCGCACACTCACGCTTGACGACATTAAGGCCCTTCCGCTCCAACACATCGCCGCGCAGAAGGCGCATCTATACCTGTGGTGTCCGAACGCGCTTTTGCCCGAAGGTGTGGCGGTGATGAAAGCGTGGGGCTTCACCTACAAGTCCAACATCGTTTGGCACAAGGTGCGCAAGGATGGCGGCTCCGACGGCCGCGGGGTCGGATTTTATTTCCGCAACGTCACAGAGCTAATCCTCTTTGGCGTGCGCGGCAAGAATGCGCGCACGCTTGCGCCCGGCCGGCGCCAGGTAAATCTGCTCGCCACTCGAAAACGCGAGCACTCGCGCAAGCCCGACGAACAATATGAAATTATTGAGGCTTGCAGTCCCGGACCATTTCTCGAACTCTTCGCCCGTGGCACGAGGAAGAACTGGGCCGTGTGGGGCAACCAAGCAGACGAAAACTACCGGCCGACGTGGAAGACTTATGCCAACCATTCCGCAGTGGGCAGGGAGGCTAGGCTTCTTTCTTCGGCCAGTCGCTAATGCACGCAGGACTAATTCCCACGGCAAGGACCGGGCAACCTCCATTTCGACCTGCATTCAGGCGATAGATTAGCTTTCCCCACCACGTTGTACTGGCGCCGTACTTTTCATGCGTCATGCGCGGCACTCTATTGCCATTGACGATTTTGGTCTCCGGAGTCCCGTCCTTTTTCAACGACTGACCCAGTCGCCTCAGTACGGGATTCAAGCTGGCACCACGGGTGACCAAAACGCCAACATCAATCGCTCCACTCAGGAAGAACGCGTTAAAAGCGTAGAGGTCGCGGTCAAATGTCTGATCTTTCGAATTCCATTCCATATCAAACGCAACGCGTTCCTTAACAAAATCGATCTTGTGCCCGTCTAGATATTCGATCTCGTCGCGTCTCGCGAAATTTTGTGCCGAAGACTGGTTTTCCTTTTTTATTGACACCAACTTGCTCGCGCCAAGTCAAACGAACTGTGAGGTCTCCTCGGATCACTGTTTCGTACCATTTAAGAGGCCGCAGTGATGTGGCGATCAACTTTGGAATGTCCGATTCATTGCCGCCTGCCTTCGGATCATGTCTGTTGAGATTTTGAACGAACGGAGCGCATCAAGTAGCTCGTTAAATTCCGCTCGCCGCGTCTCGCTTAGGATGACTGCGGCGTTTCGGTAACTTAGGAGCTCATATTTCTGACGGATGTCGAGAGGTATCTTTGCTTCGAGAATCGAATGGGAGTTGACCGCGTCGTTGGGCGCGGCTTCGACATCAGAAGAAAGTAATTCTTCGAGGTTCTCGCCCTCTTCGGTGTCGTCTGCACTCATACTCCGCCCCAGAGCAAGCCCCGAGGCTGCAATAGCAAATTGACGTGTGCAGATCTACCAGATGTTACTTCGCACGGCGCATCACACGCATTAATCGAATTGGGTTATGCTCAGAATTGGAGAATGGGTATGAGGACCAAGCCATTCAAAATCTTAAAGCCTCACAAATACGATATCGCCACCGAAGTCCTTTCGTCGGCGATCCGGGTGCTTCAGGCCGTTGGCTTCTCGGAAAAGGAGGTCCCCCGGCTTTTAGAGCAAGTCGCCAAACGAGGCGTGCGTGCGCCCGTCTGGCTCGAGCCAATATGAAATGGTACGCCCGGCACGGCATTAAGTAGCTGCGCCGGGCTTCCAAAGTCATTCCCAATTGAGTTGCTGCGAAGCCCTACTCCGCCGCCTGCGCCTGCTCGTTGGCCTGGGAATCGGCGAGCTCGGTGAGCGCGGCGTCGGTGTTCTTCTCCTCCTCGAGCGTCTCGTCGAGCAGGCTCACCGCCTCGTCGAGCCCCATCATCTCGGCCCAGCGCTTGAGCGTGCCGTAGCGGGCGATCTCGTAGTGCTCGACCGCCTGCGCGGCGGACACCAGGCCGGCATCGAGCGCCGGCGCGCCCTTGAATTCCTTCATGATCTCGGCGCCCTCCTCGATGATGCCCTCGATCGCCTCGCACTTCTTGCCGCGGGGCGCCACCTCGATCAGTTCGAACACCTTCTCCAGGCGCGAGACGTGTTCCTCGGTCTCTGTGCGGTGCTTCTCGAACGCCGCCTTCAGCTCGCCGGAGTGCGCCGCCTTGGCCATCTTGGGCAGCGCCGTGAGAATTTTCTTCTCGGCGTAGAAAATGTCCTTCAGCGTTTCTTCGAACAGGTCGTCGAGCGTCTTCGGTTGCTTTGCCGCCATTGCGTGTCTCCTTGCCAAGTCGGTTGGACGTTACCGGCTCAACTCGGCCTTGTCGGCTTGGTTCCTGGCGCGCGACGGCGGGCCATTCGCGCACACGTTCCCGCGCCAGCGGGAACTCGGTTTTGCCCGCGCTTAGCCGTTCGAAGAATGGCGTCACTTCGCTCGCCTATGTCGCGGGCATCCACGTCTTAAATCTAACGGGATCAACGACGCGAATGGCTGGAACAAGTCCGGTCATGCGCGGTGAGTGGGCCCTATTCGTCGTCATGCGCGGGCTTGACCCGTGCATCCATGCCGACCGGCCGCAAATCGGAACGTGCAGGACGCTTGTTGAAGCGTCTCGGCGGCATGGATTGCCGGGTCAAGCCCGTTGCCGGGACAAGCCCGGCAATGACGCCGGACAGGTCCGATTCAATTCAATCGCAGCATGTTTATCGCCGCCGCGGCTTCCAGCCGCCGCGCGTGCGGGGGCGGCCGAGCGTCGAGCGCGGATGACTCGTCCCTACCCCTTCTTGCCGGACGGGTTCGTGCCGGGGTTGGACTGGCTGTGCATCCCGGCGAACGGCGAGGGTGCGGGGGTGCCGCCCTTCTTCTTGTTCTTGTCCTGCTTCGGCTTCTTCTTTTCCTTGTTGCTTCGCATCTGGCCTTTCGCCATGGCGTCCTCCGTTGCTCGGTGGGTGATTCGTGCGCGAACGGCGCAACCTAACCTATTTTATCGATACGCCCAGTCTCTGTTCTCTTCTGCGCGGCCTCGCCCAGGCCTCGCCCACGAGCGAGGAGCAGAGAATTCACCTTCTTCGCGGCTTCCAGCCGCCGTGCATGCCGGGGCGGCCGTGCGTCGAGCGCGGGCCCGCCTTCGCGCTACGCGCTTCGTCGGGCGAGCCTGATCTTTGCCCGGGGATCGATTCGACGCCCGGGCCCATTTCGTCGAGCGTCGGCTTGCGCGGCGCCCTCCTGCCTTCGCGGTGCGGCGCGATCTCGTGATGAAGCGCAATGCCCATCTCGTCGAGCGCGGGCTTGTGGATTTTGCTTCCGCTCCGACCCCTCACCCCGCCGCGCTGCGCGCGGCCACCCTCTCCCGCAAGGGGAGAGGGTAGAAGCTTCGCCGTCGGATCGTCGATCACGGCGAGCTCGGTTGCGCGCAGCCGCTTGATCTCGTCGCGCAGGCGGGCGGCTTCCTCGAAGTCGAGATCGGCCGCGGCGGTGCGCATGCGCGTCTCCAGGTCGGCGATCACCGCCTCGAAATTGTGGCCGATGGTGGCGGCGTCGTCAAAATCGCCGCCGCCGGCGCCACCGCCGGTGCCGACCAGCACGTGATCGCGCTCGTAGACGCTGTCGAGAATGTCGGCGATGCCCTTGCGCACGCTCTCCGGCGTGATGTTGTTTTCGACGTTGAATTGTTCCTGCTTCTCGCGCCGCCGATCGGTCTCGGCCATGGCGCGCTGCATCGAACCCGTCACCGTGTCGGCATAAAGAATGACGCGGCCGTCGATGTTTCGCGCGGCCCGGCCGATGGTCTGCACCAGGCTGGTTTCGCTGCGCAGAAAACCCTCCTTATCGGCGTCCAGGATGGCGACCAGCGCGCATTCGGGAATATCGAGGCCCTCGCGCAACAGGTTGATGCCGACCAGCGCGTCGAAGGCGCCGAGGCGGAGATCGCGGATGATCTCGATGCGCTCGATGGTATCGATGTCGGAATGCATGTAGCGCACGCGGATGCCCTGCTCATGCAGATACTCGGTCAAATCCTCGGCCATGCGCTTGGTGAGCACGGTGACCAGCGCGCGATAGCCGGCAGCCGCCACCGCGCGGACCTCGCCCACCAGGTCGTCGACCTGGGTCCGCGCCGGCCGCACCTCGACCGGCGGATCGATCAGGCCGGTGGGGCGAATGACCTGCTCGACGAACACGCCGCCGGACTCGTTGAGCTCCCAGGGTCCGGGCGTCGCCGAGACGCACAAGGTCTGCGGCCGCATCGCGTCCCATTCCTCGAAGCGCAGCGGGCGATTGTCCATGCACGAGGGCAGGCGGAAGCCGTATTCGGCGAGCGTCGCCTTGCGGCGGAAGTCGCCGCGATACATGCCGCCGAGCTGGGGGATGGTGACGTGGCTCTCGTCAACGAAGACGAGCGCGTTGTCCGGCACGTATTCAAAAAGAGTCGGCGGCGGCTCGCTCGGCTTGCGTCCGGTGAGATAGCGCGAATAGTTCTCGATGCCGGCGCAGGCGCCGGTCGCTTCCATCATTTCCAGGTCGTAGAGCGTGCGCTGCTCGAGCCGCTGCGCTTCGAGCAGACGTCCGGCGGCGTTGAGCTGGTCGAGCCGCTGCTTGAGCTCGACCTTGATGCCGGAAATCGCCTGCAGCAAGGTCGGCCGCGGCGTCACGTAATGCGAATTGGCGTAGATTTTGACGAATTCCAGCTCGTCGGTTTTTTGGCCCGTGAGCGGGTCGAATTCGTCGATCGATTCCACTTCATCGCCGAACAGCGACACGCGCCAGGCGCGGTCCTCGTAGTGCGCCGGAAAAATCTCGATTACGTCGCCGCGCACGCGGAACGCACCGCGATAGAAATCGCCGCCCGAGCGCTTGTATTGCAGGGCGACCAGGTCGGCGAGCAACTGGCGCTGGTTCAAGCGCTCGCCGCGCCTGATTGCGAAGGTCATCGCCGAATAGGTTTCGACCGAGCCGATGCCGTAGATGCATGACACCGAGGCGACGATGATCACGTCGTCGCGTTCGAGCAACGCCCGGGTCGCCGCGTGGCGCATGCGGTCGATCTGTTCGTTGATGGAAGAATCCTTCTCGATATAGGTGTCGGTGCGCGGGACGTAGGCTTCCGGCTGGTAATAGTCGTAATAGCTGACGAAATACTCGACGGCGTTGTCGGGGAAAAAGCTCCTGAACTCGCCATAGAGCTGCGCCGCCAGCGTCTTGTTGGGCGCAAGGATCAGCGCCGGCCGCTGCGTCTGTTCGATCGCCTTGGCCATGGTGAAGGTCTTGCCCGAGCCAGTGACCCCGAGCAGCACCTGGGTGCGCTCGTTGCGCCGTGCCCCTTCGACCAGTTCGGCGATCGCCTGCGGCTGATCGCCCTTGGGATCGAAATCCGACTTGATGACGAAACGGCGCCCGCCTTCCGATTTTTCCGGGCGCGGCGGCCGATGCGGCGTCCATGGATTTTCGCGAAATTCCGGTCGACCTTCGCGCAGCAGTTTTTCCAGCGAATTCTGGCTGGCGAGGCCGCCGAGCGTCATCGGCTGCGGCGCCGGCCGGTAACGCGGCTCGCGCCGAGGGTCGGCAATGTCGGATATCTCGTCGCCGCCCAAGGGCGCTTCCCCGATCAGCGGTTTGCTCGGGTCGGTGTGGTCGTAGCCCAGCGCGCGAGCCAGCTCCGGATCGAGATCGGCAGGCGCCTTGGCGACGTAGCCGGTCTGCGGCCGCTCCGCCAATCCCCGCGTCGACCTGCGCGCCCGATGCGCATTGGCGAAATCGGCCCGTCGGTCCCAGGAATTGTCGGGTGGGGGCTGCAACCCGGTTTGCGACCCGAGCCCCGCCGTCCCTTGACCGATGCCGGGATTGAGCAGGTCGGCAAGCTGCGGATCGAGCGGCGGAATATCCGGCCGCGCCGCCTTGGCGCGGGTCGGTTTCGCCGGGTCTTTCTTCGAGTGCTTCGCCGGATCGCGCTGCTTTGGGGCCTTCGCCATCGCTGCAATATGGGACGAGTCCGGCGGCGGGAAAAGTGAGGCTGTCATTCGGGCCGAGCGAAGCGAGGAGCCCGGAATCCATAGTCCCGGCGCTGGAATTATGGATTCCGGACTTGCCGCTTCGCGGCAATCCGGAATGACGCTAATCTTCCCCCCAGGGGAAAGCACAGATGTCCACTTTGGATTTCACGCCGCTACTGGCCTCGGGCCTGCCGCCGGCCGCCGCCAAATGGAACGGCTTCGCCGCCTCCAGCTTCGTCGGCGGCAACAACGATCCCGAACAGGTTCCGGTCGACGACCTGATCGCCGCGATGATCGCCGTGCTCAAGCGCGAAGGCACCACGCTCGCGACCTACGGCCTGGAAAGCGGCCCGCAAGGCTACCGGCCGCTGCGCGAGTTCCTGGCACAGAAGCTCAAGCGCACCGCCGGGATCGCCTGCGCGGCCGACGAAATTCTCATCACCTCCGGCTCGCTGCAGGCGCTCGATCTGGTCAACGGCATTCTGCTGCAAAGAGGCGACACGATCATCACCGAGGCCGAGACCTACCAGGGCGCGCTCAATCGCTGGACGCGGCTTGGCGTCAACGCCGTCGGCATTCCGCTCGACCGCGACGGCATGCGCATGGACGCGCTCGCCGCCGCGCTCGACGATCTGAAAGGCCGCGGCGTGCGCGCCAAATACATCTACACCATCCCGACGGTACAGAATCCGACCGGCACGATCCTTCCGCGGGAGCGGCGCACGGATATGCTGCGGCTCGCGCAACTGCACGGCGTGCCGATCTTCGAGGATGATTGCTACGCCGACCTGATCTGGGACGGTAAGCGGCCGCCGGCGCTCCATGCCATGAGCCAGCACGGCGGCGTCATTCACGTCGGCTCGTTCTCAAAGTCGGTCGCGCCGGCGTTGCGGGTCGGCTACATCGTGGCCGAGTGGCCGTTGCTCGCGCGCATGCTCGCGATCAAGACCGACGCCGGCTCCGGCGCGCTCGAACAGATGGTTTTGGGCGAATACTGCCAGCAAAATTTCGACGCACACGTGCCGCCGCTGACGCGCGGCTTGCGCAAAAAGCTCGAGACGCTGATGGACGCGCTCAACGAACAGTTCGGCACCGCGGCCGAGTTCGACCATCCGAAGGGCGGCATTTTTCTCTGGGTCAAGCTGCCGGATGCCGTCGATGCGCTCAAGCTCTATCAGCCCGCACTCGCGGCCGGCGTCGCCATCAATCCGGGGCCGGAATGGACGACAGACAAGGCCTACGGCAGAAGCCGCATGCGGCTCTGCTTCGCCCATCCGTCACACGCGGCGATCCGCGCCGGCGTGGCGATGCTCGCCGAAGTCTGCCGCCGCGAGTTCGGCGTCCCCGACCGGATTGCGAATGTGCAGAGGGCGACGGATAGTCCCGGAGCCTGTTGAAATTGGTGCAGCAGGCGCCATTGGTTTGAATCCTATGCTGCCAGATTTTTTCTGGCAACGAGCTTGTCGCCGAGCAATACTTGCTGGTGGCGGAGCAACGCTGCCCTCAGAATCGGAAGCTGCTTGTGGGCCTTCAAACGGCGGAAGCTTTTCTCAGCCTCCAGCATTGCGGTTCCAGTCCATCGCAATGCCATCCGTGCATCGCGCCAACGTTTGACGTTGCGGCAGACCTTCCGCAGCACGGCCATCAGACTTTCGATCGCGTTGGTGCAGCCAAGCGAGCGCCGCAGCTGATCAGGCAGACCGATGCGGATCACGGTGAGCAGTTCGTCCAGCCCTTCGAGGATCGAAGCCGAGACGCCAGGGGCATCGTGATCGAGCCGACGCGCCAAGTTCCTCAGAACTCGCTCGGCCTGCTCGGCGGTCGGACTGTCCCAAGCCTGACGCAGGACCTTCTTGACCCCGGCGTGCAACGATGGGTCGAGCCGCTCGATGATATTGCGTCCTTTGTGCACTTGGCAGCGCTGCAGCAGCGCGAAGCTTCCGAAGGTGTCGCGTATGGCCCGGCTCAGCGCCTTGGCGCCATCGACGATGAACAAGCGGGCGATATCCGGTCGCAACCCGCGCTCGATCAGGTCGGCCAGCAACGCCTTGACCACGGCGGCGTTCTCGGTCGCGCCCAAGGCCACGGCCAGCACGTGTTTGTCGCCGGCTCCGTCGATGCCGATCGCCGCCACCAACACATGGTCGCCGACACGCAGCCCATCGATCTGGATCACCAGAAGGTCGACGAGCTCCGACAGATCGGCCGCCAGCCATTCCTTCAGCTTCGCCGTGCTCAGCGCCACAAACCGCCGCGAGACCGAGGGACTTCGTCGTGGCGCGCTTGGCTTGGCCGGCCAGATCGCCGTCCGGCAGTCGTACCGAACGCGCGTACTTGCGCGTCGCCACACCGATCAGCATCTGGTTGAATGCCCAACGCGACAAAAGATCCGCCTTCTGGATCGCCGTCCAGCTGGGAAGCTCCAGCTCGGCGCCGCCGCGCCGCCGCACCCGGGGCCGCCGGATAGCAGCCTTGCCACCGTGCCAGCCAACCTCACTATCGATCATGCCCCAGCGATGGCCCTGGCGGTCAGCGTGACGCTGGTAGCGCTTGCCACAAAGCTGTTCCGCATCAGTCGCAAGCATGGCCTCGATGGCCGCAGTCCCGGCATGCAGGCACAGACGGTCGAAGCTGCCCTTGAACTCCTCAAGTCCTTCAATCACCAAAGGCGACAATGCCAGCGTACCCGTCGTCAGCGCCGTACCTGTTGTCAATGCCGTACCTTGGTCGAACCTCTTCAATTCGATATGCTTCGTCATGGCGTCGATCTCCTCGCTCTCGGTTTGCGATTCGCAACCTCAAGCCTAGCGGCCTGAGGTGATCGACGCCTGCCTTCCTATTTCAACAACGTCAGGGACATTCCGGAGGGCGAGGGCGTAAGCGTCATTGCGAGCGAAGCAGTTGTGCTACTCACTGGAGACGCTTCATAAACTTTTCATCTAATCTCTCTTTCTCTTGCTCTCGCCTATATCTGTCACGTTCAGACACATCGGCTGCCGCGACGGAAAGTGACGTTGGATCGGGAGCATACTGTGCTCTTGTTTCAGTCCCTACGTTTCTATCCTCATTTACGGCGAAGATGCTGCTCACCACGAAGCTGATATATGTTGGGTAGGGAGACCACCAGCTTTCGTCATAATTTCTATACCCGATTTCCCGGAATGACCCGTTTAGAAGGGCATATGAACCCTCCTGCATAGAGGCCAGAAATGAAATCACGCTGGTGTCGTTCCGAGGTACCACAGTCAGTAACAATGTAGATTGATCACAAGGCGTTTTGAATTCGGCCGTTATCATGCCGTTATTCATTGTGCGTAACGAATCAAGTTTTACTGCCCATCTATCAAATGTCCGTTCCGCACCAAAGAATTCCCGCAACGTGGCATTAAACTTCTGATGTGAAGCGCGCTCAGCGCTTTCTGACAACTCGCGTCGAAGATCATTATGAGAATCGTCTAAAGCGGCTCCAGCTAATTTGCTTAGCTCGCTACTGTGTTGGTCCAAGATGGCGCAATACTGTCGCTCACTTTCTGACAAATTCGGCGCGACTGGGCCGCCGCAGCCGGTCAAGAATGTCGAGAAAATGCAAAGAAATACAAGCCGTATTGCCATTACGCGACCCCCACCCACAGTCGTGAATTGACGAGGGAGCGTATATCGAAACAGGCATAAACAGCATCGTCAATGGACTTCGGGCAAACGCGCGTGACGAAAAGACCGCATGGAAGGGAGGATCGACGCTGAGCGGAAGGCATAGAATTGGCTTTTATATTTTCTTCCATTCGCTTAGCCTGTCCCAATGGAACCACCCCATGGCCGTAGAAATGAAGACTCTTGCGAAACGGCCAGCGCGCAGACACTCACCAAGTGCGACGTTTCTATTGAACTCATCCGCATCGTTGAGCGGCAATGCAGTCTCCGAAATTAGGCCGCTGCACTGAATAACCAGCCACAGTTTGGCCGCGCGCCGATAACGTTTGGTCGATTTTTCTCGAATGATTCGAGTGATAGCGCCGACGAAAGGGCTGAGCTTTCCCGCAGTTAGGTTCGAGTCCCAATGAGCCCTCTCGCTAATGCATAGACAAAGGTCCGTGAGATATTTCATCATCAACTGTGATACGAATTGATGCAGCGAAAAAATTACATATTGGTGGCCTAATTCGTATTGGTGCAATCGGATAAAATTCACAATCTCCGCCAAGAACAATTGACGCTCCCTTGACGGTGGAACGACATTCTTGAACCTGAAAATGACTGAGATTTTTTTGAGCTCTGGTTGTTCTTCGCGGAGACTTTTCGAGAAACAGTTAAACCTTTCCCATTCGGCTTCAACCGCTCGCCGTTCGATACTAGCAGCAGCAACGACTTGACCTGATTGGTACCTCGTCATTTCAATGCCGATAGACTCGCCATTAATCTGAACCAGAAAATCGGGTGTCTCACCTTCTTCGCAAACGGTATCAGCCGGTATCCCTAAAATGGACAACAGGGTGCGAAGAGTCACGCGCTCGTACTGCTTCTGGTCCAACCGAGTCATGTCAGTGAGGCACCTTGCAACGCGATTGCGGCACCACATGGGCACGGCGACCGAACACATAGGCGCGTGATCCGTTTTCAGCGGCAACGCCTCATAGAACGCCTTGACGGACTCGACATCCACCAGCGTGCGCTTGCCGGGCTGCGGGCAACGAGTTTGCGCGAGCGGATCAATCGAGAGACAGTGCGGCGTGATACCGCGAGCATGGTACCAGCGTCGCGGGGCGAGAGATTCAAACGACATGACGCGCAGCCCCTTTCCGGGCTTGCTCATCGCGCGCATAGGTTAGAGTGAAGCCGGGTGGATACCACGTGCCAGAAAGGGCCACAGAGGCCACCAAATCCGGTGCAGACTGTGTCTAACGGATGTGACTAACTGGCCTAATTCTGGAATGAAAACAACCTCCAGGGGAGCATCGTCGCTTCGCTCCTAGCGACGACGATCAAAACCCCTTCACCGCTTCCGTCACGTGCTCCACCTCGGGCGGTGAAGCAAAACAATGGCCGACAAGCTTGCGCCATTCCTGGAAATCGGCCGAGCCGCGGAAATCTTTCGTGTGATTTTCCAACGTGCCCCAGTTGACGAACAGCCGGTAGCGCGATGGCTTCTCGATCGAGCGCTGCAATTGCATGCCGTGGCTCCATGCCGGGTTTGACGTCGATTTGGGCGATTTCGGTGATCATGATTTCTCCCAGCGATGAAGTTCAGGACGCAGCGGCGCGCGGCGCTGTTGCGGCCGCTGACGGCGCTTCGAGGCCCAGATGGTCGCGCAGTGTCGGCCCGGAATAGTCCCGGCGATACAGGCCCCGCCGCTGCAGTTCAGGGACGACGAGATTGACGAAATCGTCGAACGCACCGGGGAAATAGGCCGGCATGACGATGAAGCCGTCGCACAATCCGCCGACAAACCATTCTTCCAGCGTGTCGGCAATGTGGGCCGGCGTGCCGCAGACGACCCAATGGCCGCGCGCCGCCGCGGTGATGTTGTAGAGATCGCGCAGCGTCATCCTTTCGCGCCGCGCCATGTCGAGCAGCGCCCCCGAGAACGATTGCCCGCGATTGGTGGAAGCGGGAAATTCCGGCACCGGCCCGTCGAGCGGATAGCGCGAAATGTCGTGGCCGATCCGATTCGAGACGAGCGCCAGCGCGTTGGTCGGCGTCAGCCAGCTTTGCAGCTTGTCGAGCTGCTCCTTGGCCTGCTCATTGGTCTCGCCGATGATCGGCATCACGCCGGGCAGGATCGACACCGCGTCCGGCGCGCGACCGTGCTTGACGACGCGTACCTTCAGGCTGTCATACGCCGCCTTTGCCGATTCCCTGTCGCCGTTGACCACCGAGAACACCAGATCGGCGGTGCGCGCGGAAAGTTCCTGGCCCGGCGTCGAGCCTCCCGCCTGGATGATCAGCGGATCGCCGTGCGGGCTGCGCTCGATATTGAGCGGACCTTTGACGGAAAAGAACCGGCCCTTGTGATTGAGCGGCCGCACCTTGGACTTGTCGAGGAACGCGCCTGTCGTCTTGTCGCCGACGACCGCGTCCTCGTCCCACGTCTCCCAGAGTCCCTTCACCACGTCGACGAACTCGTTGGCAACTTCATAACGCAGACCGTGCTCGCCGACTTCGTCTTTGCCGAAGTTCTGCGCGGCGGCCTGGTGCGTGCTGGTGACGACGTTCCAGGCGGTCCGGCCGCCGCTGAGATGCTGCAGCGATGCGAAAGTCCGCGCCACGTTGTAGGGCTCGGAAAAGCTGGTCGACATGGTGGCGCCGAGCCCGACATGGCGGGTCACCGTGCTGAGTGCGGCGATCAAGGTGGTGGGCTCGAAACGCGTCTGGAACGACGGATGGTCGTCGTAGTTCATGGCCGCCGAATCGGAAACGAAGAACAGATCGAACTTGCCGCGCTCGGCGATCTGGGCGCCTTGGGCCACGACCGGCCAGCTGCAATTGCTGACCGCCGCGCCGTCATAGCGCCAGCCGGCGGTATGATTTCCGGTCCCCAGCCAAAACACGCCGAGGTGCATTTGCCGTTTCGATGAGGCCATCGCAGCCTCCTCCCGATGAGCATCCTGCTGGGCGCTTCGAGCCTACCACGATCGCGGATGCCGGGAGTAGCCGTCATGCCGAGAAGTGCGACGCCAGCAAGGTAACCGGCCAAGGGGTCTACCCGAGCGGTGCGCCGAAAATGCGGAAAGCAATCGGACCGGTGATCAGAAAGACCAGCAACGCCGTGCGCCAGGACGGGTTCTTGATCGCGGCGGCGAGCGACAGGCCGGCGAGCGGCACGATCGCGGCGAGCGGCAGATAATAGCGCGGATAGGGTCCGGCCTGCCAACCGGTCGCAGCGTAGAAGTGATAAGAGAAGCGGACGTGAAGGACCAGACTCACGGCGATCGCCAAAGCGCCGGCAATGACCACAACGTCGGTCGCTGCTTCCTGGCGACGCATCAGCCGGCGCAACGAGGCCACGACGCCCGCGGCCGCACAGGCGAGCGCTGCCGCCGGTATGCCGAGCAGCGCGTACTGGGTGACATTGCGCTGCGCCAGCGTCGGCATCCAATTGGCGATGAACTGGCCGGCAAACCAGACAACGTAGGCGGGAAAGGACATTCGCGGCAGCGTGTCCCAACCGAAGGCGCGCACTTCGGTGTTCATGAAGGCGTAGAATCCCGGCGTGCTTGGCACCGGTTCGCCGTATTGGCCGAGGTAGATCAGATACGGGGCGGCGGCGAACAACAACGCAACGGCAATGCCAACGAGCCACGTCCGACGCAGCCGGCGTCGCCACAGCAGATAGCCGGCGACGGCAACGACCAAACCGCCGGCGAGCACCAATCCGGTAAGCTTCGCCCAGGCGGCGGCGACCACGCCGGCGAGCGCCAGGGCGAGCCATCGCTCGCGGCCGCTTGCGAGCGCCTGCCACACGCCCAAGGTGGCGATGGCGCCGCCGAGGAAAGCGAGATCATCGTTATCGAGCGCGCCGGCGAGCGGCGCCAATACTGGAATGCAGGCAATCGGCACCGCATAGGCATAAAACTCCGGGCGCGTGAAGCGCGCGCAAAGTCCGAGACCGAGCAGCGCCGCAAGCCCGATCGCCGCAAGCGCAACATCGAGCAGACGATGCGCCAGCAAATTCGACGGATGGCCTTCGAGTCGCGGCCCGAGCGCCGCAAGCAGCGCGTAAAAGATCGGCGGATGATTGAGATAATTCGGCGTGCCGGTGAATTCGAAGGTGCGCGGGTCGAGCAGTCGCAGCTTGCCGAAGGCCGGCCAGGGATCGCCGGCGTGCTGGATCTCGGCAACGTAGGACGCCTGCGCAACCTCGTCGAAACCGCGGGTGATGTCCTTGCGCACGGCACTGACGGCGGCGGCGGCCACGAACAGAACGAGGATGACGGCCGCGATGAAGACGTTTGCCGATGTCGCGGAGACGACCGGAGCCACGCGCGACGCATATGCGGGTGTGCTGGACACGGGGTACACACATGCGCGCCGACGGGTTAAATATTCGCTAGGTACGGCGATAAGCGGAGCGGACTCCAAACCTCACGCGCACCGAATGCTCATCAAAACAAGGGCTGCACGTCATGATCGATGTCCATTATTGGACCACCCCCAACGGCCACAAAATCACGATTTTCCTGGAAGAAGCCGGTTTGCCCTACAAGCTCGTTCCCGTGAACATCGGAAAGGGCGAGCAATTCAAGGCCGATTTTCTGGCGATCTCGCCCAACAACCGCATCCCCGCCATCGTCGATCATGCGCCGGCCGACGGCGGCAAGCCGATCCCGGTTTTCGAATCCGGCGCCATCCTGCTCTATCTCGCCGACAAGACCGGCAAATTCATCGCCAAGGATCTGCGCGGGCGCACCGAAACGCTGGAATGGCTGTTCTGGCAGATGGGCAACCTCGGCCCGATGTCAGGCCAGAACAATCATTTCAGCAACTATGCCGTGGACAAGATTCCCTATGCGATGGATCGCTATCGCAACGAGGTCAACCGCCTCTACGGGGTGATGAACAGACGGCTCGGCGATCGTTCCTATCTTGCCGGCGAGTACTCGATCGCCGATATGGCGGTCTATCCATGGGTGACGATCTGGGAGCGCCAGCACCAGAACATCGAGGAATTTCCCCACATCAAGCGCTGGCTGGCGGCGATCAAGGCGCGGCCGGCGGTCGTCAAGGCCTACGAATGGACGCCGAAGATCAATCCCAACCAGGGCGGCATTCGCACCGCCGAGGAGCGCGCCATCCTGTTCGGCCAGACCGCGGCTTCGGTCAAAACCGCGGCCGAGCGCGGCGCCGCGCGTTAGCATCGACTATCGCTGTGACCCGACTCATGAGCATTCGGAAACTCAGTGGGACCCCCACCCATCCTCCCCCTTTCAGGGGGAGGAAGAGCGAGCGGCATACGCGGCATGTCCGGGTCAAGATCAACGAAGCCGACTTCTCTTTCCTCCCCCTGAAAGGGGGAGGATCAAGGTGGGGGTCGCGAGCCGCTCGGATAACGTTAACGTCACGCGCGTGTCGGGCCAGCTCCTCGCAAGGACGCATCTGGCCAAATGCGCGGCGCGAGCGTTAGGCGCGACGCCAAGTCACAACATATCGCAATGTGCGGAAACTTGACTCCGTTCTGCCCACCGACCAATGTTTGGGCGAAAGCCCACAACAAGGGCAGCGGAGGCGACGCATCATGATGCTAACCAAGCGACAATTGATCTCCTCGGCCGCGTTGGCCGGCTCGGCGGCAGTCCTGGCGCCGGTGCGCCGTGCCCACGCCGCGCTCGACAAGATTTCAGTTGCCGTCATTCCGATCGCGGACTGCGCGCCGATCTATCTCGGCAAGGCCAAAGGCTTCTTCGCCAAGCAGAATCTCGACGTCGTACTGTCGACCCAGGGCGGCGGCGCCGCCATTATCCCGGGCGTGCTCTCCGGCCAGCTGCAATTCGGCTTCAGCAACGTGCCGTCGCTCTTGATCGCACAGAACAAGGGCCTGAAATTCGTCGGCATTGCGCCCGGCGTTTCCTCGACCGGTATCGCCGGCCATGATTTTTGCGCGACGCTTGTCCCCGGCGACAGCCCGATCAAGAGCGCCAAGGACCTTGTCGGCAAGACCGTCGCGGTCAATAATTTGAACAATATCGGCCAAGTTGCGATACGGGCCGGGGTGAAGGCCGCCGGCGGCGATCCAAATAGTGTGAAGTACCTCGAAGTGCCCTTCCCCGACATGCCGGCGGCGCTTGCGGACCATCGCATCGAAGCCGGTTGGATGGTGGAACCATTCGTCACCATCGCGCGGTCGCGCGGCGACCGAGTTGTCGATTGGCCTTTTGTCGCTATAGCGCCGAAAGCCGAGATCGCGGTTTATTTCGCCTCGGTGCAATACGTCAATGCACATGCCGACGTGGTCAAGCGTTTCAAGGCCGCGATCACCGAGTTGCTCGCCTACGCCAACTCTCACGCCGACGAAGTTCGCCAGATCATTCCGACCTATACGCGCATCTCGTCCGAAATTGCCGCCAAGATCATTCTGCCGATATGGCCGCCTCAGTTTAACCTCGTCTCGGCTCAGGCGATGGCCGACGACGCGCTTGCAAGCGGGCTTATCAACAAGAAGGCGGACGTCGCGGCGCTGCTGCCGCAGTAGCCTATGCCAGCGGCCCAAACGACCAAAGTGCGGGCCAGGCTGACGGCCCGCGCTTTTGTTTGGCTGCAGGGGGTTGGCGGCCTCGTCGGATTTGCTCTCTTGCTCGAGATCTTGCCGCGGATCGGCATCATCTCGCCGAATTATCTGCCGCCGTTTTCCGAGATCATGGTTGCGCTGTTCAAGGAGATGACGACAGCGACGTTCTGGACGGCGCTAAGCGACACTTTGGAAGCCTGGGCGATCGGGCTCGTCATATCCGTCGTTGCCGGTGTGGTGATCGGCATCGCCATCGGTAGTTCGCGTGTCCTGCGTACATTGACGCATTCGACCATCGAATTTCTGCGTCCGATTCCGTCGGTGGCGCTGATTCCACTCGTTGTGCTGCTATTCGGTTCGCAGATCCAGTCGACACTCGTGCTGGTGATCTATGCCTCGTTCTGGCAGGTGCTGGTTCAGGTGCTGTATGGCGTGCAGGACGTCGACCCGGTAGCGCGGGAGACCGCGCGCTGCTACGGACTCGGCACCTGGGCACAGATCCGATACGTCACCTGGCCGACCACTCTGCCCTATCTGATGACCGGCATACGGCTGGCCGCCGCCGTGGCGCTTATTCTCGCCATCACCAGCGAAATCGCGATCGACACCCAGGGTCTCGGCAAGGAGATTTCCGATACCGAGTTGGGCGGCGCCGTTGCCATCATGTACGCCTATATCATCGTTGCCGGGATTATCGGCGTGATCGTCAACCTGGGGGCGCGGGCGCTGGAGCGGCGGGTGCTGGCGTGGCATCCATCGGTTCGCCTGGATGCCGCGGAGGCCGTCGCATGAACAACCTCGCGCCGCTGCCGCGCCGCGTCGCGGTTGCGCTTGCACTTCCGGTAACGCTGATCGCCGGCTGGTGGATCACGAGCGCGGGCAGCGAGAGTTTCTATTTCCCGCCGCTGCAGACGATTGTACAAACCTTCGGCAAGCTGTGGCTTTCGCCGCATGCATTATCCGACGTCGTGCCGAGCCTATGGCGCTTCTCCGTCGGCTATCTCGCCGCGGCATTCCTTGGCATCGCCATCGGCGTTCCGGTCGGCGCCTCACGCAATTTACGCAATGTGCTCGAACCGGTGCTGGAATTCTTTCGCGCCATCCCGCCGCCGGTGCTGGTGCCGGTGCTGATCCTGTTCGCCGGCATCGGCGACGAGATGAAGGCGCTGGTGATTGTGTTCGGCTGTATCTGGCCGGTCCTCCTCAATACGGTCGCCGGCGTGCGCGCTCTCGACGAGGTGCTTGCCGAGACGGTGCGCAGTTATCGGATCGGCCCCTTCGCCCGGCTGTGGCATTTCATGCTGCCGGGCGCCAGCCCGCAGATTTTCACGGGACTGCGGCAAGCGCTGCCGATCGGCATCATCCTGATGGTGGTGAGCGAGATGTTCGCAGCCTCGGATGGCATCGGCTTCGCGCTGGTGCAGTATCAGCGCACCTTCGCCCTCCCGGAGATGTGGAGCGGCATTATTCTGCTCGGCATCATCGGCATCGTGCTGTCGCTGATCTTCCGCGCGATTGAGACCCGGCTGTTGGGCTGGTATCACGGCCTGCGCCAATCGCAGCGGGCCGGTTAAGCAAGACTTGAGGGTTCGATGGATCGAGCAATAAAGGCCATGCTCGAAGTCAACGGGCTGCGCAAAGTTTACGAGGATGCGAGCCGCACCGTCGAGGCAGTTCGCGATGTCAGCTTTTCCGTCGGCGAGGGCGAACTCGTCTGTATCGTCGGCCCGTCAGGCGCCGGCAAGACCACGCTGCTCAAGTGCATTGCCGGGCTTCTGGCGCCCACGGCCGGCGGAGTCATGGTGGAAGGAACGCCGGTCGTCGGTCCACCGCCGGCGATGGCGGTGGTGTTCCAGGAATACGGCCGCAGCCTGTTTCCATGGATGAGCGTGCATGACAACGTGATGCTGCCGCTCAAGCAGAAAAACATGCCGGTGGCGCGGCGCGAGAAGCTTGTTCGCGACGCGCTCACGGCCGTGGATCTGAAAGGTGTCGAAAGCGCCTATCCGTGGCAACTCTCCGGCGGCATGCAGCAGCGCGTCGCCATCGCCCGCGCAGTCGCTTATGAGCCGCACGTGCTGCTGATGGACGAACCGTTCGCGGCAGTCGACGCGCAAACCCGCGCCGATCTCGAGGATCTGATCCGAGTACTGTGGCGTCGGCTGCGGGTCACCGTGCTGTTCGTCACTCATGACATTGACGAGTTGGTCTATCTCGGCCAGCGAGTGATGGTGATGTCGCAAGCGCCGACAGTCATCATGGAAGACGTGGCCATCGACCTGCCCGACGAGCGCACGCAGTTGGAGACGCGGTCGATGGGGCGGTTCGGCGAATTGCGCAAGCACATCTATTCGCAAATCCAATTGGCCAAGCAGGGATGGCGTCCGCCAACCGAATAAGCGGCGCATCCAGCACAATCATCGCAGTGCCCCAAAGCCGACCTGCTGCGATGTCCGCTATCAACGTCGCTTCGGCGATAAGCGGACTTGTGCCAACACGCAGGAAGCGCTGCGCGGCGGGCGCGGCCGACCAATGGGTCCGGCCGTTTGGTGATGTTCACCGCGGCACCGCTTCACGCGGCGCTGCAGCGATGAAGCGTGACTACGGCTGCACGCCACCGATGTAGCCGGCGATCTGCCAGCCGCCCGCCGCCTTGCGGTAGCAAATCTGATCGCTGGCCAGCGGATTGACGGCGTCGGCGGCAACGAAGCCGGTTTTGCCGTCGGGCAAAGCCAAGTGCAGAAACTGCGGCTGGCCCGGGCTTGCGGCCGGGCCGTCGGCCAGTACGCGCACGAAATAGAGGCCAAGCTTTTCGACCGTTTGCGCGTTGTCCTGCGCGGCCGCGCGCACGTCCGCGCCGGCGGTGGACGCATAGCCCCAATCGGTCGGATCGGTGTCGGTCTGCTGAATGAGCGCTTGCAACGCCTGTGGATCGAATTGCGGCGGCGCCGGCGCACAAAACGCGCCGTTGCTCTGCGGCAACTCCGCCAGTGTCGGATCGTCGGCGGCGGCGGCAATAATATCCCAGCCGGAGCCATCCGGATTGTCGAGACCAATCGCCTTGGCGAGATTGTCGATGCCGGACTTGGTCTTGTCGGCGTTGTTCTTGTCCTGCACCCAGAAAAAACCTCGCGCCACCACATCCTTGGCGAGCGCGGCCCGGTCCTTGCCTTGGGCGATCTCGGCGAGATTTTTGCGGAAAGCGGCAAAGCTCGGGTCGCTGTAGGCGGCGGGCGGCGTCTCGGCGACCGGCTTATACGGCTTGACCGGCGCCGGAGGCGGCGCGGGCGGCTCCTGGAATCCCTGTGGCGGCTGCGGCAGTTGCCCGCCCTGCGCAAACCCCCCGTCGGGGGCGAGCGTGGCCGCGCCGATCACGGTGACGATCAGAGTGGAAGCGAGGAAGTGGCGGCGCATCGCGTGATCTCCGGAGTTCGCTGCTGCAATGTCACACGGCGATAAAGATGAATTGCGACCGGGGTGCGGCAGTCCGCCACACCTCAAGCACGGTGTGGAGAAGCGCACAGCCCGTTCTGCAAAGAGCTATGGCCGGACTGCCTTCTGGAGCCATCCGCAGAACCCCTCGCGCCCGACCTGCCCGCTGCTGTTTCACCCGAAAGGATTGCCATGCCTTCGCTCACCGTCTCGCCCTATGTGCTGACCGTCGTCCTGCTCATCGGCTCCAACTGCTTCATGACGACGGCCTGGTATTGGCATTTGCGATTTCGCGAATTGCCCCTCTGGCTCGTCGTGCTCATCAGCTGGGGCCTGGCATTTTTCGAATATTGGCTGGCGGTGCCGGCCAACCGTTATGGCTCCTACGTCTACAGCGCGGCACAGCTGAAAACGATCCAGGAGGTGATCACGCTGACCGTCTTCGGCGTGTTCTCGACGTTCTATCTGCATCAAACGATCACCTGGAATCAGTTGATCGGCTTCGCTCTGATCGCCGGCGGCGCCTATTTCGTCTTCCGCGCGCCGATTTGAGGGTTGGGCCGCCGATCGCCGCCGGCACGCTCCTTGCCCCAATCAAAACAGATCAAAATACTCGTTCTGCTCCCAAACGGTCGGCTCGCCGCTACCGCTCGATTCGGCTGCAAAGCGCGCCAGCTCGGCCTGCTTGATATGGGCATAATAGTCGATGAAGGCCTCGCCGAACGCATGGCGGAACATCTCGCTTTGGCGCAGCGCGGCGAGCGCCTCGCCCAAATCCTTCGGCAGCATCGGCGCGGTGGATTCGTAGGGCGCCTCGGTCGCCGGGCCGGGCTCGCGGCGTTGCGCGAGGCCGTCAAGTCCGCAGTCGATCTGCGACGCGATGTACAGATACGGATTGGCGGCGGGCTCGCCGATGCGATTTTCCAGGTGGGTCGAGGCATCGCCGGGCTCGCCCAAAACGCGCACCATGACGCCGCGATTGTCGCGCGCCCAGATGACACGATCCGGCGCCAGTGCGTAGGCGCGATAGCGCCGGTAGCCGTTGACGGTCGGCGTGGCGAAGGCGGTGGCGGCTTGCGCGTGCGCGAGCAGGCCGCCGAGGAAATACCGCCCGATGCGCGAGAGTCCTTCGTGCCCGCCGCCCACGAACGCATTGAGCCTGCGTTTGCGTTCGATCAGCGACAGATGCAGATGCCAGCCCGACGCAAACAGATTGGGCAGCGCCGGGCGGCACATGAAGCTTGCCAGAAGACCGTGGCGGCGTGCGATCTGCTTGGTGGCGGCGCGCAACAGGATCATGGTGTCTGCGGCGTCGAGGCCGTGCTGCGGCCGGAACGTAAATTCGCATTGGCTCGGCCCCAGCTCGACTTCGAGCGAACGCAGCGGCAGGCCGAGCGCCGTCAAACCGCGTCGGATCGGCGCCAGCGCCGCATCGAGCTGATCGAATCGGCTCTCGGTCAGATACTGATAGCCCTGATTGAGCAGGCTTACTTCCGGCGCGCGCGGCGGCCAGGTCGCGTCTTCCGGGGCAAGGCGCGGGTTTTCCATCCTGAACAGGTGGAATTCCACTTCGAGGCCGGCGAGGACATCAAAACCGCGGCGCGCGAGCCGTGCCAGCGCGTCGCGCAGAACCTGCCTCGTCGAGAACGGCACCGGCTTGCCGTTGGTGAAGTAATATCGCACAGCATCCAGCCGGACTTTTCCGCCCAAGGCAGTACGCGGAACGTCGCCGGATCTGCCACCATGACGAAATCGCCGGCGCCCTGCATCTCCGCCATGCCGAAGCCGCCGCCGCGCGTGAACACCGGGTAGGCGGTCTTATGCGCGGTGTCCTTAGCCAGCAGCGTCGTCGTCATGGTGACGCCACTGCGCATCGCGGCGAGCGCGTCGGCGGCAAGCAACGTCTTGCCGCGCAGCACGCCGTGCTGGTCGGCAAAGGAAAAGCGGACGAGTTCGAGTTTGTGTTTCTTGATCGCCTGTACGACGGCATTCGCCGCGCGCACCTGCTCGTCGGTCCATAGACCATGGCGGTCCACGAAATTTTTGGAGGCGGCGGCGTGGCGTGGCGGCATCGTGTCGTGCGAATAGCGAAATGGCGAATGGCGAATAGAAGGTACGTCCTTCCCCTACTCGTTATTCGCCATTCGCGATCCTCCATTCGCCCAACTCATGGACTGGCGCCGTGCCGCCTCGGTGCGCTGCCAGTAACCCTGCCAATCGGCCGCCGGACCGATGCCGTCGACGCAGGCGGGGCCGGTGACGTTGGGCGCATCGCCGGCATCGAGCACCATCTGCGGCTTGCCTCCCTTGCTGCTCTCATCGAGCGCCCGCCGCAGCAGGCGCCGATAGAAGCTGATCGCCTTGTCGGAACTGCCGAGATGCTCCTGGGTACGATCGGCAATCGGCCCCATCGACTCGCAAGCCCATTGGTCGTGCACGTTGATGTCGGTCCCCATCCCCGTAAAGGTCGTGTGCGCCTGCTCGTGCGCATCGAAACCGTAATCGTTGCCCTTGTTCCGGCGCGGGACGTAGTCGGGCAACTGGTAGAGTTCGAGTTGCTGCCGGCGCATCTCGTCCTTGTCCACCGGCGCGCCGAACGAGGTGAAGATTGCGTACCAGTAATGCCGCGCGTCATCGATCGGTACGTGCCATTGCGAGATCGTCATCTCGCGACTCATCGGGATGATGAAGCCGTTGGGGAAGACCAGGTTGGTCACGCGCACGTGCGCCTTCTCGTTACCGATCTGGCGCAGCGTGATCAGACGAAAGCCGTAATCGGTCGGTTCGATCTCGATGCGCGGCTGGGCAAACTCGCGCATGATCCGTGTAAGCGGCATGTCGGAATCTTCCGACCGGTCGCGGAACACCTTGCCGTAGCCTTGGTCCGGATCTTCATCCTCGAAGAAGCGGTGCAGGAACGAGGTATGCACCGGATCGACACCGACTTCGAGCGATTGCAGCCAGTTGCAGTCGATCATCCCCTTGAAGCCGAAGGTGTGCGTTGCCGGCGCGACGAAGCAGTCGAAATGCGGGAATGCGGGCGGCGAGCCGGCTCCCAGATAGGCGAACAGGATGCCGCTCTTCTCGACGACCGGATAGGATTTCTGCTTGATGTTGGCGGCGAGATTGCTGTTGGGGGGCTCCGCCGGGGTCTGCAGGCACCGGCCACCCACATCGAACAGCCAGCCGTGAAACGGGCAGCGCAGGCCGCCATCCTCCAGGCGCCCATAAGCGAGATCGGTGCCGCGGTGCGGGCAATGCCGCCCGATCAACCCATAGCGGCCCTTCTGGTCGCGGAACGCGACGAGGTCCTCGCCGAGGAGCCGCACCGCCTTGACCGACCGGTTGGAAGCAAGCTCGTCCACCAGAGCGGCCGGCTGCCAATAGCGCCGCAGCAGGGCGCCGGCGGCAGTCCCGGGCGCGGTGCGGGTCATGAGATCGTTCTGCTCCGCGCTCAGCATTGGCGGCGTCTCCTTTTGCCGCCGATATTAGCGCGTTCCACGCAATCCTGCGCAACCTCGTATCGGCGTCGCAGGCCCATTCGACGATCCCGCGCGGCGCCCCTATAAGCGCCGCGTCGATACCGAATCCGGCGGAGAGGCGCGCGCCATGCCCCCGCCACCCGCGCCAGCGCCGCAGCAGGGAGAATTTGCCTCGATGGTCATTCGTCCAAGGCTCCTGTTCGCGATCATGTGGATCGTTTGGCTGGCGAGTTGGCTCTTGGCCGCCTTGTGGGCGCGCCGAACGGAAAAGCGCGTCATAAGCTTTGGCACAGTGTCCTACCGCATCGTCATCCTGGCCGGTGTGGTGCTGTTGACGCCATGGGCGGCGCGCAGGCTCGGCGCCATCCCGCTCTGGCGGGTCGGTTTTGCCGGAGCCTACGCGCTTGCCGGGCTGACGCTGGCGGGCCTGCTATTGACGTGTTGGGCGAGAATTTATCTCGGCCCCCTGTGGTCGGGCTCGATCACCCGCAAGGAAGGACACCGCGTCGTCGATACCGGTCCCTACGCGTTCGTGCGCCACCCGATCTATACGGGCCTCATCGCCGCCCTTGCGGCTTCGGCGCTGGCTCAAGCGACGTGGACGGCGCTGCTCGGCGCGGGGCTGATCGCATGCGGTCTGTGGCTGAAGGCGCGTATCGAGGAACGCTTCCTGACGGCGGAGCTTGGCGCCGACGCTTACGGCGCGTATCGCCGGCGCGTGCCCATGCTGCTGCCGTTCCCGACGATCAGGCGACGGCCATAAGCGCTCGCGGGCAAGGGGTCGGCGTCAGGGTCTCGAAGTGATCACGCCTCTCTCGGTAACGACGATCCACTCGCCGTTTTGCCGTTTGACTTCCTGAACGCGCCCGAGACCGGGCATGACGCTACCGGCGCCCACGAGAAAGAGACTCCCGAAGCGGCGGCTTTCGACCACCGCACGGCCGTTGCGGACATCCTGCACGATCCAGTCGTGCACGACCGGATCGGCCGGTCTCGCCGCCGGCGGTGTCGGCTGGGGTGGCGACGACGCGGTCGCGATCGAGCCGGTGATGTCCGGCGCGGCGCCTTCGTGCTTGTCGAGCCGATCGACCGCATCGGCGATGTGGGCGAGCTTTGCCGCGGGCTCGGCCTGGGCGTGCTCGAGGGCATCGAGACGGCCGGTGATCTTGGCAAATTGCGAGGCGCTGCTGCGGCCGGTGCTCTCGAGGCTCGCCTTGAGTGCCGACAATTCAGCAAGCTGCGTCCGCAAGGCGTGGACAACGTCGCGCGCGGCCACCGTCTTGGCGAGCGGGGCCGACGCAACGTGCTGGTTGGCGATGCCGGATGCACTCAGCGCACCGACGAGCGCGCCAATCCCAGCCGCGCAGGCGATGGTGGCGGCGAGCAGAAGAAAGCGCAGCGAGCCCGATTGCGGCGCGGGCGCCACGACTGCCGCAGGCAGGATCGGCGCGGCGTCGGGCGAATAAGAAACCAGTGCTGGGAGTGCGCCCGTGAACTTCATAGGCGGCGGCTCGTGCCCGCTGGCCGGAGCCTGCTCCTCGTCAATCTCGCCGTCGAGCTGTGGTGAGTTTTCCGTCGGCGCATCGTTACTTGCCGCGGCGTTCTCCGTGCTCGCCGCCGCCTCGTGGCTCGGCTCCGACGGAGTTGCGGCTGCGGCATCCACCTCGGTTTTGTCGCCCAAATTGCTGTCTTGATCCTGACCTTGGCGCTCGACCATGCGCATCCTCCGGCATTTCGGCTAGTGTGGCGGTTCAGAAATCCGCATCATTCTTGCCGCCAACCGGCCATGCGGATTTCTGAACCAAAGCCACACTGGAACAATAAGTTGCTGGTATCCTTCGAGCCGATGTTCGCAAACGGGTGCCGCACAATGATGCGAATTTCGGAATCGGGACCCCGCTCTTCGTTAACCACCGATCATTAGTAATCGGTTAACAAAGGCTTGGGCGCATCGGCGCGCGGAGATGCCCCGGGCGGAGCGAAGGCCGTCCAGGCCGCCACGCTTCTTCCGACGTTGGCAATTACTCGGCAGGGGCCTCGGAGCGCACCAGTTCGGGCGGGGTCAGCGCGCGCACCGGCGGCAATTGCCCGGTCCAGCGTTCGATCTCGACCAGAGCGGTCTGCGCGCTCGATCCCTGGGTCAGTCGTGACGTACCGATGTCGAGCGTGAGCACATTGGGATTGCCATGGCGCTCCGGCTCGCCGTCCGATTGATCGAGCCAGGCGCCGGTCGCCATCACCGCAACGCTGGGTAAAAGCCCGTCGTCGATCACCGCGCCGGCGAGACAGGCCCCGCGCGCATTGAAGACGCGCACCACATCGCCATCGCTGATCTGCCGGCGCGCAGCGTCGGCGGTGCCGATGCGAATCGGTTCGCGGCCGGCAACTTTTCCGGCGGCGGATACCGGGCCGGGATCCATCTGGCTGTGCAGCCGGCGCGCCGGTTGATTGGTGATCAGATGCAGCGGGAACTGCGTCTGCGCGGCACCGCTGCCCAGCCATTCCGCCGGCGCTATCCAGGCCGGGTGCGGCGGGAAATCGTCGTAGCCCAGCTTGGCGATCTCGTCCGACGCGATCTCGATCTTTCCCGACGGGGTTTTCAGCGGATGTTTTTGCGGATCGGCGCGAAACTCCTCGAACAGCACGAAATCCCGCACCGGCTCCGGCAATTGCACGAACCCTTCGGCCCAGAATTGCTGGAAGCCGGGCAGGCTCACACCCACCCGTGCCGCGCCCGAACGGAAGCGATCGTAGACGAATTGGCACCAGCCCATCTCGTCGCGGCCTTCGCTGAACGCGGCTTCGAAGCCGAGGCGATCCGCCAGCGCGCGGAAAATATCGAAATCGTTGCGCGCCTCGCCCACCGGCGCGATGGCCTGATGCATGGCGAGCAGGAACGGATCGCGCGATGACCCGCCGACATCGTTGCGCTCGAGCGGCGTCGTTGCCGGCAACACGATGTCGGCGCGGCGCGCGGTCGGCGTCCACCAGCTCTCGTGCACGACGATCGCCTCCGGCTTCTGCCAGGCGCGCTGCAGCCGGTTCAGATCCTGATGATGATGGAACGGATTGCCCCCCGCCCAGTAGATCATGCGGATGTCGGGATAGACGCCGCGATGCCCGTTGAACTCATATTCGCCGCCCGGATTGAGCAGCGTGTCGGTAATGCGCGCCACCGGCACGGCTCGCCGCGCCGGATTGAGCGGCGGCGCCAGTTCCGGACTCGGCACATCGGCGCGCGGAACCCCCGCGCCGTTGGTCGAGCCGTGACCGAAGGCAAATCCGCCGCCGGGAAGCCCGATGCCGCCGAGCATGGCGGCGAGCGTGATCGCCGCCCAATAGGGCTGCTCGCCGTGATGGGCGCGCTGCAGCGCCCAGGCGCAAGTGATAAGCGAACGCACACACGCCATGCGCCGCGCCAGGTCGCGGATCGTGGTTGCGCTCACGCCGCAGATCGCCTCAGCCCATTGCGCATCCTTCGGCACCCCGTCGTCGGCGCCCATCAGATAACGGCTGAAGGTCTCGAATCCCGTGCAGTAGCGCTGCAAGAACGCGGCGTCGTGATGCTGCTCGGCGAGCAACGTGTGCGCCATCGCCAGCATCATCGCCGTATCGGTATTGGGGCGGATCGGCGCCCATTGCGCGCCCAGGAAATCCGGCACGTCGCCGCGATTCGGGCTGACGACGACGAAGTCGATGCCGGCCTCCTTGGCGCGGCGCAGCCACACTTCCGTGACGTGCGCGCCGGCGCCGCCGGACGTGACCTGACCGTTCTTGAGCGCCAGTCCGCCAAAGGCGACGATGAGGCGCGTGTGCTTGACGATCGACGACCAGTCCGTCACGCGCCCGGTAACAGGCTCGAACGTGCCGATGACGCGCGGCACGAAGAACTGCGCCGCGCCCCAGCTGTAATTGCCGAGCTGATCGACGCAGCCGCCGCCGAGAAAGAGAAAGCGTCGCGTCAGCGTGCGCGCGTGATGCACGCGGCCGGCCGATGACCAGCCATAGGAGCCGCCGAAGATCGCGTCGGCGCCGTGGCGGTCGCGGACGCGGCTGAGTTCCTCGGCCACCAGCGCGAGCGCCTCGTCCCACGGAATTTCGCGAAACCGATCGTTGCCGGTGCGCGGCCGCCCTTCCCGCCAGCCTTCCCGCAGCGCCGGCCGCGCCACGCGCAGCGGCGAATGCACCATCGACGGAATCGCCGCGAGCATCGGCGAGGGCGCGGGATCGTGGACAAAGGGTTCGCAGCCGACGAGACGGCCGTCTTCAACCACGGCGTTGAAGGCGCCCCAATGCGAAAGCGAAGGAAAGCGCTTGAGCGTCATTCGCAGGGCCCTCCAGGCCGCATCCGGGCACGTCCCGGTCGCGTCGGCAAGCGCGGCCTTGCCCGGCGGCTCACGGGCTTGCGTGATTGATGAACTTGTCCGGCGGCCGCTCGCCCCATTGCGACACCAATGCTTCCTCTGCGGGCACGAGATTGGAGCCGTTGGCGAGGTTGAGACGGTCGCTGTCGGCCCAGTGCTCGTGCACACGGCCCCACGGATCGGCCCAGTAATCGTAAACCTGGCTGCCGAGCACGTGCCGGCCGATACCCCAGATGTGCTCGTATTTGCCGGACTGCTTGAGATAATCGTGCCCCATGCAGACGTCATCGATGTCGGGAACCTCGAACGAGATATGGTTGAGGCCGGTCTTCGGATGATTGAGGCAGAAGAAGACGTGGTGATCGACATAGGTATCGCCGCGGTCGCAGCGGTTGAACGAGCCGATCAAATTATCCTGCTTCTCGACATAGACGTCATCCGAGCAGATCATTCCCAGCGTCTCGCGGAACCAGCCGACCGTTTCCTTGAACTTCGGCGTCATCATCACGCCATGGCCGATCCGCTTGACGTGCGCGGGACCCTTGGGCAGCCGCATCAGCTCTCCGGCCCGCGCAGTTGGCTGTTCGCCCGAATTGAGTTTCTGCCGCTGCACCGAGATCGGTGCGACCCGTTCCATGCCGTACACGACTTCAATTTGATAGCCGTTCGGCTCGGTCAGCCGCACGCGCTTGCCGCCGCCCGGCTCATCGATGGTCTCGATTCCGGACGCGCCCGGCGCCTTGGCGAGCCGCTTCAAATCGTCTTCGCTCTGTGCGTAATAGGCGAGGCCCACGAATTTCGGGTCGCCCTTCTCGGTGACGTGGATGTGGTGCGCCGGATCGGTGCCGCGCATGTAAAGGGCCTTGTCGGTGCGCGCGGCGCGATTCATGCCGAACCGCGTCAAAAATTCTTCCATGACATCGAGATCGGGCGCCCGCAGGCGTCCATAGGCGATGTCAGTGACTTTACTCCAGGCCATGCGGTTCTCCCGAATGTCTAATGTCTCGAGTCTCGGCCAAGACTGGCAACTTGCCACGATCGGAGCGGCAGGGCCAGCATGGTGCGGCTCGCGCATGGGTCATCGCGCGGCGCCGCATAGCCCGTGGCAGTCAACGCCCGGATCCTCACGCCCGGTAGTAATCGGCCGCGATGGTTTCGTCGACGTGCGCTTTGCTGATGGCGTTGAACAGCGGCGTGAGCACGATGGCGACGACGAGGTTAAGGATGACCGTGTACAGCGCGCTGTAGCCCGGGAATCCATGACCCGCGATGACCAGCGGATAGTTCGGGACGAGCTTCGCGGCGATGAACATCCAGGTGCCCAGCACAATGCCGACGAACCAGCCGACGAGCAGCGCCCAATCGTTGAACCACCGCGTATAGCAGCCGAGCATCACCGACGGCACGGTCTGGATGATCCAGATGCCGCCGAGCAGCTGCAGGTAGATCGCGTATTGCTGCGGCACGAAGACGATGAAGGCGAGCGCGCCGAACTTGACGATCAGCGAGACCCACTTCGCCATCTGCGATTCCTGCCTGTCGGTGGGATTCCGATTGATGAACTCGCGATGGATATTGCGCGTGTACAGGTTGGCGGCCGCGATCGACATGATCGCCGCCGGCACCAGCGCACCGATGCCGACGGCCGCAAAAGCGATGCCGACGAACCAGGACGGGAATGTGTGCAGGAAGAGCGCCGGCACCGCGAAGCTGTTACCGAACCGCTTGAAGCCGGCGGCGAATTCGGGGAGGGCGCTCACCCCGGTGGCGATGGCGAAAAATCCGACCAGCGCCAGCAGGCCGAGCATGAACGAATAGCCCGGCAGCAGCGCCGCGTTGCGGCGGACGGCGCGGCCGCTGCTGGCGGCCAGAATGCCGGTGATGGAATGCGGATAGAGGAAGAGGGCCAATGCCGATCCCAGCGCCAGCGTCGCGTAGACGCTGTAGGCGCCCGCCGTATGGGCACCTGGAACGGCGAGCAGCAATTTCGCCGGCGGTATCTTGGCGAAGATATTCCCGAAGCCGCCCAATTGTATCGGAACCACGATCACGACCGCGAAAGCGGTGAGATAGATCAGCAGGTCCTTGACGATGGCGATCGAGGCCGGCGCTCGCAGCCCGCTCGTATAGGTGAACGCGGCCAAAATGATGAAGGCGATGATCAGCGGCACGTCGCCCGCATAGCCGTTGCCCACCACGCCCATGCCGCCGATGACCACCTGGAGACCGACCAGCTGCAGCGCAATGTACGGCAAGGTGGCGACGATACCGGTGACGGCCACCGCGAGCGCCAGCCAGCGATTGCCGAAACGGCCGCGCACGAAATCGGAAGCGGTGATGTAATTGTGTTTGTTGCAGACATACCAGAGGCGCGGGAACACGAGGAACAGGATCGGATAGATCATGATCGTGTAGGGCACCGCGAAGAACGCGATTGCCCCAGCACCGAAGGCGAGCGCCGGCACCGCAATGAACGTATAGGCGGTATAGAGATCGCCGCCGATCAGAAACCAGGTGATGACAGTTCCGAAGCGCCGTCCGCCAAGGCCCCATTCATGCAATTGGTGAAGATCGCCCTTGCGCCAATGCGCGGCAACGAAGCCGAGCACGGTGATGATAAGGAACAGCAATATGAAGATGATAAGGGCGGTCCAATTGACTTCCTGCACGGCATCTCTCCCGGTTTCTTCTTTTTGTTTTTCTTTTTGCTTTCCGCTTCAGTCACCGATCCGGATCGGCGCCGGCGACCGATAGGGCGCCACGCCGCCCGCGTTATTCGTCGGTCGCGAAATAGACGATCGCGGTCAGCACGGCCCCGATGATGACCCAGAGCATCTGATACCAGTAGAAGAATGGAATGCCGATCCAGGTGGGATCGGCCTTATTGTAGAAAGAGACCCAAAGACTGGCGACGAATTGGAGCACGAAGAGCAGGTACCACCAGCTCCATCCCGATCGGCGTTCGCCCTGATGGTCCATTGTTGTTCCCCGGTCACGATCTCGACGAGCGGCTTGCCGCTATTGCGGCGGAGAATAGCGCCGGCAGGGCTGCATTGCAAAGCAACGTTCGCCCGCTTGCGCAGGCGCCCGCAGGTCCCGGCGCGCCGGGCGGACCGGGCGAGCGAACAGTTACAACGAACGCCGCAAATGGCTTGGCGCAGGCTGACGGGCCGCGGCATACCGCAACCGGGTCGTTGCGGTGCATCAGGCGGCAGCGTGTTCCGCCGCGACGGTCCGCTGCAGGAAGCTCACGAACACGCGCACGACCTCGTCCTCGTTCTCGCGCCATTGCGGATAGGGTATGAGCGGCACGTCCTGATCGGCGATCGGCAGTTGGTGCAGCTCGCTGCCGGGAACGAGATCGCGGGCGACGCGGCCGCTGGCGCTGGAATGGGTATTGTCGTTGCCGGGAACGATGATCGTAGGGACCTTGATCGAGCGTAATTCCTGCTCGCTCACGCCCATCACCGGATAGTTCGCGCCGGCTTCGAAGACCTGCTTCCAGCGCGTGAAGACCCGAATGAATTTATCAGCCGGAAGATTGGCCAAATAATCGCGGCCGCGCGGATTCTCCTTGAAGCGCTCCTTCCATGCGTCCATGTCGCAAACCGCCGCCATGCCGCCCTGCTTCGCCGCGGCGATGAATTGGCCGTAATAGTTCTCCGGCAAGCGGCCGGCGGCGAACGGGCCGCCGGTGACGCGCAGCAGCAACAGGCCGCGCACGGCTTGCGGATATTTCAGATAGAATCGGATCGAGGTCCGCGCACCCGCCGACGAGCCGGAAAAGAACGCCGGCAATGCATCCTGGCTCTTCATCAGTTCATACATGTCGCCGAGCCAGGGCGCTTCTTCGCCTTCGTCGCCCTCGATGCAAAGATCGGAAGCGCCGGTGTTGCGGCGATCGTGCAGCACGACGCGGTAGCCGTTGCCGGCGATCTTCTGCGCCAGCGGAATGAACTCGTCGTGGCCGCGCCGGCCGCCCGTGGTCGCCATCACCCAGGGGCCGCGCTCGCCGATCACCTGCCAATTGATGTTGACACCGTTGATTTTGCTCACTGGCATCGGGTTGTTTCCTCGGTTAGGTGTTGCGCGGAGGTTGGTCTGCCAACCGAAGCTGCGAAGCAGTGTCCTCCTTCGCCAAGGCTTCGGCGGACAACCAACGCTGCTTCGCAGCGTAGGTTGGAGCGGGCGAAGGAAATCGAACCTCGACCCTCAGCTCGGGAAGCCCCCGCTTATTCAGCTATCCCAAGTATTTAACTGCAAAAACAGGTACAATAACGGCTCAATCAAATCAATGCGTTAAAGGACAATTGCAGAAACCTCGACTTAATCAGGCAAAGATTCCCCGACCGCTGCCGGGAAAATCACCTCGCGCTTATTTGATCTGGATCAATTGGCAAACAGTCCGTCGCTGGAGTAACAAAGGCTTCAATGTCCGCCTGATCGCTGGCGAGCCCAACGGCTTGATCGCGCTGCGGCAGTCCCGATCGGCGCGAAAGGAAGAAAAAAGAGGCACACAATGAAGCTGTTCAACACCAACATGATCTGGTCGGCCGTGGCCGTCGCGTTGTTGACGACACCGGCCTTTGCGTACCGGGTGCACCACAGGCATCACCCGAGGCGGCACTACGCCTTTACGCACCGGGCGCCACACTATTACCGATCCTACCGAGGGTGGGCGCCGCCGACGCAGTACCCTTCGTATCCCGGCACCGCGTTTGGCGCCAATGGCAACGCCTACGCCGTCCCAACAAATGAAGGCAGTCGCTGAGGAAGGCGAAAGAGGGTGGCAGTCGTTAGGGTACGACGGTTGGCGACGGGAGATTCTCGCCCCGGCCGAGCCGCCGCTGCGAAGGAGCTGATCCGGCGACTCGACGGGGCCAAAAAAGGCACGCAACCGCGCAAACCGCCGTAACATTCGCAAGAACTTTCTTCGATGCCCTCGCGGTCAACGATCCTTATCTTAATTGCGTGCGCTTTGACACTTTGCTGACAACGCAGGGAGAACACGATGAAACGACTTCTCACACCAGCACTGTGTGTTCTGGCAGGTATCGCAATCGGCGCCTTTGCGGTTCAGGGTCTGCATGCCCAGGCTAAACCGAAGGCTTACCAAGTCACCGAGAGCCAGGTACTCGATGCCGCCGCCCTTGCGGAGTACAATCCCGCTATTCAGGCTGCGCAAACGGCCGCCGGGGGTCGCAGTTTGCGCACGACCGGAAAAATTGTTGCAAACGTTGGGATAGCTCCAATGCGCGTGAGTATTAGCGAGTGGGACAGCCTGGATGCTGCGCAAGCGTGGGAAGCCTCGGACGCCAGGAAGAAACTTGCCCCACAGCGCGATAAAGTAATCAAGATCATCCGTCAGTACATCGTTGAAGCTGCAAATTAGGGTGGTCATTGGCGTGGCCCCGCGGCGGAGCGACCCCAAAAGATAGTATATGTACGAACGAGGCCGTCGCACCCGACGGCCTCGCCGAGTCTGACGAGTTTACGTTGACGGAAATCCAATAAATCGGAGCGATCCGACCGGCCGCTATCAAGATTTGATTGGAGCCAGTAACGATGAAACTTCCCCGTAGAACTTTTCTGCATCTGACGGCGGGTGTTGCCGCAGTGCCGGCTTTGCCGCGTGCCGCCTTTGCGCTCGATTATCCCACGCGGCCGGTGCGCCTGATCGTCGGCTTCCCGCCCGGCGGCGTCACCGACATCACCGCACGCCTGATCGGGCCGTGGCTGTCGGAGCGGCTCGGGAAGCCATTCGTGATCGAGAACCGGCCAGGCGCCAGCAGCATGATTGCCACCGAGCTGGTCGCGAAAGCAAAGCCCGACGGGTACACGCTGCTCACGATCGCCGATGTCAACGCTTGGAATATGACCATCTACCACAATGTCAATTTCAAGTTTACCAGGGACATCGCGCCGGTTGCGAGTATTTGCCGCGACTCCTTTGTCATGGTGGTCAATCCATCGCTCCCCGCTAAGACAGGAGCCGAGTTCATCGCCTACGCCAAAGCTAATCCGGGCAAGGTGAATATGGCGACATCCGGCTCGGGAAGCGGATCGGACCTTTATGGCCAGTTATTCAAAGTGAAGGCGGGCGTCGATCTGGTCACGGTGCACTATCGCGGCGTTGGACCTGCGTTGCCCGATCTCATGGCCGGCCGTGTTGAGGTCATATTCCTCCCCGTTGCCACGGCCAACGGCTACATCAAGGCCGGCACGCTGCGGGCGCTGGGCGTAACGGCGAGCAGACGAATGGCGCTGTTGCCCGACGTGCCGGCCATCGGCGAATTCGTGCCCGGTTACGAGGGCGACGGCTGGGTTGGGATTGGCGCCCCCGCGAACACGCCGTCGGAGATCATCGCGATCATCAATACGCAAGTTAATGCCGCGCTTGGCGACGCGGCTTTCAAGGCGCGGCTCGTCAATTTGGGCGGGGAAACTTTTGCAAGTTCGCCCGCCGAGTTCGGCAAGTTCACCGCCGACTATGCCGAAAAGTGGAGCAATGTAATCCGCGCGGCCGGCATCAAGCCGGAGTGATCTGGCGTGCCACCCGAGATTTGATTGGAAGGGGACTCACATGACACTTCCCCGCCGCAAATTCTTGCATCTGGCAGCGAGCGTTGCCGCGCTTCCGGCTTTTTCGCGTGATGCTTCGGGCACTCGATTATCCGACACGGTAATACGGTGGTAATACGGTGACAGTAATACGGTGACAGTGCATTTAATAGCAATTACGCCAATTACGGGCGAAGCTTTCGTCCTAAATTGAGTGCACTGTCACCGTATTACGTGCACTGTCACCGTATTACCGTATTACCACCGTATTACCGTATTTCCGTTTTCTGTTAGGCTTTAGACGCTTGGCTCAGTTCAACGAGAAGGAAATCCTCGATGGCCTAAAGAGGAAATTCGGCAAGCCAGCCGTGAAGCCTGAATGACGGAACTAATTTGGCGCGCCGGTCAGAATAAACCTGCGAACACGTATGTTATTGAAATCGCAATATGATTCACCGAGTAGCCGGCCGACCGCAGTACCACTTCGGCTGAATGCCCAAGCTGACACGGTACTTTTATGGCCGACGCGGAGGCCGCCGTCGCTGCTCGCGCCCTTTCTGGACGCTGGCTAAGGCTGCCAACTCAGGCTCGGACTTGGTCCGCGCTGTGCGAGGGCGGTTGCTTTTCCTTGCCGCATCAGCCCTTTTCACGGCAGGCGTCTTACTTCCTTTCCGCGATTTGCAACGCTGCTGCCGTTCCAGGGTGGTCGGGGTGGGGCTTTCGGAATTGGCGGTTTCGGCCATCTCCAGCCCAAACAGGGCCGCGACATCTCTGTCGTCGAGCACCTTCGCCGCGCCGGGCGCTGCTTTTTTCAACGTGAGATCAGCCCCGGCACTGGCAAGCAATTCATTTTCATCAACTCCGCGCAGCACGAACAAAAGTTGAGGCTTTTCATCCAGCCGCGCACCGACGCCGTAGAGCGCCGCGGCGACGTGTTTGCACATATCGGCCCAGTCGGGACAGCTGCAGGACAGCTCGATTTCGCTCGGCGCCGGAAACAAGCCGTCGCCCTCGCGGCAAACTCGATCCATGACGGCCTTTGCCAGGCGGCCTTGCAGCAGTTCCACCAAGGAATCGATCGCGCCCGCACAATCCCGGCAGATCGCGCGCCAGCGTTTTGCCGCAACCGGCGCAACGGCGATCTTGATTTGGTAAAGCTCGGAACCGCTGACTATCGCTGTGACTTCGCCTTTGGCGATCTGCAAGTCGACGACAGAACCGTTGCGGACATAGGATCGGCCACGGGGCAGGCGGCTCTCGAAGTCGCTATATCGTTCCAGGTTGCTGCACCACGACTGGCCCCAGAAGCTCCGGGCGATCGTGCGTCCCTCGATGTTCACGGGCGCTGTCGACCGCCCCTTCTTCCTGAGCTCCAATTACGGTGACAGTGCATTTAATAGATCGCTCTGCTTCTCGTCCCTCCAATTACGCGCAAATACGGTGACAGTGCATTTAATAGCAATTACGCCAATTACGGGCGAAGCTTTCGTCCTAAATTGAGTGCACTGTCACCTTATTTCTAAATTGAGTGCACTGTCACCGTATTTGTATTCTCGTTAAATTGAGTGCACTGTCACCTTATTTCCTAAATTGAGTGCACTGTCACCGTATTCTCGTATTCCGTGTCCGGGTCGGTCCCGCAATTACGGTGGCAATTACGGTGACAGTGCATTTAATAGATTAGGCTTTAGACGCCTGGCTCAGTTCAACGAGAAGGAAATCCTCGACGGCCTAAAGAGGAAACTCGGCGAGCCAGACGGGAAGCCTGAATGACGGAACTAATTTGGCGCGCCCGGAGGGATTCGAACCCCCGGCCTCTGCCTTCGGAGGGCGTAGACGTTTGTTTGCTCATGTCTGATAGCACTTGTTGCGCATCGATTTGTCCCTATATCGATGATACCTCCTCATTGCCACGAGTTGCCAGAGTTTGCTGCAATTTGCTGCGGCTCGGTAGCTATGTGGTTGCTAGATCGAATCCGCAAACCGCGAGAGTGCAATGGCTGCAAAGCGAATAGGGCTGCGCGAGATTCGCAACCTGGGACCGGGCGAAATGGTCTGGGACTCGGCTGTGCCTGGTTTCGGAGCGCGTCGACAGCGGGGAACCGCAGTAGCGTATATGCTCAAGTACCGGACAGTTGAGGGGCGCCAGCGGTGGCACACGATAGGCCGGCACGGCGCTCCTTGGACTCCCGACTTGGCCCGCGAGGAGGCGCAACGCCTGTTGGGAGATGTTGCAAGAGGTGCGGACCCAGCGGCCATCAAGCACAGCAAACGCGATGCTGCGACTGTAGCCGAGCTTTGTGATCTCTACCTCAAGGATGCCGAAGCTGGGAGGCTGCTGACGAGGCGCAAGGTTGCTAAGAAGGCGAGTACCCTAGCAACTGACCGTGGACGCATAGAGAGACATATCAAGCCACTTCTTGGCCAACTCAAAGTGGCCGCTGTTACGCGCGAAGACATCGATGCTTTTATGCACGACATCGCCAATGGCAAAACGGCTGGCCGCAGCAAGACAGAGAAGAAGCGCGGTTTAGCGAATGTCCGAGGGGGCAGGGGAACAGCAAGCCGAACTGTGGGCCTCCTCGGTGCAATCTTCACATATGCCGAACGTCACCGCATGCGTCCAGATAACCCAGTACGTGGCGTGATCCGGTTTGCTGATGGAAAACGAGAACGGCGTCTGAGCGATAGCGAATACAAAGCTCTGGGTAGCGCCTTAAAGCAAGCTGTGTCCGAAAATTTGTGGCCGCCGGCAGTAGCTGCAGCGCGTTTCCTTGCAGTGACAGGTTGGCGCAGCGGAGAGGCTCTGGGCCTGCGCTGGGATGAGGTTGACCTTATTCGGCGCACTGCGACCTTGCCCGACACCAAGACAGGACGATCGGTTCGACCGTTGTCCTGTACAGCGTGTGACATCTTGCGGGATTTAACCCGAACGAGCGATTTGGTGTTTTCGGCAGCACGTGGCAGTGGCCGTATGTCGGGATTCCCGAAGTTCTGGGCGCGGATCGCAAAATTTGGCGAGCTACCTCGGGATATAAGTCCACACGTGCTCCGTCATTCCTTGGCTTCGTTGGCCAGCGATCTCGGTTATTCGGAATCGACGATTGCAGCCTTGGTCGGACACAAGAGCACAACGATCACTTCTCGGTACATCCATACCGCAGATGCTGTGTTGCTTGCCGCAGCCGATGCCGTCGCGAATCAGACGATCAAATTAATGAGGGAAAGGCAAGTGGATAGCGACGCCGCTGAAAATGTGATCGCGATACGGTGGAGCGCATGAGGTGGTCCGCGGCAAAAGCGCTGGCTTGGGTCATGCGCCATGAACCGCGTGACTTGGAGTCATGGACGCGTGATATGGGTCCCGAAATCGAGTGGGCTCAAAGAGCCCTTGCCGCAGCGATCGGTGGTGAGAAGGTGCGCGCCTGGGGCAGGCTCACGCTCGATAGCGAGATGCGCGAGATACCCAGCAGTAAGTTTAGGCACACGGGTTTGGTGGTTGATTTCACCGGCGAGCTTGTGACTTCTGCGCCACACAGAACGTCCGCGGAACGTCGCATAAAGTGGATCGAATTCGACGAAGATGAAGTCAAGCGAGCATTTCCAACTCCTCCCCCGCCCAATGCAGCACAATGGATGCTGAACGAAGCCAAAAGCCTGCAGGCATTGGGTCGAAAGGGAAAGCGCGCCGATATGGTCAAAGATTGCATGAGCGCGACCGGTTGCAAAAAGCGACCTGCTGAAGACGCCCATGCTGCGCTGCCTGCCGAATTCAAACGGCCAAGGGGAAAATCACCCAAACTTTCTGGGTGAATTCGGGTGCTGGTTTATTTTGGCGTTTCCCGGCTGATGGATCAAGTTCTCGCTCGTGTTTGTAAACGTGCGAGATCAGCCGATGTTCGATGTTTCCAATCTCCGCCCGGAGGACCTGCTGCCGCGGGTCGCTTGCGCCGAGGCTTTGACGCGTTCCGGGTTCCCGACCAGCCCCCCAAAACACTTTCCACTAAGGCCAGCCGAGGCGGCGGACCGCCATACTACAAGTTCGGCAGTCGCGCCCTCTACCGTTGGGCCGACGCGCTGGCCTGGGCGGAGGCACGCCTCGGCCCCCCTCGCTGCTCCACTTCTGAAGCGACTAAAGCCCTGGGAGCCGCGTAATGGCAGCCCCAGCCAGCACACCAATTCGGCTTGAACCACGTCTGGAAAGCGTCCGTAGCACTCGTGAGAGGCTAATCGCCAACGGCTATCAGCCAGTGCGGGTCCGAACGCACTCTAAACAGCCTCTTGGCAAGCAATGGCAGTTAGGGGAACCGAGAGATCAGCTTCTGCAGGCAGATCAGGATTCGCTCAACACTGGTATCTTAGGCGCCCGCCTTCGCTGCCTCGATGTGGATGTCGACGAGCCCAAGGTGGCTGCTGCCATCAAAAAGGAAATTCAGGCCCGGTTCCCGGGTGCGCTCATTCGGACGCGCGCCAACTCACCGAGGTTCGCCGCCGTAGTAGGTGCCGCTAGCGGCGAACCGGGCAAGCGTTCGATTGCCGGACCTGCGGGCAAATTGGAGGCGCTAGGCGCAGGGCAGCAGTTTGTCGCCCATGGCGTGCACCCATCCAGAGCTTTGATCGAATGGGAAAACGAACGCGGGCCCGATACGGTGCCGCGTGATCAACTGCCCGCAGTCACGGAAGAGCAGATTGACGAGCTGCTGACCGTGTGTGCGCCGCTTCTAGGTTCAACAAATGCAGCCACCGGTCCAACGCAGGTAGTCGGCATATTCGAGCAACCGTTCGCCCAATCACCGATGGCCGCGAACAACACCGGGCCCGTCGAGGATGAGCTCGGTGCCGGGGTTGAGCCTCCGGAATATTTCGATCGTCTCAATGCTCCGGAAAAGCGAGCGTTCGTCGAAGCTTGCCTGAACGCGATCGAAAATCGCGTCAATGACCCCTATGACGTCTGGTTCCGCATACTTTTCGCCACCGCCGACGCAGGGATGCGCGGCTGTCCCGACGCCGAACAGCTGGCAAGAGACTGGTCGCGCCGCGGTCGCGGGTGGACGTGCGATGCTGATTTCGACAGGACATGGCACTCGTGGAAGCCGGGCAAGGTCCAGGTCGGCTCGCTTATCAGCGCAGCGAAAGGAGCGGGCTTCGATGTCGCACCCTGGCGAGACTTGGCTCTGTCGCGCCTTAATCCGCAGCCAGCTCAGGGTCCCGGCGCACCAGGACAGTTACCCACGAGGGTAACAACTGCGCCGGTAGGGCCGGCCGTAGTGGACTACGTGCCGGGCAACGAGCGCGCATGCCGCGAAGCGCTCGACCTCGTCGTGAGCGAAGACCCGAACACGTTTAAGAGCGGCAGTCTGCTCATAATTCTGCGCATCCCAAGTCAAACAGATTTGCCCGAGAACACCGATTGGGCCTCTGATTTCCCCGGTACTACGCTCGCGACACCGGCCGACATTATGGAGCGTGCCGAGCGCTTGCATTGGCGCAGACGTGCAGGTGGAAAAGGTGATCCACGTCTTCTGCGTGTACATCCGCCAGCCAGTTTCATCAACAACTATCTCCCGCAGATGCGGGATCGCTATGGTGCCCGCCCCCTGCTCGGGATAGCGCGCGTGCCGGTCGTTGAACGTTCCGGGGAAGTGCGGTTTCCGAAAGGTTACGACGCCGTGACCGGCTTATTCCACGATCAGACGCCTATTTTTGAGCTTCCGGCCAATCCGTCGTACGCCGACGCGCTGGCATCCGCACAAATCCTGTTCGAGCCGTTCTCCGAGTACAAGTTCACGAATAGTGCTGCAGGCGCCGCCATCATGCTGGGAGCTATCTTCACGGCCCTGGAACGGCCGTTCCTTGGGACTGCGCCGATGCTTATCATTCGCTGCTCCATGCCGGGAACTGGAAAGGGGCTCATAATTCGCTGCTTGGTTTGGTTGGCATACGGCAGCCTTCCGGTCCTCATGACCTGGGGCAATAGCAAAGAAGAATTTGAAAAGCGGCTCGCCTCGATTCTCATAACCTCGCCTGCGGCCTTTAGCATCGATAATGCCAACGGTATGCAGATCGAGGGTGAGCTTTTGGAGAGCATCATCACGGAGGGCTCCGCCGACATCCGTCTACTCGGCCGCAGCGAAATGGTGCGGGTCCGGAACAGCTCGCTAATTACCCTGACGGGTAACAACCCCACTATCACCGGCGACATGGCTAGGCGCGCGTTGCCAATCGACATCGTGCCCCGCTCTGCCGACCCCGAGCGCGACAAATACCCGTTCGATCCCTTCGAGCTCGTGCAAGCCCGTCGAACCGAATTCCTAATGCACGCCTTCACCGTTATGCGGGCTTACCGCTTAGCGGGAATGCCTGAAAGTGGGTTGCCGGCCGTAGGGTCGTTCGGTGCTTGGTCCCGCCGGGTACGCGATCTCATTTATTGGCTCAATGGTCACGATGTCAGTGAAGTATTTCATCGAAACAAGGCAGAAGACCCTCAGCGCCAGGGCGACGGCGCGTTGCTGGCGGCGCTGCATCGACACTTTGGCTGGAATTCCTTCAAAAGCGCAGAACCCGTCGCCGTGTATCAGCGAGCATTAGATGCGCGGCGCCCGCAGGGTACGTGTCCTTCGCTGACGCCGTCCGAGCGGTCACTCGCAGATGCATTCGACGATGCGTTTGGCAATCGCGGTGTGAACGCGAGGCAGTTCGGTCAATGGGCTCGTCGAATTAAGGGGGCGCACACTGAGGGCTTCATTTTGGATATCAAACACGATCCAGCCGCCAACTCCAATGTCTGCACCGTAGGTCCATCTTCATACACTCGGATGGTGCCGGGACCCGGAATGTCCGGGAAGGTTTCAGTCCTTACATGAGAATCAAAAATCGAGCCAATAGTCCGATTGATCAATACCCAGAGACCTGCAGCTTCCCGGTCGTCCCGGCATCCCGGAGACTGTCTCCTGAGTAGTTACCCCTGCAGGTAACAATTAGCAGAGCGGTGAGCACTGCGGGCCTTAATTCCCTAGTTCCTCAGGCAATGAGCTGGCGGTGGAACAGCTCACGTTCGTGCAACCCGTCCACCGAGTGAGGCACAAAATGAAAAACGTAACCACTACACAGATCGCGGATGCGATTGTCGATTTGGTGGATAGGGCCGGTGAGCCGGTGACGCTTGCCCAAATCGAACGCGAGATTCCTGGTTTCGCGGCTGAAAACGGCCAAGAAAAGTTTCAATGCACAGCTGGTGACGGCAACCTTGAGGACGTGATTTGGGACGGCATGACGAAACAGGGCAGTGACGCTCTCAAGCAAGTCTTGAAAGAGCGGATGGTCGCGATGCAAGCCAGCCCGTTATCGGCCTACGCTTCCCAGGGCCGGTCGGTGGCCGATCCAACGTGGGTCCCGGTCGCGCTGGTGCCTGCGTGCATGGGAAACCTTGAAGCGCCTCAAATGCGCACCCGCGGGCCTAAACAATACCTGGATCAGGTGATGGCCCGCGCGGCAGCAAAAGGGCTCACCGGTTATCGCGTGATAGGTCCGCCTGCATAACGCGGCAGGTGTTGCGCACCCCAAACCGGCCGCGAACTGCGGCCGGTCTACTCTTTCCGTCACGATTCGGCTCATGATGTAAGAAACTCATGCGTAACTTACGCCAAAACCACAATGAGACGGATCAATTAGGCAACGAGGCAATCATGTCGTTCATCAGCACACTGCGAAAAGCGCGCGACGAAATCCAAGCGCAGCAATCAGACCCTTGGTTCATCCGGCTGGAAGCGGTCCGCGGCAAGGTTGTCGACGACGGCGTGGAGCGCATCGCCACCCATACGATCTTCGACCTGCTGGGCCTGCCGCAGCGCGCCCGTACGGCTGCCGCCGGCCGCCGAGTAGCAGAGATCATGCGCGGCCTTGGCTGGAGCCCCATCCGAGGCCGTGGACTCACGCCAACGGGCTTGAAGGATCAGGTGCGCGGCTACGCACGAGATAAAACCAAATGGTCGGAGATGTTGTAGGAAATACGTCGGCGAACCATATCACCATAACACGGCCAAGCCGCCCGTTGCTCTGACCAAAGAAACGGTGCGTGTGATGTGGCTATGCGCTCTTATTGTCCTGGTCGCCTCCACTCTGCCGGCGTTGGGTTGATTAGGTAACCTGTGAAGGTAACCTGGGCTGGCTGCCGCCGCACCGGTGGAACGCATTTAGGCACCGCGTGTTTGATTAACGCAAAGCCCGTCTTTCGAGAAGAGCCTTCTCACTCTCTGCAGCCAGCATAACACCATCTAAACAACACCCTTCACAACAACATTACTCGCGAGCTTACCGGGCGAGGCTCAGGATTGCACCATTACATCATCCTATACTCCGACCGCCATGAGGCGAATGCCTGACGACCGAATTTTCATCGGGCACTGAATCCGGCACTCAAGCCTGTGGCTGCGACGACAACTCATAAATCAAGACTAGACGCGATGCGCGCGGCTCAGTTACGCTGCGGAAGGGCGGCAATGGGGGGATTGGGGCTATGGTTCGGGCTGTTGTCACCTATCGCACTGCGCTTGTCATTTTCGTCGCGTGGGGCCAAAAGTGATCGATTATCCGCTACAATTTTAGTGCTGCACGAACGCGATGCGGCGCTCCGATTGCCAGCACAGACCGCACGTCGCGCAGGAACTCGGTTCGGCCGATTTGCTCCGGGCAAATGATAGTATCGGACGGGACCTGATAAGGATGCTCGACCGAAATCGTCGAGCGCGTCCCCGATGGTGCGTTTGAGAAGCGCATGGCGAAGCGATCCCAATCGACCAACGACGCCAGCGCGGCGGCAATCGGATCGTTCCAGTGAGCTGTGTAGCCCCACACATGCAAGGCCGAATGGCGAGCGAGCAAGCGACGCCACAGCGCGACGTATTGCAGCGAATAGAAGTCGCCGAGATTGTGCAGGCGCACCGCGAAGCCGCCCGGATGGTCAATGTCGAGAAGCGCAACCTCGCGCTCCAAGCGCCATTCCAGGTCCGGCCCCGCCTGGACGCGATCCGCGTAGTTCATCTTGTTGCCGTAGCAGGATCGCCAATGCTGACACGTGCGCGGACACGTCGCACGTTCCTCAAGGGTCAGTGTCCAAACCGGAAAGCCCTTCCACTTCGATTTCAAAATCTTGTCGCCGATCTTGCGCGAATGCTCGCCGCGTTTAAGCGCCCAACGGTCGCTACTGCGCGCCGGCCGCACCGTGCCGGGAAAGATCGAGCGACCCTCAACGATGGCCGGATGATCGAATGCCGGCAATGAAGCGGATTGACCATTGAGCGGTCGGGATGCAAAGCGGCTCTTGGTCCGCCGCACGACTTTTGCTGGAACATCCCCGCGCGGCCGTGGATAGGGCAGAGCTTTAAGGCCGAGTCGCTTTGCCGCTGCCTTACCCGCGACCGTGAGCGCCCGCCAATAGAGATACTTTCCGGCATCAAGGTGCGGCTCTACGCTGCTGGTAGGTGAAATCTTACGTGCCGCATCAAGCACGCCGTCTCGTGGCACGAGAAAGCCGCGCGCGCTTAGCCGAACCCGGTACGGCTCGGCTCCTTGGCTTTTCGCCTATGCTTTCCGCCTCGTCCACGGGAGGAGAACATGGGAATCGAGAGACTGCCAAGCGGCCGCGAAAGCAAAGGCGAACTTGAGACCTGCCCGCGCTGCAACGGCACCGGCAAAGCCTACGGCAGTGACAAATGCGGCCGCTGCAATGGTACCGGAAAAATTCCGAGTGCCCGATAGTTTCTAAGAATAGTCGCCGCGCGGCGCCGCGTTCAGCAACCGTATTGACTCAGCTCTGACGATCCATCGTCCAGGGCTCGGTAAAACGCGCTGTCTATTCGAGTCGACTTTTGTTAGCTGCGGGCTTCCCCGACGCGACCACCTTTGCCAAACGGGCGGTGCGGGCGCTGTTAGAGCGCTGTGACGAACTTCGCCAGCCGGTGCCGCACTACGAGATCGCCATGCAGATGGTCGGCGCGGCCGCCGGCCTCTACGCCGCCGAGCGGCTCGCCGACTTACCGCCCAATCCGGCGCTGTACGGCACCGGCCCGGATTCGGCGCCCCTTGGCTTTTTGCGCGATCGGCTGCTGCGGCAGCAGCGCAAGGCGGCGGACCCGCAGGCCACGCTGGAGGCCTTGACCGAATCCATCGTCGCCAGTTTCCTTGCCATCACCCGGCTCCTGCCGCCGCTCGCCCGTGGCAATCCGGACGGCGACATTCGCAACGACGAGACCGCCAGTATCCCCCTGGTCGATCTCCTGGCCAATGCCGGTACCGTCGTCGAAGCCTGCTTACCGCCGTTCTCGTTTCCAAAGGCCAGGGAGCTCGGCCTGTTTGAGTGGCTGCATGGTCATTTGGAACAGAACGCCGGCAAGGCGGCCGAGCAAGTACGATCGAAGCTGCCGCTTCCGCCCAATCGCTATGCAGGTTCGGCCGCCGAAATTGTGCAGGCTTGCCTACGCCCAAACCACAGCCCCGATCGGTGACCCGTACACGGACACACTCCAGCTCTGGAGCAGCATCGCCACAATCGTTTCGTTGCTCAGCAACAACGTTGCAGCTTTCTTCGACGGCGCGGAATTCACAACTGACACGGATACCCAAGTAGCGAACCCGGCTGCAACTCCGGAGCAGCAAACCGCATCGCTCGCAGAAGCCGTCGGATCATTTGAAACGCCGATAGCAACGTCCAACGCAAACGCAACCACTACGACAACATCTGACCAGACAACAACTTTCCAGAATGGCACATCCGCAAATTCAGAACCGTCAGGTTCTCAAAACATAGTTGCCACAGTCATGTCCGATCCGGCACCCGCAGTTAATGCAAGCGACTTCGTCACCCAATCCGAACTCGCCGCGCAACTGAATGCGCTAACCGATTCTCTTTCCGCAAAGTTCGGGCAGCCGGCGACGACCACTCCGCCGCAAAACGTCGCCGCAGACGGCAACGGCGAGAACCCATTCGCTGCCGCGAATGCGATCAACAACCTCTCTGGCGTCACCATCACGAACGCGAACCTTACCGCCTCGGAAATACCGGCCCTCAACTATTTCCCTTCGACCAGCACAATCTCCGTCGCGTATGGCGGCACCGGCGTTTCGAGCTTCGGACAGGGCTGGATTTATTCAAACGGCGGAGGTGGCACGCTCGCCGCGAGCACTAGCCCGACAGTCAACTACATTACCGCAACCTCATCGACTGCGACCTCAAGCTCGGCGCACCGGGCCGCGTTCCCGGCAGCCGCGAGTTGGTGATACCCAAAACACCCTACATCGTTCCGTATCGCGTGCGCGGCGCCCGGATCGAGATCGCGCGTGTCTACCACACCTCACGCCGCTGGCCCGACCGCCTCTAGCCACTACGTCGCCACCGACCAAAATTCCGATGACGGGCTTTATTCCCAGGATGCCGCCGATTCCATGAAAGCAGCCGGGCCGCCCGCGGATTGACCGGTGGCGGATGGCCCGTGAGCGGAACATATTTGGCGCACCTGCATCCAGGGTAACGGCATTGCCCGCGTTTGCGGCCCTGCTGGTATTTCAGAAAACAGTAATGGCAATGCGGGCTTCGCCCCAGACAATGCGAGCACAGTGCGGAGACCCAATTGTGCTCGCTGCCGCCATGATCGCAATTTCTACAGATCGGCATATCGGATAGGGGAGCGATCGCACGGTCACCACGATGCCTCACTTTACCAAACAATTCGGCGACTGCCATCGATCCGGGGGAGCGCCATGTTTTCGCAATGCCGTCCGTCGTGCTACCATGCCGCCCACTCATCAATATGACATCCAGACCAACGCCGCGAATTGCGCGGGTTCCGCATACCGCCAAACGCCCGGAGCGCTGCCCGCATTGCGGCGGTTCCAATCTCAGGCGAAAGGGGACGCGACGAAAGAAACTCGAAATCGTCCAAGTCTGGCGCTGCCTCGCGTGCAAGCGCACCTTTACCCCCGGACCGGCAGCTCTCCGCAACAGGACCTATCCGCTTCGCATGATCCTCTCGGCACTCATCGATTACCATACCGGCTTCACGCTCGAAGAAACCGCCGCGCGGCTGAAGAAGAAGACCCGACGCAACGTCTCGCCGTCGACCATCGGGTCGTGGCTGGAGCAGTACAAGTCCCAGTGCAGCTATCGTCGTCTCCGCGCCCAAGGCCTCTCCCGCTTTCCCGCGAACCAGACCATCCGCACCGTCAAGCTCTATCATCGCCAAATCTACAGCTTCGCTTATCATCGCCCGAAGCTCGATTTCCTGCGCGCGGGAGCGCTCGACGACAAGCGCAAGGGCGACCAGCGCTTCGCGCCGCTGGCCGATTTTCTCGAACACGTGCCGACGGACTGTCCGCACGAACTATTCAGCGCAGAAGGGAACTCCAAAGCCCGCGCCTCTCAGGCCGAGGCAACCTTCGCCGACACCGCCCATGCCATCGTCAATATCAGGGAGAACGCGGCGACCGAAACCGCAGCGCTCATCATTCCCGCAGTCGGCAACAACAAGCTGCGGCACGAGACGCTGCAGCGATTTATGCTCGCCAACGATTCCGTCACCCTCGCTGCCGAGATACCGATATGGCTTCGCGAGCCCGACATCGCCGCCATCGAGGCGCGGTGGGGGATTCGCCTTGCTCCGAAAGTCCCGGAAGGCGAACGCACTATCACCGGCCACATCGACTTTCTCCAGGTCCGGAACGGCGCCGTGCATCTGCTCGACTACAAGCCGGACGCAACGACCAATAAGCCGTTCGCGCAGCTGACGATCTACGCGCTGGCGCTCTCGCACCTGACCAGCATTCCGCTGTTCGACTTCAAGTGCGCGTGGTTTAACGAGCAGCAATATTGCGAGTTCTTTCCGCGAACCATCCTCTCGCGCAGTGCGCCCGATCACATCACAAAGCGCGCCGCTTGACGACACGCATTCTGACTTGCGCGATGTATCGAACGTAGGGGATGGCTCAACAGAGCCAACTTCTGAACTACGCACAATATTTAGGTTTCTGCGATGGCGGTCGGCGAGTTGAGCCTGACGGCTGCTCACGAATGAGCCGTCACAGAAACCTTTTTGCACGAAACCGCGGTCAGCGTTCCGGAGCTATGGAGATTGAGCGACCGTTTGCCGGCGAATGGCTTGTCGCTGGCGGGCAATCGAGAGGAAGCGCCGCTGGAAGTATGATGCACGCCGCGATTGTCGCATCGTTGGTGCGCTCAAAGATGGCGTCCGATCGACCGGAATGGTGTTGGCGCCGAGTCCGCCGCCGCTCGCCGATGCGGAGCAACCGGCGATCAAGGATGGCGATTTTAATAAGTCTTCTGACTCGATCATGAACTGTTGAACGGTTGCGTGTAAGAAGGGCGGGCTGAGAGGGGAGTTCCCCGATCGAACGTCTCGACGATCTTCATCCGGCCGCCGCAACATGAGCAGGCGTGCGTCTTGTCCGGCGACGGCGCGACTGTATCGCCATTCGTCGCGACCAGTTCCGCGGCACCCAAGAGCTGCCGGCAAAGCTTTATCCTCTCAGCACGGTGGCCATTGGCGAACAGGCCGTAATGACGAATGCGATGGAAGCCGTCCGGCAATACGTGCAGTAAGAATCGGCGCATGAACTCGCCGGCGGCGAGCGTCATCACCTTGGCCTTGCCGTCCTGCCGGTAATCCTTCCATCGAAAGCAAACCTTGCCGTCAGCGACGGACATTATTCGACTGTTCGAGATCGCGACGCGATGCGTGTAGCGCGCGAGATACGATAACACCTGGCCGGGACCCGCAAAAGGGCGTTTGGCGTAGACCACCCACTCGCACTTGCGCAGGGGAGCGAGGTAGGCGCTGAAGGCGCGTGCGGTCGCAAGGCGCGCCAGATTGCCGAAGAACTGCAGCTCTCCCGCACCATGCAACGCCACCAGGCGTTCTGTGAACAATCGCCGGAACAGCCGCGAGAGCACGCGGACCGGCAAGAAGAAGTTCGGCCGGCATCCTATCCACTGCTTGCCATCTGGCGAGATTCCGCCCGCCGGCACGATGCAGTGGACGTGCGGATGGTGATCGAGATTCTGTCCCCAGGTGTGAAGCACGGTGATGAAGCCGATGTCGGCGCCGAGGTGCTTCGGATCGGCCGCGATGGTGGTCAGCGTAATGGCAGCGGCCTTGAACAGAAGCCCATAGACCTTGGTCTTGTTCTGGTAGGCGATGGCGCCGATCTCCGCCGGCAGCGTGAACACCACGTGGAAATATGGGACCGGCAGCAGCTCGGCCTCTCGGGCCGCCAGCCATTCCGCGGCAGCCGACCATTGGCACTTGGGGCAATGACGGTTGCGACAGGAATTATAGGCGATGCGCGTATGAGCACAGTCCTCGCAACGCTCGACGTGCCCGCCGAGCGCGGCCGTGCGGCAAGTCTCGATTGCCGACATGACGCGGAACTGGCCAAGACTCACATGGCCGGCATTCGCCGTCCGCCATGCCTCCCCGTGGCGGCGGAAGACATCCGCCACCTCCAGCTTGGGTCGGAACACGTTCGCCGCATCAAGTCGGCGGCGCCACCGGAAGCTTCAGAAGCTCAAGCGGACTTTGGATTTGCCGGATCGTATTGATGGCGACACGGGCGTAGCGCGCCGTGGCATTTAGATGCCGATGCCCAAGCAAATCCTGGATCACCCGGATGTCCACCCCCTGTTCCAGCAGGTGAGTGGCGAAGCAATGCCGCAAGGTGTGCACGGTGACATTCTTGTTTAGACCGGCTGCTTCCGCAGTCTGGCGGCAGACCCGCTCCAGCTGGCGTGCGGTCATATGGCGCTGCGGATCGGCGCCAGGGAACAGCCAGTGGGGCGGTCGACCGATCTTCCAATAGGACCGCAGTAGATCGAGCAACTGATCGGACAGCATCACATAGCGGTCCTTGCGTCCTTTACCTTGCCGCACGTGGATGACCATGCGGGCGTTGTCGATGTCGTGGATGGTAAGCGAGATCAGCTCGGAGACGCGCAGGCCCGCGGCGTAGATAATCGCGAATGCGGTTCTGTACTTGATGTTGTAAGCCGCCTGCAGAAAGCGACTAACCTCCTCTCGTGACAGAATTGCCGGTAGCGGATCGGACCGCCGCGCCAAAGGAATATGGTCGTGAGCGTCCTTTATGCCCATGGTCGTCTTGTAGAAGAATCGAAGCGCACACATGATCTGGTTGACAGCCTGGGCTCCGAGCCCTCGATTAACGAGACTGAGCTGATACTCGCGCACATGTTCAAACGTCAGCTTGTCCGGTGACCTACCAAAATGCTTGCTGAAGTTCTTGACGGCACGCACGTAAGCGGCTTGAGTTAACACCGCCATGTTGCGGATCGTCATGTCGTCGATCATGCGTTGCCGCAACGGTGAAGTCTGTTCTGGCATGGAATGCTCCTGTCGATGAGATGCACGAACGTGCAATCTTGACAGGCGCCGGACCGACTTGGCGGAGACTTCCCCGCCATTCACAGTCGCACAAGGTTCGCGAAATCTACGTTGTGCGAAGTATCAAGAATGGCCCTATTGAGCCACTTCCCCGCGCTTGACACATTACGGGCTGTGTCCTGATGCAAATTGAGGCAACCTAATAAGGCAGAATCCGAACGCCAATTTGGGGCTTGTGAACCGAAGAACCTTTTTGCATTTGTCCGGCAGCGGCGGACCGGCGGCGACAGTCGCGACCGTTGCCTCAGGAGCGGCGATTGTTACGGAGCAAAAGCATGGCGGATGAACACTCGGAATCTGACGGCATAAAGGTTCTCAGGCTTTATGCGGACGCCTTGGGAGAAAGTCGATTTGAGACCACGACAATACCGATGGTGCTCAAAGAGTTCGCGCCCCCTGCGGCACCACTCCGTGTTAGCGATCCCCAACCCGCTCAAAATTACGTCATCTTGGAGGTTGGCTCCAAATGGGGAGGGGCACTCCCACACCCGTCACCAGCCCGAATGATGGCGTTCAGTTTATCAGGCTGCACACGTGTGACGGCAAGCTCTGGTGAATCGCACACATTCGTCGCGGGCGATTGTTTGTTACACGACGACACCACCGGCAAGGGGCACAGCACCGAAGTAATATCTGAGCGGCCAGCTCGATGGGTATTTATCCGCCTCGCGAATTAGGCCTTTATGTTAACTCCGCTCGTCCCCTACCGCGCAGCGGTTTAGTGCAATATTTGTTTTGCGTAGCAGCGCGAGCTCCCGTCGCCACGTCGTCCACATGCATTCTTCACCACGGTGAATTCGAGTCTGAACTGCAACAAAAATAGCGCTGGAATTTAGCGCTTTTTGTCTTCCCCAACGCCGATGTTCGCAATTAGGCCAAAAATCTGTCCGATTTCAAATATCTATTTAGAAGCCTCTGGCCGTGACCAGAAAACACTTTTTGAATTCTTTTGATTGCTATCCCCCTTTAGGACGTGATCGAGCGCGAGCCCGTCTGGCAGATGGCTTGCCGTAGGATTTCTCGACTTCCCGAGACGCTTTTTCCCACTCCAAAAGCAGTTTTGTATATGTCGCCGGGTCGATCGCAGCCACATCGAATGGGATCCGTTGGTCGATGATCATGCGGCGAAAGAACATCTCCGTTGCCTCAGTGATATTGAGTCCGAGACGTTCCAGTACATTTTCGGTCGCGAGTCTGATAGGCGAAGACACTCGCATCGAAAGCATCGTGTCGCGAACAATACGAACCATATATTCCGAGTATACCTCGTTCTCCACAGTCGCCAATTGCAGCGTATTGGATGTCCGATACACTGACAGCAACGTAGCCTCGGGCTACTGCATCTGAGCACGCCCCGATTGCTGCAATCCTAAACGGCCGACCACGCAAGCGCCTTGGGTATGAGTGCCCACGGACAGTCTTCGCCCGAATGAGCGGGCTCAATCCGTACATAGTGCGATAATTCAAAGATCGGAGTCAGCAGGATATACTGAAGCACATGGCCTCATTCGATCCGACGCTGTTCGATTTCGTCCGGCTGCGCGATTTCCTCATCGGAGGTTCCGTTCCGGTGTTCGAATACAGAAACCATCCGGCGATCGACGGAGGGAAAAATTTCTTGCGGCTAAATGTGTATCTGTCCAGGGACGGAGAGTACGTCACCGTATGGCGCGGGTTGCTTGAACCGATGTTCACCGAGGCGGAATTGACCGAGGGACAACTGGCTCTGGTTGATAAGCCCGACGACTTAAGCGCTTTCCTGCGGTCGTATAATGAGACCCTGTTCAGGGGTTACATCGACTCTGATGATACCGCCGAGCATATTTTGCAAGCGCTGCGCATCCAAAGCAGCTCGCAATATCCTCTGCCCCAGGAACTACGACGTGGAAGCGATAACAAATTAAGCTGCGACAAGCTTGAGTGAGCTTAGCGGCGCTCTCGAAGAATATGAAAGGCACTCCTCGAACGTACACGCTTTCGATTGAGAAACATCCGGGCGGGTATCTGGCTTATTTTCCCGCGTTGCCCGGTTGCAATACATGGGGAAAGACGTACGAAAACGCTATCAAAAATGCAAAAGTAGCGATCTCGCTTTATCTAGACACACTGATGGCACACGGCGATGACCTTTCCGAAGAAACAAACTACACAAGACCGGTATCGCTCAGCCTCACGGTGAGGACGCCCCTAACGCTCCCCTCCCGTCGCTAGACTTGGCAAGGCACCAGCGGACTAACCAAATCAACTAAAGTTGCACTTCAGGGTATAATTTAAGCACGTTTGATATAATTCTGTTCTATGACCAAGTTGCTTGAAGAGGCTATCGAGCAGCTCCGCGACCTGCCGGAGGAGGATCAAGACGCCGCAGCAGATGCTTTGTTCGCATTTATTTCGAGCGATGAGCGGCAATACGTCCTGCGACCGGAACAGGTAGCCGACGTTCGCCGCATTCGGGACGGGCTGCGAACGCATCTCACGCGCCTAGCCACCACTGAAGAAGTCAAAGCCGCGAGAGCCAAATCTCAGCTATGAGTCTAGCCGCCCCGCCATCGCGGCGCGGGCAGACTTAAGAGCCGCCGGCCATGCCGACGGCTCTTTTATTTGTGTGCCGAGCATGAACGACAGCTTGGAGGTGGAAGTCCTCTATCCAGCCTGATGGCGGCGAAGGATTAGCGAAGCGCAAGGGCGTCATCGCGAGGTGGGGTCTGAAAGAAGCGCGGAGCAAAACCGCGGCCCGATGGACAAGAACCGGATAACGAGGCCTACCCGGCCGGACGAGCGAGCAAGTGATCGCGAAGTCCAGGGTCATCAAGGACCGGGGTGGTAAATCCGGCGGGCGTGCGGCGAAGGCGGTCGGTCTTACCTCGGGAGGTCTGCGCCGTGTCTCGGGAGAGACTGAGGTCGTCGCAAGGCGCCTGACCGCGGCGCAGAAGTCAGCAGAGGGCATAGTAGGCGGGAGCGCCGCCGAAGGCCCGAACGGTGGAGCGGCGAGTAGGACGGCATCTCGCGCACGCCATGCGGCAGAAAGATCAGATCGAACTGAACCTGGGCACCGGGGCAAGCGGTGAAGCCCGAGGCCGCCGAGCGAGGGACTGAAGCCGGCGCGGCGAAAGCCGACATCGAAAGCCGGGCGGTCGCGGGACCGTCGATGGAGGCGATTGTCGAGCGTGGGAATTTGAAGCAAGCGTTGGCACAAGTGAAGCGCAACAAGGGCGCGCCGGGGATCGACGGCATGAGCGTCGATGCCCTGGCGGCCTACCTGAAAGAGCACTGGCCCACGATTCGGGACCAACTGCTTGACGGCACCTACAAGCCGCAGCCGGTGCGGCGGGTGGAGATACCGAAGGCGTCGGGCGGCATGCGGCCGCTCGGCATCCCGACGGTGCTCGACCGCTTCATCCAGCAGGCGGTGCTGCAGGTGCTGCAGGCGGACTGGGACCCGACCTTCTCCGAGCAAAGCTTCGGCTTCCGGCCGGGGCGCTCGGCGCATCAGGCGGTGGAACGGGCGCAGGCGTATATCGCGTCCGGGCACAGCGTCGTGGTGGACATCGACCTGGAGAAGTTCTTCGACCGGGTCAACCACGACATCCTGATGGGGCTTGTTGCCAAGCGGGTGCATGACCGGCGCATCCTGCAGCTCATTCGCGGCTTCTTGACCGCGGGTGTGCTGGAGGACGGGCTGGTCGGCCCGACGGACGAGGGCACGCCGCAAGGCGGGCCGCTCTCGCCGCTGTTGTCGAACCTGATGCTCGATGTGCTGGACCAGGAGCTGGAGACGCGCGGCCATCGCTTCGTGCGCTATGCCGACGACTGCAACATCTATGTGCGCAGTCAGCGGGCCGGCGAGCGGGTGATGGCGGGCATCGAGACGTTCCTGGCCCAGCACCTCAAGCTCAAGGTCAACAAGGCGAAGAGCGCGGTTGCCAACCCGAGCGTCCGCAAGTTCCTGGGCTTCAGCTTTACGGCGAACAGAGCCACGGCGGCGCATCGCGCCGCAGGCGTTCGCCCGCTTCAAAGCCGGGTCCGGGAACTGACGCGGCGCACGCGCGGCGCAAGCCTCGCGCAGATCGTCGAGGAGCTGTCCGTCTATCTGATTGGATGGCGCGGCTACTTCGGCTTCTGCCAAACTCCGTCGGTGTTGCGCGCACTTGACGAATGGACCAGGCGACGGCTGCGTGCCATCGCCTGGAAGCAATGGAAGCGCGGACGCACCCGCTTTGCCGAGCTGCGACGCCGCGGCGTCGGCCGGGACCTGGCGGCAAAAACCGCCGGCAGCCCACACGGCCCTTGGCGGCTCAGCAACAGTCCCGCGCTCGCCATTGCCCTGCCAACCGCCTCCTTCGGCTCACTCGGCCTCGCTTCCGTCGCTATCCCACCGGCCTGCTTAATCCACCGAACCGCCGGATACGGACCCGTATGTCCGGTGGTGTGGGAGGGGCGGAGTCGCGAGACTCCCCCCTATCCCGATTCGGCGCGCCAGCGGCCGGGCGAGGCGTGGAACGAGCCGGCCGCGCTGCCCGGCCCTGTGGTTACTGCTATGCCTACTGCTATGCATACGGTGTGGTTACTGTATCCATAGCAGCAACCATAGGGGCGCCGAAATTTCTCAATTTTTTTCAATAGCTTGTCAGATCAGCTCAGTGCCGGGGCGGCCGCGACTGAGGTATGTTTCTGTTGTTTGTTTTGTTTTGTTTTTTGCGTGCGCTGCACGTCGATCCGATGATCGGGAATGAGCCTGTAGCCCGTGGGTGCCTCGGCCCCGTCGACCTAAAGGTCGCCGTGTCCTCGTTCGAGTCCGAGGGACGGTTAAGCATGGAACGGTGATCGCCAAATACCAGAGGAGCATAACGAACACCCGCGTTACGGGCTATCGGACAGCAGAGCCGTCCGATAGTCCGCCGCGGGCGTCGCGTTATGCGCAAATCTCACGCCTGCCGCCCAACCCGCCCATCAAGGTGCCCGCCGCCCCGCGCGCCGGCTGACGCCGTCGCGCCCGAGCGTCGGGCACGCGCTCCGACCGGACGAGCGTCGCCTGCGGCGACGAAGGTCCGGTCGTCGCTCTAAAGGATCCCGCGGCAGGAAAATGCGCGCGTAGACCACTGAGGGTTCGCTCCGCCGCTCTCCTCATGGTAGCGGCCGCGTCGCGCCGTCAAGGGTCGCATTTCCCGATGGGCTTCGGCTCGCCTTCGAGGCGGGCTTTTCCCCTTGACCGCGCGCCAGTCGGCCGCTGTCGCTTTGAGAGCGTCGCGGAGCGAACCCGCGCGAGGTCGAGCTTATCAGCCCCTTACTGACCTCCGCCAATCCGGCACCGCACCGGGCGGTGCCGGGCTCTCGCCGCTTGCGCAGGTGAGGCGCGGCCTCGATCGCGTTCGTATTGCATGCCGCGTCTGTGCCTCGGCCGCGCCGAAACCCTCTGCCTCCGCAGTCTTACCAAAATCACTTTTTCAATCGTATGAACCTGAGCAAGCAATGCCAGAAGGTTTACGACTACATCAAAGCCCATCCGGGCTGCACAACGCTCGACATCATCAACGCCACGGCCGTCGCCTACCCTTCCCGCCGCATCGCCGAATTGCGGCGCGCCGGGGTCCCGATCATCGTGGTCGGGGATATGAAAATTCCGGGCGCACGGCCGTTCAAGCGGCTGGCGCTCCGCCAAGCGTCGCTCGACACATTGCCGATCCCCGGCTTGCTCCCGTCGGAGAGCCCATAGGCAGGACGGTGCCGGTGGGGTCATGCGAAAACTCTCGCCGCATCTTTCAGGATCGCGCATCGCGGCGCGGCGTCAAGGCACCTCTTTCTTCCCTTCTCCGCATTTGCGCCTCGGGCTCAGTGCCCCGCGCCGATTGCTCATTGGGGCCTGCCTCGTGACCCCGCGCCGGCGATGCGCGCTCCTACAGGTATGCTGCGGTGGATCTTCTTTGGCGGCTGGGTGATCGCCGCCGTCCTCAGTATGATCCTGGCGCTTTGGGAGTTTCTTGGCCACAATCCGCTTTCCCTTCTGGAATAACGGCCAGCCTCTGGCTGTAATTGCCGCAACGCCCATCGTATCGGTGTATACATCGACCAGCCGTTCGCGACGCTGCGAGCGTCTGCACTTTCCAAGCCACCGGTTTCTGCTCTTCCTCGGAACATTGGCGAGGCCGCGATGGCAGGATTGACGGTGTCGAGGTGGAACGTCTTGGCCGCCTCAGACCGTCCAGCGCGCTACAGTAATCCCCAGACGCCGCCGTATAGACCCACCGCAATGGCGATGGCCGACGTGGCGATCAGGACCCAAAGATAGCTCCCTCGCGGTTGGAGCGCCTTCGGCAGCGCCGTCACCGCCAACGCCACGAGCAGGCCAATTACTAGCGGCAGCAGAAAGACATTCAGCACCTGCGCCGCGATATTGAGCCACACGAGATTGGGCACGATCCAAACGAGGACGGCAGCGCCGACAGCGCAGGTCGTATAGACGCCATAAAACCACTTTGCCTCGAACGGCCGATATTCCAGCGAATGTCGATAACCGGCGACCTCACCTACCCCCCAGGCTAGCGCCAGCGAAGACACGATGGCGGCCACCAGAGAGGCGCCGAGGACGCCGGCACTGAAAAGCGCGCGACCAACATCTTCGCCGAGAAGAGGCGCCAGCACATTGCTGATCTCACCGACGCTGCTCAAGGTGCCTTGGTCTCTCAACTTAGCGGCAGCGGCCACCAGCACGGCACCGGTCAGACATTGGGTAAGCACTGCGCCGACCGCCGTGTCCCAGCGGGCAGCTTTGAGGTCATCGGGCCGCAGCTTCTTATCGGCGACAGCGGATTGCTGGTAGAAGATCATCCATGGATTGAACACAGCGCCGACGATCGCCGCCGACATGTACAGGAATTCACGGTTGCCAAGGGGCAAGTCGACCACCTCGTTTGCTAAGGCCGCGAAATTCGGGCGTGCGGCCCAGGCGACGACGAGGAAGGCAACTTCGAACAGACCGATAACGAGCGCTGTCCGTTCCACGCGCCGGTATGAGCCGGTGGCGACGACGGCAAGCAGGGCGGCCGTGGCGATGGGCAAAGTGAGACTGCGCGACAGGCCGTAGATTTCTCCGATTCCCGCCACGCCGGTGAATTCGGTTACGAGTGAGGCGATAGTTGCTGCCGCCAAACCTGCCAACGACAGCCACGCCCATCGTGCGCCAAACCGTTCGCGGATCAGCTCACCATGGCCGCGCCCGGTATAGATGCCGAGTCGCACCGTCAATTCCTGCACCATGTAAAGCAGCGGGATCAGCAGCAATAACAGGGGTAATAGCCGGAGGCCCCATCGGGCGCCCGCCTGAGCCGCTGTCACCACGTTGCCGGCATCGGTGTCTGCCAGCATCACCAGAAGTCCTGGTCCCCAGACATAAATCCATCGGAGAGCAGTAATGACTTTCGCAGTCGGTTTAGAAATGCCGTCCACGCTGCGGTTCTCTCTGTGTCTCACCGCTGTCGCTCACGATCCTAATCGCAACCTATTGCTGGGAATCGATCGCGGCAAATTGTTTGAGCGCGAAGATGCATTGCCAGTCGTTCCTTGTGTCGACCGCATATGTTTGCACGAAGCAGGCCTTAGGGGCCGTTTTGCCAAACGCACGGCCGTGCATAGATACCGCGTCATCCTTTTGGCCGATAATCTTGCTGGTCTTTTTTAATTTCGCGTGCTTCGAGGATGTCGCGCTCAAGGAAATAGTTCAGGAACGTCCGGATGACGGCGATCGCGGCCAGCCGCCCGATGTCATCCCAGGTCGGAGCAATCGCCGTGTCAATAATGTCGGCGGCAAGCTGAAAGGTCAGGCCGGCAATCAGCCAGCGTGCAAAACGAAGATACCCGTCACGAATTTCACGGCCCGTCGAAGACTGAGAGAGCAGGGCACGGAGGCACCTGAAAGACACCTCGATCGTTCCGATCGCGATAATCACCAGAGCTATCGCGTTGATAACGATGGCTGTGTTTTCGGTAATGAACGCAAGCCACTCCTTCATGGCATCCTCCCAGGCGACTTCTTTTCAGGCAGGGGTTCCGTCGCCTCGGCCGCCCTGGTCTGAAATGCCTTATTGTTTTGGAGGCTTGCGGCGGTGCGCGATGCGTCAAAGACGACTTGATCGTATTGCCAAAGTCGCTCGAAGAATCTCAGAGCTCGGCGTTCGTCGACGCCGTCTTGCGTTGCCGATTGCAGAATCTCGGCCAGGGTCCGCTTCCCGTCGATGGCTCCGAGCAGTTGGTCCTCGAACGCATCAACGGTGAGAATGAGATCGGTAAAGGTATGCGCGCGATTGATGAGAACCGCGACGCTACCGGGGGGCAGGCGCTCCCGAACGCACACCGTCCATGGCAGTGCAATGGGGACGTAGTCGCGCCAGCCATTGTCCGCAAACGTTATCGGTTGGCTCTCTTTGGCGTGATCGTCACGGTACGCGATGACGCTGTGCGAGACCATCGTTCCGCGGAACAGCTCGACCGCAGCATGCTGCAACCGCGAGGGTAGTGAGGCGAGACGGGCGGCGTGCGGGCTCCTCGCTATCGCTCCGCATTGCGCCAAATAGGGAGCCTGATCGATCCAGCGGCCGAAAGACATGTTGCAGCGATCGAGCCAAGCATAAAGCTCCGGAACGGAGTAGGCGCGATCCTGGGGATGCAGAAGCGCATCCGCCATCGCGTCAGGCTTCCGGAAATCCTTGGCCTTGCGCAGCACGGCCGAGATTGGGTGATCCGCCGGCAGCGCGGCGAGCGTGGCCCCGAGATCGCGCAGATCGTCCTCCGCGGGGCCGATGCCGAGCAGGCGGCAATACTCTTGCATCATGTAGATGCCGGCACGGCCGTAGCGCCCGTAAACCATGAGGCGCACCGCGCCCTGCGGACGCAGCACGTCGCGAAGGGCGCGCAGGCCGAGGTCCGGGTCAGGCAAATGATGCAGCACTCCGGTGCAGACAATCAGGTCGAAAGAGCGCGCAAGCTGCCGAACGTCCTCGATCGGCTGTTGATGGAGTTCGAGGTTCTTCAGATCGTACTTTTGCTGAAGATCACGTGTGTGGCGCAGGCTGGTCTGGCTGATATCGATCGCCGTGACCCGGGCATCGGGTTCGCGCAGCGCATACCTCGCGGCCTGCGACGTGCCGCAACCGGCAACGAGGATATCCAGATTTCCGCGTGGTTGCTCGCTCGGCCAGGTCTGATGGAACTGCGCGCGGCGACGCTCCGGATTTGCGTAGAGCTTGCGCTCGCGATCCAGATCGGCGACCGGCCCCGGATACGGCATCTTCTCGTAGAAGTCCCGGACATCCTCGCTCCGGTTCACTTCGGTCCCCTCGCGTGTCGCGCTGCAGTTGATTTTACTCAGTTCGGTAGCGGTTCTTTCGGACCGACCATTGCCGGCTTCTCCATTCCTTGGTCGAAGCTACAGCTTGCGCGCTTGAAATTCGCGACTGCCCCGGCGGATTCATAGTCCGCCGGGGAGACCGGTTGGTGGCAGTTATGTCATCGCAATTCACTGCAACATGCTTTTGCAGCCGCCGGCTTACTGCGCGCCGGGAGGATACCTCGTCCGTCGGCGATCCGGTCGAGGTCAGGAGCCGCCATGCCCATGGCTAGACACCATCGCCAGCACCGCGTCGAGGTTGAACGAAGCCGGCTTCTGGCGCGGCGGAAACTTCACGAAGTTCTCGATCTGCGCCGCCACCGCGGCCTGCATGAGGTAAAGCTGCGGAACGTGATCGACCATCCAATCAAAGTAAGTGTTGGAGTTGATATCGGCGCGCTCGAATGGGTCGCGGCGCAGGTTGAATATCAGTGGAAGCCTCAGCTTCACCAAGGGCTCCGCCCATTGCATCATCTTGGTTGCGCGTTGCACCGCGAGGTTGAACTTATAGTCGCCGACACGGACTGCCATGACTTCGCCGTCGTCGCTGAAGTAGATGAGGGCATTTCTCGGGCTCTCCTTGGCCGCGCCCGTCACGTAGGGAATTATGTTGTAGCCGTCGAGATGGACCTTAAAGGTCTTGGCTCCGACCGTGCAGCCATTGAGGAGCTTCTGGGTCACCTCCGGATCGCCGGCGACAGCCAGCAAAGTCGGGAACATGTCGATGTGAGAGACGATGCCGTTCAAGACCGAACCGGCCTTGATCTTGCCCGGCCAGCGCAGAAACGCCGGAACGCGCCAGCCGCCTTCCCAGTTGGTGTCCTTCTGCGAGCGGAACGGCGTGTTGGCGCCGTCCGGCCAGGTGTCGTTCTCGGGGCCGTTGTCGGTCGAGTACATGACGATGGTGTTGTCGGCGATGCCGAGTTCGTCGAGCTTGTCGAGCATCTGACCGATCTGCTCGTCATGGACCACCATTCGGTCGCTGTAGGGGTCCTGTCCGCTCTTGCCGATATTTTTTTCGGCGACATGGGTCCGGAAGTGCATGGCGGTGGAATTGTACCAAAGGAAGAAGGGCTTTTCTGCCTTGGCCTGCTTCTCCATCCACGCGAGAGCACGCTCGGTGATCTCCTCGTCGATGGTTTCCATGCGCTTTTTCGTCAACGGGCCGGTGTCCGTAATGGTCTGCCCGCCCTTGCCGTCACTCAAGCAGTGGAGCACGCCGCGCGGTCCGAACTTCTTTTTGAAAGCCGGGTCCTTGGGATAATCGGGCAGTTCCGGTTCTTCCTCGGCGTTCAGGTGATAGAGATTGCCGAAAAATTCATCGAACCCATGCACGGTAGGCAGAAATTCATCGCGATCGCCGAGATGGTTCTTGCCGAACTGACCGGTGGCATAGCCGAGCGGCTTCAGCAGTTCGGCGATGGTTGGATCTTCCTTTTGAAGGCCGACGGTGGCGCCAGGCATGCCGACCTTGGTCAGGCCGGTGCGGATCGGATTCTGACCGGTGATGAAGCACGCGCGCCCGGCGGTACAGCTCTGCTGACCGTACCAGTCGGTGAAGGTCGCCCCTTCCTGAGCTATTCGGTCGATGTTGGGTGTCTGATAGCCCATCATGCCACGGCTGTAATGGCTGATGTTCCAATAGCCGATGTCGTCTCCCCATATAATGAGGATATTTGGTTTGTTAGATTTAGCCATTTCAAACTCCTCTTATCCGTTTGGAAGTTCCAGATCGTCGTTGCAGCCCGGATTTCCGTCGTTCGAGCCGCCACACGTCGTGCAGCAGCACAGCTAAGACTTTGCGCCGGATGCACTGAACACGTGCGTCAGACCGCCATTGCCGTCTGGCCTACTGCACCGCCATCGCGATGCGGATGGCGTCTTCCGGCGAGATCAGGTGATCCAAATTTTCGGCAGCTTCGGCGATGGCGAGTTGGACGCCCTTGACCCGCCCGTTGAAGGCGTTGCCGCGCGAGCCGTAATCCTGGGACACGGGAGAGCCGCTGTCCTCGCCGACGTCGCAACCGTCGTCGGCGGAAAAGATGATCGCCTGCGTCAATGGGATGGCCCCTTCTCCGACCTTCTTGCCGTTGACGAAGAGCGTTACCTGGCCGCCCTTGCCGAGGCCGCCGCCGGCGTAAACGAACTCCATCCGCACCTGATGCTCGCCCGCCGGCAGCGGGCTCGCGGCCTCAACGTAGAAGTAATGGATCCCCGCCACGTTGTAACAGTACTTGAGCTTGCCGCCTTTTGCGTAAAGGCTCCAGCCGCCGATGATTCCGCCCTGCGCGACGATCACGCCCTCGGCGCCCGACTCCGGCGCGACGATCTGGGCGGTGACAGAATGGGACTTGTTCTTGATGTTGAGGACGCAATTCTCAGACAGGCGCCCCATGCCGCCGAACAGCAACTGGGTCTTTCCCTTGATCAGCACCGGCCGGCCGGCGGTGTCCGGGTTCATCTTTTCGGTGGTGCGATCGTCGATCGGCAGCACGTTGTAGCGCGCAGCCTCGATCAGCCACAGGCGCTGCAGTTCATGCAGCTTCTCCGGCATCTGCTTGGAAAGATCGTTCGCCTGGCTCCAGCCCTTATTCGTGTCGTAGAGTTCCCAGACGTCGTCGTCGAGCGGCACGGTCTTGCGGCCGAAGATCACCCACGGCGTCCCGTGCTTCGTCACCGCGGTCCAGCCTTTGTGGTAGATGCCGCGGTTGCCGAACATCTCGAAGTACTGCGTTTCATGCCGCTCGGCCGCTTTGGCGTCGTCGAATGCGTACAGCATGCTGACGCCCTCGATCGGGCGCTGCTGCACTCCGTTGACCGAGACCGGCTCCGGCAGCCCCGCCGCCTCGAGGATCGTCGGCGCCACGTCGATGACATGATGGAACTGCGAGCGGATTTCGCCCTTGGCCTTGATACCGTTCGGCCAGTGCACGATCGCGCCGTTGCGCGTGCCGCCCCAATGCGAAGCCACCTGCTTGGTCCATTGGTAGGGCGTGTTCATCGCATGCGCCCAGCCTACGGCGTAGTGGTTGTAGGATTCCGGCCCGCCCAGCTTGTCGAGCCGCTCCATCAGAAACTCAGGGGTCTCAAGGGCGGCGAGGCCGTTGAAGTTGGCCATTTCGTTGTAGGCGCCGTTGATCGTGCCCTCCGCCGAGGCGCCGTTGTCGCCGATGATGTAGTAGACGAGCGTGTCGTCGAGAATGTTGAGCTTCTTCAGGCCATCCATGAGGCGACCGACGTGGTAGTCGGTGTACTCCAGGAAGCCGGCATACACTTCCATCTGGCGGCGCAGGACGGGCTTGAGCGCCTCCGGCATCTCGTTCCACGCGGGGATCTCTGCGTGGCGAGCGGTGAGCTGGCAGTCCTGCGGGACAACGCCAAGCTTCTTCTGCCGGGCGATCGTCTCCTCGCGCAGCTTGTCCCAACCTTGGTCGAATTTGCCCTTGTACTTGTCGGCCCATTCCTTGGGCACGTGGTGCGGCGCGTGGGTCGCGCCCGGAGCAAAATAGACAAAGAACGGCTTGTCGGGCGCCAGCGCCTTTTGCTGCCCCACCCAGGCGATCGCCTTGTCGGCCATGTCCTCCATGAAATGGTAGCCCTCTTCGGGCGTCTTCTTGAGGTCGACCGGCGTGGTGCCCTCGTACAGCGTCGGGTACCACTGGTTCGTCTCGCCGCCGATGAAGCCATAAAAATATTCGAAGCCACCGCCGCCCGTCGGCCAGGCGTCGAACGGCCCGACCGGGACTCGTCTCCCAGACCGGCACCTCGTGGCACTTGCCGAACTGCGCGGTGCAATAGCCGTTGAGCTTCAGCGTCCGCGCCAGCGGCGATATCGTGTTGGGCAGCACCGAGTTGTATCCAGGCGCGCCGGTGGCGATTTCGGTGATGCCGCCCATGCCGCAGGAATGGTGGTTGCGGCCGGTCAGCATGCGCCTGCCGGGTCGGCGAGCAGAGGGCAGTGGTGTGGAAGCGGTTGAACTTCAGGCCACCGGCGGCGAGCATTTCCGCGTTCGGCGTCTGGCAGGGGCCGCCGAAGGCGCTTGACGAGCCGAACCCAGCGTCATCAAGCAGGATAATCAGCACGTTGGGCGCCCCCTTGGGCGGGCGCAACTGCTCGATCGGCGGGAATTTGCTGTCCGGATCCTTTGCGTCATAGGTAATCAAACCCTGGTGGGGCTGAAACGGAATCGGAAGCACCCAACGTTGGATTTTGTCTTTCAAACTCATGGAAATGACTCCTTCAATCGGGACTCTGCCTTGGGTTTTCGGTCCTTCGGATTTTCGTTGGTCGCCCCGCCATCGGAGGCTTTTCACAAACGACTCTGCAGTTGGTGCTTCTGCGCGCTACGCGAGACGGAACAGCACGGCAAAAAACGTGACCACGCCGACGAAGGTGAGCACAATCGCAACGGCGATCATCGGTGTTTGCTTTCCCTCCTCGGTCATGCCCGCGATTGCCGCAAAATCTCGTCCCCACAGGTAACGCAGTATCCAGCGATACTCCCAAAGCGAAACGATGAGTGTCAGGACACCGCAGAAGATCAACGCAAGCCCGACATACAACGCTGCATCCGGAAAGCGTGCGGGCTTTGCCCCGGGCGTCTGCTGCAAGTGCTCAAAAAACTGAACGATTGCGAAGCCGAATCCGATCAGCGAGACCGCCGTGCGGACCACCGACATCAGGGTGCGCTCGACGCTGAGCCGGGTGCGCAGCCAGGAGAAATGACTATCTGCCGTTACCTTTACGTCGAACCTGTGCGCGGTTGCATCTGTATTCAGATCTGCCATGTCAATTCTCTTTGTCGCCGACGATCTCTCTCACCCAGAAAGGTATTTCTACGGCCGTGCCAGGGAGTTCCTCGGAAGGCAGCGCCAAGAGCATGACCGCAACGCCTTCACCGCATTTCGCCAGCGATTGCACCGCCTCGCCACCATCGCGCGATTCGCGCGATCGGTCCGCGTAGCAACACGTACGGGACAAAGGCAAGCGCAAGCGCAACGATTACCGCCTCGACGGGATAGAATGTCTTGAACACGATGAGCTGATAGATCGCGTCCATTACGAGTCCCAAAAGAATGATCCGGGCGGTGGAGATCAGTCCCTCGTGAAGACGGCCGACACGATCCGTCCGATTGGTGAACACCGTCCAGAAATACGGCGAGCGGCCGGTCCTCGCATCCTTGATCCCATCACGCAGTGCGGCTATCGCGGCCATGGCGGGCTGAAGAAAGAAACGAAAGGTCATGATACTGCCGGGGCGGTCGATCAGGTCGTGCCAGGCCCTCTGTCGGACCTCTGCCGAGAAGCCGTACCAGACAGCGCCAACGAGGATGAACACGATCACCAGCACGACAACGAGCTGACCAAGAAAAATTTGAAGTCTAGAAGCAGTCTGTGTCATCAAACAGGCTTCCGCTGCCGCAAGACGCACCGAAAGCCGACGTGGCTTGTGGAGGTGTCGACCGGCTCGGCATGGCGCGCCGCGGGCCGATAGCGGCGGCAATAGTTGGGGGCGCACAGATGCGAGCCGCCTTTAAGCACTTTGCGTGGAATCTTGATGTTCGGCAGACGAGGGTCGAGGCTCGCCGCCTCCGAGCCGCCGCGCGGATTTTCCGGAATGCAGCATGCCTTCGGCGCATCGGCCTCGTGCTTCTGCGAATACCAATCCGTCGTCCATTCCCAGACATTGCCGATCATGTCGTAGAGGCCGTAGCCGTTCGGCGGAAAGGCCGTGACGGGCGATGTGCGCGTGAAGCCGTCCGCACAAAGATTCTGTCGCGGAAATTCACCCTGCCAAGTGTTGGCCATATGCTTGCCGCCGGGCGTGAACTCGTCGCCCCAGGCAAACTCGGCACCGTCAAGCCCGCCGCGTGCCGCGAACTCCCATTCGGCTTCGGTCGGCAGCTCTTTGCCGGCCCACTTGGCGTAGGCCAGCGCGTCAGCAAACGCGACGTGCACGACCGGATGATTGTCGAGATTATTGATATTGCTCTTCGGTCCGTAGGGATGGCGCCAGTCCGCACCCTTGAGAAAAGTCCACCATTGGCTCCAGTCGCGCAAATCGACCGGACGGGCTGGCGGTGAGAAGACGAGCGAGCCGGCATAGAGCATGTGCGGCAGCGCGCCGGGGTAGTCCTTCGGGTCGGGCGGAATTTCCGCGAAAGTAACGTGGCCGGTTGCCTTGACGAATTGCTTGAACTGCCGGTTTGTGACCGGTGTGCGGTCCATCCAGAACGCGTCTACCGTGACGCGGTGGACCGGCGCCTCTTCCGGGTAGTGCTTGTCCGAGCCCATGCGCAACGTACCGCCGGGAATGCGCAGCATGCCCGATTCCGGCGTCCGCCCATACGCCAAGCCTTCGGAATCCTCACCGTTCTGAAGGTTACGCAACGACATCGAGGTCTCCTGCGGCGCTCGGCGACCGCCTATCTCCCTTTTCGAGAGTGGACGCTTTCCTTTGTCTTTCACAAGAAACTTAAGCAAGAAATGCCTTCGGCTCTCACCAGTCGCGCGGTCGAGCAGCCTCTTGCAGCGATGGATATTTGCGCTTTAAATCAAGCGATGTGCCACGCCCTCTTTTTCGAGGGCATGGAAAATGCAGAATGGATTGCGCACATTGGGACTGCTCCATCAGAAAGTCTAGTCAAATGTCCGATACCGTACGAGTTGGGGTAAGAGGGGCAAAACCCGTGGCGGTCAGGGCGGGCGGGATCGTGCGAGGATCAATTGGGGAAGCGACGGGATAGTGGCTGCCCTGGGACAGCGAGTCTTGCGCCGAGGTAGTCGCCAGAACGTGATGCCGAGCTTGGCGCAGGTCTTGGCGAGGCCGAGGAAGCGTCGCGGCAGTCGCGGCCGACATCACTGCGCGTGCCGCCGCTGACCTTGCGCCTGGTGACGTGACAGCGGATGTCGTTCTCGGATCCATTGGTGTGCAGCGGGATCTCGGGGCGGTCGAGCACCATCAACAACTCGGGCTTGTTGGCGTTGAGCCGGGCGAGCAGACGGTCGAGGGTGACGAAGCCGGTCGTGCGCGTGAAGATGCGGTCGAACCTGCGCCCGCAGTGCGGCCTTGCGCTGCTTGGTGGGAGCGCAACGATAGGCCTTGAGATCAGCGTAGAACTGCCAGATCAGCTCGCGGATGGTGGCCTGGGCGGCGCGGTTCTCGTCGGTGAAGGCGTCGAGCTTGTGAACCAGGCGCTCGGAATGAACCCAGCACAGGCCGTGCTGGCCGACATTGAACTGACCGGCGTCGTCGCTGACGATCACGGTGTTGGGCAGGAAGCCGTGCGCCTTGACGCTGCCCCACAGCGCGCCTTCGGTTGCGACCATCACCGGATCCGGATTGACCTTGAGCGCCGAGATGCCGAGCATTTCGAGATGTGCGTTCCAGGCCTTCTGACCGGCGAAGCAACGGTCGGGATGCTCGACCAGGCGAGCGATCACATGGGCGGCCAGCGCGCGTTCGCGCATGTAGGCCAGCGCCTCGGCATTGATGATGTAATCGTCGTAGCCGGCGCGCAGCAGCGCGAGGAAGTTGAGGCGGCTCTTGGAAGCGGTGGTGCCGAACCAGGCGAAGTGCGCGTTGCCGATCTGCGTGCAGAAGCCGTTGCTGGCTTTGTGGCGCGCGCCGGTGTCGTCCACCGTGATCCAGGCGGCGCTGCGAAAGCCCGGCACGCAGCACGTCGCGGGCCTCGCCGAGGAAGCCGTCCTGGCCCTCGATCAGCAGGCGGACCACTTGGCGCTTGGAGATGAAGATGCCGAGGCTGCGCAACAGCGTCACCAGTCGCGGCACCGTCATCTGCCCTTGATGGTATTGGGCGAGCACGAAGCGGCGCAATTGCGGCCCGAAGTGACCATCGATGCCGGCCGGCAGCGGCGCCGTCATCATGCCGCCGTCCGGCGTCTGCCAACGCTCGCAGCGGAAATTCACCACATGCGGACGGATCACCAGATCCTGCACCACGAAGCTCGTGTAGCCTTTGAAGCGGGAGCCGCGCGGCGGCGCCGCGACCTTGACGGTCCGCTCCTCGTCGATCGCAAGCTTCGAACGCGTGCCGCCCCTCGGGCGCTTGCTGTCGCCGGAGTTTCCCGGCGGCTTCGGCTCGGTCCCTTGCTCCATGCCGCTCGGCTTGATGTTCGGTCGACCCGGACCGCCCTTCAGCCGGGCAATCTCGTCCCGCAGCGCCGCCACCATTCGCTGCAGCTCGACCAATCTCCTCCCACTGCCTCACAACCAAGCCCTTCAGTTCGGCGTGCGACAGACGGTCAAGATCCTCGGGCGGCGACATACCCAGAATGAATCTGACTCGCGCCCTCCTGTGAATCGTATAAATCATACCGCCACGGGTTCTGCCGCCACGGGTTTTGCCCCTCTTACGAGTTGGGCAATCAACCCATTCTTCGTGTTGGTGTTTTTGATCAGTGACTTTTAAACAACGTAGAACGACATTCGACGCATTTTCGCTGAATTCGCATGCAGCCGCCGAGTTTCGCCAGTAGAATACCCGCAGTTTGGCATCCGGGTAGAGCAATTGCTGCTGCCGAGCGGGCGTGTGGGGGCAAACATGAAACCGATCGCACAGCCTTCGAGATCCGGTATTGAGCTGCCTGTTCCTCACATTCGTGCAATTCGATCGGGTTTGGTCTGCAGCGCGCTCGCACTTGCGGCGATCATCTCGGTCACAGGTAATGCGCTCGCCGATGAAACCGGCGTCAGTTTCTGGGTGCCCGGCTTCTTTGGAAGTCTTGCCGCCACGCCGCAACAGCCCGGATGGTCATTTGCGGCGATCAACTATTACACAAACGTCTCGGCGAGCGGCAACGCCGCAGTGTCCAGGGAAATTTCGGTCGGGCAATTCAATCCGACGCTCAACGCCAGCATCAACGCCAATGTCAGCGCCAGGGCGGACATCGGCTTTTTCGCTCCCTCCTACGTTTTTGCGACACCGTTCCTCGGCGGCCAGGCGTCCGCCAGTCTGCTGATGGCCTATGGCCAAAACAGCACCGGATTGAACGGTACCATATCGGGCACGGTGGGGCCGATACCCTTCACCAGAACGATCGATCTCAACCAGACGACGACGGGGATTGGCGATCTGGTGCCTCAGTTCGCGGTCCGATGGAATTCCGGCGTCAACAATTACATGGCCTATATCACGGGCGACATTCCGGTCGGCGAGTACAGTTCCAACAACCTGGCGAATATCGGCATTGGACACGGCGCCATCGACGGCGGCGTCGGTTACACCTATTTTGATCAAAAGACCGGCCACGAATTTTCCGCGGTGTTCGGCCTGACCGGAAACTTTGAAAATACGTCAACAAACTATACGAACGGCATCGACGCGCATTTGGATTGGGGAGCGTCGCAGTTCCTGACCAAGCAATTGCAGGTCGGCCTGGTCGGATATGTCTACGATCAGCTCACCCCTGACAGCGGTTGCGCCCCGATCTTGTGCCCGTTCGAGTCGCGCGTTATCGGGGTCGGCCCGCAAGTCGGTTACCTGTTTCCCGTGGGCGACATGCAGGGTTACCTCAATCTGAAGGGCTATGGGGAATTCGACAACGCGAACCGGCCCGACGGCTATAACGTGTGGCTTACCTTCGTGCTATCGCCGAAGGCGCCGGCCGCCGCAGCTTCGGCGCCGCCGATCTTGACCAAATAGCGACTTCCGCATCGCGTCGATTTTGCTATGTCCGATGTCGTGGGACTAAACAGGCAGCTCCCGTCCATGTGGTATAAGGCAAGACGCCCGGAGCAAAAACGGAGCAAAATACGACAAGCCGTCTGGAAAAACGTAGCGCTATCAACGCGGTCCCGTAGCTCAGCCGGATAGAGCAGCGGTTTCCTAAACCAATGTCCGCGAGCCATTGCTGCTCAGCCGTGTCGTTAGTCAAAACGCATCGATTACGACCCGTTCGACCAGCTTGCCCACATGGCTTGCCACCCTTACACTCTCGCGTCACCGCTCAGGGTGCCTGAGAGGTGCCTGGACCGATCGCAACTGTCTACTAAGGACATCCGTCACAACAAGTGAATCGGATGGCGCCTGGGCGCGGTATGGTGATTTGACTCGGGCCGGCGGGATTCCTGAGCTGGCGCTGGGGCAGTATGCGGGTCGGCATGATCGACACGCAAGCGATTCGGCAAAGATGGCAGTGCGTCGGGTCGAAGCTCGATGAGCGCGGACGGCGGGTGTTCGCAGCCGGCGAGGTCCGTGCGGCCGGATGGGGCGGCTTGGCGGCGGTCTCGGAGGTCACGGGGCTTGCGCGCTCGACCATCGGTCGGGGTCTGAAAGACCTCGACGCTGCGCCCCTGCCGAAAGGCCGGGAGCGCCGCAAGGGTGGCGGCCGGCGGCATCTATCGAGCCGGGACGCGACGCTGATCGAGGATCTGCGCAGCGTCATCGAGCCGGCCACGCTTGGCGATCCCATGCGCCCGCTGCTGTGGGTCTCGAAAAGCCACGACAAGGTGGCCGTGGCGTTGCGCAAGAAGGGCCACGAGATCAGCGCCAGCAGCGTGAAGCGACTGTTGCCGACGCTCGGCTACAGTCGGCAGTCCAACCGCAAGGCCGACGAGGGCTCGAAGCATCCCGACCGCAATGCGCAATTCGAGCACATCAACGCCAAGGCGATCGCCGCACAAGCCGCAGGGCAGCCGGTCATCTCGGTCGATACCAAGAAGAAAGAGCTGATCGGCAACTACAAGAACGCCGGCACCGACTATCGCCCGAAAGGCGATCCGTGGTGCGTGAAGGTGCACGACTTCGAGGACAAGGAACTCGGCAAGGTCGTGCCTTATGGCGTGTATGACGTTGGCGCCAATGCTGGGTGGGTGAGCGTCGGGGTCACCAGCGATACGGCTCAGTTTGCCGTCGCTTCCATCCGTCGATGGCTCGACGCGATGGGGCGCGAGCGCTACCCGAAAGCCCGCGAATTGACAATCACGGCTGACGGCGGCGGCTCCAATGGAACGCGTGTCCGGTTGTGGAAGGTCGAGTTGCAAAAGCTCGCCAACCAGACGGGCCTCACGCTCCACGTCCATCACTATCCGCCGGGCACGTCGAAGTGGAACAAGATCGAGCACCGCCTGTTCTGCCACATCACGCAGACTTGGCGCGGGCGACCACTCGTCAATCGCATGGCCGTCGTCGAGTTGATTGCCGCGACGACAACCAAAGCCGGTCTGAAAGTCGCGAGCGCGCTCGATACCGCGACCTACGAAAAGGGTATCAAAGTCAGCAATGCCGAGATGAAGACCCTCGACATTCAGGGCGACCCATTCCATCCTGAATGGAACTACACCATCCGCCCGCAATCAGCCGCTAACCAGAGCAGTTAATTTGGCGGATGTCCTAAGGTCTTGAAATCGCGGGCGTAGTTCAGTGGTAGAACATCAGCTTCCCAAGCTGAGTGTCGAGGGTTCGATTCCCTTCGCCCGCTCCAATACTTGGACCATTTTCGGTCGGTCGGTTTTGCAACGAGTTGTGCAGGGTTACGCTTTTTTTCCCTTTTTTGGCCGCGTTGAGTTGCCGGATCAGCTCCTTCGTCGCAGCGGCCGGTCGGACGGAAAGCGCCCATTTCCCGACCCTCGTACTGTAACGACGGCCGCCTTCTTCGCCTTCCTCATCGACTGCCTTGATTTGTTGGGACGGCGTAGACGCTGCCGTTGGCGCCAAACGCAGCGCCAGGGTACGAAGAGTACTGCGTCGGCGGCCCCCACGCTCGGTAGGACCGGTAGTAGTAGTGTGGCGCCCGGTACGTATAGGCGTAATGCCGCGTCACGTGATGCCTGTAGTGTACTCGGTACGCAAAGGCCGGTGTCGTCAACAGCGCGACAGCCACGGCCGAACAGATCAACTTGGTGTTGAATAGCCTCATTGTCGTGCTCCTTTTGCTTTCTCTTACTTTCTCCCGCGTTGATCGGAGCTGCCGCAGCATCATCAAGCCGTTGGGCTCGCCCGCGATCAGGCAGACATTGAAGCCTTTATTACCCCGGCGAAGGACTGTTGCCAATTGATCTGGATCAAATGAGATCAAATAAGTGAGAGGCGTTTTCTCCGGCGGGGGTCGAGGAGTTTTCGACTAATCAAGTCGAGGGCTCGCAATTGCCTCGCAACGCATTGATTTGATTGAGCCGTTATTGTACCTGTTTTGCAGCTAAATATTTGGGAGAGCTAGGGCGTGGACTCATTAGCGCGCAGCCAAACTCGGATTGACGCGAGTTTGACGAACGCCAGATAGTTGGCTGCGAGTTTGTCATATCGGGTCGCGACGCGCCGACATTGCTTGATCTTGTTGAAGAACCGTTCGATCAGGTTTCGCGCGCGATACAGATACGGGCTGAAGCAGATCGGGTCTTTGCGATTCCGTTTCGGTGGAATGTTGGCCCATGCTCCTTGTTGGCGAGCAAGCTCCCTGATCCAGTCCGCGTCGTAGCCACGATCTGCGAGCAACATCGTTTGGGGAAGCAACGCGCTGAGGAGAACTGAGCACAGCCGGTTATCATGCGCCTCGCCGGGCGTGAGGGCGAGATGGACCGGCAGGCCATTGGTGTCCACGACCGCGTGAATCTTGCTCGTCAGGCCTCCTCGCGAGCGACCCATGTCTTGGTGATTGTTGTCCGCGACACAGGCTCCGTGCTGATGCACGCGCACGACGGAGGTATCGATCATCTGCACCGCCGCGTCGTGACCGGCAGCCAACGCATCCATGATCTGGTCCCAGACGCCAGCCCGCCGCCACCGAACGAAGCGATTGTAACAGGTGGTGCGGGGACCATAGACTTCAGGCAGGTCGCGCCATGGCGCACCTGAACGGAGGACCCAAAAGATTCCATTGAGCACACGACGGTCATTTACCCGCCGAACGCCGCGCGGCTTGTTGGGTAGCATCGGTTTGATGGCGGTCCATTCGTGGTCGCTGAGTTCGTAGCGCATGATTCGAGGCTCCGGTTTCGGAGCTTAAATCACGTCTCGGGCGGAACCATCAAGTCGCGATCACTGATCGCGAACCGCTAAAGCTCTGAATCTACTTCCGCTTTTGGGGGCATAGCCGACATGGTCAGATTTGCCGCTGGGTCGCCCCTGTAGCGATTGACCCAGACCAGACAAGTTTCCTACCGTGCGTGCACGTTGCTAAACTGGTGGGCCCGGCAGGACTGAGCCTTATTGGTCGATCTGACATTGTCGTTGGAGGAACACATGCGCCCTTTGTTTGTCGTCATGACGGTTGCGTTTGCCGTATTGGGGATAACCGTCACACGGGACAACGCGTTCAGTCAGCAAGGCGCCTCCAAGGAGCAACTGTTTGGGGCTTGGCAACTGGTTTCCTTTAACTCAGTGCACGCCGATGGCAGCAAGCTGACAGTGTTCGGTGATAATCCTAACGGCATCGCTTTTTTTGATCGTACGGGGCATTACATCATAACGGTAATGCGTTCTGATCGCGCGAACTTCGCTGCCAACGATCGGGCACAAGGTACGGCCGAAGAAAACAAGGCAACGGCCCTCGGAACCATCACCTACTTTGGCACCTACACGGTAAGCGAGCAGGATCGCACCATCAACATTCATGTCGTGGGCAGCTCATTCCCGAATTGGAATGGGACGGACCAGAAACGATCTTTCTCAGTATCAGCCGACGAACTAAAGCTGACCAATCCTATAGCGTCGACGGGTGGGACAACTGAGGTTGTCTGGAAGCGAGCAAAGTAGCCCCGCGCGAAAGCAGCCTTGTCTGTTCGTGGCCCTTAGCGTCGTTGCGCTGCTATGCAGCAAAACGTCGGTTATCGAGGCATAGCGGACTTTGGCGTAGCGTCGGCCCTGCAGATTTATGGGTTCACGGCCTAAAATACTTGGGATAGCTGAATAAGCGGGGGCTTCCCGAGATGAGTGTCGTGGGTTTTCTTCGCCCGCTCCAACCAACGCGCGCGCTGTGTCCCATTAAGACTCCGGCGCTTCGGTCGGTAGGCCAACCGGGCAGGGAGCGTCCAATGCCAATCAGCAAAATCAACGGTGTCAACATCAATTGGCAGGTGATCGGCGAGCGCGGCCCCTGGGTGATGGCGACCACGGGCGGCCGGCGCGGCCACGACGAGTTCATTCCGCTGGCGCAGAAGATCGCCGGCAACGGCTACCGCGTCATGCTGCACGATCGCCGCAACACCGGCGCTTCCGATCTTTGCATCGAAGGCGACGAAGGCGAAGAAGCGCCCTGGCTCGGCGACATGTATGAACTGATGCAGAGCCAGGACGCGTTGCCGGCGTTCTTTGCCGGCTCGTCGGCGGGCGCACGGACCTCGATCCGATTCTATCTGAAATATCCGCAAGCCGTGCGCGGCCTGTTGCTGCTGCGCGTCACCGGCGGCCCGTTCGCCGCCGGCCGCTTGCCGGAGAACTATTACGGCCAATTCATCGCCGCGGCGAAGCAGGGCGGCATGGCGGCGGTTTGCGACATGGACGCATGGAAGGAGCGCTTCAAGGAGAATCCGCGCGGCCGCGATTATTTGGCCAATCTTCCGGCTGATAAATTCATTCGGGTCTTCACGCGCTGGAAGCAGGTCTTCGAAGCCGGCGCGAACTATCCGGTGATGGGGGTGAGCGAGCAGGAATTACGCTCGATCAAGGTCCCCACGATCATCGTTCCCGGCAACGACAACACCCATTCCAGCGCCAGCGGCCGCGTCGCCCGCGATCTCGTTCCCGGCAGCGAGCTGCACCAACTGCCGATCGCCGATCAGGACGTGCCGCTCATACCCTATCCGCAATGGCGCGAGAACGAGGACGAGGTCGTGCGCGTGTTCGTGAGCTTCCTGCAGCGGACCGTCGCGGCGGAACCCGCTGCCGCCTGACGCACCGCAACGACGCGGTTGCGGTATGCCGCGGCCCGTCAGCCTGCGCCAAGCCATTTGCGGCGTTCGTTGCAACTGTTCGCTCGCCCGGTCCGCCCGGCGCGCCGGGACCTGCGGGCGCCTGCGCAAGCGGGCGAACGTTGCTTTGCAATGCAGCCCTGCCGGCGCTATTCTCCGCCGCAACAGCGGCAAGCCGCTCGTCGAGATCGTGACCGGGGAACAACAATGGACCAGCAGGGCGAACGCCGATCGGGATGGAGCTGGTGGTACCTGCTCTTCGTGCTCCAATTCGTCGCCAGTCTTTGGGTCTCTTTCTACAATAAGGCCGATCCCACCTGGATCGGCATTCCATTCTTCTACTGGTATCAGATGCTCTGGGTCATCATCGGGGCCGTGCTGACCGCGATCGTCTATTTCGCGACCGACGAATGACGCGGGCGGCGTGGCGCCCTATCGGTCGCCGGCGCCGATCCGGATCGGTGACTGAAGCGGAAAGCAAAAAGAAAAACAAAAAGAAGAAACCGGGAGAGATGCCGTGCAGGAAGTCAATTGGACCGCCCTTATCATCTTCATATTGCTGTTCCTTGTCATCACCGTGCTCGGCTTCGTTGCCGCGCATTGGCGCAAGGGCGATCTTCACCAATTGCATGAATGGGGCCTTGGCGGACGGCGCTTCGGAACGGTCATCACCTGGTTTCTGATCGGCGGCGATCTCTATACCGCCTATACGTTCATTGCCGTGCCGGCGCTCGCCTTCGGTGCCGGCGCCATCGCGTTCTTCGCGGTGCCCTACACGATCATGATCTATCCGATCCTGTTCCTCGTGTTCCCGCGCCTCTGGTATGTCTGCAACAAACACAATTACATCACCGCTTCCGATTTCGTGCGCGGCCGTTTCGGCAATCGCTGGCTGGCGCTCGCGGTGGCCGTCACCGGTATCGTCGCCACCTTGCCGTACATTGCGCTGCAGCTGGTCGGCCTCCAGGTGGTCATCGGCGGCATGGGCGTGGTGGGCAACGGCTATGCGGGCGACGTGCCGCTGATCATCGCCTTCATCATTTTGGCCGCGTTCACCTATACGAGCGGGCTGCGAGCGCCGGCCTCGATCGCCATCGTCAAGGACCTGCTGATCTATCTCACCGCTTTCGCGGTCGTGATCGTGGTTCCGATACAATTGGGCGGCTTCGGGAATATCTTCGCCAAGATACCGCCGGCGAAATTGCTGCTCGCCGTTCCGGGTGCCCATACGGCGGGCGCCTACAGCGTCTACGCGACGCTGGCGCTGGGATCGGCATTGGCCCTCTTCCTCTATCCGCATTCCATCACCGGCATTCTGGCCGCCAGCAGCGGCCGCGCCGTCCGCCGCAACGCGGCGCTGCTGCCGGGCTATTCGTTCATGCTCGGCCTGCTGGCGCTGGTCGGATTTTTCGCCATCGCCACCGGGGTGAGCGCCCTCCCCGAATTCGCCGCCGGCTTCAAGCGGTTCGGTAACAGCTTCGCGGTGCCGGCGCTCTTCCTGCACACATTCCCGTCCTGGTTCGTCGGCATCGCTTTTGCGGCCGTCGGCATCGGTGCGCTGGTGCCGGCGGCGATCATGTCGATCGCGGCCGCCAACCTGTACACGCGCAATATCCATCGCGAGTTCATCAATCGGAATCCCACCGACAGGCAGGAATCGCAGATGGCGAAGTGGGTCTCGCTGATCGTCAAGTTCGGCGCGCTCGCCTTCATCGTCTTCGTGCCGCAGCAATACGCGATCTACCTGCAGCTGCTCGGCGGCATCTGGATCATCCAGACCGTGCCGTCGGTGATGCTCGGCTGCTATACGCGCTGGTTCAACGATTGGGCGCTGCTCGTCGGCTGGTTCGTCGGCATTGTGCTGGGCACCTGGATGTTCATCGCCGCGAAGCTCGTCCCGAACTATCCGCTGGTCATCGCGGGTCATGGATTCCCGGGCTACAGCGCGCTGTACACGGTCATCCTTAACCTCGTCGTCGCCATCGTGCTCACGCCGCTGTTCAACGCCATCAGCAAAGCGCGCGTCGACGAAACCATCGCGGCCGATTACTACCGGGCGTGAGGATCCGGGCGTTGACTGCCACGGGCTATGCGGCGCCGCGCGATGACCCATGCGCGAGCCGCACCATGCTGGCCCTGCCGCTCCGATCGTGGCAAGTTGCCAGCCTTGGCCGAGACTCGAGACATTAGACATTCGGGAGAACCGCATGGCCTGGAGTAAAGTCACTGACATCGCCTATGGACGCCTGCGGGCGCCCGATCTCGATGTCATGGAAGAATTTTTGACGCGGTTCGGCATGAATCGCGCCGCGCGCACCGACAAGGCCCTTTACATGCGCGGCACCGATCCGGCGCACCACATCCACGTCACCGAGAAGGGCGACCCGAAATTCGTGGGCCTCGCCTATTACGCGCAGAGCGAAGACGATTTGAAGCGGCTCGCCAAGGCGCCGGGAGCGTCCGGAATCGAGACCATCGATGAGCCGGGCGGCGGCAAGCGCGTGCGGCTGACCGAGCCGAACGGCTATCAGATCGAAGTCGTGTACGGCATGGAACGGGTCGCACCGATCTCGGTGCAGCGGCAGAAACTCAATTCGGGCGAACAGCCGACTGCGCGGGCCGGAGAGCTGATGCGGCTGCCCAAGGGTCCCGCGCACGTCAAGCGGATCGGCCATGGCGTGATGATGACGCCGAAGTTCAAGGAAACGGTCGGCTGGTTCCGCGAGACGCTGGGAATGATCTGCTCGGATGACGTCTATGTCGAGAAGCAGGATAATTTGATCGGCTCGTTCAACCGCTGCGACCGCGGCGATACCTATGTCGATCACCACGTCTTCTTCTGCCTCAATCATCCGAAGACCGGCCTCAACCATATCTCGTTCGAGGTTCCCGACATCGATGACGTCTGCATGGGGCACGATTATCTCAAGCAGTCCGGCAAATACGAGCACATGTGGGGTATCGGCCGGCACGTGCTCGGCAGCCAGGTTTACGATTACTGGGCCGATCCGTGGGGCCGTGTGCACGAGCACTGGGCCGACAGCGACCGTCTCAACCTCGCCAACGGCTCCAATCTCGTGCCCGCAGAGGAAGCATTGGTGTCGCAATGGGGCGAGCGGCCGCCGGACAAGTTCATCAATCACGCGAGCCCGTGAGCCGCCGGGCGACGCCGTGCTTGCCGGCGCGACCGGCACATGCCCGGATGCGGCCTGGAGTGCCGCGCGAATGACGCTCAAGCGCTTTCCTTCGCTTTCGCATTGGGGCACCTTCAACGCCGTGGTTGAAGACGGCCGCGTCGTCGGCTGCGAACCCTTTGTCCACGATCCCGCGCCCTCGCCGATGCTCGCGGCGATTCCGTCGATGGTGCATTCGCCGTTGCGCGTGGCGCGGCCGGCGCTGCGGGAAGGCTGGCGGGAAGGGCGGCCGCGCACCGGCAACGATCGGTTTCGCGAAATTCCGTGGGACGAGGCGCTCGCGCTGGTGGCCGAGGAACTCAGCCGCGTCCGCGACCGCCACGGTGCCGACGCGATCTTCGGCGGCTCCTATGGCTGGTCATCGGCCGGCCGCGTGCATCACGCGCGCACGCTGACGCGACGCTTTCTCTTTCTCGGCGGCGGCTGCGTCGATCAGCTCGGCAATTACAGCTGGGGCGCGGCGCAGTTCTTCGTGCCGCGCGTCATCGGCACGTTCGAGCCGGTTACCGGGCGCGTGACGGACTGGTCGTCGATCGTCAAGCACACGCGCCTCATCGTCGCCTTCGGCGGACTGGCGCTCAAGAACGGCCAGGTCACGTCCGGCGGCGCCGGCGCGCACGTCACGGAAGTGTGGCTGCGCCGCGCCAAGGAGGCCGGCATCGACTTCGTCGTCGTCAGCCCGAATCGCGGCGACGTGCCGGATTTCCTGGGCGCGCAATGGGTGCCGATCCGCCCCAATACCGATACGGCGATAATGCTGGCGATGGCGCACACGTTGCTCGCCGAGCAGCGTCACGACGCCGCGTTCTTGCAACGCTACTGCACGGGATTCGAGACCTTCAGCCGTTATCTGATGGGCGCCGACGACGGGGTGCCGAAGGACGCGCAATGGGCCGAGGCGATCTGCGGCGTTAGCGCGGCCACGATCCGCGACCTGGCGCGGCGCATGGCGTGTGTGCGTTCGCTTATCACTTGCGCCTGGGCGCTGCAGCGCGCCCATCACGGCGAGCAGCCCTATTGGGCGGCGATCACGCTCGCCGCCATGCTCGGCGGCATCGGGCTTCCCGGCGGCGGATTTGCCTTCGGTCACGGCTCGACCAACGGCGCGGGGGTTCCGCGCGCCGATGTGCCGAGTCCGGAACTGGCGCCGCCGCTCAATCCGGCGCGGCGAGCCGTGCCGGTGGCGCGCATTACCGACACGCTGCTCAATCCGGGCGGCGAATATGAGTTCAACGGGCATCGCGGCGTCTATCCCGACATCCGCATGATCTACTGGGCGGGTGGCAATCCGTTCCATCATCATCAGGATCTGAACCGGCTGCAGCGTGCCTGGCAGAAGCCGGAGACGATCGTCGTGCATGAGAGCTGGTGGACGCCGACCGCGCGCCGCGCCGACATCGTGCTGCCGGCAACGACGCCGCTCGAGCGCAACGATGTCGGCGGGTCCCGATTTCGAAATTCGCATCATTGTGCGGCACCCGTTTGCGAACATCGGCTCGAAGGATACCAGCAACTTATTGTTCCAGTGTGGCTTTGGTTCAGAAATCCGCATGGCCGGTTGGCGGCAAGAATGATGCGGATTTCTGAACCGCCACACTAGCCGAAATGCCGGAGGATGCGCATGGTCGAGCGCCAAGGTCAGGATCAAGACAGCAATTCGGGCGACAAAACCGAGGTGGATGCCGCAGCCGCAACTCCGTCGGAGCCGAGCCACGAGGCGGCGGCGAGCACGGAGAACGCCGCGGCAAGTAACGATGCGCCGACGGAAGGCTCGCCACAGCTCGACGGCGAGATTGACGAGGAACAGGCTCCGGCCAGCGGGCACGAGCCGCCGCCTATGAAGTTCACGGGCGCGCTCCCAGCACTGGTTTCTTATTCGCCCGACGCCGCGCCGATCCTGCCTGCGGCAGTCGTGGCGCCCGCGCCGCAATCGGGCTCGCTGCGCTTTCTTCTGCTCGCCGCCACCATCGCGTGTGCGGCGGGAATTGGCGCGCTCGTCGGTGCGCTCAGTGCATCCGGCATCGCCAACCAGCATGTTGCGTCGGCCCCGCCTGCCAAGACGGTGGCCGCGCGCGACGTTGTCCACGCCTTGCGGACGCAGCTTGCTGAATTGTCGGCACTCAAGGCGAGCCTCGAAAGCACCGGCCGCAGCAGCGCCTCGCAATTTGCCAAGATCACCGGCCGTCTCGATGCCCTCGAGCACGCCCAGGCCGAGCCCGCGGCAAAGCTCGCCCACATCGCCGATGCGGTCGATCGGCTCGACAAGCACGAAGGCGCCGCGCCGGACATCACCGGCTCGATCGCGACCGCGTCGTCGCCACCCCAGCCGACACCGCCGGCGGCGAGACCGGCCGATCCGGTCGTGCACGACTGGATCGTGCAGGATGTCCGCAACGGCCGTGCGGTGGTCGAAAGCCGCCGCTTCGGGAGTCTCTTTCTCGTGGGCGCCGGTAGCGTCATGCCCGGTCTCGGGCGCGTTCAGGAAGTCAAACGGCAAAACGGCGAGTGGATCGTCGTTACCGAGAGAGGCGTGATCACTTCGAGACCCTGACGCCGACCCCTTGCCCGCGAGCGCTTATGGCCGTCGCCTGATCGTCGGGAACGGCAGCAGCATGGGCACGCGCCGGCGATACGCGCCGTAAGCGTCGGCGCCAAGCTCCGCCGTCAGGAAGCGTTCCTCGATACGCGCCTTCAGCCACAGACCGCATGCGATCAGCCCCGCGCCGAGCAGCGCCGTCCACGTCGCTTGAGCCAGCGCCGAAGCCGCAAGGGCGGCGATGAGGCCCGTATAGATCGGGTGGCGCACGAACGCGTATCCGAGAACGCTATGAACGCCGCATTGCGACGGATGGGATACTCCAAGCACGAAATGTGCGCTCACGGCTTCAGGTCTTCGGCGAGCACAATCCTCAACGAGCGAGGTTGTAACCAGCCCATCGTTAGTGGGCCGCTTCTGCCCATCATAGTGCCAGCCGCTAGCTTGATAAACGCCGCCATGGTGACCATGCGTCCAGTCGGCGAACGCGATGACGATATGGTGGCCGCGTGCGCGCAACTGGTCACAACACCACGAGATGAACTGCGACATTGGCACTTCGCAATCCGGTGCACGCACGAGACGGCCAAGAGCGACAACCGGCTCTCGATATTTTGTCGGTGAAATCAACGCAGCGGCGATCAGCATGCCTGCATCATTCCTGATACCGAATGAAATGATCTCGTTCGTGTTTAGTCGCCGCGAATAGTGAAAATGGGCGATTAAAGGTTCCATCTTTTTGGTTTTATTCACGCAAAAATTTGGTGCGGCCCTGTGGGGCCGCACCGTATTCGCACCGTCGGGAAAAGGTTGATGCGGTACGCGCGCCGGCTTCATGCGGCTTCGCGTTCTTCGGCCGTGTCGGCGGGGACTTCCGACACGGCTGCATTCACACGACGAGCGCTTTTCCGGGAAACTTAAGATTTTCCGCCATTGAACGACGGTTCTTCGCCGAACTTACTGCGAAGTACGGCGAGCCGCTTCATGGTCGTGGGCAAGTTGGACACGCCAAGCAGTTCCCTAAGCACAAACTCATCTAGTTCGGCTCGAATTATATCACTCGCTACCCGATGGGCAGGCAAAAGCGCTCGGGTTTTGTTGCTGTTAAAAAACTTCTTCGCTTCGCTCACTTGTGCCGGCTTTAGCTTCCGAGGATCGAGCAAACTAAGCTTCGGCATTTGGCTGGTCGTTATTGAGCCCCGACCGTCCTGCGATTTGTTTGCGCTCCACCAATAGCTCAGGAGGCCAAGCGTGCAATTGTACCAGAGTGATGCAATGATGTCGTGGTCCGCATCTTTCATCTTAAAGGTCGGCCACGCGCGACCTCCTATGCTTTCATCACTGGTAATGGCGAAGGCAAGACTTTGGGAATTGAAGCGAAAATCCGTATTTAGGTGCAGTCGAGAGCGTGTCGCCCATATTCGGTCGCGGCGTTCCTGCAGGACTTCCTTTTCATCTGCGGATTTGCCGAGCCTCGGAACGCCTTCCGAGTTGTAGGCGATTTCTAGTGTCCGCTCATGGTCTGCGTCATGACCGTTCAGCAATGGGAATGTCGCCGCATGCCCCGGCTTCACATTTTGGATTTTGAAAGGTCCGCGCGCTGCTCCGCCGGAAATGCTCGCGGCATCGACATCGAGATGATAAGGTCCAACTTCGCCAAGCTCTTCGAAACGACACATCGGAATTGTCAGCGCTTCAGTCTTCGAAGCACCTGGAAGCCACAGCGTACCTTTTGAAACAAGCTGGTAAGCAACCTGCGCGACGGCGTGATCCGCAATGCGGAATAGGGGCCATTGATCATTCTGTCGAATAGGACCGGAAATCATCTCGCCGAAACGGATATTGCCCAACGCCAGCGGCGTACCCCCTAGGGGACCATCTTCCAGCGTGGCCAACGTGCCACTGGCGATCGCCTCGCGAATGATGCGTGCTACCTCGGTCCCCTCGAACGGCGCAGAAGGTTTCGCTATGAGACTGATGCTGCTGAGGCGGTTGGCCGGGCCGTTGCCCTTTTTTGCGACAATAAGGCATTCGCCTGTCCCGGTATCCGCCGAAAACGCGAAACTTCCTGAATTCGAACTTGCGATGGTGACAATGACTATGTCGTGGTAATTTTTGCGAATAAGTTCACGACACGCCGCCCATGCAACACCCGAAAGTATGGTGATAGGCAGTACGAGTGCAACGTAGCCCCCAACTTTCGTCTTGTTGTGGCTCATCTGCAGAAAAATGCTGGCCTCACCGGCGTTTCCGTGCGCTGCGGTCCCCTGAGTGAGCTTTTTCGTACGTTGGGACATAAGCTCTTGCTCTTCGGCTTCGGTGCCAAAGGCTGCGAACATTGGGAGAGGCACTTCGCTTGTTTTTCCACCGCCGCCCGTGAGCCGCGTGAACGGCGGGTTCATGATGATCAGGTCGAAGCTCTCATCCGCGACGCCACTGCCTCCCAACACTTCCCACGGATCAGCTTCACTCTCGCCGATCGCGCCGACCCCTTTCGCTCCCGTAGAGCCAGCCCTCCGCTGTCCACACATAGGTGAAGTCAGCGATCCATTTACGATTGGGAGCGGGCGCTTCAAAGCTGCGGTCGAGCACGTTGGGAGCGACGGTCGCGGTCGGTCGCTCACCCAGATCGGGCGGCAGTCGGCGCCGTCGCGGCCGTGCTCTGAGAGCCTGTAGCCGCATCAATCGTTCGATCCGATGCAGGCCGCAGGGCACACCCTCCGCAAGAAGGTCGTGCCACACCCGCCTGGCGCCGTAGGTTCGATCGCTGGCGAGGAAGCTGGCACGAACCTTCGCGCCCACCTCTTCATCGCTTCGGCTGCGCCGACTGCACGGCCGTGTCAGCCACGCATAGAAGCCACCCCGCGAGACACCGAGCGCCTCGCACAACCATCCCGCCGGCCAGATCCCCCGGTGCTTCGCTATGAAACCGAACTTCACATCGATTCCTTCGCGAAGTAGGCCGCGGCTTTTTTTAGGATGTCGCGTTCGGCCTTCAGCCGGATCACCTCGCGCTTGAGCTGCGCGATCTCCAGCTGCTCGGGCTTCAGCTGACCTTTGCCGGGAAACGCATGCTGCGGATCGTCCGCCAGCGCCTTCACCCAGCTCCGTAGCTGCGTCGGATGCACCTTCAGGTCTTCGGATGCCTGCGCATACGAGACCCCGCGATCCCTGATCAGCCGCACCGCTTCAAGCTTGAACTCCCGCGTAAACCTTCGCCTCTCCATGACTCACCTCCGGTCCCATCAAAACACCTAACTCGGTGTCTGCGGAACCGGGTGCAGGCCAAAAGACGAGCTTTAGTTTTGAGCTTGCGGTCCCATTTGCGGTACCGAACGCGGAGACGGCAAGGAAAGTAATCTCCGAAATCTATTCCGCGTTGAGTCCAGAACCTGCGAAAGCGGAAAACAACATCGTCGTTCTTGCGCTTCTGTTTCTGGTCATTCTGGTCCATTTCTCTCAACCGTTTCCGCCGACAAGGGCCAAGGGACCGATCGAGCCCCTTTCCGCGCGCTGCAGGTCCTTTTGCGCTGCCGTAAGTGACCTAATCCTGACACGGCGTTCGGCCGAGCCTTGACTTACCTGCCAGTTGTACATGGTTTGTTCCATGGGAGTCGAGACCATCGGTCTTGGCTGGCGCATCATCGCGGGATGCGCGCCGTGGCGTGAGAACGGCCCAAACTCGTGCTCAAGCCGTGAGTGCACCTATCCGCCGCGAGTTGGACATGGAAACGCTTGTGTGCAATGCATGGCACTTCGCCCCGGTTGCGCGCTTGGATGAATTGGCACCCAGCGAAAATAAAATCATCTGGACCACGGCTCACGGTCTTTTCGTGCACGAATTCGCGGCCGTGCGATTTATAGACGATCGTCGAGTCGGTTGCGGCCATCTTGATCGCAGCTTCAATTTCCGGCGTTGTCGGAATTTCGATTGTGTTGCCCGCCTTGGCGTCGCCGATAGTGAGCACGCGCGCCTTGCGGTCAAAGTCGCGCCAGCGCGTGCGCGCAAGCTCGCCGGGGCGGCAACCTGTTAGCAGGTTCGCCAAGTGGTAGCCCTTGCGCGTCGCGTTGGGGATACGGTGCCACGCTGCGAACCACGCGGGTAAGTCGGCGGCTCCCATGCCCTTTTGCTCGTTCTTTTGCTTGGCGAGCTTCACGCCGCTAGTCGGCAGGAATGCCACGTTCAAAGAGCGATCAAGGCCGGCGCGGCGCTTGTACATGGCGCGAATGATCCGGGCGCAATGGTTTGCGCTGGTCGCGCCGTGCTTTCGCACAACCTCTTTATGCCAGTCGGCTTCGGCCTAGTCTGTCCAGAGATCGTTGAATGTACTCTTTTAAAGCGCCTTAAAGGTATCTCGAAGGTAACGATTGGATTCTTTGTCCTCCATATTTTTCGGGTCCCTGGTGAAAGGCGCCCCACCCCCCGCACCGGCCTGTCCAATACCCCCCGCCGGGTGAGCCCTCCCTGTCCCTACAGTGAGGATCGAAACACCGTACAAAACGAGCGGCAAATCGATCCAAAGCGCCTCCCGCGTGAGTGTGGGTACGAGGTCGATTGACCTGCGGGCGTGGACGCCAATCCCGGTCACAGCGTCGGACAAGGGCGCGGGTAGGTCTCACAAGCCGAACATCGGGCACGCCACCCTGCGAGGTGGCGGTGGAGAATAGCTGGACCCTGCATGACGGGCGGTCCCTCCGGACGGGATGACTTATCGAAAAGCCGGCGCGATCTCCTTCGCGGCCCCGCAAAGCACGCGGTCACGTGCGGGACAAGCGGCTCACCACCGTGCGATGAAGAGATACGAGCAGCCGATCATGACGGCACCGCGCGACAACGCGGGTCTGATCGGGAAGGCTCAAGCCCCGCACATTGAGCGTCGCGGATACCAACAAAATCCCATCGAACGATGGAATTGCGCTCCGGCTTGCGGCCGAAAGGCAAGGTGCGGCCGGAGCGCGTTTGATGATTTCGCATCGGCAGGGCGAATGTTCCGGCCCTTCCTGGTGAGCAGTCAGGCACGCTGGCGGGCAAAGGGTCTTCGCATCCCGTTGAGAGCCGCAGCTGCGAGTGTTCTGCCGATGCACCTTTGCTTCATTACCTTTGGAGGTAACGATGGCCAACCGCGCCATGAACGCGAAGCTGCAGCGCGCTCGTAATCAAGCACGTGAAGCTGCACAACTTGAATTCACTAAGCCGGCCTACATCCTGCAAACGCCTAAGCGCGAATTGCGGGAGATGGCGGCAGCGTTCGATGGTGCGCATGTGCACAGGCTGACCAGCGGCCGAGTGCCTGACCCTCATTTGCGAACGTACGGCGACGGCACGCGTCGCGGCTCAATCCTGACAGCTGATGTCTATTCAAAGGACAGCCGGCTGATTCGTCGCCCCGGCCGAGGTGCATCGCATGTCTAGAACCGCGTCCATGTCGGTTGGCGAAGCGGAAGCCGCGATCGGCCCGCGCGGTCAAGTGACCGTCACGGCGGAAAACCGCGGGCTTGTGCGCAAGTGGTTCGTGGCCCAGGGCCTGCCGGCACTGTTCGTCGGCGGTCTCTCCATGCGCGAACTGGCGTTCGCCTATAACGATACCAAGGGCGAGCAGTTTGGCCGCTTGCTGAAGAAATACGAGGAAGCCAAGCAAGCTGCAGGGGATGACCCGCCCGAAGAGACCTCGCAGGCAAATCAGACAATCGAGACGACGACCACTTGCGCCAACGGGCATGCCAACGGCGATGCTGCTGCATTGCTCGACTTGCTGCGCAAGACCATAGGGTCGAGCGTCGATGCCACTCAGGTCCGCGAGATTATCGACGCCACGATAAAAGACAAGGCGGACGCCATCGCCGCGGAGCTGAAGAAATCCATCTGGCCGGTCACCCGCGTGCAACTGATCGCGCCAAGCGGCGAGACCAAGGACGTTGAAGGGACGGTTCATCCCAATTTCCCGCTGCTGCTGCGCATGGCGCAGGCGCGGGATGCAGACGCCTACCACGTCAACATCTTCCTGTCGGGCGAGGCAAGCTCCGGCAAGACCACTGCCTGCAAGCAGCTCGCCAAGGTGCTTGACCGCAAGTGGTACTTCAACGGCGCCATCTCGATGCCGCATGAGATGACGGGCTTCATCGATGCAGCGGGTAACTATCACCGCACGCCGTTCCGGGACGCGTACGAGCATGGCGGTGTCTATACGTTTGATGAGGTTGATCGCTCCGACCCTGTCGCATTGCTTGCGGTCAATCCGCATCTGGCGAACGGTGTCGCGGCCTTCCCGGACGGCCAGATCAAGCGGCACAAGGACTGCCTGATCATCTGTACGGCCAACACGTGGGGCAACGGCGCCAACGCCGACTATTGCGGTGCCACCAAGCTCGATGCCGCCTTCCTGTCCCGCTTCCCGGCCCGGTTACCATGGAACATCGACAAGGCGTTCGAGGTGTCGATAGCCGGCAATGAAAGCTGGGTACAGCGCGTCCAGGGTGCCCGTGCGCGAGCGCAAACCGCCGGGCTCAAGGTCATGATCGACGTACGCATGACGCTTGCCGGCGCAGCCCTGATCGCGTCCGGGCTATCCGAGCAAGAGGCAGCCGAGGCCACCTATCTGGCCAACATCACGCCGGATCAGCGGCGCATGATTGAGGCATAGCGCATGTTCGTGAAAACGACGCTTGAAGCGACCGAAGCGGTCATCCGATCGCAGCCGAAAGCAATCGAGAACTTTGTCGTTTGCGATCTGCCGGGATTTGCGGACTTTGCCGATCAATTACCTGCCGAGAGGCGAGTAGTCGGCAGGGAAGGCACGCGCTGGTACGGCGGCATGACTTACGAGCAATCCCTCGCCGCGGTTCGCTCGGGCGATCCGACGGGCGTCGCGGCAAGTGACAACCTGCTGGGCGAATTGGAAGCGCTTGTGCCGGTGTCGAAATCCTGGCGGACGTTCAATTCGGTTATCGGCATGTGTCCGAACGTGCCGCAGTATCTGGCCGGCAATCCCTACAATATGCGCCTGAAGCGGCGTTGCACGACGGCTACGGCGCCGCTGTCCATCTTTGTCGAACTGGTCGCCAGCGCCGGCATAGACGCAAAGACCTGCCTGAAGCGCGGAGCCGCTATGCTGGCACTCGTTCGCATGCTGGCCAACCTGCGGCCGGTCGAGCTGTGGTGCGTTATCGCCATCGGGCAGCGCAATTCCCGCTCCAGCCTGTGTGTCCGGCTGGACACCGCGCCCTTGGACTTGGCGCGCAGCGCGCACGTGTTCACGCATCCAAGCGTCTTTCGGGCGCTCGGTTACAAGTCGCTGGATCATGAGTTCTACGCTGACAGCTGGAACGGAGACTGGGCATTCGGCGACCATGGCCTGCATGTCCGCACGGCGGCAGAGAGCTATCGGCGCTTGCTGCAGCCCGGCTCAGATGTGCTCTTTGTTCCGCCAGTTCACGTCAAGGACATGTATCTCACCCAGCCGGCGCAATGGTTGCGCGCCATGCTCGCGCAACACGGCGGCCTGCAACTCGAAGCGGCCTGAAGACCAAAGCTTTATGAGAAGGAAACTGGATGAACGCGAAATGCATTCGCAACGCGCTCCGCAGTGAGCGGGTGTTGATGTGCACCTATGAGCCCGCCGGCAAGGTCTACAGCCTCGACAACGGGGTCTCGGTACCGAAGAAGCTCGCCTCCGAACTGATCAACCCCTGCAAGCTCCAGCCCGATCTATTCCTCACCGCGAACGAGGACGGGTTGTTTCCCGGCTTCAGTCAGACGTGGAAAGCGGACGCATGATGGCCACCAATGCTCGTTTGTTCGCGTCGCTGGTAGCTATGTGGTAGCTAGGCGAGTCCTAATGATCGAAAAGTTGGCGCGCCCGAAGGGATTCGAACCCCTGACCTCTGCCTTCGGAGGGCAGCGCTCTATCCAGCTGAGCTACGGGCGCCAAGGTCGCGCGATGCGTGTAGATAGCGAAATGCCGCCGATCCGGCAACGGCCAGCGCTTGCCGCTCCCGCAGGCGGCTCCTAAGCTGATGCGGCAGCGAAGGAGACCCCACCATGAGCCAGCTTGCGGAAAAGGCGGAAAAAACCGAAAAACACCGGCCCAAAAGCGCGCTCATCAAGGATGCGGCGTTCAAATGGGACGATCCGCTCGACCTCGAAGCCCTGTTGACCGAGGAAGAGCGCATGGTGCGCGACACCGCGCGCGACTATGCGCAGGAGAAGCTGTTTCCGCGCGTGATCATGGCGAACCGCGAGGAGCGTTACGATCCGGCGATCACCCGCGAGATGGGAGCGCTCGGCCTTCTCGGCTCGACCATCCCGCAGGAATACGGCGGCTCCGGCCTCAACTACGTCTGCTACGGCCTGATCGCGCGTGAACTCGAGCGCGTCGATTCCGGCTTCCGTTCCGCCATGTCGGTCCAGTCCTCGCTCGCCATGCAGGCGATCTACGCCTATGGCAACGAAGCGCAGCGGCGCAGATATTTGCCCAAGATGGCGACCGCCGAACTGCTCGGCTGCTTCGGCCTCACCGAGCCCGACCATGGCTCCGATCCCGGCTCGATGGCCACGCGCGCCGAGAAGGTGGCGGGCGGTTTCAAGCTCACCGGCAACAAGACCTGGATCACCAACGCGCCGGTCGCTCATCTTGCCGTGGTTTGGGCCAAGCTCGACGGCAAAATTCGCGGATTCATTGTCGAGCGCGGCACCAAGGGATTTTCGACGCCGAAGGTCGAGGGCAAGCTGTCGCTGCGCGCCTCGATCACCGGCGAGATTGTGCTCGACGGGTCCGTGGTTGCCGAAGAGAATTTGCTGCCGAACGTTTCCGGGCTTGCCGGCCCGTTCGGCTGCCTCAACGTGGCGCGCGCCGGCATCGCCTGGGGCGCCATCGGAGCGGCGGAATTCTGCTGGCACCGCGCGCGCGAATACGCGCTCAACCGCAAGCAGTTCGGCCGGCCGCTTGCGGCCAATCAACTCGTGCAGAAAAAGCTTGCCGATATGCAGACCGAGATCGCGCTCGGCCTGCACGCGGCGTTGCGGCTGTCGCGGCTGATCGACGAGGGCAAAGCCTCACCGCCGGCAATCTCGCTCCTCAAGCGCAACAATTGCGGCAAGGCCCTGGACATCGCCCGGCTGGCGCGCGACATCCATGGCGGCAACGGCATTACCGAAGAATTCCACGTCATGCGCGTGCTCTGCAATCTGGAAACCGTCAACACCTACGAAGGCACCCACGACATCCACGCGCTGGTGCTCGGGCGTGCGCAAACCGGCATCCAGGCGTTCATGTGAGCGGCGGATGCGCACCGGGCGGTGGGCGCGGGTGGCAAACGGCAACGGCAAACTGCAAACGGCGAAGGGATTGAAGCAGACACCGCCATGCCCACCATGATCGCGGCGCGGCTGCACGCGTACGGAGCGCCGATGACGCTCGATCGCGTCGAGGTGCCGCGGCCGCGGCCGACCGACGTGCTGGTCGAGGTGAAGGCCTGCGGCGTCGTTCCCAATCTGGCGCGCGTCGTCAGCAATTTCTTCGGCACGCTCACTCCCGACAACAAGATCATGCCGCCGCTGCCGGCATGTTTCGGCCTCGATCCGGCGGGCGTCGTCGCCGAGGTGGGCGAGCAGGTTTTTTCCGTGCGCCCGGGCGAGCGCGTCTATGTCAATCCGGCGCGATCGTGCGGTTCGTGCCGCATGTGCAGGAGCGGCCGGCCGCAGGATTGTCCCGGCTGGACGCTGCAAGGCTATTTCGGCCGCTCGCAGGAGATCATGCGCGCCTACCCCTACGGCGGGCTGGCGCAGTTTCTCACCGCGCCCGCCACGGCGCTGGTGAAGCTGCCCGACAATTTGAGCTTCGAGGCTGCCGCGCGCTTCGGTTATGTGGGCACCGCCTATTCGGCGCTGCGCAAGGTCGGCGCCGGGCCCGGACAGACGCTCCTGATCAACGGCATCAGCGGCCAGCTCGGCCTCAACGCGACGCAGGTCGCCCTGGCGATGGGCGCGACAAAAATCCTCGGCACCGCGCGCAACGCGGCGCTGCTCGAACGCGTCAAGGCGCTGGCGCCGGCACGGATCGAGGTGATGTCCGTGCCCGAGGCCGCTCCCGGACCGGGCGATCCGCTGGTCCAATTCGCCAAGCGGGCGACCGACGGCCACGGCGTCGACGCCGTGGTCGACTGCCTGCCGCCGGGCGCGCCGGCAAGCGCGCTGATGCGCGCGCTTTATTGCCTGCGTCGCGGCGGTCGCGCGGCGAATATCGGTGCGGTCATGGAAACGCTGCCGCTCAACGCGTTCTGGATGATGACCAACCGCATCGGTCTGGAAGGTTCAGTCTGGTTCACCACCGGCGAGGGCGAGGAGCTGGCGGCGATGGCCGGCGCCGGAACGTTGAACCTGTCGGCGCTCGAACACCGTGTTTCGCCGCTGTCGATGGTCAACGAGGTCCTTGCCGGAATGGACGATCGCAATGGCGGCTTCACCAATTTCGTGATCGACCCGACGCGCGGGTAGGGCGGGTATCGCGCCTCCCGGCCAGCCCGCGTGGGCAAAATCGTGTCGGCGCGAGGCCCACGCCGTGCGGCAGAACAGACGATTTTTCCCACCCTACGCAGCGCCGGCAAAAACTGCTAATCCTTCGTCCAATATCAGGCCCCAGGAAAAGCCCCCAGCGAGGACGTCATGTACGGTAATCTCGAACTCTTCATCGATGGCAAGTGGCTCGGCGGCGATGGCCGCAAGGGCGAGGACGTAATCAACCCGGCGACCGAAAAGCCGCTCGCCCATCTGCCGCACGCGAGCAAGGCTGATCTCGACGCCGCGCTCCAAGCCGCCGAAAAAGGCTTCAAAGTGTGGCGCGCCACCTCGGCGTACGACCGCTGCAAGATCATGCACAAGGCGGCCGACCTGATGCGCGAGCGCTTTGATGCCATCTCGAAAATCATGGTGCTGGAGCAGGGCAAGCCGTATCCGGAAGCGCGCGCCGAGGTGATCGGCTCAGCCGACATCATCGACTGGTACGCCGAGGAAGGCCGCCGCTCTTACGGCCGCATCGTGCCGGGCCGCGGCAAGGGGGTGCGCCAGCTCGTGGTGCAGGAGCCGATCGGCGTCGTTGCCGCGTTCACGCCGTGGAATTTCCCGGTGCTGACGCCGGCGCGCAAGATCGGCGGTGCGCTCGCGGCTGGCTGCTCGCTCATTCTGAAAGCGTCGGAGGAAACGCCGGGCGCCTGCGTCGAGCTGGTGCGCTGCTTCGCCGACGCCGGTCTGCCTGCGGGCGTGCTCAATCTGGTGTTCGGCGTGCCCACGGAAGTCTCCGAGTATCTGCTCAACAAGGATGCGATCCGCAAGATTTCCTTCACCGGCTCGATCCCGGTCGGCAAGCATCTCGCCGGGCTTGCCGCCAAGGGCATGAAGCGCACCACCATGGAGCTCGGCGGCCATTCGCCGGTCGTGGTGTTTGCCGACGCCGATCCGGAGAAGACGGCCGACACGATTGCCGCCTACAAATATCGCAACGCCGGCCAAGTCTGCATCTCGCCGACGCGATTTTATGTGCAGGAAGATGTCTACCCGCGCTTCCTCAAGCGCTTCACCGAATATGCCGGCGGTCTGAAGGTCGGCGACGGCCTGGAGAAGGGCATCGCCATGGGGCCGATGGCGAACGCACGGCGCATCGAGGCGATGGAGAGCTTCGTCAATGACGCCAAGAGCCGCGGCGGCAAGATCCAGACCGGCGGCAAGCGGCGCGGCAACCAGGGCTATTTCTACGAGCCGACGGTGATCACCGACGTGCCGGACGACTCCAAGATCATGACGCAGGAGCCGTTCGGACCGCTGGCGCCGATCGTCACTTTCAAGACTTTCGACGAAGTGGTCGAACGGGCCAACTCGCTGGAATTCGGACTCGCAGCCTATGCGTTCACGACCTCGAACGCGACCGCCGCGGCGATCGGCGACGCGCTGGAATTGGGGATGGTCGGCGTCAATTCAATCGCGATCTCGACGCCGGAAACGCCGTTCGGCGGCGTCAAGGAGAGCGGCCACGGCAGCGAGGGCGGGATCGAGGGCCTGGACGCCTATCTGGTCACCAAGTTCATCTCGCAGGCGTGAGCGCGCTTGCGCAACGGAAGCTCGGTCGTGCGCGGGCGCGCGCGGCCGAGCATGCCGGCGAACGCGGCGTTGAGAACAGCGGGATGACAAGGGCGGAGTTGACGGCGTGGACGTTTGGGACGGCGTAGCTGCCTTCGTCGTAGCTGCCTTCGTCATCGGATTGCTCTACCGGAAGGCTCTGCGCGCGCGGCAGCTAAGCCGGCGCAAATCCGGCACGAAAGCGGCCGCTGCAGCCGAAATCATTCCGCCCAAGCCGGCCGATCCATTCGATCTGCGCTCGCTCACGACGCGGATCTACGAGCTCAACGCGCTCTTCGCTCCGTTCGGCTCCAATGCGGCGCATCCCAGCGACCTCTATGCCCAACCGGATTTCCGCGAGGCGGTCCGGCTCCTGGCCTTGCCGGAGGTGCCGCTTGCCAGCGTGCTGCAGTTTGTCGAGGGCAACAGCTGGTCGCTGACGTGCGCGGCGCTGGCGGCGCTCAAGGCCCGCCCGGAGCGCGGCAAGGTCGCCAAGCAGGTGCTGCGGCAGTGCGCGGAACTTTCGGCGTGGCCGATGTATTTCGCGCTCGATTTTTTCCTCCATGCCGAACCACGACTGCCTGTCGGCGCCCCGTTCGCCTACGCCAAGGATTGGTGGGTCGACAATCGCTGGATGCAGATTCTGTGTCGTGATTATCTGGCGCGGTGCGCCGAACGCGGTGATGCCGCTATGTTTGGCTCCTCGCTGGGGGCCGTGGGCACTTCGCCGAAGGAGCAGATCCGCAATTTTCTGCAAAAGGTCGATCATCCGTCGACAGCGGGCCTGATCAAAGACATCGACAACGCGGCGCTGCCGGCGCCGGCGGCGGCCGAAGATACCGCCGCGCTGAAAGCCGTCGGCCGCTTCTGGAAGGATCAAAAGGACGCAGACGTTCTCGTCGAGCCCGGCCGTTGGGGAAAAGCCTTCGCGCTCGCCGAGGCTGCCCTGCGTCAACGGCCGCCGCGGTCGTTTTTGATTTCCGGCGAGCCGCTGGTCGGCAAGACGTCGTTCTTGCGGCTGCTCGCACAGCGGATCGAGCCGGACGGTTGGAGCGTGTTCGAGGCCGGCGGCGCCGACTTGCAAGCCGGTCAAATCTATATCGGCCAGCTCGAAGGCCGCATTCGGCAAGTGATCGATGAACTCTCCAAGCGAAGCCGGATGATCTGGTACGTCCCCGACATCGTGCAGCTCGCATCGAGCGGCACGCATTCGGGGCAAAGCGCGACCATGCTCGACCAGGTCATGCCCGCCATCGACACCGGCCAGTTGGTGGTCTGGGCGGAGGCGACGCCCAAAGAGATGGTGCGGTTGCTGCGGCTCAAACCGACGGTGCGCAGCCTGTTCGAAACCGCCATGATCGAGCCCTTGCCGCCGGCCGAGACGCTGGTGCTGGCGCGCAATGTGGTCGATGAAATGGCGGACAAGATCCACACCTGCTTCGGCGCCGATTGCGCCGAAGTCGCGCTCGATAGCGCGAGCCAGTACCTCGGCATCGGCTCGCTGCCGGGTTCGGTGCTGCTGCTGCTCAAATTGACCGCGGCACGGGCCGAGGAGCCGTCGCAGTCGATTGCTTCCCGCGCGGTGCTGGAGACGCTGTCGCAGCTTTCCGGCCTGCCGCTGTCAATTCTCGACACCAAGGAGCAGCTCGATCTCAAGTCGATTCGCGATTTCTTCTCGGCGCGCGTGCTCGGCCAGGACGAGGCGGTGGCGGCCGTCGTCGATCGCGTCGCCATGCTCAAGGCCGGTCTCAACGATCCGGGCAAGCCGATCGGCGTCTTTTTGTTTGCCGGCCCGACCGGCACCGGCAAGACCGAACTCGCCAAGGCGGTCTCCGAATTCCTGTTCGGCTCGGCCGAGCGGCTGATCCGGCTCGATATGAGTGAATTCCAGACTTACGATTCGATGAGCAAGATTCTCGGGCAGAACACAACGGAGCATTTCGAAGCCGACTCGTTGATCAGCCGCGTCCGCAAGCAGCCGTTCTCCGTGCTGCTGCTCGACGAGTTCGAGAAGGCGCACCCGATGATCTGGGACCTGTTCCTGCAGGCCTTCGACGAAGGAAGGCTCACCGACGCAATGGGACAAGTCGCGGACCTGCGCCACTGCCTGATCATCATGACGTCGAACCTGGGCGCCACCGCGCACCGCTCCCTTGGGCTCGGTTTTGCGCCGCAAGCAGACGAGTTCAACAAGGAGCAGGTGCTGCGCGCAATCAGCCAGACCTATCGGCCGGAATTTCAGAACCGGCTCGACAAGATCATCGTTTTCCGCCCGCTCACGCGCGAGCTGATGCGCGGCATTCTCAAAAAGGAGCTGGCCGCTCTGCTCGAACGGCGCGGCCTGAAAGACCGTGGCTGGGCCATTGAATGGGAATCCTCGGCGCTCGAATTTTTGCTGGAGCATGGCTTCTCGCCGGAAATGGGAGCGCGGCCGCTAAAGCGTGCGATCGATCAATACCTGGTGGCGCCGCTGGCGGCGATGATCGTCGAGAAGCGGTTTCCGGAAGGCGAGCAATTTCTGTTCGTGCGCAGCGACGGCAAGGCCATTCAGGTGGAGTTCGTCGATCCGGACGCCGACGCGGCGGCTCCCGAGGCGGCTGCTGCCGCCGCGGCTGGCCCGGCGCCCCCATCGGCACTCGCCTCGATCATCCTTGCGCCGAGGGGGACACTCGACGAATTGCGGACCCTGCAAGCCGAATTCAACGACATCGAGCTGATGCTGCGATCCGCCGAGTGGAATGATCTCAAGGACGCGCTCGCGCAACAGATGGCGGCCCCCGAGTTCTGGAATCGGGTCGATCGCTTTGGCCCGCTTGCCCGCTTCGCCTTGATGGATCGGGTCAAGTCCGCGACGGAAACCGCGGATTCACTGCGCCGGCGGTTGGAGCGACACAGTCGCACGCCGACGCGCTATTCCCCGCGACTGAGCGGCCGCCTGGCGCTGCAACTGTATCTGATCCGCGAAGGCGCCAAGGATGCGGCGGAAAACTCACCGATCGAGCTCGCCTTGACGATCGAACCGGTGTTCGACGGCGCCGTCGACCGGCAGGCGACTCTGGTGTGGTGCAATCGATTGCGGTCGATGTACTGCGCCTGGGCGGGCAAGCGCCACATGCAGATTTCCGAATCGCCGGCGATGGGCAAGGACGCGCCGGCTCTGACGATCAGCGGCTTTGGTGCCTATCGCATTCTCTCGCCCGAGGCGGGATTACACGTTTTCGAATCCCCGGAGGAGACGGCAAACCGCACCACCGCGCGCGTGCGCATCGCAGCCGTCCCGCTCGGCGAGGTGTCCCCGGCCAAGGAGAGCGCGCTGATCGCCAGGACGATCGAGCAGGCGCCGCGGCTCAACACGGTGGTGCGGCGCTATCGCGAACAGCCCCCGCTCGTCCGCGATGCCGCGGGCAAATGGCGCACGGGGCGGCTCGATCTCGTCCTTGGCGGCGAGTTCGATCTGCTTCAGGCGAGCGAGCGATAGACCGCAGCGTCCGCCTGCGCCGGCTTGTCTTCTGCCAAGCCCGGCGCCAGGTCCGGCGCCAGGTCCGGCGCCAAGCCCGTGCGCGCCGGCTGGGCGATACCGGTCAATCCGAAATGCGGTCCGACCAATCGGCGCACGCGCTGCATCTCGGTGCGGGCGACCAACGCATCGAGCGAAATGCGAACCAGCCGCGACAGCTGCGACGGCTGCGCGAGCAATTCGCGCAGCACCGCCAGCCCGTCGGCGCGGCCACCCGTACCCGCACCCATGCCCATGAGCGCCGAACTGGGAATCGCGCGATCGGCCGGATCGACGACGACCCGCAGGGCGGCAAAAGCGAGGCCATGGGTCGCCGCCAGGCGGGCGACGATGTGGGATTCCATATCGACCGCTGCCGCACCGGTGGTGCGATACAGGTCCCGCTTGATGGCAGGCTCCGCAATCGGAGTGTCGACGCCGACGATCGGCGCGTACGCGGCGGCGCTGCCAAGCGCATCGAGCAGTTCGCTCGACCAAGCCTTGTCGGTGGCGCGCACGACCTGCGATTCGAACACGGCGGAGGCGACGATCCAATCGCCGGTCTGCAAGCCGCCAGCAAGTCCTCCAGCGACGCCGAAGCTGATGATGCCGCGGCAACCGAGCCGCGCGGCATCGTCGACGGCCAAAGCCAGCTCGCGCTGGGCATTGCGCGAAAAAACCAGAACGCCGGGGGCGGCCGCAATTCGGGCCTCAAATGCCATGCCCACCAATGCAATCACGGTAGCGCGCTGCGGTAGCGGCGCACGTTCGGCCGCCAAGCTGAAATCGTCTCCGCCACCCAGCAGGCTGTCTGCAAGGCCGGCGGCGGCGAATTGGGCTTCCGATGACATGTGTTGGACAGTCCCCGCGTCGCGTGATCCGGACCTCCGATCGTCGAGGAGCAAGTACGCTCGCAAAGCGACTCGCCCCGATCCTCGGTCAAAGCACCAGCGCGGAAAATTCTTATGCAACTACATGGAAAAGTGCGGCTTTCCCCGGTTTGTTCCGCACCGACCCCCAACCCCGCGCAAAATTGCATCTGCTCCCCGAACATGGTGAATTCATGGACGCGAGGACCGTTTGAGCGGCGATTAGTGGCGCTCCCGCACTGCACAAAAGCGGCTGTCGGTCTGTGGCAATCGCCTAAGGGATGGGCAGGTCGGCGTAACCGCCCCGCGTGCAGCCGGATTGCCGAGCGGCAGCCAGGCATTCGGCATCTCCGAGCGCGGCGAATTCCTCGGCATAGCGATAGCCGGGCGCCGCGCCAGCAAAGCCGCCGCGGGTGGCGGGATGCAGATAGATTTCCACCAATCCGCCCGAGATGCGCTTGATCAGTGCGGCCAAGCGCGCTGCCGTCATGGCGCCCGACCATTCCAGTCCGAAAACCGTATCCGCAACGGTCAATCCGCTCCGCCGGGCGCTCCGGCGCAGCAAAGCCGCCCACGGCGCCGTAAGGAGGCTCGCGCCGCGCCGCCGGGTCTGCGGGTCGATGTCGCAAAGAACGCGCCGCGGCTCGGTCGGGATGCGCAGCGCGCGCATTCCATAATGCCGTCCGATGCCGATGATTGCCGCGGCGGCCACCGGATGGAGATGAAAATGCCGGTGCCCGTTGACGTGGTCGAGCGGCAGGCCGGTTGCGCGAAAGGCCTCGAATTGCGCGGCTATTTCTTTTGCCACCTGCCGCCGCAGCGAGCGCTGCATCGCGATCTGGGCGCCGAACAGGCCGAGATTGCCGCGCAAGCGTCCAGTCCCGTCAAGCAGGCCGGGTATTTCGGCGCGCGGCGAGACCGCATCGCCATCGACCAGCACGAGATGCAGGCCGACCCGCAGGTTCGGCAAACGTCGCGCACGCGTCACCGCATCGGCGGCCGCGGCGCCGCCGACCATCAGGCTTGCGGCGGTCAGTATGCCGTCGCGGTGCGCGGCCTCTACCGCTTCGTTGACTTCCTGACTGAGCCCGAAATCGTCGGCGTTGATGACCAGATGCTTCAGTGCACCAGCTCCCGCCGCTCGCGCAGGAAAGAAAAGAATTCAACTCCTTCGCGCAGCCGCCGCACCATCATATCCGGGCTGCGCACCATTTCCGAGACGATCGAGGCGATCTTCGGGGCGCGCAGGTAGAAGCGCCGATAGAAGTCCTCGACCGAATGGAAAATCTCCGTATGGCTCAGATGCGGGTAGTGGAGCGGAGCGATCTGCACGCCCCGGCCATCGACCAGCTCCGCATGTTGTTCGTCGAGCCAGCCATGATTGAGCGCGTCGCGGTACAGTTCGGTCCCCGGATAGGGCGCCGCAATGGAGACCTGGATCGTGTGCGGATTGATTTCGGTGGCAAACCGGATGGTCTCTTCGATGGTCTCGCGGCTCTCGCCGGGAAGTCCGAGGATGAAGGTGCCGTGAATGGTGATGCCCAGTTCGTGGCAATCCTTGGTGAAGCGTCGCGCCACCTCGATGCGCATGCCCTTTCTGATGTTGTACAGGATCTGCTGGTTGCCGCTTTCGTAGCCGACGAGCAGGAGCCGCAAACCGTTGTCGCGCATGACTTTGAGCGTATCGTGCGGCACATTGGCCTTGGCGTTGCACGACCAGGTGACGCCGAGCTTGCCGAGTTCGCGCGCGATCGCCTCGGTGCGCGGCCGGTCGTCGGTGAAGGTATCGTCGTCGAAGAAAAACTCTTTGACCTGTGGAAACGCCGCTTTCGCCCAGCGGATTTCGTCGATCACGTTGCCGACGCTGCGGGTGCGATAGCGATGGCCGCCGACCGTCTGCGGCCAGAGGCAGAACGTACATCGCGATTTGCACCCGCGGCCGGTGTAAAGCGACAGGTACGGATGCAGCAGATAACCGATGAAATATTTTTCGATCGCGAGGTCGCGCTTGTAGACCGGAGTGACGAACGGCAGCTCATCCATGTTTTCGAGGATCGCGCGCGCAGGATTGTGCCGGATCGCGCCGGCGGCGTCGCGGTAGGACAGTCCGGCAATGCGGCTCCAGTCGCGCTCCGCGGCGATTTCCCGGATGGTGAAATCGAATTCATTGCCGGCGACGAAATCGATGGCCGGCGAACTCATCAGGCTGGCATCCGGCTCGACTGCGACCTTCGCGCCCACAAAGCCGACTTTGAGGCTCGGATTGGCGGCCTTGAGCGCCTCGACGATGCGCACATCCGAGGCAAATGAGGGCGTGGACGTGTGCAGCACCGCGAGATCGTAGTCGCGCACGGTCCTGACGATGTCGGCCGGCGCCAGCCGGTGCGGCACCGCATCGACCAGTTTGCTGCCGGGAACCATCGCGGCGACCTGGGCGAGCCACGTCGGATACCAATACGAGCGGATTTCGCGCCGGGCCTGGTAGCGCGACCCGGCCCCGCCGTCGAAGCCGTCGAACGAGGGGGCTTGCAAGCACAAGGTTCGCATCATGAGCGCCTCGGATCTTCCTCGATGAGGGCGCCGTCCGCGGCCACGCGGTAGTTGGCCCCTCGCCAGTGAACCGTCGCCCCGAAATAACTCGTCACGTAGACGGCAAAAGCAATGAGGTCCTGGAGCGGAAGGAGCCAAACGTTTTCCCGCGGCAGACCGAATCGCCGTTCGACGCACCGGCACAATGCAACACGCGACGCGAGCGCCGCAACCGCAACCAGCGCCGCCGCGGTGCTTCCCGAAAGCATGCCGAGAAGGGCGAGCGGCCAGGGATGGGTGATGATCGTGCCGGCGTAACCGATCGGATCGATATTCTTGATGGTCCTCGCCACCCGAATCTGATGCCGCATGAGCTGACGCAGGCTGCCCTCGAAACAGCGATGGCCGACCAGGAACGGCGCGGTGATGACGTCGCTGCCGGTCGCGCGCACCGCAAGGCCGATCGCATAATCGTCCGCGAGTTCGTCGGCAAACGGGACAAAGCCGCCGATCCGCTCGAGCATGGAGCGCCGCATCGCGATCGTGGCGCCAAAGCATGGTTTGGTGACTCTGACAGCCAGCCCGGTGATCGCCTGCGGCAGAAAGTGAGTGTTGATGGCAAGCGCGGAGAGCCGCGACCACAACCCGTCGCCGCCGATGCCGTGGTAAAGGCAGGTCACGGCGCCCACGCGCGGCCGCGCCAGCAGCGCCGCGATTGCGTGCAGATACCCCGGTTGCACCACGATATCGCTGTCGGAAATCATCAGAATGTCATGCCGGGCGCGCGGCAGCATGTTGATCAGGTTCGAAACCTTGCGATTGCTGCCGTACCGGCGTGAATCGACATGCAGCTCGATGCCCTGATCGGGATGCTCGCGCTGCATGCCGCGCACGGCTGGCACCGCCGGCGACGCCGCGTCGCCCGCGCCGCACAGCACTTGCACGGCGCCCCCATAGTCCTGCTGGCAGAACGCCGCGAGGCGCGTCTGAAGTCCCGGTTCGGCGCCGTGCAGCGGTTTTAGGATCGTCACCGGCGGCTCCGTGCCGCCGGCCGTCGATGATTGCGCGCGAAAGCCCAGGACAAAAGCCGATTCGACCAGCATAAGCAGACAGCCGACGAAAGCGCCGGCAAGACAGACATCGCACAGCGAAACGACGAACATCGTCAGATCGGGAACCGAATGAACAAGACTCATACTGCCTCCACGGCTTGCTCCGCCGCGTTTAAACAACCGAATTTCTGCTCCAGCAGCCGCCGCGAAAGGTAGATCGGCACCCGCGCGCGGCGGAGCGTGTCGAGCCGAAGGGCGCGGGCATTCTGCGCCAGCACAGTGAGCGAAATCAGGACATTCTCGCCAAGTCGATGGATCTGCTCCCCGATCGGCAACGGCGCCGACTCCATGATCGTCTCGAAGCCGTAATGGGCCATGATCGTTTCAACCTGCCGCCAGTGCGCCCTCGTGGCGGAGGGAACGTCGCCGCAGATCACCGAGATATCGCTCAAATCGCCGCGCGAAGAAAGAAAGCGCGCGAGCTCGCGCAACGACGTCGATATAGCTTTCTGCATCTGCCGCGCCCAGCGAATCGTCGCTCCCCGTGGCGGCACCGGGGGAATATGTTCATTCCAAAAATGCAACCGTGCAATACGCGCTCCGCTGCGCAAAGTGGTGCCGTCCCGCAACGTCAGCGCGCGGCGCGCGGCAACAATCTCGAGGCGAAAAATGCACGCGGGGTGCGCGCTATATTCCAGCACCGCGTAATGGCGGCGCAGCCGCTTATCGAGCGCAAAAATGGCTTCGGCCAGCCAGGGATGGCTGTACCGCGGTTCTGCATGTCGCTTTGCGGAATCCCACAACGCCATACGCGGGTCTCCCGCTAGTCTCCACCCCCATCGGAAACGATCGCGGCCGGGAAAAGTTGCCGCTGCCGCCACAATATAGCCGGGATTTCTGACAGGCGCGAGACGATATCCGGCAGCTCCGCCAGGACCGCTAGGCGCGCTCGTCCCCGTACAGCGTCGCCAAAGTGCTCTTGATCAGCAACGCCACCGGGACGGCCAGGATGATGCCGGGAATGCCGAACACGATGCCGCCGGCGAGGAAGCAGAAGATGATCAGCACCGGGTGCACGTGCGCGGCGGTGCCGAGCACGATGGGGCCGAAGAGCTGGTCGATCGAAAGACGCAGCGCCGTTGCATAGAGCGCGTAGTCGAGAATGCTCATGATCCCGGTCGCGGTCTGCAGCGAGACCAGGCCGGCGATGATCGCGGCCGAGGTCGGACCGATCACCGGAACGACTTCCAGCAGGCCGGTCAACAGCGCCAGCAGGACGGCATGGCGGATGCCGAGAAAGAAATCCAAGCCGATATAGGAGGCCGTCGTGGCATACAGCACGACGGCGATCATGCCGAAAAAATAGCGCGTCAACACCGGGTCGAGCCGTCCCCAGATGCGCTTGACCAGCCCGCGGCGATGCGGCGGGGCCATCCACAACAGTCCGCGTGCGATCCGCTCGCCGCTGGTCAGGAAATAGAACAGCAGCACCACGGACAAAAACGCGGCCATGATGGCGGCAAGGCTGTAGCCGGCAAAAAGCGCCAGATGGCCGGATTGCGCGATCCAATCGTGAAGCTGGTCGACCCCCGAATGGACGATCTGCCGGGCGTTGACCGAGTATCCGAGTATTTGAACGGTACGATCGCCGATCGCCTCGCTGACGAATTTCTGCAGCGTTCCCTGCAAATCGCCGCCCAGGCTTTGCAACTGCTCGATCATCCGTTTTCCGGCAAAAGCAACGAACACTCCGCCGAGCCCCACAATCACCAGGAAGAAGACGATCGCGAACAGCAGGCGCGGCCATCGCGTGCGCTTGGCGAGCCAATCGATCGGCGGCGTGCAGATGTAGGCGAGGATGGCCGGCAGCACGAAAGGCAGCAGGATCAGCTTGATGAAATAGAGAAACACCGAGAGCCCGGCGGCCGCCAGGATGACCGAGCGAACCTCGCCGGCATCAAGCGTTCGCGCGGCGCCTTCGCGCTCGTCGGCGCGATGGTCCTCGGATTTCCTCCTGGCGGCTTTCATGAATAGACACGGCCTTTCCAGCTCACCCGGCCGTGCAGGCGGCGGCGCACGCTGTCAAGCGCCATCAGCGCGCCCGCCGTATAGCCGAGCGGAAACAACAGACCGTAATAGACAGGGATGCGGAAGTGGCGGGCAGCCGCGAGGTGCAATGCAAATGCCGCGCAGGAGCCAATAAGCGCTGCGATCAACGCGGCCCAGGCCCCCGGCTCCGCCGCCGCGACCGCCGCCACATCGACCGCCGGCACCACGACGGCAGCCCAGGCCAGGATCATTGCAGCCAACGCGAGCATCAGCGTGGCGCGGCGACCGCCCAGCGTATCCACCAGGTTCTTGGCCAGGCCCGGCCAGAGGGTCCGCCATCCCGTATACATTCGCGTTGAAATCAGGCCTTCGCCGTCCATCAACAGGACGGATCGACCCGACTGCTTGAGGCGGCGGGCAAATTCCAAGTCCTCGCAAATTGCCGCAGAGACGGCGGCATGGCCGCCCGCCGCCTCATAGGCGTCGCGCCGGATCAACATGAATTGTCCGGTGGCGGTGACCGCGTTGCCGGAGGGCGACTGCACCCGGCGCAGGTCCTGCGTGAACGACAAAAGGATGAGGCCGCACGGCAGCACCAGACGCTCGGCGAAGCTATGCAGTTCCTGGCGCGGCGCGATCGACAAGAGATCGAGCCTTCGGTGCAGGGCCGCGCTCATCGCACTCGACAGCAGCGGCGCCTCGCTGCGGACATCGGCATCGATGAAGCACAGCCATTCGCTTTCGGGTGCCGCGGCGCGCGCGCCGAACCAGCAGGCATGCGATTTTCCGGTCCAGTGCGGCGGCAGTGCCGGGCTCGACAGCAGCGACAACCGGCAATCGCCGGCCGCAATATCGCGCACAATTGCGCTCGTCGCGTCGGTGGAATGATCGTCGACGACGATCAGCCGCAGCCTTCCTGCCGGGTAATGTTGGGCAAGCAGCGATCGCACGCAGGTGCCGATATTGTCCGCCTCGTCGCGTGCCGGCACGATGACGGTCACATGCGGCGCCGGCGCCACGGCAGGCGCGGACACCAGGCGCGGCAGCAATCCGCGCTGATTGACCGCCCGCAAGATCAACCACGTCACGATCGCGAGCCACGCCGCTGAAAAAAAGAGATACACCGTCTTGACCGCCAGCCGCCTCGAGCCGCCCCTCGCCGGCGCCCGAACTTATCAACCTCGCACAAACCGCCTCAGTTCCGCGCTGCCGACGGCCCTTAAGGGACCGCCAGCGGCCGGGCGGCGGCAACGGCAGGCACCATGCGCCGGCGTTCCCGGCAGTCGGAGCCGCATCCGCCGAGCCTCCCTGCGAACGTGCCGGACATTACGATTGTCCAGGAACCAAGAACCGAGACTTCGCATTATCGAGGCGGCGGGGATCGGCTCGATTGGATGCATGGATATGCTTACGCCGGTCCTTGCGTATTTTGGCAGCGTCGCCGCGATCATCCTCGCATTTACGATGTCGTACGACGCGTTCGTCTATGCTCCATTGCATCCGCCCGCCGCGCGCCCCGCCGTGACGATCGCGAAGGCATTCGGGCCGGCCGCCGCCGTGAATGTCGCGCGTTCGCGGGCGAGGCCTGCTGCGACGCCATCGCGCCACACGGCTCCGGCCAGAACCGCTCTGGCATCGGATGTCGCGGCCGCGACACGTCGGGGATCGCCGCCGCGCGGTAGCGCCGTGCGAGACCCGCATCAGCGCCGGCTCGCTTCGCGATTGCGTGCAAAAGACCGGGTGCGCCAATTCGGGCCGCAAATTGGGTCCCTGACTCTTAGCTCTGCGGACGAGTCCAGGGACGGATTGGGTTACGCGCCAGACCGATGAGGCGGGCGCCTACCCCTCACCGCGATCCTGGGGGCGATCTGAAAGTAGCAGGGCTCAGGAATACGAGCGGGCCAAATAGGCTGCGGCGTCTTTGGCGAGTTGGATTGGCTCGCGTTCCCCACGCTGCGCCATTTCGATAATCCGCTTGGCCACGATTTCCTGAGCGGCGCGGCGATAGCGCGGGGATGCGAATGCGCTGCCGGACTTTTCTACTTGCTTCCAGGCATCCTCATAGGCGGACACCAAGGTCTCGATGAACTCGGGATCGAAGGCCGATTGGGCAAGGAGGGGGACTATCGCCATGAACGCTCTCCATGCTCCGCGGCCCGAAGGATGCCCGGCGTCATTATTGCCGGGGTACGGATCAACCTGCCGGTTTCACTGCGCATGTTCGTAAAAATATGCGCTACATTCAGTGGTTTTGCCAGTCCCGCTCGCGAACCTGGCCTTGGGAACTTGAATCATTCCGTCATTTTCAGCTGGCAATAAACAGTTTCGATGTCTCCGCGCGATCGAGCACGGCTGCGGCCGTATTGCCGAAGAACAACGTATCGCCGGGCCGGCGGTTCGCGCCCAGCACGATCAGGTCATAGCCGCGTCCGGCCTCCTTGATGATCGCCTCGTCTGGTGCCTGATCGCCTCGGATGCTACGCCGCACCCTGACATCGTAGCGGTCCGCCAGGGTGGCGATATCCTTCAGCATGGCTTCTTCGTTGCGCCGGGCAGTCCTGTCGCGCCCCTTGCGGGCGCGCTTGCCATCGCCTCCGGTCCTGGTCACGTAGAGCACTGTGACTTGCGCCGCGCACGCTCGCGCCAAGCTGAAGGCAACCTCGGCCGCACGCCGCGACGCGTCCGTTCCGTTGATCGGGATCAGAATCTTGCCCTGCCGCTCGAACAGCCGGTCGACCAGCGACGCCTGCGAATCGACCACGGCGAGCGGGCCGTCGAACCCTTCGGCGACGCGCGAGACGCGCCTGCTGAACCCGCCCTTCGGATCGCGCGCGCGGGCAATGCCGATCAGCAAAAGGCCGTAGCCCTTGCGGGCTTCCTCCGCAATCTCGTTCGTTCCGATAAACGGCTTCGCCACTTTGGTCACATCGACACTGCCACGCTTTTCCTCATCCGGATGCGTTTCGAGCGTCGGCATTCGCGCGGCGGCCGACTTCACTTCGGTTGTCGAATCCGCCGGCCGGGCCTCTGCCGCGACGGCATCTCCGGAGCTTTTTGCGCCTTTTTCGCCCCGAGCGACGGCGCCGATCTCCAGCACGGTGGTCGGCTTGCCGGTCGCCCCGCCGATGACGCCCGCCAGCCTGGCGGCAAATTTGCCGTTGGCGCTGTCGTCGATCGCGAGCAGCAGGCGCTCGAGATTGGGTACGAACCCGCGGGCGTCGATTTCCTCACGCTCGAGTCGGATCCTCTCGTCTTCGCGCAGCGGCACGCGGTTGAGCGCCCAGCGCAGCATCGGCGGCATCGATAAGGTCGTAATGACCGCCATGGTGACGATAAGGGTGAACAGGCTCTGGCTGAGCACGCTCATCGACAAGCCGATGGAGGCGACGATCACCTCGGTCGAACCGCGCGCGTTCATCGCGCAGCCGAGCGCCAGCGCTTCGGCGCGAGCGAGGCCGCCGACCTTGCCGCCGACGAAGGCGCCGAGGAATTTTCCCACGCAGGCGATCGCCACCAGCCCGGCGGCTAGCAATGCCAGGTCGGGATTTTTGAGAACCGTCAGGTCGGCGGTCGCGCCGGAAAGGCCGAAGAACACCGGCATGAACAACGCAACGATCAACCCGCGCAACTGCTCGTCGATATGCCGGGTCAGGATCGGCGATTCTCCGACCAGAATGCCGGCAACGAAGGCGCCGAGAACCATGTTGACCCCGAGCGCCTGCGTGATCAGCGCCATCGCCACCATGATCACCAGGATGGTCGTAATGACGGGGAAGTCGCTGTGAAAATTGTCGTTGGCAAAGCGGATGAAGATGAACACCAGGCGCCGGCCGACGGTGAGGCTCGCCGCCAGAAACAGCACCGTTCCGGCCACGGAGCGCGCAATCGACCAGGCGTCGATGCGACCGGCCGAGGCAAGCCCGAACGCGATGGCGACAATGACCCAGCCGATCGTGTCTTCAAGGATTGCCGATGCCACGATGATCTGGCCGAGGTCGCGGCGCATGAAGTTCATCTCGCGAACCACCATGGCGACGATTTTCACCGATGAAATCGACAGCGCGGTGCCGATGAACAGCGCCGTGACCACACGCGCGGATGGGTTCGGCAGCAGCGAGTCCGGCAGCATTTCGCCGAGGGCCAGGCCGCAGGCGAACGGAATCGCCACCCCCGCAATGGCGACGGTCACCGCCGCGCGCCCGACCCGCTTGACCAGCGGCAGATCGGTTTCCATGCCGGTCAAAAGGAGCAGCAACAGGATGCCGAGCTGCGAAACCCCCTCGATCATGCCTTTCTGCGCCGCGCCTGCGGGCAACAGCAGGTGCTGCGCCTGTGGCCACAACAAGCCGAGCACTGACGGCCCGAGCAGGATTCCGCCTACAAGTTGTCCCATGACGGGGGGCTGGCCGATGCGCTGCGCCGCCTCGCCCATGAGGCGGCCGACCAGGAGCAAAAGGCCCAATTGGGCGATGAAAATCGCGATCGAGCCTTGCGACGGCGCGGCTGGCGCGGCGAGCGCCGAGGAGGGAGCCAGGCAAGCGAGAACGAGAGCGGCGACGCCGCTAACACACAGCCACGCCGGTCGTGCCGGCGCTTTCGCGCAGAAGCCTCCGTGGCGGGCGATTGGCATCACGTTTTGACTATGGCGGGATCGGCGCGAGCCCGGTCGCAGTTCAACGCCGCACGGGACATTTGGCTCCCCCGCTGGCCCTCCATGCCATGCGAACCGATAATCCGAGCGGCTTGGATCGGTGAAGCCCGCAAGCCTCACGCTGCGATGCGGCCCCCGCGTCCCGATTGCTCATGCGCCGCGTGATCGAGACGCAGAATTTTCGCCCTGGTTTCCGCGCGCAATCGGTGCTGATAGGTGTGCATGCAGGCCGCGGAGCAGAACCGCATGTGCCAGTAGCGGTGAACGAGGAGGCCGAGCGTTCTTCGGCAATGGTCGCATCGTCCCTTCATAAACTGCGTCTCCTAATGGTCTGATTCCAACATTCGCATCACGAATTGGCGGCCAGGTGGGGAGCGAATGTCAAATCCGCTCCACGAGCCCTGACCGACGGCGCGCAGTAGGCCAACGCCAGAGCCGCGTTGCCGACGGCGATGCTGTAGCAAAGATAGTCGCAGTAGATCAGTTGACTGCCCATTTCCCGAACGTAGGCTTCGCCGATCCTGTTGCTGCAATGAGCGCAGCATGTTTCGGCCTTGAGCTTGGCTCCATTAACAATGACGCAACGCATCAAAATCTCCTTCATTCCGTCCGGACCAAGCATGACGCATTCGCCACGAGACGGCGTTCGACGGCAGTAAAGTCGTGGGACAAGAGCGCGGAGTGGAAAAAACTTAACAGCGGCCAGCACCGGTAAATTTCATCGACGTTAAATCCTGTCCGGGCGTTGCTCACGGCAAGCTCCAAAGAGCCTCCCGCCCGTCTGCATACAAAACGCCGGACCGCAGCGGCGGTTCCCGTCGCGACACGGCAGATCGGCCGCTCAGGTGCGCCGCGCAAGCATTTCGCGAATATGCTGCGTCAGTTCAGGTCGCTTCACCGACATCTGCGACACTCCGCCCTTGGCCCATTCGGCGCGGCTGGTGATCTCGCCGGAGAGCGCGGCGCCGAGCGCCATGTCCTTGAGCGTCACTTCGCCCTTGGCCCGCTCGTCGCCGCCCTCGATGACGACGACCGGTGCGGCGCGTCTGTCGGCGTATTTGAGCTGCGCGCGCATGCCACCCTGGCCGAGATAGAGTTCGGCACGAATACCGTCGGATCGCAGCTCTCCGACCATGGCCTGGTAGCGCGGCAGCTGGTCGCGATCGAGCACAAGAACGACGACCGGCCCGACATGCGCCTTGCCCGACAGCAGGCCTCGCATTTCCAGCGCCGCCGCCAGGCGCGACACGCCGATCGACGCGCCGGTCGCCGGCACCTTTTTGCCCAAAAAGCGCTCGACCAGATTGTCGTAGCGGCCGCCGCCGCCGACCGAGCCGTAGCGGATCGGACGGCCGTCGTCGCCCTTGATCTCGAAATTCAGCTCGGCCTCGAACACCGGCCCGGTGTAATAGCCAAGACCGCGAATGATGGCCGGGTCGAAGCGCACGCGCTCGAGACCGAAACCGGCTGCTGTCAGCGCCGCATCGATTTCCAGAAGCTCGGCGGCGCCCTGCTCGGCGATCGCGCTGCCTTTCACCTTTTCCATCATCGAGGCGCAGATCGCGGCGCGGTCATCGCCCTCCGCATGGAGAAAGCCCAGGACGCGGTCGATGTCCTTTGGCGGCAATCCCGCGCCTTTGGTGAAGTCGCCGGATTCATCCTTGCGGCCGCCGCCCAACAGCTGCGCGACGCCGCCGATGCCCAGCCGGTCGAGCTTGTCCATGGCGCGCAGCACGGTCAGCCGAGTGGCGTCGCCTTCAGGCCCTTCGGGCACGCCGATCATGTCGAGCATGCCGTTGAGCACCTTGCGGTTGTTGACCTTGACGATGTACTCGCCGCGGGCGAGGCCGAGCGCCTCGAGGCTGTCCGCCATCAGCATGCAAAATTCCGCGTCCGCCGCCATCGAGCTGCTGCCGACCGTATCGGCATCGAACTGGATGAACTCGCGGAAGCGGCCGGGTCCGGGCTTCTCGTCGCGGAATACCGAGCCGGTCTGAAAGCGGCGATACGGGAACGCCAGCGTATCGAAATTTGTCGCCACGTAGCGCGCCAGCGGCGCCGTCAGGTCGTAGCGCAGGACCAGCCACTGGCCGTCATCGTCCTGGAACGAGAACACGCCCTCGTGCGGGCGATCCTGGTCGGGCAGAAACTTGCCCAGCGCGTCGGCAAACTCGATGCTCGGCGTGGCCAGCCGCTCGAAGCCGTAAGAGGCGAAGACATCGGCGAGCTTGCCGATGAGCTGCTCGTGGATGGCGAGCATCCTGCCGGTGGAGTCGGAGAAGCCGCGCGGCAAGCGCGCTTTGGGCCGGTCAACGGGTCGGGATGCCTGATCGTTCATTGCGCCATGTCCTGCCAAAACGTCCCTATCAAGTAGCAATCCGCCCCGCTGGCGCCAGCAAGTGCGCTGCCGATCGAGCGGGAGTTGCGGCGCGGCCCGCGAGACGATCAGCGGCGCGCCCGTTCCTTGCGGGCCGCAATGTTGGGCCTTGCCGCGTCGTCGGGCCCTTTGAGCGCCTGCCTGAACGTCTCGAAGGCCGGTGACGATCCCTCGAAAATGAATTCGCCGCGATCGACGATGATGCCCGCCGCGCCCGACGATTTGAGGAACTTACGACGTTGTAAAGTTTCGCCCGCTGGCAATAGGCGACCACGAAGGTCGCGGCCGGCGGCCGACGGCGATGCGGCGCCGTTGCTCCACGAGCTCAGCACGCAGCCGTACTTTTCCGTCAGTTGCTGCTTGGCCTTCGCCGCCGCCTTGTTCGGAATGGAAAAGCGAAGCACGAGCTGCGAGGTCGCGCGAATGCGCGCCTCGATCTGCTCGACCAGGTGCTCCAACGCGCCGACGGCCCGAGGGCTCCACAGCGCATTGCGCAGCGAAGCGATCAGGCACACTTCGGTCTGCAGTACTGTGCCGCCTGTGATTTCCTTGAGATGATTTTCCGCGAGCGTGGTTCCGGTCGAAGTGAGGTCGACCACGAAATCGGCCACGCCGGCGCCGGCGCGCCCTCGGTGGCGCCGGAGGATTCCACCAGCGAATATTCGACGATGCCGCTGTCGGCGAAGAAGGCACGGGTCAGCCGGGTAAATTTGGTGGCGACGCGCAGGCTCCGGCCATGCCGCTGATGAAACAGCATCGCGGCTTCGTCGAGATCGCTCATGGTCGACGACGTCGACCCACGATTGCGGCACGGCCACGACGAGGCGCGCGCCGCCAAATCCGAGTTTGGGCATCACCAGCAGCGACGCCGGCGCGCCCTTCGCCGTATTCGCGATAAAGATCCTCGCCGGTCATGCCGGCGTGGGCGTCGCCTTGCTCGACCCGGCTCGGAATTTCCTCCGGCCGCAGATAGATGACATCGACGTCATCGACGCCGACCAGGCGGGCCACATATTCGCGGCCGTTGCCGACGCGGCGCACATCGAAGCCGCATCCGCTGAGGAAATTGATGCATTGTTCCTGCAGCCGGCCTTTGCTCGGCAGGGCGAGAACGAGCTTTTGCCGGTGCGCGTTCATGGCACGCCGCCGTGTCGATGCCGCGCTCTCGTCCTTGACCTGAGCCGTCAGCGACGAGAGGCCATGAGCCGGTCGGTGCGTTCGCCGCACCGGCGAATGCGCAGCTCGCCCTTTTTCGCTTTCTCGTCGCCGACGAAGACGACGTAGGCGATGCCGCGCCCGGCCGCATAGTCGAGCGCGCTTCGCTCGTCGCGCCCGGCCGTGTCGAGCTCGACCGACAAGCCGGCGTCGCGCAGCGCAGCGCTCACGCCGATGGCATCCTCGTGTCGGCCGTTTGCCGCGGCGACGACAAGCGCGTGCGTCGCCGGCAGTTCGGCTCACTGAGCGCTCGTTCGTCTTCCGCAAGCGCCGACAGGAGCCGGTCCAGTCCGATGCCGAATCCCACCGCCGGAATCGAGCGGTCTGCGCCCAGCCCTTCGAGCAGATTGTCGTAGCGCCCGCCGCCGCACACATGCCCGTTCGACGGCGACGTTTTTGGCAAAAATTTCGAACAAAAAGCCGGTGTAGTACTCGAGGCCGCGCCGCAATCCGACATTGAACTGCAGCGCGGCTCCGCTCTGTCGATAGGCGCTGAGGTAGCGGAGCCGCCTTTGGCATCGCTCCAGAACCGGTTCGATGGAGCCAAGGCGGAATTGCCGAAAATGCTCGCGGATCGGCCTGGAATGCCGCCTCGGGTTTGTCACGGATGTTCAAGAGCGCGTCGACCGCCTCGATCAGCTCGGCCGAAATCGGCTCGGCCTGCTGGGCTGTCCGGCTGGTCAGTCGCTCGATGATCTCCTCCGGCGTCCGCCCGCCGACGTGACGCACGTCGGCAAGCGCAAACACCTCCCGGATCAGCAGCTCCGCCTTGGCCGGCTCGACCGCGGCCAGCAGCGAAGCGAGCTCGCCGAACTCGTGCGATGGCGTGGCATTGGCCGCGCCGTCCGCGCCGCGCGCGGCGTCGCCGCCGGCAAGGCGCGCATTCGCTCTGGTTGCGCAACGCGATCCGCCGAATCCGAGTCTTCGAACGTTCGCTGATCGGCAACTGCTCGATGAAGGCGTTGCGGATGTCGACGTCGGCGATTTCGACCGAAGTCTCGTTGAGGCCTGCCGTGCGCAAAGCATCGAGCGCGGCCGCGAGGATTTCCGCGTCGGCGGCTTCGCGCGCCTGCGCGCCGATCAACTCGGCGCCCGCCTGATAGGATTGGCGATAGCGTCCTTCGCCGGCCGGCTCGTAGGTAAATACCGGCCCGAAATAACAAAGACGCGTCTCGGCCGGCGGCGAATTCTCCGTCGCGGCCGATTGCAACTGGCGCAGATAGGCGCGGCAAACGGGAATCGTCAGTTCGGGCCGCAGGCAGACTTCCCGCCCGGCCGGGTCGGGAAAAATGTACATTTGCCGGCGTATCTCCTCGCCCGAACGGTTGAGGAACGGGGAGGAGCTTTCCAGGATTGGCGGGTCGATGGCCGCATAGCTATAGCGTCGCAGCGTTGCCGCGATGGCGTCGCGCGCCCGTTGCAAAGCGATGGCGTCCTCTCCGGCATAATCGCGCGTGCCGGAAATGCTGGGTTGTGGCGTCCGCATGAACCTGACCTGCCGGCCGTGCCGTTCGCGTGCATAGGCCGCCGTTATTGGCTTGGCGCCTGCCTATACCCGATATTGCCGGCGAATCCAGCGCCGTGGGCGCCGGCAGGCAATAGTTTTCGCCACGAGGATTAAGCCGCAGCAGCGTGCTCGCCGCAAATGCCGGCAATCGGACCATCGGGCCGGGATAATACCGGACCGGGTGCGGCGCCCTGGTCAGACCGATCCGACGATCCGCCTCAGCCGCCATCCGAAAGCGCCGAGGAGCTTGAACAGCATGCGGCGGTAATCGCCGAATGCGCCAAGGACCGCCGCGCAGTAACACGCCAGAAAAACGCCGATGACGATCAATTCAGTCCACAGGTTTGCGGTTTCGTAATGCTCGGCGATCCGCAGTCCCGCCATCCCGACCAGTACGCAGCACGCCCACTTCGCCAGCGAAATGATGGTTGGCAGTCCGTCCCTGCCGATCTCACGCTTGAGCGAGTAGATCAGGATGGCGGCCCCGATCAGAAAACCGCCGGACAGCGAAAGCGGGACGTTGATGAAGGTGATGTGTCCGAACAGGAACAGCAGGCATAGCAGCGCGGCAAGCGCGGCAAAGGAGGCAAAGACGACGCGATGCGGTCGATAGATCGCGTAGAAGAATCGATAGAACACAACGATGATCCCCTCCACGACGATTGCCGGCGCAAATCCGCGCAGCGCCTCGGCGGTGAGCCGGGCCGCGCCGGCGTCGAAACTCCCGCGCTGCAGCAGCAAGTGGACGATCAGATCCGCACCCACCCAGGTGACGACGGCGGCGGGAAAGAGGACGACCAGTCCGGCAAGCAACAGCTGACGGCTGATTTCTCTGATCTCGGCGATACGCCCGGCCTGATAGAGTATCGCTATGTTGGGGAGAATCAGAACCGCGGCCGGGTTTGCGAGCAGCGAGAGCGGCACCTGATAAAGGCGAAAGGCGTAGCCCAGGGCGGCAATCGAACCTTGACCGCTGTCGGCGGCAAAGCCGCGAACAATGAGATGGGCTATCATGAGCAGACCGAGGCTGCTGCCGATGCCGAAGCTCAACAGAATGGGGCGTGCTTGCCGCCAGATCGGATGAAAGAATTGTCTGCTGAAATCGGGCCGTAGCGCGCGCAGCAGCCCCATTCGCGCCAGGCACACGGCCAGAACCGGAAGAAAGCACGCGGGGCCGGCGACGACTGCAAGAGACAGGCTATAGAGGCCCTCCGTGGGTGCAAACAGCACCACTACGGCAACGAACATGAGGTTTATGAAAATATAGGAGGTCGCCGGCACGACGAAACGCTGGTGCGCATTAAGGACCAGCACGCCGACATTCGTCAGCGCATTGAGCGGCAACAGCCAGACCGCCAGCGTGCTCAGGGCGAGACATTGCGCCCGCACCACGCCTGACATATCCGGCGAAAGCAGGTCGATGAGGTCGGGCATTATTCCACGAATGCCGATGGCGACGGCAATACCGAGCAGAGCGATGGTCAGCGCCACGGTGACGGTGAATCTTGCCGGATCGTCGGCGGCGCTTGGCGCTGCCGCGGCCGGCCGATGAAGGAGCGGCACAATCGTCGCGGTCAGCGTGGCGCCGAACAGCAAATCATGGCTGGCCTGGATCAATCCCACACAAAAATAGAACGCGTCCATTTCGGTCCCGACACCAAACGTGCGGGCAAGCACGAATTCCCTTAAATATCCGCTCGCCGCAGTGACGATGGTGATGAGAACCAGTGCAACCGAAGTCTGTGCGATGCGGCCGGGCAATCGAAGTCCTCAGCGGCGTGTTGTTGCCGAAACGGCACCCACGACGTGACACCGAAGTAGAATGCGGGCGGCTTCGTGTGAACGAAGCTGATACTGCGCATTGTGCGAGGCGTCGAGAGGCGCAGGTCCAAGAACCACTGCCGGCATGCTCGCGGAGGGTCCGAAGGCGCCATGAGCGGCTGCGCGGCGCCGGCGATGGTCCGGAGAAGGCCGCTGCGGCAGGTGAAAGTCGCCGTTCATCCGCCGATTTCCGAACCGTCTGCGAGTGCGGCCATGATCGTGTCGGCGATGCGATCGACATCGTCGATGGTCAGCAGGCCGTGGAGCGGCAATCGCAGCATCGTTTCGGCCACGCGGTCGGTGACCGCGAGTTTGTCGGCGCAGCGGCCGTAGCGCCGTCCCGCAGGCGAGGAGTGCAATGGAATGTAGTGCACGTAGGCCGCGATGCCGTTCTGTTTCAGCCGCGACTGGACGTGGTCGCGGCGCCGGCCCGATTCGAAGATCAGATAATAGATGTGGGCATTGCCGGCGGCTTTCGCCGGTATCACCGGCCGCTGCACGCGGCCTTCACGCGCAGCCGCAGCGAAGCGATCGTGATAGTGCGCCCACAGCGCTTGCCGGCGCGCCGTGATTGCTTGCGCGGCTTCGAGCTGGGCCAGAAGCACGGCGGCGACGAGGTCGCTCGGCAGGAACGATGAGCCGACGTCGAGCCATTCGTATTTGTTGACCTCGCCTTTGAGGAAAGCCGTGCGATTGGTGCCCTTTTCGCGAATGATCTGCGCGCGTTCGCCAAGCGCGGCGTCGTTGATGACGAGAAGGCCGGCTTCGCCGGCGACCACGTTCTTCGAGGCGTGGAAGCTCAGCGCCCCGAGATTGCCCATGCCGCCCAGCGGCCGGCCGTGCCAGCTCGACAGATACCCCTGCGCGGCATCCTCCAGCACCTTAAGGGCGTTCGCGCTCGCGAAATCAAGAATCGCGTCCATCTCGCATCCCACACCGGCGTAGTGCACCGGCACGACCGCACGGGTGCGGGGAGTGAGCGCCGCCCCCAGCCGGCTTTCGTCGAGGTTGAGCGTGTCGGGCCTGATGTCGACGAAGACCGGAATGGCGCCGCGCAGGACGAAGGCATTCGCCGTCGACGCGAAAGTGTACGACGGCATGATCACTTCGTCCCCCGGTTCGAGATCGAAGAGAATGGCCGCCATTTCCATGGCGGCGGTGCAGGAATGCGTCAGCAGCACCGGCGCGCCGAAATGCCGCGACAGCATGTCGTGGCATCTTTGCGTGAAAGATCCGTCGCCGGCGAGGCCGCGACCATCGAGGCAAGCCGCCACGTAGTCGAGCTCGTGGCCGCCGAGATCGGGCAGGCTGAAGGCCACGCGCTTTTGGCTCGTCTCGCTCATTGTCGATTTTATTCTTCCGCCGAGACCAGGCTCGCCAGATAGGCGCGGTAATCGCAAACCGGCATGGCTTCGACGATTTTGGCCAGTTCGGCGTGCGTGATAAAGCCCATCCGGTAGGAAACCTCCTCCGGGCAGGCGATCTTCAGTCCCGTCCGCGCTTCCATGACGCGCACGAACTGGCTCGCCTCGAAGAGGTCGGCAGGCGTGCCGCCGTCCAGCCAGGCGCTGCCCCGGCCGAGCTCTTCCACGAACAATTCGCCGCGCTCCAGATAGGCTCGGTTGAGATCGGTAATTTCCAGTTCACCGCGGGCGGACGGCTTGAGCCCCCGCGCATAAGGCACCGCGTGCTCATCGTAGAAATAGAGTCCCGGGACCGCGAGGTTGCTGCGCGGCGAAGGCGGTTTTTCTTCGATTGAGATTGCGCGCTTGTCGGCGCCGACCTCGACCACGCCGAAGCGCCCCGGATCGTTGACCGGATATGTGAAAATCGTGGCGCCGTGTTCGCGCCCGGCGGCACGCTCTAGTTGCGCCGTCAAGCCGGTGCGATAAAAGATGTTGTCGCCGAGGATGACGGCGCTCGGCCGGCTCTCGATCCGCGGCGCGGCCCGCAGCAGAGCATCGCAGATGCCGTTTGGGGCCGGCTGCTCGACGTAGTCGATGGTAATGCCCCATTGGTTGCCGTCACCGAGCAGCGCTGCAAGCTGTGCGAGGCCCATGGGGCCGGAAACGACAACAATCTCCCGCAGCCCCGCCAGCATGAGCGTGGTCAGCGGGTGGAAGACCATCGGCTTGTCGTAGACCGGCAACAAATGCTTGTTGAATGCAGCGGTGAGCGGCATCAGACGCGAGCCCGTGCCGCCCGCAATGATGACGCCGATGCGCCCGCTAGGCGTTGCGGCCGATGTCATCGCCGGGCAGCCCCGAGCGGTCGGTTCCGGCGGCCGGTTGCGATCCGCATCGCAGAATGACCTTGGTTGCCCTCATGCCGCACCCAGTCGCGTCAAGCCTAATCGCTCGCTTTTCCGTCCCGCCAACATGTATTAGAACGACCGCGCGTACGGAGCGAGTCTGGATCGTGAAGCTGTCGATCGTAACGACCCTATACAAGTCGGCCGGGACCATCAACGAATTCTATCGTCGCGCCGTGGCGGCGGCCGAGCCGCTTGGCTGCGACATCGAGCTGATCATGGTCAATGACGGCTCGCCGGACGCGACCCTTGATCTCGCCCTGGCGCTTCAGCGAAGCGATCCTCGGGTCATCGTCGTCGACCTTTCCCGCAACTTCGGACACCACAAGGCATTGATGACGGGGCTGTCCTACGCGCGCGGCGACCTGGTGTTCTTGATCGACAGCGACCTCCAGGAGGATCCGGAGCTGCTGCCTGCATTCAATGAACGCCTTGCCGCCGGCGATTGCGACGTGGTCTATGGATACCAGGAGAAGCGCTCCGGCGGCGTGTTCGAGCGCGTAACCGGCGGATTGTATTATTCGCTGTTGAAGCTGCTCAGCGACAATCCGATCCCGCGCAATATTCTCACTGCGCGCCTGATGACCAAGCGCTATGTGCGCGCGCTGCTGCGCTTCCGCGATCGCGAGTTCCTCATCTCTCAGCTATGGAAGTTGTCGGGGTTCGACCAGATCGGCGTGCCGGCGATAAAACGCCCGGCCACGACCCGGACCTATACGCTGCGCCTGCGCGCCGAATACTTCATCCGGCATCTGACCACATCGTCCACCAGGCTGTTATACGTCATCTTCTACTTCGGCCTGATCATGCTGGTCCTGGCCGCCGCGGTGATCTGCTGGTTTCTGCTGCGCTACGCGTTTGCCGGCGTCGGTGTCAGCGGCTTTACCTCGCTGATCGTATCGATCTGGTTTTTCGGCGGCCTGATGGTTCTGATTCTTGGCGTGCAAGGCATCTACATTGCCAACATTCTTTCCGAGAGCAAGCGACGCCCTTACGCCGTCGTGCGCAAGGTCTACCGAGACGGTGGCGTTGCGACGCCGTCGCCCGATGCCATTGTCAGCCCGCTGCCTGGAGCGTGAAAAGACGCTTGAAACGGCCGCGCCAACAATTCCTACCTGACGGTGTAAAGGCTCACAAAGGCGGCGAGCCGTCCGTCAGGCCGCGAAAAATCGATGACCTGGTCGAGATCGACGTCTTCGAACTCCGTGGAAGGTCCTGCCGTCGAACAGCACGAGCGAACCAAAGCCGCCCTCCGATTCAAGATCGATCTTGTTGCCGGCCCTGTCGACAACGACGCCGCCTCCTTTGAAAAAATCGACGTTCTTGCGGCTGAGCAGAACCGAAACCTGACAGAACGGCTTGCCGAGTTCTGAAGTAATGATTGGGGGAAAATGCGTGTCCTTATGCATGACCATGAAACCGCCCCCACGCGGATACTGATGGATCCGGCAGGCGTTCCAGAAACGATCGCGTTCCGGATTGTCGCCGAACGAAGGGTCAACCCGCATCAGCCGATTGCGAACGGCAAGCATGAACCTGAACAGACGGCCGAGCGCCGGATAATGCGCGTCACCAGCACTGAAATAGATCGTCTGAAGATTTTGCGCGTAGGGATCGCCGACGCCGTTGCCCGATCCGATCGCCGCCTTGCGCCAGGGCCGGTCAAGGAGCGCGCTGTAATGGAAGTTCTCGCGCGGCGCATGCAGCGGCAGGGCATGCAAGTCCCGATCGTATTCCGCTCGAGCAGCATCAGCCGTCGCGGTGAGGTCGGGATCCCTGATGATAATGAAGCCACGCGTGTCGAGTTCCTCGTCTATCCTGACGAGATCGATACTCGCCGCCTTGGCCACCAGATCGTCGCAAGTTGCATCAAGCATGGCGCCGTCATCCTTTGCGATCATTTTAATGCATAGAGCATGCATTGGCCAGTGTCAGGTCCGCCGCCGAACGCCGATCCCGTCGAGATACGGGACCATTGCTTACTGATGGGCATTCCATAAGGCGTTTGGCATCTCCCGGCAAAGCCCTGTTCGTCTTTCAGCCGCTGCGCGCTCTTCGCGTGTCATAGTAGGCGGCGACGCTCGTCGGGGTTTGCACGTCGTAGCCGAGAAGCTTTCGGATGTCCCGATCGGCCGAGTAACCCGGGCCAAGGGTCGCAGGCAGATCGATCTGCTGGCGGATATAGGGGATCGAATAAGCCTGGTTGATGGCTCGCCGCGAGCGATTGGTGGCATTCACGCCGCCGCGGTGGAACACCATGCTGTCCATGACGATGAACGACCCTTCGGGTGCGCTGATTTGCTGCTGACAGGCCGCGACGGCGGTATCGGAAGGAAACGCCTCGACCTTGTGACTCGCAGGGATCACACACGTTGCCCCATTGTGCACGGTGAACGGGTCGAGGCAGAACAGCGCGTTCACCATCAGCGGATGACTCGATACGAAGTGCTGATAGGGAAGATCCCGATGATAAGCGCCTTGGTTATAGCGCTGGGCATTGGCCGGATTGACGATGCCGTTCTGCTGGTTGAGCACGATATAATCGCCCATCAGCCGGCGGCAGATCGCCAATATTGTCGGGTTGAGCGCAAGCTCGAGGAAAAGCAGATCGTTCGCCAGCGGCGCACGGATGGTGCAGTGTTCGTCGATCTTGGCGAGCTCGCTATCTCCACCGTGCGCGTGATGCGTTTGTGTCAATACGCGTGCGAACGCGTCGGAGAGCGCTTCAAGCTTGTCCGCCCCATAGCCGCCGTCGATCACGGCATAGCCGAGGAGCCCGATCGTCTCCACGGCCCGATCGATCGGCGAATCGCTGTCGGTCTGCTTGTGCACGCCGTAACGCGGGACAGAAAGCGCATCGTTGCCTGGTGTCGTCATGTCCTGACTCGTCTGCCCGTTTGGAACGCTGCGGTCAGCCCGGCACCCGACCGAAGCCTAGCATGGTGACGCCGAGATTGGTCCGATAAAACCGCCGCTGCGCCATCAGAGCAATCCTGAATACGATCCGCTGCCGCAGCCGGCGTCGATGAAAGTCATCGACTTGATCTTCTTCGCCACCTCATCTTCTTCACCACGTCGCGCAACGCTTCTTAGGTGCACACCGTGCCCGGCGGATCGATCCTGACAAATCTCATGGGTCGACTTGCTCGGCGCTCGCGGGAATTTCCCCTTCCCATACCGCAAAGCCGAGGCCCGTCGCCCCATAGCTATTGCCGTTGTAGGCAAGCCAGATCTTATCGCGATGCCAAAACAACGCCGGATAGCAGGTCATCTCGCTGTCCCAGCCCTGCGGGGCAGGATTGAGGCCCATGACCGAATTGATCCGCCTCCATGTCAGCCAATCGGCGCTGATCGCAACGCCGATGTGATAGCGCTCGCCGCGGCACGCAAAGCCCATGATGAGACCACCGCCCGTGCGGATAATGCTCGGACGCGCGATTGCGTATTCGTCGGTCGCCGAAAACACGATGGCGGTGGCACCGTCGCGCCGCCAGGAGATGCCGTCACGCGAGCGCGCAAGCTTGATCGTGTGCCGCATGGAGGTGGCGGAAATGCTGGCGGACAGATTCGAGCCGTACCACATCCACCAGTCTTGCTCGCCGCGACGAAGCACGCACGGATACGACAACGTGTAAGGGTCCTCCGGAGCGCGGTCCAGCACCGGGCCGGGCGAGTAGCGTTGGAAGCGGTCGAGCGGCGTGGGTGCTTGCGCGAAACCGATTGCATTGCGCCACGCTGCACGGACGCCGAGGTTCCAGCCCATGTAATACAGGCGAACGCCGCCGGCAGCCGGAATGAGCGAGCCGATGCCGACGCCGCTGTCGTCGAAGCTGCCGTCTTCGCCGGGCACCAGCACCGGCTCCGATGCTTCGCGTACGACGCGCGGCGTCGACGACAGATCGACGTCAACCCATCCCACGTGCGAGCGATTGTCCGCATCTCGCGCGCTGAAGAACACCCGGTAGATGTCGGCTTCGATCTGGACCGGCACCGGCAAGGCGGCATGGCTTCTTGCCCACGGCTTGGAGCCGTCGGGCACGTACACGCAACCAAGCCGTTTCCAGGGCATAATCAGCTCATATGTGGCGCAGGCGCGTGCTCGGAACCTTGGCCCGTTCGGTTCCTCGCGGCGCCACGACCGAAAAATCCGGTTGGTCTTCCAGAACGAGCGCGCCGGCGCCAAGCACGCACTTTTGCCCGATCGTCACATGATCGCGCAGTGTGACGTTCACGCCGACAAAGCTGCCGCGCCCGATGCGCACGCCGCCGGATACGACGACATGCGAGGCGACAAAAACGTCATCCTCGATGATCGAATGATGGCCGATGTGGTTGCCGCTCCACAAGGTGACATTGCTGCCGACGCGCGCAAACGGCTGGATCGTATTGTCTTCGAGAATAAGGCTGTTCTCATTGAGCTCGAACCCGGCAAGGACAGTTGCGCGACTGGATAGATAGGAGGCCAGCCGGTAGCCGTGCGCACGCGCGGCGGCGACTTTTTGCGCGCGAACCTCATTGAGCTTGGTGTAGCCGATGGCGACGAAAAGACTAAACCGCGAGGGCGGAAACACCTCGGTGATCCGCTCGAAGGCGACCAGCTCGCGGCCGCGAAACTCCCGTTCCTTCATGTAGCTTTCGTCGACCGTAAACCCCGCCACCTCGAAATCCGAATCATGGGTGAAATAGAAGTCGGCGACTTCGGCCACTTCCCCCACCCCGAAGATGACAACCGGTCGTCTCAATGCACTTTACTCGTGGCGCCGGCAGGTTGACGCTTGATGCGGCGGAAATGCCTGGTCCGGCTTTGTTCATAGAGGAACTGCGGCTTAGCGGCAACCGACCTGCGCCGCAGAGGGGGCCGTGAGTTTGCGGGCAAGGCGGGTGACGCGACCTCATCCGGCGGCGATCGCTCCAATTGACAAGGGGAGCACCGCCCGTGCAATTGCGTCGCAGGAAAGTTTGAGCCCTCAAGCTGTCAAAATGAATCAACTTGGCCGGATTTGTCACAATGGCGCTGTCTCATTTGCGGCCGCACTCGTATTTTTCTGCGCCCTTACCATCGCGGTCGCCGCTGTATTTGGCATTTTCTTCGAGACCAATGACGACGTGGCAATGATGATGTTTGCGCACGGCTTCGGCATAGCTGCCGTGCCAAGTTCCGCGCTGATCACGTCAAATTTTTTAGAAGGAAAGATTGTCCAGCTTATCGGTTGGCCCTTCGGATTTCCCGGCTACGGCGTTTACATGATGTCCTGCCTGGCGCTCGCGCTGGCTTTCATCTACACGACCATCTCGCGGCTCAACGGGAAATATTGGACAAACCTGCTCGTCACCGCTGCCTTTGCGGTGCGCCCGATCTTCGCGCCCCAATTCACAGTCGTCGCCGGGATTTTGGCAATCGCAGCCATCTGCCCGTTATTGGGCGACACGCGGAAGTGCGGGACCATAAGCCTGCTCGCGGCATTGCTCTTCGCAGTTGCTTCGTTCTGCATGCGGGCCGAGATGTCTGTCCTCGTGTGCATGGTAGCCCTGCCGTTCATCGTCAAGTGGCCGCCGGGCTTTAGCCCTCGCCTCGTCGGCGTCCTTATTGGGGTTGTTGCGCTGTGCGTTTCGCTGTTCCTGCTTGACCGGTCGATTTATCAGGCTCCGGCGTGGCGAGCGTTCGAGCAATGGAATCTGGTGCGCGACCCGTTTACCGATCTCAATCTGGCTGATCGATTACATGTGGGACGCGCGGAGCTCGCGCGATTCGGACTGACTCCGCTTGATATCCAATTGGTAAGCAGCTGGTGGTGGCTGGGAATTTCAGCGGAGCGAGTCAGGCAGTTCGTCCTGAGCGCAGGCATGACGTCCTTGTTTTCGATCAACCTTGCAGCGGCCGTCAGTTGGCTTGAATGCTGGACAGAGCCATCGGTCGTTGGCGCTTCGATACTTGCCGGCGCAGCATGGTTCTCCGCTTCGCCGCGCCAATCGTTCCGAACTTTGGCCTCTCTGATTATACTGGGAGGTGTTTTGTTGCTGCTCTCCGCGACCGGGCACCCGGGAGTGTCGCGTGTCGTCTACCCGTGCATCTTCGTTATTGCCGTCGCAAGCTGGGCGTTCGTCGAGTGGCCGCGATTTGTGCAGGTGTCGGCTGTCGGGGTGCTCCTCGTCTTGTCCCCAAGTTTTGTCAGGAGAGCCAACTACATGGAGCAAGTGCGCGACGGCGCGCTCGCGAGCCTCGCGAAGATCCATCCGACGCAGCTGTCCGTCATATGGGGCGCGGCGATCCCATACGAGGACTTGTATGGCCCGCTGCAGCCTCGTTCGGAAATGCCAAGCCTTCGATACTATGCCTTGGGCATGAGCGAACTCGCACCGTTCGAGCTTGCCAATTGGGGCGGCTCAGAGAGTGGCTTGTTCGAGCGTTTCACGTCTTCTGCGGGGTTCGGCATCTTTGCCGGTTCGGACACCGTCGCGCTGCTCGGCGCATTTTGCGCTCAAAAGTTTCATGGCCAGCTCAGCGTAAAAGATGTCGTGTCAACTCAATACTTCCAGTATCAGCGCGTGTCCTGCTCGCCAGGCTAGTGGAGCGGATTTGACATTCGCATCCCACTTGGCCGCGTGCTGCACACCATCATGCAATGGTCATAGGGCACGCGCAGCAAATCGCCGTGCACGCAGCTATCGACCTCGGTGAAGCTCCGGCTCGCCAATCCGACATATTGCTCGCGCGCGCGTATGTTTTGTCCTCGGTCAAGCGCAATAAGCAGCCGCGCAACGGGATGCTGCGAGGGTAAACGGACGGGATCAATCGTGATCAGACGGCCGTGGGGCTTCAAGATGCCGGCGGCGGCCCGCAAAAAAGTGTGCGCTTGCGTGTCGTCCAGATGGTGGAGAAGCGCCATGCCGAGGACAATATCCGCCTCACCGCCCAGACGCTCGGCCGCGTCCTCGGCGCGCCCGCAAATGAATTTGCCGCGCCCGCCATAGCGTCGGCGCGCGCTTTCTATGTAACGGGCCTCAAGGTCGAGCCCGATGTAATCGACATCCTCCAGATATTCCAGCATCGGGTTAGGGCCACAGCCGACTTCAACGACACGGTCGCCGGGGCGTGGGCGGATATAGCGCGTGGTGAACACCCGCCGCGAATCGCCGCGGGCGACCACACTTTGAAAGGCGGAATACGCCCACGCAAACCGGAGAACCGAGTGCAGTCCGCCAAGCCTTTGCGCCATGCTCTCCTCCGGTCCCGCACCACGAAGGCGCCGGATCCCGGCGACGGAACTGAACGATTTCCGAAACCTGCGGAAGGTGTCCATGCGCAATGTCACGATTTGTCGCGCCGCGCAAGGATGACGAAATTCTAATGGTCCGACGTCGCCGGCAATGTTTGGTCCGGCTTGTTCACAGAGGAACCGCGGCTTTGCAGCAGCCGTCCTGCATCCCGGTCAGGCCAGCCGGTCTCAGAAAGCGCGCCGCGTCCGGCCCGGTATTGAACAGGAGGTCGAGCACGGACACTGCGCCTTCAAAGGGGCCGTGAAGCTGCGGGTACGCCCCATAGCCCTCATAGTTCATCCACTCGACCGTGATACCCGCATCGGCGAACAGCGGTTCGTCGAGATAGGCTTTGGCGGACGGTCCGCTCAGATAGCAGTCCGCGCCCGCGGCGCGGACGATGGCCAACAGGCGCTCGGAGCTGCTTGCTTGTGCGGGGTAGGCGGTGTCGCGGACGATGCGCGTGGCGAGGCCGAGCATACTCGCAATCTCACGCAGGAAGATGGCGTTGATCTCCGTCAACAGTTGCTGTTTCGCCGCCCGCTCGTACCATCCCTGCACGAGCGGAGCCAAGCTGTCGAAAAAGGGGGCGCGCCGATAAGCCAGCTCGATCGCGCGCCAGTGCTTTTCCGCCCACGGCTTCTCGATTTCGACGCTCTCGATCGGCTGCTCGAAGCGGCCTTTGCTGACGACCGGGATGGTGAGCCATTCCACGCCCGCCGCGGTCTTGATGCGGTTGCGATTATGCCAGTGGCGACGGACATACTGGACCTGGTCGAACATGACGTAGAGGTCGCACCGCCCGATGAGGTCGAAGAAACCTCGCCAGGGCACGTAACACGACTGGATGATCGCTATTCGCATATCCTCTTGCCCGGCGGAGAGCCGCGGTCCGTCGTGCCAAGCCGCGGGAATGCCGCAGGTACGCAACCCTCCGCATGCACGCAAAGGCACATAATCTCAAGCCCCCGCGCGGAGAAACTCCAGTTGCGCGTTCCGACGCGCGCTGGCGGCGGGGAGGCGGCTGATCGAAGCGCTCGTTGTCGTAAAATCGTGGCGCCGCTACGCCATCAGGCAGCGCGTCCCGCGAGAATTCTCACGGCCGGGCCCTGCTGGGACGGATCAAACGGCGCCTCGCCGCGTTTGTGTTTATTTTTTGATTGTCATATTGCAGCCACAGGTGCGTGACGATTTGGGCAATGCGGCGAGCACTGCGGCTACATTGCCGCACCTGTCGGTTGCAGTTCGGATTGTCCGATTGATCGCGTCCTGCAGATCTCAAAAGAGGAGTTGCCATGCTACGCGCGTTTGCCATCGCCGCGTCGTTCGCGCTGGTCCTGCCCACCTTGGCCCTGGCCCAGCACGATCCGCACCACCCGCCGCAGCGCAGAGTTGTCCACCCGGTCCACCCGGTCCATCCCTTCGTGCGTCGCGGCCCAATGGTCCACCACGGCCCCGTTGTGGTTCACCGCGGACCGGTCGGCCCGCACGGCCCGCTGCTCTGGCGCGGCCATTCGATTCATCGGGTGCATTTCGCCCATCCGTGGGTCTACCCGCCGGGTTGGGGCTATCGGCGCTGGGCCGTTGGCGCAGTGCTGCCGGCCCTGTTTCTCGCTCCGGCCTACTACTATTCGGGCTGGGCGAACCTGGGGCTGACCGCGCCGCCGCCCGGCTATCAATGGGTGCAATACGGACCGGACCTGCTCCTGGTGAATGTGTCCACCGGACAGGTCGCCGACACTGTCTACGGCGTGTTCTATTAAAATCCTGACGGCCTGCGCGCGCCTTATGCTCGGGCGGCAATTCGCCAAATTGCGGCACAAGCCCCGGCGACCGTCGCGGGCGCAGGCATCGGCGGCTCCTCGAACCAACGCTCTGTCGTGGCTTTAAGGCCACGGCAGAGCGGCGCCTTTTTCGCTGGGGCGCCGGGCAGCGGAGGGGTATTTGGCATCCCGATTGGCCCCCTACGTGCTCGCGATCGACCAGGGCACGACGTCCACGCGCGCCGTACTGTTTCGCGCCGACATGTCGGTCGCCGCCGTGGCGCAGCAGGAGTTCGCCCAGCACTTTCCGGCCGACGGCGAGGTCGAACACGATCCCGAAGACCTGTGGACGAGCACGCTCGCGACCTGCCGCGGCGCGATGCGCAAAGCTGGTGCTGAGGCCGCCGAAATCGCCGCCATCGGCATCGCCAATCAGCGCGAGACCGCGCTGTTGTGGCATCGCGCCAACGGCAAGCCGGTCCATCGTGCGCTCGTCTGGCAGGACCGCCGCACCGCGGATTTATGCGCGCGCCTGAAAGCCGGCGGCCACGAAGCGCTGGTCGCCGAAACGACCGGGCTCGTACTCGATCCGTATTTCTCCGCCACCAAGATCGCCTGGCTGCTCGCGCATTACCCGGACGCCGCCGAGCTTGCCGCGCGCGGCGAACTCGCCTTCGGCACCGTCGATACGTATCTGCTCTGGCGCCTCACCGCGGGAAAAGTGCACGCCACCGACGCGACCAACGCCTCGCGCACGCTGTTGTTCGATATTCATCGCGGCTGTTGGGACGATCGGCTGCTGGCTCTATTCGGCGTGCCGAAGAGCGTTCTGCCGCGGGTGCACGATTGCTCGGCCGCGTTCGGCGTGACCGATCCGAGCCTGTTCGGCGCCGCCATCCCGATCTGCGGTCTTGCCGGCGACCAGCAGGCGGCGCTGATCGGCCAGGCCTGCTTCGCGCCCGGTGCGGTCAAATCCACTTACGGGACCGGCTGCTTTGTCGTGCTCAATACCGGGCGCGCGCCGGTCGCCTCGGGCAACAAGCTCCTCACCACCATCGCCTATCAGCTTGGCGGCGAACGCACCTACGCGCTCGAAGGATCGATCTTCGTTGCCGGCGCGGCTGTGCAATGGCTGCGCGACGGCCTGCGCGTGATCAAGAGCGCCGAGGAGGCCGGCGTGCTCGCCGCCGCGGCGGACCCGACGCAGCAGGTTGTCCTGGTCCCGGCTTTCGTCGGTCTCGGCGCGCCGCACTGGCGGCCGCAGGCGCGCGGCGCGCTGTTCGGGCTGACGCGCGCCAGCGGCCCCGCCGAACTGGCGCAAGCCGCGCTCGAAAGCGTCTGTTTCCAGACGGCGGATCTTTTGGTCGCGATGCGCGCCGACTGGCCGCCGGCGGTCGAGGCGCTGAGGGCGTTGCGCGTCGACGGCGGAATGGCGAATTCCGACTGGACCCTGCAGCGGCTCGCCGACCTCACCGACTGCCGCGTCGATCGCCCACCCATCCGGGAAACCACCGCGGTCGGCGCGGCGTATCTCGCCGGCCTTAACGTCGGATTTTTTCCCGAGCCGGACCGCTACGCTGCGCAATGGCGGGCGGAGCGCGAATTCGTGCCGCAGATGGATGCCGCGCTGCGCGAGCGCAAGCTCGCCGCCTGGGCGGCGTCGGTCAGGCGATTGCTGAGCGAGGAATGCTGACACCAGCGGCACGAATCTGCCTCGTCATGCCCGACCTCGTGCGCCTCGTGCCGGGCATCCACGTCTAAGAAGCTATTAGGCCCAAAGACGTGGATGGCCGGGACAAGCCCGGCCATGACGAGTCGGAATCAAATGCGGTTGGTATGACTGCGCCGCAACGTTTCCGCAGCCGCGAGCATCGTGTATCTTGCAAAAGCAGGAGCAAAGAAGCAACGAGCGAGGAGAGAATGCCGATCACATCCAAATATCTGTTCGTGGTCTCCATGGACGTCGAGCCCGACAAGGAGACGCTGTTCAACGAGGTCTACGATAACGAGCATGTGCCCAATCTGCTCAAGGTGCCCGGGGTGCGCGCGGTCTCGCGCATGCAGGGCGAGCCGTTTTCCGTCTCGCTCGGCGGTGAGGAAAAACGCATCGCGCACGACGGCCCGCGCTACAGCGCGCTCTACGAGATCGACAGCCCGCAGGTCCTGGTGAGCGCCGAATGGGCGAAAGCGGTGGAGCTGGGCCGCTGGCCGACGCACGTGCGCCCGTTCACCCGCAACCGCCGCCACGCGCTGTATCGAGTCGGCTGACGCCGGCCGCGCCGCGCCACGAGGGTTGGTGCTTGGTAGTGGGCCAGAGAGACCCATTCCGTGGCGTTAGTCTCTCATATAGAGACTTCGTTCTTGACATCTATCCTATTATTGGATACAGATAGCGCCATTGAATCTTTGCCCCGAAAGGACGTGTCCGGGAGACAGACCTGGGCATAGGGGCGAGTGCGGCGCCTGCGCGCGGGCTTGTAACCCGCTCCCGGGCGGCTTTGGGCATCAGCGCTCCGGTACTATGGCCGGAGTGGGTGTTGAGACCCTGGACTGGGACAGGTTGGGCGCGGGTAACGCCCGTGCAGAAGCGTGCGGTCTTCGCCCCGGTTGGCGGTCAAAAGGATCGTGCGCTCCCGCCGCGTCCCAGGAAGCATGGCCTGGAGCTGAGCCAGAGGGTGGCAACCGTCTGGCGAGAGCCGCGATGGAACGCCGAGAGGCGAGCTGCCCCGGTTTGGGCAGCGCTGCGCCCGAAGCGCATGCCGGCGGCAACGCCGGCGTGCGTGGCGCGGATCAGTGACTGAGCGTTTCTCGGCGTTCCATTTCCTTTCCTTTCGTCATTGCGAGCGAAGCGAAGCAATCCAGTTCATCGGCACAGTTCTGGATTGCTTCGTCGCTGCCGCTCCTCGCAATTGACGCGTGAAGGACAAACCTCGGGCGCGAATCAAAAAAGCGCGCCGCAGGAACGTTGGCGCTTGCGCATCTTCGTAGGGGCGGCCCTCGTAGCCGCCCGCCGCCCGCCGCCCGTCTCTGGTGAGGGGCGCCCACAAGAGGCGCCCCTACGGAGGGAGGCGTGTTGACGACAAGGATTTCAGCGTGATCACAAGGCCAGACAAACCGGCGACGCTCGAAGATTATCTGATGCGCGAGGAATTCCGCGCCCGGTTCACGGCCGAGAAAGCCAGGCTGGCCAGCCGCTATTGCACGTTGTTCTCTTTCTGGCGGGACTGCCGCTTGCCGCTGTGCCGGCGGGAGCGCGCCTGCCGCGGTGATGCGCGCGACTGCTTGAAACGCTCGGTGCCGCAAGTGCCGCGCGAGCGGCAGTTCGCGGCGCGCGAGAAGCTGCTGCGGGATTCGCCAAGCAATCTGGCCGCGCCCGAGCGGGCGGCGCGCGCCGTCATGCCGGGCAGCTTCGATGATTCGTCGGGCGGCTTGCGTGCGCAGGATATTCCGCGCGGTTGGCGGCGCTCGGACAAAAGTGGACACCATGACCGCCGCGGCGCCAAGCGTTGACAGTGCCGGCGGCGTCAGCGCAGATGGCCGTTCTTTCAATTTTTCCCGCATTCGGAACGGTCAATGACAGAGAAACGAAGACCGACGGCGTTCGGCGATTTGCGCGGCTGGATCGGCGCGCTCGAGGCTGCCGGCGAACTGCACACCGTTGCCGCCGAGGTCGACTCGAATATCGAGCTTGGCACCGTCGCGCGCCTGGCGCAGGGGCCAGGCACCGGGCCGGCGCTGCTGTTCGACAACATCCGCAATTACGGCAAGAACGCGCGCTGCCGCCGTCTCTTTACCGGCGGACTGTCGAACTCACGGCGGATCGCCATGATGCTCGGGCTGTCTCCCGACACCCATCCGCGCGAATTGGTCAAAACCTGCCGAACGGTCTTCACCGAAACCATCGCGCCCAGGATCGTCGACAGCGGTCCGGTGAAGGAGCACATCGTCAAAGGCAACGACATCGATCTCGGCGAGTTTCCGGTGCCGCAATGGAATCGGATCGATGGCGGCCGCTACATTCTCACTTATGCGGGCGTGGTGAGCAAAGACCCCGACAGCGGCGTGATGAATGTCGGTGTCTACCGCGGCATGGTCGCGGGCAAGAACAAAATACCGATTCTGATCTGGCGCGCGCAGCACATCGGCCACCACGTCACGGCCTGGCGGGAGGCGGGACACAAGGAAATGCCGATCGCGGCCGCCCTCGGCTGGGAGCCGTCGCTGCCGTTCGTCGGTGGCTCTCCGGTGCCCAAGGGCGTGTGCGAATACGACGTCATCGGCGCGATCCGCGGTGAGCCGGTCGAACTGGTCAAGTGCGAGACCGTCGATCTTTACGTGCCGGCGAGCGCCGAGATCGTCATCGAGGGCTACCTGCAGCTCGATCCCGCGACCTACACGATGGAAGGACCGTTCGCCGAATTCACCGGCTACGTGGCCGGCGACCGTTCGCCCAAGCCGACGATCCGCGTCACCGCCATCACTCACCGCAGCGATCCGATCCTGCGCGGCACCATCGAGGGCTCGCTGCCCGGCAGCTATTCGGAAAACGGCATGTGCTCGTCGATCATGCGCGCGGCGGCCGCCTGGAACGTGCTCGACCGCGCCGGCGTGCCCGGCGTCACCGACGTGTGGTGCCCGCCGGTGCAAACCGGCATCAACATCTTCGTGCAGATCAAGCAGAGCTATCGCGGCCAGGCCAAGCAGGTCGCCAACGCGCTCTGGGGTTCGTCGGCCGCGCACGTGCGCTACAAGCACGTCACCGTGGTGGACGACGACATCGACATTCACGATTACGCCGCGGTCGACTGGGCGGTCGCCTTTCGGGTCAATGCCGGCGAGGACGACATCGTCATCATGCCGTCGACCTTCGGCGCCGGACTCGATCCGTCGACGCGGCGGCGCGACCGCAACGTCGACCTGTTCGGCACCGGCAAATGGAATCGCGTGCTGATCGACGCCACCGCCAATCTCGACTACGACCCCGATCCCGAACTTGGCGGCGCCCGCTTTCCGCCCAAGGTGTGGCCGGAGCAGAAGGACATCGACGCGGTAGCGAAGCGCTGGGGCGAATTGGGGCTGGATGGGAAGAAGAAATAATCTGCCATCCGCCCCCGCTTCCGTGGGGGAGGATAACGTTAACCCACCGGCAGAACCGGCTTGCCTTCCGGTACCTGCATGTCGAAGGCACACAACAGCGCCGCGGTGGCGGCGTAATTGCCCATGAGGAGGACGAGTTCAACGAGCTTGTCGGGTGCAAACAAAGCTTTGACGCGCGCGTAGGCTTCCGGCGTCACCTTGTGATCGCGAAAGATCTGCCGGCCGAATTCGATGATGGCGGCGGAGCGCTCGTCGAGACCTTGCGTGCTCTTGCGCCGCTTGATGACGTCGATTGTCTGCTGCGGCACGCCTTCCTTCAAGGCTTCCGGCTCGTGCGCCGCCCATTCGAAGCGGCTGTCCATCTCGCGTGCGACGGTAAGGATGGCGGTCTCGCGAGTCCTGGCGTCGAAGCACTGAAAGCGCAGGTGCTGGTTCATCACGTTGTGGGCGTCCACGGTCGCCGGACTGTAGAGATGCAGGCCGGACGGTCCGCGCAGGCCGACGATCGTCTTGCCGGGAGTCGAGGCGCGGTCGTAGGCGCGTTTGCCCGCCTCGTCCAAGTCTTCGCGCTTGACGAGCGGCAGGCGGCAGCCGGATTGCGGGTCGATGTCGGCCGGTAAGGACATTAGCGGGAGTCTCCAGTGTCAATCTGTGCAGCTTAGCGCGAGAAATTTTGCACGTCATTCCGGGGCGCGCGAAGCGGACCCGGAATCGATCATCACGGGAGGCGAAGTCCTCGCTATATTGTTCGGCATCCGGGCGATCAATTTCGGGTTCCTTGTTGCGCGAGGTCCCCGGGAGGACAATGTTGGGAGGGCGCATGTTCTTCGAAGGCTTCACCCGCACCGAGATCAAGACCTCTGGCGCGCGCATCGTCACCGTCCATGGCGGCAGCGGGCCGCCGCTGCTGCTCATGCACGGCAACCCGTTCAGCCATCTTTCCTGGTTGAAGATCGCGCCGCGCCTGGCGGCCGAATTCACCGTCGTCGCCACCGATCTGCGCGGTTACGGCGATTCGGAAAAACCGCCCGGTGGCGCCAATCACGAAAACTATTCGTTCCGCGCCATGGCAACCGATCAGATCGAAGTGATGGCGGCGCTCGGGCATGACCGCTTCTACGCCGCCGGTCACGACCGCGGCGCCCGCGTGCTGCACCGCATGTGCCTCGACCATCCGCAAAAGGTGGCGCGCGCGGCGATCCTCGACATCATCCCGCAGCATCATCTGTTCAATCATCCCAGCAAAGCGTGGGCGACATTCTCGTGGCACTGGTTCTTCATGATCCAGCCCTACGATTTCCCCGAACACCTGATGAGCGCGGATCCGGATTTCTTCATCGAGAAGAAGCTCGCCAAGAGCGCGAAGGGTCTGAGCTTCTTCGATGCCGAGGCGCTTGCCGAATACAAGCGCTATATGCGCAACCCGGCGACCGTGCACGCCATGTGCGAGGACTATCGCGCCTGCGCCGGCATCGATTTCGAGATGGATAATGCGGATTTCGCGGCCGGCCGCCAGGTTGCCTGTCCGGTGCTGCTCTTGTGGGGGGCGACCGGCGGCGTCGGCCGCAACACCAAGCCGAGCCCGGGCGAGGTCTGGGCCCGCTATGCCGCCGACATCCGCGGCGCCAAGGCGCTGCCTTGCGGGCACTACCTGTCCGAGGAGGCCCCGGACGACACCTATCGGGAACTGCGGGAATTCTTCGCTGCCGGAGAGTTGCCATAGATGTTGCCATAGATAACGAGGGCGTGCTCGCATCGGCGGGCCGCATCTGCTAGTGGGGGCACATCCCCGAGTGGCCGAAAAAGAGCCAAAAACGAGCCAAAACGAGACGATCCATTGATGCGCATCAAGCGAGTGCGGAGCGCGCAATGTTGATGGCCGGGCGCGGCAGCGCGAGAGCCGTGGAGCGCAGGATCGTCTTGAGCCGCATCGGCTTTGCCGTCAGCCTGACGATCTTCGTCGTCGCCGTGCTCGTGCTCTATCACATCCTGCGCGACATCAATCCCCACGAGTTGCTGAAAGCGCTGAAAGCGACCAATGCGGCGACGCTCATCATCTCCGGCTGTTTCGTCGCCGGCGGCTATCTGACGCTGACCTGCTACGACCTATTTGCGCTGCGCACCATCGGCCGCCCCGATGTTCCTTACCGGCTGGCGGTGCTGGGCGGTTTCACCAGCTACGCGGTCGGGCACAACGTCGGCGCCAGCGTGTTCTCCGGCGGCGCGGTGCGCTACCGTATCTATTCAAGCGCCGGCCTGAGCGTCATCGAGGTCACCAAAATCTGCTTCGTCGCCGGGCTCACCTTCTGGCTCGGCAACGTCACCGTGCTCGGCCTCGGCATCCTCTATACACCGGCGGCCGCGCACGCGATCGACCAGCTGCCGCTCTGGCTCAACCGTGCGTTCGCACTCTCGCTGCTGGGCCTGCTCGGCGCCTACGTGTGCTGGGTGTGGACGGCACCGCGCGTGATCGGCCGCGACGACTGGCGGCTGCGCCTGCCTGGCGGGCCGCTGACATTGTTGCAGATCGTGATCGGCATCATCGATCTGTCCTGCTGTGCGGCCGCCATGTACGTGTTGATGCCCGACCAGCCCAATCTCGGGTTCGCCACGCTGGCCGTGATCTTCGTCGCCGCCACGCTGCTCGGCTTCGCCAGTCACGCCCCCGGCGGCCTCGGCGTGTTCGACGCCGCGATGCTGGTTGCGCTCTACCAGTTCAACAAGGAGCAATTGCTCGCCGGCCTTCTGCTGTTCCGGCTGCTCTATTACATTATTCCATTCGTACTCTCGCTGTTGATCCTTGGCGTTCGCGAATTCCTCCTCGGCCGCGCCGCGCGCCGGTCAGCGCCAGCGGCTTCACCGCCGCTGCCGGCCGCCGACAGGCTGGTCGGGGGACCATCCGACGCCTCGTGAGTGTTGCGCTGGAAACCGTTGTGCCGGAAGGATTTGAGGCATTGCGCATGAGGCCGTTGCCATGAGCTTGGCCGAAGGTCGGGTACCGCACGGCGCACCCGGCGGGCGGTTCCGGCGCATCGCCGCGTCTGTGCTGTTGGCCATTCGCGGCCGCAACAGCAAAGCCGGCTCGCCGGCGCAGGCCGACTCGCAACAGACGGACGATGCGCTGGGCGCCATTCTTCACGCACTACCGGACCCGGTCATCGCGCTCGACCGCGACCGCCGCGTCGTCGCACTCAACGAGCCGGCGCGGGTGCTGGCGCCGGCGCTGCGCCAGGGCGAACCAGTAGCGCTGGCGTTGCGCACGCCCGAACTGATCGAGGCGATCGACCGCGCCTTCGTCGGCGGCGAGGAGCAGCGCGTGCAGTATAGCGAGCGCGTACCCCTCGAGCGCTGGTTCGAGGCGATGGCGATGCCGGTCAAGCGTGCGCTGGAAGGTGGCGGCGGCGCCGGCCTGGTGCTGTTGAGCTTTCACGACCTTACGCCGCTGCGCCGCGTCGAGGAAATGCGCGCCGATTTCGTCGCCAATGCCAGTCACGAACTGCGCACGCCGCTCGCCGCACTCTCCGGCTTCATCGAGACGCTGCAGGGCCCGGCGCACGACGACGACAAGGCGCGCGAACGCTTTCTGGCGATCATGCACGAGCAGGCGCGGCGCATGGCACGGCTGATCGACGACCTCTTGTCGCTGTCGCGCATCGAACTGAACGCCCATCGCCGCCCGGACGCGCCGGTCGATCTCGTGCCCATCGTCCGGCAAGTGGTCGACGGTCTGCAGACGCTGGCGCGCGACCGCGGCGTGAACGTGACGGTCGCGGCGGACGGCGCGCTCGCGGTGCTCGGCGACCGCGACGAATTGGTGCGCCTGTTCGAAAATCTGGTCGAGAACGCGCTCAAATACGGCGCCGCCGGCAAACGCGTCGACATCAAGCTTGGCGCCGCTTGCGCCGTCGGCGGCGAGCCGGAGGTGATCGCGAGCGTGCGCGATTACGGACCGGGGATCGCACCCGAACACCTGCCGCGGCTCACCGAGCGGTTCTATCGGGTCGACGTGCGCGAAAGCCGCGCGCAGGGCGGAACCGGACTCGGCTTGGCCCTGGTCAAGCATATCCTCAACCGCCACCGCGGACGGCTATCGATCGAGAGCGAACCGGGCGAGGGCGCCGCCTTCCTCGTTCATCTGCCCGCCCTTGAACCTCTACGGCCCGATAAATGATTGCAGCGTCAACATTTTATTCCGTCATCGCGCTGTCATCTGGCGCTCATAGAACGCTGATGTGCATTACCGATTACCTCAAGCCACCGGCGCGGACGTCGGCGTTGGCATCGAACGGGCCGACATGAACGCCGCCGCCTTCGCCGCCTCGTCCGCAGGCACTGCCATCGAACCGGGGCAGCTGTCGGCGAAAGTCACGATCAGCGATCTTGATTTCTACTACGGCGAGGTCCGAGCGCTGAACGCGATCAGCCTGCCGCTCTACGAGAACAAGGTGACCGCGTTCATCGGACCTTCGGGTTGCGGCAAATCGACTCTGCTGCGCGTGCTCAACCGCATGTACGACCTCTATCCAAACCAGCGCGCTTCCGGCAAAGTCCTCATTGGCGACACCGACATCCTGTTGCCGCGGCTTGACGTCAACATGCTGCGCGCGCGCATCGGCATGGTATTCCAGAAGCCGACCCCGTTCCCGACGTCGATCTACGAGAATATCGCGTTCGGCATCAGACTGTATGAACGGCTGCCGCGATCGGAACTGGATGCCCGCGTCGAAACTTCGCTGCGCCGCGCCGCGCTGTGGGACGAAGTCAAGGACAAGCTCCACGCCGACGGGCAGCGCCTTTCCGGGGGCCAGCAGCAGCGGTTGTGCATCGCGCGCACCGTTGCGGTGCGGCCGGAAGTGATCCTGTTCGACGAGCCCTGTTCGGCGCTCGATCCGATCTCGACCGCCAAAATCGAGGAACTAATCGACGAGCTCAAAGAGGACTATACGATCGTCATCGTCACCCACAACATGCAGCAGGCCGCGCGCGTCTCGGAATACACCGCCTTCCTGTATCTCGGCGAACTGGTAGAGTTCGACCTGACGCGCAAGGTATTCACCGCGCCGCGCGATTCGCGCACGCAGGATTACATCACCGGCCGTTTCGGCTGACCGCCGATCCAGCGCCCAGGTCATGCGCCATGAGCGACTCCAGCATCAGAATCGACCATACCAACCGCGCTTTTGACGTCGATTTGCAGGAAATTGCGCGCAAGGTCGCCGAGATGGGCGGGCTCGCCGAGAAGCAGATCGCCGACGCCCTGCGCGCGCTGCTGGAGCGTGATACCGACCTTGCCGAACATGTCATCGCCGCCGATGCGGCGATCGATGCGATGCAGAGCGACATCGAGGAGAAGGCGATCCTCACCATCGCCCGCCGCCAGCCGATGGCTGTGGACCTGCGCGAGATCGTCGGGGCCATGCGCGTGTGCAACGATCTCGAGCGCATCGGCGACCACGCCAAGCACATCGGCAAGCGCGTGGTCGTGCTCGCCGGTGAAAGCTATCCGCAGACGCTGATCCGCGGCGTCGAGCACATGGCCGACCTGGTCCTGGCGCAGATCAAGCGGGTGCTCGACGCCTATGCGGGCCGCGATCTGCGGGCTGCGCTGGCGGTGTGGAACAGCGACGAGGCAGTCGACGCGCTGTGCGTCTCGCTGTTTCGCGAGTTGCTCACCTATATGATGGAGGACCCGCGCGACATCAGCTTCTGCATGCACATGATGTTCTGCGCCAAGGATATCGAACGCATGGGCGACCACGCCACCAACATCGCCGAGACGGTCTATTTCATGATCGAGGGCCGCCCGATCGTCGAGGTGCGCCCGAAGGGCGATGTCACCAGCTTCCCGTCGGCGCCGGCGCCGGCGCATAAATGAACGGGAAACCGGAATGGCAGCCCGTATCCTGATTGTGGAGGACGAGGAGCCGCTCACCACGCTGTTGCGCTACAACCTCGAAGCCGAAGGCTACGCGGTTGAGGCCGTTGCGCGCGGCGATGAGGCCGACACGCACCTGCGCGAATCGATGCCCGACCTGGTCGTGCTCGACTGGATGCTGCCGGGATTGTCTGGAATCGAATTGTGCCGCCGCTTGCGAACGCGGCCGCACACCCAGGCGTTGCCGATCATCATGCTGACCGCGCGCGGCGAGGAAAGCGAGCGCGTGCGCGGTCTTGCCACCGGGGCCGACGATTATATCGTCAAGCCGTTCTCGGTGCCCGAACTGTTGGCACGCATCCGCGCCCTGTTGCGGCGCGCCAGCCCCGAGCGCGTTGCCGTGATGCTGACCATCGGCGATCTCGAGCTTGACCGCGAGAGGAAGCGCGTGTCGCGGGCAAGCCGGCCGGTCGAGCTCGGCCCCACCGAATTCCGCCTGCTCGAATTTCTGATGGAGCGGCCGGGACGGGTTTTTTCCCGCGAGCAATTGCTCGACGGCGTATGGGGCAGCGAAGTCTACATCGACGAGCGCACGGTCGACGTGCATGTCGGCCGCCTGCGCAAGGCGCTCAATCACGGCCATGCCGACGATCCGATCCGCACCGTACGCGGGGCCGGCTATTCGCTCGACGACAGGTTCGGCAAGGCGAGTTGATGCGCCGCCCTTGCCAGCAGCGTAGCGACGGAGCTAGCCCCCTCCTTGCGACGACTGAAATTTTCGGCCGGTTCTCTTGATATTCCGCAAATAATTCTATATTCGTTGAAGTATGGAAACGATGGATGCCGTCGCGGCCTTGGCCGCGCTCGCTCAGGAAAACCGTCTGGAAATCTTCCGCCTGCTGGTACAGGCCGGCCCGCAAGGCATGGCCGCCGGCCAAGTCGCCGAAAGGCTCGGCCTCGCCCCCAACACGCTCACCTTTCATTTCGATCGCCTGCGGTTCGCCGGGCTGGTCACCGTTCGCCGTGACGGCCGCTCCATGATCTACGCGGCGCGCTTTGAGGCGATGAGCGGCCTTGTTTCCTTCCTCACTGAGAACTGTTGCCAAGGCGCGCAGGAGTGCGCGCCCGTAGCAGTCTGCAAACCGAAGAGTATCCCCCATGAAGCGGTTTCACGTGCACGTCGCCGTTGACGACCTAAAACAGTCAATCGGTTTCTATTCCGCTCTGTTCGCTGCGGAGCCGTCCGTCATCAAAACTGATTACGCCAAATGGATGCTTGATGATCCGCGCGTGAACTTCGCCATCTCGATGCGCGGCCGGCAGCCCGGCCTCGATCATCTCGGCATCCAAGCCGAGAGCGGCGACGAACTGAAAGAGATTTACGCGCGGCTGCACAAGGCCGCCGGCAACATCATCGAACAGGGCCAAACCTCTTGCTGCTACGCCAAGTCGGAAAAGTCGTGGATAGATGACCCAGCCGGTATCTCGTGGGAGACGTTCCACACGATGGGCGAAAGCACTGACTATGGCGACGGATCTGGCGAGCGGATTGCGCGAGTCGCGCATGAGAAATCGTGTTGCGCGCCCGCGCCCAAGATCGCGCAGCCGGCGTGTGGTTGTTCGGCCGCGTGAGCCGTGTCATGGCCGAACCGTACAACGTGCTCTTTCTGTGCACCGGCAATTCGGCACGCTCCATCATGGCGGAAGCGATCTTGAACAAGGTGGGCGCGGGCAAATTCCGCGCCTACAGCGCCGGCAGCCATCCCAAGGGCTGCGTGCATCCCGAAACGATCCGGCTGTTGCAAAGCCTCGGCTATGACACGTCGGCGTTTCGCTCAAAGTCATGGAGCGAATTTGCCGATCCCGGCGCGCCCTTACTCAATTTCGTTTTCACGGTTTGCGATAACGCGGCGGCTGATGCCTGTCCGTTGTGGCCCTATCAACCCATGACCGCGCATTGGGGCGTGCCCGATCCGGCGGCGGCTACCGGTACAGTTGCTGAAATCGCGCTTGCCTTTAAGGATGCGTATCGAATGCTCAATCAGCGCATCGGCATCTTCACATCACTGCCGCTGCGCTCGCTTGATGGGCTGACGCTGCAAAACCAGCTGCGGGAAATCGGTCGCGTCGGCAAAGCGGCCGAGCCCACGTGAGGCGCATAGTTGCGGAGTGCTTGGGAACGGCATTCCTGCTTGCGGGCGTTGTCGGCAGTGGCATCATGGCCGCGAAGCTCGCGGGTGGTAACGGCGCGCTCGCGCTTCTCTGCAACACGCTTCCGACCGGAGCGATTCTCACTGTCTTGATCCTGACGTTTGGCCCGGTGTCGGGTGCGCACTTCAATCCGGCTGTCAGCATAGCAATGGTGTTGCGCCGCGAGTTGGGCGTATGCGACGCGGCCATGTATATCGCCGCGCAAATCGTCGGCGGCATTGTCGGCGTGCTGGCGGCGCATGCCATGTTTGCGCTTCCCTTGTGGCAAGTGTCGATGACCGTGCGAACAGGTCCGGGACAATGGTTCGCTGAATTTGTCGCCACGTTCGGACTAGTGCTGACGATCAGGATGCGCGGCGCGCACACGTGCGGCCATTCCCTACGCCGTTGGCCTCTACATCACCGCCGCCTATTGGTTCACCGCGTCAACATCGTTCGCTAATCCGGCTGTGACCATCGCCCGCGCTCTTTCAGATACCTACGCGGGCATCGCCCCGGCGGGCGTGCTGGGGTTCATCGTCGCTCAGCTTGTCGGAGCGCTCGCCGCTGTTGTGCTGACGCCTTGGCTGTTCGAAAAGTTATCCGCTCGAATTGTGCGGCCCTTTTTCTTTTCGCATAATCGAATAGCGGAGAGCCAGTCCGTCGTCCTCCGCGCCAATGTCGTCCGGCTCATCCGTTCCGCAAAAGCTGGCCCGTGGCGCGCTCGCCACGATGGTTCATTCACCTTGCCGCCCGCCGGTCGCGGCGGCGGTCTGCCGCCGGCTGGTAGGCGATGCGCGCATGGTAGGCGCAGTAGGGCAGGCCGGTGACGGAGTTGCCGCCGCAGAAAAAGAAATCGCCGTTGCCGGGATCTCCGACCGGCCAATGGCAGGTCTGCTCGTTGAGTTCCAAAAGCGTGCGGCGCTGTGCGATCGGGATGACGTTGTCGATCGGTTCCGGCTCGGGTTCCAGATCGAATTCATAGGCGTGCGCCAGCGCGGTATTGCCGCGGAGCGCATTGCGGCCGATGCGCAGCATCGGCGAGGTCGAGCGGCTCTTGCGCGGACGCGGTACGCCCGCGCCCGTGCTCTTGGCGCGACCCGAGAGTCCGAGCCGATGCACCTTGCCGATGACCGCGTTGCGGGTGACGCCGCCGAGTTCGCCGGCGATCTGACTGGCTGAAAGCCCGTCGGTCCATAGCTTTCTGAGCAGTTCGACCCGCTCGTCCGTCCACGACATGCTGTTCCTCCTCGATCGCACCGCACCGGTGTTGACGGAATCCCACGCTGCGCCAGGAAGCGATCGCCGCCCAACACGCCGCGCCCTTTACGCTATGGAGACTGTCCGCCGACTCGCCCGCCGCAACGAGATGTCGTACTTGACAAGCGAAAGACTACAATATGACGAGAGTCGGGCGCAAGAGTCGCGCGTGGCAAGTCCACATGTTCCTTCCTGTTGTGCACGGTGTTGTGGAGGGCGACGGAACGAACCGCGACCGCGACCTTCTGTTTTTGCGCTGTTGACAGGCGCAGGTGCGCAAATAGAATGCGCAGCGGTGCCGCCGGGAGAAGGCGGCACATTTTGTTTGGCCCTGCGGATGAATGCCGCCGGCAGCGGATTTTAGCCGTGACATCGCACCTGATGGCGACCTTTGCGCGCGCGCCACTCGCTTTTGAGCGGGGCGAAGGCGTATGGCTCATCACCGCCGACGGCGAGCGCTACCTCGATTTTACCTCGGGCGTCGCCGTCAATGCGCTGGGTCATGCCCATCCGCGTCTCGTCGAGGCGCTTAAAAGCCAGGCGGAAAAGCTCTGGCACGTGTCCAATCTCTACGAAATTCCCGAGGATGAGCGTGTCGCGCGGCGGCTATGCGATGCCAGCTTCGCCGATGTGGTTTTCTTCTGCAATTCCGGAGCTGAAGCGGTCGAGTGCGCGATCAAGACGGCGCGCAAATACCATGCTGTCGGCGGCCGGCCGGAGCGCTACCGCATCATCACGTTCGAGGGTGCTTTCCACGGCCGCACTCTGGCGACGCTCGCCGCCGGCGGGCAGAAAAAATACCTCGATGGTTTTGGACCGGTCGTCGAGGGTTTTGATCAGATGCCGTTCGGCGATCTCGCCGCCACCAAGCGTGCGGTCGGCGACTCCACCGCCGCCATCCTGATCGAGCCGCTGATGGGCGAGGGCGGCGTTCGCGCGCTCGAGCATTCGTTGCTGCGGGCGCTGCGCGCGCTGTGCGACGAGCACGGACTGTTGTTGATCTTCGACGAGGTGCAGACCGGCATGGGACGAACCGGCGAACTGTTCGCCTACCAGCACACCGGCGTTACTCCCGACATCATGACGCTCGCCAAGGCACTCGGCGGCGGCTTTCCGGTCGGCGCCTGCCTGGCGACCGCCGCGGCGGCCACGGGAATGACCGCCGGCACCCACGGCTCGACCTTTGGCGGCAATCCGCTGGCGATGAGCGCGGCCAACGCCACGCTCGACGTGATGCTGGCACCCGGTTTTCTCGAGCGCGTCAGGCGGGTTGCGCTCATCTTCAAGCAGCGCCTGGCCGAGATCAAGGATCGCTATCCGCACCTGATCGCCGAATTGCGCGGCGAGGGTCTGCTTGTCGGGCTGCGGGCGCTGGTGCCCGCGGGCGAACTGGTCGACGCGCTGCGTGCGGAAAAGATGCTCGCGGTGGCCGCCGGCGACAACGTCGTGCGCCTGCTCCCGCCGCTCATCGTCAGCGAGCAGGAAATCGCCGAAGGCGTGGCGCGGCTGGACCGCGCCTGCGCCAGGCTCGGCGATGTGCGGGAACGCGCGGTTAAGGACGGGGCGGTGCGATGAGCATTCGCCATTTCCTCGATCTCGACGGCATCCCGCGCCGCCAGCTGCGCGAGATCGTCAACGCCGGCCGGGCGCTGAAACGAAAGTCCCCAAGTGGAAGAGAAAAGGGTCCGCTTGCCGGCCGGGTGCTGGCCATGATCTTCGAGCGGCCGTCGACCCGCACCCGTGTTTCATTCGAAGTGGCCATGCGCCAACTCGGCGGCGACGCTATCATGTTGACCGCCGACGAAATGCAGCTCGGGCGGGGAGAAACGCTGGCCGACACGGCGCGCGTGCTTTCACGCTACGTCGACGCGATCATGGTCCGCACGCTTGATCACAAGCAACTTCTCGAGCTTGCGGCCTTTGCCACGGTCCCGGTGATCAATGGGCTGACCAAACAATCTCATCCCTGCCAGGTGATGGCCGACGTGCTCACATTCGAGGAACATCGCGGGCCGATCGAAGGCCGGATCGTCGCCTGGAGCGGCGATGCGAACAACGTGCTGACCTCCTGGGCGCACGCGGCCGACCGATTCAAATTCGAGCTTCGCATCGCGACGCCACCCGAGCTCGCGCCGGAAAAGCAGTTTTTCGACTGGATCGCCTCGTCCCGCGCCGCGATCCGCATCGGCACCGACGCGGAGGAGGCGGTCAAGGACGCCGATTGCGTGGTCACCGATACCTGGGTCTCGATGGGGGACCGCAACGGAGCCCGCCGCCACAACCTGCTCAAGCCCTATCAGGTCAACGCGCGGCTCATGGCGCGTGCCAAGCCGAACGCCATCTTCATGCACTGCCTACCCGCGCACCGCGGCGAGGAAGTGACCGAGGAGGTGATCGACGGTCCGCAATCGGTGGTGTTCGACGAGGCCGAGAATCGGCTGCATGCGCAGAAGGGTATCCTGACCTGGTGCATGGAGGCCGGCCGCGCCTGAAGCGGCCCGGCCCGCCCGCCGGCCAGGGCTCACAATCCGGCCACCGTCGCCTATATCCTTTGCTGCAATGGACGACCTGCAAATCGACATCCCGACCCGACCACCTGCCGTACAAGCGATCGATGACACGATCTTGCCGTTCGCGGTGAAATCGCTCGATCTGCGCGGCCGCATCGTGCGGCTCGGCGCCGTGGTCGACGGCATTTTGACCAGCCACGCCTATCCTGCGCCGGTGGCGAAGCTGCTCGGCGAGGCGACCGTGCTTACGGTGATGCTGGGCTCAGCGCTCAAATTCGCCGGCCGTTTCATTTTGCAGACGCAGACCGACGGACCGGTGCGCATGCTGGTGGTCGATTTCACCTCGCCTGAGAAGGTCCGCGCCTGCGCCCGATTCGATGCCGCGCGGGTTGCTGCCGCCATCGCCGCCGATGCGGCCGCACCGGGGCAGCTCCTCGGCCGCGGACACCTCGCCATGACCATCGATCAAGGTCCCGAAATGAGCCGCTATCAGGGGCTGGTGCCGCTCGAGGGTGGCGATCTGGAACAGGCCGCGCGTGAATATTTCACCCGCTCGGAGCAAATTCCTACGCGCGTGCGGCTCGCGGTCGGCGAGGAATTCCGCGCCAGCCCGACCGGCCTGGTCCGCCATTGGCGCGCCGGCGGCCTCTTGCTGCAATTTTTGCCGAAGTCGATCGAACGCACGCGACAGGCCGATCTCGATCCCGGCGATGCCCCGCCGGGAACCGCACCGCACGTCATCCACGAAGACGATGCCTGGATCGAAGGCCGTTCGCTTGTCGACACCGTCAACGATGTCGAGTTGCTCGACCCGGCCCTCTCAAGCGAACAGCTGGCTTACCGCCTGTTTCACGAACACGGTGTGCGCGTGTTCCGGCCTGCCGCGGTCGAGGCGCATTGTTCCTGTTCCCGCGATGGCGTCGAAACGATGCTGCGCAGTTTTCCGTTGGCCGATCGCGCCGACATGGTCGAAGACGGAAAAATCACCGTAACCTGCGAGTTCTGCAGCTCGACCTACGTGTTTGCGGCCGATGAGATCGCCGCAGCCGAGCCGCCCCCGGCGTGAAAGCCGGCTCGCCAGACGAGCACCTTGATCCGATTTTGCCGCCGCCGCAGGCGTCCCCGCCGGAACCATACGCTGCCGGCGTAGTTAACGAATCGAGACGGTGCGGAGGCATCAATGAGCAAAATTGCGCTTGGCGCCTTTACGGCGGCCCTGTGGTTGGCGCTCTCTTATGTCGCTCATGGCGGGTTGGCCGCGGTCTTGTGAGATCGCCCATTCGGTTGCGGCAGCCAGCGTTGGCTGTTGAGGGCTCAAACCGCGCGAGCGCCAGCCAAAACCATCGCGGATACGATCTTCAATTGAGCATGCGTCTCAATTAAGCGTGCGTTCATTGTCGACGCTGTCGAGCGAAAAAGCGGGGATTTCGATGTCGAAATGCTCGCCGGCTGCGCTCACCATGCCGTAGGTGCCGGCCATGAAGCCGGACGACGTCTGCAGCGGCACGCCGCTGGTATATTCGAACACCTCGCCGGATTTGAGCACCGGTTCCTCGCCGACGACGCCGGCGCCGCGTACCTCCTGCCGGCGGCCATTGGCGTCGGTGATGCGCCAATGGCGCGTCTTGAGCTGGATCGTCTCGCTGCTGCGATTGGTGATGGCGATCTTGTACGCCCAGAAGAAATAATTGTTCTCCGGCGACGATCGGTCGGGGACAAAGCGTGGGGTTACCACGACCTCGATTTCGCGGGTAACAGTGCGATACATTGATGCGATTCCTGCCCCCGGCGTTTTTTCCAGGCCAGCACGCCGCCCTGTGGAACTGCACGCACGAGTGAATAGATTCGGCCACATTATTGCAATAAGAAACCGGGCGCGCCGCCTTGAGCTGCTCGGCGACCAGACCAGCGAGCTGCATTGTGCTTCATCGACTGAGCTTTGCGTCCGTCCTGCGCCTTCGCGGAACGACGGCGCCGCCCGCCGCGGACGTCGCGCTGCGGCGCTGGTGGCCGTGGGTAGCAACGTCGAAGATCGCGCCGCGGCCGCCGGCTGGCGCGACTCCAGGCCCTGCGCGGGAAGCGCTCGCCGGCGACCGCGACCTGCGCCTGGATTTGTTTCGTGGAATTGCGCTGTGGCTCATTTTCCTCGATCACATTCCCAATAACTTCGTCAATCTGTTCACGCTGCGCAATTACGGCTTTTCCGACGCAACCGAAATCTTCATCTTCATTTCCGGCTATACCGCCGCCTTCGTTTACGGTCGCGCCATGCAAGAGCGGGGCTTCATCGTTTCCAGCGCGCGCATCCTGCGGCGCGCCTGGCAGATCTATGTCGCGCACATTTTCCTGTTCACCATCTTCCTGGCCGAGATCGCCTACGTGGCGGCGACCTTCAGCAATCCCCTGTACGCCGAGGAAATGAACATCCTCGGCTTTCTGAAACAGCCCGATGTCACCGTCCTGCAGGGGCTGCTGTTGAAGTTCAGGCCCGTCAACATGGATGTGCTGCCGCTTTACATCGTGCTGCTGCTGATGTTTCCGCCGGTGTTGCGCCTGCTGCTGTGGCAGCCGGCCGTTGCGCTGGTCGGCGCGGCCGCCGTCTATGTCGTCACGCTGCATTTCGATCTCAATCTTCCGGCCTATCCGAACGGCGTCTGGTACTTCAATCCGTTGGCCTGGCAATTGCTGTTCGTGTTCGGCGCCTGGTGCGCGACCGGCGGAGCGCAACGGTTGAGCGGCTTTTTGCGGTCGCGCCTGGTTCTTGCGGCCGCGATCGTCTATCTGCTGTTTGCTTTCGTCATCACGCTGACCTGGCATTTCCAATCCCTGGCGCCGCTGGTGCCGCCGTGGCTTGCCGCCGTGCTCTATCCGATCGACAAGACCAACCTGGACGTGCTGCGCTTTGCCCATTTCCTGGCGCTGGCGGCGATCACCGTCAGGTTCGTTCCGCGCAACTGGCCGGCATTGAAATGGGCGCTATTGCAGCCGGCCATCCGCTGCGGCCAGCATTCGCTGGAAATATTCTGCCTGGGTGTCTTTCTGGCGTTTGCCGGGCAATTTGTCATCAGCGAATGGTCGGGCGGTCCGCTGGTGCAGACCGGGATCAGCCTGTTAGGCATTTTGATCATGATTGCAGCAGCCAACCTGATTGCGTGGTACAAGCGGATGGAGGGGCGAAGCAACCGAGCACGCACCGAAGCCTCTCCGGGCACCCTCGCGGGGGGCGAGGCATGAGATTGATCGCGGTGTTTGCGGTCGCAATCGCAGGAATGACCGGCAGCGCCGGCGCAGCCGACACGTGCGCTGTGCCGCCAGCCTTGATCGCCAGCGACAGCGATCTGACGCGCGTGATGCACGAAATCAAGGACAAACACCGGCTCGATATCAGCGTCGTCGGCACCGGCTCGTCGACGCTGCCGGGAACCGACGGACCGGGCTTCGCTTATCCGGCGCGGCTGCAGGATGCGCTGCGCCGGCATCTGCCCGGCAATGACATCAACGTGGTTGCGCACGTGCACCTGCGGCAAACCACCGCCGAGATGGCCGCCGGAATGAAGGGCGTGCTGGATGCAGACAAACCCGCGCTGGTGGTCTGGCAGGCCGGCACCTTCGACGCCGTGCGTGGCATCGAACCGGAGGAGTTCAGCACCAGCCTGGCGGCAGGCATCGAAAGCATCGTCGCTGCCGGCGTCGATGTCGATCTTTTGAACATGCAATACAGCCCGCGCACCGAGGGTCTTCTCAACGTTTCGGCCTACGACAACGTGATGCGCTGGATGGCACAGGAACGCGGCACGCTGCTGTTCGACCGACTGGCGATCATGCGGTACTGGAATGACCAGGGCGTGTTCGATCTCTATACCGCGACCAGAAAATCTGATATGGCTCGACGCGTGCACGATTGCATCGGCCGCACGCTGGCGTTTCAAATTATTGAAGCGGCTCACCTGAAGCCGTAAAGGACGAAATAGGGGGCGATGTCCAACAGCGAGGTATCGACGGTTGACCGCCGCGCCTGGCTGGGGGCGGCGGTCATGGGTTTGGCGCTGCTGACTCCGGCGCACGCCGAAGTGCCGGCTGCGGCGAGTGCGTTGAGCCGCGCCGCTTCCGCCCCATCGGCGTCGTCGTCCGTGGCCATCCCCGCGCTTGTCGCGCCTCCGGCGCCATTGGCATCATCCGCTGTGAGGCAACCGGTCCGGCCCGCGGCGCTGCGACCGCCAACCGCGCCGATCGCGCCGGCAGCAGCCTCCTGCCGCGCGGCCGCCGTCTTCGCGCGCTTTGATCACCCGCTGCTGCATACCGCGCGTCGGCTTGCCGCGGGCAAGCCGCTGATCATCGTCGCCATCGGCTCCTCGTCGACCGCCGGTGCCGGGGCAAGTTCGCCGGCGGCGAGCTATCCGAGCCGTCTTGCGGTCGAACTGAAAAGGCGCTTTCCCGGCCGTGCCATCATCGTGCGCAACCGCGGCGTCAACGGCGAAGAAATCCCCGACATGATGGCGCGGTTTTCCGACGGGGTGATTGCCGAACGTCCGCAACTCGTGCTCTGGCAGCTTGGTACCAATTCGGTGCTGCGCAATCAGGCGCTGACACCGCATTCGCTGGAACTGCGCCGCGGCATCGCGGAGCTCAAGCAGGCCGGCTTCGACCTGGTGCTGATCGATCCGCAATACGCGCCCAAGGTCCTCGCCAAGGCGGCGACGCCGGCGATGCTCGCCCAGATCGCGCTTGCCGCCCGGGACGAGGACGTCGACCTGTTCCCCCGCTTCGCGATCATGCGCGATTGGTATGAGAGGCAGCACTACTCGTTTGGCGTTTTCATTTCGCCCGATGGGCTGCACATGAACGACTGGGGCTATGCGTGCTGGGCGAAGCTTCTTGCCGACGACATCGCCGAAGCCGCGAATCCGCCGGTTGCTTCCGTCGCCCCGCAGCGTACGCATTAGGGCCGTTGCACTTGTATTAAGTCAGGCTGCTTGCTTCCCATATAATACCAAACTTCGCAATTCGTCATTCCGGAAGCCGAGCGGAGCGAGGCTGTCCGGAATCCATAGCCACCGGCAGTGAGTATGGATTCCGGGTTCGCGGGCAAGCCCGCGGCGCGGAATGACGAGGCAGAATTTATGCAGCCGGGCTCATGCCGCCTCCAGCGCCGCGAGCACGTCCTCCACGATGTCGTCGGGATGTTCGAGGCCGACCGAGATACGCACCAGGCCGTCGCCGATGCCGAGCTCCGCCCGCTGCGCCGGTGTCAGCCGCTGGTGCGTCGTCGTCGCCGGATGGGTCACGAGGCTCTTGGCGTCGCCTAGATTGTTGCTGATGCGCACGAGCTTGAGCGCGTCCTGGAAACGGAAGGCCGCCGGCTTGCCGCCCCTGATCTCGAAGGCGAGGAGCGTCGAGCCGCCAAGCATCTGCTTCTGCGCGATAGCTGCCTGCGGGTGGTCGGGCCGGCCGGGATAGATCAGGCGCGCGATGTTCGGATGTTCGGCGATCGCGACCGCCAATGTCGCAGCGCTGTCGGTCTGCCGGCGCACGCGCACCGCGAGCGTCTCCAGGCCCTTGAGCAGCACCCAGGCGTTGAACGGCGACATCGATGGTCCGGTCTGGCGCAGCAGCACGTGGATTTTCTCGGCGATGAATTGCTCCGAGCCGAGCACCACCCCGCCCAGGCAGCGGCCCTGCCCGTCGATGTGTTTGGTCGCCGAATACACCACGCAATCGGCGCCGAGCGCCAGCGGGCTCTGATAGATCGGCGTGGCGAACACGTTGTCGACGACGAGGGTGGCGCCGGCCGCGTGCGCGATCTTGGCCACCTCGGCGATGTCGATGATGTCGAGCGCGGGGTTGGTCGGGCTTTCGAGGAAAAAGGTCTTGGTATTGTCGCGCACCGCGCCGCGCCAGGCGTCGAGATTGCAGCCATCGACCAATGTCGAAGCCACACCAAAGCGCGGCAGATATTGCTCGACCACGTAGCGGCAGGAGCCGAACATGGCTTTCGAGGCGACCACGTGGTCGCCGCTCTTGAGTTGACCGACCAGCGACAGTGTCACCGCCGCCATGCCGGTTGCAGTCGCCCGCGCCGCCTCGGCGCCCTCAAACGCGGCCATGCGCCGCTCGAACATGTCGACGGTCGGATTGGCAAAGCGCGAATATTGGTAGCCCGCATCCTCGCCCTTGAAGCGCGCCTCCGCTTGGGCGGAAGTGTCGTAGACGTAGCCCTGAGTGAGAAACATCGCCTCGGACGTTTCGCCGAACGGCGAGCGCAGCACCCCGGACTGCACCAGGCGCGTTTCCGGGCGGTAGATTTTCTGTGCGGACGCGGACATGAAGGCCTCCTTGGCCAAAACAAAACCCGGCCGGGAGGAAAAATCCTCAGGCCGGGCTCACGCGTCCCCGGCCTTTTAGCAATTTGTTTTACGTGGCTGCAAGCCGGCCGGCTCAAATGACCACGGGATAAAAGTTCTTATACGCGGCTTGCATCTTGGCGTCAAACCGTTCGCGGGGTTGGCGCCGCGCGAATTGCCGATGCGGTGCTTGCTCGGCAACCCGGGCGTTCTCGAAGGAATTCGAGCACCGTGTACATGGTCGCGCTCTCTACGCTCTGCTAGAACGGGGTGAAGCATCATAGAGCCTGAGCGGCCGTCGCCCGCGATCGGCCCCTGCTCCAAGCGATATGCGTTAGAGCATGGTCCCGACCGAGCCGGTGGATGGAGCGCAGCCGGCGCCAGGCAAATGCGAACCGTATGGATTGGCACCGGCGAAAAGGAAAAATGGATAAGATCGTTCTTTTTGGATTTCTTGCTGCGGCGACTTCGTTGGAAGCAACCGGCGACGCAATTGTGCGGTTGGGAATCAGCCACAACAATTGGGGAATGCGCTCTCTGTTGTTCGGCGTGGGAGCAATCCTGCTGTTCGGCTATGGCCTCTCGGTAAACCTTGCGCCAGTGGATTTTGGCCGTGTCGTCGGGCTCTATATCGCCATGCTGTTTATCATGTGGCAGATCGCCAACTGGATTGCTTTTCACAGCACCCCTGCGGCTCCCGTCATTGCGGGTGGTGTGCTTATCGTCGCCGGCGGAGCAATTGTCACTTTATGGAAATAGAACTTACAAAGAAACGTCCCGCGGAGTTAGATCGCGCTCGACCAACAGCCATGCCGCTCACGCTTTCGCAATCCGATTCAGGCATTCTGCCCGACCGCATGATCGCGGCGCTGGCCGATCAAGGCGCGATCACCGCCGCTTACCCGTTCGCGCAAGATCAAATCCAGCCGGCAAGCCTCGATCTTCGCCTCGGCGCCGTCGCCTACCGGGTGCGCGCGAGCTTCCTGCCCGGCCCGGGCATCACCGTCGCCCATCGCATCGCCGAATTGAAGCTGCACGAATTTCCGCTTTCCAACGGCGCTGTCCTGGAAACCGGTTGCGTCTATATCGTGCCGCTCCTGGAGAAGCTTGCGCTGCCGCCTGATATTGCGGCGGCCGCCAATCCGAAAAGCTCGACCGGCCGGCTCGATGTGTTCACGCGCGTGATCGCCGACGAAACCCGCGGCTTCGATCGCGTCGCCGGCGGCTATCATGGTCCGCTCTACGCCGAAATCAGTCCAAAGACGTTTCCGGTGCTGGTCCGCGAAGGCACGCGGCTGTCGCAGATGCGCTTGCATCGCGGCAAGGCGGCGCTGGACGCCGCGGCATTGCGCGCGCTGCACGCGCGCGAGCGTCTGGTCGACCGCGCCGAGGCGATGATGGGCGACAGCATTGCGGTCAGCATCGACCTTTCGGGTGCGGGCGCACGAGCGGGCGAGGCAAAACACGGCATCGTCGGCTATCGCGCCAAACGGCATACCGCGGTCATCGATGTGGAACGCCGCGCCGCCTACGACGTCGGCGAATTCTGGGAGCCGATTGCCGCGCGCGCCGACCGGAGCCTGATCCTCGATCCCGACGAATTCTACATTCTCGCCTCCAACGAGGCCGTGCAGGTGCCGCCCGATCATGCCGCCGAGATGGTGCCGTTCGATCCGCTGGTCGGCGAATTCCGCGTCCACTATGCGGGCTTCTTCGATCCCGGCTTCGGCTATGCGGGCGCCGGAGGGCTCGGCGCGCGCGCGGTTCTCGAAGTCCGCTCGCGCGAAGTGCCCTTCATCCTCGAACACGGCCAGATCGTCGGCCGCCTGGTGTTCGAGAAGATGCTGGCGCACCCCGATCGGCTTTACGGCACCGGCATCGGCTCCAACTACCAGGCGCAGGGGCTCAAACTGTCGAAGCACTTCCGTCCCTGAGCGCTCACCGACGGTCGAAACCGTCGCGTGTTGAAAAATTGTTGTAGCATTTTGTCCGAAATCGCGTTTTCCTGTCGCCGGTATTTCCGGGCGACGCCAGAATACGAAAGCGCATCGCATGATGCGGGCATTGATCGTGACTCTCGCCGTCGTCCTATCCATCGCGGCCGGCATGGATCGTCCGAGGGCGCAGTCGGGTTACGACCGGCCGGGCGGCGATTATGCCCGTGTCCCGGTCCCAAGCGGCGATCCGGCCGTGTGCGCGAGCCGTTGCGAGCACGATGGCCGTTGTCGATCCTGGAGCTTTTCCTATCCCTCGATCTCGGGCGGTCCTGCTGTGTGCTTCCTCAAGCGCGAGGTGCGGCGCCCGATCCGCTCGAGCTGCTGCGTTTCCGGCGTGCGCGGAGCCGGCGTCGTCGAGCCGCGGCTCGGCGTGCTCGAATATTCGATTGACCGCGTCGGCGGCGACTATCGGACCTTCGAAATCCGGCCCGATCCGCGAGGCAAACCGTGCGCCGATGCCTGCCAGGCCGACGCGCGCTGCCGCGCCTTTACGTATCGGCGGCCCGGTTACGGCACCAGGGGCGCGCGATGTTATCTGAAGAACGTGGTCAAGCCGCCGCGCCGGCGGCCGTGCTGCATTTCCGGCGTCCTGCGCTGATGTTCTTATGAGTTTTTTGTGACCGCCGCTATCGAACGAAAGTAAAGAATCTGGACAGCCGCAGTCCGGATGGCCAATCCTTGAGGGGCTTATGCGCGGCGGCCAGGTCCCACGAGCCGAGCCGCACGCCGACGCGTCCGACCAGATTGCTGACCGGCAACATGCCGACGCCGCCAGCGCTCACAGCCACCCGGCTGTCGTCCGAATTGTCGCGATTGTCGCCCATGACGAACAGATGGCCCGGCGGAACGATAGTCGCGGCCATATTGTTCATCGGACCGTCGGTGGTCTCCTGAAATACAAGGTGCTTTCGCCCGCCCGGCAGCGTCTCGACGAATTGCGGTGTCCATTGCCGCATGCCGTCGTCGCCTTCGTCCTTGCCCAGACCATCGGCGGAAAGATCGACCGCCTGGCCGTTGATCGAGACCCGGCCGCGGTGAATTGCGATGCGATCGCCCGGCAAGCCGATCACGCGTTTGACCCAGATTTGCGCCGGATCGGCCGGCGCGCGGAACACCACGACATCGCCGCGAGGCGGCAGGGCGCCGAAAATCCGCTCCCTGCCGCGAATATTGATGAACAATGGCAGTGAGGCAGTGCTGTAGCCGTAGGAGTATTTGGTCGCCAGAATCTCGTCGCCGATCTTGAGTGTCGGCTCCATCGAGCCCGAGGGTACGTAGTACGGCTCCGCGAGCGCACTCTTTGCGACGGTGATGACCAGGACGATCAACGCCAGATCGACGATCGATCTGGCCCAGCCGCCGACCCGCGAGCTGTACGGGCGCCGGGGCGCGGTTTCGCTCTCCGTCATGCCGCGCCGGTGCCGCCGACCGTGATGCGGTCGATGCGCAGCGTCGGCTGGCCGACGCCGACCGGAACGCCCTGGCCGTTCTTACCGCAGGTGCCGATGCCGTTGTCGAGTTTGAGATCGTTGCCGATCATGGAAACGCGGCGCAGGTCGGTCGGGCCGTTGCCGATGAGCATGGCGCCCTTGATCGGCGTGCCGACCTTGCCGTTCTCGATGCGGTAGGCCTCGGTGCATTCGAACACGTATTTGCCCGACGTTATGTCGACCTGGCCGCCGCCGAAATACACCGCATAGATACCGTTCTTGACCGAGCCGATGATCTCGGCGGGGTCGCGATCGCCTGCCAGCATGTAGGTGTTGGTCATGCGCGGCATCGGCACGTGGGCGAAGCTTTCGCGACGGCCGTTGCCTGTCGGCCGCATGTTCATCAGCCGCGCATTCTGCCGATCCTGCATGTAGCCGACGAGAACGCCGTCCTCGATCAGCACGGTGCGGTGAGTGGGCGTGCCTTCATCGTCGATTGAAAGCGAGCCGCGGCGTAGCGAGATCGTGCCGTCGTCGACCACAGTGACGCCCTTGGCGGCGACTTGCTGGCCCATCAGGCCGGCGAAGGCCGAGGTCTTCTTGCGGTTGAAATCGCCTTCGAGCCCGTGGCCGATTGCTTCGTGCAGGATGACGCCGGGCCAGCCGGGACCGAGCACGACGTCCATTTCGCCGGCGGGTGCCGGCACGGATTGCAGATTGACCAGCGCCTGGCGCACCGCATCGTCGACTGCGCCGCGCCATGTCTCCGCCGCGATGAAGCGCGCGTAACCCTCGCGGCCCCCATAGCCGGCGCTGCCGATCTCCTGCCGGTCGCCGTCGCCGACCATGACCGAGACGCCGATGCGAACGAGCGGCCGCACGTCCCGATAGGTCTCGCCGTCGGCGCGCAGAATTTCGACCGCCTGCCAGCTGGCACCGAGGCTCGCCGTAACCTGCCGCACGCGCGGATCCTTGGCGCGCGCATAGGCGTCGATTTCCTGCAACAGCTTCGCCTTGGTCTCGAAGTTCGGACTGGCGAGCGGGCTGTCGTCGCCGTAGAGCTTGGCATTGGTGCGCGCCGGTGGGCCGGCATATTGGCCCGAATAACCGCCCTTGACGGCGTGCACGGCGTCGGCGGCGCGCTCGATGGCCGCTTCCGACATGTCGGAGGCATGCGCATAGCCGACCGCCTCGTCCTTCACCGCGCGCAACCCGAAACCCTGCGACGTGTCGTAGGTCGCCTGCTTCAATCGGCCATTGTCGAACGCCAGAGCCTCGGATTGGCAGTATTCGAGGTAAAGCTCGCCGTCATCGGCGCCCGCAAGCCCGCGGGAAATGATTTTGGCGAGGCGCCCGCGATCGAGCCCCACGCGTTCGATCAGCGAAATGGCGGCTTCTGTCATACGGAACTCCGGGATTGGGCCGGCGAGGCGCGCCGGCACCGGCAACGCGCTGAAGCAACATAAGCCCTGCCGGGAGGTTTTGCAGCAAGCCGTTCCATCGCGGCGGTGGGGCTTGTCAAGCCTTCTTCCTCTCAACACCAGGCCCGACCGCGGAAAAGCTTTCCCGCCACTCGCTTCGCTCGCGGGGGAAGGAAAAAGCAATCCACTCTCGCGATGCGCATGCATCCGAGTTTTGTCAGCGGACGGCACGAAAGCTTTGCCTCCCAAACAAACGAGGGAGGCGGAGCGCCGAAAGGCGCATCAGCCGTTGTCCGCGCCGCACAGCCGAATGTCGCCATCCGGATGGGCATCGCAGACAAGTCTACGCAATGTGCGCAACCTGTCTGCGGCGCGGAAGCGGGCTTTGCGCAAGCCCGCTCGCCTTCCGGCGCTCCACCGCGGCTCTTGTCGCGGCAGCCGAACGCCAACGACTCGACCCAGGCCGCGCTTCACGCGAACGGGAGGGCACGGGCGTTACCCGCGCCACCCCGCGCGCTTAAGCGGAGCACCCCGCGCGCCGGTCGTTATGCCGGCGGGGACGATGCCCAGGCCGCCCGAGTGCGAGGTTACGAGTCTCGCCCGCGGGAACCGCTCCTGCTCCGCTTCAGGGATCGTCTCGAGAAGCGTCCCTCGATGATTCGTAGAGCAAGAGGTCTTCTTGGTATCCGAATATGAGACAAATGTCAAGGAAGGGAACTATATACCACTTGACACCGGTTTACGCCAGTGGTATAAGGGTTTCTGAGGATAGTGAGGCGGGACCATGATTAAGCATTTCAAAACATTGACGGATTTAATGGTCACATTCAGCGACAATCAGGTTGCCTTGGATCACTTCAAATCGATCCGCTGGCGGGACGGCCAATTCTGCCCGCACTGCGGCCACGACAAGATTTACACCCTCAAAAATTCGAACCGCTACAAGTGCGCGCAATGCCGGGTCCCCTTTTCTATCCTAGTGGGCACCATCTTTGAGAACACTAAGCTCCCGTTGAAAATTTGGTTTGGCGCGATTTGGCTTCTCACTAATCACCCCAAAGGCGTCGCGAGCACGACATTGGCGCGCGATCTCGGCATCACTCAAAAATCGGCTTGGTTTGTACTGCACCGGCTGCGATACGCGGCGAGCACCAAATCGTTCAACAAACCGCTTACGGGAGTCGTTGAAGTTGACGAAACATACGTCGGTGGCAAGGATTTAAACAAACACGCCGATCAGCGACGCGGCAAGCGCGGCTCTGTAGGAAAGACTCCGGTAATCGGTGCGATTTAACGCAAGGGCGAAGTCGTCGCCAGCGTAATTCATGACGTCAATTCAGAAACCGCGAGAGGCTTTATCCGCGCTGTTGCGCCATCGGCCGATAGGATCGTCACAGACGGTCATTCAGCATATCTCGGTATGTGGGGCGTCCCTCCACGCGCCGTCGTCAACCATCATTTAGGAGAATATCGGAAGGGCGACGATTATACCAACACCATCGAATCCGTGTGGGCGCTCCTGAAGCGACAAATTGTCGGCACTCACCATTGGGTTTCGCCCAAGCACCTACAGCAATACGTTAGCGAGATGGCGTGGCGCCTGAACCGGCGAGCGATGACAGCGGAGGAGCGCATTAACGCCCTGTTCACCGCCGTCGAAGGGCGGCTAACCTATAAGGCGCTGACTGCCTGAAGCATTTACGGACGGAACTTTAGACTGTTCGTGGCGTCCGAGCGGAGTTACAATCATGCCGGGAACGGCGAGGAAAAAGCGCATGAGTGAACGAAAGCGAACACCCACAGCGCTGTCCGATCTAGCCTTCGATGAGGCGTTGGCGCGCTTTATTCAGACCGACCCCAAGGAACTTGCGGATTCGCTTGAAGAAATCAAGCGGCGGGATCGGGAGGTTGAAGAATATGTCAACGAACGACGCGCAAGCATTAAACAAGGCGCAAGACGCGCAAAAAAGCGATTCCGTTTATGATTTTTTGTATTACGACCGACAGCGCGTAGCGGCGTTCTTGGCGCAATTTGATGATTCTGGTCATCTCCAGCAGGTCACGCAAAGAGAGAATGTTTCAAAAGGTGGTCGGCGCGGTTACCGACTTGGTGGTGGCGCGACGGTTATGGGAACGGGCGGTCATCTCGCTCTGGAGCGGACGCCAGAAGAAAGAGGTTCGCAAGGTATTGAACGCGTTTACGATCCGCTATGGTCAAATGCACTTCAATTACTCGATTACTTGGAGGCGGCCGATCTGATTTGCCGCGATGTAAACGCCGCTCGTCTAGGGCAATTTATTCTGGCGTCCGGTGAATTGTCTGTACTGAATCCGGCTGCTCTCTCAAAAATTTGGGAATCGACGGGTATCAGGCAAGCTGTTGCCGCCGCCGCTATTGCCGGGCAGAAAGTGATTTGGAACGCCAATCCCGCAAATCAAGCGCTGCCTCGTCGAGAAAAAGAGCAAGCAGAAAAAATGCTCATTAAAAACGCTGAGAACGGTGCCAAGGCTATGCTAGGGCCTGTCCTCAATTAAAGGATTCCCAAGGAGATTATCGCATGATTTATAGGGCGTCAGCTGATTTGGGAGCTGACAGATGCGCCGCTATGCTCTTCGGGACGATCAATGGGCCAGGATCGAGGATATGTTGCCGGGCCGGAAGGGTCACGTTGGAGTAACCGCCAAGGACAATCGGCTGTTTGTGGAGGCGGTACTTTATCGATATTGCGCCGGGATACCGTGGCGAGACATTCCGGAGCGTTTTGGCGACCCGATCAAGGTTCACACGCGATTTTCGCGCTGGGCCAAGAACGGCGTGTGGAAGAAGTTGTTTGCGATGCTGGCGAGTGATGCGGACAATGAGTACGCCATGATCGACAGCACGATCGTGCGGGCGCATCAGCACAGCGCGGGTGCGCAAAAAAAGACAGTGAAGACCAAGCGATCGGGCGCAGCAAAGGCGGGCTGAGCACCAAGATTCATGCGCTGGTCGACGCCTTGGGCAATCCGCTGGACTTCATTTTGACGCCGGGCCAAGCCCATGACCTGGAAGGCGCCGACGCGCTGCTGCCCGGCATGGCGGCCGAGACCTTGCTGGCAGACAAAGCCTTCGATGCCGATGAACGGGTAATCGAACCCTTGCTGGCACGGGGAAAGTCGGTCGTGATCCCACCCAAGAGCAACCGCAAGGTCCAACGCAGTTTCGACAAGGATGCCTACAAGGCGCGCCACCTCATCGAGAATTTCTTCTGCAAGCTCAAGCAATATCGCGCCATCGCCACCCGCTACGACAAAACCGCCAGAAATTTCCTCGCCGCAATTCACCTCGCGGCTGCTATCATCTGGCTCAATTGAGGACAGGCCCTAGATATTCTACCGACATTTCCTCATTCTGCTCAATGTACAGTGCGCGGAAACAGCTTTCGGGTTTGGAGTAGTTTGGCTACCGAAGGAATGATTGGGCTAATATCCGACCTAACGTTGAAACATGGCACAGAGGTTCCGGGAAAATGGAATATGCTTGGGATTTTAGATGCTACGCCAAGCGCCATTCCCGCCCAGGTCATTATCCCATATACCGGCGTGCCATCCCATTTTGAGGACATGATTAGAAACTTCGCCAACTTGGCGCGCACTGCGCTCGGTCGGCCGCCAGATGCTCATGGGGCGACGCCACTCCTCCTGTTCCGGGAAGTCTCGCCCGGTTAGTGGGATCAACTGGTATATAGGTCCCAAAGTATTCTGCTTGGACTGAATCCGCACGGCATTGCGCGGCAATGAAAGACCCTCTCTTTTCCCAACCTGCCGCTTCGCGATACGCGAACTTGCAGCAAGCGTGCCCCAACCAATCCCTTCCGCAATGCCCCGCCCTCAATCGCGCTTTTGGATATGCGCCGTGGCGATCACGGCTCCCCACTTGGCGATGTCGGCCTTCATGCGCGCGGTCATGTCGGCCGGCGTGCTCCAGCGCATCTCCATTCCCATCTTCGTTGCCCTGCTTTGGATGTCCGGATCGGGAATGACATCTTTCATGGCTGCGTTGAGCGAGGCGACGATCGCATTCGGCGTCCTGGTGGGAACCGAAATGCCGTTCCAGCTGGCGACGTCGTAATTCTTGATGCCGCCCTCGATGACCGTGGGAACGTTCGGCAGATAGGCGGTTCGCTTTGGCCCGGTCGACGCCAACGCCACGAGCTTGTGGCTGCTGAGGAGGCCTTGCACGGCGGCATAAAACTCGAACTCAAGATCGATATCGCCGCGCATGACGGCGGTGGCCATATCGGCCGAGGTGCGGAACGTCACGATCGTCGCCTTGATGCCGGTGGTGTTGACGAACAGCTCGGCGGCGAGGTTCTGCGTGCTGCCGGGAACGATGGTGCCGATGTTGAGCTTACCGGGATTGGCTTTCGCGGCCGATATGATGTCGGCGACCGAGTGCAGCGGCGATCCCGTTCGCGTCACGATCAGAAGATCGAAGAAAGCCGCCGTCGAGACCGAAGCGAAGTCGGTCAGGATATTATAGGGAAGCTTGTTGAACAGCGCGGCCGCGATGGCGGTGTTGTTGCCGGTCATCAGCAGTGTGTAGCCGTCGGGCGGCGCGGTTGCGGCGGCCTGCGCGGCCACGATCCCGCCGGCTCCGGGGCGGTTTTCGATGACGAATTGCTGCTTGAGGCGGTTCGATAATTTCTCGCCGAGGATCCGCATGCCGACATCGGCGACGCCGCCGGCCCCATAGGGCACGATCAGCACCACGGGATGATTGGGGTAGTCGCTCTGGGCCAGCGCGGTGAACGACGTCGCAATCGCGGTGAGCAACGCCGCGACGATGGCCGCGGCGAAGCGATGCACGTTCATCCAACTGCCTCCCTCGTGTTTTGGGCGGAGGACCTTACGCCTCCGCTCCCGCGCGTCAAATCGAACCCGGCCGGACGCGGGTCTTGCGCGCGATCTTAAGGAACAGCCAATTCGGCTGCGGTGCGGCCACGGCAAAATTCCCGATGGCCGCCGGGAGAATGGAAATGAACGGCAGGCAGGAAGCGGCGCGGGTGCGCGCTACGGCAGGTGGTCGTAGCCCTCTCCAAACCCCTTCAAACTCATCGGAAAGCCGATGCCTTCCTCGGGCGATTGGAAAATGATGAAGGTCGAAGTCTGACCGTTGCGGAGTTTGTTGAGAAGAGTGTCATCCATGGTGATTTCCGCGATGCAGCCGTTGGGCAGGCATTTGACGAAGCCGGCGCGGCCGACGTCGGCGTTGTCGATCTTAAGCCCCAGCCCCGACGGCAGCAGGATGCCGAGCGGAGCGACCACGCGCATCAGCCGGGCCTTCTGGTCGGCGGTTTTCAACACGATGACGGTCAGACCGACATTGGGCCGGTCCTCGGCGGTGACGCTCTGCATCAACGCGCATTGCTCGTTGTGGGCTCCGGGCGGCGTTTCGCAGCGGATTTGCCAATCGCCGTAGACCGAGCGGACCACGCCCTGGGCCGCGGCGGGAGAGGCTGCCGCCGCCATCAGCGCGAGCACGATCGGTGCGAGGACTCGGCGGACGGTCGCGTGCCCGATCAAGCGAGTCTCATGCCCGATCGGGCGAGGAATCTTGTGCCCGATCAGGCGAGTGTTGGGGCGTCAACTCTTTGGCCGATCCCTCGGCCGCAGGCGCCGCACCAGGCTGCGTATCGCCATGACAGTGTTCCCCTCACCAGCCGCCCCCGGAGAGCCGCCCCGACCCGTCGCGTCAGCCGAATCACCCGCGCGGCGCGATCTGCTGCGCGGGCCTGCCTACACGGTGAGCCCGGCATGTCAACAATGTCGAAACCACGGCATTGTGGCTGTGCCAAGGTCGGCCGCTGGCGCGAAAAGCGGCCAGTCGCCGCGGCGCGACAGTCGGACGTGATCGGTGCATTGCAGCAGGCCGCGATTTGTGGTTTGACGAATTCGGATTCCCGCAATTCCCGCGCTGCCTGCACGGAATTCAAATCCGCAGCCCCCGCCCTGGCGATCGCGCCAAAGGCCGCCGGCAGTGGAGGCACACAGGCAGGTCACGCTGTCGCGGTCTGCGCCGTAGCGCTCTTGCGCTCCTCGTCGACGGTCATGGCTGAGCTCAAACAGGGAGCAGGAGACGGATGAAGGTGTTCTCACGCTTGGCCGCCGCTGCGGCGGCAATCACGGCGCTCCTGACGAGCGCGAGCGCGGCGCTCGCCGGCCTGGGCCAGCCGAGCCCGTGGCAGATGGGCATGCAGGAGGCCGCCACGCCGGTGATGGCCGACATCGTTTCGTTCCATGATTTCCTGCTCTGGGTCACCGCCGCAATCGCCGGCTTCGTCCTGGTCCTGCTGCTGATCATCATTGTGCGCTTCAACGCCCGCGCCAACCCGACCCCCTCGCGCACCACGCACAACACGATCCTGGAAACGCTGTGGACCGTCATTCCGGTCGTCATACTGGCGACCATCGCGGTGCCTTCGTTCCGGCTCCTGTTCGTGCAGCTTGACGTGCCCAAGCCCGCCCTGACGGTGAAAGTGACCGGCAAACAGTGGTTCTGGAGCTACGCCTATCCGGATAACGGCAATTTCGAGTTCGATTCGCTGATGATCGCCGAAAAGGACCTCAAACCCGGCCAGCCGCGCATGCTCACGGTCGACAACGAGATGGTCGTGCCGGTGAACAAGATCGTACACGTGCTGGTGACCGGGGCCGATGTGATCCATTCGTTCAACGTGCCCTCGTTCGGCATCAGGATCGACGCCGTCCCCGGCCGCATCAACGACACCTGGTTCCAAGCGACCAAAGAAGGTGTTTTCTACGGCGAATGCTCTGAACTGTGCGGCAAAGACCATGCGTTTATGCCGATTGCCGTGCAGGTGGTGAGCCAGGACGATTTCAACGCCTGGGTCGCCAAGGCCAAGCAGCAATTCTCTGCCGTCCAGCCGGTGATGAAGACCCAGTTGGCGGCAGCCGGCGCGTCGCAGCAATGATGCGCCAAGTGGAGATCGCCCCGGCGGCGGCCGGCCGATAACGGAAGGGACTGCAAATGGACGCGATGGTACATGCCGCACACGGCGACGAAGGCGGTCACGAGACTCCGCACGGCTGGCGCCGCTTTGTCTATTCGACGAACCACAAGGACATCGGCACGATGTACCTGGTGTTCGCGCTCATCGCCGGCACCATCGGCGCCGCGTTATCGATCGCGATCCGCGCCGAGCTGATGTATCCGGGCGTCCAGATCTTTCGCGAAACTCACTATTACGACGTGGCGGTCACCGAGCACGGCCTGATCATGATCTTCTTCATGATCATGCCGGCCATGATCGGCGGCTTCGGCAATTGGATGGTGCCGCTGATGATCGGCGCGCCGGACATGGCGTTCCCGCGCATGAACAATATCTCGTTCTGGCTGCTGCCGGCTTCGTTCACCCTGCTGTTGGCATCGACGTTCTTCGGCGGCGAGCCGGGCACGGTGGGGGCAGGAACCGGATGGACGCTCTATGCGCCGCTGTCGACCTCCGGCCATCCCGGCCCGGCGATGGATTTTGTCATCCTGTCGATCCATCTTGCCGGCGCCTCGTCGATCCTCGGCGCCATCAACTTCATCACCACGATCTTCAACATGCGCGCGCCCGGCATGACCATGCACAAGATGCCGCTGTTCGTGTGGTCGATCCTGGTGACGGTATTCCTGCTGCTCCTGTCGCTGCCGGTGCTGGCCGGCGCCATCACCATGCTGCTGACCGATCGCAATTTCGGCACCACCTTCTTCGAACCGCAGGGCGGCGGCGACCCACTCCTGTTCCAACACCTGTTCTGGTTCTTCGGCCATCCCGAAGTGTACATCCTCATCCTGCCGGGCTTCGGCATGGTCAGCCAGATCGTAGCCACCTTCTCGAAGAAGCCGGTGTTCGGCTATCTCGGCATGGCCTACGCGATGGTCGCCATCGGCGGCATCGGCTTCGTGGTCTGGGCCCACCACATGTACAACGTCGGCATGTCGGCCTCGGTGCAGGCCTATTTCATCGCCGCCACCATGGTCATCGCCGTGCCGACCGGGGTGAAAATCTTCTCCTGGATCGCCACCATGTGGGGCGGCTCGATCGAGTTCAAGACGCCGATGCTGTGGGCGATCGGTTTCATCTTTCTGTTCACCATCGGCGGTGTCACCGGCGTGGTGCTCGCCAATGCCGGCGTCGACCGCGAACTGCACGGCACCTATTACGTCGTCGCCCACTTTCACTACGTGATGGCGGTCGCCGCCGTGTTCGCCATCTTCGGCGGCTGGTATTACTGGTTCCCGAAGATAACCGGCTACATGTACAACGAAACCCTGGGCAAGCTGCACTTCTGGTTCACGTTCGTCGGCGTCAACGTGGCGTTCTTCCCGCAGCACTTCCTCGGGCTTGCCGGCATGCCGCGCCGTATCGTCGATTATCCGGACGCGTTCGCCGGCTGGAATTTCGTCTCCTCGATCGGGTCGTACATTTCCGGTTTCGGCCTGCTGATATTCTTCTACTGCATGGCGAAGGCCTTCCTCCGCAAGGAGCGCGCCGCGGCCAATCCTTGGGGCGCGGGTGCGACCACGCTGGAATGGACGCTGCCGTCGCCGCCTCCTTTCCACCAATATGACACGCTGCCGCTGATCCGATGAGCATTACACTTGCGCGCGCCGAGCCCTCGATTGCGGGTGTCGGCGACTATTTCGAATTGATGAAGCCGCGGGTGATGTCGCTCGTGGTGTTCACCGCGCTGGTCGGCCTCCTGCTCGCGCCCGGCCACGTCAATCCGGTGGTCGGCTTCACGGCGCTGTTGTGCATCGCTGTCGGCGCCGGCGCTGCCGGGGCGCTCAACATGTGGTACGACGCCGACGTCGACGCGCGCATGTCGCGCACCGCCGGCCGGCCGATACCGCGCGGACGCGTTACTCCCGGCGAGGCCGCAGGCTTCGGCTTCACGCTGGCGGGGTTCTCGATCGCCGCGCTCGGACTGCTGGTGAATCCGCTGGCGGCGGCGCTACTCGCCTTCACGATCTTTTTCTACGTCGTGATCTATACGATCTGGCTCAAGCGGACGACCGCGCAGAACATCGTCATCGGCGGCGCCGCCGGCGCGCTGCCGCCGATGATCGGCTGGGCGGCGGCGAGCGGCAGTCTGGCGATCGAGCCGATTCTGCTCTTCCTCATCATCTTCTTCTGGACGCCGCCGCATTTCTGGGCGCTCTCGCTCTACCGCACCGACGACTATGCGCGCGCCGGAATTCCGATGCTGCCGGTGGTCGCGGGCGCCGCCGAAACGCGCCGCCAGATTCTGATCTATACGCTGATCCTGGCGCCGCTCGGGACTGCGCCGTGGCTCTTGGGCTATGCCGGCGCGAGCTTCGGCCTCGCCGCCCTGGCGCTGGGCGGCGTCATGATTGCGCTGGCGCTGCGCGTGCACCGGCAAAGCTCCGGCCACGGAGCGAGCAAGCAGTTGTTCGGTTTTTCCATCCTCTACCTGTTTTTGTTGTTTGCCATGCTGTTGATCGATCGGCTCTCGGCGGGCCTGTACGGGCATTTTGCAGCATGACCAGTGTGGACCAGATCATGGCCGAAGCCCTTAAACCGACCGGCAACGGATATAGCCCGCCGAGCATTCGCCGGCAGGCCGGGGAGGATCCGTCCCCGACCCCGCAGGCAGAAACCCGTCCGGCGCCGGCCGGCATCCGGTTGACGTCGGAGCAGATGCGTGCGCGCCGGGCCCGTTCGATCGCGATTGCGCTGGCGCTTGGCGCCTTCGTCCTGGTGATTTTTGCGGTCACCATCGTCAGGCTTGGCTCCGGCGTGCTGACGGGACCCGACTACATGCGGCCTGTGCAACCCGGTCAGTAACCGCAGGCCGAGGGGACGAGAGAGCGCGGACCGCGCGAACGAGAAACTGGAGACGATGAATATGGCCGAGGCTGCCGCACACGCCAAACCGCACCATGATTACCATCTGGTCAAGCCCAGCCCGTGGCCGGCAATCGGCGCCACGGCGGCATTCATCACCGCGGTCGGCCTGATCATGTGGATGCACGCGCTCGTCAGCTTCGCGCCGCTGGTGTTCGGCGTCGGCGTCATCGGCCTTGTCTACACGATGATCAGCTGGTGGCGCGATGTCATCCACGAAGCCGAGATCGAGGGCGATCACACCCGCGTGGTGCAGATCTCGCACCGCTACGGCATGATCCTGTTCATCGCCTCGGAGGTAATGTTCTTCGTCGCCTGGTTCTGGGCCTATTTCAACACCGCCTTGTTTCCCGACGAAGTCAGGGACGTGGCCCGGATCGCGGCGACCGGCGGCGTGTGGCCGCCCAAGAGCATCGAAACATTCGATCCGTGGCATTTGGCGCTGCTCAACACCCTGATCCTGCTCACCTCGGGCACGACGGTAACCTGGGCGCACCACGCGTTGCTTGAGAATCACCGCAAGGGACTGATCTGGGGACTGGTTTGCACCGTCGCGTTGGGGGTGAGCTTCACGGCGTGCCAAGCCTGGGAGTATATGCACGCCGCGTTCCATTACTCTGGGAACATCTATGGCGCGACGTTCTTCATGGCGACGGGGTTCCACGGCGCCCACGTCATCATCGGCTCGACGTTCCTGACCGTCTGTCTGTTCCGCGCGCTCGCCGGGCAGTTCAAGCCGACCCAGCATCTCGGCTTCGAGTTCGCGGCCTGGTACTGGCATTTCGTCGATGTCGTTTGGCTGTTCCTGTTCGCCTGCATCTACGTATGGGGCGCCGGAGCGAATCCCGGCTAGCGCATCGACGCTGCCGCGGCAATGCGGATGCTCGATCGGCGCTTGCGCGCGCTCGGGCGGCACATGACATCGCCGTTATGAGCAACGCGCCGATCGACACGCTGTCGGGAGCGATCCGTGCCGGATTGTCCTGCCGCTGTCCAAGCTGCGGCAAGGGAAAGCTGTTCCAGGGCTTCCTCGCGCTGCGGCCGCGTTGCGCGGTCTGCGGACTCGATTTTGCTTTCGCCGATTCCGGCGATGGCCCGGCAGTTTTCATCATGTTTTTTGCCGGGTGTATCGTGGTCGCCGCGGCGCTTGTGACCGAGGCGATCTATCACCCGCCCTACTGGGTGCACGCGTTGCTCTGGCTGCCGCTGATCCTGATCCTCACGCTCGGGCCGTTGCGGCCGATGAAGGGGCTGATGATCGCGCTGCAATATTATCACCATGCCGAAGAGTCGCGCTTCGGCGGCACGGACGCGCCATGACCGCGAGCGCAAAAGCGCGGCGCTCATGGATCACGATGCTGATCCCGGCCCTCATGGTCTTTGCCGGACTGCTCTGGCTCGGCACTTGGCAGATCCATCGCAAGGCCTGGAAGGAGGGCTTGATCGCCGAACTGCACGCGCAGCTCGCGGCGGCGCCCATCGCCCTGCCGCCCCCACCGGCGTGGCCGCGCCTTGAGCGCAAGGAGGCCGAATATCGCCGCGTCAAGTTCACGGCCGCGTTCAACAACGCGGAAGAAGCGCTGGTCTTTGCCGCTCCATCGTCGTTTCGGCCTGACGTATCCGGCCCCGGCTATTGGGTGTTCACGCCCGCCCGGCTCGCCGGCGGCGCAATCGTCATGGTCGATCGCGGCTTCGTGCCCGACGGCCGGCAGGATGCCAAAATGCGACCCGAAGGCCAGATCGCCGGGCCGGTCGACATCGTTGGTTCGCTGCGCTGGCCGGATACCCGCCATTGGTTTACGCCGAACGACGAGCCGGCAAAGAACCTCTGGTTCTCGCGCGATCCGCAGGCGATCGCCGCCGCCAAAAACCTCGGCGCCGTGGCGCCGTTCTACGTCGAGCAGGAGAGCCCGGTGCCGCCGGGAGGACTGCCCAAACCGGGCAAGCTCAGGGTGACTCTGCCCGACAATCACCTGCAATACGCGCTGACCTGGTACGGCCTTGCGCTGGTTCTGGTCATCTATTTCGTCATCTGGGCGTACGGCCAGCGTCGCGAACAAAAGGCCGGCGGCAAGATGGACTCCGACCGCACGTCGCCTACGAAGGGCGCTTCGTCTTCCTTGTGAAAAGCTGGGCTTTTTCTATTTACTATCGAGAACGGGTAGGGCGACGGTTCGGGCCCCCGCGCTGGCCGGTGTCGTGGTGGTTATTGTATTTAGGTCCTGCCGAGTGGTGCTCAGCAAGGCGATCATGGAGCCTGGAGTCATCACACCAATACCTTGCGACCAATCGCCAGGACCACCATGTAAAAAGTGCGCTGCTCGTATAGCCTCAGCCGTCGCATTGTGTAATGCTTTCTTGCATGAGCGCGCCTTCCCTCTGAAGGGGCTAAGAGGGACCTTTCCTTGGCATGCAAACTTAATCATCAGGCCGTATGGTCGGATCAATTGCCGGATGTTGCATAAATGCAACATTTGGTGTTACGGGCTAAGCGAGACAGGCTTGAGACAAAGCGATAATTTGGATCGAGCGTTGGGGGGTCCGAAATGAGGTCGGTGTGTAAAGGTCCGGCTGAGCCATCGAGTTCGAAGCGGAGTGGCCCGCGAACGAAGTCAGCTACGAGCCAGCAAATGTTCTACGAAAGTACTAGAGGCCAAGCAAAACGAAGTGCCTTTGAAGAAGTGCTGCTACGAGGCCTCGCTTCTGACGGCGGATTGTATCTTCCTGGTAGTTGGCCTTGTATTGGAAAAGGCGAGTTGCAGCGGTGGCGAAGCTACGACTACGCTTCGTTAGCATCACAAATTATCTCACTCTTCATCCCTGCACAGGAAAGGATTCGAGCTTCGTTGTCTTCAGTCGTTGAACACGCTTATTCTGACTCAAACTTTCCTGGCGGCGTGGCAAAGATCAACCCGATTTCAGAGAAGCTTTCTATTCTTGAACTCTTCCAAGGACCAACTTTTGCATTCAAGGATGTGGCTCTTCAGTTGTTAGCGCCTTTGATGGATGATGTTCTTGGTATCCATGACAATTGGGCCACGGTGGTTGGCTCCACTTCCGGAGACACCGGGGGTGCCGCGATCGAAGCCTTCAAGGGAAAGACGCATCTTAATATCTTCATTCTGTACCCCCATCAAAAGGTGAGCGAAATCCAAAGGCGCCAGATGACTACGGCAGCCAGTGACAACGTATTTCCTCTTCCCGTCTCTGGTACGTTTGACGACTGTCAACGAATACTCAAGGAATTGTTTAGCGACGACAATTTTCGGCGGGAAATACGATTGACTGCAATCAACTCCATAAATTGGGGTCGTATCGTTGCTCAGATCGTGTATTACTTTTACGGCTACTTCCGAATGACAGAAAATGAGTCTGATCCGCTCGACGTCTGCGTCCCGACCGGAAACTTCGGCAATATATTCGCGGGTTTCATCGCGAAGCAGATGGGCTTGCCGTTACGTCAACTCGTAATTGCATCAAACAGAAACGACGTGTTGCCGCGCACCCTAGCCTCTGGCAAATATGAAGTGCGAGACGTGGTGCAAACCTATGCTCCGAGCATGGACATCCAGGTTGCGAGCAACCTTGAACGCTTGATCTACTGTTGCTCGGGCCGCGATGGGGACTATACGCGACAGATCATGCAAGAATTGCAGGCTGTGCGTCACGCCGAGCTGAAGCCTTCCGTCTTACACGAGATCAAGGAGCATTTCGTCGGATATAGCATCAGTGATGCAGAGATATTGGATGCGATCTCAATTTTGTACAAGACTAAGGAAGTCTTGATTGATCCACATACTGCTTGTGGATACGTGGCTGCTTTTCGGTTCCATCAAGAATTTGGAAAAGAAGTTCCAATGATGGTAGTGGGAACCGCACATCCGGCAAAGTTTCGCGAGATTTATGAGAACACCGCGATAAAAGTTTCTTTGCCCAGGCGGCTTCAACATGTCCTTGAAGTCGACGAAGTTCATTATGACAGGCTTTTACAGGGTGGAACGCCGCAGGTAAAGCAATTCATTCTGGAACGAGTTCGGCATCGAATGAATTTAGCTGCATAACGCGCGGGCGGATAACACTTATTATTCGCGGCATTTACGACCACCAGGCTAGAGCAGCAAGGCTGGCTGCTTTTACCAGCGATAGTCTGCCGTAGGCTTGCAATCATTCTCCCCTTCGTTGCAAACATTAGAGGCCTATCAATTGCTAATGCAAAGACCAGAATTGCGACCGCGCAACAGGGAGCGGCAGCATGAGCGTCGCGGTGACAAAGCTGAAATCCGGCATCAGCGTGGTGACAGACGCCATGCCGCACTTGGAGACCGCCTCGCTCGGCGTGTGGGTCAACGCCGGCAGCCGCCACGAACGTCACGACGAGCACGGCATCTCGCATTTTCTCGAACACATGGCGTTCAAGGGCACGCGGCGGCGTACGGCGCGGCAGATTGCCGAGGAAATCGAGGCCGTCGGCGGCGATCTGAATGCGGCAACCGGGACCGAGACCACGGCCTACTATGCGCGCGTGCTCAAGGCCGACGTGCCGCTGGCGCTCGACGTGCTCGCCGACATCCTGTCCGAACCGGCCTTCGACCGCGAAGAACTGGTTCGCGAGCAGAACGTCATCGTGCAGGAAATCGGCGCCGTTGCCGATACGCCCGATGACCTCATTTTCGAACATCTGCAGGTCGTGGCCTTCCCGGACCAGCCGCTCGGCCGTTCGATTCTCGGGACCGCGAGCACAGTCAAATCGTTCGACGGCGCCAAGCTGCGCGACTATCTCGGCCGCACCTATCGCGCGCCCGACATGGTGGTGGCGGCGGCCGGCGCGGTCGATCATGATGCGGTGGTGGCCGAGGCGGAGCGGCGGTTCGGCAGCTTCAACGGCCCCGCCAACGCCACTCCGCAACCCGCGAGCTTCGGCGGCGGGACGCATGTGGAAAAGCGCGAACTCGAGCAGGTCCACATCGCCCTGGCGCTTCCCGGCGTGTCGCAGACCGACCCGGCGCTCTATGCGCTCCAGGCGTTCACCAATGTGCTGGGCGGCGGCATGTCCTCGCGCCTCTTTCAGGAAGCGCGCGAGAAGCGCGGCCTGTGCTATTCGATCTACACGTTCCACGTGCCTCATTCGGACCTCGGCATGTTCGGCCTCTATGCCGGCACGGATACGGCCGACGCCACCGATTTGATGCGTCTTGTCGTCGAGGAGATCGCCAATGCGGCGCAGACGGTCTCCGAGCCGGAGGTGGCGCGCGTCAAGGCGCAGATGAAGGCCGGACTGCTGATGGCGTTGGAAAGCTCGGGCGAGCGTGTCGGCCAGCTCGCACGTCATATGCTCACCTACGGCCGCCCGCTGACGATCGACGAACTGATCGGCAAGGTCGAAGCGGTGACGGTTGAGAACGTGCGTGCAGCCGGGCGGGCGCTGCTCGGGCGCGGCAAGCTGGCGGCGGCGATGCTCGGATCCGGTTCCGGGCTTGAAAGCGCTGCCGCGATTGCCGAAAGTCTCGCGCGCCGTACCGCATGATGAGAATATCCGCAAAAAGCCGCGCTCTTCTTCGCACGCGATCCGCATCGCATCCCGGCGGCGGAGCCCGGCTGCCGCCTCATCCGCAGGCGGAGTGCCGCCTGCCCGGATGGATGGCGGCAAGGACTCGTGCGGCGGATTTGAAGGTCCTTGGATTATCGCCGCTCGTCTTGAGAGGGAACTCAAATAAAGCCGCACCAGATCGGATGTTTTCTGGTGTCCCCTTGATTCCGAAGTTTGCAAAAGGCCATACCGAACAGGTCGGCGAACTTCGGAAATCGGGACACTCGCCGGTGAATTCATGTCGATGGCCTTCTTTCGCACCATCAATTTTGCCGACCCGCTCGCATCGATTGCCGGCGACGGCGTCACGCTGCGCACGCCGCAGATGACCGATTACGCCGAATGGACGGTCCTGCGCGAGGAAAGCCGCGAATTCCTCAAGCCCTGGGAGCCGACCTGGCCGGCCGATGATCTCACCCGCGGCGCATTCCGCCGGCGCATCAGGCGCTACTCGGAGGATCTGCGCACCGACCAGGGCTATGCCTTCCTGATCGCGCGCAATCTCGACGGCGCGCTGGTGGGCGGATTGACGCTCGCCAATATCCGCCGCGGCGTCGCCCAGGCCGCCAGTCTCGGCTATTGGATGGGCCTGCCCTACATACGCTGCGGCTACATGACGGCGGCGGTGCGCGCCGTGACGCCGTTCGCGTTTGCCACGCTGCGGCTGCATCGGTTGGAAGCCGCCTGCATTCCGACCAACGCCGGCTCCATCCGCCTTCTGGAAACCACCGGGTTCAAGCGCGAGGGCTATGCGCACGAATACCTGTGCATCAATGGCAAATGGCAGGATCATCTGCTTTATGCACGATTGGCCGATGCTGACGCGAGCTGAGCGCGCCGTCGCCTTGGGATGGCCACGGTTCACTTGCTATTGTGGGGTAGGCATGCACGTGATTTTGCAGGCTTTTTTGGTGCGGTCTGGCGATGGCTGGGGGAATGCCGCAAGACGCTGATCCGATGCGCGGGCATGATCGTGCCGCGGTTGCGGCACTGCTGGCGCTTGCGCTTGTGCTGGCGGGCTGCAGCGGCGACGGGGTGTTTGGTGGACCCACGGCCTCGATTGCAACGCCGACTGCGCCTCCGCCAGCCGCCGCGGCCGCGCCGCCCGCATCCTCCGGCGATGGCTGGCTTCCGGATTCCGTGGCGAGTTTCTTTTCCGGATCGACCGATAAGGGCCCGCAGCCGGTTGCCGGCGCGGCGCCGGATGCCGAATGCCCCTACATCCAGATCCGCGAGGGGGCGTCGACGCTGAGCATCACTACCGGCGAAAGTTCCGCCATGGCGCTGAAATACCAGGGCACCTTCGTGCGCGCCGCGCGGCAATGCGCCGTGGTGGCCGGCCAAATGGTCATGAAAGTGGGAGTGGAAGGACGCATCATCCTTGGGCCGCAAGGCGGCCCGGGCGAGCTCAACGTGCCGTTGCGGATCGCCGTGGTGGACGAGAAACCCTCGTCGACGAAAACGATCGTCACCAGGCTCATCAACATTCCGGTGGTGGTGAGCTCCGCCGCCGACAATCCGATCTTCACTCATGTCGAGGACAACCTGAGCTTTCCGCTGCCGTCGTCGTCCGAGCTTGCGGATTACATCGTCTATATCGGCTTCGATCCGCTCGCCGCCGAGGAACACCGCAAACCGGTGAAGCCGAGAAGAAAAATCCTGCACAGGGCAAAGCCCAAACCGGCTCCCGGCACCGACTAATAATGATGGGCTTCCGGGTGATCAGTTCAGGTCGGCCCGGGCACCTTGCGGTCGACAGTTCGGTAGGATCGGCAGGACTGGCAGGATTGGTACGGCGGCACGTGCGGCGCCTTCGCCGGCATCCGGCGGAACGCTCAGTTGAAATTCTTCCGCACGTCTTCGATGCCGCGCGCCAGCAATCTCTCCGCCACGTCGCCCTTGGCGGTGGTGCGAAGAATTTTCTCGGCTGCGGTGACGGCGGCATCGGTCGCTGACGCACGCACGTCAGCGAGCGCGTGCGCCTCCGCCTGAGCGATCTTTGCCTCCGCCATCTTCGTGCGGCGGGTGACGAAATCCTCCATGCGGGCCTTGGCCTCGGCGGCAAGACGCTCGGCTTCGGCTTTGCCGCCGGCGATGATGGCTGCCGCTTCTTTCTCGGCCTCGCGTCCCCTGCGCTCGAATTCGGCGAGCAGGGCCTGCGCCTCCTCGCGCAGCCGGGTCGCCTCGTCAAGCTCGGCTTTGATACGCGCCTGACGGGCATCGATCGAGGTGATGAGCTTGCGATGCACGCCGAGATAGGCAAGCAGTCCGAGGAAACAGATGAAACCGATGGCGACCCAGGCTTCGGGCGGAAACATCGCGGCACCCCTTCAACTGTTGTGCGGATCGGCCACGGCGGCGGCAACGTCGTGGGCGGCGGGCGCTTTGCCGATCAGGCGCTCGACGATAGCCGCAGCGGTCTCGGCCGCTATGGTGCCGACATTCGTCATCGCCGCGCTGCGGGTTTTTGCGATCGACGCTTCCGACGCCGCCAGCCGCTCGTGCAACTCCGCTTCCAGCCGCTTATTGCTCGCTTCGGCGGCGGCCGCCTCCCGTTCGCGCGTCGCATTAGCGATCTGCTGGGCGCGCGCGCGCGCGTCGGCAAGCGCGCTCTCGTAGCCCGTCCGCGCCGCCTCCGACTGCTGCTTGAGACGCTGCGCCGCCGCGAGATCGTCGGAAATACGCTTGGCTCGATCGGCGATGATCGCGTTGATGCGCGGCAAAGCGAGCTTGGCCATCAGCACGTAGAGCAGGCTGAAGGTCAGCACCAGCCAGACGATCTGCGAAGGATAATATTGCGTCTGGAACGGCGGAAACCTGCTTTGCCCCGCCGGGGCTTCGGTCCTTGAGTTCGATGCAGCCATGGTCGAACGGTCAGAATTGATAGAGCAACAGCAGCGCGATCAGCAGCGAAAAGATGCCGAGCGCCTCGACGATGGCGAACCCGAAGATGAGGTTGCCGAACTGACCCTGCGCCGCCGAGGGATTGCGCAGCGCCGCCGCCAGGTAATTGCCGAAAATCAGGCCGACGCCGACGCCGGCGCCGCCCATGCCGATGCAGGCGATGCCGGCGCCGATCAATTTCGCGGCGGTTGCGTCCATGAGAGAGCTCCTTTTCGAGGTTGCAGGAATTCGGCCGTCAATGGCTCGGATGTATCGCATCGTTGAGATAAATGCAGGTGAGAATCGCGAACACATAGGCCTGCACGCAGGCGACCAGCACTTCGAGCGCGCTCAGCGCCACCACCATCAGAAAAGGAAGGGCGGCGCCGAACCAGCCGAGCACGCCGTAGCCGGCGAGCATGATGATGAAGGCGGCAAACACCTGCAGCGTGATGTGCCCGGCCAGCATGTTGGCGAACAGACGTACGCTGTGGGAGACCGGCCGCGTCATGAACGACATCACCTCGATCGGCACGATCATCGGCAGGAAATAAACCGGCACTCCCTTGGGCACGAACAGCATCACGAAGCGCCAGCCGTTTTTCCAGAAGCCGTAGATGACGACGATGAAGAACACCAGCAGGGCCAGGATCACCGTCACGATCAGCTGGCTGGTCACGGTGAATTGGTAGGGGATGAGTCCGATCACGTTGGCGAACAGCACGAACATGAACAGCGTGAACACGAACGGAAGGAATTTCATTCCCTCGGTGCCGGTGGAATTGCGCAGTGTGGTGCCGATGAATTCGTAGGACATCTCCGCCACCGATTGCAGCCGTCCGGGTATCACCGCGCGCCGCGCCGTGGCGAGGACCAGCAGCGCCGTAACCAGGGCGATGATGATCAGCATGTAGGCCGCAGAATTGGTGAACGCGATCTGATGACCACCCACGGTCAGCAGCGGCACCAGGTTCTTGATCTGGAACTGTTCGATCGGATCGATGTGCATGGTTCTATCGCAGTCCAGGGCCGACGCGGCCTAGTGGTCCAATTCCAGCATTCGCATCCCGCTCCGGCTTGCTGTCGTGCGAATGTTGGAATCAACTAGGGGAGCTTTGAATTTGACATTCGCTTCACGCGTTGTCGGCCAGGTGAGTAGCGAATGTCAAACCCGCTCCACTAGTTCTTCGCGAACGCCGAGCGAGCCACATTGAACACGCCCGCGGTAAAGCCGAGGAGCAAAAAGACAATCAGCCCCCACGGCGAAATCCCAAGCCAATGGTCGATGAGCAGGCCGAGGCCGGCACCGACGATCACGCCTGCAACAAGTTCGCTGGAGAGCCGTAAGCCTCTGGCGTAGCCCGATGCAGTCGCCGCCTGATCTCCAGCCGAACCATCGGAAGGTTGCGCCGTCTGATCGCGCGCAAGCCTTTCGCCGAGCCGCTGAAGTCTCGCGGAGAGAGCGGCCTCATCGGCGTGCGCTTTGCCGCTCTCGCCGTGGTCGCGTGCGCCGTCGCTCATGGTTGCGACACTCGCGCCTTTACGGCGATTGCGGCACGTCCGCCGGCTGAAACCGCGCGGACCATACTGAGGGGATTCAGTCGAGTCAAGAATCGCAAGGCCGGTCCTAATTGCTTGAATTCGCGATGAATATGGGGCTCCCGGGATTGCCCGCCAAGGCGTCCGCAAGCCGCTCCTGCGGCCGAACAGGGGGATTGCGACGCCGCTTTCCTCCGCCGTCGGGGTGCCACGGGTCGTACGCTGTGCGGCCGCTGCGCGTCTATCGGTCCTCTCAACGCAAGCTTATTTGTCGTAATGGTAGCCGGCCGCCGAGCGCGCTGCGCTGGCGCCGACGCGGTGGGTGCCACGCCGGGAGACGGCCGGCTTGCCGCATGTGTAAGGTCGGATCGGGCACGGCGGTTGTGCCGGCACCGGGCACGCGAGGACGTGGTAAATCCGTTATCCGCCATCCGCCGCACGCGCGTCGAGGAGATCGCCAGCGCGGTGATGTCCGTCGACACCGGCGGCGAAGGTTTTTTCGAGATCACGCGCGAGGTTTCGCGCTTTCTGGAAGAACTCGATGCGCGCGACGGCACGCTGTTGCTCTTTCTCCGCCACACCTCGGCGTCGCTAGTCATCCAGGAGAACGCCGATCCGGATGTGCGCACCGATCTGATTACCGCGCTTGCCCGTATCGCTCCGGCGAAGGCGGGCTGGGTGCATGAGACGGAGGGACCGGACGACATGCCGGCCCATATCAAATCCATGCTCGACGGAGTGTGCCTGCACGTGCCGGTTGCCGGCGGCAAGATGGCGTTGGGCACCTGGCAGGGCGTCTACGTGGCCGAGCATCGACAACAGCCGCACCGCCGCGAACTGGTCCTGCAGTTTCTCGGTTCGTGCGGGACGCCAGGTCGGAGAGAACGGGAATGAGCGGCCCAGCCGACCCAGGAGCACTACGTCGAGTTGCCGGGCCGCTCACCCGCAGCAAGCCACTGTCTGACGACATCGGAAATTGATCGGCGAGTGTTGCCGCATCGCTAACGCGCCTATCGGTACGACTGCGCACGCACTTTTGCGTAATCCAATGCCATGCTCCGCCGGGCTTTCAGATCACGCGGCTCACGCGGCCAGCCCGCGCATGATGCCATAGAGGCCCGCCTGACCTTCAAAGCCGATGCCGGGTCGGTCCGACAATTGTAAATAGCCGCTGTCAAGCACGGCATCGTCGGCGAACCCGCCGAAATCGCCGAACACGCCCGGATACGATTCGGCGCCGCCGAGGCCGAACCCCGCGGCAATCGCGAGCGACATTTGATTGCCGCCGTGCGGAAACAGCAGGCTGCGCGGCCATTGATGGCGGGCGAGGACATCAAGCGTGCGTGCGTATTGGACGATGCCGTAGGCCTGCGGCGGATCGACCTGGATCACGTCGTTTCGCGCGGCCGTCAGTCCGCCGAAACGCACCAGATTCTCGACGTCTTGCGTGGAGAACAGATTCTCCCCGGTGGACAATGGCGCGTCGTAGGCGCCGGCGATCTCGGCAAGCAGCGTGAAGTCGAGCGGGTCGCACGGCTCCTCGAACCAGCGCAGCCCGAACGGCTCGAGGCCGCGCGCATAGGCGAGCGCATCGCTGCGATTGAATTTCGAATTGGCGTCGACGGCGAGCTTGCCGTCGCGCGGCAGGATCGACTTGACGGCATCAACGCGATGAAGGTCGTCTGTGAGCGGCATGCCGCCGACCTTCATTTTCACCATGGTGTAGCCGGCATCCAGATGCCGCCGCATCTCGTCCTGCAAATCCTTCGTGGTCTTGCCCGGCGCATACCAGCCGCCGCCGACGTAGCAAAAGACCTTGTCGGCGATCTTGCCGTTGTTGTAGCGCTCGGCCAGCAGGCGATGCAGCGGCGTACCGGCGATTTTGGCGACGGCATCCCAGACCGCAACCTCGATCGTGCCGATGCCGATCGAACGCTCGCTGTGTCCGCCTGATTTCTCGTTTTGCATCATGACAGCGAGGATCTTCACCGGCGATAGATTTTCGCCGGTTTCATCGAGCAGTGATTTCGGATCGGATTTGAGAATGCGCGGAATGAACCGCGCGCGCATCTGAGCGCCGCAGGCATAGCGCCCTGTCGAATTGAAGGCGAAGCCGCAAACCGGCTTGCCCTCCCGCTTGACGTCGGTGACGACGGCGACGACCGACGTCGTCATCTCCGAAAAATTAAAGCCCGAATTGGCGAGCGAAGAGTTCAGCGGGATCGCGGTTTCGCGGATATCGACGATGCGCATGGCGGCAAGGCGTGGCTGTCGCGGTCGTTCTAGGGCCGCTGCCGCGGAATAGGAAGTTCCGGTTCTTGACTCGCGGGAGCGTCGCCATATGTTGCAATGCACAATAGTTTTTGTTGCAGCGCAAAAATAGGTGGTTCCATGCGGGATTTTGGCAAGTCTTTTGGCAAGTCCAAGTCTTTTAGCAAGTCCATGGCTCATCTCCAGGCCTTGCGCCACAAGTTCGACAGTCTTCTGGTCGCGGCTCGGCGGCCCGCTAGCCCCAAGTCCGTCCTGGTTCCGCAGCAACGCCGGCTTGAAGAACTGACAGGGTTCGGAACCAATCCGGGCAATTTGCGTATGTTCGCCCATGTGCCCGAGCGTGTGCCCGTCGACGCGCCGTTGGTGGTCGCCCTGCACGGCTGCGGCCAGAGTGCCCAAGACTACGATTTCGGCACCGGCTGGTCGACGCTCGCCGATCAACTCGGATTCGTCGTGGTCTATCCCCAGCAGCAGCCTGCCAACAATCCAAAAAATTGCTTTTCCTGGTTTTCACCCGGCGACATCGCACGCGACCACGGCGAGGCGCTGTCGATCCGTCAGATGGTCGCACACGCCGTCGCGATCTTCAGCATCGACCCGCACCGTGTGTTCGTGACCGGACTTTCGGCCGGCGGCGCCATGGCAACGGTGATGCTCGCAACATACCCGGAGGCGTTCGCCGGGGGCGCCATCATCGCCGGACTGCCTTACGGCTGCGCGCACTCGGTTCAGCAGGCATTCGAAGCCATGTTCACCGAACGCGAGTGTGCCGCGCCGGCGCTCGGCGACAAGGTACGGGCCGCTTCGACTCATCGCGGGCGGTGGCCGAGAATCTCGCTCTGGCACGGCACCGCCGATCCGATCGTGAAAGCGTCCAACGCCGAGGATAGCATTCGACAGTGGACTGACGTGCACGGCCTTTCCGCCATTCCCTCTTATGAGGAAGCGATCGGCCCCCATACCCGCCGGGTGTGGACCGGCGCCGACGGCGAGCCGCTGATCGAGGCGTTTGCCATCAGCGGCATGGCGCATGGCGTGCCGCTCGCCACCGCGGGCGAAGACGGTTGCGGCGCCGCGGGCGCCTTCTTCCTCGATGCGGGGATTTCCTCGACGCGCCGCATCGCCGATTTCTGGCGCCTCGGCGAACGCTCCGCCGAAATGCCGCGCGCATTCATGCTGGGACCGGTGCCTGACGAGACACCAATGGGTGCCAGGCCCACTGCTGCGGCCGGAATCATCGCGGCGCGGCGCGATGCGGCCGAGGCCTCGTCGCCGGCCCGGTCCGCCGCCGCTACGAGACGCACGCTCGACCCGAACCAAGTGATAGCAGCGGCCTTCAAGGCGGCCGGTCTTCCGATTCCTGCGGTGGACAATCCATCGCCCGGCGCCATGTCGCGGATTGCGCCCGAACCAATCATCGACGCCGCCTTGAAGGCGGCGGGCCTCAAGCCTGCCCTGAACGGCGCAGATTGATGACTGGATCGTCCGCCGGCGCGGACGACGACAATGCAAGTATTCGGTCGTTGCCTAATCCACCTGAATCACGCCGCGCCTTGCCGCTCACTCCGGCAAGCCGATTTCGCGCCAAGCGTCGGCGAGAGGCTCAAACACCGCCGGCTCGAACGCGGCGATACGCGAAAACCCATGACGCTGCTGAATGGCCTGGGCGCGCCCAGGAACACGCCCCCGGACATCATCGACAGGCTCAACAAGGAAACCAATGCCGCCCTCGCCGATCCTGGGATGAAGGCCCGGCTGGCCGACCTCGGCAGCGAGCCGCTGGCGATGACGACCACCGACTTCGGAAAACTCCTCGCAGACGAAGCCGAGAAGTGGGCGAAGGTAATCCGCGCGGCCGGCATTAAGGCGCAGTAGCCGCGCCGCCGCCGATTAGCAGCACGCCGAGCATAAGCAGCGGCGCTATTATTCTTCTCGTTGCCACCTCCTGGGCTGTCCCTCCACGGTTCGTTCTTGCTATCATTGTCTGCGGTTGCTGCGCGGTACACCGCAACTTGCGCGCTCGCGCGCTCGACCGTGAAGGGGGAGCACAATGACAGCGAAGAAAGTCACGCGCGACGACCTGCGTGCCGCCGCGGAGAAATACAAGAACTGGGGCAAGTGGGGCGCGGCCGACGAGATCGGCACGCTCAATTACACGAGCGCGGAGGACATTGTCGCGGCGGCGCGGCTCGTCAAAAAGGGCAAGGTGATCTCGCTCGCGCTCAACTTCGACAACAACGGCCCGCAGGGCGGCAAGACCAATTATCCGGTGCTCGGCCGCATCAATCCGCTGCACACCATGCTGCGCACCGGCACCGACGCCTATTCGGGCGTGCTCGACAAGCGCGGCATCCGCGCCGCCGACGACATGGTGGTGATCCCGCTGCAATGCGGCACCCAATGGGACGGGCTCGGCCACGTGTTCTACGAAAACAACATGTGGAACGGCTATGACTGCCGCGAAGTGTCGTCGTTCGGCGCGGCGAAATGCGGCATCGAGAAGACCAAGAACAAGATGGTCGGCCGCGGCGTGTTTCTCGACGTGGCGCGGGCGCTGGGCAAGGATTGTTTGGACGACGGCTACGGCATCACCTGCGAGGATCTCAACAACGCCGCCGAGGCGCACAACGTCACGCTCAAGCGCGGCGACTATGTGGTCGTGCGCACCGGACAGATGGAGCGCTGTCTCAAGGCCGGAAGCTGGGACGGCTATCCGGGCGGCGACGCGCCCGGCTTCGCCTTCGAGACGTTGGAGTGGATCGCCCGCACCGAACTCGCCGCGCTCGCGTCCGATACCTGGGGCTGCGAGGTGCGGCCGAACAACACCGAGGGCGGCATCAACCAGCCCTGGCACTGGATCACCATCCCGATCATGGGCATGACCATGGGCGAGATTTTCTATCTCAAAGACCTGGCCGAGGATTGCGCCGCCGACGGCGTCTACGAGTTCATGTTCGTTGCGCCGGCCATCCCCATCACCGGCGCGGTCGGCTCGCCGACCAATCCGCTGGCAATCAAATGACAGGAATGGTTCTGCCTATCGGAACGTCCTACAACCACTTCGGTCGTGGTCGCCCAGCAAGAGTCGGCCCAAGAATTTCTATTGCAGATGCAAGTAGCTTGGCGGAGGTGACTTTATCGCCCTTGCGAGCATACGCCCTCGCTGCTGCGGCAAGAGTATAGCCGACTATCAGCGCATGACTGCCATTTTGCTCCTTGAGATTCTGTGAGCGCCAATTTGAAGTGAGTTATCGCTTCATCGAATTTCTGCGCCTTTAGGTAGGTTAGCGCGAGATTAGCCTCGCCAAGCGTAACGCCAGCAGCTTTCGAGCCGCCGTATTTCGTTGCGAGAGCTATTGCCTGGGTCAGCGTAGCTTCCGCATTCGAAAAATCGCCGCGGTCGGCGTCGAGCATTGCCTTGAATTGCAGATAATCCAAAAAACCGGGAGATTGTTGCGGCGGATTTTCACCGACCAGGTGATTAATTTGCTCTTCGATTCGAGCCGCGTCATCGACGCGGCCCGCGGCCAGATAGGACCGTCCAAGCCCCGCCAAAGTGGCGACGAGAGCCGGGCTCCCAGTACCGAGCGTCTGTTCAAAAATACTGAGCACAGCTTCCATATAAACCACGCCTTCTGCCGGCTCCATGCGCAGTGCAGCAAGAGCAGCCAAGTGTTCGAGAGACAAACCTTTCAGCAGCAGATCACCCCGATGGTCGGCAATGGTTAGGGCTCTCTTGAGCGCCATTTTTGCTTCGTCGATCTGGCCAACGACAGCAAGAGTTTGGCCCAACGCCACATCGTCCAAGGCCACCTCGCGGCTGACCAAACCAACAGCCTGTTCGTCAATTTGAAGAGCGTGTCTGTAAAGCGCTATCGCGTCATCAATTCGTCCCGAACTAGCGAGGATTGCAGCCAAATTCCGCATTGCACGTGCCGTGATCGCACTTCGATCGCCTAATCTTCCCTCGAAATCAGCAAGTTCATTTCGACGAATTTGGTCGGCCTCCGCGCGTTTTCCGGTCGCCCAGAGTATGTTTACGAGCCGATCGACCGCCTGCGTATGGGTGGGATGGTCCAATTCGTATAGTTTGTCGGCGAGCGCCAGTGCCTGGCGACCGTATTGTTCAGCCGCGGACAGATCGCCACGCGCGCTGGCCAGGTCGGCCTTGCCCTCAAGCACGTCGATGTTGAGCGGATGGCCGGGTGGCAGCGCTTTGCCGGCGATTTGCGCGGCACGATCGATCGCCGTGCCGGCCGCATCAAGCTTGCCTTCGCCAATGTCGAGCCGGGCGGCAAAGAGCCAACTGCCCACCAGCGACCCATGCTCGGGGCCGAACGTCTGCTCCTGTATTTGCCGGACGCGATCCGCCAATGCGCGCGCCTCACCGTATCGCGCGTCGCCATACGCCAAATTTGCCGACGCCAACGTCGCGTCGACCGTCATCAGGCTGGCGTTGCCGAAACGGGCCGTGACAATCGTCAGCGCACGGTTGACATCAGCCTTCGCCTCCTGGCGTTTGCCCAAGAGCCGAAGAACCGAGGCGAGCGCAACAAGGTCGCCGGCAACCGCTGGGTTGTCTGCTCCCAAAGCCTGCTCGTCGATGGCGAGCGCCCGACGGTAATGCGCCTCAGCATCATCATCCTTGCCGCGAAGAATCTCAATCGAAGCAACCGCTCGAAGGGCCCCGGCTGTACGTGGGTGATTTGGTCCGAGCCGCGCCTCGTAAATCTCGAGCGCGCGCCTGTATAGACGCTCGGCTTCGTCGATCTTGCCATTTGACTGCAAAGCGCCAGCCAATAACGCTGAGTGGAGAGCAATCTCAGTTGATTGTGGAGGCGCCCGGGTCTCGACCTTGCCTAAAATTTCCCTTCGTGCAGCTTCCGCCTTGTCATAAAGCCCATTGGAAAGATCGATTTCGGCAAGATTCGTTTCTGTGTCGAGAGTCAAAGATGGCGTTGGCCGGCAGAATTTTACGCTCAAGTTCCAACGCTTCCATGAGAAGCGGCTTGGTTTTTTCGTATTGTCCGATCGTCGTGTAAATCAATCCAAGGGAATTTAGCGCCTCTGCCCGGTCCAATTCCGGAATCGCCATCGAAAGCACGCGCAAAAGTGTGGCCACCGCATCGGAATAGCGCGCTTCTCGCCGGAATACCGACGCAAGCCCCCTCAGCCGATTTGCCAGATACCCTATTTGCTCCGGCCCGGCGGCTTCATCGATTTTGATCGCCTGCGAGAACAATTCTTCAGCGTCGTGGTATCGGCCAATATCACGATAGATCGCGGCAAGTCCGGCAAGCGCCGAGGAATGCCAGGATGTACCGCGATACGAATATTTCTCGCCCAGGGCGAGTGCCGCACGGTACTGCTTTTCCGCGTCATCGTATCTTTCTTCGTCTATTCGAAGCAATGCGAGATCGATTCGGACATCCGCCCTCAACAAATCATCATCGCGGACGGTACGCTCGATGACATCGAGAGCCCTCGCATAGGTGGCGTCGGCTTCGGAATATTGGCTGTGTGTCCTTTGATAGCGTCCCAACAAAAAAAGAGCCAAACCTAGAGACCGATTTTCCTGCTTGCGCTGATCGAGCGCTACGATGATGCGGCGGGCGTAATTGACAGATTTTTCCGGTTTTTGAATGCGATCGTAGTGCACTGCAAGAGCCGTGAGGATTTGCAGCAACAATGGGTCGGCAGGATCGGCGGTCTTCGAGCGATATTCCAACGCGCGTAGCTCGTACGGCTCACCCTTGTCGTATCGACCGCTCAGATCATAGATACCTCCGAGTTCGAGGAGAGATTTCGCAAATAGTGTTTGCGAGCCGGGCGGCGGCGAATCAAGCAGAGGTATTCCTTCGTGAAGTGATTTTTCCGCTTCAGCAATGTTACCTTGCCCTAACTGACGATTTGCCAAAATCAGAAGGGCTACGCCAAGGAACCGTTTCACGACAGGAATAGTCGGACCGCTGGGCCCCTGGACCGCGGTGTAAACATCGACGACACGGCGCGCGACCTCGACGGCCTCGGGCCGGTCTTCAGCGATGTAAATCCGTGTCAACTCGAAAAGCGCGATACCTAATTCCCGCTCGACTGGCGTCCATTTTTGCAAGATTGCGACTGCACTTTTCAGCGCCGTCTCCGCCTCCGCGTTGCGGTTGAGCGCGGCTAGCGTGCGACCAATCTTGATTTGCGTGTGGGCAACGACACGATTATCGCCCACGGATTGCCGCGTACGAACATTCAAGGCTTGCTGATAATAGCCCAGCGCCTGGAGATGTTGCATCTGAGCGCCGGCGATGTCGCCGAGCAGTTCATTGAACTGGGCGATGCATAGAGCTTCGACCGAGCGTGCGTCATTGCAGAGCGCCAAGCCCCTGATCGCAAGCGCTCGCGCCTCCCCCATTCTTTTTGCGTTGAGCAGGTCAACAACCTGTCGGCTGATAGCGCGAGCTTCGTCGGCTGTATCGGCGACCGCAAGATCACACGCTGCCACGCAGAGCGCTATCGTTGCGAAGAGATACCAATGAATGAGGCCCGACCGGCATCCTGTTAGACCAATTCGGCGAGTTCCTTCTCCAGCCCGGCATGGAGTTTTCTCGACAAAACGGCACATTGCAAATCTTATCATATACAATCGGTTCTGCTCGAAGAAAGTAAGCTGGGGTCGCGCGCGGTAATACTGCGGCCTGGGTGCCCGATTCGCAATCAATCCCGGAAGCCGTGCTCAAGTCCGTTCACTCGGTCGAGGTCGCTAAATCTGCATTGCTGTGCGTGCTCATTCCAGGCTCGGCGGCGCGGGCAGTCGCCGCGGTGACTAGGGCGGCTTCACGGGGCTTGAGTGTTGTGGGCGCTACGATGAACTGAATGACAAGCTCACTGCCGGCAGCCGCGATGCCGGCGATCTCTCGAAGCGTCTGTCAATTACTTCGCCGGCGTCGACGGTGCCGCGGGTACCGGCGTCGACGGTGCAGCAGGTGCCGGCGTCGACGATGCAGCGGGCGCGGGCCCGCCGGGTTGCGGCAGGCTGGCATAGACGTCAGGCGGCACGACCACCATGACGAATTCCTTGGGGGTCTGGGTCGGACCGTAAGGTCCGCCGACCTGATGCGACACCGGCGGCAGGCTCTTGAGATAGGCGGCGACCGCCATCGCGTCGGACTTCGTCAGGTTGGCATAAGCGTGCCAGGGCATGACCGGCGCCAGGATGCGTCCGTCGGGTGTTTTTCCGGTCGTGAGAGCGGTCACGATCTGCTGTTCGGTCCAGTTGCCCAGTCCAGTCTGCTTATCCGGTGTCAGGTTCGGCCCGACGAAAACCCCCAGTCCGGGAATTGCGAAACCGACGTCCGATCCACCCAGGAATTTACTCATGTCCGGCTTGCCGAAGAAACTGCCCGGTGTATGGCAATCCGTGCAGCTTCCAAAGGTGACGAGATATTTGCCCCGTGCCACTGCCGAATTGGCGGAACTTGGCGCGAGATGCTTGCCATACTTGTAGGCGCCGTTGGCGCCAGGAAGCGCCAGCGCAAGACAGGCGCCTGCAAGGACAGCAGCAGACATGGGTTTCGCGATACGGCGAACGTTCATGTTACCCCCTCCACTGGAATGAATCTGGCCAGAGCGATGACTTTGGCGGCCACGGTTCGATACGTCAATGCGAAAAGCGTTACAGACACAAGCGCAAAGCATTTGCAAAATCGGACGGCCTTCTGGCTAAGCCCTTTTGCTTTCGCGCGATGGCGCAAATTTGCGACCGGTCAAGGCCGCGATGCCGGCGAGCGCGGTGATCACAGCCGCGAACGTGACGTGGGCAACGTGTGCATCGGTCGCGGCCGACAACACCCCGACGCCGATCACGGGCAGCGAATTGCCGGCAAACAGCGCGATCAGATAGGCCGAGACGACTTCGCTGCGCCGATCGGCCGGCGCGATGCGGTTGATCACTTCAAGGCTGCCGCGATAACCGAGGCCGCCGGCGATGCCGCCGCGACCAGCAACAGGGGCAGCGACTTGAGGATTTCGGCACCGCGCCCGTGCGCTGCGGACTGCATTGAACGCCACGGCGGTCTGCCACGCCAGACAATATACGGAGCGCTAATCCGCGCTAATCCACCCGTATGTTCGCCACCCTGACGACGTTGCCCCATTTCTTGGTTTCATCGGCGATGAATTTTCCGAACGCGGCCGGCGTCATCGGCATCGGCACTGCACCCATGTCGTCAAATCTGGCGTTGATCTTGGCATCGGCGAGAAACGCACCGACCTCCTTGTTGAGCTTTTCGATGATCTCGGCAGGGATGCCTTTAGGCGCGCCGACCCCTTGCCAGGCGATGGCCTCATAGCCCGGCACGAACTCGGCCACGGCCGGGATGTCCGGAAGCAATTTCAGGCGGCGCGCGGTCGTCACCGCGAGAGCACGCAGCGTGCCCGCGCGGATAAATCCCACCGAAGAGGGCAAGGGACCGAAATACACCTGGACTTGCCCGGCCATAAGATCGGGCAGTGGATTGCCGCGATACGGCACGTGGTGGCTGGCCAAGCCGTTTCGATAGCCACTGCACCAAAAGGCGGGCGACGATGTCGGGCGAGGTTCCGGCAGCAAGACCGACGGTCAGGCGTACCGCGCGTGCCGGATAAGGTTGCGCCATTGCGAGGTTTGAGACGGCCGGCAGCGCCAGCACACTCGTCGCGAAACTGATGAAGCTGCGGCGACAAACTTTCGTCTGAGGCATTTCGGCAGTCATGTCGGCCTCCTTCAAGTGTTATCGCCCGGCGGGCGGGATAGGTTGCGTCTGCGCCGGCGTGGCGGCGATTTCTGATCCACAAGATTTCCTTCGATCACGCGGATCAGAAGGTCCGTGAACTGCTTGCGTTCGCCGGGCGGCAGCGGCGCCAGGAGCTCCGCGTTGACGGCATCGACGGCCGGACGCAGATAAGCGTAAAGCCTCTTCCCCTTCGCGGTGAGGCTCAGGAGCCGCGAGCGGCGGTCGGCGCCGTTTACTTGTCTCGCAGCCAAGCCCAATTCCACCAACTGCTCGACGACAACACTTGCGGTGTTGCGATCGACGATCAGGCGTGCGGCGAGAATATTCTGCTCGAGGCCTGTGTTGTCGGCGATCCAGTTGAGATGTTGCAGCGCGCCCCACTGCAGTGACGTGAGGCCGTGCTCGCCGACCACCGTGCCCACCCGCGCTGCACAGATTTGGTGAAAGCGTCGGGCTGCCGCAGCCGGTATGGCCTGCCAGGGCGGGGCGGCCATCTTCGTCGAGGGCCGCGTAGTTTCGTGTTCAGTCTTTCCGGCGGAGGTCGGCATCGCAACAGCACTCCTGCCTGTTCCTTAGGAAGGAATATCATATAATATGATCTTCATATAATATGACTATATGGCTGTCAAGTGTCGCTCGTTCGTTTCCCACATAGCCGGCACTCACCGGCTCGGCGCGTATTTGAGGCCGGTTAGTGCCGCGATGGCGGCAAGCACCGTGATCACAGCCGCGAACGTGACGTGGGCAACGCGTGCATCGGTCGCGGCCGACAACACCCCGACGCCGATCACGGGCAGCGAATTGCCGGCAAACAGCGCGATCAGATAGGCCGAGACGACTTCGCTGCGCCGATCGGCCGGCGCGATGCGGTTGATCACTTCAAGGCTGCCGCGATAACCGAGGCCGCCGGCGATGCCGCCGACTGCCGCCGCGACCAGCAACAGGGGCAGCGACTTGAGGATTTCGGCACCGACCAGGAGCCACACGCTGGGCAACAGCAGCGCCAGCGCGCTGAACATCGTCGCCTGGCTGCCGAGCCTGCCGGTCGTCAGAATCGTGATCGCCGCAACGCTGAACAGCGCGCAGACGATTGCGCCCGAGACTGCCGGGGCGTGCAGATGCAGACTGGTACCCAGCACATTGGGGATCAGCGCGGAATAGAAACCGATCAGCGCGAAGGTGCAAAACCCGGCGACCGCCGGCGAGACGAATGGGAGCCGGATATCCGGCGGTATGCCGAGCCGCGGCTTCAGAGTCACTTCGCGCAAGTCTTTCGGGTTCGCCACCGTTTCGGGCGCAAAAAGAATCGCGACGCCGACCGCGAACAGCAACGCCAGATAAACGTAGAATGGCAGCCGCAGCGGGGACGGCGCAAGTTGCGCCAACAGCCCGCCCAGCACCGGTCCCGCGGCGTTGCCGAAGAAATTTGCCGCCGCGGCGATTCTTGCGGCGGCGCCTCGTTGAGAACTGGCATAGAGTTCCGCGATCCAGGCGGTCGCCGTCCCTGATGCAAGGCCGGTGGCAAAGCCGCTCAGCACCCGCCCGGCAAACAGCCATGGCGTGCCCGACGCCGCTGCGAACACGATGGCGCTGACGATGGCGATGCCGACCGCCGGCACACTCACCGCGCGGCGGCCGATCTGGTCCGATAGCCGGCCGAAGAACAGCAGCGCCATGAGATTTCCCAGCACGTACACCGCGTAGACGAGCGTCAGCGTCACGCCGGAAAATCCGAACGCCGCCTTGTAAAGCGGATAAAGCGGCGTCGGCAAAATCGCGCCGAGGAAGACCGCCCCGAGTTCGGTGGCGACGATCCACAGCGCAAACGTGCGGTCGCGACGGCGATGTGCGAGCATGGTTGTCAAGATGTAATGCTGCGTGCTGCGACTTAATCTCAATAGAAAATCAACGAGCGCTGAAATAGCCACAGACTAAAGGCCGAACACAAGGCAGCAACGACCAACCGTGCGACGTGAGAAAGCCCTTGCCAACTCGAACGCGACCATGGCGCCTTGTTGTAGATTTTTGGCAGCAGGCGCAGCGCGCTGCCATATGACATCGGCACTCGGAGGCTGGTTCGCGCAACGCTGCCGAGTGACGGTGGCGAGTTGCCGCGCCTTCCGGCTCCGCGGGCCGCAGTCAGATCGCATTGCTTAAGCCCTAACCGGCTGGAATCGGACCTTGTTGGATCGTTCCGATACTATAACTTAGGACAAGCCGGCTTCTACAGGCCAATCTATGCGTGCGGCAAAGCATTATGGCGCAATTGCAATCCATTCGCGAACAGCGGCACGACCAGATTTATCCTACGCTCGATCCGCTCGAAATCGAGCGGGTGCGGCGGTTCGGCAACCAGCGCTCCTTTGCTGCCGGTGAATTGCTTTGGATCGTCGGCCAGGTCGCTCCTGGCCTCATGGTCATCCTCGCAGGCAAGGTCGCGGTCACCGAGCGCGACCAATTCGACACTCACAAGCCGATCGGCGTCCACGGCCCAGGAAACTTTCTGGGGGAACTGGCGCTATTGTCGGACCGTCCGGCGCTCGTGGACGCGATTGCGCAGGAGCCGGTAGAGGCAATCATCATCCCGTCGGAGCGGCTGCGCGCGCTGATGATTGCGGAAGCCGAACTTGGCGAGCGCATCATGCGCGCTTTGATCTTGCGCCGTGTCGCCATCCTGCAAGCTGGGATCGGCGGACCGATTATCCTTGGTCACGCTGAGAACGGTGATGTGCTGCGGCTGGAAGGCTTTCTCCGCCGCAATGGTCATCCCCACCAACTGCTCAATCCCGAGGCTGACGCACCCGCAAGGGTACTGATCGAACGTTTCCACATCGATCCGGGACAGTTGCCGATCGTGCTGTGCCCCAGCGGACAATTGCTGCGCAATCCCGGTGAGGACGAACTGGCGCGCTGTCTTGGTTTGGTGCGACCGATTGATCCCGAACGTCTTTACGATGTCGCCGTAGTGGGTGCCGGACCGGCCGGTCTTGCCACTGCCGTCTACGCGGCGTCGGAAGGCCTCTCGGTCTTGGTCCTCGATTGCCGTTCATTTGGAGGTCAGGCCGGGGCATCGGCGCGGATCGAAAACTACCTCGGCTTCCCGACCGGTATCAGCGGCATGGCGTTGATGGCGCGCGCCTACAATCAGGCGCAGAAATTCGGAGCCGAGATGGCGATCCCCGACGAGGCGATAAGTCTCGCCGCGGACGGCACTGACGGGCTTTTCACGATGAACCTGCAAGCCGGCGAACGGGTCAAAGCGCGTTCCGTGGTGCTCGCCAGCGGCGCGCGCTACCGGCGTCTCGATATCGAGAACCTCGCTGCATTCGAAGCCTCAAGCGTCCACTACTGGGCCTCGCCGCTCGAAGCCAAGCTGTGCGCCAATCACGAAGTCGCCCTGGTGGGCGCCGGCAACTCAGCCGGCCAAGCCGCCGTTTATCTGGCGGGCCAGAGCGCCAAGGTTTATATGCTCGTCCGCCGTTCCGATCTTGCGGAAACGATGTCGCGTTATCTGGTCGATCGCATTCGCGGCCTTGCCAATGTCGAAGTGGTCACAGGTGCCACCATCAGCGCTCTTGAAGGCCGGGACGGTGTGCTCAATGCCGTGCGCTGGCAGCACCGAGCGACCGGCCGGGAAGTACGACGCGCGATCAATCATCTGTTCCTGTTCATCGGGGCCGACCCGAATACCGATTGGCTTGAGGGTTCCGGCATCGCACTCGACGCGAAGGGCTTCGTTCTCACCGGAGCGGAGGCCGGCGCCGGACGCCATGCGCTGGAAACGACGACCCGCGGCGTGTTCGCCATCGGCGACGTGCGCACGAAATCGGTCAAGCGCGTCGCAGCGGCGGTCGGCGAAGGCGCCCAGGTGGTGGCGGCGCTGCACTCTTACTTGGCGGGCGCTGAAGCTAGTCTCGCCGGCCATCCGGTCGCAGAACGAGCCGCCGAATAGTGACTGCTTCGGAATGGTTTCGCGCAAGTTGCCGCGGCTCGATGTATTTTAGGCAGCTGCAGACTGAATTCAAACACGGACGGCGCTGGCGTTACAGCGTCGTCCAATCGCCGGATTGCTCAAACGCCTGCGCGGCGCGGTAGATCGTGGCTTCATCGTAGGCGCGCCCGACCAGCATCATGCCGATCGGGCGGCCGCCTTGCATGCCGCACGGCAAGCTGATCGCGGGATGGCCGGTGACGTTGAGCGGACAGGTGTTGCGGGTCGCTTCCCAACTCCGCCGCGTGATCTCCTGCGGCGGCGCGCCTTTTTGCGGAATCGGCGTCGCCTTCATCGGCGTCGTCGGCAGCAGCAGAAGGTCGTGGGCGGCGAGCGCGGCATCATAGGCGGTGCGCAGCCGCCGCCTGATGTTCTGCGCCTTGCCGTAATAGTGCCCGCCATAGCGGTCGAGCGTGTATTTGCTGAAGATCGACGCGATCTTGATCGTGTCGGCGAAGCTGTCGGCGCGACTGCGCCAGCCCATGGCCTTGTCCATGAGGCTTGTGACGTAGAGACCCTCGTGGTTGATGCCCGCGCCGTTCATTTGCAGAAGCGTCACGCAGGCGGCATCGCCGCGGATCGCCGTCCACACGGCAAAGCCCTCTTGGTGCGCCGGCAGCGAAATCTCCTCGACCGTGGCGCCGAGGCTGGCGAAGCGCTTGGCCGCCTCGCGAACGTGTGCATCGACATCTGGCTCGGAATTCGGATGGCCGAATCCCTCCTTGAGCACGCCGATGCGCAAGTTCTTGACGCCGCCATCGAGCGCTTCGGTATAGCGGCCGGCAGCGACGCCGCGCTGGCGCGAGTCGATGCCGTCGGGTCCGGCGATGACTTCGAGCAGTAGGGCGTTATCGCGCACGTTGGCGGTCATCGGTCCGCAAGTGTCGATGGTCATCTCCAGCGGTGCGATGCCCGTATAAGGCACGAGACCGAAGGTCGGCTTCAATCCGACGATGCCGCAAAAACTCGCCGGGATGCGGATCGAGCCGGCTTGGTCGCCGCCGATTGCCATGTCGACCTCGTTCGCGGCGACCAGCGCGGCGCTGCCCGATGACGAGCCGCCGGTGGTGTAGCCAAGCTTGCGCGGATTGTGCACCGGACCGGTCGAAGCGGTGTGGCTGCCGCCGGATACGCAGTAATATTCGCACACCGCTTTGCCGGCGATTTCGCCGCCGGCGTCGAGAATGCGCTCGACGATCGTTGCATCGATCTCCGGTACGTAACCGTCGAAAATGTCGGCGCCGATCATCATCGGCACCCCGGCAAGGCAGATGTTGTCCTTTAGCGCGATCCGTCGCCCGGCGAGCTTGCCGCCCGGCTTGCCCTTGATCGAAGTCTTCACATACCAGGCGCCGAGGCGGTTTTCGTCGGCCGACGGGCGATGCACGGGGCCGCGCGGGTATTTCACCGGCGGCAGTTCATCCGGCATGGCGTCGAGCGCGGCATAGGCCGCGGCGACCGGCGCGGTAATCTCGCCGATGGCGCGCAGGTAATCCTCGCTCGGATGCATGCCGAGTGCCTGCGCCGCCCGCTGCAAATCCGCAATGTCGGGTTTTTCAAACATGATTCTCCTCGTGAGTCATTCCGGGTCGCCGCGCAGCGCCGCGCCTCGAATCCATAATTACGGAAGGGAGGTTCGTGGGTTACGTGCCAGTGTTCAACCGATCGTGAGCAAGAATTCCCGGCCTCTCGCGGAGCTTGTCATCGGGCCGGCCACTTCGGGCCGGATCCGTTGGCTCGGCGCCGAAATGACGCGTAACGAGGTTGCGCTTTGCCCGCTATTGACTACCTTGAACACATTCCCTCATTTTGGCCCGGCAGTACACCCATGAACACCTCGACGGAGACCAAGCAATATCCCGTGACCCACACCGATGCGGAATGGCGCAAGCTTCTTTCGCCTGAGCAGTTCCACATCATGCGCGAGCACGGGACCGAGCACGCCGGAAGCTGCGCGCTCAATTACGAGAAGCGAGCCGGCACCTTCTTTTGCGCCGGCTGCGGACAGCCGCTGTTCCAGTCGAAGCAGAAATTCGAGAGTGGCACCGGCTGGCCGAGCTTCAACGATCCACTGCCCGGAGCGGTCGAGACCTCGACCGACAGCAGCTATTTCATGAGCCGCACCGAGGTCCATTGCAGCCGCTGCGGCAGCCACCTCGGCCACGTCTTCGAAGACGGGCCGCCGCCGACGCACCTGCGTTACTGCATGAACGGCGTGGCGCTCAATTTCACGCCCGAGTGACCGTCAGGCTGTCGCCAGAGCTTTTGCGGCGAATTGCCCGCGCGCTTGGCGGCGCGCGCAGGTCACGAAATTCTGCACCGCGGTCGAGTGATCGTCGCGCCGGCGGGCGAGAGCAATCGCCGAAGGCGGAAAATCGTCATCTATCCGGACATAGGCGACATCGTCAGGCAAAATCCGCCGAAACGACTGCGGCACGACCGACCAACCCATCCCCGCCGCCACCATCGGGACGGCGGCAATATTGAGAGAGGCGTTCTGTCCCAGTGTTGGCGTGACGCCCGTATGCCCAACGGCCGCAACAAGGGCGTCATAATGCGCCGGATTGAGCTCGCGCGAAAACATCACGAATTTTTCGCCGGCCAATGCGCGGAGGTGCAACGAAGCCGAGCGGCTCAAAAGGTGTCCGAGCGGTAAAACCGCGACGAAGGGTTCTTCAGCCAGCGGATCGATGGCCAGGCCCTCAACGTTGTCGATCGGCAAGTAAATGAAGGCGACGTCGATCGTCCCGGCAAGCAGCCGCGCGACCAACAGGGCCGAGCCGTTGGCCTGCGGGCACATAACGACTTCTGGATAGTGCTCTCCATACTCGCGAATGATCTCCGGGATCAGCGGATGGAACTGCGTCCCAACACCGGATCCGACATTGACCCGTCCGGTCTCGCCGCGGGCGCGACGGCGGACATCGGTCTTTGTCTGCTCCACTTGGCGGAGGATAGCGCGCGCCTGTTCGAGCAGAAGCCGACCAGTGTTGGTCAACTCGACGCTGCGCGTGCCGCGATCGAACAGCTGCGCGCCCATCTCCTTTTCTAGTTTGCGAATCTGCAAGCTGAGCGGCGGTTGCTTGATGCCCAAGCGTTTGGCCGCCAGCGTGAAGCTCTTCGCCTCGGCGACGGCAACGAAATAGTTGAGACGGCGTAATTCCATCGGCCATTTACCCCTATCAATGGATCAAGGAGCGCCCGGAATTTGCTGCGTCTGGTTACGGTCGCGACCATCCGCAAGCGCAATTATACATAAATGATATCGAAAACGCCATTTCGAGATATGGGATACGCGCATTAGTGGCAAATCTGATCACAAGACGGCGATCGTTGATATATTCGACGTGTATCAAAAACGATACTTCGAGATATTTGCCCCGCTCGCTGCGGGCCACTACATCTCTAACGTGCAGGGGCCCCGCTGAGCGACGGACAAGATGTTCACCGTCTTTCTGGTCGACGACGACGCAGGCGTGCTGAAAGGGCTATCTCGGCTCTTGCGCGCCAAAGGATACGACGCGCGCGCATTCGCGTCTGCGCAGGAATTTTTTGACCGCAATGACGTGGAAGTTCCGGGCTGCGCCGTGCTCGACGTCTCGATGCCGGGTCTCGACGGTCTCGCCCTGCAAAAGGCTCTGACAGATAGAGGCAACCGCCGGCCAATCATCTTTCTCACTGGCACGGGCAATATTTCCATCAGTGTGCAGGCAATGAAGGCTGGCGCCATCGATTTTCTAACGAAGCCGGTCAAGGAAAGAGATTTATTGAACGCAATTGCGCATGCAGAAGATGTCGATGGCAAGAATCGCCAGGCTCACGCCGAACTTGCAGCGATCAATGCAAAAATCGCCACCCTGACGCCCCGAGAATGCGAAGTGCTTTCCCACGTGGTCGCCGGCCGGCTGAATAAACAGATTGCCGCCGATCTGGGAACGGTGGAAAAAACCATCAAGGTTCACCGTGGGCGGATGATGAAAAAACTCGGCGTGCGCACCGTCGCCGACCTAGTGCGATTGGCGGAAAAGGCCGGCATCTCCGTTGCCAAATCGTGACTGTACCGAATCGCATGGACGAGGCGCTGACACTTCCGGTTACCGTGCCCGCTGACGGCAGTCAGAAGCGAGCGGCGTTTATTGCCGCGCTGCTTGTGGCCGTTCCGTTCATCGCGATCGTGCCGTTCGGCGAAATTCAGTTACCTCGATTCAATTCATATATTCCCGTCGTAGATACGGTGATGTTGATCAGCGATTCGATCGCCACGACGCTGCTTCTTGCCCAATTCTTTATTCTGCGTTCGCCGTCACTGCTCGCGCTTGCGGGCGGTTTCTTATATACCGCCTTGTTGGTGATACCCCACGCCCTCACCTTTCCGGGGGCCTTTGCCGCAAACGGTTTGCTCGGTTCGGGACTGCAAACGACTCCCTGGATTAACGAATTTTGGTTTCTTGGGCTGCCGTCCGCGGTCATCGCTTACGCCCTGCTGCGGCGCCACAATGGCGCGGAGTTGATACCGCCCAGCGCGGTGCGGTTCGCCGTTGTCGCGACGATTGTCGGCGTATTCGCGCTTATGTGCGCGGTCGTGTGGCTGAGCACTGCCGACGCACAATTGTTGCCGGCGATCATGCGCGACCGCGTTCATCCTAGGCTTTCCTGGCATTTCCTTCCAATCGTCTTCTTCAACGGCGCGGCAATGATGCTGCTATGGTCGCGGCGACAGACGGCGCTCGACCTGTGGCTACTGGTCGTGCTTGAAGCATGGATGCTCAATGCCTTGCTGTTCAACAAGCTAATGGAGCGCTTCAGTCTGTTTTGGTATTGCGGCCGAGTGTTCGCCGCCTTGGCCTCGCTCTTCGTTTTGGTCTTCCTACTTTCCGAAACGATGCTGCTTTACGGGCGGCTCGCCCGCTCGCACATGATGGTGGAGCGCGAACGAAATAATAAACTCCTGAACGTCGAGGCGATTGCGGCCGCGATCTCTCATGAAATCAAGCAGCCTCTGACCGCAATTGCGGCAAACGGCAGCGCCGCGCTCGCGTTTCTTGGTAGGGTGCCACCCGATCTGCAAGACGCGAAAGCTTCCCTGAACGACATTGTCGAAGACAGTCACCGTATCAGCGGCACGCTCGGCGGCATCCGCTGCCTGGTTCGGAAAGTGGATCAGGAACAGGAAGCGGTTGATGTGAATGAGATCGCACTTGACGTGCTGCGCTCGGTGCGCGGCGAGTTGATGGATCGCAGCATTATGCTCCGCCCCGAGCTAAGCACCAGAATGCCGCTTATCCCTGGTAATCGACACCAATTGCAGCAGGTCATCCTCAACCTGATGCAAAACTCGCTCGAAGCGATGGACGCGATGACGAGCCGAGACCGCGTGTTGGAGGTGCGAACTGAGTCGCGAGGCGATCATACTGTCGCGCTTACGGTGCGGGATTCAGGACCGGGAATCAATCCCGAACACCTGGACGGCATATTTGAAGCGTTCGTTTCGACGAAGGCCCGCGGAAGGGGACTGGGACTGGCGATTTGCCGCACTATCGTCGAGCGCCATGGGGGTCGCTTGACCGCCTCGTCGGACGGCAAGAACGGAGCATTATTCGAAGTCGTTTTGCCGGCAAATCTTGGCGATGCGGGCGCCATTCACGCTGAACAGAGCGAAATTCTTTTGAATGCTGGCTGACGATCGTCGTCAAGCGAGCATTGATCACTATTGGACTACGGTCCAATAGGCGCAGTCGTCGCTCTTGATCGATACTCAAAGCGCCGCGGTGTAACGACAGACTTCGAAACGCTGGTGACCGGGAGACCGGTCTACGACGCATCGAGGTTATTCATGCTTATCGACGCCTCATACCTTCGAGAGATTGCGCAGAAGTGCGTGGTTCTTGCGCGCCAGTGTCCCCATTTGCTTACGTCCCGGGCTCTCGAAGCTCTCAGCATTGAGCCGATGGGACAGGCAGCAGAGCTGGAGAAAGAAACATCGCTATTTGGTTCGGCAAACGGGAGGATGGGATCAAACTGATACTGGCAGCACAAGTCTCGGCCTGGCAGGGCGTAGCAACGCTGCCGCAGGCTTGTTTCGGCGCTGCCCACCGGGGGAAGCCGGAGCGAAACCGATGATCGAGAAACCACGGCGCGGTGGTACCGAACGCAAGAGCCTGCCTCAGTCCACCAAACCAAGGGGCAACTCGAATTTAGTTTCCATCCAGTCAAAGCCGCCATCCCCGCGGGCAGTTCTGACCCCGCGCGAGCGTGCGGTGCTGACGCAAATCGGACGCGGCGCCTCCAGCAAGGAAGCCGGGACGGTGCTCGGGGTCAGCTCGCGCACGATCGAGTTTCACCGTGCGAACATCATGCGAAAACTAGGCGCGAAGAAAATCGTCGATCTCATGCTGCTGGCGCTGCGGAAAAATGGAGATTGATAACGTGCGGCACGCCGGTGAGCAGCACTTCGGTATTTTTTACGAGTTGTCTTTCCGCGATATTACCACTTAAGATTTTCACACAGGGTGGAGCGGGTGATTCGGTATTGCACAGCGCGCATCTGTTTGGCTTGCCGGTATTCACCGCGTTGCAATCGCGGGGCCGGGCTTGTGTGCAGCGCAAAACCGCAGTGTTCAGGGTTGGAGAAACGTCGGCGGGCGTTGTCGATCGCTCGGGTCGCAGCGCGCTGCCATAAGGAGACACCTGATGAAATCCACGGTCATGAAACGGTCCATCGTGATATCCGGCCACAAGACCAGCATCAGTCTTGAAGATCCGTTCTGGAGCGGCTTGAAGGAGATTGCGAAAAGCAACCAGGCGACGCTGTCGAGCATCGTCGCCCACATTGAGTCGAGCCGCCAATACGGCAACCTGTCCTCGGCGATTCGGCTGTTCGTGCTCGAACACGCCAGTGCGCGAGCCCCCTCAGCCGAAAATCGACTTGAAAGCGGCGTTTTCGCGTCGGGCCTCGTGCCGAACGAACACAAGTTTACTAGCTTCACGCCGCCTTAGATCCCCAGAACTTCTTGCTCACAATCGCTCGGGCACGCCGCCGAACGTCCACGTATAGGACACGGGGCTCGCCGGCTTTGGCGGTGTGACCTTGAACACAAGAGTTGAATCCGACGAAAAGCTGCCGGTCAATGGCTGCGGGGTGGACTTGTCGGACGGATAATAGTCGCCGAGTTGCAGCGCTGTGCCGGCTTTCGGCTGCACCGAAACGTTAGAATCGAACGTGCGGCGGATCACCAGCGTTCCGTCGAGGTCGCTCTGGGCGCTGCGATGCACCGGCCAGATACCGAGCCATGAGCCGCCCTGCACCAGCGATGCCGCTTTGTCAGCCGCCGGATCGACGACGTCCAGGATGATGACGCCGCCGCGCATCGCCTTGCGCATGAACTCGTACGAAACGAAGTAGTATTTGTTGCCGCCCCACGAATTCTTCATGATGAAATACCACAGGCTCGGCGACGCACTGGAGCGGTCGTAGCCGACCACCAGCATGTTGTGCCCGTCCGCGGGCGCCGTCGCATCATAGTTCCACAACGGCGAAGTCTGGTAGGCGGTCTTGATCTGCTGTCCGCGCTTCCACTTGAGAAAGAGCTCGGCGATGACCTCGTGTCCGCCGTACAGCAATGACTCTATGAGGTCGGTGTCGCTCATCTGCGGCTGGCTCAACGCCTTGGCGCCGGGCTGCTCGCGCCCGCCGGCCGCCTTGTAGCTGAACGAGACGGCGAAGCGCGCATTGCGGCTCGCGGCGGCCGGGATGTAGTCGGGCGCGTATTCGCAGGCGTCGACGGCTTGTTGGGTTGCGCAATTGCCGGCCGCGCATTGCCTGGCGCTGTTGACCTTCGGTGCGCCGCTCACCCACTTCTCCGCGAGCGTCGTGACGCTCGCGCAATCGTTCTGCTGCGCGAGCTGCAACTGCCCGGGTGGTGTGTTCGCCGGCACACCCTTTGCGGTGTTGTCGAATATCAGATAGGGCGCATATTGCGTTTCGGGAATCCGGTAATTCATCAGCTGCTCGGACAGCACGCTGATCATCATCGGTCCACCGACGACGCCGATGACGCCCGGCCAGTACGAGCTCGGATTCTCGAACAGATAGGTCCGCGGCACGTTGAGCAACGTCGATTTGCCAATGTGGATGAGGAATTCCTCGGACAGGATGTAGGTCGGCCCCTGATACGTGCCGCCTACGAGCTTTCCGTATTTGTGCCGGTAGGCGGCTTCCAGGCCTGCAGTGAAGGCAAACGCATAGCAGGTGTCGCGCTGCTGCTGATTTTTGATCGGAGTCTGCCACGGCAGCAGGTTGAAACTCGCTGGCCGCGCGGTCGCATTGGCCTTGGCTGCAGCCACGTCGCTCGCTTGAAACAGCGTTCGCGGGAAGCGCGCCGGCCATGAGGCGTTGGCTTTGGGCGCCGGCGCAGTGCCGACGCCGTCAGCGGTCGCGGCGCCCGCCGGGTCGATCGTGCCGACGGATGCCGCCACGATAACGACGGCGCATGCCATCGTGGCGCGCGACCGGACCGTCAATGCCGTCATGAGCCACCCCGAGGGTTGAAACCGGCAATGTTGTCGCTGTCGCGCCAGATTAGCACACGGCGGCGCCGTGCGCTCTGTCGCAACGTGGCGCTTAATTTCACCCCAAAGTGACCGGGGGGGATCGGAGCAAAACTTCGATGCCCTGCGCAGCATTGCGCGCCATGGCGGACACCAAGCTGTTGCCGGCCGCCGCGTCGGCAATGCCGAGTTGGAGCGTGTAAACGCCGTCCTCGACCAATTCGGCATCGGCTCCCGCGCCGAATTCGGGTTGCTGGTTGAGCGACAGGCCGATGCCGTGGCCGACACTGCCGCCGAGAACCGGGTGCAGCCGGAATGGTGCAAGGGCGTCAACCGCCTGGGCATGAAGGTCGCCGGCGCACGCGCGCGGCCGCATCGCGGCGATGAGCGCATCGAGCGCGCGCTCGGCATGGCTTGACGCCGGCGTGCGGCGCTCATCCACGGTGACGAACAGATCGGTCCAGTAACCCATCACCTTCACGGCCAGATATCCGATCAGCGGTCCGCTCTTTTTCTCGAAGCGGCCCTGAAAAGGAACCAGCGTGCGGCCGCCATCGAAGCTGACCAGCGTGCGCACGTCCTGCGCGGCACGTGAGCGCGCGGCCCGCTCGGCCTCGAGCGCTGCGGTCTCAGGCTCGCGTGTCTGCCGCCAGCAGTCGACGAAGATTTTTGCCGTGGCGTCGAGAAGCCCGCACGAGGTGCGCATCATTGTCAGTTCGCGCGGGCGTTTGCGCTGCGGTGGTAACGCCAACGCATCGTCGGCTCGCCGCAATGAAAAGCGCGTGCCCAGGCTGCGGCGGACGCTCTGATGCAGCAGCGGCGCCATGATGTCGAAGCCGAGCGTACCGAGTTCGGCCGTTTGATCGCTGCACAAGCGTGCGAACCACGGATCGAACGCCTTTTCCCATTCGGCGCCCATGCCCGACTGCACATCGGTAATCCAGGTGAGCGTGCGCATCGCCGGCAAATCCCGCGTGCTCATGGCGCAGAGGAGGCGCGGCTCTCCCGAGCGCGGCAGCAGCGCCATGCCCCAGCGCACGCGCGGAATAAAATTGCTGAGATATGCGAGCGCGGCGTGCTCGCGCACGTCGCCGTAGATCAGAACGGCCGGCCAGCCGTTGCGCTCCATGGTGGCGCGCAGCGCCTCGAGCCGCAGCGTGAACTCGTCATACGGCAGGCGATCCTGGGCCCACAGGTAGGAGCCGATGGTGACGGAGGGCTGCATGGTCAGCATGGTGTTGCCTCAGACCGCAATCACGTCGAGCGCCGCCGGGCACGCCGACAAAGCGCGGCATCCCCGGTCCGTCACCACCACCGGCTCGCCGCACATCAGATAGCCGCTTTCCGGCAGGTACTGGTTCGGATGCATGACGAACACCATGCCGCTCTCCAGGACACGCTCGTTGTCCTCGACGATGTCGCCGGGTCGGTCGGAGGTGATGCCGAGCCCGTGACCGCGCACGCGCATGTAGGGCGGGCGGCAATACTCGCCGTAGCCGGCCTTGCGGATGACACCGTTGATGGCGCGCGTCAGTTCGGCGACGGTCGTGCCGGCGCGCCCCGCCGCCAATCCCGCCTGCATGGCGTCCTGCAGGATGGCGTATTTCTCGCGCAGCACAGGCGGCGGCTCGCCGATCACGGTGGTCCGGCAGATCTGGGCGAATTGTCCGCGATAGCAGGGCGTGATCTCCGAAAGAATGATGTCGCCCGCGTCGAGGATGCGCTCGCCGGCGGCACGAACCGCGAGATTGTGCTGCGACGCGCTCATCAGCAGGAAATTGTCTTCGGCGCCGAGTTTCTTGGTGAAGCAATACAGCTCGGCCGCCAGCTCGTATTCGCGCAGGCCCGGCCGCGCGAATTGCCGGAGCCGCTCGTAGCCGCGCTCGGCGATCCATGTCGCGCGCTCGGCGGCCGCCAATTCGTCGGCGGTGCGCACGCGCGCCAGATCGCGCGCCAGCTCATCCTCGGCTTTCGGCAATTGGCCGAGTGCCGATGCGACGCGATCAAGCACGCCTTGAGCGACGAGCGACAAGCCGACGGAAATCGTGCGCGAGATGTCAAGACGATGCCTGCCGACCACGCTTTTGAGCGTCGCCGCAAGATCGTCGGTTGCAATCACATCGTCGGTCAAAGCACCGGCGGCGGCGCGCTCGCCGTCCCAGGCCGGCGTCACGATCAGCGTCGATCGCCCCGCGCGATCGAGTACGACGGCACTCTCGCCGATCGGGCGAACGCCGGAGAAAACATAAACGGCATTCGATTCCAAAAAATTGTTGAGGCCGTTGCTGGCGGCAATCAAGCCGTCGAGCCCGCGTGACTGCAAATGTTCGGCAGCTTCGCTCAGCCTGCTGTTCTTGCTCACGGTCGCGTGCTCGTTGATTGCCGGGTATCGCGACTTAATGCGCCGCTGCGGAAAAATCCGCCATGATTGTCGAGCGTGCGACGCGCGCCTTGCGCGTCGTCGGGGGAGTGTTGCGGCTCCTGCTGACGAAGCGCGGCACGCCCGCGGTAATCACGGCGCCGATGGCGGCGATGTCGCCGTGTTTGATGGCGGCGAGCGCGGTTGGCTGCGTACCGCCGTCAGGCGCGTCGATCAGCACGATATTGGCGTCGTGGCCGGGCGCAAGCAGGCCGGACTCGAGGCCGTAGACGCGCGCGTTGCTGCCGGTCGCCGCACAAATGAACTTTTCTGCCGGCATGTCGGTCAGACTCGCGCAATGCGCGATCGTGTAGAGCATGCCGAGCGGCATCACACCCGAGCCGGTCGGCGTGTCGGTGCCGATGATGAAGCGGTCGAAGGCGCCGTGCTGCTCGGCGAGCCGCGCGCACAGCAGCGTAGTGCGCAGGTTGCCGGCGGTGCAGACCTGGAGCGCGATCTCGCTCTCCCTGATGACACGCTCGAAATCGCGATCCGGCATCGCCGTCGGGCCGCCGTTGATATGGAACGATACGTGCGGCCGCATGGCCAGCAGATGATCGCCGGTAATGGCGCCGGAGCCGGGAATGGAGGCGCCGCCGGTGTGGCAGGTGGTGATCAGGCCGGCGACCTTGGCGTCGTGCACCAGCGGCACGTAATCATACGGCGTCTTCACTGCCCCGAAGCCGGCCTTGGCGAGCCGCACGCCGTTGAGCGCCAGTTCGACGAAATCGGCGGCCTTCAGTCCGGGCTCGAGAATCACCGAACCGGCCAGCACGCGCATGCCGCCAGGTCGGAATTGGGCGAAGCAACGCTGCGCCGCAAGCGCCAGCGCCTTGACCCCCTCCGGGTCGCTCGGCCGCCCCGGCACGTGCACCTCCGAGGCCGAGATCACCGTCGTCGTTCCACCGTGAAGGTAGCTTTCAAGGAAGCCGACGGTGCGCTGGCGCGGTGTGTAGTCGCCGAAGGTGACGTGCACGTGCGAATCGATCAGGCCCGGGATCGCCGTCATGCCGCCGGCGTCAATCACCACGTCGGCGCTTTCGACTGCGGCGGCTGCGGCGGTCCCGACCGTCGCGATGGACTTGCCTGCGCAGACGATGGTGTCGCCGGCGGCGAATGGCGCCCGCCAGTCGCCGGAAACGATCTGTCCGAGATTGACGATCGCGACTTTCACCGCGTCCGCTCCACCCGCAATGCTGCGCGTCCGCCGCAGCGTAGCGCGAATTGGGCGGCGGCGAAATGCAGCGGCGAGTAGTGGCCCAAACCGCGGGCCGATGCCGCGGAATCCGCCGGGGAGTGACGGCGGCCGACGGCAGGCGTCTGCCCATTGACCGGACCGGGCTTGTCGCATAATATGCAAACAAAATTCATATTTAGGAGGCGCTCATGATTCAGGATGCGGTGTGGAGCGTCTCGATCGTCCTTATGGGGTGCCTGGCTCTGGTGTTCGTCTGGGTGGCGACCGGGGCCAGTGCGGCGCTCGCCAATTACGGGCCGGTGATCGATTCGGCCTACCGACTGCGTGTTTGGCTGTTCGCCGCCGCCGTCATCGTGCTCATCGGCACCAACTACAAAACCCTCGGCGAACTGCCCTACATCAGTACGCTGCCGCGACTGCCGGCGGCTGCGGTACAGCCCGTCCAGGTCGTCGCCGAGCAGTGGGCCTGGACCATCACGCCGAGCACTTTCAAGGTTGGGCAGACCGCGGAATTCCAGGTCAGCAGCAAGGACGTGAACCACGGCTTTGCGCTTTATGATCCCGAATTCCGCATCGTCGGCGAGACCCAGGCGATGCCCGGCTACACCAACGTGCTGCGCTACACCTTCACCGAGCCCGGCACCTACCAGGTGCTGTGCCTGGAATATTGCGGTGTCGCTCATCACGAGATGAAGGCTGAAATCAAGGTCACCGACCATTAGGCGCCGCAGCGGGCGCATTGGCGCCGGGGCGGGCGTTCGATCCGCGATCAGGAGGACCCCATGACGATGGCAGTCACCGCAGACCGCACCGCGGTCAATCCGCGCGCCGCCGTGCTCGCCTATCTCGCCGTCTGTGCAGTCGTTCTGCTGCTGATGATGCTGCTAGGTCTCACCATGCGCATGGCGCAGGCGCAATGGATCGACGTGCAGCCCGATTTCTTCTACGTGGTCATGACCATGCACGGCGCCGGCATGGTGGGTATCGCCGGTTTGAGCGGTGCCGCGGTGATGTGGCACTTCGTGCGCCGTCACGTTCCGGTCTCGACCGCGGTATTTCTCGCTAATCTCGTATTCTTTTTGATCGGCGCGGTGCTGATCCTCGGCTCAGGCTTTATCGGCGGCTTTGCCGCGGGCTGGACCTTCCTGTTTCCGCTGCCGGCGCATTCCGGCGGCCTGTGGTCGGTCAATGCGGCGGCTTGCTATCTGATCGGACTGATTTTCATCGGCGTCGGGTTCCTGCTTCTGCACCTCGACATCGCCCGCGGCATCCTCTCCGTGTACGGCGGCCTCGGCGCCGCGCTGGGCGTGAAGCAGGCTCTGGGCCTGGCGCCGGAAAAGGAGGGACCACCACCGGCCGTCACCGCGTCCACCATGGTGTTGATCGTCAACATTCTCGGCATTGTGTTCGGCGCCGCCGTGCTGATCATTTCGCTGGTCAATCTTTACGTGCCGAGCTTCACCTTCAACGCGCTGGCGGCGAAAAATATGATCTATTTCTTCGGCCACGTGTTCATCAACGCCACGATCTACATGGCGGTCATCGCGGTCTACGAGATTCTGCCGGTCTATTCTCATCGGGCGTGGAAGACCAACGCCGCCTTCTACTTTGCCTGGGTGCTGTCGACCCTGATGGTGCTTACCGTCTATACGCATCACCTGCTCATGGACTTTGCCATGCCGACCTGGGCGCTGGTGGCCGGACAGATCATCTCCTGGCTCAGCGGGCTGCCGGTGCTCCTCGTTACGGCGTTCGGAACGATGACCAACGTCTATCGCTCGGGATTGCGGTGGAATCTCGCGGCGGCCCTGGTCTTCCTTGGGGTGGCCGGCTGGGCAATCGGGGTTATTCCGGCGATCGCGGACGGGACCATCGCGGTCAACAGCGTCATGCACAACACGCAGTGGGTGCCCGGCCATTTCCATACCTATCTGCTACTGGGCATGGTGGCGATGGTCCTGGGCTTCATGGCTTATTTGACCAACCCGCAGTCGCGCTATGGCTTTGGCTGGGTCGGCTATTGGCTCTACCTGGGCGGCGGCATCGTGTTTGTGCTGGCCTTCCTGCTCGCCGGTGCCGCCAGTGTGCCGCGCCGCTACGCCGTGCACGTCGCGCAATGGTTGCCGTATGATCGCATAGGGTCGATCGGTGCCGCCCTCGCCGTCACCGGCGTGTTGATCCTGATGGTGCGCTTCTTTGCCGGCCTGCGCGGCGCGGTGGCCGCGGAAGATCCCGCCTGATGACCCGCGGTTTCCCAGTCCTCCTCGCGTTCGTGCTGTTGGCTGGGACTGCCGCGCTGTCTGTCGAGACCGGCGGGTTCCGGGTGGTCACCGAGGCCGGCGCGCGGCAGCTTGCGGTCGAGCGCGTGCCGCAGATGCTGCCGGACGCGCAGCTTGTCGATCAAGACGGCAGGCGATTCTCGCTTGGCGCCTACAAGGGCCGCGTACTGCTGGTTGACTTTATCTATACCCGCTGCCCAACGATCTGCGGCGCGCTCGGGGAGAATTTTGCCCAGGTCCTGCAAGCGACCGACGCCGCGGCGGCGCGCGTCCCATTCGATCTGCTCAGCATCAGCTTCGACCGGCAAACCGACGATCGTGCGGCACTGCGACTTTACGGTGAGCGATTCGGCGCCAAGACGCCGCGCTGGCGCATTGCATCGCCCATCGACGACCGCACGCTCGACCGCTTGCTGAAGAGTTTTGGGGTCGTCGTCATTCCCGACGGGATGGGCGGCTTCATCCACAACGATGCTGTTTACGTCGTCGACGCGGGCGGTCGGTTGGCCCGCATTCTCGATGTCGATGCGCCGGCGCGCCTCGCGGCCGCCGCGTTGCGGGCCGCGCCATGAGGTCGCGGCTGTTCATTGCGATTGGCGCCGGGCTGTGGCTCGCCTTGTGGCTGCCACCGGTGCGGCGTTCGCTGGAAAGCGACATGGCCCTCCAGATGGCGGTGCAGATGCCGCTGCTCATCGGCGCCGGCGTGCTCATTGCCGTCGTACTTTCCGATCACGAGCCGCGCTGGCTTGCCGATGCCGACTGGCTCGGCATTCCCGGCATCGCGGCCGTCGTGCTCGGCACCTCGTTCTGGATGCTGCCGCGGGCACTCGATCAAGCCGTCGCCGACTGGCGATTCGATTTGATCAAATTCTCGAGCCTGCCGTTCTTTGTCGGGGTGCCGCTGGGCCTGAGCTGGCGCCGAATGCCGCCGCTCGGCCGCGCGTTCATTTGGGCCAATTTCATACCCAAGCTCGGCGCCATCGGTGGCCTTTATCTTGGCGCGCCGACGCGGCTTTGCGCCTATTACCGGCTGGATCAACAGCAATCGGCCGGATGGACGCTGATCGCCATCGCGCTGGCGCTCGGATTGACCTGGTTTGTTGCCGCCTTCGTCGGCTGGACGCCGAGCGCTACAAGCCGGTCGGCGCGTCGCTCAGAACGCGCGGCCGCGCCGACGCTTCATGGCGCTTCCGCTGCTTGATGCAAATAGGCGATGACGTTGGCGCGATCCTGCACATCGGCAACGGCGAACGGCATCTTCGCACCGGCGATGAAATCCTGCGGCTTGGTCAGCCACTTGTTAAGCTTGTCATCGTCCCATTTGAATGTCGCCGCCGTCAGTCCGGGAGAATAGCTGAAGCCGGGCGCCTTGCCGGCCTCGCGCTCGAACAGGCCATGCAGATTGGGGCCGATCTTGTTCGGCTCGCCGGCCTTGATGTTATGACAAAGCGAGCAACTCTTGAACACCGCCGTGCCTTTGGCGGCATCGCCGCCGGCACACGCCGCGACGCTGCTCCCCAGCAGTACCCCCAAGCCCGCCAATGCAACGATGAGGTGCCGCACGATCCCGCCTAAAGATATATTTATAATTCATCTTATAGCGCGGTTCGACGCGATCAAGCGCCAAATTGCCGCTGGCCGTGCCGGATCCGATCCTTGCGAGACGCGCGGCGCCGGAGCGTTGCGCCGTTCCGCTTGGGTTTGCGAACTGATCCGCGGCAATGCGCAAGCGGCAAGCAAAGAGGGACTCTGCCTCACTCTGTGATCGGCGTAGCGGACCCCTCGCCTTGGCTTGCTCCGCGCCCGCAGCCCGCATAGCTTCGCGCCATCCGACAGGGCGGTCGGATTCGTGTGCACCGGAGATGAACATGCGGCTGACGCTTCATACCGATTTTGCGCTGCGCGTGCTCATTCAGGCGGCGCTGGGCGGCGGCAAGCTCACGACGATCGCCGAGATCGCGAGAAGTTTCGGCATTTCGCAGCAGCATCTGATGAAGGTCGTCAACGATCTCAGCCAGAAAGGCTATCTGGTGACCATCCGCGGCCGCAATGGCGGCATTCGGCTTAGCCGCGATCCACGCGAAATCAATATCGGCGACGTGGTGCGTGACACCGAGGACAAACTCAAGGTGATCGGCTGCCTGGAGCATCGCGGCTATTGCCGCATCGAGCGGGTCTGCGTGCTGCGCGGCGCGCTGCGCGATGCCGGTGACGCTTTCCTCGCGGTGCTGGACGGCTACACGCTCGCCGATCTGATCAGGCCGCACAAGGCGCTGGCGGGCCTGTTGCTGCAGCAGCGCGCGCCGCGGGTGCGCTCCAGGGATGCGGCCGCGCCAAACTGAAGGTGACCGGCACAAGGCGACCGACGGCGTCGGACAGGCGGGAGCGGGACGATATCATCCTGCCGCTACCGCGATTTCCAGCGGGAAGTCGTCGACCACCTCGTGGCCGGTTTCGGTGACGATAAAGGTGTGGCCGAGGAAAATGCCGAACAGGCCGTCGGGCGTGACCGGATTGGGCTCGGCCATGATGACCATTCCGGGCTTGAGGATTTCTTCGAATTTTTCGGCCGAGACACGCTCGGCGACGACATGCGGGCCATCGGTCACCAGATCAATGCCGTGGCACTGCGTCGGACGCGACTGATAGCCGTTGTCGCGGAAGAATTTGCTGGCGAGCCGCATATTCTCAGCCGGCTTGCCGGGTGCGATCTCGGCGACGATGCGGTGGTATCCAGGCAGCGCAATCTCATCCCAGAACTTTTTCACCATCTCGGTCGGCCGGCCGACGCAGATCGGCGAGCCGATCTGCGCGGTGTAGCCGCGATAGCCGGCGGCAAGCTCCATGTTGATGATGTCGCCGTTGTGCAGCACGCGCGAGGACGGGCGCGGATTGCCGAAAATCATCGACGGATCGTGCATCGGCGTCGAACCGATGATGAGAAAGTCGATGTCGCCGCCGCCCTCCAGGATGGCGGCACCGGCGGCGGCGCGCAGTTCGTATTCCTTCACGCCGGGCGCCGCGCGCTTAACCATTGCATCCATGGCGTTCCTGCACAGCACGCCGGCCCGGCGCACGCAGTCGAGTTCCTCGGCGCTGTGGACGCTCAGAAGCTCGTGCAAAAACCCCTTGGTGAACACCAGTTCCGCATCGGGCAGATTATCCCGCAACGCGTTGTACTGATTGACCGGCAGATAATCGCCATGGCGCGGATCGACTTCCATCAATCCGATGCGGGCGCGCTCGAGTTTCAGTTCGCGGATGCGCTCGGCCATGACTTGCGCATAACGGCCGCCGCGGCTGTGACGCACATCCGCAACAGCAATCTCCACCTGCCGGCGCACCGCTTCGGCGTGCGTGCCGCCCATCGAGTAGATCAGCGTCGGTTCGCCTTCGAGCGGCACCAACACGTAGCTTGACAGCGCGTGCCATTCCCAATGGCCGGTCAGCCACAGCATGCCGCCGCCGAAGCTCCAATGGCTCGGGCCGCCGGGCACGATCGACGCTTCGAGCTTGTGCTCGCGCATCTTTGTCCGCAGCGCGCGATAGCGGCGTTGGTATTCGGCCGGCGAGAACTGCTCCCAAACCGCGTCGCGATAATACGGAGTGTCGCGCATATTGGCGAAAGGCAGCGACTGGTCGAGCTTGCCGCGCACCACGTCCCAGGGCTGCGCTCCCATGTGCGGCGGTCTGAGGTTCATTGGCATCCTCGCGCGTGGCTTGGGCGTCACAAATGGTGTCGGCGGTTGCCCGGGAGGGCACGTAGAGCGGGTTAGACCACCAAGTCTAGCGTGGCTTTGGTTCAGAAGTCTGCATAACCGACACGCGGCAAGAATGAGGTAGCCTTGCCCGTACTCGCGGCGTCGGATGCAAGTTTGGACCTTCTTCTCGCATTGGCCGTTGATTTGCCGACGCGCCTGGTTACCCACGCTCGTCGGGCTCGAAGCAGCGAGCGCCCCACCGCGTGATGATGCAAGGAGCAAGAGATGAATTCCGAGCCGATTGGAACTTCGCGCCGTAATGTGGTGGGCGGACTGTCGACTGGCTTCGCGGCGGCTGTAGGTCCCCCGGCCTTCGCCCAGCAAAGCGGCGCGCCGGGTCGCGCGCCTTCGACGGGCAGGACAGCACTGGTCAATCCGGTGACCGAATATCCGCGGCCGCCGTTTCCCGCTCAGCAGCAGGACTGGCCGGGACTGGCGAGCCGGATGACGCCGCGGCCCGATCACGGCGAGACCAGCTACAAAGGCTCCGGCAAGCTTGTCGGACGCAAAGCGCTCATCACCGGTGGCGATTCGGGAATGGGACGCGCGGCCGCCATCGCCTTCGCGCGTGAAGGTGCCGACGTGGCGATCAATTACCTTGCCGCCGAAGAGCCGGATGCAAGCGAGGTGGTGCATTACATCCGCGCCGCCGGCCGCAAGGCAGTGCCGTTGCCCGGCGACATTCGCGAGGAGAATTTCTGCAAGGAGTTGGTCGATAATGCCGCGCAAGCGATGGGCGGGCTCGATATCCTTGTGAACAATGCCGGGCGGCAACATGCGGCGTCCTTAATCACAGACATCACGACCGAGCAGTTCGACTGGACATTCAAGACCAACGTCTACGCCATGTTCTGGATCACCAAAGCCGCCATGGCGTATCTCAAGCCGGGCGCCGCCATCGTCAACACGGCTTCGGTCAACGCCTACGATCCCGGCAAGGAGATCATCGACTACGCGGCAACCAAAGGCGCCATCATGATCTTCACCAAGGGGTTGGCAAAGCAGCTTGCGCCCAAGGGCATCCGGGTCAACGCCGTGGCGCCGGGGCCGGTGTGGACGCCGCTGCAAGTCACCGGCGGCCAGCCGCCGAGCAAAATCCCGCAATTCGGCGCCGACACGCCGATGGAACGCCCGGCGCAACCGGCCGAACTGGCGTCGATTTATGTGCTGCTGGCCTCCGCCGAGCCGAGCTACTCGACCGGTCAGGTGTTCGGCGCCGTCGGCGGCCATGGTGGCCCTTAAGGCGACTCGGTCGCCATTCGAGCGGAACGAAACGCGGATGCCCGAAGCGGCGCCGCTGCTTCGTCCCGGCCGCATTGCGTCGTCAGTCCGATGCGGCTCTCGGACGCCGGCGGCTTCGTTGCGCAGAATAGAGCGTTGCATCAGTTTGTTTTGCCGGCGCTCCTATCCTGCGATTGGACTAAGATTTAGTAGAATATTCTTTTGTTTGAAATGCCGATTTGGCTCATATATGGAAGGAAATTCTACAGTCCTGGACAAACGATCCATGCGGTTTCTGCCGCTCTTTTTCGACCTCAGGGATAAGCCGGTCGTCCTCGTCGGTGCCGGTGCGGCGGCCATGAATAAACTACGACTGCTGTGTTCCGCCGGGGCCCGCGTGCACTGGTACGCAGATGGTGCCACCGGGAAGACCACGATTTCAGAGGCGCAACCCGGCCAGATTGCAATTTGCGCCGGTGACCCGGGCGATGCCGATATGGCGGGATGTATCGCGGTGGTTTGCGCAACCGGCGAGGTGCGCGACGATGCGGTCGCGGCGCTGGCTCGCCGCCACAACGTTCCAGTCAATGTCGTCGATCGTCCCGACCTGTCGACTTTCATTTTTCCTGCCATCGTCGATCGCGGCGAAGTGGTCGTCGCCATCGCGACCGGCGGCGCCGCTCCGGTCCTGGCGCGCCGCCTGCGCGAGCGCATCGAAGCGCTACTGCCGGCGCGGATCGGCGATCTCGCGGCGCTGATGCGGCGCTTTCGGTCCACGGCGCGGGGACGGCGCGACGCGTTCTCGTTGCGGCAATTCTGGGAACGAATTGTCGATGGACCGATCGGCGCTGCGGCACTCGCCGGGCGCTGGCACGAGGCCGAGCGGGCGCTTGCCCGCGCGCTCGACGCGCCTGCCGCTGTTGGCGTGCGGTCCGGGACGGCCTATCTCGTCGGGGCGGGTCCCGGCGATGCCGATCTGTTGACGTTGCGGGCGCTACAGGCGCTGCAGGCAGCCGACATCATCTTTTACGACGAGCTTGTCACACCAGAGATTCTCGATCGCGCTCGACGCGACGCCGAGCGGGTCTTTGTTGGCAAAAGAAGCGGCCGGCCAGGCATTGGCCAGGACGTCATCAATCGGAAACTTGTCGATGCCGCACGCAAGGGTCTGCAAGTGGTGCGCCTCAAAGGCGGCGATCCCTTCATCTTCGGCCGCGGCGGCGAGGAGCTTGAATATTTGCGCGAGGCCGGAATCGTCGTCGTCGTCGTTCCCGGCGTGACGGCCGCAACGGGCTGCGCTGCGGAAGCCGGTCTGCCGCTTTCATTCCGCAAACAAGCGACGCAAGTGCTGTTCGTCGCCGCGCATCACGCGGATGGCGCGGCCGAAACCGATTGGTCAAATTGCGCCGACCCGAAAACGACCGTCGTGGTCTACATGGGACTCGGCAAGGCCGCTGCGGTGCGTGACGGCTTGATCGGCGCCGGACGAGACCCCGGCACGCCGAGCGCGGTACTGGTGCGCGGAACCCGTCCGGACGCGAAATATCTCGCCGGCCGACTCGACCAGATTGCGATGCTCGCGGCGCAAGCCGGCAGGGGGCCGGCTCTCATCGTGGTGGGGCAAGTCGTGGCGCGTTCGGACGCCTGGCGGGCCGCTGCCGCTGAGCGAGCCATGACATCGACGGAGATCGCCGCATGACCTCGCCGCTGGACCAAAAAAAGCTGAGGCTTACCGGGCCGGTGGTCATTACGGCTAATCGGGTCGGCGACGGTGCGGTCGTATACCGACGCGGCGACGGCGGCTGGACGACGAAATTGGCGAATGCCGCGGTCGCCGCCTCGCCCGCAAGTGCCCAGGCGCTGCTTAGCGCGGCTAGAAGCGACGATATTCGCGCCATCGGCGCTTATACGGCGCCGGTCGCGCTCGCCGACGACGGCGAGGTGCGGCCGGGAAACCTGCGCGAGCGCATCCGCGCCGGCGGCCCGACAATCGGTCCGCAAGCTGCGTACTGAGCGGAGTTCGCGCATGTATGTCTACGACGAACTGGACCGAACGCTGATCGCCGAACGCGTTGCGGAATTCCACGACCAGATTGCGCGCCGGCTTTCGGGTGAACTGAGCGAGGAAGAATTCAAACCGCTGCGGTTGATGAATGGAGTTCTATTTGCAGCTGCACGCCTACATGCTGCGCATCGCGATTCCCTACGGCACGTTGTCGTCCTCGCAGCTGCGCACGCTGGCGCATGTGGCGCGGCGCTACGACCGCGGTTTCGGCCATTTCACCACCCGGCAGAACATCCAGTTTCACTGGATCAAGCTCGAGGAGCTGCCGGACGCCATGGCCGATCTCGCCGCCAGCGGCCTGCACGGCATGCAGACCAGCGGCAACAACGTGCGCAACATCACGACCGACCAATGGGCCGGGGTGGCGCCTGACGAAATCGAAGATCCGCGAATCTGGGCCGAACTGATTCGCCAGCACGTGACGCTGCATCCCGAATTCTCGTTCATGCCGCGCAAGTTCAAGATCGCGGTCGGAGCCTCGAGTCATGATCGCGCCGCGCTGCGCGTTCACGATCTGGCGCTGCGGCTGCATCGGAACGGCGGCGGCGAAGTCGGCTTCGAGGTCATGGTTGGCGGCGGACTCGGCCGCACTCCGTTTCTGGCCAAGACCATCAAGCCGTTTTTGCACAAACGCGACGTGCTCAGCTATGTCGAGGCTGTGTTGCGCACTTACAACCAGTTCGGCCGGCGCGACAACATATGGAAGGCGCGCATCAAGATACTGGTCCACGACCTCGGCGCGCAGGCATTCGCCAACGAAGTCGAAGCGGAATGGCAGCCCATCAAGGACGGTCCGCTGGCGCTCGACCCCGCTGTCGCCGCCGAGATCGCCGGGCGTTTCTCCTATCCGCGCTATGAAAGTCTCGACGATAATCCGATCGACGGCGATCGAACCGCCTTGGCACAGATGCGCCGCGCCGATCCGCGCTTCGATGCATGGATGGGCAATGCGGTGGCCAGCCACAAGCTTCGCGGCTATGCCATAGTGACCCTCTCGCTAAAGGCGGACGGCGGCACGCCCGGAGACGCTACGGCGGAGCAGATGGACTCCATCGCGGATCTTGCCGACCGCTATTCATTTGGCGAAATCCGCGTCGGCCACGAGCAGAACCTGGTGTTGCCGCACGTTGCGCAGCGCGACCTGCCGGCGCTGTGGCGCGCGCTCGACGCGATCGGGGTCGCCACGGCAAATGTCGGACTGGTCTCCGACATCATCTCGTGCCCCGGTCTCGATTATTGCAGCCTTGCCAATGCACGCTCGATCCCAGTGGCGCAGGAGATCACGCGGCGCTTCCGCAGCCTCGACCTCGCCCGCGATCTGGGCCGGCTGCACATCAACATTTCCGGCTGCATCAATGCCTGCGGCCATCACCACGTGGGCCACATCGGCATCCTCGGCGTGGAAAAGAACGATCAGGAGTTCTATCAGATAACACTGGGCGGCAAGGCCGACGAGAACGCCGAACTCGGAACGCTGATCGGTCCGGCCGTTCCCTATGGGCAAGTGGCCGACGTCGTCGAGGACATTGTCGCCGCCTATCTGGAGCTGCGTGAGCGGCCGGACGAACTGTTCATCGAGACCGTCGAGCGCACCGGCGTCGAGCCGTTTCGGGAGCGCGTCTATGCCGCTCGTTGAAAACGGCCGCATCGTCAACGACCGCTATGAACGCCTCGACGACACCGCGCCGATCGCCGAGCGCACTGCCGTCATCGTTTCCGCCCGGCGCTTTTTGGCGCAAGCCGGCGCACTCGCCCGTCGCGACGGCTCGCTCGGCGTGCTCTGGCCGAATGACCAGCGCGTCGCCGAACTGCAGCCATGGCTCGGCCACCTCGCGTTGATCGCCCTCGACTTCCCCAAGTTCCGCGACGGCCGCGCCTACAGCCAGGCGCGGCTGCTGCGCGAGCAATACGGCTTTTGCGGTACGCTGCGCGCCACCGGAGAAATCCTGCGCGATCAATTTGTCTTCCTGCTGCGCGCCGGCTTTAATTCGCTCGAAGTCAAAAAGCCCGCCGACGCCGCGGCCTTCGCCGAAGTTGTCGGCCGGTTCAGCGTGTTTTATCAGCCGAGCACGGACGGACGGAGCTGGGCGCAACGCCGGAGAATGTTGGGTACGGCGGTCGAACCCGTGTGCGCCGGCGCGGCGCATGCCCTCGTGACTCAAGGCGGTTGAGGCGGCGGCGTCGCCGCCCGCCGGAATCTGCTCAGTGCTTTGCCCGCACGCCGGCGCGCTCGAGACGCGGCAGAACCTCGTCGCAAAAGTACGGGACCTCGTCGAGATAATTGACGAAGGACAGCCCAATGCCGCGCACCCCGGCCTGGCTGATGACGAGAAGCTCTTCGGCGACCTTGTCGGGCGTGCCGACGAACGGATAGCCGCCGACCGCGTTGGAGGCGAAGTAACGCCGCTTGGCGTCGTATTCATCGGGTGGGATGGTCTGCGGCGTGATGCTCTTGTTCGCCAGCATGCCGTCGATCGCGCCCCAGTCGGCGTGCTCGATGATCGCGTGCTGATAATAGTCGTCGGCCTCCTTCTGCGTCGGACGGCAGACCACTTGGCCGACGGTGAACACTTCGATCTCGCGGCCGATTTTTGCCGCGTCGGCCTTGATGTCCGCGACCTTGGCGGCGTTGCCGGCAAGCGAGGTCCGGGAGCCGGCGGTGGCGACGAAGAACGCGTCGCAATTGCGCAACGCAAATGCCTGGCCGGCGCCGGAGGAGCCCGCGTTCATCATCAGCGGGCGGCTGCCGCCGTAGGGCTTGGGGAAGGCGCGAGCGGCCCGCAAATGCAGAAACGTGCCGTCGAAGTCGAAGGTGTCGTCGCGCGTCCACGCCTGTTTGACGACGTCGATCCATTCCTGCGCGTACTCGTAGCGCTCGTCGTGCTCGCGCTGCTTGACGCCGAACATGTCGAACTCGCCCTCGTTCCAGCCGCAGACGATATTCATTCCCATGCGGCCCTGGCCGATGTGGTCCGCGGTGACGAGTTCCTTGGCGGCGATCAGCGGATGAAACAGCGGCGCATGCACGGTGCCGAACACGGTCATCCGCCTGGTGGCGCCAAGAAGGCCCGCCGCCCAGGTGATCGTCTCCAGCGTGACGCCGTGGAAGTCGGTCTCGCCGCCATAGCCCTTCCAGCGCGCGATCGGCAGCATGAAGTCGATGCCGGCCTCGTCGGCGAGTCGCGCCAGCGCCAGGCAGTCTTCCCAGCTTCCCGACCAGCGTTCCGGCACCCTGGTGGCGGAACGACCGGACGAGCAATTGGCGCCGAACAAGCCGATCTTGAGCGCATTGCCGTTATACATGGCAATGCGATCCTTCATCGATGCAGTGGGCGCCAGCACTTCCTTCTCCGTCGGCAAAGCTTTCGTCGGTGATATTAGCCTACATGCCGGCCTTGCGTCATGCCGCAGCTCATGTGGGATTTTCGAACGGGAGAACGCTACACTTTGCCGCCATCCGGTGTTCTTATCGGCAGCCCACTCGTCCGGGCATGAGAGGTGGCCGGATCCAGGCCACTTTAGTCGGTGCAATGCAGGGAGCTCATCGCATGTCGTCTATCACCAAGGTTCTTGCCAGCGTCGCCGTCGCCACCATCCTGTCGTCTTCAGCCGGTGCGCAAGGCGTCCTCACGCAGAAGAACATTTCGCTGGCGCTGGCGCTGGATATCGCCAATGCGGCGATCACCCAGTGCCGCACCATGGGATATAAAATCTCCGTTTCGGTGCTCGATCGCGACGGAATACCGATCGTCATGTTGCACGATGACGGCGCCGGATTGAGCACGAACGAGGGCAGCGATCGCAAGGCCTATACCGCGGCCTCGTTCAAGCAACCCTCGGCGGCATTCGTCAAACGATTGCAGGATCGTCCCGATACGGTCGGCTCGCGGCACTATACGCGCGTCCTGGCGCTGGCCGGTGGCCTGCCCATTAAAGTCGGCGACGACGTGATCGGCGCGGTCGGCGTATCCGGCACGCCGGGCAAGGACGATGTCTGCTCTCAGGCCGGCATCAACAAAGTCGCCGATCAGCTGAAATGACGCTGACGCATTGGCCGCCGCGCAAAAAAGCCACGATTGCTCTCGCGCGATCCTGCGCGGACATGGCCGTGAGCGGTGCGTTTACAGCCGCTTAATATTCCTTGATGCATTGTTGTCCCCGTCTTCGAGGTGTCTTGAGTGTTGTGAAGACGGGGATGGGGATGAGTACAGTGAGTTCCACATCATTTGAGCGATCAGCGTCGGCCGGTCCGCAACGGCCCGAATGCCCGTACGGGCGCCTACGCGTGTCCGCCCTCTAAGCCGCAACCTTTCGAGTAACGCGTGTCATGAGGTATGCGGTCGCGGCGATTCCGGTCGCCGCTTACAACCATCGTGGGATTCCTGCGCGCGAATACCGCCGGACAATGGTCGGCGGCGCGGTGCTTGGCCTGGGAAGCGTGAGTGCGGCCGCGCTGATGGCAGGGGCCGTCACCGTGACGGCCGCGTGGATGGTTTCGGGTTCTCTCTCGCGCAATCCCGGTCTCCATGCGGCGGCGCCGTTTGCGCTCGACAGCACGCTCTTCCCGCGACCGGGCCGGCGGCTGGCAGCGCCGGCCGACATGTTCGGTGCGGCGCTCGCTACGATCAATCCTGCGTATGCGACGGATGGAACGGGCACAGCCGCTCTAGCGCCGCCTGCTGCGGCTGTGGCTGCGATGCCCGCAGCCGCGCCGGAGAAGATCGCGTCGGTGACCAGTGTGCCGCTGCCAACGCCGCGACCGCTCTACGTCGGCCCGATAGCGGTCAAGACGATCCTCTATCGCGTCCCGTCCACGGCAGTCGCTGCGGCCATTTCGCCGGACCATTTTGAATCTTACAATGTTAGCCGCAATGCCCCGTCCGCGCATGCGCCGCAGACGATTCCCGCAGCGCCACGCCCGCAGATCGTCGCCGCGATCGCTGCTCCAGCGCCAGCGCCGGCCGTGACCGGTTCGATCAAAGTCGCAGCGGCAATTGCTCCTTCAGCGCCGGCGCCGACCCGGACCCGTTCGATCGAAGTCGCATCTGCCGGGAACGCGCCGATCCACCTCGCCCCACAAGGGCCCCGTTCGACTGCGCCGTCTGCACAAACCGCGCCCAGGCCCGCTTCTCCGCAACTCGCCTACAACAATCCGGACGTCGTACCCGGCGCCGACACTCACACCGCGATCTATGACATTGCCGCGCATACCGTTTATCTGCCTGACGGCGAACGCTTGGAGGCGCATTCGGGTCTCGGCAGGTTCTTGGACGATCCCCGTTACGTGTCGCAGAAAGCGCGCGGTCCGACGCCGCCGAATACCTACGATCTGACCTTGCGCAGCGGCATGTTCCATGGCGTGCAGGCCCTTCGGCTCAATCCGGTTGCCGACAGCAGGATGTTTGGCCGCGATGGCATCCTGGCGCACACCTACATGCTTGGCCCGAGCGGTCAGTCCTTCGGCTGCGTGTCGTTCAAAAATTACGGGGAGTTCCTGCGTGCGTTCCAGCGCGGCGAGGTCAGGCGCATGGTGGTGGTGCCGCATCTGCAGGCCCCGCCGCCGTCTGCCGCCCGCGCAAGCCGCGACAACGGCAATCGCTACGCCTTCAATAGCCGATGATCGCGGGGCGCGGCCGATCTGGTTCGCATCATTGTGCGGCACCCTCGTCTGCGAACTTCGGAATCGAAGGACGCGAGTGGATTGCCGCCCTCATGGGCCGAGAAAGCGAAAGGAATCGCGGAAATGCCTGGCCTCGGCGGTCTCGGCATGGCCGGGCCGGCCGGCCGAGGCCACGGCGTAAAAGTGCTTTCCCACCGCCACCAGATCGACCAGAAAATCCGCCCCGATCACCGCATCGGTCATCTTAGCTTCAGCCGCCGGATGTCCCGCTAGCGTCACCATTTGCTCGCTGTTGATGCGCTTGTTGTGATTGCGGGCGTAGTCGAGCATGTGCCGGTGGTAATAGGCCGCGTCCGGCGATTGCGGGGAGGGGCGGGGAAGATCGTCGACCACGACCTGGAATATGCTTTCGCCCAAAAGCGCAAAATAATTGACGAAGGCCACGTCGCCGACCTTGCTGCGCTGGATCTGCGGCTTCCCCGGAAACTGCACAAGGAAACCCTGGTCCTGGTCGCGAAAGTCGCGCCAAGGCTCCTGTGCCGCGGCGGCGAAGCTCAGCCCCACGGTCGCAGCGGCAAGCACCATCCACCGGCTCAGCGCACGCATTGTGTTTGCGTCCCGAAATTCTTTTCAACTCAAATTTCTCGTGATCGTCTCGACATGGAGCACCAAAGCCACACTAGCGGTCAGGCTTCAATGGTCGAACTCAATCGCGATCGGGTTGTGGCCGCACCACCCAAAACGCTGGCGCGCAATGGTGCTGCCGGTAAGGATTGAACTTACGACCTCCCCCTTACCAAGGGGGTGCTCTACCACTGAGCTACGGCAGCGCGCCGCTGACCAAATGAGCGATGAAAAGGCGCCGGAATCCTTGTCATACGACGCCGTTCGATGCAAGCGGCCGGCTATCACGCCTTGTGCGTGGCTCTTCGCCGTCTGCCGGTCAACGGCGATCGGACGCGCGGATCGGCAGAAAGCGCTTCAGCGCGGCCGATCGAATTCTGAGCCCGCCGCCGGCCCGACGCGCCGAACCGGTCGCGGTTGCGGTGAAGCGACCGGCGTGGTTTGATTCATGCCCCCATGCACAAACCCGGCAAAGAGGCAAAATGGGCGGCGCGCAGCGAACGGCTGTCGGCGGCGCTGCGGGAAAACCTCAAGCGGCGCAAGGCGCAAGCGCGTGGTCGCGCTGTAGCCGCCGCGGACGCCGCCGCACCGGAGGGTGATCCCGCGCCGGCCGGCGCGCCCTCGTCAGCCAGGATTCCAGACTTTCGCCGCAATCGGGGCAACGAGTAACGCACAAGGACGTTTCGCCGTGGGGACCGTAGCCGCCGGCACTGCGCTTTACCCGCTCGCGACGCACGGTCGGTAAGGGTGGTTCCTTCCTTCCCGTCACCGAGGAGAAGGGATCGGTCCTTGGACGGACCGAAAAGGGGGTTGGCAATGGATCGGATTCGCATCGTCGGCGGCCGTCGGCTGGACGGCACCATTCCCATTTCGGGAGCGAAGAACGCCGCGCTGCCGCTGATGATCGCGAGCCTGCTCACCGAAGGCACGCTCATCCTCGACAACGTACCCCGGCTCGCGGATGTCGCGCTCCTGCAACGCATCCTCGGCAACCATGGCGTCGACATCATGGTCGGCGGCAAGCGTTCCGGCGAGACGGTGGATCACGGCCAGACATTGCATATTTCCGCCGCCAGCATCGTCGATACCGCGGCGCCTTACGAGTTGGTATCGAAAATGCGGGCGAGCTTTTGGGTGCTCGGTCCGCTCGTGGCGCGCATGGGCCAGGCGCGCGTATCGATGCCCGGCGGCTGCGCCATCGGCACGCGCCCGGTCGATTTGCTCGTCATGGCCATGGAGCGGCTTGGCGCCAAGATCGACATCGAGGGCGGCTATGTGGTGGCACGCGCGCCGCACGGACTTAAAGGCGCCGAGATCGCCTTCCCCAAAGTTACCGTGAGCGGCACCCATACCGCGATCATGGCAGCCTCTCTGGCCGAGGGTACGACCGTCATTGACAATGCTGCCTGCGAGCCGGAAGTGGCCGATGTGGCCGAGTGCCTCAACAAAATGGGCGCCCGCATTTTCGGCGCCGGCACGCGGCGCATCGTGATCGAGGGTGTCGCCAAGCTCGGCGGAGCGCGCCACGCTGTGCTGCCTGACCGCATCGAGACCGGGACCTACGCCATGGCGGTCGCCATGACCGGCGGTGAAATTCTCTTGCAGAACACCCGTGCAGACCTCCTGCAAGCCGCGCTCGACGTGCTGGAGCGGACCGGGGTGACGGTTACGCCGACCAACCAGGGCATCCGCGTCGCCCGCAACGGCGGCGAGCTGAGGCCGATCGAAGTGGCCACCGCGCCGTTTCCTGAATTTCCCACCGACCTGCAGGCGCAGCTCATGGCGGTGATGACGCGCGCGTGCGGTACATCGCACATCGTCGAGACCATTTTCGAGAACCGCTTCATGCACGTGCAGGAACTGGCACGGCTCGGAGCCCGCATTCACCTCGAAGGCGAGAAGGCAACGATCGAAGGCGTCGAACGGCTCAAAGGTGCGCCGGTGATGGCAACCGATCTGCGCGCTTCGGTCTCGCTCGTCATCGCGGCGCTCGCCGCCGAGGGTGAGACGATCGTCAATCGCGTCTATCACCTCGACCGCGGTTTTGAGCGGCTCGAGGAAAAGCTGGCACGCTGTGGCGCCGCCATCGAGCGGCTTGCCAGTTAGCGCGCCGCCGATTTCACATATCTTATTCGCGCCGGCGGTACCCAGACACTGCCTGCGCGCAGCGCCGATGCCCTCACCGTGATTTTTTTCAGGACCGTTGCGGGTTACCTCAGCGCCGCGGCGCTTGGTGGTAATCTCCATTGAGAATCGGGTTGCCTCGCGCAGAGATGGGAGGTCCCCAAAAGGGACCGATGAGCGAAATCCTCATTGTCGACGACGATCCATCGGTGCGTGCGGCACTCGTCGCCGCCTTAAGCGCCGAAGGGTTTGCTACGGCCGGGTTTTCCGACGGCGAATCCTTTCTCTTGGCGGCGCATTTGCGCAAGCCGGGGTGCCTGCTCATCGACGTGCATTTGCCGGATTGCTCGGGAATCGAGCTGTTGAAGAAGATCAATGCGGCGCATTATCCGGCGCCGATATTGGTCATTTCCGGCCGAGGCGACATTCCGACGGCGGTCGAGGCCATCCGCAGCGGAGCTCTCGACTTCATCGAGAAGCCGTTTGACCCAGCGACAGTGGCGACGCGCGTGCGGATGGCGATGAACGCCTGGCAGAATCTCGGCGCCGACGACGCGCTTTTATCGCGCGACTTTCCCGGTTGCGAGCGGCTCACCGTGCGCGAGCGCGAAGTGCTGGGACGGATTGCGCAAGGCGCTTCCAACAAGGAGGCGGGCAGGGAACTGGGCATCAGTCCGCGCACCGTGGAGGTGCATCGCGCCCGCATCATGGAAAAGCTCGGGGCAAAAAATACCGCCGATCTCATGCGCATCGTCATCGGCAAGGCGCGCGGTCGGCGTGGCAACCGGACGACGGCGCCGCATCAGATCGGACATGGCGTTCGGCCGTGATCCGCCTCGGCCCGCGTCATCCCCCGGCGCGATCCGAAATGCCAATTCGGTCGCTTAAACGGCTTTTTCCGGCAAGCCGTTTGTTCATGTGCACCATGAAGGTCATGGCGAACAGGGGCGTTGCCAGATTCACAATCGGAATCGACACGAAGCCGGCGATCAGAAGACCGCCGACATAGACCGTGCCGGCATTGCGCTTGCGCAGCGTCCTCGCCTGTGCGGGTGTTTGGAAGCGCATGGCGGCAAGCTCGAAATAGATGCGGCCCAGCAGCCACGCGGTGACGAGAAAGAAAATGACCGCGCCGAGTCCGCCAATCAGCAGCAACGGCACCGTGCAGACGTACACGAGAATCGCAAGGAGTGCGGTCTTGCCGCCCTCGACGATGGCGTGCCACGGTGGCAGCGCTTTGCCCGGCGGATCGGCGGGATAGGACTCGTACTCGATTGTTTCGGCGATACGGTCGGCAAAGAAGCCGCCTACGAAGGCGGTAATCGCCGGCATGAGCATGACGCTGCCGGCCACGATGCCGACACCGGCGGCGAATGAGATGAGCCAGGCCAGCGCCTCAATCGGCAGATGGGCGTGCTGCCCCAGCATCGACTCGGCCGATGTGCCGGCGGTCTCGACCAGCCGTACAATCAACCGATCGAGCAGAGCGGCGCCGGCGATGATGAGCGCCAGCGCAAGTGCGATCGATTTCCACAGCACCGGGCGCAGCGGTGCCGAGAACATCTGCATTATCGCTTTGACGGCGTCTTCGAGCACGCTTTTGGTCCCCGCTGTCTGCGATCGCCGTCCTCTGCCGGCGTTGCCGCGAGCGGCCGACGCTTTTGCTCACCCTCGCACATGCGCGAATCCAGCGCGCCTTTTCTGTGGCGGAATTCCGGTTTGCGCGCTACCACTGATCGCTCAAAAATCGCCGCGGCCGCGCCGGGCCGTGACGAAGTGTCAGGCGGCGATGGCGTCCCGATCCTCCGCCGTGGGCTGCTGCGCTATCGAGGCCTGCGCCGGATCGAGCGAGAGAAGACGCTCGCCGCCTGTTTCCTTCGGCAGATCCGCCCAGTGCAAAGACTTGTAGTTGAAGCCCTTAGCGATCGTCGGCTTGACGACGTTGAAATAGGGCGAAATGTCGAAGTCGCGCGGGCAATAGAGAGATGAATGGCGAATCTCCAGAATTTGCTCGCGCGCTTGGCGGCTGCCGGTGAGGCGGATCTTGGGCAAGATCGGATATTGCACGGCCGCGAACGCATCGGCGATCAGCGCCGAGCAGATAAGCCGGGTCGGATCGCCCGAACCAAGCGCGATCATGCGCCGCCGCCAGCGGTGCGGTATCGGCAGCGGGAAGAGATAGCGCATCAAGTCGACGATATTTTTCAGATCGTAGGCAAGACCGATCCGCTCGATGACGTAGGCGCAGACGATCGCGCAGTCGGCCGCGGTTAGTCCGACCGGCCGGCAGACGCGGGTGTGAAAGAGCGTGTACTTCGAAAGCGGTGCGGAAACGACGCCTTCACCGGCATTGGCCTCGATCAGCACGTGCGGCTCGCCGTCGGCATTGATGCGGCCTTCGAGCGGCCCGACGTAAAGCGCCGAGTGCGACCAGGTCGATTGTGTCAGGTATTTGATGACGCCGGAAATGCGGGCATTGCCCTCGACCAGGAGCACGTCGCCGGGTTGCAACGACTCGCGCAACGCCTCGGGCTCGCTCGGCGTGAACGGCTCGTAGCCGGCCACGGGCTCGTCCAGGTAGCGGGCGATCAGCCGCCCGACGCCATCGAGCATCCTGTTCATGCGACCTCCCAGCCGGTCGCGCGGTTCACCGCGTCTTTATTGGCCGGGACTTTATGCGATGTTTGTTGCAACTTGGTTCACATGGAATGCGCAACGATCAGCGAAAATTAACCGTGGGGTTTGCCCGGGGCGCGCGGTTCGGGCAATGTGGGTCGGGTCCGCAAGCAACCGGAAAGCATGCCGCGACTGAGCCGCCGCTCGTTCCTTGCTGCCGGCGCCGCGCTGGCGGCGCGTCCGGCGATCGGTGCTCCGGCGCCGCGCTCGGGCGAAATCGACGTCGTCATTGTCGGCGCCGGTGCCGCCGGGATTGCCGCCGCGCGCCGCATCGCTGCGGCCGGCCGGCGCCATGTGCTGATCGAAGCCGCCGACCACATCGGCGGCCGCTGCGTGACCGACACGCGCACCTTTGGCGTTCCCTTCGACCTCGGGGCGCACTGGATTCATTCACCGAACTCCAATCCGCTGGCTAAACTCGCGCCGGTCCGGGGCATCGAAATCTATCCGGCGCCCGCCAGCCAGAAAGTCCGCATCGGACTACGCTACGCGCGCGAGGGTGAGCTGGAGGATTTTCTCGCCGCCCAGGTGCGTGCCGGGCGCGCCATCGACGATGCCGCACGCAACGCCGACATCGCCTGCGCACAAGCGCTGCCGAACGATCTCGGCGACTGGCGAGCGAGCGTCGAGTTCGTGCTCGGGCCGTTCGCCTATGGCAAGGATTTGGCGCAGCTCTCCGCGGTCGATTTTGCTCGCGCGGCGGAGCGCGACAGCGATGCGTTCTGCCGCCAGGGATTTGGCGCGCTGTTGGCGGGGCGCGCCGCGGGTCTCGCGATCCAGCACTCCACGCCGGCACAGTTCATCGAGGTCGACCGTGGCGTGGCAGTGCGCACGCCCAGCGGCACGATCAACGCCCGCACCGCGATCGTCACCGTATCGACCAACGTCCTTGCTGCCGGCCGCATCCGCTTCGCTCCCGAATTGCCGCAGCGCGTGAACGAAGCGTTCCACAGCCTTTCCCTCGGCAGCTACGATCACGTCGCGCTCGAGCTTGCCGGCAATCCGCTCGGCCTCGATAGCGACGACCTGGTATTTGAGAAATCGACCGATGCCCGTACCACGGCAATTCTCGGCAACGTGTCGGGAACCGCGCTGTGCCTGATCGAAGTTGCCGGCTCGTTCGGCCAGCAGCTTTCGGCGCAAGGCGAGGTGGCGATGGTGGATTTCGCCGGCGACTGGCTGACGAAGCATTTCGGCGGCTCAGTCAGAAAGGCGATCAGACGTGCCAGCGCCACGCGCTGGAACGCCGACGTCTTTGCGCTCGGCGCGATGTCGGCCGCCATGCCGGGCGGCCACGGTGCTCGCGCCGTGCTGGCACAGCCGGTGCGCGAGGCGATCTGGTTCGCTGGCGAAGCGGTGCACGAAACGCTTTGGGGAACGGTGGGGGGCGCCTGGGAATCGGGGGAACGCGCCGCCGATGCGGTGTTGCGGCGGCTTGCCGGACAGCGAGAACCGGAAGCGGAGGAGAGGCGGCCAAAGCGCAAGCGCCGCGTCCGTCGGCGCTACTGAAGCAATGCGACTTCGAGACGATCCGGGGCCCTATCCGCGCAACACGCCGCCGGTGCGTTTGCCGACCTCGGTGACGATCTTCGCCGCCAGCGCCTCGATCTCGGCGTCGGTCATGGTGCGTTCGCGTGGCTGGATGGTGACCGCGATTGCGATCGATTTTCTTCCCGGCGCGATACCGGCGCCCTCGTAAACGTCGAACACGGCAACTCCGGCGATCAACTTACGGTCGACTCCCGCCGCCGCACGCACCAGGTCGGCGGCCTTCACGTTGTGCTCGACGATGAAAGCGAAATCGCGCTCGACCGGCTGGAACGGTGACAAATCGAGCGCCGCCTTGGTGCGCGTCGGCTTGGCCTTCGGCTCCGGGATTTGCTCCAGAATCAGTTCGAATGCGACCAGTGGTCCCTCGGCGTTGAGCGCCGCGAGCACGCTCGGGTGCAGTTCGCCAAAATGGCCGAGGACGTTCTGCGGTCCGATCTGGATCGCTCCGCAGCGACCGGGATGGAACCACGGCGGACCGCCGGGACCGATTTGCATCGCGTGCGGTGCCGCGCCCGCCGCCGTCAGCATCGCCATCGCATCGGCCTTGGCGTCGAATACGTCGACTTCACTCTCTCGTGCGCTCCAATGCCTGCCGACGCCGGAAGGTTTTGCCCGGGCGCGCCGCACGCCGGCGGCGGCGGTAAACTGATCGGCCGGCTGATCACCGCGGAATATCTGGCCGACTTCGAACAGGCCGACATCGGGAAAACCGCGATCGGCGTTTTTCTGCGCCGCCGCCACCAGGCCGGGGATGAGGCTTGGCCGCATGTCGGAAAGGTCCGCAGCAATCGGATTGGCGAGCGCGAGTTCGGGCTTGCCGCCGCCGAACAGCTCCGCCTGCTTTTTCTCGATGAATGACCAGGTCACCGCCTCGACCAGATTGCGCGCGGCGAGCGCGCGCTTGGCCTTGCGCGTGCGCAGCTGAATCGGCGTCAGGACCGGCTTGCGCGGTGCCTCGCCGCGCTCGAACTTCGTCGCGGGGATGCGATCGACACCGAGAATGCGCATCGCTTCCTCGACGATGTCGGCTTTGCCGCGCACGTCGGGCCGCCACGACGGCACCGCAACCTTCAGCCGCTCGCCCTGGCCGGCAACGAAAAAGCCGAGACGCTCGAGCACGCGGCGCGTTTCGGGCAGCGGCGGTGAAATGCCGGCGAGGCGCTTGATTTCCGTCAGCGGGAAATCAATCACGTGCTCGTCGGGCTGCGCTTGTCCGGCGACGCCCACATCAGATGGCGTGCCGCCGCACAGATCGAGGACCATGCGGGTCGCCATCTCAAGTCCGGGCAGCATGAAGGCCGGATCGACGCCACGTTCGAAACGATACGCGGCGTCGGAATGGATGGAGAGCCGGCGGCCGGTCTGCGCGATGTTGGTCGGCTCCCACAATGCCGATTCGATGAGCACGTCGGTGGTCGCTTCCGAGCAGCCGGTTTTTTCGCCGCCCATGATGCCGGAAAGCGATTCCACGCCGTCCTCATCGGCAATGACGCAGACGCCGTCATCGAGGTCGTAGGTCTTGCCGTCCAGCGCCAGCAGCGACTCACCCGCGCGCGCGCGGCGCACCATCAGGTTGCCACGCACTTTTGCGGCATCGAACACATGGAGCGGCCGGCCGCGGTCGTAGGTGATGAAGTTGGTGATGTCGACCAGCGCATTGATCGGGCGCAGTCCGATGGCTTTGAGCCGCCGCTGCAGCCATGGCGGCGACGGGCCGTTCTTCACGCCGCGCACGAGGCGGAGCGCAAAAGCTGGGCAAAGTTCAGGTGACTCGATTTTCACCGCGACGGGGCAGGGGAATTCGCCCTTGACCGGCTTGATGGCCGCGTCCTTGAACCGGCCCATGTCGGCGGCGGCGAGATCACGGGCGATGCCGTGCACGCCGGTGCAATCGGGCCGGTTGGGCGTGAGGTTGATCTCAAGCATCGGATCGTCGAGCCCCACCCACTGCGCGTAATTGGCGCCGACCGGGGCGTCGTCGGGCAGATCGATGATGCCTTCGTGGTTGTCGGAAATCTGCAGCTCGAATTCCGACACCAGCATGCCGCGGCTCTCCACCCCGCGAATGGTGCCGACCGCAAGCGTCATGTCCTTGCCGGGGATGTAGGCGCCCGGCGGCACGAACACGCCCTTCATGCCGGTGCGTGCATTCGGCGCGCCGCACACCACCTGGACGGGCTCACCGGCGCCGGTGTCGACCATGCACACGCGCAGCCGGTCGGCATTGGGGTGCTGTTTCGCTTCGACCACGCGGGCGATGACGAACGGAGCGAGTTGTTGGCCTTTATCCTCGATGCGTTCGACCTCGAGCCCGATCATGGTCAGCTTATCGGCGAGGTCGCCGAGCGGCCGATCCGTCTCCAGGTGCTCCTTGAGCCAGGCGAGGGTGAATTTCATCGTGAAACCGAACTCATGAACCAGCACCCCTCAAGGGAGGAAGTGAGGATTTTGGTCTCTCGGCGTCCATCACGAACTCAGCCCTCCGGCCAGTGTTGGAAAGTCGAGCGGGCGGAAGCTGTAGTGCGAAAGCCAGCGCACGTCGGCATCGAAGAAGGCGCGCAGGTCCGCCATCCCGTATTTGAGCATGGCGATGCGGTCGATTCCCATGCCCCAGGCAAAACCCTGATACTCATCGGGATCGAGTCCGCAATTTCGGAGCACGTTCGGATGCACCATGCCGCAACCGAGAATCTCCATCCAGTCATCGCCCTCGCCGAAGCGGATCTCGGACTTGTCGCGACGGCACTGGATGTCGACTTCGAGCGACGGCTCAGTGAAGGGAAAGAACGACGGACGGAAACGCATCTTCACCCGGTCGACTTCGAAGAACGCCTTGAAGAATTCCTGTAAGATCCATTTCAGGTGGCCGAGATGCGAGGTCTTGTCGATGACTAGGCCCTCGACCTGGTGAAACATCGGAGTGTGGGTCTGGTCAGAGTCGCTGCGATAGGTGCGGCCGGGAATGATGACGCGGATCGGCGGCTTTTGCGCCAGCATGGTGCGCACCTGCACGGGCGAGGTGTGGGTGCGCAGCAATAGCCGCCTGCCGTCCGGCTGGGGATTGAAGAAGAACGTGGCCTGCATGTCGCGCGCCGGATGGTCTTTCGGGAAATTGAGTCTGGCGAAATTGTAATCGTCGGTCTCGATGTCGGGACCCTCCGCAACGGAAAAGCCCATGTCGGCGAAGATCGCCGTCAGTTCGTCGGTCACCTGGGTGATCGGATGCACGCGGCCGATCTCGAACGGCGCGGCGCACACCGGCAAGGTCACGTCGACGCGCTCGGTGTTCAAGCGCGCCTGCAACGCGGCGCTCTGGAAAGAGTCGCGTCGGGCAGCGAGCTCCGCGTTAATGCGATCCCTCAATCCGTTGAGCAGCGGACCCTGAATCTTGCGCGCTTCGGGGGGCAGCGTGCCGAGCGTCTTGAGCAGCGTCGTGATCGAACCGCTGCGGCCGAGCGCCGCTACGCGTACGGCTTCCAATTCCGTTTCGTCGCTCGCGATGGCGATGTCGGCGAGGATTTGCTGTTCGAGCCGTGCGGCGTCGGTCATGGCACCAATTCCCGCGGTCAATCCGGCATGAACGGCAGGTCGGTATCGCTCGGCCGCCCGCCCGCCTGGGTCAGCATGGAATGAACCTGACCGCGATGATGGGTCTGGTGGTTGAACATATGAGTGACCAGGACCCAGCGCGGCCGCGTCCATTCGCGCTTGGTGGCGCCGGAATAATAGGTCTGATCGGCGGCGAGCCAGGAATCGCCGACACCGTCGGCCCAATCGAGAATTGTTCTGTCGAAGGCCGCGCGCTCGGACTTCAGGCTTTCCCAATCCGCAAACAGCGACACCGAGTCTGGAATGCCGACCGTCGGGCGTGGCGAGTCCGTGAAACGGCTCATCCAGCTTTTATCGCCCCACAGGATATGGTTCAGCGTCTTGTGGATCGACCCGAACCACGCCCCTCGCTCCTTGCGGCGCTCGGCGTCGGACAGTTTCTCGGCGACGCCGTACAGATTTTCGTTCTGCCAGCGATTGTAGCGCGCCATGCGCTGTACGTAGGCCCTGTCGATCATGACATGTTTCCGTGCGCGTCATGGCGGGGCTTGTCCCGGCCATCCACGTCTTCGTTCGGCGAGGGAAGGCGTGGATGTCCGGCACAAGGCCGGGCATGACGGAAGTGGTTACGCCAGCGCCGACTTGGCCTGACCGACGATCGCCTCGAAGGCGGCCGGCTCGCGGATCGCCAGGTCGGACAGCACCTTGCGATCGACCATAATGCCGGCCTTGCTCAAGCCGGCGATGAAGCGGCTGTAATTCAGCCCGAAAGGACGCACCGCCGCGTTGAGGCGCTGTATCCACAGGGCGCGGAACGTGCGCTTTCTTCGCTTGCGGTCGCGGTAGGCGTATTGCTGCGCTTTCTCTACCGCCTGCTTGGCGACCCGGATCGTATTCTTGCGCCGGCCGTAATAGCCCTTGGCGGCCTTGAGCACCTTCTTGTGCTTGGCATGAGCGGTGACGCCGCGTTTGACGCGTGCCATATCGAATCTCCTGTTGAACCTGGAAGCTCGCGGCCGCATCGGCGGCGGCCGTCGCTCGGTCAGCCGTTGGGCAAGAAGTATTTCTTGACGTTGTCGCCGTCGGTCTTGAACATCACATTGGTCCCGCGCAACTGGCGGATCTGCTTCTTGGTGCGCTTGATCATGCCGTGGCGCTTGCGCGACTGCTGATAGAGAACCTTTCCGGTCCCCGTCACCTTGAAGCGCTTCTTGGCGCCCGACTTGGTCTTTATCTTGGGCATTTGGCTCTCCTTTGCGGCAAGCGATCCGGCAAAACCGGTGCCGCCGATATGCTCGCGATGGAGCTGATTGTGCATGAGCACGCCGCCGCCACGGCAGCCCTTGATCGGCCGGGCGGCGAGATGGCGCGGTTATGACAGAGGGCGGGACCTAAGGCAAACGGACGTCCGGCTCGTTGCTCGGGCGGAGCGTCATTCCCGGCAATGCAGAGCGGGACGTCACAAACTCAAGCCAGTGGCAATGCTTGCCGGCGATGGGCCACCGCGAAAAGTGCGGCTGCGGGCTTCAGCGCGGCGCCAGGACCATCACCACCTGGCGGCCTTCGAAGCGCGGCTCCTGCTCGATTTTGGCGATCTTCGACGTATCGCCCTTGACCCGATCGAGAAGCTTATAGCCAAGCTCCTGGTGGGCCATTTCGCGGCCGCGGAAGCGCAGCGTCACCTTGACCTTGTCGCCTTCGAGAAAGAAGCGCTCCATCGACCGCATTTTTACGTCGTAGTCATGATCGTCGATCATCGGCCGCAGCTTGATCTCTTTGATCTCGACGGTCTTCTGCTTCTTGCGCGCCTCGGTGGCTTTCTTCTGTGCCTGATATTTGTATTTGCCGTAATCGAGAATTTTGGCGACCGGCGGGCTGGAATTGGGCGCAATCTCCACCAGGTCGAGTCCGGCTTCCTGCGCCATGGCCAGTGCCGAACTGGTTTCGGTGACGCCCTTGTTGGCGCCGTCCTTGTCGATAAGTTGGATCTCGCGAGCGCGGATCTCCTCGTTGATGCGCGGCCCCTCCTTGGGAGCGGGCTGCATGGATCTGATCGGGCGACGAATGGGTAAAGCCTCCTTTGGCTGTTGCGACGCACCGCTCGCGTCCGCGCCATATGGGCCGCGGATCGCCAATCGGCAAACGGGAAGATCGGCAGTTTGCGGCCGTAAGTCAACGACAATGCGCGAGAAGCGCTTCGCACGATTGACAGGTCCTGGAGGTGAAGCGTCCTAACGACAGCGTCGGCAGCGACGGCTTCTTGGGCCGACGGCGCGAGGCCCTGTTTGCGCGAGAGCCGGATTGCGGCAAAACAGACGATCATGATCGCCCTGCCGAAGAGGCCGTGGATGGACGATAAAACACTGAAATTCCTGGAAATTGGCGAGGGGATCGAACGCCGCGTGATCGCCGTGCGCCAGCAGGGCGGCGCCTCGCCCGGCCTGATCTTTCTTTCCGGCTACAAGTCCGACATGAAAGGCACCAAAGCCGACGCGCTGGCGCGCTGGGCCGCGCGCGCCGGCCGGGGCTGCACCCGCTTCGACTATTCCGGCCATGGCGAATTGGACGGCGAGTTCATTGACGGCACGATCGGGCGCTGGCTTGCCGACAGTCTTGCCGTGTTCGAGGCCTGCTGCCGCGGTCCGCAGATCGTGATCGGCTCCTCGATGGGGGGCTGGCTGGCACTGTTGATGGTGCGGGCGCTGCGCCAGCGGGCTGCGGACGAGAATGCACTGCAGACGCCACAGGGCACGCCCGGTGCTGCGGCCTCGATCACCGGTCTGGTCCTGATCGCGCCCGCGATCGATTTCACCGAGGAATTGATGTGGAAGCGGTTCACGCCGGAGATCAAGCGCGAGCTTGCGGACAAGGGCTTGTGGCAGCGTCCGTCCGCGTACGCGGCAGAACCCTATCTGGTCACCAGGCAATTGATCGAGGAGGGTCGCCGGCACCTTCTGCTTGGCGGCATGATCGAGACCGGCTGCCCGGTGCGCATCCTCCAGGGCGTCGAAGATCCCGACGTGCCGTGGCGCCATGCGGTGGAGCTGACCTCTCGGCTGGCCTGCGATGACGTGGTTCTCACGCTGGTCAAGGACGGCGATCACCGGTTGTCGCGGCCGGAAGACATCGAGCGACTGATCCGGGCCGTGGAGGAGTTTTAGTTCGCCGCAAGATTGATGGCGACTTGGCAGACGGTATCGAACCGCCCTTCCGCCACGCGCTGGTGCGTGGACTGACTCAGGCCAATGCGGCGCCAAAAAATCCTTGAATCTTCGCTGCCTGAATTCCGCAAAAAACGGAAGGCCGAAGCCTTCCGCTTTTCCGTTCTGAAAATTGACGGTCGATCAACCGGCGTCGTGCCGGCGTCTTCCGATCACCGTTACGGTCACGCGGGCGAGACCGGAAAAGCCCAACGCGTGGGCGCCGGCCGGAGTCAGATCGATGATGCGGCCGCGCACGAACGGCCCGCGGTCGTCGATGCGCACCACCACGGAACGTCCATTACGCCGGTTGGTGACTTGCACGAGGGTGCCGAACGGCAAGGTGCGATGCGCCGCGGTAAGGCTCCGCGGGCTGGCGCGCCCTCCCTCGGCGGTGACACCACCGGAATAGACGGAGGCTATTCCCGACTGCGCCGAAGCGGTTATGGGCACTGCACCGGCGGACGCAACAATGACAGAGGCGCAAACAAGCTTCTTCAGGCTAACGACAGCCATCACTCACACTCACTTTCTTTGTTTTTGATAGGAACTTTAGGTCGGCTCGTCGATCTCGGAGCCGTTTGCGCTACAACAAGCCTATTGTGTTCATCGTACGACGCAATTGTGATGAGTGCTTCTCGGCTGCAGCGTTGGAATTGCCGGGCGCGTCGAAAACGCGCAATCGCATTGGAATATTGAATGAAAAATGCCGGAACCGCCACAGGATTGCGGCATACGCGTTTGGAATTTCTCCTATGCGCGACCCGCGCCAGCCGCGCTTTCCGGCACGCGATTGCCGCAGCGGAGTTTTTTCAGGCCGCCGCAGTCGGCAATACATAATCCTTGAAGCGCTCGCGTAGTGCGCTCTTTTGAATCTTGCCGGTTGCCGTATGCGGTATTTGATCGACGAAGGCGACGTCGTCGGGCATCCACCACTTGGCGACCTTGCCCTGCAGATGGCCGAGGATCTCGGCCTTGCTGGCCGACTGTCCCTGCTTGAGCACGATGATCAGGAGCGGCCGCTCGTCCCATTTGGCATGGCGTATGCCGATCACCGCGGCTTCCGCCACTTTGGGATGTCCGACCGCCAGGTTTTCCAGATCGATCGACGAGATCCATTCGCCGCCCGATTTGATGATGTCCTTGGCGCGATCGGTGATCTGCATGTAGCCGTGGCGATCGAGCGTGGCGACGTCGCCGGTATCGAAGAACCCATCGCCGTCGAGCATGCCGGATTCTTCCTTGAAATAGGCGCGGGCAACCGACGGTCCGCGCACTTTCAGACGACCGAAGGTCTTGCCATCGCGCGGCAGTTCGCGATCGGCGTCATCGACGATCTTCATCTCCACTGCAAACGGCGGATGGCCTTGCTTGACCTGAACGTCGAGCTTGGCCTCGCCGGTCAGGCCGGCGTATTCGGGCTTGAGCGAACCCAAGGTGCCGAGCGGGCTCATCTCGGTCATGCCCCAGGCGTGGCAGACTTCGACGCCATAGACGTCCTGGAATTTCTGCGTCATGGCGCGCGGGCAGGCGGAACCGCCGATCACGACTTTCTTCAAATAGGGAAGCTTGAGATTGTTCGCTTCCAGATGCTGCAGCAGCATCAGCCAGACCGTCGGCACGGCGGCGGTAAAGCTCACTCGGTGGCGATCGAGCAGTTCGTAGATCGAGGCGCCGTCGAGCTTGGCGCCCGGCATCACCATGGCGGCGCCGACCATCGGCGAGGTCAGAGCCAGCCCCCAGCAATTGGCGTGGAACATCGGCACCACCGGCATGATCACGTCGCGCGAGCAGACGCCCATGGCGTCCAGCTGCGCCGCCATCATCGAGTGCAGCACATTGGAGCGGTGCGAGTAGAGGACGCCCTTGGGATTGCCGGTGGTGCCCGACGTGTAGCACATGCCGGCCGCGGTGTTCTCGTCGAACGATCTCCAGGCAAAATCGCCGTCGACCTCGGCGATCCATTGCTCGTAGGGTATGGCGCCGCGGAGCGTGGTAGGCGGCATATGGGCGGCATCGGTCAGCACAATGTAGCGCTCGATCGTTGTCAGCTTCCCGGCAAGTTTCTCCACGATCGGCAGGAAGGTGGTGTCGAGGATCATCATGCGGTCTTCGGCGTGATTGATGATCCAGGTGATCTGATCGGGGAACAGCCGCGGATTGACGGTATGGTACACCGCGCCGATGCCCATGATGCCGTACCAGCTTTCGACGTGCCGCCAGGTGTTCCAGCCCATGGTGGCGACGCGGTCGCCGAGCTTGATCCCGTCGCGATCGAGCCGCTGCGCCACCCGCAGGGCGCGGTCGCGGATTTCGACGTAATTGGTCGTGTGGATCGGTCCTTCGAGCGAGCGCGAGATCAGCGGCCGCTCCGGGTGATTGAGCGCGGCGTGATCGATGATGCGATGGCACAGGAGTTGCCAATCCTGCATCAGCCCGAGCATGACGATCCTCCCTGGTGTCTTTGGCCGCGGCGACCTCGCGCGGCTGCTCCAAATTACCCGCGCGCGGCGGCAACGCAAATATCCTTGCGCCGCGCGCCGCGCTGCCGACCGCCTTGCGCAGCCGCGTGCGGCCGGACTAAGTAGCGGGGGTGAAAGCCCTTCTGCTGCTTGCTGCGTTGATCATCGCTTGCCCAATGGCGGCGGCGCAGCAGGGCATGGTTCGGCTCGCCAAGCGGCCCAAAACGGCGCATTCCGGCGCAAGGGCGCCGCGGCCGATCGCCATTCCGCAGCAGAGCGCACCGCCGCAGGAAGCTTTTGCATCGCTGCCGGAGCAGCAGCCGGCGAAGTCTCCGCCGCCGTCGACGTGCGACGCGCAATTGGCCAAGATCGCCACACTGCGGCCGCTGGGTGCGCTGATCGCGCCGGGAGAATGCGGCGCGGCGGACGCCGTGCTGCTCGAGAGCGTGACCCTTCCGGACGCCAGCAGAGTGGCGATTACGCCGCCGGCGACGCTACGCTGCACGATGGCCGAGCAGGTTGTTGCCTGGCTGCGCCAGGATGTGGCCCCGGCAGCGATGGCAACCTTCGGCGCGCCGCTGCGCGGGCTGGAAAATCTCGGCTCCTACGAGTGCCGCGGCCGCGACCGGGTCCGCGGCGCGACCTTGAGCGAACACGGCCGCGCCAACGCGCTCGATGTGCGCTCGTTCAAGCTGGGCAACGGCACGACGCTTGTGCTGGCCGATCCGCGGACGGCAAAGGCTTTCCGCGACGCGGTGCGCACCAGCGCCTGCGCGCGCTTTACCACCGTGCTCGGTCCCGGATCCGACAGCGATCACGCCGAGCACGTTCACATTGATCTTGCGCAGCGGCGCGGCGGCTACAAGCTTTGCGAATGGACGGTGGGTGCCGCCGTTGCGCAAACGCAAGCAGCGCCAATTTTGACCGGCGTGGTGCCGCTGCCGCGGCCTCGGCCCTAGCGAAGACGCGGCGAACGGGGGCGCGGCATCGGACGCGGCTATCCCATAGTTAAATCGCTTCGCTGGAGCGGGCCTGACGCGTGCATGCAGCCGCTTGACGACAGCCTATGCTGTTCGATCGACACGATGCAGCGAATTCTACCTGAATTCCACCGCGCGTAAGTTGCCCGCGTTTCGGCCCTATGTTAAAATTTTCTCAATTTTCCTGTTTGCGGGTATGTTTCCGGCGAAAGGAGCATAGATGCGCGGCGTGCTGGAGCGAAGGCACCGGCGATGAAATTCGTGCCCGGCTACGACTACGACTTCTTTGTAAGCTATGCCAGCCTCGACAATGATCAGTTCGGCTGGGTGCATACTTTGATCAGCAATCTGACCAGCGGAGTCGGCCTGGCAGGCAAGCTCGGCCGCCGGGAGATGTTCGAATATTGGATCGACGAACAGGCTCTGCGCGGCAATCACGAAGTCGACAACCATATTCCCGAACAGGCGCGGCGGTCGGCGCTGTTCGTCGCGGTGCTCTCTCCGAGCTACGCGGCGTCGACGTTCTGTCAGCTCGAGTTGCAGGCGTTCCTCGAGAATTCCGGCGCGGACCTGGAGCGGCTGTTCGTCATCTACAAGGAGCCGCTCATCGAGGGCCGGCAAAAAATGCCGGAGGCGTTCGCGCGGCTGCGCAAATACGACTTCTGGGAGAACGACGAGCATAAAAAGCCGCGCACGCTGGGCTGGCCGCAGCCGCTCAAGGACAATCCCGCAGACCGCCCGTATTACAATCTGGTCGGCGATCTCAGCGAAGACATGGCCAAGAAGCTGGTCGACCTGAGAGCGGCAGCCGCAAAAATGCAGGACGAGAAGAAGGACCAGGAACGGATTACGGTTGCACCGAAGGCGACGGTACTGCTGGCCGAGAGCACTGACGGTCTGATGCGCAAGCGAGAGGACGTGCGCCGTTATCTGGAGCAGGCGGGTATCGATATCATGCCGGTCGGCAGCTATTACGGGCTCGGCCGCGGCGATTATGAAAAGACCTTTCTCAAAGATCTGTCGAACAGTGCCGCGTTCGTCCAACTGCTCGGGCCGGAACTAGGGCGGTGCCTCACCGATTTCCCGGACGGATTCGGCTGGTTTCAGTATCAGCTGGCAAAGGATGGGCAGCGGCCGATCCTGCAATGGCGAAGCCCCGATCTGCGCGACCTGCAAGGCGTTGAGGATAAGCAAAAACGCCTGCTGGATATGGCCGATGCCATGCCGCTCGAGGACTTCAAAAAGAAAATCGTCACAGCGCTAAGCAGCAATGACAGTCCGAAGGTGCAGCGCCCGTCCTTCATCTTTATCAATTGCGACGCAGTCGATACCGATAGCGCGGATGCGGTCGGCGATCATCTGGGCGGACACATGGATTGGGAAAGACCGCTCTACGAGGACAAGCCGAAGGCGCAGCAGCTCGAGGAGGAAATCGAGTCCGGGGTGATCGGTTGCGACGGCCTGTTCATCGTGTTTGGCAGAACCGGGCCCAACTGGGTGAGACAGCAGCTGCAGCTTTATCGAAAGCTGCGGCCCCGCCGTGTCAAAGAGCCTTCGGTTCTGGCCGTGGTGCAGACCGGGCCGGAGCGGAAGGAACTCGGGGGGATCGGCGTGGCCGGCCTGAAGATCATCGGCCTCGACGAAGTCTCCAGCATCGTCAAATCCGCCTCGACATGACATTGACGGAAACGATCGACGCAGCGGGCGAACCCTATCCGGGGCTGCGCTCGTTTCAGCATAATGAGACGCACATCTTCTTCGGCCGCGAAGGCACCATCTCGGAGATGGTCGACCGGCTCGCGGCCCATCGCTTCCTGGCGGTGACCGGGCTTTCCGGTTCCGGCAAATCCTCCCTGGTACGCACCGGCCTGCTCAACGCGCTCGAGCGCGGCCTCTTGGTCGAAGCCGGCTCCGATTGGCGCTTCGTCGATTTCCGTCCCGGCGGTTGGCCGCTTTCGCCCATGGTGGCGGCGCTGGTGGCGGGGCTCGGCCTGAAGTTTTCCGACAACGAGATTGGGCTGATCGAAGCCAAGCTCGCGCGCGGACCACTGGGGCTGGTCGAGTGGCTCGACGAGGTCGGCTTCTCGCGCGAGACCAACCTGCTGCTGCTGGTCGATCAATTCGAGGAAATCTTCCGCTACCGGCATGGCGCCAGCGGCGACGACATCAACGCCTTCGTGGCGCTGCTCCTGGCCAGCGCCAAGCAGCGCCGGCAGCGCATCTACGTCGTCATCACCATGCGCTCCGACTATCTCGGCGATTGCGCGCGCTTCACCGATCTCGCCGAGACGATCAACGACGGTCAGTTCCTTACGCCGCAGCTGACGCGTGAGCAGTGCCGCGAGGCCATCGAGGGGCCGGCAGCCGTCTATGACGGCAAGGTCGAACCCGCCCTCGTTACGCGCATGCTCAACGACATGGCCGGCAATCCCGACCAGCTGCCGTTGATGCAGCACATCCTCATGCTGATGTGGAAGCAGGCGCAGGAGCGCGATCCGCATCATCCGCCGCAACTGACGCTGGCCGATTACGAAAATCTGGGGGGCATCGGCAGTTCCGGCGCTGACGGCGATGCGGCGGACGGCAGCGGCACGAAAGCCTCGCTGCGCCGACGCCTCGCCGCAGCCGTTCGCGGCCGCTTCGCCGGCAAACCGAAATCGCAAGACGCCGAGGGCGCAAAGCCGAGCCGACGGTCGAATGGCGCACTGTCGGACCACGCCGACCGCGTCCTGGCCGAACTCACACCCGCTCAGCAGCGCCTCGCGGCGATCGTCTTTCGGGCGCTGACGCAAAGCGAAGGTACCGGCGGCCGTGACGTGCGCCGGCCCACGAAACTGAAGGATCTGGCGGCGGTCGCCGAGCTGCAAGCCGCCGCCGATCTGGTTCCGGTGATCGAGGCATTCCGCGGCCGCGGCCGGCATTTTCTCACACCGCCCGCGCCCGTGCCGCTCGAGCCCAACACCGACATCGACATCACCCACGAGAGTCTGATTCGGCAGTGGGCCACGCTACGCCGATGGGTACGCGAGGAATATCAGTCCGCCGAAGAATACCGCGGCATCGAGCGGGCGGCGAAGCACTGGCGCGAGGGCCGCGGCAGCCTGTTGATGAAGGTCGACCTCGCGGTCGCCAAGAAATGGAGAAAGACCGAGCGTCCCAACAAGTCCTGGGCGGCGCGCTACGGCGACGCCTTCCTGCTGGCGATGCAGTTCATTCAGAAATCGAACTGGGCGCAGCGGCGGCGGCGGGTGCTGACCTTCGGACTTCCCATCGCCGGCCTTTGCATTCTGGTGTATCTCGACGTCTTCCTGGCGCTGGCGTTGCCGTACATCGATCCGGCCGGCGAATTCACCGATTACCACCTCAAGCCGCAGGCGGTTCTGCAAGCCTCCAATCGCATCGGCACGAATACGCCGACCGCGATACCGGGGGGCCGCGTGATTTCCACGCTCGCGCTCAAAGCCGCACTGCAAAGCGGGACGATCGGAGGAGCGCCCTTCAAGCTCCTCGACGAGTGGAACAGTGACCATACGCCGATCCCAGGGGCGACAACGCAGTATCAATATGCCGCGGCGAGCGGCAGCTTTAACGACGCGGTCCAACAAAAACTCGCGGCGGATTTAAAGAGCTTGACCGGCGGCAACCTGAACATGCCCCTCGTTTTCTACTGCGTCGGCTCTCAATGCTGGGAGTCCTACAACGCGGCTTTGCGCGCGATCTACCTGGGTTATAACAACGTCTATTGGTATCGCGGCGGACTGGTGGCCTGGTACGAGGTCAACGCTGCCCTCGATCTGCGCGCCGTCGGCCTCGTGCGGTTGCCAATCTGGAGCGGCCTATCCAGCGCCGGATCGAAAGCGGGTAATTTCTTTCTCTACGTTTTCTTGCCTATGTTCGGCTACGAACGGCAGAATGATATCGGCCAGCAGGCTGTCGCCCCCGCGGGCAAAAAGGCGGCCAGTGCCGCCGACTACATCAAGCTCGGTGAGAGCCTTGCCGGCGCGAAGACGCCTGATTATGGCGACGCGATCGCCGATTACTCGAAAGCCATTACGCTCGACCCCAAGAATCAACAGGCCTATTACGACCGCGGGTTGGCTTACGCGCGCGAAGGCGACGCCGATGATGCGATCGCCGATGACAGCAAGGCGATCGCGCTGGGCGATAACGATGCCGTCGTGTTCTACAACCGGGCAGAAGCGTATTTCCATAGGCACAGCTATGACGATGCCATCAAGGACTACACGCAGGCCATCGCGCGCAATGCCAAGTCTGCGCTCTATTTCGTTGGGCGCGGCGGCGCGTATTACAATAAGGGCGACGACGACGATGCAATAACGGATTACAATGCTGCGCTTCAGCTCTCCCCCAAATCGGCGCTCTATTTCAACGAACGGGGCAATGCCTATTACGCCCGCGCGGTGGGATATTATAATCGTGGCCAAACCTTCTACGCATCCGCCAAGGCGCAATTCGAATCATCGATCCAGGATTACGCGCAGTCGATCGGTCTCGATGCGACGGATTACGTCTACTTCTCCAATCGCGGCAATGCTTATGTCTACCTCAGCGAAGTGGACAGCGCCAATAAATCGGCCAGTTTGGACAACGCCGGGAACGACTTCGCCCAGGCCTTAAAGCTCAATCCGAAATACGCCTGGCCCTATTACGGCGAAGGCCGGATCGCCTACCGCCGGCAGGACTTCGCCGGAGCAGTGAAGGACTTCACCGGCGCGATCGGCCTCGATTCGAGCTTCGCGCAGGCCTACGAGGCGCGCGGCGACGCGTATCGCCGCCAAAACGACGATCCGCACGCCATCGCCGACTATGGGGCAGCGATCAAGCTCGAATCAGATTATGCCGCTGCGTTTTTCGGCCGCGGCGAAGCCTATTTCGACCAGAAGAATTACAATTCCGCCGCGCTCGATCTCATGCATGCGATCAACTTGGAGCCGGACAATGCCGACTATTATTGGGACCTCGGTTTCGCGCACCTTTATGGAAACAAGCCGGGTTCGGCTGCCGACGATATTGCGCAAGCCACACAGCGGTCGAGCTATTCTTACGTGGCCATCTGGCTGCATATCGCGCGCATGCGGGCCGGAGAGAACGATACGAGCGAATTTGCCGGCAATACGCAGAAGATGGATCACAGCCAGTGGCCGTGGCCCGTCGTTGCCCTGTTCCTCGGCACGATGACGCCGGATGCTGTTGCCGCCGCCGCCCAATCGGCAAACGATACGACGACGCGAAGCGGCCAAGTGTGCGAAGCCGATTTCTATACGGGTATCTACCAGGCCGCCAGCGGAAATAAGAGCGCGGCGCAGCCGTTGCTGCAGGCCGCGGCGGCAGCCTGTCCGGCGGACTATTTGGAACGCAAGATGGCGCCTCTCGAACTCACCCGCCTGCAGTAGACGGCGGCATCATTCGCCGCCATCCGTAGCCCGGCACTGCGCTTTATTCCGCCGCCGCTTTTTTGAGAATCTCGTCCGGTGTCGAGGAAACAACCTCGACGTATTTCGGCACGAACTTGTGGCCCTCGATGTATTTGATGAATTCCGGTTTGATGTCGTTGGCGAGGATTTTGCGGATGCGCGCGTGCTCCTCGATGTCGGACCATTCGGCGATGAGAAAGAATCGCTGCGGGTCTTCGGTGTCGCGGCACAGCACGCCGTCCTTCACCTGCGCCGAGGACTTGTGCATCGGGTTGCCGTCCGAATAGTCGAAGCTCTCGAACAGGCGAATGAATTCCTCCTCTTCGCCTTTTTGCACGCGAAAATCGTAGATGTGCAGATAATTGCCCTTCGTGGCGAGCGGCTCCTGCGCCATGCGATGTCTCCTCCTCGGCTTGACCGCGCCGCGCGGCCAAGCCTGCAAATCGAGCCCGATTGCAAGCCTAGCGCAATCGGATATGGTGAAAAAGGCTCCGCTTGCGGGAATAAATCGGGCGCTCGCCATGGCGTGGCAGAAGGCGGCATCGATCGACGATTTGCACGGTCGCGACGCAATCGGCGTCGATGTCGGAGGAACGCCGGTTGCGCTGTTCCGTCTTGGCGGGGAGATTTACGCCACCGGCGGCATCTGCACCCACGAATTCGGGTTGCTGGCCGAGGGCTATGTCGAGGCGGCCGATGGCAGCGTCGAGTGCCCGCTGCATCAGGCCTGCTTCGATATCCGCAGCGGCCGGGCGCTGTGCGCTCCCGCGCGCGAGAACCTGAAGGTTTATCCGGTCAAGATCGACGGTTCCGATATTCTGATCGATGTCGATGGCGTCGAGCGGCAAGAAGAAGCGCCGCGCGCGGCACAGGCGACGCAAGCCGCCGGGTCCGCTGTGCCGGCATCGGGCAACGGCCACGCTCAGCCGCGGCGTAATTGCGCTTCCGCCAATGGTGGCGCGTCTTTGAGCCGCGACTACGTTTGGCCCGATGACGATCTCTCGCTGATACCGGATTGGGTCTATACCGACCAATGGATCTACCAGCGCGAGATCGAGCGTATTTTTCACGGCCCGACCTGGAACTATGTGGCGCTCGAAGCCGAGGTGCCAAATGTCGGCGATTTCATCCGCTCGAATGTCGGCCCGACGCCGGTTGTGGTCGTTCGCGCGGAAGATCGCTCGATCAACGTGTTCGAGAACCGCTGCGCGCATCGCGCCGCGGAATTCTGCCGCCAGCTGGCCGGATCGGCCAAGGAATTCGTCTGCCCCTATCATCAGTGGACCTATGATCTCAAAGGCAGCCTGATCGGCATTCCATTTCGCCGCGGCATCGGCGGCAAAGGCGGCATGCCGGCTGATTTTTCGCTGCAGGATCACGGACCGCGCCGGCTCAAGGTGACCAGCCATCGCGGCGTTGTGTTCGCCTCCTATTTGGACGACACCGAGCCCCTCGTCGATTATCTCGGGCCGGACGTGCTGCGCGAATTCGAGACGACGTTCGACGGCCGCGAGCTTACGGTGCTCGGTCACTACCGGCATTCATTGTCCGGCAATTGGAAGCTCTACCACGAGAATCTGAAGGACCCTTATCACGCCACGCTGCTGCACAGCTTCCTGGTGACGTTCGGGCTTTTGGTCGCGGGAAACCGCTCGTTGATGCTCGCCGACCCTAGCGGGCGTCACGGTGTGATGGCGTCGGCGAAGTCCGACGCCAAACTGCTGTCCGATGATGCCAGAAAGGAGATACGCAGTTTCAACGAAGGCCTGACGCTGCGCGAGACGCGTTTCATGGATTTCATCGAGGAATTCGACAGCCCCTGGTCGGTCACCATGGCGACGATCTGGCCGAATCTGATCGTGCAGCGGGAAATGAACACGCTCGGCGTCCGCCAGATCGTGCCCGACGGTCCGCATGAATTCATCATGAAATGGACCATGTTCGGCTTCATCGGCGACAGCGAGGAAATGACGCGGCACCGCCTGCGCCAGGGCAACCTGATGGGGCCGGCGGGATTTCTCGGGCTCGAAGACAACGAGGCCATCAAGTTCGTCCAGGACGGCATGCGCGGCGTCCCCGGCGGCACGCATCTGGTCAAGCTCGATCCGCAAACGCCGGCGGGAAGCTCCGACACTTTGATTTCCGAATCCGCCATCCGCGCCATGTACCGGCATTGGCGCGAGGTCATGGAACTGTAATGGTCCCGGCATGCCCCGACCTCCCGCCTCGCGATTGATCTGCTCGCCTTCCCCCCGACAGTCAAAATCGGCACGCTGAATGCTCGAGATCCGCAATCGTCCGATCAACGACCGGCGCCTAGAAGCGCTGCTGCTGCAGCGCGAGATCGAAGAATTCAACACCGTCTATGCGGCGGCGCTCGACGAGCAGCGGCTATCCGATTGGGCGGAAATGTTTACCGACGACGCCGTCTACCTCGTCATCTCGCGCGAGAATGCCGACCGCGGCATGCCGGTCGGCCTCATCTACTGCGAGAACAAAGGCATGATTTGCGACCGCGCTTATGCCCACGAAAAGACCGAAATGTTCGCGCCGCGCTATCTTCGCCACATCGTCGGCAACGTCCAGATCCTCCGCGAGGAGCCGAACGGCGACATCTGCGCCCGCGCGAACTATGTCGTGGTGCAGGTTCTGTTCGACCGGCCCGAGGCCAAGCTGCATCAGGTCGGCGTCTATTACGACAGATTTCGCCCTGTCGGCGATCAGCTCAAACTCGCCGAGCGGCGCTGCGTGTATGACAATTTGCTGGTGGACAACGCGCTCTGCCTGCCGGTGTGAGGGATTGCACGCGCAGAGCCGGTCAAGGCGACCATCTAATGAGGTCATAAGTCTCATACGTGCTCTGCGTGGACGCGCGTGTTGTGCGTGCGGTTCACAAATCGCTGCGCCGCCCCTAGGATCGCAGGCGGCCATGGGAGAAGCGCCGGCATGAGCAAGCTCGATTTCATCCTCGAAGAACTGGTGACCGCCAATCGCATCCTGGCGAACGAAGGCGTGGTCGATTTGTTCGGCCACGTCAGCGCCCGGCATCCCGACAATCCGCAGCAATATCTGCTGTCGCGCGCCCGCGCGCCGGAGCGCATCGAGCGCGACGACATCGTCGCATATCGGCTCGACGGCAGCCCGATCGACGAGCGTGGCCGCGCGCCCTATCTGGAGCGGTTCATCCACGGCGCCATCTACGAGCAGCGGCCGGACGTGCATGCGGTGGTGCATAATCATTCGCCGAGCGTGATCCCGTTCGGCGTCACGGCAAAGAAGCTCAAGCCGCTTTTGCATATGTGCGCCTCGATCGGCCACGAAGTGCCGGTCTGGGACTCCCAGGAAAAATTCGGCGATACAACGCTGCTGGTCACCGACATGGACATGGGTCGCGACCTCGCCCGTGCGCTCGGTCCGCGTCCCACCGCGCTCATGCGCGGTCACGGCGCCACGGTGGTCGGCCGCTCGGTGCGCCATGCCGTCTTCGTTTCGGTCTACCTCGAGCTTGGCGCCAAGCTGCAGATGCAGGCGATGACGATGGGCGAGATCAAATTCTTGACCCCCGGCGAGGTCGACAAGATCACGGCGCGCGTGTCCGACTACACGCTCAACCGCGCCTGGGAGAACTGGGCGCGTCGGGCGGGGCGGGAGATGCAGAAGCAGCCATAGCTGATTGCCCTCTTTCCGGGGCACGTGACGCGCGAACCCGGATTCCATAATCACGAGTCAACCCAATCTCGCGCTGGTCTGCACGGCGTACCCGACAGGGGCTATGGTTTCCGGCTTCGCGTGCTGCGCTCGCGCCCCCAAAATGACGAGCCCACCTACTCCGCGGCTAGGCGCACTTCCGGCGCGGCGGCGCGCACGTCGGGATCGACATAGTCCTCGAACTGGACGAAGTTCTTCTGGAACATATCGACCAGCTTGCGCGCGGTCTGATCGAACTCGAGCTTGTTCTGCCAGGTTTTCTGCGGATAGAGCAGGTGTGGCTCGACGCCGGCTAGCTGAGTGGGCACTGAAAAGCCGAAATACGGATCGGTCCTGAACTTTGCGTTTTTGAGCGAGCCATCCAGCGCGGCGGTGAGCAGCGTGCGCGTCACTTTGATCGGCATGCGCCGGCCGACGCCGTAAATGCCGCCGGTCCAGCCGGTATTGACCAGCCAGCAATCGACCTCGTGCGCGCTGATCAGTTCGCGCAGCAGATTGCCGTAGACCGACGGATGCCGTGGCAGGAACGGCGCCGCAAAACAGGTGGAGAATTCCGGCTGCACGCCGACCAGTCCCTTCTCGGTGCCGGCGACCTTGGCGGTGTAGCCGGAGAGGAAGTGATACATCGCCTGCGCCGGCGTGAGCTTGGCGATCGGCGGCATGACGCCAAAAGCGTCGGCGGTCAGCAGCACGATGTTCTTCGGCATCCCGGCGCGGCCCGTGCGCGAGGCGTTGGCAATGAAATCGAGCGGATAGGCGGCGCGGGTGTTCTCGGTCCTGGAATCGTCGTCGAAATTGCAGACACGCGTTTGCGGATCGAACACGACGTTTTCCAGCACGGTGCCGAAGCGGTGGGTGGTGGCGTAGATTTCCGGCTCTGCCTCGGCCGAAAGTTTGATGCACTTGGCGTAGCAGCCGCCCTCGAAATTGAACACGCCTTGCGGACCCCAGCCGTGCTCGTCATCGCCGATCAGCGTGCGCCCGGAATCCGCCGACAGCGTGGTCTTTCCGGTACCGGAGAGGCCGAAGAACAGGGCCACGTTGCCGTCCGGCCCGACATTGGCGGAGCAATGCATCGGCATCACGCTCTCGGCCGGCAGATAGTAGTTGAGCACCGTGAACACCGATTTCTTCATCTCGCCGGCGTAATAGGAGCCGCCGATCAGGATGATCCTTCGCGTGAAATCGAGCGCGACAATGGTCTCGCTGCGTACGCCGTGGCGTTTCGGATCGGCCTTGAACGAGGGCAACGACAGAATGGTGAAATCCGGTACGTAATGCGCAAGCTCGCTGCGATCCGGCCTGATCAGCAGCGCGCGGATGAACATCGAGTGCCAGGCGAGCTCGTTGTAGATGCGCGCCTTGACGCGGTATTTGGGATCGGCGCCGCCATAGAGATCTTGTGCGTACAGCGTCTTGCCGCGGGCGTGCGCGAGGAAATCGTCGTACAGGAGCTGGAATTTTTCCGCCGACAGGCGGCCGTTCTTTTCCCACCAGACCGTTTTGTCAGTCTGCGCATCGACGACAACGAACTTGTCCTTGGGGCTTCTTCCGGTGTGCACGCCGGTCTCGGCGCAGAACGCTCCGCCGTAGACGAGTGCGCCTTCGCGATTGGCAAGTGCGTGCTCCACCAGCACGGTGTCGGGGAGATTCCAGTGGATCGCTTCGAGGTCCTTGAAGCCGAATTTCTCCGCGCCATGGGCGCTGTTTCGCAGACCCGATTCCTTCACGTTAACCTCCACTGACCGGCGCATTTACCCGCGCCCGAACTTTCAACGATCCCTTTGCTCAATCAAGCTGGACCGCACGCAGTCGTGGCTATACCGAGCATCCTCGCCTCTGCCAAGCGGTTCCCTGACCAGAAGGCAAACGGATCAGCGGCTTCGGCGTTCCGCTGCTGCAATGCAGCGAACGCAAGTGCGACAATCCCGCCGCTTGCGCCTGATCCCGAACAGTAGACGAGCGGTTTGCGGGCTTCTGAACCGCCACACTCATGTCCTTCGATTCCGAAGTTCGCAAACGGGGGTGCCGCACAAATGATGCGAACTTCGGAATCGGGACGCTAGGCGGAGCGCGCCTTGGCGGCCAATTGCACCGTGATGGCGCGCAAGGCCTGCGGGCTGGACACGCGTTCGGGAAACGGAAGGCGCAGCGCGAGATGGCCGAGCGCCAGGTCGAGGCCGTCGGGATCGAGCCCGGTAAGTCGCCAATTGCCGTCTTCGCCGCCAAGAAGCCGGGTCGCGTAGAGCCGCACCGCTTCGGCATGATGCTCATTGATATGGCCGATTGCACCTTCTTCCGCTTCGATCAAACTCTCCGCACCGGTTAGGTCGGTCAGCACGTCGGCGGCCGGCAGATCGGCGGCGCGGGCGAAGCCGCCGTTAAGGTGGGCCGAGACGGTGTTCAGACGCCAGAAGGAAAAATCGGCAAAGCCGGCGTAAAGCTGCGATTTTGGGTGACGGGCGAGGAAGCGTCGGCGGATGCGGGGTTCGGCGGGATCGCCGCGCAAAACCTGCGCGAAAGTGCCAAGAAGCGTCAGTCGCGGATGAGTGAGCGGGTCGCCTTTGCCGGCGGTCGCCAGCAGCACCGATGCGCGACCGTCCTGTTCGAGATTGGCGGTATGGCTCGACAGCCGGGAGACAAGGATCAGCAGAGCGCCGTCCGCATCGGTCGCGACGTTGACCAGTGAGGCGAACGGATAGCCGGTATTGCGGTCGATGGTCGCAAGCGCGCCCGCTCGGATCGTGCGTAGCAGACCCTTTGCCAGCGATTTGGGGTCGAAATCGGCCGCCGGAGCGTTCTCCGGCAGGCGGTCGGGCATCGATCCGGGTAGCAGCGCGGCATCACTAACACGCCCAGCCGGTGCCGTTTTTCCGGCTTCGGCCATAGCCAAATTCCTTTCCTATTCCTTACCTATAGGGTTCCAACTCGCGGTAATTGCCTCGATTTTGCCTTGTCGTGTCACACTTCCGCCCCCAGATAGGGGTTCAAGGGCGATTGGGGCCGGGCTAGTGAAGCTGCGGCCGACTCATGTTAGAAGGCCGCCATGCCGACAATCGCTCTCGTCGATGACGACCGCAACATCCTCACCTCGGTGTCGATCGCACTCGAGGCGGAAGGATACCGCATCAATACCTATACGGATGGCGCTTCGGCGCTCGACGGATTTAAGACCGCTCCGCCCGACCTTGCCATCCTCGACATCAAGATGCCGCGCATGGACGGCATGGAGACTTTGCGGCGGCTGCGCCAGAAGTCCGACTTGCCGGTGATTTTCCTCACGTCCAAGGACGAGGAAATCGACGAGTTATTCGGCCTGAAAATGGGCGCAGACGACTTCATTCGTAAGCCGTTTTCCCAGCGGCTCCTGGTCGAGCGGGTGAAGGCGGTGTTGCGCCGCGCTTCGCCAAAGGATGGCGTCGCACCGAAAGAGGCCGACAGCAAGGTCTTGGAGCGCGGGCTTTTGCGCATGGACCCCGAGCGGCATACCTGCACGTGGAAAAACGAGCCGGTGACGCTCACTGTTACCGAGTTTCTCATCCTGCAGGCGCTGGCCAGCCGGCCGGGCGTGGTGAAAAGCCGCAACGCCTTGATGGATGCGGCCTACGACGATCAGGTCTATGTCGACGACCGCACGATCGACAGCCACATCAAGCGGTTGCGCAAAAAGTTCAAGGCAAGCGACAACGAATTCGATATGATCGAGACGCTTTATGGCGTCGGCTATCGATTCAAGGAAGTCTGAACGCTGCGGCTCGGCGCGAGTATCGGCCGCGGCGAGATGAAGAAGTGGGAAGAGTTGGGGGGCAACCTTGGGGAGAACCCGGGGGAGAAGTTGTGGACAGGTTGGGGGCAGGTGCAGCGTCAGGTGGTGTGGACGGGCAGGCGTAGGGCCAGACTGCCGAGAAATTGAAACAAAATCGAAAACGGCCCGCTGACTGGGATGGCTGACGTGCGGTAGTAATGGCGTTGGGTTCCCAATCCTACCGACGCTTGTGCGAAGGGTAGGGAAGGGGACCGGTCGAAACCCGGCAGACACGTGCTCGATCGAACCGCAGACATCGTCGATAACCGAGCTCCGCCGCTGGCTCCCGTCGAAGCGCCAGCCGACGCCGATACGCTCGGCGAGGCGCAGGCGCGCGTCCTTCCTCACGGCCTCGGCAAAGTCGGCGACTGGTTGCGCCGTTCCTGGCAGTTCTTCGTCAATCAGAGCTCCTCCAGCCTCACGCGCCGCATCGTCGTGCTCAACGTGGCCGGGCTGCTGGCACTTTCGGTCGGCATCAATTATCTGTCGCCGTTCCGCGCGCGTTTGATCGATGCGCGCATTCAGAGCCTGATGCAGCAGGGCCAGATTATTGCCCATGCGATTGCCGACCAGGCGACCGCCGAGTCCGGTTCCTCGGTCACCATCGATCCCGACAAGCTGCAGCAGCTGCAGCCCGGCGAGAGCTACGGCCCGTCCGAGGACGCGCTCTACGGCATCAATTTCCCGATCAATCCCGAACGCGTGGCGCCGGTACTGCGAGACCTCGTCTCGCCGACCAAGACCCGCGCCCGCATCTACGATCGGGACGGCGTTTTGCTCGTCGACAGCCGCGGCCTGTTCGGCCGCGGCGATGTGCTCCGCTTCGATCTGCCTTCGCCCAGCGCCCGACAGCCCGGATTGCTCAAGCGGCTGTACACGGCGGTACGGATCTGGCTCGGACGCGGAGACTTGCCGCTCTACCGCGAACTCGGAGCTGATGACGGCAAAGGCTATCAGGAAGTCGCCAAGGCGCTGAACGGCCAGGATGCCAGCATGGTGCGGATCAATAACCGCGGCGACGTTATCGTTTCGGTGGCCGTGCCGGTGCAGCGCTTCCGCGCGGTCCAGGGGGCGCTTATGCTCTCGACGCAAGGCGCCGACATCGACAACATGGTGACCGCCGAGCGCCTTGCCATCCTCAAGGTGTTTCTCATCGCCGCCGCGGTAATGGTGGTGCTGTCCATTCTTCTGGCCGGGACCATTGCGGAGCCGGTGCGGCGGCTCGCCGACGCGGCCGAGAGCGTGCGCCGGCGCATTCAGTCGCGGGTCGAGATCCCCGATTTCAGGAAGCGCCGCGACGAGATCGGACATCTCTCGGGCACGCTGCGCGATATGACCAACGCGCTCTACAGCCGCATCGAAGACATCGAGCGGTTCGCGGCGGATGTCGCGCACGAATTGAAGAATCCTCTGACGTCGCTGCGTTCGGCAGTGGAGACGCTGCCGGTCGCCAAGACCGAGCAGAGCCGTGAGCGGCTGCTCGACGTGATCAAACACGATGTGCGGCGGCTGGATCGGCTGATCTCCGATATTTCCGACGCTAGCCGCCTCGATGCCGAGTTGCAGCGCCAAGAGGCGGCGCCGGTCGATCTCGCCAGACTCCTCAATACGGTCGTGGCCGTCTCCAACGAGGTCAAGCGCGATGGCGGCGTCAAGGTCACGCTGCGCTTGGAGGGGGGCGGCGCGCGCTCCTTCCTGGTGCCTGGGCATGATTCGCGGCTTGGTCAGGTCGTCGACAATCTGATCGCGAACGCGCGCTCATTCTCTCCGCCCGGCGGAGTCGTGCGCGTCACCTGCCGCCGCTCGAAACATCGGGTCGAGATTTATGTCGATGATGATGGGCCCGGCGTGCGGCCCGACGCGGTGGAAAAAATCTTCGAACGCTTCTATACCGACCGCCCGCAGCATGGATTCGGCCAGAATTCCGGTCTCGGGCTTTCGATTTCCAAGCAGATCGTGGAAGCCCACGGCGGTGAGATCTGGGTCGAAAACCGCCCGTCGGCAACCGCGGCGGCCGTAACGACTGCCGCTTCAGGTCCCGACACGGAGCCAAAGGTGCTCGGCGCGCGCTTCATCGTACGCCTGCCGGCCCAGTGATGGCGCGCTTTTGTTCGCTCGTTTGCCTGCGAGCGGGAAGCAGCGCGCAGGCTGCCTCGCCAAGCCAATCCCCCAGCGCTTCCACGACGATGCCGTTCGGATGACGGCGGCGATGGTGCATCGCTCGACGGTGCATGGCTCGGCGGTACTGGCGGGGCCGCGCGCGGTGTTGATCCGCGGCGGTTCGGGCGCCGGCAAATCGCGACTTGCGTTCGAACTCATCGAGGCCGGGCGGGCGGGCGCCTTGCCGTTCGCGCGCCTGGTGGGCGACGATCGTGTGCAGCTCGAGAGCGCGGGCGGGCGTTTGGTGGTGCGGCCGGCCGCACCCCTTGCGGGGCTGATCGAGCTGCGCGGAGTAGGGATCATGCGACTGCCTTGCGAGCCGGCTGCCGTGGTGGGCCTCGTGGTTGATCTTGGCGCTGCGGGCGAACGCCTGCCGGACGAGCAGCAGCAAAGCACTGAACTGCACGGCATCCGGCTGCCGCGGCTTGCGGTCGCAGCGGGCCAAGCCGCCTTGCCCGCCATCCTGGCGCTCCTCACCTTTTGTTCCGAGTCATTTGTTCGGCGGCAATCCGGCACCGGCGGTATTATTGGAACCAGTGGTCCGATTCTAACGTTCGCATCCGGGTTCGACAGGCTTGTGTGAGAGATTGATTAACCTTACCGCCCGTAAACTCACCGATGCATTGCGGCCGACGCTGCGGGCAAAGCGGCCCCCAAAATTCATCTCGACTTTGACCTACTGCAATGCAACATGACGCCTACTTTAAGGAAAATGCCTCTTGCGCCGGTACTTCGGATCGCCATGATGGAGCGCCTTTCGTGCGGTGCAACCGGAGCGCGGCCGCGGTGAGTTCCATGATCGGTGTTGTGCTTGTCACCCACGGCAGGCTCGCCGTCGAGTTCCGTGCGGCCCTTGAACACGTGGTTGGGCCGCAAAACCAAATCGAAGCCATCACGATCGACCCGGAAGATGACGTCGAAGCCCGCCGCAAGGACATCATTGCGGCGGTCAAGCGCGTCGATACCGGCGACGGGGTCGCGATCCTCACCGACATGTTCGGCGGCACGCCGTCCAACCTCGCCATCTCGGTCATGAGCCAGCCCAAGGTCGAAGTGCTTGCCGGCATCAATCTTCCCATGCTGGTCAAGCTCGCCAAGGTTCGCGACGAATGTCCGCTGGCAGAGGCTGTCGCGGCCGCGCAAGAGGCCGGACGCAAATACGTGACCATCGCCAGCCGGGTGCTCAACGGCAAATGAGCGCGCCGGCGGGACGCCGCGGCGAGCGTGAGGCCGAAGCGGCGGCGGCGCGCGAGGGCGCGATCGTGCGCGTTTTCGTCATCTGCAACAAACGCGGTCTGCACGCGCGTGCCTCGGCAAAATTCGTGCAGACGGTGGAAAAATTCGACGCCGACGTGCGCGTCATGCGCGGCGGCGAAACGGTCGGCGGCACCTCGATCATGGGACTGATGATGCTTGCCGCCACGCCCGGAACCTCGATCACCGTCGAGGCGACCGGCAACGACGCGGCCGAAGTCATGGACGCACTCGCCGACGCTCATCGATTCCCGCTTTGGCGAGGACGATTGAAGGGTGCGCAGTCCGCATGGCGAAGCGGTCTGTTGCGGCGGCGATGCCGCAGCTCCGTTTTGTCCGCCTTTATCGGCCCCGCGAAACAGCCAGTGCGGCTGCGGCCCTTCTCAGATCGGCGACGAATTGCCGGTAGGGCGGCTTTGCACTTATCATCGCACAGGATGCACTTGCATTCGTCCGATGCGCAGCAGCGGAGTGATTCGCCGGGTGCACCGTGTGATGAATTGCCGCAGCTTGATCGCTGCCGTCTTCTCGAGGCGCTTGTAGTCGGCGCTTGCCACGTTGCCGCTTCTGCCTGATCCCGCGTTGGTGACGAATGTTTCCTCGCGGGCAATGCCGGCATCCTGCAGCGCCCGATCGAGCATCCGTCCGGCGGGACCGATGAATGGCTTGCCGGCGAGGTCCTCCTTGTCGCCAGGTTGCTCTCCCACCAGCATGAAGGGCGCCTTCGCCGGGCCCTCGCCGGGCACGGCCTGCGTGGCGCCGCGAAACAGCTGGCAGCGCGTTCAATCGGTTTCGGCTGCGGCAAGCCGGCGCAGTGACTTGATCGGGACGCTGAACAGCATGTCCATATCCGCACAATACCGGACCGCGGCCGTCGTTCGCGGAGCGACATAAAGTTATCTTTATGTGTTTATTGCCGCTGCCGCGGCTCCCTGCTATAGCCGCGCTCGTCACCGCCGATCAGTATCGTTGCAAACATCATTGCCAAGGATCGCCATGAGCACCTCGTCCAAGCCCAAGACCGGTTCCAATCCGCATGTCGATTACGTCGTCAAAGAGCTTGGGCTTGCGGAGTGGGGCCGCAAGGAAATCGCCATCGCGGAAACCGAAATGCCCGGCTTGATGGCCACGCGCGCGGAATACGGGCCGACCCATCCGCTGCGTGGGGCGCGCATTGCCGGCTCGCTGCACATGACCATCCAGACGGCGGTGCTGATCGAGACGCTCAAGGCGCTCGGCGCCGAGGTGCGCTGGGCCTCCTGCAATATCTATTCGACCCAGGACCACGCCGCCGCCGCGGTCGCTGCCAGCGGTACGCCGGTGTTCGCCGTCAAGGGCGAATCGCTCACCGAGTACTGGGACTACACGCACCGAATTTTCGAATGGGCCGACGGCGGTGCGCCCAACATGATTCTCGACGACGGTGGCGACGCCACCCTGTTGATGCATCTGGGCATTCGCGCGGAAAGCGATCCGGCCGCCATCAGCCAGCCCGGCAACGAAGAAGAGGAGGTGCTGTTCGCGGCGATCAGAAAGCGGCTGAAGGATAAGCCGGGTTGGTATTCGCGGACGGCGAAAAGCATCCGCGGCGTCTCCGAAGAGACTACGACGGGAGTGCACCGGCTCTATCAGATGGAGAAGGAGGGCCGGCTCCTGTTTCCCGCGATCAACGTCAACGACAGCGTCACCAAATCCAAGTTCGACAATCTCTACGGCTGCCGCGAATCACTGGTCGACGGCATCCGCCGCGGCACCGATGTGATGATGGCCGGCAAGGTGGCGATGGTCGCGGGCTTCGGCGACGTCGGCAAGGGCTCGGCCGCGTCACTACGCCAGGCCGGCTGCCGCGTCATGGTATCGGAGGTTGATCCGATCTGCGCGCTGCAGGCGGCGATGGAAGGCTACGAGGTGGTCACCATGGAGGACGCCGCTCCGCGCGCCGATATTTTCGTCACCGCCACCGGCAACGTCGACGTCATCACGCTCGACCATATGCGCAAGATGAAGGACCGCGCTATCGTTGCCAATATCGGCCATTTCGACAGCGAAATTCAGGTCGCGTCGCTGCGTAATTTCAAATGGGTGAACGTGAAGCCGCAAGTGGACGAGATCGAATTCCCCGACGGCAAGCGCATTATCCTCCTGTCCGAAGGCCGCCTGGTCAATCTCGGCAACGCCATGGGACATCCGAGCTTCGTGATGTCGTCCTCGTTCACCAATCAGACGCTGGCGCAGATCGAGTTGTGGGCCAATCCTGACAAATACCAGAACAAGGTGTACACGCTGCCGAAGCACCTCGACGAGAAGGTGGCGCGGCTGCACCTCGACAAGGTCGGCGCAAGGCTGAGCAGGCTGTCAGACAAGCAGTCGGCCTATATCGGCGTGCCGGCCGACGGTCCGTTCAAGACCGATCAATACCGCTATTGAGTGCTATTGTGCGCCCTGCGTGTGCGCCTGCAACGGCGGAACCACGGTGATCTGAACGCTCAGAGGCGCACTCGAAAAGCCCAGGAAAGTACGAGTAAACGTGGCCGTTGTGGTACGCGCGTTTTTTGCCCGCAGGGAACGGTCAGCGACCGCTTGGCATGAGGTGTCTTCAATCGCACAGACAATGAGCAGTGTGCCGGTGCCTGCCTGGTCGCTTGGTTGCGGTTGCGATCCCGGCAGATAGAACGGCAGGCTTGCCACAACGTCCGCCGACCCCTCGATCCGCCGGATCGGCTGAGCGGCGAAACGCGCGGCAAACTCGGCGACTTGGCGAGGATAAGTCCGGTACCGATCGTGCGCCGTCATCAGCCTGGCGCAAGCGATCGCCGGTGACACGATGACGGCCACCAAGGCCACCGCCAACGCAAGCAGGCCCGCCCGCGCGACCGCCCGCTGATCGAGTTTGATTTGCGGCGATCCGTAGAGAACGATGGGAAGCAGCGCCCAGTTGGGGAACGTCCAGTCCGGCGTCAGGCGATACGGGATGGCGAGGTTCGCCAGGGCCGGCAGCACCAGCGGCACCACCAAGAGCACCCATGCCTGCCGGCGATCTTGGTCGCCGGGCCAGGCGATATTGGCCAATGCCGTTCGGCTCGGTCGCAGTACCGCGAGTAAAACAAGCGGCGCGGCGACATAGGCCACTGCACCGCCGATATAATTCATCGCTCTGATGACGTTAGAGCCAAACGACGCGTGAGTGACGACGCTTTCGGCGAAGTGCAGGCTTGCGCGGTCGTGCAAGATCGACCACACGTGCGGGGCGATAATGATCGCCGCGCCAAGCGCCATCACATAAGGGACCGCTGAATGCCAAAATCGGCGCACGCCCGGCCCGGTCAAGCTGGCGGCGGCGATGCCGGCGAGAAGAAACACAGCCCAGTATTTGCCGAGCACCGTGAAGCTGGCAAACATGCCGGCAAGAAACGCGTCGAACGCGCGGAGGCCGCGCCGCGCGCGCAGGTAGAACAACAAAGTCGCGGCCCAGAAAGGGATCATCACCGTATTGGCGTTGAGGACTTCGGCCTTGAAGTCGTAGAGCGGGACGAGAATGAGGGCGAAGAGGCCAAACAGTGACCGATTCTTGTCGAGATGATCGCGGAGCAGCCGCCAGGTGATCGCAAGAGCAACCGTGATCGTGCTCACCACGAGCAGATCCACCGCCCACTTTTGCTGCGGGAACACGGCGAACCACAATTCGAACAGCCATGCGGTCATCGGCGGGTGTTTGTAGCCGAAGGCGAAATGCTGCGCCCAGATCGAGGCTTCACTGGCGTCGACCTGCACGTCGAGCGAAGCCGTGGATACGGTGAGAAAGATCATCCACAGCACGAAGAACGCGGCACAAATCCAAAGGACGAGCGCGCCCTCGCTCGTTTCGCCCAGGACACGTTCCGCGGCCACGCCGAGTTGATCGACAAAGCCGGCCGTCCGCGATCGGGCTTGATCGGCTCGATCGCCCCTCGCTATGGACATCGGTTCTCTCGGAAGCTATCGCTGTCGGCCTTCCGGCGGCGCCGGGCTTTCCAAGGCTCGAGAGGGTAGTAGCGCGGGCATACCTTCGGGGCAACAAGGGACGATGAATTCGCAAGGTTCGATCGTGCCGCAATCGCAGACAGATCGCATTGCGCCCGCGAACCCGCCGGCGGCGCCGGAGCGGGGCGATGTGATCGCAATGCGCTTGGCGCCGGAACTCAGCGTGATCGTCCCGACCTTCAACGAGCGGGCCAACGTGCCGCTTTTGGTGGAGCGCCTGTCGCAGCGGCTCGCATCCTGCGACTGGGAAGTTATCTTCGTGGACGACAACTCGCCCGACGGCACCGCCGCTGCGGCGCGCGCCATCGGTGAAAGCGACCGCCGCGTCCGCTGCATTCGCCGTATCGGCCGCCGCGGTCTTGCCGGTGCCTGTCTGGAGGGCATGCTGGCAAGCCAGGCGCGCTATGTCGCGGTGATGGATGCGGACATGCAGCACGATGAAGCGCTGCTCGTGCCCATGCTCGACAACCTGCGCAGCGGCAAGACCGATCTGGTCATTGCCAGCCGTTACCTCGGCGGCGGCTCCGCGGCCGGCCTGTCGAAGCAGCGCTCCCGCGTCAGCCGCTGGTCGAATGCGCTGGTGCGCTTTCTGTTCGGTATTGATCTTACCGATCCGATGAGCGGCCATTTCATGATCCGGCGCGATGTCTTCGAAACGATAGCGCCAGCGATCTCCTCGCAGGGCTTCAAGATCTTGCTCGACATCCTGGTGACGGCGCGCGGCCGACTGCGCATCGCGGAACTGCCATCGGATTTTCGCGCGCGCCAGCACGGCGAAAGCAAGCTCAACTCGAAGATCGCGCTCGATTTCGCCGCGCTGCTGGCGGCGAAGCTCACCAAGGATGCGGTGTCGGCGCGCTTTCTTCTGTTTTGCTTGGTCGGGTTGACCGGCATTGCGGTTCACTTGAGCATCCTGCGGATCGTACTGGCGGCCGGTTTTTCGTTCGGCACCGGGCAGGCGGTCGCCACCGTCATCGCTATTGGCTGGAATTTCATCCTCAACAATCGTATTCACTTACCGCGACCAGCGTCTCACCGGCTGGCATTTCCTCACCGGACTCATATGTTTTCAAGTCATCTGCGCCATCGGCGCGGTGTCCAACGTCGGTATCGCAACCTGGATCTACGATTACGACAGCGTATGGTGGATTGCCGGTCTCGGTGGAGCGCTGATCGGTACGGTGTGGAATTTCGTGGTGAGCGCCGCCTTCGTCTGGCGGCAGCGCTGATACGTGCTCTCGCAATCGGGATCAGTGGCGTCCGTCGCGACTCGCAGACTGTGAGGTTTCGATCGTCCTTGCGAAATTCACGCCGAACCGCTGCACTTTGTCGATGACGGTGCCCACCACTGGGCCGTCGCACGGCCAGCGCTGCGGCTCGATGAGAAAGTCTGCCAACGTCGTTTTGATCACCACGGTCCAGGGCTTATGAAACATCGGTCCAACCAGGCGCTCGCGCCAGCCAATGCAGACCATGACGCGCGGCTCGCGCTCGGCAAATTTTGCTTGCCGATTGGCGGCGAGCCTGGTCTCAAGCCGGCGCACCGCTTCGGTCGCCGCGGCGCTCCAATAATCGAGATCGAAGCGGCCGTTGGCGCCGGCGACGCCGCCGGCAAAGCCGTTCATCGCCACATATTCCAGCGGGTGTAGATAGATCAGGGCCGGTACCGTAGCGCCGAGATGCAAGGTCAAGAGTGCGAAGGCATAAGCCGGCATGCGCCGCAACAACGGCGACAGCTTGAGCAAAGCCCAGCCAGCCAGCAACGCCAGCATCGGCAGGATAAACAACAGGTGCCGCAGCCCGTCGAAGATCACCGAGCCGCGGGCGACCACGAATACGGCCGGCCCCAGCGCGGCCACGGCGACGACGAGCAAGCCGCGCGATTGCGCCAGCGCCTCGCCGCACGCCGCTAGACCGGCGAAACCGTTTTGCCTGATGCGCGCCGCGCAATCGCGCAGCAATCCGGCGCCGGCAACGGCACCAAACAGCGCAGCGATGGCCAGCAGCGCAACGAAGCCCTCGGGCAGACGCGCCAGCAATTGGCCGGGAAGGTAATGCCACGGCAGGGCGCCCGAATAGACCATCCGCCCCCAGGCCGGAAAAGAGAATCGTACATAGGATCGGACGAAATACTGATAGGCCTCGATGAATTTCGCGATTGGATTGCCGGTTTGCAGCCAGGGCCACAATGCAATCGCGATCAGCCATCCGACGACGAGCGCCGCGAACGTTCGAAGGCCGATGCCAAGGAGTGCTTCCGCGCGGCGTTCTTTCGTCGTGGCAAACGCGCACAACACCATCGCGCCGATCAGATAAGTTTGTGCCAGTACGCCGCCAAAACGCGTTGCGATGGCGAGCCCGGTGAACAGGCCGGCCGCAATGGCGGCCGGCCAGGTCGGGACCGGATGTCGTGCCATCACCACAACGGCCAGCACGGCCCATGTCATGACGGCGAGGAACGGCACGTCGTTCGGGGTAAAGAACAGGCTGCCATAGAGATTGCCGGTGGTCAGACACAGTACCGCCGCAGCCAGCCCGGCCCATGGTCCGATGGCTATCCGTCCGATCGGAAGCAGGGCGGCGATGCCCAGAAGCCCAACCCCAAACGTCAAGGCGTGGCGGATCGTGAACGGGTCCGCAAGATGCAAAGACTGAGCGAGCGCGACGATGATCTGAAACCACGGCCCGTACAGATAGGAGTCGCCAAGGCCGAACAGCGACCGATCGGTGAACCCGCTGGTGTACCAGGCCAGCGCCTTCGGCCCGACCGGATCGAAAATGAACTCGTCGCTGGTGATGCTAGAGTCGCGCGCGGTGCACAGACCGACGATCAGTACCGCAACGAGCAACGCGCCGCCGATCAGGGCTTCGTGGTCCTTCCCGGCAAAATATCCGGCGACGGTTCGCTTGGTTGCTTGCGTGCGACTGTCGGTCATCGAGGCGGGCGCAGGCATTCTGCGCGGTGCGCCGGACCTTAGCGGCCGCTGCTGACTGACGCATCCTCTTTGTGCGAGTCGTCTCGGCCCGCTGAGCGGTTCCCCTGGCGTGACACACGGGCGCCCTGAGGACGCAGAAAGGCCGAGCTTGCCGCTCGATAGGGCGGATGTTATCTGCGGCGCATGAGCGCCGTGCCCATCGAAAATATTCGCAATTTCGCGATCATTGCCCACATCGACCACGGCAAATCGACGCTCGCCGACCGGCTGATCCAGCTGACCGGCGGGCTCGAAGAGCGCGAGATGGTCGAGCAGGTGCTCGATTCCATGGACATCGAGCGCGAGCGCGGCATCACCATCAAGGCGCAGACGGTGCGGCTCAATTACCGCGCGCGCAACGGCAACGATTACGTGCTCAATCTCATCGACACACCCGGGCACGTCGATTTCGCCTACGAGGTCAACCGCTCGCTCGCCGCTTGCGAGGGTTCCCTCCTGGTCGTCGATGCCAGCCAGGGTGTCGAGGCGCAGACGCTCGCCAACGTCTACCAGGCGATCGACAACAATCACGAGATCGTGCCGGTACTCAATAAGGTCGATCTGCCGGCGGCCGAACCGGAAAACGTCAAGCGGCAGATCGAAGACGTGATCGGGCTGGATGCCTCCGACGCACTCCTCATTTCGGCGAAAACCGGGTTGCACGTGCCCGACGTGCTGGAAGCCATCGTGCACCGGCTGCCGCCGCCCAAGGGGGATCGAGACGCCCCGCTCAAGGCGCTGCTCGTGGACTCCTGGTACGACGCCTATCTGGGCGTCGTCGTGCTGTTCCGCATCGTCGACGGCACCCTGAAAAAAGGCCAGCGCATCCGCCTGATGGGCACCGACGCCGCCTATGAGGTCGATCGCGTCGGTATCTTCACGCCCAAGCGCGTCGAGGTCGGCGAGCTTGGCCCCGGCGAGATCGGCTTTCTCACCGCCTCCATCCGCGAAGTCGCCGATACGCGGGTCGGCGATACCATCGCCGACGAAAAGCGGCCGGTCGCAGCACCGCTGCCCGGTTTCCGCTCTGCCATCCCGGTGGTGTTCTGCGGCCTGTTTCCGGTCGACGCCGCGGATTTCGAGACCCTGCGCGCCGCCATGGGCAGGCTGCGCCTCAACGATGCAAGTTTTTCCTACGAGATGGAGACTTCGGCGGCGCTTGGGTTCGGCTTCCGCTGCGGCTTCCTTGGTCTCCTCCACCTCGAGATCATCCAGGAGCGGCTTGCGCGCGAATTCAATCTCGATCTGATCGCCACTGCGCCCTCGGTGATCTACAAGATCAAGCTGCGCAACGGCCAGCAGCTCGAAATTCACAATCCGGTCGACATGCCGGATCCGAACCACATCGAGGAAATGCGTGAGCCGTGGATCGAGGCGACCATCCTGACGCCCGACGAATATCTCGGCGCGGTGCTCAAGCTCTGCCAGGACCGCCGCGGCGAGCAGAAGGAGCTGACCTACGTCGGCAACCGCGCGCTGGTGAAATACAATCTGCCGCTCAACGAAGTGGTGTTCGATTTTTACGACCGGCTCAAATCGGTGTCGCGCGGCTACGCTTCGTTCGACTACCACCTCACCGACTATCGGGCCTCCGACCTGGTCAAGCTTTCGATGCTGGTCAACGGCGAGCCGGTGGACGCGCTCGCCATGCTGGTGCATCGCACGCGCGCCGAGAACCGCGGCCGCGCCATGGCGGAGAAGCTCAAGGAATTGATCCCGCCGCACATGTTCCAGGTCCCGATCCAGGCCGCCATCGGCGGCAAGATCATTGCCCGCGAAACCGTGCGCGCGTTCCGCAAGGACGTGACCGCGAAATGCTACGGCGGCGACGTAACGCGCAAGCGCAAGCTCCTGGAGAAGCAGAAAGAGGGCAAGAAGCGCATGCGCCAGTTCGGCAAGGTCGACATCCCACAGGAAGCTTTCATCGCCGCACTGAAGGTGGATGTGTGACGGCCGAACATCATTCGTAGTCCGTAGTCCGTAGTCGTCCGTAGCCCCGATGGAGCGATGCGAAATCCGGGGAGGAACCGCGAAAGGTGCCGCATGCCGCCTCCGCTCAGCAATCTTGCAACCCGCGACGTCGAGACGCTGGTGCACCCCTACATCAACCTTGCGAGCTTTCGCGAGACCGGCCCCCTGATCATCGAACGCGGACAGGGCGTCACTGTCTACGACACCGACGGCAAGGCCTATATCGAGGGCATGGCCGGGCTGTGGTGCACGGCGCTGGGCTACGGCAACGAGGAACTGGTCGAGGCCGCGGCGGCGCAGATGCGCAAACTGTCCTTTGCCCATCTGTTCACCGGCAAGAGTCACGATCCGGCGATCGAGCTTGCGGAAAAGCTCAAGGAGATCGCGCCGGTGCCGATCTCGAAGGTTTTTTTCTGCAATTCCGGGTCGGAGGCGAACGATACGCAGGTCAAGCTCGTCTGGTACCTCAACAATGCGCTTGGCCGGCCGCAGAAGAAAAAAATCATCAGCCGGATGAAGGCCTACCACGGCGTCACCATCGTTGCGGCTTCGCTCACCGGCCTTCCCGGAAACCACCGCGATTTCGACCTGCCGCTGCCCGGCTTCCTGCACGCGTCCTGCCCGCACGCCTACCGCTTCGCGCAGGACGGCGAGAGCGAGGAGCAATTCGCAAGCCGCCTCGCCGACGAGCTGGACGCGCTGATCGTCAAGGAGGGACCGGACACCGTGGCGGCCTTCATCGCCGAACCGGTGATGGGCGCCGGCGGCGTGATCGTGCCGCCAAAAACCTATTTCGATAAAATCATGGCGGTGTGCGAGAGGCACGACGTGTTCACGATCAGCGACGAGGTGATTTGCGGTTTCGGCCGTCTCGGCACCATGTTCGGCTGCGACCAGCTTGGCTTCCGCCCGCATGCGCTCTCGATCGCCAAGGCGATGTCGTCGGCCTATCTGCCGATCGCCGCAGTGATGATCCCGGAAGTCATGTACCAGGCGCTCCTTGCCGAGAGCAGAAAGATCGGCGTGTTCGGTCACGGTTTTACCTACGGCGGCCATCCGGTCGCCGCCGCCGTCGCGCTCAAGGCCATCGAGATTTACCTGCGCGAGCGCATCGTGGAAAAGGCGGCCGAACGCGCACCGCAATTCCAGGCGCGGCTCGCGGCGTTCAATGCGCATCCGCTGGTCGGCGAGGCGCGCGGCCTCGGCCTGATCGGCGGGATCGAGCTCGTTGCCGACAAACGCACCAAGCGTGCGTTCGCTCCAGGCCACATGGTCGGCGCGCGGACGGTCGCCTTCGCCGAAGCCGAGGGTTTGATCGTGCGCTCGGTGATGGGCGACGTGCTCACGCTCTGCCCGCCGCTTATCATCAGCGCGGCGGAAATCGATGAGCTGTTCGACCGCCTCACGCGCGCGCTGGACCGCACGCTCGACTGGGTCACGCGTGAGCGGCTTGCCCAGATGTGACACACCGAGCGAGAGCCGATTTGTGCGCATCAGCCGCGCGCGTTATTCCATGGTGATGTGGGCTTCGTTGATGACCTTCGCCCATTTTGTGGTCTCGTCGGCGACGAGCTTGCCAAATTCGGCCGGACCCATCGGCATCGGCTCGGCGCCCAGTTCGGCAAATCGCGACCGCATGGTCGGGTCCTTGAGCGCCGCGGCGACCTCCTGGGCGAGCGTATCGATGATCGGGGCCGGCGTGCCTTTGGGCGCGCCGAGCCCGAACCACCCGCTCGCGTCGTAGCCCGGCACCGCATCGGCGATCGGCGGAACGTCGGGCAGCGCCGCCGAGCGCTTCGCCGACGTCACCGCGAGCGGACGCAGCTTACCGGCCTTGATATATCCGATCGAAGAGGTGATGCCCTCGAACATCGCCTGAATCTGCCCGCCGAGCAGATCGACCAGGCCGGGCCCGCCGCCGCGATAGCCCACCAGTTTGAGGTTGACTCCGGTCATCGACATGAACAAGGCGGCGAACATGTGCGGCGGGCTGCCGTTGCCGGCCGTGCCGACGTTGAGCTTGCCCGGATTGGCCTTGGCGTAGGCGATGAACTCGGCGGTGCTCTTGATCGGCACCGACGGATTGACCTCGAGCACCGAAGGCGCCTGCATGATGCCGGCGATCGGCAGCATGCTCGCCATGTAATTGAATTTGAGGTGCGGATAGAGCGTGGCGTTGATCGAGTTCGACTGGGTGACGAGCAGCAGCGTGTAGCCGTCCGGATCGGCGCGGACGGCCGCCTCGGTGGCGATGTTGCTGCCGGCGCCCGAGCGATTCTCGACGACGAATTGCTGCCCGAGCCGCTGCGAGAGCCACTGCGCGATGAGGCGCGCACAAATATCGGTCGGGCCGCCGGGCGGATAGCCGAGGAGTACCAGCACCGAGCGCGACGGATAGGTTTGCGCCCGTGCGATCCGCGGCATGGCCGGCAGCAGCGCGGCGCCGCCTGTCAGGTGCAAAATCTTTCTGCGGGAAACTTGGGCCATGCGCGTCCTCCACGTTTTCCTGTCAGTTTGCCGGTTGCCGGTCTGTCTTTGATGGTCAGCTTATCCCGCTTTCCCATCGGTGCGTAAGGGGCGGCGAGCTTGATCCTCCCCCGTGCAAACGGGGGAGGGGGACCGCGCGTAGCGCGGTGGAAGGGGCGCGGGCCGCAACGAAACTCTTTCGACGAAAGTGAAGCGTCAAGTCAGACCCCCCTCCACCAATCTTCGCTCGCGACGCGAGCTTCGGGTCGTCTGCCTCCCCCGCAATGGGGTCTCCGCCGCGCGAGCGCAGCGGGGATCGCTCGCGGGGGCGGGCAAACAATCCCGTTCTCGCGATGCGGTTTTTTGTTCGCACCCGAGCTATGAGCAAGCCAAGCCAAAAACCTCGCCGCCAAAAACCCGACCTTCGTCAGATCAATCCGGCAGTGGCGGGCCGGAGCAATCACGATCGGACGCGGCGCACGAAAAGGAAGCAGAACGCCGAGAGACGTTGTTGCTTAACCGCCGCGCTGTCGGCGCGGCGCGCGGCTTGCAAGTCCGCGCTCGCCTCTCGGCGTTCCACTGCGGCTCTCGTCCAAGGGACTCACGCATCCCAAGGGCTCAGTCTCGGACCAGGCTTCGCGGAGCACGGCGCCAAGAATGGCAGGGGTCTCCCGCCGGCGCCGGCCCCGGTTGCAGCGAGCACCTCGCGTGCCGGTCATGGTGCCGGCAGGCATGATGTCCGAAGCCGCCCGGGAGCAACGGTGACGAACCCTTGCCCGCGGGCACCGCATCCCGCTCTGCCAGCCGGAGTGACCGGCTGGCCTCCTTGTAAGGAAGCGAGACGACGCCGCTCTACACCGCGCGCGACGATTGTCAAGTATTGTCGCGGTGGTAGAGACTTATTCATTGATTTAACGGCGCTTTTTGCCGGCCATTAAGGGACATGCACGCGGGGCGGCGCCTGACCGGAGACAATGATTCTTAGCCGCGGTCGTTTTGATCGGACCAGCTTGCGCGATAGCGCTCTCATTTCAGGTCCGCCGTTTGGCGTAATCCGGAGGACATCAAAGCGTCTTATCCAAAGGCGAGCATTCTCAAGGCTGGCCGCGTCGTGTTCAATATCAAAGGCAACGACTATCGATTGGTTGCGCGCATTCAATATCAAGCTGGCGTGGTATCGATCCGGATTTGCGGCACCCACGCTCAATACGACGAAATCGATGCGGAGACCGTGTGATGGATGCCAATCTGATCCTGATCGATAGCGCGGCGGAGCTTGCCCGCGCCCGCTCGTTGGTCGATCGGCTGTGGGACTCCGACGAACCTGCCGACGTTGCCCGGCTGCAGGCGCAGGCGCGTCTGATCGCCGCCTACGAGGATAGCCAATGGCCGCGCCGCCCGCCGCGCATCGCCGACCTGATCCGCCACCTCATGGACCAGCACGGGCTTACGCGCTGATTTAACCACACCGGAAATTGAGGGAAGCACGATCAATCGAGCGGTTCGCGTTTTCGATTCTTGCCGCCTAGCTTTTCCCAAGCGTGAAAGCGGTGCGTCGCTGCGCCGTAGCTGATGTCGAGCAGGCGCTTCACTGCGTATCTGGTTTTGCCTTCATCAAAGAGCCGATAGCAGACCTCGATCCCACGTCGGCTTAAATTCACGCCGACTTTGTTCAGAGGATTTTTCGGGTCCAGGTCGTCCTCGTCAGAATCTTTCTGAGTGAGCTGTTCTTCGATGCGGTCTAGGTTTTCGCGGGTCGCTCGGAGGGTGATGCTATGGTTGACATTGTTGTCCCGTCTATTCCGCGACCGATACATCCGCCAGTGCCCATGGTTACATCTATTGCGCTTATATCAGTGACGATCTTACGCCTTCCCGCGGACGCGTCGCGGAAGCGGAGGCCCCCGGCGCCGTCAACCGCCCATTAAGGCGCGCGCGGCCAGACTGCGCGCATGCTCGCTCCGTCGGCCGCCGGCTCGCACAGCTACGATCTTTGCCTCGCCGTCGCCGGGCGCCGTCTCTACTGGCGCAATCGCAATCACGGCGTGACGCTGGGCGCCGATTGCATCGCCTGGACGATGGACGGCCAAAACTGCGAGACGGCGTACGGCAACGTCGTCGCGGTGCATCTGGATTTGCGCGGGCAGAAGATCACCGCCGACCGCTGCACCATCACGTTCGCCGACGGACGCGGCCTGGTGATCGTCAATACCGATCCGGGCGGCTATGCCGACGCCGCGCGGGCGGCGCTCTATCGCGATTTCGTGCGCGACCTGCACGCGCGGCTGCCTGCCGACCGCTATCCTTTGATCTGCTTCACCGCCGGCGTGCCGCGCTGGCGTTATTGGACGATGCTGATTTCGGCGATCGCGGGCGCGCCGGTTTTTGCCGCAGCTGGGTTCATCGGCTATTTCGGCTTCCATCTGTGGAACGGCGTGTTCCTGTTTCTCGTCGGCGAATATCTGTGCTGGAAGCTCGGCCGCCGCGCGCTCGCCAATGCCCCGCGCGATTACACGCCGGACAAGTTGCCGGACGTGTTGTTGGAGTAGTGCCACGCGAGCTTGGCACCGATCCAAATTTCCCTCTCCCGAAAGCGGAGAGGGAAAGGATCGTTCTCGACCCGCAATCAGCGCGCGGGAGAGGGAAACATCGTCAGGCGGCGTTTCTGATCTGCAGTCGCAAGGCGCATCTTCCGGTGGCATTACCATCCCACATGCTCGCGTATGTCTGCCGCTTCATGCCTCAATCCTTTCGCAGTTCGCGAAACCGCTTTGCCGCAAGTGCGGCTATACCGCTGCGGCGGCGCGAAGGCCCGCAAAGGGAGAGAATGATACCAAGCAATGCGATCAAGGCGTGGATGACTACGCTTGTGCGTGCGTGACCATCGCGCGGCAAGCTGCTGCGCTCAACCCATCCAACGTTCAGTCGACGTCACCTCCCGGAACGCGCTGGCTTGAATTCCGGCAGCCCCGGCGTATTTTCAACCTTGATCCGTGGGAGAGCCGATAATGAAAATCAAGGTCGTGGTGCACGAGGCGGAGGAGGGCGGCTTCTGGGCCGAAGTCCCCGCCATTTCGGGTTGCGCCACCCAAGGCGAGACCATGGATGAGCTGATGCGCAATCTGCACGAGGCGATCGAAGGCTGCCTTGCCGTAGACATCGCAGCGCCAAAGCCGGGCGGCAAGGAGCGCATCCTCGAAATTGCGATATGAGGCCGATCCCCGGTCGCGAGTTTGCTCGCATGGTCGAACGTCGCGGCTGGCAATTGCTTCGGGTGAGCGGCAGCCACCACATCTACGGCAAAGCGGACAGCGTCCGTTCGTCTGTCGATTCCCATTCACGGCAACGTCGGCTCAAGAGCGGCTTGTTGCGGCATCTGGGTAGTGGGCTACTTTGACTCAGGCCGCAAGCGCCTCCCCGCGCTCGTAGGTTTCCCAGAGGGTAACCAGGTCTTCGATCTCCCACAGCTTGGTTGTGACGCCAGCCGCCATCGCGGGGGTTACTTTCAGCGTGCGGTGGATTTTGATGAAGTTGTAGGCGAAGTAATTCAGCGCCACCGCCGCCGCATGGTTTGCAAATTTTCGAGAGAAGCCGTTCGACAAGCGGGTGTATCGCCGCATGTTGGTTCGCACCGTCCAATTTTGCCTTTCGACAAAACTTGTCGAGATGTGCGCGGGGTCAGGGTTGCCGGTTATGACAGCCTGTTGGACGCCAATGCACTGAGGCGGAGAATACCGCGTTTCCTGTTCAAGCGGTGTCCCGTAAATTTTCTGCAATACTGCAAAGTCGCAATCGGCGCCGAACGCACTTTCCATGGCCTCCAGGTAGGCCCTATGGCCGTCTGTCGTGACCTGTACGCGCGCCTTCATGCGGGAAGCCAAGTCAGCCACGAACGCTGTTGCCGCCCTCAGGGAGCGATCCCCAAGCGCCCAAGACGGGACAAGCTTGGTATCGGCATCAACCGCGACCCAAAGCCACACGTCGCCAGCGTCGGGATGCTTGGCGGCAATCTCGGGTGTCCGATTTTTGTCTTTGCAGTAAATCCACGCCCACATCTCATCCAGCTGCAAACGGCGGCAGGGGAGGTTCCGAAAAACGCGGTCTTGGTAGTCTGCACAAACCTCTCCGATCTCAACCAAAAGCCGCATTACCGTCTTCTTGGCGACACCTGTCATCCGTACCGTTGCGCGGATCGAGCAGCCCTCGATCAGGCAGCTAATGACGCGGGCTCTGGTGTGGCGATCAAGTCTATTCATGGTGGCAAATATACTAAAGCCGCTTTAGCATGTCAACCGAAAATTTACCATGTTCGGGCACATCTCGGGGTTGTCACGGTTGTCAGGCTTGATTACGTTCGGTCCGTCAATGGCGGACTTGGACAGGGAGGTCCTCATGACTGTGCAAAGGAATAGAAAAGTGAAGGTGGTAGCGGCGAACAGGGCAGAAGACGTTTCTGAGGTCGTGCGTAAGGCGATGGAGCAGCATCCCGACGTGAATCTTGTGCTCGAAATTGCGGGGCAGGCGCGGATGATGGACGCCCACGTCCAACCGATCGAGCTTGACTGCGTGGGCGACCTAACTGTTACCCCGACGGTCTCACAGGTTCCGGGGTTATAATCGACTCCGTCGCGGATTCGAACAGCTTGATTTTGATTGTGTCAGGTGCAGGGGCAATGCCCATCTGCACCTCTGCCCTCAGATAATACTCCCAAATCATCCCCCACAGTTCGTCTGTTCGATCAAGAATATCAACGTCCAGTTCCAACTCCTTTTGTGCGGTTTGGGCGTTTATAAAATGGCCGTGTATCGGGAATAGCTGTTTTGAGAGCAGCTTTCCAGCTATCGTGCGCGCCTTTTCCTCTCGCTTTGCTGCATCTTTTATCTGGTCTTTCAGCATATATTTCGTGAGCAACCGAGTGGCTGTGTTTTCAGCAAAATGGATGAGATTTTCCATCTCCTGCACAAACGGGATATTGAGACCGGAAAGCTGCGTTATCAGCCCTACAACAGGTTCTTTCTTTTCAGTTGCCTCCTTAATTTTCTGCATCAGCGTGTCGCGCAACTCTACGTAGGCCCACGCCGATATGAATTGGGTAATGCCGGCGTTAACGAGCGGCACCTGGGGGTCGATCGGGCCTAGTTCGGAACAATAGCCCATGACGATCTTGTCGGCGCCGAGCGCAAATACCGTCGCGGCGCTTTTCGCTATATTCGGCACGATGACGCGGAGTTTTTGACTATGCCGGGGTAAATGATCTCGGCACATCTCGACCATTTTTTCGATGATTGATCCGTCACCACCGGGGCCGTGCAAAATCACGTTAAGCTCTTCGGCGTGCTTCACCGACGAAAGAATAGAACTAAAAGCGGTAATGTCGGCGGAATAAATCTGAGCATTGCGGTGGCCGAACCGGATCACGTAGCTTATGAGCTTATTTTCGGCGCCATATTTTTCAGAAAGCGACTTTTCGATCCGCTTAATAAGGTCCTGCCGTTTAACCAGCTGATCCTGGTTCAGGTTGAGTTCGCTGACAATGCCAGCGAACAACCCGTCCCGAGCGAATTTTGTTGCCGCTTCCTGCCCTTCCTCCTTTGGAGTTTTTGCCGCCTGCTTCGCCATTTATCTCCCCGCAGTCTCTAAGTTTTAGGCCCCTTCGGCTTGCTCCACCGGGCCTTGGCGGCCTTCGCGGCGATCTGCCTGCGTTCTTTGTCGCTCAGAGTGCTAAGACGCCGCTTGCCGCCAATCTGGCCGCCCTTCCGACCGATCTCCGACATGTATTTGGAAATATTCGCCGGCACCGGGGTAGGAGGTGCCGCCACTTCCGGAGCCATAGTAGACTGCTCAACCAGGAAGTGCGCAAGCTGATTTACGTCGCGGGGACGTTTAACCGTGGGGCGATGCTTAATCCGCTTTGGCATACCCGAAACATGGCATGGCCGGCCTGCAATTGCCAGTCCCCGTTTCAAGGCTCCAAATCGGTTCCGTCAGTCAAAGTAGCCCACTACCGGCATCTGGCAACGCTTGCTGAAATCCCCGATAACGAATTGGGTTGAGCCGGGAATCCCCTCACCCGGGGGCGCTGCTCGCACTCGCTCACAACGCGCCGCCCTCTCCCGCAAGGGGAGAGGGAAGGAAGTTGCCTCGCGGATTCGTGACCGCGCGTTAACACAGCGAGCGTCCGGATCGGCTATGAGGCGACGGCATGAACGCGGCATTCATGCCTGATGTGCTTGCTGCGCGCGACTGTCAGTTTGCGCGCCGTGACCGCGCGATGAGGCCTTGATGACGGCGGATGGTGTGGGCGGTCCCGAACCCGATTCGAGCTTGACAGCGCGCACGGGCGTAACGCGCCGGCGCGTGCTCGGCGCGGCAGCGGGGCTCGCCGGCCTTGCGGCAAGCTCGACCGCACTCTATGCCGGCGCGATCGAGCCGCAGGGCCTCGTGGTCACGCGCTACGCGCCGGTGCCGCAGAACTGGCCGGCGGGGCAAAAACTGGCGATCACCGTCATTGCCGACCTGCATGCCGGCGGGCCGGACATGCTGCTGCCGCACGTTCGCGAGGTGGTGGATCGAGCCAACCGGCTGCGCTCGGATATCGTCGTGCTGCTCGGCGATTTCATCGCCACCTACCGTTTCGCCAGCACGCGCGTGCCCGATCCGCTGTGGGCGGCCGAACTCAAGCGGCTTTCAGCGCCGCTGGGCACCTGGGCCATTCTCGGTAACCACGACTGGTGGCATGACCTGCAAGGCGTACGCGGCGCGCTGGCAGGCGTCGGCATCCCCGTTCTGCAGAACGACGTCGTGCTGCTCGGCGCGCCGGGAAAAAAATTCTGGCTCGCGGGCCTCGGCGATCAGCTTGCCCATCCGCTCGGCCACGGCCGCTTTCGCGGCGTCGACGATTTGCCGGGAACGCTGGAAAAAATCCGCAACGACGATCCCGTCCTGCTGCTGGTGCACGAGCCGGACATTTTCCCGCGCGTGCCGGAACGGGTGGCGCTCACGCTTGCCGGCCACACCCATGGCGGCCAGATTCGCCTGCCGCTGATCTGGCCTGCGTTCGTGCCTTCGAAATACGGCGCGCGCTATGCGTACGGTCACATCGTCGAAGCCGGGCGCCACATGATCGTCTCCGGCGGACTCGGCACCAGCATCATCCCGGCCCGCCTCGGCGTGCCACCGGAAATCCTCCACGTCACGCTGGGGGCGTAGCGCCGGCCGTCCCGATTGCCGATCTGGTCCGCGACGGCGGACCATCCAGTCACCACGCTGCCGTTGCGATGACCGGATCATCCTGCGCGGATGATGCCACGGAAAGGCGACAAGCGCGGGCATGACGAATGAGAGCGGGTGAGCGAGGGCGTAATGCTCGCAAACAAAACGGCGCCGAGAAGATCGGCGCCGTTCCCGTCGTTGCAATAGGATATTTCAGTTCAGCGGCGAGATTGGTCCCGATGCTGCCACTTCCGACTTCAAGTCGGTTGTGGGCTTCAGCACCACCACGATGGTTCCGACGTGAACGCGCCGGTACAGGTCGATCACGTTCTCATTGGTCATGCGGATGCAGCCCGACGAGATGGCCTGGCCGATATATTCGGGCTGGTTGGTGCCGTGAATGCGGTAACCAGTGTCCTGGCCGTTGGAATAGAGGTAGAGGGCGCGCGCGCCCATCGGATTTTGCGGACCTCCGGTGACGAAAGCCGGAAACGGTCCGAGGCGCTTCTGCTCGCCCGCGGTCGGGACCCACGGCGGCCATTCCGCCACGCGGTCGATCTTGGCGATGCCGCTCCAGGCCTGCGCCTCCTCGCCGACGGTGATGCCGTAGCGGATCGCCTTGCCGTCGGGCAGCACGTAATAGAGGAACTTGTTGTCTTCATCGACGACGATGCTGCCGGGCGATTCCTTGCGGGTGAAGTCGACGATGTGCCGGCGATATTGTTCGGGGATATCCGCCTGCGCGTAAGGCAGATTGGACATCAACTGCTTGTCGCGTGGGGTCCAGCCGGCCTGGCTCGCCGGCTCAAGCGTCTCCTGCATGCAGCCGCCCAGGATCAGGCTGAGCATCAGGCCGATAATGACAAATGCAATCGCGCGCAGTCTCATGGCTCATCCATCCTGCCGCTTCAACTCTGTCACACTTTCGATTCCAATGGTTTCCATAGCGAAATCGCAACGCCGATGCCAGTCATGACAGCGCATCCAGATGCAGGTCTGCGCCGAGTGTTGCAAGAATGCCGCACTGTGCCGGCATGATCCGTTGGATAACGCGAGAAATCGGTCGAATTCCGCTGCGTCGATGCCGTCCGGGACTATGGCAGCCACTCATTAATCAGCGGTTTACCACGACCGGTAACGCGGCGTTTACCATTGCCGGATCATTGCTCGCGACGCTTCGCCGAAATGTCATGCTGGCGGTCGGTTTGCCGCCCATTTCCGCCGCACTCGCCCCTACCCACGCCGCCATCGCTCAGCGAACAAAGGATGGGGTTTGACAATGAAGGATGTTGCTTCCGAAACGGCCAGAAAGACGGCGACCGCAACGCGGCCGCCCCGCAGAGCTTCATGACGAGTGCACGCCGCTCGACCGCCGTTACGGAAAGATCGGTATTTCCGCAGTTGCTGCCGCCGCTCGCTATGCGAGTGGCGCCAGTGCCAGTCGTTCAACGCAGGAATTCGGCCCGCAGAAGTCGGAATTGTGAGATCGCGGCGCAGATTGCAGCGCAAAATTCGACAAGCCGATAATTCGGCTCGGAGCGCCACGTCTCCGCGCCACTGCAGGGCAGGAATTGCAATCCGGCAAGTCGAGCGCCACGCTTACGAATTCGGACTTTCGATTGCAGGTCCCTGGTATAGCCAAGCCTCGAAAGCCGCGAGCGCCGCCACGATGATGCCGATGACAACGTCGATCGTCATCGCCTGACTGTCCTGGAAACCGAGCAGCCAAGGCGAGACGATCAGCGCCAGCCCGGCAAGGAGGTTGAGCCACTCCTCCCAGATCGCGAACGCCGCCAGCGCGGCGATCGACAGCACGGCGATGACGATGCCGACGATCGAGGCGGTCTGCCATTGGGCGCCGGTGGAAAGGTCGAACAGCCACGGCGAGAAGAACAGGACGACGCCAAGAAGCAAGTTCACGACGTCGCAAAGCCGTACGCTTGTCCAATCCTCCATGAAAGCCTCCCGCGCCAAGTCTGGCTGCGCTTGCGCGCGCGGCCACGCCCCGGATCCAATGCGTCCAGGCGCTGTACAAACCGCGGGCCTGGCGCCTTTAGTTCCTCCCCAGCGCCTGCCAAAGGCGGGCCCCGCACGGCGATACGGCCATGAATGCCGCGGTCAATGCCGCAGTCGAGCGTCCCGGCACCTTCACTGCGGCTGAGATCGAGGCCGGCCGCCGGCTGTTTGCCGGGGAGTGGCGTTTTCTTTCCGCCGCCGGATCGGTCGCCTCGCTGCCCCGTATGGCAGGCCCGGAACTCGCATTCGCCGGGCGCTCCAACGTCGGCAAGTCCAGTCTGATCAATGCTCTCACCGGGCGGCGGGCGCTGGCGCGAACGTCGAATACGCCGGGGCGAACGCAGGAACTGATCTTTTTCGGCGGTCCGGCCGCGGCCGGCAGCCGGCTCTTGCTGGTCGATATGCCCGGCTACGGCTACGCGGCCGCAGCGAAGAGCAAGATAAGCGCCTGGACGCAGCTCGTTCACGATTATGTGCGGGGCCGCACCACGCTTGCCCGTGTGTATCTCTTGCTCGACGCACGCCGTGGACTCATGGAAGCCGACGAGCAGATTCTTGCTGCGCTCGATCGATCGGCGGTGAGCTACCAGATCGTGCTCACCAAGGCGGACCAGTACGACGGCGGTGGAACTTGCGGCACGTTTGGAGATGCTCAACGGCGAGCTCGCGCGGCGTCCGGCCGCCTATCCGGGTGTGCTGGCAACATCCGCCCATGCGGGGACGGGCATTGTCGAACTACGCGCCGCCATCAGCCGCCTGCTGCGGACGAGCACACAGCTTGGAGTAGACGCAAAGAATCATGGATGAATCCACAAAATCCAGAAAATCAAAAAAAATCCAAAAAGGTCCAAAAAAATCCGGAGGCCGGCAGCGGAATGCATGTCGGCCTCCAGCCGCAACGTTGGAACGCTTCGCGAGTGCGCTTAGCCCGCGCGAATCTGCGTCCTTGTCACTGTGTCCGCGCGCATGAAGCCGAGCGTGGCGCCGCTCAGCGTGCTGCCGGTCATGAGGATGGCCGCGCCGGCAACGATCAGCGCGATCAATGCGAGACCGTTCGCCATGACGCCGGCCACGGCCCTTCCATGATGCCGCATCAAGGGCTAAATAGCCTGCGGTTCCAAGGAGTTCCCGATGGAGGTGACGCCCCACCAGCAGGCCCGTATCCTGGCCGAAGCCTTACCCTATATGCAGCGCTACGACGAGGAGGTCGTGGTCATCAAATACGGCGGCCACGCCATGGGGCAGGAGCAACTGGCGCGCGACTTCGCTCGCGACATCGTGCTTCTGGAGCAGACGGCGATCAATCCGGTCGTGGTGCATGGCGGCGGTCCGCAGATCGAGGCCATGCTCAAGCGCGTCGGCGTGCAATCTCAGTTCGCCGCAGGCCTGCGCATCACCGACGCCAAGACGCTTGAAATCGTCGAAATGGTGCTCGCCGGCTCGATCAACAAACAGATGGTCGGTTACATCAACGAGGCCGGCGGCAAGGCGGTCGGGCTTTGCGGCAAAGACGGCAACATGGTCATTGCCAAAAAGCTGACGCGAACCGTGGTTGATCCGGGCTCCGAAATCGAGAACGTGATCGATCTTGGCTTCGTCGGCGAACCGGACAAGGTGGATATCAGCGTGCTGACGCAGATCCTCGGGCCGCGAGCTGATCCCGGTGCTGGCGCCGGTGGCGGCAGCGGCGGACGGCGGCACGTTCAACGTCAATGCCGACACGTTCGCCGGCGCCATCGCCGGCGCACTCAAGGCTAAGCGTTTCCTGCTGCTCACCGACGTGCCCGGTGTGCTCGACAGGTCGCAAAGCCTGATCAAGGAACTGTCGGTCGATGATGCGCGCCGGTTGATCGCCGACGGCACCATTTCGGGCGGAATGATTCCCAAGGTGGAGACCTGCATCGACGCGCTCGAACGCGGCGTCGAGGGCGTGGTCATCCTCGACGGCAAGGTTCCGCATGCGGTGCTGCTCGAACTGTTCACCGAACTCGGCGCCGGTACCCTGATCCACAGCTGAGGCCGATGGACTCGAACGACACCCGCTTGGGGCGGCGCTTCGTCCTCGGCCCCGGCATAGTGGCCGCGATCGCGTTCGCCTTCTCCGATGTGTTCAGCAAGTTCGTGTTCGCAGCCGGCGGGGACGTGCTCACGTTGGCTTTGATCCGCGGCGTCGTCGGCCTCGGCATTCTGTTCGTCTACCTGCGTGTCGGACCGGCGCCGGCCCCACAGCCGCCGCGTATCCGCGCCATCGCGCTCGGGCTCGGAGTTCTGTTCGCAGCAATCGTCTACGGCCTGTTCAAGGCCATCGATCTCATCACCGTGCCGATCGCGGTGCTGACCTATTACATCTATCCGCTGTTGACCGGACTCGGCGGCTGGCTGCTGGGCGTGGAACGGCTGTCGTGGTCCGGCTCGCTCGCCGCGATTGCCGCCTTCTGCGGCCTGGCGCTGATGATTGGCGCCTATCCGCAGCATCTGTCTGTTGTTGGAGTGGCCCTGGCGCTCGGCGCCGCCGTGTCGCGGGCGGTCTTTCTTCTCGTCGCCCGTACCGAGCTGCAGAACACCGACCCGCGGCTGACGACGTGGTATTCGCTGGTGTCCTCGACCGCGATCTTCGCGCTTGCCGCCGCGATCAGCTTGGATTGGCAGCCGCCGCAGACCGGGCCCGGATGGATCGCGATCCTGCTTGTCAGCATCACCACGGCGGCCGGCATATTGATGCTTTACGTTTCCGCCGACCGGCTCGGCCCGTTCCGCACCGCGCTGATCATGAATCTGGAGCCGCTGCTCGCGACGCTGCTCAGCGCGCCGCTGCTCGGCGAAGTCATCACGCCGGTGCAGGCGCTGGGCGGCGCCCTCATGCTCGCGGCGCTGGTGGCGTTTCAGCTCTGGCATTGAGACCGAGCGCAAACATTTGCCATGTCGTCGCCGTATGATGTGCGCTGTCACTGCGGTGGGCGAGGTTCAGGGAACCGTGCGTTGCCAATGAACAAAAGGCCTGAGCGCGAGCGCGGCCGGCGATGGAAAGCGGCGCTGGCGGCGCTGCTCCTGCTTGCCGCGGCCCCGTTGCCCGCTTCGGCGCAGAGCGCGGCGCCCGCACCGTCTCCGGCGCCGACAAACGTATCGATTGCGCTCGTGCTCGCGGTGGATTGCTCGTTCAGCGTCAGCAATGATCGGTTCGAATTGCAGAAGCGGGGGTATGCGGCGGCGTTCCGCGATCCGCAAGTCGTAAGCGCGATCCGCTCCCTCGGCACCCGGTCGATCGCCGTCACCATGTTTCAATGGACCGGCCCGTCACTGCATGTCGTGGTCGCCGACTGGACGCTGATCAAGGACCAGGCCAGCGCCAGCGCGTTTGCCGACAGGCTGGCGGCGGTGCCCCGCCGGCTGTTCCGCGGCGGCACCTCGATCAGCGGTGCGGTCGACTACTCGCGCGCCTTGCTGGCGCAGAGCCCGTTCAAGGGGGCGCGGCGCATCATCGATGTTTCCGGCGACGGCTCCAACAACAGCGGCCGCCCGGCGAGGATGGCGCGCGATGAGGCCGTCGCCGACGGCATCAGCATTAACGGCCTGCCCATCCTCACCGTGGAACCCGGCCTCGACCATTATTATCATGACAATGTGATCGGCGGCCCCGGCGCCTTCATGATTCCGGTGGCGAGTTATGACAATTTCGCCGGCGCCGTATTGCGCAAGCTGATCAACGAAATCGCCGGAGTCGAGCCGGACGCAGGTCAATAATTCGCGCGCACGCGCCAATGCCACAAACTCGGCCAAGTTTGCGCCGAGGCTTCGCCAAATCAGTAGCAGCCGGGTCCCATCCCGCCGATGGCGGCAACGCCGTGAGGGGCAGCATGCGCGGGTTTCAAACCCATGCTTTCGATCCGCAGACCTTGATTGTGCTGGAGACGGCCTTCGACGAGGCATGGCTTACGCTCAAGTCGATCGGCAATTCGTCGATCAAGCCGGACGAACTGGCGCGTGCGATGCTGAGGCTGGCGACCGAGGGCGAACGCGACCCGGTGCGCTTGCACGACGGCGCGCTCAGGGGATTGGTTCCGGCGACGTCCTGGCGCGAAGCGAGCTGAAGTTCAGGCCGATGCGGAGGTTCGCCCCGACCTGTCTCGGTATCCTGCTCGCCACAGCGATAGCCGCTTCCGCAGCCGCGGATCCGTTCGGGGACGGCCTGAACGCATTCAACGCGGGCGACTACGCGCTGGCGTTCTCGACCTGGTCGCCGTTGGCGCGCAATGGCGACGCCAAATCGCAAGCCTCACTTGGTTTTATGTATTATTCTGGCAAAGGTGTGCGCCGCGACGATCGGCAATCATTGTTTTGGTTCCGCCGCGCCGCCGCTGCCGGACAGCCGACGGCGCAATTTTTCCTCGGCCTGCAGTATTTTTACGGGCGTGGCGTAGCGCGCGATCTCGCGGCGGCCTATTCCTGGTGCGACATCGCGCTGACCAACGGTTATCCGGAAAGTTTGTCCTGCCGCGATGCGGCCGCGCTGCAGATGACACCCGCCGAAAAGCAGCGGGCGGCGCAGCTGACGGCCGAATTCCTGCGGACGCACGATTTTCGCAACTGAATCGCGTCTCGTCGATCGGCCGTAGATATCTGCCCCGTAACGAAATTTCCGGCGATGGCGTCGTACTTTAGAACGCCGACAATTTAGCTTGAATCGCGTTCGATTTTGACGCAAGCTTTTCCCGTAAACATGCCGCGTCAAAAGCCTGCAAAGCAGGCGGTCGACCAGTGCAGGTCGATCGAAGGCAGCACTATCTAGGAAACGTCGAGGGAGACGGGCAATGACAGAAGATTGCCGCACGTCGCATGTCCGCGATGCGCATGCGCGCGACGATCGTCTCGCAGCGAGCGATGGCCCGCTGCCGGAGATCGCGCGAATCAAGGCGTCGCGACGAAGCTTCATCAAGGGCGTTATCGCCTCCGGCGCGACGTTGGGCGCCACCGGCTATCTGTTCCGCGCCGGCACCGCGCGCGCGGCCACCCCCGGCACGGTCGAGCGCCTGGTCAGCCTCAACGTCAACGGCCAGACACGGCGCGTCGATGTGCTGCCGTATGAAACGCTCGCCAACACGATCCGCTACAAGCTTGGGCTCACCGGCACAAAGCTGAGCTGTGACCGCGGCGAATGCGGCGCCTGTACCGTGATCGTCGACGGCAAGCCGATCTATTCCTGCACCACGCTGACCCATGCCGTCGTCGGCAAGGCGATCACCACCATCGAAGGCGTAGCCAAGAACGGCGAGCTGCACCCAGTGCAAAAAGCGTTCATCGCCGAACTCGGCCCGCAATGCGGTTTCTGCACGCCCGGCCAGGTGATGTCCGCGGTCGCGCTGTTGGCGGTCAATCCTCATCCGACCATCGAAGAAGCGCGACGGGCAATGTCGGGCAACCTGTGCCGGTGCGGTTCCTACAACCAGTACCTGGCCGGTGTGATGCGCGCGGCGCAGGGAGGCTGAAATGTCTGATTACAAGCTCGTCGGCAAAAATTTTACGCCCCCGGATATCCACGCCAAGGTCACCGGCGCGGCCAAATATTCCGAGGATTTTCAGGCCGAAGGCATGCTGCACGCCGCGCTCGCGGTGTCGCCGATGCCGCATGCGCGTGTGCGCAGTATCGACACCTCGGCGGCAATGAAGATGAAGGGCGTCGTCGCCATCATCACGCCCAACGACGTGCCGCAGTTCCCGCCGCCGGTCGACCCGATTCTCTATAGGGAACCGGTCTATGCGGGCGCCCCGATCGTGGCGGTCGCCGCCGAATTGGAAGAAATTGCCGCCGCCGCGGTCGAGGCGATCAAGATCGACCTCGAGCAGATCGATCATGTCATCGATCCGCTGGATTCGCTCTATCCGGGTGGACCCAATGCGTTCAGCGGCGGCAACGTCGCCAATATCCGGTTGCCGCTGCAGACGGTGAAGTGGACCGCCAAGGACTACGCGGGCCTCGACGAGGGCAAGCTGCCCATGGGCAAGCCCGTGGAGCAATGGCAGTACGGCGATCTCGATGCCGGCTTCAAAAAAGCGAAAGTCATCATCGAGCGCAGCTTCCAGACTGCGGCGACATCGCATCACTGCATGGAAACGCGCTCGAACATGTCGTACTGGCAGAACGGCAAGTGCTACGTGCACGGCTCGATGCAGAGCCAGTCGTTCGTGGTGCCGTACATCGCACGCACGCTTGGCATCAAACCCGAGGACCTCGTATTCATCGCCGAGTATTGCGGCGGCGGCTTCGGCTCCAAAGGCACTGGCTATCCGCTGGTGGCGATCTCCGGACACCTGTCGAAGAAGGCCAACGGCCGCCCGGTCATGCTGCGCGTTACGCGCGAGGAAGAGTACGCCAACGGCTCCGGCCGCGCCGGCTTCCAGGGCTGGGCCAAGGTCGGCTTCGCCGAGACCGGCCGCATCACCGCAATTGACGTGTTCGTGGTGCAGGACAACGGCCCCAATATCGGGTTCTGGGACTTCCGCAACGTCGGCGACGCCTCGCAGGTCGTCTATCAGCCCGAGGCGATGCGCTGGCGCGGCATCTCGGTGCTTACCAACACGCCGCCGCGCGGACCCCAGCGCGGTCCGGGCGAGAACCAGACCGCGATGACGTTCGAGCCGTTCCTCGACGAAGCCGCCCGCCAACTCGGCGTCGATCGGCTGGAAATCCGGCGCATCAACGCGCCCGATAACGACGGCTTCGATGGCGAGGACGCCAAGGGCAAGCTGACCAGCGCCTACCTCAAGGACGCGCTCGCCAAGGGCGGCGAATTGTTCGATTGGGAGGAGAAGAAGAAACTGTCCGGCAAGCGCCGCGGCAATAAGGTGATCGGCGTCGGCATCGGCTGCGCGTTTCACGCCGGCGGTTCGGCCGGCTTCGACGGCATTGTTCGCATCCTGCCGGACGGCAAGCTTTACGTGCACACCGGTGTCGGCAACCTTGGCACCTATTCCTACGCGGCAACCGCGCGGGTGTCCGCCGAAGTGCTCGGCTACGATTGGGACGACGTCGTCATCGTACGTGGCCGTAGCGATCGGCACTTGCCGTGGATGATCGGTCAGTTCGGCTCGAACACGACGTTCACCGCTTCACGCGGCAACTATGTCGCCGCCGTCGACGCCAAGAACAAGCTCCTGGAGATCGCGGTCATCGTGCTCGGCGGTGCCGCGGGCGACTACGAGCTGAAGAACGGAAAGGTCGTGCATAAGACCGATGCTTCGAAGGTGTTAAGCTTTGCCGACGCGGCCAGGAAAGCGATCGAACTCGGCGGTAAGTATTGCGGCAAGGAAGTGCCGGTCGACATAAACCCACTGACCAAGGCGTCGGTCGTCGCGCTGGCCGGTTCCGGACTGATCGGCGTTGCCAAGGACAAACTGCCGAAGCGCGGACTGACGCCGGCGTTGGTCGCCGGCTTCTGCATGATCGAACTCGATACCGAAACCGGCACCTACGAAATCTTGGAATATCTCGGTGTTGCCGATTGCGGCACGGTGCTGCATCCGGACGGGCTGCGAACGCAAATCTTCGGCGGCAGCATGATGGGCTTCGGGCTCGCTACCACCGAGCGCATCGTTTACGACCATCATCTGGGCCTGCCCGCCAACGTACAATTCGATCAGGCCAAGCCGAAGACGTATCTCGACATGCCGAAGAAGTTCGACTGGGCGGCCGTCGATCGGCCGGACCGGGACAACCCCGTCGGCGTGAAGGGGATCGGCGAACCGCTCATGGGGGCGGCCGCAGCGTCCCTGATCAACGCGATCGCCGACGCGCTCGGCGGAACCTATTTCCACCGCACCCCGGTGGTCCGCGACATGATCATCAACGCGCTTGCCAAGCGGCCGCAATCCTACAAGCCGCTTGCGGCCAGCACGATGTAACCGAGGAGCCCCTGTCATGCTGATCAAGGATGTCATTCCGGGCTTCGAACTCTATCAGCCCACGACTATCGCCGACGCTCTGGCGCTACTTGATGCCCACAAAGACAGCGTCTGGAAACTCGCCGGCGGCAACGACTCGCTGTCCTGGTTCAAGGACCGTATCAAGCGGCCGAAGGTTGTCGTCGAGCTGACCGGCATTGCCGAAATGAAGGGCGTAAAAGAAACCGCGGACGGGATCGAGATCGGCGCGCTGACCACGATCAGCGAAGTCGAGAGAAATCCGATCATCAACAAGAGCTACAAGCTCCTGGCGGAAGCGGCCGGCCGCGTCGCCAGCCCGCAAATTCGCAATACCGGCACCATCGGCGGCAACGTCTCGCAGGACGCGCGCTGCTGGTACTACCGTTACGGCCTGCCCTGCTACCGCGCCGGCGGCAATACCTGCTTCTCCGATACGCCGGAGGGCGAGAACCGCGAGCACGCTCTGTTCGGCGCCAATCGCTGCGTCGCGGTGTCGCAGTCCGACATGGCGCCGACCATGGTGGCGCTCGACGCCAAGATGGTGATCCGCAACGCCGGAGGTCAACGCGTGGTGAATGCCGAAGACTTCTTCGTCGGCCCCGCCAAGGACATTACCCGGCTGACGCAGCTGCAGCCTGAAGACCTCCTGGTAGCGATCCGCATTCCCAAGGAATGGGCCGGCGCCCGCTTCTATTTCGAGAAGACCACCGATCGCAATACCTGGGACTTTGCGCTGGTCAATGTGGCGGCGGCCGTGCGCAGCGATGCCGGTGGCGTGGTGCAGGCCTCGCGCATTGCACTTGGCGGTGTGTCAGCGATACCGCGGCGTTGCGCCGCGGCCGAGGACACCATCAAGGGCAAAAAGGTCGACCAAGATTTGGCCGAACTCGCCGGCCAGTCGGAGACTCACGGCGCCCATCCGCTCAACTACAACGGCTTCAAGATTCCGCTGTTAGCGAGCCTCGTCATGCGCGCCGTGCGGGACGCAGCCTGACGGTTGAACCGACGTCGCATACGGCCCGATCCGCGACGTTCCGAATCAAGTTCGGATCGCCGCAGGCCGGGCTGGGTGCGTTTTGGAGCGGCATGGGGCCTGGTTGGCGAGTCGTAAGACCGCCATGATCCCCGCGCGCGGCGGAGTAACGAATGACGGATTTTTCGGTCGGCATCGTCGGCCTCGACTTGCTCGGCGATGCGCTGAACCGCCGGTTCGATGCCCAAGGTATTGGCAATACGGTCACCGACATCAATCCGCGGCTCCTCCAAGCGCATATCGCCGGCGGCGGCAGTGCGCCGGCCGGCTCCCCCTACGATCTGGCGCAGTTATGCAATCTAATTTTTCTCGCCGAGACAGACGACGAAACCCTGCGCGAATCCGTGCTTGGGCCGGTCGGTCTCCTGCACGCGCTACGCCCCGGGACCATCCTCGTTGACATGAGCGACACTTCGCCCCAAGCCGGCGCAACGATCGCACGCGCGCTGTATTCGAAAGGCGTCATCTGGATCGAAGCCACTCCGGTCGGTGGCGCGCGGGAATTGCAGGCCGGCAAACTGACGCTGCTCACCGCCGGTCCTGCCGATGCGCTTGCGACGATCACGCCGGTGTTGCGCGCATTTTCCGCACACATTTTGCGGCTCGGCGAACTCGGCACCGGACCGCTTGCCAAGGCGCTCGCTTCCGCGTTCCGCATGCTGTCCGTAGCGATCCATGTCGAGATGGTGACCATCGCCAAGATGGCCGGACTCGACCCCGCCAGCCTGCTCGAGGCGCTGCCACTGCTCGCCCCCGGCAGCGGCGGCGCCCCGGCCGAAATCGCAGACCAGGTCCTGACGGGTCGCTACGAATCGAACACGTCGAGCAGGCGCTTGCAGGACGATATTGCCCGCATTCTCGAGGTCGCGCGCAAGGCCGCGGCGCCGACGCTGTTTCTTCCGCTGTTGCAGTCGGCCGGTTGGGCCGCGAGCCACCGGCGGCGGGCCACCGGCGGTGCCTTGGATGCGGCGCGATGGATGGTCGATAATGCCGGCGTCGAATTCGGCCAGGCAAAAACTTGAACGAGCGAGCAGGCCATGGAGTTTTTCCGGTATTCGCGATCGATCTATGGTGGCGCCGATCAACTGATCGGCGCTTCGTGGGATTTGCTGCCATGCTTTGTCGGTGCGGCAATCGCCTTTATTCTCCTGCACGCCGTGTTGAGTGCGCTTGCCAAACGGCGCGCGCGCCAAGCGCTTTGATCTGGAAATAACAAGCCATGGACGAACTGACATCGCGTAATTGGCCACGTGCAGTCGACCGATCGCAGCAAGTGATGCGTCACACCCTATCCGATCGGCTCTATCATTGGCTGATGGCGGTCTGCATCATCGTGCTGATGGCGACGGCGTTTTTGCCGATCCTCGGCGTCAAGTTCGAATGGCTCGATATTCACTGGGCGACCGGTGTGGCGTTGGCCGCCCTGATTCTCATTCACATCGTGCGCGCGCTGTTCTTCCAGGATTGGCGCAACATGTGGATCGGTCTTGCCGATCTGCGCGAGCTGTGGCGCACCTTCACCTCCCTGCTCGGCGGGCGCAAGGCGCCGCCGCTTCCCGGCAAATACGACGCCTCGCAGAAACTCTACCATCTGGTCGTCGCCGTCTTAGTTTTGTCGGTCGTCGGCAGCGGCCTGTTGATGCTGCTCAAGATCGACACGCCGCTATGGAACCGCGACCCCTACCTGCTCTCGGCGGACACCTGGGGTGTGATCTATGTGGTTCACGGCATGGCGGCGATGGCGATCGTCTCGATCTTTATGGTGCATTTGTATTTCACGTTGCGCCCCGACAACTGGTACATGCTGCGAGCAATGGTCCGCGGCTGGGTCAGCCGCAAGGAATATTCGGAGCATCACGACGCTGCCCGCTGGAAGCCGTAAGCGCTTCGCGCCGAGCGATTGATCCGCGAGCAACGACAAGGACTGATCATGGCATCGCCCGAATCCGACCAGCCGCGAACCGTCGCCGCCGCGATCGACGCAATCGAATCGACCTACGAATTGATGCTTGCCTACGCCGCACAGGGGCGCAAAGCCGAGGAAGACGATCCGCTCGGCGTCAGACAAGCGCTGGCTCGCGCCGATGCCGCGCTCGACGTTTTGGCGGCGGCAACGCCCGCCGATGTTGGCTCGCCACGCGGCGCAATCGCCCAGGCTACCGCCGATATGCTCGCGGTACTGCGGAACGACGCCGCGAACGCACGCGCCGCAATCCGCTTTGTGTTGGCGCAGCGGGTGATCGGATCGCAGATAGTCGACAACCTCAACGCTTCGATCCACATCCGCGCGCTGCTCACCGACATTTTTCTGCTCGACGAGGCGTTCGAGAAGAAGACTGGCTCTGCGTAAGCGCACTACGCTCGCCAGAACGGCTTGTGCAATCGTCCGCCGCCGGCCAAGCGTGCATTTTTGCTGCGGCCCCGTTGGTCACTCCTGGCACTTCGGCGATCTTGGTTCTGGTCTGGGTCGGCTCCGAAATGCCCCGAATCGCGGCGATTGGGCGCTCGGCGGATAAGCGGGCAGAGCGGCTTACGGGTGTGCGGCGAGCATCGCCATTCCGGCGATCAGCGCTGCCGCCGTGGTGCCGATAAAAATTGCGGTAAGAAATGGCAACGTCTTGCGCAGCTTCCGACGCATCGACCGACCCCGCCTCCGTTCCCCATTGCAACCGATTCGACAATCGCTAAAAGCTTCTCGCCGTGAAACATGGCAGCAACGAGTTGCCGGCAGCGCGACGCCCCGCCGCGCGCGGCTTTGCCGGGATCGAGACCTGGGTGTTCGATCTCGACAACACGCTTTATCCGCACCAGGTCAATCTCTGGCAGCAGGTCGATCGGCGCATCCGCGACTACATTGTCGATTTTCTGCACGTCAGCCATGACGAGGCGTTCCGCCTGCAGAAGGACTATTATCGGCGCTATGGCACGACCATGCGCGGCCTGATGGAGGAGCACGGGCTCGAGCCGGACGAGTTTCTCGAAATGGTTCACCAGATCGACCACTCGCAGCTGACTCCGGACCCGGCGCTTGCCGCGGCGCTCGCTGCTTTGCCCGGGCGCAAACTGATCCTCACCAACGGCACGCGCCATCACGCCGATGCGGTGACGCTGCGGCTCGGCATCGACCGGCATTTCGAGGACGTGTTCGACATCAGGGCGGCCGAACTGGAGCCGAAGCCGCGGCCCGTGGTCTACGAGCGCTTTCTCAAGCGGCACCAGGTCGATGCCAAGCGCACGGCAATCTTCGAGGATTTGGCCCGCAATCTCGAAGTGCCGCATGCGCTCGGTATGATCACCGTACTGGTCGTCCCCAAGGGTGCCGGCGTGGTTCTGCGCGAGGAGTGGGAGCTTGCCGGCCGCAACGAGCCGCACGTCGACCACGTCACCGACGATCTCGCCGGGTTTTTACAGCGTGAATGCAGTCCGGATTAGATTGGCGACGCCGAGGGTCACCGGCGTCGCTGCTGCTCCGGGCTTTTGCTTCGCTCAGCGGGGCTACAATTGCTTGACATCGCCCAAACGTCCCCCGACAAACGCGGCGGCAAAGGATCGCCTTCATGTCGGTCGCTGAACTGGAAAAGATTATCGACGCCGCTTTCGAAAAACGCGACGAACTTGGTCCGGCGGCCAAGGGACCGATTCGCGAGGCCGTCGAAGCGGCGCTCGATCTGCTCGACCGCGGGCAGGCGCGTGTCGCCGAGCGCGCCGCCGATGGCGCCTGGAAAGTCAATCAATGGCTCAAGAAGGCGGTGCTGCTGTCGTTCCGACTCACCGACTCGGTGCCGATTCCCGGCGGGCCGGGGCACGCGGTGTGGTGGGATAAGGTGCCGTCGAAATTCGACGCGTGGGATGAAAAAAAGTTTCGCACTGCCGGGTTTCGCGCGGTGCCGGGCTGCGTCGTGCGCCGCTCCGCCTACGTTGCGCCCGGGGTGGTGCTGATGCCGTCTTTCGTCAATCTCGGCGCCTATGTGGACCAAGGCACCATGATCGATACCTGGGCGACTGTCGGCTCGTGCGCGCAGATCGGCAAAAACTGCCATATTTCCGGCGGGGTCGGTATCGGCGGCGTGCTTGAGCCGCTGCAGGCCGGCCCGGTGATCGTCGAAGACAATTGCTTTATCGGCGCCCGCTCGGAGCTGGCGGAGGGCGTGATCGTGCGCGAGGGCGCGGTGCTGTCGATGGGCGTTTTCATCGGCGCTTCGACCAAGATCGTCGACCGGGAGAGCGGCGAGACTTTTCGCGGCGAGGTGCCGGCCTATGCGGTCGTGGTTCCCGGAACCACAACGGGCGAGCCCCGCTCCGCGGCAGGCGGGGAAGGGAAGGGTGGGGGCAATGCCTCGGGCAAGGCCGGCCTCAACCTTTACTGCGCCGTCATCGTCAAGCGGGTCGACGAAAAGACCCGCGCCAAGACCAGCATCAACGACTTGCTGCGCGACTGATGCGCACGGCCGCTGTGGATTGGCGCCATCTCCTCGACAGTTTCGAGGGCCGCATCGGCCGCCAGACCTTTTGGATCGCCATGCTCGCGGTCGGCGTCGCCAATTTTTTAGCCTGCTACGTGGCCCAGCAGATCCAAGGCGACCAGCTCAATGCCATCGTCGATCTCGCCTTCACCTATCCGGAATTCGCCATTGCCGCTAAGCGCGGCAATGATCGCGATCTGCCGCTGTGGCTGATCGGCATCTTCTTCGCCGCCAGCGTGCTGCTCGACCTGGTCATGGTGCTGGGCTGGGGCGGCACGGACGACGAGCCGAGCACGGCTTCGCTTGTGCTCGCGGTGCCGTTCACGGTTCTCGGCCTCGGTCTTCTGATCGAACTCGGCTTTCGCAGGGGCACGCCGGGGCCAAACCGGCACGGTCCGGACCCGCTGGCTTAAGGGATTGACCGAGCGCGCTTGGTGAACGATCTTGTGGGAATGCGCCGTTCAATCGCAGTCGATGCTCGTTGGGATTCCGAGGCGAACGTCTGGATCGCCACCAGCAATGACGTTGCCGGCCTGGTGGTTGAGGCCGATACATGGCCTGCGATGATCGAGGAGGTGCGCTTGGTATTGCCCGAACTCCTTGAGGTCTCGGGCGAACGAGGCGACAATCTTTTGCTCACATTCCGCGCCGAAGAGCATTTTGAGGTCGCCGGCGCCTGATGGCCGATCTCTATCGGGATCTCGTCCGCATTCTTCAAGCAAATAGCTGTTACCTGGTCCGCAAGGGGAAGGGCAGCCATGAGATTTGGTATTCTCCCGTAACCAAGCGCAACGTGACGTGCCGCGGACCACGAAATCGCGTCACACGGCAAATGATGTGCTTCAGCAAGCCGGTTTGACAAAGGCATTTTGAAATGACCGCCGACCCCTTCGCCATCGCCCGCGATCTGCTGCGCTGCCCCTCGGTGACGCCGGAGGAGGGCGGGGCGCTCGCCTATCTGCACGAGGTGTTGGCGAAGGCCGGCTTTGCCGTCCAGCGGATGACGTTTGCCGAACCTGGCTCCGCGCCGGTCGAGAATCTTTATGCGCGCATCGGCAGCGAGCGGCCCAATCTCGTCTTCGCCGGCCACACCGACGTGGTGCCGCCGGGCGATGAGAAGGCGTGGCGGCACCCGCCGTTCGCAGGCGCGATCGAGGCCGGCATGCTGTACGGGCGAGGCGCGGTCGACATGAAGGGCGGGATCGCCTGCTTCGTCGCCGCCGCGCTCGATTATCTGGCCGCACATGGCGGTGCGCCGAAGAAAGGCTCGATCTCGCTGCTGGTCACCGGTGACGAGGAAAGCGTCGCCGTGAATGGAACGATCAAGCTTTTGCAATGGGCGGCCGAACGCGGAGAAAAATTCGACCATTGTATTCTCGGCGAGCCGAGCAATGTCGAAGCGCTGGGCGATACGATCAAGGCCGGCCGCCGCGGCTCGCTCAACGGCACGCTCGTCGTCCACGGCCGGCAGGGCCACGTCGCCTACCCGCGCCGCTTCGACAATCCGATCCGCGGCCTGGTGGCGCTGATCGGCGCGCTGCAGGCCCCGCTCGATGCCGGCAGCGAGCAGTTCGACCCCTCGAACCTCGAATTCACCTCGGTCGACGTCGGCAATCCCACGGTCAATCTTGTGCCCGGCGAGGCGCGCGCGCGTTTCAACATCCGCTATAACGACCGCCACAGTCAGGCTTCGCTCAAGGCCCTGATCGAACGGCGCGCGCGTGACGCCGCAGCAAGCAGCGTCCGCTACTCGTTCGAGTGGCCGCCGTCGAATGCCGACGTGTTCGTCACCAAGCCCGGACCGTTCACCGATCTTGCTGTTGCCGCCATTGCCGACGTGACCGGCCGCAAGCCGAAGCTCTCGACTTCAGGCGGCACGTCCGACGCACGCTTCATCAAGGATTACTGTCCGGTGCTCGAATTCGGCCTGGTCGGCCAGACCATGCACGCGGTCGACGAGTGCGTGCCGGTTGCCGACCTCGCGGCGCTGACGGCAGTGTATCGAAGGATCATCGAGAAATATTTCGGGTGAACATTCCGCCGCCTTTAAGCGGTGGAACGTTCACCGTATAAAAATACTCGCGGGAGCCTGGAGCGACCAGTGCAGCCCCTCGCGGGCGAAGTCGAGTTCGACCGTTCCCCGGACCGTCTGTTCAATGATCGCCTTCATGACCATGTGTCCGAATCCTGTTCGTATTGGCACCGTTACCAACGGACCGCCGCGCTCGCGCCAATCGAGTTTCAATCCCCCCGCGCCGCGCGCCTGATCGGCCTCCCATGTGATTGCCAGCCCGCCCTCCGGCACCGACAGCGCGCCATGCTTGACGGCGTTGGTGGCGAGCTCATGCAGCGCCAGCCCAATGGCTTGCGCGGCCTCGGCCGTCAAATCGACATTCGGCCCGTGAATGTGTATTCGCGGGTTCGGCAAGTCGATAAATGGGGCCAGCTGTAGCTCGATCAGCGTGCTCAAGGAGCTTCCGCGCCAGTCGCCGCTCGCCAGGAGCGTGTTCGATGCCGCAAGCCCGCGGAGCCGCCCATCGAATCGACTTTGGAATTCATCAAGGCCGCTGCAATTGCGCAGTGTTTGATCCGCGATCGCTTGCACGATACTGAGCAGGTTTTTGGTCCGGTGCGACAGCTCCTGCAACAGAAAGCGCTGATGCGCCTCCGCGGCCTTGCGTTCGGTGATGTCGGCCGCGACGTTGATCAGCCGATGGGCCTTGCCGTCGGGCTGCCGGTCGAGCACGTGTCCGAAGCCAGACAGCCAGCAAATGCGGCCGTCCGCCTTCACGATGCGGTACTCGGCCGGAAATGAGTCTTGGCGGTCTGCCAGCGCATGGAATTGCGCGAGCAAATGGCGATCGTCGGGGTGCATGGCCTGGCGAAATTCGTCCGTTGCGCCGCCAACGCAGCCCAGACCATCCGCCAGATCGATGCCGAAGAGCGCCATTCCTTCCGGCGTCCAGATCCTGATCCCCTTGACGAAATCGACTTCCCAGCCTCCCATGCGGCCGAGCAGCATCGCGGATCGGTACCTTTCCTCGCTCGCGCGCAGTGCTTGCTCCGTGAGCACTCTATTTGTGGTTTCCACCGCGGTAATGAGAACGCCGCCCACGCCCGTGGGAGTCGCGGCGTCCGGAACCGGGCTGTAACTGACGGTAAAGCGCGCCTGCTCCCATTTGGCGGCATGGCGTTGAATTTTCAACGACAAGTCTTCAGCGAAGAAGGCGCCGCGGTTGCCGGCGAGGATGGCTTCATGCAGCGGCCCGAGCTCTGACTGAACTTCCGGCCATACCTGGCGAAACGGCATGCCGAGCGCCCAAGGGTGTTTATCGCCGAGGATCGGACGGTAGCCGTCGTTGTAGATCATCACGAGATCCGGCCCCCAGCGCACGGCCATCGGGAAGCCCGAGGCGAGCATGACGTTGACAACCAGCGTGAGACTCGGAGGCCAGCGATCGGCGGAGCCGAGCGCGGTCTTCGACCAGTCCTTCGTACGAATCAGCGCGGACATGTTCGGCGTCGTGGGACTGTCGGCAACCGGCTGCTGGGTCATTGTTCGTATCTGGACTAAATGCCCTTTTTGCGCATCATCTGTCATGTTGCGTTTTCGACTCCAAGCCGGGCAAATCGCGGTCCAAAAAGGCGATCGACGAACTTGGCGGAATTTCTCGTAGCCATGGCCGCGTTAGGCACAACCTTGTCGCGAGAAGCTATTCATTTTGCCCGGCGCGGGCCGGGGAATGCAAGCGGCAGAACCAGACAACCAGCCGGTCAATATTCCACCCGCACCAGATAAAGCCCATGCGGTGGCGCGACCTGGCCGCACGCCGAGCGGTTGCACGCGGCGAGCGCGCGGGAAAGATCATCGGCGCGCCACTTGCCCTCGCCGACATGAAGTAGCGAACCGACCATCGAACGCACCTGATGATGCAGGAACGAGCGCGCCGAGGCGGTGACCCTCACGTCCTCACCGTCGCGAAAAACATCGAAACGATCAAGCGTCTTGACCGGCGACTTTGCCTGGCACTCGGAGGCTCGAAACGTGGTGAAGTCGTGCCGGCCGAGGAGCGTTTGCGCAGCCTCGTGCATCGCATCGGTATCGAGCGGGCGCGGCACGCGCCAAGCGCGGTTGATCTCCAGCGCAAGATCGGCCCGGCGGTTGCTGATCCGATACAGATAGTGCCGCCTGGTCGCGGAAAAGCGCGCATCGAAATCGGCATCGACCCGCTGGGCGGCCAGCACGGCGATCGGCTGCGGGCGCAAATGAAAATTGATCGCGTCGCGCACGGTGTCGTTATCCCAGTCCTTGTTCAGATCGACGTGCGCCACCTGGCCAAGCGCGTGCACGCCGGCATCGGTGCGCCCGGCGCCTGAGACCGTAACGCGCTCACCGGTAAAGGCCGCGATCGCATCGCTGAGCAGGCCCTGCACCGAGGCGCCGTTGTCCTGCGCCTGCCAGCCCACATAGGGCGTGCCGTCATACTCGATGGTGAGCTTGTAGCGGGGCATGGCGGCTAATTGAGCGCGCTGCCGCGCGCGACCGGCGCGCCGCGCAGGAATTCATCGGCTGACAGCGGCTTTCCGCCGGCGCGTTGCAACGCAAGGATGCGCAATGCCCCGGCACCGCAGGCGATCGTCAGTCTGTCATCGAGCGCGCGGCCTGCCGGCCCGGCGCCCTCGCCCTTGGTCGTGCGCAGGATTTTCACCCGTCCGGCCGCAGGTACTTCGCACCAGGCTCCGGGAAACGGCGACAGCCCGCGGCAGTGATTGTGTACCGTTTGCCAGGGCTGGGTCCAATCGATGCGCGTCTCGGCTTTCTCGATCTTGCGGGCATAGCTCACGCCCGCCTGAGGCTGCGGCGTCAACGCCAACGAGCCGCGCTCCAGCGCGCCGAGCGCCACCGGCATGAGGGTTGCGCCAAGTCGCGCCAGTTGGTCATGAACTTCGCCCGCCGTCGCATCCGAGCCGATCGGCAGGTGTCGCGCCATGGCCACGGGACCGGTGTCGAGGCCTTCCTCGAGCTTCATCACCGTCACGCCGGTCTCGCGGTCGCCGGCCATGATCGCGCGCTGGATCGGCGCCGCGCCGCGCCAGCGTGGCAGCAGCGAGGCGTGCAGATTGAAGGCGCCGAGCGGAAACACATCCAAGATCGCCTTCGGCAGGAGCAGGCCGTAGGCGACGACCACGGCGGCATCGGCGCTGTGCGAGCGCATGGTGGTGACGGTCGCGGCATCGCCCAGCGTTTTTGGCGTCAACGTCGCAATCGCCAACCGCCCGGCTTCGCGCGCGACCGGGCTCGGCGAAGGCGCCAGCCCGCGGCCGGCGGGCTTCGGCTCCCGCGAATAGACGGCGACGATCTGATGGTCGGCGCCGACAAGCTCGATCAACGTGGGCACGGCGAAATCCGGCGTGCCCATGAAGACGAGGCGGAGACTCAAGCCTCCACCTTCTTGGCGGCTTTGGCGAATTTCTTGACGATGCGGTCGCGCTTGAGCTTGGAAATGTGGTCGATAAACAGCACGCCGTTGATGTGATCGATCTCGTGCTGCAGGCAGGTCGCGAACAGGCCCGACGCCTCGATCTCGCGCTGCTCCCCCTCGAGGTCGAGATAGCTGACCTTGACCCGCGCCGAACGCTCAACCTCCTCGTAATAGTCCGGAATCGACAGGCAGCCCTCTTCGTAGGTCGACTTTTCCTCGGATTGCCAGACGATCTCGGGATTGATGAAGACGTGCGGCCGGTGAGCGTCCTCCTTCTTCGAGAGGTCCATGGCGATGACGCGTTTGGCGACGCCGACCTGGATCGCGGCAAGCCCGATGCCGGGCGCCTCGTACATCGTCTCGAACAGATCGTCGACCAGCTTGCGGATGCCGGCGTCGATGCGCTTGACCGGCTCGGATTTGAGCCGCAGCCGCTTGTCCGGCAGCTTGATGATTTCGCGCAGCGCCATGTTGGGCGATTTAGGGGCTGCGCAAACGGCGGTCAATGTGCACGGGCTGTTGCGCGTGCGGGCGCGAGCGGATATGACCGTTCGCTCTTCGTTCCGCCAGCGGCGAATCGGGGAGATTGCTCATGGCCGAGATCGTGCCTGTCCTGGGGGTTGTCGCCGTCATTGCCGCCGCGTTGGTCTGCGCGGCGCTGTTCGTCGTGCTCGCGCGGACGCGCCAGCGCGGCCCCAGCCCGGAAGCCGTCATGGGCGATCTGGCGCGCTCGCAGAGCGAGGCGGTGACGCGGCTGCAAGGCATGGTCGCGGCTCTGGTGCAGGGCCAGTCGCAGCTGCAGAAGGTCGTCGACGAGCGGCTCGATTCGGTCTCGCACCGGCTTGGCGATTCGCTGCAGCAGGCGACGCAGCGCACGACCGAGAACCTGCAGAAGCTCAACGAGCGGCTCGCTGTGATCGACGGCGCACAGAAGAACATCAGCGAACTTGCCACGCAGGTCACCTCGCTCCAGGGTGTGCTCGCCAACAAGCAGGAGCGCGGCGCCTTCGGCCAAGGCCGCATGGAGCTGATCGTTCGCGACGGCCTGTCGCGGAGCTGCTATGAATTCCAGCACACGCTTTCCAACAAGACGCGTCCGGACTGCGTCGTGCACCTGCCCGGCCAGCGTTCCTTGGTGATCGACGCGAAATTCCCGCTCGAGGCCGTCACCGCCTACAAGGACGCCAAGAGCGAGGAGGAGCGCCGGGCGGCCTGCGCGCGGGTGCGCGGCGACATCGGCAGGCACATCAGTGACATTGCGCAAAAATACCTCATTCCCGGCGAGACCCAGAATATCGCGCTGATGTTCGTGCCGTCGGAATCGCTTTATGCCGATTTGCAGGAGAATTTCGACGACATGGTGCAGAAGGCTTTCCGCGCCAAGGTCGTCATCGTCTCGCCGTCGCTGCTGATGGTTGCCGTTCATCTCATTTCGCAAATGCAGAAAGAGGAGCGCATGCGCGAAGCGGCCGGCCAGATCCGCGCCGAAGTGGGCCGCCTGATCGAGGACGTGGCCCGCATGCATGAGCGCGTGCTCAAGTTGCAGCAGCATTTCGGTCAGGCCAGCGAGGACGTGCGGCAGATCGTGATCTCGGCCGAGAAGGTGGAAAAGCGCGGTTCGCGCATCGCCGAGGTCGAGTTCGACGAGGAGGACAACGCGGCATCCGACGCGGTTGCGGCTGCGATGGCGCCAAAGCTCCAAGCAGGAAAATAGCCGCGCGTTGGCAGCCGGCGGCAAATCGGCTAGTGGTCCGATTCCCACATTCGCAGTTCGCCGCTGGGCAGGTGGCGAATGTCAAATCCGCTCCACCAGGCGGTGCCCATGACAGTCACCTCCGACGCCATCGCGAAACCGGCGAAAAAGCGCCTGTCGTTGCGGGAAACGCTCGCCGTCTACGGCAAGCGGCGCGTGCTGATCGTGCTGCTCCTGGGCTTTTCCAGCGGCTTGCCGATCGTGCTCGTCGGCTCGACCTTGCAGGCGTGGATGACGCAGAGCGGCGTCGACGTGCGCACCATCGGCTTGTTTGCCGCTGTCGGCATCCCCTACAGCATCAAGTTCCTGTGGGCGCCGTTCGCCGACTCCCTCGACATCCCCGTGCTGTCACGGCTTTTGGGCCGGCGCCGCGGCTGGCTCCTGTTCACGCAATTATGGCTGATGGCGGCGATCGTGCTGCTCGGGCTGTGCAATCCCGAGCGCTCCTCGCTGATGGTCGCACTCGGGGCGCTGTTCGTCGCTGCCGCTTCGGCGACGCAGGATATCGTGATCGATGCGTTCCGGGTCGAAAGCCTGGAAGAAAGCGAGCAGGCCGCAGGCTTGGCGTCCTATATCGCTGCCTACCGCATCGGCGCGCTCGTTTCCGGCGCCGGAGCGCTGCTGCTGGTGACTGGCTTGCGCGGCTGGAACCTCGGCGACCGCGCGTCGTGGAGTAGCTGTTACGCCATTATGGCGGTGCTGGTCGTGGTCGGCATGATCGCCACCCTTCTTGCGACCGAGCCGGAAAGATCGGCCGGAACAAATGCCGCGCCTGCGCCTGAGGCCGGAAAGGAAAAAAAGGAAAACTGGCTCAAGCGCGCATTCCGGTCGGCGGTCGACAGTTTCCGCGATTTCCTGTCGCGGCGATTCGCCGTCGCCGTGCTGGCATTCGTGACCCTGTTCAAGCTCGCCGATGCGCTCGCCTTCTCGCTCTCGACCAATTTCACACTGAGCCTCGGCTTTTCGCTGTCGCAAATGGCCACCATTCGCAACGGCATCGGCTTCTTCGCCACGCTTCTCGGCGGATTTACCGGCGGCTTCATCGCGCGCGCCTTGCCGCTCTCGGTGAGCCTGTGGATCGGCGGCATCCTGCAGACACTGATGATCCTGGCGTTTTCCTGGCAGGCCCATGTCGGAATGAACGTCACGCTCTTGACGCTGACCACGACCATCGAATTTTTCACCGATGCGGTCGGTACCGTCATTTTTGTCGCTTACCTGTCGGTGCTGTGCCGCAATCCGCTCTATACGGCGACCCAATTCGCGCTGTTGAACGCACTCGCGGCGCTCGGCCGCACCGTGTTCTCGCTCGGCAGCGGCTACATCGAACACCGCACCGGCTGGGTGTGGTTCTTCATCACTTGCGCGTTCGCCGGCGTGCCGGCTTTGTGCCTGCTGACATGGCTGCAAAGGCGCCGCCATTTCGACGGATTGTCGCCGGCATCGCAATGATTTATTGCGGCCGGCCCGGCGTCTGCAGGAAGCCACGGCCGCGTGGTTTTGCGCTTTTGCGCAACGCCCCAAAAAAAGTCCTTTTGTAAGGATCGGATCGCTATAGTCGCTGTTCTCTATAGGTTGTTGCCCCTCCAGCCTGGCCCGCCCGGTCCACCGCCCTCATGGACACCATTCTGGTCAAGATTTTCGCGACTGCGCTGGCGCTCAGCGAAGTCCTGACCCAGCCGCACGCGGTCAAAACCAAGTTCGACCCGAAGACCGATCAGGCCGAGGTGGTGCAGATCCTGCGCAACGGCTGCACCCATATGAGCAAGGCTTTCGATATCGAATCAATCAATCTGGACGAACTGATCTCAACCGCGCTCGACGATCCCAAGGCGGTCGGCGCCAATGCCGAGGTGTTTCACGGCATCAATTTTGCCGACCTGAGCACCGCCTATCAACAGTTCTGCAAGGGCAAGCCCATCGACAAGCCGGTGGTCGATCTCGCCCAGGTGATCGACTTCTTCGACGCCGCGGCCGCCGACTTGCCGGACCAGAGCCAGCTTGTCGCGCTCAAGGACAGAAAATTGCCGAGCATGAGCACGGTGCTCGATGGCGGCGGCAACACGTTCGCCGAAATATACCAGGCCGGGAACCGCCGCGTCTGGATCCCGATCGCCGATGTTCCCGATTTCGTGCAGAAAGCGTTCATCGCCGCCGAGGACCAGCGCTTCTATCAGCACCACGGCATCGACGAACGCGGCATCATTCGCGCCTTCATCGGCAATCTTGCCAGTCCCGGAAGGCCGGAGGGCGGCTCGACCATCACCCAGCAGGTGGTGAAGAATCTCCTGGTCGGCGACGACGTCACCTACCAGCGCAAGATCCGCGAGATGATCGTCGCGTCGCGGCTGGAGAATACGCTCAGCAAGAACGAGATTCTCCAGCTCTACCTCGATTCCGTCTATATGGGCCGCGGCGCCTGGGGCATTGAAATGGCGGCGCGCAGCTATTTCGGCAAATCGGCCAAGGACCTGACGCTGCCGGAAGCCGCCATGCTGGCAGGCCTGCTCAAGGGACCGAGCTATTACAATCCGGACCGCCATCCGCATCGCGCCAGGGGACGACTGACCTACGTGCTCGACCGCATGAAGGACGACGGTTTCATCAGCGCTGCGCAGCGCGATGAGGCGCTGGCCGTGCCGCTGAAAACGATCGCGTTTACGGCGCTGCATCGCGACAGCGGGTTCGAATTTGTCGACTACCTCGGCCATGAGGCCAAAACCGACGGCGTCGACAGCTTGACGGCCGATTCCTATACCGTGCACTCGACATTGAATGCCGAGCTGCAGCGCCAGACCGAAGCCGCCCTCCAGGAAGGATTGGCGGAATACGAAATCTCCACCGGCCGCATGCGGTTTCGTGGTCCGGAAGCCAATGTCGCGGCGGCGGTGCAGAAGCTCGCGGCGGCGCCGCAAGCGGACAAGCAAGGCAACATGCCGGCCTGGCAGCAGGCGCTGCTTGCCGTCCGCCTGCCGCTCTACGATGTGCACTGGACGCCGGCCGTCGTGGTGCAGACCGGCGGCGGCAGGAGAGGCAACGGTGAGGTTCGCGTCGGCTTGCCCGATGGCCGCGTCCTGCCGCTGACCACCTATACGTATGCGATCCGGCGCAGCCTTGCTCTTTACGACGTGATCTATGTCAACGTCGTCGACGGCAAGACCGTGACCAGAGCGCGGGGACGCGTCACGACGACATCCGGGCGCGCCGAAATCCGCGTGCGGCCGACAGTGCAGGGAGCGGCGCTGGTCTTGGAAAACAAGACCGGACGCATCCTCGCCATGGCCGGCGGCTTTTCCTATCCGTTGAGCCAGCTTAACCGCACCTGGCAGACCCAGCGGCAGCCCGGCTCGGCGATCAAGCCCGTCACCTACCTCACGGCGTTGCAAAAAGGGTTGCAGCCGAACACGCTGATCTCCAACGATCCGATCACGCTGCCGCCGGTCGGCAGCGGTATCAATCCCACAGACATCATCGCCGAAGGCTCCGATCGCGAGCAGGATTATTGGTCGCCGCGCAATGCGGACTACAGCGAGGGCGGCCTGTACACGCTGCGCCGCGGGCTCGAACATTCGGTCAACGTCGTGACCGCGCACCTGCTCGACGGCGGTATCGACGCCGATCCGCAGACCAGCCTCGACGACATCTGCGCGACCGCGGTAGCGGCGAAAATCTATACCGACTGCGTGCGCTATTATCCGTTCGTGCTCGGCGCGCAGCCGGTGCGCATGATGGATCTTGCCGCCTTCTATGCCGCGATTGCCGACGATGGCATCCGGCCACAACCGCACGCCGTCGATTCCATCACTCACGACGGCAAGACCGTCTACCAATATCCCAAGGCTCCGGTGTTCCCGAGGATCGGCGCCGCCGACGGGGTGAGCTTCTATCAGCTCAAGACCATCCTTCAGGGCGTCGTTGCACGCGGCACCGCGCGCGCGATCGCGTCGCTCGCGCCCTACGTTGCCGGCAAAACGGGGACGACGGAGAATTCGGTCGACGGCTGGTTCATCGGCTTCACCAACGATGTGACGGTCGCGGTCTGGGTCGGCTACGATAACGGTAACGGCAAGCGCCTTTCGCTCGGCCCGAGCGAAGACGGTGCGCGGGTTTCGTTGCCCATATTCAAGCCGATCATCGAAGACGTTTGGGCTGACAAGATCGCGCCTAAGACTCCGCTTGCCGGACCTTCTCCCGACTTGCGGCGCCAGATTGTCGACGTGCCGATTGATTACGTGAGCGGCAACCCCGTGCAGGGAGGGCGCGGCAATCTGGTCGAGCATTTCCGCATCGGATCCGATCGGCGCATGGCTGACACGCAATATCAGCTCGTTTCGCGCGAACAAGCCGATGAGGAGGGCGGGCAGACGCAATATTCCGACGGCGATCGGCGCTACTACCAGGGTTATGGCGGATACGATACCGGCGCGCCGGGTTACGGCGGCTCGTATTATCCGGATTACGCCGATCAGGGCCGGCGGCAGCTGCCCCAGCCGCGCGGCCTGTTTTACAATGGGAGCACGCGTAGCTATCAACCGCGGCCGCAGCCTTCGGAACGCGGCTACTTCGCGCCCTGGGGCAATCGGAATTACTACTCGGACGGACGTTACGACTGAACTCCAAAGCTCCACTGCTGCGCTACATTCGCTGGCGGTTTTCTGATTCCAGCATTTGCATGAGAGCGTGCCGTCCCCCCATGCGGATGTTCGAATCGGATCGCCAGGCCTTGGGAAAATTTGCCATGTGGCTCCGGCGCCCCATCATATTTGCCGCGCTGATCGGCACCCTCTCCGGCGCCAGTGCGCAGTTGTTCCATATCGAGGACGTGCCTTCGGCGAGAAATACCCCCGTGACCGGAGTCAAACCGGGGACGATCGCGTTCAGCGACAAGCCGGAGGGGAAGGCAGCTGATGCCAATCTCGACATGGCCCGTTTCGACGATTGGTCGCGCCAACGCCCCGAGGAGAAGAAATTTCTGGCGCTCTATCCCACCTACGTCGAGCCGATCGTGCGCAAGGCTGAGAGCGGCGGCAAGCCGGAAGTCGAGAGGCTCTACATGTATGTTGCGCAAGCGCGCTTTATTCTCGACCGCGCGCCGGGCTCGATCGAGCTGGCCCATTACGTGACGCTCGATTTCCTCGAGCGTATCGATCCGGCGATCAAGCACAAATCGATCGCAGCGGCCGACGTGCTGCCGCCGACCGCCGAAGCGGGCCTCGGCAACCAAAATCCCGGCCGCGCCTGGTGCACCAACCGGCAGACCTTGATCTGCATCCAGTCGACCTACCGGCTTGAGGGCAAGATTCCGCTCGGCATCATGCTGGTGAACAAGCTGCGCGAGAACAGCAAGAAGATCGCAACGCATATCGATTTTCAGAGCGAGTTCTCGGCGCTGGCGCCGGCCGATCTCGATCAGGCCGCCGTCCAGCAGCTGACCAGGCTGCAAAGTCCGGTCGCCGGCGTGCTCGAACAGAATATTTTCTATGTCAATCAGCTCATGAAGTTCGGTAAGTTCTTCGCCGTGTTCCAGACCGACCCGACCGATCCGGGCAAGACCGTGGTGACCGCGTTTATGGCGTTGGCGATCAAGGCTTCGATTTTCGACGAAAAACGCAACTACGAGAGCGTGCCGGTGCTGCGCAATCTGGTGCCCGCCGACGTGCTGATGGGACGCTCGTCGTTCAACTCCGGCAGCTCGATCAGCGCCGGCCTGCCGCAATATGCGCGCAACGAGATCAAGACCGTCGCCGGCATTTTGCAGGACGGCGTAGCGGCGAAGTAGCGGCGCGATTGTTGGAGCATGTCGGGTTGCATACCGACATCCTGATGTCTACTGCGTGCCCGCCAGATTGGCCTTCTTGATGACCTGAGCCCAGCGCTCGGTTTCCGACTTCACGTAGCCGTCGAGTTGGGTGAGCGACCTATCGCCGAGACCGATCATGCCGAGCTTTTCCAGAGGCGCGTTCATCGCCGGCGAGTGGACCGCGGCGTTCACGTCCTTGTTCAGCTTTTCGAGGATCGGTTTCGGCGTGCCGCCGGGTGCGAGGAGCATCTGCCAGGCGACTGTGTTCGGCCAAGATGGCAGACCGACCTCGGCCAGCGGTTTGATGTCCGGCGCCGTCTGGAACGGCCTATCGCTGGTGATGCCGAGAACGCGGGCCTTGCCGGCCCTGATCTGCGGCAACATCGGCCCGAGGTCCACGAACAGCACGTCGATCTGGCCTGAGATCAACGCCAGGGTGGCCGGCGCGCTGCCTCGGTAGGGGACATGGGTCATTTGGATGCCGGTCAGGCTGCTGAACAGCTCGGCGCAGAGATGATGGAACGCGCCGACACCACCGGAACCGTAGGTCAGCGGCTTGCCCTCGGCCGACCTCTTCTTCGCGAGCGCTACCAGATCCGCCACGCTATGCACCGGCAATGCCGGATTGACCGTCAGCACGAACGGCACGCCGGCCACAATCGACACCGGCACCAGGGTCTTCAAGGGCTGATAGGATAAATGCTTGAAGATGGTGGGGTTCATCGCCATGGTGCCGCTGGTGCCTTGCATCAGCGTGTAGCCGTCCGGCGTCGCATTGGCCGTGACCGTCGCGGCGAGCGTCGTGCCGCCGCCGGGTCGGTTCTCGATGATGAACGTCTTGCCGTATTTCTTCTGAAGAATCTGCGCATAAGCGCGTGCCAGCAGGTCAGTGCCGCCGCCGGGAGCGAATGGCACCAGGATGGTGACGTTGCGCGTTGGATAATCTTGCGCGCCTGCCGCGACTGGCATCGCCACAAGCACCCCCAGCGTCACAATCATCACCCGCCATAGGCTCATGACCATCTCTCCTTGTGCGCGCGCCCGCGGCTTTGCTGCCGCCGCCTGATGGCAAGCTTACCGGAGGGACCGGCTGGTGCTAAGCGCCATAGGACCGCAGGCGTTGTGCAAGCCGGTCGCGATCGTGAAATGCGTGATTTCCTAAGGAGCTGGACGCGGGTCACCATAGGCTTCGCCCGTTGATCAATCGGTTCGCGGTCGGCATTGTGCGAGTGACGGGGTCATCAGGCGATGCACGAGACCGATTTTCTCCACGAACACGCGATGAGCGAGGCGGAACGCGCGGCGCTGGCGCGCGCGATCTGGAGCGAGGAGAACGTCGAGTTCAAGACAGTCGGGATCGACATCGGCAGCTCGACCTCGCACCTGCTGTTCGCCAAGGTCGCGTTGCAACGCCAGTCGCAGGGGCTTTCCAGCCGCTTCGTGGTCATCGGCCGCGAGATCGTCTGGCGCTCGCCGATCCTGCTGACGCCGTTTCTGCCCGACGGCACGATCGACGCGGGTGCGCTCGGCGAATTCATCAGCCGCTGCTATCACGATGCCGGTCTTACGCAGAGCGAGGTCGACAGCGGAGCCGTCATTCTTACCGGCGAGGCGATCAAGCGCAAAAATGCCCGCGCCATCGACGAACTGTTCGCCGGCGAAGCCGGCAAGTTCGTCTGCGCCACCGCCGGGCATCTGCTGGAATGCCGTCTCGCCGCGCACGGCTCCGGCGCGGTGGCACTGTCCAAGGCGCGGGAGGCCTGCATCCTGCACGCCGATGTCGGCGGCGGCACCACCAAGCTCGCTCTGATCGACCGAGGGGCGATTGTCGGCCTTTGCGCCTTCGCGGTCGGCGGCCGGCTCGTTGCCGCGGATGAGGAAGGCGCCTGGACCCGCATCGATCATTCGGCGCAACTCGTAGCCGACGATCTGGGACTTGCGCTCTCGCCGCAGTCGCTGGCCGCGCCTTCCATCCGGGAGACGATGGCGCGCCGTCTTGCCGCGATTGCCGCGGATTTCATCCTCGATCGGCCGCTCGACGCGCTGGGGCAATCGCTGCTTTTGACCGAGCGGCTGCCGCGCAGCTTTGCGCCGACCGCGATCACGTTCTCCGGCGGCGTTGCCGAGTACCTTTTCGGGCAGGAGCAGGAGGAGTTCGGCGACGTCGCCAGGCTTCTGGCCGTCGCACTCGCCGGCGAATTGAGTCGCTGCAGCGCTCTGCCGCTGATCGATCCCGGCCAGCGCATCCGCGCCACCGTGATCGGTGCTTCGCAGTTTACCGTCCAGGTCAGCGGCAAGACCATCTATCTGCCCGATCCTTACGTGCTGCCGGTCCACAACGTTCCGGTCATTGCCGTTGCTTTAGAGGGCGACGACGACGCGAACCCGTCGGCTCTGTCGGCCGCCATAAGCGGCCGGTTGGAAGAGATCGACCTCGATCGCAATCCGCGCCTGGCAGTTGCGCTGCGCTGGCGCGGCGATCCCGAGCATTCGCGGCTCAAGGCAATTGGCGAGGCCATCGTCCAGGCGCTATCGCCGGTCGGCCAGCGCATCAAGCTTTTGCTGCTGGTGATCGAGGGCGATGTCGGCAAATCACTTGGGCGGTTGTTGCACCGCGAGCTGCACTGGCCGGGAAAGATCGTCTCCATCGACGGCATGGAATTGCAGGACCTCGATTACGTCGACGTCGGCGAATTGATTGCGCCGCCGGGCGTGGTGCCGGTCGTGATCAAGTCGCTGTTGTTTGCGTAGGGGCGCCCCTTGTGGGCGCCCTGGGCCGCAGGCGCCCTGGGCCGCAGGCGCCCTGGGCCGCAGGCGGCCACGAGGGCCGCCCCTACGATTGGCGTTACCGAACGGCTATAACTACAGCCAAAGCCTGCCGGAGGAGCACATGAACGTCCGCGAAGTCCCGCAATCGACGGCCCTTCCCTCCCGCGCAGGCGGCGGCGGGAAGGCGGGTCGCTACGGCATCGATCCCTACCTCGACTGGCTCAAGGGCGAAGGTATTCCGGTGACCGAGGACTACGGTGCGTACCTGTTCGATGTGCCGACCGCGCCATGGCCGCGTTACGGCGTCAACGGGGCGGCCGTGCATCTGAAGGGGCGCGGCGATTTTGCCAACATGTTCGTCTTCGAGATCCCGCCGGGCGGATCCACCAGCCCGCAGCGGCATCTCTATGAGGAAGTCGTCTACGTGCTCGAAGGCCATGGCTCGACCCAGCTCGATTTTGCCGATGGCAGCCGACGCAGCTTCGAATGGGGCGAGAAAAGCCTGTTCGCCATTCCGCTCAATGCCAGGCACCGGCATTTCAACGCCAGCGGCGTTGAACGCGCGCTCCTGGTCAGCACCACCAACCTGCCGATGGTGATGAACATCTTCCACAATGAGGATTTCATCTTCGGCAGCGCCTTCGATTTTTCCGAGCGCGCGGGCAAGAAGGAGTATTTTTCGGGCGAGGGCGATCTCATCACCGTGCGGCCGGGCAATCACATGTGGGAAACGAATTTCGTTCCCGACCTGACCTCGATCGAACTGAAGAGCTGGGGCGACCGCGGCGGCGGCGGCACCAACATCATGTTCGTGCTCGCCGACGGCACCATGCACGCGCATATCTCGGAAATGCCGGTGGGCACCTACAAGAAGGGCCACCGGCACGGCCCGAGTTTTCACGTCATGTGCGTGGTCGGGCTCGGATATTCGCTGCTCTGGTTCGAGGGCGAAAAGGATTTTCGTCGCATCGACTGGAAGCACGGCATGGTGCTGGTGCCCGCCGACCGCCAGTTCCATCAGCATTTCAATACCGGACCGCAGCCGGCGCGCTATCTCGCCACCGCCGTTGGCGGCCTGCGCTATCCGACGACGCTGGCGAACCGCATTTCGCTTCTCGGCGGCGGCGATGGCGACAAGCCGGCGGTATCGAAAAGCGTCAAGGAAGGCGGCGATCAGATCGAATACGAGGATCAGGATCCGCGCATTCACCGCATCTGGCTGGACGAGATGCGCAAGAACGGCGCCACGCCCAACATGGAGAAGTTCATTGCCACGCCGGACGACATGAAAGTCGCCGCCGTATGACCGTCATGACCAAGAGTGCGTCTCCGGCGTCGGATATCTTCGCGGTTCCGATTACGCTGCCGCCTGCAGGAAATTACGCCGCTGCCTTCCGCGTGCCTTGCTCCAGGGATTGCACCGCCTCGTCCACCGTCTGCACGTCGCCGAACTGGCCATAAAAATTCGACAGCGTGGCATTGTGCTCGTCGTCGGTGTGGGTGGCGAGGGCGTCAGCCACCATCACCACCTTGAAATTGAGCATCATGGCGTCGCGCGCGGTGCTCTCGCAGCACACATTGGTCGCGGTCCCGGCGATGAGCAGCGTGTCGATGCCGCGCTCGCGCAGGAGCCGCTCGATATTGGACGAGCCCTGGATGAAGGCGCTGTAGCGCTTCTTGGTGATCTGCGCGTCCTCGGGACGGATGTCGTTCAGGTGCCAGAATTCGTAGCCGTCAGCGCCGGTCTCCATCGATTGCAAGCGCCGCTCGGCCCGTTCGGGGCTCTGCAGATAATGGTGGTAGTTCGACCAGCTCTCGCGCGTGTCGTTGGTGCCGTTGCGCACCCAGACCACGTGGCCGCCGCGACGGCGCAGCTCCGCTGCGAGACGATTGATGTTCGGTACGATCTCGCGCGCCAGCGGAATTTCGCTCTGGTGGCCCTGCTTGACGAAATAGTTCTGCATATCGACCACGACGAGAGCGGTTTTCTGCGGATCGATGGCGTCAAACGGATGCAATTTGCCGAGACGAGCCTGCAGACGCTCGGCGGGGGCTTTGGCGATCGCGATCTTGTGCATCTTTGCGTCCTCATTTCGTAGGGTGGGGCAAAATCGTGTCGGCGAACTACGCGTGGGCACCGCGCTGGGTCCGATTTTGCCCGCGCGGTTCACGCTTGAGCAAGCGTAGTGCTCACCCTACAAGAGCGCGGGGCCTCGGGCGCGGGCCTCGTTTGTGCCCAGTATGGCATAAAACACGGGCCGGATCGAGCGCATGTCGGACACCTTAGACGATACGTGGGAATTCTGGATCGACCGCGGCGGCACCTTCACCGATGTGATCGGCCGCCGGCCGGATGGCGCGCTCTTCACTCGCAAGCTCCTTTCGGAAAACCCCGAAGCCTATCGCGATGCGGCGGTGGAAGGCATCCGCCGCCTGCTCGGCATCCGGTCCGGGCAGCCGATTCCCTCCGCGCGCATTCGCGCGGTGAAGATGGGCACAACGGTCGCCACCAACGCGCTGCTGGAGCGCAAGGGCGAACGAACAGTGCTGCTCATCACCAAGGGTTTCGCCGACGCGCTGCGCATCGGCTATCAGACGCGGCCGAAGATTTTCGCCCGTCACATCGAAAAGCCGCAAATGCTGTACGAGCGCGTGGTCGAGGTCGACGAGCGTGTGCGTGCCGACGGAACGGTGGAGCGTGCGCCGGACCTTGCGTCCGTGCGCGTGGAGCTGGAGCGTGCGATGGCCGACGGCATCAATGCCGTCGCCGTCGTCTTCATGCACGCCTACCGCTATGCCGATCACGAAAAGCACATCGTCGCACTGGCGCGTGAACTCGGCTTTCCGCAAGTCTCCGCCAGCCACGAAGTCTCTCCGCTGATCAAGCTCATCGGCCGCGGCGATACCACAGTGGTCGACGCCTATCTGTCGCCGATCCTGCGCAGTTACGTGGCGCGGGTCGCAGGCGAGTTGCACGGAGGTCACCCCTCCCCGCAAGCGGGGAGCGGGATGAAGCTCATGTTCATGATGTCCTCGGGTGGACTGACGGCGGCGGAATTGTTTCGCGGCAAGGACGCGATTCTATCGGGCCCGGCGGCCGGCGTGGTCGGCATGGCCGAAACCGGACGGGCGGCCGGTTTTTCGCGCTTGATCGGCTTCGACATGGGCGGCACTTCGACCGACGTGTCGCATTTCGCCGGCGAATACGAGCGCGCGTTCGAGACCGAGGTCGCCGGCGTGCGCATGCGCGCGCCGATGATGCTCATTCACACCGTTGCCGCCGGCGGCGGCTCGATCCTGCATTTCGATGGCGCGCGCTTTCGCGTCGGCCCGGATTCGGCCGGCGCCAGGCCCGGTCCCAAATGTTACCGGCGCGGCGGCCCACTCGCGCTCACCGACGCCAACGTCATGGTCGGCAAACTCATTGCCGATTTCTTTCCCAAAATATTCGGGTCGGAGCAGGATCAGCCGCTGGACGCCGACGCGGTGCGCGCCGCGTTTGCGGCCTTGGCGGAAGAGATCGGCGACGGCCGCTCCGCCGAACAGGTCGCCAACGGCTTCATCAAGATCGCCGTCGAGAACATGGCGAACGCGATCAAGAAAATCTCGGTGCAGCGCGGCTACGACGTCACCCGCTATGCGCTCAACTGCTTCGGCGGCGCCGGCGGCCAGCACGCGTGCCTGGTGGCCGATGCGCTGGGCATAACCAGCGTGCTCATCCACCCGCTGTCCTCTCTTCTGTCCGCCTACGGCATGGGGCTCGCCAATATTCGCAGCGTCCGCCAGCGGGCGATCGAGGAAAAGTTCGGCGAAAAGGCGCGGGCGATGCTGCAACGGGTGGCCGGTACGCTCGCCGGGAATGTGGTCGCAGAGGTCGAGAGTCAGGGCGTTGCGGCGGATGGGATCACGCTGCACGTGCGTGCGCACATCCGTTATGCCGGCACGGATACGCCGCTGATCGTCGAGGCAGGCACCACCAAAATCTCACCGCCCCCCTTGAGTCGGAGGAAGTCGGCGAGCCGGGAGCGGAGTGGGCTCAGCCATACCAAAGATCTCCCCCTTCCTCACCCTTCCCCCCAAGGGGGCAGGAAGCATGACCTGCAAGCGACTCTCGTCTCCCTCGCCAAAATGAAAACGGCCTTTGAGCGTGCCCACAAGGCGCAATTCGGCTTTGTCGACCGCAGCAAAGACCTGGTGATCGAAGCGGTATCGGTGGAGGCCGTCGGCGGCGGCGAGACGTTCAAGGAAAAAGTCCGCAGGCCCGTGCGCGCCAAGCTTCCAGCGCCGGCGCGGCGCACGCGGTTTTTCGCCAACGGCAGTTGGCACCGCGCCCACGTCTACACGCGCGAAATGCTGGCGCCGGGTCACAAGGTGAAGGGTCCCGCGATCATCGTCGAACCGCATCAGACGGTCGTCGTCGAACAAGGCTGGCGCGCGGAGCTGACCGCGAAGAATCATCTGCTGCTACGGCGGGTGGAAAAGTTGCCGCGCCCGCGCCCGATCGGCACCCGTGCCGATCCGGTCATGCTCGAAGTGTTCAACAACCTGTTCATGTCGATGGCGGAGCAGATGGGGGTGTCACTGCAGAACACCGCCTATTCGGTGAATATCAAGGAGCGGCTCGATTTTTCCTGCGCCATATTCGACGGCGAAGGCTCGCTCGTCGCCAACGCACAGCACATCCCGGTGCATCTCGGCTCGATGGATCGTGCGGTCGAGACCATCGTTCGCGAGAATAAGGGACACATCCGCTCGGGCGACGTTTACGCCATCAATGCGCCCTACAACGGCGGCACGCATCTGCCGGATATCACCGTCTGCACGCCTGTTTTCGCTACCCCGACGACAGACGACAGACGACGGAAGACGGATGACGGCGCCGACCGTCGGTCCCCGCGTCCTCCGTCGTCAGTCCTCAATCTTGTTCTGGGTCGCCTCGCGCGGTCATCACGCCGACGTCGGCGGGCTGTCGCCCGGCTCGATGACGCCTGATGCCACGAGCATCGAGGAGGAAGGCGTCTACATCGACAATTTCAAGCTCGTCGACCGCGGCCGCTTCCGCGAGAAGGAATTTTATGCGCTGTTGACCGCCGGCAAATATCCGGCGCGCAATCCGCTGCAAAACGTCAATGACATCAAGGCGCAGATCGCCGCCAATGAGAAGGGTGCGCAGGAGCTGCGCCGGATCGTGCGCCATTTCACCTGGCCGGTGGTACGCGCCTATATGGGCCACGTGCAGGACAATGCCGCCGAAAGCGTGCGCCGGGTCGTCGACCGGCTGCATGACAGCGCATTCGCGGTCGAGACCGATCAGGGCGCGCGCATCGCGGTGCGCATCGCCGTCGATAAAAAGAAGCGCGAAGCCAGCGTCGACTTTACCGGAACAAGTGCGCAGCAGCCGACCAATTTCAATGCGCCGGAGCCGGTGACGCGCGCCGCCGTGCTCTACGTGTTCCGCGTTATGGTGGACGACGACATTCCCATCAACGCGGGCTGTCTGCGGCCGTTGCGCATCGTCATTCCCAAGCGATCGATGCTGTCGCCGGAATATCCCGCCGCGGTGGTGGCCGGCAACGTCGAGACGTCGCAGGAAGTGACCAATTGCCTGTTCGGTGCGCTCGACGCCATGGCGGCCGCGCAAGGCACCATGAACAACCTCAATTTCGGCAATGCCCGTTATCAGTATTACGAAACCATCTGCTCCGGCTCGCCGGCCGGTCCCGGCTTTCCCGGCACCGATGCGGTGCACACCCACATGACCAACACCCGGCTGACCGATCCGGAAATTCTGGAATTCCGCTACCCGGTGCTGCTGGAGGATTTCCATATCCGCAGAGGCTCGGGTGGGCGCGGCAAGTGGAACGCGGGTGACGGCATCATCCGCACCATCCGGTTCCTGCAAAAGATGGAATGCACGATTCTTTCCGGCCATCGCCGCGTGCCGCCGTTCGGCCTTGCCGGGGGCGGCGATGGAGCGGTGGGCAAGAACGCGGTGCGCCGCGGCGACGGCAGCGTCGAAATTCTCCAAGGCTGCGACCGCACTTTGATCGATGCCGGCGAGGCGGTCATCATCCAAACACCGACCGCCGGCGGCTACGGCAAGCCGGACATTTCGGCAGAAAAGCTCATTGACTGATGATCGGCCACGGCTGTCCGCGCCGAAACCCGCATGGCGAACGATCGATATTCAAAAATCGAGCGGTCGCGCGCAACATAACATTTAGATGTGCGGCGCGCGCGGCGTTCCGATCCGTCGCGCCCAGGCTTCGATGAATTCGAAAGCCGCGAACGCGATCAGGCCCAGTGCGGCGACGGCGAGCAGCGCGCCGCCGTAGGCTTGGTGCTGGAGCGTGGCGAGCGCGCCGGCCAATCCGACTGCCTCCGCCGAGTTGCCATCGTGGGCGGCAAAGCCGAGAAATGCACCGATCATCGCAAACACGGCCGCGCGCGTGAGCAAGCCGAACGTGCCGAAGGCCGCCGCCCATGCCGGTGGCATCCGGTGCGAGTTGATGCGCCTTTCGTAGGGTTTGCGGAATGCAGAGATGACAAGTGCGATCGCCGTAATCACAAAGCCCGCCGCAATCAGCCCGATCATGACGCGGCCGACCGGCTTTGCCATCAGCCACGCGGTCCAGTCGCGCACCGACTGGTCCTCTTTGACTTCGCCCACCGCGACCGTGATATCCGCGGCGACGATCGCCAGCACCAGATAAAACAAGCCGTTGCAGGTAAGGAGGGCGCGGCGCAGCAAGCCGTAAGCGCTGTTGCCGTGATGGTCGGCATCCAACACGCCCTGGGTGAAGCGCCAGCCGGCAAAACACGCCAAACCAAATGCGACAAGCCACAACAGCACGCCGCCAAACGGATGGGCGAACAGCGTATGCAATGCGCCGCTTACGCCCGTTGGCCGCGTCCTGGCGCCGCTGGCGGCGAGCAAGGCGAATACGCCGATCAGCAAGAACACTATTCCGCGGGCGGTGTAACCGGCGCGCGCCATCCAGGCGATCGGCCTGATGGGCAGGCGCTTGCTTGGGACGTTCGCTGCGACGGCGCGATTCACAGACCGATAAACGACAGATCGGCGGCGGGTTCCATCGCCGGCCTACGAGCTTTGCGCCGCCTGCCGATGAATTGAATAGCGCATGTTGGCCTTGTTGCCTTGCCAGTAGAACGTATAGTCGGCCACGACGCTGCCGCCGCCGGGCAGCGGCATCACCGCGCTGCACACGATTTTTTCCTTGCTCGATGAAATCGTCTTGATCGGCGCATAGCGCACCGGCTCGAGTTTCAGCTCTTTGAGAATTTGCGTCAGCGTCTGCTTGGCGGTCGACGAATCGCACTCCGGAAGCGCGAAATGAGGGCGCAGTCCGCGGTAGAGGAACACTGCCAGCAGGGCGATAATCGGAAAGCCGACGAGGCGGAGTATCAGGCGGGATGGCCTGTTGGGCGGCTTGCCCGGCGGCGACCAGCGGCGGGCGCGCAGCGGTGCAGGGGGGCTGGAGGAGTTGTTGTCCGAACTCATCCGCGGCGGCCTCAGACGTCCTTGGCGATCTGTTCCGTCATTTTCTTGGCGTCGCCAAGCAGCATCATGGTGTTGTCGCGATAGAACAGCGGATTATCGATGCCGGCATAGCCGGAAGCGAGCGAGCGCTTGTTGAACATGACCGTGCCGGCCTTCCACACCTGCAGCACCGGCATGCCGTAAATCGGCGATTTCGGATCCTCCTCGGCGGCGGGATTGGTCACGTCGTTGGCGCCGATCACGTAGGCGACGTCGGTCTGAGAAAATTCCGAATTGATGTTTTCCAGCTCGAACACTTCGTCGTAGGGAACGTTCGCCTCGGCGAGCAGCACGTTCATATGGCCGGGCATGCGGCCGGCCACCGGGTGGATCGCGTATTTGACGTCGACGCCCTCGGCCTTGAGTTTTTCCGCCATCTCGCGCAGCGCGTGCTGGGCCTGCGCCACGGCCATGCCGTATCCCGGCACGATGATGACCTTCGAGGAATTTTTCAGGATATAGGCGGCGTCCTCCGCCGAACCGAGTTTCACCGGCTTCTGCTCGGTGCCCCCGGCGGGGCCCGCCACCTCGCCGCCGAAGCCGCCAAGGATGACCGAAATGAACGAGCGGTTCATGCCCTTGCACATGATGTAGGACAGGATCGCACCCGACGATCCGACCAGCGCGCCGGTAATGATCAGTGCGGTGTTTTCCAGCGTGAAGCCGATACCCGCCGCCGCCCAGCCCGAATAGGAATTGAGCATGGAGATGACGACCGGCATGTCGGCGCCGCCAATCGGGACGATGATGAGCACGCCGAGCAGGAACGACACGCCGGCGATCGACCAGAAGCCAACGTGCTCCTGCGTCTCGAAAAACCAGACGATGAGCGCGACGAGGCCCAAGGCCAGCGCGATGTTGATGACGTGCCGGCCAGGCAGCACGATCGGCTTGCCGCTCATGCGGCCGGAAAGTTTGAGGAACGCGATTACCGAACCGGTGAAGGTGACGGCGCCGATGGCGACCCCGAGCGACATTTCGATCAGGCTCTGGCCGCGGATGGCGCCGACCGTGCCGATGCCGAACGCCGTGGGGGCGTAAAGCGCGCTGGCCGCCACCAGCACCGCGGCCATGCCGACCAGCGAATGGAAGGCGGCGACCAGTTCCGGCATCGAGGTCATCGGCACGCGCCGCGCAATGACCGCGCCGGCGCCGCCGCCGATCGCTATGCCGACGACCACCAGCACCCAGGCGGAAAACGACGCCGGCGGATGCGAGGCAAGCGTGGTGGCGATCGCAATCGCCATGCCGATCATGCCGAGCAGATTGCCGCGCCGGCTGGTCTCCGGATTGGACAGCCCGCGCAGCGCCAGGATGAACAGGACGCCGGCGACCAGGTAGCAGAGTGCGGTAAAGTCGGCGCTCATCGAGATCCCTCACACCAACGGCCGTCATCGTGTGGTGGCCGTGCAGGGACACCGCATCGCGCAACGTGCGATGGGGTGCCCGTAGCGGCCCTCGAAGGATGCGTCTCGGGCGCCTGGGCCGTCGTCCTTCGAGGCTCGCTGCGCTCGCACCTCAGGATGACGGAACAAAAATTGTCGGAGTTCATCGCCGCTCTTTCCGATGGAACATGCCGAGCATGCGCTGAGTGACGAGAAAGCCGCCGAAAATGTTGACCGAGGCGAGAATCAGCGCGACCAGCCCAAGCGCGCGCGCCCAGATCGGTCCGGTATCGTTCGACACCAGCGGCACGCCGACCGCAAGCAGCCCGCCGACCACGATCACCGACGAAATCGCATTGGTCACCGACATCAGCGGCGTATGCAGCGCCGGGGTGACTGACCACACGACGTAGTAGCCGACGAACACCGCGAGCACGAAAATCGACAAGCGGAATACGAACGGATTGACAACGTCGCTCGCGGGAGGAGCTGCAGCCACCGCGGCAAGATCGAGCTGGCCGAGGATCGAGAGGGTTACCATGAAGACCTCCGCTTTCCCTCTCCCCGCTTGCGGGGAGAGGGTTGGGGTGAGGGGGCGTCGCCGCCAGGCTCAGAATTGCGGCAACGCCCCCTCACCCTCGTTCGCTTCGCTCACTCGACCTCTCCCCGTACACGGGCAGAGGTCATTTACACTCACGCCGCGCCCTTTGGCGCGAAACTCGGATGCACGACGGCGCCATCGCGGGTGAGCGCCGTCGCCTTGACGATCTCGTCGTCCCAGTTGACGGCGAGCGACCGGGTTTTCTTGTCGATCAGAACGTCCAGAAACGCATAGAGGTTTCTGGCGTAGAGGCTCGAGGCGGTCGAGGCGATTCGGCCCGGCATATTGCGGTAGCCGAGGATCTTCACGCCGCTCACCTCGGCGACAGCATCGGGCTTGACGCCTTCGACATTGCCGCCGCGCTCGACCGCGAGATCGACCACCACCGAGCCGGAGCGCATCGATTCCAGCATGTTTTTGGAGATCAGGCGCGGCGCCGGCCGTCCAGGAATGAGAGCGGTCGTGACGACGATGTCCTGCTTCTTGATGTGATCGGTCATCAGTGCGGCCTGTTTTGTTTGGTACTCCTTGGACATTTCCTTGGCATAGCCGGCGGCAGTCTCGGCCGCCTTGAATTCGTCGTCCTCGACGGCGACGAACTTCGCCCCGAGGCTCTCCACCTGCTGCTTGGCGGGCGGCCGCACGTCGGTCGCAGTGACGATGGCGCCGAGCCGGCGCGCGGTGGCGATCGCCTGCAGGCCGGCAACGCCCGCGCCCATTATGAAAACCTTCGCCGCCGGCACCGTGCCGGCCGCCGTCATCATCATCGGCAGTGCCCGGCCGAACTCCTCCGCCGCGTCGATCACGGCCCGGTAGCCGGCGAGATTGGCCTGGCTCGACAGCACGTCCATTGTCTGAGCGCGCGTAATTCGCGGCAGCAGCTCCATGGCAAAGGCGATAACGCCGGCATCCGCCATCGCCCGCAGCGCATCGTCTTGGCCGTACGGATCCATGAGGCCCACAAGCAGCGCGCCACGCCTGCATCGCGACAAGAGAGCGTGCCGCGGCCGCCGCACCATGAGTACGATGTCGGCGCTACTGACTGCGTCGCTTGCTGTTTTGGCGCCGGCGGCCGAAAAGTCGGCATCCGCTATGCCCGACTTGATGCCGGCGCCTGGTTCGACGCCGACTTCGGCACCAAGGGCGATCATTTTCTTGACGGTTTCGGGTGTCGCGGCGACCCGCGGCTCATCCGTGTCCGCTTCCGCCACAACCGCAACCTTCATGATTCCTCCGCGGGCTGGCGAATGTATGCCCGCCTGCGCGCGTGCGTTTTGCTCGGCAGGCGGCTCGTTCAGGTGGACAACGGATTCAACTCACGCCAGAAAATAGGCCATCAGGATCACAATGATGACAACCGCGGCGATGCCGACCTTCACCAGGGTCACGAACGAGCGATAGGTCTGTTCGTGAACCGGATAGTCATTGCCCGTCGCAGTCGCATATTCGAGTTCCCCATGGTCGGCCATCACATCTCTCCAACCCTCGCTCGCCCCGGCGCCCGCGACTTAGCGTAATCGCGTCGGCAGGGCAACCGCGGCTATTGCTGCTGCGAAACTTTTCGCACTCCCGTCCCGAGCCGTGGTTTTGCGGCGTGCCGCGCGGCTTGCCGCGGCGGGGCCAAGTCCCTACTCTTTAGGGCCAAGTCCCTACTCTTCAGAGCCAAGTCCCTCTCTTCAGAGCCAAGTCCCTCTCTTCGGAGCCAAGTCCCTACTCTTGAAGGCAACCGCCCCACTGGTCATGGACGCGCCTCATGCTGAGAAAAGAACAGAACGAATTGCTGACCGAGGCCGGCCCCGGCACGCAGATGGGGCAACTGTTTCGCTGCTATTGGCTGCCGGCGCTGTTGGCTGACGAATTGCCCGAGAACGATAGCCCGCCGGTCCGGGTCAAGCTTCTGTCCGAGCGCCTGCTGGCTTTCCGTGATTCGGCCGGCCGCTACGGGCTGATCGACGAATTCTGCGCGCATCGGGGTGTGTCGCTGTGGTTCGGGCGCAACGAGGAAGGCGGCTTGCGCTGCTCCTATCATGGCTGGAAATACGATGTGACCGGGCAGTGCGTCGAGGTTCCTTCGGAGCCGGTCGAGAGCGGTTTCTGCAAGAAGGTCAAGCTTGCCTCCTATCCGCTGGTCAAGCGCGGCGCCGTGCTGTGGGCCTATATGGGCCCGCCGGAGAAAAAGCCGCCGCTGCCCGAATGGGAATTCGCCATGGTCCCGTCCGAGCGGACCTTCGTGTCCAAGCGGCTGCAGGAATGCAATTGGCTGCAAGCCATGGAAGGCGGCATCGATTCGAGCCATGTCTCCTTTTTGCATCGCGGCGATCTGTCTTCCGACCCACTGTTCAAGGGCGCCAGGGGCAACCAGTACAATCTCTCCGACATGCAGCCGCATTTCGAAGTGGTCGAGATGCCGGGCGGCCTGTTCATCGGCGCGCGCCGCAATGCCGAGAACGGCAATTATTATTGGCGCATCACCCCCTGGGTGATGCCCTGCTTCACCATGATTCCGCCGCGCGGCGATCATCCGATCCACGGCCATTTCTGGGTGCCGATCGACGAGCGAGAATTGCTGGGCGTGGTCATACGACTTCCATCCGGTGCGGGCGCTGCGCAAAACCGAGGTCGACGCGATGAAGGAAGGTGCCGGCGTGCATTGCAAAGTCGATGCCGCCTTCCGGCCGCTTGCCAACAAGGACAACGATTATCTGATCGACCGCGCCGCGCAGAAATCCGGCAAGGCCTATAGCGGGGTCGCGGGCTTCGCCATGCAGGACGCCTCATTGCAGGAAAGCATGGGGCCGATCTGCGACCGCACCAAGGAGAACCTGGTGTCGACCGACAACGGCATCATCATGGCGCGACACCGGCTGATGCGCGCCGCCAAGGCGCTGGCCGACAAAGGCGTGGTGCCGCCCGGCGTCGATCCCGCACACCAGAAAATCCGCTCATGCTCGATCGTGCTGTCGCCGGAGGTTGCGTTCAAGGATGGCGCCAAGGAAGCGCTCACCCCGGCGAGAGCCGGCATGGCGCAGACCACGGTGTGAAAGCCAGATGGGATGACTTTTCTTCGAATTGTCATCCCGTTTCAAGTTATGGACGGAGCATGATCTTTTCCGAAAACCGGTCCCCACCTCTCGGGATCATGCTCTTATGACCGAGCGAGTTCGCGGCGCGGGCGAAACCTGACGGGTGTTTGGAATGGGCTCTATACTTACCCGAGCGGCAGATCGACCTCGTTCGTGGCGACGCTGATCGAGAGCCGGCGGCTCCCTCGCCGGCACCACGCACGAGCCGGGCACGCTCGGCGGCGATTCCCCGGCAACGCTGTTTGCGAACCTCATCGGGTCCCGCAGCAGATTCGGCTGTGACTTCACCAAGACCTACGAGGCGCCCGACTCGTATCACTCCGAGTCCGATCGTCTATGAGGGCGCACTCAATGGCGACGGCAGCGAGATCGAGGGCCGCTGGACCATCGCAAAAATCTGGTCGGGCAAATTTTTGATGATTCGCTCGCCGGGCCAGGAGATGAAGGCCGAACGCAAGGCGTTCGAGCGCGTGCGATGATTTTTGCCGCGCGGAGCCCATCGCCAATGCGCGCTACGGCGCAGGCGTGGTGTCGACCACCAGCCGTGCCGAAGTGACTTCGCCGTCGGTGATGTAGTGGTTGACGTGCTTGGTCACCAGGCGCTGGCCGGCCCGATAATAGGTGACCTCGTCGATCACCTGCATCGCGTGGAGCTGTGCGATGATGTAGTCGCGCTCGACGTCGGTATCCGCGTCCGTGGCATGGGTGACCTGGAATGTTAGCCGGGTGAATGACAGGCCCGTATCCCTGGTTCCGGCTCCCACCCATAAGGCTGGCGCGTCGGCCCGCGGCGGCTTGGCGCCTCGCCAAAAGCTTGCGGTTCCGAGTTCGGCCTCGTGCGTGAGGCTCAACGCCCAGAAGCGGATGTGATGGCGCTTGCGCGGACTGTTACCGATCGCTTTTTCGAAGCCGACATCCTGCTTGCGCCCATACAGATAAAGCGTGCTGAACGGCGCCGCGGGGTAGGACGAGTTGAGCACGAAGGCACGGACCATGCGCCAAGAACTTTTCAGACTGAGCGGTTCGGCTTCGTTCCAGCCGGCGGACGCAAAGGCGGCGCATAACTGCCGATGGGTGCCGACGAGCACGAGATTGACCGGGTCGCCGGGCAGTCCGTCGCCGGTCAGCGTGTAGCTCGGCACCCGTCTGCGGTGGAGAATTTTTAGACCGAGATGGACGCTCTGCGGAAGAATAATGTAAGCCGCAATCGCGTAACAGAAGGCGAGCGCGAGCACCGACGGCACGCTGCGGTCAACGAGCCGGAACACGAACACGATCAGAAAGATGGTGACAACGCCCAGCGCCACGACCGAGAGGCGCTGGAAAAAGCGAATGAGCATTTGTTTCATCGGGCCACCTTGCGGGGACAATCCGTCAGAATTGCGCCACCCCTCAGGCCGCGTCGTTCTGCAGGATCGCGTTCCGTCCGGCAATGAATCCCTGGCAGGCGGCGCGGGGCAGGCCGTGCATGGAAAAGCCGCCCGCCGATTCGCCGCCGCAGTAGAGGCCGGGGATCACCTCGCCCTTCATGTCGAGCACCTGGCAGCGAGCGTTGATCCGCAGGCCGGCGCGCGTGTCGTGAATGACCGGCGTCGCCCAGGCGGCATAGAACGGCGGCGTTGCGATCTTGTAGCGCGGTGCCGGCTTGCCGAAGTCGCCATCCTTGCCGGCATCGACGAATGAGTTATAGCGCGCGACCGTGTCGGCGAGGTTCTGCGGCGGCATCGGTACGCGCTGGTATTTCATTTTGATCTTGGCGGCGAGTTCGCCGATCGTGTTCGCACTGAAAAAGAAGCCGGCGTCGCAGTCGACATGCGGCGGCTTCGGCACCCAGCCCTCGCGCGCCACGGCGTCGGCGTCGAAAATGGCCCAGATCGGGCCGCCGCCGTTGTGCCCGTCGCCGAAGCCGGCCAGCGCGGCATTGATGAAGTTGCTGGGGTTGTATTTGACGTTCTTGATGTTGAGAGGGCTGTAAGGCTCGTAGGGGTCGACACTCTTGTACGACGAGTAGGTGAAATGGCCGCCGGTCTCGTCATAGAAGCGCCGGCCCAGCATGTTGACCAGGATGACATCCTGCCAATCCTTGACCGCAAGCCCGATCGCGCGCGCCTTGGCGAACACTTCGCTACCCGGATACCAGCGCACGTTCACATAGCCGTACTGGCAGCCGATGGCGCCCGGCTTGGTGATGCCGCTGCCGAACTCGCCCGTGTAGTTGAATGCGCCCCACAATGCGGCGCCGATCTCCAGGGCGGCGAGTTCGCCGCTGGCGTCCTGGTCAGACCACGGCATGCCGGCGAGCCCGCAATATTCCTCGGTGAGCCGTGGATCGAACATGCGGCGGAAATTGACGTTGCCGGTCGAGCCGCCGGTGGCGACGATAACCGCTTTTCTCGCACGCACATTGATCCGCGTGCCCTTGTGGTCGACGGCAATGCCGGTGACGCGGCCGGATTTTCCCGACTCGCGGTGGATCGCGGTCATGCGGTGTTCGAGCAGGATGTCGACGCCCTCCTTGCGAGCCGCGGCTTCCAGCGGCCTAATGAGGCCAGCGCCGGCACGGATTTCGTCGTCGTCGGGAGCGGCCGGCCCGCCGGTGTGGACCATCGGCCAGTCCTCGACCGAAATCTGCATGGTGCGCAGCGCCGAATTGCCGATCTCGTGGCCGACCTTGTTTGGCGGCCGGTCGATGACCTTGACGCCGTGCGCGAGCAGGAATTCAAGCGTCGCGACGCTGTTGTCGGCGAAGGCGCGGATGATCTCACGGTCGTTGTAACGGTAGGGCGGAAAGCCGTTGGGCTCGACCACCGACCAGTCGGTCAGATCCTGAAAGAACAGGTCGGCCGAATCCGCGATGCCGTATTTCTTCTGGTAGGAGGTGCCGCCGCCGAGCGGCAGGTTGCCGCCGGAAGTGATGGCATGGCCGCCGACATGGCTTTCGGCCTCCACCATGATGACCGAGGCGCCGGCCTCGCGAGTGACGATCGCGGCGGGAAATCCCGCCGCGCCTGCGCCGATCACGACGATGTCGGCTTCGCGATGCCACTTGTCGACGCTCATCCATTACCTCGTGGCCCACATTGACTTTGAACCGTCATCCCGAGGCGGCCGCGCAGCGGCCCTCGAAGGATGCGGCCCGAGCGCTTCGGCCGTCGCCCTTCGAGGCTCGCTACGCTCGCACCTCAGGGTGACGGCTGGAATTCAGGGTATAACAGCATCGTCGATTTGATGACCAGAGACGCAACATCGAGCGCGAGGACCATTATGCCCGATTTCGTTGCCACTCACCGGCTGACCGAGGACGCAAGCCTGAAAATGCTGCAAGCGGGAGTCGCCAAGGCGAACGCGCTCGGCTGCAAGGTCTCGCTGGCGGTGGTCGACGCGAGCTGCCGCCTGATCGCGTTTCTGATGATGGACGGCGCGCGCCACTTTTCCATCATTACCACCAAGCGCAAGGCCATCACCGCGGCCTCGCAGCGACAGCCGACCGGCTACGCGCCGGAGGAGAACGCGCTGTCGATGGCGGTGCGTATGGGCGATTTCACCAACGTGCCGGGCGGATTTCCGATTGAGGTCGGTGGTCAAGTGATCGGCGCGGTGGCCGCCGGCGGGGCCAAGATCGAGCAGGATGTCGAAGTCGCGAAAGCAGCGCTGGCGGCGCTCAAATTGTAGAAATTGTAGGGTGGGCAAAATCATCTGCTCGATGGCGCGGCGTGGGCACGGCGCGTCAATGATTTTGCCCACGCTGTAGGGCCCTCACAGCGCGCCTTTGCCCACCCTACACCGCTCCTTTTTCATCTGATCGCGCGCCGCCTTCACCGCCTTGATGATGTTCTGATAGCCGGTGCAGCGGCACAGGTTCGAGGCGAGCACGTCGAGCAGCTCCTCGTCGTCGATCTTCGGATTTTTTTCCAGCGCGTTGGTCGCCAGCATCAAAAAGCCCGGCGTGCAATAGCCGCACTGCAGGCCGTGATTGTCGATGAAGGCCTGCTGCAGCACGGAGAGCTTGTCGCCGTCAGCGAGGCCCTCGACGGTGCGGATTGTCTTGCCGGCCGCCTGCACGGCGAACATCAGGCAGGAGCGTACGGCCGCGTCGTCGACGATGATTGTGCAGGTGCCGCAGACCCCGTGCTCGCAGCCGATATGGGTGCCGGTCTGCCCGCAATCGTCGCGGATGGCATCGACCAGCGTTTTGCGCGGCTCGACCCGGATCGGATAATTGCGGCCGTTGATGGTGAGCGTGATGTCGAATTTATCGGTCATGTGTATTCCATGCGAACTAAGCATTCATACCGTATGCATTGATACCTTATGCGTACAGGCTACAGGAAAGTGTACGCAACATCACCTCTCGTCCAGACGATTGCATCGTTGACATCAACCTTCCAATACACTCTCGCCCAGATTTCCAGCGGGAACTTCCTTCGAAAGAAAGCCGAGTGAATCGAAGTATTGTTTTCACAAGGTGGCAACGCCTCGAAACCGAGGCGATCAAGGGCATGCACCAATTTAGATTCTGGTGTGCCAGGTGGAAACTCATGTGAGAGACGGTCATTGAGTTCCGGTGACCCATGAGGGCGGGAAGGAGAATTTGCTGGCAAATTTTCCCAGAATTGATTGGGATGACAGGGATCACCCTGACCGCCAGCAGTCACACCGCGCAGCATTGGCGGCAAGAGAAGATACGGTACGACAAATAGGGTCAATGCCCCAACCGCAATGAATACAAGGGCCATCCAAATGATACGCCGGGCCCACACGCGTAATCTCGCCATTGTCAGCGCGGCAGCACATCCGAAAACTTCCCGCGCACCAAATCCTCGATCTCCTTGCTCGAACGCACCACGACCGGAAAAGTGTCGCGGCGCTTGAACGGTTTGCAGGCGTCAATGACCACGCGGGCGTTGCGTGGATCGTCGCTCGCATAGGCCATCGGATCGAGCGCCGTCGACCAGCAGCCGCGCAGCGTCTCCATTCCCTCGCGCGGATCGAAGCGCGTGCACATCGCCCAGATGACCTTGTCCATGTCGGCGGGATCGATGTCGTCGTCGACCACAACGACGAAGCGGTTGGCGTAGGCGCCGGCGTGGCATTGCGAGGCAATGAGTCCGGCCTGCTTGGCGTGGCCTGCATATTGCTGCTTGATCGCAACCGTGAGCCAGAGCCGGCTGCCGCCTGCGGCGTGCGCCCATACGCCTTTGACTTCCGGCACGCCCGCGGCTTCGAGCTGGTTCCACACCGCGCCGGAGCGGTAGGTGCCCCGATAGAAGGAATCGTCGTCGGGCGGGATGCCCGGAATGGCGCCGAGCAGGATCGGATCGTCGCGGTGCATGAAGGTTTCGATGCGGATCACCGGCTCCTTCTTGCGTCCGCCGGCGTAGTAGCCGGTCCATTCGCCGAGCGGACCCTCGTCGCGCAGATCGTTCGGATGGATGAAGCCCTCGAACGCGATCTCGGCGTGCGCGGGAATGGGCAGGCCGGTGCGGGGGCCGCTGATCACTTCAACGGCTTCGCCGATAAGCCCGCCGGCGGCATCGTATTCGTTCTTGCCGTAGGGAATTTCCAGGCCGGCGATCATGAACAAGGCCGGATGCATGCCGCAGACGACCGCGATCGGGCAGGGCTCGCCGTGTTCGTGATATTTGCGCTTGATGATGTCGCCGTGCTTGCCCTTGGAGAACATCACCGTCGCGACATTGCGCTCGTGCGCCTGCACCCGATAGGCGCCGTAATTGATCCAGCCGGTGTCCGGATCGCGCATCACCACCATGTCGCCGGTGCCGATGTAGTAGCCGCCGTCGTGCTCGTGCCAGCGCGGCACCGGTATGGTGAAAATGTCGATGTCGTCGCCGGTGCACACGTTGTCCAGCACCGGGCCGCTTTTCACCGTGGCCGGTGCGATCGCTTTTGCGTCTTTCATGTAGCGGCGCCAGTAATGCACCAGTTCGACGGCGCTGGCGTCGGGGTTCAGCCCGAGCGTGATGTTGATGCGCCGCACCGAGGTGAGAATATTGGCGAGGATGCGATGGCCGCGCGGGAAACCGGGTACGTCGTCAAACAGCACCGCCTGGTTGCCGATGCGGCGCTGGTAAATGTCGACGATGCCGCCGATCTCCTTCTCGCGCTCGGCGCCCGAGATCTCCTGTAGTTCGCCGGCGGCGCGCAGCTTGTCGATCCAGACGCGCAGGTCCTGCCGCGGGTTGGCTGCCGCGTGTTTCTTGGTTGTGCGGGGTTCGACTGCCGCGTCCATGTTCGATCCGTAAGGGGGTTAGCCGCCAACGGGTCCGGCCCGAAGTGGCCGGCCCGATGATAAACTCCGCGGCGTAACCCACCGTCTGATGGGTTTCGCTGTGCTCAACCGATCCTACGAAGTTTACATATCCAGCACCAGCCGCTCGGACTTGCAGCCGCAGCAGCAGATCATGACCTTGTCATTGGCTGCCTGCTCCTCCTCGGACAGGATCGAATCGTGGTGGACCGGGATTCCGGAAATGACTTTTGTCTCGCAGGCGCCGCAGATGCCGAGCTCGCACGAATAGTCGACGTCGACGCCGGCCTCGAACAGCACTTCGAGCACCTTCTTGCCCTCGGGGATGAAATATTCCTCGCCCGAGCGCGCCAGCTCGACCCAGAAGCCGCCAAGCTTGTTTTCCCCGCCTGCGGCGTCCTCCTTTGGGGTGAAATACTCGACGTGGACGAGATTGCGCGGGCGGGCCGCCGTCGCCGCCTCGAAGGCCTTGAGCATGGGATTGGGGCCGCAGCAATAAAGGTGCGCGTTCGCCGGCACCGCCGCCATGGCGGCCGCGAGATCGAGAAACTTGCCGCCGGCCTCGTCGTCCAAATGCAGATGCACGCAGGCCGGATCGAGTTTTTGCAACGCTTCGAGAAACGCCATGTCGGCGCGCGAACGGCACGCGTAATGCAGGGTCCACGAACGCTTGCGCGCCTGCAGTTCCTGCACCATGCACCAGATCGGCGTGATGCCGATGCCGCCGGCAAACAGCGTCACATGCTCGGCGTCCTCGACCAGCGGGAAATTGTTGCGCGGCGCGCTGATCTTTATCTCGTCCCCGACCTTCATTTCGTCGATCATGTAGCGCGACCCGCCGCGGCTGTTTTCGTCGCGCTTGACGCCGACGACGTAGCTGCCGGGATCGGCATTGGGCACGACCAGAGAGAATTGCCGAAGCAGCCCGTTGGGCAGATGCACGTCGATGTGGGCGCCCGGCTGGTAGGGCGGCAGCGCGGCGCCGTCGGCGCGGCGGAAAGTATAGAGATTCGTGTCCCGCGCGACGGTCGCAATCTCGGCGACGCGCGCCTCGAGCAGGTTCGCGGCTCCTGCCGGTGTGATCGTCGCTGCGGCGCCGGGTGATGCGGTCGCGGTGTCCATGCAAGCGTTAGATAGGCGGCCTTCACGCCAGTATGCAACTGCACTTTTAAGGCCACCGCGTACGGTTGCTGTTACTTTTTCCTCTCCCCCTGGACCGGGATGTCGACGTGCGCAGCACGTCGGTCGGGGGTCAATCGCCGACGCGGGTCAGCAAGCGCCCCCCTGCCTGGCGCGCTGCGCGCCGTAAAGCTGCTTTATCCGCTTGTTTGCCGCGGCAGCAGTTCCGGCAAGCTGCAGAAGTCAAGATTTTCGTCGTATTTTGCAAACACAGGCGACGCCTTGCCCACCGCGATGCCGGGTACGATTTCCACGGGAATTCCAGCCGCGCGGCATGCGAAAATCTCCTCGTCGGCGCGGCCGAATATCATCGGATCGCCGGCCTTGAGCCGCACCACGCGCCGGCCGGCTTTGGCCAGGGAGATCATCAGCGCGCGGCTCTCGTGCTGAGGGCACGAGGGGCCGCATCCGGTCTTGCCGACCAGTATTTTTTTCGCTTCCCGGCGGGCGAAATCGAGAATATCGGAGGCGACATAGATCGTCGAACAAGATCACGTCCGCCGATTGCAGCGCGCGCACGGCGCGCAGCGTCAGCAATTCCGGGTCGCCGGGTCCGGCGCCGACCAGCACCACCGAGCCGGATTCGCGCTCGGCCGCCGGTTCGAGCAGCGCATCGAACTCGGCCTCGGTCGGCACAGCGTCCGGCGCCGCGATGGCGAGCGTCGGTGAACCTTTCCCAGAAACTGCGCCGGCTTCGGAACGGCAGCGCCAGCGCCTGCACGCGCGGCCGCCATTGGCGCGCAGCCTCGGCCCAACGCGCGAACGATTGGGGAATTGCGGCTTCGATCTTGGCGCGGATCGCTTGGCCGAAGACCGGCGCGGCGCCGTCGGTCGAGATGCCGACGACAAGCGGTGAGCGATTGACAATGGCGCCGAAGGAAAAATCGCTGAATGCCGGCCGATCGATGACGTTGACCGGCACGCCGGCGGCGCGCGCCGCTGCGGCAAACTCTGCGGCTTCCGCGGCGTCGGGGCCATCGGCCACCGCAATCGCGGCGCCGGCAAAGTCGTGCGGCTGCCAGCAACGGCCGCGCAAGGCGACTGTGCCGTTGGCCGGCGCGGCGGCAAGTGCGCGCATCTCCTCCTCGGGGGCCACCGTGAAGACTTCGACATTGGCGCCGGCTGCCGCGAGCAACTCGGCCTTCCAGGCGGCGGCGTGGCTGCCGCCGGCCACCACGGCGCGCTTGCCGCCAAGCGCCAGGAACACCGGCAATTGCGACAGCGCCGCCATGCCGGCGTGCCGGAGGCGTAGCGGGACTGCGAATGGCGCCCATGGTCGGCGAACTCCCTAATAGACGTCGCACTGGTAGCGGTCGGCGGCTCTCAGTTCGGCAAGCAGTTTCGCCGCCTCCTGGTCGGTGCGGCCGCTATGCGCGGCGATGATGCCAAGCAGCGCTGCCTCCACATCCTTGGCCATGCGCAAGGCATCGCCGCAAACGTAGATGTGCGCGCCCTCGGCGATCCACGACCACAGATCGCGGCCGACCTCGGCCATGCGATGCTGCACGTAGATCTTCTTGTCGCTGTCGCGCGACCACGCCAGCGTCAGCCGGGTCAGCAATCCGCTTGCGCGCATTGCCAGCAATTCGTTTTCGTAGAAGAAATCGTATTGGCTGCGCTGATGGCCGAAGAACAGCCAATTGCGACCGGTTGCGCCATTGGCCTGCCGCTCCTGCAGGAAGGCGCGAAACGGCGCGATCCCGGTGCCGGGGCCGATCATGACGATGGGCGTATTCGGATCGGCCGGTAAGGTGAAATGCTGCGCCTTCTGCAAGTAGGTCCTGATCTTGGCGCCGCGGGTCGAGGCGATCGGCGAAGAACGTCGAGCACACGCCGAGTCGGGTTCGCTCATCGATCTGGTAGCGCACCGTATCGACGGTCAGCGAAACGCGGCCCGGATTGCAGCTTGGCGAGCAGGAAATCGAGTAAACCCGCGGCTGCAGCGGATCGAGCGACTCAATGAACGCCTCCGGGTCGGGCCTGATGCCGGGAAACTTGCGCAGCGCCGCGAGCACATCGAGACTTGCGGCATCGCCGTCCGGATCATCGCCGGCTGCAAGCCGTTTCGCCTTTTCGCGGCGCACGCCGCCGGTCATGTAGGAGATGAGCTGGAACAACATGTCGGGGGCCGGCGACAGCGATACGCCGTCGATCAACTCTTCGCGCAACGTGCGCCCGCCAATCGGAAAATCCGGCGGCGCGGCGAGCGCCGTCAACACCTCGGCGACCAGTTGCGGATCGTTGGCCGGGAAAATGCCGACGGAATCGCCGACGACGTAATCAAGTCCGGCCCCGGCCAGGTCGATTTCGACGTGCCAGGTCTGTTTTTCCGATCCCGGCCTGCTGAGGCGGTGGCGAGAGAGGAATGTCGCTTCCGCCGGCCGGTCGCGCGAGTAGCCCGGCGCCGTCTTGGTCGATGATTTTGCGGCGGCTTTTGCCGGCAATGCGACGGGCGCTGCCGGCGCGCCGCCCAGTTCGCCATGAAGCTCTCTGAGCATGCGTGCGGTGTCTTTGCCGCCGGGCACGCAGAGATTGAGCCGCTCTTCCGACTTGGCGAACAACGCGTCCGCATAATCCTTGCAATTATAGCCGCACTGGCCGCAATCCTGCTGGCCCATCGCCGCCATCATGCGGGCCGGCAGCACTTTACCTTCGGCAAGCTTCATCCGTTCCGTGAGTACGAGCGCAGGATCGTGCCAGGGCGCATCATCGGCAGTGTCCGCCGGCGGCGCGCCGGTGCCGCCAGGCAGGCTGGCCAGGAGTTTGCCGAGTTGCTCGCCGGAGAGCGGCGTGATGCCCTGCTCCAGCCCGAATAGGCCGGCCAGCAGGCCGTTGAGCCAAGTGCGCTGTTCGGACGTGAACGGCGCCGTCTCCGGGATGAAAGACGGCAGCGGCAGCCGCGGCGACAGGCTCATGCAACGGCCTCCGCTTCGCTCATGGCTTTGAGTGCCGCCATGTCGTGACGGCGCGCGAAGGTGAGAAATGTTTCCTCGCGCGATGTCCGATGCGCCAGATAGGCCTTGAGAATCCGTTCGATGGTGCGGGGCACATCCTGTGCGAGGACGTCGCGGTACAGTTCGCGGCCGAGCGCAGCGTTCGGCCCGAAGCCGCCGCCGACGAACAGGTGATAGCCTTCGAGCGGATCGGCATCTTCGCCGCCCACTACCTTGCAACCGAGCAGACCGATCTCCGCGACGTAATGCTGGGCGCACGAATGATGACAGCCGGTCAGGTGGATGTTGACCGGTGTGTCGAGCGCGACGCGGGCCTCGCACCAGCGCGCGATCTCCTCTGCATGGCGTTTGGTGTCGGACGCCGCGAACTTGCATCCGACATTGCCCGTGCAGGCAACGAGGCCGGAGCGGACGGCGCTGGATTTGATCGCAAGCCCGATCGATTCGATCCGCTGCTGCGCGGCGGCGAGCTTCTCGTCCGCTACGCCGGACACCAGCAGGTTCTGCCAGACCGTGAGGCGAAGGTCGCCGTCGCCGAATTCGTGCGCGACGCCGGCGAGGCCGCGCATCTGGTCGGTCGACAATCTTCCAACCGGCACCGCGATGCCGATCCAGTTCAGTCCCGCCTGCTTCTGCGGGTGAACGCCGATGTGGGCGCTGCGATCGAATGGCGGGCGCGGCGCCACGGCGCCGGGAATGGCGCGATCGAGCCTGCGGCCGAGCTTATCTTGCCCGAGGCCGAGGAATTTCTCGATGCCCATGGCGTCGAGGACATATTTCAGCCTCGCCTTGGCGCGGTCGCTGCGGTTGCCGTGATCGATGAAGACGCGCACCACTGCGTCCGCCACCAGGCAGGCGTCCTGCGGCTTGACCAGCACGCCGGTCTCGCGGGCAAAGTCGTGGTGCCCGGTGAGGCCGCCAAGGCAGAGCTTGAACCAAATTCCCGGTTCAAGCCCGAAACCGTCGTTCACGCGCACGGCCTGGAAGCCGATGTCGTTGGTGTCTTCCAGAACCGGAATGATGCCGGCGCCGTCGAAGGCGACATTGAACTTGCGAGGCAGCCCGTAGAGCGAGCGATCGTTGAGGATGTGGAAGTGCCATTCGCGCGCGTAAGGCCGCGTGTCGATGAGTTCCTGCGGATCGATGCCGGCTGACGGCGTGCCGGTGATGTTGCGGATATTATCGGCGCCGGAGCCGCGCGAGCAGAGTCCCAGGTCCTGGATCGCCTCGATCATGGCGGCGGCGTTGTGCGCTTCGACTTCGCGGACCTGCAGGTTGGCGCGCGTCGTCACATGCGCATAACCGCCGCCGTAACGCTCGGCGAGATCGGCGACGCCGGCGAATTGCGCAGCGTTGAGGATGCCGTTCGGAATGCGCAGCCGGCACATGTAGGAATTCTGATTCGGCGCCACGTAGAACAAGCCGAAAAAGCGCCAGCGAAAATTATCCGGCGGTTTTGGATATTCGCCTCTTGCGGCGTACTGGTTCAGCCGCGCGTAACTGTCGAACGGGTGCTGCTCGCGCTTGAGCTTTTCCGGCTCCGAAAGCTTGCCGCCGGCGGCGAGCACTCGGTTTTGCGCGGCGAGTGCGGCGGCGTCCGGACCGCCGGTCTCGGGCGCGGGCGCGCTCGCGGCCGCCGGCGCGTCGCCGCCGGCTCGGCTGGCGGCCTTGGCAATCTGCAGACCGGCGACCAAGCCTTCCAGATAACGCTTCTGCTCTGGATTGAATTCGCCAGTCGCGGCAGTTGCGCTGCTCGCGGCGAGATCGACTTTCGCCTCCATCATTCAGCGGGCACTTGTGCGGGCCCTGCCAGCGGCATGGCGGCCGGGCTTCTTGGCCTGTGGGTGCTGTAGATCGCGAGCCCGGTAAACACGAAGCCTCCCACCAGGTTGCCGAGCGTCACCGGAATCTGATTCCACAGCCACCACTGCGCGACGGTGATCTTGGCGCCCATCATCATCCCGGTCGGAATGATGAACATGTTGACGACCGAGTGCTCGAAGCCCTGGGCGAAAAAGATCAGGATCGGCATGTAGGCGCAGGCGATCTTGCCGATGGTCGAGGTCGTGGTCATGGCGGCAACGATGCCAAGACACACCATCCAATTGCACAGGACCGCCTTGACGAAGAGCGTGACCATTCCGGCGAAGCCCAGCGCTTCGTAGCCCGTGGTCTTTGCCGGCGGCGATGGCGATGATCTTGGCGGCGACCCCGGCGGGCGGCGTGGCGCCGAAATTGGTCAGCGCAATCGCCAGGAGCGCCCCATAGCCGGCGCTGCCGATCAGGTTGCCGACAAACACGTAGCACCAGTTGCCGAGCATGGTTTTGACGCCGACTTCGCCGTCGAGCCATGGCAGCGGCAACAGTCCGAAGCTGCCGGTGACCAGATCGAGACCGAGCAGCACAATGAGAATGAAGCCGACCGGGAAGATTAGCGCCCCGACCAGCAACTGATTGGTCTGCACCATCGCCGGTAAAGGCGAGGCTCGTGGCCGCGGCAAGGATTGCCCCCGCGAGCCCGCCGCGGATGAGAAGATCGACGGGCGAAAGCGCGAGCTTGCTGCGCGCGCTTTTGATCATTGCGGCAGAAAGGTCCACCGGCTTCACGTAATCCATTTCTTTGCTCCACAAGGTGCCTACGGCCGAGCCTGCCGGATACAGTGGCAGGGCGGCGCTCTTGCTGCAAAGCAGCAAACTTCATGCCACCATTTATCTAGTTGATTTTGTTGTAGATTACAGATTATGTGAGGCGAGAATGGCGTGATTTTCGGCGGTGCACGCTTATATTTCCGGCAGCGCCGGCGTGGTGGGCAATGGCTGAAAAATAAGCCAAACAAGCCGCTGAAAAAATTGGTGGGCGTCCGACGGATTGCCGTCGGACGACCCTGGTTTGTGCCAGTCGGCCTGTAAGCCGGGTTTTGGATGGCCTGCGGATGAATCCGCAGGCGTGACGGCCATTCCTCTTGGGCGCCGGTTGCCCGGCGCCTCCAGCAACCTACCCGGACAGCAGGGTCTGGACATCGACCCCGAGGCTTTGTTGCGTCTTGCGCAAGCAAAGCCCCGCGCCGTCCCTATTCGGTCTTGCTCCCGGTGGGGTTTGCCATGCCGCCGGCGTTGCCGCCGTCGCGGTGCGCTCTTACCGCACCGTTTCACCCTTGCCGCCCGATGTGCTCAGGCTTCGAAGCGAAGCTGGGCGCGGGCGGCGGTTTGCTTTCTGTGGCACTTTCCCTGGGCTCGCACCCGCCGGACGTTATCCGGCACCGCTTGTCCATGGAGCCCGGACTTTCCTCCCCGGCAACCTTTCGGCCTCGCCGGAGCGGCCGTCCGGCCGACTGACGGAACAGGGATGGAGAGAGCGGCTGCCGCCGTCAAGAGGCGGCGAGGCGGTCGAAGGTGCGCGCGCGGGCGGCCAGATTTCTCGGGCGGCCTCGATGAGCGAGCAACTCGCGCAGCGTCTTCTGCGTGGACGCGTCGGCGATGCCGTCGACCCGCTGCGGACGAAAATGGCGCTGAAACGCAGCCACCACCTCATGCGTTGCCGAATTGTAGGCGCCATCAACCGCGATTTCGTAGCCGTATTCGCTGAGCGATTTCTGCATGTGCGTGACCGCCTCGCCATGATCGCCAAGCGCCAGGAGGGTGCCGACCTCGGTGAGTGGCGCCGGCTGAATCCAGTGGCCCACTCCCGAATCATGAAGCATGCGCCAAGGGAACTTCTCGCCGGGGTCCTGCTTGCGAGAGGGCGCAACGTCGGAATGGGCGAGAACACGCGCGGGTGCGACCGTGTGGCGGGTGAATATGCTGCGGCACAGCGCAGTCACCGCCGCGATTTGGCGCACGGTAAAATCCGGATAATCATATTGGTGGCCGGAATTGGCGATCTCGATGCCGATCGAGCAGGAGTTGATATCGGTCTCCCCGGCCCAGGACGACACGCCCGCATGCCAGGCGCGGCGGCCCTCCTCCACCATCTGCACGACGTGGCCATCATCGAAGACAAAATAATGTGCGGACACTTGACTGCCGCGGCTGGTGAGCCGTTCGAGCGCGTCACGCGCATCCGGCATGCCGGTGTAGTGCAGCAAGATCATATCCGGCCGCCGTCCGCCCTCGCGCGCGCCGTGATTAGGCGAGGGCGCGACCTCGGCGACGACGCAAGAATCAGCAAGAAATCCAGCGTGCGGCATGGCGCGAGATTAGGATAACGAGTGTTGCAAACAAGTCGATTTGACCCTTCGCAAGCTCATCAATTGTGGAAAAGGCTCATGCGCGTCGCGTTGCTGCAGCGCACGAGTGACGTCTGCGATTGATGGATGGGTGGGGCCTCTGAGGCTCCCGCGGCGCCCGCCGCCGTCCCAATCTCGACGACGAAGCCGAACGACTCCGTGCCGCTTTAGCGGAATGTGGTCCGCGGCCTGCAGGTTCATTTCAACCCTTCCTTAAGCTTACCGCTCGCTAATCCCGATCATGCGAATTCCGCGCGGCGCAGGTGCTCATTGACGCCCACGTTGACCCATGATAGCCCATAAATTCCCAATTACCAGGGGTAAAAGCTACACGCGGAACATTTGTTGCCGGTTGCGCGAGGGTTGTTGTGTGCCGCGCGGCGAGGGGCGAGATGGATCGTTTTGTGTCCCATTACACGCTCCGCCTGGACGCCAAAGGTCGCGTCTCGGTGCCGGCATCGTTTCGCGCTGTGTTGGCGCGGGACGGGTTCGAGGGGCTGTACTGCTACCCGACGCTGGATCGACCCGCGCTCGATGCCGGCGGCAATGCCTTGCTCAACGAGATTCAGGCGTTGATTGCCGGCTTTCCTCCCTATTCGACGGCCCGCGAGCAGTTCGCGCTGGCGCTGTACGGCACGAGCGAGACGCTGAAACTGGATGCCGAGGGCCGCGTCGTGCTCACCGACGCGCTCAAGGGGCATGCGGGCATCACCGATGCGGTGGTGTTTGTCGGCCTTGGTCACAAATTTCGAATCTGGGAGCCCGGTCGCTTTCGTGCGGAGCTGGTGGAGGCCACCGACAAGCTCCGCGCCTTCAGGCAGGAGCCGGGCACCCGGACGGCGGCGCAGCAAACACCGCTCGGAGCACGGGAATGAGGGCGAGCAGCGACAGCTTTGCTGTCGCTGGCGGACCGGCTCGTCACATTCCCGTGCTCGTCCGCCGCGCCGTGTTCTGGCTCAATGTGCGTGAAGGCGGTCTCTACGTCGATGCCACATTCGGCGGCGGCGGTTTTACCCGCGCCATCCTCGCCGCCTCAGGTGCGCGCGTCATCGCCATCGACCGCGACGAAAGCGCGATTGGCAACGGCGCCGGACTTGTTGCCGAGGCACGCGGCCGCCTGCATCTGATCGAAGATCGTTTTTCCAATCTGGCGGCGATCGTGCGCGCAAGCGGCGCTGCCGGCGTCGACGGTATCGTCTTCGACCTCGGCGTCTCGTCCGCCCAGCTTGACGAGGCCGCGCGCGGATTTTCCTTCCGACTCGAAGGTCCCCTCGACATGCGCATGGGCCGCGGCGGCCCGAGCGCGGCCGATGTCGTGGCGCGAGCGAGCGAGCGCGACCTCGCCGCCATCTTCGCCACATTGGGTGAAGAACGCCATGCGCGCGCCATCGCACGCGCCATCGTCAAGGCGCGACGCGAGCGACCGCTGGAGACGACACGCTCGCTCGCCGAGCTTGTGGCGCGCATCGCGCCGGCGCGCACGGCATCGCTTCATCCGGCGACCCGCACGTTCCAGGCCTTGCGCATTTTCGTCAACGACGAGCTTGCCGAATTGGCCGATGGGCTGCTCGCGGCCGAACAAGTGCTTGCGCCATGCGGACGCGTGGCCGTGATCGCCTTCCACTCGCTCGAGGACCGCATCGTCAAGACCTTTCTGGCCGAGCGCAGCCGGGCGCCGGCCGCGTCGCGGCATCGGCCGCTTGTGGCTGCTGCTGCGCCGACCTTTCGCGTGCTCACGCGGCGGCCGGAGACCCCCGAGGCCGCCGAGCTCGCTGCCAATCCGCGCGCCCGTTCGGCCAAGCTGCGCGCCGCGGAGCGCCTGGATGTGGCGGCGCGCGCCGGCGCGGCCGCACCGCTGCTGCCGCGTCTGCCGTCATTGTCCGAGATCATGCGGGAGCGCCCGTAATGCTGCGAGTGGTCAATTTCGTGGTGATCGGCGCTCTCGTGCTCGCGGCCGCTTACGTCTATCGGATCAAGTTCGAAGCGACCGTCCAGGCGGAGCGCCTGGCAAAGCTGCGCGACGAGGTGCGGCACGAACGCGACACGATTGCCGCGCTGCGCGCGCGGTGGGGCGAGCTCGATGATCCTGCGCGCATCCAGGCGCTGGCCAAACGGTTCCTCAAGCTGCAGCCCGTCGCCGCCACCCAGTTCGATACGCTCGATCATCTGCCCGATCAGCCGCCCGACTACTTGCGGCCCGGCGCCAAGGATCCGATCGGCGGCATCATCGAGCATTTGCCGGCGCCGGAGATGGTGACGGGAAGCGTGCCGGCTCCGGCGCCCGGTACCGGCAGCGCATCGAGCGCCCACGGTGCCGGCGTGGCACCGGCGCCGGCACCCGTGCCCGCAGCGCCACGAAGGCCGCCCGTTATCGAAGAACCGGCGCCGACCGCGGAGCACCCATGAGCGCCATTGCAGAAACACCCCTTCAATCCGGCGAGCCATGGCTGCGGCGGCTCAAGCGCAGCTTGCTGTATGGGCGCAATGCCAATCGCAGCGCCAAGGCGCGGGCGCGCGTCGGCTTGGCGATCGTCGGCTTCGTCGCGGTCTACGGCGTCATTGCGCTGCGCCTGGTTATGTTCGGTGTTGTCGCCGACAGCCGCACGCCGCCGAAGGTCGTCGTCGACGGCGCGGTTGCCACCGCCCGACCCGACATCCTCGACCGCAACGGTGAGATTTTGGCGACCGACGTACGCGTGCCTTCGCTCTATGGCGAACCGCGCCGCCTCCTCGATGTTGACGAAGCCGTTGAGCTGCTCACTGCCGCCCTGCCTGACCTCGATGCCAGCGAACTGCGCGCGCGGCTGTCGTCAAAGCGCGGTTTCGTATGGCTCAAGCGCGACATCACGCCCGAGCAGGAGAAGGAAATCTATCACCAGGGACTGCCCGGCATCGGCTTTCTGAACGAGAACAAACGCACCTATCCGAACGGTCCGGAAGTTTCGCATCTCATCGGCCTCGTCAATATCGACAACCAGGGCATCGCCGGCATGGAAAAGTGGCTCGACAGCCACGGCCTTGCCGCCCTCCACATGGCCGGTCTGGCCACCGACCGACTGCAAAACCCGGTCGTGCTCTCGGTCGATTTGCGCGTGCAGCATGCCCTGCGCGATGAACTGGTGGCCGCGCGCGAGCAATTTCACGCGCTCGCCGCCGCCGGCGTCGTGCTCAACGTGAATACCGGCGAGGTCGTCGCCCTGGTGTCGGAGCCGGACTACGACCCGAACGATCCGCGTCAGGCGCTGGAACCGTCGCGCATCAATCGCCTGACCACCGGCGTCTACGAGATGGGTTCGACATTCAAGGCGTTCACCATCGCGATGGCGCTGGATTCCGGCAAGGTGACGCTCAACTCGTCGTTCGACGCGCGCATGCCGCTGCACATGGGCCGGTTCACCATCCATGATTTCGATGCGCAACACCGCGTCCTGACTGTGCCGGAAATCTTCTATTACTCGTCGAATATCGGCGCGGCGCGCATCGCCCTCTCGCTGGGCAGCGGGATGCAGCAGGCTTTCCTGAAAAAGATGGGCCAGCTCGACCGGCTGCACACCGAACTGCCGGAAAGCGCCGAGCCGATCCTGCCGCGGCGCTGGAGCGATCTCACCACCGCCACGATCGCCTTTGGACACGGCCTGTCGGTGGCGCCGCTGCAGGCGGTCATGGGCGTCGCCGCGATCATGAATGGCGGCATTCTTATTCCGCCCACGTTCCTCAAGCGCTCGCGAGCGGAGGCCGCGCGTCTCGGCAAGCGCGTCATCAAACCTGAGACCAGCGAAATGATGCGCTACCTGATGCGGCTCAACGTCGAGAAGGGCACCGCCCGCAAGGCCGACGTGCCCGGCTATTACATCGGCGGCAAAACCGGAACCGCCGATAAGGTGGTCAACGGCCGCTACTCCAAGACCAAAGTGCTCACCGATTTCATGGCCATCATTCCGGCCGACCATCCGCGCTACCTGCTGCTGATCATGCTCGACGAGCCGAAGGCAACGCCGCAAACCCATGGCTTTAGGACATCGGGATGGAACGCGGTGCCGGTCGGCGCCCAAGTGGTCGCGCGCATCGCGCCGCTGCTCGGCATCGAGCCGCGCATGGACCTGCCGTCGGCGGACCAGTTGATACTGGCTTCGCTCAGGGAAAGCAGGTAAGGGCCCCCTGCCTATCCTCCCACCCCCGTTGGGAGGGCAGGGAGGCGGTCATGGAACTTCGCCAGATTCTGCCCGCCGACGCCGAAATCGCCGCCGGCCGCGTCGATATCGAAATCGGCGACGTGACCGCCGATAGCCGTTCGGTCAGGCCCGGCGATGTGTTTTTCGCCATTGCCGGGGGCAAGACCGACGGTCTGCGCTTCGTCGGCTCCGCAGTCGCCGCCGGCGCCGTCGCGATCCTCTCCGACCGTAAGCCCGATGGCGCGGTGCCTGAGGGATTGGCGTTCGTGCGGGTCGGCAATCCACGACGCGCACTCGCGCTGGCGGCGGCGAAAATCTATCCGCGCCAGCCGCAAAAGATCGCGGCGGTGACCGGCACCAGCGGAAAGACCTCGGTCGCCGCCTTTGCGCGCCAGATCTGGACGGCACTCGGATACCGGGCCGCCAGCATCGGCACGATCGGCGTCGTCTCGCCTCGCGGCGAATCTTACGGCTCGCTGACGACGCCGGATCCGTTGGTGCTCCACCGCACGCTGGATCAACTCGCCGGCGACGGCGTCGCTCGCCTCGCGATCGAAGCCTCCTCGCACGGTCTCGATCAATACCGGCTCGACGGCGTTCATATCGCGGCCGCGGCCTTCACCAATATCAGCCGCGATCATCTCGACTATCATCCGAGCTTTGCGGCTTATCTTGCGGCCAAGCTGCGGCTGTTCACGGACCTGGTCGAAGAGGGCGGAAGCGCCGTCGTCAATGTCGATCATGAGCATGCGGATGCGGTGGTCGCTGCCGCCAAGGCGCGCGGCTTATCGATTCTCAGCGTGGGCCGCCGCGGCGGCAGCATCCGCCTCGTCGACGCCTCGATCGACGGATTTTCCCAGCATTTGCGCATCGCCTATGGCGATCAAACCTTCACCGCTCACTTGCCGCTGGTCGGCGAGTTCCAGGTCGAAAACGCGCTGGTCGCTGCCGCGCTTGTCATTGCCACCGGCGGCGAGCCGGCCGGCGCATTCGCCGCGCTATCCGCTCTTGTGGGTGCGCGCGGACGCCTTGAGCTCGTCGGCACAAGCGAGGGCGCACCGATCTTCGTCGACTACGCGCACAAGCCGGATGCGCTCGCCAAGGCGCTCGCAGCGCTGCGCCCCTATGCGCCGGGCCGCCTGATCGCCGTGTTCGGCGCCGGCGGCGACCGCGACCGTGGCAAGCGACCGTTGATGGGCGCGGTGGCCGTTGCCAATGCCGACCGGGTCATCGTCACCGACGACAATCCGCGCAGCGAGAATCCCGCCGCCATCCGCGCCGCCATTCTTGCGGCCGCCCCCGGCGCTGGCGAAATCGGCGATCGGGGAACCGCGATCCGCACCGCGGTCGCCGATCTGCGCCCCGGCGACGTTCTCTTGATTGCCGGCAAGGGTCATGAATCCGGCCAAATTATCGGTGACCGGACGGTGCCGTTCAGCGATCATGAGGCGGTTGCCGCGGCGCTCAAGGAACTTGCCGCATGACGCCGCGTGCGCTCTGGGATGTGGACTCAATGGCGGCGGCGATGGGCGCCGAACGAGCGGGCGCTCTGCCGCAATCGGTCTCGGGACTATCGATCGACAGCCGTTCTCTCGAGCGCGGCGATGCCTTCTTTGCCATCGCGGATCGACGCGACGGACACGATTTCGTCGCGCCGGCGCTGGCGGCCGGCGCTTCGCTTGCGGTCGTCGCCGCAGACCGACGCGCGCAGTTCGCCGCTGCGGCGCCGCTTCTCGTCGTGCCCGACGTCCTGGACGGTTTGCGCGCGCTCGCTACCGCGGGGCGTGCGCGCAGCCGAGCCAAGGTGATCGGCGTCACCGGTTCGGTCGGCAAGACCGGCACCAAGGAAGCTTTGCGGCTGGCGCTGTCGCAGGAGGGCGAGACCCACGCGTCGATTGCGTCCTACAACAATCATTGGGGCGTGCCGCTGTCGCTGGCGCGGTGTCCGGCAAGCGCGCGCTTCGCGGTCCTGGAACTGGGAATGAACCATCCCGGCGAGATCGCGCCCTTGTCGCGGCTCGTTCGCCCGCACGTGGCCCTGATCACGACGATCGCGCCGGTGCATCTGGAATTCTTCGGTACGCTGGCGCGCATCGCCGACGCGAAAGCGGAGATTTTTCTCGGGCTGGAAGCCGATGGCGCCGCCGTTCTCAACCGCGACATCGCGCAATTTGCCCAGCTCAAGCGCCGCGCCAGAGAGGCCGGCGTCGCGCGCATCGTAACGTTCGGCGAAAACGAGGAGGCGGACGCCCGGCTCATCAAATGCGTGCCGCATGCGCATTGCTCGACGGTGCAGGCGCGAATCTTCGACACCGAGCTGACCTACAAGATCGGCGCGCCGGGGCGTCACCTCGTGGGCAACTCGCTTGCCGTGCTGGCGACTGCCGCTCTGCTCGGCGCCGATCTGGCGCTGGCGGCGCTGGCGCTAGCGGAGCTCAGGCCGGGTTCCGGCCGCGGCGCACCGATCGAACTCGATCTGGCCGATGGCCCGGCCTTGCTCATCGACGAAAGCTACAACGCCAATCCGGCCGCGGTCGCGGCGGCGCTGGCGTTGCTCGGCCAGGCGCCGGTGGGGCCACAGGGGCGGCGCCTTGCCGTGCTCGGAGACATGCTCGAATTGGGAGCGAAGGGACCGGCCCTGCATCGCGCGCTCGCCAAGTCCGTCCTCGCCGACGCGGTCGATCTGGTTTTCTGCTGCGGGCCGCTCATGCACAACTTGTGGCAGGCGCTGCCGGCCGCCCGCCGTGGCGGCTATGCGCCCGACTCCGCGGCGCTCGCGGCACAGGTCATATCCGCCGTTCACGCGGGCGATGCCGTGATGATCAAGGGCTCGCTTGGCTCGCGCATGGCGCCGATCGTCGCGGCGCTGCAGCGCGCCTATCCACGGCAAAACGCGCGCAACGAGATGCCGCACGATACGCTTGAAGACCGCGATCTCCAGAGCGCATCAGCGCAGGATTGAGACGATGCTTTATTGGCTGATCGATCTTTCGGACAAGCTTTCCGTCCTCAATGTGTTCCGTTACATCACATTCCGCACCGGCGGCGCGGTCATCACAGCGCTGCTTTTTGTCTTTCTGTTTGGCCAGCAGATCATCGATCGCTTGCGCCGCTTCCAGGGCAAAGGGCAGCCGCCGCGCCTCGACGGGCCGAAATCTCATATTCTGACCAAAGCCGGCACGCCGACGATGGGCGGCCTGATGATTCTCTCCGGCATGCTGGTCTCGACGCTTTTGTGGGCGAACCCGGCCAATCCTTACGTCTGGGTGGTGCTGTGGGTGACGCTCGGCTTTGGTATCGTCGGCTTCTATGACGATTACCTGAAGGTCACCAAGCAAGCGCACAATGAATTTCCTGGCCGCCGGCGGTTGTTGATCGAAGCGATCATCGCCGCCCTGGCCTGTGTGACCCTGGTGAAGCTGGCGCAGGTGCCGACCGCGCCAACCTTCGCGACTTCGTTGGTCCTGCCATTCTTCAAAGAGGTGGTGATCAACCTCGGCTGGTTCTTCGTCATCTTCGCCATGTTCGTGATCGTCGGCGCCGGCAACGCAGTCAATCTCACCGATGGGCTCGACGGTCTTGCCATCGTACCGGTGATGATCGCCGCCGCCAGCTTCGGCTTGATCGCGTACCTGTGCGGCAACGCGGTGTTCGCCGATTACCTGCAGATTCATTATGTCGCCGGCACTGGCGAGCTTACGGTGCTATGCGGCGCGGTGGTGGGAGCGGGCCTGGGATTCCTCTGGTTCAACGCGCCGCCTGCCTCGATTTTCATGGGGGATACCGGCTCGCTGGCGCTTGGCGGCATGATCGGCGCCGTCGCGGTTGCCATCAAGCACGAGATCGTGCTCGGGGTGATCGGCGGGTTGTTCGTTCTCGAAGCGGTTTCCGTCATCGTGCAGGTGGTCTCGTTCAAGCTGACCGGCAAGCGCGTCTTCAAGATGGCGCCGATCCACCATCATTTCGAGCAGCTTGGCTGGACCGAGCCGCAGATCGTTATTCGCTTCTGGATCGTCGCCGTGGTGCTCGCGCTTGTCGGATTGTCGACATTAAAGCTGAGGTAGATTGCGGTGATCCCGGTCACGGCCTTTGCGGGGCAGAAGGTCGCGGTGTTCGGACTCGGCGGTTCGGGACTGGTGAGCGCGAGTGCGCTGCTCGCCGGCGGAGCCGATGTCGTCGGCGGCGACGACGACGCGCAGAGCGTGGAGAAGGCGAACGCGGCCGGCATCCCGACGGCCGATCTGCGAACCGCCGACTGGTCGAAAATGGCCGCGCTGGTGCTCGCGCCCGGCGTGCCACTCACCCATCCGAGCCCGCACTGGGTGGTGGCGCTGGCGCACAACGCCGGCGTTGCGGTGGTGGGCGACATCGAGCTGTTCTGCCGCGAACGCGCCCGGGTTGCGGCGGCATCCCCGTTCGTCGCCATTACCGGCACCAACGGCAAATCGACCACGACGGCTCTGGTGGCGCACCTTGCCGCATCGGCGGGGCGCGACGCGCAGATCGGCGGCAATATCGGCACGCCGATACTGTCGCTCGACCCACCGGCCGCCGATCGCGTCCACGTGGTCGAATGCTCGTCCTATCAGATCGATCTGGCGCCCTCGCTCGATCCTTCGATCGGCATCCTGATCAATCTGTCGGAAGATCATCTCGATCGTCACGGTACGATGGCGAACTATGCCGCGGTGAAGGAGAGGCTGGTCGCCGGCGTGCCGAACGAAGGAACCGCGATCGTGGGGGTCGACGACGAGTGGTGCGGCGCCGTTGCGGTCCGGCTGGCGCGCTCCGGCAAGCACGTGGTGCGCATTTCGGTGCAGCACCCGCTGAGCGATGGCCTTTATGCCGAGCACCAGCGCATCATGCGTGCGGACGGTGCCGACGCCGGTGTGATTGCCGATCTGGCCGGCATCGGCTCGCTGCGTGGCCGGCACAACGCGCAGAATGCTGCCTGCGCGATTGCGGCGGCCTTGGCGCTCGGGATCGAGCCGGCGGTGATCCAGGCCGGCCTGAAATCGTTTCCCGGTCTTGCGCACCGCATGGAAGAGGTCGGCCGCATCGGCCGAGTGCTGCTGGTCAACGATTTAAAAGCCACCAATGCCGATTCGGCCGCGCAGGCGCTCGGCTGTTTCTCCGATATTTTCTGGATCGCCGGCGGCAAACCGAAGACCGGCGGCATCGAGCCTTTGCGCCGGTTCTTTCCCCGCATCCGCAAGGCCTATTTGATCGGCGAGGCCGCCGAGGAATTTGCCGCAACGCTCGGCACCGACGTGCCCCACGAGATCGATGGCACGCTCGACAAGGCGCTGGCGGCGGCTTTGCGCGATGCCGAGACCTCGGCTGCGACGGAGCCGGTGGTGCTGCTTTCGCCGGCCTGCGCGTCGTTCGACCAATACCGCAATTTCGAGGTCCGGGGAGACGCCTTCCGCGACCTGGCGCGGGCGCTACCGGGGGTCGCTTCGGCGAGTTCTTAATCCCCCTTAAACCATCGCGGTGTCACCACTAGCCCGGGAATTCCGGGACGGGCCATGGGCGCACGCGCGCAACGCACGGCGTTTAGCGAATGGTGGTGGACTGTCGATCGGCTGACGCTGGCGGCGCTGGTGGCGCTGATGCTCGGCGGTATCGTCCTGTGCCTCGCCGCCAGCCCCCCGGTCGCCGCGCGCATCGGGCTTGATCCGTTTCACTTCGTCGACCGCCAGGTGCTGTTTCTCATTCCCGCGGCCGCGGTGCTGTTTGCCACGTCGTTTCTGTCGCCGCGCGAGGTGCGCCAGGTGTCGCTTATCGTCTTCGTTGTCAGCCTCGTGCTGGTGGCGGCGACGCCGCATTTCGGTCCCGAAATCAAGGGCGCCCGGCGCTGGCTGGTGATCCTCGGCATCAACATCCAGCCGTCGGAGTTTCTCAAGCCGGCTTTCGTGATCCTCATCGCCTGGCTGTTCGGCGAATTGGCCAAGCGCCCGGAAATGCCGGCCAATCTGCTGGCCGTGGCGCTGCTGGTGATGGTGATCGGCCTGTTGGTGATGCAGCCCGATTTCGGCCAGACCATGCTGATTGCCCTGGTCTGGGGGGCATTGTTCTATATGGCGGGCATGCGCTTTATCTGGGTGATCGGCCTGGCCGCGACCGCCGGCGTGGGGCTGATGACGGCGTTCTACACCGTTCCTCACGTGGCGCAGCGTATCCACGGATTCCTTGATCCCAGTTCGGGCAACTCATTCAACGTCGATATTGCCACCGAATTGTTCATCCGCGGCGGTTGGTTGGGGCGCGGCCCGGGCGAGGGCACGATCAAGCGCATCCTGCCCGAGGGGCATACCGATTTCGTGTTCGCCGTGGCGGCGGAGGAATTCGGCATCATGCTCTGCCTTATTCTGGTCGCGCTCTTTGCCTTCATCGTCATCCGCGCGCTGATCAGGGCCATGCGCAATGACGACCCATTTAGCCGTTTTGCTACGGCGGGGCTCGCGATCCTGTTCGGTCTGCAATCGGCGATCAACATGGCCGTCAACCTGCATTTGATGCCCGCCAAAGGCATGACATTGCCGTTCATCTCTTATGGCGGCTCCTCACTGATCTCGCTGGCCTACGCCATGGGCATGCTGGTGGCTCTGACGCGCGAGCGACCGCATGGGCAGCTTGCCGGCGACATCGTTATCACCGGGAGTCCGGTGTGATGGGCTCGCCGGGCCGCTCGGCCGTCGCGCCGGTCCTGGTCGCGGCCGGCGGAACCGGCGGCCATTTGTTTCCCGCCGAGGCGCTGGCGACGGCGCTGGCGCAGCGCGGCATTAGCGTTCATCTCGCCACCGACCGCCGCGCGGCGCGCTACGGCGGCGCGTTCGCCGAAGATGCGATCCACGTCGTGTCGAGCGCAACGCTGCGTGCGCGCAATCCGCTGGCGATGGCGCGAACGGCGGCACTGCTCGGCGCCGGAATTGTTCAGGCCGCGGCGCTGATCGGTCGCCTCCAACCTCGTGCAATTATCGGCTTCGGCGGCTACCCGAGCATCCCGCCGGTGCTGGCCGCGGCCTTGCGCGGTATCCCGAGCCTCATTCACGACGCCAATGCGGTCATCGGGCGCGCCAACCGCTTCCTGGCGCCGCGCGCCACCGCGATTGCCACCACGTTTCCGGACGTTCTGCGTGACGATAAGAGGCTTGCCGCCAAGGCGACGCTCACCGGCAATCCGGTGCGGGAGGCGGTGATCGCTGCCGCCGCGACGCCCTATCCGGCGGTGAGCGATCGATTGCGGCTCCTGATCTTTGGCGGCAGCCAGGGTGCGCGGATCATGGCCGATATCGTGCCCCCGGCGATCAGGCGGCTTGAGTGCGGCATCCGCGCCCGGCTCGCGATCGTGCAGCAGGTGCGTGCGGAGGATTTGCAGCGCGTCGGCGACGCCTATGCCAGCCTCTGCGTTCCTGCCGAAGTGGCGCCCTTTTTTCCCGATTTGCCGCAGCGTATGGCGGACAGCCATCTGATCGTGTCGCGCTCCGGGGCCTCGACCGTCGCCGAACTCGCCGCGATCGGCCGTCCCGCCGTCCTGGTCCCGCTGCCCCATGCGCTCGATCAGGACCAATTCGCCAATGCCGGCACGCTCGAGCGGGTGGGCGGCGCCATCCGTATCACGCAGGAACAATTCACGCCGCAGCGGCTCGCCGACGAGGTCGCAGCACTGGCCGCAGCGCCGGCCCGGCTGCAAAAAATGGCTGCGGCGGCGCGGTCATTGGGCCGGCTCGACGCCGCCGGCCGCCTCGCCGAGCTGGTGCTCGAGGTGGCGGCGGGCCGCACAAACAAGTAGATATTTTTTCACTCCCTCCCCGCGAGCAGGGACGGTGGAGAAGGGGTCTTGAAGTGGGTCACTGTCGTCGCCGCATGAGCGAGAAATCGCTACTCCCATCCCCGACCGCTCCCCACATGGGGGAGCGGAAAACGGCGGAGCGCCCATGAGGTTGCCGCGCGATATTGGCCCGGTGCATTTTATCGGCATCGGCGGCATTGGCATGAGCGGCATCGCCGAGGTCATGGTCAACCTCGGCTATACCGTACAGGGATCGGACCAGTCGGATAGTTCCAACGTCAAGCGGCTGCGCGACAAGGGCATAAAAATCGCGATCGGGCACGCGGCAGAAAATATCGACAACGCCAGGGTGGTCGTCGTCTCCTCCGCCATCAAGCAGGAAAACCCGGAGCTGGCTGCGGCGCGCGCCGCCCGCCTGCCGGTGGTGCGACGGGCCGAAATGCTGGCGGAGCTGATGCGGCTGAAAAGCTGCATCGCCATTGCGGGCACCCACGGCAAGACCACGACCACCTCGATGGTGGCGGCGCTGCTGGATGCCGGCGGCTTCGATCCGACCGTGATCAATGGCGGGATCATCAACGCCTACGGCACCAACGCGCGACTCGGCGCCGGCGATTGGATGGTGGTCGAGGCCGATGAATTGGACGGCACCTTCCTCAGGCTGCCGGCCGATATCGCGGTGATCACCAACATCGATCCCGAGCATCTCGATCACTTCGAAACATTCGACGCCGTGCAGGACGCCTTTCGCGTGTTCGTCGACAACGTGCCGTTCTATGGCTTTGCGGTGATGTGCACCGACCATCCGGTGGTGCAGAGTGTGGTCGGCCGCATCGAAGATCGCCGCATCGTGACCTACGGCGAAAATCCGCAGGCCGACGTGCGCATGGTCGACGTGTCGCACGCCGGCGGCACGTCGCTGTTCACAGTGGTCCGCCGCGATCGCGCGGGCGAGGCAGTCGAAGAGATCGCCAGGCTGGCGCTGCCGATGCCCGGCCGCCACAACGCGCTTAACGCCATCGCCGCAATCGCCATCGCGCGCGAGCTCGGCATCGGCGAGGACGTCATCCGCACCGCGCTCGGCAATTTCGGCGGCGTACGCCGGCGCTTCACCCGTACCGGTGCCTGGAACGGCGTCACGGTGATCGATGATTACGGCCACCATCCGGTGGAGATCGCGGCGGTGTTGCGGGCGGCCCGCGAATCCACCAAAGGGCAGGTGATCGCCATCGTGCAGCCGCACCGCTACACGCGAGTTGCCGCCCTGTTCGAGCAATTCTGCAACTGCTTCAACGATGCTGACGCGGTGATTGTCGCATCGGTTTATTCGGCCGGCGAAGCGCCGATCGCAGGCGTCGACCGTGATTTGCTGGTGCAGTGTCTGCGCACCCACGGACACCGCCACGTGATCGCGCTCGAGGGTCCCGATCAGCTTGCCGGCCTGGTCGCCGATCTGGCTAAGCCGGGGGACTACGTGGTCTGCCTCGGCGCCGGCTCGATCACCCAATGGGCCTACGCGCTGCCGGGCGAGCTGGCGGCGCTTGCCGGGTAAACTGCCCAGCGAACAAGGTGAGGAATCAAGCTGCGAGCACGGGTCGGAGCCGCCGGCATTATGTCTGATACAGTTACGGAAACGCTTTCCCCATCAGCTCGCGCGCCGCTGCGGGCGGTGAAGCTCGGCCCGGCCGACGTTGTGGTCGAGCGACGGCGCGACGGCTCGATCGTCATGCGCTCGCCGCACACGCTGCCGGCGTACCCACGCAACTTGACGCAGCGGCTCGTGCACTGGGCAAACGTCGCGCCGCAACGCGTGTTTCTCGCCGAACGCGACGCGGCGGCCGGATGGCGAACGCTGAGCTACGCGCAAGCGCTTTCCGCCGTGCATTCCGTCGCCGCAGCGCTGCTCGAGCGCGACCTTACGCCCGAGCGGCCAATCGCGATTCTCTCCGGCAACGACATCGAGCATGCGCTCCTCGGCCTTGCCGCCATGCATATCGGCATTCCCTATGCGCCGATCTCGGTTCCGTATTCGCTGCTGTCGCGGGATTTCAAGAAGCTCAAGGCCATCATCGACCTTCTCACCCCCGGCCTGGTGTTCGCCGCCAACGGCACCGCTTTTTCGCGCGCGCTCGCCGCCGCCGTGCCGGTCGATGTCGAACTCGTGGTCACGTCCGATCCGCCGGCCGGGCGCGCCGCGACCCGCTTCGCCGAACTGACGATGGCGCAGTCGACCGCTGCGGTCGATGCCGCGCACGCGACGGTCGGCCCGCAAACGATCGCCAAGATTTTCTTCACCTCCGGCTCCACCGGACAGCCCAAGGGCGTGGTCAACACGCAGCTTATGCTCTGCGCCAACCAGGAAATGATCGGCTGCGGATTTGCCTTCTTCGCCGACGAGCCGCCGGTGCTGGTCGACTGGCCGCCGTGGAATCACACCTTCGGCGGCAACCATGATTTCGGCCTGGTGCTGCACAATGGCGGTTCGTTCTACATCGACGAGGGCAAACCGCTGCCCGGCGCCATCGAGGCGACCGTGCGCAACCTGCGCGATGTCGGGCCGACCATCTATCTGAACGTGCCCAAGGGCTTTGAGATGCTGCTGCCGTACCTGCGCGCCGACGCGGCGCTGCGGCAGCGCTTCTTCAGCCGGCTCAAAGTCTTGTTCTACGCCGGCGCCTCACTGGCGCAGCACGTGCGCGACGAATTGCAAGACCTCGCGATCGCCACCACCGGCGAGCGCATCCTCTTTCTCTCCAGCCTTGGTTCGACCGAGACGGCGCCGGCGGCGCTCGCCTGCACCTGGGAAACCGAGCAAACCGGCAATATCGGCTTGCCGCTGCCCGGGGTGGAGCTCAAACTGGTGCCGCGCGACGGCAAATACGAAGCGCGTCTCAAGGGCGCCAACATCACGCCCGGCTACTGGCGCTCGCCCGCGCTCACCGCCGAGGCCTTCGACGAGGAGGGATTCTACAGGATCGGCGACGCGCTCAAATTCGCCGATGCGGCCGATCCGGCCAAGGGGCTGATGTTCGACGGCCGGCTGGCGGAAGACTTCAAGCTCGCGACCGGCACCTGGGTCAGCGTCGGCGCGTTGCGCGGCGAGTTCATCGCCCATTTCGCCCCGCTGGCGCGCGACGTCGTATTCGCCGGGGCGGAGCGTGGCGAAGTGACGGCTCTGGTGTTTCCCGATCTCGACGCCTGCCGTGCGCTGGCGCCGGACCTTGCGGCCGGCATCGCCGCCGCGACGCTCTTCGCTGACGCACGGGTGCGGGATGAGTTCGCGCGGCGGCTGGCAGGGGTGGCGGCGGAGGAACGCGGCACCGCGCGCCGCATCAATCGCGCCATCCTGTTGGCCGAGCCGGCCTCCCTCGACCTCGGCGAGATGACCGACAAAGGCTCGATCAATCAGCGCGCGGTACTTGCGCATCGCGCCGCTCTGGTCGAAGAACTTTACGCCGAGGCGGCGACGCCTCGCGTCATCGTTGCACGCACTGGCGCAACAGCGAGTTGACCATGGATATTGCCGGACATGCCGCGATCGTCACCGGCGGCGCTTCCGGGCTCGGCGCTGCCACGGCCCGGATGCTCGCCGAGGCGGGCGCCAAGGTGGCGCTTCTTGACGTCAACCACAAAACCGCCGCCGAGGTCGCGATCGACATCAACGGCATCGCGATCGCCTGCGACGTGACCGACGCCACCTCGACCGAGGCGGCGTTCGCCAAGGCCGCCGCGGATCACGGTGCTGCCCGCATCCTGGTCAATTGCGCCGGCGTGGGGCCGGCCAAGCGCATCGTCGGACGCGAAGGACCAATGCGGCTCGAAGAATTTGCCCGCGTGATCTCGATCAACCTTGTCGGAACGTTCAATGCGATGCGGCTCGCCGCCGCCGCCATGCAACCGCTCGGCCCGCTGGCCGAGGGTGAGCGCGGCGTCATCATCTGCACGGCCTCGGTCGCGGCCTATGAGGGACAGATCGGCCAGGCCGCCTATGCGGCCTCAAAAGGGGGCGTGGTCGGGCTGGTGATGCCGGCCGCGCGTGAGTTCGCCCAGTTCGGCATCCGCGTCAACGCCGTGGCGCCCGGCATTTTTTCCACCCCGATGCTGCATGCGCTTGCCGACGCCGCGCAGCAGAGCCTTGCGGCCGCGGTGCCGTTTCCGAAACTGCTCGGCCAGCCGCCGCAATTCGCCTCGCTCGTTCGCCACATCATCGAGAACCGCTATCTCAACGGCGAGACCATCCGGCTCGACGGCGCGCTGCGCATGGCACCCAGATGACAGAAGACGGACGACAGAGGACGGATATGATAAAGCTGCGGTTCGATGGCTAATTTGTCCTCTATCTCTGTCCTCCATCGTCTGTCGTCCGTCCTCCGTCATCCTGATTCATGTTCAGCAACATCCGCACAACGCGCATCGAATGGGGCGACTGCGATCCCGCCGGCATCATCTTCTATGCGCGGTATTTCGGCATTTTCGACGTGTCGACGACGATGCTGATGGAGCGCGCGCTGGGCATGAAGAAGATCGAGTACATGAAGGGTTACGGCAGCCTCGGTCATCCGCTGGTGGAAACCCGCGCGCGATTTCGCTCGCCGACCCGCTTCGGCGACGAAGTGACGATCGAAACCGCAATCGTCGCCTGCGGTCGATCGAGCTTCAAGCTCGAACATCGGCTGAGCAAGGCGGAGACGCTCGCCGCCGAAGGCTACGAGACGCGGGTGTGGGTGGCTCGCGATCCAGCCGATCAGGGTCGCATCAAGTCGCAGCCGATCCCCGCCGAAGTCGTCGCGCGGCTGACGCAAGCTTCGATTCCGTCATCCTGAGCGATTCAGCTCGTCTTGGCGAGGAGCGCAGCGACGACGGGGTGACGGATCGCAGCACCGATGCTAGAAGTCTTTCCGCCACAAGGAGAGAAACGCCCATGCGGATCGACGCGTACACGCATTTTTACCCGAAAAAATTCTACGACTTGCTGATCGACGAACACGGCGACTACAAGGACATGGGCAAGCGCATGCGCGCGCTGCCGTCTCTGTTCGATCTTGACGTGCGCAAGAAGATCGTCGACGGCCACAAGGACTATCAGCAAATCCTGTCCTATCCGCAGCCGCCGATCGAACGGCTGGCCAGATCGCCGGCGCAATGCGACGAGTATTGCCGCATCATCAATGACAGCTTTGCCGAACTGATCGCCAAGGAAAAGGACCACTTTCCCGGCTGGGTGGCGCAAATCTCGCTGGCGTCGCCGGATCACGGCATCGCCGAAGCCGAGCGTGCGGTCAAACAGCTCGGCGCGCTCGGCGTGCAGCTGTTCACCGACGTCGCCGGCAAGGCGATCGACAAGCGCGAGTACCGGCCGTTCTGGAAGAAAATGAACGAACTCGGCGCACCGATCTGGCTGCATCCGGCGCGCACCGCGGAGCGACCCGATTACATCGATGAGCCGAAGTCGCTTTACGAAATCTGGTGGACGTTCGGCTGGTCCTACGACACCGCCGCGGCGATGATGCGGCTGGTCTATTCCATGATCATGGACGACTTTCCAAACCTGAAAATCATCACTCACCATTTCGGCGGCGTCGTGCCGATGCTCGAAGGCCGCATCGGGCCCGGCAACGACGTGATGGGCAACCGCACCACCGACGAGGACTACGTCTCGTTGCGCAAGAATCTGAAAAAGCGGACGCTCGACTATTTCAAGAACGATTTCTGGGCCGATACCGCCGCGTTCACCGCCGAAGGCGCGACCAGGCTGGGCATGGAGTTCTTTCCGATCGACAAGATCGTGTTTGCCTCCGATTGCCCGTTCGATCCGGAGGGCGGCACCATGTTCCCGCGCGAGACGCTGCGCATCCTCGAATCGCTGAAGATGGACAAGGCGACCTACGACAAGGTTTTTTACAAAAACCTCGAAGCCGTCACCGGCAAGAAGCTGGTCAAGTAACAGAAGCGGCCTTGGCGTATCCGCCGCTTCCTTTTCCCTCCGCCTCACCCGGCAGCGCGCTGGCTCGGCTGCTGCGGCCGGGCGGGAGGAAAGTGGAAGGCAGCGCCGAAGGCCGGCCGGGAGAGGCGAAGGCTAAGCAAGGTTCTGGGTCAGTGTTCTACGAGTTGAGACACTATTAGCTTGAACCGCATCATGGACGCGCCGCAGCCCGATCTGACCCCGGCGCCGGAGACCGCGCCGGAGACCGCCGGCCGCGTCACTCCGATGATGGAGCAGTACATCGAGATCAAGGCCGCCAATCCGGATTGCCTCCTGTTCTACCGGATGGGCGACTTCTATGAGATGTTCTTCGATGACGCCGAATTGGCGGCGCGTGCGCTCGGCATCGTGCTCACCAAGCGCGGCAAGCACCTCGGCCGCGACATTCCCATGTGCGGCGTGCCGATCGAGCGTGCCGACGAATATTTGCACCGGCTCATCGCGCTCGGCCATCGCGTGGCGGTGTGCGAGCAGCTCGAGGATCCCGCCGAAGCGCGCAAGCGCGGCGGCAAGGGAGGCAAGAGCGTGGTGCGCCGCGACGTGGTGCGGCTGGTGACGCCGGGCACGCTGACCGAGGATTCGCTGCTCGACGCCAGGCGCAACAATTATCTCCTGGCCCTGGCGCGCTTGCGCGCGTCGTCCGGCGAAGACCGCTTCGCGCTCGCCTGGATCGACATCTCGACCGGCGATTTCCGCCTCGCCGAATGCGAGCGCTCCACGCTCGCGGCACAGATCGCCCGCATCGAGCCGGGCGAGATCATCGTCTCGGATGCGCTTTATGCCGACGCCGCGCTCACGCCCATGTTGCAGGCGCTGCCGCCATTGACGCCGCTCGCGCGCGACCTGTTCGACGGCGCCACGGCGGAACGCCGCCTCGCGGCCTATTTTGCCGTAGCAACCACGGCCGCGTTCGGCGCATTCTCGCGCCTCGAACTGACCGCCGCCGCCGCCGCCGTGAGCTATGTCGAGCGCACCCAGATCGGCCGGCGCCCGCCACTGTCGCCGCCGCTGCGCGAGGCGGCCGGCTCGACGCTCGCGATCGATCAGGCCACGCGCAGCAATCTTGAAATCATGCGCACGCTGGCCGGCGAGCGCAGCGGCTCGCTGTTGTCCGCCATCGAGCGCACGGTCACGGCGGCGGGCGCGCGGCTCTTGGCGCAGCGGCTGGCCGCGCCGCTCACCGACCCGGCGGAGATCGCGCACCGGCTCGACGCCGTTGCGGCCTTTGTCAACGACGGCGCCGTCCGCAGCGAGCTGCGCGGGCGACTGAACGCCGCTCCCGACCTGCAGCGGGCGCTGTCGCGTATCGTCGTCGGCCGCGGTGGTCCGCGCGACCTCGCCGCTATCCGCGACGGCATTTTTGCCGCGGCGGAATTGTCCGCGCAAATCGCGGCACTCCCGACCAGCGACTCGGGCAATCTGCCGCGCGACCTTGCACTTGCGGTCGCAGGCCTGCGCCACCCGGATCCCGCGCTCGCCGCCGAATTGCAGCGAGCCCTGGCCGACGAATTGCCGCCGCATCGCCGCGATGGCGGCTTCGTGCGCGCCGGCTACGAAGCGGCGCTCGACGAAGCGCGCGCGCTTCGCGACCAGTCGCGCCGGGTCGTCGCCTCGCTGCAAGTGCGTTATGCCGAGACGACCGGCATCCGCTCGCTCAAAATCCGACACAACAACGTGCTCGGCTATTTCGTCGACGTCACCGCACAGAACGGCGAAAAACTCTTGAGCGTGCCGCTCAACGCCATGTTCATCCATCGGCAGACGACCGCCGGACAGGTGCGCTTCACCACGGCGGAGCTCGGCGATCTCGAAGCCAAGATCGCGAACGCCGCCGAGCGCGCGCTGGCGCTCGAGCTGGAAATCTTCGAGCGCCTCGCCGCCGGCATCGCGGCGGCAAGCGATGCAGTCAAGGACGCAGCCGACGCGCTCGCCGCACTCGACGTCGCCGCCGGCCTGGCGAGCCTTGCGGTCGAACGCGACTATGTGCGGCCCGAGGTCGATGCCGGCACGGCGTTCGCGGTGACCGGCGGCCGCCATGCGGTGGTCGAGCAGGCGCTCGCCTCCGCCCGTCCTTCCCCTGCAGGCGGCGGAGGAACGGGATCATTCGTCGCCAACGATTGCGATCTCTCGGGAGGGCGCATCTGGCTCCTCACCGGACCCAACATGGCCGGCAAATCGACCTTCCTGCGCCAGAATGCGCTTATCGCCGTGCTGGCGCAGATGGGCAGCTTCGTGCCGGCGCGCGTCGCCCATATCGGCATCGTCGACCGCCTGTTTTCGCGCGTCGGGGCCGCCGACGATCTCGCCCGCGGCCGTTCGACCTTCATGGTCGAGATGGTGGAGACCGCCGCGATCCTCAATCAGGCCGGCGAGCGCGCGCTCGTGATCCTCGACGAGATCGGCCGCGGCACCGCCACGTTCGACGGACTGTCGATCGCCTGGGCGAGCATCGAGCACCTGCACGAACAAAACCGCTGCCGGGCACTCTTTGCCACCCATTTCCACGAGATGACCGCGCTGGCAGCAAAGCTGCCGCGGCTGCACAACGCCACAATGCGGGTCAAGGAATGGCAGGGCGAGGTGGTGTTTTTGCACGAAGTGGTGGCCGGCGCGGCCGATCGCTCCTACGGCATCCAGGTCGCCAAGCTCGCCGGCCTGCCGCCTGCCGTGATCGAGCGTGCCAAGCTCGTGCTCGCGCAACTCGAAGCGCACGACCGCGCCTCGCCGGCGCAACGCCTGATCGACGATCTGCCGCTGTTTGCCGCCGCTCGATCTGCCGCGGCGGCAACGCCGCATGACTCGGCGCTCGCCGCGCTCGTCGATGCGCTGGCGGCGCTGAATCCGGACGAAATGTCGCCACGTGACGCGCTCGAAGCGCTCTACGCGCTCAAGGCGGCGTTGGGGAATCTCGGGTCTGCCCTCGGAGAAAGTCCATGATTGTTGCCCTACTGCAACAGTGTGGCCAATAATTGTGTGCTACGCCATTTTTGGCAGAAGACATAAATGGGGGGAGTCATTTTTATGAAGCGCTTGGTCCTGACCTCTGTGGCATGTGTAGCGTTCGCAGGCTCCGCCGCGGCTGCCGATCTCGCACCTGTCTATAAGGCACCCTATTACAAAGCGCCGGTTGTTGCCCAAGTCTACGATTGGACCGGGTTTTACATTGGCGGTCATATCGGCGGCGCCTGGACCGACGAAACCGCAACGCTTTCCGACACGACTAGTCCTATTCTGCTCAATCCGCTCGGAACCGCGATCAGCGGCAACCGCGACGGCTTCTTGGGCGGCGCCCAAATCGGCTACAACTACCAAATCCAGCATCTGGTCTTGGGTGTAGGCGGCGATTTTTCCTGGACCAATGCCAGGGAGACCACCTCAACAGCGTCGACGCTAATTCCCGGGGGCGTCACGACTTCGCAGGGCACCACGAATTGGTACGCGACTCTTACGGGGCGAGCTGGCTACGCATGGGATAATTGGCTGCTCTATGGGAAAGGCGGCGCGGCCTGGATCAACGAACGGTTTTCCGGGAACGCAACCGCAACGATCCCGGGCGTCGGTACGCTCACCGAGACTTCAAGTCCCATTACTGATACGCGGGCCGGATGGACGCTCGGCGCCGGTCTGGAATGGGCTTTCTCGCGCAGGTGGTCCGCGTTTGCCGAGTATGATTACCTCGGCTTCCCCAACAAGACCGAAACCTTTGCGGTTTCGCCCGGAGGCTTCACCGCCAGCAACAGCGTGAGCACCAACGTCAGCATGGTGAAAGCCGGCGTGAACTATCATTTCCCGATCTACTGATCCGGATACGCCCTACCGATCCGGATTCTCCGCCTGGCGCATGATGGCGCCGGGCGGCCGAGCGCTCTAAGCGCTCAAGGCGTAGTTGGATAACGCCAAGTTGGATAACGCCAAGACGTAGCGCCGGACGCATCCTTATCATTGCGGCAGGTCCTGTGCGCGGCGATCACGCCCCTTCGTTGGGATCGTGATAGAGCGCGCCGACGATGCCCGTCGTGCCGGGTTTGCCGTTGTGCAGGTAGTAGCGGCCGTCGCGGTCGCGGCCGAGGCGGCCGGCGCCGCGCATCCCATCGAGCGCGCAGGCGACTTCGCGGCCGTCGTCGCTGCCGAGCGCCTCGACAATGTCGGCAAAAAACATCGGCGAGGCGGAAAGCGCCTGCTCGACGGTCTGATAGCGCGCCGGGCCTTTGAACACCTTGGCGGCGCAGCGCATCAGCGGAAGCTGTCCGTCGCGGCCGAACGGCCTGGTGCAATCGAAGCCGGATTTGGCGCCGGTGCGCCGGCCGTTGAGCGAGGGATCCATGGTCATGCCGAGAAGTCCCTGCAGCACGACGAGATCCTGGTCGGCCTGAAAGCGCGTGCCGAGCGCCCACTCCACCTGACGGTCGTCATGGATGTCGATGTCCTCGTCGAACACATAGACGTGCTTCAATCGCATGATGCCGCCGAACAGGGCGGCGATCGCCTGCTTGGCCTCGCCGTAGGAGCGCTGCCTGATGGCAACACGGATCGTGTTGCAACCGCCGGAGATCTCGCGCAGATAAACGGCGACCGGCTCGCGCACGGTGTTTTTGAGGATGCGCATCGCCTCGGCTTCGGTGCGCACCGCCGAGATGACGGCGCTGTCGGTCTGGTCGAGCAGGAACGCCGTGCCGTGCAGCAACGTGTGGTGCAGCACGTCCGCGCGCATGGTAATCGCGGTACAGTGAAACACCGGGTCCATGTGGATGGCGCCGTAATAACCCATGTACTCGCCGTACGGCCCCTCCGGCTCGACATAGCCGCGCTCGTCCAGAAAACCTTCGAGCGTCATCTCGGCGTCGGCCGGCACCAATATGTCGTTGGTCAGGCTTTTCACCACCGGCGCCGGCTCGGCGCGGAAACTGGCGACGAGCTTGAGCTCGTCGCCGCCCTGGCGCGTGGTGGCGGCGAAGAAGTCGAGCGGATGCGCGCCGACCGCGAAAGTGACCGGCAGTTTCTCGCCACGCGCGACGGAGGCGGTGTAGATGCGCTTGAGGTCGGAGGGAGCGGTGACGTTGGTGCCGCATTCATAGCGATTGCGCAGGCTCAAGCGTCGGCAGCCGACGTTGCGCCGCCCGCTCGCCGGATCGACGGTGTAGTCGATCGCCGAACTCATGTAGCAGCTGCCGTCAAAGGCATGCTGCGGATGGAACGGCAGTTTGGCGAGGTCGACGTCCTGGCCGGTGATTGCGATCTCGTGCACCGGCGCGTCGGCGGACGGCACTTCGAGGAGCGGCTGCGGGTTGGCGAGCCGCTTGAAATATTCGTCGTGGAGCGCCTTCTCGCTGGTCTCGAAGGCGGCGGCGATGCGGGTCCGGTTGCCCGCGGTCTTGGCCACCAGCTCGACCTGCTCGGGGCCGGCTTGTTTGAACAGCACCGCCTTGTCGGTGCCTTCGATGATGCTGCTTAAGCCGGTCAGCGCCACCGGCCGATCGTGCACCTCCACTTCGCCCAGATCGATGAGCCGGCCGACGAAGTTGCGAAGCCGATACTTGTCGAAGTCGACGGCGGAAGCTGCGTTGCTCATGGTCGTTCTCTATGGCGCGGGGCGTCGTGCAGAGAAGGGGCGAGATTGCAAAGGCAGGCCGGAGCCTTCGCTGCGCCTGTCCGTGCCGGGTTCACCGCACAAGAGTTGAGCCGCACGTGTTTATCGGATCAGGGTAATGACACCAGCCGCCGGTGCCAAGTCAATCGGCGCCGGTGCGCATCTGACCAGCGAAGACGGAGATTACTTGGCCCAGCCGAAATGATAATTCACGCCGGCGCGGAAGATGTCGTCGCGCATCGAGACGTTCTCGTTCGGCGCGCCGCAAGCGACGCCGCAATTGAACGCGCCGAGGTCGACGTGCAGGTATTCGGCCTTGGCGCTCCAATTGCCGGGCAACGCCACTTCGACGCCGCCGCCGAGGGCCCAGCCGGTATTGGTAGTCGAGCCGCCAGGAAGGCCGGGCGCTGCGGCGCCGATGTTGCCGCTTGCCAGGCCGCCGGTCACGTAGGGCAGGAAGCGATCGAAGGAGTAGCCGACGCGGCCGCGCACCGTGGACAGCCAGGTATCGCTTGTGGTGCAGGTGCCGCCGGCACACGGCACGTTGCCGGTCAGGTGACTCCAGTCGATGTCGCCTTCGAGGCCGAGCACGGCTTGGCCGAGCTGCCAATTATAGCCGGCAGTCCCGCCCAATTGGCCGCCGGAAAGTCCGGCACGGCCGATGCCTTGCCAGTGCGAGTCACCCCAGCCGCCGCCGCCGTTGACGCCGAGATAAAAGCCGCTCCAGTCGTAGGCTGGGCTGACCGGCGGTGGTGCCTTGTAGAGTGGCGCGAGCGACAAGTCCGCCGCCTGCGCGCACGGGGCCGCAGCCAGCGCAACGACAGCCAGGCATCCAGCAAAAAACAGGCTTCGCTTCACGATTGTCGGCCTCGTACGCATGGCTGCCAAACGACAGCATCGACCCAATACGATACTGCGCATAACTGTATTACCCTGAGCTTACCGATATGGTTAACCCCGAGGGTCGCCGCGCCCACGACTTTAGTGCGCACAAAGGCAGCATTGTGTCAAGAATGCGGCAGACTCCCTCCTCGCGCATTACGTTTTCGTTAGATTCCAGGGGAAAACCGTCTTGTCGGGAGCCGGTTCCACCGAATCTTTCGCAGAGCGGCCGGGGAGCACTCGCTGTTGTGTGCGCCTCTGTTTTCGTTCCCTCTCTTCTGTCCGGCAATACGCGAGGCCGGACTTCGCGGGCAGGCACGAAGGGTCAAGGGAGGGGGGGTCGCTGGTCTGACGGGCTAGCTGAAACCTGCGTCAGTCTTCTACAGGGACATAAAGTACTACGGAGATAGAGCGAATGCGCCTTGACCGACTGGAAGGACAAGCCGACGGCCGCGTGGCCTGGGGCAGCGACATTGCCGCGCAGATGCTGCGCCGCCTGGGCATCCGCTACATCAGCCTTAATCCCGGGGCCAGCTACCGCGGGCTTCACGACTCGATCGTCAATCACCTGGGCAACGAGAACCCCGGCATCATCCTCTGCCTGCACGAGGACCATTCGGTGTCGATCGCGCACGGCTACGCCAAGGCAACCGGCGAGCCGATGGCCTGCGTGCTGCACGCCAACGTCGGCCTCCTGCACGGCATGATGGGACTGTTCAATGCCTGGTGCGACCGCGCGCCGATGTTGGTGCTCGGCGCCACCGGCCCGGTTGCCGCCGACAAGCGCCGGCCCTGGATCGACTGGATTCATACCTCGCGCGACCAGGGCGCCTACATCCGCTCCATCGTCAAATGGGATGACCAGCCGACTTCGCCCGAGGCGCTCGTCGAGTTGATGACGCGCGCCAACCTGCTCACGCGCTCGGCCCCGACCGCGCCGGTCTACGTCTGTCTCGACGCCGGTTTTCAGGAACAGAAACTCGAGCGCGAGCCGTCGTGGCCGGACGTCAGCCGTTTCCGGCCGCCGGCGCCGCCGCGGCCCGCACAGCACGCGCTCGGGGAGGCGGCGGCGCTGCTTGGCGACGCAGAGCGCCCGGTGATCATGTTCGGCCGCGGCTCGCGCAAGCAGGAAGACTGGGTATCGCGCATAAAGCTCGCGGAACGACTCGGCGCCTGTGTGGTCACCGACCTCAAGCAGGGCGCTACGTTTCCCACCGATCATCCGGCGCATTTTTGTCCGCCGTTCAACGTGCTCGGCCGCGATGCGCGCGAGCTTCTTTGCGAGGCCGACGTGATCCTGGCGCTAGACTGGGTCGATCTTGGCGGCGCCCTGCGGCAGGCCGGCAATGCCGGTGCGGTGAGCGCGAAAATCATCGCCTGCTCGCTGGACCAGAACCTGCACACCGGCGCCAACATGGAATACCAGGCGCTGCCGCCGGTCGACGTGCCGATGGCCGCGACCGCCGATGCGGCCGTGGCCGAATTCAATGCCGCGCTCGGCGGCGGCCTGCGCCAGCCCTGGAAAGAGAAAGTGGCGGCCAGGAGCGGGCCCGGCAACCGCGCCGCGCTGAGTATGGAGCAAGTCGCCACGGCCTTGCGCAATCAGTTCAACGATCCGGAGAATGTGACGTTCTGCACGCTCGGCCGCGGCTGGCCGTTCGATCTGTGGCCGCTGCAAAACGGCATGGCGTATCTGGGCAAGGACGGCGGCGGCGGACTAGGTTCCGGTCCCGGCCTTTCGGTCGGCGCCGCGCTGGCACTGGCCGGTCAGGGCCGCCACGCCATCTCGATGCTCGGCGACGGCGACTTCTGCATGGGCGCCACCGCGATCTGGAGCGCCGCGCATCATCGCATTCCGCTCCTGATCCTGGTCAACAACAACCGGTCGTATTTCAACGACGAGCTGCACCAGGACACCGTCGCGCGCACGCGCGGACGCGAAGTAAAGAACCGCTGGATCGGCCTGCGCATGGAGGACCCCGCGCCCGATATCGCCAAGCTCGCCGAGGCGCAGGGCGCCGTCGGCATCGGGCCGGTCACAAGCGGCGCCGAGCTTGAACCGGCGATCGCAAAGGGCGTCGACGTGCTCAAGAAAGGGGGCGTCTGCGTCATCGATCTGCACATCGATCCGCCGGCCGAGCGGCAGGCGAGCCAGGCACTCGGCCACCGCGCCACCGGAGGGTGAAGGGCTGAAGCCACCGAAATAACCTTCCCCTGAAAAGGGGGAGGTCCAAGGGCCGTCTGTGCCTTCCCCTTTCAGGGGAGGGAAATCATTGCGATAGCACTGCGCTCCAGGGGAGGGCAGCACTGCCCTCCAAGGGAGGGTGAACATGAAAATGTCCTGGCTGCTGTTCGCCTTCTCGGGTCCGGTGCTGTGGGCGATCTCGGTTCATTTCGACAAGTATCTGGTCGAGCGCTTCTTCAAGGAGAGCAACGTCGCGGTGCTGCTGCTGTTCACCGCGTTTGTCGGTTTGGTGCTGCTGCCGTTCATCTGGTTCTTTGAGCCGAGCGTGCTGCGGCTCGGTCTCGGCGGCATCGCGCTGATCATGTTGTCCGGCATCCTCTACATGACCGGGATGCTGCTTTATCTGCGGGCGCTGCAGTCCGAGGAAGCCTCGGTGGTGGCGCCCTTCTTCCAGGCCAGCCCGTTGTTTGGCTACGTGCTCGCCTATCTGGTGCTCGGCGAGACGCTGTCCGGCCGGCAAATGGCCGGCGGCGCGATGATCATCGTCGGCGCCTTGGTCGTATCGCTGCGGTTTGGCCATCTCGGCGGCAGCTTCAAGGCGCGGCTGGCGATGCTGATGCTCGCTTGCGGATTTATCATGGCGGTGAGCGGGCTGATCTTCAAAATCTACGCGCTGAGAGTCGAATTCTGGACGACGATATTCTGGATGTTCGTCGGCGAGGCGGCCTTCGGCGCGGCGCTGTTGATGGTTCCAACCTATCGCCGGGAATTCCTGGCGCTTTTGCACGCCAACACGACCGCGCTCCTGTCGATCAACGCATCGAACGAGTTGATCAATCTCGGCGGCGGCCTCGGCAATCGCTTTGCGCTGACACTGGCGCCGCTCAGTCTCGTGCAGGCGGTCGGCTCGACCACGACCTTGTTCGTGTTCGCGTTCGGCATTGTTTTGAGCCTGCTTTATCCGCGCTTCGGGCGCGAGGACCTGTCCGGCCGCGAACTCGCGCAGAAGGGGATCGCGGCGGCATGCGTCGCGGCAGGCGTCGCGCTGGTGACGCAGTAAAGCGCGCTCGCTCCGACATCATTGCGAGAGCCGAGGGACTTGCTTCGTTGCGCTCGTGATGGCACCGCCGGTGGATCACTCCCCATCGCACGAGATACCGAACTGTGAAATCGCCTCGTCCAGATAGTCAGGTAAAAGCGGCGTGCCGAGCAGATAGGAGGCCGTGCGGTTGTTGTGGGCGCGTGCGGCTTCGGTACGCAGTTCCTTCCAGTCTTCGAGCGTGCCGTCGCCGCGGCCGAGCCAGGCCAGCGTCACCAGATCGATCTGCTCGTCGACGCTCATGGCATGGATCACGGCGACGAGTTCCTGCACCACCGGATCGTCCTTGTGGTCCTCAAGCACCGCGATCATGGCGTCGTCGCTCGGATTTGACGCATCGTCCGGATCCGTGACTTCGTCCTTGACGTCGAATTTGCGCGCCTTTTCGATGATGAAGCAAAGCTTCTCTTCGGAGATCGACAGTTCGGGCATGTCGGCGGGCCTGTCGGTTGCGGCTTGTCTTGCCATTCCTTGCCACGATCGGCCCATAATTGGCACGCCTCGCGCGCGACTGTCGCGCCAGAATCGAGTCGGCGGCGATTGCGGCGACTACCGGGACGATGAACGTGTAAATATATGCGTGGCGGAAAGCGTGCTAGACTGGCTGATGTGAATTCAACGTGCGCCAATGAGATCGCGGCTGTTTTGCGGCGCGGTCAAATTTTGCGGCGAGGTCGAAAAGTCCGATGAACTGGATTTCGCAAATGCGGCCGAAGATCCGCAGTTTTCTGCGGCGCGAGGTGCCGGAGAATCTCTGGCTCAAGTGTCCAGAGACCGGCCAGCTCGTCTTCTACAAGGACGTCGAAGCCAACCAGTTCGTGATCCCGGTTTCCAATTATCACATGCGCATGAGCGCGATCGCGCGGCTGAAATCGATCTTCGACAACGAGACCTGGTTCGACGTGGCGGTGCCGGACGTCGCGCCGGATCCGCTCAAATTCCGCGACGAACGCCGCTACGCCGACCGCCTGAAGGACGCACGCACCAAGACCGGGCTGAGCGACGCGGTCAAGATTGGTTACGGCAAGCTCGATGGGCTGACCGCAGTCGTTGCGGTGCAGGATTTCGATTTCATGGGCGGCTCGCTCGGCATGGCGGCAGGCGAGGCGGTGATAAAAGGTCTGGAAACCGCGGCGGAAAAGGCCTGCCCGTTTGTGCTGTTTGCCGCTTCCGGCGGCGCGCGCATGCAGGAGGGCATTCTTTCGCTGATGCAGATGCCGCGCACCACCATCGCGGTGGGTGGTCTGCGTGCGGCGCGCCAGCCCTACATCGTCGTGCTCACCAATCCGACGACCGGCGGCGTCACCGCCTCCTACGCGATGCTGGGCGACGTGCACATTGCTGAGCCCGGCGCGCTGATCGGCTTCGCCGGGCCGCGCGTCATCGAGCAGACGATTCGCGAAAAGCTGCCCGACGGCTTTCAGAAATCCGAATATCTGCGCGATCACGGCATGGTCGACATGGTGGTGCACCGCCACGATCTGCGCGCGACGATCGTGCGGCTCTGCCGGCTGCTGACCAAGGCGCCCATCGCCGCAGCGGCGGGCGCGCAGGCACCGCGGCCCCCACGGGCGATTCCGGCGCCGCCCGCGGCGTCGACGGCGTCGGCGTGAGCCTTCCGCGTTCTCAGCCGGCCGCGCTCGACGCGGTTGCGGCGCGCCTGTTCGCGCTGCATCCCAAGCGTATCGATCTCTCGCTCGGCCGCATCGAGCGTCTGCTGGCCGCACTCGATCATCCGGAGCGCCGCCTGCCGCCGCTCGTTCACGTCGCCGGCACCAACGGCAAGGGCTCGACCATCGCCTTTGCACGCGCAATCCTGGAAGCGGCCGGCCGACGCGTCCACGTCTACACCTCGCCCAATCTGGTGCGCATCAACGAGCGCTTTCGCCTCGGGCAAAGCGGCGGCGGCTTCGTCGAGGACGGCGAACTTGCCGAGACGCTGGCCGAGTGTGAGGCCAAAAACGGCGGCCAGCCGATCACGGTGTTCGAGATCGAAACCGCGGCGGCGTTCCTGCTGTTCTCCCGCCATCCGGCGGACATCCTGCTCCTCGAAGTCGGGTTGGGCGGCCGGCTCGACGCCACCAACGTGGTCGAGCGGCCCTTGGCCAGCGTCATCACCCGCGTGTCGATCGATCATCGCGACTTTCTCGGCGATACGATCGAACAGATCGCCGCCGAAAAAGCCGGCATTCTCAAGGAAGGGGTGCCGGCCGTGATAGCGAGCCAGCAGCGGCCGGCGCTGGCGATCATCGAGCGGCAAGCGGAGCGCGTACGGGCGCCGCTTGCCGTCGCCGAGCGGGACTGGAGCGCGAGCGAAGAACGTGGCCGCCTGGTCTATCAGGACGGCGACGGCCTGCTCGATCTGCCGCCGCCGCGACTTTACGGCCGCCATCAATTCGAAAACGCCGGTGCCGCCATCGCGGCGCTGCGCATCGGCGGGTTGAAGCTTCCCGCGGCCGCCTTTGAGGCCGGCATGACCCGCGTCGACTGGCCGGCACGCATGCAGTGGCTTGCCGCCGGACGGCTTGCCGCTCTGCTGCCGCCGGAGAGCGAGCTGTGGCTCGACGGCGGCCACAACGCCGATGGCGGCCGTGCCGCCGCCGCCGCGCTCGCCGATCTGGAGGAGCGCGTGTCGCGGCCGGTGGTGGTGATCGTCGGCATGTTGTCGACCAAGGACTGTGCTGGCTTTTTGCAGAACTTTTCCGGGCTTGCCCGCCGGGTGATCACCGTGCCGATCCGCCACGAGAAGACGGTGGCAGCGGCAGCGCTCGCCGAGGTCGCGCGCTCGGTCGGCATCCCGGCGCTGCCGCGCGATAATCTCGAAAGCGCGCTCGATGTCGCCGGCAAGCTCGAGCTTGCGCCGGCGCCGCGTGTTCTCATAACCGGCTCGCTGTATTTGGCCGGCGAGGTGCTCGCCGCCAACGGCACGCCGCCGCTGTGAAAGACGTAAAGAGCGAAACCCGGAACGCCGTACAGGCTCGCTGTTTTGCCCCGGAATTTGCTTCGCTACGCGGCGGGCAGTTGTGGAGGGCCCGATCATCCGCTAGGTTCCGCGCAAATTCGGCGGCGCGGTCAATCCCAACAATTCGGGTCGCGAATGGCGAAAGAAGAACTGTTGGAATTCCCTGGTGTGGTATCGGAGCTGCTTCCCAACGCCACCTTCCGTGTCAAGCTTGAGAACGAGCATGAGATTATCGCTCACACCGCCGGCCGCATGCGCAAGAATCGCATCCGCGTTCTTGCCGGCGACAAGGTGCTCGTCGAGATGACCCCCTACGATCTCACCAAGGGCCGGATCACCTACCGGTTCAAATGATCGGCCGACCGAAATTCGTGCTGGCCTCCGGCTCTCCGCGCCGGCTCGCCCTGATCAACCAGGCCGGCATCGAGCCGGACGCGCTGCGCCCCGCCGACATCGACGAGACGCCCAAGCGCGGCGAGCTGCCGCGCGCGTGCGCGGTGCGTCTGGCGCGCGCCAAGGCCGAGGCGGCACTGGCCATGGTGCGCATCGACGACGAGCTCAAGGGCGCCTACGTCCTGGCCGCCGACACCGTGGTCGCCGTCGGCCGCCGCATCCTGCCCAAGGCGGACCTGCTCGACGAGGCGGCGCAGTGCTTGCGACTTGCTCTCCGGCCGCAATCATCGCGTGCATTCCGCCGTCTGCCTGGTGACGCCGCGGGAGACGTTCCGACAGCGCCACGTGGAAACTCGCGTGCGCTTCAAACGCCTCTCTGACCAGGACATCGAGGCTTACCTCGCCTCCGGCGAGTGGCGCGGCAAGGCCGGCGGCTACGCGGCGCAAGGCATTGCCGGAAGTTTTCTGGTCAAGATCGTCGGTTCGTATTCCAATATCGTCGGTTTGCCGCTGTACGAAACCATGACGCTATTGGGCGGCGAAGGCTATCCGCTGCATTTCGGCTGGCTCAACACCATGGCGGTCTGACGCCGGCGCGCGTCCCAGTGTCTGATCTAACGTTCGCATTCCAATGCGGCCGGCTCTCTTGCGAATGCGCTCCACTGGCGCCCGGCGCCACGCCTCCCATATTGCGCTCATGCCGGAGACCGCAAAGCACAAATGTCCGATCTGCGGCAAGCCCGCGGTGGACACGTTCCGACCGTTTTGCTCGCGCCGCTGCGCCGACGTCGACCTCAATCGCTGGTTCTCGGGAATCTATGCGGTGCCGGGCAGCGAAGACGCGGAAGAACAGGAAACGCCGCCCTCGGACGACGCGCGCGGTTGAACGATCCGCGCTTGATTTGTTGCTGGCGGTCAATTGTAGACAGGCGAAAGGCGAGCCTTTATAAGCAGGCCTCGCTCGGGCCGGTTCGGCCAATTCAATCGGCCCGCAAGCGCCCAAGTGGCGCCCAAGTGACGCCCACGTCGCGGCCAAGTAGCGCCCAGGTAGCTCAGTTGGTAGAGCACTGCACTGAAAATGCAGGTGTCGGTGGTTCAATTCCGCCCCTGGGCACCATCACCACTTTTCATAGCTCTTCACACCTTCGCATCATAGATCATTTTATTGAGCATATTCAGCTACTTAGCCGAGATTTCGGCGATCACTGCTCCACATGGCGAACTGTGACAGTGTGGGTACGATGTGGGTACAATTGAGAGTACAGCTCTTTGACAACGAGGTCGTACCCACATGCTTCTCACACAGCTCGCGATCAAAAACGCGAAGCCGCGCGAGAAGCCATACAAGCTCCGCGACGGCAACGGCTTGCACCTTTTGGTGAGCCCGAACGGCAGCAAGCTATGGCGTCTCCGCTACCGCTTCAGCGACAAGCAGAACATGCTCAGCTTCGGATCGTTCCCCGAGGTCTCGCTCGCGTCAGCTCGCACCAAGCGGGACGAAGCGCGAAAACTTCTCGCCGACGGCATCGACCCTTCACAGCAACGCAGGCTCGACAAGATCGCTCGCGGCGACTGCAGCGAGAAATACGTTCGGAGCAATCGTCGAGGACTATCTCGCCAAGCTCGAAGATGAGGGCGCGGCTGAATCCACGATGAGTAAGAACCGCTGGCTTCTTCAGGAGCTTGCGGCGCCGCTCGCCAAGCGGCCCATCAACGAGATCACGCCGGCCGAAATTCTCGTCATCCTGAAACGGATCGAAAAGACCGGCCGGCGGGAAACCGCCCGCAGGCTGCGCGGCGCTATCGGCACAGTGTTCCGCTACGCGATCACAACGCTCCGCGCCACCAATGACCCGACCTTCGCGCTTCGCGGCGCGCTACTGAAACCTGTCGTTCAACACCGTCCCGCCATCACGGACGAAGTGCGGCTCGGCGCGATTGATGGTTTCGATCGATGAATATGACGGCTGGCCGACAGTACGGGCCGCGCTTCAACTCATCGCCCTGACCATGACGCGACCGGCGAAGTTCGCCTTATGCGGCGCTCCGAGATCGTCTGGCCCAAAGCGACTTGGCGCATCCCCGCCGAGCGGATGAAAATGCGTCGTTCCGCATGACGTGCCGCTTCCAAACAAGCACTCGACGATCCTGCGCGATATCTGGCCGCTGTCCGAAGGGCACGACCTGGTCCTGCCCTCGATCCGTTCACCGCTCAAGCCGCTGTCGGAGAACGCGATGAATTCGGCGCTGCGCCGAATGGGCTACAGCAAGGATGAAATGTGCCCGCACGGCTTCCGCTCGTCGGCAAGCACCATTCTCAACGAGCGCGGTTTTGACGACGATGTCATCGAAGCGGCGCTCGCACACCAGGATGAGGACGAGGTTCGCGCGCTTACAACCGCGCCAAATATCTGGCCGCAGCGCACCAAGTTGATGCAGGATTGGGCCGACCTTCTTAGATCAGTTTAGGCAGCTCTCAACCGCTAAACGCGTTGCCTGAATTATTACTGGCCCGCCCATGCGGGCCAGTCTCTTTAAGTTCTCACCTCAAAGAGCCGCGCGCGGCTATGCGCACCTATGTGCAGGTTGAGAAGCGCGCTATTTTTAGCTATGTTCCGTATGCCTGCTAGTTGGTCCTGTGCGTGTAAACGTGCAGGTCCCTGCGGCGCCGGCGTCGCTCTTCAACGGAGCACGTCGATGCAGCAGATCAGAAAACTAGTATCGAAGAAGGAGCTGAAGACCGTCCACGGTATCCCCTATTGCCTCGCGCACATTGCGCGCCTTGAGAAGGCCGGCGAATTCCCCAAAAGGATACAGCTTGGTGCTTGCAGGGTCGCATGGTTCGAGGACGAGGTTGAACAGTGGAAGGCTTCTCGCCCCCGAGCAGCATGAACGAGCGCTCCCACAAGGAGCAGAGCCCCGGCGGTCCAACGCCGGGGCTCTTCATTTCGAGCCGTTCCAGATCGACAGGCCCGTAACCTGAAGATCGTATTGCAAAAACCTGGCACCAAAAAATAACATACAGATCAGTTACTTAGGACTCGATCGTGGCATTTTTCCCTTTTTAGCCCATTTCGGGCATGTTCGGTATAGGCTCACATCGAGACCTTGACTTCAGAAGCCGACGCCCTTACCTGTGTTCGGTGTGACGAACTTAATGTGATTCTATATAGGAAATTCGCCCGTGCCGCTGAATAACACCGAACTTCAATACTACGATTCCAATGTGCTGCGGCTGCCAGCCGATAAACGCAAAGAATATCACGAGCAGGTCGACCGACTGATCACCGAGTTGAGCCGGACGGTCCGCGAGAAGACCGAGATCAAGATCACCAAGGTGGTGAAGGCCGGGTCGTTCGCCAAGTTCACCATCCTGCGCAAGACGTCGACCGATCCCGTCGATGTCGACGTCGTCTTCTATATTTCGGGTCGCAATATCGACCAGGAAACTCTGCAGGGTCTGAACGACACCATCTACAAGCTGCTCATCGACATCTATCCGAACAAGGACGTTGAAGATTTCGAGATTCAGCGCAAGGCCGCCACGGTCTCGTTCGTCGGCACCGGCCTTAGCGTTGATATCGTGCCGGTCATCGAGGACCCGAAACGAACCGGCTATGGCTGGCAATTCGATCTGCAGGACGGATCGAAGCTCGAAACCTGCGCGCCCTGCCAGATCAAGTTTGTGCGCGACCGGAAAAACAAGGACAAGGATTTTCGGACGCTGGTCCGCCTGCTGAAGAAATGGCGCAACCACGCCGAGCTCAAGCCGCTCAAGTCGTTCGTGATCGAGCTGATTGTGGCCCACGTCCTCGACACCGAGGGCAATGCCGGCACCATCGAACAGCGGTTCCGGCGAATTCTCCTCTACATCGCGCAATCCGGCCTCAAGGAAAAAATCCAGTTCGCCGAGAATGTTGCCCCGTTCGGCACCTTCACTGATCCAGTCATCATCATCGACCCGGTCTACAGCCTGAACAATGTTGCCAGCCGCATCACCGAGGCCGAGCGTGTCGCGATCGTTGCGGCCGCCCAGAGCGCATGGGAAGCCGCACATTTTGCCTCTGCCGAAGGTGACAACGAAGTCTGGAAAGAACTGTTTGGGCCGCGTTTCAAAATCGAGGAAGCAGCATGAGTTCCACTGCCACTGCCAGTGAAACCTACTCTTACACGATCGCCGATGTGGAAACCGTCGCGCGCCGCTTCACGGCCGACCTCGTCATGATTGCACAGAGCTCGGGCGCGATCAGCGAGGACAAGGCGCGCGAATATGCTCATGACGTCGAGGCCCTGGCCAAGAGGGACTACCTGAAGAAGGTCGACATCACATTGCTCAGTAACGGTTTCGAGCAGCGCGCGACCCAATATACCGTCAACACAGCCTCCGGCGACCTCACGATGAGCCGTCCGGGTGGCGTTATGTGGCCGCGGGTGAACAACCCTTACCTGCGTATCATCCTCTTCTACACCGACGACTACACCGCCGCTGCAAAGGAGGCGATGAGAGGCAAGCTGAAAATCAACTGGACGCCGACGAACGAGGACACCAGCCATGCAACGCTAAAGTCCGCCGGCGCGCGCGATTACGCCAGCAACGCCTTCGGGATGCAGCGAAAGGACTATGCCGCGTGAATCAACCTGCGCCAAAGGTCTTCGACAGCGAGACTGCGCTTCCGGATGCCGGGTTAACTGCGAAAGCAAAAATGCTCCTCGGCTTTGAGGCTCGGTATACGCGCGTGCACAACCAGCTACGCCTCCTGCTTAATCTGAGTGAACTCGCTGCGTGGAATCGTAAACATTACGGCGGCAAATTGTTGCTTTGCGACTTGGTCGCCGAGCAGTATCCGTTGGTTATTTTCCACGGCGATGTTGGCACGGGAAAAACAGCGACAGCCGAGTGCTTGGCCAATCGCCTTGTCGCCGATGCCCGTGTCGAAGACTTCGATCTTGTTTAAGCTCAGCAACCGCGTGCGAGGTACGGGCAAGGTTGGCGAGATGGGAACGCATCTTTCAGAGGCGTTCCATCGTGTAACCCAGTCCGCCGGCCGGGGGCGCCGAGCCATTCTCATTATCGACGAAGGTGATTCTCTCGCCGCGGCGCGATCCCAGGATCACAGCCACCACGAAGATAAGGTAGCGGTGAACACCCTTATTCAGGGCATCGATGACCTACGCAAGTTCGGCGGCCGTGTGGTGACTTTTCTTTGCACCAACCGTCTCTCGGTCCTCGACCCCGCCTTGCAGCGGCGCGCGGCGATTGTCGAGGTGTTCAAGCGTCCTTCCGCTGACGAACGCCGCCAATTGCTCAAGCTTGATCTCGCGGCCCTTAACCTCGCAGAGGCGCAGATCGCGCAGCTTGTCGCGGCGACGGAGGCCAAAAATGGCCAGCCGGTTTGGACCTACTCCGATATTCGGACGCGTCTTTACCCGGCAGCGCTCGCGCTCGCATTCCCGGATCATGCCCTGACTTTCGAACACCTGAAGTCGGTCGTAGCCACGATGAAGCCTTCGCCGGTCGTCGAGAATCAATAATGGCAAGATCTCCACTCTTTGCCCGCCGCATCCATATCTCTGGAAGCGTTTCGCTTGATCCTGCCGTTGCGAGCACCGCCGATGTGACGCAGGCACGTGAACTTCTTCAGGGCCTTGTTCGCGAGTTGGTGGCGAAAGGGGCTACCTTCGTCCTGCCCGTCGACGGCGAGAGGAAGCGGCCTGCCGACGATATGCCGATCTGCTTCGATTGGCTGGGGTGGGAGACAATTAGCAAGAGCCTTACGCGCCGCCCCGCCGACGCACCAAATCCGCTTGTGGTCGCGGTTCAACATCACAAGACCGAAGGGCAAATACCTGCGGAATTTCAAAACTTGTGGGACGACTTGCGCTCATCCGACCTTATCCAGATCGAGAACGTGTCGCACTGGAACATGAACAGCAAGCGCATGGAAGCGCAGGCCAGACGCGGCGACATACTTATTACGGTGGGAGGCTCCGAAGGCGTCCTATTCCTCGCCAATCTGTATCATGACGCCGGAAAGCCGTTTGTCCCGCTCAACTGTAAGGTGACCGCTGCCAACCAAGGTTCGCTGCGGCTGTTTTCTCTCGGGCTTACGAGCGCCCAGGCTCCGCGTCTGTTTCGCCCTGTGGCCCAAACGGCGCACAACTGGATGAATCGCATCAATTTCACCGCACGGACTTCTGTGGTTGATCAGGTTCAGGGCATCATTGCTCTCTTGGAGAACTTGGAGCCACCGCCTGCGTTCGTGGTTCGATTACTTAATCCAGGGCATGCTGATTACGCCGACGTGCAGGCGTTCTTCGACGTCGTGGTGCAACCTGTTATTGAAGGCGAACTCGGATATCGTATGGTCGTTGTCGACGGTCATCAAAAATACGAACATGCTCGCATTGATCAGGAAATCTTTGCCAAGCTCCATCGAAGCAGGGTCGTTCTGGCTGACATTACTGGGATGCGGCCCAATTGCTTTCTCGAACTTGGCTACGCGTTAGGTCGCACCATTCCTACCATGTTGATGGTGAAGGAAGAGGCTTCTCATCCATTCGACATCCACACGTTCGCGGGCTTGCATTGGAAGACGACCGGCACGGCCGAAGAACGGCGTCGTGCCTTCCGGGAACATTGGGCGGCGATCCAAGGTCGCCCGCCGCTCGTCGCCACGGAGCCTCTTATCTCATGAGCAACAAGCGCGAAGTCTTCATTTCCATCGACGTCGAAACCTCCGGGCCCATACCGGGCGAATACAGCCTTCTGTCTATTGGTGCGTGCGCTATCGACGACGTAACAAAGACTTTCTCTTGCGAGTTGCAGCCGATCAACGCCAACGCCGATCAGAAAGCGTTAGAAATTAGCGGATTTTCACTGGAAGAACTCGCCAAAACGGGAATCCCGCCAAAGGAAGCAATGGCAGCACTGGCGTCCTGGATTCAAAGTTTTGTAAAGGATGCGGATACTCCCGTTTTCGTGGGATTCAATGCGCCGTTCGATTGGTCATTTATCAATTACTATTTCCACAAATATCTTGGAATGAATCCGTTTGGGTTCTCTGCGTTGGACGTCAAAGCCTATTACATGGGCGCGACCGGATGCAGTTGGAGAGACACGCGGTCAAGCGTTTTGGACGCGGAGCTAAAGCCCACGCACAAATCAGATCACAATGCGTTGCACGACGCTCAATATCAGGCCGAACTCTTCCGCATAATTCGCAAAAGAGTGGCGCGATCAAAGGATGTCTGAAGGCATCCTCCTGGCACTCGTACGAGGAGATAGACGCTAATGTCTACAGCTCTTGGGGAGAAAATTAGACGCCTTCGCAAAGAGAAGGGCTATAGCCTCGACAAACTGGCGGAACTTTCGGAGTCCAGCAAAAGCTACATCTGGGAGCTTGAGAATAAAAATCTGCCTCGACCATCAGCCGACAAGCTAGCCAAGGTTGCGCATCAGCTAGACACCACTATTGAATATCTTCTCGACGACGGTGGCTCGCTTACCACCGAGGATGCAGCCGATGCAAAGTTTTATCGTCAGTATCGCCAGATGGACGATGCCACCAAGGCTAAAATCAGGAAGATGGTGAAGCTCTGGGGCGATGATACATGACCTCTGCCTTCTCTCCGGAGAGATGGGCGTTTGAGATCACGCATGTCTTGAATGCGGTATTGGGGGCAGAGCATTTTCCGATCAATGTCAGAGCTGTCGCCCGAGAATATAGCTCGCAAAAATTCCCGAATGATCCGATCGCTCTGATCGTCGGCGACAATTTGCCCAGCTTCGACGGCGCCTTGTTCAAAGCCCCTCAGGGAAAATTGGGTTGGGCGATTTTCTACAACAATGCAATCCGGTCCACCGGACGCATAAATTTCACGCTGGGCCACGAGTTCGGGCACTATCTTTTGCACCGCCTTGCTTACCCAGACGGAATTCGCTGTGGCGAGCAAGATTTTGTCCAGTGGGATTCGGCGTACGGCCAGATCGAACATCAGGCAAACGTCTTTGCCGCAAATCTTTTGATGCCGCTTGACGACTTTCGACGTCAGGTCGCGCCCTCGTCGAAAATCGACCTCGATATGATTTCCCACTGTTCGGACCGTTACTGTGTATCGCTCATAGCAGCGGCGCTCCGATGGCTGTCTTACACCGAAAAGCGGTCCGTTCTGGTGGTCTCGCGGGACGGGTATATTTTGTGGTCGCGCTCCAGCACGCCTGCTCTAAAGACAGGCGCTTACTTTCGAACCTCAGCGGGTCCGATTGCTATACCCGTCGCATCCCTGGCTGCTCAACGATTGAACGCAGACAGCCGGGGTACGAAGGACCATGGAGCGGGGATATGGTTTTCTGAGCCCGTTTCCGAAATGACCATTTTTTCGGAGCAGTATGATTTTGTTATTTCGCTGCTTTTGTTGCCTAACGATCCTCCGCCATTTGAGGATCGTTCGCACATCAGTTAGTCGACGTCTCGCGTGACAATTGGCCAAAAGCGCTCAATCTGCCGCCTCTATATCTAAGGCAAGATCCGCGTCTGAAATAGCGAAGCCGGGCGGCGTAAAAGGCATGCGCGGGGGCGCTGTGCGCCACATCAACTTGACTTCTTCGGCGGAAAGGCCGTAGGCCTCGTTGACCAGATCGGACAGCCTTCGTTCGGATGCGAGGACGTCGGCGCGTAGCCGTCGCGCCGGCTCTATTGTCACTAAATATTCGCGCCTCAACTCGCCGACTTGTGCTGCCGACATTTTGCGTTTCTTGGGCAACAAATCGCGCACCGCGGCAAGGAATTGTTCGAGATCGAGTAACGATGACGAGAGCAATTGCGGCTTCAACCCCCTAAGATTAAATTCAAGCTTCAGCCACTCTGCAAGAGTTTGATCGACGAGCTGGTACTGCTCGACTTGTTGAGACGCCCGCCCGACCAAAGTAGACACCTCCTCGCGCGCAGACGTTTCAAGAGGCGCGACGGGATACGTTTCCATGAAAGACGTGAAGAACCGTAAGGCCTCGTCCTTGCCGTGCTGAGCCTTTCTCCAAGCATACCACCAGCCAATCGGAGCGTTGAGGGAAGCCGCGACATCAGGCGCGGCAGAGGGCAGGAAGTAGCACGTATTGTTCGTAAAGCGTCCGCGCGTATCCACCAGAAAGGATGGCTTCCACGTGATATTGACGTACAGTGTCTTGGGTCCGTCGAATGAAGCGTAGTACGCGCATGGTCGCAGTTCCCACCAATACCGGCCTTGATCTTCGCGATGGCGCAGCCCCTTGGGCTTGCCGCCTCGAGGATCGGGACTCTCTTCGAATGCCTTGAAATGACGATGTAAGGCCGGGAACGTCGTTCGGAAAATTCGTTCGGCCGCTGCCTCGTCTCCTGCGTTCGCCCAGGGCCACGCATAATCGCTGCTCGATTTCATGACGATCATGAACAGGCCAGTATCCGGGCAAGACCAGCGCGATATGTCCTGTCCGCGGAGGTAGGGGCGGAATAGGCTGGCGCACTCCGGGTCCTCGCCGATAAGCCGTTCGCGCGTGGCGGCATCTACGATGAAAGCTTCGTTGTACCCAGTCTTGATGCCGTAGAGCGGATCGGCACCAACAATGGACTTCAATGGCGTGCCGCGTTCCCGGATTTTGTTGAGCAGCGCGATGCCTTCTGGCCGGTCGAGGACCCAACTGTCACGCGTGAAGTGCAGCCGCGGCAGCAGGAAATTATAGGCCGGGTTGCAAACGGCCTCCTCAAGGTTCTTGTCCGGGACTTCGTCGCGCGGCATCGAACACACCACGGTAGTGTCCGGCGGCGATGCAGAACCTGGCTTTTGCAGAACCAGCACCGAGGGGAAGACGTCAGCGTCGGGAAAAAACTTCTTGGCGTGTCCGAAGTCAGCAACGAATTCCACCCAGGCCTTCGTCGCAAATAGCTTGCGCAGGTTCGCTGCGTAGTCGGCACGCATCCACTTGTTGGTGACGACGTAGGAGAGTCTGCCGCCCGGCTTGAGAAGCTTTAGCCCTTGTTCGTAGAAGTAAACATAGAGATCAGCTTGTCCGGCGAACGTCTCATAATGTTCCTCCAGCATGGCTTTGTACGGGCGTATTAACTCCTGACGAACGTAAGGCGGGTTTCCAATGACGGCATCGAAGCCGCCATGCAGATCCTCGCTTTCCCATTGCTTCCACACGCCTGGGAAGGCGACCTGCCAGTTATGGAAAACCTCACTCTGCACTAATGCGCGAGCGCGCGATAAAATCTCAGCAAACCGAATCGCATTCGCTTTGACCGGGCCAGGAATTTGATTGAGCACATCCTTCGATTGAGCAGTTCCGCCGTTCTCTAACGGGGGTCCAAGCGTGAGGCGTCCACGTGCGATGTCGAACGGATCGCCATATTGGCCATCCAGCCAGCTCTTGATCGCCGTCTGGTCAGCCTTGTCGAGCTTGAGCCAATCAAGGGCGTAAAGCAGCTTTAGGAAGCTGTTAAAGGGGCGCGTCTCGCTTTCGATACCGTCAAACAGTGTCTTCGACTGATGAACTTCTGCAATATCAATGTCGTTCACGCGCTCAAGCTTCTCCATTGCCAGCGCTTGCGCCATTGCCTTCTGAATCGGCTCATTTATCAAGAGTTGACCGCCCCATTCACCGAGACGGTCCATGGCTTCTCGTATCCAGAACCCGAACAATGAGTTGCCGCAACGCAGGTGGTGGTCGAGGAACGAGAGCGGCGCACCGACGGTAAAGGTGTGCAGCCATAGCGCGACCTTGGCGAGTTCGACCGCCATGGGATTTTTATCGACGCCGTAAATACAGCGCTTGAGAATTGTTCGTCTTACGACGTGCCGGTCATCGAGATGCTCAACGACAAAAGGCCATTTGTGAATCGTTGCCTGCCGGATAATATCGACGCGGGTCTGCTCGATGCTCCCTACCACAGGCGAGCGATATGGCTTCTCGCCCCAATCGACGATCAACTCGGCTTCGGCAATGGCCGAGAGTGCCTTATCGGCCAGCCAATCCACGAGGTTAACGAGAAAATGCCCAGAACCCATCGCAGGATCGCAAATGCGCAGTTCGAGAATCTGCAACGCCGGGTCAAAGCCTTGAAGAAGCGCAAGCCGGCCTTCGATGGGTCGCTTGTCCTTTCCAAGCTTGGCCGCTTCCGCCCGGAAGGCTGCCAAGTATTCCTCGACATATGGGCCGACTGACTTCTCAATGATCAGCGAAACCAGACTGTCGGGCGTGTAATAGCTGCCGGACTCATGACGGGCACTGTCGTCGGCGTCGACTACCACTGTGTCATTCTTGGGATCGTACCGTAAACCATATTCGAGTGTGCGCTCGTAAACTGTGCCGAGCTGCTGAACCCCCAAGTCGCGGTAATTGATGTAGTGGAAGACTCCCGGCGCTTCCTCGCGATGCGACAACTTGAAAATCAAGTGTGCGATGACGGCGTCAGGAAGTTCGATTCGGCTCAGGAGAGCTGACCCTTCTTTCGCAAACAGGCCCCCATTGTACGGCGGGATACCCAGCGCATCGTCGCCCTCGGAAATCGCCCTGAAGACGGCCGTTAGCTTCGGCCAGAATGTTGCGATGGTCGCCGAGAATGTCTGACCTTTTGCGAACCGCTCGGCGATTTCGCTGCGCATTGCCGTGAGTGAATAGGAATTGTAAGGCTCTTGTCTGTCAGGAAGAAGCTCGCGATCTTCCGCGTAGACAACAAATAGAAGCCGATACAGCAATATCAGAGCGCTCTGTCGCACCGTCTCAAGATACGCGGTGTCAATAGAAGCCGGCCGCGCCAGGTCATGACGGTGTATCGCGGCAACGAGGCTCGGATAAAGGTCGTCGAAGACCAGACGGGATAGATCACGCGTGACCCGCGCTTCCCAAATCTTTCCTTCGCTCCGTGCGAGGTCGTGAAAGGTCTGCGCGCCGTCAACTGGAAGGAACGCTTGCTTGCCGAAGATAAGCGCGAACAGCCGTAGGCAATGTTGCGGCGTCAGCCGCGGATTAGACCGCTCAACGAGATCAAGCTCGTGGCCGGGAAGTTCAAGCGTCTTGGCCAGATCGATCTCGAAAAAGTCCTCCGAGACGGATAGTGCGCCTTGAAAATAAAGCCGCCATTTGACGCCGTTGGTTAAGATGCCGAGCCGCACCTTGCCGGACGTCTGAATGTCCACACGGCTGAGATACTGCAGCATCTGGTTGGAAGGGACGCCTTCCTCGTGCGCTTCGCTTTTATCCGATCGGTCTAACGCACGCGCCCAGCGCTTGGCCTCAACAACGGCCACGCCGTGTTGGTAGCGCTTCCAATGGTCTTTTTCCGCGACCGCGCTGTTACGCGCTTGTTCGCTCGCAAACAACACCGCGTCCGGCACCTGCTTGCGGCCCTTTGACGAAAGCGTCTGCTGAACCTCAATGTCGTTCCACCCGAGAAGCTCCAGAACCGGATAGATCAGTGTTTTTTCAGTTTGGGCTTCGTTAGGTTTGTTCACCGCCAGTAGGCTTTTGACGCTCTTGAGTAACTTGCCCTTCAACACAAGGACGTCTGCATCCGCGAGTGTGAGCCACTGCTGGCTGCCCGTAATGCCTTCGAGTAGGTAATCGCGAGTGAAGAGATTGCCGTCGATCAAGAATGAAGTCCTCGGATGTGTCGATTAATTCCTGACTTGGCATCAACAGTAACGCGGCACTTATTGTAGGTGTCGCGGTGTGCGTCCATCAGAGCATCAACCGGTCTGCCCCCGCCGCTGATTTTACCGACCACCCTGCCGTTCACGCAAAGGTCCATAAAATCGTCGGCGCATAGCGCGTCGGCGAGCATACACACCCAGCAATTCAGGCCCAAGTCCCAGCCGGAATATCTCCGATTGCAGGCCAATGCTAAGAATGCGGTCTGCGCACGCCTCGTGGGGATAACCAAGAAACGATCCTTCCTAAAGGTTATTATCAACGTCATGGATGACCAGCCGCGACCGTTCGCGAACAGCAGCGAACACGAGTTTACCCTCACAATCGAAGAAGCTGCTGATCGCTACGCTGTGGCCGGCCACCCCCGCACCATTCGGGCGCTGCAAAAGTATTGCGCCCGCGGCGATCTCGATTGCCAGAAGGCGGAAACGGCGTTCGGGCAACGCTACATGATCACGCCAGCCTCGGTCGCCCGGCACATCGCGCAAATCGAGGATGTAAGCCAAGCGCCTGGACGCGGACAGCCGCGAACGGACGCGGCCGATCGCTCGTTGCAACCAAGCCAACTAGCCGATGCGGAGGTGCTCGAAACCGTTCGCGAACAGCCGCGGCCGGACGCCTATGTTCAGCGCCTCGAAAGCGAGAACGAATTTTTGCGCGGGCAGATCGGACAAAAGGACAAGACGATCGACGCGCTCTTGGAACGCGACCGCGAAACCAACATTCTTGTTGGCGGGCTCCAGAAGATGCTGACGCCGCTTCTCGGCCGATCCGACAGCGTCCACCCAGGTGACGGTGAGTCGCGGCAGCCGGCTAAATAAACTGAGAGGGGATAAGGGAAGATCGTGTCGTGCGTGCGGTATAATCCAATTATATGGAAGGCCGATCCGAACGTCACATCGGCGAAATTCTTAAAGAGCGCAATATCGAAATCATCGGCGCCGACCCGGTCACGCGGCATGGCTTCACTCAGGTGCCGAATTTCATTCTCACCAAGAAGCCGATCTTTCGGTCGGCGCGAAGCTCGCCTATGCCATGCTGCTGAAATATGCCTGGGGTGACGATGCCTGCTTTCCCGGCCAGACCAAGCTCGCGACCGACATGGGCGTCGGGCGAACGCAGCGTGCGGCGCTATCTGGACGAGCTGGAAAAGCTCGGCTTGCTGGAAATCACGCAACGCGGCTTGGGTAAGACCAACCTGTACCGGCTATATCCTGACGGTCAAGAAGCCCGGACCTCGCCGCGGCCGTTCCTAACCGGCAAATTTGGCCGGTCTGGACCGGCAATCATTGCCGCTACTGGAGCGGCCAAATCTGCCGGTCACTCAATAGAAGAATACGCATTTAAGAATACCCATATCAAAAATACCCAGTGTGAAATGCATTTTTCAAATAAAGGAAATGCACGAAATCGGCGCCAACGGTAGGACGGCATCAGCGGTACGAACCCCGCCTTACGCCCCGCCTTTAGGGTAAGGCGGGGTCGGCAGTTACAAGATGTGTTGCTATGACAAGCTATGTCGGGTCGCGCGCGTCGGGCTACCCGCCCGACTTCATGCCTTTTCGGCGCTCCGCTGGGCTGCGCGCCGACTGCGACCGCACACGCGCGACGTGGTCTTCGCGCGCTGCGGTCTTGCCCTTCGGCTCTCTGGAGAGAGCCGTCGGGAAAGTCCTGAAGTCGGGCGGGGGATATCAATAGAGTAACCAGTGCTGCCAGGGCCAACGCGAGCCCTAGGGAAAGCAGCGCCGACGCGCGCGAACCGACGACGAGCCGGTGACGGGTTTTGGCGGTACTCCTGATTTCCGCAAGGACAACGCGTTCGATCGCGATGATCGAACGAATCGAGTTTGGCAAAATCGTGTTTTTGACTTTTTCAGAATTCGTGTTTTGCGAAAATCGATTTTTCGGAAAATCGTTTTCGTTTTGATCGCAAAATGCTGGCGCAGCCAGCGCGGACGAAAATGGCTCTATAGAGCCAAGAAAAGGGAGCGGGCTAATTCGGGGCTCTGTTGAGCCATAATTTCAGCTTCGCACAATATCTGTTTTCCGAAACGTTTTAGGGGAGTTGTCAATGTCGGTTTTTGGTAGTGGTGTGCTATAATATTCGCATGAGCAAATTGTTGGAAGAGGCCATTCAGCGGCTGCGCCAATTGCCGGAGCCGATGCAGGACACGGCCGCCCGCACCGTCATTCGCCAGCTTGAAGAGGAGCCCGAACCGGGCGACCGCGAAGCGGTCGCCGCGGGACTTGAGGACTATCAGCAGGGCGATTTCGTAACGCTCGACCAATGGCGACATGACATGGGGATTGGTGATTGCTAACCGCGCCAAGCGCCAACTGCGTCGGTTCTCGGCCGACGAGCGTGATAGCATCGATGCTGTATTTTCCCAGATGTGCCACGATCCGTTCCACGGCGACGTGAAAGTTCTCCGCGGTCTCGGCGCCCTGCGCCGTCGCGTCGGCGACTGGCGCATCCTGTACGCGCTCGACGACGCCAAAAAGATCATCATCGTCACGGCGGTCAAGCGCCGCGGGTCAAACACGTACTGATGACGACTGCATTCAATTCCGTTTTTATCGGCGACCCGGCCGCCCCGCCGGCACGCTCTATCGCGCGGGGATGCGCGACCGAGCCGCGGTCGCGTCTCGGCCCTTCGGGCGACGATCGTTGTCGCTTCATCATGCGCCCCTCGTCGGGGGCAGTCGGTCCCGGGTCCCGCCGCAAGCGGCGGCGCGATGCTGACCCTCCTGCGGCTGCCCTGTTGAACCGATCTCGGGGCGCGCGAATGGGCGCGCTGATCTGCCCTGCGGCGCACCCATACGCTCATTTTGCGTGTTCGGGGTTTTGTTCTGCTCTTTGCAACCATCGTCGCGCGTCCCGTCTTGCGGCGGTCAAGGCAACCCGCTGCGCGGGCGGCCTGCGGCCGACCTTGACCGCCGCGCCGGACGGGCAAGCGTGAACCTGTCGGCTCCGGGGGAAATGTCGCTATTGTCCCACCAAGGGAAACGATCCCGGAAAGGGGCCGCTCTCCCCTGCCTGGGCTGCTCCGGCCGGCACGATCAGGCGGTACAATCGGTAAGGCCGCCATCTCAACTGAGATCGTGGTCGGAAACGAGCCGGCAGTGAGCGGGGGGTTCGGCAGTCAAGTCTCACGACGCACAATCGAGAAGCGACGCCATGTAGCCCCGGCGCACCCTCTGGGAATGGGGTGCTGCCAGCATCAGTTCCCAACTGCGATGCGCACGGCACACCGGCTCCCTTCCGCCCATGACACCATCAGACCAGCAGCTCTTGCATCGGCGCCCACATCTCTGGGCGGCTCCGTCATGCTCGATCCCGAGGAGCGCCGCCGGCATCTCTACATCGTCGGCCAGACCGGCACCGGCAAGAGCACGCTGCTCCTCAATCTCATCGCCCAAGACCTCGCCGCCGGCGAGGGCTCGCGCTGCTCGATCCGCACGGCGATCTGGCCGAAGCCGTGCTCACGCACGTTCCACGCGCCCGCACCAACGATCTCGTCTACATCAACCCGGCCGACATCGAGCGGCCGATCGGCTTCAATCCCCTCTCGCAGGTGCCCGACGACCTCAAAGCCAATCGTCGCCGACGGCGTCGTGTCGGCGTTCCGCCACGTCTGGCCGGACAGCTGGGGCCCGCGGCTCGACTACATCCTCACCAACGCGGTGCGCGCCTTGCTCGACGTGCCCGGCGCCACGCTGCTGATGCTGCCCCGCCTGCTGATCGACGAGCCGTTCCGCGTGCAGCTCGTCGAGCACCATGTCGCGCGATCCGATGGTGCGCTCGTTCTGGCTCAACGAGTATGCCGGCTATAGCGACGAGCTTCCGCACCGAAGCCATCGCGCCCATCCAGAACAAGATCGGCAAGGTCGCTGATGGAGCCGCGCCTGCGCAACATGCTGGCGCAGCCGAAGAGCACCATCACGCTTGCGCCGCCTGATGGACGAAGGCGCGATCGTCGTCTGCAATCTCTCCAAAGGCGGTCTCGGCGAAAGCACCGCGCATCTGCTCGGCGCGCTGCTCACCACCGCGATCGCGCAAGCCGCGCTGTCCCGCGCCGACGTCCCGCCGCCGAGCGCCGCGTCTTCCATCTCTATGCCGACGAGTTCCAGTCGTTCGCCACCGAGAGCTTTGCGCTCATTCTCGTCCGAGGCGCGCAAGTACGGCCTCACCCTGACGCATCGCCCATCAGTATCTCGACCAGCTCCCCGACCAGCTGCGCGCGGCCGTGTTCGGCAATGCCGGATCGATCGTCGCCTGCCGCGTCCGGCGCCGAGGACGCCGCGATCCTCGCCGAGCAGATCGGCCTGGACAATCCCGACGCGCTGCTCGACCTGCCAACTTTTCCGCCTGGGCGCGGCTGTTGCGCGGCGGCGCCCCGACCTCGCCGATCCGCCTGCACCTCTACGACGCGCCGCGTCAGCGCCGGCCGGACCCGCACCGGCTGATCGAGACCAGCCGCATCGCTTCGGCCGGCCGCGGTCGGCGGTTGAAGCCCGCATTCGGAAATTTCTTGAAGGCGGATGAGATTCCTGGCCGTCAATCATGAATGCGCCGGGTAGACGGCTTATCGGTGTCCGCTACGCCCTGATAGCCGACGTATCGTTGCATCTCAGCTAAGTGACGCATGTTTCAGAAGCGCACTCATCTGCGCAACGAACTGCCTTCTGGTAGGTCGGTACGGCGTCTCTTGAAGTGAGCAAGTGTCGCAGTCCAAGTGTAGGATTCGCACGAGTCATCATCGACCCAGGTGCCACGAAGTGTGAGGCCGGTCCCGATTTTGCGAAGTCGGAAGGTGATCTGAGCAGCGCTTCCCGGCGTGTGCGACAATGCACCGGTTCTCTCGTCTAACTCCATTTCGTCCCGATCAGCGATATAGGTGATTTTGCCAGCGTATCCGCCACCAGCAGCTTTTCGAACCGCACCACTCCAAGGATTCCCGTCTTCAATAACAATGCTGATCAGCACGCTGTCATCTTTGAGAAAAACAAGGCTCTGCACGACACCGCTGCCTGTTTCGCCGTCTTGAATGCTGCTCCACTTTAACTGCCCACACCACCTCGCTGCGCAGATCTGACGGTAATTCATTTGGGCATCTCCTCTCTGAAATCCAGCCGCGCTAATCAGGGTTAAAACTCTTCGCCAGCCCTCGTGATCGAAACTTTGAACCCTTTCGCGGCGATCAGCTGAATAAGATGTTCGAGGGAAAGCTCGCCGATTAACGTCTTGCTTGCCCCCACGTCCTTCCCAGCGGCTCGTGGCGTTTGCGCCACGCCGTCCCGCTCATTTTCATGTTGTTCCAATACACGCACGATTCGTTCTGCTGTTTGCGGATTTTGAACATTGCCGCCGTTCACGACATAGTTCCGGATAGCTGCACCGGTTATGCCTTTGATTGCATCAGCGATCTCTTGCCAGCTGGCCTCGCCGCCAGCGGAGCGATGGAATTTCATCAGGCGGTCCCTGACATCTGCGCTGAGCGGTCGCGATTTCGCGAGGGGCATTTCACTTCTCCTATCATTTGTGCTGCCAAAGCGGTCCTTCAAAGCAATATAAACGCTATTGAAAAGCTATTCAATAGCATTTTACCGGCCAAAAGTGGCGGGACCTTAACCGGCGGCACGAGGTCAAAAGCGACGATTTCGGGTGTCTGCAGCATGTCCGCTCAAGGGACAAATACCGGAAATTCCGTTGTCCGATTTTGCCGGTTGATGGCAGTCGTTTTCATCGAACTCGCAGCAACACGGGCTCATCAATATCAGCAAACAACAGTTCGGCCGCCGCGGTCCGCGGTCGAGGCCCGCATTCGCCGCTTCCTGTCCGGTTGATTGTGGGGATTATCCGCGCCGCGGCTTAACTCGTCCATTAGTTGCAAATCTTTTTCTACTCGCAAGAAAATTTCTGGGGGAATTTCCATGCGGGTCACCATCGATCATCGCGAAGTCGCGTCCGGCGTATTGGGCAGTCACAAGGATTGCTACGTCGATTGCACCGTCAATTTCTCTGAAGAAGAGCAAGCCATCATCAAAACCCGCGAGCTTTATCGTGAAGGCTTCAGCGTACGGACCTCGACGCCGCTGCCGAGCAAAACCGCCCTGTTCGGCGCCGGCCTAATGCGCCCGATCGGCATCGTCATGATGGTGGTCGGCGCTGTTTGGGGCATTGCCGGCGGCGGGACGCCCACCGGCTTGTTGTTCTTCGTCGGGCTTGGCCTTGTGGTCTACGGCTGGCTGCGCGTGCGAAAGCAGGACAACCGACTTGAGAATAGTGAGCAGGACGTCACGGTCAAACAACTGCTCGGCAAACCCACGTTCACCGTCCATGCCTGGAATCCGGCGGCAGCCAAGGGCATCGAGCAGGACATCCGCGACAACCTCGTCACGCTCAAAGGTCTGATCCAGGACAGCGCCGAGTTGCAGGCTACCCAGACGTTCGAGCTATGAGCGTCGAGGACTGGTTGCGCTGGCCGACCAAGTCGACTGATCCGGCCGCCAATGCTGCGATTGCGGTCCTGCTGGCGCTGACCGCCATCGTGCTGGTGGTGGTCGGCGGCATGATCCTGCTGCCGGTCGTCGCCGTTCTCGGTATCGCCAAAGCCGTGCATTGGTACCTCCACCGGCCGACGCCGACCGGTCAGCTCTATGCCCAGGCGCAGGAGCGCGCGGTGATGGCGAATTTCCCGGAGCCCGATCGGTACCTCGATGCCTATCTCGATCGCTTTCTCGACGCCATCCTTGAGGCGCCGCCCGCCTACAGCATTTATCGGACCATGGCGCACATCGCCAAGGCGCTGTACGAGCAAGAGCATCTCAACAATCCGCTACCGCCGATCGCCGCCTCCAACGCCATCGAGGAGGGCCGCTATCGGGACCTGTTGATCGCCCATCAGCGTAAGACCGCCGATGCGCCGCGCACGCTCGAAGTCTTCAACGCGGCGCTCACCAAATCGAATTTGGATATGATTGCCGAACTGCCGCCGATGGCGACGACGACGCGGGAGGAGTTCGCCAAATGCGGCGAGATCGATCCATTCGCGACCTTCCCGGTTTTGGATGTCGTTCCCGATGCCGGCCGTGCCGTCGCGCGGACGCTCTTTCCGTTCTTTCGCGAAGACGTGGAAGAGCTCGGACTATTCAGCCAGCTTCGAAAGCAGTTTGACCGCAATTTCCATGAGGCTTCCGCATCAAGACACGATTTGCTGATGCCGGATCAGCATCCGGGTTCGCCCGCCGAGATCGTTTCAGCCTATCTCGCCGGCACGCCGCTGGAGCCGCTGTTCTACGCCCCGCTCCCCTTCTCGTTCACCGATCGCCAACGTTACGAGCACATGCATATCGTCGGTGGCTCGGGACATGGCAAAACGCAGCTGTTGCAGCGTCTCATTCTCAATGACCTGCACCGTCACCGATCCGCCCGCGCTGATCGTCATCGACAGTCAGGGCGAGATGCTGCGCAAGATCGAGCGCTTGGCGACGTTCGCCGACACGCTTGCCGACAAACTGATCGTCATCGACCCGGAGGACGTCGAACATCCGCCCGCCTTGAACATGTTCGATACTAACAACACGCGTCTTGCGGACTACTCGCTCGCACACAAAGAACAGATCGAAGCCGGCGTCATCGAGCTCTACAACTACATCTTCGCCGCCATCGCGGCCGAGATGACCAGCCGGCAGAGCACCGCCTTTGCCTTCGTCACGCGTCTCATGCTGTCGATGGGCAACGCAACCATCCACACGCTGCGCGAACTGATGGAGGACCCGGCGCAGTCCATCGAGCAAAGCGTATTTGCGGCGCACATCGAAAAACTTGATCCGACCTCGCAGGCCTATTTCCGCAATCAGTTCTTCACTCGCCGCTATGCCGATCTCCGCCAGCAGATCGCCCGCCGCCTCTACAGCGTCGTCAGCGTGCCAAGCTTCGATCGCATGTTCTCTTCGAAGGTGAACAAGCTTGACATGTTCGACGCCATCCAGAACGGCAAGGTCGTTCTGATCAATACCAGTAAGGCGTTGCTGAAATCCGACGCATCAGCCTTGTTCGGCCGCTACATGATTGCGCTGACCATCAAGGCGGCGTTCGAGCGCGTCGCCGCCGAACAGCGTCCTCCGGCTTTTCTATTCGTCGACGAGGCGGCCGAATATTTCGACGAGAATGTCGAGACGCTGCTGTCCCAGGCGCGTAAGTTCAATCTCGGCGTGGTGATCGCGCACCAGCATCTCGATCAGCTTTCGACAGCGCTTCGCTCGTCAGTCGCGGCGAACACTAGCATCAAGCTTGCCGGTGGCGTGTCCGACAAAGATGCCCGCGGGCTGGCGCCGGATATGCGCACCAGCACCGACTTCATCACCTCGATGAAAAAGCAGGAGCGTTCGACCGAGTTCGCCTGCTATGTCCGCAACTACACCAGCAACGCAGTGCGGCTCGAAATTCTGTTCGGCTCCCTGGAGCGATCGCCGAAAATGTCGGCCGCGCAGCATGCCGTTCTCGTCGAACGCAACCGAGACCGTTACGCGATCCACCGCGACCCGTCGCGTCCGGCCGCGAACGATCCCGAACAGTCGCCGCCAGCCGCGGTCGCGCCCATCCCAATGGGAGCTGAGGCCGCCGCAACGAAATCCGCCGACACCGAAGATTGGCGATCCTGATCCGTCGAAACCAAGGAGGCTGAAATGGGATTGGAGAAGTTGCCGAGCCAACAGGGTTCGGAGCGCAAGGCTGAAATGGAAACCTGTCCGCGATGCGGCGGCACCGGCAAAGCAGCCGGCAGCAAGGACCCGTGCGGTCGCTGCCGCGGTACCGGGAAGCTGTCGAGCGGCCAATAGGCCGACTGTTTCGTGAACGCGTTTGCGATGCGCAGCCGCGCGACGCGTTGCGCAAGGATCAAATTTTTTGCTGTTGCGAGGCGAGCCGAAGGTTCGTTGGTATAATTGTTTTATGCCAAAAGCTGCAGCCGCGTCGCACAGCGTCAGTCGCCGGCCACGGTTCCGCCGTGCGTCGGAACCGCCGCCGTTCCGCGTTACCGACGACGACGTGGAGATCGTGCGGCTGCTAGCGCGCCACCGCTTCTTGCGGTCAACGCACATCGCGGCGCTGGTTGGCCGTTCGCTCGACCGCGTCAACGATCGGCTCTCGCGGCTTTATCACGCCGGCTATCTCGATCGGCCGCGGGCGCAGCTCGACTATTACCCGAGTTCGGGATCAGCCCCGATGGTGTACGCGCTCGCCGACCGCGGCGCCCGGCTCTTGATCGAGCGGGACGGCATCGAATTCGCCAATGTCGAATGGAGCCGCAAGAACCGGGAAGCCGGTCGGCCCTTTATCAAACATCAATTGGAAATCATGGATTTCTACGTGGCGCTGCAACGCGCCGCGCGGGATCGGCTCGATCTCAGGACCATACACGCCGACGAATTGGTCGCCGGCTTTGCCGATCAGCGCGCGACCGGACGCAATCCATTCGCCTTGCGTGCCCGGCTGATCGCCAAAGGCGTGGCGCATGATCTCGCTGTGGTGCCCGACCTCGCTTTTGGTTTGTCGTTTCGCGACGGCTCGCGGCGCTGCTTCCTGGTCGAGATCGACCGCGGCACCATGCCGATCGTCCGAAGCGACATCGAACAAACCAGTTTCGAGCGCAAGATGCGCGCCTATCTCACGGCGTACGCGGCCAAGCAGCACGAGCGTCACTTCGGCTGGAAAACATTCCGCGTGCTCACGGTCACCACCGACCATGGCCGCGCGCAATCGATGATGGCAGCGCTGCGCGATCTCCGAGTCCCTCAGGGTCCGGGAGCCGGCTTGTTCTTATTTGCCGCCGCGGACGAGCTGCGGGCGCGCGATCCGCTTTCGCTTACATGGCGTGACGGTAACGACCGCGACGTTCGTTTGATCTAGCCGGCGACTGGTGTGGCGGGCCGCCTTCATCTTATTGACAGCTGATCCTTGAGGTGTAGTGTTTCGGGAGGGCTCATTACTCTGCTGACTTTCTCCTCAAAGTGGTTGACTCCCAGCCAGCGCCTCACGGAAACGACATTCAGCCGGTGCCCCTTTTCTCCGCCATCGTGATGTGTTGCGGGCACGCGCGGCAACACCTCCCGGCAACGCGGAGGAAAGCATGCGCACGTACGTCGAAGACCTGCTCGAACTGGTGTCAAACGTACTGCTCACTACTATGGTAGTGGTCGGGACCGGCTTCCTAATGAGTTTTGCAAATCCGAGTGGCGAACCTTGGTGGCCAGGGATGATAATCTCTGCGGCCGCCGGTGCAGGTTTCGTCATATGTCAGATTGCCGAAGTCCAACTGTTTCGGTAAAGCGCTACACAGACCGCCTTCTCAGAAGGCGGTTTATTTTATCCGAGGAAGTCCGTAGTTCCTGAATTGCGTCTGAGATACCATTGCAGATCGCGCCAAGCTAAGATGCCGCAGGTTACGGCAACTGCATAAAAAATAATTACACTTGCTCCGCCAACAGCGGCCCGTGTCCAACTAAACCACTCCACCCAAGCAGGAGCATAGTGTATCGCTAACGCCACTACGACCAATCCCGCGCTCACAAAGCTCAGCTGCCACAAACAAGTCACGTTAAATCTTCGTAACGCAGCAATTACTGCTCTCGCGACCGCCTGATCTGTGTAATGCTCGTGAAAAAGTCTATCGACTATCGGTCTCCAAAAGGACAACCAAACATACACGTACGAGACCCCGCCCAAGACACCCGCGCATGCAACGGCAGATGAGAAAAGAGCAGCTGATCTTGTGGAGGTGTACATGACCCCGAACTCCACAATGGCCCACGCGAAGAGAACGAGCGTATCGCTCCATCGCGGCAACCAGGCAACAAAATGCAAATGCGTTATGTATCTGTGCCAGATTACCCATATCAACAAACACGCAGTTGCTGCTTGGACCAACACGTCATTCGCTACGGGTCCAGTCGCAAATCGGGAATTCAATTGAAATCCGAGCGCTCCCAACGCGAAGCCCTGAATGACGGCGGAAAATGCACTATATGCACTTGCGCCATACGGAAACACTGGAATACCAAATTCGTGCGTAGGTCCACTGATGCGCGATTGCCTAGTGTCTGTCATGTGAGCCTCCCATCAATTACATCCTAGATAACCTCAAGTAGGCGTCAACATCCGACCTTTCCAGGCAGGCATTTCATACCGCGCTAAATTGATCAAACTTACTGTTCCTTGACGAGCGGCCGTGCATAAGTACGCTTCCCAGTAGTCTCCGCCCATCCCCGAGTTGCGATCCGCGCTGGCAGGCGCCAGGCCGTGCGTCCTTGGCGCCTGCTTACGCAGGACACCGCAACCCGATCGACAGGAGAACTCCCATGGCGGAGAGAGAACAACCGAAACTGCCGACGCACCGCGCGTACTCCGTGATCCGGCGCGAAGGCCAGGATGACTTTTGGCTCAACCTCGGACTTGTGTTTCCACACAAGGATGGCGGCGGTTTCAACATCATGCTGCAAGCCTTTCCGCTCGACGGCAAGATCGTGTGCCGCGAGATTTCCGACGACGACAAAGCGGGCGCTCAAGAGCCTGTACAACTAAACGAGCGTCGGGGTCGCGGCAGTGGCCGCTGAGGTCGCCTATGGCAGCGATCGCGACCGCCCGAAAGGCCGTTTGGTTCTACAACCTCGAACTCGCGTTGCTGGCCGACGGCGGCTATCACCTGTCCGTCGCCGCGACGACGGTCGACGAAGATGAACCGCAGCTGCTCTTTCAGGAACTTGTCGACGAACGTGTCGCCACTATCGACGATGCGCTCGCTAGACTGAAGCACGCTCTGACCGATTCGACCTGATCACCAACCGCCATGGTGGTGTCGCACGGTGCGGACCACGTGCAGGCGCGGGACATGCGACGGGCTACGTCGGAGCCTTTCATTGGCTTATGCTGTTGCCAAAACTCACACCAGTGCGATCGTGAACCCCGCCAGTCGCGGGGTTCATTTTTACGGTCGGATAATCCCTTGGCACTATCTGTCGGCCCTCGGGATAGCGTCTGAACCCCGGCCTGGAGTTGACTTGCTGAACCTCGGGCAAAACTAGCAGGTTTGGCCGTAGTAATAGACGCGAACACATGACGCAAGATTGCCCAACGCTGTCGTCGCATTGGTCGCCACAACGAAAGCCTGTTATAGAAGAAGTCAGTAATTCGTTAGCCGAGCACCCAATCTTCAGCGTCGATCATCTGCATGAGATTGATACACGGCACTTTCAGCGCATTGCACACGCCGGGGATTTTACTGAGGCTACCTATGCCTGTCTCTTCTGTAACCACTGTGTGGTTTGAGACTTTTGCCAGCGCGATCACGAATGGATCAGCCTGAAATTTTTCTTTCCCGGCCGCCACCAGGCCCGTGTAGGTATTGACGATGTGATCGACTTGGCCCTGCACGTCCTCTTCGGGCGCAATAAACATGTCCTCGCGCTCTTTAAGCCAGCGGCGTAGCTCTTCTGTTCTCGTCTTGCTGCATTCCCGCAGGACGAGCGACGATGAGACTAAACGCTTCGCTTTCACCAACTCAGCGAACTGATCCCACAATTTCGGAAAGCGATTTGGCTTATAACGTTCGTACCAAGCAGCAATCAGCGCACTTGTGTCGATGCAGTAAATCGTGCTCGGCACGGCTGATTATCTCGCCAAACCAAAGGCCGCCTTTTCCATCACTGGAATAGTCGTCACCTTCATATTCAAAAGGCCTGCGACGTCACGCAGGGTGAAATAATGATCGTGATAGCCGTCGAAAATGAGCTGGGTGAAGGTGTGACCAAGCTGGCCGAGTACCTGGAGGTGATACGCCGGGCCGCCCTCGGATTCTTCCTTCTTTTGTTCTAACTGATCGTAGAACGCTTGAAATGCAGGCCGCTTGCTGTCGTAAAAGTTTTGCGTAGTGCGGTCGAGCGTCAACAATCGGCGTAATACGGCCTCAGGGCTTGCGCCAAAGCGCAGACCCAGCGCTTCTAACTCTTCGTCTGTCCACGCCTTTTCAGCCCCCTTGTCCACGAGGAGCTTTTCGCGCAATAGCCACTCGCGCGGCATCATCACTGCGGCGGCGACAGCGTTGCAAAACTTCTCGATCCTGGGATTCGGGGCATCGTCGCGATCGCTGCCGACATTGCTCACGCTACTTTGTCGGAGCACCAAGTGCACAAACTCGTGTAACAGCGTGAATGCGCGGCCATTGGTCCGATCTTTGCTATTGACCAGGATCACCGGCAATTCGACATCGGCGAGCGCCGTTCCGCGCATTTCCCTCATCTTGAGGCGCGGTATCACAAAAACGAGCGTATCGTTCGCCTCCATCAGCGCGCGCCACCCGTCAAAAGCCTTCCTGCCCCAGCGCTGCTGATCGGCTTCGGTCGCGCCCAAGAACGCGCGGATTTCAACCGCGAGATTTTCAACGTCAGAGTTCAGCGTTGCTTGGAGCTTAAAGGGCTTGATCGGCTCGTTGAGTTCGCGCATTACCATAAGCGCAACTTCGCGCCGCTCCCGTGCCTGACGAATAGTATAGGTCAGCTGTGGAGAGAATGTGTGCTCAGCGCCTGGCAGGCGACGGAAATCTTGTATCGGCTGCCAGCCTTTGGGCGGCTCTTTCAGATAGAACAAACTGACCGGCCGTTTATAGAGATCGGCCATGTCAAGGAGTTTCGCGAAGGTCGGTATCTCTTTGCCACCCTCAAGATCACCCAGTCGCGCTTCGTCAAAGCCGAGCTTCTTCGCTGCCTCAGACAAGCTATAGCCTGCCTCAGTGCGCGCCCACTCAAGCATCTTGGGATTAATCAAAGCCCTTACGCTTTTCGCCATCGCATCCGTCCACCGGACAATACTATGCCGTAAATCAGCATTTAGGGAGTCATTTTGACCGGTCGACCTCAATGAACCGTTGAGATTGTGGGACCGCGTAAGGTAGCGGTTTTCAAATTCCGAGATCACGATAGAATATAGGCGTGGAGAGGCTGTGATTGGCTATGGTTCGATTCCCGTTGGAGGCGGAAAATTGGTGGGTACAAATGTGGGTACCTGCTTCGAACTAGGAGCCTCCTTAGCCAAGCATACAAACGCATTTTCACGCGAAATTGATGACGCCCCTGGCACCACTACCAAATAATTTTCCATCTTTCCGCCATCGCGCATCACGCGCTCCACACCAACTGGCAGCCAAACAACAAGAACAAGCGTCCGGGTGCGCTCGCCGCACGCATCCGGAACGTGTCAGCCGTCGCGGCTACGACGAAGGAAAGACGGCACCGGCCATGTAGAGAAACAGCGCCGCACCGAGAAGCCCGATCAACGCCGCGAGCATGAGATCGAAGCGCTCGCCCGGGCTCGGCACGGTGGCGTCGATCTCGATGGCCTTGCTGGTCCACACGAAGCGGATGCCCGCAATCACGATCATGACCACGCCGATGGCGATGAAGGCGAGGCCGGCGGCGTTGGCAAATTTCTGGCCATGCGGCGCGACCTGCTTGAGCGACGCGGCCGGCGCCAGCGCCAGCAGAAACAGATCGAACTTTTCGATCACGAAGCCGAACGCCATGACCGCAATGGCGGTGCGCACCCAGGCGAGGAAGGTTCGTTCGTTGGCGGCGTGATCGCTGTAGCGCTTGATCATCGTTGCCTCGAGGGGACGCCGGCAAACATAGGTTCTGGTCTAGCGGTTCGGAATTCGGCATCATTCGTGCTGCTAACATTCATGCGGGCTTCCAAACCAAGCCACACTAGATCAATAAGTTGCTGGTGTCTTTCGATTCCGAAGCTTGCAAACGAGCCGGCCGACCCCCGGATGCGAATGTTGTCGCTTCGCGAGTTTGCAGCCAGGCGGGGTGCAAGTGTCAAATCCGCTCCACCAGCGCAACTGCCGGCAGCGTACCCGGCAGCCGGGTGCGGCTTGCCAGATCTGCAATGCAAGTGGCTTGCCAAGCCGCACCGAATTGATCACTTATGGCAGCGCCTGCGGCTTCGGTCCGCCGTATGGCCGACAAGCGGCCGCCAAAGGTTCGGCCGGCAAAGGTTCGGTGGCGATCCCGGCGAGCGGATCGTCGGTGTGAGGGGGAGAACAAATGGCAGAATCGCCGCGCGGGCGCGCGAGCCTGGGCCGCTGGTACGTATTGCTGCTTATCAGCGTCATGTACCTCATCACCTATCTGGACCGCGTCAATATCTCCACCGCAGCGCCGGCGATCAGCAAGGAATTCGGCTTCGACAAAGTGACGATGGGAGTGATCTTCAGCGCCTTTGTGTGGGCCTACGCGCTGTTCCAGGTTCCCGGCGGCTGGCTCAGTGACCGGTTTGGGCCGCGCAGCGTGCTCGCCGGCGTGGTCGCCTACTGGTCGATCATGACCGCGGCGACCGCGGCTGCCTTCGGCGGCGTGTCGTTTTTCATCATCCGCTTCCTGTTCGGCGTGGGCGAAGCCGGAGCTTTCCCGGGTGCGACGCGCGCAATGCAGTTATGGTACCCGCAGCGCGAGCGCGGACTGGTGCAGGGCGTTACCCACAGCGCGAGCCGTCTCGGTGCCGCGCTGGCGCCGCCGATCGTCGTCTTGATCATGACCCATTTCGGGTGGCGTCCGGTCTTCTTCGTCTGCGGCGCCGTCGGACTGGGCTGGTCGCTATGGTGGGCCTGGAGCTATCGCAACCTGCCGGAAGAGCACGGCATGGTGAACAGGGCGGAACTCGAAAGCATCCGCGGCGTCGACTTCAACGGCAACATCAAGCCGCCGCCGATCGAGAAACAGACCAATGTGCCGTGGGGAACGCTGCTCAGGTCGCCCAACATGTGGGCGGTCATGTGCGCCTATTTTACCTACGTCTATTGCCTGTGGATTTTTTTGAGCTGGCTGCCGTCTTATCTGGTGGAGGCGCGGCATTTCACATTGATCAAAGTCGGCCTGTACGCCGCGCTGCCACTGCTCGCCGGCGTGGTGGGCGACACGGTGGGCGGACTGGCAACCGATTGGCTGCTCAAGGCCACGGGCAGCGCCAGGATCGGCCGCCGCGTCGTGGCGATCACCGGCCTGCTCGGCTGCGCGGTGTGCATCGTACCGGCGGCGCTCACCGCAAACGCCTACGTGGCCGTTTATTGCCTGACTGCTTCGATGTTTTTTCTGGAATTCACCATCGGGCCCTCGTGGGCGGTGCCGATGGACACTGGTGGCAAATATTCCGGCACCGTTTCGGGAATGATGAATATGGCGGGCAACTTTGGCGGCGCGCTTTCGCCGATCGTTTTTGGTGTCCTGGTCCAGCTGGGTTCCTGGCAGGCGCCGTTCATCGTCGCGGCCGGGCTCCTCGTCGCAGGTTCGGCGGTCTGGGCATTCTGGCTCGATCCTGAAAAACCCATCCTGACGGGCTGAGCGTCGCACGCACAAATCGAGAGCGACTACCCGTAAGCGGGCAAGCTGGGCCGACTCTGGCCGCAGTCGGCGCACCATCGGCTTCGCGCCAGAGGCGCCGAAACAACCGAAATTCGCCTCCAAGCGGTTGCGCGGCGTGCGGGTACGCCCGCCACGGCCGGAAGGCCGTGCTTAAGCCGTTGATTAACGCAACGTAAATGGGTCTCGATTATTCACTGGACGGTTGAATTGCGAGCCCGCTGCGGAGGCGCGATGTTTCGCGTCCTGACCTGTCTGACCACCGAGCATGATTGGCGGCTGGTCGTCGTCGCGGGGCTCGTCTGTCTGCTCTCGAGCATAACGGCGATCACGCTGTTCGGTCGCGCACGCGCGACCGCTGGCCGCATGCGCGCGATCTGGATCGCGGCCGCCGGGACGGCGACCGGGTGCGGCATATGGTCGACGCATTTTCTCGCCATGCTGGCCTACCGTCCTGGCGTGCCGATCGCCTACGACATAAAATTCACCGTATTGTCGCTTTTGGCCGCAGCGACCATCACGGCATGCGGCTTGGGATTTGCGGCTTCGCTGCCGTCGCGCTCTGGAGCCGCGATCGGCGGCGGGATTATGGGCGCCGGCGTCGCCTGCATGCACTACCTCGGCATGGAGGCGGTCGAGATCCCCGGCCGCGTGGTCTGGGACGTTCCGCTGGTCGCAGCTTCCATTCTCATTGGCGTGGCGCTCGGAATGGCGGCGCTTTTCGTCGCTGCGTCGTGGAACGGGTTCGCGCGGCCTCCTGACCTCGTCGGTGTTGCTCACGCTCGCGATCGTGTCCCATCATTTCACCGCCATGGGCGCGGTGGACATCGTGCCCGACCCGACGCGGACATTCACGGCGCTGTCGCTGTCGCCGGCCGTACTCGCCGTTGCAATCACCAGCGTGACGGCGGCAATCCTCGGCATCAGCCTGATCTGCGCGTTCGCCGACCGCCGCCTTGACGACAAGGGCTACCTGCTCGATATTGCTCTCAATAATATGACGCAAGGCGTGGTGATGTTCGACGCCACCAACCACCTGGTGGTCGCCAACAGGCGATATCTGGAGATTTATGGATTATCGCCTGCCATCGTGAAACCGGGCGCCAAGGTCATCGACCTCGTCCTCCACCGCTTTGCCACCGGCAATCTCGGTCGCAGTGCGCAGGATTATGCCGAGGAGATCCTCAAGCTCATGGCCTCCGGCCAGACCATGAGCTTCGTGTCCGAGCTTCCCGACGGACGATCGATCGCGGTCGTCAATCGCCCCATCCCGGGAGGCAAGTACTGGCTTGGGACGCATCACGACATCACCCAGCGGCGCGCGGCGGAGAGAAAGAGCGCGCTCCTCGACGAGCAACAGGTGCGCCGCGCCGCGGTCGAGGAGGCGATCGCCTGGTTTCGCCAAAGTGTCGAGTCGGTGTTGCGCACAGTCGCCGATGGCGTGGCGACCATGAAAACGACGGCCGGTGCGCTGTCGGCAACGTCGAACGCGACCGCCGCGCATACCGAAGGGGCGGTGCAGACCTCCAACCAGGCGTACGAACGCGTCGACAGCGCCGCGACGGCCGCCGAGGAATTGTCGCGCTCCATCGCCGAGATCAATCGCCAGCTGCTGCGCGCGAGCGAAGTCGTGCGTGCCGCCGTCGGTGAGGCGCAGTCGACCAACGCCGAGATCGCCGAACTGGCGCACGCGACGCAGAAGATCAACGACGTCATCAAGCTCATCCAGAGCGTGGCCGGTCAGACGAACCTCTTGGCGCTCAACGCCACCATCGAGGCGGCGCGCGCAGGAACCGCAGGCAAGGGCTTCGCCGTCGTCGCCTCCGAGGTCAAGGCGCTGGCGGTCGAGACTGCAAAGGCCACTCAGGTCATCGCCGGACAGATCGCCGCGGTGCAATCGTCGACGCAGAGCACCGTGCAGGCCATCGCCAGCATTGCCGGCCGCATGCAGGAAATCGAGCAATTTACCGGCGCCATCGCCGCGGCCGCCGAAGAGCAGCACGCGGCCACCGCCGAGATTTCCAGTAACGTCACGGCAGCCGCCTCCGGCACTCGATCGGTGGTTTCGGACCTGCAGCGGGTCTCGACCACCCTTGCGGGCATGCGCAATGCGGCCGATACCGTGCTCACCGCCTCCGCGGTGGTCGAGAACGCCGCCGTGCAGTTACGCGGCAGCGTCGACGGTTTTCTGCGCAAGGTCGCGGTCTAGAAAATCAGTCAAGGGTTCGCTCCAAGGGGCGCTTCGCGCCCTCGAGTATTTAACGCTCCCGGTCTGAATTCCACCCGAACGGAGCATGCTCTGGAAATCAGGCACGGCTGTCTGTTCGCCGCGCGGCTTCGCGGTCCGGATCGGTTTCTTCCGCTTCACATGCTTCCGCCGCGCAGCGACGCCTGCTCGATGGCGTGCGGGGGCAGCACCAGGCGTTCGACCAGGCCGATCAGGAGAAAAAGCACCACGCCCAGCACGGTCAGCGCCACGACGCCGGCAAACAAGAGCGGCGTATCCATGTTGCCGTTGGCGATCAACAGAAGATAGCCGAGACCGTTCTGGCCGCCGACGAATTCGCCGACGACGGCGCCCACGACCGCGAGCGTGATGGAAATCTTCAATCCGGCGAAGATCGACGGCATGGCGTTGGGCAACTGGATTTTGAAAAAGGTCGCAATCGCACCGAGACCCATCGAGCGCGCCAGGTAGATCTTCTCCATTTCCAGGGCCGCGAGCCCCATCGCGGTATTGATGACGACGGGGAAGAAGGCGATGAGGAATGCGATCAGCACCTTGGGCAGCAGCCCGAATCCGAACCAGACGAGAAACAGCGGCGCCACGGCGACCTTCGGCACCGCCTGCGAGGAGACCAGGAGCGGATAGATCGAGCGGGCGAAGGGCCGCCACAGATAGATGGCGAGCGCCAGCGGCACCCCGATAGCGATGCTGAGCGCGAAGCCGAGCAGGATCTCGACCGTCGTCGCCCAGGTCTGCTTGAGCAGCACGGCGGAGTTCGTATCCATGGCTTGCAGGATCGCACTGGGCGCCGGCAACAGATAAGGAGGAAACGAAAATATCCGTGCCGCTGCCTCCCACGCGGCAATCATCAGCACGAGCACCGCAAGCGGGTAGAGAAGCGAACCGATCCGATCGCGGCGCACGCGCCGGCGACGGCGGCGCTGCAGGTCGGCCTCGAGGTTGCCGCCCCCCGTACCAAGTCGCGCCGCCGTGTCGGTCATCCTCGTTCTCCCTGCCGGCGCCGGATCAATGCTCGCGCAACACTCCGCGCGCCAGGAACAGCTCCAATATCTGCCGACTGTAGGCGGCGAATTCCGCGGTCTCGCGCATCGCCAGAGTGCGCGGCCGCGGCAGCTTGATGTCGATGATGCGGTCGATGCAGCCGGGACGCGGCGTCATCACGATCACGCGGTCGGAAAGAAACACGGCTTCGGCGATGCTGTGGGTGATGAACAGAACCGTCATCCGCCGCTCGCTCACCAGCGCCTGGAGATCGAGCACGAGCTGGTCGCGGGTCAGGGCGTCGAGCGCGCCGAACGGCTCATCCATCAGCAGATGGTCCGGATTATGGATGAGCGCGCGGCAGATCGAGACCCGTTGCCGCATCCCGCCGGAAAGCTCGTGCGGATAGCGCTCCTCGAAGCCGGCAAGGCCGACCGTTTCCAGCAGCTGCCGCGCGCGCCCAGCGGCCTCCTTGCGGTTCATTCGCCGGGCTTCGGCCTGCAGCATGACGTTGCCGAGCGCGGTGCGCCAATCGAGCAGGACCGGACTCTGAAAGACGATGCCGATATCGGTGCGCGGGCGGTTGACATCGCGGTCGCCGACCCGCACCGCCCCGCTCGACGACGGCAACAGCCCGGCGGCAATCATCAAGAGCGTGCTCTTGCCGCAGCCGCTCGGTCCGACGTGCGAGATGAACTCGCCGCGCCGCTGCGTGAAGGAGACGTTGTTGAGCGCGCGCACTTCGCCGTCACGCGTCGCGTACACCTTGCACAGACTTTCGACGCGCAGGTACGCCTGATCGTCTTCGCGGATGTCGTTCACGAGATTGCAGCCGCCTAAGCTTCCTGCGGAGGTATGTACTCGGCGCCGTTCGGCACGAATTCGTTGGTGAACAACTGGTTCGGCTTAAGCGGCGCAGCCACCCCGCCGTACTGATGGAGCACGTCGATCGTGGAGGCCCAATCCTTCTCGGAACCCCAGCCCAGCGGCTTGCCCTTGGCGCTAGGCGGCACCCACAGCTTCCAGGACACTTCGAGCGAGAGCCTGACGATGGCCGGATCGGAGGTCGGCTGATAGGTCTTGACCGCGGCGAACGCCTGGTCGGGATGCTGCCGTGCGTAAAGGAAGCCCTTGATCGCGGCCGGCACGAACGCGCGGATCAGGTCGGGATCGCTCTTCATCAGGTCCTCGTGCACGACCATGCCGTTCGATACCGCGACAACGCCGTTGTCGGAAAACCAGAAGATGCGCACCTTCTTCTTGCCGCGCACTTCCAGCGGCGGCACGTAGCTCGACATGTAGACGCCAAGCCCATCGACCCTGCCGTCAATGAGCGCCGGGGTGAGTCCGGCCGGGTCGATATTGTCGACTTCGACTTTCGAAGCGTCGATGCCCGCGCCCTTGCAGAAGGCCGGCCATTGCTGGATCACCGCGCTTCCCGCGGAAATGGCGATCGTGCGCCCCTCAAGATCCTTCGGCGTCTTGATCGGGGAATCTTCGAATACCAGTATCGAGCAAGGGTTGCGGCGGTAAATGCTGCCGACAGTTTTGATTTTCATGCCCTTGCTGACGCCGTTGCCGACCACGAAGCCGTCGGCAAAGCCGAACTGCGTCGCCTTGCTGGCAACCAGTTGGGCGGTGCTGGCGGAACCTTTGCCGGACGCGATGGAGACATCGAGACCGGCGTCACGGAAAAAACCCTGTTCGTGCGCCACGATGTATCCGCAGTTGGCGCCTTCATACAGCCAATCGAGCGTCATCGACACCTGCTTGAGCGGAGTCGCCGCGCGCGCGCGTAACGGCGCAAGCGGCAGCGCCAGCGTTCCCACCGCCAGTGCGGAGTCTTTCAAGAAACGCCGGCGGGATAATGCACCACGCTGCTTCGAATGGGCACTCATGACCTAACCTCCCTGATTGGCGATCGGGCAACAGCATACCGGCAAGCCATTGGTGCTGTCATGACCCCTCATGTCGCGGGGCCGCTTCCCCTAAAGCGAACCCTAAAGCAAACTCCCGAAGCAAACCGTGTGCCAGGGGGGCGTGCTGGCCCGCCATTGTGCAAGCGATCATCAGGCGGATTCGCTGCGTCGTTCTGCTCGATACTGCACCCGAGCACCGCCTTCCCATGAGGCAGTGTCCTGATTACCATCCACCGATCCGCAAGCGGCGGAATTGGTGAGGGATTGCAATGGCCAACAAGGACCTCCGGGACTGGATCAGGGACGTCGCGGCCGCCGGCGAGATCAAGACCATCCGGGGCGCCGAGCCGAAGGAGGAAATCGGCGGCTTTGTCGATATCTACCAGCGCAAAATGGGCAATCCGGCGCTGTTGTTCGACGAAGTGCCGGGATTTCCCAAGGGCCGTCGCGTCGTTGCAAATATCCTGACCTCGGTACCGCGGATCAACGTCGCGCTCGGGCTGCCGGCGCAGGCCTCCGAGATGGAGCTGATCCAATGGTGGCGAGGCTACATGAAGCACGCTCCTTCGCACCTGCCGCGGCCGGTCAACGGCGGTCCGCTCCTGGAAAACGTGTTCGAAGGCAAGAACATCAACATCGAGCAAATCCCCACGCCGGTCTGGCACGAACACGACGGCGGGCCGTACATCGGCACCGGCTGCATGGTGGTCATGAAGGATCCCGACACCGGCTGGCTCAATTACGGATGCTATCGCGTGCAAAGCCACGAGCCGGACGTGGCCTCGGTCATGATGTCGCCGGGCAAGCACGGGCGCATCATCATGAGCAAGTATCACGATCGTGGGCAGCCCTGTCCGGTTGCCGTCATTGCCGGGATGCATCCCGCACTGCTGATGCTTGCCGGACTGGAAATTCCGTACGGCAAGAACGAGATGGAGGCCGCGGGCGGAATCCTCGGCGAGCCGATCGAAGTCTTCAACATGCCGCGGACCGGGCTGCCGGTGCCGGCGAATGCCGAGATCGCCTTCGAGGGATACATTCATCCGAACGATCTGGTGCAGGAAGGACCGCTCGGCGAGTGGACCGGCTATTACGCCTCGGGCAGCGCGCCGGAGCCCGCGATCCGCATCGCCACGTTCATGCACCGCAACGACCCGATCCTCGTCGGCGCTATTCCCGCCGTGCCGCCAAACGACAACACGTTCTATCTCGGCACCTATCGCTGCGGCGCGGTGTGGAATCAACTCGAAGCCGCCGGAATCCCCGAAGTCCGCGGTGTGTGGGCGCACGAAGCCGGCGGCAGCCGCTTCATGCTGACGATATCGATCAAGCAACTTTACGGCGGCCACGCCAAGCAGGCCGGCATGGTCGCCTCGCACTGCCACGCCGGCGCCTACTGCAACCGCTGGACCATCGTGGTCGACGAGGACATCGACCCCACCAACATCAACGACGTGATCTGGGCGATGTGCACGCGCTGCGACCCGCGCATCCAGGTCGATATCATCCACGGTGGCTGGAGCTCGGCGCTCGATCCGATGTGCTACGACACCGAAAAGGATCGGCGCAATTCCAGAGTCGTGATCGACGCCTGCATCCCATTCAACCGGCAGAAGACGTTCCCAGTCATCGCGCGCTCGAGCAAGGCGCTCGACGCGCGCATGCGGGCGAAATGGGCGCACGAACTGCCGAAGGAGTTTTGAGCTGTTTATTGTATAAGGTGGGCAAAAGCGCGCAGCGCCTCTCCCACCAAACGCCCGCGGCCTTAAAGCGGGGGCATTTTCTTTTGTCCGGTAAAAAATCCGCGGGAGGGGACAATGCCGCCAAGCGGCTGTGCGGTCCCCTCTCGCGGTCAAGTCGGCAAGTTACCAATCATATTAGAAGTGATAGTTGACGCCGGCCTTCATGAGGCTTTCCGATTCCGTATGCTGAGTTTGGATCGTCGGCAGTCCGGGAATCGCCGGCGTTGTGGTCAGTGTCTGAGCCACCGTGGCAGTCCCGAAGTTAATGTAGTCGTATTCGATTTTGGCGGACCAGTGCGGCAAGAACGCATATTCGAGGCCCATGCCCAGTAGCCCGCCGGTGCGCGTGGTGGAGGCATTGGCATTGAGTGCGAACGTTGCGCCGCCAGCCGTGATGCTGTTGCCGAAGCTGTACTTGTCACCGGCCCAAGCGATGCCGCCCTTGACGTACATCAACAGCTTCTCAATCGGCGCTACGCCGACACGGCCGGTGAAATCCGCCACCCAGTTCTGTTTCACGTTGCAGTTGAACACGATGAAGCAAGCTGTGTTGCCCTGGATATTGGCGAAGTCGTAATCACCTTCGATGCCGAGCACGATGGGGCCAGTCTGCCAGTTGTAGCCGGCTTGGAAGCCCCCGAGCCAGCCCGAGGTACTCTGGGAGGCAATTGGCAGTGTGAACGAGGTGCCCAACAAGCTGAAATTCGCAGCACTTGAAGAGGTCCCGTTTCCCGCGCCGCCGTTAGCACCGAGATAAATCCAGTCCACGAAAAGGTTTCCGGCGGAGGAATTGGCGACTTGTAATAAGGCGCGCTGAGATCGGCTGCGAGAGCCGAGCTTGCAGAGAGCGCCAACACAGCAGCCGAGGTAATGAGAAGTTTTTTCATGACAGTCCCCTTACTCTAAGAATGACGATGCTTGGTCTCTTAAAGCAAAGGCTTGTTTTTAGCTGTACCCAAAAGGCAACGCGTGCAGGGATTCAAATTGTCGGCTAGCTGACATAGCTAAACACACGCATGTGAAGTGTTTTCTGTCAGTCGTATCTGAAAGACCACACGTCCTTTATTAATCATAATTATCCGGCTGAAAAGACCCAGAAACCAAACACTGTTCTGTGAAGTGTTTTTTGCCAGTCGTATCTGAAAGATCACATTTGGATGACAATCATTCGAATATCCGGCCCAAACGACCTAAAGTCTGATCACGGACACACGCAGTTGTTTAGCGGTGTCAAAAAGACAACGCTTGCATGGCCTGCGGCAAGCCGTTGATTTCCGAATTGCGCCACAATCGCGCAGGTCATGCCGTCGTTGACATCGATGGAGTGAATTTCGCGGCGCTCAGGTTTTGGCCGCGTTGGCGCGCGCCCGCGCCAGCGCGCCCGACACGCGGCGCGGCGTCAGCGGCGTTTCGTTGAAGCTCGCGCCGATGTCGCGGAAGGCGTCGGCAACGGCGTTGGCAATCGCCGCCGGTGGCGCGATGGCGCCGCCCTCGCCCAAACCTTTCACGCCGTATTCCGTCGCCAGCGCCGGCGTTATCAGGTGCTCGATGCGCATCGTCGGAATGTCTGCAGCGCTGGGGATCAAATAATCGGCCAATGTTGTGGCCAGCGGCTGCCCGCCGTCGTCGTACGGAATCTCTTCGTAGAGCGCCGTGCCGATGCCCTGCACCACGCCGCCCAGCACCTGTCCGTCGACGATCATCGGATTGATCATCGTTCCGCAATCCTCGGCGACCACGTAGTCGAGAAGCTCGATCGCGCCGCAATCGGGATCGACCGCGACAACGACCGCGTGCGTGCCGTAGGCGAATACGCCGCCGGAGTCCGCCGGCTCGTAGGTGGCGGTGGTTTCCAGAAGCGGCTCCATCCCGGCCGGCAGCTGGTCCGGCCGCGCGTTGGCGGCAAACGCTATTTCGGCAACGCCGACGCTGCCGGCGGGCCCGTGAACCTTGCCGGCTTCGACCCGCGTTGCGGCCACATCGGCCTGCAGGAGATGCGCGCCGATGCGGCGGACTTTTTCGGCAAGCGCGCGCGAGGCACGGCCCACCGCGCCGCCGGCGAACACGATGGAGCGCGACGCGAACGTGCCGAAGCCGTAGGGGCCGACCGCCGTGTCGCCGTAGCGCAGCGAAATCCGCTCGGGATTGATGCCGAGTTCGTGCGCGGCGATTTGCGCCAGCGTGGTCTCGTGGCCCTGCCCGTGATTCTGCACGCCGACCTGGATGATGACGCTGCCGTCCGGCAGCATGCGCACGTTGGCGGATTCGTAGCCGGGAATGACGCGGAATTTGCGCTTGGCGAATTCCACGATGCCGTGGCCGCTTTGCTCGGTGTAGAACGCAAAGCCGACGCCGATCCGCTTTCCGTCGCCTTCGCCTTCGCCTGCGGCCTGGCGGCGGCGAATAGCGGCGAGATCGATCCGCTCGCGCGCGATTTCGAGCGAGGCGACGTAGTCGCCGGTGTCGAGCTTCATGCCTGCGGCCGTCACGTAAGGCAATTCCGCGGCGGTGACGATGTTCTGACGGCGCAGATCGAACGGCTCGCGATGAAGTTCGCGCGCCACCTCGTCGACCAGGCGTTCGAGAGCAAATGTCGCCCCCGGCCGCGCTACGCCGCGATACGGGCCCATCGGTGCCTTGTTGGTGGCGACGGTGTGGGCGTTGAGTTTCAAATGCCGCATGCGATACGGCCCGGTCAGGTTGCGCGAGGCCATGCTCGCCTCCTGAAACGCGCCCGTGGGCCACAGCGCATAAGCGCCGGCGTCGATGTAAATCTCGCCCTCGAGGCCGAGCAGCGTGCCGTCACGCTCGGCGCAAATGGTCAGGTCGTAGGTATGGTCGCGGGCATGCGGCGAAGCGAGCAGATGCTCGCGCCGGTCCTCGATCCAGCGGACCGGGTGCCCGACTTTCAGCGCGATCGCGGCGACCGCGACGTCTTCCGGCATAATCCGGTTCTTGCCGCCGAACCCGCCGCCGATGTCGGGTGCGATCACCCGCACCTTGTGCTCGGGGATGCCGAGCATCCGCGACAGCGCCATGCGCTTGATCTGGCCGCCCTGGGTCGACAGGTACACCACCAGCTCGTCGAGCCGTCGATCCCAATAGGCAAGCACGCCGCGGCCTTCCATCGGCACCGTGGCCTGCCGGTTGAGCCGCAGGCGCCGATTGAGCCGGATCGGCGCGGCCGCAAGGATTCCCGGATCACCCGCCACCACGCTGGTGCTGATGTAGGCGTTGCTCGGCCACTCCTCGAATACACGCGGACTTTCGGGCCGCATGGCGGCCACGACGTCGACCACCGCCGGCAAGCGTTCGAGTTCGAGGCGGACCTCGCCGGCCAGGTCCTCGGCGGCGGCGCGGCCAGGCATGACGCAGGCCGCAACCGTCTGCCCGACGTAGCGCACCCGGTCGTCGGCGAGCGGCGGATACGGAGAGTGGCGATGGGCGGAGAGTTCAGGCCCCGCCTCCAGCACATTGACCGGACCGAGATCGGCAAGCGTGAACACGCGCGCGGCGGCGTGCGCCGGCTTGATCACCTCCCGCACACGCGCGCTCGCCATCGGGCTGCGCACGAAAGCCACATCCTGCGCGCCCGGCAAACGGACATCGGCGATGAACATGCCGCGTCCATGGAGATGGCGCGCGTCCTCCTTGCGCAGCAGCCTCGCGCCGATCCAGCCGGCGGCTTTCTGCTCGGTCACCGTGGCGGTTCCGAATGCGCTCAACCCTGCGGCGGCACGTATTCGGCGCCCGTCGGCACGAACTCGTTGGTGTAGAGCTGGCTTGTCTGCAACGGGGCGCTCACGCCGACATATTGCTTGAGCACCGCGATGGTGCCGGCCCAGTCGGCCTCTGAGCCCCAACCGAGCGGCTTGCCCTTGGTGTTGGCCGACACCCAGGTCTGCCACGACAGTTCACATTCGCGCCTGGTGACGCCCGCGTCGGCGGTCGGATTATATTTTTTCACCGCCGCAATGGCTTCATCCATGTGCTGCCTGCCGTAGAGAAAGCCTTTGACCGAGGCAGGCACGAACGCGCGAACAAGTTCGGGATCGCTCTTGAGCAGATCTTCGTGGACGATGATGCCGTTCGACACGATGGTGACGCCGGAATCGGCAAACCAGAAAATACGAAGCTTCTTCTTGCTGCGCACCTCGATGCTCGGCGCATAGCTGAAGACATAACCGCCGATGGCGTCGACCTTGCCGCTGACCAGCGCCGGCCCGACGCCGGCAGGATCGATGTTGACGATCTTGACCTGGGCCGGGTCGATTCCCGCGCCCTTCACGTAGGCCGGCCACTGCTGAAATTGCGCACTACCGGCGGTCATCGCGATGGTTTTTCCGTTGAGGTCCTTCGGCGTCTTGATCGGCGAATCATCGAGCACCATCACGGCCGCCGGATCGCGCCGGTAGATGGTCCCGACAGTCTTGATCGTCATGCCTTTGGCGACGCTGTTGGCGACCACAAAGCCGTCCGAGAAGCCGATCGGGGTGGCCTTGCTGGCGACCAGTTGGGCGGTCGTGCCCGAGCCTTTGCCGGCAAGAATTGTCACGTCGAGCCCGGCATCCCGGTAAAAGCCCTTCTCGTGCGCCACCAGAAAACCGGCGCTGGCGCCCTGATAAAGCCAGTCGAGCGTGAAGGTCACCGGCTTGAGCGCGGTTGCAGCGCGCGCGCGGAGCAACGCCGCAGGCAGCGTCAGCGCACCGGCGGCGAGCGTCGACGTCTTGAGAAAGCGGCGGCGGGAAATCGGAGTGCGTTGAGCAGCGCGAGGGGTCATGAGATCAACTCCGCGACCAAGGGCGAGACAGACGAGGGGTGGTGCCGGCATGACAATTCATGTCGCGCCGGAATGCAAGACATGGGCCACCGCGCCGCATCGGCGGTTGTTTGTCCTTCGATTCCGAAGTTCGCAAACGGGGGCCGGACAATGATGCGAACTTCGGAATCGGGACACAGCACCTATATTTTTCCCAGTGGTCCTTTGATTCTAACGTTCACACGCGAGCATGCCAAACCGGGATGCGAATGTCAGAATCGGACCACTAGGCCCGCTGCGGCGGCACGTAGTCGGCGCCCGTCGGCACGAACGCGTTGGTATAGAGCTGGCTCGTCTGCAACGGGGCGGTCACGCCGCCATATTGCCTGAGCACCTGGATGGTCGAAGCCCAATCGGCTTCCGCACCCCAGCCGAGCGGCTTGCCTGCGGTGTGCGGTGTCACCCAGGTTTCCCAGGACAGTCCGGCTTCGCGTTTGGTGATCGCCAGATCGACGGTCGGCAAGTATTTTTTCACTGTGGCGGCGGCTTCGTCCGGGTGCTGCCGCCCGTACAGGAATCCCTTGAGCGTCGGCGGCACAAAGGCGCGCACCAGATCGGGATCGCTCTTGAGCAGGTCGTCGTGCACGATGATGCCGTTCGACACGACGGTGACGCCGTAATCGGCGAACCAGAAGATGCGCACCTTCTTCTTGCCGCGGATTTCGATGGTCGGCACATAGCCCTGCGCGAAGCCGGCGATAGCATCGGCCTTGCCGCTGATCAGCGCCGGGCCGACCCCTGCCGGATCGATATTGACCAGCTTGATCTTGGAATCGTCGATGCCGGCGCCTTTGACGAAAGCCGGCCATTGCTGGAATTGCGCGCTGCCCGCCGTGACCGCGACGGTCTTGCCGGCAAGGTCCTTGGGAGTCTCGATGCCGGAATTGGCGAGCACCATTGCGGCCGCGGGATTGCGCCGGAATATGCTGCCGACGGTTCTGATGCCCATGCCCTTGGCGATGCCGTTGCCGACCACGTAGCCGTCGGCAAAGCCGATCTGCGCGGCCCGGCTCGCGATCAATTGCGCGGTGCTGCCCGAACCTTTTCCGGGAGTGATGGCAACGTCGAGTCCGGCGTCCCGGTAGAAGCCCTTGTCCCGCGCCAGCATGAAACCGACATTGGGACCCTGATAAATCCAGTCGAGCGCCAGCGTCACCTGCTTGGTCGCAGCCGCAGCGCTGCCCCGCAACCCGATGGCGGGCGCGGCGAGCGCAGCGCCGGCAAGCGCGGAGGTCTTCAGCAAGCGGCGGCGCGACAGCGGAGCGCCCAATGGATGGAGACTGCGCATGGAAAACCTCGCTCGGTCATCAGTCCGATCGAGGGAGCATACAGTGCGCGAGCCCGAACTGTCATGATCCGTCTGCGGCTCTTGCAGAACCGAACCAGAGCCGGCCTACCGAGCCGGGCGCTCACGCATCGGTTCAATCGCCACGCGTACGAACGTGCTCATGATCTTGGCGCCCGCCTTCAACGATCCGCTCAGCGAACCCGCGACCTTCGATTTGCCGCCCAATCGCCTGCGATAGCTCACCGGCACTTCCAGCACGCGCAGCCCGGCACGCGCAGCTCGCATCTGCATTTCGAGATTCCATCCGTATGTCATCTCGCGCATGCCGAGTTTGAGCAGCGCATCGCGGCGGATGGCGCGAAAGGCACACATATCGCTGTAGCGAACGCCGTAAAGCAGGCCCGTAAGCCAGCCGGCGGCGATCCCGGCAAGCAGCTGATGCGAGGCCATGCTGCCCGGTTCGCGCTCGCCGCGTGCGCGCGAGGCGATGACGAAGTCGTAGGCGCCGGAACGGACCGGCTCGACCAGCGACGCAATGGCGACCGGATCGTCCGCCCCGTCGCCGTCCATGAACACGACGATGTCGGCACCCTCGGCTGTTTGCGCGCCGGCAAGGCAAGCACGTCCATACCCACGGCCGACTTCGATGACCTCCGCGCCCCCATTGCGCGCGCACTCGCGCGTGTCGTCCGTGCTGCCGCCATCGGCAACGATCACCCGGTCGACGACGTTGCGCGGCAGTTCGGCCACGACTGTGGCGATCGACTCCGCTTCGTTGAACGTGGGAATGACCACCGCAGCGACGGCCGGCGGCGGCATCGCTAGTGTCCCGATTCCGAAGTTCGTATCATTATGCGGCACCCTCGTTTGCGGACTTTGGAATCGAAGGACACTAGCAACTTATTGATCGAGTGGGGCTTTTGGGCTTTGGTTCAGAAATCCGCATGGCGGGTTCGCGGCAGGAATGATGCGGATTTCTGAACCGCCACACTAGAGACTCCAGCGCAATCCGCAGCTCGCGCAGGCCGCGGGCGGTTTATCGGATTTCAGCGCCGCACGAAAATCCCGATAGGCGGGCCCGCTCCAGATTTCGCGCAAGCTTTGCTGCGTGGCATCGCCCAGCGTGTAGTTTTCGTAGCCGCGCTGAGAAAACGGCGCGATGCAGCAGGGCAGCGCCCGGCCGTTGGCGGTGAAATACATCACCGTCCACGGCCGGCGGCACAGCGACCACGGCGAACCGTTGTCGCTGCGTTTGAGGCTCACGCCCGGTTCCGAGGCGCCGCCCGATGCGGAGAACGTAATGCCCAGAGATTTGGCTAGGTCGGTGGCGCGGTCAATATGAGCGGTCTCCTCGCCGGAGAGCCGCTCGTAAAGCGCCTGGTCGGGCCTCGCCAGTCCGATCGAGTTCTCGTTGAAGAACACAAGCCGCTGCAGATGCACTTCCTTGATGCCGGTCTCAGCCGCCAGCCGCACGAAATCCGGCAACTCCTCCACGGTCTCGCGCAAGCCCGTGAGCCAAGCCGACACAAGCGGCTTGAGATGGCCCTCGCGCTCTTGCAGTTCGCGGAATGCGCGCACGTTCTTCAAGATGCGGTTGAAATAATTCTTGCCGCGGATCGCGCGATAGCTTTCGGCGTTTGCCGCATCGAAGGAGACGCGCAACTCGTCGAGCCCGGCGGCGATCAGCGCGCGGCCGTTCTTCTCGTTGAGAACGGTGCCGTTGGTGTTGAAAAGAACATAAGTGCCGCGGTCCTTGAGGTACCGCACCATGCGCGGCAGGCTCTTCACCAGCATGGGTTCGCCGACGCCGTGCAGCACGGCGCGACTTAGATGCTCGATCTGATCGACGATCGAGGTGAAAAGCTCCCAGCTCATGTCGGCCGGAGGTTCAAGCTCCTCGTAGGTGCGCGGGCAGGTCGTGCACAGAAGGTTGCAGCGATTGGTCGTCTCCAGATAAAGGCAGACCGGCCCATGTTCGGGTGCGTCGCTTTCGGTTTCGACGCTCTCGAAATAGCGCTGCGGATCGACCGCCGGACGCGATGCAGCAATGTCCATGATGTTTCGATCCTTAAATTGCGCGTCCGGGCGGTAATGCGCTCACACGGGCGCTTTCTCAATCTGCGTGACGTCCTCCACGCGGCGGCCGAAGTCGCCCTGCGGCCACAGCCGACCGAGCAATGACGCGGTGTGGCGGGCGAGATAGGGAGCGCCGAGATCGGTGTGACCGATCGTCGGTTTGCTTTCGCAAAGCTCACCGTACACCCGACGCAAAGTCTCGACATCGTCGACGTCGTACCATTCGCGCAAGAGGTGCACATCGAGACCGATCTCGCGGGCGCGCTCGCAGGTCTGTTCGGCCACGCTCGCGGTGCTCCAGGCGATATCTTCGAACATGCGGCGATGTTCGGCCTTCAGCCCGAGCAGGTAATAGCCGCCGTCGCTCGACGGCCCGAGCACGGCGCGGTCGCCGGGCCGCGCCAGCGCCTCGGCGGTTTCATTGAGTAACGCGGTGGGCAGCGTGGGGCTGTCGGCATTGAGCACGACGGCCGCCGCGTGACCGCGCTCGAAGACCGCACAGATCGTGTGGTGGAGGCAGTCGCCGAAATTCGGCAGCCACGCCTCGATCAATCCGAGGGACGCCGGGAAGTTGCGGCGAAAGAACTCCTGCGAGCCCGGAGGTCCGTAGGCGGCATAGCCGGCGATACCGGCGTGCGGTGCGGCACGGCTGCCAGCGAGCACAATATTGTCGGTCACGTCCTGCAGGAAGGTTGTGTTGAGCGCCGCGGCATCATCGTAAGTGAGTGGCGGCACCAGACGCGTCTTGGTCAGGCCCGGCGTCGACGCCTTGGCCATGACGGCGATGCCGCAGCCTGCGGGCCGCCTGGCAGGAGCGATGTCGCCGCACTGGGCGGCTTGCTCTGGGCGAAACGGCGCAGTGGTGCCGTCGAGTCGATTTCGCACGGTCCATAGGACGCCCCCTGAGACGAAATGCGATTGACCAAGTAATGGCGACTGCTTCGCAAACTGCGCGGCAGATCGCCAATCAATTCTGTCTCAGGCCGTACAACAGCCCGCACACCGAAAAGTTATCCACTTCACCAATTCGTGATCGTTCAGGTGCGGGCCAGCGCGACCTTGATCGTCGCGTCGGACGGCAGGACCGCGACGTTTCCGCCATGCCAAGTCGGTGAGGATTCGTATGCCGGCAGCGGCATATCGAGCGACACGAGCTGGCGCCCCTCGATACCGACGGCCTCGATCGGCACTGCGACCAGCCGGCCGAACCAGCCCCACCATCGGCTATAGGCGACGATAAATTCGATTTTGCCCTGTCGGGTCCGCACGACCTGGCGGACATAGCCGATGGTCGAAGCATGCAGATCGAGCAGAGGGAGCCCGATGAGATCACCGACCCGAGCCGGCTGCGGATAGCGGCTCAGATAGCGCTGCTCCATCGGCGCCGGCTTTTTCGCGTCCATCATGCCGGTCGGGGGCACCATCGCTTGAGCAAACAACACACCGCGCGCCTGCGCGCCGACCGCGTTTGCACCGCAAGTCGGAAGGGGTGCGCCAAAACCCAGGACAAGCACGAGGACCGGCAATCTCATCGCATGGATCATAACGTGCTCTTCGCGCTCTTTCCGATCAAAAGCGGCACCCGAACTTGTGAAAGGGCCTTGCTTGCGGATCAATTTGCGCAATCGTAGTCTCCGCGAACGCACGCACGAGCTGGGAGACGCGCGCGTTCAAGTCCCGCCCAAATCCCCCATTGTCGCAGGATGCGGCTTCGCACTGCGCGGATCCCCGGTCAAATATCCTCGATGTCGACGGCAGCCGTCAAATCAACTGCTCGCAACGGCAACCCACTTCATCCGCTGCCGTTGCGCGCCATGCATTGGATCAACGCGGTCGCGATTTTCACCATGATCGGCAGCGGCTGGCGGATTTACAACGACGATGTCCTGTTCGGCTGGCTGTATTTCCCCGACTTTCTCGTCATCGGCAAATGGGCCCAGTACGGCCTGCAATGGCATTTTTTCGGAATGTGGATCTTCGTCCTCAACGGGCTCGCCTATCTGAGCTACGGCGTCGTCACCGGACGCTTTCGAAGAAAGCTGTTTCCCATATCGCTGCGCGAGATCATCTTCACCGTCGGTGACGCATTGCACTTTCGTCTCGGCCATGAGGATTTGACGGTCTATAACGCCGTGCAGAAGACGCTTTACCTCGGCGTCATCCTGGTCGGCATTCTCATCGTGATCACCGGCCTGTGCCTGTGGAAGCCGGTCCAATTCTCGGAAATATCCGGCTTGTTCGGCAGTTTCCAAACCATCCGGCTCATTCATTTCCTCTGCATGTCGGCGATCGTGGCGTTCGTCGCCGTTCATGTCGCGCTGGCGTTGCTGGTGCCGCAAAGCCTGGTCGCCATGCTGACCGGCGGGCCGACCGTGGGCGACAAGTTGGCGGCCGAATCCAAGCAACCGCCGATAATAGCCGAACCGACGCCCGAACCCGCGCAGCCGCCGATAGCCGAACCAACGGGCGAACCGACAGCCGAAACAACGCCCTGAGGCGATGATCCGATGCTCATGCCAACGCGCAGGCCGTCCCTCTTTCGCCCGCAACAGTCCGTCGATCGCGGCGCCATCAGGCAAGCTCGCGCGCTCGTGAACGACTTCAATCGCCGCAAGCTGCTGCGCGGTGCGCTGACCTTGGGCGCGCTGACGCTGTTGACCGGCTGCGACGTCAGCGAAGAGGATTCCGTGCAAAAAGCGCTGCGCGCGGTGTCATCTTGGAATGACGCGGTGCAAGCGGCGATCTTTCGCTCCGACCATCTCGCGCCGACATTCAGCCCCGCGCAGGTCGTCAAGCCGCCGCGCTTTAACGCCTACTACGACATCAAGGACGTCAAACCCGTCGACGGCGCGACCTGGAAGCTGGAATTGGCCGGCCTGATCAAGGACAAGCGGCCGTGGACCGCGCAGCAAGTCTACCAACTGCCGGAGCAGGAACTGATTATTCGCCATATCTGCGTCGAGGGTTGGGATTACATCGGACAATGGTCCGGCCCCAATCTGCGCTCTTTTCTCACTCGGATCGGCGCTGATTTGACCGCGAAATACGTTTATTTCATTTGCAATGACGATTTCACCGAGAGCATCGATATGGCGTCCGCGCTGCACCCGCAGACCATCCTCGCCACCAGATACGCGGGCGATTTGATTACCGATCCGTTCGGCTATCCGTTGCGGCTGCGCACAGCGATAAAGCTCGGCTACAAGAATGCAAAATGGATCAAGGCAATTGAGGTCACCAACACGTTCCGCGAGACGTTCTGGAGCAAGCAGGGCGAGAACTGGTTCGCGGGGATTTGACGGCTGTCAGGCCGTCTCAAGTCGGCCGCCGCGCATCCATGCCGCTCGCGGCGCTTGACTTCAGCGCGGTGGATGCGAGGCGACGTAAATTCGCCATCTCCCCTCACGACTGTCCGCCAGCCGATAATCCGGGCTCGCGGCGAACGGATCCTTGGTCCACGCTCCGTCCTGCGGAACGACGACGACGACATTGCAGCCGTATTTGTTCGCCATCTCCCCCACGTCCGCCGCAGTCCCATTTCCCGCGAAGATGCGGATGAACTGCTTGTTGATCGCCTCGCGGCGGGAAGCCGGCAATGGCGCGAAGGCAAGCGCCAATTCGCGGCCGGCAAAGCACGAGCTGCGGTCGGCCAACAACGCCCAGGATATGTTCACGGGCCAGCGCGTGATATCCTGGAGAAAAAGCGGATTGTCGGCGACGCGCGCGGTTGGCGACGCGAAGCGACGCACTGCGGCCCACAGTTCCGGCGCCTGCGCAAAGACGCTTGCATCCGGCGCCCGATCGCCGACGACGTCGGAGCGGATCAGATCCCCGGCATTCGGCAAACTGAGAATGAAACCTGTCAAGGCGATCGCGCCGATGAACAGGCGGCAAGACGAGCGCATGATCCCGGCTGCGGTTGCGACGATGAGAATCATGATCGCCGGTAACACCGCGCGCAGCGCCAAATCGTTGATGTCGCCAAGCGTGCTGGCCAGAAGCCAGGAGGCCGCGAGTCCCGCGCCCGCGAGGCATGCGAAGGCTGCGACGACGATCTTGGCCGGCCGACATATTGCGCCCCGCAGCATGGCCCAAAGCGAAATCGCGCCGGCCAGGTAAATCGCCGGAAACTCAACCGGCAGCTCGAGAAGCCAATAGGCGGGCAGATTCAGAATGCCGCGCAGCCGGTCGGGAAACATGCTTCCGAGAACTGCGAAGGGACGAACGACCACCGGCGCCGTGTCATGGCGCGCCGCGACCGCGGCCAACTGGTCGATCACGAACGGCGCGACGAGTCCGGCGACCAGAACGGCGGCGAGCGCCATTGCTCCGATGAAGCGCAGGCGCTGCTCGCGGTCGATGCCCGCGAGCAGAATTGGCAGCGCCGCCACCGCGGCAATCGCAAAGGTAACGCCGCCCACATAGGTTGAACTCTCGAACCCGGCCGCGACAGTCAGGACGATGGTCAACAGCAATAGGAGATTTGGGCGCTGCGCGTAGCGGGCGATGAGCAACATGGACATCACCACGCAGGTTGCCGCCATCAAGTGCTGCGGAACCCATGCCGACTGGAACAGCCAACCGGAGAATCCGGTCGAACCCGCCATGACCGGCGCAATCTTGTCGGAGCCGGGCAGCCAGCCAAACGCCGTTCGCAACGAGCCCGCGCCAGCGAGAATCACGACGACGATCGCAGCACGTGAGTCTCTGGCAAGCCGGACCGCGAGCGCTATCATCGCCGCCAGGGACGCAAAGGCGGTAAACCACGTGAGCGCGATATCGGCTTCCCAACCGCTCGCGTGCAGCGGTAGCGCCAGTTCGGCGGCGCTGAAATGCCAGAGGTAATAATAGGCAAGCCTGCCCGCCGCGCCGGCCGCACCGAAAATCGGATTGATGGCCGGCAAGCCCTGCCGCATCATCGAGTCGATGATGGAAACCTTGGAATGATCGAAGATCGGGGCCGCCAAGTCGACGCCCCCACCAGCGAATTTGGGCGCGATCGCGTCAGCCGGTACAAGCGCGAGAATAGCCGCGGCAGCGTAAGCCCACACCGGCGTCACCGGCGTGTCTGTCTTCTCGTCCCTGGGCGAGCGCAGCGCCAGCGAACCGCAGGCGGCGGCGGTGCAAAGCACGCCCACAGCAAGGACGGTGATCGGAGAAAATCCGATCAGGAAAAAGATCGGCAATGCTGCCGCGCTGTGAACCGCCCAGCCAAGGACGGGCGCCGCCCCGACGGCGAGCATGCGGGGAAGCAGATGGCGCCCGAGCGCATATCCGAGCAGTGACCAGAACGCGGCCGCTACGATGGCGCACAGCGCGGCGTTGACGAGCGATGCCATGGGGCCCCGGCGGAACTGACAGACGCCAACGATCGGTTTTCTTTGCGATTATCTGCTGCAACACCCCGTTCAATGCAAATTTGCCCGCGTTGCCGCTTGCAGCGCTTGCGCGGGCGGCCGGCGCATCATCTTGGCGTTGAAACAGAGACGAACGGGTTTCGGCGACTAGACGGCGCTCGAATTGGAATCGCTGCCGGACTTGGCTACGATTCCAGACCAATGCTCGACTGCTTGCCTTGCCTGGCGGACTGCCTCGGCGAAGGCGGCCTCCTTGTAGAGCTGGCGCCAGCGGCCGCTGTCATACAATTCGACGAGGTGGCCCAACGCCCGGCGCGCGCCGAACAGTTGACGTTCGGCGTTCTGGCGCTGGATGGCGACGGTCAACGTCTTGGTCATGCCGCCCAGTCTGGCGGCAAGACGTAAAAATAAAATCAAAACAACGGCGAGTTTTGTCGCCTCACGTATGACTAATTGCCTGCCTGGTCGCGGTTCCGGTTACGTCGAGCCGCCAGGAAGAGCCGGCAACGTCGCTCAAAGGGCATCTTCGCGGTAAATCGGATCGACCGAGCCGCGCCATGGGCCGTTGAATTTATCCAGCAGCTCCTGCGCGGATGTCGTGCTACGTGCAAGTCTCTCGTTCAGCACGTCGAGATAGTGGGTCTCGTCCGCCCCGGAGCGGTCGAGGCATCTGCGGCGGGCAAGCCCGGCGCGGGCGATTTTGAGCACCTCGCCAGCGAGTTCGAGCACGGAGCGGCCGCGGATCGTCGCGCTGAGAGCGAGCCTCGGCACATCGTCGCGCAGCTTCGCCCGTTCCTCGGCGGTCCACGCTTTGACCAGATCCCAGGCGGCATCGAGCGAGGACTGGTCATAAAGAATGCCGACCCAGAAGGCCGGCAGCGCCAGAAGATTTGACAACGGTCCGCAATCGGCACCGCGCATTTCCAGATAGCGCTTGAGCCGTACCTCCGGGAAAATCGAGCTCAAGTGGTTGGCCCAATCCGAGATGGTGGCGCGGGCTCCGGGCATGACGGCAAGCTTGCCGGCGAGCAGGTCGCGGAACGATTGCCCGGCCGCGTCGACATATTCGTCGCCGTGCTTGACGAAATACATCGGCACATCGAGCGCATAGTCGACCCAGCGCTCGAAGCCCATGCCGGGCTCGAATGCCCATGGCAGCATGCCGGTGCGATCGTTGTCGGTGTCGCGCCAGATTTCCGCGCGGAAAGAAAGAAAGCCGTTGGGCTTGCCCTCGGTGAACGGCGAGTTGGCGAACAGCGCCGTCGCCAGCGGCTGCAGCGCCAACGAGACCCGCAGCTTCTTGACCATGTCGGCTTCCGAGGAGAAGTCGAGATTGGTCTGCACCGTGCAGGTCCGATACATCATGTCGAGGCCGAGGCTGCCCACTTTGGGCATGTAGGCGGCCATGATGCGGTAGCGGCCTTTGGGCATTGTCGGCATTTCCGCGCGAGCCCAGCGCGGCGCCATGCCGATGCCGAGAAAACCGATATGAAGCGGCTGGGCGACTTCGCGCACCTGCGCCAGATGCGCCATCAGCTCGCGTGCAGTCTGGTGCACGGTCTCGACCTGGGCTCCGGACAGTTCGAATTGGCCGCCGGGCTCGAGCGTGATCGCGCCGCCGCCGGTCACGTCGTAGAGCCCGATGATGTTCGCCCCTTCGACGATCGGCTCCCAGCCCAAGATGTACTGCATGCCTTCGAGCAGCGCGCGGATGCCGCGCGGTCCCTCATAGGGGACCGGGTGGTGACCTTCGAGCGTAAAGCCGAACTTCTCGTGCTCGGTGCCGATGCGGAATTGCGATTCCGGCTTGGCGCCCGCGGCAAGCCACGCGACCAGTTCGTCGCGCCGTTCGATCGGCGTCAAGTCGACTTGATCACGCGCCATGCCGGGTCCGGGCAAAAATGGGCCGCGACCTTACACGGCGCGCACTGCCAAGGCCAATGCCGGTGGCATCGCCGTTATCCCGCCGCTTCGCGCGCATGCGGCAGTAGGCGGCGATAGAAGATCTCGTTCTTCTTTGCCATGGTGAGCAGAAGCCTGCCGGGCTTGAACCGGGCGCCGCAGCTTTTGGCAAGGCGCGCGCACAGGGCGACGAAGGCGGGAGTTCCCATTGCATCGATGTAGGAGATAGTGCCGCCGGTGAACGGCGCAAATCCGAAACCGAGAATCGAGCCGACATCGGCTTCGCGCGCGTCGGTAACCACCCCTTCCTCGATGCAGCGTGCGGATTCGAGCGCTTGGATGGCGAGCAGCCGCTGCTTGAGATCGGCGACGGCAATCGAGTCGGCGGGAAGCTTTTGCGGCTGCAGGTCGGCAAGCCCCGGCCACAGCCGCTTCGGCCCATTCTGCGGATAGTCGTAAAAGCCCTTGCCGTTCTTGCGGCCGAGACGACCGCGCTGTTCCACCATTTCGTACAGCAGCGCCTTTTGCCGCGGATCGACCGCATCGGGACCGAGGTCGGCCTCGGTCGCCTGCAAGATCTTCCAGGCCAAATCGATGGCGACCTCATCGTTGAGCGCGAGCGGACCGACCGGCATGCCGGCCATGCGACCGGCGTTTTCGATCATTGCCGCGGGAACGCCTTCGCACAGCATGAGATGACCTTCGCGCAGATAGGTGCCGACCACGCGCGAGGTGTAGAAGCCGCGCGAATCGTTGACCACGATCGGGGTCTTGCGGATGGCGCGCACGTAGTCGAGCACCCCGGCGAGCGCGGCGCTGCCGGTCTGCTTGCCCATGATGATTTCGACCAGCGCCATGCGCTCGACTGGCGAGAAGAAATGGATGCCGATGAAACGCGTGCGATCCTTGAGCGCGGCCGCCAGCGAGGTGATCGGCAAGGTCGAGGTGTTGGAGCCGAAGATTGCCTGTTCGCCGATCACGTTCTGTGCGCGGCCGATCACTTCTTCCTTGATCTTGCGGTCTTCGAACACCGCCTCGATGAGCAGATCGCAATCCTTGAGCGCCACATAGTCGGCCGTGGCCTCGATGTGCGCGAGCAGCGCATCACGCTCGGCCGCATCGGCCCGACCACGCTCGATCTCGTCGGTCATGAGCTTGTGCGCGCGCTCCTTGCCCTTTTCGGCGGTTTCCGGATCGCGGTCGACGAGCACGACATCAAGGCCGGCACGCGCGCTCACATAGGCGATGCCGGCGCCCATGAAGCCGGCGCCAAGCACGCCGATCTTCTTGAGGCTTTTGCGCGGCACGTCGGGCGGCCGCCGCGCACCCTTGTTGATCTCTTGGAGCGAAACGAACAGCGAGCGGATCATCGCCGCCGCTTCCGGGGAGCGCAAGATTTTGGCGAAATGGCGCGATTCCACGCGCAACGCCTGATCCATCGGCAGCTGCAGGCCCTCGTAGACAACCTGCATGATGGCGCGCGCCGCCGGGTAATTGTCGTAGGTTTCGCGGCGGTAGAGTGCGTTCGCCGGCGCGAAGACCATCATCCCGGCCTTCGAATGCACGGGCCCGCCCGGCAGCCGGAAGCCGTCGCGGTCCCAGGGCGCCTGCGCACCGCCATTTGTCGCGATCCATTCCCTCGCCGCTTTGATGAGATCGCCGGGCGGCACAACAGCATCGACAAGTTTCATCGCCTTGGCGCGCTTGACGCCGATCTGCTCGCCCTTGAGCAGAAATTGCAACGCCTCGGCCGGCGGCAGCATGCGCGCGATCCGTTGCGTACCGCCGGCGCCGGGGAACAATCCGACCTTGATTTCCGGCAGGGCAAACCGCGTCTTGTCGTTGTCGGCGGCAACGCGATAGTGGCAGGCGAGCGCCAGCTCGAAGCCGCCGCCAACGGCGGTGCCGTTGAGCGCCGCGACCCATGGTTTGCCGCAGGTCTCGATGCGGCGGCAGAGCAGCGAAAATTTGCGGCTCTCCTCGAACAGGCGCGCACTCGCTGCTTCCTCGCCCTGCGCCGCCGCCATCGTGGCGAAGGTATCGCGCATCGTTCCCAGCAATGTGAGATCGGCGCCGGCGCAGAACGTCTCCTTGCCGGATGTGATGACCGCGCCCTTGATCGCCGCATCGCCGGCAACCTGCTCGACAATCGCCGCCAGCTCTTCGGTCGCTGGCGCGTCGATGAGATTCATCGAGCGTCCCGGCGCGTTCCAGGTGACGAGCGCTACGCCGCCGGCGCCGATGTCGAGCGTGAAATTGGTGATGGTCATTGTTTCCCGCTCGCCATTTTTTTCCGAAAGGCCCAGCGCCGGCGCGGAGTGACCGCCCGGTGGGGCGGCTCAGAAGTCCGCATCATTCTTGCCGCGTGTCGGTCACGCGAACTTGTGAACCAAAGTCACGCTAGCTGTGGAGTCTCAACAGGTTGTCCTCGGTCAGAGCGAGTCTGCTGATGGGTGTTGTATCACCGATGCCGGCATGAGGCCTGTGCCAATTGTATTGGTGCAGCCAGGCGGGCAGCTGATCCTTGCGCTGCCGTGAGCTTTGATAAGCCTGAGCATAAGCCCATTCGCGCAGGCTGGTCTGAATGAAGCGCTCGGCCTTGCCGTTGGTCTGCGGTCGATAGGACCTGGTTCGGACGTGTCGGAGCCTGAGTCGCTTGCAGGCGCTGCGGAAGGCGAACGACTTGTAGCAGGAGCCGTTGTCAGTCATGACGCGCTCCACGGTGATGCCGAGGCTCTGGTAGTAGGCGACGGCGGCCTTGAGGAAGGCGGTGGCACAACGCTTCCTCTCGTTACCCATGATCTTGGCGAAGGCAATGCGGGAGTGGTCGTCGATGGCGACGTGCACGAACTCCCATCCGACCCCGCGGCTGTTGCTCTGGCCCCGCCGGTCGCCGGTGATGCGATGGCCGATCCTGTTGAAGCGGCCGAGCTTCTTGATGTCGATGTGGATCATCTCGCCGGGCCTCTCGCGCTGGTAGCGCCGGACCGGTTCGGCAGGCTCAAGGGCGTTGATCCTGTTGAGGCCCAGTCGCTTGAGGATGCGACTAACGGTGGCCGGCGAGATCTGCAATTCGGCTGCGATCTGGTGGCCGGTGCGGCGCTGACGGCGCAGTCCTTCCACCTGCTCAACCACGCCCTGCGGCGTCGGCTGATGAAGCCGGTGAGGCCGCGAACTGCGGTCGCTCAACCCCGCCAGCCCCTCGCGACGATAGCGGTCGACCCACTTGCGAACCGTCCGCGGGCAGACGCCTGCGGCCAATGCGACGGCCTTCGGCGTCTGCCCGCTCTGCACCTGCCGCACTATTCGCTCTCGACCACGCGGTGTCAGGCGGGCATTCTTGTGCACGTTCATCCGGTCCTCCGAATCACTGAAGCTTCAACAACCTCAGCGTCCTCGTTTAGGACCGGATGGACAACCTATTGAAAGCTCACAACTAGACACGCTCGATGATCGTGGCGGTGCCCATGCCGGCGCCGATGCACAGGGTGACCAGCGCGGTCGCTGCGTTGCGCCGCTCCAGCTCGTCGAGCACGGTGCCAAGAATCATGGCGCCGGTGGCGCCGAGCGGGTGGCCCATGGCGATGGCGCCGCCGTTGACGTTGACCTTCTCGCCATCGAGATCGAACGCCTGCAGGTAGCGCAGCACCACCGAGGCGAACGCCTCATTGATCTCGATGAGATCGATGTCGGCAAGGCTCATGCCCGCCCGTTGCAGCACCTTCCTGGTGACGTCGACCGGCCCGGTCAGCATCAGCGCCGGCTCCGAGCCGATATTGGCGAACGCCTTGACCTTCGCCCGCGGTTTTAGCCCGGCGCGTTTGCCGGCGCGTGCATTGCCGACGAGCACCGCGGCGGCGCCGTCGACGATGCCCGAGGAATTGCCCGCGTGGTGCACGTGATTGACGTATTCGATCTCCGGATGCGCCTGAATGGCGACCGCGTCGAAGCCGCCTTGATCGCCGATCTGGACGAATGAGGGCGCCAACGCCGCGAGCGACTGCATCGTGGTGCCCGGCCGCATATGCTCGTCCTTGGCGAGGATGGTCAGTCCGTTCACGTCCGTGACCGCCATCACCGAGCGGGCAAAACGGCCCTCATCCCACGCCGCCGCAGCACGCTTCTGGCTCTCGACCGCGTAGGTGTCGACGTCGTCGCGGGAAAAGCCGTACTTGGTGGCGATGAGGTCGGCGGAAATGCCCTGGGGCAGAAAGTAATGCGCCACCGCGATCGACGGATCCACCGACCAGGCGCCGCCGGCCGCGCCGATGCCGACGCGGCTCATCGACTCGACGCCCCCGGCGACAGCCATCTCCTGCTGTCCAGCCATGATCTGCGCCGCGGCAAAGTTGACCGCGTCGAGGCCCGAGGCGCAAAAGCGATTGATCTGCACGCCGGCGACGCTGTCGCCATAGCCGGCAACCAGTGCCGCCGTGCGGGCGATGTCGGCGGCGGCCTCGCCCACCGGGTCGACCACGCCCAGCACCACGTCATCGACCAGCGACGTGTCGAGTTCGCTGCGGCTCTTTATGGCGCCGAGCGCCTGGGCCGCCAGGCTGAGCGCGGTCACCTCATGTAACGCCCCGTCGACCTTGCCGCGGCCGCGCGGCGTGCGCACGTGATCGTAGATGAAGGCATCGCGCATGGCCCCTCCTCGCGTCTGTCTTGGCGACGCTGCGGCGCACGGTCAGCTCGAGTGTGCTTGGCGCCAAGAAAACGAACGCACAACAGCACCCCGCTTTGCGCGAGGTTGTCTTGTCCGCTTCAGAATCGCTCGCGCGGTCGATCGCGACGGCTGCACAATCTCCGAACCCATCGGCGTGTCAAGGGCGCGGGCAATGAATTCCGCCCGACTGTTCGGCGGTTTTGTCGAACGAAAAAACGGTCGATCGGAACGGTCGGCTTGCTTTCGAAAAAATTTTTCCGTTCTCAGCAACAAATCCCGTCGTCGAGCTGCGAAATATAGAAAGACGTGTAGATCTGCCGCAATTCGCCGAGCGCCAGGTCGATGCCGCGCTTCTGCCGCTCGAGCAGGGTGATCTGCTCCACGCATTCCTGCCGGGTCAAATGCAGGCTGTTGCCGTGCGGCCCGTCGAGCAGGCGGCTGATTTCCGTAAGCGTGAAGCCGAGCCGCCGGCCGGTGAGGATGAGCGCAAGGCGCTCGCGATCGCTGCGGCGATAAAGCCGCGCCGGACCCTGTCGTAGCGGCGCGATCAGCCGTTTGCTTTCGTAGAAACGCAGCGCGCGAAACGTGACGGCGAATTCGCACGCCACGTCGGCGATCGTCATGGGCGCCTCGGTCTCGGGCGCCTCGGTCTCGGGCGCCTCGGTCTCGGCGAACGCGCCAGCCTTGCCACCTCGACGCCGCGATCGGCGCGCGCTCCCCGCCGCCTCGCCGCCGCACCGTCGATGTTTACGCTCTGCGCCATGAGTCCTCGCGCTGACGCAGCGTCGCATCGAGGCGGCGTTCTACGGAATAGCTTACATGTTACCGCAACGGTTACCGGCCAGGCGCGACGGTACGCCCGTAAGGCTGCGGTATGGCCGCGCCGCGACTGTTCAGCGGCCCTCGAACCGAACTCCGCCGATTTTGCCTGCCGCGAACGCCGCGCCGGTCGCCACGTTAACGAGTTGTTTACCATGATCCGGAAAAGTCGCCTGGCGGGGGGACGGTAAGGCGGTGCGCGCTTCAATGGTCATGTGCACCGCAGCCTAAATACTGCCCGTGACGGGTCTGGGCGCGATCATGAGATCTGGCGGTCCGCGGAACACAACGGGCCCGATCCCGCAGGAGCGCGAACTCGCGCAGCGGCCGGGCTTGCCGGTCGGCGAATGGCTCAACAAGGTCATTCAGCCGAGCGGCGCCGACGATGCGGGCGCTGCCGGCCAGCCGGCGCGCAGCGAACCAACCATGCGCCGCGGCGGGCCCTATCGCGATGTGTCTCCTTCCGGTCCCGAGGAATATCGGGTCGATGGCGACAACGATGCGGGCGATCGCGGCCACGGAGCAGAACACGCCCCCGACGAAACGACGCGTACGTGCCTTAGTCTCGACGAACTGCACATGCGCCTCGATGAGATTACTGACGATCTCGGGCGTCTGGCCCGGATGGAGGCGATGCGGCAGCGGCCCCCGGCAGCTCCAAGCAGGCCGTTCGAGGCGCGCAAGCAACGGCCGAGCGCTGCTCCGCCACGCCGGCGAGCCGCCAGCGCGCCGGTCTTTTCAGTCGAGGAAGCCGTTGCCGAGATCACTGCGCGGCAGCGTATCCTCGACGGTGGTTCGGTCGCGCCTGACTCCCCGGCTGCACCGCCCGCCCGGTCTGCAACGGACAACAGCGAGCAAGCGGCGGCGGGCACGGACGGCAATCCCGCGACCGACGATCCGGCAGACGCGGCATCGGCATCGGTGCCGGCGGCGGCGATGGCGGGTGTCGGCAGTCTTGAGGATCAGCTGCGCGAGATCACCGCGCGCATCGAGGCGCTGCGGCCGGCGGGAGATCTTGCAGCGGCCGTCGCCGCCATCCGTACCGACCTCGCCGAGCTCGGCCGCCAGATTGACGAGGCGTTGCCGCGGCGCGCCGTGGAATCGCTCGAAATGGAGGTCAAAGCCCTCGCCGAGCGCGTCGACCAAAGCCGTCAGTCCGGGAGCGATTCGAATGCGCTGTCCGGGCTGGAGCAAGGACTGATTGACATTCGTGAGGCGTTGCGCGCGCTGACGCCGGCCGAAAGTCTGGTCGGCTTTGCCGACGCAGTAAACGCGCTTTCCCAAAAGCTCGACGCCATCCTGTCCAGAGATGATCCCTCGACGCTCCCGCAGCTCGAGGCGGCGATCGACAGCTTGCGCGCAGTGGTTTCCCATGTCGCTTCCAACGACAGCGTGACGCGCGTTGCCGAAGATGTGCGCGCGCTTGCGAACCAGGTCGACATCATCGCCAACGCCAATCCAGCCACGGGCGCGGTCTTGGCGCTGGAACAACGCCTCGACGCGCTCGGCGCCGCGCTGCAGGCGTCGAGCGAGGCTGGCCATGCCGTGCCGCGCGACCTGGAAAAGCTGCTCGGCGGACTGATCGAGAAACTGGAATGGGTTCAGCTCACCCACACCGATCACGCCGCGTTGTCGCGCCTGGAGGATCGTATCGCCACGCTGATGCAGCGGTTCGATGCCTCCGATGCGCAGCTCGGCCACCTCGGAAACATCGAGCGCGGACTCACCAATCTGTTGGCGCATCTCGAACAGGCCCGCGGGATCGATGGCCTGACCGCCATTGACGCAATGCCGCAGCCTCCGGCGGAGATGGAACGCGAGGTCGCGGAAATCAAGGAAAACGATCGACGCACGCAGGACTCGCTTGACGCCGTCCAGGGTGCAGTCGAGCACGTGATCGATCGGCTCTCGACGCTTGAAAACGATCTGCGCACAGACGCCGACGCAATCACCGCGCACCATTCCGAGAATACAGCCCCGCCGCCGCAGCAGCCGGCCGCGTCCGGCACGTTCTTACTCGATTCCGATACCGCGCCGCCGCTCGCAACCGAGGTAACGCACTCGGCGGGAGCCGGCGCCGCAGCCCAGCGGCCGCCGATTGATCCGACGCTGCCGCCGGATCATCCGCTCGAGCCCGGTTCCGGGCCAAGCCCGCGGCTTTCGGCGGCCGAGCGGATCGCCGCATCTGAAGCCGCCATCGGCTCCGTCAAACCACCGGTGATTGCCGATTCCGGACGTCCGGATTTCATCGCCGCCGCACGCCGCGCGGCGCAAGCTGCGGCCTGGGAGCCCGGAGAGCCGACCAAAAATGACCCCCGCGCCGAGGCCGCCGCACAGCCCCACACGCTCTCGCAGCGCTTGCGCAAGCTGCTCGTCGCCGGAGCGGCCCTGCTCCTCGTGGTCGGCGGCCTGCGCATCGCGACAGTCCTGATCGGCGACGGCAGCTTATCCGGCGCTTCGCCGCCACACTCGCGCCAGGTGCCACCCGCCAGCGTGCCGCCGCAGATCGCAAGGCCGACAACCAGGCCGACAACACCGCTGACCAGCGTGGCGCCGCAAGTCGCAAAGCCAACACCCTCGCCATCCAGTTCGCCCGCATCAGCGCCGCCGAGCCGGAGCGAGAGCACACTGCCGAGCGCGCCGGCCGCCACGAAGGCAAGCGACAACGGCCGCCATGCGATGGCAGACCCTGTTCCCGCGCAGGCGGCCGTCGGACCGGAATTTCCGCCGGCTGCCGACCAGGCGGACGCAAACGCCATGTTGACCTGGGGCTTGCCGGACCTGACCGGCGCGCTGCCATCGTCCGCCGTGCCTGACCTCGCAGCCGCCGCGCCGGGTGCTACGGGCGCGTCCGCCGCCGGCGGCGGCAAAGACATCAGGCTGCCGACCTCGATCGGAACGGCGGCGCTGCGCAAGGCGGCGATGGCGGGCGATCCGGCCGCCGCTTACGAGGTCGGGATACGCTTCGCCGACGGTCGCGGAACGGCGCAGAACTACGAAGCGGCCGCATACTGGCTGCAACGCGCCGTCAAGGCCGGACTGGCACCGGCGCAACTGCGTCTCGGCGCCCTCTACGAGAACGGCCTCGGCATCGGCAAGGACCTCGCCAGGGCGCACGATCTCTATCTGGCGGCTGCCGAACAGGGCAATGGCAAGGCGATGCACAACCTCGCTGTGCTCTATGCCGAGGGCGCCAGCGGGACACCCGATTACCAAAACGCGGCGGCCTGGTTCCGCAAGGCCGCGGATCGCGGCATCAGGGACAGCCAGTACAATCTCGGCATCCTCTATGCGCGCGGCGTCGGGGTCGAGAAGAATGATGTCGAGTCCTACAAGTGGTTCGCGCTCGCCGCGGTGCAGGGTGATGCCGACGCGGCAAAAAAGCGCGACGCAATTGCCTCCCACCTCGACGCGCAATCGCTCGCCTCGGCTCGCCTTGCGGTCAAGCACTGGTCGGCAGAGCCGCAGCCCGAACAGGCCATTACGGTCAAACCCGCTGCCGCCTGGGGTACACCCCCCAAGGCACGGGTTGCCGCGCGGCAAAATCCCTGAGGCAGCATCGGCCGCAATCACCCGCGGGCCGCCGGCAAACTCGCCCGATCGGCCAAGCGGCGATCAGTCCGGCAGGCATCGCGCGGCCGCGACCGCGTAGAGTCGCCGCTCGCCCAGCATGTGGGCGGTAAATGCCAGCGTGCCGAACAGCATGACGATGGCGGCGTGGCGGACGTTAAGTCCGCCCGCATAGGCGCCGAAAGCCGGCATGACGAGCCGTCTGCCATCGCCGACGAAGCAGCGCCGACTCACCGCGCGTCCGCGCCCCGCAACCCGCGCCTGCGGATGCAGATGGCCGCCGATTTCGCCGTCGAGCGATGCAGCAGACGGCTGATGGCGGAATACGAGCGGTCCGACCGCCAGCGCTTCGGCAAAGCGCCCGCCGACGCCGTCAGTGGGATGTGGATCGTGATTGCCGGCAACCCAGAGCCATTCCCGCTTTTGCTGCAGCGTACTCAAGAGGGCGCGGTCGGTGCCGGCCATGCGCGCCGGCCCACCGGCATCATGAAAACTGTCGCCCAGCGCAACGATCAGACGCGGCGCATATCGCTCCACAAGCCGCGCCAAACGTCCCAGCGTCGATGCCGTGTCGTATGGCGGCAGCAGCACGCCGCGCGACGCGAACGCAGAGCCTTTTTCCAGATGCAGATCGGCGACAGCGAGAAGCGACTCCTCAGGCCAGTACAGCGCGCCGGCCGGATCGGCAACGAGGGTGACATCAGAAACGACGATCGCGTGTTCTTTGTTACCTTCCCCTTTGAGGACCAGGTCGATGGCCGCGGTCGCGCGTCCTCTCACTGCATCGCCTCCTTCACCAGTTCGTCCGCGGCTTCGGCGAGAAGCGCGTCGGCGGCCTCGCCGTAGACCGCCTCGCGCCCGATCTCCAGCATCACCGGAACCGCGAGCGGCGAGACATGATCAAGTGCCTTATGGACGATTCGGCCGCCGATACGCGAGAGCATTTCGCCGAGCCGGCGCACGTCGAGCAGTCCGGTCGCCGCGTCGGCGCGGGCGGCGCGAAGCAGCACATGGTCTGGCTGGTGGCTGCGCAGCACGTCGTAGACCAGGTCGGTCGAGATGGTGACTTGGCGCCGCGATTTTTCCGCGCGCGGGAAACGCCGTTCGATCAGGCCGGCAATGACCGCGCAGTTGCGGAAAGTCCGCTTCATCAGCGCCGACTCGGCGAGCCAGGCTTCCAGATCGTCGCCCAGCATGTCCTGATCGAACAACCGGGCGAGCGAAAGTTCGCCGTCGCTAATGCGCGCGGCGAGGTTGCCGAGGCCCCATATGGCGAGCGCGTACTCGTTGGCGACAAAGCCCATCGGCTTTAACCGCGCGCGTTCCAGCCGCCGCGTCAGCAGCATGCCGAGGGTCTGGTGCGCAAGCCGTCCTTCGAATGGATAGCAGACCAGATAGTGCTTGTTGGCGCGCGGAAATGTTTCCACCAAGAGCTCCTGTGGTCCCGGAAGCAGCGAGCGCCACTCTTGGATTTGCAGCCATTCGCGCACCTGCCCGGGCAATTGCCGCCATTGCGACGGATGCGAGATGATGGCGCGCACACGCGCGGCAAGGTAGGTGGAGAGGGGGAACTTGCCGCCCTCATAGGCCGGCACTTTCGGGTCCTCCGTGTCCGCACGCGAGACGTAGACCTCGTCTTCGACGAGCGCCTCGTAGCGGAGGATCTCTCCCGCGAACACGAATGTGTCGCCGGGCACCATGGTCTCGACAAAATACTCTTCGACCTCGCCGAGCAGACGGCCGCCGCGGGCAATGGTCTTGGCCGCGCGCGAGCGCACCAGCCGCACTTTCAGCATGTCGGCCTCGACAATGGTGCCGACGTTGAGCCGGTAGCGCTGCGCCACGCTGGGATGGCTGATGCGCCAGCGCCCGTCCTTGCCTTGGCGGATGCGGGCGAAGCGTTCGTAGGCTTTGAGCGCATAGCCGCCAGTGGCGACGAAATCGACCACGGCATCGAAATCGGCGCGGCTGAGCGCCGCGTACGGCGCTGCACTGGTCACTTCGGCATAAAGCTCGGCGGCGCCGAACGGCTCGCCGCAGGCGCAGCCGAGCACGTGCTGGGCCAGCACGTCGAGTGCGCCGGTGCGCGCGGCCGGCGTATCCTGCGCGTTCTCGGCAACGGCATCGAGCGCCGCGCGGCATTCGAGCACTTCGAACCGGTTGGCGGGAACCAGCACCCCTTTCGACGGCTCGTCCATGCGGTGATTGGCGCGGCCGATGCGCTGCAAGAGCCGCGACGCACCCTTGGGCGCGCCCAGATTGATGACCAGATCGACGTCGCCCCAGTCGACTCCGAGATCGAGCGAGGATGTGCACACGACAGCGCGCAGGCGGCCGCTCGCCATCGCCACCTCGACCTTGCGCCGCTGCGCCACGTCGAGCGAGCCATGATGCAGCGCGATGGCGAGATTGTCTTCGTTGGCGTGCCAGAGGTCCTGAAAAATTCCTTCCGCCTGGCTGCGGGTATTGACGAAGACGAGCGTGGTGCGGTGCGCCTTGATCAGCTCGTAGATCTCGGCGAGCGCGTGGCGGGCCGAATGGCCGGCCCAGGGCAGCCGCTTGCGGCTGTCGAGCATCGCCACTTCGGGGGCGGCACCGCCTGAGGCGACGATCAGATCGGCGCGCGCATTCTCCTGCCGCTGCGGCACCATGAAACGGCAGAGGTCGTCGGGCTCGGCGACGGTCGCCGACAGTCCGATCGATGTCAGCTTTGGCGCCAGGCGGAATAGCCGCGCCAGTCCGAGCGAAAGCAGATCGCCGCGCTTCGAAATGACCAGTGCGTGCAGCTCGTCGAGGATTACGCGCTTAAGCGAGCCGAACAGATAAGGCGCGTCCGCGGAAGCGAGCAGCAGCGCCAGCTGCTCCGGGGTGGTCAGCAAAATCTGCGGCGGATGGCGGCGCTGGCGCGTGCGCTTGGAGGACGGCGTATCGCCGGTGCGGGTCTCGATGCGGATCGGCAGGCCCATCTCTGCGACCGGGTTTTCCAGATTGCGGGCGATATTGACCGCCAGCGCCTTGAGCGGCGAGATGTAGAGCGTGTGCAGTCCATATTCTTCTCCGCGCGCGCGGGGAGAAGGTGGCGAGAACCGCAGGTTCGAGCCGGGGGAGGGGGCGTTTGGGTCGAAGGCCGGCAGCGACGCCCTCTCACACGCCACGCCTTCGGCGCGGTGACCTCTCCCCTCCCGCGGGGAGAGGTGAAGTTCGCTCAGCTCGATCAGGCTCGGCAAAAATCCCGCGAGCGTCTTGCCGCCGCCCGTGGGCGCGATCAGCAGCACCGAGCGGCCCGCCTTCGCCTTGGCGAACAGCTCGAGCTGATGCGCACGCGGCTGCCAGCCGCGGCCTGCAAACCAGCGCGCGAATGGTTCGGGCAAAATCGTCGTGCGTTCGAGAACGGTCACCTCGCCAGAACTAGCGGGCGGTTGAGTTCCGGTCGAGGGCTGCCACCACGACGAGGCTGTCGACCGGGACGCCCTTCTCGCTGCGCACTGGAGTTTTGGCGAGATGCGCAACAGCGAGACCGGCAGCGCCGAGCGCACTGCGCAGGTAAGCCTCACCGTGCGCATAGCGCAGCGTCGGCAGGAGTTTGACACCAAAGCCCTCATGGGTCTCGACCGTGAAGGCGAAAAGACCGTCCGGAGCCAGCGCACGCGCGACGCCGGCCGCAATCGGCCCAAAGTCGTTGACATAGACGAAGACGTCCGCCGCGACGGCGAGATGATATTTCGCGGCATTGGTCGCCTCGGTAGTGAGTGCGTTGCCGATCTCGGCGGTGACCAAGCGGTCGTACAGACCCTTGGCTGCGGCGCGCGCAATCATCGCCGGCGAGAGATCGACGCCGACCAGCCGATCGACATGCGACCGAAACGCTTCTCCGGCTAATCCGGTGCCGCAGCCGAGATCAAGCATCGAGGCAAAACGCATCGGCCGGCCGGCCTCGTGCATCACTGCGTCGACCGCCTGGCGCAGCAGAGCCGGCGCCCGATAGGAAAGATGCTCGGTGAGCGCCGCGTCGTAGCGCTCGGCATATTGATCGAACAAGCGGCGGACATAGGCGTGCGTCATCGCCGGAGCCGCGTTGCCGGCCCCGAGCCGGGCGAGCTGCAGCCGCGCGCCGTGGTAGTCGTCGGGATCGACGTCGCGGGCCTTTTCGAAGGCGGCGATGGCGGCATCGCGCTCGCCGAGCCGGTCGCGGACAGCGCCGAGCGCGAACCAGGCGGTGGCGAAGCCCGGCGCCAGTTCGAGCGTTTGCAGCAAAATATCGGCAGCGCCGGCAAAATCACCGCGCGCCGCATGGTCGAGCGCCCATTTGTAGCGGCGGTCGGCGATGGCGTCCCCGGAGGAGACGAAGAGTGGCCCGGTCTCGTTCATTGGCAGTTGTTGGCGGCTTTCGGAATGACCAGCAAAACATATTTTAGAGCGATGCGCCCTGAAGACCTCCTTGCCCTCACTCCGTCGGGACTATGCTGCAAGCGCGCCGGCTTTCACATCGATCCGACCCGGCCGGTCGAGCGGGCGCTGATCACCCACGCGCACTCCGATCACGCGCGCGCTGGCCACGGTGCCGTGCTCGCCACGGCGGAGACGCTCGATCTCATGCGCCTGCGTTATGGCGCGAATTTTGCCGGCAGCACGCAGGCGATCGGCTACGGCGAGACTGTGCGGCTTCCCGGCGCGAGCGTCACCTTCCACCCGGCCGGTCATGTCCTCGGCTCGGCGCAGATTGCCGTCACTGCCGGCGGCCTGCGCATCGTCGCCTCCGGCGATTACAAGAATGTCCCCGATCCGACCTGCGCGCCCTTCGAGCTGGTGCCGTGTGACGTGTTCATCACCGAGGCGACGTTCGCGCTGCCGGTTTTTCGCCACGGCAATCCACAGATTGAAATCGCCAGACTGCTCGAGTCCGTCGCCGTGTTTGGCGACCGTGCGCACCTCGTCGGCGCTTACTCGCTCGGCAAGGCGCAGCGGCTGATCGCACTGTTGCGCGCGGCGGGCTACCAGGCGCCGATCTATCTGCACGGCGCGATGGAGAACATCACGCGCTATTACCAAAGCCGCGGCATCGCGCTCGGTGAATTGCGCTTGGTGCGCGGCGCCGACAAGGCCACGCTGGCCGCCGCGATCGTCATTTGTCCGCCGTCGGCTCTCAACGATCTCTGGACCCGACGTTTTCCCGATCCCGTCAATGCGTTTGCGTCCGGCTGGATGCGCGTGCGGGCGCGGGCGCGCCAGCAGGGCGTCACGCTGCCGCTGGTGATTTCCGATCATGCCGACTGGGATGGCCTTACGGCGACAATCGAGGCGACCGGCGCCGGCGAAATCTGGGTCACTCACGGCCAGGAAGACGCGCTGGTGCATTGGTGCACCACGCGCGGATTGAAAGCCCGCCCGCTCGACATCGTCGGCTATGGCGAGGAGGACGAGAACGGCGAGGCAACGGAATGAACCGCTTCGCCGAATTGTTGGACCGGCTCTCCTACGAACCGGCGCGCAATGACAAGCTGCGGCTGATGACGGAGTATTTTCGCTCCGCTGCCGATCCCGAGCGCGGCTGGGCACTGGCGGCGCTCACCGGCGCGCTCAGCTTTCCCCATGCCAAACCGGGATTGATCCGCCAGCTGATCGCGGAGCGTACCGACCCGGTGCTGTTCGAGCTGTCCTACGATTATGTTGGCGATCTGTCCGAAACCGTCGCGCTGATGTGGCCCGCTACACATTCGCCTCTCCCCGTGGGGGAGAGGCCGGCGAGCAGCACCGGCGGCGAGCCGGGCGAGGAGGGTCAAGACGGCGAGGGCGGCACCCCCTCATCCGACCTCGCTGGCGCTCGGTCGCCCTCTCCCCCCAGGGGAGAGGTGAAAGGATTGTCCCTCACCTCCGTCGTGGAAACGCTCACAACGCTCGGCAAGGCGCAGCTGCCGGGACAGCTCGCGCGCTGGCTCGACGCGCTCGACGAAACCGGCCGCTGGGCGCTGATCAAGCTTCTCACCGGCGGTTTGCGTGTCGGCGTGTCCGCCCGCCTCGCCAAAACCGCGGTTGCGGGGCTTGGCGTAGCCGACGCCCAGGAGATCGAGTTGCTCTGGCCCGGCCTGGTGCCTCCCTATGTCGCGCTGTTTGCGTGGCTCGAGGGCCGCGGCGACAAGCCGGTGAGCGGCGATCCGGCCCCGTTTCGGCCGCCGATGCTGGCGCATGCGCTTGATGAGCCGGACCTCGCCACGCTCGATCCGGCCGCGTTCCTGGCCGAATGGAAATGGGATGGCATTCGCGTGCAAGCGGTTGCGGCGCGCCTGCCTGGTCCGCCCGCACCGGGGGGCGAGGCCGGATCGGCGGTGGCGCGGCTTTATTCGCGCACCGGCGAGGACATCTCCGCAAGCTTCCCCGATCTGGTCGAGGCGCTGCGTCTTCCCGGCGCCATCGACGGCGAACTCCTCATTCGTCGCGACGGACGGGTGCAATCGTTCAATGTCCTGCAGCAGCGGCTCAACCGCAAAACCGTGACCGCAAAGCTCTTGGCGGAGTTTCCGGCGCACCTGCGTGCCTATGACTTGCTCGCCGACGGCGACGAAGACCTGCGCAGCCTGCCGTTCTCCGAGCGCCGGGCGCGGCTGGAGCGGTTTTTGGCGCGACTTGACGATCAACGCGTCGATCTCTCCCCGATGATCGCTTTCGCAAGGTGGGACGAACTCGCGGCGGCGCGAAAGAATCCGCAAGCCGCGGGGGCAGGCGCGGACGCCGCGGCGGTTGAAGGGGTCATGCTCAAGCGCCGCGATGCGCCGTACCTGGCGGGCCGGCCCAAAGGGCCGTGGTGGAAATGGAAGCGCGATCCGTTCGTCATCGATACGGTGCTGATGTACGCCCAGCGCGGCCACGGCAAACGCTCGTCGTATTATTCCGATTACACGTTCGGGGTCTGGACGCGCGCGGAGGACGGCGACACGTTGGTCCCGGTCGGCAAGGCCTATTTCGGATTCACCGACGAGGAACTGTTGCAGATCGACCGATTCGTCCGCCGCAACACGAAGGAGCGGTTCGGCCCGGTGCGCGAAGTCGTCCATGAGCCCGACCAGGGCCTGGTGCTGGAAGTTGCCTTCGAAGGGCTGCAACGCTCCACGCGCCACAAATCCGGCCTGGCGATGCGCTTTCCACGCATCAACCGGCTGCGCTGGGACAAGCCGCCGGCGGAGGCCGACCGGCTGGAACGGTTGGAAAGCATGATCGCTCGCATCGAACAGGGACGCCTGACGTGACCACCGCCTCTGCAAGCCGCCCGCTGCCGCCGGTAAAACTCCGCCGCGGTCGATCGAGCGATCTCGACGCGCTGATTGCGCTTGAGCGGGATTTTTTCACGTCGGATCACGTCATTTCGCGGCGCAGTTTCCACCACTTCATATCATCGCCGAAATCGACGCTGATTGTCGCGGACGTTGGCGGCAAGGCTGCCGGCTGCGTGCTGGTGAATTATCGGCTCGGCTCGGCGCGCGCCCGGCTCTACACGATCGCCGTCGGCAGGCAATTCCAACGCCGCGGCATCGCGCGTCAGCTTTTGGCGGCGGCAGAGAAAAGCGCGAGGTCACATGGCTGCCGGTTCATGCGCCTTGAAGTGCGTGCAGACGATGCCGGCGCAATCGGGCTCTACGAGTCCTCGGGCTATTCGCGATTCGGGAAGCGCCCACGCTATTATGACAGCCGTATTGACGCGCTGCGCTTGGAGAAACCGCTTGCACGCCCCCGAAATCCCGCCTGACTCGCGAGCGCGAATCGGTTTTCATGGTGGACATCGCGGCCGGCGTGGTCGCCAATCGTCTCGCTGCCGGCTATGAACGGTCGGCGCCGAACCTGACCTTTGTTGCATGACCGGCCGAAAGCGCCATTTCGCCTGCGATACGAAAGGAACCCGTCCATGACCGGCTGGGTCATTCTCGTCGACCAGCCCCGCGACCTGCCCAACGCCGAGACCCCGCACAAGGTCATCACCACGAGCGAATACCTGGCGCGGCCGCGCCTGTTCGATATGGCTCGTCCCAAGCTCGTCAACCTCGCGCGCTCCTACGCCTATCAGTCGAAGGGCTATTACGCTTCGCTGCTCGCCGAGGCGCGCGGCCATCGCGTCGTGCCGACGGTGGAGACCATGCTGGAGCTGCGCGAGCAGAAGCTCTACGAGCATGCGCTGCCGGACCTCGAAGACGAGCTCAACCGGTGCGCCCGGCGCGCCGATTTCCAGCCGGACGACGAGTTGAAGCTTCTGGTCTGTTTCGGCATCGCGCGCGACAGCCGCTTCGAGCCGTTCGGCCGGCTGTTGTTCGACTGGTTCCGCTGTCCGGCGCTGGAAGTGATCGTCGATCAGGGCGAGTGGCTGACCGTCAATCGCGTCCGGCCGCGCAACATCAACCGGCTCGCCAACGGGGAAGCCGAGTTCTTTCGCGAGTCGCTGCACAATCACACCAAGCGCGACTGGCGCGATCCGAAGGCCCGCACCGTCGCCAAATACGACTTGGCCGTGCTCTACGATCCCAACGAGAAAATGCCGCCATCCTCGCCGGCCTCGATCAAACATTTCGTCCGTCTGGCGGAAAAGCTCTCGATCGACGTGGAGCCGATCACCAAGCGGCAACTCGCCGAGCTTGCCGAATACGACGGCCTGCTCATCCGCGAGACCACCTCGATCGACAATCACACCTACCGCTTCGCGCGGCGCGCCTGGCAGGAGGGCATGCCGGTCATCGACGATCCGATCTCGATGATCCGTTGCACCAACAAGGTGTTCCTGATGGAGCTGCTGCAGCAGAACCAGGTGCCCACCCCGCCGACCGTCATCCTTGCCGAGGACAGCGATCTCACCAAGGCGATCGACGAGCTCGGCCTGCCGCTGGTGGTGAAGATTCCCGACGGCTCGTTCTCGCGCGGGGTGCACAAGGTCGAGTCCGCGACCGAGTGCAAGCGCATCTGCGACGAGCTATTCGAGGAAACGGACCTGATCCTGGCGCAGAAATTCCTGCCCACCGAGTTCGACTGGCGCGTCGGCGTGCTGGCCGGCGAACCGCTGTTCATTTGTCAATATCGCATGGCGCGCGGGCACTGGCAGGTGGTCAAATACCGGCCCGACGGTTCCTCGCGCGAAGGCGGCTTTCGCGCCTTCGAGATCGAACAGGCGCCGCGCGAAGTGATCGACGTCGCGGTGCGCGCGGCGCGGCCGATCGGCGAAGGCTTTTACGGCGTCGACCTCAAGCAGACCGAGAACGGCATCGTGGTCATGGAGGTCAACGACAACCCCAACCTCGAGCACGGCATCGAGGACGCGGTCGGCAAGGACGAAGTATGGAACCGGCTGTTGCGCTGGTTCATCGACCGCTTCGAGCAGTAGGTCTGGGGGCGCGCCACGGGCGGAGCCCGCAATTCATATTCGAATCGTGGGTGGAGTCCGGATTGGCCACTTCCTGGCGATCCGCAATGACGGATGCATTATGCAGACCTGCGTCATGCGGACCGCGCGTTGACAGCGCGCGTGGCGGGCCTAAATTACGGGTGTTCCGAGGGGAGCGCCGAGGAGGCGCTGAGAGACCGCAAGGCAGGCGGAAACCCTTTGAACCTGATCCGGGTCATGCCGGCGAAGGGACGGAAACTTCTTCCAAAACCCCGCCCCCAAGCCGTCTGTCCGGAACCTCATCCTGAGGAGGCCGCGGTGCGGCCGTCTCGAAGGATGAGCGAAAGGAGTTCTCATGCGTCGAGACGCGCGCGCCGCGCTCCGTGACATGAGAAGGAATGTTCAAGGAGCGACGCGATGAACAAGCCCCTTTCCGAATCCGACTTCGCCACCCCGAAGGTCACCACCGGGCCGATTGCCGGCTCGCGCAAGATTTACTCGACGCCCGAGGCGGCGCCCGACCTGCGCGTGCCGCTGCGCGAGGTTCCGCTCTCGGAGGGCTCCGGCGAGGAACCGGTACGGATCTATGACCCGTCCGGCATCTACACCGACAATGATGTGGCGATCGACGTCGAGCGCGGATTGAAGCGCACGCGCGTCGAATGGGTCAAGGAGCGCGGCGGCGTCGAGGAATACGAGGGGCGCACGATCCGGGCCCTCGATAACGGCAACGTCTCTGGAAAGCACTTGGCGCGCAGCTTTCCAAACACGCCAAAGCCGATGCGGGCGGCATCCTTATCGTCCCTCCCCCCGGAAGGGAGAGGTGAAAAAATCATCGCCTCACCCAGCTGGAATGGGCGCGCGCCGGAACCGTCACCAAAGAAATGATCTACATCGCCGAGCGCGAGAATCTCGGCCGCAAGAAGATGCTCGACGTCGCGCAGGAACGCCACGACGACGGCGAAAGCTTCGGCGCCGCGGTGCCGCTGTTCGTGACGCCGGAATTCGTGCGCTCGGAAGTGGCGCGCGGCCGCGCCATCATCCCCTCGAACATCAATCACGGCGAACTCGAGCCGATGGCGATTGGGCGCAACTTCCTCACCAAGATCAACGCCAATATCGGCAATTCCGCAGTCACCTCTTCGGTCGAGGAGGAAGTTGAAAAGATGGTGTGGGCGATCCGCTGGGGCGCCGATACGGTGATGGATCTTTCCACCGGCCGCAACATCCACAACACCCGCGAATGGATCCTGCGGAATTCGCCGGTGCCGATCGGTACCGTGCCGATCTATCAGGCGCTGGAGAAGGTCGACGGCGATCCCGTCAAGCTCGACTGGGAATGCTACAAGGACACGCTGATCGAGCAGTGCGAGCAGGGCGTCGATTATTTCACCATCCACGCCGGCGTGCGGCTCGCCTACATCCACCTGACCGCCAACCGCGTCACCGGCATTGTCTCGCGCGGCGGCTCGATCATGGCAAAATGGTGTTTGGCGCATCACAAGGAGAGTTTTCTTTACGAGCGCTTCGGCGAGATTTGCGACCTGATGCGCAAATACGACGTGTCGTTTTCGCTTGGCGACGGCTTGCGCCCCGGCTCGATCCGCGACGCCAACGACCGCGCGCAATTCGCCGAGCTGGAAACGCTTGGCGAACTGACAAAAGTCGCCTGGGACAAGGGTTGCCAGGTGATGATCGAAGGCCCCGGCCACGTGCCGCTGCACAAGATCAAGATCAACGTCGACAAGCAGCTCAAGGAGTGCGGCGAGGCCCCGTTCTATACGCTCGGCCCGCTGGTGACCGACATCGCGCCCGCCTATGACCACATTACTTCGGCGATCGGCGCCGCGATGATCGGCTGGTTCGGCACCGCCATGCTCTGCTACGTCACGCCGAAGGAGCATTTGGGCCTGCCCGACCGCAACGACGTGAAGGACGGTGTGATTGCCTACAAGATCGCGGCGCACGCCGCCGATCTGGCCAAAGGCCACCCCGCCGCGCAATTGCGCGACGACGCGCTAAGCCGCGCCCGCTTCGATTTCCGCTGGAACGATCAGTTCAATCTCGGCCTCGATCCCGATACCGCGCGCTCTTACCACGACGAGACGCTGCCCAAGGAAGCCCACAAGGTGGCGCACTTCTGCTCCATGTGCGGCCCGAAATTCTGCTCGATGAAGATCACGGCCGACGTTCGCGACTATGCCGCCGGCCTGACCGACAACGAAAAGGCCGCGCTTTATCCGGACGCGGCGCAGCAGGGGATGGACCAGATGTCGAAGAAGTTTATGGACATGGGGGCGGAGGTTTATGTCGAGGCCGATAAGGTGAAGGAAGCCAATAAGGCGCTTTAGCGTCATCCTGAGGTGGCCGCGCGTCCGCGCGGCCCTCGAAGGATCGCCTCATGCCAGTTGAGAGGTCGCCGCGCCATTAGGCGCGGCGGGTGAGGGGGCGGATGCGTGCCTCAGGTCATCATCATCGCCGGACCGAACGGAGCGGGTAAGACGACGTTCGCGAGGAACTATCTGGCCGGGTCGCGCGCCCACTTTGCTTTCGTCAATGCCGACGAGATTGCGCGTGAGGCCGCCCGCCGCGATGCGTCTCAAGGCCAGGCCCACATACGCGCTGCCCGCATCATGCTCGAACGGATCGAAAATCTCATGGCGGCTCGCGCCGACTTCGCTTTTGAGACGACTTTGGCTACACGGTCTTATGCTCCGAAAATCGCCGCGTGGCGCCGATCCTGCTACGTCGCTTTGCTGGTCTATTTGCGCCTGCCCTCAGTCGAGGCGTCCATTGAGCGTGTGCGGCGCAGAGTCGTAGCGGGCGGTCACGGTATTCCGGAAGAGATCATCCGCAGGCGTTTCGGCAAAAGCGCCGACTACTTCGAAAATCTCTACAAATCCATCGTCGATAGATGGTATATTTTCGAAAGTACCGAAGGCGATTTCGTCGAGATGGAATCGTGGGTTCAGAAATGAAACGGACATCGGAAATTGAGGAGATCAGAGCCGCCCTGAAGCGTGCCGCCCACCAGGCTGTGCACGGCACGCGCGAGGAGCGGTCAGGAGGCTTCCGGCCCGCAAAGACGACTGCTGCGTCGTCAGCGCAAGCCTCGAAGAGGTCGAAGTCAAGTCGGCACAAGGCGTGAGAAACGCCTTTCGAAGAAGCGTGGGTGCGGTCACGGTGGGTATGGTGCGAGGAAGGGCGGTTTACATTGGGGTCGCCATCATCTCGATGCTTGGCGCACCGGCTGCGTTCCCACAGAACGCACAGCCGAGCCAGCGGCTCGTTCCGCCGTCGGAAGTTGTTATCTACGCTCCGGTGGCGTTGAAAAGCTGCGATTTTATCGAGCCACTGGTCTGTGCGCTCAAGCGCGTTCTTGTCGCACCGGTCTCTACTTCCGAAATCATGATGGTGTTTGACCTGAGCCCCGGCGAATCCTCCAGAAATGGATAGAGTCCGTCACCTGGAAGGGGATGGACATGAAGCCGAGCCGGTTCACGGAAGAGCAGATCATCGGGATATTGCGGGAGCAGGAGGCTGGAGCGAAGACGGCCGAGGTGTGCCGCAAATACGGGATCAGCGGCGCGACGTTCTACAAGTGGAAGGCCAAATTTGGCGGTCTCGATGTCTCGGACGCCAAGCGATTGAAGTCGCTGGAAGACGAGAACGCCAAGCTGAAGAAGCTTTTGGCCGAGGCGATGCTCGACAACGCGATGCTGAAGGATATCGCCGCAAAAAAATGGTGACGCCCGCCGCCAGGCGCGAGGCCGTCGCTCACCTACGGGTTGCGTACGAGGTCAGCGAGCGGCGGGCGTGTTCGGCGCTCGAAGCCGATCGCACCACGGTTCGCTATCGCAGCAGTCGGCCGGATGATGCGGCGGTGCGGACGCGGCTGCGCGAACTGGCCTCGATTCGTCGGCGCTTCGGCTATCGACGGCTGCACGTCCTGCTGACACGAGAGGGCATCGTCATGAACCACAAGAAGCTGCGCCGGCTCTATCGCGAGGAGCGGCTGCAGGTGCGGCGACGGGGTGGCCGCAAGCGTGCGCTCGGCACCAGGGTGCCGATGGCGATGCCCCAAGGCCCGAACCAGCGCTGGAGCCTCGACTTCCTGTCGGATGCCTTTGTGGACGGCCGGCGCTTCCGCATCCTGGCGATCGTCGACGACTTCACGCGGGAATGCCTGGCGCTGGTGCCCGACACCTCGCTGCCGGGCCTGCGGGCGGTGCGCGAGCTCGATACCGTCATCGCAGTTCGCGGCCGGCCCGCCATGATCGTCTCCGACAACGGCACCGAGCTGACCAGCATGGCGGTTCTGCGCTGGTCACAGCAGACCACAGTCGAATGGCATTACATCGCGCCCGGCAAGCCACAGCAGAATGCCTTCATCGAGAGCTTCAACGGCCGGCTGCGCGACGAATTGCTGAACGAGACGCTGTTCAGCTCGCTCAAGCACGTGCGCGAAGCTCTGGCGATCTGGATGGAAGATTACAACACCGTCCGCCCGCACAGTGCACTCGGCAATCTGCCGCCGGTCACCTACGCCAAACGCAGTGCTCCCGAAATGCAACGGGACGGGGCGCTGCGCTATGTCGGGGGCTCCGCGCCCCATCCCGTTGCATCGCCGAGCCAACAAGGCTCAAATCAACCCGAGACTCTACTCATCGCTGGATGAAAGAAGGGGCTCAGGTCATGTTTGATGACGGCCTGCTTGCGACGGCGTCGCAATTGGATGTGGGAAAGGTTGCCGGGCGGTTCAGACAACTGACGGGGAAAGGCGGTTTCAAGTACCTTCTGGTTCCTTACGATCTAAAGTTGGCGCCATACAATTATGTATTTGCGACAAGTTATGGCGGCCCCAACACGCCGTACAAAACCGGAGTAGTATCGACGGCACGGCTTGACGTGAGTGATCCGACGATCGAGCACCATGTGGGAGCCGATGTGACGGCTCTTCGAGTCTACAAGCTCATGTTGAAATCGATCGCGCGGCTCGCAGGTCTGGCGAGCCCGGAGCGCTGCATTCTTGCCTATCCACACAATCTGGTTGAACTCGATCGGAAATCTGCCGAGTTTTGTCCCGAAGACCATGACACGTTGACGGCCGCGGGGGTTTTGAAGGCGCAGGAATCGGATACCGGCGACTGCATACAAGTCGCCGAACGTCGCGCACCGAGACATCTGGTGGGCATTGGTTTGATGGACCACTGATGGGAAATCAGCAGGCGCAGTACGGATAGAGCGCCGCTTCGCCGCATGAATTGCAGGATCAAATCCGGGCACAGGCTCTCTCGCCCGAGGAGACAGGCAAATCTTTTTTCTAATCAGAAATCGGGTGTAGTAATCGGGTGTCGCGGCGCGTGCTGGCGCGCGATGAAGTCCTCCACGATGAATAGGAGGACATCATGCAGCACTTTCGCATCAAGGGTTTGCCGGCCGAGCCGTTCGCGCCGCTGTTCGCCATGCCGGACTGGGCGCTCGAGAAACACGGCGCGGTGCGGCGGATTGCCGAGAAGGCGGGCTATCCCTGCCGCATCAGCCTCACCGACGCCAAGGCCGGCGACGAATTGATCCTGACCAATTACGAGCACCACGCGGTCGCCTCACCGTACCGCATGCGCTTTGCCATCTACGTGCGCAAGGGCGAGCAGACATTCGACGCCGTCGATGAGGTGCCGGTGCAGTTGCGCACGCGCACGCTCGCGGTGCGCGGCTTCGACGCCGGCGGCATGATGGCCGGTTGGGAGTTGGTCGACGGCGGCAAGCTGGAAGAGGCGATCGAGAAACTATTCGCCGATCCGCGCGCGGACTATCTGCACGTCCACTTCGCCGCGCCGGGCTGCTACGCGGCGCGCATCGAGCGGGCGTGATGTGACCACCGTTCCTTCTTCGGCCAATTGTCATGCTCTGCGAAGGCAGAGCATCCCGTCATCATAGTCTGTCGAGTATCGAGTAGCGGCGTTTGCGATTGCTGGATCATCCGCCTGCGCGGATGATGACAGGATAAATCGTGATGACAAGTAAGTGGATGATGGCAAGGAAACAGCGGTAGAGCGTTTCGTGCTCCCGGATTTCGCTTCGCTCCATCCGGGCTACGGGTTAGGCTGCTATTATTTTGCCGCTGCTACCAAACCAAAACCGGATTCCAGTCGTATCTGGGAGGGTGACGCCAGTCGACGAGAGAGTTCGTTCTTGAGTTCTGCAGAGATAGAAGAGTCCGGTCCTCCGCGTTTCGCGCTGGCGCGATCAATCCTGCGCTGGGTGCTCGCGGCGTTCTTTGCCGCCGCCGGCGTTGCGCATCTCGCCGTGCCCGACGTTTTGCTCACGATCATGCCCGATTGGGTGCCGTTCGCGCCGCAGGTGATCTTTGCCACCGCGTTATGCGAGTTTGCCGGAGCGGCAGCGCTGGTCACGCGGCCGCTACGCAGCTGGGCAGGCGTCGGGCTGGCGCTTTACGCGCTGTGCGTATGGCCGGCCAATATCAAGCAGGCGCTCGACCACATTGTCATTCCACACATTCCCGATAGCTGGTGGTATCACGGGCCGCGGCTCGCGATGCAGCCTGTTATCATATGGGCGGCGTTGTTCAGCGCCGGTGTGATTGACTGGCCGTTCGCCTCACGCCGCCGGCCAAGTCAATGACGCGACGGCGAGGACGCCGGTGACGGCAAAGACCTATCGACTGATTGGCGCGGATGGCCGCACCTACGACGGCGTAACCAAGGGCACATTGGGCGGCCACAAGCGCTCGAAAATCTACGGCCGGCTCGACTGCCCGGGCGCGCTGCGCGCCATTGCGCGCGGCAACACCTATCAGAAGAGCCGCGTGTTCTTTGCCGACGAGACGGCCGCCATCGCGGCCGGCTACCGTCCCTGCGCGGTCTGCCTCGGCGACGCTTACAAAAAATGGCGGGGCCAGTGAAATCGTCACGCGAACCGGCGTTCGATGCCGCCGATGAAATGCGCGAACAGTTGCGCACACGCACGCTCGCGGTGCGCGGCTTCGACGCCGCGGAGCTGCAAAATCAGACCCGCTCCAACGCCAGCGACACGCCCTGGCCGACCCCGACGCACATGGTGGCGAGCGCGCGCTTTTGTCCGCGCTTTTTCAGGCCATGCGCCGCGGTGAGCGCGAGCCGAGCGCCTGACATGCCGAGCGGATGGCCGAGCGCGATGGCGCCGCCGTGCGGATTGACGTGCTCGGCGTCTTCCGGCACGCCGAGCTGGCGCAGGCAGGCGATGCCCTGTGAGGCGAATGCCTCGTTGAGCTCGATCAGATCGAAATCAGAAATTTTCAGACCGAGGCGCTCCATCAGCTTCTTCGTCGACGGCACCGGACCGATGCCCATGATGCGCGGTGGCACCGCCGCCGAGGCCATGCCGAGAATTCTTGCCCGCGGCACGAGACCGTGCGCTTCGACCGCCTCCGCGCTGGCGAGGATGAGCGCGGCGGCGCCGTCGTTGATTCCGGACGCGTTGCCGGCGGTGATCGTGCCGCCGTTGCGCACGATGGGTTTGAGCTTTTGCAGGCCGTCGAGGGTGGTATCGGGGCGCGGGTGCTCGTCCTTGTCGATCACGATGGGGCCCGCCTTGCCGCCTCCCGCCTGCACCGGCACGATTTCTTCGGCGAAATAGCCGGACGCTTGCGCCTTGGCGGCGCGCTCTTGCGAGCGCAGGGCGAAAGCGTCCTGGTCGCGACGCGCCACCTGAAATTCCTCGGCGACGTTCTCGCCGGTCTCCGCCATGGAGTCGACGCCGTATTGCGCCTTGAGCAGCGGATTGATGAAGCGCCAGCCGAGCGTGGTGTCGAAAACTTCCGCCGTGCGCGAGAATGCCGCCTCCGCCTTGCCCATGACCAGCGGCGCCCGCGTCATCAATTCCACGCCGCCGGCGATGGCAAACTCCATCTCGCCAGCGCGGATCGCCCGCGCCGCGTCGCCGACGGCGTTGAGCCCGGACGCGCACAGCCGGTTGATGGTGACGCCGGGGATCGAATCGGGCAGGCCGGCGAGCAGCAGCGCCATGCGCGCGACATTGCGGTTGTCCTCGCCGGACTGGTTGGCGCAGCCGAAAAATACCTCGTCGAGCCGCGACCAGTCGGCCTGCTTGTTGCGAGCGACCAGCGCCCTGATCGGCACCGCGGCGAGGTCGTCGGTGCGCACCTTGGCGAGCGCACCGCCATAGCGGCCGATCGCGGTGCGCGCGGCACCGCAGATGAATACCTCGCGCATCGGCGTCTCCTTCGGATTTTGGGCTCGCGCACTATTTACGGGGCGCGGCTGACAGGGTCAAATAGGTCGACAGGATCGCAATGGCCCACTCTTCGAAAACGGAATTTGCTCCGCTGCCCCCGACGCTCCATGCCGAGCGCCGCGGCAAGGTCGCCGTACTCACGCTTACACGGGCGGAGAAACGCAATGCGCTCGACGACCCGATCGTGCGCGGCCTCGAAGCGTTTTTCACGGCGCTGCCCGACGGCATCGGCGCCGTCGTGCTCGCCGGCGAGGGCGAGCATTTTTCCGCCGGCCTCGACCTTTCCGAACTGTCGGAGCGCGACGTTTATGCCGGAATGGAGCATTCGCGCTCCTGGCACCGTGCCTTCGAGCGAATCGAGTTCGGGCGGGCGCCGGTGGTCGCGGTGCTGCGCGGCGCGGTGATCGGCGGCGGACTTGAACTTGCAGCCGCCGTACACATTCGCGTCGCCGAGCGTTCGGCGTTCTACGCGCTGCCCGAGGCAAGCCGCGCCATCTTCCTCGGCGGCGGCGGTTCGGTGCGGCTGCCGCCACTGATCGGCGCGTCGCGGGTGATGGAGATGATCCTCACCGGTCGCACGCTCTCCGCCGAAGAGGGCCAGGCGATCGGGCTGTCGCATTATCTGGTCGATAACGGCCGGGGCTTGGCGACCGCACTCGAGCTTGCCGAACGCGTCGCCGCCAATGCGCCGTTCACAAACTACGCCGCGATCCAACTGCTGCCGCGGATCGCGCGGGCCGATCCGGCCGCCGGCTTTGCCACCGAAGCTCTCGCCGCCGCGATCGCGCAGGGAGGGGCCGAGGCCAAGGCGCGGCTCAAGGACTTTCTGGAAAAGCGCGGTCCCAAAGTGGCGCGGAAATGAGAGAAAGCGTTTGGAGTTTGCAATAGGTGACTCTCACCCCAAACCCTTCTCCTTTCAGGGGGGTCTGATTGCGCCGGACCTCGTCATCGTGCCGGGCAGGCAGATCGGCGTCTACGAGCAGGACACGTATCCATTCATTACCGCCGAGATTGCCACGATTGCCGCCTGCAGAGTGCGCAGGCGGACCCAGACTTTAGGAGCGGCTGTCCGTAAAGTCGGGCGAGAGGGGCTCGACAAGGTTGCCGGAGCGGCCGCATGAGCTTTGCTGACATTGTCCCCGACCTGAAAGCGAACATGCCGGAGTTGCGCGGCCGGCTTCTCGCCAACCAGGCCTTGGCCGCGCTGACCTGGTTCCGCGTCGGCGGTCCCGCGCAGGCCCTGTTCATGCCCGAGGACGAAGCCGACCTTTCGTATTTTTTGTCGCGGCTTTCTGCCGAACAACCCGTCACCGTCATCGGGCTCGGTTCCAATCTGATCGTGCGCGACGGCGGCGTGCCGGGCGTCGCGGTGCAACTCGGCCGCGGCTTTAACGAGATCGCCACGGAGGGCGTCGATCTGCGGGTCGGCGCTGCGGTGCCGGATGTCAAAGTCGCGCGCGCCGCGCAGGAGGCCGGTATAGCCGGATTGGCCTTCATGCGGGGCATTCCTGGTGGCGTCGGCGGGGTGCTGCGCATGAACGGCGGGGCCTATGGTCGCGAGACCAAGGATGCGCTCATCGAGGCCCGCGCCATTGATCGGCAAGGCCGCGTGCATGTGCTGCGCAACGGCGACATGCGCTACGCCTACCGCCATTGCGGCGCGCCCGACGATTACATTTTCATCCAGGCCCTGTTCGCCGGGGAGCGCGGCGATCCTTCCGCCATCGCCGCCGAGATGGCGAAAATCACCGAGTCGCGGGAAGCGACGCAGCCGATCAAAAGCCGTACAGGCGGCTCGACCTTCAAGAATCCTCCGGGGCAAAAGGCCTGGCAACTGATCGACGAAGCCGGCTGCCGCGGCTTGCGCATCGGCGATGCGCAGGTCTCGGAATTGCACTGCAACTTCCTGATCAATCTCGGCCATGCCACCGCCGCCGAGATCGAAACATTGGGTGAGACAGTGCGTGCGCGCGTCAAAGAAAAATCCGGCCTTGCGCTGGAGTGGGAGATCAAGCGGATCGGCCTACCCGCGGGAGCCTGACCGACGCGCCCATTCGGACTCTCGATTTTTCACCAATTGTCGATTCTATTGGTAACCCAGCGAATCAACGACTCGGCTGAGGGCATGGCCAAGCACGTCGCCGTTCTGATGGGGGGCTGGTCGGCCGAGCGCGATGTCTCGTTGCGGTCGGGCAAGGCTTGCGCCGACGCGCTCGATCGCCTCGGCTACCAGGTCACCAAGATCGATGTCACGGCGGAGGTTTCGGCGGCGCTGCTGGCGGCGAAGCCCGATGTCGCCCTCAACGTGCTGCATGGCCGGCCCGGCGAGGACGGAACGCTGCAGGGGCTGTTGGAACTTCTTGCCATCCCCTACAGCCATTCCGGCGTTTTGGCTTCGGCGGTCGCCATGCGCAAGGATTTCGCCAAAACGCTGTTCCGTGCCGCCGGCGTCCCGGTCGCCGCCGACCTGGTCGCGCCGCGGCGCGCGGCGGCGCAGCGCCATCTGATGCCTCCGCCCTACGTGATCAAGCCGATTGCCGAAGGGTCGAGCGTCGGCGTCTTCATCGTCACGCCCGCGCATGCGCATCCGCCGCAGGAGCTGTTTCGCGAAGACTGGGCGTTCGGCGACGCCGTGATGATCGAACGCTACGTTGCCGGCAAGGAGCTGACCTGCGCGGTGGTCGGCGACCGCGCGCTCGATGTCATCGAGATCGTCCCGACGACCCCTTTTTACGATTATGAGGCAAAATATGCCCCCGGCGGCTCTAAACATCTCCTGCCGGCGCCAATTTTACCAAATGTTTACCAGGAAGTCCGCAGACTTACCCTGGCTGCCCATAACGCGCTCGGCTGCCGCGGCGTAAGTCGCGCGGACTTTCGTTACGACGATCGGGGGACGGGTGAGCTCGTTTGTCTTGAAGTCAATACACAACCGGGCATGACCGAGACATCGCTCGTGCCCGAGCTTGCCGCGTACGCTGGCATCACGTTCGATGAGCTCGTGCAATGGATGGTGGAGGATGCCTCGACCAACCGCTGACGCGGTCGAGGCCTGCTGCTGGGGAACGGGCCGGCCGAACGGATGACGAGCCGGCGCACGCGCCCGTGCGCGGCCGCCGCCGGGCGCGCGGGCGGCTTTCGCTTTGGCTGACCGTGGAATTGGAGCGCCTTTTGCCGCCAGGGCTGAATGCGGCGCGGCGGCGTAGCGGACGCCTGATTGCAAAGATCGCGCGGCTGCCGCCGGGCGTGGGCGTTGCCGCATCGCTCCTGTTGCTCGCCGGCGCGCTCGGCTATGGCGTCGTCGAAGGCCACCATCTTCCGGCACTGATCGGCTGGGCCAAGGATGCCCGCGATGCTGGCGCCAATTCGCTCGGCTTCCGCATCGACGAGGTTTCGGTGTCCGGCGAGAAGGAAGTCAGCCGCGAAGAGATTTTGACCATCGCCGGCGTGACCGGCCGCGCCTCGCTGTTGTTCCTCGACGCCGATGCGGCGCGCGCGCAGCTGATGGCGAATCCCTGGATTGCCGACGCCGCCGTGCTCAAGCTCTATCCCGACCGGCTGCAGATAGCGATCACCGAGCGGCAGGCATTTGCGCTCTGGCAGAAGGACGGCCGCGTCAGCGTCATTGCCGCCGACGGCACCGTGCTCGAACCGTTTGTCGAGCGCCGCTATCTCAAACTGCCGTTCGTGGTCGGTAACGGCGCGCAGCTTCAGGCCAGGAATTTTATCGACATTCTCCAGCGCTATCCGGTTATCGACAGGTACGTGCGCGCCTCGATCATGGTGGCGCAGCGGCGCTGGGATCTGCTGCTCAAGAACGGCATCGACGTCCAGCTGCCGGAACGCAATCCGGCGGCCGCGCTGGCCCGGCTGGTCGCGCTCGACGGCGAGAAAAAGCTGCTGTCGCGCGATATCACGGTCGTCGATCTGCGGTTGCCCGATCGGGTGACGGTGCGTCTGTCGGACGCCGCCGCGCAGGCCCGCGAACAGGAGCTCAAAGACAGCAAGAAAAAGAAGAAAGGGGGCGACGCATGAGCGCCCTCCATTACGGTCTGACGCCGAAGATGAAGCCGATCTCGCCGCGGCGCAGCGCGCTGGTCGCCGCGCTCGATGTCGGCTCGAGCAAGGTGGCTTGCCTGATCGCCCGCTTGCGGCCGCACCCGCCGCAGCAGGTCCTCACCCGGCGGACCCATGCGGTCGAGGTGATGGGCTTCGGCCACACCGAAGCGCGCGGCATGAAGGCCGGCGCGGTCGTCAATCTGGCCCAAGCCGAGGAGGCCATACGGCTGGCGGTCGATGCCGCCGAGCAGATGGGCGGGGTCGAGATCGAATCCGTCGTGCTGTCGATTTCGGCCGGGCGCCTGGCCAGCGAATTGTTCGCCGCCGACGTCGACCTCGTCGGCTCGGCGGTGTCCGAGGGCGATATCGCGCGCGTGCTTGCGGCCGGCAGCCGGCATTCGCTGCGCGACGGGCGCGCCGTGCTGCACTCGCTGCCGGTGGGCTATTCGATCGACGGCACCGATGGCATCCGCGATCCGCGCGGCATGCTGGGCAACCGGTTCGGCGTCGACATGCACATCGCCACGACCGATACCGCGGCGGCGCGCAATCTGATGCTCGCGGTCGAGCGTTGCCATCTCGATGTCGAAGCGATGGTCGCCAGTCCGTATGTCTCCGGCCTTGCCGTTCTGGCCGACGACGAAGCCGATCTCGGCGCCGCCGTCGTCGACATGGGCGCCGGCACGACCACGATCGCGGTATTCGTCAGCGGCCGGCTCGTTCATCTGGAAGGCTTCGCGCTTGGAGGCCAGCACATCACCACCGACATCGCGCGCGGCTTGAACGCGCACATTGCCGACGCCGAGCGGATCAAGACCCTTTACGGCACGGTGCTGATCGGCGGATTGGACGAGCGCGACATGATCACGGTGCCGCCGATCAGCGAAGACGGCTCCGAGCCGGCGCAATTCGTCTCGCGGGCGAGCCTGGTGCGCATCGTCAAGCCGCGCGTCGAAGAGATACTCGAAATGGTGCGCGACCGCCTTGCCGCCTCGCCGTTTGCCAAGGAGCATCGCGGGCACGTGATTTTGAGCGGCGGTGCCGCACAACTCACCGGCCTGCCCGACTTGGCCGCGCGCATTCTCGATCGGCCGGTGCGGGTGGGTCGTCCGCTCGGCATTTCCGGGTTGCCGGATGCCGCCAAAGGCGCGGCTTTCGCCGTCGCGGCGGGCCTTCTGATTTATCCGCAAGCGGCGCACCTCGAACATTTCGAGCTGCGGCGCAAGCGCAACGTAATGAACGGCACGGGCGGCTACTTCGCCCGCGTCGGGCAGTGGCTTCGCGAGAGCTTCTGATGGCCCCCAGATCGCAAGCTAGAGACTCACAGCGGCCGGTGGCGGACCGGTCGGGGCAGGGCGTGGGCGACGCTCGCGCGAGGAAGAAGAGGCAGACATGACCATCAATCTGAATATTCCCGACATCCGTGAGCTCAAGCCGCGCATCACCGTATTCGGCGTCGGCGGCGCCGGCGGCAATGCCGTCAACAACATGATCACGGCCGGATTGCAGGGCGTCGACTTCGTCGTCGCCAACACCGATGCCCAGGCGCTCACCATGGCGAAGGGCGATCGCATCATCCAGATGGGCCTGCAGGCGACCGAAGGCCTTGGCGCCGGCTCGCGACCCGAGGTCGGTCGTGCCGCCGCCGAAGAAGTGATCGACGAAATTCGCGATCATCTTTCCGGCGCCAACATGGTGTTCGTTACCGCCGGGATGGGCGGCGGCACCGGCACCGGCGCCGCCCCGGTGATCGCCAAGGTGGCGCGCGATGCCGGCATCCTCACCGTCGGCGTGGTCACCAAGCCGTTCCATTTCGAAGGCCAGCGCCGCATGCGCGTCGCCGAGGGCGGCATTGCCGAACTGCAGAAATGCGTCGACACGCTGCTCATCATTCCCAACCAGAATCTGTTCCGGGTGGCGAACGAGAAGACCACTTTCGCGGATGCCTTCGCGATGGCGGATCAGGTGCTCTACTCGGGCGTCGCCTGCATCACCGATCTCATGGTCAAGGAAGGCCTGATCAATCTCGACTTTGCCGATGTGCGCGCGGTGATGAGCGAGATGGGCAAGGCGATGATGGGAACCGGCGAGGCCGAAGGCGAGAAGCGGGCGCTGACCGCGGCCGAGGCGGCGATTTCCAATCCGTTGATCGACGATGCGTCAATGAAGGGCGCCAGAGGGCTGCTCATTTCCATCACCGGCGGCCGCGACCTCACCCTCTATGAGGTCGACGAAGCAGCGACCCGCATCCGCGAAGAAGTCGATCAGGACGCCAACATCATCGTCGGCGCCACCTTCGACGAGGGCCTCGACGGCATCATCCGCGTTTCGGTTGTCGCCACCGGAATAGACAGCGCCGCCGCCCAGCGCACCACACCGGCCGTGGCCGAGGCGCGTATCGCCGAGCTGGCGACGCTCCTGCGCTCGGACAGCGCGCGCAACGCCGGGCGCGTCGAGCGGCCGCAGTCGGCACAAGCTGCGCCGCAGCCGCAGCCGGTCCGGGCCGCCGCCCCGGCCGCCATGGTCACTCCGGCGTCGGTCAATGCCTCGATCGAGTTGGCGGCTAGGGCGGCAATCGCCTCGGCCTCGGCGGCCGATGACATCAATATTCGCCCACTCACGCTCAACCCCTCGCTGTTCCCGGATCCGGCGGCAGGCAGGGAAGGGGGGCATGAGGCGAGGGAATTCATCCCACCGCAACCGGAGCGTGTGCCGGTGCGTGCCCCGCGCATGCCGCACATCGACGAGTTGCCGCTGCCGGCGCAAAACGAGATCCGTGCCCGCAGGGGTGAACTGATGCATGAGGAGCACCCCGGACGGCGCAAATCGCTGCTGGAGCGGTTGGCCTCCGTGGGACTCGGGCGGCGCGAACCTGGCCGGGACGAGGCCCTGCCGGCACCACGCCCGCCGCAAGCCGTGCCGCCGTCGGCCGAGCGGCTGCCCGGACGTCCGATGCCGCGGGCGCCCGAGTCGCGTGCTGAACCGGTCTCCGAATATGCCAGGCGTCCGGCGCTGCAGCCGCTCGATCCGCATGGCCGGCAGATGCCGACGCACGACCAGGACGAGCAGGATCAGCTGGAAATTCCGGCATTCCTGCGCAGGCAGGCGCACTGATGCCGGTTTGAACCGGCCGCCGGCCAGCCAGGTCGCTGCTGCCGCGCTCGTCTTTCGCCTCGCGGCGCGGTGGCGTGCCGGGATGGCGCGTGGAAGCGCCTGACCAGGGTGCGGGCGCGGACCTGCGCCCAGAAGCGGGGCGGCCGAGCGGCCGTCTCGCGTTTTTGAGCACATGGCTCGATCGGCGGCCGATCAAACCGGCGATGCCCGAATTTTTGCGGCGCGATGCCGCCGAGAGTGCGGCAGCACCATGGTAACATTCGGTAAGAAAGCGTGAATTGGTGTTTGCGCGCTTCGCCGTTAATGTCCAGCCTGTCAGAGGGTTATGTCGGGGACAGGTTGCTGGTCCGGCACGAATGTGCCACGAGGAACGGGCCTTCATTCCCTCGGAGACGGGACCGGCCGCGATTGTGTTCGCGCAATGTGGCCAGTGGGTGTGGGACGAGGTCTATGAACTGGGGCTTGCACGCCGGCAGGCAGACAACCCTGCGTGATCTAGTCACTGTAAGCGGGATTGGCGTTCACTCCAGTTCGCCCGTCAGCTTGACGTTACATCCGGCCGAATCGGACACCGGCATCGTCTTCGTGCGCTGCGGTGAGAATGGCCGCGAAGGGCGCGAGCTCAAGGCTCATTACCGCACGGTAACGGCCACCGAATTTGCCACGGTGCTGGGCGATCAAGACGGCCCTGCAATCTCGACAACCGAACACGTGCTAGCCGCGTTGCGCGGCCTTGCCATCGACAACGCGATCGTCGAAGTCGATGGTGCCGAAGTCCCGATCATGGACGGCAGCGCTGCGGCGTTCGTTGCCGCGATAGACCAGGTCGGCATCGTCAGCCAGCCGGCGGTGCGGCGCTACATTCAGGTGCTCAAGCCGGTGCGAGTCGGCAGCAGCAACGGCTGCTATGGCGAGTTGCGGCCGCACTTGCGCGGCCTGCGAATTGAAGCGGAAATCGAATTCGACCATCCGCTGATTGGGCGACAGGCATTCGCTGTCGATGTCGCTCCCGAAGTCTTTCGCCGCGAGCTTGCGCGGGCGCGAACCTTCGGTTTCCTGCGCGACGTGACCAAGTTGTGGAGCGCGGGCTACGCGCTCGGCGCGTCGTTCGAAAACACTGTCGTCGTCGCCGACGATCGCGTCCTCAACCCGGAGGGCATGCGCTTTCCCGACGAATTCGTGCGCCACAAGACGGTCGATGCGATCGGCGATCTGGCGCTGGCCGGAGCGCCACTGTTGGGCGCCTACCGTTCGGTGCGGGGCGGTCACAAGCTCAACCACTCCGTGGTCACCGCCTTGATGGCCGATCCCACGGCCTGGGCCTATGTCGAGATGCCGCAGCCGGTGCGGCGGGCACGCGGTCATGCCGATCTGGCGGCCGGCTTTGCGGCGCCGGCCTATGGGCCCGACCTCAGTTGATTTTCCTGGCTTTTGCGCCTTAATCCGGGCCGATTGTGCGCCATACTGCGCGCACGCTGGGCTTGGGGGGCTGGGCTCGTCGAGCGTCCGCGTGCGCCTCGCGCGCGAGATGGGACCGGGCGGAACGTAGATCACGCTCATGATCGTGCGGGTAGAAGGTTCGGGACGGTCCGCTTGTCGGCGGCGCGTGCTGCAGCGCTTGCTGGCCTTGGCGTTACTCGCCGCGCCGCTCATCGGCTGCAGCATCTTCCAGAAGAACAACGACTCCGTTCCCGATACGCCGGCCGATCGGCTGTACAACGAGGGTCTCTTCCTGCTCAACGACAAGCAGGACTACAAGGAGGCGGCAAAAAAATTCGATCAGGTCGACCGCGAGAATCCGTATTCGGGCTGGGCGAGCAAGGCGCTCTTGATGGTGGCCTTCTCCGACTACAAGGCCGGCCAATACGACGATTGCATCAATGCAGCCAAGCGCTACGTGACGCTGCACCCCGCCAGCCCTGACGCCGCTTACGCGCAATACCTGATTGGCTCCTCGTATTACGATCAGATTCTCGACATCTCGCGCGACCAGGAGCGGGCCCAGAAGGCGATCGAGGCCTTCGAGGAAGTGGTGCACAAATATCCCGACAGCCCATACGCGCTCGCCGCCAAGAAGAAAATCGAGATGGCGCGAGACCAACTCGCCGGCAAGGAGCTGGCGATCGGACGATTCTACCTCAAAAAGCACGACTTCCTTGGCGCCATCAACCGGTTCAAGGTGGTGGTGACGCAGTACCAGACCACGCGTGAAGTCGAGGAGGCGTTGGAACGGCTGACCGAGGCTTATCTCGCTCTCGGCATTACCGACGAGGCGCAGACGGCCGCTGCGGTGCTCGGTCACAATTTCCCCGACAGCCCCTGGTACAAGGACGCCTATACCCTCCTCAAGGGCGCTGGCGCCGAGCCGAGCGAAAACAAGGCGTCGTGGATTAGCCGCGCCTTCCACAGACTGACCGGCTGAGCCGGACGGCTGACGGCAGAAGACGGACGACAGACCGGGGAATCACGAATAATATCCGTCTTCCGCCATCTGGCTTCTGTCGTCCGATGCTGTCTCGCCTCTCGATCCGCGACATCATTCTGATCGAACGCCTCGACATCGATTTCGGCTCCGGTCTCGCCGTGCTCACGGGAGAGACGGGCGCCGGCAAATCGATCTTGCTCGACGCGTTCGCGCTGGCGCTCGGCGCCCGCGGCGACGCGGCTTTGGTGCGCGCGGGCGCCGAGCAAGGCCAGGTGGTCGCTGCCTTCGAGTTGGCCGCCGACCATCCGGCGCGCCGCCTGCTTGCCGCGAACGAACTCGGCGGCGAGGATGAATTGATCGTGCGGCGCGTGCAGTTCGCCGACGGCCGCACCCGCGCGTTCGTCAACGATCAGCCGGTCAGCGTGCAGATTTTACGCGCGCTCGGCGCGGCGCTTGTTGAAATCCACGGCCAGCACGACGAGCGCGCCTTCGTCGATGCAGCCACCCACCGCGCCTTGCTCGACGCCCATGGCGGCCTCAACGAGGCGGCCGCCGCGTTGGCGCGGCTGTGGGAGGAGCGGCGGGCGCGAGAAGCGGCCGTGACCGAACATCGCCTCGAGATCGAGCGCGCCAGCCGAGAGGCGGACTGGCTGCGCCATGCCGTCGACGAGCTTGATCGCCTGGCGCCGCAGTCAGGCGAGGAGAGCTCGCTCGCGGATTGTCGCGCCGCCATGATGCAGGCGGAGAAAGTCGCGGAGGATTTGCGCTCAGCCCAAGAGGGGATCAGCGGTCCGCAATCCGCCGTGCTGCCGCTTGCCGGCGTGCTGCGGCGACTGGAACGCCGCGTGGCGCAGGCGCCGGCGCTGATCGAGCCCGTGGTCAGCGCGATCGATGCCGCGCTCAACGCCCTGGAAGAAGCGCGCGCGCGGCTCGAGGCGGCTTTGCGCGCGGCCGAGTACGATCCGGCCGAGCTGGAACGGATCGAAGAACGCCTGTTCGCGCTGCGCGCGGCTGCACGCAAGTACAACGTGCCGGTCGACGAACTCAACGCGGCCGGGCGCCGCTATGCGGCCGACCTGGCGCTGATCAATGCCGGCGCCGAGCGTCTTGTCGCTCTTGAGCGCGACGCGCAGGCTGCCGCGTCGCGCTACCGGGAAGCCGCGCAGGCGCTCTCGACTCGGCGCCGGCGCGCGGCCGCGACGCTCGACCGGGCGGTCAACACCGAGCTGGCTCCGCTCAAGCTCGAACGCGCCCGCTTCTCCACTGAAATCGAAGCGGTGGACGAGGGCCCGGACGGGATCGACCGCGTCGAGTTCTGGGTGCGCACCAATCCGGGCACCAGACCCGGGCCGCTGATGAAGATCGCCTCCGGCGGCGAACTCGCCCGCTTCCTGCTTGCGCTCAAAGTGGTGCTGGCCGATCGCGGCTCGGCGCCGACGCTGGTGTTCGATGAGATCGACACCGGCGCCGGCGGCGCGGTGGCCGATGCGATCGGCGTGCGGCTTTCGCGCCTCGCCGCCGGCGTCCAGGTGATCGCGGTGACCCACGCGCCGCAGGTGGCGGCGCGCGCCGACCGGCACTACCTCATCACCAAGGATACGCTCGGCCGCGGCAAGAGGGTCGCTACCCGGCTTGACGAACTGGTCGCCGAACGCCGCCGCGAGGAGATCGCGCGCATGCTCGCCGGAGCCGAAATCACCGCCGAAGCCCGCGCCGCCGCCGAACGTTTGATAAGGGCGGCGGGCTGATACGTCATGGCGCGTAAGGCAAAGACTGAGACGCCCGTCGACGACTTCACGGAAAAACAGGCGACGGCCGAACACGCGCGGCTGGCGAAGGAAATCGCCGAGCACGACCGGCGCTATTACCAGCAAGACGCGCCCACTGTTGCCGACGCCGAATACGACGCGTTGCGGCGGCGCTACAACGCCATCGAGGCACGCTTTCCGCAACTGCGTACGACCGAGAGCTTGACGCAGCATGTCGGTGCCGCACCGTCGGCGCGCTTTGCCAAAGTGCGCCACGCGGTGCCGATGCTTTCGCTCGACAATGCATTTGCCGAGGACGACGTGATCGATTTCGTCGGCCGCATCCGCCGGTTCCTGCGGCTGCCCGAGAGCGAGCCGATCGTGTTCTCCGCCGAACCCAAGATCGACGGCTTGTCGATGTCGCTGCGCTACGAGAACGGCGAACTGGTCAGCGGCGCCACGCGCGGCGACGGCAGCGAAGGCGAGGACGTAACCGCCAACGTCAAGACGCTGGAGGACATCCCCAAGCGACTCAAAGGCAAAAACAGTCCCGCCGTGTGCGAAGTGCGCGGCGAAGTGTACATGACCAAGCGCGCGTTCCTTGCGCTCAACAAGCACCAAGCCGAGGGCGGCGGGCAGGTGTTTGCCAATCCGCGCAATTCGGCGGCCGGCTCGCTGCGGCAGAAGGATGCCTCGATCACCGCATCGCGGCCGCTCGGATTTTTTGCCTACGCCTGGGGCGAGATGAGCGCAAACCCGGCCGACACGCAGTCCGGCATGATCAAATGGTTTGCGTCGTGCGGGTTCAAGACCAATCCGCTGACCAGATTATGCAACTCGGTCGAGGAGCTTTTGGCATTCCATCGTGAGATCGAGCTGCAACGCGGCAGTCTCGACTACGACATCGACGGCGTGGTCTATAAGGTCGACCGGCTCGACTGGCAGGAACGGCTCGGCTTTGTCTCGCGCTTGCCGCGCTGGGCGATCGCGCACAAATTTCCGGCCGAGCAGGCGACGACCGTGGTGCGCGACATCGACATTCAGGTCGGCCGCACCGGGACGCTCACGCCGGTCGCCAAGCTGGAGCCGGTCACCGTCGGCGGCGTCGTGGTGCAGAATGCGACGCTGCATAATGCCGACGAGATCGCGCGGCTCGACGTGCGCCGCGGCGATACCGTGCATATCCAGCGCGCCGGCGACGTTATTCCGCAGGTTCTTGGCGTCGTCCTGGAAAAACGTCCGGGCGAGGCCAAGCCTTACAGGTTTCCGGCAAAATGCCCATGTCCGCTGCATACCGACGTGGTGCGCGAGATCATTGCCGGCGGCGAGGAGGGAGCGCGCGCCCATTGCACCGGGGAATTCGCCTGTCCGTACCAGACGCTCGGCCATTTCGAGCATTTTGTCTCGCGCCGCGCCTTCGATATCGATGGCTTTGGCGAGAAGCAGATCGCGTTTTTCCACGGGCAGGGCTGGATCGACGAGCCGGCGGACATTTTCACGCTGCACCAGCGCAACGGGAAACTCGTGCTGCGGGAAACGGGCAAAAAAACCCGCCTCGAAGAGGTCGAAGGTTTCGGCGAAACCTCGGTGCGCAATCTGTTCAACGCCATCGAGGCGCGGCGGGAGATTGTGCTCGAACGGTTCATCTACGCGCTCGGCATCCGCCACGTCGGCGAGACCACGGCGGTTTCGCTGGCACGCGGCTATGGTTCATGGTCGGCGTTCCACGATGCATGCCTGCGGCTTGCCCGCGGCGACGATGATGCCAAGGCGGAAATGGACGCGCTCGACCAGATCGGCGACACCGTGATCGAGAGTCTGGGCGAGTATTTTGCCGAGCAGCACAATCGGCGCCGGATCGAACGGCTTGCCGCCCAGGTGCGCATTCTCGATGCCGAAAAGCCGCGTGCCGATTCGGCGGTCGCCGGCAAGACGGTCGTCTTTACCGGCACGCTGGAAAAGATGACCCGCGACGAGGCGAAGGCCTCGGCCGAGCGTCTCGGCGCCAAGGTATCCGGCTCAGTATCGAAGAAGACCGATTACGTCGTGGCCGGGCCGGGCGCGGGCTCCAAGCTCGCAGAGGCGAAAAAGCTCGGCGTCACGGTGTTGAGCGAAGACGACTGGGTAAATCTTATTCGCTAATGCTGAGCCACGCGTGGTCTATCGAGCGGACCACCTCTTTGTTCGTTCCACCACATGGGCCCATGCCCGGCAAACGGCCGGGCATGAACGCTTGTGCTGCAACGCAAATGACCGTCCCGCCCTGCGGGACGGACATCAAATTCTTCCGACGAGAACCAGGATGATCACGATGACTAGAATGAGGCCGAGTCCGCCGCCGGGATAATAACCCCAACCGGAACTATACCCCCAAGTGGGCAGGGCCCCGATGAGCAGCAGGATCAGAATAATGATCAGAATGGTCCCAAGCATGGTTTTCCTCGCTCCTTGAACCAACCCAGCAAAAAACGTTCCCGTTAGATAAAAGTTCCATACTCGACATTGCGGGACCGGGACATGCGCGGCGATGCAGCGGCGTTAGAGTTAACCTTCAGTTTTGCCTGAACGAGCGCCCGGCTTCGACGTTACGTGGAGACGCTCAATGTTGCGCCGCCGCAAGCGGCGCCGTCGCGAGGTCCAGCCATTGCCGCGTCGGCGCATCGACCAATTCGGCGAGCGCGCCGCGCACCCGCGCGTGGTAGGCGTCGAGCCAGGCAATCTCCTCTTCGGTCATCATCGCGGGCTCGATCAGGCGGCGGTCGATCGGCGCAAGCGTGAGCGTCTCGAATTCATTGAGCGGCCTTTCCGCCCCGGCGGCCGGCGCGGCTTCGCTGACCAGGACCAAGTTCTCGATGCGGATGCCGTAGGCGCCGGTGCGGTAATAGCCCGGTTCGTTGGACAGGATCATGCCGCGCTTGAGCGGTGCGCTGCCGAGCTTGGAAATGCGCGCCGGTCCCTCGTGCACCGACAGGTATGAGCCGACGCCGTGGCCGGTACCGTGATCGAAATCGAGCCCGGCGCGCCAGAGAAACTGCCGCGCGAACGAGTTCGAGCTGCGCGCCCGCGGTGCCGTCAGGGAACACCGCGCGTGCAATGGCGATGTGCCCCTTGAGCACGAGCGTGAAGTTGCGGCGAAATTCTTCGGCCGGCGCGCCGACCGCGACCGTGCGTGTGATGTCGGTGGTGCCGTCTTCGTACTGGCCGCCGGAATCGATCAGGAAAAGTTCGCCGGCCGCAATGCGCCAGTTGCTGCCGCGGGTCACGCGGTAATGCACGATGGCGCCGTGCGGGCCGGCGCCCGAGATGGTGGGGAACGACACGTCCTTGAGCTGGCCGGTGTCGCGGCGAAAGCTCTCGAGCGCTTCGACCGCGTCGATCTCGGTCAGGCGCCCGTCCGGCGCCTCGCGGTCGAACCAGGCGAGAAATCGTGTCACCGCGGCGCCGTCGCGCAGTTGCGCGGCGCGGGCTCCGGCTATCTCGGCCGCATTCTTCACCGTCTTCATCGGCGCGATAGGGTCGGCGCCGCGTAAAATCCGCCCGCCATTGTCGACGATCAGCCGCGCGATCGCCTCGGGGCACGCCGCTGGATCGAGGCGCACGGCGCGGTGCTCGCCGCCGAGTGCGGCGAGGTCGCGCTCGAACTCGCCCGGCGCGCGCAGCGCAGCAAACTGTTCGAGCCGGCCGCGCACGGGATCGGCGAGTTTGCGGAAATCGACATAGAGCGCGGGCCGACCCTCCCTGGGCAGCAAGGCGAAGGCGAGGACCACGGGCGTGTGCGGAATATCGCGCCCGCGGATATTGAACAGCCACGACAGCGCCTGCGGATCCGAGATTGCGAGCGCATCCGCGGCGACCTTGCGCATCTCGGCACGCACGCGCTCGAGTTTTTGCGGCGTATCCTCTCCGGCGTAGCGTAGGTCGTGCAGCGCCACGGCGCCGAGCGGCGAAGCCGGCCGGCCGGACCAGATCGCGTCCACCGGATTGTCGGCGACCGGCACCAGGCTTGCGCCGGCCGCGGCCGCGGCCTTGGCGAGCTGCTCGGCGCCTTCGACCGTGTGCAGCCACGGCGAATAGCCGAGTTTCTGGCCGGAGCCCAAATTGGCTTCGATCCAGGCCGCGGGTGGGCGCTCGACCAGGTGCTCGACGACATACAGCGCGCTGTCGATCTCCTCGGTGACCTGCACCTGGTAGCGGCCGTCAACGAAGATGACCGCCCGCTCGGCGAGCACGATGGCGATCCCGGCCGAGCCGGTAAAACCGGTGAGCCAGGCCAGCCGTTCGGCGCTGGGCGGCACGTACTCGTTCTGATAGCGGTCGGTGCGCGGCACGATGAAGCCGTCGAGGCCGCGCCGCGCCAGTTCGGCGCGCAATGCCGCGAGCCGCGGCGCGCTTTCGCCGCGCTCGGTGCTGTCCTCGAACGATTGAAAATGCGCCTCGAACATCGTCGGCAATGTAGGAGGCAACGGCCGCGCCGGCAACGAAGTGTCTTTACTCTTCAGGGGAGGGTTGGATGAGCTTAGCGGCGCCTCAATACCAGCGTCGTCCAGCCGTCGAGCGTGATGCGCCGTTCGAGCGCCAACGGCCGGTAAGCGGCCAGCGCCGCATTCGCCTGCGCCGCGAGCAGCCCGGAGAGAATGACGCGTGCGCCCGGGGCGGTGAGCTTGATCAGCGCCGCGGCGAAGCGTTGCAGCGGGCCGAGCAGGATATTGGCGAACACCAGATCGAATCGCTTGCCCGTGGGCAAAGCCGTAACGCCCTCGGCGCGCAGCGTAGTGATGAGCGGACCGACACCGTTCAGCCGCGCGTTGGCGCGGGCGACGTGCACCGCCTCGGGGTCGATATCGGTCGCCAGGACGTGAAGGCGCAGGGCGCGCGCGGCGGCGATGGCGAGCACGCCCGAGCCGGTGCCGAGATCGAGGATGTGCTTTTTTTTCGTCATCCTGAGGTGCCCGCGCGTAGCGCGGGCCTCGAAGGATGGGGCCGAGGCGCTCGGGCCGCCGCCCTTCGAGGCTCGCTTCGCTCGCACCTCAGGGTGACGGCGAACTGTTGCTTGGTGCGTGCTAATCGTCCTGCAAATGCCGTCGAGCGCCAACAGGCAGCCGCGCGTGGTGCCATGATGGCCGGTGCCAAAGGCGAGCGCGGCCTCGATCTCGATGCCGATGCGGTTTTCCGCAACGCGCCCGCGGTCATGGGAGCCGTGAACGACGAAGCGGCCGGCGTGGACCGGCGTCAGGCCAGCGAGGCTCTCGTGCAGCCAATCTTTCGCGGCCAGAGGCCGGAAACGCAGCGCCTTCGCTGCCGCCGGACCGACCGCGGCGGCGATCAGGTCGCGAACCTCGCTTTCGTCCGAGGCAGCGCGCGCATGTAGCGCCACGCGCCATGATCCGCCGCCGTTATCCACAAGCTCGATAGCGGCCCCGGCGCCGCAGAGACCCTCGTCGACGAGCCCCGCGATCGTGCGCGCCGATTGTTCGTCGGTTTCCAGCGTTGCGACCTTGGTTGCGCCATGCCGACCTGGTTGGAAAATCATCGGTTTAATGGAGACTTCTGCTTGTGCGACCAATTCACAGGGCCCAATCCGACTCCGGATTGAATCCCGTTACGCACCTTTATTCCCCAAGTCTTCCACAATATTTGCGATGCCGTTTCACAGCCTTGTCAACAGCGTTCGCGGCCCCTTGGCGATACCATGCCGCACACCTCAATGGCGGGAGAAATCAATCAATGAACGCAAAGCATGCCGGCAGATCGTGGGCCATTGCGGTCAGCCTTGCGACCGGTCTCGCAATCGGGCTTGCAACAGCCCTTGCAACAGCCCTTGCAGCCGCTCTTCCAACCGGCCTTGCCATCGCCGCTGCGCAGGTCCAGTCGCCTGACTACGCAAAGCTCCTCGCCGCGCCCGACCGCAGCGCAGCGGATCGGCAGGCCGACAAGAGGCGCGACCCGCTGCCGTTTCTCGTCTTCGCCGGTCCGCGCCCGGGCATGAAGGTGCTCGATATGGGCGCCGGCTCCGGCTACTCGACCGAGTTGATGGCGCGCGCGGTGGCGCCGAACGGTGTCGTCTACGGGCAGAACCCGTCCGACACGGGCGCCAAAGCCAAGGCGGCCTTCGAGGCTCGCCTGAAAACCCCGGCGATGAAGGACGCCGTCGCCGACATTCGCCCGTTCGACGATCCGATCCCGCCGGGCGTGGGCGATCTCGATCTGATCACCTTTTTGTTCTTCTATCACGATACGACCTACATGAAGGTCGATCGCGCCGAGATGGACCGCAAGATGTTCGCCGCGCTCAAGCCTGGCGGTTATCTGGTGATCGCCGATCATTCGGCGCTGCCGGGGCAGGGCATCTCGGTCGGTCACACCCTGCACCGAATCGAGGAAAGCGCGTTGCGCCGGGAGGTCGAAGCGGCCGGCTTCCGCTTCGTCGCCGAAGGCAATTTTTGGCGCAATGGCGCCGATACGCACGACTTCCCGAGCTACAAGCCGAACATGCCGGTCGACAATTTCGTTTTGAAATTCGTAAGGCCGATGTGAGCCCAGCCACGAGAAAGGTGCGCCGCATTGTCTAGGCGACGCGCCCCGTTACCGCACCAAGTCGACCACCGCGCCAAATCGACCACCGCGCCAAGTCGACGCGTCCCGTCACCGTGCTCAATACAGGCCGGACGGTTGCTGCTGATAATACCCGCCGCCATAAGACCGCTGATAATACCCGCCGCCGTAAGGCTGCCGATAATTCCCACCGCCGTAGGGCTGATAGGCGGGCCGGCCGTAGGCGTAGACCGGTGCCGGCTGCGAGGGGTACGGCGACGACGCGCCATATCGGTCGTAAACCGGCCCGCCGTACGGCTGCGGTGCCGTGTAGGCCGGATATTGGGCGTAAGCCTGCTGCCCGCCGTAGCCCGGTTCGGTCGGCACCGGCTGTTCGCTCGCCTGCTCGGTTGGCACTTGGCGACTGGCCACGAGTGGAGCGGTGCGAGCCGGGATCTGGCCGCTGATGCTGACGGTCGTGTTGGCCACGCCTTCCTGCTTCACCAGGGCGAACAGAACCGCCGCGTTTGCCGGCGACAGCCGCACGCAGCCGTGTGACACCGCCAGGCCCAGATGCGGCGTATCCCAAAAGCCGTGGATGGCGTGGCCATGCAGGTCGAAGAAGATCGAATGCGGCATCGGCGCGTTCTCGTACTGCCGCGAATAGTGCATCGCGTCCATGCGGTTCGGCTTGAACGCGCCGCTCGGCGTGCCGTAGCCGGCGCGACCGGTGGAGACCGGCCATTCGTAGCGGGTCTGGCCATCGACCGTGACCAGCATGCGCTGCGTGCTCTTGTTCACGGAGATGACGATGTTGGCGTAGGACGGGGAAGATAGCGGCAACGCCAGTCCCGCCGCGAACAGCGAGGCATAGACGACTTTATGCGGACTTATGGCTGACACCTGGTGATGGGGGGACCAAGGGAGGCTTAAGACGATTTGACGAAGACAGACTCGCCCCGCCTAGTAGAAGCCTCTCGCAGGCAAATGGTTCAGATCAACTATCCTTGTGTATGGATCGGCGCCGGGCAAAATGGTGAACGAAATGCGGCCGCAATAGTGAGTACAGCCGGCGGTGCGTTCACGTTCGCGTGGCCGAGAAACGATCCAATCAATGATCAATGATATGATTTAGAAATTGTGGCGGCTGCCGCAATGTTGCCAGCTGCGGTCTCCAACTCGCCGCCGTTTGGCAAGTAAGGTTACCGCGCTCGCCGCGAAAAATGGGGCGCGGCGAGGCGCTTATGCCGCATGACATAGCTCAGCGCATTCAGCCGCGCGCGATCGGCTCCTCCAGCGGCTCTCGCCCGGCGGCATGCATCGCCGCCCGATACGCGAACACCATTCCGGGCCCGAGCGTGGTGCCCGGCCCGGGATAGGACCCGCGCGTCATTGACGCCATGTCGTTGCCGCAGGCGTAGAGACCGGCGATGGCTTGACCATTCCCGTCGAGCACGCGCGCGTGCGCATCTGTCGACAGGCCCGTACTCACCGCGATGTCGGCGGGCCAGATTTCCAGCCCGTAATAGGGTGCGATCGCCAGCGGGCCGATGCAGGGATTGGGCTTGTGCCCGGCGTCGCCGTTGAAGCGGTTCAGCTCGGTCTCGCCCTTGCCGAAGTCGACATCGATGCCGGTTTGCGCAAAGCCATTGTGGCGCTCGACGGTGCGGCGCAGGCCCGCCGCGTCGATGGCGAACGCGCCGGCGAGGCCGTCGAGCGTATCGGCGCGCTTGAGATATCCCGCCCGCAGCAGGCGCCGCAGGTTGCCGGCGCCGGGATAGACGAGACCCAGCCCGTACTTTTTGATGAACGCTGCGTCGCAGATCAGATAGCAGGGAATTGCCGGCGACGAAGACGGCGCCAAAGACGGTGACTTGTCGCCGGCGTCGAACATGCCCTCGACAAAGTCGTGATACGAGACGGCTTCGTTGACGAAGCGTTCGCCGCGCGCATCCACCGCGATCAGGCCCGGCTTGGCGCGGTCGAGCAGAAGGTGCGGGTATAGCCCCTTGCTGCCGTCGGCGCGCGGCGTGACCGATGCCGGCGTCCACAATCCGCTGCGGCGGTGCTCTTGCGGGGCGATGCGCGCGCCGAGTTTTTCGCCGAGCGCAATCCCGTCGCCGTGGTTGAATTCGCTGCTCATCGAATGGACCGGCACAGGCTGCGCCATGAAGGCTTCGCGATAGCGCCTGTTGTGCCCGTAGCCGCCGGTCGCGAGCACGACGCCGTTTCGGACTTTGACATGAAGCTCGCCGTCCACGGTTCTGATCGTCGCGCCCACGGCGCGCCCGTCGCGGCAGTCGAGCGCGTCGATCGGGGCGTTGAACAAAATCTCGATGCCGCGCTTCTTCAGGCTGTAGAACAGCCGCGCGGTGAGAGCATTGCCCATCGTCAGGCGCGTGCCGCGCCGGTAACGCAGCCGGTCGATCGCGTAGCGCGCCAGCAGCGCGGTTGCGTGGGTGAAATTGGCGAGCGACTTGAAACGGCCGACCAGCGGCGGAATATCGGCCTTGGCGATCATCATGCCGCCGAACAGCATGTATTCGGGGATCGGCGGGCGCAGCCGCGCGAACGCGGCGCCGAGCAGGCGGCCGTCGAACGGTTCTGGAATGATGGCGCGGCCGGCGACTGCGGCGCCTTTCATGTTGCTGCGATAGTCGGGATGCCGCCCGCAGGGTGCGAACTTCACCTCGCTATTGCGCTCCAGCCAGTCGATCGCGGCCGGCGCGGTTTTGAGAAACGCCGTGCGCAGATCGCGGCCCGAGGCGCTGCCGATCAGCGCGTCCAGATAGTCTTCGGCCTTCGCCGCGCTGTCGTCGAAGCCGGCCTGGCGGCTTTGACGATTGCCGGGAATCCACAATGTGCCGGCCGACGTCGATCCGGTGCCGCCGACCTGATCCGATTTCTCGCAGATCAGCACGCTGAGCCCTTGCAGGCTCGCCACCAACGCCGCCGTCATGCCGGCCGGCCCGGCGCCTGCGACCAGGAGGTCGACCTCGCGTTGTTTTTGTTCGTCTGCCATCGCGTCTTTTTGCCCGCCGCCGTTAGGTGCGCACGCTAACATATCTTCATCCCACCCCGAGCCTCTAAGGGCGAGGACTATGGTCAATGTCTTTTGAAATACTGCACAGCGCGCTCATGCTTCTCGGCGGCGGCACGTGAGCCGAAGGTGCCGAGATTGCGGCGCTTGCCGGTCTTCGGATCGGTCTTGCGTGAGTAGAGTTGGTATTTGCCGGATGACAGCTTGCGGATCATGGGCGCATTCCTTCGCGGTCGCAATTGTGCTGTCTGGTGAATGTCGAGCGTGCGCTCACGGTTCCGTTCGCGGACCATGGATGGCGGGCTGATCTGTCTCGTCCAGCGGCGAAGGCGAAGCCGAGGTTAGTGCGGCGCTCATTATCGTGCCCTCGCCCCTTGCGGGAGAGGGCGGCCCGGAGGTTCAGCGGCAAGAATGGGTGAGGGGCTTTGGGCGAACCCCTCACCTGACCGTATTCGCTGAAAGTCTTGCGCTGCCCTCTCCCGCAAGGGGCGAGGGCGCAACGAGACACGCTGAGCGCGCCGGGACGCTAATTTGCGGCCCGCCCAAACCCGGCGCGCGTGAGCCGCACGATGGCGCGGTCGAGCGCGGCGAGAAATTCGGAGCGGTCGCGCGGCGCGAACGGTTTTGGGCCGCCGGTAATTTCGCCGGCCGAGCGCAGCGAATCCATCAGGTTGCGGGTGGCGAGCGTCATGCCGATCGAGTCCGCGGTGAACGGCCGGCCGTTCGGCGCGATGACGTCCGCGCCGGCCTTCACGCAGCGGCTCGCCAGCGGCACGTCGGCGGTGACGACAATATCGCTGCGCGTGGCGCGCTCGGCGATCCAGTTGTCCGCTTCATCCATGCCGGCGCCGACCACCAGGCGTTCGACAAACTCATCGCGCGGCACGGCAATCGGGCTGTTGGTAACGACGAAGACCTTCAGCGCCACGCCCTTTCGCGCATGGCGCTCGGCGACGCGATAAATCTCCTGCTTCACCGGGCAGGCATCGGCGTCGATGTAGATGGCGATCATTTCTGATAGGAGCGGCCCGTGCTAGCATTCGCGGGTAAGACGGCGGTCTTATAGTCCAATGTTGCTCGCGATGGAGAGCAAAAACCCGATGTCCGCAACGCGCACGACGCTGCTGGTCGGCACGACCAAGGGCGCCTTTCTGCTTTCCAGCGGCAACGACCGTAGCGGTTGGGTGATTGGAGGTCCTTACTGCGACGGCTGGCCGATCAATCACATGATTGGCGACCCCGAGACCGGCACGCTATGGGCCGGCGGCGGCGGCGATTGGCATGGCGCGGGTGTCTGGCGCAGCGAGGACGGCGGCGCGACCTGGAAGCTCGCCCGTCTCACCAAGGGAACGATGGACGATTGGGCCGCAAAGGATGCCAATTTCGCGAAGATGGTCGGCTGGACCGAAGCGCCGCTGCCGTTCGCCGACACCTTCGCGCAAATCTGGTCGCTGAGCTACGCGCACGGCACGCTGTACGCGGGCACCAAACCGGCGAGCCTTCTGGCCAGCACGAACGGCGGCAAGGATTGGGTGAAGGTGCATGGCCTGACCGATCACCCGTCCGCGGGGAGCTGGACTCCCGGCGGCGTCGGGCTGACGCTGCACACCATCATCCCCGATCCGGACAACCGGAAAAAGCTCTGGGTCGGCATCTCGGCGGCCGGCGTGTTCGCGACCGAGGATAGCGGGGCGACATGGGAGCGCCGCAATCGTCTCTCGAACGCCGAAACGATCGGCCACGCCGAGCACCCTGCCGCGCCGCGTGACGGCGAGATCGGGCACTGCGTTCACAACATGATCCGCGCGCCGGGCGCGAGCGACGTGCTTTATCAGCAGAATCATTACGGCGTCTGGCGCTCGGCCGACGGCGGCCGCAGCTGGAACGATTGCACCAAAGGCCTGCCGTCGACCTTCGGCTTCCCCATCCGCGTTCATCCGCGCGATCCGGACACCATCTGGACGCTGCCATTGAACGGCGACACGGCCGGACGTTTCCCGCCGGACGCCGCCGCGGCGGTGTGGCGATCGCGCGACGGCGGCCAAACCTGGCAGGCGATGCGCCACGGCCTGCCGCAGCAGGGCTGCTTCTTCACCGTTCTACGCCAGGCCATGGCCGGCGACGCCCGCGATCCGGCGGGACTATATTTCGGCACCAACAGCGGCTCGGTGTTCGGCAGTATCGACGAAGGCGAGACCTGGCAGGAGATCGCGCGTCATCTGCCGACGATTCTTGCTGTTGAAGCGGTGGAGCTGAGATGACGCGCTGAGGGCGAAAACCTTCGGTGCCGCGTCTTTGCGCACATGACGCTCGGCGACACGGTAAATCTCTTGCTTCACCGGACCGGCAAGGCGTTGATGTAGATGGAAATGGCCGCCATGCTTCCTGATTCTGCACTAACATCTCCATGCGCGGGCTCGACCGACGCATACACGCGGCATTGCCGCATCTGTAGCCCGGATTGAGCGCTAGAAAAATCCGGGAACTCCACGGCTTAACTCGGATTTCGTTTCACCCAATCCGAGCTACGGTTGCTGCGGCGCGCGCTGGTGCGGCGAACGAGGAACATAGAGGGGTTCGTCCGTTCCAGAACCAAATGCCGGATTCTGCACGAGTTCGCCGCAGCGGATTCCGGCATCGGTCGCATGCCCGTAGAGCCAGCAGCCGAGGCGGTAAGAGTATTGGAACGGGCCGCGGCAATCGGTTTTGAATGCCAGCTCGCAGAACAAATAGCCGAGCGCATGGCCCCATCGACATGTCAGCCGGTCGAGAAGCATCTGCGCTTCTTATAGTGCGAAATTGCGCGTGCTAATATCGTCGAACGAATAGGGACAGTTCGCCGGAAATTCCGTCTCGTCCAGTCCCGTTTCCTTGGCGGCATCAATGCGGGCGCTGCGGTAGGCGCGGGCGATGGCTTCGGCGAGGCGCGGTTTGAGCCCCGGATTGTCATCCAGTACGTTGTCAATTTCGTAGCGCTGCTGTTTGATCGAGAGCATCCAGCTGCGTGATCGCATGGCAGGCTGATGGTCCCATTTCAGCATGTGCATCATCGCCACGCGCAATGCGCTGACAAGTTTGTTGAATTGCTCGCGCCCCAATGATTCGATCTCCTCGGCAAGATTGTCGCGGTCGAGCGCATGGTAGCGGCCTTCGCGGATCAGCCGCGCCTGCTCGATCGACCATGAATAAAAGTCGTGCTCGTACTCCGCGCGCATCGGCTCGTCGCCGGGCGCGAGATCGGCTTCCATATCTTTGCGACGGCCGGCCATATGTCTTACCTCGCCGGGAGCGTATCACACCTTGTCTGCACTCAGATAGGCCGACGGGGTAGCCCGGATGGAGCGCCGGCGAAATCCGCGGGATGGATCGCGACGCTCGCCCATTTCGTTGCACTCAATCCGGACTAAGCTTGCTACGCGGTGTGCCGCTCGGCGACGCGATAAATCTCCTGCTTCACCGGGCAGGCATCGGCGTCGATGTCGAGGGTAATCAACTTTGTGTTGGCTGAGGTAATTACTGATGTTGGGATTTAGCAAACGGAGGGGAGGCGAGCGTGGCGCTGTCTGCCATGGGGCCGGCGTGCGAAAGGAAGAGTCTCACTGGAGGGCGGCAGCCTCACCAAATATCTTACCCTCCCATAAATAGAACTTCCTGACCACGCGGAATAGGGCGCCTGCTTCTGGTGTCAGAAAGATCATTCCAAACTCTTTTGTTTCACCCGGATAAAATTTCTCACTTTTGGTCAGGATACGGCAATCCCAGGCGGTGTGATCCCTTTCGTCAAATTTGCATGGGCATCCAAAATAATCCCCGACGATCGGAGATCGCCGACCTCCTTGCTCCTTTGGATACAAAGTTATCCTCGCAATGAAAAATGCGGAGCGAGGTCACCTTTCATCACACCCGCTCCACAAAGCTATCCACCACGCGCTTTTGGCCGGCGCGGTCGAACTGGATCGTCAGCTTGTTGCCGTCGATCGCGGTGACGTTGCCGTTGCCGAATTTCTGGTGAAAGACGCGGTCGCCGAGCGTGAAGGCGGACGTGGCGCCGGTGGATTTGGCAATGAGTTCGCCTTCGATGGTGAGCGGGATGCGCGCCGCGGCACTGGGATTGCGTGAACCCCCACCCGGCCGCGCGTCCGCCTTCGCCCTGCGGGCTTCGGCGGACAGGTCGCTCGATCGCCCTCCCCCCGACCGGGGAAGGGCAGAAGGGTCGTCCTCGTCGTCCGCGGTGTAGCGCGTGCCATCCTCCGAAAAACCGCCATCGCCTTTTTTCGCCTGGGCGCGCCGCCAGCCGGGCGTGCCGTAACTGGAGCCGAACGAAGTCGCGGCGTCGAAGCGCGAGGCGCCGTAGCCGCCGAAATTGCCGAAGCCGGCATGTCCCCCTTGCGGCTCGGTCACCTCGACGTTGGCTTCCGGCAGCTCGTCCAAAAAGCGCGAGGGAATATTTGTTTGCCACAGCCCGTGCATGCGCCGGTTGCTGGCAAAATAGATTTTCGCCCGCCGCCGCGCGCGGGTCAGTCCCACATGGGCGAGGCGGCGCTCCTCTTCCAGCCCGGCACGCCCCGTCTCGTCGAGCGTGCGCTGGTTGGGAAACACCCCTTCCTCCCAGCCGGGCAAGAACACCGTGTCGAATTCCAGCCCCTTGGCCGAATGCAGGGTCATGACGTTGACTGCGTCCTCCTCGGCGGCCTTCTCGTTGTCCATGACCAGCGAAATGTGCTCCAAAAAACCCTGCAGGTTCTCGAACTCCTCCATGGAGCGAACGAGCTCCTTGAGGTTTTCGAGCCGCCCGGCGGCATCGGCGGAGCGGTCCTTCTGCCACATTTCGGTGTAGCCGCTCTCGTCGAGAATGATTTCGGCGAGGCGGGTGTGCGGCAGGCGATCGCGCTGCGCCCGCCAGCGTTCGATGGCTCCAAGCACGCCGCGCAGCGCGCCGCGCGGCTTCGGTTTCAGCTCGTCGGTCTCGATGAGCACGCGCGCCGCCTCGGTCAGCGGCACGCGGCGCTTGCGCGCGTGCTCGTGCAGCGTCTGCACGGTGGCGTCGCCCAGGCCGCGCTTGGGCACATTGACGATGCGCTCGAAGGCGAGATCGTCGGCCGGTGAGTTGACCACGCGCAGATAGGCGAGCGCGTCGCGGATTTCGGCGCGCTCATAAAATCGCGGGCCGCCGATGACGCGATAGGGCAGGCCGAGCGTGACGAAGCGGTCCTCGAATTCGCGCATCTGGAACGAGGCGCGCACCAGGATGGCGATCTCGTTGAGCGCATGTCTTTCGCCATTTGGGCCGGCGCGCTGCAGCTGCTCGATCTCCTCGCCGACGGCGCGCGCTTCCTCTTCCGAATCCCAGGAACCGGTGACGGCGACTTTCTCGCCCGGCACGTCGTCAGTGCGCAGCGTCTTGCCCAGGCGCCCCTCGTTGTGGGCGATCAGGTGCGAGGCGGCGGCGAGAATGTGTCCGGTGGAGCGGTAATTGCGCTCCAGGCGGATGACCTTGGCGCCGGGAAAGTCGTGCTCGAAGCGCAGAATGTTGTCCACCTCGGCGCCGCGCCAGCCGTAGATCGACTGGTCGTCGTCGCCGACGCAGCAGATGTTCTTATTTCCCTCTCCCCTTGCGGGAGAGGGTGCCGCGCGAGCGTCCGCGAGCAAGGCGGGTGAGGGGTTTGCATGCACGGCGCTGCCGGACCCCTGACCTGGTTCCTCGCTGCGCTCGAAACCACCCTCTCCCGCAAGGGGAGAGGGAAGATTTGGGGTCGCTGCCGCGGTGCTGGCCCGCTGCGCCAACAGGCGCAGCCACAGATACTGAGCGACGTTGGTGTCCTGATACTCATCGACCAGGATGAATTTGAAGCGCACCTGATATTGGCGCAGCACTTCCGGCTGCTCGCGAAACAGCCGGATATTCTCCAGCAGCAGATCGCCAAAATCGGCGGCATTGAGAATTTTCAGCCGCTCCTGATAGGCCTTGTAGAGCTTGCCTCCCTTGCCGTTGGCGAAGGCGGCGGCCTCGCCCGGCGCCACCTGCCCGGGGCCGAGCCCGCGGTTCTTCCAGCCGTCGATGAGGACCGCCAGCACGCGCGCGGGCCAGCGTTTTTCGTCGATGTTTTCGGCTGCGAGAAGCTGCTTCAAAAGCCTGATTTGGTCGTCGACACCGAGGATGGTGAAATCCGGCTTCAGCCCGACCAGTTCGGCATGGCGGCGCAGGATTTTTACGCCGATCGAGTGGAAGGTGCCGAGCCAGGGCATGCCCTCGACCACTTGGCCGACGATCCCGCCGACGCGCGTTTTCATCTCGCGCGCCGCCTTGTTGGTGAAGGTGACGGCGAGAATTTCGCTGGGCCGGGCGCGGCCGAGGCTAAGGATGTGGGCGATGCGCACGGTGAGCACGCGCGTCTTGCCGGTGCCGGCGCCGGCGAGAACCAGCACCGGGCCGTCGAGCGTCTCCACGGCAAGCCGCTGCTCCGGATTGAGCCCGGTGAGATAGGTTGCGCCGCCGGCGGCCGCGGCGCGCGCCCGCGCCGCAATGCCGCCGGGGTTTTGGGCCGGGGATTCGGCAGGCTCAAAGGTGCGCTTCAGGGGGTCAGGCACGGTGTTGGGCGCCACTGATTCTCTCTGCGTAAAATGGCACCTGCGCGTGGCTTTTACGAGGCTTGTCCTTCGTCATTCCGGATGGCCACGCGGCAGCGAATCCGGAATCCATATTCACAGGTCAGCGAATCCGGGTTCCGGGTTCGTGAGCTGACGCCCGCGCCACGGAACGACAGGTCACCCAACCACCACTTCGCCGATCAGTCCGGCATCGTATTGCGTGAAGAACACGCGGCCGTCGGCCAACACGGTGATGCAGCGGGCGCCGCTTCCTGGCGTCGGAATATCGTACTCGCCGCGCACCGTGCCGTCCGGTGCCATGCGGCCGATCCTGTTGGCGGCATTGGCGGTGTACCAGAGGTCGCCGTCGGCGCCGACCGCAACGCCACGCAGCGAGGAATCCGGGGACGGCACTTTGTGCTCGCTGATGCGGCCGTCGCGGTCGAGACGGCCGAGCGCGTTGGTCGAGGTCTCGACGAACCAGATCGAGCCGTCCGGATGCGCCGCCATGGCGCGCGGCTGGCTGTCGCGGCTCGGAATTGGAAACTCGGTGACCTTGCCGTCCACCGTGATGCGGCCGATGCGGTTGCCGGCGGCTTCGGAGAACCAGAGTGCGCCGTCGCGCACCACCAGCGACAGCGGCCGCGCGCCCGCGCTGATACCGTCGCCGAATTCGGTGATGGCCCCGCCCCGCGTGATGCGGCCGATCTTGCTGATCTCGGACTCGGAGAACCACACGTTGCCGTCGGGGCCGAGCGCAATGCCGTCGGGTCCGGCGTAAGGCGACGGCAGGTCAAATTCCGCGATCTCACCCTGGGGCGTGATGCGGCCGATGCGGTTTGCGGCCTTTTGCGTGAACCACAGATTGCCGTCGCCCCCGGTGGCGATTCCGATCGGCGTCGCGGTTTTGGCCGGCAGCGCGAACTCGGTGAAGGTGCCGCGGACCGCATCGAAGCGGCCGATCTTGCTTGCGCCGTTCTCGCAGAACCACAGCGCGCCGTCGGGCCCCTGGACGGCGATATAGGGTTTTGCGTCTGCGGTCGGGATGCGGTGCTCGCGAATGGTGACTTTCGAATGGTTCATTGACCGGCCCTCATCGCGATGCGCCGGCCGACGCCGGCGGGCATTGGCAGATTGTCGTGCGCCGCCTTCATCAGCTCAAGCTTGCCCATGATGCTTTGCGGAAACGCCGCGGTCTTGCGCGCCGTCATGTCGACGTGCAGGGCCAAATTCTCCGAGGTTGCGGAGAGCCAGCCGTCGGCGTGGAGCAACCGCTCGAAATAATGCAGCCGCTTGGCGTCGAACTCGAGCAGCTGGAAGCTCACCCGCACCGTGTCGCCGGCGTTGAGCTCGCGCAGGTAGCGCACGTGGATCTCGGCGGTGAAGCAGGAATGCCGCTCCTTCTCCACGTAGGCCAGGCCGCAGCCGAGCCGCTCGTAGACTTCGTCCACGGCGCGATCGAACAGCACATTGTAATAGGCCATGTTGAGATGGCCGTTATAGTCGATCCAACCCGGCTCGACCCGCATCGGCGAGGACACGAAGGGCGCGGGCATAGTGGCGGGCGGGTTGTGGTCTTGCATGCCTCGACTGTTGCGGATTTGTCGCCGCAGACGCAAGTACCCGCGCTGGAACGCGGCCTTGACCTGCACGGGTCGGACCGCCACGTTGGCCCCCAGAAAGAGGAAAACGCCGATGGCGCTGGTCGAGGCGAGGGAACGCACCCGGGAAGAGCGCAGCGCCGCTGACACGGTGATCGCTGCGCTCGCCGCGCGCTTCGGCAATCGCCTCGTCACCTCGCAGGCGGTGCGCCAGCAGCACGGCCACACCACCACCTGGATCGAGAACCAGCCGCCGGACGCGGTCGTCTTCCCGCAGAGCACTGAAGATGTGCAGGACGTGGTGCGCCTGTGCGCAAAGCACCGCGTGCCGGTGATCGGCTACGGCACCGGCACCTCGCTCGAAGGCCAGGTCAACGCGCCGCGCGGCGGCGTCTGCCTCGACTTTCGCGACATGAACAAGGTGCTGGAAGTTCACGCCGAGGATATCGATTGCGTCATCCAACCCGGCGTGACGCGCAAGCAGCTCAACGAATATCTGCGCGACAAGGGCGTGTTCTTCCCGATCGATCCCGGCGCCGACGCTTCGCTTGGCGGCATGGCTGCGACTCGCGCCTCGGGCACCAACGCGGTGCGCTTCGGCACCATGAAAGACAATGTGCTGGCGCTGAAGGTCGTGCTCGCGAACGGCGACGTCGTCACCACCGCGCGGCGAGCCAAGAAATCCTCGGCCGGCTACGACCTCACCCGGCTGATGGTCGGCTCCGAAGGTACGCTTGGCATCATCACCGAGCTGACGCTAAGGCTCGCCGGCATTCCGGAAGCGATCGCGGCGGCGACCTGTCAGTTTCCGTCGGTCGAGGCAGCCTGCAACGCCGCGATTCTCACCATCCAATCCGGGATTCCGGTGGCGCGCATTGAATTGCTCGATGCGCTGCAGGTCAAAGCCTGCAACCTGTATTCAAAGCTGTCGTTGCCCGAGACGCCTATGCTGCTGCTGGAATTCCACGGCACCGCCGCCGGCGTCGCTGAACAATCGGAGCGGTTCGGCGAGATCGCCAAGGAACTCGGCGGCGGCCCGTTCGACTGGGCGACAAAGGCCGAGGACCGCACCCGGCTGTGGCAGGCCCGGCATGACAGCTACTGGTCGATCCGGCAGTTGCGCCCCGGCACCGAGGCGCTGTCGTCCGACGTCTGCGTGCCGATCTCACGGCTTGCCGATTGCGTCACCGAGACCCAGCGCGATGCCGAAGCGAGCGGCTTCATCGCGCCGATGGTCGGCCATGTCGGGGACGGCAACTTCCACATGCTGCTGCTGGTCGACAATAAAGACGCCGCCGAGGTCAAGCGTGCGGAGGATCTGCTGGAGCGGCTGGTCGACCGCGCGCTGGCGATGGGCGGCACCTGCACCGGCGAGCACGGGGTCGGTCAGGGCAAGATGAAGTATCTTTTGGCCGAGCACGGCGAGCCGGCGCTTGCGGCCATGCGCGCGATCAAGCGCGCGCTCGATCCGCTCGACATCCTCAATCCGGGCAAGATCGTCGCGCTCGAATAGGCTCGCGTCTCCTGCAAGCGGCCTCGTTCTTGCGAATGGCTGCTCATCACTCGGGTGCGAACAAAAACGCGCCGCGAGGGCGGCGGCGCGCATCCGCCCCCCCGCACTCGCGTGGCAGGATGAAGAGAAGCGCACCCGCGGGATCGGCTTGCCTCGCCCCTCTACCTGCGCGCGGGGAAAAGGAAAAAGCCCGCGACACAGAATGGCCCTGAACGCGGCCGAAATGCTGCTGCGATTGGCGTGCAAACCGCGGCCGTCTGCTTTAGGCTTGCCGCGGTAGCGCGCGCCGAGTTCGAAGGGCGCAGAAGGCACGCTTCGGAGACGCCGTGCAGACGACGCTGCTCGGACTGGCAATCGCGATCATCCTGGCGATCGTGACGGCGCTGGCGGCGCCGCTCGTGATCGATTGGAATCGCTATCGCATCCCGATCGAGGCAGAGGCGAGCCGGCTCACCGGCTTGCGCGTGCGCGTCAACGGGGCGATCGAGGCGCGGCTTTTGCCGACGCCGGTAATCACCGTGCACGATGTCGCAGCCGGCGAGACCGGGCAAAAACCGCAATTGCGCGCCGGCATGCTCAGGCTTGAACTGGCGCTCGGGGCGTTGCTGCGCGGCAAGGTCGAGGCGACCGAGGTGCACCTCGTCGCGCCGCAGATCAGCGTCGGGCTTGATCGTTCCGGCGCGTTCGAATGGCCGATGCCGTTCTTCGTCCGGCCGCCCCGAAGAGGTCCCGGCCGCCCATGTCAGCATCGAGGATGGCAGCGTCATCCTCACCGATGCGGCGTCTGGTGCGCGGCTTGCGGTCCAAAAGCTCTGGTTCGATGGCGCCGGCGGCGGCTTCGCCGGGCCGCTTGCCGGCAATGGCACGGCCTTCGTCGGCGACGAGCGTTACGACTATCGGATTTCCGCCACGCCGCTGCGCCCCGGCAGCGCGCGGATGAGTCTCGCCATCGATCCGTCCGATATTCCGCTGACCACTCAGTTCGACGGCGTCCTGACTTTCCAGCGCGGCGTTCCGCAATTCGACGGCACGCTGGCGCTGGAGCGCCCGGTCGGTGCGGCGCTGGCGAACGGCCGGCGCGTGATCAGCGCTCCATGGCGCTTGAGCGGCGCGATCAAGGCGACGCCGACGGCGGCGGCGCTGCGCAATCTCGCCTTCCGCTACGGGCCGCAAGAGCGGGCGGTTCATTTGTCCGGCAGTGCCGATGTGAGCTTCGGCGCGCGGCCGCGTCTTGTCGGAAAAATCTCGGCGGCGCAGATCGACGTCGATCGCGCCCTGGCGGCTCCCGATGTCACCGGCCGACCGCCGCTCATCGTTCTGCGGAATTTTTTGCCGGCCTTCCTGACGCTGACGAAATTGCCGTTATCAGCCCGGATTGCGCTCAGCGTCGACGCGCTCACGCTCGGCGGCACGACGCTGGATTCGCTCGCGGGCGATCTGCAATTCGACCGCAGCGGATGGAGCCTGAAAGGCCTGCATTTCCACGCGCCCGGCTTGACCGAGGTGACGCTGAGCGGCCGGCTCAGCGGCACGGCGAGGGATTTCACGTTTACCGGCCCGGCGACACTCGCTTCAGCCGATGCGGGGGCGCTCCTGTCATGGCTCGATGGCCAGAGCCGGCAGCGCAACGCCGGCGAAGCGAGGACGTTCAACGCGCACGGGGAGATGACCATTGCGAGCGATCGCGTGTCGGTTGACGGACTGACGGCGACGCTCGGTCGCGAAAGCCTGCAAGGACGGCTCGCCTATCAATGGCCGCTCGCGCATCGACCCTCGCGTCTGGACGTCGAACTGCGCGCGGTAGAACTGGATGTGGACGCGCTCGCTTCGCTCGGTCGATCGGTACTCGGCGACAGTTTTGCGCCGCCGCAGGAAGCAAGGCTCACCCTTGACATCGGGACGGCACGATATGCGGGCGTGGCGGCGCGCGCGGTGAACGCGCGGATTGCCTTCGACGCCGGCAAGCTGCGTGTCGATCGGCTCTCCGTCGGCGACCTGGCGGGGGCGAAGCTCGACATCAGCGGAGCGATCGAAGAATTGTCTTCGCATCCGCGCGGGCAGATGATTCTCGATCTCGACGCCAGCGCCCTCGACGGATTGAGCGACATCGTCACCAAGCTCGCGCCGCGGGAAGCGGCGGCGGTGCGCCGTCTCGCCGACCGGCTGGCGCCGGCGAAAGTGCATGCGGTGCTCGATGTCGGGCAGGCGGGTGCCGCCGGCAGCACCGCCGAACTGCGAGTCAACGGCACTCTCGCGGCCATGCGCGTTGCCATCGACGGCAAGGCGAGCGGCGAGGCGGCGCATCTCGACAGCGCCGTCGTGCAGCTTGACAGTCGCATCGACGCCGATGACGCAACCGCGCTGGTGGCGCTGCTCGGCCTCGATCGTGTGCTCGCCGTCGATCAACTTCCCGGCCGCCTCACGCTCACCGCCGCGGGACCGTTGAGCGGCGACGTCCACGTCGACGGCAAGGTTGAAACCAGCGGCTTTGGTTCGCAGCTCGCCGGCACCGTGCGCCTCGCGGGGACCGCAGCTCCCTCCGCGCAATTGCAGCTTGAGGCGGCGGCCGGCGATCTGCGGCCGTTGCAACAGGCGCTGACCGGGCAGCCCGGCTCCGGCCTTGCGGTTTCCGGCCATGCCGCGCTGGCCTTCGATGGCGGGAAATTGTCGTTCACCGACATCGCCGCCACCGTCGGTGCCAGCTCGGTGCATGGCCGTGTGGCGGTCCATTGGGCCAATCCGGTCGTGGTCGAGGGCGATATTGCGGCGAGCGAGGCCGATGTCGGCAGCCTCGCGGCATTGCTGTTCGGACTGCCGCGTGACGCGCACGGCGCGGCTGCGCAATGGTCGCAAGCGCCGATCGGCGCCGGCGCGTTTGCTTCGATCGACGGCGCCGTCGCCTTCAAGTTCGCGCGTGCGAATCTCGCCCCGACGCTCGCCGTCGATGACCTTGCCGCCGTTGCGCATTTCCATTCCTCGGCGATTTCCGTGGACAACATCGACGGCCGCTTCGCGGGCGGGCGCGTGACCGGCGCGCTGGCGCTGCAACGCAATCCGGATGGGCTAGCCGTCCACGCCGCTTTCGATCTCGGCGATGTCGCTGCCGCCGAGGTGCTCGGACCGGCCCTCAACGTAAGCGGCGGACGACTGACCGTGTCGCTGGCGAGCGACGGCTTCGGGACAAGTCCGGCAGCGCTGATCGGCTCGCTGCACGGCAGCGGCACCGTGATCCTCAAAGACGCACAGTTTGCCGGGCTCGACGCCGGGGTGTTCGCCGCCGCGATGCGGGCCGCCGGTCGGGGCAGTCCGATCGAAATGGGCAAAGTCCAGGCTGCGGTGAATGCGTCGCTGGCGAGCGGCCATCTCACCGTGCCGCTGGGCGAGGCGACGCTTTCCGTCGCGTCAGGTGCCGTCGATCTGAACCCGGTGACGTTGCAAGCCGCCGCTGGCGGCGCGCAACTTGCCATCGGCGGCGCCGTCGATCTCGGCCACGCCACGATCAATGGGCGGATGACCCTTTCGGAAGCTCCACCCGTGGACGCACTGATCGCCATCCGGCCGGAGCTTTCCGTCAATGTCCACGGTCCGCTTGCCGCCCCGCAGCGCACGCTCGACATGGCGGCGTTACAAAGCTGGCTGACATTGAGCGCCGCCGAACTGCAAACGCGGCTGATCGAATTCGATCGAGGCAAACCGGCGCACCGGCATGGCGGGGCAGGCCGGCCATGCGGGTTCGCCCAACCTGCCCATCGCGCCGTCCGGCGCGGTCGTGGAATCCGCCATCCCGCAGCGCTTGTTGTCCGCGCCGGTTCCCGGCCCGCGTGGGCTCGAACGCCTGCAGGAGCCGCCGCCCGGCGCCGGCGTGGCGCCAACCGGTTCCGGCACCGGAGCAGGCGGCGCCGCCGCCCCGCCGCGCTCGATCCTGCTCAGCCCGCAGGCGCACGCACCGGGCGCTTCCAACGGTTCAGCGACGGTGGGCGCGCAGGGGCAGAGCGCGCCCCGACCGCTGATCCGTCCAGGCGCGCCGAATTTCCTCGCCCAGCGAGTGATACCGATCGTGAAAGCGACCAGGCGCCGTTCAGGCTGGCGTCCGACGCAGTGTTCGCCTATCCCGCCGTCATGCACGCCGCCGCGCTGGCCGTCGTCGGCTCGCGCGATCGCAAACGCAGCGTCCCCGCGCGCCTGGAAATGGTCGAGCACAAAAAGGCGAATGGCCGAGGACAGATTGCCGTGCCGCCGCCCGCAATCGATCGAGCCTACGAGATCTGACAGCGTGATGTTCCTACCAGCCGCGATTTCCTTGAGCCCCCTCCAGAATGCGTCCTCAAGGCTGACGCTGGTCTTGTGCCCGGCGATCACGATCGAGCGTTTGATGACCGGCGAGTTCATGGGCTGTCTTTCCCTTCGATCCGCTTTTGCGCGAGGTTCTTGCGGGCTTTCTCGTCGAGCGCGCGCGTCAATGTTTTTTCAGCCTTGGAGCGCCCATACGCAAGACGCCTCTGCGCCGCCTCCTGCTCGGCCCGAAGCCGGCCGGCTCGTTTGCGCGCGGTACGAAGATTGACGATGCAGCCCATGTGAAGCTCGGCGGTCGCCGGATCCTGTTGGACGGGCCGCCGCGGCCCGCCTGGTTATGATGATAACGCGATCACGCCGACGCCAGGGGAGCTGATTTGACATTCGCGCCCCACTTTGCCGCGCCTTTTCGGGAGTGTGGCAATACCCCCGGGGTTTCGCAACTCACGGTTGCTTGAGGCGCCGGATACTCTCAGTCCCGCGCCCGAGCGACAGCAAAAGAAAAGCACCAGCAATTCCTGCGGCTCCAGCGGTCATAAAAGCGGCGCTCCCAATCCATCGACAGGTGCGGGCCAGAAATTGGCGAATCGATCCGAGGCAAACGCTGCGTCACACGACGTTGTTTTTCGGATCGAGCCGAAGACGATTACTGCGACGTCTCCATCCGGTCTGTCAAAACGCTCTGCTCTACTGTCGCAGAGCAAAAATCGACGGCGCCTCGTTGCGGAAAAACAACCGCGCGGGGTGACGTAACGGAAGGTCGTTGCCGCCCGGAAAGCCGCGCCGGTGCGGGTCACGGATCCGGACGAGTCATCCGGCGCGGCTGCACCAGGCGGTCGAATTCCTTGGCGGATACGAAGCCGAGCCTGACCGCTTCCTCGCGCAACGTCGTGCCGTTCTTGTGCGCCGTCTTGGCGATCTGCGCCGCCTTGTCGTAGCCGATGCGCGGCGCCAGCGCGGTGACCAGCATGAGCGAGTTCTGCATCAGCTCGCGGATGCGAGTCTCATTGGCACGGATGCCGCTTACGCAATGATCCGTGAACGAGATGGCCGTATCGGCAAGGAGCCGGATCGATTGCAGCGCCGCATAGGCGATCACCGGCTTGAACACGTTGAGTTCGAACTGGCCCTGGCTTGCCGCCACGGTGATCGTGGTGTGGTTGCCGAATACCCGGCAGCACACCATGGTCATCGCTTCGCACTGGGTCGGATTGACCTTGCCGGGCATGATCGAGGAGCCGGGCTCGTTCTCCGGCAGAATGAGTTCGCCGAAGCCCGAGCGCGGGCCGGAGCCGAGAAAGCGGATGTCGTTTGCGATCTTGAACAGGTCGGCGGCGAGCGCGTCGAGCGCGCCATGGACGAAGACGAGCGCGCCGTGCGAGGCGAGCGCCTCGAATTTGTTGGGTGCGCTGACGAACGGCAATCCGGTAAGGCGAGCCGCCCGTCTGGCGAACAGCCTGGCGAAGGGGCGCTTGGCGTTGAGCCCGGTTCCGACCGCGGTGCCGCCCTGCGCCAGCGGATAGAGTCCTTTGAGGCCGAGCTTGACGCGGGCAATGCCCGAGCGCACCTGCGCCGCGTAGCCGGAGAATTCCTGGCCGAGCGTAAGCGGCGTTGCGTCCTGCGTGTGCGTGCGGCCGATCTTGACGATCGAGGTGAATTCCCTGGCCTTGGCGTCGAGCGCCTTGTGCAGGTGCGTCAGGGCCGGGATGAGCCGCTGCACGATCTCCCGCGCCGCGGCGATGTGCATGGCAGTCGGAAAGGAGTCATTCGACGACTGGCTCATGTTGGCGTGATCGTTGGGATGGACCGGCGACTTCGTGCCCAGTTTTCCGCCCAACCGCTCGTTGGCACGGTTGGCGATCACCTCGTTGACGTTCATGTTGGTCTGGGTGCCGGAGCCGGTCTGCCAGACCAGGAGCGGGAACTGATCGTCGAGCTTGCCGTCGACGATGTCTTGCGCCGCCTCCACGATCGCCTTGACGCGCCGTGCATCGAGCAATCCGAGTTCGAGATTGGTTTCCGCGGCTGTGCGCTTGACGATGCCGAGCGCGGCGATGAGCGGACGCGGCATGCGCTCCTCGCCGATGCGGAAATTCTGCCGCGAGCGCTCGGTCTGCGCGCCCCAGTAACGATCGGCCGGGACTTCGATCGGGCCGAACGAGTCGGTTTCGATCCGGACGGCAGGGGACGGAGGATGGCCGGCGGATGAAGTGGCTTTTGGTCCGTCCTCTCTCCTCTGCCGCCTGTCCTTTGTTCTCATTTCTTGCGGAACCGATCCAGGCTCACGACCTGACCGCTTTTCTGATCTTTCCGCTGGCCGCCGCCGTCTGGCGGCGGTTCGCCGGCCGGCGGAGCCGCCGCCGGATCGGTTTTCTTGCTGTCCGCGATCGGCAGGGCCGTGGGCGCGACCGGCGTTTCGGGTGCCGGTTTTGCCGGCGCTCCTTCGCCACGGCTGCCGGCTTCGATGGTCTCGAACTGAATGCCGAATTGCACCGACGGATCGACAAAGGCCGTCACTGCCTCGAACGGCACCGTCAGCCGTTCCGCAATGCCGCCGAACGACAGGCCGACGTCGAACGCCTCATCGCGAACCGCAAGATCCCAGAACTGGTGCTGAAGCACAATGGTCATCGTGTCCGGATATTGCGCGCGCATTCGCTCGGAAAGCCGCAGGCCGGGTGCCCCGGTGGTGAAGGTGATCTTGAAATGATGCTCGCCCGGCAACCCCTTCCTGGCCGCGTCCGCCAGCACGGTGCGTACCACGCCGCGCAGCGCGGCCTGGGCAAGGAGGTCATAGCGGATGTGGTCTTCAGGCATGGCGAACAGCGACTGGCAAATAACGGACGACAGATAAGGCGAAATCATAGAGAGGCAAACTGATTCTGTCCTCCGTCCACCGTCGTCGGCCCTCTGAGAAAGTGGAGGCTTCTGTTGCCAGGTGCCTCCGAACCCCGCCTGACGCTGCTAAGACGCCAGGGCTTTAAGTCGGTCTTTCGAGCTGCTTACGCAGCCAGAGCAACCGGAGCATAGTTGTCGTTTGCAACTATGAGTTCGGCCCGATAACGGCGGAACCATGCCGAGCAAAAACACGCCCTTTACGCCCTCGTCGATCCTGTTTCGGCCCCGCAAGCGGAGGACTGAAGGCAGAGACAGACGACGGAAAGCAAAACCGTTCTGTCGTCCGTCTTCTGTCTCGTGTCCTCCGAATTGGTGGAGCCGCCGGGTACCGCCCCCGGGTCCGAAAGGTTTATTGCGACGGCCATTTATTGCCATAGCCGGCTTGCACCGGCAGGATGAATATAAGCCCGAAAGGTTGCCGAAAAAAGACCGCGGGAGCGGGTATGAAGCTGATCTGCGGGGGACAATCCGGCGTCGATCGGGCCGCGCTCGATGTCGCGGTCGCGTGCGGCATTGATTATGGCGGGTGGTGTCCGAAGGGCGGCTGGGCCGAAGACCTTCCAAGCCCGCCCGGCCTGCTGGTGCGCTATCCGCGCCTCAAGGAGACACCGCTCGCCGATCCGGCACAGCGCACCGAGTGGAACGTGCGCGAGGCCGATGCGTGCCTGATCGTCGCCGCCGATGCCGGGCCTGATGTCTCGGCGGGAACGGTTCTGGCAAGCGACCTCGCGCATCGTTACCGCAAGCCGCTTTTCGTCGCCGACCTCGACAATGCCGACGGGCTCAAGCACGCGAACCTTTGGCTGCGGGTGCAGCAGGCAAAGCATGGCGCTGACTTGAAGCTTGCGATCGGCGGCCCGCGCGAAAGCGAAGCCCCGGGAATTTACGCGCGCGCGACGGCTTTCATCCGTGCGATTGTGCGCCAGGACTTTGTGCGCCAGGACGTGAACTCATGATTGCGTGGCCGATGGCTTTTCTCGGGGTCATGCGCGAGCTCGCCGCGTTTGGCGAAATGTTTGCTTGCGACCGGCCGCCGCCGCCATTCAAGAGCGACCCTGGCGCGGCGGATCACATTGTCATTGCTGCAACTTCGGGCTAATTACTGATCTCCGGCGGAGCGGCTGCGGGCGCACACCTTGTCACGCCTTTTCATCAGCCATTCGAGCAGCGATAACGTCGCGGCCGTTGCATTCAAGCAATGGCTCTGCGCCGCCGGCTGGGCCGATGAGGACGTCTTTCTCGACCTCGACAGCATCGGTGCGGGCGAGCGCTGGAAGGAAGCCCTGAACAGGGCCAGCGCCCGCTGCGAAGCCGTCATCCTGCTCGCCTCACCGGACGCGCTGTCCTCGGCGGAATGCGTCGGCGAGGTGCGCAAGGCGGAAGACTTCGGCAAGGAGGTCGTCGTCGTCCTGCTGCGCGATCTGCAGGTCGAAGACCGCCGCCTGGATTCGTTCAAGGACCGGCAGATCGTCGATCTCGCCGAGCCGCCGCAGAGCCATGTCGAAACAATCGACTATCGCGGCGAGCACCATGAGGTTCGATTCAATCCGGCCGGGCTTGCTCGCGTCCAGGACTTTTTGGAAAAGCGCGGCATCACGCCGGACCGCTTCGCCTGGCCGCCTGCGGACAAACCCGACGCCGAGCCGTTCCCCGGCCTGAGCGCCTTTGGCGAGGAGGACGCCGGCATCTTCTTCGGCCGCGATGCCGACATCGTGCGCGGTCTCGACCGGCTGCGCATCCTACGGCGCAACGGCCGGCCCCGTTTGCTGGTGATTCAGGCGGCATCGGGGGCCGGCAAGTCTTCCTATTTGCGCGCCGGTCTGTGGCCGCGGCTCAATCGCGACCTGGACTTTGTGCCCCTCGCAATCCTGCGTCCGGCGCAAGGCATTTTGACCGGACCGCAAGGTCTTGGCGGCAAGCTCGCCGCACACCTGTCGCGTCCCGGCCGGCTCGTCAGTCCGGGTGAAATCCATGCGCAATTGATGGCGCCGGATGGTGCGAAGGCGGCCGCGGACTTCGCCCGGCTGATGGCGGCCGTTGCAGCGCTGGCGCTCGATCGGCGCCGCATCGGCGACCGTGAGGCGAGGGCGCCGGCGCTGCTGATCGGCGTCGATCAGGCCGAGGAATTGTTTGGCACCGACGACAAGGCCGAGAGCGACCGTTTTCTCTTGTTGCTTGCACGGCTCCTGCGCGAGCCGCCGGCGGATGTCGAATTGTTCTGCCTGTTCACGATTCGCTCGGACGGCGCCGTGCAGCTTTTTCAGGCGCTTGCCGACCTCGATCTGGAGATCCCCGAAACGCTGCCGTTGTTGCCGCTGCCGCAAACCGCCTACCGCGACGTGATTGGAAAACCATTGGAAGTGCTGGCGCGTCGCGGAGGGCGGCTGACATTGGCCGCGGCCCTGGCCGATCGTCTAGTGGCAGACGCAACCGGCGCCGACGCGCTGCCGCTGCTTGCGTTTACGATCTCCCACCTTTATCGCGAATTTGCCGCCGCGGGCACCCTTACGCTCGAACAATATGAAAGCATCGGCGGTGTCGCCGGCTCGATCGATATGGCGCTGAAGCAGGCGCTGGCAAGGCCTGGCGACGCGCCGATGATTCCGACCGCGCGGGAGGAGCAGTTTGCGCTCCTGCGCGCAACCTTTATTCCCTGGCTCGCCCGTGTCGATCCCGAGACCGGCGTGCCGAGGCGGCGGGTGGAGCGGCGTGACGCATTTCGGCCGAATGCGCGGGCGTTGGTGCAGCGGCTGATCGAGGCACGGTTGCTTGTCGCCGACCGCCGCTCCGGCGCCGACGTGGTCGAGGTCGCGCACGAAAGCCTGCTGCGCCAGTGGCCGGCGCTGACCGCGTGGCTGCAGGCAGACGCCGACGATCTAAAAGTCGTCGATGCCATCGAGCGCGCCGCGGGTGAATGGGAGCACAACGGCAGGCAAGACGGCTGGCTCGATCACCGCGCCGAGCGGCTTGCCGGTGCCGAGCGCGTCGCCTTGCGGGAGGATTTTCGCCGGCGACTGGGCGAAGGGGGAACGGCCTATCTCCAAGCGTGCCGTGCGCGCGAGGAGGCCGAGCGCGCCGAGAAGGAGGCGGCATTCGCGCGCGAGAGGGAAAGGCTCGATCAGATCGCGGCGGGTCAAAAGCGAACCGCACACCTGCAGCACCGCGCCAGATGGGCGCTGGCGGCCGTGGCGGCCGCGATCATCGTCGGGCTAGGGCTCGGGGCTTGGCAGCTCAAGACCAATCTCGGCCTGCAGCAAACGCTCAACCAGCGCGAAGTCGAGCTCGATCGTGGGCGCGTCAATTTTCTGGCGGAGCTTGCCCCGCTCGCGCAGGCGGAAGCCAAATACTTTCGCGCGCTGAGATTTGCCGCCATGGCCGGCACCGGCGAATTGTCACTTGAAAGGGAGGGGGCCGCCACCCCGACGGCCCACGCAGCGGTCGCGGCTACGGTGTTGCAGTCCGCGTGGCTTCTCGATTTTGTCGGGCACGGCGACATCGTATGGTCCGCCACCTTCAGCCCCGACGGCCGGCGCATCGTCACCGCGTCTGCCGATAAGACTGCGCGTATCTGGGACGCCGCGACCGGCAAGGAAATTGCTGTGCTGCGCGGCCACGAAAGTACGGTTTATTTCGCCGCCTTCAGTCCCGACGGCAAGCGCATCGTTACCGCCTCGGGAGACAAGACGGCGCGGATCTGGGACGCTGCGACCGGCAGTCCAACTTTGATTCTGAGTGGCCACAGTGCCGACGTGATGTCGGCCGCCTTCAGTCCCGACGGTTTGCGCGTCATCACCGGGTCGGTCGACGGGACCGCGCGCATCTGGGACGCCGCGAGCGGCCATCAGCTCATGGTCCTGAGCGATCACGACGCCAACCATTATGACTACGTGCAATCCGTCGCCTTCAGCCCCGACGGTGCTCGCGTTGTCACAGGTTCGGCAGACCAGACCGCCCGTATCTGGGATGCGGTGACCGGCAAGGAACTGATTGTCCTGCGCGGACACGGTGACGCGGTGACGGATGCTGCTTTCAGCCCGGACGGCACGCGCATTGTCACTGCGTCGAACGACAAGACAGCCCGCATTTGGAACGCTGCTACAGGCGATCAGATCGCGGTGCTCAGCGGGCACGAGGATGTGGTGTGGTGCGCGGCCTTCAGTGCCGACGGCGCACGCATCGTGACGACATCCACCGATAGAACCGCACGCATCTGGGATGCCGCTTCGGGCAAGGACATCGCGGTGCTGCGCGGCCACGAGGACTTTGTGCAATATGCCGGCTTCAGCCCCGACGGCGCGCGCATCGTTACGGCGTCGCGGGACCGGACCGCGCGCCTCTGGGACGGTCGCACCGGCGAGGCCATCGCGATCCTTGGAAAGCGCCCCGATGCCGTGTTCTTGTCCGCCGCTTTCAGCCCGGACGGTGCGCGCCTCGTCACCACGTCAAAGGACAAAACCGCGCGCATCTGGGATGCAGCCAAGGGCGAGCAAGGCATAATTCTGCGCGGCCACGCGGACACGGTGTGGACCGCGGTTTTCAGTCCCGACGGCAAGTTCATTGTTACCGCGTCGAAGGACCAGACCGCACGCATCTGGGATGCCGTCACGGGAGCCGAAATCAGGGTGCTGGCCGGAAGCCGGGGCGAAGTGATGTCCGCCGCCTTCAGCCCCGACGGCAAGTTCATTGTTACCGCGTCGAAGGACAAGACCGCACGCATCTGGGACGCCGCGACCGGCCATCAGCTCATGGTCCTGACCGGCCACGAAGACTCCGTCCAGTTCGCCGCGTTCAGCCCCGACGGCACCCGCATCGTCACGGCCTCCAACGACAAGACCGCGCGCATCTGGGACGCAACAACCGGCAAGGAACTGACGGTCCTGCTTGGGCACCAGGATATCGTCTACGATGCCCACTTCAGCGGCGACGGTCAACGCATCGTCACCGCATCGAAGGATAAGACCGCGCGCGTCTGGGATGCCGCGACCGGCAAAGCAATCGTGGTCCTGCAAGGCCACGAGGATGTGGTGAATACCGCCGCTTTCAGCCCCGACGGTACGCGTATCGTCACCGCATCCGACGACAAGACCGCACGCATCTGGGATGCCGGGACGGGCGACGTTGTCGCCGTGTTGCGCGGCCACGCAGATGCCGTGTTTTCAGCGGCCTTCGCCCCGGACGGCGCCCACATCGTCACCACGTCGGCGGATGCGACGGCGCGCATCTGGAATGCCGCGACCGGCAATCAGCTCCTGGTCATGACCGACCAGGAAGATTTCGTCCAGTTCGCCGCCTTCAGCCCGGACGGAATGCGCATCGTCACGGCGTCCAACGACAACACCGCGCGAACCTGGGACGCAACGACCGACAAGGAACTGATAGTCCTGCGCGGGCACCAGGATATCGTCTCTTATGCGGGCTTCAGCAGCGGCGGTCAGCAGGTCGTCACCGCATCGTACGACAAGACAGCGCGCGTCTGGGATGCCGCGACCGGCAAGGAATTAATGGTCCTGAGCGGGCATCAGGCTGCGGTGAACACTGCCGCCTTCAGCCCGGATGGCCACCGCATCGTCACCGCGTCAGGCGACAAGACCGCGCGCATCTGGGACGCCGCTTCGGGCAAGGAAATCATTGCACTGCTCGGACACCAGGGCGGCGTAAACTCGGCCGTCTTTAGCCCCGATGGCCGCCGCATCGTCACCGCGTCGGACGACAAGACTGCGCTCATCTGGGATGCCGCATCGGGCAAGCAAATCGCGGTCCTGCGCGGACACGACGACTTGGTAACGTCCGCCGCGTTCAGCCCCGACGGTGCACTTATCGTTACGGCGTCGAGGGACGGGACTGCGCGCGTCTGGGCCGCCGCATCGGGCAAGGAGATCATGGCGCTGCGCGAGCCGGAGGCGACAACCGAAGCTGGCAATGGCATGACCTCGGCCTCTTTCAGCCCCGATGGCCTGCTTGTCGTCACCGCTTCGACGGACGGGACCGCCCGGATCTGGGACGCCGCGACCGGCAAGGAAATCCTGGTCCTGCGTGTCCATGAGGTCTCTTCCGCCGCGTTCAGTCCCGACGATGCGCGCGTTATCACCGCGTCGACGGAGGGGACCGCCCGCATCTGGGACGTGCACTTCGCAACGATGCCGACGAAGGACCTGCTCGCGGAAATTTGCCAGCGGCGCCTGAGCGGATTCACCGTGCTGTCGCGCGACGACATGCGGCTTGTCGGCTATGCCGATGACATGCCGGCGATCGACGTATGTGCCGGAATCATTGCTGCCCGATTGCCGTAAGCGATACTTTTGCCCACATGTCTTGGCGCCCAAATCGCCCCAATGACGCGAAAGCGTCTGGCGATTACGGCGAACGGGCGCTAAACGCATTTGATGTCCGCTTCGCCAATTCCCGGCGCCCACGATTCCGCCGCTGCCAGTCCGCCGGCCCCGCGCGCGCCGGCAGCGCAGCCGAGCGTGATCGAGCTGTTCACCGCCTTCGCCAAGATTTCGCTGTCCGGTTTCGGCGGCGTGCTCGCCTGGTCGCGTCGCATGATGGTCGAAGAGCGCAAATGGCTCACCGAAGAGCAATTCAACGAAACCTACGCGCTCTGTGCTTTTCTGCCTGGAGGCAACATCCTCAATTTCTCGTTTATTTTCGGCGCCCGCTTTCGCGGCGCGTGGGGCGCCGTCGCGGCAGCAGGCGGATTGATGGGACCGCCGCTGGTTCTGGTCCTCCTCATCGGCGGCGTCTATGCGCATTACGGCGAGCTGCCGCTGTTGCGTCGCGCGCTTGCGGGCGTCGCCTCGGCGGCGGCCGGCCTGATGCTGGCGACGGTCGCCAAGATGGCGGGGCCGTTGTTTCGCAAGCGCGCCTTGGCCGGACCCCTCATCGCGTTCGCCACCTTTGCCTCGATCGGCGTCATGCATTGGCCGCTGCCGCTGGTGCTGGCGGTCGTCGTGCCGGCGAGCATTGTGGCGGCGATGGTGCGGTCATGAATTCCGCTGCCGGCAGCGGCGCGCTGCTCGCGCTCGCCGGTTTCTTCGGCATCCTGTCGCTGTTCGCGATCGGCGGCGGCAACTCGGCAGTGCCGGAGATGCATCGCTTCGCGGTCGACGTCGAGCACTGGCTGAGCGACCAGCAATTCGCCGACAGCTTCGCGCTGGCGCAGCTCACGCCGGGGCCGAACATCATCATCGTGACGTTGATCGGCTATCACGTCGCCGGCATTCTCGGAGCGCTGGTCGCGACGCTGGCGATGTGCGGGCCACCTGCGGCTTTCGCTTTCTTTATCGGCGGCGCGTCCGAACGCTTCAAGGGAAAAACCTGGCATGGGGTGCTCAACCGCGCGCTCGTGCCGGTGATGATCGGTCTGACGGCCGCGAGCGCGGCGGTGATCGCCGCGACCACGGGCTACAGCTGGATGTCGCTCGCCATCACGTTCGGAACGGCGCTTATAATGTACTTCGTGCGCGTGCATCCGCTGTGGATGTTCGCGCTGGGCGCGGTGATCGGCATGAGTGGGCTGCTCTGATGTCGAAGCGATCTTGCAAGCGATCTTGGGAACGATTGCAAGCGCGTTTCTTTCCTGTCTTGTCCTACCTCATTACGATCGGAAGCTTCGGGATGGAAACAAACACATGGACAGCAACGACCGTCTAAGCGCGATGGCGCGATGGATGTGGGACGCGCGTCGGCGGCGCGAGACCTATCGCAACCTGCCCGAGGAGCTGTGTCCCGCCTCGATTGCCGAGGCCTATGCGGCGCAGGAGGCTTATTACCGCCTCGCGGAGCCGGTCTACGGCGCCGTCGCGGGCGCCAAGATCGCCACGACCACCAAGGTGATGCAGCAGCTGATGGGCATTAGCCATCCGTGCGGCGCCGCGATCTTCGCGCGCGCGATTCATTCCTCGCCCGCCAGGCTGCGGCTCGACGACTTCGTCAACCTGCGCATCGAGAGCGAGATCGCGCTCGAACTGGGCGCCGACTTGCCGGCATCCGGTGCGCCATGGAGCGGCGAGGCCGTCGCGCCCGCCGTTGCCGGCGCCATGCCGGCGTTCGAATTGATCGAGGATCGCCACGCCGAGTACAGGACGACCGAGGTTACCTCGCTGATCGTCGAGAATTGCTGGAATGGCGGCGTGGTCGTCGGAGCGCGCAAATCCGTCCCGGTCGCGGCTCTGGTCGGCATCGCCGGCCGGCTGACGATCGGCGGCAAAACGGTGGGCGAGGGCAGGGCCGAAGACCCTTGTGCGACGCTCGCCTGGCTCGCCAATCATCTTGCCGAGCGCCGACGCGGCCTCAAAGCCGGCATGGTGATCATCACCGGCAGCGTGATCGCCACGGTCTCGATCGCGCGCGGCGAACGCGCGGTGTTCGCCGTGGACGGTCTCGGCGAAGTCGCGATGGATGCGCTGTAGGCGTTCGCCACCGCCGTTATCCACCGCGGCGTCGCCCGGCTCTTGCGGACGCCTTCCTGGGCCGCACATTTGCCGCTCGGCCATGATTCGGTCGGACCAATCGGATGATGGCCGGTTCCTTTGTTGGCGCATGATCTTTTCGGAAAACCGGTAGCCACTTTTTCGGATCATGCGCTAGAATTTCAGCGAGTCGGCTGCGAGATCAGACTTCATGCGCCAATATCTGGACCTGATGGAACGCGTGCTCGAAGAGGGCGTGGAGAAGCGCGACCGCACCGGAGTCGGCACCCGTTCGATATTCGGTCATCAGATGCGCTTCGATCTTGCGCGCGGCTTTCCGCTCGTCACCACCAAGAAGCTGCACGTCAAATCGATCATCTACGAGCTGTTGTGGTTCCTGCGCGGCGACACCAACGTCAAATATCTCAACGACCACGGCGTCTCGATCTGGAATGAGTGGGCCGACGAGAACGGCGATCTCGGGCCGGTCTACGGCCGGCAATGGCGCTCATGGCCGGCGCCGGACGGAACAAGCATCGACCAGATCGCCAATGTGCTGGGCGAAATCCGCCGTAACCCGGCCTCGCGCCGCCTGATCGTGAGCGCCTGGAACCCGGCCGAGATCGCGAACATGGCGCTCCCGCCGTGCCATTGCCTGTTTCAGTTCAACGTCGCCGACGGCGCGCTGTCGTGCCAGCTCTATCAGCGCTCCGCCGATGTGTTTCTCGGCGTGCCGTTCAACATCGCCTCGTACGCATTGTTGACGCTCGCGGTCGCGCACGCGACCGGACTTGCGCCCGGCGCCTTCATTCACAGCTTCGGCGACGCGCATCTTTATCTCAACCACATCGAGCAGGCGCGCCTGCAGCTCACGCGGCAGCCGCGGCCGCTGCCCACGCTGACGATCAATCCGGCGGCCAAGGACCTGTTCGCGCTGCGCTTCGAGGACTTTGTGCTCGAAGGCTACGACCCGCATCCCCACATCAAGGCCGCGGTCGCGGTGTGACGATGCACATCCTCCTCGTCGTCGCCGCTGCCGAGAACGGCGTCATCGGTCGCGGCAATGCGCTGCCGTGGCGGCTCAAGTCGGACATGACGCATTTCCGCGCCCTCACCATGGGCAAGCCGGTGGTGATGGGGCGCAAGACCTATCAATCGATTGGCCGGCCGCTCCACGGCAGAACGTCAATCGTGGTGAGCCGCGATCGTGACTTTGCGGCGCCCGGCATCGTCGTCGCCGCAAGCCTCGACGCCGCCTTGGCGGCGGCGCGCGGCGACGCGTTGCGACGCGCCACCGACACGATCGTCGTCGCCGGAGGAGCCGAAATCTACGCCCAGGCGATGTCGCTTGCCACGCGGCTCGCGCTCACCGTCGTGCACATGAACGCCGACGGCGATGCGCGCTTTCCGGCGATCGATCCCGCGCGTTGGCGCGAGGTCGCGCGCAGCGAGCACGCCGCCGGCAGCGACGACGAGGCGACTTTTGCCTTCGTTACTTACGAGCGCAACTTATGAGCGCGCAGTGCGCGATGAGCCTCGCAGGGGGGTCAGGCGCCAGGGCCCGGATTAGGACACCGTCTGCCGTCGGATCGTAACGTGACTTTGCGTTGCAACGGCCATTGCAGTCCCGTATATCCCCGCGCAACCGGGGCGGGCGCGCAAGCCCCCTGCCGGTGTTCAGGAGAGAATTGATGCCGTGGAGCAATCAGCCCGGCGGCCCGTGGAGTTCGGGGCCGCGCGGACCTTGGGGCTCGGGTCCGCAGCCGCAGGGGCCGCGACCGCCGGATCTGGAGGATTTCCTGCGCCGCGGCCAGGACCGCTTGCGCCGCTTCCTGCCGGGCAATTTCGGCGGCCGCGGCGTGGCCTTGATCGCGATCGTGGTGGTGGTGCTGTGGGGCTTTTCCGGCTTTTTCCGCGTCGAACCCGATGAGCTCGGAGTGGTGCTGCGATTTGGCAAATTCGTCCGCGAGGTGCCGCCGGGATTGAACTACCATCTGCCCTACCCGATCGAGACCGCGCTCACCCCGCCGGCGTTGCGCGTGAACAAAATCGATATCGGCATGCGCATGGGCGCCAACGGCGAAACCGACCTGCCGGAAGAGAGCCTGATGCTCACCGGTGACGAGAATATCGTCGATGTCGATTTCTCGGTGCTGTGGAAGGTCGACCCGAGCAGAGTCGGAGATTATCTGTTCAATATCCAGAATCCGGAAGGCACGGTAAAAGCCGTCGCCGAGAGCGCCATGCGCGAGGTCATCGGACGCTCGAATATCCAGCCGGTTCTGACCGGGGCGCGGCAGACCATCGAGACGGCGGTGCAGGTGTTGATGCAGAAGACGCTTGATTCCTATCACGCCGGCATTCTGGTGCAGCAAGTTCAGTTGCAGAAAGTCGATCCGCCCGCCGAGGTCATTGATTCTTTCCGCGACGTGCAGGCGGCAAGCTCGGACCTGGAGCGACTGCAGAACGAAGCGCAGACCTACGCCAATCGCGTGGTGCCGGAGGCGAGGGGCCGCGCCGCTCGCATCCTTCAGGATGCCGAAGCCTATCGCTCCCAGGTCATCGCCAATGCCACAGGCCAGAGCTCGCGATTTGTCCAGATCTACGACCAGTACAAGAAGGCGCCCGATGTGACGCGCCTGCGCATGTATCTGGAGACGATGGAGCGCATTCTTGCCTCGACCGACAAGACGATCATCGACACCGGGGTGCAAGGGCCGGGCGTCGTGCCCTACCTTCCGCTCACCCAGATCGGCAAACCACCGTCGGCGCCGGCAGCGCCGCCGGTGAGCGAGCCGGCCGTGGGAGGCAAGTCATGAGGCTGAGCCTTACCACTGGCGTCATCGCCGTTATTCTTCTCATCGCCGTCGTTGTCGGCTACGGCACCCTCTTCACGGTCGATCAGGTCAGCCAGGCGCTCGTGGTGCGGCTCGGCAAGCCAATCCGCGTCATTACCCAGCCGGGCCTCAATGTCAAAGTGCCGTTCATCGACAGTGTGATCTACATCGACAAGCGCATCCTCGCCATCGAATTGCCGGCGCAAGAAGTGATCGCGGCGAGCCAGGACAATTCGAGCCTTGGCGCTCAGGCGGGAGAGCGGCTGGTGGTCGACGCTTTTGCGCGCTACCGCATCATCGACCCGCTCAAGTATTATCAGACCGTTGGTCCAGCCGGCGCCAGTTCGCAGCTTGCGATCCTGCTCAATTCGACGCTGCGGCAGGTACTGGGCCAAGCCACGCTCGCCGACGTCGTGCGCAACAAGCGCGAACAGCTGATGGGGCAAATGCGCCAACTGCTCGATGAGAAAGCGCGGGAGTTCGGCATCCAGGTGGTTGACGTGCGCATCCGCCGAGCCGACCTGCCCGAACAGAACAGCCTGGCGGTCTATAAGCGCATGCAGACCGAGCGCCAGCGCGAGGCCGCCGAATTCCGCGCCGAAGGCAGCCAGAAGGCCCAGGCGATCAGGGCCAAGGCAGACCGCGACGTGACGGTCATCGTGGCGGATGCCAATTCGCAGGCGGAAACGATCCGCGGCCAGGGCGATGCCCAAAGCAATGCCATTTTCGCGGCAGCCTACGGCCAGGATCCCGGCTTTTTCGCCTTCTACCGCTCGATGCGGGCTTATGAACTGAGCATGCAGCACGACAATACCAACCTGGTGCTGGGGCCCAATTTGGACTTCTTCCGCTATTTCGGCGATCCATCGGGACGCGCGCCAGTGCAGGCGGCGGCGCCGGGATCGCCGCCCGCACGAACGGATGCGCATTCAAGCCTGCTGGCGCCTCTTTCCGGCGGAGAGGGTGCGCGCGCGGCGGCCGGTGCGCCGGGTAAATAGCCTCGCGGCGGCACGCGCGCCTCGCCTTTGCTTCGACTTGCCCCGCCGTGCGCGATTTGCCGGACCTTGGTGGGCGGCGGCTCTCGTCGTCGTCGACACGGTGAGGACCGTGCACGGGTCGCTTTTCCGCCCCAATCCGGTTCCCTATGGGCGAACCGATCCGCCAGTTTGAAGTCCGCATCATTCTTATCGCCAACCCGTAATGCGGACTTCTGAACGAAAGCCACACGAGATCAATTAGTTGCTAATGGTCCTTTGATTCTAACAGTCGCACACGAGCCTGCCGAACCCGGATTACCAATGTTAGAATCGGACCACGAGGTGCTTGCATCCCGAGCCGGCCGGGAGCACCTATCCGCCGCGATTTCTCGAGGAGCGCTCACGCCCATGTCTCGACGAATTTGCTTTTGCCGGCTTCCCCGCGTCGTGCCCTGTGCGGCCGTGATCGCCGCGCTTGCGGTCGCCGTCGCGCTCTCCCCGCATGCGGCCGCGGCAGCCGGTGCCGCCGCCTCCGCCCCCGGCTCCGCCCCGGTCTCGCCGGCCGCTCCTGCAACGGTCCGCGGCCCGCAGAACATCGCCGACGTGGCCGAGCAGGTGATCGACGCCGTGGTCAACGTTTCGACATCGCAGAAAGTCGATCCCAGCATCAGCGAGATGCCCGACCTGCCGCCCGGCTCGCCGATGGAAAAGTTCTTTCAGGATTTTTTCAAGCACCATCACAGCGAGGACAGCGAACCGCACCGCATCAATTCGCTCGGCTCCGGCTTCATCATCGATCCGTCGGGTCTGATCGTGACCAATAACCATGTCATCGACGGCGCCGACGAGATCAATGTCATTCTCAACGACGGCACCAAACTGAAGGCCGAGCTGGTCGGCAAGGACGCCAAGAGCGATCTGGCCCTGCTGCGGGTGCATCCCGACAAGCCGCTCAAGGCGGTGAAGTTCGGCGATTCGAGCAAGGTGCGGCTCGGCGAGTGGGTGATCGCGATCGGCAATCCGTTCAGCCTCGGCGGCACCGTCACCGCCGGTATCGTCTCGGCGCGCCACCGCGACATCAATTCCGGCCCGTATGACAACTACATCCAGACCGACGCGCCCATCAATCGCGGCAATTCGGGCGGCCCGCTGTTCAATCTCAACGGCGAAGTGATCGGCATCAATACCGCGATCATTTCCCCGTCCGGCGGTTCGATCGGCATCGGCTTTGCCATTCCCTCGGACAGCGCGACGCCGGTTCTCGGTCAGCTGCAACAATACGGCGAGGCGCGGCGCGGCTGGCTCGGTGTGCGCATCCAGGAAGTGACCGACGAACTCGCCGAGAGTCTGGGCATCGGCCGGGCGCGCGGCGCGCTGGTCGCCGGCATCGACGGCCAGGGGCCGGCGAAGCCAGCCGGCCTCGAGGCGGGCGACGTGATTATCAGTTTCGACGGGCACGACATCAAGGAAATGCGCGACCTGCCGCGCATCGTTGCCGATACTCCGGTCGGCAAGCAGGTCGATGTCGTGGTCATCCGCCAAGGCAAGCGGGAGGTGCACAAGGTCACCGTCGGCCGGCTCAAGGACGATAGCAAGGTTGCCGAGGCGGACAGCAAGAAGGAGACACCGCCGCAGCACAAGTCGGTCGTGCAGAAGACGCTGGGCCTCGAACTGTCGAGCCTCAACACGGCGACGCGCAAGAAATTCAACATCCGTGACAGCGTCAAAGGCGTGGTCGTCACCGGCGTCGATCCGAGCGCGGCGAGCGACGTGCCCGACCGGCACCTCGAGGCCGGCGACGTCATCGTCGAGGTTCAATACCAGCCGGTGGGAACGCCGGCTGACCTACAAAAGCGGGTCGATGAGCTCAAGGGCCAAGGCAAGAAGGTCGCCATCCTGCTGGTCTCCAACGCCGCCGGGGAAACGCGCTTTGTCGCGCTCAACCTGAATTAGCAGACGACGGACGACGAAGGACAGAAAGCAACGACATTCATTCGGCTGGTCTTCCGGATCCGTCATCCGTCATCTGTCGTTAGTCATCCGTCATCTTCCATCCAGCATGTGGCTGACCAGTCCATCGGCGAGCTTGGGTTCGAACCATGTGCTCTTGGGCGGCATGATCTTGCCGGCATCGGCGACCGCCATGAGATCATCCATCTGGGTCGGATAGAGTGCGAACGCCGCCGCCATCGCGCCTGACGACACCAGCCGCTCCAGTTCGGCAAGCCCGCGACCGCCGCCGACGAAGTCGATGCGCTTGTCGGTGCGCGGATCGGTGATGCCGAACAGCGGCTCGATGATGGTGCGCGTGAGCAGCGTGATCGGCAGCCGCTCGATCGGGTCGGTAGATCCAATCTGCTCGCGCAGCAGCAGGCGATACCAGCGCCCGGCGACGTAGAGGCCAAGTTCGCGCGCCGATGCCGGGTGCACCGGGGAATCGCTCGCCTCGACCGCGTAGCGCCGGCGCAATTCCGCGAGCAGCGCTTCCGCGCTGCGACTGTTCAAGTCGCGCAGCACGCGGTTGTAATCGAGGATGTCCATCTCGGCGTACGGAAACAGCACGGCGAGGAAATAGGAGTGTGCGCCGTCGCCGCCGCGCGCCTTGGCGACCCGCAGCGCGGCCGCGGAGCGATGATGGCCGTCGGCGATGTAGAGCGCTGCCAATGCGTCGATCGCGCCGGTGAGGCGGTCGATCATCGCGTTGTCGGCAACCACCCAGAGCTGGTGGCGCACGTCGTCGTCGGCGGTCACGTCCGAAGCGGGTGTGCCGGCGGCGGATTGCGCCAGCAGAGAATCGATCTGCGGGGCCGTCGGATAGGCCAGCATGACCGGGCCGGTTTGCGCATCGACCGCCTCGATCTGGCGCACGCGGTCGTCCTCCTTGGCGGGCGTGGTCAGTTCGTGTTTGCGGATGCGGTTTGTCGCGTAATCGGCGAGCGAGGCGACGGCCGCAAGCCCGGTTTGCGCGCGGCCGCGCCGGGTCAGCCGGTAGACGTAATAGCAAGGACGCTCGTCGCGAATGAGAACGCCGGCCTCGATCATGCGTCGCAGGTTCTCCGCCGCCTTGGCGTATATTGCGGGCGCGTACGGATCGGTCGCGGGCGGCAGATCGATTTCCGCCTTGGAGACGTGGAGAAAGCTCCACGGCCTGCCGACGGCGCGCTCGCGCGCTTCGGCGCTGGAAAGCACGTCATACGGCGGCGCCAACACCTCGGCGGCGCGCTCGGGCGCCGGCCGCAGCGCGCGGAATGGCTTTATCAGGGTCACGCAGTTTCACTCCATCGGCCCGATCGTTCGCTACTCGAAGAGCGGACCAAGCTTGTCCAGCACCTCGTCGATAACGTGGTCAGGAATGCTTTCAAGCTTCTTGCCGCTTCTTGCAAGCAGATCGAGGGCGCGCGGCCGATCGCAACGCACGATCCCGGTCGCGTGTCCCGGCGCCCATTGGCAAATCCCAGGCAGCGCAATACGTCCATCCTCGTGAGCACGTCCGACATCGTCCTCATTGCCGGGCCGACGGCGAGCGGCAAATCGGCGCTGGCGCTGGTGCTGGCGCAAAAGCTCGACGGCGTGATCGTCAACGCTGATTCGATGCAGGTCTACCGCGATCTGCGCATCATCACGGCGCGGCCGGGCACCGAAGAAGAGCGGAGCGCGCCGCACCGGCTGTACGGCCATGTCGATGCGGCGGCAAATTTCTCGGTCGGGCAATGGTGCGAGGAGGCGGCGGTAGTGCTGGCCGAGTGCCGGCGCACAGCGCGTGCCGCCATCCTGGTCGGCGGCACCGGACTTTATTTCGACGCGCTTACATGCGGGCTTGCCGCCGTGCCACCGATCCCGGCCGGCATTCGCGATCAGGTGCGGGCGCGGCTTGCCAGCGAAGGCGCCCCGGCGTTGCATGACGAGCTTAAATGGCGCGATCCGGCGGCGGCGGCGCGGCTGATGCCGAATGATCGCGCCCGCATCACGCGCGCTCTCGAAGTGCTGCTCGCGACCGGCCGCTCGCTCACCGAATGGCACCAAGACAATAAGCCGCCGGGTCTTGATCCCGCAATCGCGGCCAAGATATTCCTCGCGCCGCAGCGCGAAGAGCTTTTGCGCCGCATCGATGCACGTTTCGACGCCATGATGGCGGCAGGCGCGCTCGAAGAAGTGCGCGCGCTCGCCGCGCGCAAGCTCAATCCCGATCTGCCGGCGATGAAGGCGCACGGCGTGCCCTGGCTTATGCGCGCGCTGCGCGGCGAGATCGCGCTTGAGCAGGGCGTCGAGGAGGCCAAGCGCGACACGCGTCGCTACACCAAGCGTCAGGCCACCTGGTTCCGCAACCAGTTGCCCGATTTCACATTCGTCGCGCCCGACAAGGCGCTGGAGGCGATCGAACGGCAATTGCGGGACGTCGCCGGATAGCTCAAGCGCGACAGCGGATCGGTCTCATGTCTGCCGAGATCCGGCGCGGACTTGCGCGTGTTTCGTGCCTCTGGCATCTGTTTGCGCCCGCTCCACTGGCGCGGGAATGGGAGCGACGCCACCATGAGCTATGTCAGAAGCGTCGTCCAGCCGGGCGAGAAAATCATCGCCGTGGGCCGCTTGAGCTGGATCGTCTACCACCGCGCCATCGCATTCGTGCTTATCGGCGTCGTTCTCGTCATCCTCGAACGCCTCTATTCCGACGAGGCTTGGCTCATCGTCGGTACCGGCGCCGTGCTCGCCGTTGCGGCGATGGTCAGCGCCATCCACGCCTGGTTCATTCGCTGGACCACCGAGATCGCGGTGACCGACAAGCGCGTCATCTACAAGTGCGGCTTTGTCAGGCGGCACACCGTCGAGATGAACATGGACAAGGTGGCAACCGTCGACGTCGATCAGTCGATCCTTGGCCGGCTGCTCGATTACGGTTCGATCCGAATCGTCGGCACCGGCGGCGCACCGGGCATCGAGCGGCTCGATCGCGTCGCCCGACCGCTCTCGCTGCGAACGGCAATCGAGGTGCGATGACGCTTGATCCTTCCCCCCCTTGCGGGGAGGAAAAGAATCATCGCGGTTGCGCCTGCGCCATGTGGGGGCCCGGCGCGTTTGCCATCAGCAAATCAAGCTGCCGGCGCCCCTGTTCGAACTGCGCCAGCGTGGAATTGTCGAGAACGCGGCCACGCGGCAGCTTGATGCGCATCGGATCGACCACGCGGCCGTTGACCCAGATTTCGAAATGCACGTGGGCGCCGGTCGACATGCCGGTCGAACCGACGAAGCCGATGACCTGGCCCTGCCGCACGTGGCTGCCGACCTCGAGGCCGCGGGCGAATGCGGTCATGTGGCCGTAAGCCGTCTCGTAGCCGTCGGCGTGGCGGATGCGGACGTATTTCCCGTAGCCGCCCTTGACGCCGATCTCCTCGATCGTGCCGTTGCCGGCGGCGAAGATCGGAGTGCCCATAGGGGCGCCCCAATCCACGCCGGAATGAAATTCCTTGATGTGCAACAGCGGATGGACGCGCCAGCCGAACGGCGAGGTCTCGCTGCCGACCGAAACCGGCTTGCGTACCAGGAATTTTTTCGCGCTTTTGCCGCTGTCGTCGTAATAATCGTACTGGCCGTCGTCGGTGGTGCGGAAGTGGTAGAAGTTCTTGGTTTCACCACCAACGCTGAGCGACGCAAAGCGCACCTCATGGCTGCCGTCGGCGTTGGCGTCCTCGGCATAGAGCACGTCGAACGAGTCGCCGGACTGCACTTTGCGCTGGAAGTCGATGTCGTAGGCATAGATGCGGACAATTTCGTCGATCACCGCTCGCGGAACGTTGTTGCGCAACGCCGTCTCGTACAGGCTCTGGTAGACCGTGACGCCGGTGTCCGGTGCGTCGGCCGCCGTGGCTTGGCTCGCTTCCTCGACGTCGCTGTCGACGTTGCGGATATCCACCGGCACATAGCTGCCCTGGTCGGAGAGCGCCACCGCCGCCTCGATGGACGAGTTGCCCTCGACGAGGACACGCAGCGGCACCACGTGGCCGAGCGCCGGCGGCGCCATCAGCACCTGCAGCCGCTGTCCTTCGGCAAGAGTGCCGAGGCTTGATTGCGGATCGAGCGTGGCCAGGACCGCTTTGATCGTGTCCGGCGCGGCGCCGAGCTGGCGCAGGATCGAGGCCACCGAGTTCGCCGGCTTTGGCTGCAATGATTTGTTCGGTTTCGTCGGTGCGGGTGCTGGGCTGGCTCTTCGCCAGCAGCGTGACGTTCATGGGAACGATGCGCGCCTCGAAACCGATATAGGGATCTGGCCCGTCGGTGGGCGCATAACTGAGCGCCATCGGCGCGTTGCCGTCGCCATCGGCCAGACGCGTTGCGCCGATGCCGGCGTCCTTGGCGACATCGCGCACGCGTGCCATTACCTCGTCGAGCGGCAGGAGCGTCGAGGGCTTGACGTGGGGCAAGAGCGAATTGAGGTCGCATACCGCCGGGGCGACCTTGGCCCGCGTCGGTGCAATGAAATCGCAGGTCGAAAACGACACTTCGGCGTCCGGCTGCGGCTCTGCCGACTGATCGTCCCCGGCGACGGCTTCGGCGAGAATTTTCTGCGGGTTGAAGCGGGGGATTTTCGCGGAGATTTCCGAGACTGTGAGCGAGAGATTGCCGAAGACGCGCTCGTAGGGCCGCACCCGCACCGTCTCACGGCCGCTGCTGCGCGAGACTGTCGGAACGCGTAAAATTTCCTGTTCGACGTTCGGCCGGCTCAGCATCGCAAGCCGGTCGGTCCTGTGCTGACCCGCTAGACGGTCGCCCAGGCTCGAAAGCGCGCCGCGTAGCACTGTCTCCATGCGCTCGGGCGCCGCCGCGAAGGTGACTTCGCCGTCAAGGGAAGCAAAAACGGCGCCCCCCATTAGCGCGGCGCCGCACAGCCCGGTCAGAATCGTGCCGCTGAACCATTGGACGGAGAGCCGCCGTCGGTCGACCAGACCGCCGCTGCTTCCATCAGCCGAAAGCGGAGGTTCGTTGCCGAGCTCGATGGGCTCTGCCAACCCCCGCCGACCGCCGCTACGCAGCCTACTGTGCTCCAAGCCAAGTCCCCCGCACTTACGCTGGCATCCGACGCAACACCCTTCCACGATCCCACTATGAGAGTGGGGAGGGCACGACAGAAGCTTCGCGCGGCGCTACGTTTCCCATCCCCGAGACGGGGCCAGATCGAGCCACCAAACACCTCGGTGCCCTGGAAGCGCCGGTGCGAGCCGCACCGGTCCCAAACCACCGAGAACTGACACCCCGAGAACTGACACCCCGAGAACTGACACCCCGAGAACTGACACCCCGAGAACTGACGCCCCGAGAACTGACGCCCCGAGAACTGACGCCCCGAGAACTGACGCCCCGAGAACTGACGCCCCGAGAACTGACGCCCCGAGAACTGACGCCCCGAGAACTGACGCCCCGAGAACTGACGCCCCGAGAACTGACGCCCCGAGAACTGACGCCCCGAGAACTGACGCCCCGAGAACTGACGCCCCGAGAACTGACGCCCTAAGTGACATTGTCGCCAACCCCGACATTGCGACAGGCCCCGACACGATTACGGCGAAGGACGGCGGAGGAATGTGGCCGTAGTGCGGCGTCTGGACCCCGGCGGAGCCGTCGTTCGCGCAATCCCATGCCGCGCCGGGCCCATGCCACGCTGCGCCCATGCCACCCCATGCCACCCGCGCGCGGCGCCGGCGTGTCGCTAGGAGTCCGATTCCAACGCGGGCTGGCGGCAAAAATGCTGCGGACTTCTGAAC
>CAVXCG010000011.1:0-150000 GCA_963760235.1 uncultured Alphaproteobacteria bacterium | reverse complement strand
GTTGTCGGACACCGATCGCCAACGCCGCCGCCAGCGCGCGCTTCGGTCGCCGCGCTGATTCATTCGTTCATGGACCACGAATCGGATACTTTCACGCCGTGCGTGCCCACGCCGAGCGAGCCGGCCGCCCTTTGAACGGTGCGCCCATGGTTCGGTTTTCGCTCAAGTGAACCCTCCCTTTACCCGATCGCGGCCATACTGGCCGGATGGCTGCGATCGACCTTTCCGCCGCAAAGCCGCGTGGTCGCCAGGTGCGGATCGGCGATTTGTACGGCAAGTTCACCTTCGCCTCCGCCGTGTTATTTGCCGTGGTCGAGATCGCTTATTTTGGCGCGTGGAAGCATCCGTCGTTCTGGCTTCCGAGTTGGGACGCGATTGACGCGGTGATCGGGCGGGATTTCCTCAACATCTGGATGGGTGGACGCGCCGCATTTGCCGGGGGACCGGCGGCCTGGTTCGACGTCGACGCCTACAATGCCGCCATCCGCGCGCTGCTGGCGCCCAATCCGCTCAATGACTACCGCTATTACTGGTCTTATCCGCCCGACATCGAGCTGTTCACCTGGCCGTTCGGCCTGATGCCGTATCTTATGGCCTACGTGTCCTGGTCTGTGCTCGGAATCGTCGCGTTCGTCGCGACGGCGGCGCGCGTGGGCGGCATCGAACGGAAAAATCTGCCCTTCCTCGCACTCGCTCCGGCGGTCGCGGTCACGGTGTTTTTCGGGCAGAACGGTCTTTTCACCGCCGCGCTGCTGATTGGCGGTCTCGCCATGCTCGAGCGCAAACCGATCCTGGCGGGCGTGCTGTTCGGTGTTCTTACGCTCAAGCCGCAGCTCGGAATCCTCCTGCCGATCGTGCTGCTGCTGCGCGGCCGCTGGCGCACCATCGCGGCTGCCGCCGCCACGGCCGTCGTGCTGATCGCCGTCACCGCCTTACTGTACGGTCCCGAGATCTGGATCGAATATTTAAGGAAAGTCGGCGCGCAACAAACCTGGGTTCTCGATCATGCCGGCGGCAATCTCGTGCCGTCTGCGTTGTATGCGGCGCGGGAGCTGGGACTGTCGTTCCCGGTTGCATGGACGGCGCAGATCGTTGAATCGGCGCTCGCACTGGCAGCCGTGGTCTGGACCTTCGCCCGCCGGCGCGACGAAGTGCTGTCGTGGGCGCTGTTGTCGACCGCCATTTTCCTCTTCACGCCATATTCCTACTGCTACGACATGGTCGTGCTCGCGTGGGTGGCGGCGCTGCTGCGCCAGCGCAATGACAATTCGGCGTTCGATCATTGTCTGATCCTGGCCGTGTGGGTGCTGCCTGTCGCAATGATGCTCGTCGGCGTCACGTTGCATGTGCCGCTCGGCATCATTGTGCTTCCCTTGTTCGTTGCTCGGCTGGTTTGGCGGCTTGCCCGCACGCCGGCGATGATGGAATCGTGCGTGAGGCACGATGAGCCTGCGATGCTCGCGCACCGAGGGTAGGCGATCGGGGTAGGCGATCGCATATGACCTTCCCCTTTCGGGGGGAGGAGAAAGCAACAGCAACCCATCCTACGTGCGAGCGTCGGCGGCGATCGCGCTGCGGGCAACTTGCGGAAAAAAGGCGCGGCGGGCGATCAGCGACGCCAGAATAAGGGTTACGATCAGTCCTACCGGCACGTCGAGAAACGGCATGATCAGGAGAAGTGCGGTGATCACGGCGAGGCCGGCGATTTCGCCGGATCTAAAACCAGTCGCCAGCACATGGCGCAGAAAAAAGGCTCCCGCCACCCCGAGCACGCTCAGATCGTAGAGATAGACGTAGGGCGTGGCGAGCGGCACGCAGGCCGCGGCGGCAGCGGCCTTCAGTTCAAAAGCTATGCGGCGGTTCCACCACATCGCGCACAAGACGCATGCTGCGAGTGCCGTCAGCCCGACCTGCAGCGTCCAAGCCAGCGCGGCGCCGCCGCCGAGCATCCGCACCAGCGCGAACAAGCTCTGCAGCTTGTACCAGCCCGCGTGATCGTGCGAGAGAAGCGCCGTCGAGCTCAGCGGCAGCCAATGGAAAAACGCCTCCCAGGTCGACACGCCGAACAGAGCGACCGTGGCCAGAACGAGTGCGACGCCTGTTAGTGTCGCCACGCCGATGGTTCGCCAATGTCCGCCGATCATGAGCGCCAGCGGAAGCAGCACGGCGAATTGCGGCTTGTAGCTGAGCAGCCCGAGGCAGCAGCCGGCAGCCAGCGGGTGTTCCTGCAGCAGAAGGAGCGTGCCGCCGACCAGCGATGCCGTGAGAAACCCGTTCTGCCCGGTCATCAGGTTCGGTATCAGGCAGGGCAGTGCTCCTGCCACCAGCCAGCCGATCCGTTCGCCGATGATGAGGCGAATGGTCGCCAGATAAAGCGAAAGCGTTGCCGCAAGCCAAACGAAGAACGCACCCGCATAGGGTAGGCAAGCCAGCAGTCCGGCGACGATCAGGAACGGCGGCGGGTAGTGCCAGCCGAAATAGCTTGTCGCATCGCGCCCGACGATCGTGTTTTCGGCAAAATGGTGCAAAGTCCAGTCGTAGGCGGCGGCGGGCGCGCCATGACGCACGAGAGAGCCGGCGGCATAGATGCCGGTGAAATCGATGTGGATCGGCCGGCCGGCGGCGTCGATGATCCAGTTCCTTCCCAACACCGCCTCGACCATAAAGGCGACGTTGGCAACGAGCAGGCCGAAACAAGCAAGAACGAATCCCTCAGACCGTCCGCCGGCCGCTCCACGGCGCAAAGGTTCAGTCTGCGAGGACACCTGCGGTCGCTCCGGGAGCCGTGCAATCCGTCATTGACGCCGATCCCCGTTAACGACCTCTTAAATGATCGCGCGCACGACCGGCGATCCGGACAAGGAGAGAGCACGCGGACGGCACAAGACGATGGAATTTTGCACTTCGCACCGCTAATAAGCGGCTTATGCAAAGCATCTCCATCGGCCCGATCACGCCGTCCAACCCGGTCCTGCTGGCGCCGATGTCGGGCGTCACCGATGCGCCGTTCCGCCGCTTGGCGGCAAGCCTCGGCGCCGGGCTGGTCGTTTCGGAAATGACGGCCTGCGCGGCTCTCGCCGGCGGCGGGCGCGCCGCGCAGTTTCGCATGGCGCGCCGGCGCATCGCCGATCACGGCGCGGGACTGCATGTGGTGCAGATCGCCGGCTGCGAGGCGCGCTGGATGGGCGAGGGTGCCCGCATCGCCGAGGAAGCCGGCGCCGCGATCATCGACATCAACATGGGCTGCCCGGCCCGGCACGTCACGGGCGGCCAATCCGGCTCGGCGCTGATGCGCGATCTCGATCATGCCCTCACGCTGATCGAGGCGGTGGGCGGCGCCGTGCGCGTGCCCGTGACCTTGAAGATGCGGCTCGGCTGGGACGATTCTTCGCTCAATGCGCCCGAACTGGCGCGACGCGCGCAAAATGCCGGCGTCCGGCTCGTCACCGTGCACGGCCGCACCCGCTGTCAGTTCTATAAGGGCCGCGCCGACTGGGCGGCGGTGCGCGCGGTCAAGGAGGCGGTGTCGATCCCGGTCGTGGTCAACGGCGACATCGAAAGTTTTGATGATGCCGACGTGGCGCTCGCCGCCTCCGGCGCCGATGCGGTCATGGTCGGGCGGGGCGCACAAGGGCGGCCGTGGTTTCCCGGTCAGCTTGCGGGCTATCTGAAAACCGGCCGACGCGAAACGCCGCCGCCGCTGGGCGAACAGCTTGCGCTGGTGAGCGCGCTCTACGGTGAAATACTCGGCCTCTACGGCGTTGACCTCGGCCTGCGCCATGCCCGCAAGCACGTCGGCTGGGCGCTCGATGTCGCCGCCGCCTGCGCGGGCGCGCCCGCCGATCTCCTCAAGGCCCAGCGCGGCCGCGTGCTCACCGCGACCGACCCGGCGCTGGTAGTGCGCCTCCTCGCCGAGGCGTTCGACGCGTTCGGGGCCGGCGCGGCGTAGGATGGTTTGAGCAGGGCGAAACTCATCATGTTTCTGTTATAACGTCTCTTCCGAAAGGGATGGGGTTCACTGCGTTCAACCCATCCTGCGGAGCAAATCACGAGGGAATTCGTCATGCCCACCAATCGCGTCTACAACATCGCCGTCATTCCCGGCGACGGCATCGGCAAGGAGGTGGTGCCTGAAGGCGTGCGCGTGCTCGAAGCGGCGGCGAAAAAATTCGGCTTCGAATTGCGGCAGAACCATTTCGACTTCGCCTCGTACGAGTACTACGCCAAGCACGAACGCATGATGCCGGAGGATTGGAAAGAAAAAATCGGCCGCCACGACGCCATCTTCTTCGGTGCGGTGGGCTGGCCGGCCAAGATTCCCGATCACATCTCGCTGTGGGGCTCGCTCATTCAGTTCCGCCGCGAGTTCGATCAGTACGTCAACTTGAGGCCCGTGCGGCTGATGCCCGGCGTGCCCTCGCCGCTCGCCAACAGAAAACCCGGCGACATCGACTTCTGGGTGGTGCGCGAGAACACCGAGGGAGAATATTCCGCGATCGGCGGCCGCATCTTCGGCGGCACCGAGCGCGAGGTCGTCGTGCAGGAAACCGTGCTGTCGCGCATCGGCGTCGATCGGGTGCTGAAATTCGCCTTCGATCTCGCCCGCAAGTCGCCGAAGAAGCACCTCACCTCGGCAACCAAATCGAACGGCATCGCCATCACCATGCCGTACTGGGACGAGCGCGTCGAAGCAATGGCGAAAAACTTCCCCGACGTGAAGTGGGACAAGTATCACATCGACATCCTCACCGCCCTGTTCGTGCTGCACCCCGACAAGTTCAACGTCGTGGTCGGCTCGAACCTGTTCGGCGACATCCTCTCCGATCTCGGTCCGGCCTGTACCGGGACAATCGGCATCGCGCCGTCGGGCAACATCGATCCGGAACGCCGCTTCCCCTCGCTGTTCGAGCCGGTGCACGGCTCGGCGCCCGACATTGCCGGACAGGGTATTGCCAATCCGATCGGCCAAATCTGGTCGGGCGCGATGATGCTCGATCATCTCGGCGAGGCCGATGCCTCGGCGGCGATCGTCAAGGCGATCGAACGCGTGCTTGCCGAGCCGAAGCTGCGCACCCGCGACCTCGCCGGCCACGCAAGCACCGTCGCCTGCGGCAAGGCCGTGGCCGATGCGATCGGGTAACGAACAAGAGGCCTGCGTGCTAGTATCCCGATTCCGAAGCTCGCATCATTGTGCGGCACCCCCGCCAAAGTGCAGCGCAATTATTTGCTTCCGTCGGTCGGTTTGGCGAGTTGCGGATCGAGGGTTTTGGCGCGAGCGATGTCAGCGTCACTGCCGGCCCGATCGCCCAGTCCCAGCTTCGCGACACCGCGTAGATAGATGGCAAGGGCGTTATTCGGCTCCAGTTGGATAGCCACATTGCAGTCGGCAAGGGCGTCGGTATCGTTGCCCTTGAGCTCGTTTGCGTAGCAGCGGTGCAGCCAGAGATCGGCTTTTTTGGAGTCAATGGCAATCGCCTCCGCATAGTCCGCGAGCGCATGATCGTAGTCGGATTTCTGCAAATAAGCCTGGGCTCGTTCGGACAACATCTGGGCGTCCTTCGGAGTCAGATTGATCGCCCAGTCAAAATCCGCGAGGGCCTTGTCCGTCTCGCCCTTCTCCTTGTATGCGAGCGCGCGCAGTTCATAAGCCTTGGCATCGTCGGGGCTTAGCGTGATTGCCTGAGTTGCGTCGGCAATCACGGCGTTATAGTCCCTCTTGATGTAAAGATAGAGCGCGGCGCGCGCTGCGTAGGCGCCGGCGACTCGACTGGCGACCTTGGGGCCTTTCATCGCCATGTAGTCGGCGATGGCCTGAGTGAAGTCGGCAATGGCATGCGGATAGTCCCGGAGCCTGTTGAAATTGGTGCAGCAGGCGCCATTGGTTTAAATCCTATGCTGCCAGATTTTTTCTGGCAACGAGCTTGTCGCCGAGCAATACTTGCTGGTGGCGGAGCAACGCTGCCCTCAGAATCGGAAGCTGCTTGTGGGCCTTCAAACGGCGGAAGCTTTTCTCAGCCTCCAGCATTGCGGTTCCAGTCCATCGCAATGCCATCCGTGCATCGCGCCAACGTTTGACGTTGCGGCAGACCTTCCGCAGCACGGCCATCAGACTTTCGATCGCGTTGGTGCAGCCAAGCGAGCGCCGCAGCTGATCAGGCAGACCGATGCGGATCACGGTGAGCAGTTCGTCCAGCCCTTCGAGGATCGAAGCCGAGACGCCAGGGGCATCGTGATCGAGCCGACGCGCCAAGTTCCTCAGAACTCGCTCGGCCTGCTCGGCGGTCGGACTGTCCCAAGCCTGACGCAGGACCTTCTTGACCCCGGCGTGCAACGATGGGTCGAGCCGCTCGATGATATTGCGTCCTTTGTGCACTTGGCAGCGCTGCAGCAGCGCGAAGCTTCCGAAGGTGTCGCGTATGGCCCGGCTCAGCGCCTTGGCGCCATCGACGATGAACAAGCGGGCGATATCCGGTCGCAACCCGCGCTCGATCAGGTCGGCCAGCAACGCCTTGACCACGGCGGCGTTCTCGGTCGCGCCCAAGGCCACGGCCAGCACGTGTTTGTCGCCGGCTCCGTCGATGCCGATCGCCGCCACCAACACATGGTCGCCGACACGCAGCCCATCGATCTGGATCACCAGAAGGTCGACGAGCTCCGACAGATCGGCCGCCAGCCATTCCTTCAGCTTCGCCGTGCTCAGCGCCACAAACCGCCGCGAGACCGAGGACTTCGTCGTGGCGCGCTTGGCTTGGCCGGCCAGATCGCCGTCCGGCAGTCGTACCGAACGCGCGTACTTGCGCGTCGCCACACCGATCAGCATCTGGTTGAATGCCCAACGCGACAAAAGATCCGCCTTCTGGATCGCCGTCCAGCTGGGAAGCTCCAGCTCGGCGCCGCCGCGCCGCCGCACCCGGGGCCGCCGGATAGCAGCCTTGCCACCGTGCCAGCCAACCTCACTATCGATCATGCCCCAGCGATGGCCCTGGCGGTCAGCGTGACGCTGGTAGCGCTTGCCACAAAGCTGTTCCGCATCAGTCGCAAGCATGGCCTCGATGGCCGCAGTCCCGGCATGCAGGCACAGACGGTCGAAGCTGCCCTTGAACTCCTCAAGTCCTTCAATCACCAAAGGCGACAATGCCAGCGTACCCGTCGTCAGCGCCGTACCTGTTGTCAATGCCGTACCTTGGTCGAACCTCTTCAATTCGATATGCTTCGTCATGGCGTCGATCTCCTCGCTCTCGGTTTGCAATTCGCAACCTCAAGCCTAGCGGCCTGAGGTGATCGACGCCTGCCTTCCTATTTCAACAACGTCAGGGACATTCCGATGGCATGATCGTAATCCATTTTGCCGACATAAGCCTTGGCCCTGTCTTTCAGGGTTTCCGCTTCCAGGCCCAGGACCTGGTCCCTGGTTTTCGGATGCAATTTCAGTGACTGATTAAGGGCGCCGATAAGCGCGCTGCACGCCTTGATCGCCACGTCGGGCTGGTGGCGCCCGTCTTCGTTGGTGCAGGACGTGATTTGGTCGTGCAGTTGGTCGGCTGCCGCGGGCGTGATCAAAGCCGCCGTGACAGCGAGGCTGGCGCCGCTTAGATAAAGCCATAGCGAAGAGTAAAGCCATAGAGAAGCGCGCATAAAACCTCTCCAAGCATGTCGAATAATGTTGCAGAAAACGGCCGACCTCACAAGAGGGGCGCCGGATTAATTGTTGGCAATCGTAGGCGGACAAACTAATTACGGGCACGTAATGTTACACCAACAAACGAGTGGAGCGGATTTGACATTCGCACCCCACTTGGCCGCTAATTCGTCAAGCGAATGTCAAATCCAAAAGCTCTGGCGCGGATTGGAGGACATTATGATCGTGGGTATTGTGGGGCGGATAGTCCCGGAGCCTGTTGAAATTGGTGCAGCAGGCGCCATTGGTTTGAATCCTATGCTGCCAGATTTTTTCTGGCAACGAGCTTGTCGCCGAGCAATACTTGCTGGTGGCGGAGCAACGCTGCCCTCAGAATCGGAAGCTGCTTGTGGGCCTTCAAACGGCGGAAGCTTTTCTCAGCCTCCAGCATTGCGGTTCCAGTCCATCGCAATGCCATCCGTGCATCGCGCCAACGTTTGACGTTGCGGCAGACCTTCCGCAGCACGGCCATCAGACTTTCGATCGCGTTGGTGCAGCCAAGCGAGCGCCGCAGCTGATCAGGCAGACCGATGCGGATCACGGTGAGCAGTTCGTCCAGCCCTTCGAGGATCGAAGCCGAGACGCCAGGGGCATCGTGATCGAGCCGACGCGCCAAGTTCCTCAGAACTCGCTCGGCCTGCTCGGCGGTCGGACTGTCCCAAGCCTGACGCAGGACCTTCTTGACCCCGGCGTGCAACGATGGGTCGAGCCGCTCGATGATATTGCGTCCTTTGTGCACTTGGCAGCGCTGCAGCAGCGCGAAGCTTCCGAAGGTGTCGCGTATGGCCCGGCTCAGCGCCTTGGCGCCATCGACGATGAACAAGCGGGCGATATCCGGTCGCAACCCGCGCTCGATCAGGTCGGCCAGCAACGCCTTGACCACGGCGGCGTTCTCGGTCGCGCCCAAGGCCACGGCCAGCACGTGTTTGTCGCCGGCTCCGTCGATGCCGATCGCCGCCACCAACACATGGTCGCCGACACGCAGCCCATCGATCTGGATCACCAGAAGGTCGACGAGCTCCGACAGATCGGCCGCCAGCCATTCCTTCAGCTTCGCCGTGCTCAGCGCCACAAACCGCCGCGAGACCGAGGACTTCGTCGTGGCGCGCTTGGCTTGGCCGGCCAGATCGCCGTCCGGCAGTCGTACCGAACGCGCGTACTTGCGCGTCGCCACACCGATCAGCATCTGGTTGAATGCCCAACGCGACAAAAGATCCGCCTTCTGGATCGCCGTCCAGCTGGGAAGCTCCAGCTCGGCGCCGCCGCGCCGCCGCACCCGGGGCCGCCGGATAGCAGCCTTGCCACCGTGCCAGCCAACCTCACTATCGATCATGCCCCAGCGATGGCCCTGGCGGTCAGCGTGACGCTGGTAGCGCTTGCCACAAAGCTGTTCCGCATCAGTCGCAAGCATGGCCTCGATGGCCGCAGTCCCGGCATGCAGGCACAGACGGTCGAAGCTGCCCTTGAACTCCTCAAGTCCTTCAATCACCAAAGGCGACAATGCCAGCGTACCCGTCGTCAGCGCCGTACCTGTTGTCAATGCCGTACCTTGGTCGAACCTCTTCAATTCGATATGCTTCGTCATGGCGTCGATCTCCTCGCTCTCGGTTTGCGATTCGCAACCTCAAGCCTAGCGGCCTGAGGTGATCGACGCCTGCCTTCCTATTTCAACAACGTCAGGGACATTCCGTTGTGGGGCTCGGCCGCATGGGCGGAGCGATGGCGGAGCGGCTGCGCGGCCAAGGTTTCGAGGTGGTCGGCTGGGATCACAACCGAGCGGCCAACGACAAAGCAGCCGCCGGCGGCCTGCGCATCGCCGAGAACGCGCGCGCCGTCGCTGCGGCCTCCGAGATCGTTGTTTCGAGTATCACCGAGGACAACGGCGCGCGCCGCGTCTTCACCAGCCCGGACGGTGTTCTCGACGGCGATGTCGCCGGCAAGCTGTTCATCGAGATGAGCACGCTGCAGCCGATGACCGGCCGCGCGCTGGCGCCGTTTGTCGAAACAAAGGGCGCGCGGTTCATCGAAGCACCGGTGCTGGGTACCATTCCGCAGGTCCGCGCCGGCACGCTGTTTGCCATGGTGGGCGGCGCCCATGAGGATTTGGTGCGCGCGCGCATCGTGCTGGAAAAGCTGACGCGCCGCGTCCTGCACATGGGACCGCACGGTTGCGGCTACGCCATGAAGCTCGCCGCCAATATCGGGCTCGGCGCCTATGTGCAGGCGATTGCCGAATCGCTTGCGCTCGGGGCGCAGCAGGGACTTGCCTCGACCAGATGCTCGACGCGCTGTCGGAGAGCGCGACCGCGACCGGGTGGCTCAAAGCCAAGGCCGGCGTGCTCAAGGGCGAGCAGGGCGACATGACGCTCGACATCCGCACCTTGCGCAAGGACATCATGTCGGCGGTGGCAACCGGCGCTCTTACCGGCGTGCCGATGCCGCTCGCCGCCGGAACGCTGGCGTCGCTGTCGGCGGCGGTCGATGGCGATTACGGCGCCGCCGACATCGCCGAACTGCCAAAATTCTTTCGCGCGGCAATGCTGCAGAATTTCTGAGAGAATGCGCCGACGCGGCGACGTAATATGGGGTGCGGAAATCCGGAACGGGGGATGAACGAGCAGATCGCAGCGGGCCGGCCGTCAGTCGAGGACGTGCTGTCGTTCTGGCACGAGGCCGGCCGAGAGCGCTGGTTCGAGCGGGACGAGGCGTTCGACGCGGCTATTCGCGCGCAATTCGCGGCGACCTGCGAGGACGCGGCAGCGGGCGGACTCGACGCTTGGCAGAACGGGCCGCGAGGCGCGCTTGCGCTCGTCATCGTGCTCGACCAGTTCCCGCGCAACATGTTTCGCCACAGCGCGCGCGCCTATGCGGCCGATCCGCTCGCGCGGGAGGTCACGCGGCGGGCTATCGCCAGGGGCTTCGACCAGCAGATTGCCATGCCCGCGCGCGTCTTTTTCTACCTGCCGTTTGAACATTCGGAAGAACGCGCCGACCAGGAGCGCGCTGTCGCGCTCATCGGCGCGACCGGCGACGCCGACTTGTTGAAATGGGCGCAGCTTCATGCGGATATCATCCGGCGCTTCGGCCGCTTCCCGCACCGCAACGCCGTGCTCGGGCGGATCACCACGCCGGAAGAGCAGGCGTTTTTGGACACCGGCGGATTTAGCGGCTGAGAAGAAGTCTCATAAGCGCCAGGCAATAATCAGAAGTACCAGTCCGACGGCCGCTATGCCGCCGCCATAATAGATCCACTGCGAGGTGCCGACCATGAAGCTTTCGGCGGGATAAGGAAAATACCGCGAACCCTGTCCCATGAAGACAAGTCCGGCGATAAGCAGAACGGCGCCGAGGGCTATGAGCAGCGATTTCAATGGAGTCTCGTAACAGCTTTATTGTCCAAGGAGGCGATCCTGTCGAGCCCGCTGGTTCACTCCGCGGCCTGCGCCATGGTGTGCTGGCGGAATTTCGGAAAAACTTGCTCGGCGAGGAGCCGCATCGAATTGCGTTCCCATTCTTTGTTGGGTCCGCTCCAGTCGAGGCCGGTCATCAAGAGCGTGCCGAACGGGCCGACCTCCTCGCGGAAGGCGATGAGCTTGTCAAGGAACGTGTTCGGCGAGCCATGGATCGTGCAGGCTTCGGTCAGGACCTCGACGGTCGCCTGGTCGTCGGCCATGTCAGGGTCCGGCTTCATCACCGAAAGAAGACCGACGCGCGAGAGCACTTCGCGCATGTAACTGAAAAAATAACGGTTTGATCCTGCTTCGGAAAACACACGATCGCGCGCCTCGGCGTCGCCGTCCGCCACCATGACGTTGCGGGCCACGCGCCAGTTCTCGCCACTCGCCGGCTTGCCGGCCTCGGCGCAGGCCTTGCTGTAGGTCGCCCAGTGCGTCGTCACGGCGTTGGCCGGCATATTGTTGCCGGACAGAATGCCCCAGCCGCGCTGACCGGCCACGCGCGCGGTTTCCGAGTTGCGGCTGGAAACCGACATGGTGATGGGCGGGCCCGGTTTCTGGAACGGCTTGGGCATTGTGCCGATGCCAAGCTGCGGAATGATTGCTTCCTTGATCCGCACGGGGCGAAATTCGCCGGCAACGTCGTAGGGCGGATCCTGCGCCCAGATCTTTTCAATCGTCGCGATGGCTTCCATCGCCTTGCGGCTGCGCACGCCGCGATCGGCATTGCCAAACAGCTCGAAGTCGGAGAACAGCCCGCCCGGACCGATGCCGAACATGAAGCGGCCACGGCTCATATGATCGAACTGCGCGACTTCGGCGGCGACGACGGCCGGATCGTGGTTGGGCAGGCAGATCACGCCGGTACCGAACTTCAAATTCTCGGTGCGCGGCAACAGACTCGCCATGAACATGAGCGGCGACGGGATCGGCTCGCTCGTTGGCGGAAAAATGCTCGCCCAGCCACATTTCGTCGAAGCCGAGCCGATCGGCATAGAGCGCCTTCTCCTCGTCCTCGGCGAGCGTTTCGGTGAACGAGCGGGCCGGCGGATGCACCGGCATCATGAAAATCCCGAGGCGCATTCGTTGCTCCGCTCACTTTCCCATCGCGTGAGAGACTATCGCACGCGGGCTTTCTTGGCGGCAAGAATGATGCGGATTTCTGAACCGCCGCACTATTGTGCGTTTACGCCGCCGCGACATCAGGATCGCGCACCGGCACGAGGCAGGCAAGCTGCGGCACGACATGCTCGGCGAACAGTGACATCGAGCGAAACACCTTTTCGCGCGTCGCCCAGTTCTTGCCGGTGACGATCAACAAGGTGCCGAAGCCGCCGGCCTGGTCGTAGAATTTGCGCAGCTCTTTGGCCACGCTGTCCGGGTCGCCGAGGAAATAGATTCCGGCCTCGGCCAGCTGATCGAAGCTCACGTCATCGCCCTTGATGCCGAGATCGTAATTGGCGGTGATGATGCGGATGAGCCCGCGCGCTTTCTGATAGCCCAGCTCGTAATTGATCGCCGGACGCAGATCGTCCATGGCCTCGCGGCGGCTGTCGGCGAGATAGATGTAGCGCGCGACGGTGACGTTGGCGAGCGGGTTCGGCCGTGCCGGCGGCCTTGGCGGCGCGCACGTAGCGATCGGCCTTCTGCCGGATCGAGCCGGGCGGCTCGAGCTGCGCGCGAAGCAGCGTATAGCCGCGCGCGCCCGCCATATCGATCGTATCCTCGGTGTCGGTCGCGGTCGCCATCGGCATGTGCGGCAGGGTCAGCGGCCGCGGCGTGGCGACGATGGTCTTGCCCTGCCAGTATTTGCCGTTCCAGTCGAACGGCTCCGGCGCGCTCCAGCATTTGAGAATGAGATCGAGCGATTCGCGCATGCGGCCATGGCGGTCGGCGTGAGACAGCCCGCGCTCGCCGGCGAACAGCGGGTTGGGAAATCCGGAGCCGAAGCCGAAGATGAAACGGCCGCCGCCGATCACGTGATCGGTCACCGCCGCCTGGATGGCGGTGTCGACCGGATGCGCCAGGTGGATGAGCTTGACCGCGGCGCCCATGCGGATTTGCTTGGTCAGCGCAGCCGCCTTGCACATCAACAGTTCCGGCACCGGCAGGGTGTCGATCTTGTCGATATAGACCGGCTCGCCGTGGTGCTCGCTGATATAGACGTATTTGAAGCCGAGCCTGTCCGCGTGGACGATCTCCGCGAGGTCCTCCGCATAAGTCTGCGCCGCGATCGTGTGCGGGCGAAAACCGTTCGAGAAAATGCCGAATTCCATCTGCGCTCCTCAATGTTGGCCGGCACGTTACGATCCCGGCCGCAGCTTGACAACGCTTGCTTGTGCAAGCCTAACTCGCTGGCGAACAAGGAAACGCATGGCCAAGTTGCGCATCTACGGCATCGCCCGCACCCGCGCCTTTCGCGCGCTGTGGATGGCGGGCGAGCTGGGCCTCGACTACGAGCATCTGCCGATCGAGATCGGCGGAAGCGGCGCCCGGTGCGCCGGAATTTCTGGCCATCAATCCGAACGGGCGGCTGCCGTTCATCGTCGATGACGGCTTCGTGCTGTTCGAGTCGCTGGCGATCACGCTCTATCTCGCCAAGAAGCATTCGCTCGGCAAGCTCTATCCCGCCTCGCTGCAAGACGAGGCGAAGGCCTGGCAGTGGAGCTTTTGGGCGATCTCCGAGGTCGACCGCGGCGTCAATATCTGGTCGCTGCATGCCGTGCGCCTGCCGCCGGCCGAGCGCGATGCGGCAAAGCGCGACGAGGCGCTGAAGTTCATCGCCGCTCCGTTCAAGGTGCTCGATGCCGCGGTGGCGAAGCACCCTTATCTGCTCGGCAGCGATTTCACCGTGGCCGATCTTAACGTCGCCGCCGTCATCAGCCGCGCCATCGACATGGACCTTTCCGCGGTGCCGAACTTGAAAGCGTGGCTCGCGCGCTGCCTCGAGCGGCCCGGCCGCGCGCGCGGCGCTGGCGCTCAAGAACAAAGCCGACGCGCGAAACGCCGGCGGATGTGACCCGGCGCATCGCCCGGATCAACCGGCTATGAATACCAAGCCCGCCCCGTTCAATCCGACGCAATCGTTCAATGAAGCGCTTGGCGCTGCAGCGGCAAGGCCGGCTGCGCGAGGCGGAGAAAATCTATACGCGCGTGCTCAAGGCGGCGCCGGATCATTTCGACGCGCTCAATCTGCTTGGCACCGTCAAGGCGCAGCTCGGCCGCATGGGCGAAGCGCATCGTCTGTTGTCGGCCGCGGTCAAGATCAATCCGCGCGCCGACGGCGCCTGGGCCAATCTCGGGCAGGTGCTGCATGCGCTCAAGCGCCACGAGGAGGCGCTCGAATGCCTCGACAAGGCGCGCGCGCTCGACCCGGAGAGCGTCGCCATCCGCAATCAGCGCGCCAACGCGCTGTTGAGCCTCGGCCGCGCCGAGGAAGCGCTCGGCGAATTCCGCCAAGTGTTGGCGCGCGTGCCGCAGCATGCCGAGGCGCGGCTCAATTGCGGCATCGCTCACGCCGCGCTGGGAATGCCGGAACAGGCGCTCGGCGAATTCGACGCCGCGCTCTCGATCGTGCCGGGCCACCCGGTGGCGCATTACAATCGCGGCCTCGCCCTGCACGAGCTCGGCCGCTACGCCGCCGCGCTCGACGCCCACGACCGCGTCATCGCGCTTGCTCCGCAACACGCCGGCGCGTGGCTGCAGCGCGGGCGCGCGCTCGCCGCGCTCAACCGGCATGACGAGGCGGTCGCCAGCTACGGCAAGGCCAGGGCCATCGGCAAGGACGATGCCGACGTTCATTTCAGCGAGGCGTTGGCGCTGCTCACGCTCGGCGATTACCGCGGCGGATTTGAGAAATACGAAGCGCGCTGGCGGCGAAGCGGCATGCCGGCGCCCAAGAGCCGCGGCCGGCCGCTGTGGCTCGGCGAGTATCCGCTGGCGCGAAAAACCGTGCTGCTGCACGCCGAGCAAGGTTTCGGCGACACCATCCAATTCGCGCGCTACGTGCCGCTGCTCGCCGCGGCCGGCGCCAAGATCGTGCTCGAAGTGCAAAGCGAGCTCACCGCGCTCATGCGCCGGCTCGACGGCGGCGCCCAACTGATCGCACGCGGCGAACCGCCGCCGCCCTTCGACGTGCATTGCCCGCTGGGCAGCCTGCCGCTCGCCTTGCGCACCGAGCCAGACAATGTGCCGGCGGATATTCCCTACCTTTCCGCCGATGACGCGGACCTGGCGAAATGGTCCGCACGCATCGGCGCGCTCGAGCGCCCGCGCATCGCCATCGCCTGGTCGGGCAATCCGAGCCATTTCAACGACCGCAACCGCTCGATCCCGTTCGCCCGGCTGGCGCCGCTGTTTTCCAGCCCGGCGCGCTTTTTGAGCATTCAGCGCGACGTGCGCAGCGAAGATGCGGAACAAGCTGGCCGCCCAGGCGCGCGTCACCCATCTCGGCGGCGCGCTGGAGAACTTCACCGACACGGCGGCGGTGATCGCGCGCTGCGACCTCGTGATCTCGGCCGATACCGCGGTCGCGCACCTCGCCGGCGCCATGGGGCGGCCGCTATGGGTGCTCATCCCGTTCGCGCCCGATTGGCGCTGGACGCTCGATGGCGAGACGACCCCCTGGTATCCGACCGCGCGCATTTTCCGGCAAAGCGTCGCTCGGCGATTGGGACGGCGTCATCGCCCGCGTCGCCGCCGAGCTGGGCCGCTTCGTGTCGGCGGCGTCCTGACACGCCGATCGCTCGATGGCCGGAGCGCGCTGACCGGCGCCAGCCATGCTGGAACTCGCGGTCTGTGAGGTCTATTTACCCAAAACGCGCAGATCCAGATTCTCTTTGTGACCGCCCGCGCGAGGCGCGGCACCGGGTCGCGGGATTGAGCACGATGGGAAGCATTGTCCTTCTTGATCTGACCGGCGGCGTGGCGCTGCTGCTGTGGGGACTGCACATGGTGCTCAGCGGCGTGCTGCGCGCCTTCGCTGCCGACTTGCGCCGCCTGTCTGGGCAAGGCGCTGCGCAATCGCTTCACGGCCTTCGCGGCCGGGTTCGGCCTCACCGCACTGTTGCAGAGCAGCACCGCGACCGGGCTGATGACCGCTTCGCTGGCGGCCGAAGGCGTCGTCGCTCTGGTGCCTGCGCTCGCCATCATGCTCGGCGCCAACGTCGGCACGACGCTGATCGTGCAACTGCTCTCCTTCAATATTTCGGCAATCGCGCCGGTCCTGCTGCTCATCGGCGTCGTCACCTTTCGCATCGGCGACAGCAGTTCACGCGCGCGGTCGGCCGCATCGGCATTGGCCTCGGCCTGATCCTGCTGGCCCTGCACATCCTCCTCGATACGCTGGCGCCGGCCGAGCAGGCGCCGGCCGTGCACGCCCTTCTCGCCGCGATCACCACCGACCCGGTGCTCTGCATCCTCATCGCCGCGATCTTGACCTGGGCGGCGCATTCAAGCGCGGCCGTAGTGCTGCTTGTCATGTCGCTGGCCTATTCGCATTTCGTGTCGCCTCAAGCGGCCCTGGCGCTGGTGCTCGGCGCCAATCTCGGCAGCGCCGTCAATCCGCTGATCGAATCGGGAAACCGCGGCGATCCGGCAAGCCGGCGGCTGCCGCTGGGCAACATGATCAATCGGCTGGTCGGCGTCGTCATCGCGCTGCCCTTGTTGGGACCGCTCGGCCGCGAAATGACGGCGCTGCAGCCGGACCCAGCCAAGATGACGGCCGAGTTCCACATGCTGTTCAACCTGGTGCTGGCGGCGATTTTCATCGGGCCGCTGGGCTGGGTCGCCTGGCTCCTGGAGCGGCTTTTGCCCGAACGCAAGCAGCCGGCCGATCCATCGGCGCCGCGCCATCTGGACGAGGCAGCACTGCAAACGCCGGCGCTGGCGCTCGCCAATGCGGCGCGCGAGACGCTGCGCATGGGCGACCTGGTGGAGACGATGCTGCGCAACGTCATGGGGGCGCTGCTCAACAACGATCGCAAGCTCGCCGGCGAGGTGTCGCGCCTCGACAACGCCGTCGACCGGCTGAACGAGGCGATCAAGCTCTACATCACCAAACTCACGCGCGACGCCCTCGACGAGCGCGACGGACGCCGCGCCATGGAAATCATCTCCTTCACCATCAATCTCGAACACGTCGGCGACATCGTCGACAAGAACTTGTGCGAACTCGCCGCCAAGAAGATCAAACGGCGCTACCAGTTCTCCGCCGAAGGCGCGGCCGAACTGACCGGCTTCCACAAGCAAGTCGTCGACTCGTTGCAGGCCGCATTCGGGATCTTCATGACTGGCAATGTCGAAGCCGCGCGCAAACTGCTTCGGCAGAAGGCCGAGTTGCGCCAGGCCGAACTGGCCGCCGCCGACCGGCATTTCGAGCGGCTGCGCGAAGGCCGTCCCGAAAGCCTGGAGACCACCTCGCTGCACCTGGACATTTTGAGCGACCTCAAGCGCATCCATTCGCACATCTGCTCGGTCGCCTATCCGGTGCTGGAAGCCGCGGGCGAATTGCGACGTGACCGGTTCGAGAACCGGGGCGGTGCGAGCACCGCCGATGCGGCCGCCGGATTGGTGCCGGAGCCGCCGCGCTCGCGCTGATCGTCCAGCGTTGGGCCGCCCGCTCAGCGCAGCGGCGAGAAGGCAAGATTCGCTCCTGATTTGCATCTGCTGCTGCAATTGACAGCGCTGCCGAGCCTACCTAGCGTGTTTGGGGGTGCGACGACGGTACGAAAGAAAATTTCGCACAATCCGTAATTCAGTGCAGCCGACGCCACGCTGCAATTGCCGATGGCTGGGCGGGCGAAATAGGTTTGGGACGGCATCCTCGATGGTCATTTTGCAAGTCATCGTAGGTGGCCTCCTGTTGGGGGCCATCTACGCGTTATTTTCCTCGGGGCTGACGCTGATCTGGGGCATGATGAATTTCATCAATTTCGCCCACGGCGAATTCGTCATGCTGGGCATGTACGTGGCGCTGCTGGTCGCGCTCTATCTCGGCGGTGGTCCGATCGGCTTTGCCTTTGCGGCGGCGTCGGCGCTGTTCGCGTTGGGCGTCGTCGTCTATTTCTTGCTCATCCGTCACGTGATGCGCGGGCCGATGCTGGCGCAGATCCTTTCCAGCTTCGGACTCGCGCTGCTGCTGCGCTACTCCGCTTTTTTTGTTTTCTCGGCGAATTTCGTGTCGCTGCCGCAGACCTCGCTCGCCGGCACGCTGGATTTGGCCGGAATTTATCTGCCGGTGGCGCAACTCGTCGCCGGCGCGGTGGCGATTGTGCTCACCGTGTCGCTGCATTTCTTGCTCACCCGCAGCACCGTTGGCAGCCGGCTTCTCGCCGTCGCCGAGGACCGCGCGGCCGCAATGCTCATGGGCATCCGTCCGGATCGCATGCAGGCCCTGGCCTGGGGATTGTCGGCGGGCGCGGCCGGTATTGCCGGCGCGCTGCTGGCGACGGCCTATCCGTGGTCGCCATCGGTCGGCGAAACGTTTGGACTGATCGCCTTCGTCACCGTCGCGCTCGGCGGCTTCGGCAGCGTGCTCGGCTCGCTCTATGCCGGGCTGATCATCGGCCTGATCGAGGCGATCTCGGCCTACTGGCTCGGCGCGATCTATAAGGACATCGTGGTCTATGGATTGTTCGTTGCGCTGCTCTGGTTCCGGCCGCAAGGACTGATGGGGAAAGCGTGAGCAAGCTCGTGCCCTCGCACCTCGGTCTGGCGGCATTGGCGGCGGCGCTGCTGCTCTTCCCGATCGTCCTTCCCAATCCGTTCTACCGCGACATCGGAGTTGCGTTTCTCCTTGCCGCGATCTCGGCATCCGCCTGGAACATCGTCGGCGGCTATGCGGGTCAGGTTTCCGTCGGCCATTCCATGTTCTTCGGACTTGGCGCCTATATGCCGCTGTTGCTCTACACGCTCTGGGGATGGCCGCCGCTCGCCGGGATTCCCATCGGCATCCTGCTCAGCCTTGCGCTGGCGGTGGCCATCGGCCTGCCCACCCTGCGGCTGAGCGGCCATTATTTCAGCATGGCGACGATCGCCGTGGCGGAACTCATCCGCATCTTCGCCGGGACCTGGCCTCTGGTCGGCGGCGCCATCGGATTGCAGGGCCCGGCGGTGGCACGCGGCTGGTGGGATCTGACCTTTGCCGGCGATCTGCCGTACTACTACATTTTTCTTGCCACTCTCGCCCTGCTGCTGTTTGCCACCTATGAGGTCGAGCGCCGCCGCTTCGGCTTCTACCTGCGCGCCATCAAGGCGAGCGAGCGCGCCGCGCGGAGCCTCGGCGTGCCGGTTCGGCTCGCCAAGCTCAATGCCCTGGCGCTCTCCGCCGCGTTTACCTCGGCGGCGGGTTCGCTTTACGCGGTGAAGACCGGCTTCATCGATCCGGATTCCGGATTCGGCATTCTGGTCTCGGTGCAGATGGTCATCGTTGCCGCGCTGGGCGGCGCCGGAAGGCTGTTCGGTCCGCTGCTCGGCGCGGCCATTCTCGTGCCGCTGCAAACCGCGGCCAATACCTGGTTCGGCGGCAGCGGGTCAGGGCTGACGTTCATTCTTTACGGCGGCATCATCGTGCTGATTGCACGCTTCGAGCCGGGCGGCCTGCTCGACCTCTGGGACCGGCTGACCTCGCATCTGCGCAGGCGTCTGCATGCTGCTTGAAGCAACCCATGTGTCCAAGGCGTTCGGCAGCTTCTGGGCGGTCGCCGGCGCCGATCTGACCGTCGAAGAGGGTGAGATCATCGGCCTGATCGGGCCGAACGGCGCCGGCAAGTCCACCTTCTTCAACTGTCTCGCCGGCGAAACACCGCCGACCGGAGGCCGCATCGTGTTTGACGGCCTCGACCTCACGAACGCGCCGCCGGAAGCGCACGCGCGCGCCGGCATCGGCCGCACCTTCCAGGTGCCGACGACGTTCGAGGACATGAGCGTCATCGATAACGTGATGGTCGGGGCGTTCCTGCGCCACCCGCACCGCAGCGACGCGCGCGAGCATGCGCGCCGCATCGTCACTCTGACCGGGCTCAACGCCGAGCAATCGGGGCGCTCGCTCGGGACGCCGGGACGCAAGCGCCTTGGCATTGCCCGCGTGCTGGCGACCCAGCCGCGTCTTCTGTTGCTCGACGAGTCGCTCGCCGGCCTCACCCCGGGCGAATTGCGCGAGGCGATCGCGCTGGTGCGGCGCATCCATGAAATGGGCGTCACCATCGTTATCGTCGAGCACATCATGGAAGTGATCATGACGTTGACCCGGCGCGTGCTGGTGTTCAATCAAGGCCGTGTGATCGCCAGCGGCACGCCCGAACAGGTGGTGCGCGACGAAGCGGTGATCGAGGCGTATCTCGGGCGCGGCGCGCGCAGTCATTCCCGCGCAAGCGGGAATCCATGATTGCCGCCGAGCAAATTTTGCAGCGGCGGTGGTTATGGATCCTTGCGTTCGCGCGGATGACGTTGAGGAGACGAGCGAGTTTGGCATGTCTGAGCTGAAGGTCGAGCAGCTGGAAGTGCACTACGGCGACCTGGTTGGCGTTGCCGACATTTCGCTGCTGGTGGAGGAAGGACAGGTCGTCGCCTTGCTCGGCTCCAACGGCGCCGGCAAGACCACGACGCTGTCCGCCATTGCCGGGCTGATCCGCCCCAGTCGCGGCCGCATTCTCTGGCGCGGCGAAGTCATTTCCGGGCAGCCGGCCTATGCGATCGTGAGCAAGGGTCTGGCGCTGTCGCCGGAGGGCTGGCGGCTGTTCGTCGGCCAGACCGTGGAGCAGAATTTGCGGCTGGGTGCCACCGCGCTCGCCGACCGCGCGCGCCTGGGCGCGCTGTTCGATCGCGTCTACGGACTGTTTCCGCGGCTTGCCGAGCGCCGCCGGCAAGCGGCCGGGACGCTTTCCGGCGGCGAGCGGCAGATGCTGGCGCTTGCCCGCGCGCTGATGAGCGAACCGCGTCTTTTGCTGCTCGACGAGCCGAGTCTCGGCCTCGCTCCCGCCGTGGTCGATGCGCTCTACGACACACTCGACGAACTGCATCGAGGAGGCTTGACGCTGCTTCTTGCCGAGCAATCGATTCCGCTCGCGCTCGGCATCGCCGATTACGCCTATGTCCTGCAAACCGGACGCATTGCGCTGCAGGGTCCGGCCGCCGAGCTTTCGCGCAACGATGAGGTGCGGGAGATTTATCTGGGGATTTCGACGACCAGCGCGGCCGTATAATTTCTTCTCCCTCTCCCGCAAGGGAGAGGGGAAAAGACCGGTATTATGGCGCAAACGCCACAAGCCTTGCTCTAGGGAGCTGTGCGGGGCAAAAGTCGCATCATGGACTTTGGCCTCGCTCGTTTCTTAGAGATGTTTGAGGAACGATTTGGTCGCCGCGCGACCACGGCGCTTCTCGCCGTGATTGGCCTTGCTGTGTTCGGCTATTGCGTACGCCTAATTCTTGAGACGACAATCTATTTTTACGGAGATATTACGTCGGCGTTGCATGTAACGGATACATCGATTACGGCACTAGTTCTCCGTATCCTCACCATTATAATGGAGTTGTTTATTATTTGGATTTTTGGGGCAGCTATTGTCCGCTTCTATTTTCGTCCTAAAATAGAAAAATTACGCGATCATGAACTCAAACGTATAGAGGATATGCAGAGCAAATTAGACGCGCAATTTGACAAAGTGGAGTCTGCCATAGAGAGTGCAAAGAAATATGCGCAAGAAGCCGATGAAAAGACTGCCCAACTCCGTCAATTGGGGGTGGAACAACAGGATGACGCAGATCGTCGCCCTGATTAAATCCCTCGAAGCGCTACGCCATCCAATTCCAGCGCCGCAATACAGGCACGATTCTAAATGCCGACGAAGCTAGCTTATGGGAAGAGCTCCACAAGCGGTTTGAGGTTCGCCGGATCAATCACGAAGAGGCGTGGCATACAGCCTAGACGGCGCTTGCACCCAATTAGGCTTGTCCCGTTTGCGCTATAATACCGGAAAAGACCGCGTCTTACCGACCCTCCTCCCACAGCGTTTCCAGCCGGCGGCGGAACGCTTTCGGCTTCTCGGCGAACAAGCGGCGGGCGATGCGCGCGGCGCGCTGGCAGAGCGCAATTCGCCGTTCTTCACAGGCCGGCATCAAGCGCGCGCGCCAATGCGCCAGCGGCTGCCGCGGCCCGGTGAGGCGATCGAGCATGGCGAGGTCCTGACATTTGCCGAGCCGGTCGCGCAGCCGCTCGGCTTCCTCGGTCCACATGCGGCCGAAGCGCGGCCATAACGGCTCGATCAGCTCCATCTGGTAGCGGTGATCGACCAAGCGCCGGCGCAGCGCGTGCAATTCCTCCGGCGTCGCCAGCGACCAGTCGGCCGGCACGTGCCGGCGCGCGTTGCGATAGCAGAACGCGAGCTGCGCCGCGATGGCGGAAAAGTCGAACGGATCGAGCGGCCAAGCCTCGACGGCGGCGGCAGCGTCGTCGATCCAGCTGACGATGGCATCGCGCAGTTCGGGAGTGAGCACGGCCGCCTCCTCGCTGCCGCGCAGGGCCTCGATGCGGCCCCGTATGGTGGCGGTCGATCGTTCCGACAGAACGAGGCCCTGTTTGAGGAGATCGTCGAAGGCGTTGAGCGCGGCCTGGCCGTCGCGGGCGTGCGCCAGCGAGCGAGCGTGGTCGCGCGCCTCGACGCGCCAGCGTTCGGCATCGGGGATGAACGGCGCCAGCAGCCGCATCAACGCCCGCCATTCCTTCATGGCGCGGCGGAAATCATGCACCGCGTCCTGGCTCGAAAGTTGCGGATCGCTCAGGGCCATGCGGGCACCGGCAAGCATGTGCCCGCCGATGGCGCGGATCGTCGGTCCGATCGCCGATTTTGGCTGCAATGCGGGTTTTTCGGCCATATCGGCTTCGAGGGAACCGTGCATGGGACCGGACAATGCGGGTGACGATTTGTGCGACGGATGGTGCCAGTATGACGAAATGCCCGCAAGGCGCACTTCCCTTATCGGGAGGTGCTTGCTAGATGAAGCCGGCAATTGGCCCTTGGCGCGGGGTGGAGCAGCCCGGTAGCTCGTCAGGCTCATAACCTGAAGGTCGTAGGTTCAAATCCTACCCCCGCAACCAATTTCACTGTAAAATCAAATAATTAGCTCTGCCATGCCGGCAGCAGCCCTTCCGGGCTGCTGATCAGGCGTCGGCGGTCAGAATTCCCCGGCTCAAAAACGGACGCAAGAGGGCGCGGTCATTTCGTGAATCTCATCCTGGAGTCTTCGAGTGAGGTTGAGAATCCGGGGCCGCAAACAAATAGAAATCACTAAATCGAGACTTGCCGGCCGATTTCCACCACCTGGTTGCTGGGCAGCCGGAAATAGTCGGTGAGGTGCGCGGAATTCTTCACCATGGCTGCGAACAGCGCCGCCTGCCAGGTCGGCAGCGCTGCGCCGCGCTCGCCATGCACGATGCTTTCGTGGCCGACGTAATAGATGAGGTCGTCGAGTTGAATGTCGCAGCCGGCCTTGTCGTGGGCTTCGCGCAGCAGCCGTGGAATATCGGGGCGCTCGGAAAAACCGTAGCGCGCGGTGATGCGCCAGAAATTGTCTCCTTCCTCCGCCACCGCCATGCGTTCCGCGGGCCGTATTCGCGGTCGCGCCTCAATGAGCACGGTGAGCACCAGGATCCGCTCATGCACGGCCCTGTTGTACTGGAGGAGCCAAGTCAGCATCGGCGGCACGCCGCGGGTGCTGCGCGTGGGAAACACGGCGGTGCCGGGGACCCGGGGAATGCCGCGCGCCTTCAGATCGGCAAGAAAGTCGCGCACCGGGACCGGTGCCCGCGCCAGGCGATGGGCGATGGCGATCGTGCCGCGATGCCAGATCAGCATGGCGGTGTAGACGATCGCGGCGAGCAGCACCGGTACGTAGCCGCCTTCGGTGATCTTCACCGAATTGGCGGCGAAAAACCCGGTGTCGACCGCGAGCAAGAGGCCGGCCGCGGCGCCGCTCGCCCAGGCATTCCACTGCCATATTTCACGCATGGCGACGTAAAGCAGGCACGTCGTCATCAGCATCGTCGCCGAGACGGCGATGCCGTAGGCGGCCGCGAGATTGTCGGACTTGTGGAATAGAATCGTGAGCGCGATGGTGACGGTCATCAGCAGCCAGTTGACCACGCCGACATAGATTTGGCCGTATCCCTGGTCCGACGTCTGCTTGATGTGCATGCGTGGCAGCCAGCCGAGCTGGATCGCCTGACGGGTCATGGAAAATGCGCCGGTGATGATCGATTGGCTGGCGATGATCGTCGCCAATGTGGCGAGAACAATGAGCGGAATGAGCAGCGGTTCGGGGCAGAGCCGGTAGAAGATGTTGCCGGCGATCGGCTCGCCGCGAAGCGCGATGGCGCACTGGCCGGCATAGTTCATGACCAGGCAGGGAAACACGATGCACGACCAGGCGGCGCGGATCGGGCGCTTGCCGAAATGTCCCATGTCGGCATAGAGCGCCTCCGCGCCGGTCACGCACAGGAATATGGCGCCGAGCACGAGAAAGCCGCGAAATCCGCCGGTCGCCACCAGGCGCAGCCCGTAATACGGATTGAGCGCGAGCAGCACGTGCGGGTCCTGCATGATGCCCCACACGCCAAGCGCTCCGATCGAAAGGAACCACAGGGCCATGATCGGACCGAAGGCGGCGCCGATGCGTGAAGTCCCCAGCGGCTGCAAGGCGAACAATGCGGCGAGGATCGCAACCGCGCCTGGCACCGCGTAATGGGCAAGGGATGGGGTGACGATGGCCAGGCCTTCGAGCGCCGAGAGCACTGAAATCGCCGGCGTGATCGCGCCGTCGCCGTAAATCAGCGCAGCGCCGAAGAGTCCGGCGGCGACGATCACCGAGCGATGAATCCGCTTGGCGCCGAGCAGCGACATCAGCGCCAGAATGCCACCCTCGCCGTCATTGTCGATGCTCATGGCGACAACGACGTATTTGACGGTGACGACGACCATCAGCGTCCAGAACACCAGCGACAAAATGCCGAGAATGCGCTCCGGCTCCGGCGTCGGACCGCCGTGCAGAATGTCGAAGGCGGTCTTGAGCGTGTAGAGCGGACTCGTGCCGATGTCGCCGAACACGATGCCGAGCGCTCCGATCGCCATGAGGGCGATGCCGCCTCGGCTTTCGTTTCGCGCCGGCTGGATGCTCGATCTATCCGGCAACGTCATGAGAGTTCATGCAATCGTGCCCAGCGCGTTGCCGCTTCGCCGGTCCGCCTTCGCCCTTCAATTATCTCGCGCAACGACATTTGCCGATCCGGGCGCTAGGCGGGAGGTGACGCGGAGCGGAGCGCCTTTACGATTTCGTGCGGGGCGACCGGCGTTTCGTTGAATTCGAGCTTGAGCGGGCGCAGCGCGTCGGCGATGGCGTTGGCGATGGCTGCCGGCGGTGCGATCGGACCGCCTTCGCCGACCCCCTTGACGCCGAAGGGATTGAGCGGGGAGGGCGAGTGCTGGTGCACGAGCTTAAAACGCGGCGCCTGCTCCGCGGTCGGCAGCATGTATTCGGCGAGCGAGGTCGCAAGCGGCTGCCCGTCGGCGCTGTATTTGATCGCTTCGAACAGCGCGCCGCCGATGCCCTGCACCGCGCCGCCGACGATCTGGCCCTCCGCCAGCATCGGATTGACGACGACGCCGCAATCGTGGGCGATGGCGTAGTTGTCGATGCACACGCGGCCGGTTTCGGCGTCCACCTCGATCACCGCGGCATGGACCGCGTAGGACCAGGTGACCGTGGGCGGCTCGAAATAGAAGGTTTCCTCGAGTCCGGGATCGACGCCCGCCGGGCGGCCGTGATCCCAGCCCGGCCGGGCCGCCTGCGCCACCTTGGCGAGCGAGAGTTCCGCGCCGGGCACGCCGATGATGCCGACGCCGCCGTTGCGCAATTCGAGGTCGTCGGCCGCGCATTCCAAAAGATGGGAGGCGATGGAAAAGACCTTGGCGCGCAGCCGTTCGCTGGCGCCATGGATCGCCGCCGATAAGGTGACCGTGGTGCGGCTGGCCAATGTTCCGAAGCCGATGGCAATCGCCGCCGTGTCGGCGAGCGCCACGGTCACGTTGTCGGGATGCACGCGCCAGGCATCGGCGACGACCTGCGCGAAGATCGTTTCCATGCCCTGGCCTTGCGGGCAGCCGCCGGAGGAGAGGAAGATCCTGCCGGAGGGGTCGATGCGAACGAGCGCACTCTCGAACGGCCCGACGCCGGTGCCTTCGACGTAGCAACCCAGGCCGAGGCCGAGATGGCGCCCGTCGTCGCGCGCCGCCTCTTGGCGCGCACGGAATGCCGCCAGCCCGCCGATCGCCTCAAGCGCCTTTTCCAGGGCCGCCGGATAGTCGCCGCCGTCATAGACGATGGGCTGTCCGTCGCGATAGGGAATGCCGACCGCATAGGGCATTTCGTCGTCGCGGATCATGTTGCGCAGGCGCACTTCGGCGGGTTCGAGGCCGACCTCGCCGGCCACGAGATCGACGATCCGTTCCATGGCAAACGCGGCCTCGGGGCGGCCGGCGCCGCGATAGGGTGCATTTGGCGTCTTGTTGGTTGCGGCAATGCGGGCGTCGATGGCGAGGGCGTCGATCTTGTAGGGGCCGAGCAGGTGCGCGGCGGTATTGTAAACGACGCCCGCACCGATCGGGTTCCAGGCGCCGCAATCGACCATAAAGCTGTCGCGCAGCGCCAGGATGCGGCCCTCGTCGTCGAAGCCGACTTCGACATCGTGAATCTGGTCGCGCGAGTGGCACGAGCAGATGAGATGCTCGCGCCTGTCCTCGATCCATTTCACCGGGCGGCCGAGCCGATGCGCCAGGAATGGAATCAGCAGATCCTCGGGATAGACGTGGCCCTTGACGCCAAAGCCGCCGCCGACGTCGGGCGCGACACAGCGCACGCGCGCTTCCGGCAAGCGCAGGACCGCGGCCGCCTCGCGCCGCAGCCAGTGCACCACCTGCGTCGCCGACCAGATCGTCACCGAATCGGTCCGTGGATCGTGCACGGCGACCACGCCGCGGCATTCCAGCGGCATCGCGGCGTAGCGGTGGTGCTGGAACCGGCGCCTGAGCCGGCGCGGTGCGCGCGTCATCGCCCGCGCGGTATCGCCCTTGGCGATGGTGAAGCCGCCGATGAGGTTGGTGCCGAAATGCTCGTGCACGATCGGGCTGGCCGCCGAGAGCGCCGATTGCGGATCGAGCACGACCGGCAGCGCCTCGAGCTCGATATCGACCAGTTGCGCGGCATCCTCGGCCGCCTGGCGGCTGTCGGCGACGATGACGGCCACGGCCTCGCCGACGTGGCGAACCTTGTCGTGAGCCAAAAGCGGCTGCTGCGGATTGATGAATGTGTGTTGTACCCGCGCGGTCCATTTGCTCGGCAAGCTGAGCTGGGTGTCCGGCACCGGCGGCAAAAGCTCTGTCAATTGCGGACCGCTCAGCGCATGGACGAAACCGGGCGCCGCGGCCGCGCGCGACAGATCGATCGCCTTGATCCGCGCATGGGCCAGCGGGCTGCGCACGAAGGCTGCGTGCAGCATGTGCGGCAGTTCGAAATCGGCGATGAACTGGCCGCGGCCGGTCAACAGGCGGCGATCCTCGCGCCGCACCATCGAGCGGCCGATGAAGGGAGCATTTGGAAGGTCATTCATGTCGGCGCGCCGCTCAGTTTATTCTCAGCTCAGTGATGTGCCGCGAGTTCGGGCTTGAGCTCGCCCTTCTCCACGCGCTTGACGATGTCGACCAGCATCGCATTGGCGCGGCAGGCCAGACCGACCTTCTCGCCCTCGCGCACGATGTGGCCGTTCAAAAATTCGATCTCGGTGCGCCGGCCTTTCTGCATGTCCTGACCCATCGACGGGAGTTGCCCGGCCGCGGTGTGCTTGGCATCCTTGAAGCGCTGCTCGTCGCAGGCGCTCATCGCCGCCTCGTCGCCTTCGCCGGCACGCGCGATGGTTTCCGGCGGCAGGTGCAGAATGTCCTCGAGCTGATAGCCGAGCGCCTGGCCGACGCGGATCGCTTCGCTGCCGAGATGGGTGGAAAAGCGGCGGATCGGATCGTTCTTCAAAAGATCGCCGCCGCCCAGTCCGGTACAGGCGGAAAGCCCGTTCGCCATGGCGTTGGCGACGAGCTTCGACCAGCGCTCACCCCACAGGTTGTTGGTCACCTTGGCGCTGTCGGCAAATCCGACCAGGCGGCAGATTTCCTTGGCGCGCTCGGTGACGCGGCCGTGCACTTCGCCGGCGCGAAACACCGTATGCGCCGCGCCGTGCTTGGCGGCGCCGCGATGGATGTGGCCGGGCTCCGGCAGGTTGACGGTGATCGAGCTCGCGATGCAGCCAAGCGTCTTGCCCCAGCCGACGACACCGGCGACGGTCTCCTCGTTCATGCAGTTCTGCAGCGAGACGACGAAACCATCGGGCGCTAGATATTGCCGGATCAGCATTGTGGCCCAGCCCGTGTCATACGATTTCATGCACACGAAGGCGATATCGACCGGCTTTTCTTTGGCAAGTTGCTGCGCATCGGTAACGTGCAGCGCGCGCACCGGCACGGTGAATTCCGGCTCCTTCATGGCGTGCGTCACGCGCAGGCCGTGCTCGCACATGTGCTCGACATGGGCCGGCCACGGATCGATGAAGGTCACGTCCTCGCCGGCCGCCACCATGTGGGCGCCGGTGTAGCCGCCGACCGCGCCGGCCCCGACAATGGCAATCTTTTTACCGCTCATCCTCTTCTCCCCGGACTCGCCGGGCGGATTGGTAAGCGCGTGGAGCACCACGCCACGCATAGTCCGCCGGTCCGCCCGCCGCGTTACCGTTACGCGGTTCCCTCAGGTAGTCCAGCCCGGCGCAGCCTGCCGAAAAAATTTTTGTAGCCGCTTGGATTGGAGCGCATTTGCGGTCGATTGAGAGCCCCCACAATTGCCAGGGTCGTATCGGGATTCAGTGCCAGGATTCGCCGCACGCATTCGCGGCCCTCTTCAACGTGTCCCAACAGCCCGCAAAGCGGCGATGATACTTTGATTTCACGTCCAAGGCATCAGCTTGATGCATGCGGACCATTTACGAGCCTTGCAAAAGCATGCACTGTTGCCGACAATTCAAATATCGGCTTCCGTTCGAACAGGCCTGTGGGCGCAACGCCATGACACTTCTCCGTAGGCAAGTGCTGCAACTCGCTGCCGCGGCGGCGGCGTGGCCGGCCGCCTCGCAGCCGTCTTGGGCGCAGAGCTATCCGTCGCGTCCGGTCCGCATCATTGTTGGATTTGGCGCCGGCGGCGCGCCGGACATTCTGGCACGTCTCGTCGGACAATGGCTCACCGAGCGGCTCGGCCAGCCTTTCGTGGTCGAGAACAGGCCCGGCGGAAGCAGCAATCTCGCCACCGAGGCCGTTGTCAAAGCGCCAGCCGACGGGAGCATGCTGCTCCTCGCCTCGCTCGCCAATGCGGTCAACGCCACGCTTTATGCCCACCTGAATTACAATTTCATCAGCGACATGGCTCCGGTCGCCGGCATCAGCCGCGACCCCGATGTGCTGGTGGTCAATCCCTCGTTTCCCGCGAAGTCGCTCCCGGAATTCATCACCTACGCCAAGACCAATCCCGGCAAGATCAACATGGCGTCCCCCGGAATCGGCACCTCGCCGCATATGGCGGGCGAGCTCTTCAACTACATGACCGGCATCAAAATGACGCATGTTGCCTATCGCGCCTCGCCGCCGGCGATCACCGATCTCTTGAGCGGGCAGGTGCAGGTCTATTTTGCCCCCATCAGTGCGGGCGTCGAATACGTCAAGGCCGGGAAGCTGCGCGCGCTGGCGGTGACCACGACGAGGCGCGCGGACGCGTTGCCCGACGTTCCGGCCATCGACGAATTCGTACCCGGCTACGATGTGAGTGCATGGTACGGCATCACCGCACCCAAGAACACGCCAGCCGCGATCGTGGAAAAGCTCAACAAGGAGATCAATGCCGGTCTCGCCGATCCCGGGCTGAAGACAAAGCTTGCCGCGCTGGGCTCCTCGCCGTTTGTGACTTCGTCGGCCGGTTTCGGCGCATTCATCGCCGCCGAAACCGAAAAGTGGGCGAAGGTGGTGAAGTTCGCCCACATCAAGACCGGCTGACCGAGCTGCGGTGCGCGCGCATGAACGGATAGACCGCAGGTGCGGCTTCGCGCTGCGCTTGCCGCGGAGCACAAATATGCGCGGCGTGACCTTCCTCGGCGAACGCAAATTGCAGTTGATGGAATTTCCCGATCCGTCGCCCGGGCCGCATGACGTGGTCGTCGAGATCAAGGCGTCCGGCATGTGCGGCAGCGATCTACGGTTCTATCGCGCTTCCGGCGAGACTGCTTCGCTCGGCCTCGGCACCGTCAGCGGTCCGATCATCGCCGGGCACGAACCCTGTGGCGTGGTGGCCGCGGTCGGCGGCGCAGTGGACGAGCGCGCGGCGCGCATCGGCGATCGAGTCATGGTGCATCATTATTCGGGTTGCGGGAGCTGCGTGCATTGCCGGACCGGCTGGTCGCAAATGTGCAGCGAGGGCAGCACTGTGTACGGCGTCACCGGACATGGCGCGCATGCGCGATACATGAAGGTGCCGGCGCATACGCTCGTGGCATTGCCCGACCCGCTGAGCTTTTCTGTCGGAGCGGCAATTTCCTGCGGCACCGGCACGGCCTATCAGGCGCTCCGGCGTATGCGGCTGACGGGTGCCGACACCATCGCCATCGTCGGCCAGGGGCCGGTGGGCCTGTCGGCGACGCAGCTCGCCGCCGCCATGGGTGCGCGCGTCGTCGCACTTGATGTCAGCGCGCAACGGCTGCAACGGGCCAAAGAATTCGGTGCCGATGGGCTGATCAACCCGCAATCGGACGATGCCGTTGCTGCCATCAAGGAACTCACCCACGGCATCGGCGCCGACTGTACGCTCGACAGTTCGGGCAAGGCGGATGGCCGGCTCATTGCCGTTCGCGCGGCGCGGCCCTGGGGCACGGCTTGTTTCGTCGGCGAGGGCGGCGACGTGACGATCGAGGTGAGCCCGCACATGCTGCGCAAGCAGCTAACGCTCGTCGGCTCCTGGACGTTTTCCAAATCGGCAGGCGGAATGCGCAGGCTTCGTCGCCGATCGCAAGATTGCGGTCGACGATTTGTTTACCCATCGCTGGCGGCTCGAGCAGGCCGAGGAGGCCTATCAGGTGTTCGATCGGCAGATAGAGGGCAAGGGCGTATTTGTCGTGCCGTGACTGATCGCCGCCGTGGACCGGCGGGTGCGGTGTGCTATTGGCGGGTCTGCGGCGGCGCCGGGTCGGCCGCCTCGGAAGCCGAATTGCCTTCTTCGACGCGTTGCTCCAGTTGTTGCAGAAGAGTCTGGATGCGATCGGGAGCAGGCATATGCTGCAGCCGATCGTAATAGGCCTTCAACAGCTCTCCGAGATGCGCACGCAGGCGGCTGGAGGCGGCTTTGTCGGCAGACTTCTCGGTCAATGTCAGCTCGCTCGCAGACACGGTCACCTCCTACCCGCATTGCGTTCGGGTCACCGCCCTCAGGGACTGCGCACGGCTCAGATATCCTCGAACAGCGCGCGGTTTGCGTAGGAAACTCCGGGCTGCCATGAGGGGTTCCGGCAAAAGCGGCAAATTCGTCTGGAACTTTTGCGCGCGGCGCGGTTGCTTTGGTCGAATTGGCAAAACCGGCGGACAATAGCCGCCGTTGGCAAACGAATTGGCACTTTCCCGCGTCCAGCACTTGCCCGCGTCCATTTGTGGACAGCCGGCTTTTTGCCGCGAACCTTGGCGGCTCGGGCGTTTAACTCACTTCATTTGGGGAAATGACGGCGCCTTCCGAGATCGTGGGCGCGGTGGCGGCACTGCCGCCGGCATTTGTCGCGATCCGCTCGCGTGCAACCCGCACGCTCTCGTCCGTGCCGGCTTCGTCCTGGAAAACAGCGGCGGAAAATCCACCGTCGGAACTGCGCACCAACGAATAGACTACGAAGCCTTTGAGAGCCAAAACGAGCCTTTCAACTTCCGCCTTGTTCTCTCCAGGGTATCAAAAAGCTCCGTGGTGCCCTGCCGGATCAGGTTCGGACGACAGCGTGCACGACGCGCCTCCGTTGTTCGATTATCGCAGCTTGCGGCCGATGATGTCCTCGCAACGCACCCCCTCGGGTGGCTCGGCTCCCAGATAGAGGCCGCCCGACATGGCAAATTGCATGCGGTTCGACGGCGAGCCGGCCGTGCCCCAGCGATCGCCGCGCATCGGTACCGCCCTGCTCCAAAACTCCGCATCCTGCGGCAGGTGAGTCGCCTCGTCGATTTGATCGAGTTCGGTGGTGTATTCGGCGACGAAGCCGTTGGGCTCGATGAAATAAGTGAACACGTTGTTGCCGGGGCCATGCCGCCCGACGCCCCATTCGATATCGAAACCGCTGTTCTTCATCCGGCCGCTGCCGCGCATCAGCCCGTCGATGTTCGGCACTTCGTAGGCGACGTGGTTGAGCGAAGGTCCATTGGCGCGGAACAGCGCGATGCTGTGGTGGTCGGAGCAGCAGCGCAGAAATTCCATCATGTGCGTGCTGTCCGAGCGCCTGAAGCCGAGCAGGTCGATGAAGAACGCCATCTGCTCGTCGGTGCTGCCGGTGTTGAGCACGACGTGGCTGATCTTGGTCGGCCGCGAGCGATCGATGGCGACGTTGGGGTGCAGCGCGCCGTCCGACGAGATGCTCATCGGCAGGCCCTCGGGCGTCTCGAAGCGGAAGCCGTAACCGCCGCCGGCGGCGGCCGACAACGGCGCCGGATCTCCCATGACCTTGACGCCGTAGGACTTCGCTTTGGCGTGAAGCTGGTCGACAGAGGCGCGATCCTGGGCGGAAAAATTGACTCCGAGCAGCGAAGGCTTGCCGCGCTCGCGGATCGTGAGCACGTGGTGCTCGCCGCCGGTCGCCCGCAGGTGAATACCGTCGCCGTCGGCGCCCACCTCGTCGAGCGCCCACGCCTTGGTGTAGAAATCGGCGGACTGCTGCAGATCGCGCACGCCGAGCTCGATGCTGCGCACGCCGGTGACCTTGCCGTTCATCATCGCTTGCCTCCGGGGCATTGCCAAATAACAATTGACATCAATCCGACCCGCGCAGCCTTCGGCCGCAGGAGTCCGATTAATTTGACCGCACAATAGGTCCGCCTCCGGCGCCGATCAATGGACAATGCCGCGGGCGGCCTGCGCCGGTGCGGTACCGGCCATGCGGGTTATGTGGTCCATTTTTAAGCCATTTACGCCGCAACGATGCCCGATCTCGAGGCGGGCGATACGGTTGGGTGATACAGGCCGGCCCCAGCTTGCCACGACCGGGCGCACTCGGTATCGCTTGGCAAGGCCAGCTTCCGCAGGATGGCAGCATGACAGCGAAAATCCATCGTCGATATTTGCTGCGCGCCGGAGCGACCGCTGCGGCGGCCGTCGCGTTGCCGCGGGCGTCGTTTGCGCAGGCTTATCCGACGCGGTCGGTGGAGATCATCGTCGACCTGCCGGCCGGCCTCGCGCCCGACGTCGGCGCCCGGCTGATTGCGCCGCCGCTGGGCCAGCGGCTCGGTCAGGCAGTGGTGGTCGAGAACAAGCCCGGCGCCGGCGGCAATGTCGGCGCCGAAGCGGTGGTGCGTGCGGCACCGGACGGCTACACGCTGCTGCTTGAAATCTCCGGCAACGCCGTGAACGCCACCCTCTACCCGCACCTGACCTTCGATTTCCTTCGCGACATTGCCCCGGTCGCCTTCATCGGCTTCACGCCGTTCGTGCTGGCAGTCAATCCGGCCTTCCCGGCCAAGACCGTTCCGCAATTCATCGCCTATGCCAAGTCTCATCCGGGCAAGATCAACGTTGCCACCGCCGGGGCGGGCACCGCGCCGCACCTCGCGGGCGAGTTGTTCAAGATGATGACGGGCCTCAATTTCGTTCAGATACCCTACCGCTCCAACTACATGCCCGACCTGCTCAGCGGACAAGTACCGGTCGCGTTCGTGGCGGTCGCCCCGACTATCGGCTACTTGCAAAGCGGCAAGCTGCGCGGCCTCGGGGTGACCAGCGCGACGCCGATGGAAGCGCTGCCGGATATTCCCCCCATCGGCCAGTTTGTGCCCGGCTATGAGGGCAGCGGCTGGCTCGGTGTCGGCGCGCCGAAGGGGACGCCCGCGGACATCATCGCCACGCTCAACCGCGACATCAATGCGGTCATCGTCGATCCGAAGATGAGGGCCCGCCTCGTCGGGCTCGGCATCGAGCAGAAACCGATGACGCCCGCGCAATTCGGCGCGCTGTGCGCCGATGCGACCGAGAAGTGGGCGAAGGTCATCAAGTTTGCCAAGATCAAGCCGCAGTGAGAGACATGACGACGGTATTGCCGCAATCGGGAGCCGGCGGCCCGCAGCCGCGCCAGGAGCTGATCGCCGGAGGCTATCTGCGCAACGCCTGGTACGTCGCGGCGTGGGCCGACGACCTCGCCGAGGGTCAAGTCCTCGCCCGCACCGTGATGGAGGAGCCGATCGCGCTCTTTCGCAAGAGCGACGGGACGGTGGCGGCAGTCGAAGACCGCTGCGCCCACCGCTTTGCGCCGCTCTCCATGGGCAAGATCGTCGGTGGCGACCGCATCCAGTGCGCCTACCACGGCCTGGAATTCGACGGCACCGGCGCCTGCGTGCGCAACCCGCACGGAACAAGGAACATTCCGCCGCGAGCGCGGGTGAAAAGCTATCCCGTGCTCGAAAAACACAAGGCGGTCTGGATCTGGATGGGCGACGCGGCGGCGGATGCGAGCAAAGTGCCGGACTTCGGCGTGCTCGACAATGTTCCCGAGCTTTACACCACCAAACGCGACTCCATCAGTATCAAGGCCAACTATCAGCTGGTGATCGACAACCTGCTCGATCTGAGCCACACCTCCTATCTGCACGAGGGCATTTTGGGCAACGCCGACACGGTCGAGTCGGAAATCGCCGTCGAGCAGGACGGTGAAGACCTGATCGTCAGCCGGCATGCCGGCAATGCGGCGCCGCCCGGGATGTTCGCCCAGTTCTGGCCTAATCATCCGCCGCGCGTCGACAAGTTCACCCGGATGCGCTGGATGCCGCCATCGGCGCTGCGCCTGGTGACCGGCATCTGCCAGGTCGGCGCGGCGCCCGAGAGCGGCACCGGCTACAACGCCATCCACATGCTCACGCCGCAGAACGAACGCTCGACACTCTATCATTTCACCGCCGTGCGCTTCGGCGTGATGACGAGCGACGAAAAACTCAACCGCGATCTGCAGAAAAAGATCGCCGAAATGCGCCGCTTCGCCTTCGCCGAGCAGGACGCGCCGATGATCGAGGCCCAGCAGCGCAACATCGAGGGCGCCAGGGAGCCGCTCGACCCGCTGGTCCTCGCCATCGACGCCGGCCCGGTTCGCTACAAGCGCATCCTCGACAAGATGCGGCAGCAAGAGCGGCAGTAACGCGAGCCGTCCGAGGGAGAACCATGCGCACGATCGCTCTCGAAGAGCATTTCAGTCTCCTCGATGTCGGCGGCATAACGCCGCCGCCGCGACCGCCGCTCGCCATCGAGAACATGCCCACCATCGTTCGCAACGCGGGCGACAAGATCAACGATCTCGATCAGCGCCTTGCCGATATGGACCGCCACGGCATCAGCGTGCAGGTGCTGTCGCGGGCCGGCATTTCGCGGGGCCCCAGCGCCGAGATGTTCGAGGATGCCGAGGCGGTCGTGTTCGCGAAGACATACAACGACCTGCTTGCCGAAAGAATCGCGGCGCGGCCGGATCGGTTCGCCGCCTTCGCGCATCTGGCTGCCAGCGTACCCGAGGCGGCGGCGGACGAGCTGGAGCGGTCCGTCGTCGAATACGGTTTCAAGGGCGCGCTCATCAGCGGCATGGTTCGCGGCCGCTTTCTCGACGACGCCATGTTCGCGCCGCTGCTCGCGCGCGCGCAAAAGCTCGACGTGCCGCTCTATCTGCATCCTGGCGCGCCGTCCGCCGAAATCCGCAAGGCCTATTATTTCCACGAAGGCTCTTTTCCGCCAAAGGTCGCGCTGGGGCTTTCGACCTTCGCCTGGGGCTGGCACTACGAAACCGCACTCCACGTCATGCGCCTTGCGGTTTCGGGAACGCTCGACGAATATCCGCGACTCAATCTCATCATCGGCCATATGGGCGAGGCGTTGCCCTTCATGTTGGCGCGCTGCGAGCACGAATTCATGTCCGACCTGTCATATCTGTCGCGTTCGTTGACGAGGACGCTGACCGATCAGGTCTACATCACCTCCTCCGGCTTGTTCACCAACCCGCCGTTTCTCACCGCGCTGCAGGTCTTCGGCATCGATCGTTTGATGTTCTCGGTCGACTATCCGTATTCGAGCCATGCCCTGGGTCGCAAATTTCTCGACAACCTTCCGCTCTCGCCCGCCGACCTGGAAAAATTCGCCCACGGCAATGCGGACCGGCTGCTCAAGCTGAAAGCGTAGGCGCGTCCGTTCCGGTTTACGACGCGTCGGCCGAAGATACGGTCGGCGGTGCCGGCTCCTGCGATCGGGTCCCGGCGCTTCGGCGCAGCAGTGAAATCCACCGCCGTCCAAACAGGACCAGAACCAGCACGCCGTAAAAACCCCCGCCGAGCACCGTCAGGGCAAGCAGCTCCGACACGTTGCGAAATCTGGAGACCGTCGAGGCGAATGACGCGACCCGCGGTCCTGCGAACACTAAGAGCGCCGCCATGGCGATGCCGGCGCCGGCGAGCTTGGCGAGCGAGGATTTGAGCGCGCTGTCGGATTTGATGAAGCCCGCCCGCGAAGCGAGCCACAGCACCAGGATGAAATTGGTCCAGGCGCCGATCGACGTGGCGAGCGCCAGGCCGGCTTGCGCCAGCGGACCCATCAGCAGGATTTTGAGCACGATGTTGACGGCCGTCCCGGTCAGCGCCGCCTTGACCGGAGTGGCGGTGTCGCCGCGGGCAAGGAAGGGGGCGACCACGCTGCGGATGAGCACGAAGGGAACGAGGCCGATCGTGTAGGCCATGAGCGTCATCGCCGCCGCGTGCGCATCGCCGGCCGTGAACCGGCCGCGCATGAACAGGCCGCGCATGATGATCTCGGGCATGGTCAGGAAAGCGACGACGCAGGGAATGCCGAGGAGAAGCGCAAATTCGATCGCCCGGTTCTGCGCCGAGCGGGCACCCGGCTCGTCGCCCGTTGCCAGCCGGTGCGTCATCTCCGGTAAGAGCACGGTGCCGACCGCGATGCCGATGACGCCGATCGGCAGCTGATCGATGCGGTCGGCGTAATAGAGCGCCGAGATCGCTCCGGCCGACAGGAAGCTGGCGATGATCGTGTCGGCAAACAGCGCAAGCTGAGTGCCGGCCGAGCCGATGGTCGCCGGGATCAACGCCCGGAAGAAGCGGCGCACGTCCTCGTCGAGGCGCAACCGGCGGAAAGCGGTCATCGCTCCGCAGCGCAGCGTTTCGCCGCCGACAAGCAGCGCCTGCAGCGCCCCCGAGATCAGCACGCCGGCCGCCGCCGCATACGCCGCACCGGGAAAATAGAAGGCCAGCGCAAGCGTCGCCATCATCGACAGGTTGAGCAGGATCGGCGCCGCCGCCGCTGCGGCGAAGCGATGCAGCGCATTGAGAATGCCGCCCCACAGCGTCACCAGCGTGATGAGCATCAGGTAGGGGAACGTGATCCGCGTGAGCGAAACCGCCAGCGCGAACTCATGCGGCTTGCGGGAAAATCCCGGCGCCAGAAGATCGATCACCTGCGGAGTGAACAGGAGCGCCAGCACCAGCAGCACCGCTTGCGTCCCGACAAGAAGCGTAAAGATGCGATCGCCGAACGTCTTTGCCGCTTGCGGTCCTCCCTGGCTGCGAATGCGCGCATAGGCGGGAATGAAGGCGGCGTTGAAGGCGCCTTCGGCAAAGATGGCGCGGAAATGGTTGGGCAGCCGGAAGGCGACGAAGAACGCGTCGGCGAGCGGCCCGGCGCCGAGGATCGCCGCCAGCATGATGTCGCGGACAAAGCCGGTCAGGCGGGAGATCAGCGTGTAGCCGCCGACGGTAAGAATCTTTTTGATCATCGCGTCCCTGGGCTGCCATCGCGCGGCCCCCCGATCAATAGACTTTCGGCATCGCGCACTCACCCTGAGCCAATGATCGTCTCCTTGGTGGCTATCCGATCGTGGCTTCGGACTTCATGCCGTTTCTGACGATTTCACCAAACTTGAAAATAAAATCTGTAAATATTGATTTATATGGTTATATGTTCTTTTTTATTGAGCTAATATTGGCAAAAATAAAATTTTCTTCTACATCGCGTTCATTGTGGGAGCCGGGAGGGGTTTTGTCGTGTCAGGGATCGTAGAAGCCGAACCGCTAGCGCAACGTTGCCGGCAGCCAACGCGCAGCAGTGCCGCGGTCGTCGCCGCGGAAGACCAAAGCGGCACTGCGGCTGCCAGGAGCCTTGCCGAGCGGCTCGAGCCTCTCGATCTTTTCGGGCGTTTGGCCGCAATTCGCTCACTCATTCCCGGCCGCCTCGTCTTGACGACTAGCTTCGGTCTTGAGGATCAGGCCATCGCTCATGCCATATTCGCGCAGAGATTGCCGATCGCGGTCGCGACGCTCGACACTGGCCGTCTGTTTCCGGAAACGCACGATGTGTGGGCTGAAACCGAGCGCCGCTACGGCGTCCGCGTGCTGGCCTTCGCGCCTGTGCATGCTGATGTCGAAGCCTTGATCGCGAGGCAAGGCATCGATGGACTGCGCTCCACGGTCGCGGCTCGGCTCGATTGCTGCGCGGTCCGCAAGCTCGTCCCCTTGGAGCGCGGGGGCCGCCGGCTGGATCACCGGCATTCGCGGTGAGCAATCCGCCGACCGGGCGCGCCTGTCGCTGATGTCGTTCGACGCGCAGCGCCGCCTGCTCAAGGCGAACCCGCTGTTTGACTGGACGCGCGAGCAAACACTGGCCTTCGTGGGTGCCCACGACGTTCCTTACAACCGACTGCACGATCGCGGTTTCCTGTCGATCGGCTGCGCCCCCTGCACCCGCGCCGTGGCGCCGGGTGAAACGGAGCGTTCCGGGCGCTGGTGGTGGGAGCAGACGGAAAACAAAGAGTGCGGGCTGCACACGCCGTTGCGTCATCGCGCCGCCACGCCGACCGCGTGAGGCGCAGCACGGGCCGCAGGAACGATCATGCAAGCGCCGTTATCATTCACCGAGAGCGCGAGCGTTCCGCGCGTCGCAGCCGAGAAAGCGGAACAGAGAAGCGGCCTGGGCGATGCTCTCGGCACGCGCAGACCGGTACAGCCGGCGGCAGGCAAGATCGCGCGTTGGAGCGAAACTCACGCGCGCTCGCTGGTGAAAGCCGTGAGCTGGCGCGCCACCGGTAGCCTCGACACCTTCGTCGTCGCCTTCCTGGTCACCGGCAACCCAAAGATTGCCGGATCAGTCGCCCTCACCGAAATCGTTACGAAGATCGTTATCTATTATTGCCACGAACGCCTGTGGGCCCTGGTGCCCTGGGGCAAGCGGTCGAGACAAGCGGTCGCCGAACAGTCCGGTTGACGCTACCAATTGCTAGGCGCCGAGCGCGCCGCGCACCGCGGCGATGATGCGATCCTGCACTGGCGCTTCGAGATAGGCGTGCATCGGCAGGCTGATCACCTCCTCGGCGAGCCGCTCGCTCACCGGCATGCCGCCGTCGGCGACCGGGAAGCGGCGATAGGCTTCCTGGCGATGCAGCGGCTTGCGGTAATAGATCGCGGTCGGGATACTTTGCGCTTTCAGCGCCGCGGCGAGGCCGTCGCGCCGGCCGGCCGCCAGGCGGATGGTATATTGCGCCCAGGTCGAGGTCGCCTGGTTGCCGACGCGCGGCACCGTTGCGGCGTCCGCCAGCGCTTCGCTGTAGCGTGCGGCCGCGCGGTTGCGCGCGAGAATTTCCTCCGGAAAGATTTTCAGTTTCTCGATGAGGATTGCGGCCTGGATCGAATCCAGCCTTCCGGTCATGCCGATGCGCACCGCGTCGTACTTGTCGACGCCCTCGCCGTGCACGCGCAGGCTTCTGATCCGCGCCGCCAACGCGTCGTCATCGGTGAAAACGGCGCCGCCATCGCCGTAGCAGCCGAGCGGTTTGGCGGGAAAAAAGCTTGTGGCCGTCGCCGTCGCCAGCGCCCCCAGCCGGCGGCCGCGATAGGACGCCCCGAAGGCTTGCGCCGCGTCGTCGAGCAGCAGCAGGCCGTGGGCGCTGGCGACCGACGCGATCGCTTCGTGATCCGCCGGCAGGCCAAACAAGTCGACCGGAACGACGGCGCGCGGCTTAAGTCCGAGCCGGACGGCGGTCGCTACTGCCCGCTCAACGCTCTCGGGATCGAGATTGAACGTCTGCTCCTGCACGTCGGCAAAGATCGGAGTCGCTCCGAGCAGCACCACCGGCTCAGCCGTGGCGCAGAAGGTGAATGTCGGGCAGATCACTGCATCGCCCGGTCCGATATTCCACGCCATGAGCACGAGGAGGAGCGCGTCGGTACCGCTCGAACAGGCGATGACGTTGCGAGCGCCGGAGAACGCGGCCAGCTCGGCTTCCAATGCGCCCACTTCCGGGCCGTTGATGAACTGGCAATGGGCGAGCACGCGAGCGATCGCCTGGTCGAGGGCGACACCGAGCCGCCGGCGCTGCGCCGCCACGTCGATGAATGCAATCGGCCGTTCGTCAAGTCGTGCGTGCTGGTTCATGGGACAACTCGGTCAGGTTCTATTAGTTTCTAGGCGCCTTCTATTCGTCTTGGCGTGCTTTGCGCAACAGCGGGGCCGCATTCCCATCGAGCCTGCCGAACCGGGATGCGAACTTCGGAATCCGGCACTAGACTAGCCGGCGACGCGACGCGGCCCCTTGCGCTGGGCGGGCGTTACTTGCGCGGCACGCGTTTCGAGGCAGCGAATCGCGATTTCCAGGCTGGCGACCGCTTCCTCGCCGGTCACGGCTGGCGGCGTGCCGGTACGCACCGCCTCCACGAAAGCCGCGAGTTCCGAGCGCAGCGGCTCGGCGTAGCCGACGGAAAGATGGCGCATCGAATAGCTGCCGTCCGGCTGGAAGCCGAAGCATTCGGTGACCTGCAACGTCAACAGATCGGCGATCAGGTACTTGTCGCGCGTGGCGACGTGGATGTTGCGCGCCTTGAACGGCGTGAGCCAGTTGGTGTTGATGTGCGCGAGCACGCCGGACGCGGTGCGGAACTGCAACAGCGCGATATCCTCGCGCTCGGCGACCGCGCTCGACGTTTGCGGCTGGATTTCCACGATCTCCAATTCGGTGAACCAGCGGATGAGGTCGATGTCGTGCACGCCGAGGTCGATGACCACGCCGACATTAGACATGCGCGGAGGGAACGGTCCGACCCTGGTTATGGCAATCGAGAGGATGTGCTGATCCTTGATCGCGCGCTTGATCGATTCGACCGCGGGGTTGAATCGCTCGACATGCCCGACCATGAGATTGACGCCGGCGCGACGGGCCGCCGCGACGATGGCGCGGCCCTCCTCGACGGTCGGGGCGATCGGCTTTTCGACCAGCACGTTGACGCCCCGGCCGATGCATGTGAGCGCGATCTCGCGATGCAGATGCGTCGGCGCGGCGATGATGGCCGCGCTGATCCCCAAATCCAGCAGCGCCTCGACATCGGCCACGGCCGCACAGCCAAGCCCGCCGGAAACCAGGTCACGCCGGTTCGGGTCGGGATCGGCGACCCCCACAAGTTCCACGCCGGCCATGTCGGAAAGGACACGGGCATGGTTCGAACCCATGACGCCAACGCCGACTACGCCGATTCGCAGCTCATTCCCCGCCACTTCAACACCCTTAAGCCCTGCGCCGCAGGGTCCCCGCAACCGGCCCCACCGATTCCCCTAGCACGGCGCGCGGCGGCTGGCGACCGCGCCTCGGCGGGGTCTCGAACACATTTTACTTCCGAGACTTACGTTCCTTCCGAGACTTACTTCACTTCCAAGCCTTGCAGACCTCGGGCGTCCGCAGCGCTGTATTCCCGTCCGAGCCGCACCGGCGGCTCCCGCCCGCCGGTTCAACGGCGATGGTAATCGTCGTCGAGGCGAACGATGTCGTCTTCTCCGAGATACGAGCCGGTCTGCACCTCGATCAATTCGAGGTCGATTTTGCCGGGGTTTTCGAGGCGGTGGCGGGCGCCGCTGGGAACGTAGATCAATTCGTTCTCTTGCAGCAGCGTCACCTGATCGCCGATCGTCACCCGCGCCGTACCGCGCACCACCACCCAGTGTTCGGCGCGATGGTGATGCTGCTGCAGCGATAGCCGCCCGCCCTGCTTGACGACGATGCGTTTGACCTGGAAGCGCTCGCCCTGATCGAGGGCCTGATAGGACCCCCAGGGGCGGTGCACCTTCGGGTGATCCGCGGTCACCGCCGGCGCCACGTCCTTGAGCTTTGCCACCACGCGCCGCAGGCCGTCGGCATCATCGCGCCGCGCGACGAGCACGGCATCGGCGGTGGCCACCACCACCACGTCTCGCAGGCCGAACAGCGCGACGAGCTGCTTTTCGGCGGCGGCGTAGCAGCCGGCGGCATCGACGAAAAACGCCGAACCCTGCGCTGCGTTGCCGGCGGCATCGCGCTCCGACAGCTCCCACACCGCCTGCCACGAGCCGACGTCCGACCAGGCGTAGGAAACCGGCATCACCGCGGCATGCGTGGTGCGCTCCATCACCGCGTAGTCGATCGATTTCGCCGCGGCGCGGCTGAACGCCTCGGCATCAAGAGTGATGAAGCCGAGATCGCTGCCGGCGGCCGCAACGGCGCTCTCGATTGCGCCGGCGCTGTCGGGCTCGAAAGCACGATACTCCTGCAGGAGCTGTGCGGCGCGGAACATGAAATTGCCGGAGTTCCACAAATAGCCCTCGGCGACGTAACGCTGCGCCGTCTGCGCGTCCGGCTTTTCGACGAATTTTTCGACCGCGAAGATATTACTGCCGGCGATGGCGCGACCGGCGCGAATGTAGCCGTACTCGGTCGCCGGACGCGTCGGACGCACGCCGAACGCGACGATGGGACCGGCGGCGGCGGCGCGCGCGGCCGCGGCGCAGGCCTCGGCAAAGGCGGCGCTGTCGCCAACCACGTGGTCGGCGGCCACCGCGAGTACGATGCAGTCCTGGTCGCGCTTGCGAGCGAATTCACTGCCGGCGACGATTGCCGGGCCGGAATCGCGCCGTGCCGGCTCGAGCAGGATATCGGCTTGGGCCCCGATCTCGGCGAGCTGTTCGGCGACGAGAAATCGATACTGCGCATTGCTGACGACGAGCGGCCGCGTAAACAGCGCCGGATCGGACAGCCGGCGAACGGTCTCCTGGAATGTGGAATAGCGACCGAACAGCGGCAGGAATTGCTTCGGCCGGTTTTCCCGCGAGGCGGGCCACAGCCTGGTACCGGCGCCGCCGCACATGATCAGGGGGACGATGGGATCGAGCATGCTGCGCCCTCGCCGTGCCGGCCGCAAATGCGTAGACGAGCGATCGCAATTGCGGGATGTGCTGAAATGAAATGCCGTACCCGCCGAGTCAAGAACGACCTCGCCGAGTGCACCGCATGGCGCTCGTAGCTAGTGGTCCGATTCTACCATTCGCATCCCGATTCGGCAGGCTCGTATGCACCGACCCCGCCCGCGGTGGCCTTCTAATAGGAGCCTGCAATCAGCCTAATAAGAGCCTCCAACCAGCGCATCGGGACCCAGCGTGCGCAGGCTGAGCTGCACCGTGAAGCTCGTGTTCAGGATCGGGCTTGCGGTCCCATTGTACGCATAGCCGGTGACGTAGTTGAACGCCAGCATCATGCAATCGTCGACATAGCCAAGTCCAACTCGGGTCTGGTTGAACTGGTGGGCAATCAGGTCGTAGCCCGCGGCGCCCAGCAAGACCCAGTTGTTGGTCAGCTTGAACGTGGCGCCGGAGAGAAATCCTTCGCGGCGCGTCAGGAATCCGAGGTCGGGCTGAGCTGCATAATCGCCGTACAGAAAGTAAAGGCCCCAGCGATCGAAATTGGCGCGGGTCTCCAGCTCGAACCGTTGCATCTCGAGCGTCGACTCGTCGAAACGTGCGCGGGCGAGAATCATGTAGGTCGAATTCGGCTGGTAGGAGATGCGGCCGACATAATCGGAAATGTTGGTGTTGAGACCGCTGTCGAGGCCGGTATTGGTGATATCGCCGACGCTGTACGAATTGAGGCCGTACAGTTGATACGATTGCCCGAACAGGGCGTTGAGCGAACCGGCGCCGTTGAACTGGGCGATGTATTGCATGCCGGCGTTGAGGCGGCCGCCGCCTTCGACGCGGTCCCAGCCGGAAAACTTGTCGACTGAAAACAAGGTGGTGTCGTCGAAGTTCAGGCTTTGCGCGTCCTCGTTCGGGAATTGTCCGATATCGGTCTCGTTCGGACGCAGGATGAGCTGGGCAATCGGCTCGATCGTTTGCGTGCCCCACGGTTCGACGTCGATCAGCGGGTAGCGGTATTCGAGGCCGGCGACCGGCATGATCCTGGCCAGCTCGTGTTCGCCGGGAGTGATGTAGTTCGATACGCCCGGCTGATTGTCGACGTCGACGGAGGCCACATCGCCGCGCAGCTGGAAGAACGGCGTGATCATCTGGCCGTTCTCGGTGACGACGGTGCGCTTCCAGTCGATCTCGGCGGAGCCGCGCGTGTAGGCTCCCGGAATGCCGCGGAGAAGGCAGTTGGTCCTGTTGAGCAGAACCGGATTCGTGGTTTCCGCCGTGCCGTTGGCGCAGATGCCGTCGGCGACCGCGGCTTCGCTGATCGGATCGTAGCTTGCCTGTTGCCGGGTCAGGCTGGTCAGGTTGATTTTGTAGCTCAGCTCGCCGCCCATGACCTGCTCGGGCAGCGTCCTGGAGTAATCCAGAACCGGCGCCACCACCGGCAGCTCGCTTTGCTGGTCGAGCTCCGAATAGCCGGTATAATAGATCGTGCGCAGGTCGAAATAGCTGCGGTCGCCGCGGCCCACCAGATAGAGCTGCGAAATTCCCTCGTCGCTCTCGCTGGTGCCGGTGTGGAACGGATCGAGATTGGACCCGCTGAAGCGGCTCAACGAATAGTCGTAAATAAAAGTCGGATCGGTGACCAGGACTCCCGTCCAGCCCCACACCCATTGATTGGTGATATCGAATTGGCCGGCGGTGAGCACTGTGCCGCGAAAGTTTTTTGTCTCGGGGCTGTTGGCGCCGTATTCGGAAGCGAAATAGCCCGGATCCTGCTGAAAGATTCCCGCGGCCTGGATGCTGTAGGAGCCGTTGATCAGCCGCTGATTCCATTCGGCTCCCAACATGGCGCCTTGTCTGGTCATATATCGCGGATAAAGGGTCAAATCGTAATCCGGCGCCAGATTGAAATAATAGGGAATCTCGACGCTGTACCCGTAGGCGGTGCCTGACGACAACGTGGGGAAAAGAATGCCGCTCTTGCGCTTGACCGTGGAGTCGGGAGCCGAGAGGAACGGGAAATAGGCGACCGGCAATCCGAACAGGTCGACGCTCGCATCCTCGAAATAGAGCATCTTCTCGCTGTCGGAATGAATGATGCGCTCCGCCTTGATCTGCCACTCGGGCGGCTTCGCCGGATTGTCCTTGCACGGCTCGCAGGCCGTATAGACGCCGTTTTGCAGCACCGTGTAGTTGCCCTGCGAGCGATCGGCGCGCGTCGCCGCATAGCGGGTTGCGTCGGGACCCTCGACGTGGAGCGAGTCGACGAACCCGTCGCGATAATCGTCGCTGAGATTGATGACTTGGCCGTAGGTGATGCGCCCGTTTGCCTCGGTCAGCCGGGCGTTTCCCTCGGCGCGCAGCCGCTTCGTGCTCTGGTCATAGACGACCTGATCGGCCTCGATAGTCGAACCGCCGTAATAGATCTGCACGTGGCCGACGGCGGCCACCGTATGGTTGGTGTAATCGTATTTGATCTCGTCGGCCTGGACGAGCATGGGCGTGTTGGGCGCCACCGGCGGACTGGGGGGCGGTTTCGGACGAACCGGGAAATGCATTTCGTTCGGCTGGGCGACGCCGCCGAGCTGGGCGAGGGCAGGGGAGCGGCAAAACGCAAAGCCGATCGCCCCCACAGCGAACGCGAGAGCACCATACCATCGCCGCCGATGAAGCCGACGGATGCCCGTAAGGTCCGCCACCAACGTGCTCCTCGCAAAACAACGCAACGCCGCCGCTCGGATGGTCCGGGCAAGCGCGCGGCAGAAACAATCGAAGAGGCTGTGTCCCCTTATCCCCTTGCGCCGGACTCCTGGTCGCAAAAGATGGCTTTGGCATGGCAAAGGCCGTTGAAAATAAAGAAGAATTGGTTGCCGGTTATGGACAAGAAGTGGTTAAGCGCGCCAGCCTGGGCGGCCGCATTGGTGCCGCCGTGGCAGCGCCATGGTCGCGCGCCGGCGCAGCCGGCGTGGCGGGCGCGGCCGGCGTAGCGGGCAGGCACGGCGGCGGATCAGCCGCCGGCGACGAAGAAGGATGCGAGCCTGTTTTGTATATTTCCGGAAATCGTCGTGATCGCGCGATCCTCGGCATTGAGCCAGGCCCGCTGCTGGGCGAAGCGCTGCGCCGAGCCGGGTATGTCGAACGACGCGCGCCCGAAGCTCGACGAGTTCAACACCACCTTGCCGGTGGCAATCTCGGTCAGGGTGAAGGAGACATTAACGGCCGAAACCTGCGTGTCGGGCCGGCCGCTCGCCACGTCGACGATGACCGTCTGTATTGTGCTGGTCAGCGAGGTAATGTTGAGCTGATACAATGGCGCGCTGGCCGATGCTCCATTGTTGAACTTGGACATCAACTGGTTGCGCAGCTCGACGGCGAGGCGCGCTTCTGGCTTGCCGTTGCTGGCCGGAATGACTCCCACCTGGACCGCCGCGAGCTTGTCGAGGACCGTGTCGCCGAGCGCTAATTTCTGGTCGCCGTAAAGCGGATGGAAACAGGCCGCCCCCAACGCGCCGAAGGCGAGCACTGCCACGACGCGAACGAATTGGCGCGCAATATCGATTCCCTGCCCCAGGCACATCGCCCTGTCCCCACAGCGCGTTTGGGTAGCGCAAAAATCTTAACACCTGTAGATAGGTCAACAGCCAAATGATGCGAAGGCGGCAAGATCATCCGTACGCCGCGGGCGCATCATGCCAACTGACTTAATCCCAACAGGCTTGCCGGCGATCGGTCCGATTTTTGCCCCCGCACCATGCGACAAGAGCGGATGATGAAGGCGAGAAAGTGGCGCCGGCCGTGGACCACGGCCGAGCGGTCAACGCTGCGAAACGCGGCGCTGGCCGGCGCAGCGCTCGCGCTCGCGCATTGCGCCGCGATACCGGCTGAGGACCCCGCGCAAACGCCGCCGCCGGCCTATTATGGCTCGCTCGTTGCCGGTACGCTCAGGAAGTTCAAGAATTTTTCCGATTACAGCAATTTCGCGATTTCGGACCTGCGCTGGGTGCATTCCGACGCCGGCTGGAGCTGGCTCGTTTGCGTGCGTTACGTCGACCGCGGCCGACCGCGTTTCTATTCGTTCTTCATTGCCGGCAATGCGCTGGTCAATTCCCGCTATGACGTGGGAATCGACCAATGCCCGGCGCAGCACTATCTGCCGTTCGACCCGGCGAGCGGGACCGTCGGCTCGCCGGCGCCGCTCATCCAGCAGCCTATCTATTGAGCGTCATTTGCGCCCCGCTGTTTTGCCGCCTCGCCCTGCTCGTGAACGGGCCGCGTGCAGGACTCGACCCGCCACCGCATCGAGCTTTCTCAGAAGCTTGGCATCGCGGGCTTCCGGCGCGGTGATCAAGGCGCTGTCCAGCGCGCGATCCGAGCCGATCGGGCATGGCTCGTGCTCGCGCGGAAAATCGCGGGCAAGCCGTGCCACCAGCCGCTTGGCCTTCTCGGCATTGGCGAGCAGCACCTTGACGATGTCCTGCACGGTGACGGCGTCGTGGTCGGGATGCCAGCAGTCGAAATCGGTCACCATGGCGACGGTGGCGTAACAAATCTCGGCTTCGCGGGCGAGCTTGGCCTCCGGCATGTTGGTCATGCCGATCACCGCATAGCCGAGATTCTTGTAGGTCAGACTTTCGGCCAGGCTGGAAAATTGCGGGCCTTCGATGCATACGTAGGTTCCGTCGCGCACCACGTCGAGGTTTTCCGCCATCGCCGCTTCGGCCAGATGAATGCGCAGCCGCGGCGAGACCGGGTGCGCCATCGACACGTGAGCGACGCAGCCTCGGCCGAAGAACGAACTTTCGCGCTTGTAGGTGCGGTCGACGAACTGATCCACCAGCACGAACGTGCCCGGCGCCAGCTTCTCCTTGAACGAGCCGCAGGCCGACAGCGAGATCAGATCGGTCACGCCGGCGCGCTTGAGCGTATCGATGTTGGCGCGGTAATTGATGTCGGAGGGTGAGTGCCGATGGCCCTTGTCGTGGCGCGACAAAAACACCACCGGCAGGCCGGCAATCTCGCCGATGCGCAGCGGCGCGGACGGCGCGCCCCACGGACTTGCGATCTTTTTGCTGCGGACTTTTTCCAGTCCGGGCAGGTCATAAATGCCCGAGCCGCCGATGATGCCGAGAACCGCCTTGCTCATGAGCCGCTGTGCCCCGTCTGTTGTGGAAATTGTCGCTGCGCCGTCGCGTATGATGCCTGTGCGTGGCGCGGAAGCCTGCAACCGATTACTCTGCGGCGGCCGCCTTCGGTTTGCGCTGGTCGAAACGGCGTTCGAACACGTGTTCGGCGATGCGGTTCTTGAGCATTTCGATCGAACCGCCGGCAATCATCCAACCGCGGGTGCGGCGCATGCAATATTCGACCAGCGCCTCGCAGCTGTAGCCGAGCGCGCCCATGATCTGCACCGCCTCGCTCGCCAGCTCGAAACCGGCCAGATTGCAGGCAGCCTTGGCGATGGCGGTCTGGTAGGCCGAGGGCAGGCCCTTATCGGCGCTGGCGGCGGCGCGATAGAGCAGAAGCTGCGCGCTTTCGAGCTTGATCGCCATGTCGGCGAACTTCCATTGCACGCCCTGGAACTCGCACAGCGGACGGCCGAACTGCCGGCGCGCCGCCGCATATTCGCGCGCGGCATTGAACGCGTAGCGGCCGTAGGCAAGCGAGCGCGCCGTATTGCCGAGCCGTTCGACGTTGAAGCCGGCCATCTGCTTCTTGAAACCGCCGGGACCGAGCAGCACGTTCTCCGCGGGAACGCGGCAATCGGCAAAGTGCAGCTCGCACCATTCCTCGCCGCTCATGAACGCCGACGGCTTGCCGATGGTGAAGCCGGGTGTTCCGCGCTCCACCAGCACCGAGCCGATGCCGTCAAGTCCAGGGCCGTAGCGCACATAGATGAGGAAAATCTGCGCCTCGGCGCTGAACGTGGAAAACACCTTGCCGCCGTTAATGAGGTAGTCCGCGCCGTCCCTTCGCGCGCTCGTTTGCAGATCGGTGACGGCGGAGCCGGCATCGGGCTCGGTCATTCCCAAACTCATGACCGCGCGCCCGCCCAGCAGATCGGGAAGCCAGCGCTTCTTCTGCGCCGGCGTGCCGTATTCGGCAAAGGTGCGGATCGGACCGAAATTGCCGAACTGCACAACGTCGGCGCTGCGCGGGCACACGGCGGCGATCTGTTCGATGGCGATCACCGCATCCATCAGCGTGCCGCCCTGGCCGCCGTCCTCCTGCGGCAAGGTGATGCCCATGAGCCCCTGCTTGGCCATGAGGCCTGCCACATCGAACGGAAAGCCCGGATCGTGGGCGCGCCTCAGCGCGCCGTCAGCGAGGTGCTCGCGCGCGAAACGGCGCACCTGCTCGGCAAACAGTGTTTGCTCTTCGGTGAACTCGAAGTTCATCGCTCAAGACCCATAAGTCAGAACCCACAGCCAAGACCCAAGGTCCAAGACCCAAGGTCCAAGACCCAAGGTCCAGGACCCTGGCCGAGACCCGTCTGCCGGCTGATCGGCAAAAAAACACCCCGCCGCAGCTGCGCCATCCGCGCGCCGCGGCACGACGCCGCCGTTCCAGCCACCGGCCTCCAACCCGACCGCTGCGTCTGCTATTTTGCCAGCAACGGGGGTGGTTCGTCCATGCAACGGCGCAAATTCGGCAACACCGACCTGATGGTGTCGAGCATCGGCCTGGGCTGCTACGGCATGTCGGGAGTCTACGGGCCGGCCGACGATGCCGAATCGATTGCCACGATCCGCCGCGCGCTCGATCTCGGCGTGAATTTCCTCGACACGTCGGCGAGCTACGGCAACGGCCACAATCACCGGCTGATCGGCGAGGCGATAAGCGGCCGCCGGGATGAAGTCGTGATCCATTCCAAGAGCGGCAGCCCGCGCGACGGCAATCCCGATGGCGTGCGCGGCGGCGGTGATCCGCGCTATCTGCGCAAGGTGATCGAAGACAGCCTGAACAATCTCGGCATCGAGCGGCTCGACGTGTTCTGCATGTCGCGCGTCGATCCCAACATCCCGGTCGAGGAAAGCGTCGGCGCGATGGCCGAGTTCGTCAACGAGGGCAAGACGCGCTACATCTCGCTCTCCGAATGCTCGGCCGAGTCGCTTCAGCGGGGCGCCGCCGTGCATCCGCTCGCTTCGCTGCAGATGGAATATTCGCTGTTTTCTCGCGACGCCGAAGAGCAGGGACAATTGGCCGCCTGCAAGGAGCTTGGTCTCGCGCTGATGGCCTACGGCGTGGTGGGACGCGGCATGCTCTGCGCCGAAGTGCCGAAGCTCGAGCAGATGACCGCCGAAGATATTCGCAAGCGGCTGCCGCGCTTCCACGGCGAAAACGTCGGCAAGAACATGCAGCTTCGCGCCGCGCTCGAAAATCTTGCCCGCGGAAAAAGCGCGACGTTGGCGCAACTCGCGATCGCCTGGCCGATGGCGCAAAGCACACGCTTGGGCACGTTCATCGTGCCGATCCCGGGTGCAAAATCGCGCAGACACCTGGAGGAGAACGTGCAGGCCGCCGAGATCGTCTTGAGCGCGGACGACCTCGCGAAGATCGATCGCATCGCGCCCTTCGGCGCCGCCGCCGGCACGCGCTACCCGGCCGGCCAGATGCACCGGCTAAACGTGTGAACCGCGATGTCTTCGCCGTGTTTGGGTCATTCAGCTGGAGGATCGAGAGCAAGCACCGTTCTTTCCAATTCGATAGTATGACCGATAAGCTCTTTGAGAAGTTGCTCGTCAACTTCGGCATGACCGTGGTACTCGGCGAGATTGCGCGCGTCATGACATTTGGAGAAAACGCGCACCACAGCCTGATTCACGCCGAGCGTATGCGTGAGTGCCTGAAACACGATGTACCGATTTTCCGAGCGGTATCCATGCCGCCGCAAGGCGGCAAGCGCGAAGCCGTGCGCGGCGCCATAGGCCAGATCAAACCGGCTTTCGGGCGCGAGATTTTCATTGCGGGCATCGGCCAGACGCTTCCGTGCGGAATTGACCAGCCCGTCAAATTCCACGCGTGGAGCAGGCTCCCGCTTGAGCTGGCCGATTTTGACGAGATTCTCAAGTTCCCGTCTGGTCATGCGCCAGTTCGGCCTCCGATCCAAAGATGAAAAGCTTAGGACGAGCGTTGATTTTTGCAATGATGGAATCTTTGGTGGTGATCATGTGGCGCCAATCGTCAAAGCAAAGAAAAGTAGGATTCACAGGACGACCCAGCAGGTTCTCCGCCTTCTGCAAAGCGGCATAGAGGTCCGTGTAGGTCAGGTCGTCTCCGATTACCATTAGGTCGATGTCGCTGCGCGCCGTATCGGTGCCCTTGGCGACCGAGCCGTACACGAACGCCGCTTTGATCTTGCTGGCATAGGGCGCCAGCGATTGCCTCAGTGGTTCGGCGAGGCCCGCTGTCTTTCGCACGATGCCGCTCAGCTCATCGAAAATCGGAGACTGTCGATTGGCCCGGTAATGTTTCTGATTGCCGATCCGTTCGATGGAAACGAGGCGGCTTTGCTCCAGACGGGCCAACTCGCGTTCGACGGCGCCGGTGCCGGAATTCACGTGGCGAACGATTTCAGAAGTATAGAAGCTGCGCTCGGGATGGCCGAAGATCAACGCCAGGACTCGGCGTTGCACATTGGAAAACAGGGCGCTCGATAAGTTAGCATCGTTGGTCATATAAGCCCCATATTGGGTATGATAGGTCCCATATTGGGTATTATAGCCCCAATTGGATATAATCAACGCGGACTCCAGCTATCCGGCGCTGAGGGGTTACTGCACGGATTATGCGTGCCCGCGTTCCGGGGACGACGAAAGGAAGAAGCCGACCGCAGCGAGGAGGAAACGCACTCCGCCACGCTTAACCGTCCGTCAGCTTCTCCATCATCGCACGCATGTAACGCACCGCTTCCGGTCCTTTGAGCGCGTTCGCCCATAACTCGCGCGCCATCTTCTCGTGCAGCGCCAGCGCCTCGGACGCCGAGGTGATCATGGCGACCCCGACGCGGACATTGGGCTCTTCGCCGAGGCGGAACGGGCTGAGCGCCAGGATCTGCCGGTCGGGCTGGCGAAAAATCTGGAAGCTCGTATGCGGCAGCGTATCGAGCACGATGCCGATCTGCACGCCGATCGGCTGGTTCTCCATCAGCGCGATGAAATGCTCGGCTTCGGCGCGGGCGAGCGCGCGGCGCTCGCGGCGCGGTTTTTCCGGCAGGTCCAGCCGGCCGACCATGCCGTTGCGCAAAAAGCGCTGCATTTCCGAAGCGGAAATCAGGTTGACGATCGCCGGCTGCCGGCGCCGATAGCATTCCTTGCGCTGGCGCAGCACGGCCATCAACTCGTCAATCTGCCGGAGCGCGCGTTCGTTGTTGGCGAACTCTGGCACCGATTCGCGCAACACGTCGCCGAGCGCGCGATCGAACGAATCGGAGGCGAGCACGTAGGAGATCGGACCGGCAAGAACGATGATGTGCTCGGCGGTTTCCTCGATCTGCCGCATGCGCTCGAAATAGCTGACCGCCGAGCCGATGTATTCGACTCCGACCCCAAGCAGCGTCGGCACCGAGACGCCCAGCAGCTCGGCGAGATTTTCCAAGGTCTCGATCTTGGCGAGTTCGCCCTTCTCGAAACGGTAGAGCGCGGTGCGCGAAATGCCGAGCTTTTGCGCGATCTCCTCGGCCGACAGGCCGGAGCCGCGGCGGAACGCCTTGAGCCGGTTGCCGATGTCGTCAAAGCGGAGCGGCATTCAATTACGCGCCTTCGTCATGGCCGGCGCTTGACCCGGCCATCCATGCGATATTGCGGCTCGCACGCCCTGTTTCGACGCCCTCATCCGTCGCACTTCAGCATGGACCTCCGGGTCAAGCCCGGTGGTGACGAGGAAATAGGTCGCGTCAGCTGCCGGAAACCCCGCTCCCTTGACGAAGCCGCTTGGCCGCGTCCAGCGCCGCGATGACGATGTTCTGATAGCCGGTGCAGCGGCACAGGTTGCCGGAAATGCCGATGCGCACTTCCTCCTCGGTCGGGTCCGGATTGTCGCGCAGAAATTCGATCAGCGTGGTCAGGATTCCCGGCGTGCAGAAGCCGCATTGCAGGCCGTGATTGTCGCGAAACGCCTCCTGCAGCGGGTGCAGCGTATCGGCGTTGGGCGCGATGCCTTCGACGGTCAGAATGTCGTGGCCGTCCGCCTGTACGGCGAGCATCAGGCAGGAGCGCGCCGAACGCCCGTCGAGCAGGATGGTGCAGGCGCCGCACACCCCGTGCTCGCAGCCCAGATGCGTGCCGGTCAGCCCGAGCTGATGGCGGATGAAGTCGGCGAGTGTGACGCGAACCGGCACGGTTTCCTCGTAGCGCGTGCCGTTGACCGTGACGGTGATGTTCCGCGACTCGCTCATGGCCGGACCCCTTGCGCAATGCGCTCGTGCGCCTTGAGCAGCGCGCGGCGCGGCAGCACCGTCGCCAGCTGCTGGCGATACGATGTCGGCGCGTGAATATCGTCGATGGCGTCGAGCTTGCGCAGCGACTCGCAGATTTCGCGCATGCGTTTCTCTTCGACCACTTCGCCGACGAGCGCGCGCTCGACCTCGCTGGCGCGCACCGGCGCCGGACCCATGCCGCCGAGGGTAATCGAGGCGCGCGTCACCTTGCCGTTCCTATCTTCCTCGATGAGCACCGCCGCCGACACGATGGCGAAATCGCCGTGCCGGCGCGAGAACTCGATGAAGGCGAAGCCGTGTCCCGCCGGCCAGCAGCGGAAAGTCGCACTGGTCAGCAACTCGTCGGCTTCCAACGCCGGCGTCATGTAGGCGACCGGAAAGGTGGCAAAATCGATGTTACGCGGGCCGTTCTTGCCTGCGACCGTCACCTTGGCATCGAGCGCCGCCGCCAGCGAGACCAGCTCGGCTGACGGATCGAGATGGCACAGCGAGCCGCCGAGCGTGCCGCGATTGCGCGTCTGCCGATGGCCGATTTGGCGGATCGCCTCATGCATCAGCGGGCAGCGCTCGCGCACCGGCTCCGAAAACTCGATATCGCGCTGGCGTGTCATTGCGCCGATCTCGATCACGCCGTCAGAGGCGTTGATATAGCTCAAGCCCTCGACCCGATTGAGGTCGATGATGTGATCGGGCAGCACGTAGCGCATGTTGAGCATGGGCATGAGCGATTGCCCGCCGGCCAGCAGCTTGGCGTTTTCCAGGCTGGCGAGCAGGCCGACCGCATCGGCGACGGTGCGCGGATCGTGATAGGAAAAGGGCGGAGGTTTCATGAGCGATGACTGCGCTTGGGCATTTTGACTCTGTTTCGAAAACCGTGCATCAGTCCAAAAACATACGTCAATCCCAAAGTTAGTACCAGTGGAGCGGATTTGACATTCGCTCCCCGCTTGGCCGTAGGGTCGTAAAGCGAATGTCAAATTCAAAGCTCCACCAGTGCCTGCTAATGGTCCTTTGCTGGCGACATTCGCATGAGAGCATGGCGCCCCCCGCATGCGAATGTCAGAATCGGACCACTAGCCGATGAAGCCTGCGGCGTTCCGCTACCACGCGCCGAAAACCGTCGAGGAGGCGGTGGCGCTGCTCGCCGAAGTGGCGCCACAGGACGGACGCGTGCTGGCCGGCGGCCAGAGCCTGGTGCCGACCATGGCATTCCGGCTCGCCAAGCCGGCCCATCTGGTCAATATCAATGGCGTGGAGGCGCTCAATCGGCTGGCGGTTGAGGGCGGCAAGCTGGTCATCGGCGCCTGCGTGCGTCACGCCGCGTTCCACCAGCCGGCGTGCGAGGGGCCGCTCGGAAAGCTTCTCGCTGCGGTCGTGCGCCACATCGCGCACTATCCGATCCGCAACCGCGGCACATTTTGCGGCAGTTTGGCGCACGCCGACCCGGCGTCCGAATGGGCGCTGGTGCTGGCGGCGCTCGACGGCGAGGTTTTGGCCAGAAGCGCGCGCGGCGAGCGCGTCATTCCGGCGCGCGAGTTTTACAAGGGCATCATGACGACGGCTTTGCGCGACGACGAACTTCTCATCGAAGCGCGACTGCCCATGCTCGCCCCCGACATGCGCTGCGGTTTTTACGAGTTCAGTCGCCGCGCCGGAGATTTCGCGCTGGCCGCGGCGCTTGCCGCCTATCGGATCGAGGGCGGCAAAATCGTGGAGCCGCGGATTGCGCTCGGCGGTGTCGAGGTCAATCCGCGCCGCATCGGCGAAGCCGAGCGCGCGCTGGCCGGCGCCGAGCCGGGCGAGGAGGCGTTTCGCGCGGCGGCTGCCGCCGCGGCGGCCGCGGTCGATCCGATGGAGGACTTCACCACCAGCGCCGACTTCCGCCGCGACCTGGTGCTGGCGGTGACGCGCCGGGCGCTGGAACGCGCGGCAAAGTCATGACCTCCTGGATCGGGCAATCGGTCGAGCGGCTGGAGGATCCGCCGCTGGTGACCGGGCGCGGCGAGTTTGCCGGTGACATCAATTTTCCCCATCAGCTTTCGATGCGCATCGCGCGCTCCGCGCACGCCCATGGCCGCATCGTGTCGATCGACACGGCCGCGGCGCGCGCGCTGCCGGGCGTGTTTGCGGTGTGGACCGCGGCCGATGTCGCCGACGTGCCGCCGGTCGATTTCCGCGAGGGCAGCATTCCGGCGCTCGATCCCTATCGCCAGCCGATTCTGGCAAACGGCATCGTGCGCTATGTCGGCGAACCGGTGGCCGCGGTCTTTGCCGCCGACCCGTATGTGGCCGAGGATGCCGCCGATCTGGTTGCGATCGAGATCGAGGAATTGCCGCCGGTGCTCGACGCGCAGGGGGCGCCGGTCGAATTCGCTCCCGGGCATTCGAGCGAAGCGGCGTTGATCCGCCAGGGCTACGGCGATGTCGATGCGGCGTTGCGCTCGGCAAAGCACGTGGTCGAGCTGGAGCTCGCCATCGGCCGGCATTCCGGGGTGCCGCTGGAGACGCGCGGCGCCATCGGCCGCTATGACGCTGCGCGCGGCATTCTCGAACTGCACGGGGCCGCCAAGGTGCCGCACCGCAATCAGGAACTGCTGTCGCGCATGCTGAAAATTCCGCCGAGCGCCGTCCAGGTGCACGAGTCCCATGTCGGCGGCGGCTTCGGCATCCGCGGCGAGATCTATCCGGAAGATGTGCTGGTTTGCGTCGCCGCCAAAAAATTCAATCGGCCGGTGAAGTGGATCGAGGACCGGCGCGAACATCTGATCGCCGCCAATCACTCGCGCCAGCAATTGCACAAGATCCGCGCCGCGGTCGACGAGGACGGCGTCGTGCTTGCCATCGACGACGTCTATTTTCACGACCAGGGGGCCTACATCCGCACCCACGCGACCCGCGTCGTGCACATGACCGCGGGCATCTTGCCGGGGCCGTATCGCGTTCCGGCCTACCGGGCGGTCGGCCATTTCCGCCTCACCAACAAGACGCCGGCCGCGACCTATCGGGCGCCCGGCCGCTACGAGACCACCTTCGTGCGCGAGCGGCTCGTCGACGCCATCGCCGCCAGGCTCGGCCTCGACCGCATCGACGTGCGCCGGCGCAACAGCATCGCCCCGAGCGAAATGCCCTACGAACGTCCGCTGGAGGCGCTCGGCGAGCACATCTACATGGATACCGGCGACTATGTCGGGTTGCTCGACAGGCAATTCGCCCACATCGACTGGCAGACGCTCAATGCCGAGGTGAAGAAGCGCCAAGCCGCCGGTGAACTGGTCGGCATCGGCGTCGCCATGTTCGTGGAAAAGAGCGGGCTCGGCCCCGCCGACGGGGTGAAAATCTCGATCGACACCGCCGGCATGGTCGAGGTCATCACCGGCGGCGCCTCGCTCGGCCAGGGTTTTGAGACAGTGATGGCGCAGGTCGCCGCCGACGCGCTCGGCGTCGATTACAGAAACTGCCGCGTCATCCACGGCCAGACCGACCGCATTGCCTATGGCATCGGCGCGCACGCTTCGCGCGCGACGGTGATGACGGCCTCGGCGACCCACATCGCGGCGCTCAACGTGCGCAACAAGGCGCTGCAAGCCGCCGCCGAACTTTTGCAGGCGACGCCCGATGCGCTCGACATCGTCGACGGCGAAGTGGTGCGCAAGGATGGCAGCGGCGCGTCGATCGGCGTGGGAAAGATCGCCCAATATCTCGCGCCCGGCACCAAGACGCTGGGTGAGCGCGATCCCGGCCTTGCCGCCGAAGGCTGGTTCAACGTCGACCACCAGGTCTACCCCTACGGCAGCCACATCGCCGTGGTGCGGGTCGACGGAGAAACCGGCGGCGTCGCGGTCGAGCGCTACTTCATCGCCTACGACATCGGGCGTGCCATCAACCCGGCCCTGGTCGAGGCGCAGATCGTCGGCGGCTACGCGCAGGGGCTCGGCGGCGCGCTCTCGGAAGAATTCATCTACAACGAGCGCGGCGATCCGCTCGCCGTCACCTTCGCCGATTATCTGCTGCCCGCCGTGCACGAGACGCCGGTACCGGACGTGCTCTTACGGGAAGACTACACGTCGCCGCGCAATCCGCTCGGCATCAAGGGCGCCGGCGAAAGCGGCATCACCGGGGTGGGCGCTGCCATCGCCTCGGCGATCGACGACGCCATCGGCATTCCCGGCGCAATCACGCAATTGCCGGTCACGCCGCAGCGGTTGAAGGCGATTTTGAACGAACGCGGCACCCGGGCATGAAGCACGGTGTTGATATCGCTTCCCCTTAGGTGTTGTTCCAGGGCATCCGGGGAAAGCGCTCCTCGGAGGAGGCGGTCGGGGCGGCCTTCAGGTGACGGCAGGCGCTGCCTGCCCCGCGGGTTCCCGGCCCGCCGCAGCAAACATGCTGAGCGCAAACCATGAGCGGAATGCAGCCATGTCGGTACGCGATCCGTCGAGACGCACTTGTCCTTCGCGAATGGCCTCGTCGAGGAGAATGTGGCCAAGCCAGAACTCTTATGAGCGCCCGCAGACTGGCCTCGAGGAACAGGTCGACCTCGAAACCAGGATTGCGGTAGCACAGATCGACCGCGCCGCCCTCGAATACCAGCCAATAGCGGCGCCGACTGATCGGTACGCCGGACAGCAGGAACTGCACGACATGGCGGCGCTGGCGCGGCGGCGTCTTCCCGGCGACGTTGCGGCGAATGTCCCACATCAACAGGTCGGGATCCAGATTGGCGGTGTCGACGAGGTCGTGGCGCAGCCAGCGTTGCGCCCAGAGTCCCATCGTCTCGAGGACGGGAAAAAGCTCCCGTCCGGCCGGCGTCAGGTGATACTCGAAGCCGCCGCTGTTGCCGCGTCGGCGCTCGACGATGCCGGCGAACTGCAACTGTTTGAGGCGTTGCGCCAGCAGCGCCGATGACATCCGCGGTACGCCGCGCTGCAGATCATTGAAGCGCACGCTGCCGCACAATAGTTCGCGCAGCACCAGCGGCATCCATCGCTCGGCCAGTATCTCCGAGGCAAGGGCGATGGGGCAGAACTGACCGTATCCGCGCCTTTCGGTCATGCTCCATCCTAGCATGAGAACGGCATGATCGCTTCAGATATTAAAGTTGCCGCTCCGTCCCGTTGCGGTGAAGCTGCCGGTCACGCTGGAAAAGGGAGATCCGCCATGACCCGATTTCTCGACCTGCAGGCATTGGTGCAGATCATCGGCCCGCGCTTTGCCGAGGGCGCTGCGGAGCGCGACCGGGACGACGTCTTCGTTGCCGGGCACTACGATGTTCTCAAGGAGCACAAGGTATTTTCGGCGCTGGTTCCCGCCGAGCTTGGCGGCGGTGGTGTAAACCACAGCGCCATGTGCGCGTTCCTGCGCCGTCTTGCCCATTATTGTCCCTCGACCGCTCTGGCGCTGTCGATGCATCAACATCTGGTCGCGGCTTCCGTCTACCATCACGGCCACGGCCGGCCGGGGAGGAAATTGCTGGAGCGAGTCGCCGCCGATGAGACGGTTCTGATCTCCACCGGCGCCAACGATTGGATGGAATCGAACGGCACGGTGGAACAGGCCAACGGCGGCTTCCGCGTGAGCGCCAAAAAGCCGTTCGGCAGCGGTTCACCCAAGGGCGGCATCCTGGTGACGTCAGCGCCGTTCAACGATCCGAAGCAGGGCTGGCAGGTGCTGCATTTCGCCGTTCCCTTCTCCTCTCCAGGCATTTCGCTGGCCGACGATTGGCGCGCGCTCGGCATGCGCTCCACCGGTTCGCACACCGTCGTCCTCGACAATGTCTTCGTGCCTGACGAGGGCGTCGCGTTGCGCCGGCCGCGCGGGCAGTACCATCCGGCGTGGAACGTGATCCTTACCGTGGCGATGCCGCTGATCATGTCGGTCTACACCGGCGTGGCGGAGGCCGCGGCATCGATCGGCCGCGAGCAGGCCGCCAGGCGCCGGGACGATCCGACCGTGCCCTATCTGCTCGGCGAACTGACCAACGATCTGACAATGGCGCAGCTTGCCGCGGACGACATGGTCCGCCTCGCCAACGACCTCGAGTTCGCCATGACGCTGGACGTGGCCGACGCCATGCTGGTGCGCAAAACGATCGTTGCAGAGCACGTGCTGGCGACGGCCGAAAAGGCGTTGGAGGCGGCGGGCGGCGCGGGCTTCTATTGCAAGAGCGGACTTGAACGCCTGTTGCGCGACGCCCATGGGGCGCAATTCCATCCGCTGTCGGGAAAACGCCAGCACTGCTTCAGCGGCCGCATCGCGCTGGGCCTCGACCCGATCGGGGACGCAGCGGCCTGACCGCGAGCGTTGCCTGATTTGCTTGATCGCCTACGGTATCGTCCGCGCGAAGGCTGCGGGCGGTCGAAGCGCAGTCGAGGGCGGCGACGCGCCGGGCAAAGGCATTTCGTCTTGCGGCGGTCGCGCCCATCAAGCTTGGGCAGCGCGAAAGGCAGTACAGGCGAAAAGAGCCCGCAGACGCACTCACGGCTTCTTGCAAATCGGCGTTGGCCCCGGGGGCGGCGCCGGATGATCCTGCCGGTATTGGGCGAGGATCGGCTCGAGGGTTTTCTTGGGCCAGAATTTCGGCGCGCGGATTTCCTTCAGACAGGAAGCGTTCCAATACAAGCCCGTGCTCGAGGGCGAGCGGCCGGCCGCCACGGCTTGCGCCACGGCGTCGACGTCGGCTGATTTAGGATAGATGTAAAGCGTGGTCGGATTCTTCATCATCGAGATGATTTGGCCGGCGTCCGACGGCGACCAACTGGTACAGCCGTCGCTGCGGCCGCCCGCATAGATCACCAAGGTCCCGAAAGGAACGTAGCCGTCGTGGTCCGCGTAGGGGCTTTGCGGAACCTTTCGCAGGCAGACATTCCTCAACAATTCGGCCGGATGCCCGCCGATCTCGCGCGCTCTGGCGTTTGCAGTCTCGCCCTCGCCGTCAAACTGAACGAATGAGCGCACGAGAACTGCGTCATGCTTCGCCGAGACGCGGTAATAGCCTTTGAACGAAGTTTTCGTCTCGCGCGTCACATAGGCGCCGCCGGCCGTCAGCCTCGAATCCAGGGCATTGCCGAAATTCTTTGCGCACTGCCGGCCGTTTGCGAAATCCGCGATGCCTTTCAGATTACGGCCGCCGCCGTGGCCCGCCGAGATCGCACGAAACGAGTGATCGGCTTCGCAGATGATGTAAAACCGGCGCCCCAATTTGCCATCGCCCAAATCATTGGGGCGCGTTGCATCCATGGCGAAGTAGCAGGGATTGCTGACCGCACCCATGCGCAATTTGCGGAAGTAAAGTGCGCGTGCCCTCTGCAGGACCACTTGCGCAATTTGACCGTCGCCTTGGCCGACATGGACACTCAGCCAGGCCGGAATGTCGGACGGTTGCTCCGTCGCAAAGGATCGCGGCGACACCGACAACCCGACAGCAGCGACGAGCAGGCAGAGGATAGGGACGATCGCGCGCTTCATGTTTGTCTTCAATCGATCTCAGCGGGATAATGCTCTCGCATCATGGCAAGAATCAGAAACTAGCTGCTATAGGCGATCCGCGGGGAGCGGCCGAGGCCGGCTCTCGGCAACCATTCATTTGTGTCCACCACCCTAATCCGCCTTGATCCCGGCAAACTTGATCACCTTTGCCCATTTCTCCGTCTCGGCGCGGATGAACTTCTCGAAATCCGCGGGCGTGCCGGTGAACACGTCGCAGCCGACATCGGTAAAGCGTTTGCGCATCGCCGGGTCGGCGAGTGCGGCATTGACCTGTTTGTTGAGCGTGTCGACGATCGTCTTCGGCGTGCCCTGCGGCGCGACGATACCATACCAGCCGTTGGCCTCGTAGCCCGGCAAGAATTCGGCCATCGCCGGAACGTTCGGCAAAAGCGCCTGGCGCTTGGTGCTGGTCACCGCCAGCGGGCGCAGCTTGCCGGATTTGATATAGCCGAGTGCGGCCGGCATGACCCCGAACATGGCCTGCGTGCGGCCGCCGAGGAGATCGGGCAGGGCGGCGCCCTCGCCTGTGTAGATCACGTCGACCATTTTGACGTCGGCCATCATGCGAAACAGCGCGCCGGCAACGTAGAGCGGCGTGCCACTGCCGCCCGACGCCAAATTGATCTTGCCCGGATTGGCCTTGGCATAGGCAATGAGGTCGGGCACCGTTTTCGGCGAAAACGCCGGATTGACAACCAGCACCAGGGGGATCGTGGCGATGCTCGCCACCGGTTCGGCGTCGCGAATGAAGTCGAACTTGAGGTGATGGTAAAGCGCGGGGTTGATCGCGTTCGACGACATGGCGAGAAGCAGCGTACCGCCGTCCGGTGCGGCCTTGAGGCTCAATTCGGTGCCGATATTGGTGCTGGCGCCTGGCTTGTTCTCGACCAGAAAATTCTGTCCGAGCTTCTGGGTCAGCCACTGTGCGATCAGCCGGGCGATGACATCGGGCGAGCCACCGGCCGGCACGGTCACGATCAGGCGCACCGGGCGGTTGGGATACTTCTGTGCGAAGGCCAGTTGCGGCAGGACCGGCAGCGCGGCGGCGGCGCCGGCGAGCTGCAAAAATCGACGGCGGCGAAGCGTCATGACGGACTCCGTGGATCGCGTTTCGGATTGGGACATTTACTGCACCTTGATGCCGGCGGCCTTGATCACCTTGGCCCATTTGGCGGCTTCGGCGGCTTCGAATTTTCCGAATTCGCCGGGCGTCATCAGCATCGGCTCGGAGCCGAGCGCGGCAAACCGCGCCTTCACGGCCGGCTCCTGCAAGCAGGCGTTGATCGCCTTGTTGAGCGTTTCGATGATATTCGGCGGCGTTCTCGCCGGCGCGCCGATGCCGTCCCACACGACCGCCGCATAACCGGGCAAGAGTTCACCGATGGTGGGAACGTCCGGCAGCACCGGCGAGCGGCCGGCGTCGGTTACAGCGAGCGGCCGCAGCTTGCCCGCCTGGATGTAGCCGAGCGATTGCAGGATCGGCGTGAACGACGCCTGCACTTGGCCGCCGAGCAGATCGGGCAGATAATTGCTGCGATAGGGCACGTTGACCAGATGAACGCCCGCCATCATGTTGAACAGCTCGCCGGCTACGTCGGTCGCGGCGCCGCTGCCGACCGAGGCGAAATTGATCTTTCCCGGATTGGCCTTGGCGTAGGCGACAAATTGCGCAAGCGACTTTGCCGGTACCGACGGGTTGACCACCAGGACCAGAGGCAGCCGCACCAGGCCCGAGACCGGCGCGATGTCGCGGATGAAATTGAAATCGAGATTGTCGTAGAGCGATATGTTGAGCACGTTGGTCATCGTCGCCGTGAGCAGCGTGTAACCGTCGGGCGGAGCGTGAACGACCAGCTCGGTGCCGATATTGGCGGCGCCGCCGGGCCGGTTGTCGATGACGAATTGCTGGCCGAGCCGCTCTGAAAGCGATTGCGCGACCAGGCGCGTGGCGATGTCGGGCGCGATGCCCGCCGGATAGGGCACGACGATGCGCACCGGCCGCGCCGGATAGGTCTGCGCCGGCGCCGGCCGCAGCAAGGCCGGCAGTGTCGCGGCGCAGGTTCCCATGCGCAGGATTTGTCGACGTGTCGAAGTCATCGGCGTTCCTTTTTACAGCGGCCGGCGGCCGCACACGATCGTCCGCTGGCTCTCGCCGCGCCTTCCGCTCAATCGGCTTTGGCGCCCGAGAATTCGACGACCTTCCTCCATTTCGCGGTCTCCTCGGCGAGAAACGCGCCGAATTGCTGCGGCGTCATCGGCATGGTCTCGCCGCCCAGTTCGGTGATCCTCTCCTTGATCTGCGGATCGGCGAGGCCGGCATTGATGGCGGCATTGAGCTTGTCAACGACGAGAGCCGGGGTTCTTTTCGGTGCGCAAGTGCCGTCCCAGGCGGCGGCTGCGAATCCCGGCAAGAACTCGCCGACCGTCGGCACGTCCGGCAACACGTGTGTGCGCATCGGCCCGGTTACCGCCAACGCCCGCAGCTTGCCGCTCCTGATAAATCCGATGGCCGCCGTGACGGTGATGATGAACGCCTGCACCCGCCCGGCGAGCAGATCGGTGAATGCGCCCGCCGGGCCGCGATAGGGCACGTCCACGAGCTTGACTCCAGCCTTCAGATTGATGAGTTCGCCGGCCACGTACATCGGCGTGCCGATGCCGGGCGACGCGATATTGACCTTGCCCGGATTGGCCTTGGCGTAGGCGATAAATTCCGGAAAGGTCTTGGCGGGGAACGATGGATTGACCAGCAGCACCATGGGCAAACGGATCAGGCCGGCGACCGCCACGGTGTCGCGCAGAAAATTGAAACCGAGATTGCGGTAAAGTGACGCGTTGATCGCATTCGCCGACAGGCAGGTGAGCAGCGTGTAGCCGTCCGGCGGCGAGCGAATGACCGCCTCGGTCGCGACATTGCCCGAGGCGCCGGTCCGGTTTTCGACCACGAAGGACTGGCCCAGGCGCTGGCTCAGCCATTGCGCCATCAGCCGGGAAATCAAATCGGGCGTGCCGCCGCCGCCGAAGCCTTCGATGATGCGCACCGGCCGCGCGGGATAGTCGAGCGCCGATACGGCCGGGGAAAATAACGTCGCGGCCGCCACCCCTGCCGCCACGGCGAGGAATTCGCGGCGTGCTGGTCGACTCGGTGCTGCCATGACTACGCTAGTGTCCCGATTCCGAAGCTCGCATCATTGTGCGGCACCCTCGTTTGCGCACTTCGGAGTTGATCTCCTGTGGCGTTGGTTCAGAAATCCGCATCTTCGAACCGCTGCGCCGTTTTTGCTTGCGCGGATGCTTCGGTCGCTGCCGGCGCGCCGGCGGCACTCTTCCGCCGACGCCACGCAGTGCAGCGGATCAGTGTGGGCTCATGCGGGCCGAGCCCGGCTGGCCGGGGACTTTGAAGCGCTTGCCGGTGTCGGTCACCTTGGTTCCGTCGACGCGGAGAATCGAGAAATCCTTGTCCATGTAGTTGCCGACGTAGATGTAGCGGCCGTCCGGCGTGAAGCAGATCGCTTCCGGCAAAGCGCCGACCTCGACGGTGCCGAGCCGGGTCACGTTCTTGCCGTTCACCCCAAAGACCACGACCTCGCCGTGCGGGTGGTAGTACCAATCGGTCGTCGGATGGTTTGAGCCGGTCGCATCGGCGGAAACGGCAAGATCGCCTTTGGGGCTGAACGCCAAGCCTTCCGGGCCGTCAGGAACGGTGATGTGATCGATGACATGCACCGGCGCCGTCAAATCGATGACGCTGACGGTATCGACGTTGCCGTCGGAGCTGCCGTTGTCGCCGTTGTCCGCCGTCAGCGCGATCGAACCGTTCGGCGCCATGACGATGTTGTAGGGAAACAGTCCGGTCAAAAGATCATGCTTGGTGTAGGTCACCTGGGTGCCGTTGACATCGAGCAGGGCGACCTTGTTGCTCGAAGCCTTGGTCGCCAATGCGTGCTTGCCGTCCGGGGTAAAGACCACGGCCGAGACCTCGGCGCCCATATCAACGTTGCCGATGAGCTTGACGTCGGTGCCTTGGATCGACAGGACGGAGATCGACTTGCCAGCGCGATTGGCGACCAGGGCAAGAGTGCCGGCCGGATTGATCGACAGCCCCGACGGCTGCGCGGCGCCTTCGATCGTATTGATCAACTTGGGCGGGTTCGCCTTGAGGTCGATCACGTAAATCTTGTTGTCGGGGACCTGCTTGTAGGCGTCGCCTTGTTTGACCACATTCATCGAGTCGGCGACGATTGCCACCGAGCTGGTCGGATCGATGTCCAGATTCACCGGCGGCCCCACCACCGAATTCTTCAGCGGAAGATTGGCGACGATTTTAGGGTTGAGCGGATCTGCGAGGTCGACGACCAGCACCGAGTCATTGCCTGCCGGCGATACGACGGTTTTGCCGCCGGTAAACGAGACCTTTTCATCGTCGCCGACGATCAAGAACGGAGCGGCCCGAACGGCAGTTGCGGCGAGCACGACGCCGATAGCCGTGGCAAGCTTGAGCGCGTTCAGCTGCAAGCGCATGGATTTCCTCCCGACTGGTTCAGTGAAGGCTTATTGGCCTTATCGGCCTTATTGGCCCAGGCGTATTGGCCTGCCCGGGCGATCTTTGCTCTTTAGCGCCTCCCTCACAAGCCCCATCAGCGTCCGGTCAGTGCCCGACGGTGGGCGGCGGCAGCCCCGAAGAAGCGCGCAATACCGATCAGCGCTCGCGCGTTCCGCAATGCGGCGGCGATGAAGGCGAACGCGGTCGCGCACCAGGCGGCGAGCGCGATCCAGGTCATTGCGGAGGCCAGCGATCCGAGCAGCGGAGTGGCGGTGACGGAGGCCAGGCGCAGCGTCGCTGCCGAGTACATCCCGAGCGGAAACACGATGCTCCAGAATATCGGCGTGTAGCGCATCGAGCGGCCGTGTAAGCCGTGCTTCCAGACACCGAGCAAAAGCAGGAGCGGAATCCACCAGGTCGCCCACGCCCAGGCGCCGAGCGTCGCGCCGGACAGAAACGGATCAAGCGCGCGGAGAAACGAAGTCGCGCCGCCGTCGAGTATCAGGATCGTGCCGGCATTGACGGTGATGGCCGCGGCGCCCATGACGATCCATAGCGGCGCGCCGACCTGGTCAGGACCAAACTGCGAAAAGAAGAAGCGCTGGCACAGCAGCACGATGAGGATTGCGTAAAGGATCAGACCGAAGATCCAAAACATGTCCAGGACGATGAATGCCTGAGCCCCGAATGCGGCAGCCGGCAGCGCGGCCGCGCCGCCGACGATCACCAGCGACTGGGTGCCGACGATGGCGTTGAGCCAGGCGCCTTCGATCACATCGAGGTTGCGGCTGCTGTTATGCAGCAGAAGCACGCCGAAGCCGACATAGATGAGCGCGAGCCACAGCGCGAGCGCCAGGAGCCACAGCGCCAGCGCAATCCCGGCGCCGCCGCGCAAGGCGACCGACATCGCCAGCACGTCGGTTGCCGCCACCGCGGTGAAGAACAAAAACACCCGGCGCGCGTTGATCAGGTCCGCCCACATCGCCGCGGTGCAACGGAACGCCCGCGTGATCGTAAGCAGCCAGAGCCACGGATAGGCGAGGAGATTGACGGCGAACAGCGCATCGGACAGCGCGCGCTGGCCTTCGAGAAACAACGCATTGGAGACGATGCCGGTCGCCATCACCAGCGCGAAATAGCCGGGATCGAGGTTCCAGGCTTGGCGGCGGATCCAGGCGGCGGCCAGCCGCAAGATTGCCAAGCGGCGGATTGCGCTGAAACGCCGGCCGTTGCGCCGGTCGCCGAATTCGCGTGCCAACTCGTTCATGCCGGTTTGAACCCGCGCGGCGCTTGCGCCGCGGCATCCCGCTGGCGCCGGCACGTTCCGGCGGAGCAGGGCGAAAGGAACGACCTTTGTACCGCAACGGTGCTGCAGCTCAACACGTGCTGATTCCGCTTGTTAAAGCTTGCGCGCCGCGTGTTCCGCAGCGTAGGTTTGCATCAAGGCTGGCGGCTCTTCCGCGATGATTGCGCGCGAGGACCGTGTTGGGTCGGCAAACGGCGCCACCGAGCACAGGCGCCGAAAAACACGAACAAACAAGCAGGGGGGTGCATCGTGACTGAATCCGCCGGTTCTCGCTCTTCTCCTTGGTATCGCTCGCTCTCAAGGGCGCAATGGAAGGCGCTGGTCGCCTCGAACCTCGGCTGGACCTTCGATGGGTTCGAGGTTTTTGCGCTCATTCTCACCATCGGGGCTGCCCTCCACCAGCTTCTGGATGCGTCGCAGTACAAGTTCATCCCCGCCTATGCGGGAGCCGTGATCGCCATCACCGTGTTCGGGTGGGGGGTCGGCGGCCTGCTCGGGGGCATTCTGGCCGACTATATCGGTCGCAAGCGATCGATGGCGGTAACGATTCTCGCCTACTCGCTGCTGACGGGACTGAGCGCGCTGTCGTGGAGCTGGCTCTCGTTCGCCGTATTCCGCTTTCTCGTCGGGCTTGCCATCGGTTCGGAATGGGCGACCGGGGCTTCGATCACCGCCGAGCTTTGGCCGGACAACGCGCGCGGCAAGGGCGGCGCATTTTTGCAAGCCGGCTACCCGATCGGCAGCATCATCGCGTCCGCGGTCTGGCTCTTGATCGGCACGTCGGGACCGAGCGCCTGGCGCTTCATGTATCTGATCGGCGTGCTGCCGGCGCTCATCACCGTCTGGATCCTGCGCAACATTCCCGAATCGCCGCGCTGGGAGGAGTCGAACCGGCAACGGCGCAGCGCCCATCAGCGGCGCAAGCAGGGCGCGACACTGCATGGTGAGGACGCCGCGATCGTGCGCTTCACCCTGGTCGACATGTTCGCCGAACCGGCCATCCGCACGCGGCTGGTGCTCACTTTCGTCATGTCGCTCGCCGCAACCATCGGCTATTGGGGCGTTTCCAGCTTCGTTCCGAGCTATGTGGGATCGGTCGCGAGCGCCTCCGGACTGGCGGTGCAGCGCTGGGTCGGCCTGGCAGGCCTGGTGCAGAATATTGGCGCGCTGCTCGGCTTCTTCAGTTTTGGATTTCTGGCCGATGCGCTCGGCCGCAGGCCGACGACGGCCTTCTATTACCTGCTGTCGCTGGTCCTCACCCCCGTGGTCTATTTGTGGGTGAAAAATATCAACCTGCTGTTGCTGGCGTTTGCCGTGTTCGGATTTTTCACCCAGGGCGTGTTTTCCTGGACCGCGGTGTGGCTGCCGGAACTGTTTCCGACGCGGATTCGCGCCACGGCGGCGGGGTTCATCTTCAATGTGCCGCGGCTGATATTGTGCGTTGCACCGTTGTTCGCGGGCAGCCTGATCGTCAGCCTTGGCGGCTATGGACGCACGGCAACGATCGTCGGCCTGTTCTATGTCCTGGGGCTGGTCACGGCGCCGTTTTTGCCCGAGACCAGGGGCAAGCCGCTGCCGGAGGCTGACACTCTGATGTCAGCCGCAGGTGGCGCACGCGAGCGTCCGCAGCCGACCTGACCGGCATCCCCGCCCGATCCGACTTCGGCGGTTATTTCGGCGGCGTGTAGATCAACGCCTGCCTGGCATGCGCGATCACGCTCGGTGGCAGGGCATAGAGCTTGGCGATCAGCGCCTGCAGCTCCTCGCCGTTCATGTAATCGATGTCGAGCTTCATTTGTTTTGCCTCGCCGACCAGGGCCGGGTCGTGCAGCGTATCGACAAAGGCCTGGCGCAACGCCGCCACCCGCTGCGCCGGCACGCCGGGCGGCAGCAGGTAGGGTCGGCCGAACGTGCTTTGGCTCTCGATCAGCTCCAGGACCTGGCGTTCTTCCGCGGTGTGGGCGAATTGCACCGCAAGCGGAACGCCCATCTTGTTGAGGTCGGGATGGCCTTTCATGCTCAACTGCACGATCACGTTGATGAATTTGTTTGCAAACCAATCCGCATGCAGCGTCGGCAGCCCGCTCCAGCCGATCCCGCACGCGCCGTTGACTTCGTTGCGCTCGACCGCGATCGTGATTTCCTTCGAGCCGGAATAGCCGGTCACGACGCGGAACTTGGCGCCGAGGAGATTGTCGAGCATTGCCGGCATATCGCGGGTCGTGCCGCCGGCGCTGCTGGCGCCGACGATAACTTGGTGGGTCAGCACGTCCTGGAACGTCTTCGCCGGCGCATCGCTGCGCAAATAGCAAATGTAAACGTCACTGTTCTCGCTGCCGACGTAATTGAACTTCAGGGCGTCGTAGTGTGCCTTGACGGTGCCGATGAGCGGGTCGAGCATCACGCCGGGAAACACCGCAGCCATGACGGTGCCGTCCTTCGGCGCCACCTCGTAGAGATATCCGGTCGCCCTGCCGCTGCCGGCGCCCGGCATGTTCTCCACGACGACGTCGGGATGGCCGGGAATATGCGCGCTCAGATGCCGGGCCAGAAGCCGCGCATAGGTGTCGTAGCCGCCGCCGGCCGACGTTCCGACGACGATCTCGAACTGTTTGTTCTTGTAGAACTGCGCCACCGCGTCCTGCGCGGCCGCGTGAACGGTGGCAACGCAGGCCAACAGAGCTGCGAGACAGGCCCGTGGCAACATGGAAAGGATCCGGATGCGTGGATGGCGGGCGTCAAGCCGTCGCGCAACATTCCAGATCGGGGCCGCGACGACAAGCGTGCGACCCCGCGACATTGCCGCCCGTGCAGCCGGCGCAGCGGTCGCCGCTAGTGTCCCGATTCCGAGGTTCGCATCATTGTGCGGCACCCCCGTTTGCGAACTTCGGAGCTGATCTCGTATGGCTTTGGTTCAGAAGTCCGCATGATGGGTAAGCCGCAAGAATGATGCGGACTTCCGAACCGCCACCCTAGTACCCGGAATCACTGAAGGGTGATGCGGAAGACAACTCGTCAACCTCAAAGTGATCCGAGCGGCCCGAGATCCCCACCTTGATCCTCCCCCTTTCAGGGGGAGGAAAGAGAAGCCGCCTTCGTTGGTCTTGAACCGTGACGCCGCCTATGCCGCTCGCTCTTGCTCCCCCTGAAAGGGGGAGGACAGGTGGGGGTCGCTGCCTCTGCGAATGCTCATGAATCAGGCGACAACGAAAGTCGGCACTAGGCCGCCGCGGCGGCAAGATTGCCGAAGCGCTGGAGATTTTCCTTCTGCTTGTCGTTGCGCGGCGGCAGCTTGAACAGCCGCGCGGCAGTGCCGCCCAGGATATTGTGCTTGGCCTTCTCGGACAGGAACCGCAGATCCCAGATCGTCGACGGCAGATCGAAATCCCAGTGCGGATAGTCGGAGGAGTACAGCAGCTGCGTCTCCGCATTGATCATGCGGAAGGTCGTTTCCATCGCGCCGTAATCCTGAATTTCCATCGGCTGCGACGAATAATACATGTCGCGCATGTAATCCGACGGCTTCTTCTTCAACAGCGGGGCTTCCGACGGCCGCAGCATGTATTCGTGGTCGAGCCGCTGCATCAGGAACGGCACCCAGGCGAGCCCGGCCTCGATCCAGATCACCGGCAGCTTGGGGAAGCGCTCGCCCATGCCGTTGACCACCCAGTTCGTGCAGTGCAGCACGTTGTACCAGGAGAAACCGAGCGCGTGCGCGGCCATGAACCGGTTGCAGCTCCGGTAGATCGGCTCGCCCCAGTTCGGGCCGGAATGGAACGACAGCACCAGGCCGCGCTCCTCGATCGCCCGATACATCTTCATGTAGGCGTTGTCGTAGACCGCCATGCTCGGGCGCACCGTGGTGACCATGAAGCCGCCGACATGCTTGCGGCCGCCAAAGGTTTCGACCTGGCGCAGCGCCGCTTCGGGATCGGAGAACGGCAGGCACAGCATCGAGAAGAAACGGCCGCCGGACTCCGGCATGACCTTCTCGGTGAGCCAGCGGTTATAGGCCCAGCACAGATCGACCTCCATTTCCTTCTGCGGATGCATGCCGATGTTGAGCATGCCAGTCGGGAACAGGCAGGAATAATCGACGCTCATGGCATCCATCCAGCGGTGTCCGAGCTGGATGTCGCGCTCCGCGCCATCGACCGATTCGGTCTTTTCCGAGCCGCGCATCGGATAGCGGGTGACGCGGCCGCCCATGTCCTGATAGCCGACGTTGGTCGGCATGATGCCGGTGCGATTACGCTTGCTGCCAGCCGAAAGGCTCAACTGGCGCAGCACGTCGTTCTCCATGAACGGCAGCCATTCACTCTGGTTTTCGTTCTCGTAATGATGCGCATCGACGTCGACGATCACCACGTCGTCGAAGTTGCGCTGATGCGCCTGCTTGCGCGCGTGTGCCAGCAGACGGCTGGTGTTGAGCTCCTCGACCGTTACGCGACGGCCGCGATCAGCGATGAGATCCATGGCGTTTCTCCGTTCCAAAACCCGTTATCATGTCGTCGTTGCGAGCGAAGCGAAGCAATCCAAAGTTCTCTTTACGGGCACCCGCAAAGATCTGGATTTCTTCGTCGCTTCGCCCTCGTGACGCAATTTCACCGTCCCGTCCAACTCTGCCACATGCCGAGCTCGAAGACCGCGAGGTCCCCGGCTTTGAGCAATCCGCTCGCCGTGACCATGATGTCGGTGGCGGCGATGGAATTTCTTGCGACCGGCGTCAGCGGTTCGCCGGCCTCCACCCGCGCGGCGTAAAGGCGGCAGGCGGCGGCGATCAGTTTCTGCAATGCCTCGGCCGAGATCATGTCGAGCCGGCCGTCGACGATGCCGCGCTCGAGCACCGCGGCCACGCGCATCGCCTCGGCGGAAGCGCCGTCCACGACCGCGACTGTCGGCTTCGCGGCCGGACGCGGCGCGTCGGTCCGGCGCACGGACTTCGTCGCCGTCTTGGTTGCCGTCTTGGCTGCCGCCTTTGCCGCGCGCTTAGGCGACGACATAAAGGTCGTCTCCCTTCTGCACCGTCTTGTATTTCTTCAGCTTCATCTTGCGGTCGCTGACGCACTCGCCGGTCTTCATGTCGTATTCCATCCCGTGCCAGGGACAGACGAAGTGCATCTCGTTCTCGGAGAAATAAAGTCCCATCGAAGTCTTGTCCGGACGCAGTCGCTCCTCGACCTTGGCGATGGTCAATCCTTCGCAAGCCGGCCCGCCCTGGTGGAGACAGAAATTGCTGTAAGCGAAGAACTCGCCGTCATGCCTGAAAACGCCGATCTCGTTGTCGCCGACGAAGACGACGCGCCGGTCTCCGTCCTTGAACTCCGCGAGCTTTGAGACGAATTTTTCCGCCATTTGCCACCGTTGCGTTTCACCCAAATGCCGCCCGTTCGGGGCGATCAAGTTTCGACCGGCCGGGCGATCACCGCACTCCGGACGCCGGTCGCCTGCTTTGCGCCGACACTTCTAGCACAGACCGGCGTCCCGCGCGACGGGCACGGGGCGGTTTCCAGCTATGCCCGGGGCGCGCTCCCACCTCCCTGACCTCAGGGCAATCGCGTGTGATCGCGCCACCATACATGTCCCCCTGGAGGGGAGAGGTCGACCGCCGAAGGCGAGCCCGAAAGGGTTAAATACTTCCTAGAGCCCGGCAGAATCCGGCCCCCCGCCCGGCGGCCGTTGGCCGCCGACCTCACCCTTTTCAGCGGGAGGTGAAAAGCGAGACGCGGCCCGGATGCGATTGATCTGGCGCGCGCGGGCAGAGGGGGGTCACGTCAGCCCATCCGGTTTTCGATCTCGCCGATATTTTCGATCCACAGCTTCACCAGGTCGCCGGGTTTGAGGAAGGTGCCGCTCTCGGCGCCGGTGCCGGAGGGCGTGCCGGTGAGGATCACATCGCCGGGATGCAAAGTCATGTTGACCGACAATTGCTCGATCTGCTCGGCCACGCTGAACAGCATCTTGCCGGTGTTGGAATTCTGCTTCAATTCGCCGTTGACCCAGAGCTTCAGATCGAGGTTTTGGGGGTCGCCGATGTCGCTTGCCGGAACGATCCAGGGGCCGAGCGGGCACGAACCCTCGAAGGTCTTGTGCTTGGTCCAGTCCATCTTGAACGGCGAGGTCGCCGGCACGGGCGGCCGCCGGCCGCGATCGCGGGCGGACAGGTCGTTGGCGGCCGTATAGCCGGCAACGTAGCCGAGCGCCTTGTCCTTCGTCACATCCTTGGCCGGCCGCCCGATGATTGCGGCAAGCTCGATTTCCCAGTCCATCGCGTTGGCGTAACCGGAAATTTTCACGGTTGCGCCCGGGTCGGCGATGGTGCGTGTCGCCTTGAGGAAATGCCAGGGTTTCAGTCCCTGCTCGTGCGGATCGGTCGGCGGCGGATTGCCCTCGCGCGCCGCCATTGCTGCCGCATGATCGGCGTAGTTGGCCCCGGCGCAATAGATCGCCGAGGGAAAGCGCACCGGCGCCAGCAGCGTGGTCTTCGCCAACGGTTGGCGCTTGGTCCGGCTCTTGGCGGCGCCGGCAGCGGCCTTCTTCAACGCGCTTTCGGCCCTTTTCCAGTCTTCGAGGATGCCGATGACCGTCGCATAGGCGGCCGTGCCGGTCAGCCTGGCGGCGTCGAACACCTCGTCGGCGACGATGAGGCCGGCGCGCGGTCCGTCAGCCGATTTATAGGTCGCAAGCTTGTAACCCGCAGATTTTGCCCCAGCCATGAGCGTCACTCCCTGATGCGCAACATCTCTGTGGCGACAAAACCGCGATCGGAACCGATTGGCAAGGCCGCAGCTTTGCTTGTCATACCCCGCGAATGCGCGCTATCCAGTCTCCTTGAGAGTTGCCGCTTGCGATAAGGCGGCGGAGACTGCCGAATCCATCCGCCGGAGCTTGTCATCGGGCCCGCCCTTTCGGGCCGGACCCGTTGGCGGACGATGACCAAGAGCGAGAACACCCATGATCAAACCGCGACGCATCGGGCACGCCACGTTCGAAACTCCCGACCTGGAAAAGATGATCGACTATTACACCGAAATCATGGGCCTGGTGCTCGCCGAGCGCGAGAAGGATCGCGCCTTTCTCACCACGCAGATCGGGCTGCTCGCCATCCAGCTCAACAAGGGCGACACCGAACGCTGCACCACGCTGTCATTCGAAGTGGCGCCGAATTCGGATTTCGGCGCGCTCGCGCGCGTGCTGGAAAAGGACGGCATCAAGAGCGAGCTACGCAACGATTCGGTTCCCGGCATCGGACCGGTGCTCACGTTTGCGGACAACAAGGGAACCACGATCGCGCTGTTCAAGGAATGGAGCTATCTGGGCAAGCACCTCCAGCATCACGGCGTCGGCCCATTAAAGCTCGGACACATCGCCTGGGTGGTGGACAATCCGCGGAAGACCGCGGAGTTCTATGAAAAAGTCCTGGGATTCCGTGTCTCCGACTGGATCGACGATTTTTTCGTGTTCATGCGCTGCAATACCGATCACCACACGGTGAACTTCATCCGCGGCAAGAACGTCAAGATGCACCACATGGCGTTCGAGCTGAAGGACTTCATCCACCTGCAGAACTCATGCGACCTGTTCGGGCAGCAGAAAATTCCGATCATCTGGGGACCGTTGCGCCACGGGCCGGGACACAACATCGCCACCTATCATCGCAATCCCGACGATCAGGTCATCGAATTCTTCTGCGAACTCGATCAGATGGTGGACGAGGAGCTGGGCTATTTCGAGCCGCGGCCGTGGCATCAGGACACCCCGCAGCGGCCGAAGACCTGGCAGGGCGGCAAGACCAATGTCTGGGGTCCGCCGCCGCTGCCCGATTTTCATCGCGGCCGGGATTGACCTCCCCGCACAGCGGGGAGAGGCGAAAAAGAATTACTCGCTCTTGCCGCCGAGCTGCTTGAGCTTGGCAAACACCGCGTTGACGTCGAGCTCATCGGCCGGCTTCTTTTCGCCGTCGGACTCCAGGTCCTCCTTGGGAGCGGTGGTGACCGAAGCGGGCAGCAATGTTGCGCCCTGCTCCTCCACCGCGACCGGCTTCTCCTTGGCGGCGCGCTGCACTTCGATGTCGAGGTCGATCTGCGAGCAAAGTCCGAGCGTGACCGGGTCGAGCGGAGTGAGGTTGGCCGAGTTCCAATGGGTGCGCTCGCGGATCGCGTGGATGGTGGATTTCGTGGTGCCGACCAGCCGCATGATCTGGCCGTCCTTTAATTCCGGATGGTTGCGCACCAGCCACAGAATGGCGTTCGGCCGGTCCTGCCGGCGTGACACCGGCGTGTAGCGCGGCCCCTTCTTCGGCTTGGCCTCGGGCAGCCGTACCTTCGGCTCGGCGATGTGCAGTCGCCGATTGGGATCGGCTTCGGCCGCGGCGATTTCCTCGCGCGTCAATTGGCCGGTGAGCACCGGGTCGAGCCCCTTGATGCCCTGCGCCGCGTCGCCGTCGGCGATGGCTTTGACTTCGAGCGGGTGCAGGTTGCACAGATGCGCGATCTGCTCGAACGACAGGGAGGTGCTTTCGACCAGCCACACGGCGGTCGCTTTCGGCATCAGGGGCGCGGTCGCCATCGGTGAATCTCCTCTACGCCCCGCCCGCCGTGTTGGGCGAAGCCATTCTTCGACAATGCCTGGAAAAGCGGTTCAAATATAGGCAGATGGCCCAACGCACGCAACGGCTGCGGCTAATGGTCGGAGGAGCGATGGTTCCGCTTTCCCGGCGATGCTAAATCAGTAAAAAACCGGCTTGCTTCGCGTTTTACCAAGGGATCCGCAATGCCAGGAGCGCTCGACGGTAAGGTCGCCATCGTAACCGGGGCGGGTCGCGGCCTCGGCCGCGTCATGGCGCTCGGGTTGCTTGCCGCCGGCGCCCGCGTCGTCGCCGTCGAGATCGATGCCGAGGCGCTCGAGGATACCGGGCAGGCTGCCGAAGCGGCCGGTGCCGAGGAGCGCATCCTCGATGTCGTCGCCGACGTGACGCGCGAGGAAACCGCCCCCAAGATCGTACGCGCGACCAGCGAGCATTTCGGTCGGCTCGATATCCTGGTCAACAATGCCGGCATCAACATGAGTCTGTTCCGGCGTCCGGATGCTAAGCCGGCGGGAAAATTCTGGGAGGTGACGCCGGAGGAATTCCGCCGCATCATCGAGGTCAACGTCGTCGCCGCCTTTCTGATGAGCCGCGCCGCAATTGCGACGATGCTCAAGCAGCGCTGGGGGCGCATCATCAACGTCACCACCAGCCTCGACACCATGTACCGCGGCGGCATGCAGCCCTATGGCGGCTCCAAGGCGGCGAACGAAGCGCATGTGCTGGCCCTGGCGCAGGAATTGGAAGGCAGCGGTGTGACCGCCAACGTGCTGGTTCCCGGCGGCGCCGCCGACACCCGCATGGTCTCCGTCGGCCAGCAAGCGGACCGCTCGAAGCTGGTACAGCCCGAAGTCATGGTGGCGCCGCTGATCTGGCTCTGCTCGAACGCGTCCGACGGCGTGAACGGCCAACGTTTCATCGGCGCGCGCTGGGACAAGAGCCTGCCGCCCGAAGAGGCGGCGAAAAAAGCCGGCGCGCCGGCAGCTTGGCAGCAACTCGGCCGCCAAGCAATCGTGCCGGAGGACATTCGCTGATCTTATTTGTTTTTATTTATTTCTATTTTTTCTATTTGTTCGCCGGCGGGCTGGTCAAGGGATTCGGCCGCGTGAATACGAGCGGGGCGGCTCGTCTGACGAAATTGGGCGGCGGACGATACGCGCGCGACACATGGACCGGCGCGCAGCCGCCCGGCCCGCAGATGACGGCGACGCGCGTCGGCTGCGGCATGGCTCCGACGCCGGGCAATGACGGCGCGGCAAGCATCATCGCCGACGCATCGCTCCACGGCGTCGCGCCCGCCAGCATCGCCGCGGCGGCAACAGTGGCAACCAGAGCTTTAGGCACGGCGGGCTCCTTGCGGTTGCGCCCGGTCTAAAAGATTATGGTGAACGATGCATTAACGACCACGCCGCGCGAGAATACGCCATGGATTTCGCCTTCACCGAGGAACAGAATCTGTTGCGCGAGAGCGTGCGCAAGCTGATGGCCAAGCACGCGCCGCCCGACTACGTGCGCGGCCACGATCGCGAGCGCGCCTATCCCGAGGAGCTGTTCGAGGCTTTTGCCGCGGCAGGCCTGTTGGCGCTGCCGTTCCCCGAGGCGTATGGCGGCGCCGGCGGCACTCTGCTCGACGTGGCGATCGCCGCGGAGGAAATCGCCCGCGTCTCCGCCGATCTGGTGATGGCCTATACGGGCAACATTTTTTGCGGCCTTAATCTCATGCGCAAGGGCTCGGAGGAACAGAGGCGTTACTGGCTGCCTAGGCTGATCGCCGGCGAGATCAAATTCTCCATCTCGATGTCGGAGCCCGACGCCGGCTCCGACATCGGCGCCATGCGCACCGCCGCCGTGCGCGACGGCAATCAATGGGTGATCGACGGACGGAAAATCTGGGCCTCGATGGCCGGGGCCAGGAACAACGTCATCAGTCTCTATGTGAGGACCGATCCCAAGGCGCACTACCGGAGCGGCCTGTCGCTGTTTCTGGTCGACAATGATGCGCCCGGTCTCACTTTGCGCAAGCTCGACATGCTCGGCCGGCGCGCCACCGGCACCTACGAACTGACATTCGATCGCGTGCGCGTGCCGCCCGACCGGCTGGTCGGTGGCGAGAACAACGGCTGGGACGTGGTGATGTCCGGCTTGCAGGTCGAGCGCGCCGCCTCGGCCGCCGGCAATGTCGGCGCCGCTCAGGGCATCGTCGATCTCGCCCTGCACTATGCCAAGGAGCGCAAGCAGTTCGGCCGGCCGATCGGCGCCAATCAGGCGATCGCCCATATGCTCGCCGACATGGCGACCGAAGTGGAGGCCGCGCGCACGTTGATGTGGCGCGCCGCCTGGCTCGCCGCGAACGGCCAGGACGCCTTGCGCGAGATCACAATGGCGAAGCTCTTTACCTCGGAGACCTATGTGGGCGTTGCCGACCGCGGCATGCAGATTCTCGGCGGCATGGGCTATTGCGAGGAATTCGACATGGCGCGGCTTTATCGCGACGCGCGCGCCGCCACCATCGCCGCCGGCACCTCGCAGATCCAGAAGAACCTCATCGCAAGCCTGATGGGCCTGAAGCTGACGTAGCGATGGAAATGCGCGCTCGCCGATCCTGGGGCAGGGACGTTAACGCCGTGGAGCGGAATGCCCGCGCATGGCGGCGCTGGGCCGTGCACTCGTAAAGTCCGCTCAATGTCCATTTCGCGCGAAAGCGATCGAAAATGCTGCGTTGCGGCGAACGCACGCGATAGGCGCAGGGGCCGGGGCGGGGATGCCCGCCAACAGCCTGGAAACTTCGGCCAACGAAGACGCTGATCCTGGATTTCGCTCCCGCTCGATCCGGGTTACGCTGGCTCTATCTGGGACCCGCCCGTCGGCCCGAGGCTCGAACGTGCGCCTATGATGCAGTTTGATGCATTCATCAGCTATTCGAATCACGATAAGACGGCTGCCGATGCCGCTTGCGCGGTACTTGAAGGCGCCGGCATTCGCTGCTGGATCGCTCCGCGCGACATCATGGCAGGCGGTGAATACGGCGCGGCGATCATCGACGCCATCGATCGCTGCAAGGTCATGGTTCTGATTTTTTCGGCAAGCGCAAACAAGTCGCAGCAGATCAGACGCGAGATCGAGCGGGCGGTCAGCAAAGGTGTCCCGATCGTGCCGGTGCGCATCGAAGAGGTCGTGCCGACAAAGTCCATGGAGTACTTTCTCGGCGCGATACATTGGCTCGACGCGCTGACCCCGCCGATAGAGAGGCACCTGCAAAAACTCGCGGATACAGTTCGAGCGATTCTGGCGGTCGAGACCGATGCGCAGGCCCGGCCTGCCGATTTGGCGGCGGACGGAAAATCCCGCGCGCCAGGCCTTGGCGGAGGCGGGCATGTGTTTGAGCGCCCGCAGTCAGATCGCGCGCACGCCGAGGTCGATCACCGAAAAAGCCTGCACCAGCACAAGGGCCTCGCCGCAATTGTCGTCGCGGCTTGCATTGTCGTGGTCGCGGCGGGCCTTTGGTACTACGAGACAAAAATAGATCATCAGGGCCAGCCAAACACGACGACTTCGCTGCCGCCGCAGGCCATAGCGCTCGTGCCCGAGACCGTGCCATTCATCCCGGACTTCCAACGCACCGCAATTCAAACGGAATACTTGCCAGCGCCAGACCATAAGGCGCTTGCCATAAGCCTTAGTCGAGCTGGTTACGTCACCGGTCAGCCGGACGATGAAACCGCTAAAACGGGGGCCATCGACAGCTGCAACAGGGCCACGGCGGCCGTCGGCACAAAAAACCCATGTTACCTTTATGCCGTCGGCGGCACCGTTGTCTTCACCGGCGGCAATCCGCCGCTGCCGCCCGCCCCTTGGGTTGTCCGCAATGCGGCGATCGAGACACCCTTTGACGGCGCCAAGTTGCCACTGGTGACGGATGCACGCCACAAATTTTATACAACCAGCTATCCTAAAGCCAGAAAGTCAAAGAGCATTGCGTTGGGGCCGACGGGAATAAATATCTACTATCAGGGCGCCAGTTCGCCTGACGAAGCCATTCGTAGGAGTTTGGAAGCCTGCGGCTTCACGGTGGGGGTGGCGTGCATGATTGTTGCGGTCGACGATTCCTTTATCGTCCCTATTCCGATCATCATGAAAGTTACCGGCTTTTTTCACATCGCCGGCAATGCCCAGATCGCCCCCGACCAGCAAGCCGTGCTCGCGCGCCGCTTTGGCAACGCCATCGGGGTCGGCGGCAACCCTGGGGCGATCCTCAACGCGGTCAATGAACAGGCCGCAATCGATGGCGCTCTGGCGGATTGCGGCACGCAAGACCGCAACTGCCACATTATCGCGCTTGGCCCGTTCACGGTCGCCGCGGTCACCGCATCCAAATAGGCGCTTGGCCGGCGGTCATGGGCCGGCGGTCATGGGCACACGGCCAGTTCAGCCGACTAATACGACCCGCTGCCCGGCACGAAGGCATCGAATGCCGCCCAGAACTGGGCGCGGAAACGATCCTGCTCCATTAACAGCTCGTGCTTGGCACCGACAATGACGAGGTGCGAGCCGGTGCGCAGCAGGCTGGCAAATTCCTCGATCGCCGCATTCGACACCACGGCGTCGAGACCGGCGGAGACGATCAGGATCGGCTGGCGGATCTTGGCCGGGTAGCCGCGCTCGCGGATCGCACGGATGGCGCGGAACGCGGCGTCGCACCAGGCCACCGTCGGACGCCCAATGGCAAGCGAAGGCTCGGCCTCGATGACGGCGACATTGCGCGCATAGCGCACCGGATCGGAGGTCAGAATATTGCCGGCGAAGGGGCGGGTCTCCAGCACCGCGCCGGCGGCGCCGGGCACGTACATGGCGCCGAAGCCGCACAGCCGAAGCGCGCGCACCAGGATGGCGGCGGTCGTGCTCGCGCCGATCCCGGCCAGGCCGATCAGCGGCGCGGTCAGGACAACGCGGTCGAACCAGCGGCGGCCGCGGTAGGCGGCGCGGATCAGCACCGTCGCGCCGGTCGAATGGCCGAGCGCGAACAGCGGCGGCGGGCAGTCCGGCAGCACCACCTCGCGCATGAAGGTTTCCATATCGGTGTCGTACTCGGAGAAGTCGCGAACGAATCCCTTCTGCCGATCCGCAAGTCCCCGATCGGACAGGCCCTGGCCGCGCCAATCGAGCGCTGCCACCGCAAATCCGCGCGCACGCAGGTCGCGCACGGTCTCGAAATACTTTTCGATCCACTCGCCGCGGCCCTGAAAGATGCACACCGTGCCGCGACGGCCCGCCGGCGGTTGCCAGCGGGCAAAGCGCAGGTTCACGCCGTCCGGAGTCTTCAGACAATCCGTGACGTAGTTGTCCGGAACCGGATTGGCGGGGATGGAAATGAGCTTCATCGGCGCGCGCGGAAATCAATACCGCCGCTCAACGGCGGCGCGGAGCCATGGTGCGCGAAATGCCGAGACCCCGCCACCCCCAAGTCGCGCCCAAGTCTCGCCCAAGTCTAACCCAAGTCTCGCGCCTGGCGTGCGTTTCATGCGATCGGTCTTGATCGGTCTTGGGTCTTGCGGTCGCTTCATTCCTTCCCATATCAAAAACTGCGCAGGCTACGGATAGCTGCGCATCAACGGCCGGGTCCTTCGGGCAGGCCATCCGCATGTCGCTTCACAAGGAGGATATGCCATGCGTACTTTCGATCTAGCACCCCTGTATCGTTCCACCGTCGGCTTCGATCGGCTGTTCTCGTTGCTCGACCAGAGCTTCGATGGCGCCGTTGCCGGCTACCCGCCCTATAATATCGAGCGGACCGGTGAGAACGCCTATTGCATCGCGGTTGCCGTCGCCGGCTTCAACGAGCCGGAACTGAGTATTGTTGCCAAGGACAACACGCTCACCATCCGTGGCGAGAAGAACGCCAAGGAGGAAAAGAAGGACGGCGAAGTGCTCTATCAGGGCATCGCGGCGCGCAGCTTCGAACGCGTGTTCCAGCTCGCCGACTATGTCCAGGTCAAGGGCGCACACCTCGAGAACGGACTCCTGCACGTCGATCTCGTGCGCGAGATCCCCGAGGCGAAGAAGCCGCGTTCGATCCCGATCGACGGCAAGGCAGTCGAGCACAAGCAGGCTGCGTAAGTCCGTCCCGCGGATTGTTCTTTCGCGATTCTCAACGCTGCAAAGTGAGCGCCCCGGTCTCCGGGGCGCTTTCGTATCGCGGCCTCACGCGAAGACAGGCGAGGGCAGCGCAAGACGGTTAGCAAGCCGATTAGCAAGACAATTAAATTGAGTCGGTGAGCGCGGACGATCAGTCGGTAAGGGGAGCAACCGACTCTGTCTTGCCGGGCGTGGGCGAGTGCGCTGAAGCGGCGCCAGGATCGACGCGGCTTGCATTGACGTCGGTTCCGCTCCCGACTTGCACGCTCGTCGCGGTGGTCTTTCCGCCTGGTTCTTTGGTCTTTTCAGGTTGGCTCCGACCTTGCGGATGCAGCAGGCCGATCGTTGCCGGCCGCGGCCGGGGAAGCGGCGGAATTGGGCGTGCGGACATTTGCGGGTGCGTCGCCGGCGAACGCGGCAGCGGCGGGTACGTCATCGGCGGCAACGCTGCGGCGCCGCTCGAAGGCCGCTCGGCACCCTCGTCCGGCGGGCCATAGGGTGGCGTCGAATCAGGTGGCGGCCCGTAAGCTGGCGATCCGTAGGCTGGCAATCCGTAGGGCGATGGCCCGGATTGCGGACGCGCCATCCCATACTTCGTAGAATCTCCCGGTATGATGCGGTTGGCGTCGCGGATGACGCCGGTGCGGGCATCGAGCACCACCCGCATGGGAATGCCGCGGTAATCGGTGGCACGCAGCACGTACACCGTGCCTTCGCGCAGCGGCGGCGACAGCGGATCAAATCCGGCCGCGCGCACGGTGCGCAGGATTTCGTAGGATGACACGAAGCCGGTCACCTGCTTGGGCTGCGAGACGCGCGGAGCCGGCCGGCTGGGCGCGGGCGAAGCCGCAGGAGATTGCGCATGAGCTGCCGCCGCAGCCAGCAGCACAAGCGACGCCGACAGCCACGCTGACACCGTGCCGGCCCTCGATACTCGCACCCTGACGGTCATGCCGCTCCCCATCGCGCCTTCACCGTGCGCCACATCCCCACACGACCCCCGCAGCACAGCGTCATCTGGAAATGGGGCGGCGCTTTGACGCCAGGCAAAATTTCTTACTGCCGTTTGAGGAAGAGTTTGGGATGCCCCGCCCGAGATTCGCGCGCGGCCGATCGGGATCCTGGCCGCGGCGCCGCCGCGACGGGTCCCATCGTACGGCCGAGATCAGCCCTTCCTGCAGAGGTCCACGAACCGTTCGATCTCGTCGTCCTGCGTCGCAAACGAGGTGACAAGGCGGGCGAGGACGCGGTCTTCGGCAAGGGCCAGGCCCGAGCTCGGCCGCAAGTAATAGCGCGCACCGGCACTTTTCAGCTTGGCGTCAAGCGCGCGCGGCAGGACCACGAATACGAGATTAGCCTCGACCGGCCAAACCGGCGGCAAGCCGAGCGCCTCGAGCTTCCCAGCCAGACGATCGGCCATGGCGTTGGCGTGGCGCGCCAGCTTGAGCCACAGGTCGTCGGCAAGAAACGCTGCCAATTGCGCGGCGAGGAAGCGATGTTTCGACAGAAGGTGCCCGGCGCGCTTGCGTCGCTCGGCGAAGAACGCAGCGCGGGCGGGATCAAAAAATATCACCGCTTCCGCCGCCAGTGCGCCGCCCTTGGTGGCGCCGAACGACAGAACGTCGATGCCGGCGCGCCAGGTGAGCTGCGCCGGACTGGCATTGAGGCGCACCAGCGCGTTGGCAAAGCGCGCGCCGTCCATGTGCACGGCGAGAGAACGCGCATGAGCGATCTCGCCGAGCGTGGCGATCTCTTCGGGCCGATAGATGGTGCCGGACTCGCTTGCCTGGGTGAGCGAGAGCGCGGCGGGCACCATCTGATGGGGCCGAAGGTCGCCATAGCCCGCAAGCGCGGCCTTGAGCGTGCTAGGCACGATTTTGCCCGCGGCGCCGGGCAGCTCGGCAAGCTTCAGTCCGCCGCCGAAAAACTCGGGCGCGCCGCATTCGTCGGTGGCGATGTGGGAGTCGGCATGGCAGAACACGATCCCCCAGGGCGGGGCGATGTGCGCCAGCGCCAGCGCGTTGGCGGCCGTGCCGGTCGGCACCAGGAACGCAGCCACCTCGCGTTCGAATATTTCGCCAAAACGCCGCTCGACGGTTTGCGTCCAGGCGTCATTGCCATAGCCCGGAGCAAAATCCTGGTTCGCCCGAATGAGCGCATCGAGTACCGCCGGCGCCGCGGGCGCCGTGTTGTCGGAGGCAAAATTCACCGGCGAAACCTAGAGTGTCCCGATTCCGAGGTTCTAGCCGGTATTGAGCGCGGCGCAATCCCGTATCGAGGTTCGCCACGCCCTGTCCCCGACAGCGCAATCGTCCATTGCGTTCCTGTCATAGCCATGGTCCACTTGCGCGACCGCACGCGTGGCAAACCGGTTGGCTCGCAGAAGCTGTCGCCTTTCTGTTGAGCCGGGGCGCTCACTCTTGGGGCGCTCACTCTTGGGGCGCTCGCTTGGGGCGCTCTCGGGCCGCTTTTGGGGTCCGTTGGGCACCCCTTTGGGCGCACTTGTGTTCGTGCCCGGAATTTGCCATGTTCGGTATAGGACAGCATTGCTGTCCCAATTTTTGACCCGCAAAACGCGCGGTCGCCGCTAGCCTCCGCGCGCCGCTTGGCGGAGAGCGGGGCAGGCGAAAAGCGCGGGGTCAGCCGCCCGGGGCATGGGCGCGCCGGACGGTGGCAAAGCGCAGCTTTTGGGCCGGCGAGCGGCACGAAGGCTGCCTGCGGACTATGTGAATCGCCCGTGCGCGGCGTCCGTTTCCTTTTTCCTCCCGTCGACGATGAGGAAAGGAGCGTGGCCGCGTCGCTTGTGCCGGAGCCCGCATGCGCGCAGTCGCGGCTCCGAATGGGGGAGTGCGAACGACGATGAGCGCGTCTGCTTTCGGCCTGTTCGATCCGGCGCTGGAAAAGGATTCCTGCGGTGTCGGATTCATTGCCGACATCAAGGGTCGCAAGTCGCACAAGATCGTCGAAGATGCGCTGACCATTCTGCTCAACCTCGAGCACCGCGGCGCGGTCGGCGCCGATCCGCGCGCCGGTGACGGCGCCGGCATTCTGGTGCAGACGCCGCACAAGTTTTTCGCCAAGAAAACGGCCGAGCTCGGCTTCACATTGCCGGCGCCGGACCATTATGGGGTGGGGGTGCTGTTCCTGCCGCACGATGCGTCCTGGCGGGCCGAGATCATGGACACCTACGCGGCCGTCGCCGCGCAGGAAGGCATGACCCTGCTCGGCTGGCGCGACGTACCCACCGATAATTCGACACTCGGCGAATCGGTCAAGCCGACCGAGCCGGTGCACAAGCAGGTGTTCATCGCGCGCAACCCGAACATCGGCTCCACGGACGAGTTCGAGCGTCGCCTCTACGTCCTGCGCAAGACCATCTCGGGGATCATGTACGGCCGGCGCCCGCGCGATACGTCGAACTATTACCCGGTGTCGATCTCCTGCCGCACTTTGATCTACAAGGGCATGTTCCTGGCCGACCAGCTCGGCACCTATTATCCCGACCTGCACGATCCTGATTTCGCCAGCGCGCTGGCGCTGGTGCACCAGCGTTTCTCCACCAACACGTTTCCGACCTGGTCGCTGGCGCATCCCTATCGCATGATCGCCCATAACGGCGAGATCAACACGCTCCGCGGCAACAACAACTGGATGGCGGCGCGGCAGGCGTCGGTGTCCTCGCCCCGATTCGGCGCCGACATCGCAAAGCTGTGGCCGATCTCCTATGAAGGCCAATCCGACACCGCCTGCTTCGACAACGCGCTCGAATTTCTCACCATGGGCGGCTATTCGCTGCCGCATGCGATGATGATGCTGATTCCGGAGGCGTGGGCCGGCAATCAGCTGATGAGCGAGGAGCGCCGCGCCTTCTACGAATACAATGCGGCGCTGATGGAGCCGTGGGACGGGCCGGCGGCCATCGCGTTCACCAACGGCATCCAGATCGGCGCCACGCTGGACCGCAACGGGCTTCGGCCCGCCCGCTACATCATCACCCGCGACGACCGCATCATCATGGCTTCGGAAGTCGGAGTCCTGCCGTTGCCGGAACAGGACATCGTCGCAAAATGGCGGCTGCAGCCGGGAAAGATGCTGCTGGTCGATATCGAGCAGGGCCGGCTCATTCCCGACGAAGAGCTGAAGGAGACGCTGGCGGCCAGTCACCCGTATCGGCAGTGGCTCGCCCGTACCCAGGTCGTGCTCGAGGATTTGCCGCCGGTCGCGGATGCGGCGCCGATCTCCAACCTGCCGCTGCTCGAGCGCCAGCAGGCTTTCGGCTACACCCAGGAAGACCTCAAGATCCTGATGGCGCCGATGGCGATGACCGGCGAAGAGGCGGTCGGCTCCATGGGCAACGATACGCCGATCTCGGCGCTGTCCGAACGACCGAAGCTTCTGTTCACCTATTTCAAGCAGAACTTCGCCCAGGTGACCAATCCGCCGATCGACCCGATCCGCGAAGAACTGGTCATGAGCCTGGTCTCGATCATCGGCCCGCGCCCGAACCTGTTCGACCTCGAAGGCCTGTCGAAGACCAAGCGCCTCGAAGTGCGCCAGCCGATCCTCACTAATGCCGATCTGGAAAAGGTCCGCTCCATTTCCGGCACCGGCGATCACTTCAGGTCGCTTACGCTCGATGCGACCTGGCCGTCGGCGGCCGGCGCGGCCGGCATGGCGAACGCGCTCGACTCGCTGTGCCGGGAGGCCGACGTTGCGGTGCGCGAGGGCATCAACATCATCATCCTGTCGGACCGCCGCGCCGGCGCCGACCGCATCCACATTCCGGTGCTGCTCGCCTGCGCGGCCGTGCATCATCACCTGATCCGCGAGGGACTGCGAACCTCGGTCGGCCTCGTGGTCGAGTCCGGCGAGCCGCGCGAGGTGCATCATTTCTGCTGCCTCGCCGGCTACGGCGCGGAGGCGATCAATCCTTACCTGGCCTTTGAGACGCTGGCGGCGATGCACAACGAATTGCCGCAGAAGCTCGACGAGAAGGAGATCGTCAAGCGCTACATCAAATCGATCGACAAGGGACTGCTCAAGGTGATGTCGAAGATGGGCATCTCCACCTACCAGTCCTATTGCGGCGCGCAGATTTTCGACGCGGTGGGACTGCGGTCGGAGTTCGTCGCCAAGTATTTCACCGGCACCGCGACCCGCATCGAAGGCATCGGTCTCGCCGAGGTTTCGCAAGAATGCGTGCGGCGGCATCGCGACGCGTTTTCCGACGCGCCGGTCTATCGCGCCATGCTCGACGTCGGCGGCGAATATGCCTATCGGGTGCGCGGCGAGGAGCACGTGTGGAACGCGGCGACGGTGGCCGCCCTGCAGCACGCCGTGCGCGGGAATTCCTACGAGACCTATCGGCAGTACGCGGCCTTCATCAACGAACAGTCGGAGCATCTGTTCACCATCCGCGGCCTGTTCCGCATCAGGTCGGCCGCCGAGGACGGCCGGACGCCGGTGCCGCTCGAAGAGGTCGAGCCGGCCAAGAACATCGTGCGGCGCTTTTCCACCGGCGCCATGTCATTCGGCTCGATCTCGCGCGAAGCCCACACGACGCTCGCCATCGCCATGAACCGGATCGGCGGCAAGTCGAATACCGGGGAGGGCGGCGAGGAAGTCGACCGCTTCAAGCCGCTGGCCAACGGCGATTCGATGCGCTCGGCGATCAAGCAGGTCGCCTCGGGCCGCTTCGGCGTGACTGCCGAGTACCTGGTCAACTCGGACATGATGCAGATCAAGATGGCGCAGGGGGCGAAGCCCGGCGAGGGCGGCCAGCTGCCGGGCCACAAGGTCGATAAGATCATCGCCAAGGTGCGCCATTCGACGCCCGGCGTCGCACTGATCTCGCCGCCGCCGCACCACGACATCTACTCGATCGAAGATCTGGCGCAGCTCATCTTCGATCTGAAAAACGTCAACCCGCGCGGCGCGGTCTCGGTCAAGCTCGTCTCCGAAGTCGGCGTCGGCACGGTGGCGGCCGGCGTCTCCAAGGCGCGTGCCGACCACGTCACCATTGCCGGCTTCGAGGGCGGCACCGGCGCCTCGCCGCTGACTTCGATCAAGCACGCCGGCTCGCCCTGGGAGATCGGCCTCGCCGAGACCCACCAGACGCTGGTCGCCAACCGTTTACGCGGACGGATTGCCGTTCAAGTGGACGGCGGCATCCGCACCGGCCGCGACGTCGTGGTCGGCGCCCTGCTCGGCGCCGACGAATTCGGATTTTCCACCGCGCCGCTGATCGCCGCCGGCTGCATCATGATGCGCAAGTGCCATCTCAACACCTGTCCGGTCGGGGTGGCGACCCAGGACCCGGTGCTGCGCAAGCGCTTCCGCGGCCAGCCCGAGCACGTCATCAATTTCTTCTTCTTCGTTGCCGAAGAGGTGCGCGAGCTGATGGCGGCGATGGGCTATCGCACGTTCAACGAGCTGGTCGGGCAGATGCAGATGCTCGACCGGGTGAAGCTGATTTCCCACGCCAAGGCGAACGGCCTCGACTTCTCCAAGCTGTTCACCAAGCCGGACGTGCCCGCGAGCGTGAAGCTCTACAAGTGCGAGAAGCAGGATCACAGGATCGACCGCATCGTCGACCGCGAGCTGATCGCGCGATCGCAGGGCGCGCTCGAGCGCGGCGCCCCGGTGCGCATGAAGCTGCCGATCCGCAACACCGACCGCACCACGGGCGCGATGCTGTCGGGCGAAATCGCCGGCCGCTACGGCCACGACGGCTTGCCGCCCGACACCATCGTGGTGCAATTTTCCGGCACCGCCGGCCAGAGTTTTGGTGCGTTTCTCGCCCGCGGCGTCACCTTCGAGCTGGAAGGCGACGCCAACGACTATGTCGGCAAGGGATTGTCGGGCGGCCGCATTGTCGTGCGCCCGTCCTCGGACTGCGCGATCGTTCCCGAGCAGTCGATCATCGTCGGCAACACCGTGCTGTACGGCGCGATCGACGGCGAATGCTATTTCCGCGGCGTGGCCGGCGAGCGCTTCGCGGTGCGCAATTCCGGCGCCGTCGCCGTGATCGAAGGCGCCGGTGACCATTGCTGCGAGTACATGACCGGCGGAGTCGTGGTCGTGCTCGGCCGCACCGGCCGCAATTTCGGCGCCGGCATGTCGGGCGGCATCGCCTATGCGCTCGACGAGGACGGCAGCTTTGCGACGCGTTGCAACCTGGCCATGATCGAGCTTGAACCCATGCCGGGCGAGGAAGACATCAATTCGCGCGTCTTCCATCATTCCCGCGATCTGGAAGCGCACGGGCTCGTCGACGTGATGTCCGACTTGAGCCGCTTCGACGCACATCGCCTGCATCACCTGATCGCGCGCCACGCGCGCTTCACCGGCTCGACGCTGGCGAGCAAAATCCTTTCCGAATGGAAGGTCTGGTACCCGAAATTCCGCAAAATCATGCCGGTCGAGTATCGCCGCGCTCTCAACGAACTGAAAGCCGCCGCCATCGCGGCGGAGTAGGACGGAATGGTGTTCAATCACGCTCCACAAGCGTCATGGCCGGACTTGTTCCGGCCATCCACGTCTTTGCTGCACCGGAACTGCAAGACGTGGATGCCCGCGACAAGCGCGGGCAAGACGAACGCGAGTAAGCGCGGCGAGCGCTACAACGACATCTAAGAGCGCGCTTTGGGCAAGATCACCGGCTTTCTCGAATACGAACGTGAAGACCGCGACTACGAGCCGGTCGAGGAGCGCGTGCACCATTGGCGCGAATTCGTGCGGCCGCTGGCGGAACGCGACTATGTCACCCAGGCCGCGCGCTGCATGAGCTGCGGCGTTCCCTATTGCATGGGGACGGGCTCGCTGGCGCCGGGAACGCCTGGTTGTCCGGTCAACAATCAGATTCCCGACTGGAACGACCTCGTCTACAACGGCAATTGGAACGAGGCCGCGCGCAACCTGCATTCGACCAACAACTTCCCCGAAGTGACCGGGCGGATATGCCCGGCGCCGTGCGAGGCCTCCTGCACGCTGAACATCGACGAGAATGCGGTCACCATCAAATCGATCGAATGCGCGATCGCCGACCGCGCCATCGCGGCCGGACTGAAGCCGGAGCCGCCTGCGCACAGGACCGGCAAGAAGGTCGCCGTCGTCGGTTCGGGTCCCGCGGGCCTTGCCTGCGCGCAGCAGCTCGCGCGCGCCGGGCATGAGGTCCATGTTTTCGAAAAGTACGCCAAGGCCGGCGGCCTGCTGCGCTACGGCATTCCCGACTTCAAGATGGAGAAGCATCACATCGATCGCCGCATCGCGCAGATGCAGGCCGAAGGCGTGGCGTTCCACTGCGGCGCTCATGTCGGCGGCAACGTCGCGGCAAAGACGATCCTCGATACGCACGATGCCGTGGTGCTGACCGGCGGCGCCGAAAAGGGCCGCGACCTGCCGGTGCCCGGCCGCGAACTCAAGGGCGTTCATTTCGCCATGGATTATCTGCCGCAGCAGAACCGGCGCGTGAGCGGCGAGCCGGCGGACGGCAGCGAGGAGATTCTGGCCGGCGGCAAACACGTCGTCGTCATCGGCGGCGGCGATACCGGATCCGACTGCATCGGCACCGCCTTTCGCCAGGGCGCGCGCTCGGTCGTTAATTTCGAAATCATGCCGCAGCCGCCGCTGCATGAGAACAAGATGCTGACCTGGCCCGATTGGCCGCTCAAGCTGCGCAGCTCATCGAGCCATGAGGAAGGTGCGGCGCGCGATTTCGCCGTGATGACCACGGGCTTTTCCGGCGAGAACGGTTTCGTGCGCAAACTTCATTGCGTGCGTGTCGACGAAAAGTTCAAGCCGATCTCCGGCATGGAATTCGACATCGAGGCCGAGCTCGTTCTTCTGGCGATGGGTTTCGCGCATCCGGTGCACGAGGGATTGATCCAAAGCCTCGACGTTGCGCTCGACCGCCGCGGCAACGTCGCCGCCTCGACCGACGACTACAAGACCTCGGTCGACAAGGTGTTTGCCGCCGGCGACATGCGCCGCGGCCAGTCATTGGTGGTCTGGGCGATCCGCGAAGGCCGCCAGGCCGCGCACGCGGTCGATCGATTTTTGATGGGATCGTCGCTGCTGCCGCGGTGAAGCGTCCGACCGGGCGAAATCGACTGGGTTCCGTACGCGCCGTCGTGCGGAACAGGTCTTGTCAAACCTGTAAGGGGAAATTGAGCACGAATTCCGTACCGGGGTCTCTACGCACAAAGCGCAGTTCTCCCCGAAGTTGCTGGGCAAAGGAGTTCACGAGCCGTATTCCCAATCGGCCCGATCGCAAATCGAATTGGGGCGGCAGACCAGCGCCTTCATCCCTGACTGTCATTAAGACCGAGTCTTCCTTTCGGGACAGTGTAACCCACACCCTGCAGCCGCCCGGGGGATAGGCGTATTTGGCGGCGTTCGTGATCAGCTCGTTCACCAGCAGGACCGCGGGAACCGCGCGGTCGGTACGAATGACAACGCCTGCGTCGGCGCTGACTTCGATCTCGGAACCGGGTGTTGCGGCAGCAATATCGCCGCAGACTTCCTTCAGGTAAGCACCCAGATCAATCGCTTCTATATCGTCACCGCTGTGCAAGCGCTGGTGGGCGCGAGCAATCGCCGTTATGCGGCTCCCGGCCTGTCTCAGCTCATGCCGCACGTCTTCGCTCTCGGCAACGGAAGAATGAAGGTGCAGCATCGATGCAACGATCTGCAGGCTGTTATTGACCCGATGATTGACTTCCCGCATCAGGACCTGTTGCCGATCGAGCGCCTTACGGAGGTTCTCTTCAACGCGTTGACGCTCGATCGCCATGCCGAGGACGTTGGCGATACCGCGAAGGAATACGATGTCGCTCTCACCGAACTCGCCTTCGCAACGGCTGTCGACCTCGAGCACTCCGAAAGGGGGGCCGTCCCCGGCCAGTATTACGTTCATAGCGCGTCGGATGCCGTGCTGCACCAACAGCTCCGGGGTCCGAAATCGCTCTTCGATGTCCAAGTGATTGGAAATCACCGCTTGGCCGGTTTTGAGCGCATAGCCGGCGGGAGAGGCAGTGTCGGCCCCAACGGTGGCGGTGCCGACAACACCCGGCCCCCATCCGACGCCGGCACAGACCAGGAATTTGTTCTCTCCCGGCAGATACTTAAGGACTTTTGCAAACTCCGCTTCGAGACCTTCGGCGACAGATCGTGTTGCGTGGTCGAGCAATTCGAGGAGCGGAGTTCCTTTCAGCGCGAGCACCCCGAAATCGGCGAGGATATCCTGCTGCCGAACTCTTTGCCGGAGCGACTCGAGCGACGGTACCGATGCTGCGTGAGGCGAGGGAGGTTCCTCTGCTATGAACTCACGCTTGTTGAGATGGTATCTTACGACTGACACGCTTAAGCGCCTTTCCTGTCCCAGTGGCCCCGTGTGCAGCCCGAGAAGAGCGCGACGTGCGCGCCGGATTTTCGATAAGTGAATGCCGCCGGAACTCCGGGTGAGGGACGACTAACGGTTCGCCTCAGCCTCCAGAGCCTCACCCGCGTTTCGCGGGGAATGTGGCTTTAAACAAGCCCTCTCCTTAGTTCCTTGTAGCGAGAGTCCGAATCAGCCGCAAGCGCATTCGGCCCGGACCGTGTTTTCCCGTGGCCGTTTGCGAACTTCGGACACTAGCAACTCATTGATCTAGTGTGGCTTTGGTTCAGAAGTCCGAATGACCGGTTCGCGGTAAGAATGATGCCGACTTCTGAACCGCCGCTGGTGGTCTGGACGGTCCGCGAAGGCCGCCAGGCCGCGCACGCGGTCGATCGCTTTTTGATGGGATCGTCGCTGCTGCCGCGGTGATCGCCGCGTATCGCCTGTGCCGGCCACCCCAATGGGCGCAAATGCGCCGTTATCAGAACCGTCCAAGCGATACGACGGTTTCGCCAAAACCTGGAAAATGCTGGATCGCCACGAACGTCAGCCACAAGCCGATCGCACAGAACAGTGCAATCATCTGGAATTCCGGATTCCTGAGCGTCGCCCCGACAGCGCTGAGAATCTGGTCGGTCGCAGAGGGTTGACGCAATGCGGCGACGGGCGCCGGCAGTTCACTTCGCGCAGGCATGATTGTCCTCCTCAGAGCGTACGGCGGTCGTTCGAAAGCGTGATGCAAGCTCATCGCCGCCCCGATCGTGCCGTCAGTGCCGTGCGTCACACCGGAAACTGAGTTTGCCGGCGCATACTCGTTGCCATCACCATTGTGATGAGTCATCCCCCAAACGGGTGCGGTATCGAACGCCTCGTAGACGCTGGAGCTTCCATTTCCTAATATTCTGCCGTCGCGCCCGGGAAGTAGGATGGTAAGAGATGCTCGATCTTGACAATTTTTCCCATGCAATCGCGCGGATTTACGATGCTTCAATGGATGTCGATCGCTGGACCGACGCGCTGTCGCTGCTTGCCGGCATATTCGACGCCAGGGGAGCGCAGATCAGCGTCGCGGCCGCGTTGGACAACATTACCTTCCTCAAATTTTGGGGATGGACAGACGAAGAAATGGCGTTATTCCTGCCGCGATATATAGCCCTGACGCCCACGGATCCGCGTGTCGGCATGGCGCAGATACCATTCAAGGCCGTGCACTGCCGGCAGGTCGTTTCCGACGAGAATTTCAGGGCGAGCGAGATGTACAAACAGGCGCTCGCGCCAGCTGGCATCGAATATGCCATGGGGATTTTTGCGCCAATCGAGGAGAATTTGTTCGGCCTTCTCTCGGTCGTGCGCGGACCGGAACGTGTCGGCTTCACTGTTGGCGACTGCGAAGAGTTCGGCCGTCTCGTGCCGCATCTCAGCCGCGCAGTGAGCATGCATGGCGCATTTCGGCGCTGCCAAGACGAACTAGCCACGGTCAAGGCGCTGCTCGACAGTGTGCCCGTCGGCATGATGGTCGTTGACGACGACGAGGTAAAAGTCGCCAACAGCGCGGCCCGGATGTTGCTCGACGAAGGCAACGCGATGCGCGTTCACAATGGTCGTTTGAGCGGCGCCACGCGATACGCGGATACCGAATTGCGCGACGCGGTCCACGAGGCGCTCAACGGTGAGGATCGGCCGATCGGTATCGCCCTGCCAATTGATCACGCCGAGCCGGTGCGAGCGGTCGTCAGGAAGTTGCATCCAAAATCGGCCAGAATGCTTGGAACGCCGGGCGATGCGGTGGCGCTCTACGTGACCGATCCGCGCAAGCCTGTCGAAACCCCCAATGAGATTTTGCAGCGGCTGTTTGGACTGACCCCACGGGAAGCCGTAGTGCTGCGTATCCTGGTCGAAGGACAGGACTTGCCCGGCGTGGCGGCACGACTTGGCATCAGCGTCGAGACGGTACGCAGCCACGTCAAGCACATCATGGAGAGGACGGCCACCTCGCGCCAAGCCGAGTTGGTGCGTAAGGTATTATCGAGCCCGGCTTGGATCGTCGGACCACGACAATCTTAAGCCTTTTTCGCTGCTAGCGACGTGAAGCGTCCGACCGGGCGAAATCCTCGCTGCAGGGCTGACTAGCCGCCATCGCCATCGGTGTGCACCGGTCCGGCGCGAAAAGCTGCTCGGAAACCGACGACGTCAGCCGAACCCTGCGGCGAATGAAATGCAAGCAGAAGCTTCACGAAAGATGTTTTTCCAGGAACTTCTCCATAGCCTCGTAAAATTCGAAGCGGTTCTCTTCATTCGCAAAGCCGTGACCCTCGTTCTCCTTGACCAGATATTCGACCGCGATGCCGTGCTTTTTGAGCGCCGCGACCATCTGATCGGATTCGTCGATGTTGACGCGGGGGTCCTGCGCGCCCTGCGCAATCAGGAGCGGTACGCGAATATTGTCGGCGTGCATGACCGGCGATGCCTCGGCCAGCAATTCTTTGTCCGTTTCGGGATTGCCCACCATTTCGTAGAACATGTCGAGCAGCGGCTTCCAGTAAGGTGGAATAGTTTTCAGGAACGTGAACAGATTCGACACCCCAACGTAGTCGACGCCGCAAGCGTAGAGGTTCGGTGTGAAGGCGAGGCCGGCGAGCGCACAGTAACCGCCATAGCTGCCGCCGTAGATGCAGATGCGCTTTGGGTCGGCGATGCCCTGCGCGATGGCGTATCGGACGCCGTCAGTCACGTCGTCCTGCATCTTCTTGCCCCATTGCTTGAAGCCAGCTTCCCAGAACGCGCGACCGTAACCGGTCGAGCCGCGGAAGTTCATCTGCAGGACGGCATAACCGCGGTTGGCGAGAAACTGGGCTTCCGCGCTGTAACCCCAGGCGTCGCGCGCCCACGGCCCGCCATGCGGATTGACGACGAGCGGCAGATTCTTGCCGCCGCCTTGGGGCAGGGTGAGGTAGCCGTGGATCGCAAGCCCGTCGCGCGCCTGGTACGTGATCGGCTTCATCTCGGCGAGATCGCTTTCGTCGAGCCACGGCGCAATCTCGGCCAGTTTGGTCAACGTCTTGGAGGTAACGTCATAGAGATAGCGAACGCCCTGGGTGCGATCGCTCCACGCGGCTACGACGAAAATATTTTCATCCCGATTGCCGCTCTGCAGGTCGATCTCTTGGCCTGGCAGCAGCCTTTGCAGATCGGCGTAGATCGTTTCCACTTCGGCGTCGAAGGTTTTGCGTTGGCGCTTGGCGGTCACGAACTGCACCTCGGTGTAAACCTTGCGTTTGCGTGACCGGGCAAGCTGCGACACGTCGACTTCGGGATGCTGGAAGATGATGCTCTCCTCCGTGGCGGTCGCCGGGTCGACACGCACGATTGCCGCCTTGTCGCGGTTGATGTTGGAGGAGGCGAACAGCAGCTTGTTGTCGAAGTCGAAAAATAACGGCTCAATCTGTTCCTTGAAGTTGGTGGTAATAACCGTCGCGAAGGGAGTGTTCTCGTCGGGTCGGTGCAGAATGCTGGCATCCACGCCATCGGTGACGAGCGCAAGCCGAACGCATCCGCTGTGATCGGTGACCCAGCCGGTCACGTTGCCGGGATTCTCCGCGATGAGCGTGAGCTGCTTGGTATTGAGATCGACACGGTAGACGTCGAAGACCTCCGGGTTACGCCTGTTCATCGCGATGATTATTTCGTCGTCGTGGTCAAAACGGTCGTCAATGATGTTGGCACGCACCTTCTCAAACGGCGTGAGGTCGACAAGGTTCTTGCCGTCGGCGTCGACCGCCACCACGTGAAAATTCTCATCGCCCTTGAAGTCTTTCCGGTAGACGATGCGGCCGGAGCCCTTCCAGAAATATCCGGTGACATCGCGCTCGGTCTCGCCGGTGACGCGAACGGCCTCTCCGCCCGCGCGCGACTGCACGAATACGTTCATGCGGCTCCGGTACGGCTGCATGAACGAAAAACTGTTGCCGTCGGGCGAGACCTGAAATCGGGATCGTTCCGGGTTCCGGAAGAAGTCGCGCAGCGGAATCAGTTTGGCGCGGCCGGGTGTGCTCGTCGCTGGGGACATGAAGCTGCGTGGCGTTAAATTGCAGAAACCGCCATCCTTTGGAAGGCTGGGGTGATACGATGGAAATATCGGCGCTTCAAGCGGAGAAAGCCAATCGCCGACCTGCTGATCCTTGAGGTGAACATGATGACCCCGCTCCTCTACATCCTTGTCAGACTGTGGATCCGCAGGGATCTCGAGGCGGAATTCGAAGCCTACGAGCGCAAGGTGTCGCGCATCATGGCCCGCTACGGCGGCGTCATTGAACGTGCCATCCGGACGTCAAGGACGTCGGGCGACGCTTCAGACGAGCCTTTCGAGGTCCACGTCCTTAAGTTTCCAAGTCGGGATCTCTATGACGCGTATCTAAATGATTCGGAGCGTCGTTCTTTGAACAGCGAACGCGCTAGCGTCATCACAAACAGCGACATCCTCGTGGGAACGCCAGCGCCGACGTATGGTTCCTGACCGGTCCGCTTCTGTTATCCGATCCGGTTGGTCAGGCCCCCCTGCCGGCTCACCGAATGTCCGGTTATGCCGCCTCGTGATAGATGTCGGTCGCAAGATGCTGCCGACTTGACGCCGCCTGGTGGTGTTATTCAATATTACCGATGCGGGGAGAGCCATTCGCAATGCCGGCGCGCGCTATTGCGCGGCGAGCCGCGAAGACGGCGCGTCAGCGTCAGGCTCTCCGGGGGCCGCATCCGCCGGCCCGGAGGTTTCCGCAGAGACCAGGCGATAGCCGACGCCGAGTTCGGTCAGGAGGATACGCGGCTGGGTGGGGTCGGCTTCGATCTTGCGGCGCAGCTTGCGCACGAAGATGCGCAGATAGTGTGTATCGTCGACGTGCTCGCCGCCCCAGACCTGCCGCAGCAAAAACTGGTGGGTCACGACGTTGCCCGAGTGCTGGGCCAGCGTTTGCAGCAGACGGTATTCCTTGGGCGTAAGCGTCAACCGCCGCTCGTTGACGAAAACCGCGCGCGCCGTGAAATCGATGGCGAGCGGTCCGAACCTGACCATCGGCTCGCCGCGTGCCGAGCGCAGCTGCCGCCGCATTGCCGAGTGCGCGCGCGCCAGCAGCTCGGCCATGCCGAACGGCTTGACTACATAATCGTCGGCACCGAGCTCAAGCAGCCGTACCTTCTCGGCTTCGCCGCTGCGCACCGACAGCACGATCAGCGGTACGCACGACCAGGCGCGCAGCCGCTCCAAAACCTCGGCGCCGTCCATGTCGGGCAGGCCAAGATCGAGGATCACCAGGTCGGATGGACGCAGCGTCGCCGCCCGCAGCGCCTCAATCCCGTTCTCAGCTTCCTGCACGTTGAAGCCGTCGAGTTCGAAGCCGGTGCGCAGGAAGCGCCGGATCTGGACTTCGTCGTCGACAACCAGGACCGACGGCGGATTTTCAATCATCGACGCCCGCCTCCAAAGCGGTTGCAACGCGCGACACCGGCGCGCCCGGCATCGGCTCGCCCGAGATAAGTTCGCCCTGCGCCGATTCAACGGACATCCGCTGCGCCGACTTCGGCTCGGGCGCCACGGGCAGATGGATCGAGACCGTGGTGCCCCGGTCGGCGCCATCGCTATCCACCTCGAGGGTGCCGCCATTGGCGGTGATGAAGGCGTTGGCGATCCACAGGCCCAGCCCGGAGCCGGAAGTGGTGGCGGCATGGCGCGGGCCGCGAAAAAAGCGCTCGCCGACGTGGCGTCTTTCTTCGCCGGTGAGGCCCGCTCCGCTGTCGTGCACCGAGAGCACGACCGTTTGCCCGTTGGGATGCGTCGCGATGCGGATCGGAGAGCCGTCGGGGGAGTATTTGGCGGCGTTGTCGAGCACCTGGATGAGGGCCTGCTTGATCTGTGCGGGATCGGCGTGGACGATGGGGAGATTGGAGTCCAGATCGAGCGTCACCGGACGTCCGGCAAGACGCCGTTCGCGATGCTCGAGCGCGGCGTTGACGATGTCGACCGGCTCGACCCATTGCGGTTTCGGCCGCACCTGCTGGCGGCTGATCGTCGTGGCGTCGAGCAGGTTCTGAATGTCGCTGTTGAGCCGCTCGGCCTCGTCGCGCACGACGCCGGCGAGCGCCAGCAGACGCCGATCGCCGGCGAGCGCGGGCGCGTTGACCAGCACGGTCGCCGCGCCGAGAATCGAGGACAAGGGCGTGCGCAGCTCGTGGGAGACCGAGCCGATCAGCGCCTCGCGCAACAGCTCGGTTTCCGAGCGCATCTTCGCCTCGTTGAGCGCGCGCGCCACGTCGAGCCGCTCGAGCGTGGCGGCGGCGTCAACAAGCGCATCGTCGATGCGGCCGCGCATGCTGGTCAAGTCCTCGCCGGAGACGCTGCCGAGGTCGATGGCGATCCTGCCGAAATCCGGCGTCTTCGGCGACACCCGGCGAATGAGCCAGATGTTGCCGCTTCCGTCGTCGATTGTGCGCTCGGTCCCCTGGTCCTGGTCGATTGGGGCGACCTGGGCGCGCACGCGTTCCGGCACTTCGCCGGCATGGCCGGCTTCGGCGGCGCCGAGCAGCACCACCTTGCGCTGGACCAGGTTGGCCAGGTGATTCCGGATGGCGATGAAGATTTCCGCGGCGCTCGGCGCTGCGGCAAGGCGGCGCGAAAAGGCATAAAGATCGCTCATCTCCCGCTCGCGCTTGCGCGCGATCAGGGTGTGTTGCTTGGCGGAGCTGGACAAATGCGAGACCACCACCGCGATGACCATGAACAGAAAGAAATTGAGGATTTCCTGCGGGGAGGCAACGCGGAAGCTGTAGAGCTGCGCGAAGAACAGGTAGCCGGACAGCAACACGCCGCTGACGGCGGCAAGCAGCGCCGGAACTACGCCGTAATTGTAGCCGAGCAGCATCACCGGCACGAGATAGAGAACCGAGCCGCGCAGGATGCCGACATAGTGCCGCAGCAAAAGGGCGACCACCGTCGTCACCGCGATCATCAACAGCGCAACCCCAATGCCGCGCAATTCGCGCCGCATGATCGAAGGCTTGAACCGTGATGTCACGAAATGCGCCGTCGGCAAGGGATGTTGGCACCTCGGCGAAGCGGTATGCGGCCGCCGATTCTGCAATCGTTGTTTTGCCGCCGCGACGGCACGACTGCAACGCGTAGCCGGACGAATCTTTGTGATCGGACGGCGCGCGGAGGCTCTGTTTATTTAGAATTTACGCGGATTTTTACGCGCGCGGCAGCCGGCTGAGCGGGATTGCGCAGATCGCATGACGCGCGATTGTGTTGGGATGCTGCGGCGGACCTGAACCGATCGAGATTGTGCGCGAGACCGCGCGTATCAGGGCGCGGCCGCTTGTTTGCCATGATTGCCGGCGGTCAATGAATGGCGGCGGCCGGTGCCGCCGGTGCCGATGCCGCCGGTGCCGATGACGCCGGTGTCGATGACGCCGGTGCGCTCGTCTTCGCGCCCGGCGATTGCCAGGCGAAATCGTCGGCGCGGCCGGCAGGCGGGGACAGCGCGTCGCCGTGCATGAGCGCCTGCGCGGCGAGCGGGTCTTCCGATGCGAGCGGTGCGGGACCCCCGGTGCCGCCCAAGAGTTTTGCCACCGGTTCGCCGCCTTTGCCGCCACCTTGGCCGCCGCCCAGCAGACTGCCGCCGCCGCCAGCAGTCAGCGGCAAGACCGGGCCGACCACCGGCCGCGCGGCTCCCGGCTTTGCCGGCGCCGACGCCTGCGGCGACGGCGTTGCCGCAGGCGCGACAGGATTGGCCAGGACGCGGCCTAATTCCTGATCGACCAGGTGCGCCAGCTTGAGCGCGCCGAATTTGCTGAAATGCACGCCATCGCCGCTGCGCAACCGGCGGATCTGACCCTCGAAGTCGGGGCCTTCCACCGTATAGTGCCCGTTTTCGTCGACGAATCCATCCCAGATGTCGACGTAGGTCATTCCTGCTTTGTCCGCCGCCTGTTCATACAGATCGTCGAGGTAACTCATTTCCGCCGTCGCGTGCGCACCGCGCAACGCCGGCAGTCCGACCCAAAGAACCGGAACGCCCGCGCTCTTGAGCGCCGCCATCATCGCCTCGATGCGCTTCTCATAGAGTTTCGCCCATGCGTCGGTGTGAAACTCGTAGGTGCCCGGCGGCGGGGAATCCTGGGTCTCGCCGGCGGCCAGCTTTTCGCCCGGCGGCTGACCTGCCGGCGGCGCCCCCCGTTTGCCCTGATGCTGGGCGGTTTCGCGAGCCAGCGGCGGCACGCGCAGCGACGCGCGATCGTTCAAGCCGAGCATGACCACGATCGCACTGGGCCTTTCCGTCGCCAGCGTGTCCTTGATCGCCTGCGACCATTGCAGCGTATCGTTGCGCGGCTCGTAGTGAACGAGGCCGGAGCTCAAGCGGACGTTGCGCACGATGCCGATCTGCGGATTGTCGGCGTAGATTTCCTCAAGCCCGTAGGCGAGCCAATCGGCCATCGAATTGCCGATCACTGCGACCGTATTGGCGGGCGGCGTCTCGCGTTTGCGCGGCGGCGGTGCGCGATAGGATTCGGCTGGCGGCGCGTATGGCCGCTTGAAGAACGGAAAAGAGAAGCCGTCCGAGGAGCCGCGCCGGTTATAATATCCGATATCCGCCGCCGCCGCCCCAATCGTCGCCGAAGAACTGAGCATGGGCGGGCGACGGCAGCGTCGCCGCGGCGACCGCAACGCAAGCGGCAGCCGCGAGAGAGAACGATGAAAGCCAGGCCGTCTTGCGCATTGTCATCGGTTACGACCCGATAACGTCACGACGATGCGGTTCGGATCGAGCGAACGCGCGGTCGGGTGCGGCATATGCGCTCGCTGCGTCCGGGGCGCAAGCGGATTGCCCGGTTCGCCGGCAGGCGGATTTTGCCATATGATCCACCCCGAGACGTTGCCCGAGGAGAAGCCCGATGACAATAAACATTGGTCGGCTGGACCATTACAACGTATCGACCCGTAAACTCGCGGAGACCGTGCGGTTCTATGAGGATGTGCTCGGATTGGCAAACGGACCGCGCCCGGCGTTCAATTTCCCCGGCGCGTGGCTCTATAGCGACGGCCATCCGGTGCTCCACCTCAACGACATCTCGCAGACCGACAGGGAGCAGCGCCCTGACTCAGGAGTCATCGATCATGTCGCCTTCGGCAGCCACGGCTTCGAGGCCATGAAGCAGCACCTCGCCGGCAAGACAGTGCCCTACCGCGTCAACGAGGTGCCCAACAGCACGCGCCGGCAGATTTTCCTCCGCGATCCGAACAACGTGGAAATCGAACTCAATTTCGAGACCAAAAACGAGGCCTCGACCTGAGCGAATTCCCTCCCCTTCAGGAGAGGGAAAAATCATACGGGATCGCTCATTGACGCGGACTTTCGTTCGTCAAGCGAACCGAGCAGAGCAGACCGATGACCTTGCATCTCGCGGAGCTTTCGGACTAAGTGCCGGCGCATGAACGAGGCTAGGCCGCAACGACGCTCCCGGCGCATCCTTTGGCGCAACGTCCTGACCGTGGTCAGCGCGGCGATCCTGATCAGCGCCGAAGTGTTTGGCGCCGCCTTCGCCGGCAGCTGGGCGATTGCGAGCCTGATGGGGCTCGGCGCGATCGGCGCTCACATCCTCGACGGCATCTTCATGCTGTGCGGGCTCGCGGTCATGGTGCAGTTCCTGTTGGCCGCGCACCGCGTCGAGCCGTTCACCGCCGAGTGAGAGCGGCGCGCCGCCGCCGCGCGGCGGAAACTATCCCCAACTTCCGCCACCCAATGAGCAAGGCGCTTGCGACTCGCGGTGGAATGGCTTATTTGCCGCCTGCCCAATTTCGCACGTGCCTGTGGCCGTGTGTCGGTCGGTGGGCATCCGGACAAGAGGCCGGACAGCCGCCTAAGGAAGAGACACGACTTCCTTGCTCCCGCGACCGGCAGCCGGAGGCGAACCGGCATAGCCAGCTCTCAACTGGCGACGCGGCTTAAAGCAACGACGGAAGGGCTTTTTTGGGTCTGTTGCCGGCGCCAATGCCGGAGACACCGAAAGGGCTTTGTCCTTCTTTGCCGGCCGTGCGGAACGGGATTTCCCGATCCGGACCAAGGCAGCAGTCGCAGGAGGTTCACGTCGGCGGCCGCGCCGCCAGCAGGATCTGGGGAGCTGGGTTGAAATGACCGCACGCATCCGCGAATTCCTCAAACATCGCACGCAAGATGGACCGTGCCTCGTGGTCGACCTTGAGGTCGTGCGCGAGAACTATCTGTCTTTCGCCCGGGCGCTGCCGGACACCAAGGTGTTCTATGCGGTGAAGGCCAATCCCGCGCCGGAAATCCTCAAGCTGCTTGCCGACCTCGGCAGCTGTTTCGACGTCGCCTCGGTGAGCGAGACGGAATCCGTATTGGCCGCCGGCGCCGCGCCGGAGCGCATCTCCTACGGCAACACCATCAAGAAGCACAGCGAGATCGCCGCCGCCGCCAGACTCGGCGTCACCCTGTTCGCGATCGACTGCGAGGCGGAGGTGGAAAAGGTCGCGCAGGCGGCTCCCGGCGCGCGGGTGATCTGCCGCATCCATTGCGACGGCTCCGGTTCGGAATGGCCGCTGTCGCGCAAGTTCGGCTGCGAGCCGGACTACGCGGCCGACATTCTCGAGCTGGCGCACAAGCGCGGGCTGGTCGCGTATGGCGTGTCGTTTCACGTCGGCTCGCAGCAGCACAACGTCGAGGCCTGGGACCGCGCGCTCGCCTCCACGGCGGCGGTCTTTCGCGCCTGTGCCGAGCGCGGCATTGTGCTGTCGATGGTCAATCTTGGCGGCGGCTTTCCGGCGCGCTACGTGCGCAAGACGCCGAAGCTGGAATCCTATGGCAAAGCGATCTTCCGCTCGCTGCGCAAGCATTTCGGCAACGCCCTGCCGGAGACGATCGTGGAGCCGGGCCGCGGGCTTGTCGGCAATGCCGGCGTGATCGAGGCCGAGGTGGTGCTGATCGCCAAGCGCTCGCCCGAGGACGAGGTGCGCTGGGTCTATCTCGACATCGGCAAATTCCACGGTCTTGCCGAGACCATCGACGAATCGATCCGCTACCCGATCCGCACCCCGCGCGACCGCGACGAAACGGTGCCGTGCATCATTGCCGGGCCGACCTGCGACTTGGTCGACGTGTTGTACGAGAAGACGCCGTACCCGTTGCCGGTTTCGCTGGCGATCGGCGACAAGGTGTTGATCGAAGCCACGGGCGCCTACACGGCGACCTATTCGTCGGTCGGCTTCAATGGCTATCCGCCGCTGCGGCAATATGTGATTTAACGATTTCCGGCTGGTCGGCCGCCGCCTCCTCGAGCCGGTGGCTCAGCGCCTGCAGATCGAAGAACACTGCGGCGCAGCGCGCGTCGATGAGATCGGCGCGCGAGAAATGCCCGCTTTGCAGTCCGATCGGCGTCAGTCCGGCGGCGCGGGCGGCGTGCGCATCGTAGGGCGTGTCGCCGACCATGACGGTCGCCTCCGCCGGCACGCGCAATCTTCGCGCCGCGAGGCTGATCACGTCCGCACTCGGCTTTTCCCGCCTGGCGTCGTCGCCGCAGCATGCGTCATCAATCAGATCGTCGACGTTCATGATCGAGCGGTAATGCGCGAATTCGACCGTGCTGCAGGACGCGGCGAGTACAATCTTTGCGTCGCCGTCCCTGATGAGCGTGAACATCCGCCGCAGGCCGGTGAACGGCCGCGTATGCGTCAGGTACCGCAGGCGATAGCGCTCGCCTTGCAGCTGCACCAGATGGTCGAGAAGCTTCGGCTCGTGCCGGTTGAGGAGCCGGCGCAGCATGCGCCTGCCGTCCATGCCCGCATAGGGGTGCAGGTCGGCAACCTTGGCGACAAATCCGATTTCCGTCAGCGTCTCGCTCCAGCATTGCAACGTCGTCAGCGCGGTATCGACCAGCGTTCCCTCGACGTCGAAGACGAAGGCGCGCGGCGCAAACGGCAGCGTATCCAGCGGGCGGATTCGCGCGGAAAGCCAGACCGGCGGCCGCGCCGGCGGCAAGGCCTCGACCGCCGCGGCTTGGCGATGCCGACCGCGGCTGCGAAGCGGCGTCCGCCGGTGCACTCTGCGCGCGGCATCTGCACTCAGGGTGGCTGTCGGATGGTGGGCGCGAAATGATTTCAACTTATCAATCCAATTTGTTATCGGCCAAATTTGCTATTGGGTATTGCTTGCACGCGTAAAAAGCCGGTCAGCGGTGACAACGCGCGAACGTCGTGCAGGTTCCTGCCGCGTCGGGTGCGGGGGGCTCAGCGGTTCTGGAGGTCGGCGCGGTCGCTGTGGCGGCGCGAAACCTTGGCGCCGAAGGTGCCGTTGTCATTCCTCGAATGCTGGTAGCGGTCTTTTTTCGGATCAAGAAAGATCCAGGATGCCGGCCTCGCCGCTCTCGGCGCCGAAAGCAAGCAGCGTGCCGTCGCCGCTCCACCCGAGCGCGGCGACCGGTGCCTCGCCGGGCTTTTTGGCCAAAATCTCGGCGCCGTCCTCGATGCGCACGATCAGCACCATGCCATCGGCATAACCCGCGGCGATGACGTCCTGCCGCGGATGGCAGGCGATCACCTCGACGCGCTGATCTGTCGGCGCCAGCAGGCGCGGCTGCTTGCCCATGGGACCGTCCTTGGTTTGGAACGGCCAGAGGATGATTTGATTGGATCCCGATGTCGCCAGCCAGTGGCCGCGCAGGCTCCAGTGGAACGAGGTCACCCGTGCCGCGTAGCCGGACATGCGCATGTGCTGGCGGTCGGCGAGCCGCCAGCCGTGCAGCATCGGCTCCTGCATGGTGGTGACGAGGAAGCGGCCGTCCGGGCTGACCGTCGCGCCGAGATGCGAGCCTTTCCATTCGAGTTTTTCCGGGTCAGCCTGCGGCGCATTGGGAAACCACAGCGTGGCGCCGTTGTAGTGGGCGATCGCGAGCCGAAAGCCCTTCGGCAGAAAGGCCAGGCCGCCGACCGTCGAGGGGGCTTCGAATTCGCTCTGCTCCTTCGCCTGCACGAACGCGGTCTTGCCGGCCGACCAGGCGACGGCGTCGTCCGGTCCGAGCGCGACATGATCGATCCAGCGGTGCTTCCCGTCGCTCGCCAGCACCCGGCTCGAGCCGGCATCCGTCGTCACCAGCTTGCCGTCGTCGCCGCCGCTGACGATGCGCGTGCCGTCGCTCGCCGCCGCAAGAATGGCGCCGTCATGCACGTTGAGGCGGCGAAGCTCGCCGTCCGGCTCGGCCAGCAGCAGCGCTTGCTCGCCGAGCACGAAGACGGCGGTACGGTCGAGAAAATGGATGCCGACGATGGCGCCATCCGCCGCGACCGGGCGCGTGCGCTCGACGACAGAAGCGGTCGTGCGCATCAGCTCTCCCCGCGTGCGGGGAGAGGCCAGCCTCCGACCGGGTCGGCGACCGGGTGAGTGGGTCTCTCCTCATCGAGAATGATTGCGATCAGTTTCAACACGCCGCACCGCGCATTCGTCGACGCCCCCTTACCCGGCCGCCATCTCCCCGTAAACGGGATGAGGTTATTTTACGCCAGGCAGCTCTCGAACCCTTCGGTGATCTTCTTGCCCGGCAGATTGCGGCCGATGAAGACGATGCGGCTGTCGCGTTTTTCGCCCTCGCGCCACGGCCGCTGGTGATCGCCGTCAAGGATCATGTGCACGCCCTGAAAGACGAAGCGCTGATCGTCGCCTTTGAAAGAAAGGATGCCCTTGCAGCGCAGGATGCTGGGGCCTTCCTTCTGCACCAGGTCCTGCACCCACGGGAAGAACTTGTCGGGATCGAGCGGCTTGTCGCTTTTGAGCGAAATCGATTGCATCTCCTCGTCGTGGTAGTGCTTCAATCCACCGTGCGAATGCGCGTGCGTGTGGTCGTGATCATGATGATGGTCGTCGCCGTGCTCGTGGTCATGCTTGTGGCCATCGCCGTGATCATGATCGTGCCCGTCGCTCTCGAGAAACTGCGGCTCGAGATCGAGAATGCGGTCGAGATCGAAGGCGTTGCGGCCCAACACGGCATCGAGCGCCACGTTCGAGCGCTGGGTGCGATGCAGCTTGGCGTAGGGATTGATGCCGCGGATGCGCGCCTCGACGTCTTCCAGCTCTTCGGGCGTCACCAGGTCGGTCTTGTTGATCAGGATCACGTCGGCGAAGGCGATCTGGTTCTTGGCTTCCGGGGCATCTTTCAGCCGCTCGTTGAGCCACTTGGCGTCGGCGACGGTCACCACCGCGTCGAGCCTGGTGCGCCGCCCGACGTTCTCGTCGATGAAGAATGTCTGCGCCACCGGCGCCGGATCGGCGAGTCCGGTGGTCTCGACGATGATCGCATCGAACCTGCCCTTGCGCCGCATCAGCCCGTCGAGGATGCGCACCAGGTCGCCGCGCACGGTGCAGCAGATGCAGCCGTTGTTCATCTCAAACACTTCTTCGTCGGCGCCGACCACCAGATCGTTGTCGATGCCGACCTCACCGAATTCATTGACGATGACCGCGTATTTCTTGCCGTGCGGCTCCGAGAGGATGCGGTTGAGCAGCGTGGTCTTGCCGGCGCCCAGATAGCCGGTCAGCACGGTGACCGGAATTTTGTCAGTCATTTCTTCCCTCCGTTGGCCTCTCCTATATAGGCATCCGCAGGCCCTTGCAGCAGCGCATTTGGGCCCTGGGGTGCGGCGTTGACGCGAGCGCCATCGGCTTGATCGGGTCTCCGCTTCTTGTATCGTTTTTCCCCATTCCGTCACCCTGAGGTGCGAGCGAAGCGAGCCTCGAAGGATGACGGTTAGAAGCAGGAGGGAACGATGCAGCAGCGCACGGGCTTTGCCGCGACCGTTGGTTGGACGATTGCCGCCGCAGCGCTAACCGTTCCAGCCGGCGCGGCGGGGGCGTCCTACCCCGATCACGTGGTGCAGATCGTCGTTCCGACCACCGCCGGATCGAGTGCCGACATTTTGGGCCGCGTGCTCGCCGACGGTTTCTCGTCGCGGCTCGGCAAGCCGTTCATCGTCGTCGACCGGCCCGGCGCCAGCGGCGTGCTCGGCACCGCCGACGTAGCGCGCGCCAAACCCGACGGCTACACGCTCATGCACGGCGCCACCTATTCGATCACGGTGGAGCCGTTGACCGACAAGCAGGCCGGCTACACGCTGAAGTCCTTTACCCCGATCTGCCAGACGTTCAAAAACGACCAGGTGGTGGTGGTGCCGCCGAACTCGCCGCTGAAAACGGCCCGCGATCTCATCGAGGCGGCCCGGCGCAAGCCGGGCGCCGTCACCGTCGGCATCCCCGGCATCGCCACCATTCCGCACCTGGCGATGATCGAACTCGCCGACCAGGCCAAGGTGTCTTTCAACGACATTCCGTTCAAGGGGCCGGCCGAGGAGATCGAGAACGTGCGCTCAGGCCAGATCGATTTCGCGGCGGTGCCGTTGACCGCGGCCGCCGGCAGCGGACTGCCGATGCCGGGCATTTTTGCCGAAGAGCGCAATCCGTCGCTGCCCAACGTGCCGACCTTCAAGGAGCAGGGCTATGACGTCGCGCCCTTGAGCTACGGCGGCCTGTTGGGCCCGGCCGGAATGCCGGATGCCGTGGTCCGCACGCTCGAGGCGGCCTGCATCGCGGTCATGAAAAGCGGCGCGGCGCAGCGCGTGGTCAAGCACACGTTCCAGCCCACGGGCTATTCCGCAGACGCCGCAGGATTTTCCCGCAACCTCGCCATCGACGCCGCCGAGAAAAACCGGCTGGTGCCGCTGCTGCATCCGCAATGATCGCTGCGTTTCCCGCGCGCGGCGCAGCACACAATGTTGAGGCGTTTCTAAATGCCTCACTCCAAAAACCCACGGAGCTTCTGGCCCACGTTGCGTGCCGCTGCCCGATCGAGCCGCCCGACGCGGCGGTCGATCTGCTCGGGGTCAAGGCACGCGATCTTTGCCGGACGCACGATGGACGGCGCCGGCAAACCGGCGCGGGTCAGGTCGGTGATCGCGACGTCGCTTGACCATCGCTCGTTCTCGGCGCTGGTGATCATCGCCACCCAGATCGGGGTCGCTCCTCTCCGAATGCTCATGAATCAGGCGACAGCGAAAGTGGGCATTAGGGCCTGTCCTCAATTAAAGGATTCCCAAGGAGATTATCGCATGATTTATAGGGCGTCAGCTGATTCGGGAGCTGACAGATGCGCCGCTATGCTCTTCGGGACGATCAATGGGCCAGGATCGAGGATATGTTGCCGGGCCGGAAGGGTCACGTTGGAGTAACCGCCAAGGACAATCGGCTGTTTGTGGAGGCGGTACTTTATCAATATTGCGCCGGGATACCGTGGCGAGACATTCCGGAGCGTTTTGGCGACCCGATCAAGGTTCACACGCGATTTTCGCGCTGGGCCAAGAACGGCGTGTGGAAGAAGTTGTTTGCGATGCTGGCGAGTGATGCGGACAATGAGTACGCCATGATCGACAGCACGATCGTGCGGGCGCATCAGCACAGCGCGGGTGCGCAAAAAAAGACAGTGAAGACCAAGCGATCGGGCGCAGCAAAGGCGGGCTGAGCACCAAGATTCATGCGCTGGTCGACGCCTTGGGCAATCCGCTGGACTTCATTTTGACGCCGGGCCAAGCCCATGACCTGGAAGGCGCCGACGCGCTGCTGCCCGGCATGGCGGCCGAGACCTTGCTGGCAGACAAAGCCTTCGATGCCGATGAACGGGTAATCGAACCCTTGCTGGCACGGGGAAAGTCGGTCGTGATCCCACCCAAGAGCAACCGCAAGGTCCAACGCAGTTTCGACAAGGATGCCTACAAGGCGCGCCACCTCATCGAGAATTTCTTCTGCAAGCTCAAGCAATATCGCGCCATCGCCACCCGCTACGACAAAACCGCCAGAAATTTCCTCGCCGCAATTCACCTCGCGGCTGCTATCATCTGGCTCAATTGAGGACAGGCCCTAGTTCGATCAAGTTGTGCCGCACTTCTCCGTTGCATTGTCGGGCTTGACCTTGGCTTGACCCGGCAATCCACGCTGCGCTGTCGATTTGCGGCCGATCAGCATGGATGCGCGGGTCGAGCCCGCGCATGACGAAGCAAGGAGCGTTTCAAATTATCCGGAATTTATTCCCTTCCGGTGATCGGAAGGCTTCTTCACAATTGTCATTTTTTCCTTGACTTTAAGTCCCCGAACGGGCTACAAAGTCCTGCCTCGCTCACCGAATCTTGTGAGGGGCCTTTCGGCCGAGGGTACTCCCGAAGGGGAGCGAGGGCGGTTCCCGCGGGCGGAGCGATACACTCCGTTCCCGGGCGGTCCGGGTATCGTCCCCGCCGGCATTTAGACCGGCGCGCCAGGTGCTTGGCTTAAGCGCGAAAAGTGGCGCGGGTAACGCCCGCGCCCTCCTCTTCGCGTGAAGCGCGGCCTGGGCCGAGTCCTTGGCGTTCGGCTGCCGGGACAAGAGCCGTGGCGGTGCGCCGAGAGGCGAGCGCGCCCGCAGCGGGCGGTTCGTGCAAGCGAGCCGTTTGCGGCGCGCTTCCGCGCCCGCAGCACGTCCGGGCGGTAACACCCCGATGTGCGGCGCGGACATTGAAGTTGCGCCTGTCGGCGCGCCGCCTCCCTCACTTTTTGGGGGAGAGTTCTGGAAGCGGTTTTTGTAAAACCCGGACACGCATGAAAAAGCGCGTCGCGGGAAGGCGTTTTCCTTTTTTTTGCTGCCCGCCGCGCGCCCGCGCTCGCGAGGCAGCGCAAACCACGAAGGCTAAACATGACCAAGTTCAGAAGACGCAAGAGAACACGGCGCGGGCGGAGCCGTTACCTGGATGCGCTCACGCCCGAGAGACAAGCAGCGCAGCGCCAAGCGGCCTTCATGGCGATCCGCCAGCTCTACTGCGAGTTGCTACCGCTGTGGCGCAGTTGCGCGCGCGGCCATTGCCGGCGTCACCGCTGCTGCAGCGGCGACGGCCCCGCCTGCCTCAAGCGCGGCTGGCCGCTGACGCCGCCGCAGGTGCAGGCGCAAGCCTGCGAGTTGGTCAGTCGCGGCGGACCGCGCCGCATTCCTTCGGCCACGCACGTGGAATGGGTGCTGCGCACCTATCCGCCGTCGAATTTCGTGCCGTGAGAAGACACGCCGCGTCGCATTTTTTCCTCCCTCGCGCCTCGCGCCGAGAGAGGGGAAACTTGCCGCTGTAATGTTATAATATTACATTCGGTGCTCTGCTCGCCTGCCCCGCGGCCCGAGGAGCCTGGTGGTGAAAGCGCTCATCGCCTTTGCAACATTTGCCTTTATCGCGGCTGGACTCGTTCCCGGCGCCGCCAGCGGCGGGCGGATCGCGATCGTGGCGGCGGAAAATTTCTATGGCGACGTCGCCCGGCAGATTGGCGGCGACCGGGTTGAGGTCGACAGCATCCTGCGTAATCCCGCCCAGGATCCGCATTTGTTCGAAGCCTCGCCTAGCGACGTTCGCGCTGTCGCGGGAGCGCAGATCGTCATCTACAACGGCGCCGACTACGACCCGTGGATGGCGAAGCTGGTCGCGGCGACGCGCAAGGGCGGCCGCACCGTCATCGTCGCCGCCGCGCTCACCCACAAGAATGCCGGTGACAATCCGCACCTGTGGTACGACCCCTCGACCATGCCGGTGGTCGCCGCCGCGATCGCGTCCGCGCTCTCCGCGGCCGACCCCGCCCACAAGGCCGATTATGCAGCGCGGCTGCAAAGGTTTACGGCCTCGCTGGCGCCGCTCGACGAGAAAATCGCGACGATCAGGAAAAAATACGCCGGCGCCGCGGTCGCCGCCACCGAACCGGTGTTTGGCGCCATGGCCACCGCGCTCGATCTGAAGATGCACGACCGGACCTTTCAGATCGCCGTCATGAACGATACCGAACCGAGCGCGCGCGCCCTTGCCGCGTTCGAGCACGAGCTGAAGACCCATGCGGTGCGGGTGTTGTTCTACAATGAGCAGGCCTCGAACAATCTGGTACGGCATCTGCTCGATCTCGCGCGCGCGTCGAAAATCCCGGTGGTCGGCGTCACCGAGACCGAGCCGCCCGGCCGGTCGTACCAGGACTGGATGATGAGCGAGCTCGATGCGACCGAGAGGGCGTTGGCCGGGACGTCCTCATGAACATCATCGAGTTTGACCGTGTGACGCTCGCGATCGGCGGTCGCAATGTGCTCGCCGATACCAGCATCGCCATCAGAAGCGGCGAATTCATCGGCGTGCTCGGCCCCAACGGCGCCGGCAAGACCACGCTGATGCGCGCCGTTCTCGGCTTGATCGCGCCGAGCGCCGGGACCATCCGCGTCTTCGGCCGCGCCCCGCGGCGCGGCGATGCCGATATCGGCTACTTGCCGCAGGTCCGCACCGTGCTGCCGGACGTGCACATGCGCGGCCGCGATTTCATCGCCTCATCGCTGCGCGGCGAGCGCTGGGGTGTGCCGCTGTGCGGGCGCCTCGACCGCACGCGCATCGAGGACACGCTCGCCGCGGTCGGCGCAGGTGAACTCGCCGCGCGTCCGCTCGCCGAAATGTCGGGCGGCGAACGGCAGCGGCTGCTGCTGGCGCAGGCCCTGCTCGGCGAGCCGCATCTGCTCCTGCTCGACGAGCCGCTGATCAGCCTCGACCATCGCCACCAGGAGACCGTGGTCGAGCTGGTGCGCGATTTCTGCCGCAAGCGCAACATCACCGTGCTGTTCTCCGCCCACGAGCTCAATCAGCTGGTCGGCGCGCTCGATCGCGTCCTCTATCTCGGCAACGGCCAGGCCGCGCTCGGCACTGTGGCCGAAGTGATGACCGCACCGGTGCTGTCGCGACTCTACGGCACGTCGATCAGCGTGGTGCACGCCGACGGCTGTATTTTCGTGCTCTCGCGCGGCCGCGACGTCGAACGCTCCGACCATCTGCACGATCACGTGCACGATCACTCCGGCAGCGATGCCCATCATGGGCATGGCCACCATCACGATCGCCCCCATGCTTGAATACGATTTCATGCGCAACGCCTTCGTCGCCGCCGGCGTCGTCGCGTTGGTGGCGGGGCCGGTCGGCTATTTTCTGGTGCTGCGCGGACAGACTTTTGCCGGCCACGCCCTCGGCCATATCGGCTTTGCCGGAGCGACCGGCGCGGTGCTCGTCGGCGTGGCTCCGGTGTGGGGGCTCGTCGTCGTCACGGTCGCGGCCGGGATCGGCATGGGGGCGATGGGCGAACGCCTCGGCGGCCGCGATGTTGCCATCGGCGTGGTGCTGGCGCTGGCGCTCGGCTTCGGGTTGCTTTTCCTGCACTACTACACGGCATTCGCCGCGCAGGCGACCGCGCTGCTGTTCGGCAACGTGCTCGCCGTCGACCGCGCAACCATCGCAACGCTGATCGGGCTTGGCGCCGTCACGCTTGCGGCGCTCGCCGCTATTATGCGGCCGCTTGTCTTTGCGAGCCTGCAGCCGGAACTCGCCGAGGCCAAGGGCGTGCCGGTGCGTCTGGTCTCGATCGCGTTTCTGACCATCGTGGCGCTCGCGGTTTCCGAAAGCGCGCAGATCGTCGGCGTGCTTCTGGTCTTTGCGCTGATGGTGGGGCCGCCGGCGGCGGCGCAGCGTCTCGCGGCCGGACTGTGGAACGCGATGGCGCTTTCGGCTCTTATCGCGCTGGCGGAGGCTTGGTTCGGTCTCACCATCGCCTATTACACCGATTGGCCGGTCAGCTTCTGCATCGCGCTTCTGAGCGCCTTCGGATATTTTGCCGCTCTGGCCGCCCGGCCGCTTCGCCGCTAAGCAGGCTCGGTTTGGAGTGGAGTCAATCGAGAGCGAAACAATGCCTCAATCGCAAATCCGCAGGTCGTATCCGCATCCGGCGTGAGAGACGAGCACATGAACGAGCCAACAGACGAGAAAATACCGCGCGCGCTCTGCATCGGCGAAGTGCTGATCGAACTGCGGCGAGGCGCCGACGGCCGCTTTGCGCTCTCCTGCGGCGGCGATGCGTTCAACACCGCAATCTATCTCGCCCGCGCGGGCATCGAGGTCGCCTTCGCCACGGCGGTCGGCGACGACCCTTACTCGGAGGCCATTTTGGCGCTGACGGCCGCGGAGGGAATTGTCGGCAATCTGATGCTGCGCGTTCCCGGCCGGCTTCCCGCTTTGTCTCTGGTCGAGAATGGTCCGGCGGGCGAGCGCAGCGTGCGCTACTGGCGCGAGGGCGCGGCGGTGCGGGAATTGTTCGAATTGCCCGATTGGGGTCGCATTGCGCAAAGCCTGCTCGCCGCGAAGCTGATCTACTTTTCGGGAATAACGCTGTCGCTGTTTTCGACCATTGGCATCGGCCGTCTGCTTGCGGTGCTCGAAATGGCGCGCGCGCAGGGCGCCAAGGTGGCGTTCGACGGCAATTTCCGGCCGCGCGGCTGGAACGGCGACTTGCCGCGGACGCGGACGGTTTTCATCGAAACGCTCAAGCGCGTGGACATCGCGCTGCCGGCATTCGATGACGAGGCCGTGCTCTGGGGCGATCCCAGTCCGGAAGCGACCGTGGCGCGCCTGCAGGCCTTCGGCATCGGCGAGATCGTGGTCAAGAACGGCCCCAACAGCGCGCTCGTCGCCACGTCCGGCACGCAGGAGTTCGTGCCGGTGCCCGAAGTCGTGCAGCCGGTCGACCCCACCGCCGCCGGCGACGGTTTCAACGCCGGCTATCTGGCGGCGCGGCTGAATGGCCGTGATCCGGCACAGGCCGCCGAGGCCGCCCACCGGCTCGCCGGCGACGTGATCCGCCATCCCGGTGCGCTCACCCCCCGCGCCGCCGTCGCGGTGCACTGAGCCTGATGTTTTGCCGGCTTGCTCGCGGAAATCCTATTCGGCGAAGTCGTTCGGTTTAAGTTCGATCGCCACCCCGTGCGGGGTGCGCGCGCAGGCCCGCTCCCAGGCATCACGCGTGCGCGCCAGCGTGCGCGGATCGCTGAGGCCTTTCTCCGCCACCATGCGTTCGAGGGTATTGAGCCAGTGCCGGTAATAGGTTTCTCCGGTGTCCGGGTCGCCCGCGGCCTGCGCTTTTTTGATCTCCTCGCCGAGTATTTTCGCCCACTCGCTCCAGGTGAACAGGCCGCGCTCGCCGAGCGACACGGCGAGCGCGAACGCCTGCGCTTCCCACGGCTCGCGGAAGACCGGGCCTTCGGTGTTGCGCGGAATGCTGACCTCGTCATTCCGACCGAGCGAGCGAAGCGAACGAGAGCCGGAATCCATGATCACAGATTATCCCTGTATAGAGGGTGTCGTGCTTTCGACTTGCCAACATGTAAACATCGAATTGTTTGCTCATCCGCTAGTTCAGTGATTATGGATTCCGGCTCTCGCTTCGCTCGGCCGGAATGACAACTAAGCCGCTTCCAGATACGGCTCGAACGCTTCGATCGAGACCTTGAGCGAAGGATCGGCGCTCTCGCCCCACAATTCGGCGCCGTCGAACAGCACGGTGTAGAGCCATTGCGGGTTCTCGCCTTGGCCGATCGCCACCGTGTCGGGAAAGACGTGACAACCGCGGATCGCCTCGACCAGCCCGGATTTGTCGCGGGCATAGCGCGGCAGCCGCGTATGCGTCGCCGGATGGATGTTTTTGGTGCGCACGCGGTCGCCCGGCTTGAAACGTGCGGGAGCCGGCGCCGGGCGGCCGAACGAGCCGCGCGTCAGCGTCTTAGAGACGTCGGCGGCCTTGAGCGTTCGTTTGAGCGGCTTCCCCGGACGCAGCGCATGGCCTGCCGCGAGCTCGTCGGCGCCGGCCAAGCCCATATCCACGATCATGTTCTCGAGCCGCAATTCCCATTTTCTGTAATAGGAGCTCGAGAGATAGACACCCGGCGGCAACGCCTCGATGCCGGCACGCGTCTGGTCGATCGTCCAGATGCCCGTGTAACCCATGGCGCGGTTGAGCGCGAGCGTGCGTCCTTCCCAGGGTGCATGAAACACCGGCTCATCCTTCTCCGGCTCGACCTTGCCGAACCCGTGCATGCCGCCCATGTCGTGTATGCCGTCCATCACGCGACCTCTGTGGGATTCTGGGCAAGCCCGGTGCCGATCATGCTGTCGCGTGTGACGAGATTCGTGAGCTTCTCCTCGCTCCAGCCTTCGGCTCCGGGCGGCCGCATCGGCAGCACGATGAAGCGTGTTTCCGCCGTCGAATCCCAGACGCGAATCTGCACGTCGGCCGCGAGCTTGACGCCGAAATCGGCGAGCACGCCGCGCGGATCGCTGACCGCGCGCGAGCGATACGGCGCCGACTTGTACCAGACCGGCGGCAGCCCGAGCATTTCCCACGGATAGCAGGAGCACAACGTGCACACGATCATGTTGTGCAGCTTTGGCGTATTCTCCACCGCGACAAGGTGGTCGCCGATGCGGTTGAGCAGGCCGAACGACGCGACCGCCTTGCTGGCATCTTCGAGCAGCGCGCGCTTGAACGCCGGATCGCTCCACGCCTTGGCGACTACTTGGGCGCCGGCGTGCGGGCCGACCTTGGTCTCATAGGCCTCGACGATGGCGTCGAGCACGGCCGGGTCGATATAGCCCTTCTCGGCGAGCACGGTCTCCAGCGCGCGCACGCGCAGCTGCATCTCGGAAAGCTCCGAGCCGTGCTGGGGATGATCGTGCTCGTGTTCGTGTTCGTGCGCCGTCATGGCCGCGCTCCATTCGCTCCGACTGGGACGACCGCACTATAATACGGTGCATTTGGCATGCGAACCCTGTATGCGGACGTGACGTGCGGGCTTGATTGATCGCCGCCTTACAAATCGTCGAGACCGTATTCGGACCAGCGCGCTGCAACTTGCGCCTCGTCCTCGCCGTCCGGACGCACGGTGGGAGGAAAACGCTCGTTGCCCCATTGCGCGCGGCGCGGATTTTTCCACGAGCGCGTGGCGTCGATCAGCATTCGGTTCCAAAGCCCGGTGCCGAGCTGCGCCACGTCGCGGTCCTCCATCGGCGTTGACGGATCGATCGGCGAGCCGAAGATTCCCGGAAAAATCACCACGCCGCCTTCACCGGCATTGACGCGGTGCGCGAACGCCCACTCCACCTGCTCGTCGTCGGAGGGATCGATGTCTTCCTCCACGACGATGACGTGCTTGTAGCGGTATTGCGCGGCGCTGTTGCCCCACAGCGCCGCGGCGATCTGCTTGGGCTGGCCCTGATAGTGCTTCTTGATCTGTACCCGCAGGTTGACGCCGTTGGTGATCGGCGGCGCGTAGACGTCGAGGATGCCGGGGATGCCGGCGCCGTTCAAAATATTCCAGGCGATGGCGGCGCGCTGCACCGAGGACATGATGCTGTTCTCGCTGTAGGAGCCGGGCAGCGTGCCTTCGAGCGAGCCGCAGAAGACCGGGTCGCGCCGATGGGTAATGCAGGTGATCTGCATGGTTGGGCGCGGCGTCGGCAGGTCGGAGACGTAGCCGGTGAACTCGCCGAACGGGCCCTCGCTCTCGTAGCTCGCCGGATCGTCGCTGATGGTGCCTTCGATCACGATCTCCGCGCTCGCCGGCACCTCCAGATCGACGGTCTCGCAGCGCACCAGCTCCGCCGGCTCGCCGCGATAGGCGCCCATCACGTCGTATTCGCAGACGCCGGCCGGTATCGGCGATCCGGACAAAAACGACATGATGGGGTCCCAGCCGATGACGCAAGCGACCGGCATCGGCTGGCCGCGCGCGGCCCATTTGACAAAATGCGCGCCCCAATGCTGGCCGCCTTTGATCAGCAGAAGCGGCGTCGTGTTCTTCCGGCCGATCATGCCGCGGTACATGCCCACGTTGGCGACGCCGGTATCAGGATCTTTGGTCACAATGGACGTGAAGGTGTGGATATAGCGGCCGCCTTCAAGGTAGTGCCATTTCGGCACCGGAAATTCGGTCTGATCGATCTCGCTGCCGCGAACGATGACTTCCTTCACCGGGCCGCTGGATACGATTTTCGGCGCGACCGTCTCGCGGTTCTTCTTCATCACGTATTGAACGAGCTCCCGGTTCGCCGTGCCGGGATCAAAGCCGAGCGCGAGCGCGAGCCGCGAGCGCGCGCCAAGACCGCTGACGAACAGTCTTGTGCAACGGCCTTGCTTGTAGCCCTTGATGTTCTCGAACAGCAGCGCCGGGCCCTTCTTCTCCAGCACGCGCCGTGCAATGGCGCCGATCTCGCGGTCCCAATCGACCTCGGCGGCGATCCGGCGCAATTCGCCGTGCTGCTCCAGGCTTGCCATCCACTGCCGCTGGTCCAAAAAGCCCATATCGTGGTGCTCCCACAGCCGCGCTCGGCGACGCTTGATCGGCGCATTAATTCCCGCAATCTTGCGCCTCCGCAATGGGATCGCGCGCGGCTTCGCCGCCCGCGGCATTTGGATCTTGAGGGCTGGTACATGGGTGCGGCGGCAATTTTCGACCTCAGCGACAAGGTCGCGCTGGTGACCGGTGCGTCGAGCGGCCTCGGCGCGCGCTTCGCGGAGGTTTTGGCTGAAAACGGTGCCGCCGTCGCCCTGGTGGCGCGGCGGACCGATCGCCTCGCCGCAGTCAAGGCGCGCATCGAGCAGGCGGGCGGCCGCGCTCTGGCACTTGCGGCCGACGTGCGTGACCGCGCGGCGATGCGCGCTGCCTTCGAGGCCGCCGAGAAAGCGCTCGGCACCGTGACCATCCTGGTCAACAATGCCGGCGTCGCCCATGCGGGGCGTGCGGTCGAGCTTGACGAGGAGGCTTGGCGCCGCGTGCTCTCGACCGATCTCGATGCGGTGTTCTTCTGGGCGCAGGAAGCCGTGCGCCGAATGCTGGCGGCCGGCAAGGGCGGCGCCATCGTCAATATTGCATCCGTGCTTGGCCTTGGCGTCGATAAGGGCGTCGTCGCCTATGCGACGGCCAAGGCCGGAGTCATCCAGCTCACCAGGGCGCTGGCGCTCGAACTGGCGTTCAAGGGCATCCGCGTCAACGCCATCGCGCCGGGTTGGATCGTCACCGAACTCAATCGGGACTATCTGACCAGCGAGAAGGGCAGGGCGTTGACGCGCCAAATTCCCGCCGGCCGCTTCGGCGAGGAGTGCGACCTCGATGGTCCGCTGCTGCTGCTCGTGTCCGATGCCGGCCGGTTTATCACCGGCGCCGTCCTTGTAGCCGACGGCGGCCAATCCATCGCGTTGCGCGGGTAGGAGGCGGGCCCGCGCAGCCATGTCGCAGTCATTGGGGTAAAGTTGGGGGTAGAGTTGGGCCTAGAGCAGGCGGCCATCGTCCTCGCAGGGGCCCTGGCGGGTGGGCTCGTCAACGGGCTCACCGGATTCGGCACCGGCATCACGGCGCTCGGCATCTGGGTGTATGCCATTCCGCCGGCGGCCGCGGCCTCATTGACGATCATCTGCTCGGTCGTATCACAGACCCAGACGCTGCATCTGATCTGGCGCACCATCCAGTGGAGGCGAGTGCTGGTTTTCGTGCTTCCGGGCCTGTTGGGCGTTCCGCTGGGTACGCTCGTTCTACCGCACGTCGATCCGCGGATTTTCAAGTTCGGTCTTGGCTGCTTCCTGGTTCTGTATCCGAGCTATGTGCTGCTGCGCACTCGCCAGTTCGCGAAGGCCTGGGGTGGCGAAGCCGCGGACGGCGTCGTCGGGTTTGGCGGTGGGTTTCTCGGCGGCCTGACCGGCCTGTCGGGCGTGTTGCCTGTCGTATGGACCGATATCCGCGGCTGGAACAAGGACCAGCGCCGCGCGGTCGTTCAGTTCTTCAACCTGGCGATCCTATCGCTGGCGTTGGTTTCGCACGCGGCTTCCGGGTTGCTGACCCGGCAGGTGGCCGTCGAGGCGGCTGTGGCGCTACCGGCCGCGATCGTCGGCGCCAGGCTTGGTGCGTTCATCTACCGGCGCATGGCCGATCGCGGCTATCAGCGCGCCGTCATGGTGCTGCTGCTGATCTCCGGTCTGACGCTGATCTGGTCGAACCTGTAAGCCGCAGTCAGGTCTCGGGCATCAGGCCTTGATCCCTGGTCCCCGAACCCTGGGATTCCTAGAGCGGCCGGTGCGTGCGTCCCAACAGCCATCCCACTCCGAGCGCAATCGCGACCGCCGTGTAGGGTTGGTTTTCAATCGTATTACGCACCGCCCGCTCGAATGAGCCGGCGGTCTTTCGGGCCGCATTCGTGGTCGCGTCCGCGACCTGGCCGGCGCTATCGCGAGCCTGGTCGTAGAGATCCTGGGCGGCGCCCGAGACCTCGTTGGCGGCGCTCGAAGCGTGCTTCTTCGCGTCGCTGAAAGCGTGGTTGAAATCGGAATTTTGCGTTCGGTTCTCTGGCATGGCCGGCTCCGTGGCGGGGAATTCGCCGGACAACGCACAGAGCCATGCAAAAGTTCATTGTCGGGAACGTTTGCTTTGTCGCCGGGTTAGCGTGAACAGATCAATTCCGTCCCCCGGCGCGCCGGACGAGGCTCCGGCCAGGAGAACAAGTCATGTTTCAACCTCGTTCGAGCGAGTTTGAACCCAACGTCACGGCGATTGTCGATCATCTGCGCGCCATCGAGAAGGAATTGGGCACGCTCGGACAGAAGGCCGGCCGGCGCGTGGCCGGCAATGCCTCGGCGGCCGGCGACCAGATCGCCGATGCTATTGCTCCCATCCTCACCGATCTGGTCGATCGCTTCCGCCGTAATCGGCGCGCTGCGGTTGGCGGCGCGGCGAAGCTGGGAAACGAGGCGACAAGAATCGGCAGCAGGATCAGCCGTGACGCGGCCCGTCGCGCGGCCGACCAAGTCGCGCAGCGGCCGCTCTTGACCCTGGCGCTCGTTGCCGGCATCGGTCTCCTGATCGGCGCCGCTGCAAGGCGCAGTTAGGCCACAGGTAGCCCGCACGGGGTGCCCCGCATTGGACTTCACTGATTTCGCCGTGCGCGCCGCGGCTGGACGCGCTATTCTCAGCCGCTGGGACAGCCGAGCAAGGCGCGCCAAATGTCAGCGCATCGTTTGGATGCCGCTCCGGAGACCGTGCATTGGGGTTTTTTCGACGCAGCGCTCAAGCCGCTGATCACGGTCGAGGCGGGTGATGCCGTCACCATCTCGACGGTGTCGGGCGCACCGGCGCAGATGCCGCAGCCGGCTTCGGGGTTTGCCGTGCCTGCTGCGTTGGCGGCGATACATGCCCGCGTAGCGCCCCGGCTCAATGGGCCGCATATCCTCACCGGGCCGGTGGCGGTGCGCGGCGCCAAGGCCGGTCAAGTTCTGGAAGTCCGTATCAAATCGGTCGAGCTGGGCGGCGATTGGGGCTACAATGTCATCCGGCCGCTTGCGGGCGCGCTGCCCGACGATTTCGAAAAAGCGCGGCTCATTCACATTCCGCTCGATCGTGCGCGCATGGTGGGCAAGCTGCCGTGGGGGCTGGAACTGCCGCTTCGGCCGTTCTTCGGCATCATGGGGGTGGCGCCGCCACCGGCTTGGGGAGCGGTCGCCAGTCCGCCGCCGCGGCGTAACGGCGGTAATATGGACAACAAGGAACTGGTCGCCGGCACCACGCTCTATCTGCCGATTCACGTCGACGGCGCGCTGTTCTCGGTCGGCGATGGTCACGCCGTACAAGGCGACGGCGAAGTCTGCATTACCGCTATCGAAACCGGTCTCGTCGGCACTTTCGAACTGCACGTGCGGGACGATATGGCGCTGCAATGGCCGCTCGCCGAGACGCCGACCCACGTCATCACCATGGCGTTCGATCCCGACCTTGACGACGCCGTGGTGATCGCGCTGCGCGACATGATCAAGCTCATTTGCGTCCGCACCGGCATCAGTCGCGAAGACGCCTACACGCTGTGCAGCCTGGCCGCCGACCTTCGCGTCACGCAGGTCGTCAATGGCGCCAAGGGCATCCATGTGATGCTGGAAAAGACGCATCTGCGCGGTGCGGCCGACGCGGCGCGATGACAAAGGTGCAGGCCGGCGTCCGCCGGTGAAATTGGAATGATGGAATTACAGTAGGGAATCAACGCAGCCGGAGTTGCGGCGCCGGATTTGATCTGACCGGACCGCTAGCAATTAAAGCGAAGCGGCGTTTGGCGACGCAATAGCGCGCCAATCCCTCTGACCGAGCGCCGGTCCTGCTCCCGTCCAAAATCTGTGAGTCCAGCCGGATGGGCGGCGGCAAATTAGGGGGCGCCGAATCCAAATGAATGGCACCGAAGCAAAGCGAGTAAGCCGCTCGCCTAAAAAACACGCCGCTGTCGCCCCGCGGAGTCAAGCTCCGGCTGGACGACGACCGGCGTCACGAAGCGGATCCAATCGGACTCTAGACTTGCTGGGCGTGCTGACCCAGAGCTCGCATCAGGACTCGTATCCGATTACGCCGCCACGGCCGTTAGTTGCCTACGTCCGGCCGCGACGGCGCGATTCGGATTCGAGATTGCTTGCCCCCACCTATTGATGGTGGTGGTGGTGATGATGCCGCCAGTGCCAGTGATGATGATGCCACCCGTGCGGGCCGCCCCACCACCACATGTGATGTTCGCGGAAGTACGGCCACGGATAGCCCCAACAATCGTACCGGTCTGCCCATGATGTGATAGCCCGCCCAAAGGTGTAGTCCCCGGCAACCGAGCAAAATGGGTTCTTGGGAGGCGCTGCTTGGGCCTTACTGACCAACGCCGGCGACGCCGTGGCAACGAGAGCCAAGGCTGCCGCGGCAACCAACCATCTCTTCATACGTTCTCTCCTTCTCCTCCGAGTCGATGCCCCGCCCGGTGGGGATTAGACCGGGCGCCTCTGTATGATTTGCCATCAGCGTCGATCGAGGCACACCGATGGTGTGAGTTACCCCCAACACACATTAGCTCATTTCCATTCGCTTGAATAGCGCGAATGCCCCGCGTAGCGTGGCAAAACGGCAACACGTTCGCACAATCTTTCTGCTCGGACGCATCGAGGAAACGCCGAAGGGCGGGCTTTAATCGGCTCCCGCTGTATTCCTGCCGCGGCGGATCGTTAACGAAAACTTTGCTTTTTACTCGAACTCTCGATGCGTCGCCGGATCGGCAAATTTTTGTTCAACGAATGCAACAGGATCGCGATCTGTCCGCGCCGCCGGGCGTCGGCCTGCGGCCGCTTGCAGCGCGGCAGCCTCGGCGTCGGCGTGGCAAGGCGAGGTGGGCGCGCGAGAGTTGCTCGATTAGGCGACACGCACATTGTCCGGCGAAGGATTTTCACGGTTGCTGTGGACAATGCGAAATGGGTCCGAACGCGATCTGCAGCCGGCACGCTTTGAGAAACCTAGCCTGCCCCCGATTGCCCGCGCGCGAGAGCGATGATGGCCGAGAAATCGAGCGGGCCGTGACCCTCTTGGGCGAATCGTTCGTAGAGCTCCGCGGCACGCGCGCCTAGCGGCGCCTGCACGCCGACTGATTGCGCGGCCTGCCGGGCAAGGGTCAAATCCTTCAGCATCAGCGCCGCCGTAAAGCCCGGCTGGTATCCGTGATTGGCCGGGCTCGCCGGCACCGGCCCAGGCACTGGGCAATAACTGGTGAGCGACCAGCATTGGCCGGAGGAGGCCGAGGCGACGTCGAACAATGCCTGATGCGACAGCCCGAGCCTTTCGCCGAGCGCGAAGGCTTCGCCGACCGCGATCATCGAAGCGCCGAGAATGAGGTTGTTGCAGATTTTCGCCGCCTGTCCGTTGCCGGCCGAGCCACAATGCACGATGCGTTTGCCCATCCGTTCCAGGATCGGCCTGCCGCGCTCGAAGGCCTCAGCCGAGCCACCGACCATGAAGGTCAATGTCGCCGCCTTGGCGCCGGCGACGCCGCCGGAAACCGGCGCGTCAAGCGCGTCGATGCCGCGTTCGGCCGCCAAAAGGTGCGCGGCGCGCGCGCTGTCCACGTCGATCGTCGAGCAATCGATGAACAGTGCGCCCTGCTTGGCAACCGCCAGGACGTCCTTCCACACCGCGAGCACCTGCTCGCCGCCCGGCAGCATGGAGATGAGCACGTCGGCATCCTCTACGGCCCGGCGACCGCTGGCCACGACCTGCACGCCGTGCTCGGCGGAGGCCCAGCGCGATCCGGGCAGGACATCGAAGCCGTGCACGCGCTCGCCCGCGCGCACCAGATTGGCGGCCATCGGCGCGCCCATGTTGCCCAAGCCGATGAATCCGACGGTCGCCATCTTGCCCTCGTTCACTGCGGAAAGGTCAGCTCCAGCGCGCCAACCGGCCTGAAATAGCCTTCGACGATATCCGTCGTGACATCCTCGAGCCGGTCCGGCCGCCAGACCGGCTTGCGGTCCTTGTCGACGATGGCCGCGCGGATGCCTTCGATGAAATCGTGTCCAGCGATGCAGGCGAGCGAAATACGGTAATCCTGCTGAAAGCTCTGCTCGATGCGACGAAATGATAGCGCCGAGCGAAGATTTCGCAACGTGATCTTGAGCGAGGTCGGCGAAGCCGCCTGCAGCGTCGCCCGTGCCGCCGTCGCCGCCTCGAGCGCACAGGCGCGCAAGCGAGCGACAATATCCTCGACCGCGTCGGTGCCATAGCAGGCGTCGATCCACGCCCGCGCCGCCGGCAAGCGGCCGGGCGTCGGGGCGACGGAAATTTGGGCGAGCCGTTCGCGCACAGCGGCAGCCGTGCGGCAATCGGCGAGCAGTGCCGGTAGACCGCCGAGCTCCCGCGCCGGGATGTGCGCGTCGGCAAGGCCGCAATAGATCGCGTCGGCGGCGCCGACGCGCTCGCCGGTCAGCGCCAGATGCGTACCGGTTTCGCCCGGCGCACGCGCCAGCGCAAAGCACGCGCCGACATCGGGAAAATAGCCGATGCCGACTTCGGGCATGGCGATGGCGGAACGTTCGGTCACGACGCGATGCGCGGCATGCGCCGAGATGCCGACACCGCCGCCCATCACCATTCCGTCCATCGCCGCGATCACCGGTTTGGGATAATGCGCGATCAACAGGTCGAGATGATATTCGGCCGACCAGAAGCATTGCGGCAGCAAATAATCTTTCCGCCGGGCGGCATCGTGCAGCGCACGCAGATCGCCGCCGGCGCAAAGTCCGCGCTCACCGGCGCCGTCGATCAGCACCGCGCCGACCGCTTCGTCGTCCGCCCAGGCGCGCAGTTGCGCGGTCATGGTTTCGGCCATGCCGAGCGTGAGCGCGTTCAGAGCGTTGGGACGGTTGAGCGTGAGCCGGTGCAGCGCGCCGAGCCGGCGAACCAGAACCTCGCCGTCGTGCAGTACCTGCTCGATCATCGGCCGACGAGGCTTCGCGCCACGATCAGGCGCATGATCTCGTTGGTGCCTTCGAGAATCTGGTGGACACGCAAATCGCGCACGATCTTCTCGATGCCGAACTCGGCGAGATAGCCGTAACCGCCATGCAGCTGCAGCGCCGCATTGGCGGCATCGAAACAGGCGTCGGTGACGAAGCGCTTCGCCATCGCGCAGAAGACGCCGGCATTCGCCTCGTTGCGGTCGAGCGCCGCAGCCGCGCGCCAGAGCAGGCTGCGCGAGGCTTCCAGCGCCGTTGCCATATCGGCGAGGCGGAATTGCAGCGCCTGGAATTCATCGAGGCGTTTGCCGAAGGCGCGGCGCTCTTTCATGTAGGCGAGCGACTTCTCCAGTGCCGCCTGGGCGCCGCCGAGCGAACAGGCGGCGATATTGAGCCGGCCGCCGTCGAGCGCGGCCATGGCGATCTTGAAGCCGGCTCCTTCCTCGCCGAGCCGATTGGCCGAGCGCACGCGCACGTTGTCGAACGTGACCGCGCGCGTGGGCTGCGCGTTCCATCCCATCTTGCGCTCGTTGTCGCCCAAGCCGATGCCGGCGGTGTCGCCCGGCACGATCAGCGTCGAAATCCCGCCGGCTCCCGCGGCCCCGGTTCGCGCCATCACCACGTAGACATCGCTTGCTCCGGCGCCGGAGATGAAAAGCTTTTGCCCGTTGATGATGTAATCGTCGCCGTTGCGCGTCGCGCGCGTGATCAGCGCCGCCGCGTCCGAGCCGGAGCCCGGCTCGGTCAGGCAGTAGCTGCCGAACTGCCGCATGGCGCACAGGCCCGGCAACCAGGTCTGCCGCTGCGCCTGCGACCCGTAGGCGTGGATCATCCACGCCACCATGTTGTGGATCGAGATGTAGGCCGCGACCGTGGGACAGCCGGTGGCCAGCGCTTCGAAGATCAGCACCGCGGCAAGCCGCGACAAGCCCGATCCGCCCACGTCCTCGCCGACGTAAATGCCGGCCATGCCCAGTGCGGCGGCCTTGCGCATTTCGGCGACGGGAAAATGCCTATCCCTGTCCCAGGCGATGGCGTTCGGTGCGAAAACCTCGTCGGCAAATGCGCGCGCCATATCGCGAACCGCGATCTGCTCCGCGTCGAGGGAGAATTGCGGGTTAGCGGCTGCGGACGCCTCGAGCATGAAGAATGCTACTGGTACGGCGCATAATGGTGTCGGTGATAGTGCCGGTGGCGCGGGGCCGGACCCGGCCGGTCCGGATAGCGCCTGGCGAAGTAGGGGTTGAGGTTGCAGGTACCGCGATTGCCGGCGGTGACGGTTGGGGCGCACTCGGTGGCCGAGGAATAATTGCAGTCCCACTGCACCTCGCCGCTGCCCATTTCGCGCACCGCGCACCAGGGGGCGTTCCCATAGGTCTGGGCTCGCGCCGCCGATACATTCAGGAATGCAATTGTCGCTGACAGGAATGCAATTGTCGCTGACGCGGCAACCGCCATTGCGATCCGGATCATGCTGGCACCTATGCGGTCCGTGTGGCGCCGGCGAGCCTTCGACGGCGCGTTCTGTTCGCTGAAACTATTGTCACGCCGAAAAAAATCAATGCCGCCGCGCGGCCGCCTGTTTGTGGCGGTGCGGCGATAGGCTATGGATAGGATCATCGTCAATCGATCCGGCAAGGCGAGGACAGGACCCTCATGGAGTTCACGCTTGCTCCCGAGATCGAGGATCTGCGCCTGCGCGTGAGCGCCTTCGTCGAAGAGCACGTGCTGCCGCTCGAGGCCGATGCCCGCAATTTCTCGGATCACGAGAACATCCCGCCCGCCCAGCTCGAACCCGTGCGCGAGAAGGCGAAGAAGGCGGGCTTGTGGGCGCCGCAATCGCCCAGGGAATTCGGCGGCATGGATCTACCGGTCGTCGCTTGGGCGGTGATGTACGAGGAGGCGGCGCGCTCGCTGTTCGGGCCGCTGGCGATGAACTGCATGGCGCCGGACGATGGCAACATGAATGTGCTGAAAAAACTCGGCACGCCCCGGCAGAAGGAAAAATGGCTCAAGCCGATCGTCGAAGGCAAGGTACGCTCTTCCTTCGCCATGACCGAACCGGCGCCCGGCGGCGGCTCCGATCCGAGCATGATCAAGACCTATGCCGAGAAGCGCGGCGACAGATGGAAAATCTACGGCCGCAAATGGTTTATCACCGGCGCTGATGGTGCCGCGCATTTCATCCTCGCTGCGCGCACCTCCGACGACAAGCGCAAGGGCATCACCACGTTCCTGTTCCACAAGGATCAGCCCGGCTGGCGCATGCTGCGGCGAATCGAGATCATGGGACCGGAGGAACACGGCGGCCATTGCGAACTCGAATTCGATGGTCTCGAGGTGGACGACGACGATGTGTTCGGCGGCGTCGGCAACGGCTTGCGCGTGGTGCAGGTGCGGCTCGGTCCGGCGCGGCTGACGCACTGCATGCGCTGGCTCGGCTGGGCGAAGCGCTGCGTCGAGATTGCGCAGGACTATGTCGGTCGCCGCGAGAGCTTCGGCGTCAAGCTCGCCGACCGCGAAAGCGTGCAGATGAAGCTCGGCGAGGTCGGTCACAACATCCACATCGGACGGCTCCTCACCATGCACGCGGCCTGGAAGCTCGATCAGGGCGATTACGCGCGCAAGGAAGTGTCAATGGCGAAGCTTCACGTCGCCAACACGCTGCATCAGGCCGCCGACGTGGCGATCCAGCTCAATGGTGCGCGCGGCTATTCGAAGGACACCATCGCCGAATGGGTGTACCGCGCCGCGCGCGCTGCGCGCCTGGTCGACGGCGCCGACGAGGTGCACAAGATGGTGCTGGCGAAATTCATGCGCCAGGAAGGCCGCGATTTTTGGAGCTGGAGCGCCGGCAACAGAGTTCTGAGCGCTGCCTTTTTCGCGAAAGCAGACGGACGAAGACAGGTTGCACCGACCGCCGCCTCGATCGGGCGCCGCGACACTGCGTTGGAGCGGAAATTGCGAGGAGCGCCGCCATGGCTGCCGACGACATTGATTTCTGGTTCACGATGGGCAGCACGTACTCGTACCTGAGCGTGATGCGACTTGCCGAGGTGGAGAAGGCAGCCGGTGTTCGGTTCCGCTGGCGGCCCTTTCATCTTCTTCTGATTCTCCAGGAGATGAAGCACGTTCCATTTGCCGATAAGCCGGCGAAATCGAAATACATGTGGCGCGACATCGAGCGACGGGCGGCGATGTATGGCTTGCCGCTTGCGCTGTCGGTTCCCTATCCGGTCAAACAATCGGTGACGGCAAATCTTGTCGCCATAATCGGCATGCGTGAAGGCTGGGGTCCGGATTTCGTGCGTGCTGCATACCGCCGCTGGTTTCAACTCGGCGAGGAGACCGGGAGCGAGCCCAATCTATCGTCCAGCCTGCGCGACATCGGACAAAGCCCCGAAGCCGTGCTGGCGGATGCCGGTTCGGCCGAGGCAAAGGATCTCATGCTGGCCGAGACCGAAGCGGCCAAGCAATTGGGAATCTTCGGCTCGCCGACGTTCGCGGTGGGTCATGAGATCTTTTGGGGCGACGACCGGCTTGACGACGCCATCAACTGGTATCGTCATCGCCCGCAGCGAAAGGCCTGATCCACGCACGTTCGGGCTCAATCGCGGTTCGGCTTGCCGACGAAGCCGCAACCGCGGCCTGCTGCGTGCGCCGCCCAGCCGCCGGCCACCCGGCCGCTGAATACCGACGGACCCAGCATGGTGCCTTCAAGGCCGGCGCGGCCGTTGATGTGGCCGCCGGCCATGCCGGCGACCTCACCGGCGGCGTACAGCCCGGCGATCGGCTCGAAATGCTTGTCGAGCACGCGGCACTGCAAATCGGTCTTGACGCCGCCGAAATTCTTGCGCGCCAGCGGGAAGATCTGGATGGCGTAATAGGGCGGCGTGTCGAACGGCTTCGATCCTTTCAGCGGCTTGCCGAATTCCGGCTCCCTGTCGCGTCCCGCCGCGCAGGCGTCGTTATAGTGATCGACGGTCGCCAGGAAGACCGATGCGTCGACCTGCATCTTTTCCGCCAGGCCGGCGAGGGTCTCGGCCTTGTGAATGAAGGGCGAGTTGTCGAGCAGTTCGAGTACCTTGGAGCGCACGACCTTGTCGCCGTCGCGGTAGTAGGGATCGGCGATCTCCATGGCCGCGGTCATCGGCGTATCGAGGATGGCCCAGGCGTGTCGCGGGTTCTGCGCCATCAGCGCCGGCGTTGCGGAATTGCCGCCCGACATCGCCTCGTTATGAAACCGGCGGCCTTGCTGGTTGACCCAAATGTAGCCGGGCGCCTGGCGGAACACGAGCCCGCGTCGCTGCGCCGGGTCGCGATAGTCCGGCGTGGCGTACACGTAGAACCAGATGTGGTCCATGTGGGTGAGATAGCCGCCCACCTGGCGGATGAGCTGGTGCCCGCTGCCGGTCGAATTGCGCCCCGATCCTTCGAGGATCTTGTGGTTGCCGAGCGAGGGGCTGGCCTCGAGCACCATGTCGAGGTTCGAATTGAACCCGCCGGTGGTCACCACGACAGCCTTGCTGCGTACCGACACGAGTTCGCCGGTTTTGCTGTGGCGGCCCTGGAAACCGGTGACTTGCCCGCCCTCGACGCGGAGCTCGGTGATTTCGGTATCGCAGACGATCTCGCCGCCTTTTTGCATAAGTCCGTCGATGAGCTTGGTCATCAAGCCCAGGCCGTTGCGGTCGGTGCGGGTCCAGCGCAGCACCGAATTGCCCTCCTGGAATTTCAGATCGACCCACCGGGCGCCGAGGCCTTCGGCCCAGTCATAGAGATCGTGGAGGCTGTGTTCGATGTAGTAGCGGACCCAGACCTCGTCGGCCGAGGGGCCTCCCCAGGTGATCCAGTCTTGAAAGGCGAGGTCGGGCGTATCTTGGATGCCGTTTTGCCGCTGCAGAGGCGATCCGACGACCAGGCAGCCGCCGCCGGAGATGATGGCGGCGCCGCCAAGCTCCGAATCCTTCTCGAAGGCGATGACGCGCGCCCCCGCGTCGCGGGCTTCGATGCCGGCGGCGACGCCGGCCCCGCCAGCACCGACGATGGCGATGTCGGTCTCGTACTGCCTGACGCCTGCCATGCGAACAGCTCCCGATCTGCCCGCTGCACTTATAGGGGGCGGCTGCGGCTTTGAACACTCGCGCCGCACCGTAAATGCTCCGCCGCGCCTGCGCACTCCTTCCGTCCGGTTTGCAATCGCGCTAACCTCGTCGCGAACCGGCAGGGAATATTTCACGTCGGCCGAAGCTTTAGGGAGCAACCATGAAACTTGCGTTTTTCGACGATTATAAGCTTGGCGTGGTGGTCGACGACAAGATCGTCGACGTCTCATCCGCGACCAGGGGCATCAAGGCGATGGGCCCGCAGGATGTGATCCGCGGCGTGATCGAGAACTGGAGCACCTACAAGGAAAAGCTCGCGGCTGCCGCCAAGAAGGGCAAGGGCATGCCGCTCGCCAAGGCCAGGCTGCGGCCGCCGCTGCCGCGGCCGGAAAATATCATCTGCATGGCGGTGAATTACATGGAGGACGGTACGCTGCCCGAGCCCGCACCAATCAACGCCTTCATGAAATCGCCGAGCGCGATCATCGGCGACGGCGAGACGATGGTTCTGCCCGACATGGCGGCGTCGGTCTTCGAGGGCGAGGCGGAGATCGCCCTGGTGATCGGCAAGAAAGCCTCGCACGTGAAGGCCGCCGATGCCATGAGATACGTGTTCGGCTACACCAATTTCATCGACGGTTCGGCGCGCGGGGTGGTGCCGCCGACCAACGTCTTTTATCAGATGAAATCGCGCGACACCTTTGCGCCGATCGGCCCGTACATCGTCACCAAAGACGAGATCAAGCAGCCGCAGAAGCTGCAGATCACGCTCACCAACAACGGCACCGTCTACCAGAACTTCAACACCGACGACATGGCGCACAAGATTCCGCGCTGCATCGAATGGGTCACCGCGATCCATACGCTCTTGCCGGGCGATATCCTGGCCACCGGCACCAACCATCGCGGGCTTAATCCGTTCATGGACGGTGACAAGATCGAGCTGACCTGCGAGCGTCTGGGCACCCTGCACATCAAGGTACGCGATCCGCTCAAGCGCACCTGGGCGCGTATTACCCGCCTGCAGCACAAGCAGAGCGGCGCCGAGGGCGTCCATACCAAACAGACTGGCGGCAAATACGCAAAGGCCGAGTGATGATGCGTTGCCGGGGGCGCAGCGCAGCACCATAGCGCGCGCAAGACGCGCATGGACACGCTGTTGGCGGTACGCTTAAGGCCCGGGGTCTTTGCGAATGCTGCGTTTGCAACGATCCCGGGTCAGCGGTGCACCGTTTCACGCTGCACTGAATCCGGGAAAACACGTGCAGATCAGCTTCGCCAGGTCGGATCGATGTCGTCGAGCATGCGCAGGTAGGCCGGCCAGTCGGCCGAGCCGCGTCCGGAATCGTGATGCTCGTATTGATGCGCGACCTTTTCGCAAATCTCCGCCGGGATTTCGATGAGCGCGCCGCCGGTGGCTTCCATTTTGAGCTGGATGTCGGCGGCCTCGAGCAGCGACTTCATCAGCACGAAGGCCTCGCGCGCGGTCTTGCCCACGGTGAGCAGTCCGTGATTGCGCAGGATCAGCGCGCGGTTGTTGCCGAGTGCCTTGTTGATGCGCGCGCGCTCCGAAAAGTCCTCGGTGATGCCCTCATAGTCGTGATAACCGATCCGATTGTAGAAACGCACCGCCGGCTGCGAGACCATGCGCAGGCCGTGCTTGAGTCCCGCGATCGCCATGCCGGTCTCGGTGTGCACGTGGACCGCGCAATTGACGTCCGGCCGAGCCGCCAGCACGCCGCCGTGCAGCGTAAAGCCCGGCCGGTTGACGCCCGCGGATTCATCGAGATCGTCGTCCATGCTCACCTTGACGAGGTTCGACGGCGTCACCTCCTCGTAGCGCAGCTCGTGCCGTTTAATGAGGAATTTGCGGCCCTCGCCGGGCACCCGTTGCGAAGAATGGTTGTAGATCACGTCGCCCCAATCGTAATGAGCGATTAACCGGTAGACGGCGGCGAGTTCCACGCGCGCCTGCCATTCGGCGGGCGCCAGGTCGGCTTCGGCCACGGTCGCGACCTTGACGTTGATGTTCATGCCTGATTCTCCGCTCAAATCGGCGCATCCTGCCGCGCCGGGGGAACGAAACCGATCCACAACGATGTCCCTTAACCGAATTGTATCCACGTTCCAAATCTCGGCCAACCCAAAATAAAAGAATCGAAAGCCTTATCACCTAATGTGATGGCCGATCCACAGCGTTGCCCGCCGATGAATTTGCATCTTTCCAAGCTGCCGAGACTGCTTGCCGAACACCGAAGCTCCGCGATTCTCGGCGCCGTCATCATCGTCATCCTATGGCTCGGAGTTTTCCTCAAGTACGCCGAAGACGTGCGCGGCAACCTGCACGAAGCCGAGCGGAGCAACCGCAATTACGCAATGGTCTTCGAAGAGAACGTGCTGCGGACGATCGACGAGGTCGACAATACGCTGCTGTATCTGCGGCGCAATGTCGAAACCGAGCAGGGCACGACCGACTACAATACCATCGTTCGCTCCACCGACATTTTCAGCGACATCATCGTGCAGGTTGCAATCATCGATTCGCGCGGCATTCTGCGCGCCTCCAACGTGGGGCCAGATCCGACCGTGCAGATCGACCTGCGGGATCGTCCGCACTTCCTTGCCCACCTCCGCGAAAACAAGGACTTTCTGTTCATCAGCGAGCCGATGGTGGGGCGGGTCAGCCGCAAGTGGTCGATCCAGCTTTCCCGGCGGTTCTTGAATGCCGACGGCAGCTTCGGTGGCGTGGTGGTCGCTTCGCTCGATCCGCAGCATTTCACGACTTTCTACGACGCCGTCGACCTCGGCTATTCCGGATCGATCGCTTTGATCGGCGAAGACGGCGTGGTGCGCTCGGCCGGCGGTCAGTCCAGCGATCTGAAGATGGGACAGAGCATCCGCGGCACCAAGCTGTTCGCGCGCATGCAGGGCGGCTTTAACAGCGCCTTCGAACAGCCTGATACTACCACCGGGCAGACCAGGCTTTTCGCCTTGCGCAAGGTGAGCGGACAGCCGCTCTGGGTCAGCGTCAGCCTCGACAAGCACGAAGCACTGGCCGGCGCGGCGGTCAATCTGCACGTGAATGGCGTCATCGCTGCGCTGATGACCCTGATCATTCTGGCGGCCATGGAGTGGATGTTCCGCACCGAGGCGGCGGCGCGGCAGAAATCCCAGCAACTCGAACTGACGCTGGAAAGCATGAGCCAGGGCATTATGCTGGTGACCAAGGACCTGGCGATTCCGATCATCAACAAGAAATGCGGTGAGCTGCTCAAGTTGCCGGCGACGTTCGTCGAGGATCCGCCGCGGTTCGACCGGCTGGTCGAGTACCAGCGCTCGCAGCTTGTCGGCAGCGCCGGCAAATCGGTGGCGCCGGCCGACAATTCCGACTCCCCGTTCACGCCATGGCACTGTCCGATCGACGAATGGACCATGCCCGACGGCACCGTTCTGGAAGTGCGCAGCGGCCAACTCGCCGATGGCGGCTGGGTGCGGACCTTTACCGACATCACCAAGCGGGTGCGCGCTGAAGCCCATATCGCGCGGCTGGCGTCGGAGGACTCCCTCACCGGTTTGGCCAACCGCCGCGGCTTCGGTAACGCGCTGAGCAGCATTCCGGAACGGCGGCGGGTGCAGATCGAGCCGTCCGATCGTATCGAATACGCGGTGCTGTTCCTCGACCTCGACCGCTTCAAGGTTATCAACGACACGCTTGGCCATCGGGTCGGCGATCTGCTGCTGCAGGAGACGGCGCTGCGCTTGCAGAACTGCCTGCAACCCGTCGACGTGCTGGCGCGGCTCGGCGGCGACGAGTTCGCCGTCATTGCCCGCTCGGTGGAGACGCGCGCGGCGCTCGAGGACCTCGCGCAGCGCCTGATCGAGGCCGTGCGGCAACCCTTCGATCTTGCCGGACATCAGGTGCGCACCACCATCAGTATCGGCATTGCTGTGAGCGTGACCGACGCCGACAGCGCTGACGACCTGGTCGTGGCCGCCGACCTGGCGCTCTATGCGGCAAAGGAGCGTAACCGCGACAGCTATGAATTCTATCAGCCGGCCATGACCAGCGAACTGCACGGCCGCCAGCAGATCGAAACAGACCTGCGCGAAGCGCTCGATCGCGGCGAGCTGGAATTGCACTATCAGCCGATCGTAAGCTTGCAAGACGATTCCGTCACCGGCTTCGAAGCGCTGGCGCGGTGGCGACACCCGACCAGGGGTTTCGTCCCGCCGGTCGAATTCATTCCGGTGGCCGAAGATACCGGAATGATAACGCGGCTCGGCGAGTGGGCGCTGACCGAGGCCTGCGGCCGGATCGCCCGGCTGCCCGGCCGCGTCAATCTCGCGGTCAACATTTCGCCGGTGCAGTTTGCCGCGCCCGATCTCGTCGCGGTGGTCGAGCGCGCGCTCGCCTCCAGCGGTCTGCCGGCGGAACGGCTCGAACTCGAAATCACCGAGCGGCTGCTCGTCGATAACAGCGAGCGCATCGTTTCCATCCTGCGCCGGTTGCGCCAGATCGGGATTCGCATTGCGCTTGACGATTTCGGAACCGGCTATTCAGCGCTGAGCTACCTGCGCAAGTTTCCGTTGGATCGGATCAAGATCGACCGCAGCTTCGTTACCGACATGGCGGCCCGCAGCGACCAGCTCGCCATCATCCAGGCGGTGCTTTCGATCGCGCGCGCGCTCGGCATGTCGGTGACCGCCGAGGGCGTCGAAACTGCAATTCAAAAGGATTTTCTCAAGGCGCTGGGCTGCGACAGCGCCCAGGGCTATCTGTTCGGTAAGCCCATTCCGTTCGAAGAAGTCGCCGAAATTCTCGCCACCCAGGCGGCGAGAAAAGCGATGGCGGCATAATCGGCCCTCTGCCCCGACGCCTGCTTGCTCATTCCCGCGGCAGCGGGATGCCGACTTGCCGTTCGCCGTAGCGGAATTCAGGGTCCGTGCTTGCGGAGCGCGCCGTCGCGCTTCCGCGCGAGGCGGGCGATGCCGCCGCGCGATGGGCTTCGCTGTAGAGCAGGAACAATCCCGAGGCGACCACGATGCCGGAGCCGACGAGCAGGCTCGCTGTCGGCACCTCGCCCCAGACCAGAAAGCCAATGAACAGCGACCACACCAGAAGGAAGTAATAGAACGGCGACACCGCTGTTGCCGGAGCGGCGTGCAGCGCCTTGGTCCAAAGATATTGCGCGGCGGCGTTGGCGAAGCCCATCGCCACGAACAGGATCGCGTCCGCCACGCTCGGGCAGCGGACGCCGAACACCAGCAGGCCGGCGTGCATGACCGCCAGCGTCACCATCTGCCACATCAAAAGTGTGTTTGCCGACTCGGTCTTGCTCATCCCCCGCACCGCCACCGTGACGCTGCCGTACATGACCGCGTTCGCCAGCGCGAACAAGGCGCCGAGTTGAAACGAGTCGGCGCCGGGCCTCACCACGACGAGCACACCGGCAAAGCCGGCCAGCAGCGTGCCCCAACGCGCCGCTCCGGCGCGTTCCTTCAGCCAGAGCACGGACACCAGCCCGGAAAACAGCGGGGCCGAGAAATTGATCGCGACCGCGCCTCCGAGCGGCATCATGCTGAACGCGAGCACCGTGAAGGTCTGAGAAATCGCCTGCGATGCGCCCCTGGCGAGGTGAGCGCGTACGCGTTGCGTAGCAAATACCGAAAAGCCCGTTGTCGGCAGCATCAGCGCCGAGCAGATCACGAACGAGGACAGCGAACGCCCGAACATGACCTCGCCGACCGGATAGGCCGCCACCAGCCATTTGCTCAAGGCATTGGAGACCGCGAACATCACCGTTGCGCCGATCATCAGGGCGATCCCGCGCACGACCTGGTCGTTGCGTCCAGTCTCGATCGGTCCGCTCGAACTGTGCTCGACAGCCGTCATGTTCGGCAACTCCTCGGCTCACGCGGCGGCGTCGTAAACGCCGCTGATCAGGTTGCACTCGGACAGCCGCGCCGCGACCGCGGATGGTGGCGGCGGCACGCGGACGATCTTGTCGGGCAGTTCTGCGATGGCGGCGAACAGTTCGCGACGCGCGGCAGCCGCCGCCTCCATTGTGACCGGCGCGAAGGCGGCCTTGGCGCCGATCGGCAGCCGGCCGAGCGCCGGCAGATCCGCCGAAATCACGGTGGCGATCTTCGGATAGCCGCCGGTAGTCTGCCGATCGGCTAACAGGACGATCGGCTGGCCGTTTCCTGGCACCTGGATCGATCCCGATACGACGGCGTCGGACACGATGTCGAAGCCGCCGCGATGGCGGAGCGGGCGGCCTTCGAGGCGCAGTCCCATCCGGTTCGACCCTGCCCCAACGGTAAATTCCTCGGCGAAGAAGCGCTCGATCTCGCCGTCGCAAAAGTAGTCGGTCTGCGGCCCCGGGACGACACGAAAACGGCGCGGCCCGCTGAGTTGCAGTCCCTCGATGGCGTATTCTTCGCGTTCGCTCGCAACCGCGCAGCGCAGCGGCAGCGCGTCGCCGGCGCGCAGCGCGCCCCCTTGCCAGCCGCCGATCCTGCCGCGGCTGTCGGTGGCTACGCTGCCAAGCACCGGCGCTATCGCCAGCCCGCCCTCTATCGCAATGTAGAGGCTCGCGCCATTCTTCAGCGAACCGACGCGAACGACCTGACCGCGCCGAACCCGAACGCTCTGCATCGGCGCGACCGCGGTGCCGATTGTGGCCTCGGCATCGGAAAGAATCTCGATTGCGGCCTGGGCTCCGACAAAAGCGAGGCGGACGTCCTGAGCCTCGACTGCGAATGTCGGTCCGACGTACAGGACCTCGAGCGCTCCGGTATTGGCCGGGTTGCCGACGAGCATGTTGGCGGATTGAAGCGCTACCGGATCGAGCGCGCCGCCGACCGAGACGCCGAAACGCTGGAAGCCGGGACGGCCGAGGTCTTGGATGGTCGTCGACAAACCCGGCGAGATGATACGCAAGCTCGCGATCATGCCGCCTCTCCGGTGGCTTCGCTTGCCGGCTCGAGCCTGAGCGCGCCGCGCGACGCGCTTTCGGCCAACGTCTCATATTGCCGCACCGAGATCGGCACGAACGCGACGGTGTCGGCCGGCGCCAGCAACGCGCTGGCGTGCGCGGCGTCCCAGAGCGGAATCGGACAGCGTCCGATCACGTGCCAGCCGCAAGGAGTCTCAAGCGGAAAGACACAGGACATTTGACCCGCGATCGCCACCGAGCCGGCGGCAACTCGCGGGCGCGGCGTTTCCCGGCGTTGCAGCGCCAGTTGCGCGGGAATTTCGCCCAGATAGGCCTGGCCCGGCAGGAAGCCGAGCATGTACACGCGATAGAGCGGGGCGGCGTGCCGCTCTACAACTTGCTGAGGCGTCAAAGTTGTGCGCCGGGCAACGTCGTCGAGGTCGATGGCGAAGCTGGCGTCGTAGCAAACCGGCAAATGCCAGAGGCGGCCGGCGATTTCCCCCGGCTTGAGCTTGCGCATCTGCTCGTCGATGCGGGCGCCGAGCGCCGCCGCCGAAATCGCCAGCGGTTCGTAATGGACCATCAGCGCGCGCAGCGTAGGAACGATCTCGACAACTCCCTCGATCCGCTCGCCTTCGAGGTTGCGTGCGAGCGACAGCACCGCCGTGTTGATCTCGCGATCGACGCGATCGCCGAAATCGACCATCAGTGCCGTATCTCCGGCCGGAAGCACCCTGTAGTCGAGCATGACACCGCAACTGCGCTGAGCCTGGACCTCCCGCTTTAGCCTTGCAACGCACTCGCCGCGGCTGCGCCCGGCTCTGCTGCCGTGGGCTCGCACGGCAGGAACCAGGGCTTTACGCCAAAGCCGCGGCGCAGCGAGTACATGTAAAAGATCGGCAATTGCCGGGGAAACAGCGCGCGCAGGTCGCTGCCGTTGAAGGTTACGAAGATCGAGCCAGGAAACGCGCGTTCGACGGCGCGTTGCTCGACCAAGTTCATCCGCAGGTAGGTCAGCGCGCCTTCACGCACGGTTCCCGGACCATGGTACCATTTCTGCGCGCTGGGGAGGAGCCGCGTGAGCATCTCCTCGGCATCGGCCTCCTGCGCCGGTACGTCCGTCGCCGACACGCCCGTGGCGCTCACCAGCTGACCGAGCCAGCGCGTCTGAAAGCGGTGCTTCTCGGCCATCTTTTCGATCTCGCCGAAGTACCGGCCGATGTCCTCGCGGCAATGCCCGTTGAGTTCGGCATGAGTGTCGGTGAGGATCAGCACCATCGTCGCGCCGCAAGGATGGACGGCGGCAACGCGCGAGGCCAGCGCAGCGAGAAAGTCCATGCACTGCACCTCGGGCGCGGCCGCCTCGCAGCGTGGACCCTTGCCCCAATAAAGAACGAAACGCAGCGGCTGCTGCGCCACGACGGCGTCCGTAATCATGCGCAACATCAGTTGCGTATCGGACGGCTGCTCGCGTTTGAAGGACCAGGTATTGAACGCCCGTAGGACCATCTCGGCCTTGGAGTGGACGTCGGTACCGCCCGGTCCGCGGCCTGTGCATCTGGCGGCCGCGCCTGGCAGCGGCCCTTTGTTGGGGCGAGAGGGAAGGTTGTATTTGGTGTCGGCGGCGGTTGATTGACACTCTTGCGCCTGCGACGGCGCCGCCACGCCATCGCAGAACGCAACTGTACTCGACATTACCGCATCATCCCCAAATTAACTGTTCATTTATAATGATTAAGTTCCTGTTAAGCGTCAATGTTAAACATTAAGAAAGGTTAACGACGCGCACGCAACAATGCATCTGCGCGCATGCAAAAACTTCACCGTCAGACAACGTCGAATGGCCCGCCGCACTCGATCGTCGAGTGGCGCAATGCTTTCTGATCCGTGCCGTGCCGGCTGCGAGCAATTGCCGAGATCGGCTGCGCGCGATCGCCTTCGTCACAGCGATACGTTCGGCGGGCATCCGTCCGCTTCCGCTTCCGCGGCCGGTTCCAACCGGCCGGTGCGGAGTTCCGCGCTTGCATGCGAGGGCGTTGCCGCGCGCACTGCGCGCCCTATATTTTCTGTATCCCCCGCCCCCTGGCAATATCGGCGCGGTGAGGGCACACTGGGCGCAGTCCGGGGAGGCGTGATGCTTTCGGAACAGCGCTTGCGCGCGTCCGGCTCATGCCGCAGGAGGCCCGCATAATGACGTTGCGCGACGTCAAGCTCGACGACAAATACGATCTTGGAAAGAGCCGGATCTTCGCCACGGGCTTCCAGGCTTTGGTCCGGCTATGCCTGATGCAGAAAGACCTCGATCGGCGCAACGGGCTTCGCACGGCCGGTTTCGTCACCGGCTACCGCGGCTCGCCGCTCGGCGGTCTTGACACCCAGTTCCAGCGCGCGCGCCCGTTCCTGGACAGGAGCGAGGTCCGATTCCAGGGCGGCATCAACGAGGATCTAGCCGCGACCGCGGCATGGGGCTCGCAGCAGGCGGAACTGCGGGGCGAGGGCAAATACGACGGCGTATTCGCCATGTGGTACGGCAAGGGTCCCGGCGTCGACCGTAGCGGCGACGTCTTCCGCCACGCCAACCTCGCCGGCACCGCAAGGCATGGCGGCGTGCTGGCGTTGATGGGCGACGACCACACCGCCGAATCCTCGACCACGGCGCATCAGTCGGAATACCACTTCATCGACGTGATGATTCCGATCCTTAATCCTGCCGGCGTGCAGGAGATTCTCGATTACGGTCTCTACGGCTGGGCGATGTCGCGCTTCACCGGTGCCTGGGTGGCGCTCAAGACGATGCACGAGACGATCGAGTCCACCGCCGCAATCGACGCCAGTCTCGACCGCATCGCCATCGTCGAGCCCGACGATTTCCGCATGCCGCAAGGCGGCCTCAACATCCGTCTCAACGATCCGATCCTGACCCAGGAAGCCCGCCTGCACGATTTCAAGCGCGACGCCATGCTCGCCTTCGTGCGCGCCAACAAGCTCAACCGCATCATCACGTCCGGCGGCCGCGATCCCAGGATCGGCATCATCACCACCGGCAAGAGCTATCTCGACGTGCGCCAGGCGTTCGACGAACTCGGCATCGACGAAGTCAAATGCAACGCGCTCGGCATCCGCCTCTACAAGGTGGGCTGCCCATGGCCGCTCGGCCGGCGCGAACTCCAGGAGTTTGCCGAGAATCTCGATCTGATCATCGTCGTCGAAGAGAAGCGCTCTCTGATCGAAGTGCAGGTGCGCGAGGAACTCTACGGCACCGCCAATCAGCCGGTCTGCATCGGCAAGAAGGACGAAACCGGCAATTGGCTGTTTCCGGTCAAGGGCGCGCTCGATTCCAACGAGGTTGCAATCTGTATCGGCGATCGGTTGCTCAAGTATCACCGCAACGACGAGATCGCCGGGCGCGTGGCTCGGCTCAAGGAATTCCAGCGCGTCGCCGCGGAGACCAGGGACGTGGCGCAGCGCATCCCCTATTTCTGCTCGGGCTGTCCGCACAACAGCTCGACGGTGGTGCCGGAGGGAATGCGTGCCTACGCGGGCATCGGCTGCCACTACATGGCGCAGTGGATGGACCGTTCGACGCTCGGCTACACCCAAATGGGCGGCGAAGGCGCCAACTGGATCGGCGAAGCGCCGTTCTCCAAGCGACCGCACGTGTTTCAGAATCTCGGCGACGGCACCTACAATCACTCCGGCTACATGGCGATCCGCGCCGCCATCGCGTCGAACACCAACATCACCTACAAGATATTGTTCAACGATGCGGTGGCGATGACCGGCGGCCAAGCCAATGACGGCGGGCTTACGGTGCCGCAGGTTGCACGTCAGGTTGTGGCCGAGGGCGCCAAGCGCGTCGTCGTGGTCACCGACGAGCCAGGCAAATATCCGCATTCCACGCAGTGGCCGCCGGGGCTGACTGTCCATCATCGCGACGATCTGATCGAGGTGCAGAAGGAACTCGCCGAAATTCCCGGCGTCACGGTATTGATCTACGATCAGACTTGCGCGGCGGAAAAGCGCCGCCGCCGCAAGCGACATACCTATCCGGATCCGGAAAAGCGGGTCATCATCAACGACTTGGTTTGCGAGGGATGCGGCGATTGCGGGGTCAAATCGAACTGCGTTTCCGTGCAGCCGCTGGAGACCGAGTGGGGAAGAAAACGCACCATCGATCAATCGAGCTGCAACAAGGATTTTTCCTGCATCAAGGGCTTCTGTCCGTCTTTCGTCACCGTGCACGGCGCGAGACTGAAGAAAGGCATCGGTGTGGCCGCCGATCGGGATCTGTCGCCGCTGCCCGACCCGCAACTGCCGCGCATTGACGGCACCTACAACGTCATCGTCACCGGCGTGGGCGGCACCGGAATCGTCACCACCGGCGGCGTTCTGGGCATGGCGGCGCATCTGGAGGGTCGCGGTATCGGCGTCCTCGACATGGCGGGGCTGGCGCAAAAGGGCGGCGCCGTCTTCAGCCACATCCGCATCGCCGAAAGTCCGGAAAAAATTCACGCCATCCGCGTCGCCGCCGGCCGCGCCGATCTCGTGCTCGGCGGCGACATCGTGGTCGCCGGCACGCGCAAGGTGCTCGCTGCGGTCAAACAGGGCGCGACCCAGATGGTCGTCAACACAGCCGAGTTTCTGCCCGGCGAGTTTACCCGCAACGCCGATTTCTCGCTGCCGGGCGAGCGCCTCAAGCGCACCATTCTGGCCGACGCCGGCCGCGACAAGACGCATTTCATTGATGCCTCGAGCATCGCCACCGCGCTGTTCGGACAGTCGATCGGCGCCAACATGTTCCTGGTCGGCTATGCCTATCAGCTCGGCGCCATTCCGCTTTCGGGTGCGGCGATCGAGAAAGCGATCGAACTCAACGGCGAGGCCGTCGCCATGAACAAGGCGGCGTTCCATTGGGGCCGGCAGATGGCGATCGATCCCGCGGCGGTGGAAAGTCTGGCAAAACCCGCGGCTACGGTCGTGGGCGACTTGCGCATTCTGTCGGAATTGTTCGACCAGATGGTCGAACGCCGCGCGCGTTTTCTTGCCGACTATCAGAATGCCGCGTATGCGCAGCGCTATCGCCAATGGGTGGATCGGGCGAAGGCGGCCGAGGCAGCGCGGACGGCGGGCAAGTGCGGGCTTGCCGATGCCGTGGGTCGTTATCTGTTCAAGCTGATGGCCTACAAGGACGAGTACGAGGTGGCGCGGTTGTTTACCGAAGGCTCCTTCCGCCGGCAGGTTGACGCGGAGTTCGGCGGCGAAAACCTGCGCCTCGAATTCCACCTGGCGCCGCCGCTGCTGGCGCGCCGCGACAAGACGAGCGGATTGCCGCGCAAGATGAGCTTCGGGCCGTGGCTATTGCCGGTATTCCGGTTGTTGGCCAACTTGAAGGGATTGCGCGGCACGCCGTTCGACCCGTTCGGCCGCTCGCCTGAACGGCGCCTGGAACGAAAACTGATTGCCGATTACGAAGCGATGGTCGCGGAGCTGCTGGCAAAGCTGACGCCGGACAATCATCAGCTCGCGGTCGCGCTCGCGGCCATTCCGGAAAAAATTCGCGGGTTCGGCCACGTCAAAGAGCGTCATGTTGCCGCCGCCAAGGCCGACGAAGCGGCCTTGCTCGAACAGTTCCGCAACGGCGCGCCCGAATTGCTCAAGGCGGCCGAATAGCTTTTCGGGCGAATTCGCCCGCTAGCGGTGCCCTGTCGCATTGCGGCCCCGCTGTTGCCATTGCGGCCGCGTAATCGTGCGCCGATCGATCGGCAAGCGACCGGAAACCGGCGAAGCCGGATGGGATGATAAATTCGCCGGCCTCAGGGGCCCGCCCGGAGAGAGGTATGCGCAAGCCATGAACGAATTGCCGCCGGTTCCGCAAGCCGAAGACAAGCTGGTCGTTGCCCCGCTGGTGCCGGCAGCACCGCCGCCTTTACCTGCCGAAGCCGAGATCGCCCAGGTCGGCCCGTCGGCGCCCATGCCATCGAGCACGCCGGAAAGCTCCATCGAGGCGCCGCCAACCGCACCGGACTTGGCTGGCGCGGGCGAGCCGGCCCCGGTCGAGGGCGGCATTGGCGTGCTGCTCGTCAATCTCGGCACCCCCGAGGCGCCCGACGCGGCGTCCGTGCGCCGTTATCTGAAGCAATTCCTCTCCGATCGGCGCGTCATTGAGCGGCAGTCGCCGTTGTGGAAATTGGCGCTCAACGGCATCATCCTGCCGCTGCGCTCGCGCCGCCGCGCCCGCGATTACCAAAAAATCTGGAATCGCGAGCGCAACGAATCGCCGATCAAGACGATTACCCGCTCGCAGGCAGAAAAGCTCGCCGCAGCTCTGGAGCCGCTCGGTGGTCACGTCGTCGTCGACTGGGCGATGCGCTACGGAAATCCCTCGATCGCCTCGCGGCTAGAGGCGCTGATCAAGCGCGGTTGCGATCGCGTCCTGCTGATGCCGCTTTATCCGCAATACGCGGCCGCGACCACCGCAACGGCTTGCGACGAGGTCTATAGCTTCATGCTCAAGCTGCGCCGGCAGCCGGCGCTGCGCATCCTGCCGCCATATTACGAGGACCCTCATTACATCGAGGTGGTGGCTTCCTCCCTCAAGGCCGAACTCAAGGCGCTGTCGTTTGCGCCGGACGTTATCCTCGCCTCCTATCACGGCCTGCCCAGGACATACGTGGTCAGCGGCGATCCCTATGAAAGCCATTGCATCCGCACGACGGTGCTGTTGCGAGAAAAACTCGGTCTCGATGAAAAAAAGTTGATGATGTCGTTCCAGTCGCGCTTCGGCCGCGGCAAATGGCTCAAGCCGTACACGATCAAGACGGTGAAGGCGTTGGCCAAGAAAGGGATAAAGAATCTCGTCGTGGTCACGCCCGGATTTGCCGCCGATTGCCTGGAGACGCTGGAAGAGATCGCGATCGACAACGAGCGCATGTTTCGCCGCCACGGCGGTGAGAATTTCGCCGTCGTGCCCTGCCTCAATGACAGCGAGGCCGGCATGCTGATGATCTGGCAGTTCGCCACGCGCGAACTCCAAGGTTGGGTGTGATCGGGTTGGGTGTGATCGGGTTGGGTGTGATTGGGCTGGGTGTGATCGACCGCCCGCGTTGGGGTGTGGCGCGGGCGCAACCCGGACATTGAACGACGGCTGCGCCGGCCGGCAATCAACCTGCCGTTAACCATAGCTGTTTTAAGTCCGTTAACCATCGGGTTGCGGCTCGCCGACCTGTGCCGGTTGTCGTGTGCCTTGGGGCAGGGCAAGGGCGAGGCGCGCGGGCGGGACGAGGAGGTCACTGGTGCCGCGTGGTCGCCGAGCATTCAGCGCCGCCGACCTGGTCGTTCCGGCCCTGGCGGCGCTCACGCTCAGCGTCATCGCCGCCGTCGCGCAGACGCCGGCGTTTGATACCGGTCCTGATCTCATGGCGCCTGCTCCCGAGGGCGGGCCCAGCAGTTTGCAACGCAATCGCGGCGGCAATGGCGGCGCCGCTTCGCAGATCGACGCACCGCCGACCGGCGTGTTCACGCCCTCCCGCATCGGCGCCACGCCGACTTACGGTACGCGACCTGGCTTCGGAGCCGCCGATACCGGCTTCGATTCCAGCAATACCGGGCAGCGCAAGCGACCCGTGAAGAAAGCTGCCCCGGCCGTCGCGGGACAGGCGCCGCCGGAGAGCACATTCACGCCGGTGCCGACCTTCACCCTGGCGACACCCGCTCCGCCACCGCCGGCACCGCCACCACCGCCGCCGGTAGCGTCGGGGGTACAGCCCCTCAAGGCGCAAACGCGCCCCGGCGCGGTGCTGCCGCCGTTGCCGGACGCAGTTCCGGTGAGCAATCCGCCGGCCACCATCTATCCGCGGCCGGCGGCAGAGCGGCCTGGTGCAGTCCTGCCGATCCCGCCGCTGCTCGATTTCCAGCCATCGGCCAGCACGCCGCCGCCGGGCACGCCGCCGCTCAATACGCTGCCGCTGGGAACGCCGCAGCGGCCGCTGCCGATCGCCGCGGGCGATCCGTATGCGGCGCTCGGCCTGCGCGCCGGCTCGTTTCTGCTTCATCCCGCTGTCGAACTGTCGACCGGCTATGATTCCAATCCCGAACACGTGCCGGGCGATCTCGTTCGGCAACGGCACCGGTTCCGGCTACTCCTACGACCCGCAGACCTTCCGGCTGACCAGCCTGACCACGACCCGGCCCGCCAGCTTCGCCGCGAGCCAGCGGACGGTCCAGGACCTGGCCTACAACTACGACCCGGCGGGAAACGTCACCTCGATCGCGGACAGCGCGGATACCCAGGACGTGATCTTCTTCCGCAACCAGCGGGTCGATCCCTCGGCCAGCTACGCCTACGACCCGCTGTACCGGCTGATCACGGCGACCGGCCGGGAGCACCTGGGCCACCGCCGGGCGGCGCGCTCTCGCCGCCGCAGCAGGTCAGCAACGACGACTCGGTCCGCACCGGCCTGGCGCAGCCGGGCGACGGCAACGCGATGGGGACCTACACCGAGTCCTACAGCTACGACGCCGTCGGCAACATCCTCGCGATGGCGCACCAGGCCGGCCGGGCGGCTGGACCCGGCGGTACAGCTATGCCGAGCCGTCTCAGATCGTGGCGGCCGAGACCGGCAACCGGCTGTCGGCCACCAGCCTGCCCGGCGATCCGGCCGCCGGGCCCTACCACGGCACCTATCGGCACGACCCGGACGGCAACATGACCGTGATGCCGCACCTGGCCGCGCTGACCTGGGACGAGAACGACCGGCTCCGCTCGACCGCGCGGCAGCCCGCGGCCCGCGGCACCCCGCAGACCGGCTATTACGTCTATGACGGCGACGGCCAGCGGGTGCGCAAGGCGACCGACGGCCAGGCGGCCGCGGGCCAGCAGGCCGCCAGGAAGGCAGAGCGGATCTACCTCGGTGCCATCGAGATCTACCGCGAGTACGCCGCCGACGACACGACTATCACGCTGGAGCGCGAGACGCTGCACGTGACCGACGGCGACAAGGCCATCGCGCTGATCGAGACGCGCACCGCCGGAACCGACAAGGCACCGGCCAGCTCGTGCGCTACCAGCACGGCAACCACCTGGGCTCGGCGGTGCTCGAACTGGACGACTCCTCGAACATCATCTCCTACGAGGAGTACTTCCCCTTCGGCAGCACCTCCTATCAGGCCGTCGCGTCCCAGACCGATCTGCCGAAGCGCTACCGCTACACCGGAAAAGAACGCGACGAGGAAAACGACCTCTATTACCACGGCGCCCGCTACTACGCGCCCTGGCTCGGCCGCTGGACTTCGTGTGATCCGGCAGGCCTGGCCGACGGGCCGAACTCGTACTGCTACGTGCGCGACAATCCCGTTGCCCTGCGAGATCCTGGCGGCCGCCAGAGCCAGCCGTCGCAGGCCGCGTATACCTGCCTGCCCGCCTACGCGCCGTGCCAGGGAACGACGGCAGATTCCCCGGCGGCTGGCGGCAGCAACGCAGGCCCGAGCCAACCTGATGCGGCTCGGGCCGCCGCCCGCTGGACGGAAAACATCCAGGAAGCACGCAAAGAGCTGTCGCATGCGTGGGCTGAGGTATCACGGTGGGGGTCCAAGGTCCGCGAGGCGCACCTTACCGACTCGGCCGCCATGAGCGAGGCGCAGCGTCAGACGAATCTCTACTATGCCGAAGGGGAACTGTCCCGCGCTCTTGTGTCGCTCGCCACGGCGGCCGCCAAGGTGGTCCTGACTGCCCTGGCGGTACCGGTGCTGCCGGCTGGCGCCGGGCCGACGCCGGAAGTACGGCATGCCGAACCGGAGAAGCAAGATCCGGTTACGCCAGGCGCTGACGCTCAGCTCAATTATGCTGCCACCTGGAGCAAGTACGGTCATGGCGGCGCATACGGGTTCCAGGGTGCATTGCTGCTGCGCAACCTGGGAAAGTACCTTGGCCACGACTGGTGGTTTGCCAAGGAACCCGAGATACAACCAGGCTTTTCACTGGAAGGCACGGATAGCGGCGGGGTAAAGGCTCCTTTTAGCCTGGGCGCGCAGGTAGACCTGTTTAACTGGTCCAGGGATCCCCTGGGTTTCGAGGCCGCGCTTTCGCCTGGCGTGACATATGTCCCCAAGGAGGGCAACCTGTCTGGCTCACTCTCGCTCGGGCTCAAGGAAACAGTACGGTCATTCGGCCAGAACAAGCAAGTGAGGCTACGCGGATTCTTTAACATTACCGGCGCCGAGGAGGCTGACTGGCAGCAGAAGTCAGGCCACTTCTCGGCGCTATATCCGACATTCACTGTTATCTTCGGCCTCATCGTTGAAGGCGATCCGTTGAAGAAGAAGAGTGACTAATCTCGCCCGAAATCCGGGGCCATTCACCGGATGAGACCGCACCCGGAGGTGCACGGTGGTCGCAGCAGACGCGGGCGTGCCGCGGCTGGTCGTAACCGAGCCTGCTGAGCAGGCCGGGCGCATTCTCTCGCTCGCGCAGCCGCAGCTGGTGATCGGGCATTCGGAGACGGCCGACCTCGTGCTCGAGGACCGCTTTGTCAGCCGCCGGCACGCTCTGGTCTCGGTGGATTCGTCCGGCACGGTGACGATCACCGACCTGAATTCCACCGGCGGGACGTTCGTCAACGGCGAGCGGCTGGACCGCCCGCGGGTGCTGCGGCCCGGCGATACGGTCCGGTTCGCCGACCTGGTGGCCCAGTTCGAGCCGGGCACCGGGCCTGCCGCCGCTGCGGCAGAGCCATCGGCCGCTGCCACCCAGCTGCTGTCGGTGCCGACGCCTGGCTGTATGCGAGGGCGGCGGACAGCCAGCGGGCGCAGGTCTGGCGACGGCCGGTACCGCGGGCGGCGGCGCCCCGGTTGCTGGCAGCGCTCCGGCCGGGCCAGGCGGCACGGGATCCGGCGACGCGGGAACGGCCGGGCCCGGAGGGGCGGGTACCGGCCCGGCCGGGCCGGGGGCGATCTACTCGGTGACCGGCACCGTGCTCAGCCCGGCGCTGCCCGGCGTCGGCGGGCTGACCGTCCAGCTGGTCGACAAGAACATCGGCGGCGGCCAGGTACTGGCGAGCACCCAGACCGGCAGCGACGGCAGCTACGCCTTCAGCCAGCTCATCCCCGCCGCCTACCTGGCCGAGCACTACAAGACCGAGCCCGACCTGCAGGTCCAGGTGCTGACCGGGGCGGGCGTCCTCGCCTCGTCCGATGTCAGCTACTCCGCGCCGGTCAGCGTGACACTCAACGTCGTGCTGCCGGCGGCCCGGCCGGCCTGCCGAGCGAGTACGAGACGCTGACCGCCAACCTGGCCGCCGCCTACCCCGGCAGCCTCGGCGCGCTGCAGGAGAACGCCAGCCAGCAGGACATCACCTACCTGGCCAACAAGACCGGCTGGGATGCCCGCGCGGTCGCGCTCGCGGCGCTCGCCGACCAGTTCAGCCAGCTCACCGCGCCGGCCACGACGGCCGCTCCGGATCCGGCACAGACCCAGGCGTGGCCGGTGCCGATGGCCAGCATCCGGCCAGAGTTCTATTACGCGCTGTTCCGGGCCGGCCTGCCGGCCAGCACGGACAGCCTGTTCCAGGCCACCCCGGCCGCGGTCGAGGCGATCTGGCAGCAGGCGGTGACTCAGGGCGTCATCCCGCAGGACCTGGCCGGGGAAGTGCCGGCCGCCGTGCGGAACTTCCAGGCGCTGAGCGCGGCCCGGCTGCTGACCGCCGCCCCGCCGGCGGGCCTGTCCACACTGCAGCAGATGCTGCAGGCGACCCTGCCCGAGGCGGCGCAGCAGCAGCAGTTCGCCCAGCTCTACACCCAGCACCAGGGCGACTGGGACAGCTTCTGGGCCGCGGCCACCCAGGCCTTCGGTACCGCCGCCACCGCCCAGCTTCAGCTGGCCGGGCAGCTTTACTACCTGACGGTCAACAACGAGCCGCTGGTCTCCGCACTGCTCGCGGCCGAGGCCGGCCTGCCGCTCGGCTCCACCCTGGACCTGGCCAGCCGCGGTTACTACGAACCGGCCAGGTGGGCGCCGCTGATCGGCGCGTCGGTGCCGCCGCAGATCCCCGGTGCCGATGCCGACGAGCAGGCCAGCAACTACGCGCAGCTGCTGGCGGCGCAGGTCAGGATCACCTATCCGACCGCGGTCGCGGCCGATCAGGTCAGGCGCAACATCCTGCCGGTGCCAGGGGATACCGACGTCGCCGAGGGCGTCGCCAGCTTCCTGGACAGCCAGCAGGCCAGCTTCCTGATCGGCGTCGAGCCGGTGCAGGCATTCATCAACCGCACCGGGCTGACCAAGACGCCCGCCGAGGTGGTCACCGCGATCAAGCGGATCCAGCGCGTCTACCAGCTGACGCCGGACGATCTCAGCATGTCGGTCCTGCTCTTCCACAACCTCGACTCGGCGTTCGCCATCACCCGCTACGACTCCGCCGGATTCGTCCGTGCCTTCGCCGGCCAGCTCGGCGGCACCGACAAGGCGGCCAGGATCCACGCCAGGGCCAGGCAGGTCTTCGCCACCACGCTGAGCGTGACCGTCAGCTATCTCAGCGGCCGGACGACTCCGGTACTGGGCGGCACGGCCCCGGTGCAGTACGGCTACCCGCCGCAGCCGGCCCCGCCGGATTACCCGGTGACCGCCTATCCCACGCTGGAGGACCTGTTCGGGTCGCTGGATTACTGCAACTGCACGGACTGCGGCTCGATCCTGAGCCCGGCCGCTTACCTGGTCGACCTGCTCAACTACGTCGACCAGCCCGCGCCATCCGGCGGCGGCCTGAACCCGCAGGACGTTCTGCTCCAGCGCCGCCCGACCTGCAGTACCTCCCGCTGACCTGCGCGAATACCAATACCGCGCTGCCGTACATCGATGTCGTCAACGAGTTGCTTGAGTACTACGTGGTCAATAACCTGCAGATAGCGGGCTACCAGGGCCACGACACGGGCGACGCGATCTCATCGGCCGAGCTGATCGCCAGCCCGCAGTACGTGAACGACGCCGCCTACGGGATCCTGCAGGACGCGTTCTTCCCGCCGCCGCTGCCGTTCAGCCTGCCGCTCACGCTGCTGCGCAGCCATCTCGGCAGCCTCGGCGTCACCCTGCCGGGCGCAATGACCGCCCTGCGCGCCAATGACAACCTGACCAATAACGCAACGCCGGCAGCTACGGCTGGACCGACATACTGATCGAGCAGCTCACGATCTC
>CAVXCG010000010.1:0-122016 GCA_963760235.1 uncultured Alphaproteobacteria bacterium | reverse complement strand
CCGATCAGTCGTAGCGCATCTCGCTCAGTCGGCACCAAAATGCGGTCTGGAATTTGATTGCGGCCCAACTGGCGATGTTTGATGTCGATCCATTCGATGTCGTAGCCAAACCCGCGGTTGGCCCGGCTTCCATCCTCTAATTCTCGAATCCACGCACGTACTTCTTCGAACCGCTGCCCCAGAGCCTTCGTGTCTGGACGGCGCAAACGCAGTCGGAGCGGAAACAAGGACGTTCCATCGAACTTTGCCGTAAGTATCCGTCCCTGAGCCCAGTAGCGTGAGATCTGGTCTGCAACATCCAACGGCTTCGTCCAATCCATCACAGGTTATCCCGCGCGCAGCATGCGTTCTGCGCGGTATTCCTCGATGGTGAGATTACGCAACATCGACCGGCTACCGTCTTCGTTGTGCACGAAACCAACCGCAGAAACGTATGGCTCAATCACATGGATCTTCTGCAAGGGGGTGACTATTAGCAACTGCAAGTTCAATTGTTGGAAAAGTTGCAAGCCATACCGAGTAAATTCATCCGAGCCCCTTCCGAACGCTTCGTCGATGAGAACGAAGCGGAATGAGCGTGATCTTGTTTCGCCCCACTCCAAGCCAAATTGATAGGCAAGGCTCGCTGCAAGAATGGTATAGGCAAGCTTTTCCTTTTGGCCGCCCGACTTTCCTCCGGAATCAGTGTAATGTTCGTGCTCGCGACCGTCCTCCCGCCATCGTTCAGAGGCCGAAAAAGCAAACCAGTTGCGGACGTCGGTGACCTTGGCGGTCCAGCGGTGGTCAATCTCGGTTGTGCCCTCACGGCCCCGAAACCGCTCGATGATGCGCTTGACCTGGAGAAACTTTGATTCCGAATACTCGGTGTCTTCCGTCCCGGTCAGCGTGCCTTCGGTGCAAGCGCGAAGCTCTTGCTGGAAATCTCGGATCTCGACGTCAACATTTTGGTCCGCCTCGAGCGTAATGAAGCGGCCTGGATTATAATTGATCGATTGTAGGGATCGGTTGATTTTTTCAATTCGCTCGCGGATCGATTGTCGCTCCTGGTTCAGTTGCGATTGGAAATTTGCAATCTCGCGGATCGTATTTTCATTGAGCAATTCCTTGAAGCGGGCCTCGAACCTCGGAAGGCCATCAGATTTTAACTCAGCCAGCATCCTACGATAATCTGCAGCCGCTTCGATTGAGACGTCCACTTCGCGAGTTTCCATAGGATAATCCTGAGTGTAGGCCGTCATCGTGTTGACGATCTTATCCCGCAAGCGCTCAATCTTTTTGGCTTCACCATCCATCTGGCTCTGTAGGCGGTCCCGCATTTCGCGTTCGCGGCTGTCGCAAGATTCGACCGTGAGTGGCCGCTCCGCTTCAATTCGCATCGCATTCAATCGGGGGAACAGCTGCAATCTGACCAAATCGGTTATTGTAGATATCTGCTTAGTGCATTCCGCCAGAAGGTCAGCGGCCTGATCTCGACGCTCCTGGCGCCGAGCTTGATCCTCCGTGACTCGGTTTAGATCCACGGCTGTTTGGTCGATTGCGGCTTCTAGGGCAGAAAGCTGCCCCTGCAATGTACGTAGAACATCTGACTCTTCTTCCAGCTGACGCCTTTCCCTTTCCAGCGCATCAATTTCAATGGCGACGGGCTTCCAGTCGAGGTCGCGAAAGCTTTCAAATACCGCGAGTTGTACCAACAGCCGAACTCGTTCATCGAAGGACGCTCGTTGTCGATCCAACCCGGCTATCTTGTCGCCGCTCGCGTGCATTCGTTGCTCCAGACCGCGAGCTTGATCTTCCAGGGCGGCGATTTTTGCTTCGTTGGACCATCCGAGGACAAATCGTGTGCGGTCATCCAGGCGATAGCGGTCATCTTTTTCATGTCGTTCGCCGCCCGCCTTGACCTGGCCCGCCTGCGTGAGAGCACGGTCCTCGCGCCGGAACTGTTCTAGCGTCTCACAGCAGGCGTAGTCGAAGCGGCGGGCCAGATCGGCTTCCAACCAGATGTAGAACGGAGATTCAGGCCGGATTGCTAGTTTTCGAACGAGCGAGCGCGAGTGCAGGTCGGGTAAAGGGGCGGGGCGGCGTTCACGGACCCTGTAATAGACCAGGCGGCCACGAAGGTGTGTACGATCCACCCATTCGGCGACACGTGCGTAATGTACGTCCGGGACGAGCAGAGACAGGGCATAATTGTGCAGTACCCGCTCAGCGGCGCCTTCCCAGGTTCGTTCCTCTTCCCGCACCTCGATCAATTCGCCCGCAAATGGTAGATCGGCCTCATCAAGCCGAAGCGCCTGACACAAGTTTTCGCGAATCCCGAGTATGTTTGCCGGGATGTTAGAGCGACGCTTTCGAAGCGATTCGATTTCTTGAAGGACCTCGGAATGCTGGCTCTTCGACTGTCGGAGGAGCACGGTCTCGTCAGTAATTGCGTTTTGGAGCTCAGCCGATCGGGAACGAGCGGCACCGGTGTGTGAATCAAGTGCGTGGCGATTTTGGAGAAAAGTGTCCGCATCCCCGGCCTCGGGCAAGGAAGCTTCGCGCGCTATTCGACTATATTGCTCGGCCCTACCCTTGCGATCGTTCTTTAACGACTGTTTGCCCGAAATTTCTTTAGTCAGGGACTCAATGCGATCGCCGCCGTTCTCCGCAATGGCGCGCTTGATATCGTCCCGCTGGCGCCGTTGCCCTTTTTCCTTATCCTTTAAAGAATCAACCCGGTTGGCAAGTCGTGCAAGTTCACTGTTCAAGCCTTCCAGGCGCTTTTCAAGGAGCTCAGCCTTCAGGCTCGCGAAAAATCCCCGGAGCGCATCCCGGCAGCTGCGCAAGGTTTCAATCTCTATCGACAGACCGGCATGTTGGTCGCAATCTGCCACCAGCGGAGTGAGGCGTTCGATTTGTCGTTTGGCTCTAAGCACGGCCTCATGGGCACGGTTAAGATCATCAAAGTGAGCGATCAAGGCTTGTATGCGCGGCAACACCGGAAAGGCTTCCAGCATGTGCTGCCTTACGAAGTCGGTGAGATTGCCGACCGACTTCATCGAGACGGTTTGATAAAAGAGGTCGAGAGCCTGTTCATTCTCGATGCCGAAGCGACGACGAAAGGCCGCGCCGTATGGCGGAAATGAATCGTAAACTTCGACATGCGGCATCGCACGCAAACGCTTTCTGAGCGTATTGACGTCGGGTCCGAATCCAGTGAAGTGCTCGGCAACATTTAGGAGAGTGTCAGCCACCACGTAGAAGCGGGAGGGCTGGCCATGAAGTTCCTTGAATGAGAAGACCTGAGCAAGGGTCACCTGCTGTTCGAAACCCTCATTCCGAAACTGGCCCAGAATTACAGAGTAGGTGTTGTGATCGCGCAATGCGACCGCGCGCGCTGATAAGCCTGCCTCGCCCTTTTCTGATTTGTAATGGCCAAGCACATAGGACCTGAGATCCCGCTCTTTCGCCTCCGCTCCCGCAGCCTTGTTGTAGGTAATCTTCTGTGCCGGCACGAGCAGCGTGGTGATAGCATCCACGAGCGTGGATTTGCCTGAACCGATGTCTCCGGTTAGCAATGTGTTTTCACCCCCGAGATCAAGGCCCCACACCCGACCATGGAACGTGCCCCAGTTGAAAAATTCGCAGCGGTGGAGGCGCATTCCCGTATGCTGGGCCGGCGGCGGCTGGTCGGGCTCCTGAAAGCCGGACAGGGGTTCGATTTTATTCATTGGCGGCCATCACATTGGCGTCGCTGCCCACCGCGTGCTCACGATAGACTGACAGGCGCTGATCGAGCTCACTGAGCCATTGGGCGTCAACGAACGCCTTTAAAATGCGCCGAACTTCATATTGATGGTCCGTCCCACGCAAACGACGCAAGAAGCCCATCTCCATGAGCCGGTTGATGTGGGCGTCCACCCGGTCCATCAACCGTGCCTGATTTGTTGTGTCCGGCAGAAACAGCCGCATCATCTCAATTATTCCGTCTCGGCTGAGTATGAGACGGGACTCCCCGCTGGTTGCGTCGAACTCAGCGAGCTTTTTCCGCAATAGTGCGAGCAATAGACTGACTTGATAACCGAGCTGACGTCGCGGCACCAGACGCGGCAGTTCCTCTTCGCCGTCCTGTACAGGCCGCTGTCGGAGGTAGGCATACCCTTCCGCTTCATCCAAAATTAGTTCCAGGCCCAAGATAGCAACATGGTCGCGTACACGGGTCTGCAGGTCGAGTAAGGACTGCCAGCGAGCAAGATCGTTCTCGCGATCCATCACGCCCTTCATCAGAGCAACTAGAACCTGGGACAGGTTTGGAAGGAACGTAGTCACGGCATTCATCCGGCAGTAGCAAAAGAGCGCGATGTTCGACAGAAGACCACCAGCGGAAGCGTCGCCTGGCGAGAATGGCCACTTTGGTCATTCCATATCAGCGTCTGTCGTTGTGTGTCGTCGATGATCGCGTGTTCATCCTCGGCTGCGAGGCTAAAGTACGTCACCAGCTCCGCAAGGCCTTGCTCCAAGGGGTGCTGCTGTACCAGTTCGTCCAATGAAATTTGCGTCCGGATCTGCAACGCATGGCGAATGTTCGCCGCCAGTCGTGCCTTGTCCACGTAAACATTGTTGAACAATGCGTCGCACGGAACGTCTTCCTCGCCCCCGAGCACTTCCTCTTCAATTTGCGGCCTTAGCGGCGGTTCAAACAGTGGGCGGACCATCGTCAAGCTGATATCCGGCGCTGGATCGTCGATCTCAATGATTTGTCCGTCAGGCGATCTGTCTCGAATCGAAAGAGCTGTTTTCTCAATCTCTCGGATGAGCTGCATGATGCGGCGATTTTCGCGCCATGCCTTGTCGTCCAGATAACGGCGCAATTGTTCGGATAACCTGGCAACAGTGCGCTGCGCGACTTCGCCCGCTTGTAACCAATCATAGTGAACCCTCAGCAGACGCCGGTCGGGCTGCAACGCTTTGACGGGCTCTAGGCTAAAAACCTTGGAAAGAAGGCCCGTCAACTCCTCCTGACGGTCGGGTGACATGAGGAAGTCCCAAAAAGCCCGAAAACTTTTGCCCTGATCTGAGTTGACGATGGCGTCACGATCGCCGAATATTTCTTCGAGCAAAACTCCTTTGCCACCCTCCCAGGTGGCAATTCGCTCTCGCACTGCGCGATCCAAGTCGCGGAAATTCTGCTCGACCTCCCGAAAATCTGAGAGCAATCCTCGGGCGGTAAGCGCGATCTGCAGGAATCGTTCCTTGATTCGTGTCGCATCTAACTGATAGGGGTGGCCCTTGCGGATGCGGTCAATCTCGGAATCAATTTCGTTCTTGCGCCGTTCGAGCTCGGCGATATGAGCCCATGGGTCCTTCTCAGTTCCCTCCACCAACTGCCGAAGCAGATCAAATATCGTCATGAGTTGAGATTCCGTTCCAACAAACTGTCGTTGGCTGAGACTTGTTAGCCAGTCGACCGCCTTTTCCGTGGCCGGTGTGATGTCGAAATGAGGTACGTCGCTGTCAGGTGGATAATATTTGCGCAGCCAAGCGTGCTCGTCTGATGCCCAGTTCTCGAGGTAGGACGCGGCTTCCTTTGGAAAGGCGTCCTCGCCCAGATCAGTGCGAAGCGAATAGAGGTAGTCATCGAGCCGCGAGGCGAGTTCTGGCTGAGCTAACGTCCGAACATTTGGAGCGACAAATGTGTAGTGTAAAAAACTCGCGATCAATGGCGCGTGATCCGCTGCGAGGAGACGCCACGCGGGATGCTTCTGTCGTAAGGAATTGAGGGTGCGGTACTCCACGTCAATCGCCTGTTAAGTCGCGTTTATGGGTGCTCGGACCTGATCGCCTGCAGTTTTGGGGACTGATATCCTGAGGCCCCAACAATGCTCGATACGCTACGTCAACGCGAGCGCTTAATCATCTTGCCGGTCAAGCCGCCTTAGTGCTCGCGCAAATGCTGTTCACGCACGCAGTACGCCAGAGGCCAGCCTTGGTGAGTGGGGCGCTATCGAAAAGAGCACGTTTCGACTGGCCTGCCTTCAATACCGGTGCGGACACATTGCGGGCTTTGCTAAGTTACAGAATCTAAAGCGCTTTCACGGCTTCATCTTTTCAACGTATCAAATTTCAAGCTTGGCCCACTTGTCCGAAATTCGGACATATGATATATCTAGGTCCGATCTTCAGACAGAGGGCATTATGGCTACAGTGCTCAAACAGTCGCAAAGCGCCATCTTCCCAGCAGCGGAGGTCGAAGCGTGCATCAGGGAGGCGCTTGCCAACCAAGCGGCGGACCAGGCTGTGTTGCGCCCTGGCGCGCCCCAGCAAACCGGGCCGTCGCGATCCTGGGAGCCTGAGATCAACTCCCTGGTCGCTGTCGAAGTGATCTGCGCGCGTCGAGGAGTTGCTGGGCATCGAGCTCCCGGGGACGTTTTCCCCGAAGGGCGGCTACGCCAACGCGGACGTGTGCGTCAATGACCTCATAGCCGAGGCGAAAGTCGTCTGGGCCAAGGCAACAAAGGAGAAGGAGACCCATGAGCAATGATCGCGCGGGCTTTTCCCAGCCATCCGCCGATGTGGAGCGCCAGGTGCTCGGCGAGCGCCTGAAGGAAGCCCGCGAATATGTCGGCCTGAAGCAGGATGATGTCGCGAAGAAACTTGGCATCCCGCGGAGCGCGCTGTCCAATATCGAAGCCGGGAGCCGCAAGGTTGACGCCATTGAGCTTGCGCAATTGGCAAAGTTGTATCAGCGCCCTGTGGCTTGGTTCACAGGCGAAGATCCGAGCGGCGCCGCCGACAAAATGCCGGAGGAAGTCGCGCATGTCGCACGCGCGGCAGCGGCACTCTCGCAGCAGGATCGACAAGAACTGGCGCGGTTTGCGGATTTTTTGAAATCACGCGCACGGGCGAAGGCAGGATCCGATGGTCGATAGCCGCACTGCGATCTTGACTGGCGCCAAGGCCGCGCACAGGCTTCATCGCGATCTCGGCATCAAAGAGCAGATCGACCGGTCGGGAGGCGGACGGGTAGACGTGTTTGGCGCTATTGCCAAGCTCGGCGCCACCCTGATGTTTCAGCCGCTCGACAAGCTCCTTGGCGCCTATCTTCCGGGCGATGAAGCCGGCGTCCTGATTACGACCAAGCGACCGTTGCCGGTGCAGCGCTTTACCGGCGCCCACGAGCTTGGCCACCTCTACATGCGCCATGAACCCAGTCTGGATGACGAAAACATTCTGCGGCGCGCGCCCTTTTCGACGAGCGGACGGCTGACCCGGCAGGAACGCGAGGCCGATGCGTTCGCATCGATGTTTCTGACGCCGGCTTGGTTGCTTGCGCTGAATTTCGAGAAACAGGGATGGACGGCGCGCGATCTCGTGGATCCTCCGAATGTCTATCAAGCATCGCTCCGTTTCGGCACGAGTTATCTTGCTACCTGTCACGCCCTGGAGCGCCACAAAGTTATCAACCGCAGCCAGAGTGAGCGGTTGATTGCGGTAGAGCCGAAGGAGATCAAGCAGCAGCTTCTTGCAGGATATGAGCCCCCCGATTGGCGATCCGATGTCTGGCTTCTCACGGAACGCGATCAGGGGATGCTTATTGAAGGCGGCCGCAATGATCTTTTCGTCGTGCGGCTCCGCGAGAATAGCGGTGCCGGATATCTCTGGAATTTCGATCAACTGCGGGACGCAGGTTTTGCGCTGGTTGACGACGATCGCGAAGAGGACAACCCGGACACTGTTGGCGGCGTGCTGACGCGAAAGGTGACGGCGCGATCAGAGGACCGCGTGCAAGGCGAGGTGCTTCTCCAGGAAGCACGACCGTGGATGGCGGATGTGCCGCTGCACGAGTTATCGCTTCGTTATGACCTGCGTGGCCCCGAAAGCCCCGGAATGTGGGAGCCCGAACTCAAACGAGTGCTGCAGGCGGCGTAGGGATGATTAAAAGCCTCGTCGACCTGCGCGGCGATTTCGGACCAGCGCGGGACCAAGATCCTCGCCCAACCTGCATGGCTTTCGCGGCAAGCGATGCGCACGCCGCCGCCCGCGACGGTTGGGAGCCGCTGTCAACGGAATGGGCCTACTATCATGCATTGAAGCGCGACGGTGGACTCCCGCATGAAGGGACGACATTGGACGCCATGCTGGCGACCATCAAATCCGATGGGCAGCCAGTCGAGGCCGAGTGGCCCTACATCACAGCAGACATCACGGATGTGAAATCATGGAAGCCGCCCGCTCGCGTCAAGCAGTTGTTCTTTCGCGATCACAATGCGTGCCCAGTGACTGTGCAGGATATCATTGACCAGCTCCATGCCGGCACGCCGGTACTAATCACGATGAAACTTTCGGACGCCTTCTATCGCCCGGATGCCGATGGCGTAGTCGAGCGCAACGAGCCGATGGATCCAAAACGCCACCACGCCGTCGTTGCTGTCGGCCATGGGCAGCGGGATGCAGTCGGCTTCGTACTGATCCGAAATTCATGGGGAGAGGCGTGGGGTCTGAAGGGCCACGCCTGGATTGCCGTCGATTATTTGAAGCCCCGGCTCACTGGAGCCGCGATAATGACTACGGAGCCATGACGTCATGTATACGCCGATTCCACCGCAGCCCACCAACGCCCAAGCCTGGCTTGCGGCCGCCTCCGCTGTGCAGGACGCAGGCGGAGAGGCTTACAATGTAGTGATCGACATTGCCGACCCGCTGGCGGTGACGGGACCGGATGACGCGATTCTGACCACGGTGGATCAGTTTCTGCGCGAGCATCATGTCAACACGCTCTCAGGCGTCGCCAATACAATCTTTCCGCAAGGTCTGCTGGACCGTCATGGTGCGGACGGTCTCTACGCCGCCTACAACAAGATGCTGCCGCGCATGAAGCAAATGACGCACGATTGGGGGCGTTATTTCGAGCGCATGACCGCCTGGAAAAAGGTGAAGGGAAAGGACGTAATCATCATCAACCCGCTCGATGAGCTGATCCGTTTTATGCGCGATCAAATCGCTTCGGATCGGACATACCGCAATACCTATGAGATGACCATCTATGATCCAACCCGGGACGCTGGAAAGGTGTCCAATCGACAATGCCTGAGCTTTCTCAGTTTCAAGCTGACGCACGACAAGGTATTGCTGCTCACTGTCATATATCGCAATCATGTCTATATAGCGCGCGGGCTTGGGAACTTTCTCGGTCTCGGGAGGCTCCAGGCGTTTGTCGCGGCTCAGTCCGGAGCCAAGCTCGGATCGCTCACATGCATCTCGACCCATGCCGAAATTGATGCAGGTAAGAAGACACACAACGGCATCGTGCAGGGGTGGACTACGACCGAAGCGAACGCGCTGATCACCAAATGCCGCGGGATCGTTCAATAGTCCGGCAGATCAGTCTTACTCACCGTCTTCTGGCCAGCGTTCGAACCGTAGCTCGCGCCGGCTAAGATCGGCGGTGACGATTCCGCGCCGGTGCACCTGCAACTGTCGGAACACCGAATAACCTTGCAGGATTGCCCGCTCCCATAACCACAGCGGAAGCTGCTCCGCCTCGTAGCCGCGCACAAAGTTTTTCACGGCCTTGAGAAGATCCAGGCCGAGTTGCGGGGTGTTGGCGAAGAACTGATGCCGCTTCGCCGTCTCGAAGATCCAGGTGGCGAGGCCTTCTTCAATCAGATTGGCGCGAGCCCCGTCTTCATTCTCATCGACCTTGGGAAGGCTCTTGCGCTTGATTTTCAGGAGAGCACGCGTTGTCGGCGACCAACCCAGCACGGCCGCGTATGCGAGGTGGAACACGTCATGGAAGCGATAGTCGTCTTCGGGAACGTGATTGTCGGTAAGGCGGTCGCCGAGCAGGATGCCGCCAGATTTCTGGAAGACGAATTTCTTGCCATTGACGTCGCGCTCGTAGATCTCGACACGGAGCAAGCGCGGAAGTTGCTCGTCAGCGTGTAATCCCTCATCGAACAATGGCGGGAATTTCTTCTCGGCCGGCCAGCGATCTTGAGTCTTGGCAATGTTCCTGCGACCGGCTTCGTCAAGCGAAACCTCGGCTGCCACCGCAGCGCGCCCGAGCGGCCGGAGAAACTTGACCAGATCGCCCCGCAAAGCGTCGACATTGTTGCGATAGGTCGAGCCGATGAAACGCTTTGCAAGGTCGCCGGCTTCGCCGGCCAGTTCGAGCAACGCTCGTTCGAAAGCGGGCTCGTCAAGGCCAGCAGCTGAGGTCGGCGCGAGGTCGCCCAACGCAACGTCTCCGGCGCCTGGCGCGGAGTCTATCGCGTGCGCCAGCGCGTCCGAGAGAGATATTCCGCCACGTCGCGCAACGGCGGACACGTACCAAAGAACGTCGCCCAGCTCTTCGAGGACCGCATCGTGGTAGCCCAGGAAGCCGTCGGTGTCGCGACGCTTTTTCTTCAACGCGCTCACGAGACTGCCGACTTCGCCGACGAGACCAAGCAGAGCGGTGTCCGTGTCGCCAGCAAGTTGATCCGATGCGATGGCAAACCGTTCGAATTCCACTGCCGAAAGCCGCGGATTGGTGCTTTCTTCCATCGGACGCCCTCCTCAGTCGATGCCGATCGTGACCGCGGATTGGGATAATATATCGTATGGCCAATTCGCCGGGGAGGCGCATACCGCTCAACCGGACGCCTTTGGCCCTACCGACGGCAAAACCTGGATGACCCCAACCGTCGTCTTTGAAACGTATTGGCGCTTTGCCGCGGAACGTCTAGCGATGTTCTACCGCCGGCACACCGATCCCAACGGACCGTGGACATCCGATTCGATCTTGAAGGCATACCGTTTCACGAATGCCTATCGGGCAGCGGATCGCGTCAGTCAGTATCTTATTCGAGAAGTGCAGGCACGGCCGGATCGACCGCAAACAGCGCGTGAGATTTTCTTCCGAACGATGCTGTTCAAGATTTTTAATCGGATCGACACTTGGGAGACTCTGGAAGTAAGGCTTGGCCCGATCGAGTGGCGCAATATTGACCTGGAGAAGGTCGATCGGACACTGGAGGACCTGCGATCACGCGGACAGAAGATCTATTCCGCCGCTTACATCATGCCGTCGCCACGACTTGGTCATCGAAGCAAGCACACCAACCATATTGCCCTGCTCGCGCAGATGATGGAGGAGCGAGTTCCTGAACGCGTGCGCCGAGCCCGGTCATTACGTTCAGTGTACGATCTCATTCTGCGCTATCCGGGTATTGGGCCTTTCCTTGCCTTTCAGTACACAATTGATCTGAACTACTCGTCGATCATGGGTTTCGAAGAGTCAGAATTTGTTGTCGCCGGACCGGGCGCGCTCGACGGAATCTCGAAGTGTTTTGAAAATACCGGCGGAGTTAGCTCCGAAGACATCATTTATTGGATGACCGACCACCAGGAAGCAGAGTTCAGGCGCCTTGGATTAACATTTCCCGGACTATTTGGACGACTGCTGCAACCGATCGACTGTCAGAATCTGTTTTGCGAGATCTCAAAATATGCACGCATCGCACACCCGGACATCGTCGGGATCGCCAATCGAACACGCATTAAGCAAAGGTACCGCCCGAACCGCCGCTCAGCTCCGTTGCCACAATTTCCTGACAGATGGGGATTGAACGTGAACCTTGTCTTCTCGGCTCGCGATGGCACGTATATGGAATCGCTCCAACCGTCATTGCTCTGAACAGCAATAGATCGCAGCGGGTTACAAGCGTCTGTGCCGTGCGAATGCCGTGTGAATCACACGGAAAATGTCAGATAGTGGTGCGCCCGAAGAAATTCGAACTCCTGACCCCCCAGTTTCGTAGTTTGGTACGCGCTGGTCCCGAGAGAAGGCTCCCGCGTCGGCTTGTGGTGCCTCACGGAGAAGCGCACCTCCTTCCCATGGCTGTTGCCGGTAAATCAACGAATGCAAGCTCCGGCGGAGCCGCGCTGCTGTGGTGTCAGACTGTACCATCGGGCTGTACCATCAGGCAGAATTTCAAAGCAATAGGTGCTGAGAAATCAATATGTTGCCTGAATGGTGGGCGCTGTAGGGATTGAACCTACGACCTCTCCCGTGTGAAGGGAACGCTCTCCCGCTGAGCTAAGCGCCCGTGCCATGTACGATTTAAGAAGCGACCCGGCGGGGTGTCAAGCGAGCGAGCAGGAAGCGGGCAAGATCGGCCTCATGAGATTTTCTTGGGTGTGCCGCTTCGCGTGGGTGATCGCGGCGTCGCGAAACCGCGTACAGAGCCAAACCAAACCCGCTGCGATGAACGAAGCACGGGCCAAGCGAGCTTATGAGTTCTGACTCGAGTTGGCCGCTGTGGCGCGCGCGGCGGTCGACTGCAGGGCGCGAATGCGATCGGCGAGCGTGTTCTTCGGCCCCGCGGCGGGCGCAATCTGCGCCGGACCAGCCTCGCCGCGCGCGAGTGTTCCTTCGATCGTCGGCTTGCCATTGGCCTCGCCGCGCGCGTGGTTGAGATCGTATGTACCGGAAACCAAGGCAAATACCGGCGAGCTGGGGCCTTCCAGCGCGGCGATGAGGTGGGCCACTTCGGCGGCAACGTCGTTGATGCGCTCGCGCAAGAGCGCATTCTCGACCCGTTCCGCGGCCCAGCTCGATTCCGCTGCGCGCTTGAGGTCACCAATCTCTTTTAGCAGCCCGGCGCGCTCCTCGTTGGCGCCGGCAATCTGGGTTTCGAGGCGGGCGATGACGGACTTGTATCGCTGCGCCGCTCTCGAGCCGCCCTTGCCGGTGCCGGCGGACTTGCCGGAATCGCCGTCACTTGGGCGGGCGGCTTCGAGGTCGCCGCGTAGCCGTTCGATCTCGTAATCGCGCTCGGCGAGCAGACGCCCCTGGTCGCCAAGACGGGCCTCCAGCTCCTGCAGACGCTTGCCGAGAAGCTCGGCTTCGACGGTCTGCGACAGGAGCTGCCGCCCCAGTTCGCCGGTGCGGCCGTTGAGCGCTTCGATCTCGCCACGTGCGTTGGCCAACTCGCTCGCTCCGGCCGCCGCCTCGCTGCGCTCGCGGCCGATCTGCTCGGTGCTCGTCTTCATCGTCTGTTCGTATTCGGCGATGCCGACCTTCATGGCTTCCACCTGCGTGCGCAGGGCGGCAAGTTCGAGGCGCTGACTTTCAGCGCCGATCGACCGGTCGCCCAACTCGGCCAAGAGCTTCGACAGCTCGGCCTCCTTGTCGGAGAGCCCGCGCTCGGCCTCGTGCAGCGCGCTCGATTTGAGCTGAAACTCCTCTTCGCTGGCGCGCAGCTGCTCGGCCAACAACTTGTCATGCGCCTCAAGCGCAAAATAAGCAGCCGCCTTCTCGCCGAGCTCCTTCTTGAGTTGATTGACGGCATCGGCCTTCTTGCCAAGCTCGGCGAGTTGCGCGGTGGTTGTCGCCTTCATTTGCTCGACGCTCAGTTCCAGTCGTCGGGTCGACATGGCAAATTCGGCGCGCAACTGATCCTTGTCGGCGCGGATCTCGGCGATGGTCAGCGGGGTGGCCGCTTCGAGTCGCCGCAGGGTCAAGCGGACGGCCCGGTTGTGCACCAGAGGGAAAAACATCAACGCGAACAGGACCGCGATCAGAAAGCCGATGGCGAAATACATGATCGGCTCGACCATGACGCTGCACCTTTTCCGGCCCCTGCGGCCGCTTCCAATGGCGGGCGGATGCGAGAACCCGCGAGCCTCACTGTGCCACGCGAGCACTGCATCCTACCACATTGAGCGTCCGTTAACCTAAACCGGCCGCACAGCGAGGTGGCGCCGCGGTTCGCGATAACGATCGAATCTTTTCGTCAAAAAAACGTCGCGCGGACGGCCGGAGCGATCAGAACGGGTTCCAGGTGGGGCGCGAGGTGAACTTCAGGTAGCCGACATTGGCGCCGAGGCGAAGCCCCACGCCGGAGCGGATCGGCACCAGCACGATGTCGTTGGCAGCGAGCGCGGTCATGCCCAGCCCGCCGACCAAATAGGCCGAGCCCTCGAGGCCGCCGAAGCGGTCGAAAATCGCGTCCGTTCGCGGTAGGTTGTACACCAGCATCATGGTGCGGGCGCCGTCAGCGCCGGCGTCGAAACCGACCGTGGGCCCTTCCCAGAAAACCCGCCGGTCACCGGCATTCTTGGTGTAGAGCGTGCCGTCACCGTAGCGCAACCCGCCGACGAAAGCGCCGCCGGCTTCCTCGCCGAGAATGTAGCCGTTCGGCTGCCCCCACTGGCTCCCCGCTTTTTGCACGATCATGGCCAGTCCGCGCGAGACGCCGCCGAAGAAGCGGTGCCCGGCAGCGACCAATTCTTCCGGCGAGAATTGGTCGTTGGCGGGTGCTGCGGGCGGCGGGTAGGATGCCGTGGCGGGCGGCGGTGCCGGCGGGAGGGCTCCAGGCGGGGCCGGTTGGGCCATTGCCGTGGCGAGGCCCGCAAGCAATAAACCCGCGACCGTAAGTCCCACGGCAGAGTTCATCGACTTTTCCGATCTTAACGCCTTGCTCATGCTCAGCGTCTTAAGTCTGTAAAGGCTAAGTCCTGGTAAAGACGCATCCGAATCACCCTCAAGCCTCGATCAGGAAAGTGACCGCAGGACGGCAAAGACCGAAGCGACTGCGCGCGTGGCTTGCGGCCGGGGCCATTGCGACGGTATTCGCCGCTACGATCATTCCTGCGCGGGCTTTGAGCGGACGGATCGTGGCCGACTGGCATTCGGGGCTCGCGATCGGGGGCTACGATCCGGTTGCGTATTTTACCGATGGAAAGCCGTTAGCCGGCAGCCCCGAGATTGAATTGCGCTACGGCGGCGTCGTCTGGCGCTTCTGCAATGTCGGCAATCGCGCCGCTTTCGCCGAACGACCCGATGTCTACATGCCGCAATACGGTGGCTACGACCCGACCGGTGTGGCGCGCGGGGTGGCGGTGGCCGGCAATCCTGACCTGTGGACCATCGCCAGCGAGCGGCTGTTCCTTTTCTACAATCCAGCACAGCGGGAAAAATTCCTGGCCGATCCGGCGCGCCTGACCGCGATCGCCGGGCGCAAATGGCCGCTGCTGCTGCGCAGCCTCAACCCTTGACCCAAGTATTGTTCGGGGCGCCGGCGGCAATAAAGCCCGGGATCAACAGGCCCGCAGTGCCGTAACGCAGCGCGGCGCCGTCCGGCGCCAGCACCCGCCCGCCGGCCGCCTCGACGATCGCATGGCCCGCCGCTACGTCCCAGTCGCGGGTGGGCGCAAGCCGCGGATAGAGATCGGCCAAACCTTCGGCGATGCGGCAGAATTTGAGCGCCGACCCGCAGGCCATGGCGCGCGCCTGCGGCAGGGCGTCGACATACGCCTGGGTGCGTGCATCTGTGTGCGAACGGCTGACCACGACGACGCACTCGCGCTGCGGCAGCGGCCGGGTGTGGATCGGGCTTGCCGGCATGATCTTGCCGTCGGCCGCAAACGCCATGCGCTCGCTGCCGCGGCTGAGGATCCCGCGCCAGATCAGCCCCAATGCCGGCGCCGCAATGACGCCCAGTTGCGGGAACCGGCCGGTCATCAGCGCGATGTTGATCGTGTACTCGTCGCGACCGGCAATGAATTCGCGCGTGCCGTCGAGTGGATCGACCAGGAAATAGCTTTCCGCGGCGGGCGCGTCCCGGCGATGCGCCTGCTCTTCCGAGAGGATCGGCAGGTTCGGCGCGGCGGCTGCAAGCCCGGCGCGGATGGCCGCGTCCGCCGCGAGGTCCGCCGCGGTGACCGGAGAGCCGTCGGCCTTGTTGCGGACCTCGCCATTGCCTGACGCTGCGCGCACGATGAGCGCGGCCCGTGCGGCAATGTCGGTTATCGGCTGCAACAGTGTGGCGCATGCCGCGGCGTCCAGCTTATTCACCTGCGGTCCCCGCTATGGGCGCGCCGGTGCGGCCGGCGCCGGTTCCAAGCCTGCCGCGCCTTACCACGGCCAAACGGCGAGGGCACGGTTGCCGAATTGCGCGCGCTGTGACACCCACGGGCCGCCTTCGGTCTGCGCGGAGCCTGCAATGTCCGGTCCCACCGCTTCCGGCCCCCTCGCGCTCGGCGCCCTCGATCTCGCGGCGCTGCTGTGCTCGCGCGTGTGCCATGACCTGATCAGCCCGGTGGGCGCCATCGTCAACGGCATCGAAGTGCTCGACGAGGACAAGGACGAGGAGACGCAGACCTTCGCGCTCGCATTGATCAGGAAGAGCGCGCGGCAGGCCTCCGCCCGCCTGCAATTTTGTCGGCTCGCCTTCGGCGCCGCCGGATCGGCTGGAGCCCAGATCGATCTGCGCGATGCCGAGAAGGTCGCGCGCGGCTTGCTTGAAGACGATAAAATGAAAATCACGTGGAATCTGCCGCCGGACTTTAAGCCAAAGAACGAAGTAAAGCTTTTATTGAATATGTTGATCGTGGCCGTTGCCAGCATCCCGCGCGGGGGCATGCTCACCGTCGATCCCATTCCAGACGCAATCGGCTTTAGCATCACCGCATCGGGCCTCAACGCGCGCATGAACCAGGTGACGATGGACCTGTTGGTGGGAAGCCCGAGCGAGAGCGTGGACGCGCACGGCATTCAACCCTTCTATACCGGGATACTGGCGCGCGACTGCGGACTGGCGGTGACCGCCACCGCCGAAGGCGAGACTGTCGTGGTGGCCGCGCGCAAGGCCTGATATTGGCCCGCAGGGCTCGTGTCCCGATTCCGACGTTCGCATCATCGAGCGGCCTTCTCCCTGGCGGGATTTGGACTCGAAATACATTAGTAACTTGTTGATTTACTGTGACTTTGGTTGGGAACTCCGCATCACGGGTCGCGGCAAGAATGATGCGGTGTTTTAAACCGCCGCACCAAGCGTCGGCCGACCCTTCTCGCAACCGAAATTAAACCCTTTGCCAACAGACTGGCGGCGTTGGTCCGATCAGGCACGACGAGCCTGGCGGGCGCGTGCGCGCGTCAGGCGTGCTCTGCGTTACCAGTGACTTGAGCGTACGCCGGTTGGGCACTCCGGCGACCAAGGCGCGTGAGTATGGACGATCTGTTGCGCGAGTTCTTGACCGAGACCAGCGAGAGTCTCGAGCGGGTCGACGCCGAGTTGGTGCGTTTCGAGCGCGAGCCGAACAACGCCAAGATTCTCGGCAATATTTTTCGCCTCGTTCACACCATCAAGGGCACTTGCGGGTTTCTCGATCTGCCTCGGCTCGAGGCGCTGGCGCATGCCGCCGAAACGCTGATGGGCAAGTTCCGCGACGGCATGCCGGTCACGAGCGAAGCGGTTACCCTGATTTTGTCCACGATCGACCGCATCAAACTCATTCTGGATGAGATCGAAAAGGAGCGCCAAGAGCCCGCAGGCGGCGACGGCGACCTGATCGATCTTCTCGGTCGGATGACCGAGGAGGGACACCGCGCCGAACCGGTCCAGGGGGAAACAGCCGAGCAGGGCAGGGCCGCGGTGCAGCCGGTTGATAGCGAAACGGCCGAGTTGGAAGAGGCAGCGGCGCCGGACGATCGCGAAACGGACGAGCGGGACGAAACGCACGAGCCGCCCGACGAACAAATGGCCCAGCGGTCCGACGAGGAACGCGGCGAACGGATCGCCAACCATTCGATCCGGGTCAATGTGGATACGCTCGATCGCCTGATGACCACGGTTTCCGAACTTGTCCTCACGCGCAACCAGCTGCTTGAGATCGTGCGCCAGCACGAGAATTCCGAGTTCAAGGTGCCGCTGCAGCGGCTCTCCAATGTCACCGCCGAGCTGCAGGAGGGCGTCATGAAGACGCGCATGCAGCCGATCGGCAACGCCTGGCAGATACTGCCGCGCATCGTGCGCAATCTGTGCGCCGAGCTCGGCAAGCAGATCGAGCTGAAAATGCACGGCGCCGAGACCGAGCTCGATCGCCAAGTGCTCGAACTGGTCAAGGACCCGCTCACGCACTTAGTGCGCAATTGCGCCGATCACGGCATCGAAAGCGCGGCCGAGCGCGTTGCGGCCGGCAAGCCGGCCGCGGGCACGATTCGGCTTAGCGCCTGCCATCGGGGCGGTCACGTCATCATCGAGATCGCCGATGACGGGCGTGGCCTCGATGTCGCACGCATCCGCCGGAAGGTGCTCGAGCAGGGCCTCGCCAGCGAGGGCAAAATCGCCGCGATGCCGGATACGGAGATTTGCAATTTCATCTTTGCGCCGGGGTTCTCCACCGCCGTCCAGGTGACCAGCATTTCCGGCCGCGGCGTCGGCATGGACGTGGTGCGCAGCAACATCGAGCAGATCGGTGGCACTGTCGACCTGCACACGGTTGCCGGCGCCGGCGCCACGTTCACGATAAAGATTCCGCTGACGCTGGCGATCGTTGCGGCGCTGATCGTGGAGGCGGGCGGCGAGCGGTTCGCCGTGCCGCAGCTCTCGGTGCTCGAGCTCGTGCGCGCCAGCAGCCGCGGCGAGCACCGCATCGAACGGATCAAGGAAACGCCGGTGCTGCGGCTGCGCAACATGCTGCTGCCGCTCATCTATCTAAAGGATGTCCTGCACCTCGGCGAGTGCGACGGTGACAACGGCTTCATTGTGGTCACTCAGGTCGGCAACCAGTGCTTCGGCATCGTCGTCGACGGGGTGTTTCACACCGAAGAAATCGTAATCAAGCCGATGTCGGCGAAGCTGCGCCACATTGCGGCGTTCTCCGGCACCACTATTCTCGGCGACGGCTCGGTGATCATGATCATCGACCCCAATGGAATCGCACAAAGGCTCGGCCGTCTGCCGCGCGCCGCGGGCATGGACGAGGCGGAGCAAAGGGATCGCGAGCAGGCGGTCGCCGACGAGATCATCTCGATGCTGGTGTTCCGCGCCGGGTCGCACCAGCTCAAGGCAGTGCCGTTGTCGCTGGTCACGCGCCTCGAAGAGATCGATTGCCGCAAGATTGAGATATCCGACGGCCGCTATCTGGTGCAGTACCGCGATCAGCTCATGCCGCTTGTCCGCATCGAGGCGCAATCGGACATCAAACGGGACGGCGCGCAACCGATCCTGGTGTTCTCGGACGGCGGCCGCTCCATGGGCCTCCTCGTCGACGAAATAGTCGATATCGTCGAGGACCGGCTCGACATAGAGGTGGCGAGCGAGCGGGCCGGCGTTCTCGGCTATGCGGTGATCAAGGGCAACGCGACCGAGATCATCGACGTCGGCCATTTTCTGCCGCAGGCTTTTGCCGACTGGTTCCGCCGGCGCGACGCCGCGGTCGAGCGTCATTCGCGCTGCGTGCTCCTGGTCGACGATTTCGGCCTTCTTCCGCGATATGCTGGCGCCACTGATCAAGGCGGCCGGATGCCAGGTCACGGCAGTCGGATCGGCGGCCGCTGCGCTCAAGGCGCTCGACTCGGGTCGCCGCTTCGATCTCGTCATTACCGACATCGAGATGCCGGAGATGGACGGCTTTACGCTCACCGAGAAGTTGCGCGCCACCGCTTCCGGCGCCGACCTGCCGGTCATCGGCATCACCGCGATGGTCTCCGCCGCCGCGATCGAACGCGGCCGCGCCGTCGGACTGCACGACTTTGTTGCCAAGTTCGACCGCGCCGGACTGATCGCGGCGATCAAGGAGCAGGCCGCCGAGATCGATCGGGCGGCATGACGGCGATGAACGACGACACCCACCATACCGAGTACCTTACGTTCAGCACCGCCGGGCAGATCTTCGGCTTGCCGATCGAGCGCGTGCAGGAAGTCTTTCGTCCTGCGCAGATCACGCGCGTGCCGCTTGCCGAAGCCAAGATCGCCGGCGTGCTCAACCTGCGCGGCCGCATCGTGACCGCAATCGACATGCGTAACCGCCTCGACCTGCACGCTCGCAGCGAAGGCGACACGCCGATGGCCATCGGCATCGAATGCGACTCCGAGTCATTCGGGCTGCTGGTCGATACGCTCGGCGAGGTCCTCAACCTGCCGGACGACGAGCGCGAGGCGAATCCGGTCAATCTGGACCGCAGGCTGGCGCGGGTGTGCTCCGGCGTCTATCGGCTGGACGGCCAACTCCTTGTCGCCCTCGATGTCGACCGCATCCTCGATCTTGGCGTCGAGGCCGCGGCGGCGGCGTGAGAGCGGAGCATTCGGCCGATGGGCGATGGAACGGTAAATTGAAGCGGGGGAACCCGCGCAGCGCAGAGCGAGGACGCCATGAAGACATGCTTGGTCGTTGACGATTCGAGCGTCATCCGCAAGGTGGCGCGGCGGATTCTCGAAGGCCTCGAATTCCAGATCGTGGAAGCGGAGAACGGCGAGGAGGCAATCGAATCGTGCCGCAAGAATCTCCCCGACGCCATCCTGCTCGACTGGAATATGCCGAAAATGGACGGCTACGACTTCCTGCGCGTGCTGCGGCGCCTGCCCGGCGGCGACCGCCCCAAAGTGGTGTTCTGCACGACGGAAAACGACGTCGCGCACATTGCCCGGGCGCTGCATGCCGGCGCCAACGAATACATCATGAAACCGTTCGACAAGGACATCGTTGAGGCCAAGTTTCAGGAAGTTGGCCTGATCTGACGCGGGCGGCGACCGTGTCGGTCGAGTCTCCAGTGCTGCAGGAACAGTTTCGCGTGCGAACAGGTCGAGTGCCGAGAGTCCGAGCGAGATGAGTCCCGCCTTTGCAGCCGCGCGGCTGATGCCGGTCGCGGAGCGCCAGATTCGCGTCATGATCGTGGACGACGCCGTCGTCGCACGCAGCATGATGACGCGCTGGGTGGAGGCCGAGTTGGACATGACGCTCGCGGCCGCGTTGCGCAGCGGGCGCGAAGCCCTCGAAAGAGTGGACGCCGACGATCCGGACGTCGTCCTTCTCGATGTCGACATGCCCGAGCTTGACGGCATTGCGGCGTTGCCGCTGCTTTTGCGCAAGAAGCGCAATCTCGTCGTGATCATGGTATCGACGTTGACGCGGCGCAGCGCCGAACTGAGCCTGCGCGCGCTCGCGCTCGGAGCGACCGACTATATTCCGAAGCCGGAAACGACCTACGAGGCGATGACCTCGGCGGCGTTCCATCGCGAGCTGATCGACAAAATCCGCTGGCTCGGCCGCAAGCGTCTGACGCGCGAGGCTCCGCCTACGCCAGCGCGCGAACCGTCGCCGCGGCCGCTGTCGCCGTTGAGCCGGGTTCCGGCGATCGAACGCGCAGCACTGCCGCAGGCGATGCCCCCGCGCGCCGAGAAAGCCGAGATTCGGCTACGCCCGTTTTCTTCCGCCGTGCCGCGTGTGCTGCTGATCGGTTCCTCTACGGGCGGCCCGCAGGCACTCACGTTGCTGTTGGAAAAGCTCACCGCGGCGATTGATCGTGCGCCGACATTGATTACCCAGCACATGCCGCCGACTTTCACCACGGTGCTGAGCGAACATCTGCGGCGCGTGAGCGGGCGCGGCGCACATGAGGCCGAGCATGGCGAGCCGGTCCTTGCCGGCGGCATCTACCTGGCGCCGGGCGGTCGCCACATGCGCGTGCAGCGCGATGGCGAGCTGGTCAAGATCGTCCTGGGCGACGACCCGCCGCTCAATTTCTGCCGACCCTCGGTCGACCCGCTGTTCTCTTCGGCGGCGGCCGTCTGGGGGGCGAGCGTACTGGCGCTGGTTCTCACCGGCATGGGCTCCGACGGAACGCACGGCGCCGCCGACATCGTCGCTGCCGGCGGCAGCGTCATCGCCCAGGATGAAGCAACCAGCGTGGTGTGGGGCATGCCGCGCTCGGTGGCGCAGGCCGGCCTTTGTTCGGCCGTGCTGCCGCTCGACCAGATTGCCGCAAAAATTATTCGTTTGATCCCGGGGTGCCGCACGTGACGCCGCTCGATTACGACTATCTGCGCAGACTGCTCAAGCAACGTTCCGGCCTGGTGCTCGGCGCCGAAAAACAATATTTGGTGGAGAGCAGGCTCCTGCCGGTCGCGCGCAAGGCCGGTCTCGGCAGTCTTGCGGCCTTGGTGGGAGCGCTCAAAGGCGCTGATGAGAGTGCGCTCACCAACGCGGTCGTCGAGGCCATGGCCACCAACGAATTGTTCTTCTTTCGCGACAAGGTCCCGTTCGAGCATTTCCGTACGATAGTGATGCCGGCGCTGCTCAAGGCGCGGCCGAACTCCCGCTACATCCGCATCTGGTGCGCCGCCGCGTCGACCGGTCAGGAGCCTTATTCGCTGGCGATGATGCTCAAGGAAATGGACCGAAAGCTCGCCGACTGGCGCATCGATATCCTGGCGACGGACATTTCCAACGAGGTGCTGGAAAAGGCCCGGCAGGGACTTTACAGCCAGTTCGAGGTACAACGCGGACTGCCGATCCAGCTGCTCATCAAGTATTTTACGCAAGTGGGCGAACTGTGGCAGATCGCGCCGGACATCCGCGCCATGGTCAAATTCCGCCAGTTCAACCTGCTGTCGGACTTTTCCCTTCTGGGCATGTTCGATCTCATCTTCTGCCGCAACGTGCTCATCTATTTCGATCGTCCGACCAAGATCGACGTGCTCGACCGGCTGGCTCAGCTAACCTTCCGAGACGGTTATCTCGTGCTCGGCGCGGCGGAGACCGTGGTTGGCGTGACCGACAGTTTCCATGTCGTTGGCGACAAGCATGGCCTCTATGCGCCGAACGACCATTGGCCGAAGCCGCCGCATCAAGCCGGCGCCAGGCCGGTGCCGCGGCTTGTGGCGCTCAACGGCGGGCGCTAGCGCCGGCGCCGCCACCATCATTCATGGCCCCAAGCGAAGTGTCCGCGGGCACCCACGAGGGGCGCCCCTACGGATGTTCTCGCGTAGGGGCGGGCCTTGTGCCCGCCCTTTGCGTCGGTGTCGGGCACCCACGGGGGGTGCCCCTACGGCGTCCGCCGTTGTGGATTTTCATGATCGAACTCCCACCGCTGCGGATTTTCATCAATATATCGGCGCACGCGAGTCAAATCCCGTTCATCGCGAATGACGTGTTCGTAGTAGTTGCGTTGCCATATCCGGCGATTAAATGCCGCCCATCGTTTGTTCTTGACGCCGTCGATAAATTGCACCGTGAACAAAGATTTGAACGCGCCGATAACGTCACCGACCGTAGGGGCGGGCCTTGTGCCCGCCGCGGCATCCGACAATACGATGATGCCGTGCAGATGGTTCGGCATAACCACAAACATATCCAAATCGATCTCTGGAAAGCGCCTCAACGTGTTGCTCCACACCGTTGCCGCCAGTTGCCCGGCTTCGTTCAAGCGCATCCGCCCGTCAACCACATCGCCGAACAAACAAGTTCGATCATGCGTGCAGATCGTAACGAAATATGCGCCCGCCTGCGCATAGTCGTATCCCCGCAAACGTAGTGACCGGCGACGGTACGCTTGCTTCGGTCTTATTGGCGGTGTCGCATCTTCCATCACGAGGACATCGTAGGGGCGCGCCTACAAGGGGGTGCCCCTACGATATACGTGTCGGCACCGTAGGGGCGAGCCTTGTGCCCGCCCGCGGCACAGGGCACCCACGAGGGGTGCCCCTACGGCTCTTGCTCGCTTTTTGGAAAGCGAAACGGACATGGACTGGGCGTTATGAGTCCATGTCGCAAAACTTCGCCGCCGAGCGCGGGCGGGACGAGGTGAGCAAACAAAAACCCCGGCGTTTTTCCCGCCGGGGTTTTCGCCCGATCCCCCTCACATAACCTCAGGCCGAAATTTTGGCCTCGTCGTCGGTCGGCTCGCGCAGCACGTAGCCGCGGCCCCAGACGGTTTCGATGTAGTTTTTGCCGCTCGAGGCATTGGCAAGCTTTTTGCGCAGCTTGCAGATGAAGACATCGATGATTTTCAGCTCCGGCTCGTCCATGCCGCCGTAGAGATGATTCAGGAACATCTCTTTGGTCAGCGTGGTGCCTTTGCGCAGCGACAGCAGTTCCAGCATCTGATATTCTTTGCCGGTCAGATGCACGCGGGCGGATGCCACCTCGACCGTCTTGGTGTCGAGATTGACGCAGAGGTCGCCGGTGTTGATGACCGACTGGGCGTGGCCCTTGGAGCGGCGCACGATGGCGTGGATGCGCGCTACCAGCTCGTCCTTGTGGAACGGCTTCGTCATGTAGTCGTCGGCGCCGAAGCCCAATCCGCGCACCTTGTCCTCGATGCCGGCCAGGCCGGAGAGGATCAGGATCGGCGTCTTCACCTTGGAGACGCGCAAGCTGCGCAGCACCTCGAAGCCCGACATATCCGGCAGGTTCAGATCGAGCAGGATGATGTCGTAATCGTAGATCTTGCCGAGATCGATGCCTTCCTCGCCGAGATCGGTGGTGTAGACGTTGAAGCTCTCCGACTTGAGCATCAATTCGATCGATTGCGCAGTGGCGCTATCGTCTTCAATCAGCAATACGCGCATGCCAGTCCCCTTCTTCGCCGCGCGGGCTCAAGAATGGCACACCGCAACGGCGGCCCCCCGAAAAACGCCGTGGAAGAAACTGATTCGAAACACTAACAGCGCCATGGTTAACAAAACCTGATTCTTTCGCGCAAGGTGTCACTAGGCAAATTCCGTCGAATCGCCTTAAGATATTGCGCTCAAGTGGTTTTCCAGCAACGCCATTGCTCATGTTCGAGATTAAGTCCCGGCGCTAACCGATTCCAATGACTCGCCCTCCCACGCGGCCGGCGAGCCTCCTTGGTCCCAAGGAAGACAGCGTGATGATTAACGGCCCGGGTAAACAAGCGATTAACGGCGAGGCGATCCGGGTAACCATTTGTGCGCCCCTGCGGCGGCGCCAGGGCGGGCCCGAGGGCGCGGCGGCATGAAGGCACTCGCCGAACAGATTAACGAGCTTGACGGCGTGGAGACCTACGGCCGGGTGGTCGCGGTCCGTGGGTTGATGGTGGAAGTGGCCGGGCCGCTGCACACAATGTCGGTCGGCGCTCGCGTGATTATCGAGACAGCGGCCAAGAACATTCCCTGCGAGGTGGTCGGATTCACCGCAGCGGGGGCGCTGCTGATGCCGTTCGGCGCCCTCGAAGGGGTGCGACGCGGATGCCGCGCCATTGTCACTTCGGTGCCGGGCGCGGTGCGGCCCTCGGTCGGCTGGCTCGGCCGTGTGGTCAATGCGCTGGGCGAGCCGATCGACGGCAAGGGGCCGCTGCTGCAAGGGCCTTCGCCGTATCGATTCCGCAACGCTCCCCCGCTCGCCCATGCGCGGCGCCGGGTCGGATCGCCGCTCGATCTTGGCGTGCGGGTGCTCAATACGTTCATGACCTGCTGCCGCGGCCAGCGGCTCGGCATCTTTTCCGGCTCCGGCGTCGGCAAGTCGGTGCTGCTGGCGATGCTGGCACGCAACGTCGTGGCCGATGTGACCGTCATTGGGCTGGTGGGCGAACGCGGCCGCGAGGTACAGGAATTTTTGCAGGACGATCTCGGCGAGACGGGGCTTGCCCGCTCGGTGGTCGTGGTCTCGACCTCGGACGAGCCAGCACTGATGCGCCGCCAAGCCGCCCATGTGACCTTGGCGATCGCCGAATATTTCCGCGACGACGGCAAGGACGTGCTGGTGCTCATGGATTCGGTCACGCGCTTTGCCATGGCGCAGCGCGAGATCGGGCTTTCGGCCGGCGAGCCGCCGACCGCCAAGGGGTATACGCCGACGGTGTTCACCGAACTGCCGCGGCTTCTCGAGCGGGCCGGCCCTGGAACCGAGCAGGGCACCATCACCGGCATCTTCACGGTCCTGGTCGACGGCGACGATCACAACGAGCCGATCGCCGACGCGGTGCGGGGGATTCTCGACGGCCACATCGTGATGCAGCGCGCCATCGCCGAGCGCGGGCGCTATCCGGCCATCAACGTGCTCAAATCGGTCTCGCGCACCATGCCGCGCGCCGCCGATGCGCAATATCTGCCGGTCATCAACCGCGCCCGGCAGGTCATGGCGACCTACGCCGACATGGAGGAATTGATTCGGCTCGGCGCCTACCGGCCGGGCACCAGCGCTGAGGTCGACGAGGCGATCCGTCTCAACCGGCCGTTGGAAGCGTTCCTGGCGCAGAATAAGGAAGAAGCAACCAGTCTGGCGGAAGGATACCGGCGATTAGCCGAAATCATGGCCGCGACGGAAACCGAACGCTAACGTTATCCGTGGCACAATCGGGCCTTGGCGTCGCGCGCCTTCTAGTCGCGTTGCTGTGCGTTGCGGGCCCCAATGGGGCGGGAATGGTCCGGCCGAAGGAGCGCGACCGGCGCCATGGTCCGCGGCTTCGGGGAGTAGCAGTCGATGAAGTCTCGTGAGACACTCATTCGCCTGAAGAAATTTCAGGTCGACGAAAAACGGCGCAAGGTCGCCCAGATCGAAGGCATGATCGCCGAATTCGAGCGGATGGCGGCCGATCTCGAGCGTGAAATCAAGGTCGAGCAGGAGCGCACCGGCATCCATGATCCGGGGCATTTCGCCTATCCGACCTACGCCAAGGCGGCGATCGGGCGCCGCGAGAATCTCAAGCGATCGGCCGACGATCTGCGCATCCAGCTCGAGGATGCCAAGCTTGCATTGGGCGAGGCTTTTGACGAGCTCAAGAAGGTCGAACTCCTTGATGAACGCGACCAGGCGCGCGAACGCGAGGTGGAGAGCGCAGCCGAGCAGGCTGAGCTTGACAGCATCGCGCTGATGCGCGCGCGCGGCGGCGCTCCGGCCTAGACCGGGCCAAAGCCAGGCCAAGGCGGAGAGGGCCGGCCGCTTCCCGCGCGGGATCGCGGCCGACCTTCGACACGACAATCCCCGCTTCCAACGCCTCGATCGAATCGTGCTCCCAAGCCGCGCCGGCAGCCGGGCGCCGTCATGGCGGCCGCCCGGCGTTGGCTCGCGGTGGGCAAATGCGAGTTCGCTCTCGACGAGACCCTGTTTTCGTGGCGATAATCGAACCGGGGCTTACGTTCCCCGGGGCCAGGGACTGCGATGTTGACCCAGGCAGAGCTTGTCTGGCTGCTTGCAGCCATCGCCAAGGGCGATGCGGATGCGTTCGAACGCCTCTATGGCGCGAGCCGGGCGAAGCTCTACGGCGTGCTGGTGCGCATTCTGGGAACGCCCGAATCCGCCGACAAGGTCATGCAGGAGACCTACGTCAAGATCTGGAATGCTGCCGGCAAGTTCGACCCAACAATTGCCAGTCCGACCACCTGGATGGTGGCGATTGCGCGCAACCGGGCGATCGACATCGTGCGGCAAAAAGGTGGTTTGTCGATCGAGGAGGCGCCGGAAGCGATCGGCACCACGACGCCACCGCCGTTGGCTCGCCGCGAGATGAGCGAGGAATTAAAGCGCCTGCTCTCCTGCCTCGGCAAGCTTGATCCGGAAAAGCAGCGCATCGTGCTGCTTGCCTATTACAGTGGCTGGAGCCGCGAGCAGTTGGCGCAAAAGCTCGACATTCCGATCAACACGATCAAGACATGGTTGCGCCGTTCTCTTCTCGAAATTCGCGGCTGTATGGGGTCCTGAGTGGGATGGCGGAAGTCGGAAGGGGTGGCGGTTTGCGGCGCTGACAGCGGTTAGCAGCCATCTAGCGACAGTTGCGTGCGAGCGACAGTTGCGTGAGGGAGTGGACGATGGACGAGAACGAGGATCTTGACGCGCTTGCCGCCGAATACGTTTTGGGCACTCTTGCCGCCGATGAGCGCGCCCATGCCGAAGCGCTTTTGGCGATCGATCCCGGCTTTTCGGACATCGTGCGCCAATGGGAACGCCGACTCGGCGAACTCAACGTCATGGTCGAGGCGGTCGAGCCGCCGACGGACGTTTGGGAGCGTATAAAGTCCAGCATCGGCCCGGTTATGCCGATCGACGAGGTTCGCTTGGCGCCGGTGGAACCGGCGCCGGCCACGGCGAACATGCCGCCGCCACTCGATGTGGCGCCCCAGCCCGAAGGCGCGGACGAGACCGAGCCATTGGAGGCGGTCGGTTCGCTGGCATTGAGCCAGTTGTTGGCCAAGGTAGAGCCCGCCGGCGAAGCAGAAGCAAAGCCGGCGCCCAAGTCGGCTGCGGAATTGTCGCTATTTCCGCCGTCGCTGCTGGCGTCGCCTCCAGCCCCATCGCCGGCCAGAATCGAGCACGACGCCGATGCTTCCAATGTTGCGCGCCGCATGCGGCGCTGGCGTCGCACGGCGATTGCCGCCGGAATACTCGTGCTTGCGCTCGCCGCCCTTATCGTGGTCTCGCAGGTCGATCCCGGTATCTTTCCCCCAGGCGGCTTTCGTATCCCCCACCTGATCGGCCAGGCGGCCACGCCATCAGCGCCGGCGGCAGCGCGCGGCAGCCGGCTCATCGCCGTGTTGCAGCAGCAATCGTCCCCGCCAGCCTTCCTGCTCTCGATCGATCCGGCGAGTAGGACGGTGATGGTTCGCCGGGTTTCGGCAAGACAGCAGCCCGGCCATGCTTACGAGCTGTGGCTGATCGCCAAAGACTCTTCCACGCCGCAGGCGCTCGGCGTGATCGGCAGCGCGGAATTCACTCAGGTCCAGTGGCCCGCGAATCTCGATCCGGCGGCCCTGCAGGCGGCAACCTTCATTGTTACTTTCGAGCCCGCCGGCGGCTCGAAAACCGGGGCACCGAGCGGGCCGACGCTATTCACGGGCAAACCGTTGGACACTGCCGCGCCGCCGGCAGCGAAGAAAATGTGAGCCTGCCCAGAGCCTGATCCGGAAAGCCCGGTTTTCCGAAAAGATCATGCTCCAGGCACAGACCGAGATGGCTTAGCGGATGGCGGGTAAGCGGCCGCTCATCGTGGTTGGCTGTCCGGCCTTGAACAGCGGCGCCGTGCCCAGATCGATATTGCTGTCCAGTCGAGCGAAAATGCCGACCGCGGCCAGCACAACCGCAAAGGTAAGGCCGACCACCACGATCTTCAGATGCGTGCTGCGGTCGGCGCTATACATGGAATGGCTCATGGTGCCCTCCCCACTGGGTGCCGATTTGGTCGCGGCACCCGGGCAAAAAGTTCAAAAAATTCGTCCAACCGCGTCAGTTCGGAATGATTTTTGGCTACGCAACGCGTCCTCACCGAACGGTGATTGCCGGTGATAACGGTTGATCGGCCGCCCGGTTCCGTTAAGCAGAATGCCGGCCCGCCGCAGGGAGGATTGGATGGATCGCCAAATCGTTGCCGAACTCGCCCCGACCGGCGTTCTTCGCGCCGCCATCAACATGGGCAATTTCCTCCTGGTGACCGGCAAAACCGCCTCCGGCGACCCGCAAGGCGTCGCTCCCGATATGGGGGCCGAGATCGCGCGGCGCTTGGGGGTGTCGGTGCGCTACGTGCCGTTCGAGCGGCCCTCGACGCTCGCCGAAGCCGCCGGGACCAACGTCTGGGATATCGGGCTGATCGGGGCGGAGCCGCAGCGCGCGGCGAAGATCGCGTTCACCGACGCTTATTGCGAAATCGAAGCGACCTACCTGGTGCAGCCGAACTCGCCGTATCGGACTGCCGCCGAACTCGACCGGCCGGGCGCGCGCATCGCGGTGCGCCGCGGCGCCGCCTACTGCCTCTGGCTCGAGCGCAACATCAAGCACGCGACCGTGCTCGCCTCCGAAGCCGCGGATGCTCCGTTTGATCAGTTCGTCGCCGAAAAGCTCGATGCGCTTGCGGGATTGCGGCCGGGATTACTGGAGGACGCGAAGAAGGTCCCTGGCGGCAAAATCCTGCCCGGGAATTTCATGACCGTGCAGCAGGCGATCGGCACCGGCAAGGCCAACGCCGCAGGCGCCAAATTTTTGCAGGAGTTCGTGACCGACGCCAAGAAGTCGGGCCTGGTGGCGCGGCTGATCGAGAAGCACCGCGTCGTCGGGCTGTCGGTGGCGCCGTAGGAATAGGTCTCGTGGCGATTTTCTTGAGGGTCGGGTTCTAATAAACTCGCCTAAACTAACGGCGGGCGCTGAAACACGGGTGCTCAGCTCTTGCAAGACACTGTCGCAGCGCAGAGCGTCGACGCCAAGACACGGGTCTTCGTCTCGTATTCGCGCAAGGACATGGCGTTTGCCGATCGGCTCGAAGCGGCGCTGAAGGGGCGCGGGTTCGAGGTGCTCATCGATCGCGAAGAGATTTATGCGTTCGAGGATTGGTGGAAACGCATTCAAGCGTTGATCGAGCAATCGGATACGGTCGTATTCGTGCTGTCGCCGGACGCGGTGAAATCGGACGTGGCGCTCAAAGAGGTTGCACACGCGACCTCGCTCAACAAGCGGTTTGCGCCGGTCGTGTGCCGTCGTGTGGACGATGCAGCGGTGCCGGAGGCGCTGCGGCGGCTGAATTTCATTTTCTTTGATGATCCGGAGCGCCTCGACGAGGGTGTGAACAAACTAGCTGATGCGCTGCACACGGACATCGTATGGATACGCGACCATACGAAGTTTGGCGAAGCCGCGCGCGGCTGGGCAACGGCGGGCCACCCCAACGGACTGCTGCTGCGAACGCCGGCGTTGGAGATGGCCGAATACTGGATCGCGTCGCGACCGCACGACGCGCCGGACCCTACCGCGGAAATTCGAGCGTTTGTCGCGGCGAGCCGCAAAGGCGCGCGATCGGCGCAGCGACTTCGACGGATTGCACAGAGCTCAATCTTCACGCTCATGGTGGCTGTCATCCTTGGCCTCGTCGGCGTGATCAAACAGGATTTTCTCAAAGCACAGTGGCGCTATTGGACCGTGACATATCCGTACCTGAGGGCGCAGGTTCGGCCTTTCGTACTGACTGCGGCGAAGGAAGAGGCGCTCAAGCCGGGCGATTCGTTCAAGGAATGCGCCCAGAACTGTCCGGAAATGGTCGTTGTCCCGGCGGGGTCCTTCATGATGGGAGCACCGGCAACGGATAGCCAGGTCCAGGGATATGGAGGTGAAATACCGCAACACACAGTCACCATCGCCAAGCCGTTTGCGGTGTCGAAATATGAGCTGACCTTCGTTGATTGGGACGCTTGCGTCACCGGTGGTGGCTGCAACGGTTACGAACCGAACGACCTGCGTTGGGGCCGCGGCCAGCAGCCGCTGATCAACGTCGATTTGGCCGACGCGCAAGCCTACGTCGCGTGGCTGTCGCAAGTGACCGGCAAGACCTATCGATTACTCTCCGAATCCGAATACGAATATGCGGCACGCGCCGGGACGACAATGTCCTATCCGTGGGGCAACGACATCAAGCTCAACGGGCAGGCGATGGCGAATTGCGACGGCTGCGGCAGTCAATGGGACAACAAACAAGCGGCGCCGGTTGGTTCCTTTCCACCTAACAGGTTCGGACTATACGACATGGTAGGCAACGTCTTCGAATGGATCGAGGATTGCGTCCACACCGATTACAACGGGGCGCCGGCGGACGGCTCGGCGTGGATCGCGGGCGGGGATTGCACGAGACGCGTCGTCCGCGGCCAATCCTGGAGCGGCGCTCCAGGCTTCGTCCGCTCGGCGGCCCGCTCCTGGGTTACCGCCGACTTCCGGACCCTGGTTCTCGGCTTCCGTGTCGCCCGGCCGCTTCTTGCCCCGTGAATTTTTGTCTCTTTGTCTCTTGCGTCTTTCACTCTTGTTGATTTGAGGGTTTGGGGGCGAAGACCACCGAACATCGAACATTGTAGGGACGGGCCTTGTGCCCGCCCGTCGGTCGGATGACAAGAGCCGACCGCCTCTCTATGCTCACCTTTGGGGGAATGCGGTTCTTTCCAGGCGGCTGGCGTGTCGCGCATCTTTCTCAGCCATTCGAGCAGCAACAATGCCGCGGCGGTCGCCTTGCGCGACTGGCTGGCAGCTAACGGCTGGAAAGACGAAGTCTTCCTCGATCTCGACCCGCAGCGCGGCATTGCCGCCGGCGAGCGCTGGGAGCGCGCGCTGCATGAGGCGGCGAACCGCTGCGAGGCGGCGCTGTTCCTGGTCTCGAAAGCCTGGCTGGCCTCGGTCTGGTGCCGCAAGGAACTCAATCTCGCCCATAGCCTGAATAAGCGGCTGTTTGGCGTGCTGATCGAGGACTTGGCGGTCGGCGAACTGCCCGAAGACCTCGCCGGCACCTGGCAGATCGTCCGTCTCGCCGCCGGCCGCGATCACCTCGTGCTGCGCGCGGTTCTGCCGATCACCCACGAGGAATCGCACGTCCACTTTTCGGCGGAAGGGTTGGCGCGGCTCAAGTACGGGCTGGAGGAGGCCGGTCTCGATCCGAAATATTTCGCCTGGCCGCCGGCGAACGATCCGAACCGCCCGCCGTATCGCGGGCTGCGTCCGCTCGAAGCCGAGGACGCCGGCATTTTCTTCGGCCGCGATGGGCCAATCATCGAAGCGCTCGATAAGCTGCGCGGCTTGCGCGAGACCACGCCGCCGCGGCTTCTGGTCATTCTCGGCGCCTCCGGTGCCGGCAAATCGTCGTTCCTGCGCGCCGGGCTGTTTCCGCGGCTCGCGCGCGATGACCGCAATTTCTTGCCGCTTCCGGTGATCCGGCCGGAGCGCGCGGCGATTTACGGCGAGACCGGTCTGCTGGCTGCGCTCGAAGAAGCATATTATGCGCTGGGTATAGCGACCACGCGCGCCAAGTTGCGTGCCGCCGTCGAGGGCGGCGCGTCAACCCTTAAGCCGTTGCTGCAAACGCTTCTCGACAAGGCGGTGCCGCGCAGTCCCGATGCGGATATCCAGTCGGCCCCGCCGACGCTCATTCTATCGATCGATCAAGGCGAGGAACTGTTTGGGGCCGAAGGCCAGGACGAGGCGAACGCACTGCTGGCGGTGCTGTGCGACCTCCTGCTCGCTGAGGCGCCGGCGCTGATCGTCGCGTTCGCCATCCGCTCCGATTCCTACGCACACGTGCAGGAAGCAAAATCCCTCGAAGGCATTCGTAAACTGCCGTTCGATCTTGGGCCCTTGCCGAAAGGGTCGTATGCCGAGGTGATCAAAGCTCCGGCGCGGCGGCTTGAGGGAACGAAACGGCGGCTCGACGTCGAGGACGCCTTGGTCGATGCGCTGCTCGCCGACATCGAGGCGGGCGGCGCCAAGGATGCGTTGCCGCTGCTCGCCTTTACGCTGGAGCGGCTCTATGTCGAGCACGGCGGTGACGGCGACATGACGGTCGCGGAATATCGCAGCCTCGGCGGCATCAAAGGTTCGATCGAGGCGGCGGTCGAACGCGCCTTGCAGGCGGCCGACGCCGATCCGGCGATCCCGCGGGACCGCGCCGCGCGGCTGGCGCTCTTGCGCCGCGGTCTCATTCCCTGGCTCGCCGGCATCGAGCTCGACACCGGCGCGCCGCGCCGCCGCATCGCGCGCCTGTCGGAAATTCCCGCCGAGGCCCGGCCGCTGATTCAACACCTGGTCGATCAGCGCCTGCTCGCCACCGACGTGAATAAGCGGACGGGCGAAGCCACCATCGAGCCGGCGCACGAAGCGCTGTTGCGGCAATGGGGCTTGCTGGACGGATGGCTCGCCGAAGATGCCGGCCTCCTCGCCGTGCTGGAAGGTGTCAGGCGAGGGAGCCGCGACTGGGCGGCGAACAATCGCAATCGTGCCTGGCTTTCGCATCAGACCGACCGGCTGGCCGCCGCCGAGCGGCTGTCGGCGCGGCCCGACCTCGCCGCCAGCCTGGAGCCGACCGATCGAGACTACATTGCCGCCTGTCGCAAGGCCGAGACCGACGCCAAGCGGAGGCGGCGGCTCTTGCAGGGCGTCGTGTACGCTTCGCTCGTCGCCGTCATCGTCGGTCTGGTGGGCTGGATCAATCAGTCGACCATCGCCGAGCAGTGGCGCTTCCTGACCGTTACCTGGCCATACGAGCGCGCACACGTTCGGCCTTATGTCCTCAGCATAGCCAAGGAGCAGGCGCTCAAGCCGGGACAGCCCTTCAAAGAGTGCGCACAGGACTGCCCGGAGATGATCGTCGTCCCGGCCGGGTCGTACACGATGGGCGCGCCGGCAACCGAAAGCCACGCGCCGGGGTACGTCCTCGACATACCGCAGCACACCGTAACCTTCGCCAAAGCGTTTGCCGTGTCGAAATATGACGTGACCTTCGCCGACTGGGATGCCTGCGTCGCCGGCGGTGGCTGCAATGGCTACAAGCCAAATGACCAGCGCTGGGGCCGCGGCCCGCAGCCGGTGATCAACGTCAGCTGGGACGACGCGCAGGCCTACGTGGTTTGGCTCTCGCAAGTGAGCGGCAAGACCTACCGGCTTCTGTCCGAGGCCGAGTACGAATATGCGGCTCGCGCCGGGACGACGACGATGTACGCATGGGGCGACGACATCAAGCTCAACGGGCAGGCGATGGCCGTCTGCAACGGCTGCGGCAGCAAATGGGACAGTAGGCAGCCGGCGCCGGTGGGTTCCTTCCAGCCCAACAAGTTCGGGCTGTACGACATGGCGGGCAATGTCTGGGACTGGACCGAGGATTGCCAACACAACAGTTATAACGGGACGCCGCCGACGGACGGATCGGCGTGGTTGGCGGATAGCAGCGGCGATTGCACGGGCCGCGTCGTCCGTGGCGGCTCCTTTGCCCTCTTTCCGGTCTACCTCCGTGTGGCGTACCGCGTCGCGTACTCCTCCGTCCGGGTCAACTACGTCGGCTTCCGGGTCGCTCGGACGCTTATTACACCTTGAATCTTTACCTCCCTAACTCTTGGGTCCAGGGGGCGACGCCCCCTGGCCGCCGAAGATCGTAGGGGCGGGCCTTGTGCCCGCCCCTACGCGCGTGCGCGTGCGGCCACGAGAGCCGCCCGGACGAAGGGCGATGATTTTTTGAATTTGCACGGTCCGCTTCGCCGGCGGCCGCGGCGCAAGGGCAAAGCGGAGCGGAAAGCATCGGTAAATCAACGCGTTGTCACGTCGTTGATGACGAAGCTTGACGGCGCCATGGCGCAGAGTAGAACGCGCGCCGCTTGCTCGACCGAAGGGCACTTTCCGGAGGCGATCCGCAAGGTGGAGCGAGCGCGGTTCCCGCGGGCGAGGCTCGCAACCTCACACTCGGGCGGTCCGGGCATCGTCCCCGCCGGCATTTTTTAGACCGGCGCGCCAGGTGCTTGGCTTAAGCGCGAAGAGCGGCGCGGGTAACGCCCGCGTCCTCCTTTCCGCGTGAAGCGCGGCCTTGACCGAGTCCTTGGCGTTCGGCTGCCGGGACAAGAGCCGTGGCGGAGCGCCGAAAGGCGAGCGCGCCCGCGGCGGGCGGTTTCCGCAAGGGCAATCGTCCGTGGCGCGCGTCCGCGCCCGCAAGCACTGTCAGGTGGCAACATCTGAGAGTGTGGTGCGGACCATGATCGGATGCGCTTTCCGGCGCTCCGCCTCCCTTGTTTGTTTGGGAGGCCATTTTTTCTTGCCGTGCAACAAACCTCGGACGCGAACAAAAAAACCGCGCCGCGAGAACGAGAACGTTTTTTATCCGCCCCCGCGATAGCGGGGGAGGGGGACCATCCTGCGTAGCAGGGTGGTGGAGGGGGCGTCGCGCGCGCCGCTTTGCTGTCGTCGAAAGAGTTTCGGCGCGGACCGCGCCCCTTCCACCATCCTTCGCTCGCTGCGCGAGCTTCGGATGGTCCCCCTCCCCCGTTTGCACGGGAGAGGATAAAGAAAACCGCGCCGCGAGGACGAGATTGTATTTCCCTCCCGTGCGGAAACGCTTGCGCCATGGACAGATCAAATGCTTCCCACCGTTTTGAGCCGCGCGCGGGGGTGGATTTCGGTCTGCGAGAGGACCGTCGTCTGCGCGCGGAAGCGCTCGACGATGCCGCGCACGAACGGCCGGATGCCGGGCGAGGTCACCAGCACCGGTGCTTCGCCATCGCGGCCGGCCTGCTCGAATTTGTCGCGCACGGCATTGATGAACTCGGTGAGCTTGGAGGGCTGCATGGCGAGGCTGCGATCGTCGCCCTGGCCGACGATCGATTCGGCAAAAGTCTGCTCCCACTTGGCGGTGAGCGCGATGATCGGCAGATAGCCGGCGAAGCCGGTATGCTGGGCGCAGAGCTGGCGGGCGAGCCGCGCGCGCACGTGCTCGGCCAGGTTCGCCGCGTTGCGCGTTGCCGCAAGCCCATCGGCGATGCCTTCGAGGATCGTCGCGAGGTCGCGGATCGAAACCCGCTCGGCGAGCAGTATTTGCAACACCCGCTGGATGCCCGAGATGGTGACCTGCGAGGGCACGATGTCCTTGACGAGTTCGCTCTGCTCCTTCGGCAGCTCCTTGATGAGCTTCTGCACCTCGCCGTAGGACAACAGCTCCGACATGTTGGCCTTGATCAGTTCGGTGAGGTGAGTGGCCATCACGGTGGCGGCGTCGACCACGGTGTAGCCTTTGACCGAGGCTTCTTCCTTGAGCGCGGCGTCGATCCAGGTCGCCGGCAGGCCGAAGGTCGGCTCCGTGGTGTGGATGCCGGGCAGAGTCACCTGCTTGCCAGCCGGATCCATCACCATGAACTGGCCGTGCCAGACCTTGCCGGAGCCGGCCTCCACCTCCTTGATTTTGATGATGTAGGTGTTGGCGTCGAGCTGGACGTTGTCGAGGATACGCACGGCGGGCATGAGGAAGCCCATTTCGGAGGCAAGCGCTCGGCGCAGCGCCTTGATCTGCTCGGTCAGGCGCTCGGAGCCGTCCGGCGCGTTGACGAGCGGCAAGAGTGCGTAGCCGAGTTCGACCTTGAGATCGTCCATCTTCAGCGCCGCCGTCACCGGTTCTTCCGCCGCGGGCGCCTTGGCGGCTTCTGTCTTCTTGGTCTCGACGGCCGCCGATTGCTTGTGGCGGCGGTCGAGCAGATAGGCGAGCGCCGCCGCGCCGCCGCCCAGCGTGAAGAACGGCAGCATCGGAATGCCGGGCAGAAGCCCCATCGCCAGCATCACCGCGGCCGACATGCCGAGTGCCTTGGGATAGCCGGAGAACTGGCTGAGCAATGCCTTGTCGGCGGCGCCGGTGACGCTGGCCTTGGAGACCAACAGGCCGGCGGCGGTCGACACGATCAGTGCGGGAATTTGCGTGACCAGACCGTCGCCGACGGTGAGCAGGGTGTAGGTGTGGGCGGCTTCGGCGAAGCTCAGGCCCTGCTGCATGATGCCGATGACCATGCCGCCGAGGATGTTGATCAGCACCACGAGGAGGCCGGCGACGGCGTCGCCACGTACGAATTTGGACGCGCCGTCCATGGCGCCGAAGAAGCCGGATTCGTCTTCCAGGTTCTTGCGCCGCCGTCGCGCCTCCTTCTCGTCGATCAGCCCGGCGGAGAGATCGGCGTCGACCGCCATCTGCTTGCCCGGCATGGAATCGAGGTGGAAGCGCGCCGCCACTTCGGCGATGCGTCCGGAACCCTTGGTGATGACTACGAAATTGACGATCACCAGGATGGTGAAAACGATGATGCCGATGACGAAATTGCCGCCCATGACGAAGGCGCCGAACGCCTGGATCACGTGACCGGCCGCGGCGGTGCCTTCGTGACCGTGGGCGAGAATGAGCCGTGCCGAGGCGAGATTGAGCGAAAGCCGCAGCATGGTCGAGATCAACAGCACCGTCGGGAAGGCGGAGAATTCGAGCGGCGCCTGGATGAACAACGACGTCATCAAAATCAGCACCGAAAACGTGATCGAGATGGCGAGCGAAAAGTCGAGCAAGAGCGGCGGCAGCGGCAGAATGAGGACGAGCAGAATCGCCATCATGCCGATCGCCAGCGCGATGTCGCTGCGCCGGAGCATGGTGCCGAGGTCGGCGAGCTTCGACAGAGTCGTCTCGCCGCTATCCGCCGATGATGCGTCGGTCATGCCGCTCGATTGGATCCGTCGGTTGCGGTCGCGTGATTCAAAGCTTTGCGCCGCGGCTGGCGGGCCGCCGGCACGCAAGACCGCGGCCGCGCTCGTGTCCAAGATGTCCTCCCGAGACGGGTTGGAAAGACGCGACGGAAACGCTATGCCTCCCAGGCAAAATCTGCCGGGTATATGGTTACCGCCGAGTTAACGGCTGGCATCAGAGTGCGATATCGAGGTGCCAACGGCCAATGGAGACAAGCCAATGAACATCGACTGCCGAAAAATCGGCCGTGGAAGACCATTCTGCTATTCGCTACTCGCTGTTCGCCATTCGCTGAAGTGTCGCGGCGGGTTGTTCGCCGTCGTCGCCGGCATCCTGACGCTGTCGGCCTCGATCGCTTTCGCCGACGGGATCGAAGCCGGCCTGTGGAAGATCACCACCACGGTCGATACCGGCGGAATGACCGGTCCGTCGCATCAATCGTCGAAATGTCTGACCGCCGAGCAGGTGCACGATCTGCCGGCGACGTTCTCGCCGATCGCCACCACGATCAATTCGACTTGCGGGCCGATGCAGCGCAGTTTCGACGGCACCACGCTGAACTGGCATCTGGTGTGCAAGGGCCAGGTCGACATGGAATTGACCGGACTGTTCCGCTTCGACAGCGCGCACCACTACACCGGAACGGTGCAAAGCAAGGCGTCCCTCGCGGGTCAGTCCATGCCGGAGTCCAAAAGCACGGTCGAGGGTCAGTGGCTGTCGGCATGTCCGCAATAGGGAGGGAATAGCGAGTAGCGATTGGGGAATAGCGAACGGGGCAGGGGGGATGGAAAAGACCGACGGACCGATGCGCGAATTGGTGAATACCCTGTTCGCCATTCGCTATTCGCTATTCGCGCTGCTCGTCCTTTGCACACAAGCCGCTGCGCAACAGCGCCCCGCCGCCTTTGTCGATGTCTCCAGCGTCGTGCCTGGACTGATCGTCGACATGCGTTACGCTGGTTCGCACAATTTTGTCGGCCGGCCGATCGACGGCTACGAGGCGCCGCGCTGTCTGCTCACGCGCGCAGCGGCCGACGCGCTTTCCGCGGTCGCACGCGATGTTGCTTCGCGCGGCCTCGTCCTCAAGGTGTATGATTGCTATCGGCCGACGCGGGCGGTCGCCAATTTCGTGCGCTGGGCGCGCAACCTCAAAGATCAAAAGATGAAAGCCGAGTTCTATCCCAATGTCGACAAGCGCACGCTGTTTGCCGGTTACATCGCCGCGCGCTCCGGCCATTCACGCGGCTCGACCATGGATCTGACGCTGGCGCACTCCGACGGCAACGAACTCGACATGGGGACGCATTTCGACTTCTTCAGCCCGAAATCGTGGACTGCCGATCGCAGCGTCGGTGCGGAAGCGCACGCCAACCGCATGCTGCTCGCCGGCGCCATGGGCCGGCACGGCTTTCGCGGCTATTTCCGCGAATGGTGGCATTTCACGCTGCGCGGCGAACCATTTCCGCACAGCTATTTCGATTTTCCGGTGAAGTGAAGCGGCTTACGCCCAGCTTACGCCGCGGCGCGCACGTTGGCCGGAATAGCGAGCGGCTTGTTGGCGCTGTCAAGGAACTCGATGGTCATGAACACCATCTCCTGGTCGCCGAGATTTTGCAGGTCGTGCACCTTGCATTGGCCGTCGCCATAGCTCTCATGCCGCGTCTCGCCCGGCTTGTAGGTGTATTCGACCGCGGAGCCATCCATCAAGTGCTGGCGGCCCTTGCCGCCCGAAACCGAGGTCCAGAAATAGTCGAGCACGTGGCGGTGAAAGCCGATGCGCTCGCCGGGGGCAAGCCGGATGATCCACACCCGCACGCGCTCGTCCTCGGACAGAAGCGTGGTGCCGACGCAGCCGTTGTGGTTCGATTTTTCCCGCTCGAATTCGGCGGCGATCGCGGCCGGCCACGCCGAGCGGTCGGCGCGGTCGGTGGTCTTGTCCAGCATGCTCAGAGCCATGGCGTTCCTCCGGGGATTTCGGCCACAATATAGAAATCTGCGGCGGCTTTGGAAATAGCCGGCGCAGAAACGGACTGCTAGCGCGCCCGAGGCCCGGAGTTTCCGCATGACAAAGCAGCTGCGCGCGCTGGTGATCGGCGGCTCGATGAGCGGACTGCTCGCCGCGATCATGCTTGCGCGGCGCGGATGGACCGTCGATGTCTTCGAGCGCGTGGAGAGCGAGCTTTCCGGACGCGGCGCCGGCATCGTGGCGCAGGCCGAGTTGATCGCGCGCATGCAGGCGCTCGGGCTCGACACGAACGATCTCGGCGTACTGGCGCGAACGCGCAAGCTCCTGGAAGCCGACGGGCGAATTTCGCTGACGATCGCGTGCCCGCAGGTGCTGACGGCCTGGGAACGGGTCTACCGCGTGCTGCGCGACGCGTTTCCGCCGCAGCACTATCACCGCGGCCGTGCTCTGGTCGACTTCGAGCAGAATGGCTCGAGCGTGCGCGCGCGCTTCACCGACGGCGATGTGGCCGAAGCCGAAGTGCTGATCGGCGCCGACGGGCTGCGTTCGACCGTGCGCGGCCAATGTCTGCCCGACGTTGCGCCCCTCTATGCCGGCTATTGCGCATGGCGCGCGCTGTTGCCCGAGAGCGCGATCCCGCCCGACATCCACGACCAGTTGTTCAATTCGATGGCGTTCTGCCTGCCGCCCGGCGAGCAGTGCGTGTTCTATCCCGTGGCCGGCCCCGACGGCGACCTGCGCGTCGGCCAGCGACGCTATAACGTTGTCTGGTACCGCCCGGCCGACGAAGCAACCGAACTCGTCCGGTTGCTTACCGACGACAGCGGCGTCACCCATTCGATTTCGATTCCGCCCCCGCTTATTCGTCGCGATGCGGTTGCCGCCATGCGTAGGGCTGCCGCGCGGCTCTTGCCGCCGCAATTTCAAGCCATTGTCGCCCGTATCGACGAACCGATCCTGCAGCCGATCTACGATCTGGAAAGCCCGCAACTCGCGTTTGGCCGCATCGGCATTATCGGCGACGCCGCCTTCGTGGCACGGCCGCACGTGGCCGCCGGCGTGTCCAAGGCGGCCGACGATGCCGCCGCGTTGGCGCAAGCGCTCGAGACCGACGACGTGGAGGCGGGATTGCGCCGCTACCAGGCGGAACGTCTGCCGGAAGGCAAAAAAATCATCGAACGCGCCCGCCATCTCGGCGCCTATCTGCAAGCCAGCCAGAGCGACGAAGAACGCGTTCGCTCGGCGCGGCATTCGATCCCGAAAGCGGTGCTCGCGGAGACCGCTGTCTTGGATTTTTTGTACGAATGACGCCGGCGCGTGCTTGTCGCGCGTCTTACATAGCAAATATCAGTTTAGGGGAGTTTTTGGATCTGACATTTGCTTCACGAACTGGCGGCAAGTGGGTAGCGAATGTCAAATCCGCTCCACTGATATAATGTGGCTTTGGTTCAGAACTCCGCAGGACCAACACGCGGAAAGATTGATGCGAACTTCGGAATCGGGACACTAGGCCGCGGTGGCGTCCCGCTTGCCGGTGGGAAGCCCGCCCTCTTTGCCGCCGACGCCCGCGAGGGCGCGCACGCGTTCCTCATCCTTGGCCAGTTCGCTGGCCGAACCTGAATGAACCACTTCGCCGTTGTTGAGAACGTAGACGCGATCGGCCACTTCAAGACCGAACCGCGCATTCTGCTCGACCAGAAGAATGGAAATGCCTTCCTTGCGCATCGAGGCAACGACACGGAACACTTCCCGCACGAGCAAAGGCGCCAAACCCTGTGAGGGTTCGTCCAGCAACAGAAGCTTCGGATTAAGCAGCAGCGCCCGCGCAATCGACAGCATCTCCTGTTCGCCACCTGAGAGCTGCCGCCCCCAACTGTCGCGACGCTCGCCGAGGTTCGGGAACAGTTCGAAGATTCGCCCGACGGTCCATAGACCGGGCCGTGCCACCGGAACCGAGAGATTTTCCAGGACCGTGAGATTGGGAAAGATTTTCCGCCCTTCGGGAACATAGCCGACGCCGAGGCGCGAGATTTTGTGGGCAGGCCACTGCGTGGTGTCCTGGCCGAAAATCTCGACCTTACCCTGCCGCGGCGCGGTGAGGCCGACCAGGCTCCGCAATGTCGTAGTCTTGCCGGCGCCATTTCGCCCCAGCAGCGTGACAAGCTCGCCTTCCCCCACCTCAAGCGAAACGTTATGCAAGATGTGGCTCTTGCCGTAATAGGTCTGCAGGTTCGAGGCCCTGAGGATGGTATTCACGCGGCATCCCCAAGGTAAGCGGCTTGCACCGCGGGATTCTGGCCAATTTCCTTCGGCGTGCCCGTGGCAAGGATTCTGCCGAAGTTGAGAACCACGATGCGATCAGCGACACCGAAAACAATGTCCATGTCGTGCTCGACAAACAGGATGCTGAGATGCTGTTTGTCGTGCAGGGTTCGGATCAAATCAACCATGCGGCCGGCTTCCGCCCGACCCATACCCGCGGTCGGTTCATCCAGCAACAGCAGCTTGGGCTTCATGCTCAAGGCCATTGCCACCTCGACCACACGCTGATCGCCGTGCGCCAATTCGCTGACGACGCGGTGGGCCTGTGATGCGAGGCCGGTGACGCTGAGCAATTCCTCCACCTTGCCATTGACCCCTCGGGCCATCTGCGTGCTCGGCCACGGGAATGCGCTGTGATTCTCCTGTGCCTCGACGCCGATGCGAAGGTTCTCGGCGACCGAAAGCTCGGGAAACACTTCCGTGATCTGAAAGGTGCGGACAAGCCCCGCGGCAACGCGCTGTTCGGCGGTAAGGTTGTTGATCGGCTTGTCCTCAAACCAGATTTCGCCGGATGTCGCCGGAAAGAAGCCGCTTATCAGGTTGAACAGCGTCGTCTTGCCGGCGCCGTTTGGGCCGATCATGGCGTAAACCTTGCCTTCCTCCATCTCCAGTTCGATGTCTTGCAGGGCAGCGAGCCTGCCGAAAAGGCGCGACACATTTTTGAGGCGCAACAGGCTCATGCTGATTTCATCCGCCGACGTATGATCCCAAGGACGCCGTTGGGGAAGAAGATGACGACGATGATGAACAGGATCCCGATCACCATTTCCCAATTATTCGGGAAAAAGGTGCTCACGTAATCCTGAATACCAAACAGGATGATCGAGCCGATCAGCGGTCCCCAGAAGCTGCGCATGCCGCCGAGAACTGCCATGATGACGAAGTTGCCCAACTCGATCCAAAAAAGGTTCGCAGGCGAGATAAAGTTGTTTTGCAGGGCGTTGAGCGAGCCCGCCAGGCCAGCAAGGAGCCCGGCGATCGCAAAGGATGCCCAGACGTAGCGCTCGACGTGGACTCCGAGAAAGGTCGCGCGCCGCCGGTTCTCACGGATGGCGACCCAGGTGTGGCCGAGTGGAGCGTTCAGCAGAAGACCCATTACGGCCGCGCCGATCGCGAAAAAGAACAGCACGAAGTAATAGAACCAGACCGTGGTCAGCGGCACGGCGAGAGGGCCGAGGTGTATCGGTTGGCGCGAGAAGGTGAGCCCATCTTCGCCGCCTGTGAAGCTGTTCCAGCGCTCGGCGATGAAGTAGAAAATCTGGCCGACTGCGACGGTGATCATCGCAAAGTAGATGCCGCGTCGATGCATGATCAGCGGGCCGACAATAAAGGCTGCGGCGCCGCCGACCAGCGTGCCGAAAGCAACCGCGACCACTGTGCTGTTGGTCAGATGGATCAACGCCAGGCCGGTTCCATACCCGCCAAGGCCGAAATAAGCAGCCTGCCCGAACGACATGCAGCCGGTGAAGCCAAGCAACAGGTTCAGCGCCATGGCGCCGAGCGCGTAAATCACAACGCGCGTCGCCAGGGACGTATAGCCGCCGACCCACGGAAACCACAATGGCACGGCCAGCAGAACGACCCAGACCGCGGCGTTGATGTAAACGCGGTTGCTCATTCGAACAGCCCCACCTGTCCGAGCAGTCCGCGCGGACGCACGATGAGCACCACCGCCATGATGACGTAAATGACGACATCGCTCGCCACCGGGTAATAGGCGCTGGTAACGCCGGCGGCGACGCCGATCAGCAAGGCGCCCAGCACGCTGCCCAGCAGGCTGCCGATGCCGCCCACGACGATCGCCACGAAGGTCGTCATGATGACGTCGTTACCCATCGTCGGCGAGAGTTGCAGCACCCCTGAGGCAAGAACGCCGGCAAAGCCGGCGAGCAGAATGCCGATGGCGAAATTGACGGCACGGAGCATGTAAACGTTCACGCCAAGCGTGGAAACCGTTTCCAGGTCCAGGATGCCGGCGCGGATACGAACGCCGAAGTTGGAGTATCGGAGAAAGACGAACAAGGCGCCGGTCACCAGCGCGATGGCCGCCATGACGAACAGCCGATATCCGGTGACGAAGAAATAGGTACTGCTCACCGGACTCCCAAGCCACGACGGAATGGCGGAAGGAACGCCCTGCGGCCCCCAAATGGAGCGCACTGCGTTCTCGATGATTAAGGCAAGCCCAAACGTCAGCAACAGACTGTAGACCGGGTCGGAGCGCCGGTACATGAAGCGAATAAGACCACGTTCGACGATAATACCGAGGACGCCGGTCAGCAGCGGTCCGGCTACCAACGCGCCCCAGAAACCGAGATAAGGCACCAGCGAGTAGGCGAGGTAGCCGCCGATCACCATAAATCCGCCGTGGGCGAAATTGATCACCGAGTTGAGGCTGATGATCAGGGACAGGCCGAGCGCCAGCAGTGCATAAAACGCGCCCTGAATAAGGCCGTTAAACCCGTCGAACAATAGCAGTTGCATGCGTGTTCCTCACCCTGCCGCGGACGAGAGCGCGCTTGTTGCGCTGTCAATCAATTATGACTCGGCACCGTGCGCCATCCAATGATCGCCGCCCGATGCGGGCTGGCTCGAAGCATCCGCGACGTCCCTCTTGGTTTCGCAACTCCCTCGGCACAACAAACATCGGCACCCCGAAGGGGATCGCCCATTCAGGATGCCGATAAATCTTGCCAGTCACGCGTTCAATTTGAGAATTGGAATTCTAGGTGCTCGCGTGTGCCTGTCACCGTCACACCGGATAGCTGAGCTTGCATTCCTTCTCTTCCGGAGTGCGCGCCAGATCAGCGCCGCCGATCACGTCGTGCACGGTGAACAGATTCGGGTAATTACCCTTCTGATTCACCTCGCCGACGAATTGTGTGATCAAGCACTGATGATCGCCCGCCCGATAGGTGGGATTATCGGGCTCCAAGGCCACTTCCGGCGGTAGCACCATGCCTTCCAGGGCATGCGCACACTTGACCGAGTTGACGCTCTTGGCCTTGTTCCCCGCCAGCGCGAAGCTGTGCATAGCGACATAGCCAAGCCAGCTGCGGGCGCTCGGTGTGCTTTGCGACGAGCTGGCATAGGCCTTGCGGTATTTGTCGACGAACGCCTTGACATGCGGCTGGTTGGGTTGATCCCACCACCATTCCATGACGCCCCATCCGAGGCGCGCATCCGCGGGAAGCGCTTGCAGCGGCTCGAGCTCGACGAGGCCATATCCGAACGGAAACGTCTTGGTCATGCCGAACTGGGCGGCCTGCTTCATGCAGTTCACGAAATCGTCGCCGCCCTGGAGGATGATGATCACGTCCGGCTTCGTCTGCTGAATCTTGATCAGCGCTGAGGAGAAATCCGTCGAACCGAGCGGCATCAGCTCATTGTCGAGCACGGCACCGCCGGACTTCTCCAGAATCTCCTTGAAGCCGGCGAACAGGAAGTGGCCCCAGGCATAGTCCGGCGTGCAGAAGGACCATTTCTTACCATATTTGCTGAGCAGCGATTTACACAGCGCCTGGGCCAGCATCCAGGTGTCGGAGCAGAGCTTGAAGGTGCTCCAATGGCAGTTCTTGCCGGTCACCGTATCGACGTGGCCGCCGACAGAAATGTACAGCTTGCCTTTAAGATTGGCGGCGTGACTTTCCGCGAGCGCGACAGCGGACGACACCGAACCAGCTACGAAGTCCACATGATCCTGATCGATGAGCTTGTTGATCTTGACGGTCGCCTGGCCGACGTTGGCTGCGCTGTCTTCCGGGACGATCTCGACTTGGCGACCGATGATGCCGCCCTTGGCGTTGATCTCGGCGAGCGCGATTTTCGCGCCATTAAGCTGGCTGGTGCCGAGCGCCGCATAAGTTCCCGACAAGGAATTCGCCCAGCCGACCTTAACCGGCGTTTCTCCCAGCGCCTTGATGATCGGCGGGCTCACCACCGCGACCAGACCGGCCCCCGCGGAGGTGGCGAGAACAGTGCGGCGGGTGATCGGTCGCTGGTGGGAACGCTTGTCTGGTGACATTGTCTTTCCTCCCTTTCCGGGGCTTTGCTGGCTCCGCGGCATTCGGCGCGATTAGCTTACAGTTGTCAGCCGCGCGGGCAAGCGCTGATCGCAAAAATCGTGACCAGCTGCATGGTGACATTGGCCGAAAACGGCGCCTCCGTGGCAAAACATCGCGGTCAGGCGGGCGGTGCTCACGCGTGCTGAAAAGGCGGTCCGGGAAACTCGGCCGACAAATGCTCGGAAATGTTGCAGTGGGCTGCAACCCACGCATTGCCGCGGCAAAGTCGTCGCAGCAAATTACACGTGCTGGCCGCCGTTGATATGGATTTCGGCGCCGTTGACGTAGGACGAGGTCTCCGTGCACAGCACGTAGATGATTTTTGCCACCTCGTCGGGCGTTCCGAGGCGGTGCATCGGGATGTGCTCGACGATCTTTTCTGTTCCAGGCGAGAGCATCGCGGTGTCGATCTCGCCCGGCGCGATGGCGTTGACGCGGACGCCGAGCGGGCCGAAATCGGCCGCCATCTCGCGGGTGAGCGCGGCGAGCGCGGCCTTCGACGTGGCGTAGGCGGCGCCGGCGAACGGATGCACGCGCGAGCCGGCGATCGAGGTGACGTTGACCACCGAGCCCTTGACCGCCTTCATCTCGTCGAGCAGGCCCCGCGCCAGCATGATCGGGGCGAAAAAATTCACCTGAAAAATGTGATGCCAATCCTCGCGTGACGTCGCGATCGAGTCGAGCCGCGTGCCGCCCGCTGCCTTGGGCGAGATCGCGGCGTTGTTGACCAGCGCGTGCAATTGCCCGTCGAGCCGGCGCTTGGTTTCCCGGATCGCCTCCTCGGTATTGTCAGGGTTCGACAGGTCGACCTGGATGTGGTCCTCCGGTCCAGCCTCCCACGGACAATTCTCCGGAAACGGATGGCGCGAGCAGGTGATAACGCGCCAGCCGGCGGCGGAGAAGCGCTTGACCGTGGCGTGGCCGATGCCGCGACTTGCTCCGGTGAGCAAGAGCGTGCGGCGCGGCTGGTTGGTGGCGGGCATGTAATTTACCTCGCGCCCTTTTCACTCGTCATGCGCGGGCCTGACTCGCGCATCCATGTTGACGCGCCGCAAGCGAGATTGCGCGCAAAACTCCACGAAAGCGCGGGCGCAGTATGGATTGCCCGGCAATGACGAATGGGAAGGCGGTGGGCATGGAACGTAACTCTCATGGATAAAGCCGCGTCTTGCTCCAGGGCGCCGCCGTACCATCGCGCCTGAAAACGATGCGATCGTGCAGGCGATAGAGCCGCTCCTGCCAGAATTCGATCTCGACCGGCACGACGCGGTAGCCCGACCAGAACGGAGGTCGCGGCACCGTGCCGATGGCAAATTTCGCGGCAGCCCGTGCGATCGCCTTCTCGAACGCCATACGGCTTTCGAGCGGCGCCGATTGTTTGGAGGCCCAGGCGCCGATTTGCGCCATGCGCGAGCGGCTGGCGAAATAGGCGTCGGCCTCCGCTGCCGAGACCGCTTCGACGGTTCCGCGCGCGCGCACTTGGCGCTGCAGCGATTTCCAATAGAACGTCAGCGCCGCCTTGGGCGCGCCGTTCAGCTCGTGGGCCTTTACGCTCGCGAGATTGGTGAAGAACACGAAGCCGCGCTCGTCGAAACCCTTGAGCAGCACCATGCGGACGTTGGGAAACTCGTCCGCCGCCACGGTCGCCAACGCCATGGCGTCGGGATTGACCGGCTCGGCGCGTTTGGCTTCGGTGAACCAAGCCGCGAACAAGCGCACCGGCTCGTCGGCTTCGGTGAAGTCACCGCCCGTTAACCAGCTCGGGTGCTCAATGGGGGCCGCATCGGACATTTGTTTCGGAGCACCAGGTGCGCGTATGGGCCGTTCGGCCGATAGTTCGCCGCGCTCTATATAATGGAACGGCGGCGGTCCGCCTATGCGGATCGTTGCGCCGGCTTGCCGCCGCCGCGGCGGCCGCCGGCGCATTGGCGATTTGCGGTTGCTCGTACCAGCTCGATCCGATGCTGTCGAAATCCGGTCCCGACCCCTCGATAACCGGTTCGATCGCCCGGTCGGGGAGCCGGCAGGATCGCGCCGCCGCGGCCGTCTCCGAGGCCGATCTCGCCTATGCGCGCGCCGCCGCGCGCGAGGCGCTGGCGCAGAGTAGCGGCGGCAACAGCGTGCCCTGGCGCAATCCGCAGACCGGAGTTGGTGGCAACATCACCCCGCTCGCCTCCTCATACAGTGCAGGCGGTCTGCCCTGCCGTGACTTTCTCGCAAGCTACGTGAAGGGTGGCGCGCAGGCCTGGCTGCACGGCTCGGCGTGCCGCACCACCGCGGGACAATGGCAGGTCAAGAGCCTCGATCCGCTGAAATCAGGCTGAGCGGCGGCGATAACGTCCAGCGCGCGAAGCTGCGGATTGCGCGGCGACCCTTTTGCACCCACATTGGCAGCAAATCTGAGCCAGTGCGGCGGTTCAGAAGTCCGCATGGCGTTTGCGGCAAGAATGATGCGGATTTCTGAACCGTCACACGAGCAACTGTCAGTTCCAGCGGCGCTTTTGGATTTGACATTCGCTTCACGACGTGGCGGCAAAGTGGGGTGCGAATGTCTAATCCGCTCCACGGGATGAATAAGCTGCTAGTGTCCTTCGATTCCGAAGTTCGCAAACGAGGGTGCGGCCCAATGATGCGAACTTCGGAATCGGGACACTAGCCGGGCAGGCGGGGGCCGGCTCGAACCATCAGCAATCCGGAGTCCGCAGGGATGCGCGATCCCTATCAGGTGCTGGGCGTCGATCGCAAAGCCAGTGCCGCCGAGATCAAGAGTGCCTATCGGCGGCTGGCGAAGAAGCTGCATCCCGACGCCAACAAGAATGATCCCAAGGCGGCGGCGCGCTTTGCCGAGCTCAACGCCGCGCACGAGATCGTTAGCGACGAGAAGAAGCGAGGAGCCTTCGACCGCGGCGAGATCGATGCCGAGGGCAAGCCCAAATTCCGGGGTTTTGAAGGTTTTGGTGCCGGTGCTGCCCCTGGTGCCGGCTTCGGCGGCGATGCGAATTTCGAGGGTTTCGACTTCCGGCCCGAGGGCTTCACCCGGACGACCCGGCGTGGTGGCGCGGGCGCCGGCGCCGGCTTTGAAGATATTTTGCGTGAGGCGTTTGGCAGCGCGGCACGTGGCGGCCGGGGCGGCCCGGGCGCGGGCGGAACCTTCGGCACGGACGATTTCGGTGTCGGCGCCGATGTCCATGCCGAAGCTGCCGTGACCCTGCCTGAGGCGGCAGCGGGTATCTCCAGGCGCCTTCGACTGCCGACCGGCAAGGACATCGACGTGAAAATTCCGCCGGGGGTTACCAGCGGCCAGCATGTGCGGGTGCGCGGCCAGGGCATGCCCGGCCAGGGCGGTACCGGCGACGTGCTTATTACCGTGTCGGTTGCGCCGCATCATCTGTTCACGCTCGATGGCGCCGATATCAAGCTCGACCTGCCGGTCACGCTCTATGAGGCGGCGCTCGGCGGCAAGGTGCGCGTGCCCACCCTCGACGGCCATGTCGAGCTGACCATCCCGCCCTGGACCAACAGCGGACGGATCTTCAGGCTGCGCGGCAAAGGTTTTCCGGCCAAAAGCGGCCGCGGCGATCTGCTTGCCACCGTGCGCATCGTGCTGCCGGAGAAAAGCGATGCAGACCTGGAAACGCTGATGAAGAAGTGGCGGGCGGAAAGTTCCTACGATCCGCGAAAGGACATGTGAATCTGTTTCAACCTGCCGGCTTGAGCGCTTCGGCACTGCGCTCCAGTTCGTCCTCGATTTGTTTGATCCAGGCTGCATCCTCGTGACGTATCTCGCGCGCGGCGCGAATGAGACCGAGATTGCGTCTGGTCGACCGCACTTCCCAGGCGTGATGCGCGCGCGAGGCCGCTTCCGCGAGATTTTCGCCAGCGGCGTCATGATCGTCGCCAAGCACGGCAAGCTCGAGCAACGTCGCGTAATCCCAATAGTCGGCGTTCTTCGCCGCCTTGCGCGTTACCGAATAGGTCACGACCGGAAGGATACGCGCCTTGCGCGGATCGGGCTTGTCCTGCTGCTCCATCAAGGTCAGCGCGTTGACGCCCGGATAAGCGTCGCGCCAGTCCGCTTCGAAGCCTTCCAGATAAGCTTCGATGGCCCGCCGCAACAAGCTGCGCGCCTCGGGACGGCCGGCATCCTTCGCCTTGTTCCAGCGATCCTTGTAGATGCGGCCCAGCAATCCATTGGTCTCGCTCGAAGGGCCAAACTCGGCGATGGCTTCCTTGAGCACCTTTTCCGCGTCATCGAAGCGCTCAACGCGATTGAGCGCGAAGCCGAGTTGCTCGCGCATCATCTTGGCGCGCTGCAGCGGTGACGGCATGCGATCGTACAGATCGATCATCGCCGCATAGGCTTCGACGTCGCGCAGCGACAGGTAAAGGTCGACGATGATGCCCGTTTCGATATCGTTGAGATTTTTCAGCGCGGACTCGGCAGCGATCTGCTTGACCGCTTCGGCGCCGGCTTGCACGGCCTCGGCGAGCCGCTTCTTGTAGCGTTTTGAATAATCGATCTGCTCGCGGAATACATCGGTCTTGGAATGATCGATCTGCCAATGAGGCAAGACGTCGACCAACTGAAAGATCGGGCTGTCGTCGTGCGGCTCGTGCCGTGCCGCCGCAAGATGCGCAGCAATCGCCGCGATCGGCGCATCGGCATCGACCGGTTCGCCGGCGCCGTCGGTCTTATAGGAAATGCCGCGAACCAAAGCGATGTCGAAGGGGATTACGGTGCCTTCCAGGAACACGATCGCGGTGCTTGCCGGCCGCAAGGCGTGGCGGATGCCGAGCTCGTAAAACACGTTGGGATTGGCGCCGGTGATGTCGGCGACCGCGTAATGGCACAGCATCAGCCGCTCGAACATCGGTTTGTGGATGGTGCCGCCGATCTTCTCTTCATCGGCGCGGATCGCCTCCAGTCCGGCCTGCTCGACGGCTGGAGCGATGATTTTTCTGAACACGGAATCGAAATTGGTCACGCGCCCGGCCGCGTCGGTCTTGCGGCCGAACGGCATGAGCACGAAGCACAGCGGAAGAGGCGATTCTGACGGTTCCACGGAGGTCATATGCGACCGGAAATTGCCGATTTCGCGGCATGCAGGATGCCGTCGAGCGCATGAACGCGTCAAGCACGCTTGCAGCCGCCACCCGGTTTGCGCGCTTGGGCGAGATGGCTGGGAGCCTCCGGTGTGTTCGCGCCGATCAGCCTATGCGGAAACCGCTGTCGGAGCGCTGGCTTCGGCGTCCTGCAAAATCATGTCCGCTCCCTTTTCCCCGATCATCACCGTGGCCGCATTGGTGTTGCCGGAGACGACGGTAGGCATGATCGAGGCATCGACCACGCGCAGCCGCTCGACGCCGCGCACGCGCAGGCGCTCGTCGACGACCGCGGCTGCATCGCTGCCCATGCGGCAGGTCGAAGTCGGGTGATAGACCGTGGTTCCGGTCGCGCGGGCAAAAGCGAGCAGATCGGCGTCGTTCGTACACTGCTCCCCGGGCGCGCGTTCCTCGGCGATGTATTTGCGCATCACCGGCCGGTCCATGACTCGACGCATCAGCTTCATGCCGTCGACAACGCAGTCGCAATCGGCCCGACTGGTGAGATAGCGCGCCTGGATCGCCGGCGCCGTGCTCGGGTCGTTCGACTTGATCCGCACGAAGCCGCGGCTGTGGGGGCGCAACTGGCATACCGAGGTGATGAAGCCGGGAAACGGATGCAGCGTCGCCCCGGCGGTGTCGGCGGAAAAGATGAGAAAATGGATCTGCACGTCGGGCGTCGCCAGTTCCGACCGGGTGCGCAGAAACGCCCCGGCATAGCCGGCGCCGATGGTCAGCAACCCCTTGCGCGTGAATACGTAGCGCAGGCCGGCGGTGTAACGCTGGCGCCAGTGGTTGATCACGTCGTTCATGGTGATGGGCTCGGTGCACCGGTATTGAAAGCGGATCTGCAGGTGATCCTGCAGATCGGCGCCGACGCCCGGCATGTCGGCGATCACCGCGATACCGAGTTCGCGCAAAAGCTTCTCCGGGCCCAGGCCGGAGAGCTGCAGGAGCTGTGGCGAGTTGAACGCGCCGCCGGAAACGATGACCTCGCCGTCGGCCCAGGCGGTGCGGAGAGCCGCCCCTTGGCGATATTCGACGCCGACGGCACGGCGGCCGGAAAACACAATGCGGGTGGCGTGCGCGTTGGCCTCGACCGCCAGGTTGGGCCGCCGTCGCGCCGTCTTCAGATAGCCGACCGCCGTCGACCAGCGTCGGCCGTTACGCGCGGTAAGCTGAAAATAGCCGGCGCCTTCCTGGCTCGGACCGTTAAAATCATCGTTACGAGGAAAGCCGCATTGCTGCGCGGCGTCGATGAAGGCTTCGCATAATGGGTGCGGTTCGCAAACGTCGGAGACTTTCAGATGGCCGCCGACGCCATGCAAAGTGTCTTCGCCCCGTTCCTGATCCTCGGCACGGCGGAAATAGGGCAGCACGTCGTCAAACGCCCAGCCGCCATTGCCGAGCTGCCGCCAGTGATCGAAATCCTCGTGCTGGCCACGGACATAGAGCAGGCCGTTGATCGAACTCGAACCGCCGAAAACCTTGCCGCGCGGCTGGATCACCCGGCGATTGTTGAGTTCAGGCTCGGGCTCGGTCTGATAGAGCCAATTGACCTTGGCATTGGCGAATAACTTGCCGTACCCGAGTGGGACGTGAATCCAGATGTTGCGGTCGGCGCCGCCGGCTTCCAACAACAGCACCCGATGGCGGCCCGACGCGGTCAGTCGATTGGCCAGCACGCATCCGGCTGAGCCTGCGCCGACGATGATGTAGTCGAAACGCTGTGTCTGCGAGGTCGGCTGCATGGAATCGGACATCAGAAGTGGAAGTCAGAAGTCAGAATATAGGAGGTGGCCAGGCGGCGCCACTGTCCGCCACCTGACTTCCGAATCCCGATTCCGCGCTCCCCCACCCCCTCAATTACCTTGCCAGCCATTCCGGCACGCGTGTGAGCGCGTCGGCGCGTGCGCGGGGATTGCTGCGGCGCCCTGCCTTAGCCGGGGAAGGCGTCCGCCGCGGCAATTCGGTGCTCAACACCAGCTCGGCATTGACGCGGTCAAATTCGTGGCCGGCCCCAGGATAGACGACGATCTCCGCGCGGGCGCTGCGGCCGCGGGCGCCGGCAACCATCTGCTGGCAAAGCGAAGCGGGCGCGCGCTCGTCGGCGCCCCCGACGAGGATCAGCGTCGGGATGCGCGCGCTCCATGCGGTCTGGCGCAGCCGACGGCAGCCGGGATAAAACGCGACCGCCGAGCGGAAATCGGCGCCATCCTCACGCGGCTCGGCATTCGGTCGTACCGCCCACAGCGCGGCGATGGCGCCGCTCGACCAGCCGAGCAGTGAAATATGATCGGCGCGCACAGAAGGTTGCGTTTGCAGCCAGTGCCGAGCCGCATTGGCGTCGGCGACCCGCTCGCGCGAAGCCCGCACCTTCTGGTGCGAGCGACATTGAGAGCCAACGCCCCGCGAACTGTACGAGTCGGGAAAAAGCACGATGAAGCCTTTGGCGGTGAGCAGCTTGGCCCACGCACCGTAACGCCAATTGACGGCGCCGGCCGGACCGAGGCCGCCGCAGCCATGGAGCGCGACCACGGCCGGAAACGGTCCCGCTCCGGCGGGGCGGTAGAGCAGCGCGTGCAGCGTCAGGCTGCCTTCACGCAGATCCACCCGCTCGGCCGCGCCACACGCGGTGACCCATAGAGCCACCGCGGCAAGTGCACAGAAAAGCCTCTCAAGTGCCATGACCGCATTTCAGCAACGCCCCGCGCGATTATAGCATACCGGTGTGCGCGCCGCAGCGCGGTTCAGATTCGGGTGTCCGCGGCCGCACTGGCAGGGTTGGCTTCGGAGGGTTTCGTCGCGGCAGCCGAGCGATTATGTTGCGTGCGTATCGCAGCCGTCCGGCACAGGCAGGAGGAGAAGCTTGCTCAATCGCACCGATCGTCCCGTGCCGATGCCCGGGGAGGCCGAGGTCCGCTACCTCGATGGAGATTTCCGCGTGGTCAAGCCCGGCGCGTTTGTGCTTTGTGCGGTGACCGGGGCGGAGATACCGCTCGAAGAACTGCGCTACTGGAGCGTGGAGCTACAGGAAGCCTACGTGTCCCCTGAGGTCGTGCTGCGCCGGCACGGCGACGGGTACGCGGGTAAATTCTGATCAGAGCATGATCCGGAAAAAGCCTGTGCGCAGCGAATGTCAAGTCCGCTCCACTAGCCGGGCTGGCGCATACCGACGCTCATCACCAGTTCGCTAAACGCATCCTCTTGCTCGATCACCAGCCGGACCGGCAGCACCGCGGCGCGCGCCGCAAGGGTGGCGAGCGGCGGGTCGCCGGTGAGGCGGACGTGGTCCTTTTCGGTGGTGAGCAGCATCAGGTTTTGCTGCTGGGCGCGGTCAAGCAGCGCCTGCGCCTGTGCCGCCGCATAGCGATGGTGATCGGCAAAACTCACCCGCTCGGCAACGGCCAATCCGGCCGCGTCGAGGGTGGCAAAGAATTTGTTCGGATCGGCGATGCCGGCGAAGGCGAGAATTTTGCGTCCGCCAAGTGCGGCGAGCGTTTGGCGGTCGGGTTCAAGGCGGCTACCGAAGACCTCAAGGCCGCGGCGACGGGCATTTTCGGCGACTGCCTCGGCAGCTTCTCCCGGACCGACGACGATCAGGGCGCGCGCCCGCGCGATCTGGCTTTGCAATGGCGCGCGTAATGGCCCGGCCGGAATGATGCGGCCATTGCCGATGCCGCGGCGGCCGTCGATGACCAGAATCGGCAGGTCTTTTTTCAGCGATGGGTTCTGAAATCCGTCATCCATGACGATGATGCGGGCGCCTGCCCGCCGGGCAAAGTGCGCGCCGGCGAGACGGTCACGTGCGACGATCGTTGGGGCAAGATGGGCAAGAAGCAGGGGCTCGTCGCCGACGGCGGCGGCGCCGTGAACGGATGGGTTGACCATGACCGGTCCGGCGAGCCGCCCACCATAGCCACGGCTTAGGAAGAAGACCCGCTGGTGGGCGGCGAGCAGCAGGCGCGCGACGGCAAGCGCCGCCGGGGTCTTGCCGGCACCGCCGACGGTGAGGTTGCCAAGACAGATGATCGGGGCCCCGACGCTTTGCCCGGTCGCGCGCAAACGAAGCCAAGCCGCCGCTCCGTAGACCGCCGCCACCGGCGTGAGCGCGATCCCGCCTCGTGGCCGCCACCAGAAGGCCGGCTCGCGCATCACGGCGCAATCCGCAACGGTGCAGGCCGGCGTGCCGACAAGTTCACGCTCCGCTATGACGCTTGCTGCTCGAGCCGAAGCTGCATGAGATAGGGATCGAGTGCCGCCAAGGTACGCTCCAGTGCGCCGGAGAGTTTTTCCATCGTCTGCGCGGCCGTATCGGCGGCCGTTTTGCGGGCCGCCGCATCGGCGAGCCAAGCGGCCAAGCGCGCCGTCAATGCCTCCTCCCCGGTCACCAGTTCGGCGCCGTGTGCCTTGTCGAGCGTGCCGTAGATTTCGGCAAAATTCCAAACATGGGGACCGTGCAGCACCGCCGCACCGAGTCGAATCGCCTCGATCGGGTTCTGCCCGCCATGGCTGGCGAGCGAACCGCCCATGAAGACGATGGGAGCGATCCGATAAACCAAGCCGAGTTCGCCGAAAGTGTCAGCCACATAAATCTCAACGTCCCGCTTGGGCAGCCCGCCACGCGAGCGCATGCCCACCGAAAGGCCGGCGGCACTGGCGCTTTCGGCGATGCTCGGCCCACGCTCGGGATGGCGCGGCGCGATCACCGTCAATAGTGTCGGAAATTCCTTGCGGAGTTGCCGATGCGCGGAAAGCATGGCGGCCTCTTCGCCCGGGTGGGTGGACGCGGCGGCAATGACCTCCCGCAATCCGATCAGCGCGGAAAAGCGGTTCAGTGTCGAGCGGTCGGCCGGTGGTGCGGGCACGTCCAGCTTCAAATTGCCGATCGCCGAGATGCGTGGTGCACCCAGTCGAGAAAAGCGCTGCGCGTTGCTTGGCGATTGCGCCAGGCACAGATCGAATTGGTTGAGCAGCGCCGAGATGGCGCCGGGAGCGAGCCTCCAGCGGAAAAACGAGCGCTCCGACACCCGTCCATTCAGCAGAATGAGGGGAATTTTCCGTTCGGAGCAGCTCAGGATGAGATTCGGCCACAAATCCGATTCCACGAACAGCGCCAGATCGGGTCGCCAATGGCTGAGGAAACGGGCAACGAATTGCGGCGCATCGAGCGGCACAAACTGGTGCATCGCGCCGACCGGGAGCCGCTGGCCTGCGAGCGCCGCGGAGCTGACGGTGCCGGAGGTGACGAGGACCGCGAAATCCTGCGCGCGGATGCACTCGATCAGCGGGACCACGGCGAGCAGTTCGCCGACGCTGGCGGCGTGCACCCAGATCAAGGCCCCGCGCGGGCGTCGCAGAGTGGCTTCACCGCGGCGCTCGCCGAGCCGTGCAGGATCTTCTTTGCTGCGCTTCAGCCGCGACGCGAGCAGCCGGGGCGCCAGCGGCGTCGCGGTGCGGGTCACGAACTGATAGAGGCGCAGTGCGAGTGGCAGACGGTCGGGCAAACTCAACACTCCCCTGTGCGGCGCGTCGGCAGGTTCAAGCCGGCCGCATCCTCACGCCGCCACGGCAGAGGATAGCTCGCAGTCTGCCACGTCGCGGGCATCGCGTCTGCCGCTATCTTGAGGCTGGTCGCGCTCAGCGCGCCGGCGGCGCGCTCGCCGGGTCGAGCAGCCGGTGCAGATGCACAATGCAGTAGCGCATCTGCGCGTTATCAACGGTGCGCTGCGCTTTCGCCTTCCAGGCCGCGTAGGCGCTAGCGTAGTTGGGCTTCGCCAAGCATTTGCAGGAGTGCCGGGTGGCGGTCGCGACCGGCCGCGACCAGCATCCCGTGCCGCGGCACGGCGCGATTGTAGATGAGAACGCCGCCCTCGACCGGGGTCAGCGCGCCGCCGGCTTCGTGCACCAATAGATCGGCCGCGGCAAGATCCCAATCGTGACTGTTGCCCCCGGCAATCGCGGCGTCGATGGTTCCCTGCGCCACCCGGGCAAGGCGCAGTGCAAGCGAATGCACCCGCGGCACGATGGTAAAGGGCGGCGCGATCGCGGCCATGCTGTGGAGAACATTCTTCGGCCCGGCAATGCTTGTGCCCGCAACCTGGCTGCCGGCGCTGACACTGACGGTGCGGCCGTTGCGCGTTGCGCCGCCGCCGATGACCGCTATGAAGAACTCGTCGGTTGCCGGGGCGAACAGGCAGGCCGCGATCGGGCGTCCATTTTCCACCAATGCGGCCGATACCGCCCAGTCCGGCGAGCCGGCGATGTAGCCGCGGGTTCCGTCGATCGGATCGACGATCCAGATGAAGCGCATGGTCAGGCGGGCCGGTTCGTCGACGCTTTCCTCGGAAAGCCAACCGATCCCGTCGATCCCGCCCAACCGCTCGCGCAGCAGTTCGTCGACGGCGATATCGGCCTCGCAGACCGGAGAGGACTCGCCTTTGGTCCAGCTCTTCAGGCCGGGCCCGTACATCGACAGCGCCAGCGCGCCGGCCTCGCGCACCGCCACCGCAAGGCGATCAGCCGCACGCGCCGTGTCGACCGCCTCATTGGCCGGCAACTGTCAGACCCTCCACGCGCACAGTCGGCGCATTGGTGCCGTAGCGAAACAGCAAATCGTTCGCCGGCGTCAGGCTTTTGAAGATCTCCGACAAGTGTCCGGCGATGGTAACCTCGCTCACCGGATAGGTCGGTTCGCCGTTCTCGATCCAAAAGCCGGAGGCGCCGCGGCTATAGTCGCCGGTCACCAGGTTGACCCCCATGCCGATCAGGCTGGTGACGAAAAATCCGTCCTCGATATCGGCGATCAGTTCATCGGCGCTTTTTGTGCCGGGAGCGAGATTCAGGTTGCTCGGGCCGGGCGAAGGCGTCGACGACACTCCGCGATGCGCATGACCGGTGGTTTGCAGATCAAGCTCGCGCGCCGTCGCGCAGTCGAGCAACCAGGTCTTAAGCACGCCGTCCTCGACGATTTTCCGGCAATGCCCGGCGACGCCCTCGGCGTCGAAAGGCCGTGAGCGCAAGCCACGCTGGCGCAAAGGATCGTCAACGATATCGATGCCGCGGGCAAAAATCTGGTCGCCGCGCTTTTCGCGCAAGAAGCTGGTCTTGCGCGCAATCGCGCTGCCGTTGGCGGCGGAGGCGAGATGGCCGACCAGCGAGCCGGAAATCCGGGAATCGAACACCACCGGCACGCGCCGCGTGGTCACTTTGCGCGGATTGAGCCGTTTGACCGCGCGCTCGCCGGCGGTTCGGCCGATTTTTTCCGGGCTTTCGAGGTCTGCGGCGTGCAGCGCCGAACTGAAATCGTAGTCGGTCTCCATGCCGGTGCCGTCGCCGGCAATCGCCGACATCGAGACGGAATGGCTCGAGGAGAGGGTCGCCCCGCGAAAACCATGGCTGGTGACCAAAACGATGCCGCCGATACCGCACGCGGCGGAGGCGCCGCCGGATTTGCTCACGCCGGCGACTGCAAGCCCAGCCTTTTCAGCCTCGTGCGCTCGTCGTTCGAGCATTTCGACCGAGGCCATTTCCGGGTCGAGAAGATCGAGCCCCGGGAACTCGCGGGCGAGCAGCGCGGCGTCCGCCAAGCCAGCGAAGCGATCCTCCGGCGCGGCGCGGGCCATGGCGATCGCGCGCTGGGCCAGCTCGTCGAGACCTGTGCTCTTGATGTCGTTGGTCGACACTACGGCCTGCCGTTTGCCGACCAGCACGCGCAATCCGACGTCGTCGGTTTCGGCGCGCTGGGATTCCTCGACCGCGCCGTCGCGCACGTCGACCGAGAGCGACACTGCGCGCAGGGCGATGGCATCGGCAGCGTCGGCACCGGCGCGCCTTGCCGCCTCAACCAGGCGTTCGGCCAGGTCGCACAACGCTGATTGGTCCAGGAGAGACGCCATTTGCGGTGAGTTTGATCGCCGTGGGGCAGGAAAGGGGAAAACCGAGGCGAAGATGTATCTGCGCCGCCCGCAATGCAACCGCAAAGGTCGGGAGAACCCGGCGAATACGGCCTTCGGCAACCGCTCGTCAATCATGCAGGCGGTTCGTGGACCAAACACGACCTTTTAACCAGCGTTGTTAAGCCGAATGCGACCGCATCCTGGCATGGTGGCGGCAACCGGGCGGCAACAGCCCGGGGGGAGTTACGAGTTTAGAGGCGTCGAATGGAAGCCGGCAGGCTTGCTGCCGGGTCGAGCCGCGCCGCGGAAGTCCATCGCACGAGCGCGATGGCGCCGCTGCGGCTCGACCCCTTCTCCTTACCCGTGCGCTTCGCGGCGGCCGACGAGGCGGCTGACGAACGCTTGCGTGTGGTCGAACTGCACCGCGAAGGCGTGGTGCTGCGTCGGTCGGTGCGCGGCATGCGCATGGCGATGAACCTGCCGGTCGCCGCGTTCCGCGGCGTTGCCATCCGCTTATTTTCCGCCGACGGCAGCGAGTCGCCAAGTCGCATCGCGGTGGTGCTCGAACATCGCGATCCGGATTTGTCGCTGCCGCTTTTTTCCGCCGCCGAGACGGACGACATCGTCGCTGAATGGCAGGCCTGGGGCAGGGTGCTCGGCCTGCCGCTCCTGGTCGCGGAAGCCGATGGTTCGCTGCGCGAGCCGTTTGCCCGCTGCGGCGCGCATTTACGCATCGACGCGCCGGTCGCCCGGCGCCGACGGCGCGGCGCTCTCGCGCGGCGGCGGCCGGCCAGACTGTTGCGCCGCCGACCGGGCGTGCGGACCGCAACCGCGCTCGTGCACCGCGGCGAGCGCGAGATCATCGCCAGAAACTGATCGGCTTACTGATCCGCAGGATCGGCGCCGGGCGTTCCACCCGAGAGCGGCCGCGGCACGTGCTCATTCGGCGCCAGTGCAGGCGCCGGCGACCAGGGCCGGTCTTCCAGGATCGAGCGGTCGGTCACCGGCAGGAAATGCGCGCCGCTTGCAATCAGACCGACGGCGCCGCTGCGCCCAAGGCTGCGGCGGTCGAAGACTTGGGCTCGGCAATCAGCCGGCGCCGTTAATGCACTCACCACCAATGTTGCGCGTGCGCAATCCGCAGCGAATGCTTGCCAACGCGTGACCACAGCGAGCGAGCCGCCGTGCGGCAGCGCGGCGATGCAATCGTTGCGGTCGCAGCGCGCATCGGGATCGCGCGCCATCGGCGGGTTGCGATCATCGCCGTCGGCGGTAAGCCATTGCTCGACGGTGAATGCATTAAAATGCTTGCCGACGACGTGCAGCCGGCCATCGGTGCCGCGCAGCGCGACGAGGTCGCCCGAGGGCGCGACGATCGCATCATAGCGAGGCCCCTGGGTCGCGCCGATGAGGCCCAGCGCCACCAGGGGGATCGTGCTGGCGCGAAACAGCCAGCTGCGCCACAGAACGGCGCTCATGACCGCGAGGCTCAGGAACAAAAGGGCGGAGGGCGCGAACGCTCGCACATACACCGTGGAGCCCGGCGCCGCGGCGATGAAACGCGCCGCCCAGAGAACGAACTTGATACCGAACCCGACGTAGATCCAGACCGGGGCATCGAGGCCGAGCGGGTAGAGCGCGGTGCCCAATAATGCGCCGGGCACCGCGAAGCATTCAATGACCGCCAGCGTCAGCGGATTGCCCACCACCACGTAGGGACTGAGATCGTGGAAGTGATAGCTCATGAACGAGGCGGTGGCGCAAGTTGCGCAGAGCGCCGCCAGGATGAGGCGCACGGGCTTGCTTAAGAAATGGAGCAGCAGCGCGCCGCGCCGCGGCCGGCGCTCGCGCGTGCCCGAGAGCGGATCGACCGGGCGGTCGAGCGCCTCGATGCGTGCCTCCATCACCGCGATCAGCGCGGCGACGGCGGCGAAGGAAAGTTGAAAACTGACGCCGAGGATCGCCTCGGGCTCAAGCGCAACGATCGCCAGAACCGCGAGCGCGAGATTGCGCATGGAGAGGCCTCGGCGGTCGAGGATGACGGCGCCGAGCACGATCAGGGTCATGATCAACGCCCGCTCGGTGCCCACGCGCGAGCCGGTCCCGATATCGTAGAGCACCGAGCCGGCCATGGCGACGGCGGCGGCCCATTTCTTGATCGGGTAATGCAGCGCGAGCGTTGGCGACAACGCCAAGAGGCGCCGCGCCACGACGAAGAAAATGCCGGCGACCAGCGTCATCTGCAGGCCGGAGATGGTGATGATGTGGAAGATGCCCGCCTCGCGGATCAGGTCCTTGGCGTCGTTCGACAGGAAGTCGCGCTTGCCGGTGACCATGGCAGCGGCGATGGCGCCTTCGTCGCCGCCGATGATAATGTCGACACGCCCCGCGAGCCGATTGCGCGCGCGGTCGATCGCGGCGAAGAAGCGCTGGCGCCAAGGGGCCTCGTGCGGCGGCGACAGAATCGACACCCTGCCGAGCACGGCGCCGACGCCGCCGAGGCGCTCGAAATAGGCATCGCGCGAAAAATCGTAGCCGCCGGGCAGCGCCGCGCGCGGTGGCGGCCATAGCCGCGCGGTCAGCGCCACGTAATCGCCGGCGGCAAACTCGGGGGCGTGGCGCGTGGACACGCGCACGCGCCGGGGCGCCAGTGCGGGCGGCAGTTTGCCGGGATCGACAACCCCGACCACGAAGCGGGCGCCGGCGGGGCGAACGTCCACTTCCTCGACGAAGCCGCGCAACTTGACGGTACGCACATGATCGAGCACCGGGGCTTCGACGCGCGCGATGCGCAACCCCATCGACAAGAAGCCGGCAAACAGCGCCGCAAAGCCGACCCAGAGTCCCAGCGCGAGCGGACGGGCGCGGCAGAGCCAGGCCAGCGCTGCGCACAGCACCGTCAGGAGCGCCGGCAGCCACAGAACCGGCTCGCGATCCGCCGCCAGATTGAGCGCGACGCCGCCGATCGCGGCGACCGGAATCCACAAGAAGAATCGCCGACCGTCGATCTCCTTGGCGAGCGCCGCGGCAAAAAGAGCGCGCCAATCGGGCGCCAGCGCCGCCGCGCGCACCGTCCCGGCGCGGCGGGCGCCCGCAAGCACGCCGGTGCGCGCGGGAGTTGGCATGGCGATAGTGTAAGCACAAAGTCTCTCGGCGAGGAAGAAGAGGGGCAGCGGCGGAGAAATAGCTCCCCGTTCTCGCGGCGCGTTTTCTTTCATCCTCCCCCGCGCAAGCGGGGAAGGGGGACCATCCGAAGCTCGCGCAGCGAGCGAAGGATGGTGGAAGGGGTGTGGGCCGCGCCGAAACTCTTTCGACGAAAGCAAAGCGGCACGCGCGACGCCCCCTCCACCACCCTGCTGCGCAGGATGGTCCCCCTCCCCCGCTATCGCGGGGGCGGATGTGACGATGGCACGAAGACGTGATCGATACGCTGGCTCAGGGAGTGACGAAAGCGTCCCGTCGCGTTGAGTGAATTATTGCGATCCCACCTCACAAGTCGATGTTTCGCTGTGACGCGGAGGCAGCGAAGGCGTCGACGAATCCTGCGGCTGTGATTCTCTCGTAAACGTCGGAATGCACGACCGGACTGCAGTTGAAATCGCCGACAAGAAGCGCAGGTGCACGATCTGACCGGTACGCCGCGACGGGTAGGCCGAGCGAACGGCTGCGAACCCGGGCGGGACTTTCGCAAAGCCAGGAAAATGGCTAGCATGCTCGCCTTAACATCGGAGGAATCATGATGAAATACCTTGCTGGTATATTGCTCGTCGGCGGTTGTCTGCTGGGTAGTGGAAGTGCCTTTGCCACGACCTCAGACGATATCAGCTGGATCGCGCGATGCATGAGCGACAACAAGAGCGAGCAAGGCGTCAGCATCGACATCGCGTTCAAGTACTGCAAGTGCATGAACAACAAGATGGGCGACAACGAAACCAAATCGGTCACAGCGTGGGAAAAAACCCATCCCGATGAAACGAAAGCGTGTGACTCCGAAGCAGGCTGGAAATAGCGCTGGTCCATTGGCTGTGCGCGTATTCGGAGCGCACGGCGCAACGGATCAATGATCATCATGGTGGTGGGCGGCGGACAAGCCGATCCCACCACCGTGAAAACGTGGAATTGCCGCCGATTGTAAATTATTTGCCGTAGAGTCCGTTCACGCCGACTTATTCGTGACCGATAAAAAGGAAACAGCGGATTACTTCCCGGTCCTCTCGGCGGCACGGGTGCAAGTCGTATTTGATCCCGCCAACTATCGCGTTCATCAGGGGCCAAGGTTTGCGACCTGGTCGCCGAGCCGAGTCGTCAATCACGAGCAGATGAAGCATATCGACGCCCGAGCCGGCGATGGGTAAGCGCGCGCGCGGTGCCAACGATCAGGAAATAGACCAACCCAAGAGGTGCAAAAAAGATCACTGGCAGCGGCCAAAGATTGGCGCCGCGAGAATACTCGACCGCCGCGCCTACCAGGAGGAGGATGAAACCGATCAATGGAACGAGTGCGGCGATGCGCCAGCGACCGGCCCACGCGTAGCCGAGCCATATTTGCAAGATCAGATAGAGCGGGAAGAGTTCGACGATCGCGAGCCCGTACAAATGTAAGACTGTGTAGGTGTAAATCACCGCTCCGATCGAACCGATTATGATCACCGCCAAAGCAATATCGGGCAAACGCAGGAGGAACTTACATTTTGAAGATCTTTCTCGATCGTTCGCCATGCCGCTCGGAATATTCATGACTTGAGGTTCCGGCCGGACTGCAGGTTCAGTGCCCGATAGTGTGGCGGTTCAGAAGTCCGCATCATTCTTGCCGCGACCCGTCATGCGGACTTCAGAACCAAAGCCATACTACTCTAGATCGATAAGTTGCTAGTGCCCACTTTCGCTGTCGCCTGATTCATGAGCATTCGGAGAGGAGCGACCCCCGCCTGTCCTCCCCCTTTCAGGGGGAGGAAGAGCGAGCGGCATAGGCGGCGTCACGGTTCAAGACCGACGAGGCCGGCTTCTCTTTCCTCCCCCTGAAAGGGGGAGGATCAAGGTGGGGGTCGCGGGCCGCTCGGACAACTTTGAGGTTGACGAGGTGTCTTCCACATCGCCCTTCAGTGATTCCGAGTACGAGTGTCTTTCGATTCCGAAGTGCGCAGACGAAGGTCTCGGGCCAATGATGCGAACTTCGGAATCGGGACACCGGGCTAAGCTGGCTTTCTCTGCAGGCGGCAGCAATGCTTGAGCGGACGTGGCAATTGGCGAGGCGACTTCTTTATGCGCTGTTGGTTTCTTCGCTGTCAGCCGCGGCCTTTATTGTCCGGCCGGCTGCGGCACAGCCGTTGACGCTGCGCTACGGCCAGGCGTTCTCGGCGGCCCACAGCATCTTTTCGCTGCCGGTTTCGGTCGCGTTGCGCGAAGGCCTGTTTCGCCGCGAAGGGCTTGACGTGCAGATCGTCATCCCGGTTCCCGGCGGCTCCGACAAGATGATCCAGGCTCTCGCCGACAATTGGGTCGACGTGACCCACGTCGCGACGCCGTTTCTTATCCGCGCGGCGATGGCCGGCTCCGACGCGGTCGCCATCGACTCCGAATTCGACAACCCGCTCTATAGCCTGGTCGCCAAGCCGCAGATCAAGTCCTATGCGGATCTGGCGGGAAAGCTTTTGGGGCTCGCCGACGAGCGGGGGACGATCACAATATCAATGCGCAAGCTCTTGGCGCGGCATGGGCTTGCGCGCGGCAGCTACGGCGTGAAAACCGAGGAGGGCACGCCGCAGCGGTCTTACTGCCTGCTGCACGGCGATTGCGATGCGGTCGTACTCGGACAGCCTCAGGATTTGCAGGCGATGGCGCAAGGCTACCGCCTGCTTGGACGCAGCGACGAGGCGGTCCCGAGATTTCTTTACACGGTGACGGCGGTGCGCCGTTCCTGGGCGAGCGCGCACGGCGAGGCGCTGGTCCGCTTCGTGCGTGCCATGGCCGCTTCATTCCAGTTCATCCACGATCCGCAAAACCGCGCTCGTGTCGTCACCGTCATCGCCGAGACGATTGGTTGCTCTCACGCCATCGCCGCGCAAACCCTCGATCTGTTCTTGCAACCCGGCCGCCACGTGCTGCCCCAGCGCGGTGAGATCGACGTTTCAGGCCTCCAGCAGGTGATCGCGATGATGGCCGAGGCCGGCCTGCTCAAGCCGCCGCTGCCGGCGGCGCGTCGCTTCATCGACCTGCGCTATCTGCAGGAAGCAGGCGTGCCGTAGGGCGTCCCCCATTCGCTGTCGCAGGCTTGGCAAATGACGGACGCCAGAACCTGCCGGAGAGAAAGCGACGGCAGCGGCCACAGGGCGCATTCCCGTTGCCGGGAGGACGGCCGGCGCGGCCAGCGTCAGATTCTGCTTCGAAACACTATCGCGGAGCCTCATCCTTTGAAGGCGAGCCTCCACCAGAACATCAGCGAGTAGACCACGAACGGGATCGACAGGATTGGGAATATCCAAACCAGAGCGAGCGGAATTTTGCGCGTTACCCGCTCCGGAAGCATCATGGCGATGATGCCAAGGCCCGCCGATATCAGGATAGCAGTCAAGGTCCATCCGTACCAAAGCATGTTCGGCCCTTCTCCCTTGGCTTCCAAGCCCCAGGCGAAACGGTCGTTGGCGGGCCAGAAGGTGAACACCGGCCAGTTCAAATAGACGGTCAGGCAGTAGACGACCGGACCGGAGATAGAGAAGGTCGTGGCAAATGCTTTGAATTTGCTCGATGTCGCCAGCGAGGATCCGACAATCGTGCTCGGAGCGGCCCGATTTGTTGTTGTGCTCATGATCCAAATCCCCTGGTGTTGTTGAGGAAGTGGCCGACAAGGAAGAGAAACCAGCACATGACCGCCAGCACCAGCGTCACCCCCTTTCGCGCGTTGTCATATTCCGGGTTCTCGACGTTCTTCCAGAAGAACCAGTAGGCCGGCAGCAGCACCAGCCCGAGCGTCGCCACATGTTCCTTGATATCGAAGAACCCGCCGGTTTTGAAGTAGTGCCCCTGCTCGAGCGGAATGCGGATGTTGATGCGATAGCTGGTGTAGATGAAGGAGCCGACGAGGAACGTGAGCACCCACAGCACGCACACCGCGGTGGCGTATCCGGCGGCGGGCACTGCGCGGTAGCGAGTAATGATGCCGCCGGCCGCCTTGCGGGCCGGCAGCGCCACGGCCATCGCCTGATGAGTGAGCGCCCCGAGAAGGCCGACCGCCAGGATCAGGTGCACGAAGAGCCATAGCGTCCAGAAGGCGTTTGTGGAAATCAAGCCGCTCATGGCCCCTCTTGTTCTGACGCCCCCCGGCTTTTCGGCAAATGTAGTCCATTCGAATGTTTTGTCGAGCGCCCGCGCCGATGCTGTGGTGTATCAGGGCGGAAGTTCGGTGCGCGACGGGCCGCTGCGACGATTTGCTCGTCGACTTGGTGTGTCATGGTCCTGCCGACGAGAGCCGGCGGCGCGATCAGCGGCGTCGCCATCGCGTGAAAAGAGTCTCCATCGCAGGCTGTCATTAGAATTCTTCTATTTCTAAAACATCGACAAGGTCGGATTTTACATTTCAAACGCTGATCGCCTAATGTGCGGCGATGGATGCGACTTCCGAGGCCGACGTCCGCACATCGTCGCGATCCGGCTGGCTGCGATTCGCTCTCGTGGCCGGCCCGGCATCGTCGTCATGCTCGCCGTTCAGGGTCCGCCTGGTCATCATCACCGGGGACGGTCGCGCCGAGACCATCAAGAAGAATTTCAGGCGTGCTGGGCATGGCTGTCGTCCGTTTGCCAGCCGGCTGAACCGGCAATTTTAGATAGCTGGCCCGCATCCCGAACAAACGAGGCAAGAGATTATTCATGGCGCGCAGTGACGGAAAGACGATGGTTACGCTTGATGGCTTGAAACTGCATTTTTCGGAGTTGCGAGCCGTCTTTGGGCCGGCGTGGCTTGTGATGATGGCGGACGTCGATGCTGCGAGCGTGATAACCGCGATGCAGAGCGGGGCGTCCTACAAGTACGGCATGATTGTGGTCCTCGTCGCGCTCGTCATACCTTTGTACTTCATCATGGAAGTGGCTGGCCGGGTCGGAGCGGCAACGAAGAAAGGACTTGGCGAACTGATAAGGGAGAACTTCTCGAAGAAGCTGTCGATCATGCTGAGTTTTCCCATGGCCATAACTGATTTTCTCAGTTACGTGGCCGAGTATGCAGCGATGGCCGTGGGCCTGGCGATGGTGGGGATACCGCCGATCATCTCGTTGCCGATAATATACGTGATCCACATCCTTGTCGTGTTCAAACAGGAATATGAAAAGGCGGAGAAATATCTGCTCGGCGTATCGTTGTTGCTGCTTCTGCCTTATATCTTCTTCATGACGAGAGGATTGTCCTCCGCATACTCGCTGATACCGTCGAAGATAGACAAAGAATTTCTTTTTCTCATCGCCGCCAATGTCGGCGCGGTAGTCATGCCATTCATGCTGTTCTACCAGACCAGTGCGACCGCGAAGAAAGCCTACCATTCGGTCAAGGCGACGAGAACCGAGACCCTTGTTGGCGCGATCTTCAGCGAGGTCGTAATGGTCGCCATCGTCTTAGCCAGCGTCGGGCTGAGCTCGAACGTTTCGCTCAACGACACTGTCAGTCTGAGCGGCGCGATAATGAACATCGGGGGGACATACGCTCCCTACATATTCGCGACAGGGCTCGTTGCGGCAGGATTTCTCGGTCTGATCGTCATATCGCTCGCGGGCTCATGGGGCGTGGTGGAGGCGCTGAACCTGAAAGGCAGTACGTGGTTCAAGATTTATATCGCGGAGTCGCTGCCCGCGGTGGCGCTGGTGTTTTTCTTCAACAATCTTATCGGCCTGGTGCTGACGCTTATGGTTGCATTGATCTTCGTCCTCATCGGGCCTGTCGTTGCCATGGGCCTGCTGGCGCAGAACAAGACGCTTATGGGGGAACACGCGCTTACCACGTTCGACAAGATAGCGTTTTGGGGAAGCGTTTCGGTGATCGTGGCCTGCGGCCTGCTCGCGTTCGTTTAGCGTAAGGGCGGACCGTCTTGGGAATCGCGTGAACGCTTGTTCCGTGCGCTCCGCTTATCGTCTCGGATCTGGCTGTGGCGAACTGCCAGAACGAGGAGTGCGATGTTCGCCGGGAACGGGCCGGGCCGGCAACACGTGCTCTTGTGCTGACTCGCGGTGCTCGCCTATCTTCGGCGCGGTTGGTGACGCGACGGACTGCTGCCGCATTGTCTGCGGCATATGACGGTCGGCGGCGCGTGTTGGGCGGCAAGACGTTCTGGGACGTATTGGTATGGTCGGGCTGCGACTTGCCGTCTTGGTCGCGTTGGCGCTTTCTGTTCCGGCTCTGGCGCGCGCGGGCGGCGTTTCCCTGCTGGACGAAGATATCAACAGCGGCGCGGACGGTCCGCCGTTTTTCGGCTTCGTGCGCGAGGTCGACGGCCCCGGGATCAACGACGCCAAAGTCACCGCCGAACTCAATGGAGGAGCGGTGGTGGCGGCGACCGACATTTTGGGTCTTTATAAAATCCCCGGCTTTGGCAAGAGCGTGAATCCCGACTCGGTCAAATTCTCCTGCGCCAAGGCCGGGTACAAGCAGGCCAATGTGCTGCGCCGTCAACACGCGGCGGACGACATGAAGGATCCGATCGAGGTCGATTGCTATCTGCAGAAACAGTGAGTGCGGTTTGCCAAGCCGCGCCCAGCGGAGATTGCGCGATGAATGCACGTTTGGCGCTGCTCGCGAGCCTGGTGCTGCTGTTTGCCGCCGCCGCCGGCAGCGCCGGCCTGGCGCAGGCCGTGCCGCCGCCACCCAGCTCGGGCGCCCCGGCAGCCGTGCCCTACGTCATGACCATGGGCGACATGATGAACACGCTGGTGCAGCCGCGTCATGCCAAGCTCGGTCTCGCCGGGAAGGCGCGCAATTGGCCGCTCGCGGAATACGCTCTGGTCGAAATCCGCCAGGCTTTCACCGGCATCGTCAAGGCGCAACCGCATTTTGACGGCCTTCCGGTCGGCCAACTCGTCGATGCGGCCGTGCAACAGCCGATCAACGCCGTTGAAGCCGCCATCCACGAGCAGGATCCGGCGAAATTTGCCGCCGCCTATGCCCAGCTCACGGCCGGCTGCAACGCCTGCCACGCCGCCGTCGATCATCCGTTCGTTGTCATCAAGGCGCCCGACGTATCGGCGTTCCCCAACCAGGATTTCAGCCCGCACCAATAGCCGGTGCGCGCGCGCCGGCCATTTCAGCCGCGGCGCTGGTCGCGCCGCGACGACGCTTTTGTCCGGGCCGCCGCCGCTCAGTCGAGCGGCTCGACGTGGACGATCGCATGGTCGTGGTTGCTGCCGACCCAGAAGCTCACCGGGGTCGTGGAATTGTCGATATAGACGGTGCGCATGTTGGTGTCCGACGGCATGAGATATTGGTCGGTCTGTCCGGTCTTCGGATCAATGCGCACGACGCGATCGGTGCTCATGGTGGACGCCCAGATGTCGCCGTTTCGATCGAAGTTGGCCCGGTACGGGTAGGTGTAGGACGGCAGTGCGTATTCGGTGAACCGGTCTGTCTTCGGATCGAACACCGCGACCTTGTTGCCGCGATATTCGGTGACCACGATGTCGCCGTTGCTCTCCACCTCCATGCGCCGCAGCCGTGCGTGCGGCGTCGGCGGGGTGTACCACGTCACCTTGAGGGTCTTGGCGTTGATCTCGCCGAGATAACCCTCGCTGAATTCGGCCATCCACAGGTTGTTCTGCGCATCCGAGATGACCTGATAGATGCCGTAGTGGCGGTGGGCCGCATCCGGCAGCGAGTCGGTTGGATGGAATTTCTCCCATTTGCCACTGGCGAGATCGAGGCGGTAGATGTCGCCGGTGCCGACGCTTTTGGTCCACACCTTGCCGTCGACGTCGTAGCGGTCGCCGACGAAATTGAGCTGGACGCGGTCGTCGTTCCATTGCGCCGGCAGCGGATAGTATTTGATCTCGCCGGTCTGCGGATTGATGGCGCCGAGCGATCCCTGGTACATCATGTCGAACCAGAGCAGACCCTTTCGGTCGTACTGAAGGCTGAGCTCGCCGACGGGCGCGCCGGGCTTGAATTTCTTCAACGGATATTCGGTCAGCTTGAGCGTCTTCGGATCGAATTTTGAGATGAACAATTCGCCGAAATCCGTGTACCAGATGTTGCCCTCATGGTCGCGGATGATGTCGTGCGGTTCGATGGCCGGCCGCGGCATCGAATATTCGGTGATGATGACGCGCGTCGAGTCGCCGGTGGGACGCGGCAGCGTCTTGAGCGGGTAGGACCATTTGTCGGCCGCGCTCAGGTTGATGGTCGCCAGATAATCGGCGAGCTTGCGGTACTGCTCCGGGGTGCCGGCGCGCGTCCTGTCGAGCATCGGCTGCGGTTTGATCGGCTGGCTGACCGCGCCGTAGCCCATCATGCGATGGACGGTCTGCATCCATTCGTCGACATCGTGGGTCGAAAGCATGACGCGCTCCAGCGTGTGGCAGCTGGTGCAATTGAGCAGTGCGGCCTTCTGGTCGTCGCTGCCGGGGATGCTCATCATCCATTCGCCGTCGGTGAGCTGATCGGCGAGTTGTTTGGTTGGGACGAGATTGAGATCGGCGTGCGCAGTTTGCTCGCTGACGACATCGGTCGCGCCCGGAGCGGCAAGATCGTATCCGGCGGCGCGGATCGCAAGCTCATAATGTCCCGGTGCCAGGCGGTCTTCGGGAAACGCGTAAGCCCCCTTGGCGTCGGTGATCACGCTGACCGAAACGATCGATCCGTGCTTGTGCGCGGTGACGACCACGCCTTCCATGGCACCATCGGCAGAGCTGACCTTGCCGGCGATTGCGGCCGGCTCCTGCGCACCGGCGCGCGCGTTCGACGGGATCTGGCACAGCGCGATCGCAAGCGCTGCACTTGCGCCAAGCAAGGTGGCTGATTTCATGATTCGCTCCCGAAGATGCTTTTGTTCGCCTTTCGCGGCCGTTCACGGTCCAATGACTCGCGCGACCGCCAGATTACGTTCATCCTGCCCCCGTTGTGTGCCGTCCACAAGAGCGCACCGGCGCGCTGCGGACAGCCGGTCTTGCAACAGGTTTCGTTCGGCAAGTCTTGGCAAGTCTTGGCAAGTCTTGGGTCGTGCCGGGTAAGGCCGCCGCCCAACGCCGACCGTCAGGTCACCCAGCCGATCGCGATGCCAACCAAGATGACGGCGCCGAGCAGGAAGCGATAGACAACGAACGGCCAGCTGGAAAAATTCTGCAAGATTCGCATCAAGCCCCAGATGGCGAAAAAGGCCGACACCGAGGCGACAGCGATGCCCATGACCAGCACCGACCAGGCGTGCCCGTCGAGATGGACCTTGTGGAGTTCCCATAGCTCCTTCAGGCCGGCGAGAGCGATCGCCGGCAAGCCGAGGAGAAACGACAGGCGCGCCGCCTCCTCGCGCTTGAAGCCGAGCGCAAGGGCCGCCGTCAACGTCGCCCCTGAGCGCGACACGCCGGGAATGAGCGCGCCGACCTGCGCCACGCCCACCAGGATCGCGTCGAGCAGCGAGGCGTCTTCGATCGTGCGCCGATGCCGTGCGTACAGTTCGGACAGCGCCAGCAGCGCCGCCATGGCCATGCAGGCCCAGCCGATGACGCCGAGGGTGCGCAGCGGCGAATGGCAGCTATTGAGGATTTTTGCCATCGCCAAGCCGGCAATCCCGATCGGAACGGTGGCGATGACGATCCACAGCGCAAACTGAAAATAGCGGTCGCGGAATTTTCCGCGCGCGGCGGCCACAATCGCGTTGACCGTCACGTCCCGCACGTCGCTCCAGAAATAGCTGACCACGGCCGCGAGCGCGGCAAGCTGCATCGCCGCCGAGAATGCAGAACCCGGGTCCGGCCAGCCCAACACCGCCGGCACCAGCCGCATGTGCGCGGTCGAGGAGATCGGCATCAGCTCGGTGATCCCCTGCACGATTCCGAGTATCGCGACCTTGAAATAACCGAGCGCCGCAAATCCGGTATCGATGCCGCTCGTGCAAGCTCCAGCCATGTGAGATCGCCTTTTGGGGAGTTTCGGATGTCAACGTGGGTGCGACGGAACCGGCTTCGGCAACAACGTCCATTGATGCTGCGGCCATGACCGCCGACCTGCACGCAACGGCGACCTGCTCGGATCGGGGACGACGAGGGCCAGGTCCCAGCCGCGATTTGCCCGCCATGGAAACTGCAGCATCGGCATCAAAATTCGTTCGTCAAGCCGGGACCGGGTGCGTTCATACTCCGCGGCGCAGCGCCGCATCGAGCAGCAGTCCGGCGAACAGGATGAGGCCCGCATCGCGGTCGGATTTGAACACCACGAGGCAATTGTCCGGATCGGCGACGTCGAGGCGGACGACCTGCCAGGCGAGGTGGGCGGCGAAGGCGCACAGCCCGAGGGCGAACAGGAGACCCGCACCGGCAAAGAAACCGGCGGCCGCCAACAGCGCGACGGCGAGCGTGTAAAACACGACCAGCATCGGCTTGGTCCGCTCGCGGAACAATAAAGCGGTCGATCTGATCCCGATCAGCGCGTCGTCCTCGCGGTCCTGGTGGGCGTAGATCGTGTCGTAGCCGATCACCCAACAGATCGAGCCGGCATAGAGCAGGAGAGGTGCTGCCGCCAGACTGCCGAACGTTGCCGCCCACCCCATCAGTGCGCCCCAGGAAAAGGCCAGGCCGAGCACGATCTGCGGCCAATACGTAATCCGTTTCATGAACGGGTAGATCGCGACGATGGCGAGCGAAGCGATGCCGAGGACGACGGTGAACTCGTTGAAGGCGAGCAGCACCGCAAGTCCGATCAGCGCCAGCAGGACGAGAAACAGGACGGCTTGACGGAGACTGACCTGGCCCGATGGTATCGGCCGCGAACGCGTACGCTCGACCGCGGCATCGAGATCGCGGTCGACGATATCGTTCCAGGTGCAACCGGCGCCGCGCATGGCGAAGGCGCCGACAAAGAACAGCAGCAGATCGGCAATGCTCGGCGTCCGCGCCTTGGCGGCAACCGCCGCGAGAGCTGATGACCACCAGCAGGGAAGCAGCAACAGCCAGGAGCCGATCGGCCGGTCGAGCCGCGCCAGTCGCAGATAGGGCCGCAGCCAAATCGGCGCCAGTGTATCAACCCAGTTGCCGGTCGCATCGGCAACCGACCCGGCCGGCTGCTTCATTACTTGGCCAGCGGATTACCGGTGAGCGTGTCAAAAGTGCCGCCGTGGCCGGTCTTGGTGTTCTTCACGGTGTCGAGGCTCGGCCCGCCGATGGCGTCGCTCAGCGTCGGTACGTGCGGTTGCGGGGCCGGAGCGCAGACGATGTTGCGGAATTTCAGGGTCTTGTCGTGGTTCCCTTTCGCCGACGAAACGACCTCATCGGGGATGCCGCACCAGGTCTTGTTGGCCTCCAGATATTTCAGTGCCGCACCCTCGGCCAGCGAAAAGCGTGTGACCACCGCGCACAATTCCTTGCGGTCGGCATGCCGCTTCTCCGCCGTGCTGATAGCCAGGGCTTTTTGCTGCGCCGCATTGCGCAACGGTATGAAACCCTCGCACGCGGAGGGCGACTGCCCAGTCTGTGCCGATGCAGGCCGCATCTCGCCGACCCCCGGCGCGAGCGCCAGCGCCAGCGCAAAAACCAGTTTGGCGATTCCCGGCCTCATATCGCGTCCTTCCCCGGTTTCCTTTACGCGCCCGATTCGGGGCAACCGTACCAGTGGAGCGGATTGGACATTCGCTACCCCCCACTTGGCCGCCAGTTCCTAAAGCGAATGTCAAATCCAAAAGCCCCACTAAAACCGATAGTTGCTAGTCGTCCCTTGATTCTAACATTCGCTCCCGAGCCTGCCGAACCCGGATGCGGATGTCAGAATCGAACCACTAGACGCTGTGAATTCGGCGACACAGGGGCAATATGGGCGCCGGCGCGGCCGTCGCCTTGCCCTTGGCCGGCGACCAAAGGCGCCGTTGCGGCGCTGGCAGCCAAAGCGCCGGCAGGTTAATGGCGGGTTAACCGCCTGGTTCGTCCGGCCGAGTTTGACCGATGTCCCGTTACGACTTTCGCAAGCCCCGTCTGCACGTCGAGGCGCCGCTCGAGGAAGGTGCGGTCGTTGAGCTGGCCCGGCCGCAGACCCATTACCTGATCGATGTGCTGCGGCTGACGTCCGGCGACGGGATTCTCGTCTTCAACGGCCGCGACGGCGAATGGCAGGCAACGCTCGAAGCGCGCAAACGCGCCGCGCTGCTACATGTCGGCGCCCACACCCGTCCACAAGTCGCGCCCGCCGACCTGCACTATCTGTTCGCGCCGCTCAAAGCCGCACGGCTCGATTACATGGTGCAGAAGGCGGTGGAGATGGGCGTCTCGCGGCTGCAACCGGTCCTGACGCGCTTTGGTCAAGTGGCGCGGATCAATACGGCGCGCATGCGCGCCAATTGCATCGAGGCCGCCGAGCAATGCGGTCTTCTGGCGCTGCCGGAGATTGCCGAACCGGTCGAGCTTTCACGGCTACTTGCCGCGCCCAAAGCGGTGCGTCACGAGGCCGAGTGTCAGGAGGCTGGGCGTCACCTGATATTCTGCGACGAAGATGCCGCGCCTGGCGATCCTGTCGCGGCGCTGGCCGCGGTGCCACCGCGATCGCCGCTCGCCGTCCTGATCGGCCCCGAAGGCGGCTTTGCGGACGACGAGCGCGCGATGCTCATGCAGCGGCCGAATGTGGTGCGACTCGCGCTCGGTCCACGCATTCTGCGCGCCGATACTGCGGCGGTGGCGGCGCTCGCGCTGGTGCAGGCAGTGCTGGGGGATTGGCGGCGGACGGATGACGGACAACAGACGACAGAGGACGGACGACGGAAGACCAAAGACAGATGAGAGAGGACCAACGGGCACCTGCGAACGGCGGGTATTTCAACAGATTTCCGGCCTCTGTCCTCCGTCCTCTTTCTCCGTCGTCAGTGAATCATCCACGGTTTGTCGATGCACACAAAGCCCACATAGTCGCCATAGCGGCGATGCACGCTGGTGATGTGCGACAGCCGGCCCCACCGGGCGCAATAGGCCGCGGCGAGTTGCCGGTAGATGGGCTCGATCGCCGGCGAGTATGGGATGATGCCGCCGGTATCGTTGCCGGTGATTCCCGGGCCCGGCCCAGCAAAGGAGGCGTGCGCCGGGACGCCTATGGCGAGCGTGAGTGCAACCGCAACCGGCAACGCCACGAACAGTGACCGAGAGCAACGCATCGCAATCCTCCCCAGCCCTCAGAAAATTCAATCCCTATGAGCAACCTTAGTGGCTCGTGCTGACGATTGAAAGCGGGCTCGGCGGCGCGCCGTGGCAGGATTGTCACGAGCGCCAAGAACCCGCGCGCCGGCCGCGCTCAAGCCTTGACCGCCGGGGGTGGCCACGGCAGCTTTGCCAGGCTGATCGGGGGAGGGCTATGGTCGGTCGTGCTGCGTGTATTGCGCTCGCCTTCACGTTTATCTTGGCGCTTGACATCGGCGCATCTTCGCCGGCGCGGGCGGCGAGTTGGCTGGAAAAGAATTTCTGGCTCTCCGGTCCGAATTACAGCCGCGACATGCCGCCCTGCGATTACCCGCCGGCGCTCGACCGCATCGTCGACAAGTTTGATAGCAAGGAGGCTCGGTTCTGGAACTCCGAGCTGCGGATCGTCGGGATCGAGCATATCGGTGAAACCGCCTATCTGCCCTGGGCGGCGCAATCGATACCGCGCCGCTTCTGCCACGGCGTCGCGCTGATCAACAACGGCATCCGGCACCCGATCTATTATTCGATCGCTTCGGGCACCGGCATGATCGGTGCAAGTTGGGGCGTCAATTTCTGCGTCGTCGGTCTCGATCGCAATTGGGCCTACAACCCGGCCTGCCGGGCCGCGAAGCCATAACGGCGAAGCCTGTGGACACCGGCGACGCACGCGGGCGCGGCAAGCTTGCTCGCCGCGGATGATCTAACGCACGCCGTGCCAGGCGTCGTAGTGCTTGTCGGGTAGTTCCTTGAGCGCAGCGCTGTAGGCCTTCTCGTCGATTTTGACTTTCGGCGCCACGGCCTTTTTTGTCTTTTGCTGCTGTCGATGATGGCCGCCAAAGCCGCCGAACCCGTCGGCCCCTCCTCCGGCATCTTGGGCATAGGCGCCGGCTGTCAAGAACGCGATGGCGGCCGCCGCGAACAAAACCCTTAACGTCGCGAACATTGTTGTTCTCATCCCGCACCCATTCCCCATCCCTCTCGGCGCTCCATCTCGGCGCTCCATGGCTGCCGCTGCAAGTTTGCGCAGCCGACCTGGCGGCCGCGCCGGCAGGCGTCGCGGACATCAAGACCGAAAAGACTAAAAATTGAGAAAAGCGGCAATGTTTGGTCGGACGGCCTTGCCGCCTTCGCTTCACGAATTGGCGGCGCTTCACGAATGGCGGCAAAGTGGTGACGACCCTCAAATCCGCTCCGCGAGTGGGCAGGCTCGTTTGCGAATGTTAGAATCGAAAAATCACCAGCAACTATCAGTCCTAGTGGAGCTTTTGGATTTGACATTCGCTTCGCGAACGGGTGCCGAAGGGGGGCGGCGACTGTCAAATCCGCTCCACTATTGCCCACTTTCGCTGTCGCCTAATTCATGAGCATTCGGAGAGGCAGCGACCCCCACCTATCCTCCCCCTTTCAGGGGGAGGAAGAGCGAGCGGCATACGCGGCGTCACGGTTCAAGACCAACGAAGGCGGCTTCTGTTTCCTCCCCCTGAAAGGGGGAGGATCAAGGTGGGGGTCGCAGGCCGCTCGGATCACTTTGAGGTTGACGCGTTGTCTTCCGCATCACCCTTCAGTGATTCCGGGTACTAGGTTCGCAGCGCCTGCAGCACTTGTTCGCGCAGGCGAATAGGATCGCGTTCGCCGCGCTGGGCAAATTCGATCACTTTCTTCGCCACCATGTCGGCTTCGGAAGGGTCGCGGTCACCGACCCCCAAAGTGTGGCATACGTCGTTGTAGGCGCGCGTCATCATCGTGATCGCTTCCGGCTCGAACGCCTTGTTTTTGAACAGGTGGTAGACGGCCATGGGGGACGACCTTGGCGCAGCGCTGCGACGGCGGCTCTGCGTCTGCGAAGAACGCGCGTTGGCTGCCGATGAGGAGAGGAGATTAGTGCGCCGCTGCGGATGTGCAAGGGACCCCCGAAGGTACTCCCTGGCTGCAGCGCTCGAGGTCTTGTCACGCTGGGCGGCAAATTCATCCGCGGATGGCAGACGGCGGCCCTGAAATATTGTCCTCTCTTTGTTCTAATTCCCTATGCTAGCCTTCGTGGCGAATGCTGGCTTCATGCGGGGTCCGTCATGGCTCGATTTGGCGTTTGCGCCTTCCTTGGCGCGTGTCTTCTGGCCGCGACGGCCGACCCAAGTTTGGCGCAGGACAGCCGACGCAATGAGCCTGGGCAGTTTGATTTTTATGTCCTGTCGCTGTCATGGTCGCCTTCGTTCTGTGCCGCCGCGGCTGAGCGGGGGGCGCGGCGGGCGCCAAGGCTGCAATGTGGTGCGCGGCCCTATGCCTTTGTGGTCCACGGGCTGTGGCCGCAATACGAACGCGGCTTTCCGGAGGATTGCCAAGTTCCGGCGCCGCGTCTCAATCACTCACTCGTATCCCGCATGCTCGATCTGATGCCGGCGCCGCGACTGATCTACAACGAATGGGACAAGCACGGGACATGTTCGGGATTGTCGCAAGTGGATTATTTCGAAACCGTGCGCAAGGCGCGCGCCGCGGTGAAAATACCGGCCGATTACATCGATCTGAAAGCGCCGCTCAGCGTGGCACCGAGCGCGGTCGAACAGGCTTTCATCAAAGCCAATTCCGGTCTTGCCGAAGGCGACCTGGCGGTCGAGTGCGACAAGAAACGTCTGACCGAGATTCGGCTGTGTCTGTCGAAGGATTTGAAATTCCGCACTTGTCCGCAAGTCGTCAAGCGCAGTTGCCGCCGCGAGCGAATTCTCATGCCGCCAGTTCGCGGCGCTGCGAGCGGCGCGGCTGGGTCGGGCTGACGATGTGGCGCGCATGGCCATGGTGCGGCTCTTGTGAACTACCAGCACGCCTTTCACGCCGGTAATTTCGCCGACGTGCACAAGCACGTCGTGCTGGTGCGTATCCTGCTGCATTTGCGGCAGAAGCCGGCTGCGTTCAGGGTGATCGACAGCCATGCCGGGGCGGGACGCTACGATCTTGGTGCATCCGAGCCGACCCGCGGCGGCGAATGGCGTGAAGGCATCGCGCCCGTATGGGAGAAGGCGCAGCAACAGGCGATCGACAAGGCGACGGCGGCGCTCCTCAAACCCTATTTGGACTTGGTCGCCGGCTGTAATACGGCCGGGAGCTTGCGGGTCTATCCCGGCTCGCCCGTCATCGCGCAAAGACTGTTGCGCGCCCAGGATCGTCTCATCGCCTGCGAGCTTGAGCCCAGGTCGGCGGCCATGCTGGCGTCGACGCTGCGCGGCGACCGGCGCGTCAAGGCGCTTTCGATCGATGGCTGGACCGCGATCGGTGCCTCTGTGCCGCCAAAGGAGCGGCGGGGCCTCGTGTTCATCGATCCGCCGTTCGAGCAACGCGCCGATTTCTCGCGCCTGCCGGAAATGCTCAAGGCCGCGCATCGCAAATGGCCGACCGGCATCTATCTGGCCTGGTACCCGATCACCGGCCGCGAAACCTCGAGCGAACTGGCGCGGCGCCTGCAAAGACTTGAGATGGCAAAGCTATTGCGCTGCGAATGGGCGCTGCGGGAGCCGCGCGCGGATGCCGGGCTGGCCGGATCCGGACTGATTGTTGTCAACCCGCCGTTCACGCTCGAGCGAGATATGCAAATCCTGCTGCCGGCGCTCGGGCGGATGGTGGCGGCCCCTGGGCAGGGTTGGCAAACGATCGATTGGCTTGCCCCGTAGCTGCCACTTTTCCGCAGGTCAAAAATGGTCTAATTTTCTCCCGCGACTTGTTGCTGGCTTGGACGTTCCGCCTCCAGTGGGGGCTGGCGGAGTGACTGACGCCGTCTGCGGCCGATGTTCTTTGCCCATGTGAATGTCCAGCCGAACCGCCGTGCCGAGGGGGTCGGCGGCGAAGCAACCGTGGGGAAGGGAGTCGCCCGATGGCAAATAGCGGTACGGTCAAGTTCTTCAACGCCGAGCGCGGCTACGGGTTCATCAAGCCCGACGATGGGGCCCGCGATGTGTTCGTTCACATCACCGCGGTTGAACGCGCCGGGCTGAAATCGCTGGCAGAGGGACAGCGCATCAGTTTCGACGTCGAACCCGACAAAAAGGGAAAAGGCCCGAAGGCCGTCAATCTTGTCATCACGGGGTAACGCCGTGATAGGAGTTGATCGCGTCTGCCGCGGCCCGCGCGCGCCGCGGCAGACGAGCCTCTTACCGCTTTGGTGTCCCGATGATGATTCTGCGTTTCTCGCCGTCCTCGCCCTTCGTGCGCAAGGTACGGATCGCAATTGCGCTCGTTGGCCTGGCCAGCGAGGTGACGCTCGAACGGGCCGATACCACCAACCCCGATGACTCGCTGCGTCAGATCAATCCGCTTGGGAAGATTCCCGTATTGATCGCCGAGGATGGCGGTGCCATCTACGATTCGCGGGTGATTCTCGATTACCTCGACGAGCGCGCCGGCGGCGGCAAAATCATCCCGCGCCAGGGCAGAGAGCGGCTGGCGGCGCTACGCCTGCAGGCGCTATGCGACGGTATCCTCGATGCATCGATTCTCACGGTCTATGAAGGGCGCTTCCGCAAGCCGGAAATGCATGAGCCGAAATGGCTCGACCTGCAGGTTGGCAAGGTTTCCCGCGCGCTTGCCGTGCTGGAGGCGGCGCAGACGCCTATCGATCCGGTGCCCCATGTCGGCCAGATCGCGCTTGCCTGCGCGCTCGGCTATCGCGACTTCCGCTTCGCCGGTGACTGGCGGCCGGACCACCCGAAGCTGGTCGCCTGGCTCGACAAATTCGCCGCCCAGGTGCCGGCATTCGCCGAAACAAAGCCGTCAAGCTGAATGGCAAGCCCACTGCACAGCCAAACAAAACCCCGGGACTTGCGTCCCGGGGTGGGTATTCGATCGGCGGAGTGCCGACGAGGCGGTGATCAGAACCGGTAGTTGATGCCGACCCGTCCGATATTCGAACGCCACGACACGTTCTGGGTCGCCGCGCCGCAGGCGATGCCGCAACTGACGCGACCGAGATCGACGTAGAGGTATTCCGCCTTGGCGGTCCAATGGCCGGCGATGGCGAATTCGATGCCGCCGCCTGCGGTCCAGCCTGCATTGGTGTTGTCAACGCCGGCAAGCCCGGGCCCCGAGGCCTTGATGTCGCCGAATGCGGCGCCGCCGGTCACGTAGGGCATGAAGCGACCGGCCGCATAGCCGAGGCGTCCGCGGATTGTCGACAGCCAATTATCGCTGGTTTTGCAGCCGGCGAAAGTGGCGGAGGGGCAGCCGGCAGAGGTGGTGCCACTGACATCGGCCCAATCGATATCGCCTTCGATTCCAAGCACCGCCTGGTTGATCTGATAATTGTAGCCAATGGTGCCGCCGACCACTCCTCCGGACGTGCCGAAGCTGCCGGTCGTGCTCCAAGCCGAACGTCCCCAGCCGCCGCCGCCGTTGATGCCGAGATAGAATCCGCTCCAGTTATATTCCGGCGCATAGACCGGGGCTTTGTAATACGGAGCAGGGCCAGGAGCAGGCGCCAAGTCGGCAGCCATGGCCGCACCCCCCAGCGCCACGACCCCGACGCACCCAAGAACAATTCGCTTCATAGTATGACCTCCATTGCCCGTAAGCTGGCGGCATAGTATTCGCGATCGTTCTTACGTCTAGTGCAGAAAAGACACACGCCTATTCTAATTTTTGGCGACATTGCGGCGGAATTAGACTTGGATAGACAAACTTATGGGTAATTTTGACTTAAGATTGGCAAAAATTTGGTAAAAGAAATACTAATTCGTGGTATTAAGGGCCATTCCGATACTTGCCAATACGGTTCCATGCGGGAACCGCCTTGGAACCGCTGCCCCCGGTCAGAATCGGTAATTGACGCCCATGCGCACAAGATCGGCGGCCAATCCGTTCTTGGTGCCCGTCATCGAGAACGCGTGGTCGCTCAGATCGAGATAGAGCCATTCCGCCTTGGCCGACCAACGCGGGGTAAAGGCAACCTCGACGCCGCCGCCCGCGACCCAACCAACCGTCGTGTGCGATTCGGTGAGGTTGAAGGTATCGGCGCGCAACTCGCCGTAGGACAGGCCGGCGGTGCCGAACACCAAGACGTTGCGGAACGCCACGCCGGCGCGGCCGCGCGCGGTGCCAAACCACGGATTGGAAAACTCGAAGGGGGACAGCGTGTCGTCCGCGCCGGACAACTGGAGATCGGTCTCGCCGCCGAATACGAACGCTCCGTTCTGCCAATTGTAACCGGCCTCGACGCCACCGACGATGCCCGACGGCTTCGTTGGGTTGTTGTCGACGCTCCCCCATTCGTAGCCCAGTGTCGCGCCGAGGTAGGGGCCGGCCCAGCTATAGGCGGATAACGGCTCTGGCGTGGTGTAATAGGGTGCCGCCGGCAGGTCGGCGGCGAAGGCCACGCTGGTCGTCGCCAGCATCAACAGGGTCAGGCTTGCCGCAAGTTTTGCGCCAGTGAATGTCGGCATGGAATCTCCGCACGGCGTTGGCACGCAAGCTCGCCGATAGCCGACCGGCGTTGGCGGCGATGCCTTGCCGGTCGATCGCGAGCTGATGGCAGATTTATCGTGAGCAGGGAGTTAAGCGTTGCTGAACGATCAAGTAATGCCAAGTTGTTAGTGTTAAGGATGTCTTTATTGCCGAGCGTTGTACTTGGCGGTTCTCTCCGCACCGGTCTTCGGCGCCCGGTGCCGGAAATGCCCGGCCACGGCCGGTCAATTCCGCCGCCGGGCTGCCCAAACCTGCGGCGAGCGCCATTCCGCCCCGGGCGGCGGCAGCCCACACCCTGGCCGCATCACGCGCGAGCGCCTAACTTCGCGCTGACACACTGCCATTTGCCAGGATGAGCGCGCCCAAGACCCAGACCGAGCCGGACATCGATCCCGCCGTCGCCGACCTCGCCGCGGACGACGAAGAGCAGACTTTGCCCGAGGCGGATACCGGCACCGACTTGCAGCTCGCGGCCGGTGCGGACGAGACCTCGCTCGCCGAAGGACGCGCCGCAATCGTGCGCTACGCCGCCCAGGCGCCGTTGCGGCCCGGCGTTTATCGCATGATCGATGGCCGCGGCGACGTGCTCTATGTCGGCAAGGCCAAGAACATCAAAAAGCGTATCGCCGCCTATGCGCGGCCTGCCGGTCATGACGGCCGCATCGAGCGCATGATCGGCGCCACGCGCACGCTCGAATTCATCGTCACCCGCACCGAGACCGAAGCGCTGCTCCTAGAAGCCAACCTCATCAAGCGGCTGCGGCCGCGTTTTAATGTGGTTCTGCGTGACGATAAATCGTTCCCCTACATCGTGGTCACGACCGATCACTGGGCACCGCAGCTTCTCAAGCACCGCGGCGCGCGCCAGCGGCAGGGGCATTATTACGGGCCGTTCGCGTCGGTGTGGGCCGTCAACCGCACGATCAACGCGTTGCAGCGCGCATTCCTGCTGCGCTCGTGCAGCGATCCATTCTTCGAAAGCCGCACGCGCCCGTGCCTGCTGTACCAGATCAAGCGCTGCTCGGCGCCGTGCACGCGCGAGATAGATTTCAAGGACTATTCGGTCCTGGTGCGCGAGGCCGATTCATTCCTGTCAGGCCGCAGCAAGTCGGTGAAGGACCAGTTGGCTGGTGAAATGGAGAAGGCGTCGGCGGCGCTCGACTTCGAGCGCGCCGCGATCTACCGCGACCGTCTGGCCGCGCTCTCTGCCATTCAGGGGCACCAGGGCGTCAATCCACGCGGCGTCGAGGAGGCTGACGTTTTCGCTGTCCATCAGCAGGGCGGCTTTTCCTGCGTCGAAGTCTTCTTTTTCCGCACCGGGCAGAACTGGGGGAATCGCGCCTATTTTCCCAGGGCCGACCGCTCGCTCGGGCCGGGCGAAGTCTTGTCGGCATTTCTGGCGCAGTTTTATGACGAGCGGCCGCCGCCGCGCCTCATCCTGATCTCGCACGCGATCGAGGATGCCGCGCTGCTTGCCGAGGCGCTGTCGACGAGAAGCGGCCGCAAGATCGAGGTCGTGCTGCCGCAGCGCGGCGAGCGGAAGGATCTGGTCGAACACGCACTCGCCAATGCGCGCGAGGCGCTGGGGCGCAAGCTCGCTGAGACCTCTTCGCAGCAGAAGCTCTTGCGCGCGCTGGCGGAAACATTTGCCCTGCCGCGGGTGCCGCGGCGTATCGAAGTGTTCGACAACAGCCACATCCAGGGAAGCAATGCGGTCGGTGCCATGATCGTCGCCGGGCCTGAGGGCTTCCGCAAAAGCCAGTACCGCAAGTTCAACATCCGCTCCGCGGACCTCACACCCGGCGATGACTTTGCCATGATGCGCGAGGTATTGGGGCGGCGCTTCAAGCGGCTGCTCGCGGAGGCGACTTCGCCCTCTCCCCTTGCCGGAGAGAGTGGCGAGCCGCAACGCCGCGAGCCGGGTGAAGGAGCGCTCGGGCACTCTTTCCCGCTAGGGGAGGGGGAAGAGGAACAGGCGGCGCTTCAAAACGAAGAGGACGCTTCCCCCTGGCCGGATTTGGTGTTGATCGACGGCGGGCGAGGGCAGCTCAATATCGCATGCGAGGTGCTCGCTGCGCTTGGCCTCACGCTCTCGGTTGCCGCCATCGCCAAGGGGCCGGATCGCGATGCGGGGCGCGAAACCTTCTTCCTGCCCGGCCGCAACTCATTCAGACTGCCGCCGCGTGATCCGGTGCTTTATTTCGTCGAGCGGTTGCGCGACGAGGCGCATCGTTTTGCGGTCGGTTCGCACCGTACGCGCCGCCGGCGCGATCTGCGCGAGGCCGGCTTGCAGGAGATCGCCGGCATCGGTCCGAGCCGGAAGCGGGCGCTGTTGCGGCATTTCGGCACGCTCAAGGCAATCGAGCGGGCGGCGGTGAGTGACCTCATGCAAGTCGCGGGGATCAATGCGGAGACGGCGCGGCGCATCTACGCGTTCTTTCACGACGGGGCGACGTAGCGGGGGGCACCGGCGGAAGAGGCGGTGGCGTAAACGTCACTGAAAGGTCACTTCGGAGAGGATAATGCCGCAACGGCCTGTCGGCGGGCGCAGGGCGGCGTTATGTTAGGGTCATGAATTCGACAACGACGACGCCGGCAACGCTGCGCGTGCATCCCCTGGCGCTGCCCAACATTCTCACCTACGGGCGCATCGTCGCGGTGCCGATCGTCGTCGGCTGCATGTTCTACCAGAACATCCTGCACGGCGGGTTGTGGCTGCGCTGGCTGGCGCTCGCGGTCTTTATCGCTGCCGGGATTTCCGATTTTCTCGACGGCTATTTCGCCCGCATTTGGGGCCAGCAATCTTCGCTCGGCCGCATGCTCGATCCGATCGCCGACAAGCTCCTGGTCGCCTCCTGCCTGTTGATGCTCGCGGCCGAGAACACCATTCATGGCTGGGCGCTGTTCGCGGCGGTGGTCATTCTGTGCCGCGAAATCCTTGTCTCCGGCCTGCGCGAATATCTGGCGGAGCTGCGCGTTTCCGTGCCGGTGACGCGGCTCGCCAAATGGAAGACGACGATGCAGCTTGTCGCGGTCGGCTTTCTCATCGCCGGCGAGGCAGGCGATGCCGTCGTGCCGGGCGTCACCAAAATCGGCATCACGCTTCTTTGGCTCTCGGCGCTGCTTACGCTCTATACCGGGTGGGATTATTTGCAGGCCGGCTTGCGTCACCTCACCGAGGAGAATGCGTGACGGCGCGACCGACAAGGATCAAGCTTGTCTATTTCGCCTGGGTGCGCGAACGCGTCGGCAAGGCGGAGGAGGAGATCGAGCCGCCGGCGGGAATCGCTACGGTCGCCGAGCTGATCGCCTGGCTCGCCGGCAAGGGCGAGCAATACGCCTATGCCTTCGAGAATCCGCGGGTGATCCGCGCCGCCATCGACCGCAGTCACGTGCGCGCCGACGCCAAGATCGCCGGCGCAGCGGAAATCGCGTTTTTCCCGCCGATGACCGGCGGCTGAGTCTTTCGCGGATCCCGCCTCTACTCCTTGCCGCGACGGTGGGCGGTGTGGGGATGCGAATGATCGTGGCGCGCGTAGTGCTGGCGCAGCAGATCCTTGCCGTAATCGTTGCCGTTCGGGGTCCGCACCGCGGTGTGGACGTGATCGCGCGTCGGCTCGTCGTTGGCATAGACGATGCCCGGCTGATGATCGAATTCGATCAGCACGACGGGGCTGTAGAATTCGATAATAGAACGGCCCGTGATCGTCGTGCGCCCCGATCCAGGAAAAATGAGTGCTGCGCAGGTGATGGAGGGCTTCGTCGAGCCGTATGCGGGCATGGTCCGGGCGCATGCGATGCAGGTAGACGCCGAGCAGATCACGCAGCAGCGACTGTTGCGCGGATGAGAGATCGTCGTAGCGGATGCCTTCGTAGGGTATGCGGGCATTATCGTTGAAGGCGGCGGCAAGCACTTCGCCGGGCAGGCGAGTGCCGATGATCGCTGTCGCCTGCTGCGCGGGACTGAGCGCGCGCATCAACGCAAGACCGGTGCTCTCCTCGGCCCGGAACACGGTGACGCCGGCGTATTGGCCGGTTTGCGCAAGAACCGGCTCGGAGCCCATGAATTGCGGTGTAAGCACGAGCTGGTCGCCGAGCACGAAGCAGTTGACGATCAGGTGATGGCCGTCGAACTGCCAGCCCCAGGGTTCAGTCGTCGACGGGGTGCCGAAAATGCTGAGCCAATAGTACCACTCGCTGTACTCCTCGGTGAGGCCGGTGAGTTCGCAAGCATGTTCGTTGAGCTTCATCACGTTGCGCGCAGTCTCGAAACCGCTGCTGCTGAGCGCGCTGCTCACCAGGGCGAGCGCCGCCTCGCGCTGTGCGGGAGCAAGTTCGTGCAGTCCCAGCCCATTGCGCATGAGAAATGGATGGACATTGGACCATGAACGCCACGCTTGGCTGTCTATGGCGAACGACGCCTGGTGCTGCTGGGGGTGATCGAGCAGCGCGAGAAAGTCGCGCGCGGCCTGCACGATGGGCGTGGTCGATATCCCGGTCTTGCGCACCGGAAACAGTCCCGGCTGGACAATTCCCTCCGCCGTGATGCCGGCAAATTCTTCGGTCAGCGATTGCTTTGCGCGTGCCAACATGCGCTGCAAAAATTCGGAATATTGCTGCGGCGGCCGATAGGCCGGCATCGGCAGGCGGCGCCGCAGCGGCGGGCGCTGGGCGGGGGAACCGATCGCAGGGGGAGGGGCGTGGAGATCACTCACGGCAAATGACCTGAAGCAGAGGACGACGACGCGTTCGGTTCCAGATTAGCAAAAATGCCAGGGCCGGGGGGACTAACTATTTCAGCCGGGCAGCCTATGATGAGTTCCATGAAAGCGACCATCCGCCTGCAGTGCGAGCCATTCGATGTTGCCGCCGAGGCGGAGAAGCTCACGCGCGGGCGCACCGATGTCGGCGCCGTGGTGACCTTCACGGGCATCTGCCGCGCAAACGAGAACGGTGCCCCGATCGCTGCGCTCACCCTTGAGCACTACCCGGCAATGGCCGAAGCCGAAATCGCGCGGCACGTCGAGGAGGCACAGGCGCGCTGGCCGCTTCTGGGCGCAACCGTGATTCATCGCCATGGCCGCCTGCAGCCCGGAGAAGTCATCGTGCTGGTGGCAACCGCCTCCAGCCATCGCCAGGCGGCGTTCGCGGCTGCGGAATTTCTCATGGATTATCTCAAAACCCGGGCGCCATTCTGGAAGCAGGTCGAGCCTCAGCGCGGAACGGCTTCTTGGGTCGAAGCCAAGTCGGCCGATGATGATGCGGCGGAGCGCTGGCAACGGCCATCGCCGCGGCGCGATGCCGCCGAATAGGCGGTTGGCGCAGACCATAACCACGGCGATGGAGGCGCAATGCGCCGGCATGTGAAAGAGCCGAGGCCGACAAGCGCTGCGCTACGCATCGTCACCGCGCTTCTGCTCTCTCAAGGCGTGATCCGTGGCGGAATAGCCATCTACCTGTGGGTTACGTTTCCCGCTGCCGCGAGCGACCGCGCCGGAGTGATCGCGGCATTCGTGCTCGGATGGGTGCCGTTGACCTTTCTCAACGTCGTTACCGCGGCGGGGATTGCCCGGCGAAAAAGTTGGGCGCCCTTGTCCGGCCTTGCGGTTTGCGGCATCGGCGCGCTCATCGACGCCTGCTTCATGTTCATGACGGTCGGCTACTGGACGTCGGAAGCCTCGCCCGACTGGGTTTTCTTCGATCTTGTGCTGTGGACCTCGTCGACGGCCTATGTCGTCGTCTACATCATCAGCCTGATCTATCTGTATCGCGGATACCGGGAAGAATTGCGCATCGCGTAGCGCGCTCAACTCATCTCAAGTGGCTTCTTTGGGCAGGCAAACGCTTGGAGATGACGCGGCCGATTGCCCGTGCGGAGCGAAGAAGCGCGCGACGGCTCGGTTGTTCCTACGCCGCCGCGGCCTTGCCTTTCGGCTGTACCGCATCGCTGTAGTCGCGCATCAATTGCGCGGTTATCCGCGCCGGCGCGAAGGTCCACTGGGCGATCGCAGAGACTGCCGTTACCTCGGCGGCGGTGCCGGTGATGAAGCACTCGGAGAAGTCGGTCAGCTCTTCGGGCATGATGCGGCGCTCGATCACCTCGATATTGTTTCGGTGCGCCAGGTCGATGACCGTCGCGCGAGTGATGCCGGCGAGGAAACAATCGGCGATCGGCGTGTGGATCTTGCCGTCCTTCACGAAGAAGATATTGGCGCCGGTGCATTCGGCAACGCGGCCCTGCCAGTCGAGCATCATGGCGTCAGCGCAGCCGCGCTGCTCGGCGCGGTGTTTGGAAATGGTGCAGATCATGTAAAGGCCCGCCGCCTTGGCGAGCGTCGGCGCCGTCTTCGGATCCGGACGCCGGTACTCGGCAAGATCGAGCCGAATGCCTTTGAGCCGCTGTGCGGGATCGAAATAGCTCGGCCATTCCCAGGTGGCGATCGCGAGGTGAATCTTGTTGGCCTGCGCCGAAACGCCGAGCGCCTCGGACCCGCGCCAGGCGATCGGCCGGACATAAGCGTCGCGCTGATTGTTCTTTTCCAGGACAAGCCGCTTGGCAGCGTCAATCTCGGCCACGCTATAGGGGATTTCGAAGTCGAGCACCTGAGCCGAGCGCTTGAGCCGTTCGCTATGTGCGGTCCCCTCAAAGATCACGCCGCCGTAGGCGCGTTCGCCCTCGAACACGCAGCTTGCATAATGCAAACCGTGGGTTAGCACGCTGATCTTGCAATCGGCCGTGGGAACAAGCTGGCCATCGAACCAGATGACATCGGAGCGTTGGTCAAAGGCCAAGGTCATGGCATTTTCTCCCTCGCGACGCCCGCCAATTCGTCCGCGCGCCGTGTTACCCGGCCTGCGGACCCGACACCAACCAGGCTTCGGCTTCTTTGCTTCGGCGCCTGACTCCAGCTATGATTCCGCCCGCCTGTTGCGAGACCCCGTCTATTGCGAGACCCCGTGGGCCGGCGGGTTGGTAGGGGATGCCATTGTGCTAGCGCATCTTTGCGTTAACAAGCAGCCCGAAATATGTCAATAGTGCTGACATAATGGCGGACATCGGCGTCACTGCTGGCTCCCGACCGCGTGCTGCGGCCGCGCACGATCACGCTGCCGCACCCGGGCCGTGCTGGGACCTCATTGAACTCTTGTTCTTTGCCTATCGCGATTTCGTCTCCGACCCCGACGAAGTGCTGGCGAAGCTCGGATTCGGACGGGCGCATCATCGCGTGCTGCATTTCGTCAACCGCAATCCCGGCATCAAGGTTGCCGACCTGCTCGACATCCTCAAGATCACCAAGCAATCGCTCGGCCGCGTGCTCAAGCAACTGATCGACGATGGCTACGTGGTGCAGCGGGAGGGCGCCAGCGATCGCCGCCAGCGTCTGCTCTACGTGACCGCTGCGGGCGAGGGTTTGGCCATGCAACTCGCCGGCCTGCAGAGCGCGCGCATTGCTGGCATCCTTGCTAAACTGGGACCCGGAGGGCGCGCGGCGACGCGGCGCTTTCTCGCCGGCATGATCAATGCCGCGGATCGCGAACGGGTGTTGCGCATGATTGCGCGCACCGACCGTACGCGTCGGCACGGCCGCGACGGCGTCCAATGACGGGCGCGTCGGCACAACCTGCCGACGAGGCGCCGCACCTGCTTGTCGTCGACGACGATCGCCGCATTCGCGCGCTATTGTCGCGCTTCCTGCTGGCCGAGGGCTATCGCGTTTCGACCGCCGAGTCGGCATCCGAGGCGCGCGCGAAACTCGGAGGGCTGCGCTTCGACCTCCTCGTTCTCGACGTCATGATGCCCGGAGAGAACGGCTTCGATTTCGCCCGTGCCCTGCGCGCCACCTCCGCTGTGCCGATCCTGATGCTGACCGCCCGGGACGAGAAGGAAAGCCGGATCATGGGGTTGGAAATCGGTGCCGATGATTATCTGGCAAAGCCGTTCGAGCCGCGCGAACTGTCGCTGCGTATCGCCAATATTCTCAAGCGCGCTCGGCCGCCGGCGGCCGCCGAGCGGCAAACGGTGCGCTTCGGCCCGTTCGTCTTCCACATGGCGCGCGGTGAACTGCGCCGCGGCGAGGAGGCGATCCGGCTCACGGAGCGCGAATGCGAGATGCTGCGTGTGCTTGCGGCCAATGTCGGCGAGACCGTACCTCGGCAGGCGCTGGCCGGCGCCGGCGAAGCGATCAACGAGCGCACCGTCGACGTCCAGGTGAACCGGCTGCGCCGCAAGATCGAGAGCGACCCAGCCAATCCGTTGATCGTGCAGACCGTGCGCGGCGTCGGCTATCGGTTGGTCGGGTGATCGGTGTGATGACCAGTTTCGATGAGAGCATCGGACGCCTGCGCAGTGCCGCCGGGCATCTGACCGCCGCCGCGGGCGCGCTGCAGCGCACGGTCACCTATGTGGCCGGTCCGGTGGCGCAGCCGTGGCTGCGGTTCACCCGGCGAGTTCAAGGCGTTCATCCCGACCGGGCTTTATGCGCGTTCGCTTTTGATCATTATCCTGCCGATGGTGATCCTGCAGTCGGTGGTCGCGCTCATGTTCATGGAGCGGCATTGGGACTTGGTCACCAAATATCTGGCGGTGGCGGTCACGCAGGAGATCTCGACCCTGATCGACGTCTACAAGACCTATCCGCAGGACGCCGGCCGGGAGCAGCTGCGCCGTATCGCGCAGGAAAGGCTCGGCCTGGTGGTCGATTTTTTGCCGGAATCGCAGCTGCCGCCGCCGGGTCCCAAGCCGTTCTTCTCCCAGCTTGACGAGGCACTCTCGGATCAGATCAGCAAACAAATTGGCCTGCCGTTCTGGATCGACACGGTGGGCCGATCCTCGATCGTGGAAATCCGCATCAAGCTGCCGGGCACGGTCATGCGCGTGTTTGCCCGCCGCGCCGACGTCTACGATCCCAATTCGTGGATATTTCTCGCCTGGATGCTGGCCACCTCGCTGGTCGTGCTCACCGTTGCCATCCTCTTCCTGCGCAACCAGATCCGCCCGATCGTGCGTCTCGCCGACGCCGCCGAGGCGTTCGGCAAGGGTCGCGAGGTGGCGAACTTCCGTCCGCGTGGCGCCCGTGAAGTGCGACGTGCGGCCGCCGCATTTCTGGAAATGAAGACGCGCATCGAACGCGCGATCGAGCAGCGCACCACGATGCTCGCTGGCGTCTCGCACGATCTGCGCACGCTGCTGACCCGCTTCAAGCTCGAACTCGCCCTGCTCGGCGACGGTCCCGAAATCGAGGCCATCAAGAAGGATGTCGACGAGATGGCGGGGATGCTTGAGGCCTATCTGTCGTTTGCGCGCGGCGACACCGGCGAGCAGGCGGCGGCCACCGACGTGGCCGCATTGCTGGAGGAGCTGAAGGCCGAAAGCGAACGCAACGGGCATCGTGTCAATGTCGCCTATTACGGCGAGCCCGAGGTAACGGTGCGGCCGGCCGCTTTCAAGCGCTGTGTCGGCAATCTGGTTTCCAACGCGCTGCGCTTTGCCGACACGGTGGCAATAACCGGCCATCGCGACCACCGCTGGCTTACGGTGGCGGTCGATGATGACGGCCCCGGCATTCCTGCGACGCTGCGCGAAGACGTATTCAAGCCGTTCCTGCGGCTCGACGATGCGCGCAATCAGGACGAAGGCGGCACCGGCCTCGGTCTGGCGATCGCCCGCGACATCGCCCGTTCCCACGGCGGCAACATCACGCTCGGCGATTCTCCTCTCGGCGGATTGCGAGCCGCGCTGAGGGTGCCGGTCTAAGCGCTCCGCGGCTGCGGGCTTGATTCCGCAGGCCTTTCTCTCCATTTCCGGACGGATGAAATGTTTGCCGTGGAACCCTCATGACAACAACCGAGCAGAGCCGGTCGGAGAGTCGCCCGTTCGAAGCTGACGTTGCCAAGCTTCTGCACCTGATGGTGCACTCGGTCTATTCCGACAAGTCGGTGTTTCTGCGCGAACTGATCGCCAATGCGGCCGATGCTTGCGAGCGGCTGCGCTACGAGGCGATCGCCGATCCGGCGCTGCTCGGCGATGACGTCAAGCCGCGCATCACGCTGTCGGTCGATGCCGATACGAAACTGCTGACCGTCGAGGATAACGGCATCGGCATGTCGCGCGAAGAGATGATTGAGGCACTGGGCACCATCGCGCGGTCCGGGACCAAAGCGTTTCTCGATCGTATCGCCGCCGAAGCCGGCAAGAGCGGCGCCGGCGACGAGGGGGTCGCTGCCGGGCAAGACAGCGCGCTGATCGGCCGCTTCGGCGTCGGCTTCTATTCAGCCTTCATGGTCGCCGAGCGCGTCGACGTGCTTTCGCGTCGGGCAGGGACGGACACCGCCTGGCTGTGGTCGTCCGACGGCAAGGGCACGTTCACGGTGACTTCGGTGCCAACCGATGCCGTGCGCCGCGGCACGCGCGTCGCCCTGCACCTCTTAGACGAGTCCAAGCCATATACCGAGCGGCAGATGCTGGAGCGGCTCATCAAGGCGCAGTCGGGTCATGTTCCCGTGCCGATTTCGCTGATCGAGAAACCCAACGCCGATCCCGCTCAAATCACCGACGGGGCGGCGTTGTGGGCCAAGCCGAAAGCCGAAATCACGCGCGGAGACTATACCGACTTCTACCGCAGCATCGCCGGGCAGTTCGACGACCCGGTACTGACCGTGCACTTCCGCGCCGAGGGCCGGCAGGATTATACCGCGTTGCTCTTCGTGCCCGGCTCACGGCCGTTCGACTTGTTCGATCCCGACCGCAAGGGGCGCATCAAGCTCTACGTCAAGCGCGTGTTCATTGCCGACGACGCCGACATTCTGCCGCGGTACCTGCGGTTCGTTCGCGGCCTCATTGACAGCGCCGACCTGCCGCTCAACGTCTCGCGCGAAAAGATCCAGGAAAGCCCGCTGCTTGCCGCGATCCGAAAGGGCGCCACCAGCCGCGTGTTTTCCGAGCTCGAGCGGGTGGCCGACAAGGAGCCGGTGGCTTACGCCAGGATATGGGAAGCGTTCGGCGCCGTGCTCAAGGAAGGCATCTACGAGGATTTCGAGCGTCGCGACGCGATGCTCGCGCTCGCGCGTTTCAAGACCACCGCCTCGGGGGACGGCTGGCGCAGCCTCAAAGATTATGTCGGCGCGCTCAAGCCCAATCAGACCGCGATCTACTACATTGCCGGCGACGATCTGGAACGCGTCAAATCCTCGCCGCAGCTCGAAGGATTCCGCGCCCGCGGCATCGAGGTGTTGCTGCTGTCCGATCCGGTCGATTCGTTCTGGGTGACGTCCGGAGTGTCGTTCGACGGCAAACCGCTCAAGTCGGTGACGCAGGGGGCGGCGGATTTGGCCGCCATCACGCGCACCGACGCCAAGGACGAAGCGCAGCCGGAAGCCCCGCCGGCCGTCAAGATTTTCGTCGCTTTCCTGAAGTCGGTGCTCGGCGAATCCGTCTCCGATGTGCGTCTCTCGGACCGGCTGACTGACAGCGCGGTCTGCCTCGTCGCGCCCGACAGCGGCCCGGACCGGGCGCTGGAGAAAATTCTCGCCGGGGCCGGTCGGCTGCCGTCGGCGGCAAAGCCGGTTCTCGAACTCAACCCGCATCATAAGCTGGTGCTGGCGCTCGCGGCGCTCGGCGAGAGCGAGCGGACGTTCAAGGAAGATGCCGCGCACCTGTTGTTCGACGAGGCGCGCGTGCTCGATGGCGCACAGCCTGCCGACGCGCGGGCGTTTTCCGCTCGGCTGGCGCGCGTGCTCGAGCGCGGATTGGGTGCGCAATCGCGCTCCGGCACGGCGTAATGCCGGTTGTCGCTCGTTCGCGTTTATTTATTCTGCTGGCGTGACCGGGATGCGCTGCGGCGCCAGCTGCGGCGAGATCGGCGGTGATTCTCCGGCGTGGCTCGCGCCGGGCGGGCGCTTGCGGGCGCGCAAGCGCACATAAAGCTGGGTCGCGATCAGGAGCGCGCACATGCCGACAAACACCGCGCTGATCGGCCGCTCGACGAAGACGCCGAAATCGCCGCGCGAGATGAGCATGGCGCGGCGGAAGTTTTCCTCAAAACGCGGTCCCAGCACGAAGCCAAGCACTGCCGGCGCCGGGTGGAATCCGAGACGCAGCAGGACATAGCCGACGAGGCCGAGGACCGCGACTTCGCCGACCTGGAAGAAATCGTTATTGGCGGCGTAGACGCCGATGCAGACGAAGAACATCGCGCTCGGATAGAGAAACCGATACGGGATGGCGAGCATTTTGACCCAGATGCCGATCAGCGGTACGTTCAACACCACCAGGATGATGTTGCCGATCCAGAAGCTCGCCACCAGGCCCCAGAAAATGTCGGCATGCTGGGAGATGAGCTGCGGGCCCGGCACGATGCCCTGGATCATCAGCGCGCCGAGCAGCAGCGCCATGACCGCATCGCCCGGGATGCCGAGACTCATCGTTGGAATGAAGTCGCCTTGAATCGAGGAATGAGTGGCCGCCTCCGGGCACACCACCCCTTCAAGCATGCCGGTGCCGAATTTTTCTGGAGTTTTCGAAAATTTCTTTTCCGCCGCGTAGGCGACGAAAGAGGCGATGGTCGGTCCGGTCCCGGGAATGAGCGAGCACAGGCTGCCGACGAGCGTGCCGCGCCACATCGGAAAGAAAGCCCGCTTGAGGTCGGCGAGGGTCGGCCGCATGTCTCGCAGCCGGATGTTGGTGTAACGGGTATTGATGGGAGCCACCTGATTGACGCTGCTCATGAACTCGGCGACGCCGAACAGGCCGAGCGCGAGCGCGATCAGTTCCACGCCATCGTCGAGTTCGGTCATGCCGAAGGTGTAGCGCTCCGAGCCGGTTTCCAGATCGGTGCCGACCGAGCCGAGAAACAGGCCGACGAGCGTCATCGCCACGCCCTTGAGCGGCGAACCGCGCGCCAATGTCGAGCCGGCCAACAGGCCGAGCAACATCAGTGAGCAGACTTCGGCGGGGCCGAACTGCAGCGCCGCCCTGACCAGCAGCGGCGACAGGAAAATCATCTCAGTGATGCCCCAGGAGGCGCCGACGAAAGAGGCAATCACCGTGACGCCGAGGGCGACCCCCCCGCGCCCCTGCTTGGTCATTGGAAATCCGTCGAGGCAGGTCACTGCGTGCGGCGGATGACATGGCAGATTGAGCAAGATCGAACAGATCGCACCGCCGTATTGGCCGCCGTAGAGAATGCCGGCCAGCATCAGGATGGCGGCGACCGGCTTCATGCCGAAGGTGAGCGGCAACAGGATCGAGATGGTCGCCAGCGGCCCCATGCCGGGGAGCACCCCCACCATGTTGCCCACCAGGACGCCGACGAAGCACCACATCAGATTATGCGGTTCGAGCGCGACGGTGAAACCGTACAGCAGGTCCGTGACTGCGGTATCGATCACAGGCCGACCCCCCAGGTGAGGATCGGCATGGGGATTTGCAGGAAATAGGAGAACAGGACGACGCCGAAGGCGGTCACCACGCTGGCAAGGATAATCGTGCTTTTCAAAGTCTTGTTGCGGTCACCGAGCGCGGCGATGAACACGCAGGCGAATGTTCCGGGAATCATTCCGAAATAACGGCCGAAGAAAATAAAAAGCACCGGGCTCATCAGGATGCAGAACCACGCCCACCATTCCGGATGTTCCGGTAAAATGCTTTCCTCCCGCTCGTGACCTTCTTCGGCGGGCGCGAAAGCAGCAGTACCGATCGCGATACCGATGAGAATGAGAAGGACTCCCAACATCGTGGGAAAGAAGCCGGGACCCATGTGCATCGGGGACCCGAGACGGTAGGTCACTCCCTTGAGAGCGATCCCGAGCCCGAGCAGAATCATCAGCCCGCCGGCATAGAAATCGCGCTTGCGCACAATGACGCGCATAAGGCTGGTGGCAGGCCGCACTATTTCCTCCCGGCCGTCTTGTGGGCCGATTAAGTTCGAAGGCTTTCGCCCGCTTCCTCAATTCGCAACTACCTTACTTGCCAATCGTTTCCGCAGTGACGCGGTGCCGCGGGCTTCGGTCTTTTCCCCATCGCGAAGCGCCCGTTCGGCCGGGAAATCCTGCTTTCGACAGTAGCTAGACGATATAGGTCGCCGGCAAAGCGTGCAACTGCCATCTGGCCCGCCGTTGCCGTTAGAGACCCGTGGCCGTTACCCGCCTGTCTCGGCAACAACCCCGCTCCTTGCCGGCCATTCACAGAGTGGGGCGAATAAATCGGGGCTGTCGTTCTTGACATTGCCGACGCGCCGGTCAACCCGCCAAAAGGTGGTGGCGGCGCTGGGATAGGGGACGAGCATGGCCTTGAGGTTCGTCTCGGTGGCCGCAGTCTCGCCAAGCCAGGCGGACCAGCAATCCGGCGCCAGGATGACCGGCATACGCTGGTGCAGCGGGCGCAGCCTTTCGTTGGCCTGCGTGGTGATAATGGCGAATGATTTCAGGGGCTCGGCGGCGGGATCGGCGGGATCGCGCCAGTGTTCCCAGAGACCGGCGAAAGTCATCGGCCCGCGATTGCCGAGCGCGACGGCAAACGGCTGCTTATCGGCGTCGCGCCATTCGTAGTAGCCATCGGCGACGACGAGGCAACGCCTTCGCGCCTTCCAGGCGCCGCGGAAGGCGGCACGCGTCGCGATGCCTTCGGCTCGGGCATTAAACGTCGAATAGCCGATCTTGATGTCGCGCGCCCAGTGCGGAATGAGGCCCCAGCGCATCAAGGTGAGCGTGCGCTGGCCGCTCGTCGAGACGACGACAGGAAGTAGCGAGGTTGGCGCCGCATTCCAGCGCGGCCGATAAGTACCGATCTCGTCAAAATCGATTTTCAGATCGAGTTTTATCTCGGAAACATCGTCGGGAAGCTTGGCGCGTCCGCACATGGCGGTACTCCTGTGGATTTGGCGTCAATGAAAGTCGCGGCTCCGCAACGGCAGGGAAGCTTCCGCCGGGAGCGGACCGCCGGAAAATTTCGGTGAAAACAGATCGCCGCCTTCGCGCAGCCAGGGCAGTGCGGCCGACAGATCGGTGAAGCTTTCGGCAATCACGTGGATGACCAGCCCGGCGCGTTGCAGGCGCCCACGGACGGCAAGAAAGCGGGCGGTCATCACCGTGCGGCGGTTTTCAGCGAAAACTTTCGGCCAGACGATGATATTGGCAACCCCGATTTCATCTTCCAGCGTCAGGAACACGACGCCCTTCGCCGTGCCGGGGCGTTGTCGTATCAGGACAAGGCCGGCGACGGTGACGATCGAGTCCTGGATCAAATCTTCGTTACGTAGGTCCGCGTTGCGAATGGCGCCGAGCGTGACGAGGTGCTCGCGGAAAAAGCGCACCGGATGCTCCTTCAGCGACAGCCCGGTGGCCACGTAATCCTCCACGACGTGCTCGCAGAGCGGCATGGCTGGCAGCGCAACCGGCTGTTCCGGAAAAAGCTCCTCGCTCAAATGCGGCGTAAGCAACGGCAGCGCGCCCCCGCTTGCGGGGGAGGAAAGGGTGGGGGCGGCGGCATGCCGTGGCGTTCGCGCGCCGATCACGTCGAGCCGCTTCGCCGCCCACAAAGCGGCGCGTCGATCGAGCGGCACGCGATCAGCAAAAGTGGTTTCCGGTTTTGCGTCCGATCGCGCGTCAACTTTAAGCTTTGACGCATGATCTTGTCGACGAACCGGTTCCCGCTTCGCCGGATCATGCGTCAGCGAGCGGAACGCATCGGCTTGCGCCAGCCGTTCGATGGTGCCGCGGGAGATGCCGGCAAGGGCCGCAAGCCGCTCGATCGAGGAAAAGCCGTTGCCTCTGGCGGCGACGAGTTTTTTCAGCTCTTCTTCGCCAAGCCCGCCAATGAGGCGGAAGCCGAGGCGCACGGCGTGTTTGCCGTCGGCGTTCGGCTCCAGCGTGCAATCCCACGCGCTGTAATTCACATCGGCGGGGCGGATTTCGACGTCGTGTGCGCGTGCGTCGCGAACGAGTTGCGCCGGCTGATAAAAGCCCATCGGCTGGCTGTTGAGGATGGCGGCGCAGAAGACCTCCGGATAATGGCATTTGATGAAGGCCGAAGCGTAAACCAGGAGCGCGAAGCTTGCCGCGTGGCTTTCAGGAAAGCCGTATTCGCCAAAACCTTCGATCTGGCTGAAACAATGTTCGGCGAAATGGCGATCATAGCCGCGGGCAGTCATGCCCTTGATGAACTTGTCGCGGAACAGGTGCACATTGCCGGTATGGCGGAAGGTGGCCATGGCGCGGCGCAGTCCGTCCGCCTCGTCGGGGGTGAATTTGGCCGCCGCAATCGCGATCTGCATCGCCTGCTCCTGGAACAGCGGCACGCCAAGGGTGCGTTGCAGGACCTCTCTCAGTTCGTCCCTCTCGCCGTGTGCGGGATGCGGCGAGGGGTAATCGGGCGCCTTGCCGGCGGCCAGTTCGTCGCGCCGGCGCAGGTACGGATGCACCATGTCGCCCTGGATCGGCCCCGGCCGCACGATCGCGACTTCGATCACCAGATCGTAGAAGCAGCGCGGTTTTAATCTTGGCAGCATCGACATCTGCGCGCGGCTCTCGACCTGGAACACGCCGATCGAATCGGCGCGCGACAGCATCTCGTAGACCGCCGGGTCGTCCTGCGGCAGCGTGGCGAGCGAGTGGTTCTTTCCGTAATGCTCTTTCAACAGGTCGAGCCCGCGGCGCAGGCAGCTCAGCATGCCGAGCGCCAGCACGTCGACCTTCATCAGACCGAGCGTATCGATGTCGTCCTTGTCCCATTCGATGAAGGTCCGCTTCTCCATGGCGGCATTGCCGATCGGCACCGTCTCGTCGAGCCGCTTGCGCGTGAGCACGAAGCCGCCGACGTGCTGGGAGAGGTGGCGGGGAAATCCGATCAGATCGGTGGCGAGCGAAACCGCCTGGCGGATCGCCGGATTGTTTGGATCGAGGCCGGCCTGGCGGATGTGGTCGTCCGGCAGGCCGTCGCCATAACCCCATACCGTCTTGGCGAGGGCGGCCGTCACGTCCTCGGTCAGCCCCAATACCTTGCCGACTTCGCGGATGGCGCGGCGGGAGCGGTAATGCACCACGGTGGCGCAGATTGCCGCGCGTTCGCGGCCGTAGCGCCTGTAGATGTACTGGATCACCTCCTCGCGTCGCTCATGCTCGAAATCGACGTCGATATCGGGCGGCTCGCCGCGATTTTCGGAAATGAAACGAGCGAACAGGAGGCTGCTTTTTTCCGGATTCACCGAGGTGATGCCAAGGCAATAGCAAACGGCGCTGTTGGCCGCCGAGCCGCGGCCCTGGCAGAGGATTTCCTTTTCCCGCGTCCGCGCGAAGAAGACGATATCGTGTACGGTGAGGAAGTAGCGCGCATAGTCGAGCTTGGCGATGAGCGCGAGTTCGTCGTGCAGGCGTTTTTCCACGTCGGCGGGAATGCCCTGCGGGTATTTGTCCGCCGGGTAGCGGCCGTGCGCGCCCGCCCAGGTGAGATCTTCAAGATGCGCTTGCGCGGTTTTTCCCTCCGGCACCGGCTCGTCCGGATATTCGTACTTGAGTTGGGAAAGCGAGAAGCGACAAGCCTGGGCGATTTCGGCGCTGCGGGCGAGCGCTTGCGGAAAGTTTCTGAAAAGCCGCGCCATCTCGGCAGGCGGCTTGAGATGCCGTTCGGCATTGACCGAAAGTTTCCGGCCGGCTTGCCCCAGCGTGCACTTCTCGCGCACGCAGGTGAGCACGTCGGCCAGCGGCCGGCGCTCGCGCGCGTGATAGGACACGTCATTGACGGCGACGAGCGGGGCGCCGCAACGTTCGCCGAATTCGGACAGCAAGGCGAGCCGCCGCGGCTCGTCGCCGCAATGATAGTGGATGCCGGCAAGGAAAGTGCGGCCGGGAGCGGTGCGGGCGAGAGTAGCGAGACGGGAGGTGAAATTTCCGTCATCCTGAGGTGCCCGCGCGCAGCGCGGGCCTCGAAGGATGCCGGCCGAGGCGCCCGGGCCGTCGTCCTTCGAGGCTCGCTTCGCTCGCACCTCAGGATGACGGTGAACGTTAAATAGCGAGAGCGGCGGTATCGCGATAAAAATCTGCCCTTCGCCGGCGGCGAGAATCTCCTCGAACGTGAGATGGCAGGCTCCTTTTTTGGTTTTCAGGTTGCCGGCGGAAATGAGGCGGCAGAGGCGGCTGTAGGCGTCGCGGTCGGTCGGATAGGCGAGCAGTTCGAAAGCGTCGACGGTGACCAGCCGCACGCCGACAACGAGCTTGACGTTGCGCTTACGGGCCTCGTCGTGGGCGCGCACCATGCCGGCAAAAGAATTGCGGTCGGCGATGCCGATAGCGGTAAGGCCAAGTGCGTCGGCGGTGGCTACCATTTCCTCCGGATGCGACGCCCCGCGCAGGAAAGAAAAATTCGTGGTCACGGCGAGTTCGGCGTAGGCTTGCATCTTATCTCTCACTCCCGTCTCTCTCACTCCCGTCATTCCAGGGCCGAGCCAACGGGTCCGGCCCGAAGGGACCGAGCCCGATGACAAGCTCCGCGAGGATTTCGGAATGACAACTCATGCAAACAGTCCATGCACGAACCAGCGCGCCGCTGTCGTCTCGCATCCGTAAAGGCCGGCGCGGAAAAGCCAGAAGCGGTACCCCCTGAATCCTCGATGAGGTAGTAGTCGCGGGTGAGCGCGTGCGACGGCGTGCAATTGTTGCGCCACCATTCGGCGCCGATGCGCTCCGGTCCCTGCGCGGCAGCGACTTCGTGGGTCACGCCGCGCCAGCAAAAACGACGCGGCGGACCGTCGGGGACGAGCGCGGTGACATCCTCGACCGGCTCGGCCTGAGGCAAGAGGAGGAGAGGGCGCTTTTGCTCCGGCTCCAACCACTTTCTCTCCCCTGAAAGGGCAGGGTCGGATCGTCGGCGACGATCCGGGGAGGGGTCGCCTTGCAAGTCATTATTCCCACAGTCGGTGGCCCTTCCCCTTTCAGGGGGAGGGCATTGAAATGTTTCGCCATCGATTTCATTCAATGCTTCAGCGCGCTCGGGAAGGTGACTGGCCACAGCCTCGAAGTGCCGTACCCGGTGCGACCCAAGCCGCTGGCGCAACGCGTCGATCAAGATGGCGCAACGCTCCGCGCGATCGCCGTCTTCGCCGGTGCTCAATCCGATCTGCCGCGCCGGCATGGGTTCGACGCGGGTAACGGCAAGGCCGACCGCTTCGAAGCCGAAGCCGGCATCCTCGGTCGTCGCGGCTGCGGCCGCATCGAGCTTCAACTCGATCATGCGCGCCACATGGGCGGCGCTGCGCGTTGGCAGCGTCAGCGCGATATCGAGCATTTTGACCGCGCCATCGACGCGATAGAGTGCAAGTTTCAGTGTGCGCGCGCCGGCTTCGTCGCGGGTCAGCACGTGCGCAAGCGTCCCCATGAGGCGGCTGGCAAGCGCTACGACGGCTTGTCCTGTAGCGATCGGTTCGAGCAGATAACGCAGCGTGTGATAGACCGGCGGCGCCACGATGGGTGAGAGTGGCTCTTCGGCGCGGTCGAGTGCCTGATCGAGGCGGCGCAGAAGTTTTGCGGAAAAGCGCGCGGCAAACGGTGCGCGCGGCTGGTCAATGAGCGCGCCGACGGTTTTGAAACCGAGCCGGCGCAGCGTCGCGCACGTTTCCGGTGCAAGCCGCAATGCTTCGACGGGCAGCGGCGAAAGCGCGGGGGCTTCTTCGCCGGAAAACACGATCACATAGGTGCTGCGACAATGTTCATTCTTCCCCGGTTCACGGAGGAGGAGGGGGGAAGGGGCGGAATGAAAGTGCGAGGCCGCCCAGGCTGCGCCGGGCGTGGCGGCGACGGCGAGCCGCACCGGCAGGCCAAAATTCTTCTCAAGCCGTGCAGCAAGATCAACGAGCAATCTTTCCTCGCCGCCGAACAGATGCGCGGCGCCTTCGATGTCGAGGAAAAAGCCATCGGCGCCGTTCTCCTCGCCATACGGCGAGGCGGTCGGCGTGTAGCGCGTCGCCCACAGCGTCAGCCGCTGCAGCGCGGCGGCGTCGGCGGCGGCATCGATCCCGCGCACCTGCAAAAATCCCGCCTTCGCCCGCGCATCCGCCAGTGGTTCGCCGAGCGCAAGTCCCGCTGCCTCGGCGGCTTCGTTCAAGGCGGCGATGCGCGGTCCCCCCGCTGCCGGGACGGCGAGGACGAACGGCCGATCGGGATCAACAGGCTTGTCTGACGGTGTTTTGGTCTTTTTTGTTTGTGTCGCGAGAAAACGCAGGATCGGCCAGCGCGGCAGCCAAACTGAAACGATGCGCGACATGATCGTACTCCACTACCCATTCGCCTGGCCGTCCGTTGCGAACCCGTTCCAGTCTCAGATGCCATCGGGCACGCGCGAAAAGGCCGAAGCGGTCGCGCGCAGCCTCGGCAGTACCGATCCGCCAGCGCGTCGCCGCCGCGCTCGATTCCAGATTTTGCGCCGGCCGCAGCAGCAGGAGCGGCAGTTCGGCATCGGTGGCTGCAAGATGCAGTCTTTGGCTTGTTTTCAGATCGAGCTTGTCGATCATTGCGGCGATGGCGGCCGGTGCACCCGAGCGCACCGCTTCCTCGATCGCCCACAGGATGTCTTGCCGGCGCGACGTCTCGACCAGAATGAAGCGTGCCGGATCGAGGCCCAGCGCGTGCAGCCCATGGCCATAAAGCCTGCCGTATTGACGCGGCCCGTAAGCCGGCATGACGAAGAATAATGGGCGAGCGCGCGGCAAGCTCATTGCAACAGGGGAAGGGAAGGAGATGCGGGCCATCATCGCCGCGATGAAGCCGAGGGCCGCCGGCATGGCTGCTTGTGCCTCCGGCACGACTTCATGCAGGGCGCCGCAGGCGAGGCCGCCCTCCGGCAGACAGGAATTGATCGCGTTCAGCCCGAACGGCAGCGATTTACGCGAATCCGCTATTCCCGGCAGCAGCCGGCGCAATTCCTCGACCACGAAACTGCGGCTCGCCGACCGGGATTGAGGTTGGATCACAGGACCCATATTGTTCTCTTTATGTTCTTAGAGAAAGTAGCCTAGAACAAAAAGAGAACAATGCCAAGAGCGTGATAACCCTTTGAATTTCCAGAAGCTTGTCTGCCTTTCCATGTCCTGCCTTTCCATGTCCTGCCTTTCCACAGGCGCGGGGCTTATCCCCGCGCCACCCCGGCAATCCAGCCAAGCCATTGCCTTGCTGCCGCACAGGCGATGGCGCATAGGTTTGCGCCATCGCGCTAGGCAGTTTGCGCGCGGCAAGGAAGGTGCCTCATGCCGGAAGTCGACAGGGAAGGGGAGCGCTACGCCCTCGACCAGCCGCAACAGACGCCGGGCTTTTTTCTCAAAGGCAGCCACCAGCTCGATTGGGGCATGAAGAACCGCCTGGCGCGGGTGTTCGATCCTCGCTCAGGCCGCACGGTGATGCTTGCCGTTGACCATGGCTATTTCCAGGGACCGACCAGCGGGCTCGAGCGCATCGATCTGTCCATCGTGCCGCTGTTGCCGTCCTGCGATGCGTTGTTCTGCACGCGCGGGATTTTACGCACGTTGATCCCGGCGGAGTGCGGCAAGCCGATGGTGCTGCGGGCCAGCGGTGGCCCCAGCATCCTGCGCGAGGAATTGTCCGACGAGCAGATTGCCATCGACATGGACGATGCGGTGCGATTGAACGCCGCCGCCGTCGGTATCCAGGTGTTCATCGGCGGCGAACATGAGACGCGCTCGGTGCACAACATGACCAGGCTGGTCGACGCCGGCCTGCGCGCCGGCATGCCGGTGATGGGCATCACTGGGGTCGGCAAGGCCATGGCGCGCGATGCCAAATATTTCCGGCTCGCTTGCCGCATCATCGCCGAGCTCGGCGCCCAATACGTCAAGACCTATTACGTCGAGGACGGCTTCGAGACGATCACGGCGTCGTGTCCGGTACCGATTGTCATGGCCGGCGGCAAGAAATTGCCCGAGCTCGACGCGCTCACCATGGCCTACAACGCCGTGCAGCAGGGCGCCTGCGGTGTCGACATGGGCCGCAATATTTTCCAGTCGCCGGCGCCGAAGGCGATGATCGCTGCCGTCGGCGCGGTCGTGCACAAGAACATGAAGCCGAAAGAGGCGTTCGATCTGTTCAGGTCGCACAAGGCGGCCGAGGAGAGCGCGGCAAAAACGCCGTTCCGCGGCGCCGCCGAGTGAGCCGGTCGCTCCGTCTAGGCCGCGATGGGCGTCATGTTATTATCGATCAGCAGCGAGAAGTGCTTCCTGCCGTCGGCGCTGCGCACCTCCACCGTCCAGCCTTGCCAAATACCGCCCAGATGGTTCTGTAGCGCCTGCGCGGTGGCTTGCGCGAAATCCAACGCATCGCTGGAACTCAGGAACTCTTCTCCCTGATAGTCGTAGAGCGATTTGCCTTCCGCCGTGTAGTCGATGAAGTAGCGCATTGGTTGCTGCACCTGTTGACCGTCCGTGCGGTGAGGCATAGCAACGCTACGCTATGCTTCGCTTAAACTAATGCCTACAGATGTACACGTATAAGCGCTTTCCCCGATGACAGGGCGCGTTTTTTGTTGGCTGCCAAGGCCCGATCGATGGGCTTGTCGCGGCTTTGTTAACGCCGCGGCAACGAACACGCCGGCTCGCTGCGGCGGTGAAGCGCGGCGCGAGAGGAGGTCGGCGCGCGAGCGCGCCGGCCGGGCTATCGTCGGGATGGACTTGCGGATGGACTGTTGCTGCCGGTCCTTCACTGCGGCGGCAGGAAGGCGTCGGTGTAGAGCTTCGACATGTCGGGCGCGGTCGGCAGCACCTTCAGCTCAACGAACGAGCGCTTGAGTGTTGCCAGCGATTGCGCGTCGAACCGGCAGGCCTTGGTGAACATGCCGATCGTGAGATCGTAATCCTTCGCCATCACGCTCTCGGGAAATCCGGTGATGCCGCTTTCGATCTTGACGGTCTCGGCCTTGTGGCTGCGCATGTAGTTTATCGTTTCGATCCAGCCGGCGACGAACGCGCGTACCGCGCCGGGATTGGATTTGATCAGGCCGTTGGACGCATAGAGCGTTCCGGCGGCGACGTTGCCCTCGTATTTGGTGACCGGAAACAGCAACCGGCCGGTCTTCTTCTCATCCATGGCGAGAAAAAGCGAGGTAACGCCGACGTCGGCATCGATCAGATGCGCGCGAAACGCCGATATGATATTGCTTGCGCCATTACCGATGGCGACGCCGGTGACCCCTTGCGGTCCCCAGCCCTCTTTGCTCACCAGCTCCTTGACCAGCCAGTCGGTCAGCGAGCCGGCGCTGGAATAGCCGATCTTCGTGCCTTTGAGCTGCTCGATGGTGCGGATCGGCGAGTCATACGGCACGCCGAGGCCGATGAACGGTATCGGTCCGGCAGATTCGCAGATGGCGGTCATCGGCACGCCCTTGGCGACGAGCGCCATCTCGGTCCCGGCGCCGTCGCCGATGTCGATGCCGCCGGCCGCCATTGCGGTCGCCATTTTGCTGCCGCCGGTGAAGTCAACGATCTTCAGGTCAAGTCCGTGCTTCTTGAAAATGCCGAGCTGGTCGCCGACGTTGACCGGAATGATCGGGTCGGCGTTGGGGGCCGCCTTGCCGACGGTGAGCGTCGTGGCTGCATTCGCGATGGGCGTCCAGGCTGTCGCTCCAATGACGCTGATGAACGCGGCAAACAATGGGCCGCGCCACGGCATTGCGATCATGATTTCCTCCTCTGGCCGATTTTTTGCATTTATATTGATCGAGCGAAGCACCCTATTGCCAGCGCGACAATGCGGTGAACGGCCGCGTGCGGCGTGCCGCGGCGGCGAAAAAGGGTGGGTCGCAGAGGAGCGGGGAAGGATCAGCCGTAGCGGCGCGCTGCTGCCGGTCTGATCAGGAACCAAGCCACCACGCCCGCAGCGATCGCCCCGCCAAGGGCTGCGAGAACGTGCGCGATCCACGACGCGCTCCCGATAGGGCTCGGTGATGTCGCATGAGGCGCGGCCGTCTTGACGACCATGGCGTGCACCCCCGGCATCGGCGCGACTGGAGCGGCGGATGCTTCTTGGTCCGCGCTTGCCGGCGATCCTGCGGCAGGCGTCGAGGCGTCAGGCTTCTGGGTATCGCCGGCCGCGGCGTCAGGGGAACCAGGTGCGCTGGGCGAACCCGCCTCCACGGTGTGGCTGCTTCCCGCGATCTGATCGGGGTCGGTCGGGACGACCTGTTCGGTCTTATACCGAAACCCCCGGCTGCTGCGGCGCAAGCGTCGCGCCGGTGACGGGGTCTCTGGTACTGTCCGGCGCTGCTGGCGCGCTGGGGATCGCCGCATCCGCTGCCGGCCAGATGCTGTCCGCGGACGCCGCCGATGCTGCTGGTACTCCGGCCGGCGTCGGCGCATCGGGTTTCTTTGGGGCTTGATCCGCAACGTGATGCGTCTTTGCCCGGACGTGCCTGGCCAATCGTCTCTTGGCGTGCGGGATTTTCTCCCGCTTTGCCGAAAGTCTCGGGCGCGGCTGCAGCTTTTCCTTGTTGTGTTGGCCGACGATTTGCAAAAGAGGCAACGGCCTGTCGCCGGCGTCGCTCACCTGAGCCGCGGCGCCGGCCAGTGTCACCGCCAGAAGCACCACAAAAGACGCGCCGGTGGCGGCGATCCGAGTCCGCAGCATGGCGGCTCCTTTACTGGTCACTCCCGACCATAGCGCACAGAAGGCGTGACTTCACGTGGCTAAATTGTGGTCTTTTTCGCGCAATGCAACGGCGAAAAGCGGCAACGTTAACCGAATTAATACGCAGTCTGGTCGCCTTTCCGGCGACCAGAGGCAAACGCGCAATGCTCAGCCGACCTCGGTGATGATTTCGGGAAAATGGTGCAGCCGCTCTCCCGGCCCGTTCTCTCCGATCAGATAATTGTCGCAGAACCACGACATCGTGCCGCCGCGGATGTAGGTCGGATGCACGACGATGTTCATGTCTTTTCGATCGCCATCGGCTCGTCGTTGCGGATGAGTGGCCGCTCGACCAGATCGTAGCCCTGGCCGTGGCAGTGCAAGCGTTTCTCCTCCGGCCGGTCGTGCTTGCGCATGAAATCGTTGTAGGCGGCGAAAATATCCTTGCACGGGGCGCCCGGCTTGAGCAGCGCGAGATTGAACTTCCGCGCTTCAAGCGCGAACGCGTATTCGTCCTGCATCTGCGTTGAGGCTTTGCCGACCACGCAGGTGCGGCCAAGCTCGGTGTACATGCCGCCAGGCCCGGAATCCTCGACCAGCAGCGCCAGCGTGTCGCCCTCCTTGATGACGCGGTTCTGAAAATGGCGGTGGCCGAACTGCGCCGGTTTGTCTGCCGGCATCGACGCGCACAGATAGATGCCGTGCTCGCTGCCGTGGCGCTGGCTGTAGCACTGCGCCACCGCCGCGACGTCGCGGTCGCGCATGCCGGGCTCGACGGCGGCAAACGCCGCGCGCATGGCGCCATCCTGCATCGCCGCCGCGCGGCGGATGAGCGCCTGCTCCTCGGGGCTCTTGATGACCTTGATGCGGTCGACCAAATCCGAGGCGTCTACGAAGCGGGTGTTGGAAAAGCGGCCCTTTTGCAAATAGTCGACGACCGCGAACGACATCTGATAGGCGCCGACCAGCCCGATGGTGCCGCCCGCATAGTGCGAGAGGGCTTGTGCGGCGAGCCCGGCGTCGTAGGGCGCGGTGTAATGGCAGGAGGCGAAGCTCGGCGTGGTCAGCCATTGCTTGACGCCGCGGCGAACGCCGTCGCCGTTTGTCCCGATGTTGAAGACGCCGTCGAACGGACCCTGGCTCACCAGCGTCATCAGATCGTCGCGCGGGAACACCGCCAGCAGCGGATAGCCGTTGTTCGCCGTGAGATCGGTGAAGTATTTGACATAGCCGCCCATCTGCTCGACGTTGTTCTGCATCAGCAGCACGTCGATCTTTTCCGCGCTCCATGGCCGCGCGTACCGCGGCCCAGCGGCGTTGCAATTCCGCGGTAGAGATCGGCGTCTGCAGGCGTTCGGACAATTCTTCCATTTTCGCTCTCCTTTCGTCATTCCCGGGCCGAGTGCAGCGAGGAACGCGGAATCCATACTCCCGGTCTGCGAATATGGATTCCGGACTTGCGGCCTCCGGCCGTGCTCTGAAATGACGCTAATGCGGCACGACGTTGATCATGCCGCCGATATCGCCTTTGAGGAAGCAGCGCATGTTGGTTTCGATCGTCGGCCAGGCGTGGTCGATATAGACGTCGCAGAACCCGCCCTGATGGGTGGTGATGAGCACGTTCTCCATGCGTCCAGAACGGATGTGCGGCCGGCAGCGGCTCCTCGACGAACACGTCGAGCGCGGCGCCGGCGATGCGGCGCTCGCGCAGGGCCGCAAGCAGCGCCGTCTCGTCGACCACGCCGCCGCGCGCGAGATTGACGAGAAAACTCGCCGGCTTCATCGCCGCGAAAATGTTGCCGTCGATGCAGTTGCGGGTCTCTTCGGTGAGCGGAGTGAGCAGCACGAAGAAATCGAAGCCGCCAACGACGGCCGCCAGATCGGCGCGGTCAACCATGCGGTCGAAGCCTGCAAGCGCGCGCGGCGCCGAACTCACGCCGACGACATGCATGCCGAACGCCTTGCATTTGGGCGCCAGCGACTCGGCGATGGCGCCGATGCCGAAAATGCCTGCGGTCTTGTCGTGCAAAAGCTGCGCCGGGAATCGTTGCCATTGTCCTTGTTGCTGGCAGCGTACCGCGCGCGGCAGATTGCGGGCGAGCGCCAGCATCGCCGCGATCGCCGCTTCCGACACCGGCGGACCGTGAATGCCGCGCACGTTGGTCACGATCACGTCGTTGCGCAGGCAGGGTCGGTCGATGAGGTTGTCGACGCCGGTCCCGAGCGCCTGCACCCATCTGAGGCGCCGCGCCGCCTGCAGCACGTGGTCGGAGAGCATGGGCGCGAACGTCAGGAGCGCATCGGCGCGACCGATGTGAGGCGCGACTTTGGAATGATGATCGACGAGATCGACGTTGAGTTCGGGAAACTGCGCGCGAATGCGGTCGCGATATTGCGTGCGAACGGACTCGGGCATTGCCAGCAAAATGAGCAGACTGGTCATGGGTCGGCGGGAAGGCTTATATCCGCTGAATAGACGCCCGCCAAGCTATCCCCAGCCAACCATCTCGGCTAAGCTGACGGACCTGACGGTGCCGTTCTGGCTTGGCTTCACGTGACGATCAGGAGCACACAATGGTCATTGATCTTTCAAGCGTCGATTGGAACTTCGTCGGCTTGATGACGGCGCTTGCCTTCGTCACGGCATTGCTGGGCGGCTTCATTGCATTCAAGAGTCGTTTGCTCGGCTCCATCATCGCCGCCATCCTGTTCGGGATCGGTTTCGTCGCATGGAATTATTATCCGCATAATTTCGGCCTGCCGATCTTCAAGGGGACCGTAATCGACGGGACGGTCGCTCCGGCGACCGCTGCGCCGGCCACCCCCGGCGCGCCGGCGCCCGCCAGCCCGGCGCCCAGCACAAGCCATTAGTTCGACAGCGACGGTGCTGCCGATTGACGTTTGCGTCGGACGCGCTATGCGTAACGGCGACCTGCCGGCAGAACTGGAGTAGTCATGAACAAGGTCTATGCGGACGCGCGTTCCGCGTTGGCCGGGTTGCTTAAGGATGGCATGACCATCATGGCCGGCGGCTTCGGCCTGTGCGGCATCCCGGAACAACTCATCCTCGCGATCCGCGATGCGGGGGTCAAAAATCTCACCATTGTCTCCAACAACGCGGGCGTGGACGGCAAGGGCCTCGGCATTCTGCTCGACAGCCGGCAGGTCAAGAAGATGATTTCTTCCTACGTCGGGGAGAACAAGACCTTCGTGCAGCAGTTTCTCGCCGGCGAACTGGAGATCGAGTTCAATCCACAGGGCACCCTCGCCGAGCGCATCCGCGCCGGCGGTGCCGGCATCCCGGCATTCTTCACCAAGACCGGCGTCGGCACGCAGATCGCCGAAGGCAAGGAGGTGCGCGAATTCGACGGCGTGCGCTATGTAATGGAGCGCGGCATCGTCGCCGATCTGTCGATCGTTCACGCCTATATGGGTGACAGCGAGGGCAACCTCGTCTATCGCAAGACCGCTCGCAACTTCAATCCGCCGATGGCGAGCGCCGGAAAAACAACGGTCGCCGAAATCGAGCACCTGATGCGGCCCGGGGAGATCGACCCCGATCATATCATCACGCCCGGCATCTATGTGCAGCGCCTCATCCACGTGCCGAATGCGGTCAAGCACATCGAGCAGCGCACCGTGCGCAAGCGGCAGCGCGCCGAGGCGCCGGCCGGAACCGGAGAAGAACTGTAATGCCCTGGACCCGCGAGCAGATGGCGGCGCGCGCCGCCAAGGAGTTGCGCGACGGATTCTACGTCAATCTCGGCATCGGCATTCCCACGCTGGTGTCCAATTACATTCCCGAGGGCATGAGCGTGCAGTTGCAGAGCGAGAATGGCATGCTCGGCACCGGACCCTTCCCGCTCGACGGCGAGGAAGACGCCGATCTGATCAACGCCGGCAAACAGACCGTCACCGAACTGCCGACCACGAGCTATTTCAACTCCGCGGATTCGTTCGCCATGATCCGTGGCGGCCATATCGACATCGCCATTCTCGGCGCCATGCAGGTGGCGGAGAACGGCGATATCGCCAACTGGATGATCCCCGGCAAGCTGGTCAAGGGCATGGGCGGAGCCATGGATCTCGTCGGCGGCGTCAAGAAGGTCGTCGTGGTCATGGAACACTCGGCCAAGGGAGAGTCGAAGCTGCTGCGCCGCTGCACATTGCCGCTGACCGGCGCGGGCGTGGTCGACATCGTGATCACCGATCTCGGCGTATTCACCGTCGACCATAAGTCTGGCTCGGGCCTGATGCTGATCGAGCTTGCGCCTGACGTGACGATCGATGAGGTGAAGTCGAAGACGCAGGCGAGCTTGCAGGTCGCAAAGACCGTCAAGCAATAGGCTTGCAAGCAACAGGCTCGCAGGCAATAGGCTCGCGCCTCGTTACCCATTGCCGCACGGCGCATTATCGAGCGCTGCACAGCGTGCCGCGGCGTTAGGTTCTCGGGACGAAATTTGTACGCTTGCTGCGCCGGCCCGCGGTTTCTGCGCCGGCGGGTTGGCGGGCCTTTGAGGGTAGGGCTGCCATGCGCTGATGCCTGCCCGGCATGGCCGGGGCGCAAATGACAGGCGGTTGATTTCCGTCTATTCACACAATCGATGGTCGCGCCGGGCGCCGCGTGCCGTTCGCCGCAGCGGATGTGAACTGCCGATGAACCTCGATCGTGGCGGGCGACCGCTCGGACGGTGTCCGGCGGCAAGTGCGGTGCGCGCCGGCGCGTTCGCTGAACCGCAACACGAGCCCGTAGCGCAAACCGAACCGAAGCCGCTCACGCACGGCGAGCGCCGGCTCATCGTCATGACGATGATGATGCCGGTCTTCCTCGGTTCGATCGATCAATCGATCCTGGCCAGTTCGTTGCCGACCATCGGGCGGATTTTCGGCGACGTGCACGATCTGCCTTGGCTGATCACGTCCTATCTGATCGCGGCGACGGCGCTGACCCCGTTCTACGGCAAATTTGCCGACATTCGCGGCCGGCGCGCCTCGCTGATGATAGCGCTAGGCATTTATATGGTCGGCTCGCTGGTCAGCGCCGGTTCGACCAGCATGCCGATGCTGATCTGCGGGCGGATCGTCCAGGGCTGCGGCGGCGGCGGCCTGATCGCCACCGCGCAGATGGTGCTGGGCGACATCGCTCCGCCCAAAGACCGCGCCAAATATTACGCGTATTTTTCCATCGCTTTCACCAGCGCCGGTGCCCTCGGCCCGGCGGTCGGCGGATGGATCTGCCAGCATTTGCATTGGTCGTTGATCTTTCTCTGGAAGTTTCCCTTCTGCCTGATCGCGGGTGCGCTCGCGATGCGGGTGCTTAAGAGGCTGCCGCGCTACGATCGGCCGCATCACTTCGATATCGTCGGCGCCGTGCTGGTGATGGCCGCAAGCACCTCGTTCATGCTGGCGCTCAATCTCGGCGGCGTGCGCATCGCCTGGCTTTCGCTGCCGACCTTCGCCCTTCTTGGCTGCGCGCTACTGCTCGGCATCGGCTTCGTCGTGCGGCTCTTGACCGCCGTCGAGCCGCTCATTCCGGTCGCGGTATTGGCCGACCCGGCGGCGCGGCTGGCGATGGCGACGCATTGTTTCGGCTGGGGCTCGCTCATCGCGCTGAACATTTTCCTGCCCATGTACATGCAAAGCGTTCTCGGCTGGTCTCCGACCGATTCCGGATTGGCCCTGATCATCTTGATGGCGACGCTCAACGCCAGTGCCGGTCTTTCCAGCCAGCTTGTCGGCCGCGTGCGGCACTACAAGGCGCTGCCGATGGCGTTTCTTGTCGTCGGCATTGGTGCCGTGCTGGCACTCGGGTATTCGGCCGGTTCGATGACACCGCTCAAATTCGAGCTCATCCTGTTCCTGATCGGCACTGGATTCGGGCCGACGGCACCTGTCACCCAGGTCGCGCTGCAGAACACGGTGCCGGTCACGCATCTGGGCACTGCAATCGGCACCATGAGTTTCTGCCGCACGCTTCTGGGTACGATCATGGTCGCCATATTCGGCGCCATCGTTCTCGCCGGCGCCCCCGCTCTGCCGGCGTCGGCCGCCGCCGGCAGCCACGTTCTCACCGGGATTGCCGGCACCTCGGCGTCGGCGTTTGCGGTGGTGTTTTTTACCGCCGCCGGCATGCTCGCGGTCGCTTTTGTGGCGATGGTCCTGCTCGAGGAGAAGCCGTTGCGGGACAATATGCCGGGTGGCCGCTAGTGATCCGATTCCAACATTCGCATCCGGGTTCGGCATACTAACGGTCCATTATGTGGCTCCCGCCCATTGAGCCGCGTGTCGCTCCCGCCCGTTGAACCGCTCCGCCGCGCGCGGCGACTAACCACCGGCGGCCATAGGCTGCTATCGGCGCTCCCCCCGACCTCCCCCCAAGCGCCGATGCTCTAGACCCGCCCGGCAGCGCCCCCGCCGGGCGGGTCACTCCCCTCCGGTTACGCTTTGCCCGTGCCAAACCCGGGATGCGAATGTTAGAATTGGACCATTGGTGGAGCGGATTTGACATTCGTCACCCACCTGACCGACAACGGGCGACGTGTCCGACACGGTCCTCGAAACCGAAAACCTGACCAAGGATTTTGCCGGCTTCGTTGCGGTGCGCTCGGTCAATTTGCGGGTCGCGCGCGGCGCCATTCACGCCATGATCGGCCCTAACGGCGCCGGCAAGACCACCTGCTTCAATCTGCTCAGCAAGTTCTTGAATCCTACGCGCGGTCGCATCGTGTTCGCCGGCCGCGACATCACCGCTCTGCCGCCGGCGGAGGTGGCCCGGCTCGGTCTGGTGCGGTCGTTCCAGATTTCGGCAGTATTTCCCCATCTCACAGTGCTGGAAAACGTCCGCATCGCGCTGCAGCGTCGCCGCGGCGGCTCATTCGATTTCTGGCGCAGCAAGCATGTCTTGCGCGCTCTGGACGACCGCGCGCGGGCGCTGCTTGCCGACGTCGGGCTCGCGCCCTACGTCGACATGCTCGCCGTGCAACTGCCTTATGGACGCAAGCGCGCGCTGGAAATCGCGACGACGGTCGCCCTCGAACCGCAGCTCTTGCTGCTCGACGAGCCGATGTCGGGCATGGCGCGCGAGGACATCGAGCGCATCAGCGGCTTGATCCGTTCGTTCGCGGTGGACCGCACGGTGCTGATGGTCGAGCACAATATCAGCGTCGTCGCCGATCTGTGCGACCGCATCACCGTGCTCAGTCGCGGCGAGATTCTGGCGGAGGGCGACTACCGGACGGTGTCGGCCGATCCGGCCGTGCGCGCGGCCTATCTGGGGACCGGCGATGGCTGAGCCGCGCGCGTTGCTGGTGGTCGAGGCGCTGCAGGCCTGGTACGGCGAATTGCACATTCTGCATGGCGTCAGCTTCGAGGTGCGAGCCGGCGAAGTGGTGACGCTGCTCGGGCGCAACGGAGTAGGTCTCGCCCCGGTCATCATCCAACAGATCGGACGCACGATCGGCTCACTGAAGGCGCAGGGATTCACGATCCTGCTGGTGGAGCAGAATTTCCACTTTGCGGCCGCTGTTGCCGATCGCTACTATGTGATGGAGCACGGGCGCATCGTCGATCAATTCTCGAGCGGCGACTTGAAGTCCAACATCGGCAAGCTCCACGATTACCTTGGCGTCTGATACGGCAGTCTGGCGGCCGAGGTCGACACAGGGAGGATGCAATGAGAACAGCAGCGAACATGGCTTTCGCGCTCGCCGCACTGCTCGGCGCGGCGGCGCCGGCGCAATCGCAAAGCCCGATCCCGGTCAAGATCGGCGTGCTCACCGACATGTCGAGCCTTTATGCCGCGGATACCGGCCCCGGCTCGGTCGCCGCTGCCGAGTTGGCGATCCAGGACTTCAACCCGGCAGCGCACAACATGAGGGTCGACCTCGTCTCGGCCGATCACCAGAACAAGGCGGATCTCGGCGCTAGCATCGCGCGCCAATGGTACGATGTCGACCACGTCGACATGATTGTCGATGTGCCCAATTCCGCCGTGGCCTTGGCCGTGAGCGATGTCACGCGGGAAAAGAACAAGGTCTTTCTCGTCTCCGGCGCCGCGTCTTCCGATCTCACCGGTCCGCGATGCTCGCCCAACACGATCCACTGGACCTACGACACTTGGATGCTTGCACACGGCACCGGCAAGTCGATCGTAGATACCGGCGGCAAGACCTGGTTCTTCATCACCGCGGACTATGCCTTCGGCCGCGCGCTCGAGCGCGACACCACGGCCGTTGTCGAAGCCAACGGCGGCAAGGTCCTCGGCCATGTGCTCGTGCCGCTCAACACCCAGGATTTTTCCTCGTTCCTGCTGCAGGCGCAGGCCTCGAAGGCGCAGATCATCGGCCTCGCCAATGCCGGCGGCGACACCATCAACTCGATCAAGCAGGGCGCCGAATTCGGCATCGCCAAGGGCGGGCAGAACTTCGCCGGCCTGCTGGTCTTCATCCCTGACGTGCAGGCGCTAGGCTTGCCGGCCGCACAGGGCCTGATCCTGACCGAGCCGTTCTATTGGGATATGAACGATGCCACGCGGGCGTGGACCAAGCGCTGGCAGGTGAAGCAGCCGGGACGATTTCCGAGCGAGATTCAGGCCGGTGTCTACTCGGCGATTTTGCATTACCTGAGGGCGGTTGCCGCTATCAAAAGCGCCGCCGACGGCAAGGCCGTCGTCGCCCAGATGAAGAAGATGCCGACCGACGATCCGCTGTTCGGCAAGGGCTACGTGCGCGCGGACGGCCGCACCATACACCCGGCCTATCTGTTTCAGGTGAAGTCGCCTGCCGAATCGAAATACCCGGGCGACGACTACATCCTCAAGGCGACGATTCCGGCGGAGCAAGCATTCCGCCCGATGAACGAGGACAATTGTCCGCTGGTCAGCGCGGCGAAATGATCTAGTGAAGCGGATTTGACATTTCCACTTTGCGCCACCCACTTTGCGCCACCCACTTGGCCGCCGGTTCGCGAAGCGAATGTCAAATCCAAAAGCTCCACTGGAACTGATAGTTGCTAGTGGTCCTTTGATTCTAACATTCGCACCCGAGCCTGCCGAATCTGGGATGCGAATGTTAGAATCGGACCACTAGACTGGCCTGCCATTGCCGACCGCCTCGCTCATGGCGGGGAGAGGTGGTCGGCCGTCGACGAACGGCGGTTCGCGACGCCGAGCGCGCTTGCGGGGGAGATCTCAATGTTCGAGATTTTCGGCGTCACGTCGCAAGCGCTGTTCGGACAGTTGCTGATCGGCCTCATCAACGGCTCGTTCTATGCGCTGCTCAGCCTCGGCCTTGCCGTCATTTTCGGCATGCTCAACATCATCAATTTCACGCATGGCGCGCAGTACATGATGGGCGCGTTTGCCGCCTATCTTCTGCTGCAATATCTCGGCCTTGACTATTGGGAAGCGCTGGTCGTCGTTCCGCTCCTGGTCGGAGCCAGCGGCATCGTCATCGAGCAGCTGTTCCTGCGCCATGTGCGCAAGCTCGATCATCTGTACGGACTGATCCTCACCTTCGGGTTGGCGCTCGTCATCGAGGGCCTGTTCCGCAACTATTACGGCTCCTCCGGCGAGCCCTATCAGATACCGGATGCGCTGCAAGGCGGGCACAATCTCGGCTTCATGTTCCTGCCCAACTATCGCGCCTGGGTCATTTTGTTTTCGCTCGCGGTGTGCTTCGTCACATGGTTCGTCATCGAGCGCACCCGGCTGGGCTCGTACTTGCGTGCCGCGACCGAGAACCCGGCGCTGGTTCGCGCCTTCGGCATCAACGTGCCGCGCATGGTTACGCTCACCTACGGCTTTGGCGTCGGGCTTGCGGCGCTCGCCGGCGTGATGGCGGCGCCGATCTACAATGTCTCGCCGCAAATGGGTTCCGACATCATCATCGTGGTGTTCGCGGTGGTGGTAATTGGCGGCATGGGCTCGATCCTGGGTGCGATCGTCAGCGGATTTGCGCTCGGCATCGTCGAGGGGCTGACCAAAGTGTTTTTTCCGGAAGCGTCGAGTACCGTTATTTTCGTCATCATGGCCGTCGTGCTGCTGATACGGCCGGCCGGTCTGTTCGGCCGGACCGCCTGATGGCGACGATCGCCGGCCCGTCGGTCCTGCGCGGGCGCGACGACGGTGCACGCAGCCTCGGCGTGGCCTTCGCCGTCATGGTGGCGTTGCTCGTGTTGGCGCCGTTCGTCGTCTACCCGGTGTTTCTCATGGAGGCGCTGTGCTTTGCGCTGTTCGCCTGCGCCTTCAATCTGCTGATCGGTTATGTCGGCCTGCTTTCGTTTGGCCATGCGCTGTTCTTCGGCTGGGCGAGCTATCTGTGTGCCCACGCCGCCAAACGCTGGGGTTTTCCGCCGGAGGCGGCGGTTCTCTTTGGCACGGCCGGCGCCGCCGTCTTCGGGCTGATTGCCGGCGTTATCGCCATCCGCCGCCAGGGTCTTTATTTCGCAATGATCACGCTGGCGCTGGCGCAGATGATGTATTTCGTCGCGCTACGCGCTCCCTTCACCGGCGGCGAGGACGGCATCCAGGGCGTGCCGCGCGGCCGCCTGTTCGGCCTGTTCAGCCTGTCGAACGAAATGGCCATGTACGTCTTCGTCCTGGTCATGGTGCTTGCCGGCTTCCTTTTCATCTATCGCATCATGAATTCGCCGTTCGGCGAGGTCCTCAAGGCGATCCGCGAGAATGAGCCGCGCGCCATCTCGCTCGGCTACAAGACCGAGCGCTACAAGCTCGTCGCCTTCGTACTCTCGGCGGGCCTTGCCGGCCTTGCGGGCGCATTGAAGGCGCTGGTCTTTCAGCTGGCCTCGCTGACCGACGTGTATTGGACCATGTCCGGCGAAGTCGTGTTGATGACGCTGGTCGGCGGCCTCGGCACCGTATTCGGGCCGGTCGCCGGCGCCTTCCTGATCGTCGCCATGGAGACCTATCTGGCGCCGCTCGGCCAATGGGTGCTGGTGATCGAGGGCGGGATTTTTGTCGTCTGCGTGCTGGTGTTCCGCCGCGGCATCGTCGGCGAATTGGCCAATGCGCTGGGCGTGCGGCTGTGACCGCGGGCCGCGACCGCCACGTCCGAAACGAATCAGCAGCGGCAAAAAGTGAAACGCGCTTGACGCAACAATCCCACTTCTGATTTCTGACCGCAGAGTTTCGACAGGGGAGATGCGCATGAGCGCCGAAACGCGACTAAAAGAGCTGGGAATAGTGCTGCCGTCATTGGCCAAGCCGGTTGCCAATTATTTGCCCTACCGGCTGGTTGGAAATATTCTCTACCTCTCCGGCCAGGGGCCGAGAGAGAACGGTGTCACGCTCACCGGCAAGCTCGGCGCCGATGTCAGCCTGGAGGAGGGTTATCGGCGCGCCCGTATCGTCGGCCTCGGGCTGCTCTCAGCCATGCGCGATGCGCTGGGCTCCCTCGATCGTGTCGATTACATCGTCAAGCTTCTCGGCATGGTCAATGCGGTGCCTGGATTCAACGACTTGCCGAAGGTGATCAACGGCTGCTCCGACCTCTTTGTCGAAGTGTTTGGCGAAGCCGGCCGGCACGCCCGCTCGGCCGTCGGCAACGTCATGCTGCCGCACCAGATCTCGGTCGAGATCGAGGGTATCGTCGCAGTCAAGCCGTAACAGCAACCCGACGCGGCGCCATGCGCCGCGGTCCAGCGGTCCCCGAGCGAGCATCCATGCCCAGCGCCTTGTTCTCGCCTATCCGCCTCGCCGACGTCGAATTCGCCAACCGCATCGTCGTCTCGCCGATGTGCCAATACAGCGCAGCCGACGGTGTTGCCAGCGAATGGCACGCGACCCATCTGGGCATGCTGGCCAATTCGGGCGCAGGATTGCTGGTGCTCGAGGCAACTCACGTGGAGCGCCACGGGCGCATCACCCACGGCTGCCTCGGGCTTTACTCCGACGCCTGCGAGGCGGCGCTGGAGACGGTGGTCGCGCACTGCCGGCGGATCGGCAGCGCCAAGCTCGGCATTCAACTCGCTCATGCCGGTCGCAAGGCCTCGGCGCAGCGCCCGTGGGAGGGGGCCAAGGCGCTCGGACCGAACGAGGACCCCTGGCCGACGATCGCGCCCTCGGCGCTGCCGTTCGGCCCAGGCTGGCACACGCCCGCGGCCATGAGCGAGGAGGACATGGCGCGGGTGCGCGGCTCCTTCGTCCAGGCGACGCGGCGGGCGGTGCGGCTCGGCTTCGATGCCATCGAGCTTCATCTTGCCCACGGCTATCTGTTGCACAGCTTCATCTCTCCGCTCGCCAACAAGCGCAACGATCAATGGGGAGGCTCATTCGAAGGCCGCATGCGTTTTCCGCTTGAAGTGGCGCGCGCTGTCCGTGACGTGGTGCCCTCAGGCACGCCGCTCGGCGCCCGCATTACCGGCACCGATTGGGTGGAGGGCGGCCTTGCCGCCGGCGATGCGGTGGCCACGGCCAAGGGGCTCAAAGCGGCCGGCCTCGACTACATCGATATCTCTTCCGCCAACATCACGCCCGAGAGCCGATGGCCGAGTGAGCCCGGATTTAACGTGCCGATCGCCGAACGCGTGCGCCGTGAGACCGGCCTGCCGGTGCGCGTGGTTGGCATGATTGCCAATGCCAAGCAGGCGGAAGCGATCGTCGGCGAGGGCAGGGCGGATATGGTGGCCTTGGCGCGCGCCTTCCTCGACGATCCGCACTGGGGCTGGCACGCGGCACAAGTGCTTTCAGCCGATGTGGCACGGCCGCTGCAATATGCGCGTGTTGCACCGGCAATTTGGCCAGGCGCGGCGTTACGCGGCTGAGCGCGGCGGCTTCGGCCGATCGCGCGATCACGGCCTGACTTCGGTCCCGACATCCGCCAGAAAATAATCCTGCAAACGCGCGCGGCCGGCCATCCCGGCTGCGAGATCGAAACTATTGACGATCGCAAGGCGAAAACCGCCGGGCGGCATGGCGTGACGCTCCGGCGCCCAGTCATCGTGAAAGGTAATCTGCACGCTGGTCACGCCGTTTAGGCGCTTGACCTCTTCGACGAGCGAGGGTGGCGGATGGCGGTAGTAACGGCCGGTCGGCCCGAACAGGACGACGCTGTATCCGTCTTGCCGATCGTCATCGGCGAATTGCCACTCGCCGCTCTCATAAAGCCGCACCAGCGCCTCGATCCAGCCTGCGCCGTAGAGGTCCGGCCATTGGTCGGCGAAGCGCAGATGCGCCTCGATGATGACGCCGCCGATGGTCTCCAGGTTGAGCATGCCGGTATAGCCGGCAAGATGCGCCCGCACCCATCCCCCGCAGCTTGCCTCGATCTCGGCATCGGTTTCAGCACCGACCTGCCAATAGTCGAACGTGCCCTCGCCGGCTGACTTTCCGATCACGTGGCGCCACCAGTGCGGCTCGCCGTCGACCACGGCGACATCGGACGACACATGGCGGCCCTGGAGCAGCTTCACCCACATGTGGCCGGGGGCGTAATGCTTTTGATAGTCGCTCGCCGAGCGCAATATGCGGCTGTCGACGCCCATGCCCTTGAGGTTGATGATCGGCTTGGAGAAGACCGGATAGTGCGGAGGCTCGGTGCCATGGGGACCGGCCTCGAGCCCTTGGCTCAAGGCCACTGCCAGCTTGTCGTAAATCCAGCGGTGCGCCGGATTCCATTGCCAAGCGTCGGCGTCCTCGGTCGGGATATTGGCGACGGTTTCGATCCCGACAAAGTATTGCAGTCGCCACGGATCGGCTTCACAGATCGGCATGGTTCAGGCGGACAAGTGGCAATGCATTGGCGAAAGACGGCAAAAGATACATGGGTCGATGGGGTCCGGCATGTCAAATCCCTTGCCGGCTGCAGTCCGGTGATTTTGGCCGAGTGGCAACGGAGTCGATGAGCGATCCGGTTCTGGTCGAAGTCTGGCGCGGGCCTCTGGTGGAGAGCCGCCACCGCGGTGCGGTGGCAGTCGTCGACCCCGAGGGGCGGAGCGTGCTCGCACTTGGCGATGTGGCGGCGCCGGTCTTCCCGCGCTCCGCGATCAAGGCGCTGCAGGCGCTGCCGCTGGTGGAATCGGGCGCGGCGGATCGTTTCGGTTTCGCCGACGCCGAACTGGCGCTCGCCTGCTCGTCGCACAGCGGCGAGGCTGAGCACGTCGAGGGCGTCTGCCGCATGCTGGCGAAAATTGGACTGGACGCATCGGCTCTGGCGTGCGGAGCCCATTGGCCGATCTCACAGCCGGCGACGCTCGCGCTCGCCAAGACCGGTGCTCCCACGGCGCTGCACAACAATTGCTCGGGCAAGCACGCGGGATTTCTGTGCCTGGCCTGCGCCATGGGCGTGGATCACGCCGGCTACTGGCGCCCCGAGCATCAGGTGCAGCAAAAGGTGCGCGGCGTGCTTGAAGATCTAACGGGCGTGATTTTGGGGATGGACTGTTGCGGGATCGACGGCTGCTCGGTGCCGACGTGGGCGATTCCGCTGAAGAATCTTGCGCAAGCGTTCGCCCGCTTCGCCAGCGGTCGCGGGCTGTCGGGGGAACGTGCAGCGGCCGCCGCGCGACTGCGGACCGCCTGCGCCAGAAATCCCTGGCACGTCGCCGGCACTGGCCGTTTCTGCACCGAGATTATGAAACTGCTCGGCGCGCGAGTTTTTGTCAAAACCGGCGCCGAAGGCGTGTTCTGCGGCGCGCTGCCGGATCAGGGCCTGGGTATCGCCGTCAAATGCGACGACGGGGCCGGCCGCGCCGCCGAAGCGGTCATGGCGGCGATCGTCGCGTGCTTTCTGCCGCTCGAAGCCGACGAGCGGGCAGCGCTGGCGCGCTTTTTGAGTCCGGTCCTGCGCAACTGGAATGGCGTCGAGGTTGGCGCGCTGCGGGTGACTGAGGCGGTTGATTGTTCGCGTCTTAAGCCGCCCGAGGCGTAAAGATAATTCGACCGGTCTCACCTGCTTTGCGGTGTGGGCGGGTGGTTATCTCTACATCTTGGTCGAACGCTGTCAGCATGCGCATGAGCTTGGCTTCCGAATATCCCCGGAAACGGCCGCGTAAGATTTTAGAAAGATCAGCTTGGCTGACGCCTACCAATTTGGCCGCCGCCGTCTGCGTAAGCTTTCGCTGCGCGATAAGCCGTCTTAACTCGATCACGATGTTGGACTTGAGCAGCATTTCTTCTGCGTCTGGCAAGCCCAGATCGGCAAAGATATTGCCGCTGCCTAGTTCAATTTTTGTTCGCTGTTTTTTCATCGCTCTCGTACCGTTTTGTTCTGACGGTCGCGATAGTCTTCCTCGACCTGGCGCAATCGCAACTTGATGAGATCGAGGGTCTGCTTTGGCGTTGCAATGCCTCTTTTCGATTTTTTCTGAAATGCATGGAGCACGTAAATCCGACCTGGGAAACGAACGGTATAGATGGTTCGAAAGGTGTCGCCGCGGTAATCGTCGATGATCTCAAAGACGTTACGGCCGCCGAATCCCTTGAGGGCCTTCGCTGAATCAGGCTCTTCCCCACATTGCGCTTGGTGCAGTGCGTGGCCCACGCTGCCCCGAACCTCATCGGGGAGCGTCTTCAACTCCTGTCGGCTCGGCCCTACGAACAGACATGGCTTAAGGACATGCCGA
>CAVXCG010000009.1:0-151563 GCA_963760235.1 uncultured Alphaproteobacteria bacterium | reverse complement strand
TGGGCGCACAAGGACTCGAACCTTGGACCCGCTGATTAAGAGTCAGCCGCTCTACCAACTGAGCTATGCGCCCGGACCAAGGCGGAGGGTATAGCGACGATGGCGCGAGCGGGCAAGGCGGCGGGCCGTCGTGCGCTCGTGAGCGGCATGGGACCGGCGCATATTCGTTTCCTTCGAGTCCTCCGCCGGCCCCGGCTACGGAGCGTCATCGCGCGAACATGCGCTGACGCGTTTTTCCGCCGGAAAGACCGCAGAAATCAATAGTTCTTCAGGAGCCGCTCGATGTAATCGAGCTCTTGCTGCGAGCGCTTGATCTCGCCGAAGCGCCTGCGCAACTCGTCGATTATGCGGCGGGCGCGCTGCACGTCGATATCGCCCGGTACTTTCACGCTTGAATTGTCGCCGTAATCGTGCCCGCGCAACGGCCGGCCAAGTGGATCGGTCTCCTGATCGTCGCGCGATTGGCCGAAGCGCCCGATCCGGCCAGGACCCTGACCCCGGCCCCTCTGCTGCTGCATCGCCTGCGCCATGGATTGGGCACCCTTGCGCAAGGCATCGAGCGCGCGGCCCTGCGCATCGACGGCGCTGTCGGCATCGCTTTGGCCGAGGTCGCCCTCGGCCTCGCCCATGGCCTTTCCGGCGCGGCCCAGTTCGCTCATTCCGTCCTGGCCCGGGTCCTGGCCTTGCCCTTGCCCTTGGTCCTGTCCGCGACCCTGCTGCCGGCCCAGACCGTGTTGCCGCAATTCATCGAGCAGCTTGTTGAGGCGGTCGCGCAGTGCCTGCTGGTCGTGCTGCAACTGCCCCATGCCCTGATCCGATTGACCCTGCTGGCCCGGCTGCGCACCCTGTCCGCGCTGGCCTTGTCCCTGCTTGAAGGTGCGATCGCGCAAATCCTGTTGCCGACGGATCATGTCGCCGAGGTGGTCGAGGTCCGACATCATCTGGTCGTCGCCGCCATTCATCTGCGGCGACGCCATCTGCAGGTTCTCCATCATCTGTTCGAGCTGCGAAAGCAATTGCTGGGCCGCCTCGCGCGAGCCGCTGCGCGCCAGATTTTCCAGCCGGTCGAGCATCTGTTGCAGGTCGCGCCGGCTGAGCACGCGGGCGTTGGGATCGAGCGGACGCGACAATTCGCCCTTGTTGCGCAACTGTTGGGCCAACGCCTGCATGTAGCGGTTCATTGCGGCGCGCAGCTTATCCATCAGCTGCTTGATTTCCTGGTCGCTGGCGCCGTTCGCCAGCGCCTGGCGCAGCGCCTGCTCGGCATTGCGCAGTGCGGTCTGCGCGTCGGCCATGTTGCCATCCTCGATATCGACCGCCATCGACCACAGACGCTTGACCACATCGCGCAGCTCGTCGTCGCTGTCGGCGCGAACGAGCTTCCAATAGATCGCGCGCAAACCGAGATACGTGCCGGGATCGGGCATGAACTTGTCGGGCGCGGTCGCCAACGCATCGAGCGCGGTGAGCACGATCGGCTTGCTGCTGGCGTCGAGCGCAAGAATGCGACGTTGCTCGACCAAGGCCCGCGCCAATGGCTTGGTGAAGACGCGCTCCGGCAGGCGGAAGGTCAACGGGGCGCTTTTGCCGATGTTGCCGCCGTCGTCATGGGCGACGAGCCTCATCGTCACTTCGGCGCCGGCCCACGGATGGTCGGTCAGGTCCTTCATCGTCTGGGCGACGCCTTTGCGGGCGCGTGCCTGCGGCAGGATCAGGGAAAAATCCGGTGGGCCGAACAGCGGGTGCGCTCCTTTCGCCAGCTTCGACTTGTCGTTCTTGATCGCGAAGGTCGCCTCCGCTTTGGTGACTCCGTAATCATCCGAGACCTGGTACGACAAGAGCAGCGAACCGCGGCCCTGCTCCTCGGGTTTTTTGGTCAGTGCGATGGTGGGCGGCAAATCCGGAATGGCGTCAAACGCCCAGGTCACATCGTCGCCGACCCCGCGCAACGCCGCCGAGCCCGCCGCCTTGATGGTGAAGCGATGTTCTTGCGTGCCGGCCGGCGAACCGGCCGCGGCCTTGGCGGCGACCACGCCGCCCGCGGCGGAAACGTCGAGATCGACATCACCGGTCGCGCGCACCACCAGCGTTGAATTGACCGGCACCGAAACCGGAGCGCCCAGGCGGGCGAAGCGCTCGCCGCCATGCAAACCCGGCAACATCACCGGCGGTTTGCCGGTGTAGAGCGGGGGAATCACCCACGCATCGACGCGGAAATTCGCCGGCAGCACAACGCCCTGCCAATCGAATGCCGCCGCGATCCGCTTTATCCGTTCGCCGCCGGCGGCAAAGAAGGTGGCGATGCAAGCAAGCAGGACGAGGCCGCGCAGCGCGTAGGGGTCGCGCCAGGCGACGCGCGGCGACGGCAGTCCTGCCTTGAGCGAGCCTGCTGCGGTTCGCGCGCGTTCAAGGTGCGCGTGCCAGAGCGCAAGCGAGTAGGAGTCCTGCGCACTCACCGCCAGCCGGTCGGCTATCGTCGTGGCTGGGCGGTGTCTCAAGCCGCTGTCGCGATCGAGCCGGCGCAAACCGTCCTGAGTGCCCGGCATGCGCAGCCATGCGAAGGGGACGGCAGCCAGAAACGCCAGGCCGGCGAAAGCCAACAGGCCGAAGGCGCGCGCGAGCGGAGGCAGCCACAGCCATAGCCCGAGCCAGGACAACGCCAGGAAAAGTCCGATCACCGTCGCCAGCGCCGCCAGCGGCGGCCAAATCCGTTCCCACAAGATGGCCCAGCGAGCGCGCTTGAGTGCGGCGGCAAGTAAGGGCGTGCCGCTATCCCGCGGCGGCGTCGGATTGTCGGAAATGGCGTCCGTCAAAAGCCGCTCCAAGGACCGCTATTGCGCATGACCGAAGCCTTACGCGACAACACGTTAACATGAGGGCGGGTTCAAGGCGCACTCGGCGGCCCTCGGCAGGCACGCAAATGGGATGGCACACTCAGCCTAGCCAGGGCGGCAGGCGATCGAGCGCGATCAGGGCCTCGGCACTCACTCGCGGCCGCACGAGCGCCCATTCGCTTTTATGGACAAGGACTTCGGGGATGAGAGGGCGGCTGTTATAGGTGCCGGATTGGACCGCCCCGTAAGCTCCCGCGCTCATCACGACAATGAGATCGCCCGGCTGCGGAACGGGTAGCGAGCGCCCGAGCGCCAGGAAATCTCCCGAACTCGCACACGGGTCCGACCACATCGGCAATGATTCGCTCGCTGCCGGGGGCTCTCTGACGCGCAGGAATGATCTCGTGATGGGCGTCATAAAGCGTCGGACGGACGAGATCGTTCATGCCGGCATCGATGATAACGAAGGTTTTGCTGTCGCCTCGCTTCACATAAAGGACGCGCGCGACCAACACGCCGGCGTTGCCGACGATCAACCGACCGGGCTCGAAGATCAGCCTGCATCCGAGCCCCGCGGTCGCGCGCTTGACTATCGCCCCATAGGCTTGCGGATCCGGCGGCGGCTCATTGTCTTCGCGATAGGGAATGCCGAGGCCCCCGCCAAGGTCGACATGATCGATGCTATGGCCGTCCGCGCGCAGCGTGCGCACAAAATCTGCAAGTAGCGCGAAGGCGTCGGCGAACGGCGCAAGCTCGACGATCTGGCTACCGATGTGCATATCGACGCCGGCGACGCGGACGCCGGCAAGCTTGGCGGCGCGGGCATAAACTTCGCGGGCCCGGCTGATCGGAATGCCGAATTTGTTCTCCGCCTTGCCGGTGGTGATCTTGGCGTGCGTGCGCGCGTCGATGTCCGGATTGACACGGAGCGAAATGTCGACGACGCGTCCCTTGCCGGCCGCAATAGTGGCGACTTGCTCGATTTCCGCCTCGGACTCCACGTTAACGCAGAGGATGCCGTACTCGACCGCCAGCGCCAACTCGCGCTCGGTCTTTCCCACGCCGGAGAAAGTGATCTTGTCGGCCGGCACACCGGCCGCGACGGCGCGAAGCAACTCGCCTTCCGAGACCACGTCGGCGCCGCAACCGAGCCGAGCCAAGGTCGCAATCACCGCCTGATTGGAATTCGCCTTCAACGAATAGCACACCAGCGCATCGACACCGGCGAAGGCGTCGGCGAAGACCCGGTAATGACGCTCAATGGTCGCGGTGGAATAGCAATAGAATGGCGTGCCCACGGCTTCGGCGAGCGCGACAAGATCGACATTTTCGGCGTGCAAAACGCCGCCGCGGTAATTGAAATGATGCATGCGACCTGTTCTTAGAGCATACCGCCGCCGGATCGAACCCATAAAGTTCGATGCTGCACACCGTCGATCGCTTCAGCGTGCCCGCCCGGCAGGAGCGGCTGCGCGGCAGCCTGTAGCCGGCATTATTGCAACAGCGGATCGAGAAGGAACGTCTTCTTCGGCGGCGGCGGAGCCGCGACGGCGGTCGAAATCGGCACCGGCTGCGCCCCGCCGACCGGCGTAGTGGGATCGACGAACTGTGCCGGCCCCGCACCGGGCGCGCCGGGCGGCGGCGGCGGCATCGCGGCGCTGGGCGGAGGATCGAGCGGGCCCTTGCGCCCGCAGCCGCCAAGCACCAATGAAAGCGGCAAAAATGAGCGCAAGGCCGAGCGCGCGTGTTACCGCCAGACAGTTACAGGCCACAACTTGCCCCCCTTCTGAATGGACGCGCCCGCGATCCGTCCGCCCAGCAAATCCCATTGTAGCGGCAAGATTTTGTCTTCAAGCCGTTGCCAGGCCATTTACGCCTGCGGCAGCCGCTTGAGCCAGCGTTTGGCCTGGGCGCGGACGTTTTTCGGGGCGGTTCCGCCGTAAACGGCCCGGCTCGACACCGATTTATCGACCGAGAGCACGTTATAGACGGCCTTGCTTATCCGCGGCTCGAACGCCTGCATGGCTTCGAGCGGCATCCTGTCAAGCGGCACCCCCACCTCCGCCGCCTTGGCGACAATCCGGCCGGTGACGCGATGGGCGTCGCGGAACGGTAGCTTCAGTGTCCGAACCAGCCAATCGGCCAGGTCCGTGGCGGTGGAATAGCCTGCCCCCGCGACTTGGCGCATTCGGGCAGCGTTGGGCCGCATCTCGCGCACCATTTTGGTCATCATGGCGATCGACTGCGACAGTGCGCCGAGCGCGTCCATCGCGCCCTCTTTGTCTTCCTGCATGTCCTTCTGGTAGGCCAGCGGCAGTCCCTTCATTACCACCAGGAGCCCGATCAGCGCGCCGGCGATCCGGCCGGTCTTGGCGCGTATGAGTTCGGCGGCGTCGGGATTTCGCTTCTGCGGCATGATCGAGGAGCCGGTGGTCAGCCAGTCGGGAAGCTCGATGAAGCCGACAAGCGGTGAGGACCAGATCACGATCTCCTCGGCAATGCGCGACAGATGCGTGGCGGCGATGGCCGCGGCCGAGAGCATCTCCAGTACGAAATCGCGGTCGGCGACGGCGTCGAGCGAATTGGCCATCGGTCGGGTGAAGCCGAGCGCCTTCGCCGTCATGACGCGGTCGATCGGAAAGGAGGTGCCGGCAAGCGCGGCGGCGCCGAGCGGACTTTCGTTGAGCCGCACGCGCGCATCGGCGAAACGGCTGCGGTCGCGCGCCGCCATTTCCACATAGGCAAGCAGGTGATGGCCGAAGGTCACCGGCTGCGCCGGCTGCAGATGGGTGAAGCCCGGCATCACCGTGTCGGCATGTTGCAGCGCTCGCTCGGCGAGCGCGCGCTGGTATGCGGCGATCTGACCGTCAAGATTATCTATATAGTCGCGGACCCAGAGGCGGAAGTCGGTCGCGACCTGATCGTTGCGCGAGCGCGCCGTGTGCAGCCGTCCGGCAGCCGGCCCGATCAGTTCGGCGAGCCGGCTCTCGATATTCATGTGAATATCTTCGAGCTTGTAATCGATCTTGAACTTGCTCGCTCGGAACTCTGACTGGATCGTGTCTAGACCGTGAGCGATCTTCTTTGCATCCTGCGCCGTGATGATGCCCTTTTTCGCGAGCATCGCCGCATGGGCCTTGCTGGCCGCGATATCGTGCGACCACAGGTCCCAGTCGAAATCAATGGACGCGTTGAAAAACGCCATAGATGAAATCGGGGTCCGCGTCGAAGCGCCCACCCCACATTTTGTTGGCCATGATGCGTCCGCCGAGGTTTTGCCGTTGCCGACAACCGAGCCATCCACGAAGCCGCCCAGCGCCCGAAGCCGCGTCCGTTTTCTCGGGATCGCTGCGGCCCTCGCAGCGCTGGTCGTAGCTGCGGGGGTATACGGGATTGAGCGTCTGCGAGGCAATCCGGCCGACGCCGCCTGCCGGACGGCGGTGCAGACCGCTTCGCGGATCGCCCCGCTCGTGCACGGCGAGGTCGCCGCGCTGGCGCTGGCGCAGACGCCGTTCCGGGTGCCCGACCTGGCGTTTCGGGACGCACAGGGCCGCGCGCGCACGCTGACCGAGTGGCGCGGCCGCACGGTACTGCTCAATCTGTGGGCCACCTGGTGCGTGCCGTGCCGGCGCGAAATGCCCGCGCTCGATGCATTGCAGGCGCAGCTCGGCGGCCCGCACTTCCAGGTCGTCGCCGTCAACATCGACACCCGCGATCCGGCAAAGCCGCTCGCCTTCCTCAAGCAGATCGGCGTCAGCCGCCTCGCCTACTACTCTGATGAAAGCGCGGAGGTTTTCGAGGACCTGAAAGTCGCAGGCAAGGCTTTCGGCATGCCGACGACGCTGTTGGTCGATCCCCACGGCTGCGAGATCGGCGACATGGCCGGCCCCGCCGAATGGGCGAGCGACGACGGCGTCAAGCTCGTGCGCGCGGCGGTCCGCGACGACGCGGGCAGCGTCACGCACTGACGAGATTCATCCCGACGCCGAGGGAGCATTATGCCCCGGCCCAAAACAGATGCCTCCTACTCGGGACAAACGCGCGACCGTAAGGCGCAAGGCCGACTTCCTCGCTCATGCGATGCCGGGCAGCCTGTTGAGAAGCTTGTCGAGGGTGATCGGATAGTCGCGCACGCGTACGCCGGTGGCGTTATAGATTGCGTTGGCGATGGCCGCAGCGACCCCGCAGATGCCGAGTTCGGCGATGCCCTTGGCCTTCATCGGCGACGATATCGGATCGGTTTCGTCGAGGAAGATCACATCCTGATGCGGAATATCGGCGTGAACCGGCACCTCGTAGCTGGCGAGATCGTGATTGACAAAGCACCCGGCGCGCTTGTCGATCGCGAGTTCCTCCATCAGCGCGGCACCGGCACCCATGGTCATGGCGCCGATGACCTGGCTGCGCGCCGATTTCGGATTGAGGATACGGCCGGCGGCGCACACCGCGAGCATGCGGCGCACGCGGATTTCCGCCGTCGCAGCATCGACGCCGATCTCGACGAAATGCGCGCCGAACGTCGACTGCTGGTAGGTCTTGTCGAGGTCGCCATATTCGATCGTATCCTCGGCGGAAAGGCCGCTCTCGCCGGCCGCCGCGGCGAGCGCCACGCTGCGATTGCCGGAGCGGACCTGACTGTCCGCGAACACCGCGTCGGCGGAATTGAAGCCGAGCTTGCGGGTAATGGCCTCGCGCAGCTTGACGCAGGCCGCATAGACACCGGAGGTGGAATTGTTGGCGCCGAATTGTCCGCCCGAGCCGCAAGAGGTCGGAAAGGCGGAATCGCCGAGTCGCACCGTCACCTTCTCGAGCGGCACGCCCATCATCTCCGCCGCGGTCTGGGCGATAATGGTATAGCTGCCGGTGCCGATGTCGGTCATGTCGGTCTCGACCGTCACGGTGCCGGATTTGTCGAGGCGGACGCGCGCCGCCGACGGAGCGAGCAGATTGTTGCGGAACGCCGCGGCGACGCCCATGCCGAGGAGCCAGCGGCCGTCGCGCGTCTTGCCCGGCTGCGGATTGCGCTTGGCCCAGCCGAAGCGTTCGGCACCGATATGCAGGCACTCGACCAGTTGGCGCTGGGAGAATGGGCGCCCGGGTTGCTCGGGATCGACCTGGGTATCGTTGCGCACGCGGAATTCGACGGGGTCGAGGTTGAGCTTTTCGGCTATTTCGTCGATCGCGATCTCGAGCGCCATCATACCCGACGCTTCGCCGGGCGCGCGCATGGCGTTGCCTTCAGGCAGGTCGAGTACCGCGAGCCGCATCGCGGTCATCCGGTTGGCGCCCGCGTAGAGCAGCCGGGTCTGGCTGACCGCGGTTTCCGGCCCGCCGCCCGGCAGATCGCCGGACCAGCTCTGGTGACCGATCGCCGTGATAATGCCGTCGCTGTTCGCGCCGATGCGGATGCGCTGGATCGTCGCCGGCCGATGCGTGGTGTTATTGATCATCAACGGCCGTGGCAGCGCTACTTTCACCGGCCTCCTGGCGGCGCGGGCACCGAGCGCGGCGAGCAGAGCGTCAGCGCGCAGAAACAGTTTGCCGCCGAAGCCGCCGCCGATATAGGGCGAGATCAGACGCACCTTCTTCTTGGCGATGCCGAGCGTCTTCGCCATGTCGCCCGTACCCCAGTCGATCATCTGGTTCGACGTCCAAACGGTAAGCTTGTCGCCATCCCAGGCTGCGATGGACGCGTGCGGCTCCATCATCGCGTGCGACTGATCGGGCGTCGTGTAGGTTGCATCGAGTTTGCATGGCGCCGCTGCGAAAGCGCGGGCAAAATCGCCCGCGCGCGTATCGGGCGGCCCGCCAATTCCCGGTTCGGGCGCGATCGCGGCCTGCATCGCGCTCGCCAGGTCAAATGCGCCCTTGGCCGGGACATAGTCGACACGCAGCAAAAATGCCGCGGCGCGCGCCTGCTCGAACGTCTCGGCGACCACGACGGCGATCGCCTGGTGATAGTGCTCGATCTGCGGACCGCCAAGCAGCTTGGCCGTGTTCCATTCGCCCTTGCCCAGCTTGCCGGCATTCTCCGCGGTGACGATGGCAAGCACGCCGGGCGCCGCCCTGGCTTCGGCCGGGTCGATCGAGGCGATCCGGCCTTTGGCGACGGCCGCGCCAACCACGTAGCCGTAGGCCGCGTTCGCGACCTCATCGTGCCACTCATACGCATACCGTGCGGTGCCGGTGGTCTTGAGCGGACCGTCGATCCGGTCGGTGGGCCTGCCGACCACTTTGAGCTGGTCGATCGGATTGGTCGTCGCGGGAGTGTCGAACCTCATGATCAGCTCTTTGGATCAGCTCTTGGCTTCGGCCAGCACTGCGGCGAGCGTGCGCTCGGCAAGCTGTACTTTGAAGGCGTTGTGCCGGGTTGTCCGCGCGCCGGCGAGCAATTGCGACGCGACGGGCCCGGCGCCGTGCGGCAGCGCCGCCTCGGCCGCTTCGACGCGCCACGGCTTGTGCGCGACGCCGCCGAGAGCGACACGTCCGCTACCGTCTCGCTGCACGATGGCGCCGACCGAGATCAGCGCGAACGCATAGGAGGCTCGGTCCCGTACCTTGCGGTAGAGCTGCCTGCCACCGATCGGGCTCGGCAACGTCACCGCCGTTATGAGTTCGCCCGCTTCCAGCACGGTTTCGAGATGCGGCGTATCGCCCGGCGGCCGGTAGAGATCGGCAATCGGAATATGCCGCACCGAACCATCCGGCCGAACCGCTTCCACCATGGCGTCGAGCGCGCGCAACGCCACCGCCATGTCGCTCGGATGGGTCGCGATGCACGCGTCACTCGCGCCGACGATGGCATGCTGGCGACTGAAGCCGCCGATCGCGGCGCAGCCGCTGCCGGGCTTGCGTTTGTTGCACGGCTGGTCGGTGTCATAGAAATAAGAGCAGCGCGTCCGCTGCAGCAGATTGCCGGCGGTCGTTGCCATGTTGCGCAACTGGCCTGAGGCGCCGGCAAGCAGGGCCCGCGCCAGCAATCCGTAATCGCGGCGTACGCGAATGTCGGCGGCAAGATCGGTGTTGCGCACCAGGGCGCCGATCCGCAGGCCGCCTTCGGGCGTCGCTTCGATCTTGTCGAGGGCGAGCCTATTCACGTCGATCAGATGCGACGGAATCTCGATCTGGAGCTTCATCAGGTCGAGGAGATTGGTGCCGCCGGCAATGAACTTTGCACCCGCCACGCGGGCGGCAATGGCGGCAGCCTCGGTGGGTGAATTTGCTCGCTCGTAGGTGAAGGCCTTCACGATAGACCCCCTGCGACTTCGGTGATCGCCTCGACGATGTTGGAATAAGCACCGCAGCGGCAGACATTGCCGCTCATGCGTTCGCGCAGTTCGGCGGCCGTGAGTTGCGGATGCGCGGTCAAGTCGGCGCTGACATGACTCGGGATACCGGCCTCGATCTCTTCGAGCACGGCGACCGCAGAGCAAATCTGTCCGGGCGTGCAATAGCCGCACTGATAGCCATCGTGCTTGACGAAGGCAGCCTGCATCGGGTGCAGATTTTCAGGGGTGCCCAACCCCTCGATGGTGGTGATGCTATCGCCGTCGTGCATCACCGCCAGAGTCAGACAGGAATTGATCCGGCGTCTGCCGATCATGACCGTGCACGCACCGCACTGGCCGTGATCGCAGCCCTTCTTGGTGCCGGTGAGATGCAGGTGCTCGCGCAACGCATCGAGCAATGTCGTCCGCGTGTCGAGTTCGAGCGCACAGGGTTGGCCATTCGCGTTGAAGGACACCTTGGCCATCTCGGATTCTCCATCACCGCAATTTTGGGGGCTGCGTGCGGCGCCGCCAATGGCCGCCATGGAGGCGGTTTCACTCAAAAGACCGCCTCGGTTCTAATTCAGGTTCAACGGGGCTGGGCATGCCGGGTTCCAAGAAGGCGGCCACGCGCGGAGGGCTTGGCGTAGCCGTACGTCGCCAAGCGCCGGCTGAAACGGGTGCTTGAAGACTGGTGTCCGCCGTTTTCGGGTTATCACCTCTGGTACCCGAGCCGGCGCCAGACTTCAGCGGTATTTTCTTTGGTGGTCGAGGCGCTGCGGTGGATGGGTTAGCGCCGGTTGCGCGTTAAGCAGGAGTTGGACGCGCCGCTATGCTGCTATGCTATGACAATCGTGCGCGAGACTGGCGCACAAGTGCGGCTGGAGGAGCCATTGGCATCGGGCTGCGGGATAGCGATTGTCGGCGGCGGACTCGCGGGCCTTGCGGCCGCGCAAGCGCTGGCGGCTTTCGGGATGAAGGCGCAAGTGTTCGAGGCCGCTTCGGCTTTGGGCGAGATCGGCGCCGCCGTCAATGCCAGTCCGCAAGCCATCAAGGCGCTGCGGGCGATCGGCGTCGGCGCCAAGGTCGACGGCGTCGGGACGGAATCGCCCGGCATCTACACACGCAATATGCAAACCGGCGAGTTCCTCGAATTCCACGACCGGCATGCGGCCGGCCGCAAGTACGGCGCTCCCTACTACACTTTTCATCGCGCCGACCTGTCGGACGCGCTCGCAAGCGGCCTCGATCACAGCACCATCCATCTCGGGCATCGTCTGACCACGCTCGAGGAGCGAAGCGCTGGCATCGCACTCACTTTCGCCAATGGCGCTGGCGTCGAGGCCGACTTCGTGATCGGCGCCGACGGCGTGCGCTCGGCCGTTCGTCAGGCGCTCTATGGCGAGGACAATCCGACCTATACGGGTCAGATGGTATGGCGAGCGCTGCTCAAAGGCAGTGACGTGCCGCCGGAGGTGATCGCGCCGACCGGCCATGTCCAATGGGTCGGGCCGGGCTGCCATCTGCTCGCCTACCAGATCCGAGGCGGCAAGCTGGTGAATATCGTCACCCAGGAAGATACCGACAAATGGGTTGAGGAAGGCTGGTCGACCCGCGGCGATCCCGATGAAATGCGGTTGAGCTTCCCCAACCCTGAGCCGCGCCTCGAAAAGCTCCTGAGCATCGTGAGCGAGTGCTCGAAATGGGGCCTGTTCACGCGACCGCTTACGAAGAATTGGGGCCGCGGCCGCATCCAACTGATCGGCGACGCCGCGCATGCCATGCTGCCCAATGCCGGGCAAGGCGCCTGCCAAGCCTTCGAAGACGCCTACATCCTTGCGCGCTGGCTCGAGGCCTGCAGCGATCCGGTCGAGGCCTTTGCCCATTTCCGCCGCGTCCGCGTCCCGCGCGTGCACGGCGTGCAGCGCCTCTCCATCAGCAATGCACGCTTCAAGCACATGCGCGATGCCGCCGTTCAAAAGCAGTCGATCGCCGCCGGCAAGGGCAGCGTCCACGGCAATGCCGACTGGGTTTACGGTTACGATCCCATCGGCGAATGGGACAAGGAGCCGACCGTTCCTGCCGCCTATGCGGCTTGAGGTTGGACCGATCGCGAGCGGTCGCCAGCGTGCCCCCTGGGCGCACACAAAACGTCATACCGGCAACCAAAATCCGCCTCATCCGGCCAGTAGCCAGGGGCTCGCCATCGCAATTCGCCGTTCACGCAAATTGCCACACGAACTGTAGGAGTTGCTCATGAAGCTCTACGGCTTTCCTGCCTCGCCCAACACCTGGAAAGTGCGGGCGGTGGCGTCATACCTTCGGGTCCCGCTTGACTTCGAACTTATCGATCTGAGCACGGGCGCACAGCGCGCACCGACCTATCTCGCCATCAATCCTACCGGCCGCACGCCGACGCTGGTCGACGGCGATTTTACGCTGTGGGAATCGAACGCGATCCTGCAATACCTTGCGAGCAAGAGCGCGACGACGCTCTATCCGAGCGATGCGCGCGGCCGCGCTGACGTCGGCCGCTGGCAGTACTGGCAGGTCGCGCACTGGAGCGGTGAAGCCTGCGCGCCGCTGATATTCCAACGCCTGGTGAAGAAGTTCATGAATATCGGCGGACCCGACGCGGAGGCCCTGGCCAAAGGCACCGAGGCCTTCAACAAAGAAGCCAAAGTGCTCGACGCGCACCTCGCACAGCACAAATACCTTGTTGGCGGCGCGCCGACGATCGCCGATTTCTCGGTGGCGGCGCCGCTGTTCTATGCCAAGCAGGCGGAAATGCCACTCAGTCCTTACGGGAACCTGCGCGGCTGGTTCGAGCGCGTCTCGGCACTGCCGTGTTGGAGCGAAACCGCGCCGCAATTGCCGGCCGCAGCGTGATTGGAGGACGGACGACGGAGGAGAGACGACATGAGACGGATTAGGTTAGTCTGCCTTCCATCCTTGGTCGTCCGTCATCTGGTCGGCACCGGCCTCTCGCCGCGGTAATCGTAGAAGCCGCGCTGTGTCTTGCGGCCGAGCCAGCCAGCCTCGACGTATTTCACCAAAAGCGGGCACGGCCGGTACTTCGAGTCCGCCAGGCCCTCGTGCAGCACCTGCATGACCGACAGGCAGGTATCCAGCCCGATGAAGTCGGCGAGTTCGAGCGGACCCATCGGATGATGGGCGCCGAGCCGCATAGCGGTGTCGATCGCCTCGACGTTGCCGACGCCTTCGTAGAGCGTGTAGATCGCCTCGTTGATCATCGGCAACAGAATGCGGTTGACGATGAAGGCAGGAAAATCCTCCGACATCGCGATCTTCTTGCCGAGCTTGCCGATGAAATTCTTGGTGGCGTCGAACGTGGCGTCGTCGGTGGCGATGCCGCGGATCACCTCGACCAATTCCATCAGCGGCACCGGATTCATGAAATGGATGCCGATGAAACGCTCCGGGCGGTCGGTGGCGGCGGCCAGCCGCGTGATCGAAATCGAGGACGTGTTGGTGCCGAGGATCGCCTCCGGCTTGAGCACCGGACAGAGCATGCTGAAAACCTTGCGCTTGACCTCCTCCTTCTCGGTTGCCGCCTCGATCACGAGGTCGCAGTCGGCCAACTCGTCCAGGCTCCCGGCCGGGGCGATACGCTTGATTGCAGCCTGCCGCTGCTCCTCGCTGATGCGCTGACGGCTCACTTGGCGCGCAAGATTGCCGCTGATGGTGGCAAGCCCCGCGGTCACACGTTCGGGCGCGGCGTCGTTGAGCAGCACGTGAAAGCCGGACAGTGCACAGACGTGGGCGATGCCGCTGCCCATCTGCCCGGCGCCGACCACGCCGATCCTGCGAATCGCATGCGGCGCATGCTCCGTCCGCGCGGAACGTGCCATCGGCCGCTCCTTAACCTCGTTCATGATCCCTGCCTCTTCTACGACGGCCCACCGCGCCGCTCCAGGGCCGCGCAACTGCAATCTTCGACGATGGTCAACGACGCACCTTGCCGAGTTCATCCGCCAATTGCGGCAGCGCCTGATAGAGATCGGCAACCAGGCCGTAATCGGCGATCTGGAAGATCGGCGCCTCTTCATCCTTGTTGATGGCGACGATCACCTTGGAGTCCTTCATGCCGGCGAGATGTTGTATGGCGCCGGAAATGCCGACCGCAATGTACAAATCCGGCGCCACGACTTTGCCGGTCTGCCCGACCTGCCAATCGTTGGGCGCGTAGCCGGCATCGACCGCGGCGCGCGAGGCGCCGACCGCCGCGCCGAGCTTGTCGGCCACCGGCTCTATATACTTGGTGAAGTTCTCACGACTTTGCAGTGCCCGCCCGCCGGAAATGATGATCTTCGCCGAAGTGAGTTCCGGCCGCTCCGAGCGCGACAATTCCTCGCCGGCGAACCGGGAAAGGCCGGGATCGGACGCGGCCGCCACCACCTCGACCGGCGCCGGGGCGCCGGCGCCACGCTCGCCGGTCGGCTGGAACGCGGCGATACGCACCGTGATCACCTTCTTGGCCTCGCGCGAGCGCACTGTCTGGATGGCGTTGCCGGCATAGATCGGCCGTTCGAACGTGTCCGGTGCATCGACCTTGATGACGTCGGAAATCTGCATGACGTCGAGGAGTGCCGCGACGCGCGGCATGACGTTCTTTCCGTCCGTGGTCGCCGCCGCCGCGATCGCCTCATAGGGCGCCGCCAGGGCGACGATCAGCGCGGCCGTGGGCTCGGCAAGCCCGTGTTCATAGGACGGGGCATCCACGAGCAGCACCTTGCCGACGCCATCGAGCCGGGCGGCGGCCTCGGCAGCCGGCCGGCACTCAAACCCGGCAACCAGCACGTGCAGCTCGGCGCCGAGCGCCTTGGCGGCGGTCAGCGCCTTGTTGGTCGCATCCTTGAGCGATTTGTTGTCATGCTCGGCGAGCAACAAGGTCGCCATCAGATCGCCCCTGCTTCGTTTTTCAGCTTGTCGACCAGTTCGGCGACGCTCGCAACCTTTACGCCGGCCTTGCGCTGCGGTGGTTCGGCCGTTCTGATCACCTCGATCCGGGGCGTGACGTCAACACCGTAATCGGCTGCAGTCTTTTCGTCGATCGGCTTCTTCTTCGCCCGCATGATGTTGGGCAGCGACGCATAGCGCGGTTCGTTGAGGCGCAGATCCGTAGTCACGATCGCCGGCAGTTTGAGCTGCACCGTCTGCAGCCCGCCGTCGACCTCGCGGGTGACCGTCAGCGCCTCACCCTCGATCACGACCTTCGAAGCGAAGGTGCCCTGCGGCCAGCCCAGCAGCGCCGCCAACATCTGGCCCGTCTGATTGCAGTCGTCGTCGATCGCCTGCTTGCCCATGATGACGAGGCCGGGATTTTCAACCGCGGCGACGCCTTTGAGGATTTTCGCCACCGCGAGCGGCTCGACCGGCGCGTCGACCTTGACCAGGATGCCGCGGTCGGCGCCCATGGCAAGCGCGGTGCGGATGGTTTCGCCGGCCTGCTGCGGTCCGATCGAGACCGCGACGATCTCGGTCGCCTTTCCGGCTTCCTTGATGCGGATCGCCTCCTCGATCGCGATCTCGTCGAACGGATTCATCGACATTTTAACATTGCCCAGCTCGACGCCGGACCCGTCGGCCTTGACGCGGATTTTCACGTCTTTGTCGATCGCCCGCTTTACCGGCACCAGGATTTTCATCGTTTCTTGCCTGTCGCCGGGCTCGCTCACCGGCTGTGCTGCGGTGCGGGAACCTAATGGCCGCAATGCCGAAGTGTCAACGTGGCGGAATCGGAGGCGGCAGATGGCCGCCATAGCCTTGGCTTGGCAGCGGCGGCGGCAACGGCGGCGGCTGTTGCGTGCATTCGAACAAAACGGTGCCAGCAGGACGCATGAGCAGGAACAGGACGGCGCCGGCGGCGAAACCGCCCACATGCGCCCAATAGGCGATCCCGTCCTGGGCGCGCGTTGCCGCTTCGGCGACCTGCCAGAGCGCCCAGCCGCCGATCACCCAAAATGCCCTGACGCGCAGCGGGATGAGACCGAGCACGACGGTCACCTTGGCGCACGGCCGGTACATCAAATAGGCGGAAATCACGCCTGCGACTGCCCCGGAAGCGCCGATCAGCTCGGTCTCGGCACCCGGCGCGCTCGCCACGAACATAAGTCCGGCACCGACTCCGCAGGCCAGATAGAAGACGAGGAAGCGCCAATGTCCGATCAGTTCCTCGATATCGTCGCCGAACACGAACAAAAAAATCATGTTGCCGAACACATGCCAGAAATCGGCATGCAAGAACTGATAGGTGATGAGCGTCAGCGGCGTCGGAATCCCGCCGCCAATCCCGACACTGGTGAATGCCGCCGGGATCAGGCCCGCAATCTGATCGGTCTGCTCCATCTGCGCGGAGCCGCTTCCGGCCTGCAAGAAGAAGATGGCGAAGTTGACAACGATCAACGACCACATCACGTATGGCGGGCGCGGCCACTTGAACGGGTTGTGATCCCAGATCGGCATCACCATGGCCGGCTTCCTCTTGCCGCTCAGCGATTGCGGCCGGGGACCCAAAGCACGTCGCGGCCGCCTTTGTCATTGGCGTAGCGGGAAGCGACGAACAGGAAATCGGACAGGCGATTGACGTATTTGAGCACCTCCTCGCCAACGCTTTCGCCCGGCTTGTCCTTGAGCTCGGCAATGAGCCGTTCGCCGCGCCGGCAAATGGTACGGGCCAGGTGCAGGTAGGCGGCGGCCGCGCCGCCGCCGGGCAGCACGAAGGATCGCAGCGGCGCAAGCTCTTCATTGATCCGGTCGATCTCGCTTTCGAGCCAGCCGACCTGCCCTTCGGTCACCGTGAGTCGCGCGCCGTCCGGTCCCCTGCCGCGCCCCGGCGTGGTGAGATCGGCGCCGACGTCGAACAGGTCGTTCTGGATCCGCAAGAGCGCTGCATCGAGGGCGGCATCGGCCGCCGTATGCAGCCGTGCAAGACCGATCGCGGCGTTGACCTCGTCGAGCGTGCCGTAAGCAGCGATGCGCAAGTCGTATTTCTTGCGCCGCTCGCCGGTGCCGAGCGCCGTAGTACCGTCATCGCCCGTGCGCGTATAAATTCGATTCAAGACGACCATGATGGCCTCGTGGCGAACCGCAATTGCCAGCCGGGTTAGTGTGGACCGCAGTGGAGCGGCGGGCGGGACCGCATGCTCGGCCGCGCTTCAGCGGCCCATGATCCACACCGCGAGCATGATGACGACGATGGCGATGAATTGCAGCATGACGCGCAGCCGCATCAGTTTCTGTGATGTCCACGGTGAACCGCCGCGCATCGTGTTGATCAACCCGAGCAGCAGCACCAGGGCCACCGCGCCGACCGCGATCGGGACGGCAACGTGAGACATGAAGTACGACATGGGGCCAATGTAGCCCCACCCGAGCGTCGGCGAAACCCGGCATGCGCATCAAAATGCATGTCGCCGCGACGAAAAATTCGGCGCACAGGGGGGCGAGACCCGATGGCTGCGCATGGCGCGCTCGCAATGATCCGACCGCAATGCTAAAAAGACTGACACCTTGGGAAGGTCGTGAATGATCGTCGATTTCCAGCACCACTTCACGCCGCGCGAAATGATCCGGCAAGATCCCGGAGACCGCCTGATTCTCAATTACGACGCGCTCGGCGCGCCGAGCTATACGATCCATTCGTTGCTCTATGATCTCGACGAGCATGTGCGGATGATGGATGAAGCCGGCATCGACGCCGCCTGGCTTACCAGCGCCGCGGGCATGTGCGCCGATCTCGATGCCTCGCGCCTCGTCAACGATAGCGCGAAAAAGGCCGAACGCGATTATCCGGGCCGGTTCATCGGCGCCGCGCATGCGCATCCCCTCGGCGGCCCGGCGGCATTCAAGGAGCTGGCACGCTGCCGCCACGAACTCGGCTTCCAGGGCGTGACCATCACTTCGGAGTTCGACGGCAAATGGATCGACGATGCCGGCCTCGAACCGTTCTGGAGCGAGGTGTGCAAGCTGGGATTGTTCGTGTTCGTCCACCCGGCACTCAAGCTCAATGACGCTCGCCAATTCGATGCCTACGACACCGCGCGCGCGGTCGGTCGCGAATTTTCGCTCATCATGGCGACCGTCCGCCTGATCCATTCGGGCGTTTTCGACCGTCATCCCGAACTGAGCGTGCACATGGCACACCTGTCTGGCGGCATCGGCGGCATGCTGGCCCGCATCCGCGCCTTCGAGAACAAAGAATTCTGGGGCACCGCCGGCAATGCGCGTCACGGCACCAAGGGCAAACACGATTTTGACCATTACATCCGCCACAACCTGGTATTCGATACCGCCGGATTTGCCGGCGGTATCGGAGCGGTAAAGGCGGGATTGTGCGAGATCCCGGCCGCGCGCATGGTGTTCGCCACCGACTATCCGCAGGAAATCAGGAAGCGCGAAGCGGTGCGCGATTTTGTTCGTGCCATCCGCGCCCTCGGACCGGATGGCGAGCGTATCCTCTCCGGCAATGTCGGGCTCCTGCTCAAGGAGTCGCCGGCGGTGCAGAGACGCACGCACGAACAGCGGGGGCGGTGAACAATACCGGGGAGCACCCCTGCGGCAGCTATTCGCGGGCCCGGTTCTTGCGGTAACATTCGCAACCGGGCGCAATTGGCAGACCACTCAGGACAAGTCATGCTTCCCGCAGCCAAACTTCGCCTCGAGAACCTGAGCATGACGTTCACGACGCCGGCGGGTGCTTTTCAGGCGCTTGCGCCGGTGACGCTTTCCATCCCGGAAGGTCGTTTCGTAAGCGTGATCGGACCTTCCGGCTGCGGAAAGAGCACGATCTTCAACATCGTCGCCGGTCTGCTGCAGCCAAGTGATGGCCATGTCTTCATCGATGAAGTCGATGCCACCTCCACGATCGGCCGCGTCGGCTACATGTTGCAGAAGGATTTGCTCCTGCCGTGGCGAACGGTGCTCGATAATGTGGTCCTTGGCATGGAGATCCAGGGCCTGCCAGTCAAGCAGTCGCGCGAGCGCGCGCTGCCGCTGCTTCGCCGTTATGGGCTCGCCGGCTTCGAATATGCCCATCCGAACACGCTTTCCGGCGGGATGCGCCAACGAGTGGCGCTGTTGCGTACGCTTCTGTTCGATACCGACATTATGCTTCTGGACGAGCCGTTCGGCGCGCTCGACGCGCAGACTAAATCGCATATGCAGGAATGGCTCCTTCAGCTGTGGGGCGACTTCGGCAAGACCGTGGTATTCGTCACCCATGACGTCGAGGAGGCGATCTATCTCTCCGATGAAATGTACGTGATGGCGACGCGGCCTGGCCGCGTCGTCGAGATGATCCGGGTGCCGATCCAGCGGCCGCGCCAGCGCAACGTGACGCTGACGCGCGAATTCATCGACATCAAGGAGCGCTGCATGGCGCTTCTGACCACGGCGCATAAGGCCGCGCTGGACGAGGCGGCCTGACATGGCGAGACGGGCATGACCGCCCACGACGCGCCCCGCACGGCTGCGGACCTCGCTTTGGCGACCACGTCGGCGCCGCCAAGCGGACGTGCGGTCAAGACGGTGCGCCGCCTGCCGGTGCAAAAGGATTGGTCGGTGTGGGCCATCGTCGTCGTCCAGATCGGTATCCTGGCGGGCGCGATCACGCTATGGCAGGTGGCGGCCGACCACGGATGGATCGACACTTTCTTCTGGTCGAAACCGAGCGCCGTCTACGCGACGCTGATCAAGTTCTTCACCGCGGGCGAGGCCTGGACCGATATTGGATTCACTTTCCGCTCGACGATTTTCGGCTTTCTGCTCGGCACGGCTTCGGGCTCGCTGATCGGCCTGTCGTTCTGGTGGTCGCGCAACTACGCGGCAATCGCACAGCCTTATCTGATCTGCTTTCATTCGCTGCCGAAGCTGGCGCTAGCGCCGCTGGTGATCCTGATCTTCGGCATCGGCCTTGCCTCCAAGGTCGCGATCGCCACCGCGCTGACCATCATCGTCTCGGCGCTGACGACGTATGCGGGCGTAAAGGCGCTCGATCCCGATCAGGAGCGGCTGTTCTATTCGCTCGGCGCCAGCCGCATGCAGGTCTTTCGCAAGCTGGTGGTGCCATTCTGTCTGCCGTGGATCATCTCGGTGCTGCGGGTCAATATCGGGCTTGCGCTTACCGGAGCCATCGTCGGCGAATTCATTGCCGCGCAGCACGGTCTCGGCCGCGCCATTCTCTACGCCGGCAACACCTATGATATAGCGTTGGTGTGGGTGGCATCGCTGGTTCTGTCGACGCTCGCGATAGCCATGTACGCTGCGGTGTCCTGGATCGAGTACATGCTGCGCAAAGGCATGAAGCAGTAGACACGAACGAGAGCAACGGGCGTATTCAACAAGCGAGGTCGTCATGAAGACATGGACATTCACCCGGCGAAAGCTGCTGGTTTCGACGGCGGCAGCGGGTCTTGTGGCGGTCGCTCGCCCGTTCGTCGCGCGCGCCGACGCCAAAGAGGTGCTCATCGCCGAGCCGGTCCACGGCACCGGTTACCTGCCGCTTTACATCGGCATGGCCAAAAACCTGTTCGAGGATGTCACAGTGAAAATCGTGACCATCGAAACCGGCGCCGGCCATGCCAACGCGGTGCTGTCTGGCCAGGCCTTCGCGTTCATCGGCGGTCCGGAGCATTGCGCTTTCGCCAAGGCCAAAGGCGCCGAACTGCGCGCAGTGGTCAACTGCGTCGACCGCGGCAACGTCTATTTTTGCGCGGCCAAGGGACAGGAGCCGACCAACGACGACTGGGCGCGCTATTTCAAGGGCAAGACGGTGGCGACCAGCGGCTACGGGGGCACGCCGAATTCGATCACCCGCTATCTGCTCAAGAAATGGAAGCTCGACGCCACGCGCGACGTTACCCTCATCGAAACGGCCAATTCAGCGATCCTGCCGGCGGTCAGGGCCCAGCGCGCGCAGATCGGCTGCTCGACCGAGCCGTTCATCACCCAGGGCGTGCGCTCGGGCGTCTGGGGCGAGCCGTTCATCAACATTCCCAAGATGATGGGACCCTACGCCTATTCGACGTTCAACCTCCGCCTCGGCTCGATCCAGAAGACGCCCGAGCTGGTGGCCGGTTTCGTGCGCGGCATGATGAAGTCCTTGAAATTCGTCGACGCCAATCACGACGAATCGGCCGAGCTCGCGAAGCGGCAGTTTCCCACCATGCCGCTCGATGATCTCAAGGCGACGCTCGATCGTTCGTTCGCCGACGAGATGTGGAGCAAGGACGGCACGATCAGCCGCACCGCATGGGACACAGCGAAGGCCGTGGTCGTGGGCGCCGGCATCCTCAAGACCGACGTCAAATACGAGGAGATCATCGACATGAGTTTCGTCGACAAGCTCAAGGCTAGTTTGTAATTGTCGTTGCGTTGCGGATTGCCCGCGGCGGCACGGTCGGAATGACGAACAGCATAGGAGGCAGAACCATGCCCGAACCGATCTGGAACGAGTTTCTCACCGAGCGCGACAAGGCGGTATTCGGCACCTCCGGCTATGGCGCCCGCGGCGGCTTCGGCAAAAGGCCAGCGCTGCTGATCATCGACGTAAACTGGGCGTTCTGTGGCGACCGTCCGGAGCCGATCCTCGAATCGATCAAGCGCTGGCGCAATTCCTGCGGTGAAGACGCCTGGACGGCGTTGCCCTACATCCGCTCGCTGATCGACAAATGCCACGACAAGGGCGTGCCGGTGCTTTACACCACCGGCGTACGGCGCGAGGACAATTGGGATTCTGGCTCCTGGGCCTGGAAGAATTTGCGCAACGAGGAAGACCGGCGCACCATCGTAACCAATCTCGACTCCAACGAGATCGTCGCCCCGATCGCGCCCGGCCCGCACGACATCGTGGTGCTCAAGCAGAAACCGTCCGGCTTTTTTGGCACCAACATGGCGAGCTATTTGACGCTGCTCGGTTGCGACAGCGTCATCGTCACCGGCACCACGACTTCGGGCTGCGTGCGCGCCACCGTGCTCGACGCATTTTCCCTCAACTACCGAATTGCGCTGGCCGAAGAGGGCTGTTTCGACCGCTCGCAGGCAAGCCACGCGATCAATCTGTGCGACATGAACGCCAAATATGCCGACGTGGTGAAGACCGCGGATGTCCTTGCCTTCCTCGATACGTTGCCGAGCGGCATGTACGAGCTGCCGAAAGGCGCCGGGACGCCGGCGCGCGAGCAGAAACGCGCCGCCAATTACTGAAGCTGATGAAGCGCGCTTGCGAGATCAAGCCGGCCGGCCAATGGAACGAAGCAAGCGCGGTGGATAGCATTGCGCTCGACGCGCATGAACGCTATCGCCGTCGCATCGTGCTGACCGGCGAAAAGGGTACGACATTCCTGCTCGATCTGCCGCACGCCACCGCGTTGCGCGACGGCGACGGCCTTCTGCTCGATGACGGCGCCATCGTGCGCGTCGCCGGGCGGCATGAGGCGCTCGTGGAGGTTGTGGCGGCAAACGCCGAAGAACTGGCGCGACTCGCCTGGCACCTTGGCAACCGCCACGTCGAGGTGCAGATCGTGTGCGATCGCTTGCGCATTCGCCGTGACCGCGTGATCGAAGCCATGCTGCGCGGTCTCGGCGCGCGCATGACACCCATTAAGGCGGCATTTGAGCCCGAAGGCGGCGCCTACGACCATGAGCATGGCGCCTTTCACATCTGACACCAATGGCGATCCTGAGCCCGGCTTCGCGGCGGCCACGCTCTATCGCCTGCTGGCCTGGTGCTCGCCGTCCTATCCGGTGGGCGCTTTTTCGTATTCGAGCGGGATCGAATGGGCGGTTGAAGCCGGCGACATCAGGGACGCCGAAACCCTGCGGCAATGGCTGGCGGCGATGATCGCCGAGGGAAGTGGATTTTGCGACGCCGTGCTGTTCGTTCATGCTCACCGCGCCGTCTGCGCCAGCGACGACGCGGCGCTGCGTGCGGTCGCCGAACTCGCTGCGGCCCTGGTCGCTTCGAAGGAGCGGCTGTTGGAAACAACCGCGCAGGGCGGCGCCTTCCTGCAAGCCGCACGCGCGGCGTGGCCGTGCCCGGCGTTAGCGCGTCTCGATGCCGCCTGGCCGGGAGCGGTCGCGCTGCCGGTCGCGGTCGCGGTCGCCTGCGCGGGGCATGGCGTCCCCTTCGCGTCGGCGCTGCAGGCGTTTCTTCACGCCCTCACCGCGAACTGGATTTCCGCCGGCGTGCGCCTTATTCCTTTGGGCCAGACCGACGGCCAACGCGTGCTTGCCGCGTTGGAAGAGACCGTGACCGCCGCCGCGACGCGCGCCGTCGCGATCCGGCTCGACGAGGTCGGATCCAGCGCGTTCCGCGCCGATCTCGCCTCCATGCACCACGAAATTCAGTACACACGCCTGTTCCGCTCGTGAGCGACTGCGAAACCTGATCATCGAACTGGACAAAAGGACGCAGGCGCACATGATCCGGCCGACATCTTGATCGCCAAGATTGCGGATAACCGGATTGCGGATAGACAAGCAGCCGGGGAGAACGCCGGAAGGGCCTCGTGAGGCGGAGCCGGGGACGGACGATGCAGAAGCGAGTACGCAGGAACCTTGCAGTCATCGCGCCGTGTCTCGTCGCCATCGCAATCATGTGCGGACTGGTCGCCTATTCGCCGACGCTGTACCGGATGTTCTGCGCCGCGACAGGTCTCGCCGGTACGACGCAGAGGGTCGCCGCCGACACCGCCAAGGTGTCCAAACAGACCATCGTGGTGGCGTTCGACACCAACGTCGCGCCCGGCCTACCGTGGCGCTTCGTACCCGACCAGCGCTCAGTTACCGTGCATCTCGGCGAACAGAAGCTGGTGTATTTCACCGCCGAGAACCTGAGCGACCGACCGATCGTCGGGCACGCCACCTTCAATGTTACGCCGCTGCGCAGCGGCATCTATTTCAACAAGATCCAGTGCTTCTGCTTCACCGAAGAGCGGCTCGACGCTCACCAGAAGGTCGACATGCCGGTCGTATTTTATGTCGATCCGGCCTTCGGCAAAGACCCCGACATGCACGATGTCGCGCAGCTCACGCTCGGCTATACCTTCTTCCGCTCGGCCGACCCGCGGAATGCGAGGGACCTCTCGCGCTTTCTCGCCAGCAATCCACCGGATCCGGTCGACGGTCAGGCTCTGTTCAATGACCAATGCGCCGCCTGCCATGCGCTCGATGTCAACAAGTACGGCCCGAAACTCGGCGGGGTGTTCGGACGTCGGGCGGGGTCGGCGCCGGGCTACGATTACTCGGCGGCGCTGCGCAAAGCCGGCCTGACCTGGTCCGTTGACAGTCTCGGCCGTTGGCTCGCCGGCCCGCGCCAATTCATCCCCGGGGTCAAAATGCCGGTCAGCGTCCCCGACCCGATCGCGCGCCGCGACATCATCGCCTACCTGAAACAGGAGAGCGATCAGCGCAGCGGCCAACGCAAGGGCAAGATCGTGCCGCAGCGATCGGGTTCATAACCGGCGGCGACGCCATCGGGGCGATAAAACAAAATTCGGCCGGCAGACCGCCAGGCGATCGGTCTCACATCGACTGATCCCGCAGCGCCCCTACTGCCAATTCGCCGCGCCGTGTAAACTCGGCTACGACTTGGAGAGTACGCATGTCCACGCCACAAAGCGCGATGAATGGCCCGTTGCGTGTCGGCATCGGCGGCCCGGTCGGCTCCGGCAAGACCGCGCTGATGGATGCTCTGTGCAAGCGGCTGCGCGAGCGCTACGAGATCGCGGCTATTACCAACGACATCTACACCAAATGGGACGCAGAGTATCTGGTGCGCTCCGGCGCGCTCGCGGTCGAGCGCATCGCCGGGGTGGAGACCGGCGGCTGTCCGCATACCGCTATCCGCGAGGATGCCTCGGCCAATCTCGCCGCTATCGCCGACATGCGCAAAAAATTTCCCGCCCTCGACCTCGTGCTTATCGAGTCGGGCGGCGACAACCTGGCGGCAACGTTCTCGCCCGAACTGGCCGATCTGACAATCTACGTCATCGATGTCGCCGCCGGCGAGAAAATCCCCACCAAGGGCGGCCCCGGCATCACCCGCTCGGACCTTCTGGTGATCAACAAGATCGATCTCGCGCCCCATGTCGGCGCCTCGCTGGCCAACATGGAGCGCGAATCCAAACGCATGCGCGGGGAGCGGCCGTTCGTTTTTACCAATTTGCGCGCCGGCAAGGGCGTTGATGAGATCGCGCGCTTTATCGAGCAGAAGGGTGGATTGTCGTAATGGTCGTCATTGCCGAGAAGAGCTACGACCTCCCCGCGAACTTCTGTGCCGCCGTTAGGTGACCATAGCTCTGCACCGGCGCGCACATCAGAAAGCGGTAACCTTCCTTGACGATGCGCTCCACATTTCCCTGCTCGACGTGCGGGTGACCGACCACGACATTGTGCTTCTTGCAGGTGTCTACGATGCGCTTCATCCATTCGAGCACGGTTTTATGCTCGTACTGCCGCGGATGGCCGAGTTCCTGCGATAGATCGCCTTCGCCGATCAGAATGCAGCCGATGCCCGGTACATTCTTGAGCATGTCATCAAGGTTCTCAACGCCGCGGGTATCCTCGATCTGCAAGATGCAGAAGATTTCGCCGCGCGGATTGAGCGGCCAGACGTCGGCCTTCTGATAGTATTCCTGCTGGTTAAAGCCCCAGTAGCGCGCAGCCGTGGTCGGCCCGTCGCCGCGGATGCCGGCCGGCGCATAGTGCTCGGCGGATTTCAGCCGCGGATAACGGCAGGCGCCAACCGCGTTGGCGGCTTCCTCGACCGTCGAAATGTGCGGAAACACGACGCCGTAACAGCCGATATCGAGCGCCTGCTTGGCCTGCCATTGCGCCATCTCGACGCCGTTCACCGGAATGCGAACCATCGGCGTCACGCCCGGCACCATCGAGGCGGCCTTGGCGATCTGCGCGCGGTTGAGCATGTATTGCAAACAATCCCGCAGCCGGCCGCTGTCCCACGGATTGTGTTCCATCTCGAACACGCAGCCGTCGAATTTTGATGTGCTCATGGCGATAGCGGAGTCGACATGCGCCGGTGCAAAGCACGTCAGCGCATGCTGGCCCGTTTCAAGCGCGCGAATGACGCCGTTGAGCCTCGGTAAATCAGCCATTCCTTATTCCTCCTTGGTGCGGGCGACATCCTAAAGCATAGAACTCAGCCCGTCATGCCCGGCCATGACGACTGGCAAACCGGGTTTGACAATCGTGCCGCGCGCCGTAGCATCCGTCATCCCCGATCCCAATCCCGCTCACAGCGATGGTGCCATGATTATCGATTGCCACGGCCATTACACAACCGAACCCAAGGACCTGCACCGCTTCCGCAAGGAGCAGACTGCGGCGGCGAATGCCAAGAACAAGGCGGCGCTGCCGTCGCGCGCGTCCCTGAAAATGTCCGACGACGAAATCCGCGAGTCGATCGAACAGAACCAGCTCAAGCTGCAGCGCGAACGCGGCACCGACCTCACCATCTTCTCGCCGCGCGCCTCGGGCATGGGCCACCACATCGGCGATGAAAGCGTATCGACGGAGTGGTCGCAAATCTGCAACGACGTGATTGCGCGCGTGGTGTCGCTGTTTCCGCAAAACTTCATCGGCGTCTGCCAATTGCCGCAATCGCCTGGGGTCGATCCGAAGAATTGCGCCGTCGAACTCGAACGCTGCGTGAAAATGGGCTTCGTCGGCTGCAATCTTAATCCCGATCCGTCGGGCGGCTATTTCAACTCGCCGCCGATGACCGACAAGTGCTGGTTCCCGCTGTACGAGAAGATGATCGAACTGGACGTGCCCTGCATGATCCACGTGTCGGGCTGCTGTAATCCGGCGATGCACACCACCGGCTCGTATTATCTCAACGCCGACACGATGGTGTTCATGCAGATCATCCTGTCGGATCTGTTCAAGACCTTCCCGAAGCTGAAATTCATCATCCCGCACGGCGGCGGCGCTGTGCCGTTCCACTGGGGCCGCTTCCGCGGCATCGCGCTCAACAACGGCAAGCCTGAGCTGGCCGAGATCATGGGCCAGAACATCTTTTTCGATACGTGCGTCTACCACCAGCCCGGCATCGACCTCCTCACCAAGGTGGTGCCGATCGACAATATCCTGTTTGCCTCCGAGATGGTCGGCGCAGTCAAAGGCAATGATCCGAAAACCGGCTTCGGCTTTGACGATACCAAGCGCTATGTCGACAAGACGCCGATCAGCGGCGCCGAACGCCGCAAGATTTTCGAAGACAACGCACGGCGCGTGTACCCGCGGCTCAAAGCGCGGATACCGGCCCAGGCCACCGCATAGCTGGAGAGCTGGCGGAGCGGATTTGCTATTCGCCGCCCACGCGGCCGCGAACGCGTGACGCGAAGGTCAAATCCAAAGCACTTCCAAGGACTATCCGTGCTGATGGTCCTTTGCTTCTCACATTCGCACACGAGCCTGCCGAACCCTGAGGCGAGTGTTAGGATCAGACCACCAACCTGCCGCGCCGGAGGACGAACCGTTGGCGAGGACGAAACGACGAGCGCGGATGGCGGCGCGAAGAACAATTCTCACTCGCATCGGTCTGCGGGAGATAGAGTCCCGCGGACTCGACCCGGCATTCTGGACCGACCTCTATCATCGTTCAATGATCGTGCAGTGGCCGGTGTTCTTCGGCATCGCGGCACTGATCTTCGTCGTCCTCAATGCCGGATTTGGTTTTCTGTATTGGCTGGGACACGAGCCGATCGCCAATGTCTCGCCGGACCTGCCGCTGCCGCTGAGCCTGTTCTATTTCTCGATCGAGACGCTGGCCACCGTCGGCTACGGCGACATGCATCCGCAGACCAACTACGGGCATATCGTCGCCACCATCGAGATTTTCACCGGCATGTCGTTCCTGGCGGTGATGACCGGGTTGATCTTCGCCCGTTTCTCACGGCCCAAGGCCCGCTTCGTGTTTGCCCGCCACCCCGTCGTCACCACCCATCAGGGCGAGCCGACGCTGATGATCCGCATCGCCAATGCGCGGCACAACGCGATCTCGCAAGCCACCGCGCGGCTGTGGATGTTCCGGCTGGAGGACACGAAGGAGCGCGAGCAATTCCGCCGCTACTACGAATTGAAACTCGAGCGACGCGAGCATCCGATGTTCTCGCTCAGCTGGACGCTTCTTCACGTGATCGATCAATCGAGTGCGTTCTACGGCATGACTGCCGATGATTTTGCCGCCGTCGAAGGCGCGCTGATCCTCAACGTGGACGGGGTCGACGACAATTCCGCGCAGCGACTCTATGCGCGGCAGATTTATTCGCGAAACGACATCCGCTGGCAACACCGCTACCGCGATATCACCAGCCTTTCCGAACAAGGCCGCCTGGTTCTCGACTACAGCAAATTCCACGAGGTGGTGACGGAGGAGGTGTAGAAGGGGTTGGCGGCAGGCCTAACCCGCGAGCGGAGATGAAGGCGGACTGCGGTTCACCAAGCCGCCCCAGGTGAATTCGTGACTCACGCCACGGTGATGACGATCTTGCCGAAATGCTTGTTGGCGCGCATCTCCGCCAGCGCGTCGACGATTTCCGCAAGCTTGAAGGTCTTGTAGATCGGCAGGCTGAGCTTGCCGCTCTCGACCGCCGGCCACAGGTCGGCGCGCAGCACGCGCACGATCTCGCGCACCTCCACGGGCGTGCGGGTGCGAAATGTCACTCCGATATAGTCGATGCGCTTGAGCGCGTGCTTGTCGAAATCGAACTCGCCCTTCGTGCCGCCGAGGCGGCCGACATTGACGATACGGCCGAGAATTTTTGCCGCTTCGAGGTTGCCGTTGGCGACCGGCGCGGAGACCATGTCGACGATCAGGTCGACGCCTATGCCGTCCGTCGCCTTTTTTACGTCCTGCGGCCAATCCGGCTTGCCGGTATCGATCGGCACGTCACAGCCATATTCATGCAGCCGCGCCCGGCGTGCCGCGTTGGTCGAACTGCCCAAGACCAGCGACGCCCCCAAGAGCTTGCCGATCTGCATGCCCATCAGGCCGACGCCCGAGCTGGCACCCTGGATGAGCAGCGTCTCGCCGCGCTTAAGTCGCCCGGCAGTCACTACTGCGTTGTGCATGGTCTGCAGCGCCACTGGAAAGCATGCGGCCTGCTCATAGGTCATGTTGTTGCCGGGAATACGGTGGGCGCGTCCGGCATCGGTGACGGCGTATTCGGCGAAGCCACCCGGCGCCGAGGCCATGACTCGGTCCCCAGGCCTGAAATCCTTCACCTCATCGCCAACGGCCTCGATCTCGCCGGAGCATTCAAGCCCGATGCGCGCGCCGAATCCGCCGACGCGGCCATGCTGCACGCCGGAAGACACCAAAAGGTCGGCGCGGTTGAGGCTCGAGGCACGCACGCGGATCGAGAACTTCATTCGGCGCCGGCTCCGGCTTCGGTACGTCACGCACCTCAATGCCGTGCTCGCCCAAAACTGCCGCTCGCATCGCGGTTCCTCCGGTTCGCGCGGACTTCCTGCGCTCGCTCGCACGATATACTTTACCGGACCGTGCCGTCCACGCTTGGCACGACGGCATAATCGCATCGGCAGGAGGCTACAGCCTTGCGCGCGCATCTCGTCGGCAGCATCGGCCTCGACACCGTGGATGATGTCTTTCGTACGGTCGGCGCCCTGCTTGGACCCTATCTGCGCCGCATACCCGACGGCGAGGTCGGCGGCCGCAAACTGTGGATCAGCTGGCAATACCCGCTGTTGCGCGCGAGCGTGTTCCTGCGGCCCGATCCGTCCGGCGCCATCCGCACGACCAACCGGTTTCCGCTGCTGACCCTGGCGGAAGGCGTGGCGCCGGCCGACGTGCATTTCGGCGAGCTCGGCTATGCGCGGGAAGCGCGCGCGTCCTACCTGGATTTTGTCGCGGCACGCGATAACGGCACCTTGCCGAAAAATATTCGTTTTCAGGTCTGCCTGCCGACGCCGTTTGCGGCCGCCGGCTCGGTCGTCATGCCCGCGGCGCTGCCGGCCGTCGAGGCCGCCTACGAGCGCGCCATGATTGCTGAAGTCGCCGCGTTGTGCCGGCACATCCCGCACCGCGATCTGTGCATCCAGTGGGATGTCTGCAACGAGATGGTCCTGTGGGACGGACAGAAGACCGATGCGGTCCCGGGTTCGGCGATACCCCGCGAGGCGCTTGTCGAGCGCATGCGGCGCCTTTGCGCCGCCGTACCCGACGATGTGGAGCTCGGCCTGCACCTGTGCTACGGCGATTTCGGCGCCAAACATTTCGTCGAGCCCACAGACGCGGCGAGGATGGTCGAATTCGCCAACGCGCTGTCACGAGCGGTCGCGCACAAGTTCGCCTATATCCACATGCCGGTCCCGATCGAGCGCAGCGACGACGCCTTTCACCGCCCGCTGTCCGATCTGAAGCTCGCCGCCGGCACCGAGCTGTTTCTCGGCCTCGTTCATGCCAAGGATGGCGTCGAAGGCACGCGAGGGCGGATCGAGGCGGCGCGCCGTCACGCGCCGGAGTTCGGCATCGCCACCGAATGCGGAATGGCGCGTTCGAGGTCGGAGGAGACAGTGCGCGAGCTTCTGAAAATCCACGCCGAAATCTGCCGAGACGGCTGAACGCCATGGCTCGCAATGTTCATCTGGTTGGCAGCGTCCCGCTGGGCAGCGTCGGGGAAGTGTTCGAAACAGTGAGCACCGCGCTTGGCGCGCGCATCAAGCGGCTGCCGGACGGCGAAACCGGCGAGCGCCGCGACTGGATCACTTGGCTCGAACCCGTATTCGCCGCACACCCGGCGTTCGAAAAATCAGGCCAATTCTTCCGCGTGCACGCGAGCGGCACCGGGCGCGAGCGCTACACGCTCAAACCCGGCATCGCCGCGCAAGGCGTGCGTTTCGACAATCTGCTTTACGCCGACGTTGCCAAACAATCGTATGCCGAATTCAAGCACCTCAAGGCCGCCGGCAAAATATCGCCCGGCACAAAATTCCAGGTCGATCTGGCCCCCGCACACTCTGTCATCTGGCTGTTCCTGGTCGATTCGCTGCATGCGCCCATCGATCCGCTCTACAACGATGCGCTCAAGCGTGAGATCGACAAAATCGCCGCGGCGATCCCGCATCGGGACCTGGCGATCCAATTCGACGTAGCTTCGGCAGTGTTTGCGCGGTTGCAGCGCAACGAGGCGTCAAGCTACGGCCGCACCAAGGACGAAATGCAGGAAAAATTCAGCGCCATCGTCGCCGATCTCGGCAATCATGTGCCGGCCGACATCGACCTGCTCTACCATCTTTGCTACGGCGACTCGAACCACCGGCACGTCGTCGAACCGAGCGATATGGGCGACATGGTCGAGTTCGCCAACCACGTGGCGCGCCGGATCGAGCGGCCGATTCAGCTTTTCCACATGCCGGTGCCGCGCAATCGCGCGGACGACGCCTATTTCGCGCCGTTGCGTCGGCTTTCGCTACGGCCCGAAACCGAGCTCTGCCTCGGTCTCGTGCACTACACCGATGGTGTCGAAGGCAGCAAGCAACGTCTCACTACGGCGAAAAAATATGCGGCAAACTTTTCGGTCGCCACCGAATGCGGGTTCGGCCGCCGCGACCCGCGCACGATTCCGGATCTTCTGCGTATCCACGCCGAAGTTGCCGATCTGGCCTGAAAAGCAGACCAAGCAAGGCCGCCCTTTGCAGCGCGCCGTCCCCAACGGACTCTCTGCCATTGCGGCAAAGGGCAATGCGAATATAGTGGCCGCACTCATTCCTCAGCCCATGAAAGGTGCACCATGGCGGCGCCGGATACCATCCCCGTCATCGACCTGTCGCCGCTCTTGGGCGGCAGCCAGAATGAGCGCCGCAAGGTCGCACTTGCAATCGATGCCGCCTGTACCGAGATCGGATTTTTCATGGTTGTCGGCCACGGCGTGCCGCAAGACTTGATCGCGACAACGCGCCGGCGCGCCGTCGAGTTTTTCGCCTTGCCGGAAGCCGAGAAGATGAAGGTCGAGCGGCCGCCGGCGAAAATCAGCCGCGGCTATAATTGCATCGGCGACCGTTCGCTTGCCTATTCGAGGGGAGAAGCGGCTCCGCCGGATATCCAGGAAGCGTTTGCGTTCGGTCGCGAGGGAGTCGAAGCCCTGATGACGAAAGTCGACAAGACGATAGCGCAAATGTATGCGCCGAACATCTGGCCGGAGCGTCCGCGCGATTTCAAGGACGTCATGCTGTCCTACCATGCCGCGATGTCGGAGGTGGCGTCACGCGTGCTGCGCGCGATGGCGTTGGCGCTTGGAGCGGATGAAGACTATTTCGCTGAAAAGTTCGACCGCGAGGCGAGCGTCGGACGCATCATCCGCTATCCTGCCGTAACCAAAGCCCCGTTGCCGGGACAGTTGCGGGCCGGCGTGCACACCGATTACGGGTGCATCACCTTCGTGCGCGGCGACGACACGCTGGGCGGCCTGCAGGTCAAAGCCCGCCGCGGCGATTGGATCGATGTCCACATTCCGCTCGACGCCTTCGTCTGCAACATCGGCGATACGATGATGCGCTGGTCGAACGACCGCTGGGTCTCGACCTTGCATCGCGTCGCCGTGCCGCCGCCGGATGCAGTGCCGACTGATCGCATCTCGCTGGTATTCTTCCACAATCCGAATCCGGACACCGTCGTTCGCTGCTTCGAGAGTTGCATCGGGTCGGGCGCGAAATATCCGCCGATCACTTCCGGTGAGTATTACCTCGGCAAGCTGATGATGGCCGGCCACAGCCGGCTCGACGCCACCGCCGAGGTTGCGCTGCTGGGCAGCCAGGCGCGCGAGGCACAGCCCGCGCATTGATCGCCATCTTCGGACCGGCGGAAGCAGCACTATGTCATTCGGCCCGCTGACCACGACGAGCATCGGCAGCTTTCCGCGTCCGACCTGGCTCGCGCACACCAAGCGCAACGAACTCACGTTTCGGCTTGAAGGCGACGCGCTGCGGCAGGCGATGGACGACGCCATGGCGCTCGTCATCCGCGAGCAGGAAAGGCTCGACCTTGACATTCTCACCGACGGCGAGATGCGGCGGGCAACTTTCATCTTCCACATCGCCGGGCAGTGGGACGGCGTCGAGACCGAGCGGCTCGTGACCAAAAAAAATCTATCGCAATCGCGAGGCCGACCGTCTGGTGCCGCGCATCACCGGCAAGATCGTGCGCCGCGCGCCAGCCGCGGTCGACGATCTGCGCGCCGCCAAGGCCCATACGCGCCGACCGATCAAAATGGCGGTGCCGGGACCAATGACCGTGATCGACAGCGCGGTCAACGAATTTTACCACGACGAAGAAGAGCTTGCCTTCGATGTCGCCGCGGCGATCAATGCCGAGTTGCGCGATCTGCAAAGCGCCGGCGTCGACGTGCTGCAGATCGACGAACCGGCGATGACCCGCTACCACGACAAGGTGCGCGCCTACGGCGCGCGTGCCCTCGATCGCTGCCTCGACGGCATTGCCGTGCCGACCATCGTGCACCTTTGCTACGGCTATCCGGGCGGCGGCGCTTTGCAGCACCAATACCGCTACGCGGAGCTGCTGCCGCAATTGATGGAAACCCGCATCGGCGGTTTTCATGTCGAGTTCGGCCGCAGCACGTTCGATCCCAAGGGGCTGCAAATCTGCGGCGACCGCATCGTCATGTTCGGCTGCGTCGATCCCGGCGATTCGCCGGTGCCCAGTGTCGATTCAGTAGAGCGCCGCATCGGCGACGCGCTCGAGGTCCTCGATCCGAAGCAAGTATGGCTCGCGCCGGATTGCGGACTGATGACCATCGGCCGGGAACTGGCGCGGCAAAAGCTCGCCGTCATGGTGGAGGCGGCAAAACGGCTGCGCGCGACTATCTAACAAGCAGCCGGTGGATTAAGCTTCGCCGGTCCGCCCTGCCCTGGTAGGATCAAATCATGAACCAGGCCGTCCGCCCGCAAATCCTCGCCTCAGCCTGTCCGCACGACTGCCCGTCAACCTGCGCGCTCGAGGTCGAAGTCCTTGACAGGCACACGATCGGCCGCGTGCGCGGCGCCGCAGAGAACGCCTATACGGCCGGCGTGATCTGCGCCAAGGTGGCGCGCTACGCCGAGCGGGTGCATCACCCCGATCGCCTGCTGCATCCGCTGCGTCGTATCGGCCCGAAGGGCAGCGGCCAATTCGCACCGATCTCCTGGGACGACGCGCTCGATCTTGTCGCGGAGCAATTTGTCCGCGCCGAGCAGGCGCATGGTTCGGAGGCGGTCTGGCCCTATTACTATGCGGGCACGATGGGCCACCTGATGCGCGACGGCATCAACCGGCTGCGCCACGCTAAGAAATATTCCGGCTTTTTCTCCACCATCTGCGTCAACTCGGCCTGGACCGGATTCATTGCCGGCACCGGCAAGCTGGCCGGCGCCGATCCGCGCGAGATGGCGAAATCCGATCTGGTGGTGATCTGGGGCACCAACGCCGTCAACACCCAGGTCAACGTGATGACGCATGCGACCCGCGCCCGCAAGGAACGCGGCGCCAAGATCGTCGCCGTCGACGTCTACATGAACAGCACTATGGAGGCGGCCGACCTGCCGGTGCTGATCCGTCCTGGGACCGACGGCGCGCTTGCCTGCGCGGTAATGCATTGCCTGTTCCGCGATCAAAAGGCAGACTGGGATTATCTCGACCGCTACACCGACGCGCCGCACGAGCTTGAAGCGCACCTGCGCACGCGCGATCCGGGCTGGGCGTCGCGTATCACCGGCTGCCCGGTCGAAACCATCGAAGAATTTGCCCGACTCGTCGGTGAGACCAGGCGCGCCTATTTCCGCCTCGGCTACGGCTTCTCGCGTTCGCGTAACGGTGCTTTCAATATGCACGCGGCAAGTTGCATCGCCGCGGTCGCCGGCGCCTGGCGCTACGAAGGCGGCGGCGCCTTTCACAACAACAGCGACGTCTTCCACCTCGACAAAAGCCTGATCGAGGGCAGCGACCTGCACGACCCCGCGATCCGCATGCTCGACCAGTCCCGCATCGGCCCGGTGCTGACCGGCGACAAGGAAGCACTGCAGGGCGGCGGCCCGGTCACCGCGCTGCTCATCCAGAACACCAATCCGGTTTGCGTTGCACCCGATCAGGAAATGGTCAAGCGCGGCTTCGCCCGCGAGGATTTGTTCGTCTGCTTGCACGAGCAGTTCATGACCGACACCGCCGAGGTCGCGGATGTCATCCTGCCCGCCACAATGTTCGTCGAGCACGACGATTTTTATACGGCCGGCGGCAGCCAATACATTCTGCTCGGGCCGAAACTGATCGAGCCGCCGGGCGAATGCCGCTCCAATCACGAGGTGATCTGCGGCTTGGCAAAACGACTGGGCGCCGAACATCCGGGCTTTGCGATGACGGCGCGCGAGCTGATCGACGCGACTCTGCAGGATTCCGGCCGGGGGACGCTTGCGGAGATCGAGAAAAACCGCTGGATCGACTGCCAGCCGGATTTTCGCACCGCTCATTATCTCGACGGCTTCGCCTATCCGGACAAAAAATTTCGCTTCAAGCCGGACTGGTCCAACGTGCCGTTCGGCCGCTGGCATCGCAATGTCCCCCGCCCGGCACCAATTCCGGCATTGCCCGACCACTGGGAGGTGATCGAGGAGGCAGACACGGAGCATCCGTTCCGCCTCGCCACCTCGCCGGCGCGCGGTTTTCTCAACTCGACGTTTACCGAAACGCCGACCTCGCTGTCCCGCGAGCGGCGGCCGACGGTGATGATGCATCCGCACGACGCCGCGGCGCTCGATATCGCCGACGGCGATGCGGTCACGCTCGGCAACAGACGCGGCAAGGTGCACATCCACGCGCGACTGTTCGAGGGCGTGCGCCGCGGGGTGCTGATCGCCGAATCGATCTGGCCCAATTCCGCCTATGCGGACGGCCGCGGCATCAACACGCTGACCGGTTCGGACTCCATCGCCCCATTCGGCGGCGCAGCGTTCCACGACAACCGGGTGTGGGTGCAAAAAGCGAAGACGGCCTTGTAAGCTTGAATAGCTTCAAGCTTTAGGCTATTTTGGCCTGATGAAGACAGTCAGTATTTCTGAAGCCAAGAACCGTCTAAGCGCGCTGATCGACGGGCTGAAGGGCGGCTCCGGCGTGCTCATCGTGGATCGCGGGCGTCCGGTGGCGCGGCTCGAACCTGTGCCCAATGGCGGTCCCGAGGACGATGACGGACGACTGGCCCGCTTGATCCGTAACGGCGTTGTGCGCCCGGGGCACCGCAAGCCTCTGCCAAAGTCGTTCTTCACCGACGAATTACCGCGACTGAAAGGCGGGGCATCGATATTGGAGGCGCTTCTCGAGGAACGGCGCGAGGGCCGGTGAAGTTTTGGGACACTTCCGCCGTCGTGCCGTTGCTCGTCCATGAGGAAACGAGTCAGCGCCTGCGTGCGCTGCTAGCGCGTGATTCCGACATGTTCGTCTGGTGGGGTTCTGAAGTTGAATGCATTTCCGCTCTGGTCAGGAAAGAACGCGATGGGTCGCTTAATGCGCAGGCTATGATTACCGCGCTTGAGCGGCTGCAACAGCTCACAGAGCGATGGGAAGAAATCGATCCAACCGATGCCGTGCGCGAAGCCGCGGCCCGCTTCGTTCGTGTACACCCTCTTCGCGCGGCCGATGCGCTGCAGCTGGCCGCGGCGTTCTTGGCAGCAGAGCAGCGCCCCTCATCGCTCACAGTCGTCACCCTCGATGAGCAGCTGGCAAGCGCGGCACGGAAGGAGGGGTTTGCTCTAATGGGCTTGACCGAATAGTAAAGGTCACATTCGCGTCAGATGGAGCACCGATGCCCTCAAGCTTCCGCCAGATCATCAACAAAGCCGTCGCCGAAAAGCGCTTCCTCGTCGTGCCGGGCGCGCACGATGCGCTGTCCGCCCGGCTCATCCAGCAGATCGGCTTCGAGACCTATTTCATCGGCGGCTTTCCGGCGGTCGGCGCGCGCTACGGCGTGCCCGATGTCGGGCTGAAAGGATTTGGCGAAATCGCCGCGTGCGTGCGCGACATCATGGCGGCGTGCGACCTGCCGGTGTTCGTCGACGGCGACGATGGCTATGGCGACGTGAAGAACGTCGTGCACACCGTTCAGAGCTACGAGCGCATGGGCGTGAGCGCAATTTTGATCGAGGACCAGCAATGGCCGAAGCGCTGCGGCCACATGGTCGGCAAGAAGGTCGTGCCGATCGAGCTTGCCGAGGCAAAGATCAAGGCGGCGTGCGCGGAGCGCATCAATCCCGAAACCTGGATCCTGGCGCGTACCGACGCGCGCGCGGTGTACAATCTCGACGAGGCCATGCGCCGCGCGGAAAAATTCATCCGCGCGGGCGCCGACGGCATTTTCATCGAAGCTCCTCGCTCGGTGGAGGAGCTAAGGCGCATCGGTCGCACCTTCGACGTGCCGCAAATCTGCAATCCGCTGATGGGCGGCCACACGCCGATCCTGTCGATGGAGGAGCTTTCCGCGCTCGGCTTTCACTGCGCGGTGCTTGGTCTCGATACCGTCATGCACGCCGCCAAGGCGATCGAGACGGTATTGCTCGACATGAAATCGGGCAAATTCACCCGCCGCAACGACGGCATGGATTTCGAGGCGTACAAAAAGCTCGTCGGCTACGACAAGTGGGAATTGATCGACGAGCGCTTCGCACCGAAGCAATGAACTGACCTCGCCCCAGCGGGAGAGATCGAGCGATTCCTAGCCCCTCCCCCGCCGGTCAGAGGGAATTCGCATGCGCAACCGCCGTACCGCTTCTTACGCCAGCGCCGGCTCGCGCGCAGGCTTTGCCTTCGCCGGGTCTTTGAGCCCGAGAATCCGCCGCGCGTTGTCATAAAAAAGCTTCTGCTTGTCGGCCGCGGAGAGCGGGATCTCATCGATCAGCTTAAGGCACGGCGCCGGATCCCAGCACGGATAGTCGGTGCCGTACATGACATGATCGATGCCGTAATAATCGATGGCGAACTTGATGCCGGCAGAGTGCGGCGACACCGTATCGGAATACATGCGTTTCATGTAGTCGGTCACCGGCCGTGGCAGCTTCGCCGCCTTGGAATTCTTGTCCATGCGCCCGGCCTGGTAAGGCAGCGTGCCGCCGGTGTGCGACATCACGATCTTCAATTTCGGATGCCGCTCCATCAGGCCGGAGAGAATGAGCCGCATGGCGGCGACACTGACCTCGATGACGCGGCCGAGGCTCAGATGCAGCGCCCCGTCATAGCCGTCGAGCATGTCCTGAAAGATCACGTCGGTCGGGTGCAGAAACAGCGGCAGGCCTAGTTTTTCACAGTGGGCGTAAAACGGCTCAAGCCGCTCCGCATCGATGTGGGCATCCGCGCCGACGCTGCCGGGCAGATTGACACCCATCAGGCCGAGGCGATTGACGGCGTCATCGACCACCTCGATGGCGGTCCGCGTGTCCTGCAGCGGCACCGCCGCGCTCGCCCACAACCGGCCGGGATATTTCCGCACCGCACCGGCCATCTCTTCGTTCCACATCAGCGCGTAGTCACGGCCTTCGGCGAGCGGCAGGTCGGAGAAGAATACCGAGAACGGGCCGATCGAGCACACCGCATCGACCTGGTGCCCGAGGCTGTCCATGTATTCGAGCTGCTTATCGAGATCGAACCACTCGGCCCAGGAATTGAGGTGGCAGCCGCTGTCTTGCCGGCGGAAGTAGCTGTAGCCGCCTTTGTCGTTCACCTCAGCCCTCGGAAAGTCCTTGCGCTTGCATAGCCTGTCGAAGATCGACCTGGGCCACCAATGGAAATGCGAATCGATGATGTGCACGAGGGCCTCCTACCGGCCTACCGGATGAGCCGAACGCCTTGCGATTCAACGATTTTAGTAAGGCCGCCGTTCCGCGTCAACGCGCGCAATCCGCGATCGTGCGCCAGCGTCGTACCGTCGTTTTGCCCCGCCGATTGGGAAAGCTCGCTATCCCGGACGGCGAATTTTCAACCATTGTGGCGAGTGCCCCAACAATACCTCACATTGCCACATAAAGCGTCACGCTTTGGCCGCCCCGCCGGGTTGAATTCATACGGCCGTTTGAACGGGGAGGCTCAAGCTTCATGCCACGCCGGCTGGCCGCGGCAGCTTTGTTCGCCTCGATATTGACGGTTTGCGCGCTGGCCGCCGGCGGGCCCGCCGGTGCGCAGACTGCCGCTGCGGCAATTGCAGTCGCCGGCAACCGGCACGTCGATGCCGCCATGATCCGCTCGTATGTGCGTCTTGCGCCCGGCCGGCGCCTCGACGATGCGGCGCTCGACGCGGCGCTCAAGCGTCTTTACGCCACCGGCCTGTTCGCCGACGTGAAGATGGCCCGCGACGGCGACCGCGTCCTGGTCAGGGTCGTGGAAAACCCGACGATCGAGCGAATTGCCTTCGAGGGCAACAAGAAGATCAAGGACGCCGATTTGACAAAGGCCCTGCAATCGAAGGCGGGCGGGCCATTGGCGCGCTTCTTCGTCCAGGCCGACGTCGTGCACCTGATCGAGCTTTACCGCCAGCGCGGCTATTTCCAGGTGCAAATCATCCCTGAGACGATCAAACTCGCCGATCGCGCCGGCGGCGCCAAGGGTAACGGCAAGAATGTCGCCGGCGACACCCGCCGCGGTGGCGCGGCGGCGCGAAATCATAAGGGCGAACTGGTCGATCTCGTCTTCCATATCAACGAAGGCGAAAAGCTTGCGGTCCGCAAAATCCGCTTTGTCGGCAACCGCGCGTTTGCGTCCTACAAGCTCACCGGCGTGATCAAGTCCGGCAAGACCAACTTTCTGAGCTTTCTTCTCGACAACGACATCTACAACGCCGACAAGATCGCGAACGATTGCGACCTGCTGCGCCAGTTCTACCGCGCCCATGGATACGCCGACGCGCAAGTGCGCTCTTCCGCGAACTTCGAGGCAAATCTACAGGGCGTGACGCTCACCTACAGCATCGACGAAGGCCCGCTCTACCGCTACGGCACGGTAGAAATCCGCTCGCAAATCAAAGATGTCGATCCCGCTTCATTGCGCCGCTATTTGCGCACGCATTCCGGCGACGTCTACGACGCCGGCGCGGTGAACAAGACGGTCGACAATCTGACCATGCAGCTTGCCCGAAGCGGCGAGCCGTTTGCCGACGTGCTGGTCGAGCCTGATCGCGAGCCGCCGCCACGCGCCGGCGGAACCGGAGCGATCAACCTCCGCTACACGATCGCCGGGGGAAAACGCCTTTATGTCGAAGAGATCGAGATACACGGCAACACCAAGACCCGCGATTCGGTGATCCGCCGCGAATTCGATTTCGGCGAAGGCGATGCCTACAATCAGGCTCTGGTCGACCGCGCCAAGCGTCGGCTCAAGGCGCTCGGCTATTTCAAGTCAGTCAAATTCAGCACGCATCCCGGCTCGGCACCCGACCGCGTCGCGCTCAACGTCGACGTGGTGGAACAGGACACGGGAAATTTCTTCATCACCGGTGGCTATTCCACCATGACCGGCATCATGGCCGGAGTCACCGTGAGCAATAGAAACCTGTTGGGGACCGGCGACAGCGGCAAAATATCGGTCACCTATGGCCAATATGCGCGCGGCTTGGATGTCGCCTTCACCGATCCGTATTTTCTCGACCAGCGGCTGTCGGCTGGCGTGGAGCTGTTCGGCAACGAAACATTCGGCAACGTCAACCAGTCGTACAACAGCAGCGTCTATGGCGCCAAATTCTCTTTGGGCATGCCGTTGACAGAGCAACTGGGCGTGACGTGGGACTACTCGATCTACAATCAAGCCGTGTCGCTCGATCCAACGGAAGGGACCTCGTCGCTGCCAATTCAACAGGCGGCCGCTGCCGGTCCGATCTGGGTCTCCTCGATCGGCGGCACCCTCACCTATTCCACGCTCGACAACCCGAAAAGCCCGACCAGCGGGCTGCAGGTGCAAACCAGCAATGAACTGGCCGGCCTCGGCGGCAGCGCCGATTTTGCCAAGACCACGGAGGACATCCACTACTATCAGCCGGTCGTCGGCGACGTCGTCGGCATGGTGCGCGCGCAGGGCGGTTATGTCGCCCCCTGGGGCGGCCAGCAATTGCCCTTGCTCGACAATTTCTTCGGCGGTCCGCAGCTCGTTCGCGGCTTCGCGCCCAATGGCTTCGGCCCGCGCGACATCACGCCGGGCACCGACATGGACAATGTCGGCGGCAATATCTATTGGACCAGTTCGGCCGAGCTGGAGGCGCCGGTGCCCGGAGTTCCGGCGGACGCCAACTTGAAGGCCGCTTTGTTCTCCGATGTCGGCAGTCTGTGGGCGAGCGGCACGAGCGCAACGAGCCTTGCCGCCTTGTCTCCGTCCCAGCAGATTGCCAATTCGCGAGCGCTGCGCGCATCCATCGGCACGGCCTTGATCTGGGACTCTCCGTTCGGAGCCCTGCAGGTTGACTACGCCTACCCGATCGCCAAACAACCCTACGACGTGACGCAACGGCTCAATTTCACTGCCGGAGCGTTTTGAACGCTAATCGCCGCCGGAAATTAACCATATTAATTTTTCTTGTGTGTGTCCTTGAAGACACACTCCGAATCGAATGTTTGTGTATGCTGGCGGCGCGTCAAACAGGAAGAAACTTGGCGATTATTCGCCGACAGGGGACTCGTCACGGACAAGCCATCGCGCTCGGCCGATTTTCATGATCCGCCCGAGCCTGGATGCGTGGACCTTAAAGGCGTTCGCATCCTCGTAGTTGAAGATTCATGGGACCTCGGCATGGCGATAAGAAGCCTGCTTGAGGCGTGCGACGCGCTGGTCGCCGGACCGGTTGGCAGCGCGGCGGATGCTGAACGTCTGATCGCCGCCAACCTTCCCGACGCAGCCTTCGTAGACATTCATCTGCGGGCCGGCGAGCGCGCCGATGACCTGATCGCCCGGCTGCACGATCGCGGCGTTCACGTCATTGTCACCTCGGGCGATCCCAGCAAATTGCCGATGCCCGAGAAGGCCGCGGCCATTCTGCCGAAGCCGTTCAACGAAGCCGAACTGTTCGCCGCGCTGCAACCGGTGTCGGCTGCGGCAGCGCGCGATCGAGCGCACCGCCGGCAACGGCCATCGCGCCCGGCAGCGACAATCGCCTGACGGTGTCTGCGCGCGGTCGCGTGCTCATTGATCAGCCCTTCCATAACGGCGCAAATTGCGTGGCGACGACGCTCTCGTAGGGAAGATCGCGATCGAGCAGGCCTTCGCTGCGCGCGAAGGCCGTCATGTCGGCGATGAACTCGCGCGACAGGCTCGCATCGTAATAGGGCAGGTCGCGGCGGATCAGATCGGTGATCAGCGCGGCCTCCGCGGGCGGGAACAGCTTTTGTCCGACCTCGCCGGCGCGGGTCACGTCGGCCTTGAGCGCGGCTTGCGTCTTGACGATGGCGCGCACTGCCGCGGCAACCTTGTCAGGGGCACGCGCGATCAGCGCGTCGCTGGCGGCGATGGTCGGCGCCGTGAAGTTGAAGCAGGCTTCTGGGCCGTCGCCGCGGCGAACGTCGAGGACGATGGTGCCGACGCCGCGTCGCACCGCAACCTCGGCGCCCATGCCGTTGGCCCAAAAGCCGTCGAGCTTGCGCTCTTCCAGCGCTCTAGCCGCGGTTACGCCGAAATTGATGCTGGTGCCGACCGCGCCGGGCACGGGTATGATGTCCACGCCCTCACGCTTGGGATCGATGCCGGCCTCGATCAGCAGACCGTGAAGGCCGAAATCGACCCAGGGCGAGGCGCCGATGCGGCGGCCCTTGACTATCGAGACATCACCGCGCCGCGCGTGCAGATCGGCGTGCATCACCAAATACCAGTACATGCCTTGCGCCTGCGCGCAGATCAGCTTCACGCCGCGAAAGGCGGGAAACGCCGAGGGCGCGGAATGCGCCGAGCCTGCGACGAAATCGATGGCTCCCTCGCGCAGCGCCGCATAGCACTTGTCGACCGGAAAGATGAGTTCGAGCGAAACGTCCAGTCCTTCATCCTTGAAGAATCCGAGCTCGACTGCGGCCTCGGCCGGGAAATACGACGGAGAGATTTTGTCCGGAACAGCAATTTTCATGGGCACTTGTCCTCTTGCTCGTCGCCGTCAGGCCTGACCCGGCGGTCCAGCCGATCACCGAACGGCCGACTAATATTTGCCGCATATCAGGATGGATGCGCGCGTCAAGCCTGCGTGTGACGACGACAAGAAAACGCGCCGGACGTTTGCTGTTACTTCTTCCCGTTCAACAGCCAGCCGAATTTTTCTTTCGCCTTGCGAGCCACTTGTGGGCTTGGTGTGTTGGTCGGAGGAAATTTTTCTCGCCAATGCCACGGTTTGCAAGCGTTGATCAGCGCCACCGAATGCGTGAAGTCGCCGACGGCGCGGCGCGCCGGCGGCAGGACTGGATCGGCGGGCGAATCCCATGAGCCGGTGATGAACTGAATTGATTCCTTGGGATCGGTGCGCGTGAGCATCGCCCACAGCATGTGTTCGAGATTGGTCACGTCGACGTCGTCGTCGCAGACCACGATATATTTCGAAGCATAGGCCGAGGCGCCGCACTGCGCGGCGATGTGCGCCGCCTGCACGGCGTGGCCGGGATAGCGCTGCGTGATCGAAATCGCGTGCAGCATGCGTGCGCCGCCGACTTCGTGGCACCAGACCTGCTGCACGCCGGGCACGCCCGCATTGGTCATGTTCTGCTTGATCATCGCCGAACGCATCACGGCGCGGTAGCGCGCCATCTCGTCCGGGCCGCCGCCCATCGGCGGCACGCCGAGCAGGATCGGATCGTTGCGGTGATAGATCGCCTTGATATCGAGTACGGCGACCGGGCTGCGGCCGCCGGCATAATGTCCGGTCCATTCGCCGAACGGACCCTCGTCCTTGCGCTTGTCGGGCGTCACATAGCCTTCCAGGACAATCTCGGCATTGGCCGGAAACGGCAGGCCGGTGATCCTGCCGCGCACCATCCGGGTCGGCCGCCCGCGCATGCCGCCGACGATGTCGAGTTCGAAGGTGCCGTAGGGCGCCTCGACTCCGCCGTAGAAGAAGGCGAGCGGATCGCCGCCCAGAACCATCGCCACCGGCATTGCTTCGCCGCGCGCCCAGTATTTCTCGCGGTGGATGAATCCGTGATGGCCGCGCGCCGTGAGGATGCCGACCGAGGTCTTGTCGTGCACCTGGGCGCGATAGGCGCCGGCATTGAGCCAGTTCTCCTCCGGATCGCGGGTGATGCTGTAGGTGCCGGTGCCGATGTAGCGCCCGCCATCCTTCTCGTGCCAGATCGGCGCCGGGAATTTGGTCACGTCGATCTCATCGCCGGTAAGCACGTTCTCCAGCACCGGTCCGTCATCGACGATCTCGTGTGGAATAATCTTTGGTTCGACCAGATAGGCCTCGCGGTAGGCGTCGCTTAATTCCCACTTGTCGAGGTGATCGGGAAAGCCGAGCGTCATGTTGCGACGGGTGCCGGCGAACATGTTGAGCAGAACGCGAAAGCCCTTCGGACAACCGGGGACCTCATCGAACACCACGCATGGTCCGTTCTCGTCGCGCAGGATCGCCTCGGCGGCGAGCCCGATATCCTCCTGCCAACTTGCACCGTCGACCTTGCGCACCTCGCCGAGCCGCTCGGCGGCCGCGAGCCATTCGCGCAGATCATCGTAGGCGATCGCAGCCTTGAGGTTGCTGGGTTGCGGCACGGGAGGCTCCTTCAAGCTTGGCAGGATGGCTCGTAGCGGCAGCTTGTCAATGCCGGCGCCGACAAAGGACCTATGCCGCGGCCGCGAACGCTTCAGCCGGCGAGTCCGCTCACGACGAGCAGAACTCCGGCTGCCGAAGATGCAAGCAGCGTCTGCACGGTCCCGACCTTGAACTTCAGCATGGCGAGAGCGGCGCAGACGAACAGAAGGAGGGCCCACAGATCGGCGCTGGCGAATTCGGGCAGATCGAACTTAAGTCGCCAATAGTGCACCTGTTGGACGTCGGTGAACAACGTGCGAAGGCCGAACCAGACTGAGAGGTTGAGAATCATGCCGACCGCCCCAGCCGTCACGGCCTGCAAGGCGCTATTGAGCAGGACATTGCGGCGCAGGCCTTCGATGAAGGGCGCGACCACCATAATGAAGAGAAAGCACGGGCAGAACGTCATCCAGGTCGCCAACAGGCCGCCGCATGTGCCGGCGGCAAGCGGCGACAGCGTTCCGGGATCACGATACGCAGCCATGAAGCCGAAGAATTGCGTGACGATCATGATGGTGCCGGGCACCATCTCGCCCATGGCGATGCCCTCCTGCACCTCGCGGGCGGACAGCCAATGATATGAGGCGACGACCTCGCGCGCCGCATAGGCAATCACCGCATAATCGCCGCCGACCGCCATCAATGCGACCTTGCCGAACAGAAGCGATATCTGCGTATAGATGCTGCCTGGGCCGACGAGAACGAGCAGAGCGATCGGCGGAGCGAGCCACATCATCAGCCAGAACGTCAGTGAACGGACGAACTGCCGGAGCGTCGGCCGCACGTTTGCAGAACGCGGCAGCGAACGCGGCGACGGCCAGTACGGCCATCCGTGTTCGGGCGAGTCTTGTCGGCCGCGCGCCTCGGCTGTGGCCGCATCCGCCAACAGGGCGAGCAAGGCCCGGCGCTCCGGCCAGCCCGACAGCCCTCGGCTGTGAATGACGTGGCGGCCGAAGCGTATGATGGCCTGAAGCATCACGGCGATGATGGCGGGCCTGATGCCCAGCGAGATCGCGTGGGCGAGCGGCGAACTGCCGCCGCTCACGTAGCCGAAGCTGAGCGCCATCATGCAGATCATGCCCGGCAGGATGAACAGACCGCCGGCAATGACTCCTCCGATTACGCGATGAACCAGCCAGCCGACATAGATGGAGAGCTGCTGCGTTTCCGGACCGGGCAGTGCAATGCAATAGCTGAGAGCATGGAAGAAACGGTCTTCGGCGATCCAGCGCTTTTCCTGCACCAGCAGCCGGTGCATGGTCGCAAGCTGCAACGCGGCACCACCGATTCCGGCAGCCGAGATCTGCGCCCAGACCACGAGCGCGTCGCGGAGTTCGGCACGATCGGGCACGGCAATAACAGTGTCGTGTGCGAAAGCCTTCATTCCCCTACGTCGCCGACCTCGCCGGTCAATGCAAGAAAAAACCCATCGGGCGGGCGCGAGCGGCCGTTATCGAGCGATGATCGTTCCGAGGCCTTCCGACCGTTTTCGCCAGCGCCGATCCCGGGCTTGTCAACGGCCGCTGGCGCGGCGATCATTTGCCGTCATGGCCGCTCTCATCACGCCGCCGATTTGCCCGCGCTGGTCATCGGCAAAACTTGGCAAGCTCGCACCCTACCTCTACGTGCTTCCCACGCTCGCGGCGCTCGCCCTGTGGAATTACTATCCGCTCGTATTCCTCCTGCATCTGTCGTTCCACCGTTTGGACGCAAGTTCGCCGGTGCCAAGCTGGATCGGACTGGCGAACTATCGCCAGCTGTTTGCCGATCCGCTGTTCTGGCGCGTGCTCGGCAATACCGCGATTTATACATTCGTCACGGTGCCGCTCAGCATCGGGCTCGGGCTGGCGCTCGCGGTCGCGCTCAATCAAAGGCTGTACGGCGCACGAATGTGGCGCACGTTGTTCTACACGCCGGTGATATTGCCGACCGTGGCGGCGGCGACCGTCGGGTTGTGGATCTTCAACACCGATTACGGACTGGCCAATTATCTGCTCGGGTTGATCGGGCTGCCGCCGATTGCCTGGCTCACCGATTCTGCTGTGCGCTGGGGACGTTGATCGCCATCGGCGTGTGGAAGACCTTCGGCTATTTCATGCTGGTCTACCTCGCGGCGTTGCAGGCGGTGTCGCAATCGGTCCTGGAGGCGGCCCGTCTTGACGGAGCCCGGCCGTGGGACCGGTTCTGGTCGATCACCTGGCCGCTGCTGCGTCCCACGACCTGGTTTGCAACCGTCATCGCGCTGATTCTCTCGTTCCAAGCGTTCGACCTCGTCAACATCATGACCCAGGGCGGACCGAGCAACGCCACCAACCTGCTGGTGTTCTACATCTACCAGAACGGCTTTCAGTATTTCCACCTTGGCTTCGCCGCCACGAGCGCGGTGGTGATGTTCGTTTTGGTGTACGGACTCTCCATGCTCATCGGCTTGTGGTTCAATCGATGAAACGCCTCCTGTTTCGCATCCTTCTTTATTCGGCTGTTGCCGCGTTGGCGGTCGTGGTCGCCATGCCGATGTACTGGGTCCTGGTCAGCGCATTCAAGCGCGGCGACGAAATCTTCACGCCGACGCCGCGATGGTTCCCGGCCGGCGTGCAATGGCGCAACTTCGTCGACGCCTGGCAGGGCGCCGCGTTCGGGCGCTACTTCATAAACAGCGTCGTCGTCACGGCCACGATCATCATGCTGCAGCTCGTCACATCGAGCCTTGCCGCCTTCGCGCTGGCGCGCCGCCGCTTCGCCGGAAGTGGCCTCATCCTGCTCGCCGTGATCGGCGCGCTCGTCATACCGATTCAGGTGACGTTCCTGGCCAACTTCATCACGTTGCAGCATTTCGGATGGATCGACAGCTACTGGGCGCTCATCGCGCCTTTCGCCGCGAGCGCCTTTGGCACCTTCCTCCTCCGCCAGGCGTTCCTTGCCGTGCCGGAAGCGCTCGAAGACGCCGCTCGGCTTGACGGCTGCGCCGGACTTTCGTTTCTCTGGCACGTGCTGCTTCCGCTGTCGCGACCGACCGTGCTGGCCTTCACGCTTGTCGCCCTGGTCGCGCATTGGAACGACTATTTCTGGCCGCTGATCGTCACCAATCGCGACGAGATACGCACGCTGCCGATCGGGCTGGCCATGTTCGTGACGCAGGAGGTGACGACCGACTGGAACCTGTTGATGGCGGCAACGCTGTTTGTCGCCGCGCCCATGCTGGTCATCTTCTTTTTTACCCAGCGCTATTTCATCCGCAGTCACATGCATGCGGGATTGAAGCGGTAGCCGAAGGCCTGGACTCGGTTCCCATGTACTCGCTAGGTTAGAGCGGCGACGCGCAGGGGAAATGCACGACCGCCGATACTCAAAACGGGAGGAAACGCAGTGACAACGCGACGGAAATTTGTTCGTCTGCTGGCGGCCACACCGATGGCTTGGGCATCGCCGGCGCCTGCAGCGGAGCCCACGCAATTGAGCTTCTGGTTTCCCGTCGATCTCGGCGGCGGACTGGCCAAGGCGATCGGAAGCATGATTTCCGACTTCAACCGCGCGCATCCGGACATTCGGGTGACGGCGACCTACACCGGCAACTATGACGTCACGCTGGCGAAGATCCAGGCATCGAAACTCGCGGGGGCGTTGCCGGACATCGCCGTCACCGAGATCAGCTCGGTGCCGGTGCTGGCCGCGCTCGGCGCCGCGCAGCCGCTCGATGAGTTTATCGCCGCTTCGGGCGGCAAGCAGTTTCTCGGCAAATTCTGGCCATCGATGCTGCTCAATTGCGGTTACGGCGGCAAAGTCTTCGGCATCCCCTTCCAGCGCTCGACGCCGGTCATGTATTACAATAAGGACGCATTTGCCGCCGCGGGCCTCGATCCGGAAAAGCCGCCGCTCACGTGGGACGAAATGGTGGCCGCCGCCCACAAACTGACGCAACGGCAGGGTGACCGCACCGCGCGCTGGGGCGTCGAACTGCCGCTCGAAGCGTTCAATTGGTTCTACTATGCACTGACCTACTCCAATGGCGGACAAACGCTCAGCCCCGACGGCATGAAGGTTCTGTGGGACCAGCCGAGAAATCTGCAGGCTCTGCAGTTCTGGTACGATCTCGTCAACAAATACAAAGTAACGCCCCCCTATACGCCCTGGAACGACGGTCCGCAGGAATTCGCCGCCGGCAAGACGGCAATCGTCTGGCACTCCACCGGATCGCAAGCGTTCATGCGCCAGAACGTGAAATTCCGCTGGGGTCTCGGCCGTATCCCCAAACAGACGCAGTTCGGCCCGCCATCCGGCGGCGGCAACATGCTGATGTATTCGACCGACCCGGCGCGGCGGAAAGCGGCATGGACTTTGATGACCTGGATGAGCGATGCGCCGCAAGCCGCGCGCTGGAGCATCGCTTCGGGCTATTTGGCCACCAACATCGCCTCCTGGGATCTGCCCGAAATGCAAGCCCTGCTCAAGGAACATCCGGAAGTGGCGGTCACCAAGGAGCAACTGCCGGACGCGAAAGCGGAACCGGCTTCGGCCAAATATGCTCCGGCGCGCGACATATTGAACGCGCTGATCAAGGATGTGCTTGCTCGCAAGTCGCAGCTTGAGCCCGCGACCAGGCAGGCGGTCGCCGCCGCGAACGCAGCCATGGCGGGGTAAATGGCCCCAGTCGCGCTGAGGCTGTCGGGGGTCGCAAAGACGCACGGCGAAACGGCTGTCCTGCGCGGGCTCGATATCGAAGTGCTCGAGGGCGAATTCTTCGTTTTGCTCGGGCCTTCCGGTTGCGGCAAGACCACGTTGCTGCGCGCTGTCGCCGGTCTTGTCGAACTCGATGCCGGCCGCGTTTTTCTCGGCGGCACCGACATCACCGCAGTGCCGGCGGAAGAGCGCAACGTCGCGATGGTTTTTCAGGACTATGCGCTTTATCCGCACTTCACCGTACGCGACAATCTGGCGTTTGGTCCCAAGCGTCATCGCGTGCCGCGCGAGGAGATTGCGCGGCGCATCGACAGCGTCACCCGCATGCTGGGCATCGAGGCGCTGCTCGAGCGCAAACCGCACCAACTGTCCGGCGGGCAGCAGCAGCGCGTGGCGCTGGGACGCGCCATCGTTCGCGAGCCGACCCTGTTCCTCATGGATGAGCCGCTGTCCAATCTCGATGCACAGATCCGCGCCAACACCCGCGCCGAGCTTAAGGAATTGCAGCGCCGCTTGGGCGTGACGACCCTTTATGTGACGCACGACCAGCTGGAAGCGATGACGCTCGCCGACCGCCTTGCGGTGATGAATCAGGGAAAGCTCGAACAGGTCGGCCGACCGCTCGAGGTCTATCGCGCTCCGGCGACGCTGTTCGTGGCTCAATTCCTTTCGAGCCCGCGGCTGAACGTGCTCGACGGCGAGATCGTGACGGAGAAGGGCGGTGCCAGCGCGGTGCGCACCGCGCTGGCATTGTTTCCGCTGCCGGGCGGCGCCGCGGACGGAGGTAAGATCAGAGTGGCGATCCGCCCGGAATGGCTGCGATTGTCGCCGGTTGCAGTACCCGACAGCAAGCCGCTCGAAATCGTGCTGGTCGAACCGCTCGGCTCCGAAATCCTCGTCCACGCGCGGTGGTCGGGCGGCAGCCTGGTTGCGCGCGCGCCCGCGGATTTCACGGCGGCCGAACATGGCACGGTGTGGATCGACGCGCGATCCTGTCACGTCGATTTGTTCGACAGCGCGGGCCGCAGAGTGACAGCGGAGATCGGATCGACGAACCATCATTGACAGCAGGGGACGGGACTTGCCGATAATGCTGCCGGCCGTCGGCGGGCCACAATCGGCGAGCGAGAATCTCGTCCGGCACAGGAGAAGCCCATGAATTTCCCGGCCCAAGCCTTTCCGGCCCAAACCTTTCCGGCCCAAGCCTTTCCGCCCGTCCTCGACAAGCGCGGCTCGCCGCGGGTCCGCCGCTTCGACGCCCAGCGCTGGCTGATCGACAACGTCATTCGCGCCAACGGCATCGACTGGGATCAGCCGCGCTCGCTCTACATCCATGCGCCGTGCGGGATGGAGGCCAACGCCGATTTCGCCGGCATCCGCGAGCGGGTGCGCAAGATGGCCGACATCGGCCCGGCTTTCGCCGCTGTCGCGCGCCGGCGCGAGGCCAAAGCCAAGACCGCCCTGGCGGCCGACCATAAAATCAGCGCGCGCGACAATTTCTTCATGGCCGCGGTGCATTGGGGCGCGGCGCAGTGGCCTTATGACGAGAACGACGAGACCAATATCGCCTACAACAACAAAAAGCGCGAATGCTACGCCAATTACGCAACGCTCGCCGACCATCACGTCGAAGCGGTATGGATTCCGTTCAAGGACAAGGCGATACCGGGCTGGCTGCATCTGCCGCCGAATTATTCCGCCGGCAGGCTGCCGGTCGTGATCTCGATCCCCGGAATGGACAGCTACAAGGAAATCCAGGTGGCGCTGTACGGCGACCGACTTCTCAATCGGGGCATGGCGGTGCTGGCGATCGACGGGCCGGGCCAGTACGAGGCGCCGCTGATCGGTCTTTATTTTTCCATGGAGAACTGGATGGCGGCGGGTCCGGCCGTGGTCGACTGGATCGCCGCCCGTCCCGAACTCGATGACGCACGCATCGGCGTCTCGGGCACGAGTTTCGGTTCGCTGTTTGCGACCGTGCTCACCGCCCACGAACCGCGCATCAAGGCCGCCGCGGTAATGTCGGTGTGTCACGAGCCCGGATGCCACACGATCTTTCAGGAGGCGTCCCCAACCTTCAAGAAGCGCTTCATGTACATGTCGGGCATCGTCGAAGAGGACGAGTTCGACGAATTCCGCAAAAAGATCACCTGGGAGGGTCACGCCGAAAAAATCGGAGTCCCCTATCTGTGCGTCGCCGGAGAGGCCGAGGAGCTGAGCCCGCTCGAACATTCCGAGCGTTTGCTGGCGGCGCTCAAGGGACCCAAACAGATGGTGATCTACCAGGAATCGCGCCACTCGGTCGGCAACGTTCCCGCCGCCAACCTCGGACCGTTTCCGCCGATCCTCGTGGCCGACTGGCTTGCCGACCGGCTCGCCGGCAAGCCGTTCGCCAGCGAGCGCTGGTACGTCGCGGCAAGCGGCGAGATCAGCCGCAAGCCGTATTAGAGCAGCGCCCGGCCCGCACGGCATCTATGGGGCCGACTTGCGCCACGGCAGCAGCATGGCGACGTGCTTCTTGTACGCGCGATACCGGTCGCCGAACAATTCGATCAGATCGTGCTCCTCCAGCTGGATGCCGACCAGAATGTAGGCGGTCGTCACCGCTGCGAACAGCAGGTGGCCGGCCGTCATCACCGGCGTCGCCCAGAATGCGATGATAAAGCCGAGATAGATCGGGTGGCGGACGAAGCGGTAGAACAGCGGCGTGCGAAACCGCACTTCCGGCATGGGACGGCCGGCGAGATTGTTCGCGACCTGGTGCAGCCCGAACAGCTCGAAATGGTTGATCAGGAATGTGCTGGTCAACACAATAAGCCAGCCGATGAACGAGATGATTGTGACCACGAGGCTGATCCTCGGATTGGCGACGTGCCAGACGATGGTCGGCAGCGGACGCCATTGCCAGATCAGCAGAGCCAGCGCCAGGCTCGCCAGCAGGACGTAGGTGGAGCGCTCGACCGAGGGAGGGACGAATTGCGTCCACCAGCGTTTGAACTGTTTGCGCGCCATGAGGCTGTGTTGGATCGCGAAGATCGACATCAGCACAAGGTTGATGACGAGCGCCTGCAGCGTCGGCACGACGGCGCCGGAATCGATGGTCTTCGGCACCACCAGGGTCTCGACGAATCCGATCGCGTAGAGAAAGACGACGAAGAAGACCGCGTAGGATATAATGCCATAGAGAAATGCGATGAACCGGCCGACAAGACTGCCTTGCCGCCGTTGCGTCTTTTCGCTGAACGTGAGCTGAGTCATGGCTTCCTCCGGTTCGCCTCGGTGCGCGGCGCCAGGGCTGCATCGGCGTTGGCAGATCGGATGAGCGCCGCAGCAACCATTCGAAGCGCGCCTGTTTGTCCCCTTCGCGCCGGCGCAGCACTATGCCGTGGCCGTGGCAGCGTGACTTTGCGCTGTCCTTGATTTGCCATCGAGGCCGGCTTGATTATTGCTTGAGGCCGGCCGCGCGATCCGGCTTGAGGGCGATGACGTGCAACTTGTCTTTTCCGGGCATACGCTCGATCCCGACCGGCGCGAGCTGCGCCGTGGCGGGCAAGCCGTCCCCGTGGAACCGCAGGTGTTCGATCTCCTGCTCCACCTCGTGCGCAATCGCGACCGCGTGCTCAGCAAGGACGATCTGATCGCGTCGGTCTGGGCCGGGCGGCTGGTGTCGGATTCGACGGTGAACAGTCGCATCAACGCGGCGCGCAAGGCGGTCGGCGACAGCGGCGAGGAGCAGAAGCTGATCCGCACGGTCGCCCGCAAGGGCTGGCGTTTCGTCGGAGCGGTGCAGACGCAAGCCGAGCAGCCCCGGCCCAAGCATGGCGGCGTCGCCCACGCCGACCAGGCCCCCGAGCCGTCCCGTCCGGCCTTGCCGCTGCCCGACCGCCCGGCCATCGCCGTACTGCCCTTCACCAACATGACCGGCGATCCGGCGCAGGATTATTTCTCCGACGGCATCAGCGAGGACATCATCACCGCGCTGTCCAAGCTGCGCTGGTTCTTCGTCATCGCGCGTAATTCGTCGTTCATCTACAAAGACAAGCCCGTGCATTTGAAAGAGATCGCGGCCGAGCTCGGCGTCGGCTACGTGGTCGAGGGCAGCGTCCGCAAGGCCGGCGATCGCGTGCGCATCACCGCGCAGCTCAACGACGTCGCCACCGGCAGCCATATCTGGGCGGAGCACTACGACCGCGGCCTCGCCGACGTGTTCGCGGTGCAGGACGAGATCACCGAGGCCATCGTGGCTGCGATCGAGCCGCAAATCTATGCCGCGGAAAATTTTCGCGCCAGGCGTATGCCGCCGGAGAATATGGACGCGTGGGATCTGGTGATGCGGGCGCTGTCGCATTACTGGCGGGTGACCCGGCAGGACAACGTGGTCGTCCAGGCGCTTCTGGAGAAGGCGACCGCCATCGATCCGAATTACGGCCGCGCCCTCGGTCTGCTCGCAGCGAGCCACACGTTCGGGGCCCATATGGGTTGGCAGGACATGGCCGGCGCAACGCCGGTCGCCGAGCGCGCTGCCCAGGCGGCGATCCGCGCCGACAGCGAGGACCCCTGGGCGCACTACGCGCTCGGTTGCGTCTATCTGTTCGTGCGCCGCTTCGACGACTTGCTGGCGGCGTTCGAGTGGGCGCTGCGGCTCAATCCGAATTTCTCGCTGGCGCAGGGCTATTACGGCCTCACCCTCGCCTATTGCGGCCGCTGGCAGGACGCCGACCTCGCCGCCCGGCGCGCACTGCGCCTGAGCCCGCGCGATCCATTTGCGGCAATCTATTGCGGCATCAATTCGTACGCGCAGTTCGTCGGACGCAACTACGCGGAGGCGATGCGGTTGGCCCGCGAGGGCATTCGCCAGCGCGGCGATTTCGTCGGCGCGCACCGCGTGCTTACCGCCGCGGCCGGCATGGCGGGGCTGCCAGATGTTGCCGCCGCGGCGATCGAGGAATTGCGCCGGGCGCAGCCCAACGTCTCGCTCGCGTGGATCGCCAGCGAAATGCCGATCAAGGACGACGCCGAACGCGAGCACTATCTGGAAGGCTTCCGCCGCGCCGGCCTGGAATAGCGACAGGCGGCAGGGTTTCGCCCCTTTTTGTGCTACCAGCGTAACGTTGATTCCGAGACAAGCAGCGTTCCGAGTCAAACCATGGACGTCTTTGACGCCGTTTCGTCCCGCATCGCCTGCCGCGCCTTTCGCGACCAGCCGGTCGACCCGAAAATCGTCCGCGATTTGATCGTCCGCGCGGCGCGCGCAGCCTCCGGCGGCAACCTGCAGCCCTGGCAGCTCTATGCGCTGACCGGCGCGCCGCTCGCCGAACTCAGGCGCCGTGTCGCAGAACACATCGACGGCCGCGACCCGCGCCATGACGACGCCGAGTATCCAATCTATCCCGAGACCATGTGGGAGCCGTACAAATCGCGCCGCGAGGAACACGGTGTGCAGCTTTACGGAGCGCTCAAGATCGCGCGCGGCGACGCCGAAGGAAGGCTCGGCCAATACAAGCGCAATTTCGCATTCTTCGATGCGCCGGTGGCTTTGTTCATCGCCGTCGACCGCAAGCTCGGGCCCGGCCAATGGGCCGATCTCGGCGGCTACATTCACGCGCTTATGTTTTTGGCCCGCGGCCACGGTCTCGACACCTGCCCGCAGGAATCGTGGGCACGCATGCACCCTATCGTGCGCGCGTTTGTGAAAATGCCGCCCGAGCAGATGCTGTTCTGCGCACTGGCCATCGGCTACGGCGACCATTCGCATCCGGCCAATTCCTTTCGCTCGCCGCGCGCGGAGCTCCCGCAGTTTTGCAGGTTCTTCGGGTTCGAGTGAGCGGTGCCGCCTCCTCTCCTTTCCCCTTGCGGGAGAGGGTGCATAGGCGGCTGACCCGCCACATGTAAAAACGACGACGCCGCGCAGCGGCGGCTCTGGCGGAGGCAAAGCCGAGCGAGGGCGGTGAGGAGTCGGTTTCGTCAAGTGCCGACCCCTCACCCGGCTTGTTGCTCGCTTTCGCTCGCAACTCGCCGCCTTCTCCCGCAAGGGGAGAGGGAAAAGGACGCTTTTCTTCACTCACAGATCGCCGGGCAGGCGTTGGCGCGCCTCGCGTTCGGGCGCGCCGATATTGTGCGGCGTCGCATCGAGAATCCTCTGCCGCACCTGCGACTGCATCGACCGCGGCTGACGGTCGAGTGCGCGTTTGAGGCAGGCATGCGCATCGCCACCGCAGGCGCGTTGTCTGCGGCAACCCTTGCTGCGGCACCGCCGCCACAGGATGAAGGCGTCGCAATAGCGCCGCGCCTGCAATTCCGTTTCGGTGGCAAGCCGCCGCGCATGCGCGGCCGGAGCGAGCCTGGGCTTGCGCCTGAAGCCCGCCTTCATCATGGCGGAGAGCACTCGAAACCCGGCGTTGTCCATGCCCATGCTTCTCCGTTCTCGCGGCGCTTCGTTCTTTTCGCTCTCCTCTTGCGGGAGAGGAAAAAGAATCTCGTTCTCGCGGCGCGTTTTTGTTTGCGCCCGAGTTTTTGAGCAAGCCAAGCCAAAGAGACAAAAAACAAAAACAAAAACTCGCCGCCAAGAACCAGAAAACCGATTTTCGTCAGATCAATCCGGCAGTGGAGAACCGGATTCATCACGATCGGCGCGGCGCACGAAATCAAAACCCGTAGTTCGCTCGCCGCTCCCGGATTTCGCTGCGCTCAATCCAGGGTACAAAATCTTTTAAACTCGCTTCCGGCAACAAAAGGAAGCGGAACGCCGTAAGACGCAGTTCAGCAACCTCCGCAACTTGCGTTGCGGCGCGCGCCCTTTTGGGACACGCACGCCTTCCGGCGTTCCACTGCGGCTCTTGTCCAAGGGACTCACGCATCCCAAGGACTCAGCTCCGGACCAGGCTTCGCGGAGCGCGGCGCCATAGATGGCAGGGGTCTCCCGCCGGCACCGGCCCCGGTTACAGCGAGCACCTCGCGTGCCGGTCATAATGCCGGCAGACTTGATGTCCGAAACCGCCCGGGAACGGCTTGCAAATCCGTCCGCGGGCACCGTCCTCGCCCGATGACCCGGCATGCCTCCGGCCCACCTCCTTCACGGAGCGAGGATTTTCCAATATCCCGATCCGAGACGAAAGTCAATAACTTTCGTCGCAAAAAATGGGACAATTCGCGCAGGGCCGATCACCCTCATTGAGCCGTCGAATGTCGGCTCTTGTGCCGAGCAGACGATCCGCCTAAGCGCCAGACAATGACCACGAATGACCCAAAGCGTCGTTTTACCATCGACAATTATTGCATTGCAGAGGGGATCGATCCCTCATTCACCTGTCAGTTCGTCCAGTCGCCGATTATTGGTATGGCCTGAAGCGGTGCCGACAAGAGCAAACAAGCCATTGCCGGCGCGTTTGACGCCGCGTAGCCGCTTATTCTTTCCCTTGGATGTCGACGTGTTATTTCCGCTTGGACTTGGGAGTCTTCGTCTTGGGAGGCGATTTCTTTGGCTTCGTTGGGGTCGTCACTTTTCGCTTTATTGGCTTTGGGGTTGTCACCTTTCGCTTTGGCGCGGCCGGCGTTTTTGATCCACCGCTCGATTGCGACTTCTGGCAGACGCCGTCCTTCACGGTCTCTCCGGCCGCACAACCGCACTTGCCGCCGTTATCCACCTGAGTCCGCGGGCACGTGCACTTGTTGTCGACCACCTTGCCTCCGACGCAGCTGACCTTCGTCGTTGATCCACCGCTCGGTTGCGACTTCTGGCAGACGCCGTCCTTCACGGTCTCTCCGGCCGCACAACCGCACTTGCCGCCGTTATCCACCTGAGTCCGCGGGCACGTGCACTTCTTGTCGACCACCTTGCCTCCGACACAGCTGACCTTCGTCGTTGATCCACCGCTCGGTTGCGACTTCTGGACTCCGCAGGCCTCGCCTACCACCGTTTCACCGCTCGGACATTTGCAAGGGCCGTCGGGAGCCGGCGTGTGGGCTTGACCGCGGATCTTGCACGCCGCCACTCCGCAGGCCTCGCCTACCACCGTTTCACCGCTCGGACATTTGCAAGGGCCATCGGGAGCCGGCGTGTGGGCTTGGCCGCGGATCTTGCACGCCGCCACTCCGCAGGCATTGCCCACTGCAATCTGCCCCGTCGGACAGCATTGACCAGTCGGAGTCAGTTGATCCGGCGGGCATGGAGTTTGTTGCGGAGCACCACACGTACCGGAGGAAGTGGGTTTACGGTCGGCAGCGCAACATAAACCGCTCGAAGTGGCTTGGCTCGACAGGCAGCACGTGCCATTCGGCAGCTTCACGTAGCCCGTCGCGCAATTGGGGCCGGTGGTCCTATGCTCGGTCGACGCGGGCAACACAGCACACAAGCCGTTCAGCGCCACTTGGCCCGGCGGACAGCAGCCACCGCTGCTGAAGTTCGGCAGCGTGCCATGACAGCAGATCGCGTCGAGGTTGCCATTCGGACAACTGGCTCCCGGGTTGGTGAGGCAGGAGCCCTGAAGAAGGGTCGTTTCCCCGGGGCAGTTGCCGTTGGATCCCATCGGACAGAAGAGCGACCAGCCGGCCGACTGGCAGCTGCTTGCCGCCGGCGTACCGGGCGCCGGCGGCGGTTGTGGCGGAGTCAGGCAGTCGTTGGCGAGGAAGTTCGGTACCTGTCCGGGCGGGCAGCAAACGATTGGGTTGCCAGCGCCGCAGCCGGCCGATGTGGTCTCAGCACAACCAAATTGATTCGGCCCTGATCCCTGTGGGCAACAGGTGCCGCCAATCTTCTGATTGGCCGAACAGTTGGTGCCTGATGCCTGGCAGTATCCGATGACACCGGACCCGCAAACGACTGGCGGCCCCGGAGGTGGCGGAGGCGGCGGTGGTGGAGGTGGCGGAGGCGTCGGTGGCGTCCCGCATGTGGTGATACCGCCCGGCTCGAAGCCAGCCACTTGGCCCAGAGGGCAGCAGACCGCGGCAGGGCCGGAGCCGCAATTCATCGCCGGATTTGACAGAACGCAATAATACCCGTTGGGCATCGAGCCTTGTGGGCAGCAACGGCCGTTCGCCGTCTTCTGGGTGCAACTGGTACCCGAAGGTTCGCAGTATCCGCTGGTGCCGGACGGGCAAATCGAACCGGCAGGCGGCGGCCCCGGAGGCGGCGGTGGTGGCGGCGGCCCCGGAGGCGGCGGTGGTGGTGGCGGTGGCGGTGGCGGGAGCGGGGGTCCGCATTTCCCCGTCGTGGAGCTAGGGTACTGGCCAGCGGGGCAGCAGACTGCGGAGGGGCCGAGGCTGCAATTCTTTGTCGGATCCGACAGGACGCAACCACCACCTCCGACTCCAGGCCCCCCAAGCGCCGCCGATCCCGGCGGGCAGCAAAGGCCGCCATACATCTGACTTTGGGCGCAGTTGGTCGGCATTAGGTAGCAAACTCACCTAGCTACCGACGTGCCGGGAAAGGCTGAAATGCCCCCGGAATGCCCGTTAACCATATCCTCTGATCCCTCTTGCTACCGCGACGAATCGCCCTCCACGGCCGCAACCGAGCCGGGTATCGTTAATGCCCTGAGCGGGAAAGAGGCGGCCTACCGCCCGACCGCGCTGCGTGAGGGTGGCGTCGTGAGTAAGGCGGGTAACGGCAGCCTTCCCGGCTGGAAAAACCAGCTATATTACGGCGACAATTTGGAGGTTCTTCGGAGTAAAAAGATTCCCTCCGAAAGCGTTGCTCTTTGCTACATCGACCCGCCATTTAATTCCAAGCGCAATTACAATCAGATTTATAACAACTATGGCATGGAAGATAGGGCACAGGCGCAAGCATTTGTTGATACATGGAAATGGGATGATTGGGCGATCATCGGCTGGCAAGAGATTCTGGAAAACTTAGAAGGCAGATTTCAGCCGCGCCTTGTAGAACTAATAAAAGGACTGGAGCGCGTCTTAGGACAAGGGAGTTTGCTGGCTTATTTAGTTCATATGGCATTGCGCGTAACGGAAATTCATCGCGTCCTTAAGCCAACCGGCGCATTTTATTTGCACTGCGACCCGACTTCTAGTCATTATCTTAAACTCGTTTTGGACGCCGTTTTTTGTTCACAGGGCGGCAACTTCAACAATGAAATCGTATGGCGTAGATCGGGTTCGCACAATTCGGCAAGGCGATATGGTCCGATTCATGACACGATTTTTTTCTACGTGAAAAGCACAAAAGATTATACTTGGAACAAAATCTATCGGCCTTACCTTTTAGGATACGTGAACGGCTACTTCAACAAGCATGATGAGAAGGGCGCTTATAGATCGCAAACGCTGACCGGCTCCGGCCCCCGGAATGGTGTTAGCGGGCAGCCATGGCGAGGCTATAATGTTACCGCCAAAGGTCGCCATTGGGCTTTCCCCGGAACGCTGGCCGAAGAACTCGGCATCGAAGAAATGGAGCAACATGAAAAGCTCGATTTCATCGCCGATGAGGGGTTTCTCACGACTGACGTGGATGGCCTGCCAGAATATCGACAACATCTCCATAGCAGTCGCGGAGCATTGTTGCAGGACGTGTGGTCCTACCAGCCCTATACAAACGGCTGCCTGTACAACACCAACGCGCCTGTTGATCGCGACGTGAAGTGGCTGGAGAAGCGCCGAACGGGGCCGAAGGGTGAAAAAATTGGTTACCCGACACAAAAACCAATGGGCTTGCTTGCGCGTATCATCCGAGCATCCAGCAACGAAGGCGACGTAATTCTTGATGCATATTGCGGATGCGGCACGACTGTCGCGGTTGCCCAGGCGTTGAAACGCAAGTGGATCGGAATCGATATTACCTACCAGTCGATTTCGCTTGTCCTCAAGCGGCTTGAGGAACATTTCGGCGTACAGGAAATCGGAAAGATCAAAACTGATGGCATCCCTCGCGATATGGCTTCTGCAATTGCGCTTGCAAAGAGAGATGATGATCGCCTACGAAAAGAATTTGAAAAGTGGGCGGTGCTGACCTATACGCGAAATCGGGCGGTGATTAACGAGAAGAAGGGTGCTGACGCCGGTGTTGACGGGCGCGCTTACTTCAAGATCGGGAAAAAGGACAACGCAAAGATTATATTCCAAGTTAAATCCGGCGGCGTTGACCGCACAGACGTGGCAACATTGCACGGCGACATGATCCGCGAGAAAGCCGCAATGGCCGTGCTGATAACATTGGAAAAACCGTCGAAACCTATGCTTGATGAAGCGAAGCAGGCCGGGAAGTTCAAGCACGAAGATATGGCGCGTGATTATGATGCAATCAGCATTGTCCCGGTCATCGATATTGTCGAACATGGCAAGACGCTCGATATTCCAATGAGCCTAGAGGTAGTAAAGGCTGCACAACGGGCAAATGCAGATCAGCAACTAGATTGGTTGTTGGACGAATAATTTCTCACGCTAGCCGCCACGTATTTTCACCCCGCTTTGTCCTTTGCGTCGCGACCACAAGGCGCGCGGAATGCATGTTGTGCAGACCTTTGCCGACACGATAGACCACCATCGACATCAATTTCCTGTCGCTCAAATCGCGCTTCTGGAATTGCAAGAGGCGTTGCGCTAACTGCCGCGAGGTTGCGGGACCGTGCTCCCGGAGTTGATCCAACAGCCATTGGCGAAGCTGGCCGCGATAGAACACGATATGTTGCGGCCGTTTCGGTTGTTCTTCCCCGGACGTATCGCGCCCCAGCGTTTCAAGCACGCGGTCGATTGCTTCGATGTCATTTGCCATCGCGCCTAATCGTTCGCGGACTTCAGCCATTTCCTGCATGATCTCGCGGCGCTTTTGCAGAAGCCCGCTGATCGTGTGCTCGTATGTTTCGGTGCTCGTTTTCATACCTTCCAACTCCGTTGCCAGTAGCCACACCAATTCTTCGAAACCGGATGCTTCAACGCCGCGTCGGCGGCCATGAGGTACAGCGTCCCGTTATCGACGCGGCGATTGTCCTCGCGCCAAGCCATTTCGTTCGCGTAGGAACTGAGGTAGGGGCCGGCGATATGGTGGTGAGTGCCGATCTCCGCGCGGCGAAGCCGGCTGAAAAAGCTTTCCGCCTGATTGGTGCAGGCTTCGCCGTTTGAATATTCGATGCTGTGGTTGACGCGCTTTGTCACAAAGCGGCCGTGCAGTTCATCCCAATGCGGGGCTTCGTCGGCGTAGATCGTGCTGCCGTTCGCCACGCGATCCTTGATCGTGGGGACCGCTGCATCTTCTGACGGAGCGACAAACGGAAGGGTTTTGCCGTTGCGCTCGCGCATCACGATCACGACGCGGCGCTTGCCGGATTGATTGGCGACTAGGCGACGGTCACGGCGGTTCTCTTTGAAGTTGGCAGGCTTGACGTAACCGCCGAAGTAACCGCCGTCGATCTCGACCTCGCCGGAAGCCTTCTGGCCGTCAACCTCTGCGGCTACCGCTTCGCGAAGCTTGTGGGCCAGCACATAGGCCGACTTGTATTGGCAATCGAGGTCACGGCTCAATTGCAGGGCGCTGTGGCCCTTCGCACCGTTGACGAAGATCGCAATTGCCAAGAGGTAATCGCGGATCGGCATTTTGCGGCTGGCGAAGATCGTGCCCGACGTGACAGTGAATTGGTGCGAGCAGCCCTTGCACCGGAACACCTTGCGGGTTTTGTAGCTGTAGGAGTCGAGGCAACCGCAACGGGGACAGGTCGGTTCGCCTTTGGTGTCAGACCAGCGAATAAGCCGGAAGGCGTCCCATGCTTCCTCGTCCGACATGCGCGCGACGGTCGCTAACGAGAGCGACCGGGCGGCTGAGGAAAGGAGGAAGTGCTGTGCCATAACGCCAACGTTTTCCGTTGACGTTATTGATAAGTGTTGAAATGATGGATGTCAACGCAAATCGTTGGGGTTGACGAAAAGAATTTACCGGCCTATCTAGGCCGCATGACGCCGGAACAGAGTCGTGCCGCCCGTGCATGGCTGGATTGGTCGCAGGATGAACTTGCGGCCAAGGCTTCCGTTTCGCTTTCGACGGTGCGCGACTTCGAGAAGGGGCGCCGCGTTCCGATAGCGAATAATCTAACGGCAATGCGAGCTGCCCTTGAGGGGGCAGGGATCGACTTCGTTGACGGCGCGTCACCGGGAATTACCTATACGAAGCGGAAGCGCCGTTGAGCGCAATGGACGGAATTGGGCTTATCTGGTAAGAGGTGGACCGGTTGGGGGTTGGACCCAAGCCCGCGCAGGTGGAAATCCGGCGAACGGCACCGGCCCCGGCCCGACGACAGTGAAGGCCACGCGCCAACGTGACTTTCACTGCCGACTAACGGTGGTTCTATCTTCTCATGTACCACCCGCCTTTCGATGCCGCCCCAGACAGGCGGACCTTCACTTGGTTGCAGTGGAGCCGGGGCAGAGATGCCCCGGCTTTCATCCTCAGGCAGCCGAAGCCGCCTTTGTCTCGCTGTTGTCCGCGCCTTCGGTTACGCCGTCGTCTCCGGCGTCCACATCATCGTCAGTTGATGCGGTTTCTTTGGGTGCCTTGAGGTTGGGGTACCAAGAGCGAAGTCCGAACTTGCCGTTCTGCAACTTGGCGAACATCGTCGTGTTCTTTCGCAACATCGTGCGAAGCACCACCATCGCGGTGGTCTCATCCTTTGCATTGGACGAAAAACCGCCCTCTTTGAGAGAGTTGAAAATCTCACGCGGTGTCGCCGGAGCATCCCCGCCGCTGCGCTTGCGCATCTCAAGGTATTCACGGACGGCGGCGCCGAGCTTCTTGCCGGTAAAAGAGTCCGAATGAAGCTTGATGCTGGCCGTGGCGGCACCGGCCCCGTCGCCAGCTTGGGGTTGCCAGCCGCCTGGGCGGGGCGGAAGCCCGGCCTTCTCGCGGAGCAGGTTGATGGTCTGCAAAAGGCCGTTCGCCTTGCGTTCTAGGTCTGTCAGTTCACTTTCAAGAGCATCAATCGCCGGCTGGAAGGCGCTTACGGGATCGGGCATGGGAAACCTCATCGGCGGTGAAATCGAGGGATATGCGATAGATAAACCTCGCACCTCAGGAGCGTCAAGCAAAATGTTTGCCTGTACGAACCTTTTATTTCACGTGAAACCTATAGGCAACTCTCGTGCGGGTTTGTGTTAGGTGAGTTTGCTACCGAATACCGCAGTTGGTACCCGAAGGCTGACAGTAGCCGGTGCCGGACGGGCAAATCGAACCGGGCGCCGGAGGCGGTGGTGGTGGTGGCGGTGGCGGCGGTCCGCACGATCCGTTCGGCGGCTGCGGCGCCTGGCCGGACGGGCAGCACGACGGCGGGTTGGTCGCGAAGTTTGGCATTTGCCCGACTGGACAGCAGATCGACGGCGCGCGAACGTCGCCGAGACTGCAAGGCGAGGTCACCAGGCAGGCACCGCCAGACGGCAACGATCCAATCCAGGGGCAGCAGCCGCCGCCAGGCAGCTGCGGCATTCCGGCACATTTGCCATTGCTGGAAGGCAAAATCGGACAGTAAAGCGTGCCACCGGACTGCTGGCAGGTCGCGTTCACAGGCGGTGGTGGAGGCGGTGGTGGTGGTGGCGGAGGCGGCGGTGGCACACACGCTCCGCTGCCGTTCGGTTTCGTACCGGGCGGGCAGCATCCTTCGCCCTTGACGGTGTTGGGCGTCTCGCCGCGGCTGCAACAGAACCGATGATCGCCCGGCGGGCAAGATTTCCCGGTCGCGACGCAATCGTTGCCCTGACAACAGTAACCCGTCTCGCCCGACTTATTACAGGACGGCGGCTTCGGCGCCGGCCCGCACTTTCCACCGATCAATACGATTTGGCCGGGCTTACAGCACGAAGGCGGATTGGTGTAATAGTTCGGCGCCTCGTTGCTCGGACAGCAAAAGGCGTTGCCGCCGCCTGGGCAGGTTGATGCGGTGGTAACGCAACCGCGGTTTTGCGCCGTCGTCCCAGTCGGACAGCAGCCGATGCCCGCTATGCAGTTCGGGCCGACGAGGATAGAACCGGGCTTGGGCGGTATCGGCGGACAGTAATGCGTGGTGTTGGGGCCGCAATTTCCCGGCGGCAGCGGGCAAATGCCGGTTGGTCCTGGTTTCACGCCGATCGGACATGAGCATGCGCCGCCCGTTCCCAGCGCCAGACCACCCGGACACATGCATTGGCCGCGGTCTACTTCCTGCCAAGGCGCACAACATTGACCGAACGGCGTCACCTGCCACGGCGGACAATAGCCGCCCGGCGGCGGCCCCGCGGCTTGGCCGCATTTGACGGGAATGGCGATGTCGCCCAAATGGCCGGCGGCGGCGGGATCATCGAGCGTGGCGTCGTAATCGATAAAGTAGGTCAAGAACGGCGGAACGTTCGCCGGCTCGACAAGACTGAGTGCGTTGCCCTGCAGACCGTTGAGGTCGAGCACCCCTGTCGCCGCAAGCTGCCCGGCGATGTTGGGATCGGCGGAGTTGCGCAATTGCTCGCCGGTCGACCACAAAAAGCCGCCGCAAGAGTTCGGGTCGAGAACGCCGCTGACGGTGTAGTTGTAGCCGAGCGCGATGCCGCCGTTGGCGTTGGTGTATTGGCCGGGGAAGCCGATGGCGTATTGATTGGGCGGCGTTTGCCAGCCGGCCTCTCTCTCGCGGGTACCAGCACATATTGCAGCACTGGCGCCACCGCCGGCTGCGCAACGGCCATCAACTCGTAATCGCCGGTCGGCGTGCCGCGCTCGGCGACGATCATGTCGCCGGAGCCGTCGAAAATGATTTTTGAGATTTCCGTCGGCGCGGCCGCCGCAGGCAGTTGCACTTCAAGGCGCGCGTCGCTGCCGAACGTGCCGTCGGCATTGATGCTCACCGACCAGACCTGCAGACCCACGGCCACGCCGTAGTAGAGCCGCCCAGCCTGCACGCCGAGGCCGAAGATCAGCCGCGCCGGCGGCGCATAGTCCCAGGTCGCCGGATTATCGCTGGAGAAGGCCGGATTGGTGATGTCGAGCGTGGTGGGCGTGTAGGGCACCTGCGGCTGGCCGGCCGCACCCAGGCCTTGCGTGCCGTGGTCATAGCTGCCGACTTGGATGCCGCTGAGATTGAAGCTCTCGATCATCCCGGTCTGGCGGTCGGCGACGATGATGCTGTTTGATCCCGGATCGAACGCGAGCCCGCCCAGTGCCGGACCGGAATTCGCCACGCCGTTGAGCGTGACGTTGGCGAACAGCGTGACCGCGCCGGTCACCCCGTCGATGCGCCAGATTGATCCGGGGCCACCGTTTTGCGCCGCCGGCCCGAACAGTCCCGCCATGAACATCGCGCCGGCCGCGCCCTGATGCAGCCGCGTCGGCGCGCCATTGGCGCCCGGCACCACGATCGGCAAGCCGTACGCCGAGGTGGCGGCCACATACATGTTCGGCGGCGACGCATTGTCGATCGTCACGCCAAAAACCTGGCCGACCTGCGCCGCCGTCACCGTGAACGGGTTCGGTGCCGCGATCACTTGCGCCTGCGGCGGTGCGCCCGGCGATTGCAGATTGAAGACCCGTGCCGAGGGCCCCTTCGGATCGATAAACGTCAAATCCCCGGGGTCTTGGCCGGGCGCGATCTGCGCCGGCGGCAGCGCGCCGGAGAATCCGGTCGTGATCGCGTTGCCGGGCGCCAATATCCCCGAGGTTTGCGCCGCGGCCCCATCGAGACCGGGAAACGCTACAAATTGAAACGCAACCGCGCACAATGCGGCAGCCAATGCCGCTGCGGATTTTTTTGTTTGGCGGCCGGACCTTGCAAACCCCGAAAGCGATGCCGCTGCACGAACACGTGCGTGCCCGCTCCAGACTGGAAAGTTGAGATCACCCGTTCTCAACTTCGATCCTCCGCCGCATCGGGATGCGACCAACCACCATAACGCCGCTGCGCAGACCGGCACAATGGGCTTGCGCCACCGCCTTCGAGATTGTCGTCAATGAGCGGGCTTGCGGATTATTTGGATTGCCGGAAACCATCGTCAACTTAGTGTAGGCACGCTCGGTTGCGATGTGCTCTTTCAACCTCGCCCGCGTAGAACTGCGCGGGGTTACCGTCCTGCTTTGGCGTAGAAATTTCACGCGCGATCGAAATCGTCTCCGCCTTAAAAAAATAGCGCTGTCGGCCAACCAGTCTGGGAAGTCGCCGTGGCGACCGCAGGGTGCACGGTCGCGGCCATCTTTACTGCAGCACACGTTCTTGGCACTCTTCGACGTTCGTGCGCGCGTGTCTTCACCGCAGGTATGCGATGAACCGACATACACCCGACTTCGCGATTTCGTCGGTTTTAATCCGACGACCATCAGAGCTTCATGCTGCCCAATTGATGCTCGAAGAATAGACACTCGCAGGTCTCAGGCGCAGGTCTCAGGCGCAGGTCTCAGGCGCAGGTCTCAGGAACGGACCCAGGCGCCGGCGCGGGCTGCGGTGCCCGCCGGCGCGGACCGCCGCCGGCGCAGATTTTGCGCGAATTCTCGCAGCGCCTCTTCAACTTCGTTGACTTGCTGGGGGGTCTCAGCCCGGTTGGGGACGACGCTCGGTGCACGCCGCAGCAGCGGGGGCGTCGACGGCGGGGTTGCGATGGGTTCCATCAGGCGAGGTTCTTGCCGCCCGACCTTGATGCTGCGCCGGCGCTCCAGTCCCCGCGCGACGACCCGGCGCAGGAGCACTCCCGCAATCAGTAGAACAATCAGCCCCGATAAAACCGTCAAAACAGACATTCGGCTTTGCGGACTCGCCGGCATGTGCGGTTCCGCGTCACTCTTGGCCACTGCATTATCCGGGTCAGGCGTGGCCGCAATCGCAGCAGGCGGCGGCTGATCAGCGTCCGGCGGGGCGGCCGCACTATCCGCTGATGGCGGCAGTGCCGGCGGGGCAGGCCAAGCGATGGAGTTGCTTGTAGCTGGCATTGCGCTCGCGGTCGGCATCAAGCTCGCGACCGGTATCGCGGTCGTGGCCGTCGTGACCGGCGCATGCTCGCGAGGATCACCAGACGGCATAGGCACTTGCGCGGGCAGCGCGGCGGTGTGCTTCGGCGCGGCGGCAATGGGTGTTGCCGGTTGCTCCTCAGTTGGCAAGGCTTCTGCTGGGGTAAGGACGGTGGGGGCGGCTACAGCGTTCTCCGGTGCCTGCGCTGGAACCGCGGCGGAAATCGCCGATTCTGGCTGCGCCGCGGCCGGGCCAATTTGGTCCGCCGGCCTCACGTACCAGCACTTGTGATGCGTCGACTGATTCGTGCGGTAGTACCAATGGCTGCCCGCCGGCGCCGCAGCGTTGGGTGCGGCGAGGCAGGCGGCATCCGGTGTCTGCGCCGATGCGTCGCCTAAGCCAGCGCCGGCCAGCGCGGCGAGCAGGGTCGCCGCCCATAGATGCAATCCGGCCTTGGCCATCATGAGGTCCCCCGTTCCCAAGCCCCCGAAATGTTTCTCGCCAAATCCGGCGGCAATGCGTCAGAATGGAAATATCGCAAACAATTATGTGAGCATAACCCGCACCACCGGATCAGCTTAACGCACGTGCTCGCGGGGCTGACACTCGCCTTGTATGGCCTACGCAGGCGTCATCATCTGTGTACCGATTTGTCGAGGTGATCGCGGGCATGCCGCCGCTCAATTTGATCGTCAAAGACCAGTCGAGGCGAGACAAGCATGCGTGTTGCCGCATCTGAGCGGCACGGATCAAGCTAATTCCGCATCATCCGCCGTGTGCTGCAAGCGCCGCGGGCCACTCTGCGGCCGAAGCCGCGCCTTGAAGGCCAGCTTTTACGCATTAGCTTGAATATGATAGGATCGAACAAATCCTCGCAGGAGAGCCGCGATGGGCCTTGAAGCTTTGGGTTATGTCGGCATCCGCACAAAAAATCTCGACGATTGGGCGGAATACGGCACGCGCTTTCTCGGCATGCAACTCACCGACAAGAGCCGCTCCACGCTCGCTTTGCGCATGGACGATCGCAAGCAGCGCATGATCGTGCACCGCGACGAGGCCGAGGGTCCGTCATTCTACGGCTGGGAAGTCGCCGATGCCGCCGCGCTCGACACGCTCGCCGCGCATCTGGAAAACAACGGCGTCAAGGTCGCGCGCGCATCGCGGGCGCTGGCGGACGAGCGCCGTGTCGCCGATCTGATCGTGTTCGCTGATCCGATCGGCAACCGGCTCGAAGTTTTCTATGGCGCCGAGACCGCGAGCGATCCGTTCAAGCCCGGTCGTTCGATCTCCGGGTACCGCACCGGACCGCTCGGCATGGGCCACGCGGTCCTGACGGCCGAGCGGCTCGATGACGTCATTCCGTTCTACACCGAGATTCTCAACTTCAAGCCGACCGACTGCATCCTCAAGCCGTTCAAGGCCTATTTCTTCCACATCAATGCCCGCCACCACAGCCTCGCCTTCATCGATACCGGCAAGAACGGCATCCATCACCTGATGGTCGAGCTTTGCTACCTCGACGATGTCGGGCAGGCCTACGACCTCGCGCTGCGCCAGCCGGAAATGATCGGCACCACGCTCGGCCGCCACGTCAACGATCACATCACGTCGTTCTATTCGTGGTCGCCGTCGCAGTTTCTGTTCGAATACGGCTGGGGCGGCCGCACCATCGAAACGCAAAACTGGACGCCGCATGAGCGCACCGAGGGACCCAGTCTTTGGGGCCACGACCGCATGTGGCTGCCGCCCGAAGGCCGCGAAGCGGCACGCGCGATGCGCGTTCAGGTCGCCGAAGCCGGCGGCCGCGTTCCGGTCAACGTCATGGACGGAAATTATCTGCGCGCGCGCGACGTCTGCCCGTGGTGGAACGCCAACGTCCCGTCAAATCGCCGCGCGGGGTAGGGCAAATGTAGCCGGGATTCGGCGAAAGCCGGGATTCGGCATTCATGCAACCCGCCGGCCTGGATTCCCGCTTGCGCGGCAATGAGCGGAAGATGCGTCAGCCGCGCCGCGACGCGGACCAAGAGCCCGCGCACTCGCCTCCTGAACTGCGCCATCGCCCGCCGCCGGAAGAGCGCGACAGGCGGCCATAGCCCGAGGCGCTGCCCGCGCCGCCGCTCACCGTTACGCTGACCGCACCGCTGGGGCTTACTCTGCCGTTGACCGAATAGTCACCGTTTCCGCCTTCCACCCGTCCGCCGGAAATGCGGATGGCGGCGCGGTAGCTGCCGCAACTGCCATACGAGGTGTAGATCGCCACGCTCCAATTCCCATCGAAGACGCTTACGCGATATTCGTGCCGGTGCCTCGGCGCCGAATCCGAAGGCACGGCCGCCGCGGTTACCAGCAGTGCCGCAGTCGCGGCAACGAAGAGCACACGGAAAAGGCGGTTCATCTGTTTGCTCCGGTTTTGTCAGGGTCCTGCGGTGGAGGCGCTGACTGCTCCGAATAGGGAGGCGGTTCGGCGCTAAACGGTGACGGGCTCATTCCCAGGTCATATCCGGTCTGAAACAGGGCATGCATGTACTTGGGATCGAACGCACCCCGGCTCGGGACATCAAAGCTTTGCGGAATGCTGGCGACATGAAAGCCGACGCCGCTGCGCTTAGCAACCACATAAGCGCGGTCGAGCATCAGTCGCGTATCAACTTTCACCGCCATGTCAACCGATTGGCCGAGGATCGTTTCCGTGGAGCGCTCGACAACCCGGAAATCCGGACGCAAGCCCGAATCCACGATGATGTAAAGCTCCGAAGCCGGCAACCGATAGGACGCGTTCGGCGCCATCAGCGCAGCGGGCGCGACGAAAAACTGGCCGCTGACGCCGCCGTCGGCGTGCATTTCGGCAAAGCGCTTGCCGCCCCCCTCGACATCGATCAGCACCGGCGGAAACGCCGCCGGGACGCTGCACGAGGCCAGCAGCACGGCGCGAAACAGATCGGCGGCCTGCTTGCCGCCATGCGCGGCGATGGCGCCCATATTCCAGGCGACGGGGCGTTCGGCATCGAGATCGCTGGTGATCACGAACAGGCGGCGGCCGGCGCGGTAGGCGGAGGCGATATTGGCGAGCAGGGCCGGGGTGATCTGCTTGCCGATCAAATCCTTGAGCGGCCAGGTGTCGAGGAAGCTTTCGGGCGTGCCGCCGATCTCGAACACATCGGCCGCCGTGATCTTGGTGTAAGCGTCGCGCAGCGCGTTGTCATAGCGCGGTCCGGCGAAGACGAACGGCGCCATCAGAGCGCCGGTGCTCACGCCGGTGACCACCGCGTAGTCGGGCCGCTTGCCGGAAGCACTCAGCCCGTTGAGCAGGCCGGCGCCGAAAGCCCCGTCCGCTCCGCCGCTGGACAGCGCGAGCCAAGGGCCGGGCTTTGACGGGAGTGCCTTGTTGAACGCGTCCGGTGAATCCGCCCAGAACCGCGCATCCGGAATGCCGGGAATGACTGCCGCGGCCTCATCGGCAGCGGAAAATGGGGTGCGCGGCGGCAGCGGCTTCGGCCCAGGCGCGGCCCCTGGTCGGGACGCCGGCACCGACCCTCTGGCGGCGTGCGCCTGCAAAAAAGGCGGCAGCGTCAGCAACGCCACGACGATGAGCGCCGCAACCGCACAGCCGGTAACGCCTGCGTCCGTTTTCATGCGATCAGCTGTCCCGAAATCGGCAACAGGTCCCGTTTCGCGCCTGGTTGGAGAAGCCCCTGATCCGAACATGGTCGGCACATGGCCTAAACTTGGGTCGAACCTTGAGTCCAATCTTGGGTCGAACTTTGGGCCGAACCTGGGCCGGATGCGGCCAGCAAATAAGACGCCCGGCAGCAAACCGCAATTGCGACAAGGCCGTCATCGGGCAGCTATCCGCAGGCGTGATGGCTCGTCGAGGTCAAAAATGCTCCGCCAAGTGTCCCATGACCTCCCCGGAATCGCAAATTCGCCGGCGCGCTCAGGCCTGGCGCTCGGCAACGAATTTCGCGCCTTCGACGAGGATCGCGGCTCTGGCGCCGAACGGCGCGAGCGCCCGTTCGGCCGCGGCGACCAGCGCCCGCAACTGCGCCCTGGCGGCAGCCTCGCCAAGCACGCTGACGAACGTCGCCTTGCCGGCGATTGCATCCTTGCCGGTCGATTTGCCGACGAGGGCGGGATCGCCTTCGAGGTCGAGCAGATCGTCGGCGATTTGGAAAGCCTGGCCAACCGCCGCTCCGTAGCGATCCAGCGCCTGGCGCTGGCGCGGCGTGGCGGACGCCAGGATGGCGCCGGCCCCACAGGCGAAGCGCAACAGCGCGCCGGTCTTCATCGCCTGCAGGGTGCGCACCTCCGCCGCGCCGAGAGTTTGCCGGCCGCTCTTGGCAAAGCGTCCCTCGGCGGCAAGGTCGAGCATCTGGCCTCCCGCCATCCCGCCCAGCCCAGCCGCACGCGCCAGCGCGCTGACCAGTTCGATGCGGACCGCTGCATCCGGATGGCTTTGCGGCCGGGAGAGCACATCAAAAGCGAAAGTGAGCAGGCCGTCGCCAGCCAGAATCGCGGTCGCTTCGTCGAATTTCTTGTGCGCGGTCGGCTGTCCGCGCCGCAACTCGTCGTTGTCCATGGCCGGCAGGTCGTCATGGACGAGCGAATAGCAATGCACGCATTCGAGCGCGGCGCCGGTCATCAACGCGCGCCGGAGTGGGACCGCGAACAGCCGCGCGCTTTCGACGACCAGGAACGGCCGGAAGCGCTTGCCGCCGCCGAGACTGGCATAGCGCATCGCCGCGACCAGGCGCGCCGGCCGGCCGAGCTCCCCGCGCACCGGGCTTGCGGCGAGAAGCCGCGCCAGCAGAGCCTCGGTCTGCGCCGCCACCGCGTCGAGACGCGCCAGGAAGCGGCGCTGCTTTGTGACATTTTTGCCGTCCATCAGTGCTGTCCAGGGTTTCGGCCTGCCTGCGGGGTCCGCTCACCGACCTTACATGTGCGAGATCTGCATGTGCGAGATAAGGAACTGCCTCGCCGACGCAGATGGACCGCGTCGGGACAGGCCGCCCCCCGAGGAAAGCCCGCAATCCGGCGAACTTCGGAATCGGGACACTACGGCATAAGGCATAGTCTGTGGCCAACGATCTCATAGCGTCAATGGTGCTGGCGATCTGGCTCTATCTCATCGCCGCACGCGGCGGGTTCTGGCGAGCAGCCGAACGCGACGATGCGGTGCCGGCGCCGCGAACCGCGGCTCGCCATGGGGCGGATGCGGCGGCAGTTGCGGCCGGCGCGCCGGCGTGGCCAGCCATTGCGGCCATTATTCCCGCCCGCGACGAGGCGGCCTGTGTGGGCGAGACCGTCGCTTCGCTGCTGCGCCAGACCTATGCGGGGGACTTGCGCCTGATTGTCGTGGACGACCACAGCGGCGACGAGACCGGGCAGGTCGCGCGCGCGGCGGCGGCGAAGCTCGGTCAGGCAGACCGGCTAACCGTGCTGCCCGGGCACGCACTGCCGGCGGGCTGGACCGGCAAGCTCTGGGCCCAGCAACAAGGCGTGGCGCTGGCTGACGCGCTGGCGGACCGCCCGCTCTATCTGCTGCTGAGCGATGCCGACATCGTCTACCGCCCCGATGCCGTGGAGCACCTCGTCGCGCGGGCGCAGGCGGACCGGCTCGTGCTGGCCTCGCTGATGGTGAAACTGAACTGCACGAGCCGCGCCGAGCGCTTCTTCATTCCCGCCTTCGTGTTTTTCTTTCAGATGCTCTATCCGTTCGCCTTCGCCAACAACCCGCGGCGCGCGACCGCGGCCGCGGCAGGCGGCTGCGTGCTGGTGCGCCGCGATGCGCTGAGCGCTGCCGGCGGGCTCGCGGCCATCCGCGGCGCGCTGATCGACGATTGCTCCCTGGCGAAATTGCTCAAGGCGCGCGGTCCGATCTGGATCGGATTGACCGAGAGCGCGCGAAGCATCCGCGGCTATGCCGGTGTGGCGGATGTCCGCGGCATGGTCGCGCGCACCGCCTATGCGCAGCTGCACTATTCGCCGCTGCTGCTCGCCGGTACGATTTTGGGCCTGGCGCTGACCTATCTGGCCCCGGTTGCGCTGACATTCGCCAGCGTCGGATTCGCCCAGTTCGCCGGCATCTTCACCTGGCTGTTGATGGCGCTGGCGTTTCGCCCGACGCTGCGCTTCTACGGTCTGTCCGCCTTCCGCGGCCTGATGCTGCCGGCGATTGCCGCGGTTTATATGGCCTTTACCGTCGATTCCGCCTATCAGCATGCGCGCGGGCGCGGCGGCATGTGGAAAGGCCGCGCGCAAGCCAATGCTTCGGAATACCGATGAGCGATGCGACCAAAGAAAGCGACGCCGGCAATTGGCGTTCGGGCAAGGGCCATCGCGACGAGAATTTTCCCGTCGCCTCCCGGCTCATTGCCCGCCGCCATCGGCCGGCGATCCTGGCGTTCTACAATTTGGTGCGCACCGCCGACGATATCGCCGATCATCCGACGCTGCCGCCACAGCAAAAACTTGCGCTGCTCGATCGCCTCGAATCCGGCCTGCTCGGCGCCAATGACGATGATGCCACGGCGGTGCGACTGCGGCGCGAGCTGGCCGAACGTAACCTGTCGCCTCGGCACGCGCAGGATCTGCTCGCCGCATTCAAGCTCGATGTCACCAAGCTGCGCTACCGCGACTGGGACGATCTTATCGGTTATTGTTCGCTTTCGGCGATGCCGGTCGGCCGCTTCGTCTGCGACGTGCATGGTGAAAGCCGCTCGGTCTGGCCGGCGAACGACGCGCTGTGCGCCGCCTTGCAGATCATCAACCATCTGCAGGACTGCAAAAGCGACTATCTCGATCTCGACCGTGTGTATGTGCCGCTCGATGCGCTTGCCGCAGCCGGGGCGTCGGTCGAGGAGCTTGGCGGCGCGCGCGCCTCGCCGGCGTTGCTCGCATGTCTGCATCAACTCGCGGCGCGAACCGGGCGTCTGCTCGGCGAGAGCGACGACTTTTCGCTGTTGATCGACGACTGGCGACTCGGCCTGGAAGTTTCGGTCATCAACACCCTGGCGCATCGTCTCGTCCGTATCCTGAAGACGAGCGATCCGCTGTCCGATTCCGTTCATCTGAAGGCGACCGCGGTCGCGCGCCTCACCCTCGCCGGCGCCGTTGCCGGCGGCGCGAGGCGGCTCGGCCGGCGTCGGTCCGCCACGGCAGGCAAGCCGCGGGGTGCGTAAGTGAATGAAAGCGCAAGCCCGTCCGCGGAGCGCGCATCCCGCTCATCGTTCTACAGCGGCATGCGTATTCTGCCGCGACCGCAGCGCGAGGCGATGTTCGAAATCTACGGGTTTTGCCGCGCCGTCGACGATATCGCCGACGATCCCGGACCGCGGCCGGAGCGGCGCGAGCAATTGCGGCGCTGGCGCGCCGACATCGACGCGCTTTACGGCGCGTCACCACCGGCCGATCTGCGCGGCCTGGCCCTGGCAACGCAGCGATTCGATCTGCAACGCGACGATTTTCTTGCCGTCATCGACGGCATGGAGATGGACGTGTTGGACGACATCCGCGCGCCGAACTGGACGACGCTCGAACTCTATTGCGACCGCGTCGCCTGCGCGGTCGGCCGGCTGTCGGTGCGGGTGTTCGGTTTGGAGCACGCGGCCGGTCTTGCGCTCGCCGATCACCTCGGCCGGGCGCTGCAACTGACCAACATTCTGCGCGATCTCGACGAGGATGCCGCCCTCGGCCGGCTCTATCTTCCGCGCGAGGCTTTGCGCGACGCGGGAATCATCAGCAGCGATCCGGCCGCGGTGCTCGCCAATCCGATGTTGGATCCGACTTGCGATGCCATCGTCGAACGGGCGCGGGAGCATTTCAGACAAGCAAGCGCGATCATGGCGCAGAATCCGCGCCGTCAGGTGCGTGCGCCGCGCATCATGGCCGAGGCCTACGGCCTCATACTCGACCGCCTGGTGGCGCGCGGCTTTACGCCGCCGCGCCCGCGCCTTCGGCTGCCGCGCGCGCGACTGCTGTTCATCGTGCTGCGCAATCTGGTGTGATGCCGGCGATTGTCCACATCATCGGCGCCGGCCTTTCCGGTCTGTCCGCCGCGCTGCAATTGTCCGCGCGCGGCATGCGCGTCGTCGTGCATGAGGCGACGGCGTTCGCCGGCGGCCGTTGCCGCTCGTACCACGACGCCACGATCGGCATGACCATCGACAACGGCAATCACCTTCTGCTTGCCGGCAATCGCGCTGCGCTCGACTATGCGCGCGACATTGGCGCGGAAAAACTGCTGGTCGGCCCCTCGAGTGCCGAATTTCCCTTTGTGGACGTCGCAGGCGGAACGCGCTGGACGCTGCGCATCAACGACGGCCGCTTGCCGCTCTGGCTGTTTCATTCCGGGCGGCGCGTCCCCGGCACCCATCCGCTCGATTATCTGGCGCTGGCGCGTCTGCTGTGGCCTGCGGCCGGCAAGACGGTCGCCGACGTCCTCGCCTGCAACGGACCGCTCTATGACCGGTTGGTCGAGCCGCTCTTGCTGGCCGCGCTCAATATCGATCCGCGGGAAGGATCGGCCACACTCGCAAGTGCGGTGGTCCGCGAAACGCTGGCGGCAGGCGGGCGGGCGTGCCGGCCGCTGATCGCACGCCAGGGTCTGGGGCCGACGCTGGTTGAGCCGGCGCTTGCTCACCTGCGCGAGCGCGGCGCCGTCGTGGTTCTGGAACACCAGTTGCGCACCCTCCGCTTCGCGAACGGTCGCATCGAAGGGCTTGATTTCGGCGAGGAAGCCATCGTGCTTGCCGATGACGACGCGGTGGTTCTCGCAGTCCCGCCCTATGCGGCCGCCTCGTTGGTGCGCAACCTCGAAGTCCCGAACGAATTCCGCGCCATCGTCAATGCGCATTTCCGCATTGAGCCCCCAGCCGCGCAGCCGCCGATTCTTGGCGTGCTCAATGGCATCGCGCAGTGGATATTTTGCTTTCCCGGGCGGCTCTCCGTCACCATCAGCGCCGGCGACCGGCTCATGGACAGCGCGCGCGACGTGCTGGCGAAATCGATCTGGGCGGAGGTCGCAAGCATCACCGGGCTGCCGAGCGGCCTGCCGCCGTGGCAGATCGTACGCGAACGGCGCGCGACATTCGCCGCCACGCCGGCGCAGGATGCCAGGCGGCCGGGCGCCGCAACCCCATGGCGCAATCTCGTGCTCGCCGGCGATTGGACAAACACCGGCCTGCCGGCCACCATCGAGGGGGCGATCCGCTCCGGCAACCGCGCCGCCGCGCTGGTCATGCGGGACGCGACAACGAACCAGCGATGAACGACACGCCGACCAGCCAGGGCGATCTCGACCGCTCGATCGAACAGGCCGCCGGCGCGCTGCTCGCCTGCCAGCGCGAAGACGGCCATTGGCTGTTCGAGCTGGAGGCCGACGCCACCATTCCGGCCGAATACGTGCTGCTGCGCCACTATCTGGGCGAACCGCTCGATGCCGCGCTGGAAGCCAAGATCGCGGTCTACCTGCGGCGCATCCAGGGCGCGCACGGCGGCTGGCCTTTGTTTGCCGACGGCGATCTCGATGTCAGCGCGACGGTGAAGGCCTATTTCGCGCTCAAGATGATCGGCGATTCGACCGATGCCGATCACATGCGGCGCGCTCGCGAGGCGTTGCGCGCCCGCGGCGGCGCCGAGCGCGCCAACGTGTTCACACGGGTCATGCTGGCGCTGTTCGGATTCATACCGTGGCGCGCGGTGCCGGTGATGCCGGTCGAGATCATGCTGCTGCCGAAATGGTTTCCTTTCCACCTCGACAAGGTGTCGTATTGGAGCCGTACCGTCATCGTCCCGCTGCTGGTGCTGATGGCGAAGAAGCCACGGGCGCGCAATGCCAAGGGCGTGCGCATCGACGAGCTTTTTCTCGAGCCGCCGGCAACGCTCGGCCCGGCGGCGCGGGCACCGCAGCAGAAGGCGGCGTGGTTCTGGTTTTTCCGCGGCGTCGACAACGTCCTGCGCGCGACGCAGCCGTTCTTTCCGAGAAAAACGCGGCAGCGCGCCATCGATCGCGCCGGCGCCTGGGTGAGCGAGCGGCTCAACGGCGAGGACGGATTGGGCGCCATCTTTCCGGCCATGGCCAACAGCGTGATGATGTTCGACGCGCTGGGTATTCCGCAATCGGATCCGCGGCGCGCGATTGCGCGCAAATCGATCGAGAAACTACTCGTCGTGCATGCGCACGAGGCCTATTGCCAGCCGTGCGTCTCGCCGATCTGGGATACCGGCCTGGTGTGCCACGCACTCCTGGAGATCGGCAACGAGCGCGCCATCGCATGCGCGCGCCGCGGGCTGGATTGGCTCGTGCCGATGCAGGTGCTCGATGGGCGCGGCGACTGGATGGCGCGGCGTCCGCAGCTTCGTCCCGGCGGCTGGGCGTTCCAATACGCCAACCCGCATTATCCCGACGTCGACGACACCGCCGTCGTCGCGCTGGCGATGGATCGCTTTCAGAGCGTTTCCGGCCGGGATGATTACCGCGAGGCTCTCGCGCGCTCGCTGGAGTGGATCCTCGGCATGCAGAGCCAAAACGGCGGCTGGGGCGCGTTCGATGCCGACAACGAGTATTATTATCTCAACAACATTCCGTTCGCCGACCACGGCGCGCTGCTCGATCCGCCGACCGAGGACGTGAGCGCGCGCTGCGTGTCGATGCTGGCGCAGTTTAAAATTCTCCCCCGCGAGGCGGGGGAGGGTAAGGCAATAGAACGCGCCCTCGATTATCTGCGCCGCACCCAGCTTGCGGATGGAAGCTGGTACGGCCGCTGGGGCATGAATTACATTTACGGCACCTGGTCGGTCTTAAGCGCGCTCAACGCCGCCGGCGTCGATCACGCTGCGCCGGAGATGCGCAAAGCCGTGAACTGGCTCGCCGCCATCCAGAACGAGGACGGCGGCTGGGGCGAGGATGGCGCGAGCTACAAGCTCGGCTATCGCGGTTACGAGCGTGCGCCAAGCACAGCCTCGCAAACGGCGTGGGCGCTCTTTGGCTTCATGGCCGTCGGCGAACTCGATCATCCGGCGGTGGCGCGCGGCATCGCGTATCTTGTGGCCACGCAGAGCGCCGACGGCTTCTGGGACGAGCCGCGCTACACCGCCACGGGTTTTCCGCGGGTTTTTTATCTGCGCTACCACGGCTACGCGAAATTCTTTCCGCTCTGGGCGCTGGCGCGCTACCGCAATCTAACAAGCGGCAACACGCGCTCAGTCACGTGGGGGATGTGATCATTGACCGTCATCTGAGGTGGCCGCAAGAAGCGCGTTCACGCGCGTCTTCGACGCGCTATGGCGCCCTCGGAGGATACGGAAATATTGCTTGGGAGAACTATCATGGCTCATGTCGCCAAGCGCAATTCGGCGCGCTGCCCGACCCATCCTGGTGCTTTGCTGCGCGAGGATGTGATTCCCGCAACGGGGCGGAGCAGGGCCGAGATTGCAAAGCTTCTCGGCATCTCGCGCCAGCACCTTTACGACATTTTGCGCGAGCGCAAGCCAGTCTCGCCGGCGGTCGCGGTGCGGCTCGGCAAGCTGTTCGGCGACGGCGCCGCGGTCTGGGTGCGCATGCAGGGCGCTTACGATACTTGGCACGCCGAACGTGAAGAGGATGTGAGCAAAATTCCAACGCTGCGGGGCAAAGCAGCGTAGAGGCGAGGAACGTCTAATACAAACGGCCATAAACTCTGACTCGTCATGCCCACGCTTAGCCGTTCGAAGAACGAGGTGCTTTGCACGCCTATGTCGCGGGTATCCACGTCTTAAAGTCCAACCCAGTCAAAGACGTGGATGGCCTGAACAAGTCCGGCCATGACGGGCGTAAACGAGTCATGATCAAAGCCGTTGGGATAACCTGGGCGCTGGCGCGCTAACACAATCTCACGGGCAGCGATGCACGGAGAGTAGAGTGGGGGATGTGAGCTTGGCACCCGCTTGCCCCAAAAATGGGTGCAAGCGAGTGTCCCGATTCCGAAGTTCGCATCATTTGGCGGGCACCCCCGTTTGGAAACTTCGGAATTGAAGGACGCTGGCATCATAATCTCAGCAGTCCCGATGCTCGCTTCCAGGGGAATCGCTGACATCGCCAAAACCACGCGGAAACGGTCGAAAATGACCCTCAGCGACATGGGCGGACATTCGCGCAACGGGAAATATGGAATGTCGGTCGACCCGATCACTCTGCCTTGATATTGGCCGCATGGATAACCTTGGCCCACTTTTTGGTCTCGTTGGCGATGAACTTGCCGAACTCGCCGGGCGTCGTCGTCATTGGAATGCCGCCCAGATCGGAAAGGCGGTCCTTGATCTTGGGATCGGCAAGCCCGGCATTGATCTCCTTGTTGAGCGCGTCGACGACATCGGCGGGCGTGCCTTTCGGCCCCGCTAGACCGAACCACGCGGTCGCTTCATAGCCGGGCACCGAGTCCGCCATGATGGGTACATCCGGCAGCGCCGCAGACCTCGTCGCCGAGGTGACCGCCAGCGCGCGCAACTTTCCGGCTCTAATATACGAAGCGGTAGCGAGCGTCGTTTCGAACATCACCTGCACCTGTCCGCCCAGCAGATCGACCAGTGCGGGCCCTCCACCGCGATAGCCGATACGAACAAGATTAACGCCGGTCATGGACTTGAAAAGCTCGCCCGCGACGTCTGGCACGCTTCCGGCGCCCCCCGTGGCCAGATTGATCTTGCCGGGGTTTGCTTTGGCAAAAGCAATAAACTCGGCGACGGTATGCGCCGGAACCGAAGGATTGATCACCATGACTTCGGGTACGCTGAGGATTCCCGCGATCGGTGTGAGATCGCGGAGAACGTTGAACTTCAGATTGCTGTAGAGCGTTGCGTTGATCGCGGCGGGTGCGCCGAGGACGAGCAGCGCGTACCCGTCGGGCGCTGCATTCACAACCATTTCCGTCGCGAGATTGCTGCCCGCGCCGGGCCGATTTTCAATGACGAACGGCCGGCCAAGTCGCTCGGAAAGCCATTGGCCGATAATGCGCGCCGCAATGTCGGTCGGTCCGCCGGCAGCAAAGCCAACGATGATGTGCACTGGTCGCGACGGATAGCTTTGCGCCGATGCAATCTGGGAGACGGCCGGCAGCGCGGCAGCGCCTGCTGCCAAGTGCAGAAGTGTGCGACGGGGAAGTTTCATAGCCTCGACCTCCAGGATGCTCGGACCTCATTTGCAGGCTACTACTCCGATCATTCGAGAAAAAGAGGACGATGTCGGTTGTTGGCACAAATGCGAAGTGGAGCAGGCCTGCTTTTATGGTCGCGATCAGGGGCAAAGCGGACGAACCCAGATCAGGTCAAAATCTACGCTCGTGACCCGTCTCTGCCATTCCCACGTCAAGATTGCCGCGGCGCGAATTGAGCTTTAATATAAAACCTTTCCGGTGGGCGCTGGCGAGCTGGCGCATGATGCAAGTAAAGACGATAACAATGGCGTCGACGCTGATCGGCCGAATTCTTATCCGTTGAAAGATGTTTGACGATTGCGGCTTCGCGACCGTTGAGGTCCCACCATGGATGTGCTCGCCACCGCTTTGGACGCAGGCTTCAAGCCAGTGCCTGGCGGCTACATTTTTACGGTTCAACGGATGTGGGGGCCGCGACACTTCTATCTGGTGAATGAAGGGCAGAAGGCAGAGCTCATGGCGCGCAGACGCGAGCACTTCCAGCGCCTGCAGCCGCTGATGCTACTTTGCTCAGTCGGCCTCGGCGTCGCCATGGTTGCGGCGGCAATTTTATTTCCTTTCTTCGGTTGGTTGGCAACAGGCGTGTTTGTTCTGCTCATTCTGATAATTTGCATTTCCTGGATCGCATTTGCGAACATTTCGACAGTGCGAGCGTTAGAGCCTTTGCTGGCAACGTTACCGGCCAGCCCGGAACCAGTGGCCTACCACGAGGAGCTCAAGCTTCTTATCATAGCGGCGCTCAGCCTGTCGCGTCGGTTTCTGGATTTGGTTGCGCGCGGACTCAATAAGAACGCAAGTCGTGACGATTGAACTCGCAACTTTCGTGCACTGCATGAGTGCAAGTCACCGCATAAACATGACAGCGCCTAACCCATGATTGGACAGCCCGCGCTCACCGCTCTATCCATTCGGCCGACCTATCGAGCAACAAGCGCGAGTCCAACATGACTGACACACCGCAATACACGCCGCCGGACGTCTGGGTCTGGGAGAAGAACGACAGTCCCAATTGGCGCTACAGCCACACCAATCGCCCTGTCGCGGGGGCGACGCATGAGAAGGAGCTGGCGCGCGGAAAGCATCCGCTGCAGCTCTATTCGCTGGCGACGCCCAATGGCGTCAAGGTTACAATCATGCTGGAGGAATTGCTGGCCGCCGGTCACAGCGGAGCGGAATACGACGCTTGGCTCATCCGGATCGGTGAGGGCAACCAGTTTGGCAGCGGATTTGTCGGGGTGAACCCAAATTCCAAAATCCCGGCGCTCATGGACTATAGCCAACAGACGCCGCAACGCGTGTTCGAATCCGGTGCAATCCTGCTTTACCTTGCGGATAAATTCGGCACCTTTCTGCCAAAGGATCGCGGCAAGCGCACCGAGGCGCTGAACTGGCTGTTCTGGCAGATGGGTTCAACGCCCTATGTCGGCGGCGGCTTCGGGCATTTCTATGCCTATGCTCCGGTGAAGATCAAATACGCCATCGACCGTTTTACCATGGAGGTGAAGCGCCAGCTCGACGTGCTCGACCGGCAGCTGGCGGACAATCAGTTCATCGCCGGCGACGAATATACGATCGCCGACATGGCGATCTGGCCGTGGTACGGCAACGGTATGTTGAACGGCGCCTCATACAACGACCCGCGCAAGTTCCTGCAGACGCACGACTATAAAAACCTCACGCGCTGGACGAGAGAAATCGGCGAACGCCCGGCCGTCAAGCGCGGGCGAATGGTCAATCGCGCCAGCGGACCGCTTGAAGAACAGTTGCACGAACGACATGACGCCAACGATTTCGAAAGCAAAACGCAGGACAAGATCGGCGCGCGTGGGTAACGCAAAACGTCACGTATCCGTTCACCAACGTGCTGCCGTTCCCTGCCGGCACCTTCAAACGCTGTCGCCAGCCAGCGTTCGACATCGTCCGGGCCGGCCTCAACTACCGCTTCAACATCGGCGGCGGCCCGAGGGGCGGATCGTACTGAAAACCAGATTTGGCATTGCCTCAGAGAAAGGCCCCGGCTTTGTTGCCGGAACCTTTTGTTTGGTAACAATCGACGCGGAAAGGCGCCAAGGCGACGGCCATTGAACGTTCGTTACCGCACATTTGTGTGTCGTTCCGGCAACGGTCGGCAGGAATCTGAATGGAAAGCCCGTTTGCCGATGTGCGAAGGGAACGAACCTGCCATTATTTCCATTACGCCTTAGGAAATTCCACCTTTGGAGATTCCACCTGCGGTCATCGCAATTTCAGAGTGGGGGACACACATGAAAAAGCTTCTGATTGCTTCCGCTGCCGCGCTCGCGCTCTCTGCGACCTTGGCTTTCGCAGCCGACTTGGCGCCGGTGCCCTACTACAAGGCGCCACCGCCGCCACCACCTTGCGTCTGGTGCGGCTGGTATGTTGGCGCCAACGTCGGCGGCGGTTGGGGTCAAAGTACTGGTTATAGAACGGCGGCCACGCCCGATTTCGCGGCAAATATCGCAGCAGGTGTCGTTCCTGCAACCCTCGGCGTGCGACCAAGCGGCGTGATTGGCGGTGGTCAGATCGGTTATAATTGGCAATCCAACATGTTCGTCTACGGCGGATAGTCCCGGAGCCTGTTGAAATTGGTGCAGCAGGCGCCATTGGTTTAAATCCTATGCTGCCAGATTTTTTCTGGCAACGAGCTTGTCGCCGAGCAATACTTGCTGGTGGCGGAGCAACGCTGCCCTCAGAATCGGAAGCTGCTTGTGGGCCTTCAAACGGCGGAAGCTTTTCTCAGCCTCCAGCATTGCGGTTCCAGTCCATCGCAATGCCATCCGTGCATCGCGCCAACGTTTGACGTTGCGGCAGACCTTCCGCAGCACGGCCATCAGACTTTCGATCGCGTTGGTGCAGCCAAGCGAGCGCCGCAGCTGATCAGGCAGACCGATGCGGATCACGGTGAGCAGTTCGTCCAGCCCTTCGAGGATCGAAGCCGAGACGCCAGGGGCATCGTGATCGAGCCGACGCGCCAAGTTCCTCAGAACTCGCTCGGCCTGCTCGGCGGTCGGACTGTCCCAAGCCTGACGCAGGACCTTCTTGACCCCGGCGTGCAACGATGGGTCGAGCCGCTCGATGATATTGCGTCCTTTGTGCACTTGGCAGCGCTGCAGCAGCGCGAAGCTTCCGAAGGTGTCGCGTATGGCCCGGCTCAGCGCCTTGGCGCCATCGACGATGAACAAGCGGGCGATATCCGGTCGCAACCCGCGCTCGATCAGGTCGGCCAGCAACGCCTTGACCACGGCGGCGTTCTCGGTCGCGCCCAAGGCCACGGCCAGCACGTGTTTGTCGCCGGCTCCGTCGATGCCGATCGCCGCCACCAACACATGGTCGCCGACACGCAGCCCATCGATCTGGATCACCAGAAGGTCGACGAGCTCCGACAGATCGGCCGCCAGCCATTCCTTCAGCTTCGCCGTGCTCAGCGCCACAAACCGCCGCGAGACCGAGGACTTCGTCGTGGCGCGCTTGGCTTGGCCGGCCAGATCGCCGTCCGGCAGTCGTACCGAACGCGCGTACTTGCGCGTCGCCACACCGATCAGCATCTGGTTGAATGCCCAACGCGACAAAAGATCCGCCTTCTGGATCGCCGTCCAGCTGGGAAGCTCCAGCTCGGCGCCGCCGCGCCGCCGCACCCGGGGCCGCCGGATAGCAGCCTTGCCACCGTGCCAGCCAACCTCACTATCGATCATGCCCCAGCGATGGCCCTGGCGGTCAGCGTGACGCTGGTAGCGCTTGCCACAAAGCTGTTCCGCATCAGTCGCAAGCATGGCCTCGATGGCCGCAGTCCCGGCATGCAGGCACAGACGGTCGAAGCTGCCCTTGAACTCCTCAAGTCCTTCAATCACCAAAGGCGACAATGCCAGCGTACCCGTCGTCAGCGCCGTACCTGTTGTCAATGCCGTACCTTGGTCGAACCTCTTCAATTCGATATGCTTCGTCATGGCGTCGATCTCCTCGCTCTCGGTTTGCGATTCGCAACCTCAAGCCTAGCGGCCTGAGGTGATCGACGCCTGCCTTCCTATTTCAACAACGTCAGGGACATTCCGGTCTACGGTATTGAGGCTGATATTCAAGGTAGTGGTATTCGGAACAGCACGACTATTAATCTGGGTACTGCGCCTCTTTCGACAATAACGACTGGTAGCGAGGCATTAGACTGGTTCGGCACGGTGCGCGGACGCCTGGGCATAACACCATGGAATTCCTTCCTCCTTTACGGAACAGGTGGATTGGCCTATGGCGAAGTGCGGGACAATGGCTCCATCGTCAATCCCACCTCTCCTGTCACAGGAGGCAATTTCGTTGGTTCCTCGACGCAGACCAGGGCAGGCTGGACAGCGGGGGCCGGCGCTGAGTGGATGTTCGCGCGGAACTGGAGTTTCAAGGTCGAATACCTCCACGTGGATCTCGGCAGCTCCAATGTGACGTGGCGCGATATCACCGGAAATTTCCCGACCTCCAGCCTGACCTACCGGTACACTAATCGCGACGACATCGTTCGCGTTGGGGTGAACTACCACTTCGACATGGGCGGCGGCCCGATGGGCGGGCCGTACTGAAAACCAGACTGGCGTGACCTCTGAGAAAGGCCTCGGCAACAGCCGGGGCCTTTTGTTTGGTAGCCTGGCAGCATTGTGGCCGCAGAAAAATCCCGACCCGCGGGCGCGGGGAGCTTAGGAATTCGAAACTGGCGCGCGACCGCGATCTCACAGCCGGCAACGCGCGAGTGGGGAATGTGAGCACTGTCCCCCAGCCTGCAGCGACCCGGAAGCGGCTCTTGAAGGTCCGATCCGACCCGTCAAGTGTTCGCCCACATCATCGAACCCATTGTCCAATCGGGGTTTTTTGTTGATTTTTTTGCCGGCTGTGTCCCAACGGCAACAAGCGGCGGAATTCGATCGGGAAAAAGCCACTCCGATGAGGCGGGCGCGGCCAAACTGGATTAAACTCGTTCTTGACGTGTGCCGGGGAGAAGTGTGCGCGGGGGGGACAGTCACATGCACAGGTTCATCAAATTCATATCTGCCATTGCAGCGGCCGCCGCGCTCGTCACCACACCGGCTCTTGCGGCCGATCTTCTGGTCAAGGCGTCGCCGCCACCGCCGCCTCCAATGTTCAGCTGGACCGGCTTCTATCTTGGTGTGCAAGGCGGCGGCGGATGGAGCAACTCGTCTGCCACAGAGAACGATTCGTACTTCTGCCCCGCTGGCGGCGCATGTGCCGCACCTACGCCTGTGGTGCCCGGAATACCGATGTCCAGCACGTCGGCATCCGGTGCGTTCGGCGGCATCACTGCGGGTTTCAACTACCAAATCAACGCGGTCGTGGTCGGCATCGAAGGCGATTGGAGCGGAGCGGGGATCAACGGCTCCGGCGCCTGTAACACCGCCTTCATCACTCCTAGCTTCGGCGCAGGCGCGACCGGGACTTGCGGTAACAATCTGCGAGACTTCGCCACGCTCACCGGCCGCCTCGGATGGGCGGCATGGGACCGCGCTCTGATCTACGTGAAGGGCGGCGCCGCCTGGGCGAACTACAACGATACGGTCACCACCACCGTGGCCGGCATTCCGGGTCCGTCGGCCAACTTCACCAACAATCGGTCCGGCTGGACGTTCGGCGCCGGCGTCGAATACGCCTTAACGCCGGCATGGTCCGTGAAGCTTGAATACGACCACATGGACTTCGGCACCCAGAACGTCACCTATCCGTTCACCAACGTGCCGCCTTTCGCTGCCGGCACCTTCAACACTGTCGCCAGCCAATCGCAGCGGGTCGACATCGTCCGCGCCGGTATCAACTACCGCTTCAACATCGGCGGCGGCCCGATGGGCGGACCGTACTGAAAACCAGACACGACGTTTCCACTTGAAAAGGCCCCGGCAAACGCCGAGGCCTTTTTTCTGGCGTGGCCCGATCGCGTCCGCGCGCAACGCTCCACCGCACTCGCCGAGGTTTTGGCCGCCTTCGCCGCCTTGTCACGCACCTCGTTGGCGCGCATCCGCAACAGTGTGAGCTGCACGTTGCTGTCGCGAACAAATACCGCGTCAGGCAGTGCACCATCGCCGTTTGCAGCGCTATTCATGACTTGTATGTAGAAACGTTACTACATATACTCTGGCTGCAACGTTCAGGTGCTTAGACCTGCCCAGGGCAGAGGGACCGATGGCCGTCACCACGCTCACCAGCCGTGAATTCAATCAGGATACGAGCGGCGCGAAAAAGGCGACGCGGCGGGGCCCGGTCTTTATCACTGATCGCGGTCGCCCGGCGCACGTATTGCTTACGATCGAGGACTATCGACGGCTCAGCGGCGGCGCCATGAACCTTGTTGAGGCGCTCGCGCAACCGAGCGACGCCGATTTCGAATTCAAGCCGCCGCGCCTCGGCGGGATCGTCAAGCCGGCCGAACTCGGCTGATGTTTCTGCTCGACACCAACGTCCTTTCCGAACTGAGGCGGCCGGAAAGGGCGGACAAAAACGTCGTGGCGTGGGCCGCCGCGCACCCGGTGGCAAGCTTTTTTCTCTCGGCGATTTCAATCCTGGAAATCGAGTTGGGCGCGCTACAGATCGTGCGCAGGGATGCCGCGCAAGGCGCCATGTTGCGGGCGTGGATCGACAATCAGATTCTGGCGCGTTTCGAGGGCCGCGTCCTGCCGATCGACACCGCCGTAGCCCGGCGTTGCGCTCGCCTGCATGTGCCCGACCGACGCGCCGACCGCGACGCCTTGATCGCGGCGACAGCAATGGTTCACGGTCTGACCGTCGTGACGCGCAATGTGGCTGACTTTGAGCCCACCGGCGTTGCGCTTCTCAATCCGTGGGGCAATGAACAAACGTAGCGGCCGACCGAGTGCACGAAAAGTTACGCCGCGCTCGCCGACATGCGCGCCGCCTTCGCTGCCTTCTCGCGCGCCTCGTTGACACGCATCTCGGTCAGGGTCAGCTGCACGTTGCCGTCGAACACGTATTGCGGCGGCCGCTGGTTGGACAGGTCGATCTCCGGTGCCATCGGGCCTTCGGTCTTCACTCCGCGCCAGGCAATCATCGCCGCCTGCAACGGGTGCGCCATCATCGCCGTGGCGGCGGTCGGCTCGTAACCGCAATGCGCCATGCAGTTGGCGCATTTTTCGTAGCGGCCGGTGCCGTATGAATCCCAATCGGTAGTCTCCATCAGCTCGGTGAAAGTCTTGGCGTAGCCTTCGCCGAGCAGGTAGCAGGGTTTCTGCCAGCCGAAAATGTTGCGCGTCGGCATGCCCCACGGCGTGCAGTGGAATTCCTGGTTGCCGGCGAGGAAGTCGAGGAACATGCCGGAGTGAGTCAGATTCCAGGTCTTGCCTTTGCCGCGCGCGAAGACCTGGCGGAACAGCTCCTTGGTCTTGCGCCGATTGAGAAAGTGCTCCTGGTCGGGCGCGCGCTCGTAGGCGTATCCCGGCGAAATAGAGACGCCGACGCCGAGTTCTTTCGTCAAATCGAGAAAAGCGGCGATGTCCTCCGCCGGATGGCCGTCGAAAACCGTGCAGTTGACGTTGACCTGGAATCCCTTGGCCTTGGCGGCGTTGATCGCCGACACGGCCCTCTCGAAACCGCCTTCCATGCACACCGATTTATCGTGGTGATGCTTGAGGCCGTCGAGATGGATGGAGAAGAACAGGTATGGCGACGGCTCGAAGATGTGCAGCTTCTTCTCGAGCAGCAGCGCATTGGTGCACAGCGAAACGAATTTCTTGCGCGCGACGATGCCCTTGACGATCTCGCCGATCTCCTTGTGGATGAGCGGCTCGCCGCCGGGGATGGCAACCATCGGCGCGCCGCACTCGTCGACGGCGTCGAGGCACTCCTTGACCGAGAGGCGCTTATTGAGAATGGCGTCCGGATAATTGATCTTGCCGCAGCCGGTGCAGGTGAGGTTGCAGCGGAACAGCGGCTCCAGCATCAGCACCAGGGGATAGCGTTTGCGCCCGGCAAGGCGCTGCCGCATGACGTAGGAGCCGACGGCCATTTTCTGTCGCAGCGATACACCCAAGGCTTTTTCCTTTTTCTGCTTTGCTGTTGCTCGTTTACCTAGACCTTAGCGGCCGCCCGCCCCGACGCCGAGCCGTCGGTCAATTCCGGCGGCAGGCGGAACTCGATCGTCTCCTGCCGGCCGGTGAGCTCGCTCACCTCCACCGGGCCGAGCCGGCGCAGCGCATCGATCACGTCCTCGACCAGCACTTCCGGCGCCGATGCGCCGGCGGTGATGCCGACGATCTCCGCGCCGGAAAACCATTCCGGCTCCACCTCGCTGCCGTCGGCGATCAGATAGCTCGGCGTACCGTCCTCCTCGCCGATTTCGCGCAGGCGGTTGGAGTTGGAACTGTTCTTGGCACCCACCACCAGGATAACGTCGACCAGCCTCGACAGTTCACGCACCGCCGTCTGCCGGTTTTGCGTGGCGTAACAGATGTCGCGCGTCTCCGGGCCCACGATGTCGGTGAAGCGGCTGTGCAGCGCCGCAATAATGCCGCGCGTGTCGTCGACCGACAATGTCGTCTGCGTCACATAGGCGACCGGCGTGTCCGCCGGGATGTCGAGGGAGGCCACGTCGTTTTCGGTCTGCACCAGCGTCACCGGCTCGGCAATCTGCCCCATCGTTCCTTCGACTTCGGGATGGCCGGCATGGCCGATAAGAATGAGCCGGCGCCCCTGGCCGACATAGCGCTTGCCCTGGTTATGGACCTTGGTGACCAGCGGGCAGGTGGCGTTGAGCACGGGCAGCCGCCGCGCCGCCGCCGCTTCCTCGACGCTCTTGGCCACGCCATGGGCGGAAAAAATGGTGACCGCGTTGGGCGGAACCTCGGAAAGATCCTCGACGAAACGCGCACCCTTGCCCTTAAGACTCTCGACCACGTGCTTATTGTGCACGATCTCGTGGCGCACGTAGACCGGCGGGCCGTACTTTTGCAGGGCCCGCTCGACGATTTCGATGGCACGCACGACGCCGGCGCAGAAGCCGCGAGGTTGGGCGAGTATGACTTTCATCCGCAAACCATCTCCCGGGGCCGCCTCGGTGCGCAGAACCCCTCCGCGGAGGGCACCCGCCAGCCGCGCCAAGGCCCATGAGGGCCATGATCCTGATACTTTGGCCATGGCGCGCCGACAATCAAGTCCGCTCATTGTCTTTGCTTTACGCGCTTGCGGCCGGTCGGCCGCGGAACTTCTAGGAAAATATACATATTCGGCTTCCGGCTCCCGCCAAAAGTGGCCGCTTTTTTGCCAAGGTGGCGCCGGAGTGGCCCCTTCCGGCGGGCGGGCGGCCGCACCCGCAGTCCCCCGGTTCGACATGACGGATACGCGTGCCTCCATTTCGCCGTTGTCTTGCCGCCTCACACGCTGCCCCGCCCCCGAGCGATCCCGCTCGCGCCCTCCCCCCACCGAGACCTCACCCCATCGGCCATGAAGATCACGACCGCCGTGGTTGTCCGCCTCATCGCCTTTTGCTCGCGATACGCTTGGCCGGTGATCGCCGGAGCGATGCTGCTTACGGTCGCCTCGTCGTGGTACACGGCGACGCATTTCAAGATGACGACCGACCTGACGCAGCTCATCTCCAACAAAATTCCGTGGCGGGCACGAGAGGCGGCGCTGGAAAAGGCATTTCCGCATTTTCAAACGATCGTCGCCGTGATCGACGCCCCGACGCCGGAACTCGCCGACGAGGCCACCGCGGCGCTCATGGCGCGCCTGTCGCAGCATCACGCCATGTTCCTCTCGGTCGAGGATCCGACCGGCGGGGCGTTCATGGCCCGCAACGGTCTCTTATTCCTCAACGCCCAGGAACTGGCAGCGCGCATGAACGCTCTCACGCAGGCGGGGCGTCTCCTCCAGGTGCTGGCAGGCGATCCCAGCCTGCGGGGCGTTCTGCAGGCGCTGCAATTCGGCCTGCTCGGCGTGCAGAGCGGGCGGATCACGCTCGACGCCATGGCCTGGTCGATGACGCTCGCCGCCGAGACGGTCGAGAAGGTCAATGCGGGCCGGCCGGCGAGCTTTTCCTGGCGGGAATTGATGCAGGGCAGCCCGGCCAAATTCGACGAGCGCATGCGCTTCCTGACCATCCGTGCGGCGCTCGACTTCTCGGCACTCGAGCCGGGGCAGAAGGCAAGCGCCGCTATCCGTCAGACGGCAAGCGACCTCGATTTCGCTGGAAAATACCAGGCCCGTCTGCGCCTGACCGGGCCAGTGCCGCTGGAGGACGAGGAGTTTGCCACGATCAAGGAGAACGCCGCGCTCAATGCCGCGGTGACCATTGCGGTCGTGCTTTTCATCCTGTGGATGGCACTGCGCTGGTGGCGCATCATTTTCGCCGTGTTCCTCAATCTGGCGGTGGGACTGTCGATAACGGCGGCCGTCGGCCTGCTCATGGTCGGCACGCTCAATCTAATATCGGTCTATTTCGCGGTGCTGTTTGTCGGCCTGGGCGTCGATTTCGGCATCCAGTTCAGTGTGCGCTACCGCGCCGAGCGGCACCAGGTCGACGATGTGCGCGCTGCGCTGTTGCACGCCGGCCGGCGCGCCGGCGCGCCGCTCACGCTGGCCGCGCTCGCGACGGCCGCCGGCTTCCTGTCGTTCCTGCCGACCGACTACCGCGGCGTCTCCGAACTCGGACTGATCGCCGGGGTCGGCATGCTGATCGCCTTTGCCACGAGCGTATCGCTGCTGCCGGCGCTGCTCACCCGGCTCGATCCGCCGAGCGAGCCGCACGCGCTCGGCTACTCCGCGCTCGCGCCGGTCGATCGTTTTCTCGAGCGCAATCGCATTCCGATCCTGATCGCCACGGCGCTAGTGGTGGCAGGAGGATTGCCGCTGCTCTATTGGCTGCGGTTCGATTTCAACCCGATGGATTTGCGCAGCCCGAAGGTCGAATCGGTTGCCACCTATCTGGCTCTCAAGAACGATCCCAATAGCGGCACCAACGACATCGAGGTTCTCGCGCCCACGCTGGTGGCCGCCGATCAGGTCGCCGACACGCTCAAAGGGCTGTCCGAGGTTGCCCGCGTGACCACGCTGTCAAGCTTCATTCCCGATCAGCAGCAGCAAAAGCTCGCCGCGATCGGCGATGCCGCCAAAGTCCTCGCTCCCGTGCTCAGCCCGCAGCACGAGGCCGCCCCGCCCACCGATGCGCAAGACGTAAGCATGATCAAGTCCACCATTGGGGCGCTCAATTCGCTGTCCGCGGGCGCCAAGGGACCGGGCGCCGACGCGGCGCAGCGCCTGGCCGCGGCCATGACGACCCTCGCCAAGGCGGATCAGGCCTCCCGAGTGCGCGCCGAAACGGCGTTCGTACAGCCGCTGCGCACCGTGCTCGGTCAATTGCGCCAATTGCTCACCGCCGCACCGGTGTCTCGCGAGACACTTCCGAGCGCGCTTGTGCAGCAATGGATTGCGCCCGGCGGGCAAGCCAGGGTCGACGTCGCGCCCAGCGGCGACGCCGGCAACAATGAGGTCTTGCAGCGGTTTGCCACCGCGGTCGAGCGCGCGGCGCCGGACGCGGCCGAAGGCCCGATCTCCATTCTCGAAGCACGCCGCACGGTCGTCATCGCCTTCGCCGAGGCCGGCGCCTGTGCGCTCGCTTCGATCGCCATTCTGTTATGGATCACGCTGCGGCGAATCAGCGATGTGCTGCTTACCCTGGTGCCGCTGTTGCTGGCCTGCGTGGTGACGCTCGAACTGTGCGTCGTGGTCGACCTGCCTTTGAATTTTGCCAACATCATCGCCTTGCCGCTTTTGCTCGGCGTCGGCGTGGCGTTCAAGATCTATTACGTCATGGCGTGGCGGGAGGGGCAGACCAACCTCTTGCAGTCCGTGCTCACCCGCGCGGTGACGTTCAGCGCGCTCACCACCGCAACGGCATTCGGCAGCCTTTGGTTTTCCAGCCATCCCGGCACGTCGAGCATGGGCAAGCTCTTGGCGATCTCGCTGCTGACGACGATGGCCGCGGCGGCGTTGTTCCAGCCGGTGCTGATGGGCAAGCCGCGCGATCCGGAGAAAAGCCTTTGATGCGCGGCCGCGCCGCCATGCGATCTCAATGGGACGGTGGGTCACTGGCTGGATCGGATCGGGTCGGCGAATCGAGCTGGGCTTTGACCGACGGATCGAGTTCGGCGTAGTCGGAGTCCGGCAAGCGCGTCCAATATTGATTGCGCCCCAGAAATGAAATGCCGAGAAAGCCGCGTACGATGAGCGTCTGGCCGTCGTCGGACACCTTCATCATCGCGTCGTAGACGTTGCCGTCGCGCGGGTCGAGAATTGTGCCGCCGTCGTATTTTTCGGCGCCGTCGCGCCGCATACCGCGGATGATCTGCAGCCCGAGCCACCGCTGGTCGTGGCGATCGCCGCGGCACTGTCTACAGACGATGTTGGGGTCCTCACTGGGCTTCAGGAACATTTTGACCAGAGTTCCGTCAAAGACCCCATCGTGCTCGGTGATGGCAAACCAGCCGGTGGGCTTGCCGCTCTCGGGATCGTTGGCCTGCCACAACCCGATCGGCGACGTGGCGGCAGCAGACGTGGCGGCAGCAGACGTGGCGGCAGCAGACGTGGCGGCAGCATGGCCGCCAGCGGTAAGCGAAAGCAGCACGGCGAAAGCCACAAGCGATGTTGCTCGCATTCTCGGAACTCCACGATTGTCTTTTCCCAACAGCTTGTCCGCATAAATAGGGCCGCTGGCGCCGAATCGAAGCCGCCGGGGCGCAGAATTATCTGGCGAACGCAATCCTGTTCGTTCACCATGGCGCTAGTGTTCCGATTCCGAAGTTCGCATCGTTTTGCGGCACGCTCTTTTGCGAACTTCGGAATCGAAGGACACCTGGCAAACTATTGATATCGTGTGGCTTTGGTTCAGAAGTTGGCATTACGAAGTCCCCGAAAGAAATGATGCGGACTTCTCAACCGCCACACTAGCGCGGCCAAACGACGCCGCGCGCGCAAGCGGAGCCGGCGTGTGAAAATCAAATCGATCGCGCCGTTTGCGGCGAGCCTGCCGATGAAAAAGCCGGTGACGATGGCGGCGGAGACGGTCGCGCGCGCCGACAACGTCTTCGTACGCGTCGAATCCGACGATGGGCTGGTCGGCTGGGGCGAAGCGGCCTCGGCGCCGACCATGACCGGCGAAACCGTGGCCAGCATGATGGCGGCGGTCGCTCTCATGGCGCCGGCCCTGATCGGACGGGCGGCCGAGGAATTTGGCGCAATCGCGGCCGCCGTGAACACCGTCATGTACGGCAATAGCGGTGCCAAGGCCGCCATCGACATCGCACTGCACGATCTCGTCGCCCGCGCCAACAATCGACCGCTCCATGCGCTGTTCGGCGCCAAGCGGCGCAGCCGCATTGCGCTCCTGGCCGTCGTCGGTTCCACCGATCAGGCCGCCGACCTGCGCGAGGCGCACGAGCGCTGGGCGGCGGGCTATCGCGCCTTCAAGATCAAGGTCGGACTGGCGCCGCCGGAAGCGGACGCGGCGCGCACGCGCGCGCTCTGCGCCATGCTCAAGAGCAACGGCGAGGATTGTCTGCTCTCGGCCGATGCCAATCAGGGCTTTTCGGTCGAGGACGCTTGCCGTTATGGGATCGCCGTCGCCGATTGCGGTCTCGATTTTTTCGAGCAGCCGGTGCGTGCGGACGATCTCGATGGCATGGCGCGCGTCGCCGCGGCGAGCCGCGTGCCGATCGGCGCCGACGAGGGCATTCACTCGCTTGCCGACATCGAGCGCCACCACGCGCGCAAGGCCGCCGCCGGCGTCAGCCTCAAAGCGATCAAGCTCGGCGGCCTGCCCGCCGTGTTTGCGGCCTGCCAGCTTTGCGATCGGCTCGGCATGAAGGTCAACATTTCCTGCAAGACCGGCGAGTCGAGCGTTGCCTCGGCGGCGGCGCTGCACGTCGCGGCGACGGTTCCGGCGCTCGACTGGGGCCTGACGCTGACCAGTCACGCTCTGGCCGAGATGTCGCGCTCGAGCCGCTCTCCATCGAGAGCGGCCATGTCAGCGTGCCGGATCGGCCGGGTCTGGGCATCGACGTGGACGAGCGCCGCCTGCAGCGCGGGGAACACGAATTCGCTGCGCGCAAAGTGGCGTAGACGCCGAACGACCGACGAGCGATTCAGACCCGCCTTCTATTCTGCCCACGAGGACGCGTGATCGCGCTCCGGCAGGGGAATGCGGTGTCGGTCTCGGTCCCCGAAGCGGCAGTCTGTTTCGCCTTGAGCCTAGATGCCTTGAGCGTCGTTCGCCTTGAGCGTCGCTGGCGCTGCCGCGTGCAAACAAACATGCACCCATGCGCAGTGCGCGTCGGCAAAGGCTCGCAATGGTGGGCGGTACAGGATTTGAACCTGTGACCCCTTCCATGTCAAGGAAGTGCTCTCCCACTGAGCTAACCGCCCTGCCGCAAGACAGCATGTAGCGTCGGCCGACCGCGCGGGTCAAGACCGCGCGAGCGCTCAATACACCGCGCGGCCGCCGGAAATGTCGAACACCGCGCCGGTCGAAAACGAGCAATCTTCCGACGCGAGCCAGGCGACCATGGCGGCGATCTCCTCGACCGTCACGAAGCGATTCATCGGAATTTTCGCCAGCATGTAATCGATATGTTCCTGCTTCATTTGCCCGAACAGTTCGGTCTTGGCCGCCGCGGGCGTGATGCAGTTCACCAATATTCCGGCCGCTGCCAATTCCTTGGCCAGCGACTTGGTCAATGCGATCAGGCCGGCCTTCGAGGCCGAATAGTGCGAGGCGTTCGGGTTGCCCTCCTTGCCGGCGATCGAGGCGATGTTGACGATGCGGCCGTAGCCTGCGGCGATCATGTGCGGCACGATCGCGCGGCACGTCAGATAGGGGCCGATCAGGTTCACGTCGACGACGCGCCGCCATACATCGGGCGCCAGCTCCCACAATGGCGCATTGCCGCCGGTGATGCCGGCATTGTTGACCAGAATGTCGATCTTGCCGAAGGCGCGCAGATGCGAAGCGGCGGCGTTGGCGATCGAGGTCTCGTCGGTCACGTCGACGGCATTGACGTAAACCGGACCACTTTCCTGCAATGGCGTCGCCGCCTCGTGCATCGCCGCCGCATCGATGTCCCACAGCACGACCCTGGCGCCGGACTTGAGCAGCCTTTGCGCGATCGCAAAACCGATGCCGCGCGCGCCGCCGGTCACGACGGCGATACGGCCTTGCAGATCGATGATATTCATGAGACCCAAAGCTCGGCATCAGTTGAGTGCTGCAATAATTTAATCGTCATGCCCGCGCTTGGCCGTTCGAAGAACGGCGTGCTTCGCACGCCTATGTCGCGGGCACGTCTTAAGCACAGAAAGCGGAAGCGAAGACGTGGACGGCCGGAACAAGTCCGGCCATGACGACGACCTAAAACTTTACCCGGTCGGCGCCCTTGAGACCGAGCGTCTGCCGCGCCTCGGCCGGTGTCGCGATCTCGTAGCCCAGATCCTCGACGATCCGCCGGATCTTCGTGACCTGCTCGGCATTACTCTTGGCGAACTTGCCCGGCCCGATATAGAGCGAGTCCTCGAGTCCGACGCGCACGTTGCCGCCAAGCATCGCCGCATTGGTGCAGAAATTCATCTGATGGCGGCCGCCGGCGAGCACCGACCACAGATAATCCTTGCCGAACAGCCGGTCGGCGGTGCGCTTCATGAACAGCAGGCAGTCGAGATCGGGGCCGATGCCGCCCAAAATGCCGAAGATGAGCTGCAGGAATAGAGGCGGCCGGAACAGCCCGCGATCGACCAGGTGCGCGAGATTGTAGAGGTGGCCGGTGTCGTAGCATTCGTGCTCGAACTTCACCCCATGGCCTTCGCCGAGCGTCTTGTAGACCTTCTCGATGTCGCGGAACGTGTTGGGAAAGATGTAGCCGTCCGAGTTGAGCAGATAGCTCTCCTCCCAGTCGTATTTCCAGTTCTTGTAGCGCCGCGCCATCGGATAGAGCGCGAAATTCATCGAGCCCATGTTCATCGAGCACATTTCCGGCGACAACGTGTTGGCCGCGGAAATGCGCTGCTCGACCGTCATGGTCACGGCGCCCCCGGTGGTGATGTTCACCACCGCATCGGTGGCCTGCTTGATGCGTGGCAGAAACTGCATGAACACGGCGGGATCGGGCGTCGGCCGGCCGTCCTTGGGATCGCGCGCATGCAAATGCAGGATGGCGGCGCCGGCCTTGGCGGCGTCGATCGCCTGGGTGGCGATCTGGTCGGGCGTGATCGGCAGCGCGTCCGACATGGTCGGCGTATGGATTGATCCGGTGATCGCGCAGCTGATGATGATCTTATTGGCCATGGATTGGGCCCTCCCTGTTGTCCCGTTTTTATTTGCCGCTGCCAGAGCAGGATCACTCTACTCTCACGCGGTTGCGCCAGGGCCGCGCCTGGGGCGGCTTGCCATGTTCGCGCATGGGCTCGACCGGTGCTACCGACCGCCCGCGATCATCGTCATCGCATGCTTGAGGCTCTCACGCATGCGGTTGAACGACACCGACAGCGAGGAAATTTCGTCCTTGCCCGGCTTGACATAGGCCTCGACGGTTTCGTCTCCCAGGCTGACCGCGTCCGCCATGGCGGTTACCCGCCTGACCGGCGCGATGACCAGATAGTGCAACAACAGGTTCAAGATCGCAAAAATGATCGCGAACATGATCAGCAGGATGATCAGAAAAGTAAGATAGGTCTGGCGGGCAGCCGAGAGCGGCACCGCCATGGGGACCGATACGATCTGTGCGCCGACCGTATCGTTAAGCTTCCAGCCGAAGCCATTCGCCGTGCCGTACGTCTGGGTCAATATCGCCGGCGCCGCGGCGGCTGTGGTGTGGCAGGTCAGGCAGGCCTGGTCGGTGATCGTCACCGGCCGCGCCAGGTTAAGCGTCGGCCCGAGTGGAGTGTCCCGCTGCGCCACGAGTTCCGCCATCTTCGGATTGTTGATGAATCCGCGAATGATGTCGGCCTCCCAGTCCGCCGGCCGGTCGACGGGGTTTGTCGGATCGAGCGCCGGTTCGCGATAGGTGTAGCCGGGAAAGGACGCCTGCACCTGTTTGAAATTGGTTTGCGCGGCAAAGGCCGGAACGGTCTCGGCGACAAACTTGCCGTTGTGCTGCATCGGCAAGAGCGGCCCGAGATCGTCTGCGGTGTACGTACGGATAGCATTGGCCGCGGTCATCATGATGCGGGCATTCTGCAGCACCTGATCGCGGGCATCGTCGATGAACACGCTGTGCAACACCACGGCCGCGATGCCGAAGCCGATGAGGAAAGCCACCAGGATCGAGAGATTGAACTTGGTCCTCAGACCCATGCCGGCAGACTCCCCGTATTTCCTCCGGCCCGACGCAATTTACGCTAATACAAGCCGCCGGGACCGGAACGCACCGGCGCCCTGGCGCCGACGCTCCTGGCGAACTACACTTTGCACCCCATGTAAAGCTCGAATTTAAAGCTCGAATTTGCCGAGGGCTGTGGTGGCCGGGTCGCACCTTTTCATCTGCTTCTCGTCGAAGGACGAGGTGGTCGCGCGCGAGGTCGTCGAAGCGCTGGAGGCCATGGACCTCAAATGCTGGATTTCGCTGCGCGACGTGCTGCCCGGGCAGAATTACCAGGAGGCGATCGTAACCGCCCTGGAAGCGGCCAGTGGCATCGTTTTCCTGTTTTCCGAGCACTCGAACCGATCGCTCGAAATCAAGAAGGAGTTGTCGATCGGCGACAGCATCCAGGTCCCGGTGTTTCCGCTGCGCCTGTCGCCGATCGCTCCGAGCGGCGCGTTGCGTTACGAGCTGGCGGTCCGCCAGTGGATCGATATTTTCCCGCATCGCCAGCACGCTCTCGCCAGGCTCGCTGAGACGATCAAGAACGCTCTCCACGGATCGGGAGCGGACGACAGCGGACCGGCCGCGGATGTGCGGCTCGCTGCCAGGCAGGCCGCCGCCGCGAAGATGGCCGCCGCCGGCAAACGGCCGTCAGGCAAAAAGCCTGGGCTCGTCCCGCACGCCCCGATCATCGCATCCGACAGCCGGCAATTCGAGGCGATAAGGACCTTGCTCGCGCGCCACATCGGCCCTATCGCGAAAGTGCTGGTCGAGAAGGCCGCGAGCGAAGCGCTTAACGCCGACGAGTTCTGCGAGAAACTGGCGACGCATGTGGCGACGCCGGGCGACCGCAACTCTTTCGTCCGCGCGGTGCGCGAACAGCTTGCGACCAAGCCATAGCGGCGTGCGAAACCATCCTTCCCCTTTCGGGGGGAGGATTTTGTTGCTGTCCGCGATATCAGCCGAAGGTGAAAGCGTCGTGGTAGGCGCCCTGGATGCTGCCGCCGGGCACCGGGCCGCCCCCGGGGACATGCACCATGCTGCCGAGCACCGCGCAGGTGGCGCCGTGCAATCCGTGGCGCGGCAATGCCATCGGAGTCAGCGCTTCCCAGGTATCGGTCTTCGGATCGTAGGCTTCGTTGGTGCCGAACACCCGCCCGGTGGCCTCGCCGCCGAACACCACGATCTTGCCGCTGATGTAGACGCAGGACGGCCCGCTGCGCGCGGTGGGCAGCGGAGCGCGGAAACTCCAGGCATCGGTCTGCGGATCGTACACGGCATTGAGCGAGGTATTGAAATCGTAGGAGTCCATGCGCCCGGCGATGGCGTGGATTTTGCCGTCGACGACGGCGACGCCCATGTGGTCGCGCTGACCGACGAACGGCTGGGTCCCGGTCGAGCCGCGCATGCTGGCGCGCTCCGAGTATTTGTTGGTCTGCGGGTCGTAGACTTCGTGCCATTCGACGGAGCGCACGTCACGCCCGCCGAGCAAATGAATCTTGCCGTCGAGCACGATGGCCGAGATTGCCCCGCGCGGCCGCGACAAGCCGGCGATCGGCGTCCACTGGTCGGTGGCGGTGTCGTAGACGAAGCAGCGGGAATGCGGGCAGCGGTTCTGCTCGATGAAGCCGCCGAACGTGTAGATTTTGGCGCCGATCGAGACGCCGGCCACGTGGTTGCACGCCACCGGAAAGGGCGCCTTCAGCGACCATGTGCCGGCCTCGGCATCGAACACCTGGTGAAAATTGGCATCGAAGCGGTGCCGCGCATAGCCGGCGACAACGTGGATGTTGCCTTGGCATTCGATCACGGCGTGCTCGCCGGTCGGGATCGGCAGCCGCTTCTGCTCGACCCATTTGCCCGGATTGGCGGCCTTCGGCGCGACGCTGATCGTGTAGCGCTGCTTCTCGACCGTCGCGGGAATGGCGGTGATCGAGCGGTCGTTGAGACCGGAAAACAGCGGGTCGGCGGTGGCTGCGGCTTGCTGGTTCATCGTTTGCCTCACATGGCGTAACTGGGAACGGACTCTCTCAGAAGTTCGCGCGTGAACTCCACGCCCTCCCGCGCGACATCATAGGGCGAGCGCGCCCACTGCTCCGGATTGGGAGCCTCGTAGCTGAGGTAGCCGGTGTATTTCTTCTCCGCCAACAGGCCGAGCACTTCGCGCCAGCGGACGACGCCTTTGCCCGGCGGAAGACGGTCGGTCGGCCGCCGCATGCCGGTCACCGGCTGGGGCGAAAGGTCGCTGTACTGGAAGCAGAAAATCTGCTGTGGCGGCACGTCCTCGAAGCTGCGGCCTCCGGCGCCGCTGCGCGCCATATGATAGGCGTCGAGCAGATATCCGCAGTTCGGCTTGTCCGCGCCTTCGAGCAGATCGCGCAGCACTGCGAGCTTGTTGAGCACGTCGTGCTGCGAGTTGAACTCGATGGCGAGCCGCAAGCCGTATTCGGCGGCGATGTCGCCTGCTTCGCGCAGATATTTGACAGCCTCGCTGATCGGGCCGCTGACCTGTCCGGGCGCGCTCATCAACATGGGGCAGCCGAGCGCGACGGCATTCTCGCACGTTTCGCGAAAAACCTTGAACAGGCGCCTGCCCTCCTCGCCGCCGGCGAACAGCCAGCCGTATTCGACGCCGAGCACGCCGACCGGAATGCCACTCTCTTTGATGAGCTCGAGCACCTGCCCGTTGCTCATGCCGGCATCGAAGCATCGAGTGAAATCGATGCGCCGCAATTCGACCGCGTCGTAGCCGGCAACGCGCGCGGCATCGAGCGCGGTTTTCAGCGGTGTCGTATCGATCGTCCACATGTGGAGAGCCAGCCGTCCAAATCTTTCGCTCATGCGTTGCGTTCTCCGTTTCAAGACTGGCCGTACTTTCCCCGCACGTCGTAGCACGTGGGGCGGATGAGCGCAGCGTAATCCGCCGATCCCGATGTACCAAGTTGGCGGGTCAGGCCTTCGGCTGGCCCGCCCTACACGCTACAGGCTACCGTGTCGGGTGCATCGACAGTCAGGCGCCTCAGTAATTGTCGATGCGCCAAGCGTTCGGATGGCGCACCTTGATGTGAGCCGCCTCGGCGACCGAACGGACGCCGACGTGAAGGAGCTCGGTCTTGATCTCCTCGAAGAACAAATCGGCGACGTGCGGTGCGCCGGCAGGACCAAGTGCGCCGAGCGCGTAGGCGAAGCAGCGCCCGGTGAAGCAGAATTTCGCGCCGAGAGCGAGCGCGCGCACCACGTCGAGGCCGCCGCGGATACCTGAGTCAACCATCACGGCCGCGCGCGATCCGACGGCGGAAACGATTGCCGGCAGCACATCGACCGCTGCGGGTGCGCCGTCGAAATGCCGGCCGCCGTGGTTGGAAACCCAGATGCCGTCGGCGCCCAGCGCCACCGCCCGCTCGGCGTCCTGCGGATGCAAAATGCCCTTGACCACGAACGACCGCTTCCAGCGATCGCGCAACCGTTTCAGCTCCTCCCAGGTGTGGCTGCCGCCCGAGCGTAACTGCATCACTTCGGCGGTCGCATTCTGGTTCGCCTTCTCGGCGTAGGGCGCGAGGTTCGCCGTGATCGGCATGCCGTTGCGCAACAGCTGCAGGGTCCAGGCCGGGGAGCTCAGCACCTGAAAGGCTGTCCACGGATTGATCGGGAACGGCACGCGGCAGCCGTTTTTGATATTGCGTGGACGCTTCGACTTGCCGGCTGAGTTGACCGTCGGCACCAAGACGTGGGCGCCGGCCGCGTCGGCGCGGCGCACAAGGTCGAACGTGATGGCGTGGTCGTTGTCGGGAAAGCGATAGAGCTGGAACCAGAACACGTCCGGCGCGATTCCCGCGATCTCCTCGATCGAGGCATTGCCGGGTGTCGCCAGCACGTAGGGGATGCGCCGGCGCTGCATCTCGGCGGCCAACAGCTTTTCCGCCCCCGGCCACATCAGGCCGGCCGAGCCCATCGGGGCGACGCCGATCGGGGCCGCGTATGTCTTGCCGAACAGTTCGGTGTCGGTCGTCACCTGGCCGTCGATGCAGTAGTGCGGCAACATCTCGATCGCCTGGAAGGCGGAAATATTGCGCGCGATGCAATATTCCTCGTTGGCGCCGCCATCGACGAAATCAAAGCCGAAACGCGGCACCCGCCCCCGGGCGCGGGCGCGCAAATCATCGATGCTCGGGAAGCGCTGGCGCAGCCGCGCCGCCGCGCGGTTTTCGGTTTTTTGTGCCGGACCTCGCTCGACCATAGGATCCTCTCAAATCCGCTCGTCATTGCCGGACCTGTTCTGGCTTGACCCGGCAATCCATGGAGCGAGGACGCTCGCATCCTGCCGCAATGTTCGCTGCTGCGGCAAGTCAGCATGGATGCGCGGGTCAAGCCCACGCATGACGAAGGAGAATTACTTGATCCGAAGAGAATCCGCTCTGCTCTCTAGCGTTTCGTGCGCTTCTTGAGGTCGCGCTCCAGGCTCTCAAGCGTCAGACGCGGTCCCCCGCGTGCAAGGCGCCCGCGCGCCAGGTAATAGTCTTCAATATCCTCGATTTGGCGCAGGATCGCCTCGCGCGCGTAGTAGCTTTTGCTGCGGCCGGTTTTCTTGGAGAGCGCATCGAGCCGCTGCTCGATGTCAGGCGGCAAGCGAAGGGCGAGCATATTGGAGCCTCCCATGTACTATACATGTATAGCACGCCCTGCGCCGAGACAATGGCTGTTGCGGCGTTGGTTTGTCGGCCAATGGAGCGGGTTAGTTCTACTGCGTCAGAAAGCGCGGCGCGCGTTATTGCGCCCTCTCCCCTTGCGGGAGAGGGCAGCTCAGCGGTTCAACAACAAAAGTGGGTGAGGGCCGCGGCCGTAACCCCTCACCCAGCCGAGTTTATTGCGCGTCCTGCGTGCCCTCTCCCGCAAGGGGAGAGGGCACGTTCATCAGCGCCGCGTTCCAGCGGTAACAAGCTCGGCGAAATCCGGGATGAGATTCATCGGGACCGCTTGCTCAAGCAACAGAGACGGGGAACACGATGCAGGTCATCGATCTTAATTGCCAGCCGAAGGAAGAATGGCGGCTGGGCGTCACGACGCAGATGGCCGTCTCGGCCGTCAACGGCGCGAGCCAGCTTTGCGTGTTCGAGCAATGGTGCGAGCCGGGCCACGGCGCGCCCACGCATCTGCACGCGGTCGAGGAAATTTTGCGCGTGTTCGAAGGAGAGGCCGAGGTGTGGATTGAGAAGGCACGCGTCACACTCACCGCCGGCCAGCTCGTCGTTGTGCCGGCCGGAAGGAAGCACGGCTTCGCCAACAGCGGCAAGACCGTGCTGCGCATCCAGTCCACCCTCGCCGAGCCCATTTTCGAGGCGGCCTACGACGATGCGCGCGAAACGCCGCGGCGCTGGCTGCCGGGGTAGGCTGTAGACGCATTCAGCCGATAGGCTATGCGCCACCTTACATGCTGGGTAAGGGTTGAATGCAGCGGGACAGATTTTACAATGAAGCGCCTGATACACTGCGGCCTTCGCATAAGACCCAAGGAGACCCCCCATGGCAGCCCGCATCCGCCACATCGCGCTTTGCGTCAACGACATCAAGGCCACCGCTGATTTCTACCAAAAAGCTTTTGGGCTCAAGCGCACGCCGATCCACGAAGGCACGACCGCCTGGGCCTGCTACATGAGCGACGGCGAGGTCAATCTGGCGCTTCTGCAGTACAAGAGCGAGGTCGGCTCCGGCGTGCCCAAGGGCTACGTCGGCATCCACCATTTCGGCTTCCAGTGCGACGACCTGCCGGCGCAGCAGAAGCAGGTCGAAGCGGCCGGGGCCGAGTTTTTCTACGATCTCGGCGAACCGGAGGATGAGGGGTTCGAGCGCAAGTTCAAGGACCCCAACGGCATCGTCTTCGATCTCAACTGGAAAGGCTGGCAACTGACACGCGGCAAGGTCAAGAACGCCGCCGGCGGCTTGCGGCCAGCCAAAAAAGCGCCGGCGCGAAACAAGACTGCCCCGGCACGAAAAAAGCCCGCGGCAGCGCGAAACAAGATCGCGGCGGCACGCAAGACGGTCGCCAAGCGCAGCGTGGTCGGAGCGCGGCGCAACGCGGCTGCCCGGCAAACAGGCCGGGCGAAGCGCAGCAAATAACCCCGTTTGATCCCGTTTGATCCCCTCCCCCATCCCCCCGCGAGCGGAGCGAATAGGGGGAGGAGATGAAGAGCCTACGTTACTTGACGCTCGTCACCGGGCTTACTGTCCTCGAACACCGACACCGCCGGCGGCGTGCCGGCAAAGCCCAGTTCGTTCCAGCGCGCCACGACCTGCTCGTACATCGGCTTCGACAGCTTGGTGCGCCTGGAGAAGGTTTTGATGTAGCGGAAATCCATGCAGGCGTTGATCAGCGCCTTGGATCCCCACGGGCGGATTTCCGGCGGATTGAGGCTTGGGTCGAGGAACGTGCTCCAGGTCTCGCGCAATATGTCGATCGATTGCGCCGGCCGCGAGCGCGTCGCCATCGCCCATAGCACCTGATGCACGTTGGTCGGATCGATGTCGTCGTCGACCACGATGACGTATTTGCCGAAATAGGCGCCGCTGACGCATTGCGCGGCGAGCGCCATCACCTGCGGCGCGTGGCCGGGATACATTTGTTTGATCGAGACGACGGTAATGCCCCAGCCGGCGGCCTCCGGAATCGACCACACGCCCTGGATTCCCGGCACGCCGAGTTTTTGCAAATCGGCCCAGATCGCCGCCGAGCGCAGCGCCGCCCAGAACACGCCGGCTTCATTGGCCGGCCCATCGGCCATCAGCGCGCAGGTGAGCGTCGGATTGTTGCGAAAGCGGACTTTTTCCACGCGCATGTAAGGCGTCGCGCCGCTTGGCCGCCCGTAATAGCCGGTGAATTCGCCGAACGGCCCTTCGGCGAAAGTTTCGTCCGGGTAGACGAAACCTTCGATGATGATCTCGGCGCGCGCCGGCAACGGCAGGCCGGTAAGATCGCTCCTGAACAGCTCGATCGGTGCGCCGCTGATGCCGCCGTAATACTCGTACTCGCTTTCCGTCTTGGGAAACGTCGTCGCTCCGACCAGGAACAACAGCGGATCGATGCCGTAAGCCGCCGCGATCGGCATCGGCTTGCCCATCTTCCACCATTTCTCGCGGTCAAGCGTCGCGTCCTTGCCGGGCGAGGTGTAGACGCCGATCTCGCGCGGCCCTTTGATCATCATCCGATAGGTGCCGACATTGACGCGGCCGGTCTCGGGGCATTGCGTCACCACGGCGTCGCCGGTGCCCAGATAAAGTCCGCCGTCGAGCGGCCACATGCGCTGCGCCGGGAATTGCCGGATGTCGATCTCTTCGCCGGTGACGATGTTCTGATTGCAGATCGCGGTGTCCGCCGGCACCTCGCGCGGTTTCATGGTGCGGCCCATCTTGCGCTGCAGCGCCTGCACCGCCTGCAGCGGATGATCCACCGGCTGCTCGCCGATCATCAGGCAAAAACGCGACAGATTACAACCGATCATGTTGTAGAGCGCGCGATGCCCGGGATGACCTTTTATGTTCTCGAACAAGAGCGCCGGGCTCTTCTGGCTGCCGGCCAGATAGGTGATGGTGGCGGCTTCCAGGTCGGGGTCGACTTCGGCGCTGATGCGTTTTAATTCGCCCATCGCCTCGACCTTGGCGAGCCACTCGTCGAGGTCGCTCGCGTTGGGACGCCTGGCCGGCGGATTTTGTTTGCTTTCGTCCGCCGTCGCCTGCCGACCGGGCGCGACCGATACGCTCATATCCATGACCCGAATTCCCGTTCTGCGCCGCGGCGGCCGCAAGGCCGCCAGAGCACCCATCATAGTGGGGCGAGAAATGCTTAGCGATAGCGGTCCGGCGACTGCGCCGCGGCGATCAAGCGTCCGCCTGCATCGGGTGCTTGGCCGCCGGCCTTGTTTCGGGCTCGTGCCGCTGAAGCATACTCTGCGAGGACAGCAGGTACGCGGTATTGACCAATGCGATGTGCGACAGGGCCTGCGGAAAGTTGCCGATCAGGCGCTTGTTCGCGGTGTCGTATTCCTCCGACAGCAGGCCCAAATCATTGCGCAGGGCCAACACGCGCTCGAACAGCTCGCAAGCCTCGCGACGGCGCCCGAGCAGGAACAGATCGGCAGCGAGCCAGAAGGTGCAGGGCAGAAAAACGCCTTCGCCTGGCGGCAGGCCGTCGAGCCCCGCGGTGCTGTCGTACCGCTTGACTAGTCCGTCAACCAGCAGATCGCGCTGGATCGCGTCGATCGTCGCGCGGACGCGCGCGTCCGTCACGGGAAGAAATCCGACCAGCGGAATGAGCAAGGCGCTGGCGTCGAGATGTTTGGAGCCGTAACTCTGCACGAAGCTGCCGATCTCCGGGTTGAAGCCGTAACGGCAGACCTCGTCGTGAATCCTGCTGCGCAACGCGCGCCAGCGCTCGAGCGGGCCGTCCAATTTGAACTGCTCGATCGTCTTCACCGCGCGGTCGAAGGCGACCCAGGCCATGATCTTGGAGTTGGTGAAGCGGCGGCGATCGCCGCGCACTTCCCAGATGCCGTGATCGGCTTCCTCCCAGATGGTTTCCAAATGATCGAGCAGTCCGCACTGCAAGGCCCAGCCTTCTCGGCTGCCGCCGAGCCGCCCGCGGCGGGCATGATAGAGTGCGTCCATGAGTTCGCCGTAGACGTCGATCTGCAATTGTTTGGCGGCGGCATTGCCGGCGCGCACCGGCGTCGAGCCTTCATAGCCGCCCAGCCACGCAACATCCCATTCCGGGACGCGATGCTCGCCGGTCAGCCCGTACATGATTTGCAGACGCGCCGGCTCGCCGGCGGTGGTGCGCAACAGCCACTCGCGCCAGGCGCGCGCGTCCTCGTCGAACCCGGCATTCATCAGCGCCAGCAGCGTGAATGTCGCGTCGCGCAGCCAGCAATAGCGGTAGTCCCAGTTGCGATTGCCGCCGAGCCGCTCGGGCAGCGAGGTCGTCGGCGCGGCGATGATGGCGCCGGAGGGGCGGTAAGTCGCGGCCTTCAAGGTGATCAGCGAGCGCACCACCGCGTCCGACCACGGGCCTGTCGGCCGCGCCCGGCTCGCCCAGCCGCGCCAGTAATCCTCGGTGTCGTCGAACGCGTCGAGCGGCTGGATCGGCTCCGGCGGCGGCAGGTGCGAGGCGCCGTAAGTCAGGACAAATGGAATTGTCTCTCCCGCCGACACGCTGAACTCACCGCCGATCGTTCCCTGTTCGCCGGCAAGCGCAACCGGGGTCCGCAGCACCGCCATGTCGGGGCCTTCCACGGCACGCCATGCGCCGTCTTCAAGCCGCTCCACCCAAGGCACCAGCGAGCCGTAATCGAAGCGGATTTTCAGCTCCGTGCGCATGTCCACGCGGCCACGCGTACCGCGGACGAGGCGCACGATGTCGGAAGCCTTCTCGCGCGGCGGCATGAAGTCCACGATAGTGACGGCGCCGCTCGCGCTTTCGATCTCGGTCTCGAGGATCAAAGTGCAATCGCGATAACGGCGCGACACCCGCGCGGCACGCTCGACCGGCTCCAGCAGCCAGCGGCCATTGTCGGCGGAGCCGAGCAGCGCCGCGAAGCACGCGGGGCTGTCGAAGCGCGGCCAGCATAGCCAGTCGATCGCGCCGTCGCGGCCCACCAACGCCGCGGTTTCGCAATCCCCGATGATGGCGTAGTCTTCAATCTTGCCGGCCATGCGCATTTTCAACGCCCGGATGCGCCACGCCGTTCCAGCCGTGCGAAGGAGCCAACCGCCAATGACAACGAAGAAAATGGGGGGCGGCCAGATCGGTCGTTCGATACCGCGCCTCGAAGCTCGGGAAAAGGTCACCGGGCGCGCCGAGTACACCCACCTGATGCGGATTCCCGGCATGCTGCACGGCAAGATCTTTCGCAGCACGGTCGCGCACGGGCGCATCACGTCGCTCGACACCAGCGCGGCGGCCAAGATGCCCGGCGTCTTTCGCGTCATCACCATAGACGATGTGCGCAAGGTGATACCGAACCCTTATTACGGGCCGGCCTTCCACGACCAGCCGATCGTTGCGGACGAAAAGGTGCGCTTCGTCGGCGAACCGGTGGCGGTTGTGCTGGCGGCAGACCCGCATGTCGCCGAAGCCGCCACGCAGGAGATCGTGGCCGAATACGAGGAGATGGAGCCGATCTTCGACGAGGTCGAAGCCATGACCTCGTCGGTCCATGTGCACGATCAGCTCAAGCCGGCTGGCAGCTTCGCTGACCTCAAGCACCTCAAGGGCATCAAAGACACCAATCTGGCGCTGCAGGCCAAAACCAGGCGCGGCGACGTCGACAAGGCCTTCGCCGAAGCGGACCAGGTTTTCGAGCACGAATTCCACACGCAGAAATGCCTGCACGTGCCGTTGGAACCGTTTGCCTCGATCGCCGACTACAAGGATTCCGGTCTGACAATCTATAGCGGCGCCCAGGGACCGTCTTTTGTGCGATCGGAGATCGCGCGGCTTCTCGGCTGGCCGGAAAACCGCGTGCGTGTCAAAGTGCCGTATCTCGGCGGCGGCTACGGCGGCAAGCTCTATATCAAGCTCGAAGCGCTGGTGACCGCATGTTCGATGATCGCGCGTCGGCCGGTCAAGATCGCGCTGACGATGGAAGAGCAGTTTTATCAGATCACCAAGCACCCGGCGACGATCCGCATCAAGTCCAGCGTCGACAAGACGGGCCGTTTGACGGCGCGCAAATGCGAAGTGTTCTGGAACGGGGGCGCCTACGCGGACATCGGCCCGCGGGTGACGCACAAATCCGGCTTCACCGCCGGCGGCCCCTACGACGTCGAGAATATTTCGATCAACTCCTACGCCATGTACACCAACACGACTCCGGCCGGCGCGTTGCGCGGCTTCGGCATGCCGCAGCTCACCTTCGCCTACGAAAGCCACACCGACATGATGGCGCGGGCGCTGAAAATCGATCCGCTGGAGTTCCGCCGCAAGAATGTGTTGCGCAACGGCCGGCCGCAGGCGACCGGCACGATCCTCAAGGACGCGGCGCTGGAAGCTGTCCTCGAACACGTTGCCGAGCGCATGCACTGGTCGGAAACGTTCGATCGCGGCAGCGGCACCGTCAAGCGCGGCCGCGGCATCGCTTTCGCGCTCAAGGCCTGCGTCTCGCCGACTACGTCGGTCGCCATCGTCAATGTCGGCGCCGACGGCAGCCCCACGCTCTACATTTCCACCGTCGACATGGGGCAGGGTTCCGACACCGGCATGGCGCAGATCGTCGGCGAGGTGCTCAACGTGCCGGCGGAGTCCGTGCGGGTGGTCGCGCGCGACACCGACGTGACGCCCTACGACATGGGCACGCTGGGCTCGCGCTCGCTGTTCCACATGGGACACGCGGTGCGGCTTGCCGCCGAGGACGCGCAGCAAAAGATCGAGGCTCTGCGGCGCGAGGTCGGCGAGCCGGAAGGCAGCAACACGCCGATCTCCGGCCTGTTCGTGAAGAAATACGGCATGAAGGCCGGCAACATCGTCGGCAGCGGCAGCTATAAGCCCGAGCACGTCATGCCCGATCATGACACCGGCGCGTCGTCCGCCATTACGCCGTTCTGGATGGTGGCGGCCGCGGCTGTCGAAATCGAAGTCGACACCGAAACCGGCCGTATGCATGTCGCCAAACTCATCAACGCCGTCGATTGCGGTACGCTGGTGAACCCGCGCATCGTCGAGACGCAGATTTCCGGCGCCGCGATCATGCAACTCGGCTTCACGTTGTCTGAAAAGATCAATCTCGACAATGGCCAGATCACCAACGCCTCGCTCGCCGATTACAAAATTCCGGGTATCGGCGATCTGCCGCCGGTGATGCTCAACGATGCCATCGATGCCTATCAGAGCAACGCGCCATTCGGCGCCAAAGGCGTCGGCAAATCGGCGACGATGCCGGTATCGCCGGCGATCGCCAATGCCATCGATGACGCGATCGGGGTGCGACTGACCGAATTGCCGCTCACCGCCGAGGTGATCTTTCGCGCGCTGCGGAAGAAGGAAGGTCGTCCACTCGCGGATGCCTAGCGCAATGTGGGCAGCATTCCAACGCCGCGCCGGAATGCCGCTTTCCTTCGCCTGACGACTGCCATACGCTTCGATCGCAAGGGCAAATGCAACCTTCGCGACACGCGAGAATCGCAACGGGGGAAACGATGGCCGGCGAAACGGAAGTTCAAGTCTCTCATCTGTTGGACGAGCATGGGCTTGGGGCCTTCCAGATCAAGCTCATCTTCTGGTCGACCCTCATCGCGTTGATTGACGGCTACGACATCGGCGCCATCGCCTTTGCCGCGCCGCATCTTATCCACGACTGGCACATTCCACCGAAATCGCTCGGCCTGGTGCTCACCGCGAGCAATTTCGGCGTGCTGTTCGGCTCGCAGATTTTCGGCTGGGTCGGCGACCGCTACGGCCGCAAGACCGCGCTCGTCATCTGCAATATCCTGTTCGGCATCTTCACCTACTGGGCGGCCTATTCGACCAATCTCACGGAATTGTTCTGGCTGCGGACCATCGCCGGGCTCGGCATCGGCGGCGTCATCCCCAACGTGGTGGCGATCAACGCCGAATCGGCGCCGCGCAACCTGCGTGCGACGCTCGCCATCATCGCCACAGGCATGGTGCCGATCGGAGGAGCGCTCGCGGGATTTGCCGCCGCGGCGTTCGTTCCGCACCATGGCTGGCCGATCCTGTTCGAGATCGGCGGCATCGCTCCGATCGTCTTGGCGATCATCGCGTTTCTCGGCATGCCCGAATCGATCAAATATATGACGCTGCACGAAAGTCACCGCGGCAAGATGGAGCGGCTGATCAGAGCCATTCGCCCGGATTTCGTGGTGCCACCCAACGCCCGCTTCGTGATCGAGGATGAGAAGCAATTCCCGAGCTCCAGTCCCCGCTATCTGTTCCACAACGGATTGCAAGTGATTACGCCGCTGACGTGGCTGATCTTCATCCTCAACCTGATGGGCTATTTCTTCCTCATTTCCTGGACGCCGACGATCCTGGTGGCGGCCGCCAAGGCGTCGCAGACCGTGGCGGCGCTCACTGGCGCGGGGCTGCAGGTCGGCGGCACGGTCGGCGCGCTGGTGCTGTGCTGGTGGCTGCAACGGCAGCGATTCCTCGCCATTGCGATCCTGTTCCTGATCGCCGTGCCGGTGGTGGCGGCGATCGGTTACGCCGGATTGTCGTCGACGTCGGCGCTGGTCATTGTGGCCTTCCTTGCCGGCGCCGTCGTGCTCGGCATTCAGTCGGGCATCAATGTGGTCGGCGCGATGATCTATCCGACCTCGCTGCGCGCTAACGGTTCGGGCTGGCAGCTTGGGCTGGGCCGCTTCGGCGCCATCATCGGGCCGCTGGCCGGCACGGTGCTGGTCGGCTTTTTTCCCATCCAGCATCTGTACCTGTTGGCGGCGATCCCGTTCGCGCTCGGCGCGGTCGTGACCTACATCATCTACGTGCTCAACAAAGCACGGCTGAAGGCGCATCCGGAATTGGCGCAGGGGCAATGACCGTTCACCGTCATCCTAAGGTGCGAGCGAAGCGAGCCTCGAAGGATGCCGGCCGAGGCACCGAGGCCGTCGCCCTTCGGGCTCGGCGCTTTGCCCCGAGCCCCTCAGGGTGACGGCGCATCAAAACGGCTCGTAGCCTCTTAGCGCCGGGATCACCTTTTCGCCGAACAGGCGGATCGAACGCATCAGGTCCGCCTCCGGCAGATCGGAAAAATTGAACTCGCCCATGAACACGTTGAACATGCCGGCCTCGGCAGCGGCGTGGATTTTTGCCGCGACCGTCTCGGGCGAGCCGATGAACACCAGATCGTGCTTGGCCAGATAATCGGCGTCGAACAGGTGCTGCATGATCTCCGACGCGCCCGGCTCGCCGCGGCCGACGAACATTTTGGCGTGCTCGGCAGCGCGTTGCTCGAACGTCTCGCCCGGCTTCGGCGGCGCCAAAAATCCCTCATAGGCGCGGCTGGCGCGAAATGACGCCGTTTCCGCCGCCTTTTCGTCGCTCTCGTCGACGTAGACCACCGTGCAATAGGCAATGTTCGGCTTGTCGGCGTGGCCCGCGGCGCGCCAATCCGATAAGAACTTGCGGTAGCGCGGTGCGGCGTCGGCGCGCGGATAAACCAGAAAATAACCGGGACTGACGCCGTTCTCGGCGCAGAATTCGAGCGTCTGCGGATCGCGGCTCATCATCCACAGCGGCGGATGCGGCCGCTGCACCGGCGCTACCGCGAGGCGCGCATTCACGGTGTGAAACTCCCGGCCGTGGAACGAGAATGGCTGCACGTCACCGAAGGCCGCGCGCAGATAATCGACGAATTCAAGTGTCGGCGATTTGCGCGCCCCGTAATCCAGGCCGAACGGGCGAAAATAATCCGGATTGATGCCGGGCACGAGGCCGAGCTCCATGCGGCCGCCGAGCATCTGGTCGACGATGGCGATTTCTTCTGCGAGCCGCAGTGGATGATAGAGCGGCACGATGTAGCCCATCGGCCCGATGCGCAGCCGCTTGGTGCGCGCGCCGGCGCCCACCGCATAGAGCGACGGTGAGGACATCCAGCTTTCGTCGGCGCGAAAATGATGCTCGACGCAGAACGAATGATCGAAGCCGAGCTCGTCGCACAACGCGAGTTCGCGCCACAACTGCTCGTAACGCTGGTGCGGCGTCATGCCGGGTTTGGCCCAGATATGGGAGAAGTGGGAGAATTTCATGGTGTCTTCCGCAGATTACGGCGTTGAAGTGCGCGCGCTCAGCGCGCTGATCATATACGCGATGACGACGATGACGACGAACGTCACGAGCCAGGCGGCGAGCAGCGCGGCAAATCTCATGAACGAATCCGCCAGCCGCGCGCCGACTCGGCGCCGTGCGCTGAGATAGCGCGAAAAATAATAAACATACCAGAGCGCGATCGGCGGCCCGAGCCAGAGACCGCCGATCATGCCCAGGAACATCTGGATGCGCGCATCGATGCCGAGCGAAGGGTCGCCACCAATGCCGACCAATCCGCCGAACGGAACGATCGGCAGTCCCGCGAGAATGCCGCGGACGGCGTCACTGATGGGGACATATTCGATCGCCGAAAGAACGATCGCCAGCGTGAGCGCGAACAGCGCGATTTTCGGAGAGCTTCGCGCGAACGCATCGGTAAGCCAGCTTGCGTCCGCCGGATTGGATGCAATCGCGGCGCGCGGCGGCGAAATGCCGAACCGCAGCATCAGCAGCATCGTCGCCGCGGCAAGCGCGAGCCCGGCGATCGTCACGGCGGTGGCAAACAACAACTGGCGGGGCGGAGCAATGCCCGCCCGCACGTGTTGGCGCGAAACCCAGGCAAACCATGCCGCCGTGACGGCCAGCAGCAGACCCCAGCCGAGAGGCGTCGGCGGCAGCGTTCGTGCCAGCAATAAAAACAGCAGCACATAGGCGGCGCACAGGACGCCATTGACGACGGGCATCCACAGCATTGTCCTGGCGATCGCGGCAGCGCGCCCATCCTCCGAGAAGTAGAATGCCAAGCCGTTGAGCGCCGGAAACGTCAGCATCAAACCCGCTGCCGCGGGCAGCGATGTGGCGAGCATGACGATCACCACGTAGACAGCGGTGCCGACGACGACGCGGCCGAGAAGCTGGACCGGCTTGTTCATCCGCCGGTGCCTCGCCCACCGGGGCATCGGCGCGTGGGTCCGCGTTCGCTTCGCGAGCGAAGGTTGGTGCCCGTGGAGGGAATCGAACCCACACTCCTTGCGGAACACGATTTTGAGTCGTGCGCGTCTACCAATTCCGCCACACGGGCCCCGAAGATCATCTATATCCATAGATGCCGTTTCGGCAAAACGAAAATAAAACGGAAATAGAACGAAAAGCGCCGGTCTTGTTTCCACCCCAAAGATCGCCAAATAGTTGCCGACCGCGACCCGGCGTCCGCAATGCCGCGACCGCGATTCGGCGCCGGTGAGGACGGCTCTGCATGCACGAGACATTGCCGATGAAGCGGAATTGGAGCGCTCGGTCGGGTGCACCGTCTCCCGCTGCTACCGCGCTGGCGGTCTTCGTTGTCAGCTTCGCCACGCTGCTCGGCGCCTGGTATTTTCAATTCGTGCTCAAATTCGCGCCCTGTCCGCTCTGTCTGGAGCAGCGCATACCTTATTACGTCGTGATTCCGCTGTCGCTGCTGCTGACGATTGCGGCCGCGCGGCACGCGCCACGCGCGATCGTCGCCGGCGGTTTTGTCGTAATTCTCGTGGCGGCCGCCTGCGGCACCGCGCTGGGCACCTATCATGCCGGCGTCGAATGGCATTTTTGGCCCGGCCCGAGCGATTGCTCCGGCCCGCTCGGCGCTCTCAATTCCGGCGGCTCGCTGCTCGAGCAGCTCAATTCGGTCCACGTCGTGCGCTGCGATCAGGCGGCTTGGCGTTTTCTCGGCATTTCACTCGCCGGCTACAATGTTCTGATCTCGCTCGCGATGGCGGTGCTCGCCCTCTATGGCCTGCTCGCATGCCGACATTCGGCCGCATCGCTTGGCCTCGCGATCCGGCGACCGCGGCAAAAAGACCTTCATTAGCGCATTCCCGGCGCCGCGCGTTGCAACCGCCATGCCGATCAATTAGCGTGACCGTTTGATCGGGCATTCGCGGCGGGAACCGGCCAGCCAGCCGGCGAAGCGCGGCACGCCTGTAAGCAAAATTCCGCCATGCAACCGGCGGTACCTTTCGGGGAGGACAACGTGCGTTCCACGCGCCTCATCAAACGTGCGGTCTGTGGACCGGCTCTGATCGCCGCCGGCGCGCTCGCCATATCGCTCGTTCTGCCGCACGGGACGGCGTGGGCAGAGCCGCCAACCTATCTGATGAAAATCTCGGCGCCGACCCTCCACGACGTACCGGACACCTGGGCGGCAAATTTCGGTGCGGCGCTGGAGAAGGATTCCGGCGGCCGCATCAAGGTCCAGGTCTATCCGGCGAGCCAACTCGGCACGATCCCGCGACAGATCGAAGGCACCCAGTTCGGCTCGATCCAAATGGAGGTCGTGCCGCCCGAGTTCATGGTCGGCCTCGATCCGCGGTTCGAGGTCATGGCCGCACCGGGACTTGTCGATTCGCAGGCTCACGGCCAGCGCGTCGCCGCCGATCCGGCGGTGCAGAAGCTGATGCTCGGCCTTGGCGCCAACAAGGGACTGCGCGGCGTTGCGTTGTTCATGGCCGAACCGTCCGTCATCATTTCGCGGATGCCGCTGCGGCATCTGGCTGATTTCAAGGGCAAGAAGATCCGGATATTCGCTTCGCCATTCCAAAGCGTGGCGTTTGGGCGGCTGGGCATCACGCCGGTGGCGATGAGTCTCGGCGACGTTGTTCCTGCCATTCAACAAGGCGCGATCGACGGGGCCGACTTGGGGATCAGCCCGGTGGCCCATTTCCACATGTACGACGCGGCAAAATACGTTACGGATACGGGACAGCCGGCGATCTTCATCATCGCTGTGATCAATAGAAAGTGGTACGATTCCCTTCCCAAGGATTTGCAGCAAATCCTCGACAAAGATGCCGCGGCGCAGGCGGGGGCGATCAACTCCTTCGCAGTGGAGGACACGAAGAAGGCGGCGGCGACCTTCATCGCCCATGGCGGCGAACTGATCAAGCTGCCGCAGGACGAACAAGCCAGCATGATGAAAACGATTGCAAGCGTAGGCCCCGAAGTATCGAAAGAGAATCCGAAGGTCGCCACCGCCTATAAGATCGTCGCCGACGCGGCGGCGCGAACGCGCCACGCTCCGAGCCAGTAAGATTCGACAACGCTTCGCGGCTGCGGCCGGGCGACCTTTTCCGCCCAGGCAGGCCGGGAGATGGACTATGCGGGTCATCGGACGTGCGGGCGCGGCGCGCGCATGGGTCGCGGCTATCGGCGTGTCGCTCGCCATGACACTCAGCGCCTGCAAAAAATCACCGATGCGGCGAAGTGAGCGTGCGATGCGGCCAAGAATCTCGTTGTCGTTCGGGCGCAGAGTTGGACCATGATCGCAGTGATTCATAAAGGTATCGGCTGGCTCCTGGCGCTGACCCGCACGCTGTCGGCGATCTGCCTTGCCGCCAGCGTCGTCATCAATTTCATCAATATCGTCGGTCGTTATGTTTTCAGCGTGTCGATTTCGTGGGCCGAAGAAATCATGCTGTTTCTCATGGTGGGCTGCGTCTTTACCGGCTGCTGCGCGGTCGCCTGGCAAGGCCGCCACATCCGCATGGACGTGCTGATTACGACGCTGCCGGCAAGACTGCATGCCTTTTTCCTCCTGCTGGGCGACCTTGTGCTGATCGCCACCGCCGTCGCGGTCACCGTGTTCGCCTACCCGGTGATCACCCAGCTCATTGCGTTCGACGAGCGCAGCGAGGCGGCCAATTTCCCGCTGGCGATCCCGCAATCGATGGTGCCGATCGGCTTCGGCCTGATGGGGCTGCTCGTGGCCATCCGGCTATTGACGCCGCGGCGAACCGCCAGCGCGCCGCCGGCGAGCACGCACACCTGAGCGGGCGCGACGATGGCCTATCTGATCTATTTCGGCTTGCCGGTGCTGCTCCTCGTCATTGGCTTTCCCATCTTCCTCGTCCTTCTGGTGACCTCGATCGTCGCCATCTACACCGTCGCGGACGTGCCGACCGACGCGGTGCAGACCTACATGTTCGGCAGCCTCGACAACTTTCCCCTGCTTGCAGTGCCGTTTTTCGTGCTCGCCGGCGAATTCATGGCGCAGGGCGGCATCGCGCGGCGCGTCATCGCCATGGTGATGGCCATCATCGGCGGCGTCCGGGGCTCGCTCGCGGTGACGACCGTGGCGGCCTCGGAGCTGTTCGGCGCGATGTCGCACACCGCGATCGGCACCGTGCTGGCCATGGGCCGCATGCTCTATCCGACGCTCAAGGAGAATGGCTACAACGATCGCTTTGCCGTTGGTCTCATCGCCTCCTCCGGCGCGATCGCGGTGGTCATTCCGCCGTCGATCGCAATGATTCTCTACGCGGTTTCGGCCGAACAGTCGGCGGTGCAGCTATTCACCGCGGGCATATTGCCGAGCATTCTCATCGGAGTAGTCGACGCCGCCTTCGTCATGACCTACGCCAAAATCACCAGAGTTCCGATCGCTGCGTCCGCGCGCTGGGAATTGATCTGGAAGACCACCAAGGATGCAAGCTGGGCACTCGGCACCCTGGCGGTCATCTTCGGCGGCATTTACGGCGGCGTGTTCACGCCGACCGAGGCCGCCGGCGTGGCGGTGGTCTACTCCGTCTTCGTGACCATGGTCATTTACCGCGAAGTCGATATCTACCGGTTCTGGAAAATCCTGGTCGATTCCGCCTTCCTGATCTCGCAGATCCTGCTGATCGTGACCTCGGCCGGCATCTACTCCTGGCTGCTCACCACCAGCGGCATCCCGCAAAAGATCGTCGCCTCGATCGATGCGATGCACCTGCCGAAATGGGAGCTTTTGCTCATTCTCAATATCGGCCTGCTCATCGCCGGAAGTTTTCTCGAGCCGCCTGCGGCGATTCTGATCCTGACGCCGCTGTTGCTGCCGATCGTGCAAGCCGTCGGCGTCAACGCGATTCATTTCGGCATCATCGTTGCCGTCAATCTCAGCCTCGGCATGTATACGCCGCCGTTCGGCCTGAACCTGTTTTCCTCGCAGGCCATCTTCAACGCGCCGCTAAGCCGCATCTACCTCGGCGTACTGCCGTTCCTGCTGTTGAATTTCCTGGCGCTGCTGATCATTACCTACATCCCCGAAATCTCGATGGTGCTGCTGCATCACTGACGCTGCGGCGACGCGACCGCGGCCCGGCGCAAGCCTGACAATCACAGCCGGATCGGCCGCGCATGGGCGCGTAGGACCCACGCTCACGACATGCCTCTGGCGCAGGTCGCCGAGTTCCCCTAAGCTGCCCTGATGGTTCTGACATCAGTGCGAACGTAGCGTTGTGGCGGCGATTTAGGGAGGACCACCATGGGCTTATTGGACGAACTCAACCTTGGCGGCGCGCTCAAGGGCGCCTTGGGCCAGATCGAAGCGGAGGCGGCTCCGGCTATGATCAACGCCTTGCTGGCAAAAACCCAATTCGGCGATCTCAAAGGGCTGGTCAGTCAGCTGCAGCAGGGCGGCCTGGGAACGCAGGTGCAATCGTGGCTCGGTAGCGGCGCCAATGCGCCGATCACCGCCGACCAGCTGAAAGCCGTGCTGGGAAATGCCCAGGTGCAGGAAATGGCCCGGCATCTCGGCTTGCCTGTGGATGCGGCGCTCAATATGCTGGCACAGCATCTGCCCAATGTCGTCGACCAGGCTAGCAAAAACGGGCAGCTTTGACTTCATTCCGGTGCTCGATGAGCCGCGTGCCTCTCCGGCCGAATATCATGAGGAGCGAGACATGAAAGTGATCGCAATGGTCGTCGCGTCATTTTGGCTGGCGGGCGCCGCGATGGCGCAAACCGCTGGTGCTAGTGCGGGCGCGACCTGCAAGGCCAACGCAGACAAGAGCCTCCACGGTGCCGCTCTGAGCAGCACCTTGAAGAAGTGCTGCAGGGAAGCGGCGGTGAGCCAAAAGCTGCATGGCGCGGCGGAAAGTGGCTTTCGGAAGAGCTGCGAGCAAGCCGCACTCGGCACTTGATCTCCGCGGGTACGGCGTGCGTCCTTGCTATCGGCGGATAACAGACGAGGAACGAAATCATGAAAACTCAGATCCTGATCGCAAGCGGCATTTTGCTCGCAGCACTCGGCACGACGCTCTTGCCCATTCCGGCACAGGCGAAGACCGAGAAGGAGTGCGCCGCCGAATGGAAGGACATGAAGGCGCACAATCAAACGAACGGTCAGAAGCGCAAGGATTTCATTGCGCAGTGCCGCGGCACGAGCACCTCGCCATCGACGCCGCCCACCGCGGCCGCTCCTGAACCGGCGCCGAAGACCGCCTCGCCGCCCCCGCCGGCCGCGGTCGGCAATGCCGTCTTCCCGAGCGGGGTTTCGCCCAAATATTCCAAGGAATCTGCGGGCCGCGCGCGCATGCATACCTGCCGTGACCAATACCAGGAGAACAAAAAGACCGGCGGGAATGGCGGTCTGAAATGGATACAAAAGGGCGGCGGCTATTACAGCGAGTGCAACAAGCGGCTGAAGGGGTAGGGTCAGCAGCCGCAGGCAGGGCCGGAAGTCCTGCAGATCGAGCCGCCCGCTACGCATTCCGGGCGGCTTGACGCGTTTAGACCGCAATTCGCTTCGGCCGCGCGGACGTCGCCGCGACCGGTCTGCTTTCCATGTTGCCGTACATGCGGCGCAGGCAGCGCTTGAGCACCGCGAGGTCGCTTGGCGAAAGCCCGACACTGGCCTCGGCTTCGATGCGGCGGGCAGGCGGAATGAGCCGCGCGACCAGCGCGCTGCCCTTCGCCGAAAGCGCCACGGCCACCTCGCGATTGCTGCTCCGAGAGCGCGTGCGCGTCACCAGGCCGAGACCCACAAGCCGGGTGACGATCCGTGACAGCGTTGAAGCATCGATGCTGGTGAGATCGGCGAGGTCGATCTGCCGCTGCCGGCCTTCGGCGGCCAGCACCGCGAGCACGCGCCACAGGGCGATGCTCAGCCGATGCGGCGCCAGCGTTTCGGCGCCGAACTGGTCGGCGATGATGGTGCCCACCCGGTTCACCAGATAGGGCAGATAATCGCTCAGGTTGACCTTGAAGGGGTCTCGCACGAGAGTTCACCGTCGGTAACGATCCTCGCGCGAACTATTGCATTTACAACAGATGCATTGTCAACTATTCTTCCGACGCGAGGGAACACGCCGAGAGGAGGACGCCATGGAGTTCGGCTATTTCACGCTGAGCGACAACCACTATGGAAACAACGCGCGATCCTCGAACCAGTTCGTCGCCGACATCACCGCCGAGGCGGTGTATGCCGATACGCTCGGCATGCACTCGGCCTGGATCGGCGAGCATCATTTCAACTCGCTCGGGGTATTGTCCTGCCCCGATCTCGTGCTGTCGTACGTCGCGGCTCAGACCAAGCGCATCCGGCTGGCTCCGGCGGTTACCGTAACGCCGCTGCATCATCCGATCCGCGTCGCCGAACAATGGGCGACACTCGACCTGCTCTCCAACGGTCGCGTCGACTTCGCCTGCGGACGCGGTTATGACAAGCGCGAATACCTGCCTTTTCACGTCTCCTTCGAGGACAACCAGGGGATTTTCGAGGAAGGCCTCGAGCTGGTGCGCAAGCTCTGGGAGGCGGACGACCTCATCTCTCATCACGGAAAATATTATTCCTTCGACGACGTGCGCATTACGCCCAAGCCGATCCAGCGGCCGCTTCCGGCGTATGTCGGCTCTTTCTCCAAGCCGTCGATCGAGCTTGCCGCACGGCTTGGCTGCGGCCTGATCGTCGCGCCGTTTGCCGCCGCCATGAGCTTCGGTGGATTGAAGCAGGTTGCCGATCTCTATCACGAGACCTGCGCCCGGCACGGCCAGAAGCCGCAGCGCCTGATGTGCAGCTATTTCTGCCATTTCGCCGACGGCAAGGTGCAGGAGGACACTGCGCGCGCCCGCCAGATCCGCTACTACAAGGAGTGCGTGATCCCCGCCTTTCCCGGCGATCCGAAATCGGCGCCGCCGAGCTATCGCTATTTCATCGATATCGTAGAGCGCCTGAATAAGGTGCGGCCGGAGGATTTGACGGAAAATTCGGTGCTGCTCGGCTCGCCGGCGCGTATGATCGACACGCTCAAGAAAGTCGAGGCGGCAGGGTTCGACGAGGTCATCCTTTACGTCAATGTCGGCCTCAAGCCGCACCAGCAGGTCAAGGACGAGATGGCGCGCTTCATGGCCGAAGTGGCGCCGCATTTCGCCGCGGCGCGTGAGGAAGCAGCGCGCAGCAAAGAGGCGTTGTCGCGGCCGCGGGTGTCGTCGGACACCTAGTAGTGGTCCGATTCTAACCTTCGCATCACGGTTCGGCCAGGCTCGTGTGCGAACGTTAGAATCAAAGGGCCACTAGCAACTATCAGTTCTAGTGGAGCTTTTGGATTTGACATTCGCTTCACGAATTGGCGGCGAAGTGGAGTGCGAATGTCAAATCCGCTCCACTAGCTCACAACACTTCGACTTGGTGATCGTTTAGCTCGACGTTGCGGCACCGAAGCGCCACCCGGATTTCGTTTCGCGCTCATCCGGGCAATAGGGCCTACGGCTCGAGCTCGGTGTCCCAATAAAGATAATCGAGCCAGCTCTGGTGCAGATAATTGGGCGGGAACAGCCGTCCGTTGCGGTGCAGATGCCGCACCGACGGCTGGAACGGCTTTTGCGCCGGCCACATTTTCGACTCCGCCGAGGTTAGATTGCCCTTGCGCAGGTTGCAGGACGAGCATGCGGCGACGACGTTGTTCCAGGTGGTGTGGCCGCCGCGCGAACGTGGCACCAGGTGATCGAATGTGAGATCCTCCTCCGCGCCGCAATACTGGCAGCAGAAGCGGTCGCGCAGGAATACATTAAAGCGTGTGAATGCCGGATGCATCGACGGCTTAACGAAGGTCTTCAGCGACACCACGCTCGGCAGCTTTATTTCCAGGCTCGGGCTGCGTACCGCGCGGTCGTAATTGGCGACGATGTTCACGCGGTCGAGGAACACGGCCTTGATGGCGTCCTGCCATGACCACAGCGACAGCGGGTAATAGCTCAGCGGGCGGAAATCGGCGTTGAGTACCAGCGCCGGAAAGCCCGATGGCGATACATGTGCGTTCAAGACGATCCTGCCTCGCCTCCCCCATTTTTACTCCCTCGCCTGCGGGGGGAAGGCAGGATCGAGGGATCGGCGGTATTGAGCGCCAATTTATAGGGTTGCGTGGCAGGATTGTGAAGACTGGTCCGGGGCTGATGCGAAAACGGTTGATTGGTTGGTAATTTTCGCAAAACGGCGAGGCCGGTATGATCAATCTTTCCACCGGCAACGGGCGGCAACGGGCTGACGCCCTGTGCGCACTGCAGGCCTGATCAGCCGGATCGATGCACAGGGCCTCGCCCGCCGCGCAGGCAGCGCCCTTCAAATTCCGTCGAGAACGTCGGGACGGGAAGTGGCGATGAGCGGCAATGCGATGGTGCAGATCAGGCCTTCCGAAGCGAACTGGCGGCGCACGGTGGCGCTGGGAATGCCGTTTTCGATGAGAGTACTGCCGAAGCCGCTGGTCTTCGGCGGAGCGACGGGCGGGCCGCCCTGCTCTTTCCAGACGAGCGTCAGGCGGGGTGGACCGGTGCTGCGATCGACGCTCCAGTTGATGCTGACGCCGCCGCGCGGGAGCGACAGCGCGCCGTGCTTGGCGGCGTTGGTGGCGAGTTCGTGCAGGATCAAACCGAACGGAGTCGCCAAGTCGGCGGGCAGCATCACCGCCTCGCCGCCGATGCGCGCGCGCGCCGGATTGTCCGAGCGGTAGGGTTCGAGCTGAGTCTCGACCAAGGTCGCCAGGTCCGCGCCCTGCCAGTTGGAATTGACCAGAAGGCCGTGGGCGCTGGACAGCGCCTGAAGCCTGCCGTCGAAGCGCTCGACGAATTCCTTGCTGGATGCGCTGGTGCGCAGCGACTGATGGGCGATCGCTTGCACCACGGCGAGTGTGTTGCGCACGCGATGGGCGAGTTCGCCGAGCAGCAATTGCTGCCGCCGCTCCCATTGCTTGCGGTCGGTGACGTCGCGGGTGCTTTCCAACGCCAGGCGACGGCCTCCCAAGCTTTCCAGCACGATGCGGGTCTCGATGGTCAGTTCGCGGCCGTCCCTGGTGCGGTGCTTGACCTCGCCGCTGTAGCTGCCCTCGGCGAGCAGTCTGGCGCGCAGCGCGTCGAACGAGGAACCAGGCACCTCGGTCTGCAGGAGCCGGTCCTTGCGCTTGCCGAGCGCCTCTTCGCGGCTATAGCCGTAAAGCTCCTCGCTGCCGCGGTTCCAGAACACGATGCCGTCGTCGAAGTTCCAGATGAAAATCGGATCGCGCGACAGCTCCACCAAATGATGGTCCTGGCGCAGATTCTCTTCACTCACGCGCAGCGCCTCGTCGACCACCCGGCGCTCGGTGATGTCGACGAAAGTAATGACCACGCCGTCGATCTTGTCGTCGACGGTGCGGTATGGCCGTATGCGCATGTCGTACCAGCGCCCGGTGCGGCTGCGCACTTCGTGCTGGATCGGGGTGAGGTTGGCGAGCACCGCGCGCGCATCCTTGACCAGGTCCTGGTATTCGAGCTCGTTGGCAAAGTCGGTGATCGGGCGGCCCTCGTCGGTTGTGGTCACCCTGAACAAGTCGGTCACGCGCTCGGTGAAGCGCTTAATGCGCAGCCCGGAATCGAGGAACATCGTGCCGATGTCGGTAGCCGCCACCAGGTTCTGCAGATCGCTGTGGGCGCGCGAGACCGCCTCCAGCTTGAGCTTCAGTTCGGAATTGACGGTCTGCAGCTCTTCGTTGATCGACTGCAATTCCTCCTTCGAGGTCTCCAGCTCCTCGGAGGTCGAGCGGTACTCTTCGTTGATCGATTGCAGTTCCTCGTTGGCGGCGCGCAGCTCTTCGTTGGCCGCATCCGATTCCTCGCGCACGGTGCGCAGTCGCGTCTGCGTCAGTTCCAGTTCCTGGGTGAGCTGGCGCACGGTCTCTTCGCTGGCTTGGCGGTCGAGCATGGCCGAACTCTCGTCGACCGCCTCGCCCTCGATGAACATGACCAGAGCATGGCGCTCGCTGGCGCCCTCTTGGACTGCCGGCTTGATCAGCAGATGCATTCGGTGCGGCGCCCCGTTAAAGCGCACCAGGATCGGCAGGCTCAGCGTCGCTTCCTGCTGCTCGAACACCCGGTTGAGCGCCGAGCGCAGTTCGAAGCGCATTTCCGGCCGCACCAGGTCGACCACGTCGCCGCTCAGCGGCCCGCCTGAGGGCAGCACGTAGCGGCCGGCATTCTCCGACAGGTGCACGACGCGGTGGGCTTCATCGACCAGGATGCTCGGCGGCGCCACCGCCTCGATAGCGCGCCGGTGCATCGCCGCCTCGCCCAGCGCCACGGTCGGGCTGACCGCGCGGCCGTAATGCATGATCTGGTCGCGCACCCGCACCGGGCCGAGCAGGCGTGGCAGCAGCCGCGGCTTGTCGCCGACGATCGAGGTGGTCTGGTAGATGCGCGCGGTGCGGTCGACGACGCGGAACAGGCCGGGCGGATTTTCCGCCGATTCCGAGGCGCCGAGGAACAAATAGCCGCCGGGATTGAGCGCGTAGCTGAAGGTGCTGGCCAGTTGATCCTGCAGTTCGCGATCCAGATAGATCAGCACATTGCGACAGGAGATGAGATCGACGTGCGAGAACGGCGGGTCCTTGACCAGGTCATGCACCGCAAACAGCACGGTGTCGCGTACTTCCTGGCGCACCCGGTAATGGTCGCCCTCGCGGGTGAAGAAGCGGCGCAGCCGCTCCTCGCTCACGTCGGTTTCGATGGCGATCGGGAAGCGGCCCTCGCGCGCCGCCACGAGCGCGCGCGAGTCGAGATCGGAGCCAAACACCTGAATGGGCGGGCGGATCGGATGGCGCGAGGCTTCTTCCAAGAGCAGGATAGCAAAGGAATAGGCTTCTTCGCCGGTGGCGCAGCCCGATACCCAGACGCGGATGGTGCCCTCGATCGGCTTATCCTTGAACAAATTCGGAATAGCTTCCTTGGCGATCTTGTCGAAGGACTCACTGTCGCGGAAAAACGTCGTCACCGAGATCAACAGGTCGCCGAGCAGGGCCTGCGCCTCATCGGCGTTCTCGTGCATCGCCTCGTAATATTCGCGCAGATCTTCGGTGCGGATGACCTGCATACGACGGGCGATGTGCCGCAGCACCGTGGAGCGCTTGTATTTGGAAAAGTCATGGCCGGTGCGCACGCGCAAGTGCGCGATGATGCGTCGAAACAAGTCCTCGTCAAAATGACTGATGTCAGGCGGCGAAACACTTGTCTTGATCCGGATCAGATCGACCAGCCGCTTGCCAAGGTCGCGCACCGGCAGCACGAAATCGGCGACGCCAGTGGCGATGGCACTGCGCGGCATCGAGGAATATTCCGCCTCGTTGGGTTCCTGCACCAGGATGATGCCGCCCGCTTCCTTGACCGCCCGCACCCCGATGGCGCCATCGGATCCGGCGCCGCTCAAGATCACCGCAAAGCCGTCGCCCAGCCGTTCCGCGAGCGAGCGGAAAAACAGGTCGATCGGCGTGCGCTGGCCGCGCGGCTCGTCAAATTTCAGCGCCGAAATCTTGTGATCGACCATTTGCAGGCGGCGATCGGGGGGGATGACGTAGACGTGGTCGGCAAGCAGGCGGTCGCTCTCGCCCACCTGCACCACCGGCATTTTGGTCCGTTGCGCGATGATCGCGGGCATCTCGCTGCGATGCCCTGGATCGAGGTGGACAATGACAACGAACGCCGCGCCGGTTTTCTCCGGCAAGATGCTGAAGAAGCTCTGCAAGGCCTGGATGCCGCCGGCCGAGGCGCCGATGGCGACAATCAGCGGTTGCGTATCGCCATTTACGGGCGAAGGGAAGCCGGCGGCTTCGCTTCCGACGCGATCCTCGTCGTCGCACTTGTTGTTATTTTTCTCGTTCTCCGCCACGGCGCTACTCCGCCCCAAAGCCTACGGCAGCAAGGATAATCTTAAACCCGCCGCCAAGCCAGCAAGTTCCGAAATCTTGAAAACCATCGCGGCAGTGCCGGCGACAGGCTTGGAAGGCTATCGGCCGCCCGATCGCCCATCGCGCGACTAAGGTGCGCTGGCAGCGGAACCCCAGGCCTAGGCGCATCGTTGACCCTCGCCGGCATGGTCCGGCGGAGTTATTGGCATGGCCAGCCGCGACATTGTTGCCGTGGGCACTTCCGCGGGTGGCGTGGAAGCCCTGATCTTCCTGGCCAAGCATTTCCGCCCGAATTTTCCCGCGTCGATTCTCGTCACCATCCATCTGCCGAGCTACATCCGCTCGAGTCTTGATGAGCTTTTGAGCCGCGCCGGACCGCTGCCAGCTTCGTTTGCCGTGGAAGGCGAGCGGTTGAAAAAGGCTCACATTTATGTCGCGCCACCGGACCGGCACTTGCTCCTAGACGGAAATTGCCTCTCCCTGGGCGCGGGACCGCGCGAAAACAATACCCGGCCGGCCATCGACCCGATGCTGCGCTCGACCGCGATCTGTTGCGGTCCGCGCGCAATCGGGGTGGTGCTCACCGGCACGCTCGGCGACGGCGCCTCCGGGCTACGTGCCGTCAGCCAGTGCGGCGGCATCACGGTGGTGCAGGACCCCGAGGACGCCGCCTTTTCCGAGATGCCGCTCGCCGCGCTGAACCGCGCCAAGCCCGACCACGTTGTCCGATTGGCGGACATGCCGGCGCTGCTCGACAGCCTAGCGCACCAACCGGCGGGGGAGCCGCGGCCGGTGCCGCGCAGCATCGCTTACGAAGTTGAGATCGCGCGAAACGGAAGTAGCAGCAACGGACGTAGCAGCATGGAAAACATGGATGGCCTCGGCCACCGTTCGGTTTTGGCCTGTCCCGATTGCGGCGGCGTGATGTGGGAAATCGGCGAGGACGACGTGCTGCGCTACCGATGCCACGTCGGACATACCTACACGGCCGAAGTGATGAGCATAGCGCTCGATGAGAACCTGCGGCGGGCGCTGGCGAGCGCGCAACGCGCGCTGGAGGAGCGAGTCGCACTGGCGCGCAAGCTCCACTCTCAGGCGGTTGACAGCGGCCATCGGTTGCTGGCCGACACCTGGGCCGAAAAGGCCCGCGAATTCGAGCGCGAAATGGACGTGATCCGCGACTCGATCCGCCGCGTCGACCGGCTGGCGGCGGACACTCACCGCGCTGTCAAAACCGCGGCGGAGTGAAGCGAGACGATCTCGTCGCGGTGCAGCCTAAAAGAACCGAATTTCAAGTAACCCCGCGCCACACCTGCCCTCCGATCTCGATCCGATCGGCGCGGTGCGCAAGGCTGGCTTTACCGGCGCGGATGTAGCAAAAATCCTGGACGAAAAAGCGCTCAAGCTGACGCCGCGGCTGCGCACGGGCAACACGAGATAGCCAGGAGAAACGACCATGGACCTGAAGATGACGGGCAAGAAGGCAATCGTCACCGGGGGGAGCGAGGGTATCGGCAAGGCGATCACCTGGTCGTTTGCCCGCGAGGGCGTGGACGTTGCCATCTGCGCGCGGCGCAAGGAGCCGCTGGAAGCGGCCGCGGCAGAAATCTCGCGCGCGACAAACCGGCAGGTCGTGCCCATCACCGCCGACCTGACCAAACCGGCCGACGCCGCGAATTTCGTGAAAAAGGCCCATGAGGCGCTCGGCCGCATCGATATCCTGGTCAACAACGCCGGGGCGGCGCCCGGCGGCGTCATCGAGCATTTGAGCGAAGAGGAGTGGGCCAGCGCGCTGCAGCTGAAGTTCATGGGCTACGTGCGCTGCATGAAGCACGTTTTGCCGATCATGCAGAAACAGAAGAAGGGGCGCGTCGTCAACGTCGTCGGCAACGACGGCGTGAAAGTCTCCTACTGGGAGGTCGCGCCCGGGGCCGCGAACGCCGCCGGACAGAACCTGACGCTGTCGCTCGCGAGCCAATACGGCAAGGACAATATCAGCTTCGTTTGCGTCAATCCGGGGCCGGTGCGCACCGAGCGCTGGGCCGGACTGGTCAAGGCCATGGCGCGCGACATGGACATCTCTGTCGCCGAGGCCGACAAGCTCGCGCCCTCGAGCATCCCGCTCGGTCGCATCGCCGAAAGTGAGGAGGTCGCCAATCTGGTCACGTTTCTCGCCTCCGATCTCGCCTTTTTTGTCAACGGCACAATGATCGAGATCGACGGCGGCCAGGACAAGCCGCTGATGGACAAGATCCGCGACCGCTGAGCAGTCTGTTGCGCGTGCGTGTGGCGCGCCGCGAACGTGAACGCTGGCAGTTCAGAGCAGATGATCCCGATTGTCGAGACCGAACATCACCGAGAGGTGGCTATTGCACCAGCAATTTTGCCATGATGCGCTCGCGCGTGAGCGGCAGGTCGCGGATGCGGATGCCGAGCGCGTGCGACACCGCATTGCCGATCGCGGCGGCGGCCGGCCCGGCGGTCGCTTCGCCGGCGCCGAGCGGGACATCGGTGCCCGGATCCAACAGCTCGACATCGATCTCGGGCACCTCGCTAAAGCGCAACACCGGATAGCTGTCCCAGTCGATCGGCCCGGCGGCGTCATTATCGAAGCGCACCTGTTCCTTGAGCACCCAGCTTGCCGCCTGGATGATGCCGCCCTCGAGCTGATTGATGAGCGCGTCCGGATTGACCACGAGACCGGCATCGGCGGCGCACCACGCCCGTAGCAGGCGGACCGACTCCCCGACCTCGACTTCGACGACGACCGCCGCATAGGCCGCGCGGTTTTTGTATTGCGCAAAGCCGAGGCCCTTGCCGCGGCCGGTTGCGCGCGGCGCGTCGGACTGCCAGCTCGCCATTTTTGCGGCCCGCTCGATGACGCGGCGCCCGCGCGGGTCGGAAAGCTGTGCCAGCCGGTACTCAACCGGATCGCGGCCCGCGCGCTCGGCCAACTCGTCCATGGCGCATTCCAGCGCAAAGATGTTGGGCATGGCGCCGAGGCCGCGCAGCGATGATGTCCGCCGCGGCACCTCCGGCACCAGGTGATGGATGATCCGCTTTTGCGCTATGTCGTACAAAGGTTCGGCATTGCGCGTGGCGCCGCCACCGGCGGATTCGGGCACGTCAGTCGGCGCCGGCGCCGGCGGCGGGTTGGGGAGTGCCTCGGCCGCCAACAAATTGGCGCCGCCGCCGGGCCGTCCGTTATGGGTGCCGCTCCAAATTTCCGCCGTCCAATCGGCAGGATTGCCGGCCTCGTCAAGCACGGTGCGGACTTTCACCACCATCGCCGGCGCTACCGGCTCATGCGCGAACTCTTCCTGCCGTCGCCAGCGTACTCGGATAGGCAGCCCGGGCCGGCGCAACGCGATGATGGCGGCGTCGGTTGCGGCGTCGTCGGCGCCGTTGTGGCCGTAGCAGCCCGGTCCCTGGACGTGGCGCACCGAAATCGTCGCCGGATCGCGCCCCAGCGTGCGGGCAAGAGCGGCACGCAGCGGGTAGACGCCTTGGCTATGAGTCCATACCGTCAAATGCCCGTCGCGATAGAGCGCCAGGCCGCAGGACGGTCCGATCGAGGCGTGAGCGAGATGCGGGCGCGAATAGGTCGCTTCGAAGACGTCCCGACCGCGTAGCGGCGACTGCGGCTCCGGCGCGCCAATGAAGCGATCGACCGACGGGCGCTGCAGCAGCCATGCCGCCTCTTGATGCAACGCTCGCGGCGACTCGGCGCCACGCCAGACGACGTGGTCACTCGCGGCCGCGGCAGCGGCCTCCACGGCGGTCTCGTCGTCGCCGACGATGGCAAGGAAATTGCCGTCGCGCACGAATTCGACTGGCGCCCGCGCGATGCGTCGGAGCGCCGCCTCGTCGAGTGAGGCCAGGGTCGCGCCGCGATTGGGCTGGCGCACGACACGCGCATGGGCCATGCCGTCGAGCACCATGTCGTGAATGAAGATTGGCTGGCCGAAAATCTTGGCGGGTAGATCAAGTCGCGGGGCGCTGTGGCCGACAATCGCGTAGTCGGAAGCGGCCTTGCGCAGCGCCGCGCCGATTGCATCCGTGGCCAGGTTGACAGTCCCGGCAAGCGACCAGTAATCGTGCGACGTTGGCGAGCCGTTGCGCCAAACGCGGCCGTCGCGGATGGTCAATTCCGCAGCCGCGCAGCCGAGCGCGCTCGCGGCGCGCGCAACAAGCAGCGCCTTTACTTCGGCGCAGGCCTGGCGGAGCGCAACGCCTCCGGCCTGCATCGATTGGCTGCCGGCAGTGTAGCCCTCGTTGGGCGCGCCATCGGTGTCGCCGGACCGAATGGCGATGCGCTCGACCGCGACGTCGAGTTCTTCGGCGGCAAGCTGCGCCATCGCGGTCAGCACGCCCTGGCCAAGCTCGACGCGGCCGGTCGAAACCGCGACCATCCCCGGCGTTGTGAAACCGACCCAGCGATCGAGCCGCGGATTGTCCGCCAGAATGCCGGGCAGCGCCGCATTCATGCGCGGGCTCCCGCGCGCATGCGCGTCGCCGCCTTCTCGATCGCGCGCATGATCCGGTTGTGGGTACCGCAGCGACAGATGTTGTCGTCGAGTGCGAGCGCGATCTCGGCGCGGGTCGGCGACGGGTTGCGGTCAAGCAGCGCCTTGGCGGAGATCAGGATGCCGCTGAGGCAATAGCCGCACTGGCCCGCCTGCTCTTCGAGAAACGCCTGTTGCAAGGGATGCGGCCGCTCCGGCGTGCCCAGTCCCTCCACCGTGACGACGTTGCGGCCGGCCACCGCGGACACAGGCCGCGTGCAGGATTTCTCCGGCTTGCCGTCGATCAGCACCGTGCAACAGCCGCATTGCTCGAGGCCGCAGCCGAACCGTGTGCCTATCAATCGCAACTCGTTGCGCAGCACCGAAAGTAACGGCGCATCCTCATAAACGACCGCAACGTCGACAGCGCGACCGTTGACCGTGAACGCGATGGTGGTGGCCATGGCTGAAGAGCCGCTATCGGGAGAACCTGAATATGTCGTGCCAGGCGCCCTGCCGCCGGGCTCCCCGGTTTCCCGTCGGCACGTACACCATGCCGCGGATCACGGCAACGTGGCGCCATGCAGGCCCGGCGCGCGGTTGTTTTGAAAAATGTAATCCAGCTCATCCAATATCGGCCTTCGACCGAAGCGGTCGGAGCGCGGCCGTTGCAGATCATTCCGCCTGCGATCAATATTCATCCGTTCGCTATGTCGTCGGGCGTGTGGCGGCCGATTTGCCTTGTTGGGAGGAGCCGAATGGGTCCGTTGCTGAGTATGGGCGACGTCGTGCGCGCACACGCGCGCGTCTATCCCAAACGGCTTGGTGCGCGCGATCTATCCCGCTCAATGACTTTTGAACAGTGGAACGCGCGGTCGTGCGGTCTCGCCAATGCCCTTTTGGGGCTGGGTCTTGAGAAGGGGGACCGTTTTGGCGTGCTGGCCTACAATTGCGTCGAGTGGATGGAAATCTATGCGGCGGCAGCAAAAGCCGGTCTCGTGGCGGTGCCGATCAATTTCCGTCTGGTCGGCCGCGAAGTACGCTACATCATCGAGAATTGTGAGGCGAAAGCCTTGATCGTGCAGGACGATCTCCTCGGTCCCGTCGAGGAGATTCGCGGCGACATCGCGGCGCAGACCAGCCGGTTCATCCACTTCGGCGGCACCGCCACGCCGCCGGGCTATGTCGGCTACGAGGACATCATCGCCAAGGCCCGCGATTGCGAGCCCAACGTCGAGGTTGGCGCCGACGACATCTGGACGCTGATGTATACGTCGGGCACCACTGGAGTTCCCAAGGGCGCCATCCGCAAGCGCAGCGGCAGTGCGCTGATGTCGTTTGCCACGGCCATCGAACTCGGTTTCAACCGCAACGACATCGCGCTCCTGGCGATGCCGATGTGCCACGCCAACTCGCTCTATTTCGCCTCGACGTTGACCTATTGCGGCGGCGGTTGCTCGATCTACAGCCGCAAGAGCTTCGATCCGGAGCACTTCCTGCGCACCATGTGCTCGGGCGGTGAGACGTTCACGTCGCTGGTGCCCACCCATTACGTTATGATGTTGAGTCTTCCTGCCGCCGTGCGCGAGAATTGCGAAACCGGCCGGGTGACCAAACTCATGATCTCGTCGGCGCCGGCGCGGCAGGACACCAAGCGCGCCATTATGGAGTATTTCCGCAATTCCGGTCTGTTCGAGCTTTACGGCTCGACCGAGGCCGGCTGGGTCACGATGTTGCATCCCGACGAACAATTCACCAAGCTCGGCTCTGTCGGCCGCGAATGCGTCGGCAGCGCGCCGATCAAGCTCCTCGATGAACGCGGCGAGCAAGTGCCCGACGGCGGAGTCGGCGAACTGTTCTCCCGGACCCCGTACACGTTCGACGGCTATTGGAAACTGCCGGAAAAAACCCGCGAGTCGTTTCGCGGCGGCTATTGCACCGTCGGCGATATGGCGAGGCGCGACGAGGACGGCTTCTATTATCTCGTCGACCGCAAAAGCAACATGATCATCAGCGGCGGTGAAAACATCTATCCGTCCGAAGTCGAGCAAGTGCTCGGCTCCCATCCGGCGGTGAAGGAAGTCGCCGTCATCGGCCTGCCGGACGCCAAATGGGGCGAACGCGTCACCGGCGTCGTCGTGCTGCACGACCGCCATGTCACGCTCGAAGCGGAGCTGATGGCCTGGTGCCGCGAGCGACTCGCCGGCTACAAGCAGCCCCGCTCCATCGCCATCATCGCGGATGCCGACATGCCACGCACCGCCACCGGCAAGCTGCAGCATCGAATCCTCAAGAATCGGATGAGCCAGGTCAGCGCCAGTTAAAGCGCCAAGGAGGGCGATTGTGAGTACGTCAGCGAAGGATTTCGGGACCGGCGAAAACAGCGTCGCCGCCTGGATTGCGCGCTTCCTCAAGAAGCGGAACGTCGACCGCATCTTTGGCCTGCAGGGCGGCCATATCCAGCCGATCTGGGATCACATCGCCCGCAACGGCATCCGCATCATCGACGTGCGCGACGAGGGCGCTGCGGTGCATATGGCGCACGCTCACAGCGAGCTGACCGGGCAGCTTGGCGTCGCCATGGTGACAGCCGGCCCCGGGGTGACCAATACGATCACGGCGATGGCCAATGCGTGGCTGGCCAGGGTGCCGGTCCTCCTCATTGGCGGCTGTACCTCGCGGCCGCAGGCCAATATGGGCCCGTTGCAGGATATTCCCCATGTCGATCTGCTGCGCCCGGTGACGCGCACCTCGCGGACCTTGCGCGTGGCCGATCAGGTCGTGCGCGAACTCGACGAGGCCGTGGCGCGCGCCGAAGGCGACGCCGGCGAGCCGGGGCCGTCCTATGTGGAAATCCCAACCGACGTGCTGCGCACCGACGTCGCGCCGTCGCTTGTACTCGACGACTGGATGGCGCCGAAGCCGCGCCGCGCGAGGCCGCCCGATCCCGCCGCAATCGCCGAGGCGGTTGAGGTTCTGTGGTCGGCGCGCCGTCCGGCGGTCATCACCGGCCGCGGCGCGCGCACCGCCGGTCCGGCGCTGCTGCGCTTTCTCGATGCCAGCGGCGCCTTTTATCTCGATACGCAGGAAAGCCGGGGCTTGGTTCCCTCCGATCATCCTTCTGTTGCCGGCGCAATCAGAGGCAACATCATGCAGGATGCCGACGCTGTGCTCGTCATCGGCCGCAGACTCGACTACCAGCTCGGCTACGGGTCGCCGGCGGTCTTTCCCCATGCCCGCTTCGTCCGCCTTGCCGACAACGCCGGTGAATTGATCGACAACCGGCGTGGTGCGCCTGAAATTCTCGCCACTCCGGAATTGGCGCTCGACGCCATGGTCAAGGCTGCCGGCAACCGCGCGCCCAAGGTGGACAAGGATTGGGCCGAAGCGCTGCGCAAGCGCCAACGCGAACGCTCGCAGCCACGCAAGACGGAGCCCGCTATCGGGTCGGACGGCAAGATCCACCCGAGCAAGATCTTTGAAGCGATTGCCAAAATTGCGGACCCCGATTACATCGCCATCGCCGACGGGGGCGACTTGTTGAGCTTCGCGCGCATCGGCCTAGCGCCACGGACCTATTTGGACGCCGGGGCCTTTGGTTGCCTGGGCGTCGGCACGCCCTACGGGGTCGCCGCCGCTCTCGCCTACCCCGGGCGCCAGGTCATCTCGATCACAGGCGATGGCGCGTTCGGCATCAATGCAATGGAGATCGATACGGCCGTGCGCCACGGGGCGAAGGCGGTGTTCATCGTCTCGAATAACGCGGCGTGGAATATCGAGCGCTACGATCAGCAAGAAAATTACGGCGGCCGCGTCGTTGGGACGACGCTTCGCCACTCCGATTATGCCGCAATGGCAAGGGCGTTCGGCGCGCACGGCGAACGCGTGGAAGATCCGGACATGATCGAGCCGGCCTTAAAACGTGCCTTGGAAAACGCGCCTGCGGTCATCGACGTCGTTACATCGCAGCAGGTGGTCTCCTCCGACGCACGCAAAGGGCTTGGATTTGTTCCGGATTATCAACCGCTCACGGCGTGGGACGAAGCCGAGCAGCGCCGGCGGAGCGCTTCTTAGGGGCTTTTAGCTAATTCGCAGTCCGCGGATTCGGAGACTGCTACCCTGCCTGATAGGCCATGGGGTCAGGCAGTGACGATCAACGCATCGAGCGCCGTCACGCCGTGGCCCTTGGGGTGAACCATCAGCGGGTTGACGTCGATCTCGATCAATTCGGGAACGCTTTGCATCAGGCGACCAATCGCGAGCACCGCCTGCACCGTGCCGTCAATGTCGGCGGGCGGCGCACCTCGCACGCCGGCGAGAAGCTTTGCCGAACGGAGCCTGCTCAAGGCTTCGCGTACCTGCGCGTCGCCGACGCTGCCGGGCAGCACTTGCACGTCCCCCAGCGCCTCGACCCAGATACCGCCCAGACCGAGCAACAACACGGTACCCCAGCCGGAATCGCGCTTTGCTCCCACCATCAGCTCGATGCCCCGCCGCGACATCTTCTCGACCAGAATGCCGTCGAGACGGACCTCGGGCGCGGCGCGTTTGACGCTGCGCATCATCGCATCCCAGGCTTCACGCACCGCAGACTCTTCGGCGAGGTTTAATGCGACCCCCCCGGCCTCGGTCTTGTGCGACAGTGCTGCGGCTTGCGCCTTGAGCGCCACCGGATAGCCGATCTGTTTGGCAGTTGCGACCGCTTCATCTGGCGTTCGCGCCAGCTTGCCATCGGGCACGCGGATGCCGGCAGCGGCAAGCACCCTTTTACCGAGCCATTCGGGCTGCGCCCCACGACCGAGCTTGGGCAACCCGGTGATCGGCGCCACGGCGGCGTCCGTCCGCGGGCGCGCAAGCAAGCGCCCGTAACGGGTGTAGTGCGCGATCGCACGGAGCATCCGGTCAGACGAACGCGAGTACACCGCCGGGCTTTCTTTTACCGCCGCATCCACGTCCGGACCGAGTTTCCAAGTATCGCCGAGCGCCACCATCACCTTCGGCTTGGGCGATTGCGCCATACCGTCGTTGAACGCCCGCACCGGGATCGCCGTGTTGATCGGAAACGAGATGAAGAGCAGACCGACGTTGGGATCGTCGATCAGCGTCTTGACCACGGCCGGCAGCATGGAGGGCGTGAAACCCGCAGTCGTGTCAAGCGGATTGCCGTAATTGCCGTAGGACGGCAGCGTATCACTGAGCTTTTTCAGCGTCGCGGGATCGAGCTCGGGAATTGCAAGGCCGATGTCTTCGGCGAAATCGTCGGTCAGCCCGACGTAAGCGCCCGATGCGGTAAGGATGCCGGGCCCTTTGCTGGGCGGCGCTGGATAGCGCTGCAGGATTTCGACGAGGTCCATGGTCTCGTCCATGGTGGACACGACGACGGCACCGGCATCCTCGACCTGGGCTTTCACCATGCCGAAGTCGCCGATCAGGGCGCCGGTGTGCGACTGCGCGGCCTTGCGCGCCTTGGCCCCGCGGCCCGTCAGCATCATCACCACCGGTTTGCCTGCGGCGCGGGCGCACCGCAGGGCGGCAAGGAACTCCTGCGGCCGTCTGATCTCCTCGCAGTAGAGAACAATCACGCGCGTCGAGCGATCCTCAACAAGAAATTCAAGGAAGTCAGTCGATTCCAGACCAGCCTCGTTACCGGTCGAAATCACGTAGGAGATTGGAATGCCGCGACCGTCGGTGGCCCGCTGAAAGTGACCGAGCAAACCGCCGCTCTGGCCCACGTAGGCGACGCCGTTCTCGACGCCGCGCACCGCCTGTCGCGCAAACAACATGTGCAGAAACATGCCGTCGACATTGTTGGTCACGCCGAGGCAGTTTGGCCCGATCAGGGCGAGACCTGCCGCGCGCGCCGCGGCGGTGACGGCATCCTGCGTGGCGTAATCGCCGACTTCCGCGAACCCCGCAGCGAACACCAAAGCCGAGCGGACCTTCCGCCGCGCGCATGCCTCGATCGACTCGCGCACAGCCGAGGCGGGCAGCGCGAACACCGCGAGGTCAACACCCTCCGGCAGTTCGTCCGCGCTCTTGAGCACCGGCCGGCCGTCGATCAGTTCGTCGGTGCGCCCGACCAGATAAATGCCGCCCGCAAAGCCGTTGACCTTCAGGCACTGCAAAACGATCTGGCCGGCGCTACCGGCGCGCGTCGACATGCCGATGATCGCGACCGAGCGTGGATTTAGGAACCTGGCAACCGCCTTCGATCCGCGAGCACCTTCCGCTCCGCTCATGCCACGTCCTTGTCGGGCTGGAACATGAACAGGTGCGTGCCGTCGTCAAGCGGATGCCAATACGGCTTCACCTTCATGCCGACCTTCAGCTCGGCCGCCGAGCAGTTGACGATGTTGGCGATGAAGTTGACGCCGACGTCAAGCGTGACACTCACCACCGCATACGGCTCGGTGCCGCGGAATGCCGACGTACCGCGCTCAGTGATGGTGTAGGAGAACACCGTGCCCCTGCCGGAGGCCTCCCGCCATTCGAGATCGCGCCGCCTGCCGGTGAAGATGCTCACGGGCCGCGGGAAATGCTGATATTTCCCGGCCTTCTTGCAGTACTGGATCAGGAGCTTTTTCTGCTTGGTTGCCTGCCAATAAGGCGCGGAGAAATCGAAATGCCGGATCGTGCGCTTGACGCCGAGCGTGTCGTTTAACGGTTTATTGCTTGCAGAAACGGCCATGATCGCCTCCCTATTCCGGAACCAGCACGAGCGCCGCGCTCGAGCCCCAGTTGCGCCCGTAATTGATCCAGCCGATGCCGGTTACAAGCGCGTTCTTTGTGTTCTTGACCTGACGCTTGCCGCCTTCGCCGCGCAGCTGCCGCACCGCCTCGATCAGATTGTGCGACGAGCATGCGGCCTGTCCCGCGGAGATCTGACCGCCGCCGGTGTTAAGCGGCAGGTCACTGTTGAACGAAAAGTCGTGCTCGCGGATAAACGACACACCCTGGCCGGCCTTGCAGAAGCCGAAGGCCTCGAATTGCAGCATGATGGCGATGATAAAGTCGTCGTAGGGATGGAACGAGGCGATGTCTTTGATGGTCAGTCCGGCTTCGCCCAAAGCTTTCCTACCGCAGATTTCATGGCCGCTCTTGGTCACATCGACCAGATTATCGCCGCCCTTGAAATTGGTGCGCTCGGCGTAGCCGATCGGAATGATGCACTTGTTGAGCCCTTTTTGCTTGGCGCGCTGATGGCTCATCATGATCAGGCCGGCGGCGCCGTCGGCGCGCATCACGCAATCGAGCAAGCGGATCGGATCCGCGATTACGCGCGAATTCAGATAGTCATCGATGGTGATCGGCACGCGCAGCTTTTCGCAGGCATTGTCATTGAGCAGCGCGTGATTGCGCTGCGTCACCGCGATCTTTCCCAGCATCCGGTAATCGAGGCCGTATTTCGCTTCGTAGGCGCGACTCAATAGTCCGAAGGCCCCGGGCGGCCCCATCAGGCCGTACGGCTCGGTCCATTCGCGCCGATAGGTGTGGCTGTGGTCGGTCTTGTCTTCGAGCACATGAGTATCGGCGAACAGCAGCAACGCGACATCGCACATGCCATAATCGATCGCCGCGGCCGCACGGACAACGCAGCCCGCCGCCGAGCAGCCGCCGGTATGAACCTGTTCGCAAAACCCAACCTCGAGACCAAGCTCGTCGGCCATGGTCTGGGCCCAGAACGGATTGGCAGCGCCGGTCCCGCTCAAGCCCGCCATCACCAGGCCGTCGATCTCGTTCTTGTCGACGCCGCTTTTGTCGAGCAAATCCTCCAAAATCTCGCCGGCCAGCACAAAGACGTCGCGGTCGCTCTTTTCCATCACCTTGGTTTCGGCGTAGGCGACGATCACGTTGTCACGCAAACTCATTCCTTCTCTCCCTCAATCGGACTCGTTCAGCCTTGTTCGGGTCGCACGCGCGGCGCGGTCTTGTCGAGAAACTGATTGAGCCGGGTAATCGACTCCGGGCTTCGCGTGTATTCGGCCACCATGCGCTCGAAATAGAGGCCATCGTCGTAGGACATGTCCTGCAGGCGCGGCAGGCTGTTGGTGATGGCAAAATTCGACAGCGGCGCGTTCTTGCAGATCTTGAGCGCCAGCTCCTTCGCCTTATCGAGATGCTGACCCTTGGGCACGATGTACTGCACAATGCCGTAGCGCTCCGCTTGCTCGGCGCTCAGCACGCGGCCCGTCAGCATCATATCCTGCATGCGGGCGAAACCGATCAGGCGGGCGACCCGCACCGAGCCGCCGCCGCCGATGAAGATGCCGCGCGTGCCTTCCGGCAGGCCAAAATACGTCGTTTCGTCGGCGACGCGGATATGCGCCGCGGCGGCGGTTTCCAGACCGCCGCCCAACGTGGCGCCGTGCAGGGCGGCGATGAACGGAATGTTGCCGCGCGCTATCTCTTCGAGGGAAGTGTTGCGGTTGAACGGGAACGGCAACCGCTGCGACCGCCCCTCCTTCCAATTCTGCGCAGCCCAGCGCAGGTCAAGACCGGCGCAGAAATTGTCGCCGTGGCCGAAGATGACGCCGCATTTGGCTTCCTGTCCGGCCCGCTCGATCGCCCCGCGCAATTGTTTCATCACCGTTGGGTTGAAACAATTGCGCTTGTCCGGGCGGTTCAGGCCTACGAGTGCAATCTCGCCATCGAGCTCATAGGTGACTGTCTGCTCTTCGCTCATGACTTCTCCTGGTTCACCGGGGCCAATCCCCCGCCCCGGGGTGATCGTTCACTGGCTTTCGCTCGTGTCGAGAATATCGGGCACGGTCGCGCTGGCAAATGTTTCGCCCATGGCTCGTTCGCAGAACTAACCTGTCAGGCTGGCGATTTTCACATAACTGCGGCGCTGCACCGCTGCATTGCCGCACAGCGAAGACAGCAACATGGCCCGCTTGAGATAAAGACCGATATCGTGCTCGTCAGTGAAGCCGATGGCGCCGTGCAACTGGATGCAGGCTTCGGTGACGAATAGCGCATTTTCCGACGCCTTCGCTTTCGCGGCGACGGCCTGTCCCGGATCGATGCGATAAGGATCGTTGTTGGCCGCAATCTGATAAAGCAGCGACCGCGTCGTCTCGACGCGTATATAGATGTCGACCGCTTTGTGCTGCAGCGCTTGAAAACTGCCGATCGGCTTGCCGAACTGCTTGCGGATGCGCAGGTAGTCGAAGGTCATCTCCTGGGCTTTTTCCATGACGCCGAGCAGCTCGGCGGAAAGCGCAAACAGCGTAAGATCGGTAAGCGCCTCGACGGCGCTGCGCGATGACTGGCGCGGCGGCACGAGATCGGCCGGCGTATCCTCAAGAGCCAGCGTTGAAAGCTGCCGGCCGTCGACCGTCTCGAACGGCGACAGCCGGCTGCCCGGTCCATCGCGGGCCACATAATAAAGTGCGGGTCCTTCCGGTCCATCGGCGCTGACCAGAAAGCCATCGGCATCGTCGGCGCAAACAAATCGCTTCGTACCCGTTAGACGAAACGATCCGTTCGCCATTTGCGAACGGGTGTGCGGCTTCAGCAAATCGCCGCCCTGCGCGTTTTCCTGCAGGGCCGGTACCACCAGGGCCGCACCGGCCAGTGTCCGCTTCAGCATGGGATGCGGCGCGCGGCCTTGCGCCAGCGCGGCGGCGGCGATCGCAGCCAGCCCGATCGGCTCGCGGACCAGGCCGCGTCCGGCCTGTTCCAGCACCAACGCGAGTTCGGTCAGACCAAGACCGAGCCCATCGGCCGAAGTCGGAACGAGGATGCCAAGCCAGCCGAGGTCGGCAGCCTGACGGAGTTTTTCGGGCGCCAAGCCCGGATCGCGCTCGCGCAACCCGCGCGCCAGCTTCGGGCCCGCCGCGGCGGCAAATTTCGCGGCGCTGTCGCGCAGCAGAATCTGCTCCGGCGTAAGATTGAGCTCCATGGCGTCCGCCCCGCGTTCTCCCTACTCGTCAAACGGGCAAGTTGAGAACCCGACGCGCCACGATGTTGCGCTGAATTTCCGAGGAACCACCGTAGATGGTCGCGCGCCGCACCTGCAGAAACGGTGTCGAGACGTCGACCTCGCCAAAATCGGTTGCGATCGGATTTTGCATTGACGCGTAGCCTCCGGCCGCTTCCAGCAAAAGCTCATTGAGCGACTGCAAAAGTTCGGAGCCGAATATCTTGATGATCGACGATTCCGGTCCCGGGCTCTGCTTCTGGTTAGCAAGCTCCACGGCGTGACTGAACAATGCGGACAGCACCATGACATCGATACCGGCCGCCGCCAATCGGTCCTGAAATGCCGGATCATCGATGATCCCGGAGACACACGCCATCGTCTTGATGCGTTCCATCGCCATCAGCGCATATTGCGGATTCGAGGTGCCTAACCGCTCGTGCCCGAGCAGTGCATTGGCGATGCGCCATCCGTCGTTGAGTTTACCGACCAGATTCTCGGCCGGCACGATGACGTTATCGAAGAACACTTCGCTGAATTCGTCATCCCCCGCGATGGTCTTGATCGCCCGGACGGTGATGCCGGCGCTGTGCAGATCGATCAGCAGGAAGCTGATGCCCGCGTGCCGCGGCTGCGCTTGCGGATCGGTACGCACCAGCGCAAACATCCAATCGGAATGATGGCCCCACGTGGTCCAGATCTTCTGGCCCTGCACTATAAAATGCTCGCCGTCGAGCGTCGCACGAGTGGAAAGGCTGGCGAGATCGGAGCCGGCGCCCGGCTCGGAATAGCCCTGCGCCCAGATCACCTCGCCGGCGATGATGGGCGGCAGATGGCGCACCTTCTGCGCGTCGCTGGCAAACTCGATCAGGATCGGGCCGATGTGATCGAGCCCTTGCGACGGCAGCTGCGGCGCGCCGACGCGTGCCAGTTCTTCGCCCATGATGATTTGTTCGTTCAGCGTAGCGCCCATGCCGCCGTATTGCTTTGGCCAATGCGGCGCGACCCAGCCCTTGCGTGACAGCGCGCGATACCACGGCATGAGTTCCGCGGGTGGCGGCCGCGCGGTACGTCCGCGCAGTGAAGCCGGCAGGTTAGCTTCGAGCCATGACCGCACTTCCATGCGGAACACGGCCTCGTCAGGTGAATCGTGGCGAAACATGGTGAGCTATCTGAACCGCAACTAACGCGAAAGATCTCAGGTCGCGAGCCGCCATTCCTCATTTCATTTCGATATGCGCTGCCTGCACGACAGCCTTCCACTGCGCAAGTTCCCTGGCGAGCATCGTACCCAGTTCCTGCGGAGTCCCGATCTTGGGCGCGGCACCGAGCGCCTTGAGCTTCTTGATCGTGTCGGGCGCCGCGAGCGCGTCGCGGAATGCGTGATTGAGCTTATCAATCACGTCGGGCGGCGTTCCGGCGGGGGCTACCACCGCGAGCCAAAACGGCGCTTGCAGCTTGGGAAAACCCTCTTCGGCGACGGTCGGCACGTCTGGCAGTGCCGGATCACGCTCGCTGCCGGCGATCGCAATTGGCCGTAGGTTGCCGGCCTGGATGTACGGCAGGCTGGTGGTCGAGGGATCGGCAATGATCTGAACTTGCTTGGCGAGCACGGCGTTGAGCAACGGTCCGGTGCCGCGATAGGGCACGTGCAGCATGTTGATGCCGGCTTTTAGCCTGAACATCTCCGCCAGCAGATGCGGCGCCGTGCCAAAACCCTGCGAGCCCCAAATCAGTTTGCCCGGATTGGCCTTGGCGTAAACCACCACCTCCGCCAGCGATTTGGCCGCAAGCGTCGGGATCACCGAGATGATCAGTGGAGTTTCGATGAGCTCGCAAACGGGCGTGAAGACCTTTTCAGGGTCGTAGCCGATGTTGGGATTGATGGCCGGCCCGGTGGTCAGCGCTCCGCCCGGCGTCATCAGGAGGGTGTAGCCATCGGGCGACGACGATGCGACGAACTTGCCGCCAATCCCGCCACCGGCACCTCCACGGTTCTCAATCACGATGGTTTGGCCGAGATCGTTTTGCAGGTGTTCGGAGATGATCCTCGCCATGCCGTCAGTCGGGCCGCCCGGCGGAAACGGCACGACGATCTTGATCGGCTCTTTGTGCGGGAACGGCTGCGCATTCGCGAGGCCGGACCCGAAAAGCGCCAAACCAGCGCACAATGATGCCGCGATGAGCTTCCTTGCTGCCACCGCCCCCTCCTCCTCTTCTTGTCGAGTTGAGCCTTCCTTGGGCCCTCCTTGGGCCCTTCCTCTATTGAGTTGAGTATACCACCAAACCAGTCCATCGCTGAATGCGCGCTTTAAGGCCAGAAACGGAATGGCGATTTCCGAAACGAACGCGTCGATTGAGCGTCCTTGAGGGAAAAAGCCACCCAAGACGTCCCGGCAACGGATCTGACCGTGGCGAAATTGTCACGGTCGAGATTTTCAAAGCCCTGACCGCGGACCTCTGAGCGATATTTCTCGCTGCACCGCTTGCCAACGTCCGCGTTTCCAAGTGTGTTTACAGCCAGGGTCGGGGCATCCCGACTGTCAGCGCCACGAAGCGGACAGGAGTTTCGGGCCTTCGGGGACGAGATTACCCACGCAAAGTATTTGAGGCGTTGCGTACACGTAACAAAGGGCACGTGCGGGGGGCGCAGTGCGTTTTGTAGCTTTGCAGTCGGCATCGAATTGCCTTGCTTCCTGCGCGCGGCATAGCGCGAGGTCAGCTGTTGCGCTCCTGAAAGCTCGCATGAAACAGCGCGCGTGTATGCGGCTGGCGGGCGCACTTTCTGTTGTGCTCCTGTGCGCGTTCGGCCTCGCAACCCAAGCCCAGGCGCAGCACCCGCCGCCGACGGTCACCGGCGTCAGTCCAAATACAGGTTCGGCCGCGGGGGGCACCGGCGTCACAATTACCGGCACTAATTTTTTTGTTCCGGCTACCGTCAATTTTGGCGTCACCCCAGCCGGCTCGGTCGTCGTCGACAGCCAAACCCAGATCACGGCGATCTCTCCGCCCGGCACCGGCACCGTTGACGTCACCGTGACCACGACCGGCGGCACCAGCGCTATCAGCGCCGCCGATCGATTCACCTATACGCCGGTCTCGACCACAAACTTGCGCGCGATGCAGGTCTCCACGACGCCGATCATCGCGCAAATATCGGGAAACGCGATTGCCAGCTCGATCAACCGTGCGGTCGATACCGGCTTCAGCGACAACCCGCCCACCCTCACGCCCAATGGCGGCGGTTTCACCTTCGAAATTCCTTTGGACCAACCCGCGTCAATACCCATCCGCCGCATCGTCACCGCGCCTGGCGGCAGCAACGGGGCCGGCGTGGGGACTCTCGTCATCACGAGGCCGAACGGGAACGGCCCGGGCAGCCTCGCCAACGGGCGACAGGGCGGCAATGGCGCGCCGCCGGGCACGCGCCTTATTGATATGCCGGTCATACCGCTGCCCCCCGGTTCGGGAATGCCGCCACTCGGCGAAGCCCGGTTTACGCCGGACGAAGTCGTGTTGCAGCTCGCCTCCGGCACGACGCCGCAGCAGATCACCGCCATCGCCCGACGGTTCGGCCTGACCGTTGTGGCGCAGCAAACGATCGCAATGCTGGGCCGCACGGTTTACGTCTTCCGCATCACCAATGGGCAATCCGTTCGCGAGGTCATCCGCGCCGTCGTCGCCGCGCGGATCAATGCGGCGGCGCAGCCCAATTACATTTATGGCCTGACGCAGGATCAAAAAGACGCCAACGAGGGCGCGGGCGACGCTGCGCAATACGTCGTGCGCACATTGCACCTTGCCGAAGCGCACCAGATCAGCAAGGGTGACAAAGTCATCATTGCGCTGATCGATTCGGAGATCGATTCCAAAATACCCGATCTCGCCGGCACGGTCACCGACCGGTACGATGCCGGCTGCGGTGCGACCGCGCCAGATTCCCACGGCACCGGCATGGCCGGCGCGATCGCGTCGCACGGACAGCTGTTGGGCATCGCCCCGCAAGCAAAGATCATCGCGATCTGCGCCTTCGGCGGCGCCGGGCAGCCGAAGGCGGACACGTTCAAGATCATCAAGGGACTCGATTTCGCGGTCCAGCACGGCGCCAGGATCGTCAATATGAGCTTTGCCGGACCGCAGGATCCGACCCTCTCGCAAGCGCTGCAGATTGCCCGCGAGAAGGGCGTTCTGCTGATCGCCGCCGCCGGCAATGACGGTCCGAAATCAGCCCCGCTTTATCCGGGTGCCGATCGAAACGTTATGGCGGTCACCGCGACCGATGAGAACGATCGGCTGTTCGACGGCGCCAATCAGGGAAAATACGTCACCGTGGCGGCGCCGGGCGTTGATATTTTGGTGCCGGGGCCCGAGGGGGCGGTGCAGGTCACAACCGGTACCTCGGTCGCAACCGCCAATGTGAGCGGTGTTGCGGCATTGCTGATCGCCGAGAAGCCGTCTCTCACGCCCGAGCAAGTTCGCGCAATCTTGGTGACCACTGCCAAGCATCTCGGATCCCGGGGGATCAATCCGCAATTCGGAGCCGGCCTTGTCGATCCGCGCAAGGCACTCGAAGCCGTCGTTTCAGACGCGACGCCAGCGCAACAGGACAGTCTCAATCTCTTCCTCGCTTCGCCCGTTGCAAGCGCCAAACGCGTGGCGGACGGTTTCTCCGCGCTCGGCTACGCCGAGGAGGACAGCCTGGCGACCAAAGCGCCACCGTCCACCGCGCAGCCGCACGCCTGGTTCGCTTGGATTGACATACGCGGCACCGATTTCATTCGCGACACGACCGGCAGCGATCTCAAGGGTCAGCAGGTCAACGCCATCGCCGGGCTCACGCATAGGATCACGCCGGATTTCCTGGTCGGCATGCTCGGCGGGTACGAGCATTTCGACTATATCTCGCAGGCGTTCAACGGGGTGCTCAAGGGCGACGGCTGGACGACCGGCGGCTATCTGGGCTGGCGGTTGACACCAACCCTGCTTTTCGATGCGGGCGGCGCCTGGTCGGATATCCTGGTCAACGACGCCGCCGGCGTGGCCACCGGCAGTTTTATCGGCAACCGCTGGCTTGCCACCGGCGGCCTCACCGGCACGTACGGTTGGCAGGCCGTCGTGCTCGAACCGTCGGCGCGGGTTTTTGCGCTGTGGGAGCATGAGAACGCCTACACCGACAGCCTCGGCACGCTGCAGCCAGAGCGCAATTTTGCAACCGGCCGCGCCAGCGGCGGCATCAAGGCGATTTATCCGTCGGCTTGGTCGAGCACGATGAATATAGCGCCTTACGTGGGGCTATACGGCGATTATTATTTCTCCAAGGACGATGCGGCAACCGCGGGACTTACCACAGTACCGCTCCTGCAAGGCTGGTCCGGGCGCGCAATCGCGGGCGTAGACATGACCTTCAGCCGCGGCGAGCAGCTCAGCGCCGGCGGGGAATACGGCGGCATCGGCGGCAACTACCAGATCTGGACTTGGCGGGTGCGCGGTAGCGTGCCGTTCTGAGCGAGCGGAGCGTCGCACCAGAACTGATAGTTGCTAGTGGTCCTTTAATTCTAAACGTTCGCAAACGGGCTTGCCGAACCCGGGATGGTGCGAATTTTAGAATCGGACCATTAGCGGGTACCATCCTTCTGTGTTTCGTTGTGCGCGGCCGATGTGATGTCATGGCGTTGCATCAATGATGCGGACGGTCACGATGTTAATCAATCGCTTTTTCCAGACTTCGAACATCAAGGGGCGCCGTTATTTGGAATGGAGACGTCGGCAACGCCCGCGCAATCTCATTACGGCGCCCCTCACCTCGTCTTGGTTTTCCGTCATCCCCGGTAAATCGGGAAGGCGAAGGGCCCGCTGCGCATTCTGCGAGCAAAATGCGATCAGACCGACGGCGGGCTATTGCCGTGCCGCGTAGCGCTTGCTACGCAAACCGGCAGCAGATCGTTAAAGGCAAGCATGTCACACACCCCGGTTTTGATAACCGGCGCGGCGGGCTTTATCGGCTTCGGCCTTGCCCGAAGGCTGCTTGAAGGTGGCGGCGCGGTGGTCGGCGTCGATAACCTGAATTCCTATTATGATCCGGCTCTTAAGGAGGCCCGGCTTTCGATACTCCGTCAATTTGAGAATTTCAGGTTTTGCCGACTCGATCTCGCCGATCGCGAGGCTGTGGCGACACTGTTTTCCGGGGAAGAGTTCGGGCCGGTCGTACACTTCGCCGCACAAGCCGGCGTGCGCCATTCGCTGCAGCAACCGCACGCTTACCTCGATGCGAATTTGGCCGGGTTTCTCAACGTGCTGGAAGGCTGCCGTCAGCGCAAGACGCCGCATCTCGTCTATGCGTCGTCAAGCTCAGTCTACGGCGCGAATACAACGCTGCCGTTTTCAGTGCGTGACCGTACCGATCGGCCCGTCAGTCTGTATGGCGCAACCAAAAAGGCGAACGAGGTGATGGCGCACAGCTATTCCCACCTGTTTGCCCTTCCCACGACCGGCCTGCGCCTGTTCACCGTCTATGGTCCGTGGGGACGGCCTGACATGGCCATCTTCACCTTTGCCAAAGCCCTCATGGACGGCCAGCCGATCAAGCTGTTCAATTACGGCCGGATGCGCCGCGACTTCACTTATGTGGATGACGTGGTCGAAGCGGTCGAACGCTTGATCCCCAAACCGCCGCCCATCGTCGCGCCGGAATCACGCCACGGAGCCAGCCCCGGAGAGAACGACCCGCCCTGGCGACTTTACAATGTCGGCAACAATCGCTCGATCGAAATTTCGCGTGTTGTCGAACTCCTTGAGCGCGCGGTCGGGCGCAAGGCCAGAACCGAGTTGCTGCCGCTCCAGCCCGGCGATGTACTAGAAACTTGCGCCGATATTGATGATCTCGTGCGAGACGTCGCGTTCCGGCCCAAAACTCCTATCGAGGATGGGATATGCCGGTTTGTCGAGTGGTACACGGAATACCGTTTACGCTGTCTGGCCTGACGGCGACAGGGATGAGGTGGTCCCGGTTGTCTGAACAGATTTTCCTCGTTCGATAAGTGGAACCTCTGCCAGGGTTAGACTGCCAGCGGCATTGACCATAAGCCCCTCGGTCCGATAGTTCTGCACGAGTTCGCGGCAATGGCTATCATTTGCCGACGCTGTTATCATATGAATTCTTATGAAGAATAGTGTTGGCCGAGCCAACGAAATGGTTTGGATGGCCTCATGCGCATAGCGATGATCGGAGCGGGCTATGTTGGGCTCGTTTCGGGAGCGTGTCTCGCCGATTTCGGTCACGATGTCGTTTGCGTCGACACGGATCAAGACAAAATCGACACGTTAAGGCGCGGCGATATTCCGATCTACGAGCCTGGGCTCAACGAGCTGGTGCGGACAAACGTGGACGCAGGGCGGCTCGCCTTCTCGACCGAACTGGCCGCGCCGGTGCGAGATGCACAAGCGGTTTTCATCGCCGTTGGCACGCCATCGCGGCGCGGCGACGGGCATGCCGATCTGTCCTATGTGTTCGCAGCGGCGCGGGAGGTCGCGGCGGCGCTCGACGGATTCACAGTAGTGATCACCAAATCCACCGTTCCGGTCGGTACTGGGGACGAGGTGGAGCGCATCATTCGCGGTGTCGCGCCCAAAGCAGATGTGAGCGTGGTTTCCAACCCAGAATTCCTGCGCGAGGGCGCGGCCATCCATGATTTCAAGCACCCGGATCGTATCCTGGTGGGAAGCGAGGACGAGCGAGGCCAAAAGGTTCTGGCAGAGATTTATCGCCCGCTTTCCCTCAATCAACCGCCAATCCTCTACACTGCGAGGCGCACTGCGGAATTAATCAAATATGCCGCGAACGCTTTCTTGGCGACCAAGATCACATTCATCAACGAGATCGCCGATCTGTGCGAAAAGGTGGGAGCCGACGTGCAGGAGGTGGCGCGCGGCATCGGTCTCGACAACAGGATCGGCAGCAAATTCCTGCATGCGGGTCCCGGCTTCGGCGGATCCTGCTTTCCCAAGGACGTGCGCGCGCTGCTCAAGACGGCGCAGGATCACGGTGTGCCGTTACGCATTATCGAGGCGGTGGCAGCGGTCAATGATGTGCGCAAGTGCGCGATGGCGCACAAAGTCTCGGCGATGTTCGCCGGCGCCATGCGCGGAAAGACCGTGGCCGTTCTCGGGCTTTCCTTCAAGCCCAACACCGACGACATGCGCGAGGCCCCCTCGCTGGCGTTGATTACCGCCTTGCAGGACATGGGCGCGCGGGTGCGCGTGTTCGATCCGGCCAGCATGGATCAGGCCCGGATGCTGCTCAAGGACGTGACCTATGCTGAGAACGCCTACGAGTGCGCCGATGGCGCCGATGCGGCGGTGATTGCCACCGAATGGGAGCAGTTCCGTGCGCTCGATCTGGATCGTCTGCACGACCTTATGGCCACTCCGGTGATCGTCGATTTGCGCACTATCTATCGGCCTGAAGACATGGCGCGGCACGGGTTCGCCTACACGTGTGTCGGACGATCACCCCCTGTTCCTGCAATCACTGAGGACGGCGCCCTGGTGGAGCTGACGTCGCTGACGCGAGTGCGGGCCGCCGCACCGGGTCTCTAAAAGGCGATTATCGCAATCCAATCCGACCAACGCCTTCGTGCCACTTTCGAATTCGTCTTCCATACACTTCCCAAACCGCCCGGGCGTCATCTTCCGCGGCACATTGCCGAGGTCGAGAAGTCGCTTGTTTAAATCCGGCCCGGCAATCGCTTCATCAATTTCGTAATTAAGCTTCGTGACAAATCCCAATCGATGTTCCCTTGGGCGCACCGATGCCATATCGGCCCCTCGCCTCATAGCCGATGTTCGATCTCGTTTTTGGATTCGTCCTTGGCGCCGGCATTGGTGGGCGGCTCCGGTCCTGTAGTTCCTATCGTCGCCACATGGTTCATCGGCGCCGGCCAGCGTGAATTGACCGCGCCATTATTTCCTTCGCACCTGTGCCAGCATTGCGGTAAGAGGAGAGCCCTTCTCTCCGAAAGTACCGCGCATGCATCTCGAAACGCGCGTCCTGGTGACCGGAGGAGCCGGATTTCTCGGCTCGCATCTTTGTCAGCGGCTATTGCAGGCCGACGCCAGCGTCATCTGCCTCGACAATTTCTTTACCGGCACGCGCCGCAATGTCGAAGCACTTCTTGATGATCATAACTTCGAACTCATGCGCCACGACGTGACGTTTCCCCTATACGTCGAGGTGGATCAGATCTTCAACTTGGCCTGTCCCGCTTCGCCAGTCCATTATCAGCACGATCCGGTACAGACCACAAAGACCAGCGTGCACGGCGCCATAAACATGCTTGGGCTCGCCAAGCGGCTGCGCGCCAAAATCCTCCAAGCGTCCACCTCCGAAGTCTACGGTGATCCCGACGTACACCCGCAAAACGAAAGCTACTGGGGCCACGTTAATCCCATCGGCCCTCGCTCTTGTTACGATGAAGGAAAGCGTTGCGCCGAGACACTGTTCTTTGACTATCGGCGCCAGCACAATCTGCGAATTAAAGTCGCCCGCATCTTCAATACGTACGGTCCAGGGATGCATCCGAATGATGGACGCGTAGTGTCGACTTTTATCGTCCAAGCCCTGCTCAACCGCGACATCACGGTGTTCGGTGATGGCTCGCAGACGCGCGCGTTCTGCTACGTTGACGATCTGATCGATGGATTGGTCCTGCTGATGGACACTGGCGACGAGGTCACGGGTCCCATCAACATTGGCAATCCCGTCGAATTCACCATTCTGCAACTGGCCAGCAAGGTGATTGAGCTGACTGGATCGCGTTCGCGCGTCGTGCATGGAACCCTGCCGCAGGACGATCCGCGGCAGCGCAATCCGGACATCTCACGCGCCAACGAGGTGCTCGGGTGGAGGCCACGCATTAAACTCGAGGAAGGACTTTTGCGGACGATCGAGTATTTCGATGGCCTGCTGAGGGACGAGCGCGTCCGACCGTTTATCGACCAGCGGTTCGAACTCGGAAGCTTAAAGCGCATGTTGGCTGCTAAGATAATCGTTTGATAATCCGCGCCTCATTGTATTTCTCGACCTTCCGGCGGTCAGTTAGCCCAACCATGGGCGCCAATGTTAAGGATCTTTTCTCAGCACTTGGGGAATTGGCTATGGACGGCAGAGTCGCTTTGATTACCGGGGCAACCGGCCAGGACGGCGCCTATCTGGCCGATTTTCTCATCGCAAAAGGCTATTGCGTACACGGCATCAAACGGCGCTCGTCTTCTTTCAACACGGCGCGCGTCGATCATTTATATCACGATCCGCATGAGACCGGTGTGCCCTTTACTCTGCATTTCGGCGATGTGACCGACGCTACGAACATCATTCGCATCGTGCAGGAAACCCAGCCTGACGAGATCTACAATCTTGCGGCCCAGTCGCACGTTTTGGTTTCGTTCGAGACGCCGGAATACACTGCCAATGCGGACGCGCTGGGCCCGCTGCGCCTGCTCGAAGCCATTCGTATCCTTGGATTGGAGCGCAAAAGTCGCTTCTATCAGGCTTCGACTTCGGAAATGTTCGGGCTCGCTCAAGAAGTACCCCAGAGAGAAACCACGCCGTTTCGGCCGCGTTCACCATATGGGGTGGCAAAACTCTACGCCCATTGGATAACCGTCAATTATCGCGAGGCATATGGGATTCATGGATCGACTGGCATTCTGTTCAATCACGAGAGCCCGATCCGCGGCGAGACCTTTGTGACCAGAAAGATCACACGCGCGGTGGCAGCGATCGAGCTCGGGCTACAGGATAGGATGTTTCTCGGCAACCTCGACGCCGCTCGCGATTGGGGCCATGCGCGCGATCATGCGGAAGGGATGTGGCTTATTCTACAGCAACCGGAGCCAGACGATTATGTCCTGGCGACTGGCGAGAGCCATACGGTGCGCGAATTCGCGGAGAAGGCGTTCGCTTGTGTGGGCCGCAGCATCGTCTGGCGGGGCATGGGTCAAGATGAGCAAGGTGTTGATGCTGCCAATGGCCGGGTTTTAGTCGAAGTTGATCGTCGCTATTTTCGCCCCACCGAAGTCGATCGTCTGCTTGGCAATTCCAGCAAGGCGCGAGCCAAGCTCGGCTGGCAGCATAAGACCAATTTCGAGACTTTGGTGAAGGAAATGGTAAACTCCCGACATGGCTGAAGTCCTCGAAGAGCGAAACCGCCGCAACCGGGCTGAATAATCAGACACTTTCCAAGGGAACACAGGACCGCGGGAGGCGTAAGGCTAATGCTCTGTAGCGGCATCATCCTTTTGCAGACCCGCAATCACCAACATCGCGGCATGCAATCGACGAAACGAGGTCGGAGCCGCCATGGGTATCACCGCAACGTGGCTCGTCGAGGATTCCTGCCAAATCGGCTCGCCGCCGCGCCCCACATATCAAGTGACTCGCGCAAG
>CAVXCG010000008.1:0-372952 GCA_963760235.1 uncultured Alphaproteobacteria bacterium | reverse complement strand
CTTCCAAATTACGAGGATATTCTTTCACGCATCGCCGAACCGCCGCGCTGGTTCGACGAACAGGGCGTGCCGCGCTATTGCGACTTCACGCCCCGTCGCATCGCCAACATCTACGCTCGCGAATGCGCGCTCGTCGCTATCGAGTGCCAGAGTTGCGGGCGTCCGTTCATTGCCGCGCTCGATGCAGGAACGGCAAATCATAACGTCATCAGCAGCCGCGAGAAGGAGCGGGAGTGGCGCACGCTCGCCGACATCATCCGCAGCCACCAGCTCGAATACAGGGACCCGCCCAATGTCGAGTGCTGTGGTGAGGGCGCGACCCAGACGAGCACAACCCGCCGCGTGCTCGAATACTGGGAGCGTATCCCGGAGACCTATACCGACCCCGCCACTGGCATACTCTGCTCCCGTGGCCATCGCGACTGGACGCGCGACCACAGTCTTGAAATCGAGATACCGGAGAGGGACTAGATGTTGCGCCCCTAGGCTCTTTGGTCCGCCGTTAGCCTGCTTCAGTTAAGCCCTGTCACTGCGGCTTCCGTGTTGGGTCCTTCTCGGGCATCTTCTCGCAGAGGATTTCTCCCACCAGATCGTGCAAGCGCTCGTCCTTAAATCCCGCCGCGCAGCCAATGAGCAGCATCTGTTCGTCCGGAATGGGGATATCCTCGCCGTATGTTGGCATTATCAGTTCCATCTTTCCGTCTTCGCGAACGATCCATGCCGCGTCCTTGGGGCCGATGGTGATCTGCTTGACTGGTTCCGGACATGCGCCGCTCCTTGCCGTTCTCCCGCAGGCCCGATCCTAAGACTGTCGGCGGCAAACGGATATGTTTGCAGGCGCATCCGGCTTTGCCGGAGCGGGCTCTAGGCTCTCGCCCCGAGCCCGCCTTGCGGTCTCGGCCATCCGGTGACGATCCCTTGCGCAAGATGACTCGGCCAGCCTGCGGCTGACTTCCTTTCGTTTGCCGGGGCCTGCGGCCCCCTGGCTGTAAAGGCCAAGCCCTGCGGGCGCCGGCGGGACGTATCCCCGGTCTTCCTCCCGTTGGTCGTGCAGACCGGGTGATCCCCCTCATCCCGCCGTCGGCCTTGACAGCCGAACCCCCGCTCATTGGCGAGGGCCAACTCGGTTGCATGCGCAACCCGTCTTTCAAGGAAGGAAGGGAGGAAGGGCCGTGGGGTCACGGTCCGCGCTTCAAGCAAGAAGGAGTCATACCATGTTGCAATCCGTATCACTGTCCGCGTTACAGCCAGCCGCCGCGAACCCGCGCCGGAAGATCGACCGCAAGGCCATCGAGGGCCTTGCCGCCAGCATCAAGACCGATGGCGTCCTGCATAATCTTGTCGTCAGCCCGGTGGAGGGCAAAGGCAAGAAGGAACGATTCCAGATCGTCAGCGGATCGCGGCGACTCCGAAGCGTTGCTTTTGTTGCAGGAGCGCGGCGAACTGCCGGAGGATTTCACGGTCGCGGTCGAGATACGCGACGACCTCTCCAAGGACGACACGCTGCGTATTGCCACCGTCGAGAATCTGCAACGGCAAAATCTCACGCCGCTGGAGGAAGCGGGAGCGTTGGCCAAGCTGGTTCATAAGGGCGTCACTCTGGATGATGTGGTCGCGCAGACAGGATTGAGCGCCACGACGATCAAGCGGCGTCTCGCGCTCAATAACCTGTGCCGGGAAGCAAAGGCCGCGTTGACGAAAGGCGTTATCACGCTTTCGCAAGCGGAAGCCCTGACCTTGGGCAGTGACGAGGCGCAAGAAGCCATCATCGAGGCAGATCCGCAGCGGCAGGGAGTTGCAGCGCCGACTACATCAAGGACAATTTGCTTGATGATCGCCCGACCGTGGCTCTGGCGATATTCCCGCCCGAGAAATACACGGGCACCATCACCACCGACCTCTTTGCCGAGGACGAAACTTCCTACTTTGACGATGCCGAGCAGTTCTTCGCGCTGCAAAAGGAAGCGGTCGAGGAATTGAGGAAGCACCACGAGGCCAGCGCGGCTTGGGTCACGGTGACGGAGGAATACCGCCTCTCCGACTGGCAGTACCGCAAGGCGCGGAAGAACCAGAAAAGCGGCGTCCTTATCAATCTCTCGCCGTCCGGCGCGGTCGAAATCCGCGAAGGTCTGGTCCGTCCCAAGATCGAGAAGAAAACCGCCGAGGCGATTGCGGAGAACCCCATCGCCCCGGTGAAGGTCAAAGCGGCTTATTCCGCGCCGCTTTGCCGAACTGCCTTATCACGCTGCAACGAAGCAAGAAGAGCTACGGATATTTTTGTGGTGATCGATTTGGTCGTGCTGACGGCACGCTTACCGATGAGATCGCACTTAATCCCACTCACTTCCGGGGCCGGCCGCAGGAAGAAGTGCTCGCCACCCTTGCTCATGAAATGGTCCATCTGTGGCAGCACCATTTCGGGTCGCCGGGCCGGGGCCGCTACCACAACAAGGAATGGGCCGAGAAGATGAAATCTATCGGCCTGCAACCGACATCTACTGGCAAGGACGATGGTCCCGAAACCGGCGACGTGATGGGGCATTTGATCGTCCCGGATGGAGCCTTCGACCGGCTAGTGCGCAAACTGTTGGCGCGCGGCCTGGTCGTCTCATGGATCGAACAGCCGGAAAAGCGTGCAAATTCGCGCGCAATATTGACCCCTTGAGGGGCAATTTTCGCGTCCAATTCCGACCCCTTCTGACCTTTTGTGTCAGCGTCCTTCCCTTTGGCCCTGCTGGGCCGGGAAGGGCTGAAGGGGATGATTGGCGTGGACAAGATCGGCGAGATACGACGCGCCTATTTTGAGCAACGCCGCCCCATCAAGGAGATCGTACGCACGCTGTCGGTTTCGCGTGCGACGGTGCGCAAGGTCATCCGTGGCCACAAGACCGAGTTCAAGTACGAGCGAGGAGTTCAGCCTACGCCCAAGCTTGGCGACTGGGTTGAGGTTCTGACGGATATCCTGGAGCAGGAAGCCAAGCTGCCGAAGCGGGAACGGCGCTCGACCCAGCGGTTGTTCGAGGAATTGCGCGGGCACGGCTACGCCGGCGCGCATGACAGCGTGCATCGGTTCGTCAAGACATGGCGCGATGAACGCGTCCGGGTTCCGATCCATGCCTATGTGCCGATGAGCTTTGCGCCTGGGGAAGCCTACCAGTTCGACTGGAGCCACGAGACGATCACGCTTGCGGGCCTGCCGCTGACGGTCAAGGCGGCGCACATGAAGCTATCGCACAGCCGCATGCCGTTTGTGCGCGTCTACTTCCGCGAGACCCAGGAGCTGGTGTTCGACGCCCACGACAAGGCGTTCCAGTTCTATGGCGGCGTCTGCCGGCGCGGCATCTACGACAACATGAAGACGGCGGTCGAAACGATCTTCGTCGGCAAGGCGCGCCGGTACAATCTTCGCTTTCTGCAGATGTGCTCACACCATCTGATCGAGCCGGTGGCCTGCACTCCCGCCTCGGGATGGGAGAAGGGTCAGGTCGAGAACCAAGTCGGCAATCTGCGCGACCAAATGTTCCGGCCCAAGCCGCGGGTCAAGAGCCTTATCGAGTTGAATGCCTGGCTGGAAGATCAGTGCATCGCCTACGCCAAACGAACCCAACATCCGGAGTTCAAGGATCGGACGATCTGGGACGTGTTCCAGGAAGAACGGGCGAGCCTGATGGAGCTGCGCGGCCCCTTCGACGGGTTCGTCGAGAAAGCGGTGCGGGCCAGCACCACTTGCCTGATCATGGCAGATCATAATCGCTACAGCGTCGATGCGCGGGCCGCCGGCCGGATGGTGCTGGTGCGTTCCCATGCCGAACGCATCGTCGTGTTGCTGGGTGACGAGGTGGTCGCCGACCATCCGCGCCAGTTCCGGCGCGACCAGATCATCTACGATCCCTGGCATTATCTGCCGGTGCTGATGAAGAAGCCCGGCGCCTTGCGTAACGGCGCCCCGTTCAAGGATTGGGCTCTGCCGTCCGCGCTGACCCAGGTTCGCGCCAAGCTGAAGCAACACGCCGACGGGGACCGACAGTTCGTCAAAGTATTGGGCGCGGTGCTCGATCACGGCCTGGCTGCGGTCGAGACCGCCTGTACGGAAGCGCTGGAGGCAGGCATCGCCAGCGGCGATGTGATCCTGACCGTGCTGGCGCGCCGCCAGCAGCCCGCGGCGCCGCCCAGCATCACAACGCCCGACGCGCTTCGCCTCAAGATCGAGCCCGCGGCCGATTGTGGCCGCTACGACAGCATAAGGAAGATCGCCTGATGGAACGTCATGAGATTCTGGAAGCCATGAGCGAACTGAAGCTTTACGGCATGCGCGCCAGCTTCGATGAGATTGCCGGCAAGGGCCTTGCCCGGCGCGATGAGATCTATCCGCTCATCGCCAGCTTGATCCGGGCCGAACGCACCCACCGGCAGGCTCGCTCGATCAGCTATCGCATCGGCGGAGCCAAGTTCCCAGTCCTCAAAGATATCGACACGTTCGTCTTCGCCGACACGCCGATCGACGAGGGCCAAGTCCGCGAACTCGCCACCGGCACCTTCCTGGACGCCAAGCGCAACGCAATCTTCATCGGCGGCACCGGCACCGGCAAAACCCATCTGTGCATCGCTGTCGCCTCCGCGGTCATCCGCAGCCGCGCCAGAGGCCGCTTCTTCAACCTGGTCGATCTGGTCAATCAGCTCGAACAGGAAAAGGCTGCCGGTCGCAGTGGCCGGCTGTCCGAGAAGCTGCTGCGCCACGATCTCATCGTCATCGACGAACTCGGCTACCTGCCGTTCAGTCAATCCGGCGGCCAGTTGCTGTTCCACCTGATCAGCAAGCTCTACGAGAACACGTCGCTGCTGATCACCACCAATCTGGCCTTCGCCGATTGGCCGCAAGTGTTCGGCGACGCCAAAATGACAACCGCCATGCTCGACCGCCTGACCCACCACTGCGACATCATCGAAACCGGCAACGACAGCTGGCGCTTCAAGAACCGCGCATAACCTCCAGCTCGCCACTCGCCGCCCGCCAAGACCGGCTCTGCTCCGCTATGTGCGGCTCCGCGACGCCGGTCTCGGCTCCGTCAGAGCGGGCAGCATTCACACGCCAGGGGGTCGGAATTGGACGCGAAAAGGGGTCGCAGTTGGATGCGATTTGACAGTACGCCGGCCGTAGAGGCTGGCGTACTCATCACGCACATCGAATGGGATCACCTTGCGGGCAACAAACCCTCCCTTTTTGGTCGCGGCGAGCTTCGTGGCAATTCGGGGCATTTGGATGCATTACAAACCTGTTTTGTAACGCGATTTGTAGCATCCCGAACGGGAAATGCCAATCTTTCCAGTAAGCTATTGATGAATATGGTCCCAACGGAGTTAATGGAGCGGGCAAGGGATTCGAACCCTCGACCCCAACCTTGGCAAGGTTGTGCTCACACGATTCAGTTACGATCGGCAATGAAATGCAGGTCGCAACGTGGCACGAGCCCCCAACCGCATCTCCAGCTCACCGCTTCGCTCGTTGCCGTGTGAATGCCGTGTGAATCACACGGGAAGCGTCAGAAATTGGCGCGCCCGGAGAGATTTCGAACTCCCGACCCCCAGATTCGTAGTCTGGTGCTCCAGCCGTGCTCGACGCCGTCGATCTGCGATCAAAGGGCGCTCGTCGTTTCAACCCGCAGAAAGGACTGGATTTCGGCTGCGAACAGAGCGGTAGTGTGCGCAATTTCGGGCGCTTGGACGCGCTCTGAGATCCTTGCCCCGCCGGCGTCATCGCTGTGGTGGGGCTTCGGTGGTGCGGCGTAGCCGCAAAACCGAATGGAGGATCTCAATGGCAAAATCAGGAAGGAAGCCTGCCCGGTCCCGCGGGCCAGTTTCTGCCGCAAAGCCGCCGGAGGCGGCCAAGGAGGTTAAGGGGGCGAGGTCGACGTCTGCAACGGCCGGGTTGGACAGCCTAGCCGCAAAGGCATCGGACAGCAGCCCTGCCAAGCCGAACAAGCCGGATTCCGGCACGAAGCAGGCGCGTGTTCTCTCGATGCTGCGTTCGCCCGCAGGGGCGACGATCGCAACGATGATGCAGGCCACCGGCTGGCAGCAGCACTCCGTGCGCGGCTTCTTGGCCGGCGTGGTGCGCAAACGGCTTAAGCTGAAGCTCACGTCCAAGAAGCTGGACGGCAACCGCATCTATCAGATCACGGGCGGTGGCGATGCCAGGGCTAGCGCCCGGCAGCCCAAGGCACGCCGGGCAGCCTAGCCGCCATGCCCCGGGTCCGGATCGGTCCGGCGCCGCCGGATCGGCAAAATATTGACGACGAGATCGCGCGCTTGCGCGATCTCGACGTTAAAGCGCTTCGTGCCCAGTGGCACAATGTACTCGGCCGTGCGGCACCCCCTCACCTTCCGCGCTACCTTCTGTTCCGGATTCTGGCGTATCGGGTACAGGCCGATACTCTTGGTGACCTGGATCCTCAGAGCCGGCGCGTGCTCGAAGCAGCCGCGTCGCCTGAGAAAGCTGGACAGAACGCCTCAATCCCGGCGCAGCAGCGAACTGAGCTAAAACCCGGGACGGTTCTTGGCCGCGAGTGGAACGGCCGGATGCATCGAGTTTCGGTGCTTCCCAACGGCTTTGCCTACGATGGCAAAACCTACTCCAGCCTGTCCAAGATCGCTGTTGCGATCACCGGCACGCGCTGGAACGGACCGAGATTTTTTGGCTTACGCGCTGGGTCACCCGAGGGGGCCCCAGCATGAAAGCCGGATCAGCCAAGCATGTGCGCTGCGCGATCTATACCCGCGTCTCCACCGACCAGGGGCTGGAGCAGGATTTCAATTCGCTCGATGCGCAGTATGAGGCCTCACAAGCCTATATCCGCAGCCAAGCCCATGCGGGTTGGACGCTGCTGCGAGCCAAGTACGACGATGGCGGCTTTTCGGGCGGCAATACCGACCGCCCTGCCCTGCAACGGCTTCTTGCAGACATAGGCGCCGGCAAGGTCGACGTTATCGTCGTCTATAAAGTGGACCGCCTGACCCGGTCGCTGGCCGATTTCGCCAAGCTGGTCGAGCTGTTCGATAAGTATAATGTATCCTTCGTCTCGGTCACCCAGCAGTTCAACACCACCACCTCGATGGGCCGCTTGACCCTCAACGTGCTGCTGTCGTTTGCCCAATTCGAGCGCGAGGTCACCTCGGAGCGGATTAGGGACAAGATTGCGGCCTCCAAGCGCAAGGGACTGTGGGTCGGCGGCATGGTGCCGCTCGGCTACGACACAAAAGACCGCAGGATCACCGTCAATGAGGCCGAGGCGCACCGCGTGCGGACCATCTTCCGCCTCTATCTCAAGCTTGGCAGCTTGAACCTGCTCATGGCGGAATTGCACCAGCAAGGCATCGTCAGCAAGACCCGCACCCTGAAGTCGGGCAAGACCGTTGGCGGCATTGCCTTCACCCGCGGACCGCTCGCCCATCTGTTGCGCAACCGCTTCTACATCGGTGAGGTCGTCTTCAAGGGCGACAACCTCAAGGGCGAGCAGACAGCCATCCTGGATCGGGAATTGTTCGACGCTGTCCAAGCCAAGCTGGATCAGCAGATGAACAATCACAAGGCTACGCGTACGAACTCCGAGGCTCTGCTGGCCGGTCGTATCTTTGACGATGCCGGCAATCGCATGACCCCCACTCATGCCCGTAAGCAGGGTGTGAAGTACCGATATTACCTATCGTCCGCCCTGCTCAATGGCCGAGCCGATCGGGCCGGATCGGTGGCTCGTGTGCCGGCCGCTGAGCTTGAAACGGTCGTCGTCAGAACGGTCCGCCAGCACCTCAAAACACCTGCGGCATTAAATGACCGCAGCCTGATCGAGACTCACATTGACCGCATCGAGGTGCATCCCGAGCGATTGATCGTCCAACTCCTGCAAGGAGAACGGGCGGCAAATGACTCCGCCGGCCCTGAAAACACGCTCAGCATTCCCTGGCGAAAACCCGCATCGACGCGCCGCCGTGAAATTCTCCTGCCCGAGGGGATCGCTCCGCAAAATGGCCGCCGGATGCGCTCTGAAAACCGCGCGACTTTGGTTGCTTCCATCGCCCGCGGACAGCGCTGGCTCGAAGAACTCGTCACCGACTCAACCGCAACCGCGGAATCAATTGCCAAACGCGAGGGCTGCACTGCCCGCAAGGTGAATATGACAATCTCGCTGGCCTTCCTCGCCCCCGATCTCGTCAAGGCCGCGATCGACGGCACGCTTCCCCACGGCATGGGCGTTGTTCGCCTCGCCGACCTGCCGGCGGAATGGTCCCAGCAGCACGCACTGCTCGGCCTTCCTTGGCGTTAAGAGGCCACCTCGAACCGTCTCAACAAACCAAGTCTCCGCTTTCCGGGAAACGCAAATTTCCCGGCCAGAGACAAAACCGCGAAACCGCCCCTGAGACTCCGCCGGTCGCTCGCAGAGACTTTCCCAGACCAAAGAAGCCCGCCAATTGCGGGCCTTTCTCCTCTTTCTAGGAAAATCTCCGTTTGCGCGCGAGTGCGTGGTGGGCCCGGGAGGACTCGAACCTCCAACCAAGCGGTTATGAGCCGCTGGCTCTGACCATTGAGCTACGGGCCCGCACCGCCGGCGCGCTCGCGTGGGCGGCTGGAGTATAGGATCGCAGCAACGTCATTGCGAGCGCCGCGACGCTTGGCTCAGCTCGGCTTGGTTCGGCTTCGCTCGGTTTGCTTGGTTGTCGCAGCGTTGAGGCGTGTCGGTAACACTCGTGGCCACGCCAACCTCGCAAGAAGCGAAACGTCGGGAGTCGTCGGCCTGGGGCGTTCGCGCGAATGCCGGAGCGGGATGACTTCCCTTCGCATCCTTATGCGGCTCCGGCTTATTGGTTAAATATGATGTCCCGATCTTCCTTTCCCCGTCGAAGCGGGCTTCGCGAAGGCAGAAACCGCTATCCACTTTCGCAGGATCGGGGCCTATCCGCGTCGGCTGAGCAGAAACACCGCCTGCTCGCCGAACAGGTTCCAGAACCACCACGGCATTTTGAGCCGCATCTGCCGGCCCCAGGCGTTGAGCGCGACCGCCCGATCCATTCTCGCCCCGACGACAAGACACAGGTCGCGGAAATCCTTGATGCTGCAGAAGTGGATGTTGGGCGTCTCGTACCACGCATAGGGCAGATTATCGGTGTGCGGCATGTGCCCGCCGAGCAAGATCTGCAGCCGGATGTTCCAATGGCCGAAGTTGGGAAACGACACGATGGCGTGGCGGCCGATGCGCAGCATATGCTCGAGCACCACACGCGGCTGCCGTGTCGCCTGCAACGTCTGCGACAGAATGACGAAATCGAACGCATCGTCGGGATAGTTGGCGAGGTCGGTATCGGCGTCGCCCTGGACCACTGCGAGGCCCTTGGCAACGCATTCGTTCACCCCCTCGCGGGACAGCTCGATGCCGCGGCCGTCGATGCCGCGCGTCTCCAGGAGGTGGAGCAGCTCGCCGTCACCGCAGCCGACATCGAGCACCCGCGCGCCGGGCTCGACCATGTCGGCAACGACAAGCAAGTCGACGCGCGAACCGCCCGGAACGCGCGCGGCCTCCGCCATGGTGCGATCGTGTTTGAGGCGGGTCAGCATCCTAGCCCTTCGCCGAATGCAGCCCGCGCGCCCGGGCCGCGCCTTCCAGGAATCCGCGCACGATGGCGAACAGCTCCGGCTCGTCGAGCAAAAAGGCGTCATGCCCTTTGTCGGTTGCGATTTCGGCAAAGGAGACTCGCGCACCGGCAGCATTGAGCGCGTGCACGATCGCGCGCGACTCCGCAGTCGGAAACAGCCAGTCGCTGGTAAACGAGATGACGCAGAACCGCGTCGGCGCGCCGCGAAAGGCGTTCGCCACCACACCGTCATAGTCGGCCGCGAGGTCGAAATAATCCATCGCGCGCGTCAGATACAGATAGGAATTGGCGTCGAAGCGCTCGACGAAGGTGATGCCCTGGTGGCGCAGGTATGACTCGACCTGAAAATCGGCATCGAACGAGAACGTCGGATTGTCGCGGTCCTGAAAGCGCCGACCGAATTTCCGATGCAGCGCCGCATCGGAAAGGTAGGTGATGTGCGCGCCCATGCGCGCCACGGCGAGCCCGCGCCGCGGATTGGTGTCGTAGTCAAAATAGCGGCCGCCGCGCCAATCCGGATCGGCCATCACCGACTGGCGGCCGACTTCGTGAAAAGCGATGTTCTGCGCCGAATGGCGCGTCGCTGCGGCGATCGGCAAGGCGGCGAATACGCGCTGCGGATAGCTCGCTGCCCATTGCAGCACCTGCATGCCGCCCATCGAACCGCCGGCGACGGCGAACAGCGTCTCGATGCCGAGATGATCGAGCAGCATCGCCTGTGCGCGCACCATATCGCGAACCGTGATCACCGGAAAATCCAGCCCCCAGGGCCGCCCGGTCGCCGGATTGGTCGAAGCCGGACCGGACGTGCCCATGCAACCGCCGACCACGTTGGGGCAGATGACGAAATAGCGCTCGGGATCGATCGGTTTGTTCGGACCGACCATTGTCTCCCACCAGCCGGGCTTGCCCGTCACCGGGTGCGTGTTGGCGACGTGCTGGTCGCCGGTGAGAGCGTGGCAGACAAGGACGGCATTGCTGCGCTCGGAATTGAGCGTGCCGCAAGTCTGGTAGGCGAGTTGCCATGGCGCCAGGTCGACGCCGGCATCGAGCCGCAGCGGCTTGTCGGCGGCAAAGGCGACGACCGGCGAATGCGGCTGATCCGCTTCGCGCGCGCGGTCGGCGAGGTCGAGGGTGGTGGCGGCGTCGGCCATGCGTTTCCCGAAAACGGACGCGTGCCGGTCGGCTGTTGGGCCTTGACCGCGTCAAAACGCGCTAAATAGGCCGGCCGCGCCGCGAGTCAACGTTTTCTTTGCTTTCGGGTCCCTTGCCACTTATCAAGTGAGCGCGTTGCCGAAGCGGCGCCGTGATGGGTGCGGGCGCCGGCGCGCTCCCCGGGAGCGTTCATGCCGAAACGTGCGGACCAGCAGGACGTTTCGCTCGCCGACTTGCGCCGCGAGCTCGACCGCATCGACACGGCCATGCACGCGCTGCTGATGGAGCGCGGCGAGACCATCGACACCCTGATCGCGGTGAAAAAGACGCAGGAATCCGGCTCCGCGTTTCGCCCTGCGCGCGAGGCCGAGATGATGCGCCGCCTGGTCGAACGCCATGCCGGAAGCCTGCCGCTCGATACCGTGGAGAGCATCTGGCGCGTCATCATCTCCACCTTCACCTACGTGCAGGCGCCGTTCTCGGTGCATGCCGATCTTTCCGCCGGCGATGCGTCGATGCGCGACACGGCGCGCTTTCATTTCGGCTTCACGGTGCCGTTCGTGCCGCACATGGGGGCGGCAAGCGTGGTCGAGGCCGTCACCACCTCGAAAGGCGATCTCGGGCTGGTTCCCGCCTTCGCCATCGCCGGCGCCGGTCCGTGGTGGCCGGCGCTGGAATTCGCCAGCGCGCCGAAGATCATCGCCCGGCTGCCGTTCGTCGAACGCTCCGATCATCCGGCGGCGATGCCGGTGTTCGTGGTTTCCCGCGTCGCCGCCGACGCCATGGTGACCGAGACCGAAGTCTGGAGCCTGCGGGTGTCGGGCTGGCGCGCGGCTGCGGCGGGCGCTGTGGCGACGCGGGCGGACATGATCGCGATGCCGGATCGGGCGTTCGACGGCGCGGCACTTCTGCTATCGGTGCCGCGCGGCGGCGTCGATGCCGCCAGCCAGGCCCTGCTCGGCACCGGCGCCTCGATCCGCTCGGCGGCCCTCGTCGGCAGTCACGCGACCCGCTATACGGTGCCGGGCAAACAATAAACCGCCCTTCCCGCGCGTGCGGGGAGGTGCTGACGAGCGGAGCGAGGCGAAGTGGCGCTTTTTGTTTCGCCATACGCCCCCTCCGCCATCCTGCGCTCGCCGCGCGAGCTTTGGAGGGTCCCCCTCCCTTTCGCGGTGGCGGATGAAGGAAGAAGGTCATGACTGCGAAGCGACCACAACCCCGGGCCGGCGTGCTCGACATTGCGCCCTATGTGCCCGGCAAGAGCACGGCGCCGGGGATAGAAAAAGTCTTCAAGCTGTCGTCGAACGAAACGCCCCTGGGTCCGAGCCCGCACGCCATCGCGGCCTACAAGGCCGTCGCGCCGCACCTGCACGACTATCCGGACGGCTCGGCCAGCGGGCTGCGCGAGGCGATCGCCCGCGCCTACGGCCTCGATCCCGAGCGCATTGTTTGCGGCGCCGGCTCCGACGATCTGCTGCACCTTCTCGCTTACGCCTACCTTGGCGACGGCGACGAAGCGATCCATACCCGGCATGGCTTTCTGATCTATCCGATCGTCACGCTCGGCACCGGCGCGCGGCCGGTCGAAGTGCCGGAAACCGATTACGTCGCCGATGTCGATGCCATCCTCAAGGCGGTGACCGGCAAGACCAGGATCGTGTTCCTCGCCAATCCGAACAATCCGACCGGCACCTGCCTGTCGTTCGACGAGGTCAAGCGGCTGCATCGCGGCCTGCCGGGGCACGTGCTGCTGGTGCTCGACGCGGCCTACGCCGAATATGTCCAGCGCAACGATTATGAATCCGGCATCGAGCTGGTGGCGACGTCCGACAATGTTGTCATGTGCCGAACGTTTTCGAAGATCCACGGCCTGGCAAACCTGCGGCTCGGCTGGATGTTCGCGCCGGCCCACATCGTCGATGCCGTCAACCGCATCCGCGGCCCGTTCAATGTCAGCGGTGCGGCGATCGCCGCCGGCATCGCTGCGATCAACGACGTCGAGCACCAGGAACGCTCGCGCGCGCACAACACGCGCTGCCTTACGTGGTTGACCGAACAGATCGGTAAGCTAAGCCTGAAAGTGACGCCAAGCGTCGCCAATTTCCTGCTGATTCATTTTCCCGACGCAAAGGGCCGCACCGCTATTGACGCCGACGCCTTTCTTACCGCCCGCGGGCTTATTCTGCGCCATGTCGCCGCCTACAAGCTGCCGAACGCGTTACGCCTCTCTGTCGGCACCGAGGAGGCCAATCGTCTCGTCGTCGCGGCGCTGACGGAATTTATGGACGGCAAAAAGTGAAAGCGACCGCGCCGCTGTTCAATCGCCTCGCCCTGATCGGCGTCGGCCTGATCGGTTCGTCGATTGCGCGCGCCGCGCGCGCGCAGGGCGCCGTACGCGAGATCGTGGCCAGCGCCCGTTCGGCGGCAACGCGCCGGCGAATTGCCGAACTCGGATTGGCCGACCGGGTGGCGGAAACAAACGCGGCCGCGGTTACCGGTGCCGACCTCGTGATCGTCTGCGTCCCGGTCGGCGCCTGCGCCGAGGTCGCCAAGGAGATCGCGCCAAATCTTCAGCCCGGCGCGATTGTTTCCGACGTCGGCTCGGTCAAGTCGGCAATCGTGCGCGACATGGGCCCGCATCTGCCCGCCGGCGTGCATTTCGTCCCGGCCCATCCGGTCGCCGGCACCGAGCATTCCGGCCCGGACGCCGGCTTCGCCGAACTCTTTGTCGGCCGCTGGTGCATCTTGACGCCGCCCGACGGCACCGATCCGGACGCGGTCGAGCGGCTCGCTGCGTTCTGGCGGGCGCTCGGTGCCAATGTCGAGGCGATGCCCGCCGCGCATCACGACCTGGTGCTGGCGATCACCAGCCACCTGCCGCATCTCATCGCCTACACGATCGTCGGCACCGCGGACGAGCTTGCCGAGGTAACGCGCTCCGAGGTGCTGAAATTTTCCGCCGGCGGGTTTCGCGATTTCACCCGCATTGCCGCCTCCGACCCGACCATGTGGCGCGATGTGTTCTTGGCCAACAAGGATGCCGTTCTGGAAATGCTCGGCACCTTCACCGAGGATCTGGCGCAGTTGACGCGCGCCATTCGCCGCGGCGACGGCGAGGCGTTATTTGCTCATTTTGCCCGCACGCGCGCCATCCGCCGTGGCATCGTCGACATCGGCCAGGACTTGCCGGCGCCAGATTTCGGCCGCGCGCATCCCGACCTGCCGGCCGAACCGCTGCCGCGGCCTTATGCGGTCTCCGGCGACGGCGATTGAGCAGCCGGCCTCGTTCTCGCGAGGCGCTTTTTGTTCGCGCCCGAGTTTTGCCAAAGCTTTTTCACGAACGGAGCTCCCCAAAGAAGGGAGGCGGAGCGCCGATAGGCGCACCAACGGAGTCCGCCTCGCCGCCGGGCGTTGCCGCTATGACGGCTACGCGGATGCTGCCCCCCTCACCCTCCCACCATGCGGAAGAAATGGGAGGGGGCAGCTCGCCTTTCGGCGCTCCACCGCGGCTCTCGCCAAAGCCTCACGGCGAAGGCTCAGTCCGGTCCCGCGCTTCATGGCAGCGGACAATTGACCCGCTCCCCGGGCAGCCAGCTCCTGGCGGACCGGCGACGGGGCCGGCCGGGCGAGTTTCCGAACCGCCCGAACGCGATTTGCGAAACCGCGCGCGGGCACCGCGCTCGCTCCGCTCTTCAGATCGCATCCGGAAAGCGCCCTTCGGCGAGCGAGCGGCGCGCTTTCTATCCGGCGCCAGGGCGCCGTCAAGCTTCGTTATCAACGAAGTGACAACGCCTTGATTTGCCGGTGCTTTCCGCTCCGCCTTTCGCCACCGCCGCGGCCGGCGGCGAAGCGGATCGTGCAAATTCAAAGAATCATCGCTGCCTGCAAGGCCTTTTGGCTCGCGGCATGACCGGCACAGGCGGGCCATCCAGTAAAATTCGCCATGTCGGCCGCTCCCCCGTTAGCGGCGGAAAACGGACATTCAACAACCGACGCAATGTGCCACAAGCTGCCGTGAGCAGGTGCAGCAAAGCTGCACGCTTGGCTCGCGCCGATTTGTCTGTGTCGATCAATTTGACCGGCGGCGCGCCTGTCGCCCCTCAAGTGAGCCAAGACAAGCGCCGCCGCGGTATCGGGCGCGCTTTCCGCCCCGACCGTGCTCATCATGAACAGCCCTGGACGCTCAAAGCACGCCCAGCGCGACCGTGATCGCGCCGGCTCTGGCACAGAGCGTACGCCCGACCCGGAAGCCGATATTGTTGTTCCGGTTGTCGGTGGTGTTCCTGTTGCGGTTCGCGGAGCGGAGGTTCTGGGGATTGTTGTTCCAGGACCCGCCGCGCAAAACACGGCGACAAGGGGCCGTCCAGGCTTGCCGGGGACTGGCCGGATTGAACCGGCCTCCCGGCAAGATCACGTGGCGCAGACGCCAAGGCATCCATCTCAGGAGTTTTGGAGCGCCGGCGAGTTGGGTCAAGAAGCGCGGCAGCGCAATCCCCTATTTGTCGATCACGGTGTCGATGCCGCAAAAAAATCGTCCAGCGGCGAAGCCGCTGGACACAAGATGTAAAGAGGCAAAGTTTCAAGGGGTAAGAAGCGTCCGCCCGACCCGGAAGCCGCCATCGTTGCTCCGGCCGACGGAGCGAGACCCGAGGCGGAACGCGGAGCGGAGGCTCCGGGGATAGTTGCCCCAGGACCCGCCGCGCAAAACACGGCGACCGCAATCGCCGCTGGTCCAGGCCGAGCCGTTCGCGGGCGCGCCGCTATAGCTGTCGTGCCAGCAATCCTGCGTCCACTCCCAGACATTACCCACCATGTTGTAGAGGCCGAAGCCGTTGGCGGCGAACGAGCCGACCGGCGCAGTTTGCTTGTTGTCCCATTGACTGCCGCAACCATCGCAATTCGCGTTGTTCTTGCCGATGGCGGTGCCCCACGGATAGGCCGTCTGCGTCCCGGCGCGCGTGCCGTATTCATATTCGGATTCGGCGAGCAGCCGATACGGTTTGCCGATCTTCTTCGCCAGCCACGCTATGTACGCGCTGGCGTCGTTCCAGTTCAAACAGACTCCGGGCTGCGAGCCCGTCTGCGGAAATCCAGGGGCGCGCCAGGAGCGGTCCGCCCTTTCCTCGGTCTTGCCATCTTCGACTGTCACGCACTTCGATCCGGTATCGTACCCCGTTTCCTTCACGAAGGCAGCAAACTGATCAACGGTGCAAAACGGCCGACCGCGAACTGCCCGGCAATCGTGACCGTGTGCTGCGGACCTTCGTTAGCATTGCGCCCCGGCTCGCTGGCCGGCGAGCCCATTGCGAAGCTGCCGGCCGGCACCACCATCATCTGCGGGCAATCGCTGCATTCCTTGAAGGTTTCCTTCGGACTGAGCGCGCGTTCCTGTGCTGCTGACAGCGGAGCGGTGGCAGCACGCTGCGTTTGCGCGAGAGCCGGCGGAATGCACGGAATGACGCTGAGCACATACGCCACCCCCGCGAGGCTGGCTGATCGTGCAAATCTCATGAATGGCCCCTCCGGACGCTGCGGAAAAATATTAGTAAAACGCCGCGCGTGCGTAAACCCCATCCGGCGAGACTAAAGCCCCGCGTGTCAGAACCGATTTCGGAAGTGCATTGCAGCAAAATGGTCGGCCAGTGATGACGCTCCGGGTCAGGAACGACCGAAACCGCCTGTTACGGTCATGTCTCTTATGCCTCCAAAACCAACCACCAGCGCGAAGCCGATCCATCTTGATCGTTGGGGAGCTTTTGCAGATTCATGTTCGGGTCGTCGGCCAGCCGCGTGGGTGCCCGGGGCCGACACAACGGGCGGGCACAAGGCCCGCCCCTACGCTTGAATGTCTGTAGGGGCACCCCTCGTGGGTGCCCTTGGGCGGCCACAAGGGCCGCCCCTACGATGTGCTCATGACGAAAGATTTGACACCACCAATCACGCCGGCGCGCGTACATCGTCGCCGGTTGCTGCGTTTGCGGGGATACGACTATGCGCACGCGGGTGCGTATTTCGTCACGATCTGCACACAGGATAGGACCTGTGTGTTCGGCAATGTGGTGGACGGGCGGATGCGCTTGAACGGCGCCGGGCAGCTGGCGGCGACCCTGTGGAACAGCATGTTAGAGCGCTTTCCGGAGATCAATTTGGATATGTTTGTGGTCATGCCTAACCACCTGCACGGCATCATCGTATTGTCGGACGCAGGGGCGGCCACAAGGGCTGCCCCTACGGTCGGTGATGTTGTCGGCGCCTTCAAATCTTTGTTCACCGTGCAATTTATCGACGGCGTCAAGAACAAACGATGGGCGGCATTTGATCGCCGGATATGGCAACGCAATTATTATGAACATGTCATTCGCAATGAAGGCGATTTGGCTCGCGTGCGCCGTTACATTGATGAAAATCCGCAGCGGTGGGAATTCGATCAGGAAAATCCGCAGCGGCGGACGCCGTAGGGGCACCCCTCGTGGGTGCCCGGGGCCGACACAACGGGCGGGCACAAGGCCCGCCCCTACGATCTTCGGCGTCCAGCGGGCTTCGCCCCTAAACCCTCAAATCAACAAGAGCGAAAGACGCAAGAGACAAAGTAACAAAATAACAGAGACTCAAGGGGCAAGAAGCGTCCGGCCGACGCGGAAGCCGAAGAAGTCGACCCGAGTGTCGGTGGGGCTCTTGCTGCGGAGCGCGGAGCGGAGGAGGTCTGGCGTGCCGCCCCAGGAACCGCCGCGCAGGATACGATTGGTGCAAGCGCCCCCGTTCGCCGCTAGCCACGCCGAGCCATCGATCGGCGCCCCGTTGTAATTTTTGTGGACGCAATCTTCGTTCCACTCAATAACGTTGCCGACCATGTCGTAGAGGCCAAACTCGTTTGGGTAGAACGAGCCGACCGGCGCCGTTTGCTGATTGTCCCACTTGCTGCCGCAGCCGTCGCAGTCGGCCATCGCCTGTCCGTTGAGCTTGATGTCGTCGCCCCAGGGATAAGTCGTCGTGGTCCCCGCGCGCATCGCATACTCGTATTCGGCCTCGGTGAGCAGCCGATAGGTCTTGCCGGTCACCAGCGAGAGCCAGGCCACATAGGCTTGCGCATCGTCCCAGTTGACGTTGATGACCGGCTGCTGCCCGCGTCCCCAGCCCCCGTCCGTCGGCTTATAGCCGTTGCAGCCGCGGGCCGCGACACAGGCGTCCCAGTCGGCAAAGGTCAGCTCATATTTTGACACCGCAAAGGGCTTGGCAAACGTCACGGTGTGCTGCGGCTGTTCAAAGTTGGTCGTCCCGCCCATCGTGAACGATCCCGCCGGCACGACGATCATCTGCGGGCAGTCCTGCGCGCACTCCTTGAACGAATCTTTCGGCTTAAGTGCCCGCTCCTTGGACGCACTCAGCACGTAGGGCCGAACCTGCGCCCGCATGTAGGGATAGGTCACGGTCCAGTAGCGCCACTGATCGGCGATGTATGACTGATTGATCCAGCCGACGAGGCCGAGGATGATGCCGACGAGCATCGTGTAGAGCGCGGCGTTCAGGATGCGGTTCCGGCGCCTTGCCGCGACCTCCGCCTTTCGGCTTGCTGCGATGAATGCTTCCGTCTCTGAAGTCGGCGACGGCGCCCCGCCGGGACGAAACGCGAGCCACGCCTCCGCCTGATCGAGCACGGGTGGACGCAACAGCATCCCGCCCGGCCGACCCGCCTCTACCCACCGATGCGCGGTATCGCCGAACTCGGTGTGGCGTCTGATCCAAGCGATGTCGGTTTGCAGCGCCTCAGCGAGACGGTCGGCGCTTGCCTCAAACTGCTCCGGATCATCGAAGAAAATGAAATTCAGCCGCCGCAGCCCCTCCGGCACAGCGACATCGTCCACACGACGGCAGACGATTGGTGCGAAGCGCTTGTTGAGCGAGGCGGCGTGCGTGACCTCCTTTAGCGCAACGTCGGATGTCACAGCGTCGGGCGAGAGCACGAAGGCAACCGTATCGGCGCGACTGATCAGCGCCTGAATACGCTTCCACCAATCCTCGAAAGCGTAAATCTCGGTCCGGTCGATCAGCGGCTCGAAGCCGCGCGCCTTCAGCGCCGCTTCGAGCTTATCGGCGAACGCCATGTCCTTACGCGAATACGAGACAAAGACTTTGGTCTTTGTTTCAACGCCCTGCGCTCCGACAGTGTCTTGCATGAGCAGAAGACCCCCTCAGCGCCGCGATCGCCAGTCGCGCAAGGCGACCGCCTCGGCATTGTTGCTGCTCGAATGGCTCAGAAAGATGCGCGACACGCCGACCGCCAGGGGAAAGCGCAACCCAGGGAAGCATAAGAAATCGGCCGGGCCTTGTCACGAACGTCAGCCGCGCAATCTCATCCGCGCACTTTGACCGTCAGAGCCTCGTTCACCGCGTCGCGCAGAACCGCGATCGAAAACGGCTTGGCGATCACGTCATGGACCAGCGCATCGAGGCCCTGCGCACGCTCGCGCTGATCGGCGTAGCCGGTCATCAGCAGAATGGTGAGGTCCGGAAAGTCACGCACGGCGGCAAGCGCCAGCGCGATGCCGTCCATGATCGGCATGCGTATGTCGGCGAGCAGGAGATCGAAACGGCCATGCTCACGGCCGAGCAATTCGAGCGCTTCGCCGCCGTCGCATGCGGCCACCACCTCGTGATGCTCGCTCGCCAGTGCGCGTGCGCACAGTGAGCGCAAGGCCTCTTCATCTTCGGCGATGAGGATGCGCGCCATGATGCGTCACGGTGCTTCCGCGAGGCGGTCGCCGCGGGTGACAAAGCGAACGAGAACGTCATGCGCGCCGGGCGGCGGCGAAGCCAGCCGGGTGCGAAAGCCGACCGCTTCGAAAGGCGATAATTGCGCGCGCGGCGGCGCCGTGGTCCACGAATAGATTTCCTGTTTGGCGGCGTTGCGGATGATGAGCTTGAGCCGCGGCAGGGTGGCGATCGCTGCAGTCGCGTTGACGATATTGCCTTGCACCACCAGGATCGGAACGCCTCCATTGGCGTCGGCGCTGGTCGACAGGCTATCGAAGGTCACGCCGCGGAGATTCACCGGCAGTCCGGCTGCCGCGTAGAGTGCAGCGGTCTGCGGCAAGAAACGAACGATATCCTTGCGCCAGCCGATGAGGATCGCATCGACGACCAGCAATCCGACGATGGCGGATTGCAAATGCGACAGCGGCCACAGAGGCGACCGGCGGCGCTTGGCAGGGAGCCGCGTGTGCCGCGCCGCCGCCCTCTCAATGTCGACAGGAAGCGCGCGACTCTCGTCGGCATTGCGATAGACCTCGACACCGATGGCCGGGCCGCCCACATCCTGAGCCAGCCCTGCCGGAGGCGGCGCTTCCGCCGCAACGACCTCGCTTGCTTCGTTGTGCACGTCGCCGGTGCTGGCGGTCTCCCCATCGTGCTCGGCGATAACCGCCTCGGCCCGAGTTTCCACCGAGAGACCGGCGGCCGCCTCGGCCAGCGATGGCTCCAGCCACCCCCCTTGGCTTTCGGCCTCGGCGACGGGCTGCGTTTCGTCGATGTCGGGCACAATGCCGGCCGCAGCAATAGTTTGCGCCGCCCGATGGACCTCGGTCGGCGGATCGAGTGCCGGCTGCTCCCGGTTCTGGCTCGGCTCTGCCCGCCACACAATGCGGCAACCCGCACAGCGCACCATGCGCCCGTCCGGCTGAAGACTGGCCGGATCGACGTTGTAAGACCTGGTGCAGGATGGGCAGACGATCAGCATGGGCGAATCAGGCGCGGCGATCTGCAGCGAGGCTAGTCGCCTATCCGTTAACGAATTGGAAACCACGCCTACCGCGGCGCTAGGCTACCACCGCAAGGCTAAGCTTTGACCCTCGTTTGAATTTCGGAATCGAAGGACAAATAGCAACTTATTGATCCAATATGCTTTTTGGATTTGAATCTCTCCAAGACGAGCGGCGACAAGCAGAGGAACTTCAAATCCGCCATACTCGTGGAGCCGATTTGACAATTCGCGACCCACCTGGCCGCCAATTCGTGAAGCGAACGTCAAATCCTAAGCTTCGCTACAACTGATAGTTGCTACTGGTCCTTTGATTCTAACGTCCGCAAACGAGCCTGCCGAACCCGGACGCGAATGTTAGAATCGGACTATTAGGCCGAATCGGGCTGCTGGGCAGCCGCCCCGCGCACCGCCTGGTCGTCTGGAGGAACCGGGTGATCCTGTTCGAGAATGTCGGCCTGCGCTACGGGCTCGGTCCGGAGGTGCTCCGCGACCTCAGCTTTCGCATCGAGGGGCATTCGTTCCAGTTTCTCACCGGGCCCTCGGGCGCCGGCAAGACTTCGCTCCTGCGCTTGCTGTTCCTGTCGCTGCAGCCGACGCGCGGCTTGATCACGATGTTCGACCAGGATGCAGCCACGCTTTCGAAGGATGGCCGCGCCACGCTGCGCCGCCGTATCGGTATCGTTTTTCAGGATTTCCGGTTGCTCGACCACATGACCACCTACGAAAACGTGGCGCTGCCGTTGCGCGTGCTCGGCAGGGAGGAAGCCGATTATCGCGCCGAGGTTGTCGAACTGCTGGAATGGGTGGGTCTCGGCGAGCGCATCGACGCCCTGCCTCCGGTTCTCTCCGGCGGGGAGAAGCAGCGCACGGCGATCGCCCGCGCCGTGATCGCGCGGCCACAGTTGCTGCTCGCCGATGAGCCGACCGGCAACGTCGATCCCACTCTCGGCCAACGCCTGCTGCGCTTGTTCATCGAGCTGAACAAATCAGGCACTTCCATCGTCATCGCCACCCACGACATCGCCCTGATGGACGAATACGACGCCCGACGTCTCGTGCTGCACGAGGGACGGCTTCATGTCTACGATTGAACCGATCGAAGGACGGCTCGATCTGGACGCGGAGTCGTGGAACGATCTGGCGGCCGCGCCGCTGCGCGCGCGAGGACCGCGCAACGCCGCGATCGTGCCGAAGAGTTCGATTGCCGGGCGCTCGCTCACCGCCGTCATCGCCATCATGACCTTTCTGGCCGGGCTGACCGCCGGTGCGGTGATGATGGTGGTGAGCGCCGCCGGCGATTGGCGCGCCGAGGTGGGGCGCGAGGTCACCATCCAGGTCCGGCCCGTAGCCGGCCGCGACATCGAGGCCGACGTAGCCAAGGCCGCTGACATCGCCCGCGCCGCGCCCGGCATTGCCGCAGTGCGACCCTACACCAAGGAGGAGTCGGCGCAGCTGATCGAACCCTGGCTTGGCACTGGCCTCAACCTCGACGAGTTGCCGATTCCGCGTCTGATCGCGGTCAGGCTGTGGTCGGGAACACCGCCCGATTTCGCCGCGTTGCGCAGGCTGCTCGCGGCGCAAGTGCCGAGTGCGAGCCTCGACGATCATCGCCGCTGGATCAATCAGATGCGCAACATGGCGGGCGCGGCGGCGGCCGGCGGACTTGCCGTCCTGGCGCTGGTGCTGGTCGTGACCATGCTGTCGGTCAGCTTCGCCACGCGCGGTACCATGGCGACCAACCGCCCGATCGTCGAGGTGCTGCATTATGTCGGCGCCACCGATGCCTTTGTGGCCAGCCAGTTTCAACGCCATTTCCTCGTCCTCGGCTTGAAGGGCGGCATGATCGGCGGCGGCGCGGCAATCGTCGTGTTCGGGGTCTTGCAGGCGATGAGCGCATGGTTCACCGGGACCGCCGGCGGCATCGAGGCAAGGGCGCTGTTCGGCAGCTTCTCGATCGGAGTTGCCGGCTATGCGACGATCCTCGGGCAAATTGTCTTGGTCGCGGTGGTCACCGCGCTCGCCTCTCGGCGCACCGTCAACCGCACCCTGGAGAGCATCGATTGAACGGCGGCCGCCCAGACCTGCTCTCCCAATGCAGCCAATACGTCGCCGGAATTTGGACCTATCGTGCCGGCAGTCGCCGTTGCTGCGGCAAGCCGCTTCGGCGCAGAGGAAACCGATAGCGATGGTGAGCCTGAAGACCGCAGTGCGAACACGGCGCCTCAAGGTGGTCGCCGTCCGCGTCGCTGGGCTCGGCGCGGTCGTCCTCGCCGTCGGCTTTGTCGCCTTCGTCTGGCGAATGCCGAGCAAGCCGATCGCCCTTGATCGTGACGCCGATGGGATTGTGGTGCTGACTGGCGGTACGTCGCGCGTCACCGACGCACTCGAACTGCTCGCCGCCGGCCGCGGCAAGCGGCTCCTGATCACCGGAGTAAATCCCGGCACAACGACAGCGGACATCGCCCACGAAGCTCCCCACTATGGCCGCCTGTTCGCCTGCTGCGTGGACCTCGACTATTCGGCCATCAACACCCTTGGCAATGCCGTACAGACGCGGCTGTGGGCGGCAAATCACGGCTTCCATTCGTTGATCGTCGTCACCTCGTCCTATCACATGCCGCGCGCGCTCGCCGAACTCGGCCACCAGATGCCACACACCTCGCTCACCCCCTACCCGGTCTTGTCCGATCGCCTGCGTAGCGAGCCGTGGTGGTCGGACGGCGATACGACCAGAGTGGTAGTCTCGGAGTACTTCAAATATCTTTTTGCCGAACTGCGGATGCACTTCGAGCCGGCGCCCCCTGAGAACAGCGGCAGCCATCAGTCCGCCGCGCAGCGATCTTAGGGCCGCCGCACCGGCGCGACGCTTCGCAGGCCTGTTCAGAAGCCTCAACGGATTTCCAGTGTCTCGACCCCCCGCTTTATTCGCCCGTTCCCTCGCCTTCAACGTGCTGTTCTATGTGAACCTGTTCGTTCACATGATCGTGGCGCTGCCGATGCTCGTGCTGCCGCATCGCCTGCACCGCATCTTCGTTCGCTCCTATTCGCGCACCAGTCTTTGGCTCCTTCGGGTCGTTTGCGGCACGAAAGTAGAGTGGCGCGGAGTCAGCAAGATTCCTCACGGGGGCTGTATTGTCGCCTGCAAGCATCAATCGTTGTGGGAGACCTTCGCCCTCTATGCCGTACTCGAAGACCCGGCCTATGTGCTCAAGCGCGAGCTGATGTGGATTCCGCTGTTCGGCTGGCACATGGCCAAGGCGGGACTGATCCCGATCGACCGTAGCGCCGGAGTGTCGGCGCTCAAGCGAATGACGGCGCAGGCGCTCGAACAATTGCGCCGCGGTCGCCAAGTGGTGATCTTTCCCGAAGGCACCCGGCGGCAGCCGGGCGCCGAGCCGAGCTACAAGAACGGAGTGGGATACCTGTATTCCCGCGCGGGCGTCGCCTGCGTGCCGCTGGCGCTCAATTCCGGCTTGTACTGGCCGCGCCGTTCAATGCTGCGCCTTCCCGGCACCATCGTGGTCGAATTGCTCGATCCGATCGCGCCCGGCCTCGATACCCGCACGCTTGTTGCTCGCCTGCAGGGCGTGCTGGAAGAAGCAAGCAGGAGTTTGATCGAGGAATCGGGCGACGCCGGCCAGCCATCGCCAACGCCACTCCCGCTCATTTGATTGCTAGAGCGTCGATTCAATATGAAACGATTGCGCTCTAACGGGTGAGGGCGGTTTCTCGCATGCCGAGCCGTTCGGCAAGCAAGTGCAGGTCGGTTTCCCGGTAGCCGAGCGCCTCCAGTGCGCGCACTGCCTCGATCACATAGTCGCGGTTGGCACCGGACCGGCCGTGCCCCTGCCGCACATAGTGGAGGCGTTCGGCCAGCGACAATTGCCCGGCGTATTGAACATGGCTGCGATCCACCATGTAGCAGAGCGCGCTGACCTGACGGCGTGCCGCATCTTCCAAGCCGATCCGTCGCACGGATTCGAGATAGACGCTCGTGACCTGCTCGCGCGCGCGCAGATACGCGATGGTGTCTGCCCGCGCCTCGGCGGCGACCCGGTAGGCAATGCCCCGGCACATGCCGCCATGATCGAGTCCCAGCACCAGGCCGGGCTGCTCCGGAGTACCGCGATGGAAGAAGGAATAGACGCAGAGCGCGCGATGCAATCCATTAAGCCGAGCTGAAACGCGTTCCAGCGCTGCAAAACCCGGCCGCCACATCAGCGAACCGTAGGCGAACACCCACAATTCGTCGGTCTCGTGCTGGTCGATCGCGTGCATTGGCCTTGTTGACTTGCAAGCTTAGCTGCGCTCGGGTAGCCGGCGAAGTGCGGCGACAAGATGGCAGCCGGCGATTTTGCAGGGTCTTGGAAACGCCGCACTCGCAAGGCGAAAAGAACCGGATGGCAGGCCAATCCCCGCTCAGTCTGATGCAAGGTGAGCGCCAGCGCATGGTACGGCGCGCTCCACCGGTTGCCGCGCCGCGCCGCGCCCGTCGGCTCTGGCCGATCGTTTTGCCGATCGCCGCAATCGTGCTGCTGGCAGCCGGCTGGTGCGGCGCTTGGTATTATGCGGCTTCGGTCTCCGCCCGCACGCTGCAAGGCTGGGTGGCGCGCGAGGCCGATGCCGGACGACATTATACCTGCGGCTCGGAGGGCATCGGCGGATTTCCACTCTGGATCGAGGCGCATTGCCGCGCGGCCGCCGCGACGCTTGTGTCACCGGCCGGCACGCCGCTTTCGCTCGCGGCGCAGGAGATCGTGTTTACTGCGGAGGTCTACCGTCCGACCCTGCTGACCGGGGACGTGACCGCTCCCCTCACGGTATCGGCGCCTGGTCAGCCGCCAAGCCTCGTGGCCAACTGGACCCTTGCCCGGATCAGCGTCAGCGGCCTGCCGCCCGACCCAGACGCTCTCTCCATCACCATCGCTCAGCCGCATCTCTCTGATGGCGCGAGCGCCGGCGCGCGAACCTTGTTCGCGGCCGACGGAGCCGACTTCCAGGCCCGCATCGTCAGCGGCTCGCCTGCCGATCAGCCGGTGATCGATGCGGTCCTGCACTTTACCTCCGCGACCGCGCCGACGATTCACCCGCTGCTCGCCCAGGCGCTGCAAGGCGATATCGAAATGGTGGTGAGCGGGTTTAGAAATTTATCGCCCAAGCCGATCGCAGAGTATTTCCGCGAGATGCACAGCGCCGGCGGGCACATCGAGATCAAGTCGTTTCGTATCGCTCGCGCGGACGCGGTCGTCGTCGGCTCCGGCACGCTGACCGTGAACGAACACGGCCGGCTCGACGGCATGCTCAACATCGCCGTCAGCGGCATGGACAACATCGTGCCGCTGCTGGGGATCGACAAGTTGATCGGTCAGGGGATCAACCAGCTGACCGGGGCCAACGGCTCGGCGGCCCAGGGGCTTTCCGCACTCGACCGGCTGCTGCCCGGTTTGAGCGGCGTCGTTCGCAATTCCGCCAATGCCAGCGTCATCGATGATCTCAAGAAGATGGGCCAGCCGACCGAGATCGACCATAAGCCCGCGACCGCTCTGCCGCTGCGCTTTGCCGACGGCAGCGTCTATCTGGGAATGATCCGCCTCGGCACGGTGCCGGCGCTGTTTTAGAAACGCTGCATCGCAAAGTATCGAACCTTCCGAAGTTCGCACCGGCGAGCGTAGGCGAACCGCCGTCGATACGTGAACCATTGGCGATAACGGCGGTTTCAGAGTGCTCTCCTGATCGCACAATCAAAAGTAGGCCCACGACCAGACGGACAGAACGCTGGACCAACGGAGCGCATTCCCGGTATTCTCGCTCTTCCCGGCAGACGAATGAATTCGCAGCCGGGCCACGTTACTGCCGGGAGGAGGATCGGATGAGACGCGCGCTAATGACCTTATTGGTGCTCGGGGGCACGTTGGCGCCGACCGGAGCATTTGCGGGGTGGGGAGCGATCGCCTGCGATGTCCGGGGCACCGGTGCGTGCGGTGTCTCCTACGGCTGGGCCAACTTGGCGGTGGCGGAGGCGCAGGCCATCGCCTATTGCCGCCGGGGCGGCTACAATTGTTCCATTTACCGCTGGGAGCACAACGAGTGCATTCACGGCCCGAACGGCTCTTACACCTGCAACTAAAGGCGCGCCGCCAATCGATCCGGCGCGACGCGCGCAATGGCGCAGCAATTGGGGGCAACTGGGCGTAGCTCAGACTGGCTGTGAATGCCTGTGTTGGAATTAAGCCGGTTGCTGGTTTGAATCCAGCCGCCCAGACCCCCCTGCTTTGTCGAGATTGATCGACCCGTCGACAGCGCCCTACCGTTTGCGGTTGGTGTGCCAGCCGACTGATGCGTCCGGTACCGAATCCGTGGAGGCAAAATACGGCTTGATGTCAAGAAGCGGCGTACTGTCGAGGCAATCGAGGCCGACGACCGAGAGGTTGTTGCCCTCGATGCGCAGCAGCCGCGCCACGGACAGCGCAATTGGATTCGGCCGCACCGGCGAGCGCAACGCAAAGGTCCCGCGCTGCTCGGCGTAATGACGCGGCGCTTGGCGCACGAGATCCCGGCGGGCCTTGTCCATCCAGTAAAGCAGGATGACGTGGCTCGCCGTTTCCAGGCCGGCAAGGCCGCCGGCCCAGCGCGTATCCAGCGTGACGGTGCACACCGCATCGGATTCGCGCGCGTTCTTCGGACACTCCTCGCGCCGTTGCCAGGGCGTGCGAATGCGGCCGATGAAATAGAGCGAAGCGTCGAACGCTTCGGGCAGCGCGACGGCGACTTCACCCTCGCGCAATCCCTCGGGCCCGCGTGGGATTGCAGCCGGCTCGCCGCGATTGGCTTGTGCCATGCGCACACAATTATACGAACCCGAATAAAACGTCATTCCGGCCGAGCCGCGAGGCGGCAAGTGCCGAAACCCATAACCACAGGATCGGATCGTGGATTCCGGGTTCGCGGGCACCGCCTGCCAGTCGCTGACGCCGAGTTTGTGGGCAATTTCCCACAATTATGGGATTTGTCCCCAATTTCCCTTGTCGTCCCACCCTCGATCGTATAAAGATATCTTTATGTCGAACCAAGACCTCCCATTTCCGGACCTTACCGCGATCCTGAAGGCGGCCGGCGAAGCCACTCGGCTCCGCATCCTGGTGCTGCTTTCGGAGACCGAGTTGACCGTGTCGGATTGCACCGAAATCCTCCGCCAGTCGCAGCCGCGGCTTTCCCGCCACCTGCGGATTCTGACGCAAGCCCGGCTGATCGAGCGTTCCCGCGAAGGATCGTGGGCGTTCTTCCGTCTCGGTGAGCGCGGGAGCGTCGCCGACATCGCACGCGCACTGATCGGGCGCCTTGACGGCGGCGACCCGATCCTTGCCCTCGACCGTGAGCGGCTCGCCGAGGTGCGCCAGGCCCGCGCTGTCGCGGCGCAAAACTATTTCCGCCGCTATGCCGCCGAATGGGACCGCATCCGCAGGCTGCACGTGGCGGACGCGGCGGTGGAAGATGCGGTCCGCGCCGCCTTCGCCGACAAGCCGATCCGCTCGCTCCTTGATCTCGGCACCGGCACCGGCCGAATGCTCGAACTGTTCGGGCCCGAGATCGAGCGCGGCGTCGGCCTCGACCTCTCGCTCGACATGCTGGCGCTGGCGCGCGCGCGGCTTGACCGCGCCGGCCTCAAACATTGCGGCGTACGCCAGGGCGACATCTACGACTTGCCGCTGCCGGGCAACTCGTTCGACGCCGTCATCATCCATCAGGTGTTGCATTTCCTCGATGACAGCGCACGCGCGATCCGCGAAGCCGCGCGCGTATTGCGGCCCGGCGGCCGGCTGCTGGTCGTCGATTTCGCTCCGCACGATCTCGAATTCCTGCGCGAGCAGCATGCCCACCGCCGCCTCGGCTTTACCGGCGAGACGGTGACGCAATGGCTGCAGGCCGTCGGCCTTGAGCCGGTACGCCAGCAAACCTTGCCGCCGGGGCCGGATGGAAAAATCGCCGTTTCGCTTTGGCTCGCGCGCGATCCGCGCATTCTGCTCGCCGCGCCGGCGACGCGCGAGGTGGCCTGATGCGTCCCTCCGACGCCGGCAAGGCGGTGAGCGCGGTCGGCGCGCGCATCCGCGTCTCGTTCGAATTCTTTCCGCCCAAGACCGCCGAGATGGAGCACTCGCTTTGGGAGGCGATCGCGCGGCTGGCACCGCTCCAACCGAATTTCGTTTCGGTCACCTACGGGGCCGGCGGTTCGACGCGCGAGCGAACCCACTTAACCGTCAAGCGCATTCTGGCGGAGACGATGCTGACGCCGGCCGCGCACCTGACCTGCGTAGCCGCGAGCCGCGCGGAAATCGATGAGGTCATCGCCGCCTACGTAGGGGCCGGCGTGCGCCACATCGTGGCATTGCGCGGCGATCCGCCGAGCGGCGTTAGCGAGCGTTACGCACCGCATCCCGGCGGCTATCGCAACGCCGCCGATCTGGTCGCCGGCATCAAGCGGCAACGCCATTTGCTCGGCGACCTGCAAGTTTCGGTCGCCGCCTATCCGGAAAAGCATCCGGACAGCCCCTCGCTCGAAGCCGACATCGACATGCTCAAGGCCAAGGTCGATGCTGGCGCCGGCCGCGCTATCACGCAGTTCTTTTTCGAGAACAGCCTCTATTTCCGCTATCTCGACCGCGTGCGGGCGAGTGGCATCGATATTCCGATCGTGCCCGGCATCCTGCCGGTGCAGAATTTCAAGGCGGCGAAAGCTTTTGCGGGGCGCTGCGGCGCATCAGTGCCGGACTGGCTCGCCGAGCGCTTCGATGGCCTCGATACCGATCCGGCGACCCGCAAACTGATCGCGGCCGCCGTCGCCGCCGAGCAGGTGCTCGACCTTGCCAAGCAGGGCGTCACCGATTTTCACTTCTACACGATGAATCGCGCCGACCTGGCCTACGCCATCTGCCACTTGCTCGGATTGCGGCCGGGGCCGGCGCGGAGCGAGAGCGGCCCGGTCCAGGCCGAGAAAGAGCGTGCGTCATCCGATGTCTGATCCGCGGCGGATGTCAGCGACCGAAGCAAGGCTGCGGCAACTGGCGGCCGAGCGCATCCTTGTGCTCGACGGCGCCATGGGTACCATGATCCAGGGCCTCGGTTTCGACGAGGGCGGATTCCGCGGCGCCCGCTTCGATGCCTGGAACCGCGAACTGCGCGGCAACAACGACCTGCTCAACTTAAGCCGCCCCGACAGCGTGCGCACCATCCATCTTGCCTATTTCCGCGCCGGCGCCGACATCGTCTCCACCAATACGTTTTCGTCCACCTGCATCGCGCAGGCCGATTACGGTACCGCTGCGATTGCCTACGAGCTCAACGCCGAGGGCGCGAGGCTCGCGCGCGAGGCGGCGCGCATCGCCCAGGCCGAGGACGGGCGCGAACGTTTCGTTGCCGGCGCCATCGGCCCGACCAACCGCACCGCGTCGATCTCGCCCGATGTCTCCAATCCGGGCTTCCGCGCGATCACGTTCGACGAACTGCGCCTCGCCTACAGCGAGCAGGTTCGCGGCCTGATCGTCGGCGGCGTCGATATGCTGCTGATCGAAACCATCTTCGACACGCTCAACGCCAAGGCCGCGATCTACGCCATCGCCGAGGTCACGGCGGAGCGCGGCATCGCCGTGCCGGTGATGATCTCGGGCACGATCACCGACCGTTCCGGCCGCTTCCTCTCTGGGCAGACGCCGGAAGCGTTCTGGAATTCGGTCGCGCACGCCGCGCCGCTGTCGATCGGACTGAACTGCGCGTTCGGCGCACGGCAGATGCGCGCGCACATCGCCGAGCTCTCTCGGTTCGCCGACACGCTCGTGTGCGCCTATCCCAATGCCGGACTGCCCAACGAATTCGGCCATTACGACGAGGGTCCGGAAGAGATGGCGAGCCTGATCGGCGAATTCGCCGCCGCTGGCCTCGTCAACATCGTCGGCGGCTGCTGCGGCACCACGCCGGATCATATCCGCGCCATCGCCGGGGCGGTCGCCGGAAAAAAGCCGCGCGCGATTACGCAAGTCGCGCCGCTGTTGCGGCTCTCCGGCCTGGAAGCGTTCACGCTTACGCCGCAGATCCCGTTCGTCAACATCGGCGAACGTACCAACGTCACCGGCTCGGCGCGTTTCCGCAAGCTGATCACCGCCGGTGATTATACGGCCGCGCTGGCAGTTGCCCGCGACCAAGTCGACAACGGCGCACAAATCATCGACGTGAACATGGACGAGGGCCTGCTCGATTGCGAACGGGCGATGACGACCTTCCTGCATCTGCTTGCGGCGGAGCCGGACATCGCCCGCGTGCCGGTGATGATCGATTCGTCGAAATTTTCGCTGATCGAAGCCGGACTTAAGTGTGTGCAAGGCAAGGCCGTGGTGAATTCGATCTCGCTCAAGGAGGGCGAAGACGCGTTCGTCCGCCAAGCCGGCATCGTGCGCCGTCACGGCGCTGCGGTCGTGGTCATGGCTTTCGACGAATCCGGCCAAGCCGACACGGCCGAGCGCAAATGCGCGATCGCGGCACGCGCCTACGACATCCTGGTCAATCGCGTCGGCTTTCTGCCGCAGGACATCATCATCGACCCCAACATTTTCGCGGTCGCGACCGGCATCGAGGAGCACAACGGCTACGCCGTAGCGTTCATCGAGGCCGCGCGCTGGATCAAACAAAACCTACCGCACGCGCACGTTTCCGGCGGCGTATCCAATCTGTCGTTCGCGTTCCGCGGCAATGAAAAGCTGCGCGAGGCGATGCACGCGGTCTTTCTCACCCACGCCATCGGCGCCGGCATGGATCTGGGGATCGTCAATGCCGGCCAGATCGCCGTGTACGACGATCTCGATCACGAACTGCGCGAGGCCTGCGAGGATGTGGTGCTCAATCGCCGCGCCGATGCAGCCGAGCGGTTGCTGGCGCTGGCCGAGCGTCATCGCGGCCACGGCCGCGAGCGCAGGCAAGCCGACCTCGCCTGGCGCGACTGGCCGGTGGAAAAGCGCCTGGCGCATGCGCTGGTCCACGGCATCACCGATTTCATCGCCGTCGACGTCGAGGAAGCGCGCAAGGCCGCGCCGCGGCCGCTTGCCGTCATCGAAGGACCGCTGATGGACGGCATGAACGTGGTCGGCGATCTGTTCGGCTCGGGACGAATGTTCCTGCCCCAGGTGGTCAAGTCGGCTCGGGTCATGAAGCAGGCGGTCGCGCAGCTCCTGCCGTTCATGGAGCAGGAGCACGACGGCCGCGCGCATACCGCCGCTAACGGCAAGATCGTGCTCGCGACCGTCAAAGGCGACGTCCACGACATCGGCAAGAACATCGTCGGCGTCGTGCTGTCCTGCAACAATTACGACGTGGTCGACCTCGGCGTCATGGTGCCGGCGGAGAAGATTTTGCAGGCAGCGCGGACCGAAGGAGCCGACATCGTCGGACTGTCCGGCCTGATCACGCCTTCACTCGACGAAATGTGCCACGTTGCGGCGGAAATGGAGCGGCAAGGATTTGACTTGCCGCTTCTGATCGGCGGGGCGACCACGAGCCGCACGCACACGGCGGTGAAGATCCATCCCCAGTACCGGCGCGGCCAGGCGATCTACGTCAACGACGCGAGCCGCGCCGTCGGCGTCGTCTCCTCTTTGTTGTCGCGTGAATCGCGCGCCCGCGTCATCGCCGACATGCGCACCGAATACGGCCGCATCGCCGCCGCACACGCCCGCGGCGAGAGCAACAAGCGCCGGCTGTCGCTCACCGAGGCGCGCCAGAACGCTCTTAAACTCGACTGGTCCGGCACCTACCAGCCGCCGGTTCCGCGATTGATCGGCACGCGGAGTTTCGGCGAGGTGCCGCTTGCCGCGCTGATCGACTACATCGACTGGTCGCCGTTCTTCGCCGCATGGGAGCTTGTCGGCAAATATCCCGCAATCCTCGACGATGAAAAAACCGGTGAAGCGGCGCGCGGCCTTTTTGTTGATGCGCAAGACATGCTGCGGCGCATAACGGCGGAAAAATGGTTCCGCGCCGCCGCCGTGATCGGCATCTTTCCCGCCAACAGCGACGGCGACGACATTCTGGTCTTCGCCGACGAGGAGCGCCGCCAGCCGATCGCCGTGCTGCACACGCTGCGCCAGCAATTGGCGCGCCGCGAGGGCCAGGCCAACCTCGCACTCGCAGATTTTGTCGCGCCGCGCGCGAGCGGGCTTGGCGACTACATCGGCATGTTCGCGGTCTGCGCCGGCATCGGCGAAGACGCGGTAGCGGAGCGATTCAAGCACGCCAACGATGATTATTCGGCGATCATGGTCAAGGCGCTCGCCGACCGCCTGGCGGAAGCGCTCGCCGAATGGACACACCGGCGCGTTCGCCGCGAGGTCTGGGCCTACGCGCCCGACGAGACCCTGGGCGGCGCTGACCTGATCGGCGCAAGCTATCGCGGCATCCGGCCGGCGCCCGGTTATCCGGCGCAGCCCGATCACAGCGAAAAAGCGACAATGTTTGCGGTGCTCGATGCCGAGCGGCATATCAACATCAAACTCACCGAGAACTTCGCCATGTGGCCGGCCGCATCGGTCTGCGGCCTGTATTTCAGCCATCCCGACAGCCGCTATTTCGGCGTTGGCCGCATCGAACGCGATCAGGTCGAGGATTATGCCGGGCGCAAGAACTGGACGGTCAAGCAGGCGGAGAAATGGCTAGCGCCAATTCTCAATTACGATCCGGTCGGCGCGCGCAATGCCGCGGAGTAGCTGCGTTGGCATTGGCGCGCGCGCCGATAGGCTTATGGCCCGGTGGCACGCATATCCGCAAAGCCGTCGAGCGGAAAGCCAGGAGGACGGGCAAGCAAAACGACCAGGCCGAGGAATCGCTTCACACGGCCGATGGCACTTAACTATTTTGTCGCCGCTATGGCGGCTCCGTCTGATCGGCCGGAATGCACGGAACCGGCGCCCGGAAGCCATACCTCGCGGCTCGTTTGCGCCGAGCATTGCCGTTGACTCGTGACGACGAGCGGGCCGACCATGCGAGCCGAAGCGAGGGCCAAGCCATGTTCTTTGAGGACCGTGTGGCCGATTTGACGCGCAAAATGCTGCGCAAGAAGCTGTATGTCGTGCTCTCGACGCCGGCGCAGCCGGCGGAAAAGCTGCAACCATTCCTGATGGCTCATCTTGAATATATGATTGGCTTGGAAAAGCGCGGCGTCGTGTTTGCATCCGGTCCGCTGTCCGACGGCGAGGGATCGCCGAGCGGTCATGGCCTCACGATCCTGCGCGCGGCGAACGCTAACGAGGCCCGCACCTTCGCCGAGGCCGATCCGTTCTTCGCCAACGGGCTGCGCACCTTCGAGCTCAAGGAATGGACCGTCATGGAAGGCGCGCTGGGGTTGCGAGTCAATCTTTCCGACCAGACAATCGAAGTGGCATAATCGCGTCAAAAGAAACGGGAAAAGGTTCATGGAGACCATCGGCTTCGTCGGAGTCGGCAAGATCGGAATGCCGATCTCGGAAAATTTGATCAAAAGCGGCTATCGCGTCGTCGGCTATCGCCGATCCTCGCTGGCCGAATTCGAAAAGATCGGCGGCGTGCCGGGGCGTTCTTCGGCCGATGTCGGCGAACAGGCCGACATCGTGTTCTCGTGCCTGCCCTCGACGGAGGCGCTCGATGACGTGGTGCAAGGTCCGCGTGGGCTTATTCAAAGCGCGCGGCCCGGGCAGATCATTGTCGAACTCGGTTCGCACCCGGTGCCGGACAAGAGGCGCCAGATCGCGCCGCTCGCGGAAAAGGGCGCGACCTTCGTCGACGGCGAGGTGTCGGGCACGCCCGGCATGGTGGCGGCGCGCAAGGGCGTGATCTATCTCGCCGGCGACACCGAGGCGTGCAAGAGGGCGCAGCGCGTCACTGCCGGCTTCGCCGACTCGTGCCTCTATTTCGGCGCGTTCGGCGCCGCTAGCCGCGTGAAGCTCGTCAATAATCTTCTGGTCGCCATCAATATCGCCGCGACCGCGGAGGCGATGGCGCTTGGGCTGAAAGCCGGCGTCGACCCGGCGCTGTTGATCAAGGCGATCGCCGCCGGCTCGGGCGGCTCGACCCAGTTCGGCATTCGCGCACCTTGGATGGCGGAACGCCGCTTTACGCCGGTGCAGGGGCCGGTGCCGGCCCTGCAGCATTATTTCCCGATGATCCACGACATGGCCAAGGAGACCGGCGTGGCGACGCCGATTCTCGATGCCGTGATTCCGCTTTATCAGCGCTTCATGGATATGGGCTTTAGCGACTACGACGTTGCCAAGATGGTCGATGTCCTCGGCGCACTGCCACGCCAGAATGGCTAGTGGAGCTTTTGGATTTGACATTCGCTTCCAAAACTGGCGGCCAAGTGGGGTGCGAATGTCAAATCCGCTCCACTAGCGCGCGGGCCCGCCGGACGATGGATCGGTGATGTTCGCGATGGACACTATCTATCCGCCCGAGATGTGGCGCGATCTCTACGTGATGTTGGGCACGTCGTCGGCGGCCCTTATCGGGCTGCTTTTCGTGGCGTCTTCTCTTCATCTCGACGAGATCGTAAAAGAGCCGACCATTCGTTTTCGTGCCCGCTACAATACGCTTCATCTGCTGACTTTGCTGATCGAAGCCATGGCGATCTTGACACCGCAGCCGATGCCGATACTCGGCATCGAGTTGATCGTGATCAATCTCGTCGGCCTCCGCGCTCCTTTCACGATCGTCTACAAATATCACTACAAGCCGCGATTGATCAGGTCCGGCGGCATTACGGTATTTCGTTCCATTCCCTATTTCTTGGCCTATGCACTTGGCGTCACCGGCGGTGGCGCCCTCGTTGTACGGTCGAATTGGGGGCTATATCCGGTGAGTTCTCTTACGTCATTCTCCTCATTGCGATCGTGCTGAACGCGTGGGGCGTGTTGCTGGGAGTGCGGCAAATGGAAACCGTCGGCAAATAGCCGTGAGCGGCAAGCTTTGAGAATCACAGGAGTCTGTCCATGATCCGCGTCAAGAAAATCGCCCACGCCGGCTATGAAGTGCCTGATGTCGAGCAGCAGGCCGACTATTACGCCAATATCCTCGGCATGACTGTCGCCGCCAAGGAGAAGGGCGCAACCTTTCTCGCCAATACCGTCGATCACCACTCCGTAGTCCTGCGCCGGGGGGCGCGAGCGCAATGCGTTCGCGTCGCCTTTCAGCTTGGCGAGGCCGACGATCTCGACGCGTTCGACAAGCAGGTGCAGGCCCACGGTATCAAGACGGCCCGCAAGAAGGACCCGGAGCCTTCGATCACGGAACTCGTCAGCTTCGAGGACCCCAAGGGCACGGTGATGGAGGTGTTCAAGCGCGCCGACTTCTCGCACCAGAAATTCCAGGCCAAGGGCATCGTCCCGCACAAGCTCGGCCACGTCGCCTTTCACGTCACCGACGTCAAGCACGCCACCAAGTTCTATTGCGACGTGCTGGGTTTCCGCGAATCCGACTGGATGGGCGACTTCTTCTCGTTCCTGCGCTGCGGGCCCGACCACCACACCATCAACCTGATGCAGACCGGCTCGAACCGGCACTTCCACACCGCCTTCGAGCTGCGCGACTGGGGACACATGCAGACGGCGTGCGATTTCCTCTCCACCAACGGCTACAAGCTGTTGTGGGGACCGGGCCGGCACGGCATCGGCCACAACCTGTTCACCTATCACCGCAGTCCGGCGGGCCTGATCACCGAGCTGTTCGCCGAGCTCGACCGCATGAACGAGGAACTCGGCTATTTCGAGCCGCGGCCGTGGCATCGCGACAATCCGCAGCGCCCCAAGGTATGGGCCAAGGATCCGTCGGCCTCCAACCTCTGGGGCATCATGCCGCCCGAGGAGATGCACCACTAACGCGCAATTTTGCGCGGCCGGCAGCTTGGATCATGCCGCTCCGGCGGACCGAGACGATTCGCCGACCAGAGCGAACCGCGAGACCAGCCAGCGCGTGTACCAGCGCAGCATCCACGGCAGCGGCACGACCAGATAGCTGAACAGGACAAAAGTCACCGTTCGCCAGAGATAGCTCCATCCCGAGGCGGTAAAGGCCAACTGCCTCGTCGACCCGTGTACGTTTCGGCACATCCACCGCGCCCACGCCGTGTAAACCCACGCCCAGCCGATGATCGAAAGGATGGACACCGCCCCCAGCGCCGACCATCCGAGCAGCCCAAGATAGCTGCCGGTGAATTGCAGCGGCACTGAGCGCTCCGGCCAGGCGAGGTTGGCGTAGACCCATCGCGTGATGACAAGCGAGAGGAACGCCGTCAGCGGAAGCAGCACGAACGAAATCAGGCCGGTAAATCGCAGCGAAAGGGCGGCCGACGCGTAGCTGCAAAGCACGTTCAGGACGAAGATGTACCAGATATCCCCCGGCTTGCCGGCGAAGCTGATGCGCCGCTGCTCGGGCAACTCGATCTGCTCGACGAACCAGCGAATGAACCACGGTGCCGCCCAGGGCAGAGGGATGATTGCGACCCAGCTCAGAATCAACACAACGGTTCGCCAGAACAACGGCCACACGCGATCGAGCGCTCTTTGCGGGTCGTAGACGAGGCGATGATCGTCTCCGACCTCCGGAGTGGCAGCGGTGACCGCCGGAACCGCCGTCATCGGCTGCGAAGAGCTTGGCGCTCCCGACATCAAGCCGGGAATCTCCGCGGCCCTCGCCCAGGTGCTCATGCCGTCGCACCAGACCAGGCTGTCGCCGCGCACAGTGCCGGCGGCAATGAGTTCGCGCAGGCGTTCGTCTGGAAACGGACCTTCCTGCCTGCCGCCGATCGCGGTGTACCATTGTCGATTGGCCATGAACTGCCCCCCAGCGTTCCCGCTCATGAATGAGCGTGGCACTTCGGCATCGCGAGCCCTCGGGCTCGCCGCACCAATACCTACTATATTGATGGCGGACCGGCTGTCGAGTGCACGCCGCCGCGCCGCACCGCGCCGCCGGTTCCCATTGCCCTCCGCGCGCGCTAGGCTTGCGGGGACGGCTCCCAACCAGACGAAGGCGAGGAAACGATGAATGCGGACGCCAAAAAGACCGTGTTGCGCATGATCCCCTACGGCATCTACGTGCTTACCGCGGACGACGGCAAAGGCAATATCGCGGCGGCAACGGTGAATTGGGTGACGCAGTCGGCCTTTGCACCGCCGCTGGTGGTGGTCGGGATCAAGACCGACTCCGGCGCTTACACGATCGTCAAGGACGCGCGGGTCTTTGCCCTCAATATGCTGGGCAAGGAACAGAAAGGCGCGGCGTTCACATTCTTCAAGCCGACCCAGGTGAGCGAGGGTAAGCTGAGCGGCCAGGCCTACCGCAAGGGAGCGACCGGCGCGCCGCTGCTCGTCGATGCAGCCGGCGCGGTCGAGTGCCGCGTGACAGAGATCGTGGAACAGGGCGACCACCACGTCGTGGTCGGCGAAGTGGTCGAAGCGCACCTAAACCGCCCACCGGCGGGCCGGCCCGATGCCGCCATCCTGGAAATGAAGGACCTCGGCGACAACGTGTTCTACGGCGGATAGTTCTCCGGGCGGCAATCGCCTTTGGCGCCCCTCCAAGCCGGATAGCGTACAGCAGCAGGCAACCATGCGGACCCTTACGCTGGAAGAGCACTTCGCCAGCCCGGGATTCTTCAACGGTCCCGGTCGCGAATTCAAGGAACGCGCGGAGAAATCCGGCGGCCGCGATGCCGAGTTCTTCACCCGGCTCGCAGACCTCGGCGACAAGCGGCTGGCGGAAATGGATGCCGCCGGCATCGATATGCAGGTGCTGTCGCTGCAATATCCGGGAACCGAGCAGTGCGAGCAAGCCGAAGCGATCGCGGTGGCGCAGGACACCAACGATTTTCTGGCGGCGGCGATCAAGCAACATCCGGCGCGCTTTGCCGGTCTTGCCGCGCTGCCCACCGGTGCGCCGGACAAGGCCGCCGCAGAATTGGAACGCCGGGTTCGCCGGCAAGGATTCAAGGGCGCGATCATCAACGGCCACAATCGCGGACGCTATCTCGACGACAAATTCTACTGGCCGATCCTGGAATGCGCCGAACAAATCAATGTGCCGATCTACCTGCACCCGACGCGGCCGCCGCAGGCAGTAATCGAGGCGTCCTATGGGGGCTTCGCACCGCAGGTAAGCTGGATGTTTTCCGGCCCAGGCTGGGGCTGGCATATCGAAACCGCGGTGCACGTCATCCGCCTCGCGCTCGGCGGCGTCTTCGACCGTTTTCCGAAGCTGCAGGTCGTCGTCGGCCATTTGGGCGAGGGTTTGCCGTTCATGCTGCCGCGGCTCGATCGCAACATGGCCCCCGGACTGACCGGGCTCAAACGTTCGCTCGGCGAGTATCTGCGGGGGAACGTGCATTACACGTTTGCCGGCTTCAACTTTCCGGCGACCTTCCTCGACCTCCTGCTCGAAGTCGGCGTCGAGCGCATCATGTTCTCGGTCGACTACCCGTATGGCTCGATGGCCGCGGCGCGTGAGTTTTTGCAAAACCTTCCGGTGAGCGCCGCTGATCGCGAGCGCATCGCGCACGGCAATGCCGAACAATTGTTCGGGCTCTAACCACCTCCCGTGCGGAGAGAGGGAAGCGATAGAGCACGCTCTCTGTATCTGTGTATGACGGTTCACCATGCGCACAATCACTCTTGAAGAGCATTTTGCCACCCCGCGATTCTTCGAGGGTCCCGGACGTGAGCTGAAGAACCGGGCCGAAACCGTCGGTGGCCGTTACGCCAACCTGATCGAGCGATTGTGCGATGTCGACGCCAAGCGATTGGCGGAAATGGATGCGGCCGGCATCGACATGCAGGTGCTATCGCTCACCTCGCCGGGCGTCGAGCAATTGGACGCGGCCGATGCCATCGCACTCGCGCGAGACTCCAACGATTACCTCGCTGCGGCAGTGAAAAAGCACCCGGCGCGTTTTGCCGGCTTTGCCGCGATCCCGACGCCGGCGCCCGACAAGGCCGCTGCGGAGCTTGAGGCCCGCGTGCACGCGGGCTTCAAGGGCGCCGTCATCAACGGCCACAATCGCGGCCGCTATCTCGACGACAAATTCTACGCGCCGATTCTGGAATGCGCGCAGGCTCTCAACGCGCCGATCCACATTCATCCGACGCCGCCGCCCCAGCCGGTGCGCGACGCCTATTACGGCGGCTTTTCCCCGATGCTGAGCGAGATGCTCGCCGGCGGCGCCTGGGGCTGGCACATCGAGACCGCGGTCCATGTCATCCGCATGATTTCCGGAGGCGTGTTCGACCGTTTTCCGCGCCTGCAAATCGTCATCGGCCACATGGGTGAGGGACTGCCGTTCATGTTCCAGCGCTTCGACATCATGCCGCAAGCGGTGACCAAGTTGAAACGCTCATTCAAGGATTACCTGCGCGAGAACGTGCACTACACATTTTCCGGCTTCAACTTTCCGCCGGCTTTCCTCGACCTTTTCCTCGAACTCGGCGGCATCGATCGCATCATGTTTTCCGCTGATCATCCGTATCAGTCGATGAAAGCAGCGCGCGCTTTTTTGGAGCAAATTCCCGTCAGCGCCACGGACAAGGAACGCATCGCCCACGGCAATGCCGAGAAGCTGTTCAAGCTGTAGCATCCCATCAAGTTGTAGCATCCCATGGCAGCATCGGATTCCAGCGCACCGATCCTCCTCGATGTCGACAGCCGCGGTGTCGCGAACGTCGTCCTCAATCGCCCGGAGCGCAACAACGCCTATGACGGCGGCCTGATCGCGGCGCTGCTGGCGACGATGGACAGGCTCGAGGGCGTGCGCGGGCTGCGCGCCGTAATCATTCGTGGGCGCGGGCGGCATTTTCAGGCCGGCGCCGATCTGAAATGGATCGACGCCGTGCGCACGGCCTCGCGCGAAGACAACATTCGCGCCTCGCGCGACACCGCGCAGGCGATCTGGCGGCTCAATGCCGCGCCGGCGCCGACCGTCGCGCTGGTGCAGGGTGCCTGCTTCGGCGGCGGCACCGGACTGATTGCCGCCTGCGACGTAGTGATCGCCGCCGAGGACGCGGTGTTCTCCATCGCCGAAGTGCGCTGGGGCCTGACCGCAGCGATCATTATCCCCCAGCTCAACGACGCTATCGGCGTACGTCAGGTGCGCCGCTATGCGCTCACCGGCGAACGTTTTTCCGCCGCCGAAGCCCGTCGCATCGGCCTCGTCCACGAGATCGTGCCGGCAACCGATCTGGAAGCGGCCGGCGCGCGGATCGTCGATGCGATCCTGCAGAACGGTCCCGAGGCGATTGCGCAGACCAAGGCGCTGGCGTTGCAATCCGCATGGGCGCATCTCGACGACGCAACGTTCGACCGCCTGGTCGCGAGCCATGCCGACAAGCGGCGCTCCGCTGAAGCCGCCGAAGGTCTCGCATCGTTCGCGGAGAAACGCGCTGCAAAGTGGAAATGAAATGAAACTGCGACCGCTTGGCATTTCCTAAAACCGTAGCGATTGCCGCCATCCGCTGTTAGCGCGCGGCGCGCTAACAGTGCGGCATGAGTTCAGTACGGTCGCCTGCCGCATCGAGCATGGCCGCATGGGTAGAACGCCGGCTGCTCTCGGCCGGCGGTGTTGCGGACGACAATTCCAGCGCGTTTGCGGTAAAACCGATCAGCGCAGCGCAAGATCCCGAACCCGACGCTCCGCCCCCAGACGATCCAGTCGTCATAACGGTCGATGCGACCCGTGTCGTCGAGGCCGCACAAATTGCCCAGGCGACTTCGCCGGACGTCGATGCAGAGAACGGAACGATCTCGTCCACGCTCCCGGACAATAACGTCGCGCGGGCTTCGCAGGCCGCACGTGCCTATGCGCAGGTGATGCAGGCTTGGCTGCAAGCCAAGGCCTCGCGCCCGGCTTCCGTGCGCTGCCCGACGAAACCCAACATCCACGCCGACCGCTGATCAAGGCGCGGTCGCCTCGTGCGCCCGCGCGACGCGGCACCCGGCCCGGATACGCGGGTCGGCCCGCGTATGACGAGCGCTCGAACGTCGGGGGCATTGCATGAAGGTTTCGCGAGGCCGTCAGGCTGATGAGGCCGACGGCTGGTATCTGGTCGCAACGCGGCAGCCATCGCCAATATAAGCATCCGACCAAGCCCGGCCGCGTCACCATCGCCGGCAAGCCATCGGACGATTTGGCGCCCAGGACGCGAAACAGTATCCTGAAGCAGGTTGGTCTCAAGGAGCAGCGCTGATGCGCTACGCGATCATGATTGAAAAAGCGGAAGGCAATTATTCGGCCTATGTGCCGGACCTGCCGGGCTGTGTGGCGACGGGCGACACGGTGCAGGCGGTCGAGGCCGAAATCCGCGAGGCGATCCGCTTCCACATCGACGGACTCAAGGCCGACGGCCAGCCAGTGCCCGCACTCACCAACATTGCGGATTATGTCGAGGCGTAGTGTCGCGTGCGCTATCAGCGAATGATCCGCGCGCTGGTGGATGCGTATGAGGAGAAACAGGTAGCAGGATCAAGCCGCAATGGCTAAAGCAAAGGTGTCGATCTCCATTACATCGCTGCTCGGCGAGATCGACGCCGTTTTGGACAAATCAAAGTATTATCAAAGTAGAGAAAGCGGCAAGCGCTTCTACGATCCAAAGAATTTTCCATCGATATTGACTACTTTCGTCGCGCAGAGCGACCAGACATTTACGCAAAACGCGAAACGCTTCGGAATGAGCGTTAAAACGCTGAAAAGCATAATGAGCGGCGGACCACTATCGGAAAATATGTTGAATTGAGTCCGTTCTCAGCTAGTGGTGGAATCCAAAACGTTAGAACAAAGCGCAATTTTCCCAGGCGATTGGCGAAGTGCCACTACCGCCAAAGTATCGACTGCCATCGCCGATGTGTCGAGCAAGCTCGTGTTTCTAAAAAAAGTGATTGAGGGAAGTAATTTCTTGCAATCAAAAGATTTTCCAATAGACAAAATACAAGTAATGCAGCTGATTGCGCTTCTTACCGCTACGATCGAGGCACTACGTGCCCCGCTCATCGACAAAAAACAGGCCTCTGGCTTCTTTCGCTGGCTTGGCAAGCTGGCAAAGACGTCTGCTCAAAAAGGCGTTGAGAAGCTTGTCGTTGATGCAATGGGAGACGCGATAAACGCTGGAACAGACCTGATACATCATCTATCGAGTTATCAGGGTACAACCGATCTCGGAAACATCATCACGTAGACACTGGACTGTTATCAGCTCTGAAAAGAAGCTAAGATCTTTGGCCTCTTCTTCCAAGGACCGTCGCTATGAACGCCCCCCTGACGACCCATCCGATGCCGCCCTACAAGCACACGCCGCTGTTTCCGCTCGGCAAGGATGCGACGCCGTATCGCAAGATCGCGGACAGCGTGCGCATTGAGCGCGTCATGGGCGAGGAAGTCCTGGTGGTGCCGCGCGAGGCGTTGCGCGCGCTGGCGGAAGCGGCTTTCACGGACATCAATCACCTCCTTCGCCCCGCGCACCTCGCGTCGCTGAAACACATCGTCGAGGACCCGGAGGCGTCGGACAACGACAAGTTCGTCGCCTACGATTTTCTCAAGAACGCCAATATCGCCGCCGGCGGCGTGTTGCCGATGTGCCAGGACACCGGCACCGCGATCATCATGGGCAAGAAGGGGCGCCTCATCTGGACCGATGGCGACGACGAGGCGGCACTCGCCGAGGGCGCGCGCGACGCCTACCTCAAGCGCAATCTGCGCTACTCGCAGCTCGCGCCGCTGTCGATGTTCGAGGAAAAGAATACCCGGAGCAACATGCCGGCGCAGGTCGAGCTTTATGCGGAAGCGCACGATCCCGATCATCTCGACGCCGATGCCGCCTACAAGTTGCTGTTCATCGCCAAGGGCGGCGGCTCGGCCAACAAGTCGTTTCTGTTCCAGGCGACGCCCTCGATTCTCACCCGCGACCGCCTGCTGGCGTTCCTGAAAGAAAAGGTGCTCACGCTCGGCACTGCCGCGTGCCCGCCGTACCATTTGGCCATCGTCATCGGCGGCACCTCGGCCGAGCTGACCATGAAGACGGTCAAGCTCGCCTCCTGCAAATACTACGACACCCTGCCCGACCACGGCTCCGAGGACGGCCACGCCTTCCGCGACCGCGAGATGGAGGCCGAGATCCAGAAGATGACGCAGTCGCTCGGCGTCGGCGCCCAGTTCGGCGGCAAATATTTCTGCCATGACGTGCGGGTCATCCGGCTGCCGCGCCACGGCGCGTCGCTGCCGATCGGGCTTGGCGTATCGTGCTCGGCCGACCGCCAGGCACTGGGAAAGATCACACGCGACGGCGTGTTCCTGGAAGAGCTGGAGCACAACCCGGCCAAATATCTGCCGGAGGTCGATGAGAAAAAGCTCGGCGGCGAGGTGCAAAGAATCGACCTCAACAAGCCGATGCCGGAAATTCTAGCGCAGCTCGGCAGATATCCGATCAAGACCCGGCTGTCGCTCTCAGGCCCGATGATCGTGGCGCGCGATCTGGCCCACGCCAAGCTGCGCGAGCGACTCGAGCGCGGCGAGGGTTTGCCCGACTATTTCAAGAACCATCCGGTCTATTACGCCGGCCCGGCGAAGACGCCGGAAGGTTATGCGTCAGGCGCGTTCGGTCCGACCACGGCCGGCCGCATGGATTTATTCGTCGCCGATTTCCAGGCCGCGGGCGGCTCCATGGTGATGCTGGCGAAGGGCAATCGTTCGTCGGCGGTGCGCGAGGCCTGCCACAAATACGGCGGTTTTTATCTCGCCTCGATCGGCGGCGCGGCTGCGAACCTCGCCGAGCATTGCATCAAAAAGGTCGAAACGATCGAATATCCGGAACTCGGCATGGAGGCGATCTGGCGCATCGAAGTCGTCGATTTTCCAGCCTTCATCGTCGTTGACAATAAGGGCAACGATTTCTTCAAGGAATTGAATTTGGGGTGATGTCATTCCGGGGCGCCGCGCAGCGGCGAACCCGAAATCCACAATCGCCCACTCCTGCAGCCGTATCGCCGGCGCGCTTGCCTTCGATGACTGTGATTATGGATTCCGGCTCTCGCGGAGCCTGTCATCGGGCCGCGCGACTTTGCGCAGGCCCGTTGGCTCGGCCGGATTGACGCTCAGGCTTCTCGTCGCCGCGTGTGGCCATGCCGGTGTCCCTGCGCATGCCTGTGCGTCTCGCCGCGGCCGTGGCTGTGCGTCCCGTCGACCGGCAGATAGACGACATGGCCGTGGCGCACGCCGCGTTCGGCGATGATGCGGTCGGCGAATTTCTGCACCTCGCCGCCGCGGCCCCTGAGCACGGTGACTTCGAGGCAGCTCTCGTGGTCGAGATGCACGTGCAGAGTCGTGTGGGCGAGATCGTGACGGTCGTGGAAACCGCGCGTGAGCCGCTTGGGCAGTTCACGCTCCTCATGATCGTAGACGTAGACGAGGGCGGCGACGCAGGGCCGCGTACCGCCAACCTCGGTGGCGGCCTGCTGCAGGCCCGAGCGGGCAAGGTCGCGGATCGCCTCGGAGCGGTTGGCGTAGCCGCGGCCGGCCATGAAGCGGTCCAGTTCTCCGGCGAGGTCGTCGTCGATGGTGATGGTCACACGCTGCATTGCAGTCTCCCGATGGAGCCGCAATCATAGCACGCGCGGCTCGGACGGTCCGCCGCCGCGGGCGCTTCTAGGCGTGTAAACGACAGCGTGTGAGAGTGGAAAACATCATGAGTTCACCCCTCAAGGCCGGCATCTCCGATGCGGTGAATACGGCGCTCGCCTGGTACATGGCGCGCGCCGCCGGGCTTTATGCGGCGCAGGGACTGGCCGTCGACGTGCTTAACATGCACGGCGGCAGCAAGGGCGCCGCGGAACTGCAGGCCGGCCGCATCGACGTCATGCATGTCGGCCTGTCGTCCGTGATCAAGGTCAATCGCTCCGGCGGCAACCTTCGCGTCATCGGGTCGCTCTCCAACGTCATCCGCTTTACGTTCTTTTCCGCTCCGGGCGTGAACAAAGCCGCCGATCTTGCCGGCGGAATTGTCGGCGTAAGCACGTTGGGATCGGAAACCGATTCGACGGCGACGCTCGCGCTGGCGAAGCTTGGGCTATCCCGCGGCGATGTCGTCATCAAGGAGCTGGGCGGCAGTGAAAACCGGCTGCGGGCGCTTAAGTCCGGAGAAATCAAGGCGGTGGCGCTCAACGAGCCGGTTGCGTCGCTGGCGCGCGAGAACGGCGTCAACGTGCTGGTCGACCTTGTTGCCGACCGCATCCCGTGGCTGTTCTCCGGCATCGTGGTGCGCCATGACGACATTACCGCACGCCGCGACATGCTCATGCGCTTTCTCAAAGCAAGCATCGAGGGCAATTACATCGCGCTGTGCGACGAGAAGCGCGCCAAAGAGGTCCTGGCCATGGAACTGAAAATCGCCGACGCGAAAATCCTCGACATCGCTTACGATGACTTCAAGAAGCAGTCGCCGGCGAAGCTGGAGCCGTCGGCAGCCGGCGCGCGGAACGTGCTCAAGCAATTCCCCGACCTCAGCCAGGCAGTCGGCGACTACATGGATACAAGCCTCCTCGATACACTCGAGGCCGAAGGGTATTTCGCCGCCATGCAGCGCAAGTATGGGGCGGAAAGCCGCTAGCGCTTTGCCGGTCGTCTGTCTGTCCCGCGCCGAGGCGACGGCTGCCGTACACGCCGGTAGACACTGCGCGCATCGCGGCCGGCAGGTTGGAAACGTCTCGCGAGGCCTCTAAGATCGCAGGCAGCGGATGCTCCACCTGCGGAGCACCCCACGCATCGGGCATGAGCAATCAATGAACAGCATAACCGGCGCCGCGCGCGTCAAAGGGCCGATGGTCTGGCTCGACATGGACCAGCAGGCGCTGGACGACGCTTACGACCAGATCGTTTACGCGCCCAACCGCGATCAGCTCGGCGAGCGCCGGCTGGCCGCCAGCGCCGCCGCACTCGCGCGCATCGGCAAACCCGAGCACTTCGCCTACGGGCCGACCCCGATCGAGGGCCTCGACGTCTATCGCAGCAAAAAGCCGAACGCGCCGGTCGGCATTTTCGTTCACGGCGGCGCCTGGCGCAGAGGCGCGGCGTCCGAATTCACCTATCTGGCCGAGCCGTTCGTCGACCTGGGCGCACATTTCGTGGTGCTCGATTTCGTCAATGTCGACGCGGCCGGCGGCAGCCTGTTTCCCATGGTCGAGCAGGTGCGGCGCGCCGTCGGCTGGGTTTATCGCAACGCCGAACGATTCAGCGGCGACCGCAACCGGCTTTATCTCGCTTCCCATTCGTCGGGTTCACATCTCGCCGGCTGTACCCTCACCCACGATTGGGCCAAGGACGGACTTCCCCCCGACATTCTCAAGGGCGCAGCCCTGTCGAGCGGCATGTACGATCTCAAGCCGGTACGGCTGTCGAAGCGCTCGCAATACGTCAAATTCACCGACGAGATGGAGCAAGACCTCAGCGCGATGCGCCATCTTGATCGGCTGCGTACCCCGCTTGTGCTCAGCTACGGCACCTACGAGACGCCGGAATTTCAGCGCCAGTCCCGCGATTTCGCCGCCGCCGCAAAAGCTGCCGGCAAGCCGGTCGAGCTCGTGGTGGGCGAGGGCTACAACCATTTCGAAATGCTGGAAACGCTCGCCAACCCCTACGGCCTGCTCGGCCGCGCCGTGTTGCGGCAGATGGGCCTGAAGCGAGTTAGCTAGAGCGGTTCATTCATTGACGGAAGCGTATCCGGCGTTGGCGAAGTAGTTGGTGCATTCGCTGGGCTGGATGGTGGCGACAAGGTCGCCGACGTATCGCCATGTGTCCTCGGTTGAGCGCTTCTGAGCAAGCCGCAGCCAGTGCTTGATCTTGGCGAAGGTCTGCTCGATCGGATTGAGGTCTGGTGAATAGGGCGGCAGGTACCAGAGCCTGGCGCCGGCCGCTTTGATCGCGCGGCGCAGGGCGGTCGCTTTGTGGCTGCCGAGATTGTCCATGATGACAATGTCGCCGGCCTTGAGGACCGGCAGGAGCTGCTGCTCGACATAGGCGCGGAAGCATTCGCCGTTGATCGGGCCGTCGAACACGCAAGGGGCTGTGAGCCGGTCGCAGCGCAGAGCGCCGAGGAAGGTCAGCGTGCGCCAGCGGCCCTGGGGCGTAAAGCCCCGCAGGCGTTCGCCTTTCGGCCCCCAGCCGCGCAGGGGGGCCATGTTAGTCTTGATCCAAGTCTCATCGATGAAGACCAGCCGCCGTGGATCGAGCCGGGTCTGCCAGGATCGCCAGCGGCGGCGCCGGCGCGCGACATCGGCGCGGGCCTGCTCAAGAGCGAACAGTGTTTTTTTTGAAGCGCAATCCTTCGTGCCGCAGGAACATCCAGACCGCGTTGTGCGAGACCTTCACGCCGCGGGCCGCCAGTTCGTCCTTCAGCCCGTGCAAGGTGAGATGCGGCGTCTGGCTGATCCGCTGCTTGATGAAGGCGCGGTGCGGTTCCAGCACCCGCTTGCGATGCCCGCCCATCTTGCCCGGCGCCACCGAGCCGGTCGCTCGGTAGCGCTGCGACCACTTCACCACCGACGACACCGCAACGCCAAACCGCGCCGCAACTGCCCGGCAGCTTGCGCCGCCATCAACCGCCGCAACCACCCGCTCACGCAGATCATTGGAAAGAGGTCGGGTCATCGGATGCTGGCCCCCTATCCAGCCAGCATCTTGAATCACAAACCACGATCCAATGGAATCCCAACCGATTCAGCCAATCCGTGAACCGCTCTAGGCGGCGGTCTTGCGCGTTTGCGCCCCGGGCTTGCCGCGCAGCGAGGTGCGAATGAGTTCGCCGCCGCAGCTCCGGCAGGCATATACGGTGTCTTCGAGTTCAGCGCCGGCAGAGCGGCGACCGTGGTAGACCATGCGGCCGGCACAAACCGCGCAAGGCATCATGAGCGATGGCAGACTTGACGCCGGAACGGCCAATGCGGGCATGGCAACTCCCAATGAGACGCTTTTGTGACTCTCCCCGGTTTTCGCGCCGAGTTAAGGAATATTGTGCATTGCACACAATTGGTTCGCACTGCCACATGGAGGACCGAGCCCGCGGCCGGGGCGGCGTGACCGGCCGCCGGATCGGTCCCCGGATTGACTCTTAAGCTTCACGCATTTCAGGCGAATTCGCTCGCCCTCAGGCACGGAATGCCGAGCGCGGCGAGGTCGTTGCGCGTCGCCGCGACCGAGCCGCCGGTATCGATCCCACGGCAGGCATCCTCGATCACGAAGGCGTCAAAACCCTCGCGCCTTGCATCCTCGGCCGAATAGCGCACGCAGAAATCGAACGCCAGTCCAGCAATGAACAGGCGGTTGAGGCCACGCTCGCGCAGATAGCCGACCAGACCGGTCGGGGTTTTGCGGTCATTCTCATAGAACGCCGAGTATGAATTGATGGCGCGATCGAAACCCTTGCGCAGCACGAGCGCAGCGTGCGGAGCGCGCAAGGCGGCGTGAAATTCGGCGCCCAGGGTGGCTTGCACGCAATGGTCGGGCCATAGCACTTGCGGCCCATAAGCAGCGTCGACCGTTTCGAAGGGCTTTTTCGGCGGATGCGATGAAGCAAACGAAAAATGTCCCGGCGGATGCCAATCCTGGGTCAGCACCACGTTACGAAAGCGCCCGGCCAGCGAATTGACGATGGGGATCACCTCATCACCGTGCGGCACCGCCAGCGCGCCGCCCGGGCAGAAGTCGTTCTGGAGATCGACGACGATGAGCACATCGTCATCGCCGAACTTTGCGCCTTCGCTCGTCGCTGCCATTCAGACGGCGCCTTCACTTTACTCTCGCATGCGGCGGTCGATCTCGGCGGCGAGTTCCTGCAGTTCGGGAGCGACCTCGATCGGGTATGTCGCGTCCGGCTCGAGCCGCCGCAAGGTCTCGGGCAGCAGTTCCAATTCGCGCTTGGCCCGCAGCTTTATCTCCACCAGCGGGTGCGGCGGCTGCAAACGCCGGCCGTTGCGCATGACGGGCTGGAGGAGCGGTTCGCCGGGCTTGGAATGACCTTCGAGCGTGAGGATATCGCCCGCCATGCGGCCGTCGGCGCCATAGCGGCGCCAGACCTGCTTGCGCCCCGGCCACGTGGCCTTCTTCTCCGACAATTTGCGCCGCGGCGATCCGGCATATTCCTGCAGCTTGTAGACACAATCGACCGCCGGAACATCCGACGAGGTGGTCAGGTTCGTGCCGATGCCGAAGCCATCGATCGGCGCAGACTTTTGCGCGAAATCGACGAGCGCGTCCTCGTCAAGCCCGCCGCTGGCGAATATCGCCACCTCAGCGAGCCCCCCGCGATCGAGGATTCCGCGCACGCTGCGCGACAGTGCGACGAGATCGCCGCTGTCGAGGCGGACACTCCGGATCGCGATGCCGGCCTCGTTGAGCCGCGGCGCGAGCGCGACGACTTTGCGCGCGGCGGCTTCGGTGTCGTAGGTGTCGAGCAAAAGGGTCAGATTATCCGGCCGCGAGCGCGCGAACGTCTCGAACGCCGCCGTCTCGTCGTCGAACGACTCGATGAACGAGTGCGCCATCGTGCCGTAGAGCGGAATGGCGAATTTCTCGCCGGCGAGCACAGTGGCGGTGCCCGCGAAACCTGCCAGGTAACTGGCGCGCGCGGCCATCAGTCCGGCTTCCGCGCCATGCGCGCGGCGCAAGCCGAAATCGACCAGGACCTTGCCCGGCGCCGCCAGCACACAGCGCGCCGCTTTCGCCGCGACCAGGCACTGCAAATGCAAGATATTGATCAGTCGCGTCTCGACGAATTGCGCGGCGGGCAGCGGCGCAGTGACGCGCAAGATCGGCTCGTTGGCGAAGAACGCCGTGCCTTCGGGCACCGCATGCACATCGCCCTCGAAGCGGAATGCCGCGAGATAGTCGAGGAGATTTTGCTTGAACCGTCCGCTGCCTTTCAGCCAGTCGATGTCGGCGGCGGAGAAGCGCAGACCTTCGAGATAATCGAGCGCCTGCTCGAGTCCGGCCGCCAGCAAAAATCCGCGGCGCGCCGGCAGCGTACGCACGAAAAACTCGAATACGGCCGTCTGCGTATCGCCGTGATCCAGGTAGGCCTGAATCATGTTGAGCTGATAGAGATCAGTGAGCAGCGGACTTGCGGCATTCATAGGTCGGGATTTCCGCAATTTGCGGCGGGGCGGACGACACGAATTGGCGGCCAAGTGGGTGGCGAATGTCAAATCCGCCCACTAGGACGACGTTCGTCGGTCGCCGCGCGCCGGGAAGGAAACAGACAGCATTTTCGCGCCGGGCGCCAGCTTGCGAAGACACCACAATGCGCCGCTCCAGGCGATGCACAGCGCAAGCCCAACCCCGAAGGCTCCCCACACGCCGAGCGGCGCCACCAGAAAGTGCACCGCCAGGAAGCCGAGCCACAGCCCGTTAAGCGCGATCTGCGCGTGGGCGAACATGCTGGCCGAGGCCACGCCTCCGACGCGCAGGTGCAAAATGACCGCCGTGCAGGCCATCACGATCGGAAATACCGCGAACATGCCCGAAGCGAACGAGCCGATGCTGTAGCTTGCCGTGGTGACGATGACCACCACGATGGCGGCGGAGAGCGCCCGCGCCGGAATGTCGTAGGCCGAGCGCATGAACTTTGCCGGCGGCCCCGACGTTCGATAACGCCAGCTCAGCGGCACGGTCACTGCGAACACCGCAATGTTGAGCAGGAGCGCGGTCAGCGGCGTCCAAGCCATCAACCGCAACGCCGCAGCCGCAGCAAACCAGACCACGATGGCAAGACCGACGCTCAGCGACAGGCCGTAACGCTGCGCCAGCACGGTATAGACCAGCGCGAAGATCGAAACCGCGGCGGTGGCCGCCGCACTGCCGACGGCGCTCGCGGCGATGAACTCCGGCGGATGCTCGAACGCGAGAATGATGTAGGCGGCGCCGGCTGCGGTCGGCAGCGCGGCAATGAGCGCGCCGAGAAACGGCCCCGAGCGTTCGACCGTGACCGAGACAAGAACGACGATAAAGGCGGTCAGCGCCATTTTCAGCGCGAGATCGAGCAAGAACATCAGTTCGGTTGACATCGAATGCATGATTGTTGGTCACCTCTCCCGCTGAGCGGGAAGAGGGAAAGAATGCCTAGCGCGTGAGCGGCTCCATCAACTCGAGCCGATTGCCGAACGGGTCGGCGACATAGCAGCGCTCATAGCCGGCAAGCGGCTCGTCCTCGTAGGGCTTATAGCCTTCGTGCTCAAGCCGGGCGCGCAGGGTGGCAAGGCCGTGCACCCGGAATGCCGGGTGCGCCTTTTTGGCGGCACGAAAATCGCCTTCGACCCCGAGGTGCAATTGCTGCGTTCCAAGCTCAAACCACACCCCGCCGCGCGGCGCCAGATTGGCGGGCTTTGCGATCTCGCGCAGGCCGAGAATGCCGCCGTAGAACGCGCGCGCCTCCGCTTCCCTGCCGCGCGGCATGGCCAATTGCAGGTGGTCGAGTGCGAGGACCGCGGCCATGTGATCACGTTCGCTGCATCGTGATGGCGACCGGCGGGCCGCTGCGGATGGTCTGATAGACCACGCAATAGCGCTCGGTGAGCTTGAGAAGCTGATCGAGCTTCTCCTGGGGCACGTCGGTGTCGAGATCGAAACGCAGACGGATCTGAGCGAAGCCCACCGGCGCGTCTTTGGCGACGCCGAGCGTGCCGCGGAAGTCGAGATCACCTTCGGCCGAGACGGTGCCGGACTTGAGGGGAATATCGATCGCGGTGGCGACCGCCTTCAGCGTCACGCCGGCGCAGGCCACCAGCGCCTCGAGCAGCATGTCACCGGAGCATAGTTCAAGGCCCGAGCCGCCTGTCGCCGGATGCAGGCCGGCTGTCGCCAGCGCGCGGCCAGTCTCAACCTTGCAGGCAACGCTCGCGTCATCGAGCGTGCCTTTGGCTTTCAGCGTAATGAAAGCAGCCTTCGGCTCGCTCTTGTAGCGCTCCTTGATCGGCGCCTGTAGCGCGCGCAATGCGGCGGAGTCCATAGCGACATCCTTTCGCTGACGATCGGAAATCAGAAGTCGGAAGCCAGACGCCGGACAGATAATCCGCCGGTGATACCCTGTCATCCAATATCTGGCTTCTGATTTCCGACTTCTGATTTCCGATTGCCGACTACCACCACATCGCCGCGCCGGCTTCGGCCTTGGTCACGGACTCGGCGGCAGCCGCGACGCGATTGAGCGAGCGGTCGAGCGCGGCGAGCATGCGGCGCTTGACGAAGTCGAAGGCGGCGGACTGGCGGTCGCGCGGGCGTGGCAGGTCGACGTCAATCTCGTCGAAGATGCGGCCGGGCCGCGGGCACATCACCATGACGCGGTCGGCGAGCACGATCGCCTCGTCGACATCGTGGGTCACCAGGATCAACGTCGGCTTGGCATCGGCCCACAGATCGAGCAGATGATCCTGAAGGTCGGTCCGCGTGAAAGCATCCAGCGCGGAAAACGGCTCGTCGAGCAGCAAAACCTGCGGCCTCGGCACCAACGCGCGGGCGATAGCGACGCGCTGCGCCTGCCCACCGGAGAGTTCCCGCGGCCACACCTTGGCTTTTTCGGCCAGTCCGACGCGTTTGAGCGCAGCGTCGATGCGCGCCGCCCGCTCGGCTTTCGGACGATCGACAATGCCGAAGCCGACATTTTCGGCGACCTTGAGCCAAGGCAGCAGCCGCGGCTCCTGAAAAATGATGCCGATCTTCTCGTGCGGCGCGATGACCCGTTCGCCGTCTAGCATAACGGCGCCCTCAGTCGGCGCATCGAGGCCGCCGATGGCTCGCAGGAGTGTCGACTTTCCGCAACCCGAGCCGCCGATTACGGCGACGATCTCGCCCGGCTCGACCCCAATCGACACGCCGCCGAGCGCGTGCACACCGTTTGGATAGGTTTTGCCGACGCGGTCGAGAGCAAGCATCACACAGGATCCCCCACCGTGACCCTCCCCCTCTCAGGGGCAGCGAGGAAGCAAGCAGCGAAATCTTTCCTCCCCCTGAAAGGGGCACGATCAAGGAGGGGGTCGATCTCAGAAACAAACATGACCGTTCAGTCCGCCCGCGCGACGTCTTCCCAGCGCAGGAATGGCGCCGCGGCCAGGACGATCAGCCAGTCGGTCGCCTTGCCGACGATGGCGAAGGCGACGATGGCGGCGACGATTTCCGCAGGCTTGCCGAGCTGCTGGCCATCGATCAACAGATAGCCAAGGCCCTGCGACGCCCCCATCAGTTCGGCCGCGACCACGAACATCCAGCCGAGGCCGAGACCCGATCGCAACGAGATGACATAGGCCGGCAGCACCGCGGGGAGCAGAATCCGCCGCACCATCTGAAAGTCCGACAGGCGGAACGCGCGGCCGACTTCCACCAGCTTGCGATCGACCGATTGAATGGCGGCCATCAGCCCGAGATAGACCGGAAAGAAAACACCGACCGCGATCAGCGTCACCTTGGAGGCTTCGAAAATCCCGAGCCAGAGCACGAACAGCGGCACCCAGGCGATCGAGGGGATGGCGCGCAGCGCCTGCAGGCTCGGATCGAGCAGTCGCCGCACCAGAGGCGAGTAGCCGGCCGCGGCGCCCAGGATCGTGGCGGCGACAACGCCGATGCCGAACCCCGCTGCGACACGCGCCACGGTCACCAGCGTGTTGCTCTGCAAGTCGCCGGTGCGCGCCAGATCGACGAACTCGGCGAAGATGACCGAGGGCGGCGGCGCCACGCGACCGCTCGCCCAGCCCATGCGCACGATGAATTCCCACGCCGCAGCGAGCACGACCGGCACAAGAAAACCAAGCGCCGAACGCGTGAGGCGCGTCCATCGTTTCGCGGCCGGCCGCTGCGTCTGCGCAGGGGCACTTTCGACGATCGTCATCGTTACAAGAGACATGGTGCCACCGGCAAATGCAATGCGGCCGGTTCGCCGGCGCCGTCGCCGGGCTGGACCCGGCGGGCCGCCTCATCGGCCGCGCAGGCGACGCTGCCGCTTCATTGCCGGCGAGACCCTTCCGGAGCACAGAAGGATGTGCTGCGCCGAGGCGATCACGCGACATACTGATCATCGATCAGCGCGTCGAGGACCTTCTTCACGTCGACGTTCTTTGGAATCACCCCGGCCTGCTGCAAGGCGAATCCGGCCTGCAGGATAGTGTTACGCTGGTCCGGTCCGATGCGGTTATAGGTAAGATCGGTCCGCTCTTTGAGCTGGATGTCCACCACGGCGCTCGGCAGCCTGGTGATTTTCATGAATACGCGCTTTTCCTCGTCGTAATTCGCCAGGCAGTATTTGCGCGCGACCTCGTACACCGCCAGCACGCGCCGCGTCAGATCCGGATAAGCGCTGAGAAATTCCTCACGCGAATTGAGAATGCCGTAAGTATTGGCGTCCTTGTTGCGATAGAACAACCGCGCGCCGTCTTCGACCTGCGCCTGCGCCATCATCGGATCGAGGCCGGCCCAGGCATCGACGTCGCCGCGGATGAGCGCGATCTTGCCGTCTGGATGCTGCAGCAGCACTTCGTTGATATCGCGCTCGGTCATGCCGACGGAAAGGAGCGCGCGGACCAGGAATATGTGCGGATCTGTGCCACGCGTCACCGCGACGCGCTTGCCTCTGAGATCGGTGATCTTTTGGATCGGCGTATCCTTGCGTGTCACCAAGGCGGTCCATTCCGGCCTGGAATAGACGTAGATCGACTTGATCGGATTGCCGTTGATTCTTCCCAGCAGCGCCGCAGAACCGGCGGTCGAGCCGAAGTCGATCGAGCCGGCATTGAGAAATTCGAGTGCCTTGTTGGAACCCAGCGTTTGCACCCAGCGGATGCCGATGCCATCCTTGGCGAACTCCTTTTCCAGGAGTCCTCTCTCCTTCAACACCATGGAGACCGGATTGTAGGTGGCCCAATCGATGTTGATTGCGCTCGGCTTGCCGGCCGCGCGGGCCAACCGAAGCGGCAACAGGGCCGCCCCGGCGGCGCCGAAAAACACTCCACGACGTGAAAGCATGACAACCTCCGGCTTTGGGCCGCGCCGGCGCTTTCAGACCCCGGGCGACCGCAGATGGAGGCGGGTTCTTGCGAATCCCGCCACGGCGAGGCTACGGGGCGGGCCCCGCGCTTTAGCTGCATTTGTTGAGCGCCCGCAAGCTGCTCGCTCAAATCGGCGCTTATTTTATTTCTTAGGTGACCTTCTCCAGACCGTCAATTGAAATTAAATACTACGATATAGCAATATTAAAGGATGACATCCTACCACGGCGACCCGGTGACCTGGGCTTTTCTTTCCCGCACAACGCCCCCACCATGACAGGGCTCCGCTCCTTCGCTATGGCGTTGCCATGATGCTGAACACACAGCCGCCCGCGCGCGAAGTCGCCGAACTCCTCGACAGTGCCGCCATCGATACGGACCTGGAAAGGCTTGCACAAGCGCACGCCGGCCGCGAGCGCGAACTGCGTACCGCCGTCGCGCAGCGGCTCAAAGTGGCGTTGACGGCCGCGCGCGCACGCGTCGAGCAGCTTCTGCTCAAGGACCGCCACGGACGCGGATGCGCGGTGCGGCTGTGCGATATGCAGGATGAGATCATCCGCATCTTGTTCGAATTCATCTGTCGCAAACTCTATCCAGAGCAGGCACCATCCGAGGCCGAACGCATGGCAGTCGTCGCCACCGGCGGCTACGGTCGCGGACTCCTGGCGCCTGGATCCGACATCGATCTGCTCTTTCTATTGCCCTACAAGCAGACCGCGTGGGGTGAGTCTGCGGCGGAGGCGTTGCTCTACTGCCTTTGGGACATGGGACTGAAAGTAGGCCACGCGACCCGCTCGGTCAGCGAATGCCTGCGCCAAGCCAACGCCGATATGACCATCCGCACCACGCTGCTGGAAGCACGCTATTTGCTTGGCGACGGAAAGCTGTTTGACGAACTGACGGCGAGATTCGACAAGGAAGTGGTACAGGGAACGGCGGCGGCCTTCGTCGCCGCCAAGCTCGCCGAGCGCGAAGAGCGCCACCGCCGCGCCGGCCAGTCGCGTTATCTGGTCGAACCGAACGTCAAGGATGGCAAGGGCGGCCTGCGCGATCTACACACGCTGTTTTGGATAGCCAAATACGTCTACCGCGCGCGGGAACCGGAACAACTGGTCGAGCGCGGCGTGTTCACCGCCGAGGAATACCGGCTGTTCCGCCGCTGCGAAGACTTCCTCTGGTCGGTCCGTTGCAACATGCATTTCCTCACCGGCCGCGCCGAGGAGCGGCTTTCGTTCGACATTCAACGCGATATAGCAGTGCGGCTCGGCTACACCGAACGCCCCGGCTTGCAGGACGTCGAGCGCTTCATGAAACACTATTTCCTGATCGCCAAGGACGTCGGCGACCTCACTGCGATTCTGTGCTCCGGTCTGGAGGAGCGTCAGGCGACGCCGACGCCGGTGCTCAGCCGGCTCATCGCCAAGCTCCGCCCCGCGCGCCGCCAGCACAAACTGACCGAAACCGCCGATTTCATCATCGACAACAACCGCATTAATATCGCCCATGTGGACGTCTTCAAACGCGATCCGGTCAATCTGATCCGGCTCTTCTATCTGGCGCAGAAGCACAACCTGGAATTTCGCCCGGAAGCAATGCGCACCGCCGTGCGTTCGCTCAAGCTGATCGACAAGAACCTGCGCGAGGACAAGGAGGCCAACCGGCTGTTTCTGGAAATACTGACCTCGAAGAACGACGCCGAAACGGTGCTGCGGCGCATGAACGAGGCCGGCGTGCTCGGCGCATTCGTACCCGACTTCGGCCGCATCGTCGCGATGATGCAATTCAACATGTACCACCACTATACGGTGGACGAGCATCTGATCCGTTGCGTCGGCGAGCTTGGCGAGATCGAGCGCGGGCAGGATCCCGCCGTGGCCCTGGCCAGCGAGTTGATGCGCAGCATCCAGCCGCAGCATCGCACCCTGCTGTACGTCGCGCTGTTTCTGCACGACATCGCCAAGGGGCGGATCGAGGACCACTCGATTGCCGGCGCGCGCATCGCGCGCCGTATCGGTCCACGGCTGGGCCTCTCCCAGGCCGATACCGACCTCCTCGCCTGGCTGATCGAGGTGCACCTGGTCATGTCGACCGTGGCGCAGTCGCGCGATCTCTCCGATCGCAAGACGATCGAGAACTTCGCCGCCGTGGTGCAGTCCCTCGAGCGCATGAAGCTCCTTGCCATTATCACCACCGCCGACATTCGCGCGGTAGGGCCCGGCGTATGGAATGCCTGGAAGGCGCAGCTTCTCCACGCGCTGTATTACGAGACCGAGCCGGTGCTTACCGGCGGCTTCTCCGAGGTCAACCGTGCGCAGCGGGTGGCCGCCGCGCAAGCCGAATTCCGCGACGAGCTTGCCGACTGGCCGGAAGCTGAGCGCGAGGCCTACATCGCGCGCCACTATCCGGCCTATTGGCTCAAGGTCGATCTGCCTCATAAGCTCGCTCACGCCCGGTTCGTGCGCGCCGCCGCGACCTCCGGCAAGCGGCTCGCCACCGGCGTCGACTTCGATGCCGCGCGCGGCGTCACCGAACTCACCGTCCTCACCCCCGACCATCCCTGGCTGCTGTCGATCATCGCCGGCGCGTGCGCGCTCGCCAGCAGCAACATCGTCGATGCGCAAATCTACACCACCGTCGACGGCCTTGCTCTCGATACCATCTCGATCTCGCGCGGCTTCGAGCGCGACGAGGACGAGGCGCGGCGCGCCGCCCGCATCGGCGAGTTGATCGAAAAGGCGCTGGACGGGCAGATCAAGCTGCCCGAAGCGGTGCCCAAGCGCGCGGCCCCGAAGGGCCGGCTCAAGGCATTTGCCATCGAGCCGGAAGTGACCATCAACAACCAATGGTCGGCGCGCTACACGGTCGTCGAGGTAACGGGGCTCGACCGACCCGGCTTGCTCTACGAACTGACCACGACGCTTTCCAAGCTTAATCTCAATATCGCCTCGGCGCACGTGGCGACCTTCGGCGAGCGCGCGGTCGACGTCTTTTACGTCACCGACCTGACCGGCGCACAGATTGCGGCACCCATCCGCCAAGCCGCGATCAAGCGGCCGCTCTTGGCGCTGTTCGCTGCGCCGGCGGCCGAGAACATGCGAGAGAACCCGGCGGACTAGATTGGGCGGTTGGGATCAGTAACCGCCCCTTAAATCGCGCTCTCTACCGTCACGCGGCGCTTTCTTTCATGCGCCGGGGGACGGGACATGGCGTGGCCACGGCGAAGCCGCAAGCGAGCGAGCGCGCCGGTAAGCCTCGACCTGCGCCTGCGGCCGCAGGACCGGGCTGGAGGCCCGTTTCCCGGACGGTCGAAACAGCGGCGGCGCGACGAAGAGACGCCGCGCGGGCGTGGCCGAAGCCGAAAGGGCCGATCCGGCCTCGGCCGACTGCTCTATTGGGGCGTCGTGCTCGCGCTCTGGGGCCTGATCGGTACCGGCGGCCTTGCCGTTTGGGTCGGCATCCATTTGCCGCCTCTCCAATCGCTGGAAATCCCCAAGCGCCCGCCGTCGGTCCTCATCCTCGGTGACAACGGCGCGACGTTGGCGACACGCGGCGATTTGGGCGGCGCCGCGGTGCCGCTCGACGAATTGCCGGCCTATGTGCCCAAGGCTTTCATCGCCATCGAGGATCGCCGTTTCTATTCGCATTACGCCGTCGATCCGTGGGGCATCATACGCGCGGCGATCGCCGACGTAATGCATCGCGGCGCCGCACAGGGCGGCTCGACCATCACCCAGCAGCTCGCCAAAAATCTATTCCTGACTCAGCAGCGTACGCTCACGCGCAAACTCCAGGAAGTGCTGTTGGCGATTTGGCTCGAACACAAGTATTCCAAAGCGCAGATTTTGCAGCTTTACCTCAATCGCGTCTATTTCGGCGCCGGCGCCTATGGCGTGGAGGCGGCGGCCCGACGCTATTTCGGCAAATCGGCGCGGCAATTGACGCTCGCCGAAGCCGCCATGCTCGCCGGCCTGGTGCAGTCGCCGTCGCGGCTTGAGCCGACCCGCAATCCGGACGGCGCCGAGCGGCGTGCCAAAGTGGTCATCCTCGCCATGCGTGAGCAAAAAATGATCGGCAGCGACGCGGCGCGGAGCGCGCTCGCCCATCCGGCCCGCGTCAAACAGCCGAGCGGGGCCGGCTCGATCAATTACGTCGCCGATTGGGTGATGGATACGGTCAACGACGTCGTCGGCAATTTCGATCACGACCTCGTGGTGAAGACGACCATCGACCCTGCCCTGCAGAACGCGGCAGAGCGCGCCCTGGTCGGGGTGCTGGCGCAACGCGGACAAAAATTCGGCGTCAGCCAAGGCGCGCTCGTCGCGATGACCCCGGATGGTACGGTGCGCGCGCTGGTCGGCGGGACGAATTATGCCGAGAGCCAGTACAACCGCGCTATTGCGGCCAGGCGCCAGCCCGGCTCGGCGTTCAAGCCGTTCGTCTATCTCACCGCACTCGAGCACGGTCTTACCCCCGACACGGTGCGCGAGGACGCGCCGATCTCGGTCAGCGGCTGGAAACCGGAAGATTTCGAGCACCACTATCTCGGACCGGTGACGCTCAGCGAGGCGCTCGCCCAATCGATCAACACGGTCTCGGTGCGCCTGACGCTGGAGGTCGGCCCCCAGGCCGTCATTCGCACCGCCTACCGCATGGGCATTAATTCGCCGCTTGCGGCCAACGCCTCGATTGCGCTCGGCACGTCCGAAGTATCGCTGTACGAACTCGTGATCGCCTATGCGCCGTTTGCCAATGGCGGCTTCGCCTCCTCCCCGCACGTCATCGAAAGTATCCGCACGGCCGACGGCAAGACGCTCTATGCGCGCCCGCCGGAGGCGCTCGGACGCATCGTCGATACGCGCTACGTGACCATGATGAACACGATGATGCAGCAAACGCTGCTCTCTGGTACTGCGCGCGGCGCCAGCCTTCCCGGTTGGCAAGCGGCCGGCAAGACCGGCACCAGCCAGGATTATCGCGACGCCTGGTTCATCGGCTACACGTCCCGCCTGATCACCGGAGTGTGGCTCGGCAACGACGACAATTCACCGACACGCAGGGCAACCGGCGGCAGCCTGCCGGTCGACATCTGGAGTCGGTTCATGCAGGCGGCATTGCACGGGATCGCTCCGGCGCCGCTGCCCGATAATGCCGGCGGCGGATGGCTGGCCGCGTCACCGATGGCATCGGCTGCCCCAGGGCCGATGGTTTCGCAGCGCAGCGGAGCCAGCAATCGAGGCGGCAACGGCGGCCTCGACTTCTGGCTGCTCGACAAGTTGTTCGGCCGCCAGTGAGCGATTGAGCCGAGTCAAAACGCTATTTGATCGACAGCCCCAGCGCTTCGACCATCTTGCCCCATTTGTCCACTTCGGCCTTGAACATGGCATCGGCCTGTTGCTGGGACCCGGCAATCGGCTCGAAGCCAAGAGCGACGAGTCGCTTCTGCACTTCGGGTGTCTTGAGCACATCGTCGATCGTCGCGTTGAGCGTTGCCAGAATCTGTCGGATCGGTCCTGGCAGGGGCAAAAAAGCCGACCCAGGAGGAGGCGGTGAAGGCGGGAAAGCCCTGCTCGACATAGGTCGGCACATTGGGCGCTACCACGGCGCGCTTGTCGGCCGCGATGCCCAGACCCTTCAGCTTGCCGGCTTGAATTTGGGCGGCAGCACCGCCGCCGAGCGTAGTGGCGAGAAGATCAATCTGATTGCCGATGGTGGCGCTGATCGCGGGAGCGCCGCCCTGGAAGGGAATGTGCTGCGCCGGGACCTTGGCAAGAAACCTGAAGAAATAGGCCGCCTCGATGTGCGACCCGGTGCCGACTCCGGCCGAACCGAAATTGATCGTGCGGCCTTTCATTCCCTTGATGAAATCGACGAGATTGGTCGCGGGATTGGTCGGGCTGGTTGCCAGCGCCTCCGGGCTCGATGCGGCAATGGCGACCGCCTTGAGATCGTTGCGCGAAAACGGATTGATCACGTGCAGCGTCTCGTTGATGGCGAGCGCTGTGGTCGTGGCCAGCAACGTGTAGCCGTTGGGCGCGGCATGGGCGACGAGCTCGGCGGCAATGTTGCCGCCGGCGCCGGAACGATTCTCGACCACCACGGGCCGGTGCAGGCGATCGCTCATACCCTGGCCGATGAGGCGGGCCAGCGTGTCGGCGATGCCGCCGGGCGCAAAGCCGACGATCAGCGTGATCTTGCCGGCCGGATAAGCGTCCCCGCGCGCTGGCGCAGCACCGCAAAGCAGCATCGATACGGCAGCCGCGAACAATGAACCGACAATGCTGACAACGCTTAAGCGCCGTATGTACTTTTTCATGACCTTCATCGCTGTGCCCTCACCGAGGCGGCGTCGCAGGCAACTATTCCAGCAGATCGGATTACTGACAACCAGGCGCGGCGTCGCAAGACCGGCGCGGCGAGCGAAATGAAAGCCTCTCAGGCCAAACCGTGTTTCACCAGCGGCAGTGAACGGATGCGCTTGCCGGTCGCGGCGAAGATCGCGTTGCACAGAGCCGGCGCCAGCGGCGGCACCGGCGGTTCTCCAACCCCGCCCCAGAAGTCGCCGCTCGGCACGATCACCGTCTCGACCTTGGGTACGCTGTCCATGCGCAGCATCCGGTAGGTGTCGAAGTTCGCCTGTTCGGCGCCGCCGTTTTTGATCGTGATCTCGCCATAGAGCGCAGCCGTCAGCGCGAAGACGACCCCACCCTCGGTCTGCATCGCTATCGACAGCGGGTTGACCACATGGCCGCAATCGATCGCCGCGATCGCGCGGTGCACGCGCACGCGCCCATCCTCGATCGAGACTTCGACCACCTGAGCGCAATAGCTGCCGCAGGCCTCATTGAGCGCAATACCGCGGAAAACGCCGGCCGGCAGCGGCTGGTCCCATTCGGCACGGTGCGCCGCGGCATCGAGCACGGCGAGGTTCTTCGGGTGGTTGCGCAGCAGCGATCGGCGGTAGTGATACGGGTCGATACCCGCGGCGCACGCCATCTCGTCGACGAAGCATTCCTTGTAAAACGCGTTCTGCGTGTAATTGATCGCGCGCCAGACGCCGAGCGGCACCGTGGTCCCGCGCACGACGTAATCGACCAGGTAGTTCGGCACCTCGTACGGCATTTCCTCGACCAAGCCACTGGCGAAGCTGCGGTCGAAAAAGCTGTTACCGAAATCGGGCACGATCGCCGACACGAAGGATGGTCCGGCAATCCTGATCGACCACGCGATCGGCATGCCTGCGGCATCGAGACCGGCGACCAGACGGGCCATTCCGAACGGTCGGTAGCGATCGTGCTGGATATCCTGTTCGCGCGTCCATACCAGCTTGACCGGCTGCCCGACCTCCTTGGCGATGAGCACGGCCTGACGAATGTATTCTTGGATCGTGCCGCGCCGGCCAAAACCACCGCCGAGAAGCCTGGTGTGGACCACAACCTTTTCGTCCGGCACACCGGCCGCGATCGCGGCGGTCGCAAGCGCGGTGGAAGCATCCTGGGTCGGCACCCAGATTTCCACGCGATCCGGCCGCACGTGCGCGGTGCAGGTCTGCGGCTCCATGGTGGCATGGGCAAGAAACGGCACCGTGTATTCCGCCTCGACGCGCCGTGCGGCGCGCGCCAGACCCGCGGCAACGTCGCCGTCGGAACGGGCGATCTTCCCGGGCGTGGCCGCAAGCCCGCCGCGCACGAAATCGCCGATTGTTTCAGTGGACACCGCGCCGTTGCCGCGATCGTCCCAGTGCGGGCGCAGCGCCTGCACTGCGGTGTTGGCCTGCCACCAGGACGCGGCGATCACCGCCACGGCGTCCGGCAGGCGCACAACCCGGCGGACGCCCTTCATTGTCCGCAGCGGACTTTCGTCGACCGACTTGAGCGTGCCGCCGAAGACGGGGCATTGCGCGATGGCGGCATAGAGCATGTTGGGCAGCCGCACGTCGATGGCGTAGATCGGCCGGCCGGTGATTTTCTCCCGCACGTCAAGACGCTGCCGCGGCTTCCCGGCAAGCGTCCACTGCGACGGTGGTTTCAGCTTGACGGCGGCTGGGGGCTCGATTTTCGCCGCCGCATCGGCAACTTCGCCGAAGCTCGCCGTCCGACCGCTGGCTGCATGGCTGATCGTGCTGTTTTGGGCGCTCAATTGGGATGCCGGCACGCCCCAGCGCGCCGCCGCCGCGGCAATCAGCATTCCCCGCGCCGTGGCGCCGGCACGGCGCAGATAGTCCTGCGAGGCGGCAATCGAGCGGCTTGCGCCGGTCGACAAGTCGCCCCAGGCGCGGGCGCGCCGCATGTTCTCCTGCGGAGACACGAACTCTGTGCGCACTTTGGCCCAATCGCACTGCAATTCTTCCGCCACCAGCATGGCGAGGCCGGTCATGGCGCCCTGTCCCATCTCGGCACGCGCCACCCGGATCGTCACCGTGTCGTCGGGTGCGATGGTCACCCAGCAATTGATTTCCACTAGACCCGCTTGGGCCTGCGCCGATGGCGGGCCAAACGGGACGGCAATACCGACAACCAGCCCGCAACCCAGGCCGCTGGCCCCGATGACAAATGCACGGCGATTAACTCCGCCGTCGCCGCTCATCTGTTCCCCCTTAGCGAGCCCACGCTTGCCGGCCGGTACTGGCTTTTTGCGCCATTTGCGGCGCAAACCGCCCTGCCCGACCGCGTAACGCCAACACCGCGTTCAACAATCCCGCTCAACGGTGCAAAGCCTCTGCCGTCCGCCCCATTCGGGCATAATAGGCTATGATCGCCCAACAATTGAGTCACGACTAGGGGAGCCGTCATGGCGGTAAACGCGAGCCAAGCGGCCGGCAAGCATGATGGCGAAGCGCTGGCGCGGCGCCTCCGCGCCATCGAAGATCGGCTGGAAATCTACAATCTTATCGCCGCACATCCGCCGAGCGCCGATACCGGCGCCGACTACTATACCGAGGCGGTCTATACCGAGGACGGCGAGTTCGACCGCGGCGCCAATCTGCCTGGAGCCCGCGGCAACAAGGCGATCGCCGCAATCGTCGACAGCGCTGCTCACCGGGCGGCGATCGCCGAGGGCATAGCGCATTTCACCGGGCTGCCCCACGTCGCGGTGCATGGCGATGAAGCCGTCGTCACCTCCTACCTGCAAATCCTCACGCCGAACAAATCAGGCGAGGCGATCGAGGTCCCCAATCACGGCGCATCGCGCGGCTACCATATCCACCGGGTGGTGATCAGCCGCTGGGAGCTCAAGCGCACCGCGGCAGGCTGGAAGATCGGGCGACGCACGATCCGCCTGGTCGACGGTTCGGAACCCTCGCGCGAGCTGTTACGCCGTGCACTGGCCGATTATGCACCTTCAGCCAGCAATTCGAACCCAACCGTACACACGACACAATCATGAAATCGTTCGGAAGATTATGTTTCGCAATTGCCCTTGCCGGTGCATGGAGCCTGGTCGCACCCGTGCACGCGCAGACCTATCCCTCGCGGCCGATCTCGATCATCGTGCCGTATCCCGCCGGAGGGGTCACCGACGCTCTGGTGCGGCTGCTCGCCGACCGGATGAAGAACTCGCTGCACCAGCCGGTCCTGACCGAGAACATCGGCGGCGCCTCCGGTACGGTTGGCGCCGCGCGCGTCGCGCGTGCCGCGCCCGATGGTTACACCCTTCTGCTCGGCAATTCCGAGGCGTTCGTGATCACTCCTGAGACCATGTCGCTGCCGTATGACCCAGCGACCGCCTTCGCCCCCATCGCGCTCTTGCCGAGCTATCCATTCATCCTGGTCAGCACCAACAACGTGCCAGCGAAAACCCTCAAAGAGCTGGTCGCCTGGATTAAGGCAAATCCGGACAAGGTCCTGCAAGGCACCGTCGGTTCCGGCACAATGCAGCAGCTCTGCGGTCTCTCGATCCAGAAGGCAATCGGGGCCAAATGGCAGCTCATTCCGTATCGCGGCGGCACTCCGGCAATGCAGGACATGCTTGCCGGACAAATCAATTTCATGTGCACCGCGACGGGCAGCTTCCTGCCTTTGGTGCGCAACGGACAGATCCGGGCCTATGCCGTCACGGCCAAGAGCCGCATGGAAGCTGCACCGGAGATTCCAACCGTGGACGAAGCTGGGCTGCCCGGCTTGTATGTCTCGGTGTGGAACGCGTTGTGGGCTCCAGCAGGCACGCCGAAAGCAATCCTTACCAAGCTCAACGCCGCCGCCGAAGCCGCCATGGCGGATCCGGTTTTTCACAAGCGGATCGTAGACATGGGCCTGGATATGCCCGCGATTGACCAGCGCACGCCGGCGGCGCTCGACGATCTGCGCAATGCCGACATTGCCAAGTGGCGGCCGATCATCAGAGCCGCGGGACTAAAGGCCCAGTAGCGCCTGCGCAGCGCCGCCTGCCGGGCATTCCGCCACCGACGGAGCGTCCGCAAACACGGCAAGCGCAGGGCCCTTTCGGGCGGCTCCAGCTCCAATCGCGAGACTTTGCGCTATTCGCGGGCGTCGGCCCCTCCTTGCGCGGGGCGCCGAGCGATCCTATTCACGTGCGTACGGGGGCGTTAGATTAGGTGCGTCGGTCGCCGCGACCGCTCGACTTGCCGGCTGGAAATCTCAAGGAGTGGCCAATGGCCAAGAACGCCGTCGTTTCTGAGGACCTTGCCAACAAATTCAAGACCGAGAAGGAAACGCCCTACACCCGTTGGGTCAAGGCCGAGGGACTCGACATCCTCCCATCCATTTACGTGCGCAACTTGCGGACGGTCGAATTGAAGCCATGGGCGCGCCGCGGCGGCAACGCGGTGTTCCTCAATCACGACGCCTCGCGCACCTCGAACGACTGCCACGTCATGGAAATCCCGCCGGGCAAGAGTCTCAACCCGCACCGCCAACTCTACGAAGAAATGATCATGGTGCTGTCGGGGCGCGGCTCGACCACGGTGTGGAATGATTCCGGCGCTCGCATCACCTTCGAGTGGAAGGACGGCGCGCTGTTTGCCATTCCGCTCAACTGCCATCATCAGCACTTCAACGGCTCGGGCCGCGAGCCGGTGCGCTACGTCGCCGTCACCAATGCGCCGCCGGTGATCAATCTCTATGAAGACGCGGATTTTGTTTTCAACACCAAATATGACTTCAAGGACCGCTTCTCCGGCGAGCCGGACTATTTTTCTTCCAAGGGTGAGCAGAAAGGCTTTCTGCTCACGACCAATTTCGTGCCCGATGCGGTCAACATTCCGCTGATCACGGCGGCGGAGCGTGGCGCCGGCGGCGGCCACATCCGCTTCAACTTGGCCAAGGGTTCGATGAACAGTCACATTTCCCAGTTCCCGATCGGCACCTACAAGAAGGCGCATGCGCACGGGCCCGGCGCCCACGTCATCGTGCTCTCGGGTGAGGGCTTTTCGCTGATGTGGCCGGAAGGCGAGGAGCCGCAGCGCTACGATTGGGAGGTCGGCACGCTGATCGTGCCGCCAAACATGTGGTTCCACCAGCACTTCAATACCGGGGTGACAACGGCGCGCTATCTCGCCTTCAAGCACGAAGGCGTCGCGGTGCGTAACGCCCAAGGAGTGCCGAAGGCCTGGATCAGCCGCCGCGTCGGCGGCGACCAGCTCGACTACATCGACGAGAAGCCGGAGGTCCGCCGGCTGTTCGCCACCGAGCTTGCCAGGCGCGGCGTCGCTCCCCGCATGGATGGTGCGTACGCCAAGGAGATGGAGCAGCTTGGCATCAAGACGGCTTGACTTCGTCGCCTCTCACAGCGACGGGCGGGCGGCGGGGAGCAACGGACCGTGATTCAGTTCGATCGAATTCCCCTGTAGTTTGCCAGCCCGTACCGTTGCGGCCGGGAACAATGAAACCAGCCCCGTTCGACTATCACGCGCCGCGCCAGCTCAAGGAGGCGGTCGAGCTTCTGGCCAAGCTGCCAAATGCAAGGCTTCTGGCCGGCGGCCAGTCGCTCGTGCCGATGATGAATTTCCGCTACGTCATCGTCGACAACATCATCGATCTCGGCGGGATCGAGGAACTGCGCGGTGTCGCGGTGGTCGACGGACGCGTGCGCATCGGCGCCATGACCTCGCAGCGCGATCTCGAACTGTCGTCCGACATTGCCAAGCACTGCCCGCTGATGGCCGAGGCGCTGTCCCATGTCGGCCATCGCCAGACCCGCAACCGCGGCACGATCGGCGGCAGTTTGGTGCACGCCGATCCGGCCGCCGAACTGGCGGCCGTCTGCGCGGCGTACGATGCCTCGATTTACGTGGTGAGCGCCCGCGGCAGCCGGCAGATCGTGTTCCGCGAGTTCGGAACTGGCTTCATGACCACGGCGCTCGCGGCCGATGAACTGGTTGCCGCCATCGATCTGCCGATCTGGCGGCTCGGCCACGGCCACGGATTCCACGAATTCGCCCGCCGCCAGGGCGATTTCGCCATTGCGGGCGCCGCCGCTCTGCTTGACGTCGGTGCCGGCAACGTGGTGCGGCGGGCGGCGCTGACGCTGTTTGGAGTGGCGGCCTTGCCGCTGCGGGTCGACGCCGCAGAGGCCCGGCTGACCGGGCAGCCCCTCGATGCCGAAGCGATACGTGCGGCAGCCGCGACCGCATGGCTGATCGAGCCGATTTCGGATATCCATGCCGGCGCGGAGTACCGGCGCCACCTCGCCCAGGTCTTAAGCTCGCGGGCGCTCAACGACGCCGCTCGGCGCGCCGGGGTCCAGGCCTGAAGAACTCGCAGATGAGCAAGCTCGCGGCACGCATGACGGTCAACGGCAAATCGTACGCCCGCGTCGTCGATGCACGGCTGACGCTGGCCGATTTTCTGCGGCACGAAATCAACCTCACCGGCACGCATCTGGGCTGCGAGCACGGCGTCTGCGGCGCCTGCACGGTGCTGATCGACGGCCGTTCGGCACGCTCCTGCCTGATGTTCGCGGTGCAGGCGAGCGGCCATGAAATCACCACCGTCGAGGGCCTCGCGACCGATGGAAAGCTCTCGGTTTTGCAGCAGGCCTTCATCGACAATCACGGTCTGCAGTGCGGCTTCTGCACGCCCGGAATGTTGATCACTCTCACCGAACTGCTGCGGGAAAAGCCCGACCCGAACGAGCAGGAGGTGCGCACGGCGCTGACCGGCAACCTGTGCCGCTGCACCGGCTATGCCGGCATCGTCAAAGCCGCGCTCGATGCCGCTGCGCGGCTGCGCGGCGGCGCCGAACGGTCAGGAGCGGGCTGATGGGCGCGAAGCATTTCGGCGCGCGCGTGACGCGGCTCGAGGATCCGGCGCTGCTCGCCGGCCGCGGCCGTTTCGTTGACGACATGAAGCTACCCGGCATGCTGCACGCCTGCTTCGTGCGCTCGCCGCATGCTCACGCCAAGCTTCTCGGCTGCGACGCGAGGGCGGCCCTGGTCATGCCCGGGGTCTATGCGGTGCTTACCGCTGCCGATCTGCCTGACCCGATGCGCAGCACACCCTTGCCGCTTCTGCTGCCGAACCCGGCGCTCGCAGCACCGCGCACCCAGCACGTGCTTGCGCGCAATGAAGTCAGCTATGTGGGCCAAGCCGTTGCGATCGTGATCGCCGATTCGCGCTATATCGCCGAGGACGCGGCCGCCGCGTTGATCGTCCAGTACGAAGAGTTGCCGGCAGTGTCCGACTGCCGCAAAGCCGTGGAAGAAGGCGCCACCCGCGCGCACAGCGATCTTGCCTCGAATGTCGCCGCCAACTTTCGCCTTGGCTACGGCGATGTCGACGGCGCCTTTGGGTCGGCCGCGCACGTGTTCATAGAGGGGCTGTGGCAGCACCGCGGCGGCGGGATGGCGATCGAGACGCGCGCAGTGCTCGCCTCTCATGATCCGGCTTCCGACCTGTTGACCGTGTGGTCGGGAACGCAGACCCCGCATATCGGCCGCGCCGCGCTCGCGGATCTGCTCGGCCGCGATCTGCAATCGATCCGCATGGTTGCACCTGATGTCGGCGGCGGTTTCGGCCCGAAGGCGATCTTCTATCCGGAAGAGGCGGCGATACCGGCGGCAGCGCTGAAACTCGGCCGGCCGGTCAAATGGATCGAGGACCGGCGCGAGCATTTCTTGTGCGCCACTCAGGAGCGCGACCAGTATTGGGAAGTCTCGATTGCCGTCGACAAGGCCGGAAAAATTCTCGGGCTGCGCGGCCATCTGCTGCACGACAGCGGCGCCTTCGTGCCCTGGGGCATCGTCCTGCCCTATATCGCCGCCTCCACCGTACCTGGTCCCTACGTGGTGCCTGCCTATACGATCGAGACTTCGGTCGTGCTCAGCAACAAGGTGCCGACGACACCGGTGCGCGGCGCCGGGCGGCCGCAGGCGGTCTTTGCCATCGAGCGGCTCTTGGATCGTGTGGCGCACGAACTGGGGCTCGATCGCGCCGAGATACGCCGGCGCAACCTGATCCAGCCCGAGCAGATGCCCTACCAGGTGGGCCTCACGTTTCGCGACGGCAAACCTCTGATCTACGACAGCGGCGATTATCCGCTCGGTCAGGAAAAGGCTCTGGCGCTCGCCGAATACGATGACTTCCGCAAGCGCCAGAAAGCGGCGCTCGATCAGGGTCGCTTCATCGGCATCGGGCTTGCCAATTATGTCGAGGGCACGGGATTGGGCCCGTTCGAGGGTGTGACCGTGCGGGTTCTGCCGAGCGGCAAGGTTGCGGTCGCGACCGGGGCCACCAACCAGGGCCAAGGGACCCGAACGACGCTCTCGCAGATCGTCGCCGACCAAGTCGGCTGCCGCATCGACGATGTCGTGATGACCACGGGCGATACGGCGGCGATCTCGCAGGGCGTCGGTGCATTCGCCAGCCGACAGGCGGTCAATGCCGGCTCATCGGCGCTGGTGGCCGGACAGGCGGTGCGCGCACAACTCATTGCGCTCGCCGCGCGCGCGCTCGACGCGGCTGAAGCCGATGTCGATCTCGAAGATGGCCAGGCAACCGCGCGCCGCGGCAACAGGCCGTCAATCCCGTTTGGCGATTTGGCCCGGCTCGCCCAAGGCATGCCCGGCGTCTGCCTGCCGGCAGGGCAGACCGCAGGGATCGAACACACCGCGTATTACGCCCCGACCCAGGCTGCCTATTGTTCCGGCACCCATGTCGTCGAGGTCCAGGTCGACCCAATGACCGGCGGCGTGAAGGTGCTCAGATACACCGTCGCCCACGATGCCGGGCGCGTGATCAATCCACTGATCGTGGACGGCCAGGTCCAGGGCGGCGTCGCCCACGGCATTGGCAACGCCTTGCTCGAATGGATGCAATACGACACCAACGCCCAACCGCTCACCACCTCCTTCGCCGATTACATGCTGCCGATGGCAACCGACGTGCCGACCTGCGCCATCGCTCATGTCGAGACCGTCAACCCGCTCAACCCGCTCGGCGTCAAAGGGGCCGGCGAAGGCGGCACCATCCCGACACCGGCGGCGATCATTTCCGCAATCGAGGACGCGCTCTCCGCGTTCGGCGTGCATTTCGCCGAAACGCCGCTCACCCCGGAGCGCATCGTCGCCGCCATGCGCGCGGCAGGCGCTTATGAAAGGCTGTTTGCTGCATGATCGAGTTGTTTTTTCGCTCGGCCCGGCGCGGGCGGCAACCGGATCATAGGCGGCACGTTCTGGCCGGCGTGGGAAGGATGGCAAGGAGTTACGCGTTTCGATGAACGACACCGAGACAAAAACAGAAACCACTCCGCTCTGGCGCTTTTCACTCAATTTCTATCGTCAGGCCGGCGTGTCGGAGGCCTGCGTCGCCTTGCAGGATGGATGCGGCATTGACGTCAACCTGCTGCTGTTCCTGTTCTGGCTGGCCTCCGAGGGACGGATGCTCGCCGCCGATGAGGTGAAAAAGCTCGACGAGGAGGTTCGCAGCTGGCGCGAGCTGACGATCATTCCGATTCGCGACACGCGGCGCCGGCTCAAAGGCGCGCCAACGGCGGTCGATTCCGGCAGGCAGGAGGCTTTTCGCAACAAAGTCAAAGCCGTCGAACTCGAGGCAGAACGCCTGCAGCAGGAAGCGCTTTACCAACGCCACCGGTCGGGTCCGCTCGGCACTGCGGCACTACCGAAGGACGCGGCACGGGCGAATGTCGGTGCCTACGCGCGCGCGATGGGCCGGAATTTCCCGGAAAAGCAGGTGGACGTCCTGATCGACGGATCTGGCGGCACGCTTTAGCCAAGCGCGACCGGCTGGCATGGTCCGCCGCGGCGTGGCACATATCCTTGCGAGGCGAAGAAACGTGGGGGTCGAATGGCCAACCAGGCTGCGCGGCTGATCGTCGGCATTTCGGGCGCGTCCGGCGCGATCTATGGCGTGCGGCTTCTGCAAATGCTGCGCGACATCAAGGTCGAGACCCATCTGGTGATGAGCCGGTCGGCGGAGATGACGCTGGTCTACGAGAGCGACCTGAAGCCAAAGGATGTGCGCGCGCTCGCCTCGGTGCACTATCCTGTTGCCGACATCGGTGCGGCGATCTCGTCCGGCTCGTTTCCGACCATGGGCATGGTCATCGCGCCGTGTTCGATCCGCACCATGAGCGAAATCGCTTCGGGCGTGACGGCTTCGCTATTATCGCGCGCCGCCGACGTGGTGCTCAAGGAGAAGCGCCGCCTGGTGCTCGCCGTACGCGAGACGCCGCTGCACGTCGGGCACCTGCGCAGCATGCTGACGCTCGCCGAGATCGGCGCCGTCGTCGCTCCGATCGTGCCGGCGTTCTACAATCGGCCGAAAACGGTTGACGACATCGTCAATCACACCTGCGGACGGCTACTCGACCTGTTCGGCATCGACACCGGCACGGTCAAGCGCTGGAAGGGCGGCCCGGCAGAAGAAGAAGAATAGTCATTCCGGGGCGCGCCGCTTCGCGGCGATCCGGAATGACGGTAAGATGGGCGGATGCCGCCAGCCTGCGAAAAGGGAAACGCCATGGATCAGAAACGCTACGAGACTGGACTAGCCAAGCGCAAACAGGTGTTGGGCGAGGCCTATGTGGAGCGTGCGCTCGCAAACGTCGACGATTTCAACCGCGACTTCCAGCGGCTGCTCACCGAATACTGCTGGGGCGAGACCTGGGGCGACGAGACGCTCAAACCGCGCGAACGATCCATCCTCAACCTCGGCATGATCGCCGCTCTGGGCAAGATGGAGGAGTTCGGCACTCACGTGCGTGGCGCGCTCAACAATGGGCTCAGCCCGAACGAGATTCGCGCCGCGCTGACGCAGGTCATGATCTATTGCGGCGCGCCGATCGGCGTCGACTGCTTCCGCGTGGCACGCCCGATCATCGCCGAGCACGCGAAGAACAAGAAGTAGCGGCGACCATGCCGGGCCTTCACCCGCCGAAGGGTGAGGTGGCACAAGCTGGAAAGTGAACACGCGCCGGCCCGCGGGCGGATGAGCCCGCTCATGACGATGTAGACAGTAAGGCCATGCTGAACAAAAGCGCAGCCGAGGGCGCAAATCGCCAGGCATCCGGTCCGCCGCTTGACTTTCAGGAGCATCTGTCGCGGCTCGATGCGGCGGGATTGCTCGTGCACATCGAGCGCCCAATCAACAAGGACACTGAACTGCACCCGCTGGTGCGCTGGCAGTTTCAGGGCGGATTGGCCGAAAGCGAGCGGCGCGCTTTCCTGTTCACCAACGTCGTCGACGGCCTCGGTCGCCGCTATGAGACGCCGGTCGCGATCGGCGCACTTGCGGCATCGGCACACATCTATGCGCTCGGCATGGGAAAGCCGGTGGAAAAAATCGGCGACGCCTGGATGGCCGCCATCGCCAATCCGATTGCGCCGGTCGAGGTTAAATCGGCGCCATGCCAGGAGGTCGTCATTCAAGGCGACGCGCTGCGGTCGCCGAACGGCGGGCTGAAATCGCTGCCGGTGCCGATCTCGACGCCCGGCTACGACTCGGCGCCTTACCTGACCGCCACGCTGTGCATCACGCAGGATCCGGACACCGGCACGCGCAACATGGGCACCTACCGCGCCGGGCTGAAGGCGAGCGACCGGCTTGGCGTGCGCATGGCCGCGCGGCCGGGCGGCGCCGGGGGCTATCTGCACTGGCAAAAATACCGCAGGCTGAAAAAGCCGATGCCGATCGCCATCGTGGTTGGCTGCGCGCCGGTCGTGATGTTCACCGGCCCGCAGAAGCTGCCGATCGACTGCGACGAGATGGCGGTGGCCGGCGGCCTCGCCGGCGCGCCGATCTCCGTGGTTAAAGCGGCGACCGTCGACTTGCACGTGCCGGCGCATGCCGAGATCATCGTCGAGGGCCTGATCGATCCGGAGCTGCTCGAGCCCGAAGGGCCTTTCGGCGAAAGCCACGGCCACGTCGCGCTCGAAGGTTTCAACATGTCGATGCAGGTCACCGCGATCACCCGTAAGCGCGCACCGGTATGGGTCTCGATCCTCAGCGAGGTCACGCCGAGCGAATTGAGCGTAATGAAGCGCGTCGCCTACGAGCCGCGGTACCTTTCGTTCTTGCGCGACACGCTGGCGATCAAAGGAGTGCGCCGCGTGGTCCTGCACGAGGCGTTCACCAACCTGCGCAAGGTGATGTTCGTGCAATTTGCCGTCGGCACGCCACGCACCGAAATCTGGCGCGGCCTGCACGGCGCCGCCAGCCTGCAGGCCGATATCGGCAAATACGTCATCGCAGTGAGCGAGGACATCAATCCGGAAAATCCTGACGCGGTGTTCTGGTCCCTCGCCTATCGAGCCAATCCGATCGAGGACGTGCACATCTCGCCGTACCGCTCCGAGGGGCATGGACCAAAATCCCCCACCCGTCCCTCCCCCGCACGCGGGGGAGGGACGGGTGGGGGCAACGACTCGACCCTGCTGATCGATGCCACGCAAAAGGAACCGGACCCGCCGATCTCGCTGCCCAAACGCGAGTTCATGGAGCACGCGCGCACGATCTGGGAAGAGTTGGGCCTGCCGCCGCTCAAGCCGCGCGAGCCGTGGCACGGTTACTCGCTCGGCGACTGGGCCGCGGTGTGGGACACGTATGCGGAGCGTGCGGTCGCCGGCAAATGGGAAGAAACTGGGCGTGAGACTTTTGCTCGTCGCCGCAGCGGGCTCACCCCGGAAACGCCGGTCAAAAGCGTGAAGGAGTGATCCAATGCGGCATCGCAGAACCTGGCGAAATAGAAAATGAACCCCGCGATTTTTCGGCAATACGATCGCGCCGCGCTCGATCGCCAATACGACAACGCGCTGAAGATCGGCGCCGACGCCTTGCAGGCGCATCGCGCGCGCTGGGCCGAGCAGAGCGCCCGCGCCCGCGACACGATCTCGTGCGTGCTCGACGTGCCATATGGCCGCGCTGCCGGCGAACAGCTCGATATTTTCCGCCCGCGATTTGCTGATCTGGCACCCGTGCAAATCTACATTCACGGCGGCTATTGGATCAGCAACGACAAAGGGGATTGCTCCTACGTCGCGCTTGGCTTTACCGCCGCCGGTTTCCTTGCTGTCGTCATCAATTACGATCTGATTCCGAACGTCGCGATGGCCGAGCAGATACGCCAATGCCGCGCGGCGGTCGGCTGGGTCCATGCACATATTCGCGAGTACGGCGGCGATCCCGACCAGATTTACGTGACCGGGCATTCGGCGGGCGGACACCTTGCCGTCAGTCTGTTGACCGATCCGGACATCGTGCGGGCGCGGATCAAAGGCGTCACCAGCCTCAGCGGCGTCTATGACCTCGAACCGGTGCGATTGAGCTATGTCAACGACAAGCTCGGACTAACCGAGCATGAGGCCGTCGAGCTGAGCCCGGTGCGGCTGCGACCGTGCGACACTTCAGTGCCGCTGCTGTTGACGATGGGGGCGCGCGAAGGCGACGAATACATCCGCCAGCATAACGATCTTGCCGCGGCCTGGCGGCCCGCGATGCCTCACCTCGTCGCGCCCATCATTCCGGACACCGATCATTTCACCATGCGCGCCGCGCTGGACGATCCCAGCTCCGACATCTGCCGTCTGATCTGGAAGACAATGGGCAAAGGAACGTCCGACCGTCGCAAGGCTTGAAAGCGGGAGCCGTCATCATGCCGGTCAGCGACGATCAAAAACTCGCCATGTGGCGTGAGGTCCTGCAGCTGTGCCGCGTCGGGCGCGGCGAAAACATTGCGGTGCTCACCGGCGAAACGAGCCTGGCGGCGAACGTCGACATGGCGATTCGCGCGGCAGTGGCGGCAGGCGCGAAAGTATGCCGGATCGATGTGCCGCCGGGCGATGCCGGCGGCTCGTTCGGCCAGCGCGCGGATGTCGGCGTCACGCCGCTGACGGGCCATCGCATCGTGGTTGACACGCTCAAGCGGGTCGACATGGTGCTCGACCTCATGGGGCTTTTGCATTCGCCCGAGCAGCTCGAAATCCTGGCGGCCGGCACGCGCATGCTGCTGGTAATCGAGCCGCCCGAAATGCTTGCCCGCATGATCCCGAGCGCCGACGACAAACGCCGGGTGCAGGCGGCGCAAAAGCGCCTGAAGGCCGCCAAGACCATGACGGTTACCTCCAAGGCGGGCACCGACCTGACCATGCCGCTCGGCCAGTTTCCGACGCTGGCGCAATGGGGCTATGCGGATGAACCGGGCCATTGGGATCATTGGCCGAGCGGTTTCGTCGCCACCTGGGCGAACGAGGGCGCGTCCACGGGCCGCGTCGTCATCGACTTGGGCGACATCCTGCTGCCATTCAAATTCTACGTGCAGTCCAGAATCGAACTCGATATCCGCGACGGCGTCATTATCCAAATCGGCGGCGGCTTCGACGCCAAATATCTGCGCAAGCACCTCGAATCATACGACGATCCGGCCGCCTTCGGCATCGCGCATGTTGGCTGGGGCTTGCATCCGAAGGCGAATTGGGGCGCCTTGGGCCTGCGCGACAAGACGCAATCGCACGGCATGGACGCGCGTTCGTTCGCCGGTAACTTTCTGTTCTCGACTGGACCGAACGCCGAAGCCGGAGGCTCGAATCATTCGCCGTGTCACGTCGATATCCCGATGGCCGACTGCTCGGTGTCGCTTGACGGCGAGCCGATGACCGTCGATGGCGTGCTCGTTGCCGCCGATCAGCGGCTGCCGGCCTAATGGTCCGATTCCAACATTCGCATCCCGTTCCGGCTTGCTGTCATGCGAATGTTGGAATCAAAGGACCACTAGCAACCATAGTCCTAGTAGTGGAGCTTTTGGATTTGACATTCGCTTCACGCGCTGTCGGCCGGGTGGGTAGCGAATGTCAAATCCGCTCCAGGAGGCAAGTTCGTAAGTCGGACTGCGCATCGCGGCGAGTGCGGAATTCATACACCGGGATTTTCGTCGGCGCTGGACAAGCGGGGTTCGCGTGGCTATCCTAGCGGTCTAGTTAACAGTCTAGGCCATTGCTGGACCATGAAAGAGATCGGCGCTTTCGAAGCCAAGAGCAGACTTGGTCAGCTCCTCGATCGTGTGCAGGCTGGCGAGGAAATCGTCATCACGCGCCGGGGCAAGGCCGTTGCGCGTCTCGTGCCGCCTGGCTCGACCTTCGATCTCGCACGCAGCCGCACGGCAGCACAAACGATCCGGACGATGAGAAAGGGCGTCACCCTTGGCCGCCTGCGGATCAAGGGTCTGATCAACGAAGGCCGCCAATGAGCTTGGTCATCGACGCCTCGCTCGCGGTCACTTGGTATTTTGACGATGAGACGACGCCCGCAACCGAAGCGGTGCTCGACACCGTTTCCGAAACGGGCGCTGTTGTGCCGACACTTTGGCGCCTCGAAGTCGCCAATGCATTCCAGTCTGCCATCAGGCGCAAACGCGTTACCGCCGGCTACCGCGATCGATCGCTGCGCGCGTTGACTCATATGCCAATCACCGTCGATCCGGATACCGATGTTTATGCTTGGACGACGACGCTTCGCCTCGCGGAGCGTTTCGCGCTTACGATCTATGATTCGACCTATCTCGAACTTGCACAACGCCGGGGACTCCCGCTGGCGACGCTCGACTCAGAACTGCGCAAGGCGGCCGTGGCGCTGGACATCAGGCTCCTCGGGTTAGAGGCGTGAGAGGCAGTTTGGAATTCATGCATCCGCGTGTGAAGTGAGAACGCGCGTTACAATCGACTCAATGAACAAAAAGGTCGGACCATGCTCGTCTTTCTGCTCGCCCTCCACCTGCTCGCCGCGCTCTTCTGGGTCGGCGGCATGGCGTTCGCCTATTGGGTGCTGCGCCCGGCCGCAGGCCCGCTCGATCCACCGCTGCGGCTGCCGTTGTGGCGGCGCGTATTCGAAAAATTCTTGCCCTGGGTCGGCATCGCCATCGTGGTGCTGCTCGGTTCCGGGTACTGGATGCTGGCAAAATATTTCGGCGGCTTCGCCGCTGCACCGACCTACATCAACGTGATGCAGGGACTCGGCATTCTGATGGTGCTGCTTTATCTGCACCTCTTTTTCGCGGCGTGGAAACGCTTTCGCACCGCGCTCGATAGCGGCGCGCTGCCGGAAGCCGGCAAGGCGCTCAACCAGATCCGCATGATCGTCGCCATTAACCTCGCGCTCGGCATCATCGTCGTCATCGTCGGCGGCACGGGACGGTATTGGTAGGATTTGGCGGGTCGGTGGACGGTTCTTCCGTCTCCCCTTGCGGGAGAGGGTGTCCGAGCGAAGGCGCCGCTGAGCGAGGGCGGGTGAGGGGTCAGCGCATATTGCGCTCAACCGCACAAACCCCTCACCCGGCCAAGTCTCGCTGCGCTCGACTTCGCCACCCTCTCCCGCAAGGGGAGAGGGAATTTTTCACCGCGGCCTAACCACCGTATCGACCAGCGCCGGCTTGCCGGCTTTGACCTGCGCGATGGCGCGGCGTAGCGCGGGGCCGATCTCGCCGGGTTTTTCCACCGGGCCTTCGGCGTACCAGCCCATGCCCTTGGCGATGGCGGCAAAGTCGGGCTCGGGGCCGGCGATGTCCTGCGCAATATAGGCACGCTCGACCGGCGTACCGCGGAAATTGGCGATGCGGATCTGGTGCTCCCAGTCGTTGTAGTAGGCGCGGTTGTTGTACATGACGATGAGCATCGGGATGTTGTTCTTGCTCGCCGTCCACAGTGCGCCGGCGTCGAACATCAGGTCGCCGTCGGGCTGAATATCGACGATCAGCCGGCCACTGCCGCGGTGGGCGAGCGCCACGCCCAGCGAGGTGCCGATCTGCGTGCCGGTGCCGAGTGCCTGGCCCGGATGCCGATACGGCCGCTCGAAATCCCACAGCTTGTAGCACCACTCCTGCAGATTGGCGCCGGTGAGCACCCAATCCTCGGTCTTGATGACGTCCCAGATTTCGCTGGCGAGCCGCGGCAGCGTGGTCGGCAGGCCGTCCCAATCCTTCTTGGCGTCCGCGGCCCATTTTTTGAACAGTGCATCGTGTTTGCTCGCCACCAGCTTCTCACGTTCGGCAATTTTTTTTGCCAGCGCGGGATTTTTGTCGATGCGCTCGCGGCACAGCCGCGTCAGTTCGGGAATCGCGGTCAACGTATCGCCGAGCACGCGCAATGAGCATGTCGGCATCCGCGCGTAATCCATCGACCATTTGCTCAAGTTTATCTCGCCGAACCCGATATCGATCATCTCGCATGTTTGGGGATAATGCGGCACCACCTGGCGCTTGGTTCGATCGTTGTAATGGGTCGACTTCTCCCAATCGCGGGTGTCGAGCGTCAAAATCAGATCGGCGTCGCGGAAGATCTCCTTCTCACAGCTCAAATTGAGCTTGTGGCGATTGGGAAAATTGAGCCGCGCATGCACGTCAAACACGGCGGCGCCGACGGTTTCCGCCAGAGCGACGAGATTGTCGAAACCGTCGGCATTGCGCGCGACATATTCGGCCATGAGCACGGGGTATTTCGCGGCGAGCAGCCGGTCGGCCACCTCGGCGAGCGCCAAAGGGTCGGCGGCCATCGGCACCGGCACCTTGTTGTCGGCCGGTTTCGGCAGCGCCACGTCGCGGGCGAGCGGCTGCTCCTGCAGCCAGGCGTCGTAGCACATGTAGATCGGCCCCTGCGGCTCGGTCATCATCGCCGCATAGGCACGGGCGAATAAGTCGGGGACGCCCTCGATGCTCGAGGGCTGATAATCCCACTTCACGTAATGGCGCAGCTGCTCGCCGTTGACGTTGGCGGTGTGGATCCAGTCGATAAAGGGACGCCGCCGGCTCTCGTCCATGGGGCCGGTAGCGCCGATCACAAATACCGGGCAGCGGTCGATATAGGCGTAATAGATGCCCATGGTGGCGTGCAGCATGCCGACCACGTCGTGCACGATCGCCACCATCGGCTTGCCGGTCGCCTTGGCGTAACCGTGCGCGATCTGCACGGCGATCTTCTCGTGCTGGCAGAGCAAAATCGGCGGCTGATTGCCGCCGTAATTGACCAGCGAATCGTGCAGGCCGCGATAGCTCGCGCCGGGATTGAGCGCAATGTAGGCAAAGCCGTAGTGCTTTATCAGATCGACGATGACATCCGACTGCCAGGCTTTGTTGGCGTAGCTCGCTTGCGCCTCGGGTTTGGCAACATCATTCATCGATCAGGTCCTGGTTGTTGTGCGATACAGGATAGGCCGCGAAAAGCCGAGCGGCAACGCGCGCAGCTTACGCGGCCGCGGCGGCGCGGTGGATCGCCGCGCGAATGCGCTGATAGGTGCCGCAGCGGCAGATATTTGTCATCACGGCGTCGATGTCGGCATCGGTCGGCTTCGGCTTCTGCCGCAACAGAGAGACGGCCGCCATGATCATGCCGCTCTGGCAATAGCCGCATTGCGGCACATCGAGATCGAGCCAGGCCTGCTGCACCGGATGCAGCTTGCCGTCCTGCGCCAGCGATTCGATCGTCGCGACCGGCTTGCTGCCGATGCTGCCGACTGGAACCTGGCAGGATCGCATAGCGACACCGTCGAGGTGCACGGTGCAGGCGCCGCACTGGGCGATGCCGCAGCCGTATTTGGTGCCGGTGAGCCCGATCGAGTCCCGCAGCACCCACAGCAAGGGCGTATCGGGATCGACATCGACCTCGTAGGATTTGCCGTTGACGGAGAGCGCGATCATGCTCGTCCAGCCGGTCTGTCTCCCGCACATCGCCGCTGGCGAGGGCCAGGAGACCGGCCCTGCCACGCGTTGACCTTCGACGGGAGCGTACTCCGTTCAGGACACGGCGTGAAATGCAAAGATCCCCCGGCGCTGGCGCCCGGCGCGCAGGTCGGAAACTTTCTATTTCCACGCCGCATCGACGAAACTGAAATCGAAGAACTTGGACATCGGCGGCACCGGCTCTTTGAGATCACCCCACTTCACCATCGCGTCGGTCATTTTCTTGTAGCTCGCGTCACTGAGCCGTCCATTATCGCTGAATGCATGAAGCTTGCCGACGAAGTAATCGTAAGTATCGGCCGAATCCTGATGGCTCTGCTTGGAATATTTGACGAGGATGTCGATTGCCTGATCCCTGTTTTTCGGATCGTACAACCAATGAACAGCGCGGCTGTACGCCCTTATGTAGCCGAGAAGGGCGTCGCGGTTCTTTGCCGCCCAGTTCATGTTGGCCGCCCACACCGTAAACGGGAAATCCTTCAAATAGGCTTCAATGTCACCCAGGTCGGTATAACCCTTTGCCGCCGCGCGGAACGTGGTCGGCGGATAGAGAATGGCCGCGTCGGCGCCGCCGGAGAGCAGCGCCGCCAACCGATCCTGAGTCGCCTTGGCGTAGAAGAGGTCTACATCGCTGGCCTTGAGCCCGGCGGCAGCGATGAAGGCTTCCATGTAGATCAGCGTCACGTCCTTAATGCCACCGATGGTTATCGTCTTGCCCTTGAGATCGGCGATTTTCTTGATCGTCGGCTTGGCATAGACCGCGTAGGGCGGCTGGTCGACGCCGTTAATCACGATCTTGACCGGTGCGCCCTGGTTGGTCGCCCGAATGAAGTCCGGAAAACCGCTATAGGCGATATCGAGGGAGCCGGCCGCGACCTGCTGGGCCGAGCCCGGGCCGACCGTCAGCATGTCCACGCTCACCCCGTTTTGCTTGAACCAGCCCAACTCGGTGGCGATATATTCCGGCCATTGCAACGCGCCATTGCTGACGAAGCCCTCGACGATCTTCAATTCGGCGCACGCGGGTTGCAAAGGAGTCATCGCGATAGCGAGGATCGCGCCGGCCGTCAGCGCGGCAAGCGCAAATTGCTTTCGTTGAATCGCCGCGTTCATGACATTGCTCCCCTCGCGCGTGCGCCGGCTGCGCGGTTCTGTCGTCCCTGATGTGACGGCTAACATTGCCTGAGCGCACTGACAAGATTAGCGTAGCACCGCAAATTCAGCCACATTCGACGATCTGGAAGCGGATGGACACAGACATGAGCGAGAATTTCGAGGACCATTGCTGGCGGGACATCGTTTCCCCGGACGACCTGGAGGTCTATTCACACTACCGGCGCAAGACGTTCGTCGGGCCGGCACCGGCTCTGCTTGGCATCGACCTCTACGAACTCGCCTACCGGGGCGGCGCCAAGCCGCCCGTGGAACTGGTCAAGACCAATCCGAGCGCCTGCGGCCGCTACGCCTACGAGGCGATCGAGCCGACCAGGCGCCTGTTCGCCGCAGCGCGCGCGGCGGGGCTGCCGATCTTCTATTCAACCGGCGATATGCGCGGCGAAAGCCGCCCCGACCTGGTCGGCGCCACCAAGCGCGTCAAGCCGTCGGTCGAAGCCGCCGACTACGCCATCCGGCCGGAGTTCAAGCCGCAGAAGGGCGACGTGGTCATCACCAAGCAGCGCGCCAGCGCCTTCTATGGGACGCCACTTGCCGCGCACTTGACGCAGCTCGGCGTTCAGACGCTGATCGTCTGCGGCGAAAGCACGTCGGGCTGCGTGCGCGCCAGCGCGGTCGATGGCTATTCGCACGGTTATCATGTCGTGCTGGTCGAGGAGTGCTGTTTCGATCGCAGCCCGATGTCACACAAGGTCAATCTGTTCGACATGCACCACAAATACGCCGACGTAATGCACGTCGATGAAGTGATCGCGCACCTCGCCAACATCTCGTCCATCAAACGGGCAAGTTGAAATGAGGCCGGCACGCTATGGGCCGTTCCCCTATTCGCCGATCACGCGTCGACCGCCGCTAAAATGGCCGAACGATGCGCATCTGGCGCTGTGGGTCATTCCCAATATCGAGTTCTTTGCGCTCGACGAGAAAGTGCCGCCCGGCTCGGGGGGTACCGGCGCGCCTGTCCCCGATGTGCCGGCCTGGTCGGCACGCGATTACGGCAACCGCGTCGGCGTGTTCCGGCTGATGGAAGTGCTCGAGCGGCACGGCATTCGCGCCACTGTTGCGCTCAACAGCGAGCTGTGCGCCGAGCACCCGCAGATCATCGAGGAAGGCAACACGCTGCACTGGGAATGGATGGGCCATTGCGAGAGCAACACCCGCCGTCTCAATGCGGCGGCGGCGGGCGAAGAGCCGCGTGTCATCAAGAACGCGCTTTCGACCATCGAGCGGGCGACCGGAGCGCGGCCGCGCGGCTGGCTCGGCTCCGGCCTGCAGGAGACTTGGGGCACGCTCGACCTGCTCGCCGCCGAAGGCTGCGACTACGTGTGCGACTGGACCAACGACGACCAGCCCTATGTCATGACGCTCGAAGGCGAGCGTACGCTGGTCAGCGTTCCTTACAGCCATGAGATCAACGACAAGCCGGCATTCGAGCAATTCAACCGCACCGCGGACGAATTCCGGGAGATGATCTGCCGGCAGTTCGACGTGCTCTACCGCGAAGGCGCAAGATCGGGGCGCGTCATGGCGATCGCCATTCATCCCTACCTCACGGGCGTACCGCACCGCATCGATGCCTTCGATCGCGCCTTGGGCTATATCTGCCAACACGAACGCGTGTGGAAGGCGACGGGCGGCGAGATTGCCAGCCATTACCGCGCGCAAACCGACGTTGCGCGGTGATGAGCACGACGAGCGAAGGCATCAAGACCGCGCGTCCCCCGGAATCCGCGCCGGCGCGGCCGCGGGCCGCGCATCCGCTCGCCAATGCGTTTCGCCGCTACTATCTGGTGGGGCTCGCGTCGGTCATCGGCGGGCTGGCGCTGTGGGAACTGGTCAGTCGTTTTCTGATTGCCAACGCGCTCTTTCTTGCCGCGCCTTCCGAGATCGCCGTCGCCCTCTACCATCTCGCGCGCAACGGACAACTCTGGCGCGACGCGGGAGTGAGCGCTGCCGAGTTCGCGCTTGGCTATGCGGTGGCGAGCGCGCTCGGCATTGCGCTCGGGCTGGCCATGGCCGCGAGCGTGCGCGCCAAGCAGGCACTGCAGCCGTGGGTCTCCGGACTCTATGCCACGCCTATTATCGCATTGGCACCGCTGTTCATTCTATGGTTCGGCATCGGCATCTGGTCGAAGGTCGTGGTGGTGATCTCGCTGGTCATTTTCCCGGTCGCCATCAATACCGAGGCGGGACTGCGCACCACCAGCGAGCGGCTGATCGAAATGCTGCGCTCGTTCGGCGCCACGCGCACGCAAATCTTCTTCAAAATCTCGTTGCCCTCCGCGGTGCCCTTTATCCTTGCCGGTCTGAAACTCGGCATCGGCCGAGGCTTGATCGGGGTCGTCGTGGCCGAACTGTTCGGGTCACGCGCCGGATTGGGTAATCTGATTAGCCAATCGGCCGACTCTTTCAATATGCCCGACCTCTTTGCCGGAGTTGTCGTACTGGCGGGCGCCGGCATCGTCATGACCGCGGGCTTCGGCTGGCTCGAGGAGCGGCTGGTGCCGTGGACGCATGACTGAGGATTCCGCAGTATCGACGGCCGATCCGTAGCACCGGCGACCGATGAAGGCCCGGTGAACGAGCACCGGCCGCCGTTCCGTGCTCGATCCTTCGCGTCCTCTGTCAAAATGCCACGACCCCCGTCCGCTCCCTTTCCACGCGCGTCAAATCGAGGCATCTTAGGGACCGGGATGGCAAACGATAGAACCCTGACTTCCGGAGGAAACCATGAGTAATCGCTTGACCCGCCGTGGCGTCAACGCCGGTATCGGCGCCGCCTTGATATTACCCGCGTTGTCCGTGGCTCGCGGCTTTGCGCAGGGCGCCGCCCCGATCAAGATCGGCTTTTCCATGGCGCAGACCGGCTCGCTTGCAGGCGCCGGCCAGCAGGCATTGCTCGGCATGCAGATCTGGGAGGAGGACACCAACGCCAAGGGGGGTCTGCTCGGCCGGCCGGTCAAGCTCATCTATTACGACGACCAGACCAATCCCTCGCTCATTCCCGGCCTCTATACCAAGCTCATGGACGTCGACAAATGCGATCTCGTCGTTGGACCCTACGGCACCAATATGGTGGCGCCGACGATTCCAACGGTCATGCAAAAAGGCAAGGTGCTCATCGGGCTGTTCGCGCTCGATGCCAACGGCACGTTTCACTATCCCAAATACTTCTCGATGCTGCCGTCGGGGCCGACTCCGAAGCAATCATTCACTGAGGGATTTTTCGAGGTTGGGGCGGCGCAACACCCGAAGCCGAAGACCGTCGCGATCGCCGCCGAGGACGCCGAATTCTCGCGCAACTCCGCCGACGGCGCTCGCTCCAACGCGAAAAAGTACGGTCTGAAGATCGTCTACGACAAGATGTATCCGCCCTCGACGACCGACTTCTCTCCGATTATCCGCGCCATCCAGGCGACCAATCCCGATGTCGTCGTCATCTGCTCCTACCCGAACAGCTCGGTCGGCATGCTGCAATCCGCGCACGAGCTTGGTCTCAAGCCGAAGATGATGGGCGGCGGCATGGTCGGACTGCAGTACACCGCCATCAAGAGCAAGCTGAAAACCCAGCTCAACGGCATCGTCAATTATGAGACCTGGGTACCGTCGCCAAAATTGATGACGCCGGCAAAGGCCTTCTTCGACAAATACCAGGCGCGTGCGAAAGGCATTGATCCGCTCGGCTATTACCTCGGCGGCTGGGGCTACGCCTATCTGCAAGTGCTGGCCGATGGGGTAACCGGGTCGAAAAGCCTCAGCGACGACAAGATCGCCAACTATCTGCGATCGCACACGTTCGACACCATCATGGCGTCGGGCATCAAGTTCGGCAAAAACGGCGAGTGGACCAAGTCGGGGATGCTGCAGGTGCAGTATCACGGCATCACCGATGCCGCGAACCTGGAGACATGGCGAGGCATGACCTACCAGACGGTGCTCACGCCCGCGGACGAGAAGACCGGCAGCATCGTCTATCCCTACGACAAGGCTTTGGGATAACCTCGTTTCGCACGAACCTGCCTTGGGCCTGATACCGGCGTGTCAGGTCCAAGGCCACGGCTGCCGAAAGCTGTCATCAGTCAACATAACGTTCCGGAGATAAATCCATGAGCAATCACGTCACGCGCCGCAGCGTTAACGCCGGCGTCGGCGCCGCCCTGATCTCGCCAGCGTTGTCCGCGCCCGGCTTTGCGCAGGGCTCCGCCCCGATCAAGATCGGTTTTTCCATGGCGCTGACCGGGCCACTCGCGGTGAATGGACAACAGGCCTTGCTTGGCGCCCAGATCTGGGCAGAGGAAATCAATGCCAAAGGCGGACTGCTCGGCCGCCAAGTCGACCTGATTCACTACGACGATCAGTCGAACCCCACGAATATACCGGGCATATACACCAAGCTGCTCGATGTCGACAAAGTCGATCTGGTCATCGGTCCGTATGCGACCAATATGGTGGCGCCGGCCATTCCCGTAGTCATGCAGAAGGGCAAAGTCTTCATCGGACTGTTTGCGCTCGATCCCAACGCCCAGTTCAAGTACCCGCGATACTTCGCCTGGATACCGACCAGCGGAGCGCACCCCAGACAGGTCCTGACCGAAGGCTTCTTTCAGGTCGCAGCAGCGCAAAATCCCAAGCCGCAGACGCTCGCGATCACCGCCGAGGACGCCGAATTCTCACGCAATGCGGCAGACGGCGCACGGGCCAATGCCAAGGAATACGGCTTCAAAATCGTCTATGACAAGACCTACCCGCCAAGCACGACCGACTTTTCGCCCGTCGTTCGCGCCATTCAAGCGTCCAATCCCGATCTCCTCGTTGTTTGCGCCTATCCACTGAGTGCCGTCGGCATCACCTTGTCCGTCAACGAACTCGGCTTCAAGCCGAAGATGATCGGCGGTGCCATGGTCGGACTGCAAGCCGTCGCCATCAAAAACAAGCTGAAGGGCAAGCTCAACGGCATCATCAACTATGAAAACTGGGTGCCGTCGCCGAAATTGATGAAGCCGGCGGCTGCATTCTTCGAGAAATATCAGGCGCGCGCGCCGAAGCTCGGCATCGATCCGCTCGGCTATTATCTCGGCGGTTGGGGCTACTCCTATCTGCAGGTGCTGGCGCAGGCCGTCGAAGCCACCAAGGGCCTCGACGACGCAAAAATCGCCACCTACCTCCACGGCAATGCGGTCAACACCATCATGATAGACGGCGTCAGGTTCGATCAGAAGGGCGAGTGGGTCCAAGCTCGGCAGCTGCAGGTGCAGTATCATGACATTACTGATGCAGCGAACCTCGAGACTTGGCGCGGCATGAGCTACCAGACCGTACTCACACCGCCGGATTATGCGACCGGCAAAGTGATCTATCCGTACGCCAAGGCGCTCAAGGCGTAAGGCTTAGATCCACCCCCGCCGAGCAAAAGCGCAGCGGGGGAGGATAAATAGATGCTGCTTCCCACTTCACTGGTCGGCTCCTACCCGCAGCCGGAGTGGTTGATCGACCGCGCCACGCTGTCGAAGCAGGTGCCGCGCGTGCGCGCAGGCGAGCTGTGGCTGGTGGCAGCGGACAAGCTGGAAGCGGCGCAGGACGACGCCACCGTTCTCGCCATCCGCGACCAGGAACGCGCGGGACTTGACATCATCACCGACGGCGAGCAGCGGCGCGAAAGCTATTCCAACCGGTTTGCGACCGCGCTGGAAGGCATCGACGTAAAGAACCCCGGAACCACCATCAATCGCAGCGGCAGGCCCATTCCAGTGCCCCGCGTCGTCGGACCGATCCGGCGGGGAAACCCGGTCGAACTGCGCGATCTGCACGTGCTACGGGCCAACACCGACCGAGGCGTCAAAGCCACCGTGCCCGGTCCCTTCACCATGAGCAAGCAGGCCCAGGACGACTACTATAAGGATGAGGAAGCTTTGGCGCTGGCCTATGCGGATGCGGTCAACGCCGAGATCAAGGACTTGTTTGCCGGCGGCGCCGACGTGGTCCAGATCGACGAGCCATGGATGCAGCAGCATCCGGACAAGGCGCGAAAATACGGGCTGAAGGCCCTCGATCGCGCGCTCGACGGCGTGCGCGGCACGGTGGCGGTGCACCTGTGCTTCGGCTACGCCGCGGTCGTGCACGACAAGCCGTCAGGCTATTCGTTCCTGCCCGAGCTCGATGGCTGCAAGGCGCAGCAGATCTCGATCGAGGCGGCGCAGCCCAGGCTCGACCTTGCAGTCTTGCGGGAGCTGCCGTCGAAAACCATTATTTTGGGAGTTATCGATCTTGCCGATAGGACTGCCGAAACGCCGGAGACCGTGGCAACGCGCATCCGGCGGGCTTTTACCCACGTGCCGCCGGAACGGGTGGTGATCGCGCCGGATTGCGGCATGAAATACCTGCCGCGCGCGGTCGCCTTTGCTAAGATGAAGGCCATGGCCGACGGCGTGGCGCTGGTTCGGCGCGAACTGAATGGCGCGCCGGCTTCGCGCGGGTGAGTTTGCCGGGCAATAATTGCGCCGGCCGCTGATCGAAGGAGACGACAATGCCGTACGTAAACGAAAAGACGCTGACCGATATCGTGCTCCAACGCTGGCGCGATATTCCAGATCCGCGGCTTCAGCAGGTCATGCAGGCCTTGGTCAAGCACGTCCACGCCTTCGTGCGCGAGATCGAGCCCACCCAGGCCGAATGGGCCACAGCCATCGATTTTCTCACTCGCACCGGAGCAATGTGCGACAACAAGCGCCAGGAGTTCATCCTTTTCTCGGACGTGCTCGGCGCCAGCATGCTGGTCGACGCCATCAATCATCGCCAGAGCAAGGGAGCGACACCGAGCACGGTCGAAGGCCCGTTCCACGTCGCGAATGCGCCGGCAATGGCGAACGGCGCCAATATGGCGGCCAATTCGCCCGGCATCCCCTGCTTCTGCACCGGCAAGGTGCGCGGCGTCGGCGGCGAGCCGATCGCCGGCGCCGCCCTCGACCTGTGGCAGACCGACGGTGAGGGCCTCTACGAAGCGCAGCGTCCGGAAATCGAAGGCGTATGGATGCGCGGCCTTTACCGGACTCAGCCCGACGGCTCGTATCTGATCCGTACCGTGGCGCCGATCTCCTACACGATCCCCATGGACGGCACGATCGGCGAGCTGATGAACCGCACCGACATGAGCCACATGCGGCCGGCACACATTCATTTCGCCCTCGGCGCCTCGGGATATCACGGCTTGGTGACGCATCTGTTCCGCGCCGGCGACGAATGGATCGACGGCGATGCGGTCTACGGCGTCAAGGAGCCGCTGATCGTCGAGTTCAAGGAAATGCCGGCCGGCAGCAGGGCGCCGAATGGCGAAATCATGAATGAGCCGTTCTACGTCGTGAACTACGACTTCGTGCTCGAGCGCAAGGCCCAGGCTGTGGCGGCGTGAGACCCCGGCCGCGCCGTCCAACTTTCACGATCGCCCGAACAAGCGTGTTCTCGGAAAGGCCGGGGTCTCGCTGCGGAACTCGTCCGCTCCCGGGATAATCCCGACCTCGCTGGACAACCACGCGACAAATGAAAATCGTAATTCCCGACGACTATCAGGATATGGTGGATCGGCTCGAATGCTTTTCCACGATCCGCCATCACGAGGTAGTTCGCTATCGCGAGCCGGCGCGCGATCTCGATCAGCTGGTGGAGCGGCTCGGCGACGCCAATATCGTCGTGTCGATCCGCGAGCGCGTCCACTTCTCCCGTGCGCTGCTCGAACGCCTGCCGAAATGCAAACTGCTGGCGCTCGTCGGCCGCAACTCGCAAAGAATCGATTTCGCTGCGGCGACCGAGCTCGGCATCCCGGTATCGACCGGAGTCAGCAATTCACCGGTGGCGCCCGCTGAATTGACTCTGGCGCTGATCGTCGCCGCGCGTCGCAACATCGCGCTCGAAGCCGAACGCATGAAGCGCGGCGACTGGCCCTGCACGCTGTCGCATCGGCTGCGCGGTTCGACGCTCGGCATCTACGGCCTGGGCGCCATCGGCTCGCTGGTGGCCGCGGGCGGCAAGGGCTTCGGCATGAACGTTTTGGCCTTCGGGCAGAACAACTCGCTCGCGAAAGCCGCCGCCGCCGGTTATGAATTCGCCGGATCGAAGGCCGAATTGTTCGAACGTGCGGACGTGCTCTCGATCAGTATTCGTTTGCAGCCTGAGACCAGGGGTCTCATCGGTCCGGACGATTTTGCGCGCATGAAGCCAACCGCGCTGTTCGTCAATGTCGCGCGCGCCGAGCTGGTGCAGCCGGGTGCGCTGCTCGAGGCACTGCGCAAGGGCCGCCCCGGCTACGCCGCGGTCGATGTCTATGAGGAAGAGCCGATCATGGGCGGCGCGCATCCGCTGCTGAAAATGCCGAATGTGCTGTGCACGCCGCATCTCGGTTGGGCGGAATGGGACAATTTCGAGCTTTATTTCGGTGAATGCTTCGATCAGATTCAAAAGTTCGAAAAGGGCGAGCCGTTGCGGCTGGCCAATCCGGCCGTCAAACCGCGCTTTGGCGCGGTCGCGGCCGCATAACCGCCTGCTTCAAAGAATGTCGGCGGGCAGCAAGCACATTGCGGAATATCGTGGCGCGCGCGTGATTTGTAACGAGAATGGCGGCCAGTCGGACTCGCGGAACGATCGTATTTAACGTCCGGCAGCACGCGGATCACTCGGGCTTGATGTTGGCTATGCGGATCACCTTGCGCCATTTCTCGGTTTCTGCGGCGATGAGCTTACCGAAGTCGGTAGGCGATCCTCCAATCGTCGTGCCGCCGAGCGCGGCAAACCGTTTTTTCATTTTGGGATCGGCGAGGACGGCATTGATCTCCTTGTTGAGCTTCTCGACGATCTGCGGCGGCGTGTTCTTAGGCGCGCCTATCCCATGCCAAATACTCAACTTCATAGCCGCGAAGGAATTCTCTTAATGCGGGGACTCCGGGCAGCGCGGCGGAGCGCGCCGCGCCGGTTAGCGCGAGGGCACGGAGCTTTCCCGCCTTGATGTACTCGATCACCGTTGCGATCGGAGCGAATGTGACCTGCACTTGGCCGCCGAGAAGATCTGGCATGTAACTGCCCCGATACGGAATGTGAACAAGATCAACGCCGGCCATCGCGTTGAACATCTCGCCGGCTACGTTGTTCAGGGTTCCGTAGCCAGCGGACGCGTAATTGACCTTTCCGGGATTGGCCTTGGCATACGCGATGAACTCGGGAACGGTCTTGGCCGGAAACGACGGGGTAACCACCATAATCGCAGGCGACCGGAAGGTGCCGACGACCGGCGCAATGTCGCGCTCAATATCGAAATTCAGTCCTTTGTACAAAGTCGCGTTGACCGCATTGGCAAATGTAAGCACGAGGAGCGTATAGCCATCGGCCGGCGCGCGCACGACCGCTTCGGTGCCAACATTACTGCCAGCGCCCGGCCGGTTGTCGACGATGACCTGTTGCCCGAGGCGCTCCGACAGCGATTGAGCAATGAGGCGCGCGACAATGTCGGGCGTAAGGCCGGCTGGATAACCCACGACCAAATGCACCGGCCGCGAGGGATAGACTTGTGCCGCGGCACCGTCGGTGCACCCGAAAACCACAGCGAATGCGAAAGCGAGAAAGAGCTTTCTCATGTCACTTCTCCATTTCGCCGTGTCTGAAACCAGACGTCTCATTGCCGTCGAATTCGGCCCGGCCTGAATCACTGTCGGCGCCCTTCCACGGCTGGCAAATTGTCGGAGCATCAGCCAACAACGTCCATTACTTTTGGGCCGGCTTTGTATTAGGTTTTTCCTAATAGCACTTGCCGAGGGAGCGACCCCGAATGGAACTGCGCCATTTGCGATACTTTGTGGCCGTCGCCGAAGATTTGCACTTCTCACGGGCCGCGGAACGCCTCCACATATCGCCGCCATCCCCAACCGAACAAATCCGAAACCTCGAACGGGAATTAGGCGCCCTCCTGCTGACACGGACCAAACGAAGCGTTGCCCTCACGGACGCAGGCACGCGTTTCCTCGAGGAGGCACGATCGACGTTGCGGCAGGCGGAGCACGCCGCGCTTGTCGCAAGGCTTGCCGGACGCGGCGAGACGGGACGCATCGAAATCGGTTACGCCTCATCGGCGGCGTGCTCAGGGCTCGTGACCGTGGCGTTGGCGGAATATCGCCGGACGCATCCACTGGTGAGCCTTTCGCTTTCGGCAATGCAGGCTGCGCGGCAGCTTGACCAGTTGACGGAAGGACGCCTTGACGTCGGCTTTCTCCGGACGCCAGCGCGATATCCCGTAGGGATTTCGGCGGTCATCGTCGCGAGGCAACCTGTCGTGATTGCCTTGCCGAGCGACCATAAGCTCGCCAAGAATGCCTCTATCTCCGCCGCGATGTTGGCGGAGGAGCGCTTCCTTGCGCCGACTTTTGAAACCGAGATCGGACTTTTTCAACACACAGCCGCAGTCGGCCAGCAAGGCAAATTCGTCGCGCGCATCATCGATCGGATACCCGATATCTTTACGACAGTGACGCTGGTTGCCGCAGGCGTCGGCATTGCCGTTGTCCCGCAATCGTGTTCGTGCATTCAGCTTCCGGGCGTGGTCTACAAGCCACTTTCTGCGCAGACAAAGCAGGTCGAATTGGCTGCGGCCTTCCGTCGGGATGAGCGAGCACCCGCGGTTAAGGCATTCATTCAGCAACTCAGGAACTGGTCATCTAAACGAAACGGCAGCGCCTAATTGCCACGCTCCAGCGCCGCGCGATCCCATTTCGCCAAGTCAGCGGCCGCCGCATAGGTCTCCTGCAAGAATCCGAGCAGCAGCGCCTTGGGATCGCGGGCCTGGCGGACGGCATCGTAGGGCAAGATGAACTGGCCGAGGTTGGTGTCGTAAAATGCGTCGGCAGTGCGCAGACGCGTATCGCCGTAACCCACCGGCTCCGGATAGGCATAGACGTAAAACGCGGCGCGGCCGTAGCCGCCATTACCGGGCCAGAAGCCGCAACTGGAGACTTCGTGCGAATACGCCTCCGCATAGCCCAATCGGGGACGTTGGGCGTATGCGCCTTTGGCGGCGGCGCGGTACGGCCGGAAAAGCGCGTCACCGCGAGATCGAAGCTGCCCCAGAAGAAATGCACCGGGCTGGCTTTGCCGACGAAGCGGGCGCGAAAGTCGGTCATCACGCGCGCCGATTGAACGAGGGCCCGGTGGAAGCGCCCGACATAGACGCCATCGTACTGCGCATGGGTGCGATCGCGGTCGAATGCAATGCAGTCTTCGATTTCGCACGGCGTCGTCCAGATTTGCGGGTCAATGCCGAGCCGATGCAGCCGGAGCATGAATTCGTTATAGAAGTCAGCGACTGCCATCGGCTTGAGAGCGATGGCTTCGACCCGGCCATCGCTGGTCGCGATACGAAGCTGATGGTCGATAAGATCGAAGGCGATATCGAACGCCGTCCTGTTATAAACATTCGCCGGCGCCAACAGTCCGCGCGCGGTCACCAGGAAAGTCGCGTTCCACCAGTGATTAATGAGCGGGGTTGTTGCAATGCGCACCTTCCCCGCGATCTGCGTCCATAGATAGAACGTCTCGCACGTCTCGCTCCACGCCGCCAGCGGCAGGTCGGGCCAGATCGAGTCGTTGCTCATGCCCAAGCCTTAGCACGGCGTAAGGCGCGCGTAACGAGCCTTCTGCTCGAGCGCTCCCATTCCTCTGCCGCAATCCGATCACGCAAAGGCGCGCGGCTTCCACGGGATCAGGGCATGCTCCGCCCAGTTGACCGCGCGATTGAGCAGGACCGCGAGCGCAGCGATCACGATCAGCGGCGCAAAGTATTTGGCGAGCGAAAGCGTCTCGCCGTAGAACTGAAACATGTAGCCAATCCCCGTCGCCACGATCAGCAGTTGCCCGACGATGATCCCCACCAGCGCGCGACCGACAGCGATGCGCAGCCCGGCAAAAATGTAGGGCAGCGCCGACGGCAGCACGACGATGTGCAAAATTTCGCGCTTGGTGCCGCCGAGCGAGCGCGCCACTTCCACCAGAAAGCTGTCCGCTTCCTTGGCGCCGGTCTCGACGGTGAGCAATTGCGGAAAGACCGCCGAAACGAACACAAAGACGACCAGGGTCAGGTTGCCGACGCCGAACCAGGCGATGAACAGCGGCAGCCAGGCGATGTTGGGAATCGACCAGAAGATGAAAATGTACGGGTCGAGGATGCGAGCCGCGGGCCGGAAAATGCCGAGCACAAGACCGAGCGCCGTACCGACCACGAAGGCAATCACCAGACCGACGGCGAAGGGCCAAATCGTCTGCAGGGTGGCGCGGATGAGTTCTCCGGAGGCGGTCAACGCAATGAAGGCGGCAAAGACGCTGGCGGGAGCCGGCAGAATGATCGGCGGCACGTTCATGCTGATCACTTGCCAGATGGCAAGGAATACGATCAGCGAAAGCGCGCTGAGCAGATACTGATTGCCGCCGATGGCTGCAACGATCGACCGTCCGTTTTTCGGTGGGGTTCCCGGGAGCAGGTTGGTGCTCTGGGTCATAGCTCCTCCTTGATGCTCTGCCAGGCGATGCTGCGCAGCCGCGCGAATTCCGGTTCGGCGCGCGCGTCATAGCCGGTGCGCGGCCGGGGCAGCTTTACTTCCAGCACCTGCTTGATGTGGCCCGGTCGCCGGCTCATGATCACCACCATGTCCGACAGGTAAATTGCTTCGTCGAGATCGTGGGTAATGAAGAGCACGGTGCTCTTCACCCGCGTCCACAGCGTGAGCAATTCGTCCTGCAGCACGGCCCGCGTCTGCGCATCGAGCGCGCCGAACGGCTCGTCCATGAGCAGGATTTCGGGCTGGCGCACCAGCGCCCGCGCCAAACCCACGCGCTGCTGCATGCCGCCCGACAACTGGTGGGGATAATAGCGCTCGAAGCCCTGCAATCCGACCATGGCGAGTGTCGCCTTGACGAGGCCTATCTCTTTGGCAGTGAGCTTCGCGCGGTGCGCCTGAAGCCGGATGCCCAGCGCTACGTTGCTTTCGATGGTCCTCCAAGGCATGAGGCCGATGCCCTGGAACACCATCGACATTTTCGGGCTTGGGTTGGTGAGCGCGGCTCCGTCCAGCAGGACCTGGCCCGAATCGGCGGGGATCAGTCCCGCCGCCATGCGCAGCAGCGTGGTCTTGCCGCAACCGCTGGGCCCGACCACGGTGACAAACCGCCCGCCACCGACCTGCAGACTGAAATCGGCAAGCGCCAGAAGCCGCTCGCCCGTCGGGCTCTGGTAACTCCTGCGAACACTCGCGAACTCAAGCTCGGGCATGGGTGGCGACTCGAACCGGTTGATCCCGCGCGAGCCGACCGCCGGCATGCCGAGCCGGCTTAATGTGCAGCGACGCCCTTGCCCTTATACCAGTCCGGCGTGTCGGGCAGGCCGGGAGTTCCTTTAACCACGCCCATCTTGTCGAGCGCGGCCTGCAGCGGCCCAGTGTCGTAGATATCGGCGGGCTTGGAAAGAGACTGGTTGGGGCTCTCGGTGCGCAGCTTGAAGAACAGATCCATGATCTTTTGCGTGGCCGCAAAATTGATGCCGCCGTTGATCGAGAAATAGCCGCCGTCGTGGAATTCCTTCCATGCCTGGAGGAGCTGCTGGTCGCTCAAGCCGGCCGCTGCGTAGATCTTGCCCGCTGCCGCGACCCACGCCTGCGCGTCGTTCTCCCATTGGCGGTTGGCATCGAGCATCATCTCGACGTAATGCGTGGCGACATCCTGGTGGCTCGCGAGCCAATCGGCACTCGCCACCACCACCAGCCGCGGCACCGGCGGAGTATATTTCGCGCTGTGCTCGACGATAACGTGCACCTGCTTGGTATAGCCCTTGGCCGCGGCGAGAAGCGCCCCGAGGTGCGACAGATTCGCGAGCTGCGTGCGGCCGGTGTCCAGCGCTTCCAGCCGTGCCGCGTCGGCGCCGGATATCGCCGTCCATCTGAAAGCGTCGGGTTTGAATCCCATGCCCACAGCCGTCATCTGCGCATTGAAACGCTGCGCACCGCCCAGGCTCGCCACGCCCCAGGCCAGGCCGACAGCGTCCTTGAGCGTCTTGTACTTTTTGAGGCCCAGAACTTCTTCGTCGCCGTAGGGCGTCATCACCATCAGAATCTTGATTTTCGCGCCGGAATAAATAGCGCCCATCACCGAGATGATATCGCTCGTAGCGACTTCGGTGTTGTTGGTCACGACCGCTTGCACGCGCGCGGGGCCGCCGCCGCCGAGCTTAGGCCCGGGTACGTAGCTCAGGCCATATTTCTCGAACAGGCCCATCGCCTGGGCCATGTCGTTGAAGGACAACGAAGGATCCGGAGTGGGCTCCAACTCGGTCGCGTTGAGCGCGACTGGTGCCTTGCCGGCGGACTGCGCCGCCGCATCGGTCGATGCGCTCATCGCGCCGATCATCAGCGCCGCGCAGCCGCCCATGGCAAGAAAAGCGCGGCAACCCAACAATTTTTTTCTTGCTCCGGACATTTTCTTCTCCCCAACCTTGACCAATTCACTCTTGTCTGCGTCCGTCGGGACGCCTGCCGCTTCTCGGTCGCCGGCATCGTGCGTCCGGACAGCGTGTGAACGACTCTTATATCGCCTACGGGCAGAAAAGTTGCCTGCGGCACGTCCGCCCATCGTCACGGACGGCGCTTCGGCATGCCTAATGCCTCATCAAATCCCCGAACCTCGCCAGCGCCTCGCGCCGCTCCTCGGGCGACGGCATGTTCACCGCCGGGAACTTATCGCGCCAGTGCCACGGGCGGCAGGCGTCGATGATGGCCCGGCTGTTGGTGTAATCGCCGGCCGCCTTGCGCTCGGGTTCAATGCGCGGATCGAGCGGCGTCGACCAGGCGCCGCGGATGATATCGATCGAGGTCGCCGGATCGGAGCGCGTGATCAGCGCCCAGATCACCTCTTCGAGGTTCGACACGTCGATGTCGTCGTCAACCACGATCACGTAGCGCCCGCAATAGGCCCCCACATGGCATTGTGCGGCAATGTGGCCGGCCTGTTTGGCGTGGCCCGGATAGCGCTGTTTGACCGCGACGGCGAGAAACAGCCGCGCATTGCCAACCTCGTGCGCCCAGGCGGCGACGACGTCGGGCACGCCGGCTTTTTCGATGTTCTCGCGTAACAGCGCCGAGCGCACGATCGCGCGATAGCGGCAGATTTCGTCGGGCGGCCGCTGCGGCACGCAACCGAGCAGGATTGGCTCGTTGCGATAATAGATCGCTTTGACGTCGATCACCGGCTCGGGGCGCTCGTCGCTGCCGTAGTAGCCGGTCCACTCGCCGAACGGACCTTCGGCACGCACGTTGCCGGGTTCGACGAAGCCTTCGATCACGATCTCGGCGTTGGCGGGGATCGGCAGTCCGGTCACCGGACCCTTGATAACCTCGACCGGCTGCCCGCGCATGCCGCCGATCACATCAAGCTCGCAGACTCGTTCCGGCACCTCGCTCGAGCCCATGAGGAAGCTCATCGGATCGCCGCCGCAGACGATGGCGACCGGCATGCGCTCGCCGCGGGCCGCATACTTGTCACGCATCTGCCGGCCGTGCTTGCCGGGCGAGATGTAAAAGCCGAGCGTCTTTGCGTCGTGAATCATCACCCGATAAGTACCGCAATTGATCCAGCCGTCATCGGGATCACGCATGATGTTGTAGCAGCCGGTGCCGATATAGCGACCGCCGTCCTGCGAATGCCATTGCGGTGCCGGAAATTTGGTGACGTCGATGGCGTCTCCGGTCATCACGTTCTGCATCACCGGACCGGAGTCGACGTGCTTCGGCGGGATTCGCCGCTGCATGCCGGCGTGGTTGACGCGAAAGCTCTCGCTCAGTTCGAGTTTGGAAAGCTCGGTTGAAAATCCGAGCGTCATGTTCTTGCGCTTGCCGGCAAAGAAATTGACCAGGAGCCGGCTGCCCGGCAGCGTGCCCGGCACGTCCTTGAACACGAAACACGGAGCATCGTCCGCGTGCGCCGACATCTCCGCCACCATGCCGATGTCGCGCTGGTAAGTCAGGCCACCGACCTCCCTCACTTCGCCGAGCTTTTGCGCCTCTTCGAGCCATTGGCGCAGATCGTGATACGACAGGAACGGCGCGGCGTTCGATCCTGCCCCCGCCCTACCCTCCGCCGCTTGCGCGAGAGAAAGCGGCGTTGCCATCGGGTCGGGCATCAGCGGCTGTTCGGCCATGTTACTTTATCTCTTTCCAGTTCTCGGCGATGTAGCCTTGCGGATCGACGCGCACCGCGGCCTTGCCGGCGACCGCACGGCGGCCCTTGCAGGACCACGCATAGACGGTGTCGTGACCGGTGGCGGACATCGGGATGTCGGCCGCGTCCGGATGGTCGCGACACCCGGCGGTCGCGCCGGACCCGTCGTTATCGTGTGCATCACCGCTGTCCGCTTGACTTGCATTTTGCGTTTTCCGCTAAATGCTTATATTGCTAAGGAATTCGACTTCGGCATCCTATCATGCAGGCTGACGCCGGCTCAAACCTGTTGCGCGAATGGATTACCCGCGCCGCGTTGCGCGAGCCGGACAAGCCGTGGGTGGTGTCCGCCGATGACGGGCGCACCGTCAGCTACGGCGAATTGTGCGCGGCCATCGACCGCTTCGCCGAATTTCTGCGCCGCCAGAACCTCGGCCCCAATGACCGGGTCGCGCTCCTCGCCAACAATTCGATCGAGCATCTTGTCTGCTATTTCGGCGTGATGGCCGCCGGCGTGACCGTGTGCACGGTCCACATCGAGATGAACCGTAACCAGCTCGGCAACATCTTCGAGCGGCTAAAGCCGAAGCTTGTGCTCTATCAGGACGGGCTTCTCATTGACGTGCCGAAGCCGCGGCTGCGCATCGGCCGTTTCGGCAGCGCCGAGCGGGACACGCTGTTTGGCGTGCTGGCGGAGGGTCCGCCCAAGGGTCCGCCCAAGGGCCCGCTCACGCCGGCGCGCCCCGGGGACGACGCAGTGATCCTTTTCACCTCGGGCACCAGCGCCAGGCCCAAGGGCGTGATTTTGAGTTTTCGCGAATATCTTCTCAACATCGACCCGCTCGCCGAGCAGTTCGGCATCGGCGCCGACGACCGGCTCTACGATTTCCGCCCGTTCAGCTGGAACTCGGCGCAGACTTTGGGCGCGCTGTCAGTAGTCTGCCGCGGGGCCACTCTGGTCCTCGCCGAAAAATTCTCGGCGAGCCGTTTTTTCCAGCATCTGCGCCAGCACGACGTGACCATCGCCACGGGCAATCCGACGACGATCAACATTCTGCTCAACAGCGAGCAGGACGCCCATCGCGACAATCTGCCGAAACTGCGCTTCGTCACCTCCAGTTCGGCGCCGCTGCTGCTCGAAGACTGGAAACGCTTCGAGCGGAAATTCGGCATTCCGGTTGCGCAAGGCTGCGGCGCCAGCGAAGCGAGCTGGATCGCCGCGATCCCCGGCGAGGAGCGTCGCATCGGCACGGTTGGCCGGCCGTTTGCCTATCACGACCTCGCCATCGTCGATGCCGGCGGCCGGCGCCTGCCCCTCGGCGAGATCGGCTATGTGGAGGTTGGCGGGCTCGGCGACCAGCATCCATACCGTTACCTCAGCGAAGACGGCGAAATAAAAATTCACTGCCGCGGTCGGTTTCGCACCGGCGATCTCGGCGCGCTCGATGCCGACGGCTTCCTGACGTTGTGCGGCCGCGAAAAGGAACTGATCATCCGCGGCGGTGCCAAGATTTCACCGCTCGAGATCGACTCGTTTCTGCTGCAACATGTCGACGTGATGGAGGCCGCCACAGTCGGCGTGCCCGATCCGATCTACGGCGAGGAGGTCGTGAGCTACGTGGTGACGCGCCCGGGCGCCGCCGCCGATGCCGCCGCGCTGCTGCGCCATTGCGCCGCGCTGCCAGCCTTCAAGGCACCGAAGCGGATCGTTCTCAGTGACGCGCTGCCCAAGACCGCGCGCGGCAAGCTCGACAGAAAAGCGCTGGCGCAAAGGTGGAGCAGCGAAGCCGCGGCAATCCTTCCCTCGCCTATTGCGCAAGAAGGTGCCGAGCGAACGCGCCGCGTCGGCGAGGCTGGTGAGGGATAATGCGCGGGCAAACAAGCCTGCGTGTCGTGCTGACGATCGCTCTGCTCTGGACGCCCGTTGCCGGCGCTGACCAGGCCAAACCGAGGTTCGGGCCGAGCGCACTGCCGATCGAGCAGTCAAGCGGCTATCTGCGCACTCATCCGGCGCCGGACTTTTGGGCGATGATGCCATTCTACCTCCCGCAGGACACCGACAGTGCCTGCTCGGTCGCCAGCATCGCCATGCTGCTCAACGCCCTGCGCGGCGTGCCTCCACGCGCTGACGTGGACCTCGTGGCCGAGGGCGCGTTGCGGAAAGTCTTGGGCGATGCGCGCTGGAGCACCGAAACGGCGCAAAACGGCACCGGCGTGACCTTCGCGGAATTGCTGAGGGTCGTTGCGCTGGGCCTGCAAAAATACGGTCTGCACGGTTATGAGATCGAGACGTTCAAGCCGAGCGACGCATCACATCAGAACCTCGCGCGGCTGCGACACCTGCTCGCCGCCAACGAGCGTTCGAGCAAAGACATCGCGCTCGTTTATTTCGATCAGGGCGTCCTCACCGGCGACTGGGACGGCCCTCACATTTCCCCTATCGGCGCCTATGATTCCGGCAGCGGACGCGTCCTCATCATGGACGTCGACCGCCGCTATTACGTTCCCTACTGGTCGCCGGTGCGCAAGCTCTTGCAAAGCATGCTCAAGCCGGCGCCGGGGCGGTTCGGACCGCTCGCTGGCGAAACCGGCGGGATTGTCTGGGTGCGGCCGAAGCGGCATTAATTGCCGGTTTGCCGCAAGCGTCGTCAACGAAATAACCCCGCGGCCAAATAAACACCCAACAGGAATAACCCGGCGAAGAAGGAGCGCCGGAATACCGGCGGTCGCAATCGCGATCGAAGAACCTGGCCGAGCCACATGCCGACGACGGCGGCGGCCACGGCGGCAAGCACGGTGGGCAGCAGCGATACCCTAATGGCACCGGCGTGGACGATATTTAACGCCAGCGCGAGCGTGGAAACCGTGAATGAAAGACCCAGCGCCTGAACGAGTTCATCCTTCTCCAGTCCAAGCGCTTGCAAGTATGGCACCGCCGGAATCACGAAAACGCCCGTCGCCGCGGTGAGAATTCCGGTCATGCCGCCGATCAGCGGTCCAAGCCACGGCTCATGGCGCGTTGAGACCCGCAAGGTGAGCGGCGTGAAGGCCGACATCGCGTAGAGCGCCAGTGTCAATCCCAGCACGGCCGTCATGTCGCGCGCGTAGCCACCGGTCATCAGTCCCGCCGCCGCCCAGGTGCCGGCGCAGACCGCCAGCATCATCGGCCACAGCCGCTTGATCGCCGAGCTGAGGAACGGACCGCGCCACATCTGCCAGACGTTGGTCAGGAACGACGGCAGCAGCAGCACCGCGGCCGCCTCCACCGGCGGCATGATGAGCGCAAGAAGGCCCATCGAGATGGTCGGCAGGCCGAGGCCGATCACGCCTTTGACGAAGCCGGCAAGAGCGAACACGGCGACGATGAAGAGGATCGCGGCATCGTGCATGCCGCGAACTCTTGCGCGGCGCGCCGCCTTGCGCAATTTGGCAATGGCAGACCGAGCTTTCGCCTTTGACGAAGGTGCCAGTCGGACGGCGCCTCCGCGGAAAGAGCTTACCGCCCCGTGCGCGACAACGACTGCACCCAGCCGGCCATGCGCTTCTTGGCGTTGGCGATGTCCTCTTTCGAGAACCAATCCTCCGGCTTGACCTTGTCGACCGGATAGACCGGGCGCAAAAAGTCGCTCTCGTAGCCGAACGGCACCGTGGCATCGATGCCCATGCCGCCTTCGAACTGGGTGTTCGACGCGGTCCATTGACGCTCGCCCGCGGTCATGCGTTCGGCCGGCATAAAAGTCTGGCCGCGGCCGCCGGGGATCGGGTTCAAAATGTCGGTCTTCGGATTCACCCGCGTGGTCAGACACCACATGATGTCGTCCATCGAATAGGGATCGACATCCTCCGAAACCGCGATGGCGAGCCGCATGCCCTGCGAGCACGACAGGGCGGCGGCCAAAAAATTGCGCTGCCAGCCCTCGTCGATCTGATGGCGCTTTTTCACCTGGATGACGCAGCCGCCCCAATCCGTCATGCAGTAAGGGATCACCACGTTCTGCACGATGCCGGGCTGCAGTCGGTTGCACAGCTCATAGATCGCCGCCTCGCGCACACTGGTGTCGATGTTGTGGTCGTCGAGCATGTGCACGCCGAGCGCGAAGATGATCGGCTTCGACTCCGGCTTGCGCATGGTGATGGCGGTCACGTGGAAGGTCGGCGCCTTGTAGGATTTGCCCATGTAGCCGGCCCATTCCGGGTGGAAATGGAAGCGGCCCTGCACGCCCGCATCCTCGGCTTCCTTGGTCTCAAAACGGCGGTCGCGCGGATTGACGTAGCCTTCGAGCACCAGTTCGCAATCGGCCAGCGCCATGGCGTCGACCGTGCGCGCCTTGACCAGGCGGATCGGCACGCCCTGCACCGCCGAGGCGATGCCGATTTCATCGCAACCCATCGGCAGCACCGCGTAATCGAAGCCGGCGCCAGCCAGCAGCGTACAGGCCGGCGGCACGCCGAAGCACACGGTGATCGGCACCGGCTGATCTTCCTTGTAGTACTTGTTGACCACCTGCCACATGTGCGAGCCGGGCGAGATCTGGAATGTGCCGACATTTCCCCAGCGAAAATTCATGCGGTTGTAGCCCAGGTCGGAGCCGCCCTCGAATTGCTCCCCGGTGACGCAGCGGATGCCGGAGCCGACGGTCAGTTCCGGCTCGTAGGTGGTGTGACGGATCGGCACCAGCCACTTGTTGACGTCGTCCGGTTTCTCGATGACGTGCTCCTGGCACGGTGCCTCGTCCTGGGAAATTTCCACCGGCTTGAGCGGATGCGAGAGCGCATGAGCCAACTTCTTCACCCGTTCGGCGTCGTCCTTCCAGCCGAACATCCTGTTGATGATCGCCATGTCGGCGAACAGATTGGTGATGACGCGGTGGTTCGGCTTGCCCTTGACGGCGTTGAACAGGACCGGGCAGCCGCCGTCCATGTGCTTCTGCAGTCCGGTGATCTGCAGGTCGGGATCGACTTCGCGGTCGGTCTCGATCAGTTCGCCGTTGGCGCGCAGCCATTGCAAGGTCGAGCGCAGATCGAAAGCATGGTTCGGCGTCGCAGTCTTCTCTTGCTTGCGCAGCGGCTGTTGCATTGTCGACGTTCCCATTGCATAGATTTCTAAGTAATTATCTGCATGGGAACACCGGGACTGTCAACGCCGATGCCGCCGTCAGCGAGAGCAAAGCCCGTGCGCACGGCGGAGTTCCCGCCGCACTTGTCCTCAGGCTATCTGGTGCGCGACGCGCACCGCGCGTTCCAGCGGCTTCTGGAGCGGCGCATCGTCGCCTACGGCGTCACTCGCGGCCAATGGTATTTTCTGCGCATGCTGTGGATACATGACGGGCTGTCGCAGCGCGAACTCTCCGCGCGGGTCGGCATGATGGAGCCCACAACGGTGATTGCGCTGCGCAGCATGGAAAAAGCCGGACTGATCAGCCGAATGCGCAGCGAGGACGACCGGCGCAAGGTCCGCGTGCTGCTCACCGCCAAGGCCAAGCGGCTGCGCAACGAACTGCTCGGCGTGGCGCTCGGCATCACCGATGACGCCGAAGCCGGCATCGCTGCACGCGATGTCGCCACGTTTCGTCGCGTGATCGCGCGCATGACCGCCAATCTGGACCGGGTCGAACGATAGATCGACGCGGGCTTTACAGGCCGAGCAAGCCGGCGACTTGCCGGATCGGACGGTCCAGTCCGAACACGCGTAAGGAGGCCGCGATCGCGCTGCGAAGCGGCGCCGGGACAAACGAGAACGCCGGAGCGAGTCCGGCCTGGCGCGTGGCGGCGCGCGAGACGGCGGCGTCGTAGCGGACACGATGCAACCTGACGATCTGTTGTGCCAGATCGACGATCATGTAGCTCGCCCGCGGATTGCGCCCCCGCGGCTGACCCACGGTCCCAGGATTGAGCAGATAATACGCGTCCGGCCGCAGGCGAAATTCCTCCGCTTGGCAAGATACAACGCGGCCCTCGCGAAACTCGTAAATGCCGGAACGATGGGTATGGCCGAAGGCGCAGATGCGTGCGCCGGATGGATCGGCGATGAGCGCCTGAAAACTTTGCAGTCGGCGCTCTGCGTTGTCGAGCCGCACGGTCGCACACTCGATCTGCGGATGCAGCGCGCCGTGCACGGCGATGAGCTTGCCGTCGACCACGGCCTTGAGAGGCAGGGCGCGAAGGTAATCGAGCTCGTCCCGCGCCAGGCGCTGCTGGGTCCATGCCAACGCGCGCGCAGCCGTGGTGCCGAAATGTCTCGTCTGGATGCGTCCGCACACCGCGAGATCGTGGTTGCCGGCGACGCACAGCGCGTTGCTCTTGCGGATCAGCGCGATGCATTCAGCCGGCCTGGTATTGTAGCCGGCGATATCGCCGAGGCAGACGATGCGATCCACTTTGCGCCAGGCGATATCGTCGAACGTCGCCGTGAGCGCCTCCAGGTTGGCGTGAATGTCGGAGATGAGCGCGAGCTTCAATTGCAGATCCTAAAAGCCCAGCAGGAACGCAGCCAAGAAACGGTACGCCACAGCATCGGCGTCTGCTTGATGAAGCGCTTGGTCGGCCGGCGCAGCATCGATCGGCAGCAGTTCGGCCAACCCCGCCATGTGGCTGGCGCCACGTAATCACCGAGATCCAGATGCGTGTCCGACCATTCGAGCTTGTAGGACTCGTCGCCGATGGTGAAATCGAACCGCCGCAGGCCGAGCCCGATCGCGTAGGCGAGGAGTTCGCGAAGGTGAAGCGCGCCCGGCCCGAAGCGGGAAAGCTCGCCGTCGTCGTGGCTGGCGAGCATGTGGTAATAGGCGTCACCGAATACGATGCCGAGATTTGCTGCCGCACACGTTGCGCCGATCTGCACGCGGCTGACATGCACGAGTTGCCTAGTCGCCGGGTTGGCCGCGACATCGAGGAAAAACTCGCGCCATCCCGGACGCTCGAACATGTCGGGGATGCCTTTGTGCGCAAACAGCCGGCTCTTTTGCGACATCAGGATTTCGAGCGTGCGCCTTGCGTCGTCCGACTCGGTGCTGCTGATCACGCTGATGTCGCCGAAGCCGGACAAGTGCTTGCGTTTGGTGCGGTCGCGGCGGCGGGTCGCCGACGAGCGCTTGGCGGCATAAAACTGCGGCCAGTCACCGTACAGCCGCGCAAAATGGGCACCGCTCGGATTGGTCGCCAGCGCCAGATTGAAGAACGGGTTGAGCTGGGCGCCGACTGTCTGCGGCATTTTCTCAAGCTCGATCCAGTCGTGCCGCAGCGCCGGATCGCGTTGCATGAGCGTGCGCAGTCCGCGCCAAGCCGCCAGAAAGTCGTCGCGGCCGACGCGCTGGGAAAAATCGCGAGCGAGCAGCGGCGCGTTGTAGTCGTTGAGGTCCTGTCCGAGCCAGCACAAGCGCCGTACCGCGCGCTTGCAGTCGAGCGCGAGCGGCAGCATGAAGGCGATCGAGCCATCGGAAAACGACGCAAGCGCAATCACCGGACGCATCTGCTCGCGCTGCCCGATGTGGCGCTGCCATGCTGCGAGCCAATCGAAGGTCTGAAACGGGGTACAATCGGCGACGCGTTCGAACTCGCCGCCATCGCGCTTCGATCGCCGCCATGCCGTCGTGCAGCGACATGCGTAGATTTGCCGGCGCGGCGTTCGCCACGTCGGCATTACGAGCGGCGGGCGCGGCATCGAACGCCAGAGCCGCATCTTGCATTGCCCGCAATGGTGTGGCGCTTGTCACGCAATCCGTCGCAATGGCTGAAAGCCCCGGTACGGCGGTGATAGAGCACAATAGCTAAGGGAGCATCGCTTTGCGCGTTGCCGTTCGTGTTAAGGTAAAGCGCGCCTGAACACTATAGCTCGACTTTTCAACAAGCGTTCGGTACGAGGCTCGTTGAGCGGGTGCAAGGAACGAGGACGAAATGAACGGAGCAAAGTACTGGTTTGGCATTGCGGCGGCGTTTTTGCTTGCTCTGCCGACGTCTCCGCGCGCTCACGCGCAGGGCGGCGATTATCCCGACAAGACCATCACCATCATCGCCGACTCCGCGCCTGGTTCGACGCCGGATGTGGACGCCCGTTTCGTTGCCGCGGGGTTGAGCAAAATCTGGGGCCAGCGGGTCATCGTGGTCAACCACCCCGGCGCCAGTGGCAGCATCGCCGCCCGGGCCGCGAGCGATGTGGCGCCCGACGGCTACACGCTGTTCATGCCGGCGCTGTCCAGTTTCGTGGCGCTGCCCACAACTGCGCCAAACCTCCCTATCAGGCTGCCGCGCGATTTCCTGCCGATCGGCTACACCGCCGAGAATCCGATGTTCTTCGCCGTTAATCCGTCACTCGGCGTGACGACGCTGCCGCAGCTCATTGCGCTCGCTCAAAAAGAGCCGGGCAAGATTTCCATCGCCGTGACCGGAGTTGGCAGGCTGACCGGCTTGACCGGGCTGGTTTTTCGGCAACGCGCCAATGTCAACCTGCTGCCGGTGCCTTATAACGCTGGACCGGCGGCCGCCCTCGCCGACGTCGCCGCCGGCCGGGTGTCAATGATCATCGAGGGCTATTCGGGCATCGTCGGCGCGGTGAAGGCTGGACAAGTCAAGCTGATCGCGGTCGCCTCGCAGCAGCGGCTGCCGCAGTTTCCCGATCTGCCCACGGTGGCCGAAACAATTCCGGATTTTTCCGCAACCGGCTGGCAGGTCCTGGTGGCGCCGCTGCACACGCCCGCTCCGATCATCAGCAAAGTGAGCACGGACTTGAGCAAGGTGGTTGCCGACCCGGCATTCCAGAAGCAGCTCGCCAATATCGGCTCCTACTCGCGCGCCATGACGCCCGAGCAGGTGCTCGCGTTCGTGCGCAAGGAGCAGGCCACCTGGCTGCCGGTGCTGGCGAAGATCAACGAACGGTAAGGAGCGAAAGGTCCGGCGCGGCTTTGGTACAGCTGGGGGGATTCGAACCACCGACCTCCTGATCCACAGTCAGGCGCTCTAACCAACTGAGCTACAGCTGCACGGCCCGCGCGGCGAGCGGCCGAAAGCTATGAGCAACGGGCAAATTTGGCAAGGCTCGGCGACCGGGCGGCCGGTAAAAGCGACAAAAGCGAGAAAAGCGACACGATGGCCAAGCAAAAGCCCGGGCCGAACCCGGGCTTGCCTTACGCCAAACGGCGCCACTGCACCGGGTCGAACGCCGGTCAGGTGACTTTGTTGAACGCTTTATTCACGCCGTTCTTGATCGGCTCGGCCGCATCGGTAGCGACCTTCTGGGCCAGCGCGCCAAGTTCCTTGCTCTGGAGGGCGAGCGCCTCGAACTGCTTGCGCGCATGGGTGCTCGACAACTCGATGACTTCCGAGAATGTCTTCGCCGTAATCAGCTCGCCGGCGAAGTCGAACGCCGCGTTGGTGTTAAGGCGCGCCAGGTCGATCATCTTCATGCCGTAATCCGAAGCGCCCTTCGTGGCCGTCGCATAGCTGGTCTCCAGCATATCGGTGGCCTCCTCGGCCGCGGCCTTCATTTTCTCGTAGGTATCCTTACACTGGGCAACGCCGCGCTCGGCGAACTCGCGGAATGCCGCGGGCATTTCGACATTGGGCAGCTCAAATTTCGGCAGGTCGAACTTCGGCACTTCAAACGCACTCGATACCGGCTTCGTGGTCTTTGCTTTCGGGGGCATTGCAGTTGTAGCTTCGGCCATGACAGGGATCCTTAGGGTTCGTCCTTAGCTCTTGGGCTGTTTCGCGTTGAGGATTCTCGGCTCGGCCTCGCTGCCCAGTCTGCAAGGCCTTCTGGTTGCAAAACTTGGCCGCCGATCGCGGCACATTGCAGGCCCAAGTCTTTTGCAGGCCCAAGTCTTTTGCAGGCCCAGGTCTCCTCTGCACGTTTATATAGCAGTCATTTTGGTGCATTGCAATAGAGATTATTGCATCGCACAAAAACCTCTAACATTGGAATAATTGACATTTTTTCTCGCGTGGGCTCGCTTCGCCCGGCGACATACCCCGGCCCCATCCCGCGACCTCGGCAGCACGCTCGGTACAGCGATGCACGCTGCCGACCGCAACGGCTCGAGGCGCAGCGCGCATTCTGACCGTGACGAGGGGCATTAAGGTTATCGTTGTTTGCCCGACAGGCAGGGAAGGCGCGCGATGGACGCCGCATGGCGCCCGGATTATTAAGAATTCGTCAACCGCACCGGCTGCCACAGCCGGCGGGGCGACAGAGCGCCTTTCATTTGGCGGGACAGCCCACACGACGCAATGACCGCCGAACGTCGACATCCGTTGCGCTTTGTCTGGCAAATGGATGCCGACGGCCGCTTCATCATCGAATCAGATGAATTCATCGCGCTCGTCGGCCCGCGCACCCGTGCGGCCTGTAACCACCCCTGGAGCGAGGTGGCGGCCACACTGAAGCTCGATGCGGACAATCACGTGGCGCGGGCGATTGCCACCCACGAAACCTGGAGCGGCATTTCGATTTCCTGGCCGGTGGACGAGACCGACGAGCAGCTGCCGGTCGAACTGTCCGGGCTGCCGGTGTTCGGTCGCGATCGTGTCTTCACCGGCTATCGCGGGTTCGGCGTGTGCCGCGATCTTGCCTCCATCAACCGACTGGCGAGCGCGCAAAAAATGCGGCCGATCGGCTTCATGCCGGCTGCCGCCAAGGTGCAATCAATCGAAGCTGCCGACGGCGAACCGCAAGCAGCCCAAGAGCTCGAAGTTGCCGATGCGGCAGTTGCCGCCAACGTGGTGCCCTTTCGCACCGGAACGGGTGTGGAAGCGCAGCCACCGCGTCTCAGTCCGACCGAGCGCAACGCATTTCGCGAACTGGCGCAGGAACTCACGGCGCGGTTGCGCGGCACGCAGGAAGAAGCCGCGACGCTCGGCGAGCAGCAAAACACAGTCGGCGAGATCGGCATGCCCGCCGGGATCGCTACCAATGCGGCGCAGATCGCACCCGATAGTCCACCCGATACGCCGCCGAACGCGAGCCAGGCTCGCAGCACCGCGCAAGCTCACCAGCAGGTCATTGCCGACCGCGCGCTGCTCGACCGCGTGCCAGCCGGAGTTCTGGTTCATCGCGGCAATTCGCTCCTCTACGCCAATCGCTTTTTTTTCGATCTGACCGGTTACGAGAACCTCGAAGCACTGACTGCGGCCGGCGGGCTCATCGCGCTGTTCGCACCGCGCGATCCCGCGCTCGCCGACAGCGGCGGGGCGCAGAAAGTCGCTATCGTCACGCAGCGCGGCGACTCGGTTGCGGTCGAGGCCCGGCTATTCTCGGTTCCCTGGGACGCCGCCTCCGCACTGGCACTCGTTGTAGCTGATGGCGAACCCCAGGAGCGCCGGCGGGCAACGCAGGTCGCGCTCGACGCCGCGCAGGAAAAAAACCGCGATCTGACGTCACGACTGGAGGAGAGCGCGGAGCACGAGCGTGAGAAGACGGCGGTCGCCAAGGCTGAATTCCTTGCCAGGGTGAGCCACGAAATCCGCACCCCGCTCAATTCCATCATCGGTTTTGCGGAGGTGATCGTAGCCGAACGCTTCGGCCCGATCGGTAACGAACGCTACCGTCAATATCTGAAGGACATGCACGCCGCCGGAACGCATCTGCTGTCGCTGCTCAATGATCTGCTTGATCTTTCCAAGATCGAGCTCGGCCAACTCGATCTTGCTTTCGCCGACCTCGATCTCAACGATCTGACCCAGCAATGCGTCGCCATCATGCAGCCGCAAGCGAACCGTGCGCGCATCATCGTTCGCAGCGCGCTGACTTCGGAACTGCCGCAAATCACGGCGGACGCGCGATCGCTGCGCCAGATCGCGCTCAATCTTCTCGCCAATGCGATCAGGACTACAGGCGCCGGCGGCCAGGTGATCGTGTCGACGGCGATTGCCGACAGCGGACAAGTAGTGCTGCGCGTGCGCGACACCGGAACCGGCATGCAGCAAAGCGAGATCGAGGCAGTGCTCAACCCGTTCCGCCACAGCGCCACATCGGCGAACCGGGATTCCAGCGGCGGCCTCGGCCTGCCGCTGACCAAGGCGCTGGTCGAGGCCAACCGCGCCACGTTCAGCCTCAAGAGCACTCCGAACGCCGGTACGCTGATCGAGATCTGCTTTCCGTCCTCGCGCAGCTTGGCGGCACGCTGACCGCGGCGGCGTTTGCACGGCCGCAAGTGTGGGCGGCCTGTGGGCGGCCGAACGTGCGACCACGCGGTCGGATTTCCGCCGCTTTCCGCGCCGAGGCTGCGGCAATGCGCGCGCTCGCGACCCTTCTGGCCGGAACCTTTGCCGTTCTTGTCGTCGCCCCCACTGCAGCGCTGGCGGCAGAGAAGGTCGACCTGCTGCTGGTCCTGGCGGCCGACGTATCGCGCAGCATCAATCAGGAGCGATTCCAATTGCAGCGTGACGGCTATGCGGCGGCACTCGCCGATCCACGCGTGCTCGACGCCATTCACTCGGGCCGGCGAGGGCGCATCGGCGCGGCGTTCGTGGAATGGTCCGGCGAGGCCCACCAGCGGCTGTTGATCGATTGGACGCTGATCGGCGACAGCGCTGCGGCGAAAAATTTCGGCACCCGGCTCCTGGAAGAGCCGCGCTCGTTTGCCGATCGCACTTCGATCAGCGGCGGGATCGATTTCGCGATGGCGCAACTGGCGATGGCGCCTTACGAGTCGGCGCGCCGCACCATCGACGTATCCGGCGACGGCACCAACAATGCCGGCCGCGAGGTCACCGCGGCGCGCGACGAGGCGACGGCCAAGGGCGTCGTCATCAATGGGCTGCCCATTCTCAGCGACAGTCCGATGTTCTGGAATCCCCAGCATACCAATCCGCCGGGCGGGCTGGAGAGTTACTATCGCACAAACGTCGTCGGCGGTCCCGGCTCGTTCGTCATAGTGGCAAAGAACTTCGGCTCCTTCCGCGAGGCCATCATCGGCAAAATGATCGCCGAGGTATCCCAGGCACATAACGGGCTGCCGCTGCAGGCTTTAGCCCGCTGATCGCGGCGGCATCGGCAGGCGCGGATCATCTTGGCGATCCCGTCCGGCAGAGCCGCAACGCGTCCAGAGCTTTCGGAAACCATGCTTATTGCCGGCGCTTGCTTGAGCGCTGCGCTCGCATGTGCGGCCACGAATCCGACACAGACGCCACGCATGTTGGCGCTTGCCTGCCACTCACCACAGTCGACCGACCCCGCAATATCGGAAACCGTCCCGTGACCGCGGCTAAAGGCTTGAAGCGCCTCGCGATTGCCCTTGCCGCCTTGGCCGCGGCAGCATTGTCGACACTGATCGCGCTGTCTTTCCTTATTCCGTCCGCAACCGTGCGCGACGCGGTCAAACAGGAAATCCGCGCCGTCACCGGACTCGAGCCGGTATTGCAGGGCGGCATTTCGGTGTCGCTGTTCCCGCACCCGCTGGTGGGTTTCCGCGATGTACGGCTCGGCGGCAATGGCGCGTCGGCGGTGACGGCCGACGAATTGATTGCGCGGCTGCGCTATTTCCCGTTGCTCGCCGGGCGCATCGAAATTGCCGACGTGACCCTGGTGCGGCCGGCGATCAACGTCACGTTTTCTGCGGACGGGCAATCGAACTGGTCCGGCCTCGCTGCTTCGCTTGCGCACGCGGTCGAGCCCAATCCGGGCCGCACCGGCTCGTTCTCGGAGATCGCTATCCGACACGGCACCGTCACGGTGCACGATGCGCGCACGGGGCTCGCCGAGCAACTCGATGACGTGGACTTTCAGATCGCCTGGCCGGCCATCTCGCGCAGCTTCGCCGCCAACGGCCGCTTTGTCTGGCGTAACGAGCCGGTCGACGGCAGTTTGACGCTGAGTGATTTTTTGGCCGCGCTCACCGGCCGGAGTTCGGGTGTCAAATTGCGGCTTAGCTCGACGCCGGTCAATCTCACCTTCGACGGCACCGCGAGCAAGCAGCCCACGCTCGAAATGCACGGCATGCTCAACGTCGATTCGCCCTCGCTGCGCGATCTCCTGCAATGGGCGGGCAAGAGCCGAGTGCCATTCGGCGGCTTCGGCTCGTTCGCGCTGCAGGCGAAGAGCAGCGTCGGCGGCGGCACGGTTTCGCTGACCAATGCCAACGTCGAACTGGACGGCAATAAGGCCGAGGGTGCGCTGACGCTGGCGACCGACGGCCATCGTGGCGTGCAGGGTACGCTGGCGGCGGACGCGCTCGACCTCACTCCCTATGTGTCGGGTGTTCGCCTGATGCACACGAATGAACGCACCTGGGATCGGCTGCCGATCACGCTGGACGGCATCGCCGACTACGACCTCGATTTACGCCTCTCGGCTGCGAGCATAAAGATCGGCGACGCGCGCCTGGGACGCACGGCGCTTGCGGCCAACGTGGCGAACGGCAAGCTCACCGTGACCATCGGCGAGTCACGAGCGTTCGGCGGGGTCGCTACCGGCTCGTTCGGCCTCGGCAGGGTCAAGGGCGTCGTCGGCGTTTCCTCGCACGTGCAGTTCGAAGACGTCGACCTTGCCAGCTGTCTCGGCCAGATTTTTGGTCTGCACAGGCTCGAAGGTCGCGGCACGTTGGCGCTGGACGTCGACGGATCGGGAGACTCCGTGTGGGACCTGACCCATACGCTCGAGGGCACCGCAAGGCTCAGCGCGCACAACGGCGCGCTTCTCGGCCTCAACGTCGAGGAACTGCTGCAGCGTCTGGAGAAAAGGCCGTTGTCCGGAAATGGCGATTTCCGCAGCGGCCGCACACCGTTCGATCGACTGGCGCTGAGCGTCAAAATCGAGCAGGGCACGGTTTCGGTTGACAATCTGAATATCAACGGTCCCACCGTGCGGCTCACGCTCGGCGGCCAGGCATCGGTCCCAGCGCGCGAACTCGATCTGCTGGGCACAGCAAGCTTGGTCTCGAGCTCGATCAACGACAAATTCGATCTGCCGTTCACCGTTCAGGGGCCGTGGGATCGGCCGATGATTCTGCCGGATGCATCAAGCCTGATCCGCCGCTCCCATGCCGCCGCTCCGCTGCTCGAAGCGGTCAAGCGGCATTCGGCCGGCGATGCGGTGCGTTCGGTGATCGATCAGCTGTTCGCCACTCCGGGCAACTCGGCTGCTCCGATTGCGACGACGCCCGCAGCAGCCACACCAACCACGCCGGCCGTCTCTCGATAACGCGCAAGCTCATCCGTTCGCGCGACCGCAATCGTCGCCGTCTGGGTACAGTCACGGCCTGGTCTGGTTGGCGCAATGCGGCGGAACAGAACGTTCGGCCATCAGCCGCCAGACGGCGCCCTTTACGAGCCCGTCAGCGCCGGATCGTCGACCGGCTCGCCCAGCAGCTTGCGCGGCTCGGGACCGTAATAATCGCCGAGCTGCACCACCGGCCGCGGCTGCACCATGATCGCGACGAGGCGATCGTATAGCGCTTTTGCCGAGACCGGCTTGGTCAGAAATTCGTTGACCCCGAGCTTTGCCGCCTCGACGACACGCCAGCGCTCGCAGTGCCCCGTGAGCATGATAATCGGTATGTCGGGCATGGGAAAGACGCCCGGCGAACGCACGATGCGCACCAGTTCGGCACCGTTCAACAGCGGCATTTCCCAATCGAGGATCACCACGTCCGGCGCCACCGTGCGGATGGCGTCGAGCGCGGCGACACCGTCGGCTGCCTCGTAGATGTCCTTGATGCCGCAATTGACCAGAAGATTGCGGATCATCTTGCGCATGTACTGGTTGTCATCGACGACCAGCACCCAGAGCGATTGGATGAGATCCTCGATTTCCTTCTTCGAAGGTTTGGGCGTCATGGAACGCTCGGCGCAAGCGCGGTTGCAGGAATGACGGACAGAGAACCGACCACAAAGGAGGATCAAACCATGCGGGCGTTGCGGCTTGGTAAAGTTGTCGCGGCCAATATTACGTGGTGAGCAGTCCGTTAATGAATGCTGTGGCGCCGACGGCAATCACCCAAATCGGACGCGCTTCTGCCGAGGCTTAAAGGACCAAGACCAGCTCGTTCAGCCCGGGATCATTCTCCGGCTTGTAGCTGGCCAGCTTGCGCGGCTCGGGTACGTAATGGTCGCCCTTTTTCACCATCCGGCGCGGATTGCTGAGGACCGAAACTAGGCGCGCCAGCAGCGCTTTCGAGGAAACCGGCTTGAGCAGGAACTCGTTGACGCCGAGCGTGACCGCCTCGAGCACCCGCGAACGCTCGCCGAACGCCGTAAGCATGATGATCGGCACGTCCGGAAAGGGAAACCGGTCCGGCGAGCGCACCCGGCGGATGAACTCCAATCCATTGGCATTCGGCATTTCCCAATCGAGGATGACGACATCCGGCGCCAGTGCGCAGAGCTCTTCCAAGCCGCTGTGCCCGTCGCACGCTTCGTAAATCTTTTTTACGCCGATCACCTGCAACAGCGATCGCGTCACCTTGCGCATGGTGTGCTCGTCATCCACGATAAGCACCTTAAGCGCGGCAACCTGCTGCTGCAGCGGGCTTGCGATCTGTTCCATCTCGACCTTCAGTTGTCCGGGTGGGCAACGGGCAAAATTCATTCAAATGATCACAACACGGATGGATAAAATTCACGTGAAGCCGACGGCTAAAATTTGAACGATTGCGGCGCCGTCTTGGTCACGTTCCGGCCTTGGCCATGAAGGCATCAAGCGCCGCATGCTCGGCCGGCGAAAATCGCAAGCCCAATTTCGTGCGGCGCCAAAGCACGTCGTCGGCGGTGTGCGCCCATTCCTTCTGTATCAAATAACGGACTTCCACGGCGGTGAGATCGGCGCCGAAGCGTTGGCCGAGATCGTCGAGCCGGGCCGCATCTTTAAGTACGCCCTCGACGCGCGTGCCATAGGCGCGCGTCAGGCGCCGGGCATGCGCGCCGGTGAGGAACGGCCAGCGCTGCAACGTGCGTTCGACCAACTGATCCATGGCGTCGTAGGCAAAATCACCGCCCGGCAGCACGCTTTGCGCAGTCCAGCGCCGCGAGGGGGGAAAGTAACGGGCCAGCCGGTCGAGAACATCCTCGGCAAGGCGGCGATAGGTCGTGATCTTGCCGCCGTAGACCGTGAGCAACGGGGCTTTGCCTGCGGGCTCATCAAGGACCAGCGCGTATTCGCGCCCGATATCCTGCAGCTTGCCGCCCCGCGCGTAGAGGGCGCGCACGCCGGCAAACGCCCACACCACATCGGTCACGGCGATCGAGGCGCGGAAATATTCGTTCATCATGCCGCACAGGTAATCGATTTCCTCGGCCGCCGGCGCCACCGCGGCCGGATTGCCGACGAAGGGCCCATCGGTGGTGCCGATGAGGGTAAAATCCCCGGCGAAAGGGATGGCAAACACCACGCGCCGGTCGGCGCCCTGCAAAAGATAGGCACGATCGTGATCGTACAGCTTGCGCACGACAATGTGACTGCCTTTGTCGAGACGCACGTGCGATTGCGGCGCCTGGCGCAACACCGTCTCGGCGATCGATTCCACCCAGGGGCCGGCGGCATTGACCAGAACGCGCGCGGTCACCACGTCGCGCTGCCCGCGGGCATTGAGGATGAGACGCCAAGCCTCGCTACGCTCGGCGCGGACACAGCGCGTGCGTGGGCGGATCACCGCGCCGCGTTCGGCGGCATCCACCGCATTAAGCACTACGAGCCGCGCGTCGTCGGCAAAGCAGTCGGAATATTCGTAGGCGTGATTGAAAATGCTCCGCAGCGGTTGGCCGGCCGGGTCGGTTGCCAGATCGAGTTCGCGCGTCCCCGGCAGAATTTCGCGGCGGCCGATCCAGTCGTAGAGCAGAAGGCCGAGCCGCACCAGCATCGGCGAGCGCCGGGCCGCGTTGAGCGGCAACACGAAGCGCAGCGGTCGGATCAGATGCGGCGCCGAGCGCAGCAGCACTTCGCGCTCGGCCAGCGCCGCTCGCACCAGGCGAAATTCGTACTGTTCCAGATAGCGCAAACCACCGTGGATCAGCTTCGAGGATGCCGACGACGTGCCGGAAGCGAGGTCGCCCTGTTCGAACAGTACGACCCGCAAACCACGGCCGGCCGCATCGCGCGCGATGCCGGTGCCGTTGATGCCGCCGCCGATGACCGCAAGGTCGAAATCAGCCACTGATTCTCCTTTCGCTTGAACCCTAGCCCGGATCGCGCGAGGCGCAATCCGGGAGCGGCCTTGCCGGCAGCGACCGTCCCCGGCACTCGCTTCGTCTAATCCGGGCGATGGGCCGGGTCTTGCCTCCCGCCACGGTTCAGCGATGATGGTGCCCGATGATGGTACCCATGGACTTTCGCGATCGTCATGTGGTGGTCACCGGCGGTGCCGGCGCACTCGGCACGGCCGTGGTGGAGACGCTGGTCGAGGCGGGCGCGGTGTGCCACGTGCCCTGCTTCGACGAGGCGGAGGCGCAGCGCTTCCGGCTGCGCAGCCACAAGCAAGTGATGCTGACGATCAGCGGCAATCTCGCCGACGAGGCGGCGATCGCTCGGCTCTACCAGGGGATCGCGCCGCTATGGGCCTCGATCCACATCGCCGGCGGCTTTGCCGCCGCGCCGCTGCGCGAGACCGGCGCGGCCGCGCTGCGCCAACAGCTCGACATGAATTTTATAAGCTGCGCGTTGTGTTGCGGCGGCGCCGTGCGGACGATGGCCGGTGCCGGCGGTCGCATCGTCAACGTTGCCGCGCGGGCAGCGCTTGAATGGCGCAGCGGCGCCGGCATGACGGCCTACACGGCGAGCAAGGCCGCTGTCGCCGCCCTCACCGTGGCGCTCGCCGAGGAGGTCGCCAAGGACGGCATTCTGGTCAACGCCGTGGCTCCTTCGATCATGGACACGTCGGCTAATCGGGCGGCCATGCCCAAGGCCGACTTCGCGCTCTGGCCCAAAGTCGAAGAAGTGGCGGCGACGATTGCCTTTCTCGCCTCGCCCGAAAACCGCGTTACCCGCGGCGCGGTTGTGCCGGTCTACGGCAAATCGTGAAACTCGCGGCCTCCGACCGCGCTACGGTGCTTTCCATATCTTGACCAATTTATCTTCGCCGGCGGAGGCGATCCATTTGCCGTTTGGCGCCCAGCCCACGCCCCACACTTTTCCGGTGGTGGCCACCAACGATTTCAGCGGTCTACCGCCGGTCGTGGCGTCCCACACTGACACAATGCCGCTGGCATCGCCCGTGACCAGCCGCTTGCCGTCGGGCGAGTACGCCAGCGATGTCACGTTTCCGCTGCCGTTGGTGAATGAAAGTTGGAGAAGCCCGGTGTCCACTTCCCATATTTTGATATAGCCGTCCCAGTCGCCCGACGCGATCCATCGACCATCCGGCGGCGAAAATAACGCCGCGTTGACGTTGGCATTGTTGGTCACTACGCGATTGGTCCAAGTCGCCACATCCCAGATGATGATCTTCCGATCGAAGCCCGCGGACACGAGCAATTTGTTGTCCGGAGAGAACGCTACCGAATAAACCGTGTTGTTATGAGCGCCGGTCAGGTGTTTTATCGGCTGATCGCTCGACGTGTCCCAGACATAGACTGTCGTGTCCAGACTACCGGAAGCCAGCATTTTTTGGTCGGGTGAAAACGCTTCCGTCTGGGCAAAGTTGGAATGCCCCACATAGGTGTGCAGGACCCGACCGCTTATGGCATCCCAAATCCTCACGCTCTTGTCGTCAGCTCCGCCACCGATCCACTTGCCGTCAGGTGAGTAGGTTGCGCCATGCCCATAGAAGTTGCCGATCCTAAGTACGGGTTTGTCACCTCCCTGCGTTGACCATGCGTAGATCGCCGAGTCGTAACCGCCTGCGGCAATGAAATTGTTGTGCGGCGCGAAGGAGATCGAGTCGGCGAAATCGGTATGGGCGGCAAGCGTACGCAGCGGCCCTTGGTTCTGAGATTGATACAGAACATAGCCGCCCGCTACGACCAGGAGGAGCGCCATTACGGCGACTGCGGCCAACAAAGCACGACGACTTGTCGGTTTCGAGGTTGACGGTACGGGAACCGTTGTGCTTGGCGGCGTCTCCGTTCGCTGCCCCAACAGGGTCCGTACCGCTTCGACCAGCTTGGCAAAATATTTGTCGCGTGGCGGCGGGAACGCGTCCAACCAATGCGGCGAACTGATGAAATATTCCAGGTTGCGACTCGGCGCCACGTCCTCGATGCGCACCGGGATAATGGTGAGCCCTTTACTGACGGCGCGCTCGACTTCGCGGCTGATCTGCGGCGAGGTGTTGGCGTTGCCGGAAAAGATCAACACAAAGATTTTTGCACTCTCGATCGCCTCGACGATCGCTGCGCCGTAGTTGTCGCCGAGGCTCACGTCGCGCGGCGCGATCCAGCAGCGAATTTCGGCGGCTTCGAGCGCCGAGCAGGCGGCGGCGGCAACCGGCTTGTCATGGCTCGAATAGCTGATGAAGACATCGAACGCCACGTCGCGTCCCATCCGTGGATGCCTCGCGCGACATTAGCATGAGCCGCGGATGCAGTCAGCTAATAGCCGGGCCACAAACCCGGCGTCGCCAGCTCCAAGAGATGTCCGTCGGGATCGCGGAAATAAATGCTCTCGCCGCCGCGCGGCCACCTGGTGCGGCCTTCGATCGCGACGCCGGCATCGGCCAGTTGCGACTCCCAGGCGGCAAGCTCGTCTGCGCCGATCGAGAAGGCGACGTGGACCGGACCGCTGCCATCGTGCGGCGGGATCGTGCCGCCGGGCAGCGTCACGGTCTCCAGCGAATGGCCGCGCAGAAAGAGGAGGAGCACGCTACGGCTGCCGACGTCATAGGCACACAGCCGCTGATCGCGATAGATGCTGTTGAGACCGAGCACCTGCTCGTAAAACGGACACGCGCGCTGGAAGGCGTCCACATAGAGCACGGTCTCAAGAATGCCGTGCACATTGGGCATGGGAGGAATCTCAACCCGATACCGGGACGATATCGAGCGCAGGCGAGCGGATCAACCGGTTCACGGCGCTTGCGGCCACGACCGCATGCTGTTGCGCATAGACCTCGTGGTTGCGTTCGATGTAATCGAGATCGTAGAGGTAATTGACCATCAGGCCGTACGACTGCGCCAGCGCACGCTCGGAAACGTCGCCAAGCCAATCAAGCCGCTCAAGGCGTGCACCGTTGCCGAGGTGGAAGCGGGCCACGGCGTCGACCGGCAAGCCGCGCGCGTTGCGCGCGCGCAGATAGTACCACGCGGCGGCCCGCAACAGCGGCTCGCGCAAGGCTTCGGCGACGCGTGGTTTGCGCCACCACTCTGCATCATCGAGGGCTCCGAGTGCCGCGCGATCGTCTTCGTCGAGCGTCGGCGAGCTTTCCTTTGCGCGCTCGCGTTTGAGCCAATCGGCAAAGCTCGGCGCCGGCGAGAGCGTCACAAAGGTCGACACGCGCTTCATCTCGCGCGAGACCTCCTCCACCACCTGCTTGATCAAGAAGTGACCGAAGGTCACGCCGTTGAGCCCGCGCTGGCAGTTGGTGATCGAATAGAACGTCGCCGCTGTGGCGCGCTCGGGATCGACGACTTCGCGTTTGTCGGCGAGAATTGGCGCGATCGCTCCGGGTATTTCGCGGGTCAGCGCCACTTCGACGAAGATCAGCGGCTCATCGACCATGGCGGGATGAAAGAAAGCATAGCAGCGGCGGTCGGGCAAATCGATGCGCCGGCGCAGATCGTCCCAGTCGCGGATCTGATGCACCGCTTCGTAGTGGATGATCTTCTGCAGGATTACCGCCGGCGTCGACCAATCGATGCGGCGCAACACCAGAAAACCTCGGTTGAACCAGGAGGAAAACAGGTGGATGAAATCGGCATCAATCGCAGCCAGATCCTCGCGGTGATCCAGCGCGTCCATGAGTTGCTCACGCATGTGCACCAGCGCGGCGGTCCCGCCGGGGGCGAGATTGAGCCGGCGAAACAATTCGAGCCGCCGCGGCTCGCTGGCCCGATGCAGTTCGCTCGCATTCGCCGCCGACGGCGTCGCCTGCCAGGCGGCGATGGCCGCCTCGATGCGGGCGCGATCGTGTCCGAACGTGGTTTCCAGCGCCTCGAAGAAGGCGATGCGCGGCCCGATGGTCAACGTGGCGTAGCGCGCCAGGATGTCACGCGCGAGCGCGACCCCGGAGGCTTCGCCGCGGCCCGACACCAGCGCCTCGCATAGTTCGACCAGACCGGCCGAACGCTCGCGCGCCGGCTCGCGGCGCTGAACGAGGGCGCGCCCGCGATCGGCGATGCTCTGCAGCATCTCGCTGAAGAAACTGGAATTCACAAAAGCACCCATCCGCTGTGCCCGGCTTAGCTAGTGGCCGGGCACAGCGATGACAAGCTCGCTCACGCACAGATGTAGACAAACTCGCGCGGCTGCGCCAGTTAACGCCGGCGCGGCGGCGGCGCACGCCGCACGAGGTCGTTCAGGGGTCACTCATGCCGGGTCCGTTGGCAGGTCTGCGTGTGTTGGAGCTTGCCCGGATATTGGCCGGGCCATGGGCGGGACAGATTCTCGCCGACCTGGACGCCGACGTAATCAAGGTCGAGCGCAAGGGCACCGGCGACGACACCCGCGCCTGGGGCCCCCCGTTCGTGGCAGCGGCCGGCGGCGGCCATCTCGATTCGGCGTATTTTCACGGCGCCAATCGCGGCAAGCGTTCGATCGAACTCGATTTCACCACTGCCGAAGGCCAGCGCCTGGTGAAAAAGCTTGCCGCGCGCTCCGACGTGCTGATCGAGAATTTCAAGGTCGGAGGCCTCGTCAAATTCGGGCTCGACTACGGCAGCCTGGCCAAGATCAATCCGCGTCTGGTGTACGCTTCCGTCACCGGTTTCGGCCAGACCGGACCTTATGCGCCGCGGGCCGGCTACGACCTGATGGCGCAAGGCATGGGCGGAGTCATGGGCGTAACCGGCAATGCCGATGGCGAGCCGATGCGCGTGGGCGTGCCGATCGCCGATATCTTTTCCGGGGTCTACGCAACCGTCGGCATCCTGGCGGCACTGGCGCGCCGGGAAAAGAGCGGTCGCGGCGGTTATGTCGACGCGGCGCTCGTCGATTCGACCGTCGGCGTACTGTCTTATCAGGCGCTCAATTATCTCGTCTCGGGCAAGATTCCGCAACGCGTCGGCAACGCTCACCCCAATCTCGTTCCCTATCAGGTGTTTCCGGTCGCCGACGGCAACATCATCATCGCCACCGGCAACGACGCGCAATTCATCAAACTGTGCGGCATCCTCGGCGCGCCCGAACTTGCCGAGGTGCCGGCCTACAAGGACAATACGGGTCGGCTCGGCCACCGCGCCGAGCTGGTCGGCAAGCTCAGCGCCCTCACCTCGCGTCTCTCGCGTGAGGAGCTTTTGGCGAAACTCGAAGCTGGCGGCATACCCGCCGGGCCCATCAACGATCTCGAGCAGGTGTTTTCCGATCCGCAGGTGATTCACCGCGGCATGAAGCTCGAATTGGAAAATCCCGCTGCCAAGGACGGCAAGAGCCCGGGCATCCGCACACCCATCGTGCTTGACGGCGAACCTGCCGCTGCCAATCGCCCGCCGCCCCGGCTCGGCGAGCATACGGCGGAGATCTTACGCGAGATCGGGGAAGATTGAGGCGTTCCGTCCTCCGCGACGGAAGCGGAAGAGGACGGAGGCTTCGACCGCGCGCATCGCCATGACCAAGATGAAATCGGAAGTCCGCGACGGCATGCGCATCGACTGGGATGCGCCGATCGAAATGGACGACGGGGTCGTGCTGCGCACCGACATATTTCGTCCTCCAAACGACGGCCGCTACCCGGTCATTCTCAGCTACGGTCCCTACGCCAAGGGCCTGTCGTTCCAGGAAGCCTACAAGGGCAACTGGACGCGGCTCGTCAAAGCGGCACCTGAAATGCTGCAGGGATCGAGCAATAAATATCAGAACTGGGAACTGATCGATCCGGAGAAATGGGTGCCGGACGGTTACGCCTGCATGCGCGTCGATTCGCGCGGCGCCGGAAGCTCGCCCGGCTTCCTCGATGTCTGGTCGCCGCGCGAGAGCCTCGATCTCTATGCCTGCATCGAATGGGCCGGCGCACGGAACTGGAGCAACGGCAAGATCGGCCTCAACGGCATTTCCTACTATGCGATGAATCAGTGGACCGTTGGCGCGCTGAAACCGCCGCACCTTGCGGCGCTCTGCATCTGGGAAGGCTCGTCGGACTATTATCGCGAGCTATGCCGGCACGGCGGAATCTTGAGCGACTTTTTCCGCAGCTGGCATCCGCGTCAGGTGGCGAGCGTGCAGCACGGCGTCGGCGACCGCGGCGACAGAAGCGTGGTCACCGGCGAGGCCGTCGCGGGTCCCGAGACGCTGCCCGAGGCCGAGCTCGCACGTCGGCACGCGGACTCTCCCGGTGAAGCCAAACGCCGCCGATTTTGCGATGATTATTATGCCGCGCGCACCATCGCGTTCGAACAGATCGAGGCGCCGCTGCTGTCGGCGGCCAATTGGGGCGGCATGGGACTGCATACGCGCGGCAATTTCGAAGGTTTTTTGCGCGCCGGTTCCAAACAAAAGTGGTTGGAAGTGCACGGAGATACCCACTTCACCCATTTCTACAGCAAATACGGCGAAACACTGCAGAAACGTTTCTTCGGTCATTTCCTCAAGGGGCAAGACACCGGCTGGGAGAAGCAGCCGCGCGTCTCGCTTAACGTCCGCCATCCGCACGAGAAGTTCGTGCTGCGGCAGGAGAGCGAATGGCCGCTCGCACGCACCAAATGGACCAAATACTTCTTGCAGCCGGATACGATGGCGTTGACGCCGCAAGCGCCCGCCGCGACCGCAACTCTGGACTATGACACGGCCGGCGACGGACGGACCTTCCGGACTGCGCCGATGAGCGCAAGCACCGAGATCACCGGCCCGGCCGCCGCTAAGCTGTTCGTGTCGTCGCAAACGCGCGATGCCGACATTTTTTTGGTGCTGCGGCTGTTCGATCCCGATGGCAAGGAAGTCACCTTCATCGGCTCCAACGACCCGCGGGTGCCGATCGGCCTCGGCTGGCTGCGCGCCTCGCAGCGCAAGCTCGATGCGCAAAAATCGTTGCCGTACCGGCCCTGGCACACCCACGATACCGAATGGCCGCTCACGCCCGGCGAGCCTGTCGAACTCGACGTCGAAATCTGGCCGACCTCGATCACCGTACCGCCAGGCTATCGCCTCGCGCTGACCGTACGCGGCAAGGACTACGAGGTGGACGGGACCGACGCCGCGCTGCCGAACGCACCTTATCCGATGAAGGGCGTCGGCCCGTTCCTTCACGTCGATGCAGACGACCGGCCGGCCGATGTTTTCAAGACGGTCAACACACTGCATTTCGCGGCAGGCCGGCAGCCCTATGTGTTGCTGCCGATCATCCCCGCAGCGTCGGAAAGGCACTGAGCCGCCCGAATTTGCAGATTTCGGCAACCGTCACGTTCGCCCATCTGACCGCGGTTATGCGTCCGTTCCGCGGGGTCGTCGCGCGCCGCGCGCTAAATTAGCGCGAGATACGGCTGATTTTCGTGCCTTCGAGCGTGAGATTGTACATCAGCCCCTTCTGATCGAAGATGAAGCCGATCACGGGCTTGGTGATGCTGTTGGTGTCGATGGCACCGCCCGCGCCGATGGCCACAATCGCAATCGAGCCGTCGACGCCCACCTTGAACCCATCGGTAAGCTGGAATTGACTCAGCGCCCCTTCGGTCATGAACATGATGATGACCGAGCGTGCCTGGGCGCCGAGCTGAAGTCCCACGGAAGCCGACGCGATATTGTAAAAGCCGGCCGGTTGGCCGCGGATCAGGAGCTCGCCTTCGCCATATTCGCCGCCAACGCCGATGCCGGCTTTGACCACCGTGGGAAAGACCAGCACCGCGAGCGCCTTGTTGGCGAGGTCGCGGGAATCGCGAACGCGGCGGAAGAAGGCGCCCAGCGTGGAATGCGCGCTTGCTTCGATTTCCGGCCCCGATGCAGCGCGGCCCTGCGGCAACGGCAAACTGACGGCGAACAGGACCGCGAACAACAGCGTCGTCGCTGGTGACAGTCGTGCGCGCATCGAGTTCCCCCAAAATTGGCGAATCGCCCGGCGCAAGCCTAACTCTCGCTCCGGAGCGCGGCAACAAAGTGTCCGGGAGCGCTCCTTTTGAAGCCGATCGCAAGCCTACCTAGCGCATGTATCAGAGCGCGCAGATCATACAGCAAGCGCGACGACGACACCCAGGCGGCGCAATCCGTGCTTTGAAACTCGGCCCGAAGCACGGCCGCGGCAAGATCGCTGTCCGCCGGTATGATGATTTATCATGATCGTCTCACGCACTCTTGCACGCACCGGCGCGGCGTCGTATCGGTCGGGCAGCCGCGTGGGGACCCTTTTTGCCGCACGCGGCAAGAAGGGAAGCGCTCGGCATGTCGCGCACCGATCGGGACGTACAATTGCGCGGCAAGATCGTCGGCCTTTATCTGCTCCTGGCCGGTGCCAACCTGCTGGCGTGGATTTGGGCGCTGTTCGCATTCCATCACTATCCGGTGCTGATCGGCACGGCGTTCCTTGCCTACACATTTGGCCTGCGCCATGCGGTCGATGCCGACCATATCGCCGCAATCGACAACGTCACGCGCAAGCTGATGCAGGAGGGCAAACGGCCGATTTCGGTCGGTTTGTTCTTCTCGCTGGGCCATTCGACGGTCGTTGTGCTGGCGTCGATCGGCGTCGCGCTGGCAACCAGCGCGTTCGAAGGTCGCCTTGCCTCATTCAAGCTGGTCGGCGGCGTGATCGGCACGCTGGTCTCGGCCGTCTTTCTGTTCCTCGTGGCCGCCGCGAACCTGCTTATCCTGCTGTCGGTCTATCGCACCTTCCGCACCGTGCAACACGGCGGCACATTCGTCGAAGCCGATTTCAACGAACTGCTGTCGCAACGCGGGCTGCTCGGTCGCCTGTTCCGGCCGCTGTTGCGGCTGGTGACGCGCGGCTGGCACATGTACCCGCTCGGCTTCCTGTTCGGTCTGGGGTTCGATACCGCGACCGAGATCGGCCTGCTCGGCATTTCCGCGGCCGAAGCCTCGCGCGGCCTGCCGATCTGGTCGATCATGGTCTTTCCGGCCTTGTTCACCGCGGGGATGTCGCTGATCGACGCGACCGACGGCATTCTGATGCTCGGCGCCTATGGCTGGGCATTCACCAAGCCGATCCGCAAACTCTACTACAACCTGACGATCACGTTCGTCTCGGTGCTGGTGGCGGTGCTCATCGGCGGCATCGAAGCGCTCGGGCTGCTCGCCGAACAGCTCAAGCTTGAGGGTCGTTTCTGGAATTTCATCGGCGCGCTGAACGAAAATTTCGGCAGCCTCGGCTACCTCATCATCGCCATCTTCGTCGGCAGCTGGCTCGTTTCCATTGCCGTTTATCGCCTCGGGCGTTTCGACCTGCTCGAGGTGGCGCCAAGCTGAGGGCGGCTGGCACCGTCACCGCGAGCGCCGCCGCCGGCTCTTGTTCGCCATCAGGTTGCCGCATCCCTGGCGTTGGCTGAATTAAGGTATTCATAAAGTCATCCGAGGTCACGTCATGCCGACGTCGTCGGAACCCGCAGCCGCCGACCACGACAGCGCCCGATATTTTCTCGTCCTCGGCGCTGCGGCTGCCGATTTGTGGAGCCATTTGCCACAAGAGCTGCAGAAGTCGCTGTTCGAGCGTGCGGTCGTGCTCGGCCATCAGAGCGAGCGCGACGAAAGCCTGCGCGAGCAATTGGCCGAATTTTTGCACTATCATCATCTGCGGACACAGGGGCGCTGAGCTGGACCTCGGCGAGCACCTGCCGCACGGGCAAAATGCCGCTTGTAGACGGGCTCGCCCGCCATAGATGGAAGGTGACCACAACACCGAGCACTTGGACCATGACGGACGACTCGGACCAGCCCGAACACCCGCGCGTAGAACCGGAGATCATTCCGCCAGACCGTAGCCCGGACCGATCGGACGAGCGCCGCACGCCATGGCGAGGCGGACCGTTCGGCGGAACGCGTGCAACCGATCGCGTCTATGTCGCGAGGATCGGTCCGTTCGGCGCCGCGCTGTTGCTGCTGGCGATCGCGGTGATTATTGCCATCGTCATCTTTGTTTTCCTGGGCGCGTTGCTGATCTGGATTCCGATCATCGTTGTTCTGCTGGCCGGCGTCGCTTTGGCGCGCGCCGTGCGCAGATTCGGCAATCGTTGACGCCCCCGCCAACCGCCGCGCCGAAACCGCGCATTAACTTTAATAACCTATGAACGTCGTTAACTTGCGAAGTTCTCTGGACAGGCCCGACGCGGTGCGCATTGAGTGCGAGCCTGCGGGCTTGAACTGCCATTGAATTTCGACGGCGCCGGCGCATCGGCGCGGCTCGCGGCAACAAATAGTTGAGTATCCGATGTTCGAGGCGCCGAGTCAGGTCAAATCGGCAGTGCTTCCAGGCAACGGACCGGGAGCTGCTCCGGTCGCCGGAAACGATCTGCTCAAAATGCTCACAGTGCTGTGGGGGGGCAGAGCGACAATTCTCGCCGCGACGGTAGCGGCACTGCTGCTGGCCGCATTGTTCGTGCTCTTCGGCCCTCACAGTTACACCGCGACAACCGAGATCCTCATCGATCCTGCCGATCTGCGCGCAGTCGCCGATGATCCCGCGCCTTCCGCTCGAGCGAGCGACACCGCCTTGCTGCTGATCGACAGCCAAGTTCGCGTACTCAGCTCCGACGACGTGCTGCGTCGCGTGGTCGTCAGTGAAGGTCTCGCCCACGATCCGGAATTCGTTCCCAAACAATCGCCGCTGCGCGGTCTGGTGAACACGCTGTTTGCCGCATTAGGTCGTCAGAGCGCACTCCCCGCCGACCCGTCGCTGACGGCATTGAACGCACTCCGCCAACACGTGCGTGTAACCCGCGCCGAGCGCACTTATGTGGTCGACGTGGCGGTTACGAGCCGGCAGGCGGCACAGGCCCCGCGCCTCGCCAATGCCATCGCCGAGGCCTATCTGGCGGAACAAACGCAAGTGCGGGCCGACGCCGCCCGCCAGATCTCGCGATCCTTGAGCGCGCGTCTGGACGAACTGAAAGCGAGCGTGAAGCGAGCCGAGGACAAGGTCGAGGCGTTCAGGGCGAGCCACAACATCGTCGATGCGAACGGCAAGCTGGTCAATGAGCAGCAATTGTCCGACCTCAACAATCAGTTGGCGGCAGCGCGCGCCCGCACCGCCGCGGCGAAGGCGCGGCTCGACGAGATCGAGGCCGCGCAAAATTCGAACGCCGACAGCGGCGCGTTTCCAGAGGCGGTGCAGTCGCAGACCATCACCGCGCTGCGCAGCCAATATGCCGAGATCATGCGCCTGTTGGCGCAGCAGACGACGAGCCTCGGCGACCGCCATCCGGCCGTGATCGAGATTCGCGCGCAGGCGGAACGGCTCAAACGCATGATCGCGGAGGAGGTGCAGCGCATCGCGCTCGCCTCCCGCGCGGAGTACCAGAGTGCCAAAGCGAGCGAAAACCTGCTGCAACGTAGCGTCGACGCGCTGAAGCAGAACGCGCTGGCGACCGACGCCGACATGATTACGCTGCGCGAATTGCAGCGCGACGTACAGGCAAGCCGCGCCGTCTATGAGGCGTTCCTGGTGCGCGCCCGCGAGACCAGCGAACAGGAGCGCGTCGACACAAAGAACATCCAGGTGATATCGCGTGCCAATCTGCCGTCGAATCGCTCATGGCCGCCTTCCAACAAAATCCTGGCGCTGGGCGCCATTCTGCTGGGAATTGCCGCCGGCAGCGGACTGGTGCTGCTGCGGCAGACGCCGCAGGATAAAAGACCGCGATCGGACGGCGGCGTCTCCTCGCTTCTCAAGCTCGCAATCGTTCGCAGGGCCGCACTGCCGCCGGCTGCGGCCGCGCCGGCCGTTCCAGTACTGGCAAAGTTGCCCGGCCTCGATGGCCCGCTCGGACCCGACCGCGCGGACGAGCAGAACTCGCGCTTTGCCGCCGGTATTCGCAATGTATACGAGGCAGTGCGGGCGACGCACGGCGAGAGCGATAATCCAAGCATCCTCATCATCGCCACGGATGCCGGCGACGACACGGCATCGGTAGCATTGATGCTGGCGGCGCTGGCAGCGGCGACGCAGCACGTGCTGCTGATCGACACCGATCTGGAGCGGCGAACCATTGCGGCGATCAACAACGAGGAGAGCGAAGGCGGGCTGGTCGACGTCGCTCTCGGCCGCCGTCTGTTGTCTGACGTGGTGGTGCGTGACCGCACCACCAACATCAACCTGCTGCCGTTCGTCTCGCCCAACAGCCGGCGCGATCGCATCATCCGGGACGAAGACATCAAAGTGGCTTTCGCGCAGACCAAGCATTTCGACATGGTGATCGTCGCCGCGCCGGATTTGCGCCATGACCCAAGTGCACGCTTTTTTGCCGGGCTGGTCGATCACATTGTTCTGGTGACGAAGGCGGAGGCGGCCGGAGCATTCGATGACGTGCTCTCCGGCCTCGGCCTGGATGCGCGCAAGGTTCGCGGCGCAGTGCTGACAGGCGCGCAGGCAGCGTAGTTCTGACGGCGCGTACCCCGAGGCGGCGGCCCTCGCGACCAAAGTCTTATCGGGCGAGAACGATCAGGGAATAGCCGCCCAAAATCCGCACTGTAACGTCGGCGTTGATTTTGAACATCAATTTGCGCGGAAGCTTCAGCACCCGTGCGCCGACGGACAGACGGGCGCCCTCGATGCCCGCGGGAGTGTAGAAGCTGTCGATTATCTCGTAACCGCAGTATTTCAGAGTGGCGAGAGCCGTATCCTTGCAAAAATAGTGAAGGTGACCCACTACTTCGCGCTGCTTGAGAATCGGGCTGACCCGGAACAGCGTTTGCAGTGAAAGGTCCAGCGGGATATGAAATATCTTGAACCGCGCCTTGTCTCTAAGCCTCTTGAGGAAGTCCAAATAATTCTCGATGTGCTCGAACACATCGATGGCGAGCAGAACGTCGAAATATTTCGATTTCTCCTCAAGCAAGTCCTTCAGCTGAAAATGGATGCGCGACGTTTCTCTTTCCTGGCACAATGAGAATGCCTGCGGCGAAATCTCAAATCCGAAATAGTCCGAATTCGGAAAGGCTTTCTGCAGCTGCACCAATATTTCGCCCGCGCCGCATCCGACTTCGGCGACGCTGTGAGGCATTAGCCCGTTTCTGCGCAAGATTTTCTCGATCTGGCGCGCCTTCCAGGGCGAATCTTCAGCGTGCCAGCTCGGATTTTTGCTCAGGTACGCGCCATCGCCGTAAATGCCGTGCACGGCAGTCTTTTGCATGGAAGTCATCGCGCACTGATCACGATGAGTCTCTCGAGATAGGGCCGCCGAACTCGCAGCCGAGCGCGTTTTACGATCGCGCTCATCATCACGATCCGAACTCGCCTACGCTATGAAACTCGCCTAGCGCGGCAGCGCAACTGCGGCGAAGTCCCCATCTGCCGTTAGGGTTACTCTCACGAAAGAGCACACGTCCAAGACGGATCGATTTATGTGTTCAGCCGGCGCGAGACCGCTCTCACGTGCGCGCTCATCGCGGGAATCGCCGAAAGCCGAGCGGAACAAACGGTGCAAGTCTACCCTCTGATCAAAAATGGCATCTACCTGACCGCTTATGTGAGCGGCCTAAGTCGCGCGCTGGGGGTCCGCTATCGCGGCTGCGGCGTCATTTTCGCATTTCACAGCATTATCGATGACGACGCGTTCTACCCCGACCACACGTTGCGCTGTCCGGTCGGAAAGCTGGAATGGATCCTGCGCCGGCTGCGGCAGCAACAGTTGGATTTCGTCACCCTCGAACAGGGGGTGGACCGGCTCGGTGCACCTTCGGCAAGACCGTTCGTCGCCTTCACTTTCGATGACGGATTTGCCGACAATCTGAGCAAAGCTCTGCCTATCATGGAGAAATTCGCAGCACCGTTCACTGTCTACGTGCCGACCGGTATGATTCTTCGCGATATCGACGCCTGGTGGTTCGGTGTCGCCGAGTTGGTTCGTTTGCATGATGAGATCGAACTGCCGAAGCTCGGACGTTTTCGCTGCACGGATCCGGCGAGCAAACAACGCGCCTATTCGGCCATCGAGAGCGCGATACACGACAATTTCGAGCTGCTGCCTGCCATCCAGGAAGCCTTGGAGGCGGCGCGCATCAAAATCCCGGTACTGGTCGACCGCGAGGCATTGACCGAACGGCAACTGCGCATGCTCTCGCAGCATCCTCTGGTCACCATCGGCGGCCACTCGACGAGCCATCCGAACTTCAAGCGCGCATCGGCAGCGGCGGTGCGTGCGGAAATGGTCGAAAACCGCAAATTCCTCCAGGAACTCACCGGACAGACGGTCGTCCACAATGCCTACCCATTCGGCCATGCCGGAGCTTGCGGCGATCGGGAGGCGGCGATCTCCCGTGCGGTCGGCTTCCGCACGGCCGTCACCACGCGGCCCGGCACGCTCTTCCCGGAGCATCGCGATCACCTGCACGCGCTGCCGCGAGTCTGCCTGACGGGGGGAGAGAACGCCGCGTCTCTGCAGTGCAAGCTCAATGGCCTGAGCCGCGCGATCAAATCGCGATTTGGCGCTCCAGTCGCCGTGATGTGAGCGGACGGTGAAGTGTCATGGCGGAGCCGATGCGGCCGACTGTCAGCATCATCATCAAGGCGTTTAACGAGGAGCGCCGCATCGCGGCCGCCATCGAGAGTGCGCTAGCGGCCCTCGCGGACATCGACGGCGAAGTCATTCTGGCCGACGGCGCTTCGACCGACCGAACGATCGCGATCGCGCAGACATATCCGATCAAAATCGTGCGCCTCGACCGCGCGGCGGACCGCTCTTGCGGTGCCGGCGCGCAATTGGGCTTTCAGTACAGCAATGGCGAGTTTCTTTGGCTGATGGATGGCGATATGCAGCTTGACCGCCATTTTCTTGCGGCCGGCGTGCGCTATCTGCAGGACAATCCGACCGCGGCCGGCGTAAGCGGTATCGTGATCAACCGCGATGTCGTCAATCTAGAATATGTCCAGCGGCTGCGCCGATTTGATCCGGATCTACGGCCCGGTCCGGTGACGCGTCTGGCCGGCTGCGGCCTTTATCGGCGCTCAGCCATCGATTCCATCGGCTATTCGACCGACCGTAATCTGCACGGCGGCGAGGAACTGGAACTGTCGGCGCGCCTGCAAAGCGCCGGCTGGACGTTGACTAAAATTGATCGCCTTGCGGTCGAGCATTATTGCCACACTGGAAATACCTATTGGCTCTTGCTGCGACGCATGAAGACACGCAACGCATGCAGCCCGGGTGAGATCCTTCGGGCATCCCTTGGGCGGTCGCATTTCGGTTTTGTCGTCCGCCACAACAGGAATGCGCTGTTTTGCGGCTCAGTCGCACTCTGGTGGGCTTTGATTGCCGCAGCCGCTTTGTTCGCAAGCGGCGTGGCCGCAATAGTGACCAGCGCCTTGCTCCTGGTCTTTCCGTTCGCGGTCATGTCGTGGCGCTGGCGGTCGCTGCGCAGCGCGCTTTATTCGGTTGCGGTGTGGAATGTGCAGGCATTGTGCTTCTTGCCGGGATTTTTCTGGCCGCGGAAACCGCCTGCAAGCTGGATACCCAGCAGCGTGATCAAGGATCAGTTGCCGCCCCGGGCCACTTGCTCGCGGCGCAGCGTTGAGCAGGCGGAGGCCAGGATCCCATTTGCGAGGAGCGGTCGCGATGCCGTACATCCGGCCCATTGAGCTCTCGTTCTGTGTTGTTGCCGTGGCACTCGCGTGGGTCTGCCTGGCAACGGGGGGCGCTCGAGCCGCCGAAGCCGGAATGGCATTCCGCCGCGGCATCGGCGTTTCCCATGTAATGGAATGGGCGGCAATCGAGCCGGGACCGGCGCGGGAATTTGTGTTTCCGCCGTTTTCGAATGTCGGCGATGCGCAATTTTCTGCCGAATTGCAGGCGATACGCCGCACCGGCTTCGACTTCGTGCGCTTCGCCGTCGATCCCGGTCCTTTCCTGCAGTTTCACGCGGCGCGCCGCGACGTTTTGGACCGCCTGCTCATCGCCCGCGTGAAGCTGATATTGGCAGCGGGACTAGCAGTTGTAGTCGATTTCCATCCGAGCGACATGAATCCGGACTATACGGCGCAGGCGTTGACGGCAGGCGCTGCGGTGCCCGTTTTTCAGGCCTATCTGCGGCTCCTCGAACGCACCGCCGCATTGCTCGAGGCGCTGCATTCCGACAGGGTCGGGCTCGAACTGATGAACGAACCTCCGGTGCAGCAAAGCACCTGGCAGCCGATGCTGGATGCCGCCTATGCGGCGGCGCGCGCCCATTCGGCTCACCTCATTCTGGTTCTCGAAGGCGGCAATGAAGCCTCGGCTGCGGCGCTCTTGGCCACGCGCATCGCGGCATTCGCAAGCGATCCGGCCGTGCTCTACTCGTTCCACTATTACGACCCTTATCAATTCACCCATCAGGGCGCGTCATGGAATCCGGCGCGCTATTTGGCTGACGTTCCCTACCCGGCACGGGCCCGCCCGCTCGACGACAGTCTCGCGGCGACGGTTGCTGCAATTGACACCACCGACCTCTCGGAGCCGCGCAAGTCGTTGGCCTATCAGGATGCGCAGGCGAGGCTGGAAGAGTATCACGCCTCGGCTTTCGACGGTGGAACGATCGCGCAAGCGTTTGCGCGGATCGCTCGGTGGGCGCAGTCGCATGGTATTGCGACCAGCCGCGTCATCCTCGGCGAGTTCGGCGCCCGGCAAACAGCGCTGCAGCTCGCGGGCGCGCGGGCGCGCGAACGGGCGCAATGGTTCCACGATGTGAGCCACGCGGCGGAAGCAAACGGTTTCGGCTGGTCGGTCTGGGCCTACCGCGGCGGCGGTTTTGCGCTGGCGCAGAGCGCTGCGAGCAACGAGATCGATCCCGGCATCGCCGAGGCGCTGGGCCTCGATTTCCGCGCGCGCAAGGTCGACGCTTCGCCAGGCACGCCGGCTTCCGCCTCAATGCGCTGATCCCTGGCGACGTTAGCGTTAACAGTGAGCAAAAGGTCCCGGCCGCAGTGCGCTTGCTAATAATAGGTCGAAATCGCAGCGCCGCGCTTTTCGATCATTCCTTCTGCGGGTACGACAGTCGCGCGTAACAATCTGATGACGCCATCGGGCGAAGGTGGAATTTGTTCCGTAGTCGATTTCGTATGCAATGCAGACCATCTCGGAGGCCTCGATGACTGCACTCGCGGCGCCAAATCGGGAAGCGGCCCGTACACACGCCGACAGCGAGCGCTTGATCCGCAACTTTCTCTTTCTCGCGACCTTGCTGCTGTCCTGGTTCACTGTTTCGCCCTTCCCCGATTTGAGCGAAACGCAATCGCTCGGCATTAACGGCAATCCGCTGAGCCAAGCGAGCTCGGTGCTGATGACCGGAGCGCTCTTTTGCTATGTCCTGATAAAGCGCCCACCGCTCCTCCCGCGCATCGTTACGCTTCCCCTGGTCCTGACTATGCTGGCGTTCGCTATTTCGGCAGTCCGTTCATCTTATCCGGACGTCGCCGAACGGCGGTTGTTGCTTGCCTGTTTCAACGTGCTCCAAGCGGGGATCCTGCTGCTGCTGCCATATGGGCGGCAGCATTTAGCCCGCTTGCTGACGACCGTTGCGATCATCGTGCTCGCCGCGTGTTATTTCGGGGTGACTTTCCTCCCCCAGCTTTCGATTCATCAGGCGACCGATATTGCCGAGCCCGGACTTGCCGGCGATTGGCGCGGCTTTTTCATGCACAAGAACAGCGCCGGCACCGCCATGGTACTGCTGATCTTCTTCGGCATCTTCATCTACCGCACATGGAATCGTTATACCGGGACCGGTATCATTATCTTTGCCGGCGTCTTCCTGTATTTCACCCATTCCAAGTCGCCGATAAGCCTGCTCCCGGTCGTGTTGCTTCTGTCGTATTTGATTCCGCGCCTCCGCAGCTCGCTCCTGTCGCTGGGGGTGATCGTGGGAGTGCCGCTTACACTCAATGTGCTGGGTGTCGGTTCGGTGATGTTTGCGCCTATCCACGATCTGGTCGCGCATTTGATTTCGGATCCGAGCTACACGGGCCGAGACGTGATCTGGCAATTTGCGCTCGATCATATCCCCCAGCGCCCGCTGTTTGGCTTCGGCTATGAATCCTTTTGGGGTATGCCCGATCTGGTCGCGGAGTGGAATTATCTGGAACCTTGGGGCTATCGCGCAAGCGACGCCCACAATGGCTATTTGAATCTTGCGGTCACAACCGGGTTCGTCGGGTTGGGCTTGGCGCTGTGGCTGATCGTCGTGCAGCCGTTTGCTGACTATCGCCGCGCATTGGCACGGGGCGCCGACCGTTCGCTCATCATTCTGTTCATGCAAATCTGGTTGTTTACGCTTTGCGTTGCCTGTTACGAATCCATGTTCTTCGGCGGGGGCAATGTGCTGTGGTTCTTGATGCTCGTGCCGGTCTTTGGATTTCGTTTCCAGGCCATGGCAAAGAACTGCGAGTAAGCAGATGTTGCGACCGACAAACTGCCTGCTCGCGATCAATAATTATTATTATCGCCGCGGCGGCGCCGAGGTGCTGTTCCTGGAACATAATCGCATGTTCGAGGCGGCAGGCTGGCAGGTCGTGCCATTTGCTATGCGTCACAGCAAAAACCTTGCCAGCCCTTGGGCGGATTACTTCCCTGATGAGATCGAGTTCGGTTCCGATTACGGAATTGCCGGCAAGCTCATGCGCGCGCCGCGCGTGATTTATTCAAGCCAGGCGCGCCGGCAAATGAAGCGTTTACTGAATGAGGTCCGTCCTTCGATCGCCCACGCTCACAACATTTATCATCATTTGTCGCCCTCGGTGCTGCCGCTGCTCAAAGAGCGGGGCGTTCCGGTCGTCATGACGCTGCACGACCTCAAACTGGCCTGCCCGGCCTATACGATGATGTCCCACGGCAAACCATGCGAACGCTGCCGAGGCGGCAGGATTTACAATGTCGCGGTGAACCGCTGCATCAAGGGATCGCTGGCGCTCTCCAGCCTGGTGATGATCGAGGCCTATGTGCACAGCGCACTCGGACTCTATGCGGACAACGTCGCTCGCTTCGTGGTGCCGAGTCGATTTTTGCTGGAAAAGCTGGTGCAGTGGGGCTGGTCGCGGGAACGCTTCGTCCATATTCCGAACTTCGTCGATATCGATCGCTTCAAGCCGGGGAAGGCGGCAGGACGCAGGTTCGTCTATTGCGGGCGCCTCGACGAACTGAAGGGGATAGAGACACTGGTGCGCGCCGCGGCCCTGGCACGGCAACCGCTCACGATCATCGGTAACGGGCCGCTTGAAGAACGGTTGCGCGCTCTGTCCGCCGAGCTTGGGACCGATGTGCATTTCCCGGGTTACCTGACCAAGGATGCGCTCGTGGCGGCGATTGGGCAAGCGCGCGCCGTCGTCGTTCCCTCGGAATGTCACGAGAATGCGCCGCTCGCCTTGCTCGAGGCCTATGCGGCCGGGCGCCCAGTGATCGGCTCCCGCATCGCCGGCATCCCGGAACTCGTGCGCGAGGACGAAACCGGCATGCTCTATCCGGCCGGCGACGTGGCGGCGCTTGCTGACACGCTGGCGCGGGCCGCAGCACTGCCTGACGCCCGCATCTCGGCCATGGGCGCGTCGGCACGTGCCTGGGTCGAGAGGGACTTCAACGCAGCCGTCTACATCGAGCGCCAGCTCGCCTTGTACGATTCTCTCGGAGTTCGCGTCCGATGAACCAAATCGCGGACTTGGCACGGGTCCCCCGGCAACGGCGGCGCGCCTTGCGCGTCGCCATCCTCGGCATACGCGGCTTTCCCAACGTGCAGGGCGGCGCCGAGAAACACGTCGAAAACCTAGCCTCCGCGCTTGCTGCTCTCGGCTGCGAGGTGGAAGCAATCGTACGCAGCGGCTACGTGGCGAAAGGAAAATACGCGACATGGCGCGGGGTCAAGATTTCGCGCCTATGGGCGCCGCGTATTTCCGGTGTCGAGGCCTTCGTCCATACCTTTCTGGGCGTGCTGAGTACCGCTGCCTCACGTCCCGACATTCTGCACATCCATGCTATCGGACCGGCGTTCTTTACGCCGCTGGCGCGCGCGCTCGGTTTGCGGGTCGTGGTCACCTGTCACAGCCGCAACTACGAACACAAGAAATGGGGCAGGTTCGCCCGCTCGGTGCTGCGGCTTGGCGAACGGGCCGGGATGAAGTTTGCCAATGGCCGCATCGCGGTTTCGGATGGCTTGGCGAGGAATTTGTCGCAGACTTACCGGGTGCCGGTGTGCACGATTCCCAATGGCATCGACCCGCCACGCCACCTCGCAGTGACCGACATTCTGCGCGCGTTCGGCCTGGTGCCGAACCGATACGTGTTGATGGTCGCGCGGATCGACGACGATAAGCGGCAGCTCGATCTCATTGCCGCCTATGCGCGGCTGCGGCTGCCGGACTGGAAGCTGGCGCTGGTTGGCGGTGCGGATTATTCAGGGCCTTACGCGCACGACGTTGCCAAAGCCGCACGACAGAATCCCGGCGTCGTTCTGCTGGGACATCAGAACGGCGCGGCACTCGCCGAACTTTACACACATGCCGGCTGCTTCGTGCTGCCGTCCCGCTTCGAGGGGCAGCCGATCGCCGTGCTCGAGGCGGCAAGCTACGGCCTGCCGCTGGTTTTAAGCGATATCGCGGCGCATCGCGAAATCGGCATCCCGCGCGCCCGCTATTTTGCGGTCGGCAATATCGCGGCTTTGGCCGCACATCTTGAGGAATTCTGCTCGGCGCCCTCCAGCAAGAAATTAGCGGCCGACCGAATGCGCCCACCTTGTCGCGTGCCACGATTGGCACGCCATCGCGCAGCGGACCCTTGCAGTCTATTGCGACGCCTTGTCGGGAAGCAAACGCGCCGGCTTTGGCGGCGACCCGCCAGCGGCGAAAATCAGAGAATTGCCGTAATCGTCGCCGGCGGCCAGCGACAACGCGGCTCGCCACGTAATAGGCGCCGATGGCGCCGAGCATTGCGCAAGCCAGTGCGGCGCTTGCATAGGAGCCGGCAACGGCGGCGCAGCCAAGCGCAATGCAGCCGCAGGCCATCAAGACGCGGTCAAGCCACCCGATGGTGAGCACTCCAACCAATTGGCGGGCCCGCAAGGCCACAATCGGACGGAACAGAACAGCGGACACAATCATGGCCGCAGGAATTGCCGCCGGACCCAGCCAGGGCGCAATCCCAAACGGGCCCGCGATCAGCACGGCGAAGGACGAGGCCGTGACCACGAGCGCGACGTTGGCTTGTCCGGCAATGATCAGCAATCGATCCGAGGTCGCGTAGAACGATGTAACGAACGACGCTATCGCCAGCCAGATCAGCAGCGACCGCGCGCTCATGTAGTTGCCCAGCAGCGGCAGCAGGACCGGCGCCAGCAGCAGCACCCCGCCGGTGGTCAGGGCGACGCAGCCGATCGTCAGGCGCCGGCAAGTATCGAACTCTCGCTGCAGGCCGGCATTGTCCTTCAGGTGCAGCAATCGGCCGGCGCGGGGTGCGAAACGCTTGAGCAGGGCCAGTTCGAAGAACGTAAACAACGCTGCCAGGCGTGCCGCGATGGCATAATCGGCCACCGTCGCCGAGGAAAACAACAGGCTGGCGATCACCAGATCGGCGGCACCCAGTTGATTGGCGAACAGGGTCGCCGCCACGAACTTGCCGCAGTAATTGTAATCCCATCGCGACCATCGCTGCCAACCACGCACCGCCGGATTCCACATGCGCCGCGCCAGGAACAACCACGGCAGCAAGACCGAGAGCGTGAGCACGTGGGCCACGAAAGCGTCGGGGAGTTTGAGCAGGAATACCGGGACCAGCAGCACGATGCGCAGCGCATTGGGCACAACCTCGCTCAAGAAAATTGATTCGGCGACGCGCGAGCGTCCCTCCAGGGCGCCGGTCGCGATCACCAGCAACGTGCTGAAAACCAGAAATGGAGCGAGATCCCGCAACCACATAGCGAGCGAGGGTTTGCCGAGCGCGGCAGCGATCGGCTCGGCCGCAAAGACCGCCGCCAGCGCGATCGCGGCGGCGGGAATTGCGCCCGCCAGCGTCGAGAAACGCTGCAACCTGATCTCCATTTCGTGATCGTCGCGATGGCGCGAGACGTGAAACAGGAGCACCAGGGAACCGCCGACGCCGAGCGCCACACCGCTCAGCCGGTAAAAGCCGAAGGCGGTCATCAGATCGCCGAATTCTGCCTTTGTGAGGAACCGGCTGAGGATGACGAGCACGACGAACTGCGAGGCCAGCCCGAAAATTCGTGCTCCTGAGCCGACGATCAGGATGTCGAGATATGCCCGCAATCGTCCGTTCAGGGGCACCGCGGATAGGAAATTCGTCAATGATCGCGCCAACCGCATTTGCAACGTTTGCCCGCCGCCGCCCGTGTTTGCCAACGGTCCGCGAGCATCAATAACATCGGTCGGGGGCGCGACTTTGCGGAGCCGCGTTTTTACCTTAACGGGGCCTGTCGGCGACAGGGCATGTCGGCACAATTTCGGGGCACCCACCGGCGGATGCACGAGTGAGAGAAGGAGGCGTTAGCCCCCTTCCGGCTTCTTCCATGGCGGGCAGATTACCGAAGTTTAATGGAATTTGCTCCGTTCCCGCCGATATAAGCTGGCTGTGCTCGGCACCACGACCATGGCCAATCGCTGCTGCCCCAGCTTGACGCTTTGAGCCGACGCCACAGCGAGGTATAGCTAAGCGGATGGGCGCATCGACGAAGGGAAGAACGCCACGGCGCATTGTCCTGGCGGTCGTGGGGTGTGGGGCGGTCGCGGCATTGGTCGGCTTGGCGGCCTCCCGACTGAGCCGAACCAACACCGCCCATGCCGCACCTCCGCCATCGGTTCCGGTGGTCGCCACCACGGCTGGGCAGCGTGATGTGCCGATTTACTATGATGCCCTCGGCACGGTCATGGCCTTCAACACGGTTTCCATCCGGGCACAGGTGACCGGCCAGATCGTCTCCATCGACTTTCGCCAGGGCCAGGATGTCAAACGGGGCGACGTCCTTGCCAAGATCGATACTCACCCGTTTAAGGCGGCTCTCGACCAGGTCGTAGCAAAGAAGGCCGAGGACGAAGCCACTCTGATCGACGCCGAGAAGGATTTGGTGCGATTTAAGACCCTGGTGGGCAGGAACGCCGAGACGCAGCAAAACGTCGATTCGCAACAGGCCAAGGTCGATCTAACGAAGGCGATGATAGAGGCCGATCAGGGCGCCATCGAAGCCGCGCAAACTCAGCTTGGTTTCACTACCATAACGGCGCCAATCGACGGCGTGGTCGGGTTCCGACAAGTTGACGTCGGTAACATTGTCAACACCAGCGATGCCAATCCGCTTACGGTGCTCACGCAGATCAAGCCTTGTTACGCGGTATTTACGCTGCCGCAAACGGACCTCGGATCGGTGCGCGATGCCATGCTGCGCGGCTCCGTCGAAGTTCTCGCCTTCGACCAGGACAATGTGCGTCAGCTGGCGAAGGGGCAACTGCTTCTCATCGATAACCAGATTGACCAAAGCACCAGCACGATCCGGCTAAAGGCGCAGTTCCAAAATCTGGACGAGCGGCTGTGGCCGGGAGAGTTCGTGCACATCCGCATCCTCATCACCACCCGCAAAGACGCGGTGGTGGTGCCGCCGGTCGCCGTGCAGCGTGGTCCGGACGGTCTCTACGTGTGGGTGATCAAACCCGACGACACCGTGGAGCAGCGCCCGATCGACGCGCAGACGGTCAGCGATGATACGACGGTCGTGCGCAAAGGGCTCGCCGTCGGCGAACGGGTCGTGCTTGAGGGCCAGTCGCGATTGGATCAGGGAGTACACGTCAATATCCGGCCGTCCGCCGCCCCTTCGCGGCAGACGGGCTAGCGCCGATGAACATCTCGGAACCCTTCATCCGCCGGCCGATCGCGACGTCCCTGTTGATGGCCGCGCTGGCGCTGGTCGGCATTGTGGCGTTTCCGCTGCTGCCGGTCGCGCCGCTGCCGCAGGTTGATTTTCCGACCATCAGCGTCACTGCGACGCTGACCGGAGCCAGCCCGGAAATCATGGGCTCCACCGTGGCCACACCGCTGGAGTTTCAGTTCGGCCAGATCGCCGGCGTAACGCAGATGAGTTCGGTGAGTTCGCTTGGCTCGAGCGTGATCACCTTGCAGTTCGACCTCGACCGCAACATCGATGCCGCGGCGCAGGACGTGCAGGCCGCGATCACCGCCGCAGGCCCGACGCTGCCGAGAAACCTGACTTCGCCGCCGACCTACAAGAAAATCAACCCCGCCGATTCGCCGATCCTGATCGTCGCGGCGTCCTCGAAGACCCTTCCTCTGTACCAGGTCGATGATTTTGCCGAGAATATTGTCGCCGAGCAGGTTTCGCAGATAGCCGGCGTCGCGCAGGTACGGATCGGCGGTCAGCAGCGCCCGGCAATCCGCGTGCAGGTTGATCCCGCCAAGCTCGTTTCGCGCGGCCTTACGATGGAGGACGTGCGTAGCGCATTGGCGACGACCACCACCAGCTCGCCGAAGGGCACGATGCTCGGCAAGGACCAGGCATTCGCCATCGACACCAACGATCAGCTGACCACTCCCGAGCCGTACAACGACGTCATCATTGCCTACCGCAACGGCGCTCCGGTTCGCGTGCGCGATGTAGGACAGGCGGTTGGCGGCCCGCAGGACGTCACGCTAGGCGCCCTGCATCGCCAGGATCCGGCGATAATGTTGCTGGTTTACAAGCAGCCGGGCGCCAACATCATCGACACGGTCGATCATATCAAGGCGGCGCTTGTTAGTCTGCACTCGCTCATTCCTCCGGGGATCCATCTCGATATCGTCGTCGACCGCACACAGACCATTCGCGCGTCGGTCAAGGACGTCGAGTTCACCCTGTTGCTGTCATGCGCGCTGGTGGTTCTGGTCATCCTGCTGTTCCTACGCAGCATCCAGGCCACGTTGATTCCGGGTGCCGCAGTGCCGCTGTCGCTGCTTGGCGCTACCGCCATCATGTATCTGGCCGGCTTCAGTCTCGACAATTTGTCGCTGATGGCTCTGACGATCGCAGTGGGCTTCGTGGTGGATGATGCCATCGTGGTGCTCGAAAACATCTTCCGTCACCTCGAAGCGGGCACCACGCCACTGCAATCGGCGATCAAGGGCGCGCGCGAAATCGGATTTACCGTCATTTCGATCAGCATTTCGCTGATCGCAGTCTTCATTCCGCTATTGCTGATGAGCGGCATCGTCGGCCGTCTATTCCACGAATTCGCGATCACCGTCACGGCGGCTATCCTAGTATCGGTCGTGGTGTCTCTGACGTTGACCCCGATGCTGTGTTCGCGCTTTCTGGTGAGCGAGCATGACCGCAAGCATGGCCGCCTTTATCGGGTCATCGAACGGGGTTTCGATGCGGTGCTCAATGGCTACCGGCGCGGGCTCGATTTCGTGCTGCGGCATCAATTTGCGACGCTCCTGGTGTTTATGGCAACGGTGGCGACCACCGGCGCGCTTTTCGTCCTGATACCGAAGGGCTTTTTCCCGACCCAGGACACCGGCATGATCCTGGGCATCGCCGAGGGCGGCCAGGACGCCTCGGCGGACAGGATGCGCGGTCTGCTGCGTCAGCTCTCCACAATCATCGCCCAGGATCCCGACGTCGCCGACTTCGGTTGCTTCTTCGGCCCGAGCTACGGCAACACGCAGAATACCGGCCGCTTCATCATCGGACTTAAGCCTCGCGACGACCGGACGGCCACTGCCTCGCAAATCATTGATCGTTTGCGTCCCAAGCTCGCTCAGGTGGCGGGGATAAGGCTGTTTCTGCAGGCCGCGCAAGACATCACTGTCGGTGGCCGCATCGCCCGCGGCCAATTCCAATACGTGCTGGAAGACCCGGATGTGCAGGAATTGAATTTATGGTCGACACGGCTAATGGAAAGGATGAAAAAGCTGCCGGAGCTTGCCGACGTTGCCTCGGACACGCAGAACCAGGCGCCCCTCGTCAAATTGACCATCAATCGCGATGCCGCCGCCCGTTTCGGCATTCAGCCGCTGGTCATCGACAATACGCTGAACGACGCCTTCGGCCAGGACGAAGTCACTCAGTATTTTACCAACAATTCGTACTACCTCATCCTGGAGGCCCTGCCATCGCTGCAGGGCGCCGTTCAGACCATCAATGAGCTTTACATCAAAGCGCCTACCAATGGGCAGATGATCCCGCTGTCCACGCTGATCGACATCGATACCACGCATATCGGTGCGTTGCTGGTCGCCCATTCGGGACAGTTCCCTGCGGTGACGTTGACCTTCAATCTGCCGCCTGGCGTCGCTCTCAGCCAAGCAGTGGGAGCAATCCAGCGCACAGCGGACGAAATCGGCATGCCGCCCTCGCTGATCACCAGCTTCCAGGGCAACGCGCAAGCGTTCCAGGCCGCGCTGTCGAACGAGCCAATCCTGATCGCCGCTGCCCTCGTGGTCGTCTACGTCATTCTCGGTGTGCTTTACGAAAGCTACATCCATCCGCTGACCATTCTGTCGACGCTTCCTTCGGCCGGTGTGGGGGCCCTCATTTGCCTGTGGGCTGGCGGATTTGATCTTTCGGTCATCGGCATCATTGGCCTCATCTTGTTGATCGGCATCGTCAAGAAAAACGGCATCATCCTGGTCGACTTCGCCATCAGCCGTGAACGCGCCGGCTTGGCTCCGCGCGACGCAGTGCGGCAGGCCTGCCTGCTGCGCTTCCGCCCCATCATGATGACGACGATGACCGCCATTCTCAGCGGCCTGCCGCTGACGCTCGGCCACGGCTCCGGCTCGGAACTTCGCCAGCCGCTTGGCTACGCGATGGTCGGCGGTCTGGTATTCAGTCAATGCCTGACGCTGTTCACAACGCCGGTCATCTATCTCTATCTCGATCGGTTCCAGACGTGGCTGCGCGGCCAAAAGCCGGAGCACCATGAAGAGCCGGAAGCCTTGCGTATCGCCGCCGAGTAAGGCCCGTCATCCGCGTCTTCAGCCTAGGCCACCGCGTGCGAGTCCGCGCCGCGTTTCTGCCGCGCGCGAGTCTTGTTCCAAAAATCTTGTCAAACTCGGAACTTGTCCTCTCGATCTGTGGCGCAATTTCCTAAATGGCATCCGAGCGGAACTTGGTTTGCTGCCGGAACCCCTTTGCGCGTCGGCGCGTTTTCTAACAGCGAAAGGAGGTACACGATGAGAAAACTCGCACTAGGCTTGGCGGCGGGGGCGATGCTTCTCACCGCCGCAGTACCCGCAATGGCGCAAGTCGGCTTCTATGCGGGACCGGGCGGCGTCGGCATCGGCGTCGGAGCGCCTTACTACGGACCCGGCTACCACGATTACTACGGCGCTCCCGGCGTGTACGCTGCGCCGGGGTGGCGCTACCACCGTTGGCATCGCTGGCGTCGCTGGTAATCCAGCTCGATAACCCGGAAGAATATGGAGGAGGCTCCGAGAGGAGCCTCCTCCTCTCCTTGAGCCCAATCCTATCCGTCCCGACCATCAGCCCGCGCAAAAAGGCGGCGCTATGCGGCCGGTTTCCCGGCCGCGCTGTTCCCGACACAGTAAAGGCAAGTATCCGATAATCCCTGGCGTGCGGCACGATCCAAACCTTCTCTGTGGGGATGTTTGAGAGGCGTCACGCCGCCTGCAGCCTTGATTGCGACATTGTGGGGCCATGGACAAAGGCGCCGCTTTCTCGTTCAAATGCGGCCAGTCGCCTGGTTCTGCGTGCGACCGACCGATAGGGAGGAGCGAATGAAGAGAGCAGCGTCGTGCCTCATCGCGGCGGCGGCCTTGACCGTCTGCGCGGCGGTTTCAGCCAGCGCCGCCGACGTCAAGATCGGCGTCATCTATCCGTTGACCGGCAACGCGGCGAGCGCGGGGCAGTCGGCCCGCGATGCGGTCCATCTGGGAGCCGAGATCGTCAACACGGCGCATCCCGATTTGAAGAATTTGCCGCTCGGCAATGCCGGCGGCCTGCCTAATCTCGGCCACGCCAAGATCGTGCTCGATGAGGCCGATCATCAAGGCAATCCGCAGATCGGCCAGCAGCAGACGCTGCGCCTGATCACGCAGGATCATGTCGTCGCCGTGCTCGGCTCCTACCAATCCTCGGTGTCGCTGGTGGCGACCGCGGTCGCCGAGCGGCAAGGCATCCCGTTCCTGGTCGCCGATTCGGTTGCCTCAAACATAACCGGCCGTGGCTTCAAATGGACTTTCCGCACCACGCCCATCGCGCCGGATTTCGCCATGGCCTATTTCAAGTTCCTCAACGACCTGAAAAAGACGGGAATGAAGATCGAACGCATTGCCGTGGTCAGCGAGAACACCGATTACGGCACTTCGGTCGGCGCCAGCATCGTCGACGCCGCCAAATCGGCCGGCATCAATGTAGCGGCGCAGATCGTCTACAACGCCAACAGCTCGGACGTGTCGGCGCAGGTGCTTCAGCTCAAGGCACTCAAGCCCGACGCCGTCATTTTTGTCAGCTACACCGCCGACATCATCCTGTATTTCAGGACGATGAAAAATCTCGATTACTTGCCGCCGATCATCATCGGCGACGATTCGGGCTTTTCCGATCCGAGCTTCATACCCAACGTTGGCAATCTCGCCCAGGGGGCGGTCGACCGCAGTGCCTTCGACATCGGCAAGCCGGGCAGCAACAGCTACATCGTCGATCAAATGTTCAAGCAGAAATACGGGCGGGATCTGGACGACACCAGCGCGCGTTGGCTGCAGGGCTTCTTTGTGCTCGCCGACGCCATCAACCGGGCCGGCTCGACCGCACCGGATAAAATCCAGGCGGCGCTCAGGGCCACCGATCTCAAGCCTGACCAGCTCATCATGGGCTATAACGGCGTGAAGTTCGACGCCAGCGGCCAGAACATTCTCTCGGCCACCTACCTGATCCAGCTTCAGGGCGACCATTACGTTTCGGTGTGGCCGGACGACCGGGCGACCGGCAAGCTGGAATTGCCGATGAAGGGCTGGCACCAGTAGCGAGCCAACGCGAGGCGCCGCTGCCGGCCGCATTCGATCTTCTCTCCGCGCGGGAATCCGCTGGGTCTTCGAGTATCCGGCGCTCGCCACCGCCTGAGCGCCCGGCCTGGGGCGGCGAATAAGCGCGCCTGCTGTTGCGAACGGTCGTAGCTGTGAATTCGAACGTGAGCTATACCGCCCTCTGCGTTGCGTCAGTGCGAGTGCGATCGGCATGATCGGAAACGGCATAAGCGTCGAGGCCATGCGCCGGATTGACCGGCTGGTGGGAATCCCGCTTTGTCTGCTGGCGACCTCTGTGCTGAAAATCCGGCGGATGCTGCAACGGCGGCGCCAGCGCCCAATCCGGCGCATCCTGTTCATTGAACTTTCCGAAATGGGCAGCGCCGTGCTGGCCGATCCCGCCATGCGCAAGGCGCGCGAGCGCACCGGCGCCGTGAACTACTTCCTGATCTTTGCACAAAACGCGGATTCGCTGGCAATCACCGGCACGATCGACCGCGGCAATATCTTCACGATCGGCACCGATTCGCTGTGGCGGCTTGCCGTCGACACGGTGGCGTTTCTTGCCTGGGCCCGGCGCACCGGCATCGACACCGTGATCGACCTCGAACTGTTTTCGCGTTTCACAGGCTTGTTGACCGGCTTGGCGGGCGCCGACCGTCGGGTCGGCTTCTACCGGTTTCGTACCGAGGGACTGTATCGCGGCGAAATGCTGACCCATCGCGTCGCCTACAACCCCCACATCCACATCGCCAAGAACTTCATCGCCTTGATCGATGCGCTGCTCAGCAATTCACCGGAGATTCCCTATTCGAAAACGACGATCGGCGACGAGCAGCTTGCGCTTTCGGCACCGCCGGTCAGCGTGGCGGCGCGCGACAAGGTGCGGCGACAGATCGAGACGCTTGCCGGCAAGCGCGATATCTCGCGGCTTCGCTTCGTGCTGATCAATGCCAACGCCAGCGCCATGCTGCCGCAACGGCGTTGGATGCCAGAACGCTACGTTGAATTGATCGGCCGCATCCTGGCGGCGCAAAACGACGCGCTGGTGCTGATCACGGGGGCGCCGAACGAGCGGGCGGAGGCCGAGGACCTCGCAGCGCAATGCGCCGACGATCGCTGCATCGCGTTTGCCGGCCACACCGCGCTGACCGATCTGCCGGCGCTGTATGCACTGGCGGCAATCATGGTCAGCAACGATTCCGGGCCGGCGCATTTCGCCGCCGCCTGCGGCTTGCCTACTGTCGTGCTGTTCGGCCCCGAAACGCCGAATCTTTACCGTCCCCTCGGCAATTCCACGGCGATCTACGCCGGACTGGCTTGCTCGCCGTGCGTGAACGCCGCCAATCATCGCAACAGCGCATGCACCGACAACGTCTGCATGCGCGCGATCAGCGTCGAACGGGTTTATCGCGCAGTCGATCGCGTGCTGAGCGGACAAATCCCGGTCGCCACTCAGTCTTTGGCGTAAGGCGACGGCCAGGGGCCCTTGAACGCGCGGCCGTAAAAAATCCGCACGTCGACTTCGTCCATTCCGGAGCGGCCGAATGCGAACGGCGGTAATTCCTCAATCGATTGGAAGTAAGGCGCGAGCGCCTTACTAATCCCGTTCATGCGCTCGCGGCTGCCGATAATCAGAGCATCGCGCCCGATCAGCGTTTTCGGGTCGTTACGGAAGGCATACTGCTTGCTTTCCCCGTACACCAGCATGGGCATCGAATCGCCCAGCGCCTGGTCGATCTTGCCGATATCGATCGGGCTTGCCGAAATGATGAACAGTCCCTTGATGCCGAGGAGGCCGCGGCGGCGCAGTTCGTACCGCAGCGGCGTCCATTGCAGCGATTCGAGCGTCGGATCGCCTTTGGCGAACACCGCCGGGAACAGCAAGCGCGCGTAGCCGGTCGTCGCCTCGCCGACGATCAGCACGCTGACGACGGCAAGTGCGATCGTGGACCAGATCGCCCAGGTTCGCGGCCGGCTTCGCACGGCCGCCTCGCGCGCCAGATGATCGCCGAGCACGGGAAACAGCACCAGCCAGCCCGGCATCTGCCAGTGCGGCAAGCCACGGCCGCCCCACAACGGCACCAGCGTGAACAAAACAATCGTCGGCATGCCGAGGCAGAGGCAATACCAGGAGCGGTCGGCGGCCCTGCCCTGCCGCAACGCGCAATACGCAGCCACGATCATCGGCCCGAACACCCACGGCGCCATCCAGAGGATTTGGCCGCCGAGATTGGTGAAGAATTGCCCGATCTTGGGAAAACCGCCGTCGGCATCCGCGCGGCCGCCTTGGTAGAGAAATGACACCCAGTGATGCTCGGCATTCCAGACGATCACCGGCGTGACCATGGCAAGCGCAACAGCACCGCCGACCCAGGGCGCCGGATGCAGGAGTATCTTCCGCCGCCCCGGCGCGCTGAGGAGGTAGAAGACCAATCCCGCGACGAACAGCACGGCATGGTATTTGGACAGGCCCGCAAGACCAATCCACAAGCCGGTGCCAAGCCAGGTGCGCCATGGCGACGGCGGCGCGCCGGCGGCAAACAGACCGCGCGCCAGCGTATAGGCCGCAGCCACAAGGCCGAGCATCAGCGGACCGTCCGGTAGTATCCACCCGCCCGCTACGGTGAAGAAGACCGAAAGATTGAGCGCGAGCACCGCCCATATTCCGGCAACCGCGCCGAACAAATGCCGGGTCAGGAGAAAAAGGGCCCAGCAGGTCGCGGCGAACAGCACAATGAACGGCAGCCGCAATGCGCGGCCGTCGCCGAGCAGCGGAAGAAAGACGTGGGCGATCCAGTAATTGAGCGGCGGATGATCGAAATATGAAAGTGCAAAATCGTGCGAAACGCCGATGCCGTAGCTTTCGTCGACGCCGAGCCCGAGCGTTGCCGCCAGAATCAATCGATAGACGGTGAATGCGACAATCAGCCCGATGACCGTACGCTCGGGCGAGCGCGCGAGGGAGAGCCAAGGGAAGCGGATTTGACATTCGCGACCCGCCCAACCGCGAACCCGTGAAGCGAATGTCAAATCCAAAGCTCCACTCTACGAGTATGTTTGCTAGCGGCCCTTTGATTCCAACGTTCGCATGAGCGCGTGCCGACCCCGGACGCGAATGTTGGAATCGAGCCACCAGCCTTGTTTTCGGCCAGCGCAACGGATGTCGTCATAGGTCGGGGCTGTGATTGCGGGCCGGTTCTAGCCGGCCGGTTCGGGGAACGCAAATGTCCAAAATCGGCACAAAGATATGAAACCGATCGCGCGGCGTGCTTGATCGCTTTGCGGGCTATATCGCATTTATCCGAGCCGCGCAGGCACACGCGACATCGCCGTTGTCTCCGCTGCGTGCCTTTGCTAGCAGTCGTTGGGTCCTCGGGAACCGCGTGGCGCATGCTCGATCTTGGCCTAAGTTTTGTTGGCAGCGTCGCCCGCGATCCGAACGCACTGGCGATCGCCGACGGCGATGTGCGGTTCACTTATGCGCAATGGTTCCGGCGCATTTCGGCGCTGCTCGCCGGATTGGACGCCATCGGGCTGAAAGCCGGGGACCACCTCGTCACTGTGTTGCAGAACCGCTGGGAGGCGGCGAGCCTGCACTGGGCCTGCCAGTTCGCAGGCGTCGTCGTTACGCCGGTGAATTGGCGTTCGACGGCAAGCGACCTCGACTTTTTTCTCGCCGACGCAGAAGCCAAGGCGCTCGCCTATGAGGATGCCTCGGCGGCAGCGGTCGCCGCCTCGGCTCTGGCACAAAACGTGCCGCGCATCGCGCTCGATGGAGTATTGCCGTCGGACATCGCGTTCTCCACGCTGGCCTCGCAATCCGCTCCGGACGCCACGCCGCGCGCGGACGCGGATGCCTGGTCGGTGATGCTCTACACGTCCGGCACCACGGCACGGCCCAAGGGGGTGCCGCGCCGCCAGCGCGCCGAGCGTGCCGCGGCCATCGCGCACGTGGCGCAGAATCTTTACGCCCACGGCGAACGCACGCTCGGCGTCATGCCGCTCTACCACACCATGGGCGTGCGTTCGCTTCTTGCCATGTCGCTCGTCGGCGGCGCTTTTATCTGCTTGCGCCGGTTCGAGGTCGAACGCGCGCTCGATTCTGATCGCGGCCGAGCGGGTCAGCAATCTCTATCTGGTGCCGACGCTTTATCACGACCTCGTGCATCACCCGCGCTTTGCAGCGGCCGACATAAGCTCAGTTAAGAAGCTTGGCTTTGCCGGCGCGCCGATGACCGACGGCCTTTTGCAAAAACTGCATGCCGCGTTCCGGCCCGACCTGTTCGTCAATCATTATGGCTCGTCGGAAGTCTACACCTGCACCATCGACCAGGACGCGACGAAGAAACCGGGATCGGCGGGCCGCGCCGGCATCAACCAGATGATGCGCGTGGTCAAACTCGGCGCGCGCTCGGTCGACGAGGTCGCCGCTGGCCGGCGAGGAAGGCGAGATCATCGCGCTGCTCGCCGGCGACGAATCGTTCGAAGGCTATTGGCGGCGACCGGAAGCGGACGCCAAGGCGCTGCGCCAGGACTGGTATTTTACCGGCGACATCGGCTTTTTCGATGCCGATGGCGATCTCTTCGTCACCGGGCGCGTCGACGACATGATCATCTGCGGCGGCGAAAACATTTCGCCGGTGGAGATCGAATCCTGCCTGTCGCTGCACGCGGGCGTTTCCGAAGTCGCCGTAGTCGGACTGCCGGACGAGCGCTGGGGCAAAATCGTGGCCGCTTTCATCAAGCGCCGGTCGGCTGTGGAATCTGGTGAGCTCGATGCATTCTGCCGCAGCTCCGGACTGGCCGCCTTCAAGCGCCCGCGCCGCTACGTGTTCGTCGCCGAGATTCCGAAATCACCGGTCGGAAAGCTTTTGCGCCGCAAGCTCGTCACCGGCGAATATGCGAGCGAAAAGGCGCCCCCTGCCCGGCCACAAGGGACAGCCGCATGACCCTGTTTTCCGACCCGCGCCTGCAAAAACTCGACGGATTTCGCGTCGAAATCGATGCCGCGCGCGAGCGCGCCGATGTGGTGCTCGACCGACCGCCGCTCAACGTCATCGAGATGGAGGAGCGCGACCAACTGCGCCTGGTGTTCGAGGCGCTCGATGACGATGCGCGCGTGCGCGTGATCGTGCTGCGTGCGATGGGCGAACATTTTTCCTCGGGCGGCAATATCGCCGGCTTCCTCGCCGCCACGCCCGAGCACGTGTCGAAGCTTGCCTGGAACGTCGCGGCGCCGGCGCGCTGCAGCAAACCCGTGATCGCCGCCAATCGCGGTTACTGCTTCGGCGTCGGCTTCGAGATTTCGCTCGCTTGCGATTTCCGCATCGCCTCCGAAACATGCCTGTACGCCCTGCCGGAGCAGCGGCTCGGGCAAATTCCCGGTTCGGGTGGCTCGGCGCGGCTGCAAAAGATTATCGGCATCACGCGCACCAAGGACATTGTGATGCGCTCCAAGCGCATTGCGGCGAAACAGGCCTACGATTGGGGTATCGCGAGCGAATGCGTTCCGGACAACAGCCTCGAAGCGGCGATCGACGCGCTGGTTGACGAATTGCGCGCGTTCTCGCCGCTGGCGCAACGCACGGCAAAGACGCTGCTCAACGCGACCGAAGACACCAACCTGGAAGCCGCGATCGAGCTCGAAGGCCATTGCTACAGCCGGTTGCGCCAATCCGACGACTTCCGCGAAGGCGTCGAGGCGTTTCACTCAAAGCGCAAGCCGGCGTTCCGCGGCTCGTGAGGATGCAGATATGAACGGCAGGCCATTCAAGCTCGGCATGTTTGCAAAGGCGGACGGCAAGGCGTTCGCCGCCATCGTGCTCGACGATGATGCGATCGATCTTAACGCCGCGCAGGCGGCCCGTCGCGGGCGCGGCGGCGCTTTGAGTTCGGCCGATAGTATCGACGCGCTGTTGGAGAACTGGGACGCCAATTTTGTCGCGCTGCAGGAGATCGTTGCGGCGATCGAGAAAGAAGGGCGGCCGGGAGCACAAAAACTCGACGGCCTGCGCGCCCGCCCACCGGTGCGCCGCCCCGGCAAGATGTTCTATGCGGCGCAAAACTTCCAGGAACACGTCGACGAGATGCTGCGCGCCGGCATGACGCCCACCAGCGGCCCAAAATTTACCGGCGAGAAATCGACGACACAGCCTTATCTGTTCCTGAAAGCGCCGAGCACGCTCTGCGGCGCTACGGACGACATCGCCATCCCGCACGGCCTGAAAAAGATCGACTGGGAGGCGGAGATCGCGCTCGCCGTCGGCCGATCGGGCAAGCGCATCAAGGCGGAGCGAGCGATCGAACATGTGGCGGGCTTCATGACCACCAACGACGTTTCCGCCCGCGATCTGCAGATCCGCACCGACCGGCCCGGCCTGCGCTCGGACTGGCTCAACGGCAAGAGCCACGACAATTTCGCCCCGATGGGCCCTTTCCTGGTGCCACGCGCATTCGTGAGAGACCACAAGAATCTGTTCATCCGCCTCACGGTCAACGGCGAGGTCAGGCAGAACGGAAACACCTCGCAGTTCATCTTCACGCCCGAGGAGCAGATCGAGTACGCCTCGAACATGCTCAGCCTGGAGAGCGGCGATATTTTCAGCTGCGGCACCTGCGGCGGCGTCGGCCAGGGCACCAACACTTTTCTCAAGGCCGGCGATGTGATGGAGACGGAAATCGAGAGCCTCGGCACGATGCGCAATCGATTCGCCGCCGAGGCGGCCTGAGAGAAACGCGGCGCCTGTACGATTGCGCCAGGCGTCGCTTTGCCGAAGGCCTCCTCAAGCCGGCACGGCTTCGCGCGAATACCGCGTCAACTGAGCTTCCATCCCGTCCGTAGGTCGATCGGCCAGGATCGTCCGCGCGATGCGCTCGGCAGTGCGGTTTCTTGGCGCCGCCAAACGCGCCAACAGCCCTATCGCCAGCATGAGCGGCGTGCAGCCGAACTGGCGTGCCTCGCGCACGATGACCGGCTCGGTCGCGAGAGCGCGGACCGCCCGGCCAACCGCCGCGTCAAGGTTGGACAGATCGCCCGCCAGGAGGCGTTGCGGTGCGTTGTCCCAGTCGATCCGCGCACTCAGCACCGCAATGTCGAGCTCCGGCGAAGGCGGGGTCGTTTGGCCGAACAGCTCCTTGTACCATTGCGATAGGGATCGCTTTGCTCTCCGTGTCTCCACCTTGAACTTGGCAGTGGTTTTCGCTTTCGGTTTGGCTTCTGGGGGAAGGTCGGCGCGAGGCGGCCGCCGGCGGGAACGTGAGAGCTCGTCACCGTGTTCGGCGTCAGCAGGAGAGCTTACCCGCTGGCATATTTCCGCTTCCGCCTTAAGCCTTTGCTCGTCTGGCGGCTGACACGCAGCACTGGACCTTCTGGATTCGATCTCACCGTCCCAGACAGACTTCAGCGCCCGAACAGCACTGTCCTGTGAGAGTCCTTGGCGCCGCGATCCCACGCGTCTGATGAGGCGACTGGCGCCCCAGGGGCGGTCGAAAGCTGTGGCAGGCGTCGCAAGCGCGATCTTGCGCGTCCCCGGGATGGACGGCTGCGCGGCCGCATCCTCGTCAACCAGAAAAAGGCTGGTCAAATGCGTAACCAGCCCTTCCGCTTCGGCAAGTGCTGCCGCTGCGTCTTCGGATAGCGTCGGAATGAGCAGGGACGCGCTCAATGCGGCAACGGCGTGCGCCTCGATGGTCTCTGTGGAAGCATCGGCACCACCCGCTGCGCTCCAGCGCACCGTCAATTCCATTCCTGCCCGCCGCTCGCACAACGCGCTATCGGTGCGCTGCGGAGCCGTGTGCGGGCGCCGCAGTGATCGGATCGCGGCATCCACCATGGCGGTCAGATCCGGACCGGCAGCGACAAAGAGCTCGCCGCCGGTGAGCGCGGCAAGATGGCCCACATGGGCCTCCAGGCTGTCGGCGCCGACCAGCACCACGAAAAAATGGCGGCCCGAGCGAGCCAGCGCCTGAACGTCAAGGGCGTGGCTCTTGCCGTTGGTTATAAGGAGAATATCGCGTCGACCGGACCGGGAGAGAACGCCTTCAAGTGCAAGCCCGATTTCGGTGCCGCCGTCCGGGCCGTCGAGCTGTTGCACCAACTCGCGCAACCGCCCCGTCCGCGTCGAACCGACATGCCGCAGATCGTTGTCGAACTCCCACAGATCGATCGTATCGGATTGCCCGATCTGCCGGTCGAGGGCGGCGAGTGCCGCCACCGCGGCGGAGTGCTTCGTGAGACCGCCCTGCAGCGTCGAACAGCGCTCGCCCATCGATCCCGAATGATCGACAAGCATCGCGATATCGATCGGCGTGTCGCTGCCGGCATACGGCGCGATGCGCAACGCAATTGCTCTGCCATCAGCCGCACGGCCGGGCAACACGCGCGGAGTCCAATCGATAACGTCGATTTCGATCGGCACATTGAGCGCGATTTCAGTCTGGCCGTTGTTCAAATCGCCGCCCAGGAGGGTCGCTTTCCCATCACGGCAGTCGATATGGAGCGTTCCATTTTGCAATGGACCGCCATGAATGAGATCATCGGAATCGGAAAGTCCGGAACGCCCGTACACATCGCCGACCGTCAGGGGAATGCGCAAGCGTCCGCGCCCCTCCACATTAATCAGCGGCATGACGAAAGTTGCACGCACCTCGATTTGCGCGCCCGGCGGAATATGGCTCACCGAAAGCATATGCACGCCGCGTAGCACTTCTTCGTGGAGCACCGCAGTCTTGCCACGATCAAGCGCCGCCTCGTAATCCTCGCGCGCCGTTTGTTTTCGCGCGGCGCGCGCCTTGAGAACGCGCTCGCCGATGCGCAATTCGAGGGCGAACAGCGCGGCATGCACCGGTACTGGGAACGTGATGGTCGCCTCGATGCTGTCCGCTTCGGCGTTGCGAAAAGCGCGGCTCATCGTGACGACCGCCAGCCCGGCATCGATGACGACGTCGAAGCGCGTGGCGACAAGCGGACATGGATTCGCGGTCCCGGCGACAAACGCACCGGTCATGAAGGCGGAAAGCGGGTCAATCGTGGCTTGCGGCGCGATCGGCATTTTCGGTGTCCTTCAACAGCTCTGTGAGTAATTTGGTGACGCGCCCGATCAGCGGGGCGGGGTTCGTCCCGCAGCCGAGCAAGTCGGGGTCCACAACCAGCGTCAAACCAGGCGCGACCGCGAACGGAGCGCCCTCGCGCGCCTGCAGCAGGAGCTTGATTGCGGCCGGTGGAAAGCCGAGGTCGCGTAGCCGGTTGTAGCGGCGGATCGCGGCGACATGATCCTCGCCGTAATCCGCGTTCGCCCGCCCGCCTCGCGGTGCCGGCATGAAGCCTTCCGCAATCAGGTAGCGCACCTGCCGCTCGGTGACGCGGGTACTCCGCGTCAGCTCGCGCATATTCATGAAACCTCCTTTCGACAATAATATTGTCGAAAGGAGGGCATTCGTCAAGAGTTCGTGCTTCGGTTCGGTACTGCAAGAAGCATCGCTAACGTCAATGTGATTGCACCGGCGACCACTGTTACGTCGGCCGCAGCAGATCGCGATCGCCCAAGTCCCAGAACAGTCCTGCCATGACGCCCAGTCCCTCGCGTGCGATCGGCGCCAAGAGGTGCTCGTTGGGCGCGTGCTGCGAGCAACCGGGATAGGAATGGGGAATCCAGAGCGTTTTCAGTTTCAGAATATCGGCGAAAATGTCGTTCGGCAGCGAGCCGCCGAAATTGGGCAAAACGGTCGGCGCCCGGCCGATCGTGCGAGCGAGCGACTCTTTCACCCACCCGACCCACGGATCGGCTGGATCGAGGCGGCTTGCGTTGAAGAAGCTGCCGCGGCCGAGCCGGGCTTCGACCTGACGGAATCCGTGCCGGTCGAGATGCCGCCGCAGCGCCGGAATGATGTCGTCAACGTCGGTGCCGACCACGTATTTGAGCTGACAATGCGCCCGCGCCGTTCCCGGAATGGCGTTGACCGGCCGCTCGGGCGTGCCGGCGACAAAGGCCTGAACCTCGAAGCTGTTCCAGGCGAACACGCGCTCGGCCGGCGTGAGGCCCGGTTCGCCCCAGTCGCGATCGATTGTCGGCCCGTCCTCACCGCCGTCGACCTCGACCCCGACGAGAAGATCGCGCACCGCTTGCGGCAGCGGCGGCCGCCATTCCGGAACGCGGATCGCGCCCCGCGCGTCGGTTATTGTTGCGAGCGCGTGCGCCAGAACGATGCCGGCGTTGGCGAGCAGTCCGCCCCAATTGCCAGAGTGATGGCTGCCGTCGCGTAAATCGACGAACAGATCGATCGGAAAGCCGCCGCGCGCGCCGAGAAAAACCGTCGGCTCATGCGGCGCGATGCGCGGTCCGTCGGAGCCGATCAGCACATCGGCCTTGAGCGCGCCGTCGCAATGCTGTGCGCACACTTCGCGCAATCCGACCGAACCAAGCTCTTCGGCCATTTCCAGCAAAATCTTGCAGTTGAAGCCGAGCGCGCCGCGCTCCGCCAGCACCGCCGCGAGCGCGCCGATATTGACGCTGTGCTGGCCCTTGTTGTCGGCGGTGCCGCGGCCGTAGATGCGCTCGCCCTCGACGACCACGCGCCACGGCGCAAGCCCGCTCCGCCAAAGATCATCGAAACCACGAATGGTGTCGCCGTGGCCGTAGACCAGGACGGTGAGGAATTCCGGATTCTCGATGCGCTCGGCGGCCAGCACCGGCGGTCCGCGCGGATTGTCGAGAAGGCGGCAGGCAAAGCCGAGCCGCGTGAGAGCGGGCGCCATTTCCTCCACCAGATAGACGCGTAACGCCTCCGCCCGCTCCGGCTCCTGGCTGGTGCTCGGGATGGCGACACGGCGCGCCAGATCGGTCAAAAAGCCGCCGCCATCGAAATAGGCGTGGGCGCGGGTGATGGCGTTAGCACGGCTCATGGCAAATCGCGGGGACTCCGACGGCTGCTGCCGGTATTTTTCCGGGAATTCATGGCGCTGACAAGGCGCGCAAGCTCGTCCGCTGTGCCGGCGCGTTGCAGGACGTGACGCGTCAGATTAGGCTTCGCCGGCAAGAACTTCGAGCCGCGATTTCCACGCGGAAACCGCCCAAACAAATAACCGATGCTGGACGACTTCCTCGAGCGCCGGCCTTACAACGCCGTCACTGATTTGGTCGACGCTCCGGTCGCGCGCGGACTGGCCGACAAAATCGCCTTTACGGACGGCGAAAGTTCGTTGACCTACGGCGAATTGCAGGCGCGCACGTGCGCGTTCGCCTCGGCGCTCGACGACCTCGGCCTGCGGCCGGAGGAACGGCTGTGCCTTCTGCTCCACGACACGGTCGATTTTCCGGTGGCATTCTGGGGCGGCGTGCGCGCCGGCATCGTGGTGTTGCCGCTCAACACGCTGCTCACCGCCGAGCAATACGCCTACATTCTCGCCGACAGCCGCGCCGCCGCGATCGTCGCCTCGGCATCGCTGGCAAAAACGCTCGTTCCCATCCTCGATCGCCTGCCGCGGTTGCGCACGATCATTCTCGTAGCCGCGAGCCCCGATGACAAAGCGGCGTTTGCCGGCCGCACCGTGTGCGAGCTTGCCGATGTTCTGGCGCGCAGCCAGCGCGAAGTGCTCGTCGCCCCGACGCTGTCCGACGAAGTCGCGTTCTGGATGTACACGTCGGGCTCGACCGGCGATCCCAAGGGCGTCAAGCACGTGCACACGACGCCGGTAGCGGCCGCGCGGCTGATGGGCCGGCACGTGATCGGCATCCGCGAGGATGACGTCGTGTTCTCCGTCGCAAAGCTCTTCTTCTCCTACGGCATGGGCAACGCGATGGCGTTCCCGTTGTCGGTCGGCGCCACCACGGTGCTGTTGCCACAACGGCCGACCGCGGAAGCGGTATTCGCCATCATGCGCCGTTACCGCCCGACGATCTTTTTCGCCGTGCCGACGCTCTACGCTTCGCTGCTTGCCCACGAAGAGATGTGTCGTGGCGCCGGTTCGGAACGGCTGCGCTTGTGCATCTCCGCCGGCGAGGCGCTGCCCAAGGCGCTGGGCGAGCGCTGGCGTGAGACCTGCGGCGTCGACGTTCTCGACGGCATCGGCTCGACCGAGATGTTCCAGACATTTTTGAGCAACCGGCCCGGCGAGCTTCGCTACGGCACGACCGGCAAGCCGGTCCCTGGCTACGACCTGAAAATCGTCGACGAGGCCGGTCGCGAACTCCCGGCCGGCGAAATCGGCGAGCTCATCGTGCGCGGACCGACCGCAGGCGAGGGTTACTGGAACCAGCGGCACAAGGGCCGGCGTACGTTCGCCGGCGAATGGACTTTTACCGGCGACAAATATTTTTGCGATACCGACGGATTCTTCAATTATTGCGGCCGCACCGACGACATGTTCAAGGTCAGCGGCATGTGGGTGTCGCCGTTCGAGGTCGAGGCGGCGCTGGTCGCGCATGAAGCCGTGCTCGAAGCCGCGGTGATCGGCAAGCAGGATGGCGACGGTCTGATCAAGCCGAAAGCCTTCGTCGTGCTGCGCAACGGCGTTGCAGCCGACGCCAAGCTGATCGAAACCCTGCGCCTGCATGTCAAGCAATGCGCCGGGCCGTGGAAATATCCGCGCTGGATCGACGTGCGCCCCAGCCTGCCGCGCACCGCCACCGGCAAGCTGCAACGGTTCAAGCTGCGCGAATTGGAATCCTAGCCCGGTCGCCGGGGGAGTTCGAGGCCGCCCACTTCCAGTCACGCGCGCGCCATTTTGGACTCAAGGCGCGACCGGTTGTCGCGCGCGAATACATTAAGCGGTCCTTAATGCCGCCTAGGTAGAAACTCCATCCGGGAAACCCCAGGGTTACGTCATGAGCGACCGCCCCGTACCGGAGCGTCCGCGAACCGCTCTTGTGCTTGACGATGAGGCGCACATCGGGGCGATCGTCTGCAAGGTGCTGCAGATGGCCGGCGTCACGGCCGGGCACTTCACCGAGCCGATTTCCTTCCTGGCCGAAGTCAAGCGTTCGCAACCGCAGCTTATCGTCGTCGATCTTGCGCTCGGGCAATCCGATGCGATCGAGGTCATTCGCAAGCTCGAAGTGCTGAAATACCCCGGACTTGTGCTGCTGATCAGCGGCCGCGACGAGGCGACCCTTGCCGAGATCGAGCGCATCGGCCGCTCGCATGGACTGCGGATGCTGCCGTCGTTGCGCAAGCCGTTCCGCGCCGCCGAGCTCAAGGCCGCGCTGGAAGCGCCGGCAAAGTCCGATCCGCCAGGAACGCAGCAACCGGCCTCATCGCCGCCGCCGCGGCCGCAAAATATCAACCTGCGGGAGGCACTGCAGCAGCATTGGCTGGAGGTCTGGTATCAACCCAAGGTCGATCTGCGAACGCAGACGATCTGCGGCGCCGAGGGGCTGATCCGCGCCCGTCATCCGGTCTATGGAGTCATCGGGCCGGTCGATCTGCTGCCGCCGGCGAGCGACCCGCTCTACAGGCCGCTGTCGCTGTTTGTCGTGCAGCGGGCAACCGCCGATTGGAAGGCATTTTGCGACGCCGGACATTCGCTCAAGCTCGCGGTCAATATGCCCGCATCGGTCCTCAATGCGCCGGGATTCGTCGATGCCGTGCGCAATCTCATCCCTGTCGAGTTCCGATTTCCCCGGTCTGATCGTCGAGGTCACCGAGGACGAAATCATCCGGGATCCGAATTGGATCCACGAGGTCGCGATGCAGCTTCAGCTCTGTAACGTCACCTTGTCGATCGACGATTTCGGCTCTGCTTATGCGTCTTTGTCACGTCTCAAGGACATGCCCTTCCGCGAGGTAAAGCTCGACCGCAGCTTCGTGTCGGGTTGCGCCTCCGACGCGCTGAAGCGGAGCCTGTGTCAAACCGTGGTCGACCTCGCGCGCCGCTTCGGCGCGACGGCCTGCGGCGAGGGAGTGGAGACGCTCGACGAAGGCCGTTGCCTCGCCGAACTCGGGTTCGACACGGCGCAGGGCTATTATTTCGCCAAGCCGATGCCGCGAAATGAATTTCTGGAATTTCTCTCCAAACGACAACATGAGCCCGGCTGGGGCCTCGAATTGAACGACCAGGCACGCGCCGCGCAGGGGTGAAGCGAGCGACCGTGGCCTCGTTTGCCCTGCATCGGCCGAGTGCAGACCTGCGGCGCTCGGCTACGAGGGCAATGGAGCGAATATGAACATTGACGTGCGAACGGTCGATCCCGTGCACGGGGCGCTCGCCGCCGGCAGCGGACAAACCAACGCTCAAGACTCCATTCCGGCCCACGATACCGTCGCCGATTTCCCCTCCTCGGCGCCCCCCGCTGCGCCAGGATCGCAGCCCGCGGAGATCGACGCGAGCAAAGACGCGAGCGGTTTTCTGTCGACCGTAACGGCACGGCCGAGAGACCGCCGATTGGCGCTCGGCGTCGTCGCGGTCTCGGCGCTGATGTTCGTGTGTATCGCGCCTTTCGCGCGTGTGCCGCTCGGAAAGATACCGGCATTCATTCCGGGCTACGAAGCCGCGCTTGCGGTCAATGATCTCATAACCGCGGTTCTGCTGTTCGGTCAGTTCGCGAAACTGCGTTCCCGGGCGCTGTCCGTCCTGGCTTCGGGATATCTGTTCACCTCCCTGATGGCGATTCCGCATGCGCTCACCTTTCCGGGCCTGTTCTCGCCGAGCGGGCTGCTCAGTGCCGGCCCGGACAGCACCGCGTGGCTCTACGCGTTCTGGCACGGCGGCTTTCCGCTCGCATTGATCGGCTATGCGCTGTTGAAAGAGCGCGAACATGAACCCGGGCGCACCGTGGGTTCCGTTCGGTTGATGCTTGTGGCGCGCATCCTCGTGGTCGTTGCCGCGGTAACCGGCCTGACCTTGCTGGCCACCGTCGGCAAGACGATCCTGCCCGCCGTAATGGCGGGCAATCATAATACTCTCGCGCTGACAATCGTGATCGGTACGGTCTGGACGATGTCGCTGGGGGCGCTTTTGCTGCTGAAATCGCGGCGCCCGCACAGCGTCCTCGACGTGTGGCTCATGGTCGTGATGTGCGCGTGGCTGTTCGATGTGGCACTCAGCTCCATCCTCAATGGCGGGCGCTTCGACGTCGGGTTCTATGCCGGGCGCCTTTACGGACTCCTCGCGGCCAGTTTCGTACTCGCGGTGCTGTTGCTCGAGACCAACTGGCTGCACGACCGTTTGGCTGCCGCCCGCGCCGAGCTTGCCAGGCACGCTCGCGATCTGGAAAGGCGCGTGCGCGAAGGCACCGAAGAGCTGCGGCGGTCGAATGCGTCCCTGCAAAAGGAAGTCTTGGAGCGCACGCAGGCCGAGCGCGAACTGAGCCGAACCCGAGCCTTTCTCGACGTGATCATCGAGAGCCTGCCCGCCATGCTGGTCGTCAAGGACGCCAACACTGGACAATGCCTCTACGTCAACCGCGCCGGTGAAGAGTTGATCGGCTGCGAACGAAGCGAAATCATCGGCAAGAGCGTCCGTGAGTTCACGCAGAATCAGGACGCGGATCTCATCGAGTTGCAAGACAAGCAAGCAATCATTTCAGGGAAGCCCTACGAGATATTCGAAAGCACATTTCACTCCCGCACCCGCGGTCCTCGTCTGCTCCGCACCAAGAAGCTGCCGGTGGCCGACGAGCATGGCGCCGCCAAATACGTCCTCGCGTTTTCCGAGGACATCACCGATCAAAGGCAGCTCGAGGAACAACTGCGCCACGCCCAGAAAATGGAAGCGATTGGGCAGTTGACCGGAGGGCTGGCGCACGATTTCAACAATCTGCTCGCGATTGTCGTCGGCAATCTCGATGTGCTGGCCGAGCTGCGGAAAAACGATCACGAGCTGCAGGAGCTGGTGCAGGGTGCGGTCGGCGCGGCGCTGAGCGGCAGCGAACTGACGCGAAGATTGCTGGCGTTTGCGCGCCGGCAACCGCTGCAGCCAGAGCAGGTCGACCTCAACGAGCTGATCCAGGAAATCAGCGCTTTGTTGGGCAGGACGCTCGGGCAGAACATCGAGATCAACCTCGATCTTGGCGCTTCGCTGCCCGCTGTCGCAGTCGATCGCGTCCAGCTGGAAACTGCGATCGCCAATCTGGCCAACAATGCGCGCGATGCGATGCCCCATGGCGGCCGGTTGTTGATTGCGACGCGCACCGCCTATCTGGACCAGGACTATGCGGCGCATCATTCCGAGGTCACGCCCGGCCGCTACATCGTGACCGAGGTGACCGATTCCGGGCAGGGCATGACCGCCGAAATTGTCACCCGCATTTTCGAGCCGTTCTACACCACTAAGGGGCCGGGCAAGGGCACCGGTCTCGGGTTGAGCATGGTGTTCGGCTTCATGAAGCAGTCCGGCGGCCATATCAACGTCTACAGCGAGCCGGGACGCGGGACCACGTTTCGCCTCTACTTGCCCCCGGCAATTCCGAGTGATGCGGCGGACCGCGTTGACGCGCCGCCGCTGCAACCGGCAAGCGACGCCCACGAGACCATTCTCGTCGTCGAGGACAACGACAAGCTGCGAGAAATCGTCGTCAAGCAATTGAGTGGGCTTGGCTTCCACGTTCTCGAAGTGGACAACGCACGCCGCGCCCTGCAGGTGCTCGCCATGCAGAGCAAGGTCGATCTGTTGTTCACCGATATTGTGCTGCCGGGGGACATGGACGGATGCGAGCTGGCGCGCGAGGTGATCGCGTGCTTTCCGCAGTCGAAGGTGTTGCTGACATCCGGCTTCCCGGGGGCCCGGCTGACCGACGTATACAGCCTGGGTACAAACGTTCGGCTGCTCAACAAGCCGTATCGAAAGGAAGACCTGGCGCGAACGGTGCACGAGGTCTTGCACGACTGACCTTCGCCGCCTTACGTGCGCTACGCGTGCACCGACAGATCTTTGATTGTCGGATGCTCGCCGGAGAGCGCGTTCGCCGGGTCCCACTTATAGTGCAGCGTCTCGAAGCGCATGGCGCGCGCGTCGATCATGAGCAGACGGCCCACCAGGCCCTCGCCGAAACCGACGATCTCGCGGATGATCTCCAGCGCCGACAGCGAGCCGACTGCGCCAGCGAGCGCCCCCAGAACGCCGGCCTCGGCACAGGCCGGCACGCTGCCCGGCGGCGGCGGCTCCGGAAACAGGCACCGATAGGTGGGATTGGGCTTGCCGTCGGAGCCGCTCTCGTGGGCGCGGATCGTGGTCAGCGTCGCATCGAAGGTGCCGAGCGCGGCCGTAACCAGCGGCTTTTTGGCGAAATAGCAGGCATCGGATACGAGGTAGCGCGTAGCGAAATTGTCCGAGCCATCGGCGACGATGTCATAGCGGCCGATCAGGTCGAGCGCGTTGGCGCTGGCAAGGCGTATCTGGTGCGGCTCGACGGCAACGTGCGGATTGAGCCGACGAATCGTTGCGGCGGCGCTGCCGACCTTGGGGATGCCGACGTCAGGGGTCGCATGAATCACTTGCCGCTGCAGGTTGGAGAGTGTGACGATGTCATCGTCCACCACTCCGAGCGCGCCGACTCCTGCCGCCGCAAGGTACAGCAGGACCGGCGCACCTAATCCACCGGCGCCAATCACCAGCACGCGCGCGCGGCGAAGCGCCGCCTGGCCGGGACCGCCCACTTCGTGCAGCACAATATGGCGCGCATAGCGCTCAAGTTCATCGGGGCTGAGCATTTTTCCTCGCCCTCGCCGCGGAATGCCGCCTGCGGCAGGCCGTCCGGCGCATCTCAAGGACCAGTACATATGAGCCGCGTGATCGTATCATTCCAGACCGATCGCGTGGCGGCATTGGTAGCCCGGATGCGATTGCGCCGGCGCGCGGTTCGGCTAGGCTCCCGCTGGGCGGCGGGTGCGGCCATGACCACGCGGATGACGGCCATCATCGTGTGCTTGACGCTGGCGAGCATGCCGGCGCTGGCACGGCGTGGTCACGTTCACCGCCCGAACACCGGACCGGTGCCGAGGCCCGCCACTTCGCACCAAGGGCCGGCGAAGCCGGCAACGCAAATTGCCGAAACCTATGCGGCCATGCCCACCGTCCAAAAGCTGGCTATCGAAGCCGACCTCGCCTGGACCGGCTACTACCAGGGCCTTCCCGACAGCGAGTTTGCCGACGAGCGCGCGATCGATGCCGTCAGGCTCTATCAGCGAGCCATCAAGGCCAAGGAAACCGGCATCCTCGACGAGCAGGAGCGCGCGCGGCTTGCTGCGGCGGCAGAGCCGCACCAAACAGCCGTCGGCTGGCGTCTGATCGACGATCCCGCAACCGGGGCGCGCTTCGGTTTGCCGGAGAAACTGGTGTCGCCGCTTGGCGCTTCCCGCATCGGCAGCCGCTGGACCTCCGGCCACGGCCAGATCGAGATCGTTGACTTTCGCCTCAGCGAGGCCGGTCTGCCGGCCCTGTTCGAGCAGGAGAAAAGAAACCCGAAGGGGCGCAGCGTCGAATTCGAGCACGCTTCGTCCAGACTCGTTCGTGATTTCGGGAAGCCAAGGCTTGAAGAATTTCGTGATCCGCACGCAAGCGCGCGGCAGCGAGGTGCGCGGGATCAGGATCTTCTACGATCAGGCCACTGCGGGCACCATGGCGCCGGTCGCAACCGCGGTGGCGGATTCGTTTCAAGGATTCCCGGATGCCACTGCCACACTGCCGCCGGGCCAGGTGCGCACGGTCGAGTACGGGACCGCCATCGTGGCGGACCGACACGGCACTCTGATCGCCACGCGGAATCTCACCACGGGTTGCGCGACCATCACGGTGGCTGGCTTCGGTCATGCCGCACCCGTTGCCGCCGATGCCGCCAGCGATCTCGCGCTGATCCGATTTTATGGCGCGCACGACCTCGTCCCCGCCGCGATCGCCGGCAATGGTCAAGGCAATGATCTGACCCTCCTCGGCATCGCCGATCCGGCGGCGCAGGGGGGTGGCGAGGAGGTGTCAAAAGCGCAGGCGCATTTGAACGGCCAAACCGTCGATCCGGCGCCAAGACTCGGATTTTCCGGCGCGGCGGCTGTCGATGCACAAAACCGTTTCGCGGGCATCGTCGAATTGAAACCGACGACCATCGCCGGCGCCGCCGGAACCGGTCCCACCGCCATGCAAGCCGTATTGGTCCCGGCCGACACGGTGCGCAGCTTCCTGGCGGCGCACGGCATCACGCCCGCTGCCGGAGCAGGCACCATCTCGCAATCCATCGTGCGCGTGATTTGCGTGCGCGAGTGACGGCAATGCCGGCCCGACGGCGCGAAGCCCGGAATGGTGTTCACCGAACCGACACAACTCGCACCGTTAGATGGATGCCAATGGCCGGTCGTCGCCGACGCGCCACAAGCGCGACGACCTTTATTTGTTGGTGAATTGCGCCGGCCGCTTGTCGATGAACGCGTCCATCCCCTCCTTGCGATCGGCCGTGGCGAACAACGCATGAAAAATTCGGCGCTCGAATCTGATCCCTTCGGCCATCGGGGTTTCGAACGCGCGATTGACCGCCTCCTTGGCCGCCAAGACCGAGGGCAGCGACAGCGCTGCGATCGTTTCGGCGACCTTGAAGGCCTCGTCGAGAAGGCTCGCCAAGGGCACAACGCGCGCCACCAGGCCTGACCGCTCCGCTTCGGCAGCGTCCATGGTGCGACCGGTGAGGACGAGGTCCATGGCCTTGGCCTTGCCGACCGCGTGGGTGAGGCGCTGCGTGCCGCCGATGCCGGGAATGATGCCGAGCTTGATTTCCGGCTGGCCGAACTTGGCGTTGTCGGCGGCGATGATGATATCGCACTGCTGAGCAAGCTCGCAGCCGCCGCCGAGCGCAAAACCGGCGACCGCGGCGATGACTGGCTTGCGCGCGGCCGCTACGCGATGCCACGCCGCGGTGAAATCGGCCAAATAGACTTCGGTGAAACCCTTCTCCGCCATCTCCTTGATGTCGGCCCCGGCCGCAAATGCCCGTTCGGAGCCGGTGATGATCATGCAGCCGATAGTGTCGTCGGCCTCGAATGCGTCAACGGCGGCGGTCAATTCGCGCATCAGCGCGGCGTTGAGCGCGTTGAGCGTCTGCGGCCGATTAAGCCGAATGAGGCCCACTCTGCCGCGCGTTTCGACGATGATGTGCTCGGTGGTCATCAGTGTCTTTCCGGGCTGCGATTTTATTTCTGGCACGAGGGGCAATAAAACGTCGAGCGGCCGTTCTGCACAATGCGCTTGACGGTGCCGCGGCAGCCTGCGGTTCGGCACTTCTCGCCTTCGCGGTCATAGACGCGGAAATGATGCTGAAACATGCCGAGTTCCCCGTCGGTGAGCCGGTGATTACGCAACGTCGAGCCGCCGTCTTCGATTGCCTGCCCGAGCACCGCCTTGATGGCATCGACCAGGCGTTCGGCACGCTCGTTTGGGGCGCCGTTCCTTGCGGCGAGGGTGGAAGCCATCCGCCGGGGCGAGAGCCGCGCGCGGTAGAGCGCCTCGCACACATAGATGTTGCCAAGGCCGGCGACCACGCGCTGGTCCGAGAGCGCCACCTTGAGGCTGGTCCTCTTGGCGTTGCAGGCGCGCGCCAGCATGGCGGCATCGAACGCGTTGCCGAGCGGCTCCGGGCCGAGCCGGTTGAGCAGCGGCTCGGCGTCGAGCTGCTCGCGCCGGACGATTTTCATCGAACCGAAGCGGCGCGGGTCGTTGAAGGTCACCACCGCACCCGAGGACATGTGAAAAATGACGTGGTCGTGGGCGACGTGCGGCGCACGCTCGTGATAATAGTTGCCGGTTTTTCCGCCCTCGGCACGGGCGCGTTTTTCATCAAAGACATCAAACGAACCGGACATGCCGAGATGCATCAGCAGCACGTCGCCGGAGGACAGGTCGGCGAGGAGATATTTGGCCCGCCGACCGAGGCCTATAACGGTCTTGCCACCAAGACGCTGCGCAAAATCCTTGGACAACGGCCAGCGCAGATCGCCGCGACGAATTTCGATCCTGCTGAAGCGCGCACCCTCCATGGCCGGTTGCAGGCCGCGGCGCACGATTTCCACTTCAGGCAGTTCGGGCATCGGCTTGGTTCGGCGAGCGGCGAGAATGCCGGCGTGCGGCGGGGATATGGTTAATTTCAACAGATAGCGCCGATGGCGCGGTCGCGCTATGGTCGGCGTGAAGGAATTTGCCAATGGCGGGGACCGCCCATTTCGGCGCGCACGAGGTGCCGCTTACCGACAAGCAGGCGTTGGTCGATGGAGTCTTCACCAGCGTCGCGCGCCGCTATGACCTGATGAACGACCTGATGTCGTTCGGGCTGCATCGGGTCTGGAAGGACGCGATGGTCGCCAGGCTCGATCCGCCGAAAAACCGACCGTTCGCGCTGCTCGACATCGCCGGGGGCACCGGCGACGTGGCGATGCGCGCGATCGCAGCCGGCGGAGAGCAGACGCAAGCGACGGTCTGCGACATCAATGCCGGCATGCTGGACATGGGCCGCGAACGCGCCACCGCTCGCCGCGTCGGCGATGCACTCACCTTCACGGAGGCCAATGCCGAGGCGCTGCCGTTCGCCGACTGCAGCTTCGACGCGGCCACCATCGCCTTCGGCATCCGCAACGTGGCGCGTATCGAGGTCGCGCTTGCGGAGGCGCGGCGCGTGCTCAGGATCGGCGGCAAATTCCTCTGCCTCGAATTCTCCGCCGTCGATGTGCCCGGCCTCGACCGGTTCTACGATTTCTACTCGTTCAATGTCATTCCGGCGCTCGGACGCGCGGTTGTCGGCGATGCAGACTCTTACCGCTACCTCGTGGAATCGATCCGCCGCTTTCCGAATCCGCCAGCCTTCGCAGCCTTGCTGCGCGCGGCGGGTTTCGCGCGCGTGACCCACACGATCATGACCGGCGGCATCGTGGCGCTGCATTGCGGCTGGCGATTGTGATTTCGGACCTCGCGTATTTTCTTCGCCTCACAGGCGCGTGCTTGATCTTCGCCCGCGAAGGCGTCTTCAGCCTGATCGATCCCGCAATGTTGCCGGCGCCGGCGCGCATTGCGCTACGCCTGGGACGGCTGGTCGAGCGGCCGAGCCGCGGCACCGCAGAGACCCGGCTGTCGACCGCACTCACCCGGCTCGGTCCCAGCTACGTCAAGCTCGGCCAATTTTTGGCGACGCGGCCGGACGTGGTCGGCGTCGCGCTCGCGCGCGACCTCGAGCAATTGCAGGATCACATGCCGCCATTTCCGCAAGACGCGGCAGAGCGGGCGGTCACGACCTCACTCGGACGGGCGCTCCACGCCGTGTATGCCAGCTTCGGCCCGGCGGTTGCCGCCGCTTCGATCGCGCAAGTGCATCGCGCCGACGTAACCATCGGCGATGAGGCGCGCGCCGTTGCGGTCAAGGTGTTGCGGCCGGGGGTCGAACAGCGTTTCCACGCCGATCTGCGCGCCTTCACTTTCGCCGCACACCGCGCAGAAAGCCTGTCCGCCGAGGCGCGGCGCCTGCGGGTTGTCGAAGTCGTCGATACGTTGCGGCGCTCGGTCCAGGTGGAGATGGATTTTCGACTGGAGGCGGCGGCGCTCTCGGAAATGGCCGAGAACACCAAGGACGATCCGGATTTCCGCGTGCCCGCCGTCGATTGGGACCGCACCAGTAAGGAAATCCTCACGCTGGAATGGATCGACGCGACACCGCTGTCCGACCGAACCCGCCTGCAAGCCAAAGGCTTCGACCTGCGTCAGCTCGCCCGTGCGCTGATCCAGACCTTTCTGCGCCACGCGTTGCGCGACGGTTTCTTTCACGCCGACATGCACCCCGGTAACCTGTTCGTCGACGATGACGGCCGGCTCATTGCCGTCGATTTCGGCATCATGGGCCGGCTGGGAGTAAAGGAGCGTCTGTTTCTTGCGGAAATCCTGCACGGCTTCATCGACCGCGATTATCGCCGCGTTGCCGAGGTCCATTTCGAGGCCGGTTACGTGCCGCCGCACCACTCGATCGACAGTTTCGCGCAGGCGATCCGCGCCATCGGCGAGCCGATCCACAGCCGCACCGCCGAAGAGATTTCCATGGCGCGGCTGCTCACGCTGCTGTTCGAGGTGACCGGCATATTCGACATGCGCACGCGGCCGGAGCTTTTACTCCTGCAAAAGACCATGGTGGTGGTCGAAGGCGTGGCGCGTTCGCTCGACCCCAAGCTCGACATTTGGAGCACGGCCCAGCCTGTGGTGGGGGAATGGATGGCGCGGCACCTCGGCCCGGCGGGTAAGCTCGAAAGCGTCTCGCTCGGCGCGGTCGAGCTCGGCCGCTTCATCGGCAACGCACCCAGCCTGTTGACGCGCGGCGCCCGCGTGCTCGATCAACTCGACGAGATCACTCGCGACGGACTCGTGCTCTCGCCGCAGACCATCGCCGAGATCGACAAGGCCGAGGCGCGCCGCGATCGCTGGGTCATCGGCGCGCTCTGGGTCATCGCGGCGCTGCTGTTTTGGGCGGTCCTGCGGGAATTTTGATTGCATTGATTGCAATGCAATCATCGGCCTGCTAACGTGCGAGCGAGCGATGACAAAAGCACGCTAGATGGCCAGCCTCACAGTTCGCCAGCTCGACGAAAAGCTCAAGACGCTGCTGCGCCTGCGCGCGGCGCAGAACGGGCGATCGATGGAGGACGAGGTCCGCGTCATCCTCAAGCAGGCGGCGGCGGATGCGGGCCGCAATGGGCTCGAGCATTTCGAGCCTGCCTCGCCAGTGGCCCGGCAGACTGCGCGCAGCCTCCCACCAGACGTCAAGCGCATCCTCCTCCTCATCGGCGGTGGCATTGCCGCTTACAAATCGCTCGACCTCATTCGCCGGCTACGGGATCGCGGTGCGCGGGTGCGCTGCATCCTCACGGCCGCCGCGCAGCGTTTCGTGACGCCACTGGCAGCCGGCGCGCTGTGCGGCGAGCGCGCCTACACGGATCTATTCGATCCGCATAGCGAGTTCGACGTGGGCCACATCCGGCTCGCCCGCGATACCGATGTTGTCGTCGTTGCACCGGCGACCGCCGACCTGATGGGGAAAATGGCCGGCGGTCTCGCCGACGATCTCGCCGCCGCCGTGCTGCTCGCGACCGACAAGCCCATCCTGCTGGCGCCGGCCATGAACCCGGTCATGTGGCAAGCCAAATCGACGCAACGCAATCTGGCGCGGCTTGTCGCCGATGGCGTGCGCATTGTCGGCCCCAACAGGGGCGAAATGGCTGAGCGCGGCGAGACCGGTCTCGGCCGCATGGCCGAACCGGCCGAAATCGCAGACGCCGTCGCCGCTATTTTGCGCGCGCCGGGGACGCTTGCCGGTAAGCGCATCCTGGTCACGTCCGGGCCGACTCGCGAGCCGATCGATCCGATCCGCTTTATCGGCAACCATTCCTCCGGCAAGCAGGGCCACGCGATCGCAGCGGCAGCGGCCGCGGCCGGCGCCGACGTGGCCCTGGTGTCGGGCCCGGTCGATCTCGCCGACCCGCCGGGCGTTGCGGTGATCAAGGTCGAGACGGCCAAAGACATGCTGCAAGCGGCCGAAACGGCGCTGCCGGCCGACGTTGCCGTCTTCACCGCGGCGGTTGCCGACTGGCGGATCGAGCAGCCGAGCAGCCACAAGATCAAGAAACAGGCAGGGCGTGCGCCACAACTCAACCTGATCGAAAACCCCGATATTCTGGCGACGATCGCCCGCCGGAAATCCGGTCGCCCGCCACTGGTCATCGGTTTTGCCGCGGAGACCGACGACGTGATCGCCAACGCCAAGGCGAAGCTTGCCAAAAAGGGCTGTGACTGGATTTTGGCCAACGACGTTTCAGCCGCAACCGGCATCATGGGCGGCGACAGCAACACCGTTCATCTGATCACCGCGTCCGGCGTTGAGTCCTGGCCGCGGCAATCGAAAGATGACGTGGCGCGCAATCTGGTGGCGCGGATCGCAACGGCATTGACGGAAGCAACGCGGTGAGCGGCGAAGAACAACCGGTCGAGGCTCGTATCATGCGGCTGCCGCATGCCGCCGATCTGCCCCTGCCCGCCTATCAAAGCGCGATGGCGGCGGGCCTCGATCTGCTCGCCGCCGTGCCGACCGATGCCCCGGCAAAAATTCCGCCCGGCGGCCGCGCCATGATCCCAACGGGAATTGCCATCGCGTTGCCGTGCGGCCGCGAAGGCCAGATCCGCCCGCGCTCGGGCCTTGCGATCCGCCATGGCCTCACGGTGCTCAACACTCCAGGAACCATCGACGCGGATTACCGCGGAGAAATCCAGGTGATCCTGGTCAATCTCGGCAACGAGGAGTTCATCGTCAGCCGGGGAATGCGCATCGCGCAGCTGGTCATTGCGCGCGTCGAGCAGGTAGGGCTCGTCGAAACGGCCGAGCTTGATCCTACCGCGCGCGCCGGCGGCGGAATGGGTTCGACCGGCACTGCCTAACCGACGCGCCTCGGCCAGCGTTCACGATCTGGACTCTTTCAGCGCGATTCCGGTTGAGAGTAGAGTGAAACGATTCGCGGAGTATGGGGCGCGATCGACATGCCGGCGGCGACGGGTAGCCGGCAGAGGCAAAGGGGCATGCCCGAGACGATCCGGACGAGCGCGGGCTGTGCTCATCCGCGGCAAGGCGATTTCCTTGCGGCCAGCACGCTTGCCGCCCGCCTGCCAGCCGCGTGTTTTTCCGCAATTCCGGTCGCGCTGTGGCCCGCTCCGGCAAGTGCCAAGGAGCCGGCGCTGGGCGCAGTGCAGGAATTCGCCAGCGCCTTCTATCGCACCATGGACCTGCGCGAACTCGCCATCCTCGGGCCGATGCTCGGGTTGGTCCTATTCGCGGTGATTACCGCAATCCTGCTCGTACGTTCGCGTGCGCGCTCGGCGCGCCTGGAGTACGTCGCGCGCGGCGAGATCAACGCGCTCCGCGATCGCCTCGATCGCGCCAACGCGCTCATTCTGTCGGAGCAGCAGGTGCTGGTCGATTGGCCGGCCGCCTCCGAGCAGCCTAATATCGAGGGCGATCCCGCGATCCTCGGCGTCGGCGAGCCGCATCGCGTGCTGGCCTTCGGTTCCTGGCTTGACGCCGCCAAGGCGAAGGAGATGGTGCGCGCGGTCGAGGCTTTGCGCACCCATGGCGCAGCCTTCGCAATGACGCTGACCACGCGGCGGGGCCAACCGATCGAAGCGCTCGGCCGCGTCATCGCCGGGCGCGCCGTGCTGCGCTTGAAAGATGCGGGCGCGGTGAGACGTGACCTGGCGCAGCTTGCGGAGCGTCACGAGAAGGCGCTGACCGAACTCGCCTCGCTGCGCACGCTGGCCGAAACGCTGCCGTCGCCGGTCTGGACGCGCGATGCGGTAGGGCGGCTCACCTTTGTCAATTCCGCCTACGCGCATGCGGTGGAAGCCCCCGACGCGGCGCATGCGATCGAGCGGAACCTGGAACTGCTCGACAGCGCTGCACGGGAAACGATTGCTCAAGCGCGCAATAATGGCCGAGCCTATTCGGGGCGGCTGCCGGCCATCGTCGCCGGCTCCCGGCGCAGCTTCGACGTGCTCGATGTGCCCACCGAGAGCGGCAGCGCGGGCATCGGCATCGATGCCACTGAAGCGGAAACGATGCGCAGCGCGCTGGCCCGCCTGGTCGACGCGCATCGCCGTACGCTCGATCAGCTGCCGATCGGCGTCGCCATGTTCGACGCCCGGCAGCGGCTCAGCTTTTACAATGCCGCCTATCGCGCTCTGTGGGAGTTCGAGGCCGGCTATCTCGACCAGTGCCCGAGCGACTCGACCATCATCGACGCACTGCGCCTGGCGAGCCGGCTGCCGGAGCAACAGAATTTCCGCGAATGGAAGGCGCAGCTGCACGAGGCCTACCGCGCCATCGAAGCCAGGGAGCAAATCTGGCACCTGCCCGATGGACGCACGTTGCGCGTGGTCACCACGCCCAATCCCGATGGCGGCGTTACCTATCTGTTCCACGACGTGACCGAGCGGATCGATCTCGAGCGACGCTACGAGGAATTGATCCGCGTCCAGCGCGAAACGCTCGATAACCTGGCCGAAGGGGTTGCGGTGTTCGCCAGCGACGGCCGGCTGCGCCTGCACAATTCCGCTTTCGTCAAAATGTGGGAGCTGTCGCCGCAGGCGCTCTCCGAGCGGCCGCATATCGAGAAGATCACCGGTCTGTGTCGGCCGCTCCATGGCGACGACCCGACCTGGCAATCGCTGCGCGAGGTGGTCACCGCGATCGACAGCCGCAAGACCATTTCCGGGCGGCTGGAGCGTCGGGACGGCTCCGTGGTCGATTGCACCACCGTGCCGCTACCCGACGGCGCAACACTGGTGACGTTCCACGACGTGACCGATTCGGTCAATGTCGAGCGCGCCTTGCGCGAGCGCAACGAGGCGCTGGTTGATGCTGACCGAATCAAAATCGACTTCGTGCATCACGTCTCCTACGAGCTGCGCTCACCACTCACCAACATCATCGGCTTCGTGCATCTGCTCGCCGATCCGGCGACCGGTCCGCTGGGAGCCAAGCAGCGCGAATATCTGGAGTACATCACGGTATCCTCGGACACCCTGTTGGCCCTGATCAATAATATTCTCGATCTGGCGACCATCGATGCCGGCCGAATGCAGCTCAATCTTGGGCCGGTCGAGATCCGCGAAACCATGCAGGCGGCGGCCGAGGGTGTGCAAGATCGCCTGGTCAGCGCGGGACTCACCCTCGACATTCTTGCGCCGGCCGACATAGGCAGCTTCGTCGCCGATGGCCGGCGCCTGCGGCAGATCCTGTTCAACCTGTTGGCCAACGCCGTCTGCTTTTCGCCGGCCGGCGCCACGATCACGATATCCGCCGAGCGGCGCGCGGGCGCGGTCGCGTTCACGGTCGCCGACAAGGGTTCCGGAATTCCGCCGGAGGTCCTGGAGAAGGTATTCAACTGGTTCGAGACCCATGCACACGGTTCGCACCATCGCGGGCCGGGCATCGGCCTGTCGCTGGTGCGTTCGTTCGTCGAACTGCATGGCGGTACGGTGACGATCGCTTCCACGGTCGGAGAGGGCACCACGGTCACCTGCGCGTTTCCCATCAAGGCAGTCGCCGCGCGCCCTGCGGCTTAGTGGAGCGGGTTTGACATTCGCACCCCACTTGGCCGCCAATTCATAAAGCGAAAGTCGAATCCAAAGCTCCACTGGAACTGATAGTTGCTAATGGTCCGTTGATTCTAATATTCGCATAAAAGCCTGCCAAAAACGGGATGCGGCTGTTAGAATCGGACCCCTAGCGTGTGAGCGTGAAAGCGCATAAGCGGAACTTGATTGGTCGCAAAATCTGGTTTCGAGAGGGCCATGCCTTCTGAACGTCTCATTGCCGGATCGGCACAATGCTTTTGACCCCCGCCGGCGGCTCGAGCTTTTCGATCACACTGCCAAGCGAGCAGGCGCTGATCCGCTTTGCTGTCGATGTTGCCTGTGCGCTTGAAGCCGGCGATCTGGTGACGCTGTCGGGCGACCTGGGCGCCGGCAAGACCACCTTTGCACGCGCGCTCATCCGCTATCTGGCCGCCGACGATGCGATCGAGGTGCCGAGCCCGACTTTCACGCTGCTGCAGAGCTATGAGCTGCCACGCTTTCCGCTCGTGCATGCCGATCTTTTCCGACTTTCCGGCGCGGCCGAACTCGCCGAACTCGGCTTCGACGACGTGCCCGAGAACGCCGTCGCCCTCGTCGAATGGGCGGATCGCGCCGCCGGTCTTCTCTCCTCCGACCGCTTCGACATCGCCTTCACGCTTGCGCCGGCACTCGGCGGCGAAGTACGCAACGTCCGCTGCACTGGCTACGGCACATGTGCCGCGCGCGCCGAGCGCATCGGTCAGCTGCGCGCTTTTCTCGATCAGTCCGGCTACGGCGAGGCCGAACGCGCGCGCATGCAGGGCGATGCCTCGACACGCATGTTCGAGCGTCTGACGCTCGATGAGCAGACAATGATCCTGATGAACGCGCCGCCGCATCCGGACACGGCGCCGGTTCGCGACGGCAAGTCCTACGGCACCATCGCCCATCTCGCCGACAACACGATCGCTTACGTGGCGCTGGCAGCGGGACTGCGCGAGCGTAATTTCTCCGCGCCGGTGATCCTGCACGCCGACACCGACCTGGGACTGATCGTCATGGAGGATCTCGGCGACGAGCGCATCGTGGCGGGCAATCCGCCGGCCCCGGTCGAGGCGCGCTATCGGACCGCCCTCGATCTCTTGGTCGCGCTGCACCGGCGGCGATTACCGGAAACGCTGCCGCTGGCTGCGCACGGCGAGTACCGGCTGCCGCACTACGATATGGAGGCGATGCTGATCGAGGTCGAATTACTGCTCGACTGGTACCTGCCGCATGTCAAAGCGCCGGCGAACGAGGAGCGGCGCGCCGCGTTCAACGCGGTGTGGCGCGAGGCCCTGGCGCCGGCACTCGCGGGCCCGGCGACTTGGGTGCTGCGCGATTACCACTCCCCCAATCTGCTGTGGCTCAAGGAACGCCAGGACGTCGCCCGCATCGGCGTGCTCGATTTTCAGGATGCGGTCCTCGGCCCGCCCGCCTACGACGTCGCGTCGCTGCTTCAGGACGCACGCGTCGACATGCCGGAAACTCTGGAAATGGGGCTGCTCAGCCGCTACGTGCGAGCCCGCCGAGGCGATGACCGGCGGTTCGACCCGGCCCAGTTCGCGCAACTCTACGCCACGTTGGCCGCGCAACGGGCCAGCAAAATCCTGGGCATCTTCGCGCGCCTCGACCGGCGTGACGGCAAGCCGCAATACCTGCAACACATTCCCCGAATATGGCGCTATCTGCAACGCTCGCTGGCACATCCGGCGCTTTCCGCGCTTAATACCTGGTACACGGCCAACGTACCGGCTCCGTCACGAGGAGTGTGATGGCGCCGGTCGAGACACCGAGATGCGCGTTTGTGTTGGCGGCCGGTTTCGGCACCCGCATGCGGCCCCACAACGAAAATGTGCCCAAGCCGCTCGTCGCCGTCGGCGGCAAGGCGTTGATCGATCATGCGCTTGACCGTCTAGCCGAGGCAGGCGTGGAGCGCGCGGTCGTGAACGTGCATTACCTCGCCGACGCGTTGGAGCAGCATCTGACGCTACGCCGAACGCCGCAAATCGTCATCTCGGACGAGCGAAGCATGCTGCTCGGCACCGGCGGCGGAATCGCCAACGCGCTGCCGGCATTGGGCGGCGCGCCGTTCTTTCTGGTCAATTCCGATGCGCTCTGGCGCGAGGGGGCCGAGCCCAATTTGGCGCGGCTGGCGCAGGCCTTCCGTGCCGAAGCCATGGACGCGCTTCTGCTGCTTGCACCGTCCGCCGGCAGCATCGGGTATTCCGGCAGCGGCGACTATTGTCTGCTGCCCGACGGCCGGCTGCGCCGCCGCGCTGCAGGCGAGGTGGTGCCATTCGTCTATTCGGGGGCGGCGATTCTGGCGCCGGCTTTATTCGCCGACGCACCCAGCGGCGCGTTTCCGCTCACCCTCTTGTTCGACCGCGCAAGCGATCGCGGGCGGCTGTTCGGCCTGCGCCTCGAAGGCGTCTGGATGCATGTGGGCACGCCCGAAGCGGTCGCCGAAGCCGCAGCAGCGCTCGCCGCAGCCGTGTAGAATCTGCTAAGCGTTTGCGGCTCGCTGCCGCGCACGCGGACACTCGCGCCACCGCCCGAACAAACTCTGCTCGATCCGCGGCATGGGTTCCTGCTGGGCGGGAACATAGCACCTGCGGAGCCGCTCTCATGAGACCGCGCGTATTCACGATCCCGCCGTCAGCGCCGTTTTTGCCGACGCTGATCGATGCGTTGAACAGCGGCAAGCTCGGCTTCGCCCCCGCGCCCGATCCGCTGGCGCTGGCGGCGGTCACGCTCTACCTGCCGACACGGCGCGCTTGCCGGCTCGCGCGCGACGCCTTTCTCGATGCCTGCAAAGGCGGCGCGGCAATCCTGCCGCGCATCGTCCCGCTCGGCGATATCGACGAGGACGAGATCGCTTTCGCCGAAGCGGCGACGGGGGACATTGCCGCCGAGGCACTTGCCTTGCCGCCGGCACTCGGCGGACTGGAGCGGCGCTTGCTGCTGAGCAAGCTGGTCGCTCGATGGGCGAGCGCGCCGCAACTCCATGGCGCGAGCGGTAGTCCGCTGGTCGCCCAGACGCCGGCGGCCGCTTGCGCGCTCGCCGACGATCTCGCCCGCCTGATCGACGACATGGCGACGCGCGGCGTGCCCTGGCAGCGACTCGACCAGCTCGTGCCCGAGCAATTCGATGAATACTGGCAGCTGACGCTGAAATTTTTACAGATCGCCCGCGAAGCGTGGCCGAGGGTGCTCGATGAACGCGGGCTCATTGAGCCTGTAAGGCGGCGCGACTTGCTGATCAAGGCCGAAGCGGCAAGGCTTGCCCGCAAGACCGACGGGCCGGTCATCGCGGCCGGATCGACCGGTTCAATTCCCTCGACCGCAGAACTGATCGCAACCATCGCCAGCCTGCCGCACGGCGCCGTTGTGCTGCCCGGCCTTGACACCGATCTCGACGAGGCATCGTGGCGCCTGATCGGCGGCAACGAACAAGGGGGCGTCGCAGCGGCGCCCGGGCATCCGCAATTCGCCCTGCAAGCGCTGCTCGGCCGCATCGGCATCGGCCGCGACGCGGTCGAGAGTCTCGCCGCATCCGGTGCGCGCGAGCCCGTGACATCCGAGGCGCTGCGGCCGGCCGCGACGACCGACTTGTGGCCGCAGCGCACCGGCGACGCGGCATTCGCCGCCGCCGCTGCTATCGCGTTCGAAAACATAAGCGTGATCGAAGCCGCCAACGCCGAAGACGAGTCGCTGGCAATCGCCGTGGCGTTGCGCGAGGCGGTGGAGCAGGACAAGACCGCAGCGCTGGTGACGCCAGACCGCGCGCTGGGCCGCCGGGTGCTGGCCGCGCTGGCGCGCTGGAACGTCGCGACGGAGGATACGAGCGGGCAGCCGTTATCCGATACGCCCGCCGGCATCTTCGCGCGGCTCGCGGCCGACGCGGCGCTCGGGAGGCTGGCGCCAGTCACGCTCCTGGCGCTGCTCAAGCATCCGCTGCTGCGTCTCGGCGGCAGCGATCGGCTGCCGGCGGTTGCGGCGCTGGAGCGCGCCGTCCTGCGCGGACCGCGGCCGCGCGCCGGTAGTTCGGGACTCGCGCACGCGCTCAAGACGTTTCGCGGGCAACTAGAAAATTTCCACAACAAGGACAAGTCCGAACTGCATCCGTCCGATCCGCGGACCACACTGCGTGATGACGAAATTGCTGCCGCCGCCGATCTGGTCGCGCAGCTTGAAAAGGCGCTCAAACCGTTGGAAAGCGTCGCCGGACAATCGCACCGGCTGGGCGACATCGCCGCATGGCACCGCGAAGTTGTGGCCGCGCTGTCGCAGCAAGAAGGCGACGAGATTGCCTTCACGGGGCCGGACGGCATCAAACTCGCGGCGGCGTTTGATGAGCTCGCCGCCAGCGCGGCTGCCGCCGACCTCCTCGTCGACACGTCGGACTACGTCGAGCTCTTTACCTCGCTTGTTGCCGACCGCGTCGTGCGGCGGACGGCCGGATTCAAATTGCCGGTACGCATTCTCGGCCTGCTCGAAGCGCGGCTCACCGGAAACGACCGCGTCGTGCTGGGCGGCCTGGTCGAAGGCACCTGGCCGCGCGACAGCCGCAGCGATGCATGGCTCAGCCGCCCGATGCGGCTCAAGCTCGGACTCGATCTTCCCGAGCGGCGCATCGGGCTGTCGGCGCACGATTTCGCGCAGTTGCTCGGCGCCAAGGACGTCATTCTCAGCCACGCCGCGAAGATCGCCGGCAGCCCGACGGTGCCGTCGCGTTTCATTCAGCGGCTGGCGGCGGTCGCTGGCGACGACCGCTGGAAGGCGGCGCGCGCCCGCGGCGATGTTTATCTGACGTGGGCGCGCGCGCTCGATCGCCCGGAGAAGATCATGCCGGCGCCGCCCCCGGCGCCGGCGCCGCCGCGCGCGGCGCGGCCGAAGAGCCTGTCGGTGACCGACATCGAAAACTGGCTGCGCGATCCCTACACCATCTACGCCAAATACATTCTGCGTCTCATCCCGCTCGACCCGGTCGACGTCTCGCCCGGCGCAGCCGAGCGCGGCACCATCATCCACGCCGCCGTGGGCGATTTCACCAAGGCTCACGCCACCGCTCTGCCCGCCGACCCGGTGCGCGAATTGCTCGCGCTGGGACGCCCGCACTTCGCCGCGCTCGACGATTTTCCCGAGGCGCGCGCGTTCTGGTGGCCGCGCTTCGAACGCATCGCCCGCTGGTTCGCGGATTGGGAGCGCAAACGGCGGCCCACGATCAAAACCATCGCCGCCGAAATCCGCGGCGAGATCGACATTGCTCTGGTCGACGGCACGTTCAGGCTGCGCGGCATTGCCGACCGCATCGAACGACATGCCGACGGCCGCTACGTCATCCTCGACTACAAGACCGGCTCGGCGCGCACGGAGAAGCAGGTGCGCACCGGACTTGCGCCACAGCTGACGCTCGAAGCCGCCATGCTGCGCCGTGGCGCCTTTCCCGACATCGCGCAGGGTCCGTCGGTTGCTGGAGATCGCCTACGTGCTGCTCAAGGGCGGCGCGCGTCCGGGCGAATTGAAGTCGATCGATTTCATCGAAGGCACCGCCGACAGCCAGGCCGACAAGGCGATGCAAAAGCTGACCGTACTCGCCAGGCGCTTCGACAGCGATAACGAGCCGTATCGCTCGCTCGTGCACCCGATGTGGACGACGCATTACGGCGACTACGACCATCTCGCCCGCGTCAAGGAATGGTCGGCGACCGGCGGCGAGAATGACGATGCGGCGATCGCTGCCATGTTCGGTGGCGGCCAATGAGAACGCCGCGCAGCATTCCCGACGCGGTGCGGCGGCTGCAGCTCGACGCCTCCGATCCGGACGTGTCGGCGTGGGTCGCCGCCAATGCCGGCGCCGGCAAGACCTATGTGCTGGCGCAGCGCGTCATCAACCTGCTGCTCAAGGGCACGGAGCCGGAAAAGATTCTCTGCATCACCTTCACCAAAGCGGCCGCCGCCAACATGGCGAAACATGTCTTCGACCGGCTGGCGCATTGGACCACGCTCGACGACGCCAAACTCGACCAGGCGATCCGCGACCATTCGCGCATGAAGCCGGATGCGGCGCTGCGTGCGCGGGCGCGACGGCTGTTCGCCCGTGCGCTGGAGACGCCCGGCGGTCTCAAGGTACAGACGATCCACGCCTTCTGTACCCAGCTCCTGCATCAGTTTCCGTTCGAGGCCAACGTCGCGGCGCGCTTTTCGGTGCTTGACGACGCCGAACACTCGCAGCTTCTGGAACGGCTGACGCTCGCCGTGCTGCTCGACGGCGCCGCCGCGCCCGACAGCCGGCTCGGCCGGGCGCTGGCGTTCGCCATGACGGCGGCGGCCGACCAGACTTTTCGTGACGTGGTGCGCGAGGCGATCGGCCAGCACGACGTCGTCATGGGCTGGGTCGAGAAGGCCGGCGACGTCGATGCCGCGATTGCCAGCCTGTCGAAGCAGCTCGGCATCGATCCGAAGGTCGAACTCGACAAGATCGAGGCCGAATATTTCTCCGGCGAGATCATCACGCCGGCGGAATGGCTCGGCTCTCGCCGAAATTTTCGATCAGGGCAGCAAGTCCGATCGCGGTCAGGCCGAGCGTTTCCGCAGCCTGGCGACGCTGTCCGGCGCCGAGCTTGTCGACGCCTATCTCGATATCTTCTGTACCAGCGATGGACGCACGCCGCGCAGCTCCATCGTCACCAAGGCGATCAAGGATACGGCGCTGGTCGAGCGGCTCGCCGCCGAGCAGCAGCGCGTCTGCGCGCATTTTGCAAAAGGCTCGCGCCGTCATCTGTCGTGATCGCAGCGCCGCCCTGCTCACGGTCGCGTATGCGGTCTTGCAGCGCTATCACGCCGAAAAGGAGCGCCGCGGGCTGCTCGATTACGACGACCTGATCGACAAGACGCTGACGCTGCTGGCGAACTGTGACGCGGCCTGGGTGCATTACAAGCTCGACCTCGGCATCGATCATGTGCTGGTCGATGAAGCGCAGGATACCAGCGCCAAACAGTGGGAGATCGTGCGGCGGCTTACCGAGGAGTTCACCGCCGGCGCCGGCGCGCGGCACACCAGGCGCACGATCTTCGCGGTCGGTGACGAGAAGCAGTCGATCTATTCGTTTCAGAACGCTGCGCCGAAGGAATTTGCCGAAATGCTGCGCCATTTTCGCCGCGCCCATGAGAACAGCGGGCAGCGATTCGTTGTCAGCAAGTTCGAGCACTCGTTCCGCTCCGGCGACAGCGTGCTGGCAGCGGTTGACGAGGTATTCAAGCGCAAGGACATCGCGCGCAGCGTCACTTCCGATCTGGACGGCTTCCCGCCGCATATCGCATTGCCGGGTGCGCCGCCAAGCGTGGTTGAAATCTGGGACGCGGAGAAACCGGACGAACGCAAGGACATCGAGGGCTGGGACGCGCCGTTCGATACTGTGAGCGAGACCAGCCCGCGGGTGAAGCTGGCTCGGCGCATCGCCCGCGCCGTGCGCCGGACCGTCGACCGCGGCGAGGCGCGTTGCGGCGACGTGCTGATCCTGGTGCGCCAACGCGGCGAACTGTTCGAGGCGATCATCCGCGCACTCAAGAACCAACACGTCCAGGTGGCGGGTGCCGACCGGCTCATTCTCACCGAGCACATCGCGGTGATGGATTTGATGGCGCTGGCCGACGCGTTGTTGCTGCCCCAGGACGATCTGGCGCTCGCTACCGTGCTGCGCAGCCCGCTGTTCGGTTTCGAGGATGACGACCTGTTCGCCATTGCCTTCGATCGCGGCCGCGCGTCACTGAGGACCGCGCTCCGCCGCAAAGCGGGCGAGCGGCCGGTTTTTGCCACGGCCGCCGCATGGCTCGACGAATTGGCGGAAGCGGCGCGGCGCGAGACACCATTTACATTCTACGCGCAGCTCCTCGGTGCCGGCGGCGGTGGCGCCCGGTTCCTGTCTCGGCTCGGGCCGGAAGCGAACGATGCGCTCGATGAATTTCTCAACAAGGCGCTCGAATATGAGCAACGTGAGACGCCCTCCCTGCAGGGCTTTCTCACCTGGCTACGCGATGCCCGGGCCGAGGTGAAGCGCGACATGGAAATCGCCCGCGACGAGGTTCGCGTCATGACCGTGCATGGCGCCAAGGGTCTGGAAGCGCCGATCGTCGTTCTCGCCGACACGATGACGCCGCCGGCCGGGCCGCGGCCGCCGCGGCTGTTGCAGATCGACGGTGGCGCCATGGTGTGGACGGGGCGCAAGAACGACGATGCGCCGCTGGTCGCCGCGGCGCGCGCGGCTGCGATCGGCGAAGCCGAGCACGAATATCGCCGGCTGCTCTATGTCGCCATGACGCGGGCGGCCGACCGGCTGATCATCTGTGGCGCCGATGGACTTAATGCCCGTCCGAAAGGCTGCTGGTACGACCTTGTGCGTGACGCGCTCGAGTCGATGTGGGTGGTGGAAGAACAGAGCGAGCAGACGGTTTTCCGCTATCGCAAACAACCAGCCGGCGGCGCCAGCGAGCGCGAGGAGCCGGCAAAGGATACGAAGATCGCGCAGCACGCCGTAGCGGCGTGGTTGCGGCAGGCGGCACCCGCCCGCCCGCTGCGCCGAGCGCCGCTGTCGCCGTCATCAGCGTTCGACGAGGAGATCGGCCGCATCGCCGATGCACGGGGCTCAGCGGCCGATCGGCAGAAGGCGCTGGAGCGTGGCCGGCTGGTGCATCGGCTGATGCAATCGCTGCCCGCTATTCCGTCCGAACGCCGCAACGACGCGGCCGAGCATTATTTCACCCGCGCGGCTGCGCGCTTTTCCGTCGACGAGCAGCGCGACATGGCGCGGAAGGTTTTTGCGATTCTCGAGGATGAACAATTTGCCGCAATTTTCGCGCCGGGAAGCCGCGCCGAGGTGCCGATCGTCGGCCGTATCGCAAACGGGCAAGCCGATCCGGTCCTGGTGTCGGGGCAGGTCGATCGGCTCTTGATCGCGGACGATGCCGTCCTGATTGCGGACTACAAGACCGACCGCCAGGTCCCGGCCAGCCTTGCCGAGATCGCCCCGTACATCGCCCAGCTTGCACTGTACCGCGCCGTGCTCGCCCGGCTTTATCCGAGCAAGACCGTCCGCGCCGCACTGGTCTTCACCGAAGGACCGAGCCTGATGGAGATTCCCGCCGCGGCGATGGACAAAGCTCTCGCCACTGAGATGGAAAAGGCCCTTGCCAGAGTCCTCACAGCGGTCACGCTCGAGTGAAGCTCTCTTGACGCGCTTTGGGCCGGTTCATAGGTTTACCCTCCACGGAGCGTGCCGAGTCAGCGAGACCGCAATTTTTCCAGGCAGGCCAAAACAGGCGAGGTATCCCATGGTCGACATGGTCACGGATGCGACGTTCGACAAGGACGTGCTCCAGGCGAGCGAGCCCGTGGTCGTGGACTTCTGGGCGGAGTGGTGCGGCCCCTGCAAGGCAATTGCGCCCGCGTTGGAAGAGATCTCCAAGTCCTTCGGTGGCAAGGTCAAAATTGTTAAGCTCAATATTGACCAGAATCCCACAACGACAACCAAATACGAGATCAAGTCGATTCCGACGCTGATGCTATTCAAGGACGGTCAACTCGCCTCACGCCAGATCGGCGCCGCTCCCAAGCAGAAGCTGGAGCAGTGGATCACCGCATCGGTGTGATCCTCGACCGATTACGCCTCCGGACCTGTCGCGAACGCCACTGCGGTCGTTCGCCCTCCGGGTGCTTCCTCCGCCCCTGCGCCGCTTCACCCGCACGTCGCCGCTTGCGACAAACTCTTGGCGCGCGCGCTCTTGTCGCGTCATGCGCCGGCGGCGCATAATGGCGCTCGTGGCTGCCCTACGGAGCGAATAGGCCTGCCGAATGAGGGTCTTAGGCCGCGGCCTAACGGAGGAACCCGATGAACGAAAAGATCTATGACGTTCCGGCGGAGTGGAAGAAGCGGGCCTACATCGACGATGCCAAATACAACGAAATGTACGCCGCGTCTCTGAAGGATCCCGACGGCTTCTGGGCCGAAGCAGCCAAGCGTATTCATTGGTTCAAGCATTTCACCAAGATCAAGAATACGACTTTCGCCAAGCCGGTCTCGATCAAATGGTTCGAAGACGGCGCCACCAACGCCGCCTACAACTGCATCGACCGGCATCTGCATTCCCGCGGGCATCAGGTTGCCATCATCTGGGAAGGCGACGACCCGAATGAGAGCAAGCACATCACCTATCGCGAATTGCACGACGAGGTTTGCCGTTTCGCCAATATTTTGCGCAACCGCAACGTCAAAAAAGGCGATCGCGTCACCATCTACATGCCGATGATTCCCGAAGCCGCGTATGCGATCCTCGCCTGCGCGCGCGTCGGCGCGATCCACTCGGTGGTGTTCGGCGGCTTCTCACCGGATGCGCTTGCCGGACGCATCGAGGACTGCAAGTCGAACGTCGTTATTACCGCGGACGAGGGCTTGCGCGCCGGCCGCAAAATCCCGCTTAAAGCCAATACGGACGCGGCGATCGCCAAGGTCGGCGGCGTCGACAACGTCATTGTCGTCAGACGCACCGGGGGGGCGGTCGACATGGATCCGGTGCGCGACGTCTGGTACCACGAGGCCAAGGCGGTGGTGACGGCGGAGTGCCCGTGCGAACACATGAATGCCGAGGACCCGCTGTTCATTCTCTACACGTCGGGATCGACCGGCAAGCCGAAGGGAGCGCTGCACACCACCGCCGGCTACCTGGTCTACGTCTCGATGACCCACCAATACGTGTTCGATTATCACGACGGCGACATCTACTGGTGCACCGCCGATGTCGGCTGGGTGACCGGGCACAGCTATATCGTCTACGGGCCGCTAGCCAACGGCGCCACTACCCTGATGTTCGAGGGCGTGCCGAATTACCCGAGCATGTCGCGCTTCTGGGAAGTGATCGACAAGCACAAGGTCAACATCTTCTACACCGCCCCGACCGCGATCCGCGCACTGATGCAGGCGGGCGAGGCGCCGGTGAAGAAGACCTCGCGCGCCTCACTGCGCCTGCTCGGCACCGTCGGCGAGCCGATCAACCCCGAAGCCTGGGAATGGTATCATCGCGCAGTCGGCGACGGCCGCTGTCCAATCGTCGATACGTGGTGGCAGACCGAGACCGGCGGCATTCTCATCACACCGCTGCCGGGCGCGACGCGGCTCAAGCCCGGCTCGGCAACGCGGCCGTTCTTCGGCATCGTGCCGCAGATCGTCGACGCCGACGGCAAGGTGCAGGACGGCGCCGCCAGCGGCAATCTCTGCATCGCGGATTCGTGGCCCGGCCAGATGCGCACGGTGTATGGCGATCATCAGCGGTTCATCGACACCTATTTCTCGACCTATCCGGGCAAGTATTTCACCGGGGACGGCTGCCGCCGCGATGACGACGGTTACTACTGGATCACCGGCCGCGTCGACGACGTGATCAACGTTGCCGGTCACCGCATGGGCACCGCCGAAGTGGAGAGCGCACTGGTCGCGCACCCGAAGGTCTCGGAGGCGGCGGTCGTCGGCTATCCGCACAACATCAAGGGCCAGGGCATCTACGCCTATGTCACGTTGATGGCGGGCGAGAAGCCCAGCGATGAATTGCGCAAGGAGCTGGTCGGCTGGGTGCGCAAGGAAATCTCGGCGATCGCTTCGCCCGATTTCATCCAGTTCGCGCCCAACCTGCCGAAGACCCGTTCGGGCAAAATCATGCGCCGCATCCTGCGCAAGATCGCCGAAGACGAATCCGGCAATCTCGGAGACGTCTCGACGCTTGCCGATCCGGCGGTGGTCACCGACCTCGTCAACAACAGGCAAAATCGCAAGAGCGCATAGAGGCGTTTCAGAGTCGGTAAGCAACGCGCCGAGGCCGGCGTGCGGCAGTGCTCGGATGAGGGCTGAAATCCGCGCTTCCCCACGGAGACAATTCCGGGTGCGCAAGGCGGCACCGCACGCCGCTGGCGCCCGTGCGCGCAGGCACCCAGAACTTTTACCAACGGTTCACCATAGCAACGCCGCGTGGATGAGATCGGCGGCCGATTTCGGTTATGATGGTTTCCGCTTGGTGACCGCGCCGTTGCAGGGTGCGGGCGGTCGGGTGGGCGGCACAGCTTTCGGGTCGGGGATACCAAATGAGTCGAGGGAAACTGTCATTCGCGGCCGCGATCGCGGCCGTTGCGGCCTTAATGGCGCTTGCACCGCATGCAGCGCGCGCCCGCGGCATGGTCGTGGCGGTGGGCGACACCTTCGCCCCCGGCACCATCGTGGTGAGGACCGGTCAGCGCCGGCTCTATTTAGAACTCGGCAACGGCGAAGCGATCCGCTATCCGGTCGCTGTCGGTCGCTCCAGCATGCAATGGTCCGGCACGGTTTACGTCGACGGCAAATACGTCGAACCGGCCTGGACGGCCCCGGCCTCGATCCGCAAGGATTACAGCAAAGGTCCGGCTGTGATTCCCGGCGGTTCCCCGCACAATCCGATGGGCGTCGCAGCCATGACGCTTTCCGGAGGCGGCCAATACGCCATCCACGGCACCAACCAGCCTAGTCTGATCGGCCGTTTCGTCTCGCACGGCTGCATCCGCATGTACAATGCCGACGTCACCGACCTTTTCAGGCGCGTCCGCGTCGGCACACCGGTGGTGGTCACCAGATGACAGAGAACGGACGATAGACGACGGAATTGGCGTAGCGTCGAAGCCTCGATCTGTCCTCCGTCACCCGCACCAGCTTCCGCGCCGTCCGCCGTTGTAGGCTCGCGCCCAGCCCCCGCTGAGCATCGCAGCGGACACATCGGCGGTGTTACGGGTGGCGACGGCCGCGTCGACGCGACCGCCATATTTATCGATGCCGATTCGCCAAACAGTAATGCCGCCTTCGCTCAGAATGGCCTGCAATGCGACACGTGCAGCTTGCGCCTTGGCCAGCTCCGCGGCACAGCGCGCGTGCAGCTCTGCCGCATCGATGCCGCGCAGCCGCACCTTGGTGTCCACGTCGATGCCCGGCCATACGCGCACCCGAGCCACGAACGTGTCTCCGTCGATGATGCGCACCAACTCCGCCGGGTAGACGAGACCAGAATCAAGCCTTCGTGCCAGCGGCGGTTCCGGCGGCAACTCGCTCCGCGCAACCGCGGCAACCGCGGGCGCGGCAACAACGCGCGCCTTGAGCGCCGGCTGCGCCATCGCGCCAATGACGAAGCCGAGCGCGAACGTCATGCCGAGCACCAGTCCCGTGCGCCGCCTCATTTCCGCAGGTCCGCCACCGCTCAAAGCGCGAAGCACCTTGAGATTGTATTTCATAATATTATTTACTATTAGTAGTAAGGATTTTATTCTGATAATAGGATTTGTGTCAAGATAGGCGGAAGCCGACCCCCCTGGCGCCCGGTCAAGCCCGTTCAAAAATCCGAAGCCAAGCCGTTGACCTCCCAGTCGCCATAGCGGGTCGGATCGGGTCCGCCGCGGCCATTGGTTTCCCGCGACGGGGTCAGGGCATTGCGTTCGCGTTCGGCACGACGCGCTGCAGCCTCGGCGAGCGCGCGCTTGGCCACCTCGGTGAGCGGGCGGTTGTCGCCCGCCGCGCTCGGGTCTGCCGGCGGCACCGGCTGCTGCGGCTGCAATTGATCGGTTGGCATCAACCCCCACTTGGCGTAGCGCTGCCGCCGCGGCAAGGAGAAATTTCGCGCTATGAAGCATGCGCTCTCAGCGCCGGATCGCCGTGGCAATAACGAGCACGCGCCCGGGCTTGCCGCCCGGCGCATTGCCGCGGACATCATCGAAGGCGTCTTACGCCGGCGCCGCGCACTCGACGAGCAGATCAGCGATTGCGCCGAACTGGTGACGCTGGCCGAGCGCGACCGCGCGCTCGTGCGTATGCTCGCCGCAACGGTACTGCGCCGGCTCGGCACGCTCCGCCATCTGCTCTCGCTGTTTCTCGAGCGCGGGCCGCCGGGCCAGGCGCCGCGGGTGGAGACGGCACTGCTCCTTGGCGCGGCGCAGATTCTCTTTCTACACGTCCCCGATCATGCCGGCGTCGATCTCTCGGTGCGCCTTGCGCAGATGGACCGGCACGCGGCGCGGTTTGCCGGCTTGGTCAATGCCGTGCTGCGGCGGGTCACGCGCGAAGGTGCCGAGCGGCTCGCCGCACTCGACACCGTCTCGCTCGACTCGCCCGCCTGGCTGTTGGCGCGTTGGAGCAAAACCTACGGCGCGACAACGGCCCGTGCCATCGCCGCGGCCCATGGCCATGGACCGGCGCTCGATCTGACGGTCAAAAGCGATCCGCGCGGCTGGGCCGAGCGCCTGCACGGCCGAATGTTGCCGACCGGCACCGTACGCACGATCGTCGACGGTCCGGTGGCATCGCTTGCCGGTTTTACCGAGGGCGCGTGGTGGGTTCAGGACGCGGCGGCCGCGCTGCCGGCACGGCTGCTCGGCGAACTCCACGGCAAGCACGTCGCCGATTTGTGTGCTGCGCCCGGAGGCAAGACCGCCCAGCTTGCCGTCGCGGGCGCACGCGTCACTGCGGTCGACCGGGCGCCGGCTCGGCTTGCGCGCCTGCGCGACAATCTCCAACGGCTCGCATTGGACGCCGAGCTTGTCTGCGCCGACGTGTCCACCTGGACGCCGGAGCAAAAATTCGATGCCGTGCTGCTCGACGCACCGTGCTCATCGACCGGCACCATTCGCCGTCATCCCGATATTCCCTGGCGCAAGCGAGCCGCGGACATTGCCGTTTTGTCGGACGTGCAGGGCCGCTTGATCGAGCGCGCCGTCGAATTGACCAGGAGCGGCGGCATCCTGGTCTATTCCACCTGCTCGCTCGAACCGGAGGAGAACGAGGCCGTCATTGCCGCATTGCTTGAGCGCAGCCGCGGCGTGCGCCGTGCGCCGATTGTCCCGGGCGAGGTCTTTGACAGGCCCGAATTCATCACGCCGGACGGCGATCTGCGCACCCTTCCGTGCCAATTTCCCGACCCCGATTCGCGGCTGGCGGGGATCGACGGCTTCTACGCGGCGCGGCTGGAAAAGCTTTAGGGTTATTAACTCCTCAGCCAACCATTTTGCCCGCCGCCGCAGTTCATTATGGTGCCGACGGGGCACGAGCGCCCGGTGGTTTGGGCAGCAAGGGGCGAGCGCCGCCATGGCGAGCCGTGCATACGGCGACCACGTCAAAGTGGCCTGGTTTGTGCTGCGCGCCGCGCTGCGGCAGCTCGCCGCCCGCATCGTCGGCCATCCGCTTCTACGTTGGCCGCTCCCTCCGCTGCGCGCCGAACGGCTTCTGATCGCGCCGCCTGATTTGCGCACCGCCGACGCGACGCGCGCCAGCGAAATCTACGCCGGCCGCTTCGCTTTCGCCGGCAAGGTCGTGATCGGCGACGGCCGCTCGATTTTCGAGATGGAGCCGCCGTCCGACGAATGGGCAGCCGAGCTTCTCGGCTTTGGCTGGCTGCGCCACTTGCGTGCCGTGGAATCGACAATCACGCGCGCCAACGGCCGCGCGCTGGTCGAAGAATGGATCGTGCTGCACGGGTCCTGGCATCAGCTGGCTTGGCGGCCGGACGTGCTGTCGCGACGCATCATCTCGTGGCTGAGCCAGGCAACCCTGGTACTGCAAGACGCGGACGCGATGTTTTATCGGCGTTTCCTGCGCAGTCTGACGCGTCAGGTGCGCCATGTACGCCGCATCGTGGGCGACGCCTACCAGGGCGTCGCCCACCTGCAGGCGATCATCGCGCTTACCGAGGCTGCGCTGTGCGTCGGCGGCCAGGGACGCCGCGTCAAGTCCACGACCGAACAGCTGCGACGCGAACTGCAGTGCGAGATTTTGCCCGACGGCGGCCATATCAGCCGCGATCCCGGGGCCATCATCGATCTGCTGCTGGAACTTTTGCCGCTGCGGCAATGCTATGGGTCGCGCAACATCGCGCCGCCGCCGGCGCTGCTCAACGCCATCGACCGGATGATGCCGATGCTGCGCTTCTTTTGCCATTCCGACGGCAGCTTCGCGCGCTTCAATGGTATGGGTCCGACGTCGGCCGACCTGTTGCTGACGCTGCTTGCCTATGACGAGGCACAGGGCGCGCCGCTGTCCAATGCCTCACATTCCGGTTATCAGCGCCTGGAAGCCGGCGGCGCCGTCCTGATCATGGATGTGGGCCGTGCGCCACCGCTGAAAATGAGTTTGCAAGCGCATGCCGGATGTCTCGCCGTCGAATTTTCCACGCCCGCGCATAATCTGCTCATTGTCAATTGCGGAATGCCGCCGACAGCGCGCGAAAACTGGCGCCAGCTGGCCCGCGCGACGCCGGCGCATTCGACCGCGACCCTCAACGACACATCCTCCGCCAGCTTCGCCACTTCGGCGATCGTTCGCCGCGTGCTCGGCGGTGCACCGACGTTCGGCGGCCCGAGCCGCATCGTGGTGACCCGCGAGGATCGCCCCGAGGCCCTCACCGTGCGCGCCAACCATGACGGCTACGCCGAACGCTTCGGCATTGTGCATGAGCGCACGCTCGCACTGGCGAGCGACGGCAGGCGGCTGGAGGGCGAGGACGTGTTTCTTTCCGCTGGCGACAGCGCGCAGTTGAGCACTACGCGCGACAGCTACGCCGTGCGCTTTCACCTCCACCCCGCGGTCAAGGCCACCCGCCTGACCGATGGCCGCGGCGCCATGCTGGTAGCGGCCGACAAGGAGGTGTGGAACTTCACGGTGCGGGACGGGCGCGTCGAGCTTGAAGACAGCGTCTATCTGGCCGCCGCCGAAGGTCCGCGGCGCACCGTGCAGCTCGTCGTCTACGGCCACGCCCGCGATACGCCGCGTGTCGCTTGGAACCTGCAGCAAGCCGTCCCCGCGGCTGCTGCGAGGGGTACGGTGCGCGCTGCGCGCGCAGCGGAGCCGAAGCTGCCGCTGTGATTTGTCATTCCGGGACGCGCCGGAATCTATAATCGCGATTGGTGGTTATGGATTCCAGCTCTCGCCGCTGCCGCGGCTCGGCTGGAATGACGAAATGAGTGCCCGGGTGTAAGGACATACCATGACCCAGCCCCTGCGTCGCGCGACCCGGGCACTCATTTCGGTGTCCGACAAGTCCGGAATCGTCGAACTCGCGCGCGCGCTTGCCGGCTACGGCATCGAGCTCATCTCCACCGGTGGCACGCGCAAGGCGTTGAGCGACGCCGGCCTCACCGTCCTCGATGTCGCCGAGCTCACCGGATCCCCCGAGATGATGGACGGCCGGGTGAAAACGCTCCATCCGGCCGTGCATGGCGGTCTGCTCGCCGTGCGCAGCAATCCCCAACACGTCGAGGCAATGCGTGCGCAGAAGATCCGGCCGATCGACATCCTGATCGTCAATCTCTACCCGTTCGAGGACGTCGCCGGGCGCGGCGCCGATTTTGCCGCCTGCATCGAGAACATCGACATCGGCGGGCCGGCGATGATCCGTGCCGCGGCGAAGAACCACGAGGATGTCGCCGTGCTGGTCGACAGCAAGGACTACACGGCGCTGCTCGACGAACTTGCACGTCACGGCGGCATGACCGCGCTGGCGCTGCGGCGGCGGCTGGCCGCCAAGGCGTTCGCCCGCACCGCCGCCTATGACGCGGCGATCGGCAATTGGTTCGCGCACGAACTCGACGAGCCGACGCCGGATTATCGCGCCTTTGGCGGCCGCTTGATCGAAAGGCTCCGCTACGGCGAAAACCCGCACCAGTCGGGAGCGCTTTATCGCACGCTCGATGCGCGGTACGGCGTCGCCACTGCGCGCCAGGCACAGGGCAAACAGCTCTCCTACAACAACGTCAACGACACCGATGCCGCCTACGAATGCGTCGCGGAGTTCGATCCGGCGCGCGCCCCCGCGTGCGCAATCGTCAAGCACGCCAACCCGTGCGGCGTCGCCGAGGGAACGAGCCTGCTGGACGCCTACCGCAAGGCGCTCGCCTGCGATCCGGTGTCCGCGTTTGGCGGCATCGTCGCGCTCAACCGCATGCTCGACGAAGCGGCGGCGCACGCCATCACCGAAATCTTCACCGAGGTCATCATCGCGCCGCAGGCAACCGAGGGCGCGATCGCCGTCATCGCGGCAAAAAAGAACCTGCGGCTGCTGCTGGCGGGCGGTTTGCCCGATCCGCGCGTCGGCGGACTGACGGCACGGACGGTCGCCGGCGGCTTTCTGGTGCAATCGCGAGACAATGCCGTGGTCGACGACCTCGAGCTGAAACAGGTGAGCAAGCGGGCGCCGACGAACGCCGAGCTTGGCGATCTGCGCTTCGCCTTCCGCGTCGCCAAGCACGTGAGATCGAACGCCATCGTCTACGCGCGCGATTTGGCCACTGTCGGCATCGGCGCCGGACAGATGAGCCGCGTCGATGCGGCCCGGATCGCCGCACGCAAGGCAGCCGACGCCGCGGCGGCGGCCGGACTTGCCGAGCCGGCGACCAGGGGGTCGGTGGTCGCCTCCGATGCATTTTTCCCGTTTGCCGACGGCTTACTCGTTGCCATCGAAGCCGGCGCCACCGCGGTCATTCAGCCCGGCGGGTCGGTGCGCGACGACGAGGTGATTAAGGCCGCCGACGATCACGGCGTCGCCATGGTGTTCACCGGCACCCGGCATTTCCGGCATTGACTGCCTAAACTTTTACCCCGCCCATTTTGCAGACGAGCTTCCACTCGGCGTCCGTTACCGGCTGCACCGATAGGCGGGCGTATTTCACCAGCGCCATGTCTTTTAATTTCGGCTCCGCCTTGATCGCTGCGAGCGTCACCCGTTTCGGCAGCGGCTCGACCGCACAGGTCTGCACGGCGACCCACGGCTCGCCCGTGCCGGCGGCCGGATCGGGGAAGGCCTCGCGAATGACCTCGCCGATGCCGACCACCTGTTTCTCGTCGCCGGTATGATAGAAGAAAAACTTCTCGCCCTTTTTCATTTCCTTCAAGTGCCGGCGGGCGGCGAAATTGCGTACGCCGCTCCACGGCTCGCCTTTGGCGCCGCGTTTGACCTGATCGTCCCAGGAGAATTCTTCCGGCTCGGTCTTCAACAACCAATAGGCCATGATCATTCCTCCGCCTTCAACGGCCGCGTCAGCAGCGATTCGATCGCGTCGTCAACGCTCAATTGTTCGGCCAGCAGCGCGGCGACGGCGGCCGAGATCGGCATGTCGACGCCGCGGTCGCGCGCCATGTCGAGGAGTACCGGCGCGGTGAAGACGCCTTCGATGAGCCCGCCATGGATATCGCCGGGCCGCTGTCCGCGGCCGAGCGCAAGGCCGAACGAAAAATTCCGCGACTGCGGGCTCGAACATGTCAGCAATAGATCGCCCAGGCCGGAAAGGCCCATCATCGTCTCCGCCTTCGCGCCATAGGCCCGGCCGAAGCGGGCCAGTTCGGCGAAGCCGCGCGTGGTCAGCGCTGCCGCGGCGCTGGCGCCGAATCCGCGACCGGCGACGATTCCGGCGGCGATGGCGAGCACGTTCTTGGCCGCACCGCCAATTTCGACGCCGCGCATATCGGTCGAGTGATAGGGCCGGAAATTTGCCCAGCCGATCGCGGCCGCAAGCTCGCGCGCCGGCCCCTCCTCGCGCGCCGCCAGCGTGACGGCGGTCGGCAGCCCGCGCGCGACATCGGCGGCAAAGCTCGGTCCGGACAAGACCGCCGGCGCCGCTTTGGGCAGGCATTCGGCGATCACTTCGGTCATGAATTTCTTCGAGCCGCGCTCGATGCCCTTGGCGCAGACGATGACCGGCGTGTCGGCAGCGAGCACGGGCGACAGCGCCGTGGCCGCGCTGCGCACCGCTTGCGCCGGCACGACCAAAAGGATCGCTTGTCGATGCGCCGCGTCGGCAAGATCGGCGGCAATGATGATGCCGTCGTCGAGGCGGACGCCTGGAAGAAACAGGCTCTCCCGCTTCTTTCTCAGATTGTCGGTATTGGCGGCGTCGTGCTCCCAGAGCGTGACCTTGCGCCCGGCACGCGCGCACGTGAGCGCGAGCGCAGTGCCCCAGGCGCCGCCGCCGATCACCGCGATGTCCTCGAAGGTCATGGCGCGACTATAGCAATTCACCGCGCAACAGTTTCGGTACCTCGCCGACGAGACCAGCCGCCTCGCGGATGAACAGGCGCTTGAGCCCCGGCAAGCGATCGACCATGCCGAGTCCGAGATCGCGCGCGAGCCGCAGCACGCCGGAGCGATTGGAGAACAGCCGGTTGAGTGCGTCGGTGGCGAACCCCATCGTCATCGTGTCGAAGCGTCGCCAACGCTGGTAGCGCTCGAGCACGCTCATGGCTCCGGGATCGAGTCCGAGCCGCGCCGCATCGACGATCACTTCGGCAAGCGCAGCGACGTCCTTCAGCCCCATGTTGAGCCCCTGACCGGCGATCGGATGAATGACGTGCGCGGCATCGCCGACCAGCGCGATGCGCTCGGCAACAAACGAGTGCGCGACGAAGAGGCCGAGCGGATGCGCGCGCGGCCTCCCAACCGCCTTGATCGCGCCGAGATGCAGCTTGAAGCGCCGCTCGAGTTCGCCATGGAAAGCCTCGGGCGCCAGCGCGACGATGCGCTCAGCCTCGGCCGCGCTCTCGGTCCAGACGATCGACGAGCGACTGCCCTTGAGCGGCAGGATTGCAAACGGTCCCGCCGGCAAAAAGTGCTCCTCGGCGCGGCCGTCATGATTGCCTTCGTGCTCGACATTGGTCACGACGGCGGACTGGCCGTAATGCCAGCCGTGGATGGCGATCCCGGCGGATTCGCGGATGGTGGAGCGTGCTCCATCGGCGGCGACGAGAAGGCGCGCTGCAATCGTGCTGCCGTCAGCAAGCGCCGCGCAAATGTTCTGTCCCTCCCCGGGCGGCCCGCCGACCCCTATCTGGCTCGCGGAGCCTGTCATCCTTCCTCTTTGAGGGAGAGGGGCAAAGCTTGTCAGGGCCGTAGCTCGCAATTCAACGCCGGCCTCTCTGGCTTTCGCCTCCAAGGCATCGATCAAGTGACGGTTCTCGATCATATGGGCGAACGGCTCGCCCGGTTCGATCTCGCCGGCGAAAGTGAGAAACACCGGACGCACCGCGTCGTCGAGCCGGCTGTCGGTGACCACCATGTCGAGAATCGGCTGCGCCTCGCCGGCGATGCCATCCCAGACATCGAGCACTTCGAGCAATCGGCGCGCGGCCGCGACGATGGCGGACGCGCGTTCGTCGCCCGCATGGCTCGCGCCGAGCGCCGGATCGGCGATGGTCACGGCGAAGGACGGCCCGAGCGCCCGCCGCAAGGCAACCGCCAGCGTCAGGCCGGCAAACCCTCCGCCGGCAATCAGCACGTCCGTTGCGCCATGTGTCATCGTTTGCACTCTATCACGAGCAAACGCTCCGGGCTTGACCCGGCCGGCAATCCCGTATGCAAAGGAGGTACTCTGTTTCCCGATGCAGCGCAGCGCCAAAAGCGCGGTTACGCGCTTGCGGCGCAGCGCTGCGCCCGGGAGACGAAATTGCGGGTAACGACATGGTTTCCGCCCTAGAGGAATTGCTCGACATTCTCGATCTCGAGACGCTCGAATTAAATCTGTTCCGCGGACGCTCGCCGCAAGCGCGCTGGCAGCGCGTGTATGGCGGGCAGGTGATCGGCCAGGCCCTGGTCGCCGCCTGCCGCACCGTCGAGGACGTGGCGCTTCGGTCGCCGCATTCGCTGCACGCTTATTTCCTCCTCGGCGGCGATCCCAAGGTGCCGATCATCTACGAGGTGGATCGCATCCGCGACGGCAGGAGCTTTACCACGCGGCGCGTGGTGGCGATCCAGCACGGGCAGGCGATCTTTACCATGGCGGTGTCGTTTCACGTCACCGAACAGGGCTTGTCGCATCAGGTCGACATGCCCGAAGTGCCGGCGCCCGAGTCGCTGCCGAGCGAAGCCGAAATGAAGGAACGGATCTGGCCGATGATGCCCGAGCCGGTGCGCCGCTATTACGGACGTGAGCGGCCGATCGAACTGCGGCCGGTCGAAATGAACCGCTATCTCGGCGAGAAAACCGAGGCCGGCCGCTTCCACGTTTGGATTCGCGCCACCGGCAGGCTGCCGGACTCGCCGGCGATGCATCAATGCGTGCTCGCCTACGCCTCCGACATGACGCTGCTCGATTCCGCGCTGATCCCGCACGGGCTCAGCGTCTTCGACAAGACCATCATGGCGGCTAGCCTCGATCATGCGCTGTGGTTTCATCGTCCGTTTCGCGCCGACGAATGGCTGCTTTACGCGCAGGACAGCCCAAGCCTTTCCGACTCGCGCGGCTTTTCCCGCGGCCTCATTTTCTCGCGCAACGGCACCCTGGTCGCCTCGGTGACGCAGGAAGGCCTGTTGCGGCAGCGGCGCCCTGAGGGCGAGCGCTAGCCTAAAAGCTGTCGGGCCAACGCCGTGCGCTGTGATACACGCGCAAAATCTGCATCGCATTGCCCTCGACGCGATAGGGGACGATATAAGGCGTCTGCGGAACAACAAGCTCGCGCGTCCCTGGCACACGGCCGCCTCGTCCCATATCAGGATTGTCCGCCAAGACGCCTTCTATGCTGCGCAGGATACGTGACACAACCCGTCGCGCCCTGGCGGGGCTCTCATCCGCAATATAATCCCTCAATGAGATCAGGTCTTGGATCGCCTCAGGCGACCAGACCACATTCATTTGGCCGAGCGCTTAGGGATTGGCCGCTCGTGCCTGCGGTTCCATGAATTGATCCAGTCTTTGACCTCTTTGTGGGGAACGCCTTCGCCGCGACCGAGCGAGGCGATCGCCCGTCTGATGCCGGCGACTTGCCATTCGTTCACGTCGAGGTATCCATTGAGCGCCTCGGCGGCAAGGAACGAGCGGGTCCGCCCGGTGCTTCTGGCGAGCTTGTCCAGACGTCTCTTGACGCCGGATTCAACACGCAAAGTGAAGGTGGTCGAAGGCATCAATCGCCTCGTATTTTATTGTACACGATATATCACACGCGAACACGTATGCAATCCGTCGATCTGTTCGTCAGCGCCGCATTCCTGGTTTTGGCGTGGTGCGAATAAGGCCTGTCTGCACCGTCTACTGCGCCTTGACGCCGGCCGCCTTGATGATCGGCCACCACTTTTCGATCTCGGCTTTCTGGTACGCCGCGAGCGCTTGCGGGGTTAGCTGATCGGGCGGCGGCAACTCCTGGCCCTGAGCGGCAAAGCGCTTCCGCACGGTCGGATCGGCAAGTGTCTTGACGATTGCGGCGTTGAGCTTGGCGATGATCGGCGTGGGCGTGCCTTTGGGCGCCCAGAGGCCGTGCCAGAACGAGACGTAAAGACCCGTCACGCCCGTTTCCTCGAAAGTCGGCACCTGCGGGGCGCCAGACCAGCGATGCCTGGCCATCACGCCGAGCGCCTTGATCTGGCCGGCGCGATAGAATGGCAGCGAATTCGCCGAGAAGTCGCACATCATGTCGACGTGTCCGCCGATCAGATCCTGTATGGCCGGTGCGCCGCCGTGATAGGGAATGAACTGCACGCGGATACCGGTCTCGTGTTCGAGATAGATGCCGCACAGGTGCGAGGCGCTCCCGACACCGACGGTCGCCCAGGTCGCCTTGCCGGGATTGGCCTTGAGCCAGGCCAGCGCTTCCTTGAGATCCTTTGTCGGAAAATCCTTTCGGGCAACAAGCCAGAGCGGCGCGTCGGCGATGCGCGCGATCGGCGCAAAGTCCTTGAGCAAGTCGTAATCGACCGGATAGACCGCGCCGCTGCCGACGTTGCTCGCCCAGTTGCCAAACAGGAGCGTGTAGCCGTCGGGCGCCGCGCGCGCCACCTTGGCGACGCCGATGGTGCCGCCGGCACCGGGCGCGTTTTCGACGATGACCGTCTGGCCGAGCTCGGCCTTCATCTGCTCGGCAACGACCCGGGCGAGCAGCGTGGTGCCGCCGCCGGCGGGAAACGGCACCACCATGGTGACCACGCGTGACGGATAGATTTGCGCGGCCGCGGTGCCGGCAAGCGCCAGCACCGCGACGGCGGCGATTGCAAAAAATCTGCCCATCAGCCGCTTGCCCATGGATCAATCGCCCGTCTTGATGCCCGCGGCCTTGATGATCGGCCACCATTTGGCGACCTCGGCCGCTTCGTATTTCGTCAAAGCGGCGGGGTTCTGCCGGTCGGCTGGAAAGATGACTTGGCCAAGCTGCACGATCCGGCCGCTCACGGCCGGATCGGCAAGCGCGCTCTTCACCGCAGCGTCCAACTGATCGACCACATCCTTGGGCGTTCCTTTGGGGGCCCACAGCCCGTGCCAGAACGGCAGGCTCACGCCAGGCGCGCCCGCTTCGGCCAACGTCGGCGTTTCCGGCGATTTCGGCCAGCGATTGTTGTCCACGACGGCAAAAGCCTTGACCTTGCCGGCCTGCACGTAGGGCAACGTCGCCGACGCTTCGAGGCAGGACAGATCGATCTGGCCGCCGACCAGATCCTGAATCGCCGGCCCGGCACCGCGATACGGCACGTAGTCGAACTTCACGCCGATCGCCTTGGCGAAGGAGATCGCCCCAAGTTGCGCCGCGCTGCCGGTGCCGACCGTGCCGAACGTGGCCGGCGTCCTTTTCGCCTTCAGCCAGGCGATCAACTCGGCCGCCGTTTTCGGCGGCATCGCCTCTTTTCCGAGAATCCACAGCGGCGAGTAGGCAAGAAGCGAGATCGGCTGCAAATCCTTCTGCACATCGTAATCAAGCTTGTAGATCGCCGGCGAACCGACGTTACTCGACCAATTGCCGATGCCGATCGTGTAACCGTCCGGCGCAGCATGGACGACGCGCCCCGTCGCAATCGTGCCACTGGCGCCGCTGACGGTCTCGACGACGACGCTCTGGTGCAACGCCTGCTCCATTCCCTTGGCGAGCAACCGCGCCAGCGCGTCAGTCGGGCCGCCGGGCGGGAATCCCACCAGCAAGGTGATCGGGTGGGTCGGATAGGTCTGCGCATGAGCCGCCATTGCCCCGAACAGGGCGGCGATCAACGCCGTCGCAAGCTTAATTCCCCGCATCGTCCTCTCCCGTCTCGTTTCTGCCTTTGTGGTTTTTCGTTTTGGCCGCGACGATGGCACGCCTTACGCCGGTCTAAAAGGTCAGCACCACTGTCGGAGCGCGCCCGCGCGCCGGACCCGGCTCTCTCTCGGCAGCTCTTGGTCAGGCGATTGACGGTTCCTATATGGCCTCGGTAACAACCGCAAATGTTTGCACTTTTCGAACGATTCCTGACCCCGACGGCGGCGCCGGAGCATCCCGAACCGCCGCCGACCCTCGTCGCCTTCCTCTGGCACTTCGCCCGCCAGGCGAAATGGCTGTTCGCCGCCCTGTTCGTGGTCGAACTGCTCGTGGCGCTGTTCGATTCCGCGGTGCCATGGTTCATGGGCCGCGTCGTCACCATGGTGACGAAGACGCCGCCCGATCAGTTTCTCGCCCGCGGCTGGCCATGGCTCCTGGGCATGGCCGTGGTGGTGCTGATCGTGCGGCCGGCGGTGACACTGACGCGCTATCTCATCACCAACCAGGCGATCGCCGCGCCGTTTACCGGCCTCATCCGCTGGCAATCGCATTGGCACGTGGTGCGCCAGAGCTGGGCGTTCTTTCAAAACGATTTCGCCGGGCGCATTTCCAACCGGGTGATGCAGACCGGGCCGTCGGTACGCTCGACGCTGACCGCGACCATCACCACCGTCTGGTACATCATCGTCTACGGCGCCTCTGCCGTGGTGCTGACCGCGCACGCCAACGGCTGGCTGGCGGCGCCGCTCCTGCTGTGGTTCGCCGGCTATGCGGCGATGCTCGTTTATTTCGTGCCGCGCATGCGCGAGCGCTCGAAGGTGTCTTCGATTGCCCGCTCGACGCTGATGGGCCGTATCGTCGACAGCTATACCAACATCCTCACGGTGAAACTGTTTGCGCGCGCCCGCGATGAGGACCGCTATGTGCGCGACGCCGTCGACAGCTATGTGGGTTATTTCTCGGCTTCGCAGCGCCTGCTCACTACGTTCGGCGCGCTGCTCGACTTGCTCAACGCGCTGTTGATCGCCGGCGCCGGCGCGCTCGCGCTCGTTCTGTGGCGCTACGGCGCGGTCGAGATCGGTACCATCGCCATGGTGCTGCCGCTCACGCTGCAGCTCACCAACATGTCGCGGCAGATCGCCAGCCGCATCACCGACATTTTCGAGGACATCGGCGTGGTGCAGGAGGGCATGCTCTCGATTGCGCAGCCGCTGCAATTGCCCGATCCGCGGGACGCGCGGCCGCTCACGGTGCGAGCCGGCCGCATCGATTTCAAGAATGTCAGCTTCGGCTACGGCCGCGAGAGCGGCGTGCTGAAGAATTTCAATCTGACAATTCGTCCCGGCGAGAAGATCGGCCTGGTCGGCCGCTCCGGCGCCGGCAAATCGACGGCGGTCAATCTCTTGTTGCGTTTCTTCCGGCTCGAAGACGGCGCCATCCTGATCGACGGCCAGGACATTTCCGGACTGACCCAGGAATCGCTGCGCGGACAGATTTCCGTGGTGACCCAGGACACCTCGCTCTTGCATCGCTCGATCCTCGAGAACATACGCTACGGCCGCCCCACCGGGAGCGAGGAGGAAATCGTGCGCGCCGCCAAGCTCGCGCACGCCCACGATTTCATCGTTGAACTCGAGGATTGGCAGGGGCGGCGTGGCTACGAAGCCCATGTCGGCGAGCGCGGCGTCAAGCTTTCCGGCGGCCAGCGCCAGCGCGTTGCCATCGCCCGCGTCATCCTCAAGGACGCGCCGATCCTCGTCTTCGACGAAGCAACCTCGGCGCTCGACAGCGAAGTGGAGGCCGCGATCCAGTCGAGCCTGGGCACGCTGATGACCGGCAAGACCGTGATCGCCATTGCGCACCGGCTCTCCACCATCGCACAGATGGATCGGCTTTTGGTCCTCGAACACGGCCGCATCGTCGAGCAGGGAAGCCACCGCGAATTGCTCGCGCAGAACGGCCATTACGCCGCCCTCTGGCACCGCCAGGCGGGCGGCTTTCTTGACGCCGCCGATATGCAGGCGGCCGAATAATAATAAGACACCGCGACACCTTTTTTCCTTCACCTCTCCCTGGAGGGGAGGGTGAAGCAAAGAAATCCCGTTCTCGCGCTGCGCTTTTTGTTCGCGCCCCGAGTTTTTCGGCAAGCCAGTCGCAAAACACCTCACCGCCAAAAACCAGACCTTCGTCAGATCGATCCGGCAGTGGAGAGCCGGATCCATCACGGTCGGCGACGGCGCACGGAAATGGAGGTTGGGTTAGCCGCCAACGGGTCCGGCCCGAAGTGGCCGGCCCGATGACAAGCTCCGCGGCGTAACCCATCGCGTCGTTCGGTGGGTTGAGCGAAGCGAAACCCACCCTATAAAATTCGCTTCCGGCAACAAAAGGAAGCAGAACGCCGAAAGGCGCTGTTTCATCAACCGCCGCACCTTGCGGTGCGGCGCGCGTCCAAAAACGGGACGCGCACGCCTTCCGGCGTTCCACGGCGGCTCTTGTCCAAGGGACTCACGCATCCCAAGGACTCAGCTCCGGACCAGGCTTCGCGGAGCGCAGCGCCAAGAATGGCAGGGGTCTCCCGCCGGCGCCGGCCCCGGTTACAGCGAGCACCTCGCACACCGGTCTTAATGCCGGCGGGCATGATGTCCAAAGCCGCCCGGGAGCAAAAGTGACGAGCCCCTGCCCGCGGGCACCGCATCCCGCTCCGCCGACCAACGTCACCGGCCGACGTCCTTGCAAGCGAGCGAGAGGGCCGCGCTTTTATTCGGCGCACAGGCGGTGTCAAGCATTGTCGCGATACAGGTGATGGCGCATTGATCCAACAGCGCTTTTTGCTGCGCAATGGACCTCCGGTGCGGCACCGGGCGGGGAGGATTCGTACGAATTCAAAGAATCATCATTTGCGCGTCATTGCCGGGCATGGGGTCCCGCAACGCTTGACCCCGGCAATCCATGCGGTCGCGCCGTAAATCCCATAGTCCGTCATCCTGAGGTGCGAGCAAAGCGAGCCTCGAAGGATGTGCGGCCCCATCGCCTCGGCCGTCGCCCTTCGAGGGCCGCTTCGCGGCCGCCTCAGGATGACGGATCATAGATCGGAGCGACGGTGTGAACGATGGGTGCGTTCGTCTCCATGCTTCGATGTGTGGATGCGTCATACTATGTCGGCACCGCGACGGGCGACGATCTTTGGAAGCGCATTGCGGAACACGAAACCGGCGCTTATCCCGGCTATACGTCGACGCGGCGTCCGGTCGAACTTGTCTGGTCGGAGCACTTCGATAGGATCACTGATGCGATTGCCGTCGAACGAAAGATCAAAGGCTGGAGTCGCACCAAGAAGCAGGCCCTGATCAAGGGTGATTGGGCTGCGATCAAACAGCTTGCAAAACGGCGGGCGGGAAAAAAGAGGCCGTAGAATCCTATGGTCCGTCATCCTGAGGTGCGAGCAAAGCGAGCCTCGAAGGATGAGCGGCCCCATCGCCTCGGCCGTCGCCCTTCGAGGCGCTCGGCGCTTTGCGCCGAGCGCCTCAGGGTGTCGGGACCACTACACGTCCACGCTGGCGGATAGCGCGTGCTGCTCGATGAACACCCGGCGCGGTTCGACCTTGTCGCCCATCAGTTCGTCGAAGATGGTGTTGGCTTCGTCGATTTCCTTGACGCCGACTTGCAGCAGCGAGCGAGCATTGATGTCGAGCGTGGTTTCCCAGAGCTGACCGGGATTCATCTCGCCCAGGCCCTTGTAGCGCTGCAGCGCCACGCCCTTCTTACCGACGGCGGTGACCGCCTCGAACAGCCCGACCGCGCCGTGGATCGGCGTTTCCTCGTCCTTCCTGCGCAGCATCGCCGGCGGCGTCGGCCGCGGATAAATCTGCTGCAGCGACGGCGCGTACTCGTCGAGCCGGCGGGCATCGGCGGAGCCGAGCAGCGCCTGATCGATCGCCGCGACTTCCTTGACGCCGCGCAGCGTGCGCTCGAAGGAAAAGCCGCGCTCGTTGAAGATGCCTTGCCAGCCGCGCTCGGTCTCGTCGGTCAGCGCATCGAGCCGGCGCGCGATATAGGCCGCCGCCTGGACGGCGCTCGCGGGATCGCCGGTGACCCCTGGGTGCAATACGCCGGCGATGGCCGCCTGCTCGATCACCTTGCGGTTATAGCGGCTGTGCAGGCCTCCCAAAAGATTGCGGATCACACGCGCCTCCTCGACGAGGCGGCGCAAATCGTCGCCGGCGCGCACTTCGCCCGACGACAGCCGCAGCGTGGTGTCCTCCAGACCGGTGTCGATCAGATAATCCTCCAGCGACCGTTCGTCCTTGAGATACTGCTCCGACTTGCCGCGCGAGATTTTGTAGAGCGGCGGCTGGGCGATGTAGAGATAGCCGCCGTCGATGATCTCGCGCATCTGCCGGTAGAAAAACGTGAGCAGGAGTGTCCGGATATGGGCGCCGTCCACGTCGGCGTCGGTCATGATGATGACCTTGTGGTAGCGCAGCTTGTCGAGCGCGAATTCGTCGGCGCCGATGCCGGTGCCGAGAGCGGTGATCAGGGTGCCGATCTGCTCGGAGGAGAGCATCTTGTCCATGCGGGCGCGCTCGACATTGAGAATCTTGCCGCGCAACGGCAGCACCGCCTGGAATTCCCGGTTGCGGCCCTGCTTGGCGGAGCCGCCGGCCGAATCGCCCTCGACGATGAACAGCTCGGACTTGGCCGGGTCGCGCTCCTGACAATCGGCGAGCTTGCCCGGCAGCGAGGTGATGCCGAGCGCGCTCTTGCGCGTCATCTCGCGCGCCTTGCGCGCCGCCTCGCGCGCGGCGGCGGCCTGGATCACTTTGCCGACGATGATCTTGGCTTCCGCCGGATGCTCCTCGAACCAGGCCTTGAGCATGTCGTTGATCACGCCCTCGACCACCGGCCGCACCTCGGACGATACGAGCTTGTCCTTGGTCTGCGAGGAGAATTTCGGGTCGGGCACCTTGATGGAGAGCACCGCGGTCAGGCCCTCGCGGCAATCGTCGCCGGTGAGCGCTGCCTTCTCCTTGCGGGGAACGCCGCCGGAATCCGCATAGGCGACGACCTGGCGGGTGAGCGCGCCGCGGAAGCCGGCCAGATGCGTGCCGCCGTCGCGCTGCGGAATGTTGTTGGTGAAGCAGAGCACGGTCTCGTGGTAGCCGTCGTTCCACCATAGGGCGCATTCGACGCCGTTGCCGTCACGCTCCGCTTTCATCACGATGGGCGCCTCGACGAGTGGCGTCTTGTTGCGGTCCAGATATTTGACGAAGGCCTCGACGCCGCCTTCGTAGCGCAGCTCCTCGCGCTCCTCGACCGCATGACGCATGTCGGAAAGAACGATGCGCACTCCGGAATTGAGAAACGCCAGTTCGCGCAGCCGATGCTCGAGCGTGGCGAAGTCGAACTCGGTCATCGAGAACGTCTGTTTCGACGGCAGAAACGTCACTTCGGTGCCGCGCTTGTCGCGCGCGGCGCCGACCACGGCCAGCGGGGCGATAGCCTCGCCGTCGCGAAATTCCATGAAATGTTCCTGGCCGTCGCGCCAGATCGTCACCTTCAGCCACGCCGAGAGCGCGTTGACCACGGAGACGCCGACGCCATGCAGGCCGCCGGAGACTTTGTAGACGTTCTGATCGAATTTCCCGCCGGCGTGGAGCTGGGTCATGATGACCTCGGCGGCGGACACGCCTTCGCCCTTGTGGATGTCAGCCGGAATGCCGCGGCCGTCGTCGCGAACGGTGCAGGATCCGTCCGGATTGAGCGTCACCAGGACTTCCTTGGCGAAGCCGGCGAGCGCCTCGTCGACGGCGTTGTCGACGACCTCGTAGACCATGTGATGCAGGCCGGAGCCGTCGTCGGTGTCGCCGATATACATGCCCGGCCGCTTGCGCACGGCGTCGAGGCCCTTGAGCACCTTGATCAATTCGGCGTCGTAATCGGACGCCGCGACGGGGCCGGGTTTGCGGGCAAGTTCGACCATGCGGGGAGCTTTCGAAGCGGCGGCAAAAAGCGGCGGGAGAATCGATTTCCTTGTACACCAAAACAGGTTTCCGTACAGGGCAAATCGGACCCCGTTAAGATATTGTTAAACCGGCGTTTTTCAAGGATTAGCGGGGGTGGAAAAATGACTCGATTCCGGCCGCCAGGAACGCTCTTTGGACGCCGCTTCGCCACCTCCGCTAACCGCTCCGACCGAACGGCGGAATCGATGCTCTCGGTTATTGTTTCGACGAGGCAGGACAACCAAGGATGGCAGGTAGGCGGCTCGCGCGCAGGCCGGGTTACGGCTGTTTTCCAAGCGGGGACAACAGGTATTTGTTGCTCGGTTGATAGTCGGGAACGGGGGCTTGGAAGCATCCGAGCGCGCCGGCCCAGAGTTCCACCCTGTCCAAATCGAGCCGCAATTGCTCGAGCGCCTCGACGAGGTTATCGACGATCTCGTCCTTCACCACTTCCACCATCGCACGGACCTCAGTTCCGGAGCGGTATGTTTCCTACCCGACATTAAGAGACTTCTCGGCACTCTGGTTCCTGCCGGCCTCCGGCGCAAAGCCGTGCATCCGCAACAACCGCCGAACATCAATCCAATCAGGCCACGTTTGTTCGTTTGAGCCTGCCACAATCCACCGCCACGATTGCAGCCTCGGAACCGAGTTCCGCGAACTGCGCCGGATCGGCACCGGTCATCCACGCTTGCGCGTCGAGTCCCGCAAGTTCCATCTGCAACGCAGCGCGGCGCGCCGGATCGAGATGGGCGACAACCTCGTCGAGCAGCAGGATCGGCGAAAAGCCCGTCATCTCGGCGATCAAACGGCCATGAGCAAGCACGAGGCCGATGAGGAGCGCTTTCTGTTCGCCGGTCGACGCTTCGGCAGCGGCGATCCCCTTCTGCGCGTAGGTGACGGCAAGGTCGGTCAGATGCGGTCCGTCCAGCGTGCGGCCGGCCGCGGCGTCGCGGGCGCGATTGTCGCGCAGCACGGCGCGATAGCGCTCCTCGATCTCGGCCGCGGGCCGCGTCGGAATGAGATTTTCCATCCAGCCGGCAAGCGCAATCTCCGCCGGCGGAAAGGCTGCCTGCTTGCGGCTTGCCAGCACGCTCGCGAGCCGGCGCACGGTCTCCATGCGCAGGCCGGCAACGGCGACGGCGAGTTCCGCGGTTTCGTGTTCGAGCGCATCGAGCCAATGGGCGTCCGGGCGCGCTTCTTCCAACAGCCGATTGCGCGAGCGCAGCGCCCGTTCCAATGCGTTGATACGGCTGCCGTGCTCGGCATCGACCGCAAGCGCCAGCCGATCGAGGAAGCGCCGCCGCTCCGATGGCGCACCGACGAACAACGAGTCCATGGCCGGCACCAGCCAGATCGTGCGCAGATGATCGGCAAAGGCCGCGGCCGATGCCGCAGGCTCGCGATCGATGCGGAATTTGCGCGAAGCCGGAATCGCCTCTTCCTCTTCGCTCGGCCGCTCGATGCCGGTGCCGAGCGTGGCCAATCCCAGCCCGCCCTCAATCTCGGCCGCGACCGCCCACGAGCCGTCGCCTTCGCTGAATGCGATCTCTTCGAGCGTGGCGCGGCGCAGGCCGCGGCCCGGCGCCAGCAGCGAGATGGCTTCGATCAGGTTGGTTTTGCCGGCGCCGTTCGGACCGACCAGCACCACGATTCTTTCGCTGGCATCGAGGGTCGCAGCGCGATAATTGCGGAAATTCGTCAGCGAGAGCCGGAGGACGCGGGCGGCCGTCATGGCATGCCATCATCCGCGAAGGCGGATGATCCAGTCTGCAATGCGCGTAATCGTAATCGCAGCCGCTCGAGTGTAGCGGATGCTCCGCCGAAGCTTGTCATCGGGTCGGCCGCTTCGGGCCGGACCCATTGGCGGAGCATGACAAGTTCAATCAAACCCGCATCGGCATCAGCACGTAGAGCGCGCCCTTGGAATCCTTGTCCTGGATGAGCGTGGGCGAGCCCGGATCGGCGAGTTTGAGCACGGCGGCCTCGCTCTCGATCTGGCCGGCAATGTCGAGCAGGTAGCGTGCATTGAAGCCGATATCGATCGGATCGGCTTCGTATTCGACTTCCAGTTCCTCGTTGGCGCTGCCGGAATCAGGGTTGGTGACGGACAACGAGAGCTTGCCCTCGGCGATCGAGAGCTTGACGGCGCGGCCGCGCTCGCTCGACACGGTGGAGACGCGATCCACCGCGGCTTCGAATTCCTTCTTGTCGACGACCAGTTCCTTGTCGTTGCCCAGCGGGATGACGCGCGCGTAATCGGGAAACGTGCCGTCGATCAACTTCGATGTCAGGATCACGTCGCCGACGCTGAAACGAATCTTGCCCGACGACAGCTCGATCGAAACCTCGGCTTCGCTGTTCTCGAGCAGCCGCTGCACCTCGCCCACCGTCTTGCGTGGCACGATGATGCCCGGCACGCCTTCGGCTCCTTTCGGCAGGTCAAGTTCCGCTTGCGCCAGGCGATGGCCATCGGTGGCGACGGCGCGGAGCGTCGGCGCATTGGCGCCACCGGCGGCGTGCAGGTAGATGCCGTTGAGGTAGTACCGGGTTTCCTCGGTGGAGATGGCAAACTGGGTCTTGTCGATGAGCCGCTTGAGTTCGGTGGCCTTGAGCGTGAACCGGTGCGTCATTTCTCCGGGCGCCAGATCCGGGAAATCGCTTTCCGGCAGGCTCTGCAAGGTAAAGCGCGAACGCCCGGCGCGAATGCCGAGCGTGGCGCGGTCGCCGGATGATTCCAGGACGATCTGCGCGCCCTCGGGCAGCTTGCGCACGATGTCGAAAAACATGTGGGCCGGAACGGTGGTCGACCCGCCCGGACCGACCTCGGCGGCGATCGCCTCGGTCACTTCGATGTCGAGATCGGTCGCCTTGAGGCTCAGCTTGGAATGGTCAGCGCCGACGAGGACGTTGCCCAGGATCGGAATGGTATTGCGACGCTCGACCACGCGATGCACGTGGCCCAGCGCCTTGAGCAATTCGGACCGCTCTACGGTGACTTTCATCGCGACGTCCTTGCACGGCGGATGACGAAAGTGGCGCGGAAGGCGCCTTTACGCAAGGGCGGGAGGCGCTGGCAGCCTTCTTTTCCCGGAGTTTCACAATGGCTGCGCCGCCGGCACAGAGGGAGCTGGCGGCACAGGGAGTTGGCGGCAGAGGAAGCCGGGGGCAAAATCGAGTTTGCGCGGTTCGCGCGCCGGCTAGTCCTGGAGCTGACGTTTAAGCGCCTCGATCTCCTCAGCTAATACGGTGTCATTCCCGCTCAGCGCTTCGATCTTGCGCACCGCATGCAGCACAGTGGTGTGATCGCGGCCGCCGAACCGGCGACCGATCTCGGGGAGCGAGCGCAGGGTAAGGACCTTGGCCAGATACATCGCCACCTGGCGCGGGCGCACGACATTGGCGGTGCGCCGGGACGACAGCAGGTCTGAGCGGCTGACGTTGTAGTGCCGCGCCACGACCCGCTGAATATCCTCGATGCGTACCCGCTTCGGCTCGGCCGGGCGAATCAGATCGCGCATATCGCGCTCGGCCATTTCCAGCGTCACCGCCTGGCCGGTGAGCCTGTTGTAGGCCAGCAGGCGATTGACGGCGCCTTCGAGATCGCGGCCGTTATGAGTAACCGACTTGGCAATGTAGAGGAGCACCGCCGGCGGTACATCGAAGCCCGGGTGGCGCAGGCGGGCAGCTTCGATCCGGTTCTTGAGAATTTCAAGCCGCAATTCTTCGCCAAGCGAACCGATCTCGACGACCAGTCCGCCGGCAAGCCGCGAGCGCACGCGGTCATCGAGGTTTTCCAGGTCCGCGGGCGGACGGTCGCAGGCGATCACGATTTGCCGGCCGGCGTCGATGAGCGCGTTGATGGTGTGACAGAATTCCTGCTGCGTCTTCTGTCCTTGCAGGAACTGCAAATCGTCGATCACCAGGACGTCGATGGTGCGGAACGCCTCCTTGAATGCCAGTGTGGTCTGGTTCTTCAGCGCCGAGACGAAACTGAACATGAAGCGCTCCGCGGTCAGGTAGAGCACTCTGCGCTCGCCGCCGCTATTGCCGGACCAGGTGACCGCGTGCAGCAGGTGGGTCTTGCCCAAGCCGACGCCGGCGTGGATGTAGAGCGGGTTGAACAGGATCGGATCGGCGCGCCGGTTGGCGGCGATCTGCTTGGCCGCCGCATGGGCAAGCGAATTCGACTTGCCGACGATGAACGTGTCGAATGTCAAACGCTGGTCGAGAGGCGAACCGCCGAACGAGTCGGGCATCGGCGAGTAGGTCAAGCTCGGGCGCTGCTCGCCGTTGACCTGCGCGTTCGCGCGCGGCTCGCGCGGAGCGGCCGGCGGATCCGGCAGCTTCGCTTTCGGTGTCGGTGCGCGTATCGCGGCCGAACGAACGGTCAAATCCAGGCGCACGATTGCCGGATCGGTCGCCTGCCAATAGGCCAGCACGCGTTCGGCATAATGCGATTGAATCCACTTGCGCAGGAAGCGGGTCGGCAGCGACAAGCGCACCACCCCGTGCTCCATAGCGTCGAATTCCATGCGGCCGAACCAGCTTGAGAAAATGACTTCGCCGAGTTCGGAACGCAGGCGTTCCTTGATGCGTTGCCAGCAATCCTGATCGTTGGTCTGACCGTTGCTCTGATCGTTGCTCTGATTGTTGCTCTGATTGTTGCTCATGGCGGCGTGCTGTTGTTGCGTTAACACGGGTCACCCTATTGGCAAGGCGACGGCGCAGCCGAGCCTGCCCGACGCGGGAGGACGCAACGCACTCACGGAAGGAATGGGAAAAAGCGAAGCCGAAAGCTGCCGGTACACGGCAGTCAATGTCTCGCGACGGTTACCCGCTGGGACGTGCAGTCAGGCGGTGACTGCAGCATTTGGCCGCCAACACGCAAGGCGGCCGGGACAATTCAAGGCGAGCGTTTCCACTCGCTCGATTCCATTGCGTTCGATTCCATTGCAAGAGTAGCGTTATCATGGCCCCGCCTCCATCGCTCCCTAAGTCGATGGTCGTGATCGCATCGGACGACTTGCCCAAATGACTTTCGCATACTGATGACGCACACAACTGATGACGCACACGATTGATGACGCATACGACTGAAGAAGCATACGACTGATCTGCATCAGCCGACGAAACCCCACACCCTCCCTCGCCGCGAAGCTCGCGGTACCGATCGGCAGCATGACCCGCTGGGGTCAACCACTCAGCCGCGACCGAACCGCACCGGACAAACCTCTCCCGATCTCATCCAAGATGAGTTCTCGCGCCGACCGGTTTTTGAGGACTTCGCAACCCGGAGGTGAGCCAGAAAGCTAGCCAGGGCACCACGCGGCTGCAATGACCAAGAATCATCTAAAAGCGCGATTTATTGCTCAAGGCAACGGCTGAGCGATCGCGCCCCCGCCCGCAACACTTTGACCTTGCGAATAAATTGGAGCGTCCTCGCGGCTTTGTAAGGGCCGTCGGGCGATTCAGGACCAAATAAAACCGCACTCCGCCGGTTTTGCGCAAAACCAAGTCCATGCGCCGGTGTGGTCATTAAGCCCTTATTACGGCAATCATTATTCTGTTCGGGGAGGCCAACCACCCTTCGCCGCGAGCCCGAGAGCCAGCACGAAAACGTCGCAGAAATGCAACAAAACCTGCCCTCGACGCGACCCAGGGGCTTCACTCCCCGGCCACGCGGCGCAACGAAGATCACCTGCAGGAATTTTCCGCGACGTGTGGCGCCGGTGCAACAAATCGCGCCCGCTAAACGGCGTCCACGAGCAAGCCGGCTGAACCGGCAGGCCGGCGGTTACTTGCCGAGCTGGGCAATGCGATGCGCGAGGCGGGAGACTTTACGGCGCGCGGCGTTGCGATGGACGACGCCTTTCTGGGCCGAACGGACGATAACCGGTTCGGCCTCGGCCATGGCGGCGAGCGCCGTTGTGCGGTCGCCGCCTGAAATCGCCTCCTCGACCTTGCGCAAGGAGGTGCGCATGCGCGAGCGGCGCGCCTTGTTGATCATGGTGCGGCGCGCGATCTGGCGGGCGGCCTTCTTGGCGGACTTCGTGTTAGCCATGGCGGTACAATGTTACAGCTGGGGTGAACGCGGTGGGGTGAACGCGGTGGTCAGGGCGATTGCGGCGCCGGCGCGGCAAACTCGGCCGTGGTGCGCAGCGTTATTGCCTTGCGCCGGGCTTATAGGGGCGGCGCGCGCGAGCGTCAACGTTGCGGTTTATCTTGCAGCCGCTACGGGCCAGGCGGATCGAGCAGGACGCGCCGCTCTCTCATGCGACCCGTTTGGCGCGAACCGCGTCATATCCTGCAATAACGGCCGCGCGATCGGCTGCCGGAAACACCGTAAGCGGGGGCGCCATCCGCGCCCATTGCCCATCGCCGTGGATGTGCGCGAGCAAGGTTTTTATACCGGCCACCAGGGGCTTGCCGTCGAACAGCTTGCGGATGGCCACCGCCTCGCTGAGCGCCATAGCATCGCCTGCGTGATAGGCACGGGCACACAGATCGGCATTGAGATTGGCGGTTGCCGAAATGCAGCCCGCGAAGGCCCCGCCGCGGGCCTGCGCCAGCACCGCCTCGGTCGATGGAAATACACTGAAACTGGAAGAAATGCCCGCTGCAGCACGGGCAAAATCCATGTCGCCGGAGGAAATCCTTCAGTCCGACGATGCGCTCGCCGAAGGCGGCGAGCAGCCGGCGGATCAACGCCACATGCCAGGGCAGACCCGACTGCGCCGGAAAATGATAGAGGTAGATCGGGATCGGCCGCGCCGCACTCGCCGCCACGATCGCCTCGATATAGGCGAACAAGCCGTCATCCGGCACACCCTTGTAGTAGAACGGCGGCAGCACCAGGGCGCCGGCAAAGCCCAGTTCGGCGGCGTGGCGCGTGAGCGCCACCGCATCGGCGGTCGCGGCAGCGCCGCCGCCCACCATCATGCGATCAAGTGGCAGCCCGCTGGCCGCATAGGCATCCATCAAGCGGCGGCGCTGCTCGAGCGAAAACGAAGTGGCCTCCCCGGTCGTGCCAAGCACGTTGAGCCCGTCGCAGCCGCTGGCGAGCAGGAAGCGCGCCAGCGCGACCGAGCGTGCGCAATCCGGCTCGCCATCGGCCGCAACGGCGGTCGCGATCGCGGCAATCACGCCCTGCAGTGTCTTCTTCGAGGTCATCGGCATTCCGTCCTTGCGTTTCTATCCCCCGGTGGAGCGGATTTGACATTCGCTACCCACTTGGCCGCGCATGAGCAAGGCAAAATCCGCGACGCGGCGGCGTTGCGGCACCGGCTCTTCCAGCTCTTGGGCTCTTGGACTCTATTGGGCTCACCTGCCCTGTCCATGATAGACGCTGTTCGGGCGCATGTCGGTCGCCGACGCCACGCGGTTCGACATGTTGAAAAAGCCCGCAACCGCCGCGATGTCCCAAATGTCACGATCGGAGAAGCCAGCGCGGCGCAGCGCCGCGCGATCCTTTTCCTCGACCAGCCACGGCTCCGCCGTGAGCTTGACGGCGAAGTCGAGCATGGCGCGTTCACGCCGGGACAGGCGCGCCGCGCGATAGTTCATCACCATCAACTCGCCGAGCGCGGGATCGCCGGACAAGGCACGTACTGCGGAGCCATGCGCGACCAGGCAATAATAGCAGCGGTTTTGCGCCGAGACCGCGACCGCGATCATCTCGCGCTCCAACCTGCTCAAGCCCGAGGGCGCCAGCATCAGATCGTTGTACATGGCGGCAAAAGCCGAGAGCTTGGCCATATCGAAGGCGTAAGCCTTGAGCACGTTGGGCACGAAGCCGAGCTTTTCATCGCATTTGGCGAAATAAGCTTGCATCTCAGCGGACAGCGGGGCCGGCGCGAGCGCGAGCGCGACGACCTTGCTGTCGTCCTGCGCGGTGGCGCCGGGTCGCGCCTTCGCCGCGCGAGCCGACGAAGCGGATTTGCCGTTGCGGGCCTTTGCGGCTCTCTGTGGCCTCACGTCTCACCTCCTTCGGCAGGGACTCGTCCCCATCGCACATGGATGAATAGACAAATATCGCGGTGGCGCACACCCGCGCCGCGCGAGTAATATCGAAAAAGATTCGCAAACGCGCGCCGGGGGAGGGCAATATGAGCGTCCAGGAAAGTCCCCGGATCGACAGCCAAGCCGACGCCCAGTCGCTCATCGACGCGGCCGGCGCCCTGCTGGCGCTGCGTCAACCGGGGATTCCGCGCGATTTTTTGTCCGCGCTTTTCGGCCTTGCAGTCCCCGAGGACCTCGAGCGCTACAGCGCCGAACAAATTGCCGCGATCGCCGACGACGCCTGGAGCTTTCTCGCCCAGCGCCAGCCCGGCTCGCCCAAGATACGACTTGCACCACTGGCCGCTTCAATCGGCGGATCGGCCCTCGACATCGTCAACGATGACATGCCGTTTTTGGTCGACTCGGTGGCCGGCGAACTGCACGAGCGCGGGCTCGATATTTTACTGCTGGTGCATCCGGTCTTCTCGGTCGAGCGCGACGCCGCCGGAAACCTGGTCGGCTTCGACGGCGTGCGCCGCAGGGTGGGCCGGGGCGAAAGCTACATTCGCGTTCACATCGACGGCGTGGAGGAGGCGGCGGCAGGCGCTGCGATTGTTTCCGAGATCGAGGACATTCTCGCCGAGGTCCGCGTGTGCGTGGACGACTGGCAGGCGATGATCGCGCGCGCGCGCGAGGTCATCGCCGACCTGCGCAAGAATCCGCCGCCGCTGCCCGTGGAGGATATTGCCGAAGCGGTGCAATTTCTCGAATGGCTGGCGGCCGACAATTTCACCCTGCTGGGCGCGCGCGACTACGCCTACACCGACGACGAACAGGCGCTGCAGCCGATATTCGAGACCGGGCTTGGAATATTGCGCTCGCCGCAGATGCGGCTGTTGAGGCGCGGCAGCCAGCTCGTCACCATCACGCCCGAAATCCGCGAGTTCCTCGAACAGCCGCGATTGCTCATCGTCGCCAAGGCGGCGGTGCGCTCGCGGGTGCACCGCCGCGTGCATCTCGACTACGTCGGGGTGAAGCGGTTCGATCCCGAAGGGCGCTTGATCGGCGAGCGTCGCTTTTGCGGCCTGTTCACCTCCACCGCCTATACGCGTTCGACCCGTGCCATTCCTTATCTGCGGCGCAAGGTCGATCACGTCATCCGCCGCGCCGGCTTCGACCCGCGCAGCCATTCGGGCAAGGCGCTGGTCAACGTGCTCGAGACCTATCCGCGCGACGAGCTGTTTCAGATCGACGAAGACACCCTGTATCAGTTTGCGCTCGCCATCCTGCAGCTCGACGAGCGGCCGCGCGTGCGCGTGCTGCCGCGGCGCGACCGCTTCGACCGTTTTGTCTCGGTCCTCGTCTATGTGCCGCGCGATCGCTACGACAGCCAGATCAGGGCAACGATCGGCGATTACCTCGCCGCCGTCTATCGCGGCCGCGTCCGTGATTTCTATCCGTTCTTTCCCGAAGGTCCGCTGGTGCGCGTGCATTTCATCATCGGGCGCCACGAGAACGAAACATCCAGCCCCGATCGCGCCAGTCTCGAGAGCGCGGTGGAAGACATCGTGCGCAGCTGGGTCGACCGCCTCGAGGATGCGATCGCTGCCGCGCACGACCCGGCGCAGGGACGCGGCCTGCTGGCGCGCTATCGCGATGCATTCCCGATCGACTATCGCGAAGTGTACCCGCCGGCGACCGCGGTCGGCGACATCCGCGTCCTCGAAGTGCTTTCGCCCGGACGCCCGCTTGGCGTCGAGCTCTACCGAGGGGGCGGCGACACGGCGCGGGCGGGACTGAAGGTATTCAGCCTCGGCCGCCCGATCTTGCTCTCCGAGCGCGTGCCCAATCTGGAAAACATGGGCTTTCGGGTGGTCGACGAGCGCACCTACCACATCCGTCCGCAGGACGCGCCCGAAGTCTGGTTTCACGACATGGAGCTGCAAAGCGCGGATGGCCAGCCGATCGATTTTTCCTCGCGGGGGGATGCGCTGGAAGAGTGCTTCCTCGCGGTGATGTCGGGGCGCGCCGAGAACGACGGCTACAACGCCTTGGTGCTCGCCGCCGGCCTGGCCTGGCGAGAAATTGCGCTCGTGCGCGCCCTGTCGCGTTTTTTGCGCCAGATCCGCGTGCCCTATTCGCAGGACTACATGTGGGCGACGCTGCGCAAGCACGCGGCCATCGCTAGGCGGGTCGTGGAGTTTTTCCATGCCCGGTTCGACCCTCATTCGGCCTTGTCGAACGAACAGCGCGCGGCGCACGAGACGGACATCGCCGCCGCCATCGAGGAGGCATTGCGGGCGGTCGAGAGCCTCGATGAGGACCGCATCCTGCGGCATTTCGTCAACGCGGTGACAGCGGCGATCCGGACCAATTTCTACCGGCCCGGCGACAACGAGCTGATCGCAATAAAATTTGCCAGCCGCAACATCGACGGCATGCCGTTGCCGCGGCCGCTCTGCGAAATCTTCGTCTATTCGCCTCGTTTGGAGGCGGTCCACCTGCGCTTCGGCAAGGTGGCGCGCGGCGGCATCCGCTGGTCCGATCGGCCGCAGGATTTCCGCACCGAAGTCCTCGGCCTGGTCAAGGCGCAGAACGTCAAGAACGCCGTGATCGTGCCGGTCGGCGCCAAGGGCGGCTTTATTCCCAAACATCTTCCGGCCGGCGGCACGCGCGAGGCGATCCAGCAGGAAGGAATCGCGACCTATCGAATGTTCATCTCGACGCTGCTCGACATCACCGACAATATCGGCACCGGCACGACCGGGGTGATCCGGCCGCCAGGCGTGATCTGCCATGACGGCGACGATCCTTATCTGGTGGTCGCCGCCGACAAGGGCACGGCGACCTTTTCCGACATCGCCAACGAGATCGCGCTGGCGCACGATTATTGGCTCGGCGACGCCTTCGCCTCCGGCGGCTCGGCCGGCTACGACCACAAGAAAATCGGCATCACGGCGCGCGGCGCCTGGGAATCGGTCAAGCGCCATTTCCGCGAGATGGATGTCAACATCCACACGACGCCGTTCACCGCGATCGGCGTCGGCGACATGTCGGGCGACGTGTTCGGCAACGGCGCGCTGCGCGAGACGACGATGAAGCTCGTTGCCGCCTTCGATCACCGCGATATTTTCATCGACCCCAACCCGGATCCCGCGCGGAGCTTCGCGGAACGCAAACGCCTGTTCGATCTGCCGCGCTCAAGCTGGCAGGATTTCGATGCGACGGTGATTTCCCAAGGCGGAGGCGTCTTTTCCCGCGCCGCCAAGGAAATCCGGCTTTCCGCCCAGGCGCAAAAGCTTTTCGGCGCCGGCGAACGCCTCACCCCGCAGGAGCTTATCCGCGCCATCCTCAAAACCCCGGTCGATCTTCTGTTCTTCGGCGGCATCGGCACCTTCGTTCGCGCCGGCACCGAGACCGATGAGGCGGCCGGCGACCGCGCCAACGATGCGGTGCGCGTCGCCGGCAATGATCTGCGCTGCAAGGTGATCGGCGAAGGCGCCAATCTCGGCATGACCCAGCGCGGGCGCATCGAGGCGGCGCTCCTGGGCATTCGGCTCAATACCGACGCGATCGACAATTCGGCCGGCGTGAACACCTCCGACATGGAGGTCAACATCAAGGTCGCGCTCTCCATCCCGGTGCGCGACGGCCGCATCGCCCTGCCGGCCCGCAATGCGCTGCTCGCCGAAATGACCGATGAAGTCGCGAGCCTGGTGCTGCGCAACAATTATTTACAGACGCTCGCGCTGTCGCTCGCCGAGCGGCGCGGCATGGAGGATTTCGGCTTCCTGCAGCGGCTCATCCAGCAGTTGGAGGCGCGCCAACTGCTCGATCGTGCGGTGGAGTATCTGCCCGACGACATGGCGCTTAACGAGCGGCGCCGCCGCCAGCAGCCGTTTACGCGGCCCGAACTCTCCGTGCTGCTCGCCTACGCCAAGCTGTCGCTTTACGACGACCTGTTGAAATCGCCGGTGCCGGACGACCCTTATCTCGCCCGCGAGATGGCCCGCTATTTTCCCAAGCCGATCGCCGAGCGCTTTGCCGATGCGCTCGAACGCCACCGGCTGCGCCGCGAAATCATCGCCACGCAGCTCGGCAATTCGATGATCAATCGCGGCGGCCCCTCGCTCATGGTGCGCATCGGCGATCAGACCGGCGCCACGCCCGCCGCCATCGCTTGCGCCTTCGCCGCGGTGCGCGACAGCTTCGGAATGACCGCGCTCAACGCCGCGATTGATGAACTCGACAACCGGGTGCCGGGGAAGGTCCAGCGCGATCTCTATGCGGTGGTCCAGGATCTCCTGCTCGATCGCATCATCTGGTTCCTGCGCAATGTCGATTTCTCCAGGGGATTGGCCGGCATCGTGAGCCATTATCGCGACGGCATCGCTGCCGTGGCGGCCTGTCTCGATGCGGCGCTGTCACCGGAGGCGCTGCGCGCCCGCGCGGCGCGACGCAAGGAACTCGCGGACGTCGGCGTGCCCGATGCCCTTGCCGGACGCCTCGCCGATCTCGGGACGCTGTCGAGCGCTCCCGATATTGTGCTGGTGGCCGAACGCACCGGCAAGCCGGTGGGCGAAGTGGCGGCAACCTATTTTGCCGCGGGCGCGTTCTTCCGCCTGGACCGTATCGCCGACGCTGCAAGCGCCATTGCGGTCACTGATTATTTCGACCGGCTGGCGCTGGATCGGGCACGGGACTCGATCGGCGACGCCGAGCGGCGGCTGGCCGCCGCCATGATCGGCAGCGGCGCCATCGGGGCTCAGGCCGTGGAGGCTTGGGTTGAACCGCGCAGCAGCGAGGTGGAGCGGATCCGTGTGGCGATTGGCGAAATCACCGCTTCCGGCCTCACCCTTTCGAAGCTCGCCGTAGCCGCCAGCCTGCTGGGCGACCTCGTAAAAGGCTAAATTCTATCAATACGTTGCCAAGGCGTGGGGGCTGCCACAAAAAAGAACCCCAAGCAGGGTACACGCTTGGGGCTCTTCGAGTCGTTGCCTCAACTCAGGCTTATATGTGCCGGGCGGCGGGGTGTCGGGGGGGATGGGGGAGCCGTCCGGCCGGCCTTTAACAACGCGGAAAATAAGCCTGCGGTCCAAGGATGCAATGCGCATCACGCATTAGTGTTAGCGATGCGGCAACGGGCTAACCTGCGTTCGATGGCCAGTCCGGGCGGCTCCAAGCCCTCACAACCAAAGCCGGTTCGGCCGAAGTTGGCTTTAGAGCTCGGCTTCAGCTCGGGCAGGTCCGGCGCCGGCACCCGGCAGCCCGTAGCGATGCAGATCGGCGCCGTGAAGGTCGAGCCAGACCTTGGCGCGCTCATGATCCGGGCACAAATCCCGCACCAACTGCCAGAATTTCGGCGAATGATTCATCTCCACGAGATGCGCGACTTCGTGCGCGGCGAGATAGTTCAACACCAAACTCGGCGCCAGAATGAGCCGCCAGGAAAACGACAGCACACCGCTCGTCGAGCATGAGCCCCAGCGGCTCGATTGATCGCGCACCGCGACGCGTTTGACGGTGGCGCCGAGCGCGCAGGCAAAATGCCGGCTGGCCGCTTCCAGCTCACGCTTGGCTTCGCGGTGCAGGAAGTCGCCGATGCGGCGATCGATGTGCGGAGTATCACCGGCCACGCAGATCAGCTGTTCGCCAGCACCGCCCGTCTCGGTCCAAACGGTGCCGCGGGCAACGCGCCGATGCACGATGCGGTGCGGCACCCCCCGCAGGGGGACGACGATGCCATCGGCGAAGGGCGCCGCTTTCGGCAGCCGGTCGAGCCGCGCGGCGATCCAGCCGCCGTGCTTCTGCGCAAATTCGTGCGCCTCCTTGAGCGTCCCGCGCGGCGGAATCGTCAGTACGACTTCGCGGGTCGCCGATTGGATGCGCAACGTGTAGCGGCGCGCCTGCCGATGCCGGCGCACGCGAACCAGATAGATCGAGCGCGCGAAAACGATCTCGATCGCCTGCGGCTCACTTGGGCGACGGTAGAGAAGCGCGCGTTGCGGCATGACAGGGCAAATCCCGACCCAAACCCCAGGCCGGATAGTGCCATATACAACGATTGGGGAAGCCTCTTTGATTGGCATGCCCTCGGCATACAAGATGTTGGGGTGCGAACGCGGTTAGGACACTGTGAAATGTATCTCATACAATGATTTTACATTCACTTCTTACCCTTTGTGGCGCGCTCCATTCTGACTCGCGATGATTCCAAGATTCAAACGTATTTTCAAATATTTAGCAGACGCAATCCGACCCCGGAGGGGTTTTGGTGCGATCAAATCGGGCATTTCGACGTTTTTTCGATGCGTCCCGAACCTGGAACTGACCGCAATCGTCTTCCGCGGCAGCGGCCGGCTCAGCCGTGCTGGAGGACCCTGCTGCCGTTGCTGCCGTTGTGCGCGCGCCGCGTGGCGCCTTTGCCCTGCGCGGGACGGCTTGCATGTTCCATCGAGAGAACGAAATCGGCGATGCGTGGCGCGATCTCGGCACGAAAACGCGTGCCGTTGAACACGCCGTAATGGCCGACGCCAGGCTGCAGCCAGTGCGCTTGCCGCTCGGCGGGAATGTTCGGGCAGAGCCGGTGGGCCGCTTCGGTCTGGCCAACGCCGGAAATATCGTCGTGCTCACCCTCGATGGTGAGCAACCCAACGCGCTTGATGCGCGCCGGCTCGACCGGACGACCGCGATGGGTCATTTCGCCTTTGGGCAAGTCATGGCGCACGAAGACGGTCTCGACGGTCTCCAGGTAGAATTCGGCTGCGAGATCCATCACCGCCAGATACTCGTCATAGAATTCCCGGTGCTTGGCGGCCGAGTCGCCGTCGCCGCGCACCAGATTCAAGAACAACTGCTTGTGCGCCTCGATGTGGCGGTCGAGATTCATGCTGACGAAGCCGTTGAGCTGCAGAAAGCCCGGGTAGACATCGCGCATGAAGCCCGGATTGGGGAACGGCACCTTGGTGATGACGTGGCGGTGGAACCAGTCGGTACCGCGACGTTCGGCAAGGTCATTCACCACGGTCGGATTGACGCGGGTGTCGATCGGACCGCCCATCAGCACCATGGAAGTCGGCACGCAGGGATCTTCGTCCGCTTCCATGAGAGACACCGCCGCCATGACGGGCACCGACGGTTGGCAGACCGCGATCATGTGAGTTTCGCCGCCCAGCTTATGCAAGATCGAAATCAGATAATCGATGTAGTCGTCCAGACCGAAAGCCCCTTGCGAAAGCGGGACCGTGCGCGCATCGACCCAATCGGTAACGTAGACGTCATGGTTGGGCAGGAACGCCTCCACCGTGCCGCGCAACAGCGTCGGATAATGGCCCGACATCGGCGCAACGATCAGCAGCCGCGGCTGCGGCCGGTGCGGGCTGCGCTCGAACATGCGCTCGAAATGGATGAGCCGGCAGAACGGCTGTTCCCACACGGTCTTGATCTCCACCGGGACGCGTTCGCCGCCGACCACGATCGAGGAGATACGCCATTCCGGCCGCCCGTAGCGCCGTGTCGAACGCTCGAACAGTTCGCAGGCGGCGGCCATCGTCTTGCCGTAGGGGGTGAACGAGAGCGGGTTGACCGGATTTTTGAAGAACAGGCGCGTGACATCGGCCCAGGCGCGAGACGGATTGAGCGCCGCGTGGCTCATCTCGTAGAACCAATAGAGCGGCGCCGACAATAACGGGCCGTCATCGCGGGGCGCGGCAGGCGCGCCACCGAACTCGCCTATAGCCATGGATGACCCCCGCCCGTCTTGCTGCAGTGCAGCACCGTCATAATGCTTTCTCATATCGCCAGCATAAAAGCAATTTTTTCCTTATTGGTTACGTATGAAGGTTAGCGGTTTACCGCCATTCGCAAGGCACATGGCGCCCATTCGACGGCCCGACTGGCGCGCAAGCGAAGTGCCTATTCGCCGGTCTGCATCAGCGAGCCGTTGCGGCGTGCGCTGCGCAGCAGCAGGAGGAACCCGGTCACCCCAACGGCAAACAGCACGACGTTGCAGCCGAGCGCATCGAGCATCAGGTCGGGACGGAAGACCTTGTGGATAAGCAGCGCGCGCATGCCCTCGAACACGTAGGTCGGCGGCAGCATCCAGGCCACCGGCTGCAGCCAGACCGGCAGCGTCGTCACCGGGTAATAGACGCAGGTGAGCGGCATGAACAGAAACATGATCGACCAGGCGAAATTCTCCGCGCCCATGCCGTTGCGCAGAATGAGACCGGAAACAAAAATGCCGATTGCCCACGCGGTGAGCATCAGGTTGAAGAAGAACGCGACCAGCGCCAGTCCCAGCGCGTAGATATTGAAGCCGAAAAACGCGATGGCGAGCAGCGTGACCGGTACCGCGCCGATCGACAAGCGCACCACGCTCATCACCATCAACGCGGCGATGAGCTCGAGCGGCCGCAGCGGACTCATCATCAGGTTACCGATGTTGCGCGACCACATTTCCTCCAGGAACGAAATGGAGAAGCCAAGCTGGCCGCGGAACAGGATGTCCCACAACAGCACCGCGCCAATGAAAGTGCCGCCGGCGCGGGCGAAGAAGCCGGCATTGTGGGCGATGTAATATTGCAGAAAACCCCAGGTGAGCATCTGCACGGTCGGCCAGTAGACGAGATCGAGGAGTCGCGGCCAGGACGAGCGCAGCAGGTACCAATAGCGCAGCATCATCGCGCCGATGCGCCGCGCCGAGAGCGCATACGCGCCGGCATGTTCGCGGCTCATTGCGCCGCCTCGCTTTCGCTGCCGCCGCCGCGGGCGACATCGAGAAAAACCTCTTCGAGCGTGCGCCGGCCATAGCGCGCCAACAACCGCACCGGCGAATCGTCGTCCTCGATGCGGCCGCGCTTCATGATGATGACGCGCTCGCACAGCCGCTCGATCTCGGTCATGTTGTGCGAAGCAAGGAGCACGGTGGCGCGGCGTTCGTTGCAGTAGCGATTGAGGTGGGCGCGTACCCAGTCGGCGGTGTCGGGATCGAGCGAGGCGGTCGGCTCGTCGAGCAGCAGCACGTCGGGATTGTTGATTAGTGCCTTGGCGAGCGACACCCTGGTTTTTTGCCCGGCCGAAAGCCGTCCGGCCGGACGGTCGAGCAGGTCGGTGAGATCGAGTTCGGAGCCGATCTGCGCGATGCGCGCCGGCAAATCCTCCACCCCGTAAAGCCGTCCGAACACTTTCAGGTTCTGCCGCACGGTGAGCCGCATCGGCACTTCGATATACGGGCTCTCGAAATTCATGCGGTGGAGAACGCGGTAGCGCTGGCGCGGCATCTCGGCGCCGAGCACCGCGACGCGGCCGGCGGTCGGCGTCACCAGCCCCATGATGGTGGCGATAGTCGTGGTCTTGCCGGCGCCGTTGCCGCCCAGGAGCCCGGTGATCGAGCCGGGTTGGAGCACGAACGATATGCCGTCAACCGCCGTGACGGTCTTGTAGATTTTGACCAGGCGTTCGACCGCTATGGGGGGTGGGGCAGGCATGCCCGCGCACATGTGGCGCGGCCACCCCGCATAGGCAAGAGGCGAACATCGCGGGCGCGCGCCGTCGCCCGCCCCGAGCGGCGGTATGGAACGCAAGCGCAGAAGATGGCACAACACGCCGCCCGCCGGCGCCCGAGCGCGCGGACGATTGCAACGAGGCAACATGAAAGTCGGACTGTTCGATCATATCGAGGACGGCGAGCGGCCACTGACGACGCTGTTCGATGAGCGCCTGAAGTTCGCCGAAGCTGCCGATATAGCGGGCTTCTATTGTCTGCACCTTGCCGAACACCACGCCACGCCGCTCAACATGGTGCCGGTTCCCGGCATCTTTCTGGGCGCGCTGGCGCGGGCGACCAAGCGGATGCGCATGGGTCCGCTGGTTTATCTGTTGCCGCTCTACTCGCCGCTTCGGCTCGTCGAGGAAATCTGCATGCTCGATCATTTGAGCTATGGGCGGCTTGACGTCGGCGTCGGTCGCGGCGTCTCGCCTTACGAGCTGCGCTACCACAAGGTTGAGCACGACGACTCGCGCGACATCTTTTTCGACGCCTTCGCGTGCATCAGCGCAGGCCTGAAAACCGATTCGCTGACTTATAAGGGCAAACATTACCTTTACGAGAACGTGCCGATCGCGCTGCGTCCGCTGCAACAGCCACATCCGCCGTTCTGGTACGCCTCCTCCAACGAAATCGGCTCGACCTGGGCGGGCGAATGCGGGCTGCACTATGTCACGCTCGGCCCGACCGCGTTTGCCAAGACCAACATCGCGGCCTTCAAGCAGGCGTTCGCCAAGCGCGGTGAGGCGGTGCAGCCGAAGGCGGAGTTTCCCGGCGGCATCGTCGTCGGCGTGCAGCGCCACATCTTCGTCGCCGATACCGATGCCGAAGCGCACCGCTACGCCAAGCCGGCGATGGACGCCCATCTGCGCAACATCAACTGGCTGCGCGAAAAACACGGCGTATCCGGATCGTCGTCGTTGACTGCGCGCCTGAACACGCCGCGCGGCGCGACCTACGAAGAATGCCTCGCGGACGGCTCGGTGATCTCCGGCTCGCCGGCCACCGTGCGCGCGGAAATCGAGCGGCAGGTCGCCGAGCTCGGCGTCAATTACCTGCTCACCTATCTATTCCTCGGCACCATGCCGCTCGCCGACGCGCTGCGTTCGTTGCAGCTGTTCAGCACCGAGGTGATGCCGCATCTGGCGAAGCTGTGAGGCTCACGCAGACGGACGTCCTCTCCCGGCCGCCGGGAGAGGACGCGGTGATGATCCGATTAGCTGGCACGATGACTGACAGTCTACCCGACTGACAATCTACTCGACTGACAATCAACCCGGCAGCATCACGCCGTTGATGACCTGGATGACACCGTTCGACTGCATCACGTTGCTGATCGTGATCTCGGCCTTGTCGCCCTTGGCGTCGACCAGCCAAAGCCGACCGTCCTGCTCCTCGACGGTGAGCGGCTCGCCCTGGACCGTTTTGAGCTCGGCCTTGCCGCCGCCAGCCTTGACCATTTTCTTCAAGTCGCCAGTCGTCAGGCGGCCGGCCACGACGTGATAGGTCAGGATTTTGATCAGCGTCGGCTTGTTTTCGGGCTTGAGCAGACCCGCCACTGTGCCGTCCGGCAGCTTGGCGAACGCTTCGTTGGTTGGCGCGAACACGGTGAACGGCCCGGGCGATTCGAGCGTCGGCACGAGGCCCGCCGCCTTCACGGCGGCGACAAGCGTCGTGTGATCCTTTGAATTCACGGCGTTTTGCACGATGTTCTTGGACGGATACATCGCTGCACCGCCGACCATCTTGGTCATTTCCTTGGCGATAGACGGAACCGGTCCGCCGAGATTGATCGCGGCGGCGCCGCCGGCGGCAATGCCGACCAAAAGGAGTGTGGTAACGCGTCTCATGGCTGCAACTCCGTTGCTCTGTTTGCTCGTCCCCACTGCGGAGAGACGTTATGAGCTACGGACGCCACCAGGTTGCGGATGCAGGGCTCACAGATTCGTGAGGCTGCCTGAGCCGATAACCGGGCCGGTAGGCTGCCCGGTCGGCGAGCCGCCGGGTGGCTCGAGCGAAACGGCGAGCACGGCACTTGTATTCGCCTGGTCGGAAACAGCGGCCGGAATCGCGATCGTCACGATGCGGTCGCCGGGCAGCAGACCGAGCGGAAGCGGCTTGCCGCCTCGCGGTATCAGCCATAGTTCCGCAATCCGCCCCGGCGTTGCCGTATAGTTCGCCGGCACGACCGCAAGCGTTCTGTGCCGCGCGTCGAGCGTCGCGACAAAAATGCGATGGCCGCCGCCATCGATGGTGGCAATGAGCGGCGGCCGCGTCACTGTACCAAAGTAGAGCAATGCGCCAAGGCAGGCCGCCGCCCCCACCACGCCGGCCGCAGCAAAGCCGCGCCACACCGCAATGCTCTGCCAAAAACCTGCGCGTTCTGCCGGCGCTGCTGGAATCGAAGCGGCGATGCGTTCCCAAACCTGCGGCGGCGGCGGCACCTCTGCTATTTCAGCCGCCCAAGGCGTAAACCGTGCTTCCCAGGCGGCGACGAGGACGGCAAACGTGTGCTCGCGCGCCATGCGGGCCTGCGCCGCTACGCGCTCGGGCCCGGTCAGCACGCCGAGCGCATATTCGGCGGCCAAAAGCTCGTCGCCTGACACCTCGCCATGGTCGCCGATGTCAGTCATTGCTCAAGACAGCTCTTCAGTTTGAGCATGGCCCGCCTGATCCAGCTTTTCATCGTGCCCAGCGGTACGTTCATGCGCCCGGCCAATTCCTCGTAGGTGTTGCCGTCGAAAAACGCGCCACGCAGCGCTGCGCGCTCCCGTTCGGCCAGTCGGCTCAGACATTCCTGCAACATCGAGCGGTCCTGCGTGGTCTGCAGCGCCTGGTCGGCGAGCGGCGCATCGTCAGGCAGATCGGCCGCCGCGTCGATCGACTCGATCGGCCGGTTTCGTCCGCGCGCCCGCAATTGGTCGATGGCGCGGTTGCGCGCGATCGCGATCAGCCAGGTCATCGGGCTCGAAGCCCCGGCGTCGAACTGGGCCGCCTTGCGCCACACCGTCATGTAGACCTCCTGCACCGCGTCTTCGGCTTCGGCGGGCTCCCCCAAGATACGCAGGCAGACGGCAAAAAGCTTCGCCGAGGTCAGGCGGTACACGGTCTGCAGTGCGTTGGGGTCGCCGAGCGCCACGCGGGCCAAAGCGGCGGCAACGAGCTTGCGGTTGGCATCAAGATCCATCGGTGACCGCCGGTCCGGGCTACGGCCCCCGATCGCCGGTCCGTTCGCTATCCGCCCGCAGCGCGTCCGGCTGCGGCATGGCGATGACGTTGTAGCCGCAATCGACGAAGTGGATTTCGCCGGTGACTCCGGTGGACAGGTCGGACAACAAATAGAGTGCGGCGCCGCCCAGCTCGTCGAGCGTCACGCCGCGGCGCAGCGGCGAATGGCGCTGCTGGAAGGCGAACATCATGCGTGCGTCGCCGATACCGGCGCCGGCCAGCGTGCGGATCGGACCGGCCGAAATGGCGTTGACGCGAATGCGGTCTCTGCCGAGATCGACGGCGAGATAGCGCACCGACGCTTCGAGTGCGGCCTTGGCGACCCCCATGGCGTTGTAGTTCGGCATGGCGCGCAGGCCGCCATTGTAGGTGAGCGTGAGCATGGCGCCACCGTCCTGCATCATCGCCGCGGCGCGTTTGGCGGTTTCGGTGAACGAGAAGCAGGAGATCAGCATGGTGCGCAGAAAATTCTCGCGCGTGGTGTCGGCATAACGGCCGGCAAGCTGGGTCTTGTCGGAAAAGGCGACGGCGTGGACGAAAAAATCGAGTTTTTTTTGCCACGCGCGCCCAAGCTCGGCGAAAGCAGCGTCGACCGAGCCGATATCCTCGACATCGCACGGCAGCACCAGATCGGCGCCAACCGAGGCGGCGAGCGGCTTGACCCGCTTGCCAAGCGCATCGCCCTGGTAGGTGAAGGCAAGCTCGGCTCCGTGGGCGGCGAGAGCGCGCGCGATGCCCCAGGCGATCGAATGGTCGTTGGCGACTCCCATGACCAAGCCGCGCTTGCCGTGCATCAGCCCCTGCATGCGTCAGGCATCCACGTGCTTGAGCACGATCGAGGCATTGGTGCCGCCGAAGCCAAATGAGTTGGACAGCACGCAGCCAAGCGTCACGTTATCGCGGCGTGCACGCGCGATCGGCATATCGGCGAAGGCCGGATCGAGATGCTCGATGTTGGCGCTCTCGCAGATGAACCCCGAATTCATCATCAACAGCGAATAGATCGCTTCCTGCACGCCAGCGGCGCCGAGCGAATGGCCCGTAAGCGATTTGGTTGCCGAGATCGGCGGGCATTTGGCGCCGAAGACTTCGCGGATCGCCTCGATTTCCTTGAGGTCGCCGATCGGCGTCGAAGTGGCGTGCGGATTGATGTAGTCGACTGCCGGTTTAACGGGCGCGAGCGCCATGCGCATGCAGCGCGCCGCACCCTCCCCCGAAGGCTGCACCATATCGGCGCCGTCCGACGTGGCGCCGTAGCCCGCTACTTCGCCATAGATTTTGGCACTCCGCGCCTTGGCGTGATCGAGTTCTTCGAGCACCAGGACGCCCGCGCCGCCGGCGATGACAAAACCGTCGCGGTCGGCATCGTAGGCGCGCGAGGCCTTTTCGGGCGTCTGATTGAAGCCCGACGACATCGCTCCCATGGCGTCGAACAGGACCGACAACGTCCAGTCCAGCTCTTCGCAACCGCCGGCGAAGATGACGTCCTGCTTGCCCATCTGGATGGTCTCGAACGCATTGCCGATGCAGTGGTTCGAGGTCGCGCAAGCCGACGAGATCGAGTAGTTCACGCCTTTGATCTTGAACCAGGTGGACAGCGTCGCCGACGCTGTCGATGACATCGCCTTGGGAACGGCGAACGGCCCGACGCGCTTCGGCCCCTTGGAACGGGCGATATCGGCAGCCTCGACGAGGGTGCGGGTCGACGGGCCGCCCGATCCCATGATGAGCCCGGTCCGTTCATTGGAAACCTCGGACTCTTCCAGGGCGGAATTGCGGATCGCCTGTTCCATGGCGACGTGATTCCAGGCGGCACCGCCGCCCAGAAAACGCATGGCGCGGCGATCGACGGACTCGCCGGGATCGAGCGTCGGAGCCCCGTGCACTTGGCAACGGAAGCCAAGCTCGGCGTATTTCTCGGCGCGCACGATGCCGGACTTGGCCTCGCGCAGCGAAGCGAGCACCTGCTGCGTGTTGTTGCCGATGGACGAGACGATTCCCATCCCGGTGACCACTACACGTCTCATCCCTGCCTCGTCCGCTCCGCCACAACCCCCCGTCGCCGCCTGAGCTACCGCGTCTGACCCGCCCGAGTTCTTTGGCTGTTGTGGTTAAGCACAGTCCCGGCCATGAGCCCCGCTTCGGCTTCGCCGTTGCCGCGCTAAGCGCCGCTCGGCTCCGCCGCCACATTCTGAAACAAGCCGACCTTGAGATCGAGCGCACGATAGATCACCGACCCGTCGGCGGAGAGCCAGCCGTCGGCAATGCCGAGCACAAGCTTCGATCGCATCACGCGCTTGATGTCGATGCCGTAGACGATGCTTTTCATCGTCGGCAGCACCTGGCCCGAAAATTTGATCTCGCCCATGCCGAGCGCACGGCCTTTGCCGGCTCCGCCGACCCAGCCGAGGAAGAAGCCAAGCAACTGCCACAACGCGTCAAGCCCCAGGCAGCCCGGCATCACCGGATCGCCCTTGAAGTGGCAGGGAAAGAACCACAGGTCGGGCCTGAGTTCGAGCACCGCGCGCACCACGCCCTTGCCGTACTGACCGCCCACTTCGGCAATCTCGCAGATGCGATCGAACATCAGCATCGGCGGCAACGGCAGTTGCGGGCCTTCGGCAAACAGCTCGCCGCGCCCGCAGGCCAGGAGGTCCTCATATTCGAAATTCGAACGGCGTTGTTCCTGCATCCGCATCATCTCCGCCCGCCCCTGGCGGGCAACCCCAAATTCCCTAACATATGGGGACAAGGCGGCAAAGCCGCATGCGCGCTTCCCAGCCCCGCGGGGCGGGAAAACCGCCAGCGGTCGTCGGCCGTTGGCGATTGCGGCGTCGCCGGCATGGCAGGGCGCCCGGCAAACGGGTTGCGGCGGGTGCCGGGCCGCGTATAATGAGTTCAATTACAACGATTTCAAACAACCCCGCCAAGGGGCATCTGGTGGAGCAATGACACAGTCGCGCGCAACCGCTTTCCAGCCCGCTTTGCCGCCGCGCGCGGCGCCGGCGCCGTCCGGGACCGGGGCGCTGACCGGCTGTCCGTGGCACGACGTGAAGTCGAAGCTGCGCGAAGTCGGCTTGCGTCCGACGCGGCAGCGCATGGCACTCGGCTGGATCCTGTTTGCCAAAGGCGACCGTCATGTGACAGCGGAAGCGCTGTATGAAGAAGCGAGCCGAGCCAAGGTGGCGGTATCGCTCGCCACCGTCTACAACACCCTGCACCAGTTCACCGAGGCGGGGCTGTTGCGCCAGGTCGCCGTCGACGGCTCCAAGGCCCATTTCGACACCAACAATACCGAGCACCATCACTTTTTCGTCGAGGACGAAAACAATCTCCTCGACATTCCTTCGAGCGATGTGGTTGTGGGCAAGCCGCCGATTCCGCCCGAGGGATACGAGATCGCCCGCATCGACGTGGTGGTGCGACTGCGGCGCAAGCGGTAATCGTCATTCCGGCCGAGCGCGCAACGCGCGCGCGAGCCGAAATCAATAGCCACAGAACTCGCAGAACAAACGCTGGCGCGGAGCGCCGCCTTGTGCATCGCGGTTATGGATTCCGGGTTCGCGCCGTTGGCGCGCTCCGGAATGACGAATCACTCGAACTTCTCGTTGGGATAGACGCCCCACAGATCATCCTGCTCGACCCAGCCGTCGAAGCCCTTGCCGGCGAGGTGGCACCAGTTCCCCGTGCAGGCCTTGACCGCGCCGACCACGCCGACCTCGAGCCGCGCCAGCACCGGGCTTTTGGCGTCCGGGTTGACGTGGACCGGTGCAAGATCGGTTTTCTCCTTCAACTCCACGGCCGCGGTGCGCTTGCCGGAGAGCAGCGAGTGATAGACCCAGCCCTCGGAGCCGTCGGAGTCGCGGATGCGCCGCCAGTTCTCGAACTCGGCGGTGATTTCAACCGGCCAGCCGACGCGCGTGAAGATGAAAGAGACGTCGTGGTCCTTGTCCGGCCCGCCGCGCACATTGACCCGGTCGGCCTTGATGCTGACGAAGCGTGGAACCGGCAGCCCGCTTGAGGCAGCCTCGTTCCCGGCGTGCGTCGGACCGACTGCCGACGCGAACGTGAGCAGAGCCGCAAAGACGCCGCGGAGCCAGGCGATCATCAGCCCCCCATGCCGCAATAGTGCCGCGACATGCCCACACCCCAGTTCCTCGCTCGGTCAAGCCGCCAACGCCCTCGGCGCGCTTGGTCAGAGCATGGCCCATCTGCTAGACAAATTGATGAACCGCCGCACGGGCGCGAGTGTCGGCGAGCGGAGTTAACGAGAACTGAACAGGCGGATGCGGCAAACGCGTCCTCGGCATACTGTCGGGGGAGACGAGCGGGACGAGGTGACATGGCCACCGCCTCGCCGACCCGCTTTCCGGCTCGCTGACGAGAGGCAGGCAATGGCACAGGGCAAGAAGCCGCTCATCGTAGTCACCCGCCGGCTGCCGGACAGCGTCGAAATGCGCATGCGCGAATTGTTCGATATTCGCCTCAATCATGACGACATACCGATGAGCCCGGCGCAGCTGGTCGAAGCCGTCAAAATTGCCGACGTGCTGGTGCCGACCGTGACTGATCAAATCGACCGCTCCGTGCTCAGCCAGTCCGGCGAGCGATTGCGATTGATCGCCAATTTCGGCAACGGCGTCGACAATATCGATGTCGCCAGCGCGGTGCAGCGCGGCATCACCGTAACCAACACACCCGGCGTGCTGACCGAAGACACCGCGGATATGACCATGGCGCTCATCCTGGCGGTGCCGCGGCGTCTGGCCGAAGGCGCACGGGTGGTCACCAACGAGAAGGATTGGGCGGGATGGAGTCCGACCTGGATGCTCGGCCATCGCATCTGGGGCAAGCGGCTGGGCATCGTCGGCATGGGCCGCATCGGCCAGGCGGTGGCACGCCGGGCACAAGCCTTCGGCCTGAAGATCCATTATCACAACCGCCGCCGCGTCGCGCCGCGCATCGAGGAGGAGCTGCACGCAACCTACTGGGAGAGCCTCGACCAGATGCTCATGCGCATGGACATCATCTCGGTCAATTGCCCGCACACGCCGGGGACCTACCACCTGCTGTCGGCGCGGCGGCTCAAACTGATCCGGCCCGAAGCTTACGTGGTCAATACGGCGCGCGGGGAAGTGATCGACGAGAACGCACTCGCCCGTCTGATCGAGGCCGAGCAGATCGCCGGCGCCGGGCTCGATGTCTTCGAGCACGAGCCGGCGGTCAGTCCCAGACTGGTCAAGCTGGCGCGCGCCGACAAGGTCGTGCTGCTGCCGCATCTGGGTTCGGCAACGCTCGAGGGCCGCGTCGATATGGGCGAGAAAGTCATCATCAACATCAAGACTTTCATGGACGGCCATCGTCCGCCCGATCGCGTTCTGCCGTCGATGCTGTGACCGTCGCGGCAGCAAGCGCGGTCATGCACTCTCTCCGCACGCTTTCAACCCGGCACATCGCGGCGCTGGCACTGCTGTGGCTGATCGCGCCGGGAAGCGCGGCGCTCGCCGGGGAGCAAATAGGCTCCGCCAAGGCCGTCATCGGCCGCAACGGCATGGTGGTGGCACAGGAAGCGCGCGCGGCGCGCATCGGCGTCGATGTGCTCGAACGCGGCGGTAATGCGGTCGATGCCGCCGTCGCGGTCGGATTTGCCTTGGCGGTCACCTATCCGCGCGCCGGCAATATCGGCGGTGGCGGCTTCATGATCATTCATCTCGCCAGCGGGGTGGACGCGGCAATCGATTATCGCGAGACCGCACCGGCGGCGGTCAATGCGACGACGTTCCTCGATCCGCAGGGCAATGCCGACCCGCAGAAATCGCGCAACTCGGCGCTCGCCATCGGCGTGCCCGGAACAGTCGCCGGACTTGCCCTCGCCGAAGAAAAATACGGCTCCGGCCGTTTCACGCTCGCCGACCTGATGGCGCCGGCGATTGCGCTGGCGCGCGACGGTATCACGTTCACCGACCAGACGCCGGAAGCGCCGCTGATCGATCCGGCGCGGCTTGCGCGCTGGCCCTCCACGGCGAAGATTTTTCGCGGCACCGGCGGCCGCCTGGTGCAAACCGATCTCGCCAACTCCCTGCAAGCCGTCGCCAAGGGCGGGCCGCGCGCCTTCTACGACGGCCCGATCGCGCAAAAGATTGCCGCCGCCGTACAGGCTGCCGGCGGGGTCATGACCGTCGACGATCTGGCGCGCTACCGCGCCATCGAACGTGCGCCGGTGCGCGGCACCTATCGCGGATACGACGTTGTCTCCATGCCGCCGCCGTCCTCGGGCGGCATTGCGCTGATCGAGATGCTCAACATCCTCGAAGGCTATGACCTCGCGAATGAGGACGAAACACAGTTTTTATTCCTGGAGATCGAGGCGATGAAGCGCGCTTATGCGGATCGCGCGTTCTACCTCGGCGATCCCGATCAGGTGCAAAACCCCCTGGCGCGGCTGACTGCCAAGCCCTACGCAGCAAAGTGGCGCGCCACGATCGATCCGCAACGCGCGACGCCGGCGAGCGCCATCCGCGCCGGCGGCGATGTCGATCCCGAAGGCCGCAATACCACGCATTTTTCCGTGACCGACCGCTTCGGCAATGCCGTCTCCAACACCTACACGCTCAATTTCAGCTACGGCCTCGGCCTGGTGGCCGAAGGCACCGGCATCCTGCTCAACAACGAGCTCGATGATTTCGCGGTCAAGCCGGATGTGCCGAATGCCTACGGCCTTGTCGGCTTTGCGGCGAATGCACCCGCGCCCGGCAAGCGGCCGCTGTCGTCGATGACGCCGACGATCGTGCTGAAGAACGGCAAGCCGTTCCTGATCACCGGCTCGCCCGGCGGCAGCCGCATCACCACCGCGGTCCTGCAGGTCATCGTCAACGTGCTCGACCGGCGCATGGACATTGCCGACGCTGTTTCGGCGCCGCGCGTGCACGATCAATGGGTACCGGATCGGGTGGATGTCGAGCCGGGGCTGCCCGGCGGGGTTATCGCCGCGTTGCAGGCGCGCGGCGACAAGATCGTCCCGCAACGGCCATTCACGTCGGCCAATTCGATCATGGTCACACAAGGGGGCTTCATCGGCGCCGCCGACCCGCGCGGGGGCGGCGCGCTGGCGTTTGGTTTTTAAGCCAACGATTTCGGCCGCGGTCGCTCAGGGTTAATTTTCCGTCTTTACCGTAAATGCTTGTTTTCGGCGCCCGTACTTTGTTGCCAATTACCGGCATGCAACAGTCATTCCGACGGCCATTAATCTAAACCGCGGGGGATGATTGTTGGATGCTCGCTCAGCTTAACGTCCGGAACACTCCCGCCGTGGTCGTCGGCGCGCAAGTCAACGGGCTGGGTGTCGTTCGCAGCCTGGCGGCAGCGGGGGTACCGATCACCGTCGTTGATGACAACTTGCGCGGCGCGGCGATGTGGTCGCGTTGGGGTAACAGGCATTTGGTGGACCGCACGTTCGGGCGGCCGCTGGTCGACGGTCTCTTGAAGCTGCAGGAGAAGTTGAGTGTGCGGCCTGTACTTCTTCTCACGGACGAATTGGCCGTCAATACCGTGTCAGAGCACCACGCGGAGCTCAGCCGCTATTTTCGATTGCGTCTCCCATCCCCAGCCATGGTCACTGCGCTCGGCAACAAGGAATTGTTTGAGCGCTTTGCCGAAACGCACGCCTTTCCGGTTCCGCGCACCGTTGTTGTGAAGCGAGAAAGCGACCTGGCGAAGATTGCGGACCTGGGATGGCCGATAATCATCAAACCCGCCGACAAGCTCCTCGTTCATACGGGCCGGCTGGAACGACTCAGCGTGGCCAATACGATGGACGATGCCGCCGCGGCCTGCCGTCGATTTCTGAAACTTGGCGAAACGCCCGTGGTTCAGGAATGGATCGAAGGGCCGGACTCCAACATCTATTTCGCGCTGTTCCACAGCGGCCTGTCGCCGATGTCGCGGAGCACTTTCATCGGCCGCAAGATTGCGGCCAACCCGCCAGGCGTCGGCAGCACGGCCATCTGCGTACCTGCCCCGGAGGCCGCGGAGGCGCTGCGTCCGCTCACCGAGAAATTCCTCGACGTTTCGCAATACGAAGGATTGGGCAGCCTGGAATATAAATGGGACCCGCGAGGTCGCCGCTTCGTCATAATCGAGCCGACGGTGGGGCGGACGGATTTCCAGGAAGAAATTGCAACGTTGAACGGCCTCAACCTTGCCCTCGTCGCCTATTGCTACGAGCTGGGCGAGCCGATCCCGGAGCAAAAAGACGTGGACGCCGTCGCCTGGCGGGAGTCTTTTCGCGACATCCGATTACGCTCCGGCTTTCGGATGCGCACCTACGACGGCTATTGGCGCATCGACGATCCGCTGCCGGCGCTCGCCTATTGCATCGATTTGCCGGTCCGCGCTGTCCGGCGACTAACGCGGCGCCTCAATCCGACAAGGTTGCCACTTCGCAGGCACCGGATTGCCTGAGCTCGATCGCGCATCGAGGGAGACATTTATGACCCGTCTGGAAACCATCATTGTAGGCGCCGGGCCCTATGGATTGTCGGTTGCCGCGCATCTGCGCAGCGCGAATTTGGATCACGCCCTCATCGGCTCTCCCATGAAGAGCTGGCGCGCCCACATGCCGAACGGGATGGCGCTCAAATCCGAGCGGTTCGCCTCCAACCTGTCGGACCCGGATGGCCGCTACACGCTCGAGCGATACAGCGCTTCGCGTGGGATCTCCTATTCGCCGAAAGGCGTTCCGCTGCCGATCGGCGAATTCCTCGACTATGCGGACTGGTTCCAGCGCCGTGCGGCGATCGAGGTGCGCGATACCAGGCTTCGCCGGTTGCGCGGCGTCGCCGGCGGCTTCGAGCTGACATTGGATGACCGGATCGTGCTGGCCAGGCGTGTGATCCTGGCGACAGGTCACTTGGACTTTCGGCATTTACCGGAAGCGCTGGAAAATCTTGCCCGGGAGGCTCCGGAGCTTGCCTCGCACAGTGCGGACCACAGTGATTTGACGAAATTTGCCGGACGCGACGTGACGGTGATCGGCTGCGGGCAGGCCGGGCTGGAAACGGCGGCGCTTCTGCATGAGCAGGGAGCGACCGTTCGCGTTCTCGCCAGAGCCGCTGCGATCGATTGGAACGGCGAGCTCGATGCCGTCAAATCTCTCTACAAGCGATTCCGCTGGCCGGAGTCCGGGCTCGGCGACGGCTGGCGCAGCCTGGCCTATTCGGAATTGCCACGCCTGTTCTTTTTGCTGCCGGAGACCGTGCGCCGGCGCATCGTCGCCACGGCGAACGGTCCCTCCGGCTCCTGGTGGCTCAAGAACCGCGTGATCGACAAGGTTTCGCTTTTGACCGGGCACGAGGTCGTTGCCGCGAACGAACGCAACGGAAAATTGCAATTGTCGGTGCGCAGGAATGACCGCGCCGTGCAAATCGAAACCGATCATGTCATCGCGGCGACGGGCTATCGGGTGGACCTGAGACGATTGCCTTTTCTCGACCCGCCCTTGCGTGCGGCGATCAAGACATCGGGTGGCGCACCTTTGCTCAACACCGCCTTGGAGGCGTCCGTGCCGAATCTGCATTTTGTCGGCTTGGCGAGCGCGCTGACCTACGGTCCGGTCATGCGTTTCGTTTACGGAGCGCGGCACGCCGCGACCATCCTGAGATCGCATATCGGGACCTCCACGCCTCGGCGCGCCAAATATTGGTCGCTCGGCGCGCGCGACGACGGCCGCAGATTAAAGGCGATCGAACTCGCGGACCCGCGCTCCTGACGCCGGCATGCGCGCGCGGGAGTCCGCTTCTACAGTTCGGGGCAAGAAGCATTCTTTGAGACCAGGCCTTTCTCACGATGAGGATGCTGCGCGGGGGCGGCGCGCTGGCCGTGGGCTACTGATCGGCGACGGGCCTGCGCGCGGTCGAGGCGACCGAGATCACGGCGAACTGAAACAGCACGATGAGCCCGAGGCCGGCGATCGGCTGGTGCGTCACGTCCCATAGCCAGCCGCCAAACACCGCGACCGCCACCGGAAAGCAGTAGCTGATGGTGAACATGGCGGCGGAAACCCGATGCACGTCGCCGGGGGCGCTCAGCATCGGGGGCAGTGCAAGCGCGAGATTGAGCGCGATGCCAAGGGTGAAGCCAAGCAGGCCGGCCCAGAACACGATCCAGGCACCGCTCGTCGCCATGATACCGACGAGGCAGAGAATGCTTGCCAGCGCCGTGACCACATAGGCGGCGGGCCGCCGCACCAGGCGGCCGGCGACCATCAGCATGACCAGCGACCCGGGCAACTGGCCGAAATTGAGCGCGGTCAGCGCGGCGCTGACCAGGTCGGCGCGCCCCGCGGCGGTGACGTAATCGGGTAAAAATGCGTTGCTGACGAAATAGGTGGTGTTGACGCTGCCGAGGATGAGTCCAAGCCGCCAGACCAGCGGATCCTTCCAGTCAGGCCACCAGCGCGAGCGGACGGGCGGCTTGCCGCCGGACGGTTTTCCCGGAGCGATTGCGGCTGGCCTTGGCGCCCAGATCGCGATGAGCACGGCCGTCGCCACGACCGGAGCGGTCCACAGCAGGAAATCCAGCCGCCAGCTGTTGTGCAGCAGCGGCAGGACCAGCGGGATGGTGGCGGCGGTCACGATGATCTCGCCGAGCAACAGTCCGTTCGTGTAGATCGCCGTGGCGAAACCCGTCGCCTGCGGGAACCAGGCGCGCACCAGCGGCGGCATCGTCGGCTGCATGATCGAGACGCCGGCCGCCATCACGATCGTCGATCCGTAGAGCCAGAATATTTGCGGGATCGCGGCGCGCGCCGCCGATCCCGCGGCCACGAGCAGTAATCCCACCAGCAGCGCCGGTATGAGGCCAAAGCGCGCGATGAGCAGGGATCCCGGCACCGCGGCGATGGCAAACATCAGCGGCGGCAGGCTCGACAGCCACCCGACGTCGGTTTCCGAAAGGTGCAGGTCGGCGTGCAGCAGCGGCACCACCGGCGGGACCGCCAGCACAGTCAGCCGCAGGCAGGCGCCGGCGAGCCAGAGCAGGATCAATAAGGCTGGCCGCCGGGGGGCGGGAGCGGCGGGCGAGAGCGGCATGATCTTGGTTGATGGCTTGGATTTTCGGGGAGATTACCCGATCGGCAGCGGGGACGATTGCAAATCTAAGAGCGGGCCTGCGCCAGCGAGGAGTTGCGCCAGGCAAACGCGCGGCTTTCCAGCCGGGCGAACACGCCATGTTCGAGGACGAGCATCAGGATCACGAATATCATGATCCAGGCCAGGGTCTGCTTGATTTCGAATTGCTGAAACCAGAAGAAGAACATGTAGCCGATCCCGAACTTGAGCCCGAACGTCTCTGCCAGCGCCACGATCTTCCAGGCTTGGCCGAAGGTATAGCGGAAAGCGGAAAAGATGTAGGGCATGAGCTGCGGAATATAGACCTTGCGCAGCAGCAAATAGCGCCCGGCCTTGAAGGTCACCGCCATCTCGATCAGGGACTTGTCCATCGCCTTGGTGCCCTCGAATATGTTGACGGCGACAAACGGCGTGACCACCGCCATGACGGCGACCAGCGCGCCGGCCTGGCTGAAGCCGAACCACATGATGGCAACGAAGACTACGAGGATGGTCGGGGTGGTCAGCATCAGCGGCATCAATGCCAACAGCGAGCGTTCGCACAGGCGGTTCAAGCCCATGGCGAGGCCGATGCCGATGCCGGCCACCATGGAGGCAGCAAAGGAAATGAAAATACGCGCGAGGGTAATGCCGATGTCGAACAGCGCCGATTCCCCTTCGGGCCCGGGCGTCTGCAAGTCCGCGACGATCGTGCGCGCGGTGACCCACGGTCCCGGCAAGACTTCGGGATCGTTCATGAGCCGAGCCGCCGCAAACCACAGCAGCAGCAGCGCGAAGATCGAGCTCGTGCGCAGAGCAATGTTTTTCAGGCGCGATCCCATCTAGTGCCTGGATTCCGTTGATGTCGAAGCTCTCCTTTTCTCGTCATGCGCGGGCTTGACCCGCGCATCCATGCCGAGTCCTCGCAATGGAGAGCCTTCCGGCATGGCCGCCGAAGCGGGCTTCCCGCATGGATTGCCAGGTCAAGCCCGGCAATGACGAGAGGAAAAATGCGATTTAATTCGACCGGCATTTGCTCTACCCCTGCGCCTCCACCACGCTGAAGAAATCGCGCACCAGGGTCTTTTCCAGATCGACCATCGTCGCATCCTCGGGTTTTCGCGGTCGCGGAATATCGATCGATACCCGTTTGAAGATTCGTGCCGGCTTCGTGCTCATCATGTAGATGCTGTCCGATAGGAACACCGCTTCGGACAGGTCGTGGGTCACGAACAGGATCGTCGGCTTCGCCTGTCGCAGAATCTCCATGAGATCGAAACGCATCTTCCTGGCAGTGATGGCGTCGAGGTGACTGAACGGCTCGTCCATCAGCAGGATGTCGGGCTCGATGGCGAGCGCACGCGCAATCGCCACCCGCTGCTGCATTCCGCCCGACAGATTGAGCGGATAATTGCGCTCTTGGCCGGCGAGGCCGACCATTTCGAGATTCTTGGCGACCAGATCCGGCCATCGCGACCGCGGCACCTTCTGCGCCTCGAGCACGAAATGGATATTGTTCTCCACGGTCAGCCAGTTGAGCAAACGCGGGCTCTGAAAGACGTAGGAGATACGCGGTTCGGCGCCGGCGTGGCCGGCCTTGGGATGGATGGTGACGATTCCGCCATCGTAGGATTCGATGCCGGCGATGACGTTGAGCAGGGTCGATTTTCCGCAGCCGGAAGGACCGACGATGCTGACGAACTTGCCCTCCTCCACCGCCACGCTGATGTCGTTGAGCACGACGAAATCCCCACCCGCGCCGGGAAGCGGAAATCGCTTGGTCAGTCCCTCGATGGTGATGGCCGATGCTGCCTTCACGCCCATGGATTCCCTCGAAGACGCAGACACCGGCACCGGTCTGATGCGCTCAACGTGATCGGCACGATACGCGGACATCCTGCGGACCTATCGGTTGCCAGGCGAAATTCTCGGCCGGCGCCCCGGCGGTCCGACCGCGCCGCCGACGGCCGGTTTCATAGCCGGCTCGCTTTCAGGCTGCAAATTGCGGCCTCCAGGCGAAGATGCGGCGCTCCCACACCCGGAAGACCAGCAGATCGATCAGGACCATGAGGATCATGAAGCTCACGCCCCAGGCAAGCATCATGTCGACCCGCGTCTCCTGGAACCAATAGGTCAGCTGCTGGCCGATGCCGCTGCCGGCGCCGAACGCCTCGGCCACCAGCGCAATCTTCCACGACAACGACAGCGAGATCCGTAGCGAGGAAAATATGTACGGCATGAGCTGGGGAAGGATCACCTTGCGCAGCGTCAGCGATCGGTTGGCCTTGTACACCGTGCTCATTTGCACGAGGTCTTTGCCGATCGCCTTGGTGCCGGCCCATATGTTCAGCGCCACGTAGGGAATGACGATAAGCACGATGGTGAAGATCGGCGCGGTCTGCGACAGCCCGAACCACAGCACCGAAAGAAACGCCCAGCAGACCGCGGGAAACGTCAGCAGCACCATGATCCAGCTGTCGAGGAAGATTTCGATGCTCCGCCTCAGTCCCATCACCAGGCCGATCGCCGTCCCCACCAGCATGGAGATGACGAAGCCCTCGGCGATGCGCAGCAAGGTCACCCCGACCACCGCATAGGACGACGGCTGGCTGTAGATCTCGATGATGCGCTGGACCAAAAGCTTCGGCCCCGGAAAGAACACCGGGATGAAGAACAGCGAGACTATCTTCCAGACGACGATCACGGCCGCGAGCGTCAACGCCCCCGGCAACATCCGCAGCACCGGATCCGGCAAGGTCCAGCGCGCGGTCTTCTTCAGCGGCAGCTTTCCGTGCAATCAGCCCTCCACGAACAACGCATATTTATCCTCGGGCGGAACTTTCGTCACGATGCCGCCCTTCTGGCAGACTTGCAAAAACTTCCACTGCGCGTCGACGGCTTTGCGGCTCCAATCGGTCATGAACATGTTCTTGTGCTGGAGCCAGTCCTTATACTCGGCAACGTCCGCGGGCTTCGTCACCCCCGCAATAGCGCCGTGACTTTTCACTGCGGCGTCGAGATTTTCCGGTTTTTCCAGCCATTTGAACGATGCCTCGACCGCCGCGGCGAAATTTTTCGCCCGCGTCTTGTCCTCGTCGACCCAGCTTTGCCAGGCGACCGTCGGCGCCGCCCACACGATCGGGTAGCCGGTCTTCTTTTCCCAATAATCGTTCGGGGAGAACAGGACGCGGAATTTGTCGGTCTGCGCTTCGGCGGCGAGATTGAGCGAAGAAATGTTCATCATCGCGTCGAGTTGCCCTTCTTCCAGCAACTTGGTCAACGCCGGCCCGGCGACCTGCTGCAGCTTTGTATCCTTGAGGAGATCGAGCTGATAGGCGTCGATCAAGGCCGCGCGCACCGCCTTGAACGAGCCGGCCCCGGTGGAAAAGGTGCCGAACCGCTTGCCGCGCAGGTCGGCAGGCGACTTGATCGGGGAGTTCTTCGGCACAAGGACGTCCTGCACCACGGTCAGCCCGCCACCGATGATCGCCCACTCGATGCCCTCGTTGATCTTCTCGATGGCGTCGATGCCCGAGTAGGTTGTGGCCATGCATTGCTTGCTGGCCAAGCCGGCGAGGAAGCCGGCAAACGGCCGCGGGTCGACCTCGAGGTCGATGCCGTGCTGGGCAAACACGCCGGCGTCCTTGGCCCCCAGATAATTGAGGCAGAAAACGCTGGCCTGCGGGATAACGCACTTTACTTTCTGCAAGGCGGGAGCGGCGCCGGCCGGCCTGCGGCCGCCACGGCACCCGCGGTCAGCGAACCCAATCCGGCCATTAACAATGATCTGCGCGTCGTCATGACGTCCTCCCGAAAATTCCGTAACGCTTATCTGTGTCGGCTATCTGTGTCGGCGCATTATCGAAAGCATCGCCGCCGAGGTAAACGGCCCACAACCACGCAGATTGTGCGTGATATCGTCGCGCAAATCGCGCAATTATCCGCAAGCGTTGCTCGCCGGAACCATTTTTTCTTTCGCGCACCGCCCGTCTCGCGAGGTCACAGCGAGCTGCGACATTGGATTACGGGATTACGGTGACAGATTACGGGTGATTACGGATTACGGGGATTACGGTGATTACGTGATTACGGTGACAAGTGATTACGGTGACAGTGCATTTAATAGGTGATTACGGTGACAGTGCATTTAATAGGTGATTACGGATTACGGGGATTACGGTGATTACGGTGACAGTGCATTTAATAGGGATTACGATTACGGTGACGGTGCATTTAATAGGTCGACTTTAATAGGTCGACTTACTTCTCGTTCCTCGTCGCTTTAGGTTTCGGCCCGCGCTTGCCCGGCCGCAGCGTCCGCGTGGGGATTACGGTGACAGTGCATTTAATAGGTCGACTTTAATAGGTCGACTTACTTCTCGTTCCTCGTCGCTTTTGGTTTCGGCCCGCGCTTGCCCGGCCGCAGCGTCCGCGTGGTGATCCGCTCGATGCGAGCGAGAAAGCGATCGTCGCCAAGCGGCCGCCCGATGCTCTCGGCGGCGCGCAGGCGGCCGAACAGGTCCGTCTCCGGCTCGTCATCGAGCAGATCGGCGAAACGGGGAAAACGCTCGCGGATCGGCGCCAGCGCCGTGATGCCGTCGCGCTTGCCGGAAAGATGCGCGCGCGTGCTCGACCAGCGCCAGTCACGCGCCCGCTCGACCAGCCGCGCCCGCACCGGGTTGAGCGACACGTACCGCAACGCCGCCGCAAGATGCCCCTCGTCCATCACCGCCGCACCGAAGCGACCCTGCCAGAAATGGCCGGTGCGCTTGCGCCGCGCGTGGATGATGCCGGCATAACGGCGATGGACGGCGGCGAGCGCGCGGCACAGGCCGTCGGCGTCGGACGGCACCAAAATGAGATGCACATGGTTGGGCATCAGGCACCACGCCCACACCTGCACACCGGCTGCCCGGCAATGCTGGGCGAGCAGCTCACGATAGAGCGCATAGTCGGCGTCGCCGAAGAACGTGCGCGCGCGGCCGTTGCCGCGCTGGGTGACGTGGTGCGGATGACCGGGGATGACGACGCGAGCGAGACGGGCCATGCCGCAGAATGGCGCCAATGGACCGCGGCGTCAATTAGGTGCACTGTCACCGTAATTGCCGCGCTGGGTGACGTGGTGCGGATGACCGGGGATGACGACGCGAGCGAGACGGGCCATGCCGCAGAATGGCGCCAATGGACCGCGGCGTCAATTAGGTGCACTGTCACCGTAATTGCGTAATTGAATTAGGTGCACTGTCACCGTAATTGCCGGTAATTGCCCGGCCGTTGCCGCGCTGGGTGACGTGGTGCGGATGACCGGGGATGACGACGCGAGCGAGACGAGCCATGCCGCAGAATGGCGCCAATGGACCGCGGCGTCAATTAAGTGCACCTAAGTGCACCGTCACCGTAATTGCGTAATTGAATTAGGTGCACTGTCACCGTAATTGCCTGCCGTAATTGAATTAGGTGCACTGTCACCGTAATTGGTAATTGCCTGCTGTCACCGTAATTGCCTGCACCGTAATTGTGCACCGTAATTGCCCGCAGAATGGCGCCGATTGACGTAATTGCCGTGTCACCGTAATTGCCGGTCCGTTGCTAAAAACATTCAGCGTTTCGCTGATCAATCGTCCACCACGCGCGCGTCGATCCACATCAAACCCTTGCCGTCGAAAAGTTGAATATTCGAGCCATCGACAACGACTGCGAAGCACATGTGTCGTGGCTCTATCTTCTTCCAGTCGCGGCAGAATTGGTCGCCCTGTATTTGCCAAGAGCCAGTATCCAGTTCGGTGGGCTCGCGTCCCCGCAGAACAACCGCGCTGCCGTCGCGGTTGAGCCGAGTGCGATACGGACCGTGCATCGCGGCATCGCCGTAGAGCAACGTCTTCCCCGGCAGTATCCGTGACAGGGTTTCGCCGCTTGCCGGCGCGTACCGCGCCCCCTCGATCGACGCATCAGGCCCGATGTCCGGAAAAGGGCGTGCATCGAGTAGGAGCCAGAGAAGCCGGCCCATTTCCCTCAGGTTCCCGCCGCCCCCGAGGTGTGGGGCACGGTGGATAACGACCAGATCGCAAGCCGGGATGACAAAGGCACACTGACCCCCGTATCCCAAGGCAAAGAAGCTGCCCGCCGGCAGCGTGACCGACGGCGCCGCGCCATTATTGATGGAGCCGACCCACCACAAATATCCGTAGCCTGGGCCGCCCTCGGATTGCGAATAGGCGCGTGTGCTCTCCTCGATCCACTGCGCAGGGACGATCTGCCGGTCTCGCCAGCGGCCCTTGTGGAGATAGAGCAGCGCGAATTGGGCGAGATCGCGCGCACTCATATTGATCGGGTAGGCCGGGTAGACCGATGTGGCGCCGGTAGCGTGTTCGCCGTCAGACGGTTGATAATCCTGCATGCCGATGGGTCCGGCGATTTCGCGCGCGAATGCATCGAAAATCGACGAGCCTGCGGCGTGCTCATAAATCGCCCCGAGCGCATTGAAGTCCCAATTATTGTAATACCAGAAGGTCCCTGGCTTGTGGCTGAAGCGCAGCGGGCGCTGAGCGACCGCCTCCGGCGCCTCGTGCAGAGCGACGTGATAGATGCCCGAGCGCGCCTGAAGAAGATCACGCACGGTCGCGGATTTTTCCTCTGGGCTCAGCGAAGGCTCGTTGTCGTCAATGCCGAGCTCACCGATCGGCTGCGACAAGTCTATCTGCCCGCGCTCGATGGCATTGCCGATCAGCGCGTTGAGCACGCTCTTGCGCACGGAAGCGAGCGGCGTTTTGGCGACCGTGTCACCCCACTGCGCGACCACGGCGCCGCGGTGCACGACCATCACTGCGGTCGAACCGATCCGCCGTGACCAAGCTTCGGCCTTTTCCAGCTTTTCTCGCGACCAGCCGGCAATGCCGGGTTCGACCTGTTCCCAGTCCCCTTCGGGGAAACAGTCAACGACCTCGGCGGCCGGATGAACGGTCAGCGAAGCGCACATGGAAAAACCGTTGGCGGGGACGCCTTCGAAGAGACTGTCCGCGCACCTGTAATAGACGTGATGCGTCAATGCCCGTCAATCCCGTGTCAAAGGGGTTCTTCCGGCTGATCAAGCTTTGAACGGGAGCACGGCCGCTTTGGGTCCATCAGCGGCATTTCGGCAAAGTCTTGAGCATGCCGGCTTAGGTCCCCACAACGGGAGTCCGCGTTGGCTCATTCAGCGTGGGTCAAGCCAAAAGCTGGTTAAAGAATTAACTGGCAAAGCGCTTGATGTGCGGCCTGAGAGATAGGTGACAGATCGTACCGGACACATGGAATTACGGTGAATTACGGTGACAGTGCATTTGGAATTACGGTGACAGTGCATTTAATCAAGAACCCAAGAATTACCAAGAATTACGCCAGAATTACGGAATTACGGTGACAGTGCATTTAATCAAGAACCCAAGAGAACCGCCCACATCCGCCAATCCAGTGCGGTCCCTGTCCGATGCGGCGATAGCGCCGATCTCGCCAAGCTCATTTGCGACTTTTACCGAAGCCATCGACAATCCGTTCGGCACGAGATTGTCACCCATGTCTTAGGTACGTTCCGTCACCCATGTCTCCGGGTCGGACAATTTGAAAATTGGAGCGGGCGAAGGGATTCGAACCCTCGACCCCAACCTTGGCAAGGTTGTGCTCTACCCCTGAGCTACACCCGCATCCGAGAAGGGTAAGACGACGAGCCATAGCGGCCGGCCTCGGCAAAGTTATGGCAGAGCGCCCCGGTTTGCAACCTCCGCCCCAGCGGCCTATGACGCCGCCGATGGCTGCCTCGCCGGACCAGCTTTTCGCCTATTTGGACAGGCTCGGCATTGCGCACAAGACCGTCAGCCATCCGGCGGTTTTTCGGGTCGACGAAGCACGGCAATTGCGCGGCACCATCGCCGGCGCCCATACCAAGAACCTGTTTCTGCGCGACAAGAAAGCGGCGGCGTTCCTGGTCGTGGCCCTGGAGGACGCGGCGATCGAGCTGAAATCGCTGCACCGGCGGCTTGGCGCCGGCGGCCGATTCTCCTTCGGCTCCCCCGACCTGCTCGCCGAACGGCTCGGCGTCGAACCGGGTTCGGTGACCCCGTTTGCCGTCATCAATGACGCGCTTTTGCGGGTCACGGTGGTGCTCGATGCCGCCATGATGGCGCACGACACACTCAACTTTCACCCGCTGCGCAACACCGCCACGACGACGATTGCGCGCGACGGCCTGCTTAGGTTTTTGGCAGCGACCGGGCACAGCCCGCGGATCGAGCCGGTTTCCGCTGGCGGGGGCCTATGAGGGGCCCATGAGGAGCCCATGAACCCGCGATTGCATTTGCGCCGCTTCTTCCCATTTAATCAGGCAATCCGGGAAAAGCCGGGAAAAAACCGGGAAAAACCGGGAAAGATTCCGCATTGCCTGCCCGGAAAACCAAGGCATATTGAACGCTATGCTGCAGCCAGCCCAGACCGCCGCCGCGGCGGACACCTTCGTCAAGGACGCGACGACGCAATCCTTCGTTAAGGACGTCATCGAGGAATCCAAGCGCCAACCGGTCCTGGTCGATTTCTGGGCGCCGTGGTGCGGCCCGTGCAAGCAGCTCACGCCGATCCTGGAGAAGGCCGTGCAGGCGGCCAAGGGCAAGGTGAAGCTCGTCAAGATGAACATCGACGAGCACCCGGCGATTCCCGGGCAGATGGGAATCCAATCGATTCCCGCCGTGATCGCCTTCGTCAACGGGCAGCCCGCCGACGGCTTCATGGGGGCGCTGCCCGAGAGCCAGGTGACGGCCTTCCTCGGCCGGCTGACCAAGGACCGTATCGGCGGCGAAGCCCAGGATCTGTTGAAGGCGGCCGACGCCGCGCTGGCCGCCAGCGACGCCACGGGCGCGGCCGAGCTTTACGCACAGCTTCTCGCCGAGGACGGCGCCAACGTGCCGGCGCTGGCCGGGCTTGCGCGCTGCTATGTGGAGACCGGCGCGCTCGATCAGGCGCGGCAGACGCTTGCCATGGTGCCGGAGGCAAAGCGCAACGAGTCCGCCGTCGCGGCGGCACGGGCGGCGCTCGAAGTGGTCGAGCAGGCCAAGGCGGTAGGACCGCTTGCCGAGATCGAGCGCAAAGTCGCCGCCAATCCGCTCGACCACCAGGCGCGCTTCGATCTGGCGCTGGCGCTCAACGGCGAGGGACGGCGCATGGAAGCACTCGAGCAATTGATCGCCATCGTCAAGCGCGACCGCAAATGGAACGACGACGGCGCCCGCAAGCAGCTGGTCCAGTTCTTCGATGCCTGGGGCGCGACCGACGAAGCCACGGTGGAGGGCCGCAAGCGGCTGTCGGCGATCCTGTTTGCGTAGCGTTGCATAAAAATTCCGTCATCCTGAGGCGGTCGCCATAAGCGCGTTTGCGCGCGTCTGTGACGCGCTATGGCGGCCCTCGAAGGATGCGGCCGAAGCGCCCGGGCTTCGTCCTTCGAGGCTCCCCGATCAAGTCGGGGGTCGCGCCTCAGGATGACGGCACCGGGTGGAGTGACACCCGATGCCGATCAACACGATCTACCCGGGCCCCGACGCTCTGCCCGACGAAATCCCGGTATTTCCATTGGCCGGAGCTTTGCTGCTGCCGCGCGGGCAGATGCCGCTGAACATTTTCGAGCCGCGCTACCTGGCGATGATCGACGACGCACTGCGTTCCGGGCAGCGTCTGATCGGGATGATCCAGCCCGATCCCACCCATCCGGGGCCGGACGAGAACAGGCCGCAGCTGTTCCGGGTCGGCTGCGTCGGACGGATCACACAGTTCTCCGAGAGCGGCGACAACCGCTATCTGATCCAGCTCACCGGCATCGCGCGTTTCCGGATCGAGGAGGAGATCGCCGTCGCCACACCGTATCGGCAATGCCGGGTGACCTGCCATCCGTTCCGCGACGATTTCATCGCCCGCAAGGGCGAAGAGGCGGTCGATCGCAAGGCGCTGCTGCGCGCGCTGTCGGCCTTTCTCAAGGCCAACAATCTCAAGGCCGATTGGGAGGGCATCGAGAACGCGCCCAACGAGGCGCTGGTCAATGCGCTCGCGATGATGTCGCCGTACGAGACTGCCGAGAAACAGGCGATGCTCGAGGCGCCGGACCTGAAAACGCGCGCGGAAATCCTGATCGCGGTGACCGAGATCGAACTCGCCAAGAGCAAGACGCCCGGCGAGACGCGGTTGCAATGACTCGTCATTGCGAGAACCCGAAAGGGGGCGATGAGGCAATCCAGATTCTCGCGCGATCCGCTCTGGATTGCTTCACTTCGTTTGCAATGACGATGCTATAGTGTCGACAAATTCGGAGTTGCCGATGTCCAGCCCGCCTGCCGATCGCCCCGCCCAGTCCGTTGATCCGAAGCTGCTTGAAATCCTGGTCTGTCCGGTGACCAAGTGTCCGCTCGAATACGACGCCGAACACCAGGAGCTGATCTCGCGAGCGGCCAAGCTCGCTTATCCGATCCGCGACGGCATTCCGATCATGCTGGTCGAGGAAGCACGGCGGATCGATTGACAAATGCCGTGCGTCGCCACTCCATCGTTACCCGCAGGCTTGACCCGCGGGTCATGCCGAGCTGCCGCGTGGATTGCCTGATCGAGTTCGGCAACGGCGAATCTCAGAAGCCGGAGGAACATCGTGATCAAGATCTGGGGCCGAAAAACGTCGTCCAACGTGCAGAAAGTGATGTGGGCGGTCGGGGAGATCGGATTGCCGCACGAGCGCATCGACGTTGGCGGCTCGTTCGGCAAGAACCGCGAGGCCGCCTACTTGGCGATGAATCCGAACGGCCTGGTGCCGACGCTCGAGGAGGAGGATGGCTTTCTGTTGTGGGAATCGAACTCGATCGTGCGCTATCTGGCCGCCAAGCACCGCGCCGGCGCGCTCGAGCCGGCCGATCTCCGCGAGCGGGCGCATGCAAGCCAATGGATGGATTGGCAGCTTGCGGTCGCCGGGCCGGCGATCCATGGCTGCTTCTGGGGCCTCATCCGCACGCCGCCGGAAAAGCGCAACCATGCGGCGATCGAGGAATTGAAAAAGAACACCACCGCGGCGATCGCCATGATGGACACCCAACTCGGCAAGACCCGATATCTCGCCGGCGACGCCTTTTCCTACGGCGATATTCCGGTCGGCATCATCGCCTATCGGTATCGGCAGCTCGTGCCCGATCGTCCGCCGTTCGCGAATTTCGAGCGCTGGTACGCGGCGATTTCGGCGCGGGACGCCTTCAAGAATCACATCTCCGCGGTGCCGCTGACGTAGCCGTCGTTCCGGGTTGCCGCCAAGCATTCGTCTGCAATCACGGCGCACGCAATCGTGCCCTCTCCCTTTGCGGGAGAGGGCACCTCGGAGTTTCATCTACAAGAATGGGTGAGGGGTCACCACTACTCCCCCTCACCCAACAATGTTTGTTGAAAGTCTTGCGCTGCCCTCTCCCGCAAGGGGAGAGGGCAAGCCCTCTTACTCCGCGGCCGCACGCGCAGCGGAGGAATGTGCCGATACCAGATAGTCCATTGCCGCCTGCACGCCGCCCTTTTTGTGCGGAATGCGGGCGAGCGACAGCGCCATCTCGGTCATGGCTAGCACCCCCATGAGCCAGCCGTCATTGATGTCGCCGAGATGGCCGATGCGGAAATACTTTTTGGCGTAAGGACCGAAGCTGGAGCCGTAGGAGATATTGAATGTCTCCAGCGCCAGGCCGCGGAACGCGTCGGCATCGTGGCCGTCCGGCAGCAGTACCGCGGTGATGGTCGGTGAATAATATTTCGCATCGCGGCAGAGGATTTCGAGACCCCACGCGCGCACGGCGCGCCGCGTCGCTTCGGCAAGCCGCGCGTGCCGGGCAAACACGTTGTCGAGGCCTTCCTCGTGCAGCATCTCGATCGATACCGCCAGCCCTTGCAGCATCTGTGTCGCCGGGGTGTAGGGAAAGAAGCCGACCTTGTTCATTTTCAGCATGTCGTCCCACGACCAGAACGACTTGGTGAGCTTCGAGTTTTTGGAAGCCGCCAGCGCCTTGTCACTCACCGCGTTGAACGACATGCCGGGCGGCAGCATCAGACCCTTCTGCGCGCCGCCGACGGTGACGTCGACGCCCCATTCGTCGTGGCGATAGTCGGCCGAGGCGAGCGAGGAGATGGTGTCGACCATCAACAGCGCCGGGTGGCCGGCCCGGTCGATCGCCTTGCGGATCGGCTCGATCGGTGACAGGCAGCCGGTCGCAGTCTCGTTGTGCAGGACGCAGACCGCCTTGATCTCATGCGCCTTGTCCTTGCGCAGATGCTCCTCGATTTTTGCCGCATCGGCGCCGGTGCGCCAGTCGCCGGGAATGAATTCCGGCTTCAGCCCGAGCTTGGTCGCCATGTCCTTCCACTGCGTGGCGAATTGGCCGGTCTCGACCATGAGCAGGCGATCGCCGGGCGAGAGCGTATTGACCAGCGCCGCCTCCCAGGCGCCGGTGCCGGTCGCGGTATAGATAATGACCGGGCTCGAGGTCTTGAAAATCGTCTTGATGCCTTCGAGGCAGCGCTTGGCCAGCGCGGCGAATTCGGGCCCGCGATGATCGATGATCGGGGTATCCATGGCCCGCAGGACGCGGTCGGGCAACGGGGTCGGTCCGGGAATCTGCAGGAAATGGCGCCCGACAGCCCGCGTGGCATTCTTTTGCGGCATCTTCGATACTCCTCTCGTGGATGGTGCGGCCCACGGCGGCGCAACCCAAGGGCGCTCGCAGCTTGTGGCGTGACATAGCGGATGCGACATTGCGGTCAAGTCTTGTCTCCTTCTCCCCGCGTGCGGGGAGAAGGCCGGGATGAGGGGGCCTATCCGCAGGGCTCAGAATCGCGGTGGTGCCCCTCACCCTCCCTCGCTTTGCTCGGTCGACCTCTCCTCGCGTAGCGGGGAGAGGTGAAATGAGGACTTAGTGCCAGCACGGCTGATGCCAGGCCTCGAAAGAAACCTCGAACGGCGGCTCAACGCCGAGCGCGCCGGCGAGGTGCGCTTCGATGCGTTCACGCGCGGGCGATATGCCACCGACGCGTCGCATTATCAGATCATGCCCCTCGGCGTGGTGACGCCGCGCACAATGGAGCAAGCGGCGCGGACCATTGCGATTTGCCGCGCCGAAGGGGTTGCGGTGACACCCCGCGGGGCCGGCACATCGCAGGCCGGCCAAACGGTCAACGAAGCGGTCATCGTCGACTGCTCCGCACACCTTACTCGCATCGTCGAGATCGACGCAGCCGACCGGCGCTGCGTCGTCGAGCCGGGCCTCGTGCTCGATGAACTCAATCGCGCGCTCAAACCCATGGGGCTGTGGTTCCCGGTCGACATCTCGACGGCCTCGCGCGCCACCATCGGCGGCATGGTCGGCAACAATTCCTGCGGCGCACGCTCGCTGCGTTACGGCAATACGCGCGAAAACGTCATCGCGCTCGACACCGTGCTGGCCGACGGTACGCGCGCGCATTTCGGCGGGCTGGGCGACGGCGCGACCGGCGTGCCGCCGGCACTGCAAAGCGACCTTCTCGCCATTGCGGCGCGCGAAGCCGACGAAGTCGAGCGGCGTTTTCCCAAAGTGCAGCGGCGCGTCGGCGGCTACAATCTCGATGCGCTCGTTCCCGGGAAGAACGACATCAACCTCGCCCATCTGCTGGTCGGCTCCGAGGGCACGCTGGCTTTCACCACGGCGATCGAATTGAAACTGTCGCCGCTGCTCGGCCGGCGGGCTTTGGGCGCCTGCCATTTTGGCAGTTTTCACGAGGCGATGAAGGCCGCGCCGCACATCGTCAAGCTCGGACCGATCGCGGTCGAGTTGATCGACCGCACCATGCTCGCACTGGCGCGCGACATCGACATGTACCGGCCGACCGTCGATGCGTTCCTGCGTGGCGGTCCAGAGGCGATCCTTTTTGTCGAGTTCGCGGAGCAGGATTGGGAGGAAAATCTGCGCCGCTTGCGCAAGCTCGGCGCACTGATTGGCGACCTCGGCATGTCCTGGGACAAAAGCGGCCCCATGTGGGGCGGCGTCGTCGACGTGCTCGATGCGAAGCTGCAGGCCGGCATTTCCGAGGTACGCACCGCCGGGCTGAACATCATGATGTCGATGAAGGAGGCGGGTAAGCCGGTCTCATTCGTCGAGGACTGCGCGGTGCCGCTCGAGCATCTCGCCGACTACACGGCACGGCTGACGGAAATTTTTGAAAAAAACGGCACGCACGGGACCTGGTACGCCCACGCCGCCGTCGGCTGCCTGCATGTGCGCCCGGTGCTCAACCTGCGACTCGATAAGGACGTGCGCGCCATGCGAGCGATCGCCGAGGAAGCGTTCGCCATGGTGCGCGAATACAAGGGCTCGCACTCGGGCGAGCACGGCGACGGCATTGTACGATCGGAATTTCACGCAGAGATGTTCGGCCCGCGGCTGGTGCACGCCTTCGAAGAAGTGAAAGACCGCTTCGATCCGCAAAACCTGTTCAATCCCGGAAAAATCGTGCGCGCGCCGAAATTCGACGACCGCAGCCTGTTCCGCTACGGCCCCGGCTACCGCGCCGAGGCGATCACGAGCGCGCTCGACTGGTCGGCCTATCCGGGCGCCGGCGGCGGTTTCCAGGGCGCCGTCGAAATGTGCAACAACAACGGCGCCTGCCGGGCGCTCTCTGGCGGCACGATGTGTCCGAGCTATCGCGTCACCCGCAACGAGCGCGACGTGACCCGCGGCCGCGCCAATACGCTGCGCCTCGCCATCACCGGCCAGCTCGGCCCCGATGCATTCGCCTCCGAGCAAATGGCGCAGACGCTTGAACTGTGCGTTTCCTGCAAGGCATGCCGGCGCGAATGTCCGACCGGCGTCGATATGGCGCGCATGAAGATCGAGGTGTTGAACGCCAGATGCAAAAAACTCGGACTGTCGCTGCACGACCGACTGGTCGGCTACCTCCCGCGCTACGCCATTCACGCGGTGCGGGTGCCGTGGCTGATGAATTTGCGCGACCGGCTGCCCGGCGCGGCGAAATTGTCCGAAGTTTTTGCCGGCTTCAGCGCCCGCCGGCGGCTGCCGCGATGGCGCGCGGACTATTTCCGCGACGACCCTTTCATCTCTCCCCTTAAGGGGGAGGCCGTCGGCCCTCGATCCAATCGAGGGTCGGCAGGAGGGGAGGAAACAGGTCGGGAGGTCGTCCTGTTTGTCGATACCTTCAATCGCTACTTCGCCCGCGAGACCGTCGATGCGGCGCTGGCGGTCCTGCGCGCCGGCGGTTATCGCGTTCATTTCGCCGTACCGGCCAGGGGCAGACGACCGCTGTGTTGCGGTCGCACCTTTCTATCGGTGGGCAAAGTTGGCGAAGCGCGGCGCGAAGCGGAGCGCACGCTCGCTGCGCTCGCCCCCTACGCGGAGCGCGACGTGCCGATCATCGGCCTCGAGCCGAGCTGCCTGTTCGGTTTCCGCGATGAAATTCCGGCGCTGGTCAAAAGCGACACCGCGCGCCGCGTCGCCGGCCGCGCACTGCTGTTCGAGGAGTTTCTGGCGCGGGAGGCCGCAGCCGGCAAACTCGCGCTCGATCTCGCGCCGATGCAAAAGCGCGTGCTGTTGCACGGCCATTGCCACCAGAAATCCTTCGATACGATGAGCGCGGTCGAAGCCGTTCTGCGCTTGATTCCCGGCCTGATGGTGAAGACGATCGAGTCCAGTTGCTGCGGCATGGCCGGCGCCTTCGGCTATGGCAAGAGCACGATCGACGTGTCGCTGGCGATGGGCGAGCTGTCGTTGCTGCCGGCGGTGCGCCGCGCCGATGCCGAGACCCTCATCGTCGCCGACGGCATGTCCTGTCGCCAGCAGATCAGCGACGGCGCCGGGCGCGAGGCCATTCACGTCGCGCAAGTGCTCGCACGCAGCCTCGCCGATCACACCGGCTTGTAGTTGCGCTCGAGCGGCACGTCGATGAGAAGCGGCGCGTTGCTCTGCAAGCCCTTGGCGATCAGGTCGGTCGCCTCGTGTACGGTCTTTGCGCGCTCGGCCGCGATGCCGAGCGAGCGCGCCAGTCCGACGTAGTCGATCGCCGGATTCTCCAGCTCCATGCCGACGAAACGATCGACCTGGGCGGCAAAACCGCGCTGCGCGAACAGGCGCTGCTTGAGGATGCGATAGGACGTGTTGTTGAAGATCACGAACACCACGCCGATGCGCTCATGCGCCGCCGTCCACAGCGCCTGGCAAGTATACATGGCGCTGCCGTCGCCGACCAACGCCACCACGGGCCGGTCGGGCAATGCAAGCTTGACGCCGATCGCCGCCGGCAGGCCCCAGCCGATGCCGCCACCGCGCAGCCCGTAAAAACTCTGCGGATCGTCGCTCCTGATGAGCGAGCGGATGCCGGCGCCCGAAGACACCGTCTCATCGACCACCACCGCATCGCGCGGCAGCATCTCGCCGATGGCATTGAGCAGCGCCAGCGGCTGCACCGGCGAAGCGCTTGCCAGCGCGCGCGCCTTGGCTTTGAGCGCCTCGCGTTCGCCGAGCGTCGCCTTTTTTGCCGCTTCCAGCCGTTCGCGCGCCGCACCGCGCATGCCGCTCGTCATCTGCTCGCGCACCGCCTTGGTGAGATCGGGCAGCGTGGCCTTGGGATCGCCGAGGATCGCAATTTTCGGCGGATAATTCTTTCCCAGTTCCCACGGGTCGTTGTCGAGATGAATGAGCGTCAGGTTCTCCGGCATCGGCTCGATGTCGGACGGCAGCGACAGCGTGAACAGGTCGCCGCCGACCGAGAACAGCACGTCGTATTGTTCGAGTATTTTTCTGATCGGTCCCTGCATGCGCGTCATGCCGCCGCGGAACAGCGGATGCGAGGCCGGGAACGAAGCGGTCGAGGGCACGAGTTCGGAATAAACCGGCGCGCCGAGAAGTTCCGCCAGTTCGACCAACTCGGCGTGCGCGCGGCCGTGCGCCACCGCATCGCCGGCGATGATCAGCGGACGCTGGGCCGCCGCCAAAAGCGCGGCAGCTTCGGCCAAAGCGGCCGGATCGCCGCGCATGCGCGCGGCGATCCGTGTCGGCGCCATCAAGTCGACCTCACCCTCGGCTTTGAGAATGTCGCCCGGCAGCGCCAGAAACACCGGGCCGGTCGGCGGCGCCAGCGCAGTCTTGGCCGCACGATGCACGAGCCGCGGCAGATCGGCGAGGCGGTGCACCTCGGTCGACCATTTCACCAGTGGCCGCGCGATCGGCGGCAGGTCGGCCCACAGAATCGGCTCGGTGGCGTTGAACTCCTGGTCGTGCTGTCCGGCGGTGACCAGGATCGGCGAGCCGGCCTTCTGGGCGTCGTAGAGCATTCCCATGGCGTTGCCGAGGCCGGGCGTGACGTGCAGGTTGACCACCGCGAGCCTGCCCGAGGCCTGCGCATAACCGTCTGCCATGCCGATGACGGTCGCTTCCTGCAGGCCGAGGACGTAACGCAGTTCGTTGTCGACGGCGAGCGCATCCATCAACGGCAGCTCGGTGGTGCCGGGATTGCCGAAGATGATCTCGACGCCCTCCTGTTTGAGCAGTTCGAGGAACGCGCGTTTTCCACTCATTGCGGGCAAGAGAACTCTCCTTCAGGCGGTATTCGAGGCGGTTGCTCCTTAGCATCCTCGGAGCGTGTCCCTGGGTAACGTCCCCACAATCACGATAGTCGCAGTTTTTCGATGCCGAGACTATCCAGCGCCGAAAATATCATGGATTGCCCACGGTCCTCGCCAACGCGCTGCCGGCATTACGGGGGCTACGGATGATGCGGCACCTGCCCTGCCTGCATGCTGCGCGCCTAAGGATTCAAAAAAGCCAGCTCGTATGTCGTCGGCCCAGCGGTCCGCCATTGAGCGGTCCGCCATTGTCAATTAATTGACTGACGGTGCAGCGCGCGCTCGCCAGTGTCGAGCGATCGCTGAACGGAGGTCGCAGGCGCCTTGCTTATCAAATCTCCCGCCGGGGAATTCCCCATAACGATCGAGCGCTTCGAGACCGACGATGGACAGTTGGTCATCGTCGGCAAAATGGGTGTCTGGGATGCCCGCACCTATGTGGACGCACGGGATTTCCTGCGGATCGTGGGAAAGCTCATTTTCTCGCCTGCGGTCCTCCTGTTTGCGCTACGCGCGCCGTTTTCCACCGGTCGCAAGCGCGCAAGCGAATCAACGCAATAGCAAGAATGGAAAGGGAGGATATCGTGGGCCCGGGTGATACCAAGAATGCGTCCTACGGTCGGCTGCCGCAGGTCGACAAGGCGTGGAACTTTCCGTTGTTCGAAGCCATCGTCGGCCGCCGCTCGCGTCGGTTTGGCTTCGGAATGGAACTCTCTCACGGGCCGTTCAGCTACAAATCCGATAAGGCGCCCGTGTCTCTCGACGAGGCCGAGACGGCAATGCTTGTCGCCGCCGCAACCGGCGTGACCGGAGCGATCCTCTGCGAAGGCGAGTATCAAGGCGGCATGGTCAAGTCGGTCGGGCGGCCGCATCCTTCCGCCGTCGGCTCGCACCGCACGGAATTGTTTTTCACGAACGACGACGGCGTCTTCCTTTTTCGCGGCGCGAACCAGCAGATGACCAAGATGAAGGAGTACGAAACCGTCGACGATCGGGACAAGATTCTCGAGTTTTATCGGAAATACACGGTCAAACTCTCCGACGGCCGTCTCGATCTGCCGCGCAAGACGCCCGGACTGTTTCATCACAATCTGTGGGTCACCAACAAGCCCGGCGCGACCGTCTTCATGCCTGTTACCGATATTAGCAAGGACCTCATCAGGCTGATGATCAACATGTGCGACCCGAAAGGGGGGCGCTACATCTCGGGCGGCGGCTATTACATCGTCGACGAGCGGCGCGGCATGAAGCCGGCAGGGTGCGAGAAGTGGGCACAGAAGGGATTGCTCGACAAGAACAAGCCGTTACCGCTTGGCGCTCTGGAAAAAATCATCGTTAGCTGGCTTTGTGCCGAGGGCGCGATGATGGGAACGCTGATGCAGCTTGCGATGGCGGCGATGGGCCTGGGCGGCTGGATGCACGGCGGTTTCACGCCGCTCATCGTCATGGGCGGCACGCCGGTCTGCAAAGGATTGGGCTTTCGTTTTGTGCAGGGCAAGAACGAACCGATGCCGAACCCGGTCGGTCTTGACGGCTATTTCGAAGGCTTTTGTCCCCCCTACTACAAGACGATGGCCGATGCCGTCGACGCCGCGGTCAAAGACATGGGCGAAAGTCTCGATGAATGGGAGCGCCGCGGCATGGTGCTGCCGCACACCATAACCAATCAGGAATTCGAGAAGGGCGTGCCGGGCATCAGTGACGAGGGCCTGCAATGCGTCAAAGACGTCTGCACGTACATATATGAAACGTACGGAAAATTTCCTGCTTTCAACGACACGATGCATCTATTGTATTTCATCCAGGCTCACCATCTCGATCTCGACTTCTATGACAAATATTTCAAGAAGGGTGCTTATCTGCAAACCCACGCCGATCATTTCAATGATTGGCACACCGGTACGAATGTGAAATTTCGCAGCAACCACAAGTGACTTTCGTGTTTCGGAAATAAAGCAACGGGAAATCGCCAATGGCAAAGATGCTAAAACGATCGCCGCATTTCGGACAGCATGTCGCTCACGGAGCCAAGGAGTTCTTCGACTTCGCCGGATGGGAGATGCCGACGCAGTTTTCGTCGCTGGCGCAAGAGGCCCGGGCCTGCCGGAATACCGCGATCCTGTTTGATGGTCACGCGATGGGCGAATTGCACATCCGCGGCAAAGACGCTTTGAAGGCGACGCAAAAGCTGTGCGCCAACGATATCTCCGCGGCACAGCCGGGGATGATGGTTTACTCAAGTCTCTGCACTGAAGCGGGCGGAATTTTCGACGATCTCGTCGTGTTCTGCCTGGCGCCTGACCACTACCTGCTGACGGTGGCGGCTGTTAACACAGAGAAGACACCGCCCTGGGCGGAAAAGCACACAGCCGGCATGAATGTGTGCATTAGCGACATGTCGGCGGGCACGACCTGCATCGAAATACAAGGCCCGAAATCCCGTGCTATCCTGCAGAAAATTGCCGAATTCGACGCCTCGAACGCGGCCCTGCCATATTATCGGTTCGTCCGCGGACGGATTGCCGGTATTGACTGTATGGTCGCACGGCTTGGTGTGACCGGCGAGCTGGGCTATGAGATCTTCTACGATCCAGGCTATGCTTGGCAAATGTACGATGCGTTCGTGAAGGCGGGCGACGGCGACGGCCTGGAATTGTGCGGCAATCGAACCGTCGGCATGTTCCGGCTGGAAAAAGTGTATCACATCTATACGAGAGAGATCGACGAAACCACCAATCCCTACGAGGCCGGGCTGGGACGCGCGGTCAAACTCGACAAGGGCGACTTTATCGGGCGTGCGGCACTCCTCAAGGTTCGGGAGAAAGGACCTGTGCGGAAGCTGGTCGGCTTCGAACTGGGCGACCGTCCGATGACGGTCGCCGGCAAAAGCCCGATCAAGGTCGGAAACGATGTTGTCGGCCACGTCACCGTCGCGGCTTTCAGCCCGACACTAAACAAGGCCATCGGACTTGGCTATGTAAAGACCGAATTCGCGACGGAGGGCGGCGAACTCTCATTGAGTGCCGATGGCGGCACCGTTACCGCAAGGATCGTCCCGATCCCGTTCTTCGATCCGAAGGGGACGAAAATTCGCGTCTGATGGAACAACGTTCGAGTTTGCATCAGCCTTGCCGAAGCAAAAGCCCCCGCCGTCCCGAGCCGTCGGGGTTGGCTTCGCAGCCGCTCGCATTCCGATCGCCCAAGCAACCCAATATCTTCGCGCGACTGACGACGGCGCAGTGCAATCGCGTGCTGACGCGCGGACGGCCCATACAACTGGCCGAAGGCGAAACGCTGTTCGCCCAGGGCGAAGCGCACAAAGGCATCTATCTCATTCAAATCGGCCTCATTCGAACGTTCTATACATCGCCGGCCGGCCGCGAGATCACGCTCGCCTACTGGCAAGCCGGCAACATTGTCGGCACGCCGCAGGTGTTCAGTACCAATGTTCATCAATGGTCCGGCATCGCAGCCACCGCAACGACCGCACTGGCGTTTCGTGGCGTCGACGTGTTCGCGTTGATGCAGCGAATTCCGGCATTTGCGATAGGGGTCGTCGAGGCGCTCGAGTTCAAAGGCAAGTGCCTGTCGGCACTCGTGCAGATGCTCGGAACTCGTTCGGTAGCAGAGCGGCTCGCGATGTTGCTCCACAATCTCGCCGATTTGCACGGCGTCAAGGAGTCCGATGGAGTCGTGATCGGCGAGCCTTTCACCCACGAGGTGTTGGCGCAGATGGTGGGCGCCTCGCGGCAGTGGGTCACAATGACGCTGGATCGGATGAGTGACGAGGGTCTGATCCGGGTCGGCAAACGCCGGACCGTGATCTTGCAGCCGGGAAAGCTGTTATTACGCCGCGGCGGCGGCGACGACTGATCGCATAATTTTGTCGCAGCAGCGACAGCATGCCGGCGCGCGCCATCCAATTGTCAACTTGTTGACAGACATCCGGTAACGCGGCGTCCAAAACTTTTGCCAAATTGGCCTCAAACAAGCGGGCGATCAGCGGGGATCGATACCGCAGCCAGGCACAGAGCCCGCATATGGGGCACGGAGGAAGCGGATGAGCAAGAAGACGGGACGCGTTCGATCTAAATTCGTCAAGTGCGACTGGAGCCGGCGTCAGTTCCTTGTCCGCACCGCGGCCGGACTGGCCGGTGCCACCATGAGCTCGATGGATTTCCCTTGGGGCGACCTGGCCTACGGCCAGCAACTCAAGGGCAAGCCGGTCTCGTTCAACGTCGCGGTTCGACCCGATTGGACACAGGGTTGGTTCGGCGTCGTCAACGAGGAGAAACAGATCTGGAAGAAATATCTGCCTCCGGGCAGCCAAGTGACTTTCACCCATCCAATACAAGGCGGCATCGTCACCAACGAGATGATGGCCAACAAAACGCAGATCGGACATAACGGCGATGCTCCAGGGCTGATTTCGACATTTCAACGCGAGCGCGTCGACATCCGTGCGGTCGCGCTGGTCGGCAGCTCTCCCACTGGCTACCACTGTTATCAGATACTCACCCGTACCGACGCACCTGCCTTCAAGGACTCCAAGGAGGCACTGCACTGGTTCGACGGCAAGGTGGTCGCGACCCCGAAGGGCAGTTGCTCGGATCGCTTTTTCCAGGACGTGCTCAAGCGCGAAGGCGTCAAGCCGAAGGAATACCTGAATCAGCCGATCGGGGTGATCACGACCAATCTACGCATCAAGAAAATTGACGGCGCCGCGACGTGGGAACCGCAAGGGGCGGCGGTGAGCACTATCGCCGGCGAAGGCATCGCCCGCATTGTTTCGACTGGTGAACCGTGGAAGGAACGGGATTCCGGCACAATCGTCGCGCGCAAAGACTTCATGGATCAAAATCCGGACGTGATGAAGGCTTGGTTGAAGGCAGAAATCGAAACACAGATGTGGTATTACGACCCGCGCAACCATGCGGAAACCATCCGGATCGCGGCCAAATACATAACCGGCATCGCCACAAAGGCGATGTGGTTTTCCATGGCCGGCCTGATACCGGCGCCCTATTACGGTGGACCGATCCGCGACGAAAAGCCTTTTGTGTGGAACGAAGCGATTCGCGACTTGCAGAAGCGGGTTGTCACGTTTCTGGCCGACATGAAGATCGTGCCGTCTAACAAGCTTCTTCCTGGCGCCATCGACGACAGCATTGCACGCCAAGCGATGAAGGAGATGAACGTTTCTTCTCCGCTCGTGCGCCTCAAGGCGGTGCCGCTCGAGAAGGGCTTCCCGATCTATGCGGACCCGAAGCGGGTCGAGGATTATGTCGAGCTGTTTAAAATCTAGGAGGCCGGACCTGCGGGGGCGACGACCGACATAGTATAGAATAGACAAAATGGCACAGCTCCTCGCCTCGAATCCGAAAATCGACGCCGGCTTCAAGGTTCAGCTGCCGTGGACGGTGCAAGTGCGGCGGCGGCTGCGCAGCAGTCGGCCGTATTACGGGGCTCTCGGGATCGGCCTGTTCTTTCTCTCTTGGTACCTCTTGGTAGACGCATTCAGGGTCTGGCGTTTCGCGCAATTGCCTGGCCTCATTCCATGTCTCCGCGAATGGCTCAGTCCCAACCCGGTATACGGGATTTCGATTTTCACCAGCCAATATTATGCCGACATCTGGGCTTCAGTTTTCCGCGTGACGGTCGCGTTCGTCACCGCAACCTTGCTGGGAGTGGCGATTGGCGTTCTCATGGGTTGGAGTTGAATTTTTCGCGGATTGACGTTTCCTATTCTTGAGCTGCTGCGACCGATCCCGGTCTTGGCATGGATACCGATGGCGATCCTGCTCTTGCCGGGGAGCGAAATGCCGATCATCGGCCTTACCTTTCTGGCCGCCTTCTTCGTGACAATTCTCAATACTTGGCTGGGCGTGAAGTCGATCGATCAGGTCTACTTCCGTGCGGCGCGATCGCTGGGGTTTGGCAACATGGCGACCCTGATCCACGTCGTTATCCCGGGAGCGATGCCGTACATCTTCGTCGGTCTGCAGATCGCGATGGCGGCCTGCTGGTTTTCACTCGTTGCCTCGGAGATCGTGTCCGGTCAGGCGGGCCTCGGTTACGAGGTGTGGCAGACCTATTACTACGTTCAGTACGATACCATGGTTATCATCATGGCCACCTTGGGGTTGCTCGGCTATTTGTCGAGCGCCATCGTGCGCATCCTCGGCAACAGGCTGATGCGCTGGCGTACCCGACTGATATCGGGGGTCTGATCGTGACAAATTCGGAGTGGCAGAGCGCGCGGCGCAACGGTGCACTTTCGGTACGCAATGCCGGCAAGGTCTACGATCCCGACGGCCGCCACGTCGTAGCCCTCGAAGACGTGTCGTTCGCGACCGAACCGGGCGAGTTTTGCGTCGTCGTCGGACCTTCCGGTTGCGGCAAAACCACGTTGCTCAACTCGATTGCTGGGTTCGATCAATTGAGTTCGGGTGAGATCTTTCTGGATGGCGCCCTGCTCGCTCGTCGCCAGCGGCCGCCGCTTCCAGGAGCAGACCGTATGGTCGTTTTTCAGCAGGGAGCGTTGTTCCCGTGGAAGACGGTGTTGTGGAACGTCACATGCGGGCCAATCCAGCAGGGGCGACTAGGCCGCCGCGAGGCCGAGACCCTGGCACGGCAGCTATTGGGTCGTGTCGGACTGAACAAGATAGAAAATCAGTATCCGGGCAGCCTGTCCGGCGGCATGAAGCGCCGCGTCGAAATCGTCCGGGCGCTGATGAACGAACCGAAGGTGCTGTTGCTGGACGAGCCATTTCGGGCGCTCGACGCCCTCACCAAAAGCGTGGTGCAGGAATTCCTGCTCGAGCTCTACGACCAATCGCCAAAGACGATCCTGTTCATCACGCACGACGTCGAGGAAGCAATATTCCTGGCCGACCGGGTTATCGTCATGACAACCAGGCCCGGCCGTGTATTGAAGATATTGACCGTCGACATACCGCGGCCCCGCGACTACCGTGTGTTGACGTCAAAGCGCTTTCTCGAACTTGAACGTGAAGTTCGTGTTGCCATCCACGACGAAGCGCGCAAGGCATTCGACGCCGGCGAACGAGAGCTTGCCTAGCCATGAGCATCACGTCGACCGTTCCAACTGCAGCGGGGCGAGGTGCCAAGCGGCGTCTGTCATCGCTCTTCAGCCTCGAACTGGTTCTTGGCGTATTGTCGATCGGTGCCATTGCGTTCCTGTGGGAATATGCCAAGCCGCTCGGCATCCCGGTTCTCAGGAATTTACCATCGATCAGCGAGATCGTGCAGGCCTCCAAAGGTCTGTTCGCGTCGAGCCTCTATTGGGACGGATGGCTGCTGAGCCTGGAACGCATCACCGCGGGGTTTTTGCTGGCGCAACTCTTCGGCATTCCGATCGGCCTCGCGATGGCCATGCATCGCGCAACGTTCGAAACGACTTTCCCCGTGGTCGAAATTTTGCGGCCGATTCCGCCTGTAGCCTGGATTCCGATTTCCATTCTGTTCTGGCCGACGCGCGAACTGAGCGTGCTCTTCATTGTTTTCCTGGGCGCCTTCTGGATCGTCCTGCTCAATACCATGGGCGGCGCGTCTAATATCGACATCAACTACAAACGCGCCGCGCTGTCATTGGGTTCAACGCCGCGGCACATGTTCTGGCGAATCATTCTTCCCGCGACCATCCCGTCGATCATCACCGGAATGGCCGTCGGCATGGGTATCGCGTGGGAAATGGTTGTCTCGGCGGAAATGGTTGCCGGCCGCACCGGCCTCGGCTATCTGCTATGGCAATCGTTCCAGAACAACGCGATCGCCCAAGTGATCGTTTGCATGATTTCGATCGGCTTATCCGGTTACGTGTCGTCGCAAATCATTCGGTTGCTCGGCTACTACGTTGCTCCATGGCAAAGGCAGCATTGAGAATCCCATGTCCAGCAAGGAGTGGCTCAGCGAGCGCGGTATCGTTCTCAAAGACATCCGCAAAGCGTTTGGCGACGAATTCGAGTCGCATCTCGTTGTCCACGATTGCTCGTTTCGTATCGACGACGGCAAGTTTACCGTGCTGATCGGGCCTTCGGGCTGCGGCAAGACAACCCTTATGAATCTGGTGGCCGGGTATGAGCGTCCAACATCTGGACGCATTACATGTGACGGCAAGGATGTAATGGGGCCGACCCGCGACCGGTTGGCGCTTTTTCAGGAAACGTCCTTGTTCCCGTGGATGACGATTCTGCAAAACGTCATGTATGGCCCGACCGTGCAAGGTCGAAAGTCCGGCGTTGAAAGCGAAGCCCTCAGCCTTTTGACGCGCGTCGGACTGCTGGATTTTCGCGACAAATACCCAAATCAGCTCTCGGGCGGCATGCAACGTCGCGCCGAGTTGGCGCGGACATTGATCAATAGACCGCGCGTCCTGCTCATGGACGAACCGTTCCGCGGTCTCGACGCGATGACGCGACAGCTGATGCAGGAATATCTGCTCAAGATGTTCGAAGGGAGCGGCCAGACGATTCTGTTCGTAACCACTGAAATAGACGAAGCGATCTTGCTGGCGGATAATCTGATACTGCTGTCAAGCGCACCCGCGACCGTCCGAGATCAGATCCGGGTTGATTTGCCGCGACCGCGCAGCACAGAGGTTTTCGAGAATTCGCGCTACGTGGAAATGAAGGCTTATGTGCTTGGCGTGTTGTATCAGGAAGCAATTCGCGCATTTGCCGCCGGAAGCCACGCCGCAGCTGACATGATCGAAGCTTTTGAAATCCGGAAAAAAGGGGCGGTGCATCCCGATGCTTAGGATGCTCTGTGCAATCGTCTTCGCCGTACTGTTGGGCGCCGATTCCGCTGCGAATGCGCAGCTGCTGAACGGCCCGACGGCTGATGCGTACCCGATCATTGCGCAACTCTACGGCGATCCGGATCAATACGCTGGACATACGGTGATGATCTACGGACTCGTTGTCGGGAAGCAGCCGCCCTCGACCTTCGAGTTGCAGGACGTCTCTGACCATCCCTTGAAGATTGTCGGGAACGCAAAGATCAAAGTCGAGATAGGGGATCAACTGATCGTCGTGGGTGTGTTTCACAATGCTTCTACCGGACCTTTTGTCGCGGCAACGTCGCTCATCCGCGCCAAGGTTCTTGGCGGCGGAGGGTGCTGTTGAGCGACGCGGACAACGCGGATTGGCTGTGGTGGGCCATGCTGACGACCGGCGTGGCGGCAGCGATTATCAGTATAGTCACGGGCGCATTTGATAGACGACGCGTCGATTGGCCGAATGCGCGGCAGCGTCAGCTGTTGCACATTGTTAGCTATGGATTCATGACGCTGAGCATACTCGCCTTCGTCCTGCGCGGACTGATCGCTCCCGCGTGACAGTCGAGCCGCCAAGGATGAGATTTACATGACTGCCATTGTGACCGATGGTCTTGGCGTCGCCAAAGCCGTTCCCGCCGAATGCCGCACGCGGATCGATGACTTGTTGCGACGCACCGGTGTGCGACCGGGGCTGGCCGTTTTGAATGTCGGTGATGATCCGACTTCGGCGGTGTATATCCGGACCAAGATCAAGGCGTGCGGCGAGGTCGGGATCAAATCCGCTCCATTTCATTTCGATCGCGACTGTGACCAGCGACGAGGGATCGACATAATTGCCCAGCTCAACGACGATCCGACGATCCACGGCATCCTCGTTCAGCTCCCGTTGCCCCCGCAATTCCAGGTTCCATGACTGCTCCTCGATCGATCGACGATCCAATAACGCCAACGTCGAAGAAGCGGCGCGCGACTGGCCGAATAATCCATGAGTTTATCAGTCAGCAGCTTGTTCTGATTGTTGGACTGTTGCTGTGCGGTTTTCTCGCCGCCTATCTGCAGTACGGATACATTCCCGGCAGCAGCAGGCCGTTCCCGCTCGCCGGCGTCCGCATCGCCATTTGGCATCTGGTCTGGATGGGAGTGTGGACCGGGTACACCATGGCTCTGGTCGGCCAGGCGGCCGGGATCTTTGCGCTGCCGTACAGCACGTCGGTTCTGCAATTCAGCAATCCACACGTTACTCCGACGATGCTGGTGCTGACCCTGTTCAATCCGATCGGCGCACTTCTTGGATTTCGACGCAGCGGCCAATGGAACCTCGATCTGGCGGCGGCTGTGTGCGCCGGCGGCGTGATCGGCGGCGTGATCGGCCCATTCCTTCGCGCCACCGTTCTCGCGAATGGCAACACTTTCAAAGAAACTCTCGGGATCGCACTCGCTATCTTTGGATTTCAATTGTGCTACCGAGCGGTCTCCGACTATTGCCGATTTGGAAATCTACTTGGATCCCGTTTTGTCGAAGCCGGCAACAAGACCGAGAATGAGGGTAGCCCCGCCGACTTTGCCGTCACCACGATTGCACGCAGCTTTGATCACATCACCATCCGCTTCGGCAACCAGGAGAGGCAGTTTTCGAATCTTGCTCTGTTCGTGGCGGGCCTTGCGGTCGGAGTCTTTTCCTCGGCTCTCGGCGTAGGCGGAGGATTCCTGCTCGTTCCCATCTTCGCAATCGGTTGGCGTTTACCGATTTATGTGATGGTTGCGGCAACGATTCCGTACACTCTAGCTCTCTCGCTCGCGGGAATATTCGCTTTCAATATCATATTGCCCCTGGCAGGAACGCCGGCGATTGCGCCCGAATGGTCTTGGGGGCTGTTCTGCGCGGCAGGCGGCGCGTTCGGTTCCTGGGTGGCGTCAAAAACGCAAATCTATATGCCCGAACATTTCCTTGGATTCATGCTGGGCGCGGTCACCAGCGTGGTCGGTTGCCTTTACGTGCTGAGCACGATGGTCTCTCTTCCGTTCGCGCTATAACCGTGACGGGTCGGGTCGCGAGCCATGACTATCAACCCGACCTCGGCAAAATACTCGGCATGGAATCCGGGCTTGGAATCACGGATGCCTCGCGCGTATTTGCCGCTCTCGACAATATTTCGCGCCGAAAACGTCTCCACCACCGTTGCGCGAGCCTATGAGCTGAGCGACTTCTGCGGCCTGCCGACCGAGGAGCTTGTCGCGTTTCGCGTAGAGAGACTGATTGTCCACGAGCTGTTGATTTATATCACGTCCGGCATTGCTGTCCCTGATGGCCGCGATGACGAGGATCTGGACAGAAGCTTCCGTGAAATCGCCGCGACGATTCTCAATCGATATATTGCGCCCCATCGCGCTGAGCTCACTCAGGTCTTCGAACAGCTAAAGCACGACGCTTCCGTCGGCATCGCGCGTGAACTCGAAAGTGCTCTAGCCCGACCGAAAATGACAGCCGGGGACAATCAAGCGGGCTATTCGCGCCGTTGGTTTTCTCTTGGCAGGTCACGAAAGCCGCCGTTGCCGCAGGTTTTGGAAACGCCCGCGGCGCGTGATCAAAGGATCCTGGCAGAGTGGCAGAAAAAATCGGAAGAAACCGATGATCGGCTGAAAACCGCCTGCTTCGCCGCCCTGCACCGGATCGCAACAGCAATTATCAGGCAGCATGGGCAGCTATTGGGCGACAACGCGTTGCTCGGGGAATTAGCCGCCACACTGACATGCAACGATTTCGGCAGCCAAATTATCGGTGAAGCCATCCTCCCGTTCGTCCGCGACGCCGTTGCGTGCGAGGGTTATCGATTTTTGCCTCGGCAGCAAAAGCCCGTCGTCATGAACGTCAAAGGGGCATCCGCATCGGGCAAAAGCACAATGCGCCCACGGCAAAAGATTTTGGCGGGAAGGCTCGATTTTCCGTGGCATGAGTTCGCGCTTGTCAGTCCGGATGTTTGGAGAAGATTTCTTTTGGATTATGAAAGTCTTGGTGCGGCTTACAAATATGCCGGAATGCTAACCGGGCACGAAATTGAAATCATCGATAAGAAGCTCGATCGGCGGATGGCGGACCGGGCCGCCAGAGGAGAGATGCCGCACCTCCTGATCGATCGCTTTCGCTTCGATAGCTTCGTGCCCAATCTTGCAGAGGGGTCGAATTGGCTGCTGACCCGCTTTGGCGATCTGGTCTATATGTTCTTCATGATCACACCGCCGGAAATGACTGTTGAGCGCGCCTGGACGCGCGGCCTGCGGGGCGGCAGGTACAAGGCGGTTGAGGATCTTTTGGCTCACAATGTCGAAGCCTATGCCGGCATGCCCGAGCTGTTCTTCACATGGGCGCTAACGGTCCGAAAGCGCGTCCACTACGAGTTTCTCGACAACAGCGTCGCGCAAGGCCATCCACCACGGACCGTGGCATTCGGATGGAACGGAGAAATGACTATTCTCGACATTAAGAGGATGATCGACATAGATCGGTTCCGGAAAATCAATATCCGGGCGCAACGAACTACCGATGTGTACGCCAACATGGACCTTTCGCCGCATCACAACGTCGATTTTCTCAAACGCTGCGCACGTTGGATTCCAGCGATCAATTTTGCCAATTACGAAACCGGTGAAATATATGCGCGCTTGCAGCGTGGAAAGTGGGTATGGCGCAACGCGGCGCGTTTTGAAAAGGCGCTCGACGATCCCGAAGGAAGCGCCGGGTTGCTGGCAGTCGCCGGCACCTTTACCGGCTCGGTTGTCGGTACAGAACAAAAGGACACCGACATCGCGGCCGAAAAGATACACACTTTGGGCGTCTGGGGCGAGGCAGCGCCGACCACGTAAGACGTATAGGGCGCGCATCCTCCGACGCCCCCGGTTCTTCGTTTAATCAGCATTCATCTCGCAACGGCGTGCGCCGCCTTGCACGTGCTTGGCTGTGCGCCGTAGATAAACTAACATCTTTTCTCGAAAACGATCTGAGCGAGGGTCGGCATGCCATTACACGCCTCGGTCCTTCATTATTTTGATATGGTCGTTCGGCTTGGTTCGATCCGTCAGGCCGCCGATCGCCTGAATGTGGCCTCGTCAGCAATAAACCGTCAGATCATTAACCTGGAAAATGACGTTGGAAGCCCGCTGTTCGAACGATTACCCCGCGGACTGCGACTTACTCCCGCCGGAGAGGTTCTCATTCGGCACGTTCGCGACACGCTGCGAAATTTCGATTCGGCCCTGGCGGACATTGAGGACCTGCGAGATCTGCGAAAGGGAACCGTCGCTGTCGCAGCAGTGGAAGGCGTCGCAGCCGATTTCCTGCCCCTGGTGATTTCTGAGTTTCATAAAAACTATCCAGGGATATCTTTTGCAGTCAGCATTTTTGATTCCGACAAGGTCTTGTCGACGCTGCGCTCAAACAGCGCAGACGTTGGATTGATGTTCAATCCACCGCCGCGATCCGGTGTGAAAATTGAGGTAAGCGCCCCGCTAAGGATCGGAGCCATCATGGCTCCAAGCCACCCGCTCGCCAAGCGAAAATCCATTCGACTGACGGAATGCAAATCTTATCCCCTGATCCTTCCTGATATCACCCATCCAAACCGCCGCTGGCTCAATGCCATTCTCAATTATCCGAATCGTGAAGTTGATCCACTCGCATGTTCGAATTCATTTCAACTGATGCGGGCGCTCACCAAGTACGGGCTTGGAATTGCCTTCCAGACTGTCGTGGGGATTGAAGATGAAATTCGCAATAAGGAGTTGATTTACGTCCCTCTCAGCGATCGCAGCCTGAAGGCATCGGTTCTCGCAGTGCTCAGCCGAGGGAAGTCCGCTCTGTCCGGTCCGGCCTCATTGTTCGTAAAATCGCTGCGCGAAAGGGTATCGGGAAGTTGGGTCGAGACTTATCCAATTCGATGAGATTTTCGGCCTTCTGCTCGCCGAGGTCCGAGTGCGCCGGACGAGACCGATAGCCCCCCAGGACGAAGCCAAGGCTCGCGTGTCGAACCGTCGCTTGTCTGCGATCAAATACAGATCCCCGACAGTCGGCCAAAAATTTTCTACGCAACTTGCAATGAAAGATGTATTGGGCGGCGCCGCCGGAATTGCAGTCGGGCCGCACTTTCATTCCCCGAACAGACCGCGCGGACTTGATCTCCGCAATACCTCGCATTAACTTATTTTGGAAAAGAACGACCGAACAAGGGATCAGGATGACTCCCAAACAGATTATGGCTCGCGCGATCGAAATGGGGCGGCACGGGTTGCAGGAAAAGGGAGCCCGGCCATTTGCCGCGCTCATCGTCAAAGAAGGTGAGATCATAGGTGAAGGCCGTAGTCAGCAGACCGCGCTTAATGATCCCACCGCCCACGGCGAGATTGTTGCGATTCGCGACGCGTGCAAGCGTCTCGGTACGACCGATCTGAGCGGATGTGAGATTTATACAACCTGCGAACCCTGCCTTCTTTGCGTATCCGCAATCTGGTGGGCCAAAATCAGCCGGATGTTTTATGCGCATACGCAGGAAGATTGCGAAAGGATCGGATTTTCGACGAAAGAACTCGTGGAAGAAGTGTCTCGGCCTTTTCATCTGAGAAAATTGCCGGCGGAGCAGATTTTAGCCGACGAAGCCGAGATCCTCTTTCAAGAGTGGGCCAAGTCACCGCATTTTCGGCCGTGATCCGATTGCGCTGAAGTTCAACCGCCCATAGTGCGCGCTATTTTGGCGTTCGGGCCGCAGCGTTAGCGACGACGCTTCGCCACGCGAGCGCAGAAGAACCACACTTCGCGTCACCGCCCATGTTGCATCCGTGACGGATGCCCTGCCGTCGGCATGGCTATTAGCCGGCAATCCGGCGCGCGCTCTTTCCGCAGCAAATAGTGAACCGTCGGGCGGCAGGCGCTGCCCGGCTCTCCCCGCAATAGGGACTTCTACCGTTGCCGAAAAAGCAGCGCAGAAGACGAAAAATTGAGCTTGTTATCGCCGCGGCGGTTTACCTACGCTTTAGCGGGCGCCCAAACCTTCGTCGAGGACCGCAAAATGTCTGCAGAGCCAGCGATCAAAGCAAAGCCGAACTTCGACCACATGCTCGAATATTGGCTCGGTGACTATCGTCCCAAGGAGCCGACGCCGGCAAAAAGCGGACTCCCTTTCTTGTGGCGATGGGAAGATTTGCGCTCGGTGATTTACCCAACGCGATCGTCCATCGATCGTCTCGTTTCTCGAAATGACAATTTGGCGTCCAATGAAGCGGAGCGTCGCGGATTCGCGCTTGTCAACCCGACTCTTTTCGGCGGGCCCCCGTACATGACCAACACGCTCTATAGCGACATCCAGTTGCTGCGCCCGGGAGAGCGATGTACCGCGCACAGGCACACTTCGAGCGCCAGTCGATTCATCATGGAAGGCAGTGGCGGCTATACGGTGATTGACGGCGAGCGGCTAGACTTCCTTCCCGGGGATTTGGTCATCACGCCGAACTGGACTTGGCATCACCACGGAAACGAAAGTGACACCGATATTATCTATCTGAACATCCTCGATATCCCGATGGTGACCATTCTCGGCTCTGTTTTCAACGACCTGGACTACAAGAAAATGGGCGACCAGGAAGCGGATTATCAAAGCGTGAAGGAGCCGCTGCATCGGTCCGAGACACTCTACGGCGCAGGCGGGGTAATGCCCAAATTTGTAAATCAATCGTCCAAGCGGCGGTCATTTACATCCCAGTATCTTTATCCTTGGAAGCAAACCAGGCAGCATCTGGAGGAGATGAAGAAGTACGATGGAAGTCCTTACGACGGACTTCTCGTGGAATACGTGAACCCGCAGACCGGCGGGCCCGTGATTCCGACCATGTCCTTCAACATGCAACTGCTGCGGCCGAACGAGCATACAAGCTCTCATCGACAAACGTCGTCCGCCATTTACGTTGTTCACGGCGGCCGTGGATACACGTTGGCCGGCGACACACGTATCGATTGGGAAAAGAACGATGTCTTCGCAATTCCACCGTGGGTTTGGCACGAGCATGTAAATTTGCAGCCCTCCAGCGACGCCACGCTGTTGACCGTCAACGATCAACCGATGGTCAGGGCTCTTGGAATGTACAGGGAAGAGGGGCGAACAAAAGACGGAAAAGTCAGCCTTGTCGAACAAGTCTATTAGCCTGCTAAGCCAGTCAGCGTAGGCGCTCGGCAGCGCAATCTCAGGGCGGGCGGCAAAACAAAAAACACGCCGCCTGCCGATAATGGGGAGGATTATTCATGTCAATTGCAGCCCGCGAGACGGCTCTCGCCCGCACTGATGCGGTCAGCGCCACGGAGGACTACGGCGCAAGCGAAGTGCCGAAGTCCCAGCAGCACTCGACCTTGAACATCACACTCGTACGCATGGGTTATACGGTTTCCGCGACTGACTTGCTGTTTGGGATGTCGCTCGGGCTTTACTTTAGCTTTTGGCTTGCTCTGTCTGTCGCCCTTCTTTCATCGATCGCAATCTGCGTGGTGTCCATTTTTTGCGGCTTGATCGGCCAGCGGGAAGGCCTCACGACCGCGTTGATTACGCGCTTGGCGTTTGGACGCGAGGGGAACCGGATTCCAGCGTTGGTCTTGGCGATCATCGCCATTGGTTTCGTCGGATATAGCACCGCAATCACCGCTAGCGTTCTGCCAGGCAGTTCGAACGGCATCCATTTGGCGTACGTCATCATATTGAGTACCGTCTACACCGCCCTGTCACTGGTCGGATTCAGTAAAGGCCTCACGTGGGTTGGCCGTATCAGCATTCCCCTGATGACAATAGTTATATTGATTGCCGCAGGCGCGGCCATCGTGCACGCCGGCGGAGTCAATGCCATTCTTAATGCGGTTCCGGCCCAAGCCGGCAAGGCATCGATCGTCGCAATGATTGCGCTGGGAACCGCTAAATGGATTCAAGGCGCCACGGTCTCACCAGACATAACACGGTTCGCCAAGGGGTCGGGCGCAGTCTATATAACCACAGCCGCCGAATTCATTGTCGGGAACTTTGGCTTCAATCTTCTTGGGATCGTGCTCAGTTTGGCAGTCCCGACCGCCAACATGGGCGAGGCTTTTACGACTGTCGGCGTCGGTGCGCTGGCCGCACTTGCCGTGGTCGTTCAGGGCTTTCCGCATGAGGTCAACAATCTTTATACCGGCAGCCTCGCCGGCCGAAGCGCGCTGAGTGTTCCCCGGTTCTATGTCAACGTCGTTGCTGGCCTCCTGGTCGCGGCTCTTGCCTATTACGGGTTGACCCAAGGCGTCCTGAAAAGCTTTTTGGGCTTTCTCGGTGATCTTGCGTATGTGGTGCCTCTCATTCCGGGAATTATGATTGCTGACTATTTTATTGTTCACCGCGGCCGCTACCCCCATCGTGTAAAGGACGCGGAGGCCGTCAACTGGCGCGCAGTCGCCGCGTTCATTGTCGGTCTGGCCATTAATCTTTATCTGGGCCTGGTAAGTGGCGACAAGGTTTGGCACACGCTGCCGATCATCGGGTTCGTGCTCTATTTGCTGTTCTCCGCAAACCGGGTTTGGCAAGCATGGGCACGCAGCGCCGCGATGAATCCTGTCCGGGGAATCGGCTGACGGCGCAACGTCAACCATCTCAATGCCGTGAGTATCCTTTTTTGCAGCCTTCACAGCGCTTGGCGGCGCAGCGATCTTCAGATCCGACCGATAGGTGTGTTTGAAGACCGGCCGGTAGGTGAGCGCGATCCGACCGGTGTGACTTGGCCACGGTATCTTTTGTATCCGGGTTACCCAGCGTGGCAATCGTGATTGCCGGCTGCCCCGTCGAAATAAAGTAGCTCTGCCGCCTTCGTCGCCTCGGTGGCCCCCCATAATCCGGCCGAGATGTTCGCTCTCGATCCACGCGAAAGTGGACTGATAGAACTCCTTCAGTGAACGATCAAAAATGATGAGGCTTGGTGCCGCGGAAGACACCCACACTGATCGCCTTACCACTTTGAAGATGCAAGGTTATCGCCAGTGCGGTTTTGCCGCAATTACTCACCGATATACTCGGCAAAATGTGCTGTGTGGTTCGATGCCTTGAGTACCTATCTTTAGTAACGTGCATGATGATGTGCACGGATGGCGCGACGCGCCCTCGGGCAAGCCAATATACCTTGCAGAGGATATATCTCTGACGATATAAGCCGTCATGGACTGGCGGGTCGAATTTCATCGCGATTTCGTCCCCGAGTTCCGTGCGTTGGCGGAGCCGGTCCAGGACGAAATCGCCGCACTGGTTGAAAAGATGCGGGTGATGGGCCCGACGATGAAACGGCCCGCATCCGATACACTGGACGGCTCGCGCTTTTCGAATATGAAGGAACTGCGCTTCGAGGCGAATAACGGTGTATGGCGCGTGGCATATGCGTTTGATCCAGCCCGCAAAGCAATTTTGCTCGTTGCTGGTGATAAAGCAGGCGTTTCGCAGAGGCGATTTTACAGGTCTCTGATCCGAAAAGCTGACGAGAGGTTTGCAGAGCATTTGAAGGAACTTGGAAGGACGAGGAAGAAAAAATGAAAACAAGCGTTCCATACGAAAAAATCTTCGCGGCGTTTCCTCCTGCGCGTCAGCGGAAAATCAAGAGACGTGCTGCAGAGCTGATTGCGGAGGAGTTTACTCTTCGCGATCTTCGGAAGGCCCAGCAGATCACTCAGGAAGAAGTTGCGCATCGTCTGAGCGGCCGGCAAGTCTATGTGTCGCGTCTCGAACGACGGGCCGATATGAAGCTATCTACGTTGCGCGAGTACGTGCGGGCACTCGGCGGTGACCTTCAGTTAATGGTTACCTTCCCAGGCGATGTGCCAGTGAAGCTCCGGGACATCGGCACGATTTCCGGACGTAAGGATCGCAAGGTCCATGTAAATTCAAAGCGCAAGAAGACGGCTTGAATACGGCCTCGAAGATCGAAGCGCCAGGGCCGTAGCACCCAAAGGGCACCGACCTCGAAATCTTCCAGGACCGCCTTGGGAATCCTCCTCGATCAAACCCAACGAAATTTGCTCTAGCGATCGCGACGTGGGTGTAGCACTCGGTCGTGGTCAGGCCGGCGTGGCCGACATGGCCTGGATGAACCGGATGCCTGCGCCGTTGTCGAGCATCCGGGTGGACATGGCATGGCGGAACAGATGACAGGCGCCGGGCTTGTCGATGCCGGCCCCCCGCCATGTGGTGGCGCACGCCGGTCGCGAGGTATTCGGGGGCACCGGCTCGCCGGTATCCGACGCCCGTGCCTCACTTGTTCGACCGCAGCGGCCACCTCAGATTCAGAAACAGGCCGATCAAAATCAGAGAGCCGGATATGACCAAAATCCATGTGACCCAGTGAATCAGTTCGCTCTGACGCTGAGTGATGTAAACGGTGATGCCTTTCACCTCGTGCGGCACTACTCTACCCAAGGCCTGTTCAGGAGTCCGAGGATAATTGACATAAGTGTTCTCAAGAATTCCATACAGGGCCATGCTGATCACCCCGACGAACGCCGAGGCCACGAGCAGAATCCTTCTGATTTTCTGAAGCGTCGTGGCACCTCCGGGCATTCACTTCCTCGGTAGCGAAGACGATGTACCTAAGCCCGACGGCGATGAGTCGGTGAGTGAGCCAGGGCTGGTGAAAACGGGCACGATGCTCGTGGCTGACGGCTGCATAGATGCTGGTTCTAGCGTCGGAGTAGACGGGTTGGAAGGCGTAGCTCCGCTACCGAAGGGAGCGTAAAGCCAAGTGTTTGTAACCCCTGCCGAGACGGATGCTCCCGCTGCTGCACCCAAGGTAGCGCCGCCGCCTGCAACCGGCCCATCCGCGCTACTTCCCGCGAAATAATCCATGGATCCGCCGAGACCGAGCCCTTCGTGACCGCTGACATTCCCGAATGGGCTGGTCAAGTCACTAATGGTCAGCGCATTTGAAACTTGAACGCTCACTCCTGCTTCCACGTCGGCGCCAACTTGCCCACCCAAACCCCCGTATCCGTAGATACCAACGTGACCTTGGGTGTCGAAGGCTACGCCGAAACCAAGTGGAATGTGAATGGGGGTAAAGGGTATCCCTACGCTACCAGCAAGACCAATTTGCAACGTGGCTGCGCCGTAGGGATTAACCAGATTCAGTGGATCATTATTGGTATAGGCATAGAGGTTGCTTCCCGCGGTGTAGCCCACCGGATCGGTTTGAAGAAACCGTGCCCACGCCGGTGCGTACATGCGGGCACGGTAGTAGTAGAGGCCGGATGGCTGCGAGGCACTGCCGGCGGTCTCCGGATCGAAGCGGCGCGCGGTGTATTGGTAGCTGCCGGATGTGAGAGTGGGGTTCTCGCCGTAGGTCTGATAGCCGGTCTTCGCCAGATTGCCGCTGCTCGCATCTAGGGAGCGGATGAGCGAGCCTAAAATGTCAGGGATGAGCGTTCCGCGCGTCGAATTCACGATGCTTATCTGGTTTAGCACAGCGTCAACGCCGAACGCGACCGCAGGCGCGAAACTGTACCAGTTGCCGATCGCGCCGCTGGTACCGTCGTATTCGATTACCTCGCGGTTGACGGCGTCTGTCACGTAGATTGTGGTGGTGCCGTTGAGGCCTTGCTCTTGCGGCGGCCCTGGGCGTCGTAGGCGTAGGAGGCGAGGTTGCCATTGCCGTCGTAGGTCGGGCTGGCGGAGCCCACGGCGGTATACTGATTGAGATTGTTGGCGGTATAGCTGACGTTGGTCGCCGTGGTTGGGTAGCTCCACCAAGTGTTGTCCGTGGCGCTTTGGCCGACCCGGCGGTTCGTCGCATCGTACGAATAAACGAAATTGACGGAGCTTGAGGCTGCAGGAGGCGCCTGTGCCTGAACCGGACTCTGGGAGGCGCCAACCGACTGATTGAGTTGGTCGTAAACGTAAATCGTTGAATACGATGCCGACACTGAAGGGGGATGGCTTGGTGCGCGGAAGACACCCACATTGATCGCCTTAACGCCTTGAAATCGCGCGGCTATCGACAGTGCGGTTTTGCCGCAATTACTCACCGATATACTCAGCAAAAATTGTTGTCCGGTTCGATGCCTTGAGTAGCTATTTTCAGTAATGCGAATCTTGATAAGCAACGACGGCGCGAGCGTCCGCATCGGTCAGAGCAGATTGCACGTTCAAAGCACACACGCTGCCCCTTGTGGCGTTCTGTTTTGGACGCAATGACCCTCCTTAACATGCGCCGCATCGCGAGGAGTTGCGATATATACCGCAGCAACCCAGACCATCTATGCGTACGACGCCATGAGCCGGCGCACCAGCGTCAGCAATCCGGCAATATTGTACGCGTTAGTCGCCTCGGAACTCTATCATTATACGCCATGATCGAAATGGAGCATTATCTCATATCGAGCGAGATACCATTCTTGTTCGATCAGCGGATCCTCCAGCGCGCAGCATTCGCGCATACGATCAAGGCATTTTTCATCGTCACCTTGTGCCCGAGAGTTTACTCCATCGTGAAACAACGCCACGCACAGCTTTCGACGCCTTGCAAGCTCAACTTTCCTCAAATCCACTGCGGCGAGCGTGACTCCGGGATGATCGATAGCTTCCCTGACGGTTTCGAACGTTACGTCTCCCAGATAATGTTGCGCCACCGCGCAAGGCCAGATTTTAGGAGAGTTTCGTTTCACAACGTTCTTAACGTAATCCACCCGGCTCCTAATGTAGTCCGATGCGAAGGAGAGCTCCTCAGAGTTCCTGGCGGTGATGCTCATGTAATAGAGCAGCAAACCCTGCTTCAATCCACCCGCCGCATCGCCATATTTTATCGATCCGTCGAGAATACCTGCGGCCAAACCGTGCATCAACCGGATAGATTGTGAGTAATCGCCCAGAAGCCAATGCAGACAGGCGATATCAATCTGCCAAGTAGCTCTCCCCGGCGCCAAAATGTCAGCTACTTTGTCCTCTCTTTCGCGGATTGCGAGACGTTCAAAAAATGAAAGCGCCTCTCCATATTCGCCCTTTCCTCGCAGCGCCCTAGCTATTCCCTCTACGGCCGCCATGTCTTCCGGATTTCTCGCTACATCGCGCCGTAGTCGCGCAATCGCCTCATCATATCTATGAGACCATATTAGCTCTCGTACCTTCATTAATGAAACCCCAAATACACATTGCCTGCGGCGTCATACGTGATGAGCTGTATAGGCGCTGGTAAGTTCCAGTTTAGAATCTGCTGGTTGAAGCGGGATTCGCCTGATGTCGTCAGAGGCTTTATTTCGCCAAACTGCGCTTTGGTGCCGCGGAAGGGATTCGAACCCCCGACCCCCGCATTACGAATGCGGTGCTCTACCAGCTGAGCTACCGCGGCATGCCGGCGAACGGCGTCCAGGTAATACCCGGCAAATAATAACGCAAGTAGGGCGTAATCGATGTGCCCCGACGCGGTGCAGTCCACGGCGCGTCCCGCGCGTCGGCGACGCCCTATGGCGCCGCGGCGCGCTGCACCGCGTCCCGGAAACGGTTGCTTGTTACTTCCCCTCCGCCTCCGCTTCCGCCCTCAGCTTGAAGCGCTGGATCTTGCCGGTCGCGGTCTTGGGCAGCTCGCTGCGGAACTCGACCCAGCGGGGATATTTGTAGGCGGCGAGTTTCTGCCGGCAGTGATCCTGCAGCGCGCGGGCGATGTCGGCGCCGGCTTTTTGCGGCGATTTGAGCACCACGAACGCCTTCGGCTTGATCAGTTTCTCCTCGTCCGGCCAGCCGACGACGGCCGCTTCCAGAACTTCGGGATGGCCCTGCAGGGTGCCTTCGACCTCGAACGGCGAGACGTACATGCCGGAGACCTTCAACATGTCGTCGCGGCGGCCGCAATACACGAAATAGCCGTCCTCGTCCTCGAAATATTTGTCGCCCGAGCGCGTCCATTCGCCCAGAAATGTCGCGCGCGATTGCTCGCGGTTGTTCCAGTACATGATCGCGCCGGTCGGCCCGCGCACCTGCAACTCGCCCATCTCGCTGCGCCCGGTGATGATCGCGCCGTCGTCGTCGACCAGGCGAAGGTCGTAGCCGGCGATCGGCCGGCCGCTGGTGCCGTATTTCACGTCGTCCGGCCGGTTGGAGAGGAAGATATGCAGCATCTCGGTCGAGCCGATGCCGTCGAGGATGTCGGCGCCGTAGCGCTCGCGCCAGCGGCGGCCGACATCGGGCGGTAACGCCTCACCGGCCGACACGCAGCGCCGCAGCTTGAGCTCTGCACACTCCGGCGCAGCCGGGCTGGCAAGGAAGCCGGCATAGAATGTCGGCACCGCATAGAACACGCTGATCTGATGTTTCTTCAGAATATCGGCCACCGCGTCCGGCGTCGGCCGCGTCGGCAGGAGGACCGTCGTGGCCCCGGCCGACATCGGGAAAGTGAGCGCGTTGCCGAGCCCATAGGCGAAGAACAGCTTTGCCACCGAGAAGCAGACGTCGCTTTCGCTGATGCCCAGGATCGGCTTGGCGTACAGATCATCCGTCAGCTTGAGAGCGGCGTGCGAATGCACCACGCCCTTTGGCCGGCCCGTGGAACCGGACGTGTAGAGCCAGAAACACATGTCGTCGCGTGTCGTCGGCGCGGTGACGGCCTCGGTCGCAGCGCCGGCGAGCAAGTCGTCGAAGCGCAGGTGGCCCAAAACACTGCCGACGGCATTGCCGCCGGAAACGACGACGTGCGCGAGGTCCCGGTTTGCGCCGATCGCCTTGGCGAATTTCGGATAAAGCTCTTCGGAGACGACCAGCATCTGGGCACGGCAGTCCGCGAGCATGAAGCGGTAATCGTCCTCGGTCAGGAGCGTGTTGACCGGTACCGCGATCACGCCGGCCTTGATGGCGCCGAGAAAGGCGGTCGGCCAATCGATGGTGTCGGTGAGGCAGATGAGGATGCGCTCCTCGCGGCGGATACCGAGCGAGCGCAACGCATGACCGAAGCGCTCGACGCGCTCGGCAAGATCGGCGTAGCTGTAGCTGCCGCTCGGGTCGATGTAGGCCGCTTTGCGGGCACGGCCGGCGGCGAGATTGCGGCTGAGGATATCGGCCGCAAAATTGTACTCGCGCGGGACCGCGTCGGCGGCCGTCGTACTCATCGCGGCTTTTCCTCCCCGGTCGCGCGGTGCCCTGTCCCCTGCCCACCTGCGCTCGCTTTGGCCATTATGCCGATGTGAAAGTTCGACCGCAACGGCCTATGGTTCGTGCCATCGTCCGCGCCGGCGGATGATCCAGCAATCGCCGCGCCGCTAGCGGGCCGGCCACTTCGGACCGGGTCCGCTGACGAAGCATAATGGGTCCAGGAGCAGTGCCCGTCGGCATAATTTGTTGACAGCACAAGCCTCCCTCGCTGAAATCCGCACCATGGCGCCGAACCAACCAGCGCGCAGTGCGAAGCTCAGCTTTCCCGCGCATCTGCGCGCGATCCACGAGGCCGACTATCCGCGCTTTTCCGACGCCGAAATGGCGCGCCGGCGTGCCGCAATCGAGACGCTGCTGAAAAACTCCGAGCTCGATCATCTCGTATTCTGCGGCGCCAACCGTTTCGGCTCGTCGGTGCAGTGGCTCACCGGCTGGCCGGTGACAACGGAAGCGGTCGGTGTGCTCACGCCGGGCGAAGCCGACGCGATGTTCGTGCAGCACGTCAATCACGCGCCGCTAGCGCAAAGAATCGCCACGCGCGCGCAGGTCGCCTGGGGCGGCGCCTCCTCGATCGGCGCTGCGCTCGAGGTGCTGGAGGGGCGCGGGGCGAAGCGCGGACGCGTCGGCGTGATCGGCCCGATGACATTCGAGCAGCACGCGCTGCTGGACGCAAAATTCGCGCCACTCAAAAACCTCAACCGCGCCTACACGCGGCTGCGCCAGGTCAAATCGGCGGAAGAAATCGATTGGATGCGGATCGGTGCGGCGCTGACCGATCGCGGCATGCTGGCGCTGCGCGACGGCTTGCGCGCCGGTGTCGGCGAGCGCGAACTCGCCGACATGGTGGAACGCGCTTACGTGCCGTTCGGCGGCACCACCGTCATTCATTTCATCGGCACGACCGCGATGGCGGCTCCCAACCTTGCCGTGCCGACGCAGTTCGCCGGCAACCGCACGGTCGCGCGCGGCGATATTGTTTTTGCCGAGATTTCCGCCGCGTTCTGGGACCATCCCGGACAGGTCCTGCGCAGCTTCGCGGTCGAGGCCGAGCCGACGGCGCTCTATCGCGACCTGCACGCGGCCGCCGATGCCGCATTCGACGCGGTGGCCGGCGTGCTGCGGGACGGCGCCATGCCGCGGCAGGTGATCGAGGCGGCGCGCATCATCGAAGATTCAGGCTTCACCATCATCGACGATCTCTTGCACGGCTACGGCGGCGGCTACCTGCCGCCGATTCTCGGATCAAAGAGCCGGCCGAGCGCGCACGTGCCGGACGAGCCATTCCGCGCCGGCATGATCGTCGTCATCCAGCCCAACGTGGTCACGCGCAAGGGCACAGCCGGCGTGCAGACCGGCGAAATGGTGCTCGTTACCGAAACCGGCATCGCGCCATTCCACGCCGTGCCGCGCGGATTTCTGCGGGTATGATCGCCGTCAGTGCGTGCCGATTGGGCCGGCGTCGGTCTCCAATCTCGACGCTTCACACTCCGACAATATCCTACATGAGCCCGAATCGGCGCCGCGTTCTAGCACTGCCTCGGTCGTGGTGTGCAGGCCTGCAAACGTCAAGGAGCACCACGGCGGGCGCCAAATCGAGGGTGAACCTCGTCAATCTGCCTTCCGGCTTGATCGCAATGCGTCTATTCTCAGGTTCATAAGCCGGGATGCCATGCCATGGCGGGCATTTTTATCAACTATCGTCACGATGACGCGCCGGGCGTTGCCGGGCGACTGTTCGACCACCTGGCCGGCAAATTTTCGCATCGGCTCCTGTTTATGGATGTCGACGCGATGAAGCCGGGCCGGGACTTCGTCGAGCAACTCGATTACCAGGTCTCTCAGTGCCGCGCGCTGCTCGCCATCATCGGACCGCACTGGCTTGACGCCAAGGACCACGACGGCAAACGCCGGCTCGATGCCGATGACGACTATGTGCGCATCGAACTCTCGGCGGCGCTCAAGCGTGACATTCCGGTGATCCCGGTGCTGGTCGACGGCGCGATTATGCCGGCTCAGGACCGCTTGCCGCGCGATCTGCAGTCTCTTGCGCGCCGTCACGCGCTCGAACTGCGCCACACCCGCTTCAATGCCGACGCGGACGCGATCGTGCATGCGCTCGAAGCGGTGGTGCCGCGAAGCCGCATCCCATGGACCGCCATCGCCGGTGGCGCCGTGGTTACGGTCGGCATCGCAGCCGCATTGTTTTTTTGGCCCCTGCTGTCGGCAAGACTGCACCCGGCAGCCTTGCCGCCGAGCGGAATAGCCGCCAATCCGCCAACGACAGCCCCGGCGGCGGCCCCGGTACCGCCGGCGAATCCTTCACCACCGCCGGCATCCGCCCCGGGCGCGCCCGGCAGCGTCGCGACGCCGGAATCGCCGCCCGCGCCTCCCCATAGCGCGTCGGCTCCCGTGCCCAGCGCCCCGGTCAATCCTACGGCTTTGGCGCCAACCGTCGCATCGATATTGGGCGCCGCAACGCCATCGACCCTGCCGGCGGGTGTGAGGCTCGGCGGCATGATGAAGGCTATCGCCTTCCCGGGCTCGGTCCTGCGCCGAAGCCAAATCCGCGATGATCCGGCCGCGTGCCAAGCTACGTGTCGGACGGACACACGCTGCGTGGCGTGGACCTACACGCCACCTGCGGCTTCCGCACAGTCCGCGCGCTGCGACCTCAAGGCGGTGATCCCCGCGCCGGTCGAGGATGCCTGTTGTACTTCCGCGATCGAGCGCGTGCCGCCGCCCGAACTGCGCGTGCCGCCGCCGGTCGCTCCCAGCGTCGTCGGCGCGCGGCCAGGCATTGAGTTGGATGGCGGCACCTACAGATATTTCGGCGGCAATAACGCCACGCCCGCGGGGTGCCAAGCGGCTTGCCGCGCCGATGCACATTGCCTGGCGTGGGACTATGTACGCCCCGGCATCTTCAGCTCCGATGCGCGATGCTTTTTGAAAAACAAACCCTCGATGGAAGTCTCCAGTCCCTGCTGCGTTGCCGGTTTCGAACGGCAGAGCAAATAATCGCCAGCGCTACTCCGCCGCCCGGCTTGCCGTCGCAACGTCGCCGCGCGCCCAATAATCGGCGCTTGCCTTGCTGCGCGAGGCGGCTTGCGCGGTTTCGAAGCCCGGCGCCATCGAGGCGTCGTTTCCGGCCATGATCTGATGGTGCTCGATATCGAGCGTGCGCAGCCAGCGCTGCTGGCCCATGGTTAGCGCGATGAAATAGCCGATCTCGACCAGCTCCGGCTCGCTGTAATGCTGCCTTAGTCGCGCCCAGAATGCGTCGCCGGCCGGCAGGTCCCAGGTGATCGCCTCGGCATAGGACAGCGCCGCCTTCTGCCGCTCGTCATAGCGCGTTGACGACTCGAAGTTGATCAGCTCGCGGTAATCGTCCTCGACCAGTCCCTGTGACTTCGCCTTCATCGAGCGTTGATTGCCGCAATACTCGCACTTCACCGAGCGCGAGACATAGACGCGACACAGCTCCTTGATGTCGTGATCGGCGACGCCGTTCTTGAACACATCGCGCCAGGAATTGGCGAACGACCAGAACACGGCCGGCACATGGGCGCGAACGGCCTGACTCTCCGGCCGCGGTGTGCCCTCGTGCGCGCAACGTTCGAACTCGGCGCGCATTTTCTCATCCTTAACCGTGGCCGGATCGACGTAACCGATGCGAGAGGCGCTCATCCCGGGGTCCTTCCATTGCGGCAACCAACGCCGCGGCGTCGTTAACGCCGTCCTAGCGCATTTCGCAGCTGGCCGCACGCGCGAATTTTTGCGCCGGCGCCGGCTGCGGTCGCAGGAAAGATGCCCGTCCGCCTGGACTTCGGCCGCGCGCGCCAGGATGCTCAACTTTCGTAAAGGTTATTCGATCGACTCGAACGGTCCGCTACACGCGTCATAAACAATACCGCTTCAAGCAATCTTCAGCATAGGCAGAGAACGCTACGCAGTTTCACCAATTCCATACCAGCGCCGTACCAAACTCCGCTCCAGATAAACAATAATTCGTGGCGTCAGCAGGGGACCGACGTGCGCACGAGCACCACCGTCATGATCGGCTTCGCAGTCGTGTTTGGACTGCTGGCGGTCTTTTTGGCAAATGCCTGGCTCAACAATCGCGCCGCCGAGCAGATGCGCAATCTCGAAGCGCAGCGCAAGACGGCGCCGCCGACCAACACGATTATCGTCGCCGCGCGTGCATTGAAGTTCGGCGATGTGCTCACCGCTTTTTCGCTGCGCGAGTTGCCGTGGCCGCAGAATGCGCTGCCGAAAGGTGCCTTCGGCAGGATTTCCGAACTCACCGCGGCCAGGCACGTCGTGCTCATGCCGATCGCGGCGAACGAACCGATTCTGGCGTCGAACATTACCGGTCCCGGCGGGCGCGCCACGCTCTCCGCCGTGCTGCAAGACGGCATGAAAGCCGCAACCATCCGCGTCGACGATGTCGCCGGCATTGCAGGCTTCGTCCTGCCCGGCGATCGCGTCGACGTGATGCTGACCCGGCCGGACAAGAAGATCAACGACGTGCTCGTCGAAGACGCACGCGTGCTCGCGGTCGACCAGACGGCCGACCAAACCAAGGACAAGCCGCAACTGGTCAAGGCGGTGACGCTCGAAGTCAGCGAAACTGACGGACAGAAGCTGGCGCTCTCGTCGCGAACTCGGCACGCTTTCCTTGCTGTTGCACAAGGCCGGGGACGCGCATGCCGAGCAAGGCCGGCGCGTGACGCAGTCCGATCTGCGCTCGGGCGATTCGAGCCTGGTCACGATCGCGGTCACGCGACCGACCAAGACTTCGACGGCACAGGACGAATACAGCGTTCCGTCCGAGGGGAACGGATCGCCGACGGCCGCGCTTTCCGCCGAAGCGGCGGCGCGGAATTGAATGGGGGCGCAAGCTTAAGGATACGCGGCGTGGGACAGCAAACAACGGCGGGGAGGCCGGCGTGAGTAACTTTGACAGAGTGGATTGCGGCAGCGGCGGCGCGGCTGGAAAAAAACGCGACGGGATCGGCACATTCGGCGCAGCCTTGCGCGTGGCCGCGGCAGCGCTTGCCGCCGCTTCCGCCGCGGCGATCGCGTTCGCCCCGGCCGGCGCGCGGGCACAGGACCGGCTGGCGCTTGCCGGCCCGGTGAGCAGCGCCACCGCGCGGGTGACCGTCGGCCAATCGCAGGACGTACGCACGTCCCGCAGCTTTGCCGACATCATGGTCAGCGATCCTGACGTCGCCGTGGTAAGCCCGCTGACCGACCGATCGTTTTCCATTCTCGGCAAGAAAATCGGCGCCACTCGCGTGACCGCCTACGATCAGAACAAGCAGCCGGTAAAAATTTTCGACGTGCAGGTGTCCTACGATCTGTCGGGTCTGTCGAGCGCCATCGTCCAGTTCGCCGGTCCGGGCATCAAAGTCTCGTGGATCAACAACCACGTGCTCTTGAGTGGCGTCGCCGCCGACGCCGCCACGCTCGACCGGGCGGTGATGATCGCGCGCCAGTTCGACAAGGAGGCGATCGACACCGTGCGGGTCGCTCAGCAGCAGCAGGTCATGCTGGAAGTGCGCTTCATTGAAGCCTCACGGTCGGCGAGCCGCGAACTCGGCGTGCAGTGGAACGCGTTCAGCGGCAACCGCGGCGTGGTCAATATCGGCGACCAGGCGATCGCCACCCCGGCGCCAGGCGCCCAGGCCGGCAGCGTTCCCTTGCCGGTGACCAGCGCGCTCAGCGCCGCCGGCGTACTCTCGGGCGGTCCACCGTTCGGTTTTGCGGTCGGCGAACTGATCGGCGGCAAGAATCCGCTCTCTGCCTCGATCAACGCGCTCGAACAGAAGGGGCTGGCGCGCAGCCTGGCCGAGCCCAATCTGGTGGCGCTCTCCGGCGACACTGCGAGCTTCCTTGCCGGCGGGGAAATTCCCGTGCCGCAGGTCAGCGCAACCGGCACGCCCTCGTTCGCCTACCAGCCTTATGGCGTCGGTCTGTCCTTCACCCCGACCGTGCTCAAGGACGGCCTCATCAATCTGGTGATCAATCCCGAGGTCAGCGAAATCGATCCAAGCACCACGGTGACCATCGCCGGCAGCGCGGTGCCCGGCCTGACCATGCGTCGGGCTTCGACCACGCTGGAATTGCGCGACGGTCAGAGTTTCATGCTCGGCGGCCTCCTGCAGGATACCGGCAACACCGCCCAGGACCAGCTGCCGTGGGTCGGCAATCTGCCGGTGCTCGGCGCGCTGTTCCGTTCCAGCCAATATCAGAAGAACGAGACCGACCTGGTGATCGTAGTGACCCCGCACATCGTGCGGCCGCTGTCGCCGGTCGCGCAAGTTCACACTCCGCTTGATGGCAGCCTGCCGGCAAATGATATCGACTTTTTCCTCATGGGCCGTGCCGAAGTCAGCCCGGCGCTGGTGCGGCTGGCCGCCGGCGCACCCAATCGTCCGTATGTCGGCCACATTCTCGATCTGCCGAAACAGGGAGGCGTTTATGTGTCGGCAAGGAACTGAGTTCTCCTCCGGTCGCTCCCGCGCGTGCGGGAGGGCCGAGCGTGCCCGCCTGATCACAGCCAGCCTCACCGCGATTGTGCTCGGCATCACGCTCTGTGGCTGCTCGGATTTCTATTTCGATCGGCGCGACACGATCTCGCTTGGCGCCGGCGACGCCATCGCCGCCAATGCGGCCGGAGAGATCATCGATCCCTGGCCGCCACATAGCGGCGATACCAATATTGCGGCAAACGGGCAGCGCATGCAGGCCGCGGTCGAGCGCTACCGCAACGACAAGAGTCACGCCGCCCGTCGACGCCATGGCAGCGCAAGCGACCACCGCGTCCCAGAGCAACAGCCAATCGCCGACCGCGACCGCCGGCGCTGCGCCGACCGCGCCGACCCCCAGCACGCTGGTGATCGCGGCTCCGTCGCAGGCGACGACGGCGTCGGAATGAGCCGCGGCTCCGCAACCCGAGTTTGAACCAATGCGTATCGGCCGATCCATCGCACCGGGCATTCAAGCCAGAGTGGTCATCCTGACCGCCGACGACGGATTCGAGGAAGCGGTTCGCGCCACATTCGGCGCCAGCGCGCAGATCGGCCTCGATGTCATCAAGGGACGGCTCGCGGAGCGCGATCAGATCGACCTCGAAGGCGCCACCGTCTTCGTCGCCGACCTTGACGCCGGCGCGGAGACCGAGCTGGCTGCGCTTGAACGGCTGATGACCCGCATCGGCAACTGGCCGCCGGTGGTAGCCGTTACGCAGAATTTCGACGAGAGCGTCGCGCGCCGGCTGATGCGCTTGCGCATTGCCGATTTCCTGGTCAAGCCGGTGCCCCCGGTCGAGCTGGTGCAGGCCTGCGCGCGGGTGGCCAAGCAGCCGGCGGCTGCGGAAGCAGCCGAGGCGCAGATTTTCACTTTCCTGCCGGCGGTCGGCGGCGCCGGCGTCACCACGCTCGCGGTGCAGAGCGCCATGCTGCTGCTCAATAGCGGCAAGAGCGGCAAGACCGCGACCTGCCTGGTCGATCTCGACTTCCAGCACGGCGCCTGCGCCGATTATCTCGACATCGAGCCGAGATTGAATCTCGGCGAGATCGAGCCGCGCCCGGAACGGCTCGACCGGCAATTGCTCGAAGTGATGCTCTCGCAGCATCCTTCCGGACTGGCGCTGGTAGCAGCACCGAACCGGCCGGCGGAAATGCGCTCGTTCGATCCGGACATGGTGACGCGGCTGCTCGACCTGGTGTCGTCGCACTTCGATTACGTGGTGTTCGACATGCCCCGCACCTGGTTCTCCTGGACCGACAGCGTGCTGCTCGGCTCCAATCGATTGTTCATCGTCAGCGAAGCCACCGTGCCGGGATTACGCCACGCCAAACAAATGGTCGAGGCGATCCGCGAGCGCATGGCCGACGGTCCAAAGCCGCAGGTCCTCATCAACCGTTTCGAGCAAAAACTGTTTTCTCCCGGCCTGCGTCGCGCCGACATCGAGCAGGCGCTCGGCGATGCTTTCGCCGCCAGCATCCCCAATCATTACGGCTTGGTGCGCGAGGCCATCGATCGCGGCGTGCCGCTCGAGGAAGTCAAGCCGGGCAACAAGATCACCGCGCAGTTGAAAAAATTGGTCCTGCCGTGGCCGGCCGACAAAACCCACAAGGAGCCGGCTCCGGGCAAAAAATTCAAGCTGTCATTGGCGCGGTCGTAGGGGCCGACGATGAGGGCAAACAAGCGACCGCCGCGCCGCACTCCCCCTCCCCTGAAAGGGGCAGGTCATAGCATTTGCTGCTCTGCGTTAGGGGCCCGATAAGATGGCGGGTCGTTTCTCCATACGCCGCGCCGCCCCCGACCTCGTGCCCGCCGAGGAGAGCGTGCTCGACGGCGTTTCGTGGACGGTATTTCCCGACAGCCCGAGCGAGGCTACGGCGGCGGCCAATCCGCTGCTCACCGACAAGCTGCTCGACGCCAAGGTGCGGCTGCATCGCCGGCTGATCGAGGAGATCAATCTGTCGGCGCTGGAGAAGCTGCCGGAGGATGAGATTCGCAATCACATCCAGCAGCTCGTGTCGCAATACGTGCTGGTCGAGCGGCTGGCCCTCAACACGCAGGAGCTCGCCGACTTCGTCTCGGAAATTCTCGATGAGATGACCGGCCTGGGGCCGCTCGAACCGCTGCTCAAGGACCCAACCGTCAACGACATCCTGATCAACGGCCACGAATGCGTCTACGTCGAGCGGCAGGGAATTCTGGAGCCGACCGGGGTGCGCTTCAAGGACGAGGCGCATCTTTTGCGCATCATCAACAAGATTGTCTCCGCGGTCGGTCGGCGGGTCGACGAGTCGCATCCAATGTGCGACGCCCGCCTGCTCGACGGCTCGCGCGTCAACGTGGCGGTACGTCCGGTCGCCATCGACGGGCCGCTGGTGTCGATCAGAAAATTTTCCAAAAAGCCGTTCAATCTCAACAGGCTGGTGGATGTCGGCGCGCTCCGCCCGCAGATGGCGGAGCTGCTGGCTGCGGCGGTGAAGGCGCGCGTTACGATGATCATTTCCGGCGGCACCGGTTCCGGCAAGACCACCATGCTCAACGCGCTCTCGGCGTTCATTTCCGAAAAAGAGCGCCTGCTCACGATCGAGGACGCCGCCGAACTGCAATTGCAGCAGCCGCATGTCGGCCGCATGGAGACACGGCCGCCAAACATCGAAGGCCGCGGCGAGATCCGCCAGCGCGATCTTGTCAAGAACGCGCTGCGCATGCGCCCCGACCGCGTCATCCTCGGCGAGTGCCGCGGCGAGGAAGCCTTCGACATGCTCCAAGCCATGAACACCGGCCACGAGGGCTCGATGGCGACCGTCCACGCCAACACGCCGCGCGACGCCATCTCGCGGCTGGAGCAGATGATCGGCATGGCCGGCATGCCGATGACCGTCGCGTCGATCCGCGGCCAGATCGCCGCCGCCATTCGCGTCATTGTGCAACTGTCGCGACTGTCCGATGGCAAGCGGCGGGTGATGAGCATCGCCGAAATCACCGGGCTCGAGTCCGATATCATCCAGATGCAGGAAATCTTCCGGTTTGTGCGCACTGGCACCGCACCTGACGGCACCGTGCTCGGCCACTTTCAGGCCACCGGCGTGCGTCCCCGCTTTCTCACCGATCTCGTCGCCATGGGCATCAAGATTCCCGGCTCCTATTTCGATCCCTCGCAGCCATTGTGACCGCCATGTCGCTCGATAATCCGATTTATCTGATCTGGCTGTTCGTGGCGGTGTCGGCCGGCCTCGCTTTCGAGGCGGTCTATCTCCTGTGCTTCTCGAGTGCGTCCTATCGCAGCCAGATCAACCGGCGGCTGATGCTGTCGAAGGACCGCGCCGATCGCGAGAGCGTGCTGGTCGAGCTCCGGCGCGAGCGCGGCCTCAGCAGCGGCGGCAACTACCGTCTCAACCTGGTGGCGCTCAACCGGCTCATTCTGCAATCGGGCATCACCTTGGGATTTACCCGGCTTGCCGTCATCGTCGGCATCGGCAGCGTATTGGCCTTCGGCGCCACCATGCTGTTGAGCGGCAACGCGTTGCCGGCGGTCGCGGTGGCCCTGTTCTGCGCTACGGCGCTGCCGCTTGGCGTCCTGCACCTGTTGCGCTCGCGCCGCCAGAAAAAATTCGCCGCCCAGTTCCCCGACGCCCTCGACATTATCGTGCGCAGCCTGCGCGCCGGACATCCGGTCCCGGTCGCCGTGAGCATGGTGGGACGCGAAATGCCCGATCCCATCGGCAGCGAGTTCGGCATCGTGTCCGACGAGATCACCTACGGCGCCGATCTGGAGACGGCAATGCGCAGCCTGTACTGCCGCATCGGCTCCGACGATCTGCCGCTGTTCGTTACCGCTGTCGCGATCCAGGGCTCGACCGGCGGCAACCTCGGCGAGATTTTGCAGAATCTTTCCGGCGTCATCCGCCAGCGATTCAAGATGCGGCGCAAGATTTCGCGCACTCGCCGCCGAAGGCCGCGCCTCGGCGATGATCCTTTCGGCGCTGCCGATCGGCATGTTTTTCATCATCCTATGGATGGTCCCCGACTTCTACGGTTCGGTCTGGCAATTTCCACTCACCAAGCAATTGGTGGGCGGCGCCGTCACCTGGATGGTGATCGGCAACCTGGTCATGTTCAAGATGGTGAACTTCAAGATTTGACGCGATTGTCGTTCCCGCGATAGCGGGAACCCATATTCACGAGCGGAGCAATATTGCGCCGACGGTGATCATGGGTCCCAGCTTTCGCGGGGACGATGCAGGAAAAGAGCGGTGACATGAACGCGAGCGGCACTTTCGGCGCGCCGACGATGCTGAGCCTCCTGGTATTCCTGGCGGCCGGCACGCTCACCTTCGCTGTCATGGTCGGCATCCGCACCCGCGAGGCAGTGCGCCGGCGCGCCGCGCGCGTGGGCATCGACGAGGAGGCAGCCGGCGGCGGTCGCTCGCTGCGCCATTCCGGCTTGCGTGCGGCGCAGAGGCTTGTCGACTACACCGCCAAACATTACTCCTCGGCGGAAGGCAAGGACGCCAAGGTGCTGCGCCAGCGCCTGATGCGGGCGGGCATTTACGATGCGCGGGGGCCCGCCGTCTTCTTTCTGTCCCGCGTGGTCACCGCCGCCGCTTTCGGCGTCGCCGCCTTCTTCGTGCTGCCGATGGTCGGCTTCGCCGGCAAGAGCCTGTTCTGGGTCATGCTGATGGTCGCCGCGCTGGTGGGATACCTGGCGCCGAGTTTCTATCTCGACCGGCTGATCAAGCAAAAGCGTCTCGAACACCAGTACGGCTTTCCCGATTTCATGGATCTCTTGGTCGTCTGCTCCGATGCCGGCCTTGCCATGGAAGCCGCGCTCGACCGCGTGGCACGCGAACTCGGCGAGCCCTATCCGTCGCTTGCCGCCAACATTCACATGGCCAATCTGGAAATCCGTGCCGGCTGCACCATGACCGAAGCGCTCGCCCACCTGGCCGAGCGGCTCGGCATCGACGAGGCGCGCTCGTTCTCCACCCTCATCCAGCAATCCGACGAACTTGGCTCCTCGATCGGCGATGCGCTGCGCGTGTATTCCGACGACATGCGTCACAAGCGACTGTCGCGCGCCGAGGAGAAGGCCTATGCGCTTCCCGCCAAGCTTTCGGTGCCGATGATCCTCTGCATCTTTCCGACGCTGTTCGTCGTCATCCTGCTGCCGGTGATTGTGCGCATGGTCACGCATAATTGGTGAGGCTTTGCCGCCGGCCGCGACAGCATTTTTTCCTGCGAAGCCTAAAACTTTCAAATCGATTTCAGAACTTTGGCGACCATGGCGGCGCTTTGCGGTCGAACCGGCGGCGTTTTCGGCGCATTAGCGACTTGATGAGCGACGTGATCCTCACCATGGCAAGCTGCGCCGCCTGCTTCTGGCTGGGCTTTGAGATCGGCACCGGCCGCTCGGAGTTGCGCCGCAAGGCAGACTTCGACGAATTGGAGCGCCGCTACAAGATCATCGATTGCAAGGTCGTCCAAATCCCCAGCGCGCGGCCATGATCTCCACGGCGCGATGGTCGTCGTTGCCTTGTTTATCCGCGCGGTTTCGGGGCGGACAAATACGGCTCGATCTCTTTGAGCACGTGTGCGGGCAAAATGCGCGGCAGGCCGCCTGGCGCCGGCCCGCCCGCCGGAACGATCGGATGGATGAACTTCGAATAGGTGAGCACCGGCGTCCAGCCGAACAGGCCGAACGCATCGGTGCCGACGGCGGCGGCGAGATTGAGCGGGCCGGAATTGTTGCCGATGAAAAGATCGGCGTGACGCAGCAGCGCCGCGGCCTCGGACAGTTTCAGATCGCAAGCGTCGATCGCCGCCGCCGCGGGCGTAGCCGCGATCAACCTTTGCGCACGCGCGGCCTGGCCGGGACCGCCGATCAGGAAGAGCGTGGCGCTGCCGCGCTTGCGCAGGGCGGCGAGCAGTTCGACCCAATGCGGCTCGGGCCAATCCTTGTCCGGATGCGAGGCGCCGATGCCGAGCACGAGCCAGGGCCGCCGGCAAGCCGCGTATTTGGCGCCGACCGCCGCCAGTGTCGCGGCTTTGATTGGCAGCTGCGGCTCGGTGCTCGGCAGCGGCACTCCCATGTCGGTCAACAGCGTGACCAGGCAAGCGATGGGACGGTCGTGAAAATGGCTCGGCGCGATGCCACGATTGGTGATGTACCAGCGCTGGGCCGTCAGGCCGACGCCGATGCGCTCTGGGATGCCGGCCAACAGCGCGGCCAGCGCCGGGCGAATAGTGCGGTCGAGAATCCAGATGCTGCGGAAGCGGCGCTGCCGCAGCAGCGCGGTCAGCCGCAGCAGATTGATGCCGCGCCGCAGTTCGGACCCGGCGTGCTCGAACAAGATGGTCTCGGCGATACTCGGCTCCGCGGCCAATAGCTCAAGCGCGCCGCTGGTCGGCGGGGCGAGAAACGTCACCTTGCCTCCCGGCGAGACAGCGGCGATGGCGCGGATGAACGGCAGGTGCCAGATGACATCGCCGATGCCGGGCTTCGGCTGGATCACTGCGCTCTCTGTCACGTGGAGGTCCGCGCGTAAGGGTGCCTCCGCCGATGGTATGCCGGGGCCGCAGCACCGGGCAACGCGGCCTCTTCGCGCCCGCGCGCCCCCTGGCGGCGCAAACGGCTCGGGCGTGCCACGGGCGGCGCCCTTGCGTTTCCCGGCAGGGCAACGGCGAAAGATTCCTTAACCATCGTGTCCTAGCCTTGTGCGTCCGGTGCCGCCCCAGCCCAAGCGGACGGACGACGGCTCGCTTCCGCCGCGCGCGGAATAAACCGGCCGGAGCATATTGTCCGGAGCGCGTTGATGAGTATCCGAAGTGCGTTTGTCCTGGCCGTCGTCGTGGCGTGCCTGGCCGGACTGGGCGGCTGTTCCACATCGACATCGTTGGGCAGCCTCCTACCGGGGGGCGGCGATTCAACGCATTCGCCCGCGGCAGGGGACACAGGGAATACAACGGGGTCGGTGAATACGCAGCCGGCCGAGCCGGGGCCGAGCGGCGAGCCGGTGGCGCCGCTGGCGTCGCCCGGTCTGGTCGGCGATGATCCCGACGACGACCTGCAGCTCGGCAAACGCTATTTCCACGCCAATAATTTCGGCTTGGCCGAGAAGAGCTTTCAGCGCGCCGTGGAAAAGCATCCGCGCGATGCCGAGGCCTGGGTCGACCTCGCCGCGTCCTACGACCGGCTGCGGCGCTTCGATCTCGCCGACCGCGCTTATGCGGGGGCGATCCGCCTGATCGGTCCGACGCCGGAAATCCTCAATGACCAGGGTTTTTCCTACATGCTGCGCGGCGACTACGCACGGGCGCGGCAAAAGCTCATGGCGGCGCGCACCAAGGATCCGAACAACCCCTACATCCGCGCCAACCTGGAGTTGCTCGAGGAAAGCGCGCAACAGGGCAAGGCGGTACAATAAGGCCGTCGCTTGCCGCGTCGAGCGGCCGTCAAGGTGTTCCCCGAACGAATCGCCGCCCGCTTGATTCGAGCGGCTCGCGTGGCGATATCATCGCGGGAACAACATCCTCCGCCGCCCCGGGAAGGTCGCATGTTCGAGGCATTCAGGCATTTCGTCACCGAATTCGTCGATGGCGGCAAACATCCGAGCCAGTTTGCCGACGACGATTACCGGCTCGCAGCGGCAGCGCTGCTGGTGCATACGGCAGCGATCAACGGAGAGGCGACGACGCGGGAGCGCGACAAGCTCCACGCCGTGATCCGGCAGCGCTTTGCGCTCGACGAGGCCGCGACCACCGAATTGATCGACAAGGCGACGGCGGCCGAACACGAGGCCGTCGATCTTTATCATTTCACGCATCTGCTCAACCGCACGCTCGATGAGGAAGGGCGTGCCAAGGTCATCGAGATGATGTGGGAGATCGTCTACGCCGACGGCAGCCGCGACGAGCTCGAGGACAATCTGTTGTGGCGCGCCGCCGATCTTCTTGGCGTGGCACCGCGCGAGCGAATCGAGCTGCGCCGGCGCATCGCCGGCAGGGCGGGCGATGCTTCCACCGATGCGGAAGGGAACGGAGAGGGCCGGTGAAACCAGTCACGCTGATCACCGGCGCCTCGTCAGGCATCGGGGCCGAGCTTGCGCACGTGTTTGCCCAGCACGGACACGAGCTGGTCCTGTTGGCGCGGCGCGAGCGCGAGCTTGCCGCTCTTGCCGACCAGATAGCGCAGGCCGGGCGGACGCGGCCGACGGTGCTTACCGCCGACCTCGGCGAACGCGATGCCGCTGCCCGCATCGCCGCCGAGCTTGCCGCACGCGGTCTCGAACCGGCCAACATCGTCAATAATGCCGGCTTCGGATTGGCCGGCACATCCGCAGCGCTCGATCGTGACGGACAGCTCGGCATGATCGACCTGAACGTCCGCGCGCTCACCGAGCTCTCGCTCCTGTTCACCGACAGCCTCGTCCGTCACCGCGGCGGCATTCTCAACGTCGCCTCGATTGCCGCGTTTCTCCCCGGACCCGGCATGGCGGTGTATTACGCCAGCAAGGCCTATGTGCTGTCGTTCAGCGAGGCGCTGTACGCCGAGCTGAAGCCGCGCGGGGTGCGTGTGACGGCGCTTTGCCCGGGGCCGGTCGCCACCGGATTTCAGGCACGGGCGGGGCTAGAGGCCGGTGGAATTGGAGAAGGCGGCGCCTTGGCGCTTCCAGCGCGCCGCGTGGCCGAAATCGGCTATGCGGGGTTCGTCCGCGGCAAGCGCGTGGTCATTGCCGGCCTCGGCAACAGACTTGCGGTCTTTTTCATGCGTTTGATGCCGCACGCTCTGCTGCTGCCGATTGTCACTGCCAGCATGCGCAAGGCGCGCGGACCCGCCAAATTTTGAACAGATCGGACGGACGAGATACGAATACGCAAAGTGCATTCGATTCGTTCGCCATGCATCAGCCGATCCTGATCGTCCTGCACCAGGAGCACTCGACCCCCGGCCGCGTCGGTTACGCGTTGCAGCAGCTTGGCTATCGGCTCGACGTGCGCCGGCCGTGTTTCGGCGATCCGCTGCCGCAAACGATGCGCGAACACGCCGCAGCCATCATCTTCGGCGGCCCGATGAGCGCCAACGACGAGAACGAGTTCATTCGCCGCGAGATCGAGTGGATCGGCGTTCCGCTTGGCGAACAACGGCCGTTTCTCGGCATCTGCCTCGGCGCGCAAATGTGCGTACGTCACCTGGGCGGACGAGTTTTTCGCCACCCGCAGGGCCATGCCGAGATTGGCTACTACCCGATCCGGCCGACCGCGGCCGGCCTCGCGGTCGTCGAAGCGTGGCCGCAATGCGTCTACCAGTGGCATCGTGAAGGTTTCGATCTGCCGCGCGGCGCCGAACTATTGGCCGAGGGCGATACGTTCGAGGTGCAGGCGCTGCGCTACGGGCGCGCGTTCGCGTTGCAATTTCACCCGGACGTCACCCATGCGATGATGCACCGATGGGCGACGCGCGGCGAGCAGCGTATGGAACTGCCGGGCGCGCGGCCATGGCACACGCACTTTGCCGATCGCGCGGTGTACGACTACAGCGCGCGGGCGTGGCTCACCGTGTTTTTGCAGCGCTGGATCGGGAGCTGACGGAGCGGCGTGTCCGCCCTTCATTGGCCGGCGGCCAGCTGCTGGGCGAAATAGGCGACCGTCTTGGTATAGACTTCCGCGGCGTTCCATTGCAGCAGGACCTGGAAATTGGCAGTGCCTTCGCCCCAGGGCTGTCCGCGCTGCCAGCCGTAACTCTTGAGATAATTCGCCGTCGAGGCGAGCGCGTCGGGTGTGCTGTGAATGAGATCGCGGCGGCCGCCGCCGTCGTAGTCGACCGCGAACTTCAGATACGATGAAGGCAGGAACTGCGTTTGACCGATCTCGCCAGCCCAGGCCCCGCGCATTTGCGCCGCGGCCATGTCGCCGCGGTCGATGATGCGCAAGGCGTCGAGCAACTCGCCGCGAAATTTGTCGGCGCGGCGGCAGTCGAAGGCGAGCGTGGCCAGCGCCCGGATAGTGGGATACTTGCCGTCGTCGGCGCCGAAATCGGTCTCCAGCCCCCACAGCGCGACGAGCACCGGGCCCGGCACGCCGAATTGTTGCTCGATGCGCTCGAACAGCGGTCGATATTTGGCCAGAAGCCGCCGGCCGCGCACAAGGCGCGGCGGCACCATGCGTCCGGAAAACTGGGCGAAGCTCTGGTGGAACACGCCTTGCGCGTGGTCGCGGGCGATAATGGCGGGATCATAGGTGATGCCGCCCAGCGCGCCGTCTATCGTGCGCTGGGGGATGCCTTGAGACGCCGCCTCTTGCTCGAAGCCGTGCAGCCAAGTGGCGAAATCGCCGCCGCAGGGCGCCTGGGCCCCCGCAGGAGCCTGGGCCCCCGCAGGAGCTTGGGGGACCGCAGGAGCTTGGGCGGCTGGAGGAGCCTGGGCGCTCGCAGGAGCTTGGGCGCCCGCAGGAGCCTGGGCGCCCGCAGGAGCCTGGGCGCCCGCCGGAAGCGGCGCCCACAGACCCAGCAGAATCGCCAAACAGCACAATTTGATCGTCGGTGGTTGCATCAACGTTCTCGGCCCCATCAGCATTCAATCGGCCCATTTGGACGCGAATATGATCGCGCGGTTTGCCGCGAGCGGCGCATGGCCTAGGTTGTCTTGCAACTTCCCCTATATGTCTCGCCGGCCCGCCAGACCTCGGCTGGCCTGCCGAGCCCGAGCCTACGCAACAGGCGAAGGCCGGCGGAGCCGAGGGGAAGATCGCTTTTGTTCCCCAGAGTCTCGCGAACTCAATGGCTTAGACGGTTCGTGGTGAGTCCTAGTGTATCATCATCGGGCAATAGCAGCAAACATGGGCCAAACCGCGAACTTTGAACCCTGCAGACATCCGCACGAGCGCGCCCGACGGTCACGCGAAGTGAGCCACACTCCTGTCGCTGCCGGGTATAGACGGACTCCCCTCCTGGTCAATGAACGAAATCGCCGGCGTGGTGCTCGGGGTTGCCCCGCCGGCATTTGCGATTGACCATCGGTTCGGCCGCGCTCACCGCAAGCCTAAAAAAACACCGCTGCGCGGGCTACAGCCATTTTGACACCGTCACCGGCGAATGGTTGCGAAAGCGCTCGATTAACGTATGCGGATCGGTGGCGACGACGATCATATTCTTCTGCTCGCGCGGCAGAAATCCGCAGTCGATCATGGTGTCGACGAAGAGCAGCAGGTGATCAAAGAACCCTGCGAGGTTATAAACTCCGAGCGGCTTGAGGTTGCCTTCGAATTGCGCGTCGACCCACATTTCGAACAATTCCTCGACCGTGCCAATGCCGCCCGGCATGGCGACGAAGCCGTCCGCCACCTCGGCCATACGCGCCTTCCGCAGCGCTCGCGTGGGGACTATTTCAGCAATCGTCAAGCGGTCGTATTGCTGGCCCTTGTCGACCAGACCGCGCGTAATGACCCCATGGGCGACGCCGCCGTTATCGATCACGGCGTCCGCAACGATCTTCATGAGTCCCTTACTGGTGCCGCCAAATACGAGTTCGATGTTCTGCTCAGCCAATGCGCGGCCAAGCGCAGCGGCGCCGGCGCGATAAACTTCCGAGGCGCCGACATTCGATCCGCAAAAAACGGCAATCTTCATGTTTCGAGAACCCCCCGTTTGGAGTGGCGCGGGACGGCCGGCCGGATGAGCATTCGGCCGCGCAAGACACGGCGTATTCAAAGGGCCGACGGTGTTCAGCAGTCGCTCCGGTCAGTCCGCCATACACTATCGCCGGTACGTCCGACAATGCAGCCACCGTTCTCTGCGCGGACAAGCGGAATTGCTTCAGCGGGAACCAGCAGAAAACCAACGATCTCCTGGTTCGTTATCAGATCATTCCGCATCAGGACTGCGTGCGCCACCTTGCCGGGAATCGAACCGCAATTTGTGCCTCCCTTTGGCTGGGACGGGCGACTGCCGGATCGCCTTGAATTCATCGAGCCCTAATCGAATGATTTTGCATCCGACACGGCCGCAAGGCCCGCTTTGGCGACTTCAAGATCCTCTTCGCCCGTCTGCGAACCAACCCCAATTCCGCCGACGGTGACACCGTCGACAACAATCGGCAGCCCGCCTTTGAGATTGGTCAAGCGGCCCGACGTCGCATGAGCGAGGCGAAATTCCAGATCGCCCTGAATACCACCCGTCGGACCCCGGTTTGACGCCGCCGTTATCGCCTTGCGAATCGCCGAATCGATGCTGAGGGTCTTGCCCCCATCCATACGGGTGAAGGCCAGCAGATTGCCGCCTTCGTCAACAACGGCAATGCATTGCGGCTTGCCCATGGCCACCGCTTTTTTAATCGCCGCTTCGATGATCTTCATGGCGCCGGCGTGCGTCAGCCGCAGATGTTTCTCGATATCCATGATCGCGATTCTCCCAAATTCGGGCCGTTCAATTCTTGGCCTCGGCGATGACGCAGATGAGATTGGCGCCCGGTGGCCCCTGATGCTCGGCGCCGGCCGAGGCCAGGAACAAGGTATCGCCGACGACAGAGGCGACAATCGCGTGCGCCACAGCCTTGGCCTGAATGCCGCTGAACGGCGCCAAAAAATCGGAATGCAGGACGTGACGGCGTCCGCGCACGTTAGTGACGTAGTCGGCACCGGCATTTACCAGGACGCCGGCAATACGCTTGCGTTCGGATTCGGGCAGCGCTCCGTCTTCGAGCTTGAGGCCGGCCCGGGTGAACGCCTGACGCGCACCGGCGACGTCGAGCTGATCCCGCATGACCCCGTGCGCGGCGATGAGGCTGCCAGGAACGCCTTCGGCATTACCGATCACCATGACGCGACACGCCACCTGCTCGCCGCCTGCCGAGGTCGACGCCACCGAGGAATAATAGTTCTTCTCGACGTTGATCATGCCCTCCTTGAGCTTGCCGCGCTCGACTTCGCCGGTCGCAACGGCGACGCCAAGCGCACAGGCACCCTTGGCTAGCGACGAGGCGACCGCCGGGTTGGTATTGATCACAATCTTTCCGCGTTTTTCCGCGTCGGCGACACGCGCCGGCGTCATGGCCGGGCACTTCACTTCAACGCATTCGACCTGGTTGAAATCGGTAATGCCGGCGTCCGCCATAGCGCGCTTCACCGTCTCAGCTACGAGATCAACTTGGATCATCGTGCCGTATTCTTCCGATTTGAGTTCGCGCGAACTGGCAACGCCGAGCACCAGGCGCTTGCCTTTGGCGGGCTCGCCTCCAGGCTGTTTTATGAACAAATAGATATGCGGCGTCATGATGCCGCCGACGCCGCCGATCATCATCATCGGGATGGTCGCGAATACCTGCTGTCGCGAAATTCCAAGGCGCTCCGACAACAGCACTTCCATGGCGAGGGTTGCGTAGCCGCGGGCGTAGGGATCGCCTTCCGTCTGCTCCATGATGGCCACGATGTGTGCAGGATTCACTTGCTTTCGATCAAACAGCGCTGCAACCCCGGATACGTCGCCAGGGGAACCCATCGGCACGCACACTACCCTCGATTCAAGTTTCGGATGATCGGCCATACAGTCGCCTTTCCCATTTTTGTCGTGCTTCGGTTGCCAGCCCACAGCCGTTCCGGTTCGAATGGCGGCGATCGCCCTTACACCGAGTAAGACGCTCGAGGACAGGCGCTATTATCTCCGGCAGCCCATCGTGAAGTGCGGCGAAAAGATATTTCGAATTATATCCCAAGTGAAGCCAAAATTTCGAATTTCTGGTTGATTCCCGATTATGTGAACAGTAAACTCGCAGCCGGGGGGCTGCGCGGGCACGCTGCGCTCCTGGAGTGCCGGCCATAATAACGTGGGATGCGATAATGGAAACGGACAAACTGCTTCAGTCCGAGGTTCGTGTGATCAACATTGGGTTGGAATCGTTTGCCCGAGACCTACAAGCGCGCGAGACCCCGGTCATCCACATCGATTGGTCTCCGCCTGCGGTCAGCAATGCCCGTATCGCCGACTTGTTGTCAAAGCTCGGGGCCTGAAATGAGCAACGGTGGGCTGGGTGAAAAAATCGATGCTGCGAACCGCGAAGCGTACAACCGTATTCTCGCCGCCGATCCCGTCCTGGTCGACGTACGCCGCGCGGGCGAGGCCATCGACGCCCTTCCCGATCACACGTTGCTGCATGCCGGCCCACCCATTGCCTGGGAGCGAATGTGCAGGCCAATGCGCAGTGCTGCGGCAGGTGCCATCGTGTTCGAGGGTTGGGCGCCAGATCTCAAGGCGGCAGACGCGCTCGCCGCCTCGGGCGGGGTAAGGTTCGAGCCGAACCACCATTATGGCGGCGTCGGCCCCATGACTGGCATCACCAGTCCCAATATGGCGGTCCTGGTGGTCGAAAATCGCGCCTTCGGAAACCGTGCGTTCTGCACCGTCAACGAAGGCATCGGCAATGTCATGCGCTTTGGCGGCAATGACGCCGAGGTGCTCGACCGGCTGGACTGGATCGCCGACGTCTTCGCTCCCGCGTTCGCCGCCGCGATCCGTCACCGCAACGGAATACCGCTCAAGAACATCATTGCTCGCGGTTTGAGCATGGGCGATGAAATGCACATGCGTAATACCGCATGTTCGAGCCTGTTCTTCCGCGAGGTCGCCGCCGACCTTGCCGATACGACGCGCGACGACCTCGGCCGCATCCTTCGTTTTGTTTCAGGAAACGACATGTTTTTCCTGAACGTCGCTATGGCGATGGCCAAGGCGGTGATCGCGCCGGCGCATGGAATAAAATATTCGACGGTGGTAACGACCATGGCGCGGAACGGGACCGATTTCGGCATCCGCGTCAGTTCGACCGGCGAGACCTGGTTTGCCGCACCGGCGCAGACTGCGCGCGGACTGTTGTTCGCTGGATACACGGAGGCGGATGCCAATCCCGACATCGGCGACTCCTGCATTACCGAAACCGTCGGTCTTGGCGGGTTTGCAATGGCAGCCTCTCCGGCCGTGGTCGGCTTCCTCGGCGCCGGAACGCTGACCGATGCGATCGGTCACACCAGACGGATGGCAGAGATCACGATCGGCCCCAATCCGAGCTGGACGTTGCCAACACTCGAAATGACGGGTGTCCCGACCGCGATCGATACCCGTAAGGTCCTGGCGAGCGGAATTCTTCCCATTATTAACACCGCAATCACCAACCGGCACCCAGGTCGCGGCCAGATCGGCGCGGGCATTGTCAATCCACCCGCCGTTTGTTTTGAACAGGCGCTAATCAAGTTTGCCGAGTTGCACGGAGCCCTCTGAAGATGGCAGTGCTCGCCAATCAGGTTCGCCACGCCTTCTATATGGATTCAGTGGCACTAATGCGTATTTCCCGTGCGATCTCGTCGTTGCCCGGGGTGAATATCGCCGCGCTGATGATCGGTTCAGCAACAAACAAGAAGCTGATGCGGGACGCCGGCCTGCTTGATCAGAACGGTGAAGCCGCCGGCCCGAACGATCTTGTGCTGGCAGTAAGCGCCGACACGGCAGACGCAGCGGAAGCTGCGTTCAAGGAGGCGACCCGTCTGCTCGAAGGGCGTTCGACTTCAGCTGCCAAGACAGGGCAATGGCATCCCAAGACGCTCGACACGGCCCTGCAACAGTTCCCTGGGGCAAATCTCGCGTTGATTTCTGTGCCTGGCGAGTTCGCCGCGGCGGAAGCCCGCCACGCTCTGAACAAGAACCTGCACGTGATGTTGTTCAGCGATAATGTTTTGATCTCGGACGAGATCGCGCTTAAGCAGGAGGCGCAGCGGCGCGGGCTCTTCATGATGGGCCCTGATTGCGGGACTGCCATCATTGGCGGTGTTCCGCTGGGCTTTGCGAACGCGATTCCGCACGGCAACACTGGCATCGTCGCCGCATCGGGCACCGGCTTGCAGGAAATTTCAAGCCTGATCGCACGGGGCGGTCAGGGCATTTCGCACGCGATCGGAGTAGGCGGGCGTGACCTGAAGGAGGCGGTCGGCGGGCTGATGACCCTACTCGCGATCGACGCGCTTGATCGCGATCCAGGCACCGCGCGTATCATCCTCATTTCCAAACCGCCTGAGCCCGCCGTTGCACGCCGGATCCTGGAGCGGGCGGCGCGGAGCAAAAAGCCATTCATCGCCTGCTTCGTCGGGGCGGACGAGATGCCTGTGCCGGCAAATGTGGCGCTGTTCTCCGACCTGCGATCGGCCGCCCAGCAAGCGCTCGCCGGCCGACCGTTCGCGACTTCGGAACCCATAGCCTCCCCCGCCGCCCTTGCGCGCGAGATCGCGCCCGGCCGCAGCGTGGTGAAGGGATTTTTCAGCGGCGGCACGCTTTGCGCGGAAGCGCAAGTGTTCTTCCATCGCAGCGGCCTTGCGGTCGCCTCGAATGTCCCGATTCCGCACGTCGACAAGGCAAGCGCTGACTTACAGGGGCATGTGCTGCTTGATCTGGGCGATGACGAATACACGGTCGGCCGCCCGCACCCGATGATCGATCCGTCGCCGCGCAACGACATGCTGCGACAGGCAATCGCGGATGGCCGCACAGCCGTGGCACTGACCGACATCGTGATCGGTTATGGCTCTCATGGCGACCCGGCCGGCGAGCTGATTGCCAAGTTGCCTCCGCCTGAGGACCGTAAAGCAGTGATAGTGACGTCCGTGTGCGGCACCGAGGCAGACCCTCAGGGCTATTCGCGTCAGGCCCGGATGCTCCGTGACGCCGGAGTGGTCGTCGCGCCGTCAAACGCCGATGCGGCCGAACTTGCGATCGCGATTCTGCGCGAGACCGCCTGAGGCGTGCTTTCAGCAAATCGTGCTTGCTACGATGAATGTGTCTGTTTCGCCGCGCACAGCGCCGCGCAAACTACCGCCGCTCCTGTCAAAGTGTCCCAGCCGGACGTATGGCCAACACCATCGACGACATCAAGGCATGCGTCGAGCTCGTCGCCACCTGAGGCGATCGAGCGAAGCACGTCGAACAGCACCTCCGAGACCTCGCCCGCGGCAGCCCAACGCAGATAGGAAGCGCTGATGAAGTTGGTTGCGTTTGCCGCGGCCGAGAGCACGTGTTCGGCAAGCAACCGCGCCACCGCGTTATGGCCGAGATAATGCAGGGCCGCCATGGCGCCACAGAGAAAGTCATCGCCCGAGGGCGTCAACCCTGGCCCAAGTCCGATCAATTCCGCGATTGCCGGAGGCGGACGCAACGAGCCGCCTAATGCCGCAGCGATCCATTCGCTCAGCGCGGCGATGATGGGTGTGGCACTGCGCAACAGCAGGTCCGAGGTCGCTTCACCGCAAAGATTCACCGGAGCGAGCGGCACCGCCAGCAGCTTGCCAAGCCCGGCCGGCGAGTGCCGGCGCACAGCCATCGTCAGGCGCGACAGACCGGCGCGTATGATTGGAACTGAAACTCCCGTCGCGATGGGAGCCTGCCACAATGTGGCGCGGCTGAAATCGAACCGGAGGCGACGGCCAATCAGCAGGACTGCGCCATCGCGCGTAGCGGTCGTGCCGTTCGCCAGTTGGTCGTTCCACGATAGAGTGTCGGGCATCCGGCACAACACGTTCAGTGGAGCATGCCCAAGGCCGCTGCTGCCAAAGCAGACCGCCGAAGCGCCAAACCGCACGTAAAAGCTGCGGCGGAATACGGCGATCAGCTCGCCGTGGAGGCTCTCGCACATGACAGTATGAGCAGCCCGTCCGAGGTTCAGCACCATGAAGCACGTTTCGGTCCGCGCCTCGGGTACAGCAGTCGATGACCTGAAAACCGATGGTGTCGGGCAGATTGGCGCCGGTCTTCCTGCGCTATGCCGGTCATCGATCGACAACGATGTGCGTTCCAGTCTCGCCGTGAAGCAATGCCATGGCCTCGTCCAGGCGCCCGATCATGACGTGTCGGCCGCCTCTTTCCAAGTATTGGATCGCTGCCTCGATCTTCGGCCCCATGCTTCCAGGCGGAAAATGTCCTTCGGCATGGAATTGACGGATTTCGCTCAGCGTCACTCGATCGAGCGCCTGTTGATTCGGCTTGCCGAAGTTGATGGCCACCCGCGACACGGGACTGAGAATCATCAGATCATCGATGCCCAGCACATTGGCCATGAGGGCCGATGTGCGATCCTTGTCGATCACCGCGCCGATACCGTGGCGTTGCCCTTTGAGCCCGCGGACGACGGGAACGCCGCCACCCCCACCGGCGATAACCACAGCGCCGCTCTGGGTGACGGCGCGGATGAGAGAAATGTCGACAATGTGCAATGGATTTGGCGACGGCACCACAAATCGCCAGCCACGGCCGGAATCTTCGCGCATTTCCCATCCGAGTTCTTCGTGCAGCGCACGAGCCTCCTCCTCGGAGTAGAAATAGCCGATTGGTTTAGAGGGATTCTTGAACGCCGGGTCGTTGGGGTCGACCTCGACTTGGGTGAGCAAGCACACCACGTGGCGCCGATTGTCCTTTTTGCGCAAGGCGTTCTCGAACGCCTGCATCAGCAAATAGGCGATCCCACCCTGGCTGTGGGCAACGCAGATGTCGAGCGACATAGGCGTGACGCGGTGACGGGCGAGCGACTGGCGCAGCACGATTTTTCCCACCACCGGGCCGTTGCCGTGAGTGATGATCAGTTCGCCGTTCAGCTCCATGACCGGCAGCAGCGCTTCGCCCAGCGCGGCGGCAACTTCCACCTGTTCGGCCGGAGTCCCGACAATTCCCTCGGGATGGATCGCGTTGCCACCAATCGCTATGACCAGACGCTTGGGGATCTCAGTGCGCTGGGGCATTGATCGACCTCGGCTTCCAAGTCAAAGCCGCAACGGCAGTAAGCCGGCTCGCCGACGGCTTTTCCACTGCATCTGCAGCGGGTATTGTATAACAGGAGCTTAGGCCATAATCCGCCGGAGCGCAAATTATTTCGAATTTATTGGCGTAATTCGAGTTTCTAATCTACAGTCGACAAAGAAGTTATAAGAGGCACGACTTCGAGAACTCGGCGAAAGGTCGTCGCGCAGTAACCGATGCTGGTCAGGGACTGGGGTCGCTGCGAACGACTCAGGAGACGGGACATTGGAGAACATCGAACTCGCCAATGCGGAAGCAATACGCAGGCTGTCGCTGGCGGACCCCGTTCTGATCGACGTCCAGCCGGCCGGAAAGGTCATTCCTGGGCTAAGCCGCAACATGATTCTGCACTCCGGGCCGCCGATCACCTGGGAGCGGATGTGCGGCCCGATGCGCGGCGCCGTCTGCGGCATTGCGATGTTCGAAGGCTGGGCGGGCGATCTGAGGGAAGCGGAAACGTTGGCAGCCGCCGGGCGCTTCGCATTTCACCCCAACCACCACTTCGGCGCCGTTGGGCCCATGACGGGCATGACTACAATCAGCCAGCCTGTTTTCATCGTCGAGAACCGAAACTTCGGCAGCCGTGCCTTCTGCACCATCAACGAGGGTCTCGGCAAAGTAATGCGCTTCGGCGGCAATGATGCCGAAGTCCTTAATCGCCTGCGTTGGATCGCCGACGTGCTAGGTCCCGCGCTTTCCGCGGCGTTGCGGCAGTCCGGGGGCATCCCCCTGAAGAGCTTGATTGCGCGCGGCCTCGCCATGGGCGACGAAATGCACCAGCGCAATGTCGCGTGCTCGGCTCTGTTCCTGCGCGAGATCGCGCCGTCATTCGCTCTAACGGCCAGCAGCAGTGAGCACCTAGCCGAAGTTCTGACCTTCATCGCCAAAAACGATCAGTTCTTTCTCAACATCGCCATGGCGATGGGAAAGGCAATAACCGATCCGGCGAAAGGTATCGCGGGCTCCACCCTCGTCACCGCCATGTGCCGGAACGGCACGGATTTCGGCATACAGGTCAGCGCGACCGGGGACGTGTGGTTTACGGCACCGGTCGAGGTACCGACCGGTATGTACTTTCCCGGCTATTCCGAGCGCGACGCCAATCCCGACATGGGAGATTCGGCGATCGTCGAGACTATCGGGCTCGGCGGCTTTGCCATGGCGACTTCGCCGGCAGTCGCTGGCTTCGTCGGTGGCGGCTCCGCTACCGATGCGGCCCGATACACGCGGGCCATGTACGAAATTACGATCGATCGCAATCCGGACTGGACTATGCCAAACCTCGACTTCGCCGGCGTTCCGACCGGGATCGACATCCGCAAGGTGCTTAAGACCGGGATACTGCCGTACATCAACACGGGGATCGCGCACCGCGAGCCCGGGATCGGCCAGGTCGGCGCCGGGATTTCCCGCGCACCACTGGCCTGCTTCGAGAAAGCGCTCGCTGCCGTCGCGGCGGGCCTTGGAATCGCTTAGTGGGAGGTTTCGTCAATACAGAACAATTCGACTGACATGCGAGTCAGAATTGGTTACATACGTGCTCCATGCTGCGGCCCATCGTTGATGCGTACTCTTGAGGGAATTTGCCAAACGGTCTCACAAACATGGACAATATACACGCTAATCGGACCGCTGCGATGAGAGCTGAGGAGGGCGACGGTCGCACAAGGAGTCCCTCCGAGGGCCAGTCTCGGACGCTGGCCATGGAGGTATTTGAGAAGATTCGCGCGGATATTTTGAGCTCGCGGTTCGGACCGGGGATGAAGCTCCGGTTCGATGATCTGCGCGAAACCTATGGAGTAGGGCTGAGCCCGTTGCGGGAAGCGCTATCGCGGCTCGCCGAAAGCCGGCTGGTGGTGGCGACCGGACAGCGCGGTTTCCGCATCCCGGCGGTTTCGGTCAACGATTTTCTCGATATCACCATGGTGCGTAAGGAGATTGAAGGTTTTGCGCTCAGCCTGTCGGTCAAGAACGGCGACGATGCCTGGGAGGCGCGCGTGGTCGGCGAGCACCACAAGCTCGCCCTCCTCGACAAGGCCGACAAAAAAGCCTCCGACGAGTTATGGGAAAGTCGGCACCGCGAGTTTCACTATACCCTCGTGTCGTCCTGCGGATCTCCCTGTCTGGTGCACCTCAATGGGCTTTTGACCGACCTATTCGACCGTTATCGACGCCTTTCGATACCAAACCGGATGCCCAACGCACCGCGAACACTGATGCATCAGAAAATCGTCGATGCGGCGCTTAACCGCAACGTCGATCTGGCCGTAAAGTATCTGAACGAGCACATCGACCATGCAGCTAAGCTGATCGTCGAGACTCTGTCTCGTAGGGAAGAACGAAAGAAGCGATTGCCGAAGACGGGAAAGAGATTCAAGACGCCGGCTGCGAATTCCAGAATCTAGCTGCAGTATGATCCGGCTTAAAGATCATGCTCTGCCAAGATGCTAGAGCGTCAATCGATTCAATGGGAAACAATTGCGCCCTAGCCTGCGCGGTTGGGATGCAATAAGGGCAGCCGTGCGGCTAGCTAGCTTCTACACCATCAAGATAGTAACGCGTCCGCATGTCATCTCGTCTGCTCACACGCAGTACATGGGCTCGCCGTAATGCGCCCTGATGACATCTCGCAGTTCCGGCATTGCGGAGCGCACGTCTTCCGTCGAATGGAGCGCTGCGCGCAGGACCGATAGCAGCTCGCGCTCGAGATTTGGCAAATCGACGCTGACCAATTTACCACCGGCAACGATTTTGCGGCCGGCAACGAAGAGATCCTTGATATGCTCGCGGCGCGCGCGCCCCAGAAGCAGGTCGATGGCAGGAACATCGGGCTCGACGATGTCCGCGACGAGCCGGTTCCAATCGAGAATCAGGAGATCCGCAGGGGCACCCGGCGCAATCTTTCCGCCATCGGTCTCGCCCGTCACCACAAAGCGATTATTGGCCAGGGCGAACTGGAGCAGCTGTGCGCGGCTCATGCGCGTTTCGAATCCAAGGCCCTTGTGCAGAACGTAGCCCAGGCGCATCTCGCGCAAGGCATCTTCGTCTTCATCAAAGGCAAGACCATCCAAACCCATCGCGATTCTGCAGCCTCGTCGCAACATCTCCGCAAGCGGAGCGATTCCGGAACTCACAATAAGATTTGAGCTTGTGTTGCTGACAATCGTAGCGCCGCGGTCGGCAATGATCTCCATTTCTTCAGGCCGCAGCCAAATGCAATGCGCAAATGATACCCGTTCGTTGACGAGCCCGATCCGATCAAGGTGATGCACAATCCCGTTGGGGTAGTTCTGGTCGGCCCAGGCCCGCTGATAGCGGGTCTCCAAAAGGTGCATGTGAACGCGGCGTCCAGACCTTGCTGAAGCCTCGGCAATGCCTTCGAGCATCGCGTCCGTGCACCACTGGACCCCGGCAGGGCCGTACTGCACGGTTACGCTGGCCCCTTCGATTTCGGCCGCGACGGCCTCGACCATCGCAACCTGCTGGGCTGGCGGCATAGGCGCGCGCAGAAACCGTCGGTTCACGCAAGCACAAGCAGCGGGCGAGAGTTGCTTAAGAAGCTTGTCGTGCGGACCGTACACGATTGGACTGCGATCGCGGCAATGAATCGCGAGTGCCACACGCACACCGACATCACGCGCTGCGCGCGCGACAGCTTTGGCCTCGGTTGGGAAATCGGTGAGCCCCTGAACGCGCGTGTAGTGCGCCATGATCGCCCCAGCGCCGCCGAGGGCAGACCGGGCAAACGACACCACCGAGGACAACCACGGATCGACCGACGGTATGAGCGACAGATAGGGCAGCCACGCTTCGAGCGGCACATCAAAGCTCCCGCTTTGACTGAGCCGCGTAAAGCGGGCGTGATCATGGGCATTGGCAAGCGCCGGAAGCACCAATCCATCGCCCTTACCGGTCGATTGTTCAATCGCGGCTATACGGCCATTGCTGACGCGAATTGCCACATCCGCAACAGCCGGATCGGTCGCGTTCGGCAGCAGCCGAGCCGCATTGATCGTCACTGATTCCATTGTGTAGTTCTATGATGACTGGCGTTTCTGTTAGGTCGGCAGCTTGAGCATTCGGTCCGATATAGGCGGCAGAAAAGAGCGGCTGAATACGTCAGCGAACTTCGGCGAATGAGAAAGGGTGAATGCCTCGATATCCAATTTGATCGTCGCGTTCATGTGGTCATCGGTGACGTTGCCGACGCCGATCTTTTCCGTTTCGGGCGTAACGAAGCACGTCTTATAAGCATAGATCAGGCGCTTCTTCTCAAGGGCCGCATTCAGCAGTGGTTGCCGCTTCATCAAAAGCTCAACCGCCGCATCAGGATTCAGTGCGGACTCGATAAATGCGCGGTTGAGAGCGCGCACCAAACCTGCAACCGCCTGCGGATGTTCCTTCATCAGCTTCTGCGACACCATAACGCCATTGGCATAAGGATTGATGCCGTACTTGGCGTAATACAACCAGCGAATATCCGTGTCCGGATTAACCTTCTGTGCGATCAGATTCACGTAGCTGGTGACCGTGTACACTGCAGAGGCGTCGACCTCGTTCTTGAGCATCATCTGCTCTTGCAACGCAGGAGACATGTTGATGATTTTGATTTTAGACAGATCGACGCCGTTCAATTTAGTCAGCACGGGAAATAGCAGTCCAGCAGAGGCTCCCGCCGGATATCCCACGGTGCGACCCTCCAGGTCCTTCAGCGTCTTCACCGCGCTGGATGCTTTGGTGATGAGCGCATAGGGCGCGTTGTTGTACATCATGTAGACCATCACCGGCTGTTTGCCCGGCTCTTTGCCGGCAAGGGCGACGACCGCGTTGATGTCGCCGAGACCGGCATCATAAGCTCCGGAAGCGATGTGGCTGATCGTCGCTGCCGAGCCGTCACCTTGATCTACCGTAACGTTTAGGCCCTCTTTACTAAAATAACCCTTGTCCTGAGCCCAAAAGACAAAGGCATGGATGCCCTGGTATTTCCAGTCGAGGATGAATCTTATTGAAGTGGCGCTTTGCGCCGCTGAAGTCTCAACTCCAAGCGGAGCGGCCGCCGCCAGGGCCGCGGCGGATACAAGCAGAGAACGGCGAGTGCTCAGGGTCATTGTTGGCTCCTGTGAAGGGAAGATCCTGTGGGCTTAAACGGCACTTGCTGCGCAGCGAAGAACGTCTAATCGTTCAAAATTGCTTTTGTCCACCGCTCCCTCCTTTAGCTCAGCGCAAAGTCATCTTTGCGGTGGGCCCAGCCGGTAACGCGCATTTCGATCAGCGAAAAGACCGCATAGAGGGACACGCCCAGCACTGCCAGGATAAAGAGGCCGGCAAACACCAGCGGCACGTCAAAAGTCGAGCTGGCGATCATCATAACGTTGCCGATGCCGCGGTTTGAGGCCACCGTCTCGGAGATGACCGTACCGACGAAAGCGTTCGTCACCGCGACTTTCAGTGAAGCAAAAAAATATGGCGCCGCCCGCGGCAGGCCGACGTTCCAGAGGACGTCGAGCTCGCTAGCGCGCAAGGCCCGCATCACATCCTCCAGTTCCGGTTCTGTTGTCGCAAGTCCGGTAGCGACATTCACCACGATCGGAAAGATGCTCATGATCATCGCAGTGATCACCGCCGGCACGGTCCCGGCGCCGAACCAGAGTACCAAGATCGGTACCACGGCGACTTTCGGTATAGTGGCAAATCCGACGAGCAGCGGATAGGCGACGTCATAGGCGAGCCGTGATGAGCCAACGAGCACCCCGAGCAGGACGCCGAATACGATCCCGAGCCCGAATCCAACCAGCGTAGTGTAGAGCGTCTGCAGGGTATCCGGCCACAATGCCGGCATGCGCGTGATTAGCGTCGCGATGATCTGACTCGGTCTTGGAAGAATGATGTCGCTGATCCCGAACAACCAGCACAGCCCCTCCCATAAGACGAAAAAGCCCACGATCAACAGGACCGAAGCAATGCGACGGCGCAAATTCTGATCCATCAAGCGGCCTCTTTGGCGGGACGGGCGCTGACGATCAGTTCACGCAGCCGCTGCGTCAAGGCCACGAAGCTCGGCGTGTATGACTGTTCAATCGTGCGCGGGCGCTCGAACGGCACCACGGCTTCATCAATGATCTGCCCGGGCCGCGCACGCATGATGCATATTCGATTGGCGAGGTAGGCGGCCTCTTTTAGATCGTGGGTGACAAGCAGTACTGTCGGCCGCATTTTCATCCACAATTCCTGCATAACGGCCCACAGCTCCTCGCGGGTGAATTGATCGAGTGCGCCGAACGGCTCGTCGAGCATGAGAAGCTGCGGCTCGTGAATCAGTGCACGGCACAGCGAAGCGCGCTGCAACATCCCCCCAGAAAGCTGCCATGGATGCTTGTCGCCAAAGCTGCCCAGTCCAACCTCCTGCAGCAGCGCCTGCGCACGATCCCGGAACTCACGCTTGCGCTTGAGCCGGTATTGCTTGCGAAATGGCGGAACGATTTTCAGCGGCAGCATGACATTTTCGCGTACCGTCAACCATGGCAACATGGTCGGATTCTGGAATGCCATGCCGACGCGCAGGGGCTCGACGCCGACTTTCCGGCCAGCCACATAGACGGACCCTGTCGTTGCGCTGAGCAGCCCAGTGACGAGTTTAAGGATCGTCGATTTTCCGCAGCCAGAAGGACCGACCAGTGCGACGAAATCACTTTTTTGCAGGCGCAGATTGGTCTGCCCCAGCGCTCTTATGACGCCTGCGCCGCGCCCGTAGTCGAGCGTCACGTCGTCGAGTTCGACGTAGCAATTCGACTGCGGCATCGCTGGAGCTGATTTCAAGGCTCATTATCTCTGCTTCGCCTTCGCTGCACGACGCATCCCGAGTGCGTGCATCGTCAAATGCTGTCGCGCGATTGCGCCAGATGACACGTTGGATTTTTCGGACGGAGCCGCGCTAGAAGCCCGAGAGCTTGGTTCGGCTTCATGATAATGCCGTTGCGCACCGGATTGCGTTAAGGCGGCCCCTGCATCCGCAGGTGGGCGTAATGGGGAGCGCTTGAACGTGAGTGCAGGAGCGAACCTCTGCGGCATCTGCGTCTTGATACCGTGAAGCTGTTTTGCCTCGCCCCCATCTCATTGCCCGTTCTGCTTCCGTGTGCAACGGGTTAATTTCTCATCCGGCCGGCTCTGCGGACGAGGCCTTCGCTGATCTTGCCGCATCGGCTGCGCCTTTTTCAAGCGCCCTCCCTGCGATCGAACTGCAGCCACGAACCTCCACCCCTGGCCCGCCGTCCCGCAGAGTCGCCCAATGCCTATTTTACCCAAACGCTAGGGCGGATTACTCTTACCGTCAATACAAAAGTTTTCCACTCAAGAAAGCCCTCCTGCGGTCGAATTGCGCGCCCCGATGCGGCCGCGCCCATGCCTGCGACGCGGCGGCTCCAGGATTATCCACAGATCCGTACAGGGGGCGCCAAGACAGACGCCAGATCGTGCTGGGTCTTTTTGAGCATTTGTCAGCGTCGGAGGTAAATAATGATCGACAGGTACGTCATCGGCGCTTTGATGAGCTCCTCGGGACCGTGGCGGGCGGCCGCATCGAAGAACAATGCGTCACCCGGCTGCAGCACGTAGCTTCGATCAGCATGGCGGTAGCGAACCTTGCCTGTCAGCATGTAGATGAACTCGACGCCCGCATGGCGGAAGTCGGTATAGGGTTCGGCGTCGCTTTTCAGCGTGATGAGATAAGGTTCAACACCGATTTCACCACCCAACGAGTGCCCCAGCAAGTCATAGAGATGGCCGGATTTGGTACCTCGACGTTCGATGCGAACACCCTGTTCGGCCCGCACAAATGAGCAATCGCGCTTTTCATCGGTGTCGCTAAAAAGCCGCCCAATCGGAACATTCAGGGCCTTGGCCAGTGAATTGAGTGTGCCGAGCGAGGGCGAAATTGACCCGTTCTCGATCTTCGACATCATTCCGGTTGAGATTCCGGCGGCGGTGCCCAACTCGGCCACTGTAAGATTAAGTTCCTTGCGGAGTGTTCGCACCTGCGCCCCAATGCTCGATTCCAAAGAACGGGGTACTTCATTGGGCGCACGCGAGCCCGTGCGCAGGTCTATATTTGGCCGATTACTCCGGGGCGGTTTTTTCATTTGGACGTGCCTGGCATTTTCACGGTCAAAACTCACCGGAACGGCTTGCCGGCGACTGAGCCGGTGATTGAGATGACGGCCATAGGACTGTAGGCGCAAATTGCGCTCGCCAACAGCTTCGGGAGCCGGAAAGTGACCTGCGACCCTGGCCTCCCCGGCAAACCACTCTTCCGTCGGTTTCCTGACACGAAATTTTGTTGCTTGACAATTGACATGACGGACCGCCTGTTGCAGTGTCGCTGCCTAATAGTTCGTCGTTTCGTTGGTTCGAGTCACATCACACGGCCTCGGCGAGCTAATAGGACCAACTCTGAATGACGCGATGTCGTTTGATATCGCCCGTGATGCGCCACTTAAGCTCTTGCTTTGAGGCGACGCGAATATGACGCGAGACCGAACGGGCTAACTTGGAGAAGAAGCCCTCGATCAGGTTGAGCCAGGAGGCGGACAGCCATGATTTTGGGCTTGGTCAGGTGATGGAATCGGTTGTCTAGGGGAGCAGTCGAGCGAAGATGTGCGGCATTGTCGGAATCTTCCTCAAGGACAATAAACTCGAGCCGGAACTGGGCAGCCTTCTTGCCGGAATGTTGAGCAGCTTGTGCGATCGCGGTCCGGATTCTGCGGGATTTGCTGTCTACGATGAAGCCATTCCAAACTATTCCAAACACACTTTGCGGGCTCCCGAAGGCTTTGATTTCGAGCACTTCGTACGCGACCAGGATTATGGGATTTCGATCCGGCACCGGCACGGCACCCAGGCGGTTATGACCGTTCCCTGTGATCGCGAAGCCGATTTTGGCACAGAGGTCGCGAAGACGCCGGACCTCAGAATAGTAGGAAGTGGCCGCCGCATGGAGATCTTCAAAGATGTCGGACGGCCTGATCGCGTTGCTGCTCGCTTCGGCCTTGAGCGGATGTCCGGTACGCACGCCATCGGCCACACACGAATGGCGACAGAATCGGCAGTTACAATAGATGGCGCCCATCCGTTTTCTACGGGGCCTGATCAATGTCTCGTACACAACGGGTCGCTATCGAATCACAATAGTGTCCGCCGCGAGCTGATGCACCGCGGTGTTGTGTTCACGACCGAAAACGACAGCGAGGTGGCCGCGGCTTTTCTGAGTTGGAAAATGCGCGAGGGCGCTTCGCTAGAACTGGCGATGGATGCCTCTCTCAAGGTGCTTGATGGCTTCTACACCTTCGTCATTGGCACGGAGTTCGGCTTTGGCGTGCTGCGCGACGCGATCGGTTGCAAACCGGCCGTGATGGCTGAGACTGACCGGTGGGTGGCTTTTGGCACCGAATATCGTGCGCTGGTCGATCTGCCGGGGGTAAAGGCGGCTACGGTTTGGGAGCCAGAGCCGGCCAAAGTCTATTTGTGGGAGCGGCACTGATGCCGACTGTCGATCTGGCTCAGACGCCGCTGCGTCAGCTCAACGAGGCGCTCCATCGGCTGCCACCCGACATGAACGAAACGCGTTGGCGAGTCCTTAATCCGCGGGGTCAGCATGCTATCGCGGCCGGGATCGATGCGTCGTTGCTAATCGAAGTGGAAGGTCACGTTGGATATTATTGTGCGGGGATGAACAAGCGGGCGCATGTGATCGTGCGCGGCAACGCGGGGCAAGGAGTGGCCGAGAACATGATGTCGGGTCACGTGCATGTTCAAGGCAATGCTTCGCAGGCTGCAGGAGCAAGTGGTTGCGGCGGACTCCTGGTTATTGATGGCGATGCCTCGGCGCGGTGCGGGATTTCGATGAAGGGGATCGACATCGTCGTCAAGGGATCCATTGGCAATTTTTCGGCATTCATGGCCCAGGCCGGCAATCTTGTGGTCCTCGGTGAAGCGGGAGATGCGCTCGGCGATTCGATTTACGAGGCGCATCTCTACGTGCGCGGCAACGTGAAGAGCCTTGGTGCTGACTGCATCGAAAAAACGCTGAAAGATCACCACAAAGCCGAACTCCGCAAATTAATCGAGGCCGCAGGAATGAGTGGCGGCATCGATGTTGGCGAATTCAGGCGATACGGTTCCACGCGCGCGCTTTACCACTTCCACATTGATAACGTTGGATCCTATTGATGACGGCGCAAGACCGCTGGCTTCATACGCCGCCCCGCAAGTCGGCTACGTTTGACGAATATACAATAGCTGAAATTCAGCGGGCTGCAGCAACTGGCATCTATGACATTCGCGGCGCGGGCAGCAAGCGCAAGCTACCACATTTCGACGATCTTTTGTTTCTTGGCGCCTCCATCAGCCGCTATCCGCTGGAGGGATATCGTGAAAAATGCGCGACTGACGTTACGGTTGGCGCGCGCTTTGCGAAAAAGCCGGTGATGCTGAAGATACCGATCACCATCGCCGGCATGAGTTTTGGCGCACTGTCCGCACAGGCTAAGGAGGCTCTGGGCCGCGCTGCGTCCGCCCTAGGTACATCAACCACCACGGGCGATGGCGGCATGACCGCCGAGGAGCGTACGCATTCCGATATTCTCGTCTACCAAGTGCTGCCATCGCGCTACGGCATGAATCCAGATGATTTGCGCAAGGCGGACGCTATCGAGGTTGTCATCGGACAAGGAGCCAAACCAGGTGGTGGCGGCATGCTGCTTGGGCAGAAGATCGACCGCAGGGTCGCTGCGATGCGTTGCTTGCCGGAGGGGATTGATCAGCGTTCCGCATGTCGCCATCCTGATTGGACCGGTCCTGATGACCTTGAAATTAAAATACAAGAATTGCGGGAGATCACCGATTGGGAGAAGCCGATCTATGTCAAAATCGGTGCATCGCGCCCCTATTACGACACCGCACTGGCGGTCAAGTCGGGGGCGGATGCAATCGTGCTTGATGGAATGCAGGGTGGCACTGCTGCGACACAGGATGTTTTCATAGAGAACGTCGGCCTTCCCACACTTTCAGCAATTGCACCTGCTGTGCGGGCGCTTGCCGACCTGGGCATGCACCGCAAAGCCCAACTGATCGTCTCCGGCGGCATCCGCAATGGTGCCGATGTAGCAAAGTGCCTCGCCTTGGGCGCCGACGCCGTATCAATCGGTACTGCAGCGTTGATTGCGCTCGGCGACAATGATCCGAGTTTAGAAGAAGAATATCGCAAGTTAGGTACGACTGCGGGGGCGTATGACGACTGGCACGAGGGCCGTGATCCCGCTGGGATAACCACTCAGGACCCGGTGCTTGCCGCACGACTTGATCCGATCGCCGCCGGCCACAAACTGGCAAATTTTCTCACCGTCATGACTTTGGAAGCGCAAACGATCGCCCGCGCCTGCGGCAAGAGTCACGTACACAACCTTGAGCCCGAAGACCTCGTCGCGCTTACCGTGGAAGCCGCCGCGATGGCGCGGGTGCCCCTCGCAGGAACGGACTGGATTCCAGGATTGACCGGGAAATAAGGCTTGAAACAGATGCGGTCCGTAAAACAGATGTGACCCGTTGCTGTCCGCAAACCGGCCCTAAAGGAAGCAGTCGCAAATGGTTTCTTGGGAAGACATCGCTCGGAAGCACAGTGTCAAATACTTCCTGATCGCGTTCGTCGACCTTTTCGGCACGATGCGATCAAAACTCGTCCCGGTCAGCGCTATCGAGGCGGTCGCCAAGGCCGGCGCCGGCTTCGCAGGTTTCGCTACCTGGTTCGACATGTCTCCTGCCGACCCTGACGTTCTTGTCATGCCGGATCCGCGGACTGTCATGCCGCTGCCGTGGAAACCAGGAGTAGCTTGGGTCACTGGCGACCTGTTTATGAACGGGAGAGATGTTGAGCAAAACCCGCGTCAGGTGCTCCAGCGCGTTATTAATCAAGCGGCGGCTGACGGCTACTCCATGAAGGCTGGCGTCGAATGCGAATATTTCCTTATTACTCCTGACGCCAGAGCGATTTCCGATGCAGCAGACGGACAGGTCAAGCCCTGTTACGATCAGCAGGCGCTCATGCGCCGCTACGATGTCATCGCCGAAATTTGCGACGCCATGGTGGAGCTCGGCTGGCGGCCGTATCAGAACGATCACGAAGACGCAAACGGCCAGTTCGAGATGAACTGGGAGTACAGCGATGTCCTCGTGACTGCTGATCGGCACGCGTTCTTCAAATTCATGGTGAAATCAATTGCTGAAAAACACGGTTTGCGTGCAACTTTCATGCCCAAGCCGTTTGCAAATTTGACTGGAAGCGGCTGCCATATTCATATCTCTCTGTGGTCCGCGACTGATGGACGGAACTTATTTGAAGACAAGAACGGCGAACTTGGCCTATCGCAACTGGCCTATCACTTCATCGGCGGCGTCATGCACTCCGCCGAGGCAATGTGCGCAATCACCAATCCGGCGGTGAATTCATACAAACGCATCAATGCGCCGCGGACCACGTCCGGAGCAACATGGTCGCCGAACACTATTAGCTATGCCGGGAACAACCGTACTCACATGATACGGATACCAGACTCGGGGCGATTTGAATTGAGGCTCGCGGATGGAGCAGCCAATCCATACCTGTTTGCTGCTGCTGTGCTCGCCGCAGGACTTGACGGCCTCAAGCACGCGCGAGACCCGGGCGAACGACTAGACATCAATATGTACACTGAACGCGACAAGGCCGGGAAGGCGAGAACGTTGCCGCTCAACCTGCTCGATGCACTGCGAGCGCTCGAAACTTCTTCAGTATTCAAATCGGCGTTAGGCGAGGCGGTCATTGCGTCATATCTGAAGCTCAAGCATGCCGACTGGAACAATTACTCCCTCCATCTAACCGAATGGGAACGACAGACGACGCTCGATTGCTAAGACGCGCGACCTGGCTCTCGCGCGCGCTTTAACCGGCGCGCCGGTCTCGGCGCAGTCGAGAATCGAGCAATTGGGGCTTTTATGAACGGGTTCGGACCAAAGACTGCGATGCGCTGGCGACAATCTCCGTCAGATTTTGATTCATGTGCCGGACAGAAGCCCAAAATTTCGGCAGGCTGTCGGCAACATGTCTCTCGAGCCGAGCCGCGCCGCCAGCGCCCAATGTTCGATCAAGCGCAGCCTTGTATTCGGGAACAGCACTCCACTCCGACGCCGTCGTGGCGGTGATCTCGATGTGATATTGGAACCCATAGGCGTATTTGCCCCAACAGATGGCCTGGAATTGCGAGGCCGCATTGGTCGCCAGAGCCCGTCCTCCGGGCGGCAGGACCGAAATTTCGGCACCGTGCCATTGCAGCGCTTCGAACCGGTCCTGACATCCGGCCAGCAGCCGGTCGGTCAGGCCATTCGGCGTCAAGTCGATATTGACAACACCAACTTCGGGGCGCGCCATCTTCGTGACCTTTCCGCCGAGCGCATCGGCCAGCAATTGATGGCCGAGGCAGATGCCAAGAAAGGGACGCTCAAGGTCTTTCACCCACCGGCGGATTGCCGCTTTTTCCGGGATCAGCCAGGGGTGCTCCCGTTCCTGCCAAACATCCATCGGGCCGCCCATCGCCACCATCAGGTCAAAGCCGTCGAACGCGGGGATCGATTCCCCTGCATCAATTTCGACCGCGCTCCAGGTGTGCCCGCCTTCGGCCCAAAGGTCCCGGAACATTCCCGGATGTTCGATGCTGATATGTTGAAGAACGAGAACGTGCATCGCATAGCCCTTCCGTCATGCCACGCTGCGCGAGTCGGCTACATCCGAGGGCCGTTTTACGGCCGGAACCGGGTCGACCGGGAGCGCCTCGATTGCGACGCGCCTGGTTGACAACTGCAGGAGACGGCCGAGTCGCGGCTGCAGTTCGCCCACAAGGCCGCGCCGAAACGTCATCACGATCGTGGCGAACACAACGCCCTCCACGATCGTGACAACACCGCCGAGGCTGGCCAGGTAGTTCTCAATGGACAGAACAAGGACTGCGCCCACAACAGGACCAAAGAAGGTGCCGAGGCCGCCGAGGAGCGTCATCAGGATGACCTCGCCGTTGAGGTGCCACTGCACATTGTCCAGGCTGGCAAACCCTAGCGCGAACGCCTGCAGGCTTCCGCCAAGCCCCGAAAACGCTCCCGACATGGCAAAGCAGACGAGCTTCAGCACTTCGACGTCATAGCCGAGTGACACCGTCCGCAACTCGTTGCCTTTCATTGCCCGCAATACCTGCCCGAACGGCGACTCGATGATTCTCCAGAGCAGCAACAGCGCGAGAACAAAAACGCCCAACTCGAAGTAATAGAGATTGAGCGGCTGGCCCAGATCAACGATGCGCAGAAAAGAGTGGGGCAGGATGCCCTGCAAGCCGTCTTCGCCGCCGGTAAAGGGCGCCTGGACGCAGATGAAATAAATCATCTGCGACAAGGCAAAAGTGATCATGGCGAGATAAATGCCGCGCTGGCGAATCGCCAGAATCCCGTACAGGAGGCCCAATACCCCCGACGCGGCGGTTCCGCACAGGATCGCCAGTTCGGCCGGCAGGTGCCAGGCTTTTGCCGCGTAGCCGCACACATAGGCAGCGGCGCCGAACAGCGCCGCCTGGCCGAAAGACAGGAGACCCGAATAGCCGAGCAGCAGATTGAAACCACAGGCGAAGATGGCAAGCGCCATGGCCTGCATCAGAAAAACAGGATAGACGAAGAACGGCAGAACGGCCGCGATAACAATCGCGCCAACGAGCCATGCGGTCTTCTGCCAACTCATTTCAATAATTTCTCTTCCCGAACAGTCCCTGCGGCCTCAACAGTAGAATGACGACCATCAGGACGAATACGGCCGTGTTTGTTGCCGGCGGGTAGATCAGCTTCGTCAGGCCTTCGAGAAGCCCGACCATGAAGCCCGTCGCCACCGCGCCAAAAATCGAGCCCAACCCGCCGATCACCACCACCGCGAACACCACCGGAATGATGTTCGATCCCATGATCGAGCTGACCTGATAAATTGGCGCGGCCAATACCCCCGCGAGCGCCGCGAGCATGACGCCGCCCACATAGGTCATTGTAATCAGGCTCGGCACTCGAATCCCGAACGCCCTCGCCAGCGCGGGATTTTCAGTCGCCGCACGCAGATGGGAGCCGAGGCGGGTTCGCTCGACGACGATCCAGGTGAGAAGACAGATACCAATCGATGCCGCAAGCACCCAAGCCCGATACGCCGGCAAAAACATGAAGCCAAGATCGAAACCGCCGCGCAAAGCGCTCGGTATGTCATAGGGCTGCCCCGACACGCCGTACTTCTGTCGAAAGACACCCTCGATGATTAGCGACAGCGCGAACGTCAGCAAGAGTCCATAGAGGTGATCGAGACTATACAGGTGGCGCAGCAGCAATCGCTCGATGAGGAGACCGATTATGCCGACAATGATGGGGACCAGGATCAAGGCATACCAATAGCCGAGGTCCATATATTGCAGCAGTATCCAGGCGAAAAACCCGCCCATCATATAGAGTGCGCCGTGCGCGAAATTGATGATGTTGAGCACCCCGAAAATCAGCGCCAGTCCCAGGCTCATCGTGGCATAGAATGCCCCGTTGATCAGGCCGAGCATGAGCTGTCCCAAGAGAACCGGGAGCGGGATTCCGAACATCTCAGGCGCCGATTCTCTCGGGGGTGCTCTCTTCGATCAGTCGATTGGTGCGCTCAGTGAGTGACGAGAGGACAGCCGCCATCCTGCAATGGCCGGAATGCCTGGTCGGCCGGGATGGTGCGCAGGATCTTGTAGTAATCCCACGGTTCTTTCGATTGGCCAGGGGCCTTCACCTGGACCAGATACATGTCATGGACCATGCGGCCATCGGGCCGGAGCCTGCCGTCCTCCGCGAAGAAATCATGGATTGGCATTTCCTGCATCTTTTTCATGACCTTCAGCGGATCTTTCGTGCCGGCGGCCCGAACCGCCTGCAGATAATGCAGAACGGCTGAATAAACGCCGGCCTGGGTCATGGTCGGCATGGCGTGCCGGCGGGCGAAGAACTTCTTCGACCATTCTCGGGTGGCGTCATTGAGGTCCCAGTAGAACCCGGTGGTCAGGATCGTACCCTGGGCGGCGTTGAGCCCCAGACTATGAACATCGCTGATGAACATCAGCAGAGCCGCCAGTCGCTTTCCGGACTTGTCGAACTTGAATTCACGGGCCTGCTTGATGGCGTTGATCGTGTCCCCGCCGGCATTCGCAAGTGCTACGACGTCCGCGTTCGAGCCCTCCGCGCTCAGCAGAAAGGACGAGAAGTCCTGGGTCGGAAACGGCGCGAGGGCCGAGCCCACCACCTGGCCGCCGGCAGCCTTGACGAACTTGGTCGTGTCCGCCTGGAGCTGATGGCCGAAGGCATAATCGGCGGTGATGAAGTACCACTTCAGGGCGCCGCTTTGGATGAGCGCGCGCGCGGTGCCCGCCGCGAGCGAATAGGTGTCGTAAGTCCAATGCGCGCCGTAGGGCGAGCATTTGCTCCCTGTCAGTTCCGAAGTGGCTGCGGTGGAAAACAGAACAAGCCGCTTCTTTTTCCTGGCGATCTCTTGAATGGCCAGCGCCGCTGCGGAGTTCGGCACGTCGACAATCACGTCGACGTTTTGATTATCGTACCATTGGTTCGCGATGTTAGCCGCCACATCGGCCTTGTTCTGCATATCGGCGCTGATCAGCTCGATCGGTCGGCCGAGCACCTTGCCGCCGAAGTCTTCGATTGCCATTCGCGCCGCTTCGACACCGCCGAGGCCGGAAAGATCGGCATAGATGCTGGACTGGTCGTTCATGACGCCGATCTTGACCGCGGCGCCTTGCGCACAGGCTGCTCCGTACGAGAGCAGCAACGCGAGCATACTCAAATGCCATTTCAGACCACGCATAGCAGGCTCCATCATTGTGGGTGTAGTCAGATTCCGAGATGCTTCTGCAGTTTGATCGGATCGTTCAGCGCATTGGCGTTGGAAATCTCGTCGACAACCTTGCCGTTTTCGACCAGGTAATGCCAATCCGAGATCGTGGAAGCGAACTTGAAATTCTGCTCGATGAGCAGAATGGTAAAGCCGCGCGCCTTCAAGGCTCTGAGCGCCCGTCCGATTTCCTTGACGATCCGCGGTGCCAGCCCTTCCGTCGGCTCATCGAGCAGCAGCAGCCGGGCTCCGGTGCGGAGAATTCGCGCAATCGCCAGCATCTGCTGCTCGCCGCCGGAAAGCTTGTTGCCCGCTGCTGAAAGCCGCTCCTTGATGTTCGGAAAGAGCTCGAAAATCTCTCCGAGCAGCATGCCGCCGGATTTCACCACCGGCGCCAACAGCAGATTCTCCTCGACCGAAAGGGACGCGAATATCCCGCGATCGTCGGGACAATAGCCGATGCCCAGGCGAGCGGTGTCCTCGGGGTTGCGGCCGATGAGCTGTGTGTCCTTGAACAGAATCGAGCCGGTCCGGGTGGCGATCAGCCCCATAATGGATTTGATCGTCGTGGTTTTTCCCGCGCCATTGCGCCCAAGCAGGCTCACGACCTCGCCATCATTGATGAAGAAATCAATGCCGTGGAGGACATGCGAATCGCCGTAGCGGGCGTGAAGGTTCGTGACCGTCAGACAGCGGTCGGCCTGATCGCGGTCAGACATCGCCCGTTCCCATGTAAGCCTCGATCACTTCGGGCTTCTGCGAAACTTCATTGTAGTTCCCGGACGCCAGAATTTCGCCACGCTGAAGGACCGTGATCTCATCTGAGAGGTTCGCGACGACGCCGAGATTGTGCTCGACCAGAACCACCGTGCGGCCCTTGGCCACGCGTCTGATGAGAGCCGTGATGCGGCTTATTTCCTCGGCGGCGAGGCCGGCCATCGGCTCATCCAGCAGCAGGACCTTCGGCTTGAGCGCGAGCGTCGTCGCCAGCTCCAGCGCCCGTTTGCCTCCATAAGGCAGCTCGGCGGCAAGCCGGTCGGAATAAGCGTCCAGGCCGACTTCAGCGAGCAGGTCCCGGGCCGTGTGGTCCAACTCGCGGAGGACCTTCCGTGAGTCCCAGAAGTTCAGCGGCAGGCAGTAATCGCGCTGCAGCGCAACGCGCACATTTTCCAGAACGGTCATATTGGAGAAGGTCGCGGAAATCTGGAACGACCGAGCCACGCCGGCCCGCGCCAGCTTTGCCGGACGCATCATCGTTATGTCGCGACCCTCGTACCAAATCGCGCCGGCCGTCGGCCATAAAAACTTCGTTAGCAGATTAAACAGCGTCGTCTTGCCGGCTCCGTTGGGTCCGATCAGGGAATGGATCGTGCCCTCACGTATCTGCAGACTGACGTTGTTGACCGCGATATAGCCGCCGAATGACTTGGAGAGGTTCCGAGTCTCCAGAATGACCCGCGCTGCAGACTTGGGCGGCGCATGATCCCGTCTTTCGCGGCGCTCGCCAAAACGGGCCTGCTCGGCCCTTCTACGCATTCGCTTCCGGCGCATGGTCGGAAACGTTCGCAAGCCGGACGATTTTGCGGCCCCGACCGAAAAACGCAGCAGCCATCCCGCGGCCGACGCGGTCGTGAGCGAGCGCGGTTCAAGCAGAGCGGCGGACAAGTCGGAAACCGAGTTGACGGCATTCCGCGCGCTTTGGCGATGTCCGTTCTTGTCTGCCATGGTCATTCCCGACACCAATCAGCCGGATCTCGCGCCCACAAGATCGCGCCGCGCCTCCAAAAGGTGGGCCGTGATCAGTTCCGCGGCTGCATCTGCATCACGGCGATTGACCGCCTCGTAGATCAGGCGATGAGAGGTGTTGTATTCGTGGATTCGGGGCGGAACGAGGATTTTGTCCTTCATCTGATTCCATTGCGCATGGCCGCGGACCTCGTTGACGCGCCGGTACATCGACACGAGCAGCGGATTATGCGTGGCTACTGCAAAGGCGAGATGGAAGCTCTGATCCACCTGACTGAAACGCTCATGATCGTGATGCGATCTTTCCAGCTCATCGAGTAGTCCGGCCAGATTGCTCATGTCGCGGCCGGTTCCGTGTACGACCGCCAACCGCACGATATGCGGCTCCAGCGCGAGGCGAACTTCGATCAATTCGAGTGGGCTCGTGACTTCGGCAATCTCCTCGTCCACCTGCGAGCCCGCATAGGCGACGAATGTGCCGCTACCGATTTTGCGCGTTATCAGCTTCTGCTCTTCGAGCACCCGGAGCGCGGCGCGCACGGTTGCGCGCGATGAGCCGAACTGACGGGCGATCTCGCGCTCGGGCGGCAACTGATCCCCGGAGAGGTATCTATCGTTCATGATCGCCCAACGAAGCTGGCTTGCGATGGCGCTAGAACCGCGCTGCGAGGTCTTTAATGTCAGCGCGTCGGGGCTCACATCGGTGCTTGCGCCCGCGTTGAGGCCGGCACCGACGTCAGACGCTGTCCGGGGAGCCGTCTTCGAAATTCCCGGCGATTTGATCGTCTCCACCGTCTCGCCTTTCCTGACGGACTTTTGCACTACCGCATCTCGAATTCGGTCGGCAGATCCACTCCTTCCAGCGCGATCACGCGTGACGGCGCGCCGTCGAGACCGTACAGTTTGATCGGCATGGCGATGATTGCGCACCTTGGCCGCTCGATCTTCCCAAGATTGACTACATATTCGATATTGAAAATGCTGTTGCCAAGTATTTTGTGGTGAACGATGCATTCTTCGCCGCGAAAACCCTGCTTGCGCACAACGTACTCTTCGGAGAAGTCGTAGACCACGGCTTTGACCTTGCGTTCCACGAGCCAGTCTCCGGCGTCCGGCGTGAGATACGGTCCGCTCTTCCAGAACGCGTCCGTTCCCCAATGCGCATCGCTCCAGCCGGTTCGCAAGATCACGATATTGTCGGGCCGCGCATGGCGTCCGCGATCTTCCAGGATATTGCTGGTTATCTTACCCTCCTGACCGAAGTCGGAGAGTTCGACGACGGCCGCCGGGCCGATGATTCGGTTGAGCGGCACATCGTCGATCGGAATGCCGTCGCAGATGAAATGATTGGGCGCGTCAACATGTGTTCCGTAATGGCAAAACATGCAGAACGATGATCCTTGCCAGTTCACGTCCGCGTAGGTGTATGGCGTCGTGAAACCAACCTGCAACCCGAGCCGGCCGTCACCGTGCCTGATTGTGACCGACAGATCATGTATTACCGGGATCATGTCGTACCTGCCTGAAGCAATACCATTCCGCGAATTCGACGTTCAACTTGTTCGCCGCTTGGCCGACATTTGCCGACGTTCAGTTCTCAATCACGCTTGTCGTACATGTCCTTGAGAGCGACCAGGGGATTGTGCTGGGACATCTGGAATTTAATCAGGAGTTCCCGCGCGAGCATGTCGCGGTCTTGCTGAGTATCGGGAAGCACGATGCTGTCCGGCACCGTCACCCAGCCGTTGAGATTGCGGTCGAAAATCGCGGCTCTTCCTTCCTCGTAACCCAGATGCACATCCTCCAGCCAATTCAGGTCGTCCCATCCCATCATTTCGAGGTAGTTCTTCAAAAACGGCGTGAGGCGTGAATAGTCCGGCAACAAATTAACGTCGTACCGGTAACCGACATGCTGGCCGGTCCGCGGTTCGCGCTCGTCGAATGATTTTCCGTCGTGGCCGGCGCCGCTCTTCGGCTGCTTCTCCATGTGATGTCACCTCAATATCGATTCATGTCGGGACGGCCGACCGTGTGCTGCGAGCCGGCGAGCGGTACCATGGCCAAAGCCGAGGCCTCCATGGTCAGCGCGGCAAGGTCTTCCGGCTCGAGGCTGTGGACGTTTGTTTTGCCGCAGGCGCGCGCCATCATCTGGCATTCCAGGGTCAGCGTATGCAGGAAATTGTAGACGCGCTCTGCGGCCTCATCGGGATTGAGACGCTTGCGCAGTTCCGGATCCTGGGTTGCAACGCCGACCGGACAGCGCCCGGTATGGCAGTGATAGCAAAGCCCCGCCGGCACGCCGACGGTGCCTTCGTAATCGGCCTCCGGAATGTCTTTGTTGCAGTTGAGTGCAATCAAAGCAGCAGTGCCGATCGCCACCGCATCGGCACCAAGCGCAAGTGCCTTGGCGACGTCGGCACCGTTGCGAATGCCGCCGGCATAGACCAAGCTGATCTCGCCGCTCTTGCCGACATCGTCGAGCGCCTTGCGCGCTTGGCGAATTGCCGCGATGCCCGGAATGCCGGTCTCCTCGGTTGCGATGTGCGGGCCGGCGCCGGTAGAACCTTCCATGCCGTCGATATAGATCGAGTCCGGCCCGCATTTCGCCGCCATGCGTACGTCATCATAGACGCGCGCCGCTCCGAGCTTGAGCTGGATCGGAATCTCGCCGTCCGTCGCCTCCCGCAGCTCGTTGATCTTGAGCGCCAGATCGTCCGGCCCGAGCCAATCGGGATGACGCGCCGGGGAGCGCTGATCGATTCCGGCCGGAAGCGAACGCATCTCCGCGACCTGATCGGTCACCTTCTGGCCCATCAAATGGCCGCCAAGACCGACCTTGCAGCCCTGGCCGATGAAGATCTCACAAGCGTCCGCAAGCCGAAGATGGTGTGGATTAAATCCATAGCGCGACTGGATACACTGATAGAACCAGCGTTCGGAGAAACGCCGCTCGTCCGGAATCATGCCTCCTTCACCCGAACAAGTCGCGCTGCCCGCCATGGTGGCGCCGCGCGCCAACGCGACTTTCGCCTCATACGACAGCGCGCCGAAGCTCATGCCGGTAATGTAGATCGGGATCTCCAGCTCCACCGGACGCTTGGCGCGCGGGCCAATGATGGTCTTGGTCTCGCATTTCTCGCGATAGCCTTCGATGACGAAGCGGGTCAGCGTGCCGGGCAGAAAGGTCAGTTCGTCCCAGCTCGGGATTTTCTTGAACAAGCGCCATTCCGCGCATGCGGTAGCGGCCGAGTTCCGCCTTGATGTGAATGTCGTCGATGACTGTCGGCGTGAACAGGAAGTTCTGACCGAGAATGCTCCTGTTGCGTTCCGGTTTCTCCTGGCGCTCGTGCAGACGCGTTTCGCGCGAAACTTGATCGGAAATATCGTCCAATTCGGCCTCCTGGCGATCAAAGAATGATTTTTTTCTCTGCCGGCTCAAGATTGTCGTAGTTCCACAATTGCTTGCCCGCCACGATCTTGCGCATGTTGGCGAATTCCGCGAGGCGCATCCAGGCCGTAGTTCTTGAGCTTTCGCGTCAACCACGCGAGATCCTGATCCGTCATCTCCGCATCGACGGCGTCGACGCCAAGCGATTCGACGTTTCCACCGACGTAAATGATGCCGTCGTACATCGAGTCGCCGAGATTCTTGCCGGCATCGCCCAAAATGATCATGCGGCCGCGCTGCATCATGAAAGCGGAAAAGGCTCCGCTCCGCCCGCCGACAATGATCGTGCCGCCCTTCTGATCGATTCCGGTGCGGCCGCCAACATCCCCCATGCAGACGAGATCGCCGCCGCGGATCGCAGCCCCGAAGGACGAACCGGCGTTCTTATCGATGACGACCGTGCCGGCAAGCATGTTCTCGCCGCAGGACCAGCCGACACGGCCCTTGACCCGCACGTTCGGGCCGTCGATCAAGCCGCAGCCGAAGTATCCCAGGCTGCCTTCGAAGTACAATTGCAGGCGGTTGAGGATGCCGACGCCCAGCGAGTGCTTGGCCATCGGATTGTGGACAACGACGGTGCCGTTGCCTTCGCTCATCAGTTCGCGAATCCTGGCGTTGATCTGCGTTGTCGACAATCGCACCCGCGTCGAACTCCGCACGTTTGTTGAAATCGACAGGAAAGGCATGCGGATAGAGGAAACACTTCTCCTCGGCCGCGGAGAAAAAATGCTGCATTGAGCGGCCGGAGAGCGGCTCCGCGTTTACACCCTTGATTTCGGACGCCTCCCGGACCTTCAGGCTTGCCATACGCGGACCTCCCCATCGTAAGGATCGCAGGTGTCGATTTCTTGCGGGAAAATGCTGCGGATCGCGCCCTCCTCGGAAGCGAGCGCAATGAGGTCCTCGCTTTCATAAAGCACCATCGGCTTTGCCGCCATCGTATCCTTGGCCATCCCGAGCTGATTACCGGTCGCAACCAGATAGGTGAACACGCCGTCAAGCTCTTTCACGGAGCGGTGCATCGCCTCTTCCAGGTTGGAATTGTGGTCGATCTGATCGGCCAAATAGACCGCGATGAATTCCGAATCACAGTTCGACACAAAGCGGTGTCCGCGCTTTTCCAGCGTCCGCCGCATCGTCCAGTAGTTGGTGAGCTGTCCGTTATGCACTACGGAAATATCCTGAAACGGATATGCCCAGTATGGATGGGCCGACCGGATATCGACGTCCGATTCGGTTGCCATGCGCGTGTGTCCGATGGCATGCGTCCCGCTGAAGGACTCGATGCTGTACCGACCGGCCACGTCAGAGGCGTCACCCAGATCCTTGATCAGTTCCAGCCCGCGCCCGATCGACAGAATTTCCACGCCTTCGACGTCCTCGAGGTAGTCGGCCAGTTTCCGCAGGTCGCCGGAAAACGAGAATACGAAACGATGGGCATAGTCGGTCGCGGCCTGCTCGCTCACCAGCTTGGCGCCGGACGATTCCAGCCGATGCTTCACTTCGAGCCGCCGGCCATTGATCTTCTCGCGCATGGCGAAGCCGGAATTGAGATCCTCGCGCTCCGCAAACTTGATGCGCATCACGGTCTCGCGGTCCTTGGGTTCTCCATACAGCGCAAAACCGGTCGAGTCCGGCCCACGATGCTTCATGGCCTGAAGCATCGAAGTCATCTCGGCCCCGATATTGGCTTTACGTCCACGGTGTATGAGCCCGGCGATACCGCACATGTTTTTTTCTCCTAGGGCAGGTAGTCGATATAGGTGCGCAAATCCCACTCGGTGCAGGTCGACATGAAACGCGCCCACTCATCATATTTGTAGTGGTTGAAGACACGCAGCATGTCGCCCGGCAGGGCCGCCTTGATCACCTCATCCTCGTTCAGCGCATCGAGCGCCTGCCCGAGGTTCATCGGCAGCTTCTTGACGATCTTGCCGTCGTCAATCGCGTGATAGATGTTGCGCTGTTCCGGCTCGCCTGGATCGAGATTGCGGCTGATGCCGTCGTCGAACGCTTTCAAGATCGCCGCGGCCATCAGATAGGGATTGACCATCGAATCGACGGCCCGGTATTCGAAACGGCCCGGCGCCGAAACGCGCAGGCCGCAGGTGCGGTTCTGGAAACCCCAATCGCGATAGACCGGAGCCCAGAAGCCCGTGTCCCACATTCGGCGGTAGGAATTGACGGTCGAGCATCCGATCGCGGTCAGCGCATCGAGATGCTCGATGATCCCGCCGATCGACTGCAGGCCGATCTTGCCCGGCTTGGGCGAACCGCTGTCCTTCTCCGGCAGGAAGGTATTCTCGCCGCCCCTGCGGTAGGCGAATACGTGACTCATGCCCGCCGCACCCGTTCTTTGCAAACGGGATGATCTCATCGCTGCCGCTATACCAGAGCGAAAGATTCTGGTGGCAGCCAGAGGCCGAGACGCCCATGAACGGCTTCGACATGAAGCAGGCGATGAGATCGTGTTCGCGCGCGACCTGCGCGCAAATCTGACGATAAGTGCTCAGCCGATCGCATGTGCGCAGCGCCTCGTCGAACGTGAAGTTCAGCTCGAGCTGACCCGGGCGCGTCCTCATGATCGCCCTGGATCATGTCGAGACCCATGGCGCGGGCATATTCGATCACCTTGAGGAACACGGGCCGCAGCACTTCGAACTGATCGATATGATAGCAATACGGCTTGGTGACGCCGCCGGCCGGCTCGCCGTTGCCGTCCTTCTTCAGCCACATCATCTCCGGCTCACAGCCGTGGCGCAGGTGCAGGCCTTTATGCTTTTTGCTGAATTCGGCGTGAATGCGCCGCAGATTGCCGCGGCAATCGGACGTCAGGTAACCGCCGGGATCGTCCGCTTCCTCACGATTGCGGAACAGCGTGCAGAAGACGCGGCCGATCCGCTTGTCCCACGGCAATTGGCAAAACGTCTCGGGATCAGGCATGCCGACCAGCTCCGAAGCTTCTGCGCCATAGCCGATATATTCTTGATTGCGGTCGGTGAACAAATTCGCGGTCGCCCCGTAGACGAGCTGAAAACCGCGGTTGGCAATCGATTCCCAATGATCGGCGGGAACGCCCTTGCCGACGACGCGCCCCGTGACCGAAATGAACTGATAGTAGATGTAGGTGATTCCGAGTTCGTTGATTTTGGCGCGGACTTGGCGGATCAGCTCGTTGCGATCGTCCTGTTTGACGTAGTTTTCCAGATCGCTCATGGCAAACTCAACTCCATGGGAAGGGGCTGTGCGAAGTGGGATGCAGCCTGCCGTTGGCAAAGCGCGATATTCGGAACGGCTCAAGCAAGCGGCTTGGTGCGCCCAGCAGCTCCTCAGCGACCAGTTTGCCGACGCCGATCATCTTGTAGCCGTGATTGGAGTCGGCGATGACATAAACAGTCTCGCGGAATTGATCGAACACCGGGAAGCTGTCCGGCGTAAAGGCACCGATGCCGCCTGAGGGTTCCTCTTTCCATTGGGTGATTTTGCCTTCGTAGCGCTTCTGACAGAACGCCAAGGCCGAGCACCACATTTCGCGGAAAGTCGCACCGGTAATGAATTCCTGGGATTCGACGCCATAGGGATCGACGGCAACCTGATCGGCGGGCTTGTCGATCCGATAGGGCATGCCGCCGCCTTGAATGCCGTTGAAGTTGAAGTCAGGCTTGTAATAGATGCCCCACATCTTGTCCGTGATCAGCTTGCCGGTAACGTCCGAATAGAGCGGCACGTCGGTATCGACATGGATGACCGGCGGCATCTTGCCGTCGTTCGTCAGACCCAGATTCGGGGCGACCCCGAGCGTTCCCTCCTCGAGGCACCAGTACGTCCACATCGGAATATCGCGGTGCAGTTTGCCGTCAAGCGCACGCACGTCGGTCGTCTGCGGCAAGTCCAGCATTTTCCAGACTTCCGGCACCCACGGTCCGGCACCGACGACGACGCGGTCGCACGAAACCAGTCCGGCCGTCGTATCGACGCCGGTCACCGCGCCTGAATTCGATCCGGTGCGAAATCCGACAACCTTTACACCGTCGACGATGCGCACGCCGAGAGCCGCGGGCTTTGTCAGCCAAGCCTTCCATCGAGGCGCGATTGTTGGCGTAGCCGCCTTTTTTCTCATGCAGGACCGACGTGATGCCCTTCGCCTGCCAGTCGTCGAAGATGGCCTTCATGTAGCGATTGCTGTCGGCCGCGCCCTCGATGAACACTGAATCGTAGCCGATTTCGCGTTGCTGCTGGGCAATCGACGCCACGTCGGCGCGCATCCCTTCCGGGCTCAGCTGCATATAGCCGACCGGATTATAGTGATAAGCGGCGGGATCGCTTTCCCAGACGGCGACGCATTCGGCCATGAGCTCGCGCATCGCCGGCTGAAAATAATTGTTGCGGACGACGCCGCAGGCGATGCCCGAAGCGCCGGCGGCGACTCTGCTCTTGTCGACGACCAGAATGTCGCGGCCGCCGCCCTTGCCCGTGGCCTGCAGCTTCAATGCCAAATGGTACGCCGTGCTGAGGCCGTGAACTCCGGCGCCGATGATCACAAACTTCACGTGGCTGGGCAGAGCCGCTGGGTCGGGCATGCTGATGTCGTCCGCTTTCGTTCCTACAGCGTCCGCTTTGAATGGTCTTGTTCTTGGAAACCACTGTTGACCATTACTCATCCAATTGCAACCTATCTGCGTCAATTTTAGCCACGCGTCTCCGCAATTGGCCTGGAATGTTGCGACCAATTGTGCAAGGTTTTATCAGACAAGCGTTTGCGTGAAGGCGGCCATCAAAATTGGTATGGAATTGGTTTGGCGGCGGATCGTGCGAAGATGGGCGAATAACACTCATGCGGTGGCGAAAATATTCGGCTCTCGCGCTTGCCTGGAATGGCCTCACCGGAAATCGGGATTGGGCGCCGTGCTGGCGCGATGCGGCGCCGCGCGATCGCTATGACGTCGTGATCATCGGCGGCGGCGGCCACGGTCTCGCGGCTGCTTACTACCTCGCCAAAAATCACGGCATCGCCAACGTCGGCCGTCATCGAGAAAGGTTGGCTCGGGTCCGGCAATGCCGGACGCAACACCACGATCATCCGCTCCAACTATCTGATGCCGGGGAATACCCCGTTCTACGAATGGTCGATGAAGCTGTGGGAAGGTTTGGAGCAGGACATCAATTATAACGTGATGGTCAGCCAGCGCGGTGTGCTCAACCTTTATCATTCCGACGTGCAGCGTGATGCGTTTGCCCGCAGAGGCAATGCGATGCGTCTGCATGGCGTCGACGCCGAACTTCTCGATCGGGATCAGGTCCGCGCCCTGGTGCCCTATCTCGCCTTTGATGATTCGCGCTTTCCCGATCCGCGGCGGATTGCTGCAACGGCGTGGCGGCACGGCGCGCCATGATGCTGTTGTCTGGGGCTATGCACGCGCCGCCGATCGCCTCGGCGTCGACATCGTGCAGAACTGCGAGGTGACAGGAATCCGGCTCGCCGGCGGGCGCGTCACGGGGGTCGAGACCACGCGCGGATTCATCAAGGCCGACAAGGTCGCGCTCAGCGTCGCCGGCAGCAGTTCACGGCTCGCGGCGATGGCGGGTCTGCGGCTTCCGATCGAAATCGCACGTGCTGCAGGCCTTCGTCACCGAAGGTATCAAGCCGCTGGTCGATCACGTCATCACGTTCGGCGCCGGCCATTTTTATATCAGCCAATCAGACAAGGGCGGGCTTGTGTTTGGAGGCGACATTGACGGCTACAATTCATACGCCCAGCGCGGCAACCTTCCCGCCGTCGAGGATGTTTGCGAGGGCGGCATGGCGATGATGCCAATGATCGGCCGCGTGCGGATCGTGCGCTCGTGGGGCGGCCTCGTCGACATGTCAATGGATGGCTCACCGATCATCGACCGCACGCCGATCGCCGGACTCTATCTCAACGCCGGCTGGTGCTACGGCGGGTTCAAGGCGACCCCCGCCGCCGGCTGGTGCTTCTGCCCACTTGATCGCGCGCGACGAGCCACATCCGGTTGCTGCGGCATATCGGCTCGATCGTTATGCGCTTGGCCGGCTGATAGACGAGCGCGGCGCCGGCGCGCAGCCGAATCTGCATTGAGGCCCGCGCATGCGTATCCCCTGTCCCTGTTGCGGTTCGCGGGATATTCGCGAGTTCAGCTATCTCGGTGACGCCACCGTCGAGCGGCCTGACGCGGACTGCACCGGACGTTCTCGATCGCTTCGTCGAATACGTTTACCTGCGCAACAACCCCGCCGGCCCGCATCGCGAGTACTGGTACCACGGCGCCGGCTGCCAGAGCTGGCTCGTCGTGACCCGCGACACGCGCACGCACGAGATTTTCGGCGCGGAAACGGCGGCGCAGAAAGCGGTCGCCTCATGACGTTGCGCGCCAGCACCTCCGCGCCGTTCCGGTTGCCCAAGGGTGGATTGATCGGCCGCGGCACGCCGATCGCGTTCAGTCTCGACGGCCGCCGACTACGCGGCTTCGCCGGCGATACCCTTGCCTCTGCGCTTCTGGCTTGCGGCCAGCGCCTGATCGCGCGCAGCTTCAAGTACCATCGGCCGCGCGGCATCATGACCGCCGGCTCCGAAGAACCAAACGCGCTTTTCGAGTTGCGCTCGGGGGCGCGGCGCGAACCAAACACCAAGGCCACGACCGTCGAGCTGTACGAGGGGCTCGAAGCAAAAACGCAAAACGCCTGGCCCTCCGTCCACTTCGATGTGCGCCGGGCGAACTCGTTACTTTCGCCGCTGATCGGAGCAGGCTTCTACTACAAGACGTTCATGTGGCCCCCTTCGTTCTGGGAACGTGTCTACGAGCCGCTGATCCGCCGCGCGGCCGGCCTTGGCCGGGCCGCTGCCATTGCCGACCCGGACCACTACGAACATGCCAATGCATTTTGCGATGTCCTCGTCATTGGCAGCGGCCCCGCCGGGTTGATGGCGGCTCTAGCTGCCGGGCGCGCCGGAGCGCGAGTGATCGTCTGCGACGAAGATTTCATGTTCGGTGGCCGCCTGCTGAGCGAGCGGCTTATGATCGACGGCGCGCCGGCGACCATGTGGGCACAGGGAGCGCTGGACGAACTTAAAAGCCTCGCCGGACGTGCGGCTGATGTCGCGCACGACGGTTTTCGGCTGCTATGACGGCGGCATCTATGCCGCGCTCGAGCGGGTGTCCGATCATCTTCCGCGCCCGCCGCGCATCAGCCTCGCCAGCGGCTATGGCGGATCGTCGCAAAACGCGCAATGTTGGCGACCGGTGCAATCGAGCGCGGTATCGTATTCGGCGGCAACGATCGGCCGGGCGTCATGCTGGCGGGCGCGGTGCGCACTTATGCCAACCGTTTTGCGGTGATACCGGGTCGGCGAGTCGTCGTCTTCACCAACAACAATGACGGTTGGCGCACGGCGAGTGACCTGCACGTCTGCGGAGTTGACGTCGCTGCGATCGTCGAGGCACGGGAGAGCGTACCGCAAAGCGTCAGCGCAGGCTGGAACGGCCGAGTCGAACTCGGCAGCGCCATCGTCGCCACAAAAGGAATGGGCTCGGTTCGGGCTGCGATTGTGCAGACGCCGCACAGGCGCGAGGCGATCGCCTGTGATGCGATCGCCGTAGCGGGCGGCTGGAATCCGAACATCAGCTTGGCCTGTCATCACGGCGGCCGTCCCGCCTGGCGCGACGATATTGCCGCCTTTGTCCACCCCGCCCCGCCATCAGGAATGACGGTCGTCGGTGCAGCCAACGGCGCGATGACGCTCGCGGCCTGCCTCGATGAAGGCCTTCGGGCTGGACAGGCGGCAATTGAAGCCCTGGGCTTCAAACCGCGCGCAGAAAGGCCGCCGCAGGCCGATGACGAAGCCGTCGCGATTCGTCCGCTCTGGCATGTTCGCGAATCCAGACAGAAGGCGTTTGTGGATTTCCAGAACGATGTGACCGCGAAAGACATTGAGCAGTCGAGCGACGAGGGATTTCGTTCGGTCGAGCATCTCAAGCGTTACACGACATTGGGCATGGCGACCGACCAAGGCCGCACCGCAAATGTGGTGGGCCTGGCTATGATGGCCCATGTGACCGGGCGCTCCATACCGGAAACGGGAATCACCAGCTTCCGGCCGCCTTATACGCCGGTCGCGATCGGCGCATTTGCGGGCCATCATCGCGGTAGCGCGTTCCGGCCTGTCCGACGGACCCCCTCGCACGCTTGGGCGCACCAACAGGGCGCCGTGTTCATGGAGACCGGACCGTGGCTGCGTGCGCAATATTTTCCGCAGCCCGGCGACAAGGATTGGCTCGATGCCGTAATCCGTGAAGTGCGCGCGGTGCGCCGCGGGGTCGGATTTTGCGACGTCTCCACGCTCGGCAAGATCGAACTGCAGGGCGCCGACGTCGGGGTTTTTCTCGATCGGCTTTACGTCAACACTTTTTCGACACTGCCGGTCGGCCGCGCCCGCTATGGATTGATGCTGCGGGAAGACGGCTTCGCATTCGACGACGGCACCGTATCGCGCCTGACCGACGATCGCTTTTTCATGACGACCACGACGGGGAATGCGGGCCGGGTGTTCCAGCACATGCAGTTTTGTCATCAGGTCCTGTGGCCGGAGCTGGACGTGCAATTCGTCTCGGCGACGGATCAATGGGCGCAGTTTTCGATCGCCGGGCCCAAGGCCAGAGAAGCCTTGCGGGCTCTGGTCGATGCGCAGTGCGATATCAGCAATGAGGCATTTCCCTATATGGCCGCTGGCGAAATCACCATCGATGGCTGCATCACGGCGCGGCTGTACCGGATTTCCTTTTCCGGAGAGCTTGCCTACGAAATCGGTGTTCCCAGCTCGATACGGCGATGCGCTTGTGGGCCTGCTGATGCAGGCCGGTAGGCCGTTCGGCATGGTGCCGTACGGCACCGAAGCATTGGGCGTCATGCGAATCGAGAAGGGACATGTGGCCGGCAACGAGTTCGACGGCCGCACGACCGCTCGCGACCTCGGGCTCGGACGAATGATGTCGACCAAGAAGGACTATATCGGCCGCGTCTTGGCCGGACGCCCGGCGCTGATCGATCCGGATCGCATGAGCCTGGTCGGGGTCAGGCCGACGGATCAAGCGCAACGACTGCGCGCCGGCGCCCACCTGGTGCCGGGAAACGCCGCGATCGACGCCAGCAACGATCAGGGCGTCGTCACTTCCGTTGCGTTCTCCCCATCTCTCAATCACTGGATCGGCCTGGCGCTGTTGCAGCGAGGGCTCACCCGCGCAGGCGAGCGACTGCAGGCTGCCGACCCGGTGCGCGCAAATAATATCGAGGTTGAAATCTGCGCGCCCTGCTTCATCGATCCGCAAGGAGAGCGCCTCCGTGTCTGAATCCCGGTTGATAGCCGTCCCCAGCCTCGCCGCGCTCGATTTCCACGACAATGTTGCGGCCGGAATGGCGGGAGTGATTATCACGGAGCAGACAAATGTTTCGATCTGCAGCGTCCTGGCTCACAAGGGTGCCGGAGCCCAGCTCGAGCAGATTGTTCGCAAGAGATTTGATCTCGCGCTACCGACTGCGCCGCACTACGCCGCCAGCAACGCCGTCGCATTCATCTGGGCCGGCCAATCGCAATGGCTTGCACTGAAAGAGGGGTACGACAATGGCGCCTTTGCGCAATCTCTGAGATCCGAGCTGGGCAGCGCCGCATCGGTGATGGATCAGTCGGACGGCCGCACCATTCTGCGTATCAGCGGACCGCGCGCGCGCGACGCTTTGGCGAAGGGCATTCTCATTGATCTTCATCCCAGCGCTTTCGCTCCCGGCGATACCGCGATCACGACCGTGGCCTATATAGGCGTCCATTTCTGGCAGATCGACGCCGCGCCCACATATGAATTCGCCGTGTTTCGCAGCTTCGCGATCGCTTTCGCCGAATGGGCGATCGACGCAGCGGCCGAATTTGGTGTTACCGCTTTAAAGTGATCAGCACTGTTCAGTTTGCCACAGTTTGTTCGGTTTGATCGCTAAAGAATGGGCAGCTTAAAATGAGCGCGAAGTGGGGTGCGAATGTCAAATCAGCTCCACTAGCGTTCTAGGAATCGTTGGTCGATGCGACCGCCGCATTCGGCGCAGGCGTCGAATGAATCTTGAACACCGAGTGGCGTGAGGACTCGCGTCCGACAGGAACAGCCGATGCCGAAAACTCAGCCCGCAACAACGCATCGCATGATGCGCGACGTCGGTTGGAAGGAAGTCGTCTTCATCGTGGCCGGAGTCCCTGCGCTCGTGCTGTTTTCGATGGGCGGCATCTCCGCCACGGTCGGCGCTCCGGCATGGCTCGTCTGGACGATTTCCGTCCTGTTCGGGTTCGTACAGTCATTCACCTATGCAGAAATTGCCGGCCTACATCCATCGAAGACCGGAGGCGCGGCGGTTCATGGCGCTACCGCGTGGATCCGCTACAGCCGCATTCTCGCACCATTGTCATTGTGGTCGAATTGGCTTGCCTGGACTCCGGTTCTCGCCATCGGGGCAGGCCTTGGGGCCGGTTATCTCTTATCCATTTTCTTTGCCGCCAATTCACCGATTGCCACATGGCAAGTGATGCTCCTAGATCTCGGATTTATCTCGAAGGGGCTGACGCTGCGCGTCAATGCAAATTTCCTGCTCGCTGCAGCCATCATGCTGATCGTGTTCGCCATCCAGCATCGCGGCATTCTGCGTACAGCACAAATCTCGACAATCCTGACCATAGCTTCGCTCGTGCCGCTTTTCATCGTCTGCGTCATTCCCCTGTTGGCAGGAAGCGTGCACAGGGAAAATCTTTTGCCCTTTACACCTCTTGCCACCGAGAACGGCCGCGTCGTCGCTGGCGCTTGGGACTTGAACGGCATTCGCTTGTTTGTCGGCGGCCTGTTCATCGCTGCTTGGTCGACTTACGCCTTCGAAACCACCGTTTGCTACATGAGCGAATTCAAGAAACCCGGCCGCGACATGCCGCGCGCGATCATAGTGTCCGGACTTATCTGTATCGCCGCCTATGTGACGATTCCAGTTGTCTTTCAGGGCGTACTTGGCACCCAGAAGATGCTCGATCCTGGCATTGGTGACGGCTCGGGCATAGGCTTGGCGCTTGCGAGCATGTTGCATGCCGGTCCGCTCATCACCGAGCTGCTTGTAATCCTGCTGTTCTTCAGTCTTATGATGTCAATCATCACGGCGATGGCGGGTTCATCGCGGACATTGAATCAGGGCGGCCGGGATGGCTGGTTGCCAAAATATCTTGGTTATCTCAATTCCCATGCCGCCCCGACCCGCGCCATGTGGACTGATTTTGTATTCAATCTGATCTTGCTGTTGATGTCGAATTATCTGTTTGTGCTGGCAGTCTCGAATTGCAATTATCTGATCTTCAACTTTCTCAATCTCAATGCCGGGTGGATCCACCGCATCGACAATCCGAAAGTGAACCGGCCTTGGCGCGTGCCAAACTGGTTGCTCGCCCTCGGAGCCATCCTTGCCTACGTCAACGCTTTCCTGCTTGGTGCTGGCGCAAATGTATGGGGCAACGGCACGCTGGCGGCCGGCTTCATCTCCGCTGCGATGATCATCCCGGTATTTGCCTTTCGTCACTTTGTGATCGACAAGGGGATATTTCCGAAGCATATGAGCGAGGACTTGTTGCTTCCGGGTCAAACGGAATTGGGCCCCAAGCGAGCCGGCCTGCTGCCCTACTTGGCGCTACTGGGTGGCATAGCGTCCTGCCTATCGGGCTACTTCATATTCTGGCGGTGAACGACTGCACGGCGATAATCCGACTCTTGGAACATCGTCGACGAACCCAATGTCAGGTCAATCCGCCAGGGCTGAAGAAATGCTAAGCCATTGATCCACAATGATCTTAAGTGCCTCAAGGGTTTACAGGGGACTTGGTGGAGCCGAGGGGATTTGAACCCCTGACCTCCGCAGTGCGATTGCGGCGCTCTCCCAACTGAGCTACGGCCCCGTTCCGTCGCGGGCTCCAAATGGGCTCCAAGTCCGCCTCTGGCACCGGCTTTTGGCGAGTGCGGCCATTTAGAGTTCGCCGTCGGGGCTGTCAAGGACACCGCCAACCGGCGCGGGAGCGGCGCGCACTTATGCGTCTGCGAAACAGCCGAGGCCGCCGGGCTGCAGCCGACAACTTGTTCGCGGCCGACAAGGTCGCTAAACGTGCGCCATGCGAGAGGCTAACCGGGGGACGGAATGGCACAATTGGCGCTGAATATCCTGGCGTTCATCTCCTTTCTCCTGACGCTCTATATCTATGTCATCATCGCTTACGCGGTGCTGAGCTGGCTGATTGCATTCAACGTTGTGAACACTCGCAACCAGTTCGTGCGCAACATCGTCGAATTTCTATACCGCATCACCGAGCCTGTGCTCGGGCCCATCAGACGGCTGCTTCCCAACCTCGGCGGCATCGATATTTCACCGATCATCGTCTGGCTCATCATCGAGTTCATCCAGATGGTGGTATTGCCTTACATCGCCTCCCTGATCGCGTAGCGGCGCTTCACCGCCGCGATCGGTGGTCTTGCTGCTGCGCAATGTGTAGGCCGCGACTGCCCCCGCGGCGCCGCGAACTACAGCAAAGGGATTGCGTAGGGCGCAAACAGGCCGAGCGCGAGCAGGCCGAGGCCGAGAACGCCGAGCACGCCGGCTCCCCAGGCCAGCGCGGCAATGCCGGTAATCACCGTCGCCGAAGACAGCACGATGCCGATCTGAAACGCCGCGGATGCGAGCTCATAGTGGTGGTATTTGGCGAGCGCCAGATCGCGCTCCTCCTCCTGCCTCCTGGCTCGCTTGGCAAGTTCCTTGCGGCCGGTTTTCGGGTCCGACTCATAGCGCGAGGCGGCCTGCCGCCAGGTAGCGATCTGCTTTTCCATCGCGGCCTTGGCGGCGGCATCGCTCACCCCCGCGGCGAGCAGCGCCGTCTGGTCGGCGGCTGCGGTCACCACGGTCCGGCGAGTGTCCTTGGCCTGATAGAACGCCCAGGTGTCGGCCGCCTTGACATTGGCGTCGACCGCCTCGGTTTGGGCGCCCTTGCCGACCGTCTCCGAAAACGACAGAAACAAGGCCAGGATCGCGATCAGAAGCGCAATCTTTTTGTTCTCGCTGGCCGCATGCTGCGCGTGCTCGGCATGTTCCATTTGCTCGTGCGCGTCCGACATGTTCGCCCCTCTGCAATTTGCCGGGCGGCTCAGCCGAAGCGCGACCCGCGGTCATTTTTGGCAGACTGCGTTTGGCTGCGCCCACCGCGCGCTGCTTATCACAGATTTCGCTTAGGCGCGCGGATGGGCGCTGCGGTAGGCCTCGATCAACCGCTCGGCATCGACTTCCGTATAGATTTGCGTGGTCGATAGCGAGGCATGGCCGAGCAGTTCCTGGATGGAGCGCAGGTCGCCGCCGCGGGCAAGCAGATGCGTGGCGAACGAGTGCCGCAGTGCGTGCGGAGTCGCCGTCTCCGGCAGGCCGAGCGCGCCGCGCAGCCGGGCCATGGCGAGCTGGATGACCCGCGGCGACAGCGGACCTCCCCTGGCGCCGACGAACAACGGGCCGTCTTCGGGCTGATCGTGCGGACAGAGCGCGAGATAATCGGCAATCAGCTTTGCCACCTGCGGCAGCACTGGCACCATGCGCTGCTTGCCGCCCTTGCCGATCACGGTGAGCGTATCGCGGGCGCCAAAATCGGCGCGCTGCAGCCCGAGCGCTTCCGATATGCGCAGCCCGGAGCCATAAAGCAGCGCCAGGACCGCTGCGTCGCGCGCATGGATCCACGGTGCGTGCCCATCGCCGGCGAGCAGATCCGGATCGGCCATGCGGCTTGCCGCACCGACCGAGAGTGGCCGCGGCAAATTCTTGCCGATCTTGGGTGCCCGCACGGCCGCCAGCGCGCCGAGGCTGCCTTTGCCGTTGCGTTCGAGAAAGCGGGCGAAGGCGCGCGTACCGGCCAACGTCCGCATCAGCGAGCGACCGCCAACGCCGCAGGATCGCCGCGCCGCCATGAAAGCGCGCAAATCGGCAGGCTTGAGCGCGGCGAGCTGCTTGAGGGACGGCGCGCCGCCGAAATGCCCCGCAAGGAACGCGAGCAACTGGCAAACGTCGCGCCGGTAGGCCTCGATGGTTTTCGGCGACATGCGCCGTTCGGCGCGAAGATAGCCAAGCCAATTTTCCATCTCGGCAGCAACGCCGGGGGCGATAAAGTCGACTCCCTTCCTCCCCCGCGAAAGCGGGGAGGGGGACCGCCCGCAGCGCGGTGGAAGGGGCGTCGGCCGCGAGATTGATCTCCCTGCTCCAAGTCCGCCTCCGAGCCCGCGCCCCCTCCACCATGCTCCGCATGGTCCCCCTCCCCCGTTGTCACGGGGGAGGATGTCGCGATCATCCCCACATTAGCCGGACCGCTCTTTATCCTTCCTAAAGGGGCGGGAATCGGGAAACCTCAAGTCATGCCCCGCCGCGTCGTCGATGTGCTCGTGCCGGTCGCTCTCGATCGGGCCTATTCGTACCGGGTACCGGCTCAACTCGAATTGGCCCCCGGCGATGTCGTTTCCGTGCCGCTCGGCGCCCGCCCCGCAACCGCGGTCGTGTGGGCGGAGAATCCGAAGCCCGACCCGCGCCTCGACAACCGGCTCAGGGATGTCGAGGAAAAACTCGAACTGCCGCCGCTCCGCGCCGAACTGCGCAGATTCGTCGATTGGGTGTCAAACTACACGCTGAGCGCACGCGGCATGGTGCTACGCATGTGCCTGCGCATGGGCGAGCATCTTTCCGCCGAGCGCGAGCGCACTGGCGTGCGGCTTGCTGGGATCGTGCCGCCGAAGCGCATGACCGTCGCGCGGGCGCGTGTTCTTCAAGTCCTCGCGGACGGCATGGTGCGAGCGAAAAGCGAAGCAGCGCGCGAAGCCGGCGTTACCATCGGCGTGATCGACGGCCTGATCGACGCCGGCGCGCTCGAGACGATCGTGCTGCCGCCGGAGGCGGTTGCCGAAAAGCCGGATCCAGATTTCCATTGCCCCGATTTCTCGTCCGCGCAAAGCGCCGCCGCTTCGGAGCTGAGAGCCGCTCTCGCCGCCGGCGGCTATTCGGTCACGTTGCTCGACGGCGTGACTGGTTCCGGCAAGACGGAAATCTATTTCGAGGCGATCGCAGAGCGCATTCGCTGCGGGCGGCAAAGTCTGATCCTGATGCCGGAAATCGCGCTGACCGCACAGTTTCTCGACCGTTTCGCTGCGCGCTTCGGGGCGAAGCCGGCGCAATGGCATTCGCAGCTCACCCCGCGCAAACGCGCGCGCACCTGGCGGGCCGTGGCCGACAACGAAGTCTCGGTCGTCGTTGGCGCGCGCTCTGCCTTGTTTCTTCCGTTCGCCGATCTCGGCCTGATCGTGGTCGATGAGGAGCACGATCCGGCCTACAAGCAGGAAGACGGCGTGCGCTACCACGCCCGCGACATGGCGGTGGTGCGCGGCCATATCGCGCACATCCCAGTGGTGCTGGCCTCGGCGACGCCAGCGCTGGAAACCGAGGTCAACGCCCGGCGCGGACGTTATCGCCGCATCGCCCTGCCCGAGCGCTTCGGCGGAGCACGGCTGCCCGCAATCGAGACGATTGATCTGCGCCGCTCGCCGCCGCCGCCGCGGCATTTCATCTCGCCGCTGCTCGCCGAGGCCGTCAAAATCGCGCTGGAGCGCAAGGAGCAAGCGCTGCTCTTTCTCAACCGCCGCGGCTACGCACCGCTGACTCTGTGCCGGGCCTGCGGTTTCCGTTTCTCCTGTCCGAATTGCGAAGCCTGGCTGGTCGATCACCGCTTCCGCAAGCAGCTCGTGTGCCACCATTGCGGCTTCGCCACCCCGCATCCGGCTGCGTGCCCGCATTGCCAGGCGGTCAATTCGTTCGTGCCGATCGGACCGGGCGTCGAGCGCCTCGAAGAAGAGACGCGCGAACTCTTTCCGGGGGCGCGCGTGCTGGTGCTCTCGTCCGATCTCGTCGCCACGGTGGAGCGCATGCGCGAGGAATTCGCCGACATCGCCGCCGGCCGCTTCGACATCGTCATCGGCACCCAGCTCGTCGCCAAGGGCCATCATTTCCCGCTGCTCAACCTCGTTGGCATCGTCGATGCCGACCTGGGGCTGGCCAACGGCGATCCGCGCGCCGCCGAACACACATTCCAGCTCCTGCACCAGGTGGTCGGCCGCGCCGGCCGCGAATCCGGCGTCGGCCACGGCTATCTGCAAACCCACCAGCCCGAGCATCCAGTGATCCGTGCGCTGGTGGCACAGGACCGCCAGGCGTTCTACGACGCCGAGATCGAGGCGCGCGAGAAAGCCCATTATCCGCCCTTCGGGCGGCTGGCGAGCCTCGTCGTATCCGGCCCCGATAAGCACGAAACGCTATCCTATGCGCGCGCGCTCGCCCGCGCCGCGCCCAAGACCGGCAACGCGAACGGCGAAGAGGTCCGCGTGCTCGGACCGGCCGAAGCTCCGCACGCGCTCGTGCGCAGCCGCCACCGTCTCCGCTTGCTGGTCAAGGCGCCGCGCGCGTTCGATCTGTCCGCCTATTTGCGCGCATGGCTCGCCGCCGGACCGAAGCCGAAGGGCAGCATCAAGCTCGAGATCGACGTCGATCCGCAGAGCTTTCTGTGACAGGCAAGCTGGGTGGTCGCTTCGCGGCTCCGCCCGCGCCGCGGAATGACGAGTAGGGTCGCGACGACTACAGATTGATGGTGCGCTTGGCCACTGACAGGGCAGCCTCTTTCATCGCCTCGCTCAAGGTCGGATGGGCGTGGCAGGTGCGGGCGATATCTTCCGACGAGGCGCCGAACTCCATGGCGATCGCCGCCTCGGCGATCATGGTTTCGGCGTCGGGGCCGAGGATGTGGACGCCAAGCACGCGGTCGGTCTTCGCGTCGGCAAGGATTTTGACAAAACCTTCGGTCGCCAGATTGGCGCGCGCGCGGGCGTTGGCGGTGAATGGAAACTTGCCGACATTGAAAGCAATGCCGGCATGTTTCAGTTCCTCTTCGCTTTTGCCGACGCTGGCGATCTCCGGGAACGTGTAGACGACATTCGGGATCACGTCGTAGTTCACATGGCCGGCCTGGCCTGCGAGAATTTCGGCGACCGCAACGCCCTCCTCTTCGCCCTTGTGCGCCAGCATGGGCCCGGCGATCACGTCGCCGATAGCGTAGATGCCGTCGACGTTTGTTTTGTAGTGCGGATCGACGACCACGCGGCCGCGATTGTCTTTCTTCACGCCGAGCGCTTCGAGGCCGAGGCCTTCGGTGTAGGGTATTCGCCCGATCGCGACCAGGACAATATCGGCTTCGAGCGCTTCCGCCGCGCCGCCAGCCGCGGGCTCGACCTTCACTTTGAGCGTCTTGCCGGACGTATCGACCGCGGTGACCTTCGACGACAGCTTGAACACCAGCCCCTGCTTGAGCAGCATGCGGTGGAACTGGCTCGCGACTTCACTGTCGATCCCCGGCAGGATGTGATCGAGAAATTCGACGATCGTTACGTCGGCGCCGAGCCGCCGCCACACCGAACCGAGCTCAAGCCCGATGATGCCGGCGCCGACAATCAGAAGCTTCTTCGGCACCGACGGCAGTTCCAGCGCGCCGGTCGAGGACACGATGCGCTTTTCGTCGATGTCGATGCCGTTCAAGCGCGCGACGTCCGATCCGGTGGCGATGACGATCTTTTTGGTTTCGAGCACCTGCGTCTTGCCGTCGGCGCCCCTCACCTCGACCTTGCCTGGCGCAGCGATCCGACCAAGACCGTGGAAGGAATCGATCTTGTTCTTCTTGAACAAGAACGCAACGCCTTTGACGTTGCTGTCGACGTTCTGCATCCGGTATTTGTGCAGGGCTGGCAGGTCCATGCTTGGCGTACCGACCTTGATGCCCATTCTTCCGAGCCTGTCTTCGGCCTCTTCGTAAAGCTCCGAAGCGTGCAGCATTGCCTTCGAGGGAATGCAGCCGACATTGAGACAGGTGCCGCCGAAGGTCGCCAATTTCTCCACCACTGCGGTCTTCATCCCAAGCTGCGCCGCGCGAATGGCGCAGACGTAGCCGCCGGGACCTGAGCCGATGACGATGAGGTCGTAGGTAGGCATTACGCGATCACCTCTGCGTCGTCATGCCCGCGCTTGTCGCGGGCATCCACGTCTTTCTTTGTCAAAAGAATAAGGCGTGGATGGCCGGGACAAGCCCGGCCATGACGGATTGGGAAGCACAAATCCAGCACCAGTCGCGCCGGCTCCTCCAGACACTCCTTCACCCGCACCAGGAACGCCACGGTCTTGCGATTGCTCGACCTGGCGGGGTCAGACGACTTACTCAATATTGAAGTATCGAAGCCACCTCGTTGAGCCGGGCCTGGTTCTCGGCTTTGGACCGCAAGGTGTCTGCGCCGAAGTCGATTTCTTGGCCCCTGTCATTAATCCACTCTATGGAATGGCCATATTCGCTGACGCACACCTCGGCGAGTTCTTCGGATTTTGCAGATAGGTGAAGATACGACCACGCGCTATCGTTGGACGAAGATCGACGATACCTTCATAGCCATCATTCCAGACAATCTTCAGCACGCCATGGATGACAGACTGGGCAGAAACGATGCGCGGCAATTTCTTCACGCGATTTTGCCGGGATGAAGATCTGATTGGCACTGCATCCATGCTGCGAACAGCTGGTCTTTTCGCGGCTTGGCCCATCTGATCACCTTTCGAAACTGCGCGTTAGGTATAGCCCTCGATGATCTGCAAGCTATCGATGGCGATTTGTGCCCGGTACTCGGCATATTCGGCATGAAAGTGTGCCGGAGGATGATCATCCCAGTACAACTGGATTTTGATACTACCGATTCGCGCAACGGTCGCCATGCAATTAGTTTATCACAAATCCAGCACCAGCCGCGCCGGCTCCTCCAAACACTCCTTCACCCGCACCAGGAAGGTCACTGCCTCGCGACCGTCGACGATGCGATGATCGTAGGACAGCGCCAGATACATCATCGGCCGGGGCTCGACCTTGCCGGCGACAACCACCGGCCGCTCCTGGATCTTGTGCATGCCCAGGATCCCCGACTGCGGCGCATTGAGGATCGGCGTCGACATCAGCGAGCCGTAGATGCCGCCGTTGGTGATGGTGAAGGTGCCGCCCTGTAATTCCTCGATTTTGAGCGAACCGTCGCGGGCGCGGCGGCCGAAATCAGCGATCGCCTTCTCGATCTCGGCGAGCGATTTCTGATCGCAGTCGCGCACCACCGGCACGACCAGGCCGCGCTCGATGCCGACCGCGATGCCGATGTGATAGTAGTTCTTGTAGACGATATCGGCGCCGTCGATCTCGGCATTGACGCTGGGGATTTCCTTGAGCGCAGCCACGCAGGCGCGCACGAACAGGCCCATGAAGCCAAGCTTGACTCCGTGCTTCTTCTCGAACAGATCGCGATAACGCGTGCGCAGCGCCATGACTTCGCTCATATCGACTTCGTTGAAGGTCGTGAGCATGGCGGCGGTGTTCTGCGCATCCTTGAGCCGCTTGGCGATGGTCGCCCGCAGCCGCGTCATGCGGACGCGCTCTTCGCGCGTCGCGTCATCCGGCGGGGTTGGCGCGCGCACCTGAATGGCGGCGGCGGGCGCGGCAACCGGCGTCGGCTGCGCGGCTGCGCGCTCGATGGCGGCGAGCATGTCGCCCTTGGTGACGCGGCCGTCCTTGCCGGTACCCGGCACGGTGGTCGCGTCCATACCGCTTTCCGTCACCAACTTGCGCACGGACGGAGCGAGCGGCGCCTCCGCGGGCGGCGCTTTGGCGGCGACCGGCTTCGGCGGAGCGACCCGTGCAGCCGGCTCCGCCGAGCGCATCTCCTCCTTGCGCACCGTCTCTTCCGGTCCGGCGCCGATCGCCTTCGCGCGCTCGGTCTTCTGTTCCGGCCGGCCGGTCGGCACCGCGCCGGCGCCTTCCTTGATCTGCCCGATGAGCGCGCCGACCGCGACCGTGTCGCCGTCCTTGACCGCAACGTCGGTCAGCACCCCGGCGGCCGGCGCCGGCACTTCGATCGTCACCTTGTCGGTTTCCAGTTCCACCAGCGGCTCGTCGACGGCCACGGCGTCGCCCGGCTTCTTGAACCACTTGCCGATCGTCGCTTCGGTGACCAATTCGCCGAGTGTGGGAACGCGGATTTCAGCCATGGATTAGTCCTCGATCGCGGAACCGTTTACGCATGGAGGACGGAGGACGGAACAGTGAAGGTGAATTTTCATCCGGCATCCGTCCTCTGTCGTTCGTCCTCCGCTATCTCAACGCCTCATCCAAAAATTGTTTCAGCTGCGCCAAGTGCTGGGTCATTTGCCCAACCGCGGTCGAAGCGGAAGCCGGTCGACCGGTGTAACGCGCGCGGCGATGTTTGGCCTCGATCTGGTTGAGCACCCATTGCAGAAAAATGTCGACGAACACCCAGGCGCCCATGTTGCGCGGTTCTTCCTGGCACCAGACGATCTCCGCCTCGCGGAAGCGTGAGAGTTCGGCCATCAGCGCCTTGGTGGGAAACGGATAAAGCTGCTCGATGCGCAGCAGGTACACATCGTCGATTCCGCGTTTTTCGCGCTCCTCGTAGAGATCGTAATAGACCTTGCCGGTGCACAGCACGACGCGCCGAACCTTGTCGTCGGCGACCAGAGCGATTTTTTCGTCCGGCAGCATCTCGGCATCGTCCCACAGCAGGCGATGGAACGAAGTCCCGGGCGCCATCTCTTCGAGCTTCGACACTGCACGTCGGTGGCGCAGCAGCGATTTCGGCGTCATCAGAATCAGAGGCTTGCGAAAGTCGCGGTTGAGCTGGCGGCGCAGGATGTGGAAATAGTTCGCCGGCGTCGTGCAGTTCGCCACCTGCATGTTGTCTTCGGCGCACATCTGCAAAAAACGCTCGAGCCGCGCCGAGGAATGCTCCGGCCCCTGCCCTTCGTAGCCATGCGGCAGCAGGCACACGAGTCCGGACATGCGCAGCCATTTGCGTTCGCCGGAGGAGATGAACTGGTCGAAGATGACCTGCGCGCCGTTGGCAAAATCGCCGAACTGCGCTTCCCACAGCGTGAGCGCGCCCGGCTCCGACAGCGAATAGCCGTATTCGAAACCGAGCACGGCCTCTTCCGACAGCATCGAGTTGATCACCTCGAAGCGGGCCTGGCCCTCGCGCAGGTGATTGAACGGCGTGTAGCGATGGTCGGATTCCTGATCGTGCAGCACCGAATGGCGCTGCGAGAAGGTGCCGCGTTCGGAGTCCTGCCCCGACAGCCGCACCCGATGGCCTTCGAGCAACAGAGAGCAGAACGCAAGCGCCTCACCGGTCGCCCAATCGATGCCATTGCCGGTCTCGATGGCCTTGTTGCGATGATCGAGGAAACGGCTGAGCGTCTTGTGCAAATGGAAGCCCGGCGGCAGCGCCGTGATCTTGCGCCCGATGTCCTGCAGAATTGCGATCTCGACACCGGTTTTGCCGGGACGCGGCTCTTCGATATCGTGCGCGCTCTTGAACCCGGCCCAGCGGCCGTCGAGCCAGTCCGCCTTGTTGGCGCGGTAGCTCTGCGCCGCCTCAAGCTCGGCGTCGAGCCGGCTGCGCCACTCCGCCTTCATCTTTTCGACCTCGGCCGCGGCGGCGACGCCTTCCTCAACCAGCTTGTTGCCGTACAGTTCGAGCGTGGTCGGGTGCGTGGCGACCGCCTTGTACATCAGCGGCTGCGTGAACGAGGGCTCGTCGCCCTCGTTATGGCCGTGGCGGCGATAGCAGAACATGTCGATGACCACCGGCTTCTGAAATTTCTGCCGGAACTCGGTCGCAATCTTGGCGGCGAACACCACCGCTTCCGGATCGTCGCCGTTGACGTGAAAGATCGGCGCCTCGATCATCTTGGCGACGTCGGAAGGATACGGCGAGGAACGGGCGTAGCGCGGATTGGTGGTAAATCCGATCTGATTGTTGACGATGAAATGCACCGAGCCGCCGGTGCGGTGGCCGCGCAGGCCGGACAGCCCGAACGATTCGGCGACCACGCCCTGGCCAGCGAACGATGCATCGCCGTGGATCAGCAGCGGCATCACCATGGTGCGATCCTGCGGAGTCGCACCCAATTGATCCTGCTTGGCGCGAACCTTGCCGAGTACGACCGGGTCGACGATCTCGAGGTGCGAGGGATTGGCGGTGAGCGACAGGTGCACCTGGTTGTTGTCGAACTCGCGGTCCGACGATGCGCCGAGGTGATATTTGACGTCGCCCGAGCCCTCGATCTGGTCGGGAGTTGAGGAGCCGCCCTTGAACTCGTGGAAGATGGCGCGGTGCGGCTTAGCCATGACTTGCGCCAGCACGTTGAGGCGGCCGCGGTGCGGCATGCCGATCACGATTTCACGCACGCCGAGCGCGCCGCCGCGCTTGATGATCTGCTCCAGCGCCGGGATCATCGATTCGGCCCCGTCGAGACCGAAACGCTTGGTGCCGGTGAATTTCAGATCGCAGAATTTTTCAAAACCCTCGGCCTCGACCAGCTTGTTGAGAATGGCGCGCTTGCCTTCGCGGGTGAAGCTGATCTCCTTGTCGGGACCCTCGATACGCTCCTGGATCCAGCTCTTCTGCGCGCCGTCGGAAAGATGCAGGAATTCGACACCGAGCGTCTGGCAGTAGGTGCGCCGCAGAATGCCGATGATCTGGCGTAAGGTGCCGAATTCCAGCCCCAGCACGTTATCGAGAAAGATCGGCCGATCGAGATCGGCCGCGCCGAAGCCGTAGGTGCGCGGATCGAGTTCCTCCGGGTTTTTTTCCGGCTCGAGGCCGAGCGGATCGAGATTAGCGTGAAAATGGCCGCGCGCCCGGTAGGCGCGGATCAGCATCAGCGCCCGCACCGAATCGCGGGTCGCACGCTCCGCGTCGGCTGTGGAAAGCTCGACGCCGCGCGCCTGCGCCTGCGTTGCGATCTTCTCTCCGAGCCGCGGGGCCGCCTGCGCCCAATCGCCGTCCAGCGCCCCGATGAGATCGCCGCGCGGCGATGGCGGCCAATCCGGCCGCTGCCATCGCGGTCCGCGCGCATTTTCGGCGACGACGGCGGCATCGTCCTTCAGGCTGGCGAAAAATACCTGCCATTGCGCATCAACCGCCTGCGGATCCGCTTCGTAACGGGCGTAAAGGTCCGCAAGGTACGAGGCATTGCCGCCATAGAGAAACGAGCTGACAGCGAAAGCCGCGTTCGCATCTTGACGGGACATGGAGGATTCTCACGTGAAGGGCGTCAGAAGAGACGACTTGCAAACTCGCCTTATGCAAAAAACGCGAATCAGCGCGACCCGACGCATGCAGTCTCTCATACCCTATGTAGGGGTCGGATGCTGCATCCGAAAGAAACAAGAAATGAATTGTGATTGCAATATTTCTTAACTGCCGCTGAGGCGGCGGCCGGCGACGAATTCCTAATCCCTACTTCGCCGACCCGGCAACCGCCGTGCGCGGGCGCAAAAGCGGCTGTGCCGGATTTTTATAGCGCCCGCTATCCCCGCAGCAGCTCGGTCAACGTCTTGCCAAGCCGCGCCGGCGACGGAGAGACCTTGATTCCGGCTGCCTCCATCGCCGCGACCTTGGACGGCGCGTCGCCCTTGCCACCGGCGATGATCGCCCCGGCGTGGCCCATGCGGCGGCCTGGCGGCGCCGTGCGGCCGGCGATGAAGCCGACCGTCGGTTTGCGGCGACCGCGTTTGGCCTCATCCTTGAGAAATTGCGCGGCATCCTCCTCGGAGGCACCGCCGATCTCACCGATCATGACCACCGCCTCCGTGGCCTTGTCGGCCAAAAGCATCTCCAGCACCTCGATGAAATCCGTCCCCTTCACCGGATCGCCGCCGATGCCGACCGCGGTGGTCTGGCCGAGACCCTCCTGCGTGGTCTGGAACACCGCCTCGTAGGTGAGCGTTCCCGAGCGCGACACGATGCCGACCTTGCCGGGCTTGAAGATGTTGCCAGGCATGATGCCGATCTTGCATTCGCCCGCTGTCATCACGCCCGGGCAGTTCGGGCCGATCAGTCGCGATTTGGATCCCGACAGCGCGCGCTTGACCTTGATCATGTCGGCAACCGGGATACCTTCGGTGATGCAGACGATGAGCGGGATTTCCGCGTCGATCGCTTCGCAGATGGCATCGCCGGCGCCGGGCGGCGGCACGTAGATGACGCTAGCGTCGCAGCCGGTTTTTTCCCGCGCCTCGACGACCGTGTCGAACACCGGCAGGTCGAGATGGGTCGACCCGCCTTTGCCCGGCGAGGTGCCACCAACAACCTTTGTGCCGTAGGCGATCGCCTGCTCGGAATGAAACGTGCCGTTCTTGCCGGTGAAACCCTGGCAGATGACTTTGGTGTTTTTGCCGATGAGGATGGACATCAGGCCGCCCTCACAGCCTTGACGATCTTCTGCGCCGCGTCGTCGAGATCGTCGCCCGAGGTGACGTTGAGATTCGACTTGGCGATGATCTCCTTGCCGAGTGCGACATTGGTGCCTTCGAGCCGCACCACCAGCGGCACGCGCAAGCCGACGTCTTTCACCGCGGCGACCACGCCCTCGGCGATGACATCGCACTTCATGATGCCGCCGAAGATATTGACCAGAATGCCTTTGACGTTGTGATCGGAGGTGATGATTTTGAACGCGGCGGCGACCTTGTCTTTGGTGGCGCTGCCGCCGACATCGAGAAAATTGGCCGGCGCCTCGCCGTAGAGCTTGATGATATCCATCGTCGCCATCGCCAGCCCGGCGCCGTTGACCATGCAGCCGATCGTGCCATCGAGCGCCACATAATTGAGATCGTATTTCGAAGCTTCGATCTCCTTGTCGTCTTCCTCCGTGAGGTCGCGCAGCGTCACGATTTCCGGATGCCGATAGAGCGCGTTGTCGTCGAAGCCGATCTTGGCATCGAGGCAGACGAGTTCGCCGCTCTTGGTCACGACGAGCGGGTTGATTTCGAGAAGGCTCATGTCCTTGGCGACGAACGCCTGATAGAGTTTTGGCAGGACGGCCTCGGCCTGCTTGCCGACATCGCGGCCAAAGCCTAGCGCCCGGGCGACAAGGCGCGCGTGATGCGCCATGAAGCCGGTCGCCGGATCGACGGAAAAACTCAGAATCTTCTCCGGGTGCGTGCGCGCGACCTCCTCGATCTCCATGCCGCCCTCGGTGGAGGCGACGAAGGCGACACGCGAAGTCGCCCGATCGACCAGCGCCGACAGATAATATTCACGCTCGATGGCGGAGCCGTCCTCAATGTAGAGTTGGCGTACCTCCTTGCCGTGGGGTCCGGTCTGGTGCGTCACCAGGGTCGAGCCGAGCAGGCGCGCGGCTTCCCGCTTCACCTCATCGGCCGACTTGACCACCTTCACTCCGCCGGCCTTGCCGCGGCCGCCAGCGTGAATCTGCGCCTTGACCACCCAGACCGGCCCGCCCAGTTCGCGTGCAGCCTGCGCGGCCTCATCCACGCTGAAGGCCGGAATGCCGCGCGGCACTGGCACGCCGAATTCACGCAGCACCGCCTTCGCCTGGTATTCGTGGATGTTCATAGAAAATGATCCGTCATCCTGAGGTGCGAGCCTCAAGCGCGTTTATGCGCGTCTTCGACGCGCTATGGCGAGCCTCGAAGGATGCCGGCCGAGGCGCCGGGGCCGTCGCCCTTCGAGGGCCGCTACGCGGCCACCTCAGGGTGACGGTTAATTCAATCCCCCAGGTCCGGCGCGATCTTCTTGCAGGCCTCGACCAGCACGCGCACGGCTTGCACCGATTTCTCGAACATGCCGCGCTCGCCGCCGTTGAGCTCTATCTCGACAATGCGCTCGACCCCCTTCGCTCCGATGACCACGGGAACACCGACATAAAGGTCCTTCACCCCGTATTCGCCGTTGAGCCAAACGGCGGCGGGCAAGACTCGCTTCTTGTCGCGCAGGTAGCTCTCGGCCATGGCAATGGCAGACGATGCCGGCGCATAGAACGCGGAGCCAGTTTTGAGCAGGCTGACGATTTCACCGCCGCCGTTGCGAGTGCGCTCGACGATCTCATCGATGCGCGCCGCGCTGGTCCAGCCCATCTTGACCAGATCGGGTAGCGGAACGCCGGCGACGGCGGAATAGCGCGGCAGCGGCACCATGCTGTCGCCGTGGCCGCCGAGCACAAAGGCGGTGACGTCCTCGACGGAGACATTGAACTCGTCAGCGAGGAAATAGCGAAAGCGCGCCGAGTTGAGCACGCCAGCCATGCCGACCACCATGTGTCGTGGCAGACCGCAGCATTTTTGCAGGGCCCAGACCATGGCGTCGAGCGGATTGGTGATGCAGATGATGAAGGCGTTCGGCGCGTACTTTTTGATCCCGGCGCCGACCTGCTCCATCACCTTGAGGTTGATGGCGAGCAGATCGTCCCGACTCATTCCCGGCTTACGCGGCACGCCGGCGGTGATGATGCAGACCGACGCCCCCTCGATCGCCTGGTAGGAATTGCTGCCGCTAAGGCGTGCGTCGAAGCCCTCGATCGTCGACGACTGCACAAGGTCGAGCGCCTTGCCCTGCGGCACGCCTTCCATGACGTCGAAGAGAACGACGTCGCCGAGCTCCTTGAGGCCGATCAGAAGCGCCAGCGTTCCGCCGATCTGACCCGCGCCGATCAATGCAATCTTGTTTCGCGCCATCCGAGAAATTTCCCTTGCCTTTCGTCAACCACAAGGCACGGCCGCCGCGCGGTCCTTAGACCTTTCGGCAGGCGCGTTCAAGCCGCTGACCGCCATCACGTTTCGACGATGCCGGCCGAGGAGCCTGTCGCTTGCGAATGTGCGGCGCCGTGCGGCCGCGCCAGGTATTCCTGCGAGCGCATTTCGAACAGGCGCGAGGCGGTACGCTTGAATTCAGCCGCTTCGAAACCTTGCTCCGCGCGATAAAGAGAATCTGGCGAGGCCGCAGCCGAGGCGATGAGCTTCACGTTCATGTCGTAAAGCGTGTCGATCAGAATGATGAAGCGTTTGGCGGCATTGCGCCTGTCGAAATCCATTGTCGGGATGCGGTCAAGAATGACGGTGTGATATTCGCGCGCAATGCGCAGGTAATCGGCAGCCGCAAGCGGCTCCTCGCAAAGATCGTGAAAGGAAAAGCGCGCCACCCCCATCGCCGCCCGCGGCACGTGTACGAGCCGTCCTTTCAGCGGCAAGGTCTGCGCGAGCCCTGGCTGTCCACCGGCAAGCCGGCGCCAGGCGTCGTCGAGCGCGGTGTCGGCCTTTGAATCGGCCGGCACATACCACACCGGCAGGCCGCCGAGCTTCTGCAGGCGGAAATCCGCGCGCGCGTCCAGCCGCACCACGTCCATACGCTCTTCCAGCATCCGGATGAAGGGCACAAACAACGCGCGATTGAGCCCGCCCTGGTAGAGCGCGTCGGGCGGCACGTTCGATGTCGCCACCAAAACCACGCCGCGCTCGAACAATTGCGCGAACAGGCGGCCGAGGAGCATCGCATCGGCAATGTCGGTCACGTGAAACTCGTCGAAGCAGAGAAGCCACGCCTCCTGCGCGAGCTGGGCGCCTGCAAGCCGGATCGGATCGTCGCCGGGATGCTCGCCGACCTTCATCTTCTGCCGAAACTCGTAGACGCGTTCGTGCACGTCGAGCATGAATTCATGAAAATGCGCGCGCCGCTTGCGCACGACCGGACTCGCCTCGAAGAACCAGTCCATCAGCATTGTCTTGCCGCGCCCGACGTCACCGTAGATGTAGAGGCCCCTGATCGGCGCCAACGCGTTTTCTTTGTTGCCGAACAGCCAGCCGAGCGGCGAGGACTTGCGCGCCAGGCGCCGCTGCGCCAGCCGCTCCTCAAGCCGCGACAATCTGTCCACGACGGCCAGTTGCGCGGCGTCGCGCTCGATCAATCCGGCGGCGACGCCGTCGCTGTATCGCGTGGCAATGGAGTTCGCCATGGGTGGTGAACGCGCGGGCTGAACGTCGCGTCTGCCTCAAGCGGGAACGACAGCCGCGAACGCATAGCGGCGTTGCGGCGCGAATCGCAAGTCTTTGCCGGCACATAATGGCGAAATGCCCGCAAGCCATGCAAATCCGGAATGGACCAGTCCGCGAGATGCTTCTGCTCGCCACAGTTCGCCGCCACATCAGGTACGATTCGATTGGGCGCGGGGCTTGTCCGCGCGCTCTTCGGTGGAATCTTGGGTGGAATACGACCGGGAGGGTTTCTTTGGCGACAGCGTCAGGAGACCTTAAATGCTTGAAGTGCTGCCCGAAGGCGCCGTGATCCGCAAATTGTGGATCGGCGAAACCGCCTGTTACGGCGAACATTTGCTGCGTCTGGATCCCCGCAGCCGGCACAGCCGGTTCGGTGCCGGCGTGGCGGACGAATTCATTCGCGGGCACGTCGAACCGTCGACGGGCACCGACGCCGTCGTGCATGGCTGCTTCATCGACGGCGTGCTGCGCGGTGCGGCCGAGTTGCGACCGGTGGGATTGAACGTCCCACGCCAGGCCGAAGCCGCGTTGAGCGTGGAAAAACCGTGGCAGAGTCACGGTGTCGGCTCAGCACTGCTTGCGCGCACGCTGCTCGCCGCGCGCAATCGCGGCTTCCACGTCCTGCACATGGCGTGCCTCGCCGAGAACCAGCGCATGCAGCAGCTCGCACGCAAATTCGCCGCCGAACTGTCGTTCGATTTCGGCGGCGTCGTCGGCGAGGTTGAGTCGTCACGGCCGACACCGCTGTCGTTGCTGCGCGAATGGATGACCGACGGCCACAGCATTGCCACGGCAATGCTCGACCTGCACAGCCGGATGCTAAGGGCGTGATGTTTTACTGCGCAGAGTGGGGACGGCTACGCCCGTTTCGGCTCCGGTCCGGCAAGCGGATAATCCGCCTCGACGACATACGGGCCACCGCCGACCGAGGCGCGCGAAGAGAACAGCACGAAGCGCGACACCTGGAAAGGCGCAGAGCGGTAATGCCCGCGGGCGGCGAGGTAATCGGCCACCTGCCGGCTCGATGAGTCGCGCAGGCGCGCAAGCGTGACATGCGGGGTGTATTTGCGGGCATCCGGTTCAAGCCCGAATCGCCGCAACAGCCGCTCCTGCTCGGCCTGCAATTGTATCAGCGGCGCGACCGGGGCGGCCGCGGCAACGACGGCCCGCGGCTTGCGCCCTCCGAACGACGACAGCCCCTCGAGGCGCAACTCGAACCCGCCGCGCTGCACGCGTGCGAGCTCGCCCGCAATGTCCCGAGCCAGTGTGTCGTCGATATCGCCGATAAAGCGCAGCGTCAGGTGATAATTCTCAGGATCGATCCAGCGTGCCCCCGGGAGGCCGCCACGCATAATGGCGAGCGACTGGGCGACGGAGGAGGGAATCTCGAGGCCGGTGAACAGACGGGGCATGAGTACGGAACAATCGAGATCGCGGCTCGCCTTGACCGAATCGCGGCTTGTACAGAGACCTGCCCAGAATGGAGACAGGACGCCGCGCGCGCAACCCTGCGGCATCAGCGCCCGAGACGGACGCGAGCCACCAGTCGTTCGGCCATCGGCAGAATGCGCGCGACAATAACCTGCACTCCGGCCGCATTGGGATGCATACCGTCGGCTTGCACGAGGCTCGGATCGCCGGCAACTCCGTCGAGAAAGAACGGGTAGAACAGCACTGGATATTTGGCGACGAGGTCGGGAAAGATGCGCTCGAATGCCTCCCCGTACTCGGCACCCATGTTCGGCGCGGAGCGCATGCCGCAGAACAGGACGGCGATATGACGCTCGGTGAGCCGGCGCAGGATCGTCTCGAGCGCAGCGCGCGTGACATCGGGCCGGATACCGCGCAGCATGTCGTTGGCGCCAAGCTCGACGATGACCGCCTTGGTGCCCGCCGGCACCGACCAGTCGAGGCGGGCAAGCCCGTCGGAGGCGGTGTCGCCGCTCACCCCGGCATTGGCGATCCGAACCGAGTCTCCCTTGGCGGTCAGCGCCCCCTGCAGCCGCGGGACGAACCCGTCCTTTGCCGGCAGGCCGTAGCCAGCCGTCAGCGAATCGCCCAGCGCGACGATTGTGACCGGCGCCTGGGCGTACGCCGGCCGCAGCGGCGTCACCGCATTGAACAGGGCGCCAATTGCCGCCGCAATCGCGATGTGGAACGTGGTTCGCCGCCATCGCAGGCAGCGGATGCGGAGCGCCCGCGGGACGATGAAGGTCGAGAGCTTTGAGCCGCGCGACACCATGAACGACATGTCAAAGCTTTCTCCCGGCGACGCCGTCGAATTGGCCGGCATCAACCTGTCGCTCGGCCGCGGCGCCAGCCAGGTCCATATCCTGCGCGACGTCAGCCTGCGTATAGCAGACGGCGAAGCGGTGGCGCTGCTTGGGCCATCGGGCTCCGGCAAGTCGACGCTGCTGATGGTGATGACCGGGCTGGAGCGGCCGGATGCGGGCTCCGTGTTCGTGGCCGGACACGATTTGGGCAAGCTCGACCAGGACAGCTTGGCGCGCTTCCGCGGCAGGCATATCGGGATCGTGTTCCAGGCTTTCCACCTGATCCCGACGATGACAGCGCTGGAGAACGTCGCCGTGCCGCTCGAACTCTCCGGCGAGCGGAATGCGTTGGCGCGTGCGCGAAGCGAACTCGCCGCCGTCGGACTGGCCGAGCGACTTGACCACTATCCGGCCGCACTTTCCGGCGGCGAGCAGCAGCGCGTCGCACTCGCCCGCGCGCTGGCGCCCGATCCCGCCCTGATCGTCGCCGACGAGCCCACTGGAAACCTCGACGAGGCTACCGGGCACCAGATCATCGAGTTGCTCTTCCGCGGCAATCGCGAGCGCGCTACCACTCTGATGCTCGTCACCCACGATGCCGAGCTCGCGGCGCGTTGCGACCGCGTGCTGCAAATGCATTCGGGGCGGATCGAGAGCCGCATCGGCGCAATCGGCCCGGCATGACACAGACCGCCTCGCGCATACCGCTCTGGCTCAAGGTCGCTTACACGGCGTATGTGGCGGTGCTCGTTCCCGTCTACTGGCACTATTACGGGCCGACAAACTTTCTGTTTTTCTGCGATGTCGCTCTGATTCTGACGCTGATCGGGATCTGGCCTGAGAATGCCTTGCTGATCTCCATGTCCGCGGTCGGCGTTTTGGTGCCTCAGGCCGTGTGGGTCGTCGATTTTCTGGCGACTGCGGCCGGCTTCCCGCTAACCGGCATGACGAGTTACATGTTCGATTCCAGCCATTCGCTGTTTCTGCGCCTGCTGTCCCTGTTTCACGGCTGGCTGCCGTTTCTGCTAATCTATCTGGTCTGGAAAGCGGGATATGATCGGCGCGCCTTCTGGTGCTGGACTGTGCTGGCTTGGGCGCTCCTGCTGATCTGCTTTTTCCTGATGCCGCCACCCACGCCCAATGCCGGATTGCTTCCGGTCAACATCAACTACGTGTGGGGAACAAGCGACAGTACGCCCCAAAAGTTGGTCCCGGCGTATGTCTGGCTCGCCGGGCTGATGATCGGCCTGCCGCTGTTTGCTTTCGCGCCCGCGCATTTCATTTTGACTCGCGTGATGCCGAAACCCCGTTGATGCTGGCACCGCGGACCAGGGCAAGAAGCTTGATCGCGATGCGCTTTGCCTGGCGCGACCTGCGCGGCGGGGTGCGAGGTTTTGGCGTCTTCATCGCCTGTATCGCGCTCGGCGTCATGGCCATCGCCGGCGTCGGCTCCCTGGCGGCGAGCCTCGCCGGCGGCATCGAGGGCGCCGGGCAGGTGATCCTCGGCGGCGATCTCGCCTTCGCGCTGGTCGAGCGGCAGGCGAGCGAGGCCGAGCGTACTTTCCTTGGCGCCCGCGGCGCCGTCTCCGTCGCCGCAACGATGCGCGCCATGGCACGGACCAGCGGCGGCGCAACGACGCTGGTCGAGGTCAAGGCGGTCGATGCCGCTTACCCGTTGTTCGGAAAGGTGTTGACCGATCCGGCGATGCCGCTGCCCGACTTGTTCGCGCAGAAAGACGGCGCTTTCGGCGCCGCCGCGGATCCGGCGCTGCTGGCGCGGCTTGGTCTGAAGCCGGGCGACCGCATCAGCCTCGGCAACGCCGCCATCGCGTTGCGCGCTGCGCTGGTCAATGAGCCGGACAAGCTTTCGGGCGGCTTCGGCTTTGGCCCGCGTCTGCTCATCAGCCAGGCGGCGCTGCGCGCAAGCGGTCTCGTTGCGCCGGGCAGCGTGGTTCATTGGCTCTATCGCCTGCGCCTGTCCGCCGCCGGCGCGAGCGATGGCGCAGTCGCTGCGGTGGAGCAGCAGGCGAAGACGCAACTCCCCGACGCCGGTTGGGAGATCCGCACGCGCAAGAGGGCATCGCCGCAGCTCGAGCGCAGTGTCGAGCGTTTTTTGGAGTTTCTCACTCTGGTCGCTCTGAGCATCCTCATCGTTGGCGGCGTGGGCGTCGCCAACGCCGTCACCGCACACCTCGCGCGCAAGCGTGACAGCATCGCCACGATGAAGGCGCTTGGCGCGAGTGGCGGCGATATTTTCGCCGTCTATTGCCTCGAAATCACGCTGGTGGCGCTGTTCGCCGCCACGATCGGAGCCGCGATCGGCGCGGCGCTGCCGTTTGCGATTTCCCATTGGCTCGACGCGGTGATTCCGCTGCCGGTCGCACCGTCGATGCATCCAGCGGTCCTCGCGCTGTCCATCGGCTATGGAGTCCTGATCGCGCTTGCCTTTGCCCTATGGCCGCTTGGGCGCGCGCACGACGTTTCGGCCTCGATGCTGTTTCGCGACCAGGTCGCCGCCGAACGGCGCCGGCCGCGCCCGCGCTACCTGTTCGCGATCATTCTCCTCGCCGCCGCCCTCGCTGCAGTAACGATTGCGATCAGCGATAATCATCGCATCGCGGCCATCTTCATCACCTGCGCGGCCGGCATCGCGCTCCTGCTGCGGCTCCTGGCCCTGCTGGTCATGAAAATCGCCGGCCGCCTGCCGCGCTGGCGCTCGCCGGTGCTGCGGCTGGCGATCGCCAATATCCGACGGCCGGGCGCACTCACGCCATCCGCCATGCTCTCGCTCGGCCTCGGGCTTGCCCTGCTCACCACCGTGATCGAGATCGACGGCAATCTGCACCGCGAGTTCACCGCTGCGCTGCCGGCCAAGGCGCCATCGTTCTTCTTTCTCGACATTCCGGCAGCAGCGGCCGAGCGCTTCGACGCCTTCGTGCGGGCGCACGCGCGCGGCTCCACGCTTGAGCGCGTGCCGATGCTGCGCGGCCGCATCATTGCCGCAAGCGGCGTCAAGGCAGACGATCTCAAGCCGCGTGCCGGCTCGCGTTGGGTGCTGCGCGGCGACCGCGGCATCACCTACTCCGCCACGATGCCGGCCGGCTCGCGGCTGGTTGCCGGCCGATGGTGGGGTGCGAGCTATGCGGGCGAGCCGCTCGTTTCCCTGGAAAACAAAACGGCGCGCGATCTCGGCCTCAAAATCGGCGACACCATCACCGTCAACGTGCTTGGCCGCGAGCTTAGCGCCCGTATTGCCAATCTACGCGCTGTCGATTGGGAAAACCTCGGCATCAATTTCATCCTGGTATTTTCACCGGGCAGTTTCGCCGGCGCCCCGCACGCCGATATCGCGACACTGACGTTTGCCGACGGCGGCACCACGACTGAAGAGACCGCGCTCGTCAAAGCGGTGGGCGGCGCCTTCCCGACCATCACTGCGATCGGCGTCAAGGACGTGCTCGATGCCCTTGCCGCGGTCGTGAGCAAGCTCGTGCTGGCGCTGCGCGCGGCGAGCGCCCTGACACTCGTTGCCGCCGCCCTGGTGCTCGGCGGCGGGCTCGCTGCCGGCCAGCGCTCGCGCATCTATGACACCGTCGTGCTCAAGGCTCTCGGGGCGACGCGCCAGCACTTGTTGGCCGCCTGCGTGGTCGAATATTGCCTGATCGGGCTCGCCGCCGGGCTCGTTCGGCCTCGGCATCGGCTTGCTCGCCGCCGACCTGATCGTCAGCCGCATGATGGAGCTTGCCTTTATCCTCACGGTCTGGCCGCCCGCAGCCGCGGCGCTGATTGCGCTTTTCGTCACAGTTGCGCTCGGCCTCGCCGGGACGGTGGCTGCGCTGGGGCGCAAACCCGCGGAGGTGTTAAGGAATCTTTAACCGCTAGGCGATCCGTCGGGCGGATGAAGGGTTTGTAATGATTGCAAATTTGCACGGCGCCCATCTGGCGCCCGCGGTCCTTTCGCACTAGATTCCTGCCGCGTTCGAGGCGCCGACTGCGCCCGGCGCCGCAGCCCGGCCAGGCTAGGCCGGGCCAACCTAGGGGTATTCCTATGTCCGACTTCGATCGGAATCTCACCGCCCGGTCCGGCTACCGCACGGATCAGGTGGCGATCGACGCGGGTCTGCGCGCCTATATGATCCGCGTCTATAATTATATGGCCAGCGGCGTCGCGCTCACCGGCGTTGTCGCTTGGCTGACCTTTCGGGAAGCCGGAGGCGATGCCATTCAAGTAAGCGGCGGGCGGGTCACCGGCCTGACCAGTTTCGGGCAAGCCATCTTCAGCGGTCCGCTGACGATCATTCTGCTCCTTGGCACGCTGGGAATGGTTTTCTTCCTCAGCTTCCGCATCAACCGGCTGCAGCCGAGCACCGCGCTGGCGCTGTTCATGGTTTATGCTGGCGCACTCGGATTGGTCCTGTCGTCGGTATTCGTCCAATATACCGCCTCGTCGGTCACCCAAACGTTCTTCGTCAGCGCCGCCTCGTTCGGCGCCTTGAGCCTCTATGGCTACACAACCCAGCGCGACCTTTCGCCGGTCGGCTCGTTCCTGATCATGGGCCTGTTCGGCCTGATCCTGGCGATGGTTGTGCAGTATTTCCTGCAGAGCCCGGGGCTGAGCTTCGCGATCTCGGCGATCGGCGTGCTGATCTTCGCCGGACTCACCGCATGGGACACCCAGCGCATCAAGGAAATGTACAGCGTGCAGGATGACGGCACCGTCGCCGGCCGCAAGGCGGTGATGGGCGCGCTGTCGCTCTATCTCGACTTCATCAATCTGTTCCTGTTCCTGCTGCGCTTCATGGGCAATCGCCGCTAAGGCGCGCTGGTCCCATCGCGGGTTTGATTGTTCGCACCCCGGGCTTCACTGGCCCGGGGTGCTTCTGCTTTGAGAGCGGTGTCGTTTACGCCTCGCTCCGTTCCGGCACCGCGCGCAGACAGAACAGCGCCGCAAGGGCCGCGATGCAGAGTGCCGCCGAAACATAAACGACCGAGGCGCCCATGGCGTCGAGCAGCAGGCCGAATAAGAGCGGCGCGAATGCCTGCGCGGCCCGCGCCGGTGCGCCGAGAAGACCCGTCCGCTCGCCATAGCCGTCCGGACCGAATACCGCGAGCGGCACCGTTCCTCGCGCAATCGTCAGCAGGCCGTTGCCGGCTCCGTAGAGCACCGCGAATGCGGTCGCTGCGGGCGGTCCGAACAGCAAAAGGGCTGCAGCGCCGAGCGGATGCAGCACAGCGGCAAACCGCGCCGAAATCAGCGGGTGGCCGCGTCGCAGCAGAAGAAATTCAACGAGACGCGCTGCCACTTGCGCCGGTCCCACGAGAGCCGCCGCCGCAATAGCCGCGAGCGGCGTGGCGCCGGCCCGCTCGAGCAGCCGAGGCAGGTGCGCCGCCATCGCGCCGGTGACGAACCAGGCCGCAGCGAACACGAAAGCGAGCAGGAACATCTCGCGGTAGGGTTTCCAGCCGATCTTGCGCCGCGCGGCGCGGGCAGGCTGCGCAACATGTCGCGGCACGGGCAACATGAGATTGAGCGGCAGGCCAACCACCAGATTAAGCGCGGCCCAGATCAGCAGGGTTTCGCGCCAGCCAAGCGTATCGTTGAGAAACGTCGACAGCGGCCAACTCACGGTCGAGGCAAAACCGGCCAGCAGAGTAATGCCGGTGATCGGGCCGCGCGCATCGATGCCGTAGAGAGCAGTGAGAGCCGCGAATCCGGCGTCATAGAGTCCGAGCGCCATGCCGACTCCGAGCAACGACCAGGCGACAGACAGCATGACCACGCCATGCGCGGCCGCAAGCACCACCAGGCCGCACGCCAGCACCACGTTGGAGAACACCAGGACGCCGCGACCGCCGCGGCGGTCGATCAGGCGCCCAACCGCCGGCCCGGCAAACGCGGCGATCAACAATGCTCCGGAAAACGCTCCGAACACCCATGTCCGCGGAATGCCGATGCCGGCCGCAATCGGATCGGCCAGGATCGCCGGCAAATAATAGCTCGACGCCCAGGCCAGTGTTTGCGCAATGCCAAGTGTCGCAACGACGAGGGGGCGCGATCGTCCAGGCGAGCGACTTGTCTCCTCCAGACCCACGGCAAGACCTTTCGCGACCGCCGCCGGTGCAAGCGGCGATTCCCTATCAGGCGGGCACCTTTGCAGAATTCGCGGCCATGCAGTAGTATAAATACGTCTTGTATTTCTTATTATTATCATAAGGAAAACCTTGATTGAGCCGGCTCAGCCTCGATCGCCTGCGAACCTTTATCCGCGTGATCGAGCTGGGCAGCTTCTCGGCCGCGGCCATCCGCCTTGAGCTTTCGCAACCGGCGATCAGCCTTCAGGTCCGCGAGCTTGAAAAGCAGGCTGGCGTTCGCCTCATCGAACGTGTGGCTCGACGCGCAGCGCCGACCGCCGCCGGCGAAGAACTCCTGGGCTATGCGCGGCGGATCGACGCGATGGCGAGCGAGGCGCTCGACGCCATGCAGCGTCACGCGCAAGGCACGATCGGGCGGATCCGGCTCGGCACCGGTGACACCGCTTGCATCTATTTTCTACCGCCGGTGCTGCGTGGATTGCGCCAGCAGTTTCCTTCGCTGGACATCGTTGTCAGCACGGGAAACTCGCCGGATATTCTGAAATCGATCGAGGAAAACACGATCGACGTCGGGCTCGTCACCCTGCCGGCTCCGGGGCGCGTGTTCGACATCCAGCCGGTCCTCGACGACGATTTCGTGGCCATCACTTCGCGAAGCACCGCACCTTTGCCTGAAAGGGTGACGGCGGGCGATCTTTCCAAGCTTGCTGTCGTCCTCTACGAACCGGGCGCCAATACGCGGCAGCTGATCGACCAATGGGCGATACGCGCGGGCGTCTCGCTCAAGCCGGCGATGGAGCTCGGCAGTGTCGAAGCGATCAAAGAAGTCGTCGGCGCTGGCCTCGGCTGGGGTGTGGTGCCCGCCATGGCTCTGCCAGGTCCGTGCGCGCTCGGCCACATGGACATTCGACCGTTGCATCCGCGGCTTTACCGCAAGCTGGCAATCGTCATGCGGCGCGACAAGCCGCTGCAACGGGGCCTGCGAGAAGTGATCAACGCCATCAAGGCCTCCGCGAAGACATTTAGGGCGACGAGCGCCACCGCAGAGCGGAGAAAATCGCGCCATGAATGAAACGGTCGGACGTCATGATGTCCTGATCCGGCCTGCTGGATCGGGCGACGTCGGCGCGATTACGCTGATCTACGACGACGCCGTAAAACACGGCACCGCAACGTTCGAAATCGAGCCGCCTGACGAAGCAGAAATGCTGCGCCGCCAACAGGCGCTCCTAGTGCGAAGCTATCCGTATCTCGTTGCCGAGTACGCTGGCACGATCGCTGGCTACGCCTACGCCGGCCCATACCGGGATCGCCGCGCCTACGACTGGTCCGTTGAGGATTCGATTTATCTGGCGCCCGAGTTCCAGCGCCGGGGGATCGGGCGCCTGTTGCTCACGCGCCTGGTCGCGCAATCCGAGGCGCAAGGCTGGCGGCAGATGATTGCCGTGATCGGCGACTCGGCGCAGGCGGCATCGATTGCGGTGCATGCGCGCGCCGGCTTTTCCTTCGTCGGCACGCTCCGCTCGGTCGGCTACAAGCGCGGCCGCTGGCTCGATACCGTACTCATGCAGCGATCGCTGGGCGAGAGCGACATCGCTTCGCCGCAACCGATCATCCGGCGATAAGTCGCAGCGACGGATCGAGAGCGCCGAGGACACCTTCGAGTTCCTGTCCGCGGCGCACGATGAGGCCTGTGGCCGAAATCACGCTATAGGCGCCCTGACGGCGCGCCAGCCGCGGTTTCTTCTCGATGCGATAAATGGGAACTTCGCTGGAATGGCGGAACACAGAAAATACCGCGCGGTCTCTCAAGAAATCGATTGCATAATCGCGCCATTCACCGGCGGCAACCTTGCGGCCGTAAAGACGCAGAATCCGATCAAGCTCGCGGCGGCTGAACGTGACTTCACTCATAGGGGCGGGAATGCGGGATGTTCCATCGCGTTCCGCGCGATGAAAGGCTCGCCGGGGCGCCCCATTACGATCGACGCGATGGGGCCCCCGCAACGTGCTCGGTTCAGTCTCGCCGACGGTCATACGGCGCCTCCTGTTTCATCCAACGGTCACGAGCGTGACCCGGGTTACAGCCCGAGGGTTTCATGATCGCTCCGGACCGATGCGCCCGCAAGGGTGTGCCTCGCAAATGGGCAGGGCTGACCAGGCGCGACACAACGACATGCGCATTACCGCCAGGCCGAATCACGGCATCGTTAGGCGAATCATAATGCGGCCCCATTTCGGTCAACCACGCGCCAAGCTGGTTTGCGACATCGGTCGTTGTTGCCTCACGGCCCGGTTCGGACTGCATTCCGGACTCCTCAGCCCCCCAGCCCCCCCGGGGTGCGGACGGACCGGGCCAGATTTCAGCGTACGGTTCAATCCTCCAAACCTCCGGCCGGCACTGCGCCGGCCTTTTTCTTTCTATGACTGAGCTCTGCGCGAGGGGCCTTCCGCGCGACAACAATCGCGTCTCGGACGCCTGACGGCGCTCGCCGATCATCCGATGCCGGTCATCTGGTCTCAGTCATCTGGCCTCGGTCGTCTGGGTCGCCAGCGGAATAACGTCAGCGCCAAGAACAATACCCGGCTTATCGTGAGTCCCCTGCTGCACCATCACCGCGGCGGCATCGATCTCGCCGGTCTCGACCTGGGCGAGCGGGATGTTCCAGGTCGAATCGTTGCCGGCAAAGTCGCCGAGCTTGCGCCAGCCGCGCACGACGTTGTGGTAGGTCACCGTGCGGCCGCGATTCTCGCCGCGGCCGATGCCGACGGAGATCGCGCGTGTGAGCGGGCACAGCCAGACTTCTCCGGTCTCCCGCCGTCCCGCCGCAGCCCGGACAGTCACGGTCAGGTCGCCGTTAGCGGTCGATAGCAGCACCGGAACGGACATGACCGCAGGATTGCGATCAGTCTGCACAATGACTCGCTCGATCGCCGCGCGGTCGCTGCCCAGCACGTGCATGCTGCCATTGACCACCATCTGCGGCGTATAGACCTGCAGATCGCCGCGCAGCTTCGCATAAGCGCGCTGGCGCGCCGAATGTCCCGCCAGCGCCAGCGTGTCCTTCCAGCCGAGATAATCCCAAATGTCGATCGGCAGGCTCAGGGCCACCACAGAGGGGTCCTTGGCAAATTGTCCGAGCAATCTGTCCGCCGGCGGACAAGACGAGCAGCCTTGGCTCGTGAACAGCTCGAGCAGTGCCCGCGGCGCCGCGCGCGCGAAACCGAAGCTTGCGAGCAAGACCCCGATGACAATGGCGGCTGCCGACGCGAGGCGGCGACGAAGCATTCCCGACTCCACCCCGCAAGCCCACAGGCCCCTTGTGACGAATTCGTGACCACAGACGTAGCCTGCGGCAACCTCGCGCGCTACTCAATTCGTGGTGAAGCGAACCCGATCGCGCCAAATCGCACCCGGCAAGCTCGCGGCGTTCAGGCGGCGAGATGACGCAGCACGTACTGCAAGATGCCGCCGTTTTTGTAGTAGTCGAGCTCGTCGACGGTATCGATCCGGCAGATCAGCGGAACGCGCTTGAGCCCACCGTCTGCGGCGACGATCTCGGCCTGCAGCCGCTGGTGCGGCTTGAGGTCGCCGTGCAGGCCGCGGATCGTCACCTGTTCGTCGCCCTTCAATCCGAGCGTCTGCCACGAGGTGCCCTCCTCGAATACCAGCGGCACCACGCCCATGCCGACCAGGTTGGAGCGGTGAATGCGCTCGAACGACTGGGCAATGACGGCACGCACGCCGAGCAGCACCGCTCCCTTGGCGGCCCAATCGCGCGACGAGCCGGTGCCGTATTCCTTGCCGGCAAACACCACCAGCGGCACGCCCTCGCTCTTGTAGCGCATCGCCGCGTCGTAGATCGTCATGCGCTGCCGCGACGGAAAGTGGATCGTGTATCCACCCTCGACCCCAGGCACCATCTGGTTCTTGATGCGGATGTTGGCGAAGGTGCCGCGGATCATCACTTCGTGGTTGCCGCGCCGGGTGCCGTACTGATTGAAGTCGCGCGGCCGCACCTGATGGTCGCGCAGATACTCTCCGGCCGGGCTTTCCTCCTTGATCGAGCCGGCCGGCGAGATGTGGTCGGTGGTGATCGAGTCGAGAAACAAGCCGAGGACGCGGGCATCGACGATGTCCTCGATCGGCTGGCTGCGCCTCTGCATGCCTTCGAAATACGGCGGGTTCTGCACGTAGGTGGACCGATCGTCCCATCTGAAAGTCAACCCACCCTTGACCGCGATCTTGCGCCAGTTGGCATCGCCCTTGAAGACGTCGGCGTATTTGCGGGTGAACATCTGCTTATTGACGCTCTTGCGGATGACCGCCGCGATCTCGCGGCTCGACGGCCAGATGTCGCGCAGATAGACCTTGCGGCCCTTCTGGTCGGTGCCGAGCGGCGCCTTGGCAATGTCGACCTGCATCGAGCCGGCGATGGCGTAGGCGACAACCAGCGGCGGCGAAGCCAGATAGTTGGCGCGCACATCGGCATTGACGCGGCCTTCGAAATTGCGATTGCCGGAGAGCACCGCCGCCGCGACCAGGTCGTCGCGGTTGATCGCCTCGGAAATCTCCTCCGCCAGCGGACCCGAATTGCCGATGCAGGTGGTGCAGCCGAAGCCGACCAGATTGAAGCCGAGCGTGTCGAGATATTTCTGCAGTCCGGACTTGTTGTAATACTCCTCGACCACCTGCGAGCCGGGCGCCAGCGAGGTCTTCACCCACGGCTTGACTTTCAGGCCCTTCTCCACCGCCTTCTTGGCCAGCAATCCCGCGGCCATCATCACCGTCGGATTCGACGTATTGGTGCACGAGGTGATTGCCGCGATCACCACGTCGCCGTGCCCAAGGGTAAAGTCGCGGCCTTCGACCGCAACGCGCTTGCCCATCTCGGCGGACTTGTCGAACTCCTTGTCCATCGCCTGGGCGAAGCCGCTTTTGGCCTCCTTGAGCGCGATGCGGTCCTGAGGCCGCTTCGGGCCGGCGAGCGACGGCTCGATCGACGACAGTTCCAGCTTGAGCACGTCGGTGAACGTCGGATCCGGGGTATTCCTGGTGCGGTAAAGGCCCTGCGCCTTGGCATAGGCGATAACCAGCGCGACCAGATCCGCCGGCCGGCCGGTATCGCGCAGATAGCCGATGGTGTCGTCGTCGATCGGAAAGAAGCCGCAGGTGGCGCCGTATTCGGGCGACATGTTGCCGATGGTGGCGCGGTCGGCGATCGTCAGGCCGGCAAGTCCGGGGCCGAAATACTCGACGAATTTGCCGACGACGCCGCGCCTGCGCAGCATCTGCGTCACTGTGAGAACGAGATCGGTAGCCGTCACCCCTTCCTTGAGCTTGCCATTGAGCCGCACCCCGATCACTTCCGGCAGCAGCATCGAGTAGGGCTGGCCGAGCATGGCCGCCTCGGCTTCGATGCCGCCGACGCCCCAGCCGAGGACCGACAGTCCGTTGACCATCGTGGTGTGCGAATCGGTGCCCAGAAGCGTATCCGGATAGGCGAGTTCACTCGCGCGCGACTTGTCTGGCAGAACGATGTCGGCCTTCGCCGTCCACACCGTGTGCGCCAGATATTCGAGATTGACCTGGTGGCAGATTCCGGTGCCCGGCGGCACCACGCGGAAGCCCTCAAAAGAGCTCTGCGCCCATTTCAGGAAGCGGTATCGCTCCTGGTTCTGCTTGTATTCCTCTTCGACGTTGCGCTTGAATGAGTCGCGGTGAGCAAAGAAATTGACCGCCACCGAATGATCGATGACCAGATCGACCGGCACCAGCGGATTGATCTTCTTGGCATCGCCGCCGAGATGCTCCATGGCATCGCGCATGGCGGCGAGATCGACCACTGCCGGAACGCCGGTGAAATCCTGCATCAACACCCGCGCCGGCCGGAACGCCAACTCGCGATCGGACGTCTTGTTCTTGAGCCATTGCGCCACCGCCAGGATGTCATCCTTGCCCACCGTGCGGCCGTCTTCGTGGCGGAGCAGGTTCTCCAACAGCACTTTGAGCGAGAAGGGCAGCCGCGAAATCCCCTTCAGGCCGCTCTTCTCGGCCGCCGGCAGGCTGTAATAGGCGTAGGTCTTCGAACCGACCTTGAGCGTCCGCAGGCACTTGAAGCTGTCGAGGGAGTCCATGATTTATTTCCTATCATCGCCGGCGGGACACCGGGACGGTCGAGGGCAATCGGGGTCGATACGAAGCGACAAACCACGGCTTCGTCTCCCGGCGCGGGGCGGGAGACGGACGGAGACGGGCGCGAACGGCAGGGCCGATCAGCAACCGCGATCCACACCCGGTTTATAAGGGCTTTTCGGAGCTTGTGCCAGATCGGCAACGAAGTGCCCCTATAGGCGTATTTACGCCGTCTGCCCGCACCCTAGGGGAGCGGATTTGACATTCGCACCCCACTCGGCCGCCAATCCGTGAACCGAATCTCAAATCCAAAAGCTCCACCGGAACTGATAGTTAGTGGTCGTCGATTCCGAAGTTCGCAAACGGGGGCGCCGCACAATAATGCGAACTTCGGAATCGGGACCCTAGGATGCCACCCATGCGGCTATCCGCTGTCAATCTCGCCTGTCACCGCGGCGGCCGCGACGTTTTCTCGGGCGTGAGTTTTTCGCTCGGCTCGGGAGAAGCGCTGGCGATTACCGGCCGCAACGGCGCAGGCAAATCGTCGCTGTTGCGGATGGTCGTCGGTCTTGTGCGCATTGCGCAAGGACGCCTCGCGCTGGAGGACGGCGATCCCGAGCTGACCATCGCCGAGCAGGCGCATTACCTCGGTCATCAGGACGCGCTCAAGCCGGCGCTCTCGGTCGTCGAGAACTTGCGCTTTTGGACCGGTTTTCTAGGCGGCAAAGCCGCGGAGACCGCCGCGGCGCTGGAAACGGTTGGGCTCGATACAGTTGCAGAACTGCCAGCCGCCTATCTCTCGGCCGGACAGCGGCGGCGGCTTTCGATCGCACGGCTTATTGCCGTCAAACGGTCGATCTGGCTTCTCGATGAACCGATGAGCACTCTTGACGCCGTGGCGCAGGAACGCCTCACCGGCTTCATGCGCACCCATCTCGCCGCCGGCGGGCTTATTCTGGCGGCCACGCATGGGGCGCTTGGGATCGGCACCTTACAAGAACTGCAACTAGGGACGGCAACATGAGCACGCTCGCCGTCCTCCTCGTCCGCGACATGCGCATCGGCGTGCGCGTCGGCGGCGGCGCGCTGATAGGCGTTTTGTTCTTCATCGTCGTGGTGGCACTCGTGCCGTTTGCTGTCGGCCCCGATCTGGCGCTGCTTAAGCGCATCGGCCCGGCAATCATGTGGCTCGCGGCGCTGCTCGCAAGCCTGTTGACGCTGGACCGTCTGTTCGCTTCCGATCGCGAGGATGGTTCGCTCGACCTGCTGCTGATGAGCCGTGCGCCGCTCGAACTCGTGGTTGCCGCCAAGGCTTTTGCCCATTGGCTCACCACGGGCCTGCCGCTGATCGTCGCCGCACCGCTGATCGGGTTATTGCTCAATCTGGACGGCCGGGCGCAGGCGGTGCTGATGCTGACGCTCCTCGTCGGCACCCCGGCGCTGACCTTCATCGGCCTGGTCGGTGCCGCGATTACGGTGGCATTGCGCCGCGGCGGACTGCTGCTGGCCGTGCTGGTCCTGCCGTTGACGGTGCCGGTGCTGATTTTCGGCGTGGCCGCGGCAGAGACAGCCGCAGCCGGTGCGGTCCCGTTGTCGGCACCGTTCACCGTTCTTTGCGCGCTCACGCTCGCGAGTGCCGTGGTTGGACCGTTTGCCGCAGCGGCTGCCCTGCGGCAGGAAATGGAATAGCAATGTCGCCACGCAAATTTGAAAGCCGCCCGCGCCCGCGTCATTGTCACGCCGGGGCGCGGTGGATTAGGTAACGGCCGATGGCCCTGATTGATCTCGCCAACCCGTCGCGATTTCTCGCCTTCGCCAATCGCGCCATTCCTTGGCTCGGCGCGGCGACTTTGATCGCATTGGCCTTCGGGCTCAGTCTGGCGCTCAACGCGCCCGACGATTACCGGCAGGGCAGCACTGTCAAGATCATGTATCTGCACGTGCCTTCGGCCTGGCTTGGAATGCTGTGCTGGGGCCTCATGACACTCGCCGCCCTGGGCACGCTGGTCTGGCGCCACCCGCTCGCCGACGTGGCCGCCAAGGCCGCCGCACCGATCGGCGCCGCATTCACGCTGCTGTGCCTGGTTACCGGCTCTCTCTGGGGCCGTCCGGAATGGGGCACCTATTGGGTATGGGACGCGCGGCTCACCTCGGAACTGGTGCTTCTGCTGCTCTATCTCGGAGTCCTTGCCCTTTGGCGCGCGGTGGAGGACCCCGCGCATGCAGCCCGCGCGGTGGCGATTCTCACCCTGGTCGGCGCCGTCGATCTGCCGATCATCAAATTCTCGGTCGACTGGTGGAACACGCTGCACCAAGGCGCTTCGCTCAGCCTTGGCGGCTCGACGATCTATCCGACCATCCTGCTTCCGCTTCTGATCATGGCGTTGGCATTCACGCTCTTGTTCGTGACGCTGCAGCTCGCCGCCATGCGCAATGAAATTCTCCGCCGGCAGGTCCGCACGTTGCGGCTGATGCAGGCCGGCGCGGCGCTTTGACGATGGAGCAGATAAGCCACCTGCCCTTCATTGTCGGCTCGTATGCGGCCGCCGCCGCCATTGTCGCCGGCTTGATTGCCTGGGTAGCGCTCGATTTTCGCGCGCAGCGGCGGGCGCTCGCCGAGCTCGAACTGCGCGGCATCAGGCGCCGATCCGCAGCGGCTGCAGCGGTCGCATCGCCGAGCCCGATGGCGCAAGCGGGAGAACGGACGTGACCGCCGGCACCAGCGAGGGCGCGGGCGTTGCCTGGCGGCGTCTCGCCGTGCTGGTGCCGCTCGCCGTGTTTCTGGCGCTCTCGGTCTTGTTCGTGGTTGGGCTTCGCTCCGGCGATCCTTCGATCCTGCCTTCGGCGCTGATCGGCAGTCCGGTGCCGGACACAGACCTGCCGCCCATCGTCGGGCTCGACCGCGACGGCATTCCGGTTCCCGGGCTTTCCTCCGCGAGCTTTAAGGGCGCGGTCACGATCGTCAACGTCTGGGCGTCGTGGTGCGTGCCCTGCCACGAGGAAGCGCCGCTGCTGATGCAACTGGCGGCAGACAAGCGCGTGCGGCTCGTCGGCATCAACTACAAGGACGATCCGGGCAATGCCCGACGCTTTCTCGGCCGCTACGGCGATCCATTCGCCGCCGCCGGAGCCGACGAAAGCGGCCGCGCCGCGATCGACTGGGGCGTCTACGGCGTGCCGGAGACATTTGTCGTCGGCCGCGACGGCCGCATCGCCTATAAGCTCGTCGGCCCGATCACTCCCGACAATTATCTCTCGCTGCTCGTGCCGCAGATCGACGGGGCACTGGCGGCGGGATCGTAACCCTTCCCGACGCGGCGCAGCATGACCCGCTGCGCCGCGCGCTGCATCGCATCCCGGAAATTTCGACTATTCCGCCGGCTCGACCGCATATTTCTTCACCAGCGGCGTTTGCAGCGCGGCGAAGATGAAGGTCAGCGGCGTCACTCCGAACACCTTGAAGTCGACCCAGGCATTGGTGGAGAAATTGCGCCAGACGATCTCGTTGAGCGCCGCCAGTGCGAAGAAATAAATCGCCCAGCGCCAGGTCAGCTTGCGCCAGCCTTCGTCGGTCAGGTGGAACAGCGAATCGAACACCACGCCGAGAAGCGGCTTATTGAAATAAAGCCCGCCGAGCAGCACCGCGCCGAACAGCACATAGATGATCGTCGGCTTGACCTTGATGAACGTGGCATCGTGCAGGATGAGGGTGAGGCTACCGAAGACGACGACAACGAAGGCCGTAACCACCGGCATGATCGGCAATCGGCGAGTCATCGCATAGGAAACGACAAGCGCGGCGAGCACGGCCGCCATGAAGGTCCCTGTCGCTGCAAAAATCCCGTAACGGGAATTGGCTACGAAGAAGAGAAGGAGTGGCCCGAGATCGAGCACGATCTTGAGCAGCGGATTGAGCTGCGGTCTCGCGGTTTCTGCCATCATGTGTTTCCGGCGCGGGAGACGTTCTCCGGGGGCGAGCTCCTTGTGCATGCGTCCGTCCCTTCGATGGAACTCGTCCATGTTGCGACCGCTTTGCGCCGTCGATCGCACGGCTGCAAAAGCTCCGAACGATTCGGGCTGTCAAGCGGAAGCGCTTCGATGCGCCGCAACTTCCTCCGCGGGTTGGGGAGAACTACGAATCGAATCCGGCAATGGCGCGGCCAAAATCGCCGGCCGCGAACGGCGCCAGGTCGTCGACGCTTTCGCCCAGCCCGATGAAGTGCACCGGAACCTTGTACTTCGCCGCCAGCGCGACCAGGATGCCGCCGCGCGCCGTGCCGTCGAGCTTGGTCATGACCAGCCCGGTGACGCCCGCCATCTTGCGGAAAATCTCGACCTGTGACAACGCATTCTGCCCCACTGTGGCGTCGAGCACCAGCAGCACCGCGTGCGGCGCCGAGGCATCGACTTTCTTCATCACGCGCAAAATCTTCTCCAACTCGCTCATCAGTTCGCCGCGGTTCTGCAGCCGGCCCGCGGTATCGATCAGCAGCACGTCGATGCCGGACCCTTTCGCCGCGGCGACGGCATCGTATACGAGCCCGGCCGCGTCGGCCCCGGCTTCGCGTGCGATGAACTGCGAACCGGTGCGCGTCGCCCAGATTTTCAGCTGATCGATCGCAGCGGCGCGGAACGTATCGCTGGCCGCCATCATCACCGTCCGGCCTTCGGCCCGCAGTTTCGCCGCAAGTTTGCCGATGGTCGTGGTCTTGCCCGAACCGTTGACGCCGACAACCAGAATGACGAACGGTCTCTTTGCTGCATCGATAAGGAGCGGTTGCGCGACCGGCGCAAGCACCTTCTCCACCTCGGCCGCCACCACGGCCTTGACCTCGTCCGGCGAGATCGCGGCGTCGTAGCGGCCCTCGCGCAACGCAGTGACGATGCGCCCCGCCGTTTCCAGCCCGAGATCGGCGCGGATGAGCACGTCCTCGATGTCGCCGATCGTCGCGCCGTCGAGCCGGCGCTTGCTGACGAGATCGGAAATCGCCCCGGAGAGCGCCGAGGAACTGCGCTTAAGGCCACCGGTGAGTCGTTGCCACCAGCCCTGTTTCTGCGCTTGCGTCGC
>CAVXCG010000007.1:0-156252 GCA_963760235.1 uncultured Alphaproteobacteria bacterium | reverse complement strand
ACCACCCGTCCGGAGATCCGACGCCCTCGCGCGCCGACGTCCAAATGACGCAGCAGATCATCGCGGTCGCAAGCCCGTTCGGCATTGCCGTGCACGATCACATCATCGTCGGCAAGGACGGGCATGCGAGCTTGAAGGGGCTGAAGCTGATATGAGCCTTACGCCGCCACTCGTTTGTTTTTCATTTGACGAAATAGCCGGCCGTCTTCGACGCGCGTTTCGTCGTGTGCGAAGCGCTATTCGTTCCAGCCTTCCGGTCGCCTGGCGCCTGGGTTGGAAAATTCAAACCGGCCGCGTTTATGCGACCCGTGCTTCGCGCCCTGGTAAGGCGCAGCCAGCCACACGGCCGATGATCGCCCCCACGTCATTCGGCGGGACATCGGCGGTCCAGGCGACGTAGCGGTCGGGCCGGACCAGAATAAGGCGTGCGGCGTACGCTTCGCGGCCGTCGCGATAGGTATCGCGAACGACCTTCAAGGGAACACGCAGCGTCTTGGCCGCTGCCACGAACGCCATGACCGTACGATCCTCGGTGTCGAACGCCAGCAGCGTGAAATAAGGTCCCAGCTCCTCGAAAACGCTTCGCCCGGAAGTCAGGCGCTGCGGCGGCAGGTGATGGCCGGCGACAGCCTTGAAGGTGTGGGCGCCGCGGGCACTCGATTTGCCGCCCGGCGGGCCGAACACGATCGGCGAGCCTTCATAATGTGGCTCGTAGGTGAGCACGCGCGGGGCCGCGGTGCCTTGCTGCTCGGTCCAGGCGCGCTCGAATTCCGCACGATCTTTTTCCGGGCTGTAGTGGGCGAGAAAAGCGGCGTCGCGCTCGATCCCGGCTTCGATGAAATCCCGTCCGGTCTCCAAAAAAATCGGCTGTCGCTCTTTGCTGTAGCTCCCCAGCAGCGCGTCGCTGCCCCAGCCTTGCAGCCAAGCGGCAAGCTTCCAGCCCAGATTGGCGACGTCGTCGAGGCCGTTATTGAGGCCGTAGCCGCCATAGGGCGGATGCGAATGGGCGGCGTCGCCGGCGATGAACACGCGGCCGGCCTGGTATCTTTCCGCCACCTCGATGCGCAAATCCCAAAACCCCACGTAGTCGAATTCGCAGGCGAAAGGAAAACCGGCGACTCGCTGCAACAGGCCGTGGAAATCGTAATTGTCCTGCGTTGTGTTTTTCGGCACCGGTGAGTGGAAAAACCAGCGCTCGCCCACGTCGACCCGACCGAAGAACTGCCAGTAGCCTTGCAGATCGGGATGCAGCACTCGATAGGTCGAGCGCGGGGGAAAGCGCTTGAGCTTTTCATGCAGCTCGCGCGAACGGAACAGCGCCAGCACCATGACCTGGTCGAAGTCGGCGCCGCTGCGTTCAATACCGATCTGCCGGCGCACGATGGAATGACCGCCATCGCAGCCGACCACGTAGTCGGCGACCAGGGTCTCGCGCGCGCCGTCGGCCTCCTTGACGATGCCGACACGGGCGCTGTCGGCATCCTGCGCCACCGTTTCGGCAAGCCAGCCGAATCGTGTCGCGACGTTCTCAAGCCGCGCCAGCTTCTTGCGCAGCACATATTCAACGAGATATTGCGGCAGTCTTTCGTTCTGCTGGAAATAATAGGAATTGACGATCTCGCGCAGCGGCGGTGCGTACCAGTATTCGCTGCTCAGATTGCGGTACGCGACAATGCCGCTCATCGGATATTCGGGCGGCAGCATGCGCGAGGCGCGGACCTCGTCGGCGATGCCCCAGGAATAGAGATGCTCCATCGACCGCTGCGTGAGGTTCTGTCCCTTCGGAATCCGCTGCGGCTCGATACGGCGCTCGACCAGCGCGCAGGAGAGGCCGCGCAGGCCAAGCTCGACCGCCAGTGCGACGCCGACGGGCCCGCCGCCGACAATAATAACCTGATAGCGGTTGTTCATTGCGCCCTCATCAGCCGAGGGCCGGTCTCGTTATCGCGCCGGTCGGCTGAAGGCGAGGTCATGCGTCAAGCACCGCGCGCACCTTGCTGGCGAGCTGCTGCACCGTGAACGGCTTGCTGATGAAGTTGACGTCCGGATCGAGCACCCCGCCGTGCACTACCGCGTTGCGCGTGTAACCGGTGGTGAACAATACCTTCAGATCAGGTTTTTTCTTCTGCGCTTCCTGAGCCAGCTTCCTGCCATTCATTTCCGGCATGACCACGTCGGTGAACAGCAGCTTGACACCTGGGGTATTATCGACAATGGCCAGCGCTCCGGCACCGGATTCGCTTTCCAGCACCGTATAGCCCAGTTCGCGCAGCGAATCGCAGGACAGGCGCCGCATGAGGGGATCGTCCTCGACCACGAGAACGAGCTCCTCGGCATTGCCGTTGACGATTCGCGGCGCGAGGCGCTTGACTTCCTCCACTGCATTGTGAAGCCGCGGCAAATAGAGTTTCACCGTCGTGCCGGTGCCGGGTTCGGAATAGATCTTGATGTGGCCCAAAGACTGTTTGATGAAGCCGAACACTTGGCTAAGGCCGAGTCCCGTCCCTTTTCCGGCGGGCTTGGTGGTGAAAAACGGATCAAACGCGCGTGCGGCGATCTCCGGCGGCATGCCGACGCCCTTGTCGCTGATTGCAATCAGCACGAACTGTCCAGGATTGATCTCCTCGGTCCGGCTGCAATAGGCCTCGTCCAAGTATACGTTGCCGGTTTCGATCGTCAGCTTGCCGCCTTCGGGCATGGCGTCGCGGGCGTTGATCGCGATATTGACGATCGCGTTTTCGAGCTGATGGGCATCCGCATTGGTCTTCCACAATCCGGCCGTCAACACCGTCTCGATCTCAATCTGCTCTCCCAGCGTCGAGCGCAGCAGCTCCGACATCGCCGTAATCATTTTGTTGGCGTCGACCGGCTCGGGAGCAAGTGGCTGCTGGCGGGCGAAGGCGAGCAGCCGCTGGGTCAGCGCGGCCGAGCGTTCGGTGGCCTGCATCGCCACATCGATGAAACGGCCAAGGCCGAATTGGTCGCTTTTCATGCGCCGACGCATCAGGTCGAGCGCGCCCATGACCACGCCGAGCATGTTGTTGAAGTCGTGGGCGATTCCGCCAGTGAGCTGGCCGATAGCGTCCATTTTCTGCGATTGGCGCAGCTGGCCCTCCACCCGCTCGCGCTGGTTGATCTGCGCAAGCAGATCCTCGTTGGCCAGCGTGAGCTGTGTATTCGCGTTGCGGATCGCCGATACGGAGCGGTTCGCCGCATAGGCGGCGAGAACGGCGATGCCGCAGATCAGCAGGAACGCCAGCACGGATGCCGCCTGCAACAGGAAGGCAAGCGAACTCGCCGCCGCCTCTCGTTCCGTCAGAAGGCGGTCCTCGCTGGCCTGCATCGAGCTTATCTGGGCGCGAACGGCATCCATGGCGCGGCGGCCTACATCGGAATTGACCAGCTTGAGAGCGGCGTCCGGGTTTCCGCTTCTGCGCAGGGCAATCGTCCGCCGCAACTCGTCAAGCTTTTCGGCAATCATCCGACGCAACGTTCCGAGGGCCTGGATTTGCTGCGGGTTGTCGCTGACCAGGCTCGCGGTCCGGTCGAGCGCCTCCTGCACCATGGCGACGGCAGGAGCAAAGGGGGCGAGATAGTCGTCGCGGCCGGTGAGCAGAATATCCGCGCTGGCTGCTTTCGAGCTGCAATGTCACGGCTCGAATCTGCAGCAGCTGGTTGTGAACCGCCAGTGTGTGATGCACCCAGGCGTCCTCGTTGTTGGCGCGGTTGCTGAGCCAGAACATACCCAGCAGAATGCCGGCCGCGAGGACGGTGCTGGCGAGAAGTCCCCAATACAGCGGAACCAGGGGCCTCGGAGTGGGCGCTTTTGACACGTGATCTGTTAGGTTGATTGGGGATTCGAGAAGCCGGCATCGTAGCCGCAAAGGCCGATTGTGCCTAGTGGTCCGATTCTAACATTCGCATCCGCCTTCGGCAGGTTCATGTGCGAATGCTAGAATCAAAGGACCACCAGCAAATATCAGGACCAGGTAGAACTTCGGATTTGACATTCGTTTCGCCAGTTGGCGGTCAGTTCGGTAGCGAATGTGAAATCTGCTCACTAGCGAAATGACGCGAGTTCCATGGGGGCTTTGTTCCATGGGGGCTTTGTTCCATGGGCTTTGTTCCATGGGCTTTGTTCCATGGGCTTGCGCGTCAGTCCTTCCACGATCGAAACGGCGTTTCCGCCACGGGCGTCAGCGGCGGTTTGCCGGCGGCCCAAGCCAGTATGTTGTCGACGACGAGCTGATCCATCATCTCGCGGGTAAAAACCGAGGCCGAGCCAAGATGGGGAAACAGCACGACATTGTCCATGGCGATCAGCTCCCGCGGAACGTCCGGCTCTCTGGCAAAGACATCGAGACCGGCCGACAAGATGCGCCTTTCCTTCAGCGCTTTGATCAGCGCCGCCTCGTCGACCACTGAACCGCGCGCCATGTTGATCAGGATGCCGTCGGGACCGAGCGCGTCGAGCACCTCGGCGTCGATCATGTTCCGTGTGGCGCCGCCGCCGGGCACAATCGCCAGGAGAACGTTCACATCACGCGCCATGTCGCGGAGATTTGGATAATGGCGGTAGCCAAGTTCCGGGCGCTTCTTCCGCGTGTGATAAACGACCGGCACCTTCATGGCTTCAAGCCGGCGCGCGATGGCGCGGCCGATCGCTCCCATGCCGACCATACCGACGGTGCGATTGCGCAGCGAGGCTGCGCTGAGCTGATAATCGCCTTGCGGCCATTTGCCGGCCCGCAAGTAGCGCTCGGCTTGCGGAAGTTCGCGGGCGGTACAGAGCAAGAGGCCGAGCGCGGTGTCCGCGACCTCCTCGGTCAGCACGCCGGGCGTATTGGTGAGGATGACGCCATGCTCGGACGCCCATTTGGCGTCCATATGGTCGTAGCCGACGCCGAAACTCGACACGATCTGCAACTTCGGAAACCGCTCCATCAAGCTGCCGGGAATGCGTTCGGTCGTGGCGCTGCAGGCGATGGCGCGCACGCCGGCGTGATCGGCGATGAACGCATCAAGTAGCTTGGCCGCCGCCAGCGTGTGCAGCGTGCAGGCGGATTGCAGGCCTTTCACGACGACCCGCTTTGGCGGCCCGATCAGCAATACTTCCCGTTTGTCATTTCTGTCGACTGCCATTCCCGCTCCCGCTCACACCAGCATGGACACCGGCGTTTCCACGAAATCCTTGAATGCGGCAAGAAGCTTCGCTCCGAGCGCGCCGTCCAGCACGCGATGATCGCAGGACAATGTCACGCTGAGCATGCTGGCGAAACCGATCCCGCCATCGGGCTGTTCGATCGCCTGACGGCGCGCCGCGCCGACCGCGAGAATGGTGGCGTGCGGCGGATTGATGATGGCGGAAAACTGCCGCACACCGTACATGCCGAGATTGGAGATCGTCGAACAGCCGCCCTGATAGTCGGCGGGCGCGAGCTTTTTTTCCTGGGCGCGGGCCGCGAGGTCCTTCACCTCGGCCGAGATGACGCTGACCGATTTCGATTCGGCGCTACGTATCACCGGCGCAATGAGCCCTTCGTCGAGGGCGACGGCAACGGCGATGTCGGATTGCTTGAAGCGCAGGATGCGGTCGCCGGCCCACGCCGCGTTCGCCGCCGGCAAGCGCGCCAGCGCCAGCGCCAGCGCGCGGATGAAGAAATCGTTGAGCGACAGCTTGAACGCCGAATTGCCGTTTGCATCCTTGGGCGCGGCGGCATTCGCGTCCTCGCGCAGCGCAATCAGGCCCCCGATGTCGACGTCCGCCGTCAAATGGAAGTGCGGAACGGCTTGCGCCTGCGTCAGGCGTGTCGCGATGGTGCGGCGCATGCCATCGAGCGGCACTTCTTCGTAACTGCCGGGCGCGAACAGCGCCTTGACCTCTGCGGCGCTCGGACCTTCGGAGCGCGCGGCGAATGGGGCGGAAGCGACGCGCGGCGCCGTTTCAACGTCGCTCGCCACGATGCGGCCGTGTGGGCCGGAGCCGCGTATGCGGGAAAGGTCGATCCCGCCCTCGGCGGCGAGACGGCGCGCGAGCGGGGTGATCGCAGTGCCACCCGGTAATCGTGCCGGACCGAAATTGCGCTCCGGCGTTCGCACTTCGAAGAACGGATCGAGCGATTCCTTGGATTGGCGATCAGCAGCTTGCGGCCTGGACCGGACCTTTGTTTCCCGCTCATTCCCGTGTACGCGGGAATCCGGCGATGCTCGCTCCTGGACCCCCTGGACCCCCTGGACCCCTGCTTTCGCGGCGGTGAGCGGCAACGCGATTGCAGCTCCAACCTGCATCGGTTCCGCCGCGCCGTCGGCAATGACCGCGACGATGGCACCAACCGGCGCGACTTCTCCCGCCGGCACGCGAACCTCCGACAACACGCCCGCAATCGTCGACGGCACTTCCATCGACACCTTGTCGGTCTCGATCTCGAACAGATTATCGCCCGGCTTGACCGCTTCGCCCGCCGACTTGAACCATTTGGTGATCTTGCCCTCGGCAACGGTCTCGCCGAGCTGTGGCATCAGGACGTCCATATCATCGACCGGCTTTGTGGCTCACTTTATCCGCTCCCACACGACTTCCGCGTTCGTGCCATGCGGGCGCAGGATGAGTTGGTCGCCGGTGAATTCGTAACCGCGTACCACGTCGCCCTTGTCGCCGGGCTGCACGCTGCCATGGCGATGATGCGTCACGGTCCGCGCCTGTTCGTCGACCGTGTAGGTGCCGAAATAGGCAATGTGGCCGTCGAGTGCGGCAATCGCTTCCGCCCCGGTCGGCTTGTCACCCGCCTTTGTCACGTCGCGATCGGGAGCGACCTGACAGGCCATGTGCCCGTGCGCATCGTAGATGATGATGCCCTTTGGATGCGTGCCCTGGCTCGGACGCGGCTTGCCGTTCACGGTTGCGCCGACGTGGCGCCAGGAACCGATCAGTCGCTGCCGGTCGGATTGCCGGTTCACCACGTCACCGAAATGTATTGCGTCTCCATGAACTCCATCAGCCCCTCATGGGCGCCTTCGCGGCCCAGGCCGGACTGCTTGACGCCGCCGAACGGCGCGGCCGGATCGGAAACCAGTCCGCGATTGAGCCCGATCATGCCGAAGTCGAGTTTCTCCGATACGCGCAGGCCGCGGCTCAGGTCCTTGGTATACAGATAGGCAACGAGGCCGTATTCGGTGTCGTTGGCGCGCGTGATCACTTCGTCGTCGGATTTGAATGTCTGGATCGAAGCGACCGGACCAAAAATCTCCTCGTTGAGCATTTTCGAATCGTCGGACACGTCGGACAAAACGGTGGCTGGATAGAAAAAGCCCGGCCCGCCGGGCGCCTTGCCGCCGGTAAGAAGCTTTGCGCCCTTCTTCACCGCGTCATCGACCAGTTCGATCACCTTGTCGAGGCCGTCCTTGTTGACCAGCGGGCCGAGTGCGACGCCATCGTCGAGTCCGTTGCCCATTTTAAGCCCGGACATTTTCGCCGTGAGCTTCTTGGCGAACTCGTCGTGCACCTTCTCGTGCACGTAGAAGCGGTTGGCCGCGGTGCAGGCTTCGCCCATGTTGCGCATTTTCGCAATCATGGCGCCCTCGATTGCCGCGTCGATATTGGCGTCGTCGAACACGATGAACGGCGCGTTGCCGCCAAGCTCCATCGCCGGCTTGACGATCGAGTCGGCGGCTTCATGCAGAAGCTTGCGGCCGACCTCGGTCGAACCGGTGAACGAGACCACGCGCACGCGCGGATCGTGCAGCATCGCGCTCACGACCTTGCCCGAAGATCGCGATGGGATGACGTTGACCACGCCCGCCGGCACGCCGGCTTCCTGCAGGATCGGCATCAGCGCCAGCATGGTGAGCGGCGTATCGGAGGCGGGCTTGAGCACGACCGGACAGCCGGCGGCGAGCGCCGGACCGATTTTCCGCGTTGCCATCGCGGCGGGGAAATTCCACGGCGTCACGAGAACGGCGATTCCGGCCGGCTTATGCTGCACGAAAATGTGCGCGCCGGTGGACGGACCCGTCGTGTTCGAGCCGATATTGCGCACCGCCTCTTCGGCGTACCAGCGAAAGAACTCGGCCGCGTAGGCGACCTCGCCGCGCGAATCCGACAGCGCCTTGCCGTTCTCAATGGTGATGAGCTTCGCCAGCCGCTCGGCATCGCGCATGATCAACTCGTAGGACTTGCGCAAAATCTCGGCGCGCTCGCGCGGTTTTTTTGCCGCCCAGCCGGGGAACGCCGCCTGAGCGGCATCGAGCGCCGCCATTGCGTCCTCGACCGTCGCGCTCGCCACCGATGCGACCTTGTTCTCGGTCGCCGGGTCGATCACGTCAAAGCGGCTGCCGTCGGAGGATTTGCGCCACTTGCCGCCGATCCACAGATCGGTCGGCACGTTGGCGAGGAGATTGTCGTACATGGCCATAACTCGCTCCTATTGCCCCTCGCTTCCCGCACTATTGCAAGTGACACCTTCTCGCTGTCGTTACGCGGGGGCCGTATGCCGGCGGCACCTAATTTTTCACCTCATCCTGAGGCGGCCGCGAAGCGGCCCTCGAAGGATGAAGGCCCCAGCGCCCGGGCCTCGCCCTTTGAGGCTCGCTTCGCGAGCATCTCAGGGTGAGGATTGAGGGATGCCTTGCTGCGCTGGTATAAGACGTCGATACCATGAAGACAACGCGTAAGCAGGCCAAATCCACCAAGACTGATTGGAGTTGCTTCGATGCCATGACCGACGAGCAGCGCCATCAAGCGGCACTTAACGATCCTGATGCGCGACCGCTCACCGAAGCAGACCTCACGCGCATGAAGCGCACCCCGCAGGCGCGCATCATCCGTCGTGCGCTCGGACTGAGCCAGGAAGATTTTGCGGCACGTTATCATATTCCACTCGGCACGTTGCGCGATTGGGAGCAGGGCTCGCGTCGAGCCTGACCAAGCCGCGCGCGCCTATCTTAAGGTCATCGCGCGCGAGCCCGAGACTGTGCGTGATGCGCTCAAGGCGCCGCGAGAGCGAAATGCGTGATGGGGACACCGCGATCGGCCAGGCATCCACTCCAAAATTAAATGCACCGTCACCGTAATCGCCCAAAATTAAATGCACCGTCACCGTAATCGGTAATCGTAAAATTAAATGCACTGTCACCGTAATCGTAATCGTCAAAATTAAATGCACCGTCACCGTAATCGCCCAAAATTAAATGCACCGTCACCGTAATCGGTAATCGTAAAATTAAATGCACTGTCACCGTAATCGTGTCACCGTAATCGAATTTTGTTTCAGAATTTTGTTTCACTCAATCGGAGCCACGGTTCCTGTGCGCGATCAGTCCCGCTCGCTTTCGCTTAGAGTGGCGGCAATTCAGGAATCAAAATCGCAATGCGCTCCTTATCGCCTAGCTTCAATTGTTTAATCCCGAGGCGCTCACGGACCACGTGCCACGCGGTCCATTCTCGAATGTATCCGCCATCCTCCGTTTCGAGGCGTACAGCGTGCGCGCGTGACCTTGTTAGTTCCTCGCGCAACATCGTTTCGGCGGCGGCAACGGTCAACGCCCTACTGCACCAATCGACTTTCACAACTTCATCTTGGCGCAGCCCGCTATTGGGCGGCAAATAAATTCGCCGAAGGTAGAGCGGCTCGGTCGGAATTTCCGACGGGAAGTGCAGAAGTGGGCGCATGCGATTCTCCGCTGATCGCAGCGTAGCCGATTCGCACCTAGGCGGCCACGGTCGAGTCAATACTGTGGAGAAATGTCACGACCGCAATAGCGACAAACTTTGGCAGCCGATCTTATTCTTTGCGCGCAATGCTCGCAGATTTTGAAACGTGCGTTGTAGCGATAGAGAAGCCATCCAATCAAAAAATAAATCACAGCCGCTAAGGCAACGGTCGGGACCAGCGATCCGAGAATAGACGCCATCGGATGAAGCCGAAGATCAATGATGGCCTGAAGTGATGCCTTGTTGCACTCGCCGTTGGGATTGTAGTTCGGATTACCCGGAACGAATAGATCAAATGGATTCGCATTTTCGGGAAGTCCATTCAGCTTGAAATAATCAGGGCCGACTTTGCTAATGATTACGCACTTGCGTCCGCCGGCTAATTCGGGATCAACGCTCAATGTCCTTTGTATCGCCAAACCGCCCGAAACCGCGAGCCATGCAGCGACAAGGATTATCTGATAGCGCCGAACCTTGCTTGACTCCACAGCGCAACACCTCTTTGCCGCGTGGAAATGGAGCACCCGGGCGATTTGCGGTCAAGCAAGGGATCGGCTATTCGGCGAGGTACGGCGTTGGTACCGCGCGAACGATCCCCGCTCGCGGCCCGGAAGAGCGGCGAGGCTGGTCCCGAATTTCCTTCCATTCAATCCGGGCTACGCTTGCCTCCGCTCATTTCCGCGCAAGCGGGAACCATTACTGGCTTCGCGCTTTCGCGGCGCGAGCGGAAGATTTCAACTCTCCATCGACTTCCTCACCCGCTCGGCAATCCGCTCCGCCGTCGGCAACGCGATGTCTTCCAGAAGGTCCGCGGCCGGGAGCGGGATGTGCGGCGTGGTGATGCGCACCGGCGGCCCGTCGAGATCGTAGAACGCTTCGTCGGCGACGATGGAAACGATTTCGGCGCCCCAGCCGCACAGCCGGGGATTTTCCTCCACCGTGAACAGGCGGTGCGTGCGCGCGACCGAACCGAGAATCGTCTGCGTATCGAGCGGCACCAGCGAGCGCAGGTCAACCACTTCGCAGTCGATGCCGTGCTCAGCTTTCAGCTTCTCCGCCGCCGCGAGCGCGCGCGGCACCATCAGCGCCAGCGCCAGGATAGTCGCGTCCTTGCCCGGGCGCACGATATTGGCCGTGCCGAGGCGGTCGACGATCTCGCCGTCCGGCACTTCGCCCTTGGTCGAGTAGAGCGACTTGTGCTCGAAAAAGATCACCGGATCGGGGTCGCGCACGGCGGCGGCGAGGAGCCCGATCACGTCGCGCGGGTTCGACGGCGCCACGACCTTGAGCCCCGGAATCATCATGCACCAGTTCTCGACGCTCTGGCTGTGTTGCGCGCCGAAGCGCGAGCCGGCGCCGTTGCCGGTGCGAATCACCAGCGGGCATTTCACCTGACCGTTCGACATGTAGCGGCTTTTGGCGATCTCATTGGCGATATGGTCGAAACAGACAGCAAAAAAATCCGAGAACATGATCTCAGCGATCGGCTTTAGTCCCGTCATCGCCGCGCCCATGGCGGCGCCGAGGATTGCCTGCTCGGAAATCGGCGTGTCGCGCACGCGCAACGGGCCGAACTGCTCGAAGAGCCCGACCGTCGCCTTGAACACGCCGCCGGCCTTGGCAACATCCTCGCCGAGAAAGACGACATCGGGATCGCGATTCATCTCCTGGGCGATGCCGCGCGCCACCGCGTCCCGATAGGTCAGTTCCGCCATGCGAAGCCCCCATCGGCGTAAACATCGGTGGCCAGAATCTCGAGCGGCGGCATCGGCGCCGCCTTGCATTTTTCCGTCGCCTCGTCGACGCGGCGGCGCACGTCGGCATCGATCTCGGCGATGACGGCCTCGGCGACGCCGAATTGTTTGAGGCGCTCGCGGTAGATCTTGATCGGATCGCGCTCTTTCCACTTTTCCAGTTCGCCCTCGGGCCGGTACTTGGCAGGGTCGGCGCGCGAATGGCCGCTGTGACGATAGGTCATGCACTCAATCAGTGACGGACCGCCGCCGTCGCGCGCCTTGGCGTAGGCCGCCTGCGCGGCGCGGTAGACGGCATCGGCGTCGTTGCCGTCGATCACGATGCGCGGCAGGCCGTAGGAGGCGGCGCGATCGGCCGCCGGGTGCTGTACGGCCGTTACGTCGCGGATCGGCGTGTATTCCATGTACAGATTGTTCTCGCAGGCGAAGATCACCGGCAGTTTCCACACCGCGGCAAAATTAAGCGCCTCATGGAAGGCGCCGATATTGGTGGTGCCGTCGCCGAAGAAGCACACCGATACGTCCTTGTCGCCCTTGTATTGCGCGCGCCAGGCGGCTCCGCAGGCGATCGGCAGATGCGCGCCGATGATGGCGTAGGAGCCCATGACGCCGTGGTCGACCGAGGTCAGATGCATCGAGCCGCCTTTGCCGCGCATCAAGCCATTGTCGCGCTGCATCAGCTCGCCCAAGACCTTCTCGATTGGTACGCCGCGCGCCAGTGTGTGGGCGTGGCCGCGATAGGTGCAGAACGACAAATCGCCGGGCTTCATGGCGGCAGCAAAGCCGGCGGCGACCGCCTCTTGGCCGAGCGAGAGATGACTTGTTCCCTTGACGAGATTTTGCAAGAAAAGATCGAAGGCGCGCTGCTCGGCCTCGCGTATCTCGACCTGCAGGCGGTACAGGCGGAGCCGCGTATCCTCGCCGATATCGTCGTTGAGGGTCGCCGCCGCGGCGAGCGTACGGTCTTCGACCTTGGCCATGGCAATCCTCTTGGCAATCCTCTTCAAGCAAATCCGCTTGGATAGAGGCAACTTACCGCCTCTTACGAAGGTGAAGCAACGGCGGGGCGGCGCCGGTGCCCATCTCGCCCGCCGGGCGGCACGGAGCGGCGAATCAAGAGCACCCGCGCTTGCGCGGCAGCGTAGAAGTTCCTAATTGACGCAAGCGCGAGGCGGGAGGCTCCGATGACTTAGCAGTACGACCGCCAATCCGGTCAACCATTCATCAGCCGCTTCTTCGGTGGCCCGCCCTTGGCCGTGGTCGGGCGTTTGATCCTGCTGTCGATTCTGGTCGGCCTGATCCTTGCCGCGATCGGGCTTGATCCGTGGAATGTCATCGCGTCGGTGCGGCGCTTGATCGAGCACGTCTGGAATATGGGCTTCGATGCAGTGCGCTGGCTGTGGCGGTATTTCCTGCTCGGGGCGGTGCTCGTCGTACCGATCTGGTTATTGGTACGCTTGGCCAACACGCCGCGCGGGCGCTGAGCGCCGGCTGCCGTCCAGGCGTGGGCGCTCGCAATCCGTCGCCTGCCCGGGGCACGGCCGCGCTTGACGGGGAGGGTGGTGGATTTACGTCCCGGCCGCCGCCGCGACAAAAGAGGGCGGCTTAATCCTCGCTCGGGCGCTGCCCGGGCGATGCCGGCGTATCGTTTTCGCCCGATTGATCGCGCGGCCCGCGATGCCGCCGGCGGCGCCGGTGCAGTGGAAAGCGATCCGGTTGGCCGTCATAGCCGTTGGCGCCGGCCGGGGCTTGGCCCTGCTGCGGCGGTTGTTGAACCGGCGAGGCGCCGGTGATGAACGAGGGGAGGCGGTCCGCGTCTGCATCGCTGGTCGGCACCGGCGCGGACTGCGAACGTGGCTGGAAATGTTGTGGTTGCGGCTGCGGTTGCTGCGGCTCGCGCGAATAGAACTGCTGCGGCTCGCGCGGCGCAAACGGTTCGCCTGCGGCGTGGGGCTGTTCGTCGTCCCCCTCGTCAAACGAATTGTCGGCGAGGTTACCCTGCGCATCGCCCTGCTGCTGGTAATAGGGCTGGGTCTGGCGGAACTGTTCCTGCGCGGCAGCGATCAAGCGGAAATAATGTTCGGCGTGCTGATAATAATTTTCCGCCGCGATCGGATCGCCGGAGCTTTGCGCGTCGCGGGCGAGCTGGAGATATTTTTCCGCTACGTGGGACGCTGTGCCCCGAATTTTCACATCGGGTCCGCTCGACTCTGTACATTCGCGATAATGGATTCTGATGATAACTACCCTTGCGGTTGCGACCGCGCATGCGCTTGTTCTGACCGTTTCTCATGGTTTGCTTTATTGCCAACCCCCGTTATTTGCGGCGACACAGACGCCGCCATTTCTCAGCGAAAGTCGCTGTTCGATGAACACGCGATGCCCAACCGGGAAACTCGCGACCGATCGCGCGGATGTCGCCATCGTCAGGGACCCGGCGTGCCCTCCGATCGCTCTGGTCCGAACGCTCTGATCCGAATCCGGCCTTGGACTTAAACGAATCTCTCTTCCGGCCCTCGCCGGCGGTATTACCGCGGCATCAAGCGCTCTGGTCATGCGCGCCATTTGCCTGAGCCAATGCGCGCCTTACCGATGAGACGTCTCGGTCTGAATCTGGCGATCCCGTCTGCCGTTCGATTCGGCTTCCGCTATCCGCTTGGCCAGCGCCGCCACCCTCGGAAAAGCAACACTCTGGCTCTAAAGAGCAATGCTCCGGGCGTACAAGGCAACGCGGCAGGCCTCATTTCGAGGCCGATTCCGTTCCTGCAAGCTAGTCGGTTCCGCGCGACATTCCAAGCGCTTTTTTGTCCGAAGTGCTTTTTTGCCGGGGTCCAATGCTCCGCGCTCATGACTTTTTTCGGGCAAGCAGCGCGCGGGGTACCCCGTTAAGATCGGGCCGGGGCGGCATCGGCGCAAGGCCCGCGCCGGCAAAAAGCGCGGCGACCTGCGGCGCCTGGCCGGCTCCCAGTTCGACGATCGCGACCCCCGCGGCCGCCAGCAGGGCGGGCGCTGCAGCAACAATCGCCCGATGGAAATCAAGCCCGTCGGGACCGCCGTCGAGCGCGCGCCGCGGCTCGAAATCGCGCACTTCCGGCGCCAGCGCGGCGATGTCGGCTGAGGCGATGTATGGGGGGTTGGAAACAATGATGTCGAACGGTGGACGCAAAGCGGCAGCCATGTCGCAGGCGACAAATCGCACACACGGCAATCCAAGCTGAAGCGCGTTGTCGCGCGCGACCTGCAGGGCTGCCATCTCCGTGTCAGTTCCCACGCCGAACGCGTTCGGCAGTTCCGACAACAGCGCCAGCAGAATGGCGCCACAGCCGGTGCCGAGGTCGGCAATGCGAAGCGGCCGCGAGCGCGCGCCGCCGGCATCGACGGCATCGAGCGCGGTCTCGACGAGCGTCTCGGTCTCCGGCCTCGGCACCAGCGTCGTCGCATCTATTCGCAGCGGCAGGCTCCAAAACTCCTTGCCGCCGAGGATGCGGGCAATCGGTTCGTGCGTCAGCCGGCGTCGCGCCAATGCGGTGATGGTGTTTGTTTGCTCAGCGTCGAGCTGGCGCGCCTCGGCGGCGACAAGTTCGGCATGGTCGAGGCTGAGCGCCCGACCCATAAGGATTTGCGCGTCGAGTTCGGGCGTGTCGATGCCGGCAGCGCGAAATTGCCGTGTGCAGGCACGGCGCGCGGCGCCGACGGTGGCCGGGATCGGTTCAGAGAACATCGGCGTGCCGATCTCCGGCTCAAGGGCAGGGGGGCCGAACGTGTTCCCCATCATGCAGACGTTCGCGCCATCGACACGCTGGCGTCCTCGGCTGCGAGCTGCACCGCCTGCTGCTCGGCGACCAGCGCATCGACGATTTCGCCCAACGCTTCTCCCTCCAGCACCTGCGGCAGCTTGTACAGGGTGAGATTGATGCGATGCTCGCTGACGCGGCCCTGCGGGAAATTATAGGTGCGGATTCGTTCGGAACGGTCGCCGGTGCCGACCAGGCCGCGGCGTTCGGCGGCGCGCGCGGCGTCCTGCTTGCGCCGCTCCAGGTCATAGAGGCGCGTTCGCAACACGGCGAGCGCCTTGGCGCGGTTACGATGCTGCGAACGATCCTCCTGCATCATGACGACGATGCCGGTTGGAACATGCGTCACCCGCACCGCCGACTCGGTTTTGTTCACGTGCTGGCCGCCGGCGCCGCCGGAGCGCAGCGTGTCAATGCGCAGATTGGCATCGTTGATGGCGACGTCCACATCCTGCGCTTCGGGCAGCACGGCGACGGTGGCGGTCGAGGTATGGATGCGGCCGGAGGCCTCCGTGTCGGGCACGCGCTGCACGCGATGTACGCCCGATTCGTATTTGAGCTTGGCGAAGGCGCCGCGGCCGCGGATTTCGGCGATGATTTCCTTGAACCCGCCCATCGAGCCTTCGCTCAGGCTGATGATCTCGATTTTCCAGCCCTGCTTGGCGGCGTAGCGTTCGTACATGCGGAACAGATCGCCGGCAAACAAAGCCGCCTCGTCGCCGCCGGTACCGGCGCGTATTTCGAGCATGACGTTGCGCTCGTCCATGGCGTCCTTGGGGATGAGCGCCAGCCGCAAACGCTGCTCGAGCGCGGCGCGGCGCGCTTCGAGTTCAGGCTTTTCCTCCTCGGCGATGCTGCGCATCTCGGAATCAGTCGACGGGTCGGCGAGAAGGCTTGTCAGCCCTTCAAGCTCGTTGCGCGCGGCCCGATACGACTTGACCGCCTCGACGACGGGCGCCAGCTCGGCGAATTCGCGCGAGAGTTTGACAAAAGTCTCGGGCGGCAACGCCGAAGCAAGGTCGCGTTCGAGCGCCGCATGGCGGGAGAGCAGGGCATCGAGCTTCTGGTCGGGTAGCATGATTTCTGCTTCGCGTTGCCGGACGTTCCGGCCGGCCTGCCGGCCGGCTTTAGGGCACGCCGGCGCCGGGGACGGTCACGTCTTGCGCTTTGTCTGCTAAGTAGAAGACGCCGATGGTCGCGACAAGCCCGGCCGACCGGGCATGGAGCGTCAAATCTGCAAACCTTCCCTGGCGGCGAATTCCCCCAGACGCACGCGAATCGGCGCGCCGCTATTCGCGCTCTCGATCAGTGGGCACAGGAATTCGGCCGCCTTGCGGCAGTCGAGGTCGAGCAGCGCCGCCTTGACCGGACCGACGGCGGATGCGGTCAGCGACAGCGCGCGATAGCCGATGGCGACTAACGCGATGGCTCCGAGCGGCTGCGAGGCGAGTTCCCCGCACAACGTTACCGACTTGTTGTGGGCGCGTCCCTTGTCGGCGATGTCCTTGAGCGCACGCAGTACCGGCGCCGAGAGCGCGTCGAAGCGGGTGGCGACCCGCGGATTGCCGCGATCAATCGCATAGAGAAACTGCACCAGGTCGTTCGAGCCGACGGAAAGGAAATCGGCGCGTTCGAGCAGCTCATCGAGCTGGTAGAGCAGCGAAGGCACCTCGACCATGCTGCCGACCTGCACCTCGTCCGGCAGCTTGTGGCCGTGACGGCGCAGATGTGTCAGCTCGCGCTCGACCAGTTCGCGCGCCTGCTCGAACTCCTCGACGGTGGCGACCATGGGAAACATGATTTTCAGCGTGCGGCTGCTGCCGGCGCGCAGCAGCGCCCGCAACTGGGCGCGCAGCAGCCCCGGCCGGTCCAGTCCGAGGCGGATCGCACGCCAGCCGAGGGCGGGATTCTCCTCCTCGACGTTGCGCATGTAAGGCAGCACCTTGTCACCGCCGATGTCGAGGGTGCGGAAGGTCACCGGCTTGTCGCCGGCGGCGTCGATGACCGCCCGATAGAGCGTGTATTGCTCGCTCGAGCGCGGAAAATTCGGCGCAACCATGAATTGCAGCTCGGTGCGGAACAGGCCGATGCCGGCGGCGCCGGTGTCGGCGATATGAGGCAGATCGACTGTCAATCCGGCGTTGAGCATCAGACTCACCGCCACGCCGTCCTTGGTTACGCAGGGGCGGTCGCGCAGCGCCTGGTATTGTTGCTGGCGGCGCGCGCGCAGCCGCACCCGTTCCGCATAGGCGGCCTCCATGTCGGGCAGCGGGCGGATATGCAAATCCCCGGTCGAACCGTCGACAATGACCGCGTCGCCCGGATCGGCGATGCCGGTCGCGTTGTCGATTTCGCCGACCACGGGGATGCCGAGCGCGCGCGCCACGATGGCCACGTGCGAATGCGCGCCGCCCTCTTCGAGGACCAGCCCGCGCAGGCGCTTGCGGTCGTAATCGAGAAGCGCCGCCGGCCCCATGGAGCGCGCCAGCACGATTGCGTTCTCCGGCAGGCTTTCGCGCGCGGGTGCGTGGTCGCGCCCGGTAAGCTGCCGCATCAGCCGGTTGGCAAGATCGTCGAGGTCATGCAACCGCTCGCGCAGAAACGGATCGGTCTGGCGCAGCATGCGCGCGCGTGTGTCGGATTGAACACGCTCGACCGCGGCTTCCGCGGTCAATCCCGTCATCACCGCCTCTTCGAGCTTATGGACCCAGCCGCGGTCGTAGGCGAACATGCGGTAGGCTTCGAGCACGTCGCGATGCTCGCCGCCGTCGACCACTTCGCCGTGTTCGAGAAGCTGGTCGAGACCGGCCTGCAAGGTCTCGATGGCGGTGCGCAAATGCTTCAATTCGCCTTGCACGTCGTCGGCGATGTAGTTGGTGACGATGACGCGTGGCTCATGCAGCACCACGTGGCCGAGCGCAATGCCGTCGCTCAGGCTGGCGCCCTTGAGATGAACCGCTCGACGGGCCGGCAGCTCGTCGCCCGGCCGCGTCAGCTCGCCGGACGCGATCATCTCGGCGAGCACCATGGCGGTGGTCTGCAGCGCCTCGACTTCTTCTTCCGAATAGGTGCGCCGCGCCCGGTTCTGCACCACCAGGACGCCGAGCGTGTTGCCGGCGCGCAGCACCGGCACGCCGAGGAACGAATGGTAGATTTCCTCGCCGGTTTCCGCCCGATAGGCGAAGGCCGGATGCGCCTGCGCGTTCGACAGGTTGATGGCGCTCGCCTGGGTAGTCACCAGGCCGACCAGGCCCTCGTCGGAGCGCAGCACCGTCTTGTGCACCGCTTCCGGCTTGAGGCCCTCGGTGGCGTACAGTTCGAGCGAGGAATCGGCGTGCAGCACATAGACCGAGCACACCTCCGCAACCATGTTGGCGGCGATCAGCACGACGATCTTATCGAGGCGTTCCTGCGCGCTGACTGGCTCCGCCATGACTTCGCGAAGTCGACGCAACAGCACGCGCGGACCGCCGAGCGCGCCACGCATGGCGTGAGGTCCCCTCGGGCTTAATCGCTATGACCGGAACGCCGCCCGTGCGCGCCGGCCTGATCGAAGAGGAACTCGCCGGGACTCGGGGGTCGCGGCGACCATCCGTAAGCCTATATCGACTGCCCCATGCAAACCGCAAGCCAAAGATGCAAGAGGCCCCGCGGTCGCGATTTGTGCGACGCAACGGGAATGCGGAATTATCGAAATGCCGCCAGGTTGCCCATGCCGCTGCGCTCCGAAACGGCCGCGCGTGGCCACCACTAAGTCGTCCTGTCGAGACCGTAGAGCGAGTGCAATGTGCGCACCGCCAGCTCGGTGAATGCCGCGTCGATCAGCAGCGAAAACTTGATCTCCGACGTGGTGATGGCGCGGATGTTGATGGCGCGGTCGGCAAGCGCCCGAAACGCCTGCGCGGCGACACCGGCATGGCTGCGCATGCCGATGCCGATGACGGAAATCTTGGCCACGTCCGTTGCGCCGTCGAGGCGCGCATAGCCGGTCGTCTGCTGCGCTTTGGCGATCGTGTCGAGCGAACGCTGGTAGTCCGCCGCGGTTACCGTGAAGGTGAGATCGGTGGTCTTGCCGTCGGCCGACACGTTCTGCACGATCATGTCGACGTTGACGTTGGCTTCCGCCAGCGGGCCGAATATGGCCGCCGCCACGCCCGGCTTGTCCTGCACCTGACGGACCGAGATTTGCGCCTCGTCGCGGGAGAAGGCGATGCCGGTGACCGTTTGCTGCTCCATGACCATGATTTCTGCCTCGTCGCAGATGAGAGTGCCGGGTGGATTTCCGTGTGGATCGATGCTCTCCGGGCGATCGAAGCTCGAGCGCACGAAGATGCGCACATTGTGCACCATGCCGAGCTCGACCGAGCGCACTTGCATGACCTTGGCGCCGAGCGATGCCAGCTCCAGCATCTCCTCGAACGCGATTTTGTCGAGCCGTCGAGCGCGGGGAACCACGCGCGGGTCGGCGGTGTAGATGCCGTCGACATCGGTATAGATGTCGCAGCGGTCGGCGGCGATAGCGGCGGCCACCGCCACGGCCGAGGTATCCGAACCGCCGCGGCCCAGAGTGGTGATGCGGCCGCTGTCGTCGTGCACGCCCTGGAAGCCGGTGATGACCGCGACTTCCTTGCGTTCCTTGAAGCGGCGGATCAACTCCTCGCCGTTGATCGAGTGGATTTGCGCCGAGCCGTGCGCATTCGAGGTCGAGATCGGCAGTTGCCAGCCCTGCCAGGAGCGCGCATTGATGTCGAGATCCTGCAGCGCGAGGGCAAACAGACCGGCGCTCACCTGCTCGCCGCAGGCGACCACTGCGTCGTATTCGCGGGCATCGAAAATGCGCCGCGCCTGCAAGGACGCTTCGCACCAACCCACGAGCTGGTCGGTCGTCCCGGCCATGGCCGAGACGACCACCGCGACCTCGTGGCCGGCACCGACCTCGCGCTTGACGTGGTGCGCGGCGTTGCGGATGCGGTCGATATTGGCGACCGAGGTGCCGCCGAATTTCATCACCAGACGGGCCATGACGGTCGCTGCGCTTTTTTCGCGATCAACGCGTCGGCACGCACCACGGGCCGACGCAAAGGGGCGCGTATAGATACCGGCAGGAATTTGCCGCCGCAACGGTAACGTGCCGCATTGCGCAAACGGGGCGGTAGGCCTCGACTGTCAGTTCTTGGCGAACTTCTTGAAGTCCATGCCGGTGGCAAAGCCACCGAACACATTGCCGTTCTTATCGGCGGCAACACCCTCCGGCATCGCCATCGTCATGTCGATCTGGGGGACGAACGCTGTCACCTTGCCGTCCTTGACGCTGCCGACGCGGATTCCCTCCCGGAAGGGTGGGTTGGTCTTGTCGTCGGACTGCGAGTTGCCAACATAGAGGATGTCGTCGCGGATATAGATGCCACTGGGGCGGCCGAACTGCTTCCATATATCCAGCAGCTTGCCGTTTTGATCGAAGATTTGGATGCGGTTGTTTGCCCGGTCGGCGACGAAGATGCGGCCTGCGGAATCCATGGCAAGCCCATGCGGCACGTCGAAGTTGCCCGGCTCCGAGCCGTGATGGCCCCAGGTTTTGATGAACTTGCCGTCGCTCGAAAACTTGACCATGCGGTCGTTGGTGTGCGGCACAGGGAAATCGCCATGGCCGTCGGCGACAAAAATGTCGCCGTTCGGTGCGACCAGTACGTCGGAGGGCGAATTGAAGGTGTCGGGACCGTCGCCTGCCACTCCAGACTTGCCGAGCGATCTGAGCACGCGTCCGTCTGGGGCGAGCTGCATGACAATCTGCTTCTGACCGTCGGTGACCCAAACAGTTCCATCGGGAGCTGCGAACAGGCCGTGCGGCCAGCTGAATAGCCCGGAGCCGAAGCTAGCGACAAGCTGACCAGTGGCGTCGAATTTCTGGATCGGCGCGACACTCGATCCCGCACAAGTTTTCCCGCCGCAGCGGTCGAACACCCAGACGCTGGTGCCGTCGCGGTCGATGTCGACCCCGATGGCCATGCCCCAGTGCCGGCCTTGCGGCAGTTTCGCCCAGTTGTTGACGACGTGATACGGGTCGGGTGCGCTGTTGGGATCGCCCGCCTGCGCCGGTCTGCCGACGGCAAACAGCGCGGCAATCGCCGCTCCTCCAACAGCTGCTGACAGAATAAAGCCTGTCCTGGACATCTCGAGCCCTCCCTTGAATTCCGCGCTCTTTGCGGCGTCTATGCGGAGCCCCGACACTGCACGATGGGATCGTGACACAGCCCGTCTGAATTGCAATACAATGCCATGCAAAAGGGACGCTCAAACCGCCCCGAGAATGTGTCGAGTGGGTGACCAATGCCGGCCGTCGTCGATCCCGTTACCGGGCTCGAATTGTACGAGCTCAGCCACCGCTGGGGTGTGTATACGCCGATCTTCCCGGGCTACGAGGAGATCAAGCTCGAACGCATCACCCACCACGCCAAGCAGGGGGTGATGACGCACAGGATCACGACGATCTTTCACACCTCGACGCACGTCAACGCCCCGATTCACCTCGTTCCCGGCGCGCCGGCCGTTGGCGAGCTCGCACTCGATCGCTTCTTCGGCACCGGGGTCGTCCTGCCGATCCCGAAAAGGAAATGGCAACTGATCGAGCCTTCCGATCTGGAACGCGCGAGACCGCAAATTCGCCGCGGCGATATTGTGCTCATCAACAGCGGCTGGCATCGCCGCTATTCCGACAGCAAGGAATATTTCGGCTACGCGCCGGGTTTGAGCCGGCAGGCGGCGGCATGGCTGGTGAATAAGCGCGTCAAAATGGTCGGCGTCGACACCGCCTGCGTCGATCATCCTCTGGCCACCTCGCTCGGCCCGCACCGCAACGGTCCGCAGATCAAATACCTGCTACCCGAGTACAAGGAAGCGACGGGGCGCGAGGCGATCGACGATTTTCCGCAATGGAATGCGGCGCACCGATTGCTGCTTGAGGCCGGCATTCCCACAATCGAAAACGTCGGCGGCGACCTCGACGAGCTTTCCGGCCGGCGCTGTACGTTCCAGGGTTTTCCCCGGAAATGGCGCGAGGGCGACGCCTGCGTCATTCGCCTGGTGGCGATGCTCGATCCCGAAGGCAAAGCCCGCGTGGAAGCGGGCGGCACGCGCAAAGCGGCGGCAGGAGACGCGTCAGGCAAGAGGCGAAACGGTCTGCAATTCTTCGAACTCAGCCACCCCTGGGGCCATGGCATGGCGCAATGGCCGTCGCGCGCCAACCTCAACGTGCGGGTCGTCGAATTCCACGCCAAGGACGGCCTTTTGGTGCAGCAGTTCGAGGGCATCATGCACCGCGGCACGCACATGGACGCGCCGATCCATGTCGCCGAGAACCAGCCATCGCTGACCGGCTATCCGCTCTGGCGCTTTTTCGGCACCGGCGTCGCCGTATCGATCCCGAAAGGCAAGTGGGGCGTCATCACGCCGAAAGATCTGGAGAGGGCGGAGCCGAAAATCAGAAAGAACGACATCGTGATGATCAACACCGGCAGTCATCGCAAGTATGGCGACAATCCGGATTATTTCGCCTACTCGCCCGGTCTCTACAAGGACGCCGCCGAATGGCTGGTCGAGCGTGGCGTCAAGCTGGTCGGCATCGACGTGCAGGCGCTCGATCATCCGCTCGGCACGTTTCTCGGCCCGCACGGGCCGGGGCCGGCGCAGCCGCACCTTGACGTCGAGTACAAAGCCGCGACCGGCCGTCATATCATCGAAGACTTTCCGTACTGGGAGCCGGCGCACAAGATCATGATGACCAACGGCATCCCGGGGATCGAGAATATCGGCGGCGAGCTCGACCGGATCACCGGCAAGCGCTGCACGTTTTTCGCCTTCCCCTGGCGCTGGCCGGAAGGTGAAGGCTGCGCGCTGCGCGTGGTGGCCGTGCTCGATCCGCAGCAGACGTTCAGGTTCGAGACAGGGCGGTAACTCATTTCAGCGTCATGCCCGGGCGTGACCAGACGTGACCCGGGCATCCATGCCTCTTCACCGCTGCATGGATTGCCGCGTTGAACGCGGCGATGATGAAGGAGGGCCAGATGATCTCCGAGCCGCTGCGTAATCCGCTCTCTTTGTTCGACGTGAAGGACAAGGTCGCCATCGTCACCGGCGCCTCCGGCACGTTCGGCCGCGCCACCGCGCTGGCGCTGACCGCGCTCGGCGGCAAGGTGCTGCTCGCCTCTGGGAGCGAGGCCGAGCTGGCGGAAGTGGCACGCGAAGTGGAAGAACTCGGCGGCAAGCCGGCGACAGTGGTCCGCCGCCCCGACAGCCAGGCCGACGCCGAAGCAATGCTCGATTCGGCGCTGGCGGCATTTGGTCGCGTCGACCAACTGGTCGTCGCCTCCGGCTACAACAAGCCGGGCTTCATTCACGAACTCGCCTATGAGGACTGGCAGGCGGTGATGGACGCCAACGTCCGCGGCATCTGGTTCATGGCAAAGGTGGTCGGCGCCCTCTGGATCGAGCAAAAAGTGCGGGGCAAGGTGCTGCTGATGTCATCGGTGCGCGGCCGCCACGGCAATTTTTCCGGCTATACGGGCTATTGCGCCTCGAAAGGCGCGACCGATTCGCTGACCCGCGTGCTGGCGACCGAATGGGCCAAGTACGGCATCACGGTGAATGCGATCGCGCCGACCGTCTTCCGCTCCAAGCTCACCGCCTGGATGTACGGCGACAACGAACTCGGCCAGCAGACGCGCGCACGCTCATTGTCGCGCATTCCGCTGGGACGGCTCGGCGAGGTGGAGGACCTGATCGGGATGGCACTCTACTTGCTGTCGCCTGCGTCAGATTTCTGCACCGGGCAAGTGATGTATGTCGACGGTGGCTACACCGCCGGCTAACGATCGCGCTGGTTTGCGCGGTGGTTTGACGTCACACGGACCAATCGGGGCTGCTCGCCCCAGCATGTTGCGTTACCCATCAACCAAGACCAGAACGCGACCCACATAAGAGCTGGCATGCCATTCTCCCACTGTAGATCGCCAAATTATTTGGCGTTCGCTCGGTCAACGTCTGGGCGTGCCGGCAGTTCCGAGTTTCCAGCGGAGAGGCGGAGATGCAGAAGCAGGTGATCGGCATTGTCGGCGGTGGTCTGATGGGGCATGGCATCGCCTACCTGTTCGCCGCGGCGGGCCACGAGGTCGCCGTGTTCGAACCGGATCCCGCGACGCGCGCGTCGCTGGCGGCGCGGCTTGACGCGATCGCTGACCTGCTCGGCGGCGACGCGGCGCTGACCCGCCGCATCGTCGTGCATTCGCAGCTGGCGCCGGCGGTGCGCAGCGCAAGCTTCGTCTTCGAGGCCGCGCCTGAAAAGCTGCCGCTCAAGCAGCGTATATTTGCCGAGCTGGAAGGCACGGTCGGGGTGGACACGATTCTCGCCAGCAACAGCTCGGCCATTCCGACGACGCGGATTGGACGCGATCTCAAGCATCGCGAGCGCCTTGTCGGTACTCACTTCTGGAACCCGCCGCATCTGATTCCGCTGGTCGAAGTGATCCAGAACGAGAAGACGAGCGTCGAGACGGTGCGCGTCACGATGGATTTGCTGAGCGCGGCCGGCAAGACGCCGGTCCATGTGCGCCGCGACGTTCCCGGGTTCGTCGGCAACCGGCTCCAGCATGCGCTAAAGCGCGAGGCGGTTGCACTCGTCGCGGCGGGCGTGTGCGACGCCGAAACCATCGACATCGTGGTCAAGGAAGGCTTTGGCGCGCGCACGGCGGTGCTCGGGCCGATGGAGCAATCCGATCTGGTCGGTCTCAATCTGACACTCGACATCGCCGAGGTGCTCTATGCCGACCTCGACCGGACGCCGGGCCCGCACCAGTTCCTGCGCGAGAAGGTTGCGGCCGGTCAGCTCGGCATGAAAACCGGCGAGGGACTGCGCAAATGGGGACCGGGCGAAGCAGATGCGGTGCGCACGCGGCTGTCGCGTTTTCTCGCCGAGCAGGCGAGGGCGAGAAAAACGGGCTCGGTCTGACCTTTGGCTTAGCTCGGCGTATTGGTGATTTTGGTCGCGGCCGGTTGCTGCCGCACAAACCCGGCCAGCCGCAGAGCCGCTCCGCCGAGAAGCGCGATCGTAAACGGCAGATAGGTCAGCGGATAGCTTTCCGCGCCGTTCGCCCGTAGCGGCTCGACGATGAAGTCGACCGCAAAGACAAAGGCGATGTATTGGAGTGCAGCTTCCATCGACAATCGCCATAGTCGCGGGCCGAGGGCGTCGCGCAGCCGCGGCAGGGAGCCGAGCGCGAGCGCATAGGTGCATAGCACTCCGGCCCAGAATAGAAGCATCGGACCGCGTTGATCGGCCGCGATGGCGATGATCCGGATGACGAGTGCGACGTGGACCAGAAGAGCTGCGGCGAAGGCGAGGCCGAACTCGCGTCCATGGCGCGCGACGACGGCAAAGCGCGGCCCGAAGAACTTCGCCACGGCGCCGCCCGCATAGGCCGGCCAGAACAGGAGAAAGCACCAGCGTGCGGTTATGCGAAGCGCCTGCGCCGTGCCATTTTCGCCGTTGCCGAATATGACGAGAGCGACAGCGGCCAGCGCCAGCGACACGAGGAAGGCGGCGGCCATCGCGCCTGGTGCGCCGCGCACGCGCGATCCGATCGATCTTGGCGCGCCTTTGGCCAAGCGCGGCGCTTGTATCGAAGCATTTGTCCGCATCAAAGGGCCTCTACCCACGACGAGACCCCGGTGCGGCGTTTCCGTCAACGCACGGTGCCCGGTAACCTAAACCGCTAACCTTTTGCGTGTCCGAGGGCAGGCTTTTTCCGGATCATGCCCGAAGCTAATAGGGCAGGCCGACATACTGCTCTGCCAGCGCTGCCGCGGCGCGTTCCGAGGTGAGCAGATGATCGAACTGGTTGAGGCGCATCTTTTCTTCGAAGGGCGTCTCGCCGGCAAAACGATGCAGCAGCATCGTCAGCCACCAGGACATGCGTGCCGCGCTCCACACCCGCCGCAGCGCCGTGTCGGAATAGCCGTCCAGTTCATGCGTGCTGCCGGTGCGATAGAATTCGATCAGCGCCCGCGACAGATAGAAAACGTCGGAAACCGCAAGATTGAGGCCCTTCGCCCCGGTCGGCGGCACGACGTGGGCGGCATCGCCGGCGAGCAGCATAGCGCCGTAGCGCATCGGCTCGGCGACGAAGCTGCGCAGTGGCGCGATGCTTTTCTCGATCGATGGGCCGGTGACGATGATGTCGGCCATTTCCTTCGGACAGCGAGCCTTGAATTCGTGCCAAAAACGCTCGTCCGGCCAGTCTTCCAATCTGTCATCGAGGTCGCACTGGATATAGTAGCGGCTGAGCATCGGATTGCGCTGCGATGCCAGTGCGAAGCCACGGCTATGATAGCAATAACAGATGTCCGGGTAGGGCGGGGTCTCCGACATGATGCCGAGCCAACCGAACGGATAACTCTTCTCATAGGTCTTGAGCAGCGCCGCCGGGATCGCGGAACGGCACACGCCGTGCGAGCCGTCGCAGCCAGCCACATAGTCGCAGTCGATGCGGATCGTCTGGCCCTGCTTCTCACAGGTCACATGCGGCCGACCTGAGGTCACGTCGTGCAGTCGCACGTTCGCAGCCTCATCGATGATTGTCCCGCCGGCGGCGTCCAGCGCCGCAAAAAGATCCTCCGTGATGTTGGTCTGGCCGTAGGCCATCATCTGCTTGTCGGCATATTTTTTCGTATCGATGAGAAAGCGCGGCCGATCCTCCCAGGCGATCCAAGAGCCGTCGTGCACATGCCCCTCGCGGTCCATCCGCGTACCGAGCCCGATTTCGCGCAACAGCGCCACCGTGCCGGCCTCGAGCAGGCCGGCACGAATCCGCTCCAGCACGTGGGCGCGGGTCTGCCGCTCCACCACGACCGAATCGATGCCGTTGCGGTGAAGTAGGTAGGAAAGCAGCAGTCCGGCCGGTCCGGCGCCGATAATGGCCACCTGGGTGCGCATGTCGGAACTTATATAGGACCGTGCCGGCGAGCGGCGAATGGGCCGGTTCAAGCGCGTTCTTGGAGCCGATAGCAAGCGTCGGTGAGCGGACTGCCGGCGTCGCCGCCGCAGAAATAACAATTCGGGCTAAGGTCCCGCAATTCCCATCGCCTCGACGAAGGCGTGGCGCACCTGCGGCGGCTGCCCATAATGGTGGCGGAATTCGCGCAAGCGCTGGCGCAGAATTGGGTCCTTATCGTAATCGGCAAGCGCAATGCCTTCGGTGTTGAATTCGCGTGCCATATTGGGCAGCTCGACGCAGGCCGCCTCGTTGGCGCTGCGGATGACGCCGCCAGGCTCCTTGCCTTGCGCTATCGCCTCGATCTCCTTGAAGAAGCGGTTGCGCATCATGGTGATGCCGATATCGCTCGAGCGCAGGTTCTCCCGGGTGCGGTCGGCAATACGGCCTTGGCCGACCCAGGCGACGATGTCCTGATTGATGACGTGGCTGGTAATCCAGCGGCCGTCCTGGTCGCGGACTGGGCTTTGCCAAACCGGCACGCGCTCTTGCACGTAGGGTTCGCGGCCTCTGGGTACGCGCATGAAAAACCAGGCGACCGAAAGTGTGTTCTCGTCGTCGATCGGCACGCGCCACTCGAAATGGTTGCCAAGGTAAAAAGCGTTCGGCCACAGCGCCACACGCCCGACGGTCCAATAGCGGTCGGCCTCGCTCTGCCCGTCGCGCACGCGTTTGTAAATGAAGCCGTGCTCGAATTCCTCGAACTTGAGCTTCAGGTGCTTCGGTGCCGCATTGGCCTCGCCGCCGCGCAGGCGGGCGCCCCAATTGTCGTGCATCCATTCGAAATGCACCGGATCGATCGAGTTCTCCTGGCACTGAAACCAGTTGCACGGCACCTCGGCGAGCACGATTTCGCGAAAGCCGTTTTGCCAGGTGAACGGCTCCCATACCGGCAACTCGGGGGCGGGCAATGGACCCATATAGGCGAAGAGAAGGCCGGCGCATTCCCTCACCGGATAGGCTGTGGTGTTGCAGCCCACCTTCGACGGCCTCGGATTGGCGGTGTCCTCGTACGGCTGTTCCAGGCAGTGCCCGCTCTCGTCCACAAGCCAGCCGTGATAGGAGCAGCGGATGCCCCTGTCCTCGACCCAGCCATAGGCCATGTCGGCGCGGCGATGCGGGCAATGGCGCTCGATCAGGCCGTAATGGCTGGACCGGTCGCGGTAAAGGACGAGGTCTTCGCCCAATAATCGTATCGGCTTGATCGCTGTGCTTCCGAGTTCGCTGGCGCCGCCGATCGGCTGCCAATAGCGACGCAGCAGGCCGCCCATCGGCGTGCCGGGGCCGACACGGGTCAGCATCTCGTTGCGGGCGGCGGTGAGCACGGTTGCCTCCTTGCCGGTCGTTTGTGGTGCCGGCGAAGGCCGATTATTTCACTGCCAGCGCCGGCTGGGAAAGGGGAAATGGAGTCTCGATCGGGCGCGACGCGGCCACGCCGTGAGGCGCCCTTAATTTCGCATGAATTGAAGGAACTTTCTTATCGGCAGCGCAATGGTTTTGCGGTTTGCTCCGGCCATGACGGGCATGGGCAAACCCATCGGCAGGCGAGAGATCGATTGGCAGGCGGAGGCGGATGAGGTCATCCTCCAGGCACGTGGGCACGACTTTGCGCGGATGCAGCGCGGCGAACAGCGGGCCAGTACATTCGGGCTCATCATCGCCACGACGCTCCTTTGTACGATCTTCGCAGCTGCGACACTGTTCGGGGGTCACGCCATCGGCCCACTGCTCCGCCATGCCGCAGCCGTGCGCGATGCGAAGGGAATTGGCGCTCTCGTCTATACGATGCCGGATGGGGTGTTCTGCCGGCGCATGTCGTTCGACAATGCCACCGGAGCGCTCGGCCCGACCCAGATCGAGCGCTGTTCGCAGGTCGCCGAGAAAGAACGCGGTGGGATGGCTACGAAATACAAATGGGGCAGGCGGTAGTCGACCGGCCGCGCCTCCGGCCCTGCGGGTGCCCGGTTCCGTCCGATGAACACAGTTTCCCACTCATTTTCGGCGCCGTCCGGCTGATCGCGCCCTTTTCTTACCTCAATCGCGTGGCCCGTCGCGTGCTCGCGGCCGGATCTGCGTGAGCCGGCGCTAATCGAAACGTTCTGGTCGGCTCGGGCCACGCGACTGACGAGCGTTTGCGGTCTGATGCAGCGGCCGGGATTGAGGGGGACTTCATTGATGCGGATCATGCGTAACGTCTGCTGGCTGGCATTGCTGGCCGGCACATTGCTCGTCGGAGTCAAAGCCGCCAGCGCCCAGAGTCAGGCAGCAATTCAGGCCTGCACGCCCGACGCGATGCGACTGTGCTCGCAGTTCATTCCCGATCGCGCCCAGGTGCGTTCCTGCATGTTGCGCAAGGTCGGGGAACTCAGCGAGGCGTGCCGCAGCGCCATGCACGGCGGCGGCCGAACGACAGGCGCGCGGGGGGTCTATCGCCGGCGAGTCTATCACCCGCGGCTTTACCACCCCCGAGTCTATCATCGACCGGTACGCAGGATCATCCATCGTCGCTACAAATATCACCCCCCGCGTCGCCGCCCCTGAGCGGGGGTGCGGCGCGGCAGCTCCGGTGTAGTGGTCCGATTCTAACATCCGCATTCGGCAGGCTCGCGTGCGAATGTTCGAATCAAAGGACCACCTGCAGCTCTTAGTTCCAGTGGAGCTTTGGATTTGACATTCAATTCCCAGGTTTGCGGCCAAGTGAGTGGCGAATGTCAAATCCGTTCCGCTAGCTTTCCAGCCCCGTCGGGACGTTCGTGTTTTCGCTGGCGAGCTTCATGCCGGCGGCCAGCGCCATGGTCTCGGCCAAAGCGGCAAAATCCTTCCGCAGATATTCTTGCGGATTTTTCTGCAAGCTGGCGACGCCGAAATGGTTTTGCAGCACTTCGCGCGCAGCCGCTGTCACCGGCATCGGCACGTCCATCTCGCGTCCGAGTTCGAGGCCGAGATCGAGATCCTTGCGCAAAAGTTCCGGAGTGAACGTCGTCGCCCAGTCGAGATTGACCAGAGCCGGCGACTTGTAGCGAGTGAACATCGATCCCATCACGCCGTTGTTGAGGAAGGCGAGAAAGGCGTGGCGCGGCACGCCCATCTTGTTGGTCAAAAGCGTGATCTCGATCAAATTCTCGATGACCACGCCGAGCATGACGTTGTGGGCGATCTTGCACACGCGCGCCAGCTCGCCGTCGCCCACATAGGAGACCCCGCGCGGCGCGAAAATCTCGATCAGCGGCATCGCGGTCTTGCAGGCGGCCTCCGGGCCGGAGACGACGGCTGAGAGTTTCCCGGCCTTGATGACCTTGGCGTTGCCGCTCACCGGTGCGGCGATGAAGTCGGCGCCAAGCTGTTTGAGCTTGTCGCGGATCACCAGCGATTCCTCGACCGCGATGGTCGAGCAATCAACGACGATCGGCGGCATCCGGCCGGCTTGGCTGCACACGCCGTTCTTGCCGTAAAGCACTTCCTGCACGCTCTTGCCGGTGTCGAGGATCGAGAACAACACGTCGACATTTTTGAGCTCGTAAAGGTGATCGACGATCTTGGCGCCGATCTCGGCCAGCGGCTCGGCCTTGGCGCGCGTGCGATTCCAGATGGAAACGTCGTATCCGGCCTTGATGAGCCGCTCCGCCATGGGCGCGCCCATGCGCCCCATGCCGATCCAGCCGATTTTCTGCGCATTCTTCGTGGCCATGACAAACTCCGCCGGCGAATTGCCTTGATGCGGCGTTTCCTATCACAGAAGGCGGAGTCCGCAACGTCTTGCCGCCCCGGCGGCGGATTTGTAGCTTGTCGTCAATGCAGCAAGTCGCCGAACTTCAAGACCTCCCCGCCAAGCCGGCCGCCGGCAAAGGCGCGTTGCAGCGCGCCGTTCGCAACGCTTTTCCTTTCGCGGTAGTCGGCGCGCTGTGGGAGGTGGCCGCGCATCTTGGCCTGTTCCCGGCGCAATTCTTCCCACCGCTGGAAACGATCGGCGCGACGTTGGTGCGATTGACGGTCTCGGGCGTGCTGCCGCACCACGCGCTCGACACGCTTCTGCGCCTGATCGCCGGCTTTGCCCTTGCCGCCTTGGGGGGCGTCGGCATCGGCGTCGCCATGGGGCGATCGCGTCGGGCGGAGGATTATCTTTTGCCCCTGGTGAGCATTGGCGCGCCAATTCCAGGTCTCGCCTACGCGCCGCTGTTTTTGCTGTGGTTCGGTCCCGGCAACGTTCCCTCTGTCCTTCTGGTGGCCTTCGTGTCCGCTTTTCCGGTCGTCTACAATTCCTGGATCGGGGTCAAAGCGGTCAAGGACATCTGGGTGCGCTCGGCGCAGGCGATGGGAGCTGACGATCGCCGTTTGTTTCGCCACGTCATCTTGCCCGGTGCGCTGCCCTACATCATGACCGGGCTACGGCTCGGCTTGGCGCAGGCTTGGCGGATTCTGGTCGCGGTCGAGATGCTGGCGGCAGTGCCCTGGGGGCTGGGCTGGATGATCTTCGGCGCGCAGGAATTCCTCAATACCGACGTGATGCTCGCCGGCATCGCGGTGATCGCGCTAATCGGCGTCGGCTTGGAGAAGCTGGTATTCCAGCCGCTTGAGAGCTTCACGCTGATACGCTGGGGGATGATGGCGTCATGACGGCCGATCGCGTGCGCTCGATCCGGCGCGGCCTGACCGCCATCGTGGCTGCGGCCGCGCTCTACGAGGCGGTGGCGCGCAGCGGCTATTTCGCGCCGGCGCTGATGCCGACGCTTCCTACCGTCGCGCGCACGCTCGCCGGCATGATCGCCGACGGCACCATGTTCCTTCACGCTGCCGCCACGCTCTATCGCGTGCTGTTCGGATTCGGCACCGCCGTCGCCGTCGGATTGCCGCTCGGCGTGCTGATGGGCCGCTTCCGGCCCGTCGAGCATTTCGTGCTGCCGCTCGCGAGCGCGCTGATGCCGATCCCGTCGCTCGCCTGGATCCCGTTGTTCATCCTCTGGTTCGGCCTCGGCAACGCCGTCACTGTGCTGATCGTCTTCTACGCGGCGCTGTTTCCGATGCTGCTCAACACCTGGACCGGGGTCCGCTCGGTCAATCCAATCTGGCTGCGCGCGGCCGGCGCCATGGGTGCGAGCGAACAAAAACTGTTCTGGAAGGTCATCATTCCGGGCGCCTCGCCGTTCATCATCGCCGGATTGCGGCAGTCGTTCCTGCGCGCATGGATCGCCGTCATCGGCGCGGAAATGCTGGCCGCCTCCAACTGGGGATTGGGCTGGGTGATCTTCGATGCTCAGCAATTTCTCAATGCCGACGTGATGCTGGCCTCGATCCTGGTGATCGGGCTCATCGGCTTCGCTGCCGAGCGGCTGGTGTTCGGCTCGCTCGAACGCGCCACCATCTACCGGTGGGGCATGGCGCGCATGACCAAGGGGTAGGTGTGTGCTTCGCGGGCGCGGCGAGTGGACGCCGCGACCGGGCAAGAAAACGGCAGCGTGGACCAAGATGACGAATGTGCCGGTGCGGTTGAATGTTCTGATGTCCGGGGGCTTTGCCGCCGCGTACGAGCGGCTGTTGCCGGAGTTCGAGCGCGCGAGCGGCATTAAAGTCGAGACCGGATCGGGGGCATCGCAGGGAACGGGCCCGCAGACGATTGCCGCGCAGATCGCCCGCGGCGTGCCCGCCGACGTCGTGATCCTCTCCAGGGAGGGCCTTGGCGAACTCGTTGCTGCGAACCGGATCGCCGCCGGAACGGACGTGGATCTTGCGCAAGTCCCACTCGGCGTCGCGGTGCGGGCGGGAACCGCGAAACCGGACGTGAGCACGGTGGCGGCTTTCAAAGACGCCGTGCTCAAGGCCAGAGCCATCGCGATGCCCGGCAGTACCAGCGGCATCTGGCTGCGGACCGATCTGTTTCCGCGACTCGGCATCGCCGAGAAGGTCAGCATGACGATGGCGCCACGCGGCACCGACGCAACCCGCATGGTTGCGGCAGGAGATGTGGAGCTCGCGGTCATGCCGGTCAGTGAAATTCTGCCCGCGGCTGGTGTCGTGTTCGCCGGCAGTCTCGCGGCAGAGATCCAGTTCGTGCAGGTGTTCTCGGCCGCGATTTTCGTCGGTTCGCGACAGATGGAAGCGGCCAGGCGGCTGATCGCATTTCTCGCTTCGTCGCGCGCCGCCGAAGCCATCAGGAACAGCGGCATGGAGCCGCTGTCGGCCTCGCGGTAGCAGCAACCGCCTCCGACATGGCCGGATGGCAAACTCCATTCCGCGCGCCGGCCTCAAATACGAAAAGATCACAGAAAGCAGACGCGATTGCGTGTTTGTAATACAGCGTTGACCGACCCTATAGTGGCGCCATGGACGCCCCCAACCCCTCGGCGCTCCCCACGGCCGCGAGCCGCGCGCCGATCCACGTCGGCGCTGTCGGCATCAAGGTCCGCGATCTCGATCGCCTCGCCGCCTACTACCGCGACATGCTCGGTTTGACCGTGCAGGAGCACACGCGGCATGCCGTGATCCTCGGTGCCGGCGGCGCGACTTTGCTCGAGTTGGTCCATAGATCTGATGCGCTGCCCGACGATCCGCGCGAAGCCGGGCTTTATCACACTGCATTCCTGATGCCGACGCGCGTGGATCTGGCCCGCTGGATACTGCATGCGTCGAAGGAACGCGTGCCCATTACCGGCGCCGCCGATCATGACGTGAGTGAAGCAATCTATCTCGATGACCCTGAAGGCAACGGTGTCGAAGTCTACTCCGACCGGCCCCGCGAGCAGTGGCGCCGGGACGGTCGATTGATTTTCCAAAAGACCGACCCGCTCGACGTCGACGCGATCGTCCGCGGAATCGATCCGGCGACCGCGACCTATGCCGGCGCGCCGGACGGATTGCGCATCGGCCATATCCATCTTCGCGTCGGCAACGTCGCCAGCGCGGAAGCGTTCTATTGCGGCGCGCTCGGCCTTGATGTGACGCGGCGCCGCGGCGGAGCGACGTTTCTATCGTCGGGTGGTTATCACCACCACGTGGCTGCCAACGTCTGGCACAGCAGCGACGCCGGCCTTCGCAACAACAAGCGGGCGGGCCTCGATTGGGTGGCGATGGAAATCAACGATCAGGCAACGCTCGACGGCATCAAAGAGCGTCTCGGTGCGGCCGGCTTCGCATGCGATGCCATTCCCGGCGGCTTTGCCTCAACGGACCCTTGGGGCACCTCGATCCATTTCACGCTGGCGCCGTAAAGCGCACGCCCCAGGCACGCAAAAGATCGAATCAGCTCGCCCTGCTCAAAATCCATGACGGCGCGGGGCTGCGCGGCAGGCTTGCGCACGCGCTCCGCAAAACGCTCGACCGTAAATCACTCCGGCTTCAGATTGCCGTCTTTGATGATCGCCCGGTATTTGGCGATATCGGCGCGCACGAAGGAGGCGAACTGATCGATCGACAAGGCGCGCACTTCCGGGCCGATCGCTTTGAGCCGCGCGTTGATCGCAGGTTCGAGAATGATCTTGTTGATCGCCGTATTCAGTTTCCGGGTAATGTCCATCGGTATGCCGTGCGGGCCGAAGAAGCCGACCCACAGCGGGAAATCGAAATTGGCGATACCCGTGGCCTCGGCGACCGTCGGTATGTCGGGGCTGACCGTCGATCGCTTGACGGTGGAGACCGCCAGCAGCCTGATCCTGCCGGCCTGCGCCAGCGGGACGGCGCTCGGATAGGCGGGGAAGTAGAAATCGACATTACCCGCGGCCACGTCGTTCAAGGCCGGCCCTGCGCCTTTATACGGTACGTGCACGAGCTTGCCGTCGAGCTTGAACTTTAGCATCTCGCCGGCGAGGTGGCCGGGCGTGCCGACGCCGGCGGAGGCGAACGTCATCGATTTGCCGGCACGCATGGCCGCCACCCACTGGGCGACGTTCGCGTAGGGAGATTTTTCCGGCACCGCCAGCACCAGCGGCATCACGCCAGCGAGTGCGATCGGCTGCAGATCCTTTAGCGGATCATAGCCGACGTCTTTCATGAAATACGGGTTGATGGCGATTTCAGGCGTCTGCGCCACGGTGAGCGTGTAGCCGTCCGGCGCCGCGTTGACGACGTCACGCGCTCCGATGGTGCCGCCCGCGCCGGCCCGGTTCTCGACCACGACCGACTGATGCAGTTCGATGCCGAGCTGGTTGCCGATGATGCGTCCGAGAATGTCGCCGGCGCCGCCCGGCGCGAAATTGACGATCAGGTGAATGGCGCGGCTCGGATAGGCCTGCGGCCAGGCCGGCCGCGCCGTGCCCAGCAGCCCTGTGGCAAAGACCGTCATTGCGGCAGTGCGGCGCGTGATCATCATGGCGTTCCCTTGTCTTCCGGTTGGCCGCAAGCCGCGGCTTCTGACACTAATTTTGGTGGCGAAGCAGGACAACCTGATTCCATGCGATTTTGATTCGTTTTGGAAGGGGATCGGGACATGCGGGCGAACCTGTTTTGGCTGAGCGACGAGCAGTGGGCTCGGATGAGCCGCATTTGCCGGCGGATGTTCGCGGCGTAGATGACGGCGACCAATTGCGCGAGAAACTCAACCAGCGCGGAACCAAGCCGGTCATTCCAACCCACCCCAACAGAAAGCACCTGCTCAGCTTCAACAAGTGCCTCTACAAGCTGCGCTCCGGGTCGAAAGCGCCTTCAACAGGTTGAAGGGCTTCAGACGCATCGCAACACGATACGACAGGCTGGCGCGAAACTATCTGGCGTCCGTCTGCCTTGCAGCCGCCCTCGTATGGTGGATTTAATGCGTCCCGACCCTAGCAATTATCAGTTCTAGTGGAGCTTTTGGATTTGACATTGGCTTCACGAAGTGGCGGCCAAGTGGGGTGCGAATGTCAAATCCGCTCGACTAGGCACATCGTGGACTCGCCTGTAAGCTCAAGTCCGACGCGAGTGTGCAGCGTCCGAGTCCAGCCGCCTATTGTCCGTCCCACCTGTGACCACGCTTGCGCTCATCGCGGCCGCCTTCCTCGGCGGCGCTTTAAATTCACTCGCCGGCGGCGGGACGCTCGTGACGTTTCCCGCTCTGCTGTTTGCCGGGCTTAATCCCATCGACGCCAATGCGTCGAGCGTCGTCGCGCTGTTTCCCGGAACGTTTGCGGGCGCATGGGCCTATCGGCGCAGCATTCTCGCCATCACCGAATTCAAGCTTCGCGATGTCCTCGTTTTGAGCCTCATCGGCGGGCTGATCGGTGCGCTATTACTGCTGTCCACCCCGGCCGCTCTTTTTGCCGGCCTTGTACCGTCGCTGCTTTTGTTCGCCACGATCGTGTTTGCAATCGGCAGTTTTGCACCGCTGGAATTGGTTCAGCGGGTCAAGGTTGGTCCGCGGGCGGCGCTGGTCACGGTCTTCGCCATCGCGATTTACGGCGGCTTTTTCGGCGGCGGGATCGGTTTCCTCATGCTGGCCGCCTTCACGCTGTTCGGCATGCGGGACATCAATGCGATGAATGGCCTCAAGTTGGCGCTGGTAGGAGTCATGACAGTTGCTGCGACCGTCACTTTCGTCATCGCCGGTGTCGTGCGTTGGCCGCAGAGCATACCGATGCTGGCAGGTTCGACACTCGGATCGTACATCGGCGCGCGCTGGGCGCAGCGACTCGATCAACGGCTGGTCAAAGGTTTGGTGATTGCGTTCGGCGCTGGGCTTACTGCTTACTTTCTCTGGCGCGGCTGAAGCAGCTTGCGGAGGTGCCGCCTCAAGCCAGCGCCGCCAGCAGGATGACGATTTCGCTGACCTGCTCGACCGCGCCCAACACGTCGCCGGTCTGGCCGTCGATCTGGACGAGGGCAAGCCATCCGAGCAGCGCGGCGACGACCGCGAGCATGATCAGCGCCACCAGCCCATGCCAGAAGCCGAGGCAGAGGAAGAGAATGAGAAGGCCGAGCACGACGGCAATAGCGGCGCTTTCCCGCGGCGGCTGGCCGGCGGCCGCGGATAGCCCCTCATTGCGCGCCGGCGGGACGAAAAACATGAACGCTGCAACGACGGCGCGCGCGCCACCGTGGGCCGCGAGCAGCGCCGGCAGCACCAGCGCTGGCAAGCCGAGGCTCGCCAGCGCGCTGACGCGCAGCAGGATCGACACCATAAGGACGCACACGCCGTAATTGCCAGTGCGGCTGTCGCGCATGATGGCGAGTTTCTGTTCGCGCGTTTCACCGCCGCCGAAGCCGTCGGCGGTATCGGCGATGCCGTCTTCGTGCAGGCAGCCGGTGACCGTCATGGTGGCGGCGACAGCGAGCGCCGCAGCCGGCCATGCCGTCAATCCCGGCCGGTAGGCGAAGAAATAGACCACGGCGCCAATGAGGCCGACAAGCGCGCCGACGATCGGGAATGCCCAGCAGCCTTGGGCAATTTGCAGCCCGCCGATCGTTTTCGCCGGCCCGTAGCGCAGCCGCGTCAGCAGCAGAATAGCCGCCTCGAATTCCTTGACGCGCGCTTTGAACCACGTCTCGTCGATGGTCATCGCATTCCCCGCTCACATCCGGCGGTCGTGGCGGCGGACTCGAGCATTTGCTACCGTCGAGTTGCGCCGTCCGCTCCACACAGAATCGGCAATGGGCCATTTTAACTCGTTTTCGGGGTTGCGCGCAGCCTGTATGGAGCTGCCGGCCGGCAACCGCGCCGCCAACACACTCGTTGCGCAGCGCGAAGCCGTGCTGACCAAGCCGCCGCAGAGTCTCGGCCGGCTCGAGGAACTCGTCGCCTTCCTGGCGCTGTGGCAGGGCCGTTCGCCGCAATTGCAGCGCGTGGACGTTCTCGTGTTCGCCGGCAATCACGGCGTGACCGGGCAAGCGGTCTCCGCCTATCCGGCCGAAGTCACCGCGCAGATGGTGGCGAATTTTTCCGCCGGCGGCGCCGCCATCAATCAGCTCGCCCGCACCGCCGACGCGCGCCTGCGCGTTTTTCCGCTTTCGCTTGATCGGCCGACGGCGGATTTCACGCAAGCACCGGCGATGAGCGAGGCGGAATTTGTCGCCGCCGTATCGGCCGGCTACCGGGCCGTCGAGCCGGACTGCGATCTGCTCTGCGTCGGCGAGATGGGGATTGGCAACACCAGCGCGGCGGCGGCGATCGCTGCGGCTCTGTTTGGCGGCGGCGGCGCGCGCTGGGCCGGTCGTGGCACCGGCATCGACGATGCGGGACTCGCGCGCAAGCGCAAGGTCATCGACCGCGCGCTCGACCGCCACGCCGCCATCCTGGGGGAGCCGCTGCGCGTCGCCGCCGCACTCGGCGGCCGCGAGCTTGCCGCCATCCTCGGCGCCGTTCTGGCGGCACGACAATTGCGCGTTCCGGTGCTGCTCGACGGCTTCGTCAGCACCGCCGCGGCGGCGCCGCTCTTTAAGCTTCGCGCCGATACTTTGGCGCACGCGCTGGCCGGGCATCTCTCCGCCGAGGCCGGCCACCGCATGCTGCTCGACGAGCTCAAGCTTAAGCCGATCCTCGATCTCGACATGCGGCTTGGCGAAGCCTCCGGTGCGGCGTTGGCGGTGCTCATCCTGCGCGCGGCGCTGGCCTGCCACACCGGCATGGCGACATTCGCCGAGGCTGGAGTTTCCGATAGGCCAATTGATGATGCGGACTTCTGAACCGCCACTCGAGAGCGCGGGAGCAGGGCAACTCTTGGGGCGCAAACGAATTGATTAAAATTCTGCCAACGGCCGCGCCGGCTCGGCTCCGCGGCGGGCGAGCAACGGCGCCTGACAAAGGCCGTCTGTCTGGGACTAAGCCTCAAAGATCAGCCTGCGCCGCAGGCTACAGCGCGCTGTGGCGCGAATACCACAGGTAGCAAAAAAAGGTGTGCCGCTGCCTATCCAGCAATTCGGACCTTGTGGACCCGATGCCCTTTGTCCTCAATGGCTTTGCGACTATCGGGTAGCGAGGGACGTCGGCACAAGTTAAACGCGAGTGTCTCGTCTCGTTGCGTAGGCATTTCCGGCAGCGTTTCGTTGGGTAAAGGCGACAGTGCTGTTGCGAAGTTGCGTGGTGAGGGTGCCATGACCGACGCGGGCAACACGCTCGTTGCGTCGAGCGCCTGCAAGGCGCGCGTTCATTCGCGGCGGCACACGCTGTTGGCGGGGACGGCCTTCGCCGGCGGTGTCTTTGCCCTGATGCTGGCGGCGAACCCGCAGAGCGCGTGGGCGGAATGCACGGTGACGGCGCTGCCCAACACCGTGTCGTGTGCCGCGACGACGACCACCGATACCACCAACACCAACGGGGGCACCCCTTCGTCCACCGATCGGACGCAACTGTTCGACAACGGCGGCGTGATCAATCCCGGCGCCACCGGCGCCACGATCAATCCCGGCGCCACGGTCTCGGGCTTCGGGCTTTCCATCGAAGACCAATCGAACCCAGCTGCCGGCATTAATGTCAACAACCTCGGCGCGGTCGACTTCACCGACGGCATCGCACCGACCACCGGTACCACCAACGCCGTCGGCCCGGCGGCTTTGAACATCACCAGCGGCGCTGCCGGCGTTACCGGCGGCAGCATCACCTACAACGACAATGCAAATGCCAGCGTGATCGCAACGACCGCTTTCGTCGAATACGGCATGGCGATTACCAGCAACGGCGGCAGCATTACGCTCGGCAATAACGGCGCGATCAGCGGCCTTTATGTCGGCAACGCGAACGACAGTGCGGTTTATCTCAATTCCGTCCCGGGGGCTGGCGACACCGGCGCCACCGGTGGCACCGTCACCGCCACTATCGGCGCGGCCACGTTCAACGAGGAGGCGGGGGCGGCCCTCGAAATCGCCGCCGGCAATACCAGCGCGGTCAACATGACCATCGGGGCAGCCAGTTTCAGCCACAACGCGGCTGCGGGCGCGGGAACCGGCGACGGCATAGATGTCGACAGCGCCGGCTCAGTCAGCATCACCTCGGCCGCGACGTTCGGCGCCACCGGCACCGGCACGTTGGCCAATGGCATCGTCATCGGCGCCGACGCCCAGGTTACGGGCAGCGTCACGCTCACCCAGACCGGCAACATCTTTGTCTCCGGCGCCGGCGCCACCGGCATTTCAAATAACTCGGCCGGCAATGCCACCATCACGCTCGGCACCGGCGCAACGCTGGCGGTGACGACCGGCTCAACCGGGAGCTACGGCATCAACGACAGTTCGATGGGAACAGCCGCAGGGACGGTTCACACCATCATCGTCTCTGGCGTCATCGATCCGCCCGACATCGGCGTCGCCAACAACCAGGCCGGCGCCGCCGCAGTGGTCAGCGTCACCGCGGGCGGTAGCATCACCGCCAACGATGTCGGCATCTTTGCGGCCACGACCGGTAGCGGCGCCGTCACCGTCACCACCGATGCCGGCTCGGTCATCGACCAGGGCACCGGCACCGGCGTGCAGAACACCAATCTCGCGGCCGGTTCGACTTACGGCGGCATCGTCACCAGCGCGGCGAGCGGCACGACCTCGATCAATGTCGGCGGCTCGATCGCCGCGGCGGGCTTCGGCATCAGCGCCAGCGCGACCGGCGCCGGCGCCATCAACATCAACACTGGCGCGGGCAACATCAGCAGCACTACCTCCAACGCCATCGGCGCAACCAGCGCGGGCGGCGCCATCAGCGTTACCACCGGCACCGGGCTCGTCTCCGGCGTGGGCGGCATCAACGCCAGCAACACGGCGAGCGGCATGATTTCGCTCTCCGTCGGCTCGGGCGGCGTCACTGGCACGGGCAGCAACGCCATCACCACCACCGCCGCTACCGGCGATACGTCCATCAACACCGCAGGCGCAGTGCAGGCGACCGGCGACATCGGCGGCGACGGCATCAACGCCTCGGCGACCTCGGGCAACATCACGATCGCCGCCAACGCGAGCGTGAGTTCGACCAACGGCAACGGCATCACCGCCTCGACCAGTACTGGCGGCGCCATCTCCATATCGACTAACGATGCCGCCACGGTTTTCGGCGGCGGCGACGGCATCAATGCAGCCGTCACCGGCGGCGGCGGCGGCATCACCATCAATACCGGCCAGGGCGGCCTGGTCAGCGTGGGGGACGGTGCCGGCATCGACGCATCCACCACGACCGGCAAGGTCTCGATCACAGCAGGCGATGTGTCCGGCGGCACCTTCGGCATCAACGCGGGAACCAATAACGGCAACGCATTAGCCGGCGGCAACATCACCATCAATGCGGACGGCACGACAGTCACCGGCGGAGCCGGCACCGCCATCCAGGCCGTGGCGTCTGGAACGGGGGCGTCCGCTATCGATATCACGGCTACGGGGGCGATCGGCGGCGGCACCGGCATCCATGCCTCCTCGAATTCAACCGGTAGCACCAGCAGCATCACGATCACGACCGACAGCACTGTCACTGCCGACGGCATCAACACCAACAACTACGGCATCGCCGCGACTTTGGCGGGCACCGGCAGCGTCACCATCCAGGCCAATGGGAATGTGACGGATAATTCGTTCGAAGGCACGGCCTACGGCATCTACGCCAGCACCAGCGGCGGCGGCATCAACATCACCACCGCAGCGGGGGCGACCATCAAGGCGAACGGCAATAGCACTTCGACCGCCATTTACGCCAACTCGGCCGGCGGCAACATCAACGGCACGATCAATGGCGCGGTAATCAATGGCTCGGTAATCGGCGGTCCGGCCATTGTGATGAACGCCGGCGGCGGCACCATTGCGCTGACCAGCAACAACATGGTCAGCGCCGGCGCCGGCACTGCGGTCACGCTCTCCACCACCGGCGCCGGCAATATCAACTACACCACCGAGAACGGCCCGGTGACCGGCGCAGCCGACGGCATCGCGGCGAGCATCACCACGGGTACCACGGGCGGCATTACGATCAATGCCGACGACAATGTCGCCGGCGCGAACGGCGGCTCCGGCATCAGCGCCACGATCACCGGCGGATCCGGCAACGTGCAGGTCAGCGGCACCGGCAGCGCCAGCGGCAGCGGCGGCTCCGGTGCAGGCGTGTTTGCGACGACCACCGGCTCCGGCAACGTCATCGTCAATCTGTCCGGCGTGATCCAAGACTTGTCCGGCGCCAGTGGCGTGTTCGCGGGATCGGCGACCGGCAATGTGAATGTCGTCACCGGCAATAACGTCACCGGCGGCGCGAGCGGCATCGACGCAAGCACGGGAGGAGCCGGAGCCGGCACGGTCGTCATCAATACCACCCTCGGTACGGTCTCCGGCGGGGTTATCGGAATTGACGCTTTTTCCAGCGCCGGCCTGATATCCATCACCGCCGGCGTTGTCACAGCTAACGGCGCCGGTATCGCCGCCCAATCGGTCTCGGGCAACGTCGTGGTGCAGACCAGCGGCAACGTCACCGGCGGAACGAATGCGGGCGCAGTCGGCATTTTCGCCGGCGATGGCACCACCGGCTCGGTCACGATATCGACCTCGAGCGCGAGCAACGTCTCCGGCGGCACCGGCATTGTCGTCTCGACCAGTGCGGGGACGGCCACCGGCAGCAGCGTCACCATCACCGCCGACGGCACGGTGACCGGTACGGCCGGCGACGCGATCGACGTCACCACCGGGGCCGGCGATGTCACCATTCAGACGTTCGGCGCGATCAACCCAAATATCGCTAATCCTGCCGGCAACGGCATTGCGGTGACGAGCGGCACGGGCAACATCACGGTGACCAACTTTGCCGCGGTGTCGGGCGATCCCGGCGTCAGCATGAGCAGCGGCGGCAACATCACCTACACAGCGGCCGCCAACGTCAGCGGCACGCTCGACGGCATCGCGACGGTGGAGACCGCCGGCGGCATCACCTCCATCACGGTGAACCCGAATATCACCGTGACCGGCGTGGGCACCGGCAATGCGGGCATCGCCGCCTCGACCGTGACCGGCCCGATCGGCATCGTCAATTTCGGCACGGTGACCAACGCCACCGGCATCGGCGTGTCCTTGACGCAGACCGGCGCCGGCTCGGCCGTCCTCACCAACGAGGCCGGCGGCCTGATCACCGGTCTTGGCACCGCCCTCAATCCGGTGATCAACATCGCCAGCACCACCGGGCCGACCACGATCAACAATCTGTCCGGCGGCATCGGCGGCGTCGGCGGCACCATCGAGTCGGTGTCAGGCGCCCCCAACGATGTCGCAGTGGCCTCGGCCGGCGGGCCGGTGACCATCAACAACGCCAGCCTGCTGGTCGGCGACCTCTTGCTCTCCGGCGCCGGCTCTTCGACGGTCAACAACGGCACCTGCTCCAACGGCGTGTGCACGCCGGGGACCTGGTCGGTCTATGGCACCAACACCTTCGCCAACGGCGGCGATACCGTCACCAACAGCATCGGCAGCACCATCAGCATCCTCAACCCCGGGCCGAGCACGTTCACCTTCGGCACCGGCGCCAACACGCTCACCAACGACGGCATCGTCAACTCCAACGGCGTGGTCAGCTTCCTGGCCTTGCAGACCATCAACAACCTGCTGACCAACCAGAGCCCGAACAGCGGCATCTTCAACGTCGGCAGCTCACTGGGCGCGCTCGGCGAGCAGACCAATTTCTCCACCGGCGCAACCAACACCACCGCCGGCGGCGTGCAGACCGTCACCAATACCGGCACCTTCAACATCATGGCGCTGCAGGCGCAGACCGGCGCCTACCGCGGCTCGCTCAATTTCGTCGGCGGCGGCGGCTCCACCTTCAGCAATGCCGGCGGCACCATCAACATGCAGCTCGACAACGGCGCCCCCAACAACGCCGTCACCCTCAACCTCACCTCGATGGGCGGCACCTCCGACCTCAACTACACCTACGTCTTCACCAACCCGGCGCTCACCAGCGCCGCCAGCGGCTTCAATTTCGTCGGCGACACCAGCGCCCAGCAGCCGCCGAGCCGGCTCCTGGTCGACACCCAGATCGGCGCCCCCGGCTCAACCTCCGACCGCCTGGTGATCGGCGGCAACGCCACCGGCGTCACCGGCATCTCGGTCAACGACGTCGACGGCGGCCCCGGCGCCTACAACCCGACCGGCATCACGCTCGTCAAGGTCGAAGGCACCGCCGCCACCGGATCGAGCCCCACGGCCTTTAATCTCGCCGGCGTCACCTCGCCCAACAGCACCGATGTGTACGTGCAGCCCAACAGCACCTACCCGCTCGGCGCCATCGAGAAGGGGCCCTGGATCTATCCGCTGATCTACAACACCCACAACGATCCGGCCTTCATGCTGGTCGGCCTGCCCGGACCGTTCCTGGTGCAGACCACCGCCTTCCCGACCGCGGCACTCAACATCTTCGACGCCACCGCCGCCACCTGGTACGACCAGCAAGAATCGACCCGCAACTGCATGCGCCACGGCTTCGCCGCCGCCGGCCTCGCCTACGGGGGCGGCGCCGACCTCGCCGTCAAGGGCGAGGCGCCCGAACTGCCGGCCTGCCGGCCCGGCGTGTGGACCAAGCTCATCGGCAGCTGGACCAATCAGGGCGGCGACATCAACCTCGGCCAGCTCGGCGCGCTGTTTAACGGCATCCAGTACAATACCGGCTTCCACCAGGGCACCGGCGGCGCGCTGGTCGGGGTCGATTACGCCAAGGCCGAACTGCTCTCGCGCGAGGACTCGCTGGTGCTCTCGCTGATGGGCGGCTACATCAACTCGACGGCCAGTTTCGACGCCCCCAACGCCTTCGCCACCGGCACCCCGTTCCCGGCCCAGACCACCTCGCTCAGTTTCAGCGGCGGCACCATCGCGGGCTCCGCCACCTACATGAACCGCGGCTTCTTCGCCGACGCCCTCATCAAGGCCGATTTCCTCACCATGGATGTCGGCAATATCCCCAGCGTCGTCACCCCAACCGGCAGCGCCGCCGCCTACTCAAACACCTGGGGCGCCGCCGGCGATATCGGCTACCGCTTCGAGCGCGGCCGCTACTTCGCCGAACCCATCGTCTCGCTCGAATGGGCGCAAAACCGCCTCGGCAACATCGCCCTGCCGGCCGCCGCCACCACCGTCATGTTCCCCAACAACGACATGTTCAATGTCGGCGGCGGCGCCCGCTTCGGCGGCACCCTCATGGACGACCGCGTCCACTACCTCGAAGCCTCAATCATCGGCCGCGTCTGGGACCGCGCCTTCGAAAACAATACCGTCAATATCGCCAACCTCGGTCCCACCCTCACCCTCAACCAAAACTACGCCGGCGCCTACGGCGAAACCGGCCTCCAACTCGACTGGCTCAACCGCTACTCCGGCTGGTCCGCCTACCTGCGCGCCGACGCCAAGTTCAGCGACCAGTTCCAAACCTACGGCGGGACCGCAGGCCTCCACTACGGGTTCTGATCCTGAAAGGGAAAAAGACGCGGGCAGAGCCGGCATCGAATTATAAGCTCGTCGCGAGCGGCGCGTTCTTGTCGAGGATGCGCAGCACCTCATCGCGGCCGCAATCCGGCACTTCAAACAACACGCGCGCGATGCCCGCCTCGCGATAGGGGCCGAGGGCAGCGCGGTCGGCCGGCGCGTTGAATACCGTGATCGAGAGTGTCGCGGGATCGCGTCCAGCCGCAATGGCGGCTTGGCGCAACCGACCCGCCGCGCCTTTGGGTTCCCAGCCTGCGCGCGGGCGCGGAAACCAGCCGTCACAGAACTCCACGACGCGGCAAAGCGTGTGCTCGCTCTCGCCGCCGTGGAGGATGGGTGGATGCGGCTTCTGCACCGGCTTGGGATAAAGCCAGACCGGATCGAAATTCACGAACCGTCCGTGAAACTCCGCCTGCTCCTGCGTCCAAAGCGCCTTCATCGCCAGCACGCGCTCACGCAGCAACTGGAAACGGGTCTCATAACGGGCGCCATGGTTCTCCATCTCTTCGACGTTCCACCCTCCACCGATCGCGAAGATGAAACGGCCGCCGGAAAGCTGGTCAAGGCTTGCCACGGATTTGGCGGTCACGATCGGATCGCGCTCAGGCACAAGCGCAATGCCGGTGCCGATCTTGAGCGTGCGCGTGGCTGCCGCAGCAAACGACAGCGCGACAAACGGATCGTGGGTATGCGAATAGCGCTTCGGCAGTTCGCCGCCGCTCGGATACGGTGAGCGTCGGCTGACCGGGATATGCGTGTGCTCGCAGACGAATAGCGACTCGAACCCACGCTCCTCGAGTGCGCGCGCCAGCTCGGCGATCCCGATCCCGTAATCAGTCGGAAAATGGAAAGCGCCAACTCGCATGGCGATCGTGTCCTTCGCGGACGTGCATCAGGTTTTGCCGGCAACTGAATGCTCGCCCCAGCTCATCACCCGGGAGATGCGAACCGCCCTAACGGGATACCGTTCGATCCGCGTCAGTGCAAGCCGCGGATTGCAAAACATACCGGACCACCTGAGGAACCGCGCGCGCATCGGCAGTGGCAAGATGAGCGATGCGCCTGCATGCCAAGAACCGCCGCTGCGCGTTTGCAACATCGATGGGGGTCCTTCAAACGACTGAAACCCCGTCCGTAGATCGCGCATCCATTCGAGGCGCGGCTAATCATCCTTCGCTATCGCGTGGAAAAACGTTCCGCTGACGCGGCCACGCCGTCCACCGGCTTTTCCGAGCGATTGACCTTCCGCATCGGCCATCTCAACGAACGGCTCATCGCCACCGTCGGATTGCAGGGACGCATAGTGGAATTCGTGGCCGCGCACGGTCGTTCCGCGGCGGCCGAGAACGCAGTCGCAGACAAGCCGCGCGCCGCGGTAGCCGAGATGCAGCTTGCGCACGGCAAAGCTGGTCGAATGCCCGAGCAGGCCGGTCATGACGTGGGTGCGGCCCGCGCCATCTTCCAGGCTCCGGCCCAAAACCATGTAGCCGCCGCACTCCCCATGCACCGGACGTGTCTCCGCAAACCGCCGCAGGCCTGCGGAAAAATTGCGCGCGGCGGCGAGCGCAGCGGCGTGCAGCTCCGGATAGCCGCCGGGGAGCCAGCAGCTATCGGAATCTTCGGACGGCGGCTCGTCGGCGAGCGGCGAGAAAGGCAAAATCTCCGCGCCGGCGCGACGCCAGGCGTCGATGACGTGCGGATAGACAAAGCTGAAAGCTTGATCGTGCGCCAGCGCGATCCGTTGGCCCGGCGGCGGCAGGGCGAAACTTGCGCCCGCGGCGGCGCCGATGCCGAGCGGCGCAGCGCACCCTTGGATGCCGGCAAGGTCGAAATGCCGCTCGGCCGTCGCGGCGAGACGGTCGGTGAGCGATTTCAAATCGGGATGCTCAGCGGCTTGCACCAGGCCGAGATGGCGCTCGGGCAGAGCGAGGCCGGCATCGCGCGGCAGCGCGCCGAAAACCGCGATGCCGAGCGCGCGCACAGCCGAAACGACGAGCCGGCGATGCCGTTCGCTGGCGATGCGGTTGACGATGACGCCGGCGATGCGCACCGCCGGATCGTGTGTTGCAAAACCGCGCACCAGCGCCGCCGCCGATTGCCCCTGCCGGGCAACGTCGATCACCAGCACGACCGGCAGACCGAAACGGGCGGCAAGATCGGCCGTCGCGCCGCTGCGGCCGGCCGCTCCCGGCGCTCCGTCGAACAGCCCCATGGCGCCTTCGACCAGAAGAAGGTCGGATGCGCTTGCGGCTTGCGCGGCAAGCGCGTCGAGGAGCCGGTCCGGCATGGCCCACGAATTGAGATTGACGCTGGCACGGCCGGTCACGGCGGAATGGAAGGCGGGATCGATATAATCCGGCCCGGCCTTGGCCGCGCCGACATTGACGCCGTGCCGCGCCAGCGCTGCGGCCAGCGCCAGCGTCACCGTCGTCTTGCCGGCGCCCGAATGCGGCGCCGCGATGACGATCCCGCGCGCGCTCATGGCCACTTACCCCTCTCCCCCTGCGGGAGAATTTTTTTGTAACGTACCCTGCTTGAGCAGCCGCTCGCGCATGTTCACGATCTCGCCAATGACCACGATCGCCGGCGGCTCGATTTTCTGCTCGCGCACGGCGGCGGCAAGCCGTCCCAGCGTCGCGACGACGACCTGCTGTTTCGGCGTGGTGGCGGACGCGATCAGCGCCGCCGGCGTATCGGCGCCGAGCCCGGCGTGCATCAAGGCGGCGCTGATGCGCTCGAGATTATGCATCGCCATGTAGAGCACGATCGGCGCTCCTGCGCGCACCAGCGGTGCCCAATCAAAATCCTCCTCGGCGACATGCCCGGCGGCGAAGATCACGGCGCGGTTCACTCCGCGTAACGTCGCCGGAATCGCCGCAGCCGCCATCGCCGCGAGGCCGGCGGTCACGCCCGGAATGATGCGAAACGGTATTCCGGCGGCGGCGAGCGCCAAAACTTCCTCACCGCCGCGGCCGAACACGAACGGGTCGCCGCCCTTGAGCCGCAACACGCGCTCGCCGGCGTGCGCGAGCGCGATCAGCCGCTCGCTGATATCGGCCTGGATCGGCGACGGCTTGCCGCCGCGTTTGCCGGCAAATTCGAGCCGGGCTTTCTCGCCGGCAAGCGCCAGTACGCGAGCGTCGACCAACGCGTCGTGCACGACCACATCGGCGTCCGCGAGGCCCGCAAGCGCGTCGAGCGTCAACAGGCCGGGATCGCCCGGCCCGGCACCCGCGAGCCAGACGCTGCCCGGCGCGAAGACCGGCGCACCGGCGCGCCGGGCCGCCAGCGCATCCCACGCCGTCATGACGGCCTCCCCGCGGCAGGGCTAAGATGCCGATGTCCGCCTGGCGCCGAGCAAAGGGAAAAACCATGGCCAAACAGGTTCGCCCGCTGCGCCGCGGCTGGACCACCGGCACCTGCGCGGCCGCCGCGGCGAAAGCAGCCTTCGCGGCGCTCGTCATTGGCGAATTTCCCGATCCGGTCGAAGTGGCGTTGCCGCGCGGCGAGCGGCCGAGCTTCGCCCTGGCGATCGCACGTAAAGACGAAACCTCCGCGACCGCGGGCGTGATCAAGGACGCCGGCGACGATCCCGATGTCACTCACGGCGCGCTGATCCTCGCCACGGTGCGCGCCGGCCCGCCCGGCGCGGGAATAAAATTTCGCGCCGGCGAGGGCGTGGGCACGATCACCCGGCCGGGCCTGCCCTTGCCGCCGGGCCAGCCGGCGATCAATCCGGTGCCGCGGCAGATGATCCGCGACGGGATCGCCGAAATTGCCGCGGCTGCGGCAATAGCGGCCGATGCCGAGGTCGAAATCGCCATTCCGGGCGGCGCGGCGCTGGCGGAGAAAACGCTCAACGGCCGCCTCGGCATCGTCGGCGGCCTGTCGATCCTCGGCACCACCGGCATCGTCGTGCCGTATTCGTGCTCGGCGTGGATCGCCTCGATTCGTCAGGGCATCGACGTGGCGCGCGCCGCGGGCCTGACCCATGTGGCTGCGGCGACCGGGCGGGCCTCCGAAGCGGCGGTACAAAAGTTCTATGGCCTGCCCGACATCGCGCTCATCGACATGGGCGATTTCGTCGGGGGCATGCTCAAGCATTTGCGCAAGGGCCCGCTGCCGCGCGTCACCATCGCCGGCGGCGTCGCCAAGATGACCAAGCTCGCGCAAGGATTGACCGACCTGCACTCCAGTCGCGGCGAAGTCGATCTCGCCGCGCTTGCTGCTCTTGCGCGGACGGCCGGTGGTTGCGAGACACTGTGCGCGCGCATCGCGAACGCCAATACCGCCGCCGAGGTCTTTGCGCTGGCGAAAGCCGATGGCATCGCGCTCGGCGACGCGGTTGCGCGCGCCGCGCAGCAGACGGCCGCGCAGCTTGTCGCAGGCCGCGATATCGATGTTGAAATCATGCTGTTTGATCGCGACGGCAATCTGGCCGGCCGCGCACCGTTTGCAGGGTGACGTTCTTCCGCTCATTGCCCGCTCCCGCGAAAACGGCGGTGATAGCCGACATCGTAAAGCGCGCTGTCGCGAAAATCGTCCGCGGCGAGCGCGCGGCCGACGAGGATGAGCGCGGTGCGCTCGATGCCCGCCGCCGCGACTTGCGCGGCGATATCGGATAGCGTTCCGCGCAGCATGCGCTGGCGCGGTGTGCTCGCGGCAAACACCACGGCAACCGGACAGTCGGCACCGTAGAGCGGCACCAGCTCGTTCGCGACCGCGTCGATGGCGTGGATTGCGAGATGGATGACAAGGGTGGCGCCGCTTGCCGCGAACGTGGCCAGCGTTTCTGCCTCCGGCATGCGCGAAGCGCGACCGGATACGCGCGTGAGCACCACGCTCTGCGCGACGTCCGGCACGGTCAGCTCACATCCCAGCGCCGCCGCCGCGGCGGCGAAAGCCGGAACGCCCGGCGTGAGCGTATAGGCGATGCCGCGCCGGTCGAGCCGGCGCAGCTGCTCGGCGAGCGCCGAGTAGATAGACAGATCGCCGGATTGCAGCCGCGCCACGTCGTGCCCGGCCGCGTGCGCGGTAACGAATTCCGCCTCGATCTGGTCGAGCGACAGCGGCGCGGTGTCGACGATGCGCGCACCCGGCGGACAATAGTCGAGCAATTCGCGCGGCACGATCGAGCCGGCATAGAGGCAGACCGGACAGCGTCCGATCAGATTGCGTCCGCGCACGGTGATGAGATCCGCCGCGCCGGGCCCGGCGCCGATGAAATGCACCGTCATGGCTTTGCCCAGCTCCATTGCGTGAGCGGCCGCGCGGCGCGCCATCCGGTTTTGCCGCCCAGCGGCTCGGCGCGCGCAAGGCCGATGCGGACGAGTTCGCCGCCGAGCGCGGCGTAACGGGCGAGCAGCAGCGCCTCGGTTTCGAGGGTCACGGCATTGACCACCAGCCGCCCGCCGGGAGGGAGCGCGCGGCAGGCCGCATCGAGCACACCGGCTTCGCCGGCGCCGCCGCCGACGAATATCGCGTCCGCCGGCGGCAGCAATGCGAGCGCGGCCGGCGCGGCGCCTTGCACGATCTGCAGCTGGGGAACGCCGAAGGCGGCGGCGTTGCGGGCGATGCGGGCGGCGCGGTCGGCCCGCCGTTCGACGGCGATCGCGCGCATGGAAGTGTCCGCCAGCATCCACTCGATGGCCACCGCGCCGGAGCCGGCGCCGATGTCCCAAAGAAGCTCGCCACGGCGGGGCGCCAGCGAGGAAAGGGTGACCGCGCGGATTTCGCGCTTGGTGATCTGGCCGTCGTGCTCGAACAGTTCGTCGGCGAGGCCCGCCGTGCGCGGCAGGACGCGCGCGCCGGGCGCGGTGACGACCTCGATGGCGACGGTGTTGAGCGCGTCCACCGCGTCGAGGTCGAAATCGCCGGCGTTGGCGGTGCGCACGCGCTCGCGCGGCCCGCCGAGGGCCTCCAGGAGCGTCAGCCGCGAGGCGCCAAATCCGGCCGCGGCGAGCAGTTTCGCCAAATTCGCCGGCCCGTCGCCATCGGCGGTCAACACCAGGATGCGCGCGCCGGGCTGCAGATGCGGGCGCACGAGATCGAGCGAGCGGCCGTGCACCGAGAGAAGCACGGTGTGCGGCAGCGACCAGGCGAGCCGTGCGGCCGCCAGACTGAACGCGGAGGGCGCCGGCACCACCAGCATCTCGCGCGCGTCGATCTTTTGCGCCAGCACGGCGCCGATGCCGTAATGAAACGGATCGCCGGAGGCGAGCACGCAGATTTGCCGACCGCGATACGCCAGCACTTCGTCGGCGGCGCCGTCGAACGGGCTCGGCCAAGGCCGCGCCGCGCCGCGAATGAGCGGCGCCGCCAGCGCCAGATGCCGGCGGCCGCCGAACACGATTTCGGCCGCGGCGACGAGCGCGCGCGCGGCCGCGGTCAGCCCGTCCACGCCGTCCTCGCCGATACCGACGATGGACAGCCAGCGCGGCAATGCGGCAGTCTCGTTCGGGCTGCGTTCAGGAAACGGCATGGCCAAAATTACCAAAAAACGCAAAATTCTCATTCTCGGGGGCACAACGGAAGCGCGCCAACTGGCGCAAAAGCTGGCCGTTCGCACCGATCTCGAAACGACCGTATCGCTCGCCGGCCGTACCGGATCGCCGGTTGCCCATGCCGTGCCCGTGCGTGTCGGCGGCTTCGGCGGTGCCGTTGGGCTTGCCGATTATCTTTTCGCCGAGCGCGTCGACGTGCTGATCGACGCCACGCATCCGTACGCGCGCATCATTTCCGAAAGCGCGGTGACCGCCGCGCGCGAGACCGGCGTTGCCTTGGTGGTGCTGCACCGGCCGCCCTGGACCGCAATTGCCGGCGACCGCTGGATCGAAGTTGCCGACGCGCCCGCGACGGTGAGCGCAATCGGCCAGGCGCCGCGGCGCGTTTTTGTTGCGCTCGGCCGCAATGAGCTTGCGCCTTTCGCCGGCGCGCCGCAGCATCGCTATCTGATCCGCAGCGTCGACCCGGTCGATCCGCCGCTGGCGCTGCCGCACGCGACCTACATCACCGCGCGCGGTCCGTTTGCCGAAGCCGACGAGCGGGCGCTGCTGGCCGCGCACAAGATCGAAATCGTCATCTCCAAGAACAGCGGCGGGGCCGCCGCCTACGGCAAGATCGCCGCGGCGCGCGCGCTGGGGATCGAGGCGATCATACTGCGCCGTCCGCCGCCACCCGATGGACCCACAGTGGAAACCGTGGAGCAAGCGGTAGCCTGGCTCGATCATGTGCTCACCTCTACGGCGGCGCGCGGCGTGTAGACGAGCGGCGACCGTCCCGGACGCGCGATGATCCGCGTCGCGCGCGATCCCACGATCACCAGGGTGGCCATGTCGGCTTTTTTTGCATTGGCCGTCTCGAGCGTCGTTACGTCGACGCGCTCATCCGGGCGGCCGACGGCGCGTCCGAACACCACCGGAGTCGACGACGGCAGATGCCGCCGCAACCGTTCGAGTGCCTTGCGGAGCTGCCAGGGCCGCGCCTGCGACACCGGATTGTAGAACGCGATGACGAAGCCGGCGCCGGCCGCGGCATCGAGCCGCCGCTCGATCTGCTCCCAGGGCTTGAGATTGTCGGAGAGCGAGAGCGCGCAAAAATCGTGACCGAGTGGCGCACCCACGCATGCGGCGACCGCCAGCATGGCGGTGACGCCGGGAATGAAAGCGACATCGAGCGTGCGCCACGCTTCGGGTCCGGTCTCGATGGCTTCGCATACCGCGGCGCCCATGGCGAAGACACCCGGATCGCCGCCCGACACGAGGGCGACATTGCCCCCGCGCACGGCATGAGCCAGCGCGGCGGCGGCACGGGCAGCCTCCTGGCGATTGTCGGAGGGAAACTGTCGCTGGTGGCGGCGGGCAGGAATGCGTTCGAGGTAAGGCCGGTAGCCGTAAATCGCTTCGGCGGCATGGAGGGCGTCGTCGGCGTCCGAAGTCAAACAACACGGATTGCCCGGGCCCAGTCCGATGATGGTGAGCGTCCCACTCACGGCCGCTTCTCCCAGCCCGGAATCAGCACCATGGCGAAGTACGGCGCTTCGTCGTCGGTCTTTGCGCTGAGCGGAATCATTTTCTCTTCCGCCGTGGTGCCGCGCTCGACATAGAGCGCGTGATCGAGCCGACCGCTGGCGACGAGCGCCCGGCGTACTTTCGCCAGATGCCGTCCGACCTTCATCACCGCGGCGGCGTCGGCATCCGCCAGCCGCCGCGCCAGCTCGGCTTCCGGCAGCGTCGCCGGCAGCACGCTGAAAACATCGTCGCCCTGCGCCATCGGCATGCCGGCGGCCGACCACGAGCCCGCCATGCCGCTTATCCCGGCGACAACCTCGGTCGGAAATCGCGGCGCCAGCCGCGCGTGCAGGTGCATGTAGGAGCCGTAGAGCAGCGGATCGCCCGCGCACAGCACTACGACGGTCTTGCCGCCATCGAGATACCGCGCGATCTGTGCGGTGGCGGCTTCGTAAAAGCCGCTAATGCAGTCGCGATAGGCGCCGCTGCACGTCGGCAATTCGGTGGTCACCGGATAATGCAGCGGCAGTTCGACGATGCCGGCGCGCAGATGTGGCGCCGCGACGGCGCGCGCATGGCTGGCCTTTTTCGCCTTGGCGAAAAACGCGACGACATCGGCTTGACCGAGCGTGCGCGCCGCCTTGAGCGTGAGCAATTCCGGATCGCCCGGCCCGACGCCGACGCCGATCAGCTTGCCCACGGCGTTGCTCATAGTCCGCCTCTCGCCAGCGCGTTGACCGCCGCGGCGGTGATGGCGCTGCCGCCCAGGCGTCCGCGCACGGTGAGGAACGGCATGTTTGTATCCGTACCGTCAGCGAGCGCCGCCTTCGCTTCAACGGCGCCGACAAAGCCGACCGGAATGCCGAGAATCGCCGCCGGCTTCGCCGCACCGCCACCAAGGAGTTCGAGCAGGCGGAAAAGCGCCGTCGGCGCGTTGCCGATGGCAACGACTGCCCCGCCGAGACGATCGCGCCACAGCTCCACCGCCGCCGCCGAGCGCGTGGTGTGGAGCTGCTCGGCGAGCTTCGCAGCGCGCGGATCGTTGAGCGTGCAGATCACCGGGTTGGCAGCCGGCAGGCGGGCTCGGGAAATCCCTTGCGCCAGCATGTTGGCGTCGCACAGGATCGGCGCGCCGCCGGCCAGCGCGCCGCGCGCCGCCGCAACCAGGTCGCCGCCGAAGACGATGTGCGCTGCAAGCTCGACCTGCCCGCAGGCATGGATCATGCGCACCGCAACCTCTGCTTCCGCGGCGGAAAACCGCGACAAATCGGCCTCGGCACGGATGATCGCAAACGAGCGCGCATAGATCGCCGCGCCGTCGCGCAGATAGGCGTAGCGTTCAGACATGGCCGAACTCCGCATGGCCGAACTCCGCCTGGCCGAACTCCGCATGGCCGAACTCCGCATGGCGTGCGATCGCAGCCGGGAGGTCTTGCGGCGAGACCGTTGCGAACGGCGCATCGCGCGTGGAGCCGTCGACGATCAGCGCGCAGCCCTCCGGCGTGCCGACGATCGTGAGCGCGGCGGGCGCGGGATGTGCGCAGCCCTTGCTGCACCCCGATACGTGAACTTTCAGCGGCGCGGCGCGATGGGCGCCGGCAATCTCGGCGATCCGCGGCGCGATAGCGCGCGCGGAAATGTATGCCGATGCGCAGTACGGCGCACCCGCACAGGCGATCACGTGCCGGCGCGGATCATCGGATCGCACAATAAAGCCAAGTTTTTCCGCAGCCAGGGTGAACGCACACGCGATGGCCGGCAAGAGCCCTATGGTCAGCAGTGCGCGGCCCGGCGCGGCGCGAAAGCCGACCGCTCCGGCTTCGTGCGCCGCAGCGGCCAATCGTTCAAGCATCGCCGCATCGGCGTGACCGAAGGCAAGACCGATGCCGCAGGCGAACGAGCCGTCGCGCAACCGATGAAGGCCGATCAGATGAGCGTCGTGGCCGGGCATAGCCGTTCGAAGAACGGCGTCGCTTCGCTCGCCTATGTTCCGGCCATCCACGTCTTGTTCGCCCGCCAGCAGTAAATCCGCAATCGTCGCGCTGAATGGCCGGACCCCTTCGCCGGCGAGGATATCGCGCGCGCGCAGAGGACGGCCGCGCCGGGCCAAAAATTCAAGCAGCCGTATTGCGGTCCTGACGCCGTTTTCCTGCGCGACGCAGCCAAGCTGCGGCGCGTTCGACTCATCGCCGCCAACGCATACGCGCAACGCGGCACGATTGTTTATCAACTTGGCGCGAAGCCGCACGTCGGCGGCAAGCGTTGCGAGGCCGGGCGCGCCGCCGCCATCCACGATCACAGAGACTTTGGGCGATAGCCGCGCCGCCAGCGCACCCTCGGCAAGTGCGTTGCGCAATGTTGCGGCAAGCGCGCCGGCGTCAATAAGTTCATCGGGATCGAGTCCGGCGAGCGGGTTCGTCAAAACCGCAACGCCGTCTGCCGCCGCAATGTCGAGTGCGGCAATTTCCGTGGCGAAATCGGCCGCCGATGCCGCCCTCAAGCCGCGCACCTGAATGCTGCCGCGCGCGGTGATTTCGATGACGCCATTGCCGTGCGCGCGGGCCGCCGCGCACAGTCTGGCGAAGGCAGCAAGCGTCATTGTGCCGACCGGCCGCATTCGCACCAGCAGACCGTCACCGGTTGGCATCGGCGCCGAGAGTCCCGGACATGCACCACGGCGAAGCGGAGCGTTCATGGCACGGCCTCTGCGCGCAACGCCGCGAGATCGGCGTCGACACTATTGCGGCGCGGGTGCCAGAAGCCGCGCCGGCGCGCCGCCTCCAGCCGTCCAGCGATGGCGTGCGCGGCTTCTTGATTCTCCCGCCGCAGGAATTCGCGCACGTTCGCGTTGACGACGTAGGCTTCGTGCAATAGATCGAACAGTTCGCTGCTCACGGCATCGGTCGTTTGCGCGAAGCCAAACAGCCGGTCGACGGTCTCGGCAAATTCGGCGGCGCCGCGCGGGCCGTGGCGCATCTGCCCGGCGATGAAGCGTGGATTGACCGCGCGCGCACGCACGATGCGCGCCAGCGCCGTCGAAAGCGTGCGCGCCCGCGGCCGCTGCGGATCGGTGGTGTCGAGCATGACCAGCTCGACCGAGCGGCCGAGCGAATGGGCCGCCGCGGCGAAGCCGCCGACGAATGCCGAGTCCTCGGCGCCTTCGAGCAGGTCGCGGCCCGGATCGTCGCCCGGATGCAGCAACAAATCCGCGGCGCCGACGCGTTGCGCGAACGCGCCCGGCGCTTCGCCGCCTTCGCCGCCGGGGCCGCCGTAGGCGTGCGAGGCCGCCGCAAGGTACGCCGCGGCGACAACGTCGCGGTCGAGATCGCCACCGAGCAAGTCTTCGACGCCGGCGCCGTACGTTCCCGGCGCATTGCCGAAAATGCGCTCGAGCCGCGCCGCGCCGCGATCGCGACGCACCGCGGCAAGCGGATTGTCCGCATCGTCCTCCTCGCGTGCGGCAACCGCCTGAACGGCGGCATCGATGAGCGCGATCTGCGCCGGAAAGAGATCGCGAAACAGCCCGGAAATGCGCCAGGTTACGTCCACCCGCGGGCGGGCGACCGAGGCCGCGGAGAGCACTTCGACTCCGGTAATGCGGCCGCTCGCGTGCTCCCAGACCGGCCGGCAGCCCAACAGCGCAAAGCCTTGCGCAATCTCCTCGCCGCCGGTGCGCAAGGTGGCGCTGCCCCACAGATCGATGACGATCGAGCGCGGCATTTCGCCGTGAGTCTGCATGTGCGTGCGCAAAACTTCTTCGGCAGCGAGGCGGCCGAGATCCATCGCAGTCGGCGTCGGCAGCGTGCGCGGATCGGCGGTGAACAGATTGCGGCCGGTCGGCAGCACGTCGCGGCGCCCCCGCGTCGGCGCTCCAGCCGGTCCGGGCGCAACGCGCCGGCCGTCGAGCGCCGCAACGAGCGCCGCGCGTTCGGCCTGCGCGCTCGCGCACCACAGCGGATCGTCGCAGCCCGAAGGGGCGCGGCCATAAATGTGCAGCCCGTCCTTGACCGCGAGGTCTTTGAGATCGCACAGCCAGGCGTCGATGCGGCGCAGCGCGTCGTCAGCGGCGACCTCACCGGCCGCTCCGGCTTCGTGCGCGAGCCCGCTGTCTCGCGCCGTCTCAACGATCAGCCGCGCGAGCCGCTCGCGGCGGCGGCGGTCGAGACCGTCCGCCTGTGCGTATTCGTCGATCAGGCGTTCGAGGTCGCGCGCCGCGCCGGACAATCCGGTGCCGACCATCGGCGCCGGCAGATGGCCGATAGTGACGCCGGCGATGCGCCGCTTGGCCTGCGCCGCCTCGCCCGGATTGCTGACGATGAAAGGATAGATCACCGGCAACGGACCGGTGACGATCTCCGGAAAGCACTCCGAGGTGAGCGCCACCGCCTTGCCGGGGAGCCATTCCAACGTGCCGTGCGCGCCCAAGTGAACGAGCGCGTCGACCTCGGTCACGTGTTGCAGCCACAAGCCGAAGGCGACCAGCGCATGGCGCGGCGGCAATTGGGCGTCGTGGTAATCGGCGCGTCGATCTTGTTGCCGTCCGCGATCGGGCGGTAGCGCCACCCAGACCTTGCCGAATTTCCTGGCGCGGAAGCGGAATACGCCGCCGCGGCAATCGGGATCGGCGTCTGGCCCGCCCCAGGCCTCGCGCAGGCGGGCAACGGACGCTTGCGGCACGAGCGCGAGCAAATTCTCATATTGCGCGATCGAAAGCTCGGCTTCGCCGCCGGCAAGCGCGGCAAACAGATCGCGCGAATTTTTTGGCGCGGCGGCGACCGCGTAGCCGGCCTCGGCAAGATCATCGAGCAGCGCGATGACGCTCGCCGGAACGTCGAGTCCGACCGCATAGCCGGCGCGGCCGGGCGCGCCGGGATAATCCGGCATCAGCACACCCAGGCGCCGCCTTGCGTGCGGCAGCGCGCGCAGGCGCACGAGCGCGGCGATGCGGTCGGCCACCATGGCGACGCGGTCGGCTTCGGGGCAGCTCGCGAGCGACGTGAAGGCAAGCTCGTCGTGCCGCGAACGCGAATCCTTGAAAGCAATGGCGCCGGCAAGAACGCGGCCGTCAAGCTCCGGCAACACGACATGCATCGCCAGGTCGGCCGCACCGAGACCGCGCGAGGAGTTGCGCCAGGCAGCGCGCTTGGTGGTGGCGCTGATCACCTGCAAGACGGGTACGTCCGCATCATCGAGCGGCGTACGCCCATCGCCGCCCCGTGCCGCCGCGAACGCCGTCATGGCGACAATGAGCGCGGGATCGAGGCGGGCCAGCGCCGTGCGTAGGAAGGCGGCTGCTTCCGCGTCCTTGAGGCTCGGAACAACGAGCGGAGCGGGCGCAAGCCCGCGCGCCGAAAGCGCCGCGCACAGCGCATCGACCGGCGCCGTGTCGGCGGCGAGCAGCATGGCGCGATAGAAGATGATGGGGACTATTTTTGCACCCCCGCTTAGCGGGGGTGCGCGGTTCCCTCCCCTCGCTCCGCCGCGCTCCGCAGGGGATAACGAAAGCACTTCAATCAACCGCTGCAGATCGAGCGCGCCTTGTCCGGGCCAATAGCCGGCACACTGCGGAACCGGCTGGGAAGGCTCGACCGCAAGATCGCGACCGGCGTAGCGCGCCAGCCGGCGCAAAAGCCGGCGCAGGTTTTCGCTTCCGCCCTCGCGGAAATATTGCAGCAGCGTGCCGAGTTCGTGGTCCGGCAGCGTCGAGGCCGCGGCAAGCCGCGTGTCGTCACGATCCTCGCCGGGCAGCACGGCCAGCACGATGGCGCGCTCGCGGGCGAGCGCCGAGAGCCGTTCGATGCCGTATTTCCACCACTCAAGGCCGCCGAGCAGCCGCACGACGATCACCCTGGCGTGCGCACCGACGCGCTCGATCCATAGATCGACCGACAGGGGATGGCGCAGCTCGCGCAAATGCGCGAGCCGCACGCTCGGCAGAAATTCGCGTTCTACCTCCCAGGCGGCGGAAAGAGCGGCGAGATCGCTGTCGGCAAACGAGAGCACCGCGATATTGCCAGCCGGCTGGCCGAGATCGACCGCGTCGGCGATCTCATCGAGACTGGTCGAGGTGGTGGTGAGCAGGTGCATCGCCCGCTGTGTCCCGTGATAAATTTAAGTTGGAGCGGAAACGCAGGCGCGGAAAATCTCACCTCTCCCCCGTGGGGAGAGGTGGCCGGAAGGCTCACGCGCGTCAATTGGATCCAAACTCATCCTGTTTTATCCGACCAGCGCCCGCGTCACTGCCGCGCGATCGATCCCCTTCAATCCGATCACCACCAGGCGGCCCTGGCGCGCTTCGGTCGCGCTCCACGCCCGGTCGTAGGCCTGCGTGGCGCGCCCGCCGACCGCCTGCACCAGAAGGCGCAGCGGTTTACCCGCCACCGCGACAAAACCCTTGACGCGCAGCACGTCGAAATCTTCCGCCAGCGCCGCAATGCGTGCGGCCAGCGCCGCGGGGTCGGCGATCTCGGGAAGCGGCACCACGAACGAATCGAAATCGTCGTGGTCGTGTTCCAGCTCGGCATCGTGGAGCGTGCGGCGATTGGCGATATCCTCCTCGGTGCCGATGCCAAGACCGAGCAGCAGGCCGGCATCGACCTTGCCGTCGGCGACCACAACGATCTTCACGCTGCGCGGCAGCGCGCCGGCGATGGCGGCGCGCGCCCTGGCGACGGCCGCATCGTCCAGCAGGTCGCGCTTGTTGAGCACGACGAGGTCGGCACAGGCGATCTGATCCTGGAAAACCTCCTCGACCGGATCGTCGTGGCTGAGCGCAGTATCGGCCGCGCGCTGGCGCGCCAGCGCGGCAAGATCGTTCGCCACCCGGCCGTCGGCCAGCGCCGCACCGTCGACCACGACCACGACGCCGTCGACGGTGACGCGGCTCTTGATCGCCGGCCAGTGAAACGCCTGGACCAGCGGCTTCGGCAACGCCAGGCCGGACGTCTCGATGACGATGTGCGCCACGCCCTCGCGCGCAAGAATGGCGTCGAGCGCCGGCACGAATTCGTCGGCGACGGTGCAGCACAGACAGCCATTGGCCAATTCGACGATATCCTCCTCGGCGCACGCCGCGTTGCCGCAGCTTTTGAGAATGTCGCCGTCGATGCCGACGGTCCCGAACTCGTTGACGATCACGGCGATGCGGCGGCCCTGCGCATGGGCGAGCACATGGCGAACGAGCGTCGTCTTGCCGGCGCCGAGAAAGCCGGTGACGATGGTGCAGGGCACGCGTGCGAGCGAGCCGTTCATGGATCGATGTCCTGAAAACCGATGGGGGGAACGCGGGCGATGAGGCCGCGCTTCAATCTTTCGGGTCGTCCGCGCCAGGGCAGGATGCCGTCGCCCGCGAGCGCGAGCAGGCGGGCGCCGGCGACGAGCGCCTCCGCGCAGCCGGTATCGAGGCCGCCGAAAACGTAAGTCCAGGAGCCGTTGGCGCGCAGCGCTGCGCTCGGACCGCGCGTGCAATTGGCGAGGCAGCGCAGGCGACGGACGCAAACCTCGGTGCCGGCGGCCGCCTGCTCCACCGCCGCCGCCAGAAGATGGCCGGGACGCAAGTCACTGTCCGGCTCGGCGGCGCTCCGGCAGGTGACGCAGACATAGATGACGGGAGCAGCATCCGCCGCGGCAGCGGAGCGTTGAGTGCACGAGCCTTCGGGCAGGTTTGGCATCGGTCCTACCCCTGCGCGCCTTCGGGGAGCGGCCGGTCGAGCCCCTGCCAGCGATAGATCAGATAGGAGAGCGCCCAGCTCGTCAGCAGGATGCCGACGACCAGATAGCCGAAATTACCGAGATCGGCGTTGAGTGCGCCGACCGTGTTCCAGAACGTCCCTTCGAGGCCGAGCTTGTCGGCGATGAGACCGAGCGCCTCGATGCCGCCGATGACGAGCGCAACGACGACCGACATCGCCGTGATGGTGAGATTGTACCAGATCTTCCGGATCGGATTGAGGAACGCCCAGCCATAGGCGCCCACCATGAGCACGCTGTCGGTGGTATCGACCAGCGTCATGCCGGCGGTGAACAGCGCCGGAAAGATCATAACCGTGCCAAAACTCATGCCGCCGGAGGCTTGGCTCGCGGCGACCGCAAACAGGCTGATCTCGGTCGCGGTGTCGAAGCCCAGTCCGAACAGAAAGCCCACCGGAAACATCTGCCAGCTGTGCGACACCATGCGGAACAGGGGACGAAAGAGACGGGCGAGAAGCCCGCGGCCGGAAAGGAGCGCATTCAACTCGTCGTCCGCGACCGGCTCGCCGCGGCGGGCGGCGCGGAAACTGCGCCAGACGCCGCGCAGAATGACGAGGTTGATGACCGCGATGGCGAGCAAAAAGAATGCCGACGCGCCGGTGCCGATGACGCTGCCGACCGCCTGCAACTCGCGAAAGCGGCCCGCGAGCGCGAACGCCGCCGCCGCAATCCCCGCCACAGCAAGCGCGATCGCGAGCGAATGGCCGAGCGAGAAGAACAGGCCTACCGAGAGCGGCTGCTTGCCTTCCTGCATCAGCTTGCGCACGACATTGTCGATCGAGGCGATGTGATCGGCATCGACGGCATGGCGCAGCCCGAGCACGTAAGCGAGCACCGCGGTGCCGAGCAGCGTCGGCCGCCCGGCGAGCATGATCGCCGCCCACGCCCAGATCGCCAGGGTGGCGGCGAACAGAAGACCGTAAATGGCCCAAATCCTGGCGCGACGATTGGTCGACGCGTCATCCACCGCAATTTTAAGGAGAGCGTACAAGAAGAGTCCTCGCCTGACCTGCCGCATGCAGCCGGCGCGAGCGAGGACCAAAAGGCTTCAGCGTCCGCCTTTCGGATCATCCACCGGTACACCCCGACCGATGTTTGTCGCGTCGACCTCGGATCGGCGGCAGGTCTCCTGGCTCGCGGATCGGCGCCCCGCCCTGCCTTCCCGGCGGCACGGCGCCGCCAGTGGCTTATACGGACGAGACTTCCCGCTTACAGTTGCGGGGCCGCTCACAGTTGCGGGACCTCGGTTAGGAACCTCCGTTCCCCACCGCATTCCCTTTTCACCCTCTGACGAGGGACCGTCGATGCGAATAGTTAGCGAACAACCAAGCGGATTTGTCAACCGCAACATCACCACGCTCAAACGAATTTCATCTCACTTTGCGCGCTTGCGTTTCTGCGCGCCATGCACAATCGCGAGCACGACAATCTCGCGGCGTTCCTCGTGAACCTCGTAGACAATAATGTAAGGAAATTCGATGAGCTCGCGCGTGCCGGGATCAAGCCCCGGGCGCCCCATATAAGTCAGCTCGGGTTCGAGCAAATATTCGATCTTGCCAAAAATTCTCGTGATCAATTGGTCCGCAGCGCGCGGACTATTCTTCGCGATCCACGCGCGAATGCCTCGCAAATCCTCGAGCGCTTCATCGTCAAAAACGATGTTCATTGACCGACGCGACGGCGCGCATCGGTCAGAGTGACATATCTTGGATTGCGCTTGGCGCGTCGACGGCGGACCTCCGCGAGCTGCTCGTCGGTGAGCTCCAAATCGCTCCGATCCTGCGCTTCCATCAGTTCGACGGTATGCGCAATATCGGCTTGCCGCTCGGGCGGCCAAGTCAGCACCCGATCGAGGATTTCCTTCACCTTCTCTTTTGTCATAATGCAATTATAGCAGATCAGTCTCCCATGACCACTGCACCCCCATGACCACTGCACCCCCATGACCACTGCACCGATCCAGGGCGGCATTTTGAGCGCAGAAATTACTCTCGTCATCGGCGGCGCCCGCTCGGGCAAGAGCCGCTACGCCGAGAGCCTGCTCGCCGCACTGCCGCCGCCATGGGCCTACGTGGCAACCGCGCAAGCGCGCGACGATGAAATGGCCGCGCGCATTGCGGCGCATCGCGCGCGGCGCGGGCCGCAATGGAAGCTCGTCGAGGAGCCGCATGACATCGCGGAATCAATCGTGCTGTCGCAGCCGATGCCGGTGCTGATCGATTGCCTCACGCTCTGGCTGTCGAACATGATGCTGGCAGGGTCTGACATCGATGCGGAAGTCGGACGCCTGGAGCGGGCGCTGGAGGCAGCCGCGGCGCCGGTGGCGCTGGTGGCCAACGAAGTGGGCTCCGGTATCGTGCCGGAGAACGCTCTCGGGCGGAAATTCCGCGATTGGCAGGGCGTGCTCAACCAGCGCGTCGCCGCGCGTGCCGACCGCGTGGTGCTGATGGTCGCCGGGCTGCCCTTGGCGGTAAAAGGAACGCTATGAGCAAAACGACCGATGCCGAAGCCGAACGTCATCGCACCAAGATGCAAAAGCGCAAGGCGGTGCAGGACGCCGAAGTGGCCGGCAAGACCATCGAGAAGGGATTGCTCATCGTCCATACCGGAACCGGCAAAGGCAAATCCACGGCCGCCTTCGGTCTCGCCCTGCGCATGCTCGGCCGAGGCAAGCGCGTCGGCGTGGTGCAGTTCATCAAGGGCGCCTGGCATTCGGCCGAGCGCGACGCGCTGCAAAAATTCGGCGATCAACTGTCGTGGCACACGATGGGCGAAGGTTTCACCTGGGAGACGCAGGATCGTGCGCGCGATGTCGCCGCCGCCGGACGCGCCTGGGAAAAAGCGCGCGAACTGATGGCCGATCCCGACTTTTCGCTCGTCATTCTCGACGAGCTCAATATCGCGCTACGCTACGATTATCTCGATCTCGCCAACGTGGTCGCGGCGCTGGCCGCGCGCCGCGACGGATTGCACGTCGTCGTCACCGGGCGCAATGCCAAGCCGGAGCTGGTCGCTGCCGCCGACCTGGTCACCGAAATGACGCTGGTCAAGCATCACTTCGCCGCCGGCGTGAAGGCGCAGCCCGGCATCGAGTTCTAATAAACGTGGCGGCGCGCGCGCTGATGTTCCAAGGCACCGGCTCCGACGTGGGCAAATCGCTCATCGTTGCCGGGCTCGCGCGCGCGCTGGCGCTGCGTGGCCTCAACGTTCGTCCGTTCAAGCCGCAGAACATGTCGAACAACGCCGCGGTGACGGCGGACGGCGGCGAGATCGGCCGCGCGCAGGCCCTGCAAGCGCGTGCCGCGCGTGTGCCGGCGAGCGTGCACATGAATCCGGTCCTGCTCAAGCCGCAGAGCGAGATCGGCGCCCAGGTGGTCGTGCAAGGCCGCGTTTTCGCCGCCAGCGCCAAGGCGGCCGCCTATCAGCAAATGAAAAAAGAGCTGCTGCCGTTCGTGCTCGACAGCTTCGCGCGGCTCAAGCGCGAAGCCGACATTGTGCTCGTCGAGGGCGCCGGCAGCGCTGCAGAAATCAACCTGCGCGACAACGACATCGCCAATATGGGCTTCGCCCGTGCGGCCGATGTGCCGGTCGTGCTTATCGGCGACATCGATCGCGGTGGCGTCATCGCCAGCCTGGTCGGCACCAAAGCGGTGATCGCGCCCGAAGACGCGGCGTTCATCCGCGCCTTCGTGGTCAACAAATTTCGCGGCGATCCCGTCCTGTTCGCCTCCGGCATGGAGCGCATCGCGCGGCTGACCGGATGGGAAGCGCTCGGGCTTATTCCCTTCTTTGCCGACGCGCGGCTGTTGCCGGCCGAGGATGCGCTGGCGCTTGAGCAGTGGGGCCCTATCCTCCCCCGCACCGCGGCGACGGATAACAAAAAATACTTGCGCATCGCGGTGCCGCTCCTGCCGCACATCGCCAATTTCGACGATCTCGATCCGCTCGACGCCGAGCCGGCGGTCGAACTTGTTCGCGTGCGCCCGGGGCAAGCTCTACCGGGCGACGCCGACCTGGTCGTCCTGGCTGGATCGAAGGCGACCATCGCCGATCTCGCCGCTTTGCGTTCGGCCGGCTTCAATATCGACATTGCCGCGCACTGCCGTCGCGGCGGAGCCGTTCTCGGCCTATGCGGCGGTTATCAGATGCTGGGGCGCACGATCGCCAATCCCGACGGCATCGAAGGACCGCCCGGCAAGGTCGCGGGCCTTGGCCTGCTCGATGTCGAAACCACGCTGTCGGGCGAAAAGCGTCTCGAGGAGGTATGCGGCACCACGCACAACGGCGCGCCCTTTGCCGGGTACGAAATGCACATGGGGGTGACCGAAGGTCCCGATCGCGCGCGCCCGTTCGCGCGCCTTGCCAACGGAGCGCCGGAGGGGGCGGTTTCCGCCGATGGCCGCGTCATCGGCACCTACGTGCACGGCCTGTTCGCCGGCGATCGCCAGCGCGCCGCATGGCTGGCGCGGTTTTGCGCGGCGCCCGCCGGTATCGCCCATGATAAGCGCATCGAGCAGACACTCGATGCGCTCGCGGCGCACCTTGCCGCACACCTCGACCTGTCTCGCCTGCTCACATTGGCGCGATGAGAACGATCGCCGCCAAGGCCGCAACTGCAATCAGCACAAGGGCGTCGGCGCAGCGGTAAAGCGCCAGCGCGCGCCGAATATCGGCCGCATTCGCCGCACGGCGGCCATCGCTCATCGTGGCATCATCGACAAGCACTCCGCCGTAGACGCGCGGTCCGGCGAGCGAAAGGCCGAGCGCGCCGGCGATGGCCGCTTCCGGATAGCCGGCATTGGGCGAGCGGTGGTGCGGCGCATCGCGCCTGACCGCGCGCCAAGCGTGCGATGCCGAGGCATCGTCGCACAGCACCGCCGCGGCGATAATCGACAGCGCGGACAACCGCGACGCCGGCAGGTTGACCAGGTCGTCGAGCCGGGCGGCGGCCCAGCCGAAGGCCCGGTGGCGCGGCGTGCGATGGCCGATCATGCTGTCGGCGGTGTTGATCGCCTTGTAGAGTACGGCGCCAGGGAGGCCGCCGATGACGAGCCACAACACCGGCGCCACCACGGCGTCGGAAAAATTCTCGGCAAGGCTTTCGATGGCGGCGCGCGCGACGCCGGCCTCGTCGAGCGCCGCGGTGTCGCGCCCGACGATCTTGGCCACCGCCTGGCGGCCGGCCGCGATGCCGTCTTTTTCCAGCGCCGTCGCGACATCGGCCACATGCCGGTGCAGGCTCCTTTGCGCGATCAGCGTGCCGGCGAAAATGCCCGCAAGCAAAACACCGAGCGGCAGGCGCAGCAATTCGTGCTGCACGATCCATGCGATCGGCCCCACCACGGCGAGGATCATCAACAGCGCGAACACGCCGGCGGCGCGACGCTGCCGCGGCCCATGCCGTTCGCGATTAAGCAAGCGGTCGAGCGCGCCGATCAGGCCGCCGATCCAAGTCACCGGGTGGCCGATGACCCGCAGCAACGCCTGCGGATAACCGAAGGCGAGTTCGATCAGCATGGCGAGAAATGCGATCACAACGGCGAGCGTAAACGACATGGTTGCCCTGGTGGGGGAAAGCGAACCGCTCGTTCACGGCGGCGACCTTGCCGCCGCGCGGCGACTGTTTCCCGGCGCGGCCGAACCTTTCATCGACCTGTCGACCGGGATCAATCCCAATCCCTATCCGCTGCCGCGTCTTGGCGCCGCCGCGTTCGCCCACTTGCCCTCGTCTGCCGACACCGCCTCGCTCGCCGAGGCCGCCGCGCGTGCCTACGGCGCTCCTTCGGCCGCGCACGTCGTGCCGGCCCCCGGCACGCAAATTCTCCTTCCCCTCGTCGCCGGCCTGGTGCGAGCGGGCCGCGCCGCCATTCTCGCTCCGACCTACGGCGAATTCGCACGCGCCGCCGCGCTCGCCGGGCACGATGTCGCCGAGGTGGCCGACTTCGCGCGCTTGCGCGAAGCGCAGCTCGTCTTCGTCTGCAATCCCAATAATCCGGACGGCAGGCTTTTTGCCAAGAACGATCTCATCGTTCTGGCAAACGATTTGCGCGCGCGCGGCGGCCTGCTCGCGGTTGACGAGGCATTCATGGATGTGGCGCCGCCCAGCATCAGTCTTGCCGCCGAGGTTGGCCTCGGCAACATCGTGGTGCTGCGATCGTTCGGCAAATTTTTTGGCGTCGCGGGATTGCGGCTGGGATTTGCCGTCGCCGCCCCGCCCCTGGCGGCGCGAATCGCCGCTCTGCTCGGCCCGTGGGCGGTGTCCGGGCCGGCGCTCGCGGTCGGCAGCCAGGCGCTCGCCGACACTCCGTGGATCGAACAAACAAAGACGCGGCTGGCAGCGGCGGCACAGCGCCTTGATGCGCTGCTGACCAGCGTCGGGCTGGACATCATCGGCGGCACGTCGCTGTTTCGCCTGGTGCGCACGCCGGCGGCGGACGAATTATTTTGTCATCTCGGCCGCGCCGGCATTCTGGTGCGCGCGTTTGCCGGGCATCCGCATTGGCTGCGCTTCGGCCTGCCGCCGGATGAAGCCGCTGGGCGGCGTTTGCACGACGCCATGGCCGCATTCAGAGGCGACCGGGCGCCGTGCACTTCGCCGAGTTGAGAACGTTGGGTTAATCGAAGAGCGTAGACGGCTTGAAGGCGTGGGCTACTTGAAGACCTTGTCGGTCGCGGTAATCAGGCCCATGTCGGGATTTTCAGAACAAAACTTGCCGAGCTTCTTGGCGTTATCAACAAACCGGTCCAGGTTGATCACCGCCGGATCGTTTTCATTCCGATAGTAGCCGTCGAGCCAAGCCAGGATAATTTTGACGTCCTCGTCGCTCGCACTTTGGAACTTGCTGCAGGTCCAAACCGACAGATCAATGTTGGCCGCAAACGCCGATCCCGAAAACAGCATCAACCCGACAGCCAAGGCCCACGCAAAGATTTTCATACTTCCTCTCCCTTGTTGCTATGAAATTCTGCTTGATCTTGCGTGCAAAGTCCAGGCGCCGGACGTGTCAGCGTGCGAGCAATCCACGTCTTTGGTTCATGACCGGCGAATTGCAACCGCAAGCGATTTCGCTCTAAGCTTGGCGACATGAACGCACTCTCAGGTTCGCGCCCCGCGCCGGCGGAGAGACCGAGCTTCGATCCGATATTTCGCGCGCACCTTCGCGATCTGTTGCTCTGGCGCCGCGATGTTCGCCGCTTCCGGCGCGACGCGCTGCCGAGCGGCACGCTCGAAGGCCTCATCGAGCTTGCCTGCCTTGCTCCATCGGTCGGTCTGAGCCAGCCCTGGCGCTTTGTCGTCGTCGGGGAGGACTCGCGGCGCGCGGCGATCCGGCGCAATTTCGAAATCTGCAACGCTGCCGCGCTCGCCGCGCAGAGTCCCGAGCGCGCCAACCTTTACGCGCGGCTCAAGCTCGCCGGCCTGGAGGAGGCACCGTGTCATCTCGCGGTGTTTGCCGACCGCGCGACGGTGCAGGGCCACGGCCTCGGCCGCCACACCATGCCGGAAATGATCGAATATTCGGCGGTGACCGCCGCGCACACCATCTGGCTCGCTGCGCGCGCGCAAGGCATCGGCATGGGCTGGGTGTCGATCCTCGATCCGCAGGCGGTCGCGGCGGTTCTGGACCTGCCGGCGGAGTGGAAATTCATCGGCTATTTCTGTCTCGGCTATCCGCAGGCCGACGATGAGGTGCCGGAACTTGAACGCAGCGGATGGGAGCGCCGCTGCCCGGTCTCGGCGGTCATCGTCCGCAGGTGACAAGCACGCACTTTGCCTGCCCCTCGGGGAGAGGGAAATCGCACTACCCGGCATCGCGGCACTGTCCCAAAACAGGGCAGATCGGCTGGCATCGGACTTGCTGCTGAACTGGCGTTTGCCGCAGGTCGTGCAGCGTCGGCACCGGCCTTGCAGAGCGTGCGACCGTAAACCAGCGACGAGTGAGGCGCGACCGATGAAACTGCATCGGAACGCGCGCAAGGGAGAGTGTCGTGTCCAACTTCGGCTGTGCCAGAAACGGTCTGGCAGCGCACCGCCCCGCATGGGCCGGCGCCGTATTTGCGCTTGCAGCGACCGCGATCATGACTTGCGGTCCGGCGCACGCACAGGAAATCGTGACCGGCGGCTGCGTGGGCGGCTGGGGCTCGTTCAATTGCGTGGCCCGCTGGGCACCGGAGGGCGACCCGTATATCCGGCCGGTCCCGCAGCCGACTAGCCCGGCCGACCGCGCGCTTGCCCGCGAGCACGACCGAGCCTGGGTCAAGCGCTGCCGGCCGCTTGTCCGGCCGGATCGCTACGGCGTTTCCCGCTACCATTACGCGGCGCCGGGCTGCGAATTCGGCATCGCCGCGGATTGAATGCCGCCGCGTTGTCCGCCGCCATTCCGCTTGCGGCGCGATCCTAAGGTCTAACTCGTCATGCCCGGCCACCCGGGTCCGGCCCAAGCCAAGGCCGGCGCAACGCCAGCCCGAGTGCAAGCTGGTGGCGAGCGTCACGTCTTAAAAGCGAAGCCGCCAAAACGTGGAGGGCCGGGACAAGCCCGGCCATCCCACGCAGAATATAAATCGCCGCGAAAAGCGATTGGAATTGCCGCGCGATGCGAATCTTACCTCTCGTCGGAGGGAAGAGCCTCTGCGGAGCGCGAGCGCGGGCCGGTCAGCGGACGCCGCCGTGCGATCGATCCCGTCGCTGTCGGCCGTCCCGCCGGCAGATAGCGGGCGACGACGGTCGGATCGAGCTGCTTTTTCGCGCTGTCCGGCAGGCGGTACCAGACTTCGTCGCGACCGAACAGGACGAAGCCGAGATAGCCGCGCACGGTCAGCTGCTGACCATCGGGGCTCACCGTCATCATGGCGTGGTAGATATTGCCGTCGCGGGGGTCGAGGATACTGCCGTCCTTATAAGTCAGGCCGTCCCGCTTCATGCCGCGAATGAATGGTAGGCCCAACATGGCTTCGTCCTTGCGGTCGTCCCGGCAAGCCGAACAGACTTCGTCCGGGCGGTCGCCTGGCCGCAAAAAGTATTTGGCGATGACGCCCTCATAGCGACCGTCTTTCTCAACGAACAGAAACCAGCCGACCGGCTTGCCGGTCTCGCTGTCGACCTTCTGCCACAAGCCAGCCACCGACGGTTCGGCGGCGGAAGCGGAGAGGGAAGCCGACACAGAGGCGGACATGGCGGCAACGAGCGCCAAAAGGCACCCCAGCGCAAACACTTTAAATCTCACAATCATCAGCCTTTATCCCCCTCAGTTGCAGGCAAAATCGATATCGCGCCCTTGATGGGAGAGAACCCTCGCCAAACAATAAGGAGATTTTGAGGACTGCCGCCGCGCCCCCGCCGGAGGGCGCGTAGTTCTCAATATAATCAAGCGGATAGCGCGGGTGTCGGGCCGCCGGCAGGCGGCGGCAGTATCAACGTCATGTTCCGGGCGGAGCGCAATATGGAGCGAAACAGAATGACGCATTGCAGACCCGGGATCGTCGCAAACGCAGCGCTCGTTACGATCCCGGATGCGCGCTCATCGCCCCGCTAAGGCGGCCTGCGGCCAACCCTGCGCGGCGAGCGCGGAGAGAATTTCCGTGACGATCTCGCGCGGGCGCGGCGCAATGGAGGCCTCCAGCGGGTGCTCGTCGGGACCCGGCTCCTCCAACGCGTCGAACTGACTCTGCAACAGGCTCTGGGGCATGAAATGCTCATGGCGCGTGGCGACGCGCCGAGCGATCAGGTCCATATCGCCCTTGAGATAGACGAGCCGCACGTCGGGGCGATTGCCGATGATGACGGCGCGATAGCGTTGCTTGAGCGCCGAACAGGCAACGACCGCATGGCCGCTGGCGCAGCGCGTCTGGTCGATGAAATCGGCAATGGCAATGAGCCATGGCACGCGGTCCTCGTCCGTGAGCGGGATGCCGGCGTGCATCTTGTCGATGTTGCGGGCAGGATGAAACCAGTCGCCGTCCTCGAAATCCCAGCGCAGCGCCAGCGCCAACTGGGTTCCGACGGTCGACTTTCCGCTTCCCGACACCCCCATCACCACCAGGATGCACGGCGGCGGCGCGGCGGTTTCGACCGCGGCAATCTGGGGCTGGGAGTCTTTCGGCAAATTCGCTTGAGCAATGTCCATGAAGCTACTCTCTGCTCGACCATGAGCCGATCAGATAAAATCGGATCACAGTCTATTTCTTTTTTGGCGCATGATCTTTTTCATGCGCTAGCTGAAAGCCGGCGTCGCCGTTGCGGCGCGGTCGGCAAAGCAGAAGATCGCGCCGGCCGATTGCAAGCGTGCCGCCGGCAGCGTCGTATCGCCGGCGCGCAGGCGGGAGAGCACGTCACGCTTGGGCGCGCCGACGACGAGAAACGCCGTAGCGGCGCTGCTTGCGAGCGCCGGATAAGTGAGGCTGATGCGGTCGAGCGCGCCGGCGCCGGTGACGCCGACGGCCCATCGCTCGGTCTCCGCGAGCGCAGGACTGCCGGGGAACAACGAGGCGATGTGACCGTCTTCGCCGAGGCCCAGCAGGGTGAGGTCGAACAAGGGCCGCCCGGCGTTGAGCATATCGGCTCCGTAGAAGCGTTTGAGCGCGGCTTCGTATTCCGCCGCCCCGATCGCGGCGCTCCGCCCCTCGGTCGGGACAGCATGAATATTCTCCGCGCGCACCGGCACGTGCCGCAACAGCGCTTCCCAGGCCATGTGGAAATTGCTGCGCGGATCGTCGTGCGCCACCACGCGCTCGTCGCCCCAGAAGCAATGCGTGCGCTCCCAGGGAAAGCGATCGCGACGCGCGGGCGCAGCGAGAAGCTCATAAAGGCGCCTGGGCGTCTCGCCGCCGCTCAGACAGAAAACGAATCGGCCGCGACTTGCGCTGGCGCGATCGACGATCCAGTCGGCCACCTCGTTGGCAAGCTGCTCCGGCGCGGCGAACGTTCGGCTATGCGCGGCGGCGAAGTTCATGCGATCGCCCGCCATTGCCTGCCGGCGCGCGAAAGCAGCCGCTCTGCGGCCGTAGGCCCGTCGCTTCCCGGCGGGTAGGGGCATAGGTCGCGCCCGCCGGCGTTCCGCCACGCCTCGATGATCGGATCGACGGCGCGCCAGCCCGCCTCGATGTCGACGGCGCGCTGAAACAGCATCGGATCGGCGATCATGCAGTCGTAGATCAGCGTCTCGTAGCCGGTCGACGGCGCCGCATCGAAATAGTCCTCGTACTTGAAGTTCATCCGCACGTTCTCGATGCGGATATCGGGACCGGGAATCTTGGCGTTGAAATGCAGCGCCGCGCCTTCGTCGGGCTGGATGCGCAGCACCAGCAGGTTCTGCGCCAAGCTGTCCATCGGCATGTCGCGAAACAGCGACAGCGGCGCGCTCTTGAACTTGATGGCGATTTCGGTCTTGCGCGCGGCGAGCGCCTTGCCGGTGCGCAGATAAAACGGCACGCCGGCCCAGCGCCAATTGTCGATGACGAGACGCATGGCGACGTAGGTCTCGGTCTCGCTGTCCGCCGCCACGCCGGCGGCTTGCCGATAGGCCGTCACCGCTTTGCCTTTCCGCTCGCCGGCAGCGTATTGGCCGCGCACCACGTCGGCGAACACCGCCTCCTCGGTGAGCGGATGGATCGCCTCGATGGCCTTGAGCTTTTCCGCGCGCACCGCGGAGGCCTCGAAGCGGCTCGGCGGCTCCATCGCGGTCAGCGCCAGCAATTGGAACAGGTGATTGGGAACCATGTCGCGCAGCGCGCCGGTGTGATCGTAAAGCTTGCCGCGGTTCTCCACCGACACGGTCTCGGCGACGGTGATCTGGACGTGATCGATATGGTGGCGGCTCCAGATCGGCTCGAACATGCCGTTGGCGAAGCGCAGCACCATGATGTTCTGCACCGTTTCCTTGCCGAGATAATGATCGATCCGATAGATCTGGCTTTCGGCGAAGGATCCGAGCAGTTCTTTGTTCAGGGTGCAGGCGGATTGCAGATCGAAGCCGAACGGCTTTTCGACGATGAGGCGCCGCCAGACTCCCTCGCTTTCGCGGGCGAGGCCCGCTTCGCCGAGCAGGCGCGCCACATGAGAGAACAGGTCCGGCGGCGTCGCCAGGTAGAACATGCAATTGCCGCGCATGTTCGGCGCTCGGCCGATGTCCGCGAGCAAATCGCGGAGCCGGGCGTAAGTCGAGGGATCGTCGAAATCGCCGCGCACGTAGCGGCAACGGCCGATCAGGTCGTCGAGCGTCGCCGGCTCAAGACCGTCGGTCGCAAACTCGGCCAAGCCGGCGCGCATCTGCCGGCGGAATTCCTCATCCGACCATTGCGCGCGCGCCACGCCGACAACGCTGAACGCCTCGGGCAAGAGCCGCGCTGCGGCGAGGTTATAGAGCGCGGGCAGCAACAGCCGCTTGGTGAGATCGCCGGCAGCGCCGAAAATCACGAACGCGCACGGATCGGCGCGGCGCGGCGCGCGGCCGGTGCCGCTGGCGGCGAGGAGGCCCGGCGCAGCGACATCCATGATCAGCGACCTTTTAGCTCGATATGTCCGCCGAATCCCTTGCGCATCGCCGAAAGCAGCCGGTCGGCAAAGCCGTGCTGCTCGCGCGAGCGAAAGCGGGCGTAGAGCGCCGCCGAAAGCACGTTCGCCGGCACCGCCTCCTCGATCGCGGCCATGACGGTCCAGCGGCCCTCTCCCGAATCCTCGACGGTTCCGGAGAATCCGTCGAGCTTCGGATCGCTCGCCAGCGCCATCGCGGTCAAATCGAGCAGCCACGAGGAAATGACGCTGCCGCGCCGCCAGACCTCGGCGATATCGGCGACATCGAGATCGTAGCGCTCGTCGGCCGGCCGGCTCTCCGAAGTGGCGCCCTTGAGGATGGCGAAGCCCTCCGCATAGGCGGCCATCATGCCGTACTCGATGCCGTTGTGGATCATCTTGACGAAATGGCCGGAGCCGCACGGGCCGCAATGCATGTAGCCGCGTTCGGGCCGGCGGTCGCGGGCATCGCGGCCGGCGGTACGCTCGATGCTTCCCGCGCCGGGCGCCAGCGCGGAAAAAATCGGATCGAGCCGGGCGACGACGTTCGGCTCGCCGCCGACCATAAGGCAATAGCCGCGATCAAGCCCCCAGACGCCGCCGCTGGTGCCTGCATCGACATAATGGATGCCCTTGGTGGCAAGCTCGCGCGCGCGGCGCACGTCGTCTTTATAAAAGGTATTGCCGCCGTCGATGACGATGTCGCCCGACGACAGCACGCCCTGGAGTTGCCTGACCGCATCCTCGGTCACCGCGCCCGCGGGCAGCATCAGCCACACTGCGCGCGGCGGGGAAAGCTTTTGTGCAAGCTCATCGAGGCCGCCACTGCCGGTCGCGCCCTTGCCGGTCAGCGCGGCGACCGCCTCGGCGCTTTTGTCGTAGACCACGCAGGAATGGCCGCTGCGCATCAGCCGCTGCACGATATTGCCGCCCATGCGGCCGAGACCGACGACACCGAGCTGCATCCGCTCACCTCACCGCAGTGCCGCCTGCGCCGCCTCGGCAAGCGCGTCGAGGCCGGCGTCAAGGTGCGCCACATGCGCACGCAACACGCGGCGGCCGCGCTCGGCCAGCACGCGCAAATCGCCGCGCGCCTGCGCCGCCTCGATCACGCCGAAGCTCGCCTTGCGGCCGGGAATGGCCACGTCGTTGGCGGTCTCCGCGGTGATTTCGAGAAACACGCCGGAGTTCGGGCCGCCCTTGTAGGCCTGTCCGGTCGAATGCAGGTAGCGCGGGCCGAATTGCAGGCAAGTGGCGACGCGTTTGGCGTCGCGCACGCGCGTGCGCATCCGCTCGAGCGGGGCCATGTGCGCTTCGCTGCGATCGACGTAGGCGAGCACGGCAAAATAGTCGCCGTCGTGAAGGCGCCCAAAATGGGCGCCGAGCCAGCTTTCCAGAGTCGAATCGGCACCGGCCTGGCGCAACGCCTGTTCGTTACGTTGATCGGCATAGAGCGCGATGCCGTTCTGCTTGAACACCGGTTGGTCCGCCTCAAGCGCGCCCGTTGCCTCGTAGGCGTCGGTCAGTTGCCGCGCAGCGACCTTGGCCGCTTCCACGTCCGGCTGGTCGAACGGATTGATGCCGATGATCGCGCCGGCAATTGCGGTGGCGATCTCGAAGCGGAAGAATTCCTGCCCGAGCTGTTCGTTGGCGGACAATCCGAGCTGCACGACCGGCTGTCCGGCCGCCCGCAGCGCATCGAGCGCGCGGTCCTGCGTCGGATCGGCGTGCGCGGCGTCGCGCAAATAAACGAACAGCCGGTGCGCATCGTACACGGCGGGATCGCCGAGCAACTCGCCGGCGATCGGGACGATGCCCTTGCCGTGCTTGCCGGTCAACTCCGCCAGCAATTGCTCGGCCCAGGCGCCGAACGAAGCCACCGACGGCGACGCAACAATCGTAACCTTGTCGCGCCCAGCCTTCGCCAAAACGCCGAGGATCAGGCCGAGGGTCACGCCGGGATTTTGTTCCGGCGGCAGTTCCGGACCGCAGGAGCGCGCCATGATTCGGGCCGATTGGAGAAACGCGCGCACGTCCCGGCCCATGGCGGCCAGCGGCACGGTGCCGAACGCCGAGAGCACCGAATAGCGTCCGCCGATGCTCGGCACGCCGTGGAAGGCGCGGTGAAAGCTTCGCTCGCCCGCGAGCTTTTCCAGCGCGGAGCCGGGATCGGTGATGACGACGAAATGGCGGGCGGCGGCGGCGTGGCCGAGCACGGCGGCGGCCTTCTGGAAAAAATACTCCATCAGCACGTTCGGCTCGAGCGTGGTGCCCGATTTACTCGAAACGATGAACAGCGTGCGGGCAAGATCGATATTGTCCTCGAACCTGCGCACCTGCTGCGGGTCGGTGGAATCGAGGACGTGCAGCCTCGGATATCCAGGCGCCGAGCCGAGTGTTTGCGCCAGCACTTCGGGGCCGAGGCTTGAGCCGCCCATGCCGAGCAGCAGCGCGTCGCGGAAGTCTCCCGCGCGGACTTCCTCGGCGAATTCGTTCAGGCTCGGCAGGTCGCGCAATTGCGCATCGACGACATCGAGCCAACCGAGCCAATCGCCCTCCCCGTGCCCGCTCCACAGCGAGGCATCCTCGCTCCACAGCCGGCGGATATTTCCATCCCTGCGCCAGGTCTCGGCCGTTGCGGCGACCTGTTTGTTCAGCGGTTCGGGAAGCGAGGCCGCCTGCGCGTCGAGCGCACGGCCGAGAATGCGCGCGCGCTTTTCGGCTAGCGCGGCATTGAGCTTGTCGAACGAATCGGAAAACAGCGTCACCCCGTCGGCGACGAGCTTTGTGGTCACCGCGTCGAGCGAGATACCGGCCCGCTCGAGCGCGGCGAGCGTGCGCACGGCACCGTCAACGTCGTCGACAAGCAAGTCGCGCACGGTGCCATGATCGCGGAACGCGTCCATGGTTTTTTCCGGCATGGTGTTGACGGTTTCGGGGCCGATCAGTTCGTCGATATAAAGGACGTCGCTGTAGGCCGGGTTCTTGGTGCCGGTGGAGGCCCACAGCAATTGCTGCGGCCGGGCGCCGGCTTGCTGCAGCCGCTCCCAGCGCGCGCCGGAAAAGCGCTGCTGCCAGCGTCGATAGGCGAGCTTGGCATTGGCCACCGCGACCTTGCCGCGCAGGCCCAGGAGCGCGGTCCGCTCCGCCTCGCTCATCGCCCGCGCGGCGGTTTCGTCCAATAGCTTGTCGACCGCGGTATCGATACGGCTGACGAAGAAGCTCGCAACACTGGCGATGCGGTCAATTGGCTTGCCCGCGGCGACGCGTTCCTCGAGCGCTGACAAATAGGCTTCGACCACGTCTTCGTAGACGGTCTGCGAGAACAACAGCGTGATATTGATGTTGAGGCCTACGGCGAGCAGTTGGCGGATGGCGGGAATGCCTGCCGAGGTCCCCGGAACCTTGATGAGGACGTTGTCGCGCCGCACCGCTTCCCACAGCCGCCGCGCCTCCGCGACCGTGCCACGGGTATCCATCGCCAGATAAGGCGACACTTCCAGGCTGACGAAGCCGTGACGGCCGGCCGTCCGGTCGTAGAGCGGGCGCAACAGATCGGCCGCCGCGGCGATGTCGGCGGTCGCCAAATGCTCGTAGATGATGCTGAGCGAGGCACCGCCCCCGTCCAGCAGGCGCTTGATCGCATCGTCGTAATAGTCGCTCTCGCCGAACGCCTTCTCGAAGATCGACGGATTGGAGGTGATACCGGCAAGACCATCCTCGTCGATCAGCCGCTTGAGCCAGCCGTTGTCGATGATCTCGCGCGACAGGAAATCGAGCCAGACCGCCTGGCCCTTTTCCGCCAGCGCCCGCAACGGGTTCATGATTGCTTCCATTTCGCGACCTGCGCCTTGGCCGCGGCAGCGATGTCGTCCGCGGTAAAACCGAAGTGCTTCATCAAGTCCTTGATCGGCGCCGAGGCACCGAAGCCGTGCATGCCCAGCATGGCGCCGCCTGCTCCGACGTAGCGTTCCCAGCCGCGGGTCGAACCGGCTTCCACCGACACGCGTGCCTTCACGGTGTCCGGCAAGACGCTCTGCCGATAGGCATCGTCCTGTCGGTCGAACAATTCCCACGACGGCAGGCTGACAACGCGCGCGGCGATCTTTTCCGCGCCGAGCGACTCGGCCGCGGCAAGGCACGGCGCCAATTCGCTGCCGGTCGCGATCAAGATCACGTCGGGCCGGCCGGCCGGCGCGTCGGCCACGATGTAGCCGCCGCGGGCGAGGCCGGAGGCCGGAGCGTAGCGGCTACGATCGAGCGTCGGCAGCGGCTGGCGGGAGAGCACGAGGCAAGCCGGGGTGTCGGTCAGCGCGCCGACGACCCGCCAGGCCTCGACGACTTCACCGGCGTCAGCCGGTCGGATGACGATCATGCCCGGCACCGCGCGCAAGCCGATCAACTGTTCCACCGGCTGGTGTGTCGGCCCGTCTTCGCCGAGCCCGATCGAATCGTGGGTGAAGATGTAGATCACCGGCAGGCGAATGAGCGCCGCCAGCCGCATCGGCGGCCGCATATAGTCGGAGAAGATAAGAAAGGTCGAACCGAACGGGCGCAACCCGTCGAGCGCAATTCCGTTGAGCACGGCGCCCATGCCGTGCTCGCGGATGCCGAAATTGAAATTGCGGCCCGCATAGTCGCCGGCGTCGAAATTCCCCGCCGATTCGAATTTCAGCGGCGTCTTGGTCGAGGTGCCGAGATCGGCGGCGCCGCCGATAAGCCAGGGATAATTCTGCGCAATGACGTTCAACACCTTGCCGGAGGATTCGCGCGTGGCGACGCCCTTGGGGTCGGCCGCAAAGGTCGGCAGGTCGGCATCCCAGCCCGGCGGCGGTTTGCGGGCCGCGATCGCCTGCACGTGGGCGCCAAGCTCGGGATAGCGGCGGCAATATTCGGCAAACATGTCCTGCCAGCGGCGATTAAGCGTGCGGCCGCGTTCGCCGATGCCGCGGGCAGAAATTCTCATAGACGCCGTCGGGGACCAGAAAGGCGGCATCCTCGGGCCAGCCATAGGCGCGCTTGGCAAGCCGCACTTCCTCTTCGCCCAGCGGCTCGCCGTGCGCGGCGCTGGTATCCTGTTTGTGCGGGGCGCCGTAGGCGATGTGGCTGTCGACGATGATCAGCGTTGGCCGGTCGCCGGTCTTGGCAAAGGCCGCCAGCGCCGCGGCGACCGCCTCGGTATCGTTGGCGTCGGCCACCTGGAGCACGTTCCAGCGGTAGGCGCGAAAGCGCGCGGCAACGTTCTCGGTGAACGTGATCGCCGTTCCGCCGTCGATGGTGATGTGATTGTTGTCGTAGAGCCAGCACAGGTTCGACAATTGCAGATGGCCGGCCAGCGAAGCGGCTTCGCTCGCTACGCCTTCCATGAGATCGCCATCGCCGCAGAAGGCGTAGACGTTGAAATCGAACAGCGGAAAATCCGGCCGGTTGAACCGGCTCGCCAGGAAGCGGCCGCCGATCGCCATGCCGACGCTGTTGCCGCAGCCCTGCCCGAGCGGACCGGTGGTCGTCTCGACGCCGGGCGTGTCCCCGTATTCGGGATGGCCGGGGCAACGGCTGCCGAGCTGGCGGAACTGGCGGATGTCGTCGAGGCTGACCGCGGGCCGGCCGCCTTCGCCGGGATCGCGCACCCGCGCCAGGTGCAAGAGCGCGTAGAGCAGCATCGAGGCGTGGCCGTTCGAGAGCACGAAACGGTCGCGGTTGACCCATTTGGGATCGTCGCAATCGTAGCGCAGCACGCCCTGCCACAGTGTATAGCCGACCGGCGCCAGCGCCATGGGCGTGCCGGGATGGCCGGATTTGGCTTTCTGCACCGCGTCCATCGCCAATGTGCGGATGGTGTCGATGCACAGCCGGTCCAGCTTTGCGTCCTGTTCCGTCGCGCCGTTCAAAGCGTCGCTTAATGGCTCGAGCTCGCCAATATTCGTTCTAGCCACGATCCGATCCGTGATGGGTGAGGGTCCTCTTCGAACTCAACTCTCGCCTTGGGCGCGAAGTTCCGCAAGCGCGGCAGAGGACGCAGGCGGGCGCACTGGCTATAATAGCGGGGATTAACGCCCTGGCAGCAAGCGGTCGGGCGGCCGGGTGGTCGGCCGCGATCCGTACCGGAGCGCTGGATGACGCCATGATGCGATTGCGGGCGATGCGCTTATCGGCGGCGGCATTACTCCTGGCCGCGATCGGGGTCGTTGCCGCAGCCTTGCCGGCGGCACCGCAGGCTGCGGCCAAGCATGCCGTGGTGCTCGACCTGGCCGGCCCGATCGGCCCGGCCATGGCCGATTACCTCGTCGACGAAATCAAGGCGGCAAGCCCCACGACGGTCGGCATCGTGGTGCTGCGCATGAACACGCCGGGCGGCCTCGATACCTCGATGCGCCGGATCATCGCCGCCATTCTTGCTTCGCCGGTGCCGATCGCGACCTTCGTGGCGCCGAGCGGGGCGCGCGCGGCGAGCGCCGGCACCTACATCGCCTACGCCAGCGCCGTCGCCGCCATGGCACCGGGCACCAATATCGGCGCCGCCACGCCGGTCCAACTGGGCGGCGGATCGCTGTTCGGCGGCGGCGAGCAGAAGCCGCAAGGCAAGACCGCGGAGCCGGCCGACACCGAGACGCGCAAGATCCTCAACGATGCGGTCGCCTACATCAAGAGCCTCGCCGCGCTCAACCACCGCAACGCCGACTGGGCGGTCGACGCCGTGCGTTCGGCGGCGAGCGTGCCGGCGACCGAAGCGCTGTCGCTGCACGTCATCGACGTGATCGCCCAGGATGTTCCCGACCTTTTGCGCCAGATCGACGGCAAGACGGTTACGGTCAACGGCAAGCCGCAGGTTTTGGCGACCACCGGATTAAGCGTCGTCGATGTGCCGCAGGATTGGCGCACGGAATTGTTCGGCCTGATTACCAATCCGGACGTGGCCTTCATCCTCATGCTCATCGGCATCTATGGCCTCATTCTCGAATTTTTTAATCCGGGCGCGGTGGCGCCGGGCCTGATCGGGGCCATTTCGCTGCTCGTGGCGCTCTACGCGCTCGCCTTCATTCCGATCAATTATGCGGGCGCGGCGCTGGTGCTCATCGGCATTGCCCTGATGCTGGCCGAGGTTCATATCGGCGCCTTCGGCGCGCTCGGCGTCGGCGGCATTGCCGCGTTCGTGATCGGTGCACTGATGATGTTTCCCGCGCGCGATACGGGCTTCACGCTGTCCTGGGGGGTGGTGATCGGCGCCGCCATCGTCAGCGCCGCGCTCATCCTGCTGGCGCTGGCGACGCTTTTGCGCTCGCGCCGACGCCCGGTCGTCAGTGGCGGCGAGGCGCTGATCGGCGCCGCGGGCGAGGCGGTTTCCTGGGACGGCGATGAAGGCCGCGTGCGCGTCCATGGCGAAATCTGGCGGGCGAACGCAGCCGCGCCGCTGCAAGCCGGGGCGCCCGTCAAGGTTCTCAAGCGCGACGGCTTGGTCCTGCGCGTCGAAGCAGCATGATTCCTGAGAGATGCGGTGAGATCGAGAGACGAGCGGCCAACGCCGATTCCCATATCGCGAATAAGGAGCACGACCATGATCTTCGCGCCCATTATCGTCATCGCCATTGTGATCCTGATCTTTCTCTATGCCTCGGTCAAAATTTTACGCGAGTACGAGCGCGGCGTCGTGTTCACGCTCGGCCGCTTTAGCGGGGTAAAGGGGCCCGGCCTCATCCTGCTCTATCCGTTCCTGCAGCAGATGGTGCGCGTCGACCTGCGCGTGGTGGTCGACGAAGTGCCGCCGCAGGACGTGATTTCCCGCGACAACGTCTCGGTCAAGGTGAGCGCGGTGCTCTATTTCCGCGTGATCGACGCCGAGAAGGCGATCATCCAGGTCAGCAATTATCTGGCGGCGACGAGCCAGCTCGCCCAGACGACGCTGCGCTGGGTCCTGGGCAAGCACGATCTCGACCAGATGCTGGCCGAGCGCGACAAGCTCAATGCCGACATCCAGGACGTGCTTGACAAGCAGACCGAAGGCTGGGGCATCAAGGTCTCCACCGTCGAATTAAAGCGCATCGACCTCGACGAGAGCATGGTGCGCGCGATCGCCCGGCAGGCCGAGGCCGAGCGCGAGCGGCGCGCCAAGATCATCAACGCCGAGGGCGAACAACAAGCCGCGCAAAAGCTGGTGGAGGCCGCGCGCATCCTCGGCGAGGTGCCGCAGGCCATGCAGCTGCGCTATCTCGGCACCCTGTTCGACATCTCCAACGAGCGCGGCTCGACCATCGTGTTTCCGTTCCCGATGGATGTGCTGGAAGCGTTTGCCTCGATGCGGCCGCGGCCGTCGCCTGGGACGCAGGGGCAATCGCCTCAGTCGACACCGCCGACGCAGTCTTAGGGCGCGGGCGGAGCCGCAGGAGCAGGCCCTATGTTCACCTCATCCTGAGGCGCCGCCAAGCGGCCCTCGAAGGGCGACGGCCGAGGCGATGGGGCCGCTCATCCTTCGAGGCTCGCTTGCTCGCACCTCAGGATGACGGACTATGGGATTCTACGGCGCGGCCGCATGGATTGCCGGGGGCAAGCGTTGCGGGACCCCATGCTCGGCAATGACGCGCAAATGATGATTCTTTGAATTCGTACGAACTCTCCCCGCCGGTGCCGCGCCGAAGGCCCGTCGCGCAGCAAAAAGCGCTGTTGCATCAATGCGCCGTCACCTGCATCGCGACAATGCTTGACACCGCCTGCGCGCCGAATAAAAGCGCGGCCCTCTCGCTCGCTTGCAAGGACGTCGGCCGGTGACGTTGGTCGGCGGAGCGGGATGCGGTGCCTGCGGGCAAGGGCTCGTCACTTTTGCTCCCGGGCGGCTTTGGACATCATGCCCGCCGGCAAGAAGACCGGTGTGCGAGGTGCTCGCTGTAACCGGGGCCGGCGCCGGCGGGAGACCCCTGCCATTCTTGGCGCCGCGCTCCGCGAAGCCTGGTCCGGAGCTGAGTCCTTGGGATGCGTGAGTCCCTTGGACAAGAGCCGCCGTGGAACGCCGGAAGGCGTGCTGCCCCCTCCCATTCCCTCCCCCGCGAGCGGGGGAGGGTCAGGGTGGGGGCAGCGCCGCACCGCAAGGTGCGGCGGTTGATGAAACAGCGCCTTTCGGCGTTCTGCTTCCTTTTTGTTGCCGGAAGCGAGTTTAAAAGATTTTGTAGCCCGGATTTGACTTCGTGCGCCGCGCCCGATCGTGATCGTTCCGGCCCGCCACTGCCGGATCAATCTGACGACGATCGGTTTTTTTGATTTGGCGGTGAGGTTTTTGCGACTGGCTTGCCGAAAAACTCGGGGCGCGAACAAAAAGCGCAGCGCGAGAGCGGGTTCGGCTGCGTGGGCCAATTTCCCTGTCCGCTTGCGGAAGAGGGAAGAAAAGCACGCACCGCGAGGCGAGACACGGAAAGAGAAGCGACGGGACAAATCGCCTGCGGGAGTCGCAATAATGTTTGAACGCGGTGGCGGCGGTGTTATGTGGTCGTGCACAGCTTGCGGCAGCCGTGGGGAGCCGCGAGCTGTTTTTTGACAATTCCGTGACAGCCGAGCATCGAGCATGCGCGTGAACGTCCCAATTTCGGTCGGCGGCTGGGCGCGGCTGTTCACCCGCTGGGACGTGCTTGCCATCCTGTTGGTTCTCGGCCTCCTGATCTTCCTCGCCGAAGCAAGCCGCAACCTGCTGGCACCGCTGGCGGAGCTGCAACGACGCCCGATCTCGCTCAACCCCGCCAACCTGCCCGAATATGCCGCACGCACCACGTTGCGCATGCTGGTCGCCATGGTGGCGTCCCTGATCTTCACCTTCACCTATGCGACCCTGGCGGCGAAGAACAAGCGCGCCGAGCGGTTGCTGGTGCCGCTGCTCGACATTCTGCAATCCGTTCCCATCCTCGGCTTTATCTCGGTGACGGTCGTGTTCTTCATGGCGCTGGCGCCCGGTCGCGTCCTCGGCGCGGAATTCGCCGCCATGTTCGCGATCTTCACCAGCCAGGCCTGGAACATGGCGTTTTCCTTCTATCAATCGCTGCGCACGGTGCCGGTCGAACTGGCCGAAGCCTCGCGCTGCTTCCGGCTCAGCCCGTGGATGAATTTCTGGCGCGTGGACGTGCCGTTCGCCATGCCGCAGCTGATCTGGAACATGATGATGTCGATGTCGGGCAGCTGGTTCTTCGTCGTGGCGTCGGAAGCGATCAGCGTCGGCAACACCACCGTCACGCTGCCCGGCATCGGCTCCTACATCGCGCTCGCCATCGAGCGGCAGAATCTGGCCGCCGTGTGGTGGGCGATCGGCGCCATGCTGGTCGTGATCCTCATCTACGACCAGGTCCTGTTCCGGCCGCTGGTCGCCTGGGCGGATCGCTTCCGCTTCGAGCAGGAGGCCGGCGTGCTGCCGCCGCGATCCTGGGTGTTCGACGTGCTGCGCCGCTCGCGCCTGGTCGACCGCACCAGCCGGCCGTTCTCCGTGCTCTGGCGGCGCCTGCTGCGTAAGCGCTGGTTCGAGAAGGGCGCGGGAACACCGGCCATGCCGGCGCGGCGCAGTTGGCCGACCTTGGCCGGGAACGGTCTCGTCGTCGTCGCGGCGGCGGCCGCGATCGCACTCGTGGTCCGCTTCGTGACCGAGGGCATCACGTTTGCCGATGTCGCCGACACCTTGCTGTTCGGCCTGGCGACGCTGTCGCGCGTCGTGGTGCTCATCGCCATCGCCAGCGTGATCTGGGTGCCGATCGGCGTGTGGGTCGGCACCCGCCCGCGGGTCGCCAACATGGTGCAGCCGGTGGCGCAGTTTCTCGCCGCCTTTCCCGCCAACGTTCTATTCCCGATCGCGGTGTCGCTCATCGTCGTCTGGCGGCTCGACCCCAATATCTGGCTCAGCCCGCTGATGATCCTGGGTACGCAATGGTACATTCTGTTCAACGTGATTGCCGGTGCGGCGGCGATACCGGCGGAAATGCGCGCGGTCGGCGCCAACCTGCGGGTGCGCGGCTGGCTGTGGTGGCGGCGCATCGCGCTGCCGGCCATCTTTCCCTATTACGTGACCGGCGCGATCACGGCGTCCGGCGGATCGTGGAACGCCAGCATCGTCGCCGAAGTGGCCTCATGGGGCAATGAACACCTGCGTGCCGTGGGTCTCGGCGCCTATATTGCGCAGCAGACCGAACGCGGCGATTTCCCGCGCATCGTGCTCGGCATCGCGGTGATGAGCATGTTCGTCGTCATTATCAACCGCGCGTTCTGGCGTCCGCTTTATTTCTACGCCGAGCGCAAATTCCGCCTCGGCTAGTGGTCCGATTCTAACATTCACGCCGACAAACAGATAAGGGCGACGAATGAACATGGACGCCGATCTTCTCGACATTCACGGCCTGCGGCAGTCGTTTCCGCGCTCCGACGGCGGCGAGCACCTGGTGCTCGACGGCATCGATTTCGAGCTGGCGAAGGGGCAGATCGTCGGATTGCTCGGCCGCACCGGCTCCGGCAAGTCGACGCTGCTGCGGCTCATCGCCGGCCTGGCGCAGCCCTCCGACGGCACCATCACCTATCTGGGACAGCCGGTGCACGGACCGGCGCCGGGCATCGCCATGGTGTTCCAGTCGTTCGCCCTGTTTCCCTGGCTGACCGTGCTGGAGAACGTGCAGCTCGGCCTGGAAGCGCTGGCGCTTCCCGACGCGGAGATCCGCAGCCGCGCGCTGGCGGCGATCGACCTGATCGGCCTTGACGGCTACGAGTCCGCCTACCCGCGCGAACTGTCGGGCGGCATGCGCCAGCGCGTCGGCTTCGCTCGCGCGCTCGTAGTGCACCCCAACATCTTGCTGATGGACGAGCCGTTCTCGGCGCTCGACGTGCTGACCGCGGAAACGCTGCGCACCGATTTCCTCGACCTGTGGGGCGAAGGCAAGCTGCCGATCAAGGGCGTCATCCTGGTCACTCACAACATCGAGGAAGCGGTGCTGATGTGCGACCGCATCCTGCTGTTCTCAACCAATCCGGCGCGCATCATCAGTGAAATCAAGGTCGACCTGCGCCAGCCGCGCAACCGCCTCGATCCGCAGTTTCGCGATCTGGTGGAGAAAATCTACGTGGCGATGACCGCGCGCAAGCCGACACCGCCGCAGATCGGTCCGATTGCCGAGCGGACCGCAACGATCGACACCGTACTGCCGCGCGTTTCGGCCAATCTTCTCTCCGGGCTGATCGAGACGTTGGCGGCCGCGCCCTTTGGCGGCAAAGCCGATCTGCCCGTGCTTGCCGACGAACTGCACATGGAACTGGACGAACTGTTTCCCGTCTCGGAATCCTTGCAGCTTCTGCATCTGGCGGAAATCGAGGGCGGCGACATCAAACTGACCGATGCGGGAAAACAGTTCGTCGAATTAAGCATGGACGACCGCAAAAAGCTGTTCCAGCGGCAGCTCCTGACCTACGTCCCGCTCGCCGCCCACATCAGGCGCGTCCTGGCCGAACGCGCCAACCACGTGGCGCCGAGAAGCCGCTTTCTCGACGAACTGGAAGACCATATGAGCACCGAAGATGCCGAAGGCACGCTGCGCGGCGTGACCGCCTGGGGGCGTTTTGCCGAAGTCTACGCCTATGACGACGATTCGGGCACGTTCAGCCTGGAAAATCCCACGTGATCCGAACTTGTCCCGATCCGCGACTGGCGGCTATCATCGTGGCCGCAAATCGGGCCGGGCAGCCCGATTTCTGGGAGGCGACAATGTCTATATCGAGCGCGCATCAAGGCGGGCGGCTGCGCTATCTGCTGCTGGGCTCATTGATGCTCAACCTGCTCTTCGCCGGCGCTGCCGGCGCCATGGCGGTGCAGCATTCGCGCGCGGTGGCGCTCGAGCCGGTCGCCGGCATTCATCATGGGATCGCCATCCGCATTGATCGCATTGCCGCAACCCTGCCGGCCCGCGATGGCGGCATCCTGCGCGGGGAGTTTCGCGCCCAGGCGGCAAAGCTGGCGGCAGCGGAGATCGAGGTCCGCCTGGCGCAGGAAACGGTTCGCCAGCACCTGCGCGCGCAGCCGTTCGATGCCGCCGCCGTCCGGACGGCCCTGGCACAGACCAGCCGCGCCCGCGAGCATTTCTATCATCTCGTTCACGAGGTCGTTGCCGGCGCAACCGCAAAAATGTCGCCGGACGGCCGCAAGATGCTTGCCGATTGGCGGATCCGACTCAACAGGACAGTGCTGACGCAGTAATCCGACGGCGTCGCCGACGCCCTACGCCGCCCGCCGCCGCGCCTTCGCGGCGATCGAAAGCAGCGCGCGCGCGGCGATCGTGTGCGCCAGATCCGAATGGAGGCGCGATTGCAGCGCGGCATCGGCAAGTTCGGCCATGGCGACGGCGAGACGCGCGGCGTTCCAGCCTCTGAGCGCCGCTTCGATCGCCGCCTTGCGGCGGAAATTGAGCGGCGGCTGTACGGCATCGAGCCTAAATCCACTGCTCTCTTCGATCGCCGTGCGCCACCTGTGCAGCAGCGCCAGCTGGCGTTGGGCGGCGAAGAAAATAGATCCCACCGATGTGCCGGCGGTGCGCGCCTTCCCCAGTTCTGTTTCAAGTCCGCGCGCATCGCCGGAAAAGGCGGCATCGACAATGTTGTCGACGGCGAGCGCCGACGCGTCGGAGACCACCGCCGCCACATCGTCGGCGCCGACCCGTTGATGCCCGTGCGCATAGAGCGCGAGCTTGCGCAGTTCGCTGCGCGAAGCGGCGCGATCGCCGCCGAGCAGCGGGATCAACAGCGCCCGCGCGTCCGGCGCAAGCGTAATCCCGGCCTCCCGCATCTCCTGGTCGATCAACCGCTCTCGCGCCTTGTCGTCATCGGGATAGCAGGGCAGCGCCGCGGCGTTTTTGGCGCGTTCGACGAGCGCGCGCAGCGGCGCGTTGCGGCGCAGATCGCCGGCCTCGATCACCACGCGGCATTCGCAAGCGGGCAGTTCGAGCACCGCTTCGACCGCGGGCGCGATATTGCCACGGCCGAAGGCCTTGACCCACACCGCGCGCCGGCCGCCGAACAGCGGAATGGTCTGCGCCTCTTCAACGAGACGCGACGGCGCGGCCGCGAGCGCGTCGCCTTCGAGCCGCGCCAGAGCGAACGGATCGCCGGCATCGTCGACCGACGCCTTGATCAGCGCATTGACGCGCTCGCTGACCAGGCCCGCGTCCGGGCCGAACACGAGCACGACCGGTATCGTCGGATCGGGCCGGGCCACGAAGGCGTCGACGCCGGAGGATTTGATCGCGACCATGCTGCTTCACGCAACCACGTTGACGATCCGCTGCGGCACAATGATCACCTTCTTGGGCGCCTTGCCGTCGAGCGCTTTTTTCACCGCGTCGAGCGCCAGCACCGCGCTTTCGATTTCGCCGTCACCAGCCTTGCGCGCGACGGTCACGTCCGCACGTTTTTTCCCGTTGATTTGCACCGGCAGGGTCACCGTATCCTCGATCAGCAAGTCGCGCTCGACCGCCGGCCAGGGCGCCTGCGCGACCAGCATGTCGTGGCCGAGCACAGCCCAGCATTCCTCGGCAAGGTGCGGCATCATCGGCGCAAACAGGTGCACCAGAATGTCGGCGGCTTCGCGCATCGCCCAGCGCATGTCGGGAGCGATTGCAGGCTCCTCGATCTCGCCGATGGCCACAGTCAGCGTGTTGGCAAACTCGTAAATATGGGCGACGCAGACGTTGAAGTGCAGCTTTTCCACGTCGTCGCCGACGTTCGCCAGCGCCTTGTGAGTGGCCTTGCGCAACGCGAGCGCCGGCGGCGAGAACTGCGCGGGCTGCGCATCTGGTGCGCTGCGCGCGATCTCCGCCGCCTCGCCGACCAGCCGCCACAGTCGTTGTATGAAACGTGCGGCGCCCTGCACGCCGCGCTCGGTCCATTCCACGTCGCGTTCCGGCGGCGAATCCGAGAGCATGAACCAGCGCGCCACGTCGGCGCCGTAGGCTTGTATGATGTCGTCGGGGTCGACCGTGTTGCGCTTCGACTTCGACATTTTCTCGATCGGGCCGATCTCGATCTCTTCGCCGGTAGCGATCAAGCTGGCGCGACGCTTATCACCATCGCTCTCGATTTTTACTTCCGCGGGCGCCGCCCATTCGCCGTTCTTTCGCTGGTAAGTTTCGTGCACCACCATGCCTTGCGTGAACAGGCCGGCGAACGGCTCGTCGAGGCCGACATGGCCGGTCGCCTTCATGGCACGGGTGTAGAAGCGGCTGTAGAGCAGATGGAGGATCGCGTGCTCGATGCCGCCGATATATTGGTCGACCGGCATCCAGGCATCGACCATCGCCCGGTCAGTCGGCGCGGTCTCGATCCACGGATCGGTGAAGCGCTCGAAGTACCACGACGAATCGACGAACGTGTCCATCGTGTCTGTCTCGCGCCGCGCTTTTTTGCTGCCGCATTGCGGGCAGGCAACATTCTTCCAGGTCGGGTGACGGTCGAGCGGATTGCCGGGCTTGTCGAAGGTGACGTCATCCGGCAGCGTTACGGGCAAATCCTTCTCCGGCACCGGTACGATGCCGCACGCTTCGCAATGAATAATCGGGATCGGAGCGCCCCAATAACGCTGCCGCGAAATGCCCCAATCGCGCAGGCGGAAGTTCACCTGGCGCTGGGCAACCGGCCTGCCGGCCCTGGTTTCCTTCTCCAGTCGCCGCGCGACTTCCTCCTTCGCCTCAGCGATCGTCATGCCGTCCAAAAACCGCGAATTGATCATGCGGCCGTCGCCGTCATAGGCGGTGTCGGTGATGACGAAGGTTTTCGCATCCTGCCCCGGCGGGCACACCACCGGCACGTTGCCGAGGCCGTATTTGTTGACGAAGTCGAGGTCGCGCTGGTCGTGCGCCGGGCAGCCGAAGATGGCGCCGGTGCCGTATTCCATCAAAATAAAGTTTGCGACGTAGACCGGCAGCTTCCAGTTCGGATCAAACGGATGCACGGCCTTGATGCCGGTGTCGAAGCCGAGTTTTTCCGCGGTCTCGATCTCGGCCTGCGCCGTGCCGCGGTGCCGGCATTCTTCGATGAAGGCCGCGAGCTTCGGATTCTCCTTCGCCGCCGCCGCGGCGAGCGGATGATCCGGCGCCAGCGCCATGAATTTCGCGCCGAACAGCGTGTCGTGCCGGGTCGTGAAGATTTCAAGGTCGCTCTCGCCGTTCGGCGCCGTCGCCGGATCGAGCGCGAAGCGGACCAGCAAGCCTTCGGAGCGGCCGATCCAGTTCTTCTGCATCAGCCGCACCTTTTCCGGCCAGCGGTCGAGCCGGCCGAGTGCGTCGAGCAGGTCCTGAGAATAGTCGGTGATCTTGAAAAACCACTGCGTCAGCTCGCGTTGCTCGACGACCGCGCCCGAACGCCAGCCGCGGCCGTCGATCACCTGCTCGTTGGCGAGCACGGTCTGGTCGACCGGGTCCCAATTCACCTTCGATTGCTTGCGCTCGACCAAGCCGGTGCGCATGAATTCCAGGAACATCGCCTGCTGGTGCTTGTAATAGGACGGGTCGCAGGTCGCGATCTCGCGGCGCCAGTCGATCGACAGCCCCATCGACTTGAGCTGCGCCCGCATCGCCGCAATGTTGTCGTAGGTCCAGCTCTTGGGATGAATGCCGCGCTGGAGAGCGGCGTTCTCGGCGGCAAGCCCGAAGGCGTCCCAGCCCATCGGATGCAGCACCGCAAAACCCTTCGCGCGCTTCACCCGCGCCACCACGTCGCCCATCGTGTAGTTGCGCACGTGGCCCATGTGGATGCGCCCCGACGGATAGGGGAACATCTCCAGCACGTAGTACTTCTTGTCGAGGTTCTGGTTCGGCGTGGCGAAGATGCTGCGCTCGTCCCAGACCCGCTGCCAGCGGGCCTCCGCCTCGGCGGCATTGTAGCGTTCGATGGGCATTGGATTTGCGATCGTTTGCGGCATTCCCTAAAGTGGCGCGTCGTGACATGAAAGCCCGCTGCCGGTCAACGGCGGGCGGGCCCAATATGAAAGTCGCAATGCAATACACCACCCTCGGCAAGACCGGGCTCCGCGTCAGCGTCGCCGGGCTCGGTACCGGCGGCTTTTCCCGCATGGGGCTTAATTCCGGCCTGAGCGAGGACGAGGCGGCGCGGCTTGTCCTCGACGCCGTCGCGCTCGGCGTCAATTTCATCGACACCGCGCCGCCTTACGGGACCGAGGGCGTGGTCGGCAAGGCGCTCAAATCGATCCCGCGCGAGAGCGTGGTGGTCGCCACCAAATCGACCGTTCGCCGCAATGGCGAATGGTGGACACCGGAGCGCGTCGTGCGCAGCCTCGACAATTCGCTGCGGGCGATGGGCACCGATTACGTCGACGTGTTCAACCTGCACGCGGTCGAGTCGCAGATGTACGAGTATGTGCGCGACACGCTCGCACCAGCACTTGTCAGGGAGAAGGAGAAGGGCAAGATCAGGCACATCGGGCTCACCGAGAACCCGATCGTCGATTTCACCAACGCGGCACTCAAGCGCGCATTGGCCGATCCGATGTGGGAGGTCGCCATGGTGGGCTTCCACATGATGCACCAGGGTGCGCGGGCGAACGTGTTTCCGTTGACGCAGCGGAAGGGTATCGGCACGCTCTTGATGTTCGCGGTGCGCAGCATCTTCGCCGATCCGCCGCGCATCGCGCGCGAGATGAAAGAGCTTGCCGCCAAAGGCCTGGTGGAGAGCTGGCTCGGCGAAACCGATGATCCACTCGGCTTTCTCGTCCATGCCGGCGGGGCCGAAAGCGTGATCGAGGCCGCCTACCGCTATGTGCGCCATGAGCCGGGCGTCGATGTCGTTCTGTTCGGCACCGGCAACGGCGCGCATTTGCGCAGCAACATCGCGGCGCTGCTCAAGCCGCCGTTGCCGGAACCCGACCGGGCGAAGCTCGCTCATCTGTTCGGCCGGCTCGAGGGCGTCGGCCTCGACGGCCATGAGGGGCGCACCCGCTAATGGCACCGCGGCGGCGCATTCCGATCTTTGACGGCCACAACGACGCACTGCTGCGCCTGCATCGTCGCGACGGGGCCGACGCGGTCGCGGCGTTCCTGCATGGCGAAGACAAGGGGCAGCTCGACCTGCCCAAGGCGCGCAAGGGTGGTTTTGCCGGCGGGTTGTTTGCGATCTTCGTCCCCTCGACCGAGAGAAAGAACACCGCCGACAGCAACAAGTCCTCACCCGACTTCGCCGGCAACCCGACCCCGCCCGGCGTCGACCTCGCCGAGGCGCAGCGCACCACCTTCGCCATGGTGTCGCTCCTCTATCGCATCGAGGCCGCCTCGCGCCGCCGCGTTCGCGTCTGCCGCTCGGTCGCCGATATCGAAGCGTGCCTCGATGAGGGCGCGTTGGCGGCGGTCCTGCACATCGAGGGCGCGGAAGCAATCGACACCGATTTCTCGGTTCTCGAGGTGCTGCACGCGGCGGGCTTGCGGTCACTCGGCCCGGTATGGAGCCGGCCGAACGCGTTCGGCCACGGCGTGCCGTTCCGCTGCCCGTCCTCGCCCGACACCGGCCCCGGCCTGACCGAGCCCGGCAAGGCGCTGGTCGCCGCCTGCAACCGACTGAAAATTCTGATCGATCTTTCGCACCTCAACGAACGCGGCTTCTGGGACGTTGCCGAGCGCAGCCATGCGCCGCTCGTCGCCAGCCATTCCAACGCTCACGCCATCAGCCCGCATTCGCGTAATCTGACGGACCGGCAATTGGCGGCCATTCGCGAGAGCAAGGGCCTGGTCGGCGTCAATTTCGCCACCAGTTTCCTTCGCCCGGACGGCGGCCGCAACAGGGATACGCCGATCGAGTTGATCGTGCGCCACGTCGAGCATCTGCTCGAACACGTGGGCGAAAGCGGCGTCGGTTTCGGCTCCGACTTCGACGGCGCACAGATGCCGGAAAAACTCGGCGATGCCGCCGGCCTTCCCACGCTCGTGGCGGCCCTGAGTAACCGCGGATTTGGCGAAAAATTGATCGAGAAGCTTTGCTTTCGCAATTGGCTCGACGTGTTGCGGCGGACCTGGAAGTAACGACGACGGCACGCTCGGTGGCTGCACGATTTACGCCGGCAATGACGACGGCCCGTCAAAACTGCGCGTAGCGTAAGAATCTCGCCGCCTTATTGGCTCCGCAAAGTGCAAGCAATACGCGCGGCGAGCCGCGTCGGCATCATGGAGGCCCCTCATGGCTTTCGCACGCACGATGACAATAGCCGGCCTGCGCGCCGGTTTGCTTGCCGTCTGCACATTTGCCGCGGTTGCATCGGTAAAGGCCCAGCCCGCGATAGCGCCGCCGCCCCCGCCACCCTTGCCACCGGCACGCGTGATCGTCAGCGGTGAAGGCAGCGTGACCGTGCCGCCCGATTATGCGGAAATCACCAGCGGGGTGACGACCCAGGCCAAGACCGCAAAGCAGGCGACAGACGCCAACGCCAAGGCGATGGCGACCGTCAACGCGGCGCTGGAGAGTGACGGCATCGCGGCCAACGACATTCAGACGGCGCGATTTTCGGTCGCGCCGGTGTACGGCAGCCCGCAGCCCAACAGCCCGCCAAAGCTTACGGGCTTTTCCGTTTCCAACCAGCTTGCCATCAAGGTGCGGCAGATCGGCAAGCTCGGCGCGGTTCTCGATTCGCTGATCGCGGCCGGAGCGACCGATGCCGGCAGCGTGCAGTTTTTGCATTCCGATGCCTCGAAGGCGCTTGACCAGGCGCGCCAAGCGGCGATTGCAGATGCGCGGCGCAAGGCCGAGCTTTACGCGCAGGCGTCCGGGCTGCAGCTCGGCGGCGTCGCCTGGATCACCGAGGAGCCGGCCTACGCGCCGACGCCCACGCCGATGTTGGCGATGCGCGTGGCGGCGGCAACGCCGATCGCCGCGGGCGAAGATACATTGCGCGTCCGCATCATCGTCGGATTTACAGCTGCGCCGTGAGGCGCTGGAGAGCCGGCATTCTCACTCACGACAGCGACGACTTGACGTTGTCGGGAGACAACGGCGCCCGGCGGATGCGGACCCCGGTGGCGTCAAACACGGCGTTGGCGATCGCGGCCGGCACCGGGCGGCTCGACGCTTCCCCGGCCCCGGATGGCGCGATCTGCGGATGGTCGATCATGACGATCTCCACCTGTTCGGGCGCCTCGGTGACGTCGAGAATCGGATAGGTCCGCCAATCCACGCTGGTGACGTTGGCGTTGTCGAACCTGACCTGCTCCCACAGTGTGCGGCTGGTAGCCTGTACGACGTTGTTCTCGATGGCGTGATGCAGCCCATTCGGATTGATGATCTGACCGCAATCGTGGGCGACGGTGAACTTGCGCGCCCAGATTTTGCCGCTTGAGCGGTCGACCTCGACTTCGGCAATCACCGCGACCCGCGTCGGACCGCGCTGCGCATAGGCAATGCCGCGGCCCGAGACCTTGTCGCCGCTCTGGTCCCGGCGCGGCGACGGCCGCGTCTGCCAGCCGGCCTTCTCCGCCACCGCCTTGATGACGGCGATGTCGCGCGGGTCTTTGACGTAGCGCAGCCTGAACGCAACGGGGTCCATGCCGAGCGCGGCCGCCACTTCGTCGATGAACGACTCGCTGGCGAAGTGAATCTGCGGCCCGACCGGATCACGCATATGCGCCGTCCGCAAGGGCGAGGCGCGATCGAGCAGCGGCGCGATCGTCTCCCAGGCGGTGCGCTTGCTGGCAAAGCCATAGGACTCGTCCGGCACGCCGAAGCCATCGCCGGAACGGAGGGATACGCCGAGGGTCTGGCCGGCCAGCGTGTCCCTCGGCTTGGAGCCGTTGGTGTCGATATCGATGCGGGAAAACCCTTTGCTGACGAAGTCGTAGGCAACGACGTTTCCCGCCGGATCGAGCGCGGCGCGCGTGCGATGGATCGACGCCGGCGCCTTCGGATCCCAGCCGGTGCCCTGATCGCGCATGTATTGCAGCCGCACCGGCCGGCCGACGGCCTTCGCCAGAAAGGCAGCGTCGGCGGTGCAGTCGTCAGCATCGTTGCGACCGTAGGAGCCGGGACCGGTGGTCCAGATCACGCGGACTGTTTGCTCCGGCACGCCGAGGATGGCGGCGACGCCGGTGCGCGCAAAGTGCGCCTTCTGGGTGCCGCTCCAGCAGGTCACGCGGCCGTCCTTGATCTCCACCAGCGCGCAAGCCGGCCCCATCGAGCTGTGCGATTGGAATGGCCACTCGTATTCGGCCTCGATCACACGCGCCGCGGTCTTGAACGCGCCGTCGATATCGCCAGTCTCCTTGCCGACCTCGCGCTTGCGCACCGCCGCCTTGCGGATGTGATCGTAGAGAGCGGCCGCATCGGGAAACGGCGGCGCCGCCTCCGACCACTCGACCTTGAGCTGGCGCGACGCCTTGATCGCGTCCCACTCGCGTTCGGCGACGACCCCGAGGAAGCCCTTGTCCCACACCACCTTGGCGGATGGGATGTCGGCGATCGAGCTCTCGTCAACCTTCACCGGCACCGCACCGGCAATGGCCGGCCGGATCATGCGGCCGTGCATCATGCCAGGCAATTTCACGTCGGTGCAAAAGTCGGCCTGCGCGAACACCTTCGGGGCGATGTCGTCGCGCGGAATGGGCTGGCCGACGATGGTGTAGTCGTTCGGCGGCTTCGGCTTGGCCTTACCGGGCGCATACAGCGGGTTGCCGTATTTTCCGTTCCAGTCGAGATGCACGTTGAAATATTGCCCGCCGATCAGTTGGGCGTAGCTGATCCTTTTGGCGGCGTCGCCGACTGCGTGAACGATGGCGTCCTTGACCGCCAGCCCGTCGACGGGCAGGCCGAGCCTGTCGGCCGCCATCTGGAGCAGGACGCGACGCGCCTCGGCAGCCGCCATGCGCATCTGCTTGCCGCCATCCTGAACTCCGGTCGAGCCGGACGCGCCGCCCTGGTTGACGCTGCTGGCGGTGTCGCCGATGACAATCCCGACGCTGGCGAATGGCGCATCGAGCTCCTCGGCGACTATCTGACGGATGGCGACCGCCAGGCCTTGTCCCATGTCCATCTTGCCGAAATAGGCGGAAATGCTGCCGTCGGCGTTGACCGCCAAGTAGGAGGACAACTGATCGGGCATCAGCGGCGGCTTGACGGCGGTAGCCGGCTCGGCGTCGGCTGCGCGAGCGGAGCGCAGCGCCGCCGGCACACCGATCGAGACCACGAGCGCGCCTCCCGTCTTGAGCATCGAACGGCGCGAGAAGCCTGCGGATCTTTCGTGTCGGGTCATGGCGACCTCCGTTCAGTCCATCATCGCTGCGGCGCGCTTGACCGCACGAAGAATGGCCATGTGAGTGCCGCAGCGGCACTTGATGTGCGTGAGCGCGGCGCGGATCTGCTCGTCGGTGGGCTTCTTGTTGTCGCGCAGGAAGGCGGCGGCTTTCATGATCCAGCCGTTGATGCAGTAGGCGCATTGCGGCACCTGCTCCTCCACGTAGGCGGTCTGCAGCGGATGCGGATGCTCCGGCGTGCCAAGTCCGGCGAGCGTGACCACCTTGCGGTCGCCCACATCCGCGATGCGCCGCCGGCATGAGTGCGTCGGTCTGCCGTCGAGGTGCACGGTGCAGGCGCCGCATTGCCCGAGCCCACAGCCGAAGTGCGGATTGTTAAGGCCGAGATCGTCACGCAGCACATAAAGCAGCGGCGTGTCGGGATCAGCGTCGACCGCGCGGTCGGCGCCGTTGACGTTAAGCGAGAATTTCTGGCGCATGACGAGTGAGATCTCCCTCAGAGAGCTATCGCGTCCAGTCGCGAATCTGCCGCGACGGGGTGCAGCGCGCTGCGTCGCCAAAAGCCTATTCCGAAACCTGTCATGGGGGAATGCTTAATCCCGGCAATGATCGTGCGGGCGATCATCGCCGTCGGGCTGAATTGACTCCTCGGGCGGCTCGAACATCCGATCGCACCCTGGCAGGCCGAGATCGCCGGGCGCAAGCGGAATTGATTTGCCCTCGCAGCGTGCCGTTACCGAGCTTCCAGCGCCGCCACGGCGGCGAACAGATCGCGCACGCGCCTTTCCGGCAGGTTGCGCGTGATGAACACGACGCGGCTTGTCCGGTTCTCGTGCGGCCACGCTTCAAGTTCGCGCGGCGGATGGGCGAGGTGCTGCACGTACTGGATCACCACGGGGCCGCGGCAGCCGGCGACATTGAGCAGGCCCTTGGCGCGCAACAGGTCGGCGCCACGCAGTGCAGTCAGCGTGTCCATCGTCAGCGAAAAAATCGGCCAGTCGATCGGTGCGGCGGTCTCGATGACGAAGCTGGCGATGCCGTCGGCATGCTCGGCCTCGGCGACAAAGCCGCTGCGCTCGCTGGCCGCCGGCGCGATCACGCGTTGCGGGTCGAGCGCGCCGGCCACCGCGAGGTCGATTGCCGCGCGCGGGTTGAGTTGTTGCAGCCGCTCCGTCAAGCGCGCCGCAGCGGCGGATTCGGCCAGATCGGTCTTCGAGATGACGAGGCGGTCGGCGAGGATCACCTGTTTGCGCGCCTCGGGAGCGCGCTGGAGATTGCTTTCGCCAGCCACAGCGTCGATCACCGCGAGCAGCACGTCGATGTGAAACTCGCCGCCGAGCGCGCGGTCGGTGGAGAACGTCTGCAAAATCGGACCGGGATCGGCGAGACCGCTGGTTTCGATCACGACGCGGCCAAACGGCGGCACCGTACCGCGCTCGCGGTCGAACAGCAGCCGGCGCAGCGCAAGCTGCAGATCGCTGCGCGCGACGCAGCACAGGCAGCCGTTGCCGAGCAGAACGGTCTCGTCGGCGCTGTCGCGCACCATCACGTCGTCGATGCCGACGGCGCCGAACTCGTTGACGATCACCGCCGTGCCGGCGCCCTCGGGCGAGCCAGGAATCGGCGAACCAGGGTCGTCTTGCCAGCGCCCAGAAATCCGGTGACCACGGTGACCGGAATGCGCGCACCGCGCTCGCGTTTTTGCCGCCGTCCGAACGGTCCGGCTTCAGGCGAGGGAAAGAGATCGAGCATGAGACGTTACGTGACCGTAGGGGCGGCCCTGTGGCCGCCCTCGTTTCATCACGGGCGCCCACGAGGGGCGCCCCTACGAAGATGGATCAAAAATCCATCTCCAGAGTGTACAGGCCGCCGATGTGACGATCGACGGCGTAGACGACGGCGCGCTCATCGACGAACACGTCGTTCATCTGGATGGTTCCGGTCGGCGCGCCGGGCGGGGCCGGCGGCATGAACACGCCGGTCTCCTTGGGCTGGTACGGATTGGAAATATCGAAGGCGCGCAAGCCGCCGTTGAAGAACGTGCCGAGCACGATCTGGTCCGATTTCCACGCGGTCGGCAGCGGCACGTTCTCATGAATATTGTGGGCGCCGAAGCGGCCGGCCTTGCCGTAGATCGTATGATCGGGCAATGGGCAGGTCGCGATCGGCACCAGATTGGTTTCCTCGCGCGCGTCCAGTATCCAGACCAGCTTGGGCCAGTCACCACAATTGTTCTCGGTCGATTCGTCGGTCACCAGCATCAGCCCGCGGTCGAACAGCGGCAACACGGTGTGCATGAAGCCGGTATAGGGCGGCGAATTGGTCCAGCGCGACACCATCCTTGGATTGGCCTTGTCGGAAATGTCGAGCACGAACATGCCGCCGTCGATATAGCCGAGATAGCAGCGGTCGCCGCGTTGCGGATAGACGTTGGTGTTGTGGGCGCGAAAGCCCTTGTCGAGCTGGTGGCGCGTCGGCGGCATGACGTTGTCGCCCTGCCGGGTGCCGGGCATCCACCAGCGCCCGAGCTCGACCGGCTTCGCCGGATTACGCACATCGACGCAGCGGTAGAACTGATCGTCTGACGGATGCGTCGGCACGAAATCGGGCGCGCCGGAAGCGCAATGCACGTACTCGCCGTCGCAGAACCAGAGCTGATGCACGCCGCGCGAATGCGGACCGGAGCAATCGAAGAAAGAAATCGATTTCGGATTTTCCGGCTTGGAGATGTCGAACAGTTCGAAGCCCGCAGGCTTGGCGCCCTTCTTCTGCGTCTGGTAGGCGACCGCCATCAGGTTGCCGCAGGTCTCCAGCGAATTCGAACGCATGGCCGGGTGCGGCAGGTCGGTCTGGCATACCACCTTGGGCGTGCGCGGATCGGACATGTCGACAGCGGTGAAGTTTTTCGGCGCGCTTTCGTGGGCGAGCCATAGAATACGCCGTCCGTCGGGCGCGATCTGCACCGACATCCCCTCGCCCATGCCGCCGAAGCCCGCGAGCATGTCATGCGCCAGAAGCTTGAAATTCCACACGACCGGTTGATAGGTCGACGTCAGCGGGCTTGATTGCGTGGAGGGCATTCGGAGGATTCCTTTCGAATATTTCGGTGCACCAATTGTTGTCATGTCCGGCTTGTGCCGGGCATCCACGTCCATCGACTGCTGATTCAAGACATCGACTGCTGATTTAAGACATGCAAGGCCGGGACAGGCCCGGCCATGACGGTAAGACAACCTTTAGCGCATCTTCCAAGGCTTGAAAATTATGCCTTTGCCTTCGCTTTTTCCATGAAATCCGGCCGCAGCGCCTTGCTCCAGTCCGGGATCGTCTTGATGGTCTTGTTCCGCAGCAGGATTTCCGCCTGCTGTTGCATGTACGACTTGAGATCGGGAAAGCCCGGATTGACCTCGACGCGCGACATGGCGGTCGCGAACGCCTGCGGCGACATTTTGTAACCCTTGCCGGCGTAGAACGCGTAGATCGTGTCGTTGACCTTCTTCCGGTCGTTCTTGAAGTCCTTGGCGGCGTCGAGCCACGCCTTGAGGTATGAGACGATCGCTTGCGGCCGCTTCTCCACTATCTCGGCGGTGGCGGCCATGAACACCGGCATCGGATCGAAGCTGGAAAAGTCGACGAGGTCGGCGCCAATGCCGTCGGCAACAGCGATGACGTTGTAGGGGTCGACATTGACCATGGCGGCGACTGTCTTGGCCGAGAGCGCCGCCACCATATCGTTCACGTTCATGCGGATTTCGGTGAAATCGCCTTTGTGCAGACCGTAATGCGGCATGACGATATCGTCGAAATCGTTGCCTACCGAGGAACCGACCAGGTTGGCGATTCTCTTGCCGCGCAACTGCTCGACCTTGGTGATGCCGAGGTCCTTGCGCGTGGTGACGCGCGCGGTCTTGCCCACGTTCTCGATCACGGCGATTGCCACCAACCCGCCCTTGACGTTGCCGATGATGAAGGAGGGACCCGCATAAGTGCCGAGGTCGACTTGGCCGGCAACCATCTGCTGCATGGTGATGTTGCCGGACGGCACGGCGAATTCCTCGGCCGAGATCCCATGCTTCTGCAAATAGCCGGACTTCATCAGATAATACGTCGGCATGCCCCAGATGTTGGTCTGATAGCCCTGGCGGATGGTCTCGGCCGCGGCGGCGCGTTCTGACGCGCCGAGGCCGAGCGCCAGCACGCCGGCGCCGGCCGCCCCGAGATACTGCCGCCGGGTCAATGTCGATTGCTTCCTCATCGTGGTGTCCTCCGGAATTGGGGTCTTTTGTTCGCTGATGTTTGCTTATGTTCGCTTATGGCTGCTGCAGGCCGAATTCCTTCACGGCCGGTATGATGTCGTCCATGGTCTTCTGCATGATCGCGCCAAGCTCCTGCGGGGTCGAGGACCCGGCGATCGAGCCGGCATTCTCGATCAGCGCTCGATAGGCCGGCGAGGCGACAATGGACGCGATATGCCGATTGAGCATGTTGACGATCGGTGCCGGCGTACCGGCGCCGGCGCAGACGCCGAGCCAGCCGAAGCGGATGAAATCGAAGCCGACTTCCTTGAGCGTCGGCACCTCGGGCAGGATAGCGAGCCGTTGCGGGCTGGTGGTTGCGAGGATCTTCAGTTGCCGGGATTTGTAGTACGGCATGATCGCCAGCGTCGGCGACGGATAGAGATCTACGCGCCCGGCGATGAGCTCCTGAACGACGGCAAGGCCGCCGCGAAACGGAATCCGGTTCATGGTAACGCCGGTCAGCTTGCCGAGCTGCCGCGCCATGATCTCCTGCGCCGAGGCGGCACCGACGGTCGCGTAGGTCACTTCGCCGGGATGCGCCTTGGCGTAGGCGACGAACGATTTGAAGTCCTGCGCCGGGATCGTGTTCGCAAGCGCCAGGCCGTAATAGTACTTGGCGATCAACGAAATCGGCGCGATGTCGGAGAGCCTGTAGCCGGCGTCGCGGTAGACCGCGACATTGGTTGCATCGAAATGCGTGCATAGCAGCAGCGTGTAGCCGTCACGCGGCTGTGCCAGCACATCGCGCGTCGCCACGATGCCGCCGGCCGCCGGCTTGTTCTCGACCACGACGGACTGCTTGAGTGCCGTACCCAGTTTGTCGGCGATGAAACGAGCGGGAATGTCGGTCGGTCCGCCGGCGCCGAAACCAACCACCAGCCGGATCGGCCGGCTCGGATAGGCATCGGTCGCAGACGCCGGCATCGCGCGAATGGAAGCGCCGACGGCCAGGAGCACAAACGCGCCGCACAGCGCTGAGTGAAGCTTCATTTCGCGCTTGGCCGCGCTCGGACGCGACATATCGGCTCCTGTTGCTCGTTATCCACGCCGCGCGCCGTCATGGCCAAGCAGGCGCAGCAATTCCTTCTGATAGTCGACGAACTCGACGCTCAAGGGATCGCGCGGGCGCGGGAGCCGGATCGGCAACTGGGTCTTCACCGTCCCCGGGTGCGGCGTCATCACCACCACCCGGTCGGCCAGGTAGACCGCTTCGGCGACGTTGTGGGTCACATAGATCACTGTCTTTCGCGTTTCCTGCCACACCTCGGCGAGCAGCCGCTGCATGTCGTCGCGAGTAAGCGCGTCGAGCGCCGCGAACGGCTCGTCCATCAACAGCACCGCCGGATTGTAGGCAAGTGCGCGCGCGATCGCGACCCGTTGCTGCATGCCGCCGGAAAGATGGTGCGGATACGCCTTGGCGAAGTTTTCAAGCTTGACCAGCCGCAGCTGTTCGAGCGCGATGACCTCGCGCTCGGCCTTGGGCATACCCTTCATCTCCAGGCCGAACGCGACGTTGCCGAGCGCCGTGCGCCAGGGAAAAAGCTGGGCGAAGTCCTGAAAGACGACGCCGCGATCCATGCCGTAGCCGCGCACCTTCTGTCCGGCGAGAAGAATTTCTCCAGCGGTCGGCACGAGGAAACCGGCAATGATATTGAGCAGCGTCGACTTGCCGCACCCGCTCGGACCGACGATGCAGAGAAATTCCGACGCCTCCATGCCGAAACTGACGGCGCGCACGCCGGGCACGGTGCCCACGGGCGTGTCGTAGGCCAACGTGATGTCGCGCGCCTCGATGTGGGGCATGGCCGCTTCCTGGCGTGCTTCCTCTCCAATACCATAGCCGCTCAGCCAGTGGAGTGGTTAATGAGTTTTGACCCTGGTCTGGAACTGATAGTTGCTATTGGTCCTTTGATTCTAACACTCGCAAACGAGCCTGCCGAACCCGGGATGCGAATGTTAGAAGCGGACCATTAGCGTGGCGATCGATGAAGGCGAACGCGCTCACGCCGCCGCTGCTTCCGGCTCGAGCGGCAGCTTGACCGCCTGTTTGCGCCTGGCCGATAGATCGAGCGCCTTGGTCAGCATCAACCGATTATGCGCTTCCGCCGCGGTCGCCGCCTGGGTCGGCACGCCGAGCGAGACGCGGTTGAGCCAGGAGACGGTCTCCTCCGCCATCGGGCCGCGCAATTCGCCGAGCGCCATGTCGCCGGGTGGGTACGAACCCATGAAATCGACGAAGCGGCTCGCATCCGGCGCGTAGCCTTCGCCCTGGGGCGAGGAGACCGCGAGCACGATGTCGCGATGGGTATCGTCGATGGTGAGCACGCCGTCGGTGCCGTTGATGCCGACTTCGAGGCTGTAGACCGCGCCCGGCCAGGTCACCGGCAGCGCCCATGAAATCGACAGCGTGTGCAGCGTGCCATCGGCGAACATGATCATGCCGGCGGTGGCGTCGATGCCGTGGTAGAGCGGCCCCAAAACCTTGTCGACCGAGCGCGCGTAGCACTCCACCGGCGTCTTGTGTTCCAGGTACCACATGACGATGTCGAGCGCGTGCGTGCCGGAGATCACCATGGGCGAGATCGTCGCCGGATCGCGGGTGCGCTTGTAATTGTCGATGGCGACCAGGCGATTCATGAACGCGCGCGAGGAGACGAGCGTCACGTCGCCCAACGCGCCCGTCCGCACCTTCTCCTTGGCGCCGAGCCACTTTCTGCGGAAGCGCTGGGTGTAGCCGACCACGGCATCGAGTTTGGCGTCGGTGATGGCCTTGAGCACGCGCGCGGATTCCGCGAGATCGGTGGCGAGCGGCTTCTCGATCAGCATCGGCACGCCGCGCTCGATCGCCGCCATGACCGGCGCGACGTGCAGGTGTTCGTCGGTGGCGATGATCGCGGCGTTGACTTCCGGCCGCGCCAATAGTTCGCGATGGCTGGTGGTGATGAAATCGGCGCCGATGCGGGCGCCGACGTCGCCGCCGCGATTGTGATTGAGTTCGGCAATGCCGATCCATTCCACCGCCGGATGGCGCGCCGCCACCTCGCCGCGAAACAGACCGACGCGGCCGGCGCCGACGATGGCGAGCCCGATCCCCTTGGCGGTTTTTTTCATGAGCGGCTCATGCTTCCCTCTCCCCTTGCGGGAGAGGGTGCCCGAGCGGCGACAGCCGCGAGGGCGGGTGAGGGGGCGTGAGCCGTGCGAGCGGCTTGGCTTTTCCCCTCACCCGGCTCAGTCGCGCTGCGCTCGACTTCGCTACCCTCTCCCGCAAGGGGAGAGGGTATGCGCGCGCTGTGCAGATCGTCCTCATACGTTCAGCCCCGCGCGGTTGCGCGCTTTCAGCTCGGCGATGCCGGAGATTGTCTCGTTGGACAGCGGCAGGTCGATCGGCTCGTTGCGATCGGCGGACAGGTCTGCCGCGCTATAGGTCTCCATCACGCGGCGCGCGCTCTCCGGCGTCACCATGACGGGCGTGTCGCGGATGCAGGCTTCGAGAAAATGAATCGTCTCCGGCCCGATGCCGCCGGCGAACACGTGGTCGACCCACTCGCCCGGCATGGTCGACATCGGGAATTCCTGCCCGCGCGCCGCGGTGCTGAGCCAATTGTCGCGCTGGGTGTCGTCGAGAATGAGCGCACCGTCAGTGCCGGTGATCTCGATCCAGCTCGCGCAATAATTGGGAAAGCTCGGCGGCAGGTTCCAGCCACCGCCGATCATCACCACGGCGCCGTTGTCCATGGTGACGGTGGTGAACATCACGTCGTGGGAGCCGTTGATCGGCGCCATGTAGCCGTAGGCGCCCTGGCTGTAGACCCGCACCGGCTTCGCCGGCTCGAGCAGCCAGAACACGAAGTCGAGATCGTGGGTCGATTCCATCACCACCGGGGAGAGCCGCACGCGGCTCGCGATCTTCTTGCCGAGCTCGCGTGACAGATGGCGGCTGACCAGCACCGAGACGACCTTGCCGAGCGTGCCGTCGGTTATTTTCTTTTTGGCAAAGGCCACCTTCGGATTGAACCGCTGCGAATAGCCGATGGTGAATTTCAGATTGTTGCGTTTCGCAAGCTGGATCAGCTCGTCGGCCTCCCACAGTTCGAGCGCGATCGGCTTCTCCAGCATGACGTTCTTGCCGGATTTCAGGCAGTCGCGCGCGATCGGATAATGGTTGGCCTCGGGCGTGGTGGACACATAGACGACGCGAATGCGGTCGTTGTTGATGATGTCGGCATAATCGAGCGTGGCGCTCGCCGGCTTGAACAGCTTTTTCACTTCGGCGAGGCGGTCGGGCTTGATGTCACACAGGTGCAGTCTGTCGATCAGCGCCGTGCGCGACAACGTGTCGGCGCGCAAACCGCCGATCCAGCCGACGCCGATCACCGCGGCTTCCACTGTTTGCACCGGATGTGTCCCCCTGCTGTGGGAGAGATAAAGACCATGATGCGGCGAAGGGTGCAAATGGTCCTTCGTCATTCGGAAGCCGCCAACGGGTCCGCGCAGAGCGCGCCCCGATGACAAGCTCCGCGGCTGTCCGGAATCCATAGCCACGGCCGGAGCATAAGCTTCGCAAGCGGCGGTTATAGATTCCGGCTCGGCCCTGCGGGCCGCCCCGGAATGACGACGCCGAACACCCGCTTGGCAAACTCCGGATACACTTCCGTCAGCATCGGCGCGACGACGGTGCGGAGAAGACGCAGTGTCTCGGCCGACGGCGCCGGAGTGGTAGGCACATCCGCCGGTCGGTCAAAGTCAAAGCCGGTATTCTATGCCACTTAATTGGGGACAAATGTCAAGATTAATGTCACAAAACATGTGATACGCCCAAACCGTCCGATCTGGGCAGTAACCCCCTTGCGTAGGCGGGCGAGACAAGCATAAAGACATAAAAAGGATCGTAGGAGACATTTCGACCCTTGACAAGGGTGGTTCAACGTGCAAATAAAAGAATGGTTCCTACTATCCTTTGGATGTAGCCATGGAATTGGATTTGGAAAATGAATACGGCGCCCGCTTTCTCGAATTCGGAAGAGCCTATGAAGACTTCGAGGCCGATGGTGTTCGCGAACTGATCTTGCGTTCGGGAAAGGCGCTTGCAGCACTATGTCTCGACCAGAACGCGGTAGACGAGGCAATGAAATGCCTACACAGGGCTTTAAGGCTTCCCGACTTTCGAAGTGGCTATGACGGTGACCGCTCTTGGCGCGCCCTTTGGAAGGAAACCTCGTCTAACGATCTTCTTGAACTGCCGCTCGCCCAGAGGCTCACGAGCCTTAACGCCTATGCTTATTTTGGACTATCCCCGCTCTCCGATTGGTGCTCCTGCACGATCGATGACGTGAAAGGCGCGATTGAAACGGTCAAAGCCGTGGTGGACGCGGACAACGTTGATCGCTCAATGACCGTGGAAATCGAGCGAACAGTGCTGGCCGCACAGGCCAGATGCGCGCTTGATCAAGGAAAAGGGGTCGCGCCGGATCAGTTGGCTGCGTTGGTGCGGCTCGGACAAAAGAGTTTGCGCAACGCGCTCGCGCCGTCGAGTGGTTCCGGCCTTGAGCTAAAGGATGGGGCAATCACTGCGGCCAGTGCCTTGAAGTGGCTTAGCGCGCGGGGCGACTTCAAAACATCAATCTGGCGCGACGTTCCCACAAGTGCGCCCGAACCGGCTGGCGCGATTGAGGGCGAAATCCTCTGGGTTCCCTTCGCGAGCGACAACACCGAATTTCGTCCAGTTACATCTCTCCGGGGGGCCGGCTACCCAATTGGTCCGAAAGGCTCCGAAAGGAGCGTCACCGATTATCGCCAGGCACTCGATCAACTCGCGCGAATGCGGCCAGCTCCGTATTGGCGGCGACCAAACACAGCCGGAAATTGGGGGATTGTCACTGGAATTGGATTCCGTCCTCGCACGGCCAATGAACTCGGTCTCCTCTCCGACCTTGGGGGCAACAAATGAGTATCACTCATCATGCTGCGGAGCGCTTGCAAGAGCGAGCCATCCCGCCCTTCATGGTTGAATTGCTCGAGCGTTTCGGATCTGCCATGCGCTGTGGCAAGGCCGAGAAATTGTTTTTCGATAAGGCGGCGCGCAAGCGGTTAGATGTGAGCTTTCAATAGGTTGTCCATCCGGTCCTAAACGAGGACGCTGAGGTTGTTGAAGCTTCAGTGATTCGGAGGACCGGATGAACGTGCACAAGAATGCCCGCCTGACACCGCGTGGTCGAGAGCGAATAGTGCGGCAGGTGCAGAGCGGGCAGACGCCGAAGGCCGTCGCATTGGCCGCAGGCGTCTGCCCGCGGACGGTTCGCAAGTGGGTCGACCGCTATCGTCGCGAGGGGCTGGCGGGGTTGAGCGACCGCAGTTCGCGGCCTCACCGGCTTCATCAGCCGACGCCGCAGGGCGTGGTTGAGCAGGTGGAAGGACTGCGCCGTCAGCGCCGCACCGGCCACCAGATCGCAGCCGAATTGCAGATCTCGCCGGCCACCGTTAGTCGCATCCTCAAGCGACTGGGCCTCAACAGGATCAACGCCCTTGAGCCTGCCGAACCGGTCCGGCGCTACCAGCGCGAGAGGCCCGGCGAGATGATCCACATCGACATCAAGAAGCTCGGCCGCTTCAACAGGATCGGCCATCGCATCACCGGCGACCGGCGGGGCCAGAGCAACAGCCGCGGGGTCGGATGGGAGTTCGTGCACGTCGCCATCGACGACCACTCCCGCATTGCCTTCGCCAAGATCATGGGTAACGAGAGGAAGCGTTGTGCCACCGCCTTCCTCAAGGCCGCCGTCGCCTACTACCAGAGCCTCGGCATCACCGTGGAGCGCGTCATGACTGACAACGGCTCCTGCTACAAGTCGTTCGCCTTCCGCAGCGCCTGCAAGCGACTCAGGCTCCGACACGTCCGAACCAGGTCCTATCGACCGCAGACCAACGGCAAGGCCGAGCGCTTCATTCAGACCAGCCTGCGCGAATGGGCTTATGCTCAGGCTTATCAAAGCTCACGGCAGCGCAAGGATCAGCTGCCCGCCTGGCTGCACCAATACAATTGGCACAGGCCTCATGCCGGCATCGGTGATACAACACCCATCAGCAGACTCGCTCTGACCGAGGACAACCTGTTGAGACTCCACAGTTAGAGCGTCATCTGGGCGGACCACGCTGCCTTCGTCATGTCGAACGCTGGCTAAACCTCTACTTGGTGATCGGCGACAACGGCAACCTTGTTACCGTCGCTCATCGTTCGCAACGCCTCAACCGCCACTAAATCCCCAATCAGTTTGATCAAAAGGACGCTGTCATGGACATTACCAAACATTCGGACTTTTTCGATCGCCATGCCTCTCTGCTCGCCACATACTTTTCGTCGGGGGCAAGGGAAGAGGACATCTTAGGAAAGCTCAACCTCGCCCAGCAAGGGCCCATCACCATAGCTTACGCACCATTCGATCACGTGCCCCTTCATGCCGACTTGGTGATCGTCGGCATTACACCTGGGCGTACTCAGGCGACCAATGCGATTGCTGCAGCCTGCACCGCCCTGCGAGTCGGGAAAGACAATAAAGAGGCCTCGCGGCTCGCCAAAATTACGGGCAGCTTCAGCGGGCCCATGCGCGCTAATCTCATTTCGATGCTCGATCATGTCGGCTTGGCGTCTGCCCTACGCATCGCGAGTTGTACGACTCTGTTCGACCCTGATCGTGAATCTGTGCATTTGACGTCGGCATTGCGCTATCCGGTTTTCGTTGCAGGCGCGAATTACAACGGCAGTCCGGATATGCTTAAGACACCCCTACTCAAATCCATGATCGACGCTTGCCTCGCCGATGAGGCGCGACAGTTGGGTAAAGCGATTTGGTTGCCGCTCGGTCCTCAACCGGCCCGAGCCCTCGATTATCTTTGCAGTCGCGGCCTGTTGGATCGGAGACAGGTGCTGGTTGGCCTTCCTCATCCGAGCGGCGCAAATGCCGAACGGATTGCCTACTTTACTGGTCGTAAGACCCGGCAGGCGTTGTCGCCTAAGACTAACCCCGAGACTCTCGATGCGACCCTTATAAAATTGCGTCAACAGGTAGCCAATCTTAGTTTGGCCGCTTAGGTGTTGAGGCGACCTGCGTATCGGATTTAACCGCCTTACGGAATCAGTTGTTCAATTCTGAAAATATTTTCGGCAAATTGCGGGTAGACCTCGGCCAGCATCGGACCGACCACGGTGCGCAGCAGATGCAGCGTTGCGGCGGACGGCGCCGGCGTTACCGGCACATTACCGGGTCGGTCGAAATCGAAGCCGGTGTTGTCGACGACCTCGGCGACGCTGTGCCCGGGATGCACGCTGGCGAGGCGAAAGCGTCGGCGCTCGCGGTCGAAATCGAACAGGCAGCGGTTGGTGACCAGCGCGATCGGCCCGCCGTTGCGAAAAACCTTGTCGGGGCTGGTGCCCGGCGCGCTGACGAAATCCACCTTCGGCACCAGCGTGCGGCGCGAGTGCTCGGTGCGGAACAGGATTACCTTGGGCACGACGTAATACAGGTAAGCGGAGCCGAACGAGCCGGGGAAGCGCGCCTTCGGCTGCGCGTAATCGCCGACGCTCACCAGATTGATATTGCCCTCGCCGTCGATCTGGCCGCCGGAGAGAAAGAACACGTCGACGCGCCCCTGGCCGGCGCAGTCGAACAATTCGCGCGCGCCATCGGTGAAGAAGGTGTGGGCGCGGCTGCCGAGCAGCGAGACGTAGGGCTTGACCGGATTGTCGTTAAGATTTGCCCGCTCGCGGGCAAGCAATGCCGCCATCGCCGGGATCGGCGATTGCGCGCCGACGGCGATATGGCGCACGTCGGCAATCAGCCGGCAGATCACGTCGGCGAGCAACTCCTCGTCGCGGAAGTCCTTTTCTGTCATGGCCGGGCTTGTCCCGGCCATCCACGACTTTGAGCCGGCACGAAAGACGTGGATGCCCGGCACATAGGCGAGCGAAACACCGCCGTTCTTTGAACGGCTATGGCCGGGCATGACGAGAAGAAAGAAAAATCAGGCCGCGACTTTTTCATACACATACCGATCGAGATATTGGGCAAAGCCTTCGGGTGTCGCCGCGAGTTGGGCGTACTCTGCCATGTGCGCGGCGTCGATGCCGTAATGATCCGGCAGCGGCAGCGGCCAGGCGCCGTGCGGCACGACCGCGATTGCCTCGACATAAAAGCCGGGCAGCGTGCCGGCGGCGAGCGAGGGATCGCGCAGCAGATCGCCGTCGTGGAGTTTTTCCACGGTGACGATGGTCTGCTTCGCGGCGTGCGCCATGGTGATCAGTTCGCGCTGCGTGCCGATGAACACATTGCCGGCGCGGTCGGCCAGCGGAGCATGAAACAGCGCGACATCGGGCGTCAGAGCGGGCAGGAGCACGATCGGATCGTCGCCGGCGAATGGATTGTCGATCGTCTTCCAGTCGGGGCGATGCGCGAGCAGGTCGGAGCCGATCAACCCGCGCAGCGGCATGAACGGCACGCCCTTCTCGGCCGCCTGAAGCTGGGCATGCAGCGCCGGGCAGGTGGCATCGCGCATGCGCAGGGCGCCGGAAAGCACTGCCGAGCAAAAGCGCGGCGCCGGCCCGAATTCGCCGAGGCTCACGGCCGAGGTTTCCAGCGTCTCGACGCATCCGGCGCCGATGAGCAGATCGGCCTGCAGGCTGGATGTCGGCAAGGTGACGAGGTGCAGCCGCTTGACCGGGCGCCGGATCAGCGCCCGCGTCGCCGCCATGGCTGCCCCCGAAGACTTGCGCGGGACCGCCAGCATCGAGCCGTCGGCAATCGGCGCCAGGGCTTCGTCGAGCGAGGGAGCAAACGTCGGCATGCGGCGAGGTTACTCCGTCCGCACGCCCGCGGGGAGGGGCGCGGCACTCTGCTCCGCCCGGCCGCTCGGCATTCAATGTCCGCCCGGCTTCGTCGCCTTCACCAGCAGCCAACGATGGAAGAACACGATTTGTCCGTCCTTAACCGACAGGCCGGTGCCCGCACTGCGCCCGGATTCCGCGAGCGTACGGACAATTGTCCGGATCGGCTCGACGCGCGCCGGATCGCGCACGATGGAAAACCATTCTTCCAGTTCGCGCGGCATGTCCCAACTCGCCGTCTGCAGGTCGCGGAAGCCGGCCTCGCGCGCGTCGGACTCAAGCACGGAAGCCGGCAACATGCGGACATGAGAGGGGTCGCGCAGCCGCTCGATGGCGTTGTGCAATTGCGCTTCGTCGGGGTTTTCCGACGAAATCACGTCGGCGAACACCGCGACGCCGCCGGGACGCAGCACGCGGAACATTTCGCCGATCGCGCGCCGCGGATCGGCGAAATGATGCAGCGCCGCGCGCGTCACCGCGCCGTCGAACTCGGCGTCCGCGAACGGCAGGTTCTCGGCGTCGCCGCTTCTGAACTCGACATTGCGCAGACCGGCCTTGGTGCAGCGCGCCCTGGCCTTTTCCAGCATCTGTTCGGTCGCGTCGAAGGCGACCACCGAGGCGGCCGCCGGCGCCAGCGCCGCGGTGACCACGCCTGGTCCGCAGGCGACGTCGATCAGCCGGCCGCGCGCCGCCCCGCCGAGCGCGCCGCCGAAACGCGCGCCCACGTCGGCGTCGACATTCTCCGCCCAAACCGCAAAGGTTTCCGCCTGGCGGGAAAATTCGTCGGTGATGCGCTTGAGATGATCCATTGGGCGATTACTCCTTGGGCAGCACGCGCACATCCTTCCCGTCCCGATACGCCGGATGCTTCCAGCCGTTCTCGTCGTAATCGGCCATGCAGGCTTCGGCCAATCCCACCATCTGCTTGAGCTCGCCGGAAAACTGCGCCTGCTGCAGCGGAAAAATGCGAACGAGTTCGTGACTGCCCGAATAGTTCATCTCGTAGAGTTCGTGGCGGGCGCCGAATTCGCTGCCGATGGCGTCCCAGAGGAGCTTCATGGTCTTGATGCGCTCCTTGTAATCGATGTCGTTGGAGCCGCGCACGTATTTGGCCAGATATTTGTCGATGTCGGGGTTCTTGAAATCGAGTGCGTTCGACGGCAGATAGATCAATCCCGACGCCACCACCTTCTCCACGATGTTGCGCACCGCCGGATAGGCTTCGGTCATGAACAGCCGATAGGTGCTCGACGCGCGCGAATTCGGCAGCACGTGCCCGTTCACCCACGGTTCGGGATTGCAGGCCATGGCGTCGGTCAGCGACCAGAACAGGTTGCGCCAGCCGACCACCTCGCCGATCTGCGCCTGCACGCCGCGAAACGCCTCGACCCCGGTCGCGCGCGCGGCCTTGTAGAGCAGGCCGATGATGAAATCGAGCTTGACCGACAGGCGCGTGCAGCCCTGCATGGTGAAACCATTGAAGAAGCCGGATTTCGGATAGAAGTTTTTCAGCCGCTCGACGTCGCGGTGGATGAACACGTTCTCCCAGGGGATGAACGCGTTGTCGAACACGAAGATGGCGTCGTTCTCGTCGAAGCGCGATGACAGCGGATAATCCCACGGCGTGCCGGTCGCTGCGGCGGCGAATTCGTAGGATTGCCGGCAGATGAGCTTGATGCCCGGCGTGTTCATCGGCGCGATGAACATCACCACCATGCTCGGATCGTTGATCTCCGCGCCCATGTTCTGGCCGAGAAAATTATAATGGGTGAGCGCCGAATTGGTGGCCACGACCTTGGCGCCGGAGACGTAGATGCCGGCGTCGGTCTCCTTCTGGATGTTGATGTAGACGTCCTTGACCTGCTCGACCGGCTTGTTGCGGTCGATCGGCGGATTGACCAGCGCGTGATTGAGATAGAGCACGGCCTCCTGGGCACGCTTGTGCCAGGCGCGCGCGTTGCCGGCGAACTTGCCGTAGAAATCGGCATTGGCGCCGAGCGTGTTGAGAAACGCAGCCTTATAATCGGGGGAGCGGCCGAGCCAGCCGTAGCTGATGCGCGCCCAGGTGGCGATGGCGTCACGTTGCGCCATGACGTCCTCGCGCGAGCGCGCCGCCTTGAAGAATTTCATCGTGTAGCCGCCGGAGCCGGTATCGGTCGGCGCGGTGAGCGCGTCCTTGGTCTTGGCATCGTGCAGCGCGTCGTAAAGCAGCGCGATCGATGCCGCGGCGTTGCGGAACGCCGGATGCGTGGTGACGTCCTTGACCCGCTCGCCGTAGATATAGACCTCGCGCCCGTCGCGCAGCGATTCGAGAAACTCAGCGCCGGTGAACGGGCGGTTCTTGCCAGCAAGAACGTCCTCGGGATGCTGGGCCATGGTTGCTCTCCGTTGTCCTCAGGCGGCGCTTGCGCCCGGATCAATTCATCAGCATACTGACGATATCGGTCAGTGTACCGACTATTCCGTGTGTCCGTCAACGCGCGTATCCAGCACGACCTTCGATCCAATGTCCGACGCCAACAATCACCTGACCGGCATGCCCGGCCATCTCATCCGTCGGCTGCAGCAGATTGCGTCGGCGCTGTTTCTGCAACAGGCCAAAGCCTTTGACTTCACGCCGGTTCAGTATGCGGCGATGGTCGCCATCGAGAATCATCCGGGTCTCGACCAGACCACGCTTTGCAATGAAATCGCGCTCGATCGCTCGACCATCGGCGACGTCGTCAGTCGTCTCGAAAAGCGAGGGTTGATCAAGCGCAGCAACGGGACTGCCGACCGCCGCACCAAGTTGCTGCACGTCACCGCGGCGGGCGGCCGCATGATCCGGGACATCGAGCCGGCTGTCGAGGCGACGCAGAGCCTGATCCTGGCGCCGCTCAAGGCGAACGAGCGCGCAACCTTCATGCAGATGCTCAAGCACCTCGTGCATCTTAACAACGAACGCAGCCGGGCGCCGCTGCGGCTGCATGAGACGCGGCCTAAAAGCGGCGTTCGCGGACGAGCGTCCACAGCGCAAGCGCCACGACCACGGCGACGGCAAGCAGCGCGCCGCTGACGCCAACCGCGACAAACGCGATCGCGCCCACAGCGGCGCCGATCAGAAAGCCGATGGCGACCGTGAGCACGATCAGCAATTGATCGCGGACCGCGTGATAGTGCTGGACGGAAGCGGCGTCGTGGCTGCTTTGCGCGAAGCGCCGTCTGGCGATGACGAGGTCGGTGATGGCGATGCCGAGCTGCGTCATGTTGCCGGTCATGACGTTGGTCTGCGGGATGCCCTTCATCAACAGGCGCACCAGCACGCTTTGCGCGCCCATGGCCATCGCCGCGAACACGCCGGCGACGATGCCGTGCCAGTCCGTCGCGCCGCGGATCGGAGGGCCGAACACGATTATCGCGGCAAAGATGGCGAGCAGCGCCGCTTCGAGGCCGAGCATCCACGGCAGTGGTGCGCGGCCGGCGGTGCGGGCGGCGCCGACCAGCGCCGCGGTTATCGCTGCGGCAACCAGGAAGGCGAGGATTGCGAGCAGCTTGCCGGCGATGCCGTAATCGTGCGTGACCAGCTCCGCGCCGGCGATGACGAAGCTGCCGGTGACCTGCGCGGCGAACAGCCCGAACAGCGCCAGGAATGTGTAGCTGTCGACGTAGCCGGCGACCACGCTGAGCAGCACCGGCATCGCAGCGGGCAGGGGCTCCTGCTCCCGTTGCGGCTGGAGTTCGGACATGGGTGGCTCCTTCGCCTCGCACTGGCAAGGACTCACTTTCATGGGTACGAGAGGCGAAAAAATATCAGGACGCGCCGGCCCGCGCCTGCCGGCAGGCTTCCCACAGACGCGGCGCCGAGGCCGGCATGTCGAGGTGATTGCCGGCGCCGTTCGGGATCGCATCGGCGACCGCATTCATCACCGCCGCGATGGCCGCCGTCGTGCCGGCCTCGCCGACGCCCTTGACGCCGAGCGGATTGGTGGTCGCCGGCACGTTGTGCAGCGAATCGCGCAAGTGCGGGACATCCTCGGCCCGCGGCAGCGCGTAATCCATGAACGAGCCGGTGACGAGCTGGCCGTTGTCGCCGTCGTAGACCGTACGTTCCATCAGTGCTTGGCCCAATCCCGCGACCACCGCGCCGTGGAATTGCCCTTCGACGATCATCGGGTCGAGGGCGCGGCCGCAATCATCGACCGCCGCGTAGGCGGCGACCGTCATGGCACCGGTGTCAGGATCGATTTCCACCTCGGCGATGTGCACGCCATTGGGAAAGGTCTGCTCGGTCTGCGTTGTGGTCTTGGTATCGAGATCTTCTGCAATCTCCCCGCGCTTCTTCAGCGCCGCAGCGTGAGAAGCAACCTCGAACAGCGAGACGCGGCGGTCGGTGCCGACGACTTCGAAATGTCCGGCCGCAAAGGCGATGTCGGCCTCGCCGGCTTCGAGCATGGCGGCGGCAATCGGCTTGCCCTTTTCCAGCATCGCATCGACCGCCTTGACCAGCGAATGGCTCACCGTCATTCCCGAGCGCGATCCGACGGACGCATAGCCGGGCAGTTCGAGCGCCGAATTGCCGTGACGATGCGGAATTTTCTCCGGCGCAATACCGAGACGCTCGCCGACCAGCTGCGAAAAGACGGTGGCGTGGCCCTGGCCGGTGTTCTGCACGTTGAGGCTGAGCAGCAACGTGTCGTTGCCGGGAAAGCTCAACAGCGCGGTCTCGGTGGGCGCGCCGCCGGAATGCTCCAGCGCGCAGCAGATGCCGAAGCCGCGATACTTGCCGCGCTTTTGCGCCTCGCGCCGGCGCTGCTTGAAGCCATCGCAATCGGCGAGCGCCAGCGCCTTGTCGAGGATCGGCGCGAAATCGCCGCTGTCGAACGTGGTGCCGACGGCAGTTTTGTAGGGCATCTGCGATGTCTTGATGAGATTCTTGCGCCGCAGCTTGACGCGATCGATGCCGCTCATCCGCGCCGCCTCGTCGACCACGCGTTCGAGCGCGTAGCTCGCTTCCGGCCTGCCCGCGCCGCGATAGGGCGCCGTCGGCAGCGTATTGGTGAAGGCGCAGCGGGCGCTGATGTCGATGTGCTTGATGTCGTACATGCCCGGCAGGCAGCGGGAGAAACTCAGCGTCGGGATGGCGGCGCCGATCGCGCCCAGATAGGCGCCGACATTGCCGGTGTTGCGGATGCGCAGCGCCAGAAATTTTCCCTTCTCGTCGAGCGCCAGCTCGACCTCGGAATGAGTATCGCGGGCCTGGTTGTCGCTGACAAACGCCTCCGAGCGCGTCGACATCCAGTGAATTGGCCGGCCGATTTTTTTTGCCCCGATCAGAAGCGCGATATATTCCGGGTAAGCGCCGGTTTTCAGCCCGAAGGCGCCGCCGACATCCTCGGTGACGACGCGCAACCGCTCCTTCGGCAAATTCATGATGGTGAGGATGTTGTCGCGCAGCGTGCCGGCGCTCTGCGAGCAGGCGCGGAGCGTGTAGAGATCGCTCGCCGCATCGTAGCTCGCGCTGGCGCCGCGCGGCTCCATCGAGTTGATCACCATGCGCTGGCTCATCACCGCGATTTTCGCCACGTGCCGCGCCGAAGCGAAGATCGCCTCCACTTCGCGCGCGTTGGCGTCGACATCGGCGGCCGGGCCGGCCCAGTCGACGGCGAGGTTGCCGGGCGCCTGCGGCCACAATTGCGGTGCGCCCTCGATGAGCGCCGCGCGCGCGTCGACCACCGGGGCGAGCTCTTCGTACTCGACCTTGATCAGTTCGGCGGCGTCCTGCGCTGCGGCTGCAGTCTCGGCGACCACCATCGCCACCGGCTCGCCCACATGCATGACCCGCTCGGACGCCAGCGCCGGCCGGAACGGCATCACCAGCGCCTTGCCGCCGCGACCCGGCAGCGGCGGATGGCGGCCGATGCTGCCGACGCCGTCGAAATCTTTGCCGGTGAGCACGCCGACCACGGCCGGCGCGTTGCTCGCAGCGTCGGTGTCGATGCTTACGATCCGCGCGAACGCGTGCGGCGAGCGCAGAAAAAACGCGTAAGCTTGGTTCGGCATCGGCGCGTCGGCGACGTAGCGGCCGCGGCCGCGCACCAGCGGATCGTCCTCGACGCGCACGTGCTTTGACTCGTGATGGTCGGTTGTGGCGTCCATACTCTGTCCTCGTTATTGCCGGGCTCGACCCGGCAATCCATGGTGCATTTGCGCGTCTGAAAGAGCTATCGGTGCGACCTCCCATCTAATTCCTCAGCATGGATGCCCGGGTCAAGCCCCGGCATGACGAGATAAAGGGTCTGCCGTGCCTTGCACCCTTGCGGGCATTATGCGCAGTAAAGCCCGCCAATCCGGGGAATAACAATGATACGCACCATCGACACCCACACGCATGTGCTGGCCGACGACACGATCAAAATTCTGCAGAAGGAAATCCCGGGCCTGCGGCTCAAGCTCGAGGCTTACGATGCCGACAACAGCGTGATCGAGGTTGCCGGCGTGGCCTACCGGCCGTTTCCGCGCGGCGGGCACAATGTCGAGCGGAGGCTCGCCGACATGGACGCGGCCGAGGTCGACGTGCATCTGCTTTCGGCGTCGCCGCAGACTTGGCTCTACGGCCAAGAGCCGTCGATCGGCGTGGTTGCCGCGGCGATCCAGAACGAGGGCATCGCGCACCTGGTCAAGATGCAGCCTGACCGTTTTTGCGGCATCGCCACACTGCCGATGCAGGCGCCGGAAAAAGCGGCGGACGAATTGCGCCGCGCCATGACCACGCTCGGGCTCTCCGGCGCCATGATCGGCTCCAATGTCGGCGGCAAAAATCTCGACCATCCGAGTTTCGAGCCGGTCTGGGCGGTCGCCGCCGAACTCGACGCCTTCTTCATGATTCATCCGGGAAATGTCGCCGGCGCCGACCGGCTGCGCTCCTATTATTTGACCAACCTGATCGGCAATCCGCTCGACACCACCATCGCCGGCGCCTGCCTGATCTTCGGCGGGGTGCTCGAGCGCCACGCGAATTTCAAACCCATCATGGCGCACGGCGGCGGCTTTATTCCCTACCAGGGCGGCCGCTGGGTGCACGGCTGGCAGGTGCGGCCGGAACCGAAGGCGCACTTGAAACATTCGCCGGAAAAATACCTCGACCGCTTCCGCTACGACACCATCTGCCACTCGGCGGCATCGCTCGAATTCCTCATTTCTTCAGCCGGTGCCGACCGGGTCTTTCTTGGCAGCGACTATCCTTACGACATGGCGATGATGGATTGCGTACGCCACGTGCGTTCGCTCGACATTCCGGCGGCCGCGTGCGAGCGGATTCTCGGCGGCCACGCGGCCACACTGCTGCTCGGCGAAAAGCGCGCGGCGGCTCGCGCGAGGTGAGCACCGTCACGGCGGAAAGCCAAGCGCGACGACAACCCGGCGCCTGCATGTTGCTCGCCATTGCGTCGCTGTGCGGCTGCTGACGGGGCTTGCGATGCTGCGCCCCGGCACTTTCGCGCTGACCATGCTGCTGGCGTCGCTGACCGGCCTCGGTCCGATGTCCTCGGACATGTACGTGCCGTCGCTGCCCCAGATCGGCGCTGCGCTGCACGCCCCGATCGAGCAGGTGCAATTGACCATTTCCAGTTATCTGGTTGGCTTCGCGCTCGGCCAGATCATCTACGGGCCGTTGTCGGACCGCCTCGGCCGCAAACCGGTGCTGCTGGCGGCGCTCTGCGTCTATGGCCTCGGCAGCGTGCTGTGCGTGGCCACGCGCTCGATCGAAGCGCTGATCGCGATGCGTTTCTTCCAGGCGCTGGGCGGCGCCGGTGCCATCGTGCTGGCGCGCGCGGTGGTGCGCGACCTTTATTCCGGCGTGCGCGCCGGTCGCGAACTCTCGATCATGGGTTCGATCCAGGCCTTCGCCCCGATCATGGCGCCGGTGGTCGGCGGCGTTCTGCAGACGACATTCGGTTGGCACGCAAGCTTCGTCCTGCTTGTGCTGCTTGCGGTGGTGATCGGCGCCGTGACCGCGCGGCTGTTGCCCGAGACGTTGCGCAAGCAAGCGCCGGCGCCGTTCTCGCCCGCCGCAATGGGCGCGCTTTACCGTTCGGTCGCCGCGCATCGCGGTTTCCTCGCGCATCTGTGCATCATCAGTACCACTTTCGTCGGCCTCTACGCCTGGGTTTCCGGCGCCTCGATCGTCATCCAGGGCGTGTACGGATTGTCGCCGCTGGCCTTCGGCTTCAGCTACGCGGTCGGATCGCTTGGCTATATGCTGGGAACCGGCATCGCGGCGCGCCTCGTGATGCGCCTCGGGCTCGAGCGCATGATCGGGATCGGGACGGCGATGATGGCGGCAGGCGGTCTCGCCATGGCCGCAGTCACGGCCGCTGGCGCGCATGGTGTCGGCTGGCTGGTCGCCGGCATGACGATCTATCTCGCCGGCATGGGACTGGCCATGCCGCAAACGATGGCCTCGGCGCTCACGCCGTTTCCCGACCGCGCCGGCACCGCCTCCTCGCTCATGGGATTCTCGCAGCAATCGTGCGGCGCCATCGCGGCCGCGGCGATCGGCATTTATCTGGGGCACTCCGCCTGGCCGGTGGCCGGCACCATCGCGGCGATGGGATGTTTGGCGTTCATAATCTGGGCGGCGACCCGCGACGTGCGCGCGGCGGCCTCCTAGTGGAGCCGCCCAAATCGTGCGAGCTGCCTTCGCGCGCTGCGGCTTCGGGCGTATGGTTCAGCGCGCAGCCGGCGGCTGACAGCCGGCGCCCGGCGCGCGCACGCTGCGCGCGACAAAAATCGATAAGCCGCGCCGATTGCCGCGCTGGCGGGATGGGAGGAGGACCATGACCAACATCGCGGCTGCGGCCGATATTGCGTTGCCGGGCGAACGCGGCGACATGCGCCACGTCGTGGCGCGCCTCGAGCGGCTTCCCTACTGCTCGTGGCATCTGAAAATGCGGCTCATCATCTGCACCGCATGGTTCTTCGATGCGTTCGATTCGATCGCCATCGCCGTGGTGCTGCCGCCGCTGATCGGGATGTGGCATTTGAGCCCGCAGCGTATCGGACCGCTGATCGGCATCGGCTTCCTCGGACAGCTCGTCGGTGCCGTGGCCTTCGGCTGGATCGCCGAGCGCTGGGGTCGGCGGCGCTCGATGCTGGCGACGCTGTTGATCTTCTCGCTCGGCGCGCTGGCGTGCGCGGCGGCGACGAGCTACGCCACGCTGTTCTGGCTGCGCTTCGTCCAGGGCATCGGGCTGGGCGGCGAAATTCCCTTGATGGCCGCCTACGTCAACGAATTCGCCCATGCCAAAAGCCGCGGCCGGTTTTCGATCTCCATCCAGGTGCTGTTCTCGGTCGGCCTTTTGGCCGTGGCGCTGGTCGGCGTCTATGTTGTTCCGCATTGGGGCTGGCAGTGGATGTTCATCATCGGTGCCGTACCGGCGCTTATCGCCGTGCCGATGCGCGCGGTGCTGCCGGAATCCCCGCGCTGGCTGGCGAGCCAGGGCCGCTATGACGAGGCCGACCGCGCGATTGCGGCGATCGAAGCGACCGCTGCGCGCGAGGGCAAGATCGTTCCGCCGCTGCCGCTCGACCTGCCCGCAGTCGCCGAGGCGCGCCCGCGCGTCGCCGATCTGTTCAAAGGCATTTATCTGCGCCGCACTATATCGGTCTGGTTGCTGTGGATCGGCGCCTATTTCGTCTCCTACGGCATCACCGCCTGGATGCCCTCGCTGTTCCGCACCATGTATCATCTTTCGGTCCAGCAATCGCTGAACTACGGCCTCATCAATAACGTCTTCGGACTCGCCGGCGCGTTCCTTGCCCTCTATCTGATCGAGGCCATCGGGCGGCGGCGGATGTTCGTTCTCAGTCTCGGCGGCTGCTGCATATTTCTTCTTTCCTTCGCGTTTCTGCCGCGGCTCAGCGCGGCCGAAACGCTGGCGGTGGCGACATGCGGCTTTTTCTTTCTGTCTTCCACGTTGCTGTCGCTGGCCACCTACACGGCCGAAATATACCCGACGCATTTGCGCGCACTTGGCGGCGGCGTCGCCAGCGCTTGGCAGCGCGGCGCTTCGGTGGTGGGCACCACAATTGTCGGTTGGGTGTTGCCGTACTACGGCATCAACGCCGTCTTCGTCATGTTCGGCCTGTTCGCGCTGATGGGCGCGATCGTGGCGTTCTTCTTCGCCATCGAGACGCGCGCGCAAGTGCTCGAACACGTTTCCCCGGTGGTATAGTGCCCGGCGATTGCACGCCATTGCGGAGCAGACAATGGACGGCGACGAGGCGGGCAGCGGCACCCATGCCGAACTGCCTGGCGTGAAATTATGGTTCGTCGATAACGGCGGTGGCCGCCGCGCCGGCAGCGGCGTGCCGATCGTTCTCCTGCATCCCAATACCGGCAACGTTGCGGTCTGGCAGCCGCAAATCGAAGCCTTTTCGCGGGCCGGCTACCGCGTCATTGCCTACGATCGTCGGGGCTGGGGCAAGAGCATGGCCGACCCGGCATCCGGCCCGCAGCCCGGAACTATCGCCGGCGATCTTGATGCGCTGGTCGATCATCTCGCGATCGACAAGTTCCACCTGATCGGCGTCGCCGGTGGCGGCTTCGCGGCGGCGGATTATGCGGCGTGGCGCCCGCAGCGGCTGCAAAGCCTCATCATCGGCGCCAGCACGCTCAAGATCGAGGATGCGGAAGTCGCGGATCTCATCGCGCGGATCGCCATTCCGGACATCAGGAAACAACCCGCGCATTATCGGGAAGTCGGGCCCTCCTATCGCGGCGCCAACGAGCAGGGCACGCGGCACTGGATCGAGATCGAGGCGCATTCGCGCCAGCCCGGCGCGCCCGAGCAGCCGCTGCGCAGTCCCAACACGTTCGCCAAGCTAAAATCCATCGCCGCTCCGACGCTCGTCATCGCCGCCGACGCCGACCTGTTGGCGCCGCCGGCACTGACGCGCACCTGGGCGGCGCATCTGCAAAATCACGAATGGGCCGTTATCCACGATGCCGGACACGCCATGGCGTGGGAGCAGCCGGGCGCGTTCAACGACCTGGTTCTCGATTTCCTGAGGCGACACTGAGATTATGCCAAAGCACGGCGAACTTCAGGTGACCCTGAGCCCGACCGCGAACTGGCGGAGGCCGAGCCGCCCGGCAACGCGCTGTGAAGACGTGTTGCTGACGTTGGCGCTGTAGAATAGTTCTCGACCCGATAGAACCGGAAGTGATGACCATTTGGCCGTCACCGTGGCGGCCAAGCCGCGCGATCGCCAGCCGGGAAACGTGTAAACGCCGATTTCAGCGCCACGTAGTCCAAGACGTGCGGCGAAGGCGAACGCCGCAATCGCGTCGCCGTCGAGCGCGACGCACCATGGTGGCCAAAAGTCGCAGACGCTGACAAAGCCGGCGTCAATCAGATGCCGCGGCAGACCCGCTTGCTGGAAACGCCCGAGCAGCGCCGCGCCTTCATCGCTGCCGCTACAGATAAACCGCGGGCCGGTTTCCGCGGGCTCCTGCCGCGGTAGCGCGTAGATCAAGGAGGCTTCGACGGACGTGACCGGCATCTCGCGCGCCAGTAGGTCCATCACCTCCAGGAGCCTTGACGGAAGCGCCTCCGGGTTCGACCAGGGTGGTTCCGCAGCCAGGAGGTGAAGCATCTGCTCGGCCGTGCGATCCGAAACGTCGTGGCGAACATGGGTCAGATTGCCCATCGGACAGCCGGCAACGAAAAGCCGCGGGCCTGGAGACCGGTCCGGATCATTCTCGCGCAGGATGCGTTCCGAGCTTGAGAGCACGAATTTCGTGGCGACGGCGACGGCGAGGCGCCGCAAACTGTCGCTATCTCGTTCCATGGGCTCCTGGCGTAGGTCGTGGCAACACCGAACTCCAGCGGTCTCGACAAGGTGGTGATGCCGCAGACGCGGCGCAGCATTCCGCCGATCACGGGGTGCGCTGAGCGCCGTCTTGCCGTTCGAGCCGCCCGCCGCCGAACAGCGTCGGAATATAGCGCGGCGCTCCGATCGCGCTCATGAAACGTTGCTTGGCGAGGACCGGATCGAATGCGATCGGCGGCCGCACCACCTCGATGTCGGGCGCCGTCGACAGCACCAATACCTGTGGTCCGTCGTGCGCGGACTTCAATTCCGTTGCCAGGGCGCCCGGTGTTGTCAGGTTCTTTGCCCGGCTTATGCCGGCGGCGCGCGCGATCTCCGCGAAATCGAGATCCGTGTTGGTCAGTTGCTGCCCGCCCGAGGCGGCATGGACGCCGTTGTCGACAAGCAGGATGGTGAAGTTTTTCGGCTTGACCGCCCCGACGGTCACCAGCGCGCCCATATGCATGAGCGTGCCGCCGTCACCCTCGACAACCAAGACCGGCCGCGCCGGCTGTGTCAGCGCCAGTCCGAGCGCCAGCGGCAGCGCCAGCCCCATCGAGTCCTCGATATAAAAATTTTCCGGGACGTGATGAATGGCGGCCCACAGATAAGAGGCGTTGCCGAGCGCGGTGACGACAAGCGCATCGGCCGGCAGGGCCTTGGCGAGGGCGTGATAATAGTCGGCCCGGCTCGCTCGCGTGTCCTTCACCATCGCGTGTCCTTCACCAACGGATGTCCTCCTGAGACAGCAACAGCGCGAACGGACTCGATGCCTCCTCGGCATAGGTCGCTGCCGTCTCCACCTGGGGGCCGATCGGCCGGTTGCGGTCGGCACAGGCAAAGGCGACGCCAAGCCCGTGCAGCACCGGCTCCGTCGCCCGCCCCTTGGCCACATGGTAGAATACCGGATCGTCGAGGGTGCCGCGATAGGAGACGAGAATCAGCAGCGGAAACTGGTAGCGCTGGGCCAGCGTGACCATGCCGCTGCCCATGCTGAGCAGCCCGGCGTTCTGGACGAATAGTGCCGTGCGCACGCCGCCGAGGCGGGCGCCACAGGCGATCGCCAGCGCTTCCTCCTCATGCGTCGCGCGAATGAGTCGCATGGCTTTGTCGCGCTCGATGCGCACGAGGATTTCACCGAGCCAAGCAGTCAGGCACCGCCACCGCCACGCCGAAGCCGAGGCGCTTGAGCGTATCGAGGATCTGCGACGGCCGATGGGAAGCGGCGGAAGGCTTGCGTGCTGGCATCAATCTTCCCTGCAGGACGCGCAGGCGCCTGCTCCCCGAGGCGGGATCGTAGGGGACGCCAATCCTATTGTCGACCCAGAACGGCTGGTGCAGAATTGGCCCGCTGAACGCACGATGACGATAACCGGATCGATAGACGCGACGGAGCGCAACAGCCTTTGGCGCCCGCGCCGGCGTCACGCACCGAGGAGCCCGCTATGAAACGTCTTTTGCTCGCCCTCTTCGCCCTCGCTTTGACGCTCCCCGCGCACGCGCAGGACAAGCTTGTTATCAGCATCTGGGGCGGAAGCTGGCGCGATCTGGTCGCCGATACGGTGGCGAAGAAGTTCACCGCCGAGACCGGCGTACAGGTGCAGTTCATCACCGGCGGCACCATCGATCGGCTCAACAAGGCGCGGCTTGCCAAGGGCAACCCGGAGAGCGACATCACCTTCACCACCTCGCACGTCGGCTGGCTCTACATCAACAGCGGCCTGTTCGAGAAGCTCGATCTGTCCAAGATCCCAAATGCCAAGAATCTGGTCGCGCAGGCGCGGTTCAGCCCCTATCATCTCGGCAGCTGGGCCTACGTGTATACGATCGGCTACCGCCACGACCTGATTAAGGACATCAAGTTCGACAGCTGGAACGATCTGTGGAATCCGGAGCTGAAAGGCAAGCTCGCGGCACCCGATTTCGATCCGAGTTCGCTGATCGTCGTCTCCGCCATCCTCTCCGGCGGCGATGCCGAGCATTGGCAAAAGGGCGAAGACAAGCTCAAGGCGCTGAAGCCGAACTTCAAGGCGTTCTACAGCGACGACGCCAACAGCCAGCAATTGCTGGCGAGCGGGGAAACGCCGGTGCAGGACGTCCTTTCCATGAACGCCTATTACATGATCGGCCAGGGCTCACCGCTCACGGTCAGCATCCCCAAGGAGGGCGGCGTGCTCGGCGTCGACAGCGTCGCCATCATGAGCGGCACGAAGCGGCTCGATCTGGCCTACAAGTTCATCGATGCGCTCTACGATCCGGGCGTGCAGGCGCAGATCGCCGCGGAGAAGAAGGGCAGCCCGGTGGTGACCAATGCCACGCTCGATCCCGCCCTCGCCAGCCTTCCGGGCGTGTTCACATCCGCGGCGCAGTGGAGCCAGCAGATCGTCATCGACCCGAAGCTGCGCGCGGAAAAGCTTCCGGAATGGCGCAAGTGGTTCTCTGAGAACATCATGAATTGACGTTGCGACGGCCGCGCATTTCGGTGCGTGGCCGTGCCGATGCCCCCGTGAAGACGCAGCCGTTCCTTCGCACTCTGGTAACGCCGGGGGCGCTGTGCGCGCTTGCCTTTGTGGCGGCGATGGCCGCGGTCGTGCAGTACAGCGTCCGCGCCTTCATTCCCGGCTCGCTCGAGCCGGGAGGATTGACGCTGGCGAACTTCGCGGGACTGTTCAGGCCGCTCTTCGCGCGCGTTTTCCTCGATACCGTCTGGATCTGCTTTCTCACCGCGTTCTTCACTCTTCTCGTCGGTTATCCGCTGGCCTATGCGCTGGTCCACGTGCGCAACAGATTTATCAAGTCGTTCATCCTGATCACCGTCATCACGCCGCTGTTTCTCGGCGAGGTGGTGCGCACCTATTCTTGGATCATCGTTCTCGGCACCAACGGCTTCATCAACACGGTTCTGTTGAAGCTCGGCGTCGTCTCGCAGCCGATTCAATTCATGTTCACGACGCTCGGAGTCGTGATTGCGCTCGTGCACGTGACCATACCGGTCATGGTGATCATCCTTGCGGCGGCGCTGTCGCATATCGATCGCAATTATGCGCGGGCCGCGGCCAGTCTCGGCGCCGGGCCGCTGCGCACCTTTGCTACCGTTACGCTGCTGCTGTCGATGCCGGGAATTCTCGCCGGAGCGACCACCTCGTTCGCGTGGACGTTTTCCGCCTTCGCCACCCCGCAGCTGATCGGCGGCGGCCGCGTCAACATGATCTCCAACCTGGTTTATCAGCTCGGCTTCGCCAGCTTCGATTTTCCCTTCGCGGCGAGCCTGTGCGTCGCCGGCCTTGCTCTGGTGCTGGCGGTTCTGTGGCTGACCAACGTGGCGCTGCGCCCGTTGGAACGGATGGGCCAGCATTGACATGCCGCGCTCTGCATTTCAGCGACTGCTGCAGGTCGGCGGAACGCTCGTCGTGGCGGCCGTGCTGTGCTTCCTGCTGCTGCCGGCCGGGGTGGTGGCGCTGGCGGCCTTCAACGCCAGCGCACTGCCGACGTTTCCGCCGCATGCCTGGTCGCTGCGCTGGTTCGCCAAAGCGATCGCCTATCGCGACTTTCGCGAAGGACTCGGCAACGGCCTGATCGTCAGCGGCTTTGCCTCGGTGATCGCGCTCGCCGTCGGCGCGGCCTTTGCGTTCGCCATCGACCATTACCGCTTCCGCGGCAAGCGGTTGATCGAAGGCGTGCTGCTGTCGCCGCTGTTCGTTCCGCATTTCACCGTCGGCCTCGGCCTGCTCATCCTCGCCGCGCAAGTCGGCCTGGTGAGCACCTATGCGCTGGTCGTCGTCTGCCACGTCATCCTGGTGCTTCCGTTTGTCCTGCGCAGCGTCTACGTCTCGCTGCGCAATCTCGACCGGCGCCTGGAACTCGCCGCCGCCAGTCTCGGGGCGGCACCGCGCCGCGTGCTGGCGACGGTCACGATCCCGCTGCTGCTGCCGGGCCTGGTGAGCGGCTGGCTGTTTGCCGCCATTCTCTCGTTCAACGAATTCACCGCGTCGCTGTTCGTCACCACGCAGCGGACGCAAACGCTGCCCGTGGTGATGTACAATTACGTGCGCGAATATGCCGATCCGACCATGGCCGCCCTGTCGGTGATCTACATCGTCGTCATCGCCGTCCTGCTCACCTTCGCCAATGCCTGGTTCGGCCTCGACAAGATTCTCAATGTCGAGGGCGGCTGACATGAACGACGCCCGGCATTTGGCGACGACCGACGCGGCCGCGGTGCGTTTTGACCGCGTGAGCAAGCGCTTCGGCGGGGTCGCGGCGCTGCATGAGATCTCGCTGTCGATCGGTCCGGGCGAGTTCATGACGCTGCTCGGGCCGTCGGGATGCGGAAAAACGACGGTTCTCAACCTGGTCGCAGGCTTCTTCAGCCCGGACGGCGGCGAAATCCGCATCGGCGGCGAACGCGTCAACGACGTGCCGACCTATAAGCGCGAAGTCGGCATGATGTTTCAGAATTATGCGCTGTTTCCGCACATGACGGTCGCGGCCAATATCGGCTACGGGCTGCGGGCGCGGCGCGTCGCCAAGAGCGAGATCGAACGCCGGATGCGCGAGGCGCTCATCCTGGTGCGGCTTCCCGGCTATGAGGATCGCAAGCCGCGCGAGCTGTCCGGCGGCCAGCAGCAGCGCGTCGCGCTCGCCCGCGCGCTGGTGATCAACCCGAAAGTGCTGCTGCTCGACGAGCCGTTTTCCGCTCTGGATAAGAACCTGCGCGCCTCCATGCAGGTGGAGCTGCGCGATATCCAGCGTAAGCTCGGCGTCACCACCGTCTTTGTGACTCACGATCAGAGCGAGGCTTTGAGTCTCTCCGACCGGCTCGCCGTCATGTCCGAGGGGCGCATTCGCCAGCTCGGCACGCCGCAGGACATCTACCGGCGGCCATGCGAGCGTTTCGTCGCTTCTTTCGTCGGCGACGCCAACGTACTGCGCGGGCGCATCGCGGGCGTCGACGCCGCACGCGCAATCGTGACGCTCGGCGCCGCCCGGATTGCGGTGCCGGCGGAGCCGCTCCGCGGAGCGGCCGCATCGGCCGCGGTCGATCTGTTCGTGCGGCCCGAGCAATTGCGGCTCACCGATCCGGGCGAAAGCTGCGCCGGCGAAGGCACCATCGTGGCGCAGGTCTACCAGGGCGGACACGTCGACATCTATGTCGAATGCGCGGACCTATCTGCGACCCGGCTCTTGGCGCGACTGTCCGGGCCGCAGGCGTTGCGCGGCTGGCCGCTCGGTGCACGCGTGGGTATCGCGGTGAACGCGGACGAAGCGATCGCGTTCACGGCTTGAGGCGTTACCAACATCCGACGCCGGGTAGTGTCTCAGTTTGAAATTTCGGCTAGTACCGGATTGGCGGCCCATTTGCCTGAAATTGGCGATTCATCTGCGGAAATTCCGGACGTAAAGGAGATGCGACATGGCGTCGATCGCACTGGTGGCGGCGTTCTGGCTCGGTCTTCATCTGATCGTTGCCGGGCCCTTGCGCGTGCGTTTGGTTGGGATGCTTGGCGAAAGGTCCTTCTTCGTCATTTTCTCGCTGTTCTCCATCGTCGGCTTGGTGTGGTTCGTTTTCGCCTATCGCGCCGCGCCTTGGATACCGCTATGGCCGACAGTTCCGGCTTTGGGTTATCTCGCGTTTGCACTGGTTTTTCTCGCATTCCTCCTTGTGACAGTCGGCAGCGGGCCGACGAATCCCACGACGACCAGGCCCTATCGGATGATCGACAACAAGCTGCCGGTCTATGGCATCACACGGGTCACGCGTCACCCGCGCCTCTGCGGCGTATCCCTCTGGGGCATCGCGCACTTGCTCGTAAACGGTAACCTCGCCGCACTGATCATGTTCGGGGCGCTCGTCGTCACGGCGGTGAACGGCATGGTGTCGATCGATCGCAAACGGCGCCGCGCGCTTGACGGGCTCTGGGACGAGTTTGTGGCACAGACCTCGCGCCTGCCATTCGCCGCCATCCTCGCCGGCCGCACACGCTTCGAAATTTCGGAGTTCCGCGCCTGGCAAATCGCGCTGGCCGTCGTGCTTTTCGCCGGCGTGTTCTGGTTGCACGGCATCGTGGGGCCATCGCCGCTCTGGGCGCTGCGCTAATCCAGCATAAGATAGCGTCGGCATTCGTCAACGACGGTGGCAACGAACAACGAATTACGGAAATCTATCCTATGCAAACTGCGACACTACCCACCGCCGGCACGTCTTGCCTGCCGCGGCGGGACCCAATAGGCTCCGCGTCGCGTCACGTCATCAACAGCATAAACAAACACAAAATATTTTTGGGGAGCGGAAACATGCCGCACGGCAACCGCAAAACGACACTTTCGCGACGGGTGCTGCTCGCTGGCGCGGCGGCAACGGCCGGGGCATTGCCACCGCGGCGCGCACTCGCGCAGGCGGCGGCGCCGCTTCGAATAGGATTCCTCACCGTCGATACCGGCCCGCTCGCCGCCGGCGGCAAGCAGCAGGAGGAAGGCGCCGCGCTGTTTTTGGCCGAACGCGGCGGCATGATCGCCGGCCGCAAGGTCGAGCTGATCAAACAAGACACCGCCGGCAACACCTCGCTGGCGCGGACCAAGACGGCCGAACTGGTCGAGCGCTACCAGGTGCCGGTGATGATCGGTCCGCTGGCGACCAACGAGGCGCTGGCGATGGACAGCTATATCCGCGCAAACAAAGTGCCGCTCATCACCACGACCTCTGCCGCAACGGTCGATCTGAAGGCGCACCCGGTCAATCCCTGGGTGCTGCACGCCTTCGGCACCGCGCCGCAAGTGACCTTCCCGCTCGGCGATTACGCGGCGAAGACGCTGGGCTATAAGCGCATGGCGATCGTGGCGGAGGATTTCACCTACGGCTACGAGGGGGCCGGTGGCTTCCAGCTTGCGTTCGAGGCGGCGGGCGGCAAGATCGTGCAAAAGCTCTGGCCGCCGCTTAACGCGCCCGAATACGCCCCCTACCTGGCGCAGATCAAAGCCGACATCGACGGCATCTATATGGGATTTGCCGGCATCAATCCGCTGCGCTTCCTAAAGCAATTTGCCGAGTACGGGCTCAAGGGCAAGCTCGGCGTGCTCGGCAACACCACCTCGACCGACGAAGGCATTCTCAAGCTGATGGGCGATGAAGCGGTCGGCGTCTACAGCGCCGGCTGGTACGCCGCCGGCCTGGACACGCCGGACAACAAGAAATTCGTCGCCGGCATCAACGCGGCTTATCATCATGACCCCGGCTTCTATACCGCCGGTCCGTACACGGCGCTCCTGATCATCGAGGAGGCGCTGCGAGCGACCGGCGGCAACACCGCCGACGCGGCAGCGTTCCTCAAGGCGCTGCACGAGGTCCGCCTGACGCACGGGCCGATCGGGCCGGTGCGCCTCGACGAATACGGCACGCCGATCCTCGACATCTACATCCGCAAGGTGGCGCGCGTGAACGGCAAGCTGGTCAACACCATCCTCAAGACCTATCCGCAGGTCAGCCAGTTCTGGACCTACAAGCCCGCGGAGTTCGTCACGCGGCCGCCGTTCTCGCGCGATTACCCGCCGAGCAAATATCTCGAATGAATAATGCGGGTTGTCGCGTAGGGCACCCGTTGTGGGTGCCCTACGCGGGGCGGCCACAAGGGCCGCCCCTACGCCGCCGCGCTTCCGTATTTGGCGTCGCGGTCGAGCAGCTCGATTGACACCCCCTCCGGCGCGCGGATGAAGCAGACGCGCACGCCGGGGCGTACGGTGGTCGGTTCGCGGGTGAATTCGACTCCCTTTTTCTTCAGATCGGCGGCGATGGCGTCGATGCCGCTCACAGAGAGACCGAAATGATCGAGACCGCGGTAAGGAATGCTTGGCGGCGTGTTGGTGCCGTCACCGTCCTTGACCGGCGCGATGAAGATATTGGCGCCGCCGAGTTTTAGATCGATGCGCGGCTGGCCCTGCTGCATGCTGCGGATGACCTCGGCGCCGAGCATTTTTTCGAACCATTGCGCCATGGTTTCCGGATTGGTCGTGCGCAGATGAATGTGGTCCCAGGTGATTTTGGCCATGGATTTTTCTCCCTGTCTTATTTTCCACTCGTCATGCGCGGGCTTGACCCGCTGACCCGCGCATCCACGTGGCCTCTTTGCTAACCAACCGCCGCGGTCACGAAAGCGCGACCGCATTATGGATTGCCGGGTCAAGCCCGGCAATGACGAGTCACACCTTGACCTTCTCGTCCTCGACGACGTGCTGGACCGCCGCGTGCTTGAGCATGCGGTCCTTGTGCGCGGTATAGTGCTTAAGCTCCGCCATCGGCAGTTCGCGGCGCACGCCCCAGGTGTAGAAGACGAAGGCGTAAGGATCGAGCACGCTGTAGCGGTCGAAGAACCATTCGCGTCCCGCCAGCATGGCGTCGATCTGCTGCAAATAGCCGTGGAAGGTTTTAAGGCCCATTTCCTTGATGCCGGGATGGGCCGAACTGTCCGCCGTGTAGCGTTCGGGGCGGCCGACATGGCCGTGCGCGGGATGCACGCTGGAAGCAAAAAAGCCGATCAGCGACAGCGCCTTGGCCTCGGCCAGTGCGTCCGATGGCCACATCGCGAAGCGTTTGCCGAGATAGGGCAGGATGGCGGTGTTCTCGGTCAGCGGCTCGCCGTTGTCCAGGCGCAGCGCCGGCACCCGGCCCAAAGGATGGATCTTGAGATACGCCTCGGTGCGCTGTTCGCCGGCGGCGAGGTTGACCTTCTTGGGCTCGTATTTCTCGCCGCTTTCCTCGAGTACGATGTGCGCCGCCATCGAGCACGCGCCCGGGCCGTAGTACAGCGTCAGCATTGCCGAAACCTCCCTTAAGAATATCACCCGCGCCAATCCGTCAGCAGCCGCGAGCGCTGCGCCTGCAGGATGGGGACTATACTGGATGAAGCGATCGTGCGTCATCGGCAAAAGGCCCGGCGGCGCATGTGGTGTCGTCGGGTCGCTCGCTCGAGGTGATGTTGACTCTCGGGCATAAAAGCTTCCGAATAGGCTGGCAGGGAAAGAACACATGATCCGCAAATTCCATGTTCTCTATGTAGGCCAGATCGAGCTCGACAATGTCGGCCTTTCCGGCACGCCGGCCGACGAGCGGCGCTATTCGGACGAGCGCCTGCGTGAAGCGTTCTTCACCGCGCGCGACGTGGCGAAGCTCATGGACGAGCTCGGCTTCGACGTCTTGTGGACCGCCGAGCACCATTTCCAGCGCGAGGGCTACGAGGTCTTCCCCAACCTGATCCAGCTCGGCTTGTGGCTCGCCACCCAGACCGAGCGGCTCAAGTTCGGCTGTGCCTTCAACATCCTGCCGATGTGGCATCCGATCCGGTTGGCCGAAGACTATGCCATGGCCGACATCGTCACCGGCGGCCGCGTCATCATGGGCATCGGCCGCGGTTATCACAGCCGCGAGGTTGAAAGCTTCGGCGCTCCGCTGCTCGACGCGCAGAAGAACCGCGAGCTGTTCGAGGAGCAGCTGGAGCTGCTTTTGACCTGCTTCAACAAGCAGTCGTTCCACCACAAGGGCAAGTTCTACGAGGCGCCGCCGCCGGTCGACTATCGCGGCTACAAGCTCACCGACATCACCATGGTGCCGCGGCCGAAGCATCTGCCTGTGGAGATCTGGATGCCGATCGCCAGCGGCAAGACCATCGAGCTGATGGCGCAAAAGGGGCTGAGCGCCATGGTCACGCTCAACGGCGAGAAAATCCTCGACGAGGTGATCCGCGCCTTCCACGCCGCCTGCACCAAATACGGGCGCCCGGCGCGGCTCGGCGAAGACATCATCTGGGGTGCCGGCGTCTATCTCGCCGACAGCCGCGAGGAAGCGATCCGCCGGCTCGAGCCGGCGCACGACGAGCGCTTCAAATGGTTCGCGCCGTTCGGCTTCGTGCGCTATGCCGACGAACAGGGCCGCACCTGGGGTTCGCCCGGCGCGCCGACGAGCGTGCCCAAGCTTGCCGAAGGGGTGAAGCAGAAGGCGTGGTTCTGCGGGCCGCCGGCCGAAGTGATCGACGGCATCAAATCGGTCGCCGAAAAATATCCGGGGCTGGAACACTTCATGATCCATTGGGCCGAGGGATTGCCGCCCAAGGAATTCAAGGAGCAGTTGCGCTGGTTCGCCAAGGATGTGATGCCGGCGCTCAGATCGTAGAAGCGGCCACCGAGCATGCAACGCGGCGTAACGAGCCTATGACGATGAGCACAGATCCCGTCAGGCTTGGCATTGTCGGTCTCGGCCGCTGGGCCAAGGTTCTGGCCGAGGCCGCCAAGACCTCGGACCGGCTCGCGATCGTCGCCGCCTACAGCCGCTCGGACGCCAAGCGCCAAGCCTTCGCGCGCGAGGTCGGCGTGCCGGCCGTCCCCGATCTGCAAACCATGCTGTCCGATCCGCACATCGAGGGTGTCATTCTCACCGTACCCAACGAGGCCCACCTGCCGCTGGCGCGCGAAGTCGCGATGGCGGGAAAGCACGTCTACACCGAGAAGCCGATTGCCGCGACCTTGGCGAACGGGCTGCAGATCGAGGCGCTGGAAAGCCGCTACGGCGTCACCGTCACCGTTGGCCACAGCGCCAGATTGATGGCCGGCATCCGCCAGATCCGCCACGCCATCGACGCCGGCGAACTCGGCCGCGTCGCCTTCATGGAGGCGAATTTTTCCAACGAGCGGGCGCTCGAACTGACCCCGCAGGCCTGGCGCTGGTACAAGGACCGCGCGCCCGGCGGGCCGCTGTCGCAGCTCGCCATCCATCAATTCGACGTGCTGCACTATCTGGGCGGCGAAATTGTCGAGGCGAGTTCGCTGGCCTCCAAACTGTCGCCGGTCGGTGCCGAGGTCGACGACCAGTCGATGACGCTGTTGAAGTTCGCCGACGGCAAGGTGGGCTATGTGGGCTCGTGCTGGACCTCGCCCGGTATCTTCGCCATCCGGGTTTTCGGCTCCAAAGGTCTCATGCACTACGAGATCGATTTCGCCGCCTGGGACAAGCCGGCGAAGCCTGCACGAAAGCTCGACGCTCTACATCCAGCGCGGCAAGGACGGTTACGGCAAACGCGAAGAGTTGACGGTGCCGCAGAGCGATATGTTCCGCATGGAGCTGGAAATGTTCGCCGCAAGCTGCCGGTCGGGGAAGCCCAATGAGCTTACGGCGCGTAACGGCAATGTGGCGATGGCGATCGTCAACGCGGCTTTGTGCTCGATCGAGCGGCGCGGGCAGCTCGTGGCCGTCGCCGACATGCTCGCCGAGGCGCGCGGCGGCATCGGTGCGGAGGATGCACGCCATGTTGCCTAGCCGTTACTTCATCGATCTCACCCAGCCGGAGATCGCCGCGCAGCTGAAAGCGAACCCGCTGGTCATTCTGCCGGCCGGCAGCGTCGAACAGCACGGGCCGCACCTGCCGACCGGAACCGATATTTTCGCCGCCAACGTCATCGGCCATGCCGTGGCCGAACGCATGGACGCGCTGGTCCTGCCGGCGACGCCGTTCGGCGTCACGCCCATGCATATGCCGTTCGAGGGCACCATCACGCTGACGCCCGACACGTACATGCGGGTGACGACCGAGACCGCCGTCTCCGCGGCACGGCACGGCGCCAAATACCTGCTGATCCTGAATTGGCACGAAGGCAACATCCCCTCGCTCGCCATCGCCGCCGAGGCGCTGCATCGCGATCACGGCATGACGGTTCTCACCGTTCAGGCCTGCTACGTGGCCGAAGATATTTACGGCCATTCCTGCAACGGCCTCACCCACGGCGGCGAGATCGAAGCGCTGGCGGTGCTCGCCTATCGTCCCGACCTCGTGCATCTCGATCGCATCGGCAATTCGTCCGACCCCGGCCACGGCCACAGCATGGACAAGCTGCGCCGCACGCGCCTCTATCAGCCGGTGCTGACCGACGTCCGTTCGATCGCGCCCACGGGCTGGTTCGGCAGCCCGCAGCACGCGACGACCGAGAAGGGCGCGCGCATGCTCGCCGACATCGCCGACGCGATCGCCAAGGAAGCGGCGGAGATTTTCCGCAAGCTCGACGAAGTGCAAGGCGGCGCCGCCGCGATCAAGCATCTGCGGCAGGCAGTGTGATGGCGCGGCTGTTGAAGCAAACGGATGCCAGGATTTTGAACCTGCCCGGACGGCTCTCGCGCGAAGCAGTATCGGGCGCGATCGGCTCGCACTTGAGTTTCCGCATCGTCGAGATCGCGCCGCCGCGACCGGGCGAGACGCCGCGCGGGCCGCATCTGCACCGCGACTTCGAGGAGTGCATCTATGTCCTCTCGGGCAAGGGCGCGATGCACGCCGAGAGCGGCGTGCATTCGATTGCGCCCGGCGACACGCTGCTCGTTCCGCCCGGCGAAAAGCACATGACGGTCAATACCGGCCATGAGCCGCTGATGCTGCTGTGCTTCTTTCCGGTGCCGGACGTCGCAGCCGGCACGACCGAGTTTGCGAGCTTCTAAAACCTGGCCGGCAGAAGGCAACAATGACCCATCCGCATCGCCACAAGGCGGACGCCTACATCACGGCGGACGTCGTGCGCCAAACGTTGCTCGACATGATCGATATCCGCAGCCCGACCGGCGCGGAAGCCCCCATGGCCGATTACATCGTCGATCGCCTGCGTCGCGCCGGCCTCGACGCATCGCGGCAGCTTGTCGAGGACGACCGGCCCAACGCGATCGCCCATCTGCGCGGGCGCGGCGACGGATTGAATCTTCTGTTCACCGGCCACATGGACACCTCTTACAGCGGCGATGAAGCGCATCTGTCCGGCGAAGGATTCAGGCCGAAAGGCGTCTATCGCGATGGCTGGATCTGGGGCTTGGGCGCCAGCAACATGAAGAGCGGATTGACCGGGCTGGTCGTCGCACTTGAAGCCGTCGCCAACGCGGGGATTGCTTTGCGCGGCGACATTTCGCTGGGAGCCGTGGTCGGAGAAATCGAAAAGGCGCCGGTCGAGGAATTTCAGGGCCGCGACTATTCGGGCTACGGCATCGGCACCAAGTATCTTGTCTCGCACGGCGTCACCGCCGATTTCGCCCTGCTTGCCGAACCGACCGGGATGCGCATCTGCACGGCCAACATGGGCTGCGTGTGGGCAAAGATGACGGTCGGCGGCACCGTCGCGCACGCGGCGCTGACCAACAAGGAAGGCACCGTCAACGCCATCAACGTGGCGCGGCTCTTGTGCGAAGATGTCGATTCCTGGGCCGAAAGATTCCGCGCTGCGAGTGTCTATCTCGGCGAGCACCCGCACGTGACGCTCGCCTCGATCCGCGGCGGCGATCCCTGGCGGCTGTCGCGAAATCCCTATGCGTGCAATCTTTATCTCGACATCCGCACGGTGCCGGGCCAGACCGCGGATCAGATCAAGCGCGAACTGCGCTCGGTCCTGCGCACCTTCGCCGAACGCCAGCGAATAGAGGAGCCGCGGTTGGAATTCATCGTCACCGATCCCCCGCTCGTCATCGACGGCGATCTGCCGGTCGTAACCGCGCTCGCGGACGCGCAGCGCTCGGTCATGGGTGAGGCAACCAAGACCTTTCTGCGCCGGACCGGCGCGGACGCCGTGCATCTGACCCGCTACGACGTGCCTTGCGTTCAATTCGGGCCGGGCGGCCGGCTGCATCCGGATGCAAAGGGCCGCTCGATGCACGCCGTCGGCGACCATGTGCTGCTCGACGATGTGGTTCTTGCCGCGCGCATCTATCTCGAGACGGCATTGACTTTATGCGATCGTCCCGCCGTGGAATACGATCGAACACGGAGGCAAGCATGAGACTGCGATTGTTGCTGGGCGTCCTCGCGGCGATCGGTTGGACGGTCGCGGCAAACGGGCAGGGCTTTCCCAATCGCTCGATCACGCTTGTCGTTTCGTTCGCGCCCGGCGGGTTGACCGACATCCCGGCGCGCATCCTGGCGCCGGCCATGCAACAGCGCCTCGGACAGCCCGTCGTGGTCGAGAACAAGGCGGGCGCGTCCGGCGTCGTCGGCGGTTCCTATGTGGTTCACTCCGCCCCGGATGGCTACACGCTGCTGGTGAGCGGCATCTCCGAGGTGCAGAACTTTTATTACATTCACGTGCCCTACAAGGTTCTGACCGATTTTTCGCCGGTCGGAATGGTCGCGGTCGGCCCGCCCCTTGTTCTCATCGTCAATGGCAAGTCGCCGTTCAAAACGTTGTCCGACCTGATCGCCTACGCCAAGGCGAACCCGGCGAAGACCAACGTATCGACCACCGGACCGGCGACGAGTCCCGCCATCGCCGTCTCGCAGCTCAATTCGCTGGCCGGCATCAAGATGGTCGCGGTGCCGTATAGCGGCTCGGGACCGGCGGCGACGGCCGTGGCTCGCGGCGATGTTCAGGCTGGGTTTACCTTCTATCCCAGCGCCGAAGGTCTCGCCGCCAGCGGCCAGGTGCGTGTGCTCGCGGTCGCGAGCGCTCATCGCATGGCCATCCTGCCGAATGTGCCGACCATGGAGGAACTGGGATTTCGTAACTTCGATCACGACGCTTTCGTCGGCCTGCTGGCGCCACGCGAAACGCCGGCGTCGGCAATCGATGTCCTCAACAAGGCGCTCAATCAGTCGATCCGCTCGCCGGATTTTGCCAAGCGACTGGAGCCGTTCGGCATGACCGTGCCGGCGCCGCCCAACAGCCCCGTTCAATACGGCCAATTTCTCGCCAAGCAGATCGCCTATCAGGGCGAACTGGCCAAGCTTCCCGGGCACCTGCAGCAGAGCCACTGAATCCGACGAGGCGCTCGGCCTGCGATGCGCAGGCTCATCATTCCGGGGCGCGTCAACGGCGCGAGCCCGGAATGATAAAGAGGCAAGCAATGTCCGAAGCCGCAAAATACTTCATGTATTTCCCCGGCGATTACCGCTGGTCGGCGGCTTTCGTGAACATGCTGGGCACGGCGGCGTCCGGCGGTGTCGATATCAGCGAGTTGCACGCCATCGGTCGCCTGCTCGACGGCAAGGGCGGCGAGGACGACGCGGCGTGGTTCGACGCCTGCGTCAAGGTCGCCGATACGGTGCGCGGCCACGCGGAAAAATTCCGTGCCGAGCGCCATGCGGCCTCGGCGGCTTCGTTCTATCTGCGCGCCTGTCATTATTATCAGATGGGCGAGCGCTTCCGCACGCCCAAGGATGCGCGCGCGCTCGACGCCTACCGCACGGCGGTCGATTGCTTTCATCAGTTTGTGGCACTGTCGGGCCGCAAAATCGAAATTGTCGAGGTGCCGTTCGAGGACAAAAAACTCCCCGGCTATTTCGTGCCTGCGCGGAACGCGAACTCCGCACGCGCCCCCTGCATGGTGTTCTTCGACGGACTCGACATCACCAAGGAGATTCAGTTCCTGCGCGGAGTGCCCGATCTCGTCCGCCGCGGCATCTCGGTGCTGGTGATGGACGGCCCCGGCACCGGCGAGGCGATCCGCTTTCGCGGCATGGCGCTGCGCCACGACTACGAGAAAGCCGGCAGCGCCTGCATCGATTACCTGGAAACGCGCCGCGATGTCGACCCCAGGCGCATCGGCATCGTCGCCATCAGCCTCGGCGGCTATTACGCCCCGCGTTGCGCCGCGCTCGACCACCGCTTTGCCGCCTGCATCGCCTGGGGCGCGATCTGGGACTATTACGGCACCTGGAAGCGGCGCATCGAAGCCGGATTTGCGGCCTCGATGTCGGTGCCCGGCCACCACATCATGTGGATTCTCGGCGTCGACAGCCTCGATGCGGCGCTGAAAAAACTGGAACCGTTCCGGCTCGATGGCGTGGTGCAGAACATGCGCTGCCCGTTTTTGGTGGTGCACGGCGCCGACGACGAACAGATACCGCTGAAGGATGCGCAGGCGCTCTACGACGCCAGCGGCTCCGCCGACAAGACCTTGCGCGTATTCTCCGCCGAGGAAGGCGGCGCGCAGCACTGCCAGCGCGATTATCTCTCGCTCGGCACCGCGGTGATGTGGAACTGGCTGGAGGACAGATTGCTTCGCGCGTAGTCAACGATCCGTAGGTCCTGCCGACTCGTCATGATGGTCGTGATGGTCGTGTGCATGACCGTGCCCGTGCCCGTGCCCGTGGGTATGGTCATGCTCGTGATCATGCTCATGATCATGATGATGCAGGCGCTGGCGTGGGCGCGGCCCGCGCGGGTCTTCGGAAAACACCAGTGATTTGATGGTTACCGGGACGGTGTATGACGGCATGCGGATGCGGCCGAGATCGATATAGTCGAAATCCCACAACACCACGCCGTCGATCACCAGAAGCTCGCTTTCGACCTGCAACTCCTCGCGCAGGATATGGCCGAGCGTCTGCGCCACGTCGCCATCGAGCATGATGAAGGCCGGCAGTTTTCCGGCGAGGCGGTCGGCGAGCCCGGCCTTGATGCCTTGGGCGAACGCCAACAGTCGCTCGTGCGCCGGCATGCCGCTCCAACGCAGGGCGAGCGCGATCTCGCGCTCGCTGTCGGCCAGGTCGAATGCGGCGATGTGATCGCGGATTGCGGCTGCGAGTTTTTCCGGATCGATGATATCGGCGGGATCAAACGGCGGCTGCAGCACCTGCAAGTTGCGGCGCGGCAGCAGCGTGCCGGGCGAGGAAATGTAGCTGGTATTGCCGGAGAGCTGCACCGAATATTCCGAGGCGCCGAGCGCGGTGGCGCGGATGCACTCGCCGGCCGGCAGGATCGGCCAGGGGAAAGCGCCCCGCTCGATGCGCGCGCGGATCGCCCGACCGAGCAGCGGGCCCATGTCGCCGAAATCGCGCTGCTCGCGCTCATAGACGTATTCGCCGACGCCGCCCGAAAACATGATGCCGTCGATGCGGCCGAGATCGGCGATCGGGTCGGTCAGATACAGATGCGCGACATCGTGCGGCAGCGGCTGCGCGGTGATGGCGGCGACAAGCGTATCGGCCATGACGCCGGCGAGCGTCTCCAGCTCGGCGGCATTGACGCGGTCACCGCGGTTCCAGGAAAAGCCGGCGCGCTTGGCGTGATGCCTGCCGGCCGGGTCGAGGCGGACGATCCGGCCGTTCTCGACCACCTGCAGGCGGCCGCCGATGTGCACGGCCGCGGTGACGATCACCTTGCCCTTCTCCACCAGGCCGAGCTTCGTGGTGCCGCCGCCGATGTCGATGTTGAGGATGCGCTTGCCTTCGTCGCTGGACACCCGCGCGGCACCGGAGCCATAGGCGGCGAGCATCGCTTCCATGTGGTGACCGGCGGTGGCGGTGACGAACTCGCCGCCCTGCTCGGAAAGGATCGCCGCTATCCCTTGCGCGTTCTCACGGCGCAGGGCCTCGCCGGTGAGGATGACGACGCCGGTATCGATATTGTCGGGATCAAGCCGGGCGGCCGCATAGGCCTCGTCGATGATGGCGCCGAGCTTGGCGTCGTCGATGCGCTCCTCGCTCTGATAGGGCGTCAGCGCCACCGGCGATTGGAACAGGGTCTCGCGCGAGACCACGTAATAGCGGCTGGTCAAATCCTCGGCGAGGCGGCGCAGATGCACGCGCGAGAAGATGACCTGCGTGCCCGAAGAGCCGATGTCGATGCCGACCGTCGTCAGCGAGACATTGTCCAAACGCCAGAGCGGATTGTCCTCGAGCGGAATCTGGTCGTCTTCGAAATCGTAATCGTGGTCGTGATCGTGGTCGGTGTCCTCGTCGTGCACGTGCACGAGGTTCTCGCCGTAACCGTGGTCGGCGAGCGTGTGGCCCGCTGTTTTCTTTTCTTTCGTCTCTTGCTTGTCCTTATTGTCCTCGGTGTCGGACATTCCTTGTTCCTTGGTTCTTTCGCTCGGCCGTAGCCTTTATTCCCACGCGAGCGGCGCTGGTCAATCCATGAGCGCCGCGCTTCGCGCGGAAAAAACACCCAGCCGCCACGCTTCGCGCAGAGGAACATCCGGTCGCGGTGTAGGTTAGCAATCTCGCATCCACGGGCGCATGACCGCAATGCGCGGCTCGTGGCGGACCGGAATGGCCCGCTCTACGAGCCGATCACCGATCTGAGGCTGCGGGAACGGTATACAGCCGGCGCTGCGACAGGCACTGGCGCGGCGGCGGAAAAAAGCCGCATAATGGGGGCATGCTCGATTGCACGAGCCTTCGCGGCAAGCGGGGATTGCGGCCGAACGGGGGTGTGTGATGCGTGAGGTTCCACGTTCCGGAATTGCATCGTCGCCGTGCGGATTGAACGGCTTCCTCGCCATCGAGCAGTGCGCGTTAGATGCGGTGCCGACCGCTCTGTGCGTGTGCCGGCGCGACGGCGTCCTGCTCAAATATAATCGGCGCGCCGTCGAATTGTGGGGACGCGCGCCGCGACTCGATGATCCGGCCGAGCTCGAGAGCGCCGCCTTTCGCCGCTACACCGCCGAGGGCGATCTGCTGCCGTTTGCCGACTCGCCGGTCGCCACCGTGCTGGCCAGCGGCGACACCCTGCTCGATTGCGAACTCTCGATCGAGCGGCAGGACGGCTCCCGCATTCCCGTGCTCATGAACGTCGCCGCGCTCAAGGACGCTGGCGGACGCGTCGAAGGCGCAGTGTGCAGCTTCCAGGAATTCACCGAGCGCAAACAGGCCGAGGAGGCGCTCCGGGCCAGCGAGGCGGAGCTGCAAAGCGTGATCAATCGCACCCCGTTCATGTTGGTGCGCTGCAGCCGGGACCTGCGCTACCGCTACGTCAGTGCCGCCTACGCGCAGTGGCTCGGCCGCCCGCGCGAGCAGGTTTTGGGGACGAGCATTGCGGAAATGATCGGCGAGCAGGCATTGCAGACGCTGAGCCCGCATATCGAGACCGTGCTGGGCGGCGGCGCCGTCGATTTCGAATGCGAGATCGAGTTTCGCCGCGCCGGACGGCGCTGCCTGCACATCGCTTACCGGCCGGAATTCGCCGCCGACGGCAGCGTCGACGGATGGATCGCTTCGCTGCTCGATATCACCGCGCGCAAACGCACCGAGGAAGAGCTGCGCCGGCTCAGCGAAGCACTCGGCGCTGAAGTTGAACGGCGCACGCTGGAGCGCGACCGAATCTGGAACGTGTCGGAAGATCTGCTCGGCGTGTGCAATTTCGACGGTTATTTTCTCAGCATGAACCCGGCATGGACGCGATTGCTCGGCTGGAGCGAGGCTGAGATCAAATCCGTGCATGTGAACGAACTGCGCCATCCCGACGATGTCGCCAGCGCGCTCGCCGGCGTGTGCCGCCTGGCGCAGGGAGCGGCTACGGTGCGCATCGAAGACCGCTTACGCCACAAGGACGGCAGTTGGCGCTGGCTGCAATGGACGATGACGGAGAACGACGGCCTGATCTATGTCGCCGGACGCCACGTCAGCGCCGAAAAGGAGGCCGCGGTCGCGCTCGAGGAGGCGCGCCTGCGCGCCGCCCACATGCAGAAAATGGAAGCGATTGGCCAGCTCACCGGCGGCATCGCTCACGACTTCAACAACCTGTTGATGATCGTGGGCGTTCACGCGCAGAACTTGAAAAACCGGCTGGTCGAGGGGAGGGACCTGCGCGCCGTGCAGGCCATCCTGCTGGCGGCCTCGCGCGGCGAGAACCTGACCCGGCAGCTCTTGGGATTTGCCCGTAACCTGCCGTTGGCGCCGACAGTGCTCGGCCTTGCTGAAACGCTCAACGGCCTGCGCGACGTGCTCGCCGGTTCGCTGCACGTCAATATCGAACTGCGCCTCGATATTCCCGATGCCACCTGGACGGTGTGTGTCGACAAGCCGGAGTTCGAGCTGGCCCTGGTCAATCTCGCCGTCAACGCGCGCGATGCGATGGCGGACGGCGGACGTCTGTCGATTGCGGCGAGCAACGTGCAGCTTGCCGTCGCCGATACGCCCGAGGGCCTCACCGGCGACGCGGTGGCGCTCACCGTCGCCGACACCGGCGCCGGCATCGCGCCCGAAATACTTCCGCGCGTGATCGAGCCGTTCTTCACCACCAAGCGGCCGGACCAGGGTACCGGGCTAGGCTTGTCGCAAGTCTACGGATTTGCGCGGCGATCGGGCGGAACGATGCGGATCGAGAGCGAACTCGGCCGCGGCACGAAGGTGACCATCTTCCTGCCGCGCAATTACGCGCCCATCGTCGCCGCCGCAACGGAAGATGCGGCGACATATCGGGCCTTGGGCCAGCAGACGATCCTGGTGGTGGAGGACAATGCGGATGTCCGAAGCGCGGCGGTTTCGCTGCTCGAACAGCTCGGCTATCGCACCCTAGCCGTGGAGGAAGCGGGCGCCGCGCTCGAGACGCTGGCGTGCGGACACCAGGTCAATCTCGTCTTCACCGACGTCGTGCTGCCGGGACGCAGCGACGGCGTCGCGCTGGCCCACGAAATCGTCGAGCGGTATCCGCAAATTCCGGTGGTGCTGACGACAGGATATTCGCAGGTGTTCGAGAACGAGCCGGCCTTCCCGGTGCTGCGCAAGCCCTATCAGCTGGCGGCGCTCGGCCGGGTGATCTACGAGGCGCTCAATGCATCGAAGTCGCGCCAGCCGGCGTTGGCACGCTGAGACACCTCATCACAACGCGCGCAGGTGACGCATCGGTGCGCCCGGCGTCAGCGCCTGCGCGCCGGCGATGATCGCGTCGGCGTCGATGCCGTAATGGCGATAGAGTTCGGCGATCGAGCCGGTCTGGCCGAAATGCTCGACCCCGAGCGGACGCCCGCGATGGCCGTTGACCGCCCCGAGCCAGGCGAGCGTCGCCGGATGGCCGTCGACTACGGTGACGATGCCGCAATGCGGCGGCAGGCCCGCGAATAGCCGCTCGACGTGTGAACGCGCGTGCACGAGGCCGCGTTCGCGCGCGCGCATCGCGGCGGTCCAGCCGGCATTGAGCCGGTCGGCCGAGGTGACGGCAAGCAGCCCGACGTCGCGCCGATCCTCCGCCATGAAGCCCACCGCCTGGATCGCCTCCGGCGCCACCGCGCCCGTATAGGCGACGACGACCTCGCAATTTGGCCCGGGCGCGCGCAGCCAATACGCGCCGTCGACAATGGCGTGGCGCAGCGCAGCGCTCATCGGGCGCTTGATCTGCTCGACCGGACGCGTGGACAGCCGCAGATAGATCGAGCCGCCGGTCTCGTCCCGCAGCCAGTTTCGTTCGGACGCTTCTGCGCCGTCGCCGCCGGCGTCGCGTTGAATGTAGTCGAGCGCGAAGGCGAGAATCACCGCCAGCTCGTCCACGAACGCCGGCTCAAAGGCGGCGATGCCGTCCTGCGCCATGCCGATCAGCGGCTCGGCGATCGATTGGTGCGCGCCGCCCTCGGGCGCCAGCGTCACGCCCGATGGCGTCGCGACCAGGATAAAGCGGGCATCCTGATAGCAGGCGTAATTGAGTGCATCCAACCCGCGGGCGATGAACGGATCATAAAGCGTGCCGATGGGAATGAGGCGTTCGCCGTTGATCGCGTGGGAGAGGCCGAGCGCCGACAGCAAGATGAACAGATTGTTCTCGGCGATGCCAAGCTCGATGTGCTGTCCCTTGGCGGAAAAGTCCCAGTTGAACGTGGAGGGAATGCGCTCGCTGCGAAAGGTGTCGGCGAGCGCCTCGCGCGCGAATAACCCGCGCCGGTTCACCCAGGCGCCGAGATTGGTCGAGACGGTCACGTCCGGCGAGGCGGTGACCACATGCGCGACCAAATCGGATTGGTCCCGCGCCAGCTCGTTGAGCAGCGCACCGAATCCTGTTTGCGTCGACATTTCCGGCTGGATGGTCACCGCAAGAGTTTCCGGCGCCGCAAAGCCGGGCGCAGTCAGCCGGCGCGGGCCGCCGCCGGCAAACGGCACGCCGTCGAGAAAGCGTTGCAGTATTTCGGGCGCGAGCTGCAGTCCTTCGAAACGGTCCCATTCGTGCCCAGGATGGACACGCATCGCCTGGCGAAAACTCTCCATCTGCGCCGGCGTCATCAGTCCGGCGTGATTGTCCTTGTGCCCGGCGAACGGCAAACCGTAGCCCTTGATCGTGTAGCAGATGAAGCACACGGGCCGGTCATGATCGGCGGCGGCAAAGGCCTGCAGCAGCGTCGGCAGATCGTGGCCGGCCAGATTGGTCATCAGCCGCGCCAGTTCTTCGTCGCTGCGCGAGTCGATCAGCTTGGACACCGCGCCCTGGTCGCCGATGTCATCGGCAAGGCGTTTGCGCCAGGCGGCGCCGCCCTGGAAGACCAGAGCGGAGTACAATTGATTCGGGCAGCGATCGATCCAGTCGCGCAGGCTCTCGCCGCCGGGCTCGCGGAATGCGGCTTCGAGCAGCGAGCCATATTTGAGGATCACGACGTCCCAGCCGAAATTGCGAAACAGCTGCTCGAAGCGCTGCCACAGGCCCTCGCGGATGACGGCGTCGAGGCTTTGCCGGTTGTAATCGACGATCCACCAGCAATTGCGCAGGCCCTGCTTCCAGCCTTCGAGCATGCACTCGAAAATGTTGCCTTCGTCGAGCTCGGCGTCGCCGATCAGCGCCACCATGCGGCCCTCGGGGCGGGCCAAGCCCCAGCCGTGGGCGCGCACGTAGTCCTGCACGAGCGAGGAAAACAGCGTCTGCGCCACGCCAAGGCCGACCGAGCCCGTGGAGAAGTCGACATCGTCGACGTCCTTGGTGCGCGACGGATAGGACTGCGCCCCATGGTAGCCGCGAAAGTTCTCCAGTTTTTCCCGCGTCTGCTTGCCGAGCAGATACTGGATGGCATGAAAGTTGGGCGACGCATGCGGCTTGACCGCGACACGGTCCTGCGGACGCAAGGTGTGAAAATAGAGCGCCGTCATGATGGTGGCGAGCGAGGCGGACGAGGCCTGGTGGCCGCCGACCTTGATCCCGTCGGAGTTCTCGCGCAGATGGTTGGCGTGGTGGATGGTCCAGGTGGCGAGCCAAAGCACCTTGCGCTCGAGCTCGCCGAGGATGCCCAGTTCATCGGCCGAAACTTGCATCGTTGTTCCCAGTTTGTCTGCAGCGATCAATATAGCTGATCGTCCCTGGCAAAAAGACTAATATTCAAAATGCAGGGCATCGCGCGAGCCCTTGGGGCGCTATCCGCATGGCCGACGCCAACCCCATCATCATCGCCGGCGGCGGACTCGGCGGACTGACCGCGGCCTTGGCGCTGGCGCGCCGCGGATCTGCGGTGTGCGTGCTCGAAGGCGCGCCCGAATTCGGCGCCATCGGGTTCGGCATCCAGTTCGGTCCGAATGTCTTTCACGCATTGGACCGCATCGGCGTGAGCGCGGCGGTGCTGGAAAAGGCCGACGAGCCGCCGGCTGTCCTGATGATCGATGCACTCAACGGCAAAGAGGTGACTCGGGTCGCGACCGGAACTCCGGCATTTCGTGCCCGCTTCAAATATCCATATATCATCATTCATCGCATCGATTTGCATAACGTTCTGCTCGATGCCTGCCGGCGTGACCCGCTGATCACGCTCGTGGGCGACGCCATGGTGGCTCGCTTCGAGGAAAACGGCCACGGCGTCACTGTGACGACCGAAGATGGCCGTAGCTTTCAGGGCGCTTTGCTCGTCGGCGCCGACGGCATCCGTTCGCGCACGCGCGCTCAATTGCTCGCCGACGGCGAACCGCGGCGCAACGGTTTCATGGCTTTTCGCACCATCGTGCCGATGGCTGACGTCGCCGCAGACGTCCCTCGCGACAGTGTTGCTCTGTGGGGAGGTCCGAGCGGGCACCTCGTGCACTATCCGCTGCGCCACGGCACGCTGTTCAACATCGCCGCGACGTTCCGCAGGTCGGCGAATTCCGAGCGCGGCGATGTAGCGGCCTACCGCGCCGAGGTCGATCAGGCCTACCGCGACGCGCATCCCACCATGAAGGCATTGCTGGCGATGCTGGATCTGGGCCGGCGCCAGGCCGTCGGCGACCGCGATCCGATCCGGCACTGGCACAAGGGCCGCGTGGTGCTGCTCGGCGATGCCGCGCATCCGACGCTGCAGTCGCTGGCTCAGGGCGCCTGCATGGCGATCGAGGACGGGGTGTGTCTCGCCGATTGCATTGCCGCCGCAGGCGGCGACTACCCGGCAGCTTTTGAGCAGTTTGAACGCGGCCGCGCTGCGCGCACCGCTCGCGTGACCCTGGAATCCCGTTACATCTGGGACGTTTATCACGCCGACGGCATCGCGCGCGAAGTCTATTGGCAGATGTTGGGCGAACGCGACGAGACCGCCACGTTCCAATGTCTGGCCTGGCTGTATGACGGCTTCGGCACCTCCGGCCCACATGCCTGAACTGGATGCCGGCAAAACCGGCCGGTCCCCGGAGCCCTGCAACCGTCAATCGGGTTACGAGAAACCATCGAGATCGAAGATGGCACGCGAACTGACGCTATCGCCCCAGGCAATTCCCCCGACCAGCGTGATGGCATTGGCGCTCGGCGCCGCGGCCATCGGCGCGCTGGCCATCGGCGCACTCGCCATTGGCCGATTGGCCGTTGGGCGCCTGGCGATCAAAAAAGCGCATTTTGCCGCCTTGCAAATCGATGATTTGACTGTTCGGCGCTTGCACATCGTCGAGCCAGAGGGTTGAATTGAAGACCGAAGAGGCTTTGGGGGGCATTCCGATGGCGACCGATTCGGCGATTACGGTAGCGGCGCGGCTCGATCGCTTGCCGGCCTCGCGCCACACGCGCGGACTGATCACGCTGCTGTCGTTGGGCGGCTGGTTCGAATTCTACGATCTGTTCTTCACCGCCTACGTGGCGCTTGGCTTGTTCAAGGCCGGCATCTTCAAGCCGACCACCGCGGGGTTGTTCGACTTGCAAGGCTTCGCCAGCTTCGTCGCCGCGCTGTTCGCTGGACTGTTCGTCGGAACGATCGCGTTCAGCTGGCTTTCCGACCGCTTCGGCCGCCGGTCGATCTTGACCTTCGCGCTGCTGTGGTACTCGGTCGGCGCCTTCATCATGGCCTTCCAGAAATCGCCGCAGAGCATCGATCTCTGGCGCTTCATCGCCAGCGTCGGGCTTGGCGTCGAGCTGGTCAACGTCGACACCTACGTGTCCGAACTGGTCCCGAAAGGACAACGCGGCCCGGCCTTCGCCTACAATCAATTCGTGATGTTCACGGCCGTGCCGATCGTCGCCTTCCTGGCGTGGCAACTGGTGCCGCTGAAAATTCTCGGCCTCGACGGCTGGCGCTGGGTGGTCATCATCGGCTCGATCGGCGCGCTGGTGATCTGGTGGATTCGCCGCAATCTTCCGGAATCGCCGCGCTGGCTGGCGCAGCACGGCCGCGTCGCCGAGGCGGAAATAATCGTCGCGGATTTGGAACGGAAAATCCGCGCCGACGGCGGAGCCGAACTGCCGCCGCCGGAAGTCGTTGCCGGCGAAGCCGAAGTCAAAGCCGGCGCCTGGAGCGAGATGTGGAACAGCGTCTATCGCGGCCGCACCATCATGCTGGTGATCTATAATCTGGTTCAGACCATCGGCTATTACGGCTTTGCCAGCTGGGTGCCGACCTTGTTGATCTCGCAGGGCGTCGAGACCACCAAATCGCTCGCCTATACTTTCATCATTGCGGTGGCCGCACCGATCGGACCCCTGATCGGGGTTTTCTTCGCCGACCATTTCGAGCGCAAATGGCAGATCGCCTGGGCCGCGTTCGGCATCGCCGTGTTCGGCCTGTTGTTCGCCTGGCAGTCGAGCGCGGCTGGCGTCATCATCTGCGGGCTGTTGATCACGCTCTGCAATAACTGGATGTCGTTCTCGTTCCACGCCTACCAGGCCGAGCTTTATCCAACTCGTATCCGCGCCCAGGCGGTCGGCTTTGTCTATTCGTGGAGCCGGTTCTCGGCGGTCTTTTCCGGCTTCATCATCGCCTTCTTCCTCGGCCGCTACGGCACCATCGGCGTGTTCGGGTTCATCGCCGGCGCCATGGCGGTGGTGTTCGTCGTGATCGGAGGATTTGGACCGGCGGTGACGAAGCGCCGGCTGGAGGCGATCGCGGCTTAGATGCGGCGAGCGCAAAGGATCCAACAGGCTGCCGCGCGCCTGTCGAGTTGACATTTGGCTCCCGCCGGAGCGAGGAGTGCGCAATGCACGAGCCCGACGATATGGTCGCGGCGCATTTTCGCCGGTCATGCGAGGCGCTCGATCGGGCGGCCGCCGATGCGCGGCTGCGCGAAGCGATCCACGCGATCGCGAATACGATCACGCGCGCATTTCGCGAGGGCGGCAAGCTGATGATTGCCGGCAACGGCGGCAGCGCCGCCGATGCCCAGCACATCGCCGGCGAGTTCGTTGCGCGGCTCTATTTCGACCGCGATCCGCTGCCCGCGATCGCCCTGGCGGCCGATGCGGCGGTCCTGACCGCCACCGGCAACGATTACGGCTTCGATCATGTCTTCGAGCGTCAGGTGCGCGGTCTCGGTCGCCCCGGCGACGTTTTCCTCGCCATCTCGACGTCCGGCCGCTCGCCCAATGTCCTGGCGGCGCTCAAAGCCGCGCGCAATATGGGCATCACGACGGTTGGCTTTACCGGCGATGGCGAACGCGAACTGGCGGCGTACTGCGATCACTGTCTGTGCGCTCCCGCCGCCGAAACCGCCCTGATCCAGCAAATTCACATTGTGGCCGCCCACGCGATTTGCGGCCTGGTCGAACGCACTCTGTTCGGCAATGCGGGGGCGCAGTCGGGCTGAATGAATTGGGTATAAGACGTCCGGATCGTCGGGTCGATCCTCATCGCGCGCCGATCATCTCGAACATCGCCTGCCCGTAGGTCTTGCGCGCCTCGTCCAGCAGCGGCGCCACGGCGGCGCGGAATTGGGCGTGTTCGCCGGCGGTGACTTCGTCAATCTCGCAGCCCTCGGCCAGGATCGCCGCGCGCGCCTCGCGGTCTTCCTCGATGGCGAGATCGCGCTGGAACGCGACGGCACGCGCCACCGCCTCGCGCATCGCCTGCTGCAGATCCGACGGCCAGGATTCGAAACCTGGCCGGTGCAGAAAGATCGGCCGCGAAATGTAGAAATGATTGGTCACGGTGTGGAAGTGGTGGAATTTATGAACACCGTAGGTCACCGTGTTGGCGAACGGATTTTCCTGGGCGTCGATCGTGCCGGCCTGGATCGCGGCGATGGCTTCGGTCAAGTCGCAACGGATCGCAATGGCGCCGAGCAATTGGAACGTTTTGACCTGCACCTCGCTCGGCAGCACGCGGATACGCAATCCGAGAAGATCGGCGGGTGAGCGCAGGCGCCGCAGTCGGTTGGAAATCTGACGGAAGCCGTTCTCGAAATACCCGAGAATGCGGTAGTTGAGGCGCTCCTCCATCTTCTCGCCAAGACAGCGGCCGAGTGGGCCGTCGATCGCCGCGCGCGCGGCCTCTCGTCGATCGAACAAGAACGGCAAGTCGACGAAGCCGAGCTCGGGAACGCGGTCGGTCAGATAACTTGACGACTGATAGCCGAGCGTGAGCACGCCGTCTTCGACCAGCCACAGGATATCCTCGGCGCGATAGCCGAAATCCATGATGTTCCAGACGTACCTGACCCTCACGCGATCGCCGAAATTCTTCTCCAGCGTATCGCCGATCAGCTTGAGCGCGCGGGAAAACGACGTCGTCGCAGGGCCATAACCGCCCATGCGGATGATGATCGGCTCGGCCATGGCATCATTTCCCCCCAAGGCGGCCAAGCTACGCCGAAACCGTGTTGCAAAGTCAACGCTGCGGCAACGAAAGCAGTCGGGAAAATCCCGGGCGCTTTGCGGGTCGCGGCTATCCGACCCGCGGAAAGCGGTGCCGGATCCCGTTGACCGCGGCGATGGTTGATCGACGCAGGAGTTCCAGCCGGCGCGCGTGGGCAAACGGCGCCTGTGGCCGCGGCGCGATCAGCAAATCCGAGAGCGGCAGTCGTTCACGCCACGTACGGTTGATGACCGCATGCTCGGCAGGCGCGCAGGAATCGGCGCGCGCGATGGTGACATCATCGGCGAGACGCTCGGTCACCAGCGCGCTGAGCATGGCGCCGGGACCGCACCGGGCCAGGCTTTCGTCGTAGGCGATCTTCCAGAACCAGGCACACTCGCCGCTGCGCAACGTGATCGAAGCGGCGACGGCGCGTTCTTCCAGCACGATGCGATCGACCGCCACTTTGCCTTCGAGTGCGAGCGCGGCCACGGCCGACGTGACGAAGGTTCGAATTTCCTCCCGGCAGGCGATGGCCGTGCCGGCCTGTCCCTTCCAGCCGCTGGCTTCGAGCGCCAGAAAATCCTCCAATGCGGCGGGAACGGCAGCGGGTTCGGCTGCAGTGGTGAACAACAGACCACCGGCTTCGCCCAGCCGGCGCATGGTGCGGCGGAGCTGTCCGTATTTGCGCGAGCCGAGTGCGTGCTTGACGTAGTCGGCACGCTCGCCGCGCGGCTCGAGCAGCGCGCGCGTGTGGCAATTGAACGCCTCGCACGGCATTTGGCGACGTCGAAGGATTGCCGCCAAGGCGCCGGCGAATAGGCCGTCTTGCGGCAAGAAGGGCAGCAGCAGCAGCCCCGGAAGATCGGGATTGCCGGCAAGGTAGGCAAGCCAGGCGGCGATGACCGGCTCGGCGGCCTCGCGCTCGACCAGCGGGGTGCCGAGCGGGGCGAACGGATGGGTCCATCCCATGAGTACCGGCAGCTTCAGCCCGTAGCGTCGCGCGGCGATCCGCGCGGGAAAGAATCCAAGGAGCTTGCGTGGCCGTGTCCCCGACCAGACCAGCACCGCGCCTGCGCCGCGCGCAAAAACGCGGCCGGCGGCAAGCGCGAATGCCGGTTCGTAGAACACGTTGGGCGTCAGTGCGCGCGCGGCAAGCGCGCGCCACTCATCGGCGATTGCCTCGAGCCGGGAGAATTCCTGCCACTCGGTGGCAAACGCATCGACCGCGTAGCGGTCGGCGACGACGGCGCGTCGCGCGCTGGCAATCGCCGCGGCCGCATCCAAGACAGGCGGCGCGGACGCGGTCATCGGTTCGACCGTCATGGGCGCGCCTTATCGAGCCTGATGGCCGCCGAAAATGAAGCAGTGCAGGCCGAGCCGGAATTTGGCGATGAGGAACAGGCTCCCCGACTCGCCCACGAGCGTAGCCGCGTTGGCGATCGCGGCGCCCGCAATTCCGAAGTGCGGGATCAACACCACGCACAGGCCGATATTGGCGGCGAACGATCCGGCATAGACGAACGCGCAACTGCGCCGTTCGCCGAGCATGTTGAGCAGTCGCTCCGCCGGGCCGACCGAAGCGCGCGCCAGCAGTCCGATGGCAAGGATGAACATCAAATAATAGCCGGAGACGAAATCATGGCCGAACATGCGCAAGAGCGGCCGGCCGATCGCCAGCAGCACCAGGATGGCGCCGAGCGAAGGCCAGAACGTCATGCGCACCGCGACTGCGAGAAAATTGGCGAGTCGCTGGCGCGAGCCGGCAACGTGATACTCGGCGAATTTGTGGGCCAGGGTCTGCGCCACCGAGAAGTAGATGAAGGCGATGAGCGCCATCGTTTTGGAGGCCGCATAATAGATGCCGACCTCGTTCGGCGGACGGTACATTTGCAGCACGATCACGTCCGCGTAGGTGAGCAGGAGGAAGAACGCCTCGACGACGAAAATCGGCGTCGAGGTGGACAGCCAGGAACGCAACGCATAGGACCGCTCACCGCCCTCGACCACTTTGGCGAGCCGCCGGTTGAGCACGATGGACTGGCCGAGCGTCACCCCCCACCAGGTTGCGGCGGCGGTGAAGGTCGCGGTCGCCGCGTCCATCGGCAGGCCAAGTGCCAGCGCGCAGCCGAGCAGCACCAGCAGCAGGATTTGGCGGAGCACATAGCCCGGGCTGAGTGCGAGGTTGATCCAGTCGTAGGAGCGCGCAATTCCGCTCTGGACCTGGGCCACGCCGCAGATCGGCAGCGCCGCGCAGGCAAGGTAGAGCGGCACGGTGCTCGCCGGATTGAGGTGCCGCGACAGCGCCCACACGATCAGCGCAGCGACCGCGGCGATGGCGGTGGCGATGGTCGCCGCCAGCCAGCGGCTGCCGCGCAGAAATCCGCGCAACGCGGCAAAGCGCTTCTGCTCCGTGTATTCGGGGATAAAGCGTTGCGCCGCCGAACCAAGCCCGAGATCCACCATGCCGCCGAGCAGCAGCACCCAGGTCCACACGTAGACGTAGACGCCGAACTGGAATCCGCCGAGCCAGCGGGCGAGCGCGATTTGCGACACAAACGCAACCAGCGCGCTGAGGACGCGAATGAAAAAGGCGGCTCCGGCAAGACGGCGCGCGACCGAGTAATCCGCGCCGCCGCCGAACAGCGTTCGCACCCCTGGCAACGCGATGGTGCGAAGGCCGAACAGGGCGGCAAAAGCGTTGCGCCAGCGCGGGCGCCAAAAAAAACGCGAACGCGATCCGTGCTCGGAGCCGATCGATGCCACAATAACCTCTGCACCGCCGCCCGGCGGAACATGCGCCGCATCGTTAGCAAGGAAGCGTTAAGAATGGGTTGGGTGGAATTAACAATTGCTTTGGGATTTTCTGGCGGCCGACTCGGTAGCGCGAAGCCGCGGCCGGAGAAGGTGACCCTCTTCGACCGAAGCTGCCAATGAATTTCCGCACTGCAACTGGCGGCCAAGTGGGGTGCGAATGTCAAATCCGCTCCACCAGTTGGAATTGACACCGGTGGCGGGCTGGTTTCTCAGCTATAACTCGCGGGCGCGGCGGGCAGGCTCAAGGCCGCGATCGAACGGAATCGCGATTGATGAGCAACTAAGGAGCGTGCTAGGTTTGTTTCGAGCGTCGGGGGTCACTGTTGCAGAGAGTAACATGAGTGATCGAGCGCGCGATTTCTTGGATGACTGGTTCGGCAAGCACATCGCTCTCTTACCCGCCGGCAAAAGACTGGCTGCGTCCGTGCTTTTGGCCGCTCAATGTAGAGTGGACGCGACTGCCCTTGGTATCCCTTTGCAGGAAATCAGAGACGCGGCAGGGGGAGACCTCATTCGGAAAATCCTCCAGGTCCTGGATTTTGTCGGGGCATTGCAGGATGAGATTTCGCTGGTCCCAGAGAGCCCGGCGTTGGTCGAAGCTTAGTTGAGGGAAACGCGAGCGCCATCCGGCACCCGCTTCTACTTCCTCTACTCTCGAAAGTGTCTCGGTGCTGACGGCATCGAGACAGCACCTTCGCAACGCGAATTTTTGCTGGCGCGCTTCTCGCGGGCATCCACGTCTTAAAAATCTCCAGCGAGTGAAAGACGTGGATGGCCGGAACAAGTCCGGCCATGACGGCGCGAGTGAATCGCGATCAACGGCCGTGGGTATAACGCGCACTGGGCCGCTTGAGAAACCCGAGCCAACTAACCGAATCCTGTCTGAAATGTTAGAATCGGACCACTCATCTTCCCAATCGTCCGCCTTCAAACAAACTGAACGGCGATGCCGCCGAGTTGACCGAAGTCGGCGTGCAGCGTGTCACCCTTGCGCGCAAATACGACGCGGGTGAACGAGCCGGCAAGGATGATGTGGCCCGGTTCGAGCGTCACTCCGTGACGGCCGAGCTTGTTGGCGAGCCAGGAGACGCCCAGCGCCGGATGGCCAAGCACGCCGGCGGCGAGGCCGGTCTCCTCGATCTCGGCATTGCGGTACATGATGCCGCCGACCCAGCGCAGGTCGAGATCAAGCGGGCCGACCGGGCGGCCGCCGATGACGATGCCGGCGGCGGCGCCGTTGTCGGCGACGGTGTCGAAGATCTTGCGCGGATCCTGCAGCCGCGCATCGACGATCTCGATCGCCGGCACGACATATTCGGTGGCGCGCAGCACGTCGGGCAGCCCGATGCCGGGACCGCGCAGCGTCTTGCCGAGGACGAACGCCAGTTCGACCTCGACGCGCGGCAGACAGAAATTCTCGTGCGCCACGCGCGCCCCGTCGGCGATCATCATGCTGTCGAGCAGATGGCCGTAATCCGGCTCGTCGATCTGGGAAGAGCGCTGCATCGCCTTCGAGGTCAGGCCGACCTTATGGCCGATGAGCTTCGCGCCGGCGGCAATCTTGCGATTGGCGACCTCGGTGGAAATCGCGTACGCGTCCTCCATGGTGATCGCCGGCCAGGTCTTGGTTAGTTGGACGGCCTGCTTGCGCTCTTGTTCGGCCGCAACGAGGATATTGGCGGCCTTCCTGCGGTCGGCTTCGGACATCATGGCGCGGAAAGCCTTTTCAGATCAGTGACAGGCGGCCATCAGGACGACGGTCTCCTGCGGACATTCGCCCACGGTGGGCTCGCGGCCGGACATCCATACGGCAGGTGGGCAATTCTCCGACGACTGAACGTTCACGGGGTTTCCGTCGGTAAATCCTTTGCCGCGGCAGGCGGCGGCGGCGGCCGTGCGGCAATCGGGTGCTCCGTTGGGGGCGATCGCGCAGCGCTCATGCACCTCGACAAATCGGCCAAGAGGCAGATGCGCGATCGCGGTGGCGGCCTTCTCGGTCACCGCCGCGGCATGCTTGAGCACATCCTGCGTCGCCGCTGCGGCGCCATTGGCGGCGCCGTTCGAGCGCTTCCCGAGATTGTCGATTTGGCCTTTTGTACCGTCGAGCCAGCGGCCGAACGCATAGACGAAGCCCTGCTTGTCGGCCGGGGGCGGCTGCGCCGGGAAGTCGCCTTGGGCCTGCGCGGACGGCGCCGCCGGCTGGCCGGGCACCGCTGGGGCAGCGGGTACTGCCGGAGCGGCGGCCGCGCCGGGCGTTCCGTTCGATGGCGGATTTGCCTGTTGCGCCAGCACGATAGCCGGAAGGAATAACGTCGCCAGCAGCGAAGCGCCCGCCAGCGCACCAAAACGGAGCGGCTTGGCAACGCCCCTCGCGATCATCGTCCTGCCAGTCCCTGTCTTCGCCATTGGCGGCGCCCACGGCTTTTTGTGGTCCCGACCTCGTGTCGACTTGGGCTTATAGTGTCGACTTGGGCTTAGTGTCGATTTGGCTTACCGAGCGGCTGGTGCCCTCCCGAGCCGTTATGGTGATAGTGGCGGCCAATTTTGGCAGCGGCAAGGTCGAAATCCCGGCTCGCACGGCCAATTGCGGCCCGGATCGCCCCGGTTTCGGCGGGTCGCTATTGCGGCGACGAATGGCTTTCGCGCCATCGCGACCATACGAACCAGAGGAACACGGCCACCAAAACCGCCAGGACCGCCGCATCGAATTCGTGGAACAGGCGGCGGAAGGTCGGATTGCTGTCCCAGCGCGCGCCGAGCACCATGCCGATATAGGCCAGCGCCAAACACCACGGCCACGAGCCGATGAACGAATAAATCTGGAATTTGAGCATCGGCATCCGCGCCAGCCCGGCGGGAAAGGAGATGAAGGTTCGGATCACGGGAAGCAGGCGACCGACAAAGACCGCAATCGCTCCGTAGCGCGTGAAGAAACGCTCCGCGCGATTGATCTCATCTTGGCGGATCAAGACATAGCGTCCCCAGCGCCTGAACGCCGCGCGGCCGCCTTTGGCAGCCACCAGGTACGCGATCGTCGAACCGAGATTGCAACCGAGCGCGCCCGCCGTCGCGGCGCCGATCAGGCTGAAGCGGCCGAGCGAGACCAGGTATCCGGCGAACGGCATGATCACTTCAGACGGCAAGGGGATACAGGCCGACTCGATCGTCATGAGCGCGGTGACGCCGAGATACCCCGCGGCCGATATGACCGCGACGATGAAGGACACGAGCACCGAAAGGGCGTGATCGAGCATCGTGAGCCGAGGAGAAAAGGCGGTGGATCAGCGCCGCTTGCGCGCGCGGCGGCCTTCCAGCACGACAATCTTGCGGCGAGAACTGTCTTCCAGCGGCTTCTTCGGCACCTTCTCGGCGATGCCCAGGAGCCGCTCGCGCCGATCCATCTCCTTCCATACGTCGTCCGGGCGGATGCCTGCGGCGATCCAGAGCACGACAAGATTGTATATCAGGTCGGCGCTTTCCCTGATCACGGCGTCGCGGTCGCCATGCATGGCGTCGATCACGACCTCGACTGCTTCCTCGGCGAGTTTTTTCGCCATCTTGCTACGGCCCGAACGCAACAGCCGCGCGGTCCGCGAGGTCGACGGATCGTCGTGGCGGCAGGCGAGCGCCGCATGGTAGAGCCGATCAATCAA
>CAVXCG010000006.1:0-287329 GCA_963760235.1 uncultured Alphaproteobacteria bacterium | reverse complement strand
CTAGCTAACCACCCGGCCGGCCGCGGCGGCCAAAGCCTTTTCGGCTTCCGCAACCATGCGCACAACGATTGCGCCAGCCGGCGGCAGGTCGTTGACGAGCGCCATGGCCTCGCCGGCAAAAACGACACTTGTCTTGCTGTCGCCGTTCGCGGAGGCGGCCTCATAGCGCATCATTTCACTGTCGCGCGCAGCGGCGAGTTCGCTGTCGCGGCCGTGCCAGCGCGCCGTAAAGTCATTGCGCAGCGCGCGACCGGTGATGCCATCAGGCCAAGGGTAGCCGCGCACGATATTGAACACCGACGTGCGCAGGGTGTCCTCGCCCGACGCTTCGACGATGCGCGCCTTGGCCCGGTCGTGACCAAGCGATTCGACTGCAGCAAAAAACCGCGTGCCGACCAGCACGCCTTGAGCGCCGAGCCCGAGCGCAGCGGCAAGGCCGCGACCATCGGCGACACCGCCGGCTGCGACCACCATCGCCGAAGGCGCCTGCCGCGCCACGAGGTCGACGATCGCCGGCACCAGCGGCAGGGTCGAACGGCCGCCACCGTGGCCGCCAGCCTCGGTACCTTGCGCGACGATGATCTCGGCACCGGCCTCGATCGCTTGCATGGCATGGTCGCTACTCTGGACTTGGCAGATCAGCACAGCGTCCGCGGCCTTTATGCGTGCCGCGAACGGCCGCGGGTCGCCGAACGAGAGCATCAATGCCGCGGGACGGTGCGCCAGCGCCAGATCGAGCAATTGCGGCCTGTTGGCGAGCGACCAGGTGATGAAGCCGCAGCCGACCCGCTGATTGCCGGCCGCAGCAAACTCCCGTTCCAGCCAAACCTGATCGCCGTAGCCGCCACCGATGAGACCGAGGCCGCCCGCTTGACTGACCGCGGCGGCGAGACGGCCCCCGGCGATGCTTCCCATCGGGGCGAGCAGGACCGGATGATCAATCCCCAGCTTCTCGGTCAAGCGCGTTCGTAACGTCATGATGTCTCCTCGTCCGTGCACGCGTCCTGCTTAGCCGGTGAGCGACGCATAGGAGAAAAAGCCGATGGTCGTGCCGTGCTCGACCTTGGTGATGTCTTCGCCGAGTTCCGCCAATCCGTCGGTCTCGGTCAGCGAACTGAGAATACCGGCGCCGTCCCGCGGGTGTTTGATTGCCTCCACGGCACCGTCGCCCGCCGAGCGCAACGCGACGCGCACATATTCGCGCCGGCCTCGGCGCTTGCCGTAGGAGAACGCGGCGCGCACGGGGAGCGCGATCAGCGGTTCGGGTAAGGCCCCGCCAAGCCGCAGCAACAACGGGCGCACCACGCGCACGAAAGTCACGAACGCCGCCACCGGATTTCCCGGCAGGCCCACAAAGGCGGCGCCGTCGCCGTGGTTGGCGCCGCGGATGACGCCCATCGCCACCGGCCGGCCGGGCTTGATCGCCAACCGCCAGAACACGATGCGGCCGATGCTCTCGATCGCAGCACGGACGTGGTCGGCTTCGCCGGTGGAGACGCCGCCGGTGGTGACGACAAGATCGTGGTCGATGGCGGCCGTCGCGATCGCGCGCGCGAGTTTTTGTCGGTCGTCGCCGAGAATGCCGAGGTCGGTGACTTCGGCGCCGAAACGCTCGATCAGGCCGGTGAGAAGATAGCGGTTGCTGTCGTAGAGCGCGTTGTGCGGCAAACTCATTCCCGGCTCCGCGATCTCGTCGCCGGTCGAGAACAGGGCGACGCGCAGACGCCGGCGCACGGTGAGTGCGGTGAGCCCGAATGCGGCCGCAAGCGCCACGTGCTGCACCGCCAGCCGCCGGCCAGCCGGCAACGCCACCGCACCGGCGCGGATATCCTCGCCGGCCGCGCGTCGGTTGGCGCCGCGCTTCAGGCCAGGGGGCACAACGACTGCTCCGTCCTCGACGCGGCAATCCTCCTGCATGAAGACGGTGTCGGCGCCTACCGGCATCGGCGCGCCAGTGAAAATGCGGACGGCTTGGCCCGCCTCGAGCGGGTGGCTCGCGGCGTGTCCGGCGGCAACCCGATCGACGACGGCGAGCCGGCTCTCGCGTCCGCCGTCGAGAGCGCTGGCCCGTACCGCGTAACCGTCGACCGCCGAATTATCGAACGGCGGAAGATTGATTGAAGCGACGACGTCCTCGGCGAGCACGCGGCCGGCGGCCTCGCGCAGCGTCGCCGTCTCATTCCCGCTCACTGGCGCAACGCGTTCGCCGATCAAACGCTCGGCCTCGGCGACCGGCAGGAGCGGGCCGTTGAAAGCGAAGCAATCGTCGGACAGTTGTGCCATCACGCCGTCTCCAGCCCGACGCGATCGGGCGGCAGCGCCTCTGCCTGCATCATATCGGCGATGCCTTCGATGTCGTCGAGCATCAACACAGGCAGGCTCGCCTGCGGCAACGGCGCATCGGTGGCCACGGCCACGATGCAATCATCCTCAGGATGCAGCAACGGCTTGCCGATACAGGCACGATAAACTTCGAGCTTGGGATGCGACTGGCGTTTGAACCCTTCGACGATCACCAGGTCGACCGGGCTGAGCTTGTGCAGAATATCGGAAAGCCGCGGCTCGGGTTCCTCACCCAGTTCATGGATCATGGCCCAGCGCCGGCTCGAGACAACGGCAACTTCACTGGCCCCCGCTTGGCGGTGCAGCCAGGAATCCTTGCCCGGCTGATCGATGTCGAATTCATGGTGGGCGTGCTTGACGGTCGCGACCTTCAGCCGGCGCCGCGCCAGCACCGGAATAACCTGCATGACCAGCGTGGTCTTGCCGGAACCGCTCCAGCCCGCGAGACCGATGATGCGCATGGCTTAACCGTTGCTCCAGACCGCGCCGGGTGCTCCGGACCGCGCCGGGGCGATCGGCCCTCGCACCTCCCGGTATGTTCGACGAGGGCACAGCCGCCCGGCAGTCCTAACATAATATCGGCGGTCAATTATCAAATCCCACCGGGATCGCTGCCCGTTCGCAGGGTCGGCATGCACAACGGCCGAGGCGAGCGGCCGGGCGGGCGGGCGCGGAGCAAATTCAGCGCCGGCGCATGATCGCCGACTCCAGCCATGAAATGACAAGATACATCGCCGAAGAGACAATGGCGAGGATCGTCACCGCAGTCATCACGATGTTCATCTTGAAGATCTGGGCACCGTACTGAATGAGATAACCGAGCCCCAGATTGGCCGACTGGAATTCGCCGACGACGACACCGACAAGCGACAGGCCGGCATTAACCTTGAGCGCCGCTATCAGCGTCGGAACGCTGCCCGGCAAGACAACTTTGGTCAACAGCTGAATGCGGCTCGCGCCGAAAGTGCGGGCGAGCTTCAATTTGTTGGGATCGACGCCTTGAAAGCCGCCGTAGATCATCAGCACCGTGACGAACAGCGAGATCGCAAGCGACATGCCGTAGATCGACAGCGAGGCGCCCAGCCAGACGTAGAAGATCGGCACGAACGCGGTTTTCGGCATCGCGTTCGCCACGACCAGATAAGGATCGAGCACTTTGTAAAGTCCATCCCACCACCACAGCGCCGCGGCGATTGCGGTGCCGAGAACCATGGCCGCGGTAAAGCCGATCACGGTGGCGGCGACGGTCGACCAGGTATGGACAAGGATGCTCGCCTGTTGCGGCGTTGTCTTGAGCAGGGCGAGGAACGTCGGCCAAATCGCCGATGGGTAACTGGTGAACAGTGGATTGACCAATTGCTCGCGCGGCAGCACCTCCCAGAGCACGAGGCAGACGGCAAGAATCGCGAGTTGCGCCGCGCGCACGGACACGCGGCCGCGCCGTTCCTGGCGCAGCCAGTCACGGTACTGCGGGCTCGTACTTGTCGATAGGACAACATCAGCGGTCGACATGGATATCGAGCTCCTGCCATAGGGTGTTGAAATAGCCGTTGAACTCCGGACGCATTGCGCGCCGCAAAGGGCGCCGGGCGCGCGCCGCTCGGCGTCGCAAAATGGATCACATGATTGGACTTTACGCGCCCCGGACGCCGCGACAGCACGGCGACACGCTCTGCCATGCTGATTGCCTCGCCGATATCGTGGGTCACGAGGATCACGGTCTTGGCCTCGCGTCGCAGAATTTCCGCAATCTCGTCGGCAAGCGCAATCCGCGTCTGCGAATCCAGCGCCGAAAACGGCTCATCGAGCAGAACGATATCGGGCTCGGTGCAGAGCGTGCGCGCGAGCGCCGCCCGCTGGCGCATGCCGCCGGAAAGCTGGCGCGGCAGGTGGTGCAGGAACTGGCCCAACCCGTAACGGGTCAGCAGCCCGGCGGCTCGTTCGCGCGCCTTGCTCATGTCCACGCCCTGGATTTCAGCGCCAAGCACCGCATTCTCCAAAATTGTCCGCCATTCGAACAGATAATCCTGCTGCAGCATGTAGCCGACTTTGCGATTGGGGCCGCGAATCGGCCTGCCATCGATCAACACCTCGCCCTGCGTCGGCGCGAATATTCCGGAGATCAGGGACAGCAACGTGCTCTTACCGCAGCCGCTGGGGCCGATGATGGCGACGAACTCCCCCGCGGCGATGGAGAGCGAAATGTCTCTTAGTGCCTCGGTCTCGCCCTCGCGGCCAAAGTAGCGCAGCCCGACGCTGCGCAATTCGACCTTGGGCGCGGGGTTCATGGCGGCAGGGCTCGCCCGCAGGACCTACTTCGCGTTGCTGGCAAACTCGGTGCGAACGAGGTCAGCGAATTTGACGCGCTTGTCGTTGTCGAGCACGTGACCGTGCACCAGAATATCCTCGAAGCGGGCGATCGCTTGCGGCTCGATCACCGGCGAGCTCTTCCAAATTTTCAGTTTTTGATAGCGCTGCGCGGCGGCGGTCAGCGCTTTGGGACTGACGCCGGGAAAAAAATCGCCAATCGCAGTCACGATGTCGGCCGCCGAAGCCGCCGCGGTCCATTTCTGCGCACGGTAAATCGCGTCGGTCCAGCTTTGCACGACCGCGGCATTGTCCTGCAGATACTTGTCGGTCGCCATGAACGCCGTGTAGTCGGCAAAACCGACGGTCGCGCCGACCGACGCCAGGAAATAAGCCTTGCCGTCGAGTTCGAGCCGCGAAGCATCAGGCTCGATGAAAATGGCGTACTGGCCCTGCCCCGACAGCCAGGCGCCGAAACGCGCCGGTATGGCGATATTGTTGACAAGCTTGACGTCGGTGTCCGGATGGACGCCGTTCATGCGCATGGCCTCTTCCAGAAACAATAGCGGCGTGCTGCCCGGACGGAAGCCGAGAACGTCCTTGCCCTTGAGCATGCTCCACTCGAACTTGTCGACCTTGCTGCGGCCGACCAGCATGAATCCGTCGGTCGCCGTCAGACCGCAGAAGATGCGCACCTTGGTCGAGGAATCGCTGTTGACCACGTAGATCGCCGTCTCCGGCCCGATCAAAGCGATATCGGCACTGCCGGAGAGCAATGCCGCCATCGATTTATCGCCGCCATTCGCCGTCGACAGCTCGACGTCGATGCCAACATCCTTGAAATAGCCCTTGGTCGCCGCGACGTAATAGGGCGCATAGAGCAGCGAGCGCACCACCTCGTTGTAGCGCACCTTGGTCAGCGGCTTGCTTTGAGCGCGCACGCGGATGGGAACGGAAGCGCAAGCCGCGCCAAGCGCAACAAGACCACCTTGAACGACACGGCGACGATGCAACATGACGATCCTCACTTCCCACCGATCGGAAACAACCGGTACGCTTGAAAAAGATTAACATCGCCGCGGGAGCAAGGCTACGGCGGTCGTGACCAATGACAGCGCGCATGCGAGCCGCACTATCGTTCAATCGCTATCACGTCCCGAGCGACCCGGACATTTCCATGCCAAGAGCCCGGATGGCGGCGCGGACAGAATCGTCGCCCAAGGCCTTGAGGAACGCCTGGACGGCCGGCCGATCGCGGCGATCGTCGCGTAGCAGAAAGTCGTATTCCTCGGGCGCAATGGGCAGGAACGACAGTCCGTACATGCGAGCCACCGGCTCGATGGCGACCCCCCAATCGGCTCGGTTCTGCGCGATGGAAGCGGCGACGGCGTTGTGCGAGCGTGGCTGGTTGGCATGGCCCGCAGGCCGCGCACCGGCGAGCAGGCTTTCGATGAGCACACGGGTGCCGGAGCCGGCGTTGCGATTGACCATCAGCACGGCGGGATCGGCCAGCGCGGCTTTCAGCGCCGCCGCGGCGCTCAAACCTTCAAAGCGTGCATCGCCGGGGCGGGAAACCATGCCCTGCATGCGCCGCCAGCCGCGCACCAGCGTCAGTCCGGGCGCGAGCAAATGCTTGTTGTAGATTCCGGTTGCAGGATCGACCAGATGGACCGGCGCGATGTCGCACTCCCCGCGCCCCAATGCCGCGACACCGCCGAGGCTGCCGACGGCGATCGTGCGTGCAACAAAGCCCCGCCCGGCAAGCGCACCAACGACGACATCGAGCGCAACGTCATGGCTGCCCATGATGACGAGATCGGGCGCGCGCGCCGCTTCGCCGATCAAGGTCACCGTGGCGCTGTTATCGGCATCGAGCGCCGCAGCAAGCGCGTCGATCGCCAAAAAGCCATCGGCCTGGGAGAACGCCGTAACCGCGCCCGAGCCTTTTGCGGTCGGAAAAGCGATCGGGCCGTCGTCACCGTTGACCAGCGATACGAGGACGAATTCCTCGCGGCCGAGTTCGGAGGCGATGCGGACCGGCACACGCGCCGTGACCGTGCGCGCGGCTTCCGGCGGCAGTCCGGCTCGCGCCCGGATGATGGGCGCGACAAAGGTATGAAAGGTAAAAATCGCCGAGGTGGGAAATCCCGGCAGGACGATCAGCGGCTTATCGCCGACGACCGCAAGGCATAGCGGCTTGCCGGGCTTGAGCGCCACGCCATGAACGAGGATCCCGGGCGGGCCCAATTGCGACACGACGCGGTGCGACAGATCACCGGCGCCCTTCGAAGTGCCGCCCGAGAGCACGACCAGGTCGCAGGATTCGACCGCCGAACGCATGGCCAATTCCAACGCGACGGCTTCGTCCGGAACAGTTCCGAATGGCACCGGCTCGCCGCCTGCTTCGGTGATCGCCGCAGCGATGATCGCGCCGTTGCTGTCATAGACGCCGGCCGGTTTTAGCGGCTGGCCGGGCTCCACCAGCTCATCGCCGGTCGAGAGCACGGCGACGCGCGGCCGGCGCACGACCTCGACGGCATTCAACCCGCACGCGGCGAGCATACCGATTTCGCGGGAGCCGACGTGCGCGCCTTTGCGCAGCATCGTTTCGCCGCGCGCCATGTCGGAGCCCGCATAGGAGATGAAGCGCCCGCTTGCCACCGCACGGCGCACCTCAATGGCAAGCGCCGGCCCACCCTCGATGAGGTCGGTGTGCTCGATCATCACGACGGCATCGGCCCCGCGGGGAATGACCCCACCGGTGGCGATTGCGGTCGCGGTCCCGTGCATGACCTCGATGGCCGGCTGTACGCCGCAGGCCACGACCTCGGCGTTGAGCGTAAACCGCCGCGGCGCGCCTTCGCTGGCGCCGCCGGTGTCGGCGGCGCGCACGGCAAACCCGTCGACGTTGGCGCGGTCGAATGGCGGCGCGTCGACCGGCGCCACCACGTCGCCGGCCAGGACGCGCGAGAGCGCGGCATTGAGCGGCACGATTTCGCCGCCAAGCGGCGAACGGTCGATGCACGCCTCGAAGCGCCGATGCGCCTCGGCAGCGGAAACGACTTCCAGAAACTGCTCCTGCCGCGCGGCGCGCTTGACCGCGTCGAGCACCGCCGTTTGGTGACTGCTCTGCTTCGCAATTAGGGCCATCGATTCACCGCAACAGGCGTACCCGCCGGAAAACCTTCACTTCCGGCTGGAACGAGGATCCAGCCGTCGCTGCGCGTGAGCGCCGTGAACGACAGATAACCGGCCGCCAGCGGTTGCGCCATGCGGCCGGCGCATGTCACCGGAAACAATTCTGTCAGACCGATCGTGGAGGTGATTTTGCGCTCGAGCGGCAGGGTCGCGGAAAAATCCTCCACCTCGCCTCCGGCCAGACGGGCGAGAAGACGACGTCCGATCAAAAGCCAGACCGCGAGCGCAGCATCGAGGCGGCCGGGCACGAGCAGCACAGGCCGCGTTCCGAAAAACCCGAATGCCGCGGTTTGACCGGGCGACACGGCGATGCCATGCGCTTCGACGTGGCCGTATTTGGCCAGTGTGCGCACGCTCCCGTCCCGCTTTCCGCTGCCTGTGCCCCCGATTGCGACGATCGCGTCAGATGGCTCATAATCGAGCGCCGCGACGAGATTTCCCGGTTGGCCAAACACAATGCCGCCCGCTCCAGCCACGGCACGCTTGAGCGCGGTGCACGCGGCATCGAGGATCGGCGAATCCGTGCTCGCGCCCAACACGACGCTGATCCGGGGCGCGCGAACTGCCAGCTCCTTTATTCTCGCCGCCCGCATGACGGCGACATCTAATGCGCGCACCCGCTCGCCGGCGCGACGCAGCGGCATGCGCGGCGTGGCATCGTCGCCGGCGGCCAACACGCCCTGCGCCGGCGCGACAGCGGCAACCGCCTCGATACGGCCGCTCCGCAACGCCACGGCATCGACCGGCAGCACCGCATCGCAGCCGTTCGGCAGCGCCTCGCCGGCGTCGATGCGCCGCGCCGTCGATGGCAATGGCACCGGCATGTAGGGACCGGCGTCGCCGAACGCGCCAGCTTCCACAGCGTAACCGTCGTGCAGCGCGATGGTATGCGGCGGCTGTTCGGACGCGAAGATATCCTCAGCCAGGACAAAGCCGAGCGCATTATCGAGCTTCGACTTTTGCGGTTTCACCGGCGTAACGCGCTCATCGATGAGCGTAAGAATCTCGCTGAGCGCCGTGAGCCTCGTGATGCGCTGCGTGCTGGAATCTTCAATCATCGCCGATATGATATAAGGGTCATTGATGCTTGCGACGACTCTCAATCAATGACGGAAAAGACCCTCAATCTGCGCGGCCTCAAATGTCCGCTGCCGGCGCTGCGCACCCGCAAGGCGCTGAGCGGGCTGCAGCCGGGCGAGGTCTTGATCGTTGAATGCACCGATCCGCTCGCCGGCATCGACATTCCGAACCTGCTCAATCAGACCGGCGATACGCTCGAGGAAACGCGCAAGGACAAAAAGCTGCTGATGTTCCGGATTCGCAAGACATGATCCGTCATCCTCAAGGTGCGAGCGAAGCGAGCCTCGAAGGATGCACGGCCCCGGCCGTCGCCCTTCGAGGGCCGCCATAGCGCGTCGAAGACGCGCGTAAACGCGCTTATGGCGGCCGCCTCAGGGTGACGGTCCGTTACTCGGCCGCCACCCGGTGCGCGGCGACGCCCTTCGCTTTCACCACCACCTTGATGGCGTCGTCGATACGCTCCTTGGCGTAGCGGATCGCGGTCGGCAGGTCGTCGAGCGGGAAAGTGTGCGTGTGGATTTTCGTGGCATCGAAGCGCTTCTGCGACATGAACGCCTCGGCGCGATGGGTCGCGCTCTTGCCCTCGCCGCGGATGCCGTAGAGGTAGATGTTGTTGCGCACGATGTGGGCGACATCGACCGGCGTCTCGCCGTGGGGGAACGCGGCCAGGCACACCTTGCCGCCGCGATTGACCATGCGGATCGCCTCGTTCACGGCGTTCGGCGCGCCCGAACATTCGAGCACGTAATCGACGCCCTTGCCGCCATTGAGGCGGCGCACCGCTTCGACGGCCTCTTCCTTGCGCACGTTGACGACGTGGTCGGCGCCAAGCTCGCGGCCGATTTTCAGCCGGTTGTCGCGGGTGCCGGTGAGAATCACCGGCTGCGCGCCCATCGCCTTCGCCACCGCCACACCGAGCAAACCGATCGGTCCGGGGCCGGTGACGACCACGCTCTCACCGGCGACAAGGCCGCCAAGTTCGGTCAGCCCGTACATGGCGGTGCCGGCGGTCACCACCAGCGTCGCTTCCTCATCCGACATCGTGTCGGGAATGGCGACCAGCGTGTTGACGTTGTTGACCTGATATTCGCAGAAGCCGCCGTCGGTGGTGAAGCCGTTGGCGCGGTGGCCCTTGTCGACGTCGCCGTAGTTGAGGCCGTAATTGAGACACGACGTATACATGCCCTCGCGGCAGCGCTTGCATTGGCCGCAGCCGGCGTGGATTTCGACGGTGACGCGCTGGCCGATTTTGTGTTCATCCACTCCGGGACCGAGCGCCACGACCGTGCCCATGTATTCGTGGCCGGGGATAAAATTCCGGTTGAACGGCATGCCGCCGCCGATCAGCGCCGGCGGACCGTGATCGATAATTTCGAGATCGGTGGCGCAGATCGCCACCGCATCGATGCGCACCAGCACTTCGGCGCGCTGGGGCACCGGGACCGGCTTTTCGGCGCGCTTGAGGTCGCCGGGACCGCCCAGCACCCACGCCTTCATCTTGTCCGGGATGGGGAAATCCGGACTGGTTTTCACGCCGGGTGCTGCATACATGGCCAAATCCTTCTTGCCTCGCCGATGCTTATAGTGAATCTCGGCGCGCGGTGAAACTGGGGCCGCTTCATCCCGCCCCGCGATAGCGGGGGAGGGGGGACCGCCCGAAGGGCGGTGGGAGGGGCGCGGGCCTACGAATTGCCTGCAACGCCACTGAAGCGTCGAGTCGGACACCCCCTCCACCACCCTTCGCTCGCTTTGCTCGCTTCGGGCGGTCCCCCTCCCCCGCTATCGCGGGGGCGGATAAACGACATCGTTCTCGCGGCGCGGTTTTTGCGCCCGAGCTTTGCTGCACGGCACGAAAAGGCCTCCAAACAAATAAAAGGGAGGCGGAGCGCCGAAAGGCGCGGGGTAGATGGCCGCGTTTCGCGCACCAAGCGGAGCGCCGCTTGTGTTTGCGCGCATCGCGGGGCGCGCCCCCTTTTGGGAGACGCGCTCGCCTTCCGGCGCTCTACCGCGGCTCTCGCCAAAGCCTTGCGGCCTTGGCTCAGTCCGGTCCCGCGCTTCATGGTCGCGGACAACCGATCCGCTCCCCGGGCAGCCAGCTCCTGGCAGACCGGCGACGTGGCCGGCCGGGCGAGTTTCCGAACCGCCCGCGGACGAGGTTACGAGCCCCATCCCGGGCACCGCTCCCACTCCATCAATCGGCCGTCACCGGTTGACGTCCCTCAAAGACGAGCGAGATAAACTTTTTTAGTTCGCCACGCGGCAAAAATTCAAGACATTCCGCCGGCCTAGGCCATGCCTCTGATTTGGCGAGAATTTTCTTGCGCTCGTTGTTTGATGGCTGGGCGCCAAAAGTGTGACAGCCCGCTTGATTCGCATTTCTTACTCGCTAAAGCGCGGAGCCTGCGAACATTTTCGAATTGTGGCAACGCTCAATTTTGATTTCGTCCGTGAAATGTTATCGTGCGTGCTTGACCGTAAGCTTGGGGGCCAACGTGGAGGCGTCCGGTTATCTCTACACAATGGCGGCCGTCGGTATGTCCTTCGCCGGCTTGTCAGTCCTGACAATGATCCTCGGGCAAATGCTCGGCGGGCAGATGAACAAGTTCGACGGTTTCGTTGCGCGCAGCTGGGTTCAATTGGGGTTCATGATCACGTTCGGCTCCATGCTGCCCCCGCTGTTGGGATTGTTAGGGGTCTCGACGCCAGTGGTTTGGCAGATTTCAAGCGGCGTAATGGCGATTATTCTCGGGTGGTGGGCATTGACATTTCCACGGCGCCGGCAGGCGACGAAGCCAACGCGCTTGCCAATCCCGGTGATAATTTTCTGTGCGGCGATGGATCTCATTGCGCTCGTACTCGCGGCGAATGCGATTGCGGTGCCGGTCGAGCGCTTGCCGGGCGTTTATGCTGCATCGGTAACCGGGATACTTATTGGCGCCGCGATGTTGTTCCTGTTCGCGTTCGTGCATTGGTACGAGGCGCTGCTTGGTCACGAGGCGCCGAAAGCGTAGCGCGCCGAAGACGCGCTTGTAGGATGGGTTGAGCGACAGCGAAACCCATCATGCGGCCTTCCAGTTTGAATGATGGGTTTCACTTCGTTCAACCCATCCGACAATGCTCGAAGGCTGCCTGGGTTTCGTTTCACTCAACCCATCCTTCCAGCTTTGACTACCGGTTTGAGCGTATTCTCTCATGACAAACTACAGGCGCAATTTTCTTGCGGGCGGCGGTTTCTTCTTCACTGTGAATCTGGATGACCGCCGCTTGAGCTTGCTGACTGACCACGTGGGTCTATTGCGCCAAGCCTTCCGAGACGTGCGGCGGCGGCACCCGTTTGCCATCGAGGCGATCGTGGTGCTTCCCGACCATTTGCATGCAATTTGGACGCTGCCGGAAGGCGATGCCGACTTTGCCGTGCGGTGGCGGCTGATCAAATCGAGATTCTCTCGCGGTCTGACGACCGGCGAGCGAGTTTCAGCGAGTCGCACCGCAAGAAAAGAACGCGGCATCTGGCAGCGCCGCTATTGGGAGCACACGTTGCGCGATGAAGCGGATTTTGCCCGCCACGCCGATTACATTCATTTCAATCCCGTCAAGCACGGGCACGTCAGGCGGGTTATGGATTGGCCGCATTCATCCTTCCACCGCATGGTCAGGCTCGGCATCTACCCGCCGGATTGGGGAGGAACGGCTACGATAGGCAATGAGCGAAGGTTCGGGGAAAGATGATGGGTTTCGCTGCTCGGCCGAATTATAGAAGCGTAGAATTATAGAAACGTAGGATGGGTTGAACGAAGTGAAACCCATCATCGAACCTCGCAGTCTGTACGATGGGTTTCGCTGCCGCTCAACCCATCCTACGCGTTTCGGCCTGGCAAAAAGAGCGCGGTCCTGCTATATGACCAGAATTCTGACCAGAGGAGGCCGGCATGCTAACGGTCACGCTCGTCGAGGCAAAGACGCGGCTTAGCCAGCTTTTGGACAAGGTTGAAGCAGGCGAAGAGGTCGTGATCACCCGCCATGGCCGCCCAGCCGCACGCCTCGCAGCCGTGTCGCCGCCGAAGCAACCTCTGCCCGATTTGTCAGCCCTTCGCGCCAAGATGCCGCCGTGGCGCAAACCCAGTCATTTACTCATCCGCGAGATGCGCGATGAGGAAGGATGATGCTGTATTTCGATACCAGCTTCCTTGCTCCGCTGTTTCGGAAAGAGATGACCAGCGCCGGTATCAAAAAAAATTTTCAAGCGGCAAAACGTCGAAAATCTGGCAATCAGTCAATGGACGCGCATCGAATTCTCGAATGTCCTGGCGCGCGACGTTCGCATGGGTTTTATCGATCCACAGACAGCGCTCGATCTCGACCGCGATTTTGCCACCAATATCGTACGTTCCTTCGCGATCATATTGCCCGATGCAAACGATTTCGATCTGTGCAGACATTATTTGCAGCGGTACGAGACCGCATTGCGGCTGGGAGATGCGCTCCACTTAGCCATTGCCGCGAATCACCGCGCTGAAAAACTGTATACGCTCGACAACAAATTGCTCAAGGCCGGACGGTTGCTTGGCGTGCCTGTTGCCACAGGAATAAGAGACTGAGGCCACTTACAGATCGAAGAACGTGATGATCTCGCCGATCAGTTCGCGCTTCTTGGCGAGCTTTTCCGCCGGCTGATAGCGTCCGAGCGATCGGCCGGCGATGTCGATCTCGCCCTGCTCGCCGATCACGATGAACAGCGGGTCTTCGTACTGGCCCGATTGCGGCTTGTGCAGGATGAGCTTGTTGTCGACGAGATGCGCCTCGACACCGCGGTTTTTGAGCGTCTGCGATGGTTTTATGTCGACCTCGAAGAATTCGCTGAGGAAGTCGGCGGCGAGTTTCTGACGCGCCCGCCGTTCCGCATCCTGCTGCGTGCGCTTTTCTGCGAGTTCGCGGAAGACTTTGTCGAGTTCGGACATTTAAGGTTCCTAACGAGGCCTTGCCTTAGACCGACGAGGTGTGTCGGCAGGCCGTCGCTGCGATCGATATTCCGCGGTCCGGCTTGGCGCCTCCTTCTCCCCGCTTGCGGGGAGAAGGTCGGGATGAGGGGGCGCCGCCGCTGATGCTGCCGCGAAGATCGTCTCCCAGACGCCTTCGATATTTCCTAACACCTCGTTATTCCAGAACCGCAGCACGCGGTAGCGATGTTCGACGAGCCATTGATCGCGCACAGCGTCGCCTCTGTTCTCGGCGTGCTGGCCTCCATCGACCTCGACAACGATCCGTTTCTCTCGAGAGACAAAGTCGACGACATACGGCCCGATCGGCTCTTGACGCACGAATTTGAATCCGCCCAGCGACCGTGAACGAAGACATCGCCAAAGCTTTCTTTCGGCGAGCGTGGAGTTCATGCGCAATTGTCTGGCCAATCGCGTCTTCGTTACATTGGCACCACGCATGCGGCGAAGCCCCCTCATCCCGACCTTCTCCCCGCACGCGGGGAGAAGGAGCCGCGAGCGGTTTCACAGAATAAAACTCACCGAGCCGAGCAGGCCCAGCTCCTCGGCATCCAGAATGGCACGCCGCTCGGCGATTTTCAGCCGGCCGCCGACGCGCCTGAGCTGGTAGCGGTATTGGCCGACGAACACGCGCGTCAGATCGTTGTGGCGGAAGCGGTGGACGATGAAATTCGCCGCTGCCGAAATCACGTCGCCTTCGACGCCGACGATGCGCACGTTGCCGATGACGCGGCGCGTGCGTGACGGCGGATATTCGGCGTGGCAGTTCGGGTCCTTCAGACGGATCACGCGCTCGCGCAGCCGCACGATGTCGTCGGCGATGGTGAACAGGGTGAAGCGGGCGTCGGCATCGGGCTTGTCGTTCGGGGGCACGTAGTAGGAGGCGTCTTCGGTGAGCAGCGCCAGCCACTCGTCCAGCCGCCAGTGATCGAGCAGATCGGCCTCGTGATAGAACAAATCCTCGACTTCGGCGCGCGAGACGGTCGCGGCGATGATCTCGTTCATGCGCGAGTCTCCATCAGCTCGTTCCACTTGCGCCAAAAGACCCGCAGATGCCCTTCGTCGGTGGCGAGCTGCTGGTCCGCCGCCTTGCCCATGCCGCGCGAAAGGTCCGACCACGGCACCTCGCGCCAGGCGGCGAAGCCAAGCTGTGCCGCTTCGAGGGCGGCGACATCGTCGGGCGTGGCGAAGCCGCCGGGACCGTAGAAGGTGAGAAACGCGTGCAGGCGGCGCGCGCGTTGCGCCTCGGTCTCCTCGACCGGCCCTAAGGCCCAGGCGATGACGTGCATGCGGTCGGGCGCCGACGGATAGAAGTGACGCACGGTCACCGAGGAGCCGTCGTTGATCACGAGGTTGGGAAAGATACAGAGATTTCTGTTGGTGTCGGCGACGCGCGCCGCACGCGCCGAACCGAGCCGGGCCGAAAGCTCGCCGCGCATGGCCTCGATGTCGGCCTTCGCCTCCTCGCCGTAGACGGAAATCCAGCGCGCCACCGGCCGGCCGCGATAGTTCGGATTGTCGGTGGTCAAATGGCCGTTGCCCAAATCCCTGCCATAGCCGCGCGTCGGCAACAGTTCGCCCTTCGGCGCCGTGACGTTGACGCCCGAATTGCGCATGTAGTTGAGCCAGGTCGAGTGCGTGGAAATGAGGTGATAATCGTCGACGCTGTTCTCGACCAGGAGTTTCCAGTTCGCCCGGATGTCGTATTCCTGCGTGCCGGAAACGATCTGCATCTTTCCCGACGGCGACTGATCGATGACCAGATCGATGTATTCTTTTGCCTTGCCCAGGTAGGTGTCGAGATCGATGGCGTCGCGATCGAAATTGGCGAAGTAGAAGTCGCGGTAGGATTCCAGCCGCGGCACCGCGACCAGACCCATTTCCGCGTTGGCGAAGGCGGAGCCGTAGGCGTCGGCGCCCGGCACCGATTTGAGCCGGCCGTCGGGATGGTAGGTCCAGCCGTGATACATGCAATAAAACTGGCGCGCATTGCCTTCGCGCTCGCGGCACACCAGCGCGCCGCGATGCCGGCAGCAATTGATCAGCGCGTGCACTTGGCCTTCGCGATCGCGGCAGAAGATGATCGGGCGTCCCGCCACCGGCCGGGTCTTGAAGTCGCCGGGATTTTTTATTTCGGAGGCATGCCCGACATAGATCCAGCAACGGTCGAAAACCGCGCGCTTTTCCCGTTCCAGAACATCCTCGGAGACAAACACCTCGCGATTGACGAAGAACGTCTGCGCTTTCGAGTTCTCGACCACGAAATCGTGGCTTGAGGGCTGGTAGTTCATGGCAAGGCCGCTCCATCGGATCGTGCTTTTTGTACTTTTTATTGTTTTATATTTTGTACTTTTTATTGTTTTATATAGAGAACCCGGCGCCGCCGGCCAATACCGATCCGGCAGGCGCCTAATGCGTCAGCCCTATCTCTCGCCGCTCGCGGGCGGATTGCTGGACCGCCAAGGTTACCTCGACGTTCGCCTTGCCCCAGCGACCGTCCTGGAGCGGCATGCGATCGCCGCGTATGGCCGCGATCATATCGTCGAGCACTTCGCTGCGGCCGGGCAATGAGACGCTTGGCGGCAGCGCGACCTCGCGTGTGCCGTCGATGTCGTAGACAAAAAGACCGTCGGCCGATGCGCGCATTTCGCCCCGCGCGCAGGTCACGACCAGGAGGCCGAAATGCGGCTGGTGGACCGGCGTCGCAGCGCCAGCCGCACCATACGCGTAGCGTTCGACTCGCAGTTGCGCCTCGTCGGAATTTTGCTCCGCCAGTGCACGCCGGGCAGCGCCCTGACGATCCGGTCTCTTGTCGGCGCCGCGTTCGGAAATCCAGCCATGCAGCTCGTCACTGTCGAAGAAATCATAGCCGGCGTAGACGAGCGACGCGGCGGCGCCATTGTCGAGGTCGAGCAAGACGGCCGCGCTGCCTTCAGTCGGCCGCGACGGATCGAGCCGCGTGACGTGCGCACGGACGCTGCGGACACGACCACCGCCGATCAGGCGCACCATGTCGATCTGGTGCGGGAGCTGATTGAACAGGATGCCGCCGCCCTGCGCGGTATCGAGTTCTTCCGGTCGTCGGGGCCGATACAGATAATCGGTATAATTCCAGGCCGCGATCATGCCGAGCCCGCCAAGTTCGCCGCTCGCCACGATGCGGCGCATTTCGCGCACCGCGGGATCGAACGCGTGGGTGTGGCCGACGATCAGATGAACCTTGTGGCGTTCGACCGCCGCGATGATGGCATCGCACTCGGCGAGCGTCAGCGCCATCGGTTTTTCCAGAATAATGTGCTTGCCACGCTCGGCGGCGAGAATGGCGTGCGTCGCGTGGAACTGATGCGGCGTGGCGATGTAGACGACCTCGACCGCAGGATCGGTGCACAGCGCGGCAATGTCCTCGTACACACTGGCGTTGAAATCCTGTGCGAACGCCGCACGCGGCGCTGGTTGGGGGTCGGCGGCCGCCCGCAGCACATAGCCCTTGTGGGCTGCCGCGGCGCGGACCATCACCGCCCCCGCCATGCCGAGTCCGGCGATGCCGAGGCCGATAGGCGGTTCGGTCGGGGCTGCGCTCATGCCGTCAGGCGGGCTCTCCAGCCGCGTTCTTGTCGAGGTCGACGCAAACGTCGTCGCCCTGCAGCAGCACCTGATAGGTGCGCAGCGCGAACGAGCACGGCGGCGCTTTCACCTCGCCGGTCTTCACGTCGAAGGCGCCGAAATGCAGGCTGCATTCGATGATGCCGTCTTCGAGCATGCCGTCGGCGAGGCTGGCCGCGGCGTGAGTGCATTCGTCGTCGGTGACGTAGAACGCGCCGCCGAGATTGAAGACGGCGAGGCGGCGGTCGCCGACCTCGAACGCCTTGACGGTGTCGGGCCCGATATCGGCCTGCGCGCACACCCGAACCACATTATCCGCCATGGGCTTTGTCCCCCCACAATCTTATGGCCTGTTATAGCGACAGGCGGCAGTTCCTTTCAATTTGATATAGTCAATGCCCGGCCGGGCGCAGCGGGCGGCATCGCGGCGCTCGCAATGGCGTAACGGGGATTCGACGCATGCAGGTCCTTGTGGTCGGCGCGGGCGTCATCGGGCTTGCGGTCGCACGCGCAGCCGCGCTGGCCGGACACGATGTCGTGGTGGCGGAAGCAACCGCCGGGATCGCCAACGGCGTCTCCTCGCGCAACAGCGAGGTGATCCACGCCGGGCTTTATTATCCGACCGGCACCGCGCGGGCGGTCCACTGCGTGCGCGGGCGGCGCATGCTCTACGAGTTCTGCGCCGCGCACGGGGTGCCGCACAGAAAATGCGGCAAGCTGGTCGTGGCCACCAACGACGCCGAGCTCGCCAAAGTCGAGACGATAGCGGTTCAGGCAGAGACTAATGGCGTTGAAAACACCGAAATGATCGGCGGCAACGCGGCACGCGCGATGGAGCAGGAACTGTTCTGCATCGGCGCGCTGTGGTCGCAGGAAACCGGCATCATCGACAGCCACGCCTACATGCTGGCGCTGTGGGGCGAGCTGGAAGATCGCGGCGGCATGATTGCGTTCGAAACGCCGGTCGAGCGGCTCAGCTACAAGGCGCCGTATTGGCAGGTGCAGTTCGGCGGCCGCGACGCCGGCATCGTTGAATTCGACGCGGTGGTGAACGCGGCGGGCCTGGGGGCGCAGCCATTGGCGCGGCGCATCGACGGCTATCCGACCGGCAAGGTGCCGCGGCTCGTGCTGGGCAAGGGCAACTATTTCGGCTTTGCCGGCCGTCCGGTCTTTTCGCGGCTGATCTACCCAACGCCGATCGACGGCGGTCTCGGCGTTCACGTCACGCTCGATCTCGCCGGCCGCATGCGCTTTGGCCCGGACGTCGAATGGGTCGGCGAGGAAAACTACACCGTCGACCCGCGCCGCGCGGACGCATTCTATGAACGCATCCGCAGCTATTGGCCGGACCTGCCGGCGGATTCGCTGGTGCCGGATTATTGCGGCATAAGGCCGAAGCTGAACGGCCCCGGCGAAGGCCAAGCCGATTTCATGATTGCCGCCGAGCCCGCCCATGGGATGCCGCGGCTGGTCAACCTGTTCGGTATCGAATCGCCCGGCCTCACGTCATCATTGTCGCTGGCGGAGGACGTGGTCGCCCTGCTGCAAACCTGACCCGCCAACGATCGGCGCAGAGCGGGCGCCGCGGCGGCCACCCGTATCGCGCCGCGTCGGAAGACGACGCGCCTTGGGAAGACGGGGCCTTGGGAAGACGGGCCTTGGGAAGACGGGCCTTGGGAAAAAGACTGTCATCGTCTGGAAAATCGGTGTAGCGGAGCGTCGTGGGCCAGTCGTGGGCCACGTCGCCGCCGCCGCGCGCCGGTTCGATTGCATCGAGCAAATGGGTCGGCCGACGCAGACATCGCAGCGCATGCTCATCCGGCACTGAAGAGGAGTCATCCGTGGCCAGCCATCGTTTTCTCAATCCTTCGACCATTCCCGCCCCGCGCGGCTATTCGCACGTTGTCGAGACCAGAAGCCCGAACCGCACCATCTACCTTTCCGGACAGCTCGGCATGACGGCAGACGGAAAATTCGCCGGCGCGCACGGCGATTTTCGCGCCCAGGCCGTTCAGTGCTTCGAGAACATCAAGGCCGCGCTCGCCGCGGTCGGCGCGACGTTCGAACACGTCGTCAAGCTCAATAATTACCTTGTCGACATGGCGCACCTGCCGCTCTATCTCGAAGTCCGCGACCGCTACGTCAACACCAAGAATCCGCCGGCATCGACCACGATCCAGATTTCCAAGCTCGCGCGCGACGGCGCGCTCTACGAAGTCGAAGCGATCGCGGTGGTTCCAGAGAACTGAAGCGTGTTTCGACCGGATTGATATGATTTGGTCGCAAGCGAACCAATCGCGCGGCCGGCAAGTCCGCTTCCTAGTGGTCCGATTCTAACATTCGTATCCCGGTTCGGCAGGCTCGAGTACGAATGTTAGAATCAAAGGACCACTAGCAACTATCAGTTCTAGTGGAGCTTTTGGATTTGACATTCGCTTGACGAATTAGCGGCCAAGTGGGGTGCGAATGTCAAATCCGCTCCACTAGCGCGCCGGCTATCGTTTTCGCGATAATGGGATAAGATCATCGTCAAGTTCGTCGGGAAAAACGGGAGGAGACGATGAATTCTGTCGTTGCGGGCATTCTCGCGCGCGCGGGCGCAGCAATCGCTTTGTCAACAACGCTGGCGCTCGGTACGGCCTTGGCGCAAGGCAAGCCGTACGTCATGAAGATCAGTCTGCCGACGATCAACGACCCGAGCTATGTCTTCGCCAAGGCCTATGCGGCGGCGGTCGAGAAGGATTCCGGCGGCCGCATCAAGGCGCAGATCTTTCCCCTCAGCCAGTTGGGTTCGATTCCACGGCAGATCGAGGGCACGCAATTCGGCTCGATCCAATGCGTGCTGATCCCGCCCGAATTCTTCGTCGGCGTCGACAACCGCTTCGAAGTCATGTCGGCGCCGGGCCTCGTCGCCTCCATCGACCAGGGCCAGCGCGTTGCCGCCGACCCGGCGGTGAGCAAGCTGATGCTCGGTCTGGGCGCCGACAAAGGCTTGCACGGCGTGGCGCTGTACATGAATTCGCCGTCCTCGGTGATCGCCAAGGCGCCGATCCGCCGCCTCGCGGACTTCAAGGGCAAGAAAATCCGAGTGCTCGCCTCGCCGTTTCAGACGGTGCCGATCGCGCGGCTCGGCGCCACGCCGGTGGCAATGACACTCGCCGATGTCGTACCGGCGATGCAGCAGGGCACCATCGACGGCGCCGTAGGCGGTATCGTCGTGTGGACGCCGATGCATTTCAGTGACGCCGCGAAATACGTGACCGAAACCGGCCAGCCTGCCGTGTTCGTCATGGTTGAACTCAACAAGGCCTGGTACGATTCGCTGCCGCCGGACCTGCGAACGATCCTCGATCGAGATGCCGCCGCCGAGCAGAAGGCGATCGCACCGGTGGCAAGAGAGATCGTCGAGAAGGCGCGCAAGGGCTGGACCGCAAACGGCGGCGAACTCATCAACCTGCCGCCCGCCGAGCAGGCGCAATTGATGGATACCTTCTCGGGCGCCGTGGCCGAGGTGGCAAAGGCCAAGCCGCCGCTGTACGCGGCCTACAAGACCGTCAGCGAGGCGGCGCAGCGGACACGCTGACGCCTGGTCTCGGTTCCTGCTTCGGCGGCTTTCTGCTTTTCTCTTCGATTTGGCCCGTCTTGAGGATCAAATTGAAGACGATATGCATGACCGCCGCAGTAAGAAATCCCATGACGATGCCGGTGGAGATGAACGGCCGCAAAACCGCGGGCAGCGTCATGACGAAATCGTGCGGCAGCACCGTGACCCCGACGCCGACGACCACGCCAGTGCCGGCGGCAAACATGTTGGCGTTGGTCTGCGGCATGGTCCCGAGGACGCGAATCGCCTGCATGCATAGCATCGCCACGGTGACCAGCAGCAGGCCGCCGACGACCGGACCCGGAATGGAAGCGACGACCGCGCCGACCTTGGGGCATAGTCCGAGAATGACCAGGATCGCGCCGGCGGTGGCAAACACGAACCGGCTGCCGATGCCGGTCACCATCAGGGCGCCGATGTTCTGATTGTAGGTGACCGTGGGCAGGCCGCCGAACGCCCCGCTCACGGCGGAGCCCAGGCTTTCGGTCAGAACGCCGGCATTGATCCGCCTGCTGCTAAGCTCCTGCTTGCCGATGACCTCGCCCACCAGCACGTAGCTCCCGACCACCTGCCCGAGGTCGGCGATGAAGGCGAGCAGCATGACCAACGTCGCCCCCAGGTCGAACTTGAATCCGAACGGAAAAAACACCGAGAGCCCGACCCAGGGCGCCTTGGCCACGTTCGCAACGCTCATCTTGCCGGCGATCAACGCCACAGCCACTGCGATGATCGCTCCCAAGAGAAGCGAGATCAGGCGCAGGAAGCTCGACGGCATGAGCAGCACAAGGACGACGGCGACCAGGAAAGGAATCGAGGCCATGACGAAATTGAACGGCTGGCCGAAAGCCGGCGTCTTGGGGATGCCAACGATCTGCGTGAAAATGGCGCCCGCAATGGCGATGCTCGCCATCAGCAGCACCACGCCATAAACCGGCGCCGCGCCGAAGACCGGGCGGGCTTTTCCCCAGAATCCGACAGCGGACAGAACGGCCGCCACCAACGAGGCGAGGACCAGTCCGGTCCAGGCCGCGGCGGGACCGGTCACCGCGGCGACGGCCGGCACAACCGAAATGAAGACGATGGCCGGACCTTGCAGAACCGGCAGGCGAAGCACCCACAGCGATTGGCCGATGGTGACCAGCCCAGCGCCAATGAGTGACGCCTGCACCACGAATGCCCCCGTTTGCGGCGGGAATTTCATGGCGCGGGCAAGCAGGATGGGGACGATCAGGACCGTGGTGTCGACGGTCAGCTGCTGAACCGCATAGGTGATATTTTGCCACCATTTCAACCTGTCTTCGATGCCGATGAGCAGGTCGACGTGCTGCGAATTTTCCATGCCATCCATCCCCGGCCGAGAACCGGCAATTGATCGCCCTGCCGAGGAGTGCTGTCAACGCTTGCGAAGGCCCATGCTCTGATGCCAGCGCGCGGGTCGGCGCCGCTGCGGGCGCCTGCGCGACAGTCAGTGCGCCGCGTCCCAGTTGTCCGCGGCCTTGGCCTCGACCTGCAATGGCACCGAGAGAGACAGCGCCGGGTGCGGCGCTTCGATCATCACCCGCGTCACCACCGGCAACGTTGATTCCACTTCCGCGACTGGTGCTTCGAACACAAGCTCGTCGTGCACCTGAAGCAGCATTTGCGCCGCGAGTTTTTCCTTCCGCAACGCGCCATCCATGCGCACCATGGCGCGGCGGATGATGTCGGCGGCACTGCCTTGCAGGCGGGCATTGATGGCGGCGCGCTCGTTAAAGGCGCGGACCGACGCGTTCGAAGCGCGGATTTCCGGGTAGTGGCACTTGCGGCCAAACAGCGTCTTCACGTACCCGTTCTGCTTGGCGTAAGCCTTCGACTCCTCGATGTAGTCGCGAATGCCGGGGAAGCGTTCAAAATATTTTTTGATGTAGGCACCGGCCTCCTCGCGACCGATACCGAGTTGATTGGCAAGGCCGAAGGCGGAGATGCCGTAGATGATGCCGAAATTGATCGCCTTGGCGCGGCGGCGGATTTCCGCCGGCATGCCCTTGATCGCCACGCCGAACATTTCCGACGCCGTCATGGCGTGAATGTCGAGGCCTTCGCGGAACGCCTTGCGTAATTGCTCGATGCCGGCGATCTCGGCGAGCAGGCGCAGCTCGATCTGCGAATAGTCGGCCGAAATGAGCTTGCTGCCCGGCCCGGCGATGAACGCGCGGCGGATTTTTCGGCCGTCCTCGGTCCGGATCGGGATGTTCTGCAGATTGGGGTCGGACGACGAGAGGCGGCCGGTCGTCGTCGAAGCCAGCGCGTAATCGGTGTGCACCCGATGGGTCGCCGGATTGACGAAGCCCGGCAGCGCGTCCGTATAGGTTGATTTCAGCTTCGATACCTGCCGCCAGTCGAGAATCTTCTGCGGCAGTTCGTGGCCCTGTTCGGCCAGCTCTTCGAGCGCACGCGCACCGGTCGCCCACTGGCCCGTCTTGGTTTTTGTTCCTCCCGGCAGGCCGAACTTGCCGAACAGAATGTCGCCAAGTTGCTTCGGGCTGCCGGGATTGACCGTCTCGCCGGCAAGCTTGTTGATCTCCGCTTCGAGGCCGCCGGCCTCCTGGGCGAACTCGCCCGACAGCCGCGACAGCACACTGCGGTCAACGGAAATGCCGCGCTTCTCCATGCGTGCGAGCACTTCGACAAGCGGGCGCTCCAGCGTCTCGTAGACGTTGAGTACGTGCTCGGCCGCGAGCCGCGCCTTGAGCGCGCGATGCAGCCGCAAAATGATGTCGGCCTTTTCCGCGGCGTACTCGGCCGCCTTGTCGGTCGCGACGCTTTCGAAGGTGATCTTGGTCTTGCCAACCTTGATCAGAGAATTGAGTGCGACCGCAGCGTGATCGAAAGTGTGCTCGGCGAGCGACGCAAAAGCTTGGCTGGCCCGGCCGGCATCGAGCACGTAGGACATCAGCATGACGTCGTCGTAGGCCGTGACGTCGATGCCGCGCTGGGCAAAAATCTGCCAGGCGAATTTCACGTCATAGCCGATCTTGAGCACGCCCTTGTCCTCAAGCAGCGGCTTGAGGGCTTCCAGCGCGACCCGTTCGGGAATTTGCTCGGGCGCGAGCTCACCGCCAAACAACGTGGCGCCGCCGCTCTCTCCGCCCCGGCGATGGCCGAGCGGCAGGTAGCACGCCTCGTTGGGCGCCACCGCGAGCGCAACGCCGCACAGCGCCGCCTGCATCGGATCGGAGCCGGCGGTCATGGCCTCGATGGCGACCGCGCCGAGGTCGCGCGCCCGCGCGACCCAGACCTTTAGCCGGTCGATGCCGCGCACGGTCTCGTAGCGCGAAAGATCGAATTTGAGCTTGTGCGCTGCTTCCGCGCGCGCCTTCGCCAGCGCCAGCGGCGTGAGCACGCTTTCACCTCTCCCCGTTGGGGAGAGGTCGCCCGGCGAAGCCGGCCGGGTGAGGGGGGACTGCCGCTCGGCTCTTGCCCCCTCGCCCGCCTCGGCCCCGCGGGCCTCGCCGCCAACCGACAGCTTCGCTTCCGCTTCGATGGCACCCGCATCGATATCGGCAAACTCGGCGACGCGGCGGGTGAGCGAATTGAATTCCATCGCCTTCAAGAAAGCGACGAGACGCTTGTAGTCCGGCTCGTGCACGGCCAGATCGTCGATCGGCACGTCGAGTTTCACGTGGTCGTCAAGAGTGACCAGCTTCTTCGACAATCGCGCCGCCTCGGTGTGTTCGATCAGTGATTGCCGGCGCTTTTCCTGCTTGATCTCGCCCGCGCGCCCGAGCAACGTTTCCAAGTCGCCGTATTCGCCGATGAGCTGCGCCGCGGTCTTGACGCCGATGCCGGGAACGCCGGGCACATTGTCGGTCGCGTCGCCGATCAGCGACTGCACCTCGATGACTTTCTCCGGTGGGACGCCGAATTTCTCCATCACCTCCGCGCGACCGATCTTCTTGTCCTTCATCGTGTCGAACATGATGACGCAGTCGCTCACGAGCTGCATCAAATCCTTGTCCGAGGACACGATGGTTGACATGGCGCCGGCCTCGCAGGCTTGGCGCACATAGGTCGCGATCAGATCGTCGGCCTCGAATCCCCTCTGCTCCAGGCACGGCAGGTCGAAGGCATGGACCGCTTCGCGGATCAGGCCGAATTGCGGCCGCAAATCGTCCGGCGGGTCCGGGCGGTGCGCCTTGTAGTCGGGATACATGTCGGTGCGGAACGTGTGCTCCGACAGGTCGAACACCACGGCAAGGTGCGTGGGCTTGTCCTCCGGCTTCATGTCGCGCAACAGCTTCCACAGCATGTTGCAGAAGCCGAATACGGCGTTGACCGCCAACCCGTCCGATTTGCGGTTGATCGGGGGCAGCGCGTGGTAGGCGCGGAAAATGTAGGACGAGCCGTCGACCAGAAAGAGGTGGTCGCCTTTCTTGATCGGCTGGGCGGCCGGCGCAGAGCGCGCGGATGCGGCAACGGAGGACTTTTGTGCTGCGGGCATGCCGGCCAATATATAGCGGCTCGGCATCGATTAGTACCGCTCCATGAAAGCGGCCAGACGGTGGATGGGAATTGTGGATTTGTCGCCGCTTCCGATCGACGCCGCACTGCCGGAACTCACGGCGCAGTTGCGCCGGCAAAACGTGGCCGTGCTGGTCGCCCCACCCGGCGCCGGCAAGACGACGCGGGTGCCGCTGGTGCTGGCCGGTGAGGACTGGGCCCGCGGCAAGCGCATCCTGGTGCTTGAGCCGCGGCGGCTCGCCGCACGCGCTGCCGCGGAACGCATGGCGTCGACGCTCGGCGAGCGTGCCGGCGGCACAGTCGGATTTCGCGTGCGCTTCGGCTCCAAGGTGTCGGCGGACACGGTCATCGAAATCGTCACCGAGGGCATTTTCACCCGCATGATCCTCGACGACCCGGCGCTCGACGGCATCGCCGCTGTGCTGTTCGACGAATTCCACGAGCGCTCGCTCGATGCCGATCTCGGCCTGGCTCTTGCACGCGACGCCCAGCAGGGCTTGCGCGAAGATTTGAAGCTTTTGGTCATGTCGGCGACCATCGACGGCGCGCGCATTGCGGCGCTGCTCGGCGCCGCGCCGGTGATCGAAAGCCGCGGCCGTGCCTTTGCGATCGAGACCCGCTACGTCGGCCGCGATGCGCGGCCGATCGAACCGCAGGTCGCCGACACGATCGCGCGGGCGATGCGGGCCGAGGGCGGCTCGCTGCTCGCGTTCCTGCCGGGCGCCGCCGAAATCCGGCGCACGCAAACGCTTCTTGAGGGGCGCACCGATGCGTCAACCGACATTGTGCCGCTCTACGGCGCGCTCGAAGGCGACGCTCAGGATCGCGCCATTGCCCCTGTCCTGCCCGGCCGCCGCAAGATCGTGCTCGCGACTGCGATCGCCGAGACCTCGATCACCATCGAGGGCGTCCGCATCGTCGTCGACAGCGGACTTGCCCGGGTGCCGCGTTACGAACCCGATGTCGGGGTGACCCGGCTTGAAACCGTACGCGTCTCCCGTGCCGCGGCCGACCAGCGCCGCGGCCGCGCCGGCCGCACCGAGCCCGGCCTCTGCTACCGACTCTGGGATGAACCGCAGACCGGATCGCTCGAGCCGCATGCCCGTCCCGAAATCCTCGCTGCCGACCTGTCGTCGTTCGCGCTCGATCTGGCCGCATGGGGCGCGCCGCCGGAACAGCTCGCCTTTCTCGATCCGCCTCCCCGTCCGGCAATGACCGAAGCCAAGTCCCTGCTCGCAGAACTCGGCGCCATCGACGAGGACGGACACCTCACCGATAACGGCAGGAGACTTCGTAAGCTACCGCTGCCGCCGCGGCTTGCCCGCATGATCCTGGAGGCTCGCTCCGATCGTGCGGCGCAGAAGGCGGCACGGATCGCCATGGTGATCAGCGAGCGCGGCCTCGGCGGCAACGATGTCGACTTGCGTCGGCGCCTCGACGGTTTCCGCCACGACCGTTCACCGCGCGCCGACCACGCCCGGCGGACGGCAAAAACCTGGACGTTGGCCAGACCCTCCGCGTTCGAGCCAAACCGCGCCGACGGGACGCCCGGTCTCCCGCTGATCGAGCAGGCGGATGAAGAACCCGGCGCGCTGCTGGCGCTGGCCTATCCGGAACGCATTGCCAAGAACCGCGGCAGCGGGGGCGGCGCGTTTCTGTTGGCGAACGGACGTGGCGCCACCGTCGATTCCGCCTCCTCGTTCGCCGGCGAGCCGTTCCTCGCCGTCGCCGAACTGACCGGCGCAGCCGCTTCAAGCCGCATCCTGCTCGCAGCGCCAATAAGCCTTGGCGAGATCGAGGCGCACTTCGCCGACCGCATCGAGTCGCGCGAGGATGTCAGCGTCGATGCCGAAAGCGCAAGATTGCGCGGGCGTCGGAGCCGCCGCCTGGGCGCGCTCACGCTGTCCGAACAGCCGTTGTCCGTCGTCCCGACCGAAGCAACGGCACAAAAACTCGCCGCCGGAATTGGCCGCATCGGCATCGATCGGCTGCCATGGAGCAAAGAGCTGCGGCAATGGCGCGACCGCATCGCCTTCCTGCGCGCCGGCAACGTCGATGACTGGCCCGACCTGTCCGATGCGGCGCTCGCCGCCAGCGTGACCGACTGGCTCGCACCGGCGCTCACAGCCAAAATATCGCTCGGCGAAATTGCCGCGGACGAGTTGCAGGCCGCTCTGCAACATCTGCTTCCCTGGGCGCTGCGCCGCCGTCTCGATGCCGACGCACCGACCCATTTCGAAGCGCCCACCGGCTCCCGCGTGCCGATCGATTATACGGCCGAGGGCGGACCCAAAATCGCGATCCGCCTGCAGGAGCTGTTCGGTCTCGATCGGCATCCGGCGATCGCGGCCGGCCGGGTGCCGCTCGTCATCGACCTCCTCTCTCCCGCGCACCGGCCGGTGCAGACCACGCGCGACTTGCCGGGCTTCTGGCGCGGTTCTTACGCGGCCGTGCGCGGCGAAATGCGCGGCCGCTATCCGCGGCATCCGTGGCCCGAAAATCCGATCTCGGCCGCCCCGACACGGCGCGCCAAGCCCCGCAATTTATAAAGTTTGAACGAATAAAATTTGATCGAATATTTTCGCGCGGCGCTTACTGTCGAACTGTAAATGAGCGCTCCATGCCGCGCAATTAGCTGTTTGTTGGCTGCGCGAGGCTCAGATGCCGCACCATCCATCGTGACGGAATTTGCCATGATGCGGTCTGTCATCACCTTGGCGGCGGTCGCCCTTGTCGCCGGCATGATCGTGCCGCGCTACGCCAGGCAGCTTGATGCCGGCGACGCGCAGCAAGCGCGACGCGCACCGGCCGCGACCGGGGCCGCGTTGGACCTCGCATCCGATTCTGCGTCCGTTGTCGTGCCACGCGACGGCTTGGGCCACTTTCTCGTCGAAGCCAGCGTCAACGGGCAGCCGCTGAAATTCATGATCGATACCGGCGCCACGGTCATCGCGCTTCGAGCCGAGGATGCGGTGCAGCTCGGCGTCCAGCCGGCCTACAGCGAGTACACGGTGGTGCTTAGAACCGCCAATGGCCTGGTGCGCGCCGGGCCGGCCACCCTGGACACGATCGAAATCGGCGGCATCGTATTGCACAACGTTGAGGCCGTTGTCATGCCTGCACGGGCGCTGAGCGAGAACCTGCTCGGCATGTCGTTTCTGTCGCGGCTGCATCATTTCGATTACAGCGACGGCAAGATGGTGCTGGAGCAATAGCGAACAGCGAGTGCGAATAGCGAATGGTGGTGAAGCCCTACGTCCTCGCTAATCGGCTCTCCGGTGCAACCATTTCAATCTCACGTCGTTTAGGCTATGTCATCGCGGCGCTCGCACACGCGTCAAATCCAAATGTTTCCCACTCCAAAACCTTCGCTCAAACCCAATACCTACGCCTACGAGTCCGAGCCGATGGTGAAATCCACCGGCTTTCGCGAATATGACGCCCGTTGGCTGTTCGGCAGCGAAATCAATCTGATGGGCGTCGAGGCGCTCGGCCTCGGCCTCGGCACACTGATCCACGAACTCGGCGTCGAGCCGCGCCTAGTCACCGGGCACGATTTCCGCTCCTATTCCGCCTCGATCAAGATGGCGCTGGTCAATGGCCTCGTTGCCGCCGGCTGCAAGGTGAGCGACATCGGGCTCGCGCTCACGCCCATGGCCTATTTCGCCCAATTCGCCCTCGACGTGCCCGGCGTCGCCATGGTCACCGCCTCGCACAACGACAACGGCTGGACCGGCGTGAAAATGGGGGCGAACCGCCCGCTCACCTTCGGCCCGGACGAGATGACGCGGCTCAAGGACATCGTGCTCAACGGCCGATTCAGGGCGCGCGACGGCGGCGGGTACGAATTCGTGGAGAATTTGCCGGCGCGCTATATCGCCGACCTGACCGACCGGCCGAGGCTGAAACGACGGCTCAAGGTGGTGTGCGCCTGCGGCAACGGCACCGCGGGAGCATTCGCTCCGCAGGTGCTGGAAAAGGTCGGCTGCGAAGTCGTGCCGCTCGATTGCGAGCTTGACCACACCTTTCCCAACTACAATCCGAATACCGAAGATATGAAAATGCTGCACGCCATGCGCGACGCGGTGCTGGCAAGCGGCGCCGATGTCGGCCTCGGCTTCGACGGCGACGGCGACCGCTGCGGGGTGGTCGACAATTCCGGTGAGGAAATCTTCGCCGACAAGGTCGGCGTCATGCTCGCGCGCGACATTTCCGCGAACCACAAGAACGCGCTGTTCGTTGCCGACGTGAAATCGACCGGATTGTTCGCCACCGATCCGGTGCTCATCAAGAACGGGGCGAGGACCGACTACTGGAAGACCGGCCATTCCTACATGAAGCGGCGGGTCAACGAGATCGGCGCCATCGCCGGGTTCGAGAAGTCCGGCCACTTCTTCTTCAACGAGCCGTTCGGCCGCGGCTACGATGACGGACTGATCTTCGCCCTCGCCGTCTGCGATATGCTCGACCGCAATCCGCAAAAAAGCATGGCGGACCTGAAGAACGCGCTGCCGAAAACCTGGTCGTCGCCGACCATGTCGCCGCATTGTGCCGACGAGCGCAAATACGCCGTGGTGGACGAGGTGGTAAAGCATTTCGAGGCGGAGAAGAAAAAAGGCGGCAAGGTCTCCGGCCAGCCGATCCGCGATCTCGTCACCGTCAACGGCGTGCGCGTGACTGTGGCCGACGGAACCTGGGGGTTGGTTCGCGCCTCTTCGAACAAACCGGAACTCGTCGTCGTCGTCGAAAGCCCGGTGTCCGAAGCGCGCATGCGCGAGATGTTCAAATCGGTCGACGCCGTGTTGCGCACCCACAAGGAAGTCGGGGAATATAATCAGACGATTTGAGAAACATCCTCCCCCGTGAAACCGGGGAGGATAAGGAGATCAGACTTCCTGATAGACGTCGATCTCCGGTGCGCCGGGCAGCATCGCGCGCCAGGCCTGCAGGTAGGTTTGCATGCGCACGTCGCCGGCGATTCTCTGCCGGCTCAGCTCCCACTCTTCCTGCGCCTCGTATTCGATTTCCTGGACGAACTTGGTCGGATCGTCGACATTCTGCAAAAGCCGCACCCGGGCGTTTCCGAACATCTGATAGAAAGGCGCCGCAGCCTTGATCATTGCGGCAAGATGCCCTGAATCCATCGGCAGCGTGAAGCGCAACTGCAGCGTTCGTCGCACTTTTGCGTCGCCATTCGTCATGTGTGCGTCCTCTTCCAGGTCTCGCGAAACGGATGCGCCGGATAGACGCCGAGAATTTTCAGCGTTTTAGTCTGCGAGACGAATTCCAGTTCTTCGAGCGCGAGTTCGAGCGCGCGCAGCTTCGGATGGCCTTGCACGTCGACGTAGAACTGCGTGGCGGCGAAATTGCCGCCGACCATGTAGCTTTCGAGCTTGGTCATGTTGATGCCGTTTGTGGCAAATCCGCCCAACGCCTTGTAGAGGGCAGCCGGGATATTGCGCACCTGAAAGATGAAAGTCGTGATCACTCGCTTTTCGTTGGCGCTTGCCCATTTCGGCCGCCGCGAGAGCACGACGAAGCGGGTGGTGTTGTGCTTGGCGTCGGCGACGTTTTTCTTGAGAATGTGCAGGCCGTAAATCTTCGCCGCCAGCGTGGTCGCCAATGCGGCGCGCGAGGGATCCCCGGCTTCGGCGATCTCGCGCGCGGCGCCCGCCGTATCGGCGGCGACGATCGGCCGAACGCCGAGCTTGCGGATGATGTTGCGGCATTGGCCGAGCGCGTGCACGTGGCTCTCCACGGTGCGTATCGTTTTCAAGCTGGCGCCATGCGGCGCCAGCAATTGATGCTGCACGGGCTGGAACCATTCGGCGACGATATTGAGTCCCGATTGCGGCATCAGGTGATGGATATCCGCCACCCGACCGGCCACCGAATTGTCGATCGGGATCATCGCCAGCGCCGCCTTGCCGGTGCGCACCGCCGTGAAGGCGTCCTCGAAAGTCGGACAGGGCAGCGGGTCAAGGGCCGGATAGGCCTCGACGCAGGCGATGTGCGAGTTGGCGCCCCGCTCGCCCTGGAACGAGATTTTTCTGCGTCTCTTCATGCCCGGCTCGTTAGCATGGCGCGCGCTTTTTCCAAATCCTGCGGCGTATCGACCCCGAGCGGCACGGTGTCGACGATGGCGACCTCGATGCGCATGCCCGCCTCCAGCGCGCGCAACTGCTCGAGCCGTTCGCGTTGTTCCAGCGCCGAGGGGGGCAGCGCCACAAAGCGTTCGAGGGCGGCGCGACGGAAGGCATAAAGGCCGATGTGATGATAGAGTGGCCCCTCGCCCGCCGGCGCGGTCGCCCGCGTAAAATAGAGCGCCCGCATGCGGTCGGCCGCAGTGGCGGTGCCGACCACCTTGACGACGTTCGGGTCGTTCCGTTCTTCGGCTTTGACGATCGTGGCCGCCAGGGTGGCGATATCGACGGAGCGGTCGGCCAGCAGCGCAACCGCAGTGGCGAGAGCGGCCGGTTTGAGCGTCGGCAGATCGCCCTGCAGGTTGACGACGATGTCCGCCCTCTGCGTCGCCTCGAGCGTTCGCAGCGCCTCATAGATGCGGTCGGTGCCCGAGGCGTGATCGCTGCGGGTCATTGTCGCACGTCCGCCCGCTTTCTCCACCGCGGCCGCGACAGCCGGCGAATCGGTGGCGACCCAGACCCGGCCGACCTTCGATTCAATTGCCCGACGCCACACGTGCACGATCATCGGCTCGCCGGCAAATCTCGGCGAGCGGCTTGCCCGGCAAGCCGGGTCGAGGCCATGCGGGCGGGAATCAGAACGAGGACATCAGGCATCGCGGCAGCCCGGCTTTCTTATACGGGTTGCGTGAGGCGCGGCAAACCGGCTAACAGTGTCCAGCGCTAGTGGGGCGGTTTAGAAGTCCGCACAGTCTTGCCGCCTATCGGCAGTGCGGAGTTTTGAACCAAAGCCACTAGACCTATACGTCGCTGGTATCCTTCGATTCCGAAGTTCGCAAATTGGGGTTCCCGCCAAGTGATGCGAACTCCGGAATCGGGGCACTAGCCGCCGCTGCGGAGCCCCCGGAAATGGATTCGTTCGAACTCAACAAGATTCTCGGCGCATTGCTGGGAACGTGCCTTGTCCTTCTTGCCGTCCACCTTGCCGCCGGCACGATCTTCGCCGCGACCGTCCCGGCCAAGCCGGGCTATGTGATCGTGGTCAAGCAGGAGCAGCCGTCGACGCCGAACGGCACCGCCGCGGCGCCGCCGGCCGAGCAGCCGATCGAGAACCTGCTGGCGAGCGCCTCCACTCAGCAGGGCGCGCAGACTGCCAAGGAATGCGAGCTGTGCCATAACCTCGGCAAGGGCCAGGGCGCCAAGGTCGGCCCGGACCTTTATGGCGTCGTTGGCCGGCCGGTCGCCTCGGAGCCTGGCTTCGGCTATTCGGCAGCCCTGAAGGCCAAGGGCGGCACCTGGACCTTCGATGCACTCAACGTATGGTTGACCAACCCGCGCGCCGACGTTCCGGGGACATTGATGACGTTTGCAGGCATCGCCGGCGAAAAGCAGCGCGCCAACGTTATCGCGTATCTCAACTCGAACTCCGATCATCCGCTGCCGCTGCCGAAGGCGGCGCAAAGTGCGCCAGGTGGCGCCGGAGGCACCTCGGCGAGCACCTCGACCCCTCCGCCGAAGCCGCCTGGCACGCCGTCCACGGTGCCGCCTGCAGGGGCGAGCCCCGCGCCAGGGACGCCAGCTTCGCCCGGCACGCAGAGTCCGACCCCGCCCGCAAAGTAGCCCGTCTGCTGCGCCCAAATCCCGCGCGCAACACCATGGCCGTGCCGCATCTCAGCACGCGGATGTGAAGTGCATTTCGTCGCGCGGCGTGCCGGCACGCTGGCGCCGCAATTGGAAATCACATAGTCAGCGCGTGCCTCGATGGCCGCACGACGGGCGGATCGGCTTGCAGCGCAGGGGTAAAGCCGGTCACCGGCTCCGGACATCGCGCGCCCGGTGCGCTGCGACAGTGCCGACGGTCTCGTCCGCCCGAGACGTTCATTGGAGCACCATGTGAACCGCCGATCGCTCGTCAAATCCGCCCTGCTCGCGCTTGCCGCGCCGGTTCTGTCGCTGCCGACCCGGATCGCACGCGCGCAGACCAAGCCCGCCGACCTCTCCTGGCGCCATGGCGTGTCGCTCTACGGCGACCTGAAATATCCCGACGGATTTAAGCACTTCGATTACGTCAAGGCCGATGCGCCCAAGCGCGGCACGGCGCGGCAGATCGCCCTCGGCACTTTCGACAATTTCAACATGGTGGTGGCTGGCGTCAAAGGCGATCTGGCGAGAGGAATTACGTTGGTCTACGACACGCTGCTCGCCGAATCGCTTGACGAAGTGTCGAGCGAATATGGGCTGATCGCCGAGACGGTGCGCTATCCGGACGATTTCTCCTGGGCCGCGTACCGCCTCCGCGCGGAGGCGCGATGGCATGACGGCAGCCCGATCACGCCCGACGACGTGACTTTCTCGTTCGCGGCATGGAAGAAAAACAGCCCGCAGCTCGCGGCCTATTACCGCCACGTCGTCACGGCGGAAAAGAGCGGCGATCGCGAGGTCACCTTCCGTTTCGACGGCCCGGGCAACCGCGAGCTGCCGCAGATCGTCGGCCAGCTCGCCATTCTGCCCAAGCTGTGGTGGGAGGGGACCCGCAAAGACGGCAAAGCGCGCAACATCGCCGACACGATGCTCGAGCCGCCGCTCGGCAGCGGGCCCTATCGCATCAAAAGCTTTTCGGCGGCGCGCGAAGTCGTCTACGAGCGGGTGACGGATTATTGGGCCCGCGCGCTCCCGGTGCGGATCGGCCGCGACAATTTCGACGAGCTGCGCTTCGAATATTTTCGCGACACGACCGTCGCCCTGGAGGCGCTCAAGGCCGACACGGTGGACTGGCGCGAGGAGAACAGCGCCAAGAATTGGGCCACCGCCTACGATTTCCCTGCAGTCACCGAGAAGCGCGTGATCCTCGAGCAGTTCCCGATCACCAGCATGGGCGTCATGCAGGCGTTCATTTTCAACATCCGCCGCGACAAGTTCAAGGACCCGCGAGTGCGGCTGGCGTTCAACTACGCGTTCGATTTCGACGAGATGAACAAACAGATTTTCTACGGGCAGTACACGCGCATCGCCAGCTATTTTCAGGGCACCGAACTCGCCGCCAGCGGACTGCCGACGGGCCGGGAGCTGGAATTCCTGCACGCGGTGCGCGCTCAGGTGCCGCCGGAAGTCTTCACCACTGTCTACACCAATCCGGTGGCGGGCAATGCGCAGGCCGAGCGCGACAACCTGCGGCAAGCCGCGCGTCTTCTGCATGAGGCGGGCTACACGGTGCGTGATCAGCGCCTGGTCGACGCCAAGACCGGCAACCCCTACGCCGTCGAATTTCTCGCCGACGACCCGAGCTTCGAACGCGTGTTTCTGTTTTACAAGCCGTCGCTCGAGCGCCTCGGCATAAGCGTGACTGTGCGCACGATCGATGACTCGCAGTATCAGAACCGGCTGCGTGAATTCGATTTCGACATCGTTACCAACGCCTGGGAGGAATCGCTGTCGCCGGGCAACGAGCAGCGCGGATTCTGGGGGTCGGCAGCGGCCGATCAGCCCGGCTCGGACAATCTGATCGGCATCAAAAACCCCGCGGTTGACGCGCTGATCAACCAGGTGATTTTCGCCAAGAGCCGCGCCGACCTCGTCGCGGCGACCAGGGCGCTCGATCGCGTGCTGCTATGGAATCATTACGTGGTGCCGCAATGGAGCTACCCCTACGTGCGCAGCGCGCGCTGGGACCGCTTCGGCCGGCCCGACCCGATGCCCAAATACGGCATGGCCGCCTTTCCGACGCTGTGGTGGTGGGACGCCGCAAAAGCGGCCAAGACCGGCGCGAAATCATGACGTGCGGCACCATCCGGATCGGTGTGCGGCGCTGACATGATTCATCCCACTCGCCGGCGCGTGCTCAAGACAGCCGCTGGAATAGTCGCCGGCGGTGTGGCGGGCGGCGCGATCACCTGCGCGCGCGCGGCCGAGGAGACCGAAACGCACGGTCTTTCGGCATTCGGCGAACTCGCCTATCCGCCGGATTTTTCCCAATTCCGTTACGTCGATCCAACCGCACCCAAGGGCGGGATATTTTCGCAGATCGGCCCGGATCGGCAGTACAATCAGAACTTCCTCACCTTCGATTCGCTCAACAGCTACATCCTCAAGGGTGACGCGGCGCAGGGCATGGAGTTGACCTTCGCCACGCTGATGGCGAGGGCCGGCGATGAACCCGACGCGATGTACGGCCTTGCCGCCGCAAAGGTGCGGCGCTCGGGCGACGGCCTCAGGTATAGCTTCCTGCTTCGGCCCGAGGCCAAATTTCACGACGGTTCGCCACTGACCGCGCGCGACGTCGCCTTCTCGCTCATGATTCTGAAGGCCGAGGGCCACCCGCTGATCGTCCAGTCCCTGCGCGACATGGTCAACGCCGCGGCGAACGACGACGGTACGGTCACCGTGACCTTTGCGCCGAAGCGCGCCCGCGACGTGCCGCTGTTCGTTGCCGGTCTGCCGATTTTCTCCCAGGCCTATTATTCGAAAAAAAGCTTCGACCAATCGACGCTCGATGTGCCGCTCGGTTCCGGAGCCTACAAGGTCGGCCGCTTCGATGCCGGCCGTTTTATCGAATACCAGCGGGTCAAGGACTGGTGGGGCGCCGATCTGCCGGTTTCACGCGGTCAAAACAATTTCGACATCGTGCGATTTGAATACTATCGCGACCGCGAGGTCGGCTTCGAAGGCTTCACCGCCGAGAATTATCTGTTCCGCGAGGAGTTCACATCGCGCACCTGGAAGACGCGCTATGATTTTCCGGCCGTGCGCGACGGCCGCGTCAAGCTCGATACCATTCCCGACGACACGCCGTCGGGCGCGCAAGGCTGGTTCATCAATACGCGGCGCAAAAAGTTCGCCGACGTGCGGCTGCGCGAAGCGCTCAACAACGCCTTCGACTTCGAATGGACCAACAAGACCATCATGTACGGCTGCTACCAGCGCACCGTTTCGGTATTCCAGAACTCCGACATGATGGCGGTGGGCAAGCCGAGCGCGGCCGAGCTGGCGCTGCTGTCGCCGTTCCGCGGCCGCGTGAGCGACCAGGTGTTCGGCGAGGCTTACGTCCCGCCGGTTACCGACGGCTCCGGCAACGACCGAGCGACGCTGCGGCGGGCGGCAGCGCTGCTCCAGGAAGCCGGTTGCGAGATCAAGGAGGGCAAGCGCGTGCTGCCGGACGGCGGGACGATGGCGATCGAATTCCTGCTCGACGAGCCCGCGTTCGAGCCGCACCACGCGGCGCTGATCAAGAATCTGGCGACGCTCGGCATTCCGGCCACCCTCCGCCTGGTCGACCCGGTGCAATACCGGGCGCGACTCGACGATTTCGACTTCGACATGACCGTCGACCGCTTCGGCTTCTCTTCCACCCCGGGCGACTCGCTGCGCTCGTTCTTTTCCTCGCGGGCAGCGGCGCTGAAAGGCTCCAACAACCTCGCCGGCATCGCCGACCCGGCGATCGATGCCTTGATCGAAACCGTTATCGCCGCTGACTCGCGTTCTGCCCTGGTGACCGCCTGCCGCGCGCTCGACCGCGTGATCCGCGCCGGCCACTACTGGATTCCGCAATGGTACAAGCCGTCGCACTGGATCGCCACTTGGGACGTTTTCGGCCGACCCGACGGCACAGCCTCGCTATTTCCGGGGTATTCCGGATACCTGGTGGTACGACAGCGACAAGGCAGCAAAACTCAAGCAAAAGGGATGAATGGTTCCATGATATACGGCGCCTGGTGCGCAACCGTTTCGTTTCCTTCGCATCAGATGGGAGCGGCAGGCGGGCTGCATCGCGCAGACCGGGATGCTGACCGCGATGCGGGCCTTAGCGGGCGGCCCCGGCAGCACGATGCAGGGCCTCGCCACGCCCGCCAGGCGCGGCACTTCCGGGTAAGGATGAAGCATGACCGCCTACATCGTTCGCCGCCTGCTGTTCATGATCCCCACCATTTTCGGGATCATGCTGGTGTCGTTCGTCGTGGTGCAGTTCGCGCCGGGCGGGCCGGTCGAGCACATCATCTCGCAGCTCTCGGGCACTGGCGCGGGAGCCCTGTCGCGCGTTTCCGGTTCTCCCGGCGGCGATTTTCTTGACCCGCGGCGGGCTGCCGGGCGGCGGTAGCGTTGGCGGCATCAATTCGAAATATCGCGGCGCCCAGGGCCTCGACCCCGCCTTCATCAAGAGCCTGGAAAAACAGTTCGGTTTCGACAAGCCCGCCTATGAACGTTTTTCCATCATGCTGTGGAATTACCTCCGCTTCGATTTCGGAAAAAGCTACTTCCGCGACGTGAGCGTGCTCGAGCTGATCAAGGAGAAATTACCGGTCTCCATATCACTCGGCATCTGGATGACGCTGCTCTCCTATCTGATCTCGATTCCGCTCGGCATCCGCAAGGCGGTCCGCGACGGCAGCCAATTCGACGTATGGACTTCGACGGTCGTGATCGTCGGCTACGCCATTCCCGGCTTCCTGTTCGCGATTCTGCTCATCATCCTGTTTGCCGGCGGCTCCTTTTGGCAGATCTTTCCCTTGCGCGGATTGACTTCGGAGGGCTGGTCGCAATTTCCCTGGTGGGAAAAGATCCTCGATTATTTCTGGCACCTCACGCTGCCCATCGTCTCCATGGGGCTTTCCGCCTTCGCCACGATGACGCTGCTGACGAAGAACTGCTTTCTCGAAGAACTACGCAAGCAATACGTGCTCACCGCGCGCGCCAAGGGCTGCTCCGAGCACAGGGTGCTCTACGGCCACATCTTCCGCAACGCCATGCTGCTCGTCGTCGCCGGCTTTCCCAGCGCCTTTGTCAGTGCGTTCTTCGCCGGTTCGCTGTTGATCGAGACGATCTTTTCGCTCAACGGCCTCGGTCTGTTGAGCTTCGAGAGCGTGCTCAATCGTGATTATCCGGTGGTGTTCGCCAACATCTACATCTTCGCACTGATCGGCCTGGTGGTGACGCTCATTTCCGATCTGACCTACACGCTGATCGATCCGCGCATCGATTTCGAGACGCGGGAGGTGTGAGGTGGATGTACGCACCCATGGCGAGGAGACCATCGAGCCATCGCTCGAAGCGCGCTTCTCGACGCCTGAGCTCACTCCGGCCATCGAACCGACCGGCCCCATGGGCCTCGCGGCGCCGCCGCCGGGGTTCGCGCTTTCGCCGATCAATGCCCGGCGCTGGCGCAATTTCAAGGCCAATCGGCGCGGCTACTGGTCGTTGTGGATTTTTCTCTTTCTGTTTGTGATCTCTCTGTTCGCCGAATTCATCGCCAACGATCGGCCGATTTTCATCCACGTTGACGGCAAGAGCTATTTTCCGGTTTTCGTCACCTATCCGGACACCGATTTCGGCGACGTTTTCGGCACCGCGGCCGATTACCTTGACCCGCATCTGCAGAAATACCTTGCCGACCATCATGCGTTCGCGATCTGGCCACCGATCCCGTTTTCCTACAACACCATCGTCAGCCAGCCGCCTTCGCCGTTTCCTTCCAAGCCGACTTGGCTGCTCGCCAAGAAGGATTGCGAGTTCGCCGCCAAGAACCATTACGGCAAATGCGGTGCGCTGCAGTCCAATTGGCTCGGCACCGACGATGTCGGCCGCGACGTCCTGGCGCGCCTGATCTACGGCTTCCGCGTCTCCGTCCTGTTCGGGCTCATACTGACCGCCATCTCTTCGCTCATCGGCGTCGCCGCGGGCGCGGTACAGGGCTATTTCGGCGGCTGGACCGATCTCTTGTTCCAGCGTTTCATTGAAATCTGGACCTCGGTGCCGGAGCTCTACCTGCTGTTGATCATCTCGTCGGTGCTGGTGCCCGGCTTTTTCGTGCTGCTCGGCATTCTGCTGCTGTTTTCCTGGACGCGGCTCGTCGGCCTGGTGCGGGCGGAGTTCCTGCGCGGGCGCAATTTTGAATACATCCTGGCGGCGCGCGCGCTTGGCGTATCCAACACGGTGATCATGTTTCGCCACCTTTTGCCCAACGCCATGGTGGCAACCATGACGTTCCTGCCCTTCATCATGTCGTCGTCGGTGATGACGCTGACCGCGCTCGATTTTCTCGGCTTTGGCCTGCCGCCCGGCTCGCCGTCGCTGGGCGAATTGCTGTCCCAGGGCAAGGCCAACGTTCAGGCGCCATGGCTGGGCCTGACCGGCTTCTTCGCCGTCGCCATCATGCTGTCGCTCTTGATCTTCATCGGCGAAGCGGTGCGCGACGCCTTCGATCCGCGCAAGACGTTTGCATGAGCTGTCTTGACAGTAAATATGTCAAGTTATACATTTTTTGTGTTTATATCCTGAGGTCAGGACCTTGCGTCAACTCCAGGAACATCAAACATGAACAAGCCAGACAAGGTCGAAACCGTCGCGGGCCTGTTCGAGGTGATGGGCGGCACCACCTCGGTGGCACGCCACCTCGGGGTTCGGCCATCAACCGCATCAGAAATCAAGCGGCGAGGTCGAATTCCTTCGGAGTATTGGCGGCAGCTCATTGCCGCCGCGCGGAGGAGCGGACATCTGGAGATTACGGCCGATCTGCTTGTGGATTTGCACGCGCGCGTGCCGGAGCCGTTACCCGCGGGCCTCGCTGAGGAGGAGCGGCCTTTCGAACCTGCGGTCGCGGCGAGCGCTGATTCCAAGGAGCCCGGACAATTTTCGCGCTTCAAGCACCTGCGCCGGGCGCACTTCGGTTCACTCGCCGACGTCAACGCCCATATCAGCGCCTTGCGGGATGAATGGGAGCGGCGGTGAGCGAGCCAACCCGCGTCTATCTCAATTCCAATGTGTTCATTACGGCCATGGAGACGCCGGGTGCGCATTCCGACCATGCCTGGTGGATCATCCGTGCGATCGAGGAAGGCAATATCGAGGGCGTGACGAGCGAAATCACCATCGCCGAGGTTCTCGTCAAACCGATAGAAACGGGAAACGCCGGTTTTGTCGAGGCCTACCAGCAAATGATCGTGCCCGGCGCCAATTTCCAAGTGCTTCCCATCGCTCGCGATATTCTGGTCGACGCCGCTGAATTGCGAGCACGACGAAAATCGGTGCGATTGCCCGATGCGATACACATTGCAACCGCGTTGAAGTCTTCCTGCACTTATATGGTGAGCGACGATCAACGGCTTCATTCGATCGAAAGAATGAAAATACTCGGTGTGACGCCGTTCACGCTCGATGACATTCTTACGGATTCGAAGTGACGACTCCCCTCCTCTCGATCCGCGATCTGTCCATCGCTTTCCGCCACGGCGGCCGCGAAACGCTCGCCGTCGACCGCATCTCGTTCGACGTCGGCCAGGGCGAGACGGTGGCGCTGGTCGGCGAATCGGGATCGGGCAAGTCGGTCACTGCGCTGTCGATTCTCAAGCTCCTCCCCTATCCGGCGGCGCGGCATCCATCGGGAACGATCTCGTTCAAGGGGCGCGATCTGCTGGCGCTTTCCGAGCGCGACATGCGACGCGTGCGCGGCGACGACATCACCATCATTTTTCAGGAACCGCTGAGTTCGCTCAATCCGCTGCATACGATCGAGAAGCAGATTGCCGAAGTTCTGTTGTTGCATCGCGGGATCGCCGGCGCGGCCGCGCGCGAACGCACCCTCGAGGTTTTGAGCCAGGTCGGCATTCCCGATCCGCAGAGCCGGCTGAAAAGCTATCCGCACCAGCTCTCCGGCGGTCAGCGCCAGCGGGTGATGATCGCCATGGCGCTCGCCAACGAGCCCGACCTGCTCATCGCCGATGAGCCGACCACGGCGCTCGACGTGACCGTGCAGGCGCAAATTCTGGCGCTGCTCGAGGACCTGCAGAAGCGGCTCGGCATGTCGCTTCTGTTCATCACCCACGACCTCGGCATCGTACGCAAGATCGCCCAGCGAATCTGCGTCATGAAGGAGGGCCACATCGTCGAGCAGGGCGAGGCCGAACGCGTCTTTGCCGCGCCCGCCCACCCCTACACGCGCGCGCTGATCGCTGCCGAACCGAAAGCCGATCCGGCACCGCCGCAGCCCGGTGCGCCACTGCTCCTTGAGACGACCGATCTGAAGGTCTGGTTTCCGGTCAGGCGCGGCGTGCTGCGCAAGACCGTAGGCCACATCAAGGCCGTCGACGGGGTGAGCATCGCATTGCGCAAGGGCGAGACGCTCGGCGTGGTCGGCGAATCGGGTTCGGGCAAAACGACGCTCGGGCTGGCGCTCCTGCGCCTTATTTCCTCCGATGGGCCGATCGTGTTCATGGGCAACAGCCTCCAGGGGCTGCGTTTTGGGCAGATGCGGCCGTTCCGCCGCGACATGCAGATCGTGTTCCAGGACCCCTACGGCTCGCTGTCGCCGCGGCTGTCGGTCGCCGACATCATCAAGGAAGGGCTCATGGTGCAGGCCCGGCAGATGCCGGAGCGCGAGCGGGACGTACGCGTGGTGCGCGCGCTCGCCGACGTCGGTCTCGATCCGGACACGCGCTTGCGCTTTCCCCACGAATTTTCCGGCGGCCAGCGGCAGCGCATCGCGGTTGCCCGCGCCATCGTGCTGGAGCCGACCTTCATCGTGCTCGACGAACCGACCAGCGCGCTCGACATGCTGATCCAGTCGCAGATGGTCGACCTGTTCCGCGACCTGCAACGACGGCACAACCTCACCTACCTGTTCATTTCCCACGACCTGCGGGTGGTGGCCGCGCTGGCGAGCCGGCTCGTGGTCATGCGTGCCGGCAAGGTGGTTGAGGCGGGCGACGCCGCCGAACTGTTCCGCCGTCCGCAGACCGAATACACCCGCGCGCTATTCGCGGCCGCGTTCAATCTGGAAACGGCGCCCGCGGGTGTCGTCGGGCAATGATCGATGCGGCGGCCCCGGTAGCCCCCCGAGCACTGCCGTTCGAGCGATCGCGCCGGCCGCCTGGCTGAGGCCTCATGGTGTATTTTTACCGAAAATGAACATGAAGCCGCCGATATTGCCATGCAGAGGGGCGGCGGGACGGATCGGGATCACGGGGTCGGCTGCCTGACGCAGGGATAATGCCATGTGCCGGTGGATCGCATATCGGGGGGAAACGACCGCGCTCGAACATTATGTGACCGAGCCGGCGCATTCGCTGATCACACAGAGCATTCAGGCGCTCGAATCGACGGCGAGTGTCAACGGCGACGGCTTCGGGCTCGGCTGGTACGGCGCCCACCCGGAGCCGGGCCTCTACCGCGAAATCAGGCCGGCATGGTCGGATGACAACCTCCGCTACCTGTGCCGGCATTTGCAATCGCACCTGTTTTTTGCCCATGTGCGCGCCGCGACCGGCACGCCCGTCACCCGCCCCAATTGCCATCCCTTCGCCTGCGGGCAATGGCTGTTCATGCACAACGGGTCGGTCGGCAGCTGGTCTCGCCTGCGCCGTCAGGTCGAGGCCCTGATTCCCGACAATCTGTATCCGGCGCGGGTCGGTACCACCGACTCGGAGGCCATTTTTCTCGCCATCATGGGCGCCGGCATTGACGATCCGGTTGCGGCGACCGAGACGGTGCTGGCGCGGCTCACGCGGCTCGTGAACCAGAACGGTGCCGCCGATCGCTTGCGCTTCACCGCCGCCCTCTCCGACGGGCACGATCTGTTCGCCTTCCGCTATGCGGTCAACGATCGTGCCAACACGCTTTATTATCGAGAAACCGGCCAGGGCATTGTGGTCGTTTCCGAACCGCTGGATCGCGACCACAGCAGTTGGATCGCGGTGCCCGAAGGCCACGTGCTGGCGGCGAGGGCCGGCGAACGGACCCGCGTGCTGCCGCTCTTTCAAGAGCACCGCGAAGCCGCGGAGTAACAGCCAGTCACTCCGCTTTGATGCCCAGTTCGAGCGTGATGTGGCGGTACTCCCGCTACTCTTACCGAATGTCGGTTTCAACATCTCGGAGATGGCGGTCGCTATTGGGGGGCGAAGCCGCCATCATCGGATAGGGTGGAAACGACGCGAATGACCCAGAACGGTTATCGACCGGATCAACGTTCGCGTAACGGAGATGCCAGGGACTATTGGCCGGTTCATTTGCTGGCCTTACTCGATCCTGATTCCGGCCGCTTTAATGATTGGCCACCACTTTTCGATTTCTGACTTCTGGAAAGCGCCGAGTGCTTCTGACGTCTGTTGGTCAGGAGGAAAAATCTCCTGAGCTAAATCGGCAAGCCGAGAATGCGCTGCCGGATCAGCTAGGGCATTCACTACAGCATTACTGAGTTTCCCAATGACATCATTCGGCGTTTTAGCCGGCGCCCAAATCCCAAACCACTGTGAGAAGTAGAAGCCAGGCAGGCCCGCCTCGTCCACCGTCGGAATATCGGGCACCGCCGATAAGCGGTGCTTAGCGGCAACCGCATAAGCTTTAACCGTACCGCCACGAACTTGCGGCAATGTATCGGGCGCTGAATCCATAATGAAGTCGATATGACCGGCCACTAAATCTTGCACCGCGGGCCCACCGCCGTGGTACGGGATAAGCTCAAACCGAGTGCCCGTTTCCTTTTGAAAGAAGACGCCGGCGATATCCCCGATGCTGCCGACCCCGGCATGCCCTTCAGTCGCTTTATTAGGGTTCGCCTTCAGCCAGGCGATGAATTCCTTCAAGTCCTTCGGCGGAAGGGCCTCCTTTGCGGTGATCAATACCGGAGTCTCGCTGAGCAGAGCGATTGGTTTGAAATCATTTAGCAGGTCGTACTGAAGCGCATACAGAGCGCCGTTCGCAACGAAGTTGTTCCAGTTGCCGATGACGACCGTGTATCCATCAGGCGCAGCGCGTGCGACGCGTCCGACACCGATGCTCCCATTTGCGCCCCCCACGTTTTCAATGACGACGGGTTGGCCCAGTGACGCTGGCATCCTTGTGCTGAGAATACGCGCGACTACATCCGTCGCTCCGCCCGGCGGATAGGCAACGACCATCGTGACCGGTCGCGAAGGGTAAGTTTGCGCCCATGCCATTGATGACCCCGGAGGGAGCGCGGTTGCGACCGCGGCTAGATGCAGAAATTTACGGCGCGGAAGTTCCATCGCGTTACCCTCCCTATCTCCAAAAATAATGCGAATTCCCAAGCTCGCGGAAGGGGATGCGATGTCGCATGTTGGCACAAAGCCGAAGTGCCGCAACGTCCGCCGTTCAGTCGCTAACGGGGGAACAGCGGACATCGCAAATTTATGGTTATATGGCCCTATTGATCTCGTGTGGCTTTGGATCGGAAGTCCTCGCAACGCGCACCGCGGCAATGACGGTGCGGACTTTTTGAACTGCCAGACTAATCGCTGCGCGCGGTCATGCCGCCGTCGACCACGATCTCCGTACCGGTGATGAAACGCGCTTCGTCGGAGGCGAGAAACAGCACGGCGGCCGCGGTATCGCGACCGTCGCCGGCAAACCCGAGCGGAATGCGGGCAAGGCGCGACTTGAGCAGAGCTTCGACATCGCCGCCGGTGCGCTGTCCGGCCAGCCGCGCTTCCACCATCGGCGTATGCATCTGGCCGGGAATCACCGTGTTCACGCGGATGCCGTGCTTGGCGTATTGCACGGCGGTTACGCGCGAGAACTGGATGATGGCGGCCTTCGATGCCGCGTAACCGATCTGCGGCGAGCCCGAATAGCTGATGCCCGAGGTCGACGCGGTGTTGACGATGGCACCGCCGCGCTGCCCGATCATGACCGGAATGACGTGGCGGCAGGTGAGGAACGCGCTCTTGAGGTTGTCGTCGATCTGCCGATCGAACACCTCTTCTGCCATCTCGGCGACGCCGCCCGGCGCCGAGCCGCCGACATTGTTCACCAGGATGTCGAGGCGTCCGAACCGTTTACAGCAGGCTTCCACCATGGCCTTGACCTGCGCATCCTGCAACACGTCGCAGACGTGGGTGACGATCTCGCCGTCGTTGCCGACGCGCGCCACCGTTTCCGCCATCAATTCCGCATTCTTGTCGACGGCAAAGACGCTCGCTCCCTCGCGCGCAAACAGCACGGCCGAAGCGCGGCCATTGCCCCATCCCGGACCGACGCAGCCGGCGCCGGCGATCAACGCGACTTTTCCCTCAAGGCGTCCTGGCATGATCCATTCTTATCTGTCCTGCAAGGGTTCGATCAATGCTCCTTGATCGAGGGGACCCGCAGGCGCAGTGTTTGGCAAAAGGGGAAGGAGGCGCCATGAGCGTCGCCGAACTGCGGCAGGCCGCAGCGCCGGGAACAATTCCGAGCGCCGACGAACTCGTTGCCCGCGCCAGAGCATTAGCGCCGAAACTGCGCGAACGCGCGGTGCGGGCGGAACGCGAGCGCAATGTCCCGCGGGAATCGGTCGAAGAATTCATTGCCGCCGGCCTCATTCATACGCTGCAGCCGAAGCGCTGGGGCGGCTACGAGCACGATCACGAAGTGGCGTTCGATATCGCCATCGCGCTCGGCCAATCAACCTGCGGCTCTTCGGCGTGGTGTCTGAACTATCTGGCCGATCACGCTTGCATGCTGGCGCTGTTTCCCGAAGAGGCCCAGCATGACGTGTGGAGCCGCGACAAGGCCGCCTGCATCGCCACTTCGGCGGCGCCGACCGGGCAAGTGACGGCCGCGCCCGGCGGCTATCGGCTGGACGGAAGCTGGTCGTGGTGCTCGGGCTTAAAGCACTCGCAATGGATCATGATCGGCGGGCTCGTGCAGCACGCGGGACAAGAGCATCCCGACATGCGGCTCTATCTGGTGCCGGTGTCGCAGGTGAAACAGGACGACACCTGGTACTGCGCCGGCCTGCGCGGTAGCGGCTCGAACACGTCGGTGCTCGACAACGTGTTCGTGCCCGAACACCGCAGCGTGTCGTTCTCGGCCTTGCGCGATGCCTGCTCACCGGGATCGCAGGTCAACACCAATCCGATCTATCGCACGCCGTTCATCGCCGTGCACAGCTACGCGCTGCTCGGTCCCGTGCTCGGGCTTGCCCGCGGCGGCTATGCCGAATTCACCGAATGGACGCGCAAGCGCTATCTGACCTACACCCAGCTCGCCATCGCCCAGCACGTTCCAGTGCAAATCCGCATCGCCGAGATCGCGGCGCAGATCGACGCCGCGGAGCTGCTGGCGCGCCGCGCGTTTTCGCTGGCGCGGACGGACTATTCCGGCATGTCGCCTGAGACGCGAACATTGCTGCGTCGCGATTTCACCTATGCGGTGCGAAGCTTGCGCGAAGCCATGGACGATCTGGTCAAGATCTCGGGGTCCAGCGGCCTTTTAGACGATAACCCGGTGCAGCGCTGCTGGCGCGACGCGCACGCCATCTCCTCGCACGTGGTGATGAACTGGGACGTGCCGGCGGAGAATTTCGGCCGCATGGAATTCGGCCTGCCGCTCAATCCGGCTTACCCGATGTTCTAGTGGGGCTTTTGGATTTGGCATTCGCTTCGCAAACTGGCGGCAAAGTGGGGTGCGAATGTCAAATCCGCATAACCTGAAATGTCCGACTGGAACGATCTCAAGTATTTCCTGGCCGCGGCGCGCCACGGCAGCACGCTTTCGGCAGCCAGAGCCCTTCGCGTGAGTCAATCGCCTGCTTGCGCTCTGGTCGTAGCATGTTATGGCCACCGCCACACCCCGTAGGCGTGGCCGTTTTGCATCTGCGGCGCAATGTAGTTGGGTTTGCGATCGCCGATGGCGCCGAGCATGGCGATCCAGTTCAGCAACTCGCCGCCGACATTGCCGGCTTTGAGCATCTGGTGCTCGGTCGCTTCGGCGATCAGCCGGTCGGTCTCCCGTGCTTCGAGCAACTTGATGACGCGCATGGCCCAATCCGGGTCGGGCACGCCGTCGGAGCGGCCGGGCGCCATGCGCGGGCCGCCGACTTCGAGCGAAAAGCTGCCCGAGCCCATGATGACGACGCGTTTTTGTTCCGGCCACCCCTCGATGGCGCGGGCCACGGCTTGCCCCAGTGCGTAGCAACGCGCGGCCTTCGGCAACGGCGGCAAGTGGCCGCTGATGAAGAACGGAACCACCGGCACTTGCATGTCGGGCGTAAGGAAATGCAGCGGCACCGTGATCGAATGATCGACCGAAAAATTCTGCGTCATAGCGACATCGAAGCCCGCGGCGATCGCCGCCGCGCGAACATGCGCGGCAAAATCTCGATGCGACGGCACGATGTAATTCGGCACGTCGCGCGGCTCGTCGTTGGGCGCCTTAAAACTCCTGTCGATGCCCACGGCAAAGATCGGCAGGTCGTTCAAAAAAAACGTGTTGAGATGATCGGTATCGAACATGAAGATCAAATCCGGCCGCGCCACGGCAAGTTCGTTCTTCTGCGCGCCGAACAGTTTCGCGATCTCGCAATCGGGCCCGTCGCGCTTGACGAAATGGGGAAAGACCGGCGTGTGCGGCACGCCGAACCCGGCGACGATCTGCGCCATCTCTCTGGTCTCCTCCCCCTACGCCACCGGCTGGCCGATTTCGTCGACCTTCACCGCGCGCATGCGCTCGTTGTAGACCTGCACGTTGAGCCCGCAGACCTCGAACCGCGCCAGGTAGGCCATCAGAAAAGCGTTGACGCCCATGCGGAACAACGTCCCGACATCGCCGGCAATCAACGCGCGCCGCTCATCGTCGGTGAGGTCGAGCGGCGACACCGCCTTAGCCGGATCCGCTTTCATGGCGGCGCGGAAGGCGTGATCGCGCAAGAGTTCGCGGCACAGGTAGTTCACAGCGAAGATCGACATCGTCAACTCCAGCGCCAAGCACGCAACTTTCGCACAGCGGCGCGGCGATTGCCACGTCGCCTGCGCATTCGTAAGCTTTGAGGAACGCATGGAAGGACCGGCCATGGATGCAGTAACGGCAGCGTGGGACGACCGCCGCAGGTCCAACCCGCTCTTCAACGACCGCAAGCTCAAGCTCGGCACCTTCGGCACCAATCTCGACCGCGGCTGCGCCATTTCCACCATCGACGGCGTGCTCAAGATCGACTGGCCGAACACGTTGGAGCTGGCCAAAACCTCCGAAGAGATGGAGTTCGAAGCCCTGGTGCCGATCGGCCGCTGGCACGGCTTCGGCGGCGTCACCAATTTCAACGGGCCGGGCTTCGAATGCTTCTCCTGGGCCGCCGCGATCGGCGCGTCCACGCACTATTCCGGCATCTTCGCCACCTCGCATGTGCCCACCATCCATCCGGTGATGGCGGCAAAGCAGGCCGCCACCATCGATCACGTCACCGGCGGCCGCTTCGCGCTCAACATCGTGACCGGCTGGAACCGGCCCGAAATCGAGATGTTCGGCTCCCCTTTGATGGAGCACAACGACCGCTACGACTGCGCGGCCGAGTGGCTGCATATCCTGAAAGAACTGTGGACGCGCGAGGAGCCGTTCGATTTCGAAGGCCGCTTCTACAACATCAAGAAGGGCTATCTGCAGCCGAAGCCGATCCAGCGGCCGTTTCCGGCGGTGATGAATGCCGGCGGATCGGAGAAGGGCCAGCACTTCGCCGCCAAGTATTGCGACATGGTGTACGTCGTGTTCGGCTCGCACGATTTCGCCGAATGCAAAGCCAAGGTCGAGTCCTACCGCGAGCTTGCCCGCAACGAATACGGCCGCGAAATCCAGGTGTGGAGCTACGCCTACGTGGTGCAGGGGGAGACCGAGAAGGAGGCGCAAAGCTATTTCGACGCGTACGTCAACGACAAAGGCGACTGGGAGGCGGCCACCAATCTGGTCGACACCATGATCGCCAACGCCAAGACGCTGCCGCCGCCGGTGCTGGCGGAGATGAAGAAGCACTTCATCGCCGGCTGGGGCGGCTACCCGCTCATCGGTACGCCCGCGCAGATCGCCGACGGGCTCGTGCGCATGTCAAAGATGGGGCTCGATGGCACGCTTTTGAACTGGCCGCGCTACGTCGCGGACCAACGCTGGTTCCGCGACCATGTCTATCCGCTGGTGGTGCAGGCGGGGTTGCGGTGACAAAGACGATGTCGGCTTTTGGGGCTACGCGACATTCAGCCCGAGGGCCGGACATGCTTCCTTCAATCCGTCGCGTTCAGAAATACGGATGCGTCGGATCGCGGCCGAGGCCGAACTCGATACGGCCGAAATTCGCGTAGTTCACGCCGCTATTGAGGCTGATGTGCATGGACATGAAGTGGATGTCGCGCCAGGCGCGCTGAATGGGATGAGAGCTGGCGAAACCCGCAGTGCCGCTCAAGGCGACCAGGGAGTCGACAGCCTCGACGCACAATTCGGACGCCCGGGTAAAGTCGCGGACCGAGCGCGCCAGCAGTTGGGACGAATATTCCTCGGCATTGCCGGCCACCCTTACAGCGCGCCGCAGCAACAGGTCGGCCGCGTCTATGTCGGCGGCCGCGCGTGCCATGCCCACCTGCACGGCGGTTTTCTCCCCAATCGACGTTCCGTCCTGCGCCCTTCGCGTCCTGGTTCGTTCGCGAAACACCTCGTAGGCTCCCTGCGCCGCGCCGATCATCGGCGCCACGAACGATATCGGCGCGTAGTAGAAGAACGGGGTGTGGAAGATGGTGCCGCCGTCGACAGCCGCACCGGAACCCGTGCCATCGCGCAGGTCGGACAGGCGCAGCACCAGGCCGTCCGGCACGAAGGCATCTTCCGTCACGATCGTCTTGCTGCCGGTTCCCTGCATCCCGGCGGTAAACCAGGTGTCGCGCACGGTGTATTGGCCCACCGGCAGCAGAAAGAACTTCCATTCCGCCTTGGGTTCGTCTTGCGTCATGGCGCCGAGCATGACCCAGGAACAATGATCGACACCGCTGGCAAAGGGCGATCCCTTGCTGGAAATTCGATAGCCGCCGTCGACCGCAACGGCCTGCGCGTTCGGAGCGAACGACGCCGCGATGGCAACGTCGGGACCGCCGGCCCAGAGCGCCTTTTGCGCTTGCTCGGGAAACTGCGCGATCAAATGGGCATGGTGGATGATCAGGCCCGCGCACCAGCCGTGTGACGCGTCGGCCTTGCCGAGTTCGCGGGTGACGTCGAACCAGTCTTCAAAGCCGAGCCCATAACCGCCGAGCCGTTGCGGCAGGAGAATGCGGGCGAAGCCGGCATCGAGCATGTCCTGCGCGGATTGCGGCGGAATCCGCCGCGCCTGTTCGGCCGCCTCGGCACGCCCCGCAAACAGCGGCGCCAGCGTGCGGGCCCGCGTCAAAATCTCCTGTCTGCTCGCGCGCGCAGCGGGCGTGACCGGCATGGCTGCGCTCCTATCGCTTGGAGGAATCATTGCGCCGGGCGAGCGTCAGCCGCCGCGCCACCGGGAACAGCTGCAAATTGTAGCGCTGAATCATCAAGCCCCATACGCCCGCGGGCGCCTTCAGCATGATGACGATGGCGATCAGGCCGAGCAGGATCAAATAGTATGTGCCGTAATTGGCGAGCAATTCGCGAAGCACGATGAAGATCACCATGCCGATGAACGGCCCCTCGATCGTGCCGATGCCGCCGATGACGACCATGAAGATCACGACGACGGTCCAATCGTTGATGCTGAAGCCGGCTTCCGGCGAAATACGCAGCTTCTGCAGAAAGATCAGCGCCCCGATCAGCCCGGTACAGGTCGCAGTCGCGATGTAGATGATGAATTTGGTGCGGAACGTGTTGACGCCGAGGCTGGCCGACGCCGGCTCCGAATCACGTATCGCGGTGAGCGCAAGGCCGTGGCGCGAACGCAGCAACAAATAGACGACACCTACAACGACAAGCGAAACCGCGAGCGTCATCAAATACAACAGGATATCTCGCGTGTCCCGGTCCGGCGAGACTTCCTGCAGGATCGGGACTGTGAGGGAGAGCCCGGAGCCGGCGCCGAGGACCGTGATCAGGCTCGCAATGAGGGCAAAGACTTCGGAAACCACCCAGGTCCCGATGGCAAAATAGGCCCCGCGGAGGCGAAACACCGCAAACGAAACCGGGATCGCCATCAGCCCGGCGAACGGCGCGGCGAGCAGCACGGCGAGGTAGACGTTGATGTTCCACACCCCGGTCAAATAGAACAGCATATATCCGCCAAGGCCCACATAGGCCTGCTGGCCAACCGAGACGAGGCCGGCATAGCCGGCAAGCAGATTCCACAGCTGGGCCAGCGCGACATAGTAGGACATTTCGGCGATGAGCCGCATGTCGCCCGGACCGCCCCACCACGGCAGCGAAATCAGCGCCGCCAGCATTGCGGCCGCGAATACGGCAAAGACCCGACTGGCGCGGGTTGCACGCTCGACGCGGACCAGCTCTGAATCTGCGACCATGTCAGTCTCTCGTCCGCGGGAAAAGTCCGCTCGGGCGCAGAATCAGAATGGTCAGAAAGGCAATATGTCCGGCGAGGATCTGCCAGGTCGGGTCGAGCGCTGCGCCGATGGCCTGGGCAATGCCGAGGACCATGCCGCCGATCAACGTGCCCCACATGCTGCCGAGTCCGCCGATGATCACCGCCTCGAAAGCGAGAATAAGACGGATCGGTCCCGCCGCCGGATCGAAGATGGTGCGGATGCCGAACAACACTCCCGCGATCGCGGTGAAGATCATCGCAATTCCGAGCGCCAAGGCATAGAGCTTGCGATTGTCGATGCCCATCAACTCGGCCGTATCGGCGTCATCGGAGACCGCGCGAAAGGCGCGGCCCAGCCGGGTGTTGTAGAACAGCAGCTGCAGGCTGGCGATTCCGAACACCGCCACGGCAAAAACCAAAAGCGGATAGACGCCGACGTCGATGCCGCCCGGCAGGTGCAGACTGGCGGTTTCGATGGAACCTTCTTGAAGCCTGTGGTCGTACGCGCCGAACCCTTGCAACAGTCCGTTTTGGATGATCACCGAGATCCCGAACGTGACCAGCAGCGGCGGCAGCAGTCCGCCGCTGAGCGTGAAGTTCAGCAGCCCGCGCTGCAAGGCATAGCCGAGCACGAACATCGTCGGGACGACGATGATAAGGCTCGAGAACGGACCCAGCCCAGTGCCCTCGATGGCGACCATCCCGACATAGGCCGAGAGCACGATGAAATCGCCGTGAGCGATGTTGACGAGCCGCATGATGCCGAACGACATCGATAACCCGATGGCGAACAGAGTATAGAATCCGCCGAGCAACGCCCCTTGAATCAGAATATTGATCCATTGCATGGCCGCGACCCCCTACATGCCGAAATACGCCGCGGTCAGCGCGGTGCGGTCGAAATCTTTGGTCGACGCCGTCAGTGCAAGATGGCCTTCCTGGAAGCAGTAAAAGCGCGCCGATGCATCGAGGGCGCGATTGATGTCCTGCTCGACCAGCACGACGGTCGTCCCCTGCGCGACGATCGCACCCAGGCATTCGTAGATGTCGCGGATGACGACGGGCGCAAGGCCTAATGACAGCTCGTCGCACAGCAGTAGCCGCGGATTCGACATGAGCGCGCGACCGACAGCGGCCATCTGCTGCTGCCCACCCGACAGCGAGGGAGCCGGCAGGTGACGCAGCTCGCGCAACCGCGGAAACAGCTCATAAACGCGCTTGAGGCTCCAAGGTCCGGTGCGTTCGCTGTGGGTCCCGAGCAAAAGGTTCTCTTCCACCGATAGGCTGGGAAACAGCCGGCGCCCCTCGGGCACCATGGCGATTCCGATCCGCACGATCTCGTGCGGCGTCCTGCCGCCGATGGGCTGGCCATCGAACATCACCGCATGCGGTTTCGCCGCTAGCGCGCCGGCGACCGCGCGCAGGAACGTGGTCTTGCCGGCGCCGTTGGCGCCGATGATGGCGACCGTCTCGCCTGGCTCCACGTCGACATCGACGCCGAACAGCGCCTGGAAATCGCCGTAGAAGGCCGACAAATCCCGGGTGCGCAACAGCGGCGTCATGATACCGGTATGCCCATGTAGACTTCGCGCACGCGGGCATCCGCCATCACTTCGCGCGGAACGCCTTGGGCCAGGATCTGGCCGAAATTCATCACGATCAGTCGGCTCGCCACCGAGAGCAGCGCGTGCACGATATGCTCGATCCACACGATCGTCGTTCCACTGGCGTGAATCTCCTTGATGGTTTTGACCAGCTCGCCGCATTCATACTCGGTGAGACCGCCCGCGATCTCATCGAGCAGAAGAAGCCGGGGCTGCAGCGCAAGCGCGCGCGCCATTTCCAGCCTCTTTCGCTGCAGCAGGGTGAGCGTGCGCGCCGGCACGTTAGCTTTATCGTAGAGCCCCGTCACTCTGAGAACGTTGCTGCAACGCCGGTAGCTCTCGCGCTCGGTTGCACCACCGCCGAAGATGGCGCCGACCAAGAGGTTCTCGAACACGCTCATGTTGGCGAACGGATGCGGGATTTGATACGAGCGGCCGATTCCCAGCCGGCAACGGGCATGCGGCGGCATCGCCGTCATATCAGAGCCGCCGAACAGGACGCGGCCGCGGCTCGGCGCCACGTCGCCGGTGATCAGATTGAACAGCGTTGTTTTGCCGGCCCCGTTGGGGCCGATGACGGCAAGCGCCTCGCCGCTTTCCACGGCGAGGTGCACCGTGTCGACGGCCTTGAGTGCGCCGTAGGACTTGGACACGCCATCGAGTTGAAGGAGAATCGGCATGCAAGACTTTTGCGGCCGGTTGCCCCCACCTGCCCTGGTCCCGTCTTTCGGGAAAACGTAGGCGAGGGCACGGCCGTGTTCGCGATCACCCGTGAAGGCGTCAGGAATATTGAATTGTCGTGAACGGCCTGTCGAGCGGGATTTCCGGTGCGGTCTTGTTGAAGACGATCTCCAGGTCGTATTTCCACTTCGTGCCTTTTTCCCACTGACCGCCGACGAGCGGCGTCGTGCAGACGTTCGGCACCGGATTGGTCGGCCCACCCTTCCAGGTGATCGGACCGACAATCGATTTGTAATCGGTCTGGGCGATCGCGTCGCGAATCGAGGCGGCATCAAGCTTCTTGGCGCGCTTGAGCGCATCGATCGCGACTTCGAGGTTGGCGTGCTTGAAACCGAGCGGCTGGGTCCACTGCTTGCCGCTCGCCTTCTCGTAAGCGTCGCAATATTGCTGCGCCGTCTGACCGGTCAGGCCCGACTTGAACGGATGATGGTGCGACCACCACACCTCGGTCGACGTGCCGGCGCCGCGGTCGCCCAGCGCTTCGACGGCGGTTGGGAACAACAGTGCCTTCGGCGGCGTCATGATCTTGGGCCGGAAGCCCTGTTGCGCGCATTGCGTCCAGAAGATCGCGAATTGCGGCGGATTGAAAATGCCGCAGGCGATATCGGCTTTCATGTTCTTCAACTGTGCGATCTGCGCCGTGAAATCATCGGAAAGCGGCGGGTAAAGGCCGAGGTAATTCACGTCGAAGCCATGGCTTCTAATCGTCGCCGGAAGCCCGTGCTGCGGATTGCTGGCGGCGATCCCATCAGGGTCGTTGGTCAGCATCACGCCGACCTTCTTGTTGGACGGTATCGACAGCCACATCTCGGCATACATGTTTGCGACTTGGTCGAAGCCCCAAAAGAAATGATAAGTCCACTGGAAACCCTTCTTCGGGTCGCCCTTGCGGCCGAAGAACCAGGACTGCCATGGATCGTCCGAAGTGATGCAGGGCACGCCGTTCAGCTCGCACTGATCCGACACCGGATTGGTGGTGTCGCCCGTCGACGAGGCGATCATGATGTCGACGCGGTCGTTATTGATCAGGTCGGCCGCCACGTCCGATGCACGGTTCGGATTCGATTGGCTGTCGCGGTTGAGGATCTGAACCGGGTGCTTTTCGCCGGCGACGACGATGCCGTCGCCGAGAAACTTGCTAATCCCATCGGCCACCCATTTCGAAGGCTCGCCGAAGGCGGCGATCGGCCCCGTCTCCGGCGTGATCATGCCGATCTTGATGGGACGCGCGGCGGCGCGCGAGGATTGAAACATCCACGGTGAGGCGATCGCCGTCGCTCCCCCTGCGGCGATCAGCTTGACGAGACTACGGCGGCGGCGGTCGATCCCTGTCGGGCGCGCGCGCTGCGGTTTTGCCGGTTCGATCTTCATACCGGGTCCTCCCTGATGGCGATTATGGACACTTGGGCGTCGATGGTGGGATTGGCCCCACATCATCGCACGACTGCATGGAAAATAGGAAGGGTGCGTCGCCCAACTCGGCTGCAGATCGATCTCGGCCGCGCGTCCCGCGTCTTTCGCTGCGACAACGCGCCGGATTATATCCTCGTTGGCGCGACCATCAGGCTGTTTGATCGTTTTCTCGGCGCGGCGCATTCTTCAGGGCGCGTCCTCACCTGCGGGCGCACCGACAAACGCAATGCGCATCATGTTGGTGCCGCCAGGCGTGCCGAGCGGTACGCCGGCGACGACGATCACGCGCTGGCCGGCCTTGGAGAAACCTTCCTTGAACGCCAGCCGGCAGGCGCGTTCCACGATATCGTCCTGGTCGCGTGCATCTTCGGCAATGACGCAATGGACGCCCCAGACCACCGACAATTTGCGCCCGGCGCTGATGATCGGCGAAATGGCGATGATCGGGCATTGCGGTCGCTCGCGCGATACCCGCAAGCCGGTCGAGCCGGACGAGGTCCAGCAGACGATGGCTGAGAGATCCAGTGTTTCGGCCACCTGGCGCGCCGCCGCGGCAATAGCGTCGGCGCCGGTCGCCTCCGGCTCGGTATGCAGGACGTGCAGCGACGGCAGATAGTTGGCATCGCTTTCCACCTGCTCGGCGATCCGGTTCATGGTCGCCACCGCTTCGACCGGATACTGGCCGGCAGCCGACTCCGCCGACAGCATGATCGCGTCGGCGCCGTCGAAGACCGCGGTGGCGACGTCGGAGACTTCGGCTCGCGTCGGCACCGGGCTTGCGATCATCGACTCCAGCATTTGCGTGGCAACCACGACCGGCTTGCCGGCGCGGCGGCAGGCGCGCGTCATGTCCTTCTGCACGCCGGGCACTTTCTCCAAAGGCATCTCGACGCCGAGATCGCCGCGCGCCACCATCAGCGCGTCGGCGAGATCGAGGATGTCGTCGAGCCGCGCCACGGCCTGCGGCTTTTCGATCTTGGCCATCACGCGCCGCGCGTCCGCGGGTGATTTTCTTCGCCTCGGCAATATCCTCCGGGCGTTGGATGAACGACAGCGCAACCCAGTCGACCCCGCAATCGAGGCCGGCTTCCAGGTCGGCGATATCCTTTGCCGCGAGCGCCGCCAGCGGAACCACGGTGTCGGGCAGGCTCACGCCCTTGCGGTTCGACACCTTGCCGCCGACTTCGACGCGCGCCACGATGCGTTGCGGGCGTGTTTCGGTCGCCACCATTTGCAGCTTGCCGTCATCGATCAACAGCCTGTCGCCCGGCTTGATGGCCGCGAAGATTTCGGCGTGCGGCAGGCTGACGCGTGTGGCGTCGCCGGGCGCCGCGTCGGTGTCGAAGATGAAGTCCTGGCCCTTGTCGATCGCGGCGGCATCGTTCTTGAAAGCGCCGAGCCGAAGCTTCGGACCCTGCAGATCAATCAACACACCGATCGGCCGTCTGTTCTCCGCCTCGATCGCGCGAATCATGGCCACCAGCTCGCGCATGCGTTCGCGGCTGGTGTGGCTCATATTGATGCGAAAGACATCGGCGCCGGCCTGAAACAGCCGCTCGATAATGGTCTGGTCGGAAGACGCCGGTCCAAGCGTCGCGACGACTTTAGTCCGGCGCTGACGCCTCATTGGCCTTTATTTCCGGGCGGAGCCGGGCGCGTAATCGGCGTCGTCCGCACCGGAGCGGGTCCCGGCTCCGGCCGGCGGAATGGCGCTGATCGGATTCCCTGCCGGCAAGGGTTTGGACGCCGGCTGCTCGCTGGTTTCGGTCAACTGCACGGTCCAGGTGCGCTGTTCGCCGGTATCCACTTCGAAAAAGCCGGTGCGATCATAGCCGCGGGCCAGACAATCATTGATGCCGCGAATGGTAAACTCCTTTTCCCGCGTGCACATGTAGGCTTGACCCATCCACTCGCCGCCCCGATCGTAATCGACCGCATAAACATAGTAATAGCGCGCGATCAGGTTGCCTTTGAGCACTGTCTCGCAGTTTCGCGCGGGCAGGTTCCACCAGCCCTCCGTGGTCCAGCCATCGGCATCCTTGTAGCCGACGGCGACCCCCACCCGGCTCGCCGTGTTGTTGCAAAGGCGCATATCGGCCGCCGCGGGCCCGGCCGATGCGGCCAGCATCATAAATGCGAGAGTCAACCCAACGAGCGTGCTCGCCGCCGCGCTCGCGCGGCTCCAGCACCGGGTCCGCACCCAAGTCCGCGACCAGATCCGCACCCCAATCGGCACCGAGGTCGGCACCTTGGCAAAAACGCGCTGCGGACGGTCTGGATAATGCGAACTCGCCTGCGTCATGCCGGTGCAGATTCCCCATCAAGACGCCGACCCGTCAACGACGATGGCGCGAAAGTCGGTCACGTTGGTGAACGTCGGGCCGGGTCGAAACAGATCGCCAATACCGTTGAAAAACCCCGTGGAATCGTTGTCCGCGAGAAACGCGGCGGGATCGAGGCCGAGCGAACGGGCGCGCGCCAGGGTCGTGTCATCGACAAAGGCCCCGGCAGGGTCGTCAGGGCGGCCGCTGCCGCCATCGGTGCCATCGGTATCGGCGGCCAGCGCGGCGATGCCTTTGGCGCCCTCCAGATGGATGGACAGCGCCAGGGCATATTCCTGATTGGGGCCGCCGCGTCCCTGTCCGCGCAGCGTAACGGTAAGCTCGCCGCCGGAAAGGATGGCCGCGCGCCGACCCTGGCCGCGCACCTCGCGGGCAAGGCGAGCATGTTCGGCGGCGACATCACGGGCTTCGCCTTGCAGGCGGTCGCCGAGCACGACGCAATCATACCCAGCGGCCTCGGCGCGCCTGCGCGCGGCAGCGAGCGCATCGGCCGGCCGGGCCACGACCCGATAGGTTGTGCCGGCGAAGATTGCATCGCCCGGCTTCGGCGACTCGTTTGCCGGGTCGGAGAGCGCACGCGTCACAGCCTCGCCCAGATCGAGCCGGTAGCGGCGGACGATCTCGCGCGCGTCGGCAAGGGTGGTCGGATCGGGCACCGTCGGTCCCGAGCCGATGACCGCCGGGTCGTCGCCTGGAACGTCGGAGATCGCCAGCGTAACCACCCTTGCGGGATAGGCGTGGCGGGCCAAACGGCCGCCCTTGATGCGGGAAAGATGTTTGCGGACACAATTAATCTCGCCAATGTTTGCGCCGCTGCGCAGCAGTGCACGCGTTACCGATTGCTTGTCCGCAAGGCTGATGCCGGCCGCCGGCGCGATCAGATTGGCCGAAGCGCCACCGGAGAGGAGGACCAGAACGAGATCGCCCGCGCTGGCGGTATCGGCGAGCGCAAGCATCCTTTGGGCACCCGTAAGCCCTGCAGCGTCTGGAACCGGATGCCCGGCTTCGACCACCTCAATCCGTCGAGTCGGCCGTCCGTAGCCGTGCCGCGTGACGGAAATCCCCTTGAGCCGGTCGGTTGCCAGCCGCGGCAGATAGTATTGTTCGGCGGTTTCAGCCAGCGAAGCGCCGGCTTTTCCGGCCGCCAGCAGGTACAGGCATCCGGACGGCGGCGGTTCCGGTAGATGGGGCGGCAAGCATTGCGCCGGCTGCGCGGCGGACACGGCGGTCCGAAACAGCGATTCCAGCAGGTCGCGCGCGAACGTAGCCATGGCCAGCTTCGCCCTATGGAAACGAGAAGGTCGGTTCTCTATCTTTTCTTCACGAGCGTCCCGATTCCGAAAGTTCGCATGATTACGCGGCACGCCCGTTTGCGAACTTCGGAATCGGAACACTAGCACGGTCGATTTGTCGCGCGGCAATCAGCTTTCGTTGCTGCCGATCGCACCGAGGGAGAAGACAATGGTTGCAGATGAGAAAACCCGCACCGAGCTCGAAGCCGCCGTCTACCGCCGCCTGGTCGAGCATCTGCGCTCGCGCACCGACGTGCAGAACATCGACCTGATGAATCTGGCCGGTTTTTGCCGCAACTGCCTATCCAACTGGATGAAGGATGCGGCCGACGCCAAAAGCGTGCCGATGACCAAAGAGGAGGGCCGCGAACTGGTTTACGGCATGCCCTACGACGAATGGCGCGCCAAGTACCAGAAGGAAGCGTCGCCGCAGCAGCAGGCGACATTCGAAAAAGCAAGCCGGAAACACTAGACCGCGGCTGATCGCGCCTTCACCCTGTGCGTTGTGTGGATGAGCGCGCTGATGGCTTGACGTCGGACGCCATGCTTCTGAAAACCTCGTAGCAGAGTCATGCGAGGAGTGCCCGATGGCCAATGCCGCCCTCAGAGACGATCAGCCGGCCCACCGTTTCGCCAAGGATCAGCTCAAGGCGTTCGTGGAACGCGTGGAGCGGCTCGAAGAAGAGAAAAAGACGATCGCCGACGATATTCGCGACGTCTACGCCGAAGCCAAGGTCGACGGCTTCGACACCAAGGTGCTGCGCATCGTGGTGCGGCTGCGCAAGCAGGATCTCAACGAGCGCAAGGAGCAGGAGGCGATTCTGGAGACCTACCTGCACGCGCTCGGCATGCTGGAGTAGCCGCCTCTGGCGCCCTTGTCAGGCTGAACTAGAGCGGTTCACGGATTGGCTGAATCGGTTGGGATTCCATTGGATCGTGGTTTGTGATTCAAGATGCTGGCTGGATAGGGGGCCAGCATCCGATGACCCGACCTCTTTCCAATGATCTGCGTGAGCGGGTGGTTGCGGCGGTTGATGGCGGCGCAAGCTGCCGGGCAGTTGCGGCGCGGTTTGGCGTTGCGGTGTCGTCGGTGGTGAAGTGGTCGCAGCGCTACCGAGCGACCGGCTCGGTGGCGCCGGGCAAGATGGGCGGGCATCGCAAGCGGGTGCTGGAACCGCACCGCGCCTTCATCAAGCAGCGGATCAGCCAGACGCCGCATCTCACCTTGCACGGGCTGAAGGACGAACTGGCGGCCCGCGGCGTGAAGGTCTCGCACAACGCGGTCTGGATGTTCCTGCGGCACGAAGGATTGCGCTTCAAAAAAAACACTGTTCGCTCTTGAGCAGGCCCGCGCCGATGTCGCGCGCCGGCGCCGCCGCTGGCGATCCTGGCAGACCCGGCTCGATCCACGGCGGCTGGTCTTCATCGATGAGACTTGGATCAAGACTAACATGGCCCCCCTGCGCGGCTGGGGGCCGAAAGGCGAACGCCTGCGGGGCTTTACGCCCCAGGGCCGCTGGCGCACGCTGACCTTCCTCGGCGCTCTGCGCTGCGACCGGCTCACAGCCCCTTGCGTGTTCGACGGCCCGATCAACGGCGAATGCTTCCGCGCCTATGTCGAGCAGCAGCTCCTGCCGGTCCTCAAGGCCGGCGACATTGTCATCATGGACAATCTCGGCAGCCACAAAGCGACCGCCCTGCGCCGCGCGATCAAAGCGGCCGGCGCCAGGCTCTGGTACCTGCCGCCCTATTCACCAGACCTCAATCCGATCGAGCAGACCTTCGCCAAGATCAAGCACTGGCTGCGGCTTGCTCAGAAGCGCTCAACCGAGGACACATGGCGATACGTCGGCGACCTTGTCGCCACCATCCAGCCCAGCGAATGCACCAACTACTTCGCCAACGCCGGATACGCTTCCGTCAATGAATGAACCGCTCTAAAGAGCTGGAGAGCGCTGGCGCGGCGAGTAACGTCAGCGCACCAAGGCGGTTTGCGCCTTGGGCTGATAGATCACGGTCGACAGGAACACGATAGCGCTGCCGCTGAAGCGATCGTGCATCAAGCCGGGATTCGGCTCGGCCGCGAAGGTCATGATCACGGCTCTCGCGGGCTTCTCCAGCAGCAATTCGAGAACGCTGTAATCCTGCACGCCGAGGCTCAGCGCAGTGAGGTAACGGCGCACGCTGGGCGACACCATAACGGCGTCAAGCCAGGGATCGTCGAACTGCACTCCAACCTCAGCGCCTGAGGGTTTCCTTTGCGGGGGCGCGAGGATGATCGAGGTCGCCTCACCGCCCGAGCGCTTCATCGCGATCGTGGTCGCCGCCGGCGGCGTCGGCAACCGTGCCGGCGGCGCGGCCGCGATCATCGTCATAGGCGCAGCCGACAGGCTCGGCTGCTCCGCGTAGGCGAATGCATGTCCGGGTGCATGTCCGGGTGCATGTCCGGGTGCACCACGATCTTCCAGAACGCCCGACGAGGGAACGATGCTGCCCGTCGCATCGGCAACGCTGTCCAGCAGCTCTCGGTGCGCGCCGTCGGCGCGCGATGCCCTGGCGTGCGGCGCGGCGGCCGTGCGGGCGGCGAGGCCGCCTTTGTGCGGCACGTCCCAGTAACCGCGCTCGCCGATCACCTCGCTCGGGCTCAAAACCGCAACCTGTTGGGGCGCCTCACCGGCTGACGGCACCGTATAGGAAGCGGTCTGATACAGAGCGGCGCCCGACACGTTCGGTCGTGGGACAGCGGCTGTGCGCACTTCCTTGCGTCTGCGTTCGGCTTCGCGCATGAGCGCGGCAAGCAGCGCATTCTGCCCCTGCGGTCGAGCCGCCGTGGCGACGGCTGGGGCCGGTCTGGCCGGTCTTGCCGCTTCGTGCGCGTCAGCTTCGCGATCCGCCGCCGTCATCCCAAATGTCGTATCGGGCGAACCGCCACGGACCTTCTGGTCGCTCGCCAGCACGATAGTTTTGTCCAACCCTTGTTGGCGCGCTTCTTCGGACCAGGTCGCGGTGGGATCCTGGCCCCGCTTTCTCAATTCGGCGAGCGCGAGCGCATAACCCGGCAACGGTCGTCCATCGTTGGGAACATAGACAGTGCGGCCGTCGGGAAAGACGTGCAGAAGCTGCTGGCGCGACATGCGCGGCCACATGCGCACGCCGCCGGTATCCATGTGCACGAACGGTGACCCGGAGCTCGGGTAGAAGCCGACGCCGCCGCGTTGCAGGCGCAATCCGATTTCACGCAGCTGTTCGAGCGGTACGCCGGGAATGTAGAAATCGATGGCGCGGCCGAGGATGTGCTGGCTGAAGTGCGCCACGCCCCTCGAGCGGCGACGGAGCATGGCGTTGGTTTGCGGCGAGCGGTAGCCGCACACGACACGGATCGGCTCTTTCGATCCGGTCTCCCGCTGCACCTCCCAGAGCAGATCAATCAGCCGCGGGTCCATGCGGGTCGCTTTGCCGCGGCGCCAGTCGCGCAGGAACCAGTTGAGCTTTTCCAGCGCAGCCTCATCGTAGTGGCCGTCACGCTTGTAGGTAATGCTGATGTCTTCGCCGGTATGGACGTGATGCATGGAGATCGTGCGCGTATCGCCGTCGGCGACCGCGTTCTGCAATCCCCGGCAGCCGAACAAGAACACGATCAGTGCGAGGGCGCACGAATAGCCCGCGCGCCCAGCGCAGAAACGGCGAATGTTCGAACGCGCGGTACCCCCGGGCACTGGCGATCTCGCGTTGACGCGTCAAGCATCGTCAACCGACGCGTCGCCGCGGCGGTCACGCTCACGCGTTGCAAAAACTGGGAAGGGCAAACGCGGAGTTCGCCGTCGCCCCACCCCCCAACCACAGGGCTAACCGGGTAGTGTGGCGAAAAAGCGCCCGTTGCCCAAGCGGGGCCGTCGAGCGAGCGGCACCCCGGTGGACAAATGTGGCTAACGAGAAGTGCGGGCGAACGCGCGGCCTATTCGTCGTTCGGCCCGTAGTAGCTTTGGCGAGAATAGCTGCGGCTTACCCGGCGGTGCACGGCGGGTCGTCGCGCCGGCTGCGGTCCGCCGAAGCCGCCGAACAATTGTTGAAAGAAGCCAGTCGGGCTGCCGCCCTGCCCGCCCCAGGTCGGAACGTTGTCGGCCGCTCTCAGAATCTCCCGATGCGCGGCGGAAATCTGGTGCTCAACGGGGACATCGGCAACCCGCATTTCGGCTGGATTATGCAGGATGGCGAGAAGCTGCCGATCGCGGCCGTAGATGTCATCGCGCAATGCGAGCTTGCCGGAATCGTCCACGAACGCAGTTTGATAGGTGATGTGCACCGGAATGAAAGTCGGGAATTCGATGTTGATCTCGTTGGGCCCGTACATGCTCTTGATGCGTGCTTCGGTGTAGCCGTCCTTCGGACGCACCATCGACAAGAGGACCTCGGCATATTTCGCCGGATCCTGCGTGCGCATGCAGCCGTGACTGAAAGCGCGCCGGGCGTAGCCGAACATGTATTTGTCCGGCGTGTCGTGCTGATAGACCAGGAACTTGTTGGGGAAATTGAAGCGAATCCGCCCCTCGGCATTGCGGTCGCCAGGCGGCTGGTAAATGCCGATGACCCGTCCGGAACCGTCACGCTCGACGACGAGACCCATGCGCTGCATCACGGTCGGGTCCTGCGCCATCGCCGGCAAATATTCCCGATTGATGATCGAAGGCGGCACGTGCCAGATCGGATTGATGGTGATGAATTTCATCGTCCCCGTCATGATCGGCGTCGGCATGTCGGGCTTGCCGATGACGATTTTGGTCTTCCAGATCTGCTTGCCGTCGTGAAAGACCCTGTCCGTGAAATCGGGAAGGTTGATCAACACGTAGTCCTTGCCGAGGTCATGCGGCATCCAACGCCAGCGCTCCATGTTGGCGAGGATCGTGTCGACCACATGCGTCGGCCGCGGACCGTTGAGCGCCGCCACCGTCGCCGCGGTCAACGTTCCGGTCGGTTTGAGTGCGTGTTCCTTCTGGAACGTCTTGACGGCCTCGGCCAATGTCTTGTCGTAGCTCGTGTCGTCGCCGCCGGCGACGCCCAGCTTTTCGCGCAAGGCTCGAACGCGGTCATCCTTGTCGCCGACCTTGAGCACCCGTCCGTTCGGGATCGGCGGCTTGAGACCGCTACTGTCGCCGCCGCGGATTTCGGCAAGCTTGGCCTTGAGCGCGAGATAACCGGACGCGTGCGGCTCGTAGCCGTCGAGTACTGCGGCCATGTCCTTGGCGCCGGCAATGGCGGCGAGCACGCTGGCGGGGTCCGGCGCCTTGGTGTCGTACTCGATGTTGGGATCGACGCGCGACCAGGCGACCCGTCCGATCGACGCATGGCGGGCATAGGTAATCACCGAGATCGAGAACTTAAGCTCGGCTTCGGCAAGCGCCTGCGGATCGGTCAGCGTTTTGAAGTCGGGGACCGGATAATCGGCTGGATTGAGGCCGTCGACGCCGACGTGCGCCAAATAGCCGATGGCGGCCGTGGCGCGGGAATTGACCTTACCGTCGCTGACCCAGATCGGCGCGTAGGAGCGGCCCGAATAAAACGCCGCAATCGACTCGCGCTCAGCCTTGCCGCCGAGGAGACGGTCGAATTTTCCGCTGGAGAGCTGGCGAAGCTGCTCGGCGATTTGTTCGTCAATGGTAAGTACGGGAGCGACCACGGGGGTGCTCGTTGCTGCCGCCGGCGGCGCGGCCGGAGCCGCCGCCGGCGTTGCGCTGCCGGTCTGATCCGCCGGCTGAGGCGTGGCGCTATTCCCGGTGTTGGGCGGCGCGCTCGCTGTGGATGGCGCGGCAGTCTCCGGATGCTCCGGCGCGGCAGCGGCCGCGGCTGCCGCCGCAATCGCAGCTGGATCCAAGGATGCAGTCGCATCGGCGGACGCGGATGCGGTCCCGGTGGCAGCAGGCGCGGAAGCGGCGGCTGGATTGTCTGCCGGCACGGGTGCCGGAATCGTCGCGTCCGACTGTGCGCCAGCGGCCGGCGCCATCTTTGCATTGCCTGGCGCACTGACCGCCACATCAACAGTGGCCGAGGTCGCCGACTGCGCGACTGCGCTGCTGCTCGCCGCTCCGGCCAACAGCAGTGCGACGGCAGTCGAGGCCAAAAATCCATTCAGACGGACGCCGGGCATTGCAACTTCTCCTCAGTCTAGCTGTCCCCCGGGGCCGGCGGAGGAGACCGTAAAGCTTCTCACCAGTGCGAGAACCGGCCCCAAAAAATGTCATTGCTGCGGACAAAAGCAGGCTAGCTTACGTGACCCCGGCCATATGTGTCCCTTCCACAGCGGCAAAATTGTGTACGCTCATGCGATTTTTTGCGGCTGTCGCTCTGCGGCAACGGGTTGGCTATGTTCTTCGTCCGCCTCGCCATTTAGCCCCAGATTGTCCAGCTTGCGGTACAGCGTCGAGCGGCCGATGCGCAGCCGGCGCGCCACTTCGGACATTTGCCCCCGGTAGTGGCTGACCGCATAGCGGATCAGCTCGGCCTCGATCTCCTCGAGCGGGCGCACTTCGCCGCCCGAATCGAGCAGCGCCAGTGCGTCGGCAAAGCCGGTTGGTTGCCGAACGAAATGAAGGCTGTCATCCGCATGGAGCAATGGCGCGAGATCGGTTTGGGCCGGATCGCCCATCGCGGCGGCATCGGCTGCGGCGCGGTTGTCCGCGGGAAGGAGCGCCGCACCAGCAATCTGAGCCGAGGCCTGGGCGGCAATCTGGGGGAATTCGGCAAGCCCAAGCGTATCACCGTCAGCCAGAACCACGCCACGAAACAGCGCGTTCTCCAGTTGGCGGATATTGCCCGGCCAGGCAAAGGCAGTCAGCAGATGCAGCGCCTCGGGCGTGATCAGGCGGATGCGCTTCCCCTCTTCCGCGGCGAAGCGGGCAAGAAAATGCCGGGCGAGCGCCGGGACATCGGCACGGCGCTCGCGCAGCGGCGGCACCGTGACCGGAAATACGTGCAGGCGGTAGAAAAGATCTTCGCGGAAGCGGCCGGCTTTGACGTCGGCGTTAAGGTCACGGTTGGTGGCCGACATGACCCGCACGTCGACCTTGACGGGCTTGCGCGCGCCGACCGGCTCGACTTCTCCCTCCTGGATGGCGCGCAGGAGCTTGACTTGCGCGGCCGCCGCCAGTTCGCCGACCTCGTCGAGAAACAGCGTGCCGCCCGAGGCCTCGACGAACTTGCCGATATGGCGCTCGGTCGCGCCGGTGAATGAACCCTTCTCGTGGCCGAACAGGATCGACTCGACGAGATTCTCCGGCATGGCGCCGCAATTGACCGCGACGAACGGCTTTGAGCGGCGCTCGGACGAGCCATGGATGGCGCGCGCGATCAATTCCTTGCCGACGCCGGATTCGCCGCTGATCAGCACCGGAATGTTGGAGACCGCCGCTTTTTCCGCCATGCGGATGACCGCAGCCATGTTGGCGCTTTTGGTGATGATGTCGGCAAATTTGAGGATGCCGGCGCGGCTGTGCTTGAGGCGGGCAAGCTCACCTTCGAGCGCGCTGGCGTTGAGCGCGTTGCGCAGACTGACTTGCAGCCGCTCGGCGCCGACCGGCTTGACCACGAAATCGACGGCGCCCGCGCGCATGGCGGAGACCACGTTGTCGATGCCGCCATGGGCGGTCTGCACGATCACCGGCACTTTGATGGCCGCCTGGCGCAGGCGCGCCAGCACGCCAAGGCCGTCCAGGTTCGGCATGACCAGGTCGAGGATCATGCAGTCGATTCGTACGCCGTCCTCAGCGGTGAGCAGCGATAGCGCCGCGTCGCCGTTGTCGAGCACGAGCGTCTCATAGCCGAACTTCTGCAGCATGCCGTCGATAAGCCGGCACTGCACCGGATCGTCGTCGACGATCAGGATCGCCATACTGGGTATTTCCCTCGCCGGGGCGTGACCACGCTTTTTTGCGCGGTGCTCTGTCCCGTTTCGGGGCAATCTGGCCGATTCAGGCTTAAGGGGGGGTTAAGCCCGTGCGGGCGGCTGGCGCGTCAGAGACATCGTTGCCTCCGCGACAGCGTCCGCCCCACTCCCTGCCCGCGCCCGCGAAATTCTCGATCACGATGGGAAAGATCGAAGCCCGGACGCGCCGAGGCTCGCAAGAATTGCAATACACCCCTTCGTAACCGCGCGACTGCCGCCCGCTTGCAACTGCGACTACGACGCCGACAAAGCGCGCTTGCGGGCGCTGTCGCCGCGCGCCACATGAGCGGCGGTGAGGAACGCCAAGCGCATGCCCGGTTCCACAGCCAGGAAAACTGTCGCCGCTCGACCGGCTCGCAGGCCGGCGAAGAGCTCTGCAACGCGCGGCACGCCCGCGCTCGGCGCTTTGCCGCAATGGAATCTGGCCGACCTTTATGCCGGCCTCGACGATCCGGCGATCGCGCGCGACCTCGATCGCGCCGACGTCGAATGCGCGCAGTTCGAGGAGGCCTATAAGGGCAAGCTTGTCGAGATGGCGGCCTCACCGCGGGCCGGCGCGGCGCTGGCCGAGACCGTGCGGCGCTACGAGACGATCCATGACCTTATCGAGCGCCTGGCGTCCTACGCCGGCCTCCTGCATGCCGGCAACACGCTCGATCCCGCGCGCAGCAAATTTTTCGGCGATGTCCAGGAGCGGCTGACCGCGGCCTCCACGCATCTGCTCTTCTTCACGCTCGAACTCAATCGCATCGACGATGCCTTGCTTGAAGCGGCGATGGACGATCTGGGGCTCGGCCATTATCGGCCGTGGCTCGAGGACGTGCGCAAGTACAAGCCGTACCAACTGGACGATCAGATCGAGCGGCTGTTTCACGAAAAGTCGATGACCGCACAAGCGGCGTGGAACCGGATGTTCGACTCCACCATCGCGCAACTGCGTTTCAAACTGCTGGGAAAATCGCTCGCCATCGAACCGACGCTGAACTTTCTGCAGGACCGCTCGGCGGACAAGCGCAAGGCCGCCGCACAGGCGCTGGCGCTTACGTTCAACGACAATCTGAATCATTTCGCGCTGATCACCAATACGCTCGCCAAGGACAAGGACATCTCCGATCGCTGGCGCGGCTTTGCCGATATTGCCGACGAGCGGCATCTGGACAATCGCGTCGAACGCGAGGTGGTCGAAGCGCTGGTTTCCGCCGTGCGTGCCGCCTATCCCCGCCTGTCCCACCGCTATTACGCGCTCAAGGCCAAATGGTTCGGCAAGAAAAAACTGCCGCATTGGGACCGCAACGCGCCACTGCCGCAAGTCCCGATGCGCAAGGTGGCCTGGGCGGAGGCCAAGGACACGGTGCTGGCTGCCTACGGCAACTTCTCACCGAAAATGGCGACCATCGCCGAGCGGTTCTTTGCCAAGCGCTGGATCGACGCGCCGGTGCGTCCGGGCAAGGCGCCGGGCGCGTTCGCGCATCCGACGACGCCTTCGGTGCATCCCTACGTGCTGCTCAACTATCAGGGCAAGCCGCGCGACGTGATGACACTCGCCCATGAACTCGGCCACGGCGTGCACCAGGTGCTGGCCGCGCCAAACGGCGCGCTGATGGCTCCGACGCCGTTGACCCTTGCCGAGACCGCGAGCGTGTTCGGCGAGATGCTGACCTTCAAGAAGCTTCTCGCCGGCACGACGGATAGAAAGCAGCGCAAGGCGATGCTCGCCGCCAAGGTCGAGGACATGATCAATACCGTCGTGCGCCAGATCGCGTTCTATACGTTCGAGCGCGCGCTCCACACCGAGCGGAAGGACGGGGAACTGACGCCGCAGCGGATCGGCGAACTATGGCTCTTCGCGCAGAGCGAAAGTCTCGGCCCGGCGATCGAACTGAAGCCCGGCTACGAGACGTTTTGGGCCTACATTCCGCACTTTGTCCACTCGCCGTTCTACGTCTACGCCTATGCGTTCGGCGATTGCCTGGTGAACTCGCTTTATTCCGTCTACGAGCGCGCCGCCGAGGGCTTCGCCGAGCGCTACCTCGCTATGCTTTCCGCCGGAGGCACCAAGCACCATTCCGAGCTTTTGGCGCCATTCGGTCTCGACGCCCGCGATCCAACCTTCTGGCAGGGCGGGCTCGGGGTGATCGAGCGGATGATTACGGAGTTGGAGGAATTGGGCTGACGGTCGCAGAACCCGGCGACCCACCTCGCCAAGCGTCCTAAATTAGTGGCGCGGATTTGCCCACTTGGCCGCCAACTAAAAGCTCCACTCTTATCGCTATTCCGCGCAGAGGCTTGGCTGAAACGTCAATGGTTTACGTTGTACGTTTTGTATAATTATGTTATACGAAGGGTGCAACGGAGAGATGCCTGTGACTGCGCATACGAAAACGATCGCCGATCCAAGGCTCGTAGGCTCGGTGAAACTCAAGAAAATCGGCAATTCCACTGGGTTCATTCTGCCAAAGGATATGATGGCGCGTCTCAATATTGCGACGGGCGATACTTTCCATGCCACCCTAACGCCGGAAGGCGGAATTCGGCTGACGCCATATGACCCAAAATTTGAACAGGCGATGAAGGTCGCCCGTCGCGGGATGAAAATCTATCGCAACGCGCTCGCCGAACTTGCGAAGTGACAAGTGCAATCGAATGGCTTTCGTTACCCGTCGTGCTTGCCATCCACGATGAGCAGTTAGTCGCGCATGGCGGTTCCGGTGGCGTGCGCGATATTGCGCTTCTTGAGTTGGCGCTTAATCGTCCACTCAATAAGTGGAACTACGAAAATACCGAGCTTCCCGAATTGGCGGCGGCTTACGCTTATGGCATTGCCCGCAATCATCCATTTGTCGACGGCAACAAACGAACGTCGCTTCTCGCGATGTACACCTTCTTGGGCGTAAACGGGATAGACTTCATCGTCCCCGAGGCTGACGCAGCCGCTATTATATTATCCCTCGCAGCCGGCGAAGTGAGCGAAGAAAGTCTCGCGCGCTGGATCCGCGACAACTGGCCGAAGAAGTGATGGCGGATTTTAAAAAACCCGATCGCGAAAAGAACCGCTTCTCCGCCCGTGCTGCGCGCTACGCGCGCGTTGGCGCCAATGTCGGCGGCGTGGCGGCGCGCTATGCCAGGCGACGGGTGCTCGGCGGCGCACCCAACCCGGCCGGCGAGGCCCTGGCGCTGTCCACGGCGCTCGGCCGTCTCAAAGGGCCGCTGATGAAGGTCGCGCAGTTGCTGGCGACCATTCCGGATCTACTGCCGCCCGAATACGCCACCGAACTGCAGAAACTGCAGAGCGAAGCCCCACCCATGGGCTGGGCGTTCGTCAAGCGGCGTATGACCGCGGAACTCGGGGGCGAATGGGAGAAAAAATTCCAAAGCTTCGAACATCACCCCGCGGCAGCGGCTTCGCTCGGCCAGGTGCATCGCGCGCGCTCGCTCGATGGGCATGAACTTGCCTGCAAGCTGCAATATCCCGACATGCAGTCCGCGGTCGAAGCCGACCTGCGCCAGCTGCAATGGCTGCTTGCCATCCGCCGCCGTCTCGATACGGCGCTCGACACGAGCGAGGTTGCCAAGGAGATCGGCGAACGGGTGCGCGAGGAGCTCGACTATTACCGCGAAGCCCGGCACGTCACGCTCTACCGCCGCATGCTCAACGATACACGCAGCGTACGCGTGCCGCGACCGTGGTCCAACCTGTCCACCGGCCGCTTGCTTACGCTCGACTGGCTCGAAGGCACGCGCATGCTCGCGCACACGAACGACCCCCTCGCCGCGCGCAACACGCTCGCCACCGCCATGTTCACCGCCTGGTGGTTTCCGTTCAGCCGCTTCGGCGTCATCCACGGCGACCCGCATCTCGGCAATTACACGGTGTTCTCCAGCGGCGGGCAGGCGGCCGGCATCAACCTGCTCGACTACGGCTGCATCCGCATTTTTGCGCCGAAATTCGTCCAGGGCGTCGTCGACCTCTATCATGGGCTGCTGCACGGCGACGACGATCTCATCGTGCATGCCTACGAGACCTGGGGGTTTCGCGCACTATCGCGCGACCTCATCGACACGCTCAACATCTGGGCGCGATTCATCTATGCGCCGCTGCTTGACGATCGCGTGCGCACCATTGCCGACGGCATACAGCCGGGGGAATACGGCCGGCGCGAAGCCTTCCGCGTGCATCAGGCGCTCAAGCAGAAGGGCCCGGTGAAGGTGCCGCGCGAATTCGTGTTCATGGACCGCGCCGCGGTCGGCCTCGGCGCTGTTTTCCTGCACTTGCGCGCGGAGCTTAATTTCTACCGACTGTTCAACGAGGCGATCGGGCGCTTCTCCATCGATCGCGTCGCCAAGCGGCAGGCGGAGGCGCTGAAAGAGGCGGGGCTGACGTAGGGCGGACCTCGATCCCTCAGCAACAGCTGCACTCGATGCCCTCGACCCATGTGAGCGCGTTCTTCATGAACGCCGGGGGCACGTCATCCTCGACCAATTCGGCAAGCGGCTTGAACACTTTGAAATGATGACGCCCGGCGGCCGTCCAGAACACGACATGGGTTTCGACCGGCGGGCAGCCGGGGACGCCGCACGCGATCTGCGAGACCATGATCGTCTCATCGTCTGCCAACTTGAAGCGCGCCTGCGTCCATTCGCGCACGCGGTCGAGCGCCGCGGTATCGCTGCAGCCGTTCTTGCTAAAGCCGAGCATGGCTATGTACCCGTCATGCCCGGCCACCGGGGTCCGGCCTCTGGCCGGCCCGAGTGCAGGCTTGTGCCGGGCATCCACGACTTAATACTTTAGAGCGAGCAAGACCAAGACGTGGATGGGCCGGGCCTTCGCCCGCCGAAGGATAGAATGTAACGAGGGTGCGTGGTTCGGCTATGGCCCGCAGGCTGGTCAAGCCCGGCCATGACGATTGAGAGGAGCGATTTCAGTGGCTGAACAAGTTTTGGCGGCAGTGCGCACCGGGCCGAGCAGGACCGAAATTCGCGAATATCCCATGCCCGATATTGCCGAGGATGCCGCGCTGATGAGGATGGAGGTCGGCGGCATCTGCGGCACCGACGTCAAGCTCTACAAGCATCCGCCGAGCAATGCGGCAACCATCATGGGGCACGAGAATATCGGCATCATCGCCAAGGCCGGCCGCGAGTTCACCCGCCGCAAAGGCTTCAAGGAAGGCGACCTGGTCTTCGTCGAGCACTATGTCATGTGCGGCAAGTGCGAATGGTGCCATGCGGGCCAGTACCGACATTGCGAGAACACCAACTGGCGCACCAATCCGGACGCCATCCGCTACGGCTACACGTCGGCCGAGAAGGCGCCGCATCTGTGGGGCGGCTTCGCCCAGTACATCTACCTGCCGTGGAATGCGGTGGTGCATCATGTGCCCAAGGGTGTATCGGCGGAGCTTGCCGGCCTGGTGACGCCGATGGCCAACGGTGTCGAATGGTCGCTGTTCGACGGCGGCGTCGGCTACAATTCGACCGTGCTGATCCAGGGACCGGGCCAGCAAGGACTGTCGCAGACGGTCATCTGCAAGCAGGCCGGCGCTTCGCTCATCATCGTCACCGGCACATCGAAGGACCGTGCCCGCATCGAAGTCGCCAAAAAGCTCGGCGCCGACTACGTCATCGACGTGCAGAAGGAAGACCCGCTCGCCCGCATCATGGAGATCACCGGCGGCAAGGGCGTCGACGTGGCGCTCGACTGCACCGCGGGCGCCGGCACCCTTCCGATTCTGCTCGGCATCGAGGCGCTCAAGCGCAAGGGCGGTGTGATCGTGGCGCAAGGCGAGATGGCGCAGTTTCCCAATTTTCCGCTGGAGAAATTCACGGTGAAATTCATCACCATGAAGAGCGCACGCGGGCACAGCTATAAAGCCTGCGAGCTGGCGCTGGCGCAGCTCGCCTCGAAGCGCTTTCCGCTCGAGCTCATCACCACACACCGCTTCGGCCTCAAGGACGTCGATCTCGCGATCAAGTCGGTTGGCGGTGAAGGCATCCCGGATGTGATCCACGCTTCGCTGATGCCCTGGACATAAATCGAAGCACTCGCGGCGCTATTCGTTTGCTTGCCGCTCTCGGTCGGCATCTTTGATGACATTACGCCGGCAGCCGGCTGCGCGGGACGTCCCGGCCGCACGCCCCTGATCGGTGTGTGGGGCACTTGGGCGCAGCGCGCCGCGCGCTGGTTTTGCCGTACCGCCGATGGCCGGGGAATGCGGGCACCAGGCCCTGGTTCGCTTTCCGACTCGTCGGGCACCGCAGAGTGATCTATTCCTGTTGCGGCCCGCGCCCGAGGGTCGCATCATTGACCGTCGGAACTTTGGCTTTGATCGGCGATTAGTTTTGCAAACCGTCCGAGTGCAGATCCGCCGGAGCATTCATCGCCTGAATGCTTGTTGCTGCGTTCGAAAAGGCCCTCCGATGGGAAAATCCTTGGCCAGGGCGAGGGATGCCGTCCGCCGCTCCGGCGGCCTCCTGCGTGCGTCCGGCCGCGCCGGCGTTGTGCTCTTATTCGCTGGCGCGCTTACCGGCTGCGCCAAAGGGGTGCTGCAGCCTGAAGGGTCGATCGCCGCCGCGGACTCGAAAATCCTGCTCGATGCCGTGGGAATCATGTCGGCAATCGTGGTGCCGACAATCGTGGCGCTCGTGGTTATCGCCTGGTGGTTTCGCGCCTCCAATACGCGGGCACGCTATCAGCCGGACTTCGTCTATTCGGGCCGCATCGAGATCATCGTCTGGGGGATTCCGATCCTGGTCATCATGTTCCTTGGCGGACTGACGTGGATCGGTTCGCACGAACTCGACCCTTACGTCCCGATCAAGTCAAGCGCGAACGATCCGCCGCTCGACGTGCAGGTGATTTCGCTCGACTGGAAATGGCTGTTCATCTACCCGCAGCAGCATGTCGCGAGCGTCAACGAACTGGTGATGCCGGCGCGAACGCCCGTGCATTTCTATCTCACCTCGGCGACCGTGATGAACCAGTTCTTTGTACCGCAGCTCGGCAGCATGATCGCGACCATGAACGGCATGCAGACGCAGCTTTATCTCAAAGCCGATCGTCCGGGTAATTATTACGGCATCTCGGCGCAATACAGCGGCGATGGATTCTCCGGCATGCACTTTACCGTGCACGCCGTGACGCGCGCCGATTTCGAGAAATGGGTCGCGGCGACCCAACAGAACGGCCCGGCGCTCGATCGCAACGGCTATTTCAATCTCTTGCGTGAAAGCTGCGATGTACGGCCGTTCACCTATCGCAGCGCCGATCCGAGCCTGTTCGCCGCCGTGGTACGGCGGCAGCTCCCGCCGGGTCCCGGACCCTATGTCGGCCGGGCCGGGCCGGGCGTGCGCGCAGTGGGCTGCGGCTGACATGCTCGGCAAGCTCACATGGAATGCCATCCCGTTCGACCAGCCCATTCCGCTGGCCGCCGGCGGCCTGGTGTTCCTCGTCCTGATCGCGGTGATCGCATGGGTGATCATTCGCGGCCACCTGCCGTATCTGTGGCACGAATGGATCACCAGCGTCGACCACAAGCGGATCGGCATCATGTATTGCATCCTTGGGCTGGTGATGCTGCTGCGCGGCTTTGTCGACGCGATCATGATGCGCTCGCAGCAGGCGTTCGCCTTCCGCTCCGGAGGTTACCTGCCGCCCGAGCATTACGATCAGATCTTTGCGGCCCACGGCACGATCATGATCTTCTTTGCGGCCATGCCGCTGATGATCGGGTTGATGAACTTTGCAGTGCCGCTGCAGCTCGGCGCGCGCGACGTGGCTTTCCCGACCTTCAACTCGACGAGCTTCTGGCTCACCGCGACCGGCGCGCTTCTGGTCAACCTGTCGCTGGTCGTCGGCGAGTTCTCGCGCGCCATGTGGCTGCCGTATCCGCCGCTGTCGGAGCTTCGCTATTCGCCGGGCGTAGGCGTCGATTACTACCTGTGGGCGCTGCAAATCTCCGGCGTCGGCACGCTGCTGACCGGTATCAACTTCGTCACCACGATTCTGAAAATCCGTGCGCCGGGCATGAGCTATCTGCGCATGCCGATCTTCTGCTGGACCGCGCTGGCGACGAATCTGCTGATCATAGCCGCCTTTCCCGTGCTTACCGCCACGCTCTCCATGCTGCTGCTCGACCGTTATGTCGGCTTTCATTTCTTCACCAATTCCGCCGGCGGCAACATGATGATGTTCGTCAACCTGATTTGGGCCTGGGGGCATCCCGAAGTCTACATTTTGGTGCTACCGGCGTTCGGCATCTTCTCCGAGGTGATCTCGACGTTCTCCGGCAAACCGCTGTTCGGCTATCGCTCGATGGTGGCGGCGACGATGTTCATCTGCCTCGTCTCTTTTCTGGTGTGGCTGCATCATTTCTTCACCATGGGGGCGGGCGGCAACGTCAATGCGGTTTTCGGCATCGCCACCGCCATTATCGCGGTCGGCACCGGCGTGAAAATCTACAACTGGATGTTCACCATGTATGGCGGCCGCATCCGCTTCACGACACCGATGCTGTGGGCATTGGCGTTCGTCGTGACCTTTACGCTTGGCGGCATGACCGGCGTGCTCCTGTCGGTGCCGCCGGCCGATTTCCAGCTGCATAACAGCATGTTCCTGGTCGCCCATTTCCACAACGTGATCATCGCCGGCGTGCTGTTCGGCGCCTTCGCCGGCATCACCTATTGGTTTCCCAAGGCGTTCGGCTTTCGGCTGCACGAGGGTTGGGGCAAGGCGGCCGTCGCGCTGACAGTCGCCGGCTTCTACACCACGTTCGTGCCTCTCTATGCGCTGGGCCTGCTCGGCATGACCCGGCGCTTGCAGAGCTACGACGTCGCCGCATGGCGGCCGTGGATGATCGCTGCGGGAGTGGGCATCATCGTGTTCTGCGGCGCGCTCGCCTGCCAGGTCATTCAGTTCATCGTCAGCATCCGCCAGCGCGAGTCGTTTCGCGACTTGACCGGCGATCCCTGGAACGGCCGCTCGCTCGAATGGTCGACGGCATCGCCGCCGCCGCCCTTCAATTATGCCGTACTGCCCAACGTGGAGGGGGAGGAGCCGTACTGGCAGATCAAGCGTCGCGCCATCGAAACCCAACAGCTCGCAGCGGAGCCGGACTATGAGCCCATCGAAATGCCGCGTAACAGTCCGACCGGTTTCATCACCGCCTTCTTCTGCACTGTGACCGGGTTCGCGTTGATCTGGCACATCTGGTGGATGGTGGGTCTGGGACTCTTCGGCGCTTATGTGGTGTTCGTCTGGTTCGCTTGGCGCGACCGCGAGGAGGAGGTGATACCGGCCGAAGAGGTGGCACGCGTCGACCGCGCGCGCCGGCGCGTGCGCGCGCAATGGCTGGCGCACAACGCCCGCGAGGAATGGCTTGCCGTGCATGGGCAGCGGGAAACAGCATGAGCGAGGTCGAAGCCCCGATGAGCGAGGTCGAAGCCCCGCGCCATGCCCGCTCTTCCGCGCTCGATCCCTACAAGCTCGGCCATGGCGACGGCGGCGGGGGGCACGATTATGCGACCGGCCATGGCGAAGGCGGCCCGGCATCGAAGCGCGTGATCGTCGGTTACGGCTTCTGGCTGTTCCTGCTCAGCAATATCGTGTTGTTCTCATGCCTGTTCGCGGCGCATGCCGTACTGCAGACGGCTACGGCCGGAGGTCCGACCGGGCCGCAACTGTTCGATCCGCGCAGCGTCGCCCTTGAAACCGCCTGCCTGCTCGCTTCGAGTTTCACCTGCGGCCTTTCCGCGGTGGCGGCCGGCGCGCGCAACCGGCTCTGGACCGAAGTCTTCCTGTTCCTGACCGGCATTCTCGGCCTCTCCTTCCTGCTCTTGGAGGCGCACGACTTTGCCGCGATGGTCGCGCGCGGGGCATCGCCGCAGAGGAGCGCTTTCTGGTCGTCTTTTTTCGCCGTGGTTGGCTGTCACGGCGCCCACGTTACCGTCGGCCTGTTGTGGCTCGGCACCATGATGGCGCAAGTCTTCTTCAAGGGCTTTCGCCCCAGCATCATGCGCAGGCTGGTCTGCTTCAATCTGTTCTGGCACATGCTCGACATTATCTGGGTCGCGCTGTTCACGATCGTCTATCTGATAGGAGAAGGCCGATGACCGACGAGCAGCGCGTGGATGACGAGGGCAATCGCGGCGACGTCGCCCCCGGTTTCATGGATGCGGCCGATCATTCCGTCCGCGAGGGCGTCCAAGGCTATCTCATGGGCTTGGTATTGGCGGCGCTGCTCACCGTGGCGTCCTTCCTCATACTGCACACCAATCTGATTTGGTCGCCCGGCATCGCCATGGCGCTTGTGGTGCTCGCGATTGCGCAGATCGGCGTGCATCTGGTGTTCTTCCTGCATCTGACCACGGCGCCGGACAACACCAACAACGTGCTGGCGCTCGCCTTCGGCATTCTCATCGTCGTCCTCATCATCGGCGGCTCGATTTGGATCATGAATCACTTGGATCAGAGAATGATGCCGATGGATCAGATGATACAGATGCGGCGCTGAAGGAGCCGCAAATCCACGTTGCGGGGCGCAGCTTTGCCTTGTAGTTGAAATCCGGGTAGTTCTGCCGCTTTGTTATCCGTTACTCCGAAGAATTGCCGCGCGGGACCATCTCATGGCGAGCATTTGGCTCCGTAAGTCGATCGCAGCATTGGAGGCGGAAGCGGGCGAGGCGCAGGGGCAGGGGCGCGCGCTGACGCCGACGCATGACGGCGTGCCGCTCAAGCGCACTCTCTCCGCCGTCAATCTCGTTTCCCTCGGCATCGGTGAGATCGTCGGCGCCGGCATTTTCGTCCTCACCGGCCACGCAGCGGCCGCCAACGCCGGTCCGGCGATCACTCTCTCGTTCGTATTTGCGGGCATCGCGTGCACGTTTGCCGGGCTCTGCTACGCCGAAATGGCTTCGACAATCCCGATCGCGGGCAGCGCCTACACCTATGCATATGCCACCATGGGCGAACTGATCGCCTGGATCATCGGCTGGGACCTGGTCCTGGAATATGCGCTTGGCGCGTCCACGGTCGCCATCGGCTGGTCGGGCTATGTGGTGAGCTTTCTGAAGGATTTCGGCATCGTCGTTCCCGCCGCGTATGCCGGATCGCCACTGACATTCGATCCGGCGCACGGCGGCTGGCAGACCACTGGCGCGCTCATCAACATACCGGCCATGATCGTGGTCATCGCGATCTCGGCGCTGCTCGTCATCGGCGTGCGCGAGACGGCGCGCGTCAACAACGTCATCGTTGCGGTGAAGCTGGCGATCATTCTGGCGTTCATCGCCGCCGCCGCGCCTTTCGTGTCGAGCGCGCATTGGGCGACGGCCGGCAATCCGCACGGCCAATTCATTCCGCCGAGTCTCGGTCCAGGCCAATACGGCTGGAGCGGCGTCGTTCGCGGCGCCGCCGTGGTGTTCTTCGCCTATATCGGGTTCGACGTGGTGTCGACGACCGCGCAGGAGGCGAAGAATCCGAAGCGCGACATGCCCATCGGCATCCTCGGATCGCTCGTCATCTGCACCGTTCTCTACATTGCGGTCGGCTTCGTGCTGACCGAAATCGTCCCCTACGACCGCCTCAACGTCGCCGATCCGATCGCGGTCGGCATAAACGCCATAGAGCTGACCTGGCTCGGCCCCATCATCAAGTTCGGCATCATTCTCGGCCTGACTTCGGTCATTCTGGTCGGTTTGCTCGGCCAGGCGCGCATCGTCTACGCGATGGCGCGCGACGGATTGTTTCCGCGAACCGCCGGGAAGGTCCATCCGCGGTTCTGCACGCCCTATATCACGACGATCGTCGCCGGGGTTAGCGTGACGGTCTTCGCCGGGATCTTGCCGATCGGCCTGGTCGGCGAACTCGTCAGCATCGGCACGCTATTTGCGTTCATGCTGGTTTGTCTCGGCGTTCTGTTCCTGCGCATCAGCGAGCCTGGCCTCGCGCGGCCGTTCCGCGCTCCGGCGGTCTACGCCGTGGCGCCGCTCGGCGCGGCTTCGTCATTGTTTCTGATGTTCGGCCTGCCGCTCGCGACCTGGGTTCGCTTTGCCGTCTGGCTGGCGATCGGGCTCGTGGCTTACGCGGTCTATGGCATACGGCACAGCCACCTTCAGATCGAGCGCCGCCAGCGGGACGGCGCATAGGCCGGCTTCTGGCTCCCGTACGGTGTTCATGCTAGTGGTCCGATTCCAACACTCGCATCCGGGTTCGGCAAGCTCGTATGCGAATGGCATGTCAAATCCGCTCCACCAGCAGGATCGCAATGGACGCCGTCTTCCTTGCGCGCGGAACGACGAACGCGGTGCCGATCTGGTTTGTGACCGCGCGAACGTATGCGGATGTGCGAACGCGCATCGGCACCGAGCCCGCCGCTTTCGCCGATGCCGCGGGTTTTCGGCCCCAGCCGGGACGGCACTTGTTGCTGCCGGGCAAAAGCGGGCTCGGCGGCGTGCTGTTCGGAATTGAAGAGGTCGGCGAACCGGCGGATTTTTTTCTTCCCGGCCGGCTGTCGCAGCATTTGCCGGACGGCGTCTACCGCTTTGCCAACGAGCCGCAAGACGCGCGGCTCGCTGCGCTCGCGATTGCGCTCGGCCTCTACCGTTTCACCCGCTATCGGAAGGCCGAAGCGCGAAAAATCCATCTCGATCTGCCGCAGAGCCTCGATCGCGACGAGCTGCAACGCATCGTCGAGGGGGTCGTACTGGCGCGCGACCTGATCAATACGCCGGCCAACGATTTGGGTCCCGCACAGCTGCAAGCCGCCGCGCAAAAGCTCGCAGAGCGCCATGGTGCCGACTTCCGCGCCGTCGTCGGCGAGGATTTGCTGACGCAAAATTTCCCGCTGATCCATGCCGTCGGTCGCGCCGCGGCCGGTGCACCGCGCCTGCTCGACCTATCTTGGGGGAAGAGCAGCGATCCACGCATCACATTGGTCGGCAAGGGCGTCTGCTTCGATACCGGCGGCCTCGATATCAAGCCAGACTCCGGCATGCTCAATATGAAGAAGGACATGGGCGGCGCCGCGACCGCGCTGGCGCTTGCCCACATGATCATGAGCCGCGCGCTCAAGGTGCGGCTGCGCGTGCTCATTCCGGCCGTGGAGAATTCGATAGCCGCAGCAAGTTTCCGGCCGCGGGACATCTATCCATCACGGAAAGGCATCACGGTCGAGATCGGCAATACCGACGCGGAGGGTCGCCTCATCCTCGCCGATGCGCTCACCCTCGCCGAGGAGGACAAACCGGATCTGATGGTCGATTTCGCCACGTTGACCGGGGCCGCCCGCGTTGCGCTCGGTCCCGACGTGCCGCCGTTCTTTACCGACGATGACGCGCTGGCCGACCAACTGATGAAATGCAGCATCGCCGAAAACGATCCACTGTGGCGTCTGCCATTGTGGCGGCCCTACGAGGCGATGCTGGAATCGAAGGTCGCCGACATCAACAACGTGGGCGGCAGTCACGGTGGCGCCATTACGGCGGCGCTGTTCATGCGCCGCTTCGTGACCACCAAATCGTGGCTGCATGTCGACGTGTTCGCGTGGACGCCGTCCGCCAAACCTGGGCGGCCCGAGGGAGGCGAGTGTCAGGCGGCGCGCGCGCTCTTTGCTCTGCTCGTCGAACGCTACGGCTGAACTGCCACTGGCCATGCGAGCCTTCGATCCCCGTCTCACGCCGGCCCGCCCGGATCTCGCGGCCAAGTATCTTGAAGGCAAGGTGAGCGCCGCGCGTTTCGCCGCCGGGCGCATTTTCGAAATCGTCGCGCCGCAGGCGCCGCTGCGGGGCGAGCCGCGGCCGGATGCGCCGCTGTTGACCGAGGCGCTCAAGGGCGAGCGGGTGACGATCTACGACACGAACGCGGAGGGCTGGTCTTGGGGCCAGCTCGCAACGGACGGCTATGTCGGTTGGCTGCCGGAGAGCGCGCTGGCGCCGCCGGGCCCGCCGGCCACGCATAAAGTGGCCGCGTTGCGCACGCTGGTGTTTCCCGGCCCGTCGATCAAGACGCCGCCGGTCGAAGCGTTGCCGCTTGGCGCGACGCTCGCCCTCACGCGAGTCGAGGCTCGCCTGGCGGTCACGCATACGGGCGGCTACGTGCCAGCGGCGCATCTGAGGCGGATCGACGAAAACGAAGCCGATTTCGTCACCGCGGCCGAGCGCTTCGTCGGCGTGCCCTATCTGTGGGGCGGCAAGACCGCTCTCGGCCTCGACTGCTCGGGTCTGGTGCAGGTCGCGCTCACTGCCTGCGGGGTGCCGTGCCCGCGCGACAGCGACATGCAGGAGGCGGCCCTGGGCGCACTCATTGCCATGCCCGACTTCTCCAATCTCAACCGCGGCGATCTCATCTTCTGGAAGGACCACGTCGCCATTGCGCGCGCGCGCGACAGTCTTATTCATGCCAATGCCTTCCACATGGCTGTGGCGATCGAACCGATCGCCACAGCGATTGCGCGCATCCGCGGCACGGGGAGCGAGGTCACAAGCGTCCGGCGTATCGGCTGGTGATCGAAACACAAGCCGCGCCGGCGCGGCGTTTGCAAGTGGCGCCGCACCCGCATGTGATCTACTGTCGCGGGATCAGAACGCTGATGGATTGTCGGGAGCCGTCGCAATGAGCAGCGCCGATACCAGCCCAGCCCCGCACTCTAGCGTCCCGCAATTGCGCTCGCGGACGCGCCACATCAGTTTTTGGATCAGGGAATTGCCGTTCAGCGTCGTGCTGGTCCTGACGCTGCTCGGGGTCGCCTATATCAGCTTCTCCAAGAAGCCGATCACCGGCTATTGGGAAATTTTGGCGCCGCTTATCGCGCTGGTCTGCGTCGGCGCGGGCTGGCATAACGCCCCCGATACACGCGCTCGACTGTGGCTGATCGGCAAGCAGGTGTTGCACTGGCTCGCCTTTCTCGTGGTGATGAACATCGTCCTTTTGTCGAGCGTACAGCGGGTGTTCTCCGCCACCGCGACCGGTCTGACCATTTTCACGCTGCTGGCGCTCGGCACCTTCACCGCCGGCGTCAACGTGCTGTCGTGGCAGGTTTGCCTGCTCGGCATCATCATGGCGCTCGGCATCCCGGCGATTGCCTGGGTCGAGAACTCGGCGCTGATTTTCCTGCTGCTGGCCGGGGTGATTATCGGGATCGGCGCGGTGGTCTGGTGGCACTTTCGCGAGTGGCGCGGCCATCACGCTTGATCGGGGGAGGGCGCGTGGCGGATGCGGCCTGCTCCGCATGCCGCGCACCGCTTAAGGCAGCGCCGCGGACCGCCCCGGGTGCTCCCCCGCACGCTGCGGTAAGATCAGGATACAGCCAAAGATGAACGCGGCGATGATTGCCGATGCGATGGGACGGCTGAACGCGAGCCCGCCGTCGCTCGCCGGCTTGTCGAGAAAATCGCCGACGGTGGCGCCGAGCGGGCGCGTGAGGATGAAGGCAGCCCAGAACAGGAACACCCGTGAGACGGCGGTGAAGAAATAGAGACCAGCCAGCACCGCCAGGCCGGCACCGAACAGCAGCGCCGCGCTGCCGTAGCCGAGGCCGGTATCATCGGCGGTCCAGTCGCCGAGCGCGGTGCCGAGCGTCTGCGAGAACGTGATGGCGATCCAATAAAACGCCTCCACCTTTGGCGAGGCGACGGTCCTGACCGAGATGGAGCCGCACCACCAGTACCATGCTCCAAGCGTCACCAAGAGGCAGACGAACAACACCGACGAGCCGCCGGAATAGCCGATGCCCAAAGTGCGATCGGCGAAGTCGGCCATCGTCGTGCCGGCCGTCGTCGAGGCAACGATCGTCGCCCAATAAAGGAAAGGATGGAATTTCTTCGCAGCGATCTGCAGGACGGCGAAGACAAGCAGCAGCGAAAGAAACAGCGCTGAGCCGACAAGGTAGCCCCAATTGAGCGTCATGGTGACGCTGTCGCCGCCGGTCTCGCCGAGCGTCGTCGCCGCGATCTTGATGATCCAGAAAACCAGCGTGACTTCTGGAACTTTCGTCGCGCCCACGACTCGCTCAGATTTTTCGGTTATGCGCGTTCCACTCGCGCTCCAGATTGGCAATAAGCGCCGGACTGAAATGGCAATAGGCCTGATCGCGCGCGTAAGCGGAAAAATATTGGCGAAACAGATCGAGCGGCTCCTCGCCGATGCGCAGGGCGCGGCGGTTGGAGGTTGCACTGACTGCGCCGGACGAGGTCAGCCGCTCGATCACGGTATCGAGCGCGCGATCCATGTCCGCTGGCGCCGCGATCTCGTCGCACATGAGCCGGCCCTCGGGGCTGTCGCATAACAGCTTGCGCTCGTATTGAATTGCCTGCCGCGCGATGCGATCGCCGGTAAAGCGCGGCATGCGCAGGTTGGCGGCGCCCGGAATGATGCCCTCCTTGCGCGCCGGCAGCGTCATGAACGCGTCGCTCGCCGCCAGCACGTAATCCATGGCCAGCAGAATCTGGCAATGGCCGCCGATGGCAAAGCCGTCGAGCGCTGCGATCCACGGCTTTTCGATCGCGGTGCCGTGCACGTCGTCGGGCAGCGCCTCCGGCCGCGCCACGCCGCGGAAGAATTTATGCACGAAGCCGAGATCGCGCTTGAGGAACCAGACGAACGGGATGCGGCCGCGATAAAGATGGGTGAGATTGATGCCGGCGCCGAACAGACGGCGGCCGGAATATTTGGGATGATCGACCGCTCCACCGCGCAGCACCGCAATATCGGTCGCGGGATCGAGAATGGCGAGATCGACGGCGATCTCCATCGCGTCGATCGTCGTCTCGTCTTCGGCATTGAGGAAGCGCGGATTGCGTGCCGTGACCAATGCCGCTTTGCCGCGGCGCTCGACGCCGACCGTGGCGAAATCGACACGGCCGTCGGTTGCCAGTTTTCGCAGATGCTCCGGCGTCTCCGGCCGCGGCAGCAGCATGGCGTGGCACAAATGGCGGCCGGCCAATTCGCTGGCGAGCACATGCGCCAGAAAAATCCCCTGGTCGATCTCGAGACCGTCCTTGTCGCGTTGCAGAAGGTCGCTCTCGGCGGCGAGATGGGCCGCCGTCGGCGTCAGACCAGGCACGGCCGCGGCGGCGGCAAACACGAGCTCTTCGAGCCGGACGAAGCGCGACCTGTTGTGCGTCAGCTCGTCGTAGAGCGCCTGCGCATGGGCGGCAAGAAAGCGCTCGCGCTCGGCGCGCGCAGCGCTGGCGATAAGGTGCGCCGCGTCAGCTTCGGCGCGGCTGCGCTTGGGCTTGCGCGGCAGCCGGCTGATCAAATCGTCGCATTTCTTCCAATAGTGCGAGGACCGGCCGCGGTCATCGGAAAAATCCCTCGTTTCGCGCGGAGCGACAGCGAACCACGCAGCGACGGTGGCTTCATCCAGGCCGGCGGAATGCAGGTCGCGGCTGACCGTGGCAACGTCGAGACTCATCGCCGGCTCCTTTCGCACCCGCCGCTTTAGACCTTCGGCCGATGGTCAATCACTCGCTTGGCCTTTCCCTGCGAGCGCTCCAGCGTCCCGGGCTCGAGCACCCGCACGACGGCGGCAACACCCACATAGGCCTTGATGAGGTGCTCCGCCGTCCGTGAAAGCGCCGAAATCTCCTCGGAATCCAGTCGCCCGGCAAGCTCGGGGCGCATTTCGACCATCACTTCAAGCTCGTCGAGGCTGTGTGGCCGGCGCACCTCGAGGAGATAATGCGGCGCCAGCCGCGGCTCGCGGCCGAACACGGCTTCGATCTGCGAAGGAAAGACGTTGACGCCGCGGATGATCAGCATGTCATCGGAGCGGCCCTTGATGCGTTCGATACGGCGCATCGGTCGCGCAACGGGCGGCAGAAGCCGCGTCAGATCGCGGCTGCGATAGCGGATGACCGGCATCGCCTCCTTGGTCAGCGACGTGAGGACGAGCTCGCCGGATTGACCGTCAGGCAGCACGCGACCGCTCCCGGGATCGATGATTTCCGGAAAAAAATGATCTTCCCAGATTGTCAGACTGTCGCGACTTTCGGGGCATTCCTGGGCGACGCCCGGACCTATCAGTTCCGAAAGCCCGTAATGATCGAATGCCTGCAGGCCCACGCGCCGCTCGATTTCAGTGCGCATGCTTTCGGTCCACGGCTCGGCGCCGAATATGCCGATGCGCAGGCTGCAATCGCCGGCGGAACATCCCTGGCGCTCGAGTTCATCGGCGATCGCCAGCATATAGGATGGCGTGACGACGATGATCTCGGGACGAAAGTCGACGATAAGCTGCACTTGCCGCTCGGTGAAGCCGCCGCCGACCGGAATAACGGTCGCGCCGAGAAACTCGGCGCCGTAATGGAAGCCCAATCCGCCGGTGAACAGGCCGTAGCCGTAGGCAACATGAACCTTGTCGGTGGAGCGGCCGCCGGCGGCGCGGATCGAGCGCGCCATGACCGACGACCAGGTCTCGATGTCGCCTTTGGTATAACCGACGACGGTCGGCTTGCCGGTCGTTCCGCTGGATGCGTGCACGCGCACGATCTCGGCCATCGGCACCGCAAACATGCCGAACGGATAATTCTGCCTCAGGTCATCCTTGGCCGTGAACGGAAACTTGGCGAGATCGGACAGATCCTTCAGGTCGGCCGGATGCACGCCGGCGGCGGCGAATGTTTTCCGGTAATGGGGGATGCGCTCGTAGGCGCAATGCAGCGTGCTTCTCAGCCGTTCCAGCTGCAAAGCCGCGAGCGTTTCGCGGCTTGCGCTTTCGATCGGTTCGGGTAGGTCCCGCGTGACCATGTGATCCGGCTTGATGTGATCCGGCTTGATGGAACGGCACCGATCATAGCGAAGCCGGGGCGGACGCAAAGAGGCAAATTCGACACGCAAGGTGCGCCGCAGGCGGGCTCGCGTCACGGCAGACGGACGTGCGCGCGGCATCTGCAACGCCCCCTCACCGGGGCGCGCCGCCGGCTGATCGGTCGAATTTCGCCGATCTCGACTGATGTCGGCACTGAGATTATAAGCTTTCGCCGGAGGAGAGCGCGGCTCATGACAAGCATCAAACGCATCGCCCATGGCGTCACGTTCTGTGCGCTGGTCCTGGTCAGCCTGGCGTCGGTGATGCTGGCGCCAGCGGCCTTGGTGCCGACCTTGGCGCAGACCTCGCCGCAGCCGGTCAAGCAGCGGCTGGTCGGTCACTGGCAACTCGTCTCGGTGACCGCGAACGGCGCCACGCCGTATGGAGCCAATCCGGAAGGCTCGATGTTTCTCGATGCCGGCGGGCACTTTTCCATCATCGTGATCAGCGCCGGCAACGACAGGAACATCGCCTATTTCGGCACCTACACGGTCGACGCCGCCGGCAACTCGGTGACGTTTCACATTGCGGGCAGCAGCGGCGGGACCGGAGGCAACACCGGCGGCAGAGACATCAAACGCCTGATCACGTTCGACGGCAACGAACTGGTTGTTTCGAGCCAGGCACCGTCCGGCAAGCCGGGGCGGATCACGGTGACATGGACGCCGGCAAATTAGATTCGCGTGTCCAAGCTAATTTATTGGTCGTCGCCGAACGGAGCGCTGAAGTCACTGCGAATTCGGCGCGACCGGGCCACCGCCCGTCGGGCCTTGTGGGGACGGCTTGGGGGTCGGCCCTGGCTGCGCGCCCGAGCCCGGCGGAGACTTGCAGCCGCCTGACACGAAGCTGAGCAGCGGATTGAATTCCGCCGCGGTCAGGTAGGCGGCAAAGGTCCCGCCGGGAAATCGCTGCGTATTGCCCAAACGGGCGGGACCGGTTGGGGCGCCCGAGGTAACCGCAATCAGGACGTTCTTGTTTGCAGTTTCGGTCGTGCTCAAGTTCGCAACCCAGGCACCCCCGCTCATTCCATGCGTGGCGTCGGTGATCGGCCCCCATTGCACAACGAGGTTCGGCTGCGACCATTGTCCCATCGGGATCGCGTTGGCAAAGAACAACGAGCCTCCCACACGCTGGACGATGTCGCCGCCGAGAATGTCCGCCGGATATCCCACCCGCCAGGCGAAATTGAATTTGCCTTTCCAGTCGAGCTGGTAGGGCATGGCGCCGGTCGGACTGGTGCCGTTAACGAGGATCATCGCAAAATCGTGCTGCATCGCCGTGAGGAAGGCCGCCAGCTGGTCGTTGTTGTTCAATGAATTGAAATTCGCCGGCACCTGCCAGAGCGGATTGGCGGCCGCACAGACGATCTTGAACGCGGTGCCTTGATTGTTCTGATATTGCAGCCAGAACGTCCCCTTGGTCGGATCTGGCCAGGGCCCGGTCGGGCTGGTGGTGATGTCCTTGATGCAATGACCGGCGGTCAGGAGCACGCTCGGAGCGATGAATTGTGCGGTACAGCCGGTCAGCGAGTTGGGGTGTGCCTGCGTTGGGTTCGGAATGAGCAACATGCCGACCCATTTGTAGGGTGGCTGACTGGGATTGCCGCTGGTCGCCTCCTGCGGGTCTACCACCGGGGCGACGGGCTTATCCTGCGCAAGCCGGATGAGATTGCCGCGCCGGTGCGGCGAGCCGAAGACCGTAGCGCGGGCCGCCGCCGCTTTGCTCCCTCCAGGCTCGATGATTGCGGCGTGCGCTTCGGCTTCGGTCAATGCGGAGCGGGCAAGACCGGCACCCGCCACGATCCCGAGCAAGGCAATCGACAAATAAGCAAGGCGCAATGTTGCCCCCCTGTGCTTTCGGCGCCGAGTTAACAGCAGGGCAACGCACCAAGCAAGTGTCGCGCGGATGCTATTTCCGGCGGCTTCAGATCAGCCTTCCGTCGACTTTCTCGCCCAGCTCCCGGACCACGTCGGGAACATTCTCCAGGTGAGGATCGATCTTCAGCGCGGCGCGATAGGCCGTAAGCGCGTCCTTGTCGTCGCCAAGCTGCTGCAGCATCAGGCCGAGGCCGGAGAGCGCACCGAAATGGCGGGGCTCGCGCGCCAGCACTTGCCCGAGATCGGCGATCGCGTGCGGATAATCGTCCTTGAGGTAATAGATGGTGGCGCGCTGGTTCCAGGCCTCGACATAGTCGGGCCTGATCTCGATGACCGCGGTCAGCAGCTTGAGCGCCAGATCGTAATCCTTGGCGTCGGTTGCAGCCTTCACACGCGCCATCAGCAGATCGCAAGTATCGCTGCCGGAGATCATCCAAACCGCCCAGATGCGATCTTCGATGGCCTTGGCGCTGGCGTCGTTCGGCGCGAGTTTCAGCCCCGCGAACAGCGTATCGAGATTGCTCATCGGATCGCCGTGAGCAACCGGCGGCAGCACGGTCGGCGGCTGCGCCCAGGCGGGACCGTGCGACTCGTGCTCCTCCTGCGCCGCGGCCGGCGTGGCAAAGGCCGCACCGACGACGAGAGCAAGGAGGAGGGCTGACCAGCGCGCCGGTCGGAATCGTTCGCCCGAGAATCGTTTGGCCATGGGCATGAAGGTGACCCGCGTGTTGCCCGCCGACAAGACCGACGAGTTCTCAAAGAGACGTGAACAATCACTCTGATTGAGCTTTTGCAGGGTACACTGCAGGGTACACGGCCGCTGCCGCGGGCCAAGCGTCTTTGCCGATCAGCGTCAGCCTTGGCGGGCCTTGAACCGTCGATGCGTCTTATTGATGACGTAGACGCGACCCTTGCGCCGCACGATACGGTTTTCCCGATGGCGGCCGCGCAGCGATTTCAGCGAATTACGGACTTTCATGGCTATGCCCTTGTCGCCGGGTTGATTAAGGATCGGGCTTGAGCTTGTCAATGTGGGCCGATGCGGCGCCGCCGCAAGGAGACGGAGGCGCGAAAAGCATGGGAGCGGACGTCTTACGGCTTGTTTCCGGGGTCGGCGCCAAGGGCCCGGCCTGCTTTTTGATCGAGACAGAGCGCAAACGGATCATGCTCGATCTCGGCGAGGGACCGCCGCCAGGCGCGCTGCCGGACCTGGCCGGAATGGAACCGCCCGACGCGCTGGTGTTGAGCCATGGCCACAAGGACCATGTTGGCGGCCTCGATCTTTTGCAAAAGCTCGGCAATCCGCCCGTCTATGCGACCGAAAGCGTGGCTCGTGCCTTGCCGCGAGGCCTTGATCTGCGCCCGCTGCCGCTTTGCGGTACCGGGCAGGTGCTGGACATCGACGTCACGACCGGCCGCAACGGCCACGCGCCCGGCGGGGTGTGGCTGCATTTCGCGGTTGCCGGCGGCCTGCTTTACACCGGCGACTGGTCGGGGGAATCGGTCCTTTACGGCTACGATCCGCCGAGCAAAAAGGCGGCCGTCGCGCTGGTCGATTGCTCGTATGGGAGCTACCAAAAGCCGCGCGGCGAATGCTGGAGCGCACTCGCGGCCTTGGTCGATCGCGGTCCGCTGTTGTTGCCGGTGCCGGCCAACGGCCGTGGTCCGGAAATCGCGCTCGAACTCCTGCGCCATGGCCGCGCCGATATTTTCCTCGATGCAGCAATGGACAATGCATTGCAGCACCTGGCGAGCGCGGACGCGGCCTCGCTGTGTCCCGGCGCCGACGACGACATCAAGGCGCTCATCGCCGCCGCCCGACCGATCGAGGAGCCGCGCGGCATCATGCTCGCGGCCTCCGCCGACGGCACGTCCGGCGCGACCAAGCAACTGCTCGAACGCTGCGAGCACGAAGGCGAGCCGGCGATTGCCTTCACCGGCTACCGCGCACCGGGCACACCCGCCGACCGGCTGATCAAGAGCGGCCGCGCGCAATTTCTGCGCTGGAACGTGCACCCGCGCCTGTCCGACGTGGTGGCTCTTGTGCAGGCAGTGCGGCCGCGCACGGTCATCCCGGCGTTTTGCGACCGCACGCTCTTGCCCGACCTGGCGCAGGCGCTGGCGCCGGCGCAGGTCACGATGGATGGGCCGGTGGGCTTGTGATCGCTCGCCTATTTCGCACACTTTGCAGTGCAGCTCGCGCCGATCGCCCGCTCGCGTAGGGGCGCCCCTCGTGGGCGCCCTGTTGACGGCCTCTGCCGCCGGACTGCCGCGGGCGGCCACGAGGGCCGCCCCTACGCGGCGACGTTTTGTTTGATTCGCAAAAACGATCGCGCCGGGCGAAAAGCCGCGCGCCCAGTGCGGAGCAAAAAACACCGCGGAATCAATGCGAAGTAATCGAGGTGGTGACAATCGTTGACAACGCCCGCGCGATCGGTAGAACGCGCGCCGTCTCGCCCATCGAAGGGACGTTCTTCGCGAGGACACTCCTTGGAACGGGGCGAGTGCGGCGCCTGCGCGCGGGCTTGTAACCCGCTCCCGGGCGGCTTTGGGCATCAGCCCGCCGGTACTACGGCCGGTGTGGGTGTTGAGACCCTGGACTGGGACTTTTTGGTTTGGGCGCGGGTAACACCCGTGCAGCAGCGTTACGATCTTCGCCCCGGTTGGCGGTCCAAAAGATCGTGCGTCCGCCGCGTCCCAGGAAGCATGGCCTGGAGCTGAGTTGGGGGGTGACAACCGCCCAACGAGAGCCGCGGTGGAACGCCGAGAGGCGAGCGCCCCCGTCTTTGGGGCGCCCCGCGTCCGAAGCGCGATCGAGTGGCAACACCCGGTCGCGTGGCGCGGTCAAACACATGCGTTTCTCGGCGTTCCGCTTCCCCTTTTCGTCATTGCGAGCGAAGCGAAGCAATCCGGTTCATCGGCGCGGTACTGGATTGCTTCGTCGCTTCGCTCCTCGCAATGACGAGTGGGGACAGAACTCGCGCGCGAATCAAAAACCGCGCCGCGAGAACGAGATTGTTTTGCTTTCCTTCTCCCCTTGCGGAAAGGGAAGAGAAATGCAGCGCGGAAACGATTTTGTCTGTTCTTGAAGCGGAGGGATGACAAAGATTATCGCGCCTGTTCTCCGCGCCGGCGCGGATGGCCGATGCCGAGCGGCTTGGCGTCGAGCAGTACGATGGCAAGGCGGGCGGGCGCGGCGCCGCGATTGATCCAGGCGTGATTGGTGCCGCGCTGGACCATCACGTCGCCGGCGCGCAGCGTCACCGTCGAAGCGTCCATGTCCATGTCGATCTCGCCGTCCAGCACGGCGATGTAATCGAGAGTTTCGGTGCGGTGCATTTCGGAAGCGACGCCGGGGGCGAATTCCATGACGATGAAACGCGATCCGTTTTCCGGCGGCGCCGTGCCGAGCATGCGCGCGCCCATATCCTCGACCTCCTCGCCGACGGCGACGTCGGCGGGCATCGCGTCGCTGCACCACATCAGCGTCGAGAACACGCCGGGGCGCGGATGCTTGATGTTGGCGGCAATGCCCTCGCGGATGACTTTGGCGACATTGTTGCCGTCGTGGCCGGTGACCACGCGGCGGATCTCTTTGCTCGGCATGGCCTTAGGTCCTGGCGGGCGCGCGCTTGAGATCGATGAACTCGATGACGTTGCCGTCGGGATCGCGGATGTAGGCGCTGCGGCCGACGAACACGCCCGATTGGCGATCTTCCTCCTTGAAAATCTCGACCCCTCTTTGCGGCAACGCCTTGACGGTCTCCTCGTACACCTGCGGCGCAAGGCGAAAGGCCGAATGAATCTGGTGCTGGCCTTCGGCATTGAGCGTGATCGGATTGTCCGAATAGGTCAGGTTGAAGAAATCTTCGCCGGCGCGCAGGAACACGATGCGATCGGTGCGACCGACTTTCTCGAAGCCGAGCGTTTCAGTGTAGAATTTTTCCGAGCGGTCCAGGTTTTTGACCGCAATGGTGAAGTGGAGGACGCCTTCGGTCTTGAGCATGCGATGGTCCTTCGCACCGGATTGCACGCGCGGCACGGTCGCCGCGCCCACGGTCGCCGCGCCATTGCAGCGGCAGTGGGGACGATAGCACGAATTGAATTGTCAGGCGGCCGGGCTGTCGCCGGCCTCGGGTGCGCCACGCGGCGGCCAATCGCGCCACGCACGCCGCCTGGGTACGAGCGTAGAGCGTCGCTCCGCCTTGCGGCCTTTGAGGTACTCCAACCACGTGCCGTAGAGCGCGATGGCGCTGGAACGCCAGGAGCCGCTCAGTCCGGCTTCGATCCGGGGCGCGGGGAAACTGGCGAACAGTTCGCTGCGGCGATCCTCTCTGGCGCGCGCGCGGAAAGCGTCGAGCACCGCTGTCGCCTTCTCGTCGAAATAGCCCCGCGGCATGGCCGGATAGTCTCTCCGCTTGCCGCGCAGATAGCGGCCGACGTCGCGCCGGTATTCGCGCAGGAGTGTGCCCGCCTCGTATTCCGGATGCCCCTGCATAAACAGATGAAAGCCGCGGTCTTGGCGGGCGAACATATCGACGCCGGCGGCGCGCGAACGCGTCAGAATACGGTACCCCGCCGCAGCGAGCGCCCGCTCCGGCAGGTCGTTGCAGCGCGAATGGGGAATGCGCATGGGCAGCGGGACGCTGCGCATGATCGGATGGGCTTGGGCTGGCACGCAGTCGAACACTCCGGAAAGCTTTTCGGCAAACGGGCGGCGCTCGATGCCGTCACAGGCAAGTACGGCGGCGTGCGCCGCGAGACAGGACCAGATCGTCGAAGCCGTACTCTCGCGCGCCCAGCCGATGATCTGCGCCAACCTCGCCCAATACGGCTCGTCTTTGAGGTTCTTCGACTTGGGCTCGGTCCCGGTCACGATCAGACCATCAAGCGTCGTGTTCCACAATTCGCCGACATCGCGGTAGCGTGCCGCCATGGCTTGCCGGGCCGTCTCGCCGCGCGGCACTTCCGCAATGGAAAACAGCATCAGGCGGACGTCGGTGTCGCGGGCGCCGGCGCGAATAAGCTCGGCAAACTGCCGCTCCGTCGCCGCCAGGGCTGCGTCCGGCATGTTGTTGATCAGACCGATGGTGACGCAGTCGGCGCGGCAACTTTCGTCTCCCGAGCCGGACTGTGCAGTGTGGAAAAGGAGCGGCATGTGGCCTCGCGCTTGGCGCCCGTTGGCAGCTATTCGGCCGCCAGCAGCGGCGAGCGGTGCTCCGGGGCCGGCGCCGGCGCCTGCGCCTGCGCGATGGCCAGCGCCCGGTCGAGATCCGCGATGATGTCGTCGATGTGCTCGATGCCGACCGAGAGCCGGATCATTTCCGGTTTCACGCCGGCCTTAGCCTGCTCTTCCGCCGACATCTGCCGATGCGTCGTTGAAGCGGGATGGCAGGCGAGCGACTTGGCATCGCCCATGTTGACCAGACGCTTGAACAGCGTGAGCGCATCGTAGAATCGCTTTCCGGCCTCGAGCCCGCCTTTGACGCCGAAGGTCAGCAACGAGCAGGCGCGGCCGCCGAGGTATTTTTGTGCCAGGACGTGGTACGGGCTTTCGGGAAAGCCGGCATAATTGACCCAGGCAACGCGCGCGTCGGCGCGCAGAAATTCAGCCACGCGGCGGGCGTTCTCGACGTGGCGTTCGACGCGCAACGCCACCGTCTCGATGCCTTGCAGCAGCAGAAAAGACGCGAGCGGCGAGATCACCGCGCCGGTCGTGCGTTGCTGCACGCTGCGGCAACGCGCGATGAAGGCGCCCTCGCCAAAATGCTCGGTGTAGATCATGCCGTGATAGGATTGATCCGGCTCGCTGAACCTGGAAAAGCGCCGCGCCTGCTCCTTCCAGGGGAATCGGCCGCTGTCGACGATGGCGCCGCCGAGCGTGGTGCCGTGTCCGCCCAGGAACTTGGTCAGCGAATGCACGACGATGTCGGCGCCGTGTTCGATCGGGCGCAGCATCAGCGGCGTCGCCACGGTATTGTCGACGACCAGCGGCACTCCGTGCTTGGCGCCGACCGCGGCCAGCGCCTCGATATCGCAGATGTTGCCGGCCGGGTTGCCGACGCTTTCACAGAAGATCGCGCGGGTCTTGTCGTCGATCAAACTTTCGATCGCCTGCGGAGAGTCGGATTCGGCAAAGCGGACCGAAATTCCCTGTCCGGGCAGGATGTGCGCAAACAGCGTGTAGGTGGTGCCGTAAAGCTGCGGCACCGATATGAGGTTGGAACCCATCTCGGCGAGGTTGAGGACCGCATAGTTGATTGCCGCCTGACCGGAGGCGACGCACAACGCGTCGAGGCCCCCTTCGAGGGCGGCGACGCGGCGTTCGAGCACCTCGGTGGTGGGATTGCCGATGCGGGTGTAGCGGTAGCCCGGCGCCTCGAGGTTGAACAGCGCGGCGCCGTGATCGGCGCTGTCGAACTCATAGGCGACGGTCTGGTAGATCGGTACCGCGACCGCCTTGGTTGTCGGATCGGTTTCGTAGCCGCCATGAATGGCGATTGTTTCCCGTCGCATGCTTCCCCGCCGCGTGACTGCAAGGAGCGCAATACTAGATAATTTTTATTTTTTATCCGTGGCAGCAGGTGCAAACAATCTAACGGCGGCGGAAGCGAAGAAGTAACCTTAACTGTTAGCGTTGCCCGGAAGCTGCCGCGCAGCTTGGCTTGGGATGAACGAAAAACCCCTTCAAATTTTATCCAATTTGAAGCGAAAGATTCACACTGGCAGGCGATGATCGCACATGGCCCTCCTCGACACCGATCGCGACGCGCAGCGCGCGACACACCGGGGCGGCGGCAAAAATGCGCTGCACGACTGGATACGCGCGCTTGAGGCGACCACGCCGATCGAGCGCAATCCGCAACGCCTTTTGCTCGACGCCATCGATGAGCTTGCCGCCGCGCACGACGGCGCGCCGGCGCTGCTGTCGGCACACGAGCGCCTGACCTATCGGGAGCTTGTCGAGCGCGCCAATCGCTACGCGCGATGGGCGCTCGATCAAAACATGGGCAAGGGCGAAACTGCGGCATTGCTGATGCCGAACTGCCCCGAATACATGGCGATCTGGCTCGGCATCAGCGCCGCGGGCGGCGTTGTTTCGCTGCTCAATACGCAGCTGCGCGGGCCGGCGCTGGCGCATTGCCTCGACATCGTGTCCCCGAAACACGTCATCGTCGCCGCCGATTTGATGGCGGCCTTCCAGTCCGCAACCGCACATCTTTCGAGCCGGCCGCAAGTCTGGTCGTACGGCGGCAGCGGCAGCGATTTTCCTCACATCGATCGCAAGATGGAGCGATATTGCGGCAAGAGCCTGTCGGCCGCGGAACGGCGCGGCACTTCCATCGGCGATCGCGCACTGCTGATCTATACTTCGGGCACGACCGGACTGCCGAAAGCCGCCAACCTCAGCCATCGGCGGCTGCTGCAATGGAGTTTTTGGTTTGCCGGGCTGATGAACACCGGCCCCGACGACCGCATGTACGACTGCCTGCCGATGTACCATTCGATCGGCGGCGTGGTGGCGACCGGTGCGCTGTTGGTGAAAGGCGGGTCGGTTTTCATCCGCGACAGGTTTTCCGCGCAGAATTTCTGGAAGGAAATCCGCGAATTCGACTGCACCCTGTTCCAATATATCGGTGAACTGTGCCGGTATCTGGTCAACGCTCCGCCGGATCCGCGCCAGCGCGAGCATCGGCTGCGCCTGGCATGCGGCAACGGCCTCAATGCCGACGTGTGGCGACGGTTTCAGGACGAATTCGATATTCCCCGGATATTGGAGTTTTATGCCGCGACCGAGGGGAACGTGTCGCTGTACAATGTCGAGGCCCGGGTCGGAGCCATCGGCCGCGTTCCCTCGTTTCTCGCGCATCGTTTTCCCCTGACGCTCGTGCAGTTCGATCAGCAAACGGCATTGCCGGAGCGCGATGCGGCCGGCTTTTGCATCCGCTGCGCCGCGGGCGAGGTTGGCGAGGCGATCGGCCGCATTCGCGGCGGCGCCGGTGCCGACGTCGGCGGCGGCGGCGCGTTCGAGGGTTACACCAGCGAAACGGAATCGGAGCGCAAGATTCTTCGCGACGTATTCGAGCGCGGCGACGCCTGGTACCGCACCGGCGATCTCATGCGCAAGGACGCCGGCGGCTTCTTTTATTTTATCGACAGGATCGGCGACACCTTTCGCTGGAAGGGCGAGAACGTGGCGGCCTCGGAGGTCGCTGCGGCGCTCGCCGCCTTTCCGGGGATCAGCGAGGCGACCGTGTACGGCGTCGCCGTACCTGGAACCGAAGGCGCCGCCGGCATGGCCGCGCTCGTGCCCGACCCGGACCTGGATCTTGCCGCCTTGCGCCAGCATCTGGCGCGCCTGCTGCCGTCCTATGCGCGTCCCCTGTTCCTGCGGATCAAGAGCAGAATCGAGGTCACAGCGACATTCAAACACTGCAAGAACGAGCTTAAGCGCGAGGGTTACGATCCTGCCTCGACCGAAGACGCGATTTATTTCGACCACCCGGCGCAACAGGCCTTCGTGCGCGTCGATTGCGCGCTCTATCAGGGCATTCAATCCGGCGCGGTCCGCATGTAGTTCGCCGCAACGTCCGACGTCTCGTCCGCCGGCGTTTACTCCGCCGCGACGTTGACGACTTCGCGCGGCGTGGAGTGATCGCCCTCCGGCGTCATTTCGAAGTGGCGGCGATGAAGGGCGGCCAGCGTCGAACGATGGCCGATGGAAAAGATCGTGGTCTTGGGCAGGCGCTGCGCCAGCATCGCGTACAGGTCCGCCTCCAGTTTTTCCTCGACCGCCGATGTCGCTTCGTCGAGCAGCAGCCAGTCGGGACGCCTGAGCAGCGCCCGCGCGAGCGCCAGCCGCTGCTGCTCGCCGCTCGAGAGGCGTTGCGACCACGCATCCTCACGATCCAGTTCGCCGCTGAGACCGCCGAGATGCGCATCGACCAGCGCGGCACGGATATCTTCGTCGCGGTAGGTGCCCGCTACCGCCGGATAGGTGACGGCGGCGCGCAGCGTGCCGATTGGAATGTACGGTTTTGGCGGGACCACCATGATGCTCTCTCCCGCAGGCTTGCTGATGCGGCCGGCGCCGAAGGGCCAGATGCCGGAAAGCGCGCGCAAGAAGGTCGATTTGCCGGAGCCCGAGGGTCCGGACAGGGCGACGCTCTCGCCGTCCTTCAATTGCAGACGTCTGGCCTTGACGACGGTGCGGCCGTCCGGCAGCCGCAGATCCACATCCTCAAGCTCGATCCCGCCGACGCCGGCGGCCGCGGTGACCGATGCCGGGCCGGCGCCCGCGAGCGCTTGCGCCTCGTCGAGCGCCAGATCGAATGAATTCAGTCGATCGACCACCGATTTGAACCCGGCGAGGAAGGTATAATAGTTGACGAAGAAGGTGAGCGAGTTGGACACCTGCGAGAACGCGCCGGCGGTTTGCGTCATCGTGCCAAGTTGTATCTTGCGGGCGAAGTAGAACGGCGCGGTGAAGATGAACGGAATAATGGGCGAGAGCTGGCCGAACAGCGCCGTGAACGCCGTCACCCGCATGCGGCGGAAGATCACCGCAAGATAGTTGGCGATCAACGCCGCGAACCGTCCACCCAGGATGCCCTTCTCGGCATTTTCGCCGTCCAGAAGCGCGACCTGCTCGGTATATTCGCGCATGCGGGCGAGGGAGAAACGGAAATCGGCCTCGCGATGCTGGCGCTCGAAATACAAATTGATCAGCGGCCGTCCGATCCGATGCGTGATCAGCGTGCCCACGGCCGCGTAGAGCACCGCAACCCAGAACAAAAACCCGGGAAACGCGATATTGGTGCCGGGCAGCGTGAAGAACTCCGACAGATTCCAAAGCACGATCGAAAACGACACCAGCGTCGTCACCGTCGAAATCAACAGAATGGAAAAGTCGTACAATCCGTACGCGGCGTTGGAGCCGTCCGAGCCGCCATTGATGAAACGAAAAATATCCTCGGAAATGCGCTGATCGGGATTGTCGGTCCGCCCGGAGATCAAGCTGATCCGGTAATGATTATGGCTGGTAAGCCAGCGCGACACGAAATGGTCGGTCAGCCAGGTGCGCCAACGAATGACCAGCATCGACTGGACAAAGAATTCGACCACGGTCATCGCCACGTAGATGAACGCATACGGCGTGAAGACCAGCAGGAGCTGCTCCCAAAAGACCGCCTCGTTGCGGCTCTGAATGGCGTCGAACCAGGCGCGGTTGAAAAAATTGAGCCGCACGATGATGGCGACCTCGGCCTGATTGATGACGACCAGAAAAACCACCATCGCGGTGGCGATGCGGCGCTCAAGCGCAGAATAGGCGGGAAACGGCCAGATGCGGGCGGATGCGGACTCGCCGGCGTTGAAATAACGGTCGGCGATCCGCGTGATCTGTCCCACCGTGGGGAACTGAGCCACTGCGTAGACGAGAATCGAGAAGATGGCGACGGTCAGCGGCAGCGATTCCGGCGGCAGATACTCGGCGAAGGCGTGCGGCCATTCTCCGGCGCGCGCAAACAGCACCGGGATGCCGAACACGATCGTCTCGGTCGAAAATATGCCGACGAATATCTTCAGGAAGCTCGATATCCGGCTTGAACGGAAGGTCGTAGCGGCGGAGATCAAGGCGACAACGCCGAGCAGCGCCGCGGCGATATTCATGTGAATGGCCGGCTGCACCAGCGCGGCAAGGCCGAACAGTGCAACGGCGACGCTCAAGGGTTTCATGGGCTTGTTCCGGGTTTCAGCAGCGTGGTTGCAGACGCAACGCTTTCGTTGAACGGTCCCGACTCATCGATCCCGATACGGACAGGCTGGAAAGGGCAAGCAATCTATCACAGGCAGGCGATGATCGGACGAGAGCCGGCTGGTGCGGGTCCGGCGAACCGAGTTCTGGCCTACCTGCACTCCGCCGCTCCGAGCAACTTACTGGCGAACCGGCGCGCGATGCGCAAAGACCTGGTCGGTGTATCGCAGCCGGTCGTTGCCGACTTGATGCTGCGCTTTGTGGCCGGATTGCGTCGCAAGACTGCGCCGGCAAGCACCCGGTTGCGCGGTTGGTCCGCTGGCAGCCGCGCGCAACGGCGATGGTCCGGCACGTTGCGAAGACGCCGGCCAGAAAGCGCTTGCCTGCTACGCCGTTGCCCCGGCGTCGACGGTGAGCACCGTGCCGGAAATGCTGCGCGCGCTGTCGCCGAGCAGGAATTCGACCGCACCGGCCACGTCATCCACATCGGCGAGGCGGCGCAGCGCGCTGCGCCGCAGGATGCGCTGCCGCGCTTCGCCGGCGAGCGCGTGCGTCATCTCGGTGTCGAGGAAGCCGGGCGCCACGGCATTGACGTTGATGCCGAGCCGGCCCACTTCACGCGCCAGCGACCGGGTGAAGCCGATCATCGACGCCTTGGTGGCGGCATAAGCGGAGAGCCCGCTATAGCCGGTGAAGCCGATGATCGAGGCGACGTTGACGATGCGGCCGGCGCCTTGCGCCATCATCGAGCGCACCACGTATTTGGTGAGCACAATGGGTGAAAGCGTGTTGAGCCGCACCAGCTCTTCGATCCGCGCGTTTTGCATCATCGCCAGCGCGCCGTCGTGACCGACTGCCGCGTTGTTGACCAGCCCGTACAATGGGCCGAATTGCTTGCGCAGCGTTTTTACCAGTTCGGGAATCTGCTCGATCCTGCCGAGATCGAAGGGTGCGAAGTGCAGCGGGGCATGGTTGGCGGTTTGCCCTTCCGCGATCGCGTCGGCGATCTGCCTGCTGTTGCTCCGCGCCACGGCGATCACCCGATAGCCGACCGCGCTCAGCCGGCGCGCGATGCCGAGCCCCAGTCCGCGACTTGCGCCGGTGACGAGAACGTTGCGTACGGCCTGATTTGCGGATGCGGTCATACGCGCCCTCAACGGTTTCAACTGCGCCGGGCCAGCTTGCCGGTCGCAGCCACGCTCAACGCAGGAACGAAACTGATCGCCGCGGGAACCTTGTGCCGCGCCAGCGCACCGCGGCACAATTGTAGAATCTCGTCCTTGACGGCGGATTCGCCGCGCACATCCGCGCATGCAGATTTCAACACCACGTCGGCGATCGCTATCGCGCCGGTAACCGGACTGCGTTTCGAGCGCACCAGCGACATGCGCACCCGCGGATGCCGATTGATGACGGCCTCGATTTCTTCCGGATGGACCTTGAGGCCGCCGATATTGATGATGCCGCCCTTGCGCCCGATGAAATAGCAACGCTCCCCGCGGCGCTCGACCATATCGCCGGTGTCGACGAAGCCCTCGCTGTCGAACAGCGCAACACCGCGCGCGCCGGCATAGCGCGAAGCGGTCCCCGGCGAACGAATGCGCAGCGAGCCGTCGACAACTTTTATCTCCACGCTCTTGCCGACGCCTTCAAGGTAGGCAGCGGGAAATCCGGCACAGCCATCGTCGACCGCGAAGCCGACGCCGGCTTCGGTGGACGCATAAGCGTGACCGATCGCGGCAGCGGGAAAAGCCGCGCGCAGGCTGTCGAGGATTGCCTGGTCGGCGATTTCGCCGGACAGGCGAACGTAGCGCGGCGAGATCGTGCCGATGTGCGGCGACATCAGCGCACGACGCCAATGCGACGGCGTGCCGGAGAGATGCGTCACCCCGTGACGTGCGAGCCGCTGCAGATGGCCAGCGATCGGTTCACCGGCGCAGGAGAAGACCAGTGATGCGCCGCCGAGAATTGCGCGCAGGAAAATCTGCAAACCGCCGTAGCGACGGATATCGTAGAACGTGCCCCACACCATCGGCTCGGATTGCGTTTGCGGCGCGATCGCTGTGGCGAGGCTGGCGAGGTTGTGCACGACCAGCTTCGGTACGCCGGTCGTACCGGAGGTCAGCAATAGCCATTCGCTGCGCTGCGGAGCGCTCGCGCCTGCGATCGCGGGGACAATTCTCTCCGAGCAGACGACGCACTCCGCCACGCCCAAGCGGGCCCGATCCGTCTCGCTGTCCACCACGGCCGCGTCGATCTCGGCCTCGGCGATCAGTTCGGGAAGATGCGCCCGATCGACATCGGGTGGCAGGATGAGGAGGCGGCGCGCCACTCCGTCGAGCTCGATGAGCGCCAGAGCGGCGGCGCGCTGGCTTGCCGTCGCGACGAGGACCGAGCGGCCGCTCAGTTGCGCAAGGTGGCCGCGAAGGCACGTGCCGCCGAGGAGGTCTGCAAGGCGAACCTGGCCAGCCTCATCGGCAACAAATGCAGCGGCCGGCGCTTCGACAAGATAGCGTCGCAGCGATGGCGCCTCAGCGTGCACCATTGTCGTAAGCCTTGACGAAGTCGCCGAGCGTGACCGGGAACTGCACCTCTTCGGAGCTGGTGAACGGATCACTGCCGAGCTGCTCTTCCAGACGGGCGACCAACACGGCAATGCCGAGCGAATCGAGCCCGGACTCAACGAGCGCAAGTTCGTCGCGCAGCGGCGCCAGCGTCCGGCCCTGTTCGCGCGCGACCTGCTGCATCTGCTCAAGTATGGTTAACTTTACCGACATAGTCGCAATCCCTACTCTTTGTTCATTCCGTCCCGGTATATTCGCGCAACACTTACGATCAAGTTCACAACATCATCGTGGTCAACGTCATGGCCGCTACCGCGCCGGCAATCCGCTGCCGCCAAATCACCGACGCCGACGTGGCCAGCATCACCGCGTTGCTGGCGCGCGGATTTCCCGCGCGCGACGGAGCGTTCTGGGCCCACGGGCTGGCGCAGCTCGGCGGGCGGCAGGTGCCGTCGGATCTGCCGAAATACGGCTACCTCCTGGAAAGCGGCGGTCGCCCGGTCGGCGCGATTCTCTTGATCTGTTCGACGCTGCGAGCCGGCGATAAGCTCGTGCGGCGATGTAACCTGTCCAGCTGGTACGTCGAGCCGGCGTTTCGCTCCTACGCGCCGTTGCTCGTCTCCCGCGCGATCGCGCACAAGGAAGTGACTTATCTCAATATCTCGCCGGCGCCGCACACCCGGCCGATCATCGAAGCGCAAGGCTTCTCGCGCTACAGCAACGGCGTGTTCATCACCCTGCCGATGTGCAACGGACTGTTCGATAGGCGCGACGTCCAGATCCTCACGGCACAGAGCCGGCCAAAGGTCCACTGCGAACCGTTCGAACAGGAGATTCTGGAACAGCATGCCGCGCACGGCTGCCTCAGCCTGTGGTGCGTGAGCTCCGAGCGCGCCTATCCGTTCGTGTTCCGGCCGCGGCTTGCCAAAAACCTGGTCCCGTACTCGCAGATGATCTACTGCCGTGCGATCGGCGATTTCGTTCGCTGCGCCGGACCGATCGGCCGTTTTCTCGCACTGCGTGGCAAACCGTTTGTCATCCTCGACGCCAACGGCCCGATACCGGGCCTGGTCGGCGTCTTTCGCCGCGGCAGCATGCCGAAATATTTCAAGGGGCCTGAGCCGCCGCGGCTCGGCGATCTCGCCTACACCGAATATGGGGTCATTGGCGTGTAGTGTAACGGTTCAGAAGTCCGCATCATTCTTGCCGCTCACCCATCATGCGGATTTCTGAACCAAAGCCAACGTCACAGGGCCAGCGCGGTACGCACGCTCGACGGCCAGCCCGACAGTTCGAGGCCATGGGTCGCAAACAGCGCCAGCGCCAAGCGGTCGATGCCGAAGGCAACGCAGCCGGTATGCGCCACTTCGCCGGACGCGGCACGAATGTTCCAGGCCGTCCCGAAATGATCGCGATGATTATTGAAGCTCATGCAGGCGGTCGGCTGCTCGACGGAGTGCACCGGAATGAGCAGCTCGAATTTGAGCGCCTGTTCGAACTGGCTGATCGCCATCAGCTTGCCGCCGCGCCCGAAGAACGGATCGCTGGCGTGATCGATGCGCCAGTTCAGTCCCAATCGTCCGGCAAAACTTTCCGCCACCTTCATCCAATCACGGCGAAACTCGTCGATCTGCGCGGGCGTGCCGATGCGCACGTATTCGCGCATACGGAAGGACTGCAGCCGGTCGAGATTTTTTGACGGCTCACGCCGGAAGCAATCGCATCCGACGTCAAAGAGCAGTCCGTCCGCCGGCACCAGACCACGGCTCGCCACCAGCGGATAGACCGGATAGCAGGCGGCCGGGCTGAGCACGAGATCGGCGGCCGCGAGCGCCGGCGTCCAATCCTCGCCGGCCTCATGGCGCTCGACCGCCGTCCGAATATGATCGTCGTCGCCGGACAGACAACTCACGCAACCGAGAAAATGCGGAAAACTGTTGAGATAGCCGGATTTCTCGACTTGCCGGCGGCTCATCACCGGCGGAAAGCGCAGCACTTCGGCGTTCGGCTGGCGATACTGCGAAATCAGATCGGTAAGCCCGTTGACCACCCGCTCGAAGGTCGCGGTGCGCGCGTAGACGCCGTCGATGCCGGACGGCAATAGCAGCGCCTCGGCGATGGAATCCAGGGTGAGTGTCGCATTTGCCGGTTGCTTGAATGCCACATTCATTGAAACAGGCCTCCTGTTTGCTGCTTATTCAGCCGAACTCGTTCCGCTCAGTCGCGCAGCGACGACGGCGGCGCCGCCAGCAGAGACGCCGCCGCGACATTGGCAAGAATGCGGTCGTTGCTGATCATGATCGGCGAAGAAAGGATGTCGCGAAGGTGGCGGCCGATGCTGAATTCGCTGTCGTTGCGATAGCCGGCAATTCCGGCGGCTTGCATCGCGCTCAGCACGGTGGAAACCGCGAGTTCCGATGCATTCACCTTGAGCATGTTCATGGCGGTCTGAAATTCGATCAATTCGAGCGCCGCCGCATCGCCCGACGCCGCCTCGAAGCGCCGCACCGCGCTGGCGATCAGGCCGCACAGCGTCCGCAAGCTGGCGTTGGCGCGCGTCAGGTGCGCGGCCCCCGGCGGCAGCGTGCCGCCGGAGCGTTGCGCGGCCTTGCGCACGAAGCCGCGGGCGCGTTCGACCGCGGCGGCGGCAATGCCGGCCCATGCGCCGCTCCAGACAAGATGCGCGAACGGCATCATCGTATGGCTGTGAATCGTCTCGTAACTCACCGGCAGGATCTGTTCGCGCAAGCCGGATGCACGCAGCTTGAAACCGGCGCTGCAGGTGCCGCGCATGCCGAACGCATCCCAGCCGTTGACGCGCTCGAGCGTGTAATTCTCCTTGAGAAAGGCAACGAGCACCTGGTCCGACTTGGCGGCGCCGGATGCGCGTCGCGCCGTGGTGACGATGCCGTCGGCGGCCTCGCCGTAGGAAATGACCGTCGCCTCACGTTCCAGCGTGATCCGCTGCTCGCCGTCGACTGCCGCCGAACTGTGGCGTACGTCGCCGCCAGCCTGCCCTTCCGTGGTCGATGACGCCAACAGCAATTGCTCGGCGCACAGCCGCCGCAGCAGGAGTTGGTGCCAGGCGCTGGCGCGACCGTGCCGCACCAGGCAGGCGACCTTGGTCTGATGCATGGCATAGATCATGGCCGTCGATGCGCAGACCCGACCGAGCGCGTAGCAGACATCCACGACGTCGGCGACGCCGACGCCCTCGCCGCCGAGTTCGCGCGGCACCGCAACGCCCAGCAGGCGTTCGGCGCGCGCGGCGGCCATTGCCTCGTGCGGAAACCGCAACTCGACGTCCACGGCGCTCGCATGGGCCGCAGCTTTTTTCGTCACCGTGGCGACGCGCGCGCTCAACTCAGCGACGACGCCGTCGTCCGCAAAATTCTCGGCAAACTCATCGTCGGTTTTTGCGTGACGAAGGCGAGGCTCTGAAAAGACGCCCTTGAGCGTCGCGGTTCGGATATTCATGGATGCGCCTCACGATGGAACCAATTCCGCGCGATCGGCCTCGACAGCGATTCGTGCAGTCGAGGGGTATCTCAGAATTGCCAATTGATCATGTCATGCGCCGCGAATTAGCATTGTTCTTTTCCGTCAAGGTTACCGATTGAGAAGCAATTGCATAAAAAGCAATGCGTCGGCGTCATCGCCGGTTAATGAGATTATGGCATGACTTGCGCCATCTGCTCGTTGCCAATCTGGGGAGGGTTAGCGTGCAAGAGGCCGCCGACACTGTGGGCGAACGCACCGCCGCGCTGGTTCGCGGACTGCTTGCCAGGCGATTGATCGCGCCGACTGTCGGTCGTGACGACGATCTGAACGAATGCGGGCTCAACTCGCTTGATCTCGTCAATCTGATGCTGGCTGTGGAAGCCGAGTTCGACCTCAAGATTCCGGACCTCGATATGCGGCCGGCCAACTTCCGCTCGATGGCGCGGATCGAGGCGCTGGTGACGGGCTTGATGCGCGTCGGCGAACCGGTCGGCGGCGGGTAAAAAAGCTCGCTGCTTTACGTCGAAACAATCCGGGATTTGCCGACAATCAGCGACTGATCGAGCCGTCGCGCAGCGGCGCCGGTTGCTCGGCGAGCATCGCCTTGACCGCGAGTCGCGTGGTGGCGATGTCGAGGCCGTGCTTTTGCACCAGGTCCTTGCAGTCAGCCAGGATTGCATCGGCGTCCTGCATGATCTTCAGTCGCTTATAGTGATCGTCCTCATGCAGTCCCATGCTGGCGCCGACGATCTCGTAAATGTTCATGATGCGAAACGGCCAGTCGCGTTCGTGCGCGCACAGCGCGCGGTGATCGGAATGATAGACCGCGACCAGCGCGTCAACGCCGGCGGCTTCCGCGGCCGCAAGCTCCGCCTCGTCCAACTGTCGGCGATATTCCGGCAGCACTTTGAGGTTATTGCTCTGCAGGCCGACCGCCGGCTGATGCAGATCGACGATCTCGATGCCCGGCACCGCGCCCAGGATGGCCTCGGCAGCCTCGATCACGCCGTGGACGCCGGGATGACGATGCAGCGCAATGCGCATCGGCACGCGCTCGCGCAGCAGCGGCCGCAGCCGATCGAGGTTCTTGCGCAAGTACATGGTGAACGGCGTCATCTCGAACGGTTTGGCGCCGCGCATCTTTTCGATCGTCGGCAGCGTCGTTTCGCCCAGTTGGACCTGGCACGATGGACACCACGACACCACCTGCTTCGACTTGCTCTGCGCCAGCTTGTCGATCGAGCTTTCGCCCAGCCGGCCCGAGGTCGCGACGTCGCCGGTGCGGATCTGCAGCACGCCGCAGCAATGAGTGGGGCCACCCATCACCTCGTAGCTGGCGCCGAGCGCATCCATGATGTCGAGCGCAAGGAGCGCGATGTGCGGCGTCTTGAGCACGTTGCAGCCGGTATAGAAGACAAAGTCCGGCAACTCGCCGTCGCCGGCCGATTGCTTCGAGCCCTGGCCGAGCCGGGCGAGCAGCACCTCGTCGAGCTGCAAGCGCGCGAGATGATTGACGTCGCGCGCCACGGTACGGAAACTCACGACGCCGCCGCGACGTTGCGCCCCCACATCGTTGTTTGCCTGCGCCAGGGCAACCCGCGCCATATTGAGCAGAAAGCGCGGGTTGACGCCATAGTCGCAGGCCTTGATGCATTCTCCCGAGAGCAAACAGCCCTCGGCCCATTTGCGCGCCGCCTCGTTGCCCTCGCCGTGGCGCAGGATATCGATGATGCCGCCGATGACTGCGGCGGGATTTTCGCGGGCCTCGGTGCCTAGTCCCGCGGGCCCGGTTGCCGGGCACACTTCGACGCACTTGCCGCACCGGGTGCAGGCGTCGAGCATTTCGTCGGTGCGGGCCATAAGCGCAGATTCGAAAGTCTCGCTCATCGTCGCAAGATAACGCCGACCGGGACCCGATTGAAGGGGCTTTCGAGGCGATGTAAGACCGAGCGACCTGCTCGATGCCCGGCCAGCGCCGGGCATGCTTTTTTGACGAGGCATGCTTTTTTACGAGGATAGAATGGGTGAATTTGCCATAGGCCAACCGGTTCCGCGTTTCGAGGACCCGCGGCTCGTCAAGGGCGGCGGCCGCTACGTCGCCGACATGATTTTTCCCGGCATGGCGTTCGGCTACGTGCTGCGCTCGCCGCACGCGCACGCGCGCATCCGCTCGATCGACACCACGAAAGCCAAAGCCGCGCCGGGCGTGCTCGCCGTCCTGACCGGTGCGGACTACAAGAAAGCCGGGTTCGGCGATCTGCCGGTTCCTGGCGGATTGAAGCGTCGCGACGGCGCTCCCGGCTACAAGCCGCGCTATCCGGCCCTGGTCGAAGACCGCGTGCGCATGATCGGCGACTACGTCGCGTTCGTGGTCGCCGAAACCCATTATCAGGCCGCGGACGCCGCCGAACTGATCGCCGTCGACTACGAGCCGCTGCCGGCCATGGTCTCCACCGGCGACGCCATCAAAACGGGCGCGCCGCTGGTCTGGGAGGACTGCCCGAACAACATCGGTTTCATCCAGGTGGAAGGCAGCAAGGAGGCGACCGACGCCGCGTTCTCGCGCGCCGCCCGCGTCGTCAAGCACCGGTTCGTGATCAATCGGGTCACGGCCGCCACCATGGAGCCGCGCGGCTGCGTCGGCCTCTACGAGCCGATCGATGGCCGCTACACCATCTACACCACTCTGCAGCGCACCAACGTGTTTCAGACCGAGCTGGCGAACTATGTGCTGAAAGTGCCGGACAGCAAGATTCGCGTCGTCTGCGGCGACATCGGCGGCAGCTTCGGCATGAAGTCCGCGGTCTACAATGAAGTGGCCCTGGTGCTGCTCGCCGCCAAGCTCACCGGCCGGCCGGTGAAATGGGTGGCGACGCGCTCGGAATCCTTCCTGTGCGACGCACAGGCGCGCGACAACGTCACCGAGGCCGAACTGGCGCTCGACCAGGACGGCAACTTCCTCGGCTTTCGGGCAAAAATCATCGCCGCCATCGGCGCCTATCTGCAGGTCGGCATGCAGGCATTCACCGGCAATCTCGGCACGCTGGCCGGCGTCTATCGCACTCCGGCCTCGCATATCGACGTGACCGCGGTATTCACCCACACCCAGCCGGTGCGGCCGTATCGCGGCAACGGCCGTCCCGAGGCGGGCTACGTGATCGAGCGCATGGTCGACATTGCCGCCGACGAGCTTGGCGTCGATCCGGCCGAGTTGCGCCGGCGCAACACGATCGCGCCCAGCGCGCTGCCGTTCAAGACCAGCGTGACGTTCACCTACGATTGCGGCGAGTTCGAAAAGAACATGGATCTGGCGTTGCAGGCCGCCGACAAGCGCGGCTTTGAGGCGCGGCGAAAGCAGTCGCGCGAACGCGGAAAACTGCGCGGCCTCGGATTTTCCAACACCATCGAGCGCTCGGCCGCCGCCGGCCTGGAAGGCGCCGAGATCAGGTTCGATCGCACCGGTTCGGTGTCGATTTTCTCCGGCAGCATCAATCAGGGCCAGGGCCACGAAACCGCGTTCAAGCAGATCGTGTGCGACAAGCTCGGCCTCGATCCCAACGAGGTCACCTACATCCAGGGCGACACCGACCAGGTGTTTTTTGCCGAAGGCACCGGTGGCTCGCGCTCGGCGACGTTTTCCGGCTCGGCGTTCACCCTTGCGGCGGAGAAGATCGAGACCAAAGCCAAGGTCATCGCCGCCAAGATGCTGAAGGTCGATGTCGCCGAGATCAAATTCGCCGACGGCGTGTTCTCCAGCCAGAAGACCAATCAGACATTGACCATCAAGGAAGTCGCCAAGGCCTCGATCGATCCGAAGAACCTGCCGGAAGGCATGGAAGTGGGTCTCATCTCCACTGCGATCTATCAGGGCAAGGTGGCGAGCTACCCCAACGGCTGTCATGTCTGCGAGCTGGAGATCGACGAAGAAACCGGCGAAGTCGAGATTTTGAACTACAATGTCGTCGACGACGTCGGCACCGTGATCAATCCGCTCTTGCTGCACGGTCAGGTCGACGGCGGCGTCGCCATGGGGGTCGGCCAGATCCTGATGGAAGACATCAAATTCGACGAGCAGGGCCAGATTCTCACCGGCTCGTTCATGGATTATGCCATGCCGCGGGCGAGCGATCTTCCGGCCTATCATGTCGACTCCAATCCGGTGCCCACCAAGACCAACCCGCTCGGCGTCAAAGGTGCCGGCGAAGCCGGCTGCGTCGGCGCCATGCCGGCGGTCGCCAACGCGCTCGTTGACGCGCTCTCGCCGCTCGGCGTCCATCACATCGAAATGCCGGCGACGCCCGAAGTGCTGTGGCGCGCCATTCACGCGCCGCGCGTCTCTTCATCCTCCCCTGTGCAAACGGGCGAAGGGGACCATCCGTAGCGCGACGCGCGAAGGATGGTGGAAGGGGCATGAGCCGCTTATGAAACTCCATTGCCGAGATTGATACGTCGAACCAGACGCCCCCTCCACCGTGCGGAGCTTGTCATCGGGCCGGCCACTTCGAGCCGGACCCGTTGGCGTGGTCCCCTCCCCCGCTATCGCGAGGGCGGATGAAATAGAATCCCGTTCTCGCGGCGCGTTTTTTTGTTCGCGTCCGAGGTTTGTTGCACGGCAAGAAAAAATGGCCTCCCAAACAAACAAGGGAGGCGGAGCGCCGGAAGGCGCATCCGATCATGGTCCGCGCCACACGCTCGGACGTTACCGCCCGAACATGCTGCGGGCGCGGACGCGCGCCACGGACGATTGCCCTTGCGGAAACCGCCCGCCGCGGGCGCGCTCGCCTTTCGGCGCTCCGCCACGGCTCTTGTCCCGGCAGCCGAACGCCAAGGACTCGGTCAAGGCCGCGCTTCACGCGGAAAGGAGGACGCGGGCGTTACCCGCGCCGCTCTCCGCGCTTAAGCCAAGCACCTGGCGCGCCGGTCTGGCCAAAAATGCCGGCGGGGACGATGCCCGGACCGCCCGAGTGCGAGGTTGCGAGCCTCGCCCGCGGGAACCGCGCTCGCTCCACCTTACGGATCGCCTCCGGAAAGTGCCCCTTCGGTCGAGCAAGCGGCGCGCGTTCTACTCTGCGCGCGTGCGGTGTCAAGCATTGTCGCCCATGTCGTGACAAGAGGCTGATTGAGCGGCGCTTTCCGCGCCGGCGTTCGGTTTCGCCGGGGCGGCGGATGCGCAGAATCGTGCGAATCGAAAGAATCAAAAAAATCATCGCGGCTTGCAAGGTCTGTGGCTTTCGGCATGGCGGCACAGGCGGCCATCCAGCAAAATTCGTCATGTCCGCTGCTTCTCCGTCAGCGACCGAACAACGGACATTCAACAACCGTCGCGATGTGCCATTAGCGCTATTTCGCTCGGCAGCAAAAGCGGCTTATGCTGTGGTTTTAGGGCCGGCTGGTATATCGCACGAACATTGCACCGTTGCGAGCGTAGCGTCGTCGGGCTGATAAAAAAGAAGAAGGCACAGCGTCTAAAGCGAAATGACGCGTTTGCAGCGCCGCGGCAGTGGCGTGACGTGGGAGCGAGCGCGACATCGCAATCATCGTGCCGCTCCGTGCGCTCTCGCCAAGTGGAAGATCGTGCTGGGGGTAGGAAACAATGGATGCAGTTGGCACAGCGGCAACATCGTTCGCCGTTCTCATTGATGGGCTGGAAGATCGCTACCGCAAAATTTATCCAGTCGTTCTCCTGATGCGATATTGGAAGCGCCTCGTATCGGCACTGGTAACGCTGTTAATCGTGTTTTTTTCATCACGGCAACCGTAACCGTGCCCTTGAGGGGCGGCTCATTGCGCGATGTTGGCTTTGCGCTAATTTTCCCCGTGCCGCTTATTGTTTTTGCTGGCTTGCTCGTTGCCTGGGACGCCGCGATCGGTGGGTTTGGCAAGCTCGGCGCGGTGGCCGCGCTCCTTCTGGCGCTGCTCTTTACGCTGGGGGGATTTCTCCCGTTGCTCGGCAACATAAGTTACGTCATCCCCCTTGTGGATTTCGTCCAGGGGGAACTGCCGTTGGTCGCGGCTTTCCTCGCGGGGCTGATGATACTCGGCCTCATCTTGCTGCTTTACGCCCAGTGGGTATTCTACCGCGCCGCATTCAATCTCTTCCTGGTCAAGCAGCCGGACCGCGCGATCCTGAAGGACCCGCGCGGCGGGCAGACAACCTGGAGCAGGCTGCTGTTCCGAATCGGCGGCTTGCCCCCGCTGCTCAACTTCGCCCGGCGTCCGCGGCGTCGGTACTTTGGGATCCTTGCTCTCTCCTGCCTGTCAGCCTTCTTCTTTGGGTACGCCAGCCTGGCCTCAGTGGGGTTGGCAGCTTACTCGATGAAGCCCTTTGCAGAGTTCAGTCTCCGTTGCGGTTGGCCCTCCTACAGCGCGGAGTGCGTGTATTCGGCGGCAAGCGGCGTCGGCGCGCAGGCGCTCATCTTCTTCGCTCTTGTGCTTTTGATTCCTGTCTGCGTGTTCCTGGGAGCGGGTACGCAGTGGCTGGTCCAGCGTCTCGTCCGGTTCTCGCTCGAACGGCTGCAGGAGGTTGATCCGCGCGCTCCGGTGCTGTTCCTGCGGGCGTTTGGCGACGATCAGGTTCCGCTCGCGCCGGCAAAGATCGCGCTATACGGCCGAATGCTCGAACTGGGCCGCCGGAAGACGACCCTCGATCACATGCTGATCGAGGAGGCCACGCCCTATGGGCCTGTGGTGGGGCTCGGGAATCCTGCGGACAAGAATCCACCCTATGGCGCCGCGCGGGGCTACTTCAACGACAGGACCTGGCGGCAAGCGGTCGCCGATCTGGCCAGCAACTCGGTCGTTGTCGTACTCTGCCTCGATGACACGGACGGTGTCTGGTGGGAGGTCGAGCATCTGCTCGCTAGCCGCCATCTCGCCAAGACGCTGTTCTTGATCCATCCCAAGCATGCATTGCCCGATGCCAATGAGCGTCTGCTGCGCCGGGTCGCACAAATTCTGAACTTCGACCCCGGCCGGACCGAGCGCTTGTTGACCTATCCACCCGCGCGCAGGAAGGGACATGAGGCCACGGTGATTGCGTTTCTCATGCGAGCGAACGGAACATTGAGCGTCGTTCACTCCTCCACCTTCTCCCGCTTTGCCTACCTGCTGACCATGCGTCTGTTCATGCGCGAGGCGCTCGGCCTTGCCGTACGCGCGCTTCCTGCATACGCGAAGCCCGACCTGCATGATGAACGTTTGCGCGAAAGCAGCTGGTATTATGCGGTCGGAGACAAATCGATAGGGCCGTATTCTCTGGCCGATCTGACGGCGATTTTGTCTCGCGCGTCGAACGCGAAAGACGTGTTTGTTTGGCAAACCGGCTTTGAGCAATGGCAAAGAGCAGGAACCGTTGCCGACCTTGCCGCTTTCGTAATCAAATCGCCGCCTTCGTAATCAAATCGCCCAAGCGGCCCTTCGCGAAATTCTCGGCGCGCCGCCGGGACTGACCGTGGCCGCAAAGACGATTGCGAACTTTATCGAGAAAGCATTTCGGCTTTATGAGCAAAAGCGCAGCGCGGTTTTGACCGCCACTGCGCTTGAGATGTACGTCAGGAGTTGGGTCCGGTGGGCGAGGAGTGCGCGCGTTGGTGTACAAGGGGATGTCGATGGCGGCGCTAAAATAAATCCTGGAATTGATAAAAATTAACATACCCTATTATAGTGCTCGTCCCAGCACTTCAGGGGAACACATGAGGTCGGATGAGGAGGCTCATTTATCGCGCACCTGAGACCCGCGCAACAATGGTCATCGTAGTAATCGCACGCCGCATGCTCAGGGAGACACGCTTGCACCAGCTTCTTCAATATCATAACTTGGGGCCGCGATCCGCTCCGGCGCTGATGCACGTCTACTGATGATATTGCAGACGCGCCAGCTGACACGTCGCTAGAAAAAGCCGAGGCTCCCAAAACCTGGAGGCCGAGTAACATCAGAAAGACCAAAATATAGGTGATCTTTAGTGGGACATGCGACGTTGCCTTTTTGCCTTGCAGCGACAACATGAAATTATTCCTTGTCTGGTTCGAGTTAAGACCACCGCGCTCAACGCCAACCCGCAGGCGGGGAGCTGCCGCCGGAAGGCAAGCGTAATAGGGCAGGCGCCTGTTGTCACCATCCCGCAGCGTCAGCAGGGGTGGGAAACAATAGCAGCAGCCCGTAGGTGATAGCCCTGCTGCACGGCGGGAGAAGCAATTTTCAAACAACCGCCACGGCCTGAATCTCGATCATCATCTCCGGGCGCGCGAACCCGGCGACGGTGATCGCCGCGCTCGCCGGAAAATCCTTGCCGAAAATCTCGGTGCGCAATTCGGTCATGCGCGTGGTGTGGCGCGCATCGATGAGAAACACCGTCATGGTGACGAGATCGGAAAGCCTGGCGCCGGCCTCGGCCAGCGTCTTGTCGATGTTGCGGAAGCATTGGCGCACCTGCGCGTCGAAATCGCCGGCGAGCGAGTTGCCCACATCGTCCACCGCGCCGGTATGGCCGGCAACCCAGATGATCTTGCCGGCGCCCTCGGTGATGACGGCCGGCGAATAGGCGCGCTGTTGCTGCCAGGTGCCGCGCACGAACGATTTTTGCATGATTCCTCCCTCCCATTCGTCATTGCCGGGCGTGGGGTCCCCTGACCCGGCAATCCATGCTGGGCGTCCAGCACCAACGGCTCGAGCGACCAGACGCAATGCAAGCGAATGCGCACCATGGGCCGCCGGGTCAAGCCCGGCGGTGACCAAACGGAAAGATTTTCCTGTGGCAATTGCTGCCAATGGCGCGCTGCCGCTCGCCGACAACTTTCATGCCCTGCGGACATTATTCGGTCACCGATCGGGAGCATCCCGGCCCGCCATCGCTCCACGTCCTGTCTGATCGGGGGTTCCAATGAAAGCATTTGCGCGTGCATCCTGGTTCGGCCTTCTCCTTGCCGTTGCGTTGGCGGCCGGGATGCGAAGCGGCCACGCGGAGACGCGCTTCGCGCTGGTCATCGGCAACTCCGATTACAGGACCGGCGCGCTGGCGACGCCGGCGAACGACGCGGGCCTCCTCGCCGACGCGCTGACCGCCGCCGGCTTCACCGTTACCGGCGCAGCCAATCTCGACCAGAATACGTTGCGCGAGACGTTTCGCGAATTCATCGACCAGGTTTCGGCGGCCGGGCCCGATGCGGTGGCGCTGGTCTATCTGTCTGGCTACGGCGTGCAGTTTAACGGCGACAATTATTTCGTTCCGGTCGACGCCAATATCCGGCGCGACACCGACGTGCCCTTGCAGGCGTTGCGGATTTCCGATTTCACGCAGCCGCTCGCCGCGCTGCCGGCACGGGTGAAGATCGTCATCCTCGACGCGGCGCGGCAAAATCCATTCTCCGGCGGCAGCCAGCCGCTGGCCGGCGGCCTGGCGCTTACCGATCCGGTCCCCGGAATGGCGTTCGCCTTCAATGCCGCGCCCGGCACGGTCGCTCCGGACGAGCCGGGTCCGTATGGCGCCTACGCCAGCGCGCTCACCGAAATGATCGCCGCCGGCGGCCTGTCGCTCGACGATCTGTTCGCTCGCGTGCGACTGCGGGTGAGCGAATTGACCAACGGCGCCGAAATCCCCTGGTATGCGTCGGCCCTCGGCCAGCCGTTCGTCATGACCGAGCGCGCGGCCGGCGCGCCGCCGCCTCCGCAGGTCCTGTCGCTCGCCGAAATTCGCCGGCGGCCGCTGCGCGATTTCGGCAACGTCGGCGAGGCCTATACGGCGGTGCTGGCCCTGGACACGATCCAGGGCTACGAGGAATTTCTCGCGCTTTATCCGCAAAGCCCCTACGCGCAACGCATTGCGACGATGCTTGCGGTGCGCCGTGAAGAGCTGATCTGGCGCCGTTGCGTCACCGACGACACGCCGCAGGCGTATTGGTCGTATCTGCACCGCTATCCGCATGGGCCGCACGCATGGGATGCGCGCCGGCGCCTGGCTATCCTGCGCGCCGCCGAGGAGCCCCCGGCCGCGTTCGCGATCATCGACTTCGGCGTTCCGCCACCGCCGCCTGCGGAACTGGTGTTTGTCGACCGGCCGATGATCGTCTTCGTCGAACGCGGCTGGGCACCGCCGCCCCCGCCGCCGCTCGTGTTCGTACCGCGGCGGCCGCACGAGTTTTCCGTCCTGCCGCCGCCGCCACCGCCGCGGCAACATTTCGCGCTGCCGCTTCCCCAGCACAGAATCGTTCCGGCCTTCGTGAGGCCGCCGCCGACGGTCGTGGTCCGGCCGTTGCCTCCCGGTGCCCCCGGAGCAGGCCGGACCATTCCGGTTTCGCTGCCCAGAGCCGTCGAGCACCATGGCGTTCCGGGTACACCGGGGATTGGACATCCGCCCTCAGGGGGGCCGCCGGTCGTTGGACCAACTCACGGCCCGACGCCGCACCGGCCCATCGCAACGATCAAGCCGCTCCCTCCTCCGTTGCATCCGGAAATCCATCACCCGGCAACGATCAAGCCGGTCCCACCGCCGTTGCATCCGGAAATCCATCACCCGGCAACGATCAAGCCGACGCCGCCTCCGGAGCATCCGGAACTCCATCACCCGGCAACGATCAAGCCGGTCCCACCTCCGTTGCATCCGGAAATCCATCACCCGACAACGATCAAGCCGACGCCGCCTCCGGAGCATCATGAAATCCATCACCCGGCAACGATCAGGCCGACGCCGCCTCCAGTGCATCCGCAGGTGCAGCATCCGGCGACGGTGCATCGTCCGCCGCCTCCGAAGCCGCCGGCCGGGCCGGCCGCCTGTCCGCCGGGCAAGCACCCGACGCCAGAGGGTTGCAAGTAGAAGCGGTCGAAGCTAACGCCAAGAAGGGCCGGCCTTCGGGCCGGCCCTTCGCGCCGGCTCGTTCGACCCGATAAGGCGTTATCCGTTACACGATGGCTGCTTCAAACATTGACCCTGGCGACACGCTGCCGCTCGCCGGCCTCCGCGTGATCGAGTTCTGTCATGCCATCATGGGGCCGAGCGCGGGGCTCGTTCTCGCCGATCTCGGCGCCGACGTCATCAAGGTCGAACCCGTCGGCGGCGATTCCACGCGCCGCCTGCCCGGCTTTGCCGCCGGCTTCTTTGGCACCTTCAACCGCAACAAGCGCAGCGTCGCCGTCGACCTGAAATCCGACGAAGGCCGCGCGCTCGTTCATCGCCTCGCCGCCACTGCCGACGTAGCGATCGAAAACTACGCGCCGGGCACGATGGACCGGCTCGGCTGCGGCTATCGCGACTTCGCCAAGACCAATCCGCGGCTCGTGTATTGCGCGCTCAAAGGCTTTTTGAGCGGTCCCTACGAGCACCGGCCGGCGCTCGACGAAGTGGTGCAGTTCATGGGCGGGCTCGCCTACATGACCGGGCCGCCCGGCCAGCCATTACGCGCCGGAACATCCGTGGTCGACATCATGGGCGGCGCGTTCGCCGTGATCGCCATCCAGGCCGCGTTGCGCGAACGCGAACGCACCGGGCGCGGCCAATTGCTCAAATCCGCGCTGTTCGAATCGACCGCGTTCCTGATGGCGCAGCATTTGGCCGGACAAGCCATTACCGGCCGGGCGCCACCGCCGATGCCGGCGCGCGAAGGCGCGTGGGCCATTTACGACCCGTTCCGGACCGCCGACGGCGAGCAGATTTTCGTCGGAGTGACCAGCGACAGCCAGTGGCGCCGCTGGTGCGAATATTTCGGCCGGGCGGACCTGCTGCAGAATCCGGCCTACAAAACCAACGAAGACCGCGTGCGCGAGCGTCCGGCGCTGCTGCTGGTCGTCGCCGCGATCGTGGCACGGCACACACGCGGCGAACTTGCAGAACTGTTCGATCGCCTCGATATTCCGTTCGCGCTGGTCGCCAAGCCCGGCGACCTGTTCGACGATCCGCAGCTCAATGCAGCAGGTCGAATGCTCAAGGTCGACGTTGCCGCCGGTGTTTCGGCAAAGCTTCCGCCGCTGCCGATCGAGTTCGGCGACCACGTTCTCGCCCTGCGCGGACAACCGCCCGCGATCGGCGAGCACACCGCGGAGATTCTTTCCGGGCTCGGCCTGACGCAATCCGAGATCGAGGCCCTGGGCCGGCGCGGGGTCATCACAATTGCGGTCCGATAAAGTGATATCACCGGCAAAATATCAAATGCCGACAAAGCTTATCTCGATAGCAGGGTGTGCGCTGTTTCTGGTGGGACTGCTGTTTCTACTTTATCTCACAACCGTTTTTACCTCCTCACCTGTTATGCCAGTAGCCGCCACCGGTCAGACCATCCCCTGGAGCGACCACGGAACCCTGCACTACATTACCGCAAAGGAACACAATGTCCTGAATTTGACGATGCTGTTTTGCCTGGGGATGTTTGCAGTCGTGGCAGTCGGGGTCTATCTGGAGATCCAGAAAATTTCTTCCACCAACAACAAGTGGCATCGATGAGCGACCTGCCCAAATCCGTTCGCATCAGCGAAGAGGGACCGCGCGAGGGCTTTCAGTTCGAGAAAGGCGCGATCCCGACCGAGCGCAAGATCGAACTGATCGACGCGCTGTCGCAAACCGGCCTCGACCACATTCAGATCGTCTCCTTCGTCAATCCGAAATTGGTGCCCGGCATGGCGGATGCCGACACGGTCGTCGAGGGCATCGCGCCGCGATCAGAGGTCGCCTACACCGCGCTGTGGCTCAACGAGAAGGGCTTCGAGCGCGCCGCCATGCACGGCAACCGGCTCGCGCTTGCCGGCACGATCCAGCTCTGTACCTCGGAACCGTTCCTCAAACGCAATCAGAACCGCACGATGGCGCAGCAGCTTTCCGGCCAGCACGCCATCGTCGAGCGGTATCGGGCGCGCGGCGTGCCGGTCGAGCGCGGCAGCCTCATGGCGGCATTCGGCTGCAATTTCGCCGGCGATATCCCGGTCGAGCGCGTGGTCGCGCTCGTTGGGCAAATCCTCGACGTGGCGAAAGCCCACGGCGTCACCCTGCAATACGTGACGCTCGCCGACACGATGGCCTGGGCGACGCCCGCCTCGATCAGGCGCGTGGTCGGCGCCTTGCGCGAGCGCTGGCCCGATCTCGACCTCGCGCTGCACCTGCATGACACGCGCGGCATGGCCATCGCCAATGCTTATGCGGGCCTGGAAATGGGCGTCACGCGCTTCGATTCGGCGGTCGCCGGACTCGGCGGCTGCCCGTTCGCTGGCCATCAGGGCGCGGCCGGCAATGTCTGCACCGAGGACCTCGTTTTCCTCTGCCACGAAATGGGCATCGAGACCGGCATCGATCTCGACGCGCTGATCGAGTGTGCGCGGCTTGCCGAAGATGTCGTCGGCCATCCGCTGCCCGGCTCGGTGATGAAGGGTGGCACGCTGGCGAAGTATCGTTGAAGCCCCTCTCGCGGGGGCGCTCCTTGTGGGCGCCCCCGCACACTCAAGAAAAATGGGCGGCCACAAGGGCCGCCCCTGCGCATCGATCCTGACCTCGCGCGTATCACTCCGCCCCCAAAATCTTCCAAATCCCGGTGGCGGACGCGACGACCCGATCGCCGACTTTCAGCTTCGTTTCCAGAAACAGCACCGAGCGCGTCTGGCGCACCAGGTTGCAATGGGCCTGGACGAAATCGCCGACCTTCACCGCACCGACGAATTGTATGTTCAACTCGATCGTGGCGTGCGGCTTGTCACCGGTGGCGCGGCGGCCGGTCATGCCCATGGCCTGATCGGCCAAACTCATCAGCATGCCGCCGTGCACGATGCCGCGATGATTGCTGTGCTTTTCGGCGGCGACGATGCCGAAGCGGCCGTCGCCTTGACGCCAGACCGGTCCGATCAACTCACCGAAATTGTGCGCCGTGACGCGCTCCCAGCCGCCGGCGCCCGGATCGAACGTCGCGCCGTCGGTCCTCGCCTTGTCGTTCATGCCCGCCCCTTGGCGGCGCTTGGATGCGCCGTCAACCGCCGCTTGAGATCGACGATGAGCTTTTCCGCGTTGGCGCCCTCGACCAGCGCGCGGCCGTTGGCGCCAAGGGCGCGCACGGCTTCGACATAAGCGGCAACCTCGCCCGGCTCGCGCACGGCTTGCGGATAATCGCTGGCGAAGACCAGTTGCGAGAACGCCAATTCCTCGATGCCGAAGCGCACCCAATGCGCGCCCCATTCGGCCGCGTGGTCGGGGCCGGCCCAGCCGGCAATATCGTAGAACAGCCGGCGATCGAGATAATGGTCGAACTGCTTCGCCGGCCGGCGGCCGTGGCGGGGCAGCGCGGCGGTGGCCCATTTCTCGCGCTGCTGAAAACCGCGAATGCGGCCGAGATAGCGGCCGATGCCGCCGGCGAAATGCGAGAACTGAATGCGCAGGGTCGGCAATTCGTCGAGCAGCCCGCAATTGATCAGCCGCACGGCCGCACTCATCAGCGAAAATTCCCAGCCGAGCATGCGGCCGAGGTCGTCGGCATCCATGCGGCTCCAGCGGATGACGCGCGGCAGCGGATGAATGAAGACGTAGAGACCGAGATCGGCGCAGGCTTTCCAGAACGGCCGCAGCTCCGGCGCGTCGAGCGGCTGGTCCTGCAGTTCGGAAGCGATGACCGCGCCGGGAAAGTCGAGTTCGTGCGCGCAGCGCTTCAGTTCGGCCGCGGCCTCCTGCGGCTTGAGCGCCGGCACATGCGCCAGACCGATGAAGCGGCCGGGATAAGCGCGCTGCGCTTCGCCCATGCGGTCGTTGATCAGGCGGCAGGTCGCCGGATCCGGCTGGTCGAACCCCGCCCCGCAGGAGAGCACGCCGGCATCGATGCCGGCCGCGTCCATCATGCGCACATGCGCACCGAGATCGGCGAGCAGCGGATTGAGCAGATAATGCGGATTGCCGTCGCGGTCGAGATCGACCGTGGGCTTGCTCGGATCGCCCTTGAGCAATTCCGGCGGCGTGTAATGTTGCTGGAAGTCGATGAGCATTGGACGCTTCTGAGGGAGCGAATGACGGCCGCGCTAACGGCGTTAGCGCGAATAGCGAGTAGCGAATGGCGAATAGAGGCGCAAGCTCACCCCGCTCGCTATTCGCTACTCACTATTCGCTATTCGCCCCCTCACATGATGGCAAATTCACTGTTGCGGCGGTCGGTCACCAGCATGGCGCCCGGATAATGGGTGATGCAAAACTCCGGCTTCACCGCCATGATGACGGATTGCGGTGTGACCCCGCACGCCCAGAACACCGGAATTTCGTCGTCGCGCATCGGCACGGCATCGCCCCAGTCCGGCTTGGCGATGTCGGCAATCCCGATTGCTTCCGGTTTGGCCAGATGCACCGGCGCGCCGTGCACCGAGGGAAACCGGGTCGTAATCTGCACCGCGCGGATGGCGTCCTTCGGCGTCATCGGCCGCATGGAGACGACCAGCGGTCCGTGAAATGGACCCGCCGGCAGGGTTTCAATCGACGTGCGATACATCGGCACGGTGCAATTGCAGGTAAAGTGGCGCAGCTCGATGCCATCGTCGATCAGCGCCTGTTCGAAGGAAAACGAACAGCCGATGGCGAAGCTCACCAGATCGTCGCGCCACCAGCGCGTAAGGTCCGCGGGCTCTTCGGCGATCGCGCCGTCGCGCCACACCCGATAGCGCGGCAGATCAGTGCGGATATCGAGATCGTCACCCAACGCGGGCAACCGCCAGTCGCCCTGGCGCCGAGACGCCGATCAGCGGGCACGGTTTTGGATTGAGCTGGCAGAAGCGCAGGAAATCCTCGGCAAGCGCGCTGCGGCAGGATGGCGAGATTGGCCTGCACGCATCCGGGCGCCAGGCCCGAGGTGGGCCCGGCATGCTCGCCGCGTCTGATGCGCAGGCGCGCCGCGAGACCCGTGCGCGGCGCGGCCGGCGGAACGGCCGGCTGTTCTCTCCGGTTTGCAGCAGTCGCCATGGGGCACTCCCGTTTGGTCCAATCATGAACCTCATTGCCCATTTTATCATCAAACGTCGCCGAAAGAACACGGAAGCCGCGACGATGTTACGCGTAGCCGCCCCTTATCGTCGCCGCCGGACCGATGCGAATTAGGTTGAAACCGTCGCCAAGATCGCGTTTGCTTGAGCATCCGTTGCTCGCCGAGAGCCCGTCAAGGGCCGCAGCCGGCGCCTGTAAATCTGCGCACGTGCGGGCGTTTGCACGCCTGTGAAAATCCGGAGGGAGACTTGCAATGAGCTGAAAAGTGGAAAGAAGAAAAATGGGCGGAAGATTTCTGGTACCGCGGCAAGACCACCCGCCGCAGCATCGTCGGCTGGGGCGGCGGTGCGATCGGCGCCATGATGCTGATGCCGGCGCCCTGGCGCGCCGCCTTCGGCGCCGCCAAGCCCTATAAGATCGGTTCCGAGCAGCCACTCTCCGGCGTCGGCGCCATCGGCGGCAAGACTGCGCTGGTCGGCCTGCAGATGGCGGCCGACCGCATCAACAAGAACGGCGGCATCAACGGCCGCCCGATCGAGCTCGACGTCGTCGACGACCAGAGTTCGCCCGCCGTCGCCCGGCAGAAGACCGAGAAGATGGTGCAGGAGGACGACATCGACGCCCATGTCGGCGGCTTTTTGTCCAACATCTGTCTCGCCTGCATGCCGGTCTTCGAGCACGCCAAGATCGTCAACATGATCAGCGTGTGTCTCGACACCACGCTCACCACCAGCCACTGCAACCGCCAAAGCTTCCGCGTGCACGACTACGCGCCCGCGCAGGCGATCGCCTTCGGACCGATGCTCGCCAAATTGGCCAAGAACTGGCACATCGTCTATGCCGATTATGCCTGGGGCCAGTCGACCCGCGATTCCTATGCCACCGAGATCAAGAAGAACGGCGCCAACGTCGTCGGCGGCACCGGCATTCCGCTCGGCACCGCCGACATGACGCCGTTCCTGTCGAAGATCTCCGGCAATATCGACGGCATCTTTGCCATCCTGTTCGGCAAGGACGGCGTGACCTACGGCAACCAGGCCTACGATCTCGGGCTGACCAAAAAGTACATATCGGCCGGCGATGGCGCGGTCTGCGAGTTCGAGCAACATGCCGGCGTTGGGCAAGAAGATCAACGGCTTCATCGGCATCAACCGTTACATCCCGGTCTTTCAGGGCCCGCTCGACACGCCCTATCTGCACGCGTTCTTCGACGAAGCCAAGACGCGGCTGCTCAAGGTCGATCCCTCCGGGCCGCTGCCCGACCGCTACGTGCAATCGAACTACGAGGCGATGAACGCCTTGCGGCAGGCGATGGTGGCGTCGAAGTTCGACGGCCGCTCCGACACGCCGAAGCTCATCGAAGCGCTCGAGGGCATGGAAATGAAGGAAGGCTACGATTTCCCGCAGGGCGACAAAATCCTGCGCAAGGCCGACCACCAGGCTTTCCTGCGCGAGTTCCTGTTCAAGGTCGTCAACGACGATTATCAGCTTCTCCAAACGGTGCCCAAGGACAAGACCTTGGTGCCGCCGGCCTGCACGTTCACTGCATAAGTGCGCGCCGAAGCTTCGCTCGACGGCGGCTCCCCGCTCGACGGCCGGGGAGCCGCGGCACCGCCGCTGCTCGAGACCGAGCTTCTGTCGGTCCGTTTCGGCGGCCTCGCGGCGTTGTCGGAGGTTAATTTCCAGCTTGGCCGCGAGGAGGTGCGCGCGGTCATCGGACCAAATGGCGCGGGCAAAAGCACCTTCTTCAACTGCCTGACCGGCGTGATGCGGCCGAGCGGCGGACGCATCATTTTCAACGGCGAGGACATTACCGGCCTGCGGCCGAACCTGATCTCACAGAAGGGGATCGCGCGCTCGTACCAGATCACGAACATTCTGCCCAACGCCACCACGCTGGAGAACGTGCGCATCGCCGCGCAGTCGCGCCATCACGCCTGGAACATGGTCTCGCACCACAGCGGCTTTGCCGATCTCAACGAGAAGGCCGAAGCCGCGCTGCAATCGGTCGGACTGCTCGGCAAGGCCGGCGAATTGGCGGCCAATCTGTCGCACGGTGAGCAACGCAACCTCGAAATCGGCATTGCGCTCGCCACCGAGCCGCAGCTTCTCTGCCTCGACGAACCGACCGCAGGCATGAGCGCGGCGGAGACCAACGAAACAAAAGAGCTCATTCGCCGCATCGGCAGAAACCTCGCCATCCTGATCGTCGAGCACGACATGGAAGTGGTGATGGAGCTTTGCGACCGGATCACGGTGCTGCATTACGGACAGATCCTCGCCGAGGGCAGCCCGCAGGAAATTCAGGAAAATCCCAAGGTGCTGGAGGTCTATCTCAAGACATGAGCACCGCAGCCGAGCATACCGAGCCGCTGGTGAGCGTCGAGGACGTTCACACCTATTACGGCAAGAGCCATATCCTGCACGGGGTATCGCTCAATGTCGGCGTCGGCGAGGTCGTCGGCCTGCTCGGCCGCAACGGCGTCGGCAAGTCGACGACGCTCAAGACCATCATGGGGCTGGTGCGGCCGAGCCGCGGGGCGGTGCTGTTCGACGGCAAGCAGGTCACCGGCTTGGCGCCGCACAAGCTGGCACGCCTGGGCATCAGCTACGTGCCGGAGGACCGGCGCATCTTCCGGCTGCTGACCGTCGGCGAGAATCTGCGCACCGGTCTCGACCGGGCGGGCGTCACCGAGGAGCGGCGCAAAATTCTGCTCGACAAAGTGTTCGCCTATTTTCCCGTGCTGGCGGAACGGCGCAGCCAGGCCGGCGGTACGCTTTCGGGCGGCGAGCAGCAGATGCTGGCGATCGCCCGCGCCATGATGCTGGAGCCGCGAGTCATTCTGCTCGACGAGCCGACTGAAGGCCTGATGCCGCGCATGGTCGCGCAGATCCGCAACATCATCGACCTTCTGCACAGCGAGCGTATCTCCATTCTCCTGGTGGAGCAGAACGTGCCGTTGACGCTGGAAGCAAGCCAGCGCGTGTACATCCTGGAGAAGGGATGCGTACGCCATCATTGCGCCGCGTCCGCCATCGACGTGCACGATCCGCTGATCAAGCAATATCTCGGGGTGTGAGCGGTGGCGGCGATCGGTCAGTTTCTCCATTCCATTCCCTTCGATCTCCTGATCATCCAGACGGTGAACGGCATCGTCACCGGGATGATCCTGGCGCTGGTCGCGTCCGGGCTGACGCTGATTTTCGGCATCATGGACGTGGTGAACTTCGCTCACGGCGAGCTGTTCATGCTCGGCGCCTATATGGGCGTCCTCGCCTTTGCGATGACCGGAAATTTCTGGCTGGCGCTGGTGCTCTCGGCGCTGATCATCGGCGCCTTCGGCGCCGCGCTGCAGATCGTCACGTTGCGGCCGCTGATCGGCCGCTCCCCGCTCAATACGATTCTCGCCACGTTCGGCATTTCGCTGGTGCTGCAGAATTACGCGCTCTGGCAATTCGGCCCCGTGGCGCGCAAGATCTCGGAGCCGATCAGCGCCGAGTTCACCCTGTTCTACCTGCAATACCCCTGGTACCGCATCGTGATCGCGCTGTTGTCGGGAGCGATCATCGGCGTGCTCTGGCTGTTTCTCAAGTTCAACCGGTACGGGGTTTGGATTCGCGCCACCACGCAAGATCGCGTGATGGCGCAAGCCATGGGAATTCCGGTGCCGCTGGTCTACACCGGGGTGTTCGCGCTGGGCGCCGCGATGGCGGCGATCAGCGGGGTGCTGTTCGCCCCATTCGGCGGAGTCGACTCCCAGATGGGTCTGCAGTGGGTGCTGGAGGCGTTCATCGTCGTGGTCGTCGGCGGCATGGGCAACCTCGTCGGCTCGATCGTTGCCGCCATCTTCATCAGCCTGCTCGAAGCCTATGCGGCGGTCTGGCTCGACCCCTCGCAGGCGGTCATTGCCTCGTTCGTCATCCTCATTCTCACGCTCCTGTTCCGGCCCACCGGCTTGTTTGCGGCCCCGAAATGACCAGCGCTCCGCTCGATAAAGTCATGCCGCTCAAGCGACCGAGACTGAGCCACACCGCAGCGTACTGGATGGTCTTTTGCGCGGTGCTGGCGCTGCTGATCGCGGCGCCGCTGGTGCTGCCGGTATTCTGGAGCGGTTTTCTCACCGAGATTCTGATCTGGGGCCTGCTGGCGATGTCGTCCGACCTGTTGATCGGCTACACCGGCATCGTCTCGTTCGGCCATTCGGCATTCTTCGGCTTGGGCATGTACGGCGCTGCCGGAGCGCTCATCCTGGTCGGTCCGCCCAACCTGTGGCTCGCCATCCTGTGCGGACTTGTCGGCGCCGCCGGCGCGGCCTTGATCGTCGCTTATTTCTCCACCCGCATCCGCGACATCTATTTTGCCATCACCACGCTGATCTTCAGCCAGATATTCTACGTCATCATCTTCACCTGGACGTCGGTCACCGGCGGCGAGAACGGCCTGATCTTCGATCAGCCGCATTTCGTCATTCCGTTCCTGGTCAATGTGCCCTTCCATACCGCGACCATGCACTGGTTCGTGCTCGCCGTGGTCACCGCGTCCTACCTGATCCTGCGCCGCGTCACGCAGTCGCCGTTCGGCATGGTGCTGCAATCGATCCGCGAAAACGAGGCGCGCACCCGCGCCATCGGCTATCCGGTCGAACGCTACAAGATCGCTTCCGTCATGCTCTCGGGGCTGTTCGCCGGGCTCGCCGGCGCGCTTTACGCCATCCAGAAGGAATTTGCCGCGCCGGATTTCGTCTACTTTCTGACGTCGGGAGAGGCGGTGATCTACAACATCATCGGCGGCGTCGGCACGCTGGTCGGCCCGATCGTCGGCGCCGGCTTCTTCCAGCTCCTGCGTCAATTCATGGCGCAGTGGTTCGGCGATCAATTCCCGTATCTCATTCCGCTCGGCATCGTGTTCATCGCCATGATCATTTTTCTGCCGCAGGGCCTGCTCGGCTTCGCGCGAAGGTGGCTCAACCGGTAGCCATGACGATGAAGGTGAGTCATCGCGAGGGCTGTGATCACAAACAAATATGCGAATGCCTCTGGAAGCGACCTGTAGAGCGAACCGTGCTGACCGTTGTGGACGGCGCGACCAGCACGACCGTTTAGTCACTGCGGAAAAGTCCGATCAAGTCCGGACCGGATGAGATGCTGGCCCGGGGCAAGGTCCATGCGAATCTGGGAACAAGACCTTTAACCGCGAATGACCGGCGCAACCTTGGACGCAAAAAGCTCGATGACGCGCGCCACATTGGCGAACGGCAGGCCGCCGATATTGATCTGCGCGAGAAAGCGCTGATGACCGAACAACTCGCGTTCATACAGGATCTTGTCGACGATCTGCTGCGGGCTGCCGACGAAGATAGGGCCGTGCAGGCCGGCGCGCGCCTCGTAATCGGCCCTCGTGATCTGTTGGGCACGATATTGCGAAGGCGTGTGAGTGAGGAAATAGGCGGCATAGTGCGGATAGAACTCGTCGAGCGCCTCCTGCGAGTTTTCCCGAATGTACATGTGGGTCGCCACACTGAGTTTCAGGTCCGGCGCACTGTGTCCGGCTTGCAGCCCCGCACGGCGGTAAAGATGGACCATGGGTGCCAGCTTTGCCGGCGGCAGACTGATATTGGCCAGCGCCAATGGCAATCCGAGTTCGCCGGCGCGTTCCATGCTGCTCTGCGTGCCGCCGGTCCCGATCCAGATCGGCAGCCGGCTTTGCACAGGCCGCGGCGGGATCGGGGCATCGTGCAACGCCGGGCGAAAGCGGCCCTTCCAGGTGATGCGCTCCGCGCTGTTGAGCTTCATCAAGAGCTCAAGCTTTTCCCTGAACAGTTCATCGTAGTCGGTGAGTTCGTAACCGAACAACGGAAAGGATTCGGTGAATATGCCTCGCCCGGCGATAATCTCGGCGCGTCCGCCGGAGATGAGATCGACGGTGGCGAAGTCCTCGAACACCGTCACCGGGTCGGCCGTGCTCAGGATGGTGACGGCGCTGGCCAGGCGGATCCGTTGTGTTGTCGCCGCGATGGCGGCCAGCACGACAGCCGTGGCGGAAACGGCCATATCCAACCGATGATGTTCGCCGACCGCAAAAACGTCGAGGCCCGATGCCTCGGCAAGCCTGGCTGCGGCGAGAATTTCCCTCATCCGCTGTTCGGCGCTGATTGTCTTGCCAGTCCGTGCGTCCGGCGTGAGATCGCCGAAGCTGTAAAGCCCCAATTCAAACGCCTCGGCCATCGGGCCGTTCTCCTCTTTGCATTATTGGGCTAAAATGACCTGCGCTGGCGGGATCGTACTACGCTTCAATTGTGCTCCGTTGCCAAGCCCCCTGCGCTTGTGGGTAGACAACCGGCGGCGGACAGACGAGAGGTCGGACCAATGAAGCTCTACATGCATCCAGTTTCCACTGCGTGCCGTCCCGTGCGGCTGCTCATCGCCGAGAACGGCATCAAATGCGATGAGGAAACGGTCGATATACTCGGCGGTGCCCATTATCAGGAGCCCTACGCCTCGCTCAATCCCAACCGCATGGTGCCGATGCTCGAGGACGGCGATTTCCGCCTGACCGAAGGCTCGGCCATCCTGAAATATCTGGCGGACAAATACGACTTGCCGTCCTATCCGAAAGACTTGAAGAAGCGCGCCAAGATCAACGAGATCATGGATTGGCTTAATACCCAATTCTATCGCGATTTCGGCTATGGGCTGGTCTACCCGCAGCTTTTTCCTCATCACAAGCGCCGCAGCGATGAGGCACATGCCGGTGCCGTCGCTTGGGGACAACAGGGCGCCAAGAATTGGCTGCAGATTCTCAACGACTCCTGGATTGGGCCGAACAAGCAGTATCTCTGCGGCAACGAATTTACGATCGCCGACTATTTCGGCGCCGGCCTGGTATCGATCGGCGAACTGATCGACTGCGACTTTTCGGCCTATCCTAACGTGAAGCGTTGGCTCGGCAACGTGAAACGGCTTAAGACCTGGAACGAAGTCAATGAGGTGTTCAACGGCTTTACCGCGGCCAACAAGGGCAAGGAGTTTGTGCGCGTTTAGCTCCGGGGCACGGAGCGGCCACCAATCACCGCGCGTAACGCGGCGACCAGCACGCGAACGTCGAGGCCGTCGTCGCGCGTGGTAAAGCGCGGCGTGAGAGCGCCGCCGAGAGACGCCCGCGACTTCGACTGCCCGATATTGAGTGCCCACAGGAAGGCAATCCAAAATGACCGACGACTTTTTGCGACACGCTGGCCTGACGATCGCCGCCGGCGTTTTTTCGGATGCTGCGTGTTGTCCTCCGGATTTGCGGACTCCGTCACGATGGCTCCCCGCGTTATCCAAGTCGGCAAATGGGCGGAAGGCATAGCGTTCGACGGCACTTCGATCTGGATCGCGGAAAGCGGCCAGCAAAGCATTGCCCAGATCGATCTCAATCAGGGCAAGGTTGCGCGCCGCGTCACGGTTGGACGGCTGCCCGTCGGAATGGCGACTTTCACCGATGGTGCGGTGTACGCGCTGGTTCAGACCGACAAGCGGCTGTGGCAGCAATTTCCGACGGTCGCCAAGGGAAAGTCTTTCACCGGCCTGAGCGGATGTCCAACCGGGCTTGCCTCGGGCGATCAGGCACTCTGGATTCTCAGCGAGCCCAATTGCAGCTCGGGCAATTCCGTGCTGATCCGACTGAATCCTGGCACGAACGCGCGCGCGACTTCAGGTTCGCTCGGAGACGGCGCGCAGGCGATCGTCGCCACGCCAGGCAAGGTCTGGGTTGCAAATACAAGGAGCCCAAGCCTGCACGTCGTCGACCAGCAAACCCTGGCGATCCAACAGTCCGACATCCAGGGCGCCGCCCTGTGGGCGCTGGCCACCAACGGCAGCAACCTGTTTGCCGGCGGGGTGCTCGGCAACCAGGGGGTCGTCGTCTCGATTGATCCGGGCAGCGGCCGCGAGTTGGCGCGACAGGTCGTCGATCAGAAAATTTATCAGATGGCGGCCGACGGCCAGAGCGTCGTCGCGCTTAGCAACGAGGGCAACGTCTACGTGTTCTCGGCCGCCACGCTGCAGCTGCAGCGCGTCATCACCCTGACCACGCCCTATGGGGGGATTGCAGCGGGTGGCGGGCCGAAGGCGGCGCTGATCGTCGGCAACAATCTGTACATATCCAGTGGCCAACAAGTTGGCGAGAATGGCGCGCTGCTTGTGCTGAGCAACTGGCGGCCCGCCGTGGCGATAAATGCGCCGCCGCCTGCACCGGCCCCTCAACCGGCGCCGAGCGCTGCGCCACCCGCGATCACCGTCGCCAACTGCCCGTACCAGATCATCAATACCGGCGACGCGACCGGAATCTGGATGTATCAGAACCCCGACACGAGTGCGCCCCAGGTGATGGCCATCCCAGCCGCGTCAAAGGGACTCGTGGTCGATCGATGCCTTGTGGGATGGTGCCATGTGACCTTCCAGGACAAGAGCGGATGGGTGGAGAGCGGCCATATTCAGCCGACGTGCCAATAAAGAAAGCAGGCTGGCACGGCTGTGGTCGCCGACATCGCCTCGGCTTCCGACCGACAGAGAAATAGGCGCACTGCGCGCAGTGATTATGACGGGTTGAAATAGAAATAGCGGCCCTCTATAGCGCTCAACCCGCTGCGCCCTTGTCCAGGAACGCCGCCAGCGCCGCGACATCGTTCTTATCCGCGGCAAAATCCTCCGCAACGCGCTCATAAAAATGCGCGGCACCTTCGTAGAGTTCGCCCGCGGTCGGATCGTCGCCGACGAAGCCGGCGATCTCGTGCATCTCGGCGACCCAGCGATAGGCCTTCGGCGGCATTTGCGCCAACGCACGCCGAAACCAGGCGAGCATCTCCTTCTGGCTGCCTTGCAGCTCCTTGAACAAATCGTCGGCCGTGCCGGCGCGCGAAGCCGCGAGAATCATCGCCGCACCGATCGCCTGCGTGCCCTTGGTGATGCCGGCGTAGGACATTTTCAGCGCCGAGGCCGCGCTCAGCGCGCCGCCGAGCACGCGAACGTCGAGGCCATGGTCGCGGAGCGCGGCAAAGCGCGGCGCGGCCGGACCGGAGGCATAAAAACGCGGGCTGCCCGCAATTTTGCTCTCTCCTGCCGCAGGCGGCTTCGGCGGCGAGCCAATGATGCCGGCATCGACGAAGGGGCAGCCGGTCGGCGCGAGAGCGGCGGCGACGCGATCGACCGTGCGCGGATTGATCGCGTTGCAATCGACGTAGACCGGCTTGGCATTGGACGCTTTGAGCGCCGGCACCAAACGTTCCGCGAGCGCGACCGCGTCTCCGGGCGGCAGGATGGAGAGAATGAACGCGCTGCCGGCGATCTCCTCGTCGCTGGCGCCGATCATGCCGGCGGCTTTCGCCCGCGCCAGCGTTGCCGCGCTGCGGCACCCGAGCGCCGTGAGCACCCTTACTCCGTTGTCTACGAGCCGCTTGCCTACGCCTGCGCCCATCATGCCGGGCGCGATCACTGTGACGACGGGTGTCATCCGATCCTCATGTCTGGTCCACGCCGACCATAGCAGCTTGCCACTTGGCGCGGCCAGATACCGACAAAGCGCGGAATTCGTCAGCCGGCGGGCTCGAACGCGTAGCTTGTGCCCTTACGCACCACGTAGCCAAAGCCGGGCGCACTGACGTGCGCGCCGGCGATAGCCAGATGCTCGCTTGCCGCCATGTCGAGGATGCGCCGGCGCGATTTGACCGCGAGATCCTTGTCAAGATCGTAGGTCACCGCGCTCTCCGGATGGGAAATCTGGATCGCCGAAAAATGCACCACGTCGCCGAACGCCATGAAGCCGCCGCCCGCGGCCGCAAGCAGCCAGCAAGTGTGTCCCGGCGTGTGGCCGGGCGCCAGCACCGGCGTGAAGCCTGAAAATTCCTCGCCGTCGCGCACCCGCCTGATACGGTCGAGATAAGGCTTCAAGTTGATCGCGGTGCGCGCGCGATTGCCCTTGACGCGGGCTTCGTCGCCGGCCGCGTCGGAACGCAGCCAGAACTCCGCCTCGATCTGGTGCACGACGATCTCGGCGTTCGGATAATGCGGATTGCCGGAATCGTCGACCAGGCCGTTGGCGTGATCGGGATGCAGATGGGTCAGCACGACATGCGTCACCGCAGACGGCTCGACACCGGCGGCGCGCAGATTCTCCGGCAACTTGCCGAGCGTCGGCTGCATGGTATTGCCGGCGCCAGCGTCGATCAGGATGGTCCGGCCGCCGCGGCGGATGAGAAAATTGTTCACCGGAATGGAGAGCGAACCGTTCTCCGTGCCGCCGACCAGAGTCTCGGCCAGGGCCCGATCCATGCCGAGCACGAAATCGAGCGACGTTTTGAGCAGCCCGTCGCTTAGGCCCTCCACTTCGACATCGCCCACCCGCATGCTCGGCAGCGCCATGTCAAAATCCCTCCCCGGTGAGCGCGATGATGCGGCCGGACGCGCGCCGCACCGCACCGCACCGCAGCCTTGCCTGATCGCGTGCAGCAAAATCTTGCCTGCACATCGAGGCTTGTCAACGTTCGCGCGAGCGTCGGCAAGATGCTTTCGCGCTTTTCGGCCTTCGCACTCCCGCGAATCCTCGCAATATTCGACCGTATATAGCGCGGCATCGCGGCTCTTGCACAGCAATGCGGGATGGCGCAGTCTCGCTGGCGTCGTATCCGATCGGATATAATGGTTATGCGAGGGAGAAAATGATGCCTGCTCGACATGAACCTGCGCGGGCGCGGCCGCAGCAACACGGCCCGAAAAGGGCTGATCGGCGCGGAGGCTCGCAATCGCGCACAGGCCGGCTGACGACCGTTCCCGGATTTATCGCAGTCACTTTTCTTTATTTTTTTCTAGCGCCAATCGGCAGCGCGTCCGCGGCCGGCCCGGTCAGCGTGCTCTATGCCGGCTCCCTGGTGAATCTCATGGAGCACGGCATTGGGCCGGCATTCGACAAGGCCGCCGGCGATCAATTCCAAGGCTATGCCGGGGGCTCGGTCGGGCTTGCAAACCAGATCAAGGGCAAGCTGCGCAAGGGCGACGTGTTCATCAGCGCCAATCCCAAAGTGAACGACCGCCTGACCGGCGCGGCGAATGGCGATTGGGTGAGCTGGTATATTGCTTTTGCTCAGTCTCCGCTGGTGATCGGCTACAGCGCGTCGAGCAAATTCGCCGCCGATTTCAAGACCAAGCCGTGGTATGAAGTGCTGGCCGAGCCGGGCATGCGGATCGGCCGGACCGATGCAAAACTGGATCCCAAAGGCGCGCTGACTGTGACGCTGATGCAGCACGCGGAAGCTTTTTATCACAAGCCCGGACTTGCGCAGCAGGTTCTTGGCCCACCGGAGAACCCGGCGCAGGTCCTACCCGAAGAAACGCTGGTCGGACGCTTGCAATCCGGCCAGCTCGACGTCGGCTTCTTCTACTCGACCGAGACCGCGGACGCCAAAATACCGACGATCGCGTTGCCGCCGGCCATTGCGCCCAAGGCGGTTTATACCGTCACGATCCTGCAAGGCGCTCCGAACGCCGCCGGTGCCGACCAATTCGTGGCGTTTCTGCTTGGGACGGATGGCCTCGCCCTGCTAAAGGAGCACGGATTGACGCTGCAAAAGATGGCTGTCAGCGGCGACGGGAGCGCCGTGCCGCGGGACATCAAATCGCTTCTCGGCAAGGCTAAGTGACGGACCGATTGACGCGCCGCGTTCCAGCGCCCCTGCCCTGGCTCGCCGGGCTGCTTGCCATCTATCTGATTGCTCCGCTCGCCGCGGGAGTCGGGCAGGCAGGGCTCGCCGATTGGTCGTCGGTCGATGCAGCGGCACTGTTTCGCGCCAGCGCGACCTCGATCGCGAGCGCGACGACGGCGTCGCTGATCATCGCGGTCTGCGGGATTCCGCTCGGCTACCTGCTGGCGCGGGCGCGCGGCCCGGCCATGTCGACGGTCGGCTTCCTCGTGCAGCTGCCGCTCGCTCTGCCGCCGCTCGCGAGCGGCATCCTGCTTCTGTTCGTGATCGGCTACAGCTCGCCGATCGGACGCCTCACCTCCGGCGCGTTGACAGATTCCTTCGCCGGCATCGTCATCGCCGAGGTTTTCGTGGCGGCGCCGTTTTTGATCATCGCCGCGCGCTCGGCGTTCGCCGCGATCGATCCGACGCTGGAGGACGTCGCCGCAACGCTGGGGCGCCGGCCGCTCTACGTTTTCGGGCGCATCAGCCTGCCGTTGGCCTGGCCGACCATCGCGGCGGGGCTGTTGCTCGCGTGGCTGCGCGCCTTCGGTGAGTTCGGCGCGACCGTGATGGTTGCCTATCATCCCTACTCGCTGCCGGTTTACACCTACGTGGCATTCGGCGCGCAAGGGCTGCCGGCGATGCTGCCGGTGCTGGCGCCGGCTCTCGCCCTTGCGGTGGCGATCATGCTGCTGAGCAGCCTCGCCGGCCGGCGTGCGCAGGCACGACGTTTTGCCGGCGCGACGCCGGAAGATTTGCCGAGCGCCGCACCACGGCCGCCGGCGCGCGCGGCCGCCGCGCCCGTTGCAGCCGATTTTGCATTGCGGCTCGAAAAAAAACTCGGCGATTTCCGGCTTGCTGTGCAATGGTCGTCTCGCCAGCGCCGTCTCGCCATCCTTGGCCCGTCGGGATCCGGAAAATCGCTGACTCTCAAACTCATTGCCGGCATCGAATCCCTCGATCGCGGCGCGGTCACGATCTGCGGTCAAACAATCTCCTCGCTCGATCCGGTGGCACGCGGCATCGGTTATGTGCCGCAAAACTACGGCCTGTTTCCGCATCTGAGCGTCGATGAACAGCTCCGCTTTCCGCTCGGCGCCGATCCCGATCGCGTCAGGTTTTGGCTCGATCGGCTCGGCCTGCGCGGCCTTGAGCAGCGGCGGCCGGACGCGCTCTCGCTCGGCCAGCAGCAGCGGGTGGCGCTGGCGCGCGCGCTGGTCCGCCCGGTGCGTCTGTTGCTGCTCGATGAGCCGTTTTCGGCGCTCGATGCTCCGCTCCGTGCCAGCCTTCGCCGCGAGATGCTGGTGATGCAAAGCGACTTGGGCGCAACAAGCATCCTGGTCACCCACGATCCGGCGGAAGCCGCTCTTCTCGCCGACGAAGTTTTGCTGCTCGAGGGCGGCCGCGTCCTGCAATCGGGCGCGACCGAGCGGGTGTTCGCGCGCCCGGCAAGTGAACTCGCCGCGCGCCTGCTCGGCGCCGAATTCGCTGCCGAAGGTGTCGCGGTCGGCAGCGCCGCCGTCGCGGTCGGCGAAGACGAAGACACGGTGCTCGACGTGACTGGACCGCCGCTGCAACCGGGCGCGCGCGTCGGCTGGACCGCTCCCTCGGCGCGCATCCGCGTCAACGAGCATGGGCGTTACCAGGGCGTGGTCGAAAGCACCACTCCAGTCGGCACCGGCCGCCAGCTCGCGATCCGCTTCGGCAAGTCGTTGGTTTACGCGCTCGTCGGATATGGTGAAATTTCCTGCGGCAGCCCGTGCCGTTTCGATCTCGATCCGGATGCGGTGCGTATTTGGCCGCGCGAGACGGGAAAAGACTGATAACGACGGCGATGGAAAGGTTCGCGAAATGCGCTTCACGTTCGTTTGTGTCGTCGGGGCGATGCTGGCCATGAGCGCTACCGCGCGCGCCGAAGATATCCAGCTCTATGCCGCAGGCAGTCTGCGCGGAGCCATGACCGATATTGGCAAAGCGTTCTCGGCCGGGGCCGGAGTTCGCGTCGAGGGGACGTTCGGTCCCTCCGGAGTTCTTGAGCGCAAGATCGCCGGCGGTGCAAAGGCCGACGTGTTTGCCTCGGCCAATATGGAATATCCCCGCACCCTCAGTCGCGCCGGCAAAAGCGGTCCGGTCTTTCGCTTTGCCGGCAACAAACTGTGCGCGTTGGTCAAGCCAGGCATCAAGGTCGATAGCGAGACCCTGATTGATCGCATGCTCGACCCCTCCATCAAACTTGGAACCTCGACGCCGAACTCCGATCCGTCCGGCGATTATGCGTTTGAGGTCTTTCGCAAAATCGGCGCCATCAGGCCTGGAGCGGGCGCGATTCTTGAACGAAAGGCGTTGAAGCTGACCGGCACCGCGACGAGCGCCATTCCACCTGCCGGCCGCTCCGTCTATGGCTGGCATATTGACGAGGGTCGGGCCGACATTTTTCTTGCCTATTGCACCGCCGCGGCCGAAGCGCGAAAGCAGTATCCGGAGCAGCAGATTGTCGAGCTGCCGCATGCGCTCGCGGTCGGCGCCGACTATGGGCTGACGGTGATCAAAGGCGCGCCGTCGGAAGCGGATCGCTTCGCTCAGTTCACTCTGTCATCCGCTGGACAAAGCATTTTGATCGGCTACGGTTTTGCCCCGGGCCAAACAGAGAGGTGACTAATATGAAACTCAGCGCACGCAACAAACTCAAGGGAAAGATCGTCGAAGTGAAAAAAGGCGCGACCACCACGCACGTCAGGATCGATATTGGCGGCGCAGTCGTGACCGCTTCGATCACCAACGAAGCCGCCGAGGAGCTAAAGCTCGCCGCCGGCCAGACCGCCTATGCGGTCATCAAAGCGAGCGATGTTATGGTCGGCGTCGACTAGTGCCTCTATCATCGACCTGCCAGTTGAGGGCCGGAACCGTGAACGCCCCCAGACTGACCTTGCGCGTGGATTTCGGTTCAAAGCGATCGATCGGGCCGGGAAAAATCCGCTTGCTCGAGGAAGTCGGCCGCGGCGGCTCGATTTCCCAGGCCGGCCGCAGCCTGGGAATGTCCTATCGGCGCGCCTGGCTGTTGATCGACGACCTCAACCAATCCTTTCGCCAGCCCGTGGTGCGCGCCAAGTCGGGCGGGTCGCAGGGCGGCGGCGCCGTACTCACGGCGTTCGGCGCCGGCCTGGTGCGCGACTATCGCGCCATCGAAACTGCGGCTGCGCGCGCCGCCAGAACGCGATTGCGCCGGCTCGAAGCCGCCGTGCGGAACGCGCGCACGACGAATTCCGGCGCGGCGAAACAGACTGCGACCCGCAGCGGCAAACGGTAGCAATGCTTTGAGTATAGATCGACGCGCAATCTTAGCAGGCCTGTCGGCCGCACTGCTGGCGCCGCGCGCCGCGCGCGCTGCAACGGTGACCGACGATGCCGGCCGGTCAATCACGATTCCTGAAAAAGTCGCCCGCGTCTTTGCCGCCGGACCGCCGGCGTCGATCCTGCTTTACACGTTCGCGCCCGAACTTCTGCTCGGATGGACACGCCGTCCCGAGCCGACCCGATGTGCATTCCTCGGCGCAGGCGCCTGCGACAAGCCCGACGTCGGCCGTCTCACCGGGCGCGGCAACACGACAAACCTCGAAGTCTTGCTCAATCTCAAGCCCGACCTCATTCTCGATGTCGGCACCATTAACGACACCTACATCTCGCTCGCAAACCGCATGCAAGAGCAAACCGGAATTCCCTATGCGTTGCTCGATGGCCGCTTTGCCGCCGTCGCGGCGACCTACCGCAAGCTTGGCCGGCTGACCGGACGGGCGACCGCGGCCGAAAACTTCGCGCGTTACGCGGACAACACGATAGCCACGATCAAAGGTCGGACCGACAAGATTGCGCAGGACCGGCGGCCGCGCGTCTACTATGCCCGCGGGCCGCGCGGGCTGCAAACCGGCCTGGGCGGCTCGATCAACGTCGAAACCATCGAGTTTCTCGGTGCACGCAATGTCGCGGGCGACCGCCGCGGCGGCATGGCGACGGTATCGGTGGAACAGGTGCTGGCATGGAATCCCGATGTCATCATCACCATAGAACCGGATTTCGCCGCCGGCGTGCGCAGCGATCCAGTGTGGGCGCCGATCAAGGCGGTACAAACCGGGCGGGTCTATCTATCGCCGACGCTGCCGTTCGGCTGGGTCGATTTTCCGCCTTCGGTGAACCGGCTGATCGGGCTCTGGTGGCTGGCGAAGGCGCTGTACCCCGCCCAGTTCCCCGAGGATTTACGGCCGATCACCCGCGACTTCTTTCAGCGCTTTTATCATTTCGATCCGACCGAGGCGCAGATCGACCGTGTGCTGGCCGGGCAGCGCTCCTGATTGACCGCAATGACACGCTCGTCTGCGCCAGGTGTGTTGATCGCGGTCGCCGTTCTGATCGCGGCGCTGGTCCTGGCGTTCACCGTGGGCCGCTATCCGGCCGGCCTCGGCGATCTGTTCGACGTGATCGTTGCCAAGCTCACCGGCGGGACCGCTCACGTGCCTGCGGCAGCCGTCGACGTGCTGTTGCAGGTCCGCGGGCCGCGTGTGCTTGCCGCCGTGCTGGTCGGCGCGGCGCTTGCGGTCGCTGGCACTGCATTTCAGGGCCTGTTCCGCAATCCGCTGGTGTCGCCCGATCTGCTCGGCGCATCGTCCGGCGCTGCGCTCGGCGCCGTATTCGGCATTTATTTCTCGCTCGGCGTGTTGGCCATCGAGGCCTGCGCCTTCGCCGGCGGTCTTGCGGCGGTGGCCGCGGTCTATCTGATCGGTTCGGCGATGCGCGCCCGCGATCCGATCCTCGTGCTCGTTCTGACCGGCGTGGTGATCGGCGCCCTGCTCGGCTCCGGTATCGGCTTGATGAAGTATATCGCCGATCCTTATAACCAACTGCCGGCCATAACGTTCTGGCTCCTTGGCAGCTTGGCGGCCACTACCGCTTCGGATCTTTTGCCCCTCTTTGTTCCGGTGGCGTTCGGCACGGCAGTTCTGCTGGCATTGCGATGGCGCATGAATGTCATGTCGCTGCCGGACGAGGAAGCGCGGGCGCTCGGAGTGGCAACCGGACCGCTGCGTGTCGTCGTCATCACGGCGGCAGCGCTGGTGACCTCGGCAAGCGTCGCCGCGGCCGGAATTATCGGCTGGGTCGGTCTCGTCGTGCCGCACATCGCGAGAACGCTCGTCGGGCCCGATTTTGCTCGGCTCCTTCCCACCGCGGCCTTGCTCGGCGGCGGATTTCTCCTGGCAATCGATACGCTCGCGCGCACCGCGACCACGACCGAAATTCCACTCGGCATCCTCACCTCTCTCGTCGGTACGCCGTTTTTCGTCTGGCTGCTCGCCGGCATGTCGAAAACCTGGTCTTAAGGCATGATTCTCTCGGGCCACGATCTCACCATCGGCTACGCCGACCATGTGGTCGGCCGCGCGCTCGATGTGGCGCTCTCGACCGGCGAGGTGCTGGCCCTGCTCGGGCCGAACGGCGGCGGCAAAACCACTCTTCTGAAGACATTACTCGGCCTGCTCCCGCCGCAGGCGGGCGAAGTCAAACTCGCCGGCCGGCTGCTGTCGAGCTATACGAGCCACGAGCGCGCGCGCCTGATCGCCTACGTGCCGCAATCGCATTTCATGACCTTCGCGTTCACCGTCGAAGCGATCGTGCTGATGGGTCGCACCGCGCACGGCAACCTGTTCAGCCGTCCGAGCACCGCCGACCGTGCGGTCGCGGCGCAAGCCCTGGAAAGGTTCGGCATCGGCCATCTGCGCGAGCGGTCCTACACCATGATTTCCGGCGGCGAGCGGCAGCTCGCTTTGCTCGCTCGCGCGTTGGCGCAGGAACCGCAATTCATCGTGCTCGACGAACCGACCGCGAGCCTCGATTTTGGCAACCAGGGCCGTGTGATCCGGGAAATCCAGGCGCTCAAGGCATCCGGTCACGGCGTTCTGTTCACCACGCACGATCCCAACCATGCCATGCGCGCAGCCGATCGGTCTTATTTGTTGCGACAAGGCAAGCGCATCGCCGAGGGGCCGACCGGAACGATCCTCGATCGTGCGCAACTGGAGGCGCTGTACGATGCGCCCGTCGAATTGATTGCCGATCGCGGCGATGGCCGCACGGCATTCCTGCCCGGCTGATCTCAGCAAGCATCGGCAAAATGCCCGGTAGCGATCGCCGCCACTTCGGCAGCGTCGTCGGGCGGCGCGTTGCCGCGCCAGACCACATGCAAGTCGGGACGCAACAGGATGAGATCGCAGCCGTAGATCTCGCGCGCGGCGCGGTCCGGCACGTCGAGCAGCGTTGCCGGCGCGCCGCGAGCCTGGAGCGCGCGTTGCAGTGCGCCGGCATCGGCCGCCGTGCGGCCGAGTTTCAGGATCGTGTAGCCGTCGCCAATGCGGTCGGCCATCGCCGTGCCGTCGCCGAGCCAGACATGCGGCAGGCGCGCGCCCGGCCATGTGGTCGGCTGATAGTCGCGGAACAGGTGCTCGGGCCCGCCCGGCACGTTGCAGATCGCCGGCGAGTTGACGTAGCGATAGCCGAGCTCGGCGCCGATCATCTCGTTGCTCTTGCGCTGCTCGATATCGGCGACGGCGGACAGGATCGCGCGCGTCTGCGTGCCCTCAGGCGTGTCGTCGCGGATGTTCGGACGCCACAGCGAACGCCACTTGCGCCGGCCGAGCGTGGCATAACGCGAGGCCCCGACCACGCGCTCGCCGACCTGCCGGCGCTCGATCTCGTAGGATTTCAGCAGATTCGGACCGCCCCAGCCGGCAAGCGTCGCCGCCAGTTTCCACGACAGATCGACGGCATCGGCGACGCCGGAATTCATCCCGAGCCCGCCGGTCGGGATCACCAGATGCACCGCATCGCCGGCAAGAAAGACTCGGCCCTTGCCGTAGCGGTCGGCGAGCAGGAGATTTTGCCGCCACGGCTCGCAGGACAACATCCGGTACTTGACCGGAACGCCGACGGTGCGCTCGAACGCGGCGTTCATTTCTTCGTCGGCGTCGACGATCGAATGCAGCGTCCAATGCCGGGTCGAATCCTGCATGATGAGCTGTGTCGCCCTGTCGTCGGCGACGTGATAATGGCGGCCCCTACCCGGCCCGTTGCCGATCGGCAGACGCTCGAACAGCTCGTCGCAGAGATAGAGCGCCTGGCGTAATTCGAGCAGCCCGCCCTCGCCGGCAAGCTTGATGCCGAGCTCCTTGCGCACCGCGCTGTTGCCGCCGTCGCAGCCAACCAGATAGGCCGCGCGCACATCCTCTTCGCCGCCGTCGGTTGCGCGCAGGTGCGCGGTCACGCCGGCCGCATCCTGACTGAGCGAGAGGAATTCGCAGCCGAAGCGCACGCGCACCGACGGCATCGCCTCAGCCACCGATTTCAACAGCGGTTCCAGCGTATATTGGGAGATCACCTGATACGGCTCGAGCGGCAGAGTGCCGTCATTGGCGGCGCGCGTGTCGGCCTGCGCCTGCGCGACGGAAGGATAGGCAAGGCGCAAGAGCGGCGGCTCGTTGAGCGTCAGAACGATATAGACATCCATCGGACAATCGGCGCGCAGGCCGGCGGCGCGAATACGCGGGGCCAAACCCATGCGCCGATAGATTTCCATGCTGCGCGCGTTGATGCGCTCCATTTTCGGCAGAAAGGCCGGCTGCTCCTTGCGCTCGATCAGCAGGGCGCGCACGCCGCGCCGGCCGAGATCGATGGCGAGCGTCAGTCCGGTCGGTCCGGCGCCGACAATGAGAACGTCGCAATCCATTCGGCTTCCGATGGTCTTGGCCCGCGCCGCTGGCGCGGCGTTCATTTGGCCGGCAACACCGCGAGCAATTCGGGGAACGGCTGGTAGGCGGCGTCGTCGCACTCCTGCGGCGTGGCGTCGACGTATTGTTGCGGCTCGCCGCCCAGATAGATCACGACCTTGTCGCGGTGCTCGGTTCTGTTGTTGAACTGCAGGCACACGACATAATGCTGGTTCGGGCTGTCGGGAACCGGCCTGAGCATTGGCGGCGCGATCACCCCGTTCTGAAAATCCGCGCGATTGGCCAACAGCTTGATCATCATTATCGCCACCTGTCGCCGATAGTTCGACGGATAGATGTTGGCGTCGATGGTGGGCACCGGCGTTGCCTGCTTCGGTCCGCCAAAGAGGGAATGCTCGGCGCTGCAGCCGGCAAGGACCATTGTCAGCAGCAGAACCGCGCTGACGCGCCGTCGCGGCGTCGCCCGATGCGCTCGCAATGCGTGGGTCATGCTGCGGCGAGCTTCATCATCGCCAGTGCGGTGCGGCCATTCGGGCCGTAAGGATTGCCGACCGACTCCATCATGTCGAAATGGCCATAGTTCGCCGCCACGATCAACTCGGCTCGCTTGCCAGCCGCTTTGATGGCCGCGGCAAAATCGCGGTTCTGCCGCTGAAATTCCGGCGTCTCATTGGTACCGTAGGTGACGACGACCGGCGCGTGAAGCAGATCGAGGTGGCGCTGCGAACTCATCGCGTCTTCCATCGCATCGGTGAAGTGGACGTAATTGCCGCGCTTGGATAATCGCACCGGCTTCATGTCGTACATGCCGCTCATGCAGACGCCCCCTTTGACGATCGCGGGCGGCAGGCCGAAATCCTTCTGCCAATCGGTTACGAGCGCGACGCCGCACAGATGGCCGCCCGAGGAATGGCCGCCGATGTAGAGGCGGTCCGGATCGCCGTCGAAGCTCGCGGCATTTTTGTACGTCCAGGCGATGGCGCGGCGCACCTGCGCGGCCATCACCCGCAAGTCGCCGTTCGCTTTGTCGATCGAAACAAAGTCGGGCACGACATAGTGGGCGCCGGCATCGACATAGGTTTCGGCGGCATACGCGTAATCCTTGGCGCTGCCGTGCAACCAGGCGCCGCCGTGAATGAAGAGAAAGATCGGCGCCTTCGGCCGCTTGGTGCGGAAAATATCGAGCCTTTCGATCTCGGTTGGACCATAGGCGACGCGCTGCGGCTTTCCGAGCCGCTGGCGCACCAATTCGCTGTCGCTCACCGCTCTGGCGAGAATCTGGCGGGCCAGCGGCGCGTAGGACGATTGATCGTACGCGGCGTCGAGCTCGACCTGATCCATGTTCAGCCACACGCTCGGACCCTGCGGGTGAGCCGGCGGACCGATATGGCATTCTTCGGCCAATGCCGGGGTGGTCGCGATCGCCGCCGCGGCGCCGAGCAGGCTGCGTCGCGAAAATGAGCTTCGCGTGGCGCCACGAAGAAAAAATCTGCGATCGAGCGGCATGGAGTCCCTCCCGGTGGGATGTTCGCCAGCAAACATTAGCATAGACGCAATCGCGGCGGGCGCGCACTTTTCGTCGCGTCACCCCTCGGACCACCGCACAGGGTTGGCATGTCGGGATTGCCGCTCAATCCTCCGGCGCCGGGCCGCACCAGCCGGGCAGGTAATTTGCTTGCGGGCTTTTGGCCAATTCGAGCGCTTTTTCCAGCGCGTCGGAGAAATCGCGCTCCACCGTCCTGCGCTTGAGGTGCCGGCGCAAAAAATCCGCCCAGAGAAATTCGGAGAACGGAGTCGTATCCTTGGCAAAGCCGCCCGCACGCCGCAGCTCGCCGGCGAGCGAACGGAACGGATCGTCGGTCATCTTGACGAGCGATTTGGGAATGTCGGCATAATGCCGGCGGCGGCCCTTGGCGTCGTAGGGGTGCATCCAGGAGCGATTGTCCATCACCGTCCAAAACGCATCGGCATCGAGGGCGCTGAGATTGGCGACCACCGTCACCGCGAGTTCGGCGACGCCCTCGTCATAAAGCGCCCGCGCCAGGTGATGGTGATCGATGATGTAGTGCCGGCGTTTCGGACCGAGGATCACCGGCATCATGTGCCGGCCGAGAAATTTCCCGCCTTTCTTCGTTCCGGCCTCGCGCCAATGCTGACGCTTCTGCGCGACCTCGCGCATGCCGACGGTGATCTGGGTCGGACGGAGATCGACGATGGCGACGGTCGTCAATAGCGGCTCGCGAACCATTTTTCATCCTCGAAGCAACTCTGGCCGTTTCTCGAACAACGACACGATTTTGATCCTTTCGCCGGCGTTCCTGCAAGCGGGCACGAACCGGACGCCGGAGCCTCGCCGATTTAACCTCGATGGCAGGGCCTTTTGCCGCACCGGAGCGCCGGCGAAGCTCCGACAGGCGAACGGGATGCGACGCGCAGGCAGCACAGCCCGGCCGCGCTGGCGCAGAAAAGCAAAAAACCGCCCGGCGCCTTTTTTGCTCAGCGCCGAGCGGTTTCGCATTGACGAACGGTGCGGCGTCAATCCGCCAGCGGATTGGGTCGAACCTGGATGTGGACCACGATCGGCCGATCGCCCTTGCCGCCTTCCTTGAGCCAGGGCGTGCGGTCGCCTTCCGCCGACCACAAGCCCCTGCCCTTCCAGCCGGCATTGGGATCGTCGATGCGCGCATCGAGGCCCTTGGCATAGAAGCCGATCGGGTAAGGCACGCGCAACACGATCATCTTGCCGTCGACCAGGGCGTCGAACCCATCATTCAGATTGCCCGTGGAAATCGGCACGTCCTTGCCCAACCCGACCGCGTTATGCTGGTCGACCCAGGTGTAGTAGCTCGACTCCGCCGAGTTGTCGCCAATGCCGGCAAAGCCCGGTCCCGGATATTTGTAGAAGGTCCAGCCTTCCGGACATTGATCGCCGGTCGCCTTGGGACCGTTGAGCGGCCCCTTGCATTTCGAACGATCGAAGCTGCCGAGATGGCCGCTGCCGAGCGAAACCCAGACCACGCCCTTGCTGTCGATATCGCCGCCGCGCGGGCCGAAGCCCGGCATTGGAATTTTATAATACTCCGACAGCTTGGTCTTCGGATCGAAGCGCACGATGCCGGCCGCCCCGGCGAAGACATTGTCCGTGTACCAGATCGAGCCGTCGACCGGATTCGGCATCACCGCATAAGTGCCTGAGCCGCCGATCAGCGTGTCCTTGCTCGGATCCATCGGCTGGCCCGGCTTGTTGAACGCGGCGGTGATCTTGCCGGTGCCGGTCGTGTCGAGCACGAACGGCGCCCAACCTTCCGCCTTCTGCACGTCGCCGGTCTCGTCGAACACCTTGGTGTCGAGCCAGCCAGCCCGCTCGCCGGCGCCGCTCACCCACAAAATGTTGTCCTTGTCGAAGCCGAACTGCAGATGATGGGTGCCGAAGCAGGTATCGATGAAGGTGAATTTCTTCGTCTTCGGATCATACATCACCAACTGGCGCTCGTTCCCATTGATCGGATCGAGCTTGGCGTAGGCATTGTCCGATCCCGCGCGGCAATAGGCCGGCGTGCCGGGAGCGTGGTCGGTACCGGTCAACCACAGCCGGCCTTGCCCGTCGAACATGTCATTGTGATTGTTGAACCGCGTGTCCCAGACCTGCTTCATGCCCCAATAGGCCGACGGCGCGATCGGCTTCAGCTCCGCGGCATGGCCGGGACCCAAGGCCTCCGGCGTGCTCGGACTTTCCGGCGGCGTGATGAAGGAAGTCTGCCCGGTGGTCGGATCAAGCACCGGCAGATGATCCGTTGCATACTCGGTCGAGCCGTAGAGTTTGCCGTTGGCATTGACCGTCGGATTGCGCTTGTCGCTCGAGATCAGGTCATGCAGGTATTTTTCGTCCGTGCCCCAGTCCCACGTGGTGACGACGATATTGCGCTCGATGCCTTCCGGCCGCGGCGGCTGGGCGAACGGCAGGGCACCGCCGGCGATGGCATCGGTCCACGCGCCGAAATATTTGAGCGGCAGATCGTCGAACGTGCCCATGGCATTGATCATGTTCCCATAGGCCTGGCCCGACTGGATGCGCCGCGCCCAGGCATCCGCGCCGCTCTTGAAAGGTCCGAATGCCGCCGGAATGGTCCGCGTCGACAACTGGCCGAGTTGATGACAGCCGACACAGGCCTGATTCTTGATTGCGGTGAGCCACTGCGCCTGCGTGACCTTGGCGGGGATGTCGCTCTTGCCGCCGAACTGGTCGGCGGCCGGAATCTTCAGCATCGAGTACCAGTAGATCGCCGGATAATATTGCGCCGCCGCCGCCGCGTTGGGCGCAGGAACGGCAGTGAGGTTGAGATGCTTGCCGGGCGCGGCTGCGACCTTCGGCGAATCGATCAGCCCATAACCGCGAACCCAGACCTCGTATTTGGCCACCGGCAAGTCGGGCACGACGTAGCGGCCGCGCTCATCGGTGACCACCATCTTGGCGAAGCGGGTTGGCAGATCGCGCGTTTCCGCGATCACCCAGACGCCGGCCTCGGGCCCGTGCGGGCCGCTGACCACACCGCCGATATCGTGGCCACCGACCGACATGCCTTGCTGGGCGCCGACCGGCACCGGCGTGAACGCCAGGAATGCGGCGACGGCGATGGCGGCAACGCTCGAAAATAGAATACGCTTCATACGAGACCTCCCTGCTAGCACTTGTTCTTCTTCGTTCTTCTCTGCCGTTCGCGGCAACAGCGCGCGCGACAGAATGTCAGTTCGCCGAGGCATTGACCGCACTGCTCAGCTTGTCGAACAGGCCGGCAATATCCTTACGAATTGTCGAAAGCTTAGTGAACTGATCGGCGAGAATCGACACCCGATCTTCGATCTCGCGCTTGGCGTCGGCGAAAAGTTTGACGCGCGCCGCGAGGTCGCCCTGCTCGCCGCCTTCGATGTGGCGGATTTTGACGATGAGCCCTTCGCGCAGATCGTGCAGTTCGTCAACGAGCTTGACGATGCCGGTCTCTTCGGATTCGAGCGGGACAAGGCGCGCCTGCAGTCCGCCAAGCCTGGTCTTGAGCTGTTCGAACACGACCCGCCAGCGCTCCATGTCGCCGAATTGGGTTTCCGTCTGCTCGAGGAAGCGCAACAGTTCGTCGACGCGGGCCTCGATGCCGGCAGCGCCGTCGGTGCCTTTGGCGATCGAGAGCGTATCGAGGGCGCGATCGAACGAGACGGACAGACCGGCCACCTCCTTGCGCAAGCCGGCCAGTTGGCAGAATTGCGCGTATAGCTGCGAGATGCCCTCGTCGAGCTTCTTGCCGTCGTTGGCGAACTGAGTCACCCGGCCGGCCAGCGAACCCTCGGGAAGCCGCTCGAGCGCATCGATTTCGGCAGCCAAGCGGTCGCGCTCCTCGCCCAGCCGCCGCAGCCGGCTGGTGATGCCGTCCTCGGCGGCGGCAAACGGGGCGAGCCGCGCGCGCATTTCGGCGCAGGCTTCGCTCAAGCTTGCCACCGTCTTCGACGCCTGCTCGATCTGATCGCAGCGGAAATTCCCGCCGCGGACGAACTCGGTGAGGTTGCGCAGCCGCAGATCGAGAGCCGTGCTGTCGTCGCCGCTGGCGACTTCGGCGAGCGAGCGCTCGATGTCGCTTTGCCGACCGTCAAGCTCGCCAAAGAGCTGCTCGATCGAACGCCGGGTCTCGAGGACCGGCGCGAGTCGTTCGGTCAGCGCCTGCTGCTGCGCCCGCAGCGCACCGACGCGCGCTTCGAGATCGACGGTCCGGTTGCGGATTTCTTGAACCTGGGTAAAGCGCTCCGCCTCGCTGATCCGCCGCGTCAGCGCGGCGACGGCATCTTCCGGATCGGTCCGCACCAGACGCTGCACATCGGCGTCGGCGCCGGCTTGTGCCCTGGTCAGGTCCTTGACCTGCCCGCGCGCTCCGCCCAAGCGCGTTTCCAGCACGTTCGTTGTCCGCGTTTGTCGCGCCAGCCTGTCCCACAGCCACACCGCAGAGCCCAGCATGACGAGCGGAATGAGGACGACGACGGCCCATGTCAGCTTGTAGAGCAGCGGCTCGGCACGGAAGGCGGCGCCTATGGCCGCCAGCTCGGCTTCTTGCGCCAGGATGAGCACGCCCGCCGCAAGCACGAACAACAGCACGCAAACGCCGACAAAGCGGCCCATCGGAACGCTTCCTCCACCCGGCGTGTCGCCCCGCTCTGTTGGTACGCCAGGAGCGGGCCGCGCACAAGACCGCGGGCCGGCGTGACAAATAAGGCAAAGACGGATATGGGCTGAAGCGACTGGAACTTGCCGTCACCGCCACGCGGGGAGTGCTCATGATCGCGGTTGCGCGGACACGCGCGGCACTCCTTGCCATGCTGGCGATCGCTTGCTTCGTCACCGCACATCACGCGCGCGGCCAGGAGTCCACCATCCCTGCCGCCAAGACGCCGCCGGCCGCTTGTCAGCGCGCCGATTTCCGCGTCGTGCTCGACGTCGGCCACACCGTCAAGGTGCCGGGAGCGATCAGCGCGCGCGGCGTTCCCGAATATAATTTCAACCGGCACTTGGCGGAGGACGCGGAAGCGGCGCTGCTCAATGCCGGGTTCGCCAAAACCGTTTTGTTGATCACAAGCACGCCGCCGACGCTCGGGCTGTTCGAGCGGGCAAGGCGCGCCAACGCCATGCGAGCGAACTTGTTCATCGCCATTCATCACGATTCGGTGCCAGACTATCTGCTGGCGACCTGGCAGTACCAGGGGCAGCAAGAACACTACAACGACAGCTTCCCGGGCTATGCGATCTTCATTTCCGAAGAGAACGGCGACCGCGCCGGGAGCCTTCTGTTCGGCCGGCTCCTGGGCAAGCAGTTGCAGGCGCGCGGTCTCAGCTACACGCCGCATTACACGCTGCCGATCATGCGCAATCGGCGCCGCCAACTGCTCGACGCCGACTGCCGGCGTCTACCGCTATGACCAATTGATCGTGCTGCAGCAAACGCACATGCCGGCGGTGCTGCTGGAAGCGGGCTCGATCGTCAACCGGAAGGAGGAGCCGGTGCTGGCGAGTCCGCAACGGCGGCGCTGGAAAGCGCGGCAATCGCGGCGGCGGTTGCGGATTTTTGCGCTGCGCACGCGGCCACCATCGGCGCCGCACGCGGCCGCGCGCACTCCGGCAAGCGCCACGCCGTGCCGCCCGCTTCAAGCACCGGCGCACCGCATCGGCGGCATCGGTTCGGTCAGATGAGGCTTGCGGGACGGCGCCGGCTCGGCGTCCTGAAACGGCTTCGTCATACGGCCGCGGCAGCAACCTGGCTTCGTCGCAACGCCAGCGTGCTGACGATCATGAAATTGATCATGCTGACGGCCACGCCGGCGGCGAAAGCGGGCGCGTAATAGCCGAAATAATCGTAAAGGACGCCGCCGATCCAGCCGCCCGCCGCCATCCCGCACCCGCTGCAAAAAGCAGCGTCGGAATCCGCCAATAGGCCTGGTCGGCCGGGTACAGTTCGCTCGTGGCCAGTATGTTGGCCGGAACGAGTCCGCTGAAGCCGAAGCCGAACGCGGCCGAAACGGTGAACAGGCCGATCTCGTTCTGCGTCAGCAGAAATGCCGCCAGCCCGACGGTCTGGCACGCCGACCCAACGACCATCGTGTAGAGTCCGCCGACCCGGTCGGCGAGCGCTCCCCACACCTGTCGGCTGAGGAATGCCATTCCCAGCAAGACCGACAGCATCGCCGCGCCCTGCACCGGGCTGATGCCAAGATCGCTGCAGAATGCAACGAGGTGCGCCTGCGGCATCGACATCGGCACGCAGCAGGTGAAAATGGCGCAGGCTTGCAGCACGTAAACCATGTTAGGCGGCCAACCGAGGAGGCTCGTCGCCCTCTGCGTAACGCCGGCCAGTGGCTCGCGAGCGGGACTTTCGGGCGGCGGCTCGAGCGCGATCACCGCGGCAGGCACGATGAAAGCCAGTTCCGCCACGGCGTAATACAGCATCGCATGCCGCCATCCCGAATACGCGATCAGCCGCTCGAAGATCGTCGGCCAGACCGCGCCGGAGAGGAAGCTGCCGCTGGAAATCAGCGCCAGCGCCGAGCCGCGGCGGCGATCGAACCAGCGACTGATATAAACGTAGAAGGGCGCGTTGATGCTGCCGATGCCGAACAGGCCGACGAACACGCCTTGGCCGACAAACAGCGGCAGCGAGGGGCCGAGGGTAGAAAGCGCAATGCCCACGGCGATCATCACCGAGCCGCCGATGACCGTCCGGCGCACGCCCACCCGCTCGGCCACGCGGCCCATGACGATGCCGCCGACGCCGGAACCGATCCACACCATGGCGCCGGCAAAGGACGGTATCGAACGCTCGCCGCCGACCTCGGCGGCGATGTCCTTGAGCGCGACCACGGTGATCCATGGCGCGCCGAATGCGACCGCCATCACCGCGAGCGCCGCTGCAGCCACGATCCAGGAATCGCGTGTCTCAACCGATGATGTCGTTGACTGGAGCATGGTTTCCGTGATGCCGGCGCGCCCGCCGGGGGTCCTGATTGCGGTCCATATAGCAGCGGCAGCCCGCCGCCGCAGAGAAAAATAGAAAGATAGCCCGCTGCGGGAATAAACCGCGCCGTGGGCCGATCTCATCCGCGAAGCCACCTCGGCTTTCACGGGAGAGACAGCAAATGAGCGAGTCGCAGCGCACCGACGGCCCGAGCCGCCGCAAAATTCTCGAATGCATGACCTGGGTCGGTACCGGCGTCGTGTGGACCGTGTCCGGTGGCGTGCCCCACGCGCTGGGGCTCGTCGGCGAGGCGGCCGCGCAGGAAGCGCGCGGTCTCACCTTCGTGCAGATCAGCGACAGCCACATCGGTTTCGATTTCAAGGCGCCGTATCCCAGCGCGCTCGACACTCTGGGCGAATGCATCGCCAAGGTGAATGCGCTGCCGGTGCGGCCCGCCTTCATGCTCCATACCGGCGACATCAGCCACTTGTCGCGGGCCGCACAATTCGACGACGCCGACAAGATCATCGCGCAGACCAGGCTCGACGTCCATTACGTCCCCGGCGAGCACGACTTCGTCGATCCGGAACGGAAGCTGTTCCTTGAGCGCTACGGACGCGGCACCAAGGGCGCAGGCTGGCACAGCTTCGATGCCAACGGCGTGCATTTCGTCGGACTGGTCAACGTTCACGACCTCAAGGCCGGCGGCCTCGGCAACATCGGCGACGAGCAGCTCGAATGGCTGGAAAATGACCTTGCCGGCCGCTCCGCCTCGACCCCGATCGTGGTGTTCGCCCACATCCCGCTGTGGACCGTCTACCCGAATTGGGGCTGGGGCACCGATGACGGAGCCCGTGCGCTGTCCTACCTCAAGCGGTTCGGGTCGGTCACGGTGCTCAACGGCCACATCCATCAGGTGATGCAGAAGATCGAGGGCAACATTACGTTCCACACCGCGCGTTCGACCGCGTTCCCACAGCCGGCGCCGGGCACCGCACCGGCGCCGGGGCCGATGAAGGTTCCGCTCGACAAGCTGCGCACCATGCTCGGCATCGCCAGCGTCCGCTTCACACAGAACGCGACGCGGCTCGCCATCGTCGACGCACCGCTGCAAGGTTGAAGGAGCGGGCCATGGTTATTGGGCAAACCGCGCGCAGCGCGCTGATCGCCGCAGCGCTGGGAGCAGCGAGCGCGCCGCTGGTCGCGGCCTTGATGCTTCCCGCCTCGGCGCAGGGGGCCGCGACCGTCGTGTCGATCGCCAATTTCACGTTCAACCCGCCGACCATAAGGGTAAAGGCCGGCACCACCGTCAACTGGACCAATAGCGACGACATCCCGCACGGCATTTCCTGGACCAACGGCGGATTCGCCCGCTCCCAGGCGCTGGATACCGGCGACCATACCGCCGTCACGTTCACCACACCCGGCACTTACCAGTATTTCTGCTACATCCATCCGCATATGGTGGGCACGGTCGTGGTAGAAGCGGCCACGGGCGGCAACAGCACGCAGTGATGCTCGAACGGCTGCGCACCGGCGCCCATTCGCCATCCCCGCGGGGCGACCGGCAAGGCGGACAGCATCGCCGGATGGTCAAGCGCGATACGATGGTGAGCGACAGGGCGGCTGAGCAGGAGCGAGCGCGGCGCTTTCGCGACGCCGCGCTGCCGCATCTCGATGCCGTGTTCACGCTGGCGCGCTATCTGCTGCGCAATCCCACCGATGCCGACGACGCCGTTCAGGAATGTTACCTGCGCGCCTTGCGTCATTTCGACTCCTATCGTGGGCCGGCGATGAAACCCTGGCTGCTGGCGATCCTGCGCAACGTCTGCAACGCCGAATTCGCCCGCCGCAGCGGCGCAGAGCCTGCGGCCGACAGCGAGGAGGAAATTCTGGCCGAAGAGCTGCCGCTGTGGCAGGAGCCGCAAGCCTCGCCCGAAACGGTGCTGCTGCGCAGCCATGACACGCAAACGATCCGCAAGCTGATCGCGGCGCTGCCGCCTGCGTTCCGCGAGGTCATCGTGCTGCGCGAGATCAACGAACTGACGTATCAGGAAATCGCGCAAGTCGCCGCGGTGCCGGTGGGCACGGTGATGTCGCGGCTGGCGCGGGCGCGCGCGATGCTGCGTTCGGCATGGACCGGCGCGGAGGAGACGAGCCCATGAACTGCAGCGAATGCGAAATCCTGCTGCACGCGCTCATCGACGGCGAACTCGACGCCGGCCATGCGCGCGAGGTCGAAGCGCATCTGGCGCATTGTCCCGCCTGCACCGCGAAGCTCAACGCGTTTGCCGCGATGCGCGAGGCGCTGGCCGCCGGTGGATTGAAGGAGACCGCGCCGGCGCCGCTGCGCCATCGCATCGAAGCCGCGCTGGCGTCGCCAGGGGTGACCGACCGCGCGAGAGGTCTGCAACCGTCGCGGCGCTTTTTCTTCGGCGGCTTTGCGCTCGGCACCGCACTCTCCGCGGCCGTCGCCGCCAGCCTCGTGCTCACCGTCTTTCACAACGATGCCGAGCGCACGATTGCCGGCGAAGTCGTCTCCGCGCACATTCGCTCGTTGCAGCCCGGTCATCTGACCGACGTGGAAACCAACGACCAGCACACGGTCAAGCCGTGGTTCGACGGCAAAGTCGACGTCGCCCCGCCGGTGATCGACCTGACCGCGGAAGGATTTACGCTTTTGGGCGGCCGGCTCGACTACATCGACGGCGAACCGGTCGCCTCCGTCGTCTATCGGCGCCGCAAGCACATCATCAATCTATTTGTCGCCCGGCGGCTCGGGGCGAAGCGCGCGGGCGTGGGCACGCGAACGGTCCAGGGCTACAACGTCCGCCATTGGTCCGACCAAGGACTGCAATACTGGGCTATCAGCGACCTCGATCCACAGGAACTCGGCGAATTCGTGCAGAAGATCTCGGCCGCCCTGCGTCGGACGTGATGTGTTCATTTGCGGCCGAGGGGCGCTACACGAGGGTAAACGGCTCGTCTTTCTTGATCGGGACATTGCGTCCATAGGTCTTCCTCTTGTGCTTGGCCTCGGCGTCCCTGCCTGTTGATCCGGCCTCGCTGTCGCGGATTTGCTGCAACTCTTCCTTGCCGGGATATTTGGCGCGCCCGACGAGGAGCAATGGCTGGAAACCAAGCGTTCGGCTAAAGCGGTCTTGAGCCACGCGGTCTTGAGCCACGCGGTCTTGGGCCACGCGGTCTTGGGCCACGCGATCTTGGGCCACGCGGTCTTGGGCCATCCTGATGTAGCGGTGATTGATGTCGATGCCGACGTAGCGGCGGCCCATCATTTTGGCCACGGCGCATGTGGTGCCGGTGCCGACAAACGGATCAAGCACGATCTCGCCGGGGAATTCGGCAAACGCGCCGTATGTGTAGAGACGCATGAGGCGGCCGGGGAGTTTTTCCGGGAAGGGCGCAGGATGATCGCCTTCGCGCTTCACGTCCTCGGGGTACATGAACCAGACCTGCTGGGTCAGGTCGAGCCACTCGGTGCGCGTGAGCGCGTTCGCTTGCTTGATGTCGCGATCGAATTTCGGCGGCTTGCCGGGCTTCACGTACACATTGATGAATTCGACGGTGTTGTTCTCGATGATGTTGCCGGGGTACGGATAGCTGCCGAACATCATCTTCGAGGTCTGCTTCTGCCAGACGAACAGCGCGTAGCGCTGCAAATCCGTCCCGGCGAGAATCTTTTGCTCCATGTCGAAAGCGATGTTTTTCAGATGACGCGTGTGCTGCCTGATGATCTGTTTCGGGATGGGCATGATCGGCGCGTTGATGCACAGCTTGCCGTTGGGACGCAGGACGCGCGCGCAGTGCGCCCACACGGTCTGCATGTCGGCAAGATAGTCCTCATAGGAATGCCACGGATTTTTCCCGCCGTCGTACTGGACGGCGGTCCAGTAAGGGGGCGACGTCACGACAAGGTCTATAACCCCGTCGGGGAATTCGGCCATGACCGAGCCGGCATGTCCGACGATGAGCTGATCGGCGATTGCGCCAGCGCCTGGGGACCGGATATTCTTTTGCTTTTTCAAGCTGTTGGGCATCCCAAAACCTGCAATTCGTCTTGCCGTCCGAGCACCCTAGGGCTCGCGGCGCTGCGAACCAATCAGGCTCCCGAATTGTCCCCGCTATGATTTCCGACCAATCGGCGGATAGGCTTCCGCAATCTTATCGGGCGCGCAGGCGGCGAGGAACGCGTCATCGCCCGCCTGTTCGCGAGCCCAAAGGCCTTGCGAAACGTCGCCGCGCGTCAGACGTTTAGTGAGATGGATCAGCGAATCACCAGCGAGCGCCGACCGGACGCGGCGCCCGGCCAGGACGCAAGACTGGCGGCCGGCGATGGCGGCCGGCCAGCCTCGCGGCTCGCGCGCTTGCGCGAGCGTCGCGGCCTAGTGCTGGCGATCACGGCGCTGTGCATTCTCGTTCTCGCCGGCGTCGTCGCCTGGTGGATCAGCACCAGCGGCTACGTGTCGACCGACGACGCCTTCATCGACGCCCGTACCGTCACCATCAGCCCGCAGATCAGCGCCCAGGTGACCGACGTGCCGGTGACCGACAACGAACTGGTCAGGGCCGGCACCGTGCTGGTGACGCTCGATGCGAGCGACTATCAGGCTCGCCTCGACCAGGCCAAGGCGCAGGTCGATGCCGCGCAAGCCAACCTCGCCAATATCGAGGCGCAGATCAGCGCGCAGCAGGCGCGCATCGATCAGGCCAACAAACAGGTTTCCCAGGCGCAGGCGGCGCTGACCTTCGCGCAGCAGCAGAACGAACGCTACGCCGGACTGCTCAAAAGCGGCTCGGCTACCGTGGAGCAGGCGCAGCAATACCGTTCCAGCTATTTGCAGGCGCAGGCTAGCTTCGATGCCGCGCAGGCCAATGCAATCGCCACGCAAAAGCAGCTTCCGGTGCTGCAGAGTCAGAAGCTGCAGGCGCAGGCGCAGCTCGAGCAGATGCGCGCCGCGCTCGAACAGGCGAAGATCAATCTGTCTCGCACCGACCTCCTCGCGCCGGTGGACGGCTATGTGACCAGCCTGACCGCCGCCAAGGGCACGTACGCGGCGGCCGGGCAGGCGCTGATGATGTTCGTGCCGCGCGAAGTATGGATAACGGCGAATTTCAAGGAAACCGATCTCAAATCGCTCCGCGTCGGCGCGCCGGTCAGCATCGCGGTGGATGCCTTTCCGGGGCGGACCTTCGAGGGCCACGTCGCCAGCATCCAGGCCGGCAGCGGCACCGCCTTCAGCTTGCTGCCGCCGGAGAATGCCACCGGCAACTACGTCAAGATCGTGCAGCGCGTGCCGGTCAAGATCGTGTTCAACAAACCGCCGGACGTGCTGCTCGGTCCCGGCATGTCGGCCGTGCCGACCGTGAAAGTGCAATGAGCGAGACCGGCGCAGTCGCCGCGCCCGGGGGCTGGAACCCCAGCCGCTCCGCGGCCGGCCATCGCAGCCCGTGGCTCATCGCCATCGTCGTGTCGATCGCCACCTTCATGGTGGTGCTCGACACCGCCATCGCCAACGTCTCGCTGCGCTATATCGCCGGGAGCTTCGGCGCCAGCATCGACGAGAGCACCTGGATCGTCACCACCTACCTGATCGCCAATGCCATCATCCTGCCGGTGAGCGGCTGGCTGTCGAACGTGATCGGCCGCAAGCGCTTTTACATGATCTGCGTGGCGCTGTTCACGGCGAGTTCGTTTCTCTGCGGTCTCGCGCCCAACCTGTCCGCCTTGCTGGTGTTCCGCATCCTGCAGGGGCTCGGCGGCGGCGGCATGCCCACCAGCGAACAGGCGATCCTTGCCGATACCTTCCCGCCGCAAAGGCGCGCCCAGGCGTTCGCGCTCTACGGCATCGCCGTGATTGTGGCGCCGACCGTAGGGCCCACCTTGGGCGGCTGGATCACCGACACCTACAGCTGGCATTGGATTTTCTTCATCAACGTGCCGGTCGGGCTCGTTTCGCTGGTGCTGGTCAACTGGCTGGTCACCGAGCCCGAAGCGCTCGAACGCGAACGTCGCGAGCGGATTGCCGGCGGCCTGCGGGTCGACTGGGTCGGCATCGTGCTGATCACGGTTTGCTTCGGCTGCCTCGAATGGGTGCTCGACCGCGGCCAGGAGGACGACTGGTTCGCCTCCACGGCCATCGTCGCCTTCGCCCTCATTGCCGCCGCCGCCTTCATATTCTTCATCGTCTGGGAGCTGACCGACGACGATCCGGTGGTCGATATCAGGCTGCTGTGCCGGCGGCAGTTCGCCATGGCGTTTCTGATCATGATGACGGTGGGCGCCATTCTGTTCGGCTCGACCCAGATCATGCCGCAGCTCTTGCAGACCGGCTTTCCCTACACGGCGGAGCTGTCGGGGCTCGCGATCATGCCGGGCGGCCTGGCGATGCTGTTGGTCATGCCGATCGCCGGCCAGGTCACCGGGCTGCTGCAGCCGAAATACTGGATCGCGCTCGGCCTCGCCGCCATCGCGCTGGCGATGTGGCATTCGACGACGCTCGTTCCCGACGCCACTTTTGGCTATTTCGCCATGATCCGGGTGTATCAGACGGTCGGCCTGCCGTTCCTGTTCATTCCGATCAACACGATCGCCTACGACGGGCTGCCGCAGGACAAGACCGCGCAGGGCTCCGCGCTCATCAACGTGGCGCGCAACCTGGGCGGCAGCATCGGGGTGTCGCTCGCCAATACCGAGCTTTTGCAGCGCAGCCAGTTTCACCAGGCGCGGCTCGTGAGCAATCTGCTTCCCACATCGCCGACCATGCAAACCACGCTCAACCGCATCACGCATTTCTTTGTCGGCCAGGGGGCGCCGCCGGCCGCCGCGCGGTCGCATGCCTACGCCTATATCGGTCAACAGGTCAGCGGCCAGGCTTCCCTGCTCGCCTATATCGACGTGTTCCACACTTGGGCCATTTTTGCCGCCATTCTCGTTCCACTGGTCCTGCTCTTGATCCGCCGCGTCTCGGCAAGCGGACGCGCGACGGCCATGCATTGAGGCGTAGGCGACATTAGGACATAAGAAAGGTCGGGGTGCGCCAGCGCGCGAAGCGAATTTTGGACGCCCCGAAGAGGGAGGGACCCCCGATGCGTCGGATTTTTCCGACCGCGTGCGGGTTTTTGTTGCCGGCAATCCTGCTCGGCGCATCCGCGGCGGCAAACCCGCCAAAGCCGGTCGCGATCGACGTCATCATGGTCGATTACCGCTTCGAGCCGGATCACCTGACGCTCGAGCACGGCGTTCATTACCGGCTGCACTTGGAGAATCACGGCATTGAGACGCACGAATTTACCGCACCGGTCTTTTTCGCCGCCTCGCGCATCGACAACCCGGACGTACTCAATCGTGAGCGCAGCGAGGTGCTCATGCAGCCGGGCGACAAGAAAGATGTCTTTCTCACTCCGCTGACACCCGGCACCTACGACCTGCGCTGCGCCGATCACGACTGGTACGGCATGGTCGGCGGCATCACGGTCAAATAGCCGCAACGCCAGAGAAACGCGCTCCGCGCCAACCTCCCGCTTCCGCAATATTGCATAATTTACGGCACGCCCGCCGGCGACATTCGCGAGCAAAGATACTGGCAACTTATTGATCCGGTGCGGCTTTGGTTCGCGAATGCACGCACGACGGCTGCGCCGGCAAGATCGCGGGCTCCCCTCGCCGCCCGATTGGCGCCGCAAAATCGCCTGCACAAAATCGGCGATGCAAAAAATTGCCGCGCCGGAATTCGCGCCACAAATTTTGCATCATCGTCGGGCATGATCGCGCTCGGCCGGCGGGAAGCGCACCCGCGACGGCAAACAGCGGACCGTGACGGCAGAGCGCCGAGCGCCGCAGATCGGCGCCTAAAAGCCGCGGCCGCGCTTCTTGAACCGATTTGTCTTTGGTCTTTGTCTGTCTGCGCTCGGCACTAATCTTGCTCGGCACTAATCTTGCTCGAACTCGTTGTCGAAGGGGTTGTGGGGCTGTGCCACGGAAGACCTGGGAAGTAGACCCGGGAAGAAAGGAGTCGCCATGTGTGACTTTAGCCTTCAGAGCGTACGGTCGCGGCCGGCACAAGTCGGTGACAAGCTCGTAACGCGTGACTTCGGCACCGGAACACGCGGGTTCTCCGCTGCCGATGATCCAGGACTGGCGGTGTGCGTGCTGCCGGGGACGGAGCTGGCTTTTGCCGGCGACGTGGCCTGCCTGCCGGCCGGTCTCCTGGGATGGAAGACCAAGACCGTGAGCTACCAGACCGCCATCTTTCGCCAAGTCAACAAGGACAAGCTGGCGGCCCATCACGACGCGCTCGAATTCCCCGACGGGCGGATCGTGCTGCTCACGCTATTGTGCGAAAGTCAGTCGGCCACGGTGCTGCAACTGCCGGCACGGCCGATCACCGTCGAACAGGCTCGCGAGCAGGAACGCGTCGGCTTTCTCGGCTGACCCGGCTTACTCGCCGCGGACAACACCGCGGACAACAAGGACCGGCCGCCAGCAATGGCGGCCGTTTTTTTGGGCCTATTTGTCGAGAGATTGCAGAAATCGATTGCGAATTGCGCCCGCTGCACGCCGCCGCTCGGCACGAAACAGCGGATGATCGCCTGATCGCCATAGGACCAGACCACCGCTTCGCCCAAGTAACCCACCGCTTCGCCCAAGTAACCCACCGCTTCGCCCACGTATTAAGTCGCAAATCCGACCGAGCGGAGTTCCTGCTCCGCCGTCCGGCAAGTCAATGTCCTGCAGATCAACGCCCTGCAGGTCAACGTCCTGCAGGTCAACATCCTGCAGAAATGGGTTGCAGGCGGACTTGCGCCCGCGGCGCTGCGGTCTCTATCCGGCGCGGACCACGGCCGAGCGGCTCGGGGGCGCCCGGCAGCGGTGGCGCCCATCGTCGGCGAGCGATATAACGCGCTTGTCGGGAACGTCGAAAGGCGCGCGTGAACGGAACAGCGCGTGCGGCGACCGCGTTGCGCCGAAAGGCTGCTCGGCGGGGATCAGCCTCCTTGCAGCCGGCGCTTCAAACGCGCAGCGAGATACCGCGATCGCGAAAGTTGGGGATCACGAACGGGGATCACGAACGGGGATCACGAACGGGGATCACGAACGGGGATCACGAACGGGGATTACGAACCTTGGCGATCAACAATTTTGGGATCATGAATTTTCCACGATGAATTTTCGCTCCAGGATTCGATGAACCGGTCACCCGATCAACCGGCCGTGCTGCAAAGTCCGGCGCCGCCACCCGCGGCGGCCCCGGTGGCCGAGCCGCAGCAGGGCGGCGAGGAGCCGCCACAGTCGCCGCGGGCGCTGTTTCTCACCGTCTTTCCCTCGATCATGCTGCCGATGTTCCTGGGAATCGCGGACCAGACCATCGTCGCCACGGCGCTTCCGACCATCGCCTCCGACCTCGGCGAGATCGAGCGCGCCTCCTGGGTCGTGGTCTCTTATCTGATCGCCAATACGATCGCGGCTCCGGTCTATGGGCGCCTGGGCGACACGTTCGGCCGCCGGTCCCTGATGTTCGTGGCGCTGGCGATCTTCATGCTGGGCTCGGTGCTGTGCGCGCTGTCGCCGAACATCGAATGGCTCACCGCATTCCGCGTGCTGCAGGGCTTCGGCGGCGGCGGCCTGATGACGCTGTCGCAAGCGCTGATCGGAGAAGCGGTACCGCCGCGCGAACGCGGCCGTTATCAAGGCTATCTCGCGGGCGTTTCGGTCAGTTCGAGCACGTTCGGCCCGGTTGCCGGCGGTTATCTGACGCAGGCATTCGGCTGGCAGTCGATATTTCTCGTCAACGTGCCGCTCGGGCTTGTCGCGGCCGTGCTGGTGCTGCGGCTGGCCTCGCGGCCGGCCGCCCGCCGTCGTACCACGTTCGACATTCCAGGCCTCCTTCTGTTCATCCTCTTCGTCGGCCCGGTGATTTTGGCGCTCGAACAATTGGAGCACATGCGGTCGAGCACGCTGCCGATGGTTCTCGGCCTGTCTGCGTTCGGCATTCTGGCGCTGGCCGGGCTGATCTGGCAGGAGCGGCACACGCCGTTTGCCCTCATACCGCCTCGGCTGTTCAAGGAACCCTCGATCTGGCGCAGCAACGGGCTCGCCGCCTGCCACGGCGCGGCGCTGGTTTCGCTGATCACCTTTTTGCCGATCTACCTGCGCGCGGTGCGTGGCGCTTCCCCGGCCGAGACCGGACTCTTGTTGCTGCCGCTGACTTTCGGCATCGGGCTGGGTTCGCTGGTCACCGGCCAGATCGTGACCAAAACCGGGCTCACCGCCGTGTTCCCATCCTGCGCAATGCCGCTGGCGACGCTCGGCTTGCTGGGCCTCGCATTCTGGACGCCGGATTTGTCGGTCGGCGCCTTGCCCTGGGTGTGGGGCGCCATTGCGTTCTGCATGGGCAGCGTCATGGGTGTCGTCCAATTGACGGTGCAGGCGGTCGCCGGGCCGCGGCGGCTTGGGACGGGCGCGGCGATGGTGCAGTTTTGCCGCTCGGTTGGCGCCGCGTTCGGGACTGCGCTGGTCGCCGCCGTCCTGTTCGCGATTCTCGCCGGCAGCGACCGCGAAACCGCGCACATGCTCGGCACCATTATGGAGCAGGGCCCGGAAGCGATCGCCACGCTGGCACCGGCGCGCCAAGCCGTGGTGCAGGGCGAAATCGCCGAGGCCTTCCGCTCCGCGTTCATCACCATTGCGGCATTTGCCGGGATCGAGGCGCTGTTGGCCTGGACCATACCGCTGCGGCGGATCTGATCGATTGCCGGGGAGCGCATGGGCATTGCCGCGCAATCCTTCGCACGGCAGACTTGAGCGCAGCACCAGGAGATCGCGGACATGATCGTCGATGCGCAGGTTCACTTATGGAAAGCGGACACGCCGGACCGGCCGTGGCTGCCCGACCGCGTCGCGCAGTTGCCGGAGCCGTTCACGATCGAAAAGCTCGTGCCGATGATGGACGAGGCCGGCATCGACCGTGCCGTCATCGTGCCGCCTTCCTGGGAAGGCGACCGCAACGATTACGCGCTCGAAGCCGTGCGCCGCTATCCGACGCGATTCGCGATCATGGGGCGCATCCCGCTCACCGAGCCGAAGACCGCGGAGCAGTTTCCGGACTGGAAAAAGATGCCCGGCATGAAGGGCATCCGGGTGACCTTTCATCCGCCGCAATGGACCTGGCTGAGCGACGGCACCGTCGACTGGTTCTGGCCGGCGGCCGAGAAGCATGGTCTGCCGGTGATGTTCTATGGCGCGCCGATGGCGCATTTCGCGCGCATCGCCGAAAGCCACCCGCAATTGATGATGATCGCCGACCACCTCGGCATCACCGGCGAGATCGCCAAATCCGGGCGCATGGCCGAGGCGATCGGCGAGACCGCGTCGCTCGCCAAATATCCCAATGTCTCGGTGAAACTGTCGACCACGCCGTTCTATTCGGCGCAATCCTATCCGTTCGGCGACATGACGGAGCCTATCCGCCGCCTGTTCGACGCGTTCGGCCCGCGCCGATGCTACTGGGGCACCGACCTCACCAATTCGTTCAAAAAATGCAGCTACCGGCAGCGGGTGACGCATTTTACCGAGACGCTCGATTTTTTGTCGGCCGAGGACAAGAGGTGGGTGATGGGCGAGGCCATCAGGGCGCGCTTGGGCTGGGAGTGAATCGGCGCTCATGTCCCGGGCGCGGCGCCGCATCCGGGACATTCGCATAACGAAAAGCATGACCAGAATCCTGCTCACCCGCCACGGTCACGTCGAAGGCATCAAGCCCGAGCGCTTTCGCGGCCGCGAACCGCTCGCGCTCACCGCGCGCGGTCGGCGCGAAGCGCTCGCCGTCGCCGAACGCATCGCCGGCTCATGGCGGCCGCAAAAGATCTACACAAGCCCAATGGGCCGCTGCGTCACCACGGCCGAGGCCATCGCCGCGGCCTGCGGGATGACCGTCGAGGTCTGCGACGACCTGAACGATCTCGATTACGGTGCCTGGCAGTTCAAGACTTTCGATGACGCCAAGGCCGCCGATCCATCGCTGTTTGCCGCCTGGTGGGCGACGCCGCATCTGGTCCGCTTTCCCGACGGGGAATCGCTGCAGGACCTTGCGGCGCGCGCGGCCGATGCGCTGCGCGCCGTTCTTGCGCGCCATCCCGACGATACGATCGTCCTCGTCGGCCATGACAGCGTCAACCGCGCCTTGCTGCTGCAACTGCTCGATCTGCCGCTGTCGCGCTATTGGCGCATTGAGCAAGCCCCGTGCTGCCTCAACGAGATCGACATCGGCGACGGAAATGTTTGCATCCTGCGCATGAACGAGATGCACCACTTGGAAGCACTCCGACAATGACCTTCATCGGTCGTTCGGTTCCGCGGCTCGAAGATGGACCGCTCGTGCGCGGCCGCGGCGCTTTCGCTGCGGATATTGGCTTTGCCCATCAGTTGCACATGCGCGTGGTGCGCTCGGCGCACGCGCACGGCCGCATCGTGGCAATCGACACCGCCGCCGCGCGCGCCGCGCCCGGAATTGTCGCGGTGTGGACCTCGGCCGACGTGGCCGCCGTCCCGCCGATCGATTTCCGCCTCACGCGCGTCGAAGGGCTCGATCCCTATCGCCAGCCGATCCTGGCGCGCGAGCGCGTGCGTTATGTCGGCGAACCGGCGGCGGCCGTGTTCGCCACCGATCCCTATCTCGCCGAGGATGCCGCCGATCTGGTGAATCTCGCGATCGAAGAATTGCCGCCGCTGCTTGCGGCCGAGGCGCCACCGCGCGCATTCGAGGGCAATCATTCCACCGAGGCCGCCTGCGTGCACAAAGGTTTTGGCGACGTCGAGGCGGCGTTTGCCCGCGCGCATGCGGTGGTCGCGCTCGAGCTGGACATCGGCCGCCACAGCGGCGTGCCGCTGGAGACCCGCGGCGCCATCGCGCGGATGGCGCACGGCATTCTCGAACTGCACGGCGCCGCCAAGGTGCCGCATTGGAACCGGGATGCGCTCGCACGCATGCTCGGACTTGCACCGTCCGCGATGCACCTGCACGAGGGTCATGTCGGCGGCGGCTTCGGGGTGCGCGGCGAGCTTTACCCGGAGGACGTGCTGGTCTGCCTTGGCGCGCTGCGCCTGCGCCGCCCGGTGAAATGGATCGAGGATCGGCGCGAGCATCTACTTGCAGCCAATCACTCGCGCCAGCAGAATTTTCGCGTTCGCGCCGCCGTCGATGCGAAAGGCCGCCTGCTCGCCATCGACGGCGAGTTCTTTCACGACCAGGGCGCCTATGTGCGCACTCATGCGGCGACGGTGCCCGATCTTTCTGCCGCCATGCTGCCCGGCCCCTACCGGCTTCCCGCCTACCGCATGACCGGCCGCATCCGGCTCACCAACAAGACCCCATGCGGTACCTATCGGGCGCCCGGCCGCTACGAGAGCACGTTCGTTCGTGAACGGCTCATGGACGCCATTGCCGCGCGGCTCGGCATCGATCCGATCGAAATCCGCCGCCGCAACCTCATCGCCAAGAGTGAAATGCCGTATCGGCGCACGCTCGGCACGCTCGGCACCGAACTCACTTACGATTCCGGCGACTATCCCGGCCTGCTCGACAAGGCGCTTGCCGCGACCGGCTGGCAGGCATTGCGGCAAAAGCTGCAGCACCGCCGCGCCGCCGGCGAGGCGGTCGGCGCAGGCATCGCCATCTTCGTCGAAAAAAGCGGCCTTGGACCGTATGACGGTGTGCGCGCCAGCGTCGATCCGAGCGGCGCCGTGGAGATCGTCAGCGGCGCCGCGTCGCTCGGCCAAGGCATGGAGACCGCGCTCGCGCAGATTTGCGCCGACACGCTCGGCGTCGACTACCGGTCTGTCCGTGTGATCCACGGACAGACCGACCGCATCGCCTTCGGCATGGGCGCGTTCGCCTCGCGGGTGACGGTGATGACTGGCGAAGCCACGCGCATCGCCGCGACAAAGCTGCGCGCCAAGGCGATCGCCGCCGCGGCCACGTTGCTGCAGGCCGCACCCGAGACGCTCGACGTGATCGACGGCCGGGTGGTGAGCAAAAACGCCCCGCATGGACCTTCGGTGAGTCTGGGAGAGGTGGCGAAAGCGCTTGCACCGGCCGGAAAGCTTTTGGGCGATGCGACCCCCGGCTTGACCGCCGAAGGCTGGTACGAGCAGAGGCACATGGCCTATCCGTATGGGGTGCATATCGCGGCGGTCCGCATCGACCGCGACACCGGCGCCGCCACCGTCGAGCGCTATTTCGTCGCCTACGACATCGGCAGGGCGGTCAATCCGATGCTGGTCGAGGGCCAGATCACCGGCGGCGTGGCGCAGGGAATTGGCGGCGCGCTGTTTGAGGAATTTGGTTACGACGCGCGCGGCGAGCCGCTGTCCGTCACCTTCGCTGATTATCTGATGCCGACCGCGCGCGAGATTCCGGCAATCGAAACACTGATTGCCGAGGACGCACCGTCGCCGCTTAATCCGCTCGGGCTCAAGGGCGCCGGCGAAGGCGGCGCCAATCCGGTCGGCGCCGTCATCGCCGCAGCGATCGACGACGCGGTCGGCATGCCTGGCGCGGTGACACGGCTTCCCGTGACACCACAGCGGCTGCGCGAGATTCTCAAACGAAGATGAAGTCTTGGCCGCGGCGTTTACTCATAAATCTGCCGGTGAGAAAGCTTGGCTATTTGTCCGCTTTGGCCCCGAACTCGGACATGAGGCGGACGTTGCGCTATGTCCGCTAAGTGCGAGGAACGGACTCATGCACTGCAACATGATCGTGATCGACGGTGCGCTTCTTGTCTTTGCAATCTCTGGGCATCTGGGCGCCAAACATTGACAAGAAAAGCAACCAGACCCACGGTGATAGCCGCAACGGATAGGGAAAGAACCAGGGTGTGCCCGGGCTTGTCGATATTATTGCCAAAGATAAACGACAACGCGATCAATCCGATGACGAGACCTGTCAGCAGAATCTTCTTTGCGCGCTGTTTCTGCTCATCCATGGCGGCCATAATGGAATTTTCGACTTGCAGGCGCAAGCCCTTCCGCTGACTGCCACAGTCTAACTGAGGCGCTACTTATCATCCTCGCGCTGCTCGAAGAGTAAACTACCATCGGCAGATGCGATGCAGGGAAACATGGATTATGCTCCAGGCGGAGATTGAGGCTGAAATCCTAAGCCAGCGTCTCATTGCACTCGGAAGCGGCTGAACACCCAAAAAAACGCACGTGCAAGCATCGATCCAGCCACGGCCGGAACGCCCACCGTGACCCAGGCGAGGATATACTCGAACGGGAAGAGGCTGTGTGTCGTCGGATCGATGGTCACGTCCCGGATCAGCACGATAGTGTGCGTGATAGTTAGTCCGATCACGATTGCCGACGGGATCAGGAGGGCAAGCGAATCGAACTTCGCAATCCATCCAGGAGCGGAACTTTCTCTGCGCGGGTCTCGTCGCTTGAAATCGAGCACGAACGAGCAAAGAAAAGTGAGCAGCGGCCCGAGCCAGGAAATGCTGATACCGACCAGACTCTGGTGCTGATAGCGCTCACCATACGGATACGTATCCGCGAACAGTATAAGGTCGATGCCGGCGCCGATGGCGAAAGCAAGTACCGTGCGAATGTAAGTCACGACGCCACGCGTCATAAGCCCGCCCCTCATCTGGATCGCGCGTCTATCGTTCGTCAGCTTTCGTGAATGTACCCGTCGGCGTCTCGTCGCGGCAGATCAAAGTGCACTCGCCTGCGCAAAAATCATCATTGCCTTGAGTAGTGCGATGCACACTCGGCTGCCGAGATGGGTCAGTAGCGGAAATTAAGACCCTTCCTGCAAAGTCCGCTTTACGTGAAGGCGGACCTTAGCCCAACCGCTTATGAGCGCACGCCGCTAGCTCTCAGCGGCAATGAAGTGGGTGACCTTCGGCTCGTCGGACATTTGGAATTGGCGCACGCAATCCTGCACAATGCGATCGGCATTGGTGACGCGCTCGTGCTGGCGCAGGTGCTCCATCCAGGACCCGACAAGAAATGTCTCGACCATGCGGCCTGGCTCGGCGGCATCTTCGAACACCCCCCAGCGATACGCGCCGTCGCGGCGGCGCTCGTTGCCGAGCGGTTCGATGGCTTTTAGGAATGCTTCACGGTCCTGCGGGCGGATGCGGTATTCGACGGTGACCAGCACCGGGCCGCGGTCGCGCCCAATATCTTGCGCGACGATCGGCGTCGGCCAATGCATCGACGGCGTCAGATCAACGCCGGTCCCGGCTTGCAGCTTCCAGTGCCAGGTCAACGGGATCGCAATCAACGCGCCGGCAGCAGCGAGGAAATGCGCCGCCGGCAGCCCGACAAGCGCGGCAAGTTCGCCCCATAGCGCGCTGCCGAGCGTGAGGCAGCCGAAGAATACGGTCGTGAACAGCGCCAGTCCGCGTGCCCGCACCCAATCTGGCAGCGACACCTGCGCCGAAACGGTGAGCGTCGCCAGCACGGCGATCCATGAGACGCCGGCGAGCAAACTGGCCGCCAATGCGGTGAACGGATCGCGAGCAACGCCGTACAGCGTCAGCGTCACGGCCGTGCCCAACAGCCCGAGCGCGGCAAGACGGTCCGGTCCCAATTTCAGCTTCAGGGACGGCATGGCGAATGCGCCCACCACCGCGCCGGCGCCGATAGCGCCGAGCAGTATGCCGTAAAATCCGGGTCCGCTCCCGACGCGCTCGCGGGCGACGAGCGGCAGCAGCGCCCAATAGGCGCTGGCAAACAGGAAAAAACCCGTGGCGCGGATCAGCGTGGCGCGGAGCGGCGGACTATGCCGGGCATAGCGAAGCCCGGCGCCGATGGCGCCGCCTAAGCGTTCCGCCGGCAAGAGCGTCGTGCCCGTCCTTTGCTGCCGCCACCACAACAAAGCGCCAACAACGCCGAGATTGGACACGGCATTGATCCAGAACGGCGCGACGATGCCCAGTCCGACGATGACGGCGCCGCCGAGCGCCGGTCCCAGCGCACGCGATAAATTCACGCCGACGCTGTTGGCGGCCACCGCCGCGGGCAGATCGGCCCTGGGAACGAGTTGCGGCACGACGGCTTGCCATCCCGGTACGCTCAGCGCCCAGACCGCGCCGATCAGAAAGGTGAACAGTATGAGATTGAAGGAATTGGCCCAGCCGAGCGCGACGAAAGCGGCGTAGAGCGCCGAAACTGCTGTCGTAAGAATTTCAATGACAATCAGGAATTTCCGCTTGTCGAAGATGTCGGCAAGCGCTCCCGCCGGTATTGCCAGCAAGAAGATCGGTGCGCTGCCCGCCGCCTGGACCAGTGCGACAATGAGCGGATCGGGATTGATGCTGGTCATGAGCCAGGCCGAGGCGGCGATGAACATCCAACTGCCGACATTGGATACGAGCGTGGCCGTCCACACCACGGCAAATACCGGATGGCGGAAAGCCGCCGCAAACGATGGTGCCTTTGCGGAAGCGTGGGACGTCTCGCTCATGATCTGTTCCGCCGATCCTGCCGTGCATGCGTCTCGGTGCCGCCGTGGCCTTCGCAGAATCCGGGTGGGATTGCGCCAGACCGATACTATCATTCCAGTCAATCGAATGAGAGTAGAAACGAATGAACGCCGAGTTCCGGGGAACTGACGTGAACGCCGTTGACGAGCGGGTCGATGGCTACGATTGGGCCGCCATCGGCGCCGAGATGAACGCGCACGGCTGCGCGGTTCTGCCCAAGCTGCTGCATGCGGACGAATGCAAAGAGACGGCCGCTCTCTATGCAGACGAAGAAAAATTCCGCAGCCGCGTGGTGATGGCCCGGCATGGATTCGGCAAGGGCGAATACAAGTATCTCAAATATCCGCTGCCCGCTCGCATCGGTGAACTGCGCACCGCGCTCTATGCGCGCATCGCGCCGATCGCCAATGCGTGGAACGGGCGGATGAATATCGAGGCGCACTATCCGGCCAAGCATGCCGATTATCTGGAGCTCTGCCACAAGGCCGGGCAGACGCGGCCGACGCCGCTGCTGCTGCAATACGGCGCCGGCGATTTCAACTGCCTGCACCAGGATCTCTATGGCGAGCTGGCGTTCCCGCTGCAGGCGACCGTGCTGTTATCCGATCCGGCGCGCGATTTTACCGGCGGGGAGTTCGTGCTCACCGAGCAGCGCCCGCGCATGCAGAGCCGCGTCGAAGTGGTGCCGCTGCAGCAAGGCGACGCGGTCGTCTTCGCGGTGCATAACAGGCCGGCCCAGGGCGCGCGCGGTTTCTATCGTGTCAATCTTCGCCACGGCGTCAGCAGGCTGCGCTCCGGCCACCGCCACACCCTCGGCATCATCTTTCACGACGCGAAGTAGATGCGCGACCTCCCCTCTCCCCAGCGGTGGGGCGAGCGAAAGCTACCCCGGCTTGCGGTGCGCCAGCCAACAGCCTGATTCCGCGGCGGCAAACAGATCCGACAGCGCGGCGTTGAACGCGGCCGGCTCCTCGGTCGGAATGTCGTGGCCGGAGCGCGGGATCACATAAAGTCCGGAGCTCGGCGCGATGCGCTTGAGAAAGACGCTGCCGTCGAGGCAGGATTCGTCCTCATCGCCCACCACGATCAACAGCGGCACCGAGAACTTTTTCAAATCCGCCTGCATGTCCCAGAAAGTCGGCCGTCGCGCCTGCAGCCGTTCCATGGTCAGCGCGTGGCCCTGCGGCGAGTGCTCCGAGAGCATGCGGATGAATTCGGCGTAGCCGCGCGGGTCCTTGAATTTCTGCGGCTGTCGCATGGCGCCGTCGCCGTAGATGGCGGCGGATTCGGCCATCGGCTTTTCCCGGAACATTTTCGCGTTCTCTACCGCCACCTTGCGCATCGCCTCGCGCGCGGTCGGATCAGGCAGCGAACCCCAGCCGCAGCCGGCCGCGGTCACGGAAATGCAGCGCTGCGGATGCTTGATGCCGACATGCAGCGCCGTATAGGCGCCCATCGAATGGCCGACCACATGCGCCTTGTCGATGCCGAGCGCATCCATCAGCGCGATGACGTCAGCGCGCGCGATGTCCTGGCCGTAGCGTTCCGGATCGTCCGGCACATCGGAGGGGGGATAGCCGCGCTGGCTGTAGGTGACGCAGCGATGCGAACGGGCGAAGTGGCGCATCTGCTGTTCCCAGGTGCGGTAGTCGCCGGCGAATTCGTGCACGAACACGACCGGCGTGCCGGCGCCGATTTCCTCATAATAAAGGCTGGTGCCATCGCTGGATTTGATTTTCGGCATGACGCCCTTCCCCTCGCTTAGCCGCGTCTGACCGCTCGCGCCGCCTCGCCGAGCGCTTCGACCGGCGCATCGCCGGCGTCGAAGATCGCGAGCACGCGGCACGGGCAGGATTCAAGACCTTCATAGCGCCACGGAAAGGCGCCGATGATGCAGCGCTTGCCCAACACGGTTTCCAGATCGCCGCCCAGATTCTCGGCGTGGAGCAGACCCTCCTGAAACGCGTAATTGTGGAAGGGGAAAATGTTCTGGCGGACTTTTCGCCCGGAGCGCTTGTGGATGTATTCGAAACCGCCGAAATATTCGGCCGGCGCCCTGCCCATGGCCTCTTCGAACTCACGTGCGATATCCGGGCGCATGTGGCGGATCGAAGTGTTCATCGGATGGTCGGCCGAGCCGGTATCCATGCCGAACCATTTGATCTTCTTTTCCAGCATCCATTCGAGCGTGGCGAAGGTCGGCCCCGGGTGGTAGCAGAAATAGCGCACGAGGTCCTGCCGGCTCTGGCCTTCGTAATATCTGTGCCAGCCGGTGTGCAAAATCAGAATGTCGCCGGGACGGATGTCGGCGCCGGATTTTTCCATCATCTCCGGAGTGATCGCGGTCCAGTCGCTCACCTGCGGCTCGAGATCGACGACCACGCCGTGATTGACCAGAAAGTCGAGCGGCAGCGAGGCCATGTCGCCGGTGCGCCCGTCGGTGGCGTGCATGGCGCCGTCGAAATGCGTGCCGGCATGCAGCGAGGTCTCGATGCGCTGGGCCACGATGCCCTGGGTCTGCAGGTTTTGCGCGTAGTACATCTTGTTGCCCGCATAGCCGACCCAGCCGGGCGTGTGGATGCTCATGGTGTGCGTTAGATCGACGATCTTCATGCGGCGAGCCTCAGGCGGGCTGCAGCGAGGGCGACAGCGCGATCTCGCAGACCTGCGTGACCGGCTCGGGCAACGCGGCACCGGATTCATCGTACCCCATCACCCGCAGAATTCCGCTTGCCGGACACATTGCGGCGGCAAGCCGCGTGTACGGGTTGAGAACCGGCGGGCACACCCAATCGAACCGACGCTCCGCAAGCGAGCCGCGCCAGGCGGCGAGCGCGTCCCGGCGCGCCTTGCTGTAGCTTGCCGCATCGGCGAATGAACTGGCCAGGAAGGTTCTGGTGCCGATCCGCCCCTCCCAACGCGGCCGCTCCGGCACCCAGTCGTTGGCAGCGCTGGTGTCATCCTCGCGGGTGAGAAAGCCGGTCTCGGTGCGTTCGATCACGCAGCGTTCCCCGGCCGCGCAGCCCACCAGCGTAAAAATGACCGGACACGCCACGGGCGTCGATTCGAGCATGCGGCGCGCGGCGACGTAGTCGCCGCACAGTTCGAAGGCGCGGCGCAGAAGCTGATCCGGCGGCATGCGGCCGGCAGCGCCCCAGCCGGCGAAGACCTTGACGGCAAAATCGAGCGGCCGCAGCCAAGGGTGCGCCGTGCGCCGTCGCATCGGCGCCTGGTTGATGCAGGCGGCGAAGCGGAAAGGAGCCATGGCGGTGAGCACGCCGACATAACCCGGCCAGGTGATGCTGAAGAAATCGCCGCCATTGCCGCGCATGCGGGCTACTTCGGCGTGGCGTCCAAGACCGTGAAACGGCCAGTCGAGCGTCCGTATCAGCCACGGCACGCCATCCTCCTCGCGCGCCAGCGCGGTGCATGCCCATTGATAGGAGGCATTGAGCAGCCACACGCCGGAAAAGTCGAGCAGTGCGGCAATGCTTGTGATTTCCGCAACATACGGCGAGCGGGAGCGCTTGAGCCAGCGCCGCGCCGCGCTATCGAACAGCGGCAACGCCGAAAGCAGCGGACGGGGAAAAAACTCAAGGCAGGCATCGCGCAAGGCTCGTGCGCGCGCCGCCCCCTGCTGCGCATGCAGCGGCGGCCCGCCGTCGCGGATATCGATGACCGGAATGGTCGGCAATGGCGCGTTCATGGCCACGATGGCTTGCAGAGGACTTGGATCAAGGCATGGACGAAGAGGTGGATGAAGGCTTGGCTGAAGACTTGGATATAGCGGGCACGCTTACGCCAAGTCCACTGCGAAGCGCTTGAGATCGCCGAGCGAGCAATAGGCCAGGGCACCCTCGTGGCTGGCGCGCAGCACCACGCGCGGAGCTTCCCCCGCTTCGAACGCCTCTTGCCAGCGCGGCGCGCACAGGCACCAGCGATCGCCCGGCTTCAGTCCCGGGAATCCCAGTTGCGGCAACGGCGTAGAAAGATCGTTGCCGAGCGACTTGGAAAATTCGAGAAACGCCGCTGTCATGACCGCACAGACCGTGTGACTGCCGGCATCCTCCCGACCGGTGTTGCAGCAGCCATCGCGATAAAAACCGGTCATCGGCCGCATCGAGCAGATGTCGAGCGGCTCGCCGAGCACATTGCGCGCCGGTTGCGGGCGCCGGCCACTGTCGCGATCGTCTCTCAGCATTTTTTCTCCTCGACACCGACTCTCGCCTACAACCATCAGTTCCAGTGGAGCTTTTGGATTTGACATTCGCTTCAAGAGTTGACGGCCAAGCGGGCGCGAATGTCAAATCCTCTCTCCACCAGCGGCCAGAGCGGCGCCGCCGGTTTCGAGGCGGCTCTCCACCGTAATCACGAGTCGCAATTACAACTCGCCGGCCGCTTCGATTCGACTCAACTCGCGCTCATTGGCGCAACATACTCATCCGTCGCCGGCAGAAAAGATCGTGGTAGCGCGCGTGGCGCCTGCGACGGAAAGGCGTCCTCCTCTCGTCCCGTTGTTGCGAAGGACCTTTGCGGTGCTGCAAAATCTCAGCGCTGCCGTACGCGAGTGCCTGGAGCACGCGGAAGATTGCGCCCGTCAGGCCAAGGTGCAGGGCGACCCGACGCTGCGCCAGGACTTCATCGATCTCGAAGGCCGCTGGCTCAAGCTCGCCCGCAGCTATGAGTTCACCGACCGCCTTGAATCGTTTTTCAATTCCATAAGGCGCCCCGGCTATTAGAACCGATCCGCTCGCGGACGCTCGGGCAAAAGGGATCGAAGCCGTTCGCTCCGCGCGCCGGCGCAAAAAAAGCGATTTGCGCGCTACCCCGAGCGCGACCTTTGTTCTGCATCCAGAAGGCGGCGATCGCGCCCGATGCGGCGACAAGAATGCCCGCTGCCATCCCCCTCCCCCCAGCCGCCACGGGAAAGCGATCAGGCGGGGGCTTCACATTTGCGCGAGCACAGGGTTGGCGCCGGCGATGGCGGCCCCGACATTGGAACCGACGGGGATGAACCAAATCCCGTCAACGAGCATTAAGGGTTGGGGGCCGGATCGCGATGGGGGGAGTAATGGGACATTGCGGTCGCTGGCGAAGCCGCCGGCAACCGGTTGATGCAGCCGAAACCGCTGCAACCGCGCCTTAAGCCGGCAAGCCGTCGCCGCCCCATGTCACCTCGCCCATGTCACCTCGCCCATGTCACGTCGCCCATGTCATTCGTGGCCCATGTCATTCGTGAATTTTGCCCGCATCGTTGATTTCTGCGTCCGCCGCGCGTGGCCGATCGTGATCGCCAGCGTATTGATCCTGGCCGGCGCCTCGGCCTACGTGGCGCGCAATTTCGCCATCAACAACGACGTCAGCACCTTGCTGTCGCCCAATCTGCCATGGCGCCAACGCGAATTGGCCTACCAGGCCGCTTTCCCCGAACAGGCCACATCCATTCTCGCGGTCGTGAGCGCGCCGACCCCGGAATTGGCCGGTGCGGCCGCGGCGGCCCTGGTGGCGCGGCTCACGCCGCAATCGGCCCATTTCCGTTCCGTCTCATTTGCGCAGGGCGGTGAATTCTTTGCCCGCAACGGACTGCTTTATCTGCCGGCCGATCAACTTGAAGAGCGGCTGGGCAAGCTCGCCAAGGCGGCCCTGCTGATCAAGACGCTCGCTTCCGATCCGTCGCTGCGCGGGCTTGCCCAGGCGCTCTCGTTCAGCCTGGAAGGGGTGGCGGCCGGCCGTATCGGGCTTTCCGAGATGGCGCAACCGCTCAATACGGTTGCGGGTGCGATCGAAAGCGCGCTCGCCGGACGGCCGGCGACTTTTTCCTGGCAGACGCTGGTGAATGGCCGTGCGGCCACGCCCGCACAGCTCACCCAGCTCGTCGACATCTGGCCGGTCCTCGATTTCCGCGCGCTCGAGCCCGGCCACGCCGCGACGGCGGCCGTGCGCAAGGCCGCCGCCGATGGCCGCCTTCATTCGACCTACGGCGCGTCGGTGCGGCTGACGGGAACCATCCCGCTCTCGGATGCTCAGTTCGCGACGCTGCAGCAGGGTCTCTGGCTCAACAGCATCATCACCGCGGCGATCGTGCTCATCGTGCTGTGGCTGGCGCTGCGGTCGGTGCGCATCGTGCTCGCAGTCATCGTCACGATTTTCATCGGCCTCGTCGTCACCGCGGCGCTAGGCCTTTTATTGGTCGGCGCATTCAATCCAATCTCGGTCGCCTTCGCCATGCTGTTCGTCGGGCTGGGCGCCGACTTCGCCATTCAGTTCAGCGTCCGTTACCGCTCGCAGCGCCACAAGCTCCGTGCGCTCGCTCCCGCCCTGGTCGACGGCGCGCATTACGTCGGCCCGCCGCTGACGCTCGCGGCACTGGCTGCCGCGGCCGGATTCCTGTCATTCGTGCCCACCGATTATCGCGGCATCGCCGAACTCGGCCTGATCGCCGGCGTCGGCATGATCGTGGCTTACGTCGCGGCGATGACGCTGTTGCCGGCGCTGCTGTCCCTGTTGCAGCCGCCCGAGGAGCCGCAGCCGCTCGGCTACGGCGCCATGGCGAGAGTCGACCGCTTCATGCAGCGGCACCGCATCGCCATCGTGGCGCTGACTTCGATCGTGGTGCTCGCCGCGCTGCCGTCGCTGTTGTGGCTGAAGTTCAACTTCGACCCGAACAGTCTTGCAGGTTCCGGGCGCTGAAGCGGTGACGACGCTGCGCCAGCTGGTCGGCGACCGGCAAATCGTTTTCGAAGGTGCCGACCTGCTCACGCCGACGGCCGGCGCCGGTGCCGCCGCCAAGCGCCTCGCGGAATTGCACGAGGTCGCCGGTACGCGAACGCTCGACAGCTTCATCCCCACCGATCAGCCGCACAAGCGCACGCTGATCGCCGGCGCCGCGACCACGCTCGATCCGGCATTACACGCCGCGCCGGCGGCGAGGCCGAGCGATGCCGACGATGTCGCGGCGCTCAAAGCCGACGTGACCGCGCTGCGCGAAGTCGCCGGCAAGGCGAACAATTCCGGCGCCAAAGCCGCCCGGCGGCTCGCCGACGATCTCGCCAGGCTCGCGGCCGCCAGCCCGCAGACGCGGCAAAGGGTGCAGGCGCTCTTCATCACGCCGCTCGAGATTGATCTTGGGCAGCTCTCCGCGTCGCTGCATCCGCAGGCGGTGACCCGCGCCGATCTGCCCGCCGCAGTCACGCACCAGTGGACGGCGCCGAACGGACTCGTGCGCACCGAGATTCTCCCCAAGGGCAATGTCAGCGACAGCGCTACGATCGTGCGCTTCGCGCGCGCGGTGCTTAGCGTCGAGCCGAACGCCACCGGACAGGCAGTCGAAATCTACGAATGGGGCCGCGCGGTCACATCGGCGTTCATCAAGGCCGGCCTGATCGCGGCCTGTTCGATCGCGCTGCTGTTGTTTCTCGTGCTGCGGCGTGTTCGCGACGTGCTGTTGACCATGATCCCGCTGCTGGTGGCGGCCGCCGCAACGCTGGAAATCTGCGCCCTTTCCGGCTTTGCGCTCAATTACGCCAACATCATCGCGCTGCCGGCACTGCTCGGCGTCGGCGTCGCTTTCAAGATCTACTACGTGATGGCTTGGCGTCGCGGGCAATACAATTTCCTGCAGTCGAGCCTCACGCGCGCGGTCTTCTTCAGCGCGCTGATGACGGCGACCGCCTTCGGCAGCCTGTGGTTCTCGGCACATCCGGGAATTTCCAGCATGGGCAAGCTGTTGGCGCTGTCGCTCGCCTGCACGCTTGCCTCCGCGGCGCTGTTCCAGCCGGCGCTGATGGGACGGCCGCGGACGGCCGACGCAGCGCCGCCGGCGCCGCCGACGCAGCCGGCGGAGCCGGAGCCGATCGAGGAGCCGCAGTCCGTGGAGACGGCGGAGCTGGATAAAACGCAAGCAGACGCCGCAAGCAACCATAAACCCTAACGGTCACGGCGCTCGGCGCGGCGGCAGTTTTCCGTTAACGCTGGCAGCCGGCGCCACTGCGGCAATTTGCAACGAAAAATCAATGCCCCTGCCCTATCCAACCGCGGTACCGACCCGCCAATTGCACTTTGGGCGCAGGATGCGGCCATGCTCGTCGACTTCACGCGTCGTTTCATCGGCGATCGCAGCGGCACGACCGCGCTGATTTTCGCGCTCTCGCTCGTTCCCATCATCTTCCTGACCGGAATGGGATTGGATTTCTCCTCGGCGGCGCAGAAGCGAATTCAGCTCAACGCTGGCGCCGATTCCGCGGCGCTGTCCATGGTGACGCCGACGGCGATGGAGGAAACGTGCGCGACGGCGCAAACCGCCGCGCAGAACATCTTCAGCGGGCAGGCCGCCTCGATCCCGAACCTGAGCTACAGCGCCCCGACCATCACCGGCTGCGTCGACGGTTCCACCACGCGCACCGTCACCGTGAATTACACGGCCTATTCGGTGAATGCGTTTCCCAACGTGTTTGGCCTGCTCACCGGAACGCCGGCGGCGACCTGGGCGGTCAGCGGCACGTCGACCGCGACCGCGACGACCTCGCCCAACATCAATTTCTATCTGCTGCTCGACAATTCGCCGTCCATGGACATCGCCGCCACCACGTCGGGCATCAACACCATGGTCGCCAATACCTCGGCGCAGGGCGGCTGCGCGTTCGCCTGCCACGAGACCAACCCGTCAGCAGACGGCCTGGGCAACCCGAACGGCGAGGACAATTACACGCTGGCGCAAAACCTCGGCGTGGTGACGCGCATCGAAAACATGGCGAGCGCCACGTCATCGCTGATGAGCACGGCCTCGCAGTTGATGACCGCCAACAATTCGACCTGTCCGAACGGCCCGGGATGCTACGAGATGGCCATTTTCTCCTTCAACGTGGAAGGCACCACCAACAGCCAGTGCAGCAGCACCGCGATTCAAGTGATCTATGCGCCGAGCTGCGCTCCCACTTCGGATCTAAGCGACGCGCAGACCGCGGCCGCCGGCATCAATGTGCTGGAGGTCTGCTCCAACAATTATCTCACCTGCAGCAACAACAACAACGACACCGATACCGACTTCGAGACCGCCATGAAGGCGATCGACAACATCATGCCCACGCCGGGGACCGGCACGTCGGGCAGCACGCCGCAGGAGGTGCTGTTCCTGGTCACCGACGGCGTCGACGATGAAACCAACTCCACCTCCTGCTCGCAGCCGCTCGACGGCACGCGCTGCCAGGAGCCGTTCAATACGAGCTGGTGCACCACGATCAAGAACCGCGGCATCCGCATCGCCGTGCTGTACACGGAATACCTGCCGCTGCCGACCAATGCCTGGTACAACGACTGGATCGCGCCGTTCCAGAGCGACATCAGCTCCAACATGCAGAGCTGCGCGTCGTCGGGACTCTTCTTTCAGGTGACGACGGACGGCGACATCACCGCCGCCATGCAGGAGCTGTTTCAGCAGGCGGTCAGCACCGCGCGGCTGTCGCAGTAGGGCCGGCTAAACCCTTCTTCTCCCCTTGCGGGCCTTGCGCGAGGGGGCGCCGAGCGAACGTCGGTGAGCGGGGCGAGCGACAGCGATTGCGGAGCCGCCGCCTACTCTCCCGTGCTTCGGAACCACCCTCTCCGCCTGGGAGTGAGGGAAAATCAGCACGCGTTGTTGTCGGCTATCGCGGAGAGCATCCGCGGAAAGAAGAACGTCTCTTCGTAGATGTTGATCGTACCGGTCAGCACGTAGCCCATCGACGGCGTATAGGGATAGGTCACCTCGCCGAGGATCAGATAGTAGGTGCCGCTCGGCAGCGACTGCAACGCGGTCGGCAGCGTGTACGTCGAGTTCTGCGCGCGCGCGGTGCCGTTGAGCGTGCAGCTCCACTGCACCGTGGCGATGTTGCTTCCGCTGGAGAATTGCAGTTCGGAGACGGTGACGGCCAAATTGTTGGCCGAATACGGCGTCATCACTGTCGATGCCGCACCGAGTATCTCGCTCATGGTGGCGCTGTCGATTGATGTGTATTGCGAGGCGAGATCGGCCACGGTGCGGGCGGCGAGCGTCGCCTTGAATTGCGCGGCCACGCCGTTGCCAAGCTCGGTGCTGCCGAGATAGAGCGTGAGCATGAACGGCAAGATGAGAGCGAATTCGACGGCGGAAATGCCGGCGCCGTCGCGCGCGAAGCGGCGCCAGCCCGCGATGCGCTTTGCTGCGGTCGCCGCTTCCGTCATCAGTAGGGCTCGGTCTTGAACACGGCGGTCGATATCAGCAATCGATCGCCGTTCGACAGGTTGGACAGAGTGAAGCCGAGCGGGCCGAGAACGATCGGCCACTGATACATCACCTGCACGACGACGATGCTGCCGGGCGTTCCCGGCGAATAGGTCCAGGTGTTGCTGACCGCGCCGCTGCCATTGTAGGTCAACGTCGGCGAGGTCACGCCGGCGGAGGAGAAGTCCGAATAGTTCTCGACGTTGATCATCAGGTTGCTGCAGTTGAACAACGCGCTCACCAGCGCGGCGGTGTTGGTGCCGGTGCACAGGTAATTCTGGAACTGCGCCTGCGTCATGTTCGCTTGCTGCGCCTGTCCGGTGAGGATGTAGCGGCTGGCTTCCTCCGTGACCTCGTCGAGCACGCGGCCGGCGAAAAACACCAGGGCGGTCTGGAACAGCGCGACGAGCAGCGCCAGAAACGGCGCGGCAATCAGGGCGAACTCAAGCGCCGCGGCGCCCTTCGCGCACAGCGCGAAATGCCTGGAGGAGCGAAAGCGTTGTGCGCTCCGCCCCAGCCTTTGCGTGCAAGCCGCAAACATGGCGCATTGCTCCGGCGCGCTTTTAGGCTGCATTCGCTAGAAAAACGTTACCGGCACGCCGGCCGCGCGGTTAACGCGCGGCGGAAAGGCTGCGCGCCAAGAATTCCCCGCCGTGCCGCAGGCCTTCGCCGTCGATGCCGTGGCCGATGCCGGTCGACAAGTGCCACTCGACATTGAGCCCGAGCTCCGCCAGCCCCTGCGCCGCCTGGAACAAAGCCTGTGTGGGGATCAGTTCGTCGCGGTCGCCGTGCACCAGCAGCACCGGCGGGCGCGACTTGATCTCGCCGGCGACCGATTCGATCGCGGCATCCGGCGGCAGCACCAGAAGCCCCGAATAGCCGACGATTGCGGCCGGGGCGAGGGCGCGGCGCAATCCTACGTGCAGCGCCATCATCGTGCCCTGGCTGAAACCGACCAGCGCCAGAGCCGAAGGCGGCAGCCGGTGGCGCGAGAGTTCGGCATCCAAAAACCGCTGCAAGCCCGGCGCCGCCTTGTTGACGCCGGACCAGCGCTCGCCGGGATCGCGAACGGTGAGTGGAAACCATTGCCGCCCCGTGGGCGCCTCGCCGCATCGCTCCGGGGCATGCGGCGAGACGAAGGCCGCCTGCGGCAGGTATTGCTGCCAGGCGCGACCAATCTCGATCAAATCGTTGCCGTCGGCGCCGTAGCCGTGCAGGAATACGACAAGCGCCCGGGCGGCGCCTGAGCGCGGGTTAAGCCGCGGACCATCGAGCTCAGCGGCCATCACGCTTCCCTTTCGGCAAGACTGGCGCAGCGTCGCGCCCTTTGACGGCGCGATAATAGGTCCAGAGCACGCGCGCCGCCACGGCGCGCCACGGCCGCCACGGCTCGGCCAGCGCATCCATCTCCTTGACGGTCGGCCGCGCCAGCAAGCTAAAGGCCAGGCGCGCCGCTTCCTGCAAGGCAAGATCGCCGGCCGGCCACGCGTCGCTGTGGCCAAGGCACGAGAGGAGATAAATGTTCGCGGTCCATGGCCCGATGCCGTGCACCGCGGTAAGCGCCGCGTGCGCCTCTTCGGCCGCCAAGCCGCCAAGCTCGGAAAGCTTAAGCTCGCCGCGGGCGATGGCGCGGGCGATCTCCTTGAGCGCGCGGATTTTCGGCCGCGACAGGCCGAGCCGCGCCAACCGCGCCGGACGCGCCCTTGCGATGGCCTCGGGATCGAGCGGATCGAACGCCGCCGCGAGCCGGCCCCAGATCGCGCTGGCGCTCGCGATCGACAACTGCTGCGCGCAGATGATGGCGGCAAGCCCGGCATAGCCGCCGTCGCGCCGCCGCAGCGGCGGCCGCCCGGCTTGCGCCAATAGCGACTCGAACCGCGGCTCGGCGCCGATCAGCGCGGCAAGCGCCTGATCGAGATCGGACTCGGTGTCGATGTGCTGGACCGCTGCGGTCAAAGGTTAAAGCTGCACAGTCATGTTGCCGTCTTCGAACACTTTCTTGTTGCTCACGGGTGGTTTGAGCAGATGCTCGTTGGCGGCGATCCATTCCCGGAAGTTGAAGGCGCGCGATCGTCCGGTTGCCACGGTTTGACTCTCCAACGAGCCGCGGACGCGTTGACGCCGCCATCGGTCTTGCGATCTCCGAGTATGCGCTTTTCCGCAAGTCCGTCGCAAGCTACGCGGCGGCGGCGGGCCGCCGTCGGGCAGCGTCACTCGATGTGGATGCCGGTTTTTTCGATGATGCTTTTGTAGCGCGCGGTGTCGTCGCGTATGAGCTCACGGAAAGCCGCGGGACCGAGACCCATCGGCACAATGCCCTCGCTGATCAGGAAATCCTCGATGGCCTTGTCCTTAAGCAGCTGATTGATTTGCGTGCTCAGCTTGTTGACGATGGCGTCCGGCGTCCCGGCGGGCGCAAACAGCCCGAGCCACGAGCCTTCGATGGCGTAACCGGGCAGCGTCTCGTCGACAGTGGGCACCGCTGGCAGGTCGCGAAAGCGCTGCTTTCCCTGCACAGCGAGCGCCTTGAGCCGCCCGCTCTTGATGAGCGGCAACGCCGGCGCGATCCCGATAAAGCCGATCGGAACCTGTCCACCCACGATGTCCCGCAATTCCGCGGGGCCGCCGCTATAGGCCACATGCACGAGATGGATGCCGACCTGCGCGGCGAGGTCTTCCATGGAAAGCTGATGCAAGGAGCCGACGCCGGCGGAGCCGTAATTAATCTTTCCCGGGTTCGCCTTGGCGAACGCGATGAACTCTTGCAGCGTATTCGGCGCGAACGAGGGATGCGCCACCAGGACGAAAGGTGTCCGCCCCATGGCGTTGATCGGCGTAAAGTCTTTCTGCGGATCGTAGCTGAGGCGGGGGTAGAGCGCGGGATTGATCGTCATAGTACTGTCGAAGCCGAGCAGCAGCGTGTAGCCGTCCGGAGCGGCGCGGGCCACGGCATTGGCGCCGAGCGTTCCATTGCCACCGGGCCGGTTTTCGACGATGAAGGGTTGCCCGAGCACCGGGGCGAGGCCTTGGCCGATCTTGCGCACCAGCACATCCGGCGCGGAACCGGCACCGGTTGGGACGATGACGGTGATCGGCCGTCGTGGGTAATGCGCGGCATCCGTTTGGGCCAGGCTGGCGGAGCCAGTGATCGCCATAACCGTCGTCAAGACCAGCGGGAGCAATGCGGCTTTGGACTGCATGGAAAGCTCCTTCATAGGTCGATGCGCATGAGGTCGCGCGCGATCTGCAGGGGGCCGTCATAATTAACGCGAATCTGACGGACGAACTCGTCGATCTGATGTGGGCCCATCAGTTCGACTGGCATGTGCTTCGCGGCCGCACGCTTGAGTACCGGGCTCAACGAGTTGACATGGCCGATATGGGTCGCGACCACGCTCTTGACGTTCGCCTGGACGGCGAGACGGCCTAAATCCGCAGGGCTGGTGTGCGCGAAGGTCCCGACGCCCGTCTTTTTGCGGTGCTCGATGAACGCGTTGGTGAATGTGCACTCGTGAATCAGCAAATCGGCGGCTTGCGCAAGCCTCGCAATACCATCGCACGGCTTGGTATCGCCGCTGAAGACGACGGTCTTGCCGTCCGCCTCGATGCGAAATCCAAAGCAGGGCGAGATGTCCGGCGGAATATGGTCGACGGCTTCGGCGCTGACCTTGATGTCGTGATCCTGGAAGACGAGGCCCGCTTCGTATTCCACCACATGCGGCCGGATCGCCTCGATATTGGCTTGGCGCGCCGGATAGGCGGCGCGCGCCCTGATATCGGCATCGAATGCGCCGCCTTCGAACAGGTGTCCGACGAGGCTTTTGGTGCCGGCGGGACCGTGGATGGCGAGAGACCCGCTGCGGCCGAGCATCCAACTTGAGATCGCGAAGAACGGCAGCTCGCAGACGTGATCGTGATGCAAGTGGGTGAGAAGGAGCGTTTCGACGTCGGCGGGATTGATGTCTACCCGCATCAACTGCCGTGTCGCGCCATGGCCGCAGTCGAGCAGGATATGCCGGCCGTTGGCGAGGGTGAGCAGGATCGAGGTATGGCAACGGTCGGGGTCCGGAAGTGCCGCACCGGTGCCGAGCATTGTGATGCGCATAAGGCTTGCCTCTCGATCTGAGGCGACGCTATCACTGCCAAGCTATAACTGATAATCGCTTCTTGCTATATCATTATAAGGATATGGAATATAAGTCCATGCGCGCCTCATCGCTTCGCGCTCGCCACCTCACGGTCTTCCTCGCCGTTGCGCGCGCCGGCAGCATGCAGCGCGCCGCCGCCGAGGCGCATCTCACTCAGCCTGCGATCAGCAAGTTGATCGGCGAGCTGGAGGGGATTTTCGGCCGGCAGATGTTCGAGCGCAGCAGGCGCGGCGTGACGCTTACCGAATGCGGCGAGGTTCTGGTCGAGCGCGCCGAGGCCCTCCTCAACGACCTCGATCACGCCGCCGTTGAGATCGATAACATCGCCCGCGGCATCGCCGGCAACGTTCGGATCGGTGTGCTGCCGGTCGCCGAGGCGAGGATTGTGCCGGCGACGCTTTTCGCGCTGCGCAAGCGCGTACCAAGCCTGACAGTCAGTATTGAAGAAGGGACGCGACTCTTCCTGATGGCAGGGCTGCGCAAGGGCGAGATCGATTGTGTGATCGGACGCCTGGATGACAGCGCCGCCGAAGACGACCTGCATCGGGAGGCGTTGGTTGCGATGCCAATCCGGATTGTCAGCCATCCGACTCATCCGCTGGCGCGCCGGCGCCGCTTGTCGTTGGCGGATCTTGCGGCTTATCCGTGGATTGTGCCGCAAGCTGGTGTTCCCATCCGCCGCGTCATTGATCGTCAATTTGCCGAAGCCGGCATTGCCGCGCCGGTGCCAGCGATCGAATCGTCGTCCGACCGTCTCAATTGTGCCGTTCTGGCCCGCACCGACATGATCGCCGTCATGACCGATGACGGCGCCAAGGCTTATTCGAATTCCGGCGAGGTGGTTGTGTTACCAATCAAGGTTGCCGATCGCCTACCATCGGTCGGTGTGATGACGCGCGCCTCCTACATTTCAAATTCGCTGAAGACCTTTCTTCAGGCGCTGCGCGATACCGTTCGCTAGGTCCTCGCCTCACCACCCTCGCGCGGCGCTGTTGACCGGGCGCAGCGCTTGCGTTGAGCATGGCGGCATGACCAGACACGCCCGCGTCTTCCGCTTTGCACCGAGTCCAAACGGTTATCTGCATCTCGGGCATGCCTATTCGGCCCTGCTCAACCACGATCTTGCGCGCGCGCTGGAGGGCCGCCTCGATTTGCGCATCGACGACATCGATGCGACGCGCTGCCGGCCGCACTATGAAACGGCGATCTATGAGGATCTGGCTTGGCTCGGCATTTCCTGGAACGAGCCGGTGCGCCGCCAGAGCGAGCATCTCGACGATTACCGGGCCGCCATTGGCAAGCTGGAAGCCAAAGAGCTGCTCTATGCCAGCTTCGAGAGCCGCAGCGAAATCAATGCGCTTGTCGCCGAGCGCGAGCGCCGGGGCTTTTGGCCGCACGATCCCGACGGGGTGCCGCTCTACCCGGGCCACACGCCGACCATGCCGGCCGACGAAGACGAACGCCGACAGCACACCGGCGAGCCGTTCGCGCTCCGCCTCGCCATGGAAACAGCCATAGAAGCGGCCAGGAAGGCGGCGATGCAGTCGGTTTCCCGCGCCGGCTCTCTGACCTGGTCGGAAAGCGGTCACGGGCCGCAGGGCGAGACCGGCCTGGTCGCCGCCGCGCCGCAGCAATGGGGCGACGTCGTGCTTGCGCGCAAGGAGTTGCCCGCAAGCTATCACCTCGCCACCGTGGTCGACGATGCCGCCGAGGGCGTGACCGATATCGTGCGCGGCCAGGACCTGTTCTGGTCGACGAGTATTCACCGCCTGCTGCAGGCGCTGCTCGGCCTGCCCGAGCCGAACTATCGTCATCACCGCCTCATTCTCGGCGAGGACGGACGCAAACTGTCGAAATCGACACAAGCGACAAGCTTGCGGCAGTTGCGCGCCGCAGGCGCCAGCGCGGCGGAGATCCGCCGGATGGTCGGACTGGGGCACTGAAGGGGTTGGCGTAGAATGTCGAATATTGTGCATAGAGCGTGTTTTTTTGCATCGGCGGAAATGGCATTCTGCCCCGGCGGGGTGTTGTAGTGGCGCGAACCAAGTCCAAACAAAAGAGCAGGAATGCGGCTTCCCGGCCGGCACGCGCGAAGCGGCCGCGGCAGCCTTCGGCGAACGCCAGGCAGCCTTCGGCGAACGCCAGGCAGGTCGCGCTGGCGGCATTCGCTCACGACATTCGCACCTCGCTCACCGGCATCCTTGCGCTCGGCGAGTTGCTGGCGAGTTCCAATCTCGGCGAACGCGAGCGCCACTGGGCTGCCACGATTGCGGCCGGTGCCGAGCATCTGGCGGCGCTGACGACGCTCGTCATCGACTCGGCCAAGGCCGAAGCCGGTTCGCTGACGCTGCAACAGCGTGCATTTCGCCCGCGCCGCGTGCTCGATGTGTTGCGCGAGTTGCTTTCGGCGCGAGCGCAGACCAAGGGTCTTGATGCCGAGACGACGATCGCCGAGGACCTGCCCGATCATCTGATCGGCGACGCGGTGCGGCTGCGTGCGGCCGTGGAAAATCTCATCGACAATGCGGTGAAATTCACCGCGAGCGGCAGCGTGCGACTTGACGCGCGCGTCACCCCGGCCGCACGCGGGCGCGTGAAGCTCCTCATCGGCGTGAGCGACAGCGGCATCGGACTGAGCAAAGCCGAAATCAGGCGGCTGTTCCGTCCATTCTCACAGGCAAGCGCCGAGGTGGCGCGTCGTTACGGCGGCGCGGGGCTGGGCCTCGCGGTTGTGCGGCGTCTGGCACGGCTGATGGGCGGCGAGCTTTCCGTCACCAGCACGCCCGGCCGCGGGTCGAGTTTTTGCTTCACGGCGGTGCTGCCGATTGCGTCCGCCGATGCCATCGAGGAAAGCGGCGAGCAGCGCGCCTTGTCGGCGCCGGCACGCCGCCTTGCCGTCCTGTGCGTCGAGGACAATCCTTATGGACGCGTCATTCTCAACACCATCCTCACCGAACTGGGCCATCGGGCCGATTTCGTCGGCTCGGGCGAAGAGGCGGTGGCAGCCGTGCAGCGCGGCTATGATGCGGTGCTCATGGACCTGACGCTGCCCGACATCGGCGGCCTCGAAGCTGCGCGGCGCATTCGCGTCCTGCCCGGCGGCACCGGCGCAACGCCGATCATCGGCATTTCCGGCCGCAGCGAAGCCGGCGACGAGGCGGTCGCGCGCGCGGCCGGCATGAACGCCTATCTGCGCAAGCCGATCAGTCCGAGCGCGTTGAGCACGGCACTGACCGCGGTGGCGGCAACACAGCCGGCAGCTCAGGGCTAAAGCGCGCACCAATGCCGACTTTCGCTGTCGCCTGATTCATGAGCATTCGCAGAGGCAGCGACCCCCACCTGTCCTACCCCTTTCGAAATACGGTGACAGAAATACGGTGAAATACGGTGACAGGTGAAATACGAAATACGGTGACAGTGCACTCAATTTAGACGAAAGCTGCGCCACCTTCTGACACGCTGCGGCGGGGCAAGCGCGGGCCGAAACCAAAAGCGACGAGGGACGAGAAGCAGGGCGATCTATTAAAATGCACTGTCACCGTAATTTTGCGATCTATTAAAATGCACTGTCACCGTAATTTTGCCAAAAGCGACGAGGGACGAGAAGCAGGGCGATCTATTAAAATGCACTGTCACCGTAATTTTGCGATCTATTAAAATGCACTGTCACCGTAATTTCGTAATTTTGCGTAATTTTGTCACCGTAATTTATTCGCGTAACCGCATTTATGGAACGTGGCGGGTAATGATCACTCTGGCTTGATGTTTGCGGCCTTGATCACCTTGCCCCACTTTTCGGTCTCATCAGCGATGAACTTGCCGAAATCGGCTGATGAACCTGGAAACGCTTGCCCGCCCAGATCGGCGAGGCGTGCCGTAAAATGCGGGTCGGCGAGAGCCGCATTAACCTCTTTATTGAGCGTAGCGACGATCTCGCTGGGAGTCTTGCTAGGCGCGCCGATACCCTGCCAGCCGCTTGCCTCGTAGCCTGGCACAAAATCGCCGATCGGCGGCACGTCCGGCAATGCTTCAGTCCGACTGGCGGTTGTCACGCCAAGCGGCCGCAGCTTGCCCGCCCGGATGTAGCCGAGCGACGCCGGAACAATGTCGAACATGACCTGAACGCGGTCACCCATGAGATCAGTCAAGGCCTGCTGCGCGCCATGATAGTGCACCGGCACCAAATCGACGCCTGTCATCATCTTGAACAGCTCGCCGAACAGATGTTGTCCAGTACCCGCACCCGCCGTCGCCATGTTGATCTTGCCCGGATTGGCCTTGGCGTAGGCGATGAATTCAAGGACGGTTCTGGCTGGAACAGATAGATTGACCTCCATAACGCTTGGCGTACGTACAATGCTTGCGACAGGCGCGATGTCGTGCAAAAAATTGTAGTCGAGTGTTTCGTATAGCGTCGCATTGATGGCGTTTGGCGGGATCACGTAGAGGAGCGTGTAGCCGTCAGGCTGCGCTCGCACGACGACCCCAGTGGCGATATTGTCACCAGCGCCTGGCCGGTTCTCAACGATGAATTGCTGGCCGAGCCGTTCCGACAGCCATTGACCGATCAGGCGCGCGATGATGTCGGCGGCAGAGCCAGGCGTAGAGCCGACGATGATCCGCACTGGCCGCGATGGATAGGTTTGCGCCCAAGAGACACGCGACACCCCTGGCAACGCGGCTGCGCCCGCTGCCAGTTGCAGAAATTTTCTGCGGGGAAGTTTCATCATAATGCCTCACGAGCAGGGCGCCTTTCCGCAAATGCAGAAAAGCCGCGAACCAAATTGCGATTTTCGGATTTCTCGCCCGCCGGTGGCACAATCGCTGCCTTTCGATTTGCGGAGCGTCGGCATGTCCCGCTAGCAGCTCTACAGCCAAAGGCTACACTAATGCCCTAGTCGCGTATAGCGGAGCAATGTCGCTTCCTGGCCGCCCTAAGCAGCCCGGAATTACGGAATTACGGTGACAGTGCGCTCAATTCACGACTACAGCTGCGCCGGCTTCTGCCACGCTGCGGCGGGACAAGCGCGGGCCGAAAACCAAAAGCGACGAGGGACGAGAAGCAGGGCGATCTGTTAAATGCGCGGTGTCGCGCGGCCACTAGTGCCGACTTTCGCTGTCGCCTGATTTATGAGCATTCGCAGAGGCAGCGGACCCCCACCTGTCCTCCCCCTTTCAGGGGGAGGAAGAGCGAACGGCATAGGCGGCGTCACGGTTCAAGACCAACGCAGGCGGCTTCTCTTTCCTCCCCCTGAAAGGGGAGGATCAGGGTGGGGGTCGCGGGCCGCTCGGATCACTTTGAGGTCGACGAGTTGTCTTCCGCATCACCCTTCAGTGATTCCGGGTACTAGGCCGCATTAAAGCGATATTAAAATTAGCCCCACACCATGCGCGCGCAACGATGAGCCGGGCGCACATGTCGAGCATCGATCCTGTCTCAGCCATCGGCGAGCGCGAACCGCCGGCGGGCGGGCGGCCGGTCGCCGCTGCGCAATCCCCCCGCGCGCCGCTTGTCCTGCGCCTCGGCGCAGCGCTGGCACTGGTCGCCTTCGTCAGCTTCTGGCTGATGTGGGTGCAATGGCAGATGGCGGAGCCGGGGATTTCAACGATTTCCGGCGATTTCGTCAGCTTCTGGACCGCCGGACAGCTGGCGCTGCAGGGGCACGCCGCCGACGCCTATCGCGAAGTGCCGCTTTTCTTTCAGCAGGTGGCGCTGCACCACGACCCCGACGATTTTGCGTACGTGGCGTTCTTCTATCCGCCATCCTTCCTTCTGCTCTGCGCCGGCTTGGCGTTGCTTCCCTATTTTTCCGCTCTGTGCGTGTGGCTGGCGGCGAGTTGCGCGCTTTACGCCACCGCGCTCCGCGCCATGGTGCCGAAGAGCTTGCGCGCCCGGGAACTGGTCTGGATTTTGTTCCTCGGCTATCCGGCGGTGATGGTCAATGCCGGGTTCGGACAGAACGGATATTTGAGCACGGCGCTGCTCGGTGGGGCTGCAACGCTGCTCGACGCACGGCCGGCACTCGCTGGAATTTGTCTCGGCTTGTTGTCCTACAAGCCGCAGCTTGGCCTCATCGTGCCGCTGGCGCTGGTCGTGGCCGGACGGTGGCGCTGCTTTGCCGCCGCCGCTGCGACCGTGCTCCTGCTGGCCGCCACGGCGACGTCCGCGTTCGGCACGCAGATCTGGCCGGCCTTCCTGGCCAATATGACCGACGCGCAGCACAACTGGATGCAAGCCTATAACCCTCTGTACCTGCGCTACTGGACCAGCGTTTACGGTGCGGTGCGCCTGCATGACGGCGCCCTGGCGCTGGCCTATGTGCTGCAAACGGCGGTGAGCCTGATCGCGGCGTCCATGCTCGTGCGCGCGTTGTGGCGACGGCCCCCCGGCGCGCGGAGCGGCCGCGCCGAAATCGCGGCGATTGCCGCGTGCGCGCCGTTCTGCTCGCCGTTCATGCTGGAATACGATCTGGTCATTCTCGCCCTGCCGATGCTCTGGCTGCTCGGCGAGGGTTTGCGCGACGGCTTCCGGCGTGGAGAGATTTTTGCTCTCGTCGCCGTCTATTTCGCGCCCGTCCTGTTCAAGCTCACGCTGTTCGACGATGCAATAAAGCTTTCCGTCATCGCCGCGGCGCTGCTATTGTTTGCGATGGTGCTGCGGCGAATGGCGCAGGTGCCGCGTGAGCGGCCGGTCGCGGCCGCCTTCGTCGCCAATTCCGGCGCCGCCGGTGTCGCGGCGGCCTGATGATGCGGCCGCGCTTGTTTCCACGATCCGCACCAAGTCGCTCATGATGCGGTTTAACTCGAAATCTTTCGGCGTGTAGACTTCGGCGACGCCAGCCTCCTTCAGCGCGTCGGCGTCCTCCCTCGGGATGATGCCGCCGACCACGACCGGCACGCCGTCGGCACCGGCCTCCTTCATGCGCGCGATCACCTCGCGCACCAGCGGCAGATGCGAGCCGGAAAGAATCGACAGCCCGACCACGTGCACGCGCTGTCGCGCCGCCGCCGCAGCGATGGCCTCCGGCGTGAAACGGATGCCGTCGTAGACGACGTCCATGCCGGCATCGCGGGCGCGGCAGGCGATCTGTTCGGCGCCGTTCGAATGGCCGTCGAGGCCGGGTTTGCCGACGAGAAACTTCAGCCGCCGGCCGAGTTTTTTGGACACGCGATCGACTGCGGCGCGAATATCGTCGAGGCCCTCCGCGTCGTTGCGCATGGCGTTGCCGACCCCGGTCGGCGCGCGATACTCGCCGAACGCCTGGCGCAGCGCCAATCCCCACTCGCCGGTGGTGACACCGGCTTTGGCGCAGACGATCGAAGCCGGCATGATGTTGGCGCCGGCTTTGGCCGCCCGGCGCAAGGCTTCGAGCGCGGCGGCGACCGCGCCGGCATCGCGCGCGGCGCGCCAGGAGTTCAGCCGCGCGATCTGATCGCGCTCGGCGTCTTCCGAGACGGTAACGACCGCCTCGGCCGCTTCGGCAAGCGGCGACGGCTCGGTTTCGACGAAACGGTTGACGCCGGCCACGATCTGCTCGCCGCGCTCGATGGCCGCGACGCGGTGCGCGTTCGCCTCGACGAGCCGACCCTTCAAATAACCCGATTCGACGGCGGCCACCGCACCGCCCATTTTCTCGATCTGCGCCAGTTCCTCCCTCGCCGCCTCTTTCAGCTCTGCGACCTTGGCGGCGATGACCGGCGAGCCGTCAAAGAGGTCGCCGTATTCCAACAGGTCGGTCTCGTAGGCGAGGATCTGCTGCAGGCGCAGCGACCATTGCTGATCCCACGGCCGCGGCAGCCCGAGCGCCTCGTTCCACGCCGGCAATTGCACGGCACGCGCGCGGGCGTTCTTCGACAGCGTCACCGCCAGCATTTCCAGCAAGATGCGGGCGATATTGTTCTCCGGCTGCGGCTCGGTCAGCCCCAGCGAATTGACCTGCACGCCGTAGCGGAACAGCCGTTGTCTGGGATCGCGCACGTCGTAACGCTCGCGCGTGATCTTGTCCCACAGCTCGGTGAAGGCGCGCATCTTGCACAGTTCGGTGACAAAGCGCAGGCCGGCGTTGACGAAGAACGAGACGCGTCCGACGACTTCGCCGAAGTTTTCCGCCTTGCACTGCGCCTTCACCGCATCGAGCACGCCGATTGCGGTGGCGAGCGCGAAGGCCAGCTCCTGCACCGGCGTCGCACCGGCCTCCTGCAGGTGATACGAGCACACGTTGATCGGATTCCATTTCGCCATTTCGGCGGTCGAGAACAGGATCACGTCGCGGGTCAGCCGCAGCGACGGCGCCGGCGGAAACACATAGGTGCCGCGCGAAAGATATTCCTTGATGATGTCGTTCTGCGTCGTGCCGGTGAGCTTTGAGCGTGCCGCGCCCTGCTCGTCCGCGAGCGCGATGTAGAGCGCGAGCAGCCAGGCGGCCGTCGCGTTGATGGTCATCGACGTGTTCATGGCGTCGAGCGGAATGCCGGTGAACAGCGCGCGCATGTCGCCGAGATGGCAGATCGGCACCCCGACCTTGCCGACCTCGCCCTTGGCCAGCGGATGGTCGCTGTCGTAGCCGGTCTGCGTCGGCAGATCGAAGGCGACCGACAACCCGGTCTGCCCTTTTTCGAGGTTCCTGCGGTAGAGCGCGTTCGACGCCGCCGCAGTCGAATGCCCCGCATAGGTGCGGAATATCCACGGTCTGTCGCGGCGCGGCCGATCGCGGCCCGAATCGTCGTGCATCGGCATTGGCGCGCGTCTCCGGGGGTCCGGCGAAGCCACTGTGACGTGGATTTTGCTGCATTGCAATATTAACCATTGCGGGCCGACACGGTCTCTTAACCGTCGCGGTTCGGCGGCCCTTAACGATTGGACCGCCTATGGTCGGGCATGTCGGCACAGCTGCCCAAGGCGCCGGTCAATGAAGACGAGGCCGCCTGGCGTTTTCTTCTCGCCAACTGGATCATCATTGGCGTGATGGCCGCCGTACTGGGCGCAAGTCTGTTCGCCGCCGATCTCTCGATCCAAGCGTGCGGCCTGATCCTCGGGGTGGGGTACGTCGGCCTTTACGCCGGCCTTGCCCATGCCGACGCGCGCTCGCCGCTGCGGCGCGATCCGCAACTTGCCTTCGTGCTTGGCGGCACGGCGCAAATCCTGCTGACAATCGCGATCATGGCTCCGCTGACCCACCCGGCCGCCGGCATGAATTTCCCGCTGCGGCACGCAGCCGTGTTTGCCGGCGATCGGGCATTCGGCTTCAATGGGACGAACCAGGCCGCGTTTGTCGACGCTCATCCCGCGCTCGCGAGTTGGCTCGATTGCGGCTACGCGATGACTCGCTGGCCGTTTCTCGTCATCCCGCTGATCCTGGTGGTGCTGGCAGCGCGCCAACACTATCGGCGCATCGAGGAATTCACGTTCGCCTTCGGCGCCGCGCTCGCCGCCACCACGATCCTGTCCGCGCTGGCGCTGGCGCCGGCGCCGGCGCCGGCGATCGTGATCCTTCCGAACTTCCAAGCCGCGGCGGCCCTGCTGTACGCCTGGGCGCTATGGCCCCTGCGACGGCTGCGGTCATTCGCGACCCTGATATGCGGCGTCATGCTTGCCGCGGCGCCGGCGAACGGCGCGCACGGCTTTGTCGATCTTGTTGGAGGACTCCTGGTGGCGATCGCCGCCATCGCCGCAGCGCGGGTGATCGGACGGTTCCTGGCCCGACGAGAGGCTGGCTGCATTGCGGCCAAAGCAGCGCTCGCGGCCGTGCCGCCCGCTCCCATGCCGCTCGGAGCGTTGGCAGAATAGGGTCAAACCTGCCGAACGGCGGCTACACGCTTTATTCGACTTTCATTTGTGCCCCTTTATCGAGCCTTTACCGCGATCGGACATTCTACGGCCATGGCAACGCCCGTCCCATCGCCTGCGCCGGCCATGGAGAACGCGTACACCGTGTTCACGGTGGCGGCTGGCGCCATCCTTCTTGCGGTCCTGGGATTCGACTTTCTGCTGGCCGCCAGGCAATCGTTTCCAAGCTTCATCCTCGACCCCGGCGGTTTTCCGGTCGGTCGCGACTTTCTCAACACCTGGATGGGCGGCCGCTCGGCATTTTTCGGCGGACCGGCGGCATGGTTCGACTTCCACGTCTATAACGCGGCGGTGCAGGGCGTAACCGGCAATCCCGATTTGCCGCCGCTGTTCTGGTCCTATCCGCCGGATATCGTCCTCTTTATTTGGCCGTTTGGCCTGCTCGGCTTTCTGCCGGCTTACGCGCTTTGGTGCATGATCGGGCTTGCGCTGTATGTGTGGGCCGCGCTCACCGGCGGCGTGGAGCGAAGGTACTGGGTGCTTCTCGCCGTCGCGCCGGCCGTCGCCGTGAACGTATTTCTGGGCCAGAACGGGTTTCTGACGGCGGCGCTGTTGATCGGTGGCCTCGCCAATCTCGACCGGCGGCCGATCATTGCCGGAATCCTGCTCGGCATCCTGACCATAAAACCGCAATTCGGATTGCTGCTGCCGGTGATGCTGGTGATGACGTCGCGCTGGCGCGTCATCACCGCCGCGGCGGCGACCGCAGGCGCGCTTGTCGGCCTGACCGCGCTCTGGTTCGGCGCCGACATCTGGGCGCAATATTTGCACGATGTGGTGCCGCAGCAGCGCTGGTTGCTGCTCGCCGCCGGCAATCACGCCTGGCCGATCGTTTCGTCAGCCTTCATCAATGCGCGGCTCGTCGGCCTGCCGGACAATTGGGCGTGGGCGGTGCAGGCGGTTTCGTCATGCTGCGCGCTCTTCGCGGTCGTCTGGACTTTCTGGCGGCGGCGCGATCCGGTTCTCTCGCAAGCGCTTCTCGTGACCGCGACGTTTCTGTTCTCACCCTGGATGCTCAATTACGACATGGTCGTATTCGGCTGGGTCGTCGCATTGCTGCGCGCCCGAAAGGACCAAAGCTATCTTGATCATGGTCTGGCGCTGGCGGTCTGGACACTGCCCATCCTGATGTTTCCGTTCGGCTTCTCGCACCTGCCGGTCGCGCTCGTGGTGCTGCCGCTCTTCGCCGGGCGTCTCTTCTGGCTTTTGGCGCGCGGCGAACAGCGCGGCATCGCCGCCGCCGGCGAACGCGCCTCGCCCGGTCGCCTCATCGCGCCAGCAACGCCGCTCGTCGGCTCCGCAGGCCTGTGAGACGGCTTCCGGCTGATCAGGTCAGGCTGATCCCGGTCGGTCTGCGCCGCCGATCCGGACGGCCAAGCCTGCCTGCAAAAGAAATTTTTGCTGCGGCCTTACCGTCTGCCCCAGCCGGTCACCAATCGCAGGATGACGAGCAGGATCACCGCGCCGATGAAAGCGTCGATGATCGCCCTGATGAATCCGGTACCCAGATTGATGCCAAAATAGGGGAACAGGTAGCCGGCGATGATGGCGCCGACGATGCCGACGATAATGTCGCCTATCAAGCCGAAGCCGCCGCCGCGCACCACCTTGCCGGCGAGCCAGCCGGCGATGAGGCCAACGATGATCCAAACGATAATGCTTTGTACAGGCATGATGTCCCCCATCCCTTCCCCGGCGATGGCCGGGCCGGCGTGCCGCCCGATGTGCCGCCCGATGGCGGCGATCGGAACCGCCGGGAACCAGGATAAAGCTCCGGCGACCGCCTGTCAGCAGTTCCCGCCTGCAACCGCCGCTTTTATTTTGGTCTTCTTTTGATCCAGGTAATTATTGCGCTGCAACATAGGCTGCGGCAGACTCCGGCGAGCCACCGTCGCGGCCACCAACTCGCGATTGGCGGAGTGACCGGGAGTCCCCTATGGCCGTCGCGCAAAGAAAGCCGTCATCCTCCCCGCTCAAAAATCTTTACGCCATCGGCGAGATCCCGCCGCTCGGCCATGTGCCGGAAACGATGCATGCCTGGGCGATCCGCAAGGAGCGTCACGGCCCGCCCGAGAAGGCCATGCAGCTCGAAATCGTGCCGACCTGGCCGGTCGCCGAGGATGAGGTCCTGGTCTACGTCATGGCCGGCGGCGTCAACTACAACGGCGTATGGGCCGGGCTCGGCCGGCCGATCTCGCCCCTCGACGTCCATAAGAACGCCTATCACGTGGCCGGCTCGGACGCCTCCGGCATCGTCTGGGCGGTGGGTTCGAAGGTGCGTCGCTGGGCCGTGGGCGACGAAGTTATTGTGCACTGCAATCAGGACGACGGCGACGACGAGGATTGCAATGGCGGTGATCCGCTGCTCTCGCCGTCGCAGCGCATCTGGGGTTACGAGACGCCCGACGGATCGTTTGCGCAATTCTGCCGCGTGCAGTCGCGCCAGCTCATGCAGAAGCCGGCGCATCTGACCTGGGAGGAGGCAGCCTGCTACACGCTGACGCTTGCCACCGCCTACCGCATGCTGTTCGGCCATCCGCCGCACACGCTCAAGCCGGGCGACAACGTCCTGGTGTGGGGCGCCTCCGGCGGACTCGGCGTGTTCGGCGTGCAGCTCGCGGCCGCGTCCGGGGCCAATGCCATCGGCATCGTGTCGGACCAGGTCAAAGCGCAGTACGTGATGGAGCTGGGCGCCAAGGGCACGATCAACCGCACCGAATTTGCGTGTTGGGGACCGATGCCCAAAGTCGGCACGCCCGAATATGAGTCCTGGGTGAAGGAAGCGCGCCGCTTCGGCAAGGCGGTCTGGGACATCACGGGCAAGCGCGATCCGGATATCGTGTTCGAGCACCCGGGCGAGGCGACGTTTCCGGTCTCGTGCCTGGTGGTCAAACGCGGCGGCATGGTCGTGTTCTGCGCCGGCACGTCCGGCTTCAACATCACGTTCGACGCGCGTTACGTTTGGATGCGGCAGAAGCGGATTCAGGGCTCGCATTTCGCCCATCTGAAACAGGCAAGCGCCGCCAACCGCTTCGTGATCGACCGCCGCGTCGACCCGTGCATGAGCGACGTTTTCCCGTGGGAGAAAATCCCCTACGCGCATGAATTGATGCGCACCAATCGCCATAAGCCCGGCAACATGGCGGTCCTGGTCAACGCGCCGCACCTGGGACTGCGCAATTTCGAGGATGTGCTGGAGGCGTCGGCCGCGGCCGAAGCCGCCGCAGGCCATCAACTCTCGGAGCGAAGCTTGGGCTGATCAGCCGAATCCGCGTTACCGGCAATCCCTCAGGTGACTGCACTTATGCCGCCGCGCGCATCAAAAATTCCAACAGCGCGGCATTGAACGCCGCCGGCCGTTCCAGCGGCACCATGTGGCCGCTGTCCTCGATGACCTTCAGCCCGGCGTTCGGCATGGTCGCCGCCAGCAAGCGGGCGGCCTTGCTGCATGTGTAATCCTGCCGCCCCAGGAGGACGAGCGTCGGCGCCTGCACGGATCGAAGAACGCCGGTAAGCCGGAACAGCGATTTGCGCTTCGCCAGCACTTCGGAAAGCGTAAAGCGCAGTCCCGTGATCGGCGTTGCGCGGATCAGCGCCGCCATGTGATCGCGGCAGCGGCTGTTGCGTCTGGCATAGTATTTGAAGAGCTCGCTGCGCAGCATCTCGCAAACAAGCTCGTCGATCCTGCCGCGGTCGATCAACGAAACCCAATACCGCGCGATCGTCTCTATTTTCACCGGATCGTCGGCGCCGGCGCCGACATCGGCCAGCACCAGGCGCGACACCCGCTGCGGCTGACTGGCGGCCAATGCCAGCGCCGGCCCGCCGCCGAGCGAAAAGCCGACGACGGCCGCCCGTTCGATCTGCAACGCATCGAGCACGCCGACGAAATCGCGCGCCAGATGAGCGGTCGAATAATCCGTCGCGGCGCCCGGAGCATCGGTCAGTCCGTGGCCGCGCTGATCGTAAGCGATGACGCGGAAGCTCTTGCGCAGCGCCCGGACCTGATGAAACCACATGCGTCTGCCGCAGCCGAGACCGTGCAGCAGCACGACGGGCGGCCCGCAGCCGGAATTGCTGACCGCGACAGAAAGGCCTCCGATCCGGATTCGGTGACGCGGCTCGAGGAGTCCCATGCGCGGACACTAACGCATCGTCATTCCCGCGAAAGCGGGAATTCATAAGCACGTGATGGCTATTCGAACTGAATTGGACCAGGGGTCCGCGCCGGCGCGGGACGACATGCCTATGCGGCGACGGTGCCCAAAAACTCTTCGACTTCGCCGCGCAGTTTTTCCGTCGCCTGTTCGACCTCTTCGGACGCCGCCAGCATGGTCTGCGCCGAGCTTCGCGTCTGCATGACACTGCCGGCAACCTCATCGAGCGCCGCGACGATGCTCTTGGCCCCGATGGCGGCACCGGCGACGTTGCGCGAGATTTCTCCGGTTGCCGCTTCCTGCTGTCCGACCGAGCCGGCGACCTCGCTGGTGTAGTGGTTGATGTCCTGCATGCGCTGGGTGATGGCGCGGATCGCATTCACCGCGCTGCTGGTGCAATTCTGTACCGAGAGAATCTCGCGGGTGATTTCCTCGGTCGCTTTCGCGGTCTGCACGGCGAGCGACTTGACCTCGGAGGCGACTACGGCGAAGCCGCGACCGGCCTCGCCGGCGCGCGCTGCTTCGATTGTGGCGTTGAGCGCCAACAAATTGGTCTGCCCCGCGATGTCCTGGATCAGCTTCACCACGTCGCCGATCTTGCCCGCGACCTGGGCCAGCGCCGCGATATCGTCGTTGGTGGCGTGGGCGTCGGCGGCGGCGCTGCGCACCACCTCGTTGGCCTGGGTGAGCTGGCGACTGATCTCGCGGATCGAACTGGTCAGTTCCGCTGCGGCGGTCGCCGCGATCTCGACGTTGACCGAGGCCTCGTTGGAGCCGTGAACGGCCCCTTCGGTCCGCTGCAGGGTGTGGTCGGAGGTCGCCAGCAGCGTTATTGCCGCCGCCTTCATGGCGGTGGCGCTCTGCCCGACGCTCTTGAGCACGCGCTCGATCCGCTCGCGGAATGACGAAATCGCCGTATCGATGGCGCGGCGGCGGCCCTCGCGCTGACGCAGCGCATCGCGTTCCTTTTCCGCCGCCAATTGCTCGGTCACGTCGGTATGCGTGGCGAGCCAGCCGCCCCCGGCCACTGGTCGGCTCACCAGCGCAATGATGCGGCCGTCCTTGACTTCGAGGGTTTTGGTCTCGGTCCGCCCCTCGGCAACCCGCTGCAGACAGTCGGCGACGTAAGCGTCCGGGTCGCCGCTGAAAGTGCCCGCCGCGGTGCGCCCGACCAGGAGGTCGCGCAAGGGAGTGCCGCGCTGCACATGATCGGCCTGCAGGCGATACATCTCGATATAGCTGTCGTTGCACAGGATGAGTCGACCCACCCGGTCGAACATACACAGGCCCTGCGTCATGGTGTTGAGCGCCGATCGTATCAGGCGATACTTGGCGCGCACGCGCACGATCACCACGGTCGCGCTCAGGGTGGCCGCAGCAAATCCGAAGATCGCCCCCATAACGGCGGCCGGAATGGGGAACGGCGCGTTGACGAGCAACTGCACGAGCCATTGCGGGCCAAACAGCATGTAGCTGCCAATGCCCACCGCGAATCCGAGGCCGCCGCCAAGCGCCATGAACTGCGAGCGACGGCTGGTCCTCGAGAGCAGTGCGGAAAAAGGCATACTCAGGGGATCCCGGCCGGTATCGTGACAGATTACTCGCCAAGCGGTTGTTTTGAAGTTAAGGAGCAGTGACGAATTCCTTAACAAATTCTGAGCGCGCAGCACGGCAGTCCGGGCCAGCGCCACCGCCATCGAAAAGTGCCAGCATCATGCTTCCGACAATTTTTTCAGGCAGTTTGCGCGCGTCGGGGGATTTCACATGAACCGGGCTTCGGCCGCCGCACTGACCGGCCTCCTCATCGGCGTGGCGGCGCTGATCGGCTGCGCCAGCAACTACCATCCTCCCTCGGATCTGGCTGGTCTTAATCAGAATCTCGCGACCGCGGACGCCAAGGTCGACGTCGAGGTCGCGCGAGCCATGATCTCCGGCTATCGCAAGGCCAACGGGCTGGGTCCGGTCGCCGTCGATCCCGAATTGATGAAGATGGCGAGCGAGCAGGCGCGCGCCATGGCAACGCACGACAAGCTCGACCACAGCGTCTGGCTTCCGTTCCAGCAACGCATTCAGCGCTCGAGCTTCGACGCCGCCGTCGCGGTCGAAAACATCGCCGCCGGATATGACACGCTTGCCGAGGCGTTCTCCGGCTGGCGCGCTTCACCGCCGCACCGCAGCAACATGCTCAATCCGGCGGTGACCAAGATGGGCATCGCCGCAGCCTATGCGCCGCACTCGAAATACAAAGTGTTCTGGTCGCTCATTCTTGCCAGGCCCGACGCGCCGCCGAGCTGAGGGGGACCGCGTCCGCAAGCTCGGCTCCACGTTGCGACCTGGTTCCAATCCCCGGCGGAATTGATGGGCTATTGCGCCGGCTTCCGAGCGCGAATAAACGAAGGGTCGCGAACAGGACCAGGGGCGGGCTGAACGTGCAGCAAAAAATTCTGGTCATGGGCTTGCCGGGCGCCGGCAAGACGACGCTTGCCAAGGCGCTGGCGCCGCTGCTCAGTGCCATCGTGTTCAACGCCGACGCGGTGCGCGCCAATCTATCGCGTGATCTCGGCTTTACCCATCAAGACCGTGTCGAGCACGCCCGACGCATGGGATGGATGTGCGACCGCGTGGTCGAATCCGGAGCAAGCGCGATTGCCGATTTCATCTGTCCGACGGCGGAGACGCGAGCGGCGTTCGGCGAAGCGTTCACGATCTGGCTCGACCGCATCGAGGCCGGCAGGTTCGCCGACACCAACCAAATGTTCGTTCAGCCGGAGCAGTTCGACCTGCGGGTCGAAGCGCAAGGTTCGCCACAATATTGGGCCGAGCAGGTCGTGGCACTGCTCCGGCCGGCGTTCGATCCGCGCAAGCCGACGGCGCTGTTCATCGGACGCTATCAGCCGTTTCACGAAGGGCACCAACGGCTGATCGAAGAGGGATTACGGAGGGTCGGCCAAGCATGCATCGCGGTGCTCGACATCGATGGCAACAGTCCGCTGACGTTCCTTGCGGTCAAGCGGCGTATCGAGACGATGCTCGCGGCACACGCCGGGCGCTTCGCCATCGTGTCCCTGCCCAACATCACCGATGTCTTCCACGGCGGACACCTCGGCTTCAACATCGAACAGATCGTGCTCGACGAAACGGCCGCAACAGTCTCCGCCGCCCCACTGCGCAGGGCGGCCGCCGCACCCTGACTGTTGTGGTCCGGCTTCTTGCAAACCCGTATCAGGGGCCGATTGGTTCCGGCCGACGCCCAACGTCACCCCGGCCGCTGCGGCTCTCCCTACCGTTCGCCGGCAGGAGCCGGGGAACGAGCGGTTCGGCCTGCCTGAGAGCGACGGAAAAAACGAAAGACGAAAAAAAACGCTGGCGGGCGCTGGAGATGCGATCCCTTTACCGGCCAGCAACCATGGACGGCAACATTCGACCGCAATCCATGTATAACCCGCCGCCGGCGGGATTCTGCCAAACCGGTGCGACACGAAAGCCAGAGCAAGCTGGTGTGATCGGGCATAGACCAGAAGGCACGGGGGGGCGCTGGTGCGCCGGCGCGGCCATTGCTTTGGCCGTCCTGCTGCTCGGCGGCTGCGCAGCGCAACTATCCGCGATCGTGCCCTCGGCTCCGGCGCAAACCGGCACAATTCCGGCAGCGGCCACACTGGCGGCTGCGCCGTCGCCCGAGGAGCAGCGTATCCTTGCGACCTATGGCGGCGCCTACAGCGATCCGCGCATCCAGACCATGGTGGAGCAGCTGGCCAGCCGCCTGGTGGCGGCCTCGGATCGGCCTGACCTGCACTACAAGGTCACCATCCTCAATTCCGCGTCGGTCAACGCGTTCGCGCTGCCGAGCGGGCAGCTTTACGTCACCCGCGGCTTGATCGCGCTCGCCGACGACGAGTCCGAACTCGCTTCCGTGGTCGGCCACGAGATGGGACACGTGATCGCGCACCACGCCCAACTGCGCGAGCAGGAAATCCGCGACGAGGAGCTCAGCGATCAGGTTTTTACCCAATTGGTCAGCGATCCGCAGGCCGGCGCGCTGGCGCTGGCGCGATCCCGGCTCAAGCTTGCGAAATTTTCGCAACAACAGGAGCTTCAGGCCGACGAGATCGGCATCGCGACGGCCGCACGCGCCGGTTTCGATCCTTATGGTGCGGTGCGATTCCTGAGCTCGCTGGAGCGCAATTCCGCATTAAAGGTGCAGGCAAACGGCGCCCTCCATACCGCGGCGCCCGACTTTCTCGCTTCTCATCCGGCAACTCCGGAGCGCATCACCCACGCGCTCGCCATCGCGCGCCAATACCGGGCTCCGGCGGAGGACACCCCGCAGGTGCGAGCCCAGGCCCGGGACGCCTATCTGGCCGACATCGACGGCATGGTCTTCGGCGACGATCCGAGCGAGGGGTACGTGCGCGGCCGGCGATTTATGCAGCCCCGCTTGGGTTTTGCCTTCACGGCGCCGGAAGGCTTCGTCCTCGACAATACCGCGCAAGCGGTGCTCGGCGTCAGTCCCGACGGCGCCAGCGCGTTGCGGTTCGATCTCGTCCACCCGCCGGCAGGGCAGGCGCTCGCTGCCTATCTGGCATCCGGCTGGATCGCCAACATCGATCCGGCCAGCGTGCACGAGGTGACCGTCAACGGCTTTCCGGCAGCGACCGCCACGGCGAAGGGCGGCGAGTGGGATTTCCGCGTCTATGCCATTCGCTTCGGCGACGACATCTACCGCTTCATCTTCGCCAGCAAAAAACTTTCCGCACAGAGCGATGGCGTCTTCCACAGGTCGGTCGAAAGCTTCCACCGCATGAGTTCGGCCGAGATCGCCGAGGCCCGCCCGCTGCGCATCAAAGTGGTGAAGGTCGCTCCCGGCGACACGGCAGAGAAGCTGGCAGGCCGCATGGCCGGGCCTGACCGCGCGGTGGAGCGGTTCCGCGTCCTTAACGGCCTAAACGCTGGCGACGCGCTCCTGCCCGGCAGCGAGGTCAAGATCGTCACCGAGTAACCGTCCGGCTCGCCACGATCCCGTTTCCGAAGTTCGCGTCATTGGACGACACCCTCGTTTGCGATCTTCGGAATCGAAGGGATGCTGGCAATTTTATATGATGCCTTTTGGATTTGAAGTTCTTCTCAGGGCGGGCGGCCATGGCGGACGAATGTCAAATCCGCTCCGCTAGGGAGCGGAACGACTTTTTTCTGCTGTTCTTCTTTCCAAATTCGGCTATCATGGCTGCACCCGAATTGCCCGGGGGCACATGCGCATGCTCAAACGAGCGACACCCACAGTAATATCGTTTGGCGTGCTTTGTTTGATGACGGCAGTTCTCTGGTCCCTGAAAGTGGCCGGAGTCGGACCGCGGCATCCCATCTTCTTTTATCTGTTTCCGATCGCCGTGTTGGCGCTGCTTTACGGCAGCCGCGGGGCGCTAGCCTGCGCCTGCGCCGCGATGGCCTGCGCGGCCTATTTTCTCTATGATCCGATCTATAGCTTTGCGATTGCCAGTCGGCTGGAGGTCGGCGATTTGGCGGTCTTTGCCATGCTCGCCGCGATCGGGGTGAAATGCGCCCGCGAGCTGTCGCGTCCCTCGACAAAGCCGCCGGCAGCGCCGGCGCGCTCCTGATCCACTCGCTGCCACTGCGACCCCTTTGTTGATCAGACGAGGCTTACCGGAATCGGTCTGAATCGATCACGCCGAATCCGCATCAGGCCAGCGTATTCAGCAGGCTCTTCGCTTCCATCCAATCGGCGCCCTCAACACCCTCGCTGAATTCGCAACAGATCGCGGCGAGCAGTTCGCGAGCCTGCGCCCGCTCTCCTTGATCGCATCGCAGCCGCGCCATGCCGAGCGCGGCGCGCAATTGCCAGAATTTCGCTTGCTGTTCGCCCGCAACGGCCAGCGCCTGCGCAAAATGGGCTTGCGCTTTTGCCGCATCCGGCTGCGGCGGCAGCAGCGCGGATTCGCCGGCGAGGCGATGAACCTCGGCGGCAAGCCAGCCCTCCTCGCCCTGCGCGATGATCGACCGCGCCTCGCCAATGAGCCGCAGCGCCTCGTCACGATCGCCGACCTGCACCAGCGTCTTGGCCAAGCTCAACAGATAGAGCGGCATGCTGAGTCCGGCACCGACCGCGCGATATTCCGCCACCCCGGCACGGATCAAATCGATGGCTTCGGCGGCACCACCGCGCGCGGCCCGGCTCCAGCCGACATAGATCTTGCCGAGGGCCTGCCACAGCCCAAGGCCCTGCTCCTCGGCCAGACGGGCGACCATGGCAGAATGTTCCTCGAGGCGTTTGGCCTCGCCGGTCAGATAGTAGAAGCGGCTGACGATGCTGTGAGCGAAGCAAAGCGAAGGCGGATGCGACAGCGCCTGCGCTTCCGCAATCGTCTGCTCGGCGTGTCGTCGCGCCTGGTCGGCGAAGCCGAGAAGCAGCAGATCGAGCGTGAGGTAGGCGTGCGCCACGACGCGCCCCGATTGGCCGAAACGGAACGCCCATTCCCGTTGCTGGCTGGAGCCGGCCACCAGCGCCCGCTCGAAATGAACACGCGCCTCGACCAACGATCCGAGATGAAGCAGGCTCGCGCCGACGCTGGCATGACCCAACAGCCGGCCCGCCGCATCGTCCAGCCGTTCGGACAGCGCCAGCAGTTCCTCGGCGACTGCAAGCGAGGTCCGTTCGCGCCCGCCGGCGAAATCGCCGGTGAACTGGCCCCAGAGCACGCGCACGAGCTGGACTGAATCATCGGCTTCAAGGCAAAGTTTGCGCGCGCGGCGGAAGGCGGCGTCGGTGTCCACGGCGCTGTAGCCTTGCAGCGACATCAGCGCGTTGCCGAGCGCGATCTGCAGCTCGATTTCGTGGCGCAGCCGCGCCTTCTGGTCGGCGATCTCGCCGACCAGGGCGAGAGCGCGGCGAAGCTGCGCCACCGCCTCGGCAACGGCGCCGTTGCCGATAGCGGTGCGCGCCGCCTTGAGCCAAAGCCCGATCGCCCGCTCGGCATCGCCGGCAAGCGCGAGATGGTGCGCCAGCAGCGCGGGCTGGGTTTCGAAAATCTCGGGAAACTGCCGCTCGTAGATTTGGGCGATGCGCGCATGCAGCGCTTCGCGCCTGGCGCGCAGCAGCGTACCGTAGGCGGCATCCTGCATCAGCATATGCTTGAACCGGTAACTCGCGTGCGGCGGCATCCCCTGCCGGACGATCAGACCGCTCGCGGTCAACCGGTCGAGCGCCGCCTGCAACGTGGCCTCCGGCTGGTGCGCAACGGCGACGATCAGCGCATGCGAAAATTCCCGGCCGATCGCGGCCGCCATCTCGGCCACCTCCTTGGCGGGGCCGAGGCGGTCGAGGCGCGCCATCAACGAGGCGTGCAGGCTCGCAGGCAGTGGCGAAGCCGCAGACGGGACCGCCGCAACCGCCTGCTCGGCCGCGCTCGGGCTCGCCGCCTCGATCACCGCCTTGGTCATCTCCTCGACGAACAGCGGAATGCCGTCGGTGCGCTCGATGATGTCCTGGCGGATGCCTGCCGGCAGCGCCTTGTTGCCGATGACGTGGTCGATCATCGCGCCGATGTCGCGTTGCGCCAGCCGATTGAGCGTCAGCGTCGTGACGTGCGGCCGACCGATCCACGGCGCGTCGAATTCGGGGCGGAACGTCACGATCAGCAGCGCCCGCAGGCTCTCTATCCGGTCGACCAGCCGCCCAAGCAGTTCCAGGCTCGTTGGGTCGGTCCAGTGCGAATCCTCGAAGACGATCAGCAGCGGCGCCGAGCGCGCCAGCGCCGCTATTCGGGTCAGCAGCGCGTCCAATGTCCTTTGCCGGCGCTGCTGCGGACCAAGCGCGAGCGCGGGATAGCGTCCATCGTTGGCGAGCGACAGCAGCTCGGCAAGCAGCGTTCGATCCTCGATCGAGGTCGCAGCCGGCGCCAGCAGCAGCGCGTCAAGCTTGTCGAGCCGCTCGCGCACGCTGTCCCCGTGGGCCAAGCCGGCGTTCCGTTCGATCTGGTTGACGATCGGATAAAGAGCGCTGTCGGTATGCTGCGGCGAACAGAAATAACGCAGCCGCTGGCGCGGCTCACCGTCGAGACGCTGGAGAATCTCGGTCGTCAGACGCGATTTGCCAATGCCGCCTTCGCCGCTGATCAGCACCGCTTGGCCCTCGCCGCTCGCGGCCTTCGACCAGCGGCGCAGCAGCAATTCGCATTCCTCCTCGCGACCGACAAGGGCGGTCACTCCGCTCGCGTGCAGCGCCTCGAACCGGCTCTCGATCAGGCTTGGCCGCAGCACCGCCCAGACCGGCACCGCACCGGCGATGCCTTTGAGGTTTTTGCCTCCGAGCTCGTGCATCTCGAAGAGTTCGCCGATCAGCCGCCGCGTGCGCTCGTCGATCACCACGGTGTTCGGATCGGCCAGAGCCTGGAGCCGCGCCGCCAGATTCGGCGTCTCGCCGACGATGCCATGGCGCTGCGCCTGCCCGGCTTCGAACAGATCGCCGGCCACGACCAGGCCGGTGGCGATGCCGATGCGGGTCTGCAATGGGACGGGCACGGAAAGCGCCGCGATGGCCGCGATCAGCTCCAATCCCGCCCGCACCGCCCCCTCGGCGTCCCGCTCCTGGGCCTGCGGATAGCCGAAATACACCAGCACTCCATCGCCGTAATACTGCGCCACAAAGCCGCCATGGGGGCGCACGGTTTCGGCAACATGCCGATAGAAAGTGGCGATCACCTCGCGCATGTCCTCGGGATCAAGACGCGCCGAGAGCGGCGTCGAGCCGACGAGATCACAAAACATGACCGTGACCTGCCGCCGGCCGGCGGATCCGGCCGGCGATGGCCGCGCCGGCGCAAGAGGCTCCGGCGGCAACGGCACGCTCGCGTCGGCGAGCCGCGTGCCGCAATTGGCGCAGAAATTAGAGCCGGAAGCGTTGTTGCGCCCGCATTGGCGGCACACCACGCCCATTGCGGCGCCGCAGAGATTGCAGAACCGGCTCTCTTCGGCGATCTGGGCACCACAACTCGGACAAAGCATCGGGGCGACCGTCAAAGGGCTTCGCCGGCAAAATACTTCCGCCGACGATAACAGCAGCAGCGGGGCGAGTTAACCGCCGCGGCCGGGGCCGCGAACGGGGGCACCGCGGTCGGTGGGCGAACGACGGGCACCGAGCTTGTCGGCGTTGGCCGCGTAGAAGCTCAATCCCGATTTGTAGCCGATATCGAACAGCCGTTTGGCGTTCGAGGCCGACCAGTCCAGCACTTCCGCGAGATACTCGTCCGGAATGTCGAATTTGATCTTCAGCAGGTCCGTCCTGGCGCCGTCGGCGCGCCGCCAGCCCTTGTTGTGCTTGAGCGCAAACAGTTCAAGGTTGTCCTCAGCCGTCTTGACCAGGGGAACGATCATCGAAAGAACCCAGGAATTGTAAAGGTTGCGCGGCGCGCGGATCAGGGAGTTGGAGCCGAGCACGTCGAACACGACGATGGTTTCAAGGCCGGTGTGCTTCTCGACCAGATCCTTGAAGTTGAGGCAGTCCACTACCGCACCTTCGTAGTACAGGTCGCCATTCAACCGATAGGGGCCGTAGATGAAAGGAAAGGCAAGCGCGGCGTGAAAATGCTCCAGCGTGATTTCTTCCTTGGTGAAATCATCGATGATCTCTTTGCTCGCATTGTACGCGTTCAGATAAAAATACGGCTTGATGTGCTTGATCCGCGCGAAGTCGATGATCTGCTCGACGAATGGCGTCGGCTGGCAAAGCCCCCAGCTCCCCGCGTGCAGGCCGGAAGGCGAGAGCGTGGCGGCCCACAGCAGCATCGAGTCGACGGCGAGCGCGTAGGCGGACGACTGCTCGTAGTCCTTTGCGTTGAGCGCAAAGAACGGATTGGCCGCCATGGCCTGGCGCCACAGGTCGGCCAAGCTCCCCGGCTTCTGGAAGACCTTATAGTTGACGGGAAAGCGCGAATAGATCGCGTCGGCGACGCTCATCGTGGTGACGCTGCGCAGCGCTTCGGCCGGCGTAGCTTCCTTGGGCGCGAGCCACAGCAGGCCGGCAAGACTGCCGGCGCCCGAACAGGACACAACGTCGAAGGTGACGCCGCGATCGTGCAGCCCCGCAAGTGCGCCGGCCATCAGCGCCATGTTGGGTGCGCCGCCGCCGAGCACCAGCGCGGTTCGACAACGGCTCTCGCTCTGCGCGGCGTTGCGCCGGCTTTTCGCTGCGGCGTTCTCGACGTGGCGCCGGTGCTTGGTCGGGCGCGCGGGCGCCGCCGCCGTCCGACCCGCGTGATCTGCTTCTTTCCCTGGTACGGCCACCTTCTCCTCCCACCGAAGCCGGTGGAGCGGATTAGACATTCGCTATCCACTTGGCCGAAAACTCGTGAAGCGAATGTGAAACCCAAAGCTCCCCTGCAACCGATATATGCCGGCAGTCTTTCGATCCTAACATTCGCAAAAGAGCCTGCCCAACCCGAATGCGACTGTTAGAATCGAAGCACCGAAGGGGCGCCTCGCACGAAGGGGCGCCTCGCACGAAGGGGCGCCTCACACGAAGGGGCGCCTCACAGGCCCGTCCTACTGGTTGCCAGCAGCGGGTTGGAGGTCGATCGGATCGAAGACGCCGATAGAAAATGTCGGCTGATTGGTTGGCGATTCTTCTCGATCAGGAAAAACGCCGACGCAGCCCCGAACTGATCATCCAAATCCAGTATCAGTACTTCCTGATTTCCTGCCCGCAGTATGACACCCCGGGGGCTTCGTCAGCAAACATAATCGGAAAGGCCGTCGGCACCGGAAATGCGGACGCTCGCCCGCGATCGACCGCCGGCAGCTTTTCTCAGAACTCGGATGTCAGCTGCGTGAGGCCCATCGAGCGAGCGAGGTTGCGGACCTGGTCCTTCTGCTCGTCGGAAAAGCTCATCAGCAGCGGGATGGCGGCAGATTTGAGATTTTGCACTTCGGGGCTGTTCGGATCGATGGCGCCCGACGCATCGCCGCGACGCGCCTCGCGCGCGCGGGCGAAAGCGATGTTGCGCAAGGCGGACTCCACCGCCGGCCACATCTGCTCCTGTTCCGGGGTCAAGTGGAGGCGGCGCCTGATGCTGGCGATCTGGGTGTTGTCAAGCATGACCCCGCCGCGTTCGGCTTGACGGTGGGCCGGTTCAGGCCGGCGCCGCGCCGCAACGTTTGCGGCTTTCGGTCTCGGCAAGATCGGCGCCGCGACCGGCGCTTGGCGCGCGGGCACCATAGGCGCCAGCGAGGCGACCTGCTCGCCGGCGGGTGGCGGCGGCGCGGCTTGTGCTTGCTGCTGCGGCGGCGCAATCAGCGGCTCGGGCGCGAACAGCGCGCTTTGCGCGTCGGCCATGGCCATGGATCCGGCAACAAAAGGCGGTCGGTAGACCGCGGCCTGCACGACCGGGGCATCGCTCAAGGCCCGCGGGAAACGCAGCGCGACCGTTTGTGCCGCTGTCGGCGGAGGGGAAGGTTCGGTGCGATGAAGCGCTGCAGCGTTCCAGCTGCCGATCAGATAGCCGGCGCCCGTGGCGATGAGAATTCGAAAGCGCGCGACCGCGCTTGCTGGCCTTCTTCCCCGACATGCCCGACGTCCCCCCAACCCCTCACCCGAGGTTAGCTATGTCCTTTCAAATGAAGCTTAATTTATGACTAATCGGGGGATTTTTGCCGACATCCGGCCCCATTCGGCAACAGCACGCGGTGCATGGGGACGCCAGAAGGGTATCACTCAAGGGGCTTAGCAAAAGAGCATAGCAAAAGGGCGCGGCAAGTGCCGCGCCCTTTAATCCGTGGACCTCGCCGCAACCTTATGCAGCTTCGTCGGCGACCGTTGCCTCTTCCTCGGTCTCGGGCTTAGGCCCGCGGCGCGGACCTTTGGCCAATGCGGCGTCGATTTCCTTGATCGCCTCGGTCTCGGTAATGCGCTGGACTGCCGAGATCTCGCGCGAGAGCCGATCCAGCGCGGCTTCATAGAGCTGCCGCTCCGAATAGGACTGTTCCGGCTGGTTCTCCGACCGGTAGAGATCGCGCACGACCTCGGCGATGGCGACGATATCGCCGGAATTGATCTTGGCCTCGTATTCCTGGGCGCGACGCGACCACATGGTCCGCTTGACGCGGGCCCGACCCTTCAGGGTATCCAGCGCCCGCCTGATCAGCGGTGTCTCAGCCAGCTTGCGCATGCCGACGGAGGTCACCTTCGAGGTCGGCACTCGCAGGGTCATCTTGTCCTTGACGAAATTGATCACGAACAGCTCGAGCCGAGCGCCGGCGACTTCTTGTTCCTCGATGGCCATGATCTGGCCCACACCATGGGCGGGATAAACGATGAACTCGTTGGTCTTGAAGCCTTGCCGCTGCGTGGTCTTCTTCACGTTCATTCCTAAAGTTGCCGCCTCGGCCTCCGGCTTGCGCCGGGGGACGGGCTTGGCGGCGCTGACCCGGTTAGGGGCCGTCACTCGCCTGGATTGCAAAGGCCTCCGGCTCGCGCGAGCGGAGGTTTTTCTGGTTTTCCGGTTCATGCCGGCCGCGCTTTTCTTAGATCGACGACGAGTTTTCTCTGCCACTGCTCTCGCGTGGGTCACACGCCTCTCTTCACGCTTCCTCGAAAAAGTCCCCGAACGGATAGGCTCCAACCAAGCCGGAGCACGATGTCGGGGTCATTTCATTATGTACAACGACATATAGCACATTTTGAGCCAAAATCAAAGCCTTATGGCGCCGCAATAGCGTCGCACGCCGGTATTTCTTAACGATAGTTAACAGGCGCAATCGGCATTCGCTGCACTTGTTCCGTCGCCATACTTGTTTCAGTCGCCTGTGCCGGGGTTCGCCGAAAAGTGTTGCTCGAATTTGTTGGCCGTGCCTTCCCAGTCCTTGGCGTCGGCCGGCGGTTCCTTTTTCGCCGTTATGTTCGGCCAAATCTTTGCATATTCGGCGTTGAGACCCAGCCACTTGTCGGCGCCCGGCTCGGTATCGGGCTTGATCGCCTCAACGGGGCATTCGGGCTCGCAGACGCCGCAATCGATGCATTCCTCGGGATGGATCACCAGCATGTTTTCGCCCTCGTAGAAACAATCCACGGGGCAGACTTCGACGCAGTCCATGTATTTGCATTTGATGCAGTTGTCGTTGACGATATAGGTCATCTCACACTCTAAGCGGCCGTTCAGGCGGCCTTTTGCGAGCATTGCTCCCAGCGGAGCGGATTTGACATCCGCCACCCACTCGGCCGCCCATTCGTGAAGCGAAAGTCAAATCTAAAAGCTCCACTAGAGTTGATAGTTGCCAGTGCGGCGGTTCAGCGGATTTCTGAAACAAAACCACACTAAATCAATAAGTTGCTAGTGTCCTTCAACTCCAACATTCGCACACGAACCTGCCGAACCCGGATGCGAATGTTGGGATCGGACCACTAGCGCATGGGTCCATGGCGCGCAAGGCGTGCAGCGGGAAGACAAACCTGACGATCATGCGTTGATCCGACTGGACAATCCGTCGTGCCGCCGCCAGGCATTCAGGTCAATTCTTCATATAGTGTCTCGCCGCTGCCGGCGGGACCCCGACGCTGGCAAAATCCTTTGATTTTGAGCACCCGGACGCCGCGTTCCAGCGCGACTGTAATGACATCGCCGGTGTGCACCATGCGGGCCGGTGCATGGATGCGCATTCCGTTCACGCGCACATAGCCGGCGTCCGCCAAGGCGGCAGCAGCGTCCCGGGTACGGACGAGTCTGGCATGCCAGAGCCAGCGGTCGACGCGTTGGCGATCCTGCTCGGCCGCCACTCAGCGCCGCTCCTTGGCTTCCGCCTCAAGCTGGGCCTTGAGCGCTGCAAGCTTGGCAAAGGGCGAGTTCGGATCCGGCGCCTTTTCACGCTCGCGTATTTCGAACCGACCCGCCCGGAACGGCGGGCGTTCGCGCCGGCGCGGCGGCCGCTCGCTCCGTTCCTGCTGATGCTTGTCGGACCGGGCCCGGCGCGGCGGCCGACCGGGTCTCGGTGTCGCCTGGTCTGGCGTTCCCTCGGCAGGCGCAGCGGTCTCGCCCGTCGCCACGGCCGCCGAAGGAACGTTGTCCGTGCGCCCGATCGCGTCAGTCCGCGCTCCCTTATTGCGGTCGTGGTCGTGTTCACGGCCGCGGCCGCGCGGGCGGCGCCGACCCTCGGCGCGCGCCGGAAGCCAGACCTCGATCAGGCGCGGCTCGCCGGCAGCTAGAGTTGGCTGCGCCGCATCATTGAGTTCAGTGGGTTCGGCGCTGGGGGTCGGATTGTCCTCGGCGTCGCCTTCGGCAGAGGCGGTCGCGGGGGTTGGCGTTTCGGCCGTTGCGAACGCCTCGGGCGGCGATGCGGCCACCTCGCCGGAGGGCGCAGCGGTCTCGACCGCCTCGGCGGATTGCGGTTGATCGACAGCAGCCGGCGGCACGGCCGAATCGATGTCCGGTTCGGCGGGGTCGAGGCCCACGGCGAGGGGGGATGGCTCGCCGGCAGAGGCCGCCGATGAGTCGATGGTCTCGGCTGGAGACGGCGCGGACAGCACAGTCGGCGCTGCCGATGCTGGGGGTGAAGCCGGCGCGGGCGGTATCGGCCGCGTTTCCATCCGATAGCCGAGCGAACGCAAGATTGAGGCAAAATCCTCGCCCGAGGCCCCGATCAGCGAGGTCATTCCGCTGACCACGGTGAAGCCGCCGCCGGCAAACGCAGCCGCCGGTCTCGGTTCCGGTGCACCTTCGCGCCAAGCCAGTGCCGGTCGGATCAGATCGGCGAGGCGCTCCAAAATGTCCACCCGGACCGCGCGGCTGCCGCACACGCGATATCCTGCGACGCGATAGAGCGACGCATCGACGTCGGCATCGACCGCGATCGAGGTACGGCCGCTGCCGGCCAGTTGCAGCAGATCGTCGTGACCCGTGCCGTGGCCCGTGTCGCGGCCCGTGTCGTGGCCCGTGTCGCGGCCCGAGTCGTAGCCCTTGGGCTGGAGCCGATCGTGGAACAGCGCCGACAGCCGCGCTGCGAGAGCCCGCGGCGTCGGCTTGAGCAGCGCCGGGATGTAAATGTGATAGGCACCAAAGCGCACGCCGCGTTTGCGCAGTCCCGCCCGCTCCGGCTGCAATAGGCCCTTGACCTCTTCGGCAACCTTTTGCCGCTCGAGCACGCCGAGTGCCTCCACCAACTGAAAGGCAACGCCGCGGGCGATGCCGGTCACATCGGCGGCCGCCGCGAGTTCGAACAGAGGTCCGAGCAGCTTCTCGATGTGCGAGCGGAGCCAACGGTCGAGCCGTGCCTGCACGGCGTCGCGCGGCGCACCGGAGAGGTGCTCGTCCGCGAGTACTCGCAGCCGCGGATGCAGCGCGTCCTCCCCTTCCGTGAGTTTGCCGACCGCGGCGCCGGTCCAGCGGACGGAGCCGTCATCGGCAAGCAGGAACTCGGCGTCCGGCGCCTCGGCCAGCCGAGCGGCACGCCCCGCGATCTCGCCCGCGAGCGCCTTTTGCGCCGCATTCTGCAACGTCTTTGCCTCCGGTCCGGCGGCTGCCGCATCGGGCAAAAAGACAAATCCGTCGAGCCGGCCGATCACGTGGCCTTCGACGACGACCTCGCCGGTCTTGTTGATTTGCGGCTCCAGCGCGGCGCTCTCGCGCAGCCGGCGCATCAGCACGCTGGTGCGCCGATCGACGAAGCGCTCGGTCAGCCGCTCGTGCAATGCGTCCGAGAGTTTGTCCTCAACGGCGCGCGTGATCGCCTGCCAGTGTTCGGGATCGGCGAGCCAGTCCGGACGGTTGGCGGCGAAAGTCCAGGTGCGAATATGGGCGATGCGCGTCGACAGCGTATCGATGTCGCCGTCGGTGCGATCGGCAAGCGCCACCTGTCGGGCGAACCAGTCGGCCTCGATGCGGCCTTCGCGCATAAGAAAGCCGAAGACGGTGACCACGAGCTCGGCATGGTTGGCCGGCGCGATTTTGCGATAGTCCGGGACTTGGCAGACGTCCCACAATCGCTCGACATCGGCGGGGGTCCCGACCATGGCGCGCACTTCGTGCTCCCGCAGCGCATGTTCGAGCACCAGGATGTCCTCGGCGACCGGGGCGCGGGCGAGCGCGTTCTCCTTTGGAGCCGCCGCCAGGCTCGCCTGCAACGCGCCGATCGAAGAGAAATCGAGATCGGTGTTGCGCCATTGCACGAGCTTCACCGGCTCGAACGTATGCGCTTCGAGGGCCTGGGCGAGTTCGGGCTCGAACGGAGGGCAGCGACCCGTGGTGCCGAACGTACCATCGCGGGTCGCGCGCCCGGCACGGCCGGCGATCTGCGCAAGCTCGGAGGGATTGAGCTTGCGGAACTGATAGCCGTCGAACTTGCGGTCGGAGGCGAAGGCGATGTGGTCGACATCGAGATTGAGCCCCATGCCGATCGCATCGGTGGCGACCAGATAATCGACTTCGCCCGCCTGGTAGAGATCGACCTGCGCATTGCGCGTGCGCGGCGACAATGCGCCGAGCACGACGGCGGCGCCGCCGCGCTGGCGGCGGATGAGTTCGGCGATGGCGTAAACCTCGTCGGCCGAGAAGGCGACAATCGCCGAGCGGCGCGGAAGCCTGGTGAGTTTCTTTTCGCCGGCGAAACTGAGCTGCGACAGCCGCGGCCGGCTGACGATGCTGGCGCCCGGCAGCAGCCGCTCGACGATCGGCCGCATTGTGGCGGCGCCGAGCACAAGCGTCTCCTCCCGTCCGCGCCGGTGCAGCATGCGGTCGGTAAAGACGTGGCCGCGCTCGAAATCAGCGGCGAGCTGCACCTCGTCGACGGCGAGGAACGCGACGTCGAGATCGCGCGGCATGGCTTCAACGGTGGCCACCCAAAAGCGCGGATTGGGCGGCTTGATCTTCTCCTCGCCGGTGACGAGTGCGACGGCATCGGCGCCGACGCGCTCCACCGCGCGATTGTAGACCTCGCGTGCAAGCAGCCGCAGCGGCAGACCGATCAGTCCGGAGGAATGTGCCAGCATCCGCTCGATGGCCAGATGCGTCTTCCCGGTATTGGTGGGACCGAGGACGGCAGTGACGCCGGCGCCACGGGCGCGCAGGTCGCGATCGACAGGAGGGGAAAACGAAATCGGCATAACGAGCCCGGCATGCTGCCCCTCCGTGACCGCCGCAACGGCGCGGCCGCGAGAGGGAGCGAGTGCTTCTGTATCACATCGTGACGGTTGGAAGGCCTGTGGTTTAGCTGTGGAACGAGTCTGGAACGAATCGCGGCCGAATCAGCGACTCGCGTCGTGTTCGAGTTTGTTCACCGCGAGATATGGAAGTACCCAAGAGGACGGATACCAGATCGGGTGTCAGCAGCCGTTTCATCTCATCCTCTTCGCAGCAAAAGCGCAATCCACCGCTCATCCACGATTCTTGCGCAGAGTCAAGAGCCAACAAGCCTGTGGATAACGGGGACGCGTTTCGCACCGCGCAGGCCCGCCAGCCCTATGTGTGCACGCTTGGGCCACGGCGCCAAGGGCCCCTTCCGCTCACTGCGCCTCGGCAAGGGGATGCGCCGGCTCCGCGACCGAGACGAACTCCTTGGCCTCCAGAACGCCGGGACCGAGCGGCGTCGGGATGGAGAAGCGGAACGGCGCCAGCACCCGCGTTCCGGCAATCGGTGCCAGCCAGACCTCGGCGTCGCGCAGCTTGATCAGATATTTGATCGCTGCACGGTCCGGCACGTAGCCGGAAATGGGCCTGAAATACAATGCACAGACGACCGCGGGGCCTTGGTAGCCTTTCTCCGCCTTGACCTTTTCCATGCGCTTGAACTCGCTGCGCAGGTCGTAGCGCACGCGACCGTCGAACACCGGAACGCTGCGATTGCAGGCTTGCGGATTCACCGGGTCGCCGGCGCCAGCAACCCTCGCCAGCGCCGAGGTCAACGGATCGATGACGCCGCGGCGATCGGCTTCGGTCACCGGGATGCGGTCGGGAAGCGGCAGCAGCGGCGGCTCGGCGGTGTAGTCGGTCACGTCACCACCTTTAAGCGAAATGTGCACGTCGTCGATGTGTCGGCTGTCGATGATGGTGGCCGCGTAGCTCGTCGGCACCGGCTGCCCGTCATCAACGGTGCCATGTGCGGAGCCGGTGCCGCGGGCGCGGGTCAAGAATTGCAAAAGGCCGGCGGTCGATCCACTGACTGCGGCGCTATAGGCGTGGTCGGAAATCTCCACCACCCAATTACCCCGACCGATCGGGATACCCGAAACGCTGGCGACGTATTCGGCCTCAAGGCGCCCCTGCGCATAGGCCGGAATGGCGCTGTCGGCGGCGAACGCTGCCGCTATCGCCGCAACGCCGAGAACCGCGCAAACGGCAGGCCGCCTGCCGCGCGGCAGCCAATCGGTCGGCACAGGCAAGTTGTTGATCCTCAATCGCTGCCGCACGAGCAGCCCATCAACGCAATGTTTGCGGACCGCCGGTCTCATCATCGCGTGCGTGCAATCCGGCGCCCTGTCTTCTTGGAGAATAAGTCCTTTGTGTGGTTTTTTGTTACAACCGCGCGCGAGGTGAGCAAGCTTCAGTTCTGTCGCGCACCGTGCGCGACCCGGTTAGACGGCCCGGACACGTTCAGGCGCCAAATTATTGATCCCCGCTGAGCCGCGCCATGAGCCAGGCCATGAGCCACGCCATGAGCTTGACCGCACCGGCAGGCGTCACTATAGGTCCGCCCGTTGCGCGACCGCCAAAAGGGCGCATAATCGAGGAAATTCAGCCATGTCGCGGCGTTGCGAGCTCACCGGAAAAACGCGCCAGATCGGGCACCGCGTGAGTCACTCCAATCGCAAGACCAAGCGCCGGTTCTTGCCGAACCTGCTCAACGTCACGCTGATGTCGGATTCGTTGAATCGCTCGGTGCGGCTGCGGATTGCGGCCAGCGCGCTCAAAACCATCGATCATCGCGGCGGGCTCGATGCTTTCCTGTTGGCCGCCAAGGACAGCGAGCTGTCGCCGCGAGCGCTCGACCTCAAGCGCCAGGTGGTCAAGAAGCGGGAAACCGCCGCCGCCGCATAGCGGCTTGCAACGTCCGAGCACCGGCCGTCGGTTCCTGCTTCGCCAGTTCGTAGCCGCGCCGACCCATGCGTCAGCGCGCACTTTTTGCCGCTGCAAAAGACAGCGGAAATTTGGCGTCCGGCGGGAAAGGCTACGCGTTCAGCCGCCGCGGCCGCGCCGGGCGCGGCATCGTCTCCGCGGACGGGGATTCCTCGAACAGCTCGGCGAGCTTTTCGGTCATGACGCCGCCCAGCTCTTCCGCGTCGACGATGGTGACCGCGCGCCGGTAGTAGCGCGTGACATCGTGGCCGATGCCGATGGCGATCAGCTCGACCGGCGAGCGGGTCTCGATGTCCTCGATCACCCAGCGCAAATGGCGCTCCAGATAATTGCCGGCATTGACCGACAGCGTCGAATCGTCGACCGGGGCGCCGTCGGAAATCATCATCAGGATCTTGCGCGTCTCCGACCGCGCGAGCAGGCGCTTATGGGCCCAGTCGAGCGCTTCGCCGTCGATGTTCTCCTTCAACAAGCCCTCGCGCATCATCAAGCCGAGATTCTTGCGCGCGCGCCGCCACGGTGCGTCGGCAGACTTGTAGACGATATGGCGCAGGTCGTTGAGCCGGCCGGGATTGGCCGGCTTGCTCTGGGCGAGCCAGGCTTCGCGCGACTGCCCGCCTTTCCAGGCGCGCGTGGTGAAGCCGAGTATTTCCACCTTCACGCCGCAACGCTCCAGCGTGCGCGCCAGAATGTCGGCGCAGGTGGCCGCCACCGTGATCGGGCGGCCGCGCATCGAGCCGGAATTGTCGAGGAGCAGCGTCACCACGGTGTCGCGGAAATCGGTATCCTTCTCGCGCTTGAACGAGAGCGGATGCAACGGATCGACGACGACGCGCGACAGCCGCGCCGGATCGAGCAGGCCCTCTTCGAGATCGAATTCCCAGGACCGGTTCTGCTGCGCCAGCAACAGCCGTTGCAGCCGGTTGGCAAGCCGCGCGACCACGCCCTGCAGATGCGAGAGCTGCTTGTCGAGATAGCCGCGCAGCCGATCGAGCTCTTCCGCCTCGCACAAGTCTTCGGCGCCCACCATCTCGTCGAATTTCGCGGTGAACGGCCGATAATCCGGACCACGCGGCTCGTTGCGATGGTGCCGCGGCCGCCACGGCTCCGCGGCGGTCTCCGAATCGCCCATCTCGGAATCGTCGGCCATCTCGGCCGCCGGCGCATCGACCGCCTCCGAGGCGCTGTCCGGCAGTTCCTCGGCCGAGGCCTCCGCCTCCATGCCCATGCGCTCGCTGTCGGCGGAGTCGGATGCGTCGCCGCTGTCGCCCTGCTCGTCCTTGGGAGTGTCCTCGTCGCCTTCCTCGCCTTCCTCCTCGTCGGCCTCGCTCGAGCGGTCCTCGCCCATATCGAGGCAATCGAGCAGGTCGTGGATGGCGTCGCCGTAGCGGCGCTGATCGTTGAAGACCCGCTCCAACCGATCGAGATTCTTGCCGGCGCGTTCCTCGATCAGGGGACGCCACAGATCGACCAGTTTTTTCGCGGCCGCCGGCGGCGCCTGGCCGGTGAGCCGTTCGCGCACCATCAAGGCGAGCGCATCCTCGATCGGCGCGTCGGCGCGGTCAGTGACCTCGTCGAATTTGCCGCGATGAAAGCGGTCGTCGAGCATGGCGGCGAGATTCTTCGCCACCCCGCCCATGCGGCGCGAGCCGATCGCCTCGACGCGCGCCTGCTCGACCGCCTCGAACACGGCGCGGGCCTGCTGGCCGCCGGGAGCGAGTTTGCGGTGCACGGCGGGATCGTGGCACGCAAGCTTGAGCGCGATCGAATCGGCGTGACCGCGCACGATCGCCGCTTCCCGCTCGTTGAGCCGACGCGGTGGCTCCGGCAGACGCGCCTTGCCGCCAGCGTATCCCGGCCGCTCGGCGGCGAACGAAACCTCCAGATCGCCCTTGCCGGCAATCGAGCGCAGGCACACGCCGACCGCGCGCTTGAACGGTTCGGTCGGCGCGTCTTTGGCGGATGCTTTGGGCTTGATGTTGGAGGACATCGTGTTGCGTTCCCTCATCGTCATTGCCCGGGCATAGCCGTTCAAAGAACGGCGTCGCTTCGCTCGCCTATGACCCCGCAATCCATCTTCTGCGTTCAAAAGATGGATGCGCGGGTCGAGCCCGCGCATGACGGCGCGTATCAGCTCAACGCCACGTTCACCGCGCTCTCCGGCAATTCCTGGCCGAAACAGCGCTGATAGAACTCCGCCACCAGCGGCCGCTCAAGCTCGTCGCATTTGTTGACGAAGGTGAGCCGGAAGGCAAAGCCGATCTCGCCGAAGATTTCCGCATTCTCCGCCCAGATGATCACCGTGCGCGGGCTCATCACCGTCGAGATGTCGCCGTTCATGAACGCGTTGCGGGTAAGGTCGGCGACGCGCACCATCTTGTTGACGATGTCGCGGCCCTCCGCTGTGCGATAGTGCTTCGCCTTGGCGAGCACGATGTCGACTTCGTTGTCGTGCGGCAGATAATTGAGTGTGGTGACGATCGACCAGCGGTCCATCTGGCCCTGGTTGATCTGCTGGGTGCCGTGATAGAGGCCGGACGTGTCACCGAGTTCCCACCGTGTTGGCGGTGGCGAACAGGCGGAACGAAGGATGCGGCTTGATCACCTTGTTCTGGTCGAGCAGCGTCAGCCGGCCGGATGCTTCGAGCACACGCTGGATCACGAACATCACGTCGGGGCGGCCGGCGTCGTATTCGTCGAAACACAGCGCGACGTTGTTCTGCAGCGCCCAGGGCAGGATGCCGTCGCGGAATTCGGTGACCTGCATGCCGTCGCGAATGACGATGGCGTCCTTGCCGATGAGATCGACGCGGCTGATGTGGCTGTCGAGATTGACGCGGACGCAGGGCCAGTTGAGCCGCGCCGCCACCTGCTCGACATGGGTCGACTTGCCGGTGCCGTGATAGCCGGTGACGATGACGCGACGGTTGCGGGCAAAGCCGGCGAGAATGGCGAGCGTGGTCGGCTTGTCGAAGCGGTAATCCGCATCGAGATCCGGCACGTGCTCGTTCGGCTCCGAATAAGCCGGAACTTCCAGATCGCTGTCGATACCGAAGAGCTGGCGGATCGAAACTTTCATGTCCGGCAGGCCGGATTCTTCTTGCGTTGCCAGAGCCATTGTTCCTCCAAGCCTGCGAACGTCGCAGGCGCCCACCGCGCAGGCGGCGAATCCGCGGGCGGATGTCGCGGCAGGTTTAGCAGAAAGCCGCAAGCCAGCGAAAGCCGCCTGTCCGGTGGTCAGCAGAACCCCGCGGTCTTCAGGTAATTATAGGCGGCGATGATCGCGCGCAGCCGGTCTTCGGAGGCGCGATCACCGCCGTTCGCGTCGGGATGATGCCGCTTCACCAAGACCTTGAATTTGGCTTTGATATTGGCCCGCTTGGCGTCGGCTTCAAGGCCGAGGACATCGAGGGCGCGGCGCTGCGCATTGAGAATCTTGCGCCCCTCCGTTGCCGGACGAGCATGGCCGTCAGGGCGCCCGCCAGAGGCGGCGAACAGATCGAAGGGATCATCCGCCGCCCAGCCGGCGACGCGAAAGCCGGCGCCCGCGGTCTGGTCGCGGCGGCCGCCGACGCCCCCGACCGAGCCCATTTTCCAGGTCGGACGATGGCCGGTCATGTCCTCCTTCTGATAGCGGGCGATGGCGTCGTCGCTCATGCCGGAGAAGAAGTTGTACGAATTGTTGTATTCACGCACGTGTTCGAGGCAGAACTGCCAATACTCACTGGCACGCAGCCGGCCCTTCGGCGCCCGGTGGGTGGCCGGCGCGTTGCATTTCGGCCATTGGCAGCACGGCAGTTCGGCGCGCAGCCTGCGGTCCTGATCGGGCTTGACCCGGATACGATCAAAGAGCGGCGAATTCGTACTCATTGGGCTCGATTATGCGAGTGCGGTGATGATACCCGCAAGACTTGACAGACAGCTAATTCGCGCGTCGCGACATTGACCTCTTGGGCTCGACCCGGCTAGGCATGACGACATGCAAACGCGCGATCTGATCACGGAAAAGTTGCGCAAAACTTTCGCTCCGCAGAGTCTGAGCGTTGACGACGAATCACACCATCATGAAGGCCACGCTGGGCACCGGCCGGGCGGGCAGACCCATTTCCGGGTGTATATTGTAGCGGCGGCCTTCCACGGGAAGACCCGGATCGAGCGCCACCGCATGATCAACGCTGCGCTGGCCGATGAGCTCTCGGGCGGCGTCCACGCGCTCGCGATTCACGCCGCAGCGCCGGGCGACGGGATGTAGCCGAGGTTAAGCGCTCGCGCGGCTCTGCGCGTCAACCCCGGCAGATGGAACGCAAGCAACATCAGCCCACTTTCGCGGCCGCCTTGCGCGCGAGCGGGGTGACGCGCAATGCGGTGATGCGGTTGCGCGTCTTCTGCAGCACGTTGAAGCGGAAGCCGTGGAAGGTGAAGCTCTGCCCCGGTTCGGGAATCGAGCGCGTCTCGTGGATGACCACGCCCGCGATCGTGGTGGCCTCGCCATCGGGAATATTCCAGTCCATGGCGCGGTTGAGATCGCGCACCGGCACGGCGCCGTCGACGTTGACCGAGCCGTCCGGCAGCGCCCGCACGCCGGGGACGGCAACATCCTGCGTATTGCTGATGTCGCCGACGATTTCTTCGACGATGTCTTCGAGCGTGACCAGCCCTTCGAGTTCGCCGTACTCATCGACCACCAGCGCCAGCGCCGCCTTACGGGCGCGGAACGCGGTGAGTTGCTCGTAGAGCGGGGTGGTGTCGAGCACGAACCAGGGCGGCGCCGCCAGCGCCGCGATGTCGAGCGTGGCGGCATCGCCGCCGGCGGCATGGAGCGCGCGCAACACGTCGCCGGCGTGCAGCACGCCGATGATGTTGTCGGGCGTGCCGCGCCAAAGCGGCAAACGGCTCACCGCGGCCGCCAGCACGGCATCGACGATGTCCTGCGGCGGCTGGTCGGCATCGAGCATCACCATCTTGGTGCGATGGACCATGACGTCGGAGACGGTCAGCTCGCGCAAATCGAGCACGCCGCCCATCATGTCGCGGTCGAGTTTTTCCACGATGCCGGCACGGTGCAGAAGATCGACCGCGCCGCGCAGTTCCTCGCGCGGAGAGAGGATCGACTGCAGCCTGCCGACCGGCATGCCGAGGCCGTGCAGGATCAGCCGCACCAGCCATTCGACCGCTTTGAGAAGCGGCAGGAACCAACGCACCAGGCGGTCGATCGGCTGCGCGACCGCGAGCGCCATCCGATCCGGTGCGTTGAAGGCGGCGGTCTTCGGCAGGATCTCGCACACCACGAAGATCACGATCGTCAGTGCCAGCGTCGCATAGATGACGCCGACGCGGCCGAACAAGACCAGCAGCAATCCGGTGGAGAGCGTCGAGGCGGCGACGTTGGTCAGGTTATTGCCGAGCAGGATCGCGCCCAACAGGCGCTCGCGGGTGGCGAGCAGGCGGTTGACGATACCGGCATCGCGGCTGCCTGCCTTCTCCAGGCGCAACATGGCGGCGCGCGAGGACGCGGTGAGCGCGGTCTCGCTCGCCGAGAAGAACGCCGATACCAGAAGGCAGATCAGGATCGCCGCAACGGTCAGCCAATCGATAATCGTCATCGCCCGCAAAGCTTCTCGCCGAGAAACGCACGCACCTCCGCCTCGTCGACGCCGGCCTCGATGAAGGCTGCGCCGATCCCGCGTACCAGGATGAATGTAAGCTTGCCGCGCTTGATTTTCTTGTCCTGGGCGATCAACGCCATCAGCCGGTCGAGCGAAGACAGCGTGCCGAGGATGTCGGCGAGCCGCGTCGGCAGGCCGACGGCGGCCAGATGGGCGATCGCGCGATCGGCCTCGGCCGGCGCGATCAGCCCCTTCCGCGCCGAAAAGCCGAACGCAAGCGCCATGCCGATGGCGATCGCCTCGCCGTGCAACAGGCGGTCGGAGTAGCCGCAGGCCGCCTCCAGCGCATGGCCGAACGTGTGGCCAAGATTGAGCAACGCCCGGTCACCGGTCTCGCGCTCGTCGCGCGCGACGATGGCGGCCTTGGTGCGGCAGCTGGTGGCGACCGCGTGCTCGCGCGCAAAGCTTCCGGAAGAACCCCCGGCAAAAATGTCGCGCCAATTGGACTCGAGCCAGGCGAAAAAGCCGGCATCGCCGATGAGCGCGTGCTTGACGTTTTCCGCATAGCCGGCGCGGAATTCACGCACCGGCAGCGTGTCGAGCAATGCGGTATCGGCCACCACCAGGATCGGCTGATGGAAGGCGCCGACCAGGTTCTTGCCCTCGCTCGAATCGATTGCGGTCTTGCCGCCGACCGAGGAATCGACCTGCGCCAACAGCGTGGTCGGCACCTGGACATAATCGAGCCCGCGCCGCACCACCGCGGCAGCGAAGCCGGCGAGGTCGCCGATCACACCGCCGCCGAGCGCGATCACGAGATCGCCGCGCTCGATGCGCGAAGCGATAATCGCCTCGCAGACCCGTTCGAAGGTGGCAAAGCTCTTCGATGCCTCTCCGGGCGCAACGGTCACGCTGTCACTGCGCACGCCGGCAGCGCCGAGGGCCGCTTCGACCGCGGGCAGAACGTGGCGCGCCACGTTCCGGTCGGTAACGATGAATGCGCGCGCCCCCGGCCGCAAGGCGGCGATGCGCACCCCGAGCGAAGCAGCGACGCCGCGTCCGATCACGATCTGATAGGTGCGCGCGCCGAGAGCGACTTCGACGACTGTCGGATCGATACGAACGGGTGCGGTCATACGCCGTCCTTTTGCTCCGCCGCGACGGAAACTTTCATGAAGGCCGACAGTGCGGCAACGATCTCGCTGACGATGGCATCATGCGGCGCTTCCCGCGACTGCACTGTAATATCGGCCAGCGCGTAGATCGGCTCGCGCGCCGCCAGCAATTCGCGCAGCGTGCGCGCCGGATCATCGGTTGCCAGCATGGGGCGCTCACCCTTGCGCTTGGATACGCGCCGTATCAGGATGTCGAACTCGGCGGCGAGCCAGATGGAGACGCCCTTGGCCTTGATGGCCCCGCGCGTCGACGCGTTCATGACGGCGCCGCCGCCGGTCGACAGCACCTGCGGACCGTTTTCCAGAAGCCGCGCGATCACCCGCGCCTCGCCGCCGCGGAAGTCGAGCTCTCCATGCCGGGCAAAAATATCCGCAATGCTCATTCCAGCCGCCTTCTCGATTTCCGCGTCGGCGTCCGCGAACGGGATGACCAGGCGCGAGGCGAGCCGGCGGCCGATCGACGATTTGCCGACGCCCATCATGCCGACGAGCACGAGGGACCGGCCCCCTAGGGCGGCACGGATCGCGGCCTCCACTTGGATCGCATTGGCGTCATTTTGTAGTGCGATATCGGTCATGCGCGTTTACGTCCGGCCCGCCAGGGGCAAGCCCATCAGCGCCTGGTCCGCTCTGCCGGGGAGCGGCGAAAATCCTGTCCGGCGCTGACAGAAGCCTTGTATCCGGCCGGACATGATCGTACTCGGTCCGCTTCGCCGGTACCAAGAGGTAATGAGCACGGTCGCCTGCCGATGCCGAGCCTGATCCGCCTCCTCACCATCCTCGCGATTCTGTGCGCCGTGGTCTATGGCGGGCTCTATTCGCTGGCCCATTTCGTCAAACCCCACCCGCGCGCGATGAGTGTTTTCGTCCCGCCGAGCAAGTTCGTCAAAAACCCTTAAGGTCAAAACGGGGCCGATGCGATGGCTCAGGCAACGCCCCCAGCGGCACGCACCGGCGACCGACGACTGATCGGGCTTTTTCTCGACATGCTGGCGGCCGAGCGCGGCGCTTCCGCCAACACGCTTTCGGCCTATCGCCGCGATCTTGCGGAATTTGCCGCGAGCCTGGCGCAGGCGGGCCGTGCCGTCGCAACGGCGGCCACGCAAGATCTGCGCGCGTATCTGGGCGAGCTTTCGCAACGCGGCTTGCAGGCGGCAACTTTGGCGCGGCGGCTCTCGGCGATCCGCCAGTTCTATCGCTTTCTCTACGCCGACGGCTTGCGCAAGGACGATCCGGCCGCGGTCCTGGAAGGTCCCAAGCGCAGCCGCCCGCTGCCCAAGACGCTCAGCATTGCCGAGGTTGATCGCTTGCTGCGCGCCGCCGCGGCCATCGATGGCGAGTCTCCCGTGCGCGAACGGCTGCGCGCGGTACGGCTCTGTTGCCTCGTCGAAACACTCTACGCCACCGGGATGCGGGTGTCCGAACTGGTGGCGTTGCCCGCCTCCGCAGCCCGCCGCGACGCCCGCGTCATCGTCGTGCGCGGCAAGGGCGACAAGGAGCGCATGGTGCCGCTTAACGATGCCGCCAAGAACGCGATGGCGGCATACCTCAGCTTGCTGGCCGAATCAGGCGGCGATGGACGATCGAAATGGCTGTTTCCTTCGTTCGGCGAAAGCGGCCATCTCACCCGGCAACACTTCGCCCGCGAACTGAAGGAGCTGGCCGCAGCGGCTGGCCTGCGCGCCCAACAGGTCAGCCCGCACGTGCTGCGCCACGCCTTCGCCAGCCACCTCTTGCACAACGGCGCGGACCTGCGCGTGGTGCAGACGCTGCTCGGCCACGCCGATATTTCCACCACGCAAATCTATACCCACGTGCTGGAGGAGCGGCTGAAAAGCCTCGTTCGCGACCTGCATCCGCTGGCGGAGCGAGGGTGACCGGCCATTTCGTAATATTTTGATCGACATTTGACGATGGTGGGCATTGAGAGAAAAATCGAAACTTTGATGGTCGAATACCCATGACGAAGCAGACGTTGGGACGCATATAGTTCCGTTCGTCGGCCTTTCTTGACTTGAACAACTCCAGCGGAGAGGTTGGCGGTGAACGACGAACCGCCGACCTCCATTCATCGGGCCACAAGTCTTCGCTTGATGCGCGCATATCTCGACTTTGAAAAACCGGTGGCCGAGCTTGAGGCCAAGGTGGAGGAATTGCGCGCGCTGCAGCAGGATGGCGATGCGATCGCGATCGGCGAGGAGATCGGCCGCATCGAGGGCAAGGCGGTGGCCGCGCTCAAGGAACTCTACGCTGCGCTGACGCCCTGGCAGAAGACGCAGGTCGCACGCCACCCGCAGCGACCGCATTGCCTGGATTACATCGCGGCGCTCATCACCGAGTTCACCCCGCTTGCCGGCGACCGCAAGTACGGCGACGACCCCGCGATCATCGGCGGCTTCGGCCGGTTTCAGGGTGAAAGCGTCTGCGTGATCGGCCAGGAAAAGGGCTCCGACACCGAGAGCCGGCTCAAGTACAATTTCGGCATGGCGCGGCCGGAGGGGTACCGCAAGGCTGTCCGGCTCATGGGTATGGCCGATCGCTTCGACATTCCGGTGATCGCGCTCATCGATACCGCCGGCGCCTATCCGGGCATCGGCGCCGAGGAACGCGGTCAGGCCGAGGCGATCGCCCGCTCGACGCAGACTTGCCTGGAGATCGGCGTTCCGAACGTCGCGACGATTATCGGCGAAGGCGGCTCCGGCGGCGCGGTGGCGCTTGCGACCGCGAACCGCGTGCTCATGCTGGAGCACGCCATCTACAGCGTGATTTCACCCGAGGGGGCAGCGTCGATTCTCTGGCGCGACACTTCGCGGGCGCAAGATGCGGCCTCCGCCATGAAAATCACCGCGCACGACCTGATGCGCCTCGGCGTGGTCGACGCCATCGTGCCGGAACCGGCCGGCGGGGCGCATCGCGACCCGGCCGCGGCGATGGCGGCGGCCGGCGCGGCCATCGGCACAGCGCTCGCCGAACTGCGCACTCTCGATCGGGCCGCCATCGTGCGGCAGCGGCGCGATAAATTCTCGGCAATCGGACGAACGCTGGCCTGATGCCGCTTCTGCGGCGCGCCCGGGTGGGGTTCGAGCCCAACTAAGGCGCCTCCACCACAAAAAAGCCCGGATTGGTCCCCAGCCGCGGCCGCGGTCGCTGCCGCCGGGCCGCCGGGGAGGCGCTGTAAGATCGCTTAGCGCCTTGGATTTGCGGGCAAATTCGCAGGACATCTGCGCTTCATTATCGCCTGCATCGGCAAGCTCGCGCCCGGGCCGGCTGCCTTGCAGAAGCCACCTCTTCGGTATAACCATTAGGCTGGTGATGGAGTGGGGAAGGTCCATCCGTCGGGGAGAATTCAATTGATCCGCGCCCCTCTCGGTCGCGCGCTTTGCATGCGCGCGTTGACGGCGTTTGCGGTGCTGGCCGCCGCGCTGACGCTGAGCGGCTGCTTTGGCGAAGAAGGCTACGATCTGCCGAGCCAGGCGATGAAAGAATTGTCGCCGCAGATGCTCGCCGTGCTCCAGCAAAGGAACATGCCGAAGGATTCGCCGATCCTGGTCCGCATCTTCAAGGAGGAATCCGAGCTCGAAGTCTGGAAGCAGGATGCCTCCGGGCGTTATGCGCTGCTCAAGGTCTATCCGATCTGCCGCTGGTCGGGCGATCTCGGCCCCAAGGTCAAGGAGGGCGACCGCCAGGCCCCCGAAGGCTTCTATCCGATCACGCCCGGGCTGATGAATCCCAATTCCAGCTACTACCTCGCCATCAATACCGGCTTTCCGAACGTCTACGACCGCGCCAATAACCGGCACGGCGCCTTCCTGATGATCCACGGCGACTGCTCCTCGCGGGGCTGCTACGCCATGACCGACAAGGAGATCGGAGAAATCTATTCGCTGGCGCGTGACGCTTTCCTCGGCGGCCAAAAGGAAATCCAGCTCCAGGCCTTTCCTTTCCGCATGACCCCGGCGAATCTCGCCCGGCACCGCAATAATCCGAACTTCGCCTTCTGGCAGATGATCAAGCAAGGCAGTGACGACTTCGAAGTGTCGCGTCTCGAGCCCAAGGTGAACGTCTGCGAGCGCCGTTACGTGTTCGATGCCGCGCCGCCGCCCGGCTCCACCAGGCCGCTTGCGTTCAATCCGACCGGGCGCTGTCCGACATTCCAGCTCGACCCGACGATCGCCAGCGCGGTAGTGGCCAAGCAGCAGAGGGACAATTACCAGCTTGCCCAACTGGTAAGGGAAAATGTGCCGGAGGCCTCGCTCGTCTCCAACACCGATGGCGGAATGAACCGGGTGTTCGTCGCCAAGCTCGCCGACCCCACCTACACCTACGACGGCAACGGGCACATTCACGTGCCGCCGCAACAGCCGGGCCGACTGCCGCCCGCGATTTCTCCGCCTCCGGGCTCCGAATCCGATACGCACGCCGCGATTGCCGAGGCGCCGCCGGTGCCCGGCGACCAGGTGCGCAACCTGTTTGGGTCCCTGTTCTCACCCGGACCGTCGGCCGAACCGGCCGCCGTGGCGAGCGCCGATGCCGGCACGCAGAGTCATTCAAGCTTCTTCGGCGGGTTGTTTTCGAGTGGCCACGGCACCAGCCAACAGCCCTCTGGGGCCGCCCCGACCCCCGTTCAGACCGCGACCGCAACGCCGCAATCATCCTCGCGACCGACGCTGCGGGCGGCACCAGCCACGCACGCCGTGGCATCGTTGCGGCCGAAGCCGAAGACCGAGCGGCGCGATGCGAGTGTGGCCAAGCCCAAAGCCGCGCATGTGCAGCAGGCCGAAGCGTTGCCGCCGGCCGAAGCCTCGCCGCCGGCCAGCAGCGGCTTGATCAACGGCGCGCAGCCCGTGGTTCCAGGCGGCTCGTTCGACAGCCGCTGGGGGGTATTCCATTAATCGGACATCAGATCGCGGACGGCAGATAACGGATGCGTGATCCGTCGTGCTGCGTCACCGCCTACACGTAGCGGCCGTGGCAGTGCTTGTACTTCTTACCCGAGCCGCACGGACACGCCTCGTTGCGGCCGACCTTGCCCCAGCTGGTCGGATCCTTCGGATTACGCGCCGAAGCCTGCACCAGGCCCGTCGCCGCTGCGGCTCCAGCGGGACCGCCGTTGCCGCCTGAGGTGACGCGGCCGAACCCCTGCCGGGCAAGCGTTTCGCCGCCCGCGAGCGCCAGCGCCATTTCGTCCTCGCCGGTGATCGGATCGGCCTTGTGCGCCTCCATCGCCGGCAACCCCATCGGCTGCTGATCCGGAGGCGCCGCCGGCATCACTTCGATGCGCATGAGCTGGGCGGTCACCGCCTCGCGCAATTCATGGCTCATCGCTTCGAACAGACTGAAGGCTTCCGCCTTGTATTCGTTGAGCGGGTCGCGCTGGCCATAGCCGCGCAGCCCGATCACCTGGCGCAGATGATCGAGCATGACCAGGTGCTCGCGCCACAGGTGGTCGAGCGTCTGCAGGAGGATCGACTTTTCGATGTAGCGGATGACGTCGGTGCCCCATTGCGCGACCTTGCCCGCCATGTGTTCGTCGGCGCGTCGCTCGACGCGGGCGAAAATCTCCTCGTCGGCGATGCCCTCCTCCTTGGCCCAGTCGTCCACCGACAGATCGAGGCCCAGGACCCGCTTGAGCTCCTCACGCAGCCCCGGCGTGTCCCATTGCTCCGGATAGGCGTTTTCCGGCACGTGCTTGGCGACCAGATCGTCGATCGCGGTATGGCGCATGTCGGCAATGATCTCAGCCACCACTTCGTCCTGCATCCATTCGACGCGCTGATCGAAAATGACCTTGCGTTGGTCGTTCATCACGTCGTCGAACTTGAGGATGTTCTTGCGGATGTCGAAATTGCGCGCCTCGACCTTCTGCTGCGCCTTCTCCAACGCCTTGTTGATCCACGGATGGATGATCGCCTCGTTCTCCTTCAGGCCGAGCTTCTGCAGCATGCCGTCGAGCTTATCGGTGCCGAAGATGCGCATCAGATCGTCTTCGAGCGACAGGTAGAACTTCGAGTGGCCGGGATCGCCCTGGCGTCCGGAACGTCCGCGCAACTGGTTGTCGATGCGGCGGCTTTCGTGCCGCTCGGTGCCGAGCACGCAAAGCCCCCCGGCGGCGAGCGCCTTATCCTTCAAACGCGCCACTTGCGCGCGAATCTCGGCGGCACGTGGCCCTTTCTCGCGCTCGCGCGGATCCTCGATATCGGCCAGTTCCTGGCGAATACGCATGTCGGCGTTGCCGCCGAGCTGGATGTCGGTGCCGCGGCCCGCCATGTTGGTGGCGATGGTGATCGCGCCCGGCACGCCGGCCTGGGAGATGATCTGCGCCTCCTGCTCGTGATAGCGGGCGTTGAGGATGGCGAACACCTTGGCCTTCGAGGAGTTGTCGCCGGTATAGAGCGCGGCAAAAGCGTTGGCGTCGGAGAAGTCATGCTGCTCCCAGCCGGCATTGCGCAGCATCTCCGCAAGCTGCTCCGATTTCTCGATCGAGGTCGTGCCGACCAGCACGGGCTGGCCGCGCGCCTTGCAATCCTCGATCAGCGCGATGATGGCCCGGTATTTCTCCGTCGCGGTGCGATAAACCTCGTCGTCGTCGTCGAGCCGGATCATCGGCATGTTGGTGGGGATTTCCAGCACGTCGAGTTCGTAGATATCCATGAACTCGTCGGCTTCGGTCACCGCCGTTCCGGTCATGCCGGCGAGCTTTTCGTACATGCGGAAATAGTTCTGGAAGGTGATCGAGGCGAGCGTCTGGTTCTCCGGCTGGATCGGCTGGTGCTCCTTGGCCTCCAGCGCCTGATGCAGGCCCTCCGAATAGCGCCGGCCGGGCATCATGCGGCCGGTGAACTCGTCGATGATCACGACCTCGCCGTTGCGCACGATGTAATCCTTGTCGCGGGCAAACAGCTTGTGCGCGCGCAACGCCTGATTGACATGATGGACGACCGAGACGTTCTCCACGTCGTAGAGCGAGTCGGACTTGAGCTGGCCGGCGCTGCGCAGCCCCTGCTCCATCTTCTCCATGCCGACCTCGGTGAGAGTGACGGTGCGCTGCTTCTCGTCGACCTCGTAATCGGCCTTGTCGAGCCCGGGGATGAAAGTGTCGATGGTGTTGTAGAAATCGGAGCGGTCGTCGAGCGGGCCGGAAATGATCAGCGGCGTGCGCGCCTCGTCGATCAGGATCGAATCGAACTTCGTCGACGATGGCGTATATATGGCCGCGCTGCACCATTTCCTCGAGCCGGTACTTCATGTTGTCGCGAAGGTAGTCGAAGCCCAGTTCGTTGTTGGTGCCGTAGGTGACGTCGCAATCGTACTGCTTCTTGCGCAGCTCGTCGTCGAGGTCGTGGACGATGACGCCCACCGTCAGGCCCAGGAACTTGTAGATCTCGCCCATCCATTCGGCGTCGCGCTTGGCCAGATAATCGTTGACGGTGACGACGTGGACGCCGCGGCCGGCGAGCGCGTTGAGGTAGACCGGAAGCGTGGCGACCAGCGTCTTGCCTTCGCCGGTCTTCATTTCGGCGATCTTGCCTTCGTGCAGGATCATGCCGCCGACGAGCTGAACGTCGAAATGACGCTGGCCCAGCGTGCGCTTGGCCGCCTCGCGTACGGTGGCGAAGGCCGGCACCAGGATGTCGTCGAGCGATTTGCCGTCCGCCAGTTGTTTTCTGAAATCGTCGGTCCGCGCGCGCAACGCCTCGTCGGAGAGCGGCTCAAGCTCCTTTTCGAGCGCGTTGATCGCGGCCACGCGGGGCCGACAGGAGCGGATCCGTCGCTCATTGGAGGAACCGAACAGCTTGCGGGCGACGGCGCCGATCATCGCTTCATTATCCTTACGCTGCTCGGCCGCGCCCAAGCGCCGACGTGTTGTGTTGCGCCGACCGCTGGCCGCTGGGCACGATCATGCGGCATCTTCCTGGCGATCGCGAGCCGTTCCAACTAACGGAAAATACGGCGCTATTCGGGCCTCGGGGAGGCGGCGAGGCGACAGCGCGCAGGCGAGGCGATCACCGCACAAGTCAGCGCGAGACATAGGAGGGGGTGGTTTTCTTGTCAATGCGAGCGGACTGTTCGGTTTGCTTAAGGCGGACGCCCATTCCGCCGTTGCCAATTCACCCTGATTCGGCGAGTGTCCGAGCGACGAACGTCCCATGGAGGCGCACCGGTCGGTCCATGCCGGGAACGCCGCGGCGCAAGTTCGCAAGCGAAGCCGCCATGCGGCCCTGTGACAAAGGATTCATCCGATGCCATCCATTTCCTCGCGTTTCGCCTGCAGGCTGGGCGCGCTCGCGCTGGCGGCGCTGCTCTGCGCTCCCACCGTCGCGCTTCGCGCCCAGGACGATCCGGTGATCGCTCGCGCCAACGGCGTCGACATTCACGAGAGCGATCTCGCCATCGCCGCGGACGAGGTCGGAGGCAACTTGCCGGCGATGTCACCGGCGCAGAAGCGCGATTACCTCATCACCTACCTCGCCGACATCATCGTGCTGGCGCAGGCGGCCGAACAGCAGAAGCTGGCCGACGCTCCCGACGTCAAGCGCCAGCTCACCTTCGATCGCTACAAGGTGCTGATGGGGGCACTCTTGCAGCACGCCGGCCGGACGGCGGTGACCGATCAGGCGCTGCATCAGGTCTACGACCAGGCGATCAAGCAGATGGGGCCCGAGCAGGAGGTGCGCGCGCGCCACATCCTGGTGAGCACCGAGGCCGAAGCAAAGGAAATCGAAGCCGAGCTGAAGAAGGGAGCGGATTTCGCCACGCTGGCCAAGGAAAAATCCAAGGATCCGAGTGCCAAGACCGACGGCGGCGACCTCGGCTGGTTCACCAAGGATCAGTTGGTGCCCGAAGTCGCCGAGGTCGCGTTCAAGCTCGACAAGGGACAGATTTCCGATCCGATCCACACGCAGTTCGGTTGGCACATCATCCAGGTCGAGGACAAACGCATCAAGCCGACCCCGACATTCGATGAACTCAAGCCGCAGCTCGAGCGTTACGTGGTGCGCCAGGCCCAGGAGCAGCTCGTCGACTCGCTGCGCAAGACCGCCAAAATCGAGCGCCTCGATAAGCCGGCCCCGCCTGCCGCACCCAGCCCTTCGCTCAATCCCGCCGCGCCGGTGAAGAAGTGAGGAATGCCCTTGCGGCGGATGACAAAAGTCTTAGTCATTCCGGCCGAGCGAAGCGAGGGCCGGAATCCATAAGCCCAGCGGTTTGCCGATTGTGGATTCCGGGTTTGCCGCTTCGCAACGCCCCGCACTGACAACAACATAATGACAACGACCTTATGTCTGCTTCGATTTCCCCGCTCGCTCCCGCATCGTTTCCCGACATGCCGCCGGTCGCCGGCGTGCGGCTTTCGACAGCGGCCGCCGGCATCCGCTATGCCGGGCGCACCGATGTGCTGCTCGTGCTGCTCGACCTCGGCACCGCCGCGGCCGGAGTCTTCACGCGTTCGAAATGCCCGTCGGCGCCGGTCGACTGGTGCCGCGCGCACATCAAGCGCGGCGGCGCCCGCGCGCTCGTCGTCAATTCCGGCAACGCCAACGCGTTCACCGGCAGATCGGGCCGAACCGCAACCGAGCTGACGGCGCGGATTGCCGCGGCGGCCGCGGACTGCAAGCCCGCCGAGGTGCTGCTCGCCTCGACCGGCGTCATCGGCGAGCCGCTCGATGCCGGCAAATTCGAAACCGTGATGGCGCGGCTTGCCGCGGAGGCGGCGCCGGGGGGCTGGCAGAATGCGGCCGAGGCGATCACGACCACCGACACGTTTCCCAAAGGCGCCGCCGCCATGGTCAGGCTCGGCGCGACGGCGGTGACCATCTGCGGCATTGCCAAGGGCGCCGGCATGATCGCGCCGGACATGGGCACGATGCTGTCTTTTATCTTTACCGACGCGCCCATTGCGCCCGCGGTCTTGCGCAAGCTCCTGCGCGAGGGGGTCGATGACACCTTCAACGCGCTCACCATCGACGGCGACACCTCGACTTCCGACACGCTGCTCGCATTCGCCACCGGTGCCGCCGCGTCGCGCGGCGTGGCCAAAATCGCGAGCGCCGCCGATCCAAGGCTTGCCGTTTTTCGCAAGGGTTTTCACGCCGTGCTCGCCGATCTCTCCGAGCAGGTGGCACGCGACGGCGAAGGCGCGCGCAAGCTCGTTGAAATCCTGGTCGAGGGCGCGAAGTCGAAGCGCTCGGCGCGCCGCATCGCGCTCTCGATCGCCAATTCGCCCCTGGTCAAGACCGCGATCGCCGGCGAAGACGCCAACTGGGGCCGCGTGGTCATGGCGGTCGGCAAGGCCGGAGAGCCCGCCGACCGCGACCGGCTGTCGATCTGGTTCGGCGGCATCCGCGTCGCCCACAGGGGCGAGCGCGATCCGGGCTATGACGAGGCCGCGGTCTCCGCGGCGATGAAAAAGCCGGAGATTACCCTCAAGGTCGCGCTCGGGCTGGGCAAGGGTCGCGACCGCGTACTCACCTGCGACCTCACCAGAGAGTATGTGGCGATCAACGGCGATTATCGGAGTTAGCGGAAGTCTCTGATCTTAAATCGGCGGCCGGCGATCCAGGCGAAATGACTCCCAAATGGCTTTGCCTCAACATAAACTGGGGCTCGGTCGAAGCATAGTGACGCGCAGCGCGCGCCGTATATCATGAGGGCTGAACCCCGCCACATTCTAACGACGACGCTCGACGTCGCCTACGAGGAGAGCGGCGCTGCGAACGGCACGCCGCTCTTTCTGTTGCACGGCTGGCCCTACGACCCGCGCTGCTATGACGAGGTGGCGCCGCCGCTCGCTGCCGCCGGCTGCCGCGTCATCGTGCCTTATCTGCGCGGCTTCGGGCCCACGCAATTCCTCTCCTCCGAGACACCACGCTCCGGCCAGCAGGCAGCGCTCGGCAATGATCTGCGCGAACTGATGGATGCGCTCGCCGTGGAACGGGCCGTGCTCGCCGGCTACGATTGGGGCGGACGTGCGGCCTGCATCGTCGCCGCCTTATGGCCGGAGCGCGTGCGCGGTCTCCTCACCGTCAACGGCTACAACATCCAGGATATTGCCGCGTCGGTGAATCCGGTCGCGCCGGCGCAGGAGCACCGATTCTGGTATCAGTACTATTTCCATACCGAACGCGGTCGCGCCGGCTTGGAGCAAAACCGCCGCGCGCTCGCCGGGTACCTCTGGCACATCTGGTCGCCGCATTGGGCGTTCGACGACGTCACGTTCGCGCGCAGCGCGATCTCGTTCGACAATCCCGATTTCGTGGCCGTGACCCTCCAGTCCTATCGCCACCGTTTCGGCCATGCGCCAGGCGATCCGGCGCTCGAAGCCATCGAGCAACGCCTCGCTACCCAGCCCAAGATTTCCGTGCCGACGATCGCGCTGCAGGGCGAAGCCGACGGCGTTATGCCGCCGCAGGGGTCGGCGTCTCATGCGGCGTTCTTTAGCGGACCGTATCAGCGCCGCGTTTTGCCCAAAGTCGGGCACAACCCGCCGCAGGAATCCCCGCAAGCCTTCGCCGAAGCGGTGCTCGAATTGGTGGGCGGATAATTCGCACCGGACGCGGCGACCGCGGGCGCGGCATCGGCCCCCAAGCGGCTATCGTTTCACCGACGGTGGACTACAATTCATTAACCCTTGCGACGACAGCAGGTCCTTTGAATAAACGCATTGAAAGTCCCTTTACCCGCCGTTGTTTAGATGAGCGAAAGGCCGTGAGCGTCAAACTGGTCCTTGTTGCCGCCTGTGCCCTCGTCGACGCCGACGGACGCGTGCTCCTGGCACAGCGTCCGCAAGGCAAGGTCATGGCGGGGCTTTGGGAATTTCCCGGCGGCAAGGTCGAGCCCGGCGAGCGGCCGGAACAAAGTCTGATCCGCGAGCTCAAGGAGGAACTGGGAATCATCGTCAAAGAGGAGTGCCTCGCACCGCTCACCTTCGCGAGCCACCTTTATCCGGAGTTCCACCTCCTCATGCCGCTCTATGTATGTCGGCGCTGGGAGGGTTTCGTTGAACCGCAGGAGCAGCAAAGGCTCAAGTGGGTGCGGCCGAATGAGTTGCGCAACTATCCGATGCCGCCTGCCGACGAGCCGCTGATCCCGCACCTCACCGCGTTGCTGTAATCGAAAGCCAGAAGGCGACAGGCCATGTTCAACTCTGCCAAACCACCGATCGGCGCTTTGCTCCGCTGTTTCCTCGACGACGAAAACGGCGCGACCGCAATCGAATACGCGATGATCGCCTCCGGTATCGCCGTCGCCATTGCCGCCACGATCGTAAACCTGGGGTCCGGCGTCAAAGGTCTCTACACGAGCGTCGCTACGGCGATGAACTAAGCTTGTTGCGAATAGCGACTGGCGAATAGCGAATTGGGGAAAGAAGCCGCTTCCATTTGCTATTCGTCGCTCTCCACTCGCTATTCGCTATTCGCCATTCGCTACTCGCTGTTACCGGCCTTCTCCCCCGCCGACAATTCCTGCGTTCCCAGCGCATCCGCGAGCCGGCTTTGGGCCGATCCCGGCTTGAGCGGCTGCTGCTGGCCGGGATGCGGCGCCCAACCCGACAGCCAGACGATGTCGAAGGTGGCACGCACGCGCCCGTCGATGTCGGCGAATCGATCCCGGTAGATTTCGGCCATGCGCATGAGCGTCGCACGCCGCAGCGGCGTGCGACGGCGCTCGAAAAGCGCATTGGCGGCGCCCATGCGCCGCAGTTCGTGCATCAACGCGAACGGCGACTGGTAGCGCAAGGTGTAGCGGTCGGCATCGGCAACCGGCAGCGCAAAGCCTGCCCGTTGCAACAGATCGCCGGCGGCGCGCACGTCGACAAAGGGCGCGACGCGCGGCGAGGCGCCGCCCTCCCGCTCGAGTTCGGCCGCGATAAACGATTGCCGCAACTCGGTGAGCGTGTCGCCGCCGATGAGCGCTGCAAGCAGCAATCCGTCGGGCCGCAGCGCGCGGCGGATCTGGACCAGCACGCCCGGCAGATCATTGACGAATTGCAGCGCCAGCGCCGAGACCACGAGATCGAGCGAAGCCTCGCGAAACGGCAGCGCCTCCTCGTCGGCGGCGATCTTATTTTGCATTTGGCCGGCACGCCTCGCGCCCCTTTCGGCGATCGCATCGAGGACAATGAGCGTGCCGAGCGTGCCGAGCCCGGCAAGCGCGGCGCGCACCGCCTCCCCCGGCGTGCCGAGATCGACCGCCACGGCGAATTGCCGCCGCACCGCCGCCAACCGTTCGGCAAGGTCTGCGGCGACGCGATCGAGCAGAACTGTTACCGGGCCCAGCGCCGCCGCGCGCCGGCGCCATCGGCGAATAAGCGCCCGGTCGAAAATCAACGGAGCGGGCGGCGCACCCTGGGTCATGATACGGGCCGTCTCATTGGCCATGTTCGCATCGTCTCACGTCCAAAGCCGCTGCGCGAGCGGGCCTCGCCCGGTGACAAGGATGCGGCAAGGCGGTAGCGTGCGCGCATGGCGGTGTCGGCAATTTTCGCGGGCTTCCCGCGCCTCAAGCGCGCCGCGGACTTGGCGCGGACATTCGTGGGCGCGGCGCTCGATCTGGCACTGCCGCCGGCGTGCGCCGCCTGCCGCGAGCCGGTCCACGGCAGCGGACTTTGTCCGTCTTGCTGGTCGAAAATCTCCTTTATCACGCCGCCATACTGCGAGCGGCTGGGCATTCCGTTCGTCTACGATCCCGGCCCGGGCGCCCTGTCGCTGGAGGCGATCGCCGACCCTCCGGCCTATCGCCGGGCCCGCGCGGCGGTCCGTTTCGATGAGATCTCGCGCGCGCTCGTGCATGCCCTCAAATATGGCGACCGGCTCGATCTGGCGCCGATGATGGGGCGCTGGATCAGCCATGCCGGACGCGAAATCCTCGCCGACGCCAATGCGCTGGTGCCGGTGCCGCTGCACTGGCGGCGGCAATGGGCGCGGCGTTTCAACCAGTCGGCCATGCTGGCGGCCGCCATTTCCGCCGAGAGTGGAGTGCCGATCGCCGCGACGGCGCTCAAGCACGTCAAACCAACCGCGCAGCAGGTCGGCTTGTCACGCTCCGAACGCGCCACCAACGTGCAGGGCGCCTTCAAGGTGCCGGAAGAGGGCAAAGCGGCCGTGTTTGGCCGGCGGCTCGTGCTCGTCGACGACGTCCTCACCTCCGGCGCCACCATCGATGGTTGCGCCCGCACACTGCTCCGCGCCGGCGCGGCCTCGGTCGACGTGCTGGTTTTCGCCAGGGTTGCCGACCCGGCACGAACATCCATATAAGCCTTCGATTAAAACTGCCGATCAATCATGGCCGCGGTCGAAATCTATACCATCCGTTACTGTCCGTATTGCCAGGACGCGAAGGAACTGCTTTCCCGCAAGGGCGTCGTCTTTGATGAAATCGACGCCAGCGGCAACCGGGACGTACGAAAACAGATGATCGAGCGCGCCAACGGCCGCAGCACGTTTCCGCAGATTTTTGTCGGCGCGACCCACGTCGGCGGCTGCGACGACCTCTACGCCCTGGAAGAGGCCGGCAAGCTCGATCCCCTGCTCGCCAAGCTGAAGGAAGAGCCGGCATGAGCACCGCGGGCAACTCGCGCTTCAAGGTCGGGCTCATTGCGCTTCGCTCCACGCGCGATCCGCAGACCAATCTGGACGCCGTCTTGGCAGCCATCGATCGCGGCAAGCGCGCCGGCGTCGATTATGTGCAGACGCCGGAAATGACCAATATCCTGGAAAGCCGGCGCGACCGCCTGTTCGCCAACATCGTGGTCGAGGAGAACGACCACACCTTGGCGACGCTGCGCGAGGTCGCGCGCAAGCTTGCGATCTTTGTCCATATCGGCTCGCTCGCCATCAAGGTCTCGGCCGAAAAGGCGGTGAACCGTTCGTTCCTCATCGACCGCAGGGGCGACATCATTGCCCGCTACGACAAGATCCACATGTTCGACGTCGACCTCGCGGACGGCGAGAGCTACCGGGAATCGAACACCTATCGCGCCGGGGAGCTTGCGGTGGTCGCCGATTTGCCGTGGGGACGCCTCGGCCTGACCGTGTGCTACGACTTGCGCTTTCCGGCGCTCTATCGGGCGCTGGCAGAGGCCGGCGCTTCGTTCTTCGCCATCCCCTCCGCGTTTACCCGGCAAACCGGCGAGGCGCATTGGCACACGCTCGTTCGCGCCCGCGCCATCGAGAACGCCTGCTTCGTGCTCGCCGCCGCGCAGGGGGGCAAACACGACAGCGGACGTGAGACGTTCGGCCATTCGCTCGTCGTCGATCCCTGGGGCCGCATCGTGGCCGAAGGAGACAGCGAACCGGGCCTGGTGGTCGCCCAGATCAATCCGGCCGAGGTTGCGGCAGCGCGGGCAAAAATCCCCTCGCTGCATCATGGCCGGCGCTTTGAACTGGTCGAGCCGATGGCCGAGCCGACCTATCTGCACGCGGTGCGAGAGCCGTCATGATCCGCTACTCGCTCAATTGCGGCAACGGCCACACCTTCGAGAGCTGGTTTGCCAATTCGGCGGCGTTCGACCGCCAGAACAAGCGCGGACTGGTGAACTGCCCGCTCTGCGGCTCCGCCAAGGTGGAGAAGGCGATCATGGCGCCGCGGCTTGCGCGCGCGGACGCTCCAGGGCCGGCGATCTTCGACGAGCCTAAGCCGCCCACGCCCGCTCCCCCGCCGACGCCGTCGATCCCGATGCCGCCGGTCGCGACCGGCACAGGCGCTGTCGCCATGACGTCGCCGCAAGAACGCGAGTTGCGGACGAAGCTGAAGGAATTGCGCGACCACGTCACCCGCAACGCCAACTATGTCGGCGCGCGATTTCCCGAGGAGGCGCGCAAGATGCATTACGGCGAGATCGAGCACCGCTCGATCTACGGCGAAGCGTCCGCCGACGAGGCCAAGGCGCTGCACGAGGAAGGCATCGAATTCCACCCGCTGCCGATCCTGCCGGACGACCATAATTAAGGCGTCGTGATTCGCGCACTCAATACTCGAAAACGAGGAGCGCCACGCCGGCGACCACGAACGCCATGCCGAGCGCTTCGCGCGCGGTGGTTTTCTGGCCGAAGGCGACGCGGGCGACCAGTTGCGCGAACAGCACTTCGACCAGCGCCAGCGTGCGCACGCTGGCGGCGGTGGCAATCGCGAAGGCGAGAAACCAGAATTGCGAAGCCAGCGCCCCCATCAGGCCGGCAAACAGCGACGGCTTCCAGGCGCGCGCAATGGCGCCCAGTACGGCCGGCGCGCGCAGCAGCAGATAGAGCGACAATGTCACCGCCTGCATGAGCAGGCCGACCGCCAGCGTGAACGTGGCGGCCATCACGAAATTCGCCAGATGCAGATCGAGGATCGCACCGCGGAAACCGACCGCCGACAGCGCGAACATGCCGCCCGAGGCCAGCCCGATCAGCGTCGGCCTGATGCCGCCGACCATTCCGCCGGGTTTGGTCGACATGATGATCACGCCGGCGGTTGCAACCAGGATCGCGATCATCATCGGTCCGCTCACGCGGTCGCCGAGAAAGACCAGGCCGAAGATCGCGACCTGGATGGGTTCGGTCTTCAGATACGCGATGGTGACCACGAACGAGCGCTCGCCCATGGCCAGCAGCATCAGCGCGGTGGCCGCGAACTGTGCGAAGGCGCCGTCGATCACCCACGGCCAGAACATCAGGCCCGGTCGCGGCAGCGGCACGCCGGTGCCGAGAACGAGCCCGGCGAGGAAGATCGCCGCGAACGGAAAGCCGAACAGGAAGCGCACGTGCGTGGCGCCGACGGTGCCGAGACCGCGGGTCAGCTCGCGCTGCATCGCGTTGCGCAGCGTCTGGAAGAACGCGGCGACGATCGTGAAAACGACCCACAGCCAGCCGGCGGCGATCACGCGGCTTTCTCCGCCACCACCATGTAATTGACGTCCAGGTCGGTGGAGAGCTGGAAGCGGTCGGCGAGCGGATTGTAGATCACGCCCGATTCATCGACGACGGCGAGGCCGCTCCGCTCGAGCGCGATCTCCAGTTCATCGGGCGTAATGAACCTGTTCCATTGATGGGTGCCGCGTGGAATCCAGCGCAAAATGTATTCCGCGCCGACGATGGCGAGCGCAAAGCTCTTCACCGTGCGGTTCAGCGTGGCGACGAACAAAAGCCCTGCCGGCTTGACCAAAGCGGCGCACGTTTCGACGAACAGCGTGACGTCGGCGACGTGCTCGATGACCTCCATCGCCAGCACGATATCGAACGCCTCGCCTTGCTGGGCCAGCGCTTCGGCGGCGGCGCAGCGATAATCGATCGCCAGCCCCGCTTGCGCGGCGTGGTGTTGCGCGGCGGCAATGTTGGCCTCCGCGGGGTCGACACCGACAACGCGCGCGCCGAGCCGGGCCAGCGGCTCCGATAGCACGCCGCACCCGCAGCCGATGTCGAGGACGCCCAGACCTTCGAGACTGTCGAGCCGCGACGGATCGCGGGCGAAATACGCGGCGGAGTGGTCGCGGATGTAGCCGAGGCGGACCGGGTTGAGCTTATGCAAAGCCGCCATCGGCCCATGCGGGTCCCACCATTGCCGGGATAGCCGCGAGAAGCGCGCGACCTCGGCCTCGTCGATCGTGCCGGCGGATTCCTGGTTCGGGTTCATGCGCGGTCGCTCGTTCGCTAGTGGTTGCCCATTCGATCGTCGAAGACGTCACCAGACAAGTGCGCCGGCCACGGGCCGCGTCCCACCTGCCTGCGTTTGGCCCGCTATGCCACGTTGCACTTCCGCGCCGGCTGAACGAGGATAGCCGTGCTACGGATCACCTGACAAATTCAAGGACCGGGAGGGAGCAATGCAAAAGTTCCTGGTGGCTGGCGGCGGGCTTGTCGCGATCGCGCTGGCGGCGTTCGGCCTGTACCCGGCCGCTGCCGCGGGCACGATCAAGATCGCGCTCATCATGTGCTATTCCGGCCAGTTCGCCGACACCGCGACGGAGATGGACGACGCCATCAAGCTTTATGTGGAGCAGAACGGCACCAGCATCGCCGGCAAGAAGATCGAGTTTGTGCGCAAGGATACCGGCGGCATCGCCCCCGACATCGCCAAGCGCCTGGCGCAGGAAGCGATCGTGCGCGACCACGCCGACATTCTCGCCGGCTGGATCGCTCACTCCGAACGCGCTCGCTGGCGGCGACGTGTCGGCGCAGGCGAAGAAATTCATGGTGGTCATGAATGCCGCCACGTCGGTCATCATCACCAAGTCGCCCTACATGGCGCGCACCTCCTCGACCACGCCGCAATTGAACTACACGTTCGGCACCTGGGCGGCCAAGCACGGGATCAAGACCATCTACACGATGGTCTCCAATTATGGTCCGGGCATCGACGCCGAGACCTGGTTCCAGAAAGGCTTCAAGGACGCCGGCGGCCGCATTGTCGGCTCGGTCCGCTTCCCGGTGGCCAACCCGGATTTTTCCGCCTTCGTCCAGCGCGCCAAGGACGTCAACCCGGACGCCATCTACATCTGGGTGCCGGGTGGCGCGCAGCCGGCCGCGGTCGGCAAGGCCCTGGTGGAGCGCGGCATCGACACCAGCAAGACGAAGATTCTCGGACAGGACGCGCTGACCTCCGAAAGCGCGATCGAGGGCATGGGCAGCGTCGCGCTCGGCGTCATCTCGGTCTCCAACTACGACTACAATCATCAATCGCCGCTCAATGCCTCGTTCGTGAAGGCCTATAACGCCGACTTCCATCGCAACCCGGACTTCTTCTCGATCGGCGGCTACGACGGCATGCACCTGATCTACGCGGCGCTGCAAAAGACCGGCGGCAACACCGACGGCCAGGCGCTGATCGACGCCGCCAAGGGCATGAGCTGGGAAAGCCCGCGCGGTCCGATCTCGATCGACCCGCAAACGCGCGATGTCGTGCAGACCGTCTACATCCGCCGCGTCGAAAAGGTTGGCAGCGAACTGCGCAACGTCGACATCGACGCCATCCCGAACGTCAAGGATCCGGAACACGCGATGAAATGACCCGCAGCGCGTGAACCGAAGCGGCAAGCGAGTCCCGTAAGCCAAACGCCATGGCCGCAGTTTTCGGCATGCTGTTCGACGGCGTCGCCTACGGGATGCTGCTGTTCCTGATGTCGGTCGGGCTGTCGGTGACGCTGGGAATGATGAACTTCGTCAACCTGGCGCACTGCAGCTTTGCCATGCTCGGCGGCTACGTCACCGTCACGCTGGTCAACGGGCTGGGCTGGCCGTTCTTTCTCGCCCTGCCGGTCGCATTCGTTGCCGGCGCGGCGGCCGGCATCGTGCTCGAACGCGGATTTTTCCGGCGCTTCTACGGCGGCAACGAACTCAATCAGTGCCTGCTGACGATCGGCATCGTGTTCGTCTCGATCGCCGCCGCCGCGTACATCTACGGCACCGACCAACAGCCGGTGCATTTGCCTGGCTATCTGCAGGGTTCGCTCACCTTCAGCGGCATCGATTTCGCGGTCTACCGGCTGGTGCTCATCGGCATCGCGCTCGTCATCACCCTCTTACTCTTCGTTGCGCTGGAAACCACGCGCTTCGGCGCGCAGGTGCGCGCCGCGGTGAACAACCAGCGCATGGCGCGCGGCCTCGGCATCGACGTCGATACGCTGTTCGCCATCACCTTTGCGCTGGGCAGCGGGCTTGCCGGGCTTGGCGGCGGCCTCGCCAACGCCATGCTCGGACTCGATCCGTCGTTCGCCCTGACCTACCTAATCTATGTGCTGATCGTGGTTTCGGTCGGCGGCCTCGGTTCGATTGCCGGCTCGTTGGCCGCCGCCGTGCTGCTGGGCGTGATCGACATGGCCGGCAAATATTACGTCCCCGCGCTCGGCTCCATCCTCATCTATGTGGCGATGCTGGCTATGATCATGTGGCGGCCGACAGGCCTGTTCCGAAGGCGCTAAATTAGTGGAGCTTTTGGATTTGACGTTCGCTTCACGAGTTCGCGGCTGGATAGGCAGCGAGGGTCAAATCCGCTCTACCGTGTCGAGCGAGACATTCGCCGCCGATCCGCCCGCCGCAACCGGCCCGCATGAATTCCTGCGAGCGCAAGCCCGCTGGCGCTTTGGTGAAATCGTCTTCTGGCTCGCCACGCTGCTGCCGTTCGTGGTCGCTCCCGATTACCTGGCGCTCGCGAGCCAGGTTGCGATCACCGCCTTGTTCGCACTCTCGCTCGATCTCATCCTCGGCTTTTCCGGGATCATCTCGCTCGGCCAGGCCGCCTATTTCGGCGTCGGCGCCTATACGGCCGGCTTGCTCTCGGCTGCCGGCTGGGGTGATCCGCTGTCGGGACTGGCGCTTGCCGGCCTCGCTGCCGGGATTTTCGGCTACCTCACCAGCTTCATCGTCGTGCGCTTTCGCCATCTCGCCCTGATCATGATCACTCTGGGCATCAGTTTGCTGCTGCAGGAGGTCGCCAACAGCACGAGCTGGCTCACCGGCGGCTTCAATGGGCTTCAGGGCATTCACACCCGGCCGATTTTCGGCCGGTTCGCTTTCGATTTTTACGGCTATACCGCCTACGCCTACGCGCTTGCTGGGCTGTTTGTGATCTTCCTTCTGTCGCGCCGCATCATCCACTCGCCGTTCGGACTGGCGCTGCGCGGCATTCGCGAGAACAGCGCGCGCATGCCGGCGATCGGCGCCTCCATTTATTCGCACATGCGCACCATCTACACCATCGCCGCCATCATCGCCGGGATCGCCGGCGCCATGTTGGCGCAGACGACCGAAACGGTCTCGCTCGAAGTGCTCGGCTTCCAGCGCTCCGCCGACGTGCTGGTGATGCTCATCCTCGGCGGCACCGGCCGGCTCTACGGCGGGCTGATCGGCGCCGCCGTCTACATGGTCGCGCGCGACCAGTTCTCCGGCTTGAACCCGCAATACTGGTATTTCTGGATCGGCCTGTTGCTGATCGCCGTCGTGATGTTTCTGCCCAACGGCCTGCTCGGCGGCCTTTCGCTGCTGGCACGGCGGGCAAGCGGGAAACGGACGGGCGCGCGGTGAACGAGAACCTCGCGCAGGAAGCGGTCGCCGGCACCGCCGCGCTGTCCGCCCGCGGCATCAACAAGAATTTCGGCTCGCTCGTCGTCGCCGCCGACATCGAGCTGAATTTGCCGCCCGGCGTGCGCCATGCGCTGATCGGTCCCAACGGCGCCGGCAAGACGACGCTGATCAACCTGATGACCGGGATGCTGCGCCCCGATGCCGGGCGCATCTTTCTCGGCACCGAGGACATCACCGCGCTGCCGCCGCAGGCTCGCGTGCGGCGCGGGCTGGTGCGCACCTATCAGATCAATTCGCTGTTTCCGCAGCTCACTCCGCTCGAAGCAGTGACGCTCGCGGTGTGCGAGCGCCGCCGCGTCGCCGGCGCCTTCTGGCGGCGGCTCACTGCCTATCGGAGCGAAGTCGACGAGGCTTACGGCATTCTCGCGGCGCTGCGGCTTGCTTCGGTCTGCCACCGCCCCACGCGCGAACTCGCCTATGGCCAGCAGCGATTGCTCGAAATCGCGCTGGCTCTGGCAACACGGCCGAAGGTGCTGCTGCTCGACGAGCCGGCCGCGGGGGTGCCGCGTGAGGAAAGCAACGACCTGTTCGAGGCGATTGCCGGTCTCTCGCGCGAGATCACGGTCCTGTTCATCGAGCATGACATGGAGCTGGTTTTCCGCTTCGCCGCGCGCGTGATCGTGATGGTCGGCGGCCGCGTGCTGGTCGAAGGCACGCCGGAGGAGATCGCCACCGACGAGCGCGTACGCGCGGTCTATCTGGGCAAGGGCCAGGGAATGCCGCGCCATGGCTGAGGCCTTGCTGACGCTTTCGGACATCCGCGCCGGCTACGGCGCCGGCATTGTGCTCGACGGCATCAGCATCGTGCTGCCGGAGCGCGGTTCTCTCGCCGTGCTGGGACGAAACGGCGTCGGCAAATCGACGCTCATTCTCACCATCATGGGCATGACCCGGATCGCCCGCGGCCGCGTGTTGTGGCGCGGCGAGGAGATCACGGCGCATCCTCCGCACCGCCGCGCCCGCGCCGGCATCGGCTGGGTGGCACAGGAGCGCGAGATTTTCTCCACGCTCACCGTGGAGGAAAATCTCACTGTCGCCGCCCGCGCCGGCCGCTGGACGCTGCCGTCGGTTTACGATCTTTTCCCGCGGCTGAGGGAGCGCCGGCGCAACCTCGGCAATCAGCTCTCGGGCGGCGAGCAGCAGATGCTGGCGATTGCACGAGCGCTGTTGACCAATCCGGCGCTGCTTCTGCTCGACGAGCCGCTCGAAGGTCTGGCGCCCATCGTCGTCGAGGAACTCAGCGTGGCGATCCGCCGCATGGCCGACGAAGGCGCCGGCGCCTTCATCCTGGTCGAGCAGCACGCCGATATCGCGCTCTCGCTCACGCAAACCGCGCTGGTGCTCGAACGCGGCCGCATTGTGCATTGTGGCTCCTCGGCGGCGCTGCTCGCCGATCATGCCGCGCTCGACCGACTGATCGGGCTCCGGCTTGCCCAGGCGTAATTCCCGCCGCACACTGGTGTCCCGATTCCGAAGTTCGCATCATTGTGGCCTTGGTTCAGAAGCCCGCATGACGGATTGGCGGCGAGAATGATGCGGACTTCTGAACCGCCACACTGATTTTGGTCCACCCACGCGTAGGAGGAAATCCATGGCTATGCCGTTTGCAGGCAAGCAGGCGCCCGGCGTCTATCGTCTCAAGGTCGGTGCGTTCGAAGTCACGGTGCTCAGCGACGGCAATCTCGCCATCGACCGCAACCTGTTCGGCGGCGACACGGCCGGCGGCGACAGGCTTTTGAATAATGCCTTCCTGCCTCAGGGACCGGTCCCCACCTGCGTCAACGATTGGCTGGTGAACACCGGCGACAAGCTGATCCTGGTCGATGTCGGCGCCGGCGGCTCGTTCGCCCCGACGCTCGGCCGCATGCACGGCAACCTCGCGGTCGCCGGCGTCGATCCAGCCGCCGTCGACCTCATCGTCATCACCCACATGCATCCCGACCATATCCCCGGCCTGCTGCGGGGCGACGGCAAGATGATGTTTGCCAACGCCGTCGTGCACATTCAGTCCGACGAGTACGCATTCTGGACATCGGAGCAAAATCGCGCCAAGGCGCCCGAGCAGTTCAAGGTGTTCTTCGATCTCGCCAATGCGGCGATCAAACCCTACGCCGACGCCGGCAAAGTGCAGACCTTCAAGGGCGGTGCGCAATTGGCACCCGGCGTGACGGCGGAAGCGGCGCCCGGCCACACGGTCGGCCATTCCATGGTGCGCCTCTCTTCTGGCGGCAGCGACCTCTTGCTCTGGGGCGACATCGTGCACTGCGCGGCCCTGCAGTTCGCCGAACCGGAGCGTGCGATCGCCTTCGATGCCGACCCGGCCCTGGCGATCGCCAGCCGCAAGAAAGTGCTCGACATGGCGGCGACCGACCGACTGCTGTTCGCCGGCGCGCACCTGCCGTTCCCGGGACTGGGCCACACCACCAAGGCCGCAACCGGCTACGCTTACGTGCCGCTCACCCACGCCGAGCATTATTGAGGTCCTCCCCCGCCCAGCGCGGGGCTCGCCAGGGCTTGACCACTCTCCCGGAAGGCGAGCACGGCCGATGGTGGGAAAAATCCCATAAATCTGCCCACTGTGTAAGTGGGCGGATTTGTGGTTGACGCCCTCATGGGCGCTTGGTTCGCTCCTGGTCCGAAATGCCGCGCCACGATCCATAAGACCGGCCGGCCCCGGAGGCGCGGCGCTGGGGTCGAGGCTGAGGGAGGGGCGCGCCGTGAACGCCCAGCAATTGCTGCAGGAAATCGCCGAGTATTGCCGGCAGACCGGGCTTGCCGAGTCGACCTTCGGCCGCCGCGCCGTCAACGACGGCAAGCTGGCGGCGCGGCTGCGCAACGGCGGCCGCATCACGACCGACACGCTCGACCGCATCCACAATTTCATGGCCGGGCATCCGGCGCAGGACCGGCCCACCATCATCGAGCGCCCGCGCGATCCGCGCGCCGGCGTCGTGCCCTCACGGACGTCGGCGAATGCCGTTGCGGCGGCAGGGCCGCAGACGCTGGCCGACCCGCAGCGCAATTTCCGCTTTTTCGACAACCGGCAGAAATATCTGCTGTTCGTCAACACCTGCAGCGAGAAATGGGAGGTAGCGCACCGCGTCAGCGAGGAGCTTGCTCACCTCCATCCGCGGCCGCCGGCAGTGCGCGTGTTCGACGCCGGAGTTGGCGACGGTTCGGTGCTGGTGCGCGTGATGCGCGCCATGCACGACCGTTTTCCGCACATGCCGTTCTACACGGTCGGCAAGGAGATCAGCGTCGAGGACGTGCGCCTGACCTTGCAAAAAATGTCGGACCGCTTCTTCGAACATCCGGCGACCGTGCTGGTGCTCACCAACCTCGCTTATGCCGACGCACCGTGGCTCGCGGTGAAATCGCTCAACGCGGCGTCGAGCCTGGTCTGGCACGAGCTGCCAATGGTCGGCAATTCCGCACACCGTTTCGAGGAACAGATCATCGATCTGGAGCCGTTCCTGGCGCAGAACTGGAAGGCCGGCGTGAGCCCGCGCACCGGCAACCCGATCTATGAGCGCCCGGTGGTGCTGGTGATCTACCGCGAGGACCACCGCTTCCTGCTCGATCCGATCATCCCCAAGCCGGGCGGCACCCAAGCCAATTACGACCTGGTCATCGCCTCGCAGCCCTATCGCGCACGGGCGTCGCTCGAGTTCAAGGCCAGCCGGGTGATCGGACCACTCGCCCGCGCGCTGGGCCCCGGCGGGCGGCTCATCGCCATCCATTCGCACGGTCACGATCCGGGCATGGAAATCATCCAGCGCGTATGGCCGGACGACAATCCGTTCATCCACGACCGCCACCAGATTCTCAAAGCGGTCAAGCATGAGCTTGGCCCCGCCGGCCGCGATCTCAATTTCAACGCCTACGCCGACAACCGTTCGCTGTTCCGCTACGTCATGCACACCCTGCCGTCGGAGATTTCCGAGTTGATCGGCACTTCGACGCTGTTCGCGGCCTGGAATGCCGCCATCTACGTGGCGCAGGTGGAGGACGACCGTCTCGGCGAGGTGGTGGCCGACGGGCGCTACATCGAGGCCACGCGATCGGTGCTGCGCGAACGCGGCGGGCTGTGGTTTTTCGACGAGAGCTACGTGATTTCGCGAAGACGGACGTAACTGTCCCCTCCCGTCTAGACGGCGGTCCAGTAAAGCAATCTCAATAGAGTTGACCGACGAGAATATAGCCGCGCTGGGCCATGCACTTGCGCATCAAATCCGCCCAGAGCGGGCCTTGCGCGATGGGAGCGGCACCGCCTGTAGTCGCATCGTAGTGCGACTGGCCGTCGCAAATGGCACGGTCGGTTTCAAGTTGCCCGGCATTCACAGGCGAACCATCGGCGCGCTTCCACGGCGCGGACTGCGAGACAACCGCAAGTCCGCACCCGCTTAACGCCATGCCAATGGCAACAATCCAAGCCCCGCGCATGACCCGATTAGTAGCCCTTCACGCGACTTTTATCCAGTCCTCGCCCTTCACTTACGGGCCCCCTTGCCCTCCCGCATAAGGGGCAACGGAGCTACAATAACCCCCAATTGGAGATCGCCCATGCTGTTCGTCGTTCACGCGCTCGACAAAAAGAACATGCTGCCGGTGCGCGCGAAACATTACCGCGCGCACCGCGTCCATCTCGATCGCGCCGAGGAGCAAAATGTCAACGTCGTGACCGCCGGCACGCTGGTGGCCGACGATGGCGAAACGCCGGTTGGCAGCATCTTCGTCATTGACGCCATGGACCGCGCGGCAGTGGATGTCTTCGCTCGCAGCGACCCTTACCACCTCAACGGCGTGTGGGAGCGCGTGCAAATCCACCGCTACAACAAGAAACGCGGCACCCCGATCGCAAGCCGGCGCTGATCAGCCACGCTGTCTCTGGATCAGCGCTTGGCCTTCTCGGGCTTGTTGACATCCGGCACCTCGATACCGAGCGCGGTTGCCAGATCAATCTGATGATCCTGCTCCTGCATCAGGATCTTGCGAATCTGTTCGGCCATCGCGAATTCGCCGAGCGCTTCGCACTGGCGGATACGGTCGCGGTAATTGCGGACGGTTTCGTTCTCGTTATCGAGGTCGAAGCGCAGCATCTCCTTGGCGTCATTCGATGTGCGCACCGGTTTCGGCGTCACCGTCGGCATTTTTCCGAGATAGTCGATCTGCCGCGAGATCATCAAGGCATGATCGAGCTCTTGCTTGGCGTGCAGCTCGAGTTGATCGGCGATGCCCATGTATTCGGCGCCCTTGAGCACCTGGGAATAGACCACGTAGGCGATAATGGCCTGATACTCACGGGACAAGTCCTCGTTGAGCAATTCGGCGAGGCGGTCGCGGGTAATCTCATGTCTGGCTTCGGCCATCGGTTCCTCCTGGGCAATCGCACCGCAACAAGTAACCCGGGACATTGCGTCCCACAACAGTCCCCCCATGTCACGACCCATGTCACGACCCATGTCACAACCCATGTCGCGAGCCATGTTACGAGGGGGATGTCACGGAGAGGACGTTACGGGTGCGGCTTCTCCCGGAACCCCATCCGTTCGAGCCGCCCGCAGACTTCGTCGACAAAATACGGCAGTTCGTCGAGGTAATTGACGAGCGAGATGCCAATGCCGGTGAGCCCGGCTTTGCTCAGGTCGGCGAGCTGGGCGGCGACGTGGTCGGGATCGCCGACGACCGGCAAGCCGCCCATACCCTGCGCGTAGCCGGAACGCTGTTTGAGAAATTCCTCCATCGGCACCGTCTGCGGCGAGATGTTCTTCATCGCCAGGATGCTGTCGACCGCGTTCCAGTCGGCGCGCTCGACGATCGAGTAGTGGAAATACTCCTCGGCCTCCTTGCGGGTCGGCCGACAAGTGACGACACCGACCGTATAGCAGCCGATCTCACGATTTTGCGCGCGTGCCGCTTCCTTGGCCCGGCGTACGCGCCCCGCCGTCTCTTCCAGCGAGGTACGCGAGGCCTGCAGAAAGAACGCGTCGCAATTTCTGACCGCAAATGCCTGTCCGGTCGGCGAGGCGCCGGCGTTCATGATGACCGGGCGCGTGCCGCCATGCGGCTTCGGCTTGCCGCGGATGCCCTTCATGTGAAGATATTTGCCGTCGAAATCGAAATCCTCGCGGTCGGACCAGATCATCTTGATGACGTCGATCCATTCCTGCGCGTAATCGTAGCGATGCTCGTGATCGCGCTGCGCCACGCCGAACATGTCGAACTCGCCCTCGTTCCAGCCGACCACGATGTTGAGGCCGAACCGACCTTCACCGATGTGGTCGGCGGTCACCATCTCCTTTGCCGCCACCACCGGATTGAAGATCGGGGCGTGCACCGTGCCGAACACGGTGATGCGCTTGGTCAACGCCAGGAGGCCGGTCGCCCAGGTGAGGGTCTCCAGCGTCGTGCCCTGGTAATCGGTGTCACCGCCATAGCCCTTCCAGCGCCCGATCGGCAGCAGAAAGTCGATACCGGCTGCGTCCGACATTTGCGCCAGGCGCCTGTTGTCCGCCCAATTGCCCGACCAGCGTTCGGGCACCAGCGTCACCGCACGGCCGGACGAGCAGTTCGGGCCGAAAAGGCCGATCTGCAGCGTGTTGTTGCCATGCATGGCGCGGCGTGCTGCGATCGAGCCGTCGCGCGTGGCGGAATGTTGGGGAGCGTGCACCGTCAGGCCTCGCTTGACTGTGGGCGCATTTTATCGGTCTTGGCAATGACATGCGAGGGGATCGCCGGGGCCGTGGACGCAAGCGCAGATCGGGTCGGCGCCCTCGGCAGACGCGCAACGGCGAGGGTCGCGGCGCTTTAAGAGACACGAATGCCTGAACGGATCGATCTGTTTTGCTCTTTCCGCCTCGGCTCGCTGTTGCTGCCTAACCGCATCGTCATGGCACCGATGACGCGCAACCGCGCCGGGCCTGGCAACGCGCCGACCGCGCTCAACGCCACCTACTACGCGCAGCGCTCGACCGCCGGACTCATTGTCGGCGAAGCCGCGCCGGTATCGCCGCAGGGGGTCGGCTATCCGGGCACGCCCGGCATTCATTCCGCCGAACAGATCGCCGGCTGGCGGCTCGTGACCGAGGCGGTGCACGCCGCCGGCGGGCTGATTTTCCTACAGCTCTGGCACGTCGGGCGCATCTCGCATCCCTCACTGCAGCCGGAGCGCGCGCTGCCGGTCGCGCCTTCGGCGATCGCACCGGCCGGCCAGGCATGGACGCTCGAAGGCATGAAGCCGTACGTCACGCCGCGGGCCCTGGAGACCGCAGAAATTCCCGGCATCGTCGAGCAGTACCGGCAAGGCGCGGCCAACGCCAACGCGGCCGGTTTCGACGGTGTCGAGGTGCATGCCGCGCACGGCTATCTGCTCGATCAGTTTTTGCGCGACAGCACCAACCGGCGCACCGACACCTATGGCGGCAGCGCGAAAACCCGCGCGCGTCTGCTTGTCGAGGTCATGGAAGCCGTGGCCGGCGAATGGAACGGCGAACGCGTCGGCGTGCATTTGTCGCCGACCAATCTCGCCTTCAACGATATTTCCGACAGCGATCCGGCCACGACCTTTGCGACGGTCGTGCGCGCACTCGACGGTCTCGGACTTGGCTATCTGCATCTCGTCGAACCGGGCCCAGCGGATCCGGTCGGGCCGGGTCCGCGGCTCGACGCAGCATTCTTTCGGCCGCTATGGCGGAGCGCGATCATCGCCAACAAGGCTTACGATCTTGCGCGTGCCAACGCCGTGCTGGCGAGCGGCGCCGCCGATCTCATCTCGTTTGCCACGCTGTTCATCGCCAATCGCGACCTACCGGAGCGGCTGCGCCGCGGCGGGCCGCTCCAGACAGCCGAACGTACGACATTTTATGGCGGCGGCGCGGCCGGCTACACGGATTACCCGGCATTGAGCCTTTGACATTCTCGTCGAGAGCCGATCGCCGTCCGGCTATGAAATCCCGACGAACGTCGGCAAAACTATTCTCTCACAACCGTCGAGGGTTGCGTTCGACCGCACACTGAGGATGTTGCTAGCTCGCTTTCTTAAACTCTACGACTTCAGTGACCTCGTACTGGCAGCGCGGACACTCATAAATCCTTCGATCGCAACCGGGCTTGTCGGGAAAGATACCGACGAGCGACATCATGCGCACGCCGCACTTGGGACAAGCCGGACACGCAAACACCTCTGGTGCAATAGCGCTAATGGTCGCCATCCTTGCCTCCCAGCTGAGAGGATGAGGGAGCACAATTGGTCTCTCAGGCACCGGCCTGCGAAGGTTTATTTGCCATCGGCCGGTAGCGGTCGGAACACTCTGCCCTGCCGCTGATTCTGTCCAATCAAAACCTTGCGCTCAGCCTTCAGACCCACCCACAGCCCCTTAACGGTCAGCCCATTGCTGGCATTGCGCCGGCACGATCGCGATCAACGGCGAGCTTTTGCGCCAAATCCTCAAGACGGCCCGCGGCGATATTGACCGGCTCGCGCGGCGCGGCGTGCTCGGATTACTGAACCTTGAGCCCCGTCGCCTTTATCAATTCGCCCCATTTCTTATAGTCCGCTTCGATAATTCGGCGCATCTCAATCGGACTGCTGGGGGCAGCCACAAGGCCGGCGGCGGCCAGGACCTTTTGCACCTCCGGCATCGCCAAAATCTTGGCGATTTCGGCATTGAGCCGGCCGACACGGTCGTCCGGCGTACCACGCGGTGCGAACATCGCGAGCCAAGACATGGCGCTGAAGTTGGGAACACCGGCCTCGCGCAGTGTCGGAATGTTCGGCATGGAGCGCGCGCGCACCGGCTCGGCCACGCCCAAGGCGACAAGCTGGCCGTTGCCGATCATCGGCAGGACCGCCGCCGTGTCCGTGAACCCCAGGGGGACCACACCTGAGGCGATTGCAATTGCGGCCGGTGCGCCGCCGCGATAGGGCACAGGTTGCATCTTGATTTCGAGCGCACGCTGGAGCAACTCGCCCGCGAGATAGGACGACGAGCCGAGAGCCGCAGTAGCGTAGCTCAAATGCCGCGACTTCGCGGCGGTGACGAGATCGGAAATTGATGCGATCCCCGCCTTGGCATTCGCCGTCAAGATGAGCGGACTGCTCACCAACCTGCCGATCGGCACCAGGTCGGTGAGCGGATCGTAATTGACGCGCGACAGATGGACGTTGATCGTGACCGGACTATCCGAGAGAATAATGAGGGTATAGCCATCCGGCTCGCTTCGCATCAGGTCGTCGATGCCGATAGCAGCATTTCCGCCCGGTTTGTTCTCCACGATGACGCTCTGTCCGGCGCTGTCCTGCAGGTGTTTTGCGATAACGCGCGCGGTCAGATCGATACTGCCGCCCGCCGCATAGGGCACGATGATGCGGATTGTCCTGCTCGGGAATGTCTCCGCGCGCGCCGGCGCGGCGACGACGACAAAAGCCAGCAAGGCGATCCACCAAGTGTTCGCGCGAAGGACATTCATCATCAGATACTCACCTCCGACGTTTGATCACGCTCTGATTTTCAAAACCTGCCGGAGCGCAGCCGGTTACAGCGCGGCAATCGCCTTGTCGTAATAGGACAAGTCGATGAATTTGCCCGGCGATGGCGGGGTGCCACCCCACTGCCCTTCGATCTCGGCGCGAAGTTTCAGAACGTTCTCGAAGCCGACCGGACCGAATTTGCCGTCCTTGGCGAAGCCGTCGCGCGGATTGGTGACGACCGCATAGGATTTCGCGGCAAAATCGCGAGACAGCTTGAGCCGATCCATCATCAGCGCAATGACCGCGCTCTTGTTGCCCGGATCGAGCAGCCAGCGGTAGCCGCCGACGATCGCCTCCAGGTAGCGAACAAGCACATCGCTGTTGGCTTGCGCCCATTGCCGCATGACGACGATGCAGCCCGATTGATAGGCGCCGACGCCTTCGGTCGCCGATCCCATGTCCTTGAGACCGTCCGCGGCGGCTTGAAAGCTCAGCGGCGGATTGATCACCCCGGCCGCGGCGTTTGCCCTATCGGTCAGCATGGCGTGAATCCGCTGCGGCGTGCCGCCGACGGCGCGCACCGTGTAGTCGCCCCTGTTCAGCCCGGCCCCCTGCAGCGCCTTGTAGAGCAAAAGCGCGAATGCCGTATTGGGCGCGTCGACCACGACCGTCTTGCCGCGCAGATCGGACAGCGAGTTGATCTGCGGCTGGGCAAAAATGCGGTTGAAGCCGTTGTCGCCGCCGCTGACGATGACGGCGTCCTGCTTCGCCAGCTCCACCATGGCGACGGCGTTGTCGGCAGCGGTGTGAATGATCTGGGTTTCGCCCCCGGCCAGGCCGTCACGCTGCGACTGCGAGTTCGGCGTGTAAGTCAGCGCCACGGAGAGATGATGTTTCGCGAACAAGCCTTGGTGCTGCGCGGCAAAAATCGAAAGGTTGCTCAGGCCTGGGAAAGAAACGACCTTGAGCGGCGTAGGGCCTTGCGCAAGCGACGAATTCACCCCGACGGCGCTTGCGGCAGCCGCAACGCCGGCACCTAACAGCATTGTTCGCCGCGTCGCCCGCATACCCATCGATGCCTCCCTGTCGGCGCCCGGAATTCAAACCCCAAGCTGGGTCGCCAAATCCTCCAGGCTCCCTGCCGCGATATCCATCGGCTCCGCCGGTGCGGCCTCGCCCTTGCCCGGGCCGGGCTCATTGGGGCGCGCGATATGGGCGGTGCGCATGCCCTGGCCTGCCGCGGCCTTCAGATCGAACGTATGGGCAGCCACCATCATGCATTCGGCGGCCGGCAGGTCGAGCGCCTCGGCGGCGGCGAGATAGACGCGCGGCTTCGGCTTGTAATCGCCGGCGATCTCGGCGCCGAGGATGGCGTCCCAGGGAAAATCGTTGCGCCGGGCGAGATCGACCATCAGCGAAATGTTGCCGTTGGAGAGTGGCGCCAGCCTATGGCGGCGCTTGAGACGATGCAGTCCGCGCGATACGTCCGGCCAGGCGTCGAGCCGGTGCCAGGCCAAGTTGAGGTTGCGACGGTCGTCTTCGCCCAGGTCCGCCAAGCCGAAGCGCGGCAGGATGAGATCGAGGTTGCGCCGGTGCAGCACGTCGAGCTTGCGGAAGCCGATGCGGCCGGAGCGCACCTCGTCCATGGCGCCCTGATACTCGCCACGCCAGGCATCGGCGAAGTCGAGCCAGTCGAGCGCGTGCCCGTGCGGCTCCAGCAGCCCCTTGGCCTCGCGCGCGATCGAGCCGCGCCAATCGACCAAGGTGCCGAAGACATCGAAGAACAGCGCTTTGACCGCAACCGCCATGCTCTAGACTTCTAGCGCAAAGGCGTCCGCAATGCCAAAAGGAACCGCCGCCCGCCCTTATCGCTCAAGGATAACGGATGCCCGAGCAAGCGCCTTCAGAGCAACAGCGATGGGAGACGCGCTTCGGCGCACCGGACTATCTTTTCGGTACCGAGCCGAACGCGTTTTTGCGGGCGCAGGCGCATCGGCTCCGCGCCGGGCAAAGCGCGCTGGCGGTGGCCGATGGCGAAGGCCGCAACGGAGTGTGGCTCGCCGAGCAGGGCCTCGACGTGCTCTCGATCGATTATTCGGTGGCGGCGCTCGCCAAGGCGCAGGCGTTGGCGCAGCGGCGCGGCGTAAAACTGCGCACCGAACTGGCCGACGTGTTTGCCTGGCGCTGGCCGCGTGCCGCATTCGACGTGATCGCGGCGATCTTCATCTTCGCGGCGGCGGCCGAGCGGCCGGCGTTCTTTGCCAATCTCAAAGTCGCGCTCAAGCCCGGCGGGCTGTTGCTCATGCAGGGCTATCGGCCCGAACAACTGCAATACCGCACTGGCGGACCGTCGGACGCCGAACGGCTGCTCACGCGCGCGATCCTCGATCAGGACTTCGGCGACATGGCCGAGCTCGAAATTCGCGAGCATGACGGCACGATCAGCGAAGGCAGCGCTCACCGCGGAATGTCGGCGCTGATCGACCTGGTGGCGAGAAAATGAGAACATGAGCCTCGAAGAATGAAGAGACCATGGAGGAAGTCCCGATGTCCGACGCGATCGCCGACACGCTGCACGAACTGATCGTCGCCACCCGCATCTTCACCGCGGAGAAGATCCTCGACGCGTTCGGCCATGTCAGCGTGCGCCATCCGGGCAATCCGCAGCGCTATTTCATTCCCCGCCACCGCGCGCCGGAACTGGCGGAAATATCCGATCTCGTCGAACTCACGCTCGATTCCGAACCGGTGCGGCCGACGGACGTCCGCCTCTACAGCGAGCGGGTGATCCACGGCGAAATCTACAAGGCGCGACCGGACGTCAACGCCATATGCCATCACCACGCCCACACGGTGCTTCCCTTCGCCATATCGGGCCAGCAGATCGTGCCGGTCTTTCATCTCGCCGCCGTGGTCGGCCACGTGCCGTTCTGGGACCAGCGCGACGAGTTCGGCGACACCAACATGCTGGTGATCAAGCCACAGGAAGGGGCATCGCTCGCCCGCGCGCTCGGCCCGCATTGGATGGTGCTGATGCGCCGCCACGGCGCGACCGTGGCCGGCACCAACATCCGCGAATTGACGTTCCGCACCGTGTTCGGCTCCGACAATTGCCGGCTGCTGGCCCAGGCCTTGGCGCTCGGCCATGTCGACTCGCTTTCTCCCGGCGAAGCCAAGCTCACCGCCGCGCATCAGCAGCGTCCGCTTTCGACCAACCGCGCCTGGGATTACTGGGTGCGCCAGGTCGAGAAGGCCGGACTGATGCCGGCACGGCGCGCAGCCAAGAGCGCGGCCAAGAGCGCGGCCAAGAGAGGCGCCGCATCGGCCGCGCGCGACGCGCGAAAGTCGGGTAAGAAGGCGGCCGCCAAGAGCCGCAGCAAAAACAGAAAAAAGCGCAGCTGACCCGATCCAGGACAGAGGAAACATTATGCCCAAAAGTTTGCAGTCGCCGCGCCTTCCCGAACTCTCCGAGGCAAGCCTGACCGCCGAGCAGCGGGCGCTGGCCGAATCGATCAAGTCCGGCCCCCGCGGCCAGTTCAAGATGTCGGGCCCGTTCGCCATCTATCTGCACGCGCCCGCCTTCGGCGAACTGGCGCAAAAGCTCGGCGGCCATTTGCGATTTCACACCGCCGTGCCGCCGCGGCTTTCCGAGTTCGCCATCCTGGTCACCGCCGCGCACTGGAAGGCGCAATACGAATGGGCGATGCATGCGCCCATGGCGGAGCGACAGGGCGTCAAGCCGCAAACCATCCGCGATCTGCAGGCGGGCCGCGCGCCAAAATCGGCGCCGCGCGACGAGATGGCGCTCTATGCGTTCATCAAGGAGCTTTATGCCAAGCGCCGCGTCAGCAAGGCCACGTTCAACCGCGCGTGCAAGCTGCTTGGCGAAGCCGGCACCGTCGAGCTGGTCGGCCTCCTCGGTTATTACGCCATGGTGTCGATGACGCTCAATACGTTTGCGGCGCCGCTGCCCGAAGACCTCAAGGCGCCGTTCAAGGAGCCGTCATCGTCGTAGTCATTGCGCTGAGCACGCCACGGATTCGGGAGCGGTTTTCGAAAAACGGTGCAGAGCTGCGCGGTTGCGCGCGAATTGGTTCATCTCAGTCTGGAAACTTGGGTGCGAGCGGCTCGGCGTGGTGTTGCGCGTGCCTATGGGAGCGGTGCCCGTGCCTTGCGGAGCTTGCGCTGAAGTTGGTGGTGGGACCGGATGCCTATTCCAGTGCAGTCGAAATCGACGAGAAGGTCGATTTGAGATTGCTTCCAAGACCTTTGATGACGGTAATTATGACGAGCGCAACACCGGCGGCGATGAGGCCATACTCGATGGCGGTCGCGCCGGATTCGTCTTTCAGGAACGCAATCAGCTTACGAGTCATCACATCGGCGTGGTGTTATCCGGCAATCACAATATGGCTGCCCTTTCTTAAGGCAAACTGAACGCCGCCGCGGGAACTTGTTATGCCTGACGAGCCGCTGGACGGAGGACTAGAATCACTTACGGTGTCCGTTTGAAAATGCGCCATGACATCGTGATACTGGCTGGCGAAAGTCGTTGGACCTGGGCTGTGGTGAACGCGCTGAGGTCGCATTTTGGCGACCTCGCGGTGATCCTGGAAACGCAGCAACCCGTCGGGCGGTTTTGGCGCCGGCGCGTCGGTCGGCTGGGCCTTGGCACCGTGGCGGGCCAAATCGCATTTGGCTTGTTCGCGAAGCTGCTGCGGCCTCGATACCGTCGGCAGGAGAACGCAATTCTGGCCCGCGAAAAACTGGATGTTACACCGCGCCATACCGGGATCGTGCCGGTCTCCTCAATCAACGATAATCGGACTATCGAACTGCTTCAGGAACTGAAGCCGCAAGTTGTGGTTGTTTCGCAAACGCGCATTCTGTCGCGACGCGTTCTTGAATGTATTCCGGCGGTTTTTCTCAATGTTCACACTGGGATCACGCCGGCGTACCGGGGCCTGCACGGCGCATACTGGGCGTTGGCCAACGGCGACGCAGGGAACTGCGGAGTGACCGTTCACATCGTTGATCCGGGTGTCGACACCGGACCTGTCGTGACACAGGCCCGCATTAATCCGGCGCCGGCCGACAGCTACTTCACCTATCACTGGCTGCAGCTGGCGGCGGCCCTATCGCTGCTGATCCGCGCCGTTGCGGATGCGTTGGCGGGCCAACTTGTCACATCCGAACCGGCCGGAGCTGTCACCTCCCGACAGTACTACCATCCGACGCTCTGGGGATATCTCTGGACCGGGTGGCGGCGCGGAGTGTGGTAGCGCGATATTGGGCCCTGCTGTGGCGGGAACGAAGGGCCTCGCGAAACGGCGATTTACGCCACGCGGCCGACCGGGTTGGTGCCACCGCTCACGGCTTCCTTGGAGGGGGTCCCGCGCGGCCTGTTCATGCGTTGGAGCAGCAGGTCGAGAAAACGCTCCTTCGGCATCGGCGGGGCGATGAGCACGCCCTGGCCGAAGTCGCAACCCATGACCATGAGCGCCTGCAGATCGGATTGCGTTTCCACCCCCTCGGCCACCGCCGCGCTGCCGAAGCGATGGGCGAGATCGATCGCGGTCTGGCAGATCGCCGCGTTGGTCGGATCGGTCGAGCAGCCCATGACGAACGAACGGTCGACCTTCAGCTCGGCGAACGGCAGCTCGCGCAAGCTGGAGAACGATGAATAGCCGGCGCCGAAATCGTCGATCGCGATCTTGATGCCGCTCACCTGCAGCCGGCTTGCAATCTCGTGCGCCAGCGCCAGGTCGCGCACGATCTGGTCCTCGGTTACTTCGACGATAAGGCCGGGCCAGCGCGCCGATTTCGGGCGATGTTCGGCGACCAGCTCGGCGATCGGCAGCTTGACCAGCACACCGACCGGCACGTTGATCGCCAGATGCAGGTTGAAGCCCGCTTCCTCGAACATCGTCCAATCGCTCAGCGTGGTGACGAGCGCATGGGCGGCGAGTTCACCGACGCTGGCTTCATCGACGTCGGGCAGAAAGCTGCCGGGCAAAAGAACGCCGAGTTGCGGATGGCGGATGCGCGCCAGCGCCTCGGCGCCGGCGAGGCATTTGCGCTTGAGATCGATCTTCGGCTGGTACCAGATTTCGAACCAGCGGTGGCGCAGCGCCTCGGCGATCGCGATCCGCGGCCGCGGCTGCGCGCTCATCGAATTGACCAAGACGCGCCGTTCGTCGTCGGCCAGATTGTTGATCGGTCCGGACCAGCTCCGGACGTCCTTGGGATCCGAATCGCCCATGCCTAAAACCGCGCCCCGACACCGCGCATCCGACTGCGAGCGGCACTGCAATCTATAGGGCAATCCGCTTAATCAAACGTAAGGTCAGGATCGGTTAACCAATCGACCGATGCAGCGCAACGGCCCCGCCGGCAGTGGCCGCAAGCGATGCGTCAACCGCGGCGGTCAATGCTTGGTCATCGGCATCATGCCGGGGCCCTGCATCTTCATGCCGCTGCTGGCGGTGGCCCCGGGCGCCGGCGCGCCGATCGCGGCGATGGGAAACTCCACCTGGGCGGTGCCGCCATTGGCGACCTTGAGGGTCGCTTCGACCGTTTTGCCCTGCTCTAGCGGCGCCTTGAGGCCGACCAGCATGACGTGATAGCCGCCCGGCTTGAAGGTGACGGTCTGGCCCGGCTTGACGGCAAGACCGTCTGCCACCGGCCGCATTTTCATGACGCCGTCCTGCATGGTCATTTGGTGAATTTGGCATTTCCCGGCAGTTGGGCTCGAGACGCAGCTCAGTCGCTCGACGCGCGAGCCGGTATTCGTCACCGTCATGTAGGCGGCGCCCGAATCCGCGCCTTTCGGCGTCGCCCGCGCCCACGGCTGGGTGATTTGCAGCGAGCCGACGTGATACTCCGCGGCCGCGGTACGCCCGGGAACTGCCGCCAACGACAGCATGGCCAAGACGCCGCCGATCGCGGCGGCCCGCCAATTCAACCTATTCATTGAACTGCTCCGTTCATAATAGTTGCCCGAAGGGCAAACGAACGAAAAGGAGGAATGGACCCGTCTTTCACTCAATTGTGCCCAGCGGCGGCCCGCGCGGGCGATAGGCGCGAACCGGGTTCGACGGCGCGGTGGCAACGGCCGACGCTGGCACGGCAATTCGGCTTTTCCCCGCGTAACGGTCATGCCGAGAACTTAAGGCAACGTACGCGGGGTTGGAATGGGTAACCACGACCGCAGGCCCTAGAGGTATGCAATTCCGCGCTTAAAGAATCCCGCGGAAAGGCGTATCTTCGATTCCATGGCAGAGGGCGGCTCCAAGTTGGCGCGCGAGCGGCTGGGCCTCGAGGACGTTCAGCCTTCGGCGCAGATCCTGCGATTCCGTCCGCGCCAGAATGCGGGCAGCGGTTCGGTGGCCGCGGCGGCGGATCGCGGCGGCGCGGCGAACGACGGCGAACTGCTCGACGATCTGGCGCAATACGAAGAGCTTCAAGAAGACGACGAGGACGTCGACTACCCGCGACGCATGCTGATGAACGTCATCGCCGTCGCGGTGGTCACCATCCTGATCGGCGTCGGCGTGTGGCTCGCCGACACCATCGCCGACATGGAGCGAGATCAGGACTGCGTGCTGCAAGGCCGGCAGAATTGCGCGCCGATCGAGCTTGCATCGCCGCTGCACAAATAGCCCGCAGGGCGGCCGGACCACAATGTTGAACTCGGCGGCGTCCTTCGCTATAGGGAGCGCTGCCGAACCGAGGGGCCCGCCACAATCGGGCTTTGTTCGCGCCGGAGGCTCCGGACGCGCAACGATATTGTGGTCCAAAGAGCAAGCCCGATGCCCACCACCTACGATAAAGTGGCTGAGATAATTGCGGAAACTTGCGACATTCCGCGCGAAAACATCAAGCCGGACAGCCACGCGACCCGGGACCTCGAGATCGACAGCCTCGACTTCCTCGACATCGCCTTTGCCATCGACAAGGCGTTCGGCATCAAACTGCCGCTCGAACAATGGACCCAGCAAGTCAACGACGGCAAGGCGACCACCGACCAGTATTTCGTGCTGAAAAACCTGAGCTCGCAAATCGACGAGCTGGTCGCGGCAAAGGGCGCCTGAGGCGCCGCCCATGCGGCTTGAACATTTTCAGATGATCGATCGCATCGTCGCCGTCGATTCCGGCGCCCGACGTTTGCGATGCGCCTGCACCGTTCCGACACAGAGCACGATCTTCGACGGACACTTTCCCGGCTATCCGCTGATGCCCGGCGTGCTGTTGACCGAATGCATGGCGCAGACGACCGGATGGCTCATCTGCCTGCTCGGCGATTTTGCCGCGATGCCGTTTCTCGCCGGCATCAAGGAAGCCAAGTTCCGCAGCCTGGTCTTTCCCGGCGACGCGCTCGAATTCGACGGCAGCGTGGTGCACGAGGGATCGGGCTACACCATCGCCGCCTGCGCGGGTTTGCGCGGCGGCGAGAGGATCTGCGACGCCCAATTGACGTTTCGCATCAGGCCCTATCCGAGCGCGCAATTCCGCCAATCGTTCCTGGAATGGGGAAAGCGGCTGAACCTGCCGGTGCCGGAGCTTGCCAAGTGAGCGAACGGCGCGAGGTGTGGATCACCGGCGTCGGCCTTCTTACCTGCCTTGGCGAGGGGATCGAAGCGACCTGGAATTTTTTCGAACGAGGCGAAGCGCCGCGCTACGACGACAAGAATTTCGCGCCCTACATCGTGCACGCGCTTGCACCGGTCAACTTCGACAAGCAGATTCCGAAAAAGGGCGATCAGCGGCAGATGGAAACCTGGCAGCGACTCGGCGTCTACGCGGCCGGGCTCGCGCTCGACGATGCGGGCATCGCAGGCCAGGCCGATCTGCTCGACCGTACCGACATGATCGTCGCCGCGATCGGCGGCGAGCGCGACGTTCCGGCGGACAGCGGGATACTTGCCGGCGCGCGCAAGGCCGCCGCGGCCGACGTATTCTTGAACGAGCGGCTGATGAACGATTTGCGGCCGACCTTGTTTCTGGCGCAACTGCCGAATCTGCTTGCCGGCAACATTTCGATCGTGCACGGCGTGGTCGGCGCTTCACGCACTCTCCTCGGCGAGGAGTCCGCCGGCGTCGACGCCGTACGCATCGCGCAGGCACGCGTGGCCGCCGGGCAGAGCGAGCTGACGCTCGTCGGCGGCGCCGCGCACGGCGCCCGCTGGGATCAACTGTTGAACTTCGAACTGGGCGGTGCGCCGCTCAAGGAGCGGTTCGCCCCGGTGTGGGATCGTGGCCCGCAGGGGGGAGTGGCCTTGGCCAGCATGGCGGCCTTTCTGGTGCTGGAAAGCGGCGAACATGCCCGATCGCGCGGCGCCCGCGCCCATGCGCGGATTCGCGCGGTATGCTCCGATCGCAATCGACGCCACGAGGGTGAGATCGAAGCCACGCTGGGGCGTGAATTCGACGCGATTACGGCACAGTTGGATCGTACGCATGCGGCGGTCATTTCCGGCGCCAGCGGACTGGAACCGGCGACCGCGGCGGAGCGGCGTGCACTCGGCAAATTCGGTCTTCCCGTGCGCAATACCGGCACGTATATCGGTCATGGAATTGAGGCGCAGTTTCCGGCCAATCTGGCCATCGGCTGCGCGGCGCTCGAGCACGGCAAGCTGTTCGCAGCCACGGGACGTGGAGATACGGGCGAAAGCCCGCCGTCGCTTTGCCAGCTTGTCGTTACCAGCGTGGGCGCGTGGCGCGGCGAAGGGCTGGCGCTGCTCGAACGGGCCGAATGAAGGAACGCCATGGCGACGCGTGACGGATCCATTGCGGCGACGCCCCGTGACAAGGCGCGCCGTCCGATCGTGGCCGTCACCGGCATCGGGATCGTCACCTCGCTTGGTATCGGCAAGGCGGACAATTGGGCGAAGTTGAGCGCCGGCATTTCCGGCGTCCGTCCTATTTCGCGCTTTCCCGTAGCAGGACTGCGGACCACCATCGCCGGGACGGTCGACGACGTCTACAAGGACTACATGGCACCGTCGGAACTGTCGGAGCGCATCGCGCTTATGGCCGGCGAGGAGGCCATCGCGCAATCGGGCATCGGCGCCAAGGGCCGTTTCCCCGGCCCGCTGTGCCTGGCGCCCCCGCCGCTCGAAGTCGAATGGCCCTCGCGATTCAAAATGGCGGAGATAGCCGGCGCCAACGCCGACGCCGGATATCCCGATCTGCTTCGCGTTGCGCGGGAGTATGGCGCGCAGTTCGGCGCCTTCCGTTTCGGCATCGTCGGCGAACGCCTGGCCGAGCATTTCGGCACCGAGGGCTCGCCGATCTCGCTGAACACCGCCTGCGCGTCGGGCGCGACCGCGATCCAGCTCGGCGTCGAGGCGATACGGCGCGGTGAGTGCGAAGCGGTGTTGACGATCGGCGCCGACGGTTCGGTCACTGCGGAATTGCTGGTTCGCTTCTCGCTGCTTTCGGCGCTGTCGACGCAGAACGATCCGCCGAACGAGGCCTCGAAACCGTTTTCCAAGAACCGCGACGGCTTCGTGATTGCCGAAGGCGCCGCCGCGCTCGTGCTCGAGGATTTGGCATGCGCCCGCGCGCGCGGCGCGCGCATCATCGGCATCATCGAGGGCTGCGGCGAGAAATCCGATTCGTTTCACCGCACCCGATCGAGCCCCGACGGCAAGCCGATCGTCGCCTGCGTCCGCAAAGCGCTCGACGATGCCGGCGTCGGTCCCGAGGATATCGATTACATCAACGCCCACGGCACCTCGACGCCGGAGAACGATAAGATGGAGCATTTCGGCGTCGCCGCGGTGTTCGGCGAGCGAGCGGGCGCCATCCCCATTTCGTCCAACAAATCGATGATCGGCCATACGCTGACCGCGGCCGGCGCTGTGGAGGCTGCTTTCACTCTGCTCACGCTCGAAAATCAGCGCATCCCGCCGACCATCAATTACAACATGCCGGATCCGGCAATTCCGCTCGACGTCGTACCCAACGTAGCGCGTGATGCGAGCATTCGCCGAGCCATTTCCAATTCGTTCGGTTTCGGCGGCCAGAATATTTGCCTGGTGATGGCGCGGGAGCCGGCATGACCGGCTTTGTATCGGCTTTCGGCGGCACGAGCGGAGTCTGCAGCGAAGCAGCCTTCCCCTGCGAGCGCGGCAACCATGCGCGCCCTCACCCTCATCGCCGACCGCAAGATCGAATTGTTGCAAGCGCCGCCGCCGTCCGCGCCGGCGGCCGATGAGGCACAGATCGCCGTCAAGGCGATCGGTCTCAACCATATCGACGTGTGGGGCTGGCGCGGCATGGCGTTCGCCAAGCGCAAGCTGCCGCTCGTCGTCGGCGCCGAGGCGGCCGGGGAAATCGTCGCCGTCGGTCGCGAGGTCACGCACCTTGCGGTCGGCGATCGCGTCGTCGCCTATGGGGCGCTTACCTGCGGGGTTTGCCGAGCCTGCCGCGATGGCCGTGACAATCTGTGCGAAAACCCCGCCGGCGTCATGGGCTTCCACCTTGACGGCTTCGGCCGCGATCGCCTCAACATGCCGGCGCGGCTCCTCGTTCCGATCCCGCAGGCGGTGAGTTTTCGCGATGCCGCCTGCGCGCCGGTCGCCTTTGCGACTGTCCAGCACATGCTGTTCGACAACGCCAGACTTGAGCCCGGCGAAGTCATTCTGGTGCAGGCCGGCGGCTCCGGCATCGGCTCGACCGCAATCAAGATGGCCAAGGCGATCGGCGCCACCGTCTTCACCACCGTCGGCGACGACGCCAAGGCGGCAAAGGCCCGCGCGCTCGGCGCCGACCACGTTATCAATTACCGCACCGAGCGCTTCGAGGCCGTCGTGCGCAAGCTCACCGGCAAAAAGGGCGTCGACGTGGTGTTCGAGCATGTCGGCCCGGATACGTTCAACCAGTCGCTCCTCTGCCTCAAGCGCGGCGGCCGCCTGGTCACCTGCGGATCGACCTCGGGCCAATCGACCAATATCAATCTGTTTCAGCTCTACACGCAGCAATATCGCATTTACGGCTCGTTCGGCGCATCGCTGCGCAACGTCCGCGAGAGCCTGGCCAAGATGGCAGACGGTCTTTCGCCGGTCATCGACAGCGAGGTCGCGCTCGCCGAGTTCGAGCGCGCGCTCGCCCGGCTGGAAAGCCGCCAGGTTTTCGGCAAAATCATCGTCGCGTTCTGATGATCGGACGGCGAGCAAAGAAGCTGCTCGACATAGCCGTCGGCGCGATTGCCGTCGGGCTGCTGCGCGCGGTCAGGTGCACAAATCGCCGGCGCGCCGCCAATTTCGCCGGTGGCTTGCTGCGCAGGCTCGGCCCGCTGCTGCCCGAACACCGCGTCGGCCGCGACAACCTGCGCGCCGCATTCCCGGAGAAATCCGCCGCCGAAATCGAGCAAATTCTCGCCGGCGTGTGGGACAATCTCGGCCGCGTGGCGGCCGAGTTCGTCCACCTCGGCGACATGCGCGTCGTCGGGCCGGAGTCCAATGACGCCGACGTGATCATTCTCGAGCCGGCGATGCTCGAGCGCTGCCGCCGCCTGATCGCGGGCGGAGCCACGCTCAGCTTCGCCTGCCACGCGGCCAATTGGGAAATGTCGGGCGTGGTGGCAAAGCAGCTTGGCGCCGACTTCGCCGTGCTCTATCGCCGACAAAATCTTCCCGCGCTGAGCAACGCGGTCATCAAGCTGCGTGAAGGCGTCATGGGTCGGATGATCCCGGCCGGGCTCGATGCACCCGTACGGCTGGCGCAACTGCTGCAGGAGGGCGTGCATGTCGGCATGCTGGTCGACCAGCACTACACCAAGGGCGTGGAGGTGACGTTCTTCGGCCGCCGCTGCAAGGCCAATCCGCTCATCGCCAAGCTGGCGCGCCAGCTCGAATGTCCGATCTTCGGGTTGCGCATCGTCCGCCTCGCCGACGGGTACCGCTTCCGCGGGGATATCGTCGGGCCGATCGAGCCGACGCGCGACGCCGACGGCCGCATTAACGTGCAGGCGACCATGCAGACGATCACCGCAATCATCGAGGGCTGGGTGCGCGAATGTCCCGAGCAGTGGCTGTGGCTGCACCGGCGCTGGCGCTGACATCGCACCGCCGGTGCCATTGGACAGGCAGCCCTCAGCGGCGATAATGGCCAGCGCATGGAACACGTCGGCAGCGATGATGTGGAGGAGATCGGCATAGCCGGCGCCGGATCGATTCGCCGACGGCACGTCCTCTATGTCTCCGGCTACGACCCGCGCGGCGCGCAGGGATATTTCGATATGTTCCGCCGGACGTGCGAGCGGACGCAACGGCTATGGCCGGTCTCGCTGACGCTGCAGCCGCCCGAAATCGACTCGGAGGATTTTGCTCATTGGCACGTGGACGCGCGCGGGCCGAACTGGCAGGCCGCGACCCATTACGACTTTCTGCGCATGGAAGCCCCTATCCGCGCCGACATGGCGAGGTCGACGGTGTTCCAATTGACGCACGCGCTGGCCTGGTTCCTCGATGACGTCGTAAGCGGAGCCCTGTTTCGCATCTTTCGCGCCTCGTGGCGATTCGGGCTGCATCTGTTGTGCTTCCACCTGCTGCTGCTCGCCTGGATCGCGGTGGCGGCGGCAGTCGCCATCGTGGGTGGCCGCATGCTCGCGGATCATCTTGGCTGGCCGATCTTGGCCTCTGCCTTATCGCTTTTCGCGGCCGGTCTCGTTCTTGTCGCATTGCGCCCGCTTGCCGACCGATGGCGCCTTATTCAGATCGACAATTCCTGGACCACGCAGCGGCGGTTTGCCCGCTTCCGTCCGACCTGGCTTGATGCCGCCGTCGACGCCGGAGCGCAGCGCATCGTAGCGGTCGCTGCGGCCAACGAGGTTGATGAACTGGCGGTCGTCGGCCACAGCAGCGGCTGCGTCGTCGCCTTGGCGATCATGGCGCGTGCGCTGGAGCTCGATCCCGATCTTGCCCGCCGCGGACCGCGGCTCGTGCTATTGACGCTCGGCTCGGTGATGCCGGCTGTAGCATTGCATCCTGCGGCGCAACGCATGCGCGATATCGTCGGACGGCTTGCAGTCGCGCGCGGACTCGCCTGGGTCGATTGCCAATCGCGCAAGGATGTCATGTGTTTCGCCAACTTTGATCCGGTCGCCGGCATCGGCATCGATGCCGGCGGCAAGCGCTGCAATCCGCTCCTGTGGCGGATCAGTTTTCGCGACGTGATCGCGCCGGAGAATTACAATCGCTTCCGCTCGAATTTATTTCGCGTCCACTATCAATACATCAGGGGAGGCGATCGGCGGGCGCCTTACGACTACACGCTGCTGGTCGCAGGCCCGTTCGCGATCCCCGAATGGCCCGAGCGGGCTGCGGACCTGATCGTCGCGTTCGCCGCGGATACCTCCGTCAAGACGGGCTGAGGGTCGAACGCAGCGACGCAATCTGCAACGCTTGCGGCTTGACCACTCTTCCAGAGCGCACGCACGGAGGGGACGGGCCTTGTGCCCACCCCGGGGTCACCCAAAAGGGGTGCCCCAACGAGCCGCTGGAGCTTTACTTTTTATCGCTTTTCATTGCTGTTCACTGCTCTTGATTGCTTCGCCGCAGCAGGGCCTGGCGATCGATCTTTCCCGTGCCGGTCTTGGGAAGCTCATCGAGAAACTCGATCGAGCGCGGATATTTATGCGGGAGCAACGTCTGCTTGACGTAGTCCTGTAGCGTCCGCGTCACCGCATCGGCGTCGTGAACCTGATCGTTTAGGACCACGAACGCCTTCAACGTCATGCGCCGGTCGGGAAGTTCACAGGCAAACACCGCGCACTCCCGCACCAGCGCATGATTGGCAAGGCAGAGTTCGACCTCCATGGGGTAGACCCATTGGCCGGAAATCTTCACCAGATCATCGGCACGGCCGCGGAAGAAGTAGAACCCGTCGGCATCGCGGAAAAACCGGTCGCCGGTGCAGATCCACCCGCCCTCGTGCAGGGTCTCGGCGGTCTTGTCGGGGCGGTTCCAGTAGAACGGCGTGTTCGAGTTGCCACGCACCCACATGATGCCCTCATCGCCGGCATCGACCTGATGCCCGCTCTCATCCTTGAGCACGATGTCGTAGCCGGGTACGCGCAGGCCGGCGGAGCCGGGTTTTTTTCTGCCGGGCAGGTTGGAAAGATAATTGTTCAGCACTTCCGTCGAGCCGAGGCCCTCGACGATTTCCAGGCCCGTCAGTGCTTTCCAGGCATTGAACAGCTCGGCTGAAAGCACTTCGGCGGCCGACAAGGCGAGGCGCAATGACGAAAAATCCGTTTGCGCAGCCTCCGGTGCCTTGGTCAACGCGTTGTAGAGCGTGGGCAGCCCAAAAAAAACGGTTGGCCGGTATTTGGCAATGGCCGCAAAGATGCCGGCAGGCTGCGGCCGGCCCGGCAGCAGCAGCGCCGCGGCGCCGGCGCAAAACGGAAAGGTAATCGAGTTGCCGAAGCCATAGGCGAAGAACATTTTCGGCACGGAAAAGCAGATGTCGTTCGGCCCAAGCTTGAGGACGCTGCGCCCATAGGCGCGCTCCGTATAAGGCATGTCGTGCTGGAGATGCACGACCCCCTTGGGGCGGCCGGTCGAGCCCGACGAATACATCCAAAACGCCATCTCGTTGCGATGGGTGTCGACCGCCGCAAGCTTTCCGGAAAACCGGGAGAGTTCCGCATCGGCCGCGACCGTCGGCATCGGCAAGTCCGGCTTTGCCGGCCCATTGACGACGATCAGCGTCCTCGGTTGCATGCTCTTCCAGGTGGAATCGGCGAACTTATCGGCCAGTTCGGCTTCCACGACCGCAACCTTTGCAGCGGAATTGGCGAGATAGAACTGCAGCAAATCCGCCGGACTCAACAGATTGCTCAACAGCGGCACCAGTCCCGCCCGCACAGCGCCGAAAAACGCGGCCGGGAATACCGGCGTATCGTCGAGGGTCAATAGCACGCGATCGCCGCGCACGAGGCCCAGCGAGCCGAACAGATTTCCCCAGCGACCGGCATCGCCGCATAATTGCGCGTACGTTCGCTGACCGGCGAGGCCGACGACGGCAAGCCGCTCGCCGCGACCGTTCGCCATGTTCTGGAACAGAATCTCGCTTGCGTTGTAGCGATCCGGTATGCTGAAGCCGATTTCCTGGACGCCCGCGCAATCGCGGGGCACTCCGTCGTTTATCGCGTGTGCGGTCGATGGCGTCGTCATGCGCGGTAATTATGGCGGCTTGCTGCTTGTCGTTCGCGATGGCGATTTTTGCTTGGCGGCCATGGCGAGCGGCGCCGTATGTAGCTTGATTACCTCCCGATTGAAAGGATAGATGTGTCCGATCCCGCCTTCGGGTTTTCCTCGAAATTACTGCCAAACCGCTCCATGATCATTCCATGACCTTGCCGCGCCGGCTTGAAAGCGAATTGCTCGATCACTTGCCGGCCGACGATCCGCGCGCCATGCGCGCGCGGGGCGACCTCAAACGCGTCAACGTCTGGATGGGTAATGCCAGGCGCATGGCGTCGATGTTGCAAAAATACGCCGCCGGCAGGACGCCGCGCGCGATCGTCGACCTCGGCTCCGGCGACGGCGCATTCATGCTGGCCGTCGCGCGCCGGCTCGCGCCGGCCTGGCAGAACGTCAAGATCATTCTGTTGGACCGCCAGAACATTGTCGACGCGGCGACGCGCGAAGGCTTTGCCGCGCTCGGCTGGCAGGCGGAGGCGGTCAGCGCCGACGCATTCGCGTTTCTGGCGGACGGTTGCGATGCCGATGTCGTCACCGCGAACCTGTTCCTGCATCATCTGACCGACCAACAATTGGCGGGCTTGTTTGCCGCGGCGGCAAAGAATGCCTGGTTGCTGGCCGCGTGCGAGCCGCGGCGCGCCAAGTTCGTCATCGAATTGAGCCGGATGATGTGGGTTTTCGGCTGCAATGAGGTGACCGTTCACGACGCTGTCGCGAGCGCGCGCGCCGGCTTTGCCGGCAATGAACTTTCCGCGCTGTGGCCAAACCGGACCGGCTGGGAATTGCACGAATCCGCGACGGGATTTAGCCACTGTTTCGCGGCGCGGATACCGGCGCCGGGCGGCCGATGAATTGCGCATCAGAGTGGATGCGGATTTGACATTTGCCACCCGCTCAGCCTCCACGCAGAACGCGAATGTTAAATCCAAAGCGAATGTTAAATCCAAAGCTCCACATTCTAACGTTCGCAGGAAAGCGCGCCGAAAAGGGATGCGAATGCTAAAATCGGACCCGTCGCCACGCTGCGAGAGCTGATCGTATGGACGCCGCGCAAGAAAAACCAGTTCGATTGACCGGCATTGCGGCCTTGCGCTGGGGATACGGTTTTGCCCGTGATCCGCTGGTGGGCACGCGCCGTGCCTTCGAGGCATTCGGACCTTGCGTGATTCTTGCCGAAGGGCTGCCGCTGCTCAAGCGCAATCGCGTCACCATGCTCGGCGTTCCCTTGGTGTTGACCGCCGGCGCGGCGTTTTACAGCGAGTTGATGTCACGGCCGGATACCTGGCGCGGCGTGAACGTACTGCCCGGCGGCCCCAAGAAGTCGGCCGCACGGCGGATGAGTTCGGGCCTGATGCGCCTGACCGGGGAGCAGCACGCGCACTACCGAAAGCTCCTGGCTGCGCCGCTGCGCCGCACCCGTGTCGAAGCTTTGACAAAAAACATGGCGCGCCTGGCGGAGGCCGAGACGGCCTCATGGCCGGTCGGAGAGAACATCGATCTTTGGGAATATGTTCGCCGGCTTATGCAGGGCTTTGCGGTTGAATTCCTGTTCGGCGGAACGAGCGAGCAAAGCCGCACGATCACCGAAATGGGCTGCCGGATGATGGAGCGCAAATGGGACTGGCGCGCCATGGTTCCGATCAATCTTCCGATCACGACCTACGGACAGATCGTGCGCGAGGCGGCGCTGCTCGAACGGCGCCTGCTGGCGTGGACGGCGGGCAAGCGCGGAAACACCGACGAAGGCGACATCGCCTCGGTCATCGCCAACAGCCGCGACGGCGCCGGCAATCCGGTCGACGATGCCGGTATTGTGGCGCAGCTGCCGTCGCTGTTTGGCCTTTCGGCCGAGGGCGGCCAGAGCGTCCTGACCTGGACGCTGTTTCTGCTGATGCAGCATCCTGCAATCGCCGAACGGCTGCGCGACGAGCTGCACGGCAAGCTCGGCCGTACCTCGCCGGCTTTGGATCGGGCCGGCGAACTGCCGTATCTTGACGCGGTGGTCAAGGAGGCCATGCGCGTCCTTCCGCCCGTGCCGTTTCAGTTCCGCGTCGCTCAACAAGACGCGACGATCGCCGGCGAACACGTGCCGAAGGGCACGCGCACCGTGCTCAATACCTTTCTGACCAACCGGTCGCCGAGCCTCTATCCGGAATCGGAGACGTTTCGGCCCGAGCGCTGGTTCACGATCGCTCCGACCGCGTTCGAATTTCCTGTCTTTGGCGCCGGTCCGCACATTTGCCCGGGTCATTGGTTCGATTCGACCGCGGTCAAGATCGCGGTTGCGGCGATCGTTGCGCGCTACGGAATGAACTTGCTGCCGGGAACGCGCGTCGACTACCGCATCCAGCCGACGCTGCGGCCGCGGGCGCGCCTGGGCGCGGTGTTCAGTACGGTCAATGGCGCCAGCCCCACGGCGACGACGGTGACCGGCAAGATCCGCAATTTGCTCAAGCTGCCGCAGTGAGCTGACGCTCAGGGCTATTGCACTGACGAAGAGCGCTATGCCCGGACCGATACGGCGCGGTGAAAATCTGCTATCGTGCAAGCAATCGGCAAGGCGTGCGCCCCGCGACACCGACGCGCCGACAAGAACAGTTCGCGATTGGCAGGGAGGACCATGCGCATGAAGAAGCTGCTTTTTGTTCTTGTCGCTGTCGCAACGGCGTTGTTCAGCGCGGCGCTCTACGCCGACGATTATCCGACGCGGCCGATCACTATCGTCAATCCGTTCGGCGCGGGCAGCGCCAGCGACACGATTGACCGTATCCTCGGCGACAAGCTCGGCCCGGCGCTGGGATCAGCCGTGGTGGTCGAGGATCGCCCGGGCGCCGATGGAGCGTTGTCTGCGCTTTACGTGCACCATGCCGCGCCAGACGGCTATACGCTGTTGATGGGAACCAATTCCCCGCTCTCGGCCGACCCGTTCTTGCATAAAGACGTCAAATACGACGCGGTGAAGGACTTCGCGCCGGTCACGCGCGTCGGCAGCTTCACCCTGATGCTGGTGATCAATCCGAAGCTGCCGATCCACTCGGTCAAGGAGCTGGTCGCCTACGCCAAGGCCAATCCCAACAAGCTCTCGTTCGCCAGCGGCAATACTGCCGGCATCGTCGCCGGCGACACGCTGGCGCACTGGGCCGGAATTCAGCTCGTGCATGTGCCTTACACGAGCACGCCCCCGGCGCTCGAGGACATCATGGCCGGCCGCGTTTCAATGATGTTCGCCGATTTCACCACTGCCATGCCGCATGTCCAAGCGGGGTCGCTGCGCGCGTTGGCAGTGACTCGCATCAAGCGCAGCTCGCTGTTCCCAGAGCTGCCGACGATGAATGAAGCTGGCATCACCGGCTTCAATCTCGATGCCTGGGCCGGGTTGGTGGCGCCTGCCGGCACGCCGCCGGCGGTCATCGCCAAGCTCAACAAAACCTTGCGCCCGATCATCGATAGTCCCGAAGTGCAGGCGAAGTTCAAGACCATCGGCTTCGAGGGCTTTTCCTCGACGCCCGAGGAACTTGAAGACTACATCAAGTCCCAGCTCCTCGCATGGAAGAAGATGGTCGACGACGCCAACATCCAGGCGCAGTAATCGCGCTCCTTGAGCGTCGGCCGCCCCTTGATTCGCCCGGCGATCGGCGCAAGCTGTTCGGCATCGTTTTTTGCTGCGACGAGGAGGAGGGCCATGGCGGACCAACCGGCGAACCAACCGGCGCCGACAGCGAACGTGCGCGATCTGACGCCGGCGGAGGTCGCGCACGGGCTGACCGAGGGCCGCATGCTGCTCGTCGACGTGCGCGAGCCGAACGAGACCGCGCTCGAGCGCTTTCCCGGCGCGTTCGTGCTGCCGCTCTCGGCATTCGATCCGGCCGCCATCCCGGCACAGGCCGGGCGTGAAGTGGTCTTCGCCTGTCGCTCCGGCCGCCGCTCGGTGACGGCCTCGCTGGCGGCGCAAGAGCAGGGCTTTGCCTACGGCGCGCATCTCGCCGGCGGCATTCTGGCCTGGAAGGCCGCCGGGCTGCCGACCGAGACGTAGCACCCATGCGTCGAGCGGGCTGAGTCGCGAAGCGCTGTGCCCACGTCTTGCACTGCTGCGTCAAGCCCCTGCGCCAGGATTGCCTCCTCAGGGCTTCAAATCCGGCGGCACCGGCGGCGGCTCACGCATCAACGTAATGGTCACGCGCCGGTTGGCGGCAATGTACGGATCGTCGGGAAACAGCGGGTCGGCGTCAGCCTTGCCGGCCACCTGGTAGATGTTGTTGGACGGCAGACCCTGTTCTTCGAGGATCTGGCGCACCGCATTGGCGCGGTCTGCGGACAATTCCCACGGACCGTAGCCCGGCCGCGGTGGCGTTCGCGGCGCGGCGGTGTGGCCGGTGATCGAAATGCGATAGGGCGTTGCTTTCAGCGGCCCGGCGAGCTTTTCGATGATCTCGCGCGTGCTCGGGTACGGCTCCTTGGAGCCTTCGGGAAACATCGAGCGGCCTTCCTGGTCGACGATCTCGATGTTGAGCCCCTCCTTGGTATCCACCATGACGATGTGCTTGGAGGCCTCGGTCAATTCCGGCATGTCCTGCAGCGCCTGCCGCAGCGAGGCTGCCGCCAGCGCAAAGGCCCGGTCCTGCTTGAGCACAGCGCCGTAATGGCGCTTGCGGTCGTGCTGATCCGGGCCAGGAGTGGCCGAGGAGTTCCTTCGGATCGATGTGCGCGGCGTTCTTCAGCTTTGGGCGCGTGGGCAGGCCGTCGACCTCGATGACGCCGGAATAGCGGACCGCGGTCTGCACGCCGAACGCGTCGCGCATCGAGCCGGCGACGATTTGCAGCTTGTGCTCATCCTGGTTGGAAAACGCCACCAGCATGACGAAAAAGCTGACCAAAAGGCCCATCAGATCGGCGAAGGTGACGAACCAGCCGTGGCCGCCGCCGTGTGCCGCTTGTCGCCGTGCCATGGTGCTCCCGTTGCAGCGCCGCAGCCGTCAGGCCGGGACCGGCTCGGCCTCCGGCTGCTCGCGATGCTTCTCCGGCAGGTAGGCGAGCAGCATTTCGCGCACCAGCGTCGGGCTCTTCGACTCGCGGATCATGAGCACGCCGTCGATGATGAGCGTGCGGTTGGTCTCCTCGTCGACCAGCTTGAGATGCAGTTTGTCGGCGATCGGCAGGCAAAGGATGTTGGCCACGACCGCGCCGTAGAGCGTGGCGAGCAGCGCCGTCGCCATGAACGGTCCGAGCTTCGAGGGATCGGTCATGTTGGCGAACATCTGCACCATGCCGACCAGCGTGCCGATCATGCCGAAGGCGGGAGCGCAGTCGCCGACCGCGCGGTAGATCTTCTGGCCCTCGTCGAGATGGGTGAGGAAGTTGTCGCGGTCGCGCTCCAGGTTGTCGCGGATGAAAGCAGCCTCGTAGCCGTCGGCGACGAAGCGGATACCCTTGGCCAGATACGGATCCTCGACCTCGACCTTCTCCAAACCGAGCGGACCCTGCTTGCGGGCGATTTCCGCGATCGCGGCGATCTCATCGACCAGTTCGCGCTGGGTCATTCGCCGCATGGTGAAGGCGAATTTGGCCCCGAGCGGCAAGCCATGGATGATCGAGCTGAGCGGGAAGCGGATCAGCGTCGCGGCGAACGATCCGCCGAAAATAATGATCACGGCATGATCGCTGACGAACATCCGCAGATCGCCACCCATGAGCATCAGGGTGATGACCACCGTAGCCCCGGCAAGCAGGCCAAGGCCGGTTGTTATATCCATAACGCAACGCTCCCACCACCGACGGCGCGCCGAAAAGCCCCGGGGAGAGCGTAGCGCCGGCGTGCTTAAGGGAGGGTTACTGCGGACATTTGGCGGGACGAGATCGCCGCCTTTGTATTGACAATGTCATCACACGGACCGAATGTGGTGGAAAGATAGATAAAGATAAATAAAGATAAATTCGGAGCTGGCCATGCCTGCATCGGCGCGCCGTAAAGACGAGGTGATCCAGATCCGCGCGTCGGGTGAGGCGAAGGCCATTCTCAACCGTGCGGCCGCCTTGCGGGGCCAAAAGCTTTCGGAATTCATGCTGGAGAGCGCGCGTCGCCAAGCCGAGGAGACCCTTCTCGATCAGCGGACGTTCTTTCTCGATGAAGCGGCGCATGCGCGCTTTCTCGCATTCCTCGACGCGCCGCCAAGGCCGGGCGCCAAGGCTCGCGCCCGGTTCAGGCGCAAACCGCCGTGGCAGGCGTGAGCGCTGAGGCTGCCGAGTTTCGCGCTCCGGAGCCTTTGGCGAGCCGCCACGATCTTTCCCGCTTCGTCAACGGCGTCCATCCCGGCCTCGATCAATGGCTGCGCGACCGGGCGCATGCAAGCGAGGGCCTCTCCGCGCGGACCTACGTCGCTTGTCCGAGCCACGAACCGAACCGCGTTGCGGGCTATTTTTGCATCTCAGCCGCCGTCGAACAGCGAGCAGCGATGCCTTCGGCAAAACTCCGCCGCGGCCTGCCGGAGCAGGTGCCGCTGTTATTGATCGGCCGGCTCGCAGTCGATGCGCCATGGCAGGGCCGCGGCCTGGGCTCGGCATTGTTGGTTGACGCATTGCGGCGATGCCTGGCGGCTTCGGGGATCGCCGGCGTGCGCGGCGTCGTCGCCCATGCCATCGACGAAGCTGCAGTCGGTTTCTACGAGCGTCACGGCTTCAAACGATCGCCGCTGGGCGAGCGCGTCATGCTGATGCCGATGGAAACCGTCCGCATGCTCGTCGGCAAATAACCGCTCGGATTTTGCGTCGGATCGCGTCCTCGCGCCGATAGCTGATGAAGACCTTGCCCGACATGACATTGTTATCCCGGATTTCGCCGCGGCAATCCGCACTACGATACCCCGTGACCGGCGCGGGAAAAAGCCGCACAATGGATCAAGCGAAGCCCCCGGCGGCGTGCCAAAAACTTCAAGGAGAAGCCCATGCGCGAGATCGGCCATTTCATCGGCGGCAAACACGTAGAGGGGACATCGGGCCGCCACGGCGATGTTTTCGATCCGAACACCGGCGCGGTGCAGGCGCGCGTGGCGCTCGCCAAGCATGCCGAAGTCGAGCACGCGATCGCGGTGGCCGAGGCGGCGCAACCGGGCTGGGCCGCGGTCAACCCGCAGCGGCGCGCGCGGGTGATGATGAGATTCCTCGAGCTCGTGCAAAAAGAGCTTGAGCCGCTCGCCCAGCTGCTGTCGTCCGAGCACGGCAAGACGCTTCCCGACGCCAAGGGCGACATTCAGCGCGGCCTCGAAGTGGCCGAATTCGCTTGCGGCATCCCGCATCTGCTCAAGGGCGAATACAGCCCAAACGCCGGCCCCGGCATCGACCTCTACTCGCTGCGCCAGCCGCTCGGCGTCGTCGCCGGCATCACGCCGTTCAATTTTCCCGCCATGATCCCGCTGTGGAAGGCTGCGCCGGCGCTCGCCTGCGGCAATGCCTACGTGCTCAAGCCGTCGGAGCGCGATCCGTCGGTGCCGATGCGGCTTGCCGAGCTTTTTGTCGAGGCCGGACTGCCGCCGGGCGTGCTCAACGTCATCAACGGCGACAAGGAGGCGGTCGATACGCTGCTCACCGACCCGCGCGTGCGCGCGGTCGGCTTCGTCGGCTCCTCGGCCATCGCCGAATACGTTTATGCGACGGCCGCCGCCAACGGCAAGCGCGCGCAATGCTTCGGCGGCGCCAAGAACCAGATGATCATCATGCCGGACGCCGACATGGACCAGGCGGTCGACGCGCTCATCGGCGCCGGCTACGGATCAGCCGGCGAGCGCTGCATGGCGGTCTCGGTGGCGGTGCCGGTCGGCAACAAGACGGCCGACACGTTGCTGCAAAAACTCGCGCCGCGGGTCGAGAACCTCAAGATCGGGCCCTCAACCGACAGTGCGGCCGATTACGGGCCGCTGATCACGCGCGCGCATCTGGAAAAGGTGAAGAGCTACGTCGATCTCGGCATCAAAGAAGGCGCCAAGCTCGTGGTCGACGGCCGCGGCTTTCGCCTGCAAGGCTACGAGAACGGCAATTTCATGGGCGGCTGCCTGTTCGACCGGGTGACGCCGGACATGCGCATCTACAAGGAGGAAATCTTCGGCCCGGTGCTCTCGGTGGTGCGCGCCAAGGATTACGAGGAAGCGGTGCGGCTGCCTTCGGAGCACGAATACGGCAACGGGGTGGCGATCTTCACGCGCGACGGCGATGCCGCGCGCGATTTCGTCAGCCGCGTCGATGTGGGCATGGTCGGGGTCAATTTCGCCATTCCGGTGCCGCTGGCCTACCACACGTTCGGCGGCTGGAAGCGCTCCGGATTCGGCGATCTCAATCAGCACGGTCCCGATTCGATCCGCTTTTACACGCGCACCAAGACCGTGACCGCGCGCTGGCCCTCGGGCGTGAAGGAAGGCGCCGAATTCTCCATTCCGACGATGAAATAAGGCCCGCGCGGCTCGCTTTTGGATGTGACTCCGTCTCACGAAGTGGCGGCCAAGCAGGGAGCGAATGTCAAATCCGCTTCACGAGCCCGGTGCCGAGCAAAAACTGCTTGCCGCAATGCCGCCAAATAGCCTTTGTTTGCGGCTCCGTTCGGCTGATCTGCGGATGCCGCAACTGGGGCTGCGGATGATCGATTTTGGGCACATGGGTATTGGCCTCGCGGATGGGGGCATAAAAGCCGCGGCCGCTTTGGCCCTGCTTGCCGGCCTTGCGGGCGGTCTTGCCGGCTGCAGCGCCGGCAGCATTTTGGGCGGGCAGCCGGAGCCGGCTGCGGCGACGGCGCCCGCGCCAGCGGACGAGCCCGCGGTGACGGCAGCGCCGCCGATCGATCTCGCCGGGCGATGGCAGCTTGCCGCGGCCGCGGGCGGCGCCTGCGTCATGACTTTTTCCAATGCGCCCAGCGCACCGGCCGGCCCAAGCCCGCAAGGTTCGATTGCGCCGGAGGCCGGCTGTCCGGGGAATTTCTTCACCAGCCGCAAGTGGACGTTCGAGGGCGACAAGCTCGTCATCCGCGACTTCAAAGGCCGGCCGCTGACGCAACTGTCCTACCTGGGCGCGCATTTCGAGGGACACGACAAGAACGGCGGCGCGCTGACGCTCTCGAAGCAACAATAGGATTGGCATGGCCGAGTACGAACTTTACTGCTTTGCTCAATCAGGCAATGCCTATCGGGCGGCGCTGATGCTCAACCTCATCGGTGCCGACTGGAAGCCGCTGTTCGTCGATTTTTTCGGCGCGGGCGTGCAGCGCACTCCGGACTATCGCGCCAACGTCAACGAGATGGGCGAAGTCCCGGTGCTGGTGCACGGGGCCAAAAAGCTCAGCCAGTCGGGCGTGATCCTGACCTATCTGGCCGAGCAGTCAAAAAAATTCCTGCCGCGCGGCGACGACGAGCGGCTCGAAGCGCTGCGCTGGATCATTTTCGACAATCAGAAAGTCAACGGCTTTTTGGGCCCGTACCGCTTTCTCAAGAATTTTGCGCGGCCGCCGGGCGATCCGGCGGTCATGGCGTTTCTCAAGGGCCGCATCGACGGCAATCTCGCCATCCTCGACAAACGGCTCGCCAAAGCACCGTTCGTCCTCGGCGATGCGCCGACCATCGCCGACCTCTCGCTGTGTGCTTATCTCTACTATCCGGCGGAAGAATTCGGCTTCGACATCGCCGCCGAGCACAAGGCGATTGGGGCGTGGCTCGGTCGCATCAAAGCACTGCCGCGCTGGGCGCCTCCTTACGATCTCATGCCTGGCCATCCGCTGCAGCGCTGAATTCCAGAACGTATTCCGCCCGAATTGACCCCCTCGCCGCTCGTCATTGCCGGGCTAGCTAGACCCGGCAATCCATGCCCGAAGCCGCTTCGAAGATGTGCTGCACCCTCTCGATTTGCGGCCAGATAGCATGGATGCGCGGGTCAACGGGGTCCCCGCGCCTGACGAGATAAAGAGCGCTTTCGAACCGAACCGAATTCGCCTGCTTTAGGGCACCGCGGCGTATTTCGCCAGCAGCGTGTGGGCTCGCGCCAAAAGCTTCTCTGCGTCGACGTTGCGCGCCTGCATGTGTTTGCGCCAAGCGTCGATGACCGGCTCGGTGGCTTTGCGCCAGCGCGTAACGGCCTCCGCGGGAAGCGTGACAATGGCATCGGCGCGCTGTTTCGCCGTAGCGGCGGCCTTCTCGGCGGCAAGGTCCCACATGGTGCCGGCCATGCTCGCGGCCGCCTGTCCGGAGTTTTCGTCGATAACCTTTTTCAGATCGGCAGGCAAACTCTGATAAGCCGTTCTGTTCATCGCCAGAACCGCAGTCGTCGTGCTGAGCGCCTGGCCGGCGAAATCGGTGTGCGCTTTGAGCAGCGTGCCGAGCTTGAGTGCCGGCACCATGTCCCAGGGGATGATGCCGCCGTCCACCACACGGCGCGTAATCGCCAGCGGAAGCTGGGCGCTCGGCATCGGCACGGCGTGTCCGCCAAGCGCCGCCACGGCCGCGCCGGCAAAGCGCGTGCGCACGGCGAGCCGTAAATTTTTGACATCGGCGACGGCATCGACTGCCGCATGGGCGTGCAGGATGCCGCGATCGGCGCAGGAAAAGCTCAGCGGATGAACGTCGCGAAATTCCTGCTGCAAAAATGCGCCGGCGAAGTCCGCCAATGCTTTGGAGCTGACCAGCGCGCGGCGCGCCGGCACGAACGGCAGTTCGAACATCTCGATTATAGGGAAACGGCCGGGCGTCTGGCTCGGCATCGCCCAGACGATATCGGCGAAGCCGTCGCGCGCCTGGTCGAACAGTTGCGCCGGCCGCCCGCCGAGCAGCATCGCGGGAAAGATGTCGATGCGAATGCGGCCGCCCGACTGCGCCTCGATCTTTCGCGCCCAGGGCACCAGAAAGTCGGCATGCACGCACGAGGTCGACGAGCGCGCATGGTGCAGCTTCAAAATGACCGGCGCCGTCTCGCCGCGGCCGGCGCGAGCAACCGCCGGCGCAGCGAGCGCGACGCTTCCTGCGGCCAGCAATCTGCGGCGCGTCAAGCCCATGCCGGCTGTGTAGCACGGCTCGCAGGGCATTTGAGGACTGCGTCTGACGACGAACTGGTCTCGACGGACTATCTTCCACTCGCGCTCCACAGCATCTAGTCTAGTGGAGCGGATTTGAGATTCGTACCCCGCTTGGCCGCCCTTTCGTGACGCGAAGGTCAAATCCAAAAGCTCCACTAAACTGACCGTTGCTGGTGGTCTTTTGATTGTGACATTCGCACACGAGTCTGCCGAACCCGGTGCGAATGTTAGAAACGGACCGCTGGAAACGGACGACCGCACATTCCGCATAGGGAGGAGACTCGCCATGGAGGCATTGACGGCCGCAGACATCGTTCAGGTTCGCGGATGGCCGCAACGGTGGTGGAGGCTTTTCACCTTCTCGTTCTTCTTCATGATGACGATGCAGATCGACAAACTCAATCTGTCGTTCATGTACGTCAATCGAGCGTTCGTGCAGCATTTCGGCCTGCTCGGGAAGCCCGCGCTGATCGGTGCGCTGACCGGCGGCTTTCTGATCACCTACGGATTCTGTGCGGTTGCTTGGGGACCGGCGATCCAGCGCTGGGGCGGACGGCGGATGGCGATCCTCGGCATCGTCGCGTGGGCTGTGATCATGGTCCTCCATGCCTTTGCGGCAAGCTACGGGGAGCTCTTGGCGCTGCGGATCGCGCTCGGTTTTGTCGAGGCGTGCGCGGTTCCGCTCCTTGCCTGGTTTACCGCACACTGGCTCCCGTTCGACGAGCGGGCGCGCGGTCAAGCACCATGGACGACCGGAATTGCCATCGGTGCGGTGATCACGCCGGTCTTCGTCATCTGGCTGCTCGGACGGATGCCGTGGGAGACGACATTCTATATCTTTGCTGCGCTCCCGCTGATCCCGCTCGCATTGCTGTACTGGCTGCCCGACGATCCCGCGGCCGCGCCGGGCATGCCGGCATGGGAGCTGGAGAAGATCAAGCACGGAACGCTTTCCAACCAACTGGATGTGCTCCAGTTGCCCGAGAAGCGGGTGCATACGTTTTTGCAGACGATCTCAAGCTATCGCGTGTGGTTGATCGGGCTCATGGACCTCGGTGCGACGGCCGGGTTCTATGGGCTCATTACGTTCGGGCCGGTCTATCTTGTCCGAGTCCGGCATTTTCCGGCGACCGACATGAGCTACGTGCTCTCGGGCGGAGCACTCGTCGGCGCGGTGTGTGCAATCCTGTTTGCCATCGACTCCGACCGCCGGCAGCGGCGCGCCTGGTACGGCTTCGGGCTTTTCGTCGCCGGGGCGATCTTCCTGACCGCGGAGCTCTTCCTCGGGAGCCCGGCGGGCGCCGCAATCGCCTTGGCACTGGCGAGCGCGAGCGCGACGCCTTCGCTGGTCGTCATATGGAGCCTGGCGCACTCGGTCGCCGAGCGGACCACGATCGCGGCGACCGTGGGCGCGACGGCGACGCTTGGAATCGGCATGGCTGGAATCATCAATATCGGAATGGGAAGCCTTATTGCCGCTAACGGCAACTATGCGGCCGGCTTTCTCTTGGTCCTCTTCTTCTATCTCGTTGCGGCGGCCTCGGCGCTCGTCCTCGCGTTACAAAGGTATTAGGCCAGCCGGATCGCCACGATTGCCGCGGCGCAGCTAATTTAACCAACGGATTCCCGCACCTTGTCGCACGTTTTAATCTGCCATTCGAGCGAAGACATCATCTCAGCCATTGCACTCAAACAGTGGCTTCTGGCGAACGTCCCGGGCGTCGGAGACGTATTCCTCGACGTTAACAGCATCGGAGCGGGCGAGCGCTGGGAGGCGGCGTTTCCTTCTTGTGAACAAGTGATACTTCTTTCGTCTGCCGATGCAGCCCTCTCGCCGGAATGGAAGGCCGAACTGCGAAATGCCGACGGTTCTGAGAGAGACATGATCGTCGTTCTGTTGCATGATTTGCAGTGGGACGATCCCCGGCTCGATTGCTACAAGGACAGGGAGATTCTCAGTCTCGCAGCACCGCCACAGAGCCACGTCGAAAGCGTCGATTATCTAGGCGGACACCATGAGGTTCGCTTTAGTCATGAGGCGCTCCTTGGATTGCGAGAATTGATTGAGCGGAGTCAACGGGTCAGAGATTACAAGAAACCTCGGCCGCACACATTTGTGAGCTATTCTCATTACGATCTGCCTGCGGCAGCTGAAATTGTAAGCAGATTAGAGGCGGCCAATCTTAAATGTTGGATTTCAGATCGAGACGTGCCGCGCGGTGAGGATTTTCAGGACGCAATTGCCGCGGCGCTCGAAAAGGCTGGAGCCATGATTCTCGTGTTCTCCCAACACGCGGACAATTCGAAAGAGATAAAAAAGGAACTAGCACTTGCTAGCGACCATGGTCTCTTGGTTTTACCAGTCAGAATTGAGAATGTTGAGCCAACTCGAGGATTTAATATCAACTCGCAACTCGGCAGTACATTGACCTGTTTGAAAACCGCGAAGAGAACATGGGATTGATCATCACGACTCTGCGTAATCACTTGAGCGTGGGTAGCGTCGGATAATCGGGTTTCATAGGCGACCGCAGGAAGGAACCCATAGGTACGTGAATATCGGCCGCGGCGCCGGCACAGGCATTTTCTCGCGGTAGAGAGTTTAGTAAAGTGGAATTGCCATGGTTGAATCCGGCTCCCGCGAAAAATTCAAGGTATTTATCTCGTACTCGCGGCGGGACAGCACCGAGTTCGTCGACGAACTGGTCGCCAGGCTCGAGCTTGCGGGCTTCGTGCCGTTTCTCGATCGGCACGACATTGCAGCTGGCGAGAAGTGGGAGGAGCGTCTTGGGGCACTTATCGGACAGACCGACACAGTCGTATTTGTGGTCTCTCCTGAGGCAGTGAAATCGGAACGCTGTGCGCGGGAGGTTAAGACGGCGCATGCGAATACCTTAGTGCGGGTTTTGAGGCCGATAAGTGAGGGTTTTCAAGGTCGGCCGGAGGGACTTTCTAAGCGAGAATAAATATCCTGAGAGGAGGCACGCGGAAATTGATTCACGTCGCTATCGGAGGCACAGCGGACGCGCGGTAATCGACCCGATTCCGTCGATCCTGACCCCAAGCCGACATGGGCGGTTCACTCGCCGAACGGACACCATGGAACGTCGGCCGGGATCACTCCGCCTTGATGTTCGCGAACTTAATCACCTTGGCCCATTTCTCCGTTTCGTCCGCAATGAGCTTGCCGAAGTCATTGGACGATCCGGTAAGTGGCGTGCCTGCCAAATTCGCAAGCTGTGCCTTCATCTTCGGATCCGCGAGCCCGGCGTTGATCGCTCTGTTCAGCTTTTCAATGATCTCAGCGGGCGTGCCCTTTGGGGCGCCGACCCCGAACCACGCCGTCGCCTCATAGCCCGGCACAAATTCGCTTATCGTGGGAACATTCGGCAGCGCGGCCGAGCGCGACGCGGAAGTCACTGCCAGCGCGCGTAGCTTGCCGGCTCTCACGTATTCTATTGACGAGGTAGCCGGCTCAAACATGACCTGCATCTGCCCGGCTAGCAGATCGACCAACGCCGCCCCTCCGCTGCGGTAAGGCACCGCAACCAAATCGACGCCGGCCATCATCTTGAACAGCTCGCCAAAAACGTGGGGTGTGCTTCCGTTGCCTGCCGTCGCCATATTGATCTTGCCCGGGTGCGCCTTGGCATAGGCGATGAACTCGGGGACGGTTTTGGCCGGAACGTGCAGATTGACCAGCATGATGTTCGGCACCTGCAAAATGCCGGCGACCGCCGCAATGTCGCGAATGAAATTGAAGCTAAGATTGGCGTAGAGAGTTCGCGTTGACCGCGGCCGGTACACCGAACACGAGGAGTGTATAGCCGTCCGCAGGCGCTTGCACGACCTCTCCCGTGGCGAGATTGGTCCCAGCGCCTGGCCGATTTTCGACAACGAATTCGCGTCCGAGCCGTTTCGAGAGATATTGGCCTATCAGGCGCGCAGCGACATCGGTCGCGCCGGCGGGCGCAAATCCGACGATCATATGCACCGGTCGGGTCGGATAATCGAGCGCCGATGCGTCGCGGGGCAAGACTAAGAACGGTGCCGCGCCTGCTGCCATCTGCATGAATTTGCGACGGACAATTTCCATGGCATTCCCCCGTCAGTGGCCGCAGGTTGCTCCAAACGCAAGAGGCACCCGTCCCAACATCGATTTGCTGCGGAGTTTCTTGCCCGCCGAGGGCACAAGGACTGCCCTTGAATTTCCCGGCACGTCGGGCACGTCCCGCTGGCAGCTCCAAACGGCTAGCCAAATTCCGCAACATGTGAATGCGATATGATGTCGCTTGTGTGCAGGTTTTCGGTCGCCGGCCGCATCAGCGCGTGAATAGCCCCCTATACCGGCGACCGAAAACCTGCCCATCGACCGACAGAAGCGCGCGAGTGATCCGCAGATTTATTTGCCGATCGCCTCCGCCACCGCGCGGCGCGCCAGCACGCCGACCAGGTGCGCGCGGTATTCGGCGCTGCCGTGGATGTCGGCGTTCATGCCGTCGGCCGGGATGGTCATGCCTTCGAGCGATTTCGGCGAGAACCGCTTCTTCAACGCTTCCTCGAACGACGGCACGCGGAACACGCCGTTGGAGCCGGCGCCGGTGACGGCGACGCGGATCTCGCTGCCGCGCTTACTCACAAACACGCCGACCAGCGCGAAGCGCGATGCCTGATTGCGGAATTTCTGATAGGCGGCGCGCTTCGGCACCGGGAAGCTCACCTTGGTGACGATCTCCGAAGGCTCCAGCGCGGTCGAGAACATGCCGGTGAAGAAGTCGTCGGCCTTGATGCGCCGTTTATTGGTGATGATGGTGGCGCCGAGACCGACGCAGACCGCGGGATAGTCGGCGTTGGGATCGTTGTTGGCGATCGAGCCGCCGATCGTGCCCATGTGGCGCACGGCCGGATCGCCGATCAGGCCAGCGACCTTGGCGACCACCGGCACGTTCTGCTGCACCACCGGCGAGGTGTGCACGTCGTTGTGCCGCGTCATGGCGCCGATGGTCAGCGAACGGCCCTTCATCTCGATGCCGGCGAGGCCTTCGATGAGCGACAGGTCGATGAGCTGCGGCGGCCCGGCCAGCCGCAATTTCATGGTCGGCAGCAGGGTGTGGCCGCCCGCCAGCAGCTTGGCGTCCTCGTTCTTGGCGAGCAGGCTCGCCGCCTGTCGCAGCGTCTGCGGACGGTGGAAGGTAAAGGCGTACATGCGTCGGTCTCCGTTTGTGTTCATCTCTCCCCGCAGGCGGGAAGAGGGAAATGGTCAAGCCGCGCGCGGCATCTTGTCGGCTTTTTGCAGGACCGCCCAGACCGCGGCGGGCGTCGCCGGCATGTCGATCGATTCGGTGCCGAGCGCATTGGTAATGGCGTTCATCACCGCGGCGGGCGCGGCGATCGCGCCGGCCTCGCCGCAGCCTTTGATGCCGAGCGGGTTGGACGGACACCTGGTCATCGTCGTGTCGACCTGGAACGACGGCAGATTGTCGGCGCGAGGCATGGCGTAATCCATGTACGAGCCGGTCACCAGCTGCCCCTTGTCGTCATAAACGGTGTGCTCGAGCAAGGCCTGGCCGACGCCCTGGGCGACGCCGCCATGGACCTGGCCTTCCACGATCATCGGATTGACCACGGTGCCGAAATCGTCGACGGCGGTCCAGCGCGCGATCGTGGTTTCGCCGGTTTCGCGGTCGATCTCCAGTTCACAGATGTGGCAGCCGGCCGGAAAGGTGAAATTCGTCGGGTCGTAGAACGCGGTTTCCTTCAGGCCCGGCTCGATCTCGCTGGTCGGGAATTTGTGCGCGACGTAGGCGCCGAGCGCCACCTCGCCCCACGCCGCCGACTTGTCGGTTCCGGCCACCGTAAACTTGCCGTCCTTGAAGACGATATCGCCTTCGGCGGCTTCAAGCAGGTGGGCCGCAATCTTCTTGGCCTTGGCCTCGACCTTGTCGAGCGCCTTGACGACCGCCGACATGCCGACGGCGCCTGAGCGCGAGCCATAGGTGCCCATGCCGAACTGCACGGTGTCGGTGTCGCCGTGGAGCACGTTGACCTGGTCGATGGAGAGACCGAGCCGCTCCGCCACGAGCTGGGCAAACGTTGTCTCGTGGCCCTGGCCGTGCTGATGGCAGCCGGTCAGGACCTCGACCGAGCCGGTCGGATTGACCCGCACCTCCGCGGATTCCCACAGGCCGACGCCGGCGCCGAGCTGGCCGACGAGCGCCGAGGGCGCCACGCCGCACGCTTCGATGTAGGTCGCAAAGCCGATGCCGCGCAGCTTGCCGATGCGCTCGGATTCGCGCTTGCGCTTGGCAAAACCCTTGTAGTCGTGGATCTCCAGCGCCTTCTGCAGCGACGCGTGGTAATCGCCCGCGTCATAGAGCGAAGCGACGGAAGTCTGATAAGGGAATTTTTTGACGAAATTCTTCTTCCGCAGATCGGCCGGATCGAACCCCAGTTCGCGGGCGCCGGCTTCGACGAGCCGCTCCACCACGAAGGTCGCTTCCGGACGCCCGGCGCCGCGATAGGCATCGACCGGCACCGTGTTGGTATAGACCGCGTCGACCTCGCAATAGATGTGCGGGATCTCGTACTGGCCGGACAGCAGCGTCGCGTACAGGAAGGTCGGCACCGCCGACGAGAAGGTCGACATATAGGCGCCGAGATTGGCGGTGGTGTGGACTTTCAATCCGGTGATCTTGCCCTCGCCGTCGAACGCCATCTGGGCCTTGGTCACGTGATCGCGGCCGTGCGCATCGGTGATGAAGCTTTCCGATCGCTCGGCCGTCCACTTCACCGGACGGTCAAGCTTGCGCGCCGCCCACAGGCACACGACCTCCTCCGGGTAGATGAAAATCTTCGAGCCGAAGCCGCCGCCGACGTCCGGGGCCACCACGCGCAGCTTGTTCTCCGGCGCGATGCCGACGAACGCCGAGATGACGAGCCGCGCAACGTGCGGATTCTGCGTCGCGTTCCACAGCGTCAGGCTGCCGCTTGGGGCATCGTATTCGGCAATCGCCGCGCGCGGCTCCATGGCGTTCGGAACCAGCCGGTTGTTGACGAACTCGAGCTTGGTGACGTGCTTGGCGTTCTTGAACGCGGCATTGGTCGCGTCCGCGTCGCCGAGGTGCCAGTTGTAGATGGTGTTGTTCGGCGCCGATTCATGAATGAGCGGGGCGCCCTTGGCCGCGGCCTTGGTCGGATCGACCACCGCCGGCAGCGGCTCGTAATCGATCGCCACCTTCTCGGCCGCATCCTTGGCCTGCGCCATCGTGTCGGCGATCACCACCGCGACGGCGTCGCCCACATGATTGGCCTTGCCGGCGGCGAGCGCCGCATGCGGCGCCATTTTCATCGGCGAGCCGTCCTTCGACAGCACCGTCCAGCCGCAGATCAGGTTGCCGAGCTTGTCGTCGGCAAACTGCGCGCCGGTGAACACGCCGGCGACGCCGGGCATGCCCACCGCGGCCTTGGTGTCGATGGTCTTGATCCGGGCATGGGCGTGCGGCGAGCGGATGAAGTAGATCGCCGCCTGTCCGGGTCGGCTGAGGTCGTCGGTATAATGGCCCTTGCCGGTGATGAAGCGTTGATCTTCCTTGCGGCGCACCGCAGCGCCGATACCGATCGCGCTCATGGTCGCGCTCATGGCGTTCCCTCCGGGGATGGCAGCCCTTTCCTGCTCTTTCCGTTCTTTTCTATTCGGCGGCCTGCGAGGTCGCTCCGGCCCCGCGCATGGCGCGCGCGCCGGCGGCGATCGCCTTGACGATGTTGTGGTAGCCTGTGCAGCGGCAGATGTTGCCTTCCAGTTCTTCACGGATGGTGCGGTCTTCGAGTTCATGGCCCTTGCGGCGCACCATGTCGACGGCAGTCATGATCATGCCGGGCGTGCAATAGCCGCACTGCAGGCCGTGGTTCTCGCGGAAGGCTTCCTGCATCGGATGCAGCGGACCGTCGGCCGGCGCCAATCCCTCGATGGTGAGCACGTTGGCGCCTTCCAGTTGCAGCGCCAGGACCGTGCAGGATTTCACCGCGTTGCCATTGACGTGCACGACGCAGGCGCCGCATTGCGATGTATCGCAGCCGACATGAGTACCGGTGAGCCGCAAATTCTCGCGCAGCAACTGCACCAGGAGTGTACGCGGATCAACTTCGACGGAGACGGGTTTGCCGTTCACCGTCAGCGAAACGGCTGCCGTATTGGCTGCCATCGGGCTCCTCCTCGACAATAGAATACCGGTCAAACGTCCTGATTTGCGCGCCGGCGTGGGTCACCAGCTCCATCCAGGGGCGAAATCGCGGCGATTTTGCCGGTTTTCGTTCCTTGGAACTATAATTACTCTGAACCGCCCCGCCTACGCTGGTCAAGGGACTCGTGGGGCGGATTTGGGGCGGATTTGACATCGCAGCCCCCCAATTCGTGAGGCGAATGAGCTTCACGAGAAGCTGCTGGTGGTCCCTTGATTCCAACGTTCGCGCGCGAGCCTGCCGAACCCGGATGCGAATGTTGGAATCGGACCCTGCTGGCGCAAAAAGCCGCGCCGGCTGGTGGGCGCCACACTCGCGTCAGGGAGTCTTCGGATTCACTGCGGTCGCAAAATTGGTAAAAAAGTCGTCGGCGACTTTCTTTGCCGCGCCGTTGATCAGCCGCTGGCCAAGCTGCGCCAGCTTGCCGCCGATCTGCGCCTCGACGCTGTAGCTCAGCAACGTGCCGCCATCTTTCGGCGCCAGGCGGACCGTCGCGCCGCCTCTGGCGAAGCCGGCGACGCCGCCCTCGCCCTGCCCGGAAATCTTGTAGCCGTTCGGCGGATCGAGGTCGGACAAGGTCACGTTGCCTTTGAATTTCGCCTTCACGGGTCCGATCTTGATGGTGGCGACCGCCTGGAACGCGGTGTCGGATGTCTTGTCGAGCGACTCGCACCCGGGAATGCAGCCTTTCAACACCGCCGGATCGTTGAGCTTCTCCCAGACCGTCTGCTGCGAGGCCGGAAGCTGATGTTCGCCAGTCATCGTCATAGCCATGTTGCGTCACTCCGTTCTGTCGCCGCCGGGGGTTGGCGCAGCGCACCTGGACCGATACCGTCATTGCGAGGAGCGAAG
>CAVXCG010000005.1:0-367449 GCA_963760235.1 uncultured Alphaproteobacteria bacterium | reverse complement strand
TGTGCACCAAAATAATGGCGCTGGCCGACAGTTCGAGCGCGCGCTTGACCACTTCGCGCGGATAGACCGGCGTGTGATCGATGGTGCCGATCTGCTGCAATTCGTCGGCGATGAGCTGATTGCGCTTGTCGAGGAAAAGCACGCGGAACTGCTCGCGGTCCGCGAAGGCTTGGGCGGTGCGGCAATAGTCGATCACCGCCGACCAGGAGAACAGGACGGGCCGCTTCCGCAGCTGGCCATGCAACAGCCGGCTCGCCGCCGCCTGGACGATTTTCAATTCGGTGATGCTCGCGTCGCCGACGCCTTCGACTTCGGCGAGCCGCTTCTCGGGCGCCGCTATGACCTCCGCGAACGAACCGAATTTCTCCAACAGCGCCTTGGCGATCGGTTTCATGTCGCGGCGCGGCTGCGCCCGGAACAACAGCAGCTCCAAGAGCTCATAGTCGGACAGGGCATCCGTGCCGGCTTCGCGAAAGCGCTCGCGCAGCCGCTCGCGATGGCCGTAATAGTGCGGTGGCGCCTCGGCGAGGCCGTTCTCGCGCTCGGGCTTTTTTTCCACCATGTGAGTTGAATTCAACTTCTCCGCGAACGCACACTGCGAAGGCGCGCCCTCGACCGGCAAGGATGCCCGGATGGGAGGATTTTGCAATCGCTCCCTGCAATTGCCCACACCGGGGCGCTATGAAGCCGGCTGGTAAGGCGGCTTGTCCAGCCCCTTGGGCGACAGGGTGAAGATCTCCACGCCGGCGGCCGTGACGCCCACCGAATGCTCGAACTGCGCCGACAGCGACCGATCGCGGGTGACTGCGGTCCAGCCGTCGGAAAGCACCTTCACGTGCGGGCGGCCAAGATTGATCATGGGTTCGACGGTGAAGAACATGCCGGGCTTGAGCACGATGCCCTCGCTGGCGCGGCCGACATGCACGATGTTGGGCTCGTCGTGGAATAGCCGGCCGACGCCGTGGCCGCAGAAATCGCGCACCACGCTCATGTGCTGCGCCTCCACGTATGACTGAATGGCGTACCCGATATCGCCGGTCGTGCCGCCGGGCTTGATGGCGGCGATGCCGCGCATCATGCCCTCATAAGTCACCTCGATCAGGCGCTCGGCGCGGCGGGGAATTTCCCCGACTGCGTACATGCGGCTCGAATCCCCGTGCCAGCGATCAAGGATCAGGGTCACGTCGACGTTGAGGATGTCGCCCTCGCGCAACGGCTTTTCCGCCGGGATGCCATGGCAGACCACGTGATTGACCGACGTGCAGGTAGCCTTGCGGTAGCCGCGATACATCAAGGTTGCCGGCAGCGCGGCATGGTCCATGCCGAACTCGTACACCAGCCGGTCGATCGTGCCGGTGGAGACGCCAGGCTTGATCTCGCCGACCAGCATATCGAGGCATTCGGCGGCAAGCCGGCCCGCCCTGCGCATGCCCTCAAAGGCGGCGGGGCCGTGGATCTTGATCTGTCCGGTTTTGCGCAGCGGCGCCGAGGCCGCTTCGACGTACGTCATGGCCGCTAAGGGTCCGCCGTGGCAACAGCAGCTTTCAGGGAATCTGCCGGCAATGTAAGCTTGGGCGCGCGCAACGCAAGCAAGACGCGGCTGCTGTATGCGTCCGAAGCGCGTATCGCGCACGGCGATGGCGGAGCTATGCGTCAGCCGTCGACGATCGGAACCGAGGCAATGATTTCAATGCCGTCGAGGGCCACTTTGCAGCGCCAAGCCAGCATTTCCACGCCTTTTTGCCGGGCAAAATCGAACGCGGCGGCGTATTCCGGATCGATGTCGCGGGCGAGCGCAAAGCGTTCCGCCGACGGAATCTGGATGACATAGAGCAGGACGGCGCGGGCGCCGCTCGCCACCATGACGGCGAGATCATCGAGGTGCTTGGCGCCGCGCGCAGTCACGGAGTCGGGGAATTCGGCCAGCCTCGGCTCGCGCATAAGGTGGACGTTCTTGACTTCGAGGTAGCAGGACGGCCGATTGCCCCCTTCGAGCACGAAATCGGCGCGCGAATTGGAGCCGTATTTCACTTCGCGGCGGACCGTCGGATAGTCGCGCAATTGCGGAATGGTCCCGGCTTGCAGCGCCTCGGCGACGAGCAGATTGGGCTGGACTGTATTGACGCCGACCAGCTCGGGACCGTCGCCAAAGTCGGCTTCGACCAGTTCCCAGGTGTAGCGCAGCGTGCGCAGCGGATTCTGCGAATCGGACAGCCAGACGCGGGAATACGGCTGGTCGAGGCCGGTCATGGCGCCCGGATTGGAGACGTGCACGGTCGTCATGTCACCGGAATCGAACATTACGTCGGCGAGAAAACGCTTGTAGCGGCGCGCCAACATGGCGGGAATGAGCGGGCTGGCAAATCGCATCGCCGCAACACATAAACTCTAATCGGCGGGGGTGGGAAGTGATTTGAGGCTCTGCTTCACACGGCGATTTTGCCGGCCAGCTCGTCCTCGATGTGCACGCCGATGATGTCGTCGAACGAAGCCTCCGCCGCAAAGCCGAGCGCGAGCGAGCGCGCGGCATCGAATCGGCGCGGCCAGCCGGCGACGATTCGCGCGATCATCGGATCGGGTGCGCGGCGGATGCGCGCGGCCACCTTTTCTCCGGCGATGCGGCGCAGTGACGCGATCTGCTCGGCCACGGTGCAACAGACCCCGGGCATGGTCAGGTTGGGATGCGGACCGATCTGCTCGCCGGTCAAGGCGGCTGCGTGCACCAGAAAGCCGACCGCCGAGCGCGGACTGGCATGCCAATGCGTCACGCCCTCGTCAACCGGCAACACGGCTTCCTCGCCGGCCAGCGGCTCGCGAATGATTGCGGAAAAAAAGCCGGAGGCCGCCTTGTTCGGCCGGCCCGGCCGGACCGAAATGGTCGGCAGCCTGATGCCGACGCCGTCGACAAAGCCCCGGCGCGTGTAATCGGCGAGCAGCAATTCCACGACAGCCTTCTGGGTGCCGTACGAGGTCAGCGGCGTGTTGTGAAAATCGTCCGGGATTGCCTGCGGGAACGGGGCGCCGAACACTGCAATGGACGAGGTGAAGACCAGGCGCGGTCGATACCCGCCACCGCACTTGCGGATCGCTTCAAGGAGCGCGCGCGAGCTATCGAGATTGACACGCATGCCCTTGTCGAAATCAAGCTCCGCCTCGCCTGATACGACGGCCGCAAGATGAAAGATCACGTCCGGCCGGCCCGCAACGATCGCCGGCGCGGTGGCCGGATCGCCGAGGTCGGCGGCTGCGGCGGCAACCTTGCCGGCGAAGGTCGCCGGTTCGTCCGGGGCGACGACGTCGACCAGCGTCAACGCATCGATCGCATGGCCGTTGAGCTCGCCGGCCTCGACCAGGCGTCTCGTCAGTTTGCGGCCGATCATGCCCGCGGCGCCGGTGATGAGAATTTGCATATTTCAGATGGCGGACGACAGATGACAGACGACGGATGAACCGAAGTTCTCTGCCCTCTGTCGTCCGTCCTTCGTTATTTGTTTCACAGCGCCATCCCGCCGTCGACGAGATGCGCCTGGCCGGTCATGTAGCTCGCATCGTCGCTGCCGAGGAAAAGAGCAAGCGCGGCCACCTCGGCCGGCGTTCCCAGCCGGCCCATAGGCTGGCGCGCGACAAAATCCTGTTGCACGGCGTCGAATGAGCGTCCGCTCTGCCTCGACAGCGCCGTGATGCGCTCATCAAGCGACGGCGATTCGATCGTGCCCGGGCAAATAGCGTTGCAGCGGATGCCTTGGCGGATGAAGTCGGCGGCCACTGATTTGGTAAGCCCGATCACCGCGGCCTTGGTCGCGCCGTAGACGTAGCGGTTGGGCACGCCGCGGATCGACGACACCGCCGATGATATGTTGAGGATCGAGCCGGACTTTCTTTCCAGCATGGCGGGCAGGAATGCCTTGATCATGCGGTGCATGGATTTGACGTTAAGCTCGAAGGAGAAGTCCCAGTCCCTGTCGGAGCAGTCCAGCACCGTGCCCTGGTGCACGTAGCCGGCGCAATTGACCAGAATGTCGAGCGCGCCGGATTCGCGGCCCACGTCGCCAGCAAGCGCGTCGATACTTTCCGGCGAGAGCACGTCAAGCTTGCGGCATTGCCTCGCCGCAAGCCCCTTGAGCTTATCTTCCGCCAGGTCGGTCGCGATGACGCTCGCGCCCTCGGCAATGAAGGTTTCGGCAATGGCGCGGCCGATGCCTTGCCCCGCTGCCGTCACCAGAGCGATTTTTCCGTGCAATCTGTTCGCCATTTCCGCCTCACGCTTGCTCCCTCACGCCTGCCGCCCGTTGAATTTTGCAAGACTGACTTTCTGCCGACCTTCGCCGTCGAAATTTTCCGGCGCCAGCCAGCGCTCGAAATTGCGCCTGCGCTCCGGCCACTCGCTGTCGAGCATGGAGAACCAGGCTGTGTCGCGGTTGCGGCCCTCTTTGGTGATCATGTATTGCCGAAAGGTGCCTTCGTAGACGAAACCGTAACGCAGTGCCGCTTGCCGGGACGCCGCGTTGAGCGCATCGCACTTCCATTCATAGCGCCGGTAGCCGAGCGTCTCGAACACGTAACGCGCCAGCAGATACTGCGCCTCGGTTCCAAGCGGCGTACGCTGGAGCGCCGGCGAATACAGCACGTGGCCGACCTCGATCACGCGCATCTGCGGCACGATGCGCAGCAGCGTGAAGTAGCCGACAGGATGCTCGGCCGCATCGACGATCGCGTAGGCGTAAGGATCGTCGGCGACCGCCCGCTTGGCGATGAACGCCGAAAAATCGGCAAAATTTGCGAATGGACCGTCGGCCGAAATATAGGTCCAGAGCCGATCGTGTCCGGCAAAGACCGGCCACAGATCGGCGGCGTGCGCGGGGCTGAGTTTCTCGATGCGGCCATAGCGGCCCTTCAGCGTCACCGGACCGGGACGCGGCGCGGGCGTCGGATCGGCGACCGGCAGGCCGACGGGCTGGCCGGTCAGCGGGTGCGATTGCGAAGCGGTCATGAGGGGAACTTCTCGCGGTCTTCGGCGAAGAACTTGTTGAGTTCCTGGTTGGTAATCAGGCCGGCAAAGCCGTCGAACTTGCCGTCCTTGGCGATCTCGGTCGCAGTTTTGATAAAGGCGTGCATGGCGACGCGGGCGAGCGAGCCGCCGACGCTGATGCGGCGCACGCCCATAGCCGCCAAGTCGCTCACCGTGAAACCGAACGCGCCGCTGTTGAGAAAATTCACCGGCTTGGGCGCCACCGCCTTGACCACGGCCTCGATCTGCTCGCGCGTCCTGATGCCCGGCGCATACAGGCAATCCGCGCCGGCCGCCGCATAGGCCTTGAGCCTGCGGATCGCGTCGTCGAGATCGTTTACGCCGCGCACGAAATTCTCCGCACGTGCGGTGAACACCACCTCGCCGCCGGCACGGTCGATCGCGGTGCGCGTCGCCTTGACCCGCGCCAGCGATGTTTCCAGATCGTACAGCGCAGTCTTGTTGTCGTTCGGCGAATCCTCGATCGACAAGCCGGCGACCCCGGTGGCCATGCAGAGCCTTACACTTTCCGCCACGCCTTCCGGACCATCGGCAAAACCATCTTCGAAGTCGGCATTCAACGGCACGTCGGTCGCCGCCGCCAGGTCGGCAAAATGGGCGAGCACCTGCTCACGACCTTGTCCGCCGTCCGCATGGCCCTGCGAATGCGCGTGCCCGGAACTGGTCGTCGCCAGCGCCGGAAAACCGATGCCTTGCAGGTAGAGCGCGCTGCCGACGTTCCACGGATTGGGAATGACGAAACAACCGGCCTCGTGTAGCTTGCGGAAGGTTTGACGTTTCTCGGCGCTGGACGGACGAGAGCTGGTCATGAAAGACTCGCTGATTGATCGTGAACTTTCCGGCTGCCGACAAATCGGCACGAACCGCGAATGCTGAGACGGTCAGCCCGGCATTCCGCACGCGCTTGATTCGCGCTCGCGACGGTTTCGGAACGACCGAGCCCATGGCGCCTCGCAAATCACTCGACCTCATCTTTCGCTTGCCACACCTTGTTTATCTCGTCTTGTCGGCCTTTCTGGCAATGGTCGTTCTTTGCGACATCGCCTTCCGGTCCAGCATCAACGTGAATGAGGGCTGGAATGCTTATTGGGCAAGCGCCGCCCTCAGCGGATCCGACCTTTATCCGGATCCGAGCAGTCTCACGCTCAACAATTATCCGCCCTTGTGGTTCTACGCAACCGGGGCGCTCGGCAGATTGACCGGAGACAATATCCAGGCCGGCCGCATCCTGGCCGGCGCCGCACTATTCCTCACCGCCGCCGCGATCGCACTGATAGTGCGCGAGATAACCGGAAGCCGGCGGCGCTGCTGGTTTGGCGGCGCGGCGTTCCTCGCGATATTTGCGCTGTTCTACCCGACTTATACCGGGATAGACGACGGCCAAACGACGGCGACGCTGTTCATGGCCGTTTCGCTTTTGTTGTTTCTTCGTCAGATCGACGAGCATCCGCGGATCGGTCCGATCGCCTCCATCGTCGGATTGATGCTTATCGGTGGGTTGATCAAGAATAATGTCCTGGCCGCGCCAGTCAGCGTGGCAATTTTCTTGGCGCTTTTTAACAGACACGCGCTCGCCATATACGCCGGGTGTGCAGTTGCAGGAGCCGTCATCGCCTGCGGTTTGCTTTTTGTCACGTTCGGCCAGGGCATGTTCTCGTCGTTGCTGTTCCCACGGCCTTTTGCATTGGCAATAGGATGGCAGACCGCAAAGGATCAACTTTGGCTCTTTAATGCCTTGCTTCTTGTGTTGCCGTACCTCGCATCACAATCAAACCGCAAGGCAAAGCTGATATTCAGCTATTCGATCGTCGCATTGCTGCAAGGATTTTTGCTTTCAGCGGGTTCCGGCGTAGACGTAAACGTGTTCTTCGATTTTGTTGTTGCCATTTGCGTCGGAATTGGTCTGACCGAGAATTGCGTTTTTGAAGCGATTATCCCGCAAGCCGATATCCGGCGGCTGGGCAAGTGCATTCGTGCTGCCCATCTGGCTCGCCGTGACGACAACGCCTTTGGCGTTATCGATCCAGTCAGGCATCGATCAGGCCCGCGGTGTCTTGGACAAGGCGAGAACAGCGGCCGGTCGGGAACCCATAAGGACCGATCTGGAATTCATCAAGTCGACCACCGGCGGCGTCATGTGCGACGATCTTGATTTGTGTTATTGGGCGGGAAAGAAATTCACCGTCGACGTGAGCAATCTGGCGACGCTCATCTGGGCGAGGCCGGACTTGGAGGGACTTCTGGTCGGACAAATCCGAGCTTGCTCTTATGCTCTGATCGAGCTTGGCCCAGACTGGCAGAACGATTACGGATCGCTTTTCGACAGTACGTTCACTGAAAAGATCGTCGCAGCGATCGAGAATCATTATGCCGAAGTAAGAAGGACCGAAACGGCGATCTACCTCAAGCCGCGCAATTGCGGGACGCAATTCGCCGGCGCGGCGCAAGGCCGGACGGTCGTCGTCGATCGCCGCCCCGCGTCAAAGAGCCGTTAGTGGTTGTCGCGGGGCACGAATTTCTGCGCCACGCGCTGATATTTCGCGGCGGGCTGCAGAACCATGCCGTTGCCGAGTTGATCCACCATGGAGCGTTGGATTTCCTGCCACGGCGTCTGGCTCGCCGGATAGCGATAGCCGCCGTTGCTTTTGAGCGCCGCGGCGCGCTCGGCAAGCTCGGCTTTCGTTATCAGAATGTCGGCGGTGCCCAAGTTCAAGTCGATGCGCACGCGGTCGCCGGTCTTGAGCAGCGCCAGGCCGCCGCCGGCCGCCGCCTCCGGCGAGGCATTGAGGATCGACGGCGAACCGGACGTTCCCGACTGCCGTCCGTCGCCGACGCAGGCAAGCGCGGTCACGCCTTTCCGTATCAGGGCCGCGGGCGGCTGCATGTTCACCACTTCGGCCGAACCCGGATAGCCGATCGGCCCGCTGCCGCGCATGAACAGAATGGTATGCTCGTCGACCTCGAGCGCCGGATCGTCGATGCGCCGGTGATAATCCTCCGGACCGTCGAACACGACGGCGCGGCCCTCGAAGGCATTGGGGTCCTTGGGATTGGACAGATAGCGCCGGCGAAATTCGTCGGAGATGACGCTCGTCTTCATGATCGCCGAGTCGAACAAGTTGCCATGCAGCACCTTGAAACCGGCTTGCGGCTTCAACGGATTGCCGTAGGGACGGATGACTTCGGCATTGGTCGCTTTCGTGTGTCCGACATTGTCCGCAACCGACCTGCCATTGACGGTAAGCGCGTCGCGATGCAATCGCCCGGCCTGCAGCAATTCGTACATCACCGCCGGCAATCCGCCGGCGCGATAATAATCCTCGCCGAGAAATTCGCCGGCAGGCTGCATGTTCACCAACAGCGGGACCGCGTAGCCGACCTTTTCCCAATCATCGATCGCAAGCGGCACGCCGATATGCCGCGCAATGGCGTTGAGATGGATCGGCGCATTGGTCGAACCGCCGATCGCCGAACAGACGACGATGGCATTTTCGAACGCCTGACGCGTCAGAATGTCGGACGGTTTGAGGTCTTCGTGCACGATCTCCACGGCGCGCACGCCGGTCTCGTAGGCGACGCGGGCGCGTTCGCGGTAGGGAGCCGGGATGGCGGCACAGCCGGGCAGCGACATGCCGAGCACCTCGGCCATCGCATTCATCGTCGAAGCGGTGCCCATGGTGTTGCAGTGCCCGATCGAGGGCGCCGATGACGCGGCGATATCGATGAATTCCTTGTAGTCGATCTTGCCGGCGGCGACGTCCTGGCGTGCCTGCCACAGCGCGGTGCCGGAACCGGCGAGCTTGCCGTTGTAATAGCCGTCGAGCATCGGGCCGCCGGAGAGCACGATTGCCGGCGTGTTGACGGTCGCCGCCGCCATCAGACAGGCGGGCACGGTCTTGTCGCAGCCCACCATCAGCACCACCCCGTCGAGCGGATAGCCGTAGAGCACCTCGACAAGGCCCAGATAGGCCAGATTGCGGTCGAGCGCGGCGGTCGGTCGCTTGCCGGTCTCCTGGATCGGATGCACGGGAAATTCCATGGCAATGCCGCCGGCGGTACGGATGCCTTCGCGCACGCGCTTGGCGAGTTCGAGATGATGGCGGTTGCACGGACTGAGATCATTGCCGGTCTGCGCAATACCGATGATCGGCTTGCCGGACGTCAGTTCGGCGCGCGAGAGGCCGTAATTGAGGTAACGCTCAAGATAGAGCGCGGTCATGCCGGGATTGTCCGGATTGTCGAACCACAATTGCGAACGCAAGCGCCGCGGCTGCGAACCATTCGAACCTTCGATCTTCGCCATGGTCTTCTTCCAGTCGTGTTTCTCGATCCAAACTCTGCGATGCATCGGCTAGCGGAGTGGATTTGACATTCGCTACCCACTTAGCGCCACCCACTCGGCCGCCAAACATTCGCACACGAGCCTGCCGTAGCCGGATGCGAATGTTGGAATCGGACCGTTATGCGTAGATATGCCGAATTAACGCCGAGAGCGAGCCAAGACGTCAGCCAAGACGTGAGCCAAGACGTGAGCCAACTCGGCGCCTACTCCGAAGTGCGGCGCAAACCAACTCCGCCAAAAGCGCGGTTGAGTGGATGCCGGCGGACGAGTGTCAGCCCCCCTCGGCTCTCACTCTTTGCCCTTGAGATCGGCATTGCGGCTGAACAATCTTATTGCATCGCAGCATTGCGGCGTAAATCGGATAATAAAATGCGCGTTAAAATCTTGATCTAAATAACTTTTTTGTGAAACCACGCACCTTGTGCAATGCAAGATCATTGTTAACTCTCGGACGAGGGCGCTGATCAAAAGAGGATGCAACGATGAAGTTGCTCAATACCAAGCTGATCTTGTCGGCCGTGGGCATCGCGCTGTTGGCGACGCCGGCCTTTGCGCAACAGGCGCCTCGCTACCCGTCCAACCGGGCCGGAGCGCAGATGCAGTATCAAGGCCGGCCGGGCGGTACTTACAACGCGTACGGCAGCGACTCTACGAATGGGAACTCCTACAGGGTCCCTACGGCGGAGTGGTAATCTTCCGACCAGATCGGCGATGAAGCGCCCTCGAAGGAAACTTCGGGGCGCTTCATTTTTGGCATTGTTCCAGACGCGAGTTCTCGTGCGGCAGGGAGGGCGGACGATACCCGGCCCGGTCCGGGTTTCTTCGCCTATCGGCATGTAGATAAGAGGGACCGACATCCGAGGTTTGCATTTGGCAAGCGAATAGGTTGAACTGCCGCCGTCAATCGCGCACGGGGCAATATCATGCTGAGAACCGTCACCGCGTTCGATCGCATGGGCGAGGAGAACGCTTTTGCGGTACTGGCGCGCGCCACCGACCTTGCCGCGGCCGGTCGCAACATCATCAGCCTGGGTATCGGCCAACCCGACTTCCGCACTCCCGATTTCATCATTGAGGCGGCGGCGAAGGCGCTGCGCGACGGTCATCACGGCTACACGCCGGCGGTCGGCATCCTGCCGCTGCGCGAGGCGGTCAGCGCCGACCTCGCCAAGCGCTTCGGTGTCACCATCTCGCCCGGTGAAGTGATGATCATGCCCGGCGGCAAGCCGACCATGTACATGGCGATCCTGATGTTCGGCGAGCCGGGCGCCGACATCCTCTATCCGGATCCGGGGTTTCCGATCTATCGCTCGATGATCGAGTACACCGGCGCGCGGCCGATCCCGGTGCCGATACGCGAGGAAAACAATTTTGCCTTCTCCGCCGAGGAAACGCTGGGACTGATCACGCCGCGGACGCGGCTGCTGATCGTCAATTCGCCAGCCAATCCGACCGGCGGAGTGACGCCCAAGTCGGAAATCGACAAGCTCGTCGCCGGACTTGCGCACTACCCCGACGTGGCCGTGCTGTCGGACGAAATCTACGATCACATGGTCTATGACGGCGAAAGGCACGTGTGCCTGCTGTCCTACCCTTCGATCCGCGACCGGCTCATTCTGCTCAACGGTTGGTCGAAAACCTACGCGATGACCGGCTGGCGGCTCGGCTACGCCGTGTGGCCGGGAAAGCTTTACGATTACGCGCGCAAGCTCGCGGTCAATCTCTATTCGTGCGTCAATGCCGCCACCCAGTACGCCGGGCTGGCCGCGCTCACCGGTCCGCAGGACGCGACAGTTGCGATGGTCGCCGAATTCGACCGGCGGCGCAAAATCGTGGTCGCCGGCCTCAACAAGCTGCCCGGCATTTCCTGCACCACGCCCAGGGGCGCGTTCTATGCGTTCCCCAACGTCAAGCGCACGGGCTGGAAATCAAAGCCGCTCGCCAATGCGCTTCTTGACGACGCCGGCGTGGCGCTGATCGGCGGCCCCGATTTCGGCGTTTTGGGCGAAGGCTATATGCGCGTGTCCTACGCCAACTCGACCGAGAACATTTTGCGCGCGCTCGAGCGCATGGGCGATTTCCTGGCGAGCCGCAAGGCGGCCTAATAACCCTCCCCTTGACGGGGAGGTCGGCGGCCCACGGCCGCCGGGGTGGGGTGAAGCCGGGCGCTCAGGTCTAACGATGGCAAACTGGATTGCCCGCGAGCTACGAAAAAATTCGACCATGGCCGAGCGAAGGTTATGGCGACAACTGAGGCTGTTGAAAGCCGAAGGCTTTCATTTCAGACGCCAAGCCCCGATCGATCATCTGATTGTTGATTTCGCCTGTTACGCGCCACGGCTCGTGATCGAAATCGACGGCGGGCAACATAATATGGAAAAAGGTCTTCGCACTGACTCCGCGCGAGATACACACTTGCACTATCAGGGATCTAACGTGCTGCGCTTCTGGAACAACGAGGTCATGGGAAATCTGGAAGGTGTGATGTACGCGATCCGTGACACCCTGCAAGCTCCTTACCCCCACCCCTCCCCCTCCCCGCAGGGGGGAGGGGTTTAGGTCGGCGCTTTTGGCATTCCGAGAATGTCCTTCACGCAGTGAAAATCACCATGCCCCTAAATCTCTCCGAAGAACAGCGCATGATGCGGCAATCATGCCGCGATTTCGTTGACGAAGTCGTGCTTCCGTTCATTCGCGGCCATTGGCAGCGCGAGTGGCTGATGAGTCCGGAGGACCGGCTGCCGCCGGAAATCCTGCAAGCAGCGGAACAAGTCGGCATCCGTACGCTCGGCGTACCGGAAGAATTCGGCGGCATCGAACTTGAACGCGCCAGCGAGGTGCAGACCTTCGCGCTCATCGCAGAGGAGGTCGCGCGCGGCGATTCCGGCCTTGCCGACAAGCTCGTTCAGAACTGGAAGGTTGCTGTGTTGCTGCGCAATCTGGCGCCGCGGCATTTGCAGGAAAAATGGTTCAAGCGGCTCATCGCGGACCCGCAATTCCTGCTCGCCCATTGCCTCACCGAGCCGCGCGGCGCGTCGGACCGCTGGCTGCCCTACAACGTGCCGGAAGCCGCCATGGCGACGCGCGCGGTGAAGAAGAACGGCGAATGGGTGATCAACGGCCGCAAGCAATTCATCTCCAACGGCTACGATGCCGGGCTGTTCGTGGTCTATGCCAACACCAATCCGGCCGTCGGCATGCTAGAGGGCACGTCGAGCTTCTTGGTGCCGCGCGACACGCCGGGGCTGACCATCGCGCGCTGCAACGAGACGATCGGTTGCCGCTTCATGAATAACGGCGAGCTGGTGTTCGAGGATATGCGCGTGCCAGCCGATCACCTGCTGGTCGAAGGCGATGCGCTCGGCAAGGCTGCAGTCTATTTCCGGCCGGGAAAGATCATCCAGGCGGCCAAAAATCTCGGTGTCGGCGTGCGCGCTTTCGAGGTCGCCTCCGACTACGTGCAGAACTACGTGCAGGGCGGTCGCATCCTGATCAAACATCAGGCGGTGGCGCTGCGGCTCGCCGACATGGCGACGCGCATTGAGGCGGTGCGCGCGCTGCTCGAGCGCGCCGCGCGCGCGGTCGACGAGGATGCGGCGGATGCCGACACATTGTGCAACATGGCCAAGGTGTTCGCCTCCGAGGAGATTCTCAAAGTGGCGCAGCACGCGCTCGAACTGCACGGCGGCAATGGCGTCATGCTCGATTTCGGCGTGGAAAAGATTTTTCGCGACGCGGCGATCTTTTTGCACATGGACGCCACCGTCGATATTTCGCGCTTCAAGATCGTCAAGTCGATGTTCCCGCACACGGCCGGCAGATATGCGGGCCCGGAGTAGCTGTCATTCCGGAGCGCCGCACAGCGGCGAGTCCAGAACTCATAGTCGCTGACAGTGCAAGACGTGCGCCGATAGGGATCATGGGTTCCGGCTCACGGTGCTCGGCCGGAATGAGGCGTCAGGTTGTCTGCGTCAGCCGAAAGCCGACGACCACGATCGCAAGACCGATGAGTTGCGCGATGCTCGGCACTTCGCCGAGCGTCAGAAACCCGATCAACAGCGAGAACGGCGGCACCAGCGACGGATAGAGCGCCGCGCGTCCCGCCCCGAGCAGGATGACGGCGCGGGTGAAGAGATAGATCGCGGCCGGGCCGGCAAAGACGCCCTGGACGACGGCCTGGAGCAGATTTTCGTAGAACCCGGCGGCGCGAAAATTATCGTAGGCGAAGAAGAGAACCGGCACGCCGGCAAGCGACAGCACGCTGGTGACGGCGGCGGCGTGCATCGCCGGGATCCGCCACAGCCGCAATAACATGCCGAAAACCGCAAATGAGCTGCCGCCGGCGACAAACAGCAGATCGCCGAGCACACCTTGCGACCCCATCGTTCGCAGCGCCTCGACGCCGATGACGGCGAGGCCGAGGACGATGAGGAGCGCGCCGGCGATGCGCCGCGGCGGCAGTTGTTCCTTGATGATAAGTCGCGCCAGAATGAGGCCGCCGACGGCTGCGCACGACGGCTGGATGATGCTGCCGTGGCCCAGTGGCACATAGACGTAGCCGACATAGCCCCACAGCGCGAGCGGCAGACCGCCGACGAGCGTCATGGCAATGCCACGGCGCCAGCCCACTCCGCCGAGGTCGGAAAAGCCGCTCGCGGCGACGACGGGAAGGAGCGCAAAGCCCGGCCAGATGAAGCGATGCATGGCCAGCACCAGCGGCGACATGCCGATCAGCACACCGTGCCGCGCGGCGACGAAACCGAAGGCCCAGAACAGCGCCGAACCAGCGCCGCACAGCACGCCAAGAGAGGTTGCGTGTTTGACCGGCGGCGATGAGGGTTGCGGCGAAGACTCCATTACGAACCATAATCTGGTGGGTTCCGCCCGAACAACGCGCGATTCTTCATCCCAGCCTTCGCCGCGCGCGAAGTTCCGCCCGAGGGGGCCGGCCTGACCTCTGCAGCCACCCATGCTATGCCTTGCAATATCGATGAGTGCAGGCGCGACGAAGTGGGGAAAAATGGTCGAAGCAAAACCGATCGACGGCGAATACGACTACGTGATTGTCGGCGCCGGATCGGCCGGCTGTCTCTTGGCCAATCGACTTTCCGCCGATCCGCGCCGGCGCGTGCTCCTGCTGGAAGCCGGCGGCCCAGACAATTGGATCTGGTTCCATATTCCGGTCGGCTACCTTTTCGCCATCGGCAACCCGCGTTCGGACTGGTGTTTCAAGACCGAGCCGGAGCAGGGCCTCAATGGCCGGGTCCTCAACTATCCGCGCGGCAAGGCGGTCGGCGGCTCGTCTTCGATCAACGCCATGATCTACATGCGCGGTCAGGCGGCCGATTACGATCATTGGCGCCAGCTCGGTCTATCCGGCTGGGGGTGGGACGACGTGCTGCCGTATTTCAAGCGTCACGAGAAACATTTCCTCGGTGACAGCGACAAATACGGGACCGACGGCGAACTGCGCATCGAGCCGCCGCGTGTCCACTGGACCTTACTCGAAGCCTTCCGTACCGCGGCCGCGCAGGCTGGTATCAAATCGATCGACGACTTCAATACCGGCGACAACGAGGGCTGCTGCGCCTTTCATGTCAACCAGAAGCGCGGCCGGCGCTGGTCGTCGGCAAGTGCGTTCCTCAAGCCGGCACTCAACCGCAACAACCTGCGGCTCGAAACCGGCTGCCTCGCGCAGTCCATCGCGCTCGATGGCCGCCGCGCGGTCGGCGTGCGCTGGATCAAGGGCGGCGAAATGCGGCAGGCGCGCTGCCGCGGCGAGGTGATTCTCGCCGCCGGCGCCATCGGCTCGCCGCAGCTTATGCTGTTGTCAGGCATCGGCCCGGCTGAGCATCTGCGCCAGCATGGCATCGCGGTCGTGCTCGACCGGCCCGGCGTCGGCGCCAACCTGCAGGACCATTTGCAACTGCGCCTGATCTACAAGGTCGACGGCATCCCCACCCTCAACGAGCGCTATTACGCCCCTTTCGGCCTGACGCGCATGTTGATCGAGTACATGCTGTTTCGGCGCGGACCGCTCACTATGGCGCCCTCGCAGCTCGGCCTGTTCACCCGCTCCGATCCCGATCAGGAACGCGCCAATCTGCAGTTCCACGTGCAGCCGCTATCGCTCGATCGCTTCGGCGAGCCGCTGCACAGATTTCCGGCCTTCACCGCGAGCGTCGCCAACTTGCGGCCGACGAGCCGCGGCAGCGTGCGACTGCGCTCGCGCGAGCCGGCCGATGCACCGCTGATCAACCCGAATTATCTGTCGACCGAACAGGACCGCCGCATTGCCGCCGGCGCCATCCGACTCGCGCGGCGAATCGCGTCGCAGCCGGCGCTGGCGCCGTTTCATCCCGCCGAATATCTGCCGGGCGCGGGCGTGCGCGATGACGACGAGGACGCCTTGGTCAAGGCTGCCGGCGACATCGGCAGCACGATCTTTCACCCGGTCGGCACCGCGAAGATGGGCCTTACCAGCGACCCTCTGGCGGTGGTCGACGAGCGCCTGTGCGTTGCCGGCATTGAACGGCTGCGCGTGGTCGATGCCTCGGTGATGCCGGCGATCACCTCGGGCAACACCAATGCGCCGACCATGATGATTGCGGAAAAGGGCGCCGCCCTGATCCGCGCCGCCGCATAAGCCAACAGCATGAACGCCGCTTTGCGCGCATTCGGAGTGCTGGTCGATCCCCCGGGCGAATGGGCGAAGATCGCCGAGGAGCCCGACGACCCAGCTTTGCTAATGATCCGCTACACCGCGCTGTTGGCCATCATTCCGGCTGTGTGCGGTTTCCTCGGCGCCTGCGTCATCGGATCGATCGTGCCGGGTGCGGGTGCGGTCCGCGCGCCGTTTTTCTACAGCGCTCTCGGCACGGTATTCGGTTATCTGGAGTGCCTCGCACTGGTTGTTCTGCTCGCGTTGATCGTCAACATTGGGGCCCCATTGTTCACCGGCCGCAGGAATTTTGCCGGCGCGCTCAAGGTCGCGGCCTATGCGTTTACCCCGCTTTGGCTCGCCGGAATATTTCTGCTGCTGCCCGGCCTGCGTTTTCTCATGCTGACCGGATTCTATGGCGTCTACATTCTTGCAGCGGGTCTGCCGCGCATGATGAACGCGCCGGCGGGGAAGACGCCAGGCTTCACCGCCCTGGTGGTCGTCCTCGTCTGCGCGCTGATATTCATCGCGGCGAGCGCCGAACACGCGCTGTTCGGCATCCCATTGCCTTGACCCGCAACCGGCCCGATGGGACCTTGCGCTTACGGCGCTTTCACCACGGCGCGGCAGGCAGCCGGAAGCGCGGCCAGGGTGATCTGCGGGCCGGGCCTCAGTGGCACTTTCGGCGGCTTGGGATGCAGCACCCCGGGCTTGAACCAGGAGTTGAGAGCGTGGCCGCAGCCGTCGCCGTCCGGCACTGGCGGCTGCGGCTTGCATTGCGGGCTGTCGACGGGGCAGGCGAGCCGGACGTGGAAATGCTCGGCATGTCCCCACCACGGCCGCACCTTGGCGAGCCAGACGCGATCAGTGCCCGCTTCACTGCACATATGCCTCTTGATCGCCGCGTTGACAAAAATGCGGGTCACTTCGGGGTCTTCCGCCGCGGCTCTGACGATCGCCATGTGTGCCGGGGTCCAAAATTTTGGATCTACGTCGAGGCCATCCAGGGCGACGACGTTGGCAGGGCGATCGAACTCGCGCTCCGCGCGGCTCAACACGTGGTCAGGCATCGGGGTAAACCAGATGTCGACATCGAGGCCGATCTGATGGCTGGTATGGCCGTTGATCATCGGGCCGCCGCGCGGTTGCGCCATATCGCCGATCAAGAGCCCGTTCCAGCCCACCTTCTCGCCCTTGGCGCCCAAACGCTTGATGAATTTGAGCAGGACAGGATTGCCCCAATTGCGGTCGCGCGACAGCCGCATCACCTGCCAGGTCGGCCCAGTGATCGGCAGCGCGACCGAGCCGGTCATGCATCCCTTGGCGTAGGACCCGATGGCCCGCGCCGGGCCCGGCAGCGGTGTCAGCTTGCGGGCGAACAGGTCCCTTGCCGGAACCTTGGGTGAATTGGGATCGGCGAGCGGCGGCAGCGGCTGCGGGTTGAGCGTGCCCGGCGGAGTGGAATCGATCGTGCTCGCCGCTCGTGGCGCGTCTGCGCCGGCATCCTGGGCCAGCACCGGCGCACTCCCGAATAGCGCCAAGAAGAACAGCCAGCGAGCCAAGGTGAGTATCAAGGCGAACATGAACGGCACTCCGCGGCCAGTTTCGCCCCCTGCGATGCGGCGCCAGATCGACGGCGCGGGCAAGGCACCGATACGCTGCCGCAAGCCGCTCGCTCTGTCCAGTCGCCATGCGGGCTTGGTCGTCACGAGTTCATGAGCGCCGATCGCGCGGCGCGCTTGATCGTTGTCCGCGCCTTTCGCGTGTCTGCGCACTCGCCGAGGGTTACCAGCCGGCCGACGCGCGAATTATTCTTTCGCAATCGTCTCCACGCGTTCCACGACTTCGGCAGGCGCAGTGCAGAGAGACGCGACCGCGCGGCTGGCTTCGTTCACCAGGTCATCGGACGACGGTGAGCCGCCTCGACTTTGCGTCGCGTTCGTGCCAATGCTCGCCAACTAATATCAGTGAAAAAATAATGCAATTGGTCCCGTAGCTCAGCCGGATAGAGCAGCGGTTTCCTAATTAGGTGCAGTCGCGAACACCGTGCACTCTCTGTATTGCTGTGCACGCAAGAAACCCTTATAAACCGGCCACAACTTGATATAATCGCTCCAGACGCACCTTCGCTTACTTGCATCATTCGAGTGCAAGAAAAGTGCAAAAATGGAGCGAGACATGAGACTGCATTTCAGCGATCTGGCCGTGTCTCGCCTCAAGGAGACCGGCGAGTACTTCGACACTACGACACCCGCCTTCGGACTTCGGGTCGGCAAGCACCGCAAGACCTGGTTTGTCATTCGCGGCAAGAAGCGCATCAAGTCCAAGGTCGGCTTCTACCCGCAAATGGCCCTAGCTGACGCTAGGAAGGGAGCCAAAACTCTCTTAGCCGAGGATACGACTGACACCGCCCCCAAGCGATTCGAGGACGCCTACGAGGGTTTGAAGGCCCATATAGCCGACCTCAAACCTCGCACTCAGCGGGATTACAAGCGCATTCTCGACAAGTACTATCTGCCTCCCTTCAAGTCCAAGAAGCTCGCCGACATCACCTATGAGATGATCGAGCGCGAGCTGAAGGCGCTGCCGAAGTACGAGAAGGCGCACGCCCTCGCGGTCGGCCGTACCTTCTTCCGTTGGTGCGTCCGGCCTCCCCGCCGGTACATTCCCCACAGTCCCCTTGAAGGGGTACAGGTCATAGGTGGCCGGAAGCGCAAGCGAGTCCTCACGCCCGAGGAACTACGGATCGTGTGGAATGCCGCCAAGGCGCAAGGCTATCCCCACGGTACCCTTGTGATGTTACTCATCCTCCTGGGGCAGCGGCGAACCGAAACGGCAAGTCTCCGATGGCCGTGGATCAACGAGAAGGAGCGGACAATAACGCTTCCGGAAACCGTGACGAAGAACTCGAAAGAGCACTGCTTCGCTTACGGACAAATGGCTCGGGACATCTTTGACACTATTCCGAGGCGTAACAGTACCGATCTACTCTTCCCTTCACGGGTGAGCGACGAACGGCCAATCTCGGGGTGGTCAAAGTTCAAGAAGGAGATGCTGGAGGGTATCGAGATTGCGCAATTCGGCTTGCACGATTTACGGCGTACCTTCCGCACAGTGCACGGGCAAATCGGCACACCCTCCGAAGTCGGGGAACGCATCATCAACCACGCCTCGGCAGTCGCAAGCGACGTGGAGCTGATCTACAACCGCCACACGTACATTCCGCAAATGCGGAAGGCGCTCGAAGCCTACGAACAGCACCTCGCCACTATTCTCCGGGCCGCTTAACGCGGCCCTTTTCTTTTGCTAAGCTCAGCTCGCTACCCGGCCCGGGTTAACCCCAGGCCGTCGTCATGACACGGCCTCTCTTTCTGAGGTCATGTCATGAAGCTCTACTACTTAATGCGCGAACTTGAAGAAATGTTCAACGTCTCTCGCACCACTATTTGGAGATGGATTTCGGAATCGTGGCTTTCCACCGCCAGAGCGGTTCGGCGAAATGGTCCCTGTTGCTAGATATGATCGCAAACATGGAACAGGACGCAAACTCTCTACGAAGGCGGGTAACTGCCGACTCTACTTTCCAGTGGAGGAAGTACATGCTTGGGACGCGGCACGGAAGCAAGCTCGTCACCCCTCGAAAGAGGGTAATCTAAAGCTCGTCTCCACCACGAGCTAATAAGGCGGCGGGGCATCAAAACCCCGCCGTTTTCATATAGCTTCACATATATTTACTGTAGCTACGTTTACCTGCGGCGACTAACGCCGACAGGACAACGATTCCGCCACAACTTGCCGCGTGGCTACCGCCCCGACCCATGTGCTTCATCTGGTCTTATAGTCGCTAGAGCGCCATCAGACACAGACCGAAAAGTTTTTCGGCCCGTAGGGTGAACCCCATGGGTCGGCGCGCACGCGCACGACGGACAAGTTGGGCGGCTACAGTTACCACTAGGTGGTACAATTGACTGTGCCGCTCTTCGACCAGGGGCAGACATATTTTTCCTCGCAGCGAGATCAGCGCGTCGCCGCAGCAGATGCTCAAAACGTGCTCGTCTTTTATTCGCAAAGCCGCCGACCCTCATCGGCGGCTTTGCGTGCAATAATTAAAGCGGAACAGTTCTTTCGTGCAGAATGACTGTTGCCCGACATCCGAGGCCAACCCCCAGGCGAAGGCTCTGGCTCTGGGCTGGCAACAGTCCCTCTTCATGAGCCGTCTGCTTATCGGTTCCTCCGACAAAACAAATCTACTTTTACAGCTTGCCGCCGCCGACTTCGCGGACGGCTTGTTGCTTATTGATCCCGACGGTTCCGTCGCTGAAGCGGCGGCAAATTCAATACCGCGACACTTCCTGCAAAATATCTTCTATCTCGATCCATCCGACGTGCAGCATCCGTTCGGCTGGAACATACTTGATAACACTACAGACCCCTCGACGCTTGCTCTGGCCGTTTGTTCTTTCTTTGATGCGGTCATGCCCGAAGGACAGCAGACCTTGACCCGCGGCGCGGCACGCTTTGTTCTTTACAACTATCTCCGCCTTTTATGCGACACGCCGAATACAACATTCCTGGGCCTCCTTAAGCTCCTCAAGGATAAATTCTATAGGTCACATTGCCTGTCCTACATGGCCGACCCTGTAGTGTTAAACAACGTGAGTGTCATCGAAGGCGATCCGTATTACAAAACGGGCGCCGCGCTTTTGGAGCAGCAAATTGGTACCCTCCTCTCGATACCAATCCTCCGCAACATCTTCGGGCAGGAGCACTGCACCTTTTCACTCGCAGCCCCGAAGATCATCATCGCAAACCTCAACCGAGCGAAGATAGGCGACCTGACCGCTTACCTTCTTGGCTCGCTGCTCATCGCCCGTAGTGTTAACCCCGTCTACATCAGCCGTCTCGGGTTCTTCGCCTTTGACCACATGGCTACGCTATTCGCCCGCAGCGACTTCACCGTTACCGTCGATTTTCTCGACGAGCTGACGCCCAAGCTCTCCCAAGCCGTCCTCCAATTCGAAGACAAGTACGTGTTCAAAACCAACCGCGAGGACGCGGAGAAGCTCGCCTTCTACGTCGGCGTAAGCAATCCGTCACTGCTGGTTGACCTTGACCCTGACCAGTACAAAGCCCTATCGGGCGATCCTACCGTTCCCCCAGCCCCTGCTTTCAGGTCGCAGCTCAAAGGTATTCGCAAACGCTCCCGAGCGTGCCACACTCGCCGAAGAACACTGGTGGAAACGACGATCACGAACTTTTTTACTGATTTCACGGAGGGGTAATGCCCATAGTTGCGCTCGCAATTGGCTTTATGGTGGGTATGGCCCTCCTCGGGCTATTCCTCGCGGGAGCTGCCGCTCTCTTAGTGTTGACCGCAGTAGGAGCCGCCGCATACGGAGCCTACTACCTCATCAAACAAAGTAACGAGACTGCGAAGCTCAAGGCCCAGACCGACCAAATGCTCCTTGCCCAGCAGCTCAAAGAGCAGGAGCAGACGAAATTCCTCACCGATCAGGCCAGCAAGCCATTTTCTTCACCGAAGAAGTTCATCCTCGATTTCGCCCGCGCACTCAAATCCGCCTTCGAGGAGGAGGCCCTCAACCCACCTGAAAATATCACTGCCGAACTCCTCCGTATCGCTCATGTGATTTACACCAAGGAACTCCCTCCTCCCCTGCCTCCAAATGCCGACCAACTCACTTTACAGCTCGCCGCACAGCGCGCCCAAAACTTCGACGTTGGAACAATAACCAAAGCCCTTGCGCTCGCCTTCCGCGATTTCCTCGCCCTACTCCCCGAGTTTAAACGGACGCAGTTCACCGTACCCGTCGCGGAAGTCATCGACCTACCCTCCGCCACATGGGGTCTCGTGCAGCCGTTTCGAGACACGCTTCTTTTCAGTAAGGGTCTCTGTCTTTCTATCTGGCAAACCTTTGAAAGCAATTGCGGCGATCCGCCCATCATGCCGCAGAAGTTCACAAATTCCGATAATTGGCCCAACCACAAAATCGCTCACCACTACCTTAAGAACACTCCGTTCAATCAGCTTCTCCAAATCCACATCCCATTCGGGTTCGATGACAAAACCCGTTGTACCCATCATTGGTGCTTGGGACACAACGGAACGGGGAAGACGACCTACCTCCGATATTTCATCAAGGCGGATTTAGAGCGGGTGGAGCGCGGAGAATGTTCCCTTGTCGTGATTGATAGCAAGAAGCTCATCCGCGAAATGCGGACGCTGAAGCAATTCTCCACCACCCTCAAAGACCGAGTGATTATCGTAGACCGCGAGCATCCCGTCGCTCTTAATCCCTTCTTCCTTCCCACCGACCAATCGACCGAAGTGGTCGAATACATGCTCGCCAGCTTGAGCGATGCCAGCGATCTGCAGGGAGGTGCACTCACCTTTTTAGCGGACGCTGCACGAACCTACCCTCATCCCACGCTCTATCTCATCCTCGACTTTCTCGCCTTGAAGAAAGATCAGCTTCCCGACGAAATCGAGCAATTCGATCCCGACACTCAACGTTGGTTCCGCAACACGCGTCCTACCCTTCACATCGCTACCAGCGGGGGCCTTAATCAGCGTCTCGCCAATTTCCTCAAGCGTAACAAAACCCTCGCTGCTATGTTCAACGCGGACCGTTGCGCCCTCGACCTATTTGACCAGCTCAATGAAGGAGGCAAGGTTCTCTTGGTAGATACGAACGGCATGGGGGACGAGGGAACAAACCTCATGGGTCGTCTCTTCATTGCTATGCTCGACCAGCTCTCGGAACGTCGAACCCGATTGAACGAAGATACCCTCAAGCCGATTTTCTGCGTGCTTGATGAAGCGCAAGACTACATCAAGAATGACGCTAAGTTTGCGAGGATTTTGGAAAAGGCCCGCGCCCAAAAAGTAGCTATGACCGTGGCCCATCATCACACGGGACAGATAGACCCTCGTATTGAGCAGTCCTTGGAAAACGCCGGTATCAAGACCGAGTGCAAAAATCTTGGGGGGGTTACAATTCGCACCCGCGACAGGGACTATTTGATCCCCATTAAACCCTTAGCCTTCGACCACCCACCGCAGCAGATGCATCCTGACGAATACCGGCAAATGCGCGAACGGCTAGACCAGCAATTCGGCATCAAACGTACCACCCCTGCCGAACCAGACTTTCAGCCCACCCATGACGAACCGTAAAATAATTTCGACGTATAATGTACGCTGTGCACGCTGTGCACGGGGCTATCTTTTCATTTTCTATGAACTCTCCTACACGCTCCAGGATGGAGCCGAAGAAACGATACAACGCGCTTAGAGATAAAGCTCACAAGCCGCTTATCGAGCTGAAGGCGACGCCGACCATCTTGGATATTCTCGACTTCCTTCAAGGCCGCATCCTTCCTTCGCATTATCTCAAACAACAATTCGGCCGTCCGTATTACATCAAGACGCTCCTCAAGGATCTGGCGAAGGCGCACCTCATTGGCGTCCCCGACGGCTACGCCCATACCGACGCCCGGTATCGCCCACGTCCCCGCGCCGTCTTTCCTCTTGGGTACAAGATGCTCCTTGAGCACGGAAAACTTCGTGCCATTGAAAAATTAAGTAGCAGCAGCTTCGACCACGACTACCTCGCGCAGGTCATCCAATTCTCCTTTGACCGCGCGGCAATCGAAATTCCCAATCTCAAGAAGCGCACCTTGGCGGACATACTCGCGCATCCGAGCTGCCCCAATCCAAAAGCGACCTCTGAGGTCCCCGAGCATCATATCCGCCCCGACGCCCCGCTACTTGGTTTTGAGTGCACACTCCAAGACGGCGGAAAAAAGTATTTTTACGTTCACGGCTTCGAAGCTGACCGCAGCACCGAGCCGCTGCGCGGCTTTGGTCGTCAGACCCTGGAGCAAAAGCTCTCCCAATACGCAGCCTACCTCAAAGGCGGATACCGTAGGCGCTACGGCATTTCCAATTGCAGCGCTGCTTGGTTCTTCGTTGCGCCTCAACGCGCACAGGACTTCTTAGAATTGGTGCAGGAAAAACACCCTACCCTGACCCAAAATATCTTGGTCAAGGTCGTCCCTGATTTCCTCCACTTCGACCCCTTCCCCCCACCGACTGCGTGGGCCGTCACCGAGGATTGGCGGCTCGCAGGAGGAAGAACCCTCAATATCCTCGACATCCTAGGAGCCAAGCATGAGCGTGGACGAAACGAAACTAGCCAAGCTATTGGAGTTGAACAAACAGCGGGAGGCTATTGAGGCCGAAATCAATGCCCTCTTAGGGGGCGAGCGTCCCAAGCGAACGTGGATGCGCAGAGCGCCAGCAGAGGCGACGACGACGGAAGTGGCGGGGGCCTAAGCGCCCCCGTTACTTTTTGCGGAACACCTCAAATGCGGCACGAATAACATCGTCGCCCGTATCACCCCCTGTACCTTTGTGCTTTTCGACAATCGCCTGCGCCTTCTCAATCGAAAAGTCCTTTTGTAGTTGCGCCCACGACAGCTCTTTAATCATCTCCACTTCGTCAGGTTTTATATTTGGCTTTACGTTCGTCAGGGCACGCACGCACCAACCCTTCGCGTCCATCGTTTTAATAATTCCCGGACCAAAGGAATTTCGTTCCAAAGGGTTTTCCCCCAGCGGTTCCCACGGACCCTCCTCTCCCGGCAGGTTTCTCCCGTCGGCAAACATCGAGTAGCCAACTATTGTGTTCACCGTCTCCTCGTTCTTCTCGTTACGACCGAAGATTCGACGGCTCGGAACGTGGAAGGTATAAACATTCTCAATCATCCTTGCCTCCCCTAAACACCTTCATGGCGTCTCGCATAATCTCCTCATCGTTCGGCTGTGGTGGCAAGACCGTGCTTGAGGGAGTCACAGAGGAAGCTGGTTGTATTGGGACAGGCGCGGCTTGCTCCTGCGATTCTTCTTCGGACCATGTCGCGTACCAAATCCCGAATACGATAGCTTCAATAACCAATATCCCGTAGTATCCGCTCACTGTGTCGGTAGACCACGCAGTCATCCACGCGCCGAGAACTCCCAAGAATAAAAAGATCATCGGTTTAGTGCGCAGCTCGGAAGAACGGTTCTCTCCGAACGGATCGTCATTCAGCGCAGAGTTTATTGCCCTACTGATTTGCCCCAGAGCAGCACTTCCCCCAGCTTTGGAAAAATATATAACTGATATCAACAGAACGGAAAACGCGACTAAAGCCGCTTGCCAGATGAAGCCCCTTCCATGCATCGTGTATAGAGGAGGATAAAGCAAAATAAAAAAGCCGATGAAGCAGAGTGCCAATCCAGCAGCAAGGCGGTTGTAAAATCTCGCTTCATTCAGCAGCTTCTCTACTTTCTGCTCGTCGCCCGCATTTCTGGCGTCCTTAAGCGCCACTAGTCTCTTGCTGTACTCGTCCACCTTTTCCTCTCCCAAAGATAAAGGCCCCTCTCCACTCAAGGATAAGGGGCCTGCCGCATCAGAGTCTAGTCGGAATTTCACTCGTCCTTACGCGGGAATAGGACGAGACGACCGTCCGTCGGCAAGCAATGAAGCTGGATGGAAATGCCGTCATTGGCGACAGCCCATCCTGCGCCGACTTCCGTATAATAGGTCTTCTTGTCGCCGCCTTCGCCAGTTTGACGAGAGACGAGGGCTTTATATTCCGGTTTTTTGCCAGCCATAGTTTGTCTCCTTTGGTGGCGGTTGCAGTCCTGCCCAATGGTATCATTAGGTCGGAAGCTCCCCCACATCGCTATCAACACATGGAGGCGACAATGCCGTTCATTGATTTCTCTCACGTCGAGCAGCTCGCCACCATTGAGCAGCTCGCGGATATGCTTGGGCTCAATCCCAAGAAGGAACGTACCCAGTTGCGTTGTTCGTGCCCCATTCACGGCGGCGAGCGTAGCTTAGCTATCTCTCCCGACGTTCGCTCAAAGCGCGGCTCGCTTGGCGTGTTCTTCTGCCAAGAGGCCAAGACCGGCGGTGATCGCATCGGCCTGGTCGCTCACTGCATGGACATCGGCCAGCAGGATGCGGCGTTCTTCATCCAAGAGCAATTCGGCACTGGTACTGTAGACGGTACTGTAAACAGTACTGTTAGCAAGGAGCGTGCCACCGTTCCGCAGAAAACCGAGGGGCGAGCCAACGTCCCCACCAAACCCGAGGGCTTTGACCCCGCCGCGATCGCCGCCAAGCTCGCGTACACCGAGGACGTGGGCGCACTCGGCATCTCGGAGGAAGACGCCGCGGGCCTCGGCATTGGCTTTCACGCCGCACCGGGCTTTCTACGAGGCAGAGTAGCGTTCCCCATCCGCAACGGAGCCGGCACGATCGTGGGATATATCGGCTATCAGAAAGGCGGCAACCCACCGCTAAAGGTCCCCAGCCGCTGGCACGACGTCGAGACCAACGTCGTCAGATTTCCGAAGACGGCGTAGGGTCCCCAGGCTGCGCAGAAACTTCGGGCTCCGCTTCCACAGCGGGGCCTTTTGTTTCCTCAAGACATTTAGCCTGCGACCACTGCCGCTCGGTCGCTTCGCGCGCCGCACGCTCCACGGCAGTCTCGCCCATAGTCGCGCGCTGCCACTTCTCTATTTCGCGCGCTTGGCGCTCCGCAGCTCTCAGTGCCGTATCAATCGCCCGCTGGCCGGCGTCATCATCCGCACGACCGAGGTAGCGGGACCGGACCCTCCCGTTCTCCCAGTAGCGCTCCTCGCGGACGCGGTAGATGTAGACCTTGCCGTTTTTCTTCTGCCGTTTGGTGCGAATAAACATGGCACCAGCTAATGCCGGCGCCCGTACAGAATCAATTCTCCACCGTGCACTGTCGAAAATTATTCAGCAGCCCTCCCTTTTGTAGTGTTAACCCGTTCCACCTCTTCCCGGACGACTGACTCATCGAGCCGCATCATGAAGGCGATCTGGTCGACCGGCAGGCCCTCTTCGATCAGCTCGTGGAGCTGGACCAGCATGTGCTCAGGAATTTTGATTATTTCGCTCATGTACGCATTGTACCACGTTCGAGGATAAAACGCACAGCACGCTCAGCCTCTACCTTGGCATAACCGAGGGCCGCGTCCTTCTTGGAATGTTGGCTCCCGGTGCGTTCCAGCCAAGTCTGGAAGTAAAGCGCATGTCGCGCCTCGTTTCCGATTTCTATGCCGAAATGCCGCATCAAGATCACGGCACCCAACTCCGCCACCAACTCCTCGCGCGCATAGAGCGAGCGGCTCGTTCCGTCCTCGCGGCGAATGTGCAATTTCGTCCAATGCGTCAGCTCATGAAACAGCACGATGTAGTATGCCGACCTTGCGGACTGCCCATTCTTCTCAGTGAAGCACCGGAGCGGCGGAATATTTACTTCGCCCGTACTCGGCCGAAAATATGCGCCCTGCGTGTTGTGGGTCCATTGAACACCAAGGCTTCTGATTACTTTTTCCACGGCGGAAATTCTTTTGACCTCAACGGGGCCACGCCGATCCGCCTCCCAGTGATGTTTCCAATCTGTGGCCTTAGGTCCCATTAGAATATCGACCGACTGCGCGACGAGCTTTTGGGAAATTGAGAGCTCTCGCGTCTCTCCAGTTCGCTCATCACGCCGGGTCGGACGCGTTTGGTCATCGCCGACCGGCCCGATGTACTGACTCAGCGTGCGAACATGCTTGCCCTCGCGCCATGTTTTTTGGCGATAGTAATAGCGGCGGCCTTTGATTGTTTTGATGACGATGTACCAGTCCATGCGCGTAGTGATAAGCGCAGGAATCGGTAGTAGTCACCGTTCACCGTAGAGCAGAGAACCGCACCGCGTGCACGGTGGAGCACGGCGCGCACTTCAAAACATTCAAATTATTTTTAGTGCACGGCGAACAATTGACCGAGGTAGGTCCATACCGTTGCAAACGCAGCGTCTCATTGATGTCCCCTGTTGCGGATAGCAACCAACTGGCCCCGCCGAGCGCGGGGCTTTTCTTTTTGCGCGGTACAATGAGGAGCAGCCCAGTTCCATCACAGGAGGCTGCAATGCACGTCAAACAGCTCTACGCTGAAGTGACTGCCAGTATCATCAAAGACCTCGAAGCCGGTGTCGCAAGTTGGGTGAAGCCATGGAAAAACGGCAACGGCGGCGGCATCATGCCGGTAAACGCCGCGACAAATCGAGCCTACAACGGCGTCAATATCCCAATCCTCTGGCATGCCCAGCAGACCTGCGGATATCCGGCCCCGCAGTGGATGACGTACAAGCAGGCTCAAGCGGCAGGCGCCCAGGTGCGCGGCGGCGAGAAGTCCACTCATATCGTCTACACAAAAAAGCTTACGGTTACGTCGGAGCTTAACGACGAGGATAAGCAAATAGCGATGCTTCGCGTCTATTCCGTCTTTAATGTGAGCCAAATAGACGGGCTTCAAACCGCTCCAGTTAAGGAAATTCTAAACAGCCAGCCGGCGGACGGAGCCATGCGCTTCGTCGACGCCATCAAAGCCGATATCAGGGTCGGGGGCGACCGTGCGGCGTACATCCCGTCGCACGACTTCATCACGCTCCCTCCCGAGCAGGCGTTCACCGGCCGAGAGCACTATCTCGCGACGGCCCTGCACGAGCTAACCCATTGGAGCGGCGCAAAGCACCGCCTCGACCGGGACCTCAACAACCGCTTCGGCACCAAAGCCTATGCGGCCGAGGAGCTGGTAGCGGAGCTGGGAGCAGCGTTCCTCTGTGCTCACCTTGGCATTCAGGGAGAGCTGAAGCACGCGGAGTACATAGCGACGTGGATAACGCTGCTGAGGGAGGACGACCGGGCGATCTTCACGGCATCCTCCAAGGCCTCACAAGCGGCGGATTACCTAAGGGCCTTTTCAGAGCCAATGGTGGAATCGGGAACGGGATAAGTTCCGGCCAGATAAACTGATCAAATCACTGCAGCCTAGTTCAGCCGTTCATCAAACTGCCGCCAGCGTTTTGGGCTTTTGATCCTTATCACAGCGCATAGAAGGGCTACGCGGGGCCGAACTATGACAACGTATCGCCGCGGCCCCGCCAGTGCGGCCATGCACCCCGAGTAAGGGGTGCTTTTTTTCTCATGCTGGCGTAAGGGTATTTCCTTAGCCAACGCTTTAAGCCAGAATTCCTCGCGTAGAGCACGGGGGAAGCTGTGGCCGATCCATATACAATCCAAATCTTCGTGCCTGACGGCAATCCCGAAGGGTTGCGCATCATTGACCAGATGAACTGGACCGGGCGCTGCATTGTGCTTCCCCGCGAGGATTGGCCGAAAGTCAAACAACGATCGGAGTTTGGACACGCTGGCGTATATATCCTCATCGGGCGCGTTACCGACGATGACTTACCGACGATCTATATTGCGGAATGTCCCTGTCGCTGTTGAAATAGGGAGGCAGGCGTCGATCGCCTCAGGCCACTAGGCTTGAGGTTGCGAATCGCAAACCGAGAGCGAGGAGATCGACGCCATGACGAAACATATCGGATTGAAGACGATGAACCAAGGGACGGCGCTGGCGATGGGCACGCTGGCGTTACCGCCCTTGGTGATCGAGGGGCTTGAGGAGTTCAAGGGTAGCTTCGACCGGCTGTGCCTGCAGGCCGGGACTTCGGCAATCGAGGCGATGCTTACGGCTGATGCGGAACAGCTTTGTGGCAAGCGCTACCAACGTCACGCTGACCGGCAGGGCCATCGATGGGGAATGATCGGCAGCGAGATCGGCTGGCATGGCGGCAAGGCTGCCATCCGGCGGCCACGGGTGCGTCACCGCGGTGGCGCCGAACTGGAGCTTCCCAGCTGGACGGCGATCCAGAAGGCGGACCTTCTGTCGCGCTGGGCATTCAACCAGATGCTGATCGGTGTGGCGACGCGCAAGTATGCGCGCTCGGTCAGGCTGCCGGACGGCGACCTGGCCGGCCAGGCCAAGCGCGCCACGACGAAGTCCTCCGTTTCCCGACGTTTCGTGGCGCTGAGCACGGCGAAGCTGAAGGAATGGCTGGCGGCTGACCTGTCGGGGCTCGACTTGCTGGTCATCCAGATCGACGGGCTGCATGTCGGCGACCATGTCCTGGTGGCGGCCATCGGCATCGACGGGGCCGGCGACAAACACGTACTGGCACTGGCCTTGGGTGCGACGGAGAACGCCGCCGTGGTCAAAGCGCTGCTGGCCGACCTGATCGAGCGCGGGCTGCAACCGGATATTGCCCGCTTGTTTATCGTTGATGGTGCCAAGGCGTTGAGCCGGGCCGTACGTGACACCTTCGGTGGCTTTGCGCTGATCCAGCGCTGCCAAGTGCATAAGGGACGCAATATCATCGAGCGGCTCGACCCTTCGTTGCACGCCGGGGTCAAGAAGGTGCTGCGTCAGGCCTGGGACAGCCCGACCGCCGAGCAAGCCGAGCGAGTTCTCAAGAACTTGGCGCGCCGGCTTGATCATGATGCCCCTGGCGTCTCGGCTTCGATCCACGAAGGACTGGACGAAATGCTCACCGTGATCCGCCTGGGCCTGCCTGACCAGCTGCGGCGCTCGCTCGGCTGCACCAACGCGATCGAGAGCCTGATGGCCGTGCTGCGGCAGGTCTGCCGCAATGTCAAAAGTTGGCGTGATGCGCGGATGGCCTTGCGATGGACCGGAACCGCAATGCTGGAGGCCGAGAAGAGCTTCCGCCGTTTAAAGGCCCACAAGCAGCTTCCGATTCTGAGGGCCGCGTTGCTGCGCCATCAGCAAGCGTTGCTCGGTGACCAGCCCATTGCCAGCAAAAAACTGGCAGCATAGGATTCAATCAATGGCGCCTGCTGCACCAATTTCAACAGGCACCGGGACTATCCGCTATATTGGCCAAAGCGATGTAATCCGTGAGCGTTTGGACAGTCATTTTGTGTGAATAAAGACTTCTGGAGTTCTGCCGTTGTCTTTGTATCCACCACGACCAACGCCGGCCTTAACCGCGCGCATGCGACATGGCTAGAGCATGCGTTAATACAGCGGGCGCATCATGTTGATCAAAGCCACATAGAAAATGGCACTAAACCGCCAGCCCCTCAGTTATCTGAGGCGGAACAGGCCGACATGCAAAAATTTCTGCGCGAGATGTTCCAAATCCTACCGCTGATCGGATTAACTTGTTTTGAGAAGCCGAAGACTGTCGCCGCGCCAATGGTGCAGTCTGGCACTAGCACAGTTTCCCCGCCAACAGCGGACGAAAATGAGCCTGATACAATTGTCGTCCCAGCACAGCATGAGGGATTTGAAAAGGTATTCTTGGGCGAAAATGTTTGGCGCGCTATTCGCATTTCTGGTGGCATGATTCCGAAAATCAAATACATCGCGGCATATCAAACGCAGCCCGTTTCAGCGATTACCCATCTTGCCCCAGTGGCCCGCATTGAACCCTACGGAGACAGTGGAAAATATCAGCTTGTGTTCTCTGAGCCTGCCAAACCCATCGGCCCGATTCCCTATGGCAGCGCACCATCCGGTGCGATGCAGGGGCCGCGCTATACAACTCTTTCCAAGTTGCAATCGGCGAAGGCCGTTAGCGACATTTTCTTGAAGGAGTAAATCTGCTAGAAAACGAAATGGACCCGGATGCCAGTCCGAGCCGATTGAAGCACTAAGCGCCGCGCCGCGCGTAACACTTTACCGCAGCCCGTGGGGCCGCTCTACACTCCACCCCCAACGACCTCCTGAAGCTTCTTCCAAATCGCATACATCGCATAGGAATCCAGGCCGCAATACGCGAGCAGCGCGGCTGCAATCCGCTCTCGCTCCCCCGCCGCAGTATTCTCGGCGGTCATGTTCCACCATTGCTCCGACGCCGTCGCACCCTTCTTGATCTGCAAATCAGCGTAGGAAAGCTTCGGCGCCATGACCGGCATCACCGCCTTGATCGACGTGCTGCCCCGAAAGTCGGGGTGCACGTAGTGCTGCTTGGCGAACACGTCCCGCAGGTCCTGCACCTGGCCGTTGATGCGGTCCATGAGGCTCGCGACCCCCGGAAGTCGCTGCCCGATTTCTGTGTTCACTCCCCTCTCAAATGGCGCATACCAGACGACCACTGTTCCCTTCGGGTCGATGTACTGCCCGAGCAATTCCGCCACTACCGCGCTTGGATCGCTTCGATCACGCTGCAGAAACTCAATGTGCTCCGGCTCCCCATCTTTCTCACGAAGCACATGCAGCGAGAATTGAAACGGAATTCGCTGATACGGTGAATACGTCTCGAAGGCCGGAATAGCCGGCGCGTACGTTTCGTAATCGAAGAAGTACAGCGGGAAGGAGTACATACCAAGTGTCTCCTCGATCGCATCGCTGTCAAATCGCATCCAACCGCGACCCCCTTTCGCGTCCAAGGCCGACCCCCTACAGGCGTGTGAATGCGTCCGCTCTGACGGAGCCGAGACCGGCGTCGCGGAGCCCCACATAGCGGAGCAGAGCCGGTCATGGCGGGCGGCGAGTGGCAAGCGGGAGGTTATGCGCGGTTCTTGAAGCGCCAGCTGTCGTTGCCGGTCTCGATGATGTCGCAGTGGTGGGTGAGCCGATCGAGCATGGCGGTCGTCATTTTGGCGTCGCCGAACACCTGTGGCCAATCGGCGAAGGCCAGATTGGTGGTGATCAGCAGTGACGTGTTCTCGTAGAGCTTGCTGATCAGGTGGAACAGCAACTGGCCGCCGGATTGGCTGAACGGCAGGTAGCCGAGTTCGTCGATGACGATGAGATCGTGGCGCAGCAGCTTCTCGGACAGTCGGCCACTGCGACCGGCGGCCTTTTCCTGTTCCAGCTGATTGACCAGATCGACCAAGTTGAAGAAGCGCCCCCTGGCGCGGCTGCGGATGACCGCTGAGGCCACTGCGATGCACAGATGGGTTTTGCCGGTGCCGGTGCCGCCGATGAAGATTGCGTTGCGCTTGGCGTCCAGGAAGGTGCCGGTGGCGAGTTCACGAACTTGTCCTTCATCGATTGGAGTATCGGCGAAGACGAACGTGTCGATATCTTTGAGGACCGGGAACTTGGCTCCGCCGATGCGATAGCTGATCGAACGGGCCTGCCGGTGGGTGCGTTCGGCCCGGATCAGACTGGCGATGAGCGGATAGAGCTCATCGCGCCGGGCAAGGCCCTTCCCTGCAATCTCATCGAAGCTGGCGCGCATGCCGTAAAGCTTCAGTTCGCTCATGGCTTCCAGAATCTCATGACGTTCCATCAGGCGATCTTCCTTATGCTGTCGTAGCGGCCACAATCGGCCGCGGGCTCGATCTTGAGGCGAAGCGCGTCGGGCGTTGTGATACTGGGCGGCGCTGCGGGCTGCTGCCGGCGCGCCAGCACGGTCAGGATCACATCGCCGCTGGCGATGCCTGCCTCCAGCGCTTCCGTACAGGCGGTCTCGACCGCAGCCAGGCCGTGATCGAGCACCGCGCCTAATACTTTGACGAACTGTCGATCCCCGTCGGCGTGTTGCTTCAGCTTGGCGCGAACCTGGGTCAGCGCGGACGGCAGAGCCCAATCCTTGAACGGGGCGCCGTTACGCAAGGCGCCGGGCTTCTTCATCAGCACCGGCAGATAATGCCAGGGATCGTAGATGATCTGGTCGCGCCGGAACTGGCGCGGATGGTCGGCGACCACCTCGTCACCCAGCAACACGACGATGCGTTCGGCATGGGAACGCACCAGCACCATCCGGCCAGCGGCCCGCGCATCGACGCTGTAGCGATTGTGATCCACCATGATCAGGCAAGTGGTGCTGGCCCGCACCGCTTTCTCGACGAACCCGTCGAACGGGCCGCGCAGCTCCATCAGGCTCGCCCGTTCTTCCTGGAACACGTCCCAGATCGTCCGATCCTTGAACTCCGGATGTTGGGTTCGTTTGGCGTAGGCGATGCACTGATCTTCCAGCCAGGCATTCAACTCGATAAGGCTCTTGACCCGCGGCTTGGGCCGGAACATTTGGTCGCGCAGATTGCCGACTTGGTTCTCGACCTGACCCTTCTCCCACCCAGAGGCGGGAGTGCAGGCCACCGGCTCGATCAGATGGTGTGAGCACATCTGCAGAAAGCGAAGATTGTACCGGCGCGCCTTGCCGACGAAGATCGTTTCGACCGCCGTCTTCATGTTGTCGTAGATGCCGCGCCGGCAGACGCCGCCATAGAACTGGAACGCCTTGTCGTGGGCGTCGAACACCAGCTCCTGGGTCTCGCGGAAGTAGACGCGCACAAACGGCATGCGGCTGTGCGACAGCTTCATGTGCGCCGCCTTGACCGTCAGAGGTAGGCCCGCAAGCGTGATCGTCTCGTGGCTCCAGTCGAACTGGTAGGCTTCCCCAGGTGCAAAGCTCATCGGCACATAGGCGTGGATCGGAACCCGGACGCGTTCATCGCGCCATGTTTTGACGAACCGATGCACGCTGTCATGCGCGCCGGCGTAGCCGTGCCCGCGCAGTTCCTCGAACAACCGCTGGGTCGAGCGCCGTTCCCGCTTCGGCAGCTTGGCTTCCTGCTCCAGGATCTCCGTCAGAACCTCAACCCAGTCGCCAAGCTTCGGCGTGGGCTGAACTCCTCGCGCGTACTTGAACTCGGTCTTGTGGCCACGGATGACCTTGCGCACCGTCGCACGCGATACCGACAGCGTGCGTACGATCTCCTTGATGGAGCGGTGTTGCTCAAAATAGGCGCGGCGTATCTCGCCGATCTTGTCCACGCCAATCATCCCCTGAAGTCCTTCCCGGCCCATCAGGGCCAAAGGGAAGGACGCTGACACAAAAGGTCAGAAGGGGTCGGAATTGGACGCGAAAACTGCCCCTCAAGGGGTCACTATTGCGCGCGAATTTGCACACTTTCCGGCGAAAACGTCGCAGTCACAAGGTCCAGCGCCAATCCCGAACCTCCGGCATGTCGTCGCCGTGCTCACTGATATAGAGCTTGTGCCGCTCCATGGACGTCCAGTAACGCGCCGTCGCCTCGTCTCGCTGATCGCTGAACCGTGGAATTCGATTGATGGCGTCCAGGGCAAGTTGATAGCGGTCGAGGTTGTTGAGCACGACCATATCGAAGGGCGTCGTTGTGGTGCCTTCCTCCCTGTAGCCGCGCACATGAAAATTGTCGTGATTGTGCCGCCGGTAGGTCAGCTTGTGGACCATCGCGGGGTAGCCGTGGAAGGCGAAGATCACCGGCTTGTCCGCCGTGAACAGCTCGTCGAAATCCTGATCCTCCAGACCGTGGGGATGCTCCGATTGGGGCTGCAATACCATCAAATCCACCACGTTGACGACGCGGATGCGGATATTGGGAGTATACGCGCGCAAGAGGGTTACGGCGGCGAGCGTCTCAAGAGTCGGCACGTCACCGGCGCACGCCATGACCACGTCCGGATCGCCGAAATCGTTGCTGGCCCACCGCCAAATGCCCGCACCCGCGGTGCAGTGGCGAACAGCCGAATCAATATCGAGCCACTGCCACTCCGGCTGTTTGCCGGCGACGATTAAGTTGATGTAGTTGCGACTGCGTAAGCAGTGATCCGCCACCGACAGCAGGCAATTTGCGTCGGGTGGCAGATAGATTCGTACGATATCGGCCTTCTTGTTCGCGACATGATCGATAAAGCCGGGATCCTGGTGGGAGAAGCCGTTGTGATCCTGCCGCCAGACATGCGACGTGAGCAGGTAGTTCAGCGATGCGATCGGCTTGCGCCAAGGGATCTTCCTGCTGACCTTGAGCCATTTTGCATGCTGATTGAACATCGAATCGATGACGTGGATGAAGGCCTCGTAGCAGGAGAACAGGCCATGGCGCCCGGTGAGGAGATATCCCTCAAGCCAGCCCTCGCACAGATGCTCGCTCAGCACCTCCATGACGCGGCCGTTGACGCTGAGATCGATGTCGACATCCTCGACCGCCGCCATCCATTCCTTGCCGGAGACTTCGTAGACGGCCTCCAACCTGTTCGACGCCGTCTCGTCAGGGCCGAAGAGTCGGAAATTCTGTTTATCAAGATTGAGCTTCATCACGTCGCGCAGGAAGTTTCCGAGAACCCGGGTTGATTCCGCCTCGACGCTGCCCGGCTTGAGCACCGTCACGGCGTAATCATGGAAGTGCGGCATCGATAAGGGCTGCAACAATTCCCCGCCGTTCGCATGCGGATTGGAGCCCATGCGGCGATGGCCCGTGGGCGCAAGTGCTGCAAACTCGTCGCGGAACTTGCCACCTTCGTCGAACAATTCATGCGGCCGGTAGCTTTTCATCCACTCTTCGAGCTGCCTGAGATGTTCGGGATTCTTGAAATTCGCGATCGGAACCTGATGCGCGCGCCAGGTCCCCTCCACCGGCTCGCCGTCCACGAATTTTGGTCCGGTCCAGCCTTTTGGCGTGCGAAACACGATCATGGGCCAACGCGGCCGCTCCACCGTATCTGGAGAGGAGCGGGCCGCCTTCTGGATCTTGCGAATCTCGGCCAGAATCGTATCAAGCGTGCCGGCCAGACTTTGATGCACGACGGCGGGAACGTCACCTTCTACAAAATGCGGTTCATAGCCGTAACCGCGGATCAGGTCGGTCAATTCCTCGCGGCTGATGCGCGCAAGCACTGTGGGATTGGCGATCTTGAACCCGTTGAGATGAAGAATCGGAAGAACTGCCCCATCGCGAGCGGGATTCAGAAACTTGTTGGAGTGCCAACTCGTGGCAAGTGCGCCAGTTTCCGCCTCACCGTCGCCAATGATGCAGGCGACGATCAGATCGGGATTGTCAAATGCCGCGCCGTAAGCGTGAACCAGGGAATAACCCAGTTCGCCTCCTTCGTGGATCGATCCGGGGGTTTCCGGCGCGACGTGACTCGGGATGCCATAAGGCCACGAGAATTGCCGAAACAGCCGCTGCAATCCGTTCCGGCTTCGCTCGATATTGGGATAGCGTTCGGTATACGATCCTTCGAGATAGCTATGCGCCACGAGCCCGGGACCGCCGTGACCCGGACCGATGACGTAAATCATATTCAGATCGTGTTCTTTGATCAGCCGGTTCAAGTGGACATAAATGAAGTTGAGCCCGGTGGTCGTACCCCAATGTCCAAGTAGACGCGGCTTGATGTCTGCGATGTTGAGGGGGGATTCAAGCAGAGGATTGTCTTGCAGATAGATTTGCCCAACCGAAAGATAGTTCGCTGCGCGCCAATACGCGTCCATTTTCTTCAGCAGATCGGGCGACAGCGTGGCAGGCATGAGCGCTCCATTGCGCGGGCGCTCACTTGCCGCGCCGGATGATTTCAGAGACGTTTGCGGGGCAGGCTGAGCACCACCTTCCGTCGACCGGCTTTCCATTGGCATCAATCCGCTCCTGTTGGTTTCGCGGCGCGATCCGTAACGAGTGTCAGCGCCCGACTCGGCGAGCCGCGAGCGTCTCGGCGTCCTCGAAAGTCAATTCTCCATCGACGCCGCGACGGTCATTACGGTCATCACCATGATGACATCGCTAAGGTGCACCGCATTGTCGTTATGCTTCGATGATCACCTTGAGCGCCTTGGTTTTGGCCGCGTTCCCGAAAGTGTCGTAAGCATCGAGGATTTGGTCGAGCTTGAAGCGATGGGTAATCAGCAGCTTGGGGTCGATCTTGTGGGACCGCAAAATGCTGAGCAGCATAGGCGTACTGGCGGTGTCGACCAGCCGCGTGGTGATGGAAACGTTGCGGTCCCACAGGCGCTCCAAATGCAGAGCCACTTTTTGTCCATGGACCCCGATATTGGCGATGGTGCCGCCCGGCGCGACGAGCTTTTCGCAAAGCTCGAAGGTCGCCGGAATGCCGACCGCTTCGATGGCGGTATCGACGCCGCGCATGCCGGTCATCTTCATGACTGTCTCGACAGCCTTGCCGCCGGTGCTGTTGATGGCCGACGTGGCGCCGAAGCGCATGGCCATTTCAAGGCGATTGTCGTCTAGATCGATCATGATGATTTCGGCTGGTGAATAGAACTGCGCGGTGAGCAGCGCAGCGAGCCCGATCGGCCCAGCGCCGACGATCGCCACGGTGCTACCGGGCTGAACTTTGCCGTTGAGCACGCCGCATTCGAACCCTGTCGGCAGGATGTCACTGAGCATCACGAGTGCCTCTTCGTCCGCGCCATCCGGAATCGGGTAGAGGCTCGTGTCCGCATAAGGGATACGGGCAAACTCAGCCTGCGTGCCGTCAATCTTGTTGCCGAGGATCCAGCCGCCGGTCGTGCAGTGGGAATACATCTGCTTGCGGCAATACTCGCATTTCCCGCAGGCGCTGATGCAGGAGATCAGAACCCGGTCGCCCGGCCTGAACGCCGTGACGGCCGGTCCAGCCTTATCGATCACGCCGATCCCCTCATGACCGAGAATGCGCCCTGGCGTACAAGTTGGAACGTCACCCTTGAGAATGTGCAGGTCGGTCCCGCAGATCGTTGTTTTCACGATCTTGACGATCGCATCTGTGGGTACCGTTATTTCCGGCTTAGGACGATCTTCCAGCCCTTTCTCTCCCGGCCCACGGTAGACAAGAGCTTTCATCGTCCCTGGAGTAGTATTTCGTACGCGTGCTGGCGGCTTTTCAATGGTCGTGAGAGCCATGGTCTGGCACCTTTCGGTTGATCGGGGTTGATGGTCCTGACCATGTTCATAGCACTTGTGGCGCGGTCGCCTTTCGCAATTCAGCGACAGCGAAAACACGGGTTACGGCCAGCATATACATGCTGCTCACTGGGTTCTGATCAAAACTGAACGCTTTTGAAAGAGGTTGGAATCCTCACTTCGGGTGTCATGGAGCGCTGTGAGTTCACCGCGCTTCTATGGCGCCAAGCGGGACGGCGCGAGCTGCTTGCGGCGGGCGCGTGGCGTGGACGGCTCGGATCGAGCGACCGATGCGGCTGCAGGCTCTTACGATGTGAAATACCAAACGAAGAATGAGCGCCATCGGCTCGGATGTGACCCCCGCTATTTGGCTGGCGGCCAGCCCCTTGGACCCCAGCGCGGATCGTGCAGGGTACCCCTCGCCGATTACAGTTGAAGAAGAAGGCCACTTCAAAAGTCTTTCGCTTGCGGATAGAAAACGAGATCAATCTCGAAAAACCGCCGACCAAGGTCGAACGAGCGCATAGTGCCGTCGCGAACTACTAGCGATTCGCCAGCGATCGGCGAAGTAAATTTTCCGCCGCTGTGATGAAGAGGAATAGGGAATTATATCAGCACATATCAATCATCGAATGGGAAGGCCCACTGGCAGTGTGACAGTCTTGACGCCGGGGTCGTCCGGATCATCGGCAATGTGAAAACCGAGTTCGGTGCACATGGCAAGCATTGTAGTGTTCTCCGACAACACTTGGCCACGCACCGTCTTGAGGTCCTTATGCTTCGAAAATTCGATCATGCGCTTCATCAATGGCCAGCCGATTCCGTGGCCCTTAAGCCGCGAGCGCACCAGAATAGCAAATTCGGCGTTCTCTCCGCGTGTGTCATCGTGCAGGCGCACCACGCCCAGCATCTGTTGGCTTCGTTCGTCGACAGCAATAAAGGCCATGGCGCGGGCTGGATCGTAGTGGATGAGCTTGTCTAGCAGCTTGTGGTCCACCTCGCGCAGCGAGGCGAAGAAGCGCAGCCGGAAGTCTTTTGCTGTCACGTCGGCAAGAAAGTCGGGATAGAGGGCAGCATCCTCCGCCAAAAGCTGGCGGATCAGAACCGGCGTTCCATCCCGCAAGGTTAAGTGCAGCTCGTTTAATGCCATATCGGCGTCAGAACCGTCGTTGCGCAGGATGTCAAGATGCCAAAAGCGACTTCGTTTGGCCTGAGCAATATTGCACAAACTCCTGCCTGCAAACGGTAGAAACTCAGTTTGAATCAGTCGGTGCAGATTAAAACATCGATTGCTCTGAATACGCTCTGAATAAGGCATTCCCGACGATGCCGCTTGCGGACGTTGCCGGATTAGTCGTCGCGCCTTTTTTCGGAAAACTTGCGACAACTTCGTCGGCTTCGCGGCCGGTAACAATGCAAGAGCAAAAGCTATGATCAGCCGTTACAGTAACAAATTCCTGAAAACGTCGGAGAACCCCGCCGACGCCGAAGCTCAAACCCTGCTTGAAACTATCCGCCATGGCGTCGTTGCAGGCGTAGCTGGCGGCCTTGCCGAAATAGCGTGGGTGACGCTGTATGCTGGAGCGACAGGCGCCGACCCGGCGACGTTCGCGCGCGGCGTGACCACCGCGGCGGGGGTGAGCGCACTGTTCCCCGCGGATCCAGTTGCCTTAGGAGCGTCGGTCCATATGGCGCTCGCGGTCGCACTCGGGATCGTACTCTCGTTCGGTTGGCGGGCGGTGTCATCGCATCGCCTGGATACCGCCAGTCCATTTCCGTTCATGATGGCTGCGCTGGTCAGCGTCTGGGCGGTCAATTTCTTCGTGGTGCTGCCGACCATCAGTCCCTCGTTTATTCATCTGGCGCCGTATTCGGTCAGCCTGATATCGAAAGTACTGTTCGGGCTCGCGGCGGCAGAGGCTCTTCGTAGACAGGATGTCTCGGCACTGCAAGTGCGGCTGAGACCCATGATGAGCTGTACGACACTACTTCACTTCCGCAAGGAGAGTTGACTATGACCGAAACAAATTTGGACCGCGCTATCATCTTTTTCTTGCGCGTATTCGTGGGTTGGCTCTTCCTTTACGCCGGCAGTTGGCAAATCCTCGAGGACTACAGCGCAGGTGGCTTTCTCAATCATGTCGTGACCTTCCATAGTTTCTTCGCCGCCTTTGCTACGCCGACGATGCTACCCCTGACCGATTTCCTGATGAAGTGGGGTCATTTGTTGATCGGATTGTCGCTGGTCTCCGGGCTTATGGTCCGGATTAGCGGACCGTTCGGCATTCTGCTCATGATCACCTACCACTTCGCGCACATGGAATGGCCGTTTATCCAGGATCACCTCAGCCTCTTCGTCGACTACCACCTCGTCTACGCGATCGTGATTGTCTATCTGATAGCGCATCACGCCGGCCATGTCTGGGGTCTCGACGGATTGATCGAACGTCTGCCGTTGTTCACGCGTCATCCCGGCCTGCGACCGCTGTTCGCCTGAACTCGCGCGACCGCACGTTGCGCGGGACGCGCAATCAATGATGAAGGCAGGCTGGCGCAAGTTCGGCCCTAAACTTGACGTATGAGTGGGATCAATCGTTTGCGCTAAAGCTGCAAGGACAAATGATCATGCAAGTCAAAGATGTCATGACGCGGAACGTCATTTCCATAGAGTCTAATGATCCGATCCTCAAAGCCGCGCGAGTGATGTTGCAGAACAGGATCAGCGGCCTGCCGGTAATCGACCCGACCGGTAAGCTGGTTGGCATCGTGACCGAGGGCGACTTTCTCCGCCGCAGCGAGATCGGGACCCAGCGTCAACGGCCGAAATGGCTCGAATTCCTGGTTGGGCCAGGACGGCTGGCTGACGAATATGTACGCACATCGGGCAGAAAAGTCGATGAGATCATGACGCTCGATCCCGTTTCCGTCAGCGAAGAGGATTCCCTGGAAACCGTCGTCGAGCTGATGGAACGACACCGTGTCAAGCGACTTCCCGTCATGCGTGGCGCGCAAATGGTCGGCATCGTCAGCCGCGCCAACCTGATGCACGCGCTGGCGAGCCTCGCCCGCGACGACGCTCCCGCCGCCAATGGTTCGACCATCCGAGACCGTATCCTGACGGCTATCGGCAAACAGCCTTGGGCGCCGAGGATCAATGTCGTTGTCCGGAACGGCGTTGCGGAACTGTGGGGCGCGATCATGGAAGAGCGCGAACGTCAGGCGCTCATCGTCGCAACCGAGAACGTCGTAGGCGTCAAGGAAGTGCATGATCATCTTGTCTGGGTCGAGCCGATGTCCGCAATGGCGTTTCCCTCACCCGAGGACGAAGCGAAGGAGCGTGCAGAGCGATCCTCTCAGGTCGCAGTCAGTTGAAATGGAACAACGACTTCCGTTCCCGGGCTGGCAGCACCGATTAATCATAGCTGCCTACCCCTACGCCATAAATATGGCCTTAAACTGACCGAGGTCGAGCAGGCGCTTCCCCTTCCCCAAAAAGGGCTTATGATTATAGCGGACCGTTGGGGTGGAGGGTCATGTCATGGCGACTATCTGATGGTTCTGAGCCAGCATTCACACCGGTGTTCAAGGCATTCTTATTGATGGCAGGTCGTGGACCGGTCATGCTTTCGGCCAATGCGGCCGAACTGCGGTCGAAATTGCAAAAGGTGATCGAGCACATTGATGGTTGCTCGTAGTCACAGTCAGCAATCGCGAAGGGGCGCAGATCGCTGGCGTTTTCGGCACCGCGTTGCGATGCAGGAACTGTCCATAATATCATCACGGCAATGAAGGATGGTGCGGTTATACGGGCGCGGGAATGGTTGCTCAGGTCCATGCGCCGGTGAGCATCAACGTTTCGGCGCTCAATTCGCAGAGCGTGACCCGCTTCTTCAACGACAATTCCACGCACATGCTCCGCGCGATCAACGACGCTGTGAAGCGCGGCGCGCATCTGGGGATGCAGGCGTTTTTTTTTTTTTTTTTTTTTTTTTTTTTTTTTTTTTTTTTTTTTTTTTTTTTTTTTTTTTTTTTTTTTTTTTTTTTTTTTTTTTTTTTTTTTTTTTTTTTTTTTTTTTTTTTTTTTTTTTTTTTTTTTTTTTTTTTTTTTTTTTTTTTTTTTTTTTTTTTTTTTTTTTTTTTTTTTTTTTAAAAAAAAAAAAAAAAAAAAAAAAAAAAAAAAAAAAAAAAAAAAAAAAAAAAAAAAAAAAAAAAAAAAAAAAAAAAAAAAAAAAAAAAAAAAAAAAAAAAAAAAAAAAAAAAAAAAAAAAAAAAAAAAAAAAAAAAAAAAAAAAAAAAAAAAAAAAAAAAATTTTTTTTAATTCATCCCTAGCCTATTGCAGTGGTGTTTTAGCCCGTATTCACAGGCCGAGCTTGATTGAGCAACCCAGTCGACCGCAGCTTGCGCGACCATTGATGCACTTGGTTTCAGCCCCAAGTGAGCTATTCTGTACAGGCGGAACACGGCGAATGTGCTTACATTGCCGATTCGCAAGGAGCCGAAATGAGCGAGCGGAGCATAATCCCCAAGACGGGGAGGGGCGGCCGGCGGTTTGACCCGGCGCTGTTCCTCGAAACCGCAGCCAAGGGCCGAACTATTTCAAAGCATCGCAAGAGGGAGATCATCTTTTCGCAGGGCGACGCGGCTGATGCGGTTTTCTATATTAAAAAAGGCAAGGTCAAAGTCACTGTGATTTCCAAGCAGGGCAAGGAGGCCGTGATCGCAATCTTGGGGCTGGACGAGTTCGTGGGTGAAGGATGCTTGATCGGACAGCCGAAGCGATTGGCAACTGCAAGTGCAATGTCTGATTGTGTCACGATGCGAGTGGACAAGACCGAAATTCAACGCGTTCTTCGGGACGAGCCTATATTTTCCCAAATGTTTGTCACGCATATCCTGGCCAGGGTTTCCCGTGTGGAAGAAGATTTGGTTGATCAGTTGTTCAATTCTACGGAAAAACGGCTTGCTCGATTATTGCTGCTGCTGGCCAATTTCGGCAAGGAAGGTCGTCCCGAGCCGCTTATGGCGAAGATCAGCCAGGAAACGCTCGCAGAGATGATCGGCACAACCCGGTCGCGGGTCAGCCACTTCATGAATAAGTTTCGCCAGTCTGGTTTCATCGACTACAACGGTCATCTCGAAGTCCATAGCTCGTTATTGAGCGTCGTGCTGAGCGAACAGCCGCGCACTGTAAGACCGCCGCAGTAACATGTCCGTGAGCAACCCAGCGGCGGCACGATTTCCATCGTTCAATAAACAATAGCATTGTCGCGCGAATGCGAAATCGTGGTTAGTAAATTCGCTATGTGAGCACTTTGGCTCAGTCGGCATTGCGACGTAATGCAACCCTCTGCACGAAGCACGGAGGGACGGATGAGCACAACCTGTGCGCGGGAGCCGGTATTCCAGCTTCCCGGGTCGCAAGCGCTGGAACTCAACGCAATCTGCCAGGGGCGCTACGATGGGCTCGCGGTCGAACTGGAAGCGTCGCTCGTACGCGAAGATGCCTTGCGAAAGGAGATGCGTGATTCATTGCAGCGGCAAGTCCTATTGGCCCGGGAGTTTGAGCACCGGATTTCCAACGGCCTGCAATTGATCGCAGGTCTCCTGTCGCTGCAAAGCCGCGCCATGCCGACGCCAGAGGCGTGCATCCAACTGAGCATTGCCGCTCGACGTGTAGGTGCTCTTGGAAGCGTGCATCATCGGTTACATCTTCTCGACGAACCGGCAAATGTGGAATTCAAGGGATTTCTTGTCGACTTGTGCGAGGACCTTTCCGGCCTCCTTTTCCAAAACCAGACCGAGCAGGTCATCGTGGTTGAAGGAGCTAAGGTCGTGATACCGTCGTCGCTCGCCAGTCCGCTAGGGCTTATCACAAACGAGCTAATCACTAATTCGGTGAAACACGGGATCGGCAACGTCACCGTTCGTCTGGAAAAGAGCGCGCCTACCAAGTATTCCCTGTCGGTGCTTGATGATGGACCAGGGCTGCCAGCCGGATATGAGATGGCCAAGAGCAAGGGGCTCGGGATGAAGCTCGTCCGCTGGCTTGTCGAACAGATTGGCGGCGAGTTCAAAATCAATCCCCGCCATGACGACCACAGGGCGTGCCATACCGTCACATTTTGCGTAGCCAACCTTCGCCCGCACGATCAGAGCGGCGAATAAAGTTCAGCTCCCTCTTCGATAGTTCTCAAGCCGACGGCATCCCGTTCCCAGCAGATCGTCGGCTTCTTCGACACGATATGTGCAGATATTGGGTTCATGCTAAATCGGTACTTGGAAAAGGGAGAGTGAACGGCAACAAAAAAAGGTCCGGAGGAAATCCGGGCCTTCATGATTCAATTGGGTGGGCTTAATAGTCCATGCCGCCCATGCCACCGCCAGGCATGGCCGGCGCTCCACTGTCCTTCCTCGGCCTTTCAGCGATCATCGCTTCCGTGGTGATTAGCAGGCCGGCGATCGACGCTGCGTTCTGGAGGGCCGCCCGAACGACCTTGGTCGGGTCAATGATGCCCTTGGAGACGAGATTTACATACTCGCCGTTTTGGGCGTCGAAGCCGTAGGCGTACTGATCTTTCTCAAGGACCTTGCCGACGATCACGGAACCGTCTTCGCCGGCATTGGCCGCGATCTGACGCGCCGGAGCAGAGAGCGCCTTGCGAACGATCTCGACGCCGTGCTTCTGGTCGTCGTTGTGCGTCCGCACCTTTTTGAGGACCTCGCCGGCACGCAGGAGAGCAACGCCGCCGCCGGGAAGAATGCCTTCCTCGACTGCTGCACGGGTTGCGTGCATGGCATCATCCACGCGGTCCTTGCGTTCCTTGACTTCGACCTCGGTCGCGCCGCCGACGCGGATCACCGCGACGCCACCCGCGAGCTTGGCGAGACGCTCCTGGAGCTTCTCGCGGTCATAATCCGAGGTGGTCTCCTCGATCTGCGACTTGATCTGGCTAATGCGAGCTTCGATGTCGGATTTCTTGCCGGCGCCACCAACAATCGTGGTGTTCTCCTTCTCGATCGACACTTTTTTGGCGCGGCCGAGCATGCTCACAGTAACCTTGTCGAGCTTGATACCCAGATCCTCGCTGATCGCCTGAGCCCCGGTGAGAATTGCGATGTCTTCGAGCATGGCCTTGCGGCGATCGCCAAAGCCTGGTGCTTTCACCGCGGCAACCTTTAGCCCGCCGCGCAGCTTGTTGACGACGAGCGTAGCCAAAGCCTCGCCCTCAATATCCTCGGCGACGATGACGAGCGGTTTCGAGGTCTGAACGACCGCTTCAAGCAGCGGCAGCAACTCCTGCAGACCCGAGAGCTTCTTGTCGTAGATCAGGAGATAGGGGTCTTCCATCTCGACACGCATCTTTTCGGCGTTGGTGATGAAATAGGGGGAGATGTAACCGCGATCGAATTGCATGCCCTCGACCACTTCGAGTTCGGTCTCCAAAGACTTCGCCTCTTCGACCGTAATCACGCCTTCGTTGCCGACTTTCTTCATCGCGTCGGCTAGGAACTTGCCAATTTCGGAATCGCCGTTGGCGGAAATCGTGCCGACCTGGGCAATTTCTTCGTTCGAGGTGACCTTCTTCGAGTTCTTCCTGAGGTCCTCGACCACCGTTTCGACCGCAAGATCGATACCGCGCTTGAGATCCATCGGATTCATGCCTGCCGCTACCGACTTGGCACCTTCGCGCACGATCGCCTGCGCGAGGACGGTGGCGGTCGTGGTGCCGTCGCCGGCATAGTCGGATGACTTCGAGGCGACTTCGCGCACCATCTGGGCGCCCATGTTTTCGAACTTGTCTTCGAGCTCGATTTCTTTGGCGACAGTAACGCCATCCTTGGTGATACGAGGCGCGCCGTATGACTTGTCGAGCACGACGTTGCGGCCCTTGGGGCCGAGCGTCACGCGCACAGCGTTTGCCAGAATATCGACGCCGCGCAACATTCGGTCGCGCGCGTCTACTGAAAATCTTACGTCCTTGGCAGCCATTTTGGTAACTCCATTCTTTTGTTCGTCGCTCGGAGGTGCGCCGTGTAAGCGGCTATAAGTGCTAGGCGGCTTTCTTCTTGGCCGGTGCTTCGGCAGCGCCTTCAAGTACACCCATGATGTCGCTCTCCTTCATGATCAAGTAATCGGTATTGTCGAGTTTCACCTCGGTGCCCGACCACTTGCCAAACAGCACGCGGTCGCCAACCTTCAGATCGATCGGGATCAACTTGCCGCTCTCGTCGCGGCCGCCCGGACCAACAGCGATGATCTCGCCTTGCGAGGGCTTCTCCTGGGCGGTGTCGGGGATGATGATGCCGCCGGCGGACTTCGCGTCGGGATCAACACGTTCGACAACAACGCGGTCGTGTAGTGGGCGGAATTTCATGCGCTCCTCCTAGACCTGTTAATTTTGCGGATGATGAGGTGGGGTTCAGTGCGTGAACCTGCCTCGATATCCTTTAATTGGTGCGCTTTTGGCACTCTTCAAGTGAGAGTGCTATTCCTGACGATTTTACCGTCCGAAAACGGTTCTAACGCGCTGAAGCTGTTAGCAAAGTTTATTTTCTGAGTTATCGAGGAGATCAATGCGCGGTTGCCGATCAGGCACCGGCCCGAACTCGACATCACTAACCAGCGGCGCTCAGGCTGCTGTTCACCTATAGCCGGCGGCAAAGCCTGGACAAAGTCACAGCTGGTGATGCTCTCACGTGCCATTCGCTTGGGGTACCGCAGCGTTGTCCTTCCGTGCGATGGGCGACAAGGGCGCGGGGCCGTTAGACTTTTTCGGTGCGGCGTCCTGCCCTGCCAATGCCAGCGCCACCACGGGATTCATGCTGTCAACCATCGAGGTCGGGATCAGGATGGTGGCGCCGCGCTCTTTGGTCGTCTCATAGATGATGTTCATGGCCCGGAGCTGCAGCGCCGTCGGATGGTCGGCGTAGGTCATGGCCGCCTCGACGAACTTTCCCGCGATCGCTGCTTCGGCCGATCCGAGAATCACCCGCGCCTGCTTTTCGCGTTCCGCCTGCGCTTGCCGGGACATGGCGTCCTGCAAGGCAACCGGGATCGCTACGTCGCGGATTTCGACGGATTTCACCGAAATGCCCCAGTCGGCGGTTTTGCGGCCGATCTCGCTGCGCAACAGTTCGTCGGCGGCAGTCCGTTCCGACAGAAGCGACGCCAGCATTGACGAGCCGATCATTTCACGAAGCGACGTCTGGGCCACGCGATCAATCGCTTCGCGATAGTTCGTGATGTTCAAGGCTGCTTTTTGCGCGTCATGCACGAACCAGAAGATGATCGCGTCCACGTTCACCGGGACGGTATCTTTGGTCAGCGCTGCCTCGGCGCTGAAAGCCGTGGTCTGAATGCGCTCGTCGATGACGGCCACAACGTGGTCGATGACCGGAATGATAAGGAAGAGCCCTGACCCCTTAACGCCGCGCAATTTGCCGGCGCGCAGTATCACAAATTTTTCCCATGTGTTGGCCATCTTCAGCGCGGAAGCGATGACGATCGCAACAATCACAAGGGCGATGCCCGCGTAAAGGTGCCCGATTGCGCCCAATCCTGCACCAATCGCGATGCAGACGACGGTCAGGAATACAGTAATTGGATTCATTGCCGTGGCTCCCTGCTCGGTCGGGGCCCCTCAGACAGGCATAGTGGTCCGCGGCTCCATGTATTTCTGAGCAATATTGCTCACACGAATGCACATTTCTCCGATTTAATCCGGGAAGTTCTCAGGCGCGCCTCACTGCCGGCGGTAAGCTGGCTCGGTGACGTGGCGTATAGGTAAGCCGTAGTCCTGCTCACTCAGGCGGTGTGGCCGTCGAAGACGCCCGTCTTGGGCATATTCTGTTCCTGTTGCGGCGTCATTTTCGCGGTATCCTCACCGCCCGGCACGCCACGAGGACCGAGTTTTCTGCGGGCCATCTCGTCCTCAGTTAGTCGGTCGTCTTCGCGGGTCGCGGGTCGCATCTCTCGCCTCCATAGTGCCGCTTTCGGGCCACAGCCAAAGCTCCGGTCGAAATTGATCCGAAGCGGTTATCCGGACTGTCAGTTCACAAATCGATTTGATGGAATATCGACTCCGGCCGGATCAGCATCGCATGGGCTACCGCACGCAGATCCGGCGGCGAGGCCAGAGAGGCAAGGTGCCGAGCGGACATCAACCCGTTGCTGCCCAACGGTCTCCTATTACGGAACGATCAGTGCCTGTCCATTCGCGGAAGGCAGTCTCCGCGAGTCGCTCGGCGTTGCGTTCGCCCCGGTCGACCTGTCGGAGGATTATCAGGGCCAACGTCTGCTTGACATCGTCGCTGCCGTTCATCCGCGTCGAGACGGATTGGCAGACCATGTCGAACGCCGCAGACATGACCGAGATAGTCTCGGGGCTGTAGGAGCGGTCAAGTTGGACTAAATGCAACATCACACGTCTCCCGTTGTTGAAGAGCCAGTGTGAGGTTTACGCACGTGGCAGGGGTCAAGACTGATCATTACTGACCAGATTCACAAGATTTATTTTTCCTTTTCGGCACGCTTCCTGAGGTGAGGGTTGTCATGCAACACCACGTTGAGCAAGGAATTATGGACCTCCAGCGACCCGTTGTATTCGATGAACCCGAGCTTGCGGAACTTGTTCATGAACATGCTCACGCGCGACCTCGTGGTCCCGACCATCTCCGCGAGTGTCTCCTGGCTTATCTTCGCTATGACCGGCTCGGGCTTACTTTCCTTGCCGAAGTTCGCCATCAGGAGCAGCACCCTCGCCAGACGCTTCTCACTGGAATTAAAGAGTTGGTCGACCAAGTCCTCCTCGACTCGGGAGTTCCTGGACAACAGGTAAGCCATGAACATCTCGGCGAACTTCGGCTCGTCGTGGAGCGCGCGCACGATGGAGGCTTTTTCAAGCCGCATGATGACGCATTCCGTCACTGTCACGACCGTCGCCACGCGCAGGGGATGTCCGTTCAGGCAGCTCTCGCCGAAGAAGTCCCCGTTCCCGTGGAGCGCGACGACAGCCTCCTTCCCCTGCTCTGAGACGACGCAGACCTTGACCTTGCCCTCCTGGATGTAAAAGACGGCATCCCCTGGGTCTCCCTGAGAGAAGACCTTCTGGCCCTTCCGATAGTTCGACACGCTCCTGCCGCCGCCCACGGTGTTGAGGAACACCTTGACGTCGAAGGAGAGCTTCTTCGTTGGCTTCGCCACCGCTTCCTACCTTTAAATTCTCCGCAAGTTTATATTCTAGCGCGGACCGAACATCGGGAAAACCCCGCGAATGCGCACTTTAGCCGCGGTGTAAAGGCACTGCCTAGACCGCCGAGTAAGCAATAAAGGTACTCACCACCGTCGGTTAAGCTCAAATCGGCATCCGATAGCCGTAGAACTCGTGGTCCTCGTTGTAGCCGCCCTGACCGGCGCCAAGGTCCGCGAAATCACGAACGAACTCGATCGCCGCGATCCACTTCACCATCTTGAACCCGAGCTCATTTTCACAGCGCAGCCGTAGCGGCGCGCCGTGCAGCACGCTGACGGGCGCTCCGTTCATTTCATAAGCAAGAATCGTGAGTTCGTGGCGCATGTTGGATATTCTATGGACGTCATAGTAACGCCCTGCTTCGCCGCCGTCGGCGAACGAGTAAAAGACTGCGTAGCGGGCATCCGGCGTGGGCCGCACCAATTCGAGGATATGACGCATGGGAACGCCACCCCATTTCGCGACCCCGGACCATCCCTGAATGCAAAAGTGGGTCGTGATCTGCTCCTGCTTTGGCATGGCCTTCAGTTCGGCGTACGAGAAGGTCCTAGGTGATTCAACCAAGCCGTCGACCCGCATTAAAAAATCCGCAAACCCATCGGCAGCAAGCTTGTTGAATTCGGTCGAATTCGGCATGGAGCCGTTTGGCCAAAAATAAGGCGAGATGTCCTCCTCCGCCAACTGGCTATTCGGATCCCACCATTCGGTCAGGGCGTTGAACGGCCACATCATGATCGTGCCGATCTTCTGAACGACGCGCGCATGCCGGATGGTGAAGGGCGAAGCCAGCCACCAGATCGCCGCGACCAGCGCCATTGCCGGGATGAAAACTGCAAACCCGATCCACGACCCGTCATGGACGCCGGCGAACATCATGTTGAGATTGACCCGCGCTCCGGTGATGAAGACCAAGGTCACGTGGGCCAAGATGAAAAGCAGGAACCACCACATCGCGAGGAAGTGGATCGAGCGAGCCCGTTGGCGGTTCAAGACCTTGCCGAACCAACCGAGCCGATTTGAAATCGCCGGGCCCTGCATGAAGCCCGTGAGGATGGAGACCGGCGCGGCGACAAATACGGTGATGAAGTAGGCAAGCTGCTGGAGGCTGTTGTAGCGGGTCCAGCTTTCATCGGTCGGGAAGGTGAGCGACAGATACTGCAAAGCCGTGGAGACCGCATTGGGGAACACCTCCCACGTGGTCGGCACAAGCCTCTGCCACTGGCCGGTCCAGAACAATAGCACGTAAACGACGATGCCGTTGATGATCCACAGCAGGCCGAACGAGAAATGCCACCAGCGAGCAAGCCCGATGGAGTGCCGGATGCCCGGAATGCCCAACCAGCCCGGGATGGTCACCGAGTTGTCTTTCGCGGTCCATATGCGCCCCATTGGAACGGCTTTCTGAAAGCGGAACCAGTCGGTGCCCGGCGTGCAGTCGCGCTTCCAATATAGGCGCGGGTGGTCGGCGAGAACTTGGATACCGGCGCGGATGATAAACGCCATGAAGAGAAAATTCAGGAAGTGCTGCGCCCGCAGCCACGCAGGAAAACCGGCGTTGACACCCAGCGCGGACGGCGGGGCGCCGGGATAGCGTATGAGAAAGTCCTGCACCGCCGGCAACTCTCGCAACGCCTGAGCCACAGCGACGCCGATCACGGCGAGTAAAAAACCCAGTGGCAAAGCCCACAGCACGTTTATCCACCGCCGGCCGATCCTTATCTTGGGCACCACGCCGGTCTGGGGCGGCAACCAGTCACTCAGGAGAATACGATCGTCCGCCGGGCTGAGGTTCGCCTCGATAGGATCGAGCGCAGGTGGAACGAGTTGAGGGCTTGTCATGCCGCCGGTCTTTTTTGAGGAAAGCGATCGCGTTTCCCATCAAGAAAGCACGCAGCGCCCGCGGTCGGAAAAATCATCGAATCCGCCATTAAACTCGTGCTCCGGTTGCCAGGGGCTTGGGGGCGGGGCGGGCAACCGGAGCTAGTCGAGATTTCGGAGGTAACCCCCGGATCACGACTTGACCATTTTGCCGATCCCAGCGGGATAGAGTTTGGTCTGTTTTGACCATGGGTGGCAGTGAAGTTACTCCGGCAGCCATAGCCCTGGCAACTGTCGCATCACGCCATTGTAGATATTGTCATTGTAGATATTGTCGCCGAAAATCGAACGGCGAGTCCATTGCGGTCATTTGATCGCGGGGTGCTTGTCCCTCTTTCTTCCTTCTCTAGTAAACGTCGGCCCTCCACCCCACATTGAATAGATGACTTCACGTAAAAACCAGCAGACCGATGTGACCCACCTCGCGTCTGCTATTGCGCGGTGGGATGACGAGGGTGGCGCTTCCATGACCGCTCGAAGCAACAGGGGCATAAGAGTATCGAAAAGCTTGCGCTCCAGGCAGATGGACGGCGACGCGACGGTAGAACTGAAATTTGATCAAGCCCCTGCCCAGGACGAGAAAATTCTGGAATGTCTGGGAGCCGCCGTCATCATGCGATGGGGCACGCTCCCCACCAAAATCCAACGGGAACTCTTCGAACACGCGACTTCGCTGGCCGATGTCGCGGAAACAGCTCCGCCAAAGGGCCAGATTGCGCGCTTCCTACATAATCACAAGGACGATGGCGCACTGTCGGCAAGGACCATGCCGCGCCGTGTTGCGATGTGATCCCGAAGACCCGCTGCTTAGCGCGGGGAATGAAGGGGGCGAGGTTTTGCCAACCGAAAGGGCATCACGTGGCTACAAAAGAGCGGCTTGCAGCCATGGCGGCCTCCCATTGCGCGGTGTGCTCGGGCGCTATGGTGCTCCGGCTCGTGGAGGCGGACCCAAGCGACTGCGCGATTGAGCTTCGCACCTACGAGTGCGACGCCTGCGGCCACAGCCAAACGTACAGCGTGACCGGCGGCGACAGCTGACGGGCGATTAAGCGCCAGTTAGGAGCGATCGTGACACTTATGAGATTTACTGTGGACGACGGCCCGCACAATAGTGACGGATTGCTGCTTCACGGGTGGGATGGCTATCAGCAAGTAACGGGGTTCATCAGCAGGCGGGTCATGGACGACTGGGTTGATCCCAGACAGCCCTACCGCGGGCGTAGAAGCCTTTATCGCGAGCAGTATAACGCGCTCGGCAAGCGCAACCTTGCGGCGATCGACCGAATTGCGACATCTAAATATCAGCGAGGCCCGGCGTCTAATCGCCAGCACCCATTTGTGGATATTCTGCTGTCCGACATCACGGAAAGCGGTGAGGTGCTCGATACGAGCGAACTGGTGCGCGAGCCGCCGCCTCCCTCTTTCCAACGGATGTCACGTTGAGTGGCTTTTTTTGCGGCGATGTCGCCGCGCAGGAGTAATACTCATGAATTTACATCAAGCCCGAGAAAGGGCAAACCGACATTTCAGAAGGGACGAACGTTCACAAGACGGCCGAAAGGGGACGGTCGAATATGAATCTCAAGCTATAGTCACGCCCGAAAAGATCGCACGATTGAAAATGCTTCGATTAGCTAAGGTGCCTTCCCCGTCGGAAGCATAGCGGAGATCGGCTCCAGGCTACCAATAACTACATGCGGCAGAACCCAATGAGTCGAAGTGAGCACGCTTCTTAGCCGTTTGACGGAAGCCGATGAACGAGAGCCAGAATGACCAAACAAGATAGTCGAAGGGCAGTCATTCGGGAGTGGATGGCGCTTCCACGCGATAAGCGACAGACCGAGGAGCAAACCGCCGGCTTTGTCGCAAAAGCGGTCCAGCGCCACAAGCTTCCGCGCAGCGGCAACGATGCGGTTCAGGTGATGATGGGCTGGTTGCTGCCACGGACCGGAAAGCCGTGACCGATGGTGGATCAAGAGAGCGATCGTTCGGGTGTGAATATCGTCCGTGAAATCGGTAACAAGGGACGGCAGCCATGGCGGCACAGATCGCACTCGTCGAGGATGGTCCAGGTTCGTACAAATTCACGTTCGCGTCGGCGCGCGGTGAGCTTTCAGGACGCGTGACGGTTGGAATCGAAGGACCGCCAGACCGGCGCTCTCACGAGGACAGAGAACAGGCAGCTAAGAACCAGATATTAGGCCTGTCGAGAGAGTTCGCGGAGGCATGCGGAGATTGATCTTAGGGATAAGGGACAGAGTCCTCTGCCTCTCACCCACGTAATGTTGCAGTTCCATCGGACATGAGTCCGCTGCCCATAGGACACTCGAAAACGGAATGTCCCTGACGTTGTTGAAATAGGAAGGCAGGCGTCGATCACCTCAGGCCGCTAGGCTTGAGGTTGCAAATCGCAAACCGAGAGCGAGGAGATCGACGCCATGACGAAGCATATCGAATTGAAGAGGTTCGACCAAGGTACGGCATTGACAACAGGTACGGCGCTGACGACGGGTACGCTGGCATTGTCGCCTTTGGTGATTGAAGGACTTGAGGAGTTCAAGGGCAGCTTCGACCGTCTGTGCCTGCATGCCGGGACTGCGGCCATCGAGGCCATGCTTGCGACTGATGCGGAACAGCTTTGTGGCAAGCGCTACCAGCGTCACGCTGACCGCCAGGGCCATCGCTGGGGCATGATCGATAGTGAGGTTGGCTGGCACGGTGGCAAGGCTGCTATCCGGCGGCCCCGGGTGCGGCGGCGCGGCGGCGCCGAGCTGGAGCTTCCCAGCTGGACGGCGATCCAGAAGGCGGATCTTTTGTCGCGTTGGGCATTCAACCAGATGCTGATCGGTGTGGCGACGCGCAAGTACGCGCGTTCGGTACGACTGCCGGACGGCGATCTGGCCGGCCAAGCCAAGCGCGCCACGACGAAGTCCTCGGTCTCGCGGCGGTTTGTGGCGCTGAGCACGGCGAAGCTGAAGGAATGGCTGGCGGCCGATCTGTCGGAGCTCGTCGACCTTCTGGTGATCCAGATCGATGGGCTGCGTGTCGGCGACCATGTGTTGGTGGCGGCGATCGGCATCGACGGAGCCGGCGACAAACACGTGCTGGCCGTGGCCTTGGGCGCGACCGAGAACGCCGCCGTGGTCAAGGCGTTGCTGGCCGACCTGATCGAGCGCGGGTTGCGACCGGATATCGCCCGCTTGTTCATCGTCGATGGCGCCAAGGCGCTGAGCCGGGCCATACGCGACACCTTCGGAAGCTTCGCGCTGCTGCAGCGCTGCCAAGTGCACAAAGGACGCAATATCATCGAGCGGCTCGACCCATCGTTGCACGCCGGGGTCAAGAAGGTCCTGCGTCAGGCTTGGGACAGTCCGACCGCCGAGCAGGCCGAGCGAGTTCTGAGGAACTTGGCGCGTCGGCTCGATCACGATGCCCCTGGCGTCTCGGCTTCGATCCTCGAAGGGCTGGACGAACTGCTCACCGTGATCCGCATCGGTCTGCCTGATCAGCTGCGGCGCTCGCTTGGCTGCACCAACGCGATCGAAAGTCTGATGGCCGTGCTGCGGAAGGTCTGCCGCAACGTCAAACGTTGGCGCGATGCACGGATGGCATTGCGATGGACTGGAACCGCAATGCTGGAGGCTGAGAAAAGCTTCCGCCGTTTGAAGGCCCACAAGCAGCTTCCGATTCTGAGGGCAGCGTTGCTCCGCCACCAGCAAGTATTGCTCGGCGACAAGCTCGTTGCCAGAAAAAATCTGGCAGCATAGGATTCAAACCAATGGCGCCTGCTGCACCAATTTCAACAGGCTCCGGGACTATCCGCTCGAAAATGCAGGAGTTTGATTATACCGGTAAGGGTGAATTGTTCGATTACGGCACGGAGGCCGAGCTATTTTCGTTTAAACTCAAGAATTCCAGGCACCAGCCTCTCGGATACAAGCGATTTGCACGCGCTGCAGACGCCATACGGTTTGCCATCGAGGCCCTTCCGCTGCAGCTTCTAACTGGCACATGCCTCCAAGTTGATGAGGTGAGATTCGAAGGCACTGAAATTCGCCGCCTTTACGACAGCGCCGACTATCCGTTTGCGCGAGCAACAGTCGGTGCGCTCAGATGATTGCGCGCTCATCCAGCAAGGATGTCGTATTCCGCAGACCATTCGTGCTCAGGGGGGTCGATCGAACACTTCCAGCGGGCTCGTATCGGGTCGTGACCGATGAAGAGTTAATCGAGGGTATTTCCTTCCCTGTTTATCGCCGCGTCGCGACCATGATCTTCGTGCAAGCGCCTACACAAGGGACATCAATCGAGATGGTAACGATTGATCCTCTAGACCTTCAAGCCGCCCTCGATCGAGACACGACGCCGTGACGGATAAGCCGGTCGAACTCGATCAGCATCGCGGAATGGCCGCGCAGAAGGCGACCGATCTGCGCCGGCTGCTGGCCGATGTGGAGACCAATGAAAAGGCCTTGCGGCTCCGGCAGGACGAGTTGGAAGCGCACCTGATCGCGGCTCCAGCCGCGAATTGGCCCGAGGCTGCCGAAAAAGCGCGTTACCTGCTCAAACTTTTTGCCGATACGCTGACAGCGCAAGACCCTCGCAGACAAAAACTGATTGCGGCTGTGCTCGATGACTTCGAGCGGCTCGCCCGGGAGGTCTAACCAGTTCGAGCGGCGTCGAGATGATGAGCGTGAAGTATGCGGGCAACATGGCGACTTCGACGAGGTACGCAGTCAATGGCGATTAGCTTCCCAAACCAGAGCCGCGCATACGACACGACACGTCGCGCCGTTCAATTCTGGGGCTATGATAGCGCAATGGAGGCTTCTTTTTTGTGAGCGAAGACGCACTCCAGCGAATTCAACCCGATATGGGGTTTGATGAGGTCGGCCTGCTGAGGGCCTTTGATTTGAACCGTGCACTGATCTGCGCAACCGCGGCGAAAGTGGTCATAAAGGCTCTTACGATCTGCAGCGTGATGACTTTTGAACGCATTGGCCGCGAGGCAGCCAGAGCACCCCGCGATGGCGGCGAAAGTGCTCAACTTTGCTAGTAATTGACCCAGCCGAAACTTAAGTCGTTTTGTGGCAATTTCGGGCCATCGTGAATATCTACTTTGCAGTTAGGCCGATAGCAGAACCGGTTCTTGAGCCGGCAGCCAAGGCCAATGGCCGCCGGGACCCGGACTTGATCCCCCGGCGGCTGCTTTTCCACAGCGCGGCCGAACCACCGGGCATCGGGATTTTCACGTCCTGCTGCTTTTCGGCCAAAAGCTCCTTGAGCGCCTCTCGTATCGTCTTCGAAATTCTCAGGCTCAAAATCTCCGCGCTTCGTGTTGACGATATGAACGGCGAGATCGAGCATGTCCTTCGGTACTTTCAAGTCCGAAACGGTGTCGAAGTAATCGTTCTGTGCGCGCACCTCATAGGGATAGCGAAGCGTCATCCCCAGCATGCCCTTGTCACGGGCCTCCAGTGCGATGATGTGCTCGCGCGAGGTGAACACCACCTTGCCCACCGCCACCATGCCTTCCTTGCGGATCGCTTCGCGGATCACCGCGAAAGCCTGCTGGCCAACATCGCCATCCGGCACGAGGTAATAGGGATCGCGCAGGAAAACCTCGTCGATCTGCGCCTTCGGCACGAACCGGTCGATCTCGATGGTGCGCTTGCTGTCGATCGCGACCGCCTCCAGCTCTTGGGGGTCAAGCTCGATGTACTGGCCTTTGGCGACCTCATACCCTTTGATGATATTGCCCTGCTCAACCTCATCGCCCGTCTCGGCATCTACCTTGCGGTAGCGAACGCGGTTGCCAGTGTCCTTGTTGATCTGATGAAAGCTGATCTTTTCCCGGTCCGACGTTGCCGGGAACAACGCGACCGGGCAGGAGACGAGCGACAGCTTGAGATAGCCTTTCCAATATGCACGCGGGGCCACGGTACGTACTCCTTACAGAAATCAATGAAGATTTGACGCTACCCGGATTTGCGCGCCCGCGGATGCGGACGCTTAGCGGGCATTGGTTTCGGCGGAGCAGCACGGCGCGGCGCAGGCTTGGGCACCGGCCGCTCGGCCGCAATGCTGCGCTTGAGCGCGTCCATGAGGTTGACAACGTTTTCGCGCGATGGCGTCACCGGACCAGGTGCCGCCGGGATCTTTGCCTGCTTCGTGCGCAGGATGTGCACGAGCGCCGCGCGATAATGATCCTCCAGCAGTGCTGGGTCGAAGTCGCCGGATTTCGTGTCGATGATGTGTTCGGCGAGCTTTACAGTCTCGCGCGGCAAGATCATCTCGGGAATCTCATCGAAATAGTTCGCCTCGCTCCGGATTTCGTGGGCGAACCGCAGCGTGACGGCCCGGAGACCACTGTCCATCGGCTCAAGAAGGATCGGGCGCTCACGCGATGAAAGTATCACCCGGCCGAGGCCGACCATCTTCTTGCTGCGCATTGCATCACGGATCACCGCGAATGGTTCCTGGCCAACCGGCTCGCGTGGCACGACGTAGTACGGCTTCTCATAATACCGCGTATCGACCTGCCCAGCCGGCAGGAAGCGCTCGATCTCGATGGTGTGGGTGTTCTGGGGCCGCGGCGAAGAAGGCAAATCCTCCTCGACCTCCGGCTCTTCCTCCTCGGCCGGCACACCGGGCGGTGCCGCCACGCGAAGCGGTGCGCGCGGAGTTTTTTCGCTTTGCGGTGTTTCGACTGTCAAATCGCATCCAACCGCGACCCCCTTTCGCGTCCAAGGCCGACCCCCTACAGGCGTGTGAATGCGTCCGCTCTGACGGAGCCGAGACCGGCGTCGCGGAGCCCCACATAGCGGAGCAGAGCCGGTCATGGCGGGCGGCGAGTGGCAAGCGGGAGGTTATGCGCGGTTCTTGAAGCGCCAGCTGTCGTTGCCGGTCTCGATGATGTCGCAGTGGTGGGTGAGCCGATCGAGCATGGCGGTCGTCATTTTGGCGTCGCCGAACACCTGTGGCCAATCGGCGAAAGCCAGATTGGTGGTGATCAGCAGTGACGTGTTCTCGTAGAGCTTGCTGATCAGGTGGAACAGCAACTGGCCGCCGGATTGGCTGAACGGCAGGTAGCCGAGTTCGTCGATGACGATGAGATCGTGGCGCAGCAGCTTCTCGGACAGTCGGCCACTGCGACCGGCGGCCTTTTCCTGTTCCAGCTGATTGACCAGATCGACCAAGTTGAAGAAGCGCCCCCTGGCGCGGCTGCGGATGACCGCTGAGGCCACTGCGATGCACAGATGGGTTTTGCCGGTGCCGGTGCCGCCGATGAAGATTGCGTTGCGCTTGGCGTCCAGGAAGGTGCCGGTGGCGAGTTCACGAACTTGTCCTTCATCGATTGGAGTATCGGCGAAGACGAACGTGTCGATATCTTTGAGGACCGGGAACTTGGCTCCGCCGATGCGATAGCTGATCGAACGGGCCTGCCGGTGGGTGCGTTCGGCCCGGATCAGACTGGCGATGAGCGGATAGAGCTCATCGCGCCGGGCAAGGCCCTTCCCTGCAATCTCATCGAAGCTGGCGCGCATGCCGTAAAGCTTCAGTTCGCTCATGGCTTCCAGAATCTCATGACGTTCCATCAGGCGATCTTCCTTATGCTGTCGTAGCGGCCACAATCGGCCGCGGGCTCGATCTTGAGGCGAAGCGCGTCGGGCGTTGTGATACTGGGCGGCGCCGCGGGCTGCTGGCGGCGCGCCAGCACGGTCAGGATCACATCGCCGCTGGCGATGCCTGCCTCCAGCGCTTCCGTACAGGCGGTCTCGACCGCAGCCAGGCCGTGATCGAGCACCGCGCCTAATACTTTGACGAACTGTCGATCCCCGTCGGCGTGTTGCTTCAGCTTGGCGCGAACCTGGGTCAGCGCGGACGGCAGAGCCCAATCCTTGAACGGGGCGCCGTTACGCAAGGCGCCGGGCTTCTTCATCAGCACCGGCAGATAATGCCAGGGATCGTAGATGATCTGGTCGCGCCGGAACTGGCGCGGATGGTCGGCGACCACCTCGTCACCCAGCAACACGACGATGCGTTCGGCATGGGAACGCACCAGCACCATCCGGCCAGCGGCCCGCGCATCGACGCTGTAGCGATTGTGATCCACCATGATCAGGCAAGTGGTGCTGGCCCGCACCGCTTTCTCGACGAACCCGTCGAACGGGCCGCGCAGCTCCATCAGGCTCGCCCGTTCTTCCTGGAACACGTCCCAGATCGTCCGATCCTTGAACTCCGGATGTTGGGTTCGTTTGGCGTAGGCGATGCACTGATCTTCCAGCCAGGCATTCAACTCGATAAGGCTCTTGACCCGCGGCTTGGGCCGGAACATTTGGTCGCGCAGATTGCCGACTTGGTTCTCGACCTGACCCTTCTCCCACCCAGAGGCGGGAGTGCAGGCCACCGGCTCGATCAGATGGTGTGAGCACATCTGCAGAAAGCGAAGATTGTACCGGCGCGCCTTGCCGACGAAGATCGTTTCGACCGCCGTCTTCATGTTGTCGTAGATGCCGCGCCGGCAGACGCCGCCATAGAACTGGAACGCCTTGTCGTGGGCGTCGAACACCAGCTCCTGGGTCTCGCGGAAGTAGACGCGCACAAACGGCATGCGGCTGTGCGACAGCTTCATGTGCGCCGCCTTGACCGTCAGAGGTAGGCCCGCAAGCGTGATCGTCTCGTGGCTCCAGTCGAACTGGTAGGCTTCCCCAGGTGCAAAGCTCATCGGCACATAGGCGTGGATCGGAACCCGGACGCGTTCATCGCGCCATGTTTTGACGAACCGATGCACGCTGTCATGCGCGCCGGCGTAGCCGTGCCCGCGCAGTTCCTCGAACAACCGCTGGGTCGAGCGCCGTTCCCGCTTCGGCAGCTTGGCTTCCTGCTCCAGGATCTCCGTCAGAACCTCAACCCAGTCGCCAAGCTTCGGCGTGGGCTGAACTCCTCGCGCGTACTTGAACTCGGTCTTGTGGCCACGGATGACCTTGCGCACCGTCGCACGCGATACCGACAGCGTGCGTACGATCTCCTTGATGGAGCGGTGTTGCTCAAAATAGGCGCGGCGTATCTCGCCGATCTTGTCCACGCCAATCATCCCCTGAAGTCCTTCCCGGCCCATCAGGGCCAAAGGGAAGGACGCTGACACAAAAGGTCAGAAGGGGTCGGAATTGGACGCGAAAACTGCCCCTCAAGGGGTCACTATTGCGCGCGAATTTGCAGGCGTAGCTTCAGCGTCGCGCCAGATACCGTAACACCGGAGATGGCCGATCAGTTTACCACTTTGCCATTCAATTGATGGCCTTGGAATAGAGGGGATGGACTGACCTATGGCGGACCCGTCGCCTTCGTCGAAGCATGGCTCGAAACCGAAAGCCAGGCACCCGACTGGCGGCGCGAGGAACGGGAACGCCGGCAGCTCTCTCTGTTCTAGCAGAGAGTTCTGCCAAATCCCGGTCGCGATTTCACAGTGCAAAAGCTTCCTGTTATAGCGCAGGATCGCGCGGGCCTCATTGGGGCCATTGAGACGTACAAAAATACGGAAATTACAGCTCTATAGTTGCGTGCACCACCACGGTGTAGCATGGTGCAGATCGCGAAATGGAGATTCGACACATCCCGACGACACGCAGAGGTAAGAAGAGGTCAAATGTCGAGTCTTCGCTTCGTGCCTCAGTCAGTTTTCCACGTGAGCTTTATCACACGCTCGAAATCATCGCGCGCCAGAAGAAGGTGTCTTTGGCTTGGGTCATGCGAGACGCGGCGGAAAAGTACGTCGCCGAGCAGTCCCCGGAACTGAAGGACCGCTGAAGAATGACACATCTCACGCACCACTACAGGCCGTGTGGATCATGAAGCTTATTCGCAACAGCGGTAACGACAGAGTGATCGACCGCCTGCGTGAATGGCTGACGCCGGGTTCAGCCATCGATTTCATGACGCCAACACTCTCAGTGCATGCTTTTGCCGAGACGCGCGAATCTCTGGAAAAGGCAGATCGCTGCCGACTTCTTCTCGGAGAGCCGAATGCGTTATCAGAGTCACTATTTGGCGGCCCGCCAGACATCTCTTACCGCAACAAGCTTCAAGGTCGTTGGCTTGCGCGGCTTGCGTCAGATTGGATTACGAAGCGCTGCGAAGTACGCCACGCACCATCGGAGCCGCCGCAATCCCTGATCCTCGTGGAAGCCGCCATGCCACGAGCATTGGTTGGAACGTGCTCGTTCACAACAGGGGGACTCGGGATCACGCCCGGCGGCCAGATGGGCTTGGTTCAGACGACAGATACAGGCGAAGAGGCTTCTGCGTTCACTACTTGGTTTCGCTCAAACTGGGATGGAATAAAGCCTGACCAGGCTGCGAAGCAGCGTCTCGTTGAGATGCTCGCACAAGCCGCGTCCCAACGCGCACCATCGCTGGTCTATTTTCAAATGCTCTATCAGCTGTTCAAAGATTTGGGCGATGAGCTTGACGAAGAGCGAATCATAAAGTCCGCCACCGGCATACGCGACACTGTCGTTTGGAAAAAACTCTATCGCTTTCAGCGCGATGGTGTAATTGGCGCAATAAACAAACTTGAACGGATCGGCGGTTGCATAATCGCCGATAGCGTCGGCCTAGGCAAGACCTTTGAGGCCGTGGCAGTCATAAAATACTATGAACTGCGAAATGACCGTGTGCTTGTTCTGTGCCCCAAGCGCCTGCGGGATAACTGGACGCTCTACAAAGCGAATGACCGGCGCAACGTCCTTGCCGGTGATCGGCTGAACTACGATGTGCTGAACCATACCGATCTTTCACGAGAGGGCGGGCTGTCGGGCGACATCGATCTATCTCATGTCAATTGGGGAAACTACGACCTCGTCGTGATCGACGAATCCCACAACTTCCGAAACAAGGCTACGCACAAGGATCACGACACCCGTTACGACCACCTGATGAAGCGGATCATAAAGGCTGGCGTCAAGACGAAGGTGCTGATGCTGTCGGCCACCCCTGTCAACAACAGGCTCGCAGACCTAAAAAACCAGATCGCCTTCATGACCGAAGGAAACGATCTGGCTCTTATGGGGCACGGGATAACAAGCATCGAGGCGACCATCCGAAAGGCCCAAACGCAATTTAATCGTTGGCTTGAATTGTCGGAGGCGGAACGGCGTCCGGCCAGGCTCATGGATATGCTGGGCTTTGACTATTTCAAACTACTTGATCTCCTGACAATCGCCCGCTCTCGGAAGCACGTACAGCGATACTATGGCACCGCCGAGACCGGCGAGTTCCCTGATCGATTGCCGCCTATCAACATCAAAGCGGATGTCGATCTGGCAGCAGAGTTCCGGACGATCCGCGAGATAAACAATGAAATCCGGCGACTGACTCTCGGAGCATACGCGCCGTTGCGATACGTTCTTCCGCACAAGCAGGCAATTTACGACGAGAAGTACAGCACGAAAATTCGCGGCGGGCAGCGCTTCTTCCGGCAGGTTGATCGCGAAGAAAGCCTGATCCACCTGTTGCGCGTCAATATTCTGAAACGCATGGAAAGTTCTGTCGCGTCATTCGCGCTCACGATCAAGCGCCAGTTGTCCGATGTTGATGCACTGATATCGAAGATTGATGCGCACGACGAAACAGTCGAAGAGATAGCAATTGACGACATCGATGTCGATGACACGTCCTTTGAGGCGCTGCTCGTTGGCCGGAAGGTCAAGGTGCTTCTTCAGGACGTGGATCGCGTGCGGTGGCGGCAGGACCTGGACGAAGACCGCAACCGTCTGGCAGCGCTTTTGTCTGCTGCGCAAGCGGTCATACCCAAACGGGATGCCAAACTTGACGCGCTGCGGCGGATGATTACGGACAAAGTACATGCCCCGATCAATCCCGATAACCGCAAGATATTGCTTTTCACGGCGTTCGCCGACACGGCCGACTATCTTTACGGGGAGCTCGCGCGGTGGGCGAAAGAAACCCTTGATCTGAGCACGGCAGTCGTTACTGGAACGGGCGCGAACAAGACGACGGTGCCGGGCCTACGTAATGACATGAGTACAATTCTGAGCGCGTTTTCGCCACGCTCGAAAGAGCGGCCGGAAGAGCTAAGCGTTGAGGGTAACATCGACCTTCTTATCGCTACCGACTGCATATCCGAAGGTCAAAACCTCCAGGATTGCGACTTCCTCATCAACTACGACATCCATTGGAATCCGGTCAGGATCATTCAACGCTTTGGACGTATCGACCGTATCGGCTCGCAAAACAGCCAAATCCAGCTCGTTAATTTCTGGCCGAATATGGAGCTGGACGAATATCTCGATCTGGAGTCGCGCGTCAGTGGGCGCATGGTGCTGCTCGACGTTTCGGCGACGGGCGAAGAAAATGTCATTGAGTTTCGGGCCGGTAATCAGATGAACGATCTGGAATACCGCCGTGCCCAGCTTCAGAAGTTGCAGGACGCCGTCATCGATCTGGAGGACCTCTCAAGCGGGGTTTCGATTGCGGATTTGACCTTGAACGATTTTCGCATTGATCTCGCTGGATATCTCCGCGAAAACAAGGACCGGCTCGAAGCGCTTCCGCTCGGGACGTATGCCGTCGCGCCCGCACAAGGCGACGGAGAAGCGGCAATTCCGCCGGGCGTCATATTTTGTCTTCGTGCGTTGGGCGGGGCGGCAGTCAGATCAGCGGAGCCGGGCTATCCGCTGAGCCCTCATTATGTCGTTCATGTTTCCGATGACGGTGAGATTTCACTGCCTTATACACAGGCGAAACAGGGACTTGATCGCCTCAAGAAACTTTCCATCGGACACGACCTGCCGGATGCTGAAGCCGCCGCGCTTTTTGACAAATCCACACGCTTCGGACGCGACATGGAACCCTATCAGGCGCTACTGGCGCGTGCCGTGGCGTCCGTGGTGGGAAAGAAAGAAGAGCGTGCCGTCGCCAGTCTCTTCACCGCCGGCGGGACATACGTCATGGAGGGCGAGTTTGCCGGTAGCGGCGACTTCGAGGTGGTGGCGTTTTTGGTCGTTATGTCTGAATCCCAGCTACAGGCAGCATGACACCAGAGCAAAACATAGTGACGGTTGTTGAGGCGCTCGGCCTGCCGCGCGAAACGCGTGTTTACCGTCGCGTGCCCAAGAAACTCCTCATCGAGCAGGGTGCGCCAACAACAACGGACAAGCGAGCAATTCAGGACGGCATTGATGATCTTCAGTGGCTTGCAGCGCTCAAGCCGACGACGATTGCCGTGCCCGTGTTTCGCGATGACGTGCGCGAATATCTCGAAATCGCCGTCGTCGCGGTTGACTTCCGGTCGGGAGCAAAAGGTGCACGGCTGACAGAGCTCGTGCACCGGGCAATCCCCTATCCCGTGCTTCTCATTACGTCCGATACAGACGGCGTTGCCGTATCGGTCGCGCACAAGCGCCATGCTCAGAACGAGGCCGATAAGGTCGTCATCGAACGTGTCGTGGAGGTGAAAGGCATTCAGCCGGAGAAACTGTCAGAAGCGGAAGGCGCTTTCCTGAAAAGCCTTTTGATCGCAGATCAACCCCGGCAGGATTTGTTTGCTTTGTATGAAGGATGGCTTGCCCGGATAGAAGCCCTGACTGCGGCCCGCCTTTCAGGCGCGTATGTTGTCAGCGACGAAGCCAATTCGATTGCGCGCCGTCGCGCCGCCCTCGAAGCCCTTTCGCGATTAACCCGAGAAATCGCCGGTCTCTCCGCGAATGCTGCCCGCGAAAAGCGGATCAACCAGCGTGTAACTCTCAATCTTGAGATACAGCGCCTCGAAACTGAAATCGCAACTCATAAAACAAACATTTGAAATGGAATCCGTCGTGCAGAAACTTACCCTGAACGACCCTGACACGAAGAGCGCCGATATTGTCGCGGGCAATATCGAGGCGTTGAGGGCACTCTTCCCGGAAGCGTTGACCGAAGGGCTGATTGATTTCGAGGTGCTGAAGGGTTTGCTTGGCGGAGTTGTTGACGAACGCGACGAGAAATACGGACTGAATTGGCTCGGTAAACGTCGCGCGCGGCAGATTGCATTGATGCCTTCCGCCGGCACGTTGCTTCCGTGCCCTAACGAAAGCGTTGATTGGGATACGACTCAAAGTTTGATGATCGAGGGTGATAATCTTGAAGTACTGAAGCTCCTACAGAAGAGCTACGCAGGTAAGGTAAAACTCATTTACATCGATCCACCTTATAATACGGGCAAGGCGGATAGTCCCGGAGCCTGTTGAAATTGGTGCAGCAGGCGCCATTGGTTTAAATCCTATGCTGCCAGATTTTTTCTGGCAACGAGCTTGTCGCCGAGCAATACTTGCTGGTGGCGGAGCAACGCTGCCCTCAGAATCGGAAGCTGCTTGTGGGCCTTCAAACGGCGGAAGCTTTTCTCAGCCTCCAGCATTGCGGTTCCAGTCCATCGCAATGCCATCCGTGCATCGCGCCAACGTTTGACGTTGCGGCAGACCTTCCGCAGCACGGCCATCAGACTTTCGATCGCGTTGGTGCAGCCAAGCGAGCGCCGCAGCTGATCAGGCAGACCGATGCGGATCACGGTGAGCAGTTCGTCCAGCCCTTCGAGGATCGAAGCCGAGACGCCAGGGGCATCGTGATCGAGCCGACGCGCCAAGTTCCTCAGAACTCGCTCGGCCTGCTCGGCGGTCGGACTGTCCCAAGCCTGACGCAGGACCTTCTTGACCCCGGCGTGCAACGATGGGTCGAGCCGCTCGATGATATTGCGTCCTTTGTGCACTTGGCAGCGCTGCAGCAGCGCGAAGCTTCCGAAGGTGTCGCGTATGGCCCGGCTCAGCGCCTTGGCGCCATCGACGATGAACAAGCGGGCGATATCCGGTCGCAACCCGCGCTCGATCAGGTCGGCCAGCAACGCCTTGACCACGGCGGCGTTCTCGGTCGCGCCCAAGGCCACGGCCAGCACGTGTTTGTCGCCGGCTCCGTCGATGCCGATCGCCGCCACCAACACATGGTCGCCGACACGCAGCCCATCGATCTGGATCACCAGAAGGTCGACGAGCTCCGACAGATCGGCCGCCAGCCATTCCTTCAGCTTCGCCGTGCTCAGCGCCACAAACCGCCGCGAGACCGAGGACTTCGTCGTGGCGCGCTTGGCTTGGCCGGCCAGATCGCCGTCCGGCAGTCGTACCGAACGCGCGTACTTGCGCGTCGCCACACCGATCAGCATCTGGTTGAATGCCCAACGCGACAAAAGATCCGCCTTCTGGATCGCCGTCCAGCTGGGAAGCTCCAGCTCGGCGCCGCCGCGCCGCCGCACCCGGGGCCGCCGGATAGCAGCCTTGCCACCGTGCCAGCCAACCTCACTATCGATCATGCCCCAGCGATGGCCCTGGCGGTCAGCGTGACGCTGGTAGCGCTTGCCACAAAGCTGTTCCGCATCAGTCGCAAGCATGGCCTCGATGGCCGCAGTCCCGGCATGCAGGCACAGACGGTCGAAGCTGCCCTTGAACTCCTCAAGTCCTTCAATCACCAAAGGCGACAATGCCAGCGTACCCGTCGTCAGCGCCGTACCTGTTGTCAATGCCGTACCTTGGTCGAACCTCTTCAATTCGATATGCTTCGTCATGGCGTCGATCTCCTCGCTCTCGGTTTGCGATTCGCAACCTCAAGCCTAGCGGCCTGAGGTGATCGACGCCTGCCTTCCTATTTCAACAACGTCAGGGACATTCCGCGGGCAAGGACTTTGTTTATCCTGACGACTATCGGGACAGTCTGAAGAACTATCTCGAAATCACTGGTCAGGTCGAGGGAACCAGAAAGATAACGTCAAACACGGAGTCGTCCGGTCGCTTCCATACGGACTGGCTTAATATGATGTACCCGCGCCTAAAGTTGTCTAAAGGCCTGCTCCGGAATGATGGAGTGATTTTCGTGAGCATCGACGATGGAGAGTTTAGTGGCCTCCGGATGGTGCTGAATGACATATTTGGTGAAGAGAACTTTCTGGCGTCCTTTATTTGGAAGAGCCGTCAGAACAAAGACAATCGGACGACTACTGGAGCTTCTGTCGATCACGAATATATAGTCTGTTATGGGAACTCTGTACGTGGCGCGGACAGAGATAAAACGCAATATTCCAATCCCGATGGCGATCCTCGTGGAGACTGGACGAGCGCCAATATGGTTGGGATTGCTACCGCCGACAGGCGCCCCAATTTACACTACGGCTTGGTCGATCCAAAAACCGGAATAAATTATGGATGTCCGGAAATGGGGTGGCGCTATGATCGGAACACGATGGGTCGCCTCATAGCGGAAGATCGTATTCTTTGGCCTAGCAGTCCCGATGGTCGGCCGAGAAGAAAAGCCTTTATAACTGAACTAGAATCCGATTTCACTGGGTTCTCAACCGTTATTGGCGAAGATACCTACACCCGCGATGGTACTGCCGATATTGACGCTCTCTTTGAAAATAGAATATTTGACTTTCCGAAGCCAGTAGCCCTCATCTCAAAGCTGGTGGATCAGGGGACTAATGGTGATGATATTGTCTTAGATTTCTTTGCTGGCTCCGGAACGACTGGTCACGCTGTCATGCTACAAAATGCCAGTGATGGTGGCAGCCGGAGATTTATTTTGGTCCAGATTCCAGAGCCTTTAGATCCCGGTAACCGGGATCAAAAAACGGCTTCTGACTTCTGCCATAAGCTGGATAAGCCACGCAACATTGCCGAATTGACGAAGGAACGACTTCGCCGCGCTGGTAAGAAGGTCAAAAGTGAGAATCCAATGTTTGCGGGGGACACTGGGTTTCGTATCTTCAAGCTTGCTGCCTCGAACATACGCGCCTGGGAGCCGGATGCGGATGATCTCGAAAGCACATTGCTGAAGAACGCTGAGCATGTCGTCCAGGGACGTACTGAACAGGATGTGCTCTATGAGCTTTTGTTGAAGCTCGGACTCGATCTCTGCGTTCCCATCGAGAAGAAGATTATCGCTGGCAAGACGGTTCACTCCATCGGCGGTGGCGCATTGCTCGTCTGCTTGGGCGATGGGCTGACCAAAGATGTGATTGAGCCGCTTGCTTCCGGCATGGTGGCATGGCGCAAGGCGCTCGTCCCCGCCGTGGATACGCGTGTTGTGTTCAAGGATTTGGGGTTTGCCGACGATGTCGCCAAGACGAACATGGCCGCCATCCTGACTCAAAACGGCATAACCGATATACGCAGCTTGTGAGGTACCGTTTATGAAGCTGCATTTTGAGCCAAACCTTGAATACCAGAAAACGGCAATGGAGGCGATTGTTGATCTTTTCCGTGGTCAGGAGATCAATCGCACCGAATTCACGGTTACGCGGCGTCCAGTCGCCGAACGCGGCGGTCAAGGCAACCTCGACCTTGGGGCGTTCCTCAGTGCGCAGGGCGAGCTCGGGCTGGTTGAGAATGAGCTTGGCATTGGTAATCGGCTCACTCTGCTCGACGACGAAATTCTTGCCAACCTGAACAGCATTCAGCTGCGGAACGGGCTAGCTCCATCCGCAAGCCTTGCGTCTGGTGATTTTACCGTGGAGATGGAGACCGGCACCGGCAAGACCTATGTGTACCTCCGCACTATCTTCGAGATGAATAAGCTCTATGGCTTTACGAAGTTCATGATTGTCGTGCCGTCGGTCGCGATCAAGGAAGGTGTCTACAAAACCCTTCAAATGACCGAGGAGCATTTTAAGGGCCTCTATGCAGGACAGCCGTTCGAGTATTTTCTTTATGACTCATCCGAGTTGGGCCAGGTGCGGAATTATGCGACCAGCCCCAATATTCAGATCATGGTTGTAACAGTCGGCGCGATTAACAAGAAGGATGTGAATAACATCTACGGCAAGGGTGCGAATGAGCAGACTGGGGGTGAAGCCCCCATCGACCTCATCCGAAATACGCGTCCGATATTGATTGTTGACGAGCCTCAAAGCGTTGATGGCGGCCTCGAAGGGCGGGGGAAAACCGCCCTGGATGCGATGAACCCGCTTTGTACGCTGCGGTATTCCGCCACTCATGCTGACAAGCATAGCATGGTGTATCGGCTCGACGCTGTTGATGCCTATGAACGCAAGCTGGTCAAGCAGATCGAGGTAGCCTCGATGGAGGTCGATGGCGGGCACAACAAGGCGTTCCTGAGATTCATTTCGGCAAAAACTGGCAAGGGTCCCATTACGGCGCGCGTCGAAATTGACGCGCTGGAAGGTGCCCATGTTCGGCGCAGGGAGGTCACGGTTCAAGACGGTGACAATCTTGAGGAACTTACGAAGCGCGCCATCTATGGCGACTGCCGTATCGGAGAGATACGCGCGGCCAAGAATGAGCAGCTATTGGAAATAAAATTCCCCGGCGACGAAACATTTCTTGCGCCCGGACAAGCAGTGGGCGATGTGGATGCTGACGCCCTCAAACGGCTGATGATCCGCCGCACTATCCATGAGCACTTGGAGAAAGAGAAGCGCCTCGCACCACTTGGTATTAAAGTGCTGAGCCTATTCTTTATCGACGTTGTTCAACACTACAGGTCGTATGACGCCGACGGCAACGCCGTAAAAGGTAAATACGCGCGCATTTTTGAGGAAGAGTATCGCCGCGCCGCAAAACTACCGGAGTTCGTGAGCCTGTTCAAAGAGGTTGATGTGTCGTCCGACGCGGAGGACGTTCACGACGGCTATTTTTCAATCGACAAAAGCAAACACTGGACTGAGCCGGAATTGAACAAAGACGGCAACATGAAGAACCAATCTAGCCGCGATGACGCCGAACGAGCCTATAGCCTCATTATGAGGGATAAGGAGAAGCTTCTCAGTTTCGACACGAAGCTTAAGTTTATCTTTTCACATTCCGCGCTCAAGGAAGGCTGGGATAACCCCAATGTTTTCCAGATATGTGCTCTCCGGGAGATGGGAACCGAGCGCGAGCGTCGGCAGACCATCGGACGTGGTTTGCGCTTGTGCGTCAATCAGAACGGCGACCGTTTACGCGGGTTTGAGATTAACACGCTGACGGTAATCGCCACCGAGAGCTACGAGGAATTTGCGGAAAATCTGCAAAAGGAGATTGAGAAGGATACCGGCATAAAATTCGGGATCGTCGAAAAGCATCAATTCGCCGCCATCCCCATCGTCAAAGCTGATGGTACCGCCGGTATGCTTGGCATTGACGACTCCAATGCCATTTTCGATCACCTGAAATCCAGTGGATTTGTTAACGCCAAGGGTAAAGTGCAGGATACGCTTCGCACAGCGCTCAAGGAGGGAACTTTCTCACTGCCTGATGGTCTTGAGGCGCATCTGGCGTCAGTCCGTGAGGTGCTCAAGAAGGTCGCTGGCAAACTCGACATCAAGAATGCCGACGAGCGCGTCGTCGTAAAAACGCGGCAAGCCGTGCTTGAAAGCGCAGAATTTCAGGCGCTGTGGGATCGTGTCAAACACAAGACAACTTACCGCGTTCAGTTCGATAACGAAAAGCTCGTGACGGATTGCGCGAAGGCGATTGCAGGTGGCCCAGCGGTCTCGAAAGCCCGCGTCCAGATCAGAAAGGCCGATCTGGCCATTGGGCAGGGCGGCGTCCAGGCGACGGAAACGTCAGTGTCGGCCCCCGTCACTATCGAGGAAGGCGACATTGCGCTGCCCGATGTGCTAACCGATCTTCAGGACCGCACGCAGCTCACGCGCAAAAGTTTGGTGCGCATTCTGATCGGCAGCGAGCGCTTGGATGATTTCAAACGCAATCCGCAGGCGTTTATTGAAATTGCAGGCGAGGTTATCAATCGCACGAAGCGCTTGGCGCTTGTGGATGGCATAAAATATCAGAAGATTGGTAACGAAGCTTACTATGCCCAGGAACTGTTCCAGCAAGAGGAGTTGATGGGCTATCTGAAAAATATACTCAAGGATACGACGAAGTCTATTTTCGAGAGTGTCGTGTACGACTCTGCCGGCGTGGAGCGCACTTTTGCCGAACAACTTGAGAAGAACGAAGCGGTGAAGGTTTACGCCAAGCTTCCGAGCTGGTTCAAAGTGCCGACGCCACTCGGCACCTATAACCCGGATTGGGCCGTGCTCGTGGAAATCGGCGGGGACGAGCGGCTGTATTTCGTTGTCGAGACAAAAGGCAGCCTGTTCACCGATGATCTCCGGAACAATGAGGCTGCCAAGATTGCCTGCGGCGAAGCCCACTTCAAGGAGCTTGCGACGGCTGTTCATAACCCTGCGCGCTTTATCAAGGCAACGAGGGTCGATGACCTTATGGCTGTCTGCTCGTGATGCCGCTCGTAAACATGGATATGCGACGCGTGCTTCAGGCGACTGACGGAAACGTGTTTACGCTCACCACGTTACATTTGCTCATCGAATACACGCGTATCAGAGAGTATCGCGTGAGATAGGGCCGGCCAAAGAGGGGAACTACGTTGCGCGTTCGACGACTGATGATCCGCAATTTTCGTGGCGTCTCGGAAGGTGTGATCGATTTCTCCGGCCACACCCTGCTTGTCGGCGGCAACAACATTGGGAAATCGACGGTCTGCGAAGCATTAGACCTTATTCTCGGACCGGAGCGTCTCGGCCGCCGCCCTGTCGTGGACGAGCACGATTTCCACTGCGGCAAGTACCTCGACGAAAATCAAAAGCCTATCGAAATTCGCCTGGAAGCGACCCTCATTGATCTTTCGGAAGAAGCCGAACGCCGATTTTACCGGCATCTCCGACGCTGGAACGATGCGACCGGCGCGTTCGTCGATGAAGCGCCGGATGGACTCGATGTCGCCGACGCGGCGCCAACTTGCTGGGCGCTGCCGCTTATATTCGTCGGTTCCTATGACCCCGATGAAGATGATTTTATCGGCAACACGTTTTTCGATCATCCGCCCGGCGCGGAAGACGCCGAGATCGAAAATGCCGAAATCGCCCTTGGCAAAGGCCGCACCATTTTCGGCCGTGCGCAAAAGCGGCTTTGCGGATTTGTGTTCCTGCGCACGCTCAGAACCGGTTCGCGCGCGCTCAGTCTGCAACGCGGATCATTGCTGGACACCGTCTTGAGGCTGGGCGGTACGGGTGCCGCCGAAATGTGGCGGGACACGCTCACAAAATTACAGACGCTCGAACCCGCTATCGGCGAGATTGAGCAGCTCAAGCATATTCGATCAGAAATCCAGACCCGGATGGCTCATTTCGTAAAACTCGCCACTGGCGAGGAGGCGACAGGCTTCTTCGCGTCGGAACTGACGCGCGAACATCTGCGTGAGGTCGTCCGGCTCTTCATTGCAGCGCAACCCGGAGCCCATCCTGTCCCCTTCAGCCGGCTTGGCACCGGCTCACTCAATCTTCTCGTATTCGCCATGCTCACTTTCATTGCGGAACTCAAGGGAAATAAATCAGTCATATTCGCTATGGAGGAACCGGAGATTGCGCTGCCGCCTCACACGCAGCGGAGGGTTACCCGTTTTGTCCTGGGTGAGATGGGCCAGTCCATTGTCACCTCGCATTCTCCTTACGTCATTGAACAATTTGAGCCGCAGCAAATTGTCATTCTTGATCGTAATGATGCCGGAAAGCTGATGGGCCATCCGATCAGCACCCAAGATGTGAAACCGAAGACGTACAAGACGGCGCGTAAGCAATTCGCCGAAGCGATCCTGAGCCGCGCGGTGCTGGTCGTTGAGGGCTCAACCGAGGGGGCGATGTTCTCCGTTGCCTCGACGGTGATGGAGGAGTCGCTGGGTTCTCATGCCTATACGCATTTCGATCTGGCTGGCGTCAGCATTTTCGTCGCGAGCGGGGACGGTGACGTGCCGCGCCACGGTCCGATATTTGCCGCTCTCGGAAAACAGGCGTTTGGGTTCTGCGACAAGCCGAAAACGTCGCTGACGCCCGATGCGCTCGCGAAGCTTGGCAGCTATACGAAGCACTGGGAATTGTCGGAAACGACCATCGAGGAATTGCTCGCGAAGGAGACATCCATTCCCGTCCTCAAGCGGTTCTTCGCGGACGTAACGACGAGAAGCGACTACCCGAATGTGGATGTCGTCTACGATGCCGCTACATCCGATCAGGCGATCCGGGCTCTCGCCGTGAAGGTGCTGAAAGCGCGCAAGGGCGAGGCCCATGGTTACGCCGCAATTCTCATAGAGCACTGCCAAAACGTCAATGAACTTCCGAAGACCGTCCGGATGATTCTTGAGGAGATCAACAAAGCGCTGGCGGATACGCCGCCGGCAACAGCCGAAGAGATTGCTCAGGCGGTCCTGTTCGATGAAAATCCAGCTTTGTGACATGCGAAAAGAGATCGTCGCGCACGAGGGCCATCTTCTTGTCCTCGGCGGACCCGGTTCAGGCAAGACCACGGTTGCACTGTTAAAAGCGCAACGCCGGTTCAAGACGCTGTTGCCCGGCCAGGAAATACTGTTCCTCAGTTTCTCGCGGGCAGCCGTGCGACAGGTTCTTCTGCGCTGCAAGGAAATTCTGACGCCTGCCGAACGTCGTGCCGTAACGGTGAAGACGTACCATTCGTTTTGCCTGGAAATGCTGGAATCGCACGGCCGGCTGCTGCACGGCGCGCCGGTGGGGTTCATCTATCCCGGCGACGAGCGGTTGCAAAAATTCGGATTTGACGGCGATTGGCCTGTGGAGCAGTTGCGCCTCGCCACAGAAGAAAGCCGGTTTTGTTTTGATCTTTTTGCCGCTGGTACGGCGAAGATGCTGGAACGTTGTGTGGCTCTGAGGCAACTCATCGCAAACAGATATCCGCTGATTATCGTCGATGAGTTCCAGGACACCGACAATGACCAGTGGCGCGTCATTCACGCATTTGCCGCCGTCACGGAAGTGTTCTGCCTGGCAGATGCCGACCAGACGATTTTCGCCTACCGCGACGACGTGGACCCCCGACGACTGGACATTCTGCGGGAGACAATAACGCCCAAGGAATTCGACCTCGGAGGCGAGAACCATCGAAGCCCGAATACGGGCATCCTCGCATTCGCAGACGCCGTGCTGAATAATCGCGCGCCGCTTCCAACCCCCCCCGACGTGAAACAAGTGAGCTATTGGAACAATGCCTTCGCGGCCACTGTCCATGCTAGCGTCAAATGGACCTTCAGCGCTCTTTCAAAGAAAGGCATCGTCCATCCATGTGTCGCGGTTCTGTGCCGCAGCAATCCGTTGGTTGCCGATCTTTCGGGGATTTTGGCGGAGGAGCACACTTATAATAATCAGCGATTGGCACCGATTGACCACGATGTTGTGTGGGACGCGGAACTTTCTGCCGCCGCCGCTATCGTCGTCGGCTCTATTTTGGAATGGCCTTGCGGTCCCGCTGGGATAGCTGTTTCGGGAACACTGCGATGTATAGCGACCTTCTACAAGCTGAAGAATGCGGAGGACCCGGGCAATGCCGCCGCAGAAAATGCTCGCAAGTTCGATCAGGCCGCTCAAAAGGTTGCCGAGAAAGATACGCCGCGCATCAAGGCTGCAAAGGAACTGGTCACGGCCTGCGAGACCGGTGTGAAGCAACTCGGTGATCCTGTCGTGGATTGGCGCGTGGCGCGTCGCTTGTTGCAGGATATTCACGCTCTCAACGAACTCTTCCGGCAGGTCCGGCTGGTACGTCTCTTTCGCGCTACCGATGCCCTCGCATCGGGACTTCGCGGAGCTTTGGTTAAGCTCCGGTACTTATGCCGGAGCTACCAAGCTCGTGAAAAGCATTCTGGAACAGGAGCGGTTGATCGCGGCTGACCGCGATCCGGAAGGCTGTATTCTGATGAATATCCATAAGGCGAAAGGTAAAGAGTTCGACGGGGTTGTATTGGTTGAGGGCGCATACAAAGCAGCATTTTTTGATGAACGGGAAAAACCTTTATATCTGCAAAGCCGGCGGTTGCTTCGCGTTGGGATAACACGCGCACGCACCCTCGTAACAATCATCCGGCCAAATGGCGCCCGCCCTCTCGTCGATTAGAATGCCACCTATGCGCCAAGCGCCCCTGGACTGATTGCCCACCCGAGCCGCCAGACTCTGCCTGATCACGTGTGCTCGAATACCTTCCAATCCCGCACGATCGATAGCGCCTCGGCGTGTGTTAGGGGTGAAACGGCCCGAGAGTTGAGATGCAGCAACGCCAGTTTGGCCTGGCGCGAATATCCAGTTGACACAGGCTTGTCCGCGAACGAACACGCGAAATGCGTGAGGATGAGGGTGCGCGCAATTCTTCCATTTCGATCTGGGGATAAAGCGCCGAGATGTGGGGCGAACCGGGTTATCATCACAGCAATGACCCCCGCCCCATCGCGCCCGGACGCGCCCCTCGACGAAAACGAATACACTTTGACGATCGACGAAGTCGCCGAGCGATACGCTCGCGCCGGCCATCCGCGCACCATACGTCGCCTGCAAAAATATTGCGCGCGCGGCGATCTTCAGTGCCGCAAGGTAGAGACTCCATTTGGCGAAAAATATCTCATTACCGCCATGTCCGTTGACCACCACATCGGGCAAATTGTGGACGCCCTAGCCGCGTCGGGACGCGCTCCAGCGCGCCCGGACGCGCCTGTGGGCGCAAAGCAAGAGAGCCATAATTCTGAGCACATCGAGCGCGCGCTCGCCGACGCCCCGTCGCGTCCGGGCGCGCCAGACTTTCAATCTCGTTACATCGAACACCTGGAAGCAGAAAATTCATTTCTGCGCGAGCAAAGCAAGGTTCTGCTTGATCGTGTGAAGGAGACCAACATCCTTACTGGCCGCCTCCAAGAAATGCTCACGCCTTTACTCGGCGCAGCACCAGCCGAGCGGGGAAGGGAGTCCATCAATCGCGCCGAAGAGCACTGAGTTGTTCTCCCCAGCGCCACCACGAGCCAGTACGGCGTCGAGTTATAATCAACGGCGTAATGTTGGATGCTCAGAAAATCGGGATCACCGCGGATCAAACGACGGAGCCAATTCAAAAACTCTACATGGAGAATACACTCCTGCGCATCTCAGGCGCACTGTTCTGCCATGATGCCAAACGTGCCTCAATGCGCACGCAGGAAATTGTCCTCAATAGGGGAGCTGTTGAGAAAAATATTATTGTTCGTCCTGATCCTCGTCTCGGTCAGCCCGGGCCGCTAGCGCACAAGGTTTTCGTTGCGCTCCTGAAAAAACATTCTGACTACGGACGTCCAATTCGAGGAGAGGTTCATTTCACCCGAAAAGAAATCGGCCGTCTCATCGGCCGGAAAGAATGGGGAGGCAGCGACAGCCGAGACCTGCACAGAGCCCTGTTCGAGATTTACTACACACACATCATTGCTCATTTCAAAAATCAGGCAGGGTGTTTTGTCGAGCAGCCGTTCAAAATCTTCTCCAACATTTTAATCGAGCGCGAGCAGTCTGCTGACGATCCGATCGTTTCGTGCTCCGTGAGCATAGACCCGCATATTGTTTCATCTTTGCGCAATGAACATTTCACCTGCCTTAATCATGGAGTCATGCAGCAGGTCGGCACCATCGGCCAGGCGGTTTATATGCGCCTGTTCTTTCACTTCGCGAACCTCTATGACGGCCACCACCGCACGCGACTATCATTTCCGAAGCGGTACGACGACATTTGCGCAGAATGGCTCGGCGGCCTTACGGTCCTCAAGTTCCGGTCAAAAATCGAGCAGGAGCAATTGGGACCGCACCTTCGTCGGCTTGTGCAGCTCGGCTTTCTTGCTTCCTATTCCATCACCAAATCGGCGCGGGGCGATGGCCTCGTAATCACATTCCGTCCGGGCGCCACGTTCTTTGCCGACTATGACCGGTTCTACCGCGGTCGCAATGAAAGCGAAATTCAGTTCGAATTCCGCAATGACCAGGTGACGACCGAGCCTCTCAAGGTCGCCTACCTCTTCATCGAGAAGCGCACGAGCCAGCCGGTCAAAGACATCCCATATGTCTCCTCCAAAGAGGTCGAGACAGCCAAGCACCTCCTAAAACAAGTGCCGTTCGAGGAGGTGTCAGATTTTCTCGATTACGCCCTTTCGGAAGCCAAGAAAACCCGCTTCGACGTACAGTCCCTCGGCGGCCTCAAGCAGTACGTCGCTGGCTATCGCCAAACCTGCACGCGCCGCGCAGCCGCCAAGACTGCCGAGAAAGCTCATCAAGCCAGGGAGGGGGAGGAGGCTGACCGCGTGGCATATGACCGCTACCGCCGCGCCCAAGCTGACGAACTGTTCGAGGCCTTGCCGGCCGAGGAAAGGGAAATCATCGAGAGGCTGGCCCGCACCAATAATCGCTCTTTTATGGCCGGTGACGGCTCCCTTGCATCGACCATGTACGTCTTGGCTCGTGCCCGGACTACTGTGGAGCGGCACCCCAACCACATTAAGAGTTTTGAAAGTTGGCGAAAATCGTTTCGCGCTGCCTAAAAGCCGCTCGTTATCTTTTAGCCGAGAGGTGGCCTAACCATCGCGCTTTAGGGTGGGGTTTGACCGAAGAGGGGGTGGGTTTTCACCGAAGACAAGGTGGGGTTTGACCGAAGACTTTTCCGACCACAATCGCCAAAATTACCTACAACAGAGCCACCGTTTTCATCCAACTTCATCGCTCTTATATATTCCTATATAAACTCTACACACAGACGTGTGTCAAAATCTTCTTTGAAGGAAAAGGAAAGCCCGCCGTGATCAATATTTTGATCGCTGATGAGTTAATAAATGGCTCTAAATAACGTCCGTTTGGTTTGCACCGGGCACATCAAGTTATCCGGCGCCATCTGACCAAAAAGGCGAGTGCTATTTAATGGCTTCGTTAAGCCACCAAATATAGGTCGCACATTGTTCATTTTGCGACACATAAATCTCGGCTTGTCAAGATTAGCCCAAACTGGCTTTGTTTGTTAGACTTACAGTATGACCAAATTGCTTGAACAAGCAATAGAGTGTTTGCGTCAAATGCCGGAAAACATGCAGGACAGCGCCGCTCGCGCGATCTTGTTGCAGCTTCAGGAAGACCCCGAGCCGAGCGATCTTGAAACGATCAAGAAAGGTCGTGAGGACTTCAAGGCTGGACGGGTTGTGACGATGGATGAATGGATGCGCCAATTTGGCAACGATTAATCGCCAACCACTTCATTACCATGAAAATCGACATGCACGGCCGCAACGATAAGCTCAGTGCGCTGTTGGACGCCACCCATGAGAACAAGTGGGTCGCCATCGCGCCGGATTATTCGCGCGTGCTCGCCGCTGCCGCGACCTTGCGCGAACTCTTGCGGACCGTGACCGATCCGGCTGCCATATTCCATCGCGTCCTGCCGCACGACGTGAGCTTCGCTCCCCTTCTCGCCTAGCGCATGAAATACCGGTACGCCGCGACCTCCGGACAATCGAACGTCAATGGACGCAACACCAAGCGCCCGGTCGTCGAAGTGGAGATTTCCAAAGGCGCCCACAAGCGTAGAGTTCTCGCGCTCATTGATTCAGGCGCGGATCAGATCATGCTGCCGGCAGCCATCGCGGAAGTGTTCGGCATCGACCTGGCCACGTGCCCTCAGCGCACGTCGTTGGGCGTTTCAATGGAGCCGATTGAGGGATTTGTGAGCGACCTTACCTTCCGCATCGAACACCAGACAGAGGATTTTGACGCACCGGTTATATTTATAGACACGGACGTACCTGTGCTGCTCGGACGCGAGGGCTTCTTTGACCTATACCGCATCAAGTTCGAGCAAGACCACGACACATTCGAAATTTCTCCAGCCCCGATTAAGTAGCGGCCTTTCTCGGTATTCCGGATGATTTTATCCTTGGCGTCGCGCCTGAAGGCGCCGGGCTGTCGTAAACGGTCGCCGCTCCGCGTCGCCGCCATCCGGCTTCCAACCCTGACGCGAAGCCCAAACCCACAATCATGCGAGTGATGGTCCGCGGCACATGACGGTTGGGGTACAATGATTTGTAGCCGCTCCGCCTTGTGCTCCGCCGTCCGAATTCCTCGGGCGCCGGTTGCAAGACGGAGCTAATCATGTCCCTTGACAACGCGGCCGGCGCTAACGCTCCGGCTCCCCTTCCCCTTCAGTTCGTCAACGTCGAAATCACGCCGCTTGGGCGCGGTCGTAGCTATAATGAAGCTGGGCAGCGATTGGTATGATTTCAAAGCTAAGCTGGATAAAAATTATCCGCGTGTGGGAAAGCCAACTCAGCTTTCTTTTGACTATGCAAGCAAAGAAGCTGCCGACACCGACAGGGGGCTTTAATGACGAGGCCGCACAATATTTCCAAGGCAATTTGGGAAGATGCAAAACGCCAAGCGCGTGACGCAATGATAGTGGCCGCGCGTAGCGCGAAGGGTATGATTGCTTATGGCGACCTGACTGCCAAAATCACTTCCCTTCCGCTTGTGCCAGACTCAACAGGCCTTCGCGAATTGCTTGGCGAGATTTCGAGAGAAGAAGATCAGGCCGGCCACGGGATGCTAAGCGTCGTTGTTGTCCACAAGGCCGGTAATGATCGAGGGCGCCCGGGGAATGGTTTTTTTAGTCTGGCCCGAGAATTAGGGCGAGATACTCGCGATAAGGACAAATTCTGGATCAGCGAGTTCGAAAAGGTCCGAGCTTTTTGCAAAAGGGACCAGTCGTAATTTCAAAAGGGACCAGTCGCTATGGAAAGGGGCCAGTACCGAGCGCCGGGTAACTGGCCGGAACTGGCCACTCGCAAATCCAAAACCGGCCACTTAACAACACGCAACCGATCCGTGTATAGTGCCCCAATAAGTTGGGGAGGGGTACTATGTCGAAACGGGCAAGACCTAATCGTGTAACGGAACATGACGTGGGCGCCGCTTGGGAACGTTCCGTGAAACGAGAACGGAATAATTCTGCACGTCAGGTGGGTCGTTGCGGCATCGTCGAGCGTGACGCTGGCGCGCGCAGCGTTCGACGCCGCTGTAGCGTCCTATCCCAACTACGAGCGCTTCTCACTGCGCAATCGTGCGCGCGTGATTCGCGAACATCCGGAACCGTGAGCGATAGAAAGTGAGTCGTTGCGGTGGTATAACCCCGCACGTCGAGTGCAAAAAAAGTGCAAAAACGGCAACGCTAAAAGTCAACCCATTGAAATTTCACACGGTCCCGTAGCTCAGCCGGATAGAGCAGCGGTTTCCTAAACCGAAGGTCGCCCGTTCGAGTCGGGCCGGGACCGCCAGTCGCGAGCAGGCGCTTTCCGCCGCACCGCCGTCCTCAAACACCGAGATAGCGGTTGGTCACCTCCGGCGCGGACCTGAGATCGTCGGCGCTGCCCTCGAACACGACGTGGCCGTTGTTGAGCACGTAGGCGCGGCTCGCCAGACTGAGCGCCGCGCGCACGTTCTGCTCGACGATGACGATGGTCTGGCCCGCGGTTACCAGTTCGCGGCAGACTTCGAGCAAGTTCTGCACGATGATCACCGCCAGTCCCTCGAACGGCTCGTCGAGCAGGATGAGGCGCGGGCGGCGGATGAGCGCGCGCGCGATCGCGAGCATCTGCTGCTCGCCGCCGGAAAGATTGCGACCGTAGCTGCCGCGCCGCTCGCGCAGCCGCGGAAAGATCGCGAAAATGTCGTCGAGCGGCAGCGGATTTTTGGCCGACAGCGCCGCGAGATCGAGATTCTCCACGACCGTCAGCCCGCCGAAGATGCGCCGCTCCTCGGGAACCAGTTGCAGTCCGCGTGCGGCGATGACATGGCTAGGCAGAAGCCCGATCGGCTCGCCGTCGAAGCGGATGGTGCCGGAGCGCGGATGCAACACGCCGGCAAGCGTTTTCAGGGTGGTGCTCTTGCCGGCACCGTTGCGGCCGAGCAGCGCCACCACCTCGCCTTCACCCACGCGCAACGAGACATCGAACAGAACGTGCGAGTCGCCGTAATAGCTGTTGATCCGCTCGACCTCGATCATCGCCGCGGCAGCCTGCGCGGGCCCATTCATCGCATCGCCGGCGGCGTTGCTCATGACACCCCACTCGTGACGCAAATCGTGACGCAAATCGTGACGCAAATCGTGACGCAATTCATGGCACAGCTTATGGCACCGTTCATGGCGCCATCCCGCCCAGATAGGCTTCCCTCACCCGCGGGTCGTTGGAAATCTCCTTCGGAGTCCCCTCGGCAAGCTTGCTGCCTTCATGCAGCACCGTGATTCGTTCGGCGAGTTCAAAAACCGCGTCCATGTCGTGCTCGACCAGAAGAATGGCGCGGCCCCGGCGCAGGCTGCGGATCAGTTTCTTGATGTCCTCACGTTCCGCAGGGCTCAATCCCGCGAGCGGCTCGTCGAGCAGCAGCACCGAGGGCCGCGACGCCAGCGCCAGGCCCAATTCGAGCCGGCGCTTCTCCCCGTAGGGAAGCGTGTTGACGACGAGGTCCGCGCAATCGGCTAGGCCAAGCTCTTCGGCGAGGGCCGAAACCAGCGCTTCGACCTTGGCAAAACCATCGGCGGAGCGAAAGACATCGAGCCGCAGCCGGCCGCGCTCGCGCGCAAGCGCCCCGAGCCGCAAGTTCGCCCGCACGGTGAGCTGCGGGAAGAGTTGATTGATCTGATAGCTCTTCGACAAACCGTCCTGATAGGCTGCGGTGACATCGGCGGTGGTGATATCGACACCGTGCAGCAGAATGCGACCGGAATCGACACTCTCCTCGCGCTTGAGCAGCCGCAAGAACGTGCTCTTGCCGGCGCCGTTCGGCCCGATAATAGCGTGCAGTGAACCGTCAGGCAGCACCAGCGACACCCCGTCCACGGCGTGAATGCCGCCATAGGCCTTGCTCACGTTCTTGGCTTGCAGCGCGTATCCGGCGTCCTCCCGGGCGCTCGGCGTGCGCGCACTGGGTAGCGGCGCCAGCAAGGCCTCGCGCGCGACCGCATCGTGGGGCGTCGAAACCGCGGGTGCGACGACGCGCGGCAACCGCCACAGGCGCGCACCCAGCCGCGCGATGGTTCCGACAATGCCGCTCGGCATGAAGGAGACCAGCAGGACGAATATCCCGCCGAGTATGAATTCCCAGAGGCTGCCGATGGCCGGCACCTGCTGCAGGACGTCGCGCAGCGAAAGCCACACCGCCGCGCCGACCGCGGGGCCGATCAGCGTACCGGCGCCGCCTATCACCGTCTGAATGACGAGTTGCCCCGAAGTGTCCAGCGCGAACGCGTCCGGCGGCATGTAGCTCTGGAAAATGCCGAGCAGAGCGCCGGCGCAGCCGGCGAAGGCGGCGGCGAGGACGAAGACCGCGAGCTTGTAGCCGCTCACGCTATGACCGAGCCCGGCGGTGCGCTCCGGATTCTGCTTGATCCCGGTCAGGACCAGCCCGACCGGAGAGAGCACGACGAAGCGCGCCAGAACGAACCCGATAAAAAAGAATCCCGCAACCAGCTGATAGCTCGGCCACGACCCGGCGAAGGCGTAATCAAAAGCGCCGATGTGGATGACCGGCGCCGGCACGCCGGGCAGACCGTTCTCGCCGCCGGTCCAGGCCGCCAGCGGCGAATTCTCCAGAAAGTAAGACAGTTCACCGAAGGCGAGCGTGATCATTGCGAAATAGATGCCAACGCGGCGCAGCGCGAGGAAGCCAACGATCACGCTGAATGCCGTCGCTGCGACAATGCCCGCCGCCATTGCGAGCCAGACATTGCCGAGCGTGCCGCTGGTCAGCAGATACGCGGTGACAAAGCCGCCGGTGCCGTAGAACGCCGCCTGACCGAACGACAACAGCCCGGTGCGGCCGAACAACAGGTCAAAGCCGAGCCCAAAGATCCCCCAGATCAGAATGCGGGTGAAAAGGTCGACCGAGCCGAGCCAGGCCGCGAACGCAAAGGGCAGCACCACGAGCGCGACGATCATCGCGACTTCGGGCAGCCAGCGCTTTGCCAGACGGCCGCCCCACCCGGCCATCACGCCCGCCCCATGGCGCCGAACAGGCCGCGCGGCCGGATCAGCAGCACCAGCGTCATGGCCGCATAGATCGCGGCCTGCGCATAGGCGGGATTAAACAGCGTGGTCAGGCTGAGAATCTCGCCGACGACGATGCCGCCGACCAACGCGCCGGGAAACGAGCCGAGCCCGCCGATGACCACGACGACAAAGCACTCGACCAGGAACGGCTCGCCCATGTTGGGAATGACCGCGGCCAGCGGCGCATAGATCACGCCGGCGATCCCGGCCGCCATGGCGCCGATCGAGAACACGATCATGAACATGCGCCGCACATGCGTGCCGAGCAGCTCGACCATGAGCGGATCCTCGATACCGGCGCGCACCACCAGCCCGATGCGCGTGCGGTAGAGCAGCAGATAAAAGCCGAGCAGCAGCGCGACGACGATGCCGATGACCTCGACGCGATAGAGCGGATAGATGAACAGTCCGAGATTGACGATGCCTTGGCCCCAGCTCGGCAGCGGCACCGGCTGGCTCAGGCCGCCGAATACATAGCGGACGGCCTCCACCAGCATGATGCCGAGCCCGAACGTGACCAGGATTTGGTCTTCCTTCGGCCGCGCGTAATAGAAGCGGATCAGGCCGCGCTCGGCCGCCAGCCCGACCACCAAGAGCAACAGCGCGCCTGCTGCCAGGGCCAGCGCGAACGAGTCGACATGGCCGAGCACGATGAAAGCCGCATAGGCGCCGAGCATGAACATGGCGCCGTGGGCGAAATTGAGCACGCCCAGCGTGCCAAGAATGATGGAGAGTCCGCTGGCGATCAGAGCCAGGAGGCTGCCGAGCGCGATACCGTTGAATGCCTGGGAGAGAAATTGCGCAAGCGTAGGCATCGCAAGACACTATCGGCCTGGAGTGCAGCGTTCAACGAGAGTGAAGCGGTCACAGAGAGCTAAATCACCCTGACCTGGGGGTCAGGGTGATCGCATTTGAGTTTTCCTGCCCTGAAAGGCGAGGACCGGCGCGCGTAGTGCGCCGGGAGGGCGCCAGAAGCAATGTCGCACACCACAACACCCCACCCAGCGGCTTCGGCCGCCGATCCCCCCTTTCAGGGGGAAGTGAAATTCGGCGACCGATGCCCGGTGCGACAGCTTGGCCTGGGGGGACGCGGGTGTAGGCAATCGTGATCGCCTCGCCGCGACTGTCCGGCCGATCAGGCGTTGAGCGGGGGCATCTTGCAGCCGGTCTGGTCGAGCGGCGGCAGGACCTTTTCTCCCGGCACCAATTGGACGATGCGGAAGAAGTCGTTCGGCCCCTTCATCTCGTTGGGCTTCTTTCCCACCATTACCGGCACCGGCCGCACCAACTGGTGGTCGCCCGCTCGGTAATAGACCTCGCCGTAGATCGAATCCACCTTGGTGCCGTTCTCCAGCGCCTTGATGACCTCGATCGGATAGAACGTGCCGGCGCGCTCGACGGCGTCAGCCCATACCAGCATCTGGACATAAATCTCGCTCGCTCCCCAGTCCGGCTGGTAGTTGTTCTTCTTCTGGAAATCCTCGACGAAGAATTTTGCGAGCGGATAGGTGTCCTCCTCGGACCACCACCACCCCTGGGTGCCGTAGGTGCCGCCCATGATCGCCGCGCCCAGTTGCTTGGCCTGGAACTGGGAAATATTCGGCACCACGTATTTCATTTTCGAAAGAATGCCGAACTGCTGAGCCTGCTTGGTCGAGGCGGTGGCGTCGGCGCCGAATGCCACATTGATGAAGACATCGGCACCGCTGTTGGCGATGTTGAGCAGGTACGAACTGAAATCCGTGGTGCCGAGCGGCGCAAGCTGCTCGTTCACCGTCTTCCAGCCGACTTCTTCGGTAAACTTCTTCATCGAATCGTAGACGCTGGTGCCGTAGGTGTAGTCGGGCACCAGGTAGGCCGCCTTGCGCGTGGTGCCGAGCTCCTTGCCGAGCACCGGCGCCAACGCCTTCGCCGCCATGTAGGCAGAGGGCTGCGAACGGAAGCCGTAGCGCTGGCAGTCCTTGCCGGTGGTGTCGTTGGAGCCGGAATTGCCCACCATGAAGATGACGTGCTCGCGCTGGCCCAGCTTCATCATCGCGATCGACTCGTTGCTGGCGACGCCGCCGGTGAACATGATCGCCTTGTTGTCGCGGATGAAACGGGTCGAGGCCTGAACGGCCGTGTCCGGCTTGGTTTGGGAATCCGCAACCTGATAGTCGATTTTCTTGCCGAGCACGCCGCCGCCTTTTTTCAGGGTCGGGATCTTTTCGGTCACCCGGCTGCCGTTGTTGAGGTGCTCGATCGCCAATTCGAAGCCAAGCTGCATGTCTTTCCCGGACGCCGAATAGGGGCCGGTGAGCGGCATCACGCCGCCGACGAACACGCTCTTGGCCCCGACACCGGCGGGAAAGGTGCCGAGCGCCGGATAGCTCTTCTGTGCCAGTGCCGGAACGGTCGCACCGCGCAACAACAAGCCGGACGCGGTCGCACCGAGGCCGGTTTTCACCAAGCTGCGCCGCGACAGCGTAAACGCGCCGCGTCCTGATTTTTTGGTCATCATATTTCCTCCTGTGTTCGGCCTGCCGGAGCAGCGCGGGCGGCACAACTCAGGAGGCACTTGCAAACAATTGCGCCGCGGACTTCGCGCGCAGCGGCGACCGTTACTCATGCTCGATAGCACAGGCCAAAGCGATGGGCCATTGCTTCTACCCATGCGAGCTTCATCCCCATCAGATAAAAAGGTGCGGTTCGATGTCACACATCGCCGCCGACCGGCAATCTCGCGCGATTTCGAAACACTGTGTCGCAACTTGAGCCAACGCAGGAACTGCCGGCGCAATCACGCAGCGGGACATCTGTCCTCACCGGCGGCCGCCGGCCGTCCTCACGACGCCTGCGTCGTAATTTGGGTCGGCGACCACGACCGCAACGGTGGGGGCGGTGGGGCAGCATGGGAGCCGGCCGGAGATTTTCGGCGTTGCGCCGATCGGTTCACGCGCTGGTCGCGGGACTTGAGCGGCGCGTGTGTTCGCACCGGCCATTGCGGCGTTTGATCCTTTTCTTGGTCGAGCCTGGAGCGCTGCAAGCGGCGGCTTTGACAGCCGCGAAGAGCGACCGGTTTCTTGATTCGGCCAGGGCACCCCTGTACCGTGGCGCCCCGTTGTCCTCAGTCCCGAAAAGGCCGTCCGGCCGCAACGAGCGACGCGTATGCAAATGACCACCGAGAAACTCGAAGAAGCCGCCTATCTGGCCAAATTGTCGGCGAGCCCCGACTTCATGAATCTGCACGAGATCGTGCATAAGGCGCGGCAGAACCTCAACCAGAACGCCTGGGATTACATCGTCGGCGGCGTGGAGAGCGAGACGACGCTGCGGCGCAATCGCATGGCCCTCAACTCCATCGCGTTTCGCCCGCGCGTGCTGCGCGACGTGAGCAAGGTCGATACGTCTACGGAAATTCTCGGCCGCAAGCTGCGCCTGCCGATCATGCTCTGCCCGGTTGGCTCGCTGGAGAGCTTCCATGCCGAAGGCGCGGCGCCGGTGGTCAAGGCGGCGGGCGAGTTCGGCGTCGCCCACATGCTCTCGTCGGTCTGCGATCCCGGCCTCGAAGGCGTCGCGCAAGTCGGACCGGATACGCTGCGGATCTTTCAACTTTACGTCCGCGGCGACGCCGCCTGGGTCGACGATCATGTCGCCCGCGCCATCGCCGGCAAATACGCCGCGTTCTGCCTGACCGTCGATACCGCCCATTACAGCCGCCGCGAGCGCGACATCGCCAAGCGCCACATTACCGGCGGCCGCCGCCGCGCCAGCGGGCGTGAGTTCCAGGCCGCGCTCGACTGGCGCACCGTCGAGCGCATCAAGACCAAATTCAAGATCCCGCTCGCGATCAAGGGCATCGCCACCGCCGAGGACGCCAAGATCGCGCTCGATCACGGCGTCGAGTTCGTCTACGTCTCCAATCATGGCGGCCGTCAGCTCGATCATGGTCGCGGCTCGACCGACGTGTTGCCGGAAATCGTCGAGGCCGTTTCCGGCCGCGCCAAGATCATCATCGACGGCGGCTTTTATCGCGGCAGCGATATCGTCAAGGCGATCGCGCTCGGCGCCCATCTGGTCGGACTCGGCCGCATGCAATGCTATGGTCTCGCCGCCGCAGGCCAGGCCGGCATTGTGCGCATGCTCGAACTGTTGGAGGACGAGGTGTTGCGCTCGATGGGGTTGCTGGGCGTGACTGCGCTGGGCAAGCTCGACGCGTCCTGCCTGCATGCCGCGACACCGACCAATCCGCCAAGCGTGTTCAGCGCCTTCCCTCACCTGGAAATCGCGCCATACCGCTATTAGACGCGAGCCTCTCCTTGCTCGCCCGAACGGCCAGGCGGGATAGAAATGTCTGAAGCCGGCGTCAGCTTTGCGGTCGCGGATGGAATCGCCCGCATCACGCTCCAGCGCCTGCCGGTCAATGCGCTCAGCCTCGACATGATCCGCACGGTCATCGCTGCTTTGCGGCGCGCCGCAGCCGATGACGGAGCGCGCGCGGTGGTGCTCGCCAGCGCGATTCCCCGGCGCTTCTGCGCCGGCCTCGATCTTGCCCAGCTGTTGAGCGCATCCCGCGAGCAGGTACGTGAGCTTCTGCGGGCACTTTACCTCGAACTGTACGATGCTCAGTACCATCTCGGCAAACCGTCGATCGCGGCCGTCGGCGGCGCCGCACGCGGCGGCGGCATGACGCTTGCAATATCGTGCGATGTCATTCTTGCCGGAGAAGGCGCAACGTTCGGCTATCCGGAGATCAATGTCGGCGTGCTTCCGGCGAAGCATTTCATGCACCTTCCCCGCATCGCCGGCCGACACCGTGCCTTCGAGCTCCTGTTCAGCGGACGAGCGTTCGACGCCCGGGAGGCAGTCGACCTCGGCCTCGTCAGCAAGATCGTGCCCGACGCCAACCTCGATGCCGCAGCCGACGCGCTTGCCGCCGAGTTCGCCGCCAAGTCGCCGACCGTCATGCGCCTGGGTCGCGCCGCGTTCATGCGCCAGAACGACGACGATGATCGGCGCCGCATCGCCGAAGCGGTCGAGGATTTCTGCAACGTCACGGCTACGGACGCCGCGCAGGAAGGCCTTCGCGCGTTCCTGGAAAAACGCGCACCGAAATGGTGAAGATGAGATCGCCCAAGGAACCACAGAATGAATATGCAAATCAGTATCGGCATCACCAACAACCCACGCACTTGGCCGATCCTTGACGGCACGGTGAAGCCGGAGGGCATCGATTTCGTCCCCACGATTCTGCATCCTTCGGAACTGTTCTGGCGGCAACTCCATTTCGCCGAATTCGCCGTTTCGGAAATGTCGTGCTCGTCCTTCATGATCGTGACCGGCCAGGGCGACCGGCGCTTTCTCGGCCTGCCGATCTTCACGACGCGGCGCTTCTACCACACGGCCATTCTGGTGCGGCGCGGAGCCGGCATCGAGAAACCGGCCGACCTGAAAGGCAAGCGTGTCGGCGTGCCGGAATATCAGCAGACCGCGGCGTTATGGGCGCGCGGCGTGCTGCAGCACGAATTCGGCGTGCACCCGCAAGAGATCGAATTCTGGATGGAGCGCACGCCGGAAAAGAGCCACGGCGGCGCCACGGGCTTCAAGCCGCCACCCGGCGTCACCGTCAACCAAATTCCGGCCGACAGGAGCATGGGCGCAATGCTGCTGGCGGGCGAGCTGGACGCGGCGCTGCATTACCTGTCGGGCCACAATCTGGTCGACCGCAGCCGCGCCGACCTCATCAACCATCCTGATTTCAGAAATCTGTTCGCTGATCCGGTCGCCGAAAGCATCCGCTATTACCGCAAGACCGGCATCTATCCGATTAATCATCAGGCGGTGATCCGGCGCGATATCTACGAAAAGGAGCCGTGGGCGGCGCAGAACATTCTCAAAGCCTTTGTCGCCGCGAACGAGGTCGCCAACGCGCGGCGCCAGCAGCACGTGGAATATCACTTGGCCGCTGGCCTGTTGTCAGGCAATGCAAAGACGCCGCTGGTGACCCACGGCGTGGCCGCCAACCGCAAGGTGATCGAGACTATCGCGCAATATTCGCTCGAACAGGACCTCACGCAGCGGCTGATCAAAGTGGACGAGCTGTACGCGCCGAGCGTGCTGGATTCGTAACTTCGTTCCGTCATCCTGAGGTGCGAGCGCCGCGAGCCTCGAAGGGCGACGGCACTCAAATCGGCTATAGCCGATTTGAGCCCATAAAAACCAATCGCCGCATCCTTCGAGGGCCGCATCGCGGCCACCGCAGGATGACGGGAGAGGGTCACTCCGCCGCGCGCACCTTGGTTCCCGCGTCGATCGCTCCGCCCGCCGCTGCGAGCGCGCTGATTTCGCTTTCGGAAAAGCCCGCCTCGCGCAGCACTTCGAAACTGTGCTCGCCGAGCCGCGGCTGCAGGCGTCCCGCCGCCGCATCGGCGCCGGCACCGGAAAAACGCACCGGCAGGTCGGTGTAAAGAATCTCGCCTTCGCTCGGATGCGTGGCGCGCTTGAAGAAACCGGACGCCTGCAGCTGCGGATCGTCAAAAAGATCTTCGAGGCTCGACATGCGCGCGGCCGGAATTTCCAGCTCGCGCAGAAGCACAATCCATTCATCCGTGGTTTTATCGGCGATGCAGGCGCCGGCAAGCTCGTAAAGCGTGACGACGTTCTTGGCGCGCGCGGCGATCGAGTCAAAGCGCGGATCGTTCACCATCTCCGGCTTGCCGACCGCATTCCAGAACTTCCGCCAGTGCGCCTGCGTGTAGGCCATCATGCACAGGTAGCCGTCCCCCGTCTTGTAGGGACGCCGCCACGGCGCGGTGACCCGCGTATAGCCGAGCGCGCCGAGCGGCGGCACGAAGTTGCGGCCGAAAAGGTGCTCGCCCAGGACGAAAGAGGCCATCTGCTCGAACATCGGGATTTCCACGAACTGGCCGCTCCCGGTGCGCTCGCGCGCGAACAAGGCCGCGCACACCGCGCCGGCGATCGACAGCGCGCAGGTCTTGTCGGCGAGGATCATCGGCGCATAGCGCGGCTCGCCGGCCACCGCACTCATCAGCGCAGCAACGCCAGACTGGCCCTGGATCACGTCGTCATAAGCCGGCCAGCCGCTATAGGGCCCGCCATTCCGATAGCCGTGCAGCGCCGCATAGACCAGGCGCGGGTGCCGCGCGCACACGGCTTCGGGCGCGAAGCCGAGTTTGGCCATCTTCTGCGGGCGCATCGAATGCACCAACACGTCGGCGGTCGCGATCAACCGCCACAGCGCGGCTTTCGCCGCATCGATTTTGAGATCGAGCACCAGCGAGCGCTTGTTGCGGTTCAGTCCCATGAACAAAGCCGCCATGCCGGGCGAACGCGCCGGGCCGGTGTGCCGCGGCGGATCCCCCTCGGGCGCCTCGATCTTGATGACGTCGGCGCCCATGTCGCCGAGCGTCTGCGTCGCCAGCGGCCCGGCCACCACCGAAGTGAGATCGAGAATGCGGATGCCCGCCAGAGGTCCAGCCATGTGTTCGTACCTGACGTATCCCTTTCGCTCGTCCCCGCGAAGCGGGGACCCAACTGGATTCCCGCTTGCGCCGGAATGAGCGGAAATTAACCTCGCCGGATCATGCGAATGCCGGCATCACCTCGCGCGCGAACAACCGCATGGACTTTTGCGCCTCGGCTAAATCGAGCGTGCCGAAATTGATCTGCAGCGAAGCGTGCTCGAACTTGCCGACTTTGCCTTCGAAGCCGCGAATGATGGCCTTGATCTGGTCCGGCGTGCCCACCAGCGCGCCGCGAGCCTCGATCTGGCTCTCCAGGGTGAAATTCTTCATTCGCGCGATCGACTCGTCGTAGCCCTTGTAATCCTTCGACGCGGTGCCCTGCGTCCATTCGCCGGCGGCTTCGAACAGCGCGACGAAATAATCCTCGAACTGGCGGCGGGGAATCTCGCGCGCCAGCCGCGCGTCCTCGTGGCAGAACATGTGAAACGCCACCATGACTTCGCCGTCGCCGGGATGGCCGGCCTCGCGCCAGGCCTTGCGATAGATCGGGATCAGATCCTTCAGCGGTCCGATCGGGATCGACATCAGCCCGTGGCCGGCGCGGCCGGCGAACTCGAACGAGTTGGCGGTGCGGGTCGAGGCAATGTAGAATTTCGGCCGCGGCTTCTGCGTCGGCCGCGGCAGCGAGGTAATGTTGTCGAAGGAATGGAATCTTCCGTGATGGCTGACGTTTTCGCGCGTCAGCAATAGTTCGATCTGCTCCAGCCCCTCGCGGAAGCGCGCGATCGATTCATCGGGCGAAATGCGGAAGCGGCGGAATTCGTGTGGCAGGAAGGCGCGCGCGAAGCCGACATCGAAGCGACCGCCGGAGATGGCGTCGAGCATGCCTATCTCACCGGCAAGCTTGAGCGGGTTATTGAACGCCGGCACCACCGCACCGGTGATCAGCCGCATCTTTGTTGTGCGCTGCGCCGCCGCGGCGAGAAACAACATCGGATTAGGGCTGTAGCCGCCGTAGCGCTCGAAATAATGCTCGACCGAACGGGCGTGCGTGTAGCCGAGCGCGTCGGCCTCCGCGGCAATCTCCAGGCTTTCCGCAAAGTATTGCTCGGGACTTTTGTCCGCGGTGCGGAAATTGGGAAAAAATTGCACTCCGAACTGCATCACCCCTCCTTGGGTCCTTTAGACTGCCGCGTTGACGTGAACGTCAAGGCCGTAGGCGGCAATCAGGGCGCCAACCTGATCGCTGCGGCCGATATGGGCGTTCACCACGGCGCCGATATCGCGATGCAGTTCCTCGCTAGTCCGATCGGCCTTCGGCTTGAGCTGCGCGCTCAAATAGGCTCCCTCGGCGCGGTTGAGCTCGACCAGTGCGCTGCCGAAAGGCAGTTGCATCCGCTGATAATGCTCCAATGCGCGCTCAAGATCGCCACCGGCGGCGCCGATGCTATCGGCCAGGCACGCGGCATCGAGCGCGGCCTTCGTGGTGCCGGCGCCGGCATGGGGACGCGCGACGAAAGCCGCATCGCCAGCGAGAACGACGCGTCCGAACACCATCCGCGGCGACGCCAGATCGTAGATCGGCTGAAAGAACGGCGCCGCGCGAACGAAAATCTCGGCGACCTGCGGTGCGATGAGCGCTTTCGCGTCGGCTTTGACACGGGCGATCACCTCGGGCCGGATCAGCGGCGGCGGGATTCCGGCGGCATGGTGGCGTCCTTCCGGGTCCGTACTGATATCGATCAGCGTGTCGCGACCGACCGGCCGGTACCAGACGATGTTATAGGCGCGCCGCCCGACGGCTGTGTCATTGTCGCGGCCCGGCACCGCGTAGCTGATCAATTGCTCACCCTCGGGCAGACAGAACGCATAAAGGTCGACCATCTGGCGCCACAAGCCGGGCGGAACGTCGGCTTCGTCGATTGCGGCACGCCAAGCGACGTAGCCGGCATAGCGCGGCTGGACGTCGGGCAGGAACTGCGCGCGCACGGCGGAGCGGATTCCGTCGGCCCCCACCAGCAAATCGCCGCGCTCGCTCGTGCCGTCGGCGAAGATTCCGGACACGCCGTCGGCGTCCTGCGCAACGCGAGCAAGGCGCTTGCCGAACCGATAAGCGCGCCTCGGCAGCGCGTCCAACAAGGCGCGGTACAGCCGCGACCAGCCGCTCAGCGTGCGCGCCGTCGGCCGTTCGATGACGACCCTGCCGTCACCATCGAGACAGACGGCGCGCGTGGGCGTGATGCCCATCGACTCGTCGAACTCGATGCCGGCGCGCTTGAGGATGCCGATGAGCTGCGGATGCGTGCCGAGCCCTACCCCGCGGCTCGCCAGCGCCTCCTCGTTGCGCTCGAACACGACCGCATCCCAGCCGATCGAGCGCAACAGATGCGCCGCGATGAGCCCGCCCAGCGAGCCGCCGATGACGAGAGCGCGGCGCATGGCGCTATTCGCTCCCCCGAAAGGGGAGGGTTACGTGCGACGCTGCGCGCATCTACGGCATCGCCCAGGACATGCGGTCGTGGCCGGGCTTGTAGTCCTGGTTGGTGGCCGCCGGATTGCGGTTGACGAGCGGGCGGCCATACATCGGATTGGTCTGGCTGCGCGTCTCGTGCTCGACGGTGAACAGCACTTCGCGAGTGTCGAGATCGATCACGTCCTGGAAGCGGTATTCGTACTGATTGCTCTCGGCGGTGATCAGACCGAGATCGGCCAGGCGTCGATAGGGACCGGAGAAATCGGCGATGTAGATTTGCACGTGATGCTTGTCGTAGGGCTTTTCCGGCGCGTCGGTTTCGCGGAAATAAAGGTATTGCTTCTCGCCGACCTGGACCCTTGCCTCCGGGCCGGCGCCGTTTTTGTGCACCACCGACGGCGCGTGCAAAATCTCGCGGTAGAACCGCGCGATGCGATCGGCCGTGCCGGGGCGAACGTCGAAGCGGACATAGGGCATGCCGAGCATGACGCGGCCAAAGCGCTCGACGTCCGGCGTGTGCACGTGGATGCGGTTGCCCCACGGGCAGACCGTCTCGACGCAGTCGTTGCTTTCGCGGAAATCGAACTTCGTGCCTTCCAGCTTTTTTCGCACCTGAGCAAGCCGATGCAGCAGCGCCTCGCGATCGGGCGAGACCAGGCCGACAACACCGCGCAGCACGTCGGGCGTGCCCATCGGCAAGTGAAACTGGCTCATGCCGACGTTGATCCACATGTTGCCGGAGGCGGTGTTGAGATAGGGGTCGCGCGTATAGCCGAGCCCGGTGACATAATAATCCGTGCCGTGGTGCTGGTCGGTGATGCAGACGTTGACGTGTCCGATGCCGACGATGTTGCCAAAGTCCTCGGCGGCGCGGTCGTATTTTTTCTGTTGCATGAGGCGCTTCCTTGCTGATCGGCCGATATTAGGCGCGAGCGGCCCGGCGCTCAACGGTACGTCACGGGGACGGGATGGCCTGCGAGCACGCTCCGTCAAGCGTGGCCCTCGCCGCTCTTTCATCGGGTGCTGCATCGTCTCCGAGTCGAGACGACGCGGGATCGACCGGCGGCGGCACGCCGATCATGCCGGGCGGCCAATTCGGCGCTGGTGCCGCCGCTGAGCTCCGCCGGGAACAACGGCCCAGCGGAGCGTCTGCACCTTCACTCCGCCGGTTGCTTCGGCTTGGGCTTGAAGAATGTGCCTTTGAGGTTGTCCCAGAGCTGAATCTTGGCGCCGTTGCGGTGCATGATCACGCTCTGCTGGACAACCGACAGCGAGTTGTTCCAGGCCCAATAGATCACCAGGCCGGCCGGGAAATGAGCCAGCATGAAGGTGAAGATCAGCGGCATCCAGTTGAAGATCATCTGCTGGGTCGGATCGGGCGGCGCCGGGTTGAGCTTCATCTGCACCCACATGGTCACGCCCATCATCGCCGGCCAGGCGCCGAGGTGGAGAAATCCCCCGACCAGCGGCAGGATCGACGGGTCCCAGGGAACGAGACCGAACAAGGTGAAAATGTTGGTCGGATCGGGCGACGATAGATCGTGGATCCAGCCGTAGAACGGCGCATGACGCATCTCAATGGTGGTGAACAGCACCTTGTAGAGCGAAAAGAACACCGGAATCTGGATGGCGATCGGCAGGCAGCCGGCAACCGGATTGATCTGTTCCTTCTTGTACAGCTCCATCAGCGCCTGCTGCTGTTTGGCCCTGTCGTCGGCATAACGCTCCTTGATCATGGCCATCTGCGGCTGCACGGCCTTCATCTTGGCCATCGACGCATAGGATTTGTTGGCGAGCGGGAAGAACAGCGTCTTCACCAGCACGGTCACGATGAGGATGGCGATGCCGAAATTCCCGACCAGATGGAAGAAGAAATCGAGAGCAAGAAACATCGGCTTGGTGAGGAAATAGAACCAGCCCCAGTCGATCAGCAGATCGAAATGGTTCAGCTGCAGCGACTTGTTGTAGCCGCCGGGACCGAAGGGGAAATTGATGCCGACCACGGCCACCTGCTTGGCGCCGGCGAACAACCGCGCGCTGGCGCTGGTGCTGCCTCCCGGCGCGACCGTCCGCGCGTCTTGCAGATAATCGGTCTGATAGTCCTCCTGACCACCAGACTCGGAGGCGGAGAAGCGCGCCTGAATCTTGGCGTCGGTCTCGGGCAGCAACACCGCGGCCCAGTATTTGTCGGTGAAACCGAGCCAGGCATCGGTCGCGCTCCAACAATAATCCTCTGCTTTGCATGCCGGCGACGGCGCTGCCTTCTTGCCGGCAACGTCCTTGTAGTTCGGCTCCTGCAAGCCATCGTCGCCCATCACCCCGATCGGCCCCTCATGCAGAAGGTAGGAACCGAGCACCGGGGGGGTGCCGTGGCGCGATATCAGCCCATAGGGATAAAGCGTGACCGGGCTGCCGCCTTTGTTCTGCACCTGGTCGTGGATGCTGAACAGATAGCGGTCGTCGACCGAGACCGTGCGGGTGAAGATCAATCCGTGGCCGTTGTCGTAGGTCAACGTGACCGGATGGCCGAGGCCGAGCGCGCCGTTGCTTTGCTGCTGCCAAAGCGTGTCCGGGCCGGGCACGGGCTCATTGCTTCCCGCTCCCGCCACCCAGCCAAACTCGGCGTAATAGGCGTCCGGCGCGCCGGAGGGCGACAAGAGCACGATCGGCGGCGAGTTCGGATCCGTCGTTTCGCGGTATTGCTTGAGCGACAGATTGTCGATGCGGGCGCCTTTGAGGTCGATGCTGCCGAGCAATGTGGGCGTGTCGATATTGACGTGCGGCGTAGCGGCAATAACTTGCGCGGCGGACCTCGCCGGCGGCTGTGCCGAAGGAGTACCGGGGGCCGACGGGACCTTGCTACCCGCGGGCAGGGAAGACGGAGCGGCGCCGGGCTGCGTCTGCTCGTGCTGCGGTTGCTGGGCGGGCGGCTGGATTTGCGGGCGGGCGAAGAAATATTCCCAGCCGACCACGACGATCAGCGACAGCACGATGGCGAGGATCGTGTTTTTATGCTCGTTCATTCATCGCTCGCTGTTTGGCCGCTCTCGGGCGGCCTCCGGCCCCGGGACGGGCGGCGCGAACCGCGCGGACGGGCCTCATGTATGGGCCGTTGGGCAACAGCGCCACTTCGCTTCCCCTCGCCGGCGTGAATTTGGCAAAGCGCGGTATCGAGTTCCTGCATGATCTCGCCGAACGGCAGTTCAAGCGCCGCCCGGCGCCCAACCAGCACATAATCATGGCCGGGTTGCAACCGTCCCCCGGCGCGTCGCACGACATCGCGCAAACGCCGTCGCACCCGGTTACGCTCCACGGCGTTACCCACTTGCCGGGACACCGTAAAACCTATCCGGACTTGTCCCTGGTCCGCGCGGCGGCGCCCCTGCAGCACGAAGGCTCGCCCGCGCACCCGCATGGCGCTCGCGGCAGCGCGAAAGTCCGTCCGGCGCCTCAACCGCTCCATGACGAAACGATGGTCGATACGATGGTCGAAACGGGCGACACCTGCCCGTCACGCACTGAGCCGCTTGCGTCCATGCGCGCGCCGCGCCGCCACCACCTTGCGACCGCCCTTGCTTGCCATGCGGGCACGGAACCCGTGGCGACGCTTACGCACCAATTTGCTCGGCTGATAGGTCCGTTTCACCAGGCTGTCTCCGCCGCCACGCTGCCACGCACGAAATTCCCGCTGCGTCAGCCTTGGCACGCCGGCGCCCAATCGGCGCGGCTTATACGAAACCCCTCCCGCGCCGTCAATCTGAGCCCCTGCGACTGAGCCCCTGCGACCGGCTGGCAGCGCGCGCGGACGGCCGCGCAGCGACAGGGTCGCCGCAAGGGGCGAGCCGAGGTCGGGGGTCTCGGCGCGTCGCGCCGCCGGCCGTCATTTTCCAGCACACGCGGGTGTGTACAATGCAGCGACGTGAAGGGTTCGGATAACCCCCGTCCCCTCCCCGCCATGAATATTTGACCCGATTATTGCAGGTCGAGCGAGTTCAGATGCCGACGACGCAAGAAACCAGCGAAATGCGGCCCGATATTTGTGTGATCGGCGCCGGCGCCGGCGGGCTCGCGGCCGCTGCCGCCGCCGCCGCCATGGGCGTGCCGGTGGTGCTGATCGAAAAAGGCCGCATGGGCGGCCAAGGTCTCAACGGCGGCTCGGTGCCATCGAAGGCGCTGCTGGCCGCGGCCCGCCACGCCGACGCGTTGCGCACCGGCCCGCGTTTCGGCGTCAAAAGCGGACGTTCGGGCATCGACTTCGCCGCCGTCAACGCCCACGTGCGCCGCGCCATCGAGACCATCGCACCCCAGAATTCGGCCGAGCGCTTCACCGGTCTTGGCGTGCGCGTCATCGCCGGCGCGGCACGCTTTAGGGACAAAACGACGATTGCGGTCGGCGGCACGACCATCAAAGCGCGCCGCTACATCATCGCCACCGGTTCGACGCCGGTCATTCCCGCGATCGCGGGCCTTGCCGAAGCGCCGTATCTGACGCCGGAAACCATATTCGATCTCAGCGATTGTCCACGCCATCTCATCGTCATCGGCGCCGGACGGACCGGCCTCGAACTGGCGCAAGCTTTTCGCCGCCTCGGCTCCGACGTTACCGTGCTGGATGCGGCAGCACCGCTGCAGCGCGAAGACCGCGAGTGTGCGGCCGTCGTGCTTGATGCGCTTGCCCAGGAGGGCATCAGGCTGCACTGCGGCGTGCGGGTTGCGCAGGTGCGCCGCGTTCTGGCGCGCATCCAGGTGGTCGCTGCGCGCGACGGCACTGACGATTGCGCAGAGGAAGCGATCGAAGGTTCGCACCTTCTGGTCGCTGCCGGCCGCCGGCCGAATATCGAAGATCTCGATCTCGAAGCCGCCGGCATCCGCCACGAGCCCGCGCGCATCGTGGTCGACAAGCGCCTGCGGACCACCAACAAGATCGTCTACGCGATCGGCGACGCGACCGGCGGGCCGAGGTCCGCCCACGGGGCAAGTCACCAGGCCGGGCTTGTCGTGCGCAACGCGCTGCTCCGCCACCCGATCACCATCAATCATCGCGCGATCCCGCGAGTGATTTTGACCGATCCCGAGCTTGCGCAGGTCGGCCTCTTGGAGGAGGACGCCCGCCTCCAGGCCGGCGCCATCCGCATCCTGCGTTGGCCCTATCGCGAAAATGACCGCGCGGTCGCTGCGGGAGCGACCAAAGGCCACATCAAGGTCGTCACCGATCGCCGCGGCGAAGTTCTTGGCGCCAGCATCGTGGGGGCCGCGGCCAGCGAAAATATCGCCGCCTGGGCGCTCGCCGTCGCCCAACGACTCAATATCGGCGCTTTCGCCAGCCTCATTGTCCCCTACCCGACCTATGCGGAGGTAGGCAAACGCGCCGCCATTACCTATTTCATGCCGGGTTTGACGAGTGCTTGGGTGCGTCGCATCATAGGGTGGCTGCGTCGGCTGGGCTGACGCACGAGGCGCAGGCGATGACCGATGACACCGCCGCACGGCCGGAACCGGTCCGTGCGTTGCGATTCGGACTTTCCGGAAAGCTCCTCGGTCTCACGATCTTGTTCGTGATGATCGCGGAGGTGCTCATCTATGTGCCTCTGGTCGCCAATTTCCGCGTCAATTGGCTGCGCGACCGCCTCGAAGTCGCCAAGACGGCGGCACTGGTGCTCGAGGCTGCCCCGCACGGCATGGTGCCGGATCCGCTCGCCAAGCGGATCCTCAACTCGATCGGCGCGCGGGCGGTGGCCATGAAGATCGGCGCCACCCATTACATGCTGAAACCGAGCGATGTCACCTTGCCGCCCATCTCCGATGTCTTCGACATGCGCCACGTGAAAACATTCGATTCCGTGGTCAATGCATTCAGAACGATGCTCAACGACAAGCAGGAGGTGATGCGCGTCGTCGGTCCTGCACCGATGGGCGGCGAGTACATCGATCTGGTGATGGACGAACAACCGCTGCGCGCCGCCATGCTGCGCTATTCGGTGGATCTGCTGCTGATCTCGCTGCTCATTTCCGGCTTCACCGCCGCCATTGTCTATCTGGCACTGCACTACATGTTCGTGCGGCCGATGCGGCGGCTCACCGACAACATGATGGCGTTCCGCGCCGATCCGGAGAACGCCGATCGCATCATCGTGCCATCGGTGCGTGCCGACGAGATCGGCACGGCGGAGCGGGAGCTCGCCACCATGCAGACCGAGCTGGCCTCGATGCTCCACGCCAAGAACCGGCTTGCCGCGCTCGGGTTGGCGGTGTCGAAAATCAATCACGACTTACGCAATCTGTTGGCCTCGGCGCAATTGTTCTCCGACCGGCTGGCGAGGCTGCCAGATCCGACGGTGCAGCGTTTTGCGCCGAAGTTGATGCAGGCGCTCGAGCGCGCCATCGCGTTTTGCCAGTCGACCTTGTCGTACGGCCGCCTGCAGGAGCCGCCGCCGGAGCGCCGTCCTCTTCTACTCGAGCCGCTGGTCGAGGAGGTACACGAGACGCTCAATCTCGGGCCGGACGCGCCGATCCGCTGGATCAGCGCGGTGGAGCGCGGGCTCACGGTGGAGGCCGATTACGACCAGCTGTTCCGTATCCTGCTCAATCTCGCGCGCAACGCCGTGCAGGCGATGGAGAGCCGCACCTCGCGCGATCCCGGCCGCGACCAGATCCGAATCACCGGTCGGCGCGAGGGCGCGGTCGTGGTGATCGAGGTGTCCGATACCGGACCCGGCTTCTCTGAAAAGGCGCGCGCGCATCTGTTCGAGGCGTTCCAGGGCTCGACCCGCAGCGGCGGAACGGGCCTGGGCCTCGCCATCGCCGCCGAGCTCGTTCGGGCGCATGGCGGCGAAACCCGCCTGGTCGAGGGCACGATCGGGGCAACGCTGCGGCTCACCATTCCCGACCGCGCCGTGGAGCTGTCCGACCACCGCGGCGCCCGTGCCCACGGCTGAAAATCGCCGGTTGTGCCTGCTCTCGCCGAAGCGCTGCAGCGTCCGCGCCAACGGCTGCGATTTGCCGGTCCGGCCATGCCTTGCCAGAGCGCGGCAGAGCCTATAGCTATGACGCGAAAAGTGGCCGCATTGGCGGCCGCTGGTCGCTTCTAACGTTCGCATCCGGATTTTTGGCAGGCTCGTTTGCGAATGTTAGAATCAAAGGACCACTAGCAACGATCCGTTCTAGTGGAGCTTTTGGATTTGACATTCGCTCCGCGAACTGGCGGCAAAGTGGGGTGCGAATGTCAAATCCGCTCCACTAGATGTTTCCACGCAACACGTAAACGCGCCCGTAGCTCAGCTGGATAGAGCACCAGACTACGAATCTGGGGGTCGGGAGTTCGAAATCTCTCCGGGCGCGCCAGTCATCGTCTTGAAGAACCACAAAAATCTGAAACTTCGCTTCCACGGTGCTCAAAAGAGTTCGACGCTCGGAAGCAATATGGAAGCAGGACGCATCGTGAACTTCTTGCGTACGCTCGCGAACGCAGTGAGCGCATTATTATCGCTCCGCCCTCCAAGTCTGACTGAACCCCGGAAACAACCCATCCTCGTTCGCGGTGAGGAATAGATCGGGCTGAAGCTTGGACGGGTTGATCAGTTCGAAGGCGAGCTTCTTTGGCACCGAGACCCCATTGTCGAGGCTGTAGACACTGCCGGCGGGCTCGTACGTGCACATCAAGACCCGCTCGCTGCGGAGCGCGTTGCGAATGCGTTTCGCGTTCATGCAGTCTCCTTCTCAATGAAGCTTTGATTTCAGGCGGCTTCGAGCTGCACCCCTCCGTGCTGCGCGATCATGGTGCGCAGCCATTGCGCCGGCTGGGTCAGATACAGGTCCTTGACGTGAACCGGCGGAACAAAGAGCACGTCCGAGCCGGGTTGCAGCAGGCGGCGGTAGCTCTCGGCCGCCGTGCGGACATGCAGGGCATGGTCGCTGAGGGCCCAGTCGCCGTTCCAGCTGTCCGCATAGAACTCATGATCCAGCGACTTGTAACCGAGTGCGCGAAAAACACTTGGATGCGTGAACACGTGCGCGCTGCGCGCCAGGTCCCAAGGGGGCGGTGTCTCAGCCGAACGCACAGGCTGGAGCGGGAATTGCGCTGCCCGATGGCAATGACGCACCACAATTCGACCGGCCGCAGGTTCGCGAGCATGCGAACCAGCGCCAGCATTGCGGCGCCGCGTTTGAGGCACGTCTTGGCGTCTATGCCGGCGCTGGCGACCAGTTCGACGAAGATCGAGAGCGGCGCTGTAGCCGTCGCGCACCGCCGCTTGAGCCGCATATTGTAGGGATTACCGGCCAAGTACTGCGGCACGTTGGGGCACATGCCGATCACCGAATTGAAGGTGCGCCACGATTTTGAGACCGGCACAAGGGCTTCCAATTCGCCCAGCAGCTTGTCGCTTGCCGCGACGCCCGTCAGGTCGCCGGAGCGGACTGCGGCGAGGGATTGCTCGTAGCTCATGCCGCCGTACCAGCGCGTGCCTTCCTTGCCGACAACTCGCCTCTCGGCAGGTAATTGATCGGCAAAGTCCGCAAATCCCGGCAGATCGCAAACGACGAAATTCTCGATCGCCTTCGGTTGCGATCGGATGACCGCTTCCGTCCCCTCAAGCATCGTTTTCACGAACATGCGCTATGCCTCGATCATGCGCCGTTGCTGCGGCGTGATGTTGGCCAGATAGGTGGCCTCGGCTGCTTCTTGCTCGGATAGCCCGGATGCGATCAGGGCCGCGCCGGCAAGCGTCATGCGTACGTCGATCATGACCTTCAGCCCGGCGGTTTGCGCTCGCGCACGGGCGCCCTGGACGCGCTGTGCCCAGCTTTCATTGCCGGCGATCGATACCTCGAACGCCTTGTCGATGTTCCAAGAGAGCCGCGCCGGGAAGCGGGACAGGAACGCGGCGTCAAGCTTGGTGGCGCCGCAATAGTCGGCGTTGGCGCCGTTGCCCCACGTGTTGGCCGTACAGATGATCAGGCAGTCCTTATGCCGCTTGATCTGACCGTCCGGGAAAGTCGCGACACCGTTCGCCAGATGCGGGTTGACCGCCAGCAACGCGACAAGGTCGGATCGGTCGACCTCATCGAACGTATAGACCCCGCCATGCTCGTACGCGTCCCGGAACGGTGTGCGGTGATAATTGCCGGCGGCATCGATGAAGCCTAGCATCTCATGCGGCATCGAGATCGCACCGTTGAAGTACCACTTGCGATCAAGCGCCTTGGCGAGCTGCTTGCATGCGGTGGTTTTGCCGGAGCTTGCCTCGCCAGACAGGAAGATATTGACGCGGTAGCCGTCTGCGTCCCGCGCCTGCGCCATGCGCAGCAGCAGCGGGAAATTCGGATGAACCGGCCCTTCAACGTCCTTGGCCTCGCCGCTCGGCGAGATGAGTTGCACGCGGGTTACCGGCCAGATGGATTTCTTCAGCTCCGCGGCGATGGCGTCTGCCTTGTCCTTTATGGTCGCGTCGACGATCTCGCGGACTTGGTTGGCGTCGACGCTGGACCCTATGGTCTTGCGCAGCAAGTCGAGCAATGCAGCAGCATCGCCGTTTGCGTGCCCGTTGGTGCACGTTGCCGCCGTCTCGATTGTCTGATTTGCCTCTGCAGACTGCTCAGGAGGATCGTCCCCTGCAGCTTGCTTTGCTTCCTCGTATTTTTTCAGCAATCGGCCAAACTGCTCGCCTTTAGCGTCGTTATAGGCGAACGCCAGTTCGCGCATGGAGAACCCGCCGACGAACAGCGCCGGCAGCCCCTGCGCTACGAACCATTTGCGCACAAGCCCGCGATTTTCGGCCGTCACGGTCACTTGACCGCGCGGGCCGATCGCGGCTTCCGCTTCGGCAACGGTCATCGATGCAGTTCTAGACATGCGATGCACCTCGGCTGTGACGACGGATCAACCGGCTGTCTGTTGCGTAGACATCGGCTGTAAGGATTGAGCCGCGACGCGTGATCAGCGCGGAAATTTGCCCGCTCACATCCGCGCCTTTCCGTATGTCAACGGCGACCTTTTCGCCGACAGCACGGACGTGCCAGCCTTCAACCGGCGTGCGAAACGTCTGCTGGTCGAAGCAGCCCAGCTCGACTGGCGTGAAATCAATCCCGACATCTTTGGTTCGATGATCCAGGCCGTCGTGGATACCGAGAGCGCGGCGACCTCGGCATGCACTACACTTCAGTCCCAAACATCATGAAGGTGTTCAACCCCTCTTTTTGATGTCACTCGAAGAGGACTTCGATCGCGCACGGGCCACCGCGAAGGCCTCGCTGCTGCGCAAGCTGCTGACACGGATATTGAAAAATCCGCGTGTTCGATCCCGCGTGTGGCTCGATGAATTTTCGCATCATCGCTTACCGTGAGCTGCGCACGCTAGAGATGCGGATATTTCAGCGGATCGATCAGTTTGAGGTGGTCAAACAACCTGGCGTGACCAAAGCGGCGTAAGCTTTCCAGTTTCTACGAATTGAGTGGCGATTTCGCCGTGAAACGACAAAGCTATCTCGTGGATCGCCGATTATCAAATGAACCAACACTTCAAGAGTTCATTCGGCGAAGCGCCCAAGAACTTCCCCTTGCGCGAAGGCGATCACATTTTTCGTGGCAACGCTCTACGTCTAAATTGGTTTGAGGTCTGCCCGTCACCAAAGAAGACGATTCAGAAAGAGAAAATTTTCGACCTTGCTCGCGTCGAGAAGGTGCATGCAACTGAGGAGGTCGTTGATGACGAGGCGGAGACCTACGTCGTCGGAAATCCTCCGTATGCAGGCAGCGTATATCAAACTCCGGAACAGAAGCGGGATATGAGCTGGTATTTGCATCCCGCGTACCAAGTTACAAGGACCTCGACTATGTGGCGACCTTCTATCTCAAACCGCAGATTTCAATAGCCAACAACAGCGCAAGCGCTTTTGTTTCAACAAATTCCATTTGCCAGGTGAGCAGTAGCGATGCTGTACCGACCATTTTTCGCTTTCTTGCATCGAAATCTTCGCTCATCAGTCCTTTGTGGAACAGCAACGCCGCCGGAATGCAGCTGTAATCTGTATCGTTGTAGGTCTTCGGAAAGTGAACACCTCGCCAAAGCGACTGTACAGCGAATCGCTCTCAAAATAGTCCAGAATATTAGTCCCTATCTTCTAAATAGCAATTCGTCGTGACGAAGCGAACTGCGCGCAGCAGCGCGCTTCCTCGAACAGTCAGGAAACCAACCTAGCGACGACGGTCTTTTCATGTTCTCACCGTCGGAGCGAAATTCGCTCATCACACAGCATCCAGAGCAAGCCAGTTCCTCAACAGCTATACAGCTCTCAAGAGTTCATTAAAGAATTGAGCGTTTGCTTATGCTGAATCGCACCTTCCCGAGCGATACATTTCCGAAATTGCTACGCGAATTGCGGCCGTGAAAAAATTTCGCACCACGGCTCAAAGCCAGCAATCGCGTGATAACGTCGACACGCCGTTCCGGTTTGCCTACGCGCCGCATCAAGATGTTGAGGCAATTATCGTTTCCCGCGTAGCTTCGGAACGCAGAAGCTACATACCAGTAGGCTTTCTCCCTCCAGACGTCATTATCAGCGATAACGCCTACGCCATTTACAATATATCGGCGCATCTACTTTCAATTCTTTCTGCCCGCCTGCATGCCATTTGGGCGCTCACGGTCGGGGGCAGAATGAAGACCGACTACCGCTACTCGAACACGTTAGTCTATAATACCTTTCCAATATCCCCGCTTGATGACGACCATATCGGCCACCTGGAAGAGAACGCGTGGGCTATCATCGCAGAGCGTGAACGTCACGTCGGAAAAACCATGGCGTGGCTCTACGACCCGGAAACAATGCCCAGCGGCTTGTTGGACGCGCATCGAGCACTCGATGACACCTTAGAGAAGATATATATCGGCCGCCCCTTCAAGAACGACACCGAGCGGCTTGAGCACCTGTTCAAGCTGTACGCGGAGATGACCTCCGAAAGTAGAATGGAGGTTGCCTTTGCCTGATTTTGTGCATGTCACTTACGGACAGACCGGGGCAAGCCAGAAGCAGGATGGCATGGGCATGCGCGCCATGCAGGCACGCGCTTTCGCCGAACGGGGCTCTCAATATCTCTTGGTCAAGGCTCCACCGGCGTCCGGCAAGTCCCGCGCCTTGATGTTTATCGGCCTCGACAAGCTGCAAAATCAGGGGATCAAGAAGGTCATCGTCGCTGTACCGGAGCGCTCGATTGGCGCGTCATTCCGGCCAACCAAGCTCACCGATCATGGTTTCTTCCGTGACTGGATTGTCGATGACAAGTGGAATCTCTGCACGGCAGGTGTGGACGAGGGCAAGGTCGGAAAATTTCTAACCTTCATGGAGAGCGATGCGCAGGTGCTGATCTGCACTCATGCCACGCTGCGTTTTGCCTATGACAAGATTGGCGCGGCTCCGTTCGCGAGCTGCCTGTTGGCGGTTGATGAATTTCATCACGCCTCTGCCGATGCCGACAGCCGCCTTGGCGAAGTGGTGCGTGGCCTCATGGGGGATGGCCGCGCCCACATCGTCGCGATGACGGGCAGCTATTTTCGGGGCGACAGCATTCCGGTGTTGCGTCCGGAGGACGAAGAGCGGTTTACCCACGTCAGCTACACCTACTATGAGCAGCTCAATGGCTACACCTACCTGAAAAGTCTCGGGATCGGGTATCACTTCTACAGGGGCCGCTATCTGGATGCGATCGTCGAAGTACTCGACCCGAATAAGAAGACGATCATACACATCCCGAGTGTGAATGCGGCGGAAAGCACCAAGGAAAAATACGAGGAGGTGGATCGTATCCTCGATCATCTAGGTGACGTCGAGCGGACCGATCCGCAGACCGGGCTCCACTACGTCCGGCACAAGAGCGGCAAACTCCTTAAAGGCGCCGATCTTGTCGAAGATGACGAGAAAACCCGAAACCGGGTGATGGAGACGCTCCGCAATATCAAAAGTCGGGACGACGTTGATATCATCATCGCCCTTGGCATGGCTAAGGAGGGCTTCGACTCGATTTACTGCGAACACGCCCTGACGGTCGGGTATCGAGGTTCTTTGACAGAGATTATTCAGATTATTGGACGCGCCACACGCGACTGTCCGGGTAAGTCGCATGCCCAGTTCACCAACCTGATCGCCGAGCCTGACACGTCGGCTGACAATGTAGCCGATGCCGTCAACAATATGCTCAAGGCGATTGCCGCCTCGTTGCTGATGGAGCAGGTGCTCGCGCCGAACTTCAAGTTCAAGACGCGCGCTACAGACGACAACATCGACGGCGAGGCTAAAATCGTCAATATCGACTACACCAACAGCGAGACCACGGTCGCGATCAAAGGCTTTGCCGAGCCGAGCACGCCACGCGTGCGTCAAATTCTGCAAAGCGACCTGGTCGATCTCACCGCCTCGGTCATGCAGGACGACCGCGTGCTTCGGGCCGCCATGAACCCGGACGAAATTCCGGCCGAGGTCGTCACGCAGGTCTATGTCCCAAAAGTCATCGAAACCAAATACCCCGACCTTACCCCCCAGGAAGTGGAGGAGGTCCGCCAGCACGTCGTTGCAAATGCTGCTTTCAAGGCGAGCAGCAATGGCGGCCTGCCGGAGCTGAATAACAATCTCATCAAGATGGCCGACAAATTCATCAATGTGAAGGACCTCGACATCGACCTGATCGACAGTATCAATCCGTTCCAGCTCGCTTATGAGATCATGTCGAAATCGGTGGATGCGGATGTGCTCAAGCGCATCCATGGTGCGATCACGGCGCGGCGCATCCAGATGACGGATGAAGAGGCGGTGGCGCTTTGGCCGCGCATCAAGGGTTTCAATGAAACGCATGGCCGCGAGCCGGGCCTTGCCGCGCAAAACCCGATGGAACGCCGTCTTGCGGAGGCACTCGAATGGATTCGCGCGAAGAAGCGGGAGCGGATGCGCGCTGACCAGACAGGGTAACGCGGGATGTCCAAACCCACTCTGGACGACATTCTGGCGGGCGCCGATCCGCTGCTCAATGTCAAGCCGATCACGTGGGCGACGTCGAGCGAGCAGCAACGCATCCTCGACACCTTCGCCGAGATCAATCAGTTCATCGACCGGTTTAAGCGGAAGCCGGGCGACGCTCCAAAGCCTTCGATTGCCGAGCGAGGCTTGCGCATGAAGCTCAATGGCCTCCTCAATGACACCGCCTCGCGGGATTTGCTGCTGCCCCAGGATCGGCATGGGCTTCTTTCCTCCGCACCGGCAAAGCACCCGCAGTCGCTTGATGAAATCTTTGAAGATGACCTTTTGACAACGCCGCAAGACGAGATTTTTGACCTCGTCAACGTCAAGCCATCGGCCGCGAAGCCGGACGAAGTTGCCGAGCGCCAGGTGTGCAAGGAGTTCGACAAATTCAACCCGTTATTTGAACAGTGCATCCGCGAGATGAGCGAGGGCAAGCGCAAGGCTATTCCCTTCGCCAACGAGCAGGAGATCGACGCGGGCGAATTCTTCATCCTTAACGGGGTGCTCGTGTATGTTGCCGAGGTGGGCGAGACGCATATCCGTAACGGCAAGAAGAATGCGCGGCTCCGGCTCATCTTCGACAATGGGACGGAAGGCAATAACCTGCTTCGGTCCCTGGCGACCGAGCTTTACAAAGACCCCAACGGCCGCCGCGTGACAACGACCGATATGGGACCGCTTTTCACCGATGCGCCCCAACAGGGCGATACTCAAACCGGCATGATTTATGTGGTCAAAAGCTTGTCGGACGATCCCGAAATCCGCAAACTGGATGGTTTGCTTCACAAGATCGGCTTCACTTCGGGCAAGATGGAAATACGCATCCAGAACGCCAAGGACGATCCCACATTCCTCATGGCTCCCGTTCATCCCGTAACGACTTACACGCTCTACAATGTCGACAGATAAAGTTTGAGCATCTCCTGCACGATTTCATCGCGACATCTCGCCTCAATATCGAGATTACCGATCGCTTCGGCAAAAAGGTTCGCCCTCGGGAATGGTTTCTGATACCACAGGCGGTGATTTCAGAAGCCGTGGCTCAGTTGAAGGATGGATTGATCGTAAATTATCGATATGATGAGAAGTCTCGCGCGATCGTCCCTTCGAAACCGTAATTGAGATCGCACGCTGCAGCGACAAAAAAAATTGCGCACCGATCGCTATTGCTATTAAGTAAAGCGCCTGCAGCCCGCGGGTAGTACTGATGCGTCCATTCCTCTGCCGCTACCTCGAAGGATATCCAAGCCGTGTGCGATATACGTCAGCGAGTCGTTCCGACTTCTTCAGATCGTCTTCATCGACGCACTCGACCTGATCCGCTATTTCGAAGAACATTTCGACAGTCCTGGGAATGCGCTTGAATACGATGGCCTCTTGCAAAATAGAAAAGTGAATTTCTCGGTCCAGGATCATGAAGTCGAGGCCATACTTGGCAAACTCTTCGGCAAGCTCACGTTGCACGGCAAGTTCCTTGTCATTTTTTGGCCCCCACTTAATCTTTGCAATGATGTAATCCGCTGCATTAAGGGCTGATACGCCGTCAGCCTTGTAGGTCTCGATTACCTGCCCAACTCCTGCATCAATAGCAATCCTTTCACCTTCTTCTACACCAAACTCCTGGCAGAGCCGCGCCGTCGCCTGTTCGGTATAGTCTCTCTCGGTCTGCATCGTGCCAAGAGCTGCCGACCCATACTGCGACGGCGCCTCGTCGTCGATTCAGCGCATTACCGGTCGACCTTGTGCGGATAGTTGTGTCAAATGCCTCAGCCAGCAGAGAATTCACTTTCCCAGTCTTCGCCCAGTTCGCAACCCGAGTCCTTGCAACGCTGTGACATTCGCTCAGCAAAGGGCTGAGTGGACTTTTGAAGAAAGCCAAAGCGGTGGCGGTCGCCAGATCATGGGTAGAGTACCGCATAGGCCCCCGAACGAGGACAGTCGCGTGAGCTTCTACGTCGCGTAACGGTATCCGCTCCTGTAGAAGGTCCTCACAAGCGAGGGTGACGGCACGTTCTAAATCGACCGATTGCGGTGTTCGCTGTGCGCCATGCGCAAGATGGACGATCGCATCCATCGCGCTTGGCTGTCCACGTCTGCGTTTCCAAATTTGGTGCGCCGCATACGCGAGCACGATGAGTGTGAATGGGATGACGTATTCTGCCGCCGCACTGCCGGCTAGCGGCATTATGATCGACGCAAATGTCAGCGCGACGATTAGGCCGCCCAATACAAGTAAAAAGCCCATCCCCAATATCTCCCCCTGCCGAAGCGATGATACGCAGCACATTCGGTGAAGTGCAATATAATGCGTCGCATTAAAATGCACGTCCTGCGCCAATTGCGCGCAGGACGTGCGCCGCTTGGTGGGCTCGAACGTGCGGCGGCTGCGAACTGCGGCCGGGTTGAGCCAGGCTGACCTCGGACCGAATGGGCGTTGACCGCGCCTACGTCAGCGGATTGGAGAAGGGCGAGCGATCCACGATAGTTACGCTTTGGCACACGGCGAAGGCGCTTGGGGTGAAGGTCCGGGCGCTGTTCGACAGAGTCATCCAGAGCCGCGAAGCGGAGCTGAAGGGAGTTACCCGTGGAGGTAACATTTTGCTCTACCGCGGATGTTGGCGGATCACGAGGATGTCGTTCTCCTTAACTTGAAGCGCTCATCGGGATAGTTCGAGATTACCGTCTCACCTCCTTCGTCTGCCATCGCGGAACTGCTATAATCTGCCACGAAAAGCAGAGCCGTTCTGTCATGCCTTCTTTGGGCACTTTGCTCTCAGTGCAAACGGTGACGAGCCCGCTCAGGGCCTACGCGTACCTGACGGCGACGATCCGGTCAGGCGATACGCGACAACGAAAAAGAGCAGACACCAATTGAGATAGGACGCAGACTGGTAGGAGATAAAGAAGGAGCGGAAAGGTTAATCGTCGGCAACTTTATACAGGAGTGTGATGACGATCCTGCGCGGACAGACACTTTAATAATATAACTCAGGTATTGGCTGGAATACTAATCGAGGACTCCATAGCGAACGTCCAATCGCTGGGCGCTCGTACTAGCTACGCTGGTTTGCGCGTCTACTACGATACCACTGTCCTTTTGCGCATGCTTACGGCGGCGAGTTACCTTCGCGGGTAACTTTAAACCTTCACTCTGCCGTGCAGGACGAAGCCAGCGTGGGCAACCCCTCTCAGCGCGCGCAAGAGATGTTTCCGCTATGTTAAATCACGAACCAAAAATTCGACCGCGGCCAATGCCGCCAGCGCAGTGGCTCGACCACATGTTTCCCCAAGACGCTGGGCGCGTCCCGGATGAATTAAGTTACGGAAGTTCTGAGCGAGAAGCAGCTGCTGAGCGGTGGACTGGCTGATTATTGGAAGCGCAGTTGCAATTTTTATATATTGACTAAGTGTCCACTCTTCTGGAGCAACTCTCGGTTTGTTCGGCAAAGTCGAAAGGGCGGGCGCGTTCTTAATGGCCCATAGAAGCAAGGCCTCTGCCGCGGCTCCTGCCAACGCCGTTGCGGCCTTCCACTCTCCATTATTTAATGGCACTCGTCGCTGTGCTTATGTCCAGTCGGATGCTGTCCCGTAAATCGGCATCCGAGACAAAAATCAACTCCGCAGTTCCCTGCGACGGTGCCTGATCGGGACATTTGGCCAGCGCTTCTCTAATTACCAACAGAGTGTTTTTGCCTGCAATACCTGCGTTTCCAATTTCACCGACGCCTTTACGCTGCCAGAAAGAAACTGGTCGGATGAATTCCGCGCCGCATACAAGATTGGAGTAATCTTTTCCACTGATCGTCAGTAGTTCTGCTGGAAGTTCGTCGATCAGGCGGACGATTGCCATCAAAACGGCTACCGAGCCATGACCGACGCTGGTTGTCGCGGATTTGATTTCTGAAAAATTGTCCTCAATCAGCGCGACTATTTGGGAAGGGACTACACGACCCATCATGTGCTCCTGTCGGCCATATTTGGTTCGACAATTGCCATAAGCCCGCGCCTTTATGCCGCCGCTTTTTGCCGGGGACAGAGTCCCAGTCCCGCAAAATATTCCATGCTGCGCCTCTCCTTCTGATGCTTGAGGCGCATCCACGGACGCCCCTAGGATGTCAGGAAAAAGCTCCTGATATATCCAAAAAAACCCGTCTGCTTGGGCGGCACCGGAATGTCCTTGTAGTAATCAGCCAGCTTCGCATGCCGTCGAAGCCCCTCGGGCCGTACGGCTGCACGAGATCATAATGGTGTCGGCGCCGCGTGGCTGCTGGCGGCGCGCTCGGCGCCAGGGTCAGGATATCGCGCTGCGATGCCTGCCTCCAGCCGTAACAGGCGGTCTTCGATCCGCAGCCAGGCGTGATCGATGCTACCGCGCCTAAATACTTTTGTACTGAACTGTCGATTTTCCTACCGTTTCGGCGTGTTGCTTCTAGCTTGGCGCGAACCTGGGTCATTAAAAAAAAAAAAAAAAAGCGCGGACGGCATGAGCCATAAAAAAAAAAAAAAAAAAAAAAAAAAAAAAAAAAAAAAAAAAAAACATATCCTTGAACGGGGCGCCGTTAGCAAGGCGCCGGGCTTCTTCATCAGCACCGGCAGATAATGCCAGGGATCGTTAAGAATGATCTGGTCGCGCCGTGAACTGGTTTTTTTGCTCGCGCCCGTTCCAGCGGGGCGGGTAATTGTGGGTGCGGCTGTCGCGCATATGCCTTCGACGATGCCGTACCGTAATGGTCCCCTGCTCTGGATCACCCTTCCGCACATGATCGCAATATGGCCATATGTGCCAAAAAAGCACCGCAGCGTAAATTCGCCAATTTCCCCAGGTTTCCGCCACAAAAAAGAACCCCCAGGCAGTCTACGCACCTGGGGTCTCGCAGTTTGTTGCCTCACTTAAACTTCTACGCTGGGCGGCAGGGGTGTCGGGGGAGACGGATGCCGCCCAGCGGGCCTGATTGAAAAACCGTTGATCATTTCTCTTTCAGAAACAACTGCGGGGGACACGCAGTCGCCCTCCGCCCGTCGGTGTTTCTGCGCCGTCGTGCGGATTCGACACTGCTGTCGGGACACCCTGTCTGGCCGCATGGTGTTGTTGCGTGAGCGTAGCCGCCGCGCGGTCGGCTTTATTGAACCGTGCCTGCCAACCTCTGCCAAGCTTCCGCCGTCCGAGCCGAGTCGATTCACGAAATCAAACACGACGGCTTTCGGATCATGGCCCGCCGCGACCTGGCCGGCGTGCGTCTGATGACGCGCAATGGAAACGATTTCACCAAGCGATTTCCGCAAATAGCCGCGGCGGCAGCCGCGCTGCCCGTTCGCTCCTGCCTGATCGACGGGGAAGCGATCGTGTGCAACGAGGCCGGGCTTGCCGTGTTCGATCTTGTCCGCCAGCACCGACATGGTCAGTCCGCGGTGCTGTGCGCCTTCGACCTGATCGAGCTAGACGGTCGCGACCTGCGCCGGCTGCCGATCGAACAGCGCAAGCAAACGCTGGGAAAGGCCATTCGCGGTCCCAATCTGGGCATCGTGCTCAATGAGCACTACGACGGTGATGGCCAGATAGTGTTCAGGCACGCCTGCAAGCTGGGCTGCGAGGGCATCGTGTCGAAGCGGCTCGGCTCGCCGTACCGGTCGGGCCGCACCTTGCACTGGCTCAAGGTCAAGAACCCGAAAGCGCCGGCAGTCACGCGAGAAGCCGAGGAGGACTGGTCCTGAGGTCCGCCGATCTCGTCGTCCTAGTGCGGTGCCTGCATTGCGGCCACAAAAGCATCTTGAGCGAGCACGCGCTCGCCGATTCGGCCTAGGGCCGGATGCGCCAATAGCAGCGTTCGTTAAGCGCCTCCGGTGCAGCAAGTGCGGGAGCGGCAGCGTCATGGCAAACCGAGTTGAGCGAAATGAACGTGCCGCCCGCCGAATGCGAGGCGCTTACCTTCGCGGTTAACTCCGGCGAGTGTTCGTAACGTGGGGCCGCGGGTTTACCTGCGTAGGTTACCTGCCGGTCCGCTGGACCATCAAACCATTACACGCTTTCGATCTCGGTCGGGACCCCTGGGATAATTCAAGGCCGCGCCGAGAGAAGGCGCTTGATTGCATTCCGAGGGTCAAAGCCGATCGCGTCGGCGAAAGCCAGAAATTCGAGCACGTCAAAGCGGCGCTGCCCTCCTTCAACCATGGCGACCAAGGATTGGTACCGGCCGAGCTTTTTCGCGACCTGTGCTTGCGTGAGGCCGGCTCGCTTTCGTTTCTCGATAAGCAACACCCGCAAGGCTTCATGCCTAGGCGAGCGTAGCGTTTTCGGCGTAGAATCCGGCCCCGATTAGCGAGGCAGGACAATTAATACGGATTGCAGATTATCTAAAAACAAGATAATTATGCGGAGGGCAGCCGGCATGGGGGTTGGGGAATGATGGCTCATCGGAATATGCTGAAGATGATGTCGCAGAGCGCGGGGCTGCGCCTTGCCGTGCTTTGCTGTGTCGCGGTTTTGGGCATTCTAGCTTTGCTGCCGACGAATGACCGAGCGGTACTTGTCCTCAAAGGTGCTTCGGTATCGGGTTGGTGTTTGCCAGCAATTCTCATAGGGGCCGCCATTGGCTTTCTAGCTTGGAACACGAGAGCGTGGCTCATCGTAACGGGTGTCTTATTGTCGCTGACCTTTGTTCTTTATTTGGACTCTGACAGGATCAGGCAATGGTCGGATTGCGATGACTTTCAGGAGGCGCTCAGCAAGCAAGACCCTGCACTCATAACAGCTATTAACGCGTACAACAAATCGACCGCGCCGACCGTCATGTACTCTGGCTACACTGGATCGCCAGAGCTGTGGCAGCGAGACCTACACGCTACCGCTGCACTTCTTGAGCAGTTTAGCGGTGAAATTGAATTGCTAACGCGGGGTCAAAAGCGCGGTTGCTTCGGCATACATGCCCAAGCTTTGCAGGCGAAACTTGAAAAGCGAGCGCATGGGTTCGAGAAGCTCTCAAAAAATCGAAAAATCCTCATGGAGAACCAGCCAACGGGTGTTTGGGCCAACGTTGATGACACGTTTCCATTTCCATTCCCCCCGGATTGACTGCCGGAAAGTGACGGACCAGTTCAGCCAATGACACGCTTTCGATCTCGGTCGGGAAACCGGCCGGATGGTTTGATGGTGTTATGGCGCGGCTTGCATGCCACAAGAGCCGTTACCTTCACAGGTTACCGGGTTGCATCGCTCGCCGCGGTATTCGGATGGGTTACGTCGCAGGTGAGTTTTTGGATGGTGTTATGGTGCCGAGGCTTTGGCCTGCAGGGTAACCTCTGCGGAAATACTCAAATCGGCTGCAACGATAATGGAAATTCGGCATCGCGCGTCGCCGCGATCCATAGAGCAGCGTGGTGAAAAAGTTGCTTCCACCGATTGGCAAAGATGCAAGAGGTAAAGAGGCTGGATTCAAGGGGTAAGAAGCGTCCGGCCGACCCGGAAGCCGACCCTGTTGCCCCGGCTGCCGGTGGAGTCCCAGTCGCGGTTCGCGGCGCGGAGGTCCTGGGGATCGTTGAACCAGGACCCACCGCGCACAACACGACGATTGCAATCGCCGCCGGATCCAGGCCGAGCCATCCGTCAGCGCACCGCTGTAGCTGTCGTTGTAGCAATCCTGTGTCCACTCCCAGACTTGCCCACCATGTCTAGAGGCCGAAGCCGTTGTCGGCAATGAACCGACCGGCGCTTTCTCCTTGCCGTCCCACTGGCCGCCGCAGCCTTGCAATTCGCGTTTTTCTTGCCGATCGTGCATTGCCCCACGGATACACCGTCTTCGTCCCTGCGCGTGTCGCATATTCGTATTCAGCCTCGGTCAGCAACCGATAGGGCTTACCGGTTTTCTTCGCCAGCCACGCCACGTAAGCGTTGGCATCGACCCAGTGACACGTTGATCACCGGTCGCTGGCGCCGCCCCAGCCTTGATCCGGCGGCTTGTAACCGTTGCAGCCGCCATCGATGATGCAAGTATCCCATTCATCGAACTTCACTTCGTATTGCCCGACTGCGAACTGGCTTGCCAATAGAGACCTTGTGTCGCGGATCTTCGTAGCTGAAACGCCTCCGAGTTCGCTCGCCGGCGTGCCCATCATGAAGTTCTCGGCTGGCACAACTTTCATCATCGGACAATTCGTGCATTCTCGCAATGTGTCTCTCGTCTTGAGCGCGCGTTCCTGCGCCGGGGAGAGGTGGCCGGCGACAATACGAACCAGGCGCCGATCGCGCAGACCGCGACGATGGCTTTTTTTTCAGGCTCGCCCGTTCTTCCTGGAACACGTCCCAGATCGTCCGATCCTTGTAACTCCGGATGTTGGGTTTCGTTTGGCGTAGGCATACTGATCTTTCCAGCCAGGCATTCTTTTTTTTTTTTTTAAAAAAAAAAAAAATCGTTTGTAGCATCTAGTACACCGCGGGGGAAAACACCCATTGGGTGCTTAGCTAGCGTGCAGCCTTTTGCGCCGCTGCACGTGCAGCACCATTACGCATTGTGTGAATGAAAACTCGAAACCCGGCCTTCGCATTGACGAATGCCGCGTCGCACATATTTATTTCCGCCGGAACTCTCATTTGGGCGACTCCGCGGCAGATTGACTTGTCGTTTGCCTCGACCGCGACGCAGCCAATTCCGTCAGCACCATATCAGATTTCATCCTTGCCCGTATAAGTAAGTTCCACACGCGCGCACCCTATCGTGCATGCCGCATGCCACTTACAGTCGGAAGTAAGCCACGGAATATCCTGCCAGTCGATCAGAGCGGCCAAATCTATCCTGACGTCGGCGAAAGTAGCTGCGCGCCGTCCGCATTCTCTGAAATCATCCTCAGAATCTGATAAGCTCTAGGTTTCCGCCGTGACGCAAGATCGCGCGGTGTTTCTCGCCCATTCCGTGCCTAGCTGAACTCAAGAGCCAGAGCGGTGGCGAACGCCACGTCAGCGGAAAATCTTTCGACATAAGCGATGGCGCGCTCTTCTGCCTCGAAGCGTCTTTGCTCTTCGGTTCCTTTTCCCAGCTGCGTCATCGTGCACCCCCTTGGCATTCAGCTGGTGTGAGCGCTCCAACGCGTTCGATCGTGCGAGCTACAAGCCAAGTTTCGATGTCGCTCCTGCGGTAACCGATGCTATGCAGACTGAGCTGTACGTATCGCGGCCCACTACCGCTCGAACGCCATCGCTGCACGGTTGGGATTGAAACGCCGAGCCACGCGGCAAGGTACTTTTCAGTAAGAATGCACTCGTGAGGAGCTTCGACTTCGTTCATTGGAACCCTCGCTACAGAGGCTCTCAAGCCCTCGGTCATGTTGACAAGGGCTATCTAATAATCAGGAGACCTAGATGGCAGGGGGAGTTTATTGCTCAAAGGGGGGAGATTATTTGCCTCTGGCTGCTGCTATCGGTGCAGCTGAATCTCTTTTTAAGTAGGTCCTCCACCGCATCTGCGCTAATGGTCCACGGCGCGGCTTTCTGGTGTCGAGGGTCCGTGCCGCGCGTGTGTTCAGCCATTCCCGAACGTGCTTGTTCATCCTGCTGTTGCGCGCCGTCGCAAAGGCACGCCTTTAGTTTCAAGGTGTTCTACGTATACCGTGGTGATCCGGAGTCCGTCAGTCATTGGCGGTTGGCCGCGCTTTCCGCGGGTGTCCTGTTCGCGACGAGCAATAAGCCGCTCGCGTTCGTCCTGCTGTCCCTTTTCCACGACGGAGGCGACAAACGCACGGCCTTCGTTGTTTGCCCACTTGATGTTGATCACGTTTGGCCCTCGACGATGCCTCGCATAATCTCGTGCCAGCGGGTCAGGGCGTGCCGCTTTGCTTCCGAGAAGAGGCGCGATTGTAGACCGCGCCCACTCCCTGCTGCTTGTGTGCCAGCAGCGCTTCGACCACGATCGTCTCGACCCCCGCGTCGTGCAACCGCGTTGAGAACGTGCGTCGCAGGTCATGAAGTCCCCAGGTACAAGCTAGAAGCGCCCTTTGCATTGTGCAGTCGAGCGCTTTCTTGCTCTTGCTCTAAGCCCGAAAATCCCGTGCCGCGCCTGCCAATATGAGGCCCTCGGACGCTTCCGATCTTGCTGGGAGGTCGCTGAGACCATGGCAGAAGGGGTAACTCGTGCGGAGCCCGGCCTTTCATTCGGTCGGCACCGATCGCGAGCCGTTCCTGATCGACTTCATCTCATTGCAACCCACTCATTTCCTCGCGCCGGCAGCCCGTCAACAAACAGAGCCGGACGATACGCGAGTAATCATCATCGCCCTTGGTGGCGTTCCAGATGGCCTTAATCTCGGCATCTTTCAGCGTCCTCTCCCGCGACCTCTCGGCTGGCGTACGGTAAAGCTCACCGGATTGCCATCGGATTCGATCCGGCCTGTGCGCAGCCCCCAGCTCCACAGCGCGCTCAATGCCGCCCGCACGCGATTCGCGGCGATCGGCCCTGAGTGCTTGTTGACGCGTTCCAGAAGGGTGGCAATCTCGCGCCGCGAAACCCCATCAGCGCGTTCGTGATGCAGGTACGCCGCGTGGCGACGGAGGTGGCGTTCCGTTTCTTTGTAAGTACGTCGTCTCTGCCGGGCTTTTGCTTCAATTAGATAGGCCTCTATAACGTCGAGGACACTGGCGGCCCGTTGCCTCGACTTACGTTGAACGGAAGGATTACCACCCTGAGTGACCGTTGCAGCATGCCGCCGAGCGGCCATTCGAGCCGCGTCCAAACTCACGCTGAAACGTCGCCAAGCGCAAGCCGACGAGTGCGCTTATGCTCATCCCGGTACTGGAAAACCCACGAGCGGCGTCCCGAGCTCAACACGCGCATCCCAAAGCCGCGCAGCCGGCATCCCAAAAAGAACACCTCTTTAGTTCCCGGCAACGCATCTTTCCAACACTTGCCGTCGTTAACTTCTTGCCCCGTGTGCAGGCAGCTTTTGTTACGCCTAGGTAACCGGATTATTTCAGCTGAGTGACCAGCGTCATCGTCAGCTGATGGAAGCACTGTGGAAGCAGACTCCGCCGCGGGGTCTGATTGCTCATGGAGTTGCATGACTGTTATTTTGGTTGGAGAACAGGAGGTCTGTCGGAGAACAGAGGTCTGCAAGTGAAAGATAGGCAGCAGAAAGGGGTTGCAAGGTGTCGTGATGGATCGTGATGCCCTGTAGTTTTTCTGCCACATGAGCTTTCTTCAGACTACGAATTTGGGGGTCGGGAGTTCGAATCTCCTCCGGGCGCGCCACTTCACGGGCACTTTTGAAACGAGCCAAAATTTTTGGCTCTTTTTTTGACTCAGCTAACGCTTCAGCTCTTCCCGCTTGCTTTCACGCATCAGGAAAACTCTTTTCGCAGTTTGGAATTGTAGTGCGGCCAGTTCGCCACGGCTGCATCGAACGCTGCTTGCGCGATCGTCACGGTGTCGGTAGCGGCGTAATAAGTGACTATATCGAGGGTCACGCCAATAGGAAGGTTGGCCATACATGAGAACGGCTACGTTGGCGGTCGCGATCAGCCTGCTCATGACCGCTACAACGGCCGCTGTGTTGCTGGTATTGAAGCCGCCACCTCTGTGCCCGGGCTGGCACCTTCCTGGCGCATCCGCGACCTCGTATTGGACGCTGCTGTTTTTCTGGACGGGGCCATTCCTCGCGTATCAGTGTTTCATTGTCTTGCGATGGAATTGGTTCAATGGAAAAATTTTCTTATAATAAATTTGGTCTGCCGGTGGAGTTTATGGTGACACAGATGTGTCTCCTCGGGTGCTGTACCTCGCAGTTTCCGCTTCTTTTGTTGATCGGAAAATGCACGGACTTGTAGATGTGAAAGAATTCATGGGTGAGCGTAAGCGTAAAATCGAGCGGACGGCGATCCGCATGCTGTCACGGGGCGAGTACCTCGGGACCGTGTCCGCGCCGGATGAGGTCGCGGCCATCGCAGACAGAGTGTGCACACCGCTGTTGCTTCCAGCGAGACTGCGACGCCAATTACGTGGCGGAAGCCAAAACTAGCTGAATCAGACCGACAAGCGGAGAGCTGACCCAAGGGAGATCATGCCGCCATCGAGGAAGCGACACGCCTCAGCCCGCGTTGAAGGGAATCGAAGCATGTCCGGTCGATGGCCGTATCGAGCATCTCCGACATGATCGATAAAGCCTTGTCGACAGGCATGGCTGCGCGGTAGGGGCGATCTGCGGTCAGAGCGTCAAAAATATCCGCCGTGGTGACGATCCGGACTTCGGGCGAAATCTGATCGCCTTTCAGGCCGCGCGGGTAGCCTTTGCCATCGAGCCGCTCGTGATGCGCCCCGGCAATGGTCGCGAGGTCGGCAAAAGCGGCAATCCGCGAAAGGATAGTTTCGCCGAGCGCGGCGTGCTTCTGCATCGCCGCCCATTCGTTGGGATCTAGCTTCCCCGGCTTGTCGAGGACAGAATTGCTGACCCCCAGTTTTCCGATGTCATGCAGCAGCGCGGCGCGCTTAAGCCAGCGGCGCCGCCCCGGCGAGAGATCAAGTTCTTCGGCGATGAGATCGGCAAACAACGTTACCCGTTCGCTGTGACCCTTGGTATAGGGACTCTTGGAGTCGATCGTCTGCGCGAACGCCGCCGCGATATTGTCGAGGTAATCGTCATCGACAAAGGCTCTTTGTTGCGCGGGTTCGAGGTTGAAAATCGCTTGTTGCAGCTCATCCGCGCGCAACGTCGCCCAGAATTCGGGCTTGGCCGCAACCAATTCGAACGCAGCCGCCAAGCGCGGGTCGAACCAGCTTCCGGTCCGGTGTTGTACTTCCAGTCTGGCGGCCTCGACGCCGTTGGCGATCTGGAACACGTCGACCACCTGCGCAATGAGGGCGATCCGGGAATAAACCGGTATGCTTTCGCCCTCCAGACGGTCCGGCATCCCGCCGCCGTCCCAGTGCTCGTCGAAACTCCGGATCGCGGCGACGACCCGTTCCGAGAAACGCATTTTGCGCGCGATTTCGGCGCCGCGGTCGCACCGCGTTTCCATCAACTCCTTGGCGATCTGGCCGCCATTTTGGAAGATATGAACGAGGGCCCGGAAGCGCTCGGCGAGTCCGGCGTTCATTCCCGTATGTGAAAGGACGAACCTAAGCACTTGAGGGAGGCTACCATTAACCGTCATGAAGTCGCGTTTGAAGGCGATATTGTCGGTCATGTAGAGCTGACAGATGCGCGCGGCGTTGCTGCTGCAGCCGACGTCCTTCATCAGCAGCATATAATAAAGCTCCCAGATTTCAGATTCGGGAAGCCCGATCTCGCGGCCGATGTGGATGCCGATCCAGCAGCGCACGCAATGGCCGGGCGGCTGGCCTTCGACCATATCAAGCGCATAGCTGAGCGCGCTGAGCAGTTCGGCGAGGCGTAGTTCCGGTATTGGCTTCATCGTGGCGCACCACAGTCGGACCAGGTCCTGCCGTGCAGGCCGAGTACGTCAGAGAGTTGGCCAAAAGCATTAATAATTCTTGCAGAACGGTCAGGGACACCCTGACGAGGTGGAACTCTCAGCCAACTTGAAGAAACCGACATCCACGGTGCCCAACCGAAAGCCGACCTCGCAATAGGCGAGGTAGTACTCCCACAGGCGCCGGAAGCGATCATCGAATCCGCTTTCTTGGATGTACGGACAAGCCCGCTTAAATCTCCCGCGCCATTCCGCAAGCGTCTTGGCATAGCTGTCGCCAAACGACTCGTGATGGACGAGCTTGAGGCCAGCGCGGGCAGCCTCCTGCTCGATGATCGATCGCGTCGGCAGCATGCCGCCCGGAAAGATACGGCGCTGAATGAAGTCCGGCCGGCTACGGTAGGCCGCGAAGCGCTGCTCGGCGATGGTGATGGCCTGGAGCACGGCCACCCCGCCTTGGTGAAGGGACTCCCGAAGCTTGGCGAAATATACCGGCCAATAGCGCTCGCCAACCGCTTCGATCATTTCGATGGACACGACCCGATCGAAGCGGCCGCGAACGTCGCGGTAATCCAAGAGACGCAGGTTGGCGCGCTTTTGCCGGACGTCGCGGGCGAGACGCGTTCGCGCGTAACGGAGTTGCTCCTCCGAAAGCGTTATGGCGAATACGGTCGCACCAAATTGGTGAAGCAGCCGCTCGGCCAACGCCCCCCAGCCGCAGCCGATCTCCAGGACGCTCTCACCGCCGCGCAGCGCAAGGAGCTCTGCGATGCGATCAAGCTTTTGCTCCTGCGCTTGCTCGAGGGATTCGGTCCCGCGATAGAGCGCCGATGAATAACTCATGCCGTGGTCGAGCCACGCGCGGAAGAAATCGTTGCCGAGATCGTAATGCGCCGCAATGTTGCGCCGACTGCCACGCCGGGTGTTGGCGCGCAGCCAGTGCATGATCCGATTGCGTGCCAGGCTCAGCAGCCATCTCTTGGTTCCCGGCGCCACGGCTCTCTCGTTTCGTGCGCCGAACTCAAATAAAGCCGCGAGATCTGGGGTCGACCAATCCCCCTCTATATAGCCGTTCGCGAAACCGTCTTCGCGCTCGATAAGTATCCGCGACAAGGCGCGCCAGCGGCGCACACGAAGCGTTGCATCGGGTCCTGAATGGACACCGCGGCGTTCGATCGTGTCGCCGTTCGGCAGGATAAGCTGCAATCGTCCGGTTTGCAGTGTGGGTAATGCGAATTCCAGCAAACGGCCAAGCAAGCCTAAGCGTGCACCGGCACGCCCGTGAGGATCTCCGTTTGCATAGGACGATCTCGCAGCGGTCATGGTGGCGAGACCTCGGCGCTCACGATCGTTACGGCGCTCTTGGGAGGACTCGGCCGCGGACGCAGCGTGAAGCCCTTGAGCAGCATCCGTAGCGCGTGCCAGTGGATGGCGGCAATTACTTTCAGCGTCAGCGCCGGATGCGCAACAAGGGCGCGCAACAGCGCCGCGTCCGTGAGCGCGACACGCCTCCCGGAAAGCGCCGCCATCAGGATGCGGCCGTCTTTGCCGGTCGCCTCGACGACGACGCTGACGCTTTCGCCCGGGACCGCAACCCGAAATGCGTAGCTTACGTCCATGTCCATGAACGGGGAAACGTAGAAGAGCTTCTGGCAATGCTGGGCGATAACCGGACCTGCGCCGTGGCTGACCGGTATCAAATAGCTGTGGCGCTCCCCGAAGGTGTTGCGGATTTCGTACAGCAGAGCCGCAAGAGACTCGTCGGACCGATAACAGAAATAGATGCTCAGTGGATTGAAAACGTAGCCGAACATCCGGGGCATGCAGAGCAGACGAATAGGGCCGCCTGCGGTCTCGATCCCGGCCGCCCGCAGGTGAGATTCGACCTGACCGCGCAGCGCCGCGCCGCTGCAGTCGCCATGATCGGCGTCGTAGAAACTCAAAGCGTTAAAGCGGTTATGTGCAAACAGGCGCAAGCCGCGCGCTAGGCGAGCGACCTCGTCGAGATCGATCAGTAGCCAAAAGGTGTGATAACGCAGACGATGCGCCCGTGGGCGCAAGCGTCGGTGCACGACGGTGCCGATATAGAGTGCCGAGCGGAGCGTCATGCGTGAAACTCCGGCTGCGCCGCGCTCGCAGAGACGGGTCTCAGGGCAATCCGCCCGGATTCGTCGGCGACAGTCCAAGGTCGGCGCCCGCCCCTGAGGGCCTCCGCAACAGCAAGGCCCGCCTGAAGACCGTCTTCGTGAAACCCTGCGCCGAAATATGCACCGCAATACCATGTATTTTGCCGGCCCTGGAGCGACCAGAGCTGCCGCTGTGCCCGGATCGCGGCGGAATCGAACATCGGATGCTCGTACGTCTCACGGTGCCAAACGTGGCGCGGCATTCGTTGCGGATTGAGCGTCACAAACAGCGGCGTTTCGCGCGGAATGTTCTGCAGCGCGTTCATCCAATAGGTCACGGTGGGGCCGCACTGAGCGTTGCCATCGCCGGTCTGTCCGATATGATTCCAGCTCGACCAGACCGCACGCCGCCGCGGCATCATCGCGGGATCGGAATGCAGCACCGCCGTGTTGCGGCTGTAAGCGAAGGCGCCGAGCAACCGCCGCTCCTGATCCGTCGGTTGCTCCAGTAAGTCCAATGCTTGATCGGCGTGCGTCGCGATCACCACACAGTCGAACGTCGCTACCTCTCCGGCGCGATTGCGGATTTGCACTTGGTGGCCCAGACGCCGCACGGCCGTAACACCGTTCGAAACCTGAATACGATCCGCGTAAGATCGGGTGAGCCGCTCGACGTAAACGCGGCTGCCGCCGGCGACCGTGCGCCACGGCGGCCGGTTACGCAGGCGCAGCAAGCCATGGCTGTCCTGGAAGCGGATGAACGATGCTGCCGGATAGTTGAGTATCGCGCTCGACGGCGTCGACCAGATCGAAGCCGCCATGGGCAACAGATGATCGGTCCGGAACGCCGATCCATAGGCGTTGACGTCGAGATAATCGCCGAGCGTCGTGTGGCATTCTTCAAGCAGCGCAAGATCGCGCGGCGCCTCCCGGTAAAAGCGTTGCACGTCGCGGAGCATCGACCAAAAACGGGGGCGGAGCAGGTTCCGTTTTTCCGCAAACAGACCCCAAACGCCGCTTCCGGAGTATTCGATATCGCCGCCGGCCAGCGACACCGCGAACGACATGCTGGACCGCTGGGTCGGAACGTTCAAATGCGCGAAAAGCGCCGTGAGATTGGGGTAAGTCAGCTCGTTATAGACGATGAAGCCCGTGTCGACGGCGAGGGGCCCTTTCGCGCCTTCGACGAAAACAGTGTTAGAGTGTCCGCCGATGCGCCGATCGCATTCATAGACCGTAACGTCATGGCGTGCGCTCAGAAGCCAGGCCGCTGCCATGCCGGAAATGCCGGTGCCGATGACCGCTATTTTTTTTCGTGCCGTGAAACTGCCATGCATGGCGCGCCGTTCATCCGCTCCATCCGGCCGCGCATGATGGCGGTCGTTCCGGCTGCTGGGCGGTTACGGCTGAGCGGGCTCATTGGATCACTCGTTCGACCTGTTGGCACTGATCCAAACCCGGATCTCGCTCGTATTGAAAAGCATGCAGGTTTCAGCCGCAGCGGTTTCGCCGAAATGGCCTGGACGCTGTTTGCAGTCGACGCGGCCCGGAACGACCATGCACAATGAAACTGCGGCTAACCACGATCCAGGACGCTGGGTCGCTGCAATTGCATCAAATGCGGACCGGGCGGCCTTTGCGGCCCTGTTCCAATTCTACGCCCCGAGGATCAAGGGCATGCTGATGCGCATGGGTGTCGCATCCGACACCGCCGAAGACATCGCGCAGGACGCGCTGGTCACGATTTGGCGAAAAGCCGCCTCTTATGATCCGGCGCGCGCAAGCGTATCGGCGTGGGTTTATACGATCGCGCGCAACCTGCGGATCGATCGCCTGCGCCGCGACAAACTTGCCGCGCTCTACGCGCGTGACGAAGTGATTGAGCCGGAGGGGCCCGAACGGCCCGACGCTCCGCTCGATGCGGCCGAACGCGGGGAGCGGGTACGCGCCGCGCTCGTTCAGTTGCCGGCCGAACAGGGCCGCATCGTGACGCTTTCGTTCTTCGACGGCCGCCCGCACAGCGATATTGCCGCTCTGCTCGATCTGCCGATAGGAACGGTCAAATCGCGGCTGCGCCTCGCCATGACCCGGCTGCGCAATCTGCTCGGTGATCTCACATGACCATTATGCACCATCCAAGCGATGTGACGCTGGCGGCTTTCGTATCGGGTGCGCTTGATGAAGCGCGCGGCCTCGTGGTGGTGACGCATCTCTCGCTTTGCCCGCAATGCCGCAACGCCGTGCGGGCGTTCGAGCATGTGGGCGGCGCCTTGCTCGACCAAGCCGCGCCGGAACCCATGAGCGCGGACGCTCTCGATCGCGCCATCGCCACGCTTCGTAACTCGCAGCCTGACCAACCGAATGCGCCATCCGCCCTGCGCGTGCCGCAAGCGCAGGCGGCTTCCGGCTTGCCCGCGCCGCTGTCACGCTACGCTTTGGGCTCCTGGCGGTGGATCGGGCGCGGCGTGCAATGGCGCGCGGTCGACGTGTCGTCCAGCGAGGGTGTCCGCGTCTTCATGCTGAAGGCGGCGTCGGGGACGCGATTGCCGCGGCACAGGCACACTGGAACGGAATGGACCTGCGTTTTCGAGGGCGCGTTCCGCCACGATCTCGGCAGTTACGGACCCGGCGACTTTGACGAAGCTGACGAGACCGTCGAGCACAATCCAGTGGTCGGGAACGATGTGCCCTGCGTCTGCCTGGTCGCGCTTCAAGGACAAATCCATCTGCAAAGCTGGCTGGGCCGCCTCATCCAGCCATTGATCCGCATCTGACTTTCGATCATGTCAGCGGCCTTGAGAGTTTTCGCATCGGCGCAGCCCGGCAACCGGTGGTTCTGCCGTCGGTCGATCCGGAGCGCGCGCCGTTGGTCGGCCGGAATGCTCGCGACGTTGCTGCTGACGGGTTGCTCGCCAGCGACGGTCTTGAATCTGCTCGCATGGCAAACAGGTTTCGCGATCACCCGCTCGGTCCCCTACGCGACGGGCGCGCGGCGTACGCTCGACATTTATCGGCCGGACGGCACTACAGCCTCGCCAGTGATCGTCTTTTTCTATGGTGGATCCTGGCAGAGCGGCAGCAAACGAATTTACAAGTTCGTCGCTGTGGCGCTCGCGCGCCAGGGCTACTTAGTCGTCATTCCCGACTATCGCGTCTATCCCCCAACGCGTTATCCGGGGTTTCTTGAGGACGGGGCGCTCGCGCTCCGATGGGCGAAGGACAACGCAACTCGCTTCGGAGGCAACCCAAACAAGCTGTTCGTGATGGGGCACTCGGCCGGGGCCTACATCGCAGCGATGCTCGCGCTCGACGGCCGCTGGCTCAAGGCCGTCAACATGACGCCGGATCGAGACATCACTGGCCTGATCGGCATCTCCGGGCCCTACGATTTTCTACCGCTGCGCAGCGAAACTCTGCGCACCATCTTCGGCAGCGCCAATGATGCCATGACCCAACCGATCGCTCATGTTTCCCCGGGTGCGCCACCGGCGCTGCTGGCGACGGGATCGGATGATCAGATCGTCGATCCCGGCAACTCGGCTCGACTTGCCGCCCGTCTTCAGGCGGCCGGCGATGCCGCGACCGTCTTGACTTACCCGAGGGTCGGGCATCTCGGCATCATCGGCGCCTTCGCGTGGCCCTTGCGGTTCCTCGCGCCGGTCTTGAGCGATGTCGACGCGTTCGCCAAAAGGGCGGAACTGTCCAGCCATGCCAAGCTTGCCGAAGCAGTGCCGTGACCGTCGCGCAATTCGCAATCGTCCTGATCGTCACCGCGGCCGCCCTGTCGGTCATCATGGCGTGTGCGTGGCTCATTTGGCGATGCACGCGAAATTCCGGCTGGGTGGACGCGACCTGGACTTTTGGGCTCGGCGCAGTCGGGTGCACTGGTGCGCTCGTTGGCGGCCCTGCGACTATGCGCCAGGCCCTGGTCGCGGCGCTGATCGTTTTTTGGTCGCTCCGGCTCGGCTTTCACATTGCGCTTCGCAGCCTGCGAAGAAGCGACGATCCGCGCTACGCCAAACTGCTGCACGGGTGGGGCGCCCGCGCGTCGCCGCAAATGTTCTGGCTGCTGCAAAAGCAGGCCCTTGTCAGCATCCCGCTGGCGCTGTCGGTCATTCTTGCCGCGTCGAACCCGCTTCCAGCGTTACGCGTCCAAGATATTGTCGCGGTGCTCGTTCTACTCGTCGCCATTGCGGGTGAAGGCGCCGCCGACGCCCAACTGCGGCGCTTTCGCGCTGATCCGGCAAACAAGAACCGCGTCTGCGATGTCGGCCTCTGGGGATGGTCGCGACATCCGAATTACTTCTTCGAATGGTTCGGCTGGCTGGCCTATCCGCTGTTCGCGATCGACCTCAACGGCGGCTATCCGTGGGGCTGGCTCGCTCTCGCCGGATCGGCCTGCATGTATTGGCTCCTCGTGCATATTTCGGGCATTCCGCCCCTGGAGGAACATATGCTCGATCGCCGGCGCGATGCCTTCCGCGCTTACCAGGCGCGCACCAACGCCTTTTTCCCGGCGCCGCGGCGCATCGTCTGAAGATCGTTTATGCGCATGCTGCAGACGTTGATGCGCTTGGGCGAAACGGTCCCTTGGCCTGATGCCGTGACGCAGGCGGCCATTGCGTCGCTTGTCGCCCGCACGCAGCGCAAACTCTCCAGGGCCGCGCCCGATGCCGATCGCCGCTTCGCCGCGGATATGACCGCGTATCCAATCGCCCCGCATGCCGCAGCAGCCAACGCCCAGCACTACGAGATACCGCAGGAGTTCTTCACCTTGATCCTTGGGCCGCAGCGGAAGTATTCATGCTGCCTCTATGGCGGCAGCAACGACACGCTGGCGGTGGCGGAAGAACGAGCATTGCAGGTCACTGCCGATCACGCCGATCTTGCCGACGGCCAACGTATCCTGGATCTCGGCTGCGGCTGGGGCTCGCTGTCATTGTGGATGGCGCAGCGCTATCGCGCGGCGAGGATTACGGCGGTATCTAATTCCCGATCGCAGCGGGAATTCATACTCGATGTGGCCCGGGCCCAGGCGCTGACGAACCTTGAAGTCATCACCGCCGACATGAACGATTTCGGCCCGACGGGCCGTTTCGATCGCGTCGTGTCCGTCGAGATGTTCGAGCACATGGCCAATTGGCGACCCCTGCTGCGGCGCATGCGCGATTGTCTTGACCCTCAGGGGCGCATGTTATTGCACGTCTTCGCCAATAGCCGCGCTTCCTACCGCTTTGCCGCCGACAATAAAGCCGATTGGATTGCGCAACACTATTTCACAGGTGGCATCATGCCGAGCCGCAATCTTATCCGGCAGTTTCCCGATTGCTTCACCGTCGATCGCGAATGGTGGTGGGACGGCCGGCATTACGCGCGTACGGCCCGGCATTGGCTGCAAAATTTCGATAGTAACGCCGGCGCCATCTTCGAGATCTTGAAACAAATTTACGGCGCCGATGCACGGCTCTGGCGCCGCCGCTGGCGCCTCTTCTTCATGGCGACGACAGGACTATTCGGTCATGCCGCCGGAGACGAGTGGGGCGTCAGCCACTACTTGCTCGGACCTAACCAATCAGGGCGTTGAGGAAAAACCAACGCTGGCCCGAACCAGAGCATAGGCCGCGACGGCGGCAAGACCAGACACAAGCGCGCCATAGAGGATATCCAGGATCGTGATTTGAAACGTCCAGTGGCGCAACGTCGCGTAATTCGTCAAATCATAGGTGCCATAGGCGAGCGCCCCGAACAGAAGGGCCGGAAACAAGGCGCTCGATGCCATTCCGGCGCGCAAGCCTGGGATTACCGCGAACACGACCACGCCGACCGGATAGCCCAAATAAAACGCAATCGCGGGCGCGACCCGCAGGCTTGGCGCGAGAATCTCTCCGAGGGCCGGCCGATAGATGAGCGGCCCCATGATGCGCAGCCAGCACGCGTCGGCGCCGCCGAACACCACCAGAACGCTGATATAGGCGATCAGATAGCTCATCGGCCCATGGTACGCTGCGCGACGAAGTTCGGATCACCGACAATCACCGCTCTTTTCAGGCCAACGTCCGCATTAGGCGGACCGGGTCTGGCTGCCAATCTGTTGGCAATGCGCTCCGGCCCCGTCATTTGCCCCGTCCTCATGCGCGCCTAGAGACATCTTGTTACGGGAGGCGCAGAGCGAGAGGGGTGAATTTTCGGCGCTACATGAGGGATGGCGCGATTATTCCTAACGCGAGCACGAGGGCCATGGCGCCGAACAGCGTTGCCGGCATGATGACGATTCCTAAAGCCAGGAAGGCGAGAGGCTTGACCTGCTGGCCCTCGCGCCGAAGCGCCCCGAGCCACAGGATCGTTGCAAGCGAGCCCGTTACGGAAAGGTTGGGACCGAGATCGACGCCGATCAAAACCGCCCGCGTGACCGGATCGGCAATGTGACCGCTCTGAATTGCGCTGCCGGCGATCAATCCAACCGGCAGATTGTTGGCGAGATTGCTGGCCGCGGCCACGGCGATTCCGGCGCCGCAGGCCGCCCAAGCCACCGACTCGGACGCGGCCTCGCGCAGGAATTCACTCAAAGTAGCGATTACGCCGGTCTCGTTGAGCGCTTCGACCAGGACGAAAAGACCGGCGACCAGCGGCAAGACACCCCAGGAAATATCTCTTATGAGCCGCCAAGCCTTGATGGGCCGGCCGATGAGCACGAGCGCGGCCGTTGAAAGGCCGGCGATGAAGGTTGGCAAGCCAAGCGGAGTATCGAGTCCCGAAGCGGTCAGCAGCAAGACGGCCGTTGCGCTGATGCCGGCGGCAGCCGCTTTGCCACCTGCCGAGAGCTTCGGCAGCGCCACCTCTGTAGCGATCGTTTGGCGCAGCGCGGCACGTTGCGTCCGCCGCAGCAGCACATAGGTCAGAACAATCGAGATCGCCGACGGCGGCAAGTACCGCGACAACCATTGCCAAAGCGACGGCATGTGGGCGCCGTAGACAACGAGATTCGCTGGGTTGGAAATCGGCAGCACGAACGACGCGGCGTTGGCGATGAAAGCACAAATCAGGAGATACGGCAGCGGCTGTTCGACTTTCGCGGCCCTTGCAGCCGCGGCGACCGCAGGCGTCAGCACGACCGCCGTCGCGTCATTCGAAAGGAAGACAGTGACGACCGTTCCGACGCAGTAGGTGAGCAAAAAAAGCTTCTCGCCTGACCCGTCGGCGCGCCGTGCTGCGATCGCCGCAAGCCAATCGAACAAGCCCTCGCTGCGCGCAACTTCGGCCAATAGCATCATGCCGGTCAAGAACAGATAAACATCGACGCCTTTGACAACACCACGAAGCGCGACGGCAGGCGCGAGCAGTCCAAAAACGACAAGCAAAGTGGCCCCGCTCACGGGCCAAACTGCCTCGATGATGTCGAACGGGCGAACGATGACTGCGCCGACCGAGGCCGCAGCAATAAGCCAGATAGCCACGTGAGAGGACATGCGGTCTCGAAGGTTTGCCAAGCGCGTCGACATAGCGCCGGTCTTTGGATTCACGCCGCGGCTTGCGCATTTGGTCCCCGGTCCGATTGGTCCGGGCCAATGACGGTCGCCTTCTCGACACTAGACCGAAACGCCGTCCAGAGCGCGACCGAACCTAATGCGAAGCTTCCGAGAATGACAAAAGCGATACTGTATCCTAGCTCTTGCGCTATCCATCCGCCGATCGCGGGACTGAGCGAGGCGCCAATACCCTGCGCCGTCATGACGGCGCCTTGCCCGACGTTGACGCGCCCGGTTCCATTAAGAATTCGCGCGACCAGCGCCGGGACGGCGACGCTCTGCAGGCCCGCCCCGATGCCGTCGAGAAACTGCACCGGGTAAACGCCCCAGCGGCCGATCAGAAACGCTGCCAGCAAACCTCTCACAGGCAGCGCGGCAAACGAGATCATGAGAACGATCCAAAGGCCGCGTCGCTCCGCGAGGCGCGCGGCCGCGAGCGCCGCCAGGATCATCACTCCTTGGGCCACGGCGATCGTGATGGCGACAAAGGCCGGCGCGTTGGCGTGATCGGCGCTGACAACCGCCATGCCATAGAGGGGCAGCATGGCCGCGTTACCGAGATGGAAAAGGCATAGCGAAGCGGCGAGCGCCAGAAGCGGTGCGCATTCGACCAGAACGCGGTAGCCACTTATCGTGCTGGTTCCTGCCTGACCGTCTTTGATGCCGCGGGCGATGCGATCGTCGATGGCAGCGGGAGGAATGAGCGCGACCGAGATGATCGAGAGGATGCCAAAGACGGCCGCGAGCCAGAACACTGCGCTCAGACCGAAGACCCAACCCAACAGGCCGGATAATCCGGCCCCGACCATGTTGCCGGCGTGATTGAATGCCTGATTGATCCCCATTTGTCTGGTAAAGCGCCTCTGATGCGCGATCCCCAACGTCATACCCGCCACCGCGGGTCCAATCGCAGCTCCAGCGACGGCCGAGGCAACCTGCGAGGCCGAGACAAGCCAGAACTGCTGCGAAAGAAGGATCGTAGCTGACGCAAGGACGGTGCAGACGCCGGGCACGATGACGTACAGTCGCTTGTGCGACGAGGCATCGATCAGGGCGCCGGCCGGCGCTGTAACGATCACACCCGCGATCCCGCCGATGCTCATAACGGTGCCGATCAAGCCGCTCTGCCAGCCATGGGCGAGGAGGAATACGCCGAGGAACGGTCCGATCCCGGCCTGCATGTCGGCCATGAAGAAATTTAGGGAGCGGAGCGGCCAAAGGGCCCTCACCATTGAACCTTGCGCCGAACAATCCTCCACACGCGATCCTGCCGATGAGACACCGGCTTGCTAACGCATATCCTGCGAAAAGGTGGCAGCCAGGAGGAAATCGTCGAGATTTTTGTGGAGGCCGATTTTGAAACGCACGCAGAAGAACGCAGGCATTTTTGCGATCATCAACGTTCCCCGCCAGCTCTTCAGTGAAGCGACGGATCAAGCGGAACGAGTGGAGCAGCGAAGAACCGTTGATGCCGATACCGCGGAGCGGTTTAGTGCAATATACATTGTGCGACGCAACCGTATATTTGTAGTTCTCGGGTCGAGCATTTCGATGGAACTCCGGCGCCCCCGACGGCGTTATTATTGTCACAACACGTGGAGATTTTCATGGAAACGATCTTGATCATTGTTCTTCTAATTCTGCTGCTCGGCGGCGGGGGTTGGTATGGCCGTGGTCGTTGGTATGGCAGACGCCCTCTATAGGCTCATTGCAAGTCACACCGCGAATATTTGTGCTGCGGGTGCGCTGGCATCGAAGAATTCACATGTTCTCCGCGCTGCCACGATAGAGGCGGCGCGGCTCAGCTTACGTGAGTATCTTTCTTTCGCGACCTACTCGGCTTCGGAGTATTGCGCCTTGGGAACATGTTAATGAGAAGTAGGGAGTCGTCTTTCTCGCCACCCCCTTCAAAGAGAACAATCGTGCCGACGTTGTTCCAATAGGTCTTTCCGTTACTGCCTTCACGCCTGTAACTACATTCGAATTGAGCCTGTCCGGATGCGGGCCGGCATTCTCACGCACCGCTCTGCGCCGCCATCTCCTGCCGCGACATTTGCCGCACATCGATCGACGGATGCGGATGTGATGCAGATGCGATGCGCGTTTCCGTGATAAATCCCCAGGCCGGATCGAAGCGATGAACGTGATAGACCGGGTGCGCGTGCATCGGCGGCGGATACTCACCCCTGCGCAGCGTCGTCGCAATGCATTGAGTGACCGTCGCACGGATGCGTCCGACATAACCCGCGGCGGCGCGGTGGACGTGTCCGCTGAACACGGCGACCACGCGTCCGCGATGCTGCAAGGTCTCGCGCAATCGCGCCATCGCTTCCAGCGAATGAAAATGGATGCGCTCCGGCCCGACATCGACCTCGAAAGGCGGATGATGCGTGAAGACCGCAATGGGCTTTGCGCTCTCGTCCTCGATCAGATCACGCAGACGCGCGGCCCGTTCGGCGCAGAAATCGCCCTTGTTGCCGCCTGAATGCATCGTATCCAGCGCGATCAGCTTTATCGGAAAGGCGTCGATCGCGTAGTTGATGAACTCGCCGTCCGGCGCAAGGTATCCGCGCGGCGCAAAGGCCCGGCGCAAATTCACCCGGTCGTCCTTGTTGCCGGCCAGCACGTAGACCGGCGCGCTCGCTTTTGCCAACACGCCCAGCGCCAGCCGGTATTCGTCCGGCCGCCCGTTATGCACGACGTCGCCGGTGTGAACGATCGCGTCGGGGGCGGGATCGAGTTGATTGATGTCGACAATCGCGAGTTCAAGGTCGCGCAGGCGCCGATCGGCATCGGGGCTGTCGAGCACGAGGTGGGTGTCGGAGATTTGCGCGATGATCACCGTGCCGGCCCCGCGCCCGCCGATCGCAGCCCGGCATAATATTCCTTGAGAATCGCCACCACCTCCGGTCGGCTGAATTCGGGCGGTATCTCCGCATCGCTGGAGAGCATTTGGCGCTGCTGCGTGCCGGAAATCGAAACCTGAAATTTTGGATCGTGCGGACAGGTTTTCGCGGTCGCCATTCCGTAGCACTTGCGGCAGTAGAACGTCACGTCGAATTTCAGCGCCTTTGTCTGCAATGCGCCGTCCCACAATTGATCGAAGGCGCGCTGCGAGTCGTAGGGGCCGTAATAGCTGCCTACGCCGGCATGATCGCGTCCGACGATCAGATGCGAGCAGCCGAAATTCTGGCGAATGAGCGCATGCAGCAGCGCCTCGCGCGGTCCCGCATAGCGCATCTCGATCGGATAACCGGCCTGCACGACCGTCCCGGGACGGAAATAATTGTCGATCATCGCAGCGATGGCGCGGGTGCGGACTTCGGCGGGAATGTCGCCGGCCTTGAGCTTGCCGAGCACCTGGTGGATGAAGACGCCGTCGGAAACCTCCACCGCGATCTTCACCAGATGCTCGTGGCTGCGGTGCATGGGATTTCGCGTTTGAAAGGCGGCGACGTTGGACCAGCCTTGCCTGACAAACAGCGCCCGCGCCTCGGCAGGCCGGATATAAAGCGCGGGATATCTGACGGGATATTCGCCTTCGCTCAGGCACGCGACCGGGCCGGCGAGGTTGACCTCGCCCTGAGCCAGCACCTTTGCTACGCCCGGGTGGTTCGGATCGTCGGTCCGATAGACGTGCACGGCCTCGAACTGCTTGTCGGGCACGTATTTTTCGCTCACCTTCATCAGCGCGAGCACGGCGCTGCTGTCGGCATCGACCAGGCTCACTTCGTCTCCGGCCTGGACGGCATCGGCCAGGGCCCTTTCGACCGGCAGTGTGATCGGAATCGGCCAGAACAGGCCGTCAGCCAGTCTCATCTCCAAGGACGAACGACGCCAGTCGTCTTGTCCCATGAAGCCGTTGAGCGGCGTATAGGCCCCCATCGCCAGCATGAACACGTCGGAGATCGCGCGCGAGTTGAGTGGGACTTCTCGTTAAGTTCTGCGCGCGCTTGAGTTGCTCGGCGCGCTCGACCTCGGGGAGAAGCAGCGGTTTGACGGTTGGCGAGCCGTGCGGCGGTACCAGGTTGGGCATGCAATTTTCTTCGTTGATCTCAAACTGACGGCGGCACCGCTTTTCTTGATTGCCGAAAGCGCGTGCCGGCGCCCGGCATTGCGCAACCGATAGCCTACGGCATGGTGAAGGGCCGCGCTGCGCGATTAATGAGCGCTACCCCTCCCCCCTCGAGAGCATGATTTTCTCCGATCACGATAGCCAATGGGGATTGTGGCTGCAATCGCGACCGCAACGCCCGCGCAGCGGGCGCCGTTCGCCTACCGAGCGCAGCCGCGCCGCTGACGGGAGCCGCCGCACCGGCGCGTGCGGCCGCATCATAAAACTTCGAGCGCTCGCTTCGACGGATCGACGCGTACCGTGGCCAGATGCGGCACCTGCCCGGTGATGTCTCCGGCAAAACCGGACAGTATCGGGATGTCGCCGAAGGCGGCGCCCTGAACCATGATCGGATTGACGCTGTTGAAGACCAGGGCCGCCGGGATGAGGCCGGTGCGCGCCATTTCGCGCAGCATCCAGGCAGTGGCGACGCCGCCCTTGGCGGTGTCGAGAATCAGCACCTTTCCCACATACGATTGTCCGAACAGCGTGTGATCGGGCCGCGAAAACGTGCCGCGAAGGCGGTCGAGGTCATAGCGCGCGGAGAAACCATCGTGCGCCACCAGTGCTTGGGCGGTCACACAATTGCCGAACGCATGGCTGGCAATGAATGTCTTGCGGCCAGGGCTCATGCGATTTCACAGTTTGATCGTGGGCTCAAGACCTGGATCGCTTGGCGCCGACCGCAGCGGCGGCAGGCGATGCCGATCGATTGCAGCGCTTGCAGGCTCATTGCAGCTTTCCGGTCGCGGCCGCCTGCACGCAGCGTTCCATCGAGGCGAGCCGCAGCGCATAACCGTAGCCGCCAAGAATATTGACCAGCTTTGCGCTGTTTGTTGCCAGTCGCCTCCAGCGATTGGCCTCCGCGATTTCGCGCGCATAGGATTGATAGAAGCACATCCCGGAAAGCACATGGCCGCCGGCGCCTTCGATCCGGCGCGTGTAGCCGAAGCGATCGGCATCCGGCTTGACCTGGGGGCTGGTCACCGCCAGCAGCGGCTTGACCAGCCGCCGCCCGTCGCAGAGCGCGGCCAGTTCGCGGAGTTCATACAGGCTCAATTGCGGCGCGGAGAACACCACGACGTCGATCTCCTCGTCGCCCGCATAGGCGTTCGCAAAGGCCGCTATGTCGTCCGCGGTGATGCGGTGCGCCAGGGGCAACGTGCTGTTTCGCCATTGCACCGCTTCCGGCGTGATTCCGATCAGATGGAACATGGCGATCGAGCCGAAGCTCGCCATCGCCGCACCAAAATGCTTCAAAGCGTCGGAACCGGGCCCGGCGGCAAGGCCCTCCACCATCGGCACCGCCCAGTAGTTGCCGGCCAGGCGGCCGATGATGGCGCCCAACGCGCCCCATTCGTTGAGCGAACGGGGCACAGCGTCGGCTCGAATCCGGATTGTTGGCGCGCGCTGCGAATCCAGATGAAAGCCGTAGCGTGGCGTGCGTCCGGTGAGCCCGGCGGCCAGCGCCGAGGGTCCGCCTTCGAAATTCGAGCGCGCGCCACACACTGAATTCGAATAGATCACCACGCCGGTATCGCCGAAGGCGACGCTCTCGCCGAAGGTCGGCGCCTGGATGGTCTGATAATGGATGCAGGTATCGGTCATGGCGACGCCGAGTTGCGTCAGCGCGTTAATGGCGCGTCTTTCAAGACGCAAAATCGATTCGCCATGCCCGAGCAGCGCGGCCTTGGCGAAATCGGTGCCGCGGGGATCGGTGATCGTGGGTACACGAACGCGCGCCGGCTCGCCATGTTCGCCGGCAAGCTCTTCAAGCCATAGCACCCCGGCCTCGCCGAGACTTTCGGTATCCGCCATGATGTGGGCCTGCGTGATCGCAACGAAGTCCTCGGCGCCGAGGAATTCTCCCACCTTGATCTGGTGCTCGAGCGCAAGCTGCGCCGTGCGGCCCAGGTCACCGCCCAGCATGGCGCGCTCCGTCTCATTCAGTTGCATCGCTGGTCCCCAATGAGCACATGGAGATTACCGACGGGCGTGGCTTGTCGGCAACACCCAGCGTCCTCGATTCCAAAGTTTGCATGATCTTCGCACACGAGTTTGCCGAACCCGGATGCGAATGTTAGAGTCGGACCACTGGCAACTCCAGCGGCATCGGTTGCGCGTCAATCATCGCGTTGTCCACAGAAACCAGCGCGATGGCGTTGCGCGGCGATTGACTTGGCGATGTTGCTTGCGTGCAATGCCTCATTCGCGGAGTGCAGAGCTGGGGATGGGCAACGCACTTGAATACGAAGAGCGAGCGGAGGCGTGCCGGCGGAGAGCGCACACTCTTTCCGATCCGCGTGACCGCGCGCAATGGCTCAAGCTCGCGGACGATTGGATCACCGTAAGCCGGATGCAATTTCACACACTACCCGATCGTGCGGCAGCGGACGCTCGTTTGCGGCTCGCCGGGCAGCAGGCCGGGGTCATGGGATTGTGGCGAGCGGAGCTCGGCGCCGGCTTGAGGAGGAACGCCCCGATCTTTCCGGAAACGTTCAAGAGCTAAGCCGCTTTCGCTCGCCACGGAGCCGCCCGCGCGGGGTCGAACCGCCGGCGATTTGAGGCGAAACGAAACGGGCCGCGCGGAGCCGGTCACTGCGCCGCACAACCGACAACACATCATATTTCTTTCCGTAAGGACGGCGCGGGTGCTTTTTTGTCGAGCAGAACAAGCCGTCGATCGCAGCGTTACCAAGCCAAATTGACCCGATACCTGCAAGCCGGGTCAAATCAGTGCGGCAGGCAGACAGGCACGGCAGCTTGATGGCGCCTTGCGGAGACGAGCGCTATCGATCTGTTGGAACGACATACGCGGCACACCGCATATCGCGGGCCGGTCGCCACTCCGGCTGGCCACTTTACCGCTACCTACGCACCGTGAGGTAGTGGCCGCTGCGTTTCGGATTCCCGCTTTTGGGCGCCCCTCACCGAAGAAGACCCCGGCTCCCGTGCGTACCATGCTGCGTGTCTGCGTTTCCACGCCGCCGCGATTATGCGAATCAAATATTTAGCTGCCGGCTCGGAATTTCGCAAGTCGTTCTTCAATCAACGAAGATTTTTGTGCATTGCATCAAAAAACGAAGGCTTTTTGCATTGCAAACGCGCCGTCTCGCCGGCGTTCACGGCCGCAGCATCGTCAGCAGCGCCACTGGCAGGATCGACAGCACCCGCGCGATCTGGACACAGCCGTCGGCGCTGCTGATCTGGTTGCCGGTCAGCGCATCGAGAAAGCCTGCGGGGCGGATGGCGGAGGGAAGGACAACGCGCGTGTCCTGCCAGGACGTGTTTGCCATGCCGACGGTCCATTCCCCACGCAACAGCCGGGCAGGATGGCGACACAGGACAGTGATCGAAATTGAATCGGCCAGAATCGCGCGCGAAGGCGACGACGTGGCCGCACCGCGCTCCCTCGATGGCGAGCGGCAGATACTCCCCGCCGGCGAACAGTTCGGGCATCTTCTGTCGAACCGCAAGAACGCGGGCGATAAGGAATTGTTTGATGCGACCATCCGGCCACGCGTCGACCAGAGCCGCGAGCGGCGCGGCGGAGAGCGATCGCTGCCGCGCGGCGAAGTCGACCGCCGCGCGGTTGTCGGGATCCACCAGGCTGAAATCCCAGTATTCGGTCCCCTGGTAGATATCGGCGACACCTGGCGCGGTGAGTTTTGTCAAAGCTTGGCCGAGTCCATTCGACCGCGCCCGGCGGCGCGATGCGGCGGGCGAACTGGGCGATTTCCGCCAACTGCGCCGACGGCTCTGCGAGCAGACGGGTGACGAATTCGGCGGTGAGCCGTTCGTAGGCCTCATCGGGGGCGGACCAGTCGCTGCGCAGCTTGGCTTCGCGAAGCGCCTTTTGCTGCCAGGCGACGATCCTGGCGGCAAAAGTCTTCATGCCGTCGGCATCGGCGGTCTCAAGATCGAGGGGCCAGGCGCCGACCAGTGTCTGCAACAGCACGGCCCGGTCGCCGGCATCGGGCAACGGCGCTGCGCCGCCGCCGGGCCGATCGCCGCCGGCCGCGAGCCAACGCCGCAGCGCCGCACTCCATTCATCCGCGATCTCGCTGAGCACTGCCAGACGCGCACGCACGTCCTCGCCGCGCTTGTGGTCGTGGGTCGCGGTGGCGAGCAGCGCCCTCGGAAAGGTGCTCCCTCGCGCTTGCATGCGGGCGTGAAACTCCTCCGCCGACGACGCAAAGCGGCTCGGATCGAAGCCGACGTCGTTTCGCGACAGCAATCGTCCGTAGCGGTAGAACGCCGTATCCTCCACCGCCTTGGCCGAAAGCGGCGCGCTCAATTGCTGGAAGCGCGTGAGCGCGATCGTCTGGAGCGAGTCTGCCGCAGGCCTGATGGGACGCCCGATCAGCCAATTTCCCAGCAATTCCACGAGCCAGCGATCACCCGGCAGGCAGGATTTTGCCGCGCGGGAGACTGCTCGCGACAGGATGGCACGGTCGGCAGCCGAGCTGCGCCCGACCTCGGCGTAAATCCGATAGACCGGAAAGTGGACGAGGATTTCACTGAGGCACCGCCGCAGCGCCGAGCGCGAAATATCCCGCATCGCGAGGTCGCCTTGCGTTATTTCGACGAGCGCATCGAGCGTCGCCTCAAGCTGCGAGGAAAAACTACGCTGCAGAATCTCGCGGCGCGCCTTAATCTCCTCCGACCTGAAATGTGCGGCACGACCGCTCACCTGTGTCCACAGATCGCTCAACGGTTGCTCGCCGGCGCCGTCGTGTTGCAGCGCGCTGATCTCGTCCATGAAGTCGTAGCCGGTAGTCCCGTCGGTTTCCCAACTCACCGGCAGTTGCTCGTCGCGTCCCAGGATTTTTTCCACCACCAGATAGGCGGGGCCGGCCGGGCAACCGGGCGGACGATTGTCTTCCAGCGCGCGCAACCGCGCACGCAATCGCCGGCAATACTCGCCCGGCCGCGCAAGCCCATCGATGTGATCGACCCGCACGCCGTCCACAAGGCCTTCGGCATAAAGGCGCAACAGCGTCGCATGCACGGCTTCGAAGACTTCGTCGTCTTCCACCCGGATGGCTGCGAGATCGTTGATGTCAAAGAACCGGCGCCAGTTAATTTCGTCATTGGCGCACCGCCACCACGCCAATCGGTAGTGCTGTTGTTCGAGCAGCCGGTGCAGGCGCTCGCGGCCGTCGGGCGAAGCGGTGGCGAACTCGGCAAGCGAGCCTGCATCGACGGCCCCGGCGGCGGCCGCCGCCAATGGCAGCTCATGGTCGAAATAGCGCACCACCGGCCGCCGCGCGGCGCTCAACTGCAATGTTATTTCTCCGGCCGCCAATGCCTCGCCGTACGGGCGACCGAGGATCGGCAGCAGAATTTTGCCGCGCAGCCGTGGGGCGGTGGGCGTCCAGTCGATGTCGAAATATTTCGCATAATGGCTGTCGCTGCCGTGGGCCAGCACGTCCATCCACCAGGCATTGCCGTTGCCGATGGCCATGTGGTTGGGGACGATGTCGACGATCAGCCCCAACTCGTGCCGGCGCAACTCGCCCACAAGCCGCCGAAACTCCGCTTCGCCGCCCAATTCCGGATTCACCTGAGTCGCATCGATCGTGTCATAGCCATGCAGCGAGCCCGGCCTCGCGGTCATGATCGGCGACGCATACAAGTGACTGACGCCGAGCGAAGCGAAATAGGGGGCGAGCGCGGCGGCTTGCGCAAAGGTGAAGCCACGGTGGAACTGCAGGCGCATGGTGGCGCGCGGCGCGATCATTGATCGCCTCGCTCTGCCAACCGCGCCAGCCTTTGTCGGACTTGCGGCGGATCGAGCAGTTCGCTCGCCCGGCCGGGATAGCGGCGGCGCCAGTTGGGATGCTGATCGATCGTGCCGGGAAGATTGGGCTGCGGCTCCAGCCCCAACGCATCTTCCAGCGGCAGCAGCGCCAGAGGCGAAGGCGTGCGGCCGATGAAGTCGACAGCCGCATCGGCGACCGGCGCGGTCTCGCCTGAAGGCGGCATTTCTCCGCATGCCGCGCCCGCCCGCTGTAACGAACGCCATAAGCGTTGGCGGTCGTGGTCGCGCGCCGTCGCCTCTCCGGCAGGATCGCCGAGCAGATCGAATTGACGGCGCGTTTCGAGATCGCTGCCGCGCCACCAGCCGGCGACCGTCGGCAGATCGTGAGTCGAGGTCATCGCCACGGCCGTGGCGGGCCAATCCTGCGGCGCAATAAAACGGCCGCGGCGGCGTTCGAACCAGAGCACGCGCATGCCGTAGATGCCGGCTTTTGCCAGCCGGGCGCGAAAGCCGGCCGGCACGGTACCCAGATCCTCGCCGACCACGACCGCCCCGTGGCGATGCGATTCGAGTGCGATCAGCCGCAGCAGATCGCCGAGGGGATAAGAAAGATAAGCGCCGTGCTGCGGATCGGCGCCGCGCGGGATCAGCCAGAGCCGCATCAGTCCCATGGCGTGATCGATGCGCAGGCCTCCGGAGTGGCGCAGGCACGCGCGCAGCGTGGCGATGAAGGGCGCGAAGCCGCCGCGCAAAAGCGCGCGCGGCGAAAAGGTCGTCAGCCCCCAATTCTGGCCCTTGCTATTGTACAGATCGGGCGGCGCGCCGATCTCGAGGTCGCCCAGGATATCGTCCTGGCTGGTCCAGGCATGACTGCCGGCGCCGCTCATGCCGACCGCAAGGTCGGCCATGAGACCGATGCGCATTCCTGCTTGTTTGGCTGCTTGTTGTGCGGCGGCGAACGAGCGGTCGGCGATCCACTGCAGAAAACAGTGAAACAGGATTTCCTGGCGATGCTCGCGGGCAAAGCCTGCCACTTCATCGCTGTGCGGGTTGCGCCAGGGTGCCGGCCAGTTTCTCCAGTTCCGCGCCGTCGCGTTGGCCAAACCGCGCGTGGCATGCAGAGCCTCGAAGCGAGCGTGATCCTGCAACGCGCTGCCAGCCGCGGCGCAGAATGCTGAAAAATCCGCGGCAAGCGACGTGGCGCCGGTGGCAAGATTGGTGGCAAGATCTGTGGCAAGATCGGTGGCGGAAAAATCGGCGAAGAGAAACCGCAGGATCGACATCTTTGCTGCAGCCGATGCGGGCCAGTCGATCAACGGCCGGGCGCTCAATGCAGCGCCTGCCGCCTCGACGCCGGCATCAGCGACGGCCTTGTGCACGCGCGCTTCGCCGAACAGCGCTCGCGGATCGGCGTAAAGCGGGTTGTAAAAAAGTCGGCTGGAGGGCGCATACGGGCCGTAACAGTTCGGATCGGCGGCAAACAGGGCATGCAGCGGACTGAGCGCAAGGGCATCGGCCTTGCGCGCCGCAGCCTTGCGGGCCAGCGCGGCCACTCCCGCCATGTCGCCGATGCCGCAATCACCGTCGCTGCGCAGCGCGTAGGCCTGCACCGCAAGCCCCCACAGCAGCCGGTCCGCGACCGCATCGCCGACACTGAACACAGCGGCGCGGGGCGACGGCCAAGGTGGTGCGAAAATCGCCCAGTTCGAGCAGGTGGTATCCGGCCGGTTCGACGCCAGCGAGCCGTGCCCGCTTGCGTGCCGGCCGCACTTGCCTCTCGATGACCGCGCCGTCCTCGACGGTGATCCTCGCCGTTGCCGGACACGAGGCGGAAGGGATCGGCAGATCGATGGGCTCGCCCGATGTGGCAGTCACCATGGGCGGCCATTGCGGACGCGCGAACTGCTGCTGCGAGCGGGAAAAATCCTCGGCGCTGTCGCAAGGCAGCCCCAAAGCGGCGAGGACATTGCGGACCGTCTCGATCGAGACGCGATGCTGCCGGTTAGCATAATCGCGCCAGGCGACGGCGATGCCGGCGCGGCGGGCCAGCGCGAGGACGGCCTCGTCGTTCATGACGGTTCGAAGACCGCCACGGTGCAGTGCGCCGGAAGCTCTCCGGCCAGCGCTGCTTTGCCCGCCTGCGGTGAACTTGCAAACAGCACGCGGCCGGATAGCGGCGGCAGCCGCACAGCCACGCTGCCGAGATTGCTCGCCAGCGCAAGTCGCGCGCCGTCCCCCATGCGCCACTGCCCGATCACGGCCGCGGCCCCGAGCGCACAGGCATCGATCGCGCGCGCGCCATCGAGCCGTGGAACGATCTCGGTGCGGCGAATCTGCAAAAGCTGCGCGTACAGGCGTTGGCGCCGCGCGGCGAAATCCGGCCGCGCGACCGAATTTCTGCGAGCGTTCCAACGTTTCGATGGCGTTCGGATCGGGCAATTGCGCGAGGAGGCTTGAATCGGAGAACGACGGGAAACTCGAAAACTCCCGCCGGCGCCCTTCGCGCACCGCGTCGGCCAGTCTTCGTTGTGGTCGGTGAAGAACAGGAATGGCGTCTCGCTCGCCGTCTCCTCGCCCATGAAGAGCAGCGGGATTTGCGGCGCCAGCAGTTGCAGCGCGATCGCGGCTTCGAGCGCGTGCGGGTCGGCGAGCGACGTCAGCCGCTCGCCGAAGGCGCGGTTGCCGATCTGGTCGTGATTCTGCAGGAACAGCACGAAGGCGCGTGGGCGGCAGTGCCGCGCTGGGCGTGCCGCGCGGCTTCGCCGCCGCGATGCGGCGACGGCTCGCCCTGGTAGATGAAGCCTTCCGTGAGGCAGCGCGCCAGGCGCGCGGCGGGATCGTCGGCATAGTCGGCGTAATAGCCCTCCCGCTCGCCGGTCAACAGCACGTGCAGCACGTGATGGCCATCGTCGTTCCACTGCGCGTCGAAATCGCCGCAGCGAGATGCGAGGCTTCGTTCTTGTCGTTTTCGAGCACCAGATGCACGTGGCGTCCCGGCTCGACGCTCGCGCGGACCTCGGCCGCCATTTCGTCGAGCCAGTCCGATTCCGTTATGGCGTGAACGGCGTCGAAGCGCAGGCCGTCGAAACGGTACTCGATCAGCCAGTAAAGCGCGTTCTCGGTGAAGAAGCGGCGCACCTCCGGACGGCGGAAATCGATCGCCGGGCCCCAGGGGGTTGAAACGTCGTCGCGAAACATCGCCGGCGCCAGGACCGGCAGATAATTTCCGTCCGGTCCGAAATGATTGTAGACCACGTCGAGAAAGATCATGAGGCCGTGGCCGTGCGCGGCATCGACCAGTCCCTTCAGATCGTCGGGCGTGCCGTAGCTGCACTCCGGCGCGTAAGGCAGGACGCCGTCATAGCCCCAATTGCGCCGCGCCGGGAAATTCGGCGACCGGCATCAGTTCGACCGCGGTGACGCCGAGTTCCGCCAGCCGCGGCAGTTCGCGAGCGACGCCGGCAAAGCCGCCAAGAATGCCGGCGTGCAGCTCGTAGATCACCGTTTCGTGCCACGGCCGCCCGCGCCATCCGCCGTTGCGCCAGCGATAGGATTGCGGATCGACCACGATGCTGCGGCCGTGCACGTCGCCGTCCTGGGCGCGCGACGCCGGATCGGGAATCGCGCGTCCCGTCCGGCAAAATGTAACAGTAGCGCGTTCCGGCACCGCAATCGGCGTCGGCTTCGAACCAGCCGTCCTCGCCTCGCTGCATCGGCAGGCGCGGCCCGCCCTCGATATCGAGCGATATTGCCTTTTGCGCCGGGGCCCAGATGCGAAATCGGGTCCGGTCAGGTCCGATCACATGGGCCCCGAACGACGCACTGCCAACGGATACGCTTCATGCAACGTCTCTCCACCGTGGAATGAATGAGCACGGCGCTGTGCGCGCGCACGCCAACCTTGCCGTCTTCGACGGGCATCTCTTCGGCATCCGGTCGGGCGGTATCGATGAGAACGCGGCCGGGCGCCTGCGGCGCCGGCAGGATGAAATACTGGTCCTCGGCGGTCGGATTGAGCAGCAGCGTCAGCACGACCTACGGCGCCCTCGCCTTCGGCAGCGGCGCGCCGCAGGCAGAGCAGGCGGCGTTCCGGATCTTTCCAGGAATGGTCGGGAATCTCGGCCGCCATCGGCATCGAACCAGGCGATGTCGGTGAGTCCGCGGAGCCAGTTGAGCCTTGCCGTGCAGGAAATTGGCCGGAGCGCAGTGCAGTGCAGCGCCGTGCGTATGGCAATGAGCTTGGCGACGAAGGCCGTCAGCGCGCGGCCCTCGCGGGGAATCGGCCAGCGTCCAATCCAACCAGGACAGTTCGTTGTCCTGGCAATAGGGATTGTTGTTGCCGCGCTGCGTGCGGCCGAACTCGTCGCCGCCGAGCAGCATCGGCGTGCCGTGGGCGAAGATCACGGTTGCCAGCATTGCGCGTTGAACGCGCGCGCGTGCTTCCAGGATGGATTCATCGTTCGTCGGCCCTTCAACGCCCCAATTGGCCGAATAGTTCTCCGCCGCACCGTCCTTGTTGTCTTCGCCGTTGGCCTCGTTGTGCCGCCGGGTGAAGCTCACGACGTCGGCAAGCGTGAAGCCGTCGTGGCGAGGCGGCGTAATTGATCGACGCCCATGGACGGCGGGCCTGACGAGTCGAACAAGTCGCCCGATCCGGCCAGCCGCGCCGCGAATTCCGGCCGCTCGCCGGCATCGCCGCGCCAGAATCGCCGCGCTGCTGTCGCGGAACCGATCGTTCCATTCGGCGAAGCCGGGCGGATGGTGGCCGAGCTGATAGCCGCCGGGCCCGATGTCCCACGGCTCGGAGATCAGCTTGACACGCGACGAGGATCGGATCCTGCCGCAGCGCGTCGAAGAAGCCGGCGCCGGGATCGAAGCCATCGCGCCTCGCGGCCCAGCGTGACGCCGAGGTCGAAGCGGAATCCATCGACGTGGAACGAGGTCACCCAGTAGCGCAGCGAGTCCATGACCATCTGCAACACGCGCGGATGCGACAGGTTGAGCGTGTTGCCGGTGCCGGTGTCGTTGACGCAGTGCCGCTGTTGTCGGCGACCAGCCGGTAATAGCTGGCATTGTCGAGGCCGCGGAACGACAGCGTCGGCCCGAGCTCGCTGCCCTCGGCGGTGTGGTTGTAGACGACGTCGAGGATCACCTCGATGCCGGCGGCGTGCAGGCGGCGGACCGCCACGCGCATCTCGTTGCGCGAGTCCGTCCGAGAGGTAGCGCGGCTCGATCGCGAAGAAGCCGAGCGTGTTGTAGCCCCAGTAGTTGCGCAGCCCGCGCTCGGCCAGAGCGCGGTCCTGCACGAACGCGTGGACCGGCATCAGCTCGATCGCGGTGATGCCGAGGCGTCGCAGATGATCGATGACGTTCGCATGCGGCCAGGGCGGCGAAGGTGCCGCGCTCCTCGGCGCGGATGTCGTTGCGCAGCATGGTCAGGCCGCGCACATGCGCCTCGTAGATGACGGTGTCCGACCAGGGCACGTTCGGGCGGACGATCGTCGCCCCAGTCGAACGCGTCGTCGCTGACCACGGCCTTCAGCATGCCCGGCGCGCTGTCGCGGCGGTCGAACGACAGATCGGCGCGCGGCGAATGGACGCGATAGCCGAACAGCGCGTCCGACCAGCGCAAGCTCGCCGGCGAGCTGCCGGGCATAGGGATCGAGCAGCAGCTTGTTGTGGATTGAAGCGGTGGCCGTTCTGCGGATCATACGGCCCGTAGGCGCGGTAGCCGTAGATCAGTCCCGGTGCGCGCGTTGGGCAGATAGCCGTGCCAGACCTCGTCGGTGTATTCGGGCAGGCGAAGGCGCGCGATTTCGCGCCGGCCGGTCGGATCGAACAGGCACAGTTCGATCGCGCTCGGCATGCGCGGAGAACACCGCGAAATTGATGCCGAGCCCGTCCCAGGTGGCGCCGAGCGGATAGGGCGCGCCGGGCACCAAGCGTGCCGGGACACGACGACATCGCTTAATCCCCGCGGCGCAGGAAGATCGTCGCCAGCGGCGGCAGCAGTAGCTCGAGCGACTGCGGCTGGCCGTGGGCGGGAATCGCGGCCGCCTCGACGCAGCCCGCATTGCCCATGTTGGAGCCGCCATAATGGCCGGAATCGGTGTTGAGCATCTCGCGCCAGGCGCCGCCATGCGGCACGCCGATGCGATAGCCGTGCCGCGGCACCGGCGTCATGTTGCAGACGACGAGAACCGGGCGGCTGCTTCGGCGCGCAAAGCGCAGAAACGCGAACACCGAATTGGCGCGATCGTCGCCGACGACCCAGCGAAACCGCTCGGACTCGCAATCGCGCTGATGCAGCGCCGGCTCGCGCGCGTAGAGGCGGTTGAGATCGCGCACCAGGCGCTGGATGCCGGCGATGCGCGGGATCGTCGAGCAGCGCCCAGTCGATCTCGCGGTCGTGGTTCCATTCCCGCTCCTGCGCGAATTCGCCGCCCATGAACAGCAGCTTCTTGCCCGGATGGCGCCCACATGAAGCCGAAATAGGCGCGCAGGTTGGCGAACCGCTGCCAGTGGTCGCCCGGCATCTTGCCGATCAGCGAGCCTTTGCCGTACACCACCTCGTCGTGCGACAGCGGCAGGATGAAGTTCTCGGAGAACGCGTAGAGCAGGCCGAACGTCATGTCGTTGTGATGCTAGCGCCGATGGATCGGCTCCTTCTCCATGTAGCGCAGCGTGTCGTGCATCCAGCCCATGTTCCATTTGTAGGAGAAGCCCAGCCCGCCGGCTGACACCGGCCGGCTCACGCCGGGCCAGGCGGTCGATTCCTCGGCGATCATGATCGCGCCGGGACAGCGCTCGGCGACCACGGCATTGAGGTGGCGCAGGAAGCCGATCGCTTCGAGGTTCTCGCGGCCGCCATAGACGTTGGGAATCCATTCGCCCGTCGCGGCGGCTGTAGTCGCGGTAGAGCATCGACGCCACCGCATCGACGCGCAGTCCGTCGACGTGGAAATGCTCCAGCCAGTAGAGCGCGCTGGCGATCAGGAAGCCCTGAACCTCGCGCCGGCCGAAATTGTAGATGTAGGTGTTCCAGTCGCTGGTGAAAGCCCTCGCGCGGATCGAGATGCTCGTAGAGCGCGGTGCCGTCGAAGCGCGCGAGACCGTGCGGGTCGGTGGGGAAATGCGCCGGCACCCAGTCGAGGATGACGCCGATGCCGGCGCGATGCAGCGCATCGACGAACCGCGCGAAGCCCTGCCGGCGGGCCGATAGCGCGCCGCTGGGCGCGAACAGCGCCAAGCGGCTGATAGCCCCAGGATCCGCCGAACGGATGTTCGGTGATCGGCATCAGCTCGACATGGGTGAAGCCCATCTCGACGCAGGTAGGGCACCAGGCGACGGGCGGCGAATCCCACAGCGAGTCGTCGGCGCCGAGTTGATCGCGTGCGCAGCCAGGACCCGAGGTGCACTTCGTAGATGGCGATCGGCGCGTCGGCCGCCTGGCGTGCGCCGCGCTGTTGCCATCCACTCCTCGTCATGCCAGGCGATGGGCGTCTGCAATCGGCACGATCGAGGCGGTGGCGGGCGGCGGTTCGGTCTGGCGCGCGACCGGATCGGCCTTCAACGGCACCTCGCCGCCGTCGGCGCGACGATGTCGTATTTGTAGCGCGACCCCGGCGCCAGCCGCGGAACGAACAATTCCCAGACGCCGGCGCGGTGCCGCAGCCGCATCGGATGCCGCAGCGGATCCCAGGAATTGAAATCGCCGACCACCGCGACGCGCCTGCGCATTGGGCGCCCAGACGGCGAAGCGCACGCCGCTGACGCCGTCGATCGTCATCGACTGCGCGCCGAGGCAATTGGCCAGTTCGAAATGCCGGCCCTCGTTGAACAGATGCAGATCGAGATCGCCCAGCAGCAGCCCGAACGAATACGGATCCTCGGTCTCCTGCACCGCATGCGGCCAGGCGATGCGCAGGCGATAGGGCTCGCTTTCGGGCACGATATCTCGAACAGGCCTGCCTCACTCGATCGCGCGAGCGGCGCCATGACGCTGCCGTCGCCTGCGCAAGACATCGACCTTCAACGCGCCCGGCAGGAAGGCGCGGATGATGCGACCTGTCGCCGTCATGGTGCGGCCCGAGCACGGCGAACGGATCGTCGTGAGTGCCGTTCGCGAGCGCGCGGGCGGCCGCGGCGTCGAATCGCCACGCGGCCTTGAGCTCCGCCTCAGCCATGGCCAGTCGGCGCCTCCTTGTCGAGAATGCGCGTCGAGCAGCCGCGCCAGGCCGGCCAGCGGCACGCCGATCCAGCTTGGCCGGTTCGCCGCCTCGTAGGCGATCTCGTAGGCGGCCTTCTCGATCAGAAACAGATCGAGCAAGGCGCGCGTGGCCGGCGTGTCCTTGAGCGCGCCGGCGCGCCAATAGCTGCGCAGAAAGGCGATCGCGGCGCGCTGCCGGAACAGCGCGATGAATTCGTCGCGGCGCGCCTCGTCGACCGGCGCCGCGCCGATATTGTCGCGATCCATCAAAGTCGCGCCGGCATAGTCGATCGAGCGCAGCAGCCCGGCGACGTCGCGCAACGGACTGGTCTTGGCGCGTCGCTCGGCAATGGAGGCCATCGGCTCGCCCTCGAAATCGATGATGTAGGCCTCGCCGCTCGCCACCAGGACCTGGCCGAGATGCAAATCGCCGTGGATGCGCATCATCAGGGCGCCGTCGCTGTTTCGCGGCAAGCCGACGCACCGCGTTCATCACGGCCTCGCGCAGCTCCAGCAGCGAATGCGCGCGCTCGCTGTCCTGCTCGCGTTCCCATTTCTCCCGGCGCGCGATCGCGACGAACGCCTTGTTCAACCGTTCCTCGACCTTCTGCGCCCATTGGGCGCCGGTGACCGCGCTCGGCGGTTTGCGGCGCAAAGGCCTCGTCGGAGGTTTCGCGGGCCAGCACGGCGTGCATTTCGCCCAGACGCTGACCGATCGCTGCCATCACGGTCTCCAGGTCCGCCAAGCTCGGTGTCGGCGGCGGCTTCGGGAGCGGCAATGCCGTCGAGCGCGTGCTTGAGCTGATCGAGCGTCCACGACCAGGCGTCGCCCTGATTGCGGATGAAGCCTTGCGCGACGGCAAGCGTGAACGGCGTGCCGTCGGCAGCGACGCGAACCACTTCGCCGAGCAGCGGCGGCGCATGCGCAAAGCCCTGGGCCGTCAGATAGCGGCCCATCTCCGCTTCGGGATGCTCGCCGGCGCGATACGCCGGAACATCTTCAACATCACCAGGTCGCCGACGATGAGCGAGCTGTTCGATTGTTCCGCGGCAAGCCAGTTGACCTCGGCGTCCGGCGCCATTTGCAGCCGATCGCGCAACGCGGCCGCGCTTCGGAAACGCAAAGTCCCGTCGCCGTCCGCGAGCTCCCGCTCCGCCGCCAGCGCGGCAACGAAGCGGTGCGCGAAGGCGGGCAGCGCAAAGCCGTCGGTCAGCAGGCCGACGCGGCGGCGCTGGCGGACGCGGGCGAGGGCAAGCCGGCTGGGCAGCGCCGTCGTCGGCTCGTCCTCCCAATGGATCCCGAACGGCAGCAGCCAGCAGCTCGTGCCGCCCTGCGTCTTCACCTCGATCTCGCCGAGCAAGACCTCCTGATCGGCGCTGCCGATATCGGTGAGACGGGCGATGCGCGTCGATTCGATCTTCTCGTCCTTGAGGCCGAACCAGCGGCGCTTGGCGATGTATTGCGGCAGGATCTCGCTCTCGATGGCGTCGCGAGCGGTAGTCAGGATGCGCATCGGCCAGTCGTCGGCGAATGACGATGGTCATGTATTCCGGCATCGGTTCGGGAGCCGGCGTGTGCCACGACGGCCAATCGCTCGCCTTGCCCAGCACGAACCAGTAGAAGCCGTACGGCGGCAGCGTCAGCAGATAGGTGAGCTGGCCGATCGGCGGAAACGGCGTGCCGGCGTTAAGTTCGACCGGAACGCGGCCGGCGAACTCCGACAGGTCGAGTTCCACCGCCTGCGGCTGTGCGCGAGGTTGGCGACGCACAGCAGCGTCTCGCCCTCGTACTCGCGCAGGATAGGCGAGAATCTTGCGGTTCTTCGGATAGAGGAACGTCAACGTCGCCGCGGCCGAAGGCCGGATGCCGCCGGCGCACCGCGAGCATGCGCCGCATCCAGTTCAGCAGCGAATGCGGATCGCGGATCTGCGCCTCGACGTTGACCGCGTCGTAGCCGTAGAGCGGGTCCATGATCGGCGGCAGCACCAGCGCCGCCGGATCGGCGCGCGAGAAGCCGCCGTTGCGGTCGGGCGACCATTGCATCGGCGTGCGCACGCCGTTGCGGTCGCCGAGATGGATGTTGTCGCCCATGCCGATTTCGTCGCCGTAATAGATCACCGGCGTGCCGGGCATCGACAGCAGCAGGCAGTTCATCAGCTCGATGCGGCGCCGGTCGCGCTCCAGCAGCGGCGCCAGGCGGCGGCGGATGCCGAGATTGAGCCGCGCGCGCCGGTCGGCGGCGTAGGTCTCCCACAGATAATCGCGTTCGTTGTCGGTCACCATCTCCAGCGTCAGCTCGTCGTGATTGCGCAGGAAGATCGCCCATTGGCAATTGCCCGGAATGTGCGGCGTCTGGCGCATGATGTCGGTGATCGGGAAACGGTCCTCGCGCGCGATCGCCATGTACATGCGCGGCATCAGCGGGAAGTGGAACGCCATGTGGCATTCGTCGCCGTCGCCGAAATAGTCCTTGGTGTCTTCCGGCCACTGGTTGGCCTCGGCGAGCAGCATGCGTCCGGGAAATGCGGCGTCGACCTCGGCGCGGAGGCGCTTGAGGATGGCGTGGGTCTCCGGCAGGTTCTCGTTGTTGGTGCCCTCGCGTTCGACCAGATAGGGCACGGCGTCGAGGCGCAGCCCGTCGACGCCCATCTGCAGCCAGAAGCGCATCACGCTCAAGCACCGCCTTGCAGCACGTGCGGATTGTCGAAATTCAGGTCGGGCTGATGCGAGTAGAAGCGGTGCCAGTAATAGGCGCCGGCGACCGCGTCCCAGGTCCAGTTGGACCGCTCGGTGTCGACGAAGATGATGCGGGTGCCGGCGTATTTCTGATCGTTGTCGGACCAGACATAGAAGTTGCGGTGCGCCGAGCCGGGCTTGGCGCGGCGCGCGCGCTGGAACCACGGATGCTGGTCCGAGGTGTGGTTGACCACCAGCTCGGTGATGACGCGGATGCCGCGGGCGTGCGCGGCGCGCATGAAGTGGCGGACGTCGGCCAGCGTGCCGTAATCGGGATGGACGCCGCGGTAGTCGCTGATGTCGTAGCCGTCGTCGAGCAGCGGCGAGGGATAGAACGGCAACAGCCAGATGGCGTTGACGCCGAGGTCGGCGATGTAGTCGAGCTTGGAGATCAGGCCGGGAAAATCGCCGATGCCGTCGTTGTTGCTGTCGAAGAACGACTTGACGTGCATCTGATAGATGAGCGCGTCCTTGTACCAGAGCGGATCCGTCTGCACGGTCTTTTTTGCCGCCTGGGCGTCCACGATCACGCTCCCGCCGGCGCGATGCGCCAGATGAGGAACGGCAGATCGGCCGGATCGAGCCGGATGCGCTGCAGCTTTCCGGCCAAGACGAGCCTCGCTGTCGCGCATCAGATCGTAAGCGGTGAACGCCGCCGTGTCGGGCAATTGCCATTCCCACAGCGGCACCTCGATCGTCGCCTCCTGGGAATGGAACGGATCGAGGCTGACCGCGAACAGAATGAGATCGCGGCTGCCCGGCAGCCGCTTGCCATAGAAGATCACCTGGTCGTTGATGCGCCGGATAGAAGCGCAGCCCCAGATGGGTCTGCAGCGCCGGGTGCGCCCTGCGGATGCGATTGAGCTTGGCGATTTCGGCCATGATGTTGCCCGGAGCATCGTAGCGGCGGGCGCGGATCTGATACTTTTCCGGAATCGAGATATTCCTCGCGTCCGGGCAAGGCCGCCGCCTCGCACAGTTCGAACCCGGAATACATTCCCCACAGGCCCGACAGGGTGGCGGCCAGCGCGGCGCGAATGAGAAAGCCGGGACGGCCCGAGGTCTGCAGGAAATATGGATTGATGTCCGGCGTATTGACGAACAGGTGCGGGCGAAAGAACTCCTTGACGCCTGTGTCGGTCAGCTCGGTGAAATACTCGGTCAGCTCGTGCTTGGTATTGCGCCAGGTGAAGTACGTATACGATTGCGAAAAGCCGATCTTGGCCAGCCGGTACATCATCTTCGGCCGGGTGAAGGCTTCCGACAGAAAGAGCACGTCCGGATGGCGCGCGCGCACGTCGGCGATCAGCCATTGCCAGAACGGCAGCGGCTTGGTGTGCGGATTGTCGACGCGAAAAATTCGCACGCCTTCGTCGACCCAGAACAGCACCACGTCGCGCAAGCGCGACCCACAGGGCGGGCATCGCCCGCTTCCGCGTAGAAATCGAGATTGACGATGTCCTCGTATTTCTTCGGCGGATTTTCCGCGTAGCGGATAGAGCCGTCCGGCCGCCAGCTGAACCATTCCGGGTGTTCCTTCAGCCACGGATGGTCGGGCGAGCACTGGATGGCAAAATCGAGCGCGAGTTCGATGCCGTGGGCGGCGGCGGCCTCGCGCAGCCGGCGAAAATCCTCGATGGTGCCGAGCGCGGGATGGATCGCCGTGTGCCCGCCTTCGCTGCTGCCGATCGCATAGGGGCTGCCGACATCGTCCGGCGCCGCGTGCAGGGCATTGTTCTTGCCCTTGCGGTTGGTGGTGCCGATCGGATGGATCGGCGGCAGATAGAGTACGTCGAAGCCCATCTCTTGCAGCGCCGGCAGCCGGGCGATCACGTCGCCGAGCGTGCCGTGGCGGCCGGGCGTGGCGGAGGCCGATCGGGGAAACAGCTCGTACCAGGCGCCGAACAACGCCGCGGGCCGATCGATTTCCAACGGCAGGGGCGGCTTGCCGCGGCCCTTGAACGGCCGGTCGCTCGCTTCGTACATCACCTCACGCAGGTCGCGCGCGAGCAGAATATCGAGGCTCGCGTCGACGGATGCGTCGTCGAGCCACGCCAGCGCGCTGGCAACGACCTTGCTGCTGCTGCAGGCAAGCCGTCCCTTGGCCCGTTCGAGGAGCCGGCGTGCTTCGGCGAGTTCGTTGTCAAGCTCGGCCCCGGCTGCACGCTTGATTTCGAGGTCGCGTGCAAGCGTCCCGTAGCGATCGATCCACGCTTCCAATGTGAATTCGTAGCGGCCAATCCGCTGCGGCACGATCGTGGCGCGCCAGCGGTCGTTGTTGAGCAGCCGCATCGGCAGCCGCGACCATTCCTTGCGCTCGGCGCTGCGCCACAAAAGTTCGACCCCGAGCACCTCGTGACCATCGGCAAACACGTCGGCCTCGATGATGACGGCTTCGCCGATCACGCGCTTGGCCGCAAACTGCCCGCCATCGACGCTCGGCGCGATGTTGTCGATGACGATGCGCGGCGCTTTCGCGAGTTTTTTCTGCTCCAGCGCCGGCAAAGCGACTTTTATCGGATTGCTTTTTTGCGCACGGAGGACGCGGATTTCGCCGGCCGCGAGCGGCGCGTCGGCGGCGCGGTCGGCGGAAACGACATTGCTCGCAAGGAGTGCGGCACCGGCCGCCGCCGGCAGCGGCGCAAGCTCGATCGGTGCCGGCTGCTCATGCCGCAGGTCCGAATTGACCATCACCACGATTGCGGCCGACGCCTGTCGGGCGCTCGGCTGTTCGCAGCGCAGAAGCGCGGTCACCTGCTCGCCCGGGTCGGTGAGGCTGCGCATCTCGCCACCGAGCCGGAAACGCGCAAGTTCCTCGGACAGTGCGTTGGCTTCGCGAACCTCCGGCGAGAGATCGAGGTTGCCGCCGGGCGGCGGCGCCGGCCACGCCTCGCCGATGCTTGTCTGCCGGGCGTCCATGTCGTCGCTTGCCGCGTACTCGAAGCCCATCGGCACCAGAATCCCGTCACCGAGCGCTGCGGCGCGCCGCGCCATGTGGCGGTAGAGCGCTGTCGGGTCCGTCACCTCGGCGAAGCGGCGCGCCAGCCGCGGCCCGAATGGGACTTCCGGGGAACAAATGACTGCACCAACGCCGCGCAGCAGCGCGTGCTCTTCGACGAGCCAGCTTGCGCGGCCATCCCACCACGGCAGCGAGGAGAATGTGCCATCGAAGCCGCTCCCGCGGAGCGTCGCGATTTGCGGCCAGCTCAGCCCCGGAGTCCGGGCGAGAAAGCGAATCTCCGGAACGCCTTGCTCAAGTGCGGCGATGATGCGCCGCCAAACGGCGGCGGGCACCAGTTGCGGCTGCGAGCAGCAAAATCCCGTGACGCCGGCGCGGACCAGACGCGACAGCCGCCCGATCCACCAGGCGACGACCGCCTCGACCGTAGCCGCCTCGAAGCGCAGATACGCCGCCGCGGGCTCGGGCAGCGCGCCCCGCGGATCGACCGTTTGGCCGTTGCAGCTGTGCGCGGAAAACCAGTCAGGGTGCAATAGCACCAGACACGCGTCGCGCGCCACGCGGCCGACCACGAGGTCGACAAGCAGGTTCAGCCCCGCGTCGCGGCACTGGCGGGCAAAATCGGCAGTAAACTCGTCGGCGGCAAGCGACCCGTCCAGAGCCGGGTGCACCTTTTCGTGGTCGGCGGTCAAAAACAGGTCGCCGGTCGCTCCGGGAGCAAACAGCGGGGCGGTCAGCACATGGTCGAAGCCGAGTTCGCGACAGCGGCGCAACAGCCGCGGCCAGGACGAACGAGGACCCGCCAGCAGCGGATGAAAGTAGTAGATTCTGGGTGCAAACGTTTCACGGCGACCTTCGCCTACGCTTGCATCATGGCCCATCGCCATACGTCAGGTCGCCCCTTGCTCGGTCCGCGCCGGTTGTCGCAATGGCCTTCTTGCCTAAAGCAGGCCGCAAGGAAAAGTTCCATAGGCGGATTATATTCATAATATGGGCTTTACTCAACATGCCGCAAAGGTTAGTAAGGCGCCCGAAAAGCCCCGAATCGATAGGCGTTTCTGGCGCGCCATGGGCGAAAAACGAAAATCGGAACGAAATCCTAGGATCGGACTGGCGGTCGCCCGCCGGATGGTCGCCGCCGCTTGCGACGTTTTGGAGGTGCGGGCAGACTACTGGCAGCTTTCGCGGCTTGATCTATCTTCTTTTTTTGACGCAAGCACGGCAATCGGGGTTTATGAGGCCATGACCGACGCGCTCCGGGAATGGGAGCGCCATTCTGGTGCTCGTACTCGCGCCAAGCAATTTGCTTCGTTACGAAATCGACGTAGTCATTCAAGTTCAAAAAATCATTCCGCAACGCTTTCCAAAAACGCAAATCCTTGATGAGGCGAAGGCGCTGACGATTGATCGGCCTTAAGCTATCGCTGCTTATTTTTGGAGTCGGCGGGAAAAGCTTGTCGTCCTTTATTTCCCACGACAGTTTCATCGGCGTGTGGGCAATCAAGTTCCGGTAATCAACAAGTTCATTTGTCTGTTCTAGCGCCCACTTGAGGCGCGCAATTCCGCCTTTAATGTCCAGTGTCGTCGGAAGGCTAGAAATTGCCGCCAAGGCTAGTTGGCGCTGTTGCCGATCGCTCTGGGAAACGTGCCAGATTGATAATGCGTGGTCATAAAATCTAGCCATCTGAGCGTGTGGCATCTGCGGCCGCTCAAGGTTGGCGATCAGAATAAAGAGGTTGAAAAAACTGTCTTGGAGAAGATTATATGCGTAAAGGACTTCGCCTTGCGCTATTACCAAGGGACGAAACGGCAATAGCGCGTTGTCCCATGTCGAGGAACGCTTACTCACGGCACGCCACCCTCAACGCAACAACGAACAATACAGCAAAGAGGAAGCGCAACGACGCTTCCTTGCTGCGGTCAAAGCCGGGCTTAACACGAAACCCAAACCCCTAAAGAGTATCACGCCAAAGGGCGTTCCAACACAATCAAAGAAGCGGCAGAAGCGCCACTCTGCTAGTAGTCCTAGCGAGGTCTTGCGTCAGCCAGTCTTTTGCCCATTTGCAAAAGCTTATCATCTGCGGCGAACGATCATCATAAACGGCATGAAATTTTGAGATTGCACGATAAATCCAAACGACGCCTTCTTCGTTGGGAATCATTACTTCTTCCGTTTTGACGCCATTGAAGGTGCCGTGTTTGAGCCAAACGGAATAATCGTTTGGTCCTATCGCGCCGCCTGCCGCTTTTATCTCTTCGGATTGAGCCATGGCCTTTACTTTCCCGCGGAAGTACGGCTTCTCCGGTTCAGGCATCATCCCTTCCGCTGCTGCGGCCAGCGTGATTGCGCATTCGTAGTTGCCCCGTTCAAGATGGTCGATTGCGCAGTGGATCTGTCGCATTGAAGCGAGGCGGATGCTTGTATCAATTGGGACCGGTTCGAACATCTTTCCTCTCAGCTTTGTGGAATAATCACATACTTGATCGACCCCTTCCTAGATGATCAAATTGAAAGGTCAATTTAGCCAGTGCGCCAACACCAAGATTGGAACGCCGCTGGCAACCGCCGCCGCGATGATCGAGCAATAGCCGGCGATCTTGTTTGGCTCGCCGAGTTGGTAAATTGCTACGCGGTTGGTGAGAATGTGAAGCTCCGGCGCATCTCCTATTGATGGGCCGGTTTCATAATCGACGGACGCGAGCGGCGTGCGCCGCAAAGAATAGCAGGATGAGACAACCGCGAAAGCAGCGCTGAGCAACGGTAACGCGAAATCTCTGAGAACGTCAAACATGGCTGATACCATTTACGTTGATCTAGCGACGCTGGAATATGTCTTTCAGAAGGACTCGACGCGAGACTTCACGCCATCGACGGCTGTGTGCCTGAGATCAGCGTAAGTCCCGAAGTACTGGCCGCAATTCGCGCAGGAAAGTTCGGTGGAATCGTCGGCATCGTCGGACCAAGTGAGTTTGGTACCGCACGCCCTGCAACGAAATGAGACGGGGATTTTTTGTAGTTTCCATGTCAACGGCCTCCTGATCGGAGCGCCGCTTGACCGTATAACCTACATTCGCATATTAGATGCAAATTGATTCTCGGCTCGCGGCCTCCAAGCAGGAGGCAATGGCCGGCGGCTCACTGCTCGGACGCAGACGGCGGCGTTGGGCCGCGGCCCGAGCGGTTCTGCTGCGGCCGGCGCGCCGGGCTTTGCCGCCGCAACAGGAACAACAGCAGCGAGCGGCCCGTCACCTCGTAGCGATGCCCGAATCTGAAAGTCGCGCTGGGGTCGTGATCGTCGTCCTCGTCCGGCAGATTGGTATCGACGAGCCGCAACCACAGGCGACCGCCCTGCGCCTTGGGCAAGGTGAAGACGACAACGTCATGATGCGCGTTGGTGATGAGCAGCAGCGTCGCCTCGCTGCCGCGCCGGCGGATCCCGCTGGGCTGGGCGCGCCCATCGAGCAGCAGACCGAGGCATCGTGCCGCCGGGTCCTGCCATTGCTGCGGCGTCATTACGTCGCCGGCCGGGGTGAGCCAGGTGGCATCGCTGATCTCCAATTCCTCGTTCCAGGCGCCGGTGACGAACCGGCTCTGGCGCAGCACCGGAAACCGGCTGCGCAGCGAGGTCAGCCGCCGCACGAACGCGGTCAACTCGTCGCCGCGATCGTTGCGGCCCCAGTCGACCCAGGAAATCTCGTTGTCCTGGCAATAGGCGTTGTTGTTGCCGCCTTGCGTGCGGCTGAACTCGTCGCCGCCGAGGATCATCGGCGTACCCTGCGAGAACAACAGCGTGGCGAGCAGGTTTCGCTTCTGCCGTTCGCGCAGCGCGATGATGTCGGAATTGTCGGTGGGGCCTTCGGCGCCGTGGTTCCAAGACCTGTTGTTCTCCTGGCCGTCGCGGTTGTCCTCGCCGTTCGCCTCGTTGTGTTTGTGGTCGTAACTGACCAGGTCGTTGAGCGTGAAGCCGTCGTGCGCGGTGATGAAGTTCACGCTGGCCCACGGCTTGCGCCCGCGCCGGTTGAACAAGTCGCCCGATCCGGTGATGCGTGCCGCGAAATCGCCGAGCATTCCGGGGTCGCCGCGCCAGTACGAGCGGACCGTGTCGCGGTAACGGTCGTTCCATTCCGCCCAGCCCGGCGAGAAACTGCCGACCTGATAGCCTCCGGGACCGATGTCCCACGGCTCGGCGATGAGCTGGACCGCCGATAGTATCGGGTCCTGCTGGCAGGAATTGAGAAAACCGCCGCCGGCATCGAAGCCGTGGGTCTCGCGCGCCAGCACGGTGCCGAGGTCGAAGCGGAAGCCGTCGACGTGCATCTCCTGCACCCAGTAGCGCAGCGAATCGGTGACCATCTGCAGCACGCGCTGGTGCGACAGATTGAAGGTATTCCCGGTGCCGGTATCATTGATGTAGTAGCGCTGATCGTTGGCCACGAGCCGGTAATACGAAGCGTTGTCGATGCCCTTGAAGGACAGCGTCGGACCGAGATGGTTGCCCTCGGCGGTATGGTTGTAGACGACATCGAGGATGATCTCGATGCCGGCGTCGTGGAAGCGCGCCACCATCTCCTTGAATTCGGAAAACGCGAAATCCGGCACGTGGGCATAACGGCGATCCGGGGCGAAGAACGCGATGGTGTTGTAGCCCCAATAGTTGGTGAGCTTCTTGTCGAGCAGCTGGGCGTCGTTGACGAACGCGTGGACCGGCATCAGCTCCACGGTAGTGACGCCGATGCCGCGCAAGTGGTCGATCACATCCGGTTCGGCCAGTCCGCGGAACGTGCCGCGCAGCTCCTCGGGCACGGACGGATGCAGCTTGGTGTAGCCGCGCACGTGCAATTCGTAGATCACGGTGCGCTCGCGGCCGGTGCGCATGGTCCGTTCATCGCCCCAGGTGAAGGCCGGATCGATGACCCGGCAACGCGGCATGAACGGCGCGCTGTCGCGATCGTCGAAGCTCAGATCGTCGCCACTCTCCATGCGGTAGCCGAACAGGGCCGGATTCCAATCGAGCGTGCCGACCACCGCCTTGGCATAGGGATCGAGCAGAAGCTTATTGGCATTGAAACGGTGGCCGCGCGCGGGCTCATAGGGTCCGTGCACGCGATAGCCGTAGATCGTGCCCGGCCGCGCATCCGGCAGAAAGCCGTGCCAGATCTCGTCGGTATATTCCGGCAGCTCGATGCGTTCGATTTCGCGCTCGCCGCGGTCATCGAAAATGCACAGCTCGACCTTGCTGGCGTTGGCGGAAAACAGCGCGAAGTTGACGCCGAGTCCGTTCCACGTCGCGCCGCAGGGAAACGGCCATCCCTCGCGCACACGCGCTTTGCGCAGCACTGCCGGAAGAGCGAGATCGGCGCGGGCGTCCATCGTCCAAACCTGGCTTGTGTGATCTGCGCGGAGCGAACGGGGAAACCATATAAACGAACAGCCGGTGATAATGTTCCGCACAGAACGCCGCCGCTGCGCGAGCACGCGCCTGTAATTGGCAATGCAGAGTTCAGTTCTTTATCGTGCAGTCCCGCAAAATCTCCGGCTTGAATGCCAACCCATGACCCGGACGCTCCGGCGCAGTGATCATGCCGTCCACGATCGGCATCGGATCGACCCACAGATCGTCGGCGAGTCCCATGTCCTCGATCCAGATCCCGTTCGGAATCGAAGCAAGGAGCTGTACGTTGAGTTCTGGAAACAGATGCGGCGCGATGGTCATGCCCCAGGTGTCGGCGACGGTGGCGATCTTGCGCAGTTCGGTAAGGCCGCCGCGCATCGGGTCGGGTTGCAGAATCGGCAGTCGCGGATTCTCGAAGAACGGTTTCAGGTCGAAGCGGGTGAAATGCGTTTCGCCGCCGACGATGCGCAGATCGAGCGCCTCGGCGATGCGCAGGTATCCGGCAAAATCGTCAGGCACGACCGGCTCCTCGAGCCAGTAGACGTCGTAATCCTCGAATTTACGGCCCATCTGGATCGCGACGTCGGCGCTCCAGCCCATGTTGACATCGATCATGATGTCGACGTCGGAGCCGAGCGCCTCGCGCATGCGCCGCACGTTATCGAGATCGGCCGCGAGGCTGCCGACGTGGGCGACCTGCATCTTGATCGCCTTGTAGCCGCGCGCCTTATAGTTGAGCGCCTTGGCGATCATGCCATCGCCGCCGGAGCCGCGGAAGCAGCCGGAGCCGTAGGCCGGCAATTGACTGCGAAAATGCCCCCAGAGCCGATGCAGCGGCAGCTTGGCGTGCTTGCCGAGCGCATCCCACAGAGCAATGTCGAGCGCCGACATCGCCATCGTGGCGACGCCGCCGCGACCGAAGGTCATGGTCGCCGTCCACAGATCTTGCCAGATCGCCTCGACCGCGCTTGCCTGTTTGCCGAGGACGCGCGGGATCACGGACTCTTCGAGGCAAGCGGCGATCGTGCGCATGGCGGGGCGGTAGAGGAAAAGATAGCCCATGCCGATGACGCCGCCCCGCGTCTCCACTTCGAGCACCAGAAACTCGCGTATATCGCCGAAGGGATGGCCCTTGAGCCAGCGATCGTCGGGCCAGGGCACGCGCAGCATCGTGGTGCGCACGGCGGTGATCGTCATATCGGTCATGGCAGATTTGCTCTCGAAGGAAAGGGAATGGCGAGGGAGCATAGCATCATGGCGCGCTTTATCCGCGAGCCATCTCGGCCTTACATTGGCACACGAGCCTGTCGAACCGGGATGCGAATGTTAGAATCGCTAGCCTAGCCGAACCGGCCGGAGATTGCGTTGCCTTCGAGCATCAACCTCGCCGCATACAGCGACGCACTGGTCGTGCTCGGCACGGCCGGCATCCTGGTGCCGATCGTCAGCCGGCTGGGCTTTAATCCAACGCTCGGCTACCTGGTTGCCGGCGCGCTACTGGGGCCGTTCGGGCTCGGATCGTTCATCCATACGCTTCCGTGGCTCTATTGGTTCACCGTGGGCGACTCCAATAATGTCGCCGGCATCGCCGAACTCGGCGTGGTCTTCCTGCTGTTTCTCGTCGGCCTCGAACTGTCGCTGCACCGCCTTTTGGCGATGCGGCGCTACGTGTTCGGCCTCGGCGGGCTGCAAGTGCTGCTCACGACCGCCCTGTTCGCCGGCATCGCCACCGAGGTCGGCCAAAAGCCCGCAGCCGCGCTGATCCTCGGCGCCAGCCTGGCGCTGTCGTCGACCGCGATCGTGCTCGAGCTCTTGTCCAGGCAGGAGCGCCTGACCTCGAGCGTCGGGCGCACGAGTTTTTCGGTGCTGCTGGCGCAGGACCTCGCCGTCATTCCGATCCTGATGTTTGTCTCCATCCTGGCGGCCGGACCCGGCAAGTCGGTATTCGCCAGCCTCGCCGGCGCGCTCGTTTCCGCCGCGATCGCGCTTTCGGTCATCGTCCTTTTCGGCCGCGTGTTGATGCGGCCGCTGTTCCGGCTGGTGGCGTCCACCCGCTCCAGGGACCTGTTCATCGCCGCCGTGCTGTTCGTGATCCTCGCCGCCGGGGTCATCGCCAACCAAGCCGGAGTGTCCATGGCTCTCGGCGCCTTCGTCGCCGGCCTGCTGCTCGCAGAAACCGAATACCGCAAGGCGGTCGAGGCGGCGATCGAGCCGGTGAAGGCGCTCCTCCTCGGCATCTTCTTCTTCACCGTCGGCATGGCCATCGACTGCCGCGAACTCGTGCGCAAGCCGCTCGCGCTCGCCGGGTGCGTGCTCGGCATGATCGTCGCCAAGGCACTCCTGTCGATCGGCCTCGGCCGGATGTTCCGCCTCGCCTGGCCCGTGGCACTGGAAACCGGCCTTTTGCTCGCGGGGGGCGGGGAATTCGCCTTCGTCGGCATCGGCATAGCGGTCGCCGCGGGCCTGATCGAGGGGCCGGTCGCGAGCTTCGTGCTCGCGGTCACCTCCGTGACGATGCTGCTGACGCCGCTGTTATCGTTCGCCGGCCGCCGTCTTGCGGGCCTGCTGAAATCGACGCGGCCGGCGGTCGCCGAGCCTGCGCTGCGGCCGAGCGCGGGAGCAAATCATGCGCTCGTGGTCGGTTATGGCCGTGTCGGCAAGGTCGTCTGCGCGCTGCTCAAGGAGCACGGCATTGCCTATATCGCCGCCGATTCCGACGCGCATTCGGTCGCGCGCGACCGACGCGACGGCCACGAGGTTTTCTACGGGGACGCCGCCGATCCGCGCTTTCTCGAAACTTGCGGGCTGGCCAAGGCCGCCGGCGTCATTATCACCATTCATACCCAGAGCGTCATCGACGAGATCGTTGCGCATGTCCGCGCCCTGCGACCGGACCTTCTCATCGTCTCGCGGGCACGCGACGCCGCCCATGCCAGTCACCTCTACCGACTAGGGGCGAGCGATGCCGTGCCCGAGACGATCGAAGCGAGCCTGCAATTGTCGGAAGCCGCCTTGGTCGGCTTGGGCCGGCCAGCCGGTCCGGTCATCGCCTCGATCCACGAAAAGCGCGACGAGATCCGGCGCACGCTGCAGCAGGCTGCGCGCGAGGCCGGACGGGGGGAAATCCGCGCCATCCGCTCGAAGACGCCACGGCCGCCGGGCGCCAAATCGGCCTGATCGCGGCCACGTGCAGTGAACTGGGGCGCCGGCCGGGCGCGGCTCTGCCACGATTCAGCCAAAGCTTGGGTCGATGGTTTCTCCTGCGATCGCGGGAGAAGGGGAATCGAGGTGTTTGGGGCAGACCGGCTTGCGGCGCCGTCGACAGCATTGCTGATCGCGAGCGCATTTTTCGTCTCACTCCTCGCCGCCGGGAACGCACGCGCCGACGATGCAGCCGGCACATGCGCTGCGGCGGCTGAGATTGCCGTCCTGCCGGCGCCGATCGCACCCTGGACGGGCGCGCCGTTGCGCGTCCTCTTCGTCGCCGACAAGCCGCTCACCGGCAAATTCTCCCTTCTGGCTCCCGACGGCAGCGTCGCCGCCAGTTCGAGCGAGCGCCGCGGCGGACCGCCGTATTTCTGGTACGCCGAGGTTGCCGCGCCGGCCGCGGGGACCTGGCACGCCACGCTCGCACGCGACGACGCATCCGCTGGATGCCGCCCGATCAACCGCGAGATTGTCGTGCGCAAGGATAAGCCGGCACCGCTGCGCCCGGTCGCGGGAAGCGCGTGGCCGTTACGCGGTGACTGGAATCGCGAGACGGAGAATCTCTATTCGGCGTGGATCGAGAAGCTGTTCGACGCGCCGCGCGACACTGAACTGTCGTGGCCTTCGCTGGACAAGGTGCTGCGCGATCCATCGCGCAATATGCTGTTCAACTATCTCGGCCTCGGCGAAGATCTGGGACTGACGCTTAAGCCCGACTGCGCCAAGCTTCCCTATCAATTGCGCGCCTATTTCGCGTTCAAACTGGGGCTACCGTTCGGCTACTCGCGATGTACGCGCGGCGACCAGGGCCGGCCGCCGAAGTGCTACGGTTGGTTCAACGTCGAGCATCTCGATGTCAGCCGGCAGGCGCCGCCGGCGACGGCGGTCGCATCCGCCGATCCGTCGCCCGGCCTGTTGGGGCAGGTGTTTCCGCGGCAGCATGCGGCAGCGGCTACGCCGGTTCGCGCGACGCCGGTCCCGAGGCGGCTGGGTCTGGTCGGCTCGTTCTACCAGTATTTGCAGACGGCTTCCGATGGGGTCCAGTCCGGCAACGGGCGCACGACCGCGAACGACGACAATACCGATTTTTATCCGGTGGCGCTGACGCAAGAGACGTTGCGCCCGGGAACCATCTACGCCGATCCGTACGGCCACATCCTGATGCTGGTGCGGCGCGTGCCGCAATCCGGAGGCGCGGCCGGTGAATTCCTCGCCGTGGATGCGGAGCCGGACGGCACGGTCGCGCGCAAGCTGTTCTGGCGGGGCAATTTCCTGTTCACGCATGATCCCTCGCTCGGCAGCCCCGGCTTCAAGCGCTTCCGGCCGATCGTGCGGCCGAAGAACGGCAGCTTGCGGCGCCTGACCAACGCCGAGATCGCCAGGAATCCGCAGTACGGCGATTTCTCGCTCGAACAGTCCCAGCTCAGCGCCGAACAGTTTTATGATCGCATGGACGAGGTGATGTCACCGCAGCCGCTCGATCCGCGCCGCGCCTTGGAGGATGCCATCGCGGCGCTCGATGAGCAGGTAAAGCTGCGGGTCACGTCGGTTGAAAATGGGCGCAAATTCCAGAACAGCAGCAAAGGCGAAGCGCCGATGCCCGATGGCCGATCGATCTTCGAGACCAACGGCGCGTGGGAGGATTTCTCCACTCCGGCCCGCGATTTCCGGCTGCTGATCGCGATCGACGTGGTGCGCGGGTTTCCCGATCGCGTCGCCCAGCACCCGCAGCGGTTCGCCATACCAGCCGGCGAAAGCGTGGCGCAGGTAAAGACAGAACTGCAAGGCGTGCTCGCGACGGAGCTTGCGACGCACAAGTTCACCTATACCCGCAGCGACGGTTCCTCGTGGACGCTGTCGCTTGCCGACATCATGACCCGCGCGACCGGTCTGGAGATGGGGTACAATCCGAACGACTGCGTCGAGCTGCGTTGGGGCGCGTTGCCAAACAGCGACGAGGTCTCGACCTGCAAGCGGCATGCCTCGGCGGCCCAGCGCGCGAAAATGGCAAAATACCGCGTCTGGTTTCAGCAGCGGCATTGGCCGACGCACGCTTAACTTGACCGCGGGGAAAGCAGATCACGGCGGCGCCGCCGCAGGTACGCCCGCGAAGCGGCTTTAGCGAGCAAGGCGTGTTCAGCCAGCGATGAAAGCTGCCAGGCCGGCCCGGCCGGCGTCAGTACCCCTGCGCGGTGCGCATCACCGGCATGGCCGGTTGCCGCTGCGCGGCGGGGCGCACCGGGACTCGTTGGAAATCACCGAGCGTCGCAAGGAACTCGGAGAACCAGTTCTGCACCGAACCGCGCCGTAGCTTGCTCACCATGCTGTTCCAGCGCGCACGCCGTTCCTCCAGACTCATGGCGAGAGCGTTGACAATCTGCTTGGCCATGCCGTCGATGTCGTGCGGATTGACGAGCACCGCGGCGTCGAGCTCCTTCGCGGCGCCGGCGAAGGACGAAAGGACCAGCACACCTGGATCGAACGGGTTCTGCGCCGCCACATATTCCTTGGCGACCAGATTCATCCCGTCGTGCAACGGGGTCACCAGGCCGACATTGGCCATGCGATAAAAGCCAGCGAGCGTCGACTGGGCAAATCCCTTGTTGAGATAGCGGATCGGGAACCAGTCGACTTCGCCGTGGCGTCCGTTGACCTCGCCGACCAGTGCTGCAAGCTCGGTCTTGAGTTCGCGATAGGCGCGAATGTTGCCGCGCGAGGGGACCGCGACCTGCAACAGCGACACCGCGCGTTTCAACGACGGCTCGATTTCGAACATGCGATTGAAGGCGCGCATCCGGTTGGCGAGGCCCTTCGAATAGTCCAACCGGTCGACGCCGAGCGCGAGCTTGGCGCCCTGCAGACTGCCGCGCAGCCGCGCAATTTCCGGACGCGTAATCGCCCGGCCGGCGCGCGCCGCGAACTCGGCGACATCGATGCCGATGGGAAAAGTGGCAAGGCGCGTGAAGCCGTGTTTCGACCTGACGGAGCCGTCGGCAACCGCCAGGCCCAACTCGAACTGCAGATATTCCTCGAAATTGCGCCGGTCGTCATCGGTCTGAAAGCCGATGAGATCGTAAGCCAGCATCGCCGAGACCAGATCGCCGTGATGGGGCACCGCGGCCATCGTGCTGCGGTCGGCCCACGGCGTATGGAGGAAAAAGCCGATCGGATTTTTCAGGTCCAATCGGCGCAGCTCCGCACCCAGGGTCAGAAAATGATAATCCTGGACCCAGAACATCGCCTCCGGTGCGCAAAAACGCAGCAGCGCGCGCGCCATGAAGGCGTTGATTTCACGATAGGACTGGTACTCCTCCGCGGTGACTTGAATGAGGTCCGGCCGCGAATGCAGTGCGGGCCATAGCGCCGAATTGGAAAAACCTTCGTAATAGCCGCGATAATGCTTGGCCGGCATATCGACAGTCGCCAACGCACCGCGACCGAGCGCTTCGATCTTGGCGAATGAATCTCTTGTTTGCGCTGCATCGCCGGCGTGCCCGCTGGACCCGACCCAAATCGCGCCCGATTCCTTGACCATCGGAATCAGTGCCGAGGCCAGGCCGCCGGCGATCGGTTCATCGCTTTTCGCCCGCGCCACGCGGTTGGACACGACGATAACGCTCACGGGAATTCCTCCGATTAGGCGTTCCGACAACCCGCGCGACGGCGGTTGGTTCCTGAAACAGGACAATGCGGCAAGGCAGACTAGAGCAACCGTGTGACCTTATTCGACGACATTATCTGGGAATTTGGCGCAGCAGCTATTGGACATATAGGTATGCACGCGAACGCTTGCAGCCGACCTCACTCAAGCTTCGGAATAGGCGGTGGTCGATAACAAGCTGACTTCCGCATGGCGCGAGTCGAGCCGCGTATGTTGGAGCACAACCGGCACGTCCGACTCGAACACCGACGAATAATCGGTGTCGCGCGGGATCGGCGCCGGTTCCTTTAGGTCGTTAAAGCGCAGATGCAGCGTGCGGGCCGCCGGCACTGTCACCTGATAGGGGCCGATCGGCGCGCGATCGGCAAAGAACACGGTGATGCGGACGTGCGCCTCTCGATCACCGGCGTTGAGTATGCAGGCGGTTTCATGAGAAATCAGGGCGCGATCGGAAAACGAACTCTGCGAGGGGATGTAACCTTCGGCAATGGCCCAGCGTTTCCGTCCGATGGGTTCCATATCTCCCCCGCGCGACCTTGATTGGATTGCAAAAACGAGCCGCCCCGGCCTGACGATCGGCGGCACGGCGGACGTTCCGTGGGGAATAACATTGCTATGGCGACTTGGTTCCGCAATCGGGAACTTTTTTTATACTTGGGCGTTGAAAATGGTTTGGCGTTGAGTTGAGAATACTTTGGCGTTGAAAGGACTTGGCCCGCTGGGGGCACCCGCATGCCCCTCCCCGGTCCGCTCAGAATCGCCAAGCGAAACCGGGCCGAGAAGGCACGTGGTAAGGCACGGAATGGAGCCATGCGCGCACTCACCGTAGCGCCGAATGTCGCCAATTCGGCAGGCGTGGACGATGTCCCCGAACCACCGCAGTCCGATGGCTCTATTCTCGTGCGCAGCCTGGCGCTCGGCGTTTGTGGCACCGACCGTGAAATCGTCTCCGGCGCCTATGGCTGGGCGCCCCCGGGACAGAAGCGGCTGGTGATCGGCCATGAATCGCTCGGCCGCGTGCAGGAGGCGCCCGCCGGTTGCGGCTTTGCCGCCGGTGACCTTGTCGTCGGCATTGTGCGCCGGCCCGACCCGGTTCCCTGCCCGGCCTGTGCGGTCGGCGAATGGGATATGTGCCGCAATGGCCGCTACACCGAGCGCGGCATCAAGGAACGCAACGGATTTGGCGCCGATTTCTTCCGCATTGAGCCCGAATTCCTGGTCAAGCTCGACGCCTCGCTCGGCCAGTCAGGCGTGCTGGTCGAGCCGACCAGCGTCGTCGCCAAGGCGTGGGATCACACCGAGCGCATCGGCCGCCGCTCGCGCGCATGGCAACCGAAGACGCTTCTGGTTACGGGAGCCGGCCCGATCGGCCTGCTCGCCGCTTTGATGGGCGCCCAGCGCGGCCTCGAAATGCACGTGCTCGACAATCGCGACAGCCTGGGAAAAAGACTGATTGTGCGCGAACTCGGTGGCACCTTCCATCTCGGCACCCTCGCCGAACTCGAGCCGTTCAAGCCCGACATTTTGATGGAATGCACCGGCGCGCCGATCGTCGTGCGCGACGTGCTCGGCCGCACCGCGTCCGGCGGTGTTGTCTGCCTGATCGGAGTCAGCGCGCCGGGCCACGCCTTTAGCGTTGATGTCGGCTCGATCAACCGCACCATGGTGCTCGACAACGACACCGTGTTCGGCACCGTCAATGCCAACCGCAATCACTATAAGGACGCGGTCGATGCACTGCAGCGGGCCAGCAAGACGTGGCTTGAGCGGCTGATCACGCGCCGCGTGCCGCCCGAGCAATGGACGCAAGCGCTTGAGCCGCAGCCCGACGACATCAAGGTCGTCGTCGATTTTTCTTAGGGTTTTTCCGAGATTTCCGCCGAAAGATGGCCGCCAGAATCGAAGATTATGCGCTGATCGGCGATTGCACCAGCGCCGCACTCATTGCCCGCGACGGCTCCATCGATTGGCTGTGCTGGCCGCGTTTCGATTCCGAAGCATGCTTTGCCGCGCTGCTCGGCGGGCCTGAGCATGGCCGCTGGCTGATCGGGCCGCGCGCGCACGCCCGCGTCAGCCGCCGCTACCGGCCGAATGCGCTGGTTTTGGAGACCCATTTCGAGACGCCGGAAGGCGCGGCGACGCTGGTCGATTTCATGCCAAGGGGGTGCGAGCATTCGACCCTTGTGCGGTTCGTGATCGGCACCCGCGGCCACGTGCCGATGCACACCGAAATGATTTTGCGCTTCGGCTATGGCAGCGTCGTACCTTGGGTGAGCCGGCCGGAAAGCGGCGCGCTGCGCGCCATCGCCGGCCCCGAAATGGTGGTGCTCAGCACGCCGGTGCACCTCAAGGGCAAGGAGCTGACGACCGTCGGTGAATTCACCATCAGCCGCGGCGAAACGATTCCATTCGTGCTCACCTATTCGCCATCCCACCTGCCGCTGCCGAATCCCGTCGACCCGACGGCGGCGTTGGCTGAGACCGAAACGTTTTGGCGCGAGTGGTCGGCCAAATGCCGCCCGGCCGGGCGTTGGTCCGAAGCCGTGAGGCGATCGATGATCACGCTCAAGGCGCTGACCTACGGTCCAACCGGCGGCATCGTCGCCGCTCCGACCACTTCGCTGCCGGAGCGGCTCGGCGGACAGCGCAACTGGGATTACCGCTTCTGCTGGTTGCGCGACGCCACGCTGACATTGCTCGGCGCCATGCACGCGGGCTATTTCGAGGAGGCACGCGCCTGGCGCGAGTGGCTGTTGCGCGCAGTAGCCGGAAGCGCGGATCAGTTGCAGATCATGTATGGCATCGCCGGCGAACGCCGGCTCACCGAATGGACGGTGCCCTGGCTGCCCGGATACGAAAACTCGACGCCGGTGCGTATTGGCAATGCCGCGCACACTCAGCTCCAGCTCGACGTCTTCGGCGAGCTCGCCGACGTGGCCTATCAATCGCGGCGCGGCGGACTGACCGGCAACGAGTCCGGATGGACGCTTGAGCTCGCGTTTCTCGATCACCTCGCCAAAATCTGGGAAAAGCCAGACCACGGCATCTGGGAAATGCGCGGGCCACCGCAGCATTTCACCTATTCGAAGGCAATGGCCTGGGTCGCCTACGACCGCGCCATCAAGAGCGCAGAGTCGTTCGGTCTGGAAGGCCCGCTTGAGGAATGGCGTACGCTGCGTGAGCGCATCTGCGATGAGGTCTGCGAGCACGCATACGACAAGAAGCGCGGCACGTTCATGCAGGCCTACGGCTCCAAGCAGCTCGACGCCAACCTGTTGTTGCTGCCGTGCATTGGTTTCCTGCCGATCAGCGATCCGCGCATCGAACGCACCATTGCGGCGGTCGAGCGCGAGCTCCTGCGCGACGGCTTCGTCATGCGCTACAGCACCGACGAGGTGGAGGACGCACTGCCTCCCGGCGAAGGCGCGTTCCTGGCCTGCAGCTTCTGGCTCGTCGACGTGTACGTACTGCAAGGCCGAGACGCCGATGCCGAACGGATGTTCCGGCGGCTGGTCGGGCTGCGCAACGATGTCGGCCTGCTCAGCGAGGAATACGATCCGCGCGCCAAGCGGCTCATCGGCAATTTCCCGCAGGCGTTTTCCCATCTGGCGCTGGTCAACAGCGCCTACAACCTGACGCGGGCGCGCAAGCCCGTGCATCAGCGCGCGCAAGACGAGCACGCTCCTCCCGAGGAGGAGGCCGCGGCAGCGGCGGATTGACGCATTGGGGCCCGGCCACGCGACCCGCGCCACCCACGCTCCCAGGCCGACCACGCCCGGACCGGGCGGCGAAAGCGCATCGGCAAAGACCCCATTTTCGCGGAAGGTTTCGCCAGACTTGCTGCGGCTGCGGCTATCGTGGCAAAGAAGCTGCGGCGGCGCGCCGACCGCGACGCCAAGCCCTATGTCGAACGGGCCAGACCGCCCCCATACTGCCGCCGAACGCTGGGGGGCGAACAGGGAGGAGTATCCATGAAGCGACTTTGCTTGCTTGCGGCCGCTGCGGCATTCATTGCCACGCCGGCATTCGCCCAGGACACCATCACCGTCGGCTTTACCCAATCACAGACCGGTCCGCTCAACGTCGATTCGGCAGGGCAGAGCCGCGGCTATCAGTTCTGGCGCGACGAGGTCAACGCCGCAGGCGGCATCAAGGTCGGCGGCAAGACCTACAAGGTCAAGTTCGTCACCTATGACGACCAGTCGGTCGGCGGCCGGGTCCAGCAGCTTTACACGCGCCTGATCAATCAGGACAAGGCGAACTTTCTGTTCAGCCCGTACTCGTCGGGACTGACGGCGCCGGCGACGGTGATTTCCGAACAGTACGGCAGGATCATGCTCGACTCCGGCGGCGCCGAGGAGAAACCATTCGAGACCGGCAACAAATACCTGTTCATGGTGATTACCTCGGCAAGTCACTACCTTTCCGGCGCGATCGACGCGCTCAAGAAGCTCGATCCGCATGCCAAGCTTGCCCTCGTCTATTCCGACGATCCGTTCTCCAAGGCCGTGCTGGCGGCAGCCGCGCAGCAGGCGCAGGCGGCCGGCCTTACCGTGGTGATGAACGAATCCTACTCGCCGTCCACCACCGATTTCGGCCCGATCGTCAACAAGATCGTATCGTCGAACGCCGATGCGTTCATGGGCGGCGGCCATTACTCCGACGGCGCCACGCTCGCGCGGCAGATGCACGACCAGCACGCCAACATGAAATGGATGTCGATCCTGGTGGCACCGGCGGACGACAAGTTCTCCGAGCTGGGTCCGGCCGCGCTCGGCGTGTCGGTGCCCTCGCAATGGGAGCTGCAGGTCAACTACAAGCCGCAATTCGGTCCGACCACGGCGGAGTTCGCGAAGGCGTTCTTCGCCAAATTCCACGTTCAGGCCGACTACCACGCGGCTTCCGGCTACACCAGCGGCGTCGTTCTCCAGCACGCCATCGAGCAGGCCGGCTCGATCGATCCGGAGAAAGTGACCGCGGCGCTCAATGCAACCGACATCACCACCTTCTTCGGCCGCGTCAAGTTCGCCACCGACCCCGGACATCACGGGTTGCAGGTAGCGCACAACATGGTGCTGGCACAGTGGCAGATGGTGAAGGGCAAGCTCGGCCGTCAGGTGGTCTGGCCGACCGACGCGCAATCGGCCAGTCTGCTTTATCCGATCCCCGCAGCCGGCAATTAGCAAACGCGGGACCGGCGGCGTCGCCGCCGGTCCCGACATCCAAGCTCCACGGCCGTTTATATTTTCTAGTGGCGCTTTGATTTCAACATTCGCATAAGAGCTTCGCATGAGAGCCAGTGTGGCGGTTGAGAAGTCCGCATCATTCTTGCCGCGAACCTGTCATGCGGAGTTCTCAACCCCACTCTATCGATAAATAGCGAGTGTCCTTCGATTCCGAAGTTCGCAAGCGAGGGTGCCGCACAATGATGCAAACTTCGGAATCGAGACACTAGCCGAATGCAGATGCGGATGTTGGACGCGGACCACTAGCATGCTCGGCATTCTCGCTTCGATCATCGACGGCGTGCTGGTGGGGCTGGTTTACGGACTCGCCGCCATGGGGTTGACGCTCATCTGGGGCGTCATGGACGTCATCAATCTGACCCATGGCACCATGATCGTCGCCGGCATGTTTGCGCTCTACCTGCTGACCAGCGCGCTTGGCGTGTCGGCCTATGCGGCGCTGGCGCCGGTTCTGGTGGGCGGCTTTCTGGTCGGTGTGTTGCTTTACTGGGTCGCCATCCACCGCATGGTGGGACGGCCGCCGTTGATGAGCCTGCTTTCGACCTTTTCGGTCAATCTCATGCTGATCGGCATTGGCACCGCGGTCTGGGGCACCGCGCTGTTCAACGTCGAGGTCTCGCTGCCCGGTGTCAGCCTCGGCCGCTATACCTTCCCCGGCGCTCACATTCTCGCCGCAGTGCTGGCGGCGGTGATCGCCGGACTGCTCTATCTGTTTCTGCAGCACACGCGGCTCGGCAAAGCCGTGCGCGCGGTAGCCAACAATCGCGAGGCCGCGGAACTGGTCGGCATTCCGACCACGCGCGTGCTCGCGGTCACAGTCGGCTGCGGCGTGGCGTTGGCCGGGGTTTCCGGCATGCTGATCGGCACGCTGTTTCCCTTCACCATCCTGTCCGGCGACGGTTATCAGCTCAAGAGCTTCGTGGTGACGGTGCTCGGCGGCTTCGGCAATCCGGTCGGCGCCCTGCTCGGCGGCGTGGCGCTGGGGCTGCTCGAGGGCGCCGTCACCCCGTTCGTGCCGGTGAGCTGGACGCTGGTGATCGAATTCGTGCTGTTCGTGCTGGTGCTCATCGCCTTTCCGGGCGGCATATTCGCGTCGCGGCGCGGAGCGCTTTGATGCTGCTCGTGCGCCTTATGCGCCGCCCGTTTTTCTGGATCCTTGCGCTCGTTATCGCCGCGTTCGCGCTCGCGCCAACGATCGGCAACAACGTCGAACTTCGCGAGAGCCTGCTGCTCGACGCACTCTACATTACGCTCGCCAGCAATCTCAACCTGATGCTCGGATACGCCGGCTATATCAATTTCGGCAGCATCGTCTTCTTCGGCCTGGGCGGCTACATCTGCGTCTGGCTGGTCAACTCCTACAGCTGGCCGCTGGCGCCGAGCCTGATCGTGGCCGGCACGGCGGTGAGCGCGCTCGCCCTGGTTCTCGGGCTCGGCATCCTGCGCCTGCGCGGCGCCTTCTTTGCGTTGTCGACCATCGGCGTCGTGGAAGCGGTCCAGGCTTTTGTCGAAAATTTCACGCCGTGGGGCGGTTCGTCGGGAATCTATCTTTCCAGCCGGATCTTCTTGCCGCTCGGCGGCCCGGCGCACGCACTCTGGGTGATTTATTTCATCATGGTCGGGGTGATGGGCGCCTCGCTCTACTTGAGCTACGCGATCAAGAGTTCGAAATTCGGCCTCGGCCTGCTCGCCATCGGCCAGAACGAAGACGCCGCCGCCATCCTGGGCGTGCCGACGCCGCTTTACAAGGCGATGGTGTACAGCGTCTCGGCTTTCCTGCCGGCGATTGCCGGCGGCTTGTATTTCTTCAAGAGCGCGTTCATCCAGCCCTCCGACGCTTTCGATCTGTCGCTGTCGACCGAGTTGCTGGTGGTCGCCATGCTGGGCGGACAGGGCACCATCACCGGCGTGGCGATCGGCGCCTATCTGTATGAAGAGCTGCGCGGGTTTCTGCTCACCACCGCGACCTTCTCCAATTTCCAGCTGTTGATATCAGGCGCGCTGCTCCTGCTCATCGTGCTGTTCTTCCCGGGCGGACTGATGGGCTTCATCTACAACCGCTTCCCGCGCACCCAGAAGGTGCTCGAATGAGCGCACTGCTCGACCTGCACCAGGTGAGCAAACGCTTCGGCGGCCTCCAGGCGGTGAACAATCTCAGCTTCGAAGTGCGCGAGGGCGAGATTCTCGGTCTCATCGGGCCCAATGGCGCCGGCAAGTCGACGCTGTTCAACCTGATCAACGGCGTGTTCGCGCCGGATCGCGGGCGCATCGTGTTCGACGGCGCCGACATTACCGGCGAGAGGCCGTATCGGGTCGCGCGCCACGGTCTCGCCCGCACCCATCAGATCGTGCAGCCGCTCACCAACATGACGGTTCTCGACAACTGCACTGTGGGCGCCTGTTTCGGCCGGCACAATCTCCCGCTGGCGCGCGCCCATGAAGCGGCACGCGATGCGATCACGGTCGCCGGCCTGGAGGACCGCGCCGGCATGCTGGCGCTCAACCTGACCATCGCCGGCAAGAAACGCCTCGAACTGGCGCGCGCGCTCGCCGCCCAGCCCAAGCTGTTGCTCCTCGACGAAGTGCTGTCCGGCCTCAATCCGACCGAAGTCGAGCACATGATCGGCGTCGTGCGCCGCATCCGCGAGCGCGGCGTCACGATCCTTATTATCGAGCATCTGATGCAGGCGATCATGAACCTGTCGGACCGCATCGTCGTGCTCAATTTCGGCCAAAAACTCGCCGAGGGCCTGCCGGCCGAAGTCGCCCAGCATCCGCAGGTCATCGAAGCCTATCTGGGCGACCCCAAGCTCGCCGCCGAACTGCAGGGAAGCGGCGGCCATGGCTGAGCATCTCCTCAAGGTCGAGGCGCTGGAAGCCGGTTACGGCGAAGTGCAGGTGCTATGGGGCGTCTCGCTTGCCGCCGCGCGCGGCCAGCTGACCGCCATCGTCGGCGCCAACGGCGCCGGCAAGACCACGACTTTGCGCGCGGTCGCCGGCACCATTACGCCCTGGCGCGGCCGCGTCCTGTTCGAAGGCGAGGACGTAACGCATCTCACCACGCACGAGAAATCGGCGCGCGGCTTCGCGCTGGTGCCGGAAGGCCGGCAATTGTTCAGCAAAATGACGGTCGCCGAGAACCTCGAACTCGGGGCCTTCTCCAAGCGCGCGGCCGCCCGATATGCCGAGCGCCGTGACCAGGTGTTTGCCCTGTTTCCGCGGCTGGCCGAGCGCCAGCGCCAGATCGCCGGCACGCTTTCAGGCGGCGAACAGCAGATGGTGGCGATTGCCCGTGCGCTCATGTCGGGTCCCGACATCCTCATCATCGACGAACTGTCGCTCGGCCTCGCTCCGGTCGTCGTCTATCAGTTGTTTCACACCCTCAAGGCGCTTAAGGATGCCGGGCTGACCATCCTTCTGGTCGAGCAGAACGTGCATCTGGCGCTGGCGGTGAGCGATTACGCCTATGTCATCGCCGAAGGCCGCCTGTTCACCGAGGGCGAGGCGACGAAGCTCTCGGCCATGCCGGAAATCCGCAAGGCGTATCTGGGATTGTGATGATTCCTCTCCCCTTGGAGCGTGCAGGCATGGTCATGACATTGCGGTTGCTGGTTGCCCTGGTCATCGCCGCCGCCCTTGGCGGCTGCAATTTTTTCGGCAAGTGCAGCGGCCCGGGCTGCGGCTCGGGTCACGTCGTCTCGCAAACGCGTTCGGTCGGCAATTTCACCGCCGTCCGGATGAATGCGGCCGGCAGTCTCACGATCGAACAGACCGGCACCGATTCGCTGACGGTCGAGACTGACGACAATTTGCAGCCGCTCATCGGCGCGTCGGTAAAGGACGGAACCCTTACGCTTTCAGAACAGGGCTGCAAGGACTGCTCGCCGACCAAGCTCGTGTTCACGGTGACGGTGGCCGATCTGAAGGAGCTGGATTTCGCCAGCGCCGGATCCGCCAATGTCTCCAAGGTCGACGGCTCGCGGCTGGCGGTGACACTTTCCGGCGCCGGCACGATCAAGCTCTCCGGGCGGGTCGACACGCTCAACATTACATCGAGCGGAGTCGGTTCGTGCAATGCCGACGGTCTTGTCGCCAAGAACGCGACTGTCGAGGTGCGCGGCGTCGGCATCGTGCGGGTGAACGCAAGCGACACGCTCGACGCCAAGGTCAGCGGCGTCGGCAAGATATACTATGCCGGTTCGCCCAAGCTCACCCAATCGGTGTCCGGGGTCGGCTCTATCCAACCGGAATCCAAGTAGCCGGCTCTGGCAATCCGGCAACGCGCCGTCACGGTTCCTTCGCGCGTCTTTTCAACTCGGCGAGCGTCCGGCCGGCGAAGCGGCCGAGTTTGGTCGCGGTGGAGTTCGAGCTCCTCGGCGTGATCGGCTCGCCCCGCCTCGAACGCAGTGAACCACCGGCGGAAGCGGGCGAGTTGATCCTGCGGCAGCGCGGCAACCGCTTCGGCGATTTCTTCGACTTTCATGTGGTGTAGTATAGCACCGCTGAGGTATGTAGGTCGCGACCTCAAAGGAGGCGCCCATGGCTGATTATAAACCAAGCCCTCAAGGCTGGGTGCGTGAGCAGGTGGAACTCTACGAGAAGAGCGGCGGCACCAAAGCCACGACTTTGCGGGACACCGGGTTACCGGTCGTCATCGTAACTCACCGGGGCAACAAGACAGGTGCTGTTCGCAAGACACCTTTGATGCGCGTCAAGGACGGCAATAAGTACGTTCTCGTCGGATCGCAGGGTGGAGCGCCGAAAGACCCGGTCTGGACGCACAACGTGCGCGCCGATCCGCACATCGAGCTTCGCGATGAGGCCATGGTGCGCCCGATGCGCGTGCGCGAGGTCAAGGATGCGGCGGAAAGAGAGCGTCTGTGGACGTTGGCCGTGGCCGCGTATCCGCCGTATGCCGAATATCAGACACGTACGGAACGTCGCATTCCGGTCTTTGTCGCCGAGCCATGAGCCAAGCGTAAACGCGCGTCGGAGTTTGGGCGGATTCCGGCGAGATCCATTCAAGGCGGACAGGTCCGCCCCTCACACCCAGCCGGCTCACATCTTCAATGCTCGCGGACCTCTCCCCGCTTGGGGAGAGTTGATTTCATGACCGAGGCCCGCACTCCACTGAATGTCGGATTCTGACATGCCAATGGGCATAGCGAACATCCGCAGCCTGTCGCCGCCCGGCTCAAAAACTCAAGTCGCGCACAGCAACACCGCACCGCCAGAACGTGATTCCGGCGTCAGGGACCGCGAGAGTGCGCTCGGTTTCCCGACGACACGCCGGAGGGAGGCCTGGTAAACTGCCTCCGCGACTTGAGGACGAGAAGAGCAAACAGGAGTTTACAAAGGGTCTGCATGGCAACACGCGTCATACCGCTCGTCAAATACCCGCATTTGAATAACAATTTAGCGGTTCGCCGGTTCCTCCGCGGGATGGCGTGCAAGCTTTTCGAAAAACGCATTCCATGACGGGGCAATATCCATTAATCCGGTTGCCACAACCCCTTGGAGCTGCCGCTTGCGCCACGACGAAAACCTGACAACCGAACGCCCGACCTTCGTCACTCACCTGGAATGCGCCGCAACCGGCGAGCGCCATGCGGCCGACGCGCCGCATAACCTGTCGCGCGCCGGCAAGCCGCTGCTCGTGCGCTACGATCTCGACGGCGTGAAGAAGGCACTGAGCCTGGAGGCGCTGGCGAGCCGCCCGCCCGACCTGTGGCGCTATCGCGAATTGCTGCCGGTCCGCCGCATCCACGACATCGTCAGTCTCGGCGAGGCGATGACGCCGCTCGTTGGCCTGCCGCGGATTGCAGCCAAGCTGCGCGGCGGCGAACTTGTGGTGAAGGACGAAGGGCGGCTGCCGACCGGCTCGTTCAAGGCGCGCGGCCTCACCATGGCGGTCTCGATGGCCAAGAGCTTCGGCATCAAGCACATGGCGATGCCGACCAACGGCAATGCCGGCGCGGCGCTCGCCGCCTATGCGAGCCGGGCCGGCATCAGGACCACGATCTTCTGTCCCGCGGACACGCCTGAGGTGAACGTCAGCGAGATCGCGCTGCAAGGCGCCAATGTCTATCGCGTCAACGGCCTGATCGACGATTGCGGAAAGATCGTCGCCGAGGGCAAAGAAAAGGTCGGCTGGTTCGACACGTCCACCCTGAAAGAGCCGTACCGGATTGAAGGCAAGAAGACGATGGGGCTGGAGCTTGCCGAGCAATTCGGCTGGTCGTTGCCCGACGTCATTTTCTATCCGACCGGCGGCGGCACCGGCTTGATCGGCATGTGGAAGGCGTTCGCCGAACTCGAGGCGATCGGTTTCATCGGCCGCAAACGCCCGCGCATGGTGGCGGTGCAGGCCGCCGGCTGCGCGCCGATGGTGCGCGCCTACGAGGCGGGCGTCGAGCACGCGGCGCGCTGGGAGGATGCGCATACCATCGCCGCGGGCATCCGCGTGCCGGCGGCGATCGGCGACTTCTTGATCTTGCGCGCGGTGCGCGAGAGCGCCGGCTTCGCCATCGCGGTGGACGACGAGGCGATCGCAGCGGGACTGGAAGAGGTCGCCCGCGAAGAGGGCTTTTTGCTGTGTCCCGAGGGCGCCGCCACCTATGCGGCCTACAAACAAAGCCTCGCCGACGGACGCGTTTCGCGCACCGAACAGGCCGTGCTGTTCAATTGCGCCACCGGGCTGAAATATCCGCTGCCGCACGTTGGCCGCGCGCTCGACCGCCACCAGCCGATCGATTACGCGGCGCTCTAACCGTCATTGCGAGCGGAGCGAAGCAATCCAGCTCCGACGCGCCGAATGGATTGCTCCATCGGGTTTGCTCCTCGCAATGACAAGACAACTTGAGAGGGAAAAGTGAAAAGATTTTCTTGCCTTGCGTAAGCTTTGGCACTCGCGTGTGCCTGCACCGCATTGGCCGCCGACGACGATTATCCGTCGCGGCCGATCACAATCATCGCGCTGTTCGCCGCTGGCGGTCCGACCGACGTCGTCGGACGATTGCTCGCGAGAATCGTCGGTTCCTAATCCGGCTTGATGCCGGCGTTCTTGATCACCTTGGCCCATTTCGCCGTTTCCGAGGCGATGAATTGGCCGAACTGGGATGGCGTGCCGCCGCGCACGACGACGCCGATTGCTTCAAGGCGCGCCTTGATCTCGTGGTCGGCAAGCGCGGCGTTGGTCCGGGTGTTGAGGGTGTCGATGATCGCCGACGGCGTGCCGGCCGGCGCGCCGAGCCCGAGCCAGCCCTCGGCCTCGTAGCCGGGAAGGAAATCGGCCAATGGCGGCAGGTCGGGCAGCACATCGAGGCGTTCCTTCGTGGTGACGGCGAGTGCGCGTAATTTGCCCGCTTTGATTTGGGGCAGGGCCGTCGGCGTCACATCAAACATCAATTGCGCGTTGCCGGCGAGCATATCGGTGACCGCCGGCGTGGAGCCGCGATAGGGCACATGAACCAAATTCAAGCCGGTCATCGATTTGAACAGCTCGCCGGCGAGATGCTGCGGACCGCCGACGCCTGCCGACGCCATGTTGATTTTGCCCGGGTTGGCTTTGGCATAGGCGATGAACTCCGGCACGGTCTTGGCCGGGACCGACGGGTTCACTTCCATGATCAGCGGCGCGACGCTGATTTGTCCGATCGGAGCGATGTCGCGGATAAAGTTGAAGGAAAGGTCCGGATAGAGCGACGGGCTGATGGCGTTCTGCGAATTCACGGTCAGCAAGGTATAGCCGTCGGGCGCCGCGTGCACGACAAAGGCCGTGCCGATGTTGCCGCCGGCGCCCGGCTTGTCATCGATAACGAAGGGTTGGCCGAGATGGACCTGCAGCCACTGGCCGATCAGCCGCGCGTGGATGTCGGTCGAACTTGCCGCGGCCTGCGGCACGACGAGGTGCACTGGCCGCGACGGATAGGTGTCCGCTCGCGCGGCACGCCAGACGGCCGGGAGTACAGCGGCGCCGGCTGCGGCGCGCAAGAATCTGCGGCGAGCGATTGTCATGGCGTTTTTCCCCTTGGCGACGCAAACTCTTGTCCGCGCCTTGTTTGGTATGGTGCGGCTAAAAGAAGCCGAGCGATTCGCAGCCGGTGCCAGCATGAAAAGTTTGCTTGTGGCGGCGGTTGGGAATGTCGATGACGTGCACGGAGCCATCGCCCTGACAGGCGACGAACAACTCCTCGCCGCGGAACGCCATGTCCATGGGCTGGCTGCCGACCTTGATGGCGGCCTGCTCGCGGAACGACGGGTCGATCAGGCTCACCGTGTCGCTGTTGAGGCTGGTCACGCCGAGAATGCTGTTGTCCGGCGCGTAGCGCGCGATCTGCGCCGCCTTGGGCACGTCCTTGAGCACGATTTCCTCGCGCACCCTCCCGGCCTGCGTGTCGATCAGGAACAACGTCGGCTGCGCATCGTCGACGGCGATCACAGTGTGGCCATCAGCCGAAATGGCGATGCCGGCGAGCGGCCGCGGCGTCTTGATCTTGCCGAGAAGCTTGCGTCCGGGCAGGTCGATGATCGAGACCGCGCCGTCTTCCTCGTTCTCGGTGTACAGGCGCCGCCCGTCCGGCGCGATGATGAGGCGATGGCCGTTGGTCGAGCCGGAATCGATGGCGCCGACAACTTTGTTGCTGCCCCGATCGATGATCGCGATCACCGCGCTGTTCTCGCAGGTGATGTAGATGAAGCCGTCCGGCCCGAGCTTGAGCGTATGCGGGGCGATGTAGGGATGCAGATCGATGGTGGCGACGTGGGCGCGCTTGTGCAGGTCGAAGACGCAGAGAACATGCTGCGGATTTGGATTGCGGCCGTGGATGCCATCGCCGAAGATCGGCACGTAGGCCATCGCGGTTTCCGGCACGATGAGCAGTTCATGCACGGTCCTGGGAAAGCCGTCAATCACCACCTCGGTCTCATAGGTGTCGGGATTAAGGAACAGCACCTTCGCGCCCATCTTGTCGACCGCGATCATGCCGTGATCTACGTTGGCCATCGTTCGTTTCCTCGGAAATCGTCATTCCAGGGCCGAGCAAAGCGCGGACCCGCAATCCATACCTGCACTCGCATGGATAATGACTCAGGCCTTCGGGAACGTCACTATCGGTGATTATGGATTGCGGGTTCGCGCTGTCAGCGCCCCGGAATGACTGCAGGAGGATCGCCCCATGAACGACGCCGTCGCCTCGCGCAACATCAAATTCATCAGCCACAGCGACCAGGGCGGCCGCGGCGACGGCGTGCAGATGATGGTCAACAAGGGCCACGCCTATGTCGGCCACGGCTTTTCCAACGGGATCACGGTGATCGATGTCCGTGATCCGAAGAATCCAAAGCCGGTGAACTTCATCGCTTGTCCGCCGAACACACGCGCCCATCATCTGCAGACCTGCGGCGATCTGCTGCTGGCCGTGAACGGACCGAGCGTGTGGACCATGCAGGTGAGCCACGAAGCCTATTTCAGAGGAACGTCAGGCGAGGCGCTCGAAGGCCAGAAATTCACCGCCGGGCTGCGCGTTTACGATCTATCCAGTCCGGCGACACCGCGGGAGATCGCCTTCCTGCCGCTCGGCGGGCTCGGACCGCACCGCATCTGGTACGTCGGCGGCCGCTACGCCTACGTGTCGGTGCATTTGCCGGACTTCTCCGACCATATCCTGGTCATCGTCGATATGGCGGAGCCGACCAAGCCGCAAGTGATCGGCAAATTCTGGTTGCCCGGCATGTGGACCGGCGGCGGCGAGACGCCGAGCTGGCCCAAGGGCCGGCGCTATGCGCTGCATCACGCGCTGGTCGCCGGCAATCTCGCCTACAGCGCCTGGCGTGACGGCGGCCTCGCCATCATCAATGTCGCCGATCCGACCGAGCCGAAGCTTGTTTGCCACCGCAACTGGGATCCGCCGTTCGGCGGCGGCACCCACTCGCCGCTGCCGCTCCCGGACCGCAACCTCCTGGTCGTGGCCGACGAAGCAAACTTCGCCGATTGCAGCCTTGGACTGCGCTACGTGTGGGTGTTCGACGTGCGGGCGCCAGAAAATCCGGTGAGCATCGCGACGCTGCCGGTGCCGAGCGAGGCCGACTATTGCAAGAAGGGCGGCAATTTCGGCCCGCATAACCTCTGGGAGAACCGGCCCGACGGTTTCGTCAGCTCGCGCTACATCTTTGTCACCATGCACAATGCCGGCGTACGCGTCTGCGACATTGCCAATCCGTTCCAGCCGCGCGAGGTCGCCTATTTCGTGCCGCGCGATCCCGAGCGCATGGTCGACCCGCGACCGAACCGGCCGCAGAGTCATTCAATCCTGCGACTGTTTCGTTGACGCACAGGGTGTGATGTATCTCACCAACTCCAATGCCGGGCTCAACATCCTGCAATTCGAGGGCGCGTAACGGTGCGCCCGCAGTCGCATTGACAGTGGGAGCCTGCCCCGCCAGAGTGACGACAAGAAGAGCCGCGACCGGCGGCCGGGGCGCAATAAGGGGAGGACATCATGGCCACAGTCACAGTGCAGGCAGCTGGCGTGGGCACGCAGACCATTGAGGGCTTTGTCAGCACGGCCCTGGACGAAGCCAGGATTACGCCGCTTCACATCAAAATCATCTCGCTCATTGCCGCCGGCTATTTCTTCGACGTCATCGACTACATCGTCCAGGGCTCGCTGTTCCCGGACATGATCAAGTCCGGCTTCACAACTCCTGGCGGCGCCGCCGCCATCGTCAGCTTCACCACGATCGGAATGTTCATCGGCACCGCCGCGCAAGGCGAATTCACCGACCGGTTCGGGCGCCGCTTCGTCTATCAGTTCAACCTTCTTCTGTTCGGCGTATTCACGATCCTTGGCGCCTTCGCCCCGAACATCACGGTGCTGCTGATTTGCCGCTTCATTGCCGGGCTGGGTCTCGGCGCCGAGCAGCCGCTCTGCTTCACCTATGCGGGCGAATATTCACCCAAACGCATCCGCGGCCGCATCCTTGCGATCATCCATTTCGTCGGCGGCGCCTGCGTGTGGCCGATCTCGACGCTGTTTGTGATTGCCTTCCGCGATACGCTTCACTGGCAAGGCGTGTGGATTTGCTTCGGCGTCGGCGCACTCATCGTCTGGGTGCTGCGCTTCACGCTGCCGGAATCGCCGCGCTATCTGTCGACCCACGGCCGCGGCCAGGAAGCGCTCCAGGTGCTCGGCCGGCTCGGCATTGCCGCGCCCAAGCAGCCGCTCGCCACCGACGCCGCCAGCGACACCAAGAGCGATCCGTTTGCGGTGGTGTTCAGCCAGTTCCCGGTGCGTGTGATCGCCGGCATGATCTGCTTCTCGGCGTTCTTCGGCGTGGCGATCGGGCTCGGCGGATGGCTGCCCAGCATCATGGTCGATAAGGGCTTCACCATCACGAAGTCGCTCACCTACACGCTCGGCATGAACCTGGCGGTGCCGTGCGCGAGCATTTGCATGATGTACACACTCGATAAATACGGTCGGAAAATCACCTCGATCGTCGCTTTTATCGGAGCGGGCATCATGGCGGTCGTGTTCGCCAACGCCGGTACCGACACGGAGCTCCTGGTCGCCGGCTTCATCATGGTGTTCTTCATCCAGGTCGCCGGCAATGCGATGCAAATCTTCGCATCCGAGGTGTTCCCGACCAACGCGCGGGCTTCGGGCTTCGGCTGGGCGGCGGGCGTCGGCCGGCTCGCCACTGCCGGTATCTTCCCGGCGATTCTGTGGATCAAGAACGGCTGGGGGCTGACCTCGGTATTCGTGTCTCTCGCGATCGTGCTGCTGATCGCCGCGGTTTCGGTGATCTTCCTCGGCCCGGAAGCGAAGCAGAAGAGTCTCGACGAGATCGCGCCGCCGACCGCGTGAGCGCCCGCACGGCGCGCGGCCGCGATCTCCGGCGGCGCGCCGCGGGCGTCAGCGCCAACGGCGCTGCAGCCACAGCCATTGTTCGGGGTGCTCGCGAACCCAGCCTTCAATGGTTGTCGTGATCATCTGCATCGCGGCCCCGGTATCGATCTTTCCGCCAGAACCGCGCGGCAGCACCAATTCCTCGGTGAATTCGAGCTGAAAGCGGTTGCCCGGCAACCGCACCGCGCGAAAACCGTGCACCGGGCACTCGAATAGCTGCGCAAATCGCACGAGCATCGGATTGGCCTTGCAGGAGCGGCCGAAAAAGGTCACGTCCACGCCATTGGCAAAATGCTGATCGGCAAAGAGCGTCAAGTGCAAGCCTTCCTTCATGGCTTCCCTGAGCTTCCAGACAGCGTCGCGCCCAGACAGCACCAGGCGCCCCATCGTCTTTTTCCGCATTGCAACGAGTTGCTCGGCGACGGGACCGAAATTCACCGGGTTGTAGACGATCACCAGATCGAGCCCGCTATGCACGACCCAGGTGGCGCCGACCTCATAGCTCGCCAGATGTGAGGTGAACAAAACCGCCGTTTTGCCGTCGTCGCGGATGCGTGCAAGCGTTTCCAGCGTTCCCGGAGCCACGACAATGCGGCCGCCGTTCGGATTGGCGGGATCAACCAGGCGATCGAGATCGATGTACTCGACGGCGAGCCGGCCGAGATTCTCCCACATGCCGGCAAGAATTCCCTCGATCTCGGCCGGTGATTTCTCCGGATAGGCTGCCGTCAGGCTCGCGCGCGCCGTGCGATGGCCGCGCAGCCACGGTCCAATTCGGCGCAGCATCCAGGCGGCAACGTTCGCGGCGCGATCAAAATCGATGAGCCGTATCAGCTTGAAGAATAAAAGTCCGACCCGATACACGGCGCGATCAGCAGCGTTGGCAAGACGATACGGCCAGCTCAGCTTGTTGAACGATTTGACGTCCGGGTTGGCGGCCGCAACGCGCTCCCTCAGTTGGGTCACCAGGGCGACACAACTCGGCAATCTGTTTTCGACAACGCGCAAGCCGCGGCGGTGAATTGAATTGAGCGCGATCTTTTCGCCGTCGCGGCAGCGCAGCACGTAATCGAATCGGCGCGGCAGTTGCGCCGAAAGCCTGCCCCAGACCTTGGATTTGTATTCGTGTATCTCGACGATATCCCGATACGGAATGATACGCGTGGACGATCCGTCGCGGCATTCCAGGCCGTCGGCAACAAGCCGGTATGTCTGCTCGGAGCTAAAAATGTTGCGGCGAACAGAATGCAAAAACTCGTCCGCTGTCGTCGAGCCGGCTGTTACGTCGTTCATTTGGTGAAATATATCATTCGAGCAAACACGAAGCAATTTGCCGCGCTTTGTTAAGACCTGGAGCGCGTCAGATCGCGATGCAACGCCAATTTGAACATTTGTGGTGAATATCGGATCGCCGCGGCCGGGCGTTCGAGCGCTAGCCGCGCCAATAGCGATCCTCCCAGCTGCGCGAAAGGCGCATTGCCGAGAGGATGAGGCCGGCCATCGAGTAGGTCTGCGGGAAATTACCCCAGAGTGCGCCGGTCTTCGGATCGACGTCTTCGGAGAGCAGGCCGTAGCGGTTGCGGTGGCGCAGGGCATCGGTGAACAAATCGCGCGCGGCCTCGCGCCGGCCCAGCGACCACAGCGCGTCGATCAGCCAGAAGCGGCAGATCAGGAACGCCGTCACCGGCAATCCGAAATCGTCGGCGCCGGCATAGCGCATGACGTGCTTTTCGCGCATCAGCTCGCGCTCCATGGCGCCTACGGTCGAGGCAAAGCGCGGATCATCCACTTCGACGACGCCGAGATCGGCGAGCAAGAGCGCACTGGCGTCAAGATCGTCGGAGCCGAACGCCGCCGTGAAGGCACCGCGCTTGCCGTTCCAGGCGCGTTCGATCAGTTCGCTGTGGATCGGATCGGCGATGGCATTCCAATGCTTGGCGCGAGACTCCAGCCCCAGCCGGGCCGCGATCGCGGCGAGCCGCTGGCAGCCGGCCCAGCACATGGCCGCCGAATGGGTATGCACGCGCTGACGGCCGCGGAATTCCCAGATGCCGGCATCGGGATCGAACGCTTTTTTGGCGGCCTGCTCGCCGAGCGATTCGAGCAGGCGAAACAGCCCTTCGTCCCCGGGCCGCGGCAGGCGCCGGTCGAAGAACAGCGGCATGGCCGCAAGTATGACGCTGCCGTAGGTGTCGTTTTGCGCCTGACTCACTGCCGCATTGCCGATGCGCACCGGGCCGTCGCCGCGATAGCCGGCAAGCTCCGGCGCGGTGCGCTCCTCGACCGAGGCCGAAGGCACCACGCTGTAGAGTGGACGCAGTTCCTGGTCGGGCTTCGAGGAGATCGAAAGCGTGAACGAGATGAACCCTTCCATCGTGCGCGTGGCGCCGATGCGGTTGAGCGCCTGCACGACGAAATACGCATCACGCAACCAGCAATAGCGATAATCCCAGGTGCGGCCGGACGACGGCGCCTCGGGGATCGAGGTCGTATGCGCCGCGACAATGCCTCCGGTCTCATCGAAATTGGAGAGTTTGAGAGTGATCGCCGCGCGGATGATGGCTTCCTGCCAATCGATCGAGATCGACAAGCGGCGTACCCATTCCGTCCAGTAATGGCGCGTGCGCTCGACGAAATCGCGGCAGGTCTTTTCCAGGTCGCCGGTGAAGGGCTCGTCCGGGCCGAATACGAGGTGCAGCGGGCGGGTCAGCACGAACGGCGACTCGCCATCGATCAGCGACAACGGCGCGTCCGTGGTCAGACGAATCACAATGGAGTCGCTGCCGTAGCGGATGTGGTTGCTGCCGAGAGAGCGATTCGGCAGCGGCTTACCGTATTCGCAGGTAGGGCGCATGCGGATGGTGATGCGTGGCAGGCCGGCGATCGGTTCGATGATGCGGCAGAGCTGCGGCGGTCTGAATACGCGCTCGTATTGGCGAAAGCGCGGCACGAAATCCGTGATGCGCACCTTGCCGCCGCGGCGATCGGTGAGCACGGTGGACACGATCGCGGTATTGCGCAGGTACTCCGAGCTGCACTCCACCATGTCGTCGAGCACGACGTCGGAGAATCCCTTTTCCTCCTCGCCGGACAAGAGCCGGCAGAAAATGGGATCGCCGTCGAAGCGCGGATAGCACCACCAAACCAGGCGCGAAGACGGATCGACTAATGCCGCCGTCCGGCCGTTGCCAATGACCGCAAGATCCAGCCCGTAATCTTTCATTATGCCGCGCTTCCGTCCGCGACGCGCGCCAACCAGCGGCGGACCGCTTCCGGCCGGTCGAAATGGCCATCGACTTCGGCCGCAATGCCGCCGACCGAGTAGGCCTGTCCGGCAAACTTGGGGATGATGCGAAAGACCGGCACATCCGTCGTGTCATCGCCGATGTAGATGGGCTTGCGGCCGCGAAACGGCGGCGTTTGCATCAATTCGGACACGGCGCTGCCCTTGTTTATTCCGACCGGCTTTATGTCGACAACCAGCTTGCCGGGAAGAATCTCGACCGCTTCGTTCGCGGCCCCCGCGCAAATGGCGCCAACTGCCGCCAGCACGGCCGGCCCTTTGTCTGGGGCAAGCCGATAGTGCAGCGCCAGCGAATAGCCCTTGTCCTCGACCAGAATGCCCGGACCGAGTTCACTGATCGTTGCAAGTTCCCGCTTGAGCGCTTGGCTCAGCGGCGCTACCCGCGCGCTCACTTGGCCATCGCCGGTGAGGCGCAGTTCAGCGCCGTGAACGCCGATGGCGGCCAGCTGCAGCGGTGAAAAAATGAGATCGATGTCGTTGATCGAGCGGCCGCTGACCAGCGCCAGCGCTCCGCCGGTGAGTTGCGCAAGCCGCGACAGCACGCGCCGCAATCCGGTGGGCACCCAGACTTGCCGGGGCGAGGAGGCGATGTCGAGCAGAGTGCCGTCGATGTCGAGCAGAATCGCACGCTCGCGCAAATCGAAGACCGGCGCAGGGGCGCCAACATCGGTTTTGCGGCCCAAAATTTCAATTCCCGTATCCACGTTGGAACCCCGGATTCAATCGACGAAGGTCAGCGGCCGGCTCACCGCTTCAAGCGATTTGCGTTCGGCAGCAACGCCCCATAGCGCTTCACCGGCGGCGGCCGCAAGCATCAGCGCTGACCCGATCCAATAGCCGACGGCGACGCTGGCGCGGGAGCCGGTACCGATCAACATTCCGAGAACAAGCGGCCCGGCAACACCACCCACTCCAGTGCCAATGGCGTAGAAGAACGCAATGGCAAGCGCCCGCAGTTCGAGCGGGAAAATCTCGCTCACGGTGAGATAGGCCGAGCTTGCCGCCGCCGAAGCGAAGAAGAACACCATCATCCAGGCCACGGTCAATTGCTGCGCCGATAGGATGTTGCTGCTGAACAGAAAAGCGACAACGGCGAGCAGCACGCCTGCGAGCGCATAGGTTGAGCCGATCATGATCCGACGACCGATGGTATCGAACAGGCGGCCGAGGAGCAGCGGTCCGAGCACGTTGCCGGCGGCGAACGGCAGTATGTACCAGCCGACCTGACCGGGCGGCGTGCCGTAGAAATCGCTCAAGATCAACGCGTAGGTGAAGAAGATCGCGTTGTAGAAGAATGCCTGCGCCACCATCAAAACCAGTCCTACCAGCGTGCGTTGGCGGTAGGTGACGAACAGAACGTGTGCCACCTCGCGAAGCGGCGTGTAAGCGCGCGCGCGCAGCCGCACCGGCTTGGTCGCTGCGGCAGCCGGAGCGACCCTGCCGGCGAATCGCGCCTCGATGCCGCGAACAATTCCTTCCGCCTCCTTCACCGATCCGTGCGTCACCAGCCAGCGCGGACTTTCCGGAATCCACAGCCTCATCATTACGATCATAAGTCCGATTGTGGCGCCTATCAGGAACGCAAGCCGCCAACCAAGCACAGGATTGATGAAGTGAGGATCAAGCAGAACGATCGATCCACCGGCCCCAAGTGCCGCGCCGAGCCAAAAACTGCCATTGATCGCAAGATCGGTCCAGCCGCGTAGCCGGGCCGGGATAAGCTCCTGTATTGTCGAATTGATGGCGGTGTATTCGCCGCCGATTCCGGCGCCGGTGAGCAGACGGAACAAAGCAAAGCTGAAAAAGTTCCATGACAGACCGGTGGCAGCCGTTGCCAGCAGATAAACGACGAGCGTCACGGTGAAAAGCTTTTTTCTTCCCAGGCGATCCGTCAGCCAGCCGAAGAAGAGCGCTCCGAACACCGCTCCGGCGATGTAGCAGCTTCCGGCGACCCCTATTTCGGCATCGCTCAGGCCGAGCGCGGAGCCTTGCTTGAGTTCGCCAGAGAGCGTCCCGGCAAGCGTCACTTCGAGGCCGTCCAGGATCCAGGTGACGCCCAGCGCCACGATCACCAAGACGTGGAATCGCCCGAACGGCAGCGCGTCAAGGCGGGCCGGAATGTCGGTCGTAATGATCGCGCCGGAGGGTCCAGAGGGAGATGACGCCTCGGCAGCCGGCCCGCGAAGGTTCGGGAGGATGGCAGCAGGTCGATCGGGCTTTTCCGGCAAAGAATTGGCGGCGAAGAAAGCCATCCGAATTGCCGCCTGTCCATGCCGCGAGGCGCGCCTCCCCGTCCATCAACTCGCGGTATTCACGGCCGTTCCGGGCAAGGCGGGCGAGCCGCGCCGACGGATTCGGCGCGACGCGCGGTCAGGGGCGCCCCGCGCACGAACGAGGTTGACTTCGTCGGCATTTGGGCCGATTGGCATCTACGAATGGTGCGCCGCAGTGTGGCGCGCCATTTCTACAAATCTCCTTGCCGGCGCGGCAAGATCAGACGCGGGCAGTCCTGCCGCCAATCCCGCCGCAGACGGGGGAGCCGGGGCTTCGGACGATCGGCGGTCTGACGCTTAAGGGCGGTCGCTCGCAAGGAGATTCGATCCTGTGTGAAGCGAATCTGCCATGGCATCACCGCTTGCCCTCCGGTCATCCAACTCGCCGCGCGGCCGCTTGAGCCGACGCCGGGCCCGCTCGTTGCCGACGGCCTTGCTGGATCAAACCGGGACTAGCGTGGCTGGATGCATGGTCTACGACGCACAATGCATCAAGGTTGCCCGTTCAACTCCGAACCCGATTGCCGGCCGGTGACATGAAGCCCATTCAGCTGGAGCCATCGGCGACCCCCGTCAGACTGTTTCGTAGATCGCCTTGGTTCCGCCTGAAGGGCTTGGCTCGGCGGCTTGAAATACCGCGCCGCTTGCGCGCCCTGGTGCGGGCGCGAGAGTTGAGCCTGATCGGGCTTGCGGCGGTGGTCGGCGTGGTCGGCGGACTGGTCGTGGCAGCCATGGGGACGGCCGTAGACCTGATGCACGAGTTCTTTTTCAATCTGCCGTCGAACGACCACGAGAGCGCTTTCCACTGGGCCACGGCCGAACGTCTGTCGGCGCAACTTGCGCTCAAGCCGATTTTGGCCCTGTCGGTCCCGTTGCTCGGCGGCTTCGTCTTCGGCATTGCCAACGAGCTCATCAAGCGCTGGCGACCGGATCGGGAAATCGACCCCATCGAAGCCAATGCGTTGCACGGCGGGCGGATGTCGCTGACCGGCAGCCTTGTCGTCGCGCTGCAGACCGTCTGGTCGAGCGGAGTAGGCGCGTCCGTCGGGCTGGAAGCGGGCTACACCCAGTTGGCGAGCGGCATCGCTGCACGAATGGGCATGGCGTTTCGCTTGCGGCGCGGCGACCTGCGTCTTCTCGTCGGCTGCGGCGCCGCCGCCGGTATCGCCGGCGCGTTCGGCGCGCCGCTGGCCGGAGCCTTCTATGGCTTCGAACTGATCATCGGCAGCTACGCGCCCAGCAGCCTGGCGCCGGTCGGCCTTTCGGCGCTGATCGGATTTCTGGTCGCTCATGCGTTCGCTCCGGCCGCGATCGGCGTCGTCGGCCCGGAGAAAATGCTCATCGCAAGCCGCGATCTCGCCATCGCCGCCTTGCTCGGCCTGCTCATGGCCATGCTTGGCATCCTACTGATGCGCGGCGTTGCACTGTGCGAAGCCGTGTTCTCTCGGTTGCGATTGCGACCGATGATCCGCACGATGATCGGCGGCGCCGCCGTCGGGATAATGGCGATGGTAGCTCCACAAGTGATGTCGTCCGGCCACGGCGCGCTCCGCATCATCGGCGTGTTGGATCTGTCCATACGCACCGTGGCGCTGGTTTTTGCGCTGAAAATTGCCGCGTCCATCGCCTCGCTCGGTTCGGGCTTTCGCGGCGGCCTGTTCTTCTCTTCGCTGCTGACCGGTTCGCTGGGCGGTCACCTGCTGGCGGTGGCGCTGACCACGCTTTTCCCGACCACCTATTTCGATCCCAACGCCTATGCGGTCATCGGCATGAGCGCGCTTGCCGCCTCGGTGATCGGCGGACCACTCACCATGATCTTCATCGCGCTGGAGACGACCGGCGACCTGTGGTTGACGGCGCTGGTGCTCATCGCGGTGATCATCTCCGCGCAGGTGACGCGCGAAATGTTCGGCTACTCGTTCGCCACCTGGCGCTTCCACCTGCGCGGCGAAACAATCCGTAGCGCCGCCGACATCGGCTGGATGCGCGATCTCACGGTCGGCAGGATGATGCGGTCCGATGTGGAAACGGTACACACCGCGATCACCGTCGCGTCCTTCCGCGAGCAGTTTCCGCTCGGATCAGCCGCCTATGTGGTAGCGGTCGACGAGGCCAATCGTTACGTCGGACTCGTCCACGTCGCCGATACCCACGCGACCGAAGCCCAGCCGGACAGATCGATCAAGGATTACCTGCTCTATACCGACGAGATGCTGCTGCCCGGCATGGCAGTCAAGGAAGCCGTGCTCGCCTTCGATCGCGCCGAAGCCGAGGCGTTGGCCGTCGTCGATTCCTATCTCGATCGGCGCGTCATCGGCTTGTTGACCGAAGCCTACGTGCTGCGTCGCTATGCGGCGGCGCTGGAACGGCGGCGCCAGGAAATGGTCGGCGAGGATTAGAAGACCTCATGCAGATCGCCGGGGCCAAACAATGACGAGGCGCTACGGCCGCAAATAGCTATAGCCCTGTGATTGCAATTCGGCGAGCCGCACCACGGCGCCCTTTTCGGCAACGATGAAGCCGGGCAATAAATCCTTCAGCGTCACTTTCTGCGCCCGCATAGTGTTGATGCAGGCGTTGAGCTGCAGTCCTACGTTTTTCAATTCCTCGGCGTTTTTAGTTACATCGGGCGCGGCCGCGGCGAGGTGGAAGGCCTTGAGCGCCGGGCCATGGATGACCAACACGATCGTCACGTGGTCGGGTCCGCCCATCCCGGCGTAGTGATTGCGGATGTTGCCGAGCACAAAATCGACTTTGTCGAGGTCGGATAAATGATAGGCGACTTTTGCATACTCGGCGGCAGCCAGCCGGGCCGCGGCCGCCCGCTCCTGCTCGGCTCGCGCCTGCGCGACGGCCATCGCCGAAATCGGCGGCGTGGCGCAAGCAATCCTGAATGCGGCGGTGATAATATTACGTCGATGCATTGGGCTCTCGTTTGGCAGGGGAGCATTTTAGCTTAGTGGCGGCCGGCAGCCGCAAGGTTCAAAGGCTCGTGCATCCGCGCAACGCCCGTTTATGGCTGGAACCTCGCCACGGCGACGCAACGGGTGCCTCTGCAGCGCTGCTTGCGGATAACCGCCGGACCGAACCTCGGCACGGTCCTTCCCGATGGACCGGCTTTGCCGCGGCGGGTAAGGATGAGCCTGGATTGATTTGTCCGGACTCGCGCCGCCATGGACGAACGCACGAAGGTCGATTGCCTCGCCAATGCCCGTGCGCTGGCGCCTGCGATCGCAGCGGCAGCAGTGCGCATCGAGGCTGCTCGCGAACTGCCGGCCGACCTTGTCGAGGCGCTGCACGAGGCACGCCTGTTTCGCATGCTGGTGCCGCGCTCGCTCGGCGGAGAGGAGATCTCGCCGGTCGAATACGTGCAGGTGATCGAGGAAATCGCCAAGGCCGACGCATCGACCGCCTGGTGCATCGGTCAGACTTCGGTGTGCTCGACCATTTCCAAGGCGATGCACCGGGACGTCGCCGAGGAGATTTTCAAAAAGAACCCGCGCGGGGTGCTCGCCTGGGGGCCGACCGGAAACGGCATGGCGGTCGTCGCCGACGGCGGCTTTCGCGTCAGCGGCGTGTGGCCGTTCGCCAGCGGCAGCCGTCAGGCCACCTGGCTCGCCGCGCATTGCATCGTCCATGAAAATAAGGACACGCCGCGACGCGACGCCAACGGCAAGCCGGTCCAGAGAACGCTCGTCGTTCCGCGCCAATGCGCGAAGATCGATGACGTGTGGCACGTGATCGGCCTCAAAGGCACCGGCAGCGACACCTATACGCTGAGCGATGTGTTTGTGCCGCAGGAGCGCGCCATCGGCTATCACGCCCTCAACCCATCCGAGTGGCACGAACGCGGCGCGCTTTATCTGTTCACCATCTATCAGCTGTTCGGCGCAAGCTTCCCCGCGGTTGCACTCGGCATTGCGCGGGCCGCGCTCGATGCCTTTTGCGCGCTGGCGCAAAAGAAAACGCCGACCGGTCAAACGACAATGCTGCGCGACAATCCCGTGATCCAGTCGCAGGTCGGGATCATGCAGTCGCAGCTTGCCGCCGCGCGGGCGTTCTTCCTCGACGCGTTGGGCGAAATCTGGCAGGCCGCGCAATCAGGGGCGTTCTCGATTGATCAGCGGGTGCGACTTCGCATGGCCTGCATCAACTTGAGCCAGCAGTCGAGGCAGGTCGTCGAGACCGCCTACCTTGCCGCCGGCGCCACGGCCGTGTTCGAAAAGAATCCATTCGAGCGCCGCCTGCGCGACATGCACGCGGTATCACAGCAGGCACAGTCGCAACTCTCGATTTACGAGGCGATCGGCCGACACTTTTTGGGCCTGGCGCACGGTTCGCGGCTGATCTGAGCGGACTCCTTGCTCCGGCAAGAAACTCTGATTCGTCATGCCGGCGCAGGGCCGTTTGAAAAACGGCGTCGCCTCGCTCGCCGGCATCGCGGGCGCCCGTTCAGGCAAGGCAGGCCAGCGCCTCCTCATAGGCGGCATTGATCCGCTTGGTCTCCGTCTCGGCGAAATTTCGAATGGCGGCCGACATGTTCTGAACGCGATCCGGATGGCTCTGCTGGATCAGCGCCCTATAGGCTTCCCGTACCTCATCGAGACTCGCCGACCGGCCGATGCCGAGTGTCGTGAAACAGCACCGGTCCGCCGCCGGCTCCACTCTGATCGAGTTCTCGGGCCGGTCGATCCTTTGCCCCGGCGCGGTCTCGGCGAGTTCCTTCAATACGCAGAATTCCAACGCCAATTCACGGCGCAGGAGGGCGCGGCGTCGCAGATAAAATGCCGGCAAGGAAAGCACCGCAAAACCAGCGCCGGCTGCATTTGCCGGAAAAAGGCTTGCGGCAAGCAAGGCCGGCAACAAGCGGCCCGCCGCAGCGCCGAGAAGGCAAAATGCCAGGGCGGACAGCGTGAAGGCCGTCAGATAGACGGCGACCGCTCGGCCGAGCGCGGCGCGCAAACTCGTCGCGCGTACCCACGCTTTCAGGCGCCGGAGCGGCAGACGACGTAGTCTAACGATCGTCGCGTGCAGATGACTGGCGTGCGCATCAAGATCATCGCGCTCGTCGGTGCGGTGCGAATCGGCATCGCGGCGCGCGGCGAAAACGGCGCGCCAAAGCCAGCCAGGTTCGCAGCCGCAATCCTCGATTTCGTTCAGCCGTGCGCAAACCTTGCGATAGACCGCAACTGCCCGCTCCAGCTCCGCCGCTTCGGACCTGCGCAGCCAGAATTCCGGCCGCATGCGCCGCGCCACGAACCATTGGCGGACGCAGCCAAGCAGCAATACCGGCAGGATCGTCCAGGACGCGAACCATGCTGCGAACCATGCCGCGTCGACGAGCGCCGGGGAAAGAAATTGCTGAAGGCCGATCCATTCGATCATCGCTCACGCCTCTCCGGCGACCTCGAACATGGCGAGATCCATCGCCTCGGACACGGATTTTCCCGCCCATACGACAAGATGCAAAGCGGGGAAGTAGCGCTCGCAGCAGTCGAGCGCCGCGCCAAGGACGGCCTCGCACTGGTGCGCCGAGGTGGAGACGCCGCCGGTCAGCAGCAGCGAATGCCGGAACATCACCAGGCCGTCGTCGCGCCAGACGTCGAAATGCCCGATCCACAATTTCTCGTTGATGTTCGTGATCAGTTGCCCGACCTGCAGCAGGCGTGCGACCGGCACTTTCATCTCGAACGCGCAGGCGAAATGCAGGACTTTTATGTCCTCCATCCAGCTGAAGGAGACATGATAGTTGACTTGCCGGCCCTCGATCGCGAGCGTGATCTCGTCCTCGACGACGCGGGAAAATTCCCAGTCGTTGCCGAGCGCCATGCGCTCGACGATTGCCAGCGGATTGTTTGCGCTGCCGCCGCCGTCCTGGATCAGCCGCATGGCGGTTCTGACCGGCCGATTTGCAGAACGCCGATTGCGGTGCCGCCGCCGGCTAGCACGCCGGACACGGGCAAATGGAATACGCACCGAGCATCGGCGCGGTTGCATTTGAAGAAAAGCGACGGATCCAATAAGGCCGTTGAGCGCGACATGAACAAGGCGCGCGGCCGAAGCCTCGATCCTCCCCCCATCCGAACTCCCCGAGCGGGGACCCACGCGTTACGCAACACACACTTGCGCTGCAGAGGCCCGCAACGTCCGATGCCCACCTACATCGCCGCGCTTACGCGACTTCACGCGTCTGCTTGCATGCTACGCGCGCGCGGACCGACAAACGCAGCGTCGGCAGAGAATGGGGCGCGGTTATGATGGTGGTTTGATAATTCCGGGGCGCGCGCCGGCAACCCGCCCATGCGCCATCCGCGCATCTACGCTCACCGGCAGTCCGATTCCAACATTCGCATCCCGTTCCCGGTTTGCTGTCAGGCGCGTGTTGGAATCAAAGGACCACCGGCAAATATCACCCCAAAGGGAGCTTTGGATTTGACATTCGCTGCACGCGTCAGCGGACGGGTGGGTCGCGAATGTCAAATCCGCTCCACTATGCGCCGAGCTTGCACGCAATCGCCCGCTCGACAAACAGCGCCGCTTCGAGCGTCGCCTTGTCGCGGCCGAAGCGGCCGACGATCTGCACGCCGAGCGGCAGGTCGTTTTCATAAAACCCCGGCACGTTGACGCACGGGGCGCCCATCAGCGTCCACAGCCGGTTGAACATCGGATCGCCGGTGCTGTCGAGCCCGCGCGGCGCGGTGCCCGGCGCCGAGGGTGTAAGGATCACGTCGTGCTCGGCCATTGCGGTTGCGAGCAATTGCCGCGCGCGGCTCGCGGTACGCCGCGCTGCATCGTACTCATCGGCCGATATTGCGACAGCGCGATCGAGCTGTTCGCGTAATTGTTGACCAAGCATGTCAGGGTGTCGGTCGTATTCGTAGGCGAGCGCGCGCAGCATCTCGAAATCCTGGATGGTGAATTGCGCCTCGTAGGCGTCTTCGAGAAGCGGCGGCAGCATCACGTCGGCGACTTTTGCGCCGGCGGCTTCGGCGATGCGCGCGGCGCTTTCCACCGCATTCTGCATCGCCGCGCTCGCCCGCGGCCACAGATGCGAGCGCACAAGGGCAATGCGCGGCGCCGCCGGCGCGGCACGGTCGACGCGCAGATCGCGATCGAGAACCGACGCCGCCGCAAAGGCCACGTCCGCAACGCTGGCACCGAATACACCGGCGGTGTCGAGATGCCAGGAGACACCCTTTACGCCAACGAGCGGAATGAGCCGATAGGACGGCTTGAATCCGGCGACGCCGCAAAACGCTGCCGGGCGGATGATCGAGCCGGCGGTCTGCGTGCCGAACGCAATCGGGACCATGGCGGCGGCGACCGCAGCGGCGGAGCCGGAAGACGAACCTCCCGGCGTGTGCGCGCGATTGTGCGGATTGCGCGTCGCCGCCGGCACCATCGAGGCCATCTCGGTCGTCACCGTCTTGCCGATGACGATGCCGCCGGCACGCCGCGTCATCGTCACCGCTGCGGCGTCGGCGCGAGGCCGGTGTCCGGCGAAGATCGGCGAGCCGTACTGCGTGGGAAAATCGGCCGTGTCGAAAATGTCCTTGAACGCGACCGGCAGCCCGCGGAGCGGCGTCGTCACGAGCCGCGGTTCCTCCGCGGCGCGCCGCGCGGCGTCGAGATCGAGCGCAATGAAGGCGCCAACATCCGCTTCGCGCGCGGCGATCGCATCCGCGCAACGCTCGACGATAGCGCGCGGATTAAGTTCGCCGGCCTCGATGCGCCGGACAAGATCGAGCGCGGACAGCATCGCGCGTCCCCGCACCGGCCGATCGTCCATCAAAGCGCCCTCCCAATGTCCCGGCGGTCGTCGCACGACCGGCGTTTCCCCGCGCAGCGTGAAAACACTGCACCGCGCCGGCAATCCACGGCTATCATAGTTAACGCGATATTCGCAGCGGAGCGAGCAAAGCATTGAAGAGTCATTAAGGGAATTCCCGGCATTCTCCGCCGATGACGCCTGGAGTTCGTAAGTCGCTCGTCGGCTCCGCCGTCCTAGCCGCCTTGATCGCCGCCGCCGGCTGCAGCCATTTTCTGACGGCCGAGCGCGATCCGTGGCGGCACGAAGCCGAACTCACTTGCATCAATTCCGGCGTCCCGGAAGAAATACCGGGACGCGTGCGCATCTCGTCGATCAGCGGGCCGGGCGCGTGCGGCATCGATTATCCGTTGAAGGTTTCGGAACTGGGCGAAAGCCGTCCGCTCGGCTACGACGACGAGCCGCCGGTACCGCCGGGATCGATCCCGGGCGGACCTACTCCGCAGCAATGGCCGATCATCCAATCGCAGCCGCTGCCTCCTCTGCCGGCTGATCCACAGCAGGGCTCGCCGAGCTACGCGCAGCCGCAATACGGACAACCGCAGTCCGCGCAGCCGCAATACGCACAGCCTTACGGCTCGCCGCAATATGGCCCGCGCTCGTCATCCGGTTCGCCGCCGGATGGGGGCCCGCAATACAGTTCTTCGCCCTACGGTTCTTCGCCCTACGGTCAGCCGCACTATGCCTCGCCGCCATACGGAGCAGCACCCGATGGGGCACCGCCTGCGGCCGGCGCCCCGATATCGCTCACACCGCTCGGCACCTCCCCGGAAGAGACCGGCGAGGACGACGGTGCAGACGCGCCGCATCCGTACTATACCCCTCCGAACGGCAGCGCACCGGATGCCGCGACGGTCGACGTGCCTCCTTCCTTATATTCACCGCGCCCGATGATGCCGCCGCCGGGTGCAGCGCAGTCTGCGCGGCCCGCCAGTCCGCGGCTGCCGCCGTTGATCGCGCCCGGCACTCCCGCGCTGACGGCTGCCGCAGGCCCCGTCGAAGTCAAGCCGGCGGTGACGCTCGCCTGTCCGATCGTTTCGGCGCTCGATAAATGGGTGAGCGAGTTGGTGCAGCCGGCGGCGCTGAAATGGTTTCATCAGCCGGTCGTCGAGATCAAACAGCTCGGCGGCTATTCGTGCCGCGGCATGATCAACGGAAATCCCAACGCGCCCATTTCCGAACACGCCTTCGGCAATGCGATCGACATCGCCGAATTCGATCTCGCCGACGGACACCGCATCAGCGTACAATACGGCTGGCACGGCACGCCGCAGGAACAGGGATTTTTGCACGACGTACAGGGCGCGGCGTGCGAGGATTTCACCACGGTGCTGGCGCCCGGCGCCAACGTCTATCATTACAATCACATTCACGTCGATCTGATGCGGCGCGCGAGCCGCCGCTCGATCTGCGAGCCGCGGGCCATACCGGGCGAGATTGCCGCCGCCCGCGCGCAGGGGCGCTACGCGGCGCATTACGGGCCGCCAGGTACGACCGGCTCGATCGAAAAATCGCGCTCGTCGCCGCTCGGCTATGCGGGCGACGACGACGATCGTTTGCCGCCGGCGGTGCCGGGCGACGATTGAGACGGCGTCATTGCGAAATCCTGTCGTTCAGTTCTGCGGCATGCGCAGCACCGGCTTGATGGCGAGGCCGGCGGACGATTCGGCCGCCGCGCGATTGATGTCGGCGAGCTGGTAGAATTTGATCATCCGCTCGAGCGGAAATTTGCCGGCGAGCATCAGGTCGACGAGCTTGGGAATGAATTCGCGCGGCACGCTGTCGCCCTGGACCACGCCGCGCACCACCCGGCCCTGCTGCAGGAACGGCATTTCGAACGTCACCTCGGTGCCCGCGCGGGCGCTGCCGAGGAGCACGCAGGTGCCGCCAGGCATCAGCGAATTCGATCGCCTCGCGAACGGCTTGGGCACGGCCGAGGTATCGACCGCATGGTGCACGCCGCCCGCAGTCGCCTCGCGGATGGCAGCGGCTACGTCGCCGCACTCGTTGGCATTGATCGTGTGCGTGGCGCCGAGTTCGCGCGCGAGCGCGAGGCGATGCGCGTGCACGTCGATCGCCACGATCGGATGGCAGTCGGCGATCTTTGCCGCCATCAGCGCCGACAATCCGACCCCGCCGGCGCCGAACACGGCAAACCCCTCGCCCACGTTCGGCCGTAAAACATTGAGAACCGCGCCGGCTCCGGTCTGGCCGCTGCAGGCAAGCGGGCCGAGCAGCTCCAGCGGCGCATTTTTGGCGCACTTTCACGGCCCAGCGCGCTTGCGTGAGCGCGAATGTGCCGAACGAGGATTGCTGAAAGAATGCGCCGTAAACCGGGTTGCCGTTTCGCGCCAACAGCGTCGAGCCGTCGGCGCGCGTGCCCTTGTTCTTCAGATTGCGGGCATTGCGACAGTAATTGAGCCGCCGGCGCCGGCAATGCACGCACTCCCCGCACCACGGATAGGACATCACCACCGGATCACCCGGTGCAAACTCACGCACCGATGCGCCGACCGCGTGCACCACGCCGGCACCTTCGTGGCCGAACACCGCCGGATACGAGGTCACCGCGTAATAACCGTCGCGGCCGTGCAAATCAGTCTGACACATGCCGCTGGCGACGACGCGGACAATCAGCTCGTCGGCGCGCGGTTCGGCAAGCTCCAAGGTCTCGATGCTGAAAGGTGCCGACCGTGCGGCGACGACCGCTGCGCTAATCTGCATGATGCGCTCGCTCCCGGCCCGCATTGTGGAGAATGGCGTCGCACGCCGTCAATGCGCCTGCATGTGTGCGAGCACGGCGGCGCTCGGCCAGCAGTCGAGCTTGAGCTCGTTGCGCTTCTGATACTCGCCGAGGGCGGCGCGGGTGAGCATGCCGGCTTTGCCGTCGATCTTGTCGTGGTAATAGCCGCGCGCCGTGAGGATGCGCTGCATGCGATCGAGCGCGCTGGTCGGCAGCTGCGCAACCTTGCCCCATGGCGTCTCGAACGGCCGTTGCTCGACGATCCGATCGCTCAAATGGCCGACGAACAGCACGTAGAGGTCGGAGAAATTATATTGCTTGATGGCGAAATAATTCGCCGTCGCCAGGAACGACGGGCCGTAGAGTCCGGCCGGCTGAACGAGCGAGGCCGATACGGCGCGCTCGGCGGGCGAAAGCTTTTCGCCGTAGGCCGGCACAAAGCCGCGCTTGAGCCATTCGCCCAGGGTCAGCGTGTGTTGCGGCACCCCGATCGTGCAATCGACATTGGCGGGCGGATGCACTTCGTAGGCCCAGTGCACGCCGGGCTGCCAGCCTTCGCCGAGGAGCTGCCTGGCGGCGGAGGCGAGCGCGTCCGGCACCGAATTCCAGATGTCAGGGTAGCCCCGGCCGTCGATGTCGACCGCGTATTTGAGGTAATCGGACGGCAAAAATTGCGTTAATCCCATGGCGCCCGCCCATGAGCTTTTCAGGTCGGCGAGCTTGATCTTGCCCTGTTGGATGATTTTCAGCGCCAGCAGAAATTCCTCGCGGAACTTGTCCTTGCGCTTGCCCAGATAGGCTTGTGTCGCCAGCACGCGGATGGCACTGCGGCTGTCGCGGGCGCGGCCATAGTCGCTCTCGCGGCCGAAGATCGCCAGCACGATGGTCGGATCGACGCCGAACTGGCGCTGGATGGCGGCGAGATTCGGTCGATATTGCCGGTATAGCTTGCGCCCCTCGTCGGCGAGCCGGGCGATCTGCGCTTCTTTCAGATAATCGGCCGGCGTCTCGACGAATTCCGGCTGCGCCGCCGGCCGTTGCTGCCGTCCGGGCAGTGCAAGATCGGGCAGCGTCAGATCCGGCTCAAGGCCGCGCGTGGCGGCCTCGAACGTCGCCCGCGACACGCCGAGCGCCTGCGCATCCGGCCACAGCGATTGCAGAAAGCCTTGGAACGCGGCGTCCGCGAAAGCCGACGATGTGGATAACGAACACAGCAGCATGAATACGATGAAGAAATATCTTGCGATCGCACGAGCAATCGCGCTGCGGCGGAGCATAGGGGCGGCCCTCGTGGCCGCGCGTGGCTGGGACCCAATATTCATCGCACCGCCACGATAAACAGCCGCGGAAATCTCAACAGCACCTTGCCGTCGACGCGCGGCTTGTAGGCGCCGGCGATCTTTGCCGCATAGGCGACAAGGAATTCCTGCCGCGCGGATGCGTCGAGCGGCGATAGAAACGGCTGCAGCGAGGAGCCCTTGAACCATTCGACGATCGCCTGCGGCGAAGCCATCACGTGATTGTAGACGGTGTGCCAGATGTCGAGGCGGGAACAGACCGGCTGAAGCAGGTCGTAATAGGCTTCGAGGGCCGGAAGATGGTCGCGCGCGGCCGCCTTGATGTCCGGATAATCCCGCCACGGTCCGCTGCGCCCGATCTCGCCCTGGAACACCAGCGCCGGCTCACGGGTGTTGTCGGGCATCTGCACCGCGAGCACCCCGCCGGGAGCGAGCGCCTCGATCAGCCGACGCAGGACCGCGGCATGATCGGGCAGCCATTGCATCACCGCATTGGAGAACAGCAGATCAGTCTCCGCCTGCGGCAGCCATGAACAGATATCGGCCTCGACGAACTGCAAGTGCGGCAGCCGCTCGCGTGCCTTGCGCAGCATGTCGGGCGAAGAATCAAGACCGACGACCTGCGCTTGCGGATAGCGCTCAACCAACAGCGCGGTCGAATTGCCCGGGCCGCAGCCGAGATCGACGACGCGACGCGGCCGTGCCAGCGGCACCTGCGCCAGCAGATCGCGCGGCGGGCGGGTCCGTTCGTCTTCGAATTTCAGATATTGCCGCGCGCTCCAGTCTTCCATCGGTCCGTTCTTTCGCCATGCGATTCGTGCGGCCGATTCATAATCCCACATTCGATAAATTGGCAGTAGACGCCACCGACGTTTGACGATCTACTCGGCGAACAGGGCCACTCGATGATCGGGCATTGCAGGGGGTAATCATGGCCAGCATTCGGCGATTATTGGTATTGGGAGTCGCGGCCGGCGTCTCGCTGGGCAGCGCGCACGCCGCCAGCCGGCAGGTCGCGCGCGGCAAATACCTTGTGGACATCATTCCGTGCACCGACTGCCATACGCCCGGCGCCTTCCTCGGCCATCCGGACATGTCCCGCTATCTCGGCGGCTCAGATGTCGGATTCTCGATCCCCGGCCTTGGCGTGTTCTATGGAGCAAATCTGACGTCCGACAAGGATACCGGCCTCGGCAAATGGACGATCGAGCAGATCGCAACCGCGATTACGAATGGCGTCAATCCGGACGGCCGCAAGCTTGCTCCGTCCATGCCATCGGACTGGTTGGTAGTGGGCTACTTTGATTAAGGCAAAGCCTCGCCCCCTCTGGCATCTAGGCCGCCCTTCCGGCATACTCGCACCATGCCAGTGAAGCGCCCCCGCGACCCGGCCCAACTCGCCAAGCTCATGATCGATATTGCGAGCGGGGAGGTCGAGGATACGATAGGAAAAGCCCCAAACCGAGCCAAGGGTGGTCGCAAGGGCGGCAGGGCGCGGGCAACTGTTCTGACGCCTGAGCAGCGCTCCGAAATAGCTAGGGTTGCGGCTGGCGCGCGGTGGAAAAAGAGCCGCTAGGCGGCTTTGATGCCTCTAGCGATCCTCATTTCCTCCATATCTTCCTCGAAATTGAAAACCGCCTGCAACGGTTTTTCCTTCGGGTGCTTTGCATTGTAGTGTTCAATTTTCATGGCTAGGGCGAAGCAATCATTCACGATTGACCGCCGCTCCCCCTGGACGCCTTTCTCGACGTGCTTGCGCGGCGCAAGGTCGATGTCGGCCCACTTGAATAAAGGCGCGCCGTCTTTGCTGCCGATGTTTGCGGGAATGAAAGCTCGATATTCTCGGCCTTCTTCGTCAATGCGAACTTGGTCGCGGAGAACGTCGGCCATCTCGCGGGCAAACTTCGATTGTACGTCTACCGGGTGCGGCGCCCATAGCTTTTCCTTGAGCGCCCATGCGGCTACATCGCGGAGGTCGGCCGGGTCTGCTGACACTTCCGCCTGATACCGCTTCCAAATCTTCAACATGTTCTCTTTGTGCGTACCCATTCCGTGCCTTCCTCAGCCTTCGACAGGAACAACGTCGCCCCATCCATCCATCATCATCGAACCGGCAAGTTGGCGGCGTACCGCTACAAGGTGTTTACGCAAGATGTCATATCGCTTTGTTATCCGCTGGAGCTGACCCACAGCTAAGCCGGGGTGAACCTTCATGCGCTTGGAAAATGCGAGTACGTCAACCTCTGAAAAGAGCGGATTTTTTCGCAAATAAAATGACTGCATTTCCTTTTGCGGAACACAAAATTCCGCGCCCTCCGTATTCGCAATACGTTCTTCCTCACCAATATCGCGATCAAAACTTTCTTCTAGTTCAGCATCAACAATAGCGGCATTTTTCCCGTGACCGTGCAAGACGTGTGCGCATTCGTGGCGGAGAACGAACCAGAAATTATCAATGCGGTCATATCTCAATGACATTCCGATGACCGGCGAACTCGCATTGAGCCACAAGCAAACGCCATCAATTTTGCTGCCTGGAAGAGCCTCCACGACGACATAGCGAACACCCGCTTCCCGCAACAGGCGCGGAACATGTCTTACCGCGTCTACTTCGCTTCTAGCCTCGGCAAGTCGAGCAATTGCCTCTTCAAGTTTGGCTGGCACATACGGCGCGGTGGGCATCTCTTCTGCGATCTGCCTCACTCGAAACAGCCAAGCTATCTGAGCGGGAGGCAATTCATCATACGCGCTACTATGTGCGGCGTGGGCTAAATGCGGTACCTCCGAAAGCGATCTGACATTGAAAAAACGACAAAGCGCAGTTTCTAATTCGCCGCCGGTGATGCCTTCTTTGAACCAGCCGCGCTTCATCATTTCCCGAAGAGGATATTCGGTTTGGATGCGCGCCCTAGCCGTGACTCCAGGCTCAGGCTCTGCGGCGCGGTTTAGCTCCCACATGGTTTGAGAACGCACAAACGTTTCGGCGGGTCGTGAGAAGGCGATTGCGAGCCGCTTCGCCATGTCTGCGCTAAAGCCCCTCCTACCGTTCAAGATCGCACTGATCCCGGTCGTGTCCTTTAATCCCAGGACGTAAGCCAAATCGCCTTGTGTCCACCCACGCTCTTTCATGAGGGCATCCAATAGTTCGGCGGGAGAGGTAAAAGACGGTGGATTAGCTTGGTCGCCGTCCAGATCGCTCACTTTTCGAATCGCTTCCCCTGTGCTAGCCTCGTTGGCCCGAGGTCTAGCGGGCAGCATAGGAAACCATACTACTAATTGTCAATAGCCGATTTGACCAAATCGACAAAGTAACCTTTATGCTTGACAATGCCTGCAAGGCTGTTATCGTGCGGGCATGAACAAGCTCGACCGTGAAGCCCGATCCCGCATCCTCCACCTGCTCTGTGAGGGCAATTCCATCCGCGCCGTAACCCGCTTAACCGGCGCGAGCAAGAAGGCGGTAAGCCGACTTATGGTTGATGCTGGGCAAGCCGCCGCCTGGTATCAGGATCGTGTATTCGTCAATCTGACCTGCAAGCGCATCCAGGTCGATGAAATCTGGGCGTTCGTGTATGCCAAGCAAAAGAACGTCCCGCTCGCGAAGAAAGCCCCACCGAACGCTGGCGACGTGTGGACGTGGACCGCAATCGACGCGGATACAAAGCTGATCCCCTCATGGCATGTCGGCGGTCGCGACAGTGACGAAGCTATCATCTTCATGGACGACTTGGCGTCCCGCCTTGCTAATCGCGTTCAACTGACCAGCGACGGGCACAAGGCTTATCTGGAAGCAGTTGAAGGGGCGGATAGTCCCGGAGCCTGTTGAAATTGGTGCAGCAGGCGCCATTGGTTTGAATCCTATGCTGCCAGATTTTTTCTGGCAACGAGCTTGTCGCCGAGCAATACTTGCTGGTGGCGGAGCAACGCTGCCCTCAGAATCGGAAGCTGCTTGTGGGCCTTCAAACGGCGGAAGCTTTTCTCAGCCTCCAGCATTGCGGTTCCAGTCCATCGCAATGCCATCCGTGCATCGCGCCAACGTTTGACGTTGCGGCAGACCTTCCGCAGCACGGCCATCAGACTTTCGATCGCGTTGGTGCAGCCAAGCGAGCGCCGCAGCTGATCAGGCAGACCGATGCGGATCACGGTGAGCAGTTCGTCCAGCCCTTCGAGGATCGAAGCCGAGACGCCAGGGGCATCGTGATCGAGCCGACGCGCCAAGTTCCTCAGAACTCGCTCGGCCTGCTCGGCGGTCGGACTGTCCCAAGCCTGACGCAGGACCTTCTTGACCCCGGCGTGCAACGATGGGTCGAGCCGCTCGATGATATTGCGTCCTTTGTGCACTTGGCAGCGCTGCAGCAGCGCGAAGCTTCCGAAGGTGTCGCGTATGGCCCGGCTCAGCGCCTTGGCGCCATCGACTGTCAAATCGCATCCAACTGCGACCCCCTTTCGTGTCCAAGGCCGACCCCCTACAGGCGTGTGAATGCGTCCGCTCTCACGGAGCCGAGACCGGCGTCGCGAACCCCACATAGCGGAGCAGAGCCGGTCTTGGCGGGCGGCGAGTGGCAAGCGGGAGGTTATGCGCGGTTCTTGAAGCGCCAGCTGTCGTTGCCGGTCTCGATGATGTCGCAGTGGTGGGTGAGCCGATCGAGCATGGCGGTCGTCATTTTGGCGTCGCCGAACACCTGTGGCCAATCGGCGAAAGCCAGATTGGTGGTGATCAGCAGTGACGTGTTCTCGTAGAGCTTGCTGATCAGGTGGAACAGCAACTGGCCGCCGGATTGGCTGAACGGCAGGTAGCCGAGTTCGTCGATGACGATGAGATCGTGGCGCAGCAGCTTCTCGGACAGTCGGCCACTGCGACCGGCGGCCTTTTCCTGTTCCAGCTGATTGACCAGATCGACCAAGTTGAAGAAGCACCCCCTGGCGCGGCTGCGGATGACCGCTGAGGCCACTGCGATGCACAGATGGGTTTTGCCGGTGCCGGTGCCGCCGATGAAGATTGCGTTGCGCTTGGCGTCCAGGAAGGTGCCGGTGGCGAGTTCACGAACTTGTCCTTCATCGATTGGAGTATCGGCGAAGACGAACGTGTCAATATCTTCGAGGACCGGGAACTTGGCTCCGCCGATGCGATAGCTGATCGAACGGGCCTGCCGGTGGGTGCGTTCGGCCCGGATCAGACTGGCGATGAGCGGATAGAGCTCATCGCGCCGGGCAAGACCTTTGCCGGCTATCTCATCAAAGCTGGCGCGCATGCCGTAAAGCTTCAGTTCGCTCATGGCTTCCAGAATCTCATGACGTTCCATCAAGCAACCTTCCTTATGCTGTCGTAGCGGCCACAATCGGCCGCGGGTTCGATCTTCAGGCGAAGCGCGTCAGGCGTAGTGATGCTCGGCGGCGCTGCGGGCTGCTGCCGGCGCGCCAGCACGGTCAGGATCACATCGCCACTGGCAATGCCCGCGTCGAGCGCTTCGGCACAGGCCGCCTCAACGGCGGCCAGGCCGTGATCGAGCACCGCGCCCAATACTTTGACGAACTGTCGATCCCCGTCGGCGTGTTGCTTCAGCTTGGCGCGAACCTGGGTCAACGCGGACGGCAGAGCCCAATCCTTGAACGGAGCGCCGTTACGCAAGGCGCCGGGCTTCTTCATCAGGACCGGCAGATAATGCCAGGGATCGTAGATGATCTGGTCGCGCCGGAACTGGCGCGGATGGTCGGCGACCACCTCGTCGCCCAGCAACACGACGATGCGTTCGGCATGGGAGCGCACCAACACCATCCGACCTGCCGCCCGCGCATCGACGCTGTAGCGATTATGATCGGCCATGATCAGGCAAGTGGTGCTGGCGCGCACCGCTTTCTCGACGAACCCGTCGAACGGGCCGCGCAGCTCCATCAGGCTCGCGCGTTCTTCCTGGAACACGTCCCAGACGGTCCGATCCTTGAACTCAGGATGTTGGGTTCGTTTGGCGTAGGCGATGCACTGATCTTCCAGCCACGCATTCAGCTCGGTGAGGCTCTTGACCCGCGGCTTGGGTCGGAACATTTGGTCGCGCAGATTGCCGACCTGGTTCTCGACCTAACCCTTCTCCCATCCCGAGGCCGGGGTGCAGGCCACCGGCTCGATCAGATGGTGCGAGCACATCTGCAAAAAGCGACGATTATACTGTCGGGCCTTGCCGACGAAGATCGCTTCGACCGCCGTCTTCATGTTGTCGTAAATGCCGCGCCGGCAGACCCCGCCATAGAACCGGAACGCCTTGTCGTGGGCGTCGAACACCAGCTCCTGGGTCTCCCGAAAGTAGACGCGCACAAACGGCATGCGGCTGTGCGACAGCTTCATGTGCGCCGCCTTGACCGTCAGCGGCAGGCCCGCAAGCGTGATTGTCTCGTGGCTCCAATCGAACTGGTAGGCTTCCCCAGGCGCGAAGCTCATCGGCACATAGGCATGAACCGGAACTCGGACGCGTTCATCGCGCCATGTCTTGACGAACCGATGCACGCTGTCGTGCGCGCCGGCGTAGCCGCGTCCGCGCAGCTCCTCGAACAGCCGCTGGGTCGAGCGGCGTTCCCGCTTCGGTAGCTTAGCTTCCTGCTCCAGGATCTCCGTCAGAACCTCAACCCAGTCGCCAAGCTTCGGCGTCGGCTGAACTCCTCGCGCGTACTTGAACTCGGTCTTGTGGCCGCGGATGACCTTGCGCACCGTCGCGCGCGATACCGCCAGCGTCCGCACGATCTCCTTGATCGACCGGTGTTGCTCAAAATAGGCGCGTCGTATCTGGCCGATCTTGTCCACGCCAATCATCCCCTAAAGTCCTTCCCGGCCCATCACGGCCAAAGGGAAGGACGCTGACACAAAACGTCAGAAGGGGTCGGAATTGGACGCGAAAATCGCCCCTCAGGGGGTCACTATTGCAAGCGAATTTGCAATCGACGATGAACAAGCGGGCGATATCCGGTCGCAACCCGCGCTCGATCAGGTCGGCCAGCAACGCCTTGACCACGGCGGCGTTCTCGGTCGCGCCCAAGGCCACGGCCAGCACGTGTTTGTCGCCGGCTCCGTCGATGCCGATCGCCGCCACCAACACATGGTCGCCGACACGCAGCCCATCGATCTGGATCACCAGAAGGTCGACGAGCTCCGACAGATCGGCCGCCAGCCATTCCTTCAGCTTCGCCGTGCTCAGCGCCACAAACCGCCGCGAGACCGAGGACTTCGTCGTGGCGCGCTTGGCTTGGCCGGCCAGATCGCCGTCCGGCAGTCGTACCGAACGCGCGTACTTGCGCGTCGCCACACCGATCAGCATCTGGTTGAATGCCCAACGCGACAAAAGATCCGCCTTCTGGATCGCCGTCCAGCTGGGAAGCTCCAGCTCGGCGCCGCCGCGCCGCCGCACCCGGGGCCGCCGGATAGCAGCCTTGCCACCGTGCCAGCCAACCTCACTATCGATCATGCCCCAGCGATGGCCCTGGCGGTCAGCGTGACGCTGGTAGCGCTTGCCACAAAGCTGTTCCGCATCAGTCGCAAGCATGGCCTCGATGGCCGCAGTCCCGGCATGCAGGCACAGACGGTCGAAGCTGCCCTTGAACTCCTCAAGTCCTTCAATCACCAAAGGCGACAATGCCAGCGTACCCGTCGTCAGCGCCGTACCTGTTGTCAATGCCGTACCTTGGTCGAACCTCTTCAATTCGATATGCTTCGTCATGGCGTCGATCTCCTCGCTCTCGGTTTGCGATTCGCAACCTCAAGCCTAGCGGCCTGAGGTGATCGACGCCTGCCTTCCTATTTCAACAACGTCAGGGACATTCCGTGAAGGGGCGTTCGGCGCGGATGTCGATTACGCCATGCTTGTGAAGCTGTATGGCCCAGCGCCAGAGGGCCAGCGGCGCTACAGCCCGGCAGAGTGCATCGGCGCACACAAAGAGATTATTGAGGGTAACCCCGATCCCAAATATGTCAGCACGTCCTATGCGGAGCGGTCGAATCTCAGTGTGCGGATGCATACTCGCCGATTTACCCGGCTAACCAATGCTTTCTCAAAGAAGGTCGAAAACCACCGGCACGCCGTCGCGCTGTTCGCGATGTACTACAATTTCGTTCGCATCCATAAGACGCTGCGGACCACGCCTGCCATGGCCGCAAACGTGACTGATCGCCTTTGGGAGATTGGTGATATTGTGGACGTTCTGGAGGCATGGGAAAGGGCACATGGCTAGAGGCGACAAATGTCCCTACTGCGGGCACGACAAATTTCACGTTGCGACCGGGACGCAAAGACGTGGAACGAATAAACGCGCCTATCGGAAATGCAAAAAGTGCGGGTCTTTCGGCTGGTACAAGAAGCTGAAGGTCAAAGGCTCGGGAAGTGGCAAAGAGTGCAAACATTGCCACAAAGGTAAGCTCGTCAAAATCCGCACTGGGCGCCTGAAAATATGGCTTTGCTCAAACAAGGAATGTGGAGCAACCATCTTGCGTCTACGGCGGCCACAATCAAAGTAGCCCACTACCGACTGGTTCCATCACTTGACGAAGGCCGACGCGTTGGCAATCGCCGCTTATCTGAAGACGCTAAAGCCGGTGAAGAACCAGGTGCCAGGCCCGTTCGGGCCGACGCAAAAGCCGGTCGGGTTTGTCATGCAGGTCATTCCCGCAGCGCAATACGTCCCCCCACCGGCGCCAGGCGCAGCGCGGCCGACCGCTCCGGCGCCAGGAATGCCGTCGGTGGCGCCTGTTTCTCCACCGCCGGCTCCGGCCACGCCGCAGAAGTGATTGACGCGCCGGGCACGCTTCTGCGCGGGCGATCCGAGGGGCGATCACAGCTCCAGCCCGCGTCGCCGAGAGGCAAGCGGACCACGAAGCGGATTGGCAAGTCTGGCTGGCAAGTCAGGCTGGCAAGTCAGGTTGGCAAGTCAGGTTGGGGCTGCGGCGTGGTGATCCGCCGCGATCGCCAGATAGACGGCCGGCACCACGAACAGCGTAAACAGCGTACCGATCGACAGCCCGGAGGCGATCACCACGCCCATCTGAAAGCGCGACACCGCGCCGGCGCCGCCGGCGGTGATCAGCGGCACCACGCCGAGCACCATCGCGGCGGTCGTCATCAGGATCGGACGCAGCCGGATCGTGGCGGCCTCCTCGATCGCCTCGCGCTTGGTGCGACCGGCCTGCTGCAAATGATTGGCGAATTGCACGATCAGGATGCCGTGCTTGGAGATCAGCCCCATCAGCGTCACCAGCCCGACTTCGGTATAGATGTTGAGCGACATGCCACCGAAGCCGAGACTGACGAAGATCAGCGCGCCGGCGATCGACATCGGCACCGACACCAGGATGATCACCGGATCGCGGAAGCTTTCGAACAGCGCGGCGAGCGCCAGAAAGATGATGATCAGCGCGAAGCCGAAGGTGGCGACGAAGCCGCTGGTCTCCTGGATGTACTGCCGGCTCAAGCCGCCGTAATCGACCGAATAGCCCTGCGGCAGCACGCGCCCGGACAACTGCTGCAGATACGCGAGCGCATCGCCCTGCGCCACGCCGGGCATGGCGACACCCTGGATGGTGGCGCTGTTGAGCTGTTGGAAATGGTTGAGCGATTCCGGCACCGTCGAGGTTTTGATGCTGGCGATGGTGGACAGCGGCACCAGCGATCCGTCGCCGGTGCGAATGTAATAGTCGAGCAATTGATGGGCGTTGAGGCGGTAGCGCTGCTGCACCTGCGGGATCACCTTGTAGGATCGGCCGCTGATGCTGAAATAGTTGACGTAGCCGCCGCCGAGCATGGCGGAGAGCGAGACGCCGACGTCGCTCATTTTCAGGCCGAGCTGTGCCGTCTTGTCGCGATCAATGATGATGTCGGATTGCGGAGCATCGATTTTCAGGTCGCAATCGAGGAAGATGAACATGCCGCTTTTCAGCGCCTGCTGGAGAAACTGCTGCGCCACGTCGTTTAAGCGCGCGAACGGATCGGTGGTGACGATGACGAATTGGATGGGCAGGCCGAAGCTGCCCGGCAGGGCCGGCGGCTGAAAGGCGGCGACCCGCACGCCGGAGACGTTGCTTAGCTGCTGCTGCAAGACCGGCTGCAACTCATTGGTGGTCTTTGTGCGCTTGTCCCACGGCTTGAATACCATGCCGGCGATCGACTGGCCGGGCACGTCGAGCTGGAAGACGTGCTCGGTCTCCGGATAGCTGGCGAAGATCTTGTAGACCTGCCGCGAATAGAGCTGGCGCTGGGCCAGCGTCGAGTCGGGCGCGGCGATCGACTGGGTGATGATCACGCCCTGGTCTTCAGTCGGCGCCAGCTCGGTCTTGGCCGTGGAGTAAAGGAAATAGATGCTCCCGAGCACGATCGCGGCGAACGTCAGCGTGACCGGCAAGGTGTTGAGGCTGCCGTGCAGGCGCCGCGCGTAGCCACGGCGCAGCCGTTCGAAATTGCGGTCGATGAAGGAGGTGAACCTCGCCTGCAAGCCGCGGCGCTCTGGATCAGGCGCGCTGAGCAGGCGCGAGCACAGCATCGGCGAAAGCGTGAGCGCAATGACGCCCGAAACTGTCACCGCGCCCACCAGGGCGAAGGCGAATTCGGAAAACAGCGCCCCGGTCAATCCGCTTTGGAACGCGATCGGCACGTAGACCGCGGCCAGCACGACGGTCATGGCGACGATCGGGCCGCCGAGTTCGCGCGCCGCCGTCAGCGCGGCCTCGATTGCCGGCATGCCCTCTTCGAGATGGCGATTGACGTTTTCCACGACGATGATGGCGTCATCGACCACAAGGCCGATCGCCAGCACCAGCGCCAGCAAGGTGAGCAGATTGATCGAATAACCGAGCGCCAAGAGAACCACGAACGTCCCGATCAGCGACAGCGGAATGGCGATGGCCGGAATCACCGAGGATCGCAGCGATCCAAGAAAGAGGAACACCACCAGCGTCACGATGAGGAGCGCCTCGATCAGGCTGCGGATCACCTCGCGGATCGAGCTGTTCACGAACTCCGTGGAGTCGTAGATGATCTGGCCGTTGAGCCCGTGGGGCAGCAGCGCCTGAATTTCCGGAAACACCTTGTGGACGCCGGCGATCACGTCGAGCAGATTGGCCGTGGGCGCCACCTGGATGCCGATGTAGACCGCCTGCTTGCCGTCGAAGCCGACTTCCGATTCGTAATCCTCGGCGCCGAGCGTCACGTTGGCGACGTCCTTGAGCCGCACCACTGCGCCGCCGCTCTGCTTGAGCACGAGGTCGCGGAACTGTTCGGCCGAATGCAGGCTGGTCGAGGCGGTCAGATTGACCTGCACCATCTGGCCCTTGGTGGTGCCGATTCCGGAAATGTAATCGTTGGCGGTGAGCGCCTGGCTCACGTCGGCGGCGGTCAACCCGAAGGCCGCGAGCTTTTTCGGATCGAGCCAGGCGCGCAACGCAAAGATCTTCTGCCCGAGCAGTTCGGCGGTCTGCACGCCCGACACCGCTTGCAGCTTCGGCTGCACCACGCGGACCAGATAATCAGTGATCTGGTTGGGCGCCAATGTATCGCTGTTGAAGCCGATATACATGGCGTCGATCTGCTGCCCGATCTTGACCGTCAGCGTCGGCTGCAGCGTGCCCGGCGGCAGCTGATTGAGGATCGAGTTGACCTTGGTGTTGATCTCGGTGAGCGCCTTGTCGGCATCGTAATTGAGCCGCAGATAAACGGTGATGGTGCTCACCCCGGTCTGGCTCACCGAGGTCATGTAGTCGATGCCGTTGGCCTGGGCGATGGCGTTTTCCAGCGGCGTGGTGATGAAACCAGCGACGACGTCGGCATCGGCGCCGTAATAAATGGTCGTGACATTGACCACCGCATTTTCCGTGCGCGGGTATTGCAGGATCGGCAATACCGAGTAGGCGCGCAGACCCAGCACCAGGATCAGCAGGCTCACGACCGAGGCGAGCACCGGCCGGCGAATGAAGATGTCGGTAAAGCGGCTCACCGTGCGCGCCTAGCGGTCGAGCGGGACGGCCGGCGCCGCTTCCGCGGTCGGCTGGATCGAATTGTCGATCAAGACCGGCGATCCATTATGCAGTTTGATCTGGCCGGCGGTGACGATCATGTCGCCGGCGTTGACGCCCTTGAGCACGGCGACCTGATCGCCGCGCGTCGGCCCGGTGGTAACGAAGGTCTGCCGCGCGATCAGTCGCCCAGTGCCGCCGCCTTGCCCGCCGCCCTGCCCGCCGTTGCCGTCGATTACGTAGACGGTGTTGCCGTACGGATTGTAGGTGATCGCGGTCTGCGGCAGCGTGACGTACTTCACTTGCGCGCCGATCGAGATGTCGACCGTCGCATACATGCCGGGCAAAAGCTTGCGCTGCGGATTGCGCAATGTCGCCCGGACCTGAACGTTGCGCGTGCTGGTATCGACCTTGGGATTGACCGCGGAAATCTCGCCGGAGAACGTCTCGTCCTTGAAGGCGTCGACCCTGACGGTTACCGTTTGGCCGATGCGCACTCGATCGACCGCCTGCTGCGGCACGAAGAAATCCAAATACACCGGGTCGAGCGCCTGCAGCGTGACGATCGTGGTCCCGGCACTCAGGTATTGTCCGAGGTCGACGGCGCGGATGCCGAGATGCCCGGCAAACGGCGCCCGCAGCGTCTTCTTGTCGAGCACCGCCTGCTGCTCGGCGACCTGGGCCCTCGCGTTCTTCAGGTTCGCCGCATCGGTGTCGAGCGTCGCCTGGCTGACCGCCTGGATCTTGAACTGCTTCAAATCGCGCTGATAGGTCAATTCGCTCAATTGCGCCGTCGCCTGCAGCGAGACGAGCTTGGCCGCGTCATCGTCCGCGCGCAGCTTGAGCAGCATCGCGCCGGCTTTGACGTCGTCGCCGGAATTGAACGAGATGGAATCGACCACGCCGGAGACTTCGAGCGAAAGGTCTGCGCCCTTGACCGCGCGCAGCGTGCCCACAGCCTCGATGCTCGGCTGCCAGGCGCTGTATTCCGCCCGTGCCGCCGAGACCGTCTGCGGCGGCGCGCTCATCGACGTCATGAATTTCTTGATCATGGCCGCCTTGAACGCCTGGAACGCGAAAATCCCGCCGAACACGACGATGACCGCGATCAGCATGATCACCATGCGTTTGGTCATTGTTTGGGCTCCGCCGGAAGTCCGCGCGCGCCGGCGAGGAGGTCGGTCGTCGTGGCCGCGCCTGGCTTTTCCGGGCTCAGCGGATTGGTCAGCACGTCGACCCGGTTCCACCAGCCGCCGCCAAGCGCCTGGAAGAGGGCCGCGGTATCGGCCAGGCGCGCCGCCTGCGCTTGCAGCACGGCAAGGCGAGCCTGCGCGTAGCTGCGCTCGGAATTGAGCAGCGTCAGATAGGCGATGGCTCCGAGCCGATATTGCCCGCGGGCGAGTTCGAGTGTTGCCGAGGCCGCGCGCAGCGCGGCGGTCTGCGCCTTGAGGGTCGCAGCGTCAAGCTGCAGCGCCCGCAACGCATCGGCGACGTTCTGAAATGCCCCAAGCACGGTGTTGCGATATTGTGCTGCAGCCATCTCATAGGCGGCTTTCGCCGCGCGTTCCTGATGCAACAGCGTGAACCCGTGGAAGATCGGCTGGGTGCCGCTCGTCGCCGCCGACCAGATGATCGTGCTCGGCGAAAACAGCGTCGCCAGCTGGGAGCCGGCGGCTCCAGCTTCCCCGGTGAGATTGAATTGCGGCAGCCTGGCGGCGATGGCGACGCCGATCTGCGCGCTGGCCTGATGCAGCTGCGCCTCGGCCGCGCGCACGTCGGGGCGCTGTTCGACCAGTTGCGAGGGCAAGCTCAACGGCAAATGCGTCGGCAATCGCAGCGATGCCAGACCAAGGCGCGCGTGCAGCCGCACATCGGGGAAACGGCCGGTCAGCGCCAACAGCACATGCTCCTGCTGCTCCAATTGCTTTTGCAGCGGCGGCAATGTCGCCTGTGTGGTCGCCACCTCCGATTCCTGCGTCAGCACGTCGGTGCGCGTTGCCGCGCCGACGTTGAATTGTTGGCGCACCACCTCGAGCTGATCGCTTTCGGTCTGGATGATGTCGCGCGTGGCGGCGATCTGCGCGCGCAGCGAGGCAACCGCAACCGTCGCGGTGACCACGTTCGCGGTCAGCGTCAGGTAGGTGGCCTCGAGTTCGAAGCGCTGATAGTCGGCGGTCGCCGCGTTGGCTTCGATCTGCCGGCGCTGCCCGCCGAACACGTCGGGCGCGTAGGAGACGTTTATCGTCGCCTGGAACAGGTTGAAGATGAATGGCGCGCCGGTCCCGCCGAACTCCGCCGGGGAGAACTGTTCGCGTGTCGCCGAGCCGTTGGCGTCGACGCTTGGCAGGAGCTTGCCCCGCTGCGCGTAGAGATTCTCCTTCGCCTGCCAAAGGGCGGCCTGGGCCGCCTGCAGGCTGGGATTGGCTTGCAAGGATTCGGCGATCAAGCGATCGAGCTCCTGCGAATGAAACACCCTCCACCACTCGCCGGGAATGTCGCGTCCTGGCTCGAACTTTTGCGACGCGCCGTCGGTGATGCCGATCGCCGCCGTCGCTTCCGGCTGAGCCTCAGGCGTGTAGCCGCTCACGGGGGGAGCCGGCGGCACCTTGAAGTCGGGTCCCACCGTACAGGCGGAGAGCAGCAAGACCGCAAGCGTGCCGCCGATGGCTCGCGAGTGACCGCGGCACCGGCCACACGACCCGTTGCGGTGTCGCACGCCAGCCAATGGACGCCAGCGCTGCCTGAACTGAGTGAATCCGAGCACCTTTCCCGCCCTCAAGCCGGAAATAATAATTATTTACTATCCGGTTAGTCAATAACTTGACTTTAAGCGAATCCCGCGCCTAGCTGGGCGGATGACCGAAGCGCTGGAAGCTCGTCCGGAGACGCGGCGGAGACGCAAGGCGGAGCGCCCCCAGGAAATCATCGAAGCCGCGTTCGCCGAGTTTTCCCGCAACGGCTACGCCACGACCACGCTTGAGCGCATCGCCGAACGCGCCGGCGTGACCAAAGGCACGATCTACGTTTATTTCGAGAACAAGGAGCACCTGTTCATCTCCATGGTGGAGGAATCCACCAAGGCGGCACACGAAACCGTGCAGGAGATGTACGAAACGCACGAAGGCTCGACCGTCGAGCTTCTGCGCGCGCAATTTTCCTTCATTTATCGGCACATCGTTGAGGACAAGCGCCGGCGTGAAGTTGTGCGCATGCTGATCGCCGAAGCCTCGCGCTTTCCCGAACTGGCGGATCATTATTACGACGAAATCCTGCGCCCCTGCCTCGATCAGCTCAAGCAGGCGATCCAGCGCGGCATCGACCGCGGCGAAATCCGCAAATGTTCGATCGTCGACTCGCCGCAGGTCGTGATCGCCCCCATTGCGCTCGTCGATGTGTGGATGATGATGTTCGGCGACCGCCAGCCGCTCGATCTGAAGACATATTTTGACGCCCACCTCGACCTGGTGCTCAACGGCCTGCTGGCGAAATAACCGTCGGCGGTTTGCGCCCTTGCGAATTAAAGCCGGCAAAGCGGGCATGCGGGCGTTGCATCCCTCCCAGGCCCGATGCATCATTGAGCATTCTGTACTGATGTCGCAGGGCCTGGAGGCTCCTCCCATGCACGATATCGTCATTCGCGGCGGCACCATCGTCGACGGCACCGGCGGGGCGCCGTTTACCGGGGATGTGGCGATCGATAGCGGTCGCATCGGCGCCATCGGTGGCAAGCAGGGACCAGGCAGGCGCGAGATCGATGCGAACGGCCTTCTAGTCACGCCCGGCTGGGTCGACGTGCACACCCATTATGACGGACAGGCGATGTGGGACCCGCTGATTTCGCCTTCGTGCTGGCATGGCGTCACCACGGTCATGTTCGGCAATTGCGGGGTCGGCTTCGCGCCGGTGAAGAAAGAGCATCGCGGCGCGTTGATGGATCTGATGGAAGGCGTCGAGGAGATTCCCAATCCGGTCCTGGCCGCCGGATTGAATTGGGAATGGGAGACGTTTCCGCAATTTTTGGACGAGCTGGAGCGCCGGCCGCGCACCATCGACATTTGCGCCCAGGCCGCGCATCTGCCCACCCGCGTCTACGTCATGGGCGACCGCGCCATCCGCCGCGAACCGGCGACGGCCGACGATATTGCCGAGATGCGCCGGCAGACCATCGAGGCGCTGCACGCAGGCGCCTTCGGCTTTACGACGTCGCGCACCGATTCGCACAAGACGCCGGCCGGCGAGCTCGTGCCCTCGCGCGATGCCGACGATCATGAGCTCCTTGGCATCGGCTCGGCGCTGGGCGTTACCGGCACCGGTGCCTTCGGCATGAACTCGGACTTCGACGACGAGGAATTCGAACTGCGCTGGATTCGCAAGCAGGCGCGCGAAACCGGCCGCCCGGTCTGGTTCCTGCTCACCGACCGCTACAACGATCCGCAGCGCTGGCGCCGCATCATCAAGGTTGTGCATGAGATGCGCGCCGAGGGTCTGCCAGTGACGGCGCAAATGGCAGGGCGGCCGATTGGCGTGATGATGGGCATCGGTACCGCGCTCAATCCATTCACCGTGCGGCCGACCTATAAGAAGCTGGAAAGCCTACCGCTCGAAGAGCAACGCCGGCGGCTGCGCGATCCGCAAACGCGTCGGCAAATCCTCGCCGAGAGGCCGTCGGAGGCCGAGATCGAAAAGCTCGCGCAGTTCCGCCAGGTGGTTGCCAAGGCGTTCGACAAATTTTTCATCATGGGCAATCCGCCGGATTACGAGCCCGGCCCGGAAAAGAGCGTGGCGGCGATCGCCAAACGCGAAGGCCGGACGCCGGAAGAGGTCGCCTACGATTACATTCTCGAGGACGGTCAGTATCTTTATTTCCCGGTGGTGAACTATGTCACCGGCGATCACGAGCCGATCCGCGAAATGCTCAACGACCCGGCGTTTCTGCTCGGGCTGTCCGACGGCGGCGCGCACTGCACCTCGATCGTCGATTCCGGGGTGCCGACCTACATGCTCACCCATTGGAGCCGCGACAGAAGCCGCGGCCCCAGGCTGCCGGTCGAAAAACTGATCAAGCGGCAGACCAGCGAGACTGCGGATTTCTTCGGCCTTGCCGACCGCGGGCGCCTCGCGCCGGGGCTGCGCGCCGATCTCAATCTGATCGATTACGAGCGGCTGCAGGTGCAAAAGCCCGAACTGGTGCACGACATGCCGGCGGGCGGTCGCCGCTTCGTGCAAAAGGTCGACGGCTACGAGATGACCATCGCCGCCGGCACGCCGATCTTCGAGCGCGGCGAGCATACCGGGGCGCTACCCGGTCGGCTCGTTCGCGCCGGCCGCATGACGCAAGCGCTGCACGCGGCCGAATAATCTCGCGCATCCTTGCCGCGCATGCGCCGCCCTCCCCTGGCAAGGCGCGGCAATCGCATTTCAGCCGCGGACCCGATCTGGAATTGTCGACTGAAACGACTTGCCGTGCGCAATCCGCTACTGCGCGCCGGACCATTTGCAATCGATATTCGCAGGCGGCTTTGACGCTGAGCTATTGGCCGGAAGACTGCAGGCGGACAGCACGTTATTGCCGTTCTTCATGGTCACTTGCGTGACTGTGATCCCGCCATTCGGCGGCATCGCCGCCGTAACACTCAAACCACTGAACACCATCTCCTGATATTGGGCCATCGGGTGTCCGCCCGGGCGTTCGACGATCCATTCCGCCGTGGCGCGGCTGCACGGCCTGCTGCCGCATTTCTGCTGCGTGACGAACTGGGCCTTGGTGGTGAGGTCCTTCACTACGAGCGCATAGGCATCGCCGGTGAACGTGACCGACGCCTCGATCGAGTCGCCCGGAGCGACCGCGAACGGCTGTTTTCCGCCGCCGCCGACGATTTCCCAAAATGCGTGATAGCTGACCGGCTTCCCTACCCCGCTGCAGACGCCCCAAGTTCCCACCTGTTCGACCGATCCAGTCCCCCAGCCGTCGATACCGATCCAGAAGGAGGCTCTGGCGTCGGCCGTCGGGCAGGTCACAATCGGCTGCTTCCACGCGCCGTAGACCGCGGTAAAGGTCGTGCCGCTCACAACGTAGCCCGACCATGATTTGGCGGACTTGGCTGAAAATGCCGACGCCGGATTCGCCGACGCCAGCACGGCCAGCGTGACGGCGATCGCTTTGCCCATCATGCCGGCAGCATAGCCGGGATCGAGCGTCGGCGACATCCGCAGGCTGCGAGAATCGAAACCTTGTGCGGCTTGCTTGCGCATCTGTCGTCGACGCTTGCCCAGCTCAAGTCGATCTCGCGCGGGCGGCGCGTCAACGCGGCACGCCGATCGCCGCCGACAGCGCCGTCAGCAGCCCCAGCCGAAGATAATGCAGAACCAGTTGGTGCCGCCGCCGGAGCCTCCTGAACCCGAGCCGCTAGAGCCTGAGCCGCTGGATCCAGATCCGCTCGACCCGGATCCGCTCGACCCGGATCCGCTCGACCCCGATCCGCTCGACCCCGAACCGCTAGAGCCCGAACCGCTAGAGCCCGAGCCCGAACTCGATGAAGTACTGGCGCACGTCGTGACGCTTTGGGGAGCGTACAAGATGCATTGGCTGCTGCGCGGCGGCACATACAGGCTGTCGGAAAGATTGAACGAAGTGTTGTACAAATAGGCGAACAGCGGCGTGTAAGTGTAGCTCACTTGTCCGTAGACCAGAAAACAAGGATACGTGCTGCAGGTCGAGAGGCTCGACGGCAAAGTCACGGCCGCACCCTGCGTGAGCGCCGTGCCGTTGAGCGAATAGCTCCAGCTTACCGTGGCATTGCTGGCGCTGTTGACCGCTATCTGCGAAACGGTGACCACCTCTGGCGAACTCGAGTAGGGAGCGAGCACGACGGAGGTGGCTCCCACGATCGAAGTTATGTCGGTGGACTGAATCGAGGTGTATTGGTCGGTGATGGAGTCGAGCGCGTAGGTCGCCGCCCGCACCTTCATGTAGACGCCGATCGCGCGTCCGGTGTCGACCGACGCCAGGAACAGCAGCAGTAGCACCGGCAAAATCATCGCGAACTCGATCGCGGCCACGCCGCGCGTCGATGCTGCAAAACGCCGATGCAAGCTCGCCATTGCGCGCACCATCAATAGGGCTCCACCCGAAAGGCGCTCACGCCCATCATTTCCGCAGTGCCGTTGCCGAGATTGGTGAGGACATAGCCAAACGGGCCGTGGACGATCGGCCACTGATAGATGAGCTGCACGACCATGACTTGACCGGGGGTGCCTGGAGAGTACGACCAGGTATTGGAGATCTGCCCCTGGCTGTTGTAGGTCAATGTCGGCGCCGACGCATTGGCGCTGCTGAAATCCGCATAGCTCTGCACGTTGACCATCAGCGAGCTGCAAGTGAACAGCGCGCTGATCATCGGGCAGATCTCGTTGGCGAACTGGGCTTGCGTGGTGCTGGCGTTTTGCGCCTGCCCGGTCATGAACAGGCGGCCCGCCTCGACGGCGGCGTTCTGCAAGACCTGCTGCGCGAACAGGAAAATCGTCACTTCGAAAATGGCGATCAGTGTCGCCAGGAACGGCGGACCCACCATGGCGAATTCGACGATAGTGGAGCCGCCGGACTCGCAAAGGAACCGGCCCACCGCGCCGCCGCGTCGCCGACAAAACCTGGTCAAGTTACGCCACATGTACAGCGCATCCCTGGTCGACACGGTCCGCCATGTGTCTGGCCGGTTGTTGCGTCGTTCCGCCGAAGCGGCGACATTCACGGTCCGGCATCGGCGGTTGCGCGCTCTCTGCTCTTAATCGACGGGCATTGATTTTTCGTTGCGCGAATCGCATACCCAGCATCGTTAACGATCGGTTGATCGTCGACGAGAAACGCTGCCGCGGGCGCGCGCCTTTTGAGCGCGAATGCGCCAAAAGGGCGCACAGCGGGGTAGCCTCTCGCTTGATGTGGCGTCGTTGCCGCGATCGACAAAGCGGCAGGCGTCAGTTCGAAGCTTCGGCGCCCAGGTGCGGATGTTGCTTCGCCAGCGCATCCGGCCGCGCCAGCATCTGCCGCAGATAGGCGACATTGGCGGCGGCCTCGTCCGGCGGCAGCTCGGCGCGCGCGATCGCGTCGGCTTCGGCGAAGCGGCCCTGCAGTCCGACGACCAGTGCCAGATTCTGCCGCACGCGCGGATCCACGCCGGGTTGCGCGGCCGCCTGGCGCAACACCTTCTCGGCGTCCGGCAAGTCGTGCGACAGCGCGTAGGAGAGACCCAGATTGGACAGGATGGACGGCTCGTTGGGAGCAATTTTGAGCGCGGTGCGGTAGAACCGCTGCGCCTCGGCATGGTGTCCCATCTGGTCGAGCACGGCGCCCTGCGCCGAGAGGATGCGCCAGTCGGGCTGGTCGGGCGTATGGGCGCGGCCGAGCACGTCGAAGGCCTGCCGATAATCGCCGTTCTCCGCAAGCGCGCGGCCATATTCGCCGAGCACGGCCCGATTATGCGGATTGCTGATCGATGCCCGCTCCAGCACCGCCAGCGCCTGGGCGCGCTGTCCGGTGGCGCGCAAGGCTTGCGCATAGCGCATCGCCACGTTGAGGTTGGATGGATTGCTGCGGTATTGCTGCCCATAAACTGCGAGGTCGCGCTGCCAATCGGTCGCGCTCTGGGCATTCGGTGGCGCCAGCGCCAGCGAGCCGGTTGTCGCCGTGCTTTGCGTCGTCTGGCATCCGGCTCCGATCGCCGCAATCGCTGAAAGGAGCGCGGCCAGCGCAACCAAGCGTACAGAGCGGGATCGGGCGGAAAAATACATCGCGATCGCTGCGACTTTGCTGACGGGCTGCCGCGAAGGGGTGCCGCAATGCGCGAGCACACCGGCGCCGCAGGCTCGCCCAGCAGTAGACCGTTAACCCTAACGAGGCGTTAACGAACCCCCTATCGCGCAGGGGATACATCGGCGTCAGTCGTACACCGTATCGACATAATGCTCGGAATCGACCACAGCCTCGATCACGGTCGGCCCGGTGGCGGCGAGCGCTTGCCGAACGGCCGCTTCCAGCGCCGCAGCGCTGTGCACTCCGTGCGCCGGCACGCCGAAATAATGGGCCGGCGGCTCGCGATAGTCTTCATCCTGTAAGGCAGTGCCGTAGAGCGGAAATTGCCGGCGGATCTGTTTGACCTTGATGAGCGCCAGCCACTTGTCGTCAAGCACGACGATCGGCAAGGTGATGCCGAGCCGCTTTGCGGTCGCGACCTCCCCGCAGGTCATTTGGAAACAGCCATCGCCGATCAAGCAGACGACCGGGAGATCGGGCCGCGCGAGTTTTGCCGCAATCGCGGCAGGCAGCCCAAAACCCATCGACGACCAGCCGTTGGTGATGAGAAAGGTCTTCGGCGCGTGTGCAGTCCATTGGCTGGCGATCTGGTGGGTATGCGCCCCGACGTCGAAGGCGAGCACGCCATGCTGCGGCAGCGCGCGGCGCACCGCGTCGATGGCGGCGTGCGCTGCAAATGCAGTGCTCGCCGGTCGCAGCGCTGCCTGAAGCGCTCGCCGGTGCACGTCGAGACGGTCGGCGGCCCAGCGCGGTTGCGTGGCCGGAGTGTCGGCGAGCTGCCGAAGCGATGAATCGAGGTCGCCGGTGACCTGATGGGCGAGCTTGACCGATGGCGCTATGTTGACCGGCTCGATGTCGATCTGGAGAAGCGGAACATCGCCGATCCAGGCCTCATATTCGACTTCGATCGGATCGTAGCCGAGACCAACGATGAGATCGGCGGATTGCAGCAGCCGGCGCTGGACCTGGCGGCAGGCGCGCTCGATGCAACCGAGCGAGAGCGGGCTGCGCTCGTCGATCAATCCCTTGGCCATCGTTGTCGAGGCGAACGGCAAGTTGAAGTGTTCGATCACCCGGCGCAGCAGCGCTGGTTCGCGCAACCGCATCGCCGAGGCGCCGATCACGGCGATCGGCCGCTGCGCGGCGGCGATCAAACCGGCAGCGCGCCCGATTGCCCCGTCTGCGGCTGGAGCGAGCGGCGCGGTCGGGGCCAGAGCCGGCACCGGCTCGTTGGTCGCTGCGAGCGCCACATCCTCCGGCAAATCCAGATGCACCGGCCCTTGCGGCTCGCTCAGCGCCAACCGGATTGCTTGCGCCAGCGTGGCGCCGATCTCGCCGCGGCGCAGCGGCAGCGTCGCCTTGGTGATCGGCTTGAACAGGGCGTGATGGTCGATCCACATCTGGATGCGCCGGCCGAACTGGTCGGTGTTGAGATTGCAGGTGATGGCGATGAGCGGGGAGCGGTCGAGCCAGGCGTTGCCGATCCCGGTCGCGAGATTGGTGGCTCCGGGGCCCAGCGTGGCGATGCACAGGCCCGGCGTGCCGGTCAGCCGTCCGGTCACGTCGGCGGCGAAGCCCGCCGAGCCCTCGTGCGCGGTGAGCACGAAATCGACCCCGCCCTTGCGCATCGCCTCCATCAGCGGCAGCACGTTGCCGCTCGGAATGCCAAAGCCGCGGGTGATGCCCGCGGCTTTGAGCGTAGCCACGATCAGTTCGGCATTGTTCACGGCGACGGCGATCCTCTCCCGCGACAGCGTCTTATCGCACACTTCCGGGTCATGCAGAAAGTTGCTAAGCGTTGGGCTCTCGCCACGGTCGGAATTTCCCCATGCCCGGCAAAACCAGATCGCGCTCGGCGGCGCAGCGGCGCGCGATGTCGTCGTCCGCGCTCGACGACGGGTTGGTCCACGATCTCGTCGCCGCCAACCGCACGCTGGCGCGCCTCGGCGTGCTCGACGCCTTCGGGCATATCAGTGTTCGCCATCCGCGCGATCCGCATCGCTATCTGATCTCGCGCTCGATCGCACCGGAGTCGGTGGGGCGTGCCGACATTCTCCAGCTCGACCTCGACAGCCAAGTCGTCGATCCGCGCGACGAGGGCAAGCTGCTTTACCGCGAGCGCTTCATCCACGGCGAAATCTACAAGGCGCGGCCGGACGTCAACGCGGTGGTGCATAGCCATTCGCCCACCGTGGTGCCGTTCACCGTGACGCGCGCCAAGCTGCGCCCGCTCCTGCACAATGCCGGCTTTCTCGGCCTCGGCACGCCGCTGTTCGAGATCAGGAGACACGCCGGCGCCGGCACCGACCTGATGATTCTCACGCCCGGCCTGGGAAAGGATTTGGCGAAGAAACTCGGCAAGGAAGCCGCCGTAGTGCTGATGCGCGGGCATGGCGATTCGGTGGTCGCTCCGTCGCTGCCCAATGCTGTCTTTCGCGCCTATTACACCGAAATCAATGCTCGCCAGCAGCTCGCCGCCATCACCATCGGCGGTCCGATCAATTTCATGACCCGCGCCGAGGCGCTCACCAGCAACAACGCGATGCTGAGCGCATCGGCGAGGCCATGGGCGCTGTGGCGCAAGCGGGCGTTGGCGGAGTTTTGAGCCCACACGTGGAGCAAAAGCATGACGAAAGTCGCCGCGATCGCCGCTGCACTGCTGCTGTTGGGCATCTCGGGCGCGGCCGCCGAGCCGAATACCAATTTCTACGCCGGCAAGACCATCCGCATGCTCATCGGCTACGGTCCCGGCGGCGGCTATGACCTTTATGCCCGGCTGGTCGCCGAATTTCTGCCGAAGCATTTGCCCGGCCATCCAATCATCGTGCCGGAGAACATGCCGGGCGCCGGCAGCTTCGCCGCAGCCGAATACATGGCGGAGGTCGCGCCGAAGGACGGCACCGTGCTCGGCAGCCTGGCGCAGACTTTCCCGCTCGACAGCGCGGTCGGCGGCGCCGGGCGGGTCAACGCCGCGAATTTCCATTATATCGGCCGCGTCACCACGAATATCGACGTCGGCACGGCGCTCCCTTCATCCGGCATCAAATCGATCGCCGACGCGCGCAGCAAACAATATATCGTCGGCGCATCCGGCCGCGGCTCGACCACCGACATCTATCCGCGGGCGCTCAACGCCTACGGCGGCACCAAGTTCAAGATCGTGCTCGGCTATAAGGGCACGAGCGACATCCTTCTTGCCATGGAACGCGGCGAGGTCGACGTCGACGGCGCCTACGGATTGCCCGGCCTGCTCGCCACGCATCCGAACTGGATCAAGGGCGGCGCGACGCTGCTCTATCAGGCGGCGCTCAAGCGCAACGCGTTGTTGCCCGATGTCCCGACGTTGCCGGAATTGGCGGTCGCGGACGACGGGCGCGCGATCCTGCGCGCCATCGCCGCAACGGCGGAAATAGGCCGTTCGATCATCAGCGCACCGGGCGTGCCGGCAGAGCGCCTTGCCGCGCTTCGCGCCGCCTTTTCGGCCATGCTGAAGGACCCGGACTTTATTGCCACCTGCCAGAAGCGGCATTTGATCGTCGATGCCGGCAGCGGCGAGGACATGGATGCGATCGTGAAAGAGACGTTCGCGCTGCCAAAGCCGACGCTGGCCAAGATCGGAGGAATGCTGGCCGGGAAGTAAGACCCGACGCGGAATTCCATCCGTTGTCGCCTCGATCAGGAGCGATATTGCATGGTCCGGCTCTCGGTCGCCGATCTCGACTCGCCTTCGTATTTCGTCGCCACGGCTGCCATCGAGCTGGGCTTCTTTCGCGAAGAGGGAATCGATGCCGAGGTTGAACGCGCTTATGGCGCGCTCAACGGTCCGGAGCGGTTGCGCAACGGCGAAGTTCACTTTCTCGGCGGGCCGGCCTATATGGCGACCCGCGCCTTTCCCCGCTGGAAAGGAGCAAAATTGCTGTGCGCGCTGGCGCAATATTCCTACTGGTTTTTGGCGGTCCGCGCCGACCTTGACGTCCGCCGCGGCGATCTCGACGCGCTCAAGGGCCTGCGCATTTCATCCTCGACGGCGTTTCCCGAAGTCGGGCTGCGTCACCTGTTGAGCAAGGCGGGCATCGATCTGAAACGCGATCGCGTCTCGATCGTGCCGCTTCCCAAGACCAAGGATGAGCACCTCAAATACCGCGTCGGCGTCGACGCGCTCGACCGGAATATTGCGGATGCGTACTGGGGCAACGGCATGCGGCTCGCAATCGGCGAAAAGCTCGGCGTCGCCAAGGTGCATCTCGATCTCCGCCGCGGCGACGGCCCGCCGGGCGCGCGGCTCTATAATTTCCCAGCGCTGACCACGACCGAGAGGCTAATCGAGGAAGAGCCGGAGATTGCCGCCGGCGCCGTGCGGGCCATCGTCAAGGTGCAGAAGGCGCTCAAGGCCGATCCGTCGCGCGCCACGCCAATCGCCGAACGTCTCTTCGCATCGGAAGCCGCCTCGCTGATCGCCGGCCTCATCGCGCGAGATGCACCCTTCTACGACGCGACGATTTCCACTGAAGCCGTCGACGGCATCAACGCGTTCGCCGTCGCCAATGGGCTGCTCGCCGATCCGCTTCCCTACAACCGGCTGGTCGCTGCTCGGTTCGCGCACCTCTGGAAGGGGTAACGCGCATCCGGGCGTCGCGGCGCACGTGGTGTTTCTCGCTTGCGCATTGCCGGCCGATTCGATTTCCTGCTTCTGTAAGCATAGAGGACCTCGAAAATGTTCCGGCTCATGGTCGCCGACCTCGACTCGCCGTCGTATTTCGTCGCCGCCGCCGCGGTCGAGCTTGGCTTCTTCAAGCGCGAGGGAATCGACACCGAGCTGGTGCGCGATTTCGGCGCGATCAACGGTCCGGAGGCCTTGCGCGACGGCTCGCTGCACTTCTTCGGCGGTCCGGCCTATGCGGCGACGCGGGCCTTTCCCGGCTGGAAGGGCGCCAAGCTTCTGTGCGCGCTATCGCAATATGCCTACTGGTTCCTCGCCGTGCGGGCCGATCTCGAGATCAAGCGCGGCGACATCAATGCGCTCAAGGGCCTGCGGCTGTCGGCCTCGCCTCCGTGGCCCATGATGAGTTTGAAATACATGCTGACCGAGACGGGCCTCGACCTCGCGCGCGACGGGATTGCGATCCTGCCGGCTCCGGCGATGAAGGATTGGGCACAGGGCCATGTCGGCATCGTCGCCGTCCAGCAGGGTCAGGCCGACGGCTATTGGGGCAACGGACTGCGTGTTGCGCTCGGCGAAAAGCTGGGCGTCGCCAAAATGCATCTCGACCTGCGCCGCGGCGATGGACCGGCCGGCGCGCGCTACTACAATTTCCCGGCACTGTCGGTGAGCGAGCGGCTGGTCAATGAGCGGCCCGAGGTGGCCGCCGCAGCCGTGCGCGCGATCGTGAAGACACTCGACGCGCTCACCGCCGATCCGACGCTGGCCGCCGGTGTCGGCGAGCGGGTTTTTCCGGCCGACGAGGCGCCGCTGATTACCGAACTGATCCGGCGCGATACGCCGTATTATCAGGCTGAGATCACGCGCGAGGCGGTCGCGGGGCTCAACAAGTTCGCCCTCGCTGTCGGCCTCATCAGCGAACCCGTCGCCTACGAGGCGCTGGTGGCGACGCAGTTTCGGGATTTGTGGAACGCGTAGGGTGTGTTCGTAGCGATGTCCGCTTTCGCGGCAAAACCGACATCGCCGTAAGGAGCATTGCCTTCGGCTGTTGACCCTCTTCAGACATGCGCGTTTGAGAAATACTGCACTGCAGAATAACCTCCGCAGTCATTCCGGCTTGATGTCCGCCGCGCGTATCACCTTGGCCCATTTCTCGGTTTCCGCAGCGATGAATTTCCCGAATTCCTCGGACGTCATCGACATCGGAATTGCGCCGAGGTCGGACAGCCGCGCCATTATCTTAGGATCGGCAAGACAGGCGCCAATCTCCTTGTTGAGCTGGTCGATAATCTTGGCGGGCGTCTTCTCGGGCGCACCTATCCCATACCAGGCGCTCGCCTCGTAGCCCGGTACAGATTCCGCCACGGTCGGGATATCCGGTAACGCCTTCGAGCGTGCCGTGCCGGTTACCGCAAGCGCGCGCAGCTTTCCTGTCCGGATATAGGCGATCGCCACCGGTATTGGAGCAAATGTGACTTGCACCTGTCCGCCGAGCAGATCGGGAATGAAACTGCCGCGATAAGGGACATGAACCAGGTCGACGCCAGTCATCAACTTGAACAGTTCCCCGGCGAGATGGCTTGCGCTCCCGTTTCCCGCCGAGGCCATATTGATCTTGCGCGGATTGGCTTTCGCATAAGCGATGAACTCGGGGACCGTCTTGGCCGGGACGGATGGATCGACCACCATGACATCGGGAACGCGGCAAATGCTCGCGACGGGCGCGATGTCGCGCATGAAATTGAAATTGAGCTTCTCGTAAAGTGTCGCGTTGACTGCATTCACCCCCGAGGCGACTAGAAGGGTATAACCATCCGGATGCGCTCTCGCGACGAGTTCAGCACCGATATTACCGCCGGCGCCCGGTCGATTTTCGATGATGAAGGATTGACCAAGCCGCTCCAACAAGCCTTGAGCCGCGAGGCGCGCGATGGTGTCGGACGCATTGCCTGCCGGAAAGGCAACGATGATGTGTACCGGTCGAGTTGGGTAGTCGAGCGCCCAAGCCATAGGCGGTTTAGGGAGTAACGCCGCACCCGCTGTTAGGCCGAGAAACGTCCTGCGAGCAAGCCTCATGGCGTCGCTCCATGCTGGTAGGCAAGCTTCAGAATACTCCGGCTAAGCCATAGCAAAGAGTGCAATTTTCGCACATTCTGCGTAACGGTTTAGACACAGGAGGAAATCATGCAATGGACTGGTCGAGTCCGGCAGCGCGTTAAATTACGTGATCTTTATATTCTCCTCGCAGTCGCAGAGCACGGCAGCATTTTGCGGGCGGCAAAACATCTCGCGGTTTCCCATCCGGTGGTTTCGAGGACAATTTCCGAACTGGAACTTGCGCTCGGCGTTCGCCTGTTTGATCGCGGCGCGCGTGGAGTTGAGACGACCATGCATGGCCAAGCCGCGGTTGACTGCAGTGTTGCGGTATTCGACGAATTACGGCGGGGGATGCAGCACCTTGAATACCTGTCTGATCCGACTGTGGACGAAGTGCGGATCGGCGCCACTCCGCCGCTAATGGCAGGGCTCATTCCGGCGGTTATTGCTCGTGTCGGCCGCGATCATCCGCGGATCTCTTTTTATTCCGCGGAAAGAGACACTGACACGCTGCACAAAAACTTGCGGCAACGGCAGATCGATTTTGTCATTTCACGGCGTCGACAATTTATCGGCCGGGATGATCTCTTTGCCGAAGAGTTATTCGACGAGCAATTATTCGTCGTGGTCGGGCGCGGCAGCACATGGGCAAGACGCCGCAAGATTGATCTGTCCGAGCTCGTCGACGAGCCTTGGATCCTGCCATTGCCTGACGGCGAGTTAGGTAAGTACATCGTGGCGGGTTTTCACTCGCGGGGATTGAGCCCGCCAAAGAAGGCAGCGCTATCAGATTCCATTCCGCTCCGTAACAAATTGCTGGCCACTAATCGTTACATTAGCGTGTTGCCCCGCTCGTTATTGCATTTTTGCGCCCAAGAGCTCGCAGTGAAGGTCTTACCGGTTACGATACCGGGGAGGTGGCAGCCGGCCGAAATCGTCACACTGAAGAACCGCACACTCAGCCCGGCCGCCGAGGTTTTCATCGACTGCGTACGCGACCTAGCGAAGGACTTGCCGAAGGTACGTGGGTAAGAGCGAAAATGCTGCTGTGCAATGAGGACGCAATTGGCACAAAGCAGACATCTGCCGCGTCCGGTCCGATGTCACCCTTCGAGCGTAAAACGGACCTAGTGATTTTATGAGGACGCGGCGGGCTGGCGTTCACACCGAGGCGTGCGCGACACCGGTTTTTGCGCGCAGCGCTTCGCCGGCGGCCTCGTAAAAGCTTGCGCCCTCCGGCAGCACGATCGAGGCCGAGCGCACCGCATGCGTCGCCGGATCAATGCCGTCCGGTTCTTGACCCTGCGCCGCGGCGAGAGCGGCCTTGCGCAGCCGCACGCGCGCCATGATCACGCCGTTGTCGGTCGAGACCAGATTCTCTTTGCTGCGATCCTGGATCGGCCCGGTGCTTTCCTGGATCGCGGCGTCCTGCATGGCGATGCCTTCGACACCGCAATACGACTTGTGGTGCTTCTGCGCCACGCGGTCGATCATGTAGTCGTTGTCCTTGTTGACAACCGGGCGGTATGAGCCGGGAATGAGATTGACGTGGATGCCGCCGCCGTTGCGCATCACCTCAAGCTCGTGCGCGGACAGCGGCCGCGACGGATGATGGGTGAAGCACCACGTCATGCAGTTCTCGTCGTCGACCGGCACGAAGGCGTGGCCGTTGAGCGCGTTGTCGCCGTAGGGCGGGATCATGGTGTGGAATGGCATGATCCACTGAGTGATGCGCCAGTACAGTTTTCCCGGCGTCGCCGGCCGCCGCACGCCAATCACCATGCCGCCCCCGGTCTCGATCACTTCGAAGCGCGCATCGGTCTCGCGGGTGAATTCGGCGCCCTGACTCGCGTGCAACGGATCGCTGCGCAGGTCGTGGCGGTGCAGGAACGACACGTGCACCGAATCGACGCCGCCTTCCAGCGCCTGCAGCCAGTTGCATTCCTGCGTGCGCTTGGAAACGAAGCGATGCGAGGACGCAACATTGGCCCATTCGAAATTCGGCAACGGCGGCTTTTTCTCCAGCGGCCCCATATAGACCCAGATCACCTCGCCAATTTCGACGCAGGGATACGACGCGAGTTTGATCTTCTTGCAAAAGCCGCTCTCGACCGGCTCCGACGGCACCTCGATGCATTGGCCACCGACATCGTATTTCCAGCCATGATAGGCGCAGCGCAGCCCACCCTCCTCGTTGCGGCCAAACCACAACGAGACGCCGCGATGGGCGCAGAACTCGTCCATCACCCCGACGCGACCGGCCGTGTCGCGAAAGGCGATCAGCCGCTCGCCGAGCAGTTTCAGGCGCACCGGCGGGCAATCCGGCTCGGGAATTTCGGCCGACAGCAGTGCGGGGATCCAATAGCGCCGCATCAGCGCTCCCATCGGGGTGCCGGGTCCGGTCAGGGTGAGAAAATCATTCTGTTCGCGCGTGGTCATTCGCTATTCTCGTTGTTCCGATTGCGCCAGAATTCTACATCATTCACAAGGCGGAAGGGCGCCCCTTGTTGGCGGCCCGGCCATCTAGGCGAGGGCGGCCACGAGGGGCCGCCCCTACGGATCGGCGCGGCGTATGATGCAATATGATATTGTCGGGCAGAATTTGAACCGGCCATGACCAGAAAGCTTGTTCGCAACCACTCGCATTGGGGTTCCTTCCTCGCCGAGGTCGAGGACGGCCGCATCGTCGGCGTGCAGCCGTTTGAGCGCGATCCCGATCCCTCGCCGATCATCGAGGCGATTCCCGATGCCGTCTATTCGAAGACGCGCGTGGCGCAGCCATTCGTGCGCGAGGGCTGGCTGAAAAACGGACCGGGTTCCGCAGCGAGCCGCGGCCGCGAGCCTTTCGTGCCGGTGTCGTGGGAACGCGCACTCGATCTTGTTGCCGGCGAGCTTTTGCGCGTCAAGCGCGATCACGGCCATGGTGCCATCATGGCCGGTTCGCAGGGTTGGGCCTCGGCCGGAATCTTCCACGAGGCGCGCGGGCAGTTGCGCCGCTTCATGGCGACGTTCGGCGGGTTCATCGACCAGACATCCAATTACAGTTTCGGCACGGCCCTGGTGTTCCTTCCGCACATTCTCGGCAGTGCCCAGGCGGTGACCGGGCCGCTCACCTCGTGGTCATCGATCGCGCGGCACGGCAAGCTGATGGTGCTGTTCGGCGGCGCCAATACCAAGAACATGCAGGTGGCCAAAGGCGGCTGCGGCGCGCATTCGACCTTGTCCTGCCTCGCCGATCTCGCGCGCGCCGGCGTTCGCGTCGTCAACGTCAGCCCGATCCGCGAGGACGGCCCGTCGAGTGTGGCGCCGGAATGGATCCCGATCCGGCCCGGCACCGACACCGCCATGCTGCTGGCGCTTGCGCACACGCTGATCGTCAACGGACTGCACGACCGGGACTTTCTCAACCGCTACTGCAGCGGCTTCGATCAGGTGCGCGCCTACATCATGGGCGAGCGCGACGGCCGGCCCAAGGACGCCGACTGGGCAGCGGCCATCTCCGGCGTTGCGGCCGATAGCATCCGAACACTGGCGCGCGAGATGGCGCGCACGCGCACCATGGTGGGGGCCTCGTGGTCGTTGCAACGCGCCGATCACGGCGAGCAGCCCTATTGGGCGGTGATTTTGCTCGCTGCCTGCCTCGGCCAGATCGGGCTTCCCGGCGGCGGTTTCGGCTTCGGCTACGGCTCAACGATGGGCATTGCCGAGCCGCCGTCGGCGTTCCGCGCGCCGGGCATGGACGTGGTCGGCAATCCGCTCAACCGCGCCATTCCGGCCGCGCGCATCGCGCAATGCCTGCTGCATCCCGGCAAGCCTTACGATTTCAACGGCAACAAGAGCGCGTATCCCGACATCAAGCTGGTGTATTGGGCCGGCGGCAATCCGTTCCACCATCATCAGGATACCAATCAACTGCGCGCCGCGTTCCGCCGGCCGCAAACCGTCGTCGTGCACGATCCGTGGTGGACGGCAACCGCGCGCCACGCCGACATCGTCCTGCCAGCGACCACCACGCTCGAGCGCAACGACATCGGCTGCGCCCCGCGCGACCGCTTCGTCATCGCCATGCACAAGGCGATCGACCCGGTGGGAGGCGCGCGCAACGATTACGACATCTTCGCCGCCTTGGCGCACCGGCTCGGCTGCGCGAGCGAATTCACACAAAACCGCGACGAAACAGGATGGCTGCGCCATCTGTATAAGTCATGGCGGGAGAGCGTGCGTACCAACCGGGCGGCCATTCCCGATTTTGAAGATTTCTGGAACGAGGGCTTTTTTGAAATTCCCCGCGGCGCCGACGAATACGTGATGTTGGAAAAGTTCCGCGCCGATCCGCTCGCCAGCAAGTTGACCACGCCGTCCGGCCGCATCGAACTTTATTCCGAACGGATTGCGGGCTTCGGCTACGACAATTGCCCGCCGCACGTGAGCTGGATCGAGCCGTCGGAATGGAGCGGCAGTGCGAGCGGGCAAAAATATCCGCTGCATCTTATCTCCAGCCAGCCGCGCCACAAGCTGCACAGCCAGTTGGACGCCGGCCCGATCAGCGCCCGCGGCAAGATCGCCGGCCGCGAGGCGGTCGCGCTGCATCCGCACGATGCGCGGGCGCGCGGCATCAGCGACGGCGATGTCGTGCGCATTCAAAATGCGCGCGGCGCCTGCCTTGCCGGCGCCGTGCTCACCGACACCATGTCGCCCGGCGTCGCCAAGCTGTCGTGCGGCGCCTGGTACGATCCCACCAGCGGCGAGGACGGCGCCCTGTGCGCGCATGGCAATGCCAATGTGCTGACACACGACCGCGGTACCTCCAAGCTCAGCCAAGGTCCTTCGACCGGCACCAACATGGTCGAGATCGAGCGCTGGCACGGACCGCTGCCGCCGGTGCGGGCGTTCGAGCCGCCGGAACTCGCGAGCTCGGTTTAATATCCGCTAATTTCGCGGCGCGGCGCCTCGCACAAGCGAGCCGTGCAACGACAAGGTATTTGCAATCGAGGTTGGGACTTCGACGGATGTTGCATTTCGCCGGCGCCGGCCGCGATATGGCTAAGCATTTCCTAAGCGGAGTGCCGATTTACTGAAACGCAAAACAAGTGTGGTTTTATCTGCGCCTGTTTTGTCTTTCAGCGATGCCGCCGTGCCCGCCGCAATTGTTACTTCCGAGACAAAGCTTTCGCCGCGCCGGCTGAGCGGGCTGATCGCTGGCGCCGCGCTTGCTGTTGCGGCAATTGCCGGCGCAAACATTCTGGTTCTTACGCAGGTTTATCAGAGCGCCCTTGCGGCGGGTCTCGTCACCTCGGCAATCGTGGCGCTCGTGGTCGCCGCCGCCTGCCTGCTGGGGCGCTCGTGGAAACAGCGGGAGCAACTTGGCACGGCGCGCGCCGAATTGGCTGAATTGGAAAAGCTTCGCGCGCTGGCCGAAGCCGAATTGATCCGCCAAAGCGACGTTGCCGAACAGAGCATGAGACTGAAGGTTGCTCTCGAAAACATGTCTCACGGTCTGTGCATGTTCGACGCCGATCAACGACTTATTGTCTGCAATCAAAAATACGTCGATATATATGGCTTGAGCAAGGAGCAGGCGCGGACCGGCACGCACATCAAATCGATACTGGAACATCAAACAAGCGTCATCAGCGCGACCACCAGCCCCGAGGAATACGTCGCCAACCGCCTTGACAATATCGCAGGGAGAAAGATCTACCAGCTCACCCACAGGTTCCACGACGGGCGGTTGATCACGGTCACGCACAAGCCGATGCACGGCGGAGGCTGGGTCTCCACGCACGTGGACGTGACCGAGCAGGTCGCCCGCGAAGAATCCTTCAGGCTTCTGTTCGACGGCAGCCCGGTGCCGATGTGGGTCATCGATCGTGAAAATCTGTGCTTTTTGGCGGTCAACGACGCGGCGATCGTCCACTACGGCTACAGCCGCCAACAGTTCATGTCGATGACCGTACCCGACCTTCGGCCACCGGAAGATCGCGAGCGGTTCGGGCGACACCTGCTCGCGCTGGAGCCGGACCAGTCCTACGAAACCGTCGGGCAACACCTCACCGCCGACGGCAAGACCATCGACATCGCGGTGTCCTCACGGGCCCTGACTTACGCCGGCCACAAGGCGCGCTTGGCCGCCATACATGACATCACCCAGGCCAAGCAGGCGGAAGACGAACTTCGCCGCACCCAGAAATTTCTTCACGCCGTCGTCGAGCACGTGCCGATCCCGATCATGGTCAAGGATATCTCGGGCGCACACAAGCAGACCGCCGAATACCGCTATACTCTCGTCAACCGGGCGTTCGAGGAACTGTTCGGCGCGCCGCGGGCGCAGATCATCGGCAAATCGGTCACGGATTTGTATCCCAAGGACAAGGTCGAGTTCATTCTCGCCGAGAACGACGACGCGCTGCGCGCCGACGGTCCCATCTTCTGGCCCGATCACGACGTTCACACGGCCGCCAACGGCACCAGGATCTGTACGGCGACAGTCGTCGCGGTGCGCGACGATGCGCACAATCCGCAATACCTGGTAACGGTCCTTCAGGACGTCACCGAACGCAAGCGCGCCGAGGATCGGATCGCGCGGATGGCGCACTACGATCAGTTGACCAATCTTGCAAACCGGCGGACCTTCGGCGAAACGATGGAAGCAACCATCGAACATGCGATCGGCCGTGACGACCAGTTTGCCGTTCTGTCGCTTGACCTCGATGGCTTCAAGGAAACCAACGATACCTACGGCCATCTTGTCGGCGACGCCTTGTTGTTCGAGGTCTCTCGCCGCCTGATGGCGGCCGCGGAGGATGCCTTTGTGGCACGCGTGGGCGGCGACGAGTTTGCGCTGATCGCGAACGGCGGAGTGCCGGCAGCGACGCAGCTTGCCGAACGTATCCTGGAGGCCTTCAAGGCGGAAATCGTCGTTGACGGCCAAAGCATCATGACGGGCGCCACCATCGGCGCCGCCGTTTATCCAAATCACGGCGTCGACAGCAAAACGCTGGTCAGCAATGCCGATATTGCGCTTTATCGCGCGAAGGCGGTGGGCCGCGGCTCGATCCTGTTCTTCGACGCCGAAATGGGCGATCAGGTCCGTGAACGGCGCTCCCTGCAGGAGGCGCTGCGCGGCGCGGTCGATCGCGATGAACTGCGCCTGTACTATCAGCCGCAGATGACAATGTCGGGACAGACGGTCGGCTTCGAGGCGCTGCTGCGCTGGCAAAATCCGGACCACGGCCTGGTGTCGCCCGGCGTGTTCATACCGATCGCCGAGGAAAGCGGACTGATCATCCCGATGAGCGAGTGGGTGTTGCGCGAGGCCTGCCAGGAGGCTGCGAGCTGGCACACCGACCTGACGGTTGCGGTGAACGTGTCGCCGTTGCAGTTCCGCCAGGGCGATCTGCCGACCCTTGTGCATTCGATCCTGCTTGAAACCGGCCTGGCCCCGCGCCGTCTCGAGCTTGAAATCACCGAGGGAGTCTTCATCGACGATTTTTCGCGTGCCATATCGATCCTGTCGCGCCTCAAATCCCTCGGCGTGCGCATCGCGCTGGACGATTTCGGCTCCGGCTATTCGTCCTTGTCCTACCTGCACTCCTTTGCGTTCGATAAGATCAAGATCGACCGGACCTTCATTTGCGATCTTGAACATAACCGTCACTCGACGGCCATCGTGCATGCGGTGATCGGTCTCGGCCACAGCTTGCACATTCCGGTACTCGCCGAGGGCGTGGAAACCGCCGAGCAACATGGGATGCTGCGCGAGCGGGGTTGCGACGAGGTCCAGGGATATCTGTTGGGCCGGCCAATGCCCATTGAGAACTACTCGGCGGCGGTGGGCCGCGAGGCCGTCGCGGGCACCCCGAGGCGACGGGCAGGCTAACAGGCCACGAGCCCTCCCCGGGCGGCTGTCGTCCAAGCTCCCCAGACCCGATGTGACGCCGCGGCGGCGGGCTGATAATCTCATGGCGATTGCGAGATTCGACGTCGCAGCGGGCCGCACAAATGCTCGGTTGGTTTCAAGCGCTCATGCCCAAGGAAGAGCGCTTTTTCAGCCTTTTCGAGAAGCACGCCGGCATCATTCTTGCCGGGGCGGACGCCTTGCGCGGGCTGCTGCGCGGCGGCGACAATGTGCACTCCTGCTGCAAGCAGATCTTCCAGCGCGAAGCGGAAGCCGACGAGGTGACCCGGGACGTGCTGATCGCCGTCCGCCGCACCTTCATCACGCCGTTCGACCGCACCGATATTCAGGACCTGATCACCTCGATGGACGATGCCATCGACCAGATGAACAAGACGGCAAAGACCATCGTCCTGTTCGAGGTCAGCAGCTTTGAACCGCACATGCAGCAGATGGGCGACATCATCGTGCAATCCGCCAAGCTTGTCCTGGAGGCCGTTCCACTGCTGCGATCGATCGGCAACAATGCCGGTCGCCTGAACAACATCACCGCCTCGATCATCGCCGTCGAAGAAGAGGCTGACGATATCTACAATCGCGGGCTGAAGGCGCTCTTCCTGGCCAATCGCCCGCAGGCGGCACAAGGCAACGCGATGAATTTTCTGGTCGGCTCCGAGCTTTACGATCATCTGGAGAAAGTGGTCGATCGCTTCGAAGACGTGGCCAAGGAAATAAGCTCGCTCGTCATCGATCAGCTCTGAATCACGACAGTCCATGACCGGCGCAGTCAGCCTGCCTTTTCTGATCGGCCTGATCGCGGTCGCGCTCGCATTCGATTTTCTCAACGGCCTGCACGACACGGCAAATTCGATCGCGACGCTGGTCTCCACGCGCATGTTGCGGCCGCGCTACGCGGTGATCTGGGCGGCGTTCTTCAATTTCATCGCGTTTCTCGTGTTCGGCGTTCACGTGGCGCGGACCATGGGGATCGGCATCGTGTCCGCCCAGGTCATGGATGCGCGCGTGATTTGCAGCGCGCTGCTGGGCGCCATCTTCTGGGATCTCATTACCTGGTGGGGCGGGATTCCGTCGAGCAGCTCGCATGCGCTGATCGGCGGCCTGGTCGGCGCCGGAGTGGTGAAGGCGGGGATCGGCGCCATTGTCTGGCAGGGACTGGCGCTCACGGCAGCCTTCATCGTGCTCTCGCCGCTGTTGGGATTTTTTCTGGCGCTGCTGTTCGTCTTGGCAGTCTCCTGGGGTTTCGCGGCTTCCAATCCGCGCACCGTCGAACCGACCTTCCAGTGGCTGCAATTCGCCGCGGCGTCGCTGATTTCCCTCGGCCATGGCGGCAACGACGCGCAGAAGACGATGGGCATCATCGCCGTTCTGCTGTTTTCCCAAGGTTACCTCGGCGGCGAATTTTATGTCCCTTTCTGGGTGGTGATCACGTGCCAGACGGCCATGGCCCTTGGCACTTTTATCGGCGGCTGGCGCATCGTGCGCACGGTCGGCTCGAAAATCACGCGTCTCACGCCGGTCCAGGGCTGCTGCGCCTCCGCCGCCGGAGCGATCATGCTGATCGCTGCGACCTTTTTGGGAATTCCGGTGTCCACGACACATACCGTGACCGGCTCGGTGATCGGGGTTGGTGCGGCGCGCAAGGTCTCGGCGGTCCGATGGAACATAGCCGGCAACATCGTGGTGGCCTGGATCCTCACCTTGCCGGCGTCCGCCTTGATGGCGGTCTTGTGCTATTTTTTGCTGGGAGCGTTTCGCTGACCGGGGCCAGTGACGATGAACCGCGAGAACCAGGCGCCCATTGAGTTGGGAATGAAAGTGGCGGTGCGGCGCAGCGGCCGCGAGCGCATCGGGGTGGTGACCGGGCGGCAGGGCGATTATGTGCTGGTGCGCTGGACAACCTCCGATCTTGCCGAGACCGAGGAGTACCGCGCCCATCGCGACGACGTGACACCGCTCGCCGGTTGGCTGTAAGTCGAAACCCCACCCCGACCTTCGCCTTACCGATTTTCCAGGGGTGAGAGCTGGAGCCCGCACGCTTGCCGCAATGGAACTTCCAGCCGACCGCGGAGTTTTCCCTTGCGAAAGCAGAAAGGCTGATCCATGCGATGTGCGTTTTGCAGCAGGCCCCTGGAGGCCAAGTCGGCGTGGAGAGTCGCGAGTGATCGGTTCTATTGCAGCGAATTTTGCGCCGATTTGGAGGCGCCTGAAGTCAGTCGCAGTTCGGCAACCCTACTTCAACATCAGACGCTCCTTCAGCATCATCTGAATCGTCCCTACGAGCGCTTGCAGCGGCTGCTTCCCTACATGCGCCAATACTCTGGACGGGCGTCGCCTGTCGCCGCGGCCCGTCACTCGTCTGCCGCCTGAAATCAGCCCGCTCCCCAAGCGGGTGGCGAATGGCATCTGCATGTCCTCGCGACTCGTTGCCACTCGCCCTTAAGCCCTTAAGCCCTTAAGCCATCACCCGCACCGGCTTGCCGTCGAGGAAGCCGCTTATGTCGTCGACCACGTCGGCGAAATAGGCGCGATAATTCTGTTGCGAGACGTAGCCGAGATGCGGCGTGAGCACGACGTTGTCCATCTTGCGCAATGGATGGTCGAGCGGCAGCGGTTCGATGTCGAACACGTCGAGGCCGGCGCCGGCGATCTTTTTTTCGCGCAGGGCCGCGAGCAGCGCCGCCTCGTCGACGATCGGGCCGCGCGAGGTGTTGATGAGAAACGCGCTCGGCTTCATCAGGCTCAGTTCCCTGACGCCCACCGTCCCGCGCGAGCGCGCCGACAGCACATTGTGAATGGTGATGAAATCGGACTGGCGGAAAAGATCGTCTTTGCCGACGTAACCCACACCCACCTCCCGGCACTTCTCCGCCGTCAGGTTCTGGCTCCAGGCGATCACCTTCATGCCGAATGCCTTGGCGATGGCGGCAGTGCGGATTCCCAGCTTGCCCAAGCCGAGAATGCCCAGCGTCAAGCCTTCGAGGTCGGGGCCGATTGTGCTTTGCCATGTGGCGCCGGCGTGCAGGCGGGCGTTCTCGGAGCCGATGTGGCGGGTCAGTTCGAGCATCAACCCGATCGCAATGCCCGATGTCGGGCTGCCGAAGGAGCCAGTACCGCAGACGGTGACGCCGCGCGCCTTCGCCGCCTCGGTATCGATTGAGGCGTTGCGCATGCCGGTGGTGATCAGGAGCTTGAGGTTCGGCAGCGCCTCGATCACCGCGCGCGGGAACGCGGTGCGCTCGCGCATGGCGACCACGATGGCAAAATCCTTCAGTGCGGCGATGACGTTGGCCGCCGCGCCCAGATGCGCGCTGAACACCTTGATCTCAAGGTCGCCCTTGACCTTCGACCAATCGGCGCTTTCGAGGACGACGTTCTGATAATCGTCGAGAATTGCGCAGCGTACCGCCATGATGCTTCCACCCCAGAAGTTGCCCTTTGAGTTGCACTGACCCTCAATGATCAGCCGTCTCATAATGGCGGGGGGAAGACAAGCCGCTGGCGCGTTTCCGTGGCCTTAATCCGCCAAGCGCGGCTCCGGGACGATGCCAAGGCTCATAGAACGGCCCCGGCCGATTGGGAAAAAGCAATGCTCCGACTTGTCGAGCGACAAATTATCCACTTCAACCGTCTTGCGGGCGCTTTGAGGAAGGTGGTCGAAGCGAAGGATCGGGGAAAAATCGGCCAAGGGCTAATTTTGTGATCGATTTCGTCAATCCGGCAGGGTATTTTGTGCGGCATGAACGCTGCAGCCATCATATCTGCACCTAGAATTTCCGCCGTTGACGTGTTCTGCGGAGCTTCGGGTTTATCCCTGGGACTGAAATGCAGCGGCATTCATATTGCGGCGGGCATCGACCTCGATCCCGCATGCCGATTTCCCTTTGAGCAAAATATCGGGGCACCCTTCCTTCAACGCGACGTAATTAATATCGACCCAACGTTGTTGCTGGACCTCTATGGCAACGTACCGATCAGGGTCTTGGCGGGTTGCGCGCCCTGTCAGCCGTTCTCCGGCTACACCACCAAGCGCCGCGCGATTGATCGAAGATGGCAACTTCTTTTGGAATTTCTAAGGCTTACCAAATCCGTCCGGCCAGAAATCGTCACGGTGGAGAACGTCCCTCGACTCGCCCAGCTGCCCCTGTGGGACCGCTTTGTCAGAGAATTGCAGACCGCAGGTTATGTGGTGACTTGGGGGATTATCGATGCCGCCGATTATGGCGTCCCGCAGTCTCGTCGGCGCCTCGTACTCCTGGGTTCGCGGCTCGGCAAAATCCAATTGCCCGAGCGATGCGAGGGAAAGCGGCCAACGGTACGATCAGCTATTGGCAGCCTGCCGAAAATCAAGGCAGGGGTGCCGGGCAAATGTGATCCTTTGCATGCGTCGCGTCTTCTTACTGATCGAAACCTGACACGCATTCGTGCATCTCGGCAGGCCGGCACTTGGCGCGAGTGGCCGAAGAATTTGCGAGTTACTTGTCACCAAGCGCAGACAGGGAAAACTTATCCATCAGTCTATGGCAGAATGTCCTGGGACCGCCCGGCGCCTACTATCACAACCCAATTTTACGGGTTCGGGAATGGCCGCTTCGGTCATCCTGCACAAGACCGGGCAATCACCCTTCGGGAAGGTGCAATTCTTCAATCTTTTCCCCGGAATGTCCCTGACGTTGTTGAAATAGGAAGGCAGGCGTCGATCACCTCAGGCCGCTAGGCTTGAGGTTGCGAATCGCAAACCGAGAGCGAGGAGATCGACGCCATGACGAAGCATATCGAATTGAAGAGGTTCGACCAAGGTACGGCATTGACAACAGGTACGGCGCTGACGACGGGTACGCTGGCATTGTCGCCTTTGGTGATTGAAGGACTTGAGGAGTTCAAGGGCAGCTTCGACCGTCTGTGCCTGCATGCCGGGACTGCGGCCATCGAGGCCATGCTTGCGACTGATGCGGAACAGCTTTGTGGCAAGCGCTACCAGCGTCACGCTGACCGCCAGGGCCATCGCTGGGGCATGATCGATAGTGAGGTTGGCTGGCACGGTGGCAAGGCTGCTATCCGGCGGCCCCGGGTGCGGCGGCGCGGCGGCGCCGAGCTGGAGCTTCCCAGCTGGACGGCGATCCAGAAGGCGGATCTTTTGTCGCGTTGGGCATTCAACCAGATGCTGATCGGTGTGGCGACGCGCAAGTACGCGCGTTCGGTACGACTGCCGGACGGCGATCTGGCCGGCCAAGCCAAGCGCGCCACGACGAAGTCCTCGGTCTCGCGGCGGTTTGTGGCGCTGAGCACGGCGAAGCTGAAGGAATGGCTGGCGGCCGATCTGTCGGAGCTCGTCGACCTTCTGGTGATCCAGATCGATGGGCTGCGTGTCGGCGACCATGTGTTGGTGGCGGCGATCGGCATCGACGGAGCCGGCGACAAACACGTGCTGGCCGTGGCCTTGGGCGCGACCGAGAACGCCGCCGTGGTCAAGGCGTTGCTGGCCGACCTGATCGAGCGCGGGTTGCGACCGGATATCGCCCGCTTGTTCATCGTCGATGGCGCCAAGGCGCTGAGCCGGGCCATACGCGACACCTTCGGAAGCTTCGCGCTGCTGCAGCGCTGCCAAGTGCACAAAGGACGCAATATCATCGAGCGGCTCGACCCATCGTTGCACGCCGGGGTCAAGAAGGTCCTGCGTCAGGCTTGGGACAGTCCGACCGCCGAGCAGGCCGAGCGAGTTCTGAGGAACTTGGCGCGTCGGCTCGATCACGATGCCCCTGGCGTCTCGGCTTCGATCCTCGAAGGGCTGGACGAACTGCTCACCGTGATCCGCATCGGTCTGCCTGATCAGCTGCGGCGCTCGCTTGGCTGCACCAACGCGATCGAAAGTCTGATGGCCGTGCTGCGGAAGGTCTGCCGCAACGTCAAACGTTGGCGCGATGCACGGATGGCATTGCGATGGACTGGAACCGCAATGCTGGAGGCTGAGAAAAGCTTCCGCCGTTTGAAGGCCCACAAGCAGCTTCCGATTCTGAGGGCAGCGTTGCTCCGCCACCAGCAAGTATTGCTCGGCGACAAGCTCGTTGCCAGAAAAAATCTGGCAGCATAGGATTTAAACCAATGGCGCCTGCTGCACCAATTTCAACAGGCTCCGGGACTATCCGCTCTTTTCCCTCAGACTTCAAATTTATCCCTGCTGGAGAGCGCGTGAATTTCCGACTCATTGGCAGGCTTATCGGGAACGCCGTCCCTCCCGCTCTTGCGCGCGCTATCGGGAATGAGATTGTCCGTCATGTAATCAGCAACTTCAGGTAATGGCTTTGCCTCTCTGTAGCCACTCCCATCGAGATAAGTCGAAATGTTGCGCAGCATTTCCGCCATATAGGCCATTGAGCGTCTGCTGATGGCCAACAGCTCTCTAGCTGGGTAGTCGCGACCAATGTCCTCGTATGACTGGAAGCCGTGCGCGAGCGCATTACGCTGACTCTTGATAGTAAGAAGATCAGCTCCAAGCCACGTCTGCTCCTGCGTCGTGTCTGAAGAGAAACCGTAGCACTGCGCTAAGCCCCGAATGCGTTTTGCATCCACGTTTCCCGACAGCTTGATGCCTTGATCGAGCGCGATTGCTACAAATTCAATCGGAAAGTCTGCCATTGTATGGTTTTTGGTTGGATCAGCACCAACAATGAAGCGCCGCAGCACTTCCTTGCGCAATTCTAGATTCAGCAAAGTGAACGGTACACGTTCTGTCACTATACGATCGTGAATTGCGTCTATCGCTATGCGCGTTGTCGCCTCGATCAAATTGTATAGCAGCAGGAATGTCCCGGCTCTCAACGTAAGTAGACGACGTTCCTGAGTTATTGTCGTTTTGCCAAGGGCCGCCTTTCGCTCGGCCGCGACCACGATGGCCAAATAATGCCGGACTTGACGTTTACGATCGTTGAAACTGTCGAGAAATTCGGAGCTCATTTTCCCAACAGCTTGTCGCGGACATACTCAACGCGGCCAATCAAATTTACACGATTGTTGGATGCGTCGCTTGTAGTCCATTCCTTAAACTCTTTGCTTTCAAGCCAATCGAGATTTAGCGGCGTTAAAGTTGCACTCTCTCGAAGCGCCAAGCCAATACCAACGGCAATTGCCTCAAAGCGAACACGCGGAACTTTCCGTCCTCGACCGGTCTTCTTGAAGCCATCCGGGAAATGCTGGTGAACGAATGCAAGCATTTGCTTCCATTCGTCTCTCATTGGGGGCACTAAGCTGGCATCCCTTTGAAGTTCGTCGTTTGTATCCTGCACATAGGACAACAGGAAATTCTTTACGACTTTTCCTTCACGGCCGAGGCCGTATTTCTGATAGCGATTTAGAAAAGCAAAAAAGCGAGTAACAAGCTCTTCATATTCGTAGCGTTTCTGAAGCCCAATCGAGATGGGCGCCAGAGTGTGCAACAATGGATCGGCCGCCAATTCAGTGGTCAGGTCAAGGAAGGGGCCGGGCTCCATGCCACGCCTAACTTCGACCGCCTCAAGTCCCACCGCGCCGGTGTTGATACGGTCAAACAGAGCTATCGCCGAATCTTGGTGACGAGCGGGGTCAGGCGGCAGCGGATTGAGCTTGCGATCTGACGACCTCGATACCGTCGTTGAACTTTACACCGAGGATGACTTTCGGCAACTGGTTGTGGCCGCGCAGACGATTCCAACTTTTCTCGGCGACTTGTGCAAGCTTGAAGATCATGGCCAGCGCGGTCTTGTTCGAGAGGCAGCCCCTTGATCGAACCGTTCGATGCCGGACGGTCGCGAACGTGCTCTCGATCGGGTTTGTCGTGCGTAGATGTTTCCAGTGCTCGGCGGGGAAGTTGTAGAAGGCAAAGAGCGCATCGCGATCTTTCGTCAGGCACTCGACGGCCTTGTCGTACTTGATGCCGTAGGTTTCGATAAAAGCATCGAGCGCGGTCTCTGCGGCCTTCCTGGTCTCCGCCATCCAGATGTCCTGCAATGCGCGCTTGGCCTTGGCCTGCAGGCTCTTGGGCAGCTTGTTCAAGACATTCGCGGTTTTGTGCACCCAGCAGCGTTGTGCTCGTGTCTTCGGCCATACCTCGTCGATCGCCTTCCAAAAGCCGAGCGCACCATCGGCGACGGCGAGCTGCGGGTCGATCGTCAGACCGCGCCGTTTGAGATCGAGCAGCAGTTCCTTCCAGGATTGCGCGCTCTCGCGGATGCCGTCGGCAAGCCCAACCAGTTCCTTCTTGCCTTCCGCGGTGGCGCCGATGATCACCAGCAGGCACTGCGCATCATCTTCGAGCCTGGCCTGGACGTAGATGCCATCAGCCCAGACGTAGACATACCGTTTGGCAGATAGGTCGCGGTCGAGCCAGCGAGCGTGCTCGTCGACCCAGGCCTCCTTCAGGCGTGCGATGGTCGAGGCCGACAGCCCGCCGGCGTCCTTGCCGAGCAAGGCGGCCAACGCGTCCTCGAAGTCGCCGGTGGAGATGCCCTTCAAGTAGAGGATCGGGATCAGCACTTCGAGGCTCTTGGTGCGCCGCGCATAGGGCGGCACAATGGTCGGGCTGAACCGAATCCGCTCACCATCGATGGCCTCGCGGTCGCGCACCCGCGGCTGGCGCACGGCCACCGATCCGATGCCGGTCATGATCTCGCGCTCGGGCAGATGCCCGTGACGCACGACGCGCTGGTGGCCTGCCGCGGTCTTGAGATCGGCATATCGCCCCAGAAAGTCAGCGACTTCCATCTCAACGGCCTGCGTGAGCAGCGCATGCGCCCCGTTGCGCAAAATCTCAGTGAGCGAATTGGTGAAGGCCCCTGGCTGAGAGAGCTTGATGACGTTAGTGTCGGTCACGGCGTATCACTCCTTTGGTGGAGAAGTGGAGGCTTCGAACACCCCCACGATACGCCGCCTTACCCCTTCATGCCGTCACCAACTTCCGCGCATAGCTCGGTCAAACATGTCGCGGCGCACGTCTTCGGTTACACTTTCAGTGAGCTCAATCAGGCGCAGAGTTGATCGCCTAAATCGCCGTTGCCGTGAAGGATGTAAATCTGCAAACTTAAATCCGTTCAGATCACGGAGCCGTTCCAAATTATTTAACACCAAATCGCCCGTTAAGAACCGGCTCAGGGTTCGAATCCGTTGCACGCCGTCTACAATTTCCAATCGTCCCGCGTTTTCGGGGTCTTCATTGTCGCTTACATCCGCTACAAAAATGAATGGTATCGGCAAGCCGATGAGCATCGATTCAATGAATCTCGCTTGATTTTTCTCGGACCAGACAAGTTCGCGTTGATAATCAGGTACATAAATCTCATTCCTCTCTTCGTCCCGGCCTATCAAATACTTTTGCACCACAACCTCAGCTGGGTACTCGCGAACGATATACCTTACATCGCGTATGTTTTTGACTATTGCTGCTTCCGCCGCATCAATCTCGGATTGGGTCCGAGTAGGCGTCTGTGAGGCGAAGGGATGTCCTTCGTTCTCATCTAGAGATAGGTCCACCATGAAATCCTTCCGCTGCTCGGTGAGACGCATTATATCGTCAAACAATGGATGTGCTAGGGTGACTAAATGACCGTGGCGGGCATGGCACAGGACCAATTGAAGCGCGCTGTTGAGGCGCAACACGATGGCACGACCACGCTACTTCAGTCCTTGCCCGTCTCAGAGACATTCGACGGCAAGACGGGATGGGCGGGGGTCGTTCATGTGTTCGCCCTCACGGGCCATCCCAAAGCGAATAGGGCCTTGAGCCTGCTCATCGCCGACCGGGGGGACGATAAGCGCCGGTTCTTTGCTATGCTGCAGCAGGGGCCGGTTACGTCGCCTGTAGAGGCCGTCCGGGCGGCGATTGTGGCGGAGCAGAGGGGGCGAGAATGATGCGGCTCCTACTATTCATTGCTTATGGCTGGTCGCTTCGCAAGCCTCTGCAAAGGCCTCCAAAGCGGCTGAATTTTTAGAGCTTTGCGAGACTGACTCTCAGTCAGTCGCCTACGCGACGTGTTCGTTCTACATAGCTGGCTTTATTGCTGGCGTTTATGCTGCGCGGAATGTCCCTGACGTTGTTGAAATAGGAAGGCAGGCGTCGATCACCTCAGGCCGCTAGGCTTGAGGTTGCAAATCGCAAACCGAGAGCGAGGAGATCGACGCCATGACGAAGCATATCGAATTGAAGAGGTTCGACCAAGGTACGGCATTGACAACAGGTACGGCGCTGACGACGGGTACGCTGGCATTGTCGCCTTTGGTGATTGAAGGACTTGAGGAGTTCAAGGGCAGCTTCGACCGTCTGTGCCTGCATGCCGGGACTGCGGCCATCGAGGCCATGCTTGCGACTGATGCGGAACAGCTTTGTGGCAAGCGCTACCAGCGTCACGCTGACCGCCAGGGCCATCGCTGGGGCATGATCGATAGTGAGGTTGGCTGGCACGGTGGCAAGGCTGCTATCCGGCGGCCCCGGGTGCGGCGGCGCGGCGGCGCCGAGCTGGAGCTTCCCAGCTGGACGGCGATCCAGAAGGCGGATCTTTTGTCGCGTTGGGCATTCAACCAGATGCTGATCGGTGTGGCGACGCGCAAGTACGCGCGTTCGGTACGACTGCCGGACGGCGATCTGGCCGGCCAAGCCAAGCGCGCCACGACGAAGTCCTCGGTCTCGCGGCGGTTTGTGGCGCTGAGCACGGCGAAGCTGAAGGAATGGCTGGCGGCCGATCTGTCGGAGCTCGTCGACCTTCTGGTGATCCAGATCGATGGGCTGCGTGTCGGCGACCATGTGTTGGTGGCGGCGATCGGCATCGACGGAGCCGGCGACAAACACGTGCTGGCCGTGGCCTTGGGCGCGACCGAGAACGCCGCCGTGGTCAAGGCGTTGCTGGCCGACCTGATCGAGCGCGGGTTGCGACCGGATATCGCCCGCTTGTTCATCGTCGATGGCGCCAAGGCGCTGAGCCGGGCCATACGCGACACCTTCGGAAGCTTCGCGCTGCTGCAGCGCTGCCAAGTGCACAAAGGACGCAATATCATCGAGCGGCTCGACCCATCGTTGCACGCCGGGGTCAAGAAGGTCCTGCGTCAGGCTTGGGACAGTCCGACCGCCGAGCAGGCCGAGCGAGTTCTGAGGAACTTGGCGCGTCGGCTCGATCACGATGCCCCTGGCGTCTCGGCTTCGATCCTCGAAGGGCTGGACGAACTGCTCACCGTGATCCGCATCGGTCTGCCTGATCAGCTGCGGCGCTCGCTTGGCTGCACCAACGCGATCGAAAGTCTGATGGCCGTGCTGCGGAAGGTCTGCCGCAACGTCAAACGTTGGCGCGATGCACGGATGGCATTGCGATGGACTGGAACCGCAATGCTGGAGGCTGAGAAAAGCTTCCGCCGTTTGAAGGCCCACAAGCAGCTTCCAATTCTGAGGGCAGCGTTGCTCCGCCACCAGCAAGTATTGCTCGGCGACAAGCTCGTTGCCAGAAAAAATCTGGCAGCATGGATTCAAACCAATGGCGCCTGCTGCACCAATTTCAACAGGCTCCGGGACTATCCGATGCTGCGCGAACCTCAATGCCGCTTTGCTTGCCGCCGAGCTTGACTGGCGATGAGGCAACTGCCGCAATGATGCGGATTTGGCGTACGGCACCAAAGCCCCTCCGTGACAAAATGCTGGCGGATCCCAATTCGTCCACCGTCATTGCGGCTATACTCATGGCCGCTTATCCATGCCCAAAATCAAATTAGGACACTACCCAAGCCGCCGGCGCCTGCGCGGGGAACGCGCCGGAGCGGCCGCCAAGCGGCCTAAGCGATGGAAACGACGGTGAAGTTGCCGCGCCGGCGGCGCCGACCGGCCAGGCTCAGGCGCCGGATTCCGCGCTGCCCCGCAGGGCCGGCCGCCGGATATGCGCGGTGGGCATCATCTTGGGAGCGAGGTTGCCGTACTTGGCGTGCCATTTCGGGCCGGGGCCGCGCATGTAATGCAGGTCGGGACGATAGGTCCCGCCGCCCTCAGCGAAGGTCCGCTGCAACTCGTGAACCGCCTTTGCGAATTTGCGCCACATAACCCCACTCCCCTGGCCCTTGCAATGAGGCCCTTCTTGGGATGTTCCACCCTGTACGTCTCGCGTCCCACGCAAAGGTTCAGGCGAAAACGCGAGTTCTAATTTCAAACGTCCGTTTGATGCGGATTGTCGTCCTGAAATCATTAAAATTTGGTGCGATTTCGACGCCGACGCGTTGCAATTGTGGTCAAGCTTGCGGAACCGTTAAAGGCGCGTCGGGGGGTCTGCCGCCGCCGGCCGCCCAATCGGGCCTACCGGCCGATGGCCGGTGGTTCTTGCCGTCGATGCGTCGCCTCGCTACATCAAGCGCGACTTTTTCCCCAAAGCGCGCCAATTGCGGCAGCGCCTGCGGCAACGCGCGGGCGGAATTGGCGCCAAGCAAGAGGTCGGCGAATGGCCCGTCAATTCATCTATCACATGCAGGGTCTATCCAAGACCTACCCGGGCAACCGCAAGGTTTTGGAAAACGTCCATCTGTCGTTCTATCCGGACGCCAAGATCGGCGTGCTCGGCGTCAACGGCGCCGGTAAATCCACGCTTTTGCGCATCATGGCGGGCCTCGATACGGAATTTGGCGGCGAAGCCCGGGCCGCCGACGGCGCCCGCGTCGGCTACCTGGCGCAGGAGCCGCGACTGGATCCGGCGAAATCGGTGCGCGACAACGTCATGGACGGCGTGGCGCCGCAGCAAGCGATCCTCAACCGCTACAACGAACTGGCGGTCAACTATTCGGACGAAACCGCCGAGGAGATGACCAGGCTGCAGGACGAGATCGAGGCCAAGGGCCTGTGGGATCTCGACTCCAAGGTCGACCAGGCGATGGACGCGCTGCGCTGCCCCGCGGACACGGCCGACGTGGCGCAGCTTTCCGGCGGCGAGCGGCGGCGCGTGGCGCTGTGCCGGCTTCTCCTGGAGCAGCCCGACCTGCTGCTGCTCGACGAGCCGACCAACCATCTCGACGCTGAATCGGTGATGTGGCTGGAAGGGCACTTGCGCAACTATCCGGGCGCCATTCTCATCGTCACCCACGATCGCTACTTCCTCGACAACGTCACCGGCTGGATTCTCGAACTCGACCGCGGCCGCGGCATTCCCTACGAGGGCAACTATTCGTCGTGGCTCATCCAGAAGCAGAAGCGGCTCGAGCAGGAGGGCCGCGAGGATGAGGCGCGGCAGCGGACGCTGGCGCGCGAACAGGAATGGATCTCGGCTTCCCCCCGCGCGCGCCAGGCCAAGTCCAAGGCGCGCTACGAGCGCTACGAGGAGCTCTTGAAGAAGGCCGGCGAGAAGCAGACGCAGAGTGCGCAGATCGTCATTCCAGTCACCGAGCGTCTCGGCCAGAACGTCATCGATTTCGACCATCTGCGCAAAGGCTTTGGCAACAATCTCCTGATCGATGAGCTCACCTTCAAGCTGCCGGCCGGCGGCATCGTCGGCATTATCGGCCCGAACGGCGCCGGCAAGACGACGCTGTTTCGCATGATTACCAAGCAGGAGGCGGCCGACGACGGCACGATCAAGATCGGCGAATCCGTGCACCTCGGCTATGTCGATCAGTCGCGCGATTCGCTCGACGGCAAGAAGACGGTCTGGGAAGAGATTTCCGGCGGGGCGGATCAGCTCGTGCTCGGCAAGCGCGAGGTCAACTCGCGCGCTTATTGCTCCGCGTTCAATTTCAAGGGCGCCGACCAGCAAAAGAAGGTCGGCCAGCTCTCCGGCGGCGAACGCAACCGCGTGCATCTCGCCAAGATGCTCAAATCCGGCGCGAATGTGCTTCTGCTCGACGAGCCCACCAACGATCTCGACGTCGACACCCTGCGCGCGTTGGAAGAGGCGCTGGAGGATTTCGCCGGCTGCGCCGTTATCATTTCCCACGACCGCTGGTTCTTGGATCGTATCGCCACCCACATTTTGGCGTTCGAGGGCGACAGCCACGTCGAATGGTTCGAAGGCAATTTCGGCGATTACGAGAAGGACAAGATGCGCCGGCTCGGAACCGATACCGTCATGCCGCAGCGCATCAAATATAAGAAGTTCAGCCGATAATGACCGCGCCGCCGGCGCGCTTGCGCCAGCTTGTCACCTCGACCCGGCCGGTCCATGATGATGGACAATCGCAGGGGAAAGCAATGTCTGAAGAGATGCGGCCGCTCGGAGCCAATCAGCAGTTTTGCCGCAGCTGCGGACGGATCATTTCCAGTTTGGCGCCGGCTTGCCCGCATTGCGGCGCGCCCACCGGAATCAGGGAATCGCCTGGAGGCGCGAGCCGCAAGAGCCGCCTGGCGGCGCTGCTGTTGTGCGTGTTCGTCGGCTACCTCGGCGTACACCGATTCTACGTCGGCAAGATCGGGACGGGAATCCTGGAACTCATCACGTTCGGCGGACTCGGTCTTTGGTGGCTCATCGACTTCATCCTGATCGCCGTCGGGGCATTCCGTGACATCGAGGGCAAGCCGCTCCTCGTTTGGACGGATTAGAGCGGTCGATTGCCGCCGGCAAGACCGTCGTCGTTAGCAAATAACGCCTTGAGCGCCGCGCGCGGGACGACGTTGGCTTCGACCAAGCCGGCCGAACCGGAATGCGCCGGTCTAATCCGTAAGGTGGGCGGTGCTCACAGCCTGTTCGAACATCGCGATCAGCGCGCTGTTGATGTCGGCGGGCGTGCTGGCTGTGTAATAGAAGTTGGGCGAGGCGCAGGCCTCAAGGGCGGCCGGAATATTGGGGATGTTGGAGTTGGCGTAGCCGTCTTCATTGTTGGCAAAGCTGGAATTCGCATCCTGAATCGTTTCATAGGGAATGTAGAGAATTGCGATCGTGATCCCGCGATTCTTCAGCGGCGTGCACCACGAGGTGTTCACCGTCGTTGACGAGTTGTAATATGGCGAGCATGAAGAGCCGGTTCCGGACCAGCTGCCATTCCATTGCGTCTGACAATCCTGGGAGCCATCGGTAATCAGAAAGACGTAAGGCAGCGTGTTGGACGAATTGGCTCCGGTCCCCACCGAAGTGATCAGGGTGCTCATGCTCGGAAGCGCATTCTCGAAATGCGTACCGCCGGATCCGAGATTGGAATTCGCTCCGGTGTCCAACAGGCTCGCAAGATTGGCCGCCGCGTAGTTGATCGTGCCGGAAGTGGTCGGCGAACCGGACAGGCTGTTGGTCAGCGGAAAATACGAGTAGAGGTACTGGATAAACGGATAGAGGCCGACACGGAATTGATTCGACACGATCTCGCTGGACGCTGCGGTGGCCAGCAGTTCGTTGACCGCGTAGCCGACCGCGTCGGCGCGCAATTCGATGCAGGAGGTCGTGCCCGAGTTCGGACAGCTGCTGACCTGCGTGTTGCTCCAGTTGACGTTGGCGGCGGTGAGCGTTCCTGACGCCGGCGTCGTACCCAGGCGCGAAATGATGAAGCCCTGGCAATAGCCGCCCGGTTTTGGATTGGTCGTGGAGCCGACGGACGGAGTGGAACCCTGTTCGCTCTGCGAACAAGCGCCCTGAGCGGTAAAATGACAGGCGAACGTGCAGCCGCTTGGATATTGGCCATAGTTGTCGGGATTGACGTCCATCAGCCTGGTTTGTTCGGAAGTCGTCGCCGGGAAGCTCATCGAGCCGGAGACGTCGACCATCAGGTAAAAATCGATATAGGTCGGCAGAGTGTAGCTCGCAGTCGATGAGCCCGAGATTGAAATGTTCTTGAAACCGAGGATCCCCATGAAGTAGGTCGGAACTTGAGCGGAAAAGGTCAGGCCCGCTGTGAGCACCATTCCGCTCTTGCTGACGGTCGCCGTCGAAGTCAGGCCGGTATAGCCGGTGTCCGCCGGAGCTGAACTGAGGTTGGCATTGAAGTAATTGACCACCTGGGTCGAACCGCCGGAAATGCTACCGTTACCGCTCATGCCCTGCGCGGTTGGAATGATGGAGGAGTTAAACGATACGCTTGCCACGGTTGCCGCATCGGCCGCCGCCTGCAGCTTGGTCTTGACCAGTGAAGCCATGGAATAATCGATGACGCAGCCGACGGCGCTGACGAGCGGGATGGCGCAAAGCGCGCAGATGATTGCCACGTTGCCGCGCGTGTTGCCGCGGAAAGAGGCGAGGCGCGACCGCAGCCGCGCAAATTGGGCGATCAGGGCAAGCGATCGGCTTTTCATTGCATCACCGCGTTCCCTTCGCCGCCTGCACGCGCGGCGATCAATGCCGACCTCGGGTGCGTGCGGGAAATCCCGGCGATCGGTATCGCGCGGCCGATCGTTGACGACGCATTAACCATTGCCGCATCGGCTTTTCCACCCCTTGGCTTACCCGCGATTTCTTGCCATTGGCCTAAGTTCGCCAGCGGTGCGGCGAACGATCGCTTTACCCGCCGGTGACCACGTGGGGGCAAATCCGCTCCATTAAATTAGCGGAGCGCCATCACCTTGATCGCGGCCGGACCGAGAATGACGACGAACAGGACCGGCAGGAAGAACACGATCATCGGCACGGTGAGTTTCGGCGGCAGGCCTGCGGCCTTCTTCTCGGCCTCCGCCATGCGCATGTCGCGGCTTTCTTGCGCCAGCACACGCATCGTGTTGCCGAGCGGCGTGCCGTAGCGTTCCGCCTGCTGCAGAGCGATGCAAACTGCGCGGACGCCTTCGAGACCGGTGCGCTGCGCCAGATTGTCGTAGGCCTGGCGGCGATCCGGCAGATAGGACAATTCCGCGGTGGTCAGCGTCAGTTCCTCGGCGAGCGCGACCGACTGGGATCCGATTTCCACGCTGACTTTGCGGAACGCGACCTCGATCGACATGCCGGATTCGACGCAGATCAGCAAAAGATCGAGCGCATCGGGGAACGCGCGCTTGATCGAGCTCTGCCGTCGCTGAATCTTGTTCTTCAGGTAAAGGTTGGGGCTGTACATGCCGAAATACGCGCCGCCGATCGACATCGCCAGCTTGATCATCGGCGGGTAGGCGAGCTTGAGTACGACAAAGATGTAGAACAGCGATACGACCAGCATGACGATCGGCATCGCCATGCGGAAGAACAGGTAGGTGACGTAGGGCGCGTGGCCGCGATAACCCGCCTGTATGAGCATGGTGCGCGCCTGCTCCTGGCCAACCCACTTGCTGAGATTGAACTCGTCAACGACCCTCTTCATGTACGCTTTCGGCGATTGCCGCAGCGAAATCTTGCTGCCCTGAGCCAGCCGCTCGCGCTCGCGCTGACGGATCTTCTCCCGCTCGAGCGCCACCGCCTTCATCCGCTTGTTCAGCGTATCGGTTACCAGGAGCGGCATTGCCAGCGTGATCACCGTTGCGCCGGCGGCGACCGCCGCAAGCAGCATGGAGAGCACCTGGGGATCGATAAGCTGCTGGAGGATTTGGCCCATCGCACGCCGCCTCAGAAGTCGAAATTGATCATTTTGCGCATCACCATGATGCCGATGAACATCCAGATGCCGCAGGAGGCGAGCATCATTCGCCCGATCTCCTGGGTCCACAGCAGTTCGATGTAGCTCGGACTGGTGAAGTAGACGAGGGCCAGGACCACGATGGGCAGCGCGCCGATGATCGACGCCGAAGCCTTGGCCTCCTGCGACATCGCCTTGATCTTGGCCTTCATCTTCTTGCGGTCGCGCAGCACGCGCGACAGATTGCCCAGCGCCTCGGAGAGATTGCCGCCGGCGCGCTGCTGGATGGAAATGACGATGGCGAAAAAATTCGCCTCGGGGAGCGGAATGCGCTCGTAGAGCTTCAGGCACGCCTCGCCAAGCGGGATGCCGATCGTCTGGATGTCGATAATGCCGCGGAATTCGCTGCGAATCGGCTCGGGCGATTCGGCGGCGATCAACTTGATGCTGTCGAGCAGCGGCAGGCCGGCCTTGATGCCGCGCACGATCACGTCGACGGCGTCCGGCAGGGCGGCGAGAAAGCGCGCCTCCCGCCGCTTCTTGAGAAACTTCAGGCCCCAGCGCGGAAACCCGCCGCCGGCCGCGAAGGCAAAGGCCAGCGCCGGCACAAGCCCGATTTTGGCCAGCACGGCGATCAGAAACGCAAACGCGCCAAGCGCGATCGAGATTATGATGAAGCGGCGCTTCGACCAGTTCAGTCCGGCTTGCGAAAGGCGCAGCGATAACGGCACCCGCTTGGCCTTTTTCTGCCGTTCCTCAAGCTCCTTGAGGGCGCCTTCGACCTGCTCGCGCCGCGGCTTCTGCGTGGCGCGCGTGGGCCGCGCGATCGGCTCCGCGCGCGCCACCCTGGCCATGCGCCGTTCAGCCTTGCGCTCGCCGGAGAGGATTGGATAGACGAGGACCCACGCGGCACCGCCGAACGCGACCGCTACCAGAAAAAACAGTGCATAGACCTGCATGGTCGACTCGACTTAATGGGTGCGCATCGGCTCGGCCGCGACTTCCGCCGCGTCGAGCGCGGTTGCGAGCCGCGTTTCCTCGCCGTAATAGCGTGCCCGTTCCCAGAATTTCGGTCGGCCGATGCCGGTCGACTTGTGGCGGCCGATAAGGTTGCCGTTGGCATCTTCGCCCATGATGTCGTAGACGAAAATATCCTGGGTGATGATGACGTCGCCTTCCATTCCGACCACCTCGGTGATGTGGGTAATGCGCCGCGAACCGTCGCGCAGTCGCGCACCGTGGACGACGACGTCGACGGAACCGCAGATCATCTCGCGGATGGTGCGCGAGGGAAGCGAGAAACCGCCCATGGTGATCATCGATTCGATGCGCGAGAGCGCCTCGCGCGGGCTGTTGGCGTGCAGCGTGCCCATTGAGCCGTCATGGCCGGTATTCATCGCCTGCAAGAGATCGAACGCTTCCGGGCCGCGCACCTCGCCGACGATGATGCGTTCCGGCCGCATGCGCAGGCAGTTGCGAACCAGGTCGCGCATCGTGATCTGCCCCTCGCCTTCCAGGTTGGGCGGACGCGTTTCCAGCCGCACCACGTGCGGCTGCTGCAATTGCAGTTCCGCGGCGTCCTCGCAGGTGACGATGCGCTCGGTGTCATCGATGTAGCAGGTGAGGCAGTTGAGCAGCGTCGTCTTGCCGGAGCCGGTGCCACCGGACACCAGCACGTTGACCCGGCAGCGGCCGACCACCTTGAGAATGTCGGCGCCTTCCGGCGAAATCGAGCCGTACTTGACCAGCTGCTCCAGCGTCAGCTTGTCTTTTCTGAACTTGCGGATGGTGAGCGCCGGGCCGTCGAGCGCCAGCGGCGGCACGATGGCGTTGACGCGCGAGCCGTCCGGCAGGCGCGCGTCGCAGATCGGCGAAGATTTGTCGACGCGTCGCCCCACCTGGCTGACGATCCGCTGGCAGATGTTGAGCAACTGCTGATTGTCGCGAAAGCGGATGCCGGTTTTCTGGATCTTGCCGGCGACTTCGATGTAGACCGTGCCCGAGCCGTTGACCATGATGTCGGCGATCTCGTCGCGGGCGAGCAACGGCTCCAGCGGGCCGTAGCCGAGAACGTCGTTGCAAATGTCGTCGAGCAGATCCTCCTGCTCGGATATCGACATCACGATGTTCTTGATCGCGATGATTTCGTTGATGATGTCGCGAATTTCCTCGCGCGCTGAATCGGTGTCGAGCTTGGCGAGCTGGGCGAGATCGATCGCTTCGATCAGCGCGCCGAAAATCGTGCTCTTGACCTCGTAAAACGACTCCGATCGTCGCGAATTGACGGCGCTGGGAATCGGCTGTGCCGGCGATTTAGGCCCGGCATTGGGTTTGCTCGACGGCGCGCCGACGATGGGGGCTCCGAGGCCGGCGGAAGGAAAAGGCGTGCGGCCGGCCTCCGGCACCACGGAGGGCGCAGGCACCTTGCCGGCTGGCGCCTGCGGCGCAGGCGCATCCGTCGTCGAACGCGATTCGACGGCGGGGCTGGATCCGGAAGTGGGACGCTTACCGAACACGACGCTGCTCCTGACTAGGCCTTCCGCTGCAGCAATTTATCGATGAGAGGCGACAACCGGCCGTTGCGCTGCTTCTTCGGCTGTGTGCGTCCGGTCAAGAGGTGGCCGAGATCGCGGAATGTCTGGGCGGTGCGATGGTTGGCGGAAATCTCGCCGATCATTTGCCCGTTGTTGGCCGCAAGGCCGAACGTCTGCGGTTCGAACGGGATGATCGCCACCGGATCGTCCTCGAGCGCCTTGGCGAAGTCGGCCGCCTTGATTTCCGGCCGCTTGGGAACGCCGACTTGATTGAGGCAGTAGAGCGGACGTTGATCGTTCGGCCGCGACGCCTTGAGAAGATCGTACATGTTCTTGGCGTTGCGCAGGTTCGCCAGATCGGGCGCCGCCACGATAAGGATGTCGTCGGCGCCGATCAGCGTCTGCTTGGCCCAGCCGGTCCATTGGTGCGGCACGTCGAGCACGACGCAGGGCACCGAGACGCGCAGCGAATCGAAGATCGTATCGAACGCCTCGGCGCCGAAATCATACACGCGGTCGAGCGTCGCCGGCGCCGCCAGCAGACTCAAATGATCGGTACACTTCGCCAGCAGGCGATCGACGAAGGCGGTGTCGATGCGGTCGGGTGAAAAGACCGCCTCCGCGATTCCCTGCGGCGGATCCTGGTTGAAGTCGAGACCGGCGGTGCCGAAAGCGAGATCGAGATCGCCGACGACCGCGTCGAGCGCCAGATCGCGCGCGATGCTGAACGCAATGTTGTGGGCAAGCGTAGACGCGCCGACACCGCCCTTGGCGCCGACCACGGCGATAATGCGTCCGACCGGCTTGGCATCGGGCGCTGAAAACAGCCCGCATATCGCGCGCACGATCTGCAGTGTTCCGACCGGCGCGATCAGGTAATCGCTGATGCCTTGGCGCACGAGTTCGCGATAGAGAGCCACGTCGTTGGTGCGACCGATGATGACCACCCGCGTGCCGGCGTCACAGACCTGGGCCAGCTGATCGAGCCCGGTCAGAACGTCCTCGCCTCGGCATTCCGACTCGGCGACAATGACGTTCGGGGTCGGCGAAGTCTGATAGGCTTCGACCGCCGCGGCGAGTCCGCCCATGTGGATGCGCATGTGCGCCTTCGCCATGCGCCGGTCCTCGCCGGCAGCCTGAATGGCTGCAGCGGTTTCCACGGTCTCGCAGAACGCCTGCACGGAGACACGCGGGGCCGGTGCGATCTGCTCCTCGCGGCCGACAGTGTCGTCGGCGGCGGTCTCGTCGGCTTTAGGTGGCGCGGCTTGTCTCATGTTTGCCAGCATCAGTGTCCGATGTCGGTTATTCTGCCTGCGGACGAACCGGAATTCTCGAGCGACGAGGTCGCGTTGCCCGCACGGTATTTCTCCAGGACCGTCGTACGCCGCATCGTGTAGGCCGGCGCTTCCACGCGCGGTTGCACAAGATCGGTCGGATCGGCCACCATAGCCGCGAGGTTGCGCTGGGTGGCGCAGCCGAAATTCCATGACGGCTGATTTTCGAAATAATCGCGGTCAAAGGTCGGCCCGATATCCTCCGGCCACAGCCCGCACGGGCCGGCTTGCGCGGCGATGCGCGGATAGCTCACCCGCACGGTCGCCAGCGTATCGGCCGAGACGCGATAATTGCGCACCGCCATGCTTCGCCGCGGCACACCGGTCGCCGCAAGGATAGACTCAATCTCGCCCAACGCGGCTGCGGAGGAGCGCGTATTGCTGCTTCCGACCGGCAGCGCGATGGTCACCCCGCCGGTGGCGTCGTGCCTCCAGCTTTGCGCGAAAGCAAGCAACTCGCCGCGCTGGCTTCCGGTCAGCGAGTCGCGACGGGCGCCGATGAACATTTGGAACGTGCGGTTCTTTTCCGTGATTGTGATCGGATGCCGCAACCGATAGTCGGCGGGCACCGTGGGTGCACCCGTGATCTGCTGGTCGGTATTGCAGCCGCAAACCATTGCGGCGCATCCGGCGGCAAACGCGACGCGCAAGGCGAGCCGCGAACCGGTGCGGCGGCCGGCGCTTGCTGTACGGACATTGTGCATAGATGGCCTCCTGATGTCCGAGCTCAATCGAGGATGAATCCGTAATTGCCGCGATAGGCATCCGGCGGGGAATTGCTCTTTCCGCCGACGCCGTAGATACGATTGAGGTTGCCGAGCAGGACCTGCGCGGGATCGCTGGGATCGGCGAAGCCGTCATCAGGTCGGGATAAATCCTTTCCAGCAACCGCGCGCACGATATAGGGTGTCACCAAAATCATCAGCTCGGTGCGCTGGTTGATGTAGTCGTTGCTCTTGAACAGCGCTCCGAGCACGGGAAGCTCCATCAGACCCGGGAAGCCGTTGATATTGTGTCTGGTAGAATCCTGGATCATGCCGGCCATCGCCAGCGAGCCGCCGGACGGAATTTCGACGGTGGTATCGGCGCGCCGGGTTTGAATCGAAGGAATCGTCGCCGTCGCCGAAGAACCGGGCTCGGTAATGGTGAGCGAATTGTTGCTCGACAGATTTGATACTTCCGTCATCACCTTGAGGCTGATGCGGCCGCCGCTCAGCACTATCGGCGTGAAGTGCAAGCTGACGCCGAAGTCCTTAAAGGTGATGGACGGCTGGCACGTCACCGGCGCGCCCGGCGTGCTCGACGTGGCGGAGCACGAATAGCCGTTAAGGACGGGGAATTCGCCGCCGGCAACGAAGGTCGCGGTCTCCCCGGAAACCGCCGTCAGGTTCGGCTCGGCCAGCGTATGGACGACACCGGCCTGCTCCATGGCTTGCAACTCCGCGCTGATGTTCTGCCAGCCGCCGGTGATGCTCGAGCCGCTCAGCGACTGGCCGTAGGCCGAGAATGGATTCGTATTGTTGAAGTTGACGACCGCAGTGCCGTAGCCGAGACTCCCGGAGAGGTTGACGCCGAGCTGCTTGATCACATCGCGCTCGACTTCGGCGACGGTGACCTTGAGCATGACCTGATCGCGGCCGCGCACGACGATGGCATTGACAATCTTGCTGCCCTGCGCAGCCGTGACTACCGAGGCGTCGTTAAGAAGCCGCACCGCGATGTCGTAGGCCTGTTGCGCCTCGGCATCGGTCGCAACCGTCCCGGAGAGAATCACTCCCTCGCCGATTCCCGAAACGGTGATGTCGGAATTGGGGATCACCTCCTTGATCGCCTCGCGGATGCCGTTGAGATCGCGCTTGACGGCGATATCGAAGCCGGCGATTTGCTTGCCGTTGGCGTCGAAGAAAAACACGTTGGTCTGGCCGACCTTGTTGCCGATGATGTAGGCGCGCCGCGACGAGCGCACCACCGCGTTGGCGATCGTCGGATCGGCGACCAGAACGTCCTTGACGTCCCGGGGAAGGTCGACCACCACCGACTTGCTCACGCCGAGCGTCACCGCGCGCGCCTGCTCGTCGCTCGCGGCAACGTGGATGATCTGCGTCGGTGCGCCGCCGTAAATTTCGGCGGCGACTGCCGTTGCGTGGCCGGCGAGCCAGGCCGCCATCGCGTTCGCCAGAATTGCTGCGCGGATTGCCATTCTAGCCGCCATAACGGTTTCCCTCCGTGCACATCAGCGTTCCACCGTTGCCATGCCGCTGACACCGAAGCGCACCGTGTTGATCGTCGTCGACGGCGCTCTGCTTTCGACCACGCTCTCCGGAATCGGCGATTGCGAATCTTGCAGGCTGCGCAGCACGAGAGACAGCGTGCCCTGCTGTCGCGCCAGGGCCAGCATCTGTGCCTGCTGCGAAGTCACTTCCAGTGTCGCGGTTTTGCCGACGGCGGCCTTTTCGCCCTTCTTTTCCTCGACCGCCTGGTCAACTGCGAGCACGGTCACATTTCTCAGGATCGTGTTGCTGACAAGCTTCATTACGCCGCCCTCCTGCGGCGACGGGAGCTCGGTGCGGGTCAGCACGACGTCGACGTGGTCGTCTGGCAGGATGAAGCCGCCGGCGCCAGTCACCGGCGTGATTTCCATCGCGACCGCGCGCATGCCGCTCGGCAGAACCGCAGCGAGAAAGCCGGAACCCTTGGCAAAGACGACCATCGGGTCATAGATCGGCTGGCCGGCGGCAACCGAGCATGCGCACGATCGCGCCGACGAACTGCTTTAGCGCATCCGGCCGCACGCTTTTTTTGATGAATTGCCCGTTCGCCGCGGCTGCGGGCCAGAGTTGCCAGCCGATATCCTGGACATCGACCAACTGACCGCGCGCCAGATCCTGTTTGGCGACGAGCACGTCGACCGTCTCGATCGGAGCCACTGGCGCCGGCACCGGCTTTGACGGCCCGGTCTGATGGCTTCGTCCCGCCAGCACCGCGGCCAGTCCGCCAGCGGCAACAGCGACACCGAGTACAACGATACGCGCGGCTTTCATTACGCTTCACTTCCCAAATAACGTTGCGGCGCAGGACTCCGCCGTTGCTGGATTTCACCAGCTAAACGTCAAGGCATGGTTAATGAGACGTATCCAAATCGCGTTAATCTTGCGTTACTTGCGCAAGCACGGCGACGCCGATCTGCGGCATCAAAATCCGGCCGCCGTCATCCATTCGGTATGCGGATAGACCAGGAGCGCCGCCGCAGCGAGCGCAATCCCGTACGGCACGCCGCCACCGCGGCGATGCAGCCGCTCGATCCACTCGCGGCCGGCGAGCAGCGCCGGCAGCGGCAGCATGCGGAACTGGAGCAACGCCAGGGTGAGCGCGCCGCCGAGCAGGGCCGAATAAATCAGGTAATCGAACAAATGAGCGAAACCAAGCCACAGCGCCGTGGCGGCCGCCAGCTTGGCGTCGCCGCCGCCGACCCAACCGCAGCTGAACATGGCGAAGGTCGCGACCAGCACGGCGCCACCGGCAGCAAAATGCCAGGCGATTTCGTTCGCGTTCGTGCCGGTCAACGAGCGCGAGCAGAAGAAAGCCACCGACGAGGATGAGAGAGACACGGTTGGCGATCGTCATGGTGAGCAGATCGCTCGATGCGGCAAAGGCCATCATCGCCGGGAACAATATCAATCTGATTATTTCACTCAACATCGTCGCCGCTCGATCCTGTCCGCCTGGTCTGTCGTCTGCGGCATGTGCACGCGCAATTGCCGCATCGCGAACAACGAAAAGGCCCCGGCGAACGACCGGAGCCCTCTCATAGCAGAGTGATACGCCGCTTACTGGAGGGCGGTGGATACGCTGCCGAAGGTGGTCTTCAGATTGCTGCCGAGGCCCTGGACAACGGCGATGATCGCAACCGAGATGCCGGCTGCGATGAGACCGTATTCAATGGCCGTGGCGCCAGACCGATCCTTCAGGAAGCGAGACACGAGGGTCTTCATGGATTGGCTCCTTAGGTCCACATGTGGCTGTCTGAGCGTGATCCAACGGCCTTTTTCGACCATTTGGATCGTGCCCCAACCTAACAACGAACAATTTCGAGGCCGTTAAACCGATCGCTTAAAGCGGCGACAATGCACCTGTTCTTTCATGTAGTTAACAGCTTGTTTCGCTGCTCGCACACCGATCCAATCGCGATCTGCGCCGCCACCGTGCGTCAATCAGACCATTAGCAGGCTCGGGTTTTTATCACGTTAGCGGATCGGCATGCTGGGGCGATCAAATCGCACCATCAATACCGCGCGAGCCGTTGCGCAGCTAAAACCATTCACGGCCCATTAGGGCTTCCCCGCTATTGCCAAGGCCGTCGTCCGGTTCCTTTGACTGCATTGCGGACGCTGACGAAAACCGGCACCGCGACAGTGCCAAGATGGTTCTCGATAACTGGCCCTGAACATGAATGGACAACTGCTCGCCGCCCTGGTCACTGCCGGCGAAACGTTGATCAAGATCGTGCCGATCTCGATCGCGCTCGCGGTCGCATTCACGGTGCTGACCTGGTTCTGTTCGTGCAATCCGGGCCGGCCGTGGTGGCACAAACGCGACCTGGTGACGGACCTGTGCTATTGGCTGTTCGTGCCGGTGATCACCCGCTTTCTGCGCATCGGGCTGTCTGATTGTTGCGGCGGCTCTGATCCTCGGCATTACCACCGCGGACGGGCTCGTCGCCTTCTACGAAAAAGGCCACGGGCCGCTTGCCGCGCTGCCGCTCGTTGCGCAGGGTCTGATCTTCCTCGTCGGCCAGGACATTATCATGTACTGGACGCACCGCTGGTTTCACGGCCGGAGGTTCTGGAAATATCACGCCGTGCATCACTCGTCCGAGCAGCTGGAGTGGATTTCGGCGGCGCGCTTTCATCCGGTCAATCTGTTTCTCGGCAGCGTGCTGGCCGACGTGGTGATGCTGTTCGCCGGCATTTCGCCCAACGTGTTCGTCGTGCTCGGCCCTCTCGTCACCGCGCATTCGGCGTTCGTGCATGCCAATCTCGACTGGACGCTGGGTCCCGTTCAGGTACGTTATCGCCGGTCCCGTCTTCCACCGCTGGCATCACACTGCCGCCGACCGCGGCGGCGAGAAGAATTTTGCCGGAACGTTCCCGCTTCTCGACGTTATATTCGGCACGTTCTATATGCCGGCCGACGAACTGCCGGATCAATACGGCATCGCCGATCGCGAGTTTTCCGTCGGGCTTCGGCGCGCAGCTCGTCCATCCGTTCACGCATTAAGACGGCGCGGCGCGCCTTGACGTTTCACGAGCAGCAAACGCGTGCGGCACCGGGCGGCGGCGTATTTGCAGTTCGTTCACCATTTTGCAGTCAATTGGCTGTCGGCGTGCTAGCCTGGTCATTGTCGCGTTCCGCGTAGCGTATCGGAGAGTCCGATGAGGAATCTGTGGGTGCGAGTGCGAGCCGGCACGATCCTGGCTGTGCCGCTCGCGGCGACCCTTGCGCTCGCTGTCGCCGGCGCGCCGGCTTTTGCCGACGGACCGATCGCGGTTCAGCTCGATCGCGCCACGATCATCAAACTTCCGGAACGGGCAGCCACGGTGGTCATCGGCGATCCGCTGATCGCCGACCTGTCGCTGCAGCCGCACGGACTCGCCGTGATCACCGGCAAGGGTTACGGAGCCACCAATATCATCGTGCTCGACCACGGCGGCGCGGTGCTCAGCGAGCAAACCGTCGAAGTGCAGGGGCCGACCGATCCGACGGTCGTGGTCTATCGCGGCGTCGCGCGCCAGACCTATAGCTGCACGCCGGAATGCCTGCCGCGGATCACGCTCGGCGACGATTCCGATTACTTCAACAAGACGCTCGACGAGAGCACGACGCGCACCACCCAGGCATCGGCCGCCGGAGCCAGATCGGATTCGCGCCAGCACGCAAAACGGCGACAGCAAGGGCATCGCACCGCCGCCGCCACAGCAACCCGCGCCGAGTCCGGCCAGCCATTAATGAGGCGGCCGGCTGGAGTGCCGTCCCTCATGGGATAGGCAGCGCCGTCGTTGACTTGATCTTCTCCATGGCGAAGCGCGAGGTGACGTTCTTCAGCGGCACCGCGGCGATGAGCCGCTTATAGAAGCTGTCAAAGCCGGCGATGTCGGGGACGACCACGCGCAGCATGTAATCGACGTCGCCCGCCATCCGATAAAACTCCATCACTTCCGGCATGGCGCCGACGACTTTGGCGAAACGGTCGAGCCAGTCCTGCGAGTGATCGCCGGTCTCGATCGAAACGAACACGGACACGCCGAGCCCGATGCGATCCTGATCGACCAGCGCGACGCGCTTTTGAATGACGCCGTCGGCCTCCAGCCGTTGAATGCGTTTCCAGCAGGGCGTCGAGGAAAGCCCGACGCGGGAGCCGATCTCGGCCACCGAGAGCGCCGCATTGTCCTGCAGCACCGCAAGGATTTTCTTATCTATCGTGTCCATGAGAATATTGTTTCAATTCTTGGGGTCTTCGCAAGATTATATAGTAAAATATTCTAAAGCAAGACCGCGACCGGGCCTTGCACCGAAGCTCAGCGGCACGCCGTAATTATGGAATTTCGCGGGCGCCGGCACGAACCGAGGCCGCCTCCGCCCGTTCGGCCAAGAACGCCTCGACTTCGGCTCGCATCGGCATGCCGCCACCGCCGCCGATGCGGGTGCACTTGATGCCGGCGACGGCGGCGGCAAAACGCATGGCCTCGATTTCGCTCTTGTCCCTCGGCCAGCGCCAAAGCGAAGCCGCCGTGAAGCGCATCGCCGGCCCCGAGCGTATCGACGGCGCGCAACGCGAAGACCGGCAGGCGGCAGGCTTTCCGTTTTTCAGGTAGACGATGTCGTCTGGCCCGTTGCTGACGGCGAGAAAGGCCTCGGTCTTCGCCGCAATGCGCGAAAGCCCTTCGGCGAGATCGGCAATGCCGGTGGTCTCGCGCAGGCATTCGGAGGAGAAAATAAGGTGCGTGGCGGCAGCAAACAGCGGATCGTCTTCGAACGTCGGCCGGTCGGCATCGAGCACGACCGGGATGGCCCGACGGCGCGCCGCGGCGCAGATCGGCATGACGAAGTCCGGATAGCGGTTGTCGGCGACCACCACGTCGGCGGTCGCCGCAAGACCGTCCGCGTCAGCGGGCCTGACCGCGGCGACGCGTTCGTCCCGGTAGGTTACGATCATCCGATCGCCGCGCGCATCGATGAAGATCGCCGACAGCGCCGTGGCCAGACCGGGCGACGCGCTGGCAGCCGCTGCAATCGACGCTTTCGCGCAGCAGCGCGTCCAGCACGCGGTCGCCGTTGGCGTCGGCGCCCGGCGGTCCGCCCATCGGGCCGGCGAGCGCCGCGCGGCCGCCGAGCCGCGCGATTGCGACCGCCGCATTCGCCGCGCAGCCGCCGTTGACGGTAAAAAAGTCCTGGGCCTGCACCTTGCCGTCCGGCTGCGGAAATCGTTCGACGCGAAACACTTCATCGAGCACGATGATGCCGGCGCACAGCACGCGCGGCGCCTTGACGGCACGCGCGCCATCAGTCGAGGACATCGGCGTCGTTCTCGATATAGCGGCGCATGATGTGGTGGGCGATGGCGTGCGGCACCGTCGCCGTCAGCCCTTGCGGATGCTTGCGCATCAGCATCAACGCCAGCTCCTCGCGATCGAACCAGCGCGCATCCTCCAGCTCGCCGTAATCGACCACGATTTTGTCCGACAGCGCCTCGGCATGACAGCCGATCATCAGCGACATGGGAAACGGCCACGGCTGCGAAGCGAAATAGTTGATGCGCCCGCAGACGACGCCGACTTCCTCAAGCACTTCGCGGCGCACCGCCTCCTCGATGGTTTCGCCCGGTTCGGCAAAGCCGGCAAGACACGACCACATGGTCGGCGCAAAGCGCGGCGACCGACCGAGCACGCAACGCTCGCCGGCGATCGGCAGCATGATGACGACCGGATCGGTGCGAGGAAAATGCTGCAACCGGCAGTTCGGACAGTCGCGGCGCCAGCCTCCGTCGACGAGCCGGCTCGGCGCGCCGCAATTGGGACAGAAGCGGTGGCGCGCGTGCCAGCCGAGCAGGGCCTTCGCTTCGGCGAGCGGCGGCAAATGCTCGCCGTCGACCAGGCCGTGCACCGAGATGCTGCGCAGGTCGGTGAGCTTGAGGTCCTCGCGCGCCTTGAGCGGTTCGACCGCGCTGGGGTCGAGACCGATGCCGAACCGCGGCGCGCCGTCCATCAGGCCGAGGAACACTGTCTCGCGCGCGCCGCCGAACGCACGCGCCTCTTCGGCCGCGAACAGCGGCCGCGGCTCTTCGCCTGATTTCTTCATCACGACGAGTTCGCCGCCGATCAGATAAAATCCGGCACGCGGATCACTCGCGAGTTTAGTCAGCGCGGCCTCATCGCTGCGGCAATGAGCGGCGCGATCGATGCGGCTCGCCGTGTAACCGAGATACGGCGCTGGGCCGAGATCGGGGCGGACCGGCACGCTTACTCCGCCGCTTCGCGCAGTGGACGCGGATAGAACGAATCGTAAAGCTCGGGCCGCTGCCATTGCGGTCCGAGCACGCCCTGCTTGGCTGCGCATCGAAGCGACGAGCCGACCTCGTCGCGCGTCGAGCGCAGGTAGCGCACCCGCTCGAGATCCACATCGACCACGCTCAAACCCGCCGCCGTGCTTTCGAACACGATCTCCTCGGGCGCCGCCACCATGGCGAGGCCGCGCTCACGATGATCGAACAGATTTTGCGTGGTCACCACCACGGCCAGGTTCTCGATGGCGCGCGCCCAAACAAGCGTGCGCCAGGTCGCCCACAGCCGGTTCTTGTCGGTCCCGGCCGGCATGAAAATGAGTTCGGCGCCGCGCAACGCCAGCGAGCGCGCCACTTCCGGCATATAGACCTCGCTGCACATCGCGAGCCCGACCTTGCCGTGCGCGGTATCGAAGACGGGGAACTCGTTGCCGGCGACATATTGGAATTCCCAGGTCTTCGATTGCAAAGTACTGCCGCCGGTATAGATCCACGGGCCGTTCGGATGCGTGCGCCGGTAGCGCGCCGGCGCTCGGCCGTCCGGATAGGCCATGACGATGAGGTTGTGGGCGGTCGCCGCCTTGCGGTCGAGCGGCTCGATGGTGCCGAACACCACGTGCACCCCCTGCGTCGCCGCCGCCTCGGCCAGCGCCGGGACGGGATCGAAATGAGCCGGCATGCGCCAGGGTCCGGGATAGGTTTCGGGAAAACAGACGAAATCGGCACCGTCATGGGCCGCATGCTCGACCGCGCCCACGGCGTCGGCAACATTGCGCTCGTCCTCGCCCGGACGGTGGGAAATCGGCTGCACGACGGCGATGCGGAAGGTCATTCGGCTCTCCTTGACGCCTCGATCTCGGGCGGATTGAACCCGCGCGCGGTAATTTGGTCAAGTTGTCGGCGCGCCCCGTGCCTGCCCAGACGAGCCCAAAGGTCGGTAGAATTGTTCCGATTGCAGTGACCTGCCTCTCAGCCTTGTTGGCTATTGCAGTCGGCGAAGGGTGAACCAGAGGCGAGGCAAAGCATGTCAAACGACCCCAGTGGCATGACCCGCGTCGGCACGATCTGCGCGTGCTGCGGCGAATCTCTTAAGGGCGGCTTTGGCCGCCGCCAATTCCTGAAACTCGCCGGCAGTGCCGGCCTCTTGGCAGCGGCGTTTCCGTTCGCCGCACGTGGCGCCAAACGAGACTGCCAGGCGATGCTTCTGTCATGCATCGATCCGCGTTTTCCCGAGCCGACGCTCGATTATATGAAGGGCCGCGACATGCTCGGCGAATACAGCCAGTTCACCATCGCCGGCGCGGCGATCGGCGTCGTGGCGCCGGCGTTTGCCGATTGGAGCAAGGCGTTCTGGGACAATCTCGCCGCCTCGATTGAGCTGCACCGTATCAAAAAGGTGATCGCGCTCGATCATCGCGACTGCGGCGCCGCGAGGATCGCCTACGGCGGCGCCAGCGTGTCAACTCCGCAGCGCGAAGCCGAAACCCACCGCGCCGCGTTGATGCAGTTCCGCGCCGAGGCTAACAAGCGGCATCCCGAGCTGGCGGTGGAGACCGGCCTGATGGGGCTTGGCGGCAACGTCGAGGCGTTCGCCGGTTAGCGGGAGGATTTTTAAGCCTCGCGCTGATGAATCAAAACCCGCTGACGCGCGCCAGCAATGCGTCGACATCGTCGGGCAGGCGGTCGCCGCGCCAGGCGATGTATTGGTCGGGACGAATGAGAGCGAGGTCGCACCCGTAAAGTTCGCGCGCTTGCGGCACGCTCACACCCAGCAGCGCGAGCGGGATGCCGCGCGCCGCGGCGGCTCGTTCGAGCGCGCCGGTATCGGCTGCGGCGGGATCGAAACGCAACAAGCTAAAGCCCCGGCCCAATCGATCGAACAATGAACTGCCCCTCTCGCGTTTGTCGTCGAGCCACAGATGCGGCGCACGGCCGCCGGGAAGCCCGCTCGGAACATATTCGTCGTAGCTGTCGGGAAAGACATCCGGCGGCGGGGCGCCGTCAGCGATGATGACCGGCGATCCGTCGTAGCGACCGCCAAGCTGCACGCCAACCGCATCCACGTCCTCGGCACGGTTGAAATGATTGTAGCGCACGTAAGTCATCTTCGCCGCCGCGGCGCGGGCGGCTGCGCCTGCGGGATCGTCGCTTTCGATGTCGTCGGGCACCGCCGCATCGTGCATGCGCGCGGCATATTTGCGCGACGCCCCGGTGTTGCGGATGCCGATCGGCTTGCGCTCGGCCTCATAGGAGTTGAGCAGCACCGGTCCGCCCCAGCCGGCCAGCACGGCGGCGAGTTTCCACGCCAGATTGGCGGCATCGTCGATCCCGGTATTCATGCCGAAGCCGCCGGTCGGCGTGAACAGGTGCGCGGCATCGCCGGCAATAAAAACACGGCCGGCGCGATAACGCTCGGCGACCAGCGCCTGTCCGGCATGCCACGGATGATAGCCGAGAACCTCGACCGCAATGTCGGCGCCGATCGTACGCTTGACCCAATCGGCAACCCGATCGGCATCGACGCCGCCATGGCCGCGTTCCGGCTTGATCAGCATCATGAATTCGTCGGCGCCGTTGAGCGTGAAGATGACGCCGCGGGTGTGCGGGTCGGGGTTGACCGCCCAATACATCCAGGCGCGGCGGCGGCCGACGAATTTCGGATAGAGCGCTGGAATGCGCATGTAGATGGAGAAGAATTGCCCGGCCCAGTAGGCGTCCTTCTTCTGCACGTCGCCCTCATAGTCGATGCCCAGCGTCTTTCTGATGACGCTGTTGCCGCCGTCGCACGCCACCGCATAGGGCGCGATCCAGAGCCCTTCTTCGGTCCCGTCGCTTCGCCGTGCGTGCAGCCTCACCTCTTTTTCGTTCTGCGTGAAGGACTCGACCTGCCAGCCGAAGCGCACATCGATGCTCGCCAGCTTGCGCACGCGCTCGAGCAGGAAGCGCTCGACATACATCTGGTTGACGTGAAACATCGGCTCGGGGAGCTGATCGGTCACCGGCATTTGCCGTCGCATCGCGATGCGCTGGTCCCGGCTCGGCATGGCGAAGCGATAGATTTCGTGCGCGCACAGCCGCGTGAAATAGGCCTGGTCGAACGGATGATCGCCCGGAAGGCCGAGGCGCCGCACCTGATCGGACAGGCCCAGGCGGCGGTAAAGCTCCATGGTGCGCGCATTCTGGCCGTTGCCTTTGGGATGCCAACGGCTGTCGGGCTCGGTGTTGAAGATCGTGCAGGCGATGCCGTGGAAGTCGAGAAACAACGCCAGCACGAGGCCGACCGGCCCGCCGCCGACGATCGCCACTGGTGTTGCTGTCTCGCTGGCGGCGCGCATACCAAGGCGGATCAGGCCGCTGGAATCCGTTCCGGCGCCGGGGCGCCCATCGCCGCGGCCCGTTCAGCCATGAGGGGATCGCGCGTCAGCGCAATCGATAGAACCATGACGAGGCTTGCGGCAACGAAGAACCAGCCGAGCGCCGCATAGCCGAAACCGGCAACGATGCTGCCGGCGAGGAGGCCGGCGACACCGGCGGCCAGGTGGCCGATGCCGCTCACCGCGCCGGTGTGGGCGCCGAGATTTTCGGCGCGGGCAAAATCCTGCGCATAGGCGATGCCGACGGGATAGAACAGGCCGTTCGCCGCCTGGAAGATCGAGGCGAGAATCGCCGCCGAGAGCACGCTCTGCGGCAGGCCGAACAGCGGCACGGCGAACAAAAGCGCCACGCTGCCGAAGATCATCAGCGACCAGCGGCGGCCGATATAGTCGGAGAGATAGCCGGCGACGAAACTGAAGACGAAAGCGGACCAGCCGGCGATCGAGGCGACCGCCGCCGCCTGGCCAAGCGTGAAATGCCACGCGCTGCGCAGATAGGTGACGAAAATGCCGATGAAGCCGTACTGGGTGAAACCCCAGCACGCCATTGTCAGCATCAGCAGGAGCATGTTGCGGTTGGCAAACCACGCCGTCCGCGAGGCCGGCTGCGCCGCGGGCGACGGCGTCACATGCGCGAACCGCGTATCGTAGACGCGGTCCGTGCCGCGGCCGACCAGATAGATGCAAAATGCCAGCGCCAGACCGAACACGCCATAGGCGACAAACGGCGTCTGCCAGGCGCCGCTGGCGCGGAACATCGCGCGCGTCATCAGCGGATTGAGCGCCAGGCCGATCGTGAAGACTCCGCCGAGACCGCCGAGCAGCAGGCCGCGACGCTTGCCATAGATGCCGCCGATAAAGGCGAAATAGGCGGGGATGAAGATGGCCTGGCCGACGCCGAGCAGGATGCGCATCAGATAGAGAACCCACAGCGATGTGGCCGCCGCCGACAGGATGCTGAACAGCGAAAAGAAGGCGACGCCGAGCGCGAGCGTGCCGCCGCGACTCCACCGGTCGGAGAGACGCCCGCAGAATATCTCGACAAAGCCGTCGCCGAGCAAGGTCGCGGTCGAGATCATGCCGGCCGCCGCGAGGCTCGCCACGCCGATGCTGCGCATCACTTCGCGGAGCAGAATCGCGATGTCGATGCGGGTCGGCGCCATGAGCGCAAACCCGACCGCAATCAGCAGGACCGCAAGTCCGAGCCGCGCCGGCCGTTTGCCACCGCTGCGGCGCGTCCCGGCAGCGTCGGTTGTCATGCGTTCCCTCCGCGGCAGAAACGCCTTAGCCTTCGCGTTTCCATTGCCCGCAGCTTGCGCCGGCGAATGGCCCGGCACAAGAGTGCAGAACCGCGACGCCCGCGCGCAGCGACCGCGAACGCGGCAATCGCCATGGGGCGCGAGGAGTCCGATGGAGAACCTGCGGTCGGGCGGCGATGGACAACAACGCCCATGGTGGGCAAAATCGTTTGCTCGGCTGCGGAGCGTGGGCGCCGCGCGAAATGCGATCTTGCCCAAGCCCAATGGCTTCGCAGCGCGGTATCCACCCTAAGATTTCCGGAGGAGATTGAATGCCACGCGCGCCGCGAGTTGCCATTATCGGCGGCGGCATTGGCGGACTCGCCGCGGCGTTGGCGCTGGAGCGCCGCGGCGCCGAGACGATGGTCTTCGAGCAGTCGCCGGCGCTGAGCGAGATCGGCGCCGGGATCAATCTCACCCCCAATGCCATCAAGGCGCTGCGCGCACTCGGCGTCGAGGACGCGGTCAACGCCATCGCCTCGGGCTCGGACTTTTTGAACATCCGCTCGTGGAAGAGCGGCCGCTACATTTCGCGCACCCGCCGCGGCGATTTCAAGGAAAAATTCGGCGCGCCGAATTTGTCCGTGCACCGCGCCGACCTGCTCGCGGTGCTCGCCGGCGCGCTCAAGACGACGCAGGTCCGAGCCGGCCTGCGCGCCGTTGCGGTCGAAGGGCGCGCGCGCGAGGCGGCGGCGCGCTTCGCCGACGGCAGCGCGATCGAGGCCGACATCGTGCTCGGCGCCGACGGCATCCATTCGGTCGTGCGCAACAGCCTGTTCGGCGCCGACGCGCCGCGCTTCACCGGCTGCATCTGCTGGCGCGGCATGGCGGCGGCCGACGCGCTGCCGCGCGACATCAATGTCGGCGACGGCGCCATGTGGATGGGCCCGCACGGCCACGTCGTGCATTACCCGGTGCGGCGCGGCGAATTGCTCAACATCGTCGCGCATGTCGACAGCCATGCCTGGACCGAGGAATCGTGGACGCACGAGTGCGACGCGTCGGAGCCGGCGACCGCCTATGCGGGCTGGCATTCCGACCTGACGCGCATCTTTCCGTGCAGCACGCGCTGGTACAAATGGGCGCTGTACGATCGCGATCCGCTCGAGCGCTGGAGTTGCGGCCGCGCTACGCTCCTTGGCGATGCGGCGCACGCCATGCTGCCCTATCTCGGCCAGGGCGCGGCGCAGGCGATCGAGGACGCCTGCGTGCTTGCCGCCACACTTGCCAAGCAACCCGACGATCTCGACGCGGCGCTGTCCGCCTACGAACGCATCCGGGCGCCGCGCGCGCGTGCGGCCGTGCTCGGCTCGCGCGCCCGCGCCAGGGAGAACCATCTCGCCTCGCCGTGGGCGCGCCTGAAACGCGACGTGAAATTCGCGCTGCGCCAACGCTTCGGCGCCGGCGGCGGAAAGCGCGACAACACCGCGTTTCAGGTTGGCTGGCTGTACAGCTACGACGTCGGGAAAGAGACGGGGTGAGTGTTCCTTCTTGCAGGGCGTTTTCTATCCCTCTCCCCTTGCGGGAGAGAGTGCCCGAGCAGCAAAAGCTGCGAGGGCGGGTGAGGGGTTCGCGAGCGGAGCGAGCGCTATCGCCCAAGCCCTCACCCGGCTCAGTCTCCACAGCCGATTCTTCCGATCGGCGTCGTTATCAAGAACGGCGTCCAAAGAACGCCCACGGCCCGACTTCGCCACCCTCTCCCGCAAGGGGCTTTGCCTAAGAACCCGTGATTTATAGGGGGTTTTTGGGCAGGCGTTAGAGTTTTGGGCAGGTAGAATAGCGGGGACGGTTGTACGCGACCGTTCCCGCCTTCGCTACCCTGAGAGTTGCAAAACGACTCAGGAGCGAAAGTCATAGTAGCCGAAATCTTTGCCGGTCTTAGTGCTTTCAAGACTATGTTCGATCTCGCGAAGGCGCTTAAGGATACTGACGATGCTGTCAAACAAAATTCTGCCGTTGCTGATTTGTGGGAACAAATCTTCACCAGCCCACACGCGCCATACGGCGGCGGTTGATCGTGTAATTGAGCTTTAAGAAAAACTCGCCAGCCTTGAAACATGGTATACGAGAGTAAGAGATACATAATTATCATTTGGGTGTTGTCCTGATTACACACAATCCGAAAATTGTGGCCAAGGCGACCAGCAAAAATGATAACCACACAAACAAGGGGGCTGGATGATTGATTGGCTTACGGCGAACGGCGCTAAAGCAATTTATTTTTTGCAAACCTACAATGGTGCCGTCACCGCGTTCGCAACGTTTTGGATTGCGGTTTTCACAGTCGTCTTGGCGGTTGTTTCGCGCCGACAGGCAACACTTACTCGGCAGTCTATTGATCTCGCTAACAAAGAATTTGTCGCTAGCCATCGCCCGCGCATTGTCTTGCGCGACGTTCATTTGGAAGGGCGTACGGTTTTTTATATCCTCGCCAATATCGGCGGTACGAAAGCAACAATCGTCGAGGGTTGGATTCTTGCTGAATTTGTGCCGAAAGGAACACCGCTGAGACCATTGCGTTCCGCAGGAAATAACAACTTGAAGGGGTATATTTTTGCGGGCGGCGAGATAAAGGATTTGGACTATAAACTTCCCGGTCCGATCAGCTTCGCAATGATGTATCCAGACTCGCGAAGGATCGGAATTGAAGGCAAGCCGCCTGAGTTCGGGAATGATTATTTTACTGGCACACTCATCTATGCTGATGACCTCGGAACAAAGCGGCGAAGCGTTTTTCGTCGCCGATGGAACGGCAAAAGCTTTGAGCGTCTTACTCCCGAGGAGGAGCGCGACCACGAATACGCTGATTAAGAGTTTTTGGGCAACCTTTGGCCTTTTTGGACAAATGGCCCTATTTAGGCAAAGCCCCGCAAGGGGAGAGGGTGGCGTTTGGATGAGCACCTTGCGCGCGGCGGCGACGGGCCAGTGGCTCGCATCTCGGGATGAAGGTCCATACCAAGTGCGGCCGCCATAACCCGCGCGAACATTGCCTATTCAACGAATCAAACAAACAAAAATGCAGTGACGTCCGTGAGTTATCGCGAAATCGCCGGCAAATTCGGCGAGTGGCGGCGTCGCCCGCGCAACATTGCGCCGCGACCCATTGGAAAACCAGCGTGGAATCAGGACGATGCGGCGCGTCGCCGGAATGTCTTGAATTTTTGCCGCGCGGCGAACTAAAAAAGCTCATCTCGCTCGCTTGCAAGGACGCCGGTTGCCTGACAGCGCCGGCGGAGCGGGATGCGGTGCCCGCGGGCAGGGGCTCGTCACCTTTGCGCTCGGGCGGCTTTGGACATCATGCCCGCCGGCATTAAGACCGGTGTGCGAGGTGCTCGCTGTAACCGGGGCCGGCGCCGGCGGGAGACCCCTGCCATCTGCGGCGCTGCGCTTCGCGAAGCCTGGTCCGGAGCTGAGTCCTTGGGATGCGTGAGTCCCTTGGACAAGAGCCGCCGTGGAACGCCGGAAGGCGTGCGCGTCCCGTTTTTGGACGCGCGCCGCGCCGCAAGGTGCGGCGGTTGATGAAACAGCGCCTTTCGGCGTTCTGCTTCCTTTTGTTGCCGGAAGCGAATTTTGTAAGGTGGGTTGAGCGAAGCGAAACCCACCGACGAATGTCCCTGACGTTGTTGAAATAGGAAGGCAGGCGTCGATCACCTCAGGCCGCTAGGCTTGAGGTTGCGAATCGCAAACCGAGAGCGAGGAGATCGACGCCATGACGAAGCATATCGAATTGAAGAGGTTCGACCAAGGTACGGCATTGACAACAGGTACGGCGCTGACGACGGGTACGCTGGCATTGTCGCCTTTGGTGATTGAAGGACTTGAGGAGTTCAAGGGCAGCTTCGACCGTCTGTGCCTGCATGCCGGGACTGCGGCCATCGAGGCCATGCTTGCGACTGATGCGGAACAGCTTTGTGGCAAGCGCTACCAGCGTCACGCTGACCGCCAGGGCCATCGCTGGGGCATGATCGATAGTGAGGTTGGCTGGCACGGTGGCAAGGCTGCTATCCGGCGGCCCCGGGTGCGGCGGCGCGGCGGCGCCGAGCTGGAGCTTCCCAGCTGGACGGCGATCCAGAAGGCGGATCTTTTGTCGCGTTGGGCATTCAACCAGATGCTGATCGGTGTGGCGACGCGCAAGTACGCGCGTTCGGTACGACTGCCGGACGGCGATCTGGCCGGCCAAGCCAAGCGCGCCACGACGAAGTCCTCGGTCTCGCGGCGGTTTGTGGCGCTGAGCACGGCGAAGCTGAAGGAATGGCTGGCGGCCGATCTGTCGGAGCTCGTCGACCTTCTGGTGATCCAGATCGATGGGCTGCGTGTCGGCGACCATGTGTTGGTGGCGGCGATCGGCATCGACGGAGCCGGCGACAAACACGTGCTGGCCGTGGCCTTGGGCGCGACCGAGAACGCCGCCGTGGTCAAGGCGTTGCTGGCCGACCTGATCGAGCGCGGGTTGCGACCGGATATCGCCCGCTTGTTCATCGTCGATGGCGCCAAGGCGCTGAGCCGGGCCATACGCGACACCTTCGGAAGCTTCGCGCTGCTGCAGCGCTGCCAAGTGCACAAAGGACGCAATATCATCGAGCGGCTCGACCCATCGTTGCACGCCGGGGTCAAGAAGGTCCTGCGTCAGGCTTGGGACAGTCCGACCGCCGAGCAGGCCGAGCGAGTTCTGAGGAACTTGGCGCGTCGGCTCGATCACGATGCCCCTGGCGTCTCGGCTTCGATCCTCGAAGGGCTGGACGAACTGCTCACCGTGATCCGCATCGGTCTGCCTGATCAGCTGCGGCGCTCGCTTGGCTGCACCAACGCGATCGAAAGTCTGATGGCCGTGCTGCGGAAGGTCTGCCGCAACGTCAAACGTTGGCGCGATGCACGGATGGCATTGCGATGGACTGGAACCGCAATGCTGGAGGCTGAGAAAAGCTTCCGCCGTTTGAAGGCCCACAAGCAGCTTCCGATTCTGAGGGCAGCGTTGCTCCGCCACCAGCAAGTATTGCTCGGCGACAAGCTCGTTGCCAGAAAAAATCTGGCAGCATAGGATTCAAACCAATGGCGCCTGCTGCACCAATTTCAACAGGCTCCGGGACTATCCGCCCACCGAAGGACGCGATGGGTTACGCCGCTTCGCGGCTAACCCATCCTACATTTCCGTGCGCCGTCCCCGACCGTGATGGATCCGGTTCTCCACTGCCGGATTCATCTGACGAAGATCGGGTTTTTTGTTTTTGGCGGCGAGGTTTTTGCGACTGGCTTGCCGAAATAACTCGGGGCGCGAACAAAAAGCGCAGCGCGAGGACGGGAATGCTTTGTCTTGCATCTCTTCCCGCGTGCGGGGAGAGGTCGAGTTGCCAACGCGGGAGCGTGAGCAATTCGGGTGAGGAGCGTTGACGCGGCGGACAGCCGTGAGATTGAAAGGTGCCGCAAGGCCCCTCACCAGCTCAGTCGCGCCGCCGCGCGACCTCGCCGCCTGCTCCCCGCAGGGCACCCCACAAAATTCGCTGGGCGAATTTTCTGGGGACCCCGCCGCGGGGCGAGGGAAGCGGTGCCAGCTTGCTTTCGCCGTCGCCGCGGCCAATATAGGAGCGGGAGGTTGGCGGTGGACGAGCCACTCGCCAACCGGGTCAGGTCCGGAAGGAAGCAGCCCTAACGAGCGCGGTTCGGGTCGCTCGTCAGCCTCCCACTTCCGCTGACCTTTGGATCAACAGGGCCCTCTTCTTCAAGGGACCCCCAGCTTATTCCTCCCCCTTCCGGGGGGAGGAAAGAGAATGCAGAACGTCCCATTTTCAGCGGAGGAAAGAGCAGGCTGAACACTTGCTCCCTCCCGCTGAAAAGGGGAGGGTCGGGGTGGGGGTCATTGCAGCGAATTGGAATGGAATGACAGACGCTACGACACCATCGGCGCCCTATCACATGCTGGCGCGCAAATACCGGCCGTCGACCTTCGCCGACTTGATCGGCCAGGACGCCATGGTGCGCACCATCAGCAACGCGTTCGAAACCGGCCGCATTCCGCAGGCCTGGATTCTCTCCGGTGTTCGCGGCGTCGGCAAGACCACGACCGCGCGCATCCTTGCCCGCGCGCTCAATTACGAGCTGCCGGATGGTTCGGTCGCGGGGCCGACGGTGAAAATGCCGGTGCTCGGCGTGCACTGTCAGGCGATCATCGAAAGCCGCCATCTCGACGTCATCGAGATGGACGCCGCCTCGCACAACGGCGTCGACGACGTGCGCGCCATCAACGACGCCATCCGCTACGCCCCGGTTTCCGCCCGCTACAAGGTCTATATCCTCGACGAAGTGCACATGCTCTCGGACGCGGCCTTCAATGCCTTGTTGAAGACGCTGGAAGAGCCGCCGGCGCACGCCAAGTTCGTATTCGCGACCACAGAAATCCGCAAAGTTCCGGTCACCGTGCTGTCGCGCTGCCAGCGCTTCGATCTGCGGCGGGTTGATGCTGCACTGCTGGTCGGTCACCTCCAAGCCATCGCCGCGAAGGAATCCATTGCGGTGGAGCCCGAGGCGTTGGCGTTGATCGCACGCGCTTCCGAGGGCTCGGTACGCGATTCGCTGTCGCTGTTCGATCAGGCGATCGCCCATGCGGCAGGACCGCTGCGCGCGGAGCATGTGCAGCAAATGCTCGGGCTTGCCGACCGCGCGCGTGTGATCGATCTGTTTGAAGCGTTGATGCGCGCCGACATGGCGCGCGCGCTCGACGAGTTGCGCGACCAGTACGAGATCGGCGCCGACCCGGCGACGGTTCTGGGCGATCTCGCCGAGTTCACCCATTTTGTCACCCGACTCAAAATCGTGCCGACGCTCGCCAAGGACATTGCGCTCACCGAGGCCGAGCGCACGCGCGGCCGCGCGTTGGCGGCGACGCTCTCCATGCGGGTCCTGGCGCGGACCTGGCAGATGCTGCTCAAGGGTCTTGCCGAAGTCGAGGCAGCCGGGCGGCCGCTGGCCGCCGCCGAGATGGTTCTGGTGCGCATCGCCTATGCGGCCGATCTGCCGACCCCCGACGAACTCGTTCGCTCCCTGGCGGACGCCGCGCGCGCCGAGGGCGGCGGTGCGGTCATGCCCGCACGCGCGCGCGAGGAGGCTCCCGCGCGCTCGCAGGCGCCAGTCGGTGCGGAGCCGCGCGGACCACGCAGCCTGGGCGCAAGCGCCGCGGTCGCGGCGACCGCGCCGGCGCGGGCGCCGGCGGCCATTGACCAACCGCAAAGTGCTGCAGTCAGCGCGCCGGCGCGAACGCTGGCGAGCTTTGCCGAACTTCTGGCGCTCGCCGCCGAAAAGCGCGACGTGGCAATCAAAAGCGCACTCGAACGCGACGTGCGGCTCGTTCGCTTCGAGGACGGCAAACTTGAAGTCGCACTCGAGCCCAGTGCGGCGAAGACGCTGGTCGGAGAACTGTCGAAGAAAATCGCCGGCTGGACCGGGCGGCGCTGGCTGATCGCGGTTTCCGCCGAGCAGGGAATGCCCAGCCTGCATGCTCAGGCCGAGGCACGCAGGGCGGAATTGAAGGACGTGGCGCGCGGCGATGCGCTGGTGCAAGCGGTGCTCAATCGCTTTCCCGGCGCCGAAATCGTCGGCGTCCGTCCGCCACCGGACGCTGCCGGGACGAACGCGGAGGAATTGCCGTTGGGTGAACAAATCGACCGCGAGGCCTCCGAGGACGAGGCGTAGAGGCGGGCCTTGTGCCCGCCCTGGATTTCAAAGCGGGCGGCCACAAGGGCCGCCCCTACGAGGGATCGACAATGGCTGATTTCATGAACCTGATGAAACAGGCCGCTGAACTCAAGTCGAAGATGGAGGCGCTGGAGGCCGAGCTCGAGCGGCTGGAGGTCGATGGTGCGGCAGGCGGCGACCTCGTCACCATCACGCTCTCCGGCAAAGGCGAACTGCGCAACGCGCGCGTCGACGCCTCGCTGCTCAAGCCGGATCAGAAGGAGATTTTGGAGGATCTCTTTGTCGCCGCGCACGCCGAGGCCAAACGCAAGCTGGAAGCCGCCCTGCAAGGCAGAATGCAGGCGCTCACCGGCGGCCTGCCGCTGCCGCCCGGATTGAAGCTGTTTTGATGTTTTTCAGATGTTGGCAAACTCCTGTTGCCTCAAACAAGAAAACAAAACAAAAACAAAAAAAAATAAAGCAAAAACAAAGCGGCAGTATCCGAGCAAAAAATGCCCAACGTCTCCGCCGGCCCCGAGATCGACCGCCTGATCCAGTTGCTCGCCCGATTGCCCGGGCTGGGGCCGCGTTCGGCACGACGCGCGGCGCTGTTTCTCATCAAGAAGCGCGAGCTGCTGATGGCGCCTCTGGCCGCCGCCTTGCAGACCGCAATCGACAAGATCGAAGTGTGCCGGATCTGCGGCAATATCGACACGCACAATCCCTGCACGATCTGCACGGATCCCCGCCGCGACCCATCCGCCATCGTGGTGGTGGCCGACGTTGCCGACCTCTGGGCGCTGGAGCGCGCGCACGCGATCAGCGCGCGCTATCATGTGCTCGGTGGCACGCTCTCGCCGCTCGACGGCATCGGACCCGACGATCTGACCATCGCCGCTCTGATCAAGCGCGCGCACGACCCGGCGGTCAACGAGATCATCCTCGCTCTCAACGCCACGGTCGACGGCCAGAGCACGGCGCACTACATCACCGACCTTTTGCGCGATACGCCTGTCAAAGCGACCCGCCTTGCCCACGGGGTTCCGGTGGGCGGCGAACTCGATTATCTCGACGAGGGAACGCTTGCCGCCGCCATCCGCAGCCGGACGCCGTTCTGAGAATGGCGAGCAGCGAATGCGAGGAGAAAGACCGATCACCCCTATCAGCCATTCGCCATCCGCCTGCCTTGCTGCCTGCAAAATAGCCATGATGCGCCCACTCGATCAGCAGCCGTGCTTTGCCGGGAATTTCCGCGTATCCCGCCTCCCTTTGCGGGCCGAAGGCCGCACTCGGAATGCGATCAGGAATTGGCCCTGCTATCGGCCACGAACTTTGCCGACACCTGCGCCGACTTGCACCAGACTTGCAAAAGACTTGCAAAAGACTTGGCCCGCTCCTTGCATAACAGACGGCGCGATCTCGGCCTCACTCACGTGTCGAATGAGATTGCTGGAGCCCCGGAGCTCCCGGCGCCGGGGCTCCATTATTTTGCCGCTCGGGTTGCCGCGACCGCACTTTGGCTGTCCGGGAATCCACCCATGACCGATGCTGCACGCTCTCGTTGTTGCGATGATCGCGCCAACGATTGGCTGCGCCGCGCAAACGTGTATCCTGATCGGGCATGCCCGACGACATTCCCTTCGACAAAAGCTTTGATCTGGTGCCAGGCACTCCCAGGCAGCTCGTGCCGGGCGTGCGTGCCTTGGTCGCCAACAATCCGAGCCCGTTCACGTTCAAAGGCACGGTCAGCTACATCGTCGGCCGCGGTAAGGTCGCGATTATCGATCCCGGCCCCGACGACGATGCACACATCAACGCGCTGCTCGACGCCGTGCGCGGCGAGACGGTGAGCCACATTTTTGTCACCCACACCCACCGCGATCACTCCCCTGCGGTGCCGAAAGTGCAGGCGGCGACCGGCGCAAAGGTCTATGCCGAAGGCCCGCACCGCCTCGCCCGTCCGCTGCATATCGGAGAGACGCGCCGGCTCGACGCCTCGGCGGACATGGAGTTTCGTCCCGATACGCGCCTGGCGGATGGGGACATCGTCAACGGTGAAGGCTGGACTCTGGAAGCAATCACGACACCGGGACACACGGCCAATCACATGGCCTTTGCGTTCAAAGAAGGCGATCTGATTTTTGCCGGAGATCATGTCATGGCATGGTCCACCACGATCGTTGCGCCGCCCGACGGCGCCATGAGCGATTATATGGCCTCGCTGCATAAGCTGGCGCGCCGCAGCGAGCCGACCTACCTGCCCGGCCATGGCGCGCCGGTGCGCGAGGCGCCGCGCTACGCGCGGTTTTTGATCGAGCACCGCCACGGCCGCGAAGCTTCGATCCTGCATCGGCTGGCAAAAGGCAGCGCTGACATCCCGACCCTGGTCAAGGCCGTGTATATCGGGCTTGATCCGCGGCTGGCCGGCGCCGCGGCGCTTTCGACTCTGGCGCACCTTGAGGACCTGGTTGCTCGCGGCATCGTCGAGACCGACGCACCGCCGTCGATCGAGGGCACCTATCACCTCCCCGCCCGCACCCGTCGCGAGGGTTGAACGGGCCGCGGCGGCTTCTTCTCGGGCTGCTGCTCCGCCTCGGGCGTCGTCAAAGCATCATCGATGTCGGCGATCAGGCCACGTACGCGCGCCGCGTTGCTGCCGAAATCGCTGTGCCCGTACCGCGATGCCGAGCGGACATCAATGCGCGTGCCATCACTGGTCGGACGTATGCGCACCACGACGTCCTCAGGGAAGCCGAGAATCAGCGAACGCGCCACCGCCTCGATCACGCCGTCGCGCGCAGGGGCGCCAGGCAATGCCTGCAAGTCGGGTAGCCGCTCCGCGCCGGCCTCGCGCGGCGGCCTTGCGTTAACGATGCGCCATCGGCGCTTGGTCATGACTTTCATCGCTACGTCGAACGCCGTTTGCGGCGAGGCGGAGGTATCCTCGGGCTGAATATCCGGATAGGCCCTGTGTTGCAGTTCGGCGGCGTAGAGGCCTTGATAGGCGATCGGGTTTGCGTCACGCGGCCGAAGGCGCGCGATGCGGTCGAACTGCGGCGGATCGATCGGATCAGTAGTGACGTCGTAGATCGCCGGCAGATGATAATCCTGCACCGCGAGGTAGCTCGGATAGGCGATAAGGGCGAGCGCAATCAGCACCGCCGAGACGGCCTGGCGCAGCCCGCGCAGGCCGTCTCGCCAGATGAAAATGCCGGCGCCAAAGGCGAGCAGCATGGCGAAAACCGCCAGCGTCAGGGCGCCGGCCACCGTCGACAAGGCCGGCACGATGTCAAGCGCGCCTGACCGCACAATGACGATGGCGACCAAGGTCGCCGCCAGCGAAAATAGCGCCAGCCGCCGCGACCAGACGGCAAGCCGCGACACCGGCTCCTCGGCAATGCGCCGCCGCGCCATCTGGCAAAATCCGATTGCTTCCGGGTTCCTCAGCGGCAGGCATAGTTGCTTCAATTGCGGCAGGCAATGGGCGGCGGTCGCCGGTTATGTTAAGATCGACCGCGGGCAACAGTCGAGACTGCACCAGACTCTATTCTGTCGGAACAAGCCGCCGCCCGCAGCGTTGGGTTGCGTTCCGTGGAAAACGCGATGAATGCCAACGACAACGATCCACCGGCCGATAATGTCATTCCCTTCGGCCATGTGGTTCCGGGGGCAATCGCCGAGGAACTTCACAGGTATTACGAATCGCTGGTCTGTGCAGAGCTGCCGGAAGAGATCGCGGCCCTCATGCAGGTCCTCGCGGCCCGACTGGCCAAGGAAAAACAAAAGGCCTGACCGCAACCGCCGATACGGATTGCGCGCCGGGCAGCTCGAGATTTGCGGCCCGCCTGTTTGCACGTGCCATTGCCGCAGATTGCATTGTGAGCACTCTCGTTTGCGAAATTCGGAATCGAAGGACACTAATTTCAGCAATAAGAAGCGCGGCCGCCGGCCGAGCGGCTATATCACCCTTGGTGACATCGAGGCTGGGCACGACAAGCGAGAATTTGCTGCGCTTGGGGATTACAGACCGAGGAGCCGCTTGGCGTTGCCACCGGCGATCGCGACGACCGTCGATTGATCGAAATCATCGACGCAAGCAAGGTGGCCGAGCGGATCGAATTCGGCCATGTCGTAGGGATAATCCGTGCCCATAAGGACGTGGTCGGCGCCAAAGACGCGAACGAGTTCGGCGAGCTGATCGGGCGTAAAAACCACCGTGTCGACGTAGACCCGCTTGAGATATTCGGTCGGAGCAAGCGGCAACGAGCCGTGGCTGTCGGAACGCGCCCCCCAGGCGTGATCGATGCGTCCCGGATAGGCGCCAAGATAGCCGCCGCCGTGGACGGCGAGGATTTTCAGCTTTGGGTGTCGTTCGAGCACGCCGTCGAAAATCAGGTAATGCAGCGCGATCGTGGTCTCCAGCGGATTGCCGATGACGTTGTTGAAATAAAAGCGCGACAGGCGCGAGGCCTCGGTAAACCCGTTGGGATGAATCATCACCAGCGCACCGAGTTCGTCGGCTTTTTTCCAGAACGGCGCGAATGCCGCGTCGGACAATTCCCTGCCGGCGACGTTGGTCAGGATCTCCACCCCGGTGAAGCCGAGCTTGGCGACGCAGCGCTCAAGCTCGCTCGCCGCTTCATGGCCGTCGAGCATCGGCACCGAACAAAACGGCTTGAACCGCTCGGGTTTCTGCGCGCAGAACGCCGCCACGCCGTCATTGACCATCCGCGCCGCCTTGACCGCGATTTCGAGCGGCACGGTGTAGTAGCATTGCGGCGGCGCCGGAGCGATCATCTGGATATCGACGCCCATGGCATCGAGATCGGTGAGCCGGCGGTCGAGCGCGAAGCAGGCGCGGATGTCCGCTTCCTGCTTGGCGCCGAGCGCCTTGGTCTCGGCCGCGGCGAAATGCGCAAGCGGAATGGTCGACCAGTCGAGATGCGGCTCGACGAATTTTGCCGCTTCCGGCACGCCGACATGCGCATGAATATCGATCGTCACGCTCGCCGGGCGCAACTCGCGTCCTGGCCTGCCGTGCCGGCGGGCCGCAGTCGGCCCGTATTTGTTCCATGGTTCAGGCATGAGATGGCATCGCAATTGGAGTTGAGAGGGCAGAGGAATGATGACAGAGGACAGAGCATAGTGTACGCGGCCGGCTCGGAAAATCATCCGTCATCTGTTGACCGGAGGAATTATGAGATTACCCAATCGCATTGTCGACCTGTCGTCGCCGCTTGACAACGACACCGTGTACGATCCGCCGTTCATGCGGCCGAAGATCGAATATCGCAGCAACGCCGAGACCGCGCCACTGCTTTGCGAACTGTTTCCCGGCTTGCGCGGCGAAGACCTGCCGGACGGCGAAGGCTGGGCGATCGAACAGGTGCAGCTGACCACGCATAACGGCACGCATATGGATGCACCGATCCATTTCCAGTCGAAATCGATCGACGGCAAGCCGATGATGACCATCGACCAGGTGCCGCTCGACTGGTTCTTTCGACCCGGCGTCAAGCTCGATTTCCGCAAGCTGCCGGACGGCCACGTCGTCACCGCGGCGGAGGTCGAAGCCGAACTGGGACGCATCGGTCACGCGCTAAAACCGTTCGACATCGTGCTGGTCAACACCCGCGCCAGCGAATGCATCGGCACCGAGGAATATCTGACCGCCGGCTGCGGCATGGGCCGCGAGGCGACGCTCTATCTGACTTCGCGCGGGGTGCGCGTCGGCGGCATCGACGCCTGGGGCTGGGACGTGCCGTTCGTGCACATGCGCAAGCGTTGGCTGGAGACCCACGATCCCTCGATCATCTGGGAGGGCCACAAGGCCGGCCGCGAAATTCCCTATTGCCACATGGAGAAGCTATGCAACCTGGAGCAGCTTCCCGACCAGGGTTTCATGGTGGCGTGCTTTCCGTTCAAAGCACGGCAAGGCTCGGCCGGCTGGACGCGAGCGGTGGCGCTGTTCGACTGACGAGGAACAGAGATACAAAGGATAGCATTATTGTCATCTGTCCGCCGCCGTTCTCCAGCGCCACCGCGCCATGCAAAACGGCGCCGCACCGGCTACAAGGCAGAGCAGCCCGGTGATTGCGCTCGTCTGCGCCAGCGGCACAACAGTACCGTCGGCGATCAGGCCGTAGAGCTGTGCGAACGCAGCGCCGGCAAAATTCTGCATGAAGACGCCAATGCCCGCCGCTGTTCCGGCAAGTTTCGGATCGATCTCGAGCGCGCCGGCCTGCGCGTAGGGCAGCGAGATGCCTTGCGCGAAGGAGATAAAGAACCCCGGCACGAACAAGGTCAGCGGAGTTACGTAACCGCTCAGTTGGACGCCCGATTGCGCCACCACGATCGCGAAGAGGATGAGCGAGCCGGCGAACACCATGGTCTCGTTGGCGATGCGCGTGGCGATCCGACTCGAGACGAAATTCCCGCACAGAAAGCCGAACGGATACAGCAGGAAATAGAGGCCGAATTCGGTGGACGGACGATGCAGCACCTCCTTCATCACGCCGGCCGCTGCCGTGGCCGTAACCAGAAACGTAGCGGTGCAAAATCCGCTCTGCAGCACGAACGCGGCGAATCGCAGTTGGGAAAACAACGCGGCGTAATCCCGCAACACGCCGCGCCCGGCACTTCGCGACGAGGCCGGCGGACGTGTTTCGAATACCGCCAGATAGGCGTTGAGCGTAATCAGCACGCCCGCCGCAAGGGCAAAGCCGAATACGCTGCGCCAGCCGAAGGCATCGATCAGTATGCCGCCGGCGATCGGCGCGATCATCGGGCCGATCGTGTAAGCCATGGTCAGGTAGGCGATCGCCTTGACCAGATTGTGCCCGTAAACGTCTTGCGCGATGGCGCGGACCAGCGTGACGCCGCAGCCCGCGCCGACGGCCTGAATGAGTCGGCCGAAGATCAGCGTGAGCACGGAATTGGCCATTGCCGAGACCGCGCTGCCGACGAGAAACAGACAGAGACCGGAGATCAGCACCGGCCGCCGCCCATAGCGGTCTGAAAGCGACCCATAGACCAGCGTGGCAAAGGCCATCACGAACAGCGCGATGCTGAAGGTCAGCTGCGCCATCGGCTCGGACATCCGCAGCGCGATCTTGACGGCCGGAATCACCGGCAAGAACAGGTGAATGGCAAGCGGGCCGATGAAAGAAATCGAGGCGAGCGCCAGCGCGAAAGCCACGGACGGGGGACGGACGACGGCGGAAGGATTTTCAAGCGATCCAGGCGCAAGAGACGCGCTGTTTATTTCTTTCATTTATTCCGTTTCTTCAACCGTGCGCGGTTCTCTGCTGTCGTTCGTCCGCGTCAATCATCTTCCGTCGCCAGACTCAGAAAACCCCGAGATGCTGGCGCAGATCGATGCCGTCGCTCTGCAGGGTGGCGGCGGTCGAGACCACGGCCACGCGGCCCGAGTTCAGGATGACAATGTCGTCAGCGATATCGAAAACCAGTTTGGGGCTCTGCTCCACCAGCACGATGGAAAGCCCGCTCTGCTTGAGCCGGCGGATGGTGGCCATCACTTCGGCGACGATTTGCGGCGCCAATCCCTCCGACGGTTCGTCCATCAACAACACCCGCGGGTTCGACATCAACGCCCGACCGATGGCAAGCATCTGCTGCTCGCCGCCGGACAGATAGCCGGCCATCTGGGCATGCCGTTCGGCCAGCCGCGGGAACATCGCAAACACGGTTGCGGCGGTCCAGGGTGCATGCCGCGCGCCGGCGATGACGTCGCGCGCGGCGACCATCAGATTTTCACGCACCGTGAGGCTCCTGAACACACGGCGGCCTTGCGGCACCAGCGCGACCCCGCGCGCGGCGATCAGCTCCGGCGGCAGCCGCGTGACCGGCGCACCAAACACCTCGACGCTCCCGGCGCGCGGCGGCAACAGTCCGACGGTGACATTCATGCAGGTCGATTTTCCGGCACCGTTGCGGCCGAGCAGGCCAAGGAGTCGGCCCTCGCCCAGCTCGAACGAGACCCTCTGCAGCACATGACTGTCGCCGTAGAAGGCGTCGATGTCGGAAAGTCTGAGCGCGCTATTCGCCAAGATAGACCTCCCGCGTGCGCGGATCGGCCACCACTTCGGCGCGAGTGCCTTCGACCACCACCTCACCGAAATGCAGCAAGGTGATGCGATCGGCAAGATCGAGCGCGGTATCCATGTCGTGCTCGATCATGATCACGGTCACATCGCGTGGAATGCGCGTGAGCAGTTCGCGAACATCGCGGCGCTCGTCGAGCGACAATCCCGCGAACGGCTCGTCGAGCAATAGCACCCGCGGCTCCTGCGCCAGCGCCATGGCGATCTCGACCCGTCGCTTTTCCCCATATGAGGTTTCGGCCAGCGGTCGTTCGGCCATGTGCTCCAAACCGACGCGCTTGAGCGCTTCGCGCGCCCGCGCCAGCACATCATGCTGGCGATTGAGCGTCAGCCACGGATTCCAGCGTATCGGCGACAGCCCGAGCAGCGCCAGCGTCGCATTGTGCAGGATCGTGTCGCGGGGAAACAGCGTGATGATCTGATAGGTCCGCGCCATGCCGAGATGCGCGCGTTTGCGCGTCGCCAACCGGGTAACCTCGCGATCGAACAGCAACACCGAACCGGAATCGGGAGCGATTTCGCCGGTGATAAGATTGAACAGGGTGGTCTTGCCGGCACCGTTCGGGCCGATAATCAGCCGCCGCTCGCCCGGCTCGACCGCAAGATTGACCTCGGTGGTGACACGCAGGCCGCCGAAGCTCTTGCACAGCCTCCGCACGGCGAGCGCAGTCATCGCTTCTGCTCCAGGACCGAGGTCGGCGGGGCTGCCGCGGCCGGCCGCGCCGGCTTGCGCTTCGCCCTGCGCCACAGGGCACGCGCAAGCCGCACGGAGCCGGGAACCAGGCCCTCGGGCATGAACACGACGATGGCGACGAAGATGGCGCCGAGCAGGAAATTCCAATGCTGGAATAGGCCGTTCAAAACGAACTTCACGAGATCAACGAAGCCCATCGGAGACAAGACCGTGAAGTGGAGCCCGCTCACCACGTTCTTGACGATGACGACGAGCGCCGCGCCGATCACCGGACCCAGCAGCGTGCCGGCACCGCCCGAAATCACCATCAGCAAACCCTCGGCCGACGCGGGGAGCGCCAACGCCTGCGGGCTGATGAACTGATTGTAATAGACGAACAGGACGCCGGAGATTGCGCTCAACAGCCCGGAGACCATGAAGGCCCAGAAGCGGATCATCCAGACGTGGAAGCCGAGCGCGTTCATCCGCCGCGGCTGGTCGCGGGTGCCGGCGAGCGCGGCGCCGAAGGGCGAGCGCACGAATACCGCGCAGCCCGCCATGGCGAACAAAAAGACGATCAGCGTCGCATCGTAGAAGCCGTTCGCCGAGACCAGCGACAACCCGAACGGCTCGGGACGGGTGTTGACGGTAATGCCGTTGTCGCCGTTAGTAATGCTGATCCAGCGATAGGCCAGACCCCAGATGATCTCGCCGAGCGCCAGCGTGATCATGATGAAGCTGATGCCGCTCGCACGCAGCGACAGCGCGGCAAAGCCCGCGCTCACGATGAGGCCGGCGGCGAGCCCTCCCGCAATAGCGACGGTATGGCCGTAGCCGGCGGCGAGCAGATAGGCGACCCCATAGGCCGCGACACCGGACAGCCCGGCATGCCCGAGCGACACCAGTCCGCCGTAGCCGACCAGAATGTTCAGCCCGAGCGCGAACACCGCATAGAGCAGGATTTGGCTCGCGATGTTGACATAATACGGCTCGTTGATTGCGTACGGCAAAGCGATCAGCGTCAGCACTGCGACCGCCACTGCGACATACCGCAAGTTCACAGGACCTGCCCTCCGAACAGACCCTGGGGACGCAGCACCAGCACCAGAACCATCGGCAGGAACAATACGAAATAGGCAAGCTCGGGCAACAGCGCCTGGCCGAAATTGTAGATGAAACCGACGACGATACTGCCGACGAACGAGCCGAGCAGGCTGCCGGTGCCGCCCAGAATGACCACCACGAGCGCCAGTGGCAGCATGTCCTGGTCGAGGCCGGGATAAACCGAAAGGATCGGACCGCCGATCATGCCGGCGAAGCCGGCAAGGCCGGCGCCCAATCCGAAAACGATGGTGAACAGGCGCGAGACGCGGATGCCGACCACACGGGCCATCTGCGGATCATCGACGCCGGCGCGGATCATGGCGCCAAGCCGCGTGCGCTCGATGAGAAGCCACAGAGCAACGGCGAAAACCACAGCGATACCGATCACCGCGATGCGGTAGAGCGGAAACACGGCGGACCCGGCGCGCACGAAGCCGTGCAGCCCTTCCGGCGTTGCCACCGAGATCGGGTCGCCGCCCCATCCCATCAGGCATAGATCGGCAACCATGAAGGAGACCCCGAGCGTGACCAGCACCTGCGCCAATTGCTGCCCGGCGAGGCGCCGCAGCAGCAGCCGTTCCATCAATGCGCCGAGCACCGCGACTTCCAGCGCCCCGATGACGGCAGCAGCCCAGAAATTCAGGGTGAATCCGAGGGCGCCGGAAAGAAACGTTGTGCCCAGATAGGCGCCGACCATGAACATCGAGCCGTGTGTAAGATTGGGGATGCGCATCAGGCCGAAAATCAGCGAAAAGCCGGCCGCCAACAAAAACAATAGACCGCCGAACGTCACGCTGTTGACGGTGAGCAGCATCCAGAAGCTCATGCGCGCCGTCCCCCTTCGCAGCCGTGGCCCGCCGCCGACGGAGCCGCACCCTTCACCGCACCCGGACTTGCGATCTATGCATCAGCAGCGGCTGGATCATTCCGCTTGCGCGGATGATGGCACGACGGCTTAACACTTGGTCAGCGGCGGATAGTCGCGTGAATAGACCGGATGGGCGAGAAATTCCTTCTCCGGCCAGGTCCAGAACTGGCTGACGTTCTCGTATTTGTGGATGGTCTTGTTCCAGAGCTTGAGCCCGTATTTGGCGCCCTCTCTGACGACGCGCCGGATGTAGATCGTCCCGATCACGTTGTTGAGGTGATCGAACCGGATCGGGCCGCGCGGCGTGTCGGTCAGGCTGACCGACTTGAGCGCCGCCATGAACTTCTCTCTGTCGCTCGCGTCACCGCCCGTCGCCTTGAGGCCGGCATCCAGCACCTGACAATTGCCGTAGAGCAGAGCCGCATACTGGCCCGGAATCGCATCGTAATTCTTCAGCATACCATCAACGAAGCGTTGATTGGCTTCGCTCTCCAGGTCGAGCGTGTAGGGGGCGGCGCTGACCAGGCCGAGCGCCTCGTCGCCGAAGCTCTTGAGCAGAAAATCATCGGCGCCGGCCTCTCCGGCGATCACCTGGTATTTGAGGCCCGCCGTCGCGTATTGCTTCATGAAGCGTATCGGATTCGAACCGGCAAAGCCCTGACACACCCCGTCGCAACCGCTGATCTGGGCGAGATACGGCGTATAATCCGGCGTCACGAGCGGCGGCCACAGCTTGGCGAGGACACATCCGCCATCCTTGGCGAACGAGGCCTGAAAACCGCCCATCTGTTCGTAGCCAAAGGCGAAGTCCTCGCTGATGGTAATCACGCGCTTGAGTTTCAGTGCGGTCGCGGCGTAGTGCCCGAGCGGCTGTGTCGCCTGCGACGAGGTGGCCGACGCGCGCAACAGATACGGATTGGGCGTCCGCTGAGTGAGATTGTCGGCCGCCGCCAGGCTGAGCGTCGGTATCTTTTTCTCGATCACATACGCACTGACGGCATAGAGCTCGAAGGCGGCGAGCGGACCGAGGATCACGTCCACCCCATCGCGCTCGACTAGTTCCTGCGCCTTGGTCTTGGCGCCGGCCGGGCTGCCGCCGGTATCGGCAGAAATGAAGTCGACCTTGCGGCCGCCCAGCGTAAAATTCTTCTCTTTCAGATAGGTGAGCACCCCCTGTTCCATCAGGATGCCGCCGGCCGCAAGCGGGCCGGTCTTGACGCAAAGCAGGCCGAGCTTGAACGGCGCCGCCTGCGCAATCGCGGGAGACGGAAAGCGTCCTAATGCGGCCGCCGTCGCCACCGTCGTGCCGGCGAGCAGCGTACGGCGAGTGACACTTCCACGAGGCATGGCCTTGTCCTCCCATCAGGTGTCATGCTCCGCGAAAGCGGAGCATCCAGTAAGCACGACATTCGATGCAAGACCGTATCGCCTGCGATTGCTGCATCATCCGCATTCGCGGATGATGCCAAGTCTGTCAGCACTTTGTCAGCGGCGGATAATTGCGTGAGTAAACAGGGTGCGCCAGAAACTCCTTTTCCGGCCAGTTCCAGAACTGGCTCACGTTCTCGTAGGTGTGGATGGTCTTGTTCCACAGCTTGAGCCCGTATTTGGCACCTTCTCTGCCGACGCGGCGGACGTAGAAATTGCCGATCACGTTGTTGAGGTGGTCGAACTTGATCGGTCCGCGCGGCGTGTCGGTAAGGCTGACCGACTTGAGCGCCGCCATGAATTTCTCCTTGTCGCTTGCATCGCCGCCCGCCGCCTTCAGGCCGGCATCGACGACCTGGCAATTGACGTAGAGGCCAGCGGCGTAGAAACCGGGGATGACGCTGTAGTTCTTCATGATCTCGCTGACGAAGCGCTGGTTGCCCTCGCTTTCCAGATCGAGCGTGTAGGGGCAGCAGGAAACAAGCCCGAGCGCTTCGTCGCCGAAACTCTTGAGCAGGGCGTCATCGGCGCCGGTTTCGCCCGACACCACCGGATATTTGAGTCCCGCGGTCGCGTACTGTTTCATGAAGCGCAGCGGATTGGACCCGGCAAAACCCTGGCAGACACCGTCGCAATCGCTGATCTGCGCGATGTAGGGCGTGTAATCGGGGGTGACGATCGGCGGCCACAGTTTTTTGGTGACGCACCCGCCGTCTTTCTGGAAGGCGGCCTGGAACCCGCCCATCTGCTCATAGCCGAAGGCGAAATCCTCGACGATACAGACCACGCGCTTGAGCTTGAGCGCGGTCGCCGCGTAGTGCCCCATCGGCTGCATGGCCTGCGAGGAGGTTGCCGAAGCGCGCAACAGATACGGGTTGGGCGTGCGCTGGGTGAGGTTGTCGGCCGCGGCGAGGCTCAGCGTCGGCATCTTCACCTGCTGGACGTACTCGTTGATGGCATAAAGCTCGAAGGCGGCGAGCGGGCCGAGGATCACGTCGACCTTGTCGCGCTCGACCAATTCCTGCGCCTTGGTCTTGGCCCCGGCCGGATTGCCGCCGGTATCGGCGGACACGAAATCCACCTTGCGGCCGCCGAGCGTGTAATTCTTTTCCTTCAGATAGGTGAGGACGCCCTGCTCCATCTGAATGCCGCCCTGGGCAAGGGGCCCAGTCTTGACCGTCAGCAGACCGAGCTTGAACGGTGCAGCCTGGGCGACGGCGGGCGCCGGGAAACGGGTTAACGCCGCTGCTGCGCCCGCGGCAGTGCCGGCCAGAAGCGTGCGACGGCTCAATGTGCCAGACTTCACCTTACGCGACATTCTGTCCTCCCTCTGGGCGCCTCATGATTAGCCGAGACGCGTGGGTTGCCATTTCCGGCCGCTTGCCCGCGGACCGGCTTTTCGAGCCATCATCCAATAAGCCGCTGCGGCCGTAAAGGCCGCTCTTGTCGCGGCCTGACGCATTTTCGCTGTTATTGTTTCTTCGCCGGAATGATCGGCAGGAGCAGATAGGGCCGCGCGGCGCCGCCGAAATGGAGGCTGGTTATGCCGGCGAATATGTCGGCCGGCCGATCGCGCGGATCATCGTGCAGGAACGGCCCGCAGCCGGTCAGCTCGTTCTTGAAATTGGAAAGCCGGCCGCCGCTGCCGCCCGGATAGACGTAGTCCCTGCCGCGAACCGTGAGCGCGATGCGATATCCCGCCGGCGCGACGATCGAAGTGGGCCAGATTTCGATGTCGAGCGCGACCACCTCGCCGGGTCTGAGCGGCTGCCTTTTCGTGTGGATGTGATAAGGACGGTAAGGTCGCGACACTTTCTTGTCGAGTTGCCGGTGCGAAGCGCGCAACCAACCTTGGCCGACCGGTGTGTGCGGATCGATAGCACCCTGGAATACGATCTCCTTGAGATCGGGCGAGACCACGCGCAGCACAGCAAAAATGTCGGCATCGGCGGTCGATGAGGAGACGTAAAGCTTGAGCGCGCTGGGGCCGGTGATCTCGGTCTGACGGGCAAGCGGAGGGCTGAGAAAAGTGAGGCCATCGCCCATGGCGTCGAAATCAAGCGTCCTCTTGCGTTTGGCCGGCTTGCCGACCAAAGTGCACTCGGCGGCATCGAGAAAAAAGCGCGTCCATCTGGTGCGCTTAATCGGCCATTCGTTTTCCGCGCGCTCGACAAAACGATCAACGTGGCGGACTTGCAACTGGACCCGCGGCTGCTTGTCCCAGCCGTTGTTCTTGCCGTGCAGAAAATGATCGAAGAAGCGAAGCTGCAGGTTTCTTCCATAATCGGTATAAAAATGCGTCCAGTGCTCGATGCCGTGGACTTCGAGCCATTTCTGCTTCGCCGAAGCGCGCCCAAAACCTTCGAAATTGCCGCGCGGGTGTAGACCCTGGCCGCCCCAATTGGCAGCGGACAGAAACGGCACCTTCACTTTGGACCAAGCCGGCGAACGGACGCGATGATAGGCGTCGTCGAACGGGTGCGAGAAAATTTCGGTGCCGAAATCGCTTCGGTTCTTGGCCAGTTCATCCTCGGATAAAGTCTCAGGTCCGCAAGCCAATTCGTCGTGCGCACGGCTTCTCTTGCCGCGTTCGCTGGCGCCGTATTGCACGGTCTTGACCTGCATGTCGTACCAGTTTTCCCAAAACGTGCAGAGAATGCCGCCGTGATGAGTCATGTCGCGATACCAGTCGGCGGCACCTTCCCAGATGCACATGGCGGCAAGATGCGGCGGCTGCAGGCTCGCGACGTGCCATTGATTGATCCCGTAATAAGAAATGCCGTTTAATCCTACTTTTCCATTCGACCAGCCCTGTGCTGCGGTCCATTCGATGCAGTCGTAGAAATCCTTGGTCTCGCGCGGCGAGAAATGATCGATGAAGCCCGGCGAGCAGCCGGCCCCGCGCGAATCGACGCGCACGCAGACATAATCGTGCAGCACCCATTTTTCCGGATCGACCACTTCCCAACTCTGATAGAGGTTGCTCGACCCGGCGGCGACGTCGGGGTGCAGATTTACCATCCGCTCCCAGGCGCTCGGATAACCGTCCTGAAAGGCCAACCCCTTGGCGTAGGGGCCGTAGCTGACGATCGCCGGATAGCGGCCCTCGGTGATCGGACGAAAAATGTCCGCGCGCAGCACCAGGCCGTCGTCCATCGCGATCGGGGCATCCCAATCGATGCACATGCCGTCGCGAATCTCGCGCCGCGGCTGATGGGTTGTGCGACCGGCCGCACTCTGCGCCATCCGCGCTTCGCCCTCGAACGATGACATGCTTTTACCTCCCGGATCGCTTAGGCCGTCCCGAGATTAGCCCGCACGCCATCGACACGTGAAGAGCTTACGGTTATGAAAAACATCGAAAATGTCGGAACCGCACAACGAGACATGCCCATGAGCGAGCGGCACAAGCTGTCATTCAGTCATGTCGGCATCTTCGTGACCGACCTGGAGAAGATGGTCGATTTCTACAGCCGCGTGCTGGGGCTCGTCATCAGCGATCGCGCGGTGCGAGACGACGGCAACGAAATCGTCTTCATGACGCTCGATCCGTCCGAGCACCATCAAGTGGTCTTCGCCGGGGGTCGACCGGCGGCCACGTCGTTCAGCATGATCCAGCAATTGTCTTTCCGCGCGGAGAACCTCGCGGCATTGCGCGCGACCTATGCGGCCCTCAAGCGTGAGCCGATCGTCGAACTCGGCCCAATCTCGCACGGCAATGCGATCTCGGCCTACTTTCGCGATCCGGAGGGCAACCGCCTCGAAGTGTTCGTCGATACGCAGTGGCATGTGCCGCAACCCTGCGCCGCGGCGGTCGATCTGACCAAGCCCGAGGAAGAGATCATGGCCTTCGTCGAGCGGCAGGTCGCCGCTTTGCCCGGCGCACGCTCGCGGTCCGACTGGGAGCGCGAGCGAGCCGCAAGTTTCTGAGAACGCGGACTTCCGACGACAGGCGTGGCCTTTTACTTCGCCTTCGTCGCCTTGCCCCGCTTGACTCCGGCCATCTTCTCCAGCACCGCACAGACTGCCGCCGTATCCTGCGCGCCGCGGCCGCTGGCGAGCGCCTTCTCATAGATCGCCTTGCTGGCATCGAACATCGGCGTCGGCACACGGATTTTTTGCGCAAAGCTGCCGATGACGTCCATGTCCTTCTGCCAGACCGAAATCTTCATGGTCGCGTCGCGATAATCGTCTTTCACCATCATCGGCGCGCGAAGTTCGAAGACCCGCGAATTGCCGGCTCCCGATCTGATCAATTCGAAAATCTGCTGCGGCGGCAGGCCGGCTTTCAATCCCAGCACCATCGCTTCGGCGCTGGCCACATTGTGGATGGCAACGAGCAGATTGGCGACGTATTTCATGCGGCTGCCATTGCCGAATTCGCCGAGATCGAACAGGCCTCGGCTGAACGCCGAAAACATCGGCCGCAAGCGCTTGATCTCGGCGGAACCGCCGGAGGCGTAGACCACAAGGTCCTTGGTCCTCGCCTGCGCGCCGGTGCCGCTGACCGGACAATCGAGCAAAAGATGGCCGGCCTTGCGTAAGACTGCCGCGGCCTTCTCCTTGTCCTCGATCTTGAACGTTGATGCTTCGATGACCACGCGCCGCGCCGCGCCGGACTTGCCGATCGCAGCGACAGTCGCAAGGAGCGCGGCGGGATTGGGCAGGCTGGTGATGATGTCGCGCGCCTGTTCCGCCACATCGCCGGCATCGGCAGCGATCTCGACGCCGGCCCGCGACATTACGCGTCGCCGCGCCGCATCGACGTCGAAGCCGATGACGCGCCAGCCGCCGGCGAGCAGATTTTGGGCAAAAGCGCCGCCCATGATGCCCATGCCGACGATGCCGACGGTACCGGATTTTTTCATTTTGTCTTTGTTACCTGCTTGGCCGTTTTTTCCTTTGTGCGCAACCACGCCCTTCCCCTGCCCTGTTGTTGCAATGCGACGCTATGGCATCGGCCTGCCGCTGGCGCAAGGCGCTTTCTCATCACGTTGCAATCGCCTATCGTGTCGCGCCGGTCGGACGCCGGGGGAGGAAGCAGATGCGGATCGGCGTCGCCGGTATCGGCAAGATGGGCGCGGCCATCGCGGCACGACTGATCGAACGCGGCCACGAAGTAGCGGTGTGGAATCGCACTCCCGCGAAGTCCAACGCCGTCGGCGGCGCCACCGCGATCGCAACCGCCGCCGAACTCGTGCGACGCTGCGAGGCAATCATCACCATCCTTACCGACGCGGCTGCACTCGATGCGGTGTATAGCGGCCAATCCGGCCTTCTCGCCGCCGATTCCGCGGGCAAATTGTTCATCGAAATGAGCACCGTGTTGCCATCGACCGAGATCGCTCTCGCCGAGGCCGTGCGCGCCCAGGGCGGGATTTTCGTCGAGTGCCCGGTCGGCGGCTCGACCGGGCCGGCCCGGCAAGGAAAGCTCATCGGCCTGATGGGGGCCGAGCCAGCGGACGCGACGCGCGCACGGCCGATTCTCGAACAGCTTTGCCGGCGGATCGAGCATGCCGGCCCGGTCGGCTGCGGCGCGGTCCTCAAGTTCACCATCAATCTGCCGCTCATGGTGTACTGGCAGGCGCTGGGCGAAGCACTGGCGCTGGCGCGTTCACTGCCGGTCGATCCGGCGCAGTTGATGAATTTGTTGAGCGAGACTTCGGGCGGCCCCAACGTGCTCAAGGTACGCGGTCCCGGCGTCGCTTCCATGCTCGCAGGCGGCGACTCCGGCCCGGTGACCTTCGACGTCGACGGCGGCATCAAGGACATGCGATCGATGCTTGCAGTGGCCAAAACGCGCGGCATCGAGTTGCCGCTCGTCGAAGGCGCGCTCGCCTGCTACGAAGAAACCAGGCGCCATCGCTCGGGTAACGCCGAAATCTCCACCGTTTCGGTTTACTGGGCTAGTCGCGGCGAACCGAATCAAGGCGGGAGAAATTCATGAAACTCTTTTCCTTCTGGCGTTCGCTCGCGACTTACCGCGTGCGCATCGCGCTCAATCTCAAGGGCATCACACCCGAGGAGGTGATCCAGATCAACCTGCCGAAAGGCGAGCAGCGAGAAGCCTCCTTTCGCGCGGTTAATCCGATGATGGCGATCCCGGCGCTGCTTGACGGTGAGAGGCCGGCCTTGTTCGAATCGCTGGCCATCGTCGAATATCTTGACGAGACGCACCCCGACCCGCCGCTGTTGCCGCGCGACCCGCGCGGTCGCGCGCGCGTGCGCGGCCTCGCCCAGATTGTCGCCTGCGATTCGCATCCGCTGATCGTGCCGCGGGTTCGCGAATATCTGGAGCACGAAGTCAAGCTCGATGAAGCCGGCGTGATGAAATGGTGCCGGCACTGGCACACGGCCGCGCTCACCGCGCTCGAAGCGCATCTGCAGGACAAGTCGACCGGCCGTTATGCGCACGGGGACGCCATTACGATTGCCGACATCTGCCTCGCCAGCCAGGCGGCGGGCGCCAAATATTTCCAGGTCGATACGGCCCGTTTCCCGGTTTTTGCCCGGATCGTCAAGGAGCTTTCGACCATCGAAGCGTTCACCCGTGCCGATCCGTTCAAGCAGCCGGGCGCACCGGTGTCGCCGTAGGGCATGATGATTTTAGCTTTGATCAGCGCCAAGGGAGCGGCAAATCTCATCTCCTGCGCCGTTGGTTTTCTCGCTCGACAGTATCATAATTCCAGTTGGCCAGCGCTCCGCACTCAACCGAATTCCATGCCGGACCAGGCAAGCTCTGCGTGCCACGCATCGTAGTCGTAGACCCAGTCGGTATCGGTCTTTTGCCGCAGCCAACTGTTCTCGCGATTGGTAAGCTGCATGCGAGCGGTACGCTCCTTTCGGCTGGCGACGTAGGCTGCGAGCGCCGTGGAGATGTCGTCGTCGGCGCCCGCGAGGCAGCGTGCAAGAACCACCGCGTCCTCGATGGCTGATGCCGCGCCCTGCGCCATGTAGGGCATCATGGGATGGCACGCATCGCCGAGCAGCACGGTTCGATTCCGCCCCCAGGACGGCATGGGATCGCGCTCCACCAGGGCCCATTTGCGGACCTCAGGCGCCGCCGCGAGCACAGCGCCCACGTGCGGATGAAATCCGGCAAAGGCAGCGAGCAGCATGTCCCTGTCGCCCCGCGTCGACCAGGATTTCGACCTGGAATTGCGGTTCGGGCGTAACCGCGATGAAGTAGATCTCGTCCTTGCTCGCGGTGGTGAAGTAATGCACCACATGACGGTCAAGACCCCACCACTTGGCGCGCTCGTCGGGCGCAACGCCAACGATCAGTGCGGTCGGATAGGTGGCCCGGTAAGCGACGCGTCCAGTGAAGCGGGGTTGCTCGGAACCGAACAGCACCTCTCGGACCGCCGAATGAATGCCGTCCGCGCCGACGACCAGCAGCGCTTCGGCACGACTGCCGTCCGCAAACGCGAGAGTGGCGCCAGATTCATGATGCTCGATCGCGACCAGTTTTTTGCCAAAGTGGATGCGCTCGCGCGGCGTGAGCGCTGCGAGAGCTGAATGCAGCCGCGCCCGGTGGATCATCAAATCCGGTACGCCATAGCGCTGCTCAAGCAGCTTGCCCATGGTGAGGACGTTGGTGACCTTGGCGGTGTCCCACTCTCGGCTGTGAAAGGCTGCAGGCACGAAGCCTTTGCCGCGCAGCACTTCGACCAGCCCGAGCCCTCGCAGCGCCTTCATCGCGTTCGCGGTGAGTTGAATGCCGGCACCGATCGGAGCGAATGACGTCGCCTGCTCGTAGACCTCGACCTCGAAACCCACTCGTATCAGGCTCGCTGCCGCCGCGAGTCCGCCGATGCCAGCGCCAATGATCGCGATACCGTGTTTTTCTGTCGTCATTACCGACATTGTGAGAGCGTTTCACCACCATTTATGGAAATGGTGCAGCGGGCCGCGGCCGGAGCCGACCTCGAGCCGGTCAGCGGCCGCGATGGCGGCGGTAACGTAATCCTTTGCTTCGCGTACCGCTTCGTCGAGGGAAAGCCCCTTGGCGAGTCCGGCAGCAATCGCCGAAGCCAATGTGCAGCCGGTGCCATGCGTATTTCTGGTGCCGATACGGGGCGCGGCAAGGCGCGTGCAACGATCGCCCTCAACCAGCAAATCGACGCTGTCTTTGCCGCCACCGTGACCGCCCTTGATGAGAACCGCGCGCGCGCCCAGCACCAGCAGCTTTTCCGCTTGCGCGCGCATCTCGGTCTCGTCCTGCGCCATCGGCACCTCCAGCAGCGCCGCCGCCTCGAACAGGTTGGGCGTGAACACGCGCGCCTGACCGGCCAACTGCTGCAGTGCACCGATGGCGTCCGCGCGTAACAGCTCCGCGCCCGAGCTTGCGGCCAGGATCGGGTCGAGCACGACGTTGCGGCTTTGATGGCGCGCGAGTCCGGAGCCGACGGCCTCGATGATCGACGAATTTGCCAGCATGCCGATCTTCACCGCACCGACTTCAAGATCGGAGAAGACGGCGTCCATCTGCGCCGAGACCAGGTCGGGAGCTACGGCATGGATGGCAAACACGCCCTTGGTGTTCTGCGCCGTCAGCGCGGTAACGACGCACGCGCCGTAGACGCCGAGCGCCGAGAACACCTTCAGATCGGCTCCGATGCCGGCGCCGCCGCTCGAATCCGAGCCGGCGATCGTGAGCGCGATGGGAACGCCCATCACGTGCCTCGCTTCGCCAGCAGCGCATCGACGACCCCGCGCAAAGCGCGCGCGGCAGCCCCCGGATCGGGTGCAAGCGACAGCGCCGAGATGACGGCGACACCATCGGCGCCGGCGCCGATGACCGCACCGGCGTTGCCCGCGTCGATGCCGGCAATGCCGCAGACCGGCAGCGCCTTGTGATCTTTGGCGGCGCGCCTCTTCAGCGCGGCAATGATTTGCGCCAGCCCCTCCGGCCCGATCGGCGAGTTTTTTTGCTGTTTCGAGAGCGTCGCATAGACGCCGCCGGAGCCGACATAGTCGATCAGCTCGATCGGCGCCGCCTCGGCCTCGCCAACGTTTTTGATCGACAGGCCGATGATGGCGGTGACGCCAAGAAGCCGCCGCGCGTCGGCAGCCGCCATGTCGTCCGGCCCGAGATGCACCCCATCGGCGCTTGCCGCCAGCGCCACGTCGACGCGATCGTTGACCACCAAAGGCACGGCAAACGGCGCCAGCGCCTGCTTGATCGCGCGTGCCTCCTCCACCATGACGCGGGTCTCGCTCACCTTGTCGCGCAATTGCACGAGCGTGGCGCCGCCTTCGGCACAAAGCCGCGCCAGCTCGGCGAGATCGTGACCGCCGCAACGCTCCGGATCGACGATGGCGTTGAGGCGAAGATCGACGTTCGTCATTCGGTTGTCTCACCGGGTGTTTGCGAAAGATACTACGCCCGGACCGCTTGTTGCAGTCACGTATTTTATATGGTTGTTAATGCACGGTCCCGGAGGCGCGCATGATCCCGTTTTTCGTGCAGATCAAATGCCAGCTCGGTAAGTCCTACGAGGTGGCTAACAAGCTGGCCGACGCCGAGATCGCCTCGGAAATCTATTCCACGGCGGGCGATTTCGATCTGCTGGTGAAGTTTTATGTCGACCCCTCGACCGATATTGGCCATTTCATCGCCGAGAAGGTGCAGACCCTTCCCGGCGTCGCCGACACGCGCACCATCATTACCTTCAAAGCCTTCGGCGTGGTGTAAGAATGCCCGCCTATCCGCGCATCCGCAGCCGACAGCAACGAGGAAGCGCCGGCCGAGACACCATCGCTTAATGCTTCTTCGGCGGCGCGGGTCCCTGGCGCGGTGGCAGCGAGGCGATGTAGTCGGCGATGGCGGCGCGATCGTCCTTGCCGAGCAAGGACGTGTTGCGAATGACATCGGACATGGCGCCGCCGGCAAAATCGCCATCCGGCGTCATGCCATCGCCGAGGAAGCTCGCGATGTCCTTTTGCGACCACGGATGCTCGACATTCTCCCCCTGCCGCAGTCCGACCGGCGTGACATTGGGAACCCAGTCCTTGCCGTCCGGCATCGGACCGCCAGCGAAACGCTCACTGTCGATGATCGCACCGAGGACGTTGCGCGGACTGTGGCATTCGGCGCAGTGTCCCGGGCCGTTGACCAGGTAGGCGCCGCGATTCCACTGCGCCGACTTCGCCTGGTCCGGACTGAAAGGGCCGCCGCGCAGAAAGAACAGCTTCCAAATTCCCACCATCCGCCGGATGTTGAACGGGAACGACAGAGCCGGCGGCGGCGCCTTGCCCGCCACAGGCGGCAGCGTTTTCAGGTATGCGAACAGATCGCGCACGTCGGCGAGCTGCATGTGGCGAAAGGACGTGTAGGGAAACGCCGGATACAGATGCCGGCCGCCCGGCGCCGTGCCATCCCACAATGCCGAGACGAAATCGGCCTCGCTCCAATTGCCGATGCCGGCCCGCGGATCCGGCGAAATATTGGGCGCGTAGAAAGTGCCGAACGGGCAAGGCAACGCCAAGCCGCCGCCGAGCCGCGTCAGATCGACTTTGTCAGGGTTCGCGTTCGGAGTGGCGTGACACGACGCACAGCCACCCGCGTGGAACATGGTCTTGCCGTTGGCAAGATTGGGCGTATAGGCCGGCAATGCCGAAGCCGGAACGGTCGCCGGTATCGTCAATATCCAGAACGCGGCCAGCGCGGCCGCGATCAGGATAGCCGCAAGGATGGCAAGGCGCCGGGGCGCGAGGCGAAGCGCGCGTGGCGTCGGCTTCGTTTCGATCTGAGGCATTCGACCAACGTCGGACAGGGGCGGATGACCCGCGCGCATCAAGCGTGGAGTCCGCATCATAGCAAAACGGGGCGCCCGCGTGGACGCCCCGCCAACAACACCCCCGGTTCAGCTCTTGCTTTCGACCCGATAGACGTGGTGACAAGCGCCGCAATCGTTCTTGCCGATATTGCCCAGCGCCGCCTTCAGGCTGGCCGCGTCTTTCACCGATGCGTCAGCCGCCTTGGCGTCGGAGCCGAGCTTGTCGAACCGCGCCTTGAAGTCGGCCATGTCTTCCCAAACCTTCGGCGTCGGACTGAACTTGTCCGCCGACGGCGAACCGGCCTCGGATTTCGAATCGGGCGGGTAGAGTCCCGGCATTCTTTGCGCCGCATCCTCGAATGTCGCAAACATCTTATGCGCCGCCGCCAGGTCGAACGGCTTGTCGCCCTTGGCCATATCCGCGCCGATCTTAGCCTCGGCACCATTGTGCTTCATCAAGTCCTTGCGCTCCTTGATGACATTCTGCTGCGCGACGGCGAGACTTATGCCGAGCACAACGGCCACGATCGAGGCTGCGGCGAACACGGTACGGATCATGCGATGATCTCCCCTCTGGATTGGCGGGCGACGACCGACCTCGACACCGCCGAGGGCAGTGCCGGCCGCCATTAAACACCGTAAACAGCTTGTTATTCCATCCCTCTACGATCCGCCGCTGCGACGGCTGAGAGCATCCCGCCGCGCATAGCTCAATTCGGCGAGGCCGAGGACCGCGGTTGCGAGCAGCGCGGAAGCAAAGGCGTAGAAATAGGGGGCCGTGCGGCTCAAGGAAAACAGGATACCCATAATCAGGTTGGACAGGAATTGCCCGACGCTGCGCGAAATCGAAAGATATCCCATTGCGCGCGACAACGTGGTCGATGCGGCCAGCGAGGACACAAGCGTCGGCTCGAAGGTCTCCACTGCGCCCATGCCGAACCCGAGCGTCGCGATGAACAGGTAGAACGCCAAGGCATCAAGGTGCAGGAGCGCGCTCAGGCCGACCAAGCCGGAACCGAACGCCGAGGGCAGGTATCCCAGAAGCCACAGCGAGCGCAGCGGCGACCATCCGCCCACAGCGAGAACGTAACCGCTCACCGCCGATATTCCGAGATAGACGACGTAGGCGAGGATGCCGAGTTCATAACCCAAAGTGCCGGCGCTGCCGCCTGCCGCCGTCAGGATCGGGAAACCGAGATTGTAGAAGCTGAAGCCGTAGAGCGTCGCAGAGATCAACAGAAAGAGCAGCAGGGCGCGGTCGCGCGGGTCGCCCGCAGTGCCGGCCTGGCGCTCGCGCAGCGGAGATTCGTCGGGATAGAGCTGCTTGCGTTCAACGAAAAACAGAATGACGGTCGAGACCGCAAGCGGCGCCACGGCAAACAGAATGATGGTGCCGATGGCAACATGCAAAGCGATCGCCAGGAGCGCAAACAGCGCCGAGATCATGCCGCCGGCAATATCGAGCGCGTGCAGAACTCCGAATGCCAACCTTCGATCCTGTGGCGGCGTCACGTGAACGAGCAGCGCGCGCCGCGCCGGGGTGCGGAAATAACGCGCCCACCAGCCGAGAATGAAGAGGAGCGCCGAAAGCCAAGGCGCCTGCGTAAGCCCGCAGAACGCCATGAGCGGGATGAACGTATTGCCGGCGATGGAGACATATTTCTTGTCGAACCGGTCGCCCGCCAATCCGCCGATATAGGCGAAGAACGAGCCGGCACCAAAGGCGATGGCGGTGACCAGTCCATACCAGTAGACCGGCGCATGCAAAACGAAGACGACATAAAGCGGAAACAGCGCGGTCACGCCCTGATAGCCGAGATCGGCAAAAAAGGCGGAAAAACACAAAAGCAGCGCGTCGCGTGTGAGCCGCCCGGCGGCAGTCAGATCCGTCAGTGAGCTCATCGGCGCATCGGCTCGTCGGGTCGGCGATGAGTTGTGTATACCACCGCACAGCCGGCCGCGCCCTTCCCTACCCGCTGCACAACTCCCATATGTGCGATCCCTTCATCCGCCGCTTGCAACAGTCAGTACGCGGCATAGGCCTTTCAATATCGAATGAACGTCATTCCGCTCAGCAACAGCTTCCGCGGCGACCGGCAATCCGGCACGCCCTCGCGAGACGCGGTCCTCGAAGACGACGAGGCACTGCTCGATGCGTATTCGCGCGCCGTGATCGATGTCGTCGACCGCATCGGGCCTGCCGTGGCGGCAATCGCCGTGCGGCGGGGGCAGGCACCTGCGTCCGCCGACCAGCGCCGCGGTGAACGCGGCGGCGCCGGATCGGGCGTCGTCGTTGCACCCGACGGCCTCATCCTGACCAACAGCCACGTTGCCGGCGCGGCCGGCGGCGGAGCTCGCATCAGCATCACGACCGCCGACGCCGAGGATTTGCACGCGCGGCTCGTGGGCGACGATCCAGATACCGATCTGGCGCTGTTGCGGGTCGACGAGGCGGTGACGCTGCGCTCCGCGCCGCTCGGCGATTCCAAGCGATTGAAGCGCGGCCAGCTGGTGATCGCCATCGGCAATCCGCTCGGTTTCGAATCGACGGTGACGACGGGCGTGGTGTCCGCGCTCGGCCGCTCCTTGCGCTCGCGCAACGGCCGGCTGATCGACGACGTGATCCAGACCGATGCCGCACTCAATCCCGGCAACTCGGGCGGCCCGCTTGTGTCCTCCCATGGCGAGGTGATCGGCATCAATACCGCGGTCATCGTGGGCGCGCAGGGCATCTGTTTCGCGGTCGCCGCCAATACCGCGAAATTTGTGCTCGGCGAATTGGTGCGTCACGGCCGCGTCCGCCGCGCTTTCATCGGCATCGCCGCGCAGCAGATCACGCTGCCGCGTCGGCTGCGTCACGCCGCGGGACTTGAGCAGGAGCGCGCGGTCATGACGGGCAGCGTCGAATCCGATGCGGCCGCCGCTCGCTCAGGCCTGCGTCCGGGCGATATCATCGTCGCGCTCGACAGCGCCACCATCACCGGCGCCGACGATCTGGTGCGCGCGCTGACCGGCGACAAGATCGGCCGCAAGGTGGCGCTGGATGTCCTGCGCGGACCCGAACGGCTGACTCTTTCGCTCGTACCGGCGGAGCGCAAACGCGCCGCCTGACGAGTCACTGGAGAAAACATTTCTCCGCAGCGCTAAATAGAAAGAATATCCGCGTCGCACGGCCGCAAACAATGGAACACGCGCGGCTTGGAACGGCCGGTTCGCGCAACTACGTTACGTCTCCCTCTTCGACACGCGAGAGTAAGATGACCGATCTTTCCGTTGACGCCCGACTGCTGGCCAGCGAGCGCGGGGTGGCCCCTCACATCAATACGTCGGTCGTGATCCTGGCCTCGGCCGTTCTTGCCGCCGGCGCGATCGCGCTCGGCGATGCCTATTCGTGGCGCCAGGGCGCGTTGTTCCTTGTCGGCGGCGCGCTTGGCGTGGCGCTCTATCACGCACTGTTCGGCTTCACCTCGGCGTGGCGCGTGTTCATCGCCGATGGCCGCGGCGCCGGCCTGCGGGCGCAAATGCTGATGCTGGCTGCAGCCGCAATCCTGTTCTTCCCGGCACTCGGCCATGGCAGCCTGTTCGGGCAACCGGTGCATGGCGAATACGGCGCGGTCGGCGTCTCCTTGATCGTCGGTTCGTTCATGTTCGGGCTGGGCATGCAGCTCGGCGGCGGCTGCGCCTCCGGCACGCTCTATACTGTGGGTGGAGGCAACGCGCGCATGCTGGTGACGCTCGCGTTCTTCATCGTCGGCTCCGCGCTCGGCGCCTGGCACCTGCCCTGGTGGTCGGCGCTGCCCAATGTCGGCAAGATTTCGCTGATCGCCGCCTGGGGATGGGCACCGGCATTGGCCGCGAGCCTTGCCGGCTTCGCCGCAATCGCTGCGCTGACGATCGCGATCGAGCGGCGCTTCCACGGCACGCTGCGCCATGGCGTCGACACGGATCGGCGCGGGTTTAGGCGCTTCCTGTACGGGCCCTGGCCGCTCGTTGCGGGCGCAATTGCGCTCGCGCTCGGAAATTTCGCCACGCTTTATCTTGCCGGGCGGCCGTGGGGCATCACTTCGGCATTTGCGCTCTGGGGCAGCAAGCTGTTCGCGGCCTCGGGCGTCGACGCAGCCTCGTGGGGCTATTGGCAAGGCGCCGAGCGCGCCAAGGCCCTGCACGGCAGCATCTTTGCCGACATCACCTCGATTATGGATTTCGGCATCATCCTCGGCGCGCTCCTGGCATCGGGACTGGCAGGCAAATTCCGTCCGGGCTGGAGAGTACCGCTCCGCTCGCTCGTAGCCGCGGTCCTCGGCGGGCTGCTGCTCGGCTATGGCGCCCGCCTCGCCTATGGCTGCAACATCGGCGCCTACTTTTCCGGCGTCGTCTCGTCGAGCGTGCACGGCTGGGTGTGGCTCGCCTGCGCATTTCTCGGCAGCGTGTTCGGCACCTTCCTGCGACCGTGGTTCGGCTTGAGCGTGGAAGGCCGCCTGGGCAAGGCGCAGGCTGGACGATCGGCGCGCGATTAGTCGCGCGCCGCCTTCAGTCCCAGCAATTTGGCGAGCTCGGTGAGCTTATCGCGCTGCTCCTCGATAGCCGCGGCGAACGCGGCGGGACCGCGGATCGAGACGATCTGTCCGGTCAACTCCAGCCGCTTGGCGATTTCCGGATTAGCCTCCGCGACTTTGCGGAAATCGGCGGCAATGCGATTGCGCACGTCCTGCGACATGCTGGGCGGAGCGAACACGCCGCCGACGCTCTCGAACGCCAGATCCGGATAGCCGGCTTCGACGGCGGTCGGCACACCGGGCTGGCTCGGCACCCGCTGCCGGCTGGTCACCGCCAGCAGCTTGATCTGGCCGGCGCCAGCCAGCGGCTGCACTACCGCGATCGAGGTCGACAGCACCTGAATGCGGCCGGCGACGAGATCGGTCGGCGCCTGCATGATGTCGCGGTAGGGCACCTCGGTCACCTGAAGGCCCAGCTTTTTGAAAAATCCGAACAACAGAAAGTCGGAAATGCCGTTGGCCGCCGCCGCGTTGAGCTTGCCAGGCTCCGAGCGCGCCAATTTGACCAGCTGATCAATCGTATCGATCTTCATCGCCGCGGGCATCGATACCGCCAGCGCGACGACCACCACGCCCACGACCGGCGTCATCTTGGGTCCCGGATCGAACGGCAGGTTGCCGTGCAGATACGGCAGCGTGGTGAAGGCGGCGGCCGGCCCGAACCACAGCGTATGGTCGTCATTGGCGGAGATGAACGCGTTCATCGAGACCAGGCCGTCGCCACCTGGGCGATTCTCCACCACCACCGGTTTGCCCCAGAGCTTGCTCAGCCGATCGGCGAACAGGCGCGCGGCAATGTCCGTTGCGCTGGCAGCGCCGTAGGGCAGGATGAAGCGGACGGTTCGCGTCGGATAAACTGATTGCGCCGCCGCGCTGCCGACGAGCTGCAACCCGAGCATGACCGCCGCGGCGGCGAACGCCATCAGCCGTCCCATCGCAATCCTCCCTTGCTGAAGCGGGATGCTTTAGCTCCGCTCCTCTAGTTCGCTGTCGCCGCTTAGAATAGCATTATCGCGCGGGCAAAACATTTCTTCGGTTGCCGATCGCGGGCGCCACATGGAGGCAGCAGTGAAAAGCAGTACGGACCGCATTTTGACCACGCATGCCGGCAGCCTATCGCGGCCGGCAAATCTGATCGCCATGAGCAAGTCGATCGCCATCGGCGAAGCCAAGGGCGATGATGCCGCGTACGCGCAGGTGCTCGCCGCCTCCGTGGCCGACGTGGTGAAGAAGCAGCGCGCGCTCGGCATCGACATTCCCGACGACGGCGAGTTCGGCAAGCCGGTGGCCGGTTCGTACGATTACGGGGCGTGGTGGAACTACGCCTTCGCGCGCATGTCGGGGTTTACGCCGTCCGGCAGCGCCGCCGCCGCGGCCCACGAGACCCAGCACAAGAAATCGACTGTCGCGGATGTCGCGCTTACCTCGTTCGCCAACCGTCGCGACTGGCAGAAATTCGGTGAGTTCTATCAGGATCCGGAATCGAGCGGCAGCCTGATGGGCAGCGCGGCACGCCGGCCGGTCGGCCGCCCGGCGTGCACCGGACCGATCAACTATACCGGTCACGCCGCGCTGGCCGCCGATATCGCCAATCTGAAAAAGGCGCTTGCAGCCGCCGGCGCCGAAGAAGGCTTCATGTGTTCGATCGGGCCGGGCAGCTTCGCCCGCGGCGTCGATTTCTACTACAAGACCGAGGAGGAATTTTTGTTCGCCTCCGCCGAGGCCATGCGCGAGGAATACAAGGCAATCGTCGATGCCGGCATCGTGCTGCAGATTGACGATCCAAGCCTGCCCGACAATTGGGACATGATCAATCCGGCGCCGCCGCTCGGGGAATTCAAGAAATTCGAGCGCGTACGCATCGAGGCGCTCAATCACGCGCTGCGCGGACTGTCACCCGACCGCATCCGCTATCACATCTGCTGGGGAAGCTGGCACGGCCCGCACACCACCGACATAGCGCTGGCCGACATTGTCGACCTGGTGCTCGCGGTCAACGCCGGGGCGTATTCGGTGGAGGCCGGCAACGTTCGCCACGAGCACGAATGGCGTGTGTGGCAGGACGCCAAACTGCCCGGCGGCAAGGCGCTGATACCCGGCGTGGTCAGCCATGCCACCAATATCGTGGAGCACCCGCAGGTCGTTGCCGACCGGATCGTGCGCTACGCCGGCGTGGTCGGCCGGGAAAACGTCATTGCCGGAACCGACTGCGGACTGGGTGGACGCATTCATCCGCAAATCGCCTGGGCCAAGCTCGAGGCGCTGGCCGAAGGTGCCCGGCTGGCCAGCAAGGAATTATGGCGTCACTGAAATGTAGCGGCGCGCCGCGCGACTTTGCGGTAGCGAGGGCCGAAATCCGCTCCGCCGGCTATTTGGATCGCCGCGCGTCGGCCTTTTTGCCGCCGGCCTCGGGAAATACCCACATTGCCGCGATCATGAAGATCGCCGTGACGACGACGAAGGTCGAGAAGTCGCGGCGGATGGGCGACCCGCTCCAATATGCGAGAACGAGCGCGACCACGAGCGCGACGGCCGACAAGGCGGCTTTCACGTCGTTCGGCATGATACGTCCTAATTCGCACCCACCGGAGCCGTAGCAGCCTCGTCGGGTCGCTGCGGCGCCCCGCGCAGGCCCTTTTTGAGGTGGCGCGTATCGTAGCCGTTGAGCAGCGTGCCGATCGGTCCGCGATCGAGATCCGAGGTGCCGAACAGCCAATCGGCGATCGGAAACGTCAGGTTCATGTTGACCTCCATCATCAGCCTCGCGTTGTGGTGCGCGGTGTGATGCCGGCGCAAGGTATTCACGAACGGACAATGGCGGACGAAGGCGTTTTCGTCGACGTGGCAGCAGAAATGCATGAACTCGTAGATCAGATACATGCCGGTCGTCGTGCACATGAACAGCCAGCCGACATTGGCCGCGAACAGCGTGCCGAGAACGGCCGCGAGCGGTATCGACAACAGGATGAAGACCACAAGCGCATACGGTGGAAACACCGTGACGCGCCAATCTTTCTGATCGCGGAAGCGCATTTCGTGATCGGTGAAAAACTGATGGTGATTGAGCGTGTGCCGCTCATAGATCGCGCGCAGCCCTTTGATGTTGACCGGCCTGTGCATGACGTATTTGTGCACCGCCCACTCGAACAGATTGGTGAACAGAAAGGTCACCGGCACGGTAAGCCATTGCAGCGTGCCGACGTCGTGGATGTGCGCGACGTAGATGTAGAACGCCGCAGCGCCCATGGCGTAGATGATCGCGATGTGGAAATAACCGTCGTACCATCCGCGGATGCGCGAGCGGTATTCCCGGCGAAATTCGATTTGGCGCTGGCCGATCATTCTCGTTCCCCGCTAATTCGCGCGCACCGCGGCGTCTTGCACACGCAGATAGCCGTCGATGTCCTCGCCGGTAAGCCGCCAATCGTTGTCGAAATTGGCGACGACCTCCTTCATGTAGGGTTCGGACAGCGCAATGGCGCGATCTTTATCGCCCACATAATCGAACAGGATCGCCAGCGCGAGCTGGCGCGGGCTTTCGCCGTCGTAAGTCCATTCGAAGCCGTACCGGGTGAAACGCTTCACCTCGTAATGTTCCTGCAGCGGTTTGCCGTCCACGGTGACGACCAGACCGTCGATGGTGCGCTTTCCCTCGTAGACCTTCATGATGCGATCGATCACATCGGCACTTCGCCCTTGAGCATCAGGCGATAAAGGTAGCGGCGTTCGTTCATGTCGTAGTCGGGGTTGGCCTGGTGCATGACGCTGCGGTTGTCCCACAGTACCCAGTCGCCGTGACGCCATTTGTGCCGATATTCGTATTTCTTCTGCGTGGCATGCCGCATCAGCTCTTCGATCAGCGCGAGCGCATCCGTATCCTCCATGCCGACGATCAATTCCATGCGCACCGGATTGAGGAACAGCGCCTTGCGACCGTTCTCGGGGTGGGTGCGCACCAGCGGATGCACGCCCGGCGGCGGCAGATTGCGGCGGCTTTCCTCGCTCAGATAGCCAAGCGGCCGCGGACTGTATTTGCTCAGATACGCGTGCACCGCCTTGAGCCCCTCGATCTTTTGTTTGGTCTTTTCGGAAAGATCGTCATAGGCGCGGTGCATATTGACGTATTGGGTATCGCCGCCGCTCGACGGCAGATCGACCGCAAACAGCGTCGTCGCCTTCGGCGGCCGCGGATGGTTGGAATGATCGGTGTGGAAAGTCTCGCCCGGAATGATGCGGCGGCCGTTCACAAATTCGTCGTTGGAGACGTAGGACACATCCGGATGGGCGGGAACGTGGTGTTCCTTCTTGTCGTGCGGCTGCAGGTCGCCGAACAGCTGAACCGCCGCCATGAATTGATTCGGTGCGAAATGCTGGCCGCGCATAACCAGGACATGATGCTCGGCGAACGCGTCGTTCAGCACGACGCGGGCTTCCTCGTCGATCGGCTGGCAGAAATCGAGGCCGACGACTTCGGCGCCGGTGTGGTCGGTGAGCGGCGTGACGGCGAAGGATGTCATCATTACCTCCACGCTGTTTCGTTTTGTTGCCATGACGCTACCGCCGCAAGACCGGGCGGGTCAACCACTGCCCGTGGAGCGGATTTGACATTCGCACCCCACTTGGCCGCCAATTCGCCAAGCCAATGTCAAAACCGCGCCGAACAATGATGCGAACTTCGGAATCGGGACACTGGTGGTCCTTTGATTCTGGCATTCGCACGCGTGCCTGCCGAACACGGATGCGAATGTTAAAATCCAACCGCTAAATTGCGGCTTCCGACTGGCCGTCAAAGAAATGCAGCCGATCGGCGTTGGCAACCAGGCGCACCTGCTCGCGAACCTTGGCCTGATTGGTCGGTTCGACCGCCGCCACCATCGATCCCGAGCCCACTTTGACGTCGAGCAGGATTTCCGATCCGAGCCGTTCGACGACCTCGACGACGGCTGAAAAACTCATCCCGTTCTCCGCTTCCCCGAACAAGACCCGCAAATCCTCCGGACGGATGCCGAGCGTGACCTGCCGGCCGATATGCGGCCGCAGCCGCGCCGCAGCGGCCGGCGGCAGCTTCAGGCGCATGCCGTCACCGACAGCATGGAGCATTCCGCCATCCTCGATCAGCGAAACCGTGGCGAAATTCATTGCCGGCGAGCCGAGGAAGCCGGCGACAAAGCGGTTGGCCGGCTCGTTGTAGAGATCGAGCGGATCGCCGACCTGCTGCACCAGGCCGTCCTTCATCACCACGACGCGATCGCCGAGCGTCATCGCCTCAACCTGATCGTGCGTGACGTAGATGGCGGTGGTGCCGAGCCGGGAGTGGATTTTCTTTAGCTCGACGCGCATCTGCGCGCGCAGCTTGGCGTCGAGATTGGACAGCGGCTCGTCGAACAAGAAGACCTGCGGATGGCGCACAATGGCGCGGCCGAGGGCGACGCGCTGGCGCTGGCCGCCGGACAGTTGCCGCGGCTTGCGCCCAAGCAGATTTTCAATGCCAAGAATCTCCGCTGCCTCGCGCACCCGCCGATTGATCTCGGGACGAGCAAATTTGCGCATCTTGAGGCCGAAAGCCATGTTGTCGTGGACACTCATGTGCGGATAGAGCGCGTAATTCTGGAATACCATGGCGATGTCGCGATCCATCGGCGGCAGCGTGTTCACCACGGTATCGCCGATCAGAATATCGCCGGACGTGATCGATTCGAGCCCGGCGACCATGCGCAGCGTCGTAGTCTTGCCGCAGCCCGACGGTCCGACCAGAACCAGGAACTCGCGATCGCGGATTTCCAGGTTTACGCCTTTGACGGCATGCACCTCGTTGTACATTTTGTTGAGATTACGGATGACAACGCGCGCCATCGGTTCAACCCCTTGGCTTGGCTCTTGGGCTCAACCCTTGACCGATCCGGTCAGCCCGGCGACGTAATATTCGACGAAGAAGGAATAGATGAACGCCACCGGGATCGAACCCAACAGCGCGCCGGCCATCAGCTGGCCCCAATAGAACACGTCGCCGCGCACCAACTCCGAGGTGACGCCGACCGAGACCGTCTTCTGCTCGGCCGAGGACAGAAAGACGAGCGCGTAGATGAATTCATTCCAGGACAGCGTGAAGGCGAAGATGCCGGCGGACAGGATGCCCGGCACCGCGATGGGAAAGATGATGTAGAGCATCGCCTTCCAGCGCGTGGCGCCGTCGATGCGCGCGCACTCTTCGAGTTCGCGGGGAATGGCCTTGAAATATCCCATCAACAGCCAGGTGCAGAACGGAATGAGGAAAGTCGGATAGGTCAGGATCAACGCCCACGGTGTGTCGCCGAGGTGGAAATTACGGATGATGTTGGCGAGCGGAATGAACAGCAGCGTCTGCGGCACCAGATAGGTGATGAAGATGCCGGTCCCGAGCATGCCGGCAAACGGAAACTTAAGGCGCGACAGCGCGTAACCGGCCAAGAGACCGCAGAACAGCGAGATCAAGGTGGACACGATGGCGATGAACAGCGTGTTCGCCATCCATCTGATGAACAGCGTCTGGGTGAGCAGATCGACGACGTGGACGAGGGTCGGATGCGCGGTCCAGAACGGCGCATAATTGGGCGCCATCCACGGGCGATAGAGCTCGCGGTCGGGCCGCACCGAGGTCACCAGCATCCAGTAGAACGGGAACAGCAGCCAGAGGATGAAAGCGCCCAGCGGAATGTAGAAGTAGACCCAGCGCCGCCACTTCGCCCCTTCGATCATGGCTCAGTGGACCTCGACCCGGCGGATGTAGAGCAACTGCACGACGACCACGATGAGCAGGAATGGAAACATGGCGAGCGACACCGCGGCGCCCTGGCTCAACAGCCCGGTGCCGACGCCGAGCTGATAGGCGTAGGTGGCAAACAATTGCGTGGCATTGGCGGGACCACCGCCGGTGAGCACGTAGACGAGCTGAAAATCGGCGAAAGTCTGGATCACCGAGAACAGCACGACCACCATGGTCACTGGCAGAAGCAGCGGCCAGGTCACATGCCAGAAGCGCTGCCAGGGCCGCGCCCCGTCGATCGCGGCCGCCTCCTGCAGTTCGGGATTGATAGTCTGCAGGCCGGCCAGCAGGCTGATCGCGTAAAACGGCACGCCGCGCCAGACATTGACGATGATCACCGAGATCAGCGCCAGCGTCGGATCGCCGAGCCAGCTGATCCGCGAATGGATGATGCCGAACTGAAACAGCGTCCAGTTGATGACGCTGAAGGTCGGGTCGAACATCCATTTCCAGGCATACGTCGAGAGCACCGTCGGGATGATGAAGGGCAGCAGGATGAAGGCGCGAGTGAAGGCCTTGCCCCTGAAATTCCTGTTGAGCAGGAGAGCCAGCCACAATCCCAAGACGAGCTTGAAGACCGTGGCGACCGCCGTATAGATGAATGTATTCCAGACCGCGACGCGGAAGATGCTGTCGTTCCACAGCACCTCGAAGTTCGCCAAGCCGACGAACTTTCCCGGCACGCCGACCGTCGCGTCGGTGACTGCGAGCCACACGCCTTCGACGAACGGATAGGCGATGAACAGGCCGAGCAGGATCACCGTCGGCAACAGAAGGACTGCCGCGAGCCAGCGTTCGTCCTCGAGGAGCCGAACGGCGGCGCCGCGCGCCGGCACGAACGACCGCTCCGTGACGAGATCGCTTACCGCCATCGCCGGGACCTTTTCGCCGCGACGCCCGACGCAGCGACCGGTCGCGTCGGGCGCGCCGCAGAGCTATGCCGTTGGCGGCCGTCGCGGATCACGCTGCCACGTCGGCATCGGTTCGTCCGGCAAATCAAGTGTGGATCTTCTGCACTTCGCCGGTTGCCCATTTCACCGCATCCTCCGCCGGCATGCCCTGGACCGCTTTGGCGAACATGTCGATGATGATGTATTTGCTCAGCACCTCGGCGGCATTGCGATCTGCAGGCCCCGGATAACCGGGGAATTGCGCACCGCGGCCGACCGTGCGGTACGGCGCCATCACCGGATCCTTGCTCCAGACCGGATCCTGCTCCCAGATTTTCGTGGCGCCGACCGTGTAGCCGCCTTGCGAGTTGAACCACAGCTGATAGACCGACTTCGATGTAATCCAAGCGAGGAATTTCTCGGCGGCGTCCTGCTGCTTGGAGTAGCCCATCAGCATGTTGGTCATTGGCAGCTGGTAGGAGAATTGCCCGGCTGGCCCCTTGGGCAGCCTGCCGTGCAGGATGTCCTGCCATAGCGGCGTGCCTTTTTCGGTCTGGTATTTGTCCGGCTCGCGCTTGGCCAACAGATAGATCGAGGCGCCGTTGAGCGTCGAGCTTATCGTCCCGGAGAGGAAGGCGCGATTGTTGCTGGAATCGTCCCAGGCGAGCCCGCCTTCATCGCAACAATCCTTATAGAAGGCAACGCCGTACTTGACAGCTTCCAGGGTCGCCTTGCTGTCGAGCCGCACACTCTTGCCGCTCTTATCCACCTCCATGCCACCGAACGACCAGAGGAACGGATACCAGAACGTCGGCGGATCGCCGAAGCTGTGTCCGAGCGCCTGGCCGATCGGCTGACCTTTGGCTTTGAGCTTCTTGCCGGCGGCGCGATATTCGTCCCAGGTCTCGGGGAATTTATCGACTCCAACCGCCGCAAACCAGGATTTGCGATACGCATTCTCGGCGCCTACGATGCACCAGGGAACGCCAAGCCATTTGTCGCCGTCCTTGGCGACCACCGTCGACTCTCGATAAAAGCCGTCCTGGTCCTTGCCGATTTTTTCGGCAACTGCACTGACGTCCGCCAAGCTCGCGGCGTAGAGCTGCGGCCAGTTGTTCAACGCGCAAATCACGTCCGGACCGGCTCCCGACTGGATGGCCGCGGTGGTGCGCGCCTGGATGTCATTGCCATTGATCATCTCGATATTGAGCGTGATGCCCAGATCCTTGGCGCATTGCGGAATGATCTGGCTGCGCAGGAGGGTATCCGACGATGGCACGAAATCGTTCCAGCGCAGCCAGTGCACGCTGGCACCCTGGGCGTAGGCCGGCGCCCGGCCGGATGCCAGGATCGCTGCTATTCCGCCGGTTCTTGCCGCGAGCGCTCCGGCGCCGGAAATCTTCAAAAATTTTCGTCGATTAATGCGTCGCATAATTTATCCTCCCTGACGTTACTCCCGAGTATTTCTGTCTTGTATTTTGTGCTTGTGCGGCCAAGGCTACGACTGCGGGTTGCCCATGTCCATGGGGTGTCCCGCCTCAGCAGACGTCAGAACGGATCGCCTGCGGGCGGTGATCGCTTGATGATGATGTTGGGAATCGTCGATACCGACAAAGGCGAGAACAAACGCAAGTCGCTGGCACGCGGCCAAAGCAGCGCGTTCTGCATAGTCCCAGAGTGATAAAAATGCGGTCAGGCCGCCTGCGCAGCCAATCGATCCATCTCGCGTGAAACCAGCTGGCGATAGAGTCCCTCGCAGCGCATCAGCTGGTCGGGCGGACCATCCTGGACGACGCGGCCGGTCTGCAGCACGACGATGCGGTCGAAATTGCGCACGGTGGAGAGGCGATGCGCGATGGCGATGACGGTCCGTCCGCGCATCAAGCGTCCCAGCGCCTCGCGGATCACCTCCTCGGAATCGCTGTCGAGCGCCGACGTCGCCTCATCGAGCAGGAGCAGCGGCGCGTCTTTGAGGAAGGCACGCGCGATGGCGATGCGCTGGCGCTGGCCGCCGGAAAGCTTGAGCCCGCGTTCGCCCACGATGGTGTGCATGCCGCCGGGTAGCTTGCCGATGAAATCGCAGCGCGCGGCAAACGCCGCCTCCATCACCTCATCGTCGGTCGCGTCGGGCCGGCCATAACGGATGTTCTCCGTGACCGAGCGCTGAAACAGCGAAATGTCCTGCGGCACCACGCCGATGGCTTCGCGCAGACTGTCCTGGGTGACGCGCGCGATATCCTGGCCGTCGATCAGGACACGCCCGGCCTGGACGTCGTAGAAGCGCTGCATCAGCGCGAACAAGGTCGATTTGCCGCCGCCGGAATGACCGACCAGGCCGACGCGCTGGCCCGGCCGGAAGCGCAGCGAGAAATTTTCAAAGATTTGCTCGCCTCCGCCATAGCGGAATGTCACGTTCTCGAATTTGACGCTGGCGCCGCGGCGCACCAGCGGCTGGGCCTGCGGATGGTCGCGCAAGTCGTGCGGCACCAGCAGCGTCGCCGTCGCCTCGGCGAGCCGGGCGAAATGCTGGGTCACGTCAACCAGTGCCACCGCCAAGTCGCGGGTGGCGCTGAGCACCGAGATCGAGAGTGTGCAGGCGAGCACGACATCGCCGGTGGTGGCCTCGCCCTGGTCCCAGAGCAGGATCGACCAGGCCAACAGCCCCAGCGTGAGCACGACCGTCACCACGGCGTGGAAGATTCGCACCTTCTCCAGATAAAACAAGCTGCGTCGACGCGCTTCCAATTCGCGCTCGACGGTGAGATCGAAACGGCGATGCTCGCGCAAAAAGCCACCGAACGCGCGCACCAACGGCATATTGGTCACGACATCGACCAATTCGCCGTCCACGGTTGCCGCCTTGTTGGCGAAATCGTGATGCAGCGGGCGGCCCGCGGCGGCAAGGCGGATCATCACACAGACCATGATGCCGGCAACAACGGCGAGCGCCTCCGCCATCCTCAGGCTGATCGTGCACACGAGGGCGATCGACGCCAACGTCGCGGTGCACGGCGGCAGCACGTTCCAGACAAACATGTTTTCGGCGGTGAACACCGCGTTCGACGTGGCGGTGACGCGACTGGTCAGCATTCCGGGAAGGCGATCGGCAAAATAGCCCGGCGAATGGCCGGTGAGATGCCGAAACAGGTCGCGCCGCAGGTCTCCGGTCACGCCGACGAAGGCGTAGTTGCCAATCCAGCTCGCCGCGCGCCAAAGCAGGTTGTCGGCGGCGATCAGCGAGACAAGAAGTAGGAATGCCGTCCACACGCTCGCGCTCACGCCTTGAGAGAGCGTATCGACCAGAAACTTGACCCCATACTGGGTCCCCACCGAACAGGCGACCGCGGCCAGCACCGCCGCCAGAATGGCCGCGTGGGATAGCGGCCGCAGGCGCAGATAACGGAAGATGAACGCAAGGGGGCGGTTCGCGTAATAGCAAAGGTCTGCCATGCTTGGTCATTCCCGCTTTGCGAATGCTCGCCCCGCCCGGAAAGGGCTCTCACAGCATCCCAACGCGATGGATGCGAAAACGACGCGGCTCAGCGGGTAAAATTTCGTTTCACTTTGTGCCAGTTCACCTGGTGCCGGTCACGCGCTCGGCACTGATCGGACTGCGGCCGCTGTACGGCAATGCGATGTCGGTTTTGCGAAATGGTACCCGGCCCGCGCGGGCGAGCGCGTGTCTGGGATGACGCGCAAACGGCAAGCCAGGTTCCGAGTTCCGCAAAAAATAAGTTGCCCGCCCATTTTGGACGAATTGTTTCGCCCATCGTTGTTGCAGTGCCGATACACGGTGTCGCCGGAACATCCCCAACTGACATCCCAATTGAGGAAGGTAGTTCGATGCATATCGCGCAAATCGCCCCGCTTACGGAGGCGATCCCGCCGAAGCTTTATGGTGGAACAGAACGGGTCGTGTCGTGGCTTACCGAGGAGCTGACTGCGCTCGGTCATGAAGTAACGCTGTACGGGAGCGGCGATTCGATAACATCGGCGCGGCTTGAAGCGGTGTGGCCTCGGGCCTTGCGGCTGGATGGCGCGGTACGCGACCCCAACGCCCTGCACATGCTGATGCTGGAGCGCGTGTATCAGCACGCGTCGGAGTTCGATTTCCTGCACTTCCATCTCGACTATTACCCATTCTCGTTGTTTTCGCGGCAACCGACGCCGTTCTTGACCACGCTGCACGGTCGGCTCGATCTGCCAGAGCATCAGCCGCTATTCGACACCTTTTCCAATATCCCGGTGGTGTCAATTTCCAACGCCCAGCGGCGGCCATTGCCGCAGGCGAACTGGGTGCGCACCGTCCATCACGGGCTGCCCGAACGGTTGCTGGTGCCGAAGCCGGTCAACCCTTCGTATTTCGCCTTCCTCGGCCGCATCGCGCCGGAAAAGGGCGTGGATCGCGCGATCCGCATCGCGCAACATTGCGGCATGCCGCTGAAAATCGCCGCCAAGGTTGACAATGTCGACCGCGAGTATTTCGACGAGCAAATCCATCCGATGATCAAGGCCGCGAATGTCGAATATATCGGCGAGATCAACGACAAGGAGAAATCCGAATTTTTGAGCGGCGCCACTGTCCTGCTCGTGCCGATCGACTGGCCCGAACCGTTCGGGCTGGTGATGATCGAGGCGATGGCCTGCGGCACGCCGGTCATTGCCTTCAATCGCGGCTCGGTGTCCGAGGTCGTCGACGAAGGGGTCACCGGGTTCGTGGTGGAAGATGAAAACGGCGCCATCGGCGCGGTCGATCGCCTGGGCAACCTGTCGCGCGAAAGAATCCGCAAGCAGTTCGAAAAGCGCTTCACCGCGCGCCGCATGGCGCAGGATTACCTGGCGGTGTACCGCAGCCTTGCCGACAGGATCACACCGCATCTAAGGCTCGTGGCCGACGACGCGCCAGCGTTATAAGGCCGGCCGTCTCACGCGTCTTCCGCCGGCCGCGTCTCCGGCATCAGCAGCGATACGGCGATCAACCCGGCAAGGGCAATCGCCGCCAAGCCGGCAAATGCGAACGCGGTGCTGAAGCGGTCGCTCAAATAGCCGGCGAGAGACGAACTGATCGAAGCGCCGATGCCGATGAAGGTGCCAACGATACCTTGACCGAGATTGAAGTGGCCTGTACCGCGGGTCAGATCGGCGACCACCAGCGGCACCAGGACGGCGAACACCGCCGCAGTCACCCCGTCAAGCAATTGCACGACGACGAGCGGCAGCGGGCTCGACACCAGCGCGAACAGTATGCCGCGCAGCGGCAGAGCCGCAAAGCCGATGACCAGCAGCGGCCGGCGTCCCCAGATTTGCGCCCGGCGGCCGATCCAGGGGGACAGAGCCGCCACCAGCATTTGCGGCACCACGATGCAGGCGGCGATCAAGAGCGTCGCCCAACGCGGGGAGCGCATGGTGAGCGCGCTGCCCATCAACGGTAGCATCGCGGCGTTGCCCAGGTGGAACAACAACAGGCAGCCGGCGAAAACCAATAGCGGTCGATTCTGCATCAGCGTGCCGGGCCGGATCCGCTTGCGTTTGACTGGCGGCGAGCCGTGGGCGCGCTCGGCATTGATCTCGGCCGGCGAGATCATGCGCAGCGCCAGCAACGCCGGCACAAGCAGCAGGACGGTGACGATGAACACCGCGCGCGCCGAAAGCAGATAGCCGCACGCGCCCATTGCCGCCGCCGCCAGACCGTTGCCGACCGAGGCAAAGCGGGCATTGCGACCCAGCCGCTCGCCGATCGCGGCATGGCCGACAAGGCCGAGGCTGATCGCGGCCATGGCCGGGCCGAGCACGCAACTGGCCAGCGAATGCAGGATCGAAGCCGACAGCACCATGGGGAAGATCGGCAGCGCCGCATAGCACAGGGCGCTGATGCAGATCGCCGCTATCGCGAGCGCTCCGACGGTTCGTTCCGAACGCGCGGCATCGACCAGCGCGCCACCCGGCATCTGTCCCAACAGCGAGACAAACCCCGCCGCCGAGAGAACGAGGCCGATATCGATTTGCGTCCAGTGTTGCGCCGTGAGGTACACCGAGACGAAGGGACCAAAACCGGTTTGCACGTCGGCGACGAAAAAAATGAACCAGTCGAGGCCGCGCAGGCTTTGACGCGAGGGCAACAGCGGCGGCTCGCGGCGCTGCGGACCCTCGGGCGGCGCGCGCCCGCTCGAAACCATGTCGGGCTGGTCGGGCGGTCGGCTCGCACGGCGCAATGGATTTGCGGGCAGGGTCGCTCTCCAGCGGTTTATCGGTAGTGCATGACGGATTGCGAAGCCGCAGTCGGCTTGCGCGCGATACGGTTGCTATTCGGGAAGCGGCTCGAGCTTGCCGAGCGCGCCGAGCACCACGATGGGCTTGCCTTCCTGATATTGCGGTGCCGCTGCCACTTGTGTGCGGCTCAGGTCGAGAGTGATCGCGGCACCGGATTTGTCCGGCGCCGGGAAATGCAGCGCGTTCCAATCGACCGCGATCTTGCGGCTGCCGACGCCGAGGAAGCCGCCGAAATCGATAATCGCGGCGCGCATTTGGCCGCCGTGATCAACGAGTACGTCGACGATGCGGCCCATGTTTTCGTCCTTGGAACCGCGCACTTCGCGACCGAGAATGCCTTCGACTTCGTGCTTGTTGAGGATCGTTGCGCCGGGAGGAACTGTAGGCGGCGCGGTTGTCGGTCCTGTCGAGCCGCCTGCCGTTCCGGGCGTCCCTGGCGCATTCGTCGGAACGGCATTCTCGGACCACCCCATCGGCGGAGCGACCGCCAATGCGCACAGCAGGGTTGCGGTCGCGGCCGCGATGCGTGCTCCGCGCTGGTGGCCGTGCATGATCGTCTCCGGGTCTGCTGCCACGTTCCCCTGCCTCTAAGCCGACGGCCCTGCCGCCGGTTCCGCGGAAGGCACTTCCCATCCTTTGCGGGCAGCACCAATGGCGCCAATCATGAAGAAAAGACGATGGAAACTCGGATGGCCCCGTCGATCCGCAGAGTGTCGAGCGAGACCGTATCCCGGTGCCGTCGCACCCGCAGATCGACGCTGGAGGGGCCGAGTTGCAGATTGTGCAGAACGACGTCGTCGAGAAACGGTGGTAATCGCGGATTGCACAGCCGAATCTCGTTCTTGAGCGGATCGAATTGCAGTCCCAGCGAAGCTTCCAAAAGGGTGAACGGAGTGGCACTGGCCCAGGCCTGCGGCGCGCAAGCGACCGGGTAGAGCGTGGGTCCATGGCCGCGCTGGCGCTTGAAGCCGCAGAACAGTTCCGGCAGGCGTCGCAGGTCCATATAGGTGCCGGCGTGGAACTGCCCGTCGAACAGGCTGGCGACCGACTGGCTTTGGCCGTAGCGAGCCAAGCCAAGCGCGATGAGCGCGTTGTCGTGCGGCCAGATTGATCCATTGTGGTACGACATCGGGTTGTAGCGCGCTTCGCCGATCGCCACGGTGCGAATACCCCAGCCGGAGAAGAAATGCGGCTGCAGCAGTTCGGCAGCGACCCGCGCCGCTCGTTCCGGTGAGGCGATGCCGGTGAAAAGCACTTGGCCGGCATTGGACGTGCGCACCCGGCACGGCTCCTTCTTGCCGTCGAGCGCCAGCGCGTAAGTCTCGATCTCCGGACACCAGAATGCCTTCTCGAAGCGCTCGGCCAGATCGTCGGCCTGTCGATCGAGGCTTTTTGCGATCTGGTCGCGTCTGAGCCAGCGCGCACAGTTCGCCGCCATGCGCTTGGCCGCGTACACGTAGGCCTGCACTTCCACCAGCGCGATCTTGCCTTCGGCAATGCGCCCGTCGGCGTGGAAGATCGCGTCGTGAGAGTCCTTCCATCCCTGATTGGCGAGGCCCTGTTCGCTCTCGCGCTTATATTCGACGAAGCCGTCGCCGTCGGCATCGCCCGGACCGTCGATCCAGCCCAACGCCGCCTCGATATTGGGCCACAGTTCGGCAATCGTTTCGCTGTCGCCGGTGCGCTCGAGATAGAGGCCGGCGAGCAGCACGAACAACGGCGTCGAATCGACGCTGCCGTAATAAAGTCCGAACGGCACTTCGTGCAGCGCCGCCATCTCGCCGCCGCGCATTTCGTGGAGAATCTTTCCCGGCTGCGCGTCGGCGCGCGGGTCCGTCTCTTTCGCCTGGTAGGCGGCGAGCCGGCGCAGCACCCCGCGCGCGACGATCGGACTCCACCACAGCATCTGCAGCGCCGTGATCAGGCCGTCGCGGCCGAACGTGGTCGAGAACCACGGAATGCCGGCGTAAGGATAGCGGCCTTGCGGCGTGTCGGTCATCAGCATCGACAGATCGGCAGCCGAACGGCACAGCATTTCATTGAAGCGATCGTTGGACGTTTCGACCGAGGCGCGGTCGAGCGAGGATTGGCGCAGCTCGCGGCGCGCCGCCATCAGCCCGCGCAGGAACGGCAGTGGACGCGCCTGGACGGCATCGCAGCTCACCGCGACGAACAGCGACCGCATCTCGCCGGGCTCAAGTTTGACATTGTAGCTGGCGCCGTCGATCGCCAACTGCTGTGGTGCCGGATCGAAGCTCAGCGTGGTGCGCCGCAGCTTGGCGTCCAGCCCCCGATAACTGAGCACCACTTCATCGTTGCCGCGCACTTTCGCGGTTGCGCTGCCGCGCCGGTCTCGATGCGAGCCGCGGACTTCGAACAAGTCGGCAAAATCGTTCTCGAACAACAGTGACACCTTGAGCTCGACGGTCCGGTCGCCGTAATTGCGCACGCGCAGTCGCTGATAGGCGGTTCCCTGCCAGACAAAGACGGTGCGCAGAATGTGCACGCTGTCCTTTTCCAGGACGACACGCTGGTCTGATAACAGATCGGGATTGGTCAGATCGGCGAACAGCGCCGCGTTATCGTCGCGCAGATTGGAACCGAGCAGCAGCGGCGGTGCGCCGTTGACCAGGAGTTCGAGGCGCGACAGGTAACGCGTATCCCGATGGAACAGGCCGGCTGCCCCCTCGGCGTGGGCCGCAATGTCGCCCCGACTGTTGAGAACAACAAACGTGTCGCCATACTTGAGCGTGCGCGGCGGCCGGCCGGCTGTGTGCGCAGCGGTGATATAGAACGGATGTTCGTCGGGCGCCGCAGCGGGCGCGGCCTGAACGGCACCTTGTGGAGAATTCATCGCTTTTTCCGCCCGCTTTTCCGCCGGCTGGGTTCCATCAGAGACACCAACGCTGACTGCCACACGAAGGATCGGAAACTAACAAGTACCCGACAAAGGCAGCGGGCCCCGAAAGGGCTCGCTCGTTCTGCCGCCAATGGAAAGCCGAAGCCGGATTTCGCCGCCTAGGGGTGCAAGCGGCCATGAATGACATCGACGACCCGCATTCCGATCGGATCGACCAGAACGACATCGTTCTCCACCATGGCGTATTTGAGGAAACCGGCGGCGGCGAGCCCGGCCGCAGGATCCGGCAGGTCGCGCAACGCCGCCGTTGGCGGCACCGGGGCGCCGATTGCGGCTACGATCGCGCTCCCGGAAGCCTGCACGCGTTGCCGCACGACGGCATCGTAGATGACGCGCCTCTGCACCGCGGTGAGCGTCAAGTTCCGCGTCACGGTTCCACCCGGTCCGACCGCCTCGTCGGCGCCGATCGATTGGGCGAAGGCACCGCCCGCGGCGGTTCCGCATAGTAAAGCTGCGAGGAATAGCAGCGACAAACGTGGGTTTCGGGTCATGCCGTGCTCCTTTCGCCGAACAAACGCATGACCGGCCAGATAGGTCCCCCTTTCCGATCAGATTTCCCTTGCGGTCAAGCCACCTCCAATGATTTTGCAGTGCAATGCAGGCCGGGTTCACAAGTCAACAAATCACGTTGGCTGGCAACCGAGCGGGTGCACGCAACTGCAATCATTTGCCGCGTCTGTCATCCGACCGTTCCGCTCGCAATCGTCGCCAGGATGTTTTAAATGTGTCGCAAAGGCGACAAAATCATTTAGGGCGGAGCGAACCATGACGACTGCATCGACTACTGCGCCTTCGGGCGCATTGGCCACGCCGGCCACACGCTGGACCCAGCTTATCGTCTGCATCATCTGCATGGTGCTGATCGCCAACCTGCAATACGGGTGGACGTTCTTCGTCAATCCGATGAGTCACGCGCATGGCTGGTCAAGGGCGGCCATCCAGGTTGGGTTCAGCGTCTTTATCGCGCTTGAGACTTGGTTGACGCCGATTGACGGCTGGATTGTCGATAGTCTCGGTCCGAGGCTTGGCCCCAAACTGGTCATTGCGGCTGGCGGCATCTTGGTCGCCATCGGCTGGATCATAAACTCACACGCAGACACGCTTGGAATGCTGTATTTGGGTTCGGCAATCAGCGGTGCCGGCGGTGGCGCAGTGTACGCGAGTTCGGTCGGCCAGGCAGTCAAGTGGTTTCCGGACCGGCGCGGCTTGGCAGTCGGGCTCACTGCCGCTGGATACGGCGCCGGCACGGCGCTGACAGTTATTCCTATCACGCACGTGATCGCGTCTGCGGGTTATCAGACCGCGTTCTTCTGGTTCGGGCTGGTCCAAGGCGGACTGGTTTTCATTTTGGCCTGGTTGTTGCGCGCACCCGAGGACGGCGAGTTGACCGGCTATGCTTCGCCGAAGGTTGAACAAACGACACGGAATTACTCGCCCTGGGAGGCGTTGAGCACACCGACATTCTGGGTGCTTTACATCATGTTCGTGATGGTGGCGGCGAGCGGTCTGATGGCCACCGCGCAGCTCGCGCCAATCGCCGGCGACTTCGGTGTCGGTAAGGTCGTTATCATGTTCGGCCTTACGACTCTGGTTACGGCGGGTATCATCGACAACATTTGCAACGGCGGCGCGCGGCCCTTGTTCGGCTGGATATCCGACAATATCGGCCGCGAGTACACCATGGCGATTGCGTTTGGGGTGGGCGGCTTTGCCTACTGGCTGCTTGGCAGCATGGGACATGCGCCCTGGGCTTTTGTAATCTTCGCAGGCCTGATCTTCCTGACCTGGGGTGAAATCTACAGCTTGTTTCCGTCCACATGCACGGACGCTTTCGGGACCAAATTCGCCACGGTGAACCTGAGCCTTCTCTACACGGCAAAGGGTGCCTCGGCGTTTCTGGTGCCGGTTGCCAATATCATCAAGTCTCATACCGGCAGCTGGCACATGGTGTTTGTCATCACCGCGATCATGAACTTCATCGTCGTGGCGCTGGCGCTGTTCGTGCTTAAGCCGCTGCGCAGCCGGTTCATGGCGCACGGTTGACGACCGGCGCGGCCGGTCGGCTTATCCGGTAGGATTCGCTCTTGGGCCTGCCAGTCTTCCCGGCTGGCAGGCCCAAAACTTGTCGCAGGCGGCAAAGCAGCCTTGCGCGCCCGATGTGTCTGGAATAATGTATACCAGAATGAGTTCAAGCCTTTCCGTGTTGCGTCGCACCCCCTCTGCGCTCGAAGCCGCCCCGGCGCGGGGACGTCGCGTCGCGGTCGATCCGCTGGCGAGCCCGGCAAGCTTCAAGCAGCAAGCCTATGCGGCGCTTAAAAATGCGATCGCGGCGATGGACGTCTATGGCAGCCGCGATGAGATCAGGCTGGACGAGCGGCGGCTGGCGGCGGATTTCGGCATCAGCCGCACGCCGGTACGTGAGGCGATGGCGCAACTCGAGCGCGAGGGCTTCGTGCGCTCTGAGCCGCGGCGCGGCGTCTACGTGGTGCGCAAGAACCGCCGCGAAGTCATCGAGTTGATTACCGCCTGGGCCGCGCTGGAAGGCATGGCCGCACGGCTCATCACACAAAACGCCTCCGACGAGGAAATCGCCTCGCTGCGGCGCATGTTCGCGACCTTCGACAACGGAGCCGTGCGAGCGCATGTCGACGAGTATTCCGACGTCAATATCGAATTTCATCAGACCATCATTCGCCTGAGCCGCAACGACGCGCTCATCAATCTGGCGGCCAACCTGTTCACGCACATGCGCATGATCCGCAGAAAGACGATCGGCGAGCAGGACCGCGCCGACCGCTCGATCCGCGACCACATGCACATCATCAAAGCGCTCGAAGCGCGCGATACCGAGCGTGCCGAGTCCCTGGTGCGCGATCACGCGCTCGGCCTGGCGGAACACGTGGCCAAGTACGCGGATTACTTGGACTGATTCAGGGAGAACGTTCCATGGCAGACGCGGCAGTGAAAATCACCGATGGAGCCGAAGCGGAACGAGAACTGACCGACGGCTTTCACCTGCTTATCGACGCGCTCAAGCTCAACGGCATCGAGACGATCTACGGCGTACCCGGCATCCCGATCACGGATTTCGGCCGCATGGCGCAGGCTTCGGGCATCCGCGTGCTGTCGTTCCGCCATGAGCAGAATGCCGGATATGCGGCCGCGATCGCGGGGTTCCTGACCAAACAGCCGGGCGTGTGCCTCACCGTTTCGGCCCCGGGCTTCCTCAATGGATTAACCGCACTGGCGCACGCAACGACCAACTGCTTCCCGATGATCCAGATATCAGGGTCTTCCGAACGCGAGGTCGTCGACCTGCAGCAGGGCGATTACGAGGAGATGGACCAGCTCGCCATCGCCAAGCCGCTGTGCAAGGCGGCATTCCGCGTGCTGCATGCGCAGGATATTGGCATCGCTCTTGCGCGCGCGATCCGCGCAGCGGTTTCCGGGCGTCCCGGCGGTGTTTACCTCGATTTACCGGCCAAACTGTTCGGCCAGACGATAGATGCGGAAACCGGCCGGAAATCGCTGGTCAAGGTGATCGACCCGGCGCCGGCGCAACTTCCCGCCGCGGCCGCGGTCAAGCGTGCGCTTGAGGTGATGAGAAGCGCCAAACGCCCGCTCATCATCCTCGGCAAGGGCGCGGCCTATGCTCAGGCCGACGACGCGATCCGCGCATTCGTGGAGAAAAGCGGCATTCCCTTCCTGCCGATGAGCATGGCCAAGGGCCTTCTTCCCGACACGCATCCGCAATGCGCCGGCGCAGCGCGCTCGACGGTGCTGCGAGACGCCGACGTGGTCATGCTGATTGGGGCCCGGCTCAACTGGCTGTTGTCGCACGGCAAGGGCAAGGCCTGGGGCGAGGCGCCGAAGAAATTCATCCAGATCGACATCGAGCCCAAGGAGATGGATTCGAATGTCGAGATCGCGGCCCCCGTCGTCGGCGATATCGGTTCGGCCGTCTCGGCGCTGCTCGACGCCATGGGCGCCGGCTGGCCTGCGCCGCCCGCAGACTGGATCAGGACGGTGACATCCAAGCGCGACGAGAACGTCGCCAAGATGGCGCCGCGGCTGATGAACAACAACACACCGATGGATTATCACGGCGCACTCGGAGTGCTGCGCACCGTCGTCAAGGAACGACCGGACGCCATCCTGGTCAATGAAGGCGCCAACACGCTCGATCTGGCGCGCGGCATCATCGATGTCTACCAGCCGCGCAAGCGTCTCGATGTCGGCACTTGGGGCGTGATGGGCATCGGCATGGGTTATGCCATCGGGGCCGCCATCGAGACCGGCAAGCCGGTGCTGGCGATCGAGGGCGACTCGGCCTTCGGGTTCTCCGGCATGGAGATCGAAACCATCTGCCGCTACGGGCTGCCGGTCTGCGTCGTCATCTTCAACAACGACGGCATTTATCGCGGCACCGACGTCAACGGCGCCGGCTCCGATCCGGCGACGACCGTGTTCGTCAAGGGCGCGCGTTACGACAAGATGATCGAGGCATTCGGCGGCACCGGCACCAACGCGACCTCGCCCGATGAGCTCAAGCGCGCCGTGAACGCGGCCATGGATTCCGGCAAGCCGACGCTCATCAACGCGGTGATCGATCCAGCAGCAGGCAGCGAGAGCGGCCGGATCGGCAACCTCAACCCCAAGAGTGCGCTGGCGAAGAAAAAATGACTCGCGGGGTCATCCCGGAGCGTGGGTTGCAGACCCGCGATTCCGGGATCGATAAACTCGGACGGTGAATATGGATTCCGGGCGGTCTTGCTTCGACCCGCGGAATGACGAGGAGAAGAAACGATGGCAGTAAAGAAGAAGGCCAAGGGCGGATCGAAAGCGGCAACAAAGAAGTCCGCGAAAAAGGTTGTGAAGCTTAAGGCTGCGAGAAAACCGGCGGCGAGAAAACCGGCGGCGAAGGCAGCGAATGGCAACGGCCCGTCGCGGCCCTCGAGCAAGCCGTGGGGCGAGGCAGGCTTGGCCCTGCAAGGCGTGAAGATTTTGGATTTCACCCACGTGCAGTCGGGGCCGACCTGCACCCAGTTGCTCGCCTACATGGGCGCCGACGTGATCAAGGTGGAGCGGCCGGGCATCGGCGACGTCACCCGCGGCCAGCTGCGCGATGTGAAGGGCGCCGACAGCCTGTATTTCACCATGCTCAACGGCTCCAAGCGCTCGATCACCATTGACAGCAAGCACCCCAAGGGCAAGGAAATCCTAGCGCGGCTGATCAAGTACTGTGACATCCTGGTGGAAAATTTCGCGCCCGGTGCGCTCGATCGCATGGGGCTGACGTGGGACTACATCCACAAGCTCAATCCGCGCATGATCGTGGCGTCGGTGAAGGGTTTTGGGCCCGGCCCCTACGAGGACTGCAAGGTCTACGAGAACATCGCGCAATGCGCCGGCGGTTCGGCCTCGACCACCGGCTTCCGCGACGGCCCACCGCTCGTCACCGGCGCCCAGATCGGCGATAGCGGCACCGGCCTGCACCTGGCATTCGGCATCGTCACCGCGCTCTACCAGCGCACGCACACCGGCCGCGGCCAAAAAGTGCTCGCCGCCATGCAGGACGGCGTGCTCAACCTCGCGCGCGTGAAATTGCGCGACCAGCAGCGGCTTTCGCACGGTCCGCTCAGCGAATACAGCCAGTACGGCGAGGGTATCGCCTTCGGCGACGCGACGCCGCGCGCCGGCAACGATTCCGGCGGCGGGCAACCAGGTTGGATTCTCAAGTGCAAAGGCTGGCAGAGCGATCCCAACGCCTACATTTATTTCATCACCCAGGCGCCGGTCTGGGGCGCGATCTGCGATCTCATCGGCAGGCCGGAATGGAAGACGGACACGGATTACGCCACGCCGCTGGCGCGGCTGCCACGGCTGCGGCAGATCTTCGACACGATCGAGCAATGGACCATGACCAAGACCAAGTTCGAGGTCATGGAAATCTGCAACAAGCATGACATCCCGGTCGGGCCAATCCTGTCGATGAAGGAAATCGCCGAGGAGGCGTCGTTGCGCGCCACCGGCACGGTTGTCGAAGTCGACCATCCGGTGCGCGGCAAGTATCTGACCGTCGGCAATCCGGTGAAATTGTCGGACTCACCCGCCGACGTGCGGCGCGCGCCGCTGCTCGGCGAGCATACCGACGAAATTCTTGGCAAGGTGCTCGGCTACTCGAACAAGGAACTGGCGGAGATAAAGCTTTCCGGTGCCATCACTGCGCCGGAAAAACCGGCGAAGGCCCAAGCGGCGTAGGAGCTTTTTCCTCCCCCTGAAAGGGGCGGGAGAATTCGCGGCCGCGGTCATGAGCGGGCAAAAGTGCGGAGAGAAACAGATATGCGGATCGTCGTTCACGGCCAGCAGGCGTTCGGCAAGGCGGTGCTCGAAGCGCTGCTTAAGCGCGGCGATGACGTGGTTGCCGTCTACGTTGCGCCGGAGAAGCCTGGAGCCAAGGCCGATCCGTTGAAAGAAGCGGCACTCGCGGCGAAGCTCCCGGTGCGTCAGCCGGACTCCTACAAGAAGCCCGAAGTGTGGGAGGAATTCCGTGCGCTCAAGCCCGATCTTCAAGTCATGGCGTTCGTGACGCTGTTCGTTCCTGACGAATTTCTCAACATTCCGACCCACGGCTCGATCCAATATCACCCGTCGCTGTTGCCGGCTTATCGCGGTGCCAGCGCCATCAACTGGCCGATCATCAAGGGTGAGAAGGAAACCGGACTGTCGATCTTCTGGCCTGACAACGGACTCGATACCGGCGCCGTGCTGCTACAGAAGAAGACGCCGATCGGCCCGAATGACACGCTCGGCACGGTCTATTTCGACCGGCTGTTCCCGATGGGCGTCGAAGCAATGCTGGAATCAGTCGATCTGATCAAAGCCGGCAAGGCACCCCGCATAAAGCAGGACGAGTTGAAAGCGAGCTATGAGGGCCGCTGCGGCGCGGAGAACGCCAAGATCGACTGGGGCAAGCCGTGGGAGCAGATCGACCGGCTCATTCGCGGCTGCAATCCGGCGCCGGGCGCATGGACGACGCTCGACGGCAAGCAATTGAAGATTTTCGATGCCAAGCCGCTGCCCGCCAAGGACCCGAAAGGGATCGGCGGCAAGCTTGGCGAGATCGTCGCGGTGGATGCAGACGGCTTCACCGTGGTGTGCGCCGATGGACGCTTCAAGGTAACGCGCCTGCAGCCTCCCGAAGGCAAGAAGATCGAAGCCGGCGAGTGGGCGAAATCCGCCAATCTCCAGGCCAAGGCCAGATTCACATAACCACCCGGTCATGGCCGGGTATGACCCTGCCATCCGATCTTTCCCCATTACCCTTCACCCCATGGATCGTTGATATGCCCGACTCACAGCACCAGTCACCCAAATCGGATATCGAAATCTCGCAAGCCGCCAAGAAGCGGCCGATCATCGACATCGCCCGCGAGAAGCTTGGCATCGGCCCCGAAAATCTCGAACCGTTCGGCCACTACAAGGCCAAGGTGTCGATGGATTTCATCCAGTCGATCCAGAACAGGCCGAACGGCAAGCTCATTCTGGTGAGCGCAATCAATCCGACTCCGGCGGGCGAGGGCAAGACGACGACGACCGTCGGCCTCACCGATGCGCTCAACCACATCGGCAAGAAGGCGATGCTGTGCATTCGCGAGCCGTCGCTCGGTCCGTCGTTCGGCATGAAGGGCGGCGCCGCCGGCGGCGGTTACGCGCAGGTCGTGCCGATGGAGGACATCAATCTGCACTTCACCGGCGATTTCCACGCCATTACGTCGGCCAACAATCTGCTCGCCGCCCTGCTCGACAATCACATCTACTGGGGCAATGCGCTCGGCATCGACGAGCGCCGCGTCACCTGGCGCCGCGTGCTGGACATGAACGATCGCGCGCTCCGTCACATCGTCAACTCGCTTGGCGGCGTCGCCAACGGTTTTCCACGCGAGGACGGCTTCGACATCACTGTCGCCTCCGAAGTGATGGCGATCTTCTGTCTTGCCCGCAACCTCGATGATCTAAAGAAGCGGCTCGGCAATATCGTGGTCGCCTACACGCGCGACCGCAAGCCGGTGCGCGCCTCCGATCTCAAGGCGCACGGCGCCATGACGGTGCTGCTCAAGGATGCGCTGGCGCCGAACCTGGTGCAGACCATGGAAGGCACGCCCGCCTTCATTCATGGCGGTCCGTTCGCCAATATCGCCCACGGCTGCAATTCCGTGCTGGCAACCACGACCGCGCTCAAGCTCGCCGATTACGTGGTGACCGAAGCGGGATTTGGCGCCGACCTCGGCGCCGAAAAATTCATGGATATCAAATGCCGCAAGGCCGGGATCGCGCCGGATTGCGTCGTGCTGGTGGCGACGATCCGCGCGCTGAAGATGCATGGCGGGGTCAAGAAGGAAGACCTCAAGGCCGAGAACCTCAAGGCGCTCGACGCCGGCATTGCCAATCTGCAGCGTCACGTCGAGAACATGCAGAAGTTCGGCATCGTACCGGTGGTCTCGATCAACCGCTTCTCGGCTGACACCGACGCCGAGATCAAGCTGGTCGAGGAGAAATGCAAGGCGTTCGGCATCGAAGCGCTGATGGCCGATCACTGGGCCATGGGCGGTGCCGGCGCGGCCGACGTCGCCCGCGCGGTTGTCAAGATCGCCGAGAGCGGCAAGAGCAAGCTGAAGTTCCTCTATCCGGACGACATGCCGCTCGTTGAGAAAATTCGCACCATCTGCCGCGAGATCTATCGCGCCAAGGACATTTCCATGGAAAAATCGGTGCGCGATCAGCTCGCCTCGTTCGAGGCGATGGGCTACAGCAAGTCGCCAATCTGCATGGCGAAGACGCAATATAGCTTCACCACCAATCCGGATACCAAGGGCGCGCCGAACGACCACGTCATCCCCGTGCGCGAGGTGCGGCTTTCGGCCGGCGCCGAGTTCGTGGTGGTGATCTGCGGTGAGCTGCTTACCATGCCGGGCTTGCCGCGCGTGCCTTCGGCGGACGCGATCGATATCGGGCCGGACGGCAAGATCGTCGGATTGTTCTAAAAACGAAGGGATTTAAAGGCTCTGCCAGACCATAAGAATCAACACTATGTACCCCGGTGCTGCCTAAGGTCATTTTCCTCCGTTGGGAATGGCAAGGCGATCAATTTGCTGAATATAGGCAGGCATCTGCTTGTTCGGGATGCGCCAGTGAAGCAACAGTGCTCGAAGGATTATTTCTACGGGATTGATCTCAAGATCGAAAAGGCCTTACAGGGCTCTGAGGGCAAATACGCTTCGATCGTGAAGGGAATTATTGAAGAAAGCCGATTTGGAGATTCTGACCTAAGTTTCCTTAGAGACTTTTGCTATTTGCAATATCTGAGAACTGATACGGCAATTCGCCGAACTGCGCTTGCGCAGCAAGATATGACAGATTTAATCTTTGACGGGCATGAGGATCAGAAACCTGCTCCGATTGTTCAAAAGGAACTCGTTGAGCAAGCGTTCGGAATATTCTCTGAAAGTGTTGACAAAATCGATGATTTAAAGGTTTGCCTAGTGCGAAACTCGTCGCGACGTCCTTTCGTCACTTCTGACGACCCTGCAGCGTTCGTAAATCGCTTTTATATTCAACGCATCGGACCGCCTCCTAAATCTGCCGGTTTCGAGAATGCTGGAGCGATACTTATATTGCCTCTTTCTCCGTCGCTCCTCATGTGCAGCTACGATGGCGGCGTTTATACTGTCCCTGACAGTCGCGGTCACGTAGTTGAAATCACCAAAGAAACTGACGCAGTCGCCCTAAATGCGATTTAATATATAAAAGCCTCTCAGAATATCTATTTTTCCACTTGGGACCACTGCGAGAAAGTCCGCCGTGATTTTGATTCCGTGTCAAGTAGAAGGCCTGAAAAATGGCACAAGCTGCACTATGCAGTCAGGGATACCGATCGCGATCTTCCTGAAAGCACATGCTTCCGAGTCGTACATACAAAAGCAGAGCGCGATTTTGCCGACGAGGCGATTGTGCATTTAGAAGGAGTGATGCTGAATCCCGGCACTTGGTTTTCCAAGCTGAAATTCCGAAATAAGCCTAGATACATTGATACTAAGTCTGGGGGTAGATATTTGAGGCATTCAGCGAGTAACTTGTAAATCACCCGATCCTGATGCGATGATTCGCCAGCTCTCAATGCATTCCATGGAGAAAGACGATGCTCAAATTCTACTATAGCGGTGCGCCGAACCCGACCAAGGTGGCGCTGTTCCTGGAAGAAACCGGCTTGCCGTACGATTTGATCCCGGTCGACACCCGCAAGGGTGAGCAGCACAAACCGGAATTTCTGGCGATCAATCCGAATGCCAAGCTGCCCGCCATCGTTGACGGCGACGCTACCGTGTTCGATTTCGAGCGCGATCCTCATGTATCTTGCCGTAAAGACCGGAAAATTTCTGCCGGCCAAGACCGACAAGGCGCGCGGCGAACTTTTGTCGTGGATGTTCTTCGTCTCGTCGGGCGTCGGCCCGTATTTCGGCCAGGCGGTGCATTTCCGCAATTACGCGCCGGAGAAGCTGCCGTACGCGATCAACCGCTATGTGTTCGAAGGCCAGCGGCATGCCGGCATCCTCGACGCGCGGCTCGGCAAGCACAAATACATGCTGGGCGGGACCTATACGATCGTCGACATGAACGTATGGGGCTGGGCGCGCATGCTGCCGGCCGTGATCGGCGAAGGCGCCTGGGACAAGTACAAGAATCTTAAGCGCCTGGTCGACGAGATCAATGCCCGCCCTGCCGCGCAAAAGGCAAACACGCTCAAGGAACGTCACAAGTTCAAGACCGAGATGGACCAGGAAGCGCTGCACGCCATGTTCCCGCACTTGAAGGAGAAGGTGGCGTAGCGGCGCCTCGCGCCGCGGCGCGGCTAAAGACGCGACAGCCCGGCGCGGCTTCACTGAGCCGCGCCGTTTGCGCTTATCGCCGATCGCACGTCGCCGACAGCTCGCGGCGAGCAGCGGGGTTCAGGAGTTGCTGCCGGAAAAGATCGCTCGATAGAGATCTTCGCCATAGCTCGTCTGCAATGGCTCGCCGCTGACCAGCCGGAACGGCCGCGTACCGTCGGGGCGTCTCTCGGCGCGTAGAAAACTCGCGGAGGCAACCGGCTGAGTGAATTGCGAACGCGCAAAATGATACAGGTGGGTCACGAACAGCACTTTGATCCGCCGATCCAGCAGCGCGCTTACGATCTGGCTGGCGATTTCCGAGCCCTCGCGTTCATTGGTCGAGGCGAACGATTTGTTGAGCAGCAGCATGGAATCCGGCGTGATTTGATCGACGATCTCGCTCATTCGCTCCAGTTCCTCATCCCACTTGCCGCTCTCCATCGTGGCATCCTCTTCGCGCCGGTAATGCGTGTAAACGCCGGCACAGAGTTCAGCGGAGAATTTCGCCGCCGGCACGAACATGCCGGCCTGCATCATCAGTTGGGCTGCGCCGACGCTGCGCAGGAAGGTGGACTTGCCTCCGGTATTTGCTCCAGTGATGATGACAAGGTCGTTGCGCTCGGCCTGAAAATCATTGCCGACGACTTTTTGCCCCATGCTCAAGGCCAGCGAAGGATCGTACAGGCCGGCGGCCGATAGCATTCGCGCCCCAAGCGGCAGCGGAGCCGGAAGGCAAATCGGCTCATCGAGCTCGGCGAGCCGCTCGCGCAGATTGAGGCAACCGACGTAGAAGGCCAGTTCGGTCCGCAGCATCTGGAAAAAGCCGAGAAGATGGTCGGCGGATTGCGCCACGGCGTTGGCGGCAAGATCGACTCCGCGGTCGCTCAATGCGGCCAGCGCCCGCGCGCCGGCTTCATCGCGGGGATGGAGGCGAAACGTATAGCCTTCGGACCTCTCGTCAAACAGATGGCGCAGGATCCAGCTTCGGGTATCATCGGGAAGCTTGCGCAAGACAAAATCCCGGGCCTTGTTGCCGCGGCCAAGGCGCGCGCTGATCAAGATGCCGCGACGGAATTTGAGGCGGCTAAGGTGCTCTTCCATCTCGACGAGATAGGTCTCTTCGAGCTCGCATTCGAGCATGGCGAGGAATCTCGACATGCCCGCCGATCGGAATCTGCTCGAATATTGCTCGGCGATGCTGCGCAGGCTTCTGAGCTTGCCTGCGAACAGATGCATGACTTCAACGGCGTGATGCAGGATTCCGGTCGGGTAGCGGCCGAACGCGCTCCAATAATTGCTCCTCTCGCCCTCGATTGCCTCGATCGCGACTCGATATATCGCGCGCACAATCTCAGGATTGTCGAGGCAATCCGCCAAGATCTCCTGCCGATATTTGATCGGATCGATGTCGGCCAGGCTTGATAGAACGCCGACCTGCGCGGCATCATGCAAAAATGGATCATCCGACGACATCGCATCGACGATGATCGACAGACCGAGGTCCTGACACAACGCCTGCTGCTGCCAAGGCAGCGGCAGTTCGGTCGCGATCGCGGTCCGGTTCCTGTTGTGACGACGCTCGTTCTCGCGCCGCGCCAGCACTTGACCGGGATCGAAGTCCCGGCCGGCGAACATCAAGAAGGCTTTCACGATCGGACCCGCCGCACGATCGCGTCGTAGGTCAACCCGTGCTTTTGCGCGATCGCAATCGCATAGGCCAATCCGTCGGCGGGCCGTCTTACGACCTTGAAGGTCCGCTGCGTCGGATTGTCGACGGCGACGGTGCTGACCATCGAGACGATCTGCGGTGCAAAAGAGGCCAGCTCGTCGACGAAGGTCACCCAGACGCACAGCGCTCCGAGCCGCACTATCTCGCTCATCACTCTTTTGCTGAGGAAGGTCTCGTCCTGGATTGTGGTGGAGGTGAAGACCTCGTTGAGGATGACGATCGAGCGGGACGTCGAGCCGTCGAGAATCGCGCGTACCCGGATCAGGTCATCTTCCAGCTTGCCGCGGAGATTTTCGACTTTCTCCTGCCTTTCGAACCGAGTGTGAAGCCGGTCGAACAAGAACAGCCGCGCCTGCCGCCCCGGCACGGGGCAACCGAGACTCGCCAGGTAGTGCAATTGTCCAAACATGCGGGCGAAGGTCGTCTTTCCGCCCTGGTTGGGGCCGGATACGACCACAACCCTCTCCTCCCCTTCCAGGTGGAAATCGTTGGTCACAGTTTGCGCTTTTTGCGCAACGAGCTTGTGGGCCAAGGCGATGTCGAACCCGCCGTAATCGTGGACTTCCTTGCTGGAGGCGGAGACCTGCGGATAACAGAATTGCAATCCAGCGTGGCGCAGATCGTCAGTGTAAGCCAGATAGGCAAGATAGAACTGAACTTCACGATCGAACGCGACGAGCGCGCGGTCCATGAAGTTGCTATGAGCCTCGCAAAAAGCCTGAAGCGGCTGAAACACCTCCGGATGCAGATTGCCGGCGAATTCCAGTATCTTCGCCTCGATGTGGTTCATTTCCCGGCCGTCGGAAAACTTGACTCTGTAGTTTCGTGCGGCGCCTTGTTTGAATTTTTCGAACGTGGCCTCGACATCGATCCCGTAGTCGGGCTCGCCGCGACGCCTGCGGACGGTAAAGCTATCGCCGCGAATGTGGACGCAGTATTCCACGCGAGACAGAGCGGCCTTGAGTTCGCTTGCTCCGCAGGCGAGCGTTCTGAAGCGGTCCGAGGCGAGATAAGCGTTCAGGTGGTCGCGCAAACGGCGGAAGCCGAGCGATCCGGGCTTAAGCGCGACAAGGTCCTGCGCCAGCGTGTGGGCGGCCCGGCAATAGATCGCAACCGCATCAAGGAACCAGCCCTGCTGCTGTTCGCGGCTGTGCAAGGTTTCGGCGACGCGAAGGCAGTCGCGAACTTCGCGCATCGTTGCAGCGAAGGCCTCGACGCGCTCCTTGAGCGGCGTGCCGTCAAGATCGCGGATCACTTCGTGCCGGTAGTCGATCGCTTCGACGCGATGCAGAGGCGCATAAAAGAACGGTTGCAGATTATATTCTTCCTTGCCGGCGATAATCGCCGCGACGATTTGGTCGCAGTTCAGGTCGGTGAAGAAAGCTGCCGCAGGAAGCCCGTCGTCCCGCGCCCAATCGTCGGGCCTTTCGAACAGAATGCTATGGAAGGTCATGGCGCGCAGCTTACCGATTGCTCCGAACCGACGAGCGATTGACGCGCCTCTGCGATGTCCCGCCTCGACCGATCCAGCCGCTCCAGCACCAACTGCACTGTCGATGCATGATCGCGCCGGCGCTCCAGGGTCTCGCGGATGACGCCTTCGGTAGCTGCAATCGCCTCCCCAAAGCGTTCATCCAACCGGCTTGAGGTGGTGCGGAAGGTCTCATCGAGGCCGCGCAGGATCGCCCAGCGCAAGTTTTCCGCGTTGTGCACGATCAACTCGTTTGTTTCCTTCACGATGCGGGCATGACGCCGGCTTCGGCGAAGCGCCGGCGGAAACAGTCGATCGATAAATGGGCTGAAATCCGGAATAAGGCTTGAGGCAATGCGCTCGTCGATCCAGTAGGGCTCCTGCGCGAGCCGAAAAGGCTCAGGTTCGGCCTGAGCCGGCAACTCGACTTCGAACATTTTCGCGGCGGTTCGGCGGACGTCTTCCACCAGGACTTCCAGCCTGCCCCAATGGCCGGCGAGAGCATCGCCGACTTGGCGGGAAAATTCACCGATAAATCGTTCCTGCGCATGACCGAAAACGTCCTCGATTGTCGTTGAGACTGCCGCTTTGACCTTTTGTACCCACACCCCGCCGGGATGAGAGAGAGCGTCATCGATTGCACCGGTCAAACGCGACAGCGCGGTTTTGCGGAGTGCCTGGGTTCTTGTCTCCAACTCATCGATGAGGCGACCCCGGTCGCCGGACAGCAAGTTGGCGAGAGTCAAGCGTTGTGTTCGAATGGACGTCAGCGCGTTGGCAAATTCCGATGATTTCAGGCGCAATTCATCGAGCGGCATTTCGAGTGCTTTTATCCGCAATTCGAGTTCACTGGCGGCACTATGAAGCACCTCCGCTCCCTTTAGTCTGATTGCGTTTTGCAACAGCAGCTCTTTTTCGTTCGTCAGATATGTTTGAAACTGGCGTTCGACGTCTGCCATTCCGCTTTGTCTCCAGGCATTATCGTCGCGTCTTTCCTTGGCCGATAATCCCAGCCGAGATGAGACCGCCAAGATCTCCATGCCGGGTTCAAGGAATGAGCCGGTTATCAAGACCCCTCGCAAGAAATCGGCGACGGCGACTCTTTCGTCGGCGGTGAGATAGTCAATTTTGTTGAGGACGAAGAATGTCCGTCCGATCTTCGGCTTCAGACGCCGGAGATAGCCCAGCTCGGCTTGGGTGATCGGCGGATCGGCGGAGAGGATGAACAGAGAGGAGTCGCACTCGGGCAGTACCCGCAGCGCCGCTTCGGTGTTGTGTTCGAGGGTGGAGCCGATGCCCGGTGTGTCGATAAGGCAAATACCGCCGCGCAAGATGGGCGCGGGGTAGAAGAGTTCGACCCGTTCAACGCCGAGGTGATTCTTCGGATTGGCTTCCTCGGTGACAAATCGGAACAGAGCATCGCAGACGGCGTTCGCATCCCTCACCGGCAACTGCTCGGTTTCTCTCCCGTCGGCAAAATGAATCCGGATCAAAGGCTCTTCGCGCCAGGATATGAAAGTGGATACGGCGGTGAGGGGCAATACGCCGGCCGGCAGTAGCGCGGCTCCCAACAGTGCATTGACGAATGTGCTTTTGCCGCGCTTGAACTGTCCAAGCACGGCGATCTGCAGGCGCTGCTGCCGCATCCGCTCGCGCAGGTCGACGAGCCGCGCCGGCAGAGGCGAATCGGGTCCCAGCGACCGCATGACCGCTCTGGCCGCATCGTCGAGGCGGTCGGCAATCGCACCGCATTTGCAGCGCCCGAATGGCGCGCTATCGCTCATCGACGTCCCCGCCGGGAAAATCGACTTGCCCCGGCTCCGCGAAGCGGTTCGCGACGGGCGCTTTGCCGGCTACCTGCCGCCAATCGAGCAAGCCGCTCACTGCGAGCGAACTTTCCTGCAGGCGGAACCATTGCATGATGTCGCCGCGTTGCCCGTAAATGGGCTTGGCCCAGCGCAACGCCTTGATTGCTTTGCTCTCCTTCCCAACCCACCAATATTCCTTGACGATCATCAGGCTCCATCCGTGTTTTCCAGGCCGCATCAGCGTGATGATCTCGATCGTCAGGCCGTGCCTTGGTCCCGTGAACGAGTGCCGCTCGCGCTCCCACGAGACGCCCTCGTGTGACCACGACGAAAGCTTCAGCGCCGGATTCGTGGTGCTCAGCAGCAGGTCGAAAGCGCGGAAGAAGGAGGGATGCGCCAGATTCTTCATGGCTGTCACGGCGCGCGGCTGACTGAACGCACCTGACAAAGCTTCAGCCGAGATCGAAGCGCCGGCTGCGCCGACGCCGCGTTGCGGCCGCCGATACGAAGAGTCGCGGGGATCGGGAACGTCTTCATCTGCGCCCTTTCCGGGCGCGGCCTGGCAAGGAAATAGCTCCTACCGGCGCCTTCGCCCGATAGGAGTCATTAGCCTTCCGGCAATTTTGGGAGACTCCATTCCCGGCACAATACTTAGGCGATCCCGGGAACCCGATCAAGTAGCGAAGCGGCAATGAGGTGCCCGGGAGGAGGACAACGACTATCTTCGCTAGCGATGCCGTTCGCCGGGAGGCCGAAGCGAGACATGACGGCGATGGAAAAAGGCGCGGCCTCTCGACCGCGCCGTTCTCGTCATCAGCGACGGCGCGATTAGTGGAACAGCGCCATCGAATTGAGGATCGTCTTTATCACACCCAATGTGAGCGGGATGCCGACGAAAGCCCAGGCCAGCACAAGCTGCCACGGGACGGTGCCCTCGGCTTGTTGATTTGCGTTTGCCATGACTGTGTCTCCTCTACGCGCGAGCCGGAGTGGCGGCGATAGCGGCCGGGCTTATTGCTGCATCGCGATCGGGTTGCATGTGGTAACGCCTATCGACGGCTTTCACGAGCAGATTGCAGATGAAGCCGACCACCAACAGCCCAGCCATAATGTACATGGTGACATTGTAGGCGTCGGCTTTCGGCACGCCGTGGCTGACGTTGTAAGCGCGGATATAGTTCACCAGCACCGGCCCGAAGATGCCCGCCATCGACCAGGCGGTGAGCAACAGACCGTGGATGGCGCCGACGTAGCGCGTGCCGAACATATCCCTCAGATACGCCGGCACGGTGGAGAAGCCGCCGCCGTACATGCTGATGATCACCAGGAAGCAGCACACGAACCCGACCACGCTGCCGATCGACCCCATGGTCGGCACGGTGCAGTACAGCAGGAAGCCGAGCACCATGAACACGAAGTAGGTGTTCTTGCGGCCGATATAGTCCGACGTGGACGCCCAAAAGAAGCGGCCGCCCATGTTGAACAGGCTCATCAGGCCGACGAAGCCCGCCGCAGCGATCGGCGTGATGCGTCCGGGGAACATTTCCTGGCTCATGGCGGAGGCTTGGCCGAGCACGCCGATACCGGCGGTCACGTTGAGGCAGAGAATCCACCAGATCAGCCAGAATTGCGGCGTCTTCAGCGCGTCATAGACGAACACGTCGCTGGTCGTGATCAGCTTCGTCGCCTGCACCGGCGGCGTATAGCCTGCCGGCTTCCAGCCCGGCGCCGGCACCCGTACGATGACCGAACCGACCACCATAAAGATAAAGTAGATCACGCCCATGATGATCCACGTTTCCGCGACGCCGACGTGGGTTACGGAATTGAATTTGCTCATCAGCCAGACCGAAAGCGGTGCCGCGATGAAGGCGCCGCCGCCGAAGCCCATGATGGCCATGCCGGTCGCCATGCCCGGACGGTCGGGGAACCATTTGATCAGCGTCGAAACCGGAGAGATATAGCCGATACCGAGGCCGCAGCCGCCGATCACGCCATAGCCGATATAGATGATCCACAGATTGTGGACGTATACGCCGAACGCCGAGATCAAGAAGCCGCCTGCCCAGCAGCACGCGGCCGTGAACATCGCCCGGCGCGGCCCACCTTCCTCGACCCAGCGGCCGAACACGGCCGACGACACACCGAGGAAGAAAATCGCCAGCGAAAAAATCCAGCCAAGCTCGGTGAGCTTCCAGTCGCCCGGCGCCGACTTGGCAATACCGATGAGCTTGGTCATCGGCAGGTTGAACACGCTGAACGCGTAGGCTTGGCCGATGCACAGATGCACGCACAAGGCTGCTGGCGGCACCATCCATCGGCTAAAGCCCGGCGGGGCAATCGTGCGGCTACGATCGAAAAAGCTCATCGCGCGGTCCTCCCTGACCCCTTTGTTATTCTCTGTAGACGACGGAGCGCGCCCATTCGCACGCTACGCATTCCGGAGTCTGATCACCTGTACAGTGAAGACGGTGATAGTATGAATCAATAAGCTCCTTCCTATCATGCGATAGAGGAGAAGCATAGGTCGTGGGCAGAGCGATGCGGGGCGAACCATAGAACCCAGCATAATCTACTCGTGGGCCACGGCAGCCGCGCCTTCGCACATCCGAACCGAAACGCGGTGGGCGGGACAAACCCCCGGCGCGCGCGGGCTGCCGCACCGCGCTTGAGGAAAGAAATGGCGGCGCCTATTCGGCCAAAAGCTGCGCCGCACGGCGGCCTTCCGCCGCCAGCGCCGCGGTCAATGGTTTCATCGGCTGCCGCGAAGGCAGCACGAGACCGATTGTGTGGCTCGCCTCAGGTTCCACGATCGGGATCGCCCGCAACAGATCTGCAAGCCCGAGCGTTGCCGCCAGCCGAGAAGGCATTACGGTCGCCCAGCGCCCGCTGCGTACATGGGAGTACAACACGACCATCGAATTCGACTCCAGAGCCGGGCGCGGATCGCCGCCGGCGCCGCGCAACAGGTCGTCGACGCGGTGGCGCGACTGCATGTCGGGCGTGAGCAGGCAAAGCGGCAGCCGCGCGACTTCCGCCCAGGTTACCGTGGCGCGATCGCCAAGCGGCGCATCGGCCGCAGTAACCAGTCGATAGCCCTCGCGATAAAGCGGCATTGCGGTGAACCGTCCAAGCGGCTCGTCGTCGACGTACATCACCCCGGCATCGATCTCGAGATTTTCCAGAAGCTTGAGAACGTGCTCGGAGCTACGTGCCAGAACCGTAAACTGCACGGCGGGATGGCGCTCGTGATAGAGCGTGGTCAACGTCTCGATCGTGGCAAGGGCTGCCGGGATCGCGGCAATGCGCAACCGTCCGGACAGCCCGTGCTTGAGCGCTTGGATGTCTTCGCGCATGGCGCGGGCATCGCTGACGATGCGGCGAGCCCATTCCAGCACCCGCTCGCCTTCCGCGGTGAAGTCCTGAAATCGCGAATCGCGATTGACGAGCAGAATCCCGAAGCTTTCCTCAAGCTGCTTGATGGCGGCCGAAAGCGTCGGCTGGGTGACCCCACAGGCTTCAGCGGCTCTACGGAAGTGGCGCTCACGAGCCAAAGCCAGCAGGAATTCGAGTTTCTCGATCACGACGAAGCTTACCGCAAGCTACCGATTTCGTTGGAAAACCTGCCCTTGTGTGCCTATCTTGGCAGCAGGCTCATGATCGGTTATTCCAGAGAAACGCCAATTTATCAATAGAAAATGCCTATTGAAGAGGAGGCGCCGGAAGAGCCCAGCCTTCCCGTCACCGAGACTGCTTCGAGCGAACAATGAGCCTGACCCAATCGCCCTCGCCTGCATCGCGCCCCCGGAATGGCGGGCGGAATGGCCGCCGTCGGCCGCCGCGTACGCCCAAGGGTCGGCAGGTCGATCCGCAGGCTTTGGCCGAGGTGCGCGCGCTACTCGGCGAGCGCGAACGGCGGCGCGATCTGCTCATCGAGCACCTGCATCTTCTTCAGGACCGCTACGGCTATCTGTCCGCCGCGCATCTTGCCGCGCTGGCGCAGGAGATGCGGCTTGCACTCACCGAGGTCTACGAAGTCGCGACCTTCTACGCCCATTTCGACGTGGTGAAGGAAGGACAGACCCCGCCGCCGCCGCTCACGGTGCGGGTCTGCGACTCGCTGTCCTGCGCGCTTGCCGGCGCGGAGAGTCTTTTGGCCGAATTGCCGAACGCACTCGGCGACGGCGCGCGTGTCGTCCGCGCGCCCTGCATGGGCGCCTGTGATCGCGCTCCGGTTTGCGCACTGAATCACGTGCAGATCGCACACGCCAGTACGGCGCAAGTGGCCGCGGCCGCGGCAAAGCCGGCGCATGCGCGTGCCTATGCCACGCCCAATCCGTTCACCGTCTACGTCGGCGCCGGCGGCTACGAATTGCTCAAGGCGTGCCTCGGCAGCGCCCGCAGCCGCGACGAGATCATCAAGCTGGTCGGCGATGCCGGCCTGCGCGGCCTCGGCGGCGCCGGCTTTCCGACCGGACGGAAATGGTCGCTGGTACGCGCCGAACCGGCGCCGCGCCTGTTCGCCGTCAATGCCGACGAGGGCGAGCCCGGCACTTTCAAGGATCGCTACTATCTCGAACGCGATCCACACCGTTTCATAGAAGGCATGCTGATCGCCGCCTGGGTGGTCGAAGCCGCCGATACGTATCTCTACATCCGCGACGAATATCCGGAACTGCGGCTGCTGCTTATCGACGAACTCGCCAAGGTGGAGAAGGCGGGGTTGTCCAGGCACAGCAGAATCCACCTTCGCCGCGGCGCTGGCGCCTACATCTGCGGCGAAGAGTCGGCGATGATCGAATCGATCGAGGGCAAGCGCGGGCTGCCGCGCCATCGCCCGCCCTATCTGGCGCAGGTCGGGCTGTTCGGCCGGCCGACGCTCGAACAGAACGTCGAGACGCTGTTCTGGGTGCGTGACATCGTCGAAAAGGGCGTAACCTGGTTCACCTCGCAGGGGCGCCACGATCGCAAGGGCTTTCGCAGCTTCTCGGTCTCCGGCCGGGTCCAGCATCCGGGGGTGAAGCTCGCGCCCGCCGGCGTCACTGCGCGCGAACTGATCGAGGAGTTCTGCGGCGGCATGGCGGACGGTCACGTCTTCGCCGGCTACCTGCCGGGCGGAGCCTCGGGCGGCATCCTGCCGGCATCAATGGCCGACATCCCACTCGATTTCGGCACGCTGGAAAAGTACGGCTGCTTCGTCGGGTCGCATGCGGTTGTGGTCTTGTCCGACAAGGACGACATGAAAGCCGTGGCACTCAACCTCGTGAAATTCTTCGAGGACGAGAGCTGCGGTCAGTGCACGCCGTGCCGCGTCGGCACCGAGAAGGCAGCCGCTCTGATGGCCAATGGCCCGTGGGATGCCGCCCTCCTCGACCAACTTTCGACGCTGATGCGCGACGCCTCGATCTGCGGTCTCGGTCAGGCGGCGCCGAATCCGCTGCTGTGTGTGCTAAAATACTTTCCGGACGAACTAAAAAAGCCGCTGGGCCATTGGTAGGCAGCGGCACCGAAGGGCTTGCGACATGAGCGACAGCAACGGACACAAACCGGTCGGATACGGACACGATCAAAAAGGCGCCGCCGGTGGGTCTGCCTATGGCGAAGGCAAGCCGGGCGTGGCGCACACCGCCCCGGCCGACAAGAGCGCTGGGAAGGGCGATGGCGCCACCGGCAAGGCCTTCACCATCGACGGCCGCGACGTCGACATCCGCGACGGCGAGACCATTTTCCGCGCAGCCGCGCGGCTCGGCATCGAGCTGCCGCACCTGTGCTATTCGCCGCAGCCCGGCTACCGGCCCGACGGCAATTGCCGCGTCTGCATGGTCGAGATCGAAGGCGAGCGTGTGCTGGCGGCAAGCTGCATTCGCATGCCGGCGCCGGGCATGAAGGTCAAAACCAGCAGCGAGCGCGCCAAGTCCGCACGCCGCATGGTGGCGGAAGTGCTGCTGGCCGATCAGCCCGACCAGGCACACGCGCACGATCCGGCGTCCGAGCTGTGGAAGATCGTCACCAGCATGCAGCTCAAGCGCGGCCGCTTTCCTCGCCGGCACTCGCCTGCGCCCGACCGCAGCCATCCGGCGATGGCGGTCAATCTCGACGCCTGCATCCACTGCAATCTGTGCGTCCGCGCCTGCCGCGAAGTCCAGGTCAACGACGTGATCGGCATGGCCGGCCGCGGCCACGGCGAGAAGATCGTGTTCGACTTCGACGACCCGATGGGTGCTTCGACTTGCGTGGCCTGCGGCGAGTGCGTGCAGGCCTGTCCGACCGGCGCGCTGATGCCGGCGACGGTGGTCGACGCCAACAATATTTTCAAGGGCAAGGCCGACCGCACGGTCGACAGCGTGTGCCCGTATTGCGGCGTCGGCTGCCAGCTCACCTATCACATCAAGGACGACAAGCTGCTCTATGTCAGCGGCCGCAACGGTCCGGCGAACGAAAACCGGCTGTGCGTAAAGGGCCGCTTCGGCTTCGATTATGTCAGTCATCCGCAGCGGCTGAAACAGCCGATGATCCGCAAGGACGGCGTGCCGAAGGTGCCGCACGAATTTATCGATCCGTCGAACCCGTGGTCGCATTTCCGCGAAGCGACCTGGGAAGAAGCGCTCGACCGCGCCGCCGCGGGTCTAAAGACAATCCGCGACCGCGACGGCTCGCAGGCGCTCGCCGGATTCGGCTCCGCAAAGGGATCGAACGAAGAAGCCTATCTGTTCCAAAAGGTGATACGCACCGGCTTCGGCACCAACAATGTCGATCACTGCACGCGGCTGTGCCATGCCTCCTCGGTCGCCGCGCTGATGGAGGGCATCGGCTCCGGCGCGGTGTCGGCGAGCTTCAACGAGTGCAAGAACGCCGAGGTGATTTTCGTGATCGGGGCCAATCCGACGGAGAATCACCCGGTTGCCGCGACGTTTTTCAAGCAGGCGAAAAAACGCGGCGCCACCTTGATCGTCGCCGATCCGCGCGGCCAGGCGCTCAAGCGTCACGCCACCCACATGCTGCAGTTCAAGAACGGCACCGACGTGGCAATGCTCAACGGCATCCTCAACACCATCGTCACCGAAAAGCTCTACGACGAGCAATACGTTCAGACCTATGTCGAGGGCTTCAAGCCGTTCGCCGACAACGTCAAAGACTTTACCCCGGAGGAGATGGCGCCGATTTGCGGCATCGAGGCCGACATGCTGCGCACCGTGGCGCGCAAGTTCGCGCGCGCCAAGTCGGCGATCATTTTCTGGGGCATGGGCATCTCGCAGCACACCCATGGCACCGACAATGCACGCTGCCTGATTGCGTTGTCGCTGATCACCGGCCAGATCGGCCGACCCGGCACCGGACTGCATCCGCTGCGCGGCCAGAACAACGTGCAGGGCGCTTCCGATGTCGGCCTGGTCCCGATGTTCTATCCCGACTACAAGTCGGTGACCGATCCGCAGGTTCGCGCCCGCTATGAGGACGCCTGGGGCGTGAAGCTCGATACCAAAACCGGACTGACCGTGGTGGAGATCATGAATGCCGTGCATGCCGACGTGATCAAGGGCATGTACATCATGGGCGAAAACCCGGCGATGTCGGACCCCGATCTCAATCACGCGCGAGAGGCGCTCGCTCATCTCGAGCATCTCGTGGTGCAGGACCTCTTCCTCACCGAGACCGCCTGCTACGCCGATGTCGTATTGCCGGCGTCGGCCTGGCCGGAAAAAGACGGCACCGTCACCAATACCAATCGGCAAGTGCAGATGGGCCGCAAGGCGCTGCCGCTGCCTGGCGAGGCGCGGCAGGATTGGCGGCTGATCCAGGAGATCGGCCGCCGCCTGGGGCTGTCATGGAACTACCAGGGACCGCATGAGATCTACGCCGAGATGGCCTCGCTGATGCCCTCGCTCGACAACATTTCCTGGGAGCGCATCGCGCGTGAGAGCTCGGTCACCTACCCGGCCGACGCGCCCGACAAACCGGGCCGCGACGTCGTGTTCGACAAGGGTTTTCCGCGACCGGGCGGCTTCGGCAAGCTCGTCGCCGCGAAGCTGCAACCGCCTGACGAGACTCCGAACGAAGACTATCCGTTCATCCTCACCACCGGGCGGCAGCTCGAACATTGGCACACCGGCGCCATGACGCGGCGCGCTACAACGCTCGACGCACTCGAGCCAAGCGCCGTCGCCTCAGTGTCGCGCGGCACCATCGCCAAGCTTGGCATCAAGCCGGGCGACATGATCCGTGTCACCACGCGCCGCGGCACCGTGGAGTTGGCGGCGCGCCAGGACGACGCGATTCCAGACGGCGTGGTGTTCATCCCGTTCGCCTACGTCGAGGCCGCGGCCAATCTTTTGACCAATCCGAAGCTTGACCCGTTCGGCAAAATCCCCGAGTTCAAATACTGCGCCGCACGGGTGGAGGCGATCGATCCGGCCTCACGCATTGCGGCGGAGTAATCAGTTATCAGGAATCGGGAATTCAGGTGTCGGTTCATCGGGAAGATATTCGATTTCCATTTCCTGACACCTCATACCTGATGACCGACACCGACCCGCGCGAGCAGATCGAGCGCCTCGAAGCGCAGATCGACGATCTGTCTGCGCGGTTGGAAAGCTGTCGTAAGTTCGTTTTGGTCGCGCGCATCGCGGTGACCGGCGGCGGCTTGGTTCTTGGCGCGATCCTGTTAGGCGCGATCCCGTTCGATCCGCGGCTGATGCTCGCGGCAATGGCGGCATTGCTCGGCGGCGTCGTGGTCTGGGGTTCAAATCACTCGACGGCACAGGAAACGGCCGCCGGATTGGCCGCGGCGGAGGCGGATCGCGCGGCATTGATTGGGCAGCTCGACCTGCACGTGGTCGCCGAGCGGCCGACACTGCATTAGTCCGCATTGTCGAAACTTCGGCTGCATAATAAAATTCGCGAAAAGCTTGAGGAGGCAAGCACCATGACACAATCATACGTCTACGCCGGCGTCGGCGGCTATTACGGCGGCAACGAAGGTCATCTCGCCGGCGTGTTTCGCCGCGCCGCCGAGGAGTCCGATTGGCAGCACGCGCTGGCGGAGCCGGAGGCCTATACGGTCTTCGTGCATCCGCGCGACCCGAACGTCGTGCTCGCCGGCACCAGGGACGGCATCTATCGCTCGACCGATCGGGGCGCGACGTTCAAACGAGCCGCCTTTCCCGATCACGGCGTGCAAATCTGGTCTTTCCTGTCGGACCCCGCCGATTCGCGGCGCCTGCTCGCCGGCGGCTCGCCGGTATCGATCTATCGCAGCAGCGATGCCGGCGCCAGCTGGATGCGCCAGGCCGCTCCGCAATTGCCGGAGCGCGGCAAGGCGCCGTTCGCCGCCCGCGTCATGCGTTTTGCCCGCGACCCGAATCGGCCGCAGGAGATTTATGCGGCGCTGGAAATCGGCGGAGTGATGCATTCGGGCGACGGCGCCGAAAGCTGGCACGACTGCAGCGACCCCCTGATTCGTCTGTCGGTCGACGAGCCGCGGCTGCGCAGCAAGATCGTCAGCGATACCGAAGCCGAAGGCATGCTCGACGGCCACGCCATCTGCATGAGCGCCGCCGATCCCGACGGTGTCATCCTGGCGGCGCGCATGGGACTGTTCCGCAGCGGCGACCGCGGCAAGTCCTGGGAGGATTTGCGCGTGGATCGCTTTTCGCCCTTCACCTACGGGCGCGACATCAAGGTCGCGCCGCAGGACCCGAGCACGCTCTACGCCTGCCTGTCGGTTGCCGCCTCGTCAAAGGATGGAGCACTTTACCGAAGCCGCGATGTCGGCAAGACTTGGCAGCGCTTCGACAAGGTCAAGCCGCATGGCACGCTGATGTCGGTCAGCCTGCATGCGAGCGACGCCCAACAGGTCTATATCGCCGCGCGCTACGGTGAGGTATTCGGCACCCAGGACGGCGGAGAGACTTGGCGCGAGACGCCGTTGCCGAAGGGCGTGCAACACGTCTATGCGCTCGCCTGCGGGTGAGGACCGCCCGCTTATCCTCAAGCGGATCGGCGCAACGACTCAAAATCCAATTTAGTCAACCGGTCCCAGGTCCGGGGATTCACTTCAGTAAATGTTTGCGTAACAATGGCCTGAGTATAAAAAGCGCCGCCAGTGCGGCGGCCAAGTCCATAGCTGCGGTAATGTAGAAGACAGTCGCCCAAGTCCCGCTCGCGGCCATGATTAAGTTGGCAATTGGTACGAAGAAAGAAGCGAATCCCGCTGACAGGAATAGAACACCATAGATTTTTCCAATGTGCTTCGTGCCGAAAGCATCACCGATCGTCGCCCCGAAGAGGCTGTAAATTTCGCCCCAAGCGAGAAAGACAGTCCCGCTGAGCACGATAAAAGCAACGGGATGCCTCCCAAACGTGGCGAGCGCTAGAATCCCAATACACTCCAATGAAAAGGCAATGAACATCGTTATTTCACGGCCAATGTGATCGGAAATCCATCCGAACAGGGGTCGAGAAATCCCATTCGTAACTCTGTCAGCCATGAGAGCAAAAGGCAGGGCGGCCATACTGAAAAGACCGGCATTGACTTCGATGTCTTTGATGCCGAAATCCTGAGCGATCAAGCTGAGTTGTGCCACCGCCATAAGACCGCCAGTGGCAACAAGAGCAAACATAACCATTAGCATCCAAAGTACTGGCGTACGCAACGACTCGCCGAGCGTGTAATCGCGATGAGACTGTAGAACAGTTGCTGAATACCGGATTTGGCCAGGCTGTGGGGAACGCATGAAAAAGCCCGCCAAGAGAATGATGGCGCCTTGGATCAGACCAAACACGAAAAACGTACGACTAAACCCACTCGTGCCGATCATATTGGCGATTGGTAGGACGGTGAATACTGTGCCTGAGCCGTAACCAGCAGCCATGAGTCCGACTGCAAGTCCCCGCCGATCCGGAAACCATTTTAAAGCGCTGTTGACGGCGCAAGCGTTAACGCATCCTGCCGCAACACCTCCTATAAACGCACCCATGTAAAATCCGGTTAGGGAGGTCGCGTCCGAATTTACTATCCACGACAGGCCAGCCGTGAACCCGCCCAATATAATCACGGGCCGGAGTCCGTAACGGTCGATCAGATAGCCGACGACCGGAGTGGACAGCACTTGCGTCACTATAAAAACAGTGAATGAGCTCTGAACCGATGCCCGCGACCATCCGAAGGTCTTTACGATCTCCGGGACGAACAGTGTCCAAGAATATTGGATGTTCGCGACAGCCATCATACAGATCACCCCAATGATAAGCTGAATCCAGCGAGGGCGAATATCGATAGGATGGCGCTGCGTTTCTGCTCTGGCTCCTGTGATCACTGATTATCTCCCCCTTCAATATTAGCTAGATGAGTTGCCGGCCGGTTCGTTGCTCTCGGCTCGAACTTTAGCAACCCGTTTCGCACGCTGACGCGTCATGCCGGCAAAGAGCAGCGCGATGCCGTGTTCAATCCGGGTGCCCTTGCGAGGATTCCGGTGTCACGTGCAGCGCTCCACACTTGTTTCGCAAAACCAAGCGCTTCCGGGGATGCGCCATTCTCGGAAAGTTACATTACGGTCAAAATATAAGTCAAAGGAAAATTTCGATATTTTCTATCAAGCGAATGATTTTGTATCAAGCGAGGGAAAGGATTCTGAATTTTGCCTCGCAAGCACGCAGACGATTCCTCAACCGTGTGCCGGGCATCCATGTCTTAAAGCGAAGCAGATTAAAGACGTGGATGGCCGGAACAAGCTCGGCCATGACGACAGGATGAGTCAGGGTTTATCGGCTTTGCCCGCCTTCGCGGACTTATCGGCTTTGTCCGCCTTCGGCCTTGTCGGCTTTACCTGCCTTGGCAAGCTTGGCGGCTCTTGCCGGCTCTTCGCTCTTTTCAGCCTTTTCGTTTTTTTCTTTCTTTTCGCTTTTTTGGGCCCTTTCCGTCGTTTCCGCCTTGGAGGCCGCCTTCACTTTTGCCGGTTCTTCGTTCTTCTGCGGTGCCTGCTCAGGCGCGGACGTCGCCTCCTTGAAATACACCTCGACCTTGCCGCTGAGCCTGACGGTCATCGGATTGCCGTGCCGATCCTTGGATTTGCCAGCCTGGACGCGAATCCAGCCCTCGCTGACGCAGTATTCCTCGACATTTGTCTTCTCCGCCCCGTTGAAGCGTACGCCAATGTCGCGCTGGAGCACGTCCTCCTTGAAGAAGGGGCTGCGCGGATTATTGGAAAGATGGTCGGGCGGGCTATCGGACACGGCGCCGCGGACCATAAGCGTCTTGTCCAGGAACTGCAATTTGCGCGCCCGGCGGATAGCGGGCCGATTTCGCCCGCGCCTGATCCGGGTTACACTCGCGCATGTCCGCCACCCACGAACATTCGCTCGGTCCGCATGCGCAACCGTCTCGTCATGATTGGCCGCGCGAAGAAGTGCGCGCGCTGTTCGACCTGCCGTTCCCGGAGTTGATGTTCCGCGCGCAGAGCGTCCACCGGCAGAATTTCGATCCGGCCGCGGTGCAGATTTCCACGCTGCTGTCGATCAAGACCGGCGGCTGTCCGGAGGATTGCGCCTATTGTCCGCAGAGCGCGCGCTACGACACCGGCGTGCACGCGGAAAAGCTGATGCGGCTCGACGCGGTGCTGGCCGAGGCGCGAGCGGCCAAGCAGGCCGGCGCCAGCCGCTTCTGCATGGGCGCGGCCTGGCGCGAACCGAAGGACCGCGACCTCGATTCCGTCTGCGCCATGGTCGAAGGCGTCAAGACGCTGGGACTGGAGACCTGCGCGACGCTTGGCATGCTGACAGCGGCGCAGGCGCGGCGGCTGAAAGCGTCGGGTCTCGACTACTACAACCATAATCTCGACACCGCGCCGGAATTCTACGACAAGATCATCACGACACGCGTTTATCAGGACCGGCTCGACACGCTCGAACACGTGCGCGACGCCGGCATGCATGTGTGCTGCGGCGGCATTGTCGGCATGGGCGAGACGCGCGAGGATCGCGTCGGCATGATCGCAACGCTGGCGTCGCTCCCAGAACATCCCGAATCGGTGCCGATCAACATGCTGGTGCGCGTCGCCGGCACGCCGCTCGCCGGCAAGCAAAAACTCGATCCGCTGGAATTCGTGCGCACCATCGCGGTCGCCCGCATCACCATGCCGCGCTCGGTGGTGCGCCTCTCGGCCGGGCGCGAAGACATGAGCGAGGAGACGCAGGCGCTCTGCTTCCTCGCCGGCGCCAATTCGATCTTTTACGGCCCCAAGCTGCTCACCACGCCGAATCCCACGGCCGACCGCGACCGCGATTTGATGGAGCGATTGGGCTTGATCCCGATGGAACCCTAACGAGTACTGACCGATGGAATACAAGGACTACATCATCAGCGAATTCGTCAATGAGAAGGGCCAATGGCAGGCGAAGATCCGCCGTCGGGACGGCAAGCACATGCTGGTCGACGGTGCGAAGGTCGACGTGTTCCATACGCCGAACGCAGACTCGGAAAACGAAGCGACCAGAATCGCCAAACAGGCGATCGATACAAAGAAGATTTCGTAGCTCGCGACCGCTCTGCTTCTTCGCCGGCGCCAATTCGATTTTCTCTGGCCAGAAGCTGCTCACCGCGCCGAACCCGCCGGCCGACCGCGATCGGAACTTGAAGCTTCGGTTGGGATTGTCGCCGATGGAGCCGATATAGAAAAATCCCTAATTGGCCTTGATGCCCGCAACCTTGATGACCTTACCCCACTTGGCGGTTTCATCAGCAACGAGTTTGCCGAAATCGGCGGGCGACCCAACAATCGCGATTGCTCCCAAGTCGGCAAGACGCGCCTTCACGTTCGGTTCGGCAAGGCTGGCGTTGATTGCATTGTTGAGCTTATCGATCGCGTCGCTCGGCGTATTTTTCGGCGTGCTTACGCCGTTCCACGTGCTCGCTTCGTAGCCGGGCACGAATTCGCCGATCGTCGGGACATCGGGCAATACGTCAGAGCGCGTTGCCGTGGTGACCGCCAGCGCACGCAATTTGCCGGCGCGGATATAGCCGATCGACGCAGGCAGGAGATCGAACATGACTTGCACCTGACCGCCGAGCAGATCGATAAGCGCCGGCGCCGAGCCGCGATAGGGGACGTGGCGCATGTCGATGCCGGTCATGAACATGAACAGCTCGGCGGAGAGATGTTGCGTCGCTCCTATCCCGCCCGAGGCAAAATTCAGCTTGCCCGGATTTGCCTTGGCGTAAGCGATGAATTCCGGAACGGTTTTGACCGGAACGGAAGGATGAACTTCCAGCACGTTGGGAACGCGGAAGACGCCGGCGACGGGAGTGAAGTCGCGGATGAAATCAAAATTGAGGTGATTGTAGAGCGTCGCATTGATCGCGTTGGCGGAGGTGGACCACAGCAGCGTGTAGCCGTCGGCCGGCTCTCTGGCGACGAACTCGGTGGCGATATTGCTGCCGGCTCCTGTCCGGTTGTCGAATACAAACGGCCTGCCAAGGCGCACCGACAGCGACTGGCAAACAAGTCGTCCGATAACATCGGAGGAGCCGCCCGCCGCAAAGCCGAGGACCACATGGACCGCACGGGATGGATAGGCAGTCTGCGCCAGTGCGCTGCGCGGCGATGCCGCCAGCGCGCCCACACCGGCCGCCATTTGCAGCAAACTCCGCCGGTGCAACTTCATCAGCCGCGAATCTGCCCGTTCGGCGTTCTCGGCATCACTCACAAATTCACGCCCCCACTCATCGAAGGATCAAACCGCAAGTATAAAGCCAGCTGGCCCACTCTGTCATGGGAGTCCGGCATGATCCTTGTACGGGCCGTGGCGGCGCGGTTATTCATCGCTCAGCGGCAAATGGATTTGGGGAAAAGCGTCAGACCAGACTTTCCGGATAGCTCTCAACACACGTGTCTGTTCGGCTTCATTTATGCCCTGACTTGAAAACGAGGCTCGGAACCAGAAGGCATAATTTAGGAATACTGCAGTATGGTTAGCCGCTATTTCACAGATAAAATCCATGCCGCTGTAGTCTAGCGTGTTTGCCAAGGCGACAAATTGCGCCGTTGCGTCCTTTCCCTGCAATCCAAATTTCGACGGCACATGTCCTTGAAAGTTCTTACTAAAATAAGCGCTGATGATCAAGATTGGCGGGGAAATGTATTCATTGAACTGCGCTAGTTCTTCAGCCGGAATCCAGAGCTCTATATGGTGCGCCGCTCCAACCTGATGTGTTTCGAATCGCGCCACGTATGCATCGTCAATCTGAAATCTTGCCGTGAAACCTGAGGCCCTTTGATACTCAGCGTTCCAGCGTTGCGCAATTTCATTGGCGTACTCCAGATTTAAGACAGGATAAAATATCGACTGATCCGGTTTGCGCGGCGGAAAAGCTCGCATTCCCAACTCGTATACCAGTGCAAGCTCTTCCAAGTTTAGTGGCCTGTATAAAATCATGCTTTGCGCCTACGCCCCGGCCGCACCGCCGTCGGCGCGGGGATCGTGGGCGCCTTCGCAGGTGCCGTCGGGGTGAAGCACGACGGCGCCGGCGTGGCCCATGACATCCGAATAGGCGTCGTCCAGGACTTCAATGTCGTGGCCGGCCGCGGCGAGCGCGTCGATGAGGTTGCCGTCGAAGCGCGGTTCGAGCCGCAGCGCCGTGCGCGGGCTGCCCCAGGTGCGCCCTAAAATCCAGCGCGGCCGCTCGATCGCCTGATCGAGCGGCTCGCGGAAACCGACATGACGCGTGAACAGCGCCGCCTGCGTCTGCGGCTGGCCGTCACCGCCCATGCAGCCGTAGGCCATGATGCGTCCGTCATTGAGGACCGCCAGCGCCGGATTGAGCGTGTGGAACGGAAGCCGGCCGGGCGCCAACAGATTGAGCGCGCCGGCTTCGAGCGAGAAGCTTGCGCCGCGGTTCTGCATCAGCACGCCGGTACGCGGCAGCACGCAGCCGGAGCCGAATTCCCAGTACAGCGATTGGATGTAGGAGACGACCAGGCCGTTTGTGTCCGCCGCACCCATCCAGACCGTGTCGCTCTCGGGTGCGCGAAGCTGCCAGGGCGCGGCCTTGCGGCGATCGATCTTCATGGCCTCGCCGGCGATAAAGCGCTCCTCAAGATAGCGCTCCAGCGGATGCGGCAGATGGTGCGGATCGGTGACGGCGCGGTCGCGCGCCCGCAGCGCGCGCTTGGTCGCCTCAACCAGAACGTGCACGTGATCGAAGCCTTCGGCCGTGGTCACGCCGAAGCGCTCGAACAGCGCCAAGATCATCAGCGATACCACGCCCTGGGTCGGCGCGTCGGTATTGTAGAGGGTGCCGGCCGGCAGCGTCAGCGCCAGCGGTTGGCTCAGCCGCGCGGCATAACGCGCAAGATCGTCGCGCGTGACCGGGCTGCCCATGCGTTCGAGATCGACCGCGATCTCGCGGCCGACATCGCCGCGATAGAAATCGTCGAGGCCGGCGTGCGCGAGCTGCGCAAGCGTCTCGGCCAGCTGCTGCTGCTTGAGCACGGTGCCGACCGCGGGCGCATCGCCGTGCACGAGGAAGGTCGGAGCAAACCACGGCACATCGCGCAAGCTGTCGAGGTGTTCCCGCGTGAGCCGCGCCTGGCTGCGCGTGACCGCATAGCCATTGCGGGCATGCCCAATGGCCGGAGCGAGCAGGACATCAAGCGGCAGCTTGCCGCCGTTGGTCTGTGCCGCTTCGCGCGCCAGTATCCAGCCACCGAGCGCCCCCGGCACAGTAAGCGCCGCGAGCGGCCCGCGCGGCGGGATCGTCTCGTACTCGCGATAAAGCTCGCGCGTGGCCCCCTCGCCTGCCGGCCCCGCCGCCATGATGGCGCGCACGCGGCCGCGTGGTTCGCGGATCAGCCAGAATCCGTCCCCGCCCAGATGGTTCATGTGCGGATAGACGGCGGCGATCGTCGCCGCCATGGCCAGCATGGATTCGAGGGCGTTGCCGCCCTCCGCGAGCATGGCGCGGCCGGCTTCGACGGCGGAAAAGTGCGGTGCGCAAACGACGCCGCGGCGATGGCCGGCGCTATGCAGGTCCATGTGCTTTAATTCATCCTTCCGCTCATTGCCGCGCACGCGGGAATCCAGACGCGATGGCGTTAAATTCGGCTGGGTCCCCGACTTTCGCGGGGACGGAGCGGGTTATAACAGCCGAACCTTCATCCGCAATCAGGCTACAGGTTCGGCGAAGCCGCGCTTACGCAACAGCGCATCGGCGCTCGGCAGCCGGCCGCGAAACAGCTTGTAGGCTTCGGCCGGCTCGCGCGAGCCGCCGGCCGCGTAGATGAAATCATGCAGCCGTTTCGCCGTCGCCGGATCGAATATGTTGTCTTTTTCGGCGAACGCCTCGAAGGCATCGGCGTCGAGCACTTCCGACCACATGTAGCTGTAATAACCGGCCGCATAACCGCCGCCTGAAAAGATATGGGCGAATTGCGGCGGCCGATGGCGCATGGCGATTTCGTCGGGCATGCCGATGCGACCGAGCGCCCCGGCCTCGAAGGAAGCCGGATCGATCTCCTCGGCCGTCGTCAGCGCATGGAAATCGAGATCGACGAAAGCGGAGGCCACATATTCGACCGTGGCAAAGCCACGATTGAAATTGCGCGCCGCGAGCAAGCGCTGCAACAGCGACTCGGGCATCGGCTCACCGGTCCGGTAGTGCAGCGCGAAGCGGCGCAGCAGCTCCGGCTGCTCCAGCCAGTGCTCATAGAGCTGCGAGGGCAGCTCGACGAAGTCGGTGGCGACATTGGTGCCGGACAGCTCCGGATAGGTCACTTGCGACAATAGCCCGTGCAGCGCGTGGCCGAACTCGTGAAACAGGGTATGCGCATCGTCGAAGCTGAGCAGCGTCGGCTCGCCCGCGGCGGCCTTGGAAAAATTGCAGACGTTGACGACGAGCGGCCGGATATCGCCGGCAAGTTTTTCCTGATCGCGCAGCGAAGTCATCCAGGCGCCGCTGCGCTTGGACGACCGCGCGAAGTAATCACCGAAGAACAGACCGATCGGCTTGTCGCCGGCGCCGCGCACCTCCCACACGCGCACGTCGGGGTGCCAGACCGGCACGTCGCTGCGCGCGCGGAAGGTCAACCCGAAAAGGCGTTGCGCCGTGTAGAAGACCGCATCGATCATGCGGTCGAGGCGCAGATACGGCTTGATGGCGGCTTCATCGAAATCGCAGCGCTTTTGCCGCAGCTTTTCCGCGTAGTAGCGCCAGTCCCACGGCGCCAACTGGAAATTGCCGCCTTCCTGCTGGATCAGGGCCTGCAAGTCATCCCGGTCGGCAATCGCCTTTTGCCGCGCCGGCGTCCAGACCGTGGCGAGCAAGTCGCGCGCCGCCTGCGGCGTTTTCGCCATGGCGTCGTCGAGCCGGTAATGGGCGAAATCGGCAAAGCCGAGCAGTCGGGCGCGCTCGGCGCGCAGCCGCACCGTCTCGGCGATGATCGCGTTGTTGTCGACCGCCCCGCCATTGTCGCCACGCATGATGAAAGCGCGGAAGACTTTTTCGCGCAGGTCGCGGCGCGCGGCGAATTGCAGAAACGGCTCGACGCTGGAGCGCGACAGCGTGACCGCGTAGCCATCAAGCCCGCGTTCGGTCGCTTCCGACTTCATCGCCTCGCGCATGAAATCGGGCAGGCCGGCAAGCTCGGATTTTTCGCGCAACAGAAGCGCAAAGGCCTGCTCGTCGGCGAGAACGTTCTGGCTGAACGCGGTACCCAGCGCGGCTAGGCGCTCGATGATTTCAGCGAGCCGCTTCTTGCCGATGGCATCGAGGCCGGCGCCGGCGCGGCGGAAGATGATGTGATAGCGCTCGAGCACGCGCTTTTCTTCGCTGCCCGGCGCGGCTCCACTCGCCTCCTTCATCAGCGCGTCGATACGGCGAAACAGCGCCGCGTTGGTGTGGATCGCGTTCCAGTGCCGGGCGATCTGTGGAGAAATTTCCCGCTCGAGCGCGAGCAGCGCATCGTTGCTGTGGGCGCCGACCAGCACATGGAAGACGTTGGCGACGCGCGTAAGCGCCCGGCCGCTCGTCTCCATCGCCGCAATCGTGTTGCCGAAGGTCGGCGGGTTCGGATCGGCGGCGATCGCCGAAACCTCCGTCCCGTGCTCGGCGAGAGCGCGCGCAAAAGCCTCGCGCAGGTGCTCGGGCTTGATGCGGTCGAACGGCGGAACATCCTCAGCCGTGTTCCAGGCAGCGAAAAAGGGATTTTCGGGCATTTGAGTCCGGGTCATTGCAGGGCCTTAGCAAATGGAAGAATAGGCGTGATATAGGCCTTATAGCCAGCGACCCCAGCCTCGTGGGAAGGAGTGCCTAAAAATGCCCCGCCATGCCCATTATGTGCCGCACGGCGTCATTCCGGCCGTCATTTTGCCATTTGCCGATGACCTGTCGATCGACGAGAGGTCGTTCCGCAAGCACCTGCGGGATGTCGCGGCGGTCGAGGGCATTTCCGCCATCACCGTGAACGCCCATTCGACCGAAGTCGCCTCCTGCACGTTCGAGGAGCAGCGCCGCGTAGTCGACATCACCCAAGACGAGATCGGCGGCCGGCTGCCGATCGTCCACGGCATCTGGGCCGACGGGAGTCTCGAAGCCGCGCGCATCGCCCACATGGCGGAAGCAGGCGGCGCCTCGGCGCTCCTGGTCTTTCCGCCGGCGCCGTTTACGCTCGGCCAGTCGCCCGCCATGGCGGTCGAGCACTTCCGCCGCATCGCCGATGCTTCAGGCCTGCCGCTCATCGTCTTTCAATATCCGCTTGCCACCGGCCAGGGCTATCCGCGCGAGACGCTGATGAAAATGTGCGACGCGGTGCCGAGCATCCGCGCCATCAAGGACTGGTCCGGCAACGTGGCCCAACACGAGATGCAAGTGCGCGAGCTGCAAAACCGCAAGCCGCAGGTCAACGTACTGTCGACCCACAGCGCCTGGCTATTGAGTTCGCTGGTGCTCGGCTGCAATGGGCTTCTCTCCGGCTCCGGCAGCGTCATCGCCGATTTGCAATCGGCGCTGTTCCGGGCAGTGACGTCCAACGATCTTGCCGAGGCGCGGCGGATCAACGACCGCATCTATCCCCTCGCCCGCGTGTTCTATGCCGATCCGTGGTCGGACATGCATAACCGCATGAAGGAGGCGCTGGTGCTGCTCGGCCGTCTGCCGCGCGCCGTGGTGCGTCCGCCGCTGGTCAAGCTTTCGCGCGGCGAGATCGAGCGCATCGGGGCCGCGCTGATCGAGGCCGGATTGCTGACGCAAAAAGCGCGCGACGCCGCGGCGTAATTCGCCATCTCGGCGTTCATTCAGACGCGCCCGATCTCCGCAACGGCACGCCGGAGCGCGGCGATTAGTTCCCCACTGTGAACGAGATGGCCTTCCTCGGCGTTCAGAATCCGCTCGAAAGCCCGCCGCTTGAGCGCAAGTAAATCGATGCCGCTGTTTTGCAGGTCGATGCCGGCCGAGTCGCAGACGATGTCCATGATCCGTTCGACGGCATGCAGCCGACCGAGCAGATAGTCGTTCTCGCGGTAACGGCGCGAAAAGAACCCGGCAAAATTGTTGAGCCCGATGCCTTTGAGGGTTTTTGCGCCCGCAAAGGCCTTGAGCATATGCGTCTCTTCCGGACTGACGCGATCGACCAGAATTTCGCGCAGTTCCCCGGTGCCGCGCCCGGTGCTGACCGAGAACGTGAGCACGTCCCAGAACGGAAAGCCGAGATAGTTGATCAAAACGTCGCAGCGCGCCGTCGGATGCCAGTGGGCGGGATCGCAACCGGCCAACAGTTCGTCGAGATCGCGTGTCGTGGCATTGAGATCGATTTCCTCGCCCAGCGTCTCCACCAGTTGGTCGATAATCCTGAGGCGGTCGCCGGCGACGACGGCGCGCGCGTAGGCGGGCAGATCTCTTGTCTCTGCTGCGGTGGGCGCGTTCTGGAATAGTTTCTCTGCCAGGGCATGGACCTTGGCGCTAAAAAACTGCGGCTCCTCGTATTGCTGCAGCACATCCAGCCGAAGATAGAATTCGCGCTTGAGGCGATCGACCACGACGGGGTCCAAGCCGGGAAAGCGGCCCTCATCGAGCAGCCGGTATAGCCGGTTCTGTCCCTCAATCAGAAAATGCAGTCGGCGCCTTCGATAATCCACGTCAAAGGCGAGAAAGAATTCGATCCACAGCGGCAGCCGAGGCGCCGCAGCGACCTCGTGCTTGAGCGCCTCGCTTTCGGCCTTGCTGTAGACGATGCCGCGGCGAACCGTCCACGCCGCGATGATCTCTTCCATAGCGCGGGCCGGCGGCGAGTTCGGCGGGGCACCGCCGATCATCGCAATAGTGCGGGCCACGAAGCCGCGCACTGACGCAAGCTTCAGCCGCACATAGCCTTCATGGGCGAAGCCGGCCTCGCGCGCGATGCGGGAATTGACCTGTTCGCGCCAGCCGCGCACGTCTTCCGCAGTGAACAGGCGGTCAAGCGGTTTGTCGATGATGTCGCCGACCAGCTCGCTGACGTGCGGCCGGGCATCCTCGATGATCGATTTGATGCTGCGGGCCTGGGCATTGAGATTGACCACCCAGGCCAGCTCGTTGGCGATCGGTTGCTCGGACGGCAAGTCCGACAACGCGCCTTTTAGGGTCGAGAAGAAGTTTGGCAGTTGCGCGTGCTTGCCGGCTTGTACCGATTCCGGCTTGGCGTCGATAAAGATCAACCGCCGGTCGACCTCGCGATAGGCGGAGCGGTTGTAGATTGCCGCGATCGCCTCCCGGAAGGGACGGTTATTGAGGACGGAACCGTCGATGAAGGCGGCGTTGGCGGGATCGATGTCGGCGCGCAGATGCCGTTCGAAATTGCGCAGGATGAACTCCTCGCGGCGGGGCCAGCGCGCACCGCGGCTCGCCACCACGTCGTCCATCTCGACGATTTGCGCCGGCGGAAACGCGCCCGGGAAGCAGGAGGTCGCCCGCGCCGCGAAGGCAAGCCCCGGCGCGTTATCCAGGTCGAAGTCGCTCTCCACGGCGCCGTCGGCCCGTCGGCGATACTTGAAATGCAGCACGTGGCGATGTTCCAGCTCATAGATGAGTGGCGGGTCGTGAATCTGCAGAAGCTGGCGGTAGCCGTGATAATCGGTCAGCGTCACGAACAGATCGAGGCCTTGCCCCGAGGGCAGAAGCGACGCGGTCGGCGTCTTTGGCCGGCCCATCGCGGTGGCTGCGTCGTACATCAGCCCGGCCATCACCCGACCGGAGAACGGCGGCTTGAACCAGCGCGAGCGCAGGAACAGCGAAATCTTCCGGCGCACCTCCTTGTCCTTGACCAGTTCGAATGCGCCGGTGGCCGCGGCCGCGCGGATCAACGGCCGCAAAATCCACTTGCTTAATGCTCCGGCGCGCGCTTCCGGCGCCAGCAGCACGGTGACGTCGGCGTTGTCGAGCCAGAGATCGCGCAATCGGCCGGTCGGCAGGTCATGGCTGAGCGCCCGCGCCAGCATACTGGCATTGATCCCACCGGCTGAAGCGCCCGCCAGCGTATCGACGATAACCCGAAGCTCCAGCTTGCGTCCGATTTCTCTTAACAGGAGGAAATAGTCGGCCTCGGTGTCGTATTCCGGGTCGTTGGGATCGGCGGAATCGAAAAATGAGGCGGCAGCACGCTGCGAACGGTCGGTGATGCGGTGCAAGGCGCTTGAAGCGCGCACCAGCTTTAAGATCTCCTTGCAGATGCCATGGATATAGACTGCAAGCGAAACACCGCCAAAGCAGACCAGCGCGATACGGAGTTCCTTTTCGCGCAAGAACAACCCCCGGAGCTGGCAGTACGGTCCCTCGCGTTCAACTTAAGTTGAGGGATTGGGGTAGATATTGCGTTAATGCTATAATTCCCGCTGCAGTCAGCGAACTGCTGAAGGCGACGCTCTGGGCTTTGGGACCCCGCTTCGTCGGATGGCGGCGCGGGGGTACTGCGACGCCTTGCCGGTTGCCGCCGGCAATTTCAGAGTCATAAGTAACCCCGGGAATCGGCTTGTCACAATAGCGGCTCGTTTAAGGAGCACAAAATTCTGATGCAGCAATTCCGCCCTATGATGCAGCAATTTCGCCATATTATGATCGGTGCGGCCGCCGGCGTCGCGCTGGTCCTTGTGACAACCTCACCACCCGTGGCCCCGCTCATCGCCAAGGCCGTCGCCTCGCCGTCGACGGACGCGACGTCGACCTTTCACGAGCTGGCAGTGTTCGGGAAGGTCTTCGACATCGTGCGTCGCGGCTATGTCGATAAGCCCGACTCCACCAAGCTAATCCAGTTGGCGATCAATGGCATGATCGGCAGCCTCGATCCCCATTCCAATTATATGGATGCCAAGGCGTACCAGGAGATGCAGGTCGAGACGACCGGCGAGTTCGGCGGCGTCGGCATGGAGGTCACGACCGAGAACAACACCATCAAGGTGGTTTCGCCGATCGACGGCACCCCGGCGGCCAAAGCCGGCATCCTCGCCGGCGACGTCATCACGCACGTCGACGGCACGCCGATCAAAGATCTTCCGCTCGACACGGTGGTTGACAAGCTTCGCGGGCCGCCCGGCTCGAAAGTCACGCTCGCTATCCAGCGCGCCAAGGTGGCGAAGCCGATCATCGTGACCTTGACGCGCGAGGTCATAAAGGCCCGCCCGATCAGTTCCCGCGACGAGGGCGGCAACGTCGGCTACATCCGCATTACCGAGTTCAACGAGCTGACGGCCGCCGAGTTAACGAGCGCGATCACGACTTTGTCGACGAAAATTCCCGACGACCAGATGAAAGGCTATATCCTCGACCTGCGCAACAATCCGGGTGGCTTGCTCGACCAGGCGGTCGCCGTAGTGAACGCCTTCTTGAGCCAGGGCGAGATCGTATCGACGCGCGGCCGCAACGCCGAAGAGGACGAGAGAAATTTTGCCAAGCCCAAGCCAGGCGATTTGATCCATGGCAAGCCGCTCATCGTTCTGATTAACGGCGGCTCGGCATCGGCCTCGGAGATCGTCGCTGGCGCCTTGCAAGACCAAAGGCGCGCGACCATCCTCGGCACACGGTCCTTCGGCAAGGGATCGGTTCAGACGATCATTCCGTTGGGGCCGCGCAATGGCGCGCTGCGCCTGACCACCGCGCGTTACTTCACGCCGTCAGGCCGCTCCATTCAAGCCGAAGGGATCACGCCGGATATCCAGGTCGTCCAGCAGGTTCCCACGGATTTGCAAGGGAGCCAGGTTGACGTCAGCGAGGCTAGTCTTCCTGGACATTTCCACGCGCAGGGAAAAGAGGAAAAGGGCTCGCAGTCGTACGTCCCCAGCAAGCCGGAAGACGACGCCGCCCTGCAAACGGCGCTCGCTCTCTTGCGCGGCACGAAGGTCAACCCCGCCTTCCCGCCCAAGGTGGAACAGGCGACGGCGCCTCAGGCCGCGGGCAAGCCCTGATCGCCCAGGTAAGCTTTGCCGCTCGCTTTTCGGGGTGACGATCGAAGCGCCGTCGCGGCTTGCGATGGTTGTCGGGCTTGGATTACTGCGCGCGCAATCGGTCTAGCACTGCGCTCGAGGCGTAGCCGTCGGGGATTTGCCCGACCGACACCTGATAATTGCGGATGGCAAGCCGCGTCAGCGGACCGATGAGGCCGTCGGGCGCGCCGATGGCAAAGCCGTGCTGCGACAGGAGCTGCTGCAGTTCGTAGCGCTCTTGCTCGGTCAGCATGCGCTCGTTGCGCGGCCACGAATGCAGTATCGGGCCGCCGCCGCGCAACCGGTCGGCCAGGTAGCCGGTGGCGAGCGCGTAGGCCTCAGCCGGATTGTATCTCATGATGACGCGGAAGTTTTGCAGCATGAGAAAAGCCGGGCCGCGCGCTCCCGCCAGCAGCAGCAAACTCGCCCGGACGCCAGGGCGCGGGAAACGCTTTGAGTCGGCGCGGCGGATGCCCAGCCGCTGCCATTGACTCACGGTCATCTGCCGCGACAAGCCGGCCAGCAAGTAGTTAAAATGCTGCGGCAGCGAGACCTCATAGCCCCACGTTTGGCCCGGGACCCAGCCGTCGGTTTTCAGATTGTTGGCCGTCGAGGCGAGCATGTCGGGGATGGAATCGACCACATCCCGGCGACCGTTGCGGTCGAAATCGACAGCGTAGCGCAGAAACGACGTGGGCATGAACTGGGTGGGGCCGAACGCCCCGGCCCAGGAGCCGACCAGATGATCCGGCCGGATGTCCCCACGCTGCAAGATTTCCAGCGCCGCCAAGAACTCGCCGCGGAAAAAATCGCGGCGGCGGCCGACGCAGGCGAGAGTCGCGGTCGAGCGGACGACCGGCCGGTCGCCGATCAGGGTGCCGAAATCGGACTCGACGCCCCAGATCGCCGCCAAAACGGCGCGGTCGACGCCGTAGGCGCGCTTCACGGCGGCGAAGGCGGGTGCGTACTGCGCCAGCAATTGCTGCCCGCGCGCGACGCGGTCGTCGCTCACCAAGAGATCGAGATAGTCCCAGGCCGCCTTGTTGAATTCCGGCTGGGCATCGAGTTTGTCCATGATGGACAAGTCCGGCGTCAGCCCCGCGGTGAAGCGGTCGTAATTGGCGCGGCTGATGCCGCGCTGCTCGGCCTCGGGCCACAGCCCGGCGAGGCAATTGGCGAAATCGGCGGCTGCGGCGCGGATGGCATCCGCTGTCATGCTCGGATCGCCGGAGGCTCCCGATTGACCGCTCCATTGCGGGGTCTGCTCCGGCGTCTGCGCGCCCACCGCCGGAACCGGACTCGGCGTCAGCGGTTGAAACAACCGGGTCACCCAGCCCGCCGGATTGTCCTGCGCCCGGGCCGGCATGCCGATGCCGGCCGCGATGAGCAATGCGACGGCAAGGCGTCGGAGAGGCTTGGAATGCGCCTTGTAATGCATCTTGGAGTTCGCCTTGGAGTGCGCCTTGGAGTTTGCCTTGGAGTGCGCCATGGCCGGAAGGTCTCGGGCTTCCCAGATCGCGGTGCAGTGGATTTTGCGCCGACTTCGTGCTTTCTTTCAGATGCCTCGGCAATTGGGCAAGACTTTGGAAGGCTCCGCTGCGGCTTGCGCCACGATCTTGTCAACGCGGCATGAGCCGGACGTTGCAATTGCGCTGCGCGAGCCGCATCGCGGGGCGCAATGATCAAAGGCAATAAAGACAATTATGAACCAATCAGTGCGCAAAGCGGTGTTTCCGGTGGCTGGGCTCGGCACCCGCTTTCTCCCGGCGACCAAGGCGATGCCCAAGGAAATGCTCCCGGTCGTCGATCGGCCGCTGATCCAGCACGTCGTCGACGAAGCACGCGAAGCCGGCATCGAGCATTTCATCTTCGTCACCGGGCGCAACAAAGGGGTCATCGAGGACCATTTCGACCGGCAATTCGAGCTGGAGATGACGCTGTTGGAGCGGCAGAAGCACAAGGCGCTCGAATTCATGAGCCAGGACCTGCCGATTCCGGGCTCGACCAGTTTTACCCGCCAGCAGGAGCCGCTCGGCCTGGGTCACGCGGTCTGGTGCGCGCGCGAACTGATCGGGCGCGAGCCGTTCGCGCTGCTATTGCCCGACGTGCTGGTCCAGCATGAGCGCGGCTGCCTCGCGCAAATGCTCGACGCCGCCGGCGAATTGAACGAACGCGCCAATGTGGTGGCAGTCGAGGAGGTGCCGCGCGAGCGCATCGATCAATATGGCGTGGTCGGCGTCGGCGCGCGGAACGGCAAGATGTTCGCAATCACCAGCATGGTGGAGAAGCCGCCGCCCGAGCGCGCGCCTTCGAGCCTCATCCTCACCGGCCGCTACATTCTCCAGCCGGAAATCCTCGACATCCTGGCGACGCAGGAGCGGGGCGCCGGCGGCGAGATCCAGCTCACCGATGCGATGATCCAGTTGTCGAAGACCCAGAGATTCTACGGCTTGCAGTTCGCCGGCCGCAGCTTCGATTGCGGCTCCAAGATCGGTTTTCTTGCCGCCAATGTCTCCTACGCGCTCCAGCGCAAGGACATCGCGCCGGGCTTTCGCGCGGAGATCAGCAAAATCCTCGGCGAGCTCAACGGCGGTTGATGCCCGCGATCCGCGGCACAAAGCCGGCAAATCAGCGCTGCAGGCGAACACCGACAAGGAAAGAGGTCGCCACGTAGGCAACGCCGGCCACGTTGGAAGTGAGCCAATCCTCCCGCACCGTGCCCTTGAGCTGTATCTCGCGGCTCAACTTGTAGATCAGGCCCGCGGACGTGAAGTAGCGATTGTCCTGCCGCCCCAGCCCGACGTAATCGTCATGGCCGTAACCGATTTGGCCGGTGCCGATCAGTTTCAGCAGGAAGGCATGGTCGACCTGCAGATTGAAATCGCGACTGAGCTCGCCCGACGTGCCAGGCAAAATCGTCTCGGTCTCGGTCGTGGCTGCGGTGAACTTGGCGGTGGTCAGCGCCGTCGCCTGCCAGATCAGCGCACCGTCCAGCGTCGGGCCGCCGATGTTCGGCAACGTCGGATCCTGGTAGACGCGTTGCAGATACCCGCCGGCGAGTTCGCCGGTCAGCGTGCCGAACAGGTTGAGGTCGCCGCCGACCTTGACGCTTGTCCCGGTGGAATCCCGTTGCAGGCCGGCGGCATCGACCTGCTGATCGTAGACGCGCTGGTCGGCATCGATTTCGACGAACGGCTTGAGGCCGGGACCAAGCTCGTAGCCGACGCGCAGGCTGCCGCCGTACTGGTTGAAATCGCGGTCCGCGTTGCTCAGCACTTCGCCGTCGGTGAGAACGGAATTGTCGTAGCTGGTGTGGTCGACGGTGCCTTTGAGGGTGACTTCGAGGCGATTGAAAGTGTGTTCGAGGCCCAGCGTCGCGCCAATGTCGGTGTAGATCGGCAGCCTGGCGAGGCCGGCCGCGATGTTCGGGCTGCCGGGATTGTCGGTGGAAAGAAGGTAGCGGGTCTCCAGCAGGATTTGTGTGTCGCGCCGAACGTCGACGCGCCCGTCGACGGTGCCGGAGAAATAGGGCCGATTAAGCGAGGGGAGCAGATCGGCGCCGTAGGCGTCGTAGTTGCCTTTGAAATCGGCGGTCAGCGAATGGCGCGACCAATCCGACTGCACCTGCAGCTCCGGCGCGACGACGAAGAGCGATGAGCCTGGCCCGC
>CAVXCG010000004.1:0-123747 GCA_963760235.1 uncultured Alphaproteobacteria bacterium | reverse complement strand
GGAAGCTTCACAGTGTGCTTATGGTGAGATCACCATAAGCTGTCAAGCAACTGTTGCGGCAAGGGTCAGCGCACCCGGTTGCCGTGGATCGTGAGCTGCGCGTAGCGCGCCGCGCCCTCTTGGGCGAGGTCACCGGTCACCGGCTGTTTTCCTTCCATGCCGACGATGGCGCCGCGCCGCGCGCCGCTGATCAGGTTATCGGCGATCAGGCTTGCGCCGGCGCCCGGCGCAACCGAGACGGTGATGCCGTAATCGGCTCCGCGCACGATGTTCGAGCTGATGGAGACGTCGCGCAGATATTTTCCCCATCCGGCCGCGATGCCGGCCTGACGCGCGTTTTCCACGACGTTGCCGCTCACCAGCGTATCGGCCTCGACGCCGATGCCGATGCCGGAGGCGTCATTCGGATCGGTACCGGCCGGGCGCTCCGCCAGCGCGTTGCGGATGAGGTTGCCCTGCACCAAGGCGAGGCGGCCGCCGCGGTTGAAATTGGTCACCGCCACGCCGATGGCCGCGCCGTCGACGATATTGTTGGCAATCACCGCGCCCTCGAAGCCGAATTCGCAGTAAAGCGCGACCTCGCCGAGCCCGGTGCAGGTATTGCCGAGAATCTGCAAATTGGAGGCCGCATTGCCGCGCACCGCCGAAAACGCAGCGTTGCCGATGCGATTGCCGCGCACGATGACGTTATTGGCACGGAACACGTTCACCGCGTTGCCGTACTGTCCGGAGCCGCCTGATAGGTTGGTGACGTTTTCGATGCGGTTGTCGACGATCAACGTGCCGTCGTCGCCCGGTGCGCTGCGCCACACCAGAATGCCGTTGTTGCCGGCGCCGCGCACGTGATTGCCGGAAATCGTCAGCGCCAGCGCGTCGAGCGAGAAAATGGCGGCATCGGCGGCCGTGATTGCATTGTCGCGGACCTCGCCGTCGATCGCTTCGAGGCTGATGGCGTTGCCCCCGGCATTGACGATCTCGCAATTGTTGATGCGGATGGAGCGGCCGTGCGCCAAGTCGACGAGGCCGCGGCGGTCGTGCAGCGGAACATCGCCGCCATCGAGGATCAGGCCGTAAAGGCCGATATAGTCGCTGCCTCGGGCGCTGATCAGGGCGGTTGCTGCGGACAGCACAACGCGCGTCGCTCCGGCGACGCCCGCGATCGCGGTGTGCGGCGGCAATATCAATCCCGACGCGCGGTAATTTCCCGGCGCGACCTGCAGCACCGCGCCGGCAGCAGCGGCGGCGTCGATGGCGCGCTGAAATGCTTTCGACTGGTCATCGGCGGCATTAGCCCGCAGGCCGAGCGACGCGGCGTCCACGCTGCTGCGAGAAGCGATCTCGCGGGCGGACGCGACCGCCGCCGTACGGCCGAACGCGGGCGCTGCCGCCGCGGCGGAAGCGACGCCGGCGAGGGCTGCAAACAGACAGCGACGGTCGAAAGTCATGGCGGGATCCGGCCGACCATCTGCAGCGAAAGCAATCAAACAAATGGTGTGTTGCGAGCGCCTCGGCGTCCGGTACAGCCGCTCTATTGCGCGTTAGCTTAGTTAACGCCTGCTTGCCGCTGCCAAAGCAATCAGGACGCATTCGATGGCGATGATGAGTTGCCGCAGCGATGGCGGGCACGGCTGCTGCGATCGCGTCTGCGGCTGCGCGGCTGCGCATCGCGCGCAATCGCGGGAATGTGCAGGAACTGGACCAGCGGACGACCATTGTGGGTCTGCCGCAGCGCACGCCAGTAGGCGTAATTGCACAAATATCTTCCTGCATCACGCGACAATCGTGCCGGAACCCCGGCTGCGTGGAGCGCTGCGAGAAGCGGGACGAACGGCGCTCGACCGATGAGCACGCCGGGCCAGCCGGATCGATGACAGGGCTTGACGGATGGTGGCCGCTTGCATCCGGAAAGATCATCGAGGTGGCATTGCGCGCACGCGTTTCCAGGCAGAGGTGAAGTCTGCGGCCGGCCAGACCGATCAGCAATACGACATCCGGCTTTTCCGCAAACAGTCTTGGCATGTCGCGATCGACGGCGGCGTACGTGGTCGCAAACACGTGCGTGCGGCACACAAGGGCGGTCAGAGCCGGTCTGCGCCTGCGGGCAAGCGCTTTTACCAAAGTCGCGCTCGGATTGGACGGCGCACCGGGGAAGGGGCCGAAACCGGCAAGGAGCACGCGCATGACGCTTAGAGCTTCAGCATTTCGGCGATCGTTTCGACGGCGGCGGTCGGCGCGGTGACGCCGGCGGCGACGTCCGCCTCGATGCGCGAGAGGGCCGCTTTGATCGTCCGGTCGGCTCGCAGTGGCGCGAACAATCGCTCTTCCAGCATGGTCCACATCCATCGCACTTGCTGCATGCCGCGGCGCGCCGCCAGCTCGCCCGAATGCGTCAGCCGCGCCCGATGATCGAGAATGGTGGTCCAAAGCTGCTCAATGCCATCCCCGGTGAGCGCCGAGCAGATGATGACCGGCGGCGACCAGTTGGGTGATGCGCTGGCCAGGATATGCAGCGCCGCGCTGTACGCCGCCGCGGCAGCCTTGGCGGCTGCGAGATTGTCGCCGTCGGTTTTGTTGACCGCGATCATGTCGGCGATTTCGATAATGCCCTTTTTGAGCGCCTGCAGCTCGTCGCCGGCGCCGGGCAGCAGCAGCACCAGAAAAAAATCAGTCATATCGGCAACCGCGAGTTCCGATTGCCCGGCCCCTACAGTCTCGACGAGCACCACGTCGTAGCCTGCGGCTTCGCACAACAGCAAAGTCTCGCGCGTCTTGGCGGCGACCCCGCCCAGTGTTCCGGAGGCGGGCGAGGGCCGGATAAAGGCGTTGGCATTGTTGACAAGGCGCGCCATCCGCGTCTTGTCGGCCAGAATCGATCCGCCTGTGCGCCGCGAAGACGGATCGACCGCCAGCACCGCGACCTTGCGGCCTCGGCCGGTGAGCAGCGAGCCGAGCGCGTCAATCAAAGTCGATTTTCCTACGCCGGGCGCTCCGGTGATGCCGACGCGGACCGCGTTGCCGGTCGACGGCAAGAGCGCCTGGGTCAGCGCCGCCGCGGCGCGGCGATGGTCGACGCGCTTGCTCTCGATCAGCGTGATGGCTCGCGACAGCACCGCGCGATCGCCGGCACGGATCGACTGCGCCAGTCGCTCGACGTCAGGCAGCGGTGAGAGCGTGGCCATGTCGTGTCATCGGTGAGGACGCCGCGCCCGTCAAGGCGCGCTCGTCGCCCGATCCGAGCCAAAATTGTTCGCTGAATGACCCCGAGATCGTCGAATTGAGGCCGCAGCGCCGGTCTGTCATTGAGGGCGCGGGCCCACAAAATGCGGTGAAGGGCGTCGCTTGTCCCTCTTGGTCGAGGAGAACGACGATGAACTGGGATTTGATTGCGCTCGATTGGGTGCATTTCAAGGACAAGATCCGCGGCAACTGGGTGAAGCTCACCGACGAAGATGTCACGCGCATCGGCGGACGCCGCGAGCGGCTGGTCGATCGACTGCGGGCACGCTACGGATTCGCCAAGTCGGAGGCTGAGCGAGAAATCGGCGCCTGGTTGAAGGCGCAGCGTCGCGCGGCTTGAAGGGCCGGTCGTATTCCGGCCGGCTGCTCATTCGTTTGATCTTCATAAATGTTCGGTTGGGCGCCTGCGGTGGGGGGCACTGCGGCCTGCATCCTTCGAGGCTCGCTGCGCTCGCACCTTGGGATGAGGAACTTGGAGAGCGTTTCTCAGTTCTCCGGCAGCGGAATGAACTCTTTGGTATCGCCGGGCACGGTATCGAAGCGGCCGGATTTCCAATCGGCTTTGGCAGCCTCAATGCGGTCCTTGCGCGAGGAAACAAAATTCCACCAGATGTGGCGCGGCCCATCCATGGCGGCGCCGCCGACAATGACAAGATGGGCCTCGCGCGTTGCCTTCACGGCGATGCGGTCACCGGGGCGGAGCACCAGCAGCTTGTCGGGGCCAAAAGGCTCGCCGCCGATCTCGATCTCGCCCGCGATCACGTAGATGGCACGCTCCTCGTGGCCGGCATCGAGCGGCAATGTCGCCCCGGCCTGCAGCCGCGCCTCGGCAAACAATGTTTCCCACAAGGTCGCGACCGGCGCGCGCATGCCGTGCAGGGTTCCGGCGACGACGCGGAGCGCCACTCCGTCCTCACGCAGTTCGGGGATGTCCGCCGCCGCCGTGTGGGCGAACGCCGGCTCCCGCTCTTCATCCGCGGCCGAGAGGGCGACCCACAATTGCAGTCCGTGCAGCGGCTCGCCGCCGCCGCGGCGCTCGGCGGCGGTGCGCTCGGAATGCACGATGCCGCGGCCTGCGGTCATCCAGTTTACCGCGCCCGGCCGAATCGGCATGGCGGTGCCGAGGCTGTCGCGATGGACGATCTCGCCATCGAACAGATAGGTGACGGTGGCGAGGCCGATATGGGGATGCGGGCGAACGTCGATGCCGGTGCCAGAGGTGAACATTGCCGGCCCGAAATGGTCGAAGAAGATGAACGGTCCGACCATGCGCGACTGCACCGAGGGTAGCGCGCGGTGCACCTGGATGCCGCCCAGGTCGACCGAGCGGGGCACGATCACATGGGCGATTGCATCGCTGCTGCGTGCGTCGCCGGGTATGGGGTCCTTTGCTGGAAAGAAGCTCATCGATTCGCTCCCTGATGCGAGACGCGTTCGTTCTGTGAATATTGGCAACGGGCTGTTTTTTCGCAAAGACCCATTGGCGAACATTGTACCGAAATGGCGGACGGATGCCGTGAAAGTGATTGGGGAATGGATGCTGCGGCAGTATAAAAATCAAGGCCGCTCGCGACCATTAGGCGCGAGCTCGACGAAAAGGGGGGACTCTCATGCGATCATTGCTCGTCGCTGTTTTGCTGCTTTGCAACGCCGCAATCGCGTTTGCCGCCGATCCGCTGGGGACCTACGACGTGCAGGGCACGTCGCCGGATGGTTCCAAATACAGCGGCACCGTCACGGTTACGAAAACCGGCCAGACGTTCCGGGTCATCTGGACGATCGGCAGCGATGAATACAACGGGACCGCGATCGGCGATAAAGATTTCATGGCCATTTCCTACACGTCCGGCAGCGAGTCCGGATTGGCGCTGTATGGTGCGGACGGCGGCAACTGGAAGGGTATCTGGACCTACGCTGGCGGCACTTCGATGGGCACGGAGCTCTGGAAGCGCCAATAATTTCCGAAGCAGCTATTCAGCGCCGGGAATTTTGCGCCTTCGCGACGGCCTCGGCGATGAATCGGGGCAGCGCGAAGGCGGCGACGTGGACCTCGGGCGTCCAGTATTTGGTGGAAAAACTGCCGGCCCGGCGATAGCGCGCAGCAATGGTTGCGGCGGGCGTTCGGCGCAGCCGCCTGTCGTCGGTCGCCCAGCCTATGGTCATGTGGCCGCCCACATAGGTCGGAATCGCGGCGACATAACAGGAGCCGTCGGCGAACAGCGCGTTGAATTTCGCCACGCTCGAGATCAGTTCGGCCGGCTGGAAGATGGGCACGCCGTTCTGCGTCACCAGCACGCCGCCCTTGTTCATGCAGCGCCTGCAGGCGGCATAGAATCGCCGGCTGAAGAGGATTTTTCCCGGCCCCTGCGGATCGGTCGAATCGACGATGATGACATCGAAGCGGCGCTTGGTGCGGGCGACGTATTTCATGCCGTCGTCGATCACGGATTCGAAACGCCTGTCGGCGAAGACCGGGCCGGTGAATTCGGGAAAGTGCTCCTTGGAGAATTCGACCACGGCCGGATCGATCTCCACCTGGGTGAGGTGTTCGACGGATTTGTGCTTGAGCACCTCCTCGGCGATGCCGCAATCGCCGCCGCCGATGATGAGCACCTCGCGGGCGGCCCCGTGCGCGAACAACGGAGTGTGCGACATCATCTCCTGATAGATGAACTCGTCCTTCTTGCTGATCTGGGTGGCGCCGTCGAGCATGAGCATTTTGCCGAAGAACGGCTGCTCGAACAGCAGCAGGTGCTGGTGCTCGGTCTGCATTTCGTAGAGCACCTTGTCGACCTTGAAGGTCATGCGGAAGCCGAGATCGTCGAACAGCGTCTCGGCAACCCAGCGGTCCTTCGGCCATGGCATTATCTCCAGCTCCCGCCCCTGCGGACGACGAAGCGGCCGGGTTTCGGCCCCGGCCGCTTTCGCAAACAGGCTGCCGCGGCCGTCGTGGCCGCGCGTCAGGCGGGTTGGCCGCGCAACAGCTCGTTGACGCCGACGTGCTTGGCGGCAAACGCCTCGCGCAGCACCGGAATGCAGGCGTCCGGATCGGCGGAGCCGCACATGAACACGTCGAGCGCGGCGTAGCCGGCGTCGGGCCAAGTGTGGATGGAGATGTGGCTCTCCGCCAGCACCGCAACGCCGGAGACGCCGTTCGGATGGAAGTGATGCAGATGGATATGCAGAAGCGTCGCGCGCGCGGCGGTCACGCAGCGCCGCAGCGTGGCTCCGATGTGATCGACATCATCGAGGCGCTCGGCGCCGTGCAGATCGACGATCAGGTGCACGCCGGCGCACCGCACGCCATTACGAAGCGCGAAATGGTCGTTGCGCTCGTCCGCCAACAAAGCCGCCGCCGGCGCCGCCAGCTTCAGCTTGGTCTTCCTGTCTTCCTTTCGGGCGGTACCTGGGATCCCCAAGCCCTTCACCGATCGCAAGAGGGCGCGTTGGCTCATGCCGTCCTCCCCAACCAGAGATGAGATCCCGAGATGCCGGCAGGCCGGCGCCGCGGAAAGCGAATGCCGCCCGATCCGGTCCACGCGGACCGATCAACAGCGGCAAAGTCCCGACATAAATGCAAACAGCGGCGAGTTAAGCGGATTCTGTACAAACCCAGCTAAAGTTTTCTCTCGCTGTGCGCACTCGTTTGCGCCGAGGCATCGCAATCCCTGTGCATGAGCCTGCGTGCTTCGAGCGGCCAAGGCGAAGGAGCGCAAGCACGCAGCGCCTTTTGCCAATGATTCTTCTACCGGCGTCAGCCGGCTGGCCTCGCGCCTACGGGTCGCACCATCATCCACTGACCGCTGTTGCCGGTGGCGGCACCATGGGCTGCGCCGGCTTCTTCACACGAGTACGGAAGAAGCCGAGTACCCGGCGTGCGGTGTCGGGCTGCAGCCGGTTGAAACTCGCCAGCGCCCGGTCGAGATCGTTCGCCGACATCCCGCGGTCGGCCGCGCGCAGCAGCAAGATCGCCTTGGTCGTCGTCGATGACAGGCCCGCCACTCTGGCGAGGATGAGCACGATTTCCGCGCCGGGATCGAGCAGTGCCCGCTCGACCACATCGATCGGCGTCTCGCACAGCAACGACAATGCGATTGCCGTCTCCTCGAATTTCCGGTTGCGCGCGTATTGATAGATTTCCGCCTCGCCGATGCGACGAATGCGGCTTTGCCGTTCTACCGCGGCGCGCGCGGCGGCGAAGTCGGGAGAGGCATTGCGCGCGTCATTGCGGATGCTGCCGGCGATCTCGGCGACGACGCCTTCGACGGCGGCGCTGGCAAGCGGATTTTCCGCTGCCAGCCGGGTACGCACGGCGCTCGAAGCCTTGTCCAGGAGGGTGAGGAAATACGGTCGAGGGATGTCGGACCGCCGTCCAACCTCGGTGGCCAGCGCATCGTCACCGGTGGAGCGCTTCACCAGCATGCGAAAGCCAGCGTCCGAGAAGCGGGCGCCTGAATTCTTGACCACCGACTGGACGACCTCGCGGTCGCCGCGCTCGACCAGGACATCGGTCACCGCCTCGCTCAATGATTTGCGCCGAGCGATGGCCGCCAGATGCTGCTGGCTCTTGCTGCTGGCATTGGCCACGAGCGCGTGTTCGCCGAGCCGCTCCGATTGGCTGAGCAGAGGACGGGCGACTTCGATGTCGTCGTCGAAGGCGAGCATATTGACGACGTTTGCGGGTGCGTTGCCGATCGGCGCCAGCCGCAGAGCGAGCTTGGCGCGCGCCTTGGCCTCGATGGTGGTCACCAGCCGCACCATGACCTCGTCGAACACGCCGATCTGCTGCTCGGAAAGGCGCGGCGCGCCGCCGACGAACAGATCGGTGACTCGGGTGAGGATGTCGATGCGGTGCGAGTTGCTGCCGGAGGCGAGCGCAGTCTCGAGTTCGTCAAGCAGGGGGAGGGTGCGCATGGACTTGCGAAGACGGCACGCTATTGAACGGTCAGAAAGAATGGCGCCGGAACGGTGAATAAAACCTTGCTGCGCCGTCGCCGTCGCGGGTTAACGAAGTGGAAAGGCCGCTTGCATTGCGCCGTCCCGCCGGCCTCGGCCGTCAGCGGCGCTCGAAGATCCCCATGCGCGCGTAAACTTCGGCGGGCACCCGGTATTCGCGCAAGACCGGTCGCGGATCGCGCAGGCCGCAGGCCTCGCGCTGGACCAGGAAGCACCACAGCATTTCGCTGGCGTCCGAAACCAGCCGCGCCCGCGTGGCGCTCGCCGCAAGTTGCGGCGCAGGCGCGGACGGGGGGCAACTCTCGATCGTCTGGGAACTGTCATGCTCGGCCAGCGCCGTGAGCGCCGATTCGAGCGCTCGGCCGATCCGACCCAAGGCGCTCGCCTGCTCCTGGGCGATCTCGTAGTCGAGTGCGGCCACGGGGGCCGTATGGGCGCTTCCGCGCGGGAGACGCAGTATCATGCTGCCACACGTCTCATTGGTGACGGCAACGTCGGCGCTCCTTCGCACCTCTTGCTCCCACCGCCCTATCGCTGCCACGTCGCGATCGTCACCCCGGCGGCGGGGTCGAGTTCGCGCCTCGGTCCCGGCCGCAGTCCGTGCCGCGTCAAAACGTCCTCCGGCGTGGTGCCCGGGCCGACCTCGCTGAAAACCGGACGGCCGCCGGGAATGGTTGCATGCGCGGCGCGCGAAAGATGGAACGCGTCGTAAAGCGGCAGAAACATGCTGAACACATCGGTTCCGCCGATAATGGCGATGCTGCCGTCCGCCACGCCGAGCAGTTCGAGCGCCCGCTCCAGCGGGGCGAGCGCCGGATTCCACAAGAGCGAATGAGGATGCAATGAATCAGGCGCAAGAGCGATGTTGCGCCGGGTCAGGACAATGCGTTTTCTTTGCGCTGCGCGCGGGCCGCCCTCGTGCGAATGGCGGCCGTGCACGACGACGGCGGCCCGGTCCAGTTCGGCCTGAAAGAATTTCTGGTCGGCATCATTGTGGAGTGTCTCCGGCATTTTGCCCTTGGCGTCGGCGATCATGCCGTCGCTGGAGACGATGACGAAGCCTGCGACGCGGCGCAAATCGGATCCTCTATTGACGGGCCGGTCGCGTCGGGCTCAGCCGTGCGGGAAGCAGCAGCGTCGCGACCAGCGCCAATCCTGCGAGCAGGCCGGACGATGATGTAGACGTCGTGCAGCGACACTGCGATCGTCTCGCTCAGGCGCGCAACCGTATCGGCGCCCAGACTCGCACGGCGCGCCGGATCGAGCAATCTTCCCAGGGCGTCGCCGGCTCCCGGCGCCTCGCGGGCAATCCCGAAGTTGAGAATGGCGCCGCCCAGCGCGGCGCCGAGCGACTGGCCGATCGTGCGCGAAAACAAGAACGACGACGTAGCCACGCCCCGTTCATTCCAACCGACGCTGCCTTGCGTCGCCAGCAGAAATGTCTGGTTGCAAAAACCCATGCCGAGGCCGACGAGAACGGGCGCCGGCAGGAGCCATGCAAACGGGCTGTCACGATGGAGCGTGATGAGAAAGCCGGCGCCGGCCATCAACAGCACCGCGCCGATCACGCCGGCTGTTCGATAAGACGTCGCGACGATCAGGCGTCCGGCGATCACCGAGCCGACGCTCCATGACACCGACTGTGTGGCGACTGCCAATGCCGCGAAGGCGGGACTGCGTCCCATGGCGGCCTCAACATACGTCGGCAGGAAAGCCACCACGCACATCAGCAGCATGCCGACGGCGAGGCCGCCGAAATTGCCGCCGGCCACGATGCGCCGCCGCCACAGTCTGAACGGCAGAATCGGCTCGCGCGCCCGCCGCTCCTCGACGGCGAGTAGAATGAGGGCGACGACGCCGAGGCCAAGCAACGCAGCGGAGACTGTCGCATTCAGGTACTGGGCCTGGATCGCCGGCATCAGAATTGCGCCGATGCCGAGCATCAGCAGGCTCGCACCAAGGATGTCGATCTGATGCTCCCGCGGCTCGACGCGTTCGTCGAGGCAGCGCGAGAGAATCGCGATCGCGACCGCCCCGATCGGCAGGTTGATCCAGAACACCAGCGACCAGTGCAGATGCTGCACGATGAGAGCGCCGAGCGCCGGTCCGGCCATGCCGCAAAGCCCCAGACGCTGGACATCCATCCCTGCACGCGCGCGCGTTCCTCCGCCGGGTAAATGTCACCGACGATTGTGGTCGCCATTGACTGGATGGAACCGGCGCCCAATCCCTGAAAAATGCGGAATACGATCAGTGTCGCCATTCCCCAGCTCAGATCGGAGGCAAAGGCGCGGGCATTGAACAGCCAGGTGAAGCCGCATGCGGTCGATCCCGCGAGAAAGATGGAGGCGCCGATGAAGAACATCCGCTTGCGGCCGTAGATGTCGGCCAGTCGGCCGTAAACCGGAGTCGAGACGGCCTGCGCCAGCAGGTAGGCGGCGAACACCCAGCTGAAAAGGTCAAAGCCGCCCAGATCGCTGACGATCGTCGGCATGGCGGTCGCCACGATCGTGGCTTCCACGGCGGCCATGAAAATGGCCATCATGCAGGCGCCGGTTATTGCGCGCCGGCGTGCGATAAATTCGCTCCTGTGAGCCGGGGAGATTGCAGACAAGGCTGATTCCACTACCGTTTCGCCTTATACTGCCGTGACCGCGGAGCCGACAATGTCCGAACCGGCAAGCCTGATCATGCTGCAATTCCTGGCTTGGGTTGCCGAGCGTCCGCGCACCCGCGAGCAAGCAGTGGAGGCCTGGCACAGTTGCCCTCATATTTCGGTATGGGAGGACGCGGTTGTCGAGGGCTTGGTGCGCACCGAGAATGACGGCAAGCGCACGATTACCTTGACGCCGCGCGGCCTCGCGCTGATTGATCCGGTTTCGAGCTGAACGCTACGGGACTTCTTGCCGGTCAGAAGAAAGCAGCCCGACCGGAATTGGCGTTGGCCGGCTTATCTGATCCACGGAAAACCTATGAAAATCCGCGACTATGTCAGCGGTTTTCCCGGTTGCGGCGGGATATCGAAGACGTTGAGCACAAAGCCGATCATGCCGTAGAGCCCGGCGCAGGTTACGGCCTCGATGACGCCTTCAAGGCCGAAGGCGGCCCTGGCCCGCTCGAACGTCTCCGTGCTCACCGTCTTGGTCGCGCTCAGTTCGGCGATGAAGTCGTACATCATCCGTTCGTCGTCGCGCTTGAAATCCGGCCGCTTGCGCGCGCGGATGGCGTCGATGGTGTCTTGTGTCAGGCCAAATTTGAGCGCGTTCGGTTCATGCACGGACCATGCGTACTGCGCGCTCGCCTCGCGAACCATCAGCAAAATGATGAGTTCGATGAGCCGGCGGCCGAGCTTCGGGTCGGTACGGTAATAATTGACCAGGCGATCGGCCGGCTCGGCGATATCGGGCGCATGGATCAGGACCGAAAAGGGTCCGGTCAGCGTCTTATGCGGCCGCGACCGCAAGAAGTCGTCGTGCAGCTGCTGTTGGCGCGGTGACAGGGTTTCTCGTTTGACATCATCGATGCGAGCCATGCGGGCGTGCTCCTCGTGGTCCGATTCCGAAGTTCGCAAACGGACCTGTCAATGCAATTCGGCCGAGCCATCGCCGCGGACCGCCTCTACGTAGCGGGCAATCGAACGTTTGACGATGTCCGTGCCGTCATGCGGGATCGTGCGATCGAACCAGGCGCCGTGGATGGTGTCGAACGGATAGGGGGCCAGCATGGCGCCGATGCGCTCCACGGCCGGCGCCGACATCGGGGTCATATTGGGATAGCTGCGCATGAAGGTGACGAACTTGCGATCGGGAATCACTTGTACGATGTCCCCGGAAAGCAGTGTGCCGCGGTTTTGAGCGCCCTGCGCCCAATGCAGCACCGTGCCGCCGGCAAAATGGCCGCCGCAGCGGATGAGCGTCACCCCGCGCGCCAGCGAAAGCGTGTCGCCGTCCCAGAACTTGATCGATGGATCGGACCGCATCACCCATTGGCGGTCGCCGGCGTGCAGATGGATCGGGGCGCCGAAGGTGTGCGCCCACTCGACCATCGACGAATAATAATGCGGGTGTGAAATGGCGATGCCGATGAGGCCGCCGAGACCTTTGACGATGGCGCCGGTGGCTTCGTCGAGGAGCGAGATACAATCCCACAGCACATTGCCTTCCGCGGTCATCAGCAGCAGCGCGCGCTGGCCGATGGCGAAGGCCGGCACCGTGCCGACGCCGATCAGTCCCGGCTCATGCTGGCGGAAACAATTGCAATGACCGCGCGCCAGCCTCTCGTGCGTGGTCCAGGCCTGGCCGGACGGAGGTACGAACTGGCGCGGCTCGTCGCAGATCGGACACCGCTCCGGTTCCTTTTGCGAAGGAGAAAACTGAGTGCCGCAGGTGATGCAAATATAGGCAGGCATGGACTTCTCGCAAATGAGCGGCGCGGTGCCCATCCTATAAATAGAACAAATCAGGAATATTTGCTAGGGTTCCGTGACAGGGTGAAATCCAGCCCTCACACCCCACCTTACTCGCCATGGTTGATTTCAAATACAATATTGCCGGCCTCCCTGATTACCCAGCTCTGCAACAGCTGGCCCGCGCTTTATGGCGCGATGGCTCCGTGCGCGGCGCGTCAATTCTGGTCGGAGCCGGCTTCAGCAAGAATGCGGGACGGCCCGCCGAGGATTCGCCGGAACCTCCCCTGTGGTCGGAATTGCGGCGGAAAATGATCGAGCGACTTTATCTGCACGATCTGGGAGCGGCGCCGGGCAATCCGCTGCGCATTGCCGAGGAATACCGCACCTACTTCGGTCAGGCTGGCGTGGACGAGTTTATCCGGACCAGCGTTCCCGATAAGTCGTGGACGCCCGGCCCGCTGCACACCAATCTCCTGGAATTGCCGTGGAGCGACGTGCTGACGACCAATTGGGACACGCTCCTTGAGCGCGCCGCCGCTGACAACACGGTCGATTACTCTTACGAGGTCGTTCGCGCCGCGGCGGACCTCACTTACGCAAAATCGCCGCGCATCGTGAAACTCCATGGCACGGTCGGCGATGCCGGACCCCTCATCTTCGCGGAAGAGGACTATCGGACCTATCCTGTCAAACACGCGGCGTTCGTGAATTTCGCCCGGCAGGTATTCATCGAGAACGAACTCTGTCTCATCGGATTTTCCGGCGACGATCCCAATTTCCTGCAATGGGCCGGCTGGGTGCGTGATCATCTGGGCGGCAGCGCGCGCCGGATTTATCTGGTCGGCTATTTAAATCTGGAACGGGCCACGCGAAGATATCTCGAAGCCCACAATATCGCGCCGATCGATCTGGCACCGCTCGTCAAAGACTTGGCGCCGGCGCTTCAGCACGCAGTGGCGACGCGCATCTTTATTGATGAGCTTCGGAAGGCCAAGCCGCCGCTGCGACATAAATGGCAACTGACGCCGAGCAATCAGTTCCCGCTTCCCGGCGCCGGGCCTGACGCCTATCAGCGGCTACACAAGGACCATGCGTTCGCCGCCGAGCTTCTGAAGAAAACGGTTCCGCTCTTCAAGGCCGACCGGGAAAGCTATCCGGGCTGGCTCGTTTGTCCCATCAAGCACCGGCAAACGCTGCGTTATGCGGGTGATAGCGGCTGGCTGCTGCGCAAGCCGGTGCTCGATCTTCTCGAGCCTAAGCTCCGCGCGGAAGCTCTATTCGAAATTCTTTGGCGGCACACGGCGAGCTTTTCCCCGATCGACGTGCAGCTCGCCAACGCCTTGACGGACCTCGTGAAAGCGAAACCGCCCGAGGTCGATGCCGGCATGCGCCAGGAATTCGCGCTGGCGCTGATGCGCGACGCGCGCGTCTCCTGTGACGACAACGGCATGAAGCGCTGGGGCGCCGTCCTCGAAGCCGAGACCGCGCCGGACTCGGTGCTTCGTCAGGAGGCGGAGTATCAGTGGTGTTTTCGCGCGCGCGACCGGATGGACCTCGCCACTCTCGCGGCCCGGCTTGCGAGGATTACGTCCGAAGACCCCATCTGGAAGTTGCGCCGCGCCGCCTTGCATAGCGAGATCGGCGAATATGCAACGGCAACGAAGCTCGTCAAGGACGCAACGGCCGAACTCGAACGGCGTCACAGACTCGACCGCAATTCTCTGCCGATCAAATCGCAACTGGCCTGGGCCGGTTGGCTAAGGAGAGCAGCGGCCGCGTGGTCCACGAAGTGGGATGATCTCCCTCAGCCGCGCGATTTCAGGGAACTCGACATCGATCCTTTGCACGAGATCGAATATGTCGAGAACCAGGCCGAGGAGATCGCAAAGAAACGCCGGGACGACGCCGTGGCGATACGCCCGGCATTCGAGGCCGGCCATTACCGGGACGGGTCAAACACCATCCACATCGGCTCTGGCGATCCGGGCATCATCCTGCTCTACGAATTCGACCAGCTTATCGAGCGGTCCGATCTCCCTCTCCGCATCAATAACGTCAACGTCTGCGCGGATACCGCGATCGCCGCTGTCGAGGTGGCGCAGCAACCGAACGTCGAATGGCGTGTCTGGCTGCTGCGCGCCCTGCACGATCATCTGGACCGGCCGTTTGAGCGCCACTTTAGCCGGGTTGCGATCGCTCGAATGCCGGCCGCAACGAGTTCGGAGCTCATTGCGATCGTGGAGGCCGCCGTCGCGTTCTGGGTGCGCCGGTTCAAGGAAACGCGTCGCCCCGACTTGCAGAGTGATTTCAGCCGCGCGGTTGACGCCTTGCGTCTGTCGCTGATGGCGCTCTCGCGCATGACCCAGCGGATGGCGCCAGATCAGGCGGCCAACACCTTGCATCGCGCCACCGAGATGGCGAACGATCCACAATTCTCGCACATGTGGCTGATCGAGGCTCTGGGCGAGCTTGCGAAACATGCGGCTAAGGCCGTCCCGACGGCGCAGCAAGGCACCCTTGCCTTGTCCATTCTTGAATTTCCGCTCCCTTCCGAGAAGGGCGGCGCATTTCCCGTTTGGCCTAGGATTATTACCGACATCTGGAACGCCGAGCCGATCCGGGACCCCGCCGAGACCAGGTGGGACCACCGCGTTCATCAGCTCATAGCCGCCACGCAAAAAGGGCACGCCGACCGAGAGCACGCCATTTTGCGCCTTGCCTATCTCGCCATGCGGAACGCGCTAAAGCCCAACGAAGCGGCTGCCTTCGGAAAGGCGCTGTGGTCGGATGCCGACGCGCAAGAGAATGCGCTTCCGCAGAACACGGGCTTGACCGCCAGCGCGCTCCTCCAATTGCCCGCTGACGGGATCGACGTCCGGGCCCGGCTTGGCGCGCGCCTGTTCAGCGCTGATCTGCGCGAAGTGATGAAAATGCCTTCGCCGACGGGTACGGTGGCGATAAGGTCCAGCGTAGATCATCTTAACTCGCTCACCAAAGCGGCTGAATTCGGTTTGACTTTGCCGGCGGCTGTTGCCGTTCGTATGTTCGATGAAATTGTTGTTTGGGAGCAGCAAACGCCCGACCGGACCGACCCGTTCGCTATATCTTTCGTAAATGGCTTCAATGACAGCATGCGGCTTGCCGCCGGGCATTTATTGGCGGCGGCTGTCGTACCGGCGCTGGAAGCCGGTCAGCGCACGGAACAGCGCGCACGGTACCTCATGGCATTTGTCACGCGGACACGCTCGTGGACAGGCCTCGAAGCTCTGCCGCTGTTTTTGTCTTCGGCCGAGGCGACGAGGGATCACATTATTTCGATGATCCGCCGCGGGCTGATCGGCTCGGAAAGCCAGCATGTCGGGAGCGCGGCCCTGGCCGTCCGCCGCTGGGCAAATCTCGTGCGCAATGGCACGGTGCCGGAATTGCCCCGTTCGCTGGTCGAACAACTGATCGCCATGATCGAAACATGCCGCGAGGTCGGGCTCTCGGCCATGCTCGAAGCCGCCCGGACGTTGCTTAACGGCAATTTCCTGCTGGAGCAGGACCTCAAGCGTCTCATGGAAGCCCTGTCGATGATCCGGAGCGAGTTTCGCTACGAGACTGTCGATTTCGACACTCTGAGAGCCGTGTCGGTATCGCTCGTGCGTGCCGCAAGCGTGAGACTGGCGGCGGCCTTAAAGGGGCGCGTCGCGGATGACGGCACTCTTCAAGGCTGGGAGGATCATGCAAAATGCGATCCGTTACCGGAGGTTCGTTTTGCTTTGACTGATGATTAGGGACAAAGAAAATGTCAAATCTCCCAATCAGCGTCGCGCTCCGCCTCCTCGTCGCGAACGGACTCGATCCGGCGACTGAAGCTTAGCCACGCTTTGGCATGAATTCACACCAGCGAGCGGCGCGGCGCTTTCCAGCGCCGCGCTCCGTTGGGTTTGCAGTTCAACTCAGCTCAGCACGCCGTATTTCTTGAACCAGCGGATCAACTGGTTCCAGGCATCCTCCGCCGCGTCCTTGCGGTAGCTCGGCCGATAGTCGGCGTGGAAGCCGTGTGGTGCGCCGGAATAGACGATGAACTCGAAGGTCTTGCTGGCGGCTTTCAGGGCCTCTTCCATTTGCGCGACTTGCTCGAGCTTGATGCCGGCGTCGTCGGCGCCGTAGAGGCCGAGGACCGGCTCTTTGACCTCCGCCGCGAGCTCGATCGAATTCTTCGGCGCGGCGGGACTTTTGTCGACAAGGGTGCCGTAGAACGCGACGCCGGCCTTGAGATCGGCATTGTGCGTCGAGTAATGCCACACCGTGCGGCCACCGCGGCAGAAGCCCATGATGCCGAGCCGGCTGCTGTTGCCGTGCAGTGAGCGCGCCCAAGCGACGGTGGCGTCGAGATCGGAGAACAGCTCGGTGTCGGTCTTGGTGTTGACGATCGGAAGCAGCTTCTGGATGTCGGCAATCTTGGTCAGATCGACGCCGGCCTTTTTCTCGGCGCGGAAGTAATAATTTGGAGCAATCGCCAAGGCGCCGAGATGCCCAAGCCGGCGCGTCACGTCCTTGATGTATTCGTGCAGGCCGAAAATCTCCATGGCGACAACGATGATCGGCGGATTCTCGACCCCAGTGGGCCGGGCGAAGTAGGCCGGCATTTCGCCGTCCGAAACCTTGAGCGTGGTCATTCCCGCGTCGAGACCGTTCGTATCGGTACGGATGGCGTCCGCGCGCACCGGGCCGGCGGCGAGCGTGTAGCCGGCGGCGGCCGCTGCCGAACTGGACATAAAGCCGCGCCGCGACAGCGGCGGCATGACCTTGGACAGTCCGATCACGTCGGACGGCAATCGCTGCATGTTCATGAATATTCCTCCCGTTGAGGGGGCGTCCGCCCGCTGCTCGCGCAACCACGATAAGTGCCGGCCCCGATAGGCACAATATCGTATCCTGGCCCAAATCGCGTCCCCGGGCCAAATCGCTTCAAGCGGCGCACAGGCAGAAGCCCAATCGTTCCCGGTTGGATTTGCATTCGTCGCGTCAAGCGTTTACGTAAATTCAAACAAAAGTTTGAAAAATGGAGCCGCGATGACCAGACCATCCGAAGTCACCCGCGAACGGATCATGAAGGCGGCCGAGCGGCTGTTCGCCGAGCGTGGCTACGACGGCACCAGCATCCGCGCCATCGTGGTGCGGGCGCGGGTCAATCAGGCGGCGATCAACTACCATTTCGGCGGCAAGGACGGCCTTTATCGCGACGTGTTGCGTGCGGCATTCCGCGGTCTCACCGCGGATCAGCTCTCCCATGCCGATGAGGCGGCCGCCATGTCGCGCGAAGAGGCGCTTGCGGCATTCATCCGCCGCCAGCTTCGCCCCCTGCTTGCCCGCGATGAAGCAAGCCGGCACACCCGTATTTTCAATTGGGAGAACGTGCGTCCGACGCCGGTGTTTCGCAAATTGCTGAGCGAAGAGGCCGCCCCGTTCATGGCGTTCGCGACCGATCTGCTGCGCCGCTTTCTGCCCGCCGCGGATCAACGCACGCTTCTGGTCGCGGCCGTCTGGCTGCTCGGCCAATGCAGCATTTTCGTGCGCAATCGCGAGCAGCTCGCCGCCCCGCCGCTGCAGCTGGCGCTCGATCAGTCATCCGTCGAATGGCTGGCACAAACCATCAGCCGCTGGACCATCGAGGGTTTGAGCCGGTCCGGCTGAGCGCGGGTGCCAGTACGGGCAAGAACGGGCAAGAACCGGAAAAGATCGTGGATCGCCGCAAAAATGTCGCCGTCTCGGCCTTCGCCTGCCTTTAACGCGTGTTTGAAATTCAGTCAGCCGTTTGAAAAAAGATGCGGAGGGGCTCGATGCGCTGGCGTGGCGACAGACAGCGGAACGCGACCGGCAATAGCGACGTACCGTTCGTGGTGCGCTTGCTCGGCAAAGTCGTTCTCGAAGTGCTGCCCGCGGCGCTGGCAAGCGTCATCGGTGCCTTCCTCTTCGCGCATTATCAATTCGAGCGCAGCGCGGGTGCGCCGGCCGCCGCCGCGCCTGCGACGGTGGCCGCGCCGGCATCGACGAAGATGCTCGCGCTGGTGCGCGACGAGCATGCCATGCTCCGCGATTATCTTATCGAGCAGCGCGCGGCAGAGGAGAGCCGGGCTGCGGCCGATGACGCTGCCGATGCGCGCGCCGCGGCTACGGCCAAGACGGCGGCTGCCGCCGTCCGCCGCCCCGCAGCCTTGGCGGTGCGGCGATCGGCGCCGCCGAAGAAGCCGGTCAATGTTGCGTCGGCGCCCAAAGCCGCCGCGGCACTCCCGCCAGTCGTGGTCGCGGGACTCGTGCCGGAGGTAGCCGCGATGCCGCCGGCGCCGCCGCCATCCGCGTTGCCGGTGGCGATCGGACCGGCGCAACGGTCCCTCGTCGACCGCACTTTGGCGCTGCCCCGCCATGTGGTCACCGTGACGCTGCATGCGGTCATGGTGATCGGTGGCATTCCCTCCTGGATTGGACAGCGCTTGGGTGCCGCCGATCTTGACTCCGGCGAGCGGCAATCCGGCACCGCCTCGTGAAGCCCTGTGCCGGCTACAGCGTTACCGGCGTCCCCATGAAATCACGCTTGCCCACCTCCACGCCGCAATGGCGCAGGATGTCGTAGGCGGTGGTGCAATGGAAATAGAAGTTCGGCAGTGAATTGCCGAGCAGCAGCGACTGTCCGGTGAAATCGCGCGTGGCGCCGCTCGGGAACGTGATCTTGATCGGCTTGTCCTCGCTGCCGTCGATCTGCGCTGGTTTGAACCCGCTCACCAGCGCGATCGCCTTGTCGAGGCGCTCCTTGAGGTCGGCAAAGCTTGCTTCGGCGCCGGGAAGCGCCGGCGGCTCGACGCCGGCAAGGCGAGCGCTGGCGTTGACGGCGTGATCGGTCGCCGCGCGCACTTGGCGGGCGAGCGAAAACATATCCGGAAACAGTCGCGCGTTGAGCAGCGCTGCCGGTTCGATCTTCTTGCTCTCGCAATGCGCCGCGGCCTTGTCGAGTAAGGCGGACAGGCTGGTTAGGAACTGCACGAAAATGGGAACGGAAATCTTGTACATCGAGACGGTCATGGGAGATCCTCTTGGCTGACGTGCGGCGTACTGGCGCGACTGCGGACTCGTGCGCCGCCGGCGCGCACCGCGTTGGCGCGGCGCGCAAATCTAGCGGCTCTGCTTGGCGAGCGAAACCGGCCATGGCGAAAGCGATAAGAGGAGCCCTTCTGCAGGAGCGGCGGGACGACGGTTCGATCTCCTGGAGGAAGGCTGTGGATTAGATGTCACACGCCCGGCGAGTTTCAGGGGCCGCGGTGGCAGCGGTGGCAGGGCACGGCAGATTGGTGCCAATTGGCAACAGCGGCGGAAATCCGGCATTCCACGGCTTGCGGCGTCGCGGTGTCGCCGGTAACGATCGGTTAGATATGTCTCGCCGCGCTCAGGAACCGACCTGGAAATGCAACGTTTGCAGGTTCGGCGATCGCGCGCGGACGGCGATGCATCTTTATTGGTCTGGGTGTGCGCCGGCCTGGAGGTGGTGATGCGCTCTGCGGGGAATTTTCATCCCGACTGGGGATATCTTGCTCCGGCGCCGGGCTTTATGCGCACGGTGCGCATTGCGCTCCTGGCTACCACCATCGGGGCCATTGCGGGCGTCGTCGCGGTGGTTTCGCTGATTGAGCGTCCTGGAGGCAATAACGACAACACGTCCATTGCCTCTCACGCGCTGGTGATCAGCGCGCCGACACTGACTTCGTCGGCAGCGGCCTCGCCGTCAGCGCCGGTATCGGTGAAGATACCGCCTGTTACGGCGAACCCGCCGGCGCTCGTGCTGCCGTCAAGCAAGCCGGTGACGGCCGGTGCGGCGAGCGCGGACAAGCCGAACACCTTGTCCCTTGCCCCGGTACCGACCGCGAGTGCGAGCGTTGCCGGCACGGCTCACGTCGAGCCGGCGGCCGAAACTGCGCCCGCGATCGCGTCGACGAGTGCGACTGCGAGTGCGAGCGTGGCTGGTTCGGCTCAGCCCCCGGCAGCGGCCGCGCCCGCGATCACTGCGGCAACTGCGAGTGGCAGCACTGCCGCCGCGGCTGGGGTCGAGCCGAACGCTGCAACTGCGCCCGACAGTCCGCCGGAGGCGGCCGAGCGTGACGCTGCTTCGGCAAGAAAAGCCGCCGCCAAAAAGCGGCGCGCCGACTACGAGGCGGAGCGCCGCTCGTATGCGGAAAGCCACCCACGGCGGCGCTGGCGTGACGACGAGGGGTTCGGCCCGCTGCTTCGCTTGTTCAGTTTCCGCAGCGGCGGTTCTTTCGACTCGAACTGATCGCCGGACGAATTGTCTGCCGGTGTCATTGGGTGCCGCCCTCAGTCAGTTGCCGTTGCGACGGACCGCTCAGCACGCACGCGTTGTACCCGGACCGGCACAGGAACCGATTGCAGGCGCGTGTAATTAGATTTTATGGGCAAACGGCTTGCGCGCGCGCCGAATCGAGGGTGGCCGAAGCCGTTGACCAATTCGGCAAGATGCCGCTTGTTCGGAGTGCTGATTGCGTCAAACGGCGGCCTTCAGACAACGCGCCAGCGAGCGATCAAGGCCATTGCTCGGCGTTGTGGGCACCCCATGTGCGTAAACCGAATGCTTCCCGTGCCGGTGCCGCTGTTGTGTCCGCCCGACAATGTCCCGATATTGGGTGCCGATCTTGCGGCGCTCGCGCTCCACCCATGACATAGGCGCAAGGCGGAGATCGGATTAACACGGAGGAGAAGCCATGCCGGAAGTCGTTGTCTACCTGCTCGAAGGCCGCACGCTCGAGCAGAAGCGCGGGTTGGTTAAGGATATTACCGCGGCCGTGGTCAAGAATGCCGGCGCGCCAGCGGAAGCAGTTACCGTTTCGCTCGTCGAAACGGCGAAGAATGCCAAGGGAAAAGGCGGCGTCCTGTTCAGCGAGATGCTAGCGCATTGAATTGCGGCGAACGCAAGCGGCCGCGTGCCTCTTACGTCGGCTGCGGGATGGAGGCCGTGCCCCGAACGCTATTGGCCTGGTGGCGCACCAGGCCAGCGATTCGGGACGCACCGTTGAAATTCTCGTGAGTGCACTGCACAATTGTCTTGCTGCGGTGCGGTAACCGTTTGATAATTAGGATAACCAAGGCACTCGGCGAGATTGAGGAATAAGATGAGCAATATATGGGACACAAAGGACGGTCGGCGGCGCGTGCGCCGCGATCCGCCGACCGTCGAAGAAGCCGTACTCGCCGCGCAGGGACTGACCGATGAAACCGGCGAACAAGCTGCGATCGTCGCATCGCTGATGCAAATATCCCTCGAAGAGGCGCGCGCCGCCGTGTTGCGCATGGCGCCACCCAAGAATGCCGAGCGCGTGACCATCGTCGCCCGCTCCATTCGCTCCGACCATCCGGCCGCAACGCGCGCCGTCGTGGTCGAACGGCGCACGCCGCGCCGGGTGCTGCAAAGCGGATCGAGACGGTCGGCCTGAGGCGTCGGCGACCTCGCGGTCCGATTTACAACCATCCTCGCCGACCGGATCGGGGATGGCGCGCGCCGACCCAGTCGATGCCACGATGCGGCGGTACGATGAGACGCGGCGCGCCGTTGAGCTATAATGCGGCGACCTGATTTTTCGCTTAGGCTGGATAGTCGGCCTTCGCAATGACATCGCCGTGACCAAGACGGCCACGACCAAGACGGTTACGATCAAGACGGCTACAATCAAGACGGCCATGACCAAAACGCTCGTCAAGCCGCGCACCAAGCTCAAGACCAAGACGCAGCGGCCGCCGCTGTATAAAGTGATCCTGCTCAACGACGATTATACGCCGCGCGAATTCGTTGTGCTGGTGCTCAAGGCGGTCTTCCGCATGACCGCCGATCAGTCCTATCGGGTGATGATGACGGCGCACACCAAGGGTGCCTGTGTGATTGCGGTCTATACCCGCGACGTCGCCGAGACCAAGGCGAAGGAAGCGACGGAGTTGGCCAAGAGCAAAGGCTACCCGCTGTTCTTCACGACCGAACCGGAAGAATAGCGCCCACTTGCCGCCAAGGTGCGTTGCCGTCGACGCCACGCAATCCGCGAAGCCTGCAAAAGAGTGAGGGAACACCGCTGCCGGTATGCGCGTTGCCCGCTCGACGCGATTTTGGCGGGTAGGGGAGTTGGGCATGCGGCCTTCGATCTATCCCGATTTTGGCTGGTCGACTGGGGCGGGCCGCTTAGCGCGGACGCTTCGAGTGGTCCTCATCGCAGTTGCCGTGGGGGCCGTCGGCGGTGGCGCCGGCGCCCTCGCTGCCTTCGGGACTGCCGGCAACTCGCCGTCCCAGCATTCTCGCATCCGCATCAGCACGCCGCGCGCATCCGTTCAGCTCAGCGCAGTAACCACCCCGCTCGGCCAACCCGACGGGCCGGCACGGCGCGCCAATTCAGCGTCAGCGGCTGCGCCGGCCATAACGCTGGCACTAGCGGAATCGGTGCCGCCGGTGCCATCGGCGCCGGCTCGCGGTCAAGCGCACGGCCGGCACATTCGGCCCTCCGCCGTGCAGGATTTCTATGATCAAGTCGAGCCTTCGTCGTCCGCCGGCGCGGTCAAGCAGGAGACGCTGGGTCGCTCCATCCCATTGCCGCTACCCGCGCCGGCTCGCACCGAGCGCAGCGGCAAGCGCCGCGATCGCGCGAGAATTGCCGACGTTGCACCGGGCGGCTCCGCTTTGCCTTCGCGCAGCTCCGCGCGTGCTCCGATGAGCATCCTGCCGGGCCGGCAACCTGCGTTTGGTCGCGACCGGCGCGGCGGATGGCGCGCCGCGGGTGCGGGTGCGGATGCCGATCGCCGGCGAGGCCGCCCCGGCATGTTCGGTCGTGACCAGGGGCGCAAGGATCGCGGCAACGGCGGCGCCTTGTTTGATTCGTTTTAGAGTATCGGACAGGCCAGCCGATTACAGGGCCGAAAGATAATGCGCGATGGCTTCGCGCTGACTCTCGCTCAGCGCTTGCATGAAGCCGGGCATGTCGAGATTATTGGTGCGCTGCCCATCGGCAAAACCGTTCATCGCAGCGAGCAGGTATTCATAGCTTAAGCCGGCGAGCCGCGGCGCGGGCGCGCCGCCCTCGAAATCCTTTCCGTGGCAGGCTTCGCACATGATGCTTGCCTGCGGCGGCCTCGTGGCGGCCGCGTTGGATTGCCGCGCCGGCCAGGGCTTGGCCGCAAAATAATCGGCGAAGCTGCGCAGGTCTTGCAGGTTGAGCGTCTTCACCAGCGGTCCCATGATCGGGCTGCTGCGCTCGCCGCTGTGGAAGTCATGCAGGTCCTTGTAGAGATAGTTGGCCTGCTGCCCCCAGACGATCGGCGTCGTCGCGCTGACCGGCAGACCGTTATTGCCGTGACAGCTGTCGCACAGCTGCGCCTTGCCGGTGATGGCGCCCTGCGCGAAGGCCGGCAGGCAAAAGCCTGAGACGATTGCGGTGGCAACGAAAACCGATGCGGCGACATTCCTAGCCATGGAGTTCCACCCCTTAAGTCCTTTTGTGTTCTGATCCTTGGACGCATCCGCCCCGAGCCATTGTAAAGGGAAAAGGCGTTAAGAACAGCGGGCCGCATCCTTGTGCGATCCTTGTGCGCGCGTCATTGCCCGGCAGGCCCCTATCGGTCCGGGAACCAATTGCCCCTCCTACAATTAGCCTTTGGCTGACCCAATGCTGGGGCTATGCCATGGCGATGCCGGCCGCGGACGAATGCGACGAACCTGTAACGTTGCACGGCGTCATGGCGACCATGATCGCGCAAGGATCCCGGATCGCGCAAGGGTTGCAAACTCACTTTCAGCCGCAACAGAAATTATCGCACGAGCTGTTCGTGCTGCTGCTGCAATTGAAGGAAGCGGAGCGCACGCGCCAGCGTCGCGGATCCCCGCGATAGTCATGGTGTTGCTTATTGTTGGAGCGTAATCTTTTCCGAAAACCGGTGTCCACCCTCTGATCAAGTCCGAGGGCAGGCTCGTGTGCGAATGTCTAGGCGCGCCGCCGCGCCGGCAGCCGATACGCCATGCGGACGTGGCCGGCACAGTATGACAGGCCCCCCACGGCCTCGTTGCCGCAAAAACTGAAATCCACGGCATTGTCGCTCGCGCCCCGTTCGTCCAGCGGCCAACGACACTTTCCCTGCGCCAAGTCGAGCAGCGTACACGGCTGCGCACTGCTGACCGCGAGGGGCTCGGCCCGTGCGGCTGCGGCATTGCCGTCCGGCCCCATCAGGCGCAACAGCCGATGAGGGCTTGCGGCCCGCGGGTGGCGGACGCGCGGAGGGCAGGTGCGCGCCGGGCCTCCCGGGGGCCGCCCCGGCGACAGGCCGAGTTGGTGGATTTTTCCGATGACTGCGTTGCGGGTGACGCCGATCTGGGCGGCAATCTGGCTGCAACTTAAGCCGGTTGCGATAAAACCTCGCAGCTGCTCGACGCGTTCCGGCGTCCAGGTTTCGGTGGTCATATCTGGCCTCGCGACTGAGGCGGCCGCCCCGCGGCCGCCGGCGGGGCGAAAGCCACGCGCAACGGGCGCTGCAAGCGCTGCGATGCAGGCAAAGCGCGAAATCGGTGCGCGGCCAAACGCGCCGCACTCACCGAGCCGCATCCGCGCTCGCCGGATCGCAAGCTCGCCAGCTAGAAGGGACGCCCGTACGCAGGACGGACCGGGCCACGTCAAGGATGTTGTGCGAAAACCCTCGCCGAATCCGACCCTGGCACGATTCGATTCGCCTGCCAAGGATTTTAACGCTATTATAATGATATTATTATCCGAGGGATTTCCACCCCATGGCGCGACCCGAAAACCGTTCGGAGGCGCGGGCGCTCAGCCTGACGCTGCCGATCGAGACATTCAATTACCTGGTGCTGCTGGCAAGCCTGGGAAAACTCGGCCGCACCGAGAACGAGGTCGCCACCCACATCCTGGTGCGCGAAACCTATGCGATGATCGAGCGGCGTTTCCATCAGGCGCGCATTCCTACGCCGGAAGGCGCAGAGGGATCCGGCCCGGATTGAGCGGATGCGAATTCCGCGTGCGGCGGGCACTCCGCCGCGCGAGCTGTTCGACCGCATCCTTGTGACCACCGCGCGCGAGTTCGGTGCGACGCTGATCGCGCGACCGCGCGCTGCTCGACTGCGGCACGCGACGCATCGCATTCGTCACGATGCGATCTCGCGACCGTATTTGTCGACCTTGCAGCCGCATTGCGGGCAGGTCCAGCCGCCCCACAGCATTTGATCGCCGGACACCGGTTTGCGGATCATGGGCAGGCGGGTGCCGCAGCGCGGACAGTGGGTGCCGCGCCACGATCCGATGCCCCAGCGGCCGCGCGCTCTCGTCTGTTGCACGATCACGACGCCGGCGGCGGCCAGCACAACGATCAAAATGACAAAGCCAATCATGGGTTTGAATATAACCCCATTGGAATGTTTGAACAGGCGCCGCTGCGACGATGTTCGTTGCCTGCGGCGTCCTTCGAGGCGCGCCTTATGACGCGCACCTCAGGATCATGGAGTTTGTTGTAACGGCGCGGAGGATTATTTGATGGCGAGCAATTCGACGTCGAACAATAGCGTCGCGTTCGGCGGGATGACGCCGCCGGCGCCGCGCGCGCCATAGCCGAGCGCCGGCGGGATGATCAGCGTGCGCTTGCCGCCGACCTTCATGGTGGCGACGCCTTCGTCCCAGCCGGCGATGACCCGATGCATGCCGATGGGGAACTCGAACGGCTCGTTGCGATCGACGGAAGAGTTGAATTTTTGGCCCTTCTTGCCGTTCTCATCAAGCCAACCGGTGTAGTTCACCACAACGGTCTGGCCGGTCTGCGGCGAAGCCCCGTTGCCGATCTTGGTGTCGATGTATTTGAGCCCCGAAGGTGTGGTGACGACGTGCTGGGCGTCGGCGGATTTGGACAAGATCGAAACTCCTGTGGCTGTGGTCACTGCGATTGCGAGTGCGGTGCGGCGCGAGAACTCCCGCATGGGCTGTCTCTCCTGGGTGGGGCGGAGCGGCAAACTAGCGGAGAATGACGGGCGAGGCCACCATGCCTTGACGCCTGGTGAAGCGATCTTCGCGAAGGGCCTCGCTTGCCAGTACCTGCGTAAATAGTTATATGATAGGTACTTAAAGGGAGTACCTATAATGGCCAAATACGAAGCGTTGGGAGCCTATCTCAAGCGCCAGCCGGGCGACCGCGTGCCCATGACCTTCGCCGAGGTCGAAAAGATCATTGGCGCGAAGCTGCCGGCGTCCGCACACCGGCATCGCCCGTGGTGGAGCAACAACCCGCATAACAGCGTGATGACCAAGGTGTGGCTCGAAGCCGGCTTTGAAAGCGAGCAGGTGAACATGGCCGGGCGCAAGTTGGTCTTCCATCGCGTCCGCAAGCCAAAGGCAGCGGCCAGCGGCGAAAAGCCGTTTCATCCTCTCTACGGATATATGAAAGGGCTTGTCCGCATCATGCCGGGCACCGATCTCACCCAGCCGGCCGATCCGGAATGGGCGGATCGGCTCGAGGCGGAATACGGCCCGGACAAGAGGGAAGAATAAGGTGCGACCGCTTCTTCTGGATACCTGTACGCTTATCTTCCTGACTGAAAAGGTGCGCATCGCTGCAGCGGCGATCGATGCGATGCAGGCGGTGGAAGAAGAGGGCGGGACGACCTACATCTCGCCGATCACCGCTTGGGAGATCGGCATGCTGACCGCGAAGGGCCGATTGCAACTCCTGATCCGGCCCGAGCGCTGGTTTGCCAATTTGTTCGACGCACCGGGCGTGCGCCTTGCGGAAATGTCTCCCGATTTGCTGATCGCGTCGTCCTATCTGCCCGGCAAGCCGCCAAACGATCCCACCGACCGCATCATCGCCGCAACCGCGCGCGAACTCGGCGCCGCGCTGGTCACGCGCGGCCGGGCGTTGCTCTCTTACGGCGCGCAGGGGCACATGAGCGTCGTGGAGTGCTGAACGCCAAACCAAATGAACGACCACGCCGTCTTGGTGCGGGGTTTGCGGCGACTGTTGCTTCGCTCGTTCGAACAGCTTGGGTCAGACGGCGCGTTCGGATTGCCTCGTCATATCGGCGCGACCCGCAAGCAAACCGGCGATTGAAATATCTTCGTCGAGTTCTTCCCAGTGCAGGCCGATCCGGCTGATTTCAACTCGCTGGCGCGCGTCGGGGCTCGCGCGCAAGAGGCGCGGAAACCAAGCGAGGGGAACGCCCAAAGTACGGCCGTCGGTAAGATCGACCCACATCGTAGTTTCGTCAAAACGGGCCGCTGTCGCCGAAATGCTCATCCCAGGCCTTCAAGATCAGATCTCGTCGATCCAACACGATGCGTAAGATACGCGTTAGTTCGGTAGAATTGAAGCCATAGCTCTCCGCTATCGCGACCTCGGGCTCCAGCTAGATTTTGGCGTCCTTGCCGCCGCCTTTGACGTGAACATGCCGCGGCTCGCGCGGCAGCCTTTCGTTCGAGAAAAAGAAGTAGCTTAATCCATCGTTGCGGAAGACGATCGGCATTATCTGCCCCGAGTGTCGTCCGCTAGAGCGGTTCATTCATTGACGGAAGCGTATCCGGCGTTGGCGAAGTAGTTGGTGCATTCGCTGGGCTGGATGGTGGCGACAAGGTCGCCGACGTATCGCCATGTGTCCTCGGTTGAGCGCTTCTGAGCAAGCCGCAGCCAGTGCTTGATCTTGGCGAAGGTCTGCTCGATCGGATTGAGGTCTGGTGAATAGGGCGGCAGGTACCAGAGCCTGGCGCCGGCCGCTTTGATCGCGCGGCGCAGGGCGGTCGCTTTGTGGCTGCCGAGATTGTCCATGATGACAATGTCGCCGGCCTTGAGGACCGGCAGGAGCTGCTGCTCGACATAGGCGCGGAAGCATTCGCCGTTGATCGGGCCGTCGAACACGCAAGGGGCTGTGAGCCGGTCGCAGCGCAGAGCGCCGAGGAAGGTCAGCGTGCGCCAGCGGCCCTGGGGCGTAAAGCCCCGCAGGCGTTCGCCTTTCGGCCCCCAGCCGCGCAGGGGGGCCATGTTAGTCTTGATCCAAGTCTCATCGATGAAGACCAGCCGCCGTGGATCGAGCCGGGTCTGCCAGGATCGCCAGCGGCGGCGCCGGCGCGCGACATCGGCGCGGGCCTGCTCAAGAGCGAACAGTGTTTTTTTTGAAGCGCAATCCTTCGTGCCGCAGGAACATCCAGACCGCGTTGTGCGAGACCTTCACGCCGCGGGCCGCCAGTTCGTCCTTCAGCCCGTGCAAGGTGAGATGCGGCGTCTGGCTGATCCGCTGCTTGATGAAGGCGCGGTGCGGTTCCAGCACCCGCTTGCGATGCCCGCCCATCTTGCCCGGCGCCACCGAGCCGGTCGCTCGGTAGCGCTGCGACCACTTCACCACCGACGACACCGCAACGCCAAACCGCGCCGCAACTGCCCGGCAGCTTGCGCCGCCATCAACCGCCGCAACCACCCGCTCACGCAGATCATTGGAAAGAGGTCGGGTCATCGGATGCTGGCCCCCTATCCAGCCAGCATCTTGAATCACAAACCACGATCCAATGGAATCCCAACCGATTCAGCCAATCCGTGAACCGCTCTAGATTGATCTTGAACCAGGCTGCACGCAATCCGGTTTATCGATCGACGTGACCTGCAGAAAGCCTTCGTCTATCCTGAGGCTGCAGGATGGGTTTAGCAGGTGCTCCACCCATTCTACGCTCTCTCTTGAAACACCGCTCATGGAGCCCTTCCCGGATAAGACCGGAACGAGCTGGCACGTGGTCATCCGAAATCGCGAGGGCCGCGAACGGCTGATCGAGGGCTTCGCCAGCAAAGCCGAGGCGGTGGACTGGATTGAGGCCAATGTTGCGCAGGTGAGGGAGTAGTCACAACGTCGGGATTAGCACTCCCTGACACTGCTGCTTCGCTCACCGCGGTATGCGGCTAGGCAGCTAATGGCTCTAAGGCGACCCGGTCTTCGAGAGCCATCTTTCTAGCACTGCGATAAGCCTCAATTGAATCTCTGCTCGGGCATACTCGCTTGCCCACGATTTCAAGTGCCTGCTCGAGCACGCTAACGAGGGCGATGAAATCGCCATCGAGAAGTTCGTATTTTGGCTTTAGGTGCTTAATGAAAAAATTTTTGAATCCTTTCACACGAAAACCAACAAGCTCCCGGGTCTTAAGGTCGAGCACCAGCGTGAGAATTCCGTCGATGCGCCGGTGGAGGCAAGATGTGTCTCGACGCATGTACTCGACGGTGTCTGCATCAGCATAATAAATTGCAGCTGGCACATATTGAGAATGCAGGTCCGCCCCGAGCGTCCTGAGCGTATTCATGCGTAGCTCCCTACCACAAGCGTTCACGGTACCGAGATGAGTGGTTTACAGGTAGCTTCGGATCAGCACTGTCGGCTTCGACGAAGTCCCAGTGCGTGATTACACCACTCACACCCGATGCGACAACATCTTTCTCGTTGGCAAGCCGTGCGTATACAACGAAAACGACACCGCGCGGCACCGGAACTTTCAATGCGACGCTAACCATGTTGGGGTCGTATTCGTAAAAAAACCGTGGACGAAGAATGTAGGCCACCACGTCCCAACCATCATCGTCCTCAGCGAGCGGTCGTTCAATGCCGCGGAAACAAGCATGAGCTTCTGCAATCGAAGTCAGAGGACCCGGCAGGGGATCGTTGCGAGCATCAATCCCTGGAACAGGGGGTGGGTTTCCGAGAACTACTCCCCAGAGGTCGAAAGCAGGCTGTCGCCTACCAGCGCGCGCTGCTCTGCAGGTATCGTGATGTGAAATCTTCAGGGTGCAGAGGGTGAGTTCGATCAAAGGGCGAAGGAGCGCGGACCGAGTTAGGAAAGCGCAGCCACTCACCGTGAGCGTTTCGAATATCAGTGACGACCCCGTTTCTTGCAGCTGTCGTTGTACGAGCCACACCTCGAACCATGATTGTGGCCTCCTCAGCTGCAACCGGTGGTGCTTCCACAAGTATCGCACTTCAAACACGTGCCGTTGCGCACGAGGGTGAAGTTGCCACATTCGCTGCAGGCTTCGCCTTCGTAGCCCTTGGCTTTCGCTTCGGCGCGTTTTTCGGCCGCGGCGGCGCGGGCGTCCGCTTTAGTCCATTGCACCTGTTCCAGCGCTTGGGCGGGCGAGAGTTTTTGTTCGACCGCGGTCTTGAGCACGGTGGCGCCGGCGATTTCGGCGCGCACGGGCGAGGAGGACAGTGCGGTGACTTTGGACGACCCCTCGCCCCGGCCCTCTCCTGCAAGAGGAGAGGGAGCAGAAAGGCCGCCCTGCTCGGCGCCGCCCTGCATGACTGTCAGCCGGTCGGTCCGCGAACGGGTCAGGCCCTTGGAGACGTAGCGCGCGTCGGGCGAGGGCTTGCCTTCCACCACGCCCTTGCCCAGTGCATCAAAGCCTTCGCCCGACGGATCGACATGGGCGAGGTCGAAGCGCTCCAGATAGCTCACCGCCAGCTCGCGGAACACGTAGTCGATGATCGAAGTGGCGTATTTGATCGAGTTGTTGCCCTGCACCGGGCCGGACGGCTCGAAACGGGTGAAGGTGAAGGCATCGACATATTCGTCGAGCGGCACGCCGTATTGCAGGCCGAGCGACACCGCGATGGCGAAGTTGTTCAGGAGCGAGCGGAGCGCCGCGCCCTCCTTGTGCATGTCGATGAAGATTTCGCCGAGGCGGCCGTCGTCGTATTCGCCGGTGCGCAAGTAGACCTTGTGGCCGCCGACCACCGCTTTCTGCGTGTAGCCTTTGCGGCGGTCGGGCATGCGTTCGCGCTCGCGCATCACCACGATGCGCTCGACAACTTTCTCGACGATCTTCTCGGCGAGGCCGGCCGCGCGCGCCGCCGCAGGCTTTTCCAGGAACGTCTCGATTGCGTCGTCGTCTTCGCCCGGTTCGGCGATGAGCTGGCTTTGCAGCGGCTGCGACAGCTTCGAGCCGTCGCGGTAGAGCGCGTTGGCTTTCAGCCCCAGCCGCCAGGAGAGCAGGTACGCCTGCTTGCAGTCCTCGACCGTCGCCTCGTTGGGCATGTTGATGGTCTTGGAAATGGCGCCGGAGATGAACGGCTGCGCCGCAGCCAGCATGCGGATATGGCTCTCGACCGAGAGGTAGCGCTTGCCGGTGCGGCCGCACGGATTGGCGCAGTCGAACACCGCGTAATGGTCGGGTTTCAGATGCGGGGCGCCTTCGACCGTCATGGCGCCGCAGACGTAGATATTCGCCGCCTCGATCTCGCGCCTCGTAAAGCCGAGATGGGTGAGCAGGTCGAACGTGGGCGAGGCGAGTTCGGCAGCGTCGATGCCGAGCGCATCGCGCAGGAAGTCGGCGCCCAAGGTCCACTTGTTGAACACAAACTTGATGTCGAAGGCGGTGGGCAGCGCCTTTTCCACTTTGGCGATTGCTTCGTCGTCAAAGCCCTTGGCCTTGAGCGTGCCATGGTTGATCGCCGGCGCGTCGGCGAGCGAGCCGCGGCCGACCGCGTAGGTGACGATCTCGGCAATCTCGCTCTCGCCGTAGCCGAGCACGCGGAGCGCTTCCGGCACCGCGCTGTTGATGATCTTCCAATAGCCGCCGCCGGCAAGCTTTTTGAACTTCACCAGCGCGAAGTCCGGCTCGATGCCGGTCGTGTCGCAGTCCATGACCAGACCGATGGTGCCGGTAGGCGCCACCACGCTCGCCTGCGCATTGCGGAAGCCGTGCTCTTCGCCGAGTTCGAGCGCGCGATCCCAGGCAAGTTTTGCATGTTCGGAGAGCGCAAGGTAGTTGCGGGTGCCGCTTAGGAGCGCCTTGTGGTCGAGCGGCACCGGCGGCGTCGTCATCTGCTCGTAGCCGGTGCGCTCGCCGCGGGCGGCGCGGCGATGATTTCGCATCACGCGCAGCATCACGTCGCGGTTCTCGGAAAAACGCGGGAACGAGCCGAGTTCGGCCGCCATCTCGGCCGAGGTGGCGTAGGCGACGCCGGTCATGATGGCGGAGAGCGCACCGCAGATGGCGCGGCCGGCGTCCGAACCATAGGGAATACCCGATGACATCAGAAGCCCGCCGACATTGGCGTAGCCCAGCCCGAGCGTGCGGAAGTCGAACGATCGCTGCGCGATCTCGCGCGAGGGAAACTGCGCCATCAGCACCGAGACTTCCAGCACGATGGTCCACAGGCGTACTGCGTGTTCGTAGCCTTCAACATCGTAGCCGGCCCCACTTCTCCCCGCGTGCGGGGAGAGGTCGTCGGCGCGAAGCGCGGCGGGTGAGGGGGTCTCGCCGCTCGCCTGAGCTTGCGGGTAGGCCCCCTCACCCCGACCCTCTCCCCGCACGCGGGGAGAGGGAGAAGAGTCCTTCTGGAACGCCAGCAAATTCAGCGAGGCCAGATTGCACGCCGTGTCGTCGAGGAACATGTATTCCGAGCACGGATTGGAAGCGATGATCGGCCCCGAGGCCGCGCAGGTGTGCCAATCGTTGATCGTGGTGTGGAATTGCAGGCCGGGATCGGCGCTGGCCCACGCCGCGTAGCCGATCTTCTCCCACAGCTCGCGCGCTTTCAGCGTCCTGGCAACCTTTCCGGGCTTGGTGCGCCAGAACAGATCCCAATCCCGGTCCGCCTCCACGGCCTTGAGGAACTCGTCGGTCACCCGCACTGTGTTGTTGGAGTTCTGCCCGGAGACCGTCAGGTAGGCCTCCGAATCCCAGTCGGTGTCGTAAATGGGGAATTGGATGTCCTTGTAACCTTGCTTGGCAAACTGGATAACGCGGCGGATGTAATTGTCCGGCACGTGGTTCCTGCGCGCCGCCCTGATCTCACGGCGCAGCACCGGATTCTTTTCCGGGTCGAAGCAGTCGTCGCCCGAGCCCTCGCAGTTCACGCAAGCCTTCAGAATCGCGCGCAGGTGCCTTTGGTTGATCTTCGAGCCGGTGACGAGGCTTGCGACCTTCTGCTCCTCGATCACTTTCCAGTCGATGAACTGCTCGATGTCGGGATGATCGGCGTCGAGAATCACCATCTTGGCCGCGCGGCGCGTGGTGCCGCCTGACTTGATGGCGCCGGCGGCGCGGTCGCCGATCTTGAGAAAGCTCATCAAGCCCGATGACTTGCCGCCGCCCGAAAGCTTCTCGCTTTCGCCGCGCAGCTTGGAGAAATTCGTGCCGGTGCCGGAGCCGTATTTAAACAGGCGCGCCTCGCGCACCCACAGATCCATGATGCCGCCGTCGTTGACCAGGTCGTCGGCAATCGACTGGATGAAGCAGGCATGCGGCTGCGGATGCTCGTAAGCGGTCGCGGACTGCACGAGCTTGCCGCTCTGGAAATCGACATAGAAGTGGCCCTGGCTCGGGCCGTCGATGCCGTAGGCCCAGTGCAGGCCGGTGTTGAACCATTGCGGCGAGTTCGGCGCCGCCATTTGCATCGCCAGCATGTAGCGATGCTCGTCGAAGAAGGTTTGCGCGTCGGTTTCGCTGGAGAAATAACCGCCTTTCCAGCCCCAATAGGTCCAGGTGCCGGCCAGCCGGTCGAAGACCTGCTTGCAGGAATGCTCGCCGACGTAGCGCTCGTTCTCAGGCAGGTCGGCGAGTGCCGCCGCGTCGGCTACGCTGCGCCACAGCCAGGAGGGAACGGATTCTTCCTCGATCTTGCGAAAGCGCGCGGGCACTCCGGCTTTGCGGAAATATTTCTGGGCAAGAACATCGGAGGCGACCTGCGACCAAAGCTCGGGCACCTCGACATCGTCGGCATGAAAGACGACCGAGCCGTCGGGGTTGCGGATTTCGCTCGTGGTCAGGCGGAACTTGATGTCCGCGTAAGGTGATTGTCCCGCCTTGGTGAAGCGCCGCTCGATCCGCATTTCTGACCCCTTTCCATTTTTTTACGGCTGCCCAGCGGAGTTCCGCTCAATATAGGCCGCCGACAGTCTCACCGCGACGCGGCTTTCATTTACCGCGCCCGTTCGACCCCTGTTTCTGCTCGACACCCACCCGCCCGGCTGTACGAACCGGGTCTTGGTTCCGACGCGTCCAGGCGCCTGCCGCAAGGGACAGCAAGTCTCGCGCGCGCGCCGCATGGTGGCGCGCAGCGACCCCGCAAACCCTTTGTGGAGAGCCCGGCGGACTTGTCTTCTACCTGCGCGCCGAACTCGCCAAAGCTAGGCCAAGGCCGTCGCGCACGTCAAGACCTAGTATGAAAATCTGAATGAAGCTCTAAATATGGGGATAGCGGGGACGAATCGCCAATGTCCGCAAGTATCGGGGATTCGTGGGGAATCCCAAGATCGGCGCAGGCGAAGAGGGTTGCTTTTGCACTGTCAAGTAGCCGCAGCGCTGGCGGCCCGCCGACTTTGCGCGCGCGCCTTGCGGCGATCGACCGGTTCCGCAGCCTGACGCCGGTCACCCTTCTGTCACGCAATGGCGGGCGTTGCCGGCTGATTCTGTGTCAAACGTTTCGGAAAAGTCGGCATTTTTGCCGGTTTGCGATTCTCTGACTGTTCATAACTATTTGAAAAATAAAGAAGATTTTCCGAGGCGGACAGTCGCGCGCCGGCGTGGACCAAACCGCATCGCGCCGCGCCTTGATTTCATGGGGCATTCCGGCGTTGAATTTCGTGCAGCGTTGCGCAAGTGCGGGCGGACAAGCCCGTGCGTCGCAACGCGGGGAGGAAACATCATGACCGCCATCGAACGGCGCGCCTTCGTGCAAGGCGCGGGACTGGGTGCGCTCGCCTTCACCATCGCCGGTGCTGAAGTGGTGCTCACGCCGCGACAGGCGCGCGCCGAGGGCGTGGCGCTGCGCACGCTGACCGCCGATCAGGCAGCGACGCTCGATGCCGTCGGCGAGACGCTTGTGCCCGGCGCCAAGGACGCCGGCATCACCAATTTCGTCGATCATCAGATCTCGATCCCGCCCGAACAGGCCTTGCTGCAAGCGCGCATCTTCAACGTCCGTCCGCCGTTTGCGAATTTTTATCGCGCCGCGCTCGGCGCGATCGATGCTGCCAGCACCAAGACCAAGGGCAAAAAGTTTGCGGCGCTTTCGCCGGCGGAACAGCACGACTTCGTCGAACTCATGCGCGTCAACAAGATCGAACCCTGGCACGGTCCGCCAGGCGGCTTTGTCTTCACCATCTTGCGCAGCGATGCCGTCGACGTCGTCTACAGCACGATGGAAGGCTACGCGGCGCTCGGTATTCCCTACATGCCGCACATCGCTCCGACGCAGAAGTGGTGAGGGGAGGCAAAAATGGCCAACGAAAAAGTCGATGCCGTCATTGTCGGCTCGGGAGCCTCCGGCTCCGTCTATGCGTCGGTTCTCGCCAAGGCCGGCAAGAAAGTTGTCGTGCTCGATAATGGGCCTGACCGGCTGCTGGGCGATCTGATCAGTTCGGACATCTGGGGTCGCCGCCTCAAGCCGGCCGGTGGTCCGATCCTGCTCGGCGGCAATAATCCGTTCGCCTACGCCAATCAGGGGGCCTACGCGGTCGGCGGCGCGGCGCTGCATTATTTTGCGCAGTTTCCCCGCTACCTGCCGACCGATTTCAAGATGAAAAGCGAGCATAATCGCGGTCAGGACTGGCCGATCGGTTACGAAGACATCGCGCCGTTCTACGATCAGGTCGCGGCCGATCTCGGCGTTTCCGGCGATGCGGCGGCAGAAGAAAAATGGCGGCCGCCGGGAAAGCCGTATCCGATGCCGCCGATGAAGGTATTTCCCGCCGGCCAAGTCTGGCTCAAGGGCGCCGAAGCCACCGGCATTCATCTGATCCCGATGGCGAATGGCATGAACTCGACCACCTTCAAGGGTCGTGCGGCCTGCATCTATGATGGCTGGTGTGCGGTCGGTTGCCCGATCGGCGCGCTCGCCAATCCGCTGGTCACCTATCTGGGCGAGGCACGCACGGCCGGCGCCGAAGTGCGCGGCCTGAGCAACGTGACGCGCGTACTGACCGATCAATCCGGCAAGCGTATCGTCGGCGTCGAATACTACGACGCGCACATGCAGCGACAGGTGCAGGAGGCGAGCGTCGTCGTGCTTGCCGCCTGGTCGGCGCAGAACCCGCGCATCCTGCTCAACTCGGCGACCGACAAGCACCCGAACGGACTTGCCAACTCCAACAAGCTCGTCGGTAAGTTCATGATGACGCACCACATCGCCGGCACCTGGGCGCTGTTCGACGAAGACATCACCCCGCACATGGGCACGGTCGGCGCCCAGTTCATGTCTTACGACCGCTACGCCAAGACGAGCTATCCGGGCGCGTTCGGCTCGTCGTTTATTGCCGTCGGCACCTCGCACAAGACTACCGACTACGCGCTGTCGCGGGGCGATTTGTTCGGCCCCGATTTCGCGGCGTTCATGAAGCGCGCCGCGCGCGGCCTCACGCATCTGACGATCTTCGGCGAGGACTTGCCGCACGCGGAGAACAGGATCGAACTCATCAGCGACAAGGACGATTACGGGCTGCCGATGGCGCGGCTCATTCACAGCTTCGACCGGGATGCGATCGCGCTGTGGAACGCCAATTTCGAGCAGGGTGTGAAAATCGGCAAGGCAACAGACGCCAAGGAAGTCTGGCCCGGCAAAGGCCCGGTGGTGCCGACCGCGCACTTGCACGGCGGCGCCATCATGGGAACCGACTCCTCGAACTCGGTCACCAACAGCTACGGCCAAACCCACGAAGTTGCGAATTTATGGATGGCGGGACCGTGCATCTTCCCGACCGAAGGCGCTTCCAATCCCACCTACTCGATCTTCGCCACCGCTCTGCGCGGCGCCGAGCATTTGGCGAAGACGTGGGGGAGCGTGGCTGGGTAACGTCATTCCGGGACGCGGGCGAAGCCCGCGAACCTGGAATCCATGACCACGGTTCGCGATTATCGGATTCTTGCCGCTACGCGGCAATCCAGAAGACGCCGATATTACTCCGCCGCTTCCTTCGCATGCCCGAGCCGCTTGTTGAGGGTGTCGAGCAGCGCCTCGGCGGCTTCGGCAATCACGGTGCCGGGCGGAAAGATGGCTTCGGCGCCGGCGGCTTTGAGCGCCTCGTAATCCTGCGGCGGCACCACGCCGCCGACCACAATCATAATGTCGGGCCGGCCGAGCCGGTCGAGTTCGGCCTTAAGCTGCGGCACCAGTGTCAGGTGCGCGCCGGCGAGCGAAGAGATGCCAAGAATGTGCACGTCGTTCTCGACCGCCTGGCGCGCCGCCTCTTGCGGAGTGGCAAACAGCGGCCCGATATCGACATCGAAACCGAGGTCGGCAAACGCGCTGGCGATCACCTTCTGGCCGCGGTCGTGGCCGTCCTGGCCGATTTTCGCCACCAGGATGCGCGGCCGGCGACCCTCGTTGTCCTCGAATTCGCCGACGCATTTGCGGACCCGCTCCACCGCCTCCGCCATGCCGACCTCCCGCCGGTAGACGCCGGAAATCGCCCGGATGTCCGCCCGGTGCCGGCCGAAAACCTGCTCCAGCGCATCAGATATTTCGCCGACCGTGGCCTTGGCGCGCGCGGCGTCGACGGCGAGCGCCACCAGATTGCCATTGCCGCCCGCGGCGGTGCGCGCGAGCGCGGCAAGGGCGTCGTCGACCGCGCGCGGATCGCGCTCGCGCTTGAGGCGCGAAAGCTTGTCGATCTGCAATTGCCACACGGCGCCGTTGTCAACTTTGAGAACGTCGATCGGCCTCTCGCCCTGCGGGCGGTATTTGTTGACGCCGATCACCGCTTGCGCGCCGGAATCGATGCGCGCCTGGGTGCGCGCGGCGGCTTCCTCGATGCGCAGCTTCGGCAGAGCGGCTTCGATGGCGCGCGTCATGCCGCCGAGAGTTTCCACTTCTTCGATGTGGCCCCACGTCCTGGTCGCGAGGTCATGGGTCAAGCGCTCGACATAGAACGAGCCGCCCCAGGGATCGATGGTGCGGGTCATCCCGCTCTCGCGCTGGAGCACGATCTGGGTGTTGCGCGCGATGCGGGCGGAGAAATCGGTCGGCAAGGCGAGCGCCTCATCGAGCGCATTGGTGTGCAGCGATTGGGTTCCTCCCGATGTGGCCGCCATCGCCTCGATGGCCGTGCGTGCGACGTTGTTGAACACGTCCTGCGCGGCGAGCGACCAGCCCGAGGTCTGACAATGCGTGCGCAGCATGAGAGAACGCGGCTCGCGCGGAGCAAATTGCTTCATCAGCTTCGCCCACAGCACGCGCGCGGCACGCAGCTTCGCCACCTCCATGAAGAAATTCATGCCGATGCCGAAGAAGAACGACAGCCGCGGCGCAAAACGATCGACGTCGAGATTGGCCGCGATCCCCGCGCGCACGTATTCAACGGCGTCGGCGAGCGTGTAGGCGAGTTCGAGGTCGGCGGTCGCGCCCGCTTCCTGCATGTGGTAGCCGGAAACCGAGATGGAGTTGAACTTCGGCATGTGCGCCGATGTGTAGGCGAAAATATCGGAAATGATGCGCAGCGACGGTTGCGGCGGATAGATATAGGTGTTGCGCACCATGAACTCTTTGAGAATGTCGTTCTGGATCGTGCCGGAGAGTTTTTCCGGCGCCACGCCTTGCTCCTCGGCCGCCACGATATAGAGCGCCAGCACCGGCAGCACTGCGCCGTTCATGGTCATCGACACCGACATGCGATCGAGCGGAATGCCGGCAAACAGCGTGCGCATGTCGTAGATCGAGTCGATTGCCACGCCGGCCATGCCGACGTCGCCCGCCACGCGCGGATGGTCGCTGTCGTAGCCGCGATGGGTGGCAAGATCGAACGCGATGGAGAGGCCCTTCTGCCCGGCGGCGAGATTGCGCCGGTAGAACGCGTTGGAGTCCTCCGCGGTGGAGAATCCGGCATATTGCCGGATCGTCCACGGCTGGGTGACGTACATGGTGGGGTAGGGGCCGCGCAGGAATGGCGCGATGCCCGGATAGCCGTCGAGACCGTCCAAGCCGGCGAGGTCGGCGGCGTCGTAGGCGCTTTTGACCGCGATATTCTCCGCAGTGAGCCATGGCGCTGCCGGCGCGTCCGCCTGCGCCCGCGTGGATGCCTCGGCGAATTCGACCTGCGCGAAGTTCGGAATACGGCTCATCCGGCGGCTCATCACGCAGCGGTCAGGTTATGGGCGGCTTCGAGTACGGCCAGCGCGTCGCAGCCATTATATATGAATGTGCCAACCCCAGCGTCGCGCACAGCCGCCTCATTCGCACCGGGCCGGCCCGCGAGATAAATGTGCCGCGCACCCGCGGCCTTGAGCGCGGCGGCCATTGCGACGGCCTGGCGGTCGTAAGCGCCGTCGGTCCCGCAGATGCAGGCGAGCGCGACGCCGGATGCAGCGAATGCGGAGGCGATGGTGTGTGCATCCGCCGCCTCGTCGGTGAGGGCCTCGATGCCGCCGGCCGCGAAGAAGGTTTGGGCGAAAGTCGCGCGCGCCGTGAACTCCGCCGGAGTGCCGAGCCTGGCAAGAAAGACCTTTGGGCGCGCGCCGGTTTGCGCGAGCGTACGATCCGAAGCGTCGCGTAGCGCCTCGAACGGCTGTGCAAGGCGAAGCGGGGGCAGCGGCGCAAACGACACCCCCTCCCGACCGCGTTCGCCTGCCGTTCCGGCAGTCTGCCTTATTCCCAAGGGGTGAGCCAAAGGGCGAGCTAAGGGGCGAGGAGAATTCGGCTGAGCGCCCGGCGCTTCGTGTAAATCAGGAAAAATGCTGGTGCCGGTGAGAACATCCTCAAGCCGTGCCACCGAGTCCGCGCGCTTGGCCCGCACCGCCGCGACTTTGCTCTGGAGAAGGCCGCTTTCGAGTGCGGCGGCAGCACCGCTCGCACTCTCGATCTCCTGAAACAGATTCCATGCCGTGCGGCACAATTGATCGGTCAAATCCTCCGCTGCTCCGGCGCCGGCGATTGGATCGGCGACTTTGTCGAGGTGTGACTCTTCCAGCAAAATGAGCTGGGTATTGCGGGCGACCCGCCGTGCGAAGTCGTCCGGCAGACCGAGCGCGGCGGTGAACGGCAACACAGTGATCGCGTCGGCGCCGCCGACTGCCGCGGCGAACGTCGCCAGGGTCGCGCGTAAGATGTTCACGTGCGGGTCGCGCTGCGTCACGGTCCGCCAAGCGGTCTCGGCGGAGATGAAGGCTGGCTCGGGAGTAAGGCCGCAGGACGCCTCGACGCGTCCCCACGATTTCCGCATGGCGCGGAATTTCGCCACGGTGAGAAGCTGATCCGCGTCGGCGGTCAGGCGAAAGAAAATCATGCGCCGGGCCGCTTCCAGCGGAACTCCCTCGGCTTCCATGGCGCGCAGATAGGCGAGCGCAACAGCGAGCGCGAACGCCAATTCCTGCGCCTCGGAGCCACCGGAATTGTGGATGATCCGGCCGTCGGCGACCGCGATGCGGCCGCGATAGCCATAGGCTGACATGGAGCCGAGCCGCGCTGCGAACCGCGGTGCGAGATCGGCCCAGTGCCGAGCGGCGCCGCCAGCGACCGCCATGATGCCGAGCGGGTCTTGGCCGATGCGCGCGCCTGTAAGCGCGTTTTTGCCTGGCGGCGCGGTGACGAGGGCATCGAACGGCCCGGGGTTATCGACCTCGATCACGGTGGCGGGATCGATGCCGTCGAGTACCTGCTCGATCTCGTCTTGTTGGTGCGGGATACCGAACCCGTAATCGCCGACGGCGCCGGCAAGAACGAGCGACAGCCCGGTGGCGCCGTTTTGCAATTCCTGCCGCGCCGCCGCGTTGGCGAGCGCCGGAGTGGGGTGGTCGATCCGCGCCAGCACCTGCCAGGGCACGGCGCCCGCGCGGCCGGCGATCGGCCGTGCATCAGGGCGACGCGCGGCCAGCGGCGTGAGGGCAAGGGCGTCGTAGGTATGGCTCACGAGCCGCTCGAACGGCGCGCCTTTCAGCGCTGCGTCGACAAGCTTGCGCCATTCCTCGCGCGTTGCCGCAGGAAAATCGGGCCCGAGGGCGAGACTTTTTTCCGGCTCCGTCATGGCAGCAAATTGCCACGCCTGGGTGAGTGGGCCAACCCGTTGATCGTGCCGCAGGGCGCCCCGCGCGCAGATCAGGGCGTCGCAAGCTTTCCGATGCCGCTCCCGTCCAAGCGTGCAAGTGCATCGCTGACGCGAACTCCTGTTATCAGGCGGCTGGGCGCGATTTCGGCGAGCGGCACCAGCACGAAGGCACGCTCGAACAAGCGCGGGTGCGGCAGCGTCAATTCAGCGTCGTGGAGTTCCACCTGGTCGTAGGCCAAAATGTCGATGTCGATTGGGCGCGGCCCCCAGCGGCGCTCCTGGGCGCGGTCGCGGCCGAGCGCGCGTTCGCAGTCGAGCACGCGCTGCAAAAGCTGGTGCGGAGGCAGCGTGGTGGCGATCCCAATCACCGCGTTGACGAAGGCCGGCTGGTCGGTAACGCCCCAGGGCGGCGTGCGGTAGTCGGATGAGCGCGCGATGAGTTGCACCGCGGCGTCGTCGCACAGCAGCGCAATGGCGCGGCCGAAGGTGGCGCGCACGTCGCCGACATTGCCGCCGAGCGCGAGGAACGCCTCAGCCATCTGATTGAGACGGCACGGCGGCAAGCGCCGCGATCATCGCGACCGCTCGATGGTCACGCCGACATCGTCGAAAGTCGCAGCGATCGGCGCATGCGGTTTGTGCACGGTAACGGCCACCGCGTTCACCTGCGAAAAGCGCTCGAGCACCGCCTCGCCGACGGCGCCGGCCGCCGCCTCGACCAGCCGGTAACGGCGGGCGCAGAACGCCTTGGTCGCCGTTTCCACGACCAGGTCATAGGAAACGGTGTGCCTGAGCTTGTCGCTGCGCGAGGCTTCCGCAAGGTCGATCGAAAGCTTCAGATCGAGCCGGAAGCTCTGGCCGACCTTGGCCTCATGCTGCATCACTCCGTGATAGGCGTGCAGCACCAATCCCTTGACAAAGACGGTGTCGCTCATCGCGCCCGCCTGATCGCCGCGGCGACTGCCAGCGCCTGCACGGTGAGGGCGACATCGTGCACGCGCACGATGGCGGCGCCGTTTTCGACCGCGAGAAGATGAGCGGCAAGCGAGCCGCCGAGACGCTCCATCGGCTGCGATGGCGCAATTGCGTTGATGAAGCGCTTGCGCGAAGCGCCGACGAGAAGCGGCATGCCGAAGCCGGCAAAAGCGTGCAGCCGCGCGATGCAGGCGATGCTTTGCTCCGGTGTCTTGCCGAAACCGATGCCGGGATCGAGCACGATGTGGTCGCGGGCAATGCCGGCACTCCAGGCGATTTCGAGCGAGCGCGAAAAGAATTCTTCGACCTCGGCGATGATGTCGATCGAGGGATCGGCGACCTCGCGATTATGCATGATGATGACCGGCACACCGTGCGCGGCGACGATTCCGGCCATGTCGGGATCGCGTTGCAAGCCCCATACATCGTTGAGGATTACGGCTCCGCTCTCAAGTGCCCAAGCCGCCACGCCGGCCTTGAGCGTGTCGATCGAAACGGGGACGCCGAGCGCGACCGCGGCTTCCAGCACAGGCGCGAGCCGGCGCTTTTCCTCGTCGAGCGAGACCGGCGTCGCGCCGCCGTAGGGACGCGTGGACTCGGCGCCGATATCGACAATGTCCGCGCCCTCGCCGACCAGGCGCCGTGCCTGCTCCAACGCCGCCGGCGGATCGAGAAAGTGGCCACCGTCGGAAAACGAATCCGGGGTGATGTTGAGGACCCCCATGACCAGCGGCCGTCCCGTCGCCAGAAGCCGTGATAGCGGCGAAGTGCCCGGCGCAGACGACGCTCCCGTTGGGCGGCCAATCACGCCTGTATTCGTGCATTCCGCCATGCTTGGTATCCGAAGGCCGTTCTTGGCCTGCCTTTGCGCGGCCGTCTGGGCGGAGTCAAGCCGCTGTCCGGCATCGGTCGGTTGGAGTCCGGTCGAGGTGCGATCAAGTGGCCGGGGCGTTATGCGGCCGTCTCGCCGTATTTGCGAATGGCGCGCAAGCAGAGGAAGGTCGCCGATCAATAGGAAATGATCGCAGGCAGCTTTTTGGCGCTCTCGATCCAGCGCTCGAGGGTCCTCTGCTTCGGCAGCAGGCGAACCAGTTTGCGGTTCGCGGCGTTGCCCAGGCTCTCTGCCAGATTTTGCGGATTGCGGAGCTTGAGATCGCTGACCGTCCTCACGCCGGCGGAGCGCAGAAGCTCGGCATACCCGAAGCCGACACCTTTGATCCGCATGCGGTCGGCCGCTGTGACCCAACCGAGGATTTTCTTGGGGTCCGCGCCGGTCTTGGCCGCCAGTCGCAGCCGTTGCTTCGGCGTTTTGGCCGCGCGCAGCAAAGCAATCGTGGTGCGAATGCCTTGCTTTTTCAGAATTCCGGCGGCATCGGTCCCGATGCCGCGAATTTGGGTGATGGGATACGTCATCGGCCCAGGTCCTTACCGCAATACTCCCGCACCGAACGCGCCCGCACTCATACGAACCGCGTCGCGGCTTCGGCGGCAAAGAGCCTCGCCGAGAACTCGCAATGCTTAGTCTGGTCGAGTCCGGACCATGGAGCCGAGGTCGGCAGGGACAGCTGTGGCGCAGCCAACCAAGCTGCGCCGGCGGCCCAGCGAATTGCACACCTGTCCATTTCCCCTCGCCCCTCCCGCACTCTCGGCGGGTTCTCGGCATAATGGACATTCGACTTGGGCGTGACAAGCCGAAGTCAAGCCTACGGTGCGACAGAGTCGCAGTCCGCACGCGAAACGCGGCGGAGCGTTGCAAACATGTCACGCCTGTCGCGGTGCGATGACGTGGAAATGACGGCTTTCGGTCGCTATAAGGTTGGCGACAGTGATCCGATGAGCACATCCAAAACCCTGCCGGCTGTCCTCGACCGCATTGATCGCGATCTCGACGCCAGCCTTGATCGGCTGTTTGCGCTTTTGCGCATCCAGTCGATTTCGACCGACCCCGCCTATGCGCCGCACTGCCGTACCGCTGCCGAACACGTGGCCGCGGACCTGCGCGGTCTCGGCTTCGCAGCGAGCTTGCGTCCGACCGACGGGCATCCAGTCGTGGTCGGAAGGAGCGGCAACGGCCCAGCCGGCGCAAAAACCGGACGCGCCGCACCGCGCGTTCTTTTCTATGGCCATTACGACGTGCAGCCGGTCGACCCGCTCGACCTGTGGCGCACGCCGCCGTTCGAGCCGCGCCTGGAGACGCTCGTCGATGGCCGTAAAATCATCGTCGCGCGCGGCGCCTGTGACGACAAAGGCCAAGCGATGACGTTCATCGAAGCTTGCCGCGCCTTCAAAACAGTGACCGGCGCGATTCCCCTCGACATCACCATGCTCATCGAAGGTGAGGAGGAATGCGGCTCAAAACATCTGTTCGGCTTCGTGCGCGAGCATGCCGACGAATTGCGCCGCGACCTCGCTTTGGTCTGCGATACCGGCATGTGGGACGCGCAGACGCCGTCGATCACCACATCGCTGCGCGGCCTCGTGTACGAGGAGGTGCGGCTCACTTGCGCCGATCGCGACCTGCATTCCGGCCTGTTCGGAGGCGCGGCGCGCAATCCGATCCACGTTCTCGCCGACGTTCTCTCCGCGATGCACAAGGCGGATGGCTCGGTCGCGATTCCGGGCTTCTATGACGGCGTCCGCGAACTGCCGCCCGACATCAAGGCCGATCTCGCCGGGCTTGGCCTCACCGCGGAAAAGTTCCTCGGCCCGATCGGCCTGAAGATTCCAGCTGGAGAACGCGACCGCATGCTGATCGAGCAAATCTCGACGCGCCCGACCGCCGAGGTCAACGGCATCATTGGCGGCTATACCGGGGAGGGGGCGAAGACCGTCATTCCCGGCAAGGCGATGGCGAAGGTCTCATTCCGTCTTGTCGGCGCTCAGAACCCGGAAACAGTTCGGGAAAAATTCCGCGAGTTCGTGCGCGCGCGGCTGCCGGAGGATTGCAAGGTCGAATTCGGCAATTTCACCAGCGCGCCGGCCTTCGACGTCGGGTTTGACAATCCGGCGCTGACCAAGGCGCGCGCCGCGCTCGGCGAGGAATGGGGCAAAAAAGCCGTGACGGTTGGCGCCGGCGGCTCGATCCCGATCGTGGCCGATTTCAAGGGCGTACTCGGCATGGACACGCTCATGGTCGGCTTCGCGCTCGACGATGACCGCGTGCATTCGCCCAACGAGAAATACGACCTCAAATGCTTCCACAAGGGCATCCGCAGCTGGGCGCGGATTTTGGCGGCGCTGGCGGAAACAGACGACGGATGACAGACGACGAAGGGCGGAGGCAGGCGCTCTGAGATCCGGCGTCTGCCGGCGGCCGCCGCCGCACAAAGCGGCTCGCGCAGATCGAGGCCCTTGATTTCGGCGCCGAGCGCTGGCGACAGCGCTCAATCAGCAGCGTCACGAGACCTCCATTTCATTCCGTCGCCGCGGCAATCAGGCGCGGAGTAACGAAACGCTCCAAGCGGCCGCCGCCAGAGCGCAGGCGTGCCCAATCGTCGAAGGCGAGATCAATGACCACCAGCCCCGCAGTCGGCAGCTTTTCGGTTACTCGTTCGCGTGCGTGCGCGTCGCCTGTGGCGATCAACTGGACCGCAAGGTCGTGCATACCCGGGTTGTGGCCTACCAGGAGCAGCGAACGCGGCCCGCGCGTCGCGGCGATGAGCGCGACGAGCATTCCGATGCCGGCGTTGTAGACGCGCTCCTCGCTGACCGCCTGCGGCGTCGTTGCGAAGCAGGCGGCAACGAGCTTCCAGGTTTCCTGGGCGCGCACGGCCGGCGAAATCAAGGCGAGGTCGGGGACCAGTCCGTGGCGCGCCATATAGGTGCCGACCACCGGCGCGTCGGCTTGGCCGCGCGTGGTAAGCCGCCGCTCGCGGTCGGATTCGCCCGGCTCGGCGCGCTCGGTCTTGGCATGGCGCAGCAGTATGAGACGGCGCATGGGGCAACGTCGCTTTCTTGCTCACCGCAGTCTAGCATGCACGCCTTACGTCGGCGCGGGATGACATGGCGATCGAACAATCCGACACGGAAGCATACGGAAACAGCTGGTATGCCGCGACCATGCTTCCGGAGCCGCCGCGGCCGCCGCTTGCCTCCGATCTCGATGTCGAAGTGTGTGTGATCGGCGGCGGTCTTGCCGGATTAACGGCGGCGCGCGAGATCGCCCGCAGCGGCTGGTCGGTCGTGCTCCTGGAAGCCAGACGTCTCGCCGCCAGCGCCTCCGGACGCAACACCGGTTTCGTCCTGCCGGGCTTTGCCGCCGAGCCCGACCGGCTGATTGCCCGAGTCGGCTTTGAGCGCACCAAGGACCTTTGGGCGCTCTCGCACATGGGCCTCGACTATGTGCGCAACGGTGTGCTCGCCGACGGCGCCGCCGGCATCGATCCGCAAAGCGGCTGGCTTTACGTCTCCAAGCGCGACAATGGTGAGGAGTTCATGCACTTTGCCGCGCTGCTCGGCGACTTGGGCTGCGAGGTCGAGTACTGGCCGACCGAACGCGTGCGCGCGTTGCTATCCAGCGAGCGCTATTTTCACGCCGTCCATTATCTCCGCGCGATCACCATCCATCCGCTCAATTATGCGCTCGGCCTTGCCGCTGCCGCCGAGCGTGACGGCGTACGCATTTTCGAGAACACGCCGGCGCTCTCGATCGATCCCGCCGGCGTGCGCAAACGCATCGTCACGCCCGGAGCGCGGTTACGCGCCAGCCAGGTCGTGCTCGCCGGCAACCTGCAGATCGGCGCGCCTGGCGCCGCGGCTCGCCGCGACCCTGGTCCCGATCACGACCTACCTGATCACCACAACGCCGCTTGGCGCGCGGCTTGGCGAAGCGATCACCTACCCCGGCGCAGTCAGCGACACCGAGCTTGCCGACAATCATTATCGTGTCGTCGGCGGCGATCGGCTGATGCTGTCCGGCCGCGCCACGGCGTGGCCGCGCAATCCGCGCCGCTACGTGCGCGCACTCGTCGGCGATATCCAGAAAACCTATCCGCAGCTCGGGCGCGTGGAGGTGGACTATTCCTGGAGCGGCTCCCTGGGTAACACCGTGCACCGCATGCCGCAGATCGGCGAGCTTGCTCCCGGCGTGTGGCTCGCCAGCGGCTTCGGCGGTCATGGGCTCAACACGACGGCGATGGCCGGCAACCTGATTGCGCGCGCCGTGCTGCACGGCGACGAGACCTGGCGGCAGTTCACCCCCTTCGAACTCGTCTGGGCGGGCGGTGTGCTGGGCCGTGCCGCAGCACAGATGCGGGTGTGGACGAAGCGGGTGTCCGACGCAATTGCCGAGCGCCGCGCGCATGCGCGCGACATCGCGCAACGGCACGCGACGCCAAGCCGAAGCGTTTCCCCAAGACCAATCCATCGTGCCGGAAAATTCCGCCGACGATCTGGCGGCGTCGGTCACCGCCGCCGGAAACCGGCGGCCCATCGGCCGCCAACCGGCGTCAGCGGGCCGGCGGCTAACGTTCTCAAGGCGTGGCGATATGCGAATTTTTATCGCCGGAGCGAGCGGTGCGATCGGACGGCGGCTCACGCCCTTGCTGTTGAATGCAGGCCATGAGGTCAGCGCCATCACGCGCTCGGCTGACAGCGCACGCCAACTGCGATCCGCCGGCATCCACGCCGTGGTTGCCGACGTATTCGATGCCGCTGCGCTCCAGCGGGCGATGGTCGAGGCGCGGCCGCAGATCGTGATCCACCAATTGACCGATCTGCCGCGCGTTGCTGGAAGACCAGGCGCAGCTCGCCGCCGCCTACCCGCGCAATGCCCGCATCCGCCTTGAGGGCACGCGCAACCTGCTCGCTGCCGCCCATGCCGGCGGTGCGCGGCGCTTCATCCTCCAGAGCGTCGCCTTTGCCTATGCGCCGGGCAAAGAGCCGCACGTGGAGACTGATCCGCTTCAACTTGGCCGACGGACCGCGGCTGGAAACAGTGCGCGCCGCAGCGGACATGGAACGGCAGACGCTGAACTCCGGCATTGAGGCTGTCGTGCTTCGCTATGGGCTGTTCTACGGCCCCGGGACCTGGAGCGAGCAAGCAACCCGCAAAGCCCTCGCTGCACATCGACGCTGCGGCTCATGCCGCATTTCTCGCGCTCGATCGCGGCAGCGGCATCTACAATATTGCCGACGATCAGGGCATCGTGTCGATCGCCAAGGCACGACGCGAACTCGGATTCGATCCGGCTTTCAGGCTCAAGTAATTGGCCACATGCCGAAGGCTCAAGGCCGTTGCCGCTAGCTTTCGTCGCAAACGGCTTGCTCAGGAAACGCGACCCTTTGAGGCCATAGCGCCAGGGCAGCCCAGCGGCCTTGGTGATGCCGATGCGCGGCCCGGCGACGATCTCGGCGTCCCCGCTGCGGGCAAAAATCGCAAACGGCGGCGCCTCCAATGACAAGCCATAATGCGCACCGGTGACCCCCAGTGCCGCACAGACGCGGCCCGGCCCAGAGCAGAGCAGACGCTCCTCGCTCAGCCCGCGCCGGCGCCGCATCGCCTCAAGCCCGGCGGTCGGCTCGATCGCGCGAATAAGCACCGCACCGGCCGAACCCTTCGGTTCGCAGACGAAATTCAGGCACCAGTGAAGGCCGTAAGAGCGATAAACGTAAGCATAGCCGGGCGGTCCGAACATCACCGCGTTGCGCGCCGTGCGCCCGCCGAAACTATGCGCCGCCGGATCGGTCTGGTGATAGGCCTCGACCTCGATCAGCCGGCCCCCCACGCCGTCAACCAGCAGCACGGCGCCGATCAGATCAGAGGCGATCTCGTGCACGCTGCGTCTGAAGAAGGCGGCAGTCACTCGCTTCGGCATGCGCGGATCGTCGCAGTCACAAATATTTTGGTAAATCGAGACGTTAACCAAAACGCCTCCTGGCAGCGACTAATATGTGGCTGCGGAGACACAGCGCTGGAACATTTGGCCGTCTGCCGAGGCGGTCGGTACGAGTGCCGCTTTTTAGCCACAGGATACCGTCGAGACCGATGCGCGCGGACGTTGGCTGGCGAACGTAAGTCAGTTGTGGTTCCTTCCGGTTTTGAGAGCGGCAGAATTTCCGCGATCGGAGGGGAGTGGACGGAGGCAAGGGGGCCGCGTTGGCCCGCAAGTGTGTGATGGACGCGAAGGCCCAATTGAAAACAAGATTGCCCAGCCGGCACGCGACTGAAGGGCCGGACCGGGCGCCGCACCGCGCGTTCTACTACGCCATGGGTTTGACGACGGAGCAGATCCATCAGCCGTTCGTCGGCGATTGCCACGTGCTGGAATGAAGCGGCGCCCTGCAACATCGCGCTCATGCGTCAAGCGCATGCGGTCAAGGGCGGCGTGGCGGCCGCCGGCGGCACCGCGCGCGAGTTCTGCACCATCACGGTCACCGACGGCATCGCCATGGGCCATGCCGGAATGAAGTCGTCGCTGCCGTCGCGGGAAGTGATTGCGGATTCGGTGGAATTGACTGTGCGCGGCCATTCCTACGATGCCGTGGTCGGGGTGGCCGGTTGCGATAAGTCGCAGCCCGGCATGATGATGGCCATGTGCCGGCTCAACGTGCCGTCGATCTATATCTACGGCGGCTCCATCCTGCCCGGCACCTTCAAGGGCAAGCCGGTCACCATCCAGGACGTCTACGAGGCCGTCGGTAAGCATTCGATCGGCGCCATGTCGGATGCCGACCTCGAAACGCTGGAGCAGAACGCCTGCCCATCGGCCGGAGCCTGCGGCGCGCAATTCACCGCCAACACGATGGCGACCATCTCGGAAGCGATCGGGCTGGCATTGCCCTATTCGGCCGGGGCGCCGGCGCCCTACGAATTGCGCGACAAGTTCTGCACGCTGGCGGGCGAGATGATCATGGAGTTGATCGCCAAGAATATTCGCCCGCGGGACATCGTCACGCGCAAGGCGCTGGAGAACGCCGCCGCGGTGGTGGCCGCGACCGGCGGCTCGACCAACGCGGCGTTGCACCTGCCCGCGATCGCCAACGAATGCGGCATCAAGTTCGACCTGTTCGATGTGGCCGAAGTCCTCAAAAGAACACCTTATATCGCGGATTTGAAACCGTCCGGCCGCTATGTCGCCAAAGACATGTTCGAAGCTGGCGGCGTTCCGCTGCTGATGAAGACGCTGCTCGATCATGGCTATCTGCATGGCGAGTGCCTTACGGTCACCGGACGCAGCGTGGCCGAGAATCTGAAATCGGTTCCTTGGAATGCGGATCAGGACGTCATTCTGCCGGCCGACAAGCCGATCCTACCGACCGGCGGCGTGATCGGCCTCAAAGGCAACCTCGCGCCCGAAGGCGCGATCGTTAAGGTTGCCGGGATGGAGCGCTTGCTATTCTCCGGACCGGCGCGCTGTTTCGACGGCGAAGAACCCTGCTTCGAAGCAGTGAAAAATAAGAACTACAGGGAAGGCGAAGTGCTGGTTATCCGTTACGAGGGACCCAAGGGCGGTCCCGGCATGCGCGAAATGCTGTCGACGACGGCTGCGCTTTACGGCCAGGGCATGGGTGGCAAGGTGGCCCTCATTACCGACGGCCGTTTCTCCGGCGCCACCCGCGGCTTCTGCGTTGGCCATATCGGCCCCGAAGCCGCCGTCGGCGGGCCCATCGCGCTCGTGCGCGACGGCGACATCATTACCCTCGATGCCGAAAAGGGAACGCTCGATGTCGAGCTGACGGCCAGTGAACTGGAGCAGCGGGCAAAGCAGTGGAAGCCGCGTGGCGATGAATTCACCTCCGGTTACCTGTGGAAATACGCCCAGCAGGTCGGATCCGCGCGATATGGCGCCTTGACCCATCCCGGCGCGTCGGTCGAGAAGGCGTGTTATGCGGATATCTAAGGCCCGAGCGCGATTCGCCATGGGCGTAACGCTGGTCGCCCTCGCGGGCGGGCTGTGCATCGGCCTTGGACTCGGTGTTGGGCCGCGCGACGGTGGCGTCCTCGCACGTGGCCTCGGGCTGCAACCGGCGCTGGCTTTCGACGGCACCGCCACCCCCGCGACAGTCTCGGTGACGCCGGGCGCCGCGCTGTCGACTGCCGGCCAACCCCACGCCGCCGCTTCACCGACCAAGGAATTTTCCACGCTTGAATATGCGGCCGAACAAGGCCACCCGGCCGCGCAATGGAAGCTCGGACGCATGTATGCCGACGGCAACGGCGTCGAGCAGAACGACATGCGCGCGTTCGATTATTTCAGCCAGATCGCCAATTCGCATGCCGACGAGCCGCCGGGCAGCCCGCGAGCAAGCATCGTCGCCAAGGCGTTCGTGGCGCTCGGGCGCTACTATTTGACCGGGATTCCCAATTCGCCGATCAAGCCCGATTCCTCGCGCGCGCGTCAGATGTTTGCCTACGCCGCTTCGTATTTTGGCGACGCCGATGCGCAATACGAGCTGGGGCGGCTGTACCTGGCCGGTAGTCCGAGCGACGTGCATGAGGCCGCGCGCTGGTTTCTGCTCGCGGCCACCAAGGGCCAATGCCACGCGCAAGCCGCCCTCGGCGATATCCTGTTTCGCGGCAAGGACGTGCCCCGGCAGGCGGCTCGCGGCCTGATGTGGCTCACGCTCGGCCGAGATTGCGCCGGCCCCAACGGCGCCTGGGTGAAGCCGCTCTTTGACAATGCCGTCCGCAGCGCCAGCGACGACGAGCGCGCCATGGCGCTGGTCTATCTCAAGGACTGGATCAACGGCCGGCGGGATTGAATGCCGGCGCGTGGCGAATAGCAAAGGCGGCGAATAGCGAGCAGCGATCCGCTTTTCATTTTCCGATTCGCCATCTGCTATTTCGCCTCGATATCCAGATCGATCCACACTGGTACGTGATCGGACGGTTTCTCCCAGCTTCGCACATGGCGATCGATGCCGGCGGCGACGAGCCGGTCGGCGGCCGCCGGCGAGAGCAGCAGGTGATCGATGCGGATGCCGTTGTTCTTCTGCCAGGCGCCGGCCTGATAATCCCAGAACGTGTAAAGGCCGCCTTCGTCGCTGGTGGCGCGCAGCGCATCGGTGAAGCCTAGATTGAGAAGCGAGCGGAATTCGTCGCGCGTGCGCGGCAGAAAGAGCGCGTCGTTGACCCAGGCTTTGGGATTGCGGGCATCATCCTCGGTCGGAATGACGTTGTAGTCGCCGCCGAGGACGAGCGGCTCCTCCAGCGCAAGGCGCTCGCGCGCATAGGCAGACAGCCGTTTCATCCAGTTGAGCTTGTAGGTGTACTTTTCGGTGTCCACCGGATTGCCGTTGGGCAAGTAGATGCTGGCGAAACGCAGCGCACCTTGCGCGGTCGAAACGGCGACTTCGATGAAGCGGGCGTGATCGTCGCTATCGTCGCCGGGCAGACCCTTGCTTATCTCGTCGAATTTGAATTTCGACAGGATGGCGACGCCGTTGAAGGTCTTTTGCCCGTGGATGGCGACGTTGTAGCCGAGGCTTTCGAATTCCAGGCGTGGGAAAGCGTCGTCGACGCATTTGGTTTCCTGCAGGCAGACCAGGTCGGGCCGGCGTTCGCCGAGCCACGCCCGCGCCGAATTGATGCGCTGCTTGATCGAGTTGACGTTCCAGGTGGCAATGCGCATGAGCAGAGATGTGTCAGGCGGCCTAAGGCAAAGCAAGCCCATTCCGTTCCCGGATCTGGGTGCAGCACGTAAGCACCGCACCGTCGATCCGGGACCTTCCCAGCGCTTGCGCCGCGCCGGAAATACTCCTTACAGCGCGAAGCTCGTGCCGCAGCCGCAGGAGGCGGTGGCCTTCGGATTGTTGACCTTGAACGAGGAGCCGATCAGGTCGTCGACGAAATCAATCTCGGAGCCGGCCATGTAATCGAGCGACACCGGGTCGATGAGGACGGTCGCGCCGGCCTTTTCGATCGCGATATCGTCGTCGGCGCGCTCGCGTTCGGTATCGAACTTGTATTGAAAGCCGGAGCAGCCGCCGCCTTCGACACTGACACGGAGCATGGTGCCGCCCGGCTCCTTGCGCAGAATCTCGCCGATCTTGAGCGCTGCCCGCTCGGTCACCGTAACGTTCGCCGTCATTGCCTTCTCCGGTGGGCGAACGGCGCCGATCGCTCATGCACAGATCGCAAAGCCGCCGATTGCCATTTCGCCTACGCGATAGTTATGTGCGCGGCAGGCGGGGGTCAATTGCGGAGGCCGCCGGGCAGGCAAATGGCGATTGATCCCGCAGCGCCGCGTGCGCCCTATGCATGCGATCCGGCGCAGAGCCGCGGCCGGCTTTATCCGGAGCCGGCGAGCAAGAGCCGCAGCGCCTTCCGCCGCGATTGCGACCGCATCATCCACTCGACGGCCTTTCGGCGGCTCAAGCAGAAAACTCAAGTCTTCGTCTCCGACGAGGGCGATCATTTCCGTACGCGGCTGACCCACACCCTGGAAGTGGCGCAAATCGCTCGTGCGCTCGCCCGTGCGCTCTCCCTCGACGAAGACCTCGCCGAGGCCCTGGCGCTCGCGCACGACCTCGGTCATCCGCCGTTCGGCCACGCCGGCGAGCGAGCGCTCGACGAATGCCTGCACGCGTTCGGCGGCTTCGACCACAACGCACAGACCCTGCGCGTGGTGACCGAGTTGGACCGCCGCTACCCCAATTTCGACGGCCTCAATCTCACTTGGGAAACGCTGGAAGGTCTGGTCAAGCATAATGGGCCGTTGACCGACCGTGCGGGCAGGCCGCTCGACCATTACCGCGAGCAGGGCGTCCCGGAAACGATTCAGCACTATTCGCGGCAGCACGACTTGCAATTGTGGAGCTTTGCCAGCGTGGAGGCGCAGATCGCAGCCGTCGCCGACGACATCGCCTATGACGCCCACGACATCGACGACGGCTTGCGCGCCGAGCTGTTCCAGCTCGACGATATCGCCGCGGTCGAACTTGCGGGCAAAATCGTCGGCGCGATACGCGCCGCTTATCCGGCACTCGACACCGCGCGGCAGGTCCATGAATTCATCCGTCGGCTGATCGGTCTGCTCATCGAGGACGTGGTCGGGCAGACCCGGAGCCTGCTGGCACGCCTCGAGCCGCGCTCCGTAGACGATGTCCGCCTGGCGGGCTCGCCGGTCGCTGCGTTTTCACCGGCAATCGGGGAGGCGGATCGCGCGATCAAAGCATTCCTTCGCCCGCGCATGTATCGCCATGCCAGGGTCATGCAGGTCATGGACCAGGCCGCGAGCGTGATTCGCGACTTGTTTGGCCGCTACGGCGCGGAGCCGGACGAACTGCCGGCGGAATGGCGGGAGGGTCTTGCAGATGCCGACGAAGCGGCACGCGCACGCCGCATTGCCGATTTCATTGCCGGCATGACCGACCGCTATGCGCTCGCCGAGCACGCGCGGCTCTTTGACTCGACCCCCGAACTGCGTTAGGCGCGCTGCACGCCCGTGCCGGCGTTTACCCGTTGAATTTCAATGCCCGCAGAGAACGTCTTCGCTGAAATTCTCAACCGCGTGCGTGGCGCCAATGTGGCCTTGATCGCGGCCGGCTACCTGCCGGCTGGCATCGATCAGTCGCGGGTGACCGTCGAGCCGCCGCGCGAAGCCACGCACGGCGATATGGCGACCAACGCCGCCATGGTGCTCGCCAAGGAAGCCGGCAAAAAGCCGCGCGAGCTTGCCGAAAGGATTGCCGAAAGACTGCGCGCCGACGAACTCGTCGACAAGGTCGAGGTGGCCGGGCCTGGTTTTATCAATCTGACGCTCAAGCCCGGAGCCTGGATCGAGGCGCTGCGCGGCGCGGTGCGGCTCGGGGTCCGCTACGGTGCGAGCAATATCGGGGCGGGTACGCCGGTCAACGTCGAGTACGTTTCGGCCAATCCGACCGGACCGCTGCATATCGGCCATTGCCGCGGGGCCGTGTTTGGCGATGCTTTGGCGAACCTGCTCGCGTTCACCGGCTTTGCCGTCACGCGCGAGTATTACATCAACGACGCCGGCGCCCAGGTCGACGTGCTCGCGCGCTCGGCCTATCTGCGCTACCGCGAGGCGTTGGGCGAGACCATCGGCGTGATCCCGGAAGGGCTTTATCCGGGCGACTACCTCAAGCCGGTCGGCGCTGCGCTCGCCGCGCAATACGGAGATACGCTGCGCGGCGCGCCGGAACCGCAATGGCTGCCGGTCGTGCGCGCCAAAGCCATCGAGATGATGATGGCATTGATCCGCGAGGATCTCGCCTCGCTGGGCATCGAGCACGAGGTCTTCTTTTCCGAGCTATCCTTGCACGAGTTCGCCCAACGGCGGTCCGAGCAAGATTGCCGAAACGATCGCTTTCCTCGAAGCGAAGGACTTGCTGTATCGCGGCACGCTGCCGCCGCCGAAGGGCAAGATGATGGAGGATTGGGAACCGCGCGAACTGCTGCTGTTCCGCGCCACCCGGTTTGGCGACGACGTGGATCGCCCGATCCTCAAATCAGACGGATCGCCGGCCTACATCACCCCGGACATCGCCTATCACCGCGACAAGTTCGAACGCGGCTTTGCCAACATGATCGACGTGCTCGGTGCCGATCATGCCGGCTACGTCAAGCGGCTGAACGCGGCCGTTGAAGCGGTGAGCGGAGGCAGGGCAGTCCTGGACGTCAAAGTGTGCCAGCTGGTGCGCTTTCTCCGTGACGGTGAGCCCGCGAAAATGTCAAAGCGAACCGGAGAGTTGGTGACAGTTCGCCAAGTTGTAGACGAAGTCGGAAGCGACGCGATTCGTTTCATGATGCTGTTCCGCAAGAACGATGCCATGCTCGATTTCGACCTCGCCAGGGTTATCGAGCAGTCGCGCGACAATCCGGTCTTCTACGTTCAATACGGCCACGCGCGCGGGCAATCGGTCTTGCGCAATGCCAGAGCAATCTTTCCGGACCTGCCGGCGGACTTGGCAGGCTTGGCCGAGAATGTCGAACTGAATCCCCTTTCCGACCCCGCGGAACTGGGCGTAATGCGGCGAATTGCCCTCTACCCGCGCGTGGTCGAAGCCGCCGCTCTGGCGCACGAGCCGCATCGAATTGCCTTTTATCTCTTCGATCTAGCCAGTGAATTTCATGCACTTTGGACGCTGGGCACGTCAGCGCCACATTTACGCTTCATTATTCAGAATGATCGAGAAACGACCGCAGCCCGGCTCGTCCTTGTACAAGGCGTAATCGCCATTTTGGCCTCAGGACTTGCGCTTCTTGGCGTAAGCGCGCCTGACGAAATGCGGTAGAAGTCTCCGTAGCTTCTGACGGTTCGCGTAAGCGGTCGAGGGGAAAGGCTTAACGGGGCGGATTTCATGGCCGACAATAACTCTCGCAGCGTGCGTCGCGATGCACTCGGGCGCGGCGCCGTTGCTGCACAACGGGACAGCTTCGGCGATGATCCGTTTGCTGAACTCGCCCGGCTGATCGGCCAGAGCGATCCGCGGAGCAGCTCCGACCGCCGTCCCAGCCAACCGGCTAAAACGTTCGACGATGCTGCGCCGCCCGCACTGGACTGGTCCGCGCTCGGCGAAGACCGCAGTCAGCAGGGCGACGAGGTGCAGCAGTCGCAGCCTGCGGCTTACCAGCCACATGCGGCCGCGGATTCGTCTTGGCGGCACGAGACCGGTGGCGACAGGGAGCCAAGTGCCAGACCGTATTCGCCTCCGGCGGCGCTGTTCGAGGACGCGATCGCCGCAGCGCGCCAGGAGGGCGATGGCTACGGCGGCGAGTTGGGATCGGTCGTTCCCCGCCCGCCGGCCTTGCCGTTCATCCCGCCCGCGCACGATGGCGACGCGACGTATGAAGATGGGCAATATCACGCGGGGGTTTCCTCCCATGCGGACGCCGGCGCAGCAGAGGGATATCAGGCAGATGTAGCGGCGGGACGGCGGCGGGGCGCTCTTGTCATCGTCGCTGTTCTGGGCGTGGTGGTGGCCGGCACTGCGGGCGCTCTCGGCTATCACGCGATGTTCGGCGGCTCGATGATCCCGTCGCTGCCTCCGATCATCAAACCGGGCGATACGCCGGTGAAAATCGTGCCCAAAAAGACTCCCTCAGCCGGGGCTTCGAGCCAAGCGGTTGATGGCAAAGCCGGCGGCGATCAGCTGGTCCCGCACGAGGAGAAGCCTGTCACCATTCAATCGGCGGACGCCACGCCGCGGGTGGTCACGACCATTCCGGTGATCTCCAACCCGGCGGGGGAATCACCCTTGCCGGGCGCGACGCCGCCGATGGGCGTGCAGGAAGCGTTTAATGCGCCGGGCATCCCGGCTGCGCCGAGTGCCTCGCCCGGTTCGGCCGGCGCACCGTCTTCGATGGGCGCGCCGAGCGGTTCGGTGCCGTTGGCCCAGACGTCGGATGCGGGCTCGACGCCTTCGGTCGGAAGCAAGCCAGTCCACACGGTCATCGTCAAACCCACACAGTCGAGCCCGGCAAGCCGGCCGGCGCCGGTAGCGCCAGCCAGCGCGCGAGCGGACCGAATCCGGCCGCCGACCAAGAGAACGCCGAGAGAGCCGCAATCGCGACTGGCATCGGCAGCGCCGCTGTCCATCGTGCCGACCCGGGTGGAAGGCACATTGCCGCCGCCCGCGCGTGCGCACACCGCACCAGCGCACGCTTCTGAATCGGCGTCATTAGGCCCGATGACGTTGGGCACGCGGCAGGCCGGTGCGGCCAAACCAATGGGCAGGGGATATGCGGTGCAGGTGGCCTCGCAGCGTAGCGAGGCCGCGGCGCAGGCAGAGTTCCACGCCCTGCAGGCGAAATTTCCGCAACAGCTCGGACACCGCGAGGGGTGGGTCCGACGCGCCAATCTTGGTGCCAAGGGCGTGTATTACCGTGTCCTCGTCGGCCCCCTTGCCTCGGCCGAAGAGGCGTCGAGCCTGTGCGGTAGCCTGAAGGCCGCGGGCGCCGGCTGCCTCGTGCAAAGAAATTAGAGAAATAAGCCGGTTAGCTGTGGAGTCTCAACAGGTTGTCCTCGGTTAGAGCGAGTCTGCTGATGGGTGTTGTATCACCGATGCCGGCATGAGGCCTGTGCCAATTGTATTGGTGCAGCCAGGCGGGCAGCTGATCCTTGCGCTGCCGTGAGCTTTGATAAGCCTGAGCATAAGCCCATTCGCGCAGGCTGGTCTGAATGAAGCGCTCGGCCTTGCCGTTGGTCTGCGGTCGATAGGACCTGGTTCGGACGTGTCGGAGCCTGAGTCGCTTGCAGGCGCTGCGGAAGGCGAACGACTTGTAGCAGGAGCCGTTGTCAGTCATGACGCGCTCCACGGTGATGCCGAGGCTCTGGTAGTAGGCGACGGCGGCCTTGAGGAAGGCGGTGGCACAACGCTTCCTCTCGTTACCCATGATCTTGGCGAAGGCAATGCGGGAGTGGTCGTCGATGGCGACGTGCACGAACTCCCATCCGACCCCGCGGCTGTTGCTCTGGCCCCGCCGGTCGCCGGTGATGCGATGGCCGATCCTGTTGAAGCGGCCGAGCTTCTTGATGTCGATGTGGATCATCTCGCCGGGCCTCTCGCGCTGGTAGCGCCGGACCGGTTCGGCAGGCTCAAGGGCGTTGATCCTGTTGAGGCCCAGTCGCTTGAGGATGCGACTAACGGTGGCCGGCGAGATCTGCAATTCGGCTGCGATCTGGTGGCCGGTGCGGCGCTGACGGCGCAGTCCTTCCACCTGCTCAACCACGCCCTGCGGCGTCGGCTGATGAAGCCGGTGAGGCCGCGAACTGCGGTCGCTCAACCCCGCCAGCCCCTCGCGACGATAGCGGTCGACCCACTTGCGAACCGTCCGCGGGCAGACGCCTGCGGCCAATGCGACGGCCTTCGGCGTCTGCCCGCTCTGCACCTGCCGCACTATTCGCTCTCGACCACGCGGTGTCAGGCGGGCATTCTTGTGCACGTTCATCCGGTCCTCCGAATCACTGAAGCTTCAACAACCTCAGCGTCCTCGTTTAGGACCGGATGGACAACCTATTGAAAGCTCACAGTTAGAGCTTGACCCTCACGCGGCGCGGGAGCTAAGCGGCGCCCATGCGCGCCTTTATCGCCGGGTTTGCCGGCATTGCGCTCAACGACGCGGAACGATCCTTTCTGCGCGAGGCGCAGCCCTGGGGCGGAATTGTTTTCGCGCGCAATGTCGCGGGTCCGCAGGCGCTGCGCCGGCTGATTGACGATTTCCGCACAATTCTCGGCCGTGCCGCCCCGGTGCTGGTCGACCAGGAAGGTGGCCGCGTGCAGCGCCTCAAGCCGCCGCACTGGCCGCAATATCCCCCGGCGGCCGCCTATGGTCTGCTTTATGGGCGGGATCGCGCGCGGGGCCTTGCCGCGGCGGAGCTCGGCGCGCGGCTCATCGCTGCCGATCTTGCCGATGTCGGCATCGACGCCGACTGCATGCCCATCGCGGACGTGCCGTTGCCCGGCGCCGACACAGTGATTGGCGACCGCGCCTTTGCCGCTGAACCGGAAGCGGTTGCGGTGCTTGCTGCCGCCTTTGCCCAGGGCCTGAGCGACGGAGGCGTACTGCCTGTGCTCAAACACATTCCCGGCCACGGCCGCGCCAGCGCCGACAGCCACCACAAGCTTCCGGTCGTTACCGCCGACCGGACCTTGCTCGAGGCCACCGATTTTGTCCCTTTCCGCGCTCTCGCCGGGCTGCCGCTTGCCATGACCGCACACGTCGTATTCAGCGCCATCGATCCGATCGCCCCGGCCACGGTTTCGGCCGCTATAGTGCGCGAGGTGATTCGCGGTTCGATCGGGTATCGGGGCCTATTGATGAGCGACGATCTCTCCATGGGCGCACTGAGCGGGTCGCTCGGCGATCGCACCGGGGCGGCGCTGGCGGCGGGTTGCGACCTGGTGCTCCATTGCAACGGCAATATCGACGAGATGTGCGCGGTGGCGGCGGCGGCACCGCTTTTGTCGGGCGAAGGAGCGCAGCGGGCCGAAGCGGCGCTGGCGCGAAAAAGATCGGCAATGCCGATTGATCTTGCAACCAAACGGATGGAGTTTTCCGCGCTCATGAGCACCGTGTGGGAACCGGCGCGGGGGTCGGCATGAGCATCGAAGAAGTGCCTTTCGAGAGCGATCTTGCGGCGGCGGCCTCGGACGAGCCGGCACTGGTCGTCGATGTCGAAGGGTTCGAGGGACCGCTCGATCTTCTGCTGACTTTGGCGCGTCAGCAGAAGGTGGATCTCGCCAAAATCTCCATTCTCGCGCTCGCCGACCAGTACCTCGCCTTCATCGAGGAAGCGCGCAAGCTGCGCCTGGAAATCGCCGCCGACTATCTGGTGATGGCCGCTTGGCTCGCCTACCTGAAATCGCGGCTGCTGCTGCCGGAACAGCCCGAACCCGAGGGCCTTAGCGCCGAGGAGATGGCCAGTTCGCTGGCACAGCGCCTGCGCCGGCTCGAGGCTATCCGCGCGGCGGCCGAGCAGTTGTTCAACAGGCCCCAGCTTGATCGCGACGTTTTTTCGCGCGGTCAGCCGGAGCCGATCGCCGAAGTCAAGCGGCCGCAATGGTCGGCCACGCTCTATGACCTGCTTTCGGCCTATGCGACACGGCGGCAGGCGCAAGCCCGATCACATGTGCGCGTGCCCAAGCGCAGCGTCTGGTCGCTCGCCGATGCGCGTGCAGCGATCGAGCGGCTGGTCGGCGGATCGTTTGAATGGAGTCCGCTCGAGCAGTATCTGATCGAATATCTTGTCGATCCCTCGCAGCGGCCGACGGTGCTCGCTTCGAGTTTTGCCGCAACGCTCGAATTGGTTCGGGAGGGCCGCTTGGAAGTCCACCAGCATGCGGCCTTTGCGGCGGTTTACGTGCGGGCTCGCGCCGAGCCAGAGGTGAGTGGTGTCGCGCCGGCGGACTAGCGGAGCGGATTTGACATTCGCACCGGGCTTTGCCGCCAGTTCGCAAAGCGCATGTCAAATCCAAAAGCTCCACGAGAACTGATCGTTGCTAGTGGTCCTTTGATTCCTACATTCGCATACGAGACCGCCGAACCCGGATGCGAATGTTAAAATCGGACCACTGGGTGAGGGAAGGGGAGTAGAATGTCGAACGTTGCGGAGATGCGGTTCATCGACAGCGAGGGCGAGCCGGCCGAACGCCCGGAGGAATTGCGCATCCTTGAAGCGCTGTTGTTCGCGGCCGGCGAGCCGCTCGACGAGAAGACCTTGGCGGCTCGATTGCCGGCCGGCATCGATGTGCGCGCGTTGCTCGCGCAGCTGCAGCAAGAATATGCGCAGCGAGGTGTCAACCTGGTGCAGGTCGCCGGCAAATGGACGCTGCGCACTGCGAGCGATCTGGCCTGGCTGTTGACGCGCGAAGCTGTGGTTACCCGCAAGCTCTCGCGAGCGGCGATCGAGACGCTCGCCATCGTCGCCTATCACCAGCCGGTGACGCGCGCCGAAATCGAAGAGATCAGGGGCATCAGCACCGCCAAGGGCACGCTCGACGTGCTCTTGGAAACCAGCTGGGTCAGGCTTCGCGGCCGGCGGAAGGCTCCGGGGCGGCCGGTAACCTACGGGACCTCGGAAGCGTTCCTGTCGCATTTCGGGCTTGAGGCGCTGACCGACCTGCCCGGTCTTGATGAACTCAAGGGCGCCGGCCTGATCGAAGGCCAGACGGCCGGATTTGACGTGCCGATGCCGTCCGACGACCCGGCCTTACGCGACGATGAGGAAGCGCTCGAGCCCGGCGACCTCGATCTCGGCCTGGTTCCCCCGACCGGTCGCGCCGAAGAGTAAAGGGAAACGCGATCCGTCCCGGTTGCGGCGGCGCTGCGCGCCCAATGACACGCCGCGTTTACCTGCGGCGTAGCGGCATCGCGGTTGCGCTTGTTTTTGCCGTCCCCCCCGCCTAGTTTCAGTACCAAACCCGCACCTTGCAGCGGCAACTGAGCGGCTGCGGACGGAGGATTTCATGGGTGGTCTAAGCATTTGGCATTGGCTGATCGTTCTCGCCGTCGGGCTTCTGCTGTTCGGCGGCCGTGGCAAGGTCTCCGACCTGATGGGCGATCTCGCCAAGGGCATCAAATCCTTCAAGAAGGGATTGGCCGAGGAAGACCCCGCCGATTCCGCGAAGGCGGACGCAATGAAGAGCCTCGACCATCAGGCGGCGGCCGGTGAAACGGTTCGGCGCGCCGAGGCGGACAGCAAGGTTGAACGCTCGCTGTCCTGACGCCCCTTATCCGCGGACCGGGTGATCGCCTGCGGTTCCTTGCCTGCCCGCGGGGAGGCGAGACCGCGACCGGCGGATAAATGGCGGGGGAGCCTGTTCATGTTTGACATCAGCTGGAGCGAATTCCTGCTGGTCGGCATTGTGGCGCTGATCGTGATCGGGCCGAAGGAACTGCCCGCCGTCATGCGCATGGTGGGACACTGGACGCGCAAAGTGCGCGGCATGGCCTCCGAGTTTCAGAACCAGTTCCAGGAAGCGATGCGCGAAGCGGAGATGACCGACCTCAAGAAAGAGGTCGATGACTTGACGCAGCACGTTGCCGCTTCGAATCCGCTCACCGGCTTGCGTAACGACGTCGAGAGCGCGGGCGAGCAACTCAAGCACTCGCTTGCTTCGGCGCCTGAGGCGGCGCCGCCGCTGCCCGCAGCCGATGGCGAGGCGGCGCTCACGCAAGCGGTGGCGGAGACGCCTTCGGAAGTCTTCGCGATGACCGCGGTTCCGGCGGGCGAAACGACCGCTTCGACGCTGGAGGCGGACGGACAGGCCCAGGCCGCCCCCCTTTCGCGCGAAATGGCAGTGGTCGTTTCTGCCGCCGCGGCGGAAAAGACCGATCTTTCGGCCCGAGATTTGGCCCAATTCGGCCGAATTCGGGCCAAGATTCGGGCCAAGATTCGGCCCAAGAGAAGCAGACCGGCGACGGACCTGGGCGTACGGAATGACCAACCGCGACGAGGCCGACGAGAAGGCCATCGAGGCGACCAAGGCGCCGCTGATGGATCACCTGATCGAGCTGCGTTCGCGGCTGATCAAGGCGGTTGCCGCATTGGCGATCGCCACGATCGGCTGCTTCTTCGTGTCCCGCCGCATCTTCAATCTGCTGGTGTGGCCTTACCTGTGGGTCGCCGGCCCCGCCAACTCGAAATTCATCTATACGATGCCGCTCGAATATTTCGTGGTCCAGCTCAAGCTGGCGGTATTCGGCGGGATTTTCATCTCGTTTCCGGTGATCGCCACTCAGATTTACAAGTTCGTGGCCCCCGGCCTCTATCGCAACGAGCGCAACGCGTTCCTGCCCTATCTGATCGCAACGCCGATCTTCTTTGTGCTCGGCGCGCTCGTGGTCTATTTCGTGGTCTGGCCGCTGGTCACGCGCTTTGCGCTGAGCATGCAGCAATTCGGCGGCCCGGGCCAGGCGACGATCGAGCTGTTGCCGAAAGTGTCGGATTATCTGTCGTTGATGATGAAGCTGATCCTGGCATTCGGTGTCGCCTTTCAGTTGCCGGTCATCCTCACCCTCCTCGGCCGCATCGGCATTCTCACCTCCGACCAGCTGCGCTCGAAGCGCCGCTATTTTATCGTCGGTGCCTTTGCCATCGCCGCCGTGCTCACGCCCCCGGACGTGCTGAGCCAGTGCTCGCTGGCGCTGCCCCTGGTCGCGCTTTACGAGGGCTCGGTCTTTTCGGTGCGCATGGTGGAGAAGCGGCTTGCCGCCGAACGTGCCGCCGCCGCAGCGGCAGCGGCCGCCAAACCCGCGGAGTAGCTCTTCCTCGACATTGCGGGCCTCGGCTATTACGACCGTCACCCTGAGGTGCGAGCGTAGCGAGCCTCGAAGGGCGACGGCCAAAGTGCATTGGCCGCATCCTTCGAGGGCCGCTTCGCGGCCGCCTCAGGACGAGGGAACCATGGCATGCACGACATCCGCTTCATCCGCGAAAATCCTGAAGCTTTCGATCGCGGGCTTGCGCGACGTGGGCTTCCGCCGCAGGCGCAACGGCTGATCGCGTTCGACGAGAAGCGCCGCGCCGCGATCCAGCAGGTCGAGGGCATGCAAGCGCGGCGCAATGCGGCTTCGAAAGAAATCGGCGAAGCGAAAAAGAAGAAAGACGAGACCAGGGCCAAAGAGCTGATGGCTGAGGTCGCGGCGCTTAAGGATTCGATGCCGAAGATGGAAGCGGACGAGAAATCCGCTTCCAAGACGCTCGACGACGTGCTTGCTGAAATCCCCAACACGCCACTCGATGAAGTCCCCGCCGGCAAGGATGCCAACGACAACGTCGAGCATCATCATTTTGGAGCCAAGCGCGCTTATGGGTATGCGCCGAAGCAGCATTTCGATCTCGGCGAAGCGCTCGGGCAGATGGATTTCGAGAGCGCTGCCAAGCTTTCCGGCGCGCGCTTTGTTGTGCTGAGAAAAGGGCTCGCACGGCTCGAGCGCGCGCTCGGGCAATTTTTCCTGGATTTACACACCACCGAGCACGGCTATACCGAAGTTGCGCCACCGCTCCTCGTCCGTGACGAAGCGATGTTTGGGACGGCGCAGTTGCCGAAGTTCAAGGATGACCAGTTTTCCGCGGTGCGCGAGCATGAGCTTGAACAGCAACTTGAAATCCTCAGCGCCGAGGCCGCCCAAGCCAAGCTGATACCTGACTCCTTTGAAATGGAGCAGAAGCTAACCCCCCTGGAGCTTCCAACGCGTCAAGATCGCCTTTGGCTCATTCCCACCGCCGAAGTGCCTCTGACCAACCTCGTCCGCGAATCCATCGTCGATGAAGCGCAACTGCCGATGCGGCTGACTGCCTGCACGCCATGCTTTCGCGCCGAAGCGGGCGCGGCGGGCAAAGACACGCGCGGCATGATCCGCCAGCACCAGTTTACGAAAGTGGAACTGGTCTCCATCACCACGCCCGAGCAATCGAAGGACGAACACGAGCGCATGCTCGCCTGCGCCGAAGAAGTGTTGCGCCGGCTCGATCTACACTATCGGGTGATGACTTTATGCACGGGCGACATGGGATTCGCGTCACAAAAGACCTACGACATCGAAGTCTGGATGCCGGGGCAGAACGCCTACCGCGAGATTTCTTCCTGCTCGATCTGCGGTGATTTCCAGGCGCGGCGCATGAGCGCGCGCTATCGCGCCAAGGAAGACCGCCGCGTGCGCCACGTGCACACGCTCAACGGCTCCGGCGTCGCCGTCGGCCGGGCGCTGATCGCGGTGATGGAAACCTATCAGCAGGAAGACGGCTCGATTGCAGTGCCAGACGCGCTGGTGCCGTATATGGGTGGGATGAAGAAGATCGAGAAAGGCGAATAGGGAGTGGCGAATAGCGAATAGGGGATGAAGAGCAGATGTGGGCGTACCATCGCCATTCGCTACTCGCCACTCGCGCTGTTGAGATTGCAAAGAGGCCTCATTGCGTATCCTCATCACCAACGACGACGGCATTCACGCCGAAGGGCTCGACGTCTGCGAAAAGATCGCGCGCTCGCTCTCCGACGATGTGTGGGTTATGGCGCCGGAGTTCGACCAGTCCGGGGTCGCCCATTCGCTCACGCTCAACGATCCGCTGCGCCTGCGGCAGGTCGCGGAGCGGCGTTTCGCGGTGCGCGGTACGCCGACCGATTGCATCATCATGGGTGCGCGGCACGTGCTCAAAGGCAAAGCGCCCGATCTGGTGCTCGCCGGGGTCAACCGCGGCCGCAATGCCGGCGAGGACGTGATCTATTCGGGCACCATCGCCGGCGCCATGGAGGCCACTGTGCTCGGCATTCCTGCCCTGGCGCTGTCGCAGTCCTATAAATCGCGCAGCGGCCAGCCGCCCTGTTGGGAAACGAGCCTGCGTTTTGCGCCGGAAATCATCCGCCGCGTGCTCGCCGAGGGCATCCCGCGAGACATCCTGGTCAATATCAATTTCCCGGATTGCCGGCCCGAAGAGGTCAAGAGCATCGCGGTGACCGCGCAAGGCCGCCGCCGGCAGGAGCGGCTGCACATCGACGAACGCATCGACGGCCGCGGCAATCCCTATTACTGGATCGGTTATGTGCGCCAGACGTTTACGCCTGCCGCAAACGGCACCGATCTGGCTGCGCTCGACCACCGCTGCGTTTCGGTCACGCCGCTCAAGCTCGACATGACCGACGATCCGTTCATGACCCGGCTTGCGGAACTGTTCGGCCTGGCGGAGGAGAGAAAGTAGTTGGCGAACGACGAGTAGGAAGCGGTATTCGCTGTCGTAGTGCTTCGCTATCCATCTCAATTGGCGGCTTTTGCCGCCGCGGCGGCGAGCGCGCGGGCGAGACCCTCGGCCTGGAATGGCTTTTGCAAGAGCGGAATGTTGCTGTGCGCCTCGGGCAAGCCGCGCCGGGCATAGCCGGTGACGAACACGAAGGGCACGCCGCGCGCGACCAGCACGTCCACCACAGGGGTGATCGGCTGTCCGTCGAGATTGACGTCGAGGATGGCGACGTCAAAGCTGCCCTGCTTTGCCAGCGCCAGCGCCTCGTCCAGCCTGCCGGCCTCGGCAGCCATCGAGTAGCCGATGTCTGCGAGCATGTCGTCGAGCAAAAGGCGGATCATCGGCTCGTCTTCGACAACGAGGACGCGCTTGCCCGGGTCGGTACTGGGTTCGGCCGTCATTTGCACTCCGTGCAGTGCCTGCCTGCCGCTATGATCGCAAAAGAGTTAGGCGATTTGCCGGCCAATTCCGATGATTGATGTGACCGTTACCAGAGACCCCACTCGCCGAATGCGGGAACAGTAACGTCGAGAGTGTCCTTAGGTTCCACGACACGACGAATTTTTTTTGTTTTTAAACGACTCCTGGGCCCGACTCCTGGGGGCGCTTTGCCGCTTCGGCACGGCCGGGTGCAGTGGAACCGCTGCCTGAGGTGGCGGCATAGTGTTACAAGGCGAACGTCAAGGCGGATTGGCAGGGCGCAGTGACCACCGAACCGGCAGCCGACGTAGAACGCATGGAGTTTCAGCTCACGCTGCGGCGGCGCGGCATCAGCAATCAGGCGGTATTGCGCGCCATGGACGAGGTGCCGCGCGAGCACTTTGTCGCCGCCGATTGCCTCGATTACGCTTATGCCGACCAGGCGCTGCCGATCGCCTGCGGGCAGACCATCAGTCAGCCGTACGTGGTCGCCTATATGACCGAGCAGCTCGAGACCGGTCCGCAGCAACGCGTGCTCGAAATCGGCACCGGCTCGGGGTACCAGGCGGCCGTGCTGTCGCGGATCGCGCGCGAGGTGGTCAGCATCGAGCGCTACCGCACGCTCGCAGACGCGGCGCGGGACCGGCTCAAGACGCTTGGCTACTCCAATGTCATCATCCTTGCCGGCGACGGGTTTGTCGGGGCACCGGACCGGGCGCCGTTCGACCGCATCATGGTGACTGCCGCCGCAGAGAATGTGCCGCAAGCTCTGCTCGCCCAGCTCGTCGAGGGCGGCAAAATGGTAATTCCGCTCGGCCCGCGACGGGGTCCGCAGCACATTTTCAAGCTGGTCAACAGGCCGGGCGGCGAGCCTGTGCGCGAAGAACTGATCGCGGTGCGCTTCGTGCCTCTGCTGCCGGGGCAGGCGCGCGAATTGTAGCTATTCTGCCACGGTGAATAATTTTATTAAATTCCGCTTCCGGCACTTAAATGCCTGTTTACCCCACTGCTGTTTAGTCGCGCCCGTAGCGTTGTGTTGCGTGCGAGCAAGTCATCATGTGCGCGTGGCGTAGTTCGGCCATTTGGCCGCAAGTCGTTGCCATTTCGTTAATCGGCTTTGGTGCCGCAAGCTGCAGCGACTCTGGACGATTCTCGGACGTTTTCGGCACCGATACCTCCAACCATGGCGCGGTCACTGGCTCGGTCACGCCGGCGTCGGGCGGGGTCGTCAGCCGTCCGCTGCCGCCGGTTGCCGGAACGCAGGGCGTCTCCGGTGGAGGCACCGGCATGGCCTCCTATCAGCCAGCCAGCGGCGGGGTCACCGGCTCGGTTTCGCCGCCCCCACCCCCGGCACCGCCGCCGCCACGCTGGACGTGGGTGGGTGGCGTGCCGATCATTGTTGCGCCGGGCGAGACGGTTGAAATGCTCTCGCGCAAATATCACGTGCCGGTCTCGGCCATCGTGCAGGCCAATAACATGCCGGACGGCGCGGTGCATGCCGGCCAGCATCTGGTGATCCCGCGCCTTCGGACGCCCGCTGTCGCCGCTGCGCCGCGGGCGGGCAGAGTGGCCAGCGTACCCAGCACCCAGCCGCGCAGTGCCGTGGCGCCGGGTTCGGGCGTGCATGTCGTAGCGCCCGGCGAGACGCTCAACAGCATAGCCCGGCTCTACGGCAAGTCGGTCATGGTGCTGGCCAAGGCGAATAACATTCCGCCAGATACGATGGTCAGGGTCGGCGAGCGCATCGTCGTTCCCGGCGTCGAGACAAAGCCGCGCGCTGAAGCGCCAACACCCGCGCACCGCGAGATTGCTAGAATACAAACGGAGACCCCATCGCCGAGCAGCGCCTGGAAGGCGACGCCGGTCGCGCCGCCGGCGCAGACGAGCCCGGTCAAACCAGTTACGACAGTGGGCGCGGTGCCAAGCTTCCGCTGGCCTGTGCACGGTCACATCATTGCCGGCTTTGGACCAAGCTCGAACGGAGCGCAGAACGACGGCATCGACCTCGCGGTCCCCCAGGGCACGCCGGTCAAGGCGGCCGACGACGGTGTCGTTGCCTACGCGGGCAACGAGCTAAAGGGTTACGGCAATCTGGTGCTGATCCGCCACGATAACGGCTATGTCACGGCTTACGCGCATGCGAGCGAAATCCTCGTCAAGCGCGGCGAGAGCGTCAAACGCGGACAGGTGATCGCCAAGTCCGGAGAGACCGGAAGCGTCAAGGCCCCGGAACTGCATTTCGAAATTCGCAAAGGCGCTACGCCGGTCGATCCGGCGCAGTTCTTGAGCGGAGCGTAATCGAAAGACCGACGGTAGAGGATGGGCGACGGAAGTAATCTTTCTTATCTGTCGCGCGTCCTCTGCCGTCCGTCCTCCATCTTAACCCCAATTCGTCCCGCCAGATCCTGCACGTATTGCCATGCCACGCGGCCGGAACGCGAGCCGCGGGTCGTCGCCCATTCGAGCGCTTCCCGGCGCAGTTGCGCGCCCGCGACGGCGATGCGGTAATGGGCGACATAACCGTCGACCATGGCGAGATACTCGTCCTGGCTGCAGCGGTGGAAGCCGAGCCACAGCCCGAACCGGTCTGACAGCGACACTTTCTCCTCCACCGCCTCGCCCGGATTGATCGCGGTCGACCGCTCGTTCTCCACCATCTCCCGCGCCATCATGTGACGGCGGTTTGACGTGGCGTAGAAGATCACATTTGCCGGCCGGCCCTCGATGCCGCCTTCAAGCATGGTCTTCAGCGATTTGTACGAGGTGTCCTCTGCGTCGAACGAAAGATCGTCGCAGAACACGATGAATCGCTGTGGCGCGTCGCGTAACAGCGCCATCAGTTCGGGCAGGGATTCGATGTCCTCGCGATGGATTTCGATCAGGCGCAGGCCGGGGCGGGGATGCGCCGCGGCGATCGCCGCATGGGCGGCCTTGACCAGCGAAGATTTGCCCATGCCGCGCGCGCCCCATAACAGGGCGTTGTTGGCCGGCAAGCTGCGCGCAAAGCGCTCGGTGTTCTCCACCAACAGATCGCGGACCCGGTCGATGCCCTTGAGCAGCGACATCTCGACACGGTTGACGCAGCGCACCGGAAGGAGGCGCGTGCCTTCGGGGTGCCAGACGAAGGCCTCGGCGGCGGCGAAATCCGGCGCGGTCGGTGGCGGGGGCGCCAGGCGTTCCAACGCATCGGCGATTCGCTTGAGGCTCTCGCCATCTGCCGGCGAAAGCGGTTCGTGCCCCGCCCTGGCGAGGTCGTTCTCGGTTTTGTCCTGGAAACGCCGACGGAGTTGGACCATGCTGCTACCCGACTGGGACGGAACCCCTTAGCCGGGCAGGCAAATGGCCGCAAGCGGAGCGCGGACACAAACCGTGCGGCCGCACGTCGGCCGCGCCACGTTGCAATTGAGCCAACGGCGGCTATAGTCCGCGCCGATTTCCGCGCAAAAACGGCCCTTTTCGATCGGCCGGCGCGTCCCTAACGCGGACCCGGAGGAGTGATGCTGACCACGCCTGCATTTGCACAAGGCATTTTTGGCGGCGTTGCCAACGGCAGCGAGATCCTCCAATTCATGCCGCTTATTTTGATCGTCGTGATCATGTATTTCCTGATTCTGCGCCCGCAGCAGCGCAAGGTGAAGCAGCACCAGGAGATGATCAAGACGCTGCGCCGCGGGGACACGGTCGTGACCAATGGCGGCATTGTCGCCAAAGTGACCAAGGTCGTGGACGATGACGTGATCGAGGTTGAAGTCTCCGACGGCGTGCGCGTGCGACAGATGCGCTCGATGGTCACCGACGTGCGTGCGAAGGGCGAGCCGGTCAAGGAAGAAAGCGCCAGCTGAACGCGGCGCGTGCTCCTGCCCCCCTTGTCGAGGCGGGCAGCTGGCGCCAGCTGTTCGCGAACGAGGACGATCAGGTTCCATGTTGTTTTTCACTCGATGGAAGGCGGCGGCTATTCTGCTCATGGCGCTCGTCGTGTGCCTGTTCGCGGTCCCTAATTTCTTTTCGGAAAAAACCGTTTCGCGCTGGCCCGACTGGGCGCAACGCCACATCGTGCTCGGTCTCGACCTGCAAGGCGGCTCGAGCCTGCTCCTGCAGATCGACAGCAGCGCAGTGCGCAAGGAGCGCCTGCAGGCGGTCGATGACGACGTGCTGCGGATATTGCGCCAGGCCCGCATTCCCTTTACCGGCCGCGCGGTGGTCGGCAATGGCGTGCAGGTTCACATCACCCGCACGGGCGACGTGAAGACCGCGCTCGACAAACTCGGCGAATTGTCGCAGCCGCTCGCCGGCATCCTCGGCTCGACCGGGCAGCGCAGCCTCGACATAGCGGAAAAAGGCGGCCTGATCACGCTGACGCCTTCGGACGCCGCGATCACCGACCGCATCCGCCAGGCCGTCGATCAATCGATCGAGATCATTCAGCGCCGGGTCAATGAGCTTGGTCTGGTCGAGCCGAGCATCCAGCGCGAGGGCGTCGACCGCATCCTCGTGCAGGTGCCGGGTTTGCAGGATCCAACCCGGCTGAAAGAAATTCTCGGCAAGACGGCGAAGCTCGATTTCCGCATGGTCGATCTATCGATGACGCCCGAACAGGCGGCACAGACGCATCCGCCGGCGGATTCGGAGCTCCTCGCTGGACAAACGCCCGGCGAAAAGTACCTGGTCGAGAAGCGGGTGTTGGTCTCCGGCGGCGACCTGGTCGATGCCGAGCCTGGTTTCGATTCGCGCACCAACGAGCCGGTGGTGAACTTCCGCTTTAATTCGACCGGAGCGCGCAAGTTCGCCGAAGCCACCCAGCGCAACGTCGGCAAGCCGTTCGCCATCGTGCTCGACAATCAGGTGGTATCGGCGCCGGTGATCCGGGAACCCATCCTCGGCGGCCAGGGCCAGATTTCCGGCAATTTCACCGTTCAGCAGGCCAACGATCTGGCCATTCTGCTGCGTGCGGGCGCGCTGCCGGCGCCGCTGACCATCGTGCAGGAGAACACCGTCGGCCCCGGACTCGGCCAGGATTCGATTCTCGCCGGCGAGCATGCCGCCTATGTCGGTGCCGGGCTCGTCATCTTCTTCATGTTGGTGACCTACGGCCTGTTCGGCCTCTTCGCCAATATCGCGGTCGCGATCAACGTGGCGATGATTTTCGGCGTGCTGTCGATGCTCGGTGCGACGCTGACGCTGCCCGGTATCGCCGGCATCGTGCTCACCGTCGGCATCGCGGTGGATTCCAACGTGCTGATCTACGAGCGCATCCGCGAGGAAGTGCGCGCCGGACGCACCGCGATCAACGCCATTGACGCCGGCTTCACCCGCGCGCTCGCCACCATCCTCGACTCCAACATCACCACATTCATTGCCGCCGCGGTCCTGTTCTATGCCGGATCCGGACCGGTGCGCGGCTTCGCGGTGACGCTCGGCGTCGGCATCCTCACCAGCCTGTTCACCGCGTTTACGCTCACGCGTCTGATCATGGCTTATTGGGTGCGCGTCTGGCGCCCACGCGCGGTCCCGATCTAGCGGCGCGCGGCCGCGTCCTGGCAAAGCCGATGAGCAACCCGAACGCCCTTTCCTGAAAGCAATCCAGTGCGCCTTCTTCGCATCGTTCCTGACGACACCCGTTTTGACTTCATGCGCTTCCGGCGCATCAGTTTCCCCATTTCCGCGATGCTGTCGATCGTGGCGATCCTGCTGTATTTTTATCACGGCTTGAACTTCGGCATCGATTTCGTCGGCGGCACGCTGGTGGAAGTGCAGACCAAGGCCAACCCGGCCGACCTCGCCAAGATGCGCAGCAGCATCGCCACCCTCAACCTCGGCGACTTTCAGCTCCAACAGTTCGGCGCGCCCAACGACGTGTTGATCCGAATCTCCGAGCAGCCCGGCGGCGACCAGGCGCAGGAGGTCGCGGTGCAGAAGGTGCGCGGCGCGCTCGGACAATCGGTCACCTATCGCCGGGTCGAGGTGGTTGGACCGAGCGTGTCCACCGAACTGTTGTCTTACGGCACGATCGGCCTGCTGGCGGCGATCGTGGCGATTCTGTTCTACCTATGGTTCCGCTTCGAATGGCAGTTCGCGCTCGGCGCCATGATCGCCAACGTGCACGACGTGGTGCTCACGGTGGGTTTCATGTCGGTGTCGCGGGTCGATTTCGACCTGACGAGCATTGCCGCGCTACTCACCATCGTCGGCTATTCGCTCAACGACACGGTGGTGATCTACGACCGCATCCGTGAAATGCTGCGCCGCTACAAGCGCATGCCAATGCCCGAACTGCTCAACGTTTCGGTCAATGCGACGCTGTCGCGCTCGATCGTCACCCACCTGACCGTGGCGATGTCGCTTTTGGCACTGCTGCTGTTCGGCGGCCAGGCGATCCGCAGTTTTACCGCAACCATGATGTTCGGCGTCGTCCTGGTCGGCACCTACACGTCGGTGTTCATCGCTTCGCCGATCCTGATCTATCTTGGCGTCGGCACTGGGCGGATGGGCGACGCCGAGGAACCGGAAACTCCACCGACCACAAATGCCGAGGCAGCGCTGCCGAGCCCTCAGGCACCACCCTCGCCATCGCGCCCGGCCGGCGGCCGGCGTTCTCGGGCACGCCGGTAGTGGATGTCCCCCACCTGCCGCGCCAGGTCTTGATCGATGCTCATGGCGGCGGCGGCTTCCGTTTCGCCGGCCTTTCGCATCGCGGCTCGCTGCTCTGCCTGCCGGACGGGATTTGGGCGTGGCCTGTAGACCAGGCGCATGCCCTGACCGAGCAGGCTTTCTCGTCGGTGTTCGCCTGTGCCGGCAAGGTGGATTTTTTCATCGTCGGAACCGGTGCGGAGCCCTGGATCATGCCGGAGCCGTTGCGGCAGAAATTTCACGCTGGTCACACGTCCGTCGATGTCATGACAACCGGACCGGCCGTGCGCACCTATAACGTGATGCTGATGGAGAGCCGCCGCGTCGGGGCCGCGCTGATCGCCGTCGACTGATTTTCGCTTCCTGGCGCCGAGCCCAGGCCATGGTCAACTCATGCCGGATGCTTTTGCCTATTGCGCCGGGCTGGTACGCACCGCCGATCGCGACCGCTATCTGGCAACGCTGTTCGCTCCCGCCGAATGTCGCGACGGGCTCTACGCGCTCTATGCCTTCAACAGTGAAGTGGCGCGCGTGCGCGAAGTCGCACGCCAGCCGCTGCCAGGCGAAATCCGCCTGCAATGGTGGAGTGAAGTGTTGCAAGGCGAGCGAGCCGCCGAAGCCGGCGCCAATCCGGTCGCCGCGGCATTGCTTGCAACGGTCAAGCATTACCAGCTCGCCGTGAGCACATTGCTCGCGCTCGTCGAGGCGCGCCGATTCGATGTCTATAACGAGCCGATGGCGGGGATCGGCGACCTTGAAGCTTACGCAAGGAAGACGGCGTCGACCTTGTTTTCCCTGGCCGGGCAAATCCTCGCCGGCGGCGAACTGTCGGCGGCCGCCGACCCCGCGGGAATGGCCTACGCGATTGCCGTTCTGCTCGGCGCCTTCCCGCTGCATGCTGCGCGCGGTCAGCTGTACGTACCGATCGACGTTCTCGAACGCCACCAGGTGCGGGTTGCGGATGTTTTCTCCCGCCGTTCTTCGGCCGGTCTCGCGGCGGCGCTTGGCGAACTGCGAACGCTCGCGCGGCGGCATCTGGCGGCTGCCCGCGAGCCGCTGAGGCAAGTTCCCCCCGAGGGGCTGGCGGCATTGCTGCCGCTCGCGCTGGTCGGGCCGTTGCTCGCTCGTCTCGATCGTACCGCGGCCTTCGTGACGACAGACATCTCGCCCTGGCGCCGGCAATGGCTGATCTGGCGCGCGGCGCGCAATCCGGCGCGCATCGCGTGATGAGGCGGCCGGAATTGCCCGCGATCCCGCGACATCAGAGAAACGCATGTCGTCGTGTCCGACGGAGGCGCGGCGGAGGCGACTCCGCTCACTCGGCCGCGCGTGGGATCGCGGCCTGCGTCCAGGCATTGAGGTCGGCAAGCGCCCGCGCACACAGTGCCGTTCTTTGCGCGGCGCGCGGCGCGCCTGCTCCGAGCGGCGGAAACAGCCCGAAATTGACGTTCATCGGCTGAAACGATCGCGTCCTGGACTCGACCGCGTCGATATGGCCCGCGGTAATATGGCCGAGCAGCGCGCCGTGGGCGGTGGTCGGCGGCGGCAGGCGAGGTGTTTGACCGAGCCGCTCGGCGGCGGCGAAGCGCCCGGCAAAAAGCCCGACGGCGGCCGATTCGACGTACCCCTCGCAGCCGGTGATCTGGCCGGCAAAGCGCAGGCGCGGATCAGCCTTGAGCCGCAGCGTCGCGTCGAGCAGTTTTGGCGAATTGAGGAAGCTGTTGCGATGCAGCCCGCCGAGCCGGGCGAATTCGGCGCCAGCGAGTCCGGGAATAGTGCGAAAAATACGCGCCTGCTCGCCATGCTTGAGCTTGGTCTGGAACCCCACCATGTTGAACAGCGTGCCGAGTTTGTTGTCCTGGCGCAGTTGCACTACTGCATAAGGCTTCTGCTCCGGCTGGCGCGGGTCGTGCAGCCCGAACGGTTTCATCGGGCCGTGGCGCAGCGTTTCGCGTCCGCGTTCGGCCATCACTTCGATCGGCAGGCAGCCCTCGAAATAGGGAACCGCTGCTTCAAATTCGCGAAAGGCGATCTTCTCGCCGGCGAGCAGCGCATCGATGAAGTCCGCGTATTGCGCGCGGGTGAGCGGGCAATTGATGTAATCGGCGCCGGACCCGGCGGGACCCGTTTTGTCGTAGCGCGACTGAAACCAGGCGATGTTGAAGTCGATGGTCTCGCGATAAACGATAGGCGCGATGGCGTCGAAGAAGGCGAGCGCGTCCTCGCCGGTGAGCGAGCGGATCGTGGCCGAGAGCGACGGCGAGGTGAGGGGGCCGGTCGCGACGATCACACTGTCCCATTGCGGCGGCGGCGCGACGACCTCCTCGCGCCGAATCTCGACCAGCGGCGCCGATTGCAGCGCGGCGGTGATCGCGGCGGCAAAGCCTTCGCGGTCCACTGCCAGCGCGCTGCCTGCCGGCAACTTGTGGGCGTCCGCCACGGCGAACACCAGCGAGTCGAGCTTGCGCATTTCGGCGTGCAGGAGGCCGATTGCGCTCGCCTGCGCGTCATCGGAGCGGAACGAATTGGAGCAAACCAGCTCGGCGAATTTTTCTGTTTTGTGCGCGGCAGTCGAGCGGATCGGCCGCATTTCATGCAGTACGACCGGCACGCCAGCCCGCGCGACCTGCCACGCGGCCTCGGAACCCGCGAGGCCGCCGCCGATAATGTGGACCGGCTGCAAAGTGCCCATCACTGGAAAGCTAGCGGCCGGGCCGGCCGCCGACAATGGCTGCCGATGCTTGACCTTAAACATATATCCATGGTATATGTTTTAAAAATCCATTGTGAGGTCGCGATGAGCGCGGACCAACAGAGCGCAGCAGCACGGCGCAACCTGATCGTCGCAGACATTGTGGAACGCACTGGCATCGATGCGCCGATGATTGAACGACTGGTGCGGGCGTTTTATGGCCGCGCGCGCCGCGATCCGTTGATCGGACCCGTCTTCGAGCGCAGCGTCGCCGATTGGGACGCGCATATTGCGCGAATGTGCGATTTCTGGTCGTCGGTTGTGCTGATGAGCGGCCAGTATCACGGCCAGCCCATGGCAGCGCATGCGCCGCTCCCGATCGCAGCGGAGCACTTCGATCGCTGGTTGGAACTCTTCGTCGAATTGGCGCATGCGACGTGTCCACCGGCCGCGGCGGCGCATTTCATCGATCGCGCCTATCGGATTGCCGACAGCCTTGAACTTGGCATTGCCGCGCAAAAGGGCGAAATCAGGGTTTCCCGGTTGCGGCGGACGGGCAGCGCGTCGCCGAGCATGGATGGCGCGTCATGATCGCACACACGCAAAGGCTGCCCGCGCAAGTGCGGCCGTACAAAAAAAGCGTCGTCTTCGACGAGACCTCGATGCCAGCCGCGCTGCGTCGGCAGCACTGCACGAAGGCGGGAGTTTGGGGAATGATCCGCGTCATCGATGGGCGGCTGCGCTATCGCGTGCTCGACAGCGGTGCACAGAGCATCCTCGATCCGCAGCATCCGGGAATAGCGCAGCCCGGGGAGATGCACGAGGTCGAGCCCCTCGGCCGGGTGCGATTTCTTATCGAATTCTACAGCGTCCCATCCGCTGGACGGACTTGAGCCGAGGATTGCGTCGATGCGTCTGACCACTTTCACCGACTACTGCCTGCGGGCGCTGATCTTTGTTGCGCTCAAGGAAGAGGAGATAACGACCATCGACGAGATTGCGGCGCACCACCAGATCAACCGCAATCATCTGGTCAAAGTGGTGTTCCGTCTCGGTCAGCTTGGCTATCTGCGCACGCTGCGCGGCAAAGGCGGCGGCATTCGATTGGCGGTCGATCCCGCCAAGCTCAATCTGGGAAAGCTGGTTCGCCAGACCGAGCAGGATTTTGTTCTGGTGGAATGCTTCGCGCCGCGCGATTGTCTGTGCGTCGTCGAGCCGGCCTGCGTGCTCAAGGGCGCGCTGCGCGCGGCGCTGGAGGCGTTTTTTGCGATCCTTGACGGATACACGCTTGCCGACCTCGTCGAACCGCGCCGCAACCTGGCGCGTCTCCTGGCTCTGCCGCCGGCGGCATAGGACGGCCGAGGGCTCGTGCCGCTAACAGGAAGGTCCGTTCTTGAACCTCGAACAAGGAGCAGGTGCCGAGCGCCTTTCAGTGCTCTTGCCGGACGCACTTCTTGCTGCCCGGTCGGACGCGATCATCGCCGCCGACCGGGAAGGCATCATCTGTTTCTGGAATCCCGGCGCGCAACGTTTGTTCGGTTATTCGGTGACGGAAGCAATCGGCCGCTCCCTTGATCTGATCATCCCGGAACGACTGCGCGAGCAGCATTGGCAGGGGTTTCGGCGTGTGGTTGCGACCGGAACTAGCCGCTACGGCGACGGCGACGTGCTTTCGGTCCCGGCGATCCGCAAGGACGGCACCAGGATTTCGGTCGAATTCACCATCATTCCACTCAAGACTGAGCAGCGGATCGTAGGCATGGCCGCGATCATGCGTGACGTCAGCAAGCGTTTTGAGGAACTGCGCGCGCTCAAGCGCAAGCTTGCAGAGATGACGAAAGCTGGCGATTGACGTAAGCCGGCCGGACCGTCCGACCAGCGCTATTGGCGCGTGCGCATGCCTCTGCTATAGGCGCACCCGGCGCCAGTGTCGTGATTGCGCCGGAGGTCGCCGCGATGCCTGTCGATGCCGGCACAGTCCGCCGGGTGGCGCATTTGGCGCGGATTGCCGTTGCCAAGGACGAAGTTGGGCTGCTCGAAGGTGAACTCAACGCCATCCTTGGCTTCGTCGAGCAGCTCAACGAGGTTGACATAGAGGGCGTCGAGCCGATGACTTCGGTGACGCCGATGGCAATTAAGATGCGCAAGGACGAAGTGACCGACGGCGGCATCGCCGATGCCGTCATTGCGAATGCCCCGGCGCGAGAGGATCACTTCTTTGTCGTGCCGAAGGTGGTGGAATAGCCATGTGCCTCGCTTGCGAACAGGATGCGATCTGGTTCGACTACCTGGAAAGCCAGGGTCTGTTGAAGCCCGACGATCCGGGCGCCGTTGAGGCACTGTTCGGCGCGTTCCCGGTGCAGCCATTGCCAATGCAGGCGCAGCAGAGCGAGCAGCCCGCCAACGAGCTGCCGGCACAGGTCGTGAAACCGAATCAGTTTTCCTGCGACGATCCGACGGTTAGTGAGGCGGATCTGAAGTTCCTGCGGGCTGGCCGCAAATAATAATAATAATAAGGAACTTCAAATCCAAGCCGCACTAGAATTATCGTTGCTAGTCCTTTGTGATTTCGAAGTTCGCATCAAACAATTCCGGTGACGCTTGCGAACTTCGAAATCAGGACACTAGATGACGGAACTCACTTCGCTTACGCTGGCGCAGGCGCGAGACGCGCTGCGTCGGCGCGAGTTTTCCGCCCTCGAACTTGCCGACGCGCATATCCAGGCGATCGAGAAGGCGCGCGCCCTCAACGCGTTTGTCCTGGAAACGCCGGACCGCGCCCGCGCCATGGCGCAAGCGTCGGACGCACGACTGGCAAAAGGACACCACGGACCGCTCGAAGGTCTGCCGCTCGGCATCAAGGATTTGTTCTGCACCAAAGACGTGCGCACGACGGCATGCTCGCCGAGTTTGCAGAGTTTCGTTCCCAGCTACGAATCCACGGTGACCGCCAATCTCTGGCGCGACGGTGCGGTGCTGCTCGGCAAGACCAACAACGACGAATTTGCCATGGGTTCGTCGAACGAGACTTCGCATTTCGGCCCCGTCGTCTCGCCCTGGCGTCGGCACGGTTCGGAGCGAAAGCTGGTGCCCGGCGGCTCTTCGGGCGGATCGGCGGCGGCGGTCGCCGCGCGCCTGTGTCCCGGTGCCACCGGAACCGACACCGGCGGCTCGATCCGGCAGCCGGCGGCGTTTTGCGGCATCGTCGGACTAAAGCCGACCTATGGCCGCTGCTCGCGCTGGGGCATCGTCGCTTTCGCCTCCTCGCTCGACCAGGCCGGTCCCTTCGCCCGCAGCGTGCGCGATTGCGCCATCCTGCTGTGCTCGATCGCCGGGCATGACGCCAAAGATACCACTTGCATCGATCTGCCGGTGCCCGATTACGAGAAGGCCGTCGGCGCCTCGGTGAAAGGCAAGCGCATCGGCATTCCCAAGGAATACCGCATGCCGGGCATGGCGGCGGAGATCGAAAGCTTGTGGGAGCGCGGCGGCCAATGGCTGCGCGATGCGGGCGCCCGCATCGTGGAGATTTCGCTGCCGATGACCAGATTTGCGCTGCCGGCCTATTACATCGTGGCGCCGGCGGAAGCCTCGTCCAATCTCGCGCGCTACGACGGCGTGCGCTACGGGTTGCGCGTCGCCGGCCGTGACGTCATTGACATGTATGAGCGCACCCGGGCCGCCGGGTTCGGCAGGGAAGTGCGCCGGCGCATCATGATCGGCACCTACGTACTGTCCGCCGGCTATTACGACGCTTACTACGTGCGGGCGCAAAAGGTGCGCACGCTGATCAAGCGGGATTTCGAGCGCTGCTTCGCCGACGGCATCGACGCCGTTTTGACGCCCACCACGCCGTCGGCAGCATTCGGCATCGGCGAAAAGGGCAGCGCCGATCCAATCGAGATGTACCTCAACGACATCTTCACCGTGACGGTGAACATGGCCGGGTTGCCGGGTCTCTCGGTGCCGAGCGGCCTTGATGCTCGCGGCCTGCCGCTCGGCTTGCAGCTCATCGGCCGACCGTTCGAGGAGGAGACCTTGTTCGCGCTCGGTGCTGCGATCGAGCAGGCGGCGGGATCATTCGCTCCGCAGAACTGGTGGGAAGCGATGGCCGCCGTGGCGCCGCGATCGAACTGACCGAAACGGCTACAAAGTTTCGCGAGAGAAACATTCTGTCCGTCCGCGCTCGGATTGCACGGAGGATGCAGTCGGCGGCTCAGCCGTCCTTGCGCCGTGAAGGGTCGATGATCTCGGTGCGCCGCCGCGGCAGCGCTTCGGGATGGTCCCGCTGCAGAAAAGCGATCAGCTGTTCGCGGAGATCGACGCTGACCGCGCCCGTGGTCGCAGCGGAGTCCGAATCCACCTGGATATGAAGTTCGATCGCGTCGGCGCTGACGTTGGTGACCTGCACGCTGGCGACCCGGGCATTGCCCTTGCCCATCGCGGCAATCAGCTCGCCGGCCTTGTTGCGGATGAGGTCGACGGGAGCGGCGTAATCGAGAAACAGCGTGATATTTCCGATCGTCGGCGCGCCCTGCCGCGTCCAATTGTAGAACGGCTGCTGGATGAAAAAGTTGAGCGGCACGATCATGCGCCGCTGATCTTCCAGCCGCATCACCACGTAGGTTGCGTTTATTTCCTCGATCCAGCCGTACTGGTTCTGGACGGTAACAGCGTCTTCGAGGCGGATCGGCTGCGTCACCGCGAGCTGCACGCCGGCGATCAGGTTGCTCAGCACCGGCTGGGCGGCGAGACCGAAGATGATTCCGGCCGCCCCGGCGGAGGCAAAAAGGCTCACGCCGTACTGGCGCACGGCGCTGAAGGTCATCAGCGCAAATCCCAGGGTGACCAGCACGATGACGGTGTCGGCCGTGCGCATCAGCACTCGCACCTGCGTCACGTGCTTGCGTGCCAGCAGATCGTCCGGGACGCCGACGCGAAAGCGCATCAGGTAGAGGCCGGCGCCAATATGGGCGGCGGTGAGCGCGATCCATCCGATCAGGCAGATCGTGCCGAGGAGGAGAAGGCGGGCGATCAGGCTCTTGCTGTCGCCGCCGAGCGGCGCTTCCGGGAGCGCAATGGCGAGCGCAGCAAGCAGCAGCGCCACCCTGATCGGGTGTCGCGTCTGCTCGATGACCAAGCGCAGGTAGGGCCGGCGGTCCCCGAACAGCCGCCGCAGTGCGATGACGATTGCGACATGCAGCAGCCATGCCGCCGCCGTCGCGACGACCAGGACAACGAGCGAAACCGCCCAGGCGGGCGCGAAAGACAGCGAGTTGCCGAGTGTGCCAAGGAGCGAACGCATCTGCCGGATGAGGCTTTCCCGTATGTCGCGCACTATATCAAATAGGCGAGAAGGCGATGCGCCGCGCGCGCCGGCTACACCGATAATGTCCTGGACAGGCCACTTGCGCGGTGGCATTTAGCCGGCAATCGCCTCGCATTTTCCGACTGACCCGGCAACGATGAAAAATTTTCTGCTGCGCTTGTTCACATGGTGGAATGGCCAGACTTTTGGCACCCAATTGTGGACCTTGTGTTTCGGCGAGTTCGTTGGCGAGGACGAGTTCGGCAATCGCTATTACCGGACCAAGCGCGGCAAGATCGACCCGGCGCTCGGCCTCGAACGGCGCTGGGTGGTCTATTCCGGCATTGCCGAGCCGACCACCGTGCCGCCGACCTGGTTCGGTTGGCTGCACCACACGGTTGACGTTCCGCCCACGCGCGAGCGAGCGCAGCCCCATCCCTGGGAGAAGCCGCACCGTCCCAATCTCACTGGAACGGCGGCAGCCCACCGCCCGAGCGGATCGACGTTGGCGCAGGCCCGCCGCCCCAAGGCCACCGGTGATTACAAGGCCTGGACGCCAGGAAATCAGTAGCGGGGCCCTGTTCTTTATCGGCTGACTCTGCAGCCTCGGGCGGAATGACCATTGCTTGCCGCACGGCTCGGCAGCCCCGACAGACCCTCCATCCCTGGAAATGCCGCAATCGAACGGTTTACCCGAGCCCCGTAGAGACAGTCTGTGTGCCAAGTCTGTCTGCCAAGTCTGTTGTTCGCCCTCGGATATTGCCGGTTCCATGGTCCGCTCCGCCGCGCTTTTGCTCGTGATCGCCGCCATCCTCGCGGCGTCGCCGGCAGTGGCGCAGTTCGGCAGTTTTTTTGGTGATGCGCCGCCGCGGCCGCCGGCCGATGTTCCGAATGGGCCATTCCCGCAGCAGCCGCCTCCAGCGGAATACCCGAGCCAAGCGCCACCGTCGGCCTACCCAAGCTATCCAACCCAGGCGCCGCCGTCCTATCCAGGCGCGGCCGCACCCGCGTATCCGGCTGCCACTCCACCGACCGCAATCGAGGCTCAGCCGTTGCCGCCGCCGCCCGGCGCCGCCGTGGGTCCGGTCGTGCGTCCAGGCTCGGGCGTTCCGCAGCGGCCATCGGCGCCGACCCAGCCTGCGGTGGCCGCTCCGCCCGCCAATCCGTCATCTTCGGCGCCGGCATCGAGCGCGGCCGCTCCCTCCCCGGATGACATTGTGATCGAGCGACCGACCGCACACATCGAAAACGGCCGAGCCGAATTTGCCGGCCTCGACAAGATCACCGGCCGTACCTACACCTTCGACGCGGCAATCGGCGAAACCGTGCAATTCGGCGCGCTGCGGGTCACGCCGCGCGCCTGTTACACACGGCCGCCCACCGAGGCGACCAACACCGACGCGTTCGTCGAAGTCGACGAAGTCACGCTCAAGCGCGAAATCAAGCGTATCTTCACCGGCTGGATGTTCGCCTCGAGTCCCGGGCCTCGATGCCGTCGACCATCCGGTCTACGACGTGTGGCTGACCGACTGCAGTTCGCCGCTCGAGACGTCACTTGCCGAGCCGGCCCCGCAGCCCGCCTCGGCATCGGCGCGCACGCGCCATCCCGTGCGGCCGCGGCCAAGGCCATCGGCGGAGCCCGACGCTGGGCTGCAGTCCCGCTGACTTCGGTCAAACAGCCCTAAAGGTGTGCCAGGACCGTCGCGCCCGGGAGCGGCCGGTCCAGCGCCAGCGCGGCGAAGTTTCCTTCACCGACAAGCGCGGCGTCGAGCAGCTTATGATAGGCCGGCCGCGGAACTTCGGTCGCGCCAAACGTGCGCAGATGCCCGGTGACGAATTGCGTATCCAGCAGACGATACTGGCCGGCCTTCAGCCGCGCCACCAGATGCACGAGGGCGACCTTTGAGGCATCGCGGGCGCGGTGAAACATGCTCTCGCCGAAGAAGGCGCGCCCGAGACTGACCCCATAAAGACCGCCGACCAGCTGATCGCCATCGTAGACCTCGACCGTATGGCAATCGCCGCGTTCGTAGAGCTTGCGATAGAGGTTTTGTATGCGGCCGTTGATCCAGGTGCGTCTGCGCCCCGGCGCCGGCTGCGCGCAGCCGGCGAGCACGGCGTCAAAATCGCGATCAATCGCTATGGTGAAGCAATCGGAACGCACGGTCCGCGCCAGACGGTCGGGCACGTGGAACTTGTCGAGCGGAATAATTCCCCGCTGCTCGGGCTCGATCCAGTAAAGCCCCGGGTCGTCGGCGCTCTCCGCCATGGGAAAAATGCCGCAGGCATAGGCCTTGAGCAGAACTTCGGGCGTGATGTCGATGAGGGCGGATTCGCGGCTGGCCATGTTGCTCGTTTAACCGGGTCGTGGTTCGCCGTTCAAGAGGCGACCGGTGCAGCGCAGTTCGAGCCGGCCGGCCACGCCGGCGGATCGGCCGCCGCTGCAGGATCCCGCGCCCAAATCTTTCGCCGCGGCTGACCATCAGCCCGACTTGGCGTGGTCTTGGCGTGGACTTGGCGTGGACTTGGCGTGTCGGACCGTTAACCGCCTGAACACCTTAGGGTCGCTAAGATTTTAGTCGGCTTGAACACTTTTGGCCGTAGCGCGGTTTTGCCATCAGCCAGGCAGGCAAGCGTGACGAAGAACCGGCAATGAAACCCCAGACCCGAGAGAACGAGAAGATCCGCGTCCTGCTCGTGGAGGACGAGTTCCTGATCGCCGAGTGGATCGCCGAATGGCTGGCCGAGCAAGGATTTGCGGTTCTGGTTGCGAGCAACAGCGCCGACGCCCTCCGGCATCTCGCCTTCAGTCAGGTCGATGTTCTATTCACCGATATCAATCTGCCGGGTGGCATGGATGGGACCGCGCTTGCGCGCAAGGCGCGTGAATTACTGCCGCAGCTCGCCGTGATCTACGCCTCCGCGCGCGTCGTGGCCCTTAGCGCCGAAGATCGCGTGCCCGGCGCGGTTTTCCTGGCCAAGCCTTACCAGCCGGCAACGGTAGGCCGCCTCATCGCCGGTGCCATGCACGCAGCCAGAGAGCCGGTGTTCGCCTGACGGCACTCACGGCTCGACCCCGCCGCGGGCCAGAAAATCTTCGAGCCAGTGGATGTGATAGTCGCCGTCGATGATGGCGCTTTCCCGCGCCAAGGCGCGGAACAAGGGCAGCGTGGTCTCGATGCCGTCGACCACGAACTCATCGAGGGCGCGTTTTAGCCGCATCAGGCATTCGCTACGCGACTTGCCGTGGACGATGAGTTTGCCGAGGAGCGAATCGTAGAACGGCGGGATCACGTAGCCGTGGTAGACTGCGGAATCGACCCGCACGCCCAGCCCGCCGGGCGCATGGTAGTGAATGATTCTGCCGGGCGAGGGACGAAACGACACCGGATTCTCGGCATTGATGCGGCACTCGATCGCGTGGCCGTTAAATTTGACGCTGTCCTGCTGCAGCGCCAGCCCGCCGCCGGCGGCGACACGTATCTGCTCGAGGACGAGATCGATGTCGGTGATCATCTCCGTCACCGGGTGCTCGACCTGGATCCGGGTATTCATTTCAATGAAATGGAACGCGCCGTCCTCGTAAAGGAACTCGACGGTGCCGACGCCGAGATATTTGATCTGCCGCATGGCTGCGGCGACGCGCTCGCCGATCTTGTCGCGTGCTGCAATGTTCAGCGCCGGCGAGGGGCCTTCCTCCCATACCTTCTGATGGCGTCGTTGCAGCGAGCAATCGCGCTCGCCGAGATGGATGGCGCCGCCCGCGCCGTCGCCGAGGACCTGGATCTCGATGTGGCGCGGTCGCTCGAGATATTTCTCCAGGTAGAGGGTGTCGTCGTCGAATGCCGCTTTTGCCTCGGCGCGCGCGGTCGCGAGCGCCGAGGCAAGTTCGTCCTCCGCGCGGACCACCTTCATGCCCCGTCCGCCGCCGCCGGCAGCGGCTTTGACCAGGACCGGAAAGCCGATATCGCGGGCCTGTCGGCGCGCTTCCTCGTCGCTGCCAACCCCGCCTTCCGACCCTGGCACGACCGGGATGCCGAGCTCTCTGGCGGCGCGCTTGGCCGCGATTTTGTCGCCCATCAGCCGGATGTGCTCGGGACGCGGACCGATGAAGTGCACATTGTGCTCGGCGAGAATTTCAGCGAAGCGGGCGTTCTCGGAAAGAAAACCGTAGCCGGGATGCACGGCGTCGGCGCCGGTGATCTCGCACGCCGCCAGGATCGCCGGAATGTTGAGATAACTGTCCTTGGCGGGTGGCGGGCCGATGCAGACGCTTTCGTCGGCGAGGCGCACGTGCATGGCATCCTCGTCCGCCGTCGAATGCACTGCGACGGTGGCGATGCCGAGTTCCTTGCAGGCGCGCAGCACCCGCAATGCGATTTCGCCCGCGATTGGCGATGAGGATTTTGTCGAACATCACGGGTTCTGACGGACGAACGGCGCGATCACTCGATAATCAACAGCGGCTCTCCATACTCGACCGGCTGGCCGTCTTCGACCAGGATCTGGATCACGGTGCCGGAGCGGGGCGCCGGTATCTGATTCATGGTCTTCATCGCCTCGATGATAATCAGCGTCTCGCCGGTTTTGACTTCGCTTCCGACCTCGACGAACGGCCGCGAACCCGGCTGCGACGCCCGATAGGCGGTACCGACCATGGGCGAAGCGACCAAACCGGGATGCTGCGCCGCCTCGATCGGCGCTGCCGCCGGAACGGAACTGGGAATTGCAACGGGAAGTTCGGCTTGTCGCGCCCGCGGCGCAGCAGCGTAATTGCGTGCGACGCGGATCGAGGTGCCGTCTCGCTCGATGGCGATCTCGGTAAGCCCGGTCTCTTCGAGCAGCCGCGCCAGCGCGCGGATTGCTTTATGATCGATCGGCGGGCTCGCGCGCGGAGCCTTGGATGACGGTGGGCTTGCCGGCTTGCTCGCCACGATCACTCCTTGGCGCCGATCAGGGCGGCGATGCCGGCAATGGCAAGAGCATAGCCTTCGATGCCGAAACCGCAGATCACGCCGCGGGCCACGCGCGACACGTACGAGTGCCGGCGAAAGGATTCGCGGGCATGAATGTTGGTGATGTGCACCTCGATAACCGGCGCTTCGAGAGTGTGCAACGCGTCGAGGATGGAGACCGAGGTGGTCGTGTATCCGGCCGGATTGATGATCAGTCCCGCCGCTGACGTCGGCGCGCGCTTGGTGTATCCAATCGACGATTTGCCCTTCGTGATTGGATTGGCGGAACTCGACCGCAAGCCCGTGCCGCTCTGCCGTGGCGCGGCACAGCGTCTCGACGTCGGCGAGGGTGGCGCGGCCGTAAAGCTGCGGCTCGCGCGTGCCGAGCAGATTGAGGTTCGGTCCGTTGAGAACGTAGATGTTTTTGGACATTTGCCCGCGCGGCACCGGCTGTGGCGGCGCCCGACCGGACGAGGCCGGCTCGCGCCTGCTCCGTTTATAGGCAACGGCCTCGCAAAGGGAAAGCCGTGGCTGCCGTTCCCGGCAGGCGCGCCGAAGGCGATGCCTGCCGCAACGCGCCGGAGAACGGCGGACCAACCGCGCGCCCGCCGGCGCCGGCAACGGCGAACGTAGTGAAACGGCGGGCGGAGTGAACGCGGCCGTGCGGTTATTTCTGCAGCGCGGTGATCTTCTTGTCCAACTCGTCGTATCCCACAGCCCCGACGACGACCTGGTCGCCAATCACGTAGGTCGGAGTGCCGTCGACGCCGAGCGTGTCGGCGAGCTTCATGTCCTCGTCGATCGTGGCCTTGACCTCCGGGCTTTTCATATCCCTCTGCAGCCGGTCCATGTCGAACCCGACTTCCTTGGCGACGGCGAGCGCGCGCGCCAGATCGGCTTCGCCGCGGCCGCCCAGAAGCTTCTGGTGAAACTCGATGTATTTCACGCCGGTCGGATCCTGCATGCGGGCAGCGACGGCAACGTGCGCCGCATCGACCGAACCCGGGCCGAGCACCGGGAATTCCTTGAGCACGAATCGCAGGTTGCCGTCGGATCGCAGCAGCCTGAGCATGTCGGGCAGGGCGCGCTTGCAGAACGCGCAATTGTAATCGAAGAACTCCACCGCCGTGACTTTGCCGTTCGGATTGCCCAGCACGACTTCGTGAGGCGAATAGAAGAGGGTCGCATTGTTGGCCTTGATCGTGGCGGCGGTCTTTTCCGCCGCGGTCAGCTTCTGGTGTGCATCGACCGCTGCCAGGATGTCCTGCATGACCTCGGGATGCGCGATCAGGTAATTCTTGACGATGCCCTCGATCTCGTGACGTTGGTCGGGCGAGAATGATTGCGCGACTGCCGGTCCGGGCAGCGCCGGGAGCGTCACCGACGCCAGCAAAACCATCGCGACACGCAAATTGAATCTCATGAGGAATGTCCTTCTTGCAGTCACTGGCCTATGGCCAGCGGGTTTTTCTTCACGTTCTTGGATCGGCGAATCCATGAATCCGAACAGCTTGGCGCGCATCATGTCGTGCCGGAATTGCAGTTCGGGCGGGTCTTTCTTGCGTCCAACTGGCCTCGCCAGCCACGGCTTGCTAGGAGTTTTGACGGCATTCATCCGCGGCAAAGCGAAATCCCTCGTTTCGGCACGAGGCTATGAACCGAGCTGGACGCCGTCAACACACGCCGGCGCGTCGGCCGCAGGCGGAATGGCGGTCACCAAATCGAGCGAATGCGGCAGCACGGCGGCGGGGGAAGACCCGAACAGGCCTGGCCGCTGAACGAACAGAGAGGGCGAGTTCATGCTCGAGGCGGCAAGAGGTTCGCTGCGGTCATCGGCGCGCGGCGCGGTTCCGCCGTTCATGGTGATGGACATGGTGGCGGCTGCAGCCCGCCTGGAGGCCCAAGGACGCCGAATTATCCACCTGGAGGTCGGCCAGCCCGCAGCGCCGGCGCCGGCGAGCGCGATCGCTGCGGCGCGTGCGGCGTTGGTAGGCGGAGCACTCGGCTACACTGAAACGCTTGGCATCCCTTCGTTGCGCCGTCGCATCGCCCGCGCCTATCGCGAATGGCATGACCTCGAAATCGATCCGGAGCGCGTTGTCGTCACCACCGGTTCCTCGGCCGGCTTCGTGCTGGCATTTCTCGCCGCTTTCGAAACCGGGGATCGCATTGCGGTGGCGCTGCCAGGTTACCCGCCGTATCGCCACATACTTGCGGCGCTCGGCTGCGAGCCGGTGGCGATAGAGACCGCCGATCCGACGCGATGGTCGATGACCGGCGAGAGCCTCCTTGCCCAGCACCATTTGCGGCGGCTCAAGGGTGTGGTGATCGGTTCGCCGGCCAATCCGACCGGCACGATGATGAACGCTTCCGCGCTCACGGAGCTGATCCGCTGCGCCGAAGATGCCGACATTGCGGTCATATCCGACGAAATCTATCACGGCCTCGACTATGCTTTTGCGGCCGAAACCGCCGCGCGCATCTCCTCCGACGCGATCATTATCAACTCGTTCTCGAAGTATTTCTGCATGACCGGATGGCGGATCGGCTGGATGCTGGTTCCTCCGGCGCTGATCCGCACGGTCGAGCGGCTGCAGCAGAATCTGGCGGTTTGCGTGCCCACGCTGTCGCAAATCGCGGCCGAGGCGGCATTCGACGGCCGCGCCGAACTGCAGGAGATCAAGCGCGGATACGCCGAGAACCGGCGCATCCTGCTCGACGGCCTGTCGCGCGCCGGCTTTGAACGTGTCGCGCCCGCCGATGGCGCGTTCTACCTCTACGCCGACGTGTCGATTTTTTCCGCCGACAGCTTCGCCTTTGCCAGCCGCATGCTGGCGGAGGCAGGGGTGGCGGCGGCCCCAGGGCTTGATTTCGATCCCCTGCGCGGCAACAATTTTATCCGCTTCTGCTACGCTGGCTCTGCCGCGCAGATGGCCGAGGCGGTTGAGCGGATCGGGGCCTGGCTCAAGGATTAGGCGGCGGTCGCACCCCGCGAACCGCCGATGGAACCGGATGCCGGTTCACTGCATTAACATAAACGCCTTTACCGCTGCCGCTGGAGGCATCGAGGGCGGACCAACGGCGGTGAAGTGCGAAAAAGGGAGGCGACCCATGACCGTCACCACGATCCTCGCGGAAAAAGGCGGCGACCTTGTCACCGTCGATCCCGGCGTCACTCTCGCTGACGCCGCAAAGCTGCTCGCCGAAAAGCGCATAGGCGCCGTGCCGGTTCTTGGCGCCGACCGGCGCCTCATCGGCATCATTTCCGAACGCGATATTGTCCAGGCGCTCGCCGCGCGTGGCGCGAGCGTATTGGCCGAACCGGTGAGTCAGACGATGACGCGCCGGGTTGCGACCTGCAACGAAAGCGAGGCGATCTGCAACATCATGGAGCGGATGACGGAAGGAAAATTCCGTCATGTGCCTGTGGTCGATCAGGGCCGGCTGATCGGGATCATATCGATCGGCGATGTGGTCAAACATCGGCTGCAAGAGATGGAGCGCGAGTCGGCGGCGATGCGCGACTATATTCTCACCGCCTGAGCGCCAAATTCTCGCTGTCTGAGCGCGCCAAGTGTTCGCGAAGATCCGTCCTTGTCCCGTGCGGCGAGGACGGATCGAGCGGGGTGGCCGCGATCCGTGTGCCCCGCGGTGGATGGGGTTGCTTTGCGGCGCAGAGAATTGCACCGGCTGCGATATTCCTCAGTCGCGTCGGTTGTCTCATGTTGTATCGTTCGCGTCCGGTGAGGGGAGGGACGCATGCGCACGGCCTCGATTTTTCTCTGCTCTTTGGCGCTGTCGACGATCGGTGTCCTGCCGATGCAAGCGGGGCCGACCCATAGGGCGACCCATAGGCCTGCTCATGGTGGCGGCTTGCTGCGGTTGGCGCAAACCTCGGTGGTCACCACCTGCATGATGAGCTGCAATTCGCAGGCTGCGAGCTGCCAGACCGCCTGCGTTATTCCGGGCACGCCGCCGACCGGTGCGGCGACCTCGACCAGCAACGCCACCGCCAGCCAATCATGCCTGAGCTCGTGCTCGAGCCAACAGCTCGCCTGTCAGACAAATTGCGCCCGGACATCGCCGTCGGAGTAGGGCGTGCGGCCGTGCCGAGGCGCACACCAGTCAGCGCAGATCGGCGATAAGTTCGGATATCGAGCCGATGGCACTTTCAGCGGCCGCGCGCCCAACGGCGATCGCCTCGGCGCCGCGCTGGAAATCAAGCCAGCCGATGTGGCCAATGCGCGGAGTGATGTGCACGTCCGGAGGATCGCCAGCAAGCCGCATGCGGGTGAGGCGATCTTGCATGATGTTGAACAACTCGATCATCACGGTGGAAAAACTCGGTCGCGCACTTCCGGCGATGAGTTCGCGCTTAAGCGCGCGTTCTGCGCCAAACATGCTGCGCAGGCGGGCAAAGCCGTTTCGCGTATTGGCAGGCGGCTCAACCGGGCGACCGTCTCCCGGATCGGCGCCGTAGCTGGCGATGGTGGCACCGCGGCCGAAACGGTCGGCATCGAGATTGACCGCGATAACGACGCGCGCGCCAAACGCCCGCGCCGCCGAAACCGGCACCGGATTGACCAGCGCCCCGTCGACCAGCCAGCGCCGGCCGACACGGGCCGGCGGGAATACGCCGGGCAGGGCGTACGAGGCACGTAACGCGAGCGCCAGCGAGCCGCGCGTCAGCCAGACCTCATGACCGGTACCGACCTCCGTGGCAATGGCGGCAAAGCGCATCGGCAAATCTTCGATCAGGGTCGACCCGATGGTTTGCTGCAGCAGGTTCGCCAAACGCCCGCCGCCGATCAGGCCGGAGCCGCCGATCCGCACGTCGAGGTAGCCGAGGATGCGCCGCATGGTCAGCGAGCGCGTCCAAGATTCCAGCGCTTCAAGCTGATTGGTGGCATAGCAGCCGCCGACCAGGGCGCCCATCGACGTTCCGACGATGATATCGGGAGTGATTCCGTGTGCCGTCAGCACCTGCATGACGCCGATATGAGCAAAGCCGCGGGCTGCGCCGCTGCCGAGCACGAGTCCGACCAACGGACGTTCGCGCCCTGGATCGACGGGGCCGGTTGCGAGATCGGTCGTGGTCACCTGGTTTCCTGACTGCGCACGTCAAGTTAACGCGTGCGCCGCGATTGGCTTTCCGTGTCCTACCCCGGGCAGGCCGTATCGTCGATTGCCGCCTGGCAGGCGGCAATCCGCGAGAGCGATCATGGTGAAGGCAAAGCCCGCCAGAGCGCCCGGTCCAGGACGAAATTAGCGACAAATCCCCGCCTTTGGTTTGGCCATGTCATTTCACTCCCCGATCGGCACTCTTGCAGGTCTGCCTCCAGCGGCATTCGCGAGCTTGTCTGCGGACGGCCGGCGGCGCGGCGGCTTGAAATTGCCGCGATTGATATCGAGAAAAGCCACATGTCTGCGCGGGGATTTCGGACGTTTTGGTGGGCTTTGTTCGCGGCGGCTTTGTCGGGCGGGCTCTTGTCGCCGACCCAGGTCGCCGCCCAGATGCGCGAACCAAGCTCGCCCGCAGTCCAATACACTGTATTGCCTGCGCCATTAGCGCATCCGCTTGCCCCGTCGCTGGTGCAAACTTCGCCGGCGGTTCCAAATGGACGCGTCGCGCTCATGGTGGCTGCGCGCTATGGCCCCGAGGCGCCGCAGATCGGCGGCGGGCTGATCTGGCGTGTCTATGCCGCCAAAGCGGACCCCAACGGTATGTTCCATCTTGTCAAGGAGGATCGCGCGGCCGCGCCGACATTCGTGCTGCCACCGGGCGACTATGTGGTGCACGCAAGCTTCGGGCTGGCGAGCGCCGCCAAGTCGGTGCAGTTGCGTGTTCAGCCCGTGCATGCGGTTTTTGATATTCCGGCCGGTGGCATGCGCCTGCAGGGCAGGGTCAATGACGTACCCATTCCGGCTGGCCAGATCGCCTTCGACGTCTACCCGGGCAGTCAGTTCGATACCTCCGAGCGCCGGCCGGTGGCGCAGGATGTGATGACGGGCGATGTCGTGCTGCTTCCCGAAGGAACCTATTACATCGTGTCGACCTACGGGGACGTGAACTCGGTCGTGCGTTCGGACGTGCAGGTGCAGGCCGGCAAGCTGAGCGATATTGTCGTTACCCATCGGGCCGCGGTGATCACGCTCAAACTGGTCAATCAGAGCGGCGGTGAAGCGCTGGCCAATACTCAATGGACGGTGTCGACGCCCGACGGAGACGTGATCAAGGAATCGATCGGCGCGTTTCCCCGCCTTGTCCTCGCCGAGGGCGATTATCACTTGATCGCCCGCAATGAAGGCCACACCTATCAGCGCGATTTCAAGGTCATCAACGGCGTGGATGGCGAGGTCGAGTTGCTGGCCCAGTGACGCCGACCAGGCGAGTCCTGAACACGCGACTTTTGGACCAGGCTTCCGTCAACGGCTTGCGAACGGGATCACGCAGCCTGCGCCAGCCGGCGCAAATCCGGCGGCACGGCCTCCCGAGCGAACACGGAGAGTGCCGCGGCGAGCGGCATGCTCTCCTGTTTCTCTGCGCCGAGCCGGCGGATCGAGACCGAGCGCTCTGCGGCCTCCTTCTTGCCGACGACCATCAGGATTGGCACTTTGGCGAGCGAGTGCTCGCGAACCTTGTAGTTGATTTTTTCATTGCGCAGATCGCTGGCGACGCGCAGCCCGGCGCGTTGCGCCGCGGCGACCGCTTCGCGCGCATACTCGTCGGCATCGGACGTGATGGTGGCGACCACGGCCTGCAGCGGCGACAGCCACAGCGGCAGATGCCCGGCGTAATGCTCGATCATGATCCCCGTGAAGCGTTCCAGCGAGCCGAACATGGCCCGATGCAGCATCACCGGGGTCACCTTGTCCGAGTGCTCGTCGATGTAGAAGGCGCCGAGTCGGCCCGGCATGTTGAGGTCGACCTGTACGGTGCCGCATTGCCAATCGCGGCCGATGGCGTCGCGCAGGACATATTCGAGCTTCGGGCCGTAGAACGCGCCTTCGCCCTTGTTGAGGGTCCACGGCCGGCCCGACGCCTCGAGCGCCGCCAGCAGCGCGGCTTCCGCCTTGTCCCAGACCGCATCATCACCGATGCGCTTTTCCGGCCGGTCCGAGAATTTGATGCGCACGTCCTCGAAGCCGAAATCGGCGTAGATCGACAGGATCAGATCGTTGACCTTGAGGACTTCCGCCGCGATCTGCTGCTCGGTGATGAAAATGTGCGCATCGTCTTGGGTGAACGCGCGCACCCGTAAGAGTCCGTGCAACGCACCGGACGGTTCGAAGCGGTGCACCTTGCCGAACTCGGCGATCTTGAACGGCAGGTCGCGGTACGATTTCAGACCGTTCTTGAAAATCTGAATGTGACCGGGACAGTTCATGGGTTTGACGACGTAAGTGCGCTCGTCGTCTTCCCTCGGCTCGACCAGAAACATCACGTCGCGGAATGTCGCCATGTGGCCCGATGCCGTCCAAAGCGAAGAATCGATCAATTGCGGCGCGTTGACCTCGACATAGTCGGCATCGAGCTGCCGCCGGCGGATGTAGTTTTCCAGCGTCTGGAACAGCGTCCAGCCGTGCGGATGCCAGAACACCGAGCCGGGCGCTTCCTCCTGGAAATGGAAAAGGTCCATCTCGCGGCCGAGCTTGCGGTGATCGCGCTTTTCCGCTTCTTCGATCTGCTTAAGATAGGCGTCCAGTTCCTCCTGTTTGGCGAAGGCGGTGCCGTAGATGCGCGACAGCATTTCCCGCTTTGAATCGCCGCGCCAATAGGCTCCGGCGAGCTTGGTCAGCTTGAGCGCATTGCCGATCTTGCCGGTCGAAGTCATATGCGGGCCGCGGCACAGATCGAACCAATCGCCCTGCCGGTAGATCTTGATCTGTTGGTCCTGGGAAATGGCGTCGATCAATTCGACCTTGAAGCTCTCGCCCATATCGGCGAACACGCGCTTGGCGTCCTCGCGCGACCACACTTCCTTGGTGAACGGCCTGTCGCGCGCGATGATCTCGCGCATTTTCGTCTCGATGGCCGGCAGATCGTCGGGGGTGAACGGCTGATTGCGGAAAAAGTCGTAATAGAAGCCGTTCTCAATGACGGGGCCGATGGTGACCTGGGTGCCGGGCCATAGCGCCTGCACGGCTTCGGCGAGCACGTGCGCGGCGTCGTGGCGAATGAGTTCAAGCGCGCGCGGGTCGTCGCGACCGATGAATTCGATTTTAGCGTCGTGGTCGATCGGATCGGAAAGATCGGCGAGCCGGCCGTCGAGCGCCATCGCTACCGTGCGCTTGGCAAGCGACGGCGAAATCGCTTTGGCAATGGCGAGACCGGTTGTGTGCGGGGGATATTCCCGACGCGCGCCGTCGGGAAAGGTCAGCGCGACCATACAAAGGCTCCTGTTGCTCACTCGCTGCCTACGAACGCAGGTAAGCGCACGCAGCGATATAGCAGTTCAATTCCGCCATGCAAACCGACATGGCGCGACGCACGCGAACCGAGACGCGCCACATTTCCGCAGAACGAACAAACGAATTTTAATTAAGGCAGGCGATTGCGGCGTTGGCGCCGTGGAATCTCCCAATCGAGATCACAACGGCGCCTAATTGTCTGACGACCGTTGACGCGTGTCCGCGCAGGACGTGCGTGTCGCAAGCAAACGCGCGCCGCTTTCAAAAGCGCGGCAGGGGTTGGTGTCGTAACGTTGCGGATCTGCAACGCCGCTGTGTGTGTGTGTGCGTTAAGTCTTCAAGGTCCGCCGCTCGGGGGAGCATATGAGGGGGGGCTTGCGGTGGCCGCAATGGCCATTCCAGGTGCTATGCGTATTGGCCGTGGTCGTGCTGACCGCAGCCTTTTCCCTTCAATCAAGCTTCGCCCGCCATGGCGGCGGTGGCGAGCCGATTCCCGACAAGCCTAATCTTGGCAGCGTCGGCGAGCGGCTCAATGCCAACACGATCGCGATCGTCTCCGGCAACCCCAACGCCACCTATCTGACCATCGCCTACGATCTGTCCGACGTGCTCGATGACGGCGCCAATTTCCGTGTCCTGCCGGTGATCGGCAAAGGCGGCGGACAGAACATCAAGGACGTCCGCTTCCTTAAAGGCATCGATCTCGGCATTACCCAGTCGATCATCCTCAACGAATTTCGCGAAAGCAACGAGATCGGCAACATCGACAACCGCATCGATTACCTCGCCAAGCTGTTCAATGAAGAGATGCATGTCGTTGTGCGCGCCGATTCGCCGATCACGTCGCTTGCGGATCTCGACGGCAAGGTTGTCAATTTCAGCGACATCGGCAGCGGCAGCCAGTTGTCCAGCCAGGATATTTTCCGGCGGCTCGGCATTCATCCAAAAGAAGTCAACATGGGCCAGGGCGATGGCGTGGTGAAGCTGAAGAAGGGCGAGATCGCGGCCACCATTCTCATTGCCGGCAAACCCACCGGGCTGATGGGCAAGCTGCGTGCCTCCGAAGGATTGCGCTTTCTGCCGGTGGCGTTCGCGAAGCCCTTGCAAGCCGACTATTTGCCGGCGGTGCTAACCCATGCCGACTATCCGGGCATGGTCGAGCCCGGCCATGACGTCAATACCATTGCAGTCAGCGCCGTGCTGATCTGCTACAACTGGCCGCGCGATTCCGACCGCTATCGGCGCATCGCCGAGTTTGTCGATCGTTTTTTCCCCAAACTGGGCGAACTGCAGAAGCCGCCGCACCATCCGAAATGGCGCGAGACCAACTTGGCCGCCGTGCTACCCGGCTGGAATCGGTTTCCCGCCGCTGCCGAGTGGCTCCAACAGCATCAGCCCGCGCGGCCGGTCGTCGGTACGCGCGCACAGTTCGATCAATTCCTTGCTGCGCAGAACGGTGCGGCGCCGAGCGAGGCCGCGCGGGATCGTCTGTTTCAGGAGTTTCTCAATTGGCAGCAACGCGAGCGCCGATGACATGAGGAGAGCGGCCGACAAATAACCGAGTGAGCGCTGGAGTGGCCAGCACGGGAGGCGATGATGAGTTCTCCGGTTCACCATCCTAAGGATTTGGACGCCGCCTTGAGATACGCACCGCCATGGGCGCGCGAGACCGCCGCGCCGATGCCGGCCGAAGAAGCCGAACCACCGCTCGAAGACGCGCCGCCGCTCGAAGACGCGCCGGCGCTCGAAGACGCTCCGGCGTTTGCCGATGGCGGCGACGAAGAGCCGACGTTCGTCGGCGACCAGGCGGCATTGGCGCTGCGTCGACGGCTCGCTCTCGATCCTGAAACCGTGCCGGAGCCGCCCGCAGTGCCGATCCGGCAGCGACTGCCGGTGGATGGGATCGCGTTTCGACTGTGCGTCGTCGCCGGTATCGCCGCGGTGGTTGCATGGGTCCTGGTCTCGCCCAGGGCAAAGCCGCACGGCCCCAGGCTCGCTCAGGTCGCGCCGGCACCGCTCGCCGCCAAGCCGCTCGCCGCCAAGTCGGTCAAACTGATACAGGTGCGGGCCGAAACGCCGCCGCCGGTCCAGACCGCGCTGCAAGGTGCAATGCCGCCGGCGCCGACCGTTGCCTTGGTCTCGGAAGGGCGTGGCTCGGGGCCGACCGGTGCCGGCGCAGCGCGAGTGGCCGATGGGCCGCAGAAGACCGCCCGGCTCTATCGCTCAGCACCGATGAAGTTGCGATGCTTCTCAAGCGCGGCAAGGAAGGTCTGATGAACGGCGATATCTCGTCGGCGCGGCTGTTGCTGCGGCGCGCCGCCGAGGCCGGAAATGCGGAAGCGGCGCTGGCGCTGGGCTCGACCTTCGATCCGACGGTCATCGCCCGTCTTGGCGCGATCGGCGTGCGCACCGACGCCGAGAAGGCGCGCGAATGGTACCGACGGGCCGCGGCGCTGGGCTCGAGCCTCGCCTCACAACAGCTGGCCAACCTGGCAAGCTCCGGCCAATAGATAGAGCATGATCCGGAAAAAGCCTGCCCTCGGACTTGATCCGAGGGTGGAACCCGGTTTTCCGAAACGCGCCGATGCGTCAGGTCAGCCGCTCGGCCTGCTCGCAATCGGCCATGCTGGCGTGGGCGCTCCGATTTACGCCGCGCCAGCGTCCATAACGCCACGGCAGATACCAGTGTGCCCGCGGCGGCAACGATTGACGGCACGAAATCAAGCCCCGCCGTACCCCAGGGATGGCAGCGCGCGAGGCGCGCGATCGTCATCCAGCCGCCCGCCCAGAGGCCGAAACGATCGATCGCCTGGTCGGCATACTCCGAGCAGGTCGGCAGATGGCGACAACGCCCGCCCGCCAGCCAGGAAAGCGTATAGCGATAGACCGTGAGCATACCGCGTCCGATCAGGCGAGGAATTTTGCGTAACGTGTCCGGCAAGGCGGCAAAGCACATCCCTTGGGCTTCCCTTGCGGTCATCGCGGTCGAGCGGACGACGATCTGACTCCACGCATCACGCGATATCGCAGCGACCGTGACCGATCGTCAGCGTGCATTGCGGATGCCTGGCATATCCGCGACGCGCATCATTCCGCCGCGGTCTTTGCGCCTTCCGTCGGCGCTGCGCTTGGCCTCGATTTGACCGATGGCGTCGACCACCGCATCGAAAGTCAGCATGGTCGACGCGTGGCGCGCCTTGTAGTCGCGCACCGGCTCGAGCACCGCGATATCGGACCATTTGCCTGTGCGCGGCGGCTCGCCGTTCTCCTTGAGCATCTTGCGCACGGTCTCGCGCAGTTCGCGCAACTCCTGCGCCTTGGAACCGATGACATGACAGGCCATGATCGAGGACGACGCTTGGCCGAGCGCGCAGGCCTTCACCTCATGGGCGAAATCGGTCACCGTGTCGCCATCCATCTTAAGGTCGACCGTCACCGTCGAGCCGCACAGCCGTGAATGCGCCGTCGCGCTGGCCTGCGGCTCGGAAAGCCGCCCGATGCGCGGAATCGTGCCGGCAAGTTCGATAATTCGCTTGTTGTAGACTTCGTTGAGCATGCCGCTGAATATATAGGGATCGACAGGCGGCGGCGAGAGTCCCGGTCGCCGCGGCTGGAATGGTGTGTGAGAATGTCCGACACAGCGCAATTTCAACCGCCCGGCTCGGCTGCTGACCTGGAAGAGGGGACGGCGCTGACGCCTAAATTCGATGCCGATGGGCTCGTGACCTGCGTTGCCACGGACGCGGGTTCGGGCGAGGCGCTTATGATCGCTCACATGAACGCCGAAGCCTTGGCCAAGACCATCGCCACCGGCGAGGCCTGGTATTTCAGCCGCTCGCGCCGGACCCTGTGGCGCAAGGGCGAAATCGTCGGGACACACGCAGCGCGTGGTCGAACTGCGCATCGACTGCGATCAGGACGCGATCTGGATCAAGGTCGAACAGGTGGCGGGTGCCTGTCACACTGGCCGTCGCTCGTGCTTTTATCGCTCCGTCCCGCTCGGCCAGAAGGGAGGCGCCGTCAGACTCGAATTTCGCGACGAACGCGTGTTCGATCCGAAAGCGGTTTATGGCGACAAAGGCTGAGCAGCTCCTGATCGGCTCCTGATCGACGTGGCGACCGACAGCAGCCGCTGGGCCCTCGTCAGATGCGGCCGATCGTACATCACGCCGTCGATGCCAACCACGCCGGCTCCCGGATGGCTGGCGAATGCCTCGACGATCGCCTGCGCGCGGGCGAGCGCGGGCGCGCTCGGCGTGAAAGCCTCATTGATGATCGGCACCTGCGCCGGGTGAATGGCCATTTTGCCCACAAAGCCATCCCGACAGGCTTCCTCGGATTCGCGGCGCAGTCCGTCGCCGTCGCGGAAATCGACAAAGACCGTATCGATCGCCGGCACCTGGGCGGCCGCCGCGCCGGCAAGGCAGAGCGTCCGCGCCAGCCGGTAAGGATCGAGGAAGCGACCCTGGGCGTCGCGATTGGCGTGGGCGCCGAGCTCCGCGGACAGGTCTTCAGCGCCCCATGTCAGTCCGATCAGGCGTGCACTCACGTCGGCAAATGTGCCGGCGACAAACATTGCAGCCGCGGTCTCGGTGGCGATCGGCAGGATTTTGATATGACCGTCGGGCAGCCCGCTCATCGCCTCGCGCACCGCGAGCTTGGCATCCGTGTGTACGACCGAGGCGCCGCCTTCGGCTTTCGGCAGCATAATTGCGTCAGGCCTTGCCGGAGCGACGGCATCGAGATCGGCGTCGGTGAGGCCGGTCTGCAACCCATTGACGCGCACGACCAGATAAGGACGAGGCGCCGTCGCAACTGCGTTTTTCAGGAATGCCGCCGCGCTCTCTCGTGCGCGCGCCTTGCCGTCGAGGCGCGATCGAATCTTCCAGATCGACGATCAGCGCGTCCGCGCCGCTTGCCATTGCCTTGTCGAGTTTCTTGGCGCTGTCGGCCGGAACGAAGAGGTAGGAGCGCATCACCCCTCACTTCGGCCGCATGCGCATAAACGCCTGGCGCCGGCACTCGGCGACGAGCTTGTTGTCCTGATTGTAGGCACGGTGGTGAAATTCGACGATGCCGGCGCCGGGGCGTGATTTCGATTCGCGCTTGGATGTCACTTCGGTCGAGCAATGAACGGTGTCGCCCTCGAACAGCGGATGGGGGAATTTGACATCGGTCATGCCGAGATTGGCGATAGTGGTTCCGACAGTCATGTCAGACACCTGGATGCCGATCATGAGACCGAGCGTGAACAGCGAGTTCATCAGCGGCTGGCCCCATTCGGTCTCCTGCTCGCAGAATTGACGGTCGATGTGCAGCGGCTGCGGATTGAGCGTCATGTTGGAGAACAGAATGTTGTCCATCTGCGTGACGGTGCGCGTGTAGCGATGCTCGACCAGTTCGCCGGGGACGAAATCCTCGAAATAAAGTCCCCCGCGCTTGTGCCGCATTGTCGTTTGCTGCGTCATCCGGGCCTCCACTGCCGTTAATCCTCCATTTACCATACTCATCAATGCTTGCGCATGCTGAAACCGCCGGTGGGAGCCGGCGGGAACGGCAGGGGAGTGTTTTCAATGCTGGTCGATCCCGGCTCATCGGCGCCGGCCTCGACGGTGACCGGCGCTATTCGCCAGGCATCGCAGGCCACCGGCACGAGCTTTTCATACCTGTTGGCGACCGCGCAGAGTGGAATCCGGGCTCAATCCGCAGGCCGGCGCATCCACCTCATCGGCTCGCGGGTTGTTTCAGTTCGTCGAGCAGACCTGGCTCGGCACCATCAAACAATTCGGCGCCGCCCTCGGCTATGGCCGCTATGCCGACGCGGTCAGCCGCACCGCCTCCGGCCATTACGCGGTCACTGATCCCGGCCTGCGCAGCCAAATCCTCAAATTACGCAACGATCCGACGGCGAACGCTGTCATGGCCGGCGCTTTCACCAAGGCCAATGCGGCGTATCTGGCGCAACGGCTCGGCCGCGCGCCAAGCGAGGGCGAACTCTACATCGCGCACTTTCTCGGCGCCGGCGGGGCGGGGCAACTCATCTCGCTCGGCGCAAGCAATCCGAACGCCAAGGCCGCCGATCTGTTTGCCCACGCCGCGAATGCCAACCCCTCGATCTTCTACGACCGGCGGACCGGGACCGCGCGGACGATAGCTCAGGTGCGCGACGTCCTCACCGCGCGCTACGACCTGGCGCGATCGCGACCCGCTGCGCCCGCGGGCAACATGCAGACCGCGGCGACTGCCGTGCCGCGGTCGGGACCGCTGTCCATCGTGCCTGACCCTGCAGCCCTCGCCAATGCGTACGCCATCGCTGCGCCGGAACCCGCAGCCCTTGCTGGCGCGTACTCCGCTGCTGCGCCGTCCCAAGCGGCCCTTGCCAGCGCGTACCCCGCCGCTGCGCCGCACCAAGCGCCCCTTGCCAGCGCTTACGCTGCTGTGCCGCCGATCACGCGAACCGATCACATCTTCCACTATCTGTTCACAGACGCTGGGGCCGCCGGCCCGGCCGCCTCGTCGAAGGGTCCGCTCTGGAGCGTGCCGGCCAGTTCGCCCGCGCCAGGCGCGGCGGCGCCGCCGCCGCAATCGGCCGCCGCCAGCATTCTCGACTTGTTCAGGGACCCGGTAGAGCGCTCGTAAGCGCCCGGAACGCCGATCGCACCGCGCCGGCAGGTCCGGCCGCCACCGTGGCATTTTCGCAACTTCTGCGAATGGTTATGGTGAACTTTTTGTTAATCCTGGCTGGCTAGAGTCGGCGACAGTCAAACAGCAATGCTGCGGGACCGATGATCGTCCGCCAATTTCTCCAATGGGTCCGAATAGCGCCCGCTGGCGAACGAGCCGAAGCGAGCGGGGCGCTCGCACGCGCGTATCTGTATTCTTCGCTTTCGAAGGACGATCGCGCCGCTGCCGAGGGCGCGATGCTGATCCTGCTCGACGATCCTTGTCCGCTGGTGCGACGAGCGCTCGCCGATGTCCTGGGGGCAAGCCCAAGCGCGCCGCCGGCGCTGATCTATGCTCTTGCCGACGATCAGCCGCAGATCGCCGCGCCAGTGCTGGCGCTGTCGCCGCTGTTCGTCGATGCCGATCTGGTCGACGCCGTGGCGACCGGCTCTGCCCTCGTGCAGACCGCCATCGCCAGCCGCGCTCCGCTGCCGCGCTCGGTCGCCGCGGCAATCGCCGAGGTGGGCACGGCGGAAGCCTGTCTCGTGCTCCTGGAAAACGACGAGGCCGAAATCGCTGCGTTCTCGCTCGACAGGGTCGCCGAGCGCTTTGGCAACCTTGCCGCCATTCGCGAGCCGCTGCTGGCGCGCGAGGATCTCGCCGCCACGACGCGGCAGACGCTGGTGGCAAAACTTTCGCAGACGCTTGCGGGCTTCGTTGCCGCACGCGAATGGCTCAAGACCGATCAGGCGCAGCGCGTGGCGCGCGAGGCGTGCGAAAAGGTGACGATTGCACTGGTGACGCAGAGTCCGGATGGCGAAGTCGGGCCATTGATCCGTCATTTGCGTGAGAGCGGCCAGCTCACCGCCGGCCTGATTTTGCGCGCGCTACTCTGCGGCAATACCGTGCTGTTCGAGCAAGCTTTGGCCGAGCTTGCCGACATGCCGGTCGAGCGCGTGTGCGGGCTGGTCGACGGCGGCGGGCTCGCTGCCTTGCGGGCGCTGTTCGAAAAAGCCGGCCTGCCGGATTCCACCTATCCGGCTTTCAAGGAAGCGATCATGGCAATGCGCGAGGGCGTCTGCGCCGGCGAGCCGGGAAACGCCGCGAGCCTGAAGCGGCGAATGATCGAGCGCGTGCTCACGCGCTGCGAGAATGCTGAATTCGGCGAGCTGGCGCCCCTGATCACGCTGCTGCATCGCTTCGCTACCGAGGCGGCGCGCGAAGAAGCTCGGCTGTTCTGCGATCAGCTGCTGGCGGACGATTTGGACCTCGCTCGGCAACCGCAAGCGGCGTAGCACGGTTGTTGCAAGCCGGCCCGCACTCCCCGCTCGCCACGCGGGAATAGGCGAAATCAACAGCGCGCGCTATGTCGTTGTCGGGCCGGGAGCGAGCGGCGGGGCGAAAATGCTTTCCAGATAATCCGGCCGGAAACTGTTTTCGTGTTTGAGGAATTCGTCGGTCACTTCGCGCAGCCGGCCAGTCAACGCACGCGCGATTTCGGGAAGGTCGGGACGGCTGTATTCGCGGGCGATGGCGCGCAGCGAGTCGACGTGCTGGTCGACCAGAGCAACCGGAATGCGCGCTGTGTCCGGCGTGTGCTCCAAGAGCCGGCACAAGCTGTCGGCGACGCCGGCCAACGCCGGATAGCCGAACGTGGCGGCCTCGCCTTTAATGTCATGCGCCGCGCGGAACAGCTCGCCATGGGTCTTTTCGCTAAAGCCCAGGCGAGCCACGTTCTGCCGCGCCGCTTCGAGGCGCTCGCATTCGGCCTGCATCCAGGCGCCGAACTCGTCTCGACAATTGCACCAGCGCCGCTTCGGCCCGCGCCACCGGATCTTCCTCGCCTTCGACAGCGGCCCTGACCACCTTGCGCAGGTCGTGCGCAGGCGTAATCACCTCGTGGTCAGCATACGTGGCAATCGAGGGGCTTGAGTCCTTGCGGGCCGCCATTGATTGTCGCTCCTTCAATCAGGTCACTACCTTGGCCTTGTCGAGCAACGGCTGCTGCCGGATGACTTCGGCCTTGCCGTCCTTGCGCCGCTCCGGCCCGACATAATTGGAGTTGACGTTGCGGCGCCGGTCGGGGCCGAAATAGGTCCGCGTCTTGATGAACGGACGCGGCCTTGCGACCACGTTGAGAATGCGCTCGTAGAGCGCCTTGGCGGAAATCGGTTTGGCGAGGAACTCGGTGACGCCGGCGTCGCGCGCGCTGACGATGCGTTTCTTTTCCGAGTGACCGGAGAGCATGATGATGGGCACGTACGGATTGGCATTGGCGCCGGGCTGGCGGATCATCTGCGTCAGTTCCAGGCCATCGAAGATCGGCATCACCCAGTCGACGAGGACGATGTCCGGCATATAATGGGTGAAGGCTTCCAGTCCCGTGGCGCCGTCTTCGGCTTCGTAGACTTCGCGCGTGCCGAAGCCGTGCAGCAGGGTTCGCAGGATTCGCCGCATATGTGCGTTGTCGTCGATGACGAGAAAGCGCAGCCGGTTGTAATCGATGCGGACCATGCCGCCGATGCTACGGACCCGCCGTTAAGGCACGGTTAAGGATATCGCGGGGAGATCGGGATAACGGATGTCCGAAAGTAACGACGCAAGCCACCCGCCGTCCGTCTTCCGTCGTCTCAATAGCCGAACTGCTCGCTCAAGATGCGCTCGTCGAGGCTGTGGCCGGGGTCGAACAGCATGTGCATGGCGACCGAATGATCCATGTGGATATCGACCGATCGCACCGATCGCACCTCGTCGTGATCGGCGACCGCGGCCACCGGCCGCTTCTCCATTTCGAGCACCTCGACGGCAACGTGAGCGCGATCGGGCAGTAATGCGCCGCGCCAGCGCCGCGGCCGGAACGGGCTTATGGGGGTGAGCGCGAGCAGCGGCGCGTCGATGGGAATAATCGGTCCCTGGACGGAAAGGTTGTAGGCGGTCGATCCGGCCGGCGTCGCCAGCAGGATGCCGTCGGCGACGAGTTGCGCCAGCCGCTCCTGGCCGTCGACCAGCACGCGCAGGCGCGCCGCCTGATAACTTTGCCGAAACAGCGATACCTCGTTGATCGCGTGGTGATGATGGACGCGGCCGGCGGCGTCGCGCGCGCGCATCAACAGCGGGTGAATCACCGTCACATGAGCGGCCGCGAGTCGCTCGACCAAACCAGCCTCGGCATACTCGTTCATCAGAAAGCCGACGGTGCCGCGATGCATTCCGTAGATCGGCTTGCCGCTGTTCATGAACCGTTGCAGGGTCGCAAGCATCAGCCCATCGCCGCCGAGCGCGACGATCGCGTCCGCGGTTTCCGGCCGCACGTCGCCATAGCGGCGCACGAGCCGCCGCCGCGCCTGCTGCGCTTGCGGCACCGTACTGGCGACGAAGGCGACCTGCCTGTAATTCGGTGCGGCGACGCGTTTTGGCATTGCGGCGGCTAGGGGTCCGATTCTAATGGGCGTGGCTGGAATGTGGGCGGCGTCGCGACGCGCGGAGACAGGCATGGAACGCGCAGTGTTCGTCTATACGACCTATCCATCCGTTGTCGAGGCGGAACGCGCCGGTCGCGCGCTTGTTGAGCGGCGTCTGTGCGCCTGCGTCAACATCCTGCCCGGGATGATTTCGCTTTACTGGTGGCAGGGCAAGATCGAACGCGGCGAGGAAGTGGTCATGATCATCAAAACCCGGGCCGCGCTGGCTGAACCGGTCCGTGCGGCGGTGAGGGAAATGCACTCCTACACCACGCCTGCCATCCTGGTACTGCCGGTCGAGGGCGTCGATGCGGATTATCATGCCTGGATCATCGCCGAAGCCAGAGGCGAGGGGGTGGTGTGAGCCAACGAGCGGGCGCGGAGGCTGCCAAGAATTGGCCGCCAAGAATTGGCCGCCAAGAACCGGCCGCCAAGAACCGGCCGCCAAGAACCGGCCGCCAAGAACCGGCCGCCACTGCCGCGACTAAGCCTATGCCCTTGGTAGGGGCATCGCCACACGATCCATCCTCGGTTGGCGTTGTTTCTATCTTTGGTTGTATTATTGTGGCAAATGAACGGCGGAACGCCGGCCATTCAGCATCCGTTCATCCCCGCTGGCCTACCAGCCGAGGGTTGGCTCCGGCGCCCATCAAAATTGACGCCGCAGCAACGCCAACAAGGAGAGGAGTAATTTAATGCTCAAAAACCTTGCTGTCGCGTTATTTGCGACGGCGCTGCTTGCTGGACCGGCTCTCGCGCAGTCCGGCAGCGGCGGCGGCACCAGTGGCGGCACTGCCGCTACCCCGACGACCCCGTCGGGTGGCTCTGCAACCACCCCGACGGGTGGTGGCTCTGCAACGACCCCGACCGGCGGCGGCACCGCCGCAGCACCTGTGGCGACAACCCCGGCTCCCATGGCGTCAGCGCCGAGCAAGCCGGCCAAGACAGCCAAGATGGTTCACCACCGTCGCCGGCATTACGTCTGGCACGTCCGCCATCACCGCCGATGGCATTATCGGTGGGCTTGGCGCCATCACTGGAGAGTGGTGCACCACTACTGGGCGGCGCCGGGATACGCGGAATGGTATTGGCACGACTGGAACTGGGGAGGGTCCTGGTACTGGCATCCCCATTACTGGAACTGGCATCCCCATTACTGGTACTGGCACCCGCATCACGTGTGGTACGTTCATCGCTGGCATCACGTACGGCATCATCACCACCATCAGTAAGGCGGAGGCGTACAGCGCGTGCGATGGTATGCACGGCTGAAACTCCACTCGCCCGCGGAAGACGGCGTGCCGGCAGGACAATCGTGAGGGCCGGCACGCGGTTCGTGCGTACCGGGAAGCGGGTGCTGGCAGCGATGCTGCAGCGCCTGCCACCGGGGCTGAAAAGAAATTTTACGGCATAGGCAAAGCCAGATGCCGCGGGATTGGAAAGGCCGGCCGCATTGCCGGCCTCTTTTTTTGTCTTTTTTCTTTTTTCTCTTTTTTCTTTTTTGAACGAAGCGTCGTGATGGCGCGCAGGCCCTAAGCTTCACAGCGTCTCGGCGAAAAAGTCGCGCATCAGCATGTAGGATTTGCGGCAGAGCTTTTCGTCGTACTGCGTCGCCGGCCCCTTGGCGGTGGGATCGCAGAATGAATGCACCGCGGGCGGTCCGAACATCATCACCTGCCAGTCGACTTTGGCTTTGTTCAGCTCCTCCTCGAGCGCGTCCATCATCGGCTTCGGTGTCACTGGATCGGCACGGCCATGGATCGCCAGCACCCGGCCCTTGATGTTGCAGGGCGTACTGGCGACGACCGGATTGGGATTGGTGACGTGAAAGACCACGATTGCCTTGAAATCGGCGCCGGCGCGCGCCTGTTCGAGCGCGTAGCCGCCGCCGGCGCAATAGCCGATCGCCGCGGTTTTGCCGGGCTCGACGATGCCGAGCTTTTGCGCCGCGGCCATGAGCGCGTCGCGGGCCGCTGCGCCGCAGGACAGCGTGAACGGCAAATCGTTGTGGACGGCGAGCATGCCGGTGCGCAGTTCGTCCTGGGTCTTCGGCCTGGCGCCATAGCCGGTGCCGAACATGTCGGCCATCAGCACCACGTAATCCTTGCCGGCGACCGCGCGCGCCTGGCCGACGGTGTCGGGACAGACGCCCTTCCAATCAGGCTGCATGACCACCGCCGGGCGCTTTGCCGTCACGCCCTCGTCGTAGACGATCCTGCCCTCGAACTGCCTGCCGCCGACCTGATACGGCACTTTCTGCTCGGCCATTGTGCGCCCTCTCTGTCCTTTGTTGGATGGTGCCGGGTGAGAGGATTGAACTCCCGACCAACGGTTTACAAAACCCATTTGGACAGGATACGCGGGGAAACGCAAGGGGCCTTCGGTTCCTGGCGAGGCGCGATAAGTGCCGAAAACAGTTTGTTTCTGCGGCATTTTAGGGTACTCTAGGAAACGCGGGATAACTCCCGTTAACCGGGCCGTCCGTTAACCCGGCCGTTAACCCGAGGTCTCCGGTTCATCGAACCGAGGCCTCGCCGGCCGGGATAACGGAGCCGAGGAGGACCGATGCTTGCAGCAGCAAAGAAGGTTCTGACCGACCGCGCGCTCCAGGCGCTCAAGCCGGCGGAGGAGGGACGAAGGTACATCGTGTGGGATGCGATGACGCCGCACCTCGGCGTTCGCGTCACCGACAGGGGCGTCAAGTCTTTCATCGTCGTCAAGCGACGGCCTGGCGCGCGCTTCCCCGACACGGTCGTGTTGGACAAATACCCTGCCATGAAACTCAAGGACGCGCGCGCGAAGGCGCTCGGCGTGCTCGGCACGCTGGCTGCCGGCAGGACGCCCGCCGAGCTGGAGGCGGAGCGCGCACGCGAGGAAGCGCGGCGGCGCAAGGAAACCTTCGCGTCCGCGGTTGCCGATTTCCTCGCCGACGGCGCGCTCGCGGGTCTCCGCTCCGGCCGCGAGACCGAGGCGATCCTGCGGCGCGACTTCCTCGGCCAGGTGCGGGGCGAGGTCGAGCGCGACGGACTGACCGTCGAGGATTGGATCGCGGGATCAGACCCACTTTGGAGCAAGACGCCGGTCGCGCAGATCGCGCGCCGCGACGTGATCGCGCGGCTCGACGAGATCAAGCGTGCTCGGGGCAAGCACGCGGCGCGGCACGCGCTCGGCGCGGTGCGCAAGTTCTTCTCCTGGTGCGTCGAGGGCGAGCGTTTCGGCGTCGAGGCGTCGCCCTGCGCCAACGTCCGCGACAAGACGCTGGGCTTCGCCAAGGACGGGCGCGAGCTCAAACGCAAGCGCGTGCTGACGGACGAGGAGCTGCGCGACGCGTGGGGCGCGGCCGAAGTGCTCACCGCGAAGGCACGAGCGAGGCTGCTCGCGAGGGACGCGGGCGCGGACGTCTCCAGGGTGTTCGATCCGGCCGAGCCTTTGGTGAAGCTCTTGCTGCTCAGCGGGCAGCGACTCAACGACATCGCGCGGGCGCGGTGGACCGAGATCGACCTCGACAAGGCGGCGCTCACGGTGCCGCCCGAGCGGTACAAGACCGGCGTCGCGCAGGAGGTGCCGCTTTCGCCGATGGCGAAGGACGCGCTGATCACGCTGCCGCGGTTCGCTCGCGGTTTCGCCCTCACCACCACTGGCGGCGCGCGCCCGATAAGCGGCTTCGCGAAGCTAAAGCGCAGGTTGGACCAGGAGATCGCGGAGCGGCGCGCGAGCGACGGCCGCGAGCCGATGCCGCCTTGGGTCATGCACGACATCAGGCGCACGGTGCGGACGCGGCTGGTCAGCGACCTCGGCGTGGAGGCGTTCGTCGCCGAGCGCGTCATCGGCCACGCCCTGCCGGGCCTTCACGGCGTCTACGACCAGGGCACGCACCGCGAGGCCAAGCGCGCGGCGCTAGACAGCTGGGCCGATGCGCTGGCCACCATCGTCGGCGCCAAGCCCGCGCCGGCAGGCAAGGTGGTGAGCGCGCGCGAGGTCGAGACGCGGCGCCGCGGGAGGAGGCGGGCGTGAGCCGCCCGCAGCGACGAATTTGGGCCGATGCGCTAAGCGATATTCAGTGGCGCCAAACCCACAAGACGTTCAACAAAAGGTCGAAGGCTCAGCGCGCGGCCCGTCGGGCACTCAAAAAGCCCAACGTACGAGAGATCGTACAGCTTCCTCGAGCGCTTGCAGCGATCGGCGGATCATGCGGGAACAAATCCGCTTCGCGAATTGAGCAAGGATGAGAAGGTGACGTTGCGCCGGGCGGCGAAGGACTTGCGACTCCTACCGCAGCCCGCTGGTGACGCTGCTGAAGAATACGCCCGGCGCGCTTGACATGCTCGGGCCTGTGCTCAGCGCGGCGACGGTGATCGGGTGGTTCAGCGGGGCCGCAAGAGGCCGCGCGCCCGTTCTTCGAGCAGCGCCGGGCCGCGATTGCGCGCGCGGCGCCGGGCAAGCCCGGCGGGCGACGGGAGAAGGCGACAGCCACGAGACGCGAAAGGGCGCCCATTCTTGAGGTAGCAATTCAGCAGGCCCTGCAGTCGGGGGAGAAGCGCACCCACCTTGCACACGCGGTGAATGCGATCCTCGAAAGCAAAGGGCACGCTTCGGTCAGCGAAACGACCATCAAGCGCGTGCGCCAGCGAATGGAACTCGTGCGCGGAAAAGCGGGCCACTCTTAAAGGACGGCCCGCTTTCTGAATTTACCCAGCGTGGCCCGAAGGCCTAGAACGACTCCCGAAGTCAACAAGGGAGCCGCGACATGGACATCCCGACTTTTCAGAAGCGCCTGCGCCGGCAGGGAACGCCGCCGGCTGCGGTGCCGACCAGCGCGGCGGCCGAGCGGTTCGTCACCTACCCGCAGCTCACCGAGCACGGCATCCCGAGATATTCCAGAGTCCATCTGCGCCGCCTGATGGCGCGCGGCCTTTTCCCGCGCTCGATTTTTCTGTCGCCGAATTGTTGCGCATGGCGTTTGAGCGATCTCGTGCAATGGAAGGCAAGCAGGATCATGATCGGAGACGAAGCGGCTTGATCGCCTCGCCGTGTGCTCCGCGGGAGCCGATCAAACAAAGAGGGAGAGAGAGTGGATGGTAACGCATGATCAGAAAAGAGAACCACCCCGGTGCTGGCGGCGCCGGGGCGGGGGAACGATTGGTATCAGTTGCTGGTCGGTGCAATGTACAGCATCGCCGCACGGAAGTAAACGTCCTGACCGAACCTATTCCGACATACGTGTGCGAGGTCACGGCGACGCGGGAGACGCGGTCCGTCAAATTCTTCTGCCTACACTGCCGCCGCGCGCATTGGCACGGCTGGCCGTACGGCGATGACGACATCGGCCACCGCGCGGCGCACTGCTTCACGGAGGCCGGCATGGCCGCCCACCCGCGCGGTTATGAACTTGTCGCGCGCGCCGCCGACGGAGCCCGCGCATGAATGTCGCCGCCGCGAAGCATTCGTCGCCCGCGGGGGGCGAGGACGACCGGGTTGAGATCGACAAGCCCGCCGAGCCGACCGCCCCGGATCTGCTCCGGATGCTCGCACCGGACGGGCCGTGGAATGTCCGCACCATAACCTCCGTCGGCGACGGCGACAAAAAACCATCGCCGCAGCTGCCGCAAAAGCTCGGCTACCACCTTGGGCCGGCCAATGTGGACGACCGCGAAAACGGCCTTCTCGGCTGGATCGCCGCTGCCGCGGCCGGGCGCCACAACTGCTACCTGCATGTGGCCGTCGGGCCTGACGAAAGCCAAAGCTCGCTGAGAGCGATATGGTCGGCTCGCGCGCCGTGTGGGTCGACGTCGACCCGGACCCAAAGCGGTTTGATGAATCACGTGCTGCCATACTTGCCGCCATGGAGTCCGAGCAGCCGCCGTTCTCGTGCATAGTTGACTTTGGCAACGGATTTCAGGCCTACAAGTTCATCGAGCCGTATCGCATCAACGGCGAAGCCGGCATTGCGGAATTAAGACGTCGCAACCTCGCGATCTCTCAGAGCCTCAACAAGAAACTCGAAGGGACCGAGACCGGCGCCGATAGCTGCCATTCCGCCGATCACTTGATGCGTTTGCCTGGGACGATCAACTTTTTAACTGCGAAGAAGCTCAAGAAGGGCTACCCGCCAGGCGAACGAACGGCGCGGATCATCGATTGGCATCCCAAGCGAATATACAAGCTCGAAGATCTGCCGGCAGCGCAGCATGAAAAGAAGGCGGTCGGCGCCCACGACATCGGCGCCTACCAAGCCAAGGACGCCTACGAGCGCATAAAGCCCGACGACGTTGCGCTCGCTAAGCTCAAAGAGAAATGGCTGTCGCTTGGACAGCACGGCGACGTCGCCGGCGAGTACAACAAGCCCGGCAAGCACAGGCGCAGCGGAGCGCTGTTCGCTTTTAACATTGCCTGCGTTCGCGCCGGCGTGCCGGACGACACCATCGCGGCGATCATCACCGATCGCGCTTGGGGCATCGCGGCGCCCATTTTGGAAAAGACCGGCGACGCGCGACGGCGCGAGGTCGAGCGCAGCATTGCGCGGGCACACACGGTCGCGGCGCCAGGCGGGAGGCCAGCTTGGCGCGACTTGAACAAGTATGGCAACGCCGCACCGTCGCTCGCGAACGCTGTCCTCGCCGTAAGGTCGCTGGGCATCACGTGTTCGCTGGATCTGTTTCACCGAGAGGTGCTGGTCGACTATCACGGTGACGTCGCCAAGGTGGAACAACTGAACGGAGAGCTGACCGACGACGTTCTGGGCGCCATCCGGTCGCTGGTCAACAATCGGTACGGCCTGGACGTCGGTGACGCCAACACGATCGCGGCGGTGAAGGAGATCGCGCGCGACAACGCGTTCGATCCGGTGGTTGACTACCTCGCCGAGGTTCAGGGCAGCTGGGACGGCGTCAAGCGGATCGACACGTGGCTCAAGGTATACTGCGCCGCGCCGGACACGCCGTTCACCCGCGCGGTCGGCAGCAAGCACTTGATCGCTTCCGTCCGCCGTGCTCGGCTGCCCGGCAGCAAGTACGATGACATCCTCGTGCTGGAGTCGCCGGAAGGCAGAAACAAGTCGACGGCCATCGAGGTGCTCGCGGGCAAGGAAAATTTCTCCGATCAGACGATCCTCGGCGTCGAGGATCGCGTAGCGCAGGAACTGTTACAGGGCGTGTGGCTCTACGAAATCGCCGATCTCACGGACATCAGCAAGGCCGACGTGAACCGGGTGAAGGCCTTCGCTTCGCGCACTACCGACCGCGCCCGGCCGGCCTACGGCCGCGTCGTTGAGCGGCGACATCGGCGATGCACTCTTTGGGCCACGACCAACGACCAACAATATCTGAAATCGCAGACCGGCAACCGGCGATTTTTGCCGGTGGCTGTCGGCCGCATCGATCTCGACACGTTGCGCCGCGACCGCGACCAATTGTGGGCCGAGGCCGCGTGCGCCGAGGCGAAGGGCGAGTTGATCATGCTCGACGAAAAGCTATGGTCGACCGCGTCCGCGGAGCAGGAGCGGCGGCGCACGATCGACCCGTGGGAGGACATCCTCGCCAATATCCCGGAGACCGTCGATATTGGTGCTATCGAAGGCCCTACGCGGATCGTTCACTGCACCGATGATCAGGAGCGAGTTGCCAGCGCCGACGTCCTGACATTCGTGCTCGCCGTGCCGGTAAAAATGCAGACCACCGCACACGGACAGCGACTTGCGATCATTATGGAACGACTCGGTTGGCAGCGGCCCGCGGGAGGAACGCAGCGCGTAGGCGACAAGGTGGCCCGCGGGTATTGGCGGCCGTTGCCGGGACGGTTCGTGTAACGGTGTAACGGGCGTAACGGCTCTCCCCTGGAGGGCTCCAAAGCGTCCCAGCCCCGTTGCGCCAAGCAGTGTCCCTATGAGACCGTTACACCTGTTACGACCATTACAACAGAAGAGATATGGCCATTCCATAGGCGTTTCTTGTGTAACGGTCTGCGTAACGGCTCGCGTGCTCGTGGGCCAAGTCCGTTACACTTGCGGTCGCCGGGCGGTTGGGGCGGCACCCATCAAAGCCGCGTCGCGCGGTCGCGTGACGCCCGAAAAAATCCAAGCCGCGGAAACCGCGTCGCGGCTCGGGCCTACGCCCCCCTGGGCCGGCACGCCCGACCCCGCGCGCTGCGGACAGCGGTTATGCGAACCGTTGGTCTACTGCGAGGAACACCCGTGTTTACAAAGGTTTTTGCGTGGTGTAGGGTGCGCCTTCGTATCAAGGATTAACGCCGGAATAACGCGCGTCCGAAAACCGCGCGGGTTCTGGACCGAGAGACCGACTCCGTCGGAGGCGCCAAAAAATGCCGCCAGATAGCCTGCCATTAGACGCCAGTTGCCGGCCCGCTACACGGCCGCAGGGCGCCGATGCTGCGCCGAAGGTCCGGCTTTTGACTTTGGAAAATCTCGACGGCCGAACGGCCGCGGCCAAGCTTGTGCGCGATCTCATCTTGTCGATCGAGGCAGACCTTGGCGGCCGCGCTCACCTGACAGAAGGCACGCGCCAGCTTGTGCAGCGCGCCGCCGTGCTGGGAGCTTATGTTGAGGACTGCGAAGCCCGCTGGCTCGCCGGGCAGCATGTCGAAGTCGCCGATTACCTTTCCGCAATTAACGCGCAACGCCGAGTGCTGGCGACTATTGGCCTCCAACGCTGTTCGCGCGACGTGACACCAACACTCGACGAGATCGCCGCCGAGATCGAAGCCGAGCGCGAGCGCGCCGAGGCCGCGACATGAGGCGCCGCGTCGACATCGTCGAGGCGATGAACAGCACGAAGCTGTTCGGGCCATACTTTCCCGGCACCTCCTGGGACGCCTGGCGCACCGTGCTTCGCGCCGCCTTCGCGCTGCCGATCGCAGATCACGAGCGCAAGTTCTTCCGCTGCGTTGCCGATCGCGAGCCGCCCGGCAGGCGGGTGAAGGAACTGTGGATCATCGCCGGGCGCCGCGCTGGCAAGGATTCGATTGCCAGCCTCATCGTCGCCAACACGGCGGCGATGTTCACCGGAGCCAGTCGCCTGCGCCGCGGCGAGCGCGCGCTGTGTCTCGGACTGGCGTGTGACCGCGATCAAGCGAAGATCGTCCTCAACTACACACGCAGCTACTTCGCCGACGTGCCGGCGCTCAAACAAATGGTGTCGCGCGAAACCAGCACCGGCTTCGAGCTCAAGAACAACGTCGACATCGCCATCGGCACCAACAACTTTCGCAGCGTTCGCGGCAGGCCGATCTTGACGGCGGTGCTGGACGAGGTGAGCTTTTGGCGCGACGAGACCAGCGCCAACCCCGACGAAGAAACATACCGCGCGCTGACGCCCGGCATGGCGACCATGGCGCCCGACGCCATGTTGATCGGGATCTCGACGCCGTACCGCAAGAGCGGTCTGCTCTACAAGAAATTCCGTGACTGCTACGGCCGGGATGGCGGCGACGTGCTGGTGGTCAAGGCGCCGTCGATCGTGCTGAACCCGACGCTCGACAAGGCCATCATCGATGCGGCGCTGGCCGAAGATCCGGCAGCCGCAGCGGCCGAGTGGCTGGCCGAATTCCGCGACGACATCTCAGGCTGGGCCACGCGCGAGCTGATCGAGGCGGCCGTCGATCGCGACGTGCTGGTGCGGCCGCCGCAGCCGAATATCCGCTACTACGCTTTCGTCGACGTCTCGGGCGGCGTGCGCGACTCGTTCACCTGTGCCATTGCCCACAGTGAAGACGGCGTGGCAGTCCTCGACTGCCTGCACGAAATTCGCGCGCCGTTCAACCCCGACCTCGCCGTTGCCGAGGTTGCCGCGTTGCTGAAATCTTATTCATGCTATTCGGTTGTTGGCGACAAATACGCCGCGCAGTGGGTCGTCGCGTCGTTTCAAAAGCACGACATCAAGTACGAAAACAGCGAGCGTGACCGCAGCGCGATCTATCTCGACGCGCTGCCATTGTTCACGACAGGCCGCGTGCGAATTATCGACAACAAGCGCGTCGTGCATCAATTCGCGATGCTTGAGCGCCGCACTTCGTCAATCGGCAAAGATCGCGTCGATCACGGGCCGGGCGGGCACGACGACTGCGCCAACTCCGCTGCGGCTTGTTTGGTGTTGGCCGTCGGTGAGCCGGATGCGCTTGAGGTCTGGCGCCGGCTGGGGGAGGACGCCGCATGAGGGCACTCGTCAGCGACCGAAAAAAAATTTCCCCCGCCCAAGATGGAGCAGGACGCGGGGCTTAGCGACTGCTGGCTTGCCAGCGCCCCTGGACTCCCTGCGGGGCCAGGGGGGCTTTGCCCCCGGTATGGGCGAAGTGTGCCCCCCACACTCTCACCGCCATAGGGTAATGGAGGAAGTGGGGACCCCCTACGAGTTCACAATCAGGCTCTCGAGAGGCGGCGCTGCCCTCGACAAACATCCCGACGATGAGGCTCTACCTTGAAACCGTGTTAATGCCAGCCGCGCATTGCGCCGTCACGTTCCCGCAAGGCGGCGATCCGGTCGCTATCGGACCGCAGAGTCAGCTCTGATGGTCGCTATTGGTAGAGTCGGAATGTGGCGCGGTGGCTTTAGGCCGAAAACATTCAAGGGCAATTTTTGGCGGGCCGATATCCGGCCGCTTGGGCAGCCTGCGCGTTCGGAAATTTTACACGGTTGGTTTGGGATATAGCGTCGTAGTAGGGACAGCCTGGCCATTGATAAATCATGCTGCGTCGGTTTCCGCGGACTGGACCTTTAGCAAGGTCGGCAGCACTGAAGGCCGACGCCTGCGGCTCGCCTGACTGTGCGCCATTTAGAGGACGCGACTTGGTCGCGCGGGCGTTCCAGTCCTGCAGATACTCGGCGGCGATTGCGGGATCATGGATCAGTAGAAGATTTTCGGCGTTCTTGTGCTCGGCGGAGCGAAAGGAACTGGAAACTAACATTCTCCGAATTTGGAGTGCCCAATCTTCCACATGGGAGTGCGACTGGGATATAATCAGACAATTGAAAAGACAGCGGAATTTTTCCGCAACTCCGGTTGGTATCCTTGCTGGCAGATGAGCCATATGCGGAGAAAGCCGGCTGGTGTGTCCAGCCGGCCTGATTGTTACGCGCTCAGGTGCGAGCGATCAGATAGCGGAACACATTGTCCAAGTGGTAGCCGCCGGAAGCGGTGCGGTATGACGCGATGGCGCCTGCAATCGCATCGCTTGCTTGTTGCATGCTCGATGCCCGGATCGCCCGCTCGGCCGGTCCGGCCGACAGCATGCCTTTGAGCGCGGTCTCCAGATTCGGATAAATCCACGGGCACGCCACATCCACGACCGTGAGCGGGGTCAGGCCGGCCTCTGCCGCGAACGCCCTCAGCTTTGTTTCATCGGATAAAGCGAAAGGACCCGGCGCGCCAGGAGGCGGTGGCGGCATCAGCGCGCCAAGCGCCTTGAGATGTCCAGCCGCCTGGCACTGTTCGGGCAACCCCCAGACCGCGATGACGAGGACGCCGCCGCGCTTGGCGACACGGCGAGCTTCGCGCAACGCGTTGACTGGTTTTGCTGCGTACTGGAATGCATTGAATCCGGTCACGACGTCGAAGGAGCCGTCCGCATGCGGCAGCTCTTCCATTTCGGCGATGCGGAAATCGCCTTGCGGCACGCGCTTCCGCGCGATCGCGATGAAGGGGGCGGTGGCATCAACGCCGGCAACGCGGCCGATCTTTTTGGCCAAGGCCTGCACGGCCAAGCCCGGGCCGCAGCCGACGTCGAGTAGCGCGCTCGCGCCGGCCACTTCCGGCCGCGCCACCACGCTCTCATAGAGTGGGAGGAACGTCGGCTCCTGGACTTCGGCGTAGTCGCTGGCGCGGACGCTCCATAGATCGCCTTGCATTGCGGCGGATCCGGCAGGAGCCGTTGTTTGGGCTGTGGATTGCATCATGACTGGCTCTCCTTGTCGTAAGGAGTGAGGACACAGACCGTGTTGCACGATCTGCGATCGCCGATCACAATCGATGGGCGAGCAAAATCTGTCATGAGGCGCCAGGCCCAGGCGCCGAACAAATCTTTTGAATTCAGCGGAAACCCTGGGCCAGAGGACCCAGATAGCGATGTCCGGCGCTTGACGATCACGCTCTAGATTGAGCGCCCGGACGATGCGGCGCCGAGACCCGCCTCGCGCGCCCGCACGATGGCCTGGGCGCGATTAGGCGTCCCCAATTTGCCGAAAATGCTGTTGATGTGATTGCGTACGGTCTTTGCGCTGACAGACAGCTGTTGCGCGATCTGGGCGTTGTCTAGTCCGCGGGCAATGAGATCGAGCACCTCGCGTTCGCGCACGGTAAGTTCGAGGAACTGGGCTTCGCATGCATCCGCGGCGCGATGATCGCGCACGAACCGCGCAACCTCGGTAAAAAACTGTCGCCATGCTGGCTGTTGGTCCAACAGGATGTGATTTCGGCTCTCCAGCGGCACGAATTCCGCATTTGGTATGGAGCTGGCGACGAGGTGGCCTTCGGCGAACGGCACCCGACAGTCGTCGCGCGCATGCAGTACGAGCGTGGGACTTCGGACTTCGGCCAAACGATCGGTCACATCCATGGCGTCGAAGCCGCGGATCAGGCCAACGGCGTTTTCGGCCGAAGTCGACATTCGTTGCAGGTCGGAGAACCAGTGATATTGGTCCGGTTTGCTCTCCGGGATAAACAGCCGCCGTATAGACTTGGCGGAATGCGGAATTGTCGTGGCCCCAGCCGAGTTCGACGAGTTTCAGCATGGTATTGATCTCGTCGATGTCTTGGGGCGACGGATTGCGCTTCATTCTTCCGCGCGCAAACGCTCCGTAGAGGATCAGATGACTGACGCGATCCGGGTACCGCGCCGCATAGGCGATCGCCAACCCGGTTCCCTGGCAGCATCCGAGCAGGATGAACTGCTTGAGTCCCGCCGCATCGACGACCGCTTCGAGATCGCAAAGGCAGGCGTCAAACGTCAGGTCTTTGACGTTCCGCTCCGAGAGGCCGCAGCCTCGCCCGTCATAGCGCGTCAAGGCGTAGTGAGCGGTCAGCTCGGCAAGGCGCGGCCCCCAGACTGGGCTTTTCCAATCGTGTTCCAGATGGTTGAGCCACGTCGCGACTTCGAGCATCGCCGGTCCGCGGCCAGCCTGGGAATAGGCGAGGCGCACGCCATCGAAGGAGTTGCAGAAACGTATTTGTGTCGTCATGAGGACGCTTCCGGGCTCGCTCTCAGGCCAGCGGCTCTATGGTTCACAGAGACCGCGATGTGCGCTCCGTGACAGCGCCGATGGCCAACTCTACGCGCATTCCGATGCAAAATTAAGTGGTGATTCAACGGCAAGAACATGCCTGAAGGCATCTTATCGGGACGAGACGAGAATTTGCTCTCGCAACACGTACAAATAGGCAATGACTCGGTTGCTGCATTGCGCCGGATTGTTGCAGCAAGCGGTCGAGAAGGGGCAAACGCGTCAGGCCGTCATGTCCGGAGTACCCCTGAGTGCAGACGTCAACTCTAGCGACCTATGCGGCAGACACGCGACATGCTGACAGACGCTTGAGCCGTATGCGGGGGAAACTCGCACGTACGGTTCTGAGGGGGCCGGGAAGATCGCAAGATGTTCCCGGCTACCCGACACTGGAAACTAACATTCTCTCGCAGGATTGGGCCCTGGTTACGTTCTTATTCGCTCAATGCCATATTCTCCCGACACGAAATAACCAAAAGTCTTCCTTCCGGCCGCAAGGATTGGGAGTAATGGAAGAATACTTGATCCGTTTTGTGGCCGGTGGCGTCGCGGTATCGGCATTCGCAGCACTTGGCGATATATTTCGCCCCAAAAGCTTCGCGGGCCTCTTTGGGGCTGCTCCCTCAATTGCCATCGCGACGTTGCTCATCGCCCTTTATAAGGTGGGGCCGGAGTATGTAGCCTTAGAAGGCCGTTCGATGATCTGCGGCGCAATTGGCCTCGCCGTCTACAGCTGGATCAGTTGTCAGCTCATGAAACGTTTCCAGCTTTCCAGCCTCGCTTCGACGGCTCTGGCAAGCGTTGGTTGGTTGGGGTCGGCATTTGGATTGTACTGGCTGTTTCTTAGAGGGTCCTAATGCTGATCAAGGCCAAGTTCTCGGCCCTCGCCCGGGATCACTGGTATGAATATTTGATCCGCTTTGGTCTGGGCGGCTTAGCGACTGTTATCGCCGGGTTAATTGCGGCCGAGTGGGGCCCCATTGTCGGCGGATTGTTTCTGGCCTTTCCAGCTATTTTCCCCGCCAGCGCAACCCTCGTCGAAAAGCACGAGCGCGAGAAAAAAGAGATGGCTCATCTCAAGGGGAATCGGCGCGGTAAAGAAGCTGCGGCTCTCGAGGCCGCCGGCACAGTGATTGGGAGCCTTGGTCTTGTCGTGTTCGGTGCCATCATTTGGCAGATGGTTGACCTGTATGCTGCCGGCGCCTTCGTCATTGCAGGAGTGGCTTGGCTGGTCGTTTCCGTTTTTGCGTGGATGGCATATAAGAGACTTTAGAGCTGCGCGCTGGGCGAACGTTATGGTCGGGCCTCCCTTGGCGACGGTCCTTCAGAGGATTGGCTTGCCGCCGGTCACCGCGATCGTGGCACCCGAAACGTAGCTCGACAACGGATCGGCCAACATCACGTATGCGGTCGCAAGTTCGGCGGGCTGGCCGGGTCGCTTCATCGGAACCTGCTTGCCGAAATTCACGACTGCTTCTTCGGGCATGGTCGAAGGGATCAGCGGCGTCCAGATGGGGCCCGGCGCGACCGCGTTCGCCCGAATGCCTTTCTCCGCGAGCAGTTGCGCAAGGCCAGCCGTGAAGTTCTGGATCGCCCCTTTGGTCGTCGCGTAGGCAAGAAGCGTGGGATTCGGCGTGTCGGCATTGATCGAGGCGGTGTTGATGATCGCGCTGCCCGGCTTCATGTGCGGCACCGCCGCCTTAGTCAGGTAGAACATTGCATGGATATTGACCCTGAAGGTGAGATCCCATTCGTCGTCGGAAATATCTTCAATCGATTTGAAACTTGCCTGATGGGCCGCGTTATTAACAAGGATGTCGATCCCGCCTAACTCTTTGACTGCTTTCTCGACAATAGCGCGGCAGTGGTTGGCTGCCCCGATGTCGCCGCGCAAAAGGACGGCCTTCTGCCGGGCTTCCTCGACGAGGCGCTTGCTCTCGCAGGCGTCGTCGTCCTCGCTAAGATAGGCGATTAGAACATCGGCGCCCTCCCGCGCGAAAGCGAGCGCAACAGCGCGGCCGATGCCACTATCGCCTCCCGTTATAATGGCCTTTTTTCCTTTAAGCTTGCCCGAGCCGCGATAACTTTCTTCGCCGTGGTCAGGCTTGGGCCGCATGGCGCCGGTCAGGCCGGGCATCGGCTGGTGCTGCTTCGCAAAAGGCGGCCTCGCATGCTCGTTCATGGGTTTCGCTTCCTAAAGGACGCCCCGCGGGAACTTATCGGCAAATATCTGACAAGCGGCCGGCGCCGTGATCGCGGATGAGTTGGCTCAGCGACGGCTCGTCAAGTCTGTGCAACACTGAGCTGAGCCTTTCGTTGTCACTGCAACCCTTGGCAAAATCGGCGCCGTAGGATTTGCGCAAAGTGCTGATAAGCGTATTGCCGTGCTTCTTGCTGATCTCGCCGTTCTTGTCGCGATGACGGCTCTCGGCTTCGTGTTGTGCCATTGGGTTCCTCACTAAGCCGCTTCGGCGTGTTGGTTGACGCCGGCTTCCGCGAGCCGCGTCAGCGTCTCGTCGGTCTTCTTTTCCTCCCCGAGCGTCGTATCGAGAAGCTTGACGGCCTGATTGAAGCCAAGTTCTGCCGCCCAGGTCTTGAGTGTGCCGTAGCGCGCGATCTCGTAATGTTCGACAGCTTGCGCCGCTGCCAGCAAGCCGGCATCGAGGGCAGGCTTACCCTTGAACTCCTTCATCACCTCCTGCCCTTCGGCAATGATGCCCATGATGGCGTCGCAAGTCTTGCCGCGCGGCGTCTCACCCATTTCCTCGAAAACCTTTTCGAGCCGCTTCACATGCTCCTCGGTTTCGCGCTCGTGCTTCTCGAAGGCGGCGCGGAGTTGGTCGGACTGCGCGGCCTTGGCCATTTTCGGAAGGGCCGTCAAAATCTTCTTCTCCGCGAAATAAATGTCCTTCACCGTGTCGTGAAACAGTTCTTTCAAGTTCTTCTCCGCCATGGTCATCGCCTCCACGTGTTACGATAGATTTAGGCTAGCTTGCAGCTTTGCGATTGACGCCTTTGCGCAGCGCCACGGTCGAGAGTTTTTTGTCAGCCGCTTTCTCCTCGTTGAGATTAGTCGTCAGTAAACGGACCACGTCGTCGCGGCCCAACTCATCGGCCCAGGCGATGAGTGTGCCGTAACGCGCCATCTCGTAATGCTCGATTGCCTGGGCCGATCCTATAATTGCCGCATCGAGAACGCTCTTGTCCTCGACTTCGCCGGCCACCTCATCAGCTTCGTCGATAAGCCCATCGATAGCCGGGCACCGGACGCCCTGCGGCTGTCGGCCGAGCATTTTAAAGACCTGGTCGAGTCGCCCGATCTGTTTAGTTGTCTCTTCAAGATGATCCTTCAGACCCTTTGTGAGATCGCGGTTACTGGCCTTGTCGATCATTGTTGGCAGCGCTTTTACGATTTGGCTTTCGGCGTAATAGATGTCCTTCAGCCCGTGCAGCAGAAGGTCGTCCATTGTCTTGACGTCTTTGGAGAACAGACCCACGACGCGCTCCTTGAGAGTTTTCAATTTTGCTCCGGTTCGGGCGCCACGAAGCCGCCCGAACCGGAGCCTGAGGCGCCTGCCAGTACATCCGTGGCGGCGACCTGCAGCGTGAACGCCCCGAAATAGACCTAGTTCCTCGCTCGGAGAATTTGGCTCATTCGGTGGAATGAGTAGGCGGGGTCTCGACTTTGCGGTTTTGAATTTCTTTCCGCACGGCGCTCGCGGAATTGCCGACCCGTTCGACGGTGTGGCGAAGTTCTTCAAGAGTCACGCCGAAATGCTTGATCCAATATTTGACCTCGTCCGGATGATCCATCGCGATTTTGCTGCGGTCGGACGTGGCGCTTTTGGACATGGGCGGGCGGGGCTGATCAGCCGTTAGGCGCGGCGGACGCGGCCGGCGCGGATTGAAGAGCCAGCCATCGCGTGCCGACGCCACTGTCGTAAAGGAGGATGCCAGCCAGAATAACGACTGCGACTACACCGCTACCGATTATGAAGCGCAGAGATGGTTCCGGAATAGTCGGTTTTCTTCGTCCGGCGCGCTTTTGGGTTTTGCGCATGCTTTTGCAACCCGCGCGGGGCGCCCATGTTCCAAAGAGGAACCCCGCTGGGCGTCGTTGATTGAAATCACAATGGTTGATCTGCAGTCCGCCTCAATGTCATCGCACGACCGTGACGGCACCGGGCATCTCGGCGAACTCGCCCGTGAGGTCCTTGACGCCGCGCGGCACAAAAAGCTCTCGATTGTAACGGCAAAATCTTGCACGGCGGGCAAGCTCGCGGTCCTGCTGTCCGAGGCGCCGGGCGCTGCCGAGCATCTGCAGGGCGGCTTCGTCGCCTATACCAAGGCGAACAGAATCCACGCCCTCGGCGTATCGCCGGATTTGTTGCGCCGCCGCGGCGCTGTATGCGGCGAGGTGGCGACAGCGATGGCCCGCGGCGCCCTCGCCCGCGCCCCGGCCGATATTGCGATAGCGATCACCGGAGTAGCGGGCCCGGAGCCTGACGAGGACGGAAACCCCGTAGGGATAGTTTGCATCGCCCTCGCTCAAAAAGGACGCCCGCCGTTTACGTTTGAGAAAAACTACGGGTTGGCGGCTCGGGGCGAAATTCAGGAGGCCGCCATGGCTGACGCCTTGTCCGCCTTGCTTGACGCCCTCAGGTAGCGCGGCAATCCGGCCGTGGAACTGAGACTTTGACCGGCGGTTAGGCAATTAGTCTCCTTATCCCGTTTGGAACCAATGAAGCACCAATCGAAATTTGCTCCTTACAAGCATCCGGCTGGTGGCTGGGGCTCAGTGCAGTCGCTCGGCCGCAGCCTCGCGCGGGAGCATGTGCCGTTCAGCGGCCCGCGCATTCTGGCTCATCAAAACAAGCCGGACGGTTTTGCCTGCGTTAGCTGCGCGTGGGCGAAGCCCGCCAAACCGCACCCCTTTGAGTTTTGCGAGGAAGGGGCAAAGGCGACGACCTGGGAGATCACAACTCGGCGTTGCACACCCGACTTCTTTGCGGAGCATAGTGTGAGTTCCCTTTCAGACTGGTCTGATCACGCTCTTGAAGAACAGGGCAGGCTGACACATCCCCTGCGCTGGGACTCCGCAACGGACAAATACGTTACCGTCGATTGGGCCGACGCCATCGCCGAGATCGGCCGCGAACTGAAGGGACTCGATCCCAAGAGCGTGGTCTTTTACAGCTCGGGCCGGGCCTCGCTCGAAACCTCCTACCTGTACGCGTTGTTCGCA
>CAVXCG010000003.1:0-800122 GCA_963760235.1 uncultured Alphaproteobacteria bacterium | reverse complement strand
CGACATCCTGAGCTTTTTCGTCCTGACAACCGAAGAGGTGAGCTGATGCGAGCGTTTCTCGCCGCGACAATCTTTTGTCTTTCGCCATGCGCGGTCGCGCATGCCGAAAGCCTGCCCCTGCCCCAATCGGTGAGCTCTCTCGTTCCAAACTCGCCGTCTGGGCCTCGATCGGGTTTGCCGGCGTCGTCGTGTTTGGCTGGGTCGTAGAGGCGGCGGTCAAATGGGCCGTGGCCTGGGCGCTATCGCATTGGCATTGACTCTAAGCTGCGTCATGCCGGCGAAGATTTAATGGCGCCTGCGAGGAGATCATCCAGTTCTTTCGCCTTAACGAAACGAGCCGGTATGAGGACGCGAACACCGCTTAGCGCCCGCGCCACAATCAGGCGATGCATCTAATTGTTGTCGCGATAATCTATCACCGCCATCAGAGCCCCCTCTGTTGGATAGATTGATACTGGGCCTCAATCTGTGGAGTTATAGAAGGTTGAATTTTTGCCATCGCAGCGCGAAATGACTCTTGTGTTATATCTTCATTCTTCATGAGCGCGTATCTGGCCGCCTCGTCTACCAGAAATCGTAAATCACTAGCGGAGTAACACGCCAGTGCCTTCGCTAGTGTTTCAAGGTTAAAACCGTTTACTACAGGTCGTCCCTCAAGATGAAGCGCGATCATCTCTCGACGAGCTTCCTCATCGGGAGGCCCAACATAGATAAGCTTATCGAGGCGGCCTGTTCGCCGAACCGCTGCGTCAATTTTGTCAGGTTGGTTTGTTGCGGCGATGACAAAGATATTCTTCTCTGAGCAACTATTTAGGTGAGCCAAAAATTCATTGACCTCCTCCGATTTGTATTGCTGGTGACCTCCAAGCGAGCTTCTCGATGGGACAAGTGCTTCAAACTCATCAATAAATACTACAGCAGGCGCGTGCTCCGCCGCATCGTCAAATAGCTCGCGTATCTTGATGACACTTTGGTGGATGAAAGGGCTAGCCAGCTCTGAGGGAATGATCTCAACGAAATGGTGGCCCAGTTCCTCAGCGAGCTGACGTGCGATGTAAGTCTTGCCACAACCTGGCGGTCCGTAAAGTAGAATCCCGTTTGGGATGGTAAGGCCATACTTACGATAGGGTTCGGGATTTCTAATAGGGGCAACGACTTCGCGACGCAAAAGTTCTTTCAAAACGTGCATCCCCGCAACCTTGTCGAGGCCCTGTCCGGTCATTGATGGTGGTAGTGATGGCTGATTGGAGACATTGCCTCCAGACAGCTTATCCTCCTTGTTACGCCCCAATGCGTTATTGAGAGCTTCGAGTGTTGTTATGCTCTCCCTCGGACTGCGCGGAACAAGGCACCTGTCAACAATCCGAGAAAGTTCTTCACCTCCGAATTTCGACCAACGAAGAAGGGCCGGAACGTTGCCTTTCAATTGTCCGGGTTCAATTCCTGTAGCAAAGAGATAGAACGCGTTCACGGCGTGGCGGACCCGATCCACCTCGGACAACGTTTGCTCATCGAGCGGCAGCAAAGTGCATAAAATCCCCTCATCGTCTAATTGCCATGACAGAGAGGGATTAAAGTCCGGGAACATTTGCGCGGAACGGCCTCTTTCGACGAGCTCCAATATTGAGTGGAACAGCCTTTTGAGGCTATCCTCTTTCGCGGTCTTCAAGCTTTCACCATCGACACGACGACCACGCAGTTTCAATACGAAGCCACTTGCACCTTTTGGGCAATCTTCAACCAGCAAGACTCTAAGCACACTAAGAATCTTTGGCTGCTGAGCATTCAACCAATTGGCTTGACGTTGCGCCTGCGGCGATCCCACTGGAAACCACAAAAGGAACAGCGTCGTCTCGCCGGAGTCAGATGAAAGTAGGCTGTAGAGCTCACACTTATTGTCTGCGTGCAGCACTCTCGTCACAGCAGGCAAGCCTGCCAAAGAATAACCAGTTGGGAGAGTTGGTCTTCGCTTTATCATCGTTCTAAAAACTTCCTAAGACCAGAACGTAAGGCGCGTTCACGCATCACGTCAGCCTGATCTTTGGGCTGAAGTTTCCATAACGCACGCACTACTTCCCTCAAGGTCTCACCATCTCCACTTGAAACTGCAGATTGCCCCTTAGCGAAGAGCTTTTGTGCTTCCGCCACGTCGACAAATGGAGTAGCAGCTTGACGTAAGGAATCGAATATCTCCCTCCAAAACCAATCCTGCTTCCCGAGCACACGCCACCGTAGACCTTCAATTTCACTACAAACTCGTTGGGCCGCTCTATCGTCGCTCTTGCTCGCTGAACGCTCTAGCTCGCGCCGGAGCATTGCCAGTTGCTGTTTCTCAAGTGATGACCCAAACCTACCAACAATCTCCTCAGCGATTTCAACCTGAGCTGCAAGTTGGGTGCTTCTCAGTATGCCTCCACGGTCAGCAGCGCGGCGTTCTAGGCGGCCAAGCCGGCCGCGCACAGTTTTCGATTCTTCAACGATGCGCCGAGCCTCATCAGGATCATGCTTCTCAGGTAACTGTCCTTGAGTGAGGGTCTTGGACTCAAGATCAGCGATCTCCCGTCGCAAGTCTTCGATCTCACTTTGAGTAGACTCGTCATCGATGGCGGGGGAGTTGCGCTCAAGCTCATTAAGTCGTCGCCGATAATTATCAGTCTCTGATGGTACTGCATTTGACAGGTTAGAAAAATCCTGCTCTTCGCGCTGAGCCATATACAATCGCTCGCTGAAATGCTAATTCAAGTGAGGCACAAAGGCTTCGACAGTAATTAGTCGTGAAACATCAATCTTAATTGTCAACTCAATCTCCGCGCCTTCAGGGACGGATCGCCGAACGGCGTCATGGGAGAGCAAAACCCTTCCGACCCACTCATTCGCGTCGGGATCGTCGATAAATTCACCCTCCCAGAGTTTAATCGCAAGATCGGATTCCGGATTATTAGGGACCAAAGTATGCATCGCGCGATACTTTATCTTCCTTTCTGCCGGTAGCAGTGTTCCCTTGGAAAATACGGAGTCCAGTCCAGATTTTCCTCCTGGGTTGAGCACTTCGACGGAGAGTGTATGGGGCAAAGGGGGGGCCGACGGAACGAGCCCGTGTCTCACTTTAAATTCAGTTGTGTCTGTGTCCAATAAACGCCCATGTTCATCACGGGCGTAGACCCAAAACGTCGTGATTGCACTTTCCTTCAGCGGTACGGGTGTTTCGAAGACGCCGTCGTCTGTCTTTATCCAGCCGCTTGTCCAGAGCCCCCCCTCTGCTTCGAGTTTAATTTCTAGATGATGATGGCGGCTCATAACTCTACCTGCCACCGTACACTGAAGTTCGGCACTAACCGGCTCATAGGCCAGTTTCAGAATCACACGGTTACCATCGCTTGTAGTTTGTGGAGTAGCTTTGCGCTTCGTCCTCTCCAACGAGGAGGCATAGACGGCTGCGCCTCGTCCGACGACCGTCATAGGGTCCGTCGAGAAATCCACAGGTGCGCCGAAACGTGAGCTCAGCATCGCCCTTAAGACGGGAGTTTGTGTGGGGCCGCCCACTAGGAGAATACGATCCAATTCTCCGCCAGCCACTCGGGCGCCCGTCAGAGCCTCGCGACCAAGAACAAAGCATTTCTCCAACAATGGCTCCATTAGAGCCTCAAGTTGTATACGTGTAAGCGGCACTTCAATATCGATAGGCCTTCCAGAATCGTCCTCGCCAAGATCAAACAGCGAAATGATAATCTGCGTGTCCGTTGACAAGTCGATTTTAGCTTCTTCGGCCTTGATCCTTAGTCGCGGTAGCAGCGCGCTACGCGCGGCGTTCGGACCCGATGCTCGCAATTCGTAAGTGGCGTCTAGGGCCGGTAGAAGTACATGCTCAACAATCGAACGGTCTATATCTTTCCCACCGAGTAAATTGTCGCCGCGATGTTCGAGAACGTTGAGTCTACTCTCACGAGTGGACACCACCGCAATATCGAGAGTCCCTCCACCCAAATCAAAAACCAACCACCGTTGATTAGCGGAATCCGGGCGTACCCCGTAACCGATCGCCGCAGCGATGGGCTCTTGGAGAAGTGGCGCTTCTTCGAGCCCCGCAAGGTGAGCCGCACGGGCCGTTGCTTCGCATTGAAGTGCCCCGAATGCTGCCGGTACCGTGATAACGGCCGCAGCCACATTCGTGCCGGTCTGCCTGCGAACATCTTCTCTTAGGGATTTCAACACTTCCGCCGAAAGCTCTTCAGCGGAAAGTTCACGCTGCGCACTCGGGAAATGCTTTCGATCCTTTTGTCCCATCCAACGCTTGAATTCGATCGATACGTTATCGGGATCTGTCAAAATTGCGGCGTATGCCCGCCGGCCGACAATCACTCGACCGTTTTTCAAGATGTGCACCGCAGATGGCGTTACGTTCATCTGATCATTGTTCTGGAATACCCTTACCGACCCTCCCTCCCACCGAGCAATGCAGGAGTTCGTCGTTCCGAGGTCGATTCCATAATCAACAATTTCCGTCATGCGGTTACCTCAGACGATTTCCGCCGATTTCAGAGGCGATCGTTTGACGATTATTTGCCCCGGCTTAACCACCTGTCCCCGCCAAGTCACCGTAGGGGCAATAGTCTCCTCAATGACCGCGTGACCATCAGGAAGCGTCTCGTCTTGACGAACTTCCACAACCTCGGGAACTAAGCCGGGGTCGTAGATGCGCCCAGCGAAGTCTATTATTTCTACTCCCATCGCATTTAATGTTTCTGCGATGCGCCGTGCTGCGTGGCGCAAACCCGCTCCGTCGTTGCGATCCTTTTGCAACTGCGCGAGCTGGCTAAGCCGCCAGCACTCCAGCGAAATGTCACATGCCCCTTCTACTGAGATTGCCAACTCGTCAGGTATCAATGTCGCAATCATATAAGGTCACCTTTTCAACAGCGCATTGTACTGGCTTACAAGGATCGAATCTTGCTTTTCCAAATCATCGAGAGTTTGCAAATCCGCGCTGTTCGCAGACAACAGTGCTCGGTATCTAGAGAGAAGACTGTTGTGAGCATCCACCCGAGCATTATAATCTGCGGTATCTATGGACTCTCCCAATTTCTCCCTCTCATCGAGCGACGCAAGTTCGGTTTTAAGGCCTTTTATTCGCTCAGCTAAGCTGTTGAGCTCATCAATGACCGGCTGTAATTGTCTCTCAAGAGCCGCATGACGTGCACGGCCAGCATCGAGTTGAGCCTTGAGGTTCGATAATTGAGAACTCCTAGGTGCAGAGCTGGGCGTTAAACCAGGTACGGAAGTCGACCCGAAGCTGGGTGCCGAGTTGGTTCTGAACGTACTAGACGCGTTCGTTGAGCCGTTTTCTGAACTAATAATGCTGCCGATAATAACAGCACCTATGGCAATTATTGCAATCCACAAATGCCAGCGATCTGCCGCGCGGAGCGGAAGCTTTCCGAGGAACCTATACCGACTCCCTTCGTTGAATACGCGATAGCGTGCGAGAGGAAAGATCGGAATAAAAAGCGCCACAAAGTAATGTGTCACGACATATGTGCGGGTCTCGGCGTCGTAGTCTGAATTGCCGTAAACCGTGAACCCAAAACCATTTATTGTATAAAGCGACGGTGCGGAAGAAATCGGCTTAAGAGCGCCTAGGACGCGTTGCGTTCTGGCAGTTTCTCGGACTTTAGAAAGTCCTTCTTGAATTTCAATCGCGGTTGCCGTGTCGCCCGCTAATTTCACGGCATCTTCGTGCAATTTTTCTGAGCCAGCAAAATCATCTGCCCATGTGAAGTTGATGGCGATGCTATGTAAGCAGCGAGCGGCTTCTTCTCGCGATTGCCGGATGAAATAATGTTCGGGTGGAATGAGCTGAACCAACCGGTCCAACGCAGGTTCAATTTCGCCTCGAAAGCGTCTGAGCGCTTCTTCACAGATGGACTTATTGCGCGCCGACGCACCTTGCTCGCGCAAAATCTTTTTTGCGCATTCCTCCTGTACAGCGCCGCATAATCTTTGAAACTGCTCAGCCGCCGGAGATACGATTCCCTCCTGGGCGCGCGCAGCCCATGACCCCGTTTCGGCCAGATCTTGGAGGGCATCCATGATACGGCGGACGGTCGGTAATTCGTTGCGAGCAAGCGCATCTCGCGCGCCTACAACAAAGGCTTCTGCAGCTAACTCAACTGCATCGTCACGTAAGGCATCTATTTCTGAAGGAAATGCGGCAGGTTCGAAGGCTCCCCGCTCTTCCAGCGCCAAGGTGAGCGACCAGTAGCTGTCATCAGAGACAATCTGATGCCATGCTCGGAGCGCTCGAATCCATAGTAAGGTACCAGCATCGTCTAAACGACTGGCGAGCGCAGTGAACAGTACGTGAAGGGCCTTGTCGTGACTTAGCGCGGCCGGTGCCTCTGGATTATCCCGGAAAGCCTCGATAAGGCGGGACGTTGTTCGGGCATCTAGCAACTTAGGTGTGAGGTAGAACCAAAAGAGTCTGTCTTTAAGACGCTGCACCGGATTGTTTATTCGGCCTATAGCCGTCTGAATATCTGCCTCAGAGCGTCGGATCTCGCCCAAGATTGGCATATCGTCTTCAGTTGTACCCACAAGGCCAAGTGTTGCAGCGCGTCTCATGCTGGCCGAGGCTTTGTGAATCTCTGAATGGGTGGAATTGGCCGAGAGTCGCAGGACACGATATGCGTTAGATTTCAAATATTCGGGCACAAACATAACTTTGGTCTGAGACCCACCAAATGGTCGTTTTTCTCGGTTCTTGGAGGTATGTTCGGCCAACACCTTATCGAGCGAATGCACAAGCGTCTCGGCGCGGTTATTTGCTTCGACCGCCTTGCGTTTCTGGATCGCTTCGATTTGCTCGCTCGCGTTCTTCAACGCCTTGATATTGGCCTTTGCTCGCTCGCCCCGTCCTTCCAGCGTCTCAGCCTGCTGCTTATACATCGCTTCGCCGAGCTTCAGGGAGGCCTGTGCCAGCGCATTGGTCCTCGCCGTGATCGCGGTTTCGTCGTCGCCCTTCAAGACATCCTTGAGGTCGTTGATGGCGTTCTCGATCGCACGCCGGTCGGCATCGCCGACCTTCGAGCTGTGCTCGGCGAGCGTCTTTTCGGTCGAGTGGAGGAGGGCCTCGGCATGGTTTCTCGCTTCGACCGCCGCCTTACGCTTCTTGTCCTTCTCGGCGTGGGCTTCCGCGTCCTTGACCATCCGATCGATATCGCCTTCGGTGAGGCCGCCCGAAGCCTGGATGCGAATCTGCCGCTCCTTGCCGGTGCCCTTGTCCTTGGCTTGGACATTGACGATGCCGTTGGCATCGATGTCGAACGCGACTTCAATCTGCGGCACGCCGGGCGGCGCCGGCGGAATCCCGATCAGGTCGAACTGGCCGAGCAGCTTGTTGTCAGCCGCCATCTCACGCTCGCCCTGGAACACGCGGATCGTCACCGCGGTTTGGCCGTCCTCGGCCGTGGAGAACACTTGGCTTTTCTTGGTCGGGATCGTGGTGTTGCGATCGATGATGCGGGTGAACACACCGCGCGGCATCTTGGTGCCGAACGACAGCGGTGTCTCGATGCCGAGCGACAGCGGCGTGACGTCAAGCAAAAGTACGTCCTTGACGTCGCCCTGCAGCACGCCGGCCTGGATCGCCGCACCGACAGCCACGACCTCGTCCGGATTGACGCCCTTGTGCGGCTCCTTGCCGAACAATTGCTTGACCACTTCCTGCACCTTCGGCATGCGGGTCATGCCGCCGACCAGGACCACCTCGTTGATCTCCGCCGCGCTAAGGCCGGCGTCCTTGAGCGCCTGCCGGCACGGCACGACCGTCTTCTGCACGAGGTCATCGACCAGCGCCTCGAATTTGGCGCGGGTGAGTTTTATCGTCAGATGCTTCGGCCCTGACGCGTCCGCCCTGATGAACGGCAGGTTGATTTCAGTCTGCGTTGTGGATGACAGCTCGATCTTGGCTTTTTCCGCAGACTCTTTGAGCCGCTGCAGTGCGCGCTTGTCGCGGCGCAGATCGATGCCCTGTTCTTTCTGGAACTCGTCGGCGAGATAGTTGACGAGCCGCGTGTCGAAATCCTCCCCGCCGAGGAAAATGTCGCCGTTGGTCGACTTCACGTCGAACACGCCGTCGCCGATTTCGAGAATCAATATACTAAACGTGCCGCCGCCAAGGTCGTAGACCGCGATCGTGCCGGTCTTGCTCTTGTCGAGCCCGTAGGCGAGCGCGGCGGCCGTCGGCTCGTTGATGATGCGCAAAACTTCGAGACCGGCGATCTTGCCGGCGTCCTTGGTAGCCTGGCGCTGGGCGTCATTGAAATAGGCGGGAACGGTGATGACCGCCTGCGCGACTTTGCTGCCCAGATAGGCTTCCGCCGTTTCCTTCATCTTCTGCAGCACGAAGGCGGAAATCTGCGAGGGCGAATAGCTCTTGCCCTCGATCTCGACCCATGCGTCGCCGTTCGAGGCCCGCGAAATCTTGTACGAGACGAGCTTCTTGTTCTTTTCCACAATCGGGTCGTCGTAGCGCCGTCCGATTAGGCGCTCGACTGCAGCGATTGTCCGCTCGGGATTTGTGACCGCCTGCCGCTTGGCTGCCTGGCCGACGAGCCGTCCTCCGCCATTGGTGAAAGCGACGATCGACGGCGTCGTTCGCATGCCCTCCGCATTCTCGATGACCTTCGGCGTCTTGCCTTCCATGACGGCGACGCACGATTTGGTGGTGCCAAGGTCGATACCGATGACCTTGCCCATGGCACATGCTCCGGACGGTCTTTTAGTGCGCGCTTTGGGGTGAACTGGGCTGCATTTTTGCAACCCAACCTCTAATCTTACCGAGTCAAAAAATTCTAGGCAATGAAGCACATCCGGTACTTTAGCCAACGGCGGCCTTTGCGGGGGGCTCGAAGAGGACAACGATCTCGCGCGAGCTGCACAACGGGCAGCGTAGCCGCGATCCTGCGGTAGTGGCACTGACTGCTTGATTTCGAGTGGGTACCATCAATCCGGCCGCGGCCGGCGCAGCGCGCCGAAATGCGCCCTAGCGAACAGGCCTCTCCAATCGTCTCGATCGTGAGAACAAAATGAGAACACTCTGGAGCGGGAGTCAATAGGGCTACAATTGACTCTGCGCGGGCGGCAGCCAGATTCGGGCAAAGCTCTCTCTGTCGCAAGCAGCCGTATTACTTCACGGCCGCGAGTGGCTCTCCGCTCTCGATCGCAGGGCTCTGGGATGAGTGGCACAACAAGGAGTCCGGCGAGAAACTCAAATCATGCACGATGATCATCGGTGACGCGAATGACTTCAGCCTCGCAAGCGGGTATTGTTACGGTCGCAATAAAAATTCTTGTGGGCGTTGGAATTCCGCTCCTAACAGGAGCAGCGTACGCCGCCGAGATCTCTGGCCGCGCGCGAATCGTCGACGGCGACACCATAGCGATTGCTGATAGCAAAATACGGTTTGAGGGGATCGATGCCCCTGAAACCGATCAAGTGTGCCTGGATCAGCGCGGTGCCAAATGGCTATGCGGAATCACGGCCCGGGATCAGCTGGCGGAGCACGTTGGAGGCCGCTCGCTCGATTGCACCCCAAGCGGAACGGATACATACCACCGCACACTGGCGGTTTGCCGTGTGGACGGTGAGGACCTGAACGCATGGATGGTCCACGAAGGGTGGGCCCTCGCCTTTACCCGATATTCCAGGGCCTACGCGGCGGACGAAGAGGCAGCGCGGGAAGCCGGCCGAGGATTGTGGTCTGGCGCCTTCATCGCGCCTTGGGATTGGCGGCACCGCAGCGCACGGACAACTGTGCTTGGAGCGGTGGTAGTGCCGCTTGCGGCGCAAGCGGAATTGCTGGCCCCTGCATCGTCGGCGGGTGCTCCATCGCCGGATTGCATCATCAAGGGGAATTTGAGCCGAATAGGTGAGCACATTTATCACCTTCCTGGCAGTCGCGATTACGCGCAGATCAATATGGCCGTTGCAGGCAAGCGATGGTTCTGCACCGAGGACGAGGCCAAGGCAGCAGGGTGGCGCCCGGCCGCTCGTTAACAACGTCGATTGCTCTCTGTGGAGCCGTCGATTACGAGGGTAGGGGCTTGGCGTTTAGCCATGCGGCGATATGCACTGTGCCGCTGGACACGATGGTTCGCGTATTTCCGCGGCTGTGCATGTGTTGCGTTTGGCGATAAGATGCGGAGGTGGGGGAACGATATTCGATGGCGTATCGGCTCGAATTAGATCGAAATCCTGCGAGAGATGGGGCAATCGGGTTGTTTGACGCAACCGCCACGCCGGTGACGGCGCGGCGGGAAGTCCTCCAGGCTGAGGCGGATCGAATCAGTCGATCCGGCGGCAGCAACGCGATGGAGGACGGCGATGAAGTACTATGTCGGTCTGGATGTATCGATGAAGGAGACGTCGATCTGCGTTGTCGATGAAGCACGCAGGGTCATCAAGGAAGGCAGGGCCGGATCCGAACCCGAGACGATCGCGGCGTGGCTTCGGCAGACGGGGCTCAAGTTCGAGCGCGTCGGTCTGGAAGCCGGCCCGCTGGCGCCGGCCCTGCATGACGGTCTGGCAGCGGCCGGGCTGCCGGCGGTCTGCCTCGACGCACGGCACCTGAAGGCGGCGACGAGCGCCATGCCGGTGAAGACCGACCGGATCGACGCTCGCAATATCGCCTGGGCTCTGCAGTCGGGTTGGTACCGGGTGGTTCACGTCAAGAGCCAGGCGACGCACAAGCTGCGGGCGTTGTTACGCAGCCGCGAGATGTTGGTCCGGTCTCGCGTCATGCTGGACAACCATCTGCGCGGCATCCTCAAGGCGTTCGGCCTGAAGGTCGGCAAGGTGGACCCGGGAAGGCTGGATCAGCGCGTGCGCGACTTGGTCGAGGGCGACGAGGTCCTCGAACGGGTGGTCGGTGCGGTCCTGTCTGTCCGCAAGGAGGTCGTTGAACGACTCGAAGACCTGCATCGGATGGTGCTGGCGGCCGTAAAGGCCGATCCGGTCTGCCGGCTGCTCGTAAGCGTGCCTGGCGTCGGTCCGGTGACGGCGCTCGCTTTCCGCACGGCAGTGGAGAACCCGACACGCTTCGCCAAGTCGTGGCTCGTCGGTGCCTACTTCGGCCTGACGCCAAGGAAGTATGCTTCAGGCGAGACGGACCGTAACGGCGGTATCAGCCGATGCGGCGACCGCCTGGTGCGATCGCTGCTCTGCGAGGCGGCCAATGTGCTGCTCACACGGGTGCAGCGGTGGAGCTGGTTGAAGCGTTGGGGCGTCGAGGTTGCCCGCCGGCGCGGCAAGGTCCGCGCCCAGGTTGCCGTCGCGCGACGGTTGGCGGTGATCATGCATCGCATGTGGATCGACGGGACGCCATTCCGGTGGACCAGAGATGCCGACGAGGCAGCATCAGCATAGGCAAAAGGAGAACCAGCAAAAGAGACTACGGAATCCGCTTCGGCGGATGCGTCCGGCAGGACGTAGGGCCCGACGACATCGACCAACATTCTGTCGCTGCCGCTTCACCTGGCGGCCAGCACGAGCTTTTAGAGATTGATGCGTCGAGCCTTCTTCTGGCCCCACCTTGCGGCGGCCCTGGCGCCGACCGCGGAGCGAAGAATGAAGCCTGCCTGCCGCACCATCGGCCGCGAGCGGCAACGCTTGGAGGACTTGCGCCAAACAACCCGATTAGCGAAGAATGAAGCCTGCCTGCCGCACCATCGGCCGCGAGCGGCAACGCTTGGAGGACTTGCGCCAAACAACCCGATTAGCGAAGAATGTTGGATTACAGTTCCTCTCCCTCCGCCACTATTGTCGGCCCGAACGTTCTCTCCTGCGATGGAGAGGTGTGAAAATCGCCACGTTCCGCGCGCCTTTCGGGCAGGAGCTTTGGACTCTCCCGCCCGCGTTTAGGGCCGTCCGGGCTCTCTCCTGGCCACTTTTCTCTCGACCTCTGGACTCCTCAAGGTCAGTACGGATTTTCTATGTGTCTGAATCTGGCCAGCTTTCTTGCCGCTCGCTATTCGTACAGTTCGAACTTTCCCTTGGTAGGCGAGAGACTCGTGCAACTGCCGCGTCTGAGCCTTTGCAGCAGCATGACTGCGGCCGGGCAACAGTCCGATCGAACTATTCAACAAGCGACTTAAAAACAGCATCGGCCCCATCTTTGTAGAATTCGATACTAATCTTGGTCCAAAGGTCGTCGGGGAGATCGTTGAGCTGCCGGCGCGCCGACACCGGCAGGAGAAGTGTCTGAGCCTGCTTGTCGATCGCGAGCTCGGCTATACGCACCGCGTTGGGAATCATTTCGATCGAGCCACCGAGGTTGAGTGCTCCAACGACAATGGTGCCGCCGCGCGTGTTGCGGCCAAGGAGTCCGCCGCAGAGAGCTACTAATACGGGCACTCCGAGGCCTGCTCCCGCTTTGTCCGAATCCATAGGCCGCATTTGGATTGAGAACTCCTCTTCCCGAGGGTTCCGATCGCCAACGAGTTCCTTCGATCGCGTGTAGAGGTTTTGCTCCCCAACGCGCACGCTTTCACGGAATGCAGGCGGAGTCGGTTGATTCAGAATCCTCACGCCGCTGCCTGGTCCACACGTTGCCTCGATACGAAAAAGGCCGGGGCCAGTCTCGGGGGTGCCGAGGCTGACGCCCCACACCTGCCCCGGAGGGAGCGGGTCGCTTTCAATAGCCTCGTCGCTGTGGAGTTCAGGCGTGGCGACGAACTGCTCAACGCCCTCTGGTCCCATGATATAGCTAAAATGAGCATTTCGGAATTCGCTCTTAAAGACACGCTTCTGCTGCTCCTTGACTCGACGACGAGATTCCAGCGCGACGCGGACAATCCATTCGAGGTCGCTGTCGGAAATCGGCATTTCCGGATCGGGGAACAGAATTTTCAATAATCCGCTAACCGTCTTGTTCACCGCTTCAATATCGCGGCCGCTCAGGGCGCCTCCCAAGTGGACACGGCCTTGCATCACAGAAACGCGATTTCCTAATCGCAATCGGCTCCAACATTCACTCAGAAAATCACTGACGAGGCCGAAGTGGTCCGTAAGGTGCTCGTCGGGCTTCAGCTTCGGATAATCCCAACCCGGCACGTAGGCATGAATGCGGTCCATGAAAGCTGTATCGTCGCGCATCTCCGGCGGCATCGGACTTAGCAGGTGTGTCAAATCGCATCCAACTGCGACCCCCTTTCGCGTCCAAGGCCGACCCCCTACAGGCGTGTGAATGCGTCCGCTCTGACGGAGCCGAGACCGGCGTCGCGGAGCCCCACATAGCGGAGCAGAGCCGGTCTTGGCGGGCGGCGAGTGGCAAGCGGGAGGTTATGCGCGGTTCTTGAAGCGCCAGCTGTCGTTGCCGGTCTCGATGATGTCGCAGTGGTGGGTGAGCCGATCGAGCATGGCGGTCGTCATTTTGGCGTCGCCGAACACCTGTGGCCAATCGGCGAAAGCCAGATTGGTGGTGATCAGCAGTGACGTGTTCTCGTAGAGCTTGCTGATCAGGTGGAACAGCAACTGGCCGCCGGATTGGCTGAACGGCAGGTAGCCGAGTTCGTCGATGACGATGAGATCGTGGCGCAGCAGCTTCTCGGACAGTCGGCCACTGCGACCGGCGGCCTTTTCCTGTTCCAGCTGATTGACCAGATCGACCAAGTTGAAGAAGCGCCCCCTGGCGCGGCTGCGGATGACCGCTGAGGCCACTGCGATGCACAGATGGGTTTTGCCGGTGCCGGTGCCGCCGATGAAGATTGCGTTGCGCTTGGCGTCCAGGAAGGTGCCGGTGGCGAGTTCACGAACTTGTCCTTCATCGATTGGAGTATCGGCGAAGACGAACGTGTCGATATCTTTGAGGACCGGGAACTTGGCTCCGCCGATGCGATAGCTGATCGAACGGGCCTGCCGGTGGGTGCGTTCGGCCCGGATCAGACTGGCGATGAGCGGATAGAGCTCATCGCGCCGGGCAAGACCTTTGCCGGCTATCTCATCAAAGCTGGCGCGCATGCCGTAAAGCTTCAGTTCGCTCATGGCTTCCAGAATCTCATGACGTTCCATCAAGCAACCTTCCTTATGCTGTCGTAGCGGCCACAATCGGCCGCGGGTTCGATCTTCAGGCGAAGCGCGTCAGGCGTAGTGATGCTCGGCGGCGCTGCGGGCTGCTGCCGGCGCGCCAGCACGGTCAGGATCACATCGCCACTGGCAATGCCCGCGTCGAGCGCTTCGGCACAGGCCGCCTCAACGGCGGCCAGGCCGTGATCGAGCACCGCGCCCAATACTTTGACGAACTGTCGATCCCCGTCGGCGTGTTGCTTCAGCTTGGCGCGAACCTGGGTCAACGCGGACGGCAGAGCCCAATCCTTGAACGGAGCGCCGTTACGCAAGGCGCCGGGCTTCTTCATCAGGACCGGCAGATAATGCCAGGGATCGTAGATGATCTGGTCGCGCCGGAACTGGCGCGGATGGTCGGCGACCACCTCGTCGCCCAGCAACACGACGATGCGTTCGGCATGGGAGCGCACCAACACCATCCGACCTGCCGCCCGCGCATCGACGCTGTAGCGATTATGATCGGCCATGATCAGGCAAGTGGTGCTGGCGCGCACCGCTTTCTCGACGAACCCGTCGAACGGGCCGCGCAGCTCCATCAGGCTCGCGCGTTCTTCCTGGAACACGTCCCAGACGGTCCGATCCTTGAACTCAGGATGTTGGGTTCGTTTGGCGTAGGCGATGCACTGATCTTCCAGCCACGCATTCAGCTCGGTGAGGCTCTTGACCCGCGGCTTGGGTCGGAACATTTGGTCGCGCAGATTGCCGACCTGGTTCTCGACCTGACCCTTCTCCCATCCCGAGGCCGGGGTGCAGGCCACCGGCTCGATCAGATGGTGCGAGCACATCTGCAGAAAGCGACGATTATACTGTCGGGCCTTGCCGACGAAGATCGCTTCGACCGCCGTCTTCATGTTGTCGTAAATGCCGCGCCGGCAGACCCCGCCATAGAACCGGAACGCCTTGTCGTGGGCGTCGAACACCAGCTCCTGGGTCTCCCGAAAGTAGACGCGCACAAACGGCATGCGGCTGTGCGACAGCTTCATGTGCGCCGCCTTGACCGTCAGCGGCAGGCCCGCAAGCGTGATTGTCTCGTGGCTCCAATCGAACTGGTAGGCTTCCCCAGGCGCGAAGCTCATCGGCACATAGGCATGAACCGGAACTCGGACGCGTTCATCGCGCCATGTCTTGACGAACCGATGCACGCTGTCGTGCGCGCCGGCGTAGCCGCGTCCGCGCAGCTCCTCGAACAGCCGCTGGGTCGAGCGGCGTTCCCGCTTCGGTAGCTTAGCTTCCTGCTCCAGGATCTCCGTCAGAACCTCAACCCAGTCGCCAAGCTTCGGCGTCGGCTGAACTCCTCGCGCGTACTTGAACTCGGTCTTGTGGCCGCGGATGACCTTGCGCACCGTCGCGCGCGATACCGCCAGCGTCCGCACGATCTCCTTGATCGACCGGTGTTGCTCAAAATAGGCGCGTCGTATCTGGCCGATCTTGTCCACGCCAATCATCCCCTAAAGTCCTTCCCGGCCCATCACGGCCAAAGGGAAGGACGCTGACACAAAACGTCAGAAGGGGTCGGAATTGGACGCGAAAATCGCCCCTCAGGGGGTCACTATTGCAAGCGAATTTGCACCAATTAGCTCTTCGGAGCCGATCGGTTCCTACCGTCTCCGCATCTTCGTCATTCTAGATCGGAGGAGCGGGCAATATGTTGCCTAAAAAGGGCAAGAAGTTACACCGGCGGGGACATGATGGTGGCGGTGAGGTAAAATTCGGCAAACTGATTGCAGACGCCCTCCGGGCCGAGCTTGGCTCGAACCATCGAACGATCAAAACGGTCATGCGCTGGACGGGGGCAAGCGAGCGAACCGTAAAGCACTGGTTTGCAGGAAGTCATGGCCCGAGGAGCGAACATCTGGTGGTTCTGAGCCAGCATTCGGATGAGGTGTTCAAGGCATTCCTCCTGATGGCCGGTCGAGGGCCGGTTGTGCTGCCCGCAAAGCTGGCTGAGCTGCGGATGAAGCTTGTCGAGGTGATCGAGTACATTGACGATCGCGCGGTAAGCACGTGTGCTACCGGCGACCCTTGAAAACCCAACCATGATGGGTTAGCTTAATGGTGACGGTCCACCGCGCTTACGGTTTCCGTTTTGTGATTTTCTCGAATGATCATAGTCCGCCGCATGTGCATCTGTTCGGACAGGGTGGCGAAGCGAGGATCATTTTGGAGGGCCCGAGCGGAATCACGCTGGATTGGGTCGCCGGCATCAGTCGAGGTGACCTGCGCAAATTGATGCAGGAGGTGCTCCGCGAGCGAGAGCGGCTGATAGCGATGTGGAGAGCAATTCATGAGCAATGACATAGACGCGATGGTGGTGGCGGCCGAGCGTCGCGGCCAGCGCTCGCTACGCACCGAGCCGCGCGCCCGCGCCGCGCGCTACGATCGCAGAACCGGACGCGTGCACGTCGATCTGACCAACGGATGCACCTTCGCTTTTCCGGCGCGCAACGCCCAAGGGCTAGAACGCGCCAGCGACTCGGAACTGGCGCAAGTCGAAATTCTCGGGCTTGGCCTCGGCCTGCACTGGGAGCGGCCCGAAGTCGATCTCAGCGTTCCGGGTCTGCTCGCCGGACTGTTTGGCACCAAGGCCTATATGGACCGCCAGCGGGCGGCACGGGCCGGGGCTTCAACGTCGGCCGCGAAGGCTGCGGCTGCTCGGCGCAATGGTGAGAAGGGTGGTCGCCCGCGCAAGCCGGCAGCGGCAAGGAAAGCCTGATTCCTTCGAGCGTCTGCGTAGCGGAGCGAAATCCTGCGAGAGATGGGGCAATCGGGTTGTTTGACGCAACCGCCACGCCGGTGACGGCGCGGCGGGAAGTCCTCCAGGCTGAGGCGGATCGAATCAGTCGATCCGGCGGCAGCAACGCGATGGAGGACGGCGATGAAGTACTATGTCGGTCTGGATGTATCGATGAAGGAGACGTCGATCTGCGTTGTCGATGAAGCACGCAGGGTCATCAAGGAAGGCAGGGCCGGATCCGAACCCGAGACGATCGCGGCGTGGCTTCGGCAGACGGGGCTCAAGTTCGAGCGCGTCGGTCTGGAAGCCGGCCCGCTGGCGCCGGCCCTGCATGACGGTCTGGCAGCGGCCGGGCTGCCGGCGGTCTGCCTCGACGCACGGCACCTGAAGGCGGCGACGAGCGCCATGCCGGTGAAGACCGACCGGATCGACGCTCGCAATATCGCCTGGGCTCTGCAGTCGGGTTGGTACCGGGTGGTTCACGTCAAGAGCCAGGCGACGCACAAGCTGCGGGCGTTGTTACGCAGCCGCGAGATGTTGGTCCGGTCTCGCGTCATGCTGGACAACCATCTGCGCGGCATCCTCAAGGCGTTCGGCCTGAAGGTCGGCAAGGTGGACCCGGGAAGGCTGGATCAGCGCGTGCGCGACTTGGTCGAGGGCGACGAGGTCCTCGAACGGGTGGTCGGTGCGGTCCTGTCTGTCCGCAAGGAGGTCGTTGAACGACTCGAAGACCTGCATCGGATGGTGCTGGCGGCCGTAAAGGCCGATCCGGTCTGCCGGCTGCTCGTAAGCGTGCCTGGCGTCGGTCCGGTGACGGCGCTCGCTTTCCGCACGGCAGTGGAGAACCCGACACGCTTCGCCAAGTCGTGGCTCGTCGGTGCCTACTTCGGCCTGACGCCAAGGAAGTATGCTTCAGGCGAGACGGACCGTAACGGCGGTATCAGCCGATGCGGCGACCGCCTGGTGCGATCGCTGCTCTGCGAGGCGGCCAATGTGCTGCTCACACGGGTGCAGCGGTGGAGCTGGTTGAAGCGTTGGGGCGTCGAGGTTGCCCGCCGGCGCGGCAAGGTCCGCGCCCAGGTTGCCGTCGCGCGACGGTTGGCGGTGATCATGCATCGCATGTGGATCGACGGGACGCCATTCCGGTGGACCAGAGATGCCGACGAGGCAGCATCAGCATAGGCAAAAGGAGAACCAGCAAAAGAGACTACGGAATCCGCTTCGGCGGATGCGTCCGGCAGGACGTAGGGCCCGACGACATCGACCAACATTCTGTCGCTGCCGCTTCACCTGGCGGCCAGCACGAGCTTTTAGAGATTGATGCGTCGAGCCTTCTTCTGGCCCCACCTTGCGGCGGCCCTGGCGCCGACCGCGGAGCGAAGAATGAAGCCTGCCTGCCGCACCATCGGCCGCGAGCGGCAACGCTTGGAGGACTTGCGCCAAACAACCCGATTAGCGAAGAATGAAGCCTGCCTGCCGCACCATCGGCCGCGAGCGGCAACGCTTGGAGGACTTGCGCCAAACAACCCGATTAGCGAAGAAAGTTGCGCGAGCAAGCCAGCTTAACTGTTTGATCGGCGTTCTCGCTTCCGAGTGGCGCTGCAACCCGAGGTTAAGCCGACGGCCAATCTTCGAACACCATGCCGGGCTGCTCGGCCCACGGCGCCAGGGCGACGGCGGTGAGCTTGTCGATCGAGACGGAGCAGGGCCGGCGGTGGACCAGGAGCATTTCCAGAACCGTTGGCGCGAGATAGGCGAGCCGGATACGGCGACTGATAAAAGCGAGCGTCACCTTCTCGGCTTCAGCGATATCGCTCAGCGTCGCCGCTTCCCCGCGATCGAGTTTGCGCCGCCAGCTCCAAGCGCGGCCAATGGCGCGCATGAGTTTTGGATCGGCGCGGCCGGTCTCGGCCATGAGCTCACAATGTTCTGGCGGGACAATGCGCGGCCGTCCGTTACGGCGTTTCAGCGTTAGCGGAATCACGATGCGGATGGTGTCGGGGGTGTCAGGCGGTGGGTTGGTCACGCCACTTCCTCCTTCATGGGGGTTTTAGCCAGCAGGTCTTTGGCCAACATGTCTTGGACGATTGCCGCAACGCCGCCGGCGCGCAGATCGAGGCTGAGGCCCTGGGCATTCACGGTCACGCGCTCGACCAAGAGCCGCACGATCCGCGCCTGCTCGGCCGGGAACAGCATCGCCCAGACGTCGTCGAAGCGATGGATGGCGGCCACGATCTCGCGTTCCTCGATCGCCGGCGCTTCCTTCTTCGCGGCGGCTACCGTCTGGGCGACGATCTCGGGGGCGCGCACCAGGCGGCGGACTTCGTGCAGCACGGCGCCCTCGACCGTGTCGGCCGAGAGCCGCAGGGGTACGCCGTCTACCGGGGTCGCTCGCCCGCGGATGGCGTCGGTCGAGACATAGTAGCGGTAGAGCCGGCTGGCCTTCTTGGTGAAGGCCGGCGTCATGGCGCGGCCGTTCTCGGCGAACAGCAGTCCTTTGAGGAGCGCCGGCGTCGTTCGCCGGGTTGCCGCCGCCCGCATCCGGCCATTGGTCGCCAGGACGGCTTGGACATTGTCGAAGCAATCCCGCTCGACGATGGCGTCGTGCTCGCCCGGATAAGCGATGCCCTTGTGCACCGCTTCGCCGATGTAAATGCGGTTATTAAGGAGCTTGTAGATAAAACCTTTGTCGAACGGCTTGCCGCGCTTGCTAAGCAAATTCTCGGCATGGAGCTCGCGCACCAAGGCGGTCACTGAGCCGAGTTGCACAAAGCGCTGAAAAACGCGCCGAACCAGGTCGGCCTCGGCTTCGTTGACGACGAGCTTTCGGTCCTTGACGTCATAGCCGAGCGGCGCCCATCATCGCTGCCGAAGCCCTGACGCTGCCGGGCTACACGGTCGGGCAGACCCGGCGCGAGGTCGCGGCGATGATTGCCGGCGGCCGGCGCAAATGGGGTGTCGAGAATCCGTCCTATTCGATTGATGACGCGGCCCCGCCTCCGATCGAGCTCTTGGCATGGACTGCCGACCGCTATGCCGGCGAGGCGCGGCCGATAATCTGGCTGTGTCGCGGCACGATTCCGCTCGGCATCGCGGCGCTCCTCGCAGCGATGGGCGGGCTCGGCAAGAGCTACATCGCGCTCGACCTGGCGCTGCAGGTGGCCGCCGGCGTCGCCGGGCTGGAGCAGCCGCGCAAGATTTTGGGCGGACGCATCACCGTCGAAGGCACGGCGGTGGTAGTCACGGCCGAAGACAGCTTCGACGCGGTGCACCGGCGGCTCAACCGCATTGATCCGACAGCGCGGCGCTTGCGGCATCCACAGCGCCTGATCGTACTTCCTCTTCCGGATGCGGGCGGCGCGCGTCCGCTGATTGCGACCAACGGCAAGACGCTGACGCGGACTCGATTCTTCGATGACCTAAAGCAGCAGCTCTTGCGGCTTGCGGAACTGCGGCTGATTGTCATCGACCCGTTGCAGGCGTTCGTGCTCGCCGACGTCAATGCCGATCCGGCCGCGGCGCAATTCCTTTGGTCGGCCATGGCGGAGCTCGCGGCAGCGACCGGCGCGACCGTGCTGCTCACGCACCACATGCGCAAGGACGGCATGCTCCGCATCGCCAATGGTGATGACGCGCGCGAGGCAATCCGCGGCACCACGGCGCTGGTTGACGGTGCCCGGCTTGCCTACGCGCTCTGGCGGCTCGACGAAGAGACCGCGCGCCCGTTGTGCGTCACGCTGCAAATCCCATTCACGCGCGGGTGCCTGGTGCGCGGCGCGGTGGTCAAGGCGAACGACGAGGCCGACCACGATGCGCACACGGCGGCACGGTCGAGAGCGGCACCATGTCGTTTCGCCCGAGCCGTTACGATGGTGGCGGCATGCGCTATCTCCGATTCCGCGCTTGGCTTACGAGCATCGCGTCGGACGCGGCGGGACTTGAAGCAGTGTACTTCGAGGAGGTGCGCCGCCATCTCGGCACCGATGCCGCGCACCTCTACGGCGGTTTTCTGGCGACGCTCACCGCTTGGTGCGAACAGCGGCGCATTCCCTATGAGGGTGTGCCGGTCGGCAGCATCAAGCGATTTATCGCCGGCAAAGGTAATGCCGACAAGCAAGCCGTGATCGCGGCCGTCCGATCACGCGGCTTCCATCCGAAGGATGACAACGAGGCTGACGCCATCGCGATCCTGTTGTGGGCGATTGAAACGAACGGCGGCGTGCGATGAGCCGCCAGCGCCTTCCCGATCGCCGGGCCGCAGAGACGGTCCAGATCGAGCATGGCGGCCAGCGGTTCACCGTCACCATCGGATATTACCCGGACGGCCGCTCGGGCGAGGTATTCACGCATGGCATCCGGACCGGCTCGACCCTCGATGCCCTGCTCGCCGACGCCTGCGTGCTGCTGTCGATGCTGATGCAGCACGGCATCGAGGTCCCGGAGCTTGCCTCCGGCATGGGCCGGCTCGGCAGCAGCGAGCCCGCCTCGATCATCGGCGCCGTCATCGATCTGATCGCAGCGCCCGCTGCGGCAACAGCGGACGAGATTGCGGGAGGTGGCGCATGAGGCGGCAGTCGGTTCTCAGGCGTGCCGAAGCCATTGCCATGGAGCGCCAGCAATCCTATGGCGATCCGGCCGCCTCCATGGCCGCGGTCGCTGCGCGCTGGTCGATCACGCTCGGACAGCCGGTCACACCCGAGCAGGTCGTGCTGTGCCTGATCGACCTGAAGCTCGCGCGGCTTTCGCACAATTCGGTTCACTACGACTCGGCGGTCGATATCTGCGGATATGCCGCTTTGCTCAACGAGATCGCGCGATGAGATGGCTCCCAAGGGGCTATGGCGGCCAGCGCACGCCGCCGGAGCATCTCAAGCGCCACGGTTGGCATGATCAGCACATCCTGGTGGTGAGCTCCGACGATGATCGGCTCACCTGGCCGGAGCGCGAATTCATTCGTCAGATCGGCGACAAGCTTTACGGCGCCAACGTCGTCCAGCGGCGGAGCCAATCGTGAATAATTGGACGATCGAGATGGTCGAACAGCGCCTTGGCGAGGCGGCCGACGTGATGCGGCGGCTGCCTCCGGTTCGCGTGCAGGGATATTTCAATACTTGGCCGCGGGCCTTGGTTGAGTTTGCCGATCGCGTCGGGCAACAGCCGGAGCCGATGCGTTTGCCACCACCATCCGCTGCCGCGATCAGCCGAATGGAGGAAGCGCTCACTTGGCTGCGCTGGCTTGAATCCGAGGATGCCAAGCTCGTCTGGGCACGCGCGGATCGGATGCCATGGAAGGCGATCTGCTGGCAATTCGGGACTGCACGCGCCACTGCCAATCGGCGCTGGCAGTACGGCGTGAGCGTGATCGCGTGGCGGCTGAATAGGCGCAAGCTGCCGGCGAAACGCTCGCGGCGATTTGTGGTCGAGCGCGCGCGATTGCCGTCAAGTTAATTATGAAACGTGAGACATTTTTTGGTGAGACATTTTCCGGCGAGACGATCTCGCTCAATTGGGCGTAGCTTGGCGCCAAGCTCGCGCGAGGCGCGCCGGCTCCTCACCCAACAACCGAATGACGCTGCGATTGCCCGATGCGGTCGAGCAGTGGCCGCTTGATCGGCTGATCCCATACGCGCGCAACGCCCGGACGCATGACGATGAGCAGGTGGCGCAGATCGCCGCCTCGATCGTCGAGTTCGGCTGGACCAATCCGATCCTGATCGATTCGGATGGTGGAGTCATTGCGGGGCACGGCCGGTTGCTCGCCGCCAGAAAGCTTCGCCTCGACGCCGTACCGGTCATCGTCCTCGATCACCTGACACCGGCACAACGGCGCGCGTACATCATCGCCGACAATAAGCTTGCGCTCAACGCCGGCTGGAACGAGGAACTGCTCGCCGCCGAGTTGCATGCGCTCAACGGCGACAGCTTCGACCTCTCGCTCACTGGCTTCTCCGCAGATGAGCTCGATAGTTTCCTCGCGCCGCTCGATGACGAAGCGGAAAGCGGAGACGATGCCGGCGAGGACGCCGCAGACGCAATGCCTGCGCCAGCCCGGGAGCCAGTCTCGCGAAGCGGCGATCTCTGGGCGATCGGCAATCATCGCCTGTTGTGCGGCGACAGCACCGATCGTGCTGCCATCAAGCGGCTGATGCAGAACGAGCGCGCGGCGCTCGTCTTCACCTCGCCTCCCTACGGCAACCAGCGCGACTACACGACAGGTGGGCGGTGTCGGGAATGATGATGCCGCCGGCGGACTTGGCATCGGGATCAACACGCTCGACAACAACGCGGTCGTGTAGCGGGCGGAATTTCATGCGCTCCTCCTAGATCTGTTAATTTGCGGGATGATTAGGTGAGGCTCAGTGCGTGAAGGCGCCTCCATCTTCTTTAATTGGCGTGCTTTTGGCACTCTTCAAGTGAGAGTGCCATTTCCTGGCGAATTTTGTCGTCCGAAAGGATGCTAATGCGCTGAAGTTAGAGCTAAACTTTATTTGTAAGCAACGATGAGATCAGTCCCGCGGCTCGCCAATCAGGGGTCATGTTGTCGCGGGCGACATACCAGTCGTCGCGTCCTAACAGACCAAGCGATGCGAGCGGGATCGCCGACATGATGCGCCGATGCGCGGCTATTTCTGTGTGGTGCTCAAGCGACACGCAGTCGAGCTGCACGCATTATCAGATGAGGAAGCTGCCGCGTTCACGTGGGATATTCAGCGAGCCAGCAGAGCGATCCAGGAACTTACAAAAGCGGTAATTGAATTACGAAATCCATGGCAACACTATTCCTCATCTCCACTTGCATATTTTTCCACGCTATAGGGGCGATCCTTTTGAAGGCAGGCCGATCGACCGAGGCCTGATCAACGCTTCCCCTTACAAAGCCAATGAGTTTGAAGATTTCGTCGCCGAACTGCGGGCGATGATGGGGGCATAACGGATCGCCGCTTTCCCTCCAAAGGCAAAAGCTCCAGCGAGTAAGTCCGAATTTATAGGTTCACGGCCTAGTCGATGATCGGCCAATTCATGAAACGCGCAACACTCCTCGCAATTCGACTTGATCGTCCCCACATACGGTACCGACTTCCAATAAGCAGACTTCCAATAAGCAGACAATACGGCAGCATCGGACGGGAAATCGTTCGGGCGCACGAAGGGAACTCCATGTCCATGTTTACGGCAGGGCTATTCCGAGTCAAAGCGGCGGAATACGCTGAATCTCTGAAACGTACTGACGTTCCTAGCGAAATTCGCGAATTGCACCGATCAAAGCAGCGCTTCAGCACCCTGGCGCAAAACGAGGATTGGCTGGCTGGGAATTTCGACAGCATGCTCCATTCGCAAGACTTAGCTTCGGAGGACAAGGCTGTTGGCAGGCGGCGTCACCATCCGGATGTCGAAGCGACCGAGGAGCATGTTCTTCGCTGTCTCGGGGCGGCCGTCATCATGCAATGGAACACGATCCCGAAAAAGCTGCAGCGCGAGCTATTCGATACCGCAGGCTCGCTGGGAGACCTCCTGCAAACCGCCAAGCTGAGAGGCCAGATCGCCCGCTTCCTGCATAAGCACGAGGACGAAGAGAGTCCTTGTCGACCGTATTGCCAAACCCCAACATGAAGGAGACCTTGATGCCTCATAAATTCAATATCGGTCAAACCGTCGAGCTTGAGCCGAGGACGCTTCGATCGTCGGCCCCCGGTCCGTACGAAATTCGCCGCCTCGTGCCTGCCTCAGACGGAGTCCCCGACGATCCTTGGTATCGCATCAAGAGCGTCACCGAAAACCACGAACGGGCTGCGCCCGAAAGCGAGCTCACACTCTCGCAGAGCATTGTTGTGTAAACTAAGCGCCTTCGCGTGAAGCCATGCCGCAAGCTCGCGATAAACCCATGACGACACCAATGAAATTTCGACCGCTGCACGACCGTCGCTGTCGGGCCCGGCGGGCGCGGCGAAATTGGCAAGGCGTCGAGTACAACAACGCGGATCAATCCCTGGCCAAGGGGCGCGTCTCTTCGAGAGCATAGTGGAGATCGGCTCCCGGGCTAACCAACTACATGGGCCAAAACAGAATGAGTTGAGTGAGCACGCCTATTTACCGGGTTGGCGGAAGTCGATGAACGAGAGCCAGAATGACCAAACAAGAGAGTTGAAGGGCAGTCATTCGGGAATGGATGGCGCTTCCTCAAGATAAGCGACAGACAGAGGAGCAGACCATTGTCTTTGTCGCAAAGGCGGTCGAGCGCCACAAACTTCCGCGTAGCCGCAACGATGCGGTTCGGGTGATGATGGGCTGGTTACTGCCACGGACCGGAAAGCCGTGACCGATGCCGGATGGAGAGGAGCGAGGTCGGGTGTGAACAATCGTTTCGTGAAACCGGTAACAAGGGAGGCTAGCCATGGCCGCACAGATCGCACTCGTCGAGGATGGTCCAGGATCGTACAGATTTACCTTCACGTCGGCGCGCGGTGAGCTTTCGGGACGCGTGACGGTTGGAATTGAAGGCCCGCCAGACCGGCGCTCTTACGGGGACAGAGAACAGGCAGCTAAGAACCAGATCATTAGCCCTGTCGAGAGAGTTCGCGGAAGCATGCGGAGATTGATCTTAGGGATGAGGGACAGGAGGTCCTGCGCCACGCGGGTCAGTTCCATCTGACACGAGTTCGCTCCCCCATAGGACGCCGCGAAAATGCAGGAGATTGATTATACGGCCATGAGTGAAATGTTCGATTACAGCACGGAAGCTGAGCTATTCTCCTTTAAACTCTAGGAATTCCCGGCACAAACCTCTCCGATACAAGCGATTTGCACACGCTGCAGATGCCATACGATTTGCAGTCGAGACCCTTCCGCCGCAGCTTCTCGTTCGCACATACCTCGACGTTGATGAGGTGAGATTCGAAGGCACTGAAACCCGTCGCCTTTACGACAGCGCCGATTATCCCTATGCACGACCAGCCGTCGGTCCACTCAGATGATTGCGCGCTCACTGAGCAAGGATGTCGTGTTCCGCAGACCATTCGTACTCAAGGGGGTCGATCGAACCCTTCCAGCGGGCTCATATCGGGTGGTGACCGATGAAGAGCTGATCGAGGGAATTTCCTTCCTTGTTTATCGCCGGGTTGCGACCATGATCTTCGTGCAGGCATCACAAGGGTCATCATCAATCGAGATGGTAGCGATTGATCCCCTGGACCTTGAAGCCGCCCTGGATCGAGACACACGTCGTGACGGATAAACCGGTCGAACTCGATGAGCATCGCGGAATGGCCGCTCAGAAGGCGACCGATCTGCGTCGACTGCTGGCAGATGTGGACGCAAATGAAAAAGCCCTGCGTCTGCGGCAGGACGAATTGGAAGCGCACTTGATCGCGGCTCCAGCTGTGAATTGGCCAGAGGCTGCCGAAAAAGCGCGTTACTTGCTCAAACTTTTTGCCAATACCTTGGCAGCGCAAGACCCACGTCGACAAAAACTGATTGCGGCCGTGCTCGATGACTTCGAGCGGCTCGCGCGGGAGGTCTAACAGTTAGAGCGGCCTCAAGAGAGGATGAGCGTGAAGTATGCGGGCAACATGGCGACTTAGACGAGGTACGAAGTCAATGGCAATTAGCTTTCCAAACCGGAGCCGCTCATACGACACGACTCGTCGCGCCGTTCGGTTCTGGGGCCATGATAGCGCAATGGAGGCTTCATTTTTTGTGGGCGAAGAGGCTCTCCGGCGAATTCAACCCGATATGGGATTGGATGAGGTTGGCCTGCTGAGGGCCTTTGATTTGAACCGTGCACTGATCTGCGCAACCGCGGCGAAAGTGTACAGTCGTGGTCACAAAGGTTCTTACGATCTGCTGCGCGTTGACTTTTGAACCATCGGCCTGGGGCCAGCGGAGGGTATCCCCGCCATGGCAGCGAAAGGTGCTCAATTTTTCTAATGTCTGAGATCCTGCGAAAAACTTGAGGCGTTTGTGGCAATTTCGCGCTTTCGTGAATATATAAGAATTTAGTTAGGCCGATAGCGGAACCGGTTCTTGAGCCGGCAGTCAAGGCCAATGGCCGCCGGGACCCAGACTTGATCCCCCGGCGGCTGCTTTTCCTAGCGCGGCCGAACTCCAGGGCAGTGGGACTCCGCCTGCACACGCGCGGACGGACGCTGGATCATCGGCCAACCAATCAAGCAGCGAAGATCGTTCGCACGGCGGGACTTCCATACCCCAGTCGCACTCCCATGTGGAAGATTGGGCACGCCAAATTCGGAGAATGTTAGTTTCCAGTTCCTCTCCCTCCGCCACACCTCAGCGAGAGGAACTGGAAACTAACATTCTCCGCCGATGCTTTCCGTAATTTTGCAGAAGTGCGACGGCTCCCAGGCAATGGTACTTCGACCCACGCCGCTATGATTGGTCCCGGGCCTTCTCCTGGGAGTAGCCCGTTCGGGCGATCATTGTCTCGGCGATAATGCGGGCGCGCCGCAGATGCTCGGGAGTTTCGGGATCGAGTTGTTCTGTGGTGGCGATCATCAGAAGCCCCCCGTCCGGAGTACGCTCTGTCGAAATCTCTGATGGCAAATCGAGGCCGGCGGTGAGCGGAGCCGAGAGATAGCCTATCCAAGGGATGTGGAAACGCGAATACGGGAACAGCGCTGCCCCTGGGACCACCGGCACCCGCTCGTAGTCCATCCGAAAGGCATCCGCGAAAGACCACAGTGGCGGCCAGACCGCGTTAATTGCAAGCAGAGTGGCCTTGAACAGCGGATATGTCACGATCGCCGGATCGGGAAGGACTTTCCAGTCTCCCGTCCGCAGCCATGTGTCGCCCTTGCTCTTGCCGCCAGCTTTGATACGGAGGCTCGTTTTGTGCGATTTGAGCGCATCGGAGGTGAATGCCACGGCGCTGTATCCGTAATACCGGTCTGGACGGCCGAAATCATCGCGGGTCACGTTTCTCTCGACGATCGCCTCGATACGGGGCCGAGCCTGCGCGAGTGGAAGAGAATCTCGTGCGGGACGATCCAAAACTTGCCAGTCCTTGAAAATCGTCGGATCGATGCGGCTCAAGGCGTCCAGCGTTGCGACAAACTTGGTGCCGAGCGATGCGGGATTTTCGGGCCCGGCGCGAAGATCTGAGCGAATGGAATAGTCGAACTTGATCTCGTTCATCGGCTCACGGCCAGGGTAAGTCAACGATTTCGATCCTCTCCCGGCCCTCATCCTTAGTGCGGAACAGCTCGCGCGCGAAATCCGCCGCTGCTGGCTCGGCAAAGTACCAACGAAGCTGGCGCCCGCCGAGCGCAGAGAGTTGCCGAGCGGATTCGTCCAAAAATTCCTCCTCTACCAATTCTCTACCCGCATCGAATGCCAGCAGATTTGCGTATTCCGGTCCCTTTGCATCCACCATCGTGCCGGTCGCGTGCTGACAGTCATCATAATAAACCAATTTGCCCGTCCCTGGATTGAGCAATTGGAAGCCCCAATAGCGCGGCGTCGTATCCACGGGATTGACCACGCTTTTCACGTAGTCCTCGTAATCCCTGCCTCTTTCACCGGGCTTGTCGAGACCGGGCAATGGGCAGAGCCGCGGCTCATTGTCGTTCGCAATGTCCGGAAAGACCGCGGCTGGATCAACCGCGATGCTGCCATCGGGAAGAATGCTGGCGATGATTCGTCCGCTTCCGTCCCGAAAGACATCATCCTCCAATTGGGCTGAGAAGGTGCTGCGCTCTCCATCAGGATTATCATAAGCGATATGAAGCGTAGCCTCGTCACGGCTCTTGGCCGTCGAGGCTTGTCAGCCGCCGCGCCCCTTCGGCCGGGACCAGCACAGTGCCGGCACCCAGCACGAGGCCCTCCAGCGCCAGAGTCAGAGCCGGATAAATCGGGAAAGCACGTTCGCGCGCGTGCCACGCCTCGCGTAACTGATTGGGCGGCAATGGATTTCCTCTCCCAAGGCCAATCCGAATAGTGACAAATAATATCAAGATTGGTGACCATATAATCTTGATAGGAATATAGTCAAGGGAAAAGTAACCGTCTCCTGACTGCCTCTGCGCCGCAAGGAATATGACGCTGATTGCCCCGCGGTGTTATGGGCGGAGCCTAGAAGAGATGCCGGCGGTGCAGCATCGAATGGCGGTGCTAACCGCGCGTAGGGGAGCGAAATCCTGCGAGAGATGGGGCAATCGGGTTGTTTGACGCAACCGCCACGCCGGTGACGGCGCGGCGGGAAGTCCTCCAGGCTGAGGCGGATCGAATCAGTCGATCCGGCGGCAGCAACGCGATGGAGGACGGCGATGAAGTACTATGTCGGTCTGGATGTATCGATGAAGGAGACGTCGATCTGCGTTGTCGATGAAGCACGCAGGGTCATCAAGGAAGGCAGGGCCGGATCCGAACCCGAGACGATCGCGGCGTGGCTTCGGCAGACGGGGCTCAAGTTCGAGCGCGTCGGTCTGGAAGCCGGCCCGCTGGCGCCGGCCCTGCATGACGGTCTGGCAGCGGCCGGGCTGCCGGCGGTCTGCCTCGACGCACGGCACCTGAAGGCGGCGACGAGCGCCATGCCGGTGAAGACCGACCGGATCGACGCTCGCAATATCGCCTGGGCTCTGCAGTCGGGTTGGTACCGGGTGGTTCACGTCAAGAGCCAGGCGACGCACAAGCTGCGGGCGTTGTTACGCAGCCGCGAGATGTTGGTCCGGTCTCGCGTCATGCTGGACAACCATCTGCGCGGCATCCTCAAGGCGTTCGGCCTGAAGGTCGGCAAGGTGGACCCGGGAAGGCTGGATCAGCGCGTGCGCGACTTGGTCGAGGGCGACGAGGTCCTCGAACGGGTGGTCGGTGCGGTCCTGTCTGTCCGCAAGGAGGTCGTTGAACGACTCGAAGACCTGCATCGGATGGTGCTGGCGGCCGTAAAGGCCGATCCGGTCTGCCGGCTGCTCGTAAGCGTGCCTGGCGTCGGTCCGGTGACGGCGCTCGCTTTCCGCACGGCAGTGGAGAACCCGACACGCTTCGCCAAGTCGTGGCTCGTCGGTGCCTACTTCGGCCTGACGCCAAGGAAGTATGCTTCAGGCGAGACGGACCGTAACGGCGGTATCAGCCGATGCGGCGACCGCCTGGTGCGATCGCTGCTCTGCGAGGCGGCCAATGTGCTGCTCACACGGGTGCAGCGGTGGAGCTGGTTGAAGCGTTGGGGCGTCGAGGTTGCCCGCCGGCGCGGCAAGGTCCGCGCCCAGGTTGCCGTCGCGCGACGGTTGGCGGTGATCATGCATCGCATGTGGATCGACGGGACGCCATTCCGGTGGACCAGAGATGCCGACGAGGCAGCATCAGCATAGGCAAAAGGAGAACCAGCAAAAGAGACTACGGAATCCGCTTCGGCGGATGCGTCCGGCAGGACGTAGGGCCCGACGACATCGACCAACATTCTGTCGCTGCCGCTTCACCTGGCGGCCAGCACGAGCTTTTAGAGATTGATGCGTCGAGCCTTCTTCTGGCCCCACCTTGCGGCGGCCCTGGCGCCGACCGCGGAGCGAAGAATGAAGCCTGCCTGCCGCACCATCGGCCGCGAGCGGCAACGCTTGGAGGACTTGCGCCAAACAACCCGATTAGCGAAGAATGAAGCCTGCCTGCCGCACCATCGGCCGCGAGCGGCAACGCTTGGAGGACTTGCGCCAAACAACCCGATTAGCGAAGAATGTTGGTTCCCAGTTTCTCTCCCTCCGCCACAACGCAGAAATACGATGCGATGCGCGCGTTTTCGCTCCGCTACGCACAAATACCGCCCCTCGGAAGTCTCGGTCTGCCTCTTCACCGAGTTCGCTTCGCCCGTCGCTTGGACGGTGTCTCAGTGTCACTTTTTCATTGACATCGGAATTGCAATGATGTAGGATAAAAAACCTCATGCAGTACTTCACGGACCCATATGTTATGCGACTTGGAGGGCTGATTTGTGACTATTCAGCCTAACTCCTACCTTTCGGACCTCTCTCCCGACTGGTGCAAGTATAGGGTCGCCACGGTGTTGCGCGCCTTTTTTGATGAAAGCGGCATTCATGCCGGGTCGCCTGTAACGGCGATCTGCGGATTTATTGGTTCCCGCAATCAATGGCGCGCAGTCGGGAGCAAGTGGCGAAAGGCCATGGGCAACCGGGTCTTCCACTACAAGAACATGCGCATGGAAGGTGCGTTGCTCGACAAGCTTTCGACCATCCTCTGCGATTCAGAATTGCAGGTTGTCGGCGGCGGCTTTGTTGGGGATTGGGAAAAGGCGATCCATTCCGGTGCGCCGGATTGGCCGACGCGCTTCCCGTCCTGCTACAGCATGGTCATGGAAATGACCGCCCAGCGCCTAGAGCGAATTTCCGAACAATATTGGAGCGGCGAGCCGACAGTGCTAACGTTTTCGCGGCAGGATGAATATGCAAAGCGCGCCGAAGAAGTGTGGCGAACCTTCAAAGGTAACGGCTTCTGGCCGCATCTCACTGACTTCGGCTATAGCTCCCCTGAAGATCGTTTCGAACTGCAAACATCCGACATGATCGCCTACGAGACCTTTCAGTGCTTGAAGGAAGGCGCAACGGGCGGATGGGCGTGGGACAAATGGCCTCTTGTGCGGAAGCTAATAGAGCGCGGGGTGCCGATGCACGGCTTCGCCCAACGAGAAGATCAGTTCATCAAGATGCTGAGCGACCAGGACGCTCAGGGACGGCAGTATCTCGCAACCGTTGAGCCTAAGAGGAAGGCTTAGCGCCACGACGCGGCGGCGCAATCTTGCGCAGCGCGCGCTCAAATTCCCTACCCGATTTGTCGACGCCGTGAGCGCGAGCGGCCTCTATGAACCGCTCGGCTTGCGTCTTTTCCTGGCGCGTTTTTCGCGGGCTTCTGCGTGGTTTGGGCTTAGCAGGCATTGGCTGTCGTCGCTAATGAGCAGGTCGATATGTCAGACGCTTGCCGACGATGCCTTTAAGCGCGCTGTCGGCGCGTTCCGCGTCATCAACGCCAAGGGCGATACGATTGTTATAGCGGAATTCGAATTCTGTGAGATAGCGGTGCAAATGCTTCTCCTTGCAGTGCTGATAAATACCACGCATTCCTCGTTTGAACAGCAGAAATAGCCTTCCGCTGAATTGGTGTGAACGACTTCGCCTTCCTCGTAGCGCACATACTCGTCGATGGAATGCTTGACGGTTTTATGGGCATCAAAAAGGTTGCCCACGGCCGGATAGAGAGCGTTTTCGTCCGTGTGCAGCCTCGACTCGTGGCTGATGTTCTCGCGCACGATCTTCGACACTGACACGCTATCGGCAACCGGGACATGGAACGTCCGGGCTTTGCCGCCGCGTTCGACAAGCGCGACAATCGGGCGCTTGTTGGCCGGGCCAGTACCGCCTTTGAGGAAGGGGCGCCCGCTGGTAGTCGCGGTCTTCGGCTTATCAACCGGGCCGTAATAGGTTTCGTCAGCTTCGACGATCTTCCCGTTTCCGCCAAGTGGCGCAAGGCTGCCATCGCGCATCGCCTCTCGAATCCGGTGCCCCATGAACCACGCGGTCTTGAGGCTCACGCCAAGCGTGCGGTAAAGCTGATTGGCGCTGATACCTTTCTTCGAGGACGTGAGCAGGGCAACCGCCTGAAGCCACAGATGCAGTTTGACGTGGCTGTCCTCAAACACCGTCCCGACCGTTACCCGAAACTGTTTGCGGCACTGGTAGCATTTGTACGTGCCAATACGGGTCGATTTACCTCGCATTTTCGAAAGGCGCTCAACTCCGCCGCAATGGGGACAAACCGGCCCGGCCGGCCAAATGCGACTTTCGAGGAAGCGGTAGGCGACTTCCTCATCGTGGAAATGACGGGCTGATAGGACCGATTTCATAGCACAATCTCCTAATAATGCAGGGATATAGGCTATCTATATGGGTCCGTCAAGTACTATATTAGGATAAAAAACCTTTTGGATTGGGCCGCCAAATGTATAAATTCTGGCGTCTAAGCAAATATTGCGATGACAATTTCGGTCTTGCTTGCACCGACGCAGGCTTATTCCTCGGTCGCACGCCTCTGATTGAACGGCACGGCGCAAGATTCGCCATGCGCAAGCGGACAGAGATCGAGCGCCTCTTAAGCCGCGCCTATGGAGAAGATTTGATAGTCGATCGGCTTTTGCCTGGTCTTGCGACCGTAACGGCCGCCTTGAACGCGAACGATCCCGGCCTGGCACGGATTGCTGCGGTCCATTTGCGGATACCTGACCTGCCCAACCAAGCTGCGCGAGACCGCCTGGAAGCCGAGGACGTTGTTATCGAATCGGTCGATCGGGATTTTGCCGCGCATGGGCTTGATGCGGTGCCACTCGATCCTAGCGTCGCCGCTGACGCTAACGAATCATTCTTTCTCCACCCGCCTGACAGAATTCACAAGGCAAGCCCTGATGATCCCAAGCATCCGGGCTGGCCGGCCGGGACGGAAGGCGGTCGCGGCGGACAATTTCGCCCTAAGGATGCTTCCGAGCTCACGCAAAGGGTGAAAAGTCTCATAGCTCGGCGGGCACTCCGGATGGGCCTGCTCGCCGATCTGCGCGTCGGCCTCGAGGCCCTGGGAAATCTCATCCCAGTTGTCGACGTGGCGGCGGACGTACTCATGGCGGCCGATATTGCCCGCACGGTTGTCGAATTCAGGAAGCTTGCCATCGATGGCGCCGCGGCCCTTGATTTCGTCAAGGATGGGCCGCACTCCTTGGAGGATCTTCAGGTCGCATCGAACGGATACGAGGAATTTTCAAGCTATGATGAGTTCTACAAAGCCGAGTTGAGCCTGGAATTGCTGGCCAAGCGATTTGGTGCGGCCGGCGACGGCCAGCAGTATCATCACATTGTGACGCAAGGGGGCGCGAATGCAGACAATATCCCGTCGGAGCAACTGCAGAACACCGATAACATTATCCGCCTACCGACGCTCTTGCACGAGGCCGTCAACGCGAAATATCTGGAACCCTCGCCCGACGCGAACATGAACATGTATCAGTGGCTGCAAACGCAGCCCTATGATGTCCAACGCGAGGAAGGGCTTAGAATTCTGCGAGAATTGCACATTTTAAAGTAGACGCGTGGATCAATCGGAGACTGCGATGGAAGTCGATCAGTCAATAATCCAATTAGGAGCAAAACTGGACGAGTGGTTTGAAGAGAACCGTGCAACGTTTGCGTCTCAGGATCGCGCGGAGCAAGCCAGTGCGCTTCTTCGCGGGTTTGAGGTAGTGAAGGGGCTTGATCGTCTGAAAGCTGACGGATTTACGGCTATCAATGCGCTCCTTAATCGGCAGGAGACGCCCACGAATGACGAGCGCGCGGCAGACCTAGTTCGGGGATTTGAATTTGCCGCTCGGCTCGCGGATACACTTCACGATGAAATGCTGGATACGGACGGTCAAACCAAGGTTTGGCATCTTATGGATGCAATCGTCAAACGCCTGGATGATCTCGGGTCCGGCCGCGTCGCGCTGGCGGTCCTTTTCAATCATCCAAACGCCGGGGTACGTGCATCGGCAGGAGCCTACCTGATAGATTTGATGCCCGAGCAAGTCGTCGGCATGCTTACTGCGATTGAGAAGAGCGAGCATGCAAATTGTGCTCATTTCAGAGCGCATTGGACACTTCTCGCCTGGGAACGGGAGCACAAGTCAAGATTTAATTCGCTGAACTGAAGCGCTGGCGGAGCACCTACATTGAAATGGCTGGAAGTTTCGGCGGGTTTTAATGATTTCGATGAACAGCCGCGAAGCAGAGCGAAATCCTGCGAGAGATGGGGCAATCGGGTTGTTTGACGCAACCGCCACGCCGGTGACGGCGCGGCGGGAAGTCCTCCAGGCTGAGGCGGATCGAATCAGTCGATCCGGCGGCAGCAACGCGATGGAGGACGGCGATGAAGTACTATGTCGGTCTGGATGTATCGATGAAGGAGACGTCGATCTGCGTTGTCGATGAAGCACGCAGGGTCATCAAGGAAGGCAGGGCCGGATCCGAACCCGAGACGATCGCGGCGTGGCTTCGGCAGACGGGGCTCAAGTTCGAGCGCGTCGGTCTGGAAGCCGGCCCGCTGGCGCCGGCCCTGCATGACGGTCTGGCAGCGGCCGGGCTGCCGGCGGTCTGCCTCGACGCACGGCACCTGAAGGCGGCGACGAGCGCCATGCCGGTGAAGACCGACCGGATCGACGCTCGCAATATCGCCTGGGCTCTGCAGTCGGGTTGGTACCGGGTGGTTCACGTCAAGAGCCAGGCGACGCACAAGCTGCGGGCGTTGTTACGCAGCCGCGAGATGTTGGTCCGGTCTCGCGTCATGCTGGACAACCATCTGCGCGGCATCCTCAAGGCGTTCGGCCTGAAGGTCGGCAAGGTGGACCCGGGAAGGCTGGATCAGCGCGTGCGCGACTTGGTCGAGGGCGACGAGGTCCTCGAACGGGTGGTCGGTGCGGTCCTGTCTGTCCGCAAGGAGGTCGTTGAACGACTCGAAGACCTGCATCGGATGGTGCTGGCGGCCGTAAAGGCCGATCCGGTCTGCCGGCTGCTCGTAAGCGTGCCTGGCGTCGGTCCGGTGACGGCGCTCGCTTTCCGCACGGCAGTGGAGAACCCGACACGCTTCGCCAAGTCGTGGCTCGTCGGTGCCTACTTCGGCCTGACGCCAAGGAAGTATGCTTCAGGCGAGACGGACCGTAACGGCGGTATCAGCCGATGCGGCGACCGCCTGGTGCGATCGCTGCTCTGCGAGGCGGCCAATGTGCTGCTCACACGGGTGCAGCGGTGGAGCTGGTTGAAGCGTTGGGGCGTCGAGGTTGCCCGCCGGCGCGGCAAGGTCCGCGCCCAGGTTGCCGTCGCGCGACGGTTGGCGGTGATCATGCATCGCATGTGGATCGACGGGACGCCATTCCGGTGGACCAGAGATGCCGACGAGGCAGCATCAGCATAGGCAAAAGGAGAACCAGCAAAAGAGACTACGGAATCCGCTTCGGCGGATGCGTCCGGCAGGACGTAGGGCCCGACGACATCGACCAACATTCTGTCGCTGCCGCTTCACCTGGCGGCCAGCACGAGCTTTTAGAGATTGATGCGTCGAGCCTTCTTCTGGCCCCACCTTGCGGCGGCCCTGGCGCCGACCGCGGAGCGAAGAATGAAGCCTGCCTGCCGCACCATCGGCCGCGAGCGGCAACGCTTGGAGGACTTGCGCCAAACAACCCGATTAGCGAAGAATGTTGGATTACAGTTCCCCTCCCTCCGCCAAAATGGCTAATTCCGCAGCGCCAAATCGCCCGCGCCATTGAGCCGATCCAGCATCATCAGATTTTCAAACGTCCGTGATTTCTTCGCGTCCTGGAATTGCGCAGCGAGGCAGTCGGCAAATTTTCCGAAAAGCTCCTCACGCGACAGCGGATGCCGATGACTGCCCTTGGCGTATTCGACTGGACCGCTGTTGAGCATTTCGCCGGCCCTGGTGGTTATTTCCACCGAGTCCGCCGGCGCGAACGCGGAGCCGTCCATCGTTGCGTCGATGGGCGAAAACGACACGCGGGAAAAAATCGCCTGGACATCGGGCCTCCGCACGAAGCTGTCGGTGAGTTCGGCCAGCCCGACCTTGCGCGCAACGAGCGCCGCGGCCATCGCAAACTGCATGGAAAATTTCGCTTCGAGGCCGGTCTGCGGCCGGGCGTTTCGCAGCATGAGCAACTGGGTCTTGCCGGCCGAGACATGGATGCGATCCACTATATCGGCGGACAGATCGTACCGTTCGACCAGGCCAAGCACAGCATCGATCGAGCGGTGCGTGGCGTAGCAAATCGGGTAGCGCTTGATGTTGAGACCTTCGGCGACGATGTGCCATTGCTTCCGAGCGGCGTTGAAAGGACGATCGAGCTCGGCCTTGCCCTCCGGCGACAGCGCCGCAAGCAAACCGGACCGATGTTCGAGCGCATCCGGCGAAGCGGTCAGTCCGGCTTGCGCCAGCCGCGCCGCGATCACGCCGGATTGCGCCGCGCGAGCGACTTGAAACGATTTGGTCATGGTGCCGAAATTGGCGACCAGCCCTGAGGACATCGATGCGGCAATCGCCATCGCGGTGGCGCAGCCCGCGGCATCAAGACGGCGCAGCTTGGCGCACGCGGCGGCCGCGGCGACGGTGCCGAGGACGGCGCTTGGATGCCAGCCCTTGCGGTGCAGCGGCGTCGGCTCGCGCGCCAGAAGCTCGCCCCAGATTTCGAAGCCTGCGATATAGGCAGCCAGCATTTCGGCTCCGCTCGACCCGCTCGCCTCGCCTTGGGCGAGGATCGCCGGCACAAGCACGGCGCTCGGATGGCCATCGAGAGAAACGTCATCGTAGTCGAGGACGTGCGCGGCAACGCCGTTGATAAGCGCTGCGCTGTCGACGCTGCGCCGCGCGCCCGAGGGAATGAGACAAGCGAACGCTCCGCCGCTGCCATCGCCATGACCCAACTCACGATCCACCAGCGCGATTTCCGGATCGCGCGCTCCGGCGATGATAACGCCGAAACAGTCTGCGATTCCGGTTCGGGCGATGGCGCAGCCTTCGGAGGGAACTTGGCGAAGGTCAAGATCGGCGACGAAGCGCCCCAGGTCCAAAGTGAGAGAGCTCATTGGCGTCTCCAGCGGCGGAAATCACGCCGACACAATGGCCGCTCCTGCCGATGAGCGTCAAGCCGGAGAAATGTTCGCGCAGCGACGTCTCGTGCCCGCGCGTGGAACTTGCATGGTCGCGATGCGATCGGTTCCAAGCGGGCAAAAAGCAGCATGCGAACGAGCCGCCGAGCAACCGGCGCTGCGGAACCCGCGCAACGATCGCACGTTGCAATCCATAGCCCGGGCCGCGTTCGCCCGACCCCCCGACCCCCGACCCCTCCATCAACCAGCAACAGGATCGAGCATCATGGGACTCTTCACCAAGGACATCAAAAGCATGGATGATCTTTTCGTGCATACGCTGCGCGATATCTACTATGCCGAGAAGCAGATCGTGAAGGCACTGCCGGATATGATCGAGAAATCGACCGATGCGCAGCTCAAGCACGGTTTCCAAACGCATCTGCGCGAGACCGAGAATCATGTGAAGCGACTGGAACAAGTTTTTCAACTCGTGGGCAAGAAGCCGCAGGGCGTCGATTGCCCGGCTATCGACGGCATCATCGAGGAAGCGCAAGACATGGCCGGCGAGGTCGAACAAAAGCCGGTTCTAGACGCGGCGTTGATCGCAGCCGCTCAGGCGGTCGAGCATTACGAGATCACGCGCTACGGCTCCTTGATCGCCTGGGCCGACCAGTTGGGCCGCAAGGATTGCATCGCGCTGCTGCGGCAGAACCTCGACGAGGAAAAGGCGACCGACAAGAAGCTGACTGCGATGGCCGAGGCTCAGGTCAACCGCAAGGCCGCTTGATGTCACCGCGAGCGCCGGTCGGAGCGATATTCGGCCGCGACGATGGCAGGCCGGTGCTCCGGACTAGTACCCAGAATCACTGAAGGGTGATGCGGAAGACAACTCGTCGACCTCAAAGTTGTCCGAGCGGCCCGCGACCCCCACATTGATCCTCCCCCTTTCAGGGGGAGGAAACAGAAGCCGCCTTCGTTGGTCTTGAACCGTGACGCCGCGTATGCCGCTCGCTCTTCCTCCCCCTGAAAGGGGGAGGACAGGTGGAGGTCGCTGCCTCTCCGAATGCTCATGAAATCAGGCGACGGCGAAAGCGGGCACTAGCCGGGGTCGTCTCACACTCTTCGCGGGTTCGCTTGCTTGTCGGCAGCCGGCACGGGCGGCCTCGGTCAATGGGCCGTGCGGTGGAGGCGGCGCCGGCTCGTCAGGGTTTCCATCCCTGCTGCCACGCCGCCGGTGCGTTGGCGTCGATGAGAATGAAGGCGATGCGGCAGCGTTTTGCCCCGTTGTTCACCCAAGCGTGATTAGTCCCCTGCTGAACAAGCACGTCGCCGGCGTTCACGTGCACTTCGCTGTCGTCGAGCAGCATGTCGATTTCGCCCTCGAGCACGATGGCATAGTCGACGGTTCTCGTCCTGTGAGTGTTGGCGTGGCGCGCATAACCTTGCGTCGCCGGATCGATTCCCATGGAGAGCAGTATTTGCCGATGATCAATCGCCGCCGCGTTTTTCGCCGCCGGAGCGAAATCGACGATGCGAAAGATCGTGCCTCCGGCCGGGGGAGGGACGCCGACCGGCATTTGCGCACGGTCGGCCGGCGAGGCGAGATCGACGGGAAACTCGCCCGTCACCCAGAGCATCGTCGTGCCGTTGCCGCCGGCGGTGCGCTGTTTTGCCGGGATCGGTGCATCGAACAGCGCGACAGCCTTGCCTTGCGCGTCATGTCCGGTGACGATGCGGCGCGTCGTCTTCGTTTCCATTCTCGCTCCCTTCCGCTAATCGGTGTCCGGTAATCTGGATCTCAAGTGATTTCACAATGTTACAGCGGAAGTCACGCAAAGCATGCCCGTAGAGGTCATCCACGTTGTTGATGTCTTGGAGAAAAATCCAAGGGCGATCAAGCTATGCTTGCTGGTGGGGAAGACCGGCGCATGCAGTCCCGTGATTATTCTGATGGTCCTCCACGACTACCTCAACCCCGTTGCGGGCTTGCGGCCGATGCCGGCATGCAGATCAAATATTGGGTGTTTCCTTCCGTTTTTTGCGCTTCGGCATTCAACTCACGCATGCCAGGAATTGCATAAAGCTCGGCTATAGCCTGCAGACAATCAGCATGGGCCGCACCCGCCCCCTTGGCGCCAAACGCAGCTACCGCCGAAACTGACCAACCACTCTTATAAAGGACTGTCACAAGGAAAAGCGTCCATGTCTGCGCTGTGGTTTCGCTCGCCCCGGGTGTCTTGGTCGGGGTCTTGGTTGGGGGCTTGGCCAGGGTCTTGGCCGGGGGTGGTGCGACCGGGGGCGGCCCGGCCGGGGGCGGCGGTTGTTGCGCGTAGGCGATCGAACTCACCGCCATGGCGGCGGACATCGCGCCAGCCATCACAGACAAGCGACGCATGGAGTTCTCCTTGGATTGCAGCCCTCTGCTGTCGGCCTCGTCGCGCGTGGGCTCAGGATCGTGTTGACAGCATAAAGTCTATCGCAGCGTAGCGCCATCGCCAACCCACTGCTTGTCGATCACCGCTTCGTTCAGCAACGAACCGAGGTATCAAGGCCTTGCGGAGGCATTTCTCCGGCGCGCAAGCAGCCCAGCGCCTATTGCGATCTCCGCAGCGCGAACTCACGCGCGATCGGCTCGAAGCCTCGCACCGAGCGCTCGATCCAACCCGTTTGGTGCCGCCCGTGCCGCCCAAAATCTAGCATGACCGCGTTCATCCTTCGCATCCGCTGCGGCCGGTGATCCCGGAACGAACGTGCGTACAGGCTTCGCTGCAGTTCATGCATTACGCGCCGTTATTGGATCACGCGGACGACAGGCGTGATCGACAGGTCGCTTGCCGAGGTCTGGATTGCGATGAGTTGCGCCAGCAGACTGAAGATGCGCTTGGTGGTTGCAGCGTGCTCCGGAACGCAATAATCGGCGTTCAGATACCAGGTATGCACGAAGCAATCGCCCTGGCCAGCCGGAACGACCGTCACCAGCGGAGGTTCTCCGTCGATTGTCCTCAATAAGGGAGGTACCACCGCCTCGTCCGGTTCGCCCAACGGGGGACGCCAGAAATAAGCTTTTCCAAGCGTGGGTGGAATATTGTCCCTCTGCATTCTCATTTGATTGCCGAGAAACTCGAAAACGCCATAGGCCGAACGGGGCACCACGCGAAAAGTCGCGCCGGCAACAGTGAAGTCGAACGTGTCGGATTGGGGAGTGGTTAGCAGTTCTTCCTGGGCTTTAGGGTCGCCCCATGTCGAGCCGCATGCCGGACTGGGAAGACTCGAAAAATGCATATACTTGCGCTTGATATAAGCCGCAAATCCTTCACCCATTTCGTTCTCTGCCTGCTGGGCCGCGGTGGGGCTGAAGCAGAACCGTGCAATGGTGGTCGGATCCCACTTGGCGGAAAACTTTGTTACGATCGTTTTTTCCTCGACGGTCAGGCCTGACAGCAGAGCGATCCAGACCCATTCGCGGAAGCATCGGTGTCCAGTATCAGTCCGTGGACAACCGTACGAATCGGGCGGAGAGTAATGGTAGCCGATCGGGGTTGATTTAGGTGACTGAAGCTGGAATGAATTGGCGAACAGCCAGAACAGCAGTTCGGCCGGATAGCCCTGGCGAATAAAATAAGACAGCGTCAGCAAGTCGATCGGTTTCAGGAAGCCGGTATAAAACGCGCTCGTTTCCTGCGTGGAGATGCTGAAATTCGAGCTGACGGTCGTGTTGTTGTTGGCCGTGGTATTCCCAAAACCGGTCAGTGCCCCGAGTGCCCCGGTCGGGAAGCTGCATGCGACGTTATTGGGAGGCGCCACCGCAGCCCGTAGACAGTTCGGCGGGCCGATGCTGAACGACGGCAGCGCGAACCCAGTCGCGTTGGTCATCGACGGCGTGACGTTGGAAACAGTCGTGAAGCTCAGCGGATCATTGTAGCTGGCGCGAACGAGATTGAGGAAAATCGACTCGTTGCGCGCCTTGGCCCAGCTGCGGCTGATGTCGTCGTAGCGATGGTCGACCGGATCGGTGACTGCGCACGCGCCCAGAAGGCTCGAAAGAAGCCCGCCGACCAGCAGCGCACGCCAGCATAGGACACGGCCCCCGCTCCGTCCCACAGCGCAACCCCTGATTCGCCTTCGCCGCCGCGATAGTGCATGGGCGGTTATGGGCGTCAACGACGATATGCGCACGCGAGCTAAGGTCGCGCTTCTGCGTGGCGATATTGTCACACTCTAAGCAGGTCACGCGTGATCGCGACTCCGCCAGCGCGCCGTTATGCGGGCAGCGACAACGGACGGGTACGGAAAATTGTATGCCATTCGAGCAAGTCGGACATCATGACGTCAGCGACCTCTTCGACTCGCTCCGAGAGTCGGTCGAAAACAGGCGGCTCTTCGGCGAGGATTTTGTCGATCGCGGCAAGCCGCCGGGCGGTCAATGCGGACTGATCCGCCGAGATTTTGAATTGGCCTTGCGCATGGATCGCCGCGAGCGCGGCGCCGAGGGTCGGCAACAGGGCGGTGAAGAAAGTCGAGACGCTGAGCAGCAAGCCGCCGATCGGCTGGCCGGCCTCCCGCACCACGCGCGACCAGACCAGACCAAGAAAGATTATGCAGATGCCGGCGGTAGCCGCGAATAACCATTGTCCGCTCTGATGGATACGATGATCGAGCTTGGTCAGGCGCGCGGCATTGCGCTCATGGTAGTTTATTTGCTCGGAAAGCTCGACGGTGCGAACTGCATTGCGTAATTTTTCAAGATATTCGCCGTCGACCACGCAGTCCGGCAGCGGCAGACGCCGCCGCAGCGACCAGGCATACCAGCTCACCCAGTCCTCCTCGCCGTCCACGCCGATCCCGGGCCGATCGAGCGACCCGGCCACCCCCAGCGGTGCAAAGATGCGCAGGTGACGCACGCATTCGGCGAGACGGCGACATTCAAGCCAGCGTTGATGCCACTGACGGCGATGGCCGTAGAGCCAAGTGATCAGAATGACGACGATAATCGCCAGTTCGGCACCAACGAAGTAGCTCTTGGCGGCAGGCTCGTGAATAAAAACGCCGGACAACGCCAGCCCGACCGCCAACGCGGCAAACAGGAAATTGAAAATATACGTGCTGCGATAGATGAGCGAATAATAGGTGGCCAGGTGGTCGGCGACCGCGCAGGCCGGCAGCAGGAGCTGCTCGATCGCCGGACGCAGCGCCCGATCTTCCGGAAGAGCCGCCAGATAATCGCTCCAGTTCGCCGTTGTGTCGGCGATGGACGGCGGCAGAAAAAAGTCGCTGCGGCGGATCGGGCGCCCGGCGAACAGCCACGATAGCAGCGAATACCACGGGCAAAGGTTCCAGCGTCGCTCCTTACTGTTCAGGTAACTGTGCAGCGAGCGCTGTGCCTCAACCCGCTCGGGCAGAGCAAGGATCTTTCGGATCGTGCGCGCCAGTGCCTCGTCATCGGCCGAGCGGAAGCTTTCCGACGGCCGGTTATAGGCATTCGCCGGCGTTATCTTGCCCGCCGGCGACCACGCCATCCGCACGGCAGCCGGATTTGTTGGCTCGATCCAGAAGACCGGAATCCCGTCGGTAATGGCGCGGCTGACGATCTGCGCGGTGCCGCCGATGCCCGCCGCCGCCTGACCGTCCCAGATCACGATGAGCAGATCGGCATTCGACAGCATGATCAATCCGGCGGCCTCATAGGCGGCTGGCCGTTCGTCGGGCTGGCCGTTCAGTTCGAACACTGCGGCAGCGCGTTGGAGCAAGCCGCGATAAGCCGATCGAGAATCCGGTGTCGTGAAATCGCGCTCGTACTCGTCGCGGCCGAACGGCAGGACGACTTCAAGCGCAAAGTTCGCGTCAAGTCCCGCGTCCGCCACCAGACGGTCGGCACCCTCGGCGAGCGAGGAGACAACGACGCATTCGTCGCCGGCGCGCGTGGGGCTTGCCGCATTCGCCGCCGTGCTGGAAACGCCGATGCGGCTCGTTTGAGCCGGCGCGCAAGCCAGGTACGCGCGGTCGGTCTTGTGTCTTTCGTCGGCGACCAGCGCAAGGATGCGTGCGATGCTGGCGCTTACTGAAGCTTCGGACTCGGCCGGCAGCTTGGGTGGGCCGCGATGGCCGCTGACGCCAACGCGAACGCGCGCGCGCGGCGGAGACGGGTAAGGGGTGGAGCTCATTGGCGATCAGGTATCCCATTGCGGAGTTGGCTGGCCGGAGCGACGAATTTGGAAAATTGTGCTCGTGTCGCAGAGAACTGATCCAGGTCGGCGCTTTCGCGGGTGGAGGGGTTAGGGAAAAGCAACTCTGTCGTCTCTGATAGCAGGTTCGCACCCAGCCGCGCTGGCAAGCGCCCTATTGCCCGCTCGGCGTCCGCAGGCCGAACCAACTGTCGCGCACCTGGTGGTAGTGAACTTGCGGATCATAGAGGGCAACCGGCAGGCCGAGTTCCCGCGCCGACAAGCGGCCGACTGCGGAAAGCAGGCGGTATGAGGCGACGACGCGATCGTGCTGGGCAACGATCAGATTTTGTCGCGCGTTGACCAGAACCTGCTCGGCGTTGAGTACGTCCTGGGTTGTGCGCTGGCCAGCCAGGGCTTCGTTACGCACGCCGGTCAATGCCCGCGCCGCGGCGTCGTTCTCTCGCATCGTGGCTTCCACTTCCGCCCTTGCCGCTTGCAGCTGGCCCCAGGCTTGCACCACGTCCGCGCGAGTCTGATCGCGCACCTGGTCGACATCCAGTCGCTCCTGGTCGAGCGTCTCCTTATCGAGACGGATGGCGGAATATTCCGTCCCGCCCTGGTAGATCGGAATGGACAGGTTGAGGCCGATGGTATTGGTGAAGAGTTTTGGCGTGGTTATCGTGGGAAAGTACTGGTCCTGGATGCTGTATTGGCCGGTCAATGTCGGCCACAAGGCGCCTTGGGCGATCTTGACCTGCAGTTGCGCCACGTCGACGCCGTAAAGGGCCGCGGTGACCGCCGGATTTTCCGCGATGCCGACCGCGATCGCCGTGTCAAGCGAGGAGGGCGCCAGGCGATCCACCGGAGTTGCGGGCGACAGATTTTCCGGCTCGACGCCGATGATGCGCCGATAATTGGCGCGGGTGGTCATCAGCGTCAACTCGCCAGCATGCAGCGTCGCCTGTCCGGCGGCTAATTGCGCTTCGGCCTGGGCAACGTCGGTCGAGGTCACCTGGCCGGCATTGAAGCGATTGCGTGTGTCCTGCACGGTGCGTTCGAGAACGCGCACGTTGTTCCGCTGCACCGCGAGGTTCGCGGTATCACGCATCATATCCATGTAGACGGTGGCTGCTGCCATCAGCACCGATTGTTCCATCATGCGCAGCGTCTCGCGCGCCGCGGAAACCTGACTCTCGGCTTTGCGTACGCTGTTGGCGGTTCGCTCGCCATTGAAGAAAGTCTGGGTCCCGGTCAATCCGACCGAAGCCGGCGGAGTCAGCCCCTGGGCTGTGAACGCCGCTCCGGACGGTAACAGTGGCGGCGATGGGGGAATGGTTTCCTTCGTGTAGGTATACTGGCGCCCGATCGAGGCGTTGGCGGAAACAGTCGGACGATAGCCGGAGAGCGCCTGCGGTACGGCCTCGTCGGTCTCGCGGACGATGGCGCGCTGTGCATTGAGCTGAGGATTGTTCCGGTAGGCCTTGGCCAGCGCCGACTGCATCGTTTCTGCGGCGAGCGGCTGCGGCAGAGCGCTGCCCGCAATAGCGCATAGCAGGATCGCCGCCGTAAGCGAGCGCCGGTTCCGCACTCCGGACAATCTTCCCCGCAGCATTGGCGCCCAGACTCTCGTCACGCCACCACGCGCCCCAATTCAGCGTCGCAGAATCTTAACGACAGCCCGTTCGCCTTACAAGAACTCGCGCAACGGAACGCCTTTATCCACAATCCGGCCGGTGGCGGCGCGCTGGCTATTCGGCCGCGAGCGTGCGGTATTAGCGTGCGATCGAAGCCAGTGCGCCGAAGTGCTCGCCCTTGTCGTCCTCGGGCAGCAAAAGCAGAAGAACGATGTCGACGGGTTGCGCGACGGCGTCGAAGTCAATGGCTTTGCACAACCGGAACAACGCGTGATGGCCGAAAGCAGGATGCCGGGTCGCCCGCGCTCAATCGGGAGCCCGCAGCCGGTAGCCTATTCCAGTCTCGGTGAGGAGATATTGCGGCCGTTCGGGATCGGCCTCGATCTTTTGTCGCAGTTGCCGTACGTACACCCGCAGATATTGGGCATCGGTAAAATCATCCCACAATTGGCCGAGCAGAAATCTATGAGTGAGAACTTTGCCGGCGTGCTGCACCAGCACGCGCAATAGATCGTATTCCTTGGGAGACAGCTTGACGTCCCGGCCCCCGATCCTGACGACGCGGCGGACGAGATCGACGGACAAGTCGTCGAGCCGGAAGACCGGCCGCTCGCCGTGGGTCTGCAGCTGATGGCGAAGCGCCGCGCGCATGCGCGCCAGAAGCTCGTCCATGCCGAAAGGTTTGGTCACGTAGTCGTCGGCGCCGATATTGAGCGCCTGGACCTTGCCGGCCTCGTCGCCGCGGCTGGACAGTACGACGATCGGTACGGCTTCGCTTCTGGCGCGAATGGTGCGCAGCAGGTCGTGGCCCTGGGTGTCGGGCAGACCGAGATCAAGAATAATCAGGTCGGGCGTCTCACCCAGCATTTCGATCGCGGTCTTGCCGTTGGGCGCCTCGAGAACCTGATAGCCGTTCGCGGAAAGTCCCATGCGAAGCAGCTTGCGGATGGGCGGCTCGTCATCGACCACGAGCACCCGCAGCGGAGCCGCGCTCATGCGGCGGCGTCCAACGCTTGTCGCTGGCGCGGAATCGGCAAGCTGATGGTGAACATGGCGCCGGAGCGGTCGGAGCGATTGGCCGCGACGATGGTTCCGTGCATGGCTTCGACGAAGCCGCGCGAGATGGCGAGCCCAAGGCCGGTGCCGGCGCGCACCTGATCGGTTTTGTGGGCGCGGTAGAACTTGTCGAAAATGTGCTCGAAATCGCCCGCGGGAATGCCGCTGCCTTCGTCGATGACTCGCAAGGATACGGTGTCGGCGCCGCGCCAGGCCTGAATGCGAATGGTCGTGCTCGCCGGGGCGTATTTGGCGGCGTTGTCGAGCAGATTGAACAGCACTTGTTCGAACAACACGGCGTCGAGTTCAAGCATCGGCAGGTCGGACGCAAGCTCGAGCTCGACGCTGTGGTGCGAAAGGATGCGGCTCGCGCGGCGCAGCGCGCTGCCGACGATTTCGCCGAGATCGTGCAGCGCGATGTTCGGCGCAATGGCGCCAGACTCCAGCTTGGTCATGTCGAGCAAGTTGGCAATGAAGCGGTTAAGCCGCTCGGATTCGTCGATGATCGTACCAAGGAGCTCGGTCTTCTCGCTGTCGTTGAGTTTCTGGTCGAGGTCGCGCAGCGCTCCCGCCGCCCCGAGCACTGCGGCAAGCGGCGTCTTAAGGTCGTGCGAGATCGAGGTGAGCAGCGCGGAACGCAGGCGGTCGGTTTCGGCGACCCGCTCGACGCGATCCATCTCCTCGACCAGCTTGACGCGCTCGATGGCCAGTGCGCCCTGATCGCGCAACGCATCGAGCAACCGTCGCTGATCGGGACTGAAAAGCGGTCCAGGCTTGTCGCTGTCGATGCCCATGACACCAACGGAGCCCCGCCCGGTGTGCATCGGCAGGAACAGCCGCTTGGCGCCCGGCAATGTGTCGGAGCCGCGCCCGGCGGTGCGGTCGTTCTCCCAGGCCCATTTCGCCGCAGCGATATTGGCACTGTCGAGAATATCCTCCGGCGGATAGCCGGCCTTCACCGCGATTGTCCCGTGCTCGGGCAACAGCAGCACGACACGCACTTTGAGCATCAACGCGGCCTGATAAGCGGTTGCCCATAGCACATCGTCGAGCGTCGCCGTGCCGGCGAGCTTGCGGCTGAACGCGTATAAAAGCTCGGTCGCGCGCGCCCGCTCCATCGCCGCCATCGCCTGAGCGCGGCTGCGTGCCGCAACGTTGGAGACCAGAACGGCGACAACCGTAAAGAATCCGAACGCCGTGAAATTGGTCGGGTCGGAGAGCGTGAACCTGAAATAGGGTGCGACAAAAAAGGCGTTGTAGCAGATTGCGGATGCGATGCTGGCAAGCAGCGACGGCCCTAGTCCGAAGCGGACAGCGACCGCGACGACGGTGGTCAGAAAAATGAGGTCGATGTTGACTCGCCCGACCCAGCGCCAGATCAGGCTGCCGAGGGCCAGTGCCACGACGACCGCGAGCAGGGCGGCGAGATAGGGCCGCAGATCGAATATCTCGTCGCGTTCGGCGGTGCGGACCGATTTTTTTGGAATTTCCTGGCCGGCGGTGGTGTCGCCGGCGATGACGTGCACACTGATATTGCCGGACTGACGCACCAGGTCATGCACCACGGAGCCGTGCAAAATCTCGAACCAGCGGGCGCGCGCCGATTTTCCGATCACGATCTGGGTGACGTTGTTGGCCTGCGAATAATTGATGACGTCCTCGGCGATGTTGCGATCGCTGCCGGGCAGCGTGATGGCTTCGCCGCCGAGCGATTCGGCCAGCCGCAGCGTGTCGGCGACACGATCGCGCTCTTCCTCGGAGAGCTGCAGGCTGCGGCGGCCCTCGACGTACAGCGCGGTCCACGGTCCATGCAGGCGGTCGGCCAGCCGTTTGGCGTAGCGGACCAGGCTCGCGCAGCGCGGATCCTCGCTGATGCATACGACGATGCGCTCGCCGGCGGGCCACGGCCCCTGGATGGCGTGGGCCTGCATCTCATTGAGCAGTTCCTCGTCGACGCGCTCGGCGGTGCGGCGCAGGGCGAGTTCGCGCAGCGCCGTGAGATTGGCGGGCGAGAAGAAGTGATCGAGCGCGCGTTCGGCTTGCCGCGGAACGTAGACTTTGCCTTCCCTGAGGCGCTGGATGAGGTCGTCGGGAGTGAGATCGACCAGTTCGACGGCATCGGCGCGATCGAACACGGTGTCGGGCACGGTTTCGCGCACGCGTACGTGCGTGATCTGGGCCACCACGTCGTTGAGGCTTTCGATGTGCTGGATGTTGACCGTCGTATAAACGTCGATGCCGTAGCTCATCAGCTCTTCGACATCGAGATATTGCTTGGGATGGCGGCTGCCTTCGACGTTGGTGTGCGCGAGTTCGTCGACGAGAACGATCTGCGGATGCCGCGCGATGATGCCGTCGAGGTCCATCTCCTCGAGCCATTGACTCTTGTACAGGCTGTGTCGGCGCGGGACGGTTTCGAGGCCGGCCAGCAATGCTTCGGTTTCCTTGCGCCCGTGCGTCTCGACGATGCCGACGACGATGTCGTAGCCGTCCTTCTTGCGCGCCTGGGCCTGTTGCAGCATCTCGTAGGTCTTGCCGACGCCCGGCGCGGCGCCGACGAAAATCCGAAGCTTGCCGACGCGCCGTTCTTCGCGACGCGCCGCTGCGAGCAGGGCTTCCGGCGAGGGTCGATGTTCGGAGTCGCGTCGCTGGTCAGCCATTGGCGCTAAGATATCGGGCCGCCCGTCAGTCTGCTAGTGGTCCGATTCTAACATTCGCCCCTGGGTTCGGCAGGCTCTTATGCGAATATTAGAATCAAAGGACCACCAGTGTGGCGGTTCAGAAGTCCGCATCATTCTTGCCGCGTGTCGGTGATGCAGACTTCTGAACCGCCACACGAGCTATCCAGTTGATAGGTGGTCGAGCGCCAGGTTGAGCTCGAGCACGTTGACGCGCGGTTCGTCCAAAAGTCCGAATAAGCCGGTTTCCGTGCTGTCTTCGACCAGCTGGCGAATGCGATACTCGGGCAGATTGCGTGCTTTGGCAATGCGGGGAACCTGGAAAAGCGCCGCTTGCGGGGAGATGTCGGGATCAAGGCCGCTGGCCGAGGTTGTAACCAGATCGCTGGGGACAGGCGTGCCCGGATTTTCCTTTTGCAGCGTGGCAATGTCGGTCTTCACCCGGTCGATCAGCGCTTTGTTCGACGGACCCAGGTTCGAGCCTCCAGAATTGGCCGCATTATAAGGTGCGGCAATCGTTTTGCTTGGATCCTTGGGGTCTGGCGCGGTGGTGGCCGAGGGGCGGCCATGAAAATATTTGTCGCTGGTGAAGTTCTGGCCGATCAGCTCGGAACCGAGGACCTTTCCATCGCGCTCGATCATGCTGCCGTTGGCCTGACGAGGGAAGATGACCTGGGCTAGTCCGGTCATCGCCAGGGGATAGACCAGGCCGGTGATGAGCGTGAGCGCGAGCAGAACGACGATCGCCGGGCGGATTTCGCGCAACATGACGCTGTTCTCCTTACGCCAGATGCAAGCCAGTGACCACGAGGTCGATGATCTTGATGCCGATGAACGGGATGATCACGCCGCCGCCGCCGTAGATCAAAAGATTGCGCAGCAGCAATGGACCGGCGCCGATCGGACGGTAACGCACGCCCTTGAGCGACAGCGGGATCAGCGCAACGATGATCAGCGCGTTGAAGATGATCGCCGAAAGGATCGCGCTCGCGGGCGTCGAAAGCCGCATGATGTTGAGCGCCTGCAGCTGCGGGTAGAAAGCCACGAACATTGCCGGGATGATGGCAAAATACTTCGCTACGTCATTGGCGATGGAAAACGTGGTCAGCGCGCCGCGCGTCATCAGCAGCTGCTTGCCGATCTCGACGATTTCGATGAGCTTGGTCGGGTTGGAATCGAGATCGACCATGTTGCCGGCTTCGCGCGCCGCCTGCGTGCCGGTGTTCATGGCGACGCCGACATCGGCCTGCGCCAGGGCCGGCGCGTCGTTGGTGCCGTCGCCGCACATGGCCACGAGCTTGCCCTTGGACTGTTCGTTGCGGATCAGGCGCAGCTTTTCTTCGGGCGTGGCCTGGGCGAGAAAATCGTCGACGCCGGCTTCCGCCGCGATGGCGGCTGCGGTCATCGGATTATCGCCGGTGATCATGATGGTGCGGATGCCCATGCGTCGCAGTTCCGCGAAGCGCTCGCGGATGCCGCCCTTGACGATGTCCTTGAGGTGGACGACGCCCAGCACCCTGCCGTCTTTGGCCACGGCGAGCGGCGTTCCGCCCGATTTGGCGATGGTGTCGGCGATCGCGGTAAGTTCGCGCACGGTTTCAGCGTTCACTCCCGGCCGCAGCGCCTGCACGGTGCTGCCGACGCTGACGACGGCCGGCCCGCCGTTCAGATGATTCACGATGGCGTCCACCGCGCCCTTGCGGACCCAGGAGGAGCCGATCTCGACGCCGCTCATGCGGGTCTGCGCCGAGAACGGGATGAAGTTTGCTTTCATGTCCGCAAGCTCGCGGCCGCGGATGCCGTATTTTTCCTTGGCCAGCACCACGATCGAACGACCCTCAGGCGTCTCGTCAGCCAGCGAGGCGAGCTGCGCCGCATCCGCCAGCTCTTGTTCGGTCACCCCGCGCACCGGCTTGAACTCGGTCGCTTGGCGATTGCCGAGCGTGATCGTGCCGGTCTTGTCGAGGAGCAGCGTATCGACGTCGCCCGCTGCCTCGACCGCGCGGCCGGACATGGCAAGCACGTTGAAGCGCACCAGCCGGTCCATGCCGGCGATGCCGATCGCCGACAGCAGCGCGCCGATCGTGGTCGGAATCAGAGTGACAAATAGCGCGACCAGAACCACGACCGAGATTGTGCTGCCCGCATAGTGGACGAAGCTCGGAATGGTCGCGGTCGCGAACACGAAGATGATGGTCAGGCCGATCAGCAGGATATTCAGCGCGATCTCATTCGGCGTTTTCTGCCGCTCGGCGCCTTCAACCAGCCGGATCATGCGATCGAGGAAGGTTGAGCCCGGGGCCGCGGTGATGCGCACACGGATCCAGTCGGAAAGCACCTGCGTGCCGCCTGTGACCGCCGAGCGGTCGCCGCCGGATTCGCGGATTACCGGCGCGGACTCGCCCGTGATTGCCGCTTCGTTGACCGAAGCCATGCCCTCCACGACTTCGCCATCCGATGGAATCACGTCGCCGGCTTCCACCAGCACCAGATCGTTGACCTTGAGATTCGTGCTTGGCACCAGCCGGTAGTTCTGCTGGTCGCCGGCCCCGGCCACCAGCTTGGCTTGGGTCTCGGTCCGCTGCCGCCGCAAGGTGTCTGCTTGCGCCTTGCCGCGCCCTTCGGCGACCGCTTCGGCGAAGTTGGCGAACAGCACGGTGAACCACAGCCAAATGATGATCTGAAACTCGAAGCCGATCTGTCCGCCGCCGGTGATCAGATTGTGGATCAGGATCACCGTCGTGAGGATGGTCACGATCTCCAGCACGAACATGACCGGATTCTTGACCAGGGTGCGCGGATCGAGCTTGAGAAATGCGGAGCCGATGGCCGGCGTGACGATCTTTGGATCGAACAGCGCCGATACGGGCATTCGCTTGCGCAGGGGCGAGGATTCCATCGCGATGGCTCCGCAACCTAAATTAGTGTCTCGATTCCAAAATTCGCATCATTGTGCGGCACCCTCGTTTGCGAACTTCGGAATCGAATGATCCGTCTTCTGAACCGCCGCACTAGCTAGTACGAAGTGCCGCTGGTTATCGCCAGCTGCTCGACGATCGGACCGAGCGCGAGCGCCGGGAAGAAGGTTAGTCCGCCGACGATCACGATGACGCCGACCACCAGGCCGACGAACAGGGCGCCGGTGGTCGGAAACGTGCCGGACGAGGCCGGAATCGACTTCTTGGCGGCGAGCGAGCCGGCGATCGCCATGGTCGGGATGATCATCCAGAATCGGCCGACGAACATCGCGACCGCGCCGCTCAAATTGTAGAAGAGCGTGTTGCCATTAAGTCCGGCGAACGCCGAGCCGTTGTTGCCGTCCTGCGAGACATAGGCGTACAGCACCTCGGTGAAGCCGTGCGGACCGGGATTGCCCATGGCGGCGACGGCGGACGGCACCATCATGGCGATCGCCGTCCATCCGAGATACATCAGCGGCAGGACAAGAAGGGCGAGCATCGCCATCTTGACTTCCTTTGCCTCGATTTTCTTGCCGACATATTCCGGCGTGCGTCCGACCATCAATCCGGCGACGAAGATCGCGACGATGACGAACAGCAGCATGCCGTACATGCCGGAGCCGACGCCGCCGAAGATGATCTCGCCGAGCTGGATGTTGATCAGCGGAACCATGCCGCCGAGCGCGGTGAAGGAATCCAGCATGGCGTTGACGGCTCCGCACGAGGCGTCGGTGGTGATGACGCTAAAGAGCGCGGAGCCGACGATGCCGAAGCGGACCTCCTTGCCCTCCATGTTGCCGCCGGTGAGACCGAGCGCGTTGAGGGCGTCGTTGCCGTGGGCCTCGGCTGCGTAGCAGGCGGCGACGCCGGCAAGAAACAGGACGCCCATGACGGCGAAGATCGCCCAGCCCTGGCGCTGGCTGCCCACCATGCGGCCGAACACGTTGGTCAGCGCCGCGCCGATCGCAAAAATCGAGATCATCTGCACGTAGTTCGACAGCGCGGTTGGATTTTCGAACGGATGCGCGCTGTTGGCGTTGAAGAAACCGCCGCCGTTGGTGCCGAGCATCTTGATCGCCTCCTGCGAGGCGACCGGCCCGAGCGCAATTGTCTGCTTGGCTCCCTCCAGCGTCGTGGCATCCACATATGCGCCGAGCGTCTGCGGGACGCCCTGCCAGACCAGGAACAGCGCGTACGGCACGCAGATCGGGATGAGGATGTAGAGCGTGCAGCGCGTGACATCGACCCAGAAATTACCGACCGTGCGCACCGAATGTCGGGCGAAGCCGCGAATGAGCGCGATGGCAAGCACGATGCCGGTAGCGGCAGAGAGATAATTCTGGTGGGTGAGGCCGAGCATCTGCACGAGGTAGGACACCGTGCTCTCGCCGCCGTAGTTCTGCCAGTTGGTGTTGGTGATGAAGCTGATGGCCGTGTTGAAGGAAAGATCGGGCGCAACCGCCGTTTGCCCGGCTGGATTGAAAGGCAGGGAGGCTTGTACGCGCATCAGAATATAGAGAATGAGAAAGCCGCCAACGTGGAACAGCAGCATGGCGATCGTATAGGTGAGGGCATGCTGTTCGTGGCGCTCGTCGATGCCGGAGATTCTGTAGATCGCGACCTCCACCGGCCGCAGGATCGGCGAAAGCCAGGTGCGTTCGCCGTTGAACACGCGCGTCATGTAGGCGCCGAGCAGCGGAGTGATGGCGACGATGATCGCGCAATAGAGAAGAATCTGGGCCCACCCAATGGCGGTCATAGTTGCTTTATCCGCTTAGAACAGCTCGGGCTTGAGCAGCGCGTAGACCAGGTAGACAAGCAATCCCGTAATTACGAGACCGGCGAGCGCATAGTCGAAGATCATGGCCAGTCCCTCAAAGCCGGTCGCAGGCGTACACGTAGGCGATGGAGAGCGCGAAAAAAACAGCACCGATCGCCAGCATGAGGACGTCCGTCACGAGGATGCTCCGTGCAAAGAACTGCCGCCACGCCAGTCAAACCGTGCCGGCGGCCTGGGCATTGCCGTACGTCAAAAACGCACAGGCGGGCCGTCCGTTCGGGATGAGTGTCATTCTTCGTATAGGAATTCGAGAGGGACGCGCGGCCAATCGCATAGGAAATGTATAAAGATCGAGCCGAACGACGCGCTGTTCACGTCATCAGTTTCGGATCATGCACTTATGCCGCCTTTATGAGAAGGGTCGGCGTTCCGTCTCGAATTCATATGCGCTTGCTTGCACTCTAAGCCTGCCAGCGAGTCTGGGAGGCCGTCATGAACCCGGCAGAATCTTTGTCGTGCTTGCACCCGCCGATTTTCATGATCGGGCGCGACAGCAGAGGAAACTGGGTCGCTCAAGAGCAAAGCGGCGCGCGGGGTGGTTTTTTTGTCGATCGCGGCGGGGCAATCAAATTCGCAAAATCCGAAAACGGGAATCGTCCGCACGCAATCGTTTGGGTCCGCGGCATTCTGGAACTCAAGGTCGGCGTCGCAGCGATTTTTGACCAGACGCGTGTCGATAATGCTTGCCCGCGGCGTGCCGCTTAGGGGCCGGAATACCAATCCCTGGGTTGCGGCAAAACCCATTATTTCACCTTGCTTGCGGGGATGAACATGCGCAAGTCGGAGCCAGCCGTTCAGCGCGAAGTCTCACGCGCAATCGAACGATGGCTGCTTTCCATCTTACGCTTTGCCATCACTCTGGAGGAGGTTGATCGGGCGGCTGTTGTGGCTTTGGCCGCCGACATGGATCGCCGCGGTTCGAAATTCACGTTCTTCGCAAGGACAAGCGTTGCGGTCTGCAACGCGATTATTGCAAAGGATAGCGCAGAAGCGACTGCGGCATTGCGGGTCTTTGTGCACGCAATAGACCATGCCCGCCTGAAACGAGCTGTCGAAGCCGTGCTTGAAATCAATCCGTCCCGAGCAGATCGACGCACGATTCTGGCGCGCAACCGGGGAAGACTGTGGCAAGGTCTTCCGAGCAGAGGGTCCGGAACAGCTTCTTTTCGGTAATGCCGCAGCAATCGGTCTTTCAGAACGCAAACGATTTCAGGTTCTTCTCGATCCGCTGAAGGATCGGTGTCTCGCCGGATTGGAATTTCATGCCCGTGATCTGTTCGTACATCGCGACGTAGCGGCGCGAGAGCTCGGCGACCAGTTCCGGCGGCGCCGGCGGCAACGCGGCGTCCCGGTACGGGTCGCAATTGTCGCGGAACCACAGCCGCAGAAATTCCTTGTCGAAATATTGCGGCTCCTCGCCGGCGGCAAAGCGGTCGGCATAGGAATCGCGCTGCCAGTAGCGCGACGAATCCGGAGTGTGGATTTCGTCGATGAGAACGAGGGCGCCGTTCTCGTCGGTGCCGAATTCGTATTTGGTGTCGACGAGAATAAGACCGTTGCTTTCCGCGACCTCCTGCCCGCGCGCGAACAGCGCAAGCGCCGTTTGCTTGACGCGATCGAACACATCCTGCGTAACGAACCCCTCGGCGATCATTTGCTGTGGCGAGAGTGTGCGGTCGTGCGCTGCCTCCTTGGTGGTCGGGTCGAAGAGCGGCCGCGGCAGCTGCTGGTTCTTGCGCATTCCCTCGGGCAGCATGGTGCCGCCGAAGTCGCGCCTACCGGCGCTATATCGCGTCCATGCCGCCGTGTCGGTCACGCCCGTGAGGTAGCCGCGAACGACGGCCTCCACCGGGACCATGGCGCATTTCCGCGCGATCGTGACGTTCGGATCGGGAATCGCCAGGACATGATTGGGCACGATGTCCTTGGTCCTCTCGAACCACCAAGCGCTCACCTGATTGAGCACCTGTCCCTTGCAGGGCACATGAGCGACGATGCGGTCGAACGAGGAATGCCGGTCGGTGGTGACGAGAACGAGTTTGCCGTTGCGCTCGTAGAGATCGCGGACTTTTCCGGTCACTTTGCGACCGAGAAAGTCGAAATTGGTTTCCCGCAGAATGTCCATGTGATCTGTCGTGGTTGTTGGCGAACGGATATTGCGATGGCGCCGCGCGCCTCGATGCCCCGCGATCGCCAGGCGCAGATAACCCCGTCAAGCGGTAAACAACAAGACCACGCTGACGCTGCTGTCCCGGATGGGCCGCGGAGCAATGCGTTCACCACAAGTGACAGCCAGCGCCGCGATGTAATAGGTTGGCGAGCCGGGGTTTCCGTTCTGCGGCGGTCGTGATCGATCCGCCCACATCTCGGCGCGGATTTTTCGCCGTTGCTCTCGCCGGTCGCCGTGCTTGGCATGCGGCAAATCGGGCGCGGGGGCAATGTCGAGCTGCGGAGGATTTTTGGGGTGTTCATGACTTTGATCGCATTGGGGCGATTGGCCCTGCGGATCGGCGCCGCACCGGCCTTTGGCTTCGCGCTTGCCTGGCTGGCCGCATGGCCGGCAGTGGCGCAGGTGCGCGGAGTGGCCGGTTCGTTTGCCAAGCCGCTCGTCGCGGTCGATTGGCAGGGTCCGCGGTCGCTGCCGCCGGGCTTTCGCAACCATTGCCGCTACGATATTCGTCGCCATCGCTGGTTTTGCGCGAATCATTGCGGCCTCGACTACCAATTCTACTTCTGCTCGCCGGAATCGTTTGGCTGTTGCCATCCGGGATACGGCTATTGCGATGGGCGTGGACATTTGCGCTGCGCGCCCTGACGGCGGCGGTGCGGTGCCGTGCCTTTGGGGTAAAATCGTCGTGCTACCGACTGTTGCCGGTCAAGCGCAGAATGACGTCGATGATGACGCGCGCGGATCGCGTGACGATCTGTGAAAGAAAATTCAGATCGACGCCGAACTGCGCGCCGAACAGCGGCAGCACGATGAGTACGCCGATCAACAGCGCCAGACCGTAAGGTTCGAGCCGGGAGAACGGCTTGGCCAGCGCCGCTGGCAGCACGCCGGCGACGATTCGACCGCCATCGAGCGGGGGAATGGGTATGAGATTGAAAACCGCAAGGATGACGTTGAGCACCAGCGCGTTCTTGAGATTTTCGGCGATGAATTTTGCCGCCACGTCCGGCGTGTAATCGAGAAGGTGGAAGGCCGCCGCCGCCAGCGTCGCCAGCAGCAGGTTCATCGCCGGTCCAGCGGCCGCCACCAGAATCATGTCCCGGCGCGGATGACTGAGCGCGCGAAAATTCACCGGCACCGGCTTGGCGTAGCCGAACAGGAACGGCGAACGCACCAGCAGCAGCAATGCCGGCAGCACGATAGTCCCGAACGGGTCGATGTGCTTGAACGGATTGAAGCTGACACGGCCGAGCCGCCAGGCGGTGTCGTCGCCGAGAAGATGCGCGACGAAGCCGTGAGCCGCCTCGTGCAGCGTCACGGCTATGAGGATCGGCAGCAGCCAGATCGAGATTTCGTAGCCAAAGAAATCGAACGATTGATCCATGGTCGCCGCAGTCGAGGCCTTTTCTGCCTGGCGATAGGTGCGGCGCCCGCTTTAGCAGTCAAGCGGCTGTCGGGCCAGCACAGTTCACGCCGTGCGGCATTACCGGCGGGCCTCCTCTTGCCGGCTTGCCTGTTCGAGCCGCTCTGTTACGGCGCCTGGTGGTCCGATTCTAAATATTCGTATCCGGGTTCGGCGGGCTCTGGTGCGAATGTTGGCTTTGGTTCAGAAATCCGCATGGCGGGTTGGCGGCAAGAATGATGCGGATTTCTGAAAATCCACGCTAAGCAGCCACCGGGTCGCGGACGGCCGGGCGCAGCTTGTCCCTGAAATCGCGAAGCTGCGGCTCGTCAAGCGTCTCCTTGGCGAGGAGCAACGCGGCGCCGCGTTCGAGCAGATCGCGATGATCCTTGAGGATGGAAACGGTGCGATCGAACGACGTCTCCACGATGTGTTGCACCGCCTGGTCGATGGCGTGTGCGGTCTCGTCGCTGTAGCGCCGCTCATGCCAGCCCTCGGGCGATGGCGCGCCGTGCATGAAGGGCGAGCGCGGGGCCTCGTAGGATATCGGCCCAAGGCTTTTCTCCATGCCGAAGCGCATGACCATGTCGCGGGCGATGTCGGTGACCTTGGCGAGGTCATCGGCGGCGCCGGTCGAGAGGTGGCCGAACACGATCCATTCCGCCGCCCGGCCGCCGAGCAGGACCGACATCCTGTTGTCCAGCTCCTCGCGCGTCATCAGAAAGCGATCCTCGGTGGGGCGCTGAATTGTATAGCCGAGCGCACCAATGCCGCGCGGAATGATCGACACCTTGTGCACCGGATCCACGCCCGGCAACGACATCGCGGTCAGCGCATGCCCCATTTCGTGGTAGGCGACGACTTCCCGCTCCTTCGCGTTGAGCACGCGCTTTCGCTTCTCCAGTCCGGCCACGAGCCGCTCCACCGCGCGGGTGAAATCGTCCATGGTGATCTCGGCCGCGTTATGGCGCGTGGCGATCAGCGCCGCCTCGTTCACCAGGTTGGCGAGGTCGGCGCCGGTAAAGCCCGCAGTCAGTGCAGCGATTTGTTCCGGATCGACGTCGGCGCCGAGGTGATGGCCCTTGAGATGAAGGCGCAAGACATCGATGCGCCCGGCCTTGTCGGGCCGGTCGACCAGGACCTGGCGGTCAAAACGGCCGGCGCGCAAAAGCGCCGGATCGAGAATCTCCGGGCGGTTGGTCGCCGCGACCAGCACCAGGCCGGTCCGCGAGTTGAAGCCGTCGAGTTCGACGAGAAGCTGATTGAGGGTCTGTTCCTTCTCGTCATGCCCGCCATACGGGTAGGCTCCGCGCGCCCGCCCCATGGCATCGAGTTCGTCGATGAAGATGATGGCCGGAGCTCTGGCGCGTGCCTGCTCGAACAGGTCGCGCACGCGCGCGGCGCCGACGCCGACGAACATTTCGACGAATTCGGAGCCGTTGATCGAGAAAAACGGCACTCCCGCCTCGCCGGCGACCGCGCGTGCCAGCAGGGTCTTGCCGGTGCCGGGCGGACCGATCAGAAGCACGCCCTTGGGCATGCGCGCGCCGAGGCGGCCGTATTGCTTCGGGTCCTTGAGGAATTGAACGATTTCGGCAAGCTCCTCCTTGGCCTCGTCGACCCCGGCGACGTCAGCGAAGGTGGTTTTGGTGTCGGTCTCGACGTAGATTTTCGCCTTGCTGCGGCCGATCGACATCAGGCCACCAAAGCCCTGCTTTTGCGCCACGCGCCGGAACCAGAACACCCAGATGCCGAGGAACAGAAGCGTTGGCACGACCCACGACAGCAGCGTGCCGAGAAACGTGCTCTGCACCACGCCAGAAAACTGCACGTCGTACTGCTGCAGTTGATTGGCCAGATCAGGCGGAACCCGCGTGGTGACGAAGGCGGTCTTGCCGTTGACGGCCTGTTTCCAATTGCCCTCGATGTAATCGCCCGAGACCCGCACCTGGACGACCTTGCCCGCCTTCAGGTCGTTGAGAAATTCGCTGTAGGGGATGACCTGAACCGCCTGGTTTGCGGCCCAAAGCTGCTGCAGGACGATGATGCCGAAGAGGGCCGCGATGAAATACCAGGCATGCCACACGTGCTTCTTATTCATCGCAATCTCCTGCCATGCGGTTCAATGCGAGCGCCGGCGAGCGAGTTCCCTCGGGCCGGGCTATAGTGTCGAAACGGCACTGACGTCAGCGGGACGCAGCGCCGCCGGTCGCGGAAAAGTCGGTGAGGAAAAGCATGAATTACCGCAAGAAATTCATCGTCGAGCACGGGTCGAAAGTGCGCCTTGGCAAAATCGATCCGGCCTATAGGGGAAAGCACGTCTCGCAGCCAACCGCGATCGAGGAGACGGCCAAGCTGGTCGAGCGCATCGGCCGGCTGCAATACCTGTTGTACGCCGACGCCAGCCAATCGCTGCTGGTCGTACTGCAGGGGCTCGACGCGGCCGGCAAGGATGGAGTGATTCGTCACCTGTTCACGGGCGTGAACCCGCAGGGAACGTCGGTGTACAGCTTCAAGCAGCCGAGCAGAAGTGAGCTGGCCCATGATTTCCTCTGGCGCGCACATCGGCGCGCGCCAGGCAAAGGCGAGGTGGTGATCTTCAACCGCTCGCACTATGAAGACGTGCTCGCCGTTCGCGTGCACAAACTCGTCCCACGCTCGGTCTGGTCCGGACGCTACGACCTGATCAACGGTTTCGAGAACATGCTGGCCGAGAACGGCACGCGCATTCTCAAATTCTATCTGCACATTTCCGCGGCCGAGCAGTTGGAGCGCTTCCGCCAGCGGCTTGACGACCCGGCGCGGCATTGGAAGATCAGCGAGAGCGATTATTCCGAGCGCGCGCTGTGGCCGAAATACACGGCGGCCTATGAGGAGGCAATCGCACGCACCAGCACCAAGCGGGCGCCGTGGTATGTCGTTCCCTCGGACCAAAAATGGTTTCGCAACCTCGCGATTTCGCACATCCTCGCCGATACGATGGACGCGATGGGACTGAAACTGCCGGCGCCGCGCGTCGATCTGGCAGCCATTCGCCGCAAATACCATGCCGCCAGGCGCGCCGCGAAAGCCGGCAAGCGCTAGCCGGCACGGATTTTCTGAACGGCGCGGCAAAGAAGGCGGCAGCGCGGCGCCTAGGCTTGCAGGAGCTTCTCAAGACGGATCGGCAGTTGGCGGATGCGTATGCCGGTGGCGTGATAGACGCCGTTGGCGACCGCCGCGGCGGTACCGACATTGGCGAGTTCGCCCAGTCCTTTTACGCCCGCCGGATTCACCTCATCGTCCACTTCCGGCACGAGAATGACCTGCACGTCATCCACGTCGGCGTTCACCGGCACCAGATAATCGGCGAGATTATCGTTGACGTAGCGCGCGTAGCGCGTGTCGATCTCGGTCGCCTCGTGCAGCGCCGAACTGATGCCCCAGATCATGCCGCCCATATACTGGCTGTGGACGGTCCGGGTGTTCATGAGCCGACCGGCTGCGAACGCGCCGACAATACGCGGCACGCGAATCTCGCAGGTGAGCGAGTGGACCCGGACTTCGACCAGTTCGGCGCCCATCGCGTACATGACCTTTGGGCCCTTTGATCCCCCGGTCGAGGCAGGCTTGCCGTGGTAGAGATTGCCCACGGCATCGGGTTTGAGCCCCTTCGGTACGAACTCGGAATAGTCTTCGATTGTGCTCACGCCCATGCGCTCGAAAACATCGGCAAAGCTTTCGCCCGCGCCGTCAGCGCCGATCAGCCTGGCGTCCTGCAAGGTGATCTCGTCAGGGTTGCGGCCGGCAAGCGGCCCCTCATTCGCAGCCACCGCACCATGCAGCAGTTTGGCGCGGATGATATCGCATGTCTTCATCACCGCGTTGACGGCGGCGGCAGTGGTCGTAGAACCGCCCGCGGCGGGCGCCGGCGGCAGACGAGAGTCGCCAACTTCGACGGTGACCGATGCGATCTCGAGACCGAGTCGCTCGGCCGCCATCTGGGCGAGAATCGTATAAACGCCGTTGCCGATCTCGTGGGCGGCGATCTGCACGCGCGCGTTGCCGTTCGGCATCAGCCGCACGCGGGCGGCAGCCGCGCCGACGTGGGTGGGATAAAGCGCCGTAGCGCAGCCGTAACCGACGAGCCATTCGCCGTCGCGCATCGAGCCCGGTTGCGGGTTGCGCTGTTTCCAGTTGAAGGCCGCGGCTGCCTGGTCGTAGCAGGTCATCAGCGAGCGGCTCGTATACGGCTTGTTGCCGATCGGGCTCACCGCGGTATCGTTGATGCGGCGGAACTCGATCGGATCGATGCCGAGTTTGTGCGCCATCTCGTCCATCGCGCTCTCCAGCGCGAATAGGTACGGCACGACCGGCGGCGAACGCATGTAGCCCGGCGTATTGCGGTCGGCATGCACGATGCTGACCTTGGTGGCCACGGTGCCGAAGGCATAGAGCTGGGCGCTGTCTTCGACACCCGCGACCGCGTAAGGATCGGGACGCGAGCTGATTTCCCGGCCCTCGTGCACGTAGCCGACGAGCTTGCCGTCGCGGCGGGCGCCGAGCCGGATATGGTGCCGCGTTTCCGCGCGGTAGGTCGCGATCGTGAAGCCCTCGGCGCGGGTTGGGACAAGTTTTACGGGGCGGTTCAGTCGCTTGGCCGCGAGCGCAATCAGCGCGGTTCGGGGCGTCATCGGACCCTTGGAACCGAATGCACCGCCGACGTAGTGGCTGACGACGCGAACCTTCTCGGGTTCGATGCCAAGCCGTTCGGCCACGCCGTTCTTCAGGCCGTAAACAAATTGGGTCGGCTCATAGACGGTCAGCCGGTCTCCGGTCCACGCGCAGGTCGTAGAAAACAATTCCATCGGATTGTGGTGCTGGGTCGGCGTGCCATACTCCGCATCGATGGCAACTTCGGCGCTGCCGATCGCTGCCTCAGCATCGCCGGCCTGGGGCAGATGCTTGTGCTGCTGCGAGACCTTGGTGACGTCGTCGCTTGTCAGACCCGGCGATCCAAAGGTCGACGACGGCATCTGCGCTGCGTAGGTCGCGTTGACGCGATGGGCGGCTTCGGTTGCGGCCTCGAACGTATCGGCCAACACCACGGCAATGATTTGCCCGGCCTGCAAAACGTCCGGGCCGAGAGCCTGGATCGACGTCGCCGCGCCCGCCCCGAATTTTACCGGCTTCAGCTCTCCGGTGTTTTCATAAGTCAGGATATTGAGGACGCCGGGAATGGCGCGCGCTTCGTCGAGATCGAGCCGTTCGATGCGTCCTTTGGCGATGGAACTGGTCACCAGCACGGCGAAGGCCGGATTGGCGAGCGGCACGTCGGCCGGATAGCGGGCTTCACCGGTGACTTTCAGCCGGGCGTCATAGCGCGGCACCGGTGCTCCCATGTTGGCTTTCGGCTGAGGTGCTGCTGCGCTTGCCATCTCAAACCTCCAGCGCCGCTGCCTGTTGCAGCGCCCGCGTTAACGTGCGCTTGCCGAGTTCGATCTTGAAATCGTTGTGCCCGTGGCCTGTTGCCCCGGCGAATGCGGCGTTCGCTGCGGCAGCGAGGCTATCGCGGTCGATCGCCCGGCCGCGCAGGGCGGCTTCGGCCCCGCGGGCGCGCCAGGGAACGGTCGCAACGCCGCCGAGCGCAATGCGCGCATCGCGCACCGTCCCGTCCTGTTGGTCGAGCGCGACCGCCGCCGAGGCCAACGCAAATTCGTAGGATTGCCGGTCGCGTACCTTCAAATAAAGCGACCGGCGGGTCCACGGGGCCGCCGGAATCATAAATGCCACGATCATCTCGCCCGGCCTTAACGTCGTTTCGCGATCCGGCGCACCGCCGGGAGGGCGATGAAGATCGGCGAAGGGAATCGTGCGCGCGCCGCCGGGTCCCAGCAGCTCCACCGAGGCATCGAGTGCGATCAGCGCCTGGGCGAAATCGCCCGGGTAGCTGGCGATGCACTGTTCGCTGGTGCCGAGCACGGCGTGCATGCGATTGAAGCCCTCCATGGCGGCGCAGCCGGAACCGGGAGCGCGCTTGTTGCAGGCCGCGTAGGACACGTCGCGGAAATAGGTGCAGCGAGTGCGCTGGAGCACGTTGCCGCCGAGGCTCGCCATGTTGCGCAGTTGCGCACTGGCGGCGAGCTGCAGCGACTGGGCGATCACAGGGTATTGATGACGCACAGCGGGATGCTCCGCGGCCTCGGCCATGCGCACCAGCGCGCCGAGGCGCAAGCCGTTCTGGCCGACCTCGATGCGCCCATACGCGCCGCGGGCGAGCGCGTTGATGTCGATCACCGTCCGCGGCCGCATGACTTCGAGCTTCATCAAGTCGATCAGCGTGGTGCCGCCGGCCAAATAAGAAGCGCCGGGGTTCGCGGGCGCCAACGAATCCGCGCCCGACTGCATGAGCGCGTCGGCACCGGTCAACCGCTCATAGACGAAAGGCCTCATGGCTAACCTTTGCCCGCTGTTTTTATCAGTGGCCGGGCCTGCTTCACCGCGGCGACGATATTGGGATAGGCCGCACAGCGGCACAAATTGCCGCTCATGTATTCACGGATGTCGGCATCGTTCTCGGCGTGGTGCTCGTTGACGCAGGCAATCGCGGAAAGGATCTGGCCGGGCGTGCAGTAGCCGCACTGAAAGGCATCGTTGTCGATGAAGGCTTGCTGCATCGGATGCAGCTCACCGTCTCGCGCCAAACCCTCGATCGTGGTCAGGTCGCGACCCGCGGCGCCGATCGCCAGGGTCAGGCACGATAGTTCCCGCCGTCCGTCGAGGAGCACCGTGCAGGCGCCGCATTGGCCGTGGTCGCAGCCCTTCTTGGCTCCCGTCAGCCCGAGATGCTCGCGCAGCAGATCAAGGAGCGAAGTGCGTACATCGAACGCCAGCGCGCGTGACTGTCCGTTGAACCGAAAGGTCGCCTCGACTGGCGAGCGCGGATTTTGGGCCGCTTGAACCGGCGCGGCATTTGCCGCGCGCGAACGAGCGATGACCGGCGCCGCCGCCGTTGAAACGGTCGCCATCAGAAATGACCTTCGGTTCGTTCGACCATTGCCAGCCATAAAATCCTCGACAGCGCGATCGTAGGGTCGACCTTCAGAGCTAACGATGCCGGCAGACGCCAGTTCCGAAAAGCAAAGAGTTTGTCCGCGCATGGGACAACTTGAGCGCCAGGGAGCGCAGCAAATCGTTGGGAACCGCACGGAACGAAAGAAAACGAGAGAAAACGAAAAGAAAACGAAAGAAAGCGAAGAGAAAACGAGCGAAAAACGATAAGGCGGCTTGCCCGGCTCTTGAGACGAGGTCTGTTCCAGTCATTGCTTCGCAGGGCGGCCCGACTCGCTCGGTGCCTGTCATCGTCCGCAACCCGAAGCTCGACGAGGGCACCGGGGCGCAGCGTCGCTATGACCGTGCCGCCAACGCCGTCGTCGAGCACGATGGTCCGACACGGATTCGCTGCGAACGCGTCGGTAGAGAGGGCCGCCCGCGCGCCATGGTTCGGCGAGTGTTGCCTCGCACACTTCGCATCCCGCTCATTCACTGTGAAGAGCGCCCCCGGCGTTTGACAGGCTGCGGTGCCCTTGTAAATTGGTGACGAACAAACAGAGAGAGAGAGCGCGCGTGCGGGCCTCGTGCGGCACCGCAACAATCGGGTGTGGAAAATGGCCTTGGTTCGGCTCGTCCGTCAGATCGCTGTTGCAACGTTTGTGGCTTGTATCGCTTGCAGTTCCCAGGCTGCGGAGAAGTACCCGAGCCGACCGATCACGATTGTGGTGCCGTTTGCCGCCGGTGGACCCACCGATGTGCTCGCGCGGCTTATCGCGCAGTCGATCGGCCCCATGCTCGGCCAACAGCTCGTCGTCGATGATGTGACCGGCGCCGGCGGCACGATCGGCGCGGCAAAGGTCGCCCGCGCCGCGCCAGACGGCTATACGATGGTGATGGGCAATCTCGGCACCCACGCGGCGAGCGTCGGAATTTACGCCAAGCTGCCCTATGATCCGCGCACCGATTTTGAGCCCGTGATTCTGGTGGCCAGCACGCCCATGGTGCTGGTGAGTAGAAAGGCGTTGCCGTTTCACTCGTTGCGCGAAGTGATCGGCTATGCCAAGGCGCATCCGCGCAAGCTCACGATGGGCAGTGCCGGAGTTGGCTCGATCTCCGATTTGACGTATTTGTTGTTCAGGCACCTGACCGAAGCCGAAATGGTCGAAGTGCCGTATCGCGGGCTTTCGGAGGCGACCAACGACCTGTTGGGCGGACAGATTGATCTGTTGTTCGACCAGGTTGTCACGGCGACGCCGCATATCAAGGCCGGCGCCGAGAACCCCATCGTGGTCACGATTCCCACTCGCTCGCCGTCGCTTCCCGACGTGCCGTCCGCGGTCGAGGCCGGCTTGCCGCAACTGCAGACCGTCGCCTGGTCGGCGTTGTTCATGCCGAAAGGCACGCCGGCGGAGTTTGTCGACCGCATCAACGCCGCAGTGCAAAAGGCGATGCAGGATCCAACGCTCGACGCGCGCATGAAGCAGATCGGCGCCGATATTCCACCGCCCGAACAGCGGACCCCGGCGGCGCTCGGTCATCTGGTCGCGGCGGAGATCGACAAGTGGGTGCCGCTGATCAAGGCCGCCGGCGTTAAGACCCCGTGACCGGCCGATGATGCCGGCCTGATGCTGCGACCGAACTGGCCCTCGCCGATGCCTTTTTCCGATTATCGTCCCGACCTGATGGGCTCGGCCACGCTTGGGCCGACCGGAGCGTTCGAGGCGGGGTCGTATCAGTCCTTCACGCTCGTCTACACCGCCGGCCCATTCGGCATGGACGACACCGGCTCGCTCAAGATCGGCTTTCGCTTTGCCACCGATTTCGGACCGGTTCAGTTCGACGATCCGAAGGGGCAGGGCTACACGAGTGTCGAAGCCTCGAACGGCGCCACGCTCGAGTGCAAATGGGAATTCAAGCGCAACATCCGCCCTTGGAGCCGCTCGCTTTACATCGGCGTCGCCAAGCATTTCCTCGCGCCCGGCGATACCATCACCATCCGCTTCGGCGATCGCCGGTCCGGTTCGCCGGGCATCCGTCTGCAGACCTATTGCGAGAGCGAATTCGAATTTCACGTCCTCGCCGATCCGATCGCGACCTATGACTACGTCGCCCTGCCGCGCAGTCCGAGAATTGCGATCGTTCCGGGGCCGCCGGCGCAGTGGCACGCGGCGCTGCCGACGCTGATCCGGCGCGGCGAACCGTTCCGCCTCGCGATCAAGGCCAACGACAAATGGGGCAATCCGTCCGACCGCGTCGAGGCCGATCTGCACCTGGAAAGCTCGGCGCTCGTGATGGGTCTGCCGCCGAAAATCCGCTTCGAGCGCGGACAGTTCGCCGCCGTCGCGGACCGGCTTGCCGCCGCGCAGACCGGCGATCTCACCATCAGCGTGATGAATGCGCAGGGCGACGAACTGTGCCGCTCCAATCCGCTGCGCGTCGATCAGCCGGACGCCGCGCTCGTGCATTTCTGGGGGGACACGCACGGCCAGTCGAACGAGACGCTCGGTACCAATTCGGCGCGTGAATATTTCGAGTTCGGCCGCGACAAGGCGTTTCTCGATGTCATGGGCCACCAGGGCAACGATTTCCAGATGACCGGCGCGTTCTGGGAGGAACTCAACCGGCTGTCGCGCGAATTCGACCGGCCGGGCGAGTTCGTCTGCATTCCCGGCTACGAATGGTCGGCCAACACCGCGGTCGGCGGCGATCGCAATGTGCACTTCCGCCGCGAGGGCGAAACCATCCACCGCTCCTCGCATGCGCAGATTGCCGATGCGCTCGATATGAGGGACGAGGGCGCCGACGCGCACACGGCGCGCGATCTGTTCGAGAGACTGCAAGGGAAGGATTGTGTCGCGGTCGCCCATGTCGGCGGCCGTTACGCCGACATCCGTTACGCCCACGACCCGAGACTCGAAACCGCGGTCGAGGTGCACTCGGCGTGGGGCACGTTCGAATGGATCGTGCGCGACGCCTTCGAAAAGGGCTATCGGGTCGGCATCGTCGCCAATTCCGACGGCCACAAGGGACGCCCGGGCGCCTGCTATCCGGGCGCGTCGTTCTTCGGCAGCCAGGGCGGGCTGACCTGCTTCATCGCGCCGCGGCTCGATCGCGACGCGATTTTCGAGTCGATGCGGCGGCGGCGGCACTACGGCACGACCGGCAATCGCATGCTTCTCGACGTGCGCGTTGAGCTTGCCGAGGACGCCGACGTGTTTGCGCGTGATCCCGCGTTCGATACGGCCGTAGCGGCGCGAAGCCGCCGCCTGATCATGGGCGACATCGCGCGCGTCACCACCGCGACGGCACGGCTTCACGTCGACGCGTTCGGCACCGCGCCGATCGAGCGCATCGACATTTTCGACGGCCTCGATTGCATCGAAACGGTCCGGCCCTACGGCGCGGACGGGTCGTATGCGCGGGTCCGCCTCGGCTATCACGGTGCCGAATATCGCGGGCGCGCCCGCACCACCATCTGGGACGGCTCGCTCGTCGTCACCGGCAACACCATCAGGAAGGCCGGCGTCATCAACAACTGGAATCTCGACCGCGGCATCCAGAGCCACGACGGCCGCTCGGTGACGTGGAAAGCGGTCACGACCGGCAATTTCGGCGCCATCGATCTGTGGCTCGAACAGGCGTCCGGCCGGCTGGCATTCACCACCAGGCACGTCTCGGCGGACGTGGCGATCGCCGACATCGGCATCGCCGAAACGGTGTTCGACGCCGGCGGCCTCGACCGCGCCATCACCTTGCAGCGCCTGCCGGACGTGATGACGACGCGCCATTTCGGTCATGCCTTGCCCATAAATGTCCGGCGCGACGGTGACACGCGGCTTTACGTCCGCGTCCAGCAGGAAGACGGCCACCGCGCCTGGTCGAGCCCGATTTATTTGATTCGAAAATGAATGAGCGGCCCGCGCTCGGCGAGGCCGGATCTTTTTAGTCTCCGGGGTCTTTTCAACCGTCTCCCTCTTTTCAACGGTCTCCCGTGGAACAGAGAAATCAATCCCCTCCTCGGCGCCTTCTTCCCACTCCCGCAAGGGGAGAGGGGAAAAGAAAATCCCCGCGCGCAGCATTCATCGTCTCGCGGCGCGGTTTTTGATTCGCGCCCGAGGTTTGTCCTTCACGCGTCATTGCCAGGAGCGGCAGCGACGAAGCAATCCGGAACTGTGCCAATGAACTGGATTGCTTCGCTTCGCTCGCAATGACGAAAAAAAGGAGACGGAACGCCGAGAGACGCATGCTTTGTGACCGCGCCACGCGGGCGAATGTCACCACTCGTCCGCGCTTCGGGCGCGGGGCGCCCCAAATGCGGGGGCGCTCGCCTCTCGGCGTTCCATCGCGGCTCTCGTTGGGCGGTTGTCACCCCCCAACTCAGCTCCAGGCCATGCTTCCTGGGACGCGGCCGGAGCGCACGATCCTTTTGACCGCCAACCGGGGCGAAGATCGTAACGCTGCTGCACGGGCGTTACCCGCGCCCAACCTGTCCCAGTCCAGGGTCTCAACACCCACTCCGGCCATAGTACCGGAGCGCTGATGCCCAAAGCCGCCCGGGAGCGGGTTACAAGCCCGCGCGCAGGCGCCGCACTCGCCCCTATGCCCAGGTCTGTCTCCCGGACACGTCCTCTCAGGGCAAAGATTTAATGGCGCTATCTGTATCCAATAATGGGATAGATGTCAACGATAAAGTCTCTATATTAGAGACTAGGAGACCAGGGATTCGCTATTCGCTACTCCGCTATTCGCGACTTCGGGAATCACGGGTTTCGCTCTGCTCCACCCGCGCTGCTTCAAGAAAGAAAGGAAAGGAGACGGAACGCCGAGAGCTTCTCAGATCACTTCCTCGGTCTTGTCGTCGGTCTCGCCGTAGCGGCGCATGGTGGCCGGCCTGGTGCCGGCATAGAGCTTGTCCAGGCCGGGCGCGATCTTGGCGTTCTCGCGCTCGAACAGCGAGTTGCCGGATAGATCGCTCTCGACCAGGAACGGGCCGAAGTTTTCCACGTCGAGGACCCAGACGGCCTGCGCGAGGCCAAGCTCTTCCAGCCAATAGACGCCGGCGACGCGCTTGATGCCGCGACCAAGGAGCGCGCCGGTACCGTAGCCCACCGTGGTCAGATAGATGGCGTCGTTGGGAACAAAAAATTCGCGATAGGTCGCCGAAGTCATGCCGCCCTTGCCGATGATGACGTTGCAGCCGGAGAGCTTGAAAAAGCCGCCGAGCCATTTGGCGAAACGGAACGAGGCGGTGGCGGTGACCGCACCGACCTTGTAGCTGCCGTCCGGATTAATCGCGGCGGCCGGCGAGCAGTGGAAGTTCGCGGTGCCGAGCGCGGTTTGGTCCGCCGGCATTCCGGCGCCGTCCTCGACCGCGCGCTTGTAGACGCCCTCGCGGCCGGTAAACACTCGGCCGGTCAGATAGGCGACCGAGCCGATCTCCAGCGCGCGCAGATCTTCGGTGCGGGCGGGGAGGGTGAGACGAACGGTCTTCAGATCGGGCATGGAGGTGTCTCGTCATTGCGAGCGTAGCGAAGCAATCTAGGAGTGGAACAGAATGCGTCGCGGCAGCCTGGATTGCTTCGTCGCTTTGCTCCTCGCAATGACAGCATTGCAGCTACTCCGCCGCCTCGGCCGCCTGGCGCTCCCACTCGACGGTTTCGCGCCGCATGTAGTCGGTGAACCACATCGGGTCGGTGCGGAAGGCCGCCTTGCCGTCGGCGGCGATGCGTGCGCAGGCGCGCCTGGAGGAAAGACAGAACATATGCACCGACATCGGCATGCCGCCGGTGTGGCAATAGCCGACCTCGATATGGCAATCGATCACCATGGAAGAACCGACAAAACCCATGGCACCCATGCCGATCGAGTTGCCGAGTTCTTTGAATTCCTCCTCCAGCGCCGCAATGCGCGGATCGGGGTTGCGCGAGCCGACGACGCGCAGGCAGGAGGCCTGTTTGCCGAGCACCACGCTCGTATCCTTGGAGCCGCCGAGGCCGATGCCGACGATCGCCGGCTGGCAGGCGAGACCGCGCTTGCCGAAGCCGATCAGCGTATCGAGATAGAATCGCTTGATGCCCTCGATGCCGTCGCCGGGAAACAGCATGCGGTAGTCGGTGCCGAACAGCCCGCCCTTGTGCACCGTCGTCAGTTCGATCCAGTCGGCGTCGGGGTGAAATGCGTATTCGATCTCCGGCGCGTTGATGCCGACGTTGTTGTTGTGGTCGGTGCGCCACAGCGGATGCACGCGGTTCGGCCGCAGCGGCACGTTGGCGGTGGCGCGCGCGGTGGCGCGGCGCAGCGCGGCTTCCAGCGCGACGGGGCCGCCGTCGATGCGCGCATCGTTGCCGATCTTGACGTACCAGCGCGGCAGGCCGGTATCGCCGCACATGGCACGGCGATCCTCCTTGGCGGCTTCGTAATTCTCCAGCATGGCCTTGATGACGAACGAGGACAGATCGCCCTTTTCGGTGTCGGCGCATTTGCGCAGGCCGGCGAGATAATCCTCGGGGATTTCGATGGACGCCTTGGCCATCAAATCCTCGGCGGTTTTTTGGATCGAAGAGAGCGGAATCATAGGCTTCTTCTCTTTATTCAGCCGCAACTTGGTTGCGTATCAACGTCTCGCCCGGCTTAACGTGCGTGAACTCGACCGGCCGCTCGCTGATCTCGATATCGCCGCTTCTCTGCCGCGCCACGGTAAACCATGAGGTGGCGAAGTCGCCGGGCTCGGGAAAATCCGACCGAAAATGCGCGCCGCGTGAATTCTCGCGCTTTACCGCAGCCAGCGCAATGACGCGGCTGATCTCGCAGAGCGAACGCAGGTTGAGCCAATCGTGCCAGGTCAGGTTGAAACGGCGGTCGGTGTCGGCGACGCCGGTGGCCAGAAGCTCGGCTTCGATCTGATCGATCGCGGCAAGTCCGCGGCCGAGACCGGCCCGCTCGCGCACGACGCCGACATCGTTCCACATGGTGTCGAGCAGTTTTTCCCGCAGCGCATTCAGGTCGCCGGATTTCTGCCCGAACGGATGCAGCGCGCGCTCGATCTCGGCGTCGAGAACGCTCGCATCGGCAGCGCGATGGCCGGGCTTGTTGTCGGCGATCCAGCGCGCCATCACGTCGCCGGCGATGCCGCCGAAGACCGTCGAGTTGGCGACGCCGTTGCCGCCGAGCCGATTGGCGCCGTGCATGCCGCTCGCGTCCTCGCCGGCGACGAACAGGCCGAAGCGCTCGGTCGCGGTGTTCACGTCGCAGATCACTCCGCCCATGAAATAATGCGCGGTCGGCACCACTTCCACCAGCCCGCCGGCGAGATCGAAGCCGCAGTCGCGGCAGCGATCCACCATGCCCTTGAATTCCTTGGCCACGTGCGCCGGGCCGAGATGGCTCATCTTGATATAGACGCCGCCGTTGCGCGTGGTGCGGCCGGCGCGCATCTCGGCATAGATGGCGCGGCTGACGACGTCGCGCGTGGCGCGCTCGAGCTTCGGATCGTAATCGCCCATGAAGCGGTGCTGCGCGCCGTTGAGCAGGTATCCGCCGGAGCCGCGCAAGCCTTCTTCCAGCACCGTACCGGTCATGCGCGTGTCCGGCCCGGCGAGAAGCCCGGTCGGATGAAACTGCACCATCTCCATGTCGCGCAGGGGCAGCCCAAGGCGGAGCGCCATGGCCAGGCCGTCCATGGTCTTGTCGCCTGAGGGCGTATGGTAGCGATACATGGTCGGCCCGCCGCCGGTCGCCAGCAGCACCGCCTGTGCGGTGACGAGTTTGAAGGCGCCCGAGCGCACGTCGATCATGAGCGCGCCCGCGAGCGTGCCGTCCGCGGCCGGAAGGAGCGCCACCGCGCGGTGCTCCTCCAGCCGGCGGATTTGCGGCCGCGCCCAGACCTGCTCCATCAGCCGGTTGATGATCTCGATGCCGGTGAGATCGCCCTTGTGCACGGTGCGGTCGAAGGTCTGGCCGGCGAACGCCTTGCCGTGGAGCGTGCCGTCGGCGTTGCGGTCGAAAAAACAGCCGATCTCGTTCTCCAGCTCGTGCACGCGCTCGACCGCCTTCGACACCAGCGTCCAGGCCAGGGCCTGGTGCGGCAGCCATTTGCCGCCCTCGATCGTGTCCATGAAATGCCGCTCGACCGAGTCGCCGGGATTGAGCGCCACGTTGTAGCCGCCCTGCACCATGCGGGTGCAGCCGCATTTGCCCAAAAGTCCCTTGCTGACGATCGTGATGTCGAGATCGGGATTGGCTTTGTGCGCGTGCAGCGCCGCGAACAGCCCGGCGCCGCCGGTGCCGAGAATCAGAATGTCGGTTTTGAGCCGCTCGACGTTCATGCCTTCCTTTACAACACGCGCGCGAGAAAGATGAAAGCGACGAGCGCCGACAACGCGGCCGCGAGCGTCGCCAGCTGTTTCTGCCCGTCATGCCAGTTGAAATTCTCGATCACCAAGACGCGCAGGCCGCCGAGCAGATGCACGGTGAGCAGGAAGACCAGGCCGCCCTCGGCGAATTTGACCGTAGGCTGATCGGTCCAGCGCAGAAACGCGTCGAGCCGAGCGCCGCCGTGGAACGACAGCCCGAGGACGAAGAAGTGGATCGGCAGAAAGATCGCCAGCGCCAAGCCCGACAGGCGATGAATCATCGCCGCAATCCAGAGCGCGCTGCCGCGATGTTTTAGGCCCGGAGCGCTCACATGAACACCAACGCAACGACGGCGTGGAAGCCGAGCAACGACAGTACGATGCCGAGGAGGACGGCACACCATCCCGCGCTGGGGTCGCGCAGCGGCGACCATTCGGCGAGCACGTTGCGCACGCCGATCGACGCATGGATAGACGCTGCGGCCACAAAGACGCTGTAGAAGACCGCCCAGGCGATGCTGTCGTGCGTGCGAGACAGAATATCGGCGGCCGATAATCCCGTCCGCGTGGCATAAAATATGACCGCGATATGGATGAACACCAGCGGTGCCATCAGCGCCGCCGTTGCGCGCTGCCAGATGTAAAGGCGCGCGTTCATGTCTTCAGTTCGCCTTTCAGGGCGGCCAAGGCCGTGCGCCGTTTCAGCCCGGCGATCGAGGCCGTCGGATTGAGCGAGACCGGGCAGTGTTCCTGGCACGACTGGTGCGAGTGGCATGAATGGCAGCCGCCGGCCGCCGCGACCGCCGAAAGACGCACGCCGTTACCGGCATCGCGCTCGTCGTTGACCAGCGTCCAGGCGCGGTTGAGCGCCGCCGGTCCCAGATAACCCGAATTCCAGCGCACGGTGTCGCATGCCGCATAACAGACGCCGCAATTGATGCATTCGATCGCCGCGTCGGCGGCAATGCGCGCGGAGTTGCCGGGCTTGATGCGCGCCATGGCGTCGGCGCGCGTCTGTGACGGCGCGAAGGCGCCCTTGGCGCGCTGCCATTTCTCGAAGAACGGCGCCATGTCGGTGGCGAGGTCCTTGATGAGCGGAAGGTTTTCCAGCGGGCCGATCTTGAGGTCGCGCCCGCGCGCGACCTTGGCCACATGGGTGCGGCAGGTCCAGCGCGGCCGCCCATTCACCGTCATCGCGCACGAACCGCACATGCCGACCCGGCAGGCGAACCGGTAGGACAGCGTCGGATCGATATGGCGCTGCACGTAGGTGACCACGTCAAGCACGGTCTGATTGGCGCGCCGCGGCACGACGTAGGTCTGATAGCGGCCGTCGGCGCCGCCGCGCCACAGCGAAACCGACAATTGCGAAGATGCTTCGGGCATATTGTTGTTCTCAGGCGGCGTCTGGGTGAGCCTCTATGTGAGCCTCTATCGTAAGAGGCCTACCCGCACTCAAGCAATTTCAATTCGTCTGCGCGGGCTCGACCCGCCCATCCATGCTGAGTTGCCACAAACGAGCGCCCCGGTTAAGTGTGCGCATTCGCCACAGCAGCCTGGATTGTCGGGTCAAGCCCGGCAATGGCGGTGTGCGGACGGGCCGGGGGATGTTGTAATCTGTCGCGCGTCCCCTAAGTTCGGCCCGGCGCGGGTGTAGCTCAATGGTAGAGCAGAAGCCTTCCAAGCTTATGACGAGGGTTCGATTCCCTTCACCCGCTCCATTAATCCACCCGACCTTTATCGATCAATGGCTTACTGAAAGCATTGGTATTTCCCATCAAAGATGTTACAAATCAAGCTACAAAACCGTTTGTAGCGACCTCGCACGCCCCGGCTTGCCACCAAGCTCATTCCGACTCGGAAGGGCGGGTTCGTCGCCCGCAAGACAATATTGAGCGCCGCGCTGGCGATCGAAGTGCGCAGCAAGACTGACGCGGCAAGCGTTGGTGTCCCTGGCTCGCGGCGTACAGCGGTGCACGCATGGGCGAGCTCACGCAATTGCGCGGTGTTGATGTCGTCGAAGGCGCCGGCACTCATGCCATCAAGATTTCGCCAGAGGCTGGTACGATCAAGACCGGCAAGGCGCGCACAGTGCCGCTTCATGACCATTTAATTGAGCAAGGCTTTCTTGCATTCGTGAAGGCCAATGGGGACCGACCGCTGTTTTATAATGAGTTGAAGCAGCCTATTGGACCAGTCGATCCCACCAACCCCCGCAAACCGCGGTATGTGAAAGCACGCGAAAAGGTGGCAACGTGGGTCCGAAGTCTTGGCGTCAACGATCCAGAGCTGTCGCCTAATCACGCCTGGAGACACACGTTCAAGGCCATAGGCTTCCGAAGCGGCATGTCGGAAAAGGTGCTCGACGCCGTTGTGGGACATGCGCCGGCTTCAGTTGGGCGGAGCTACGGCGAGCCCACTCTTGCCGATAAAAAGAAAGAGCTACGCAAATTTCCTTGTTACAAAGTCTCGGCGACGGAAATCAAGCGGTAGTCAAGTCTCGTAGCCTACGCTGGCAGAGTTATTTGCGTGTTGCGGCTTCGCTCACAAAGCATCGACATTGCATATTGTGCATATTGTCACCGCCTTCTCCAGTTGCCGCAGGGCGCTCGTAACCGCTTGGTTGGAGGTTCGAGTCCTCCCAGGTCCCGGCCCACGCCGCGCGCGCCATCTGGCGACACCGCACGCATCTGGGACGTGCACGCCGCGACGATGCCGATCAAGGATCTCATCGCCGAGGTCTGCACCTGTGGTTCCGCGTGACAATATTGTCCGCGATTTTGCAGCCGAGCGGCGTCGTATCATCAAGACTGCATGGCGATGGCGCGGTCGAGCAACGCCGAGACCTCGCGGCAATGATTGGTATATTCGTGAGTGAGCCGGAATTCCGTGTCGCGCGGATAAGGCGTATCGATGCGGAGTTCACCGATGATGCGGCCAGGCCGCGCCGCCATCACGGCGATGCGTTGCGACAAATACACGCTCTCGTAGACGCTGTGGGTCACGAACATCACAGTGCATTTGGCCCGTTGCCAAATGGACAGGAGATCGTTGGCGAGCTTACTTCGCGTGATTTCATCGAGCGAGGCGAACGGCTCGTCCATCAGCAGCAGCTTGGGCTGGGTGACCAGGGCGCGGGCGATCGAAACGCGCATCTTCATGCCGCCCGACAGTTCGCGCGGATAGGCCGCGGCGAAACCCGACAGTCCAACGAGCTCCAGGACATCGTTGACCCGGTCGGTCACGGCGGCTCTGCGCTGATCCTGCAGTCGCAGCGGCAGGTAGACGTTATCGAAGGTGGTGGCCCACGGCATCAGATTGGGCTCCTGGAACACGAAGCCGACCTCGTCCCTGGCTCGGCCGCCCGTTGTCGACGCCCACGCCACCGCGCCGCGCGTGTAACTGCCGAGGCCGGCCACCATGCGGAGCACTGTGGATTTGCCGCAGCCCGACGGCCCCAACAGGCTGACGAACTGGTTTGGCATCACGTCGAGGGTGAAGCCGCGAAGAGCCAGTGTGCCGTTGGAATAGATCTTGTCGATGCCCTTGAGCTGCACCAGCGGCTCGACAGAACCGGCGCTGGTCAGCGGATCCGCATCGGCACGCTGGATTTGATGCGGCTGCAAGGGTGCCCGGTTCCCGGCGTTCTGGTCTGTGGCGGGATTCACGCGAACTCAGTTCTCTTGCTTCAGTTCGCTTTCATGCCAGCGCCGCAACAGCAGGCTTTGCGCGCTGGTGGTAGCATACCAGATCGAGAGGCCGAAAGCGGCCAGCAGCATCAAGGCGGCGAACATTCGTGCGACGTTGAACATCGCTCCGCTCTCGACGATGATATACGCGAGTCCCTTGGCTGAGCCGCTGCCCGCCATGAATTCCGCGACCACGGCGCCGATGACCGACAGGCCCGCGGAAATGCGCGCGCCGGCAAGGATGTAAGGCAGCGCGGACGGCAATTGCAGATAGCGCAGCCGCTTCCACCGCGATGCTCCGTAGAGCGCGAACACATTCCGCAGGCCGTGATCGGCCGACTTGATGCCGATAGCGGTGTTGGACAGCATGGGGAAGAAAGCCACCATCCAGGCCATGATGAGCATCGCCAGCCAGACGCGGTCGAGGCCCACCCAGATGACGATCAGCGGCGCGATGGCGATCATCGGCGTCACTTGCATGGTGACCGCATAAGGCCAGAATGTGCGCTCGACGATGGGATTCTGCGTCAGCAGAATGCCGAGGACGATGCCGGTAACGATAGCCAGGAGAAAGGCCGCCAAGGTTATCGCCGCAGTAAACAGCAGCGCATGGAAAAGATCGGCTCGTTGCTCGAACAGAGTTGTAAAGATCACCGAGGGAGGCGGCAGAATGAATTTCGAGACATTCAGCTCGCGGACTGCGACCTCCCACGCCAGCAAAAAAAAAACGCCCGCCACCAGCGGAAGAACTCTGCCCAGAACACCATGCCAGCGGCCAGCGGCCTGAGGCTCCTCGCCAAGGCTATCGAGTGATTCCGCATTAGCACTCATGTAAATTCGCCATGGGTAACGCAGGGTAACGGCTCCTCCGCCAAGCTCCGGGCATCCGCCTTCCGCTCGCTAATGGCCCGGCCCCGGCAGAAACTGCATGTTTATGGTCGACTTGTAGTCCATCGGCTTGAGCAGGTGCTCGGCAACCAGCATTTCGTAGTGCGCCTTCCAGCGCGCTTCGGTCATCGAACCGAAGCCGGCCTTCTCGGTTTCGCGTGTCTCCACCAGATGGTAATTTTTGATCGCATTGTAAGCGTAGGTCAAACGTCCGTCCGTGTTCTCCGGATCTTCCTTTTTGATTACGGCGAAGGCTGGTTTGGGATCGGCCAAAAATTCCTTCCATCCTTTCACCGACGCCTGAACGACGCAGGCGACGACCTTCGGCTTGTGGTCGATCATCGCCTGCGAGGTAGCGACCATCGAGCCGTAGGTCAGATACCCGTAGTCGGCAAACAGGAACGTCTTCGGCGTTTCGCCGGTCCGGTTCTTCACCAAGTACGGCTCATTGGTGATGAATGCCTGCTGAATGGCATTCTTATCGGCGTAGAAGGTCGCGAGTTGGCCACTGTAGGCTCTCAGCTGCGAGTCGCTCCAGCCGAACTTGTCGCGAAAGAACGGCCAGAACGTGGTGCGGCCAATGACCGAGATCATGATCGGCTTGCCGCGCATGTCTTGCGGCGAGTTGATGCCATCGTCGGCGTGGGTCATGAAGATCTGAGCGGTGCGCTGAAACGTCCCCAGCACCGCGCGCGCTTGAAAGCCCGCCTGGTTGAGCTGCAGCACCGTGTCGATGAACGGCAACAGCGCGAAGTCGACGGCGCCGCCGGCCAAAAGCTGCGCCGGATCGATGCCGGGCGCGCCTTGGCGGATCGTCATGTCGACGCCGCACTCTGAATAGTAGCCCTTGACTAGCGCATCGTAATAGCCGCCGTGCTCGGCCTCCGCCTTCCAGCTCAACTGGAAGCTCGCCTTCTCGGCGGCGGTCGCATGGTTGGCGACTGCCGCAAGCGCGCAGGCAAGGAAGTATGTGCTCAAACGGGTCATGGCGTGTCTCCTACCCCGGTGCATTGACGCGTCTCTTTGTCAGCGCGACTTTGGTGCGGACGTGGCCCGAGCGCATCGCTTGGGCACTGCATCGTGCCCCAACCGCCGCAACGCCGGCCAGTGACAGAGCGAAGACGGCTTCGCGGGATCTGAGCTCTGCCGGAACGCAGCGCCACGGAGGTTTCTCGCTGTGCCGATATCTGGAACGACGTACCGATTATAGTTCCATTCGATCGCGATGAAGTCAACTGCGACGCAATGCAGCGCGCGCGATCCACGGAGGCGCACCTCATCGGTTAATGCGGCTTGCCGGCGCTTCGGGCGTGGGACTTATACGACGCGGTGCGATGACGGCGGTTGGCGGCGTACGCCGAGAACGCTTGCTGCCCCATCCGGTATCACGTGTCTCCGCCGCCGATAGTATTCGCGCCGTCGTGATGGCGCTATTGACAGGCAGAACAGCCGCCGACAAGTTGACTGAAAAACTGTTCCGTTTAACGCATGCGGTCGCGCTTCCATTGCACTCCGCTCAAAGATGGCTGGTCGAAATGAGGTCTGTGGTCGGCATCGATGTCGGGGGTACGTTTACGGATTGCGTTGTCGTCGACGAGGACGGCTCAATCTACACCGATAAGAGCTTTACGACTCCGGGCAACCCCGGACTGGGAATGGTCAACGCCCTGGAAAACGTTACCGCCAGCCGGGGCGTCGATGTCACTGCAGTGCTGCGCGACGCGCGCGCAGTCGCAATCGGCACCACCAGCATCACCAACAAGCTGGTGACGCGCGGCGGCGCCAAGGTCGGCCTTATCACCACTAAGGGCCACGAAGACGCGATCTTCGTCGGCCGCATCCTCGCCAAGACCGAGGGGCTGTCGGAAGCCGACAAGTCGGACGCCCTGAAATGGTCGAAGCCGCCATCGCTGGTCGCCAGAAGCGACATCAGGGGAATCAACGAGCGCATCGACTATGCGGGTTCGGTCCTGGCCGCGCTGAACGAAGACGAGGTTCTCGCGGGGGTGAACGACTTCGTCGGTCGCGGCATCGAGGCGATCGCCGTCTGCCTGTTGTGGGCGTTCATCAACCCCGTCCATGAGTTGCGGATTCGCGATCTGATCAGAAAGCACCATCCGTCGATCTACGTCGCCATCGGCAGCGCGGTGGCTCCGGTGCTTGGCGAGTATGAACGCACCAACGCGACGATTCTCAGCGCTCATCTCGGGGCGCTGGCGCAGCGCGAAATGGAGGTCACTCGATCGCTCCTGGCGAGCCGCGGCCTGTCGCGGCCTTTCCTGGTGATGCAGACCAACGGCGGCTGCATGTGGGATGAAGAAGCAGGCTTGGCGCCGCTTAATCTGATCGCCTCGGGTCCGGTTGGCGGAATTATCGGTGCCGCTAAGCTCGGCGAGCGGATGGGCTATCGCAACATTATCGCCACCGACATGGGCGGTACTACCTTCGATGTCGGCGTCATCGTCGACGGCGCACCGATTCTTGCCGACATAGCGGTGCATGACCGCATCCGCATGGCGCTGCCCCATGTCGAAGTGGTCTCGATCGGAGCGGGCGGTGGCAGCATCGCCTGGGTCGACAAGGCTACTGGCCTCCTCCAAGTCGGTCCTCAGAGCGCCGGCTCGGTGCCCGGCCCGGTGGCCTATGGTCAGGGAGGCGAGGAGCCGACGGTCACCGACGCTGACGTGGTGCTCGGTCGCATCGATCCGAAGCGCTTCTTCAACGGCAGAAAGGTGCTCGACCGCGAGAAGGCGGAAGCGGCCATCAAGGCCAAGGTGGCCGATCCGCTCGGCTGTGACGTGTTCACGGCCGCGAAGGGCATTCTCGATATCGTCGACAGCCGAATGGGCGATCTCATCCGCAAGCTCACGATCGAACGCGGCGTCGATCCGCGCGATTTCGTCTTGTTCTCCTACGGCGGCGCTGGTCCGACCCACGTCGGCGCGTATTCACGGGAGATCGGCATCCAAATGGCGGTGGTCTCGCCGCAGGCGTCGGTCTTCTCCGCCTTGGGGATTGCCTCGTCCGATGTCGTGCGCGTCTATTCGCGCTCGCATCCGCTGCGCTCACCGTTCGACCCCGGTCAGCTCAACGGCCTGTTCGAGCGGCTGGAGGAACGGGCCGCGAGCGAGCTTGCCGCGCGCGGCGTGGCGGCGGGAAACACGACGCTGGCGCGGTCGCTGGAAATGCGGTTTCGCCATCAGGTGCACCAGATCAAAGTCCCGGTGCCCGACCCGCGGCTCGACGCCGCCGGGATCGGCAGGATCATGGAGCGCTTCGTTGCGCTTTACGAGCAGAATTTCGGCGCCGGCACCGCCGTCATGGAAGCCGGCGTCGAAATGTTGACCTTTCACGTGGTGGCGACGACCCGCCACGGGGCACTGAACCTCCCGGAATTGCCGGCGGGCGCCGATGATGCGTGCGTCGCTCTCTCCGGTTCGCGGCCGGTTTATTTCGCCGATGGCTTCGTCGACACGCCGATCTACGAACACGGTCGCCTCGCCCCGGGCCACAAGATCGTCGGCCCCGCCATTCTGGAAGGGGCGAATACCACACTGCCGCTGCATCCCGGCCAGCAGCTCAGCGTCGATGCCTTCAACAATCTCGTCATCCATTTTGCGGCTTGACCATGATCGACCCGATTACATTTGAAGTGCTGCGTCATCGGCTTTCCACCATCGTGGATGAAGGCGCGGCGGTGATGCGAAACGTTTCCGGTTCGCCGAGCGTCGCCCAGTCCAACGACTGCAATGTGGCGCTCCTGACCAGCGCCGGCGAAGCCGTGATCATCGGCCGTACCATTGCCAGCCACGGCACGTCCTGCATCCAAACCGCCAAGTACGTGCTCAAGCATTATCAGGACAATCCCGGCATCGGCCGGGGCGACATGTTCTTCACCAACCATCCGTATATCGGCACGCCGCATCAGACCTGCGGCGTCATGGTCGCGCCGATCTTCGTCGGCGACCGCATCATCGGCTGGTCCGGCGCGGGAATTCACTTCGGCGATGTCGGCGGCACGGTGCCGGGCCAGGTGTCGATCGGCGCGCGGTCCATCTGGGACGAGGCGATGCCGATGCCGCCGATGAAGATCGTGGAGAACGGCCGGTTGCGGAAGGACGTTGAGGACGATTTTCTGACCCGGTCCCGGACCCGCGTGCAGAATGCGGTCGATCTGAAAGCGATGATCGGGGCCAACAACGCCATTGGCCGGCGCATTCAGAGGCTCGTAGACCGCTACGGTGCCGACACCGTGATCGAGGCATTAGATCGGGTTATTGCCGTCTCCGAATTGAAGCTGCGCAGCATTCTGCGTGAAGTCCCCGACGGCACCTGGAACTGTGAGAATTTTCTCGACTATTACGACCAGGGTGAGCTCAAGCTCTATGCGTGCCGCCTGACCCTGACCAAGCAGGACGAAGAGCTGCGGTTCGATTTTTCGGCCTCTTCGAAGCAGGCGCCCGCAGTGGTGAACGCCAGCTACCCGGCGACCGAGGGCTTTCTGCTCCGCGCCATGCTCGGCATATTCGGGTTCGCAATCACGAGCTGTCCGGCTGCGGTTCAACGCGTCGTCAAGATCAAGACCGCCGAGGGCACGATCGCCCATTGCGCTTGGCCGGCCGGCATGAGCAAGGGAACGACTTCCGCCACCCAAAGCGTCTGGCAGGTCGCGACCCATTGCCTGAGCCAAATGCTGCTGGGCAGTGAAAAGCATCGTGACCGAGCGGTCGGGGTGTCGCGGGGCAATCTGACCCTGCTCGATTTGTTGGGAACCGATCAATACGGCGATCCCTTCGCGGCGGTCCTGCAGGAATGCAGTCTCGCCGCCGGCAGCGGCGCCGGGCCTCTGATGGACGGCATCGACACCGGAGGGGTGACGGAGCCGGAAGTCAGTATTCCCAATGTGGAGAACAATGAATTCCGCTATCCGGTGCTCTACCTCTACCGGCGACAGCGCGCCGACAGCGGCGGGCCCGGCCGGTTTCGCGGGGGGGTCGGCATGGCCATGGCCTTCACTCCGCACAAGGTCGACGCAATTGCGAACGTCATGATTCACAGTCATGGCGTGGCCTCGCCGTCGGCGCTTGGCCTGGTGGGCGGGGGACCGGGCTCAACCAATTATCTGCTGATCAAGCGCAACTCCAACGTTGCGGCGCTGCTCGAGGGCGGAGTTGTGCCTACGGATTTGTCGAAGCTGAAAGGCGCATCGGTGGAGCGTCCGCCGCCGTTTATCTACACGCATCTCGCCAAGGGCGATGTTTTCGAATGCGGCGGCGGCGGTGGCGGCGGCTACGGTGATCCGCTCGACCGGGAGCCGGAGCAGGTGCTGCTGGACGTAAGCCGTGGTCTGGTGTCGCGCCAGCACGCGAAGGCGCACCATGGGGTGGTCCTGGACGTGGAGAATGCGCGCATAGATCTCACCGCCACCGAGGCGGCGCGTGCGGCGATTCGCAAAAGCCGCCAGAGCGGCGCAGATGCGGAACGGACCCGGCCGCCACCGCGCCAAAACACCGCCGATCGCAGCGACGGCACGCCGCTTTGCCGCTGCGGGCAGATCCGGGCGCCAGCCGGTCCGGCAGTCGCCGCCTCGCAGATTTCGCAGCGTGAGGTCGACTACGAGGTCGAGGTGTTCAGCTCCACGAACGGCGCCCGGACCTCGCGTTACAAGCTGCGCGAGAGCTTTTGCGTCGCCTGCGGCGGATTGGTGGACTTGCGGGTTGCGATTCCGCAAGCCGAGCCGTGACATTCAGCATTCCCCGCAACACCGGATGCGGCGAAATGGATAGCGGCCTTGCGGCTGGCGGTGCACCTCGACGGCAAACTGGTGCAGGCATTGCCGCACCGGTGCGGCGATCTCCATGAGAATGTCCCGGCCGCGCCGCAAGCCGGCATCGGAAGCGGCATAAGCGGCCCGGCAGCCGATCGCGGGCGGCGTAATCACCGCGTCGCCCGTGCTCTGCAGCGCCTGCGCCTCAGTGAACACGTCGGGGTCGTGCAGCCCATAATCGCAGCCGGCGAAATTGAAGGCGGTGCCGTCATCGAGAACGCACGGGTGGCTGCTCGCGCAAAAGACTGCCCGTTGCAACTGTGCCGGCGTATACGGCTTGCCGCCGGCGCAGGCCAGCATCACAAGGACCAATTCGCTCCGAGTCATGTTGCGGCCTTCTCAGCTCTCAGCGGGAAGCGCTTTGCCCGGGACGCTTCGCTGCTGCTGTGGCGACGGCTGAATGTCAGGGGGCGCGGGATGCCGGAAATACTCCGGCTTCCTTGAGCATTGCAATCGCCGTCTCGGTCGTCCCGCGCACCAGCAGCGGTTGGGGGAGGACTGGCTCGGTTGCGCTCGGGTCCTTGAGGCCGCTTGCGGTCAGCAGCAGCACCACGCTCTCGGCTTCTCTGATCTTTCCGCTGCGGCGGAAGCTTTCCAGCGCCGCCACGGCCGTGGCTGAGGAGGGCTCGACATAGAGGGCCTCGTCGCGCGCGAGCTGCCGCTGGCAGCGCATGGCGTCGGCGTTGCCGACTGCCACGGCGCCGCCGCCGGTCTGCCGAATGACCTGCAACGCCTGGAAGGTGCTGCGTGTCGCCGAGATCGACGTCGCGACTGTGTCGTGGGTCCGCGGCATGTCGTTGAGTGCATCGCCGCTGCCGCGCGCGAGCGCCGCGCTCAACGAGCCGTACACTTCGGCCGCAAACAGGCGCGGCATGCGGTCGGTCCACCCGAACGCGCGCATTTCGTCGAACCCCCGCCACACCCCGAGCAGCGCATCGCCGTAACAGACCGGCAGGATACAACAGTCGGGAACCTGCCAGTCCATTTGTTCGGCGATCTCGTAGGCGAGTGTTTTATACCCTTCGATGCCATAGGGATTGCTGCCGACCGCGGGGCCGAAGAACGGCGAGGTCGGAAACCATCCGTATTCCCGGACGGCGTGCTGCATGAGCGTCCAGCGATCAGCCTTGTTTTCAACGGCGACGACGGTCGCGCCGTAGGCTCGCATCTGGGTCATCATCGGTCCGCTGGCGCCCTGTACGGTGAAGATGACACAGCGCAAACCGGCTTTCGCCGCATAGGCAGCGGCCGCCGCACCGGCATTGCCGGTGGAGCTGGATACGATGACCGACGCGCCCATCCGCCGTGCGCGCGAAACCGCCACGCAAGCCAGGCGGTCCTTGAACGACCATGTCGGATTGCGGGTCTCATCCTTGGCGAAGAGGCGGGTCATGCCGACCGCGTGGCCGAGCCGATCCAGCCGGTGCAGTGGCGAGCCACCCTCGGCGAGACTGACGGCATCGGCAGCCTCGACCGGCAGCACTTCGCCATAGCGCCACAAGCCCCCGCCACGTCCGGTTGGCCCTTCACGGCGCGTGCGCATCGACGGATCGTAGGCGACCGCGAGGTTGCTGGGCGCCAGCGGCCGACACCGCGGGCAGTCTTCGGCATAATGATCTGGCGGATAGAGCGTGCCGCAGCGCAGGCATGAGAGCCCGATGACTTCAGCCATGCCGCGACCGTGAGATCATCCCGCGCTCTGCGCCCGCTTGCCTGCCAGACGGTTTGGCCGACGCCGCCGCAACGCATCCGAAAGAAGACAACAGCGCGGCGCTCATAGTGTCCCAATTATCGGTACGACGTTCCAGAATAACTATGAGGCAAGCCGGAGCAGCTAGTCAAGGTAGTCCGCGCTCGACATTCCCGGTGCCGCAGCAAATGCAAAATCGGGTGCGGCCGTTGCTGAGAAAACAACATGTATTTGATGGAGACGCCTGTCCCCGAGTGTGTCCGTACATTGACTTGCTGGAGGCTGCATGCAAGCCTCCTAGAACATCGTACCGATAATCGGCACGTGCCGCAAAGACCATCGCGCATTAAACAAACGGATGATTGAGCCTTGCAAAAAGGGGGAGCCGCTCAGCCGCATCAAATCAATGCACTCGTCCGGCAGATCAACGGCTTCGATCGCGAGTCGGCACGAAGCTGCAGCCTTCGGCATCGGCATTGAGCTAACCTTGCGAGCAATGTGTCACGAGGACAGGTGATGGCGTCAAAGATCAAGATCGCGCATTTGGCCGGCCCCAACGCCACGATTCAAAACACGCCACCGTTAGTGACCTCGAACAAGGCCAGGCGCCAATATGGACTGCCGCTGCTCACGGACGTCGAAGGCAAGCCTACGCCTTTTGACGTCCTGCGCCCGCAAAAGCTTGCGGCGCCGGCGGTGCTCTATGTCGAACAGTTCAGCGCCCATCCGCTGGAGGCAGACGCCGCCGATCTCTACGGTTCGCCGGACGGGTTCCTGAGCCCGAACGGAAAGTTCTCTGCTGAGCGGCAAAGCGACCGCGATCGTCCGGTTTACCGGATCGAGATCGGGCCCGAGGACGGCTATTACCCGCTGCCCTATATGGCACGCAAAGCCGATGGCGGACCTTGGAGCGGGGACGGCACTGCGCCGTCCGCCCCTCGACAGCAAAGCCGTCAGCCGTTCATGCCTGACGGCCGGCGCACCTTCGAAGAGATCGATCAGTTCGGCATCGGGCCGGATGGCATCGGCAACATGATCGGTCGCTGCGCCGACGTCGATTTCTACCGGATCGCACCGTCTGGGGGCTACATGAAAGGCCGCGCGGCCGGTGAGGCCGCAGGCAACGACCCGGCGATCGCGCCGGAAGTGTCAGGCAAGGATTTCTTCCCTTACCGGCCGTTTCACCTCGCCATGTCGCCGCCGCGCATGACACTCGCCCGCATCACCAACATGACCCGGCGCATCCTCGCGGGCGGGACATACGACGGCGCGATCTGGACGCAAGGCAGCCCGCGCATCGAGGAGACCTTGTACTGGTTCAACCTGTCGCTTGACGTGACGGTGCCGATCTGCGGCAACGCATCGCACCGCTATCACGGCCAGAACAGCAACGATGGACCGCAGAACATCGTCGACTCGGTGGATTACATCTATTCGCGAGTCTGGGCCGACCGTGACGGGCGCAATCGGGCCGGCGTCGTTCTGATCGAGAGCCAGCGGGTCTTTGCGGCGCGCGAAGTGATTAAGGTCGATGCGCGTCCTGGAGGTTTTACCGTGGCCGGCGGGCACGGCGGCATTTTGGGCGGCGCCGGCGGCCGCGGTCGCGGCGCCGTGCTCCGCTACATACCGGTGACCTGCCACACCTATTTTTCGGAAGTGAGCGTTCCCAAGCTGCCCTCGAACACGGAGGGTATGACCCGCACCAGCGGCCGCATCGAGCGCCTTCGCGTGCCGGTCAAGGACGCCGACGGCGATCTTCTCGCCAGCGCGATCCCCAATGTCTCGATCATCAAGGACTCCAGTTATAGCGAGGACGACTACGAGTCCGATCCGGATCAGCACGTCGATATTGCCGCGCTAGTCGATCACAAGCTGAAGAACTCGCCGCTTGCCGGTTTCGTGCTCGAAGGTCTCAGTCCGTACGGCAAAGCCGCCGCCACCTCGCGAAACCGGGCGTTGGCGCGCGCCGTGCTCATGGGCTTCCCGGTCGTGCATGTCGGTCGCGGCAACACCGAAGGCTTCGCTTGGCCGGGCGGCCTGTTCATCGCCGGCTCGAATCTGACGGCCACCAAGGCGCGTCTGCTCTTGATGCTGTGCATCCTCAAACTCGGGATGCTGCCGACAGCGCGCGATCCGGCCGACCCGGACGCCGCTGAGATCAGAGCCGCCGAGGCCAAGGTCGCCGCCTACCAGGCGATCTTTGATACGCATTGACATCGGGGAAAGGCACCGTGAGCAAGTTTGAAATCAATCGAGAAGAGCTGGTCGATCTCGTCCTCGCTCTCTGCAACATTGAAAGCCCGGCCGGCCAGGAAGGCAGAGTCGGGGAGTACGTCTTCGACTGGATGAGCAAGGAAGGGTTCGCGCCGTGCAAGATCGGCATGTTGCCCGAGCGCTTCAACGTGCTGGGAAGGTTGCCTGGAACGGGCGACGGCTACAGCCTGATTTTCAACAGCCATCTTGATACCGGACGCAGCAAGGCCGACCGCTGGAGCCTTCGCTTTCCGGATGACGAGATCAACAATCGGGCTTGGCGCAAGGGCGAGACGCTGCACGGCGAGGGTGTCGTCAATGACAAAGGACCGATGGCCGCGTTCTTGATCGCCGCCAAGACGCTCAAGTCGGCCGGCGTCAAGCTGCGCGGCGATCTGCTGCTGTCGGCGGTTCCCGGGGAAATCGGGTATGAGGCGATCGACGAATTCGAATCGCCGCGCTATCTCAGCAAGGAAGTCGGCAGCCGTTATCTCATCCAGCATGGCGGCGTCGCCGATTTCGCCCTGGTGGCCGAAGGAACCGACTTCAAATACGCGGCGATCGAGGCCGGCAAGGCCTTTTTCAAGATCACCGTGTTCGGTGCGCCGCAGTTCTATACTCCGTTCTCGCCCGACGCCGAAGTCGATGTCGCCCATCCGAACGCGATCGTGCGCGCCGCCCTCCTGGTGCCGCACCTGCAGAACTGGGGCCGCGCGTACGAAAAGCGCTTCGTCTACAAGTGCAAGGACGGCACTATCGTGCCCAAGGTGGTGATCGGCGCCATACGCGGCGGCAATCCCTACCACGTGACGCGCACCTCAGAGATCTGCGCCCTCTACGTTGATTGCCGGCTGACGCCGCAATCCGACCCGCTGGCCTTGCGCCGCGAGCTGCGCGAGCTCTTGGCCGCGCAAAAGATCGAAGGCACCGTCGAGTTATTCGTCTATCGCCGCTCCTATGAGGCCGGCGACACCGGAGTTCTGCTCGAAGGCCTCAAGAAATGTCATCGCGAAGCGTTCGGCACCGATTTGCAACTGGCGGCGACGCCTATTTCGAGCATGTGGCGTGACGTCTCGATCTTCAACGAGATGGGGATTCCAGCAATCACTTATGGTCCGCCCCGCAATATCGACGGGCGATCGATGTCGATCGACGATCTCGCCAAGGCAGCAGAAATGTATGCGCGGATCGCCGTTGCGGTGTGCAGCCAGGAGAAGTCCCACAAGCACTGACGTGGCGGCGGTCCGCCGGCCAGGGGTCGCGCGCGAAGGAGACCGGCGCGCGGTTGCGCGACTTACGGCGGCGGCTCGCCGCCAACGGAACGACCGCGGCTCAATAGCGGCACTGGATCGGCCAGCTTTCCACGTCGTTCTCGATGATCGCGTTATAGGCGGAATGCAGGTTCACGGTGGGATCGCAATGGGTTGCGCCGAAAAGAGGCCGCGATCCCAGCTCGAGGGGCGCGGCTCCTGGTGGCAGGCTGAGCACGCCATGCTCGTCCCCGGCGAAGCGGTAGGTCGAGCCGATCGGTGCGCCGAGAATGAGGCAGGGCGGCGGGCCGTTGGTCGCCAATGCCTTGGCGCCGGCATCGATTGTCACTTGGCCTGGCCGATTGACTGAGACCACCGTCGCCAGCACGAACAGGGCCGCCGCCGTGCCCGGTGACCGATGCCCCGTGCCGCGCCTTCACTTGAAGTGCGGCATGACCTCCGCGGCGAACCACTGAATTTGCTCGATGAATTCGTCATGGTTGTTGACCGCAACTGCCATTGCGGAACAGTGATCCACGCCCATTGCTTTGAGCATGTTGATCTTTTCGATCACCGATTGCGGGGACCCGACAAGATTGCCGGTGATCTGATACGCCGGATCGCGGCCGGTATGGGCTAAAGAAACGCGATGGGCGACGATGCCGCTCTTCATGTAGGTCTGTTCGGCCTGCTCAACGGTCTTGCCGAGATGGAGCGAGAATTGCGGCGCCATCTCGATGTCGTCGGGGTTGCGGCCGAGCTCCGCCGCCCGCCGGCGGATGATCTGGATGCGCTCCGCGATCTCGTCGAACGGCCGCCAGCCGGGCAGCCAGCCGCGGCCGAAACGCGCCGTCCGATTCAGCGATTCCAGATTGTGCCCGCCAATGAACAGGGGGAACGGCTTTTGTTTCGGCTTGGGAAACATTTCGAGATTCTTGAACGAATAAAATTTGCCGTCGAATGAGGAGACCCGGTCGGTGATCAGGGTGTTGAACGCCGCAATCCCTTCGTCCAGCATGTCGCCGCGCCGCGCGTGCGGATAGCGGTTGCCGGCCCAGGCGTCGAATTCCTCCCGATAGGCGCCGAGCCCGATCGCCAACGTAAAGCGGCCGCCTGACAATTGGTCGAGGGTGGCCACCTGCTTGGCGAGATAGACCGGCTCGCGCATCGGCATGACCAGCAGCGAGGTGCCCACCCGCAGCGTGGTGGTGGCCTGCGCGATCATCGCCATCGTGATCAGAACTTCGTAGAAATTCGGCGGTTCCGAGTACAGCCTGCGCACGTAGTCCTGTGTCGTGATGTGGTCGTTGCCCCAGACGCCGTCGTAGCCCAACTGCTCGCACAGCCTGGCGACGCGGATCAGATCCTGCGGCTCGCAAAAGGGGATTGGGTAGGCCACGCCCTCGTAGCCGGTGGCCAAGCACACCGAGAACTTCATTTATGCGCTCCCACAGTTCTCGCCCACGATCGGCCCGTTCGCGGTCCGGCGCTTTTTGCGTGTGACAGCAGGATTACTGCAGCACCTTCAGCTCGGTCCCGAGCGTCATCAGAGATTCGGCGCCGTCTCTGGTCACCCGGATCATGTCCTCGACCTGAAGCCCGGCGAAGCCCAGCTCGTAGTACGGGGTCTCGACACAGACCACCATGTTTTCCTCGAACACGTCAGCCGAGCTGCTGGCGATGTTCGGCGGATCGTAGCCATCGACGCCGATGCCGTGTCCGACGTGGCTGCGATCGAAATGGGGGATGCCCTCGCGCCGGACCGTTTCGACCACCTGGTTGAACAGCTCGGCGACCTTCAGCCCCGGCTTGAGGATGTCGTAGGCCCGGAGCACGCCTTTTGCCAGCGCCCGATGATATTTGCGCACCTTGGCGGAGGGCTCGCCAAACGAGGCGATCCGCGAAATGTCGGAGCGGTAGTGCCGATAGCGGCCGCCGACGTCGAAGCGGATGAGATCGCCGCGCTTGAGCGCCCGATCCGAAGGCTGCACGTTGATCATGGCGGTGCGGTTGCCGAAGCCAATGCAGCCGACCACCGGCGCGGCGTCGTGCTGCACGGTATATGTGTTGAATGCTCTCAGCATGTCACGCTCGGTGACGCCCTCGGCGGCGATGGCGAGCGCCGCTTCGATCGAGCCCTCGGCAATTCGCGCCGCACGCCGCAACCTGGCGATTTCCTCGTCGGTCTTCACCGACCGAACCTTTTCGAGCAGCGCGAAGCAACGGCTGAACTGCGCGCCGGGAAGCTCGGCGCGCAACTGCTCCATGCATTGCGGCGTAATGCCGAGTTCGTCGATCCCGAACCGGCCGTTGGCCAGGCCTCGTTCCTTGATGGCGGCCACCAATGCTTCGACCGGCCCCTTGTAGGTTGTTTGATCGAACAGCGCCTTCTGCAGCCGGTCGGCAGCGTCGAGCTGCGCAGACTTATCGAGATCAATCTGGAAGAACCCATAGCGGCGAATGTCCTTGACCCAGATCTCCTGGTCGGGGACCAGGTCGAGCAGGCCCGAATTGGTGACGATGCAGGCCTCTTCCCCGGGCTTCGGCTGCAACACATAGGCTTGCGGGCCGCGGCGGACCCACTGCGACATCGCCCAGAATCCGCTGAGGTAGGTCACGCTCTCCGGACAGGTTCCGATCACCGCGTCCAAATTTTCGCGCTGCATGTGCGCGTGGAGGCGGGACAAATTGGTCAGCATCGCGAATTCCTCGCGTTCCGATAATTGGAACGATGTTTCATTTCACTGTGAACGGCGGGATCAACGAAGTCAACAGCCCCGTCTTTATGTTGACTCCTTTTCATCCTGATGCGACCAAACGGGTGTTCGTGCGCAAGTCGCGCCAGGTGCGGATCGGTCAGCAGTCGCAATCAGCAGGGAGCTTTCGCTTGGACATAGGCATTCGCCTGCACGGCGGGATGCGGCCGACCGATTGCATTGAACTGGCCAAGGCCGCTGAGGCGGCAGGATTTGCAAGCCTCTGGTTTGCGGAGAACCCGTTTGCCCGCGGCATCCTTCCGGTGGCGACGGCGTGCGCGATCGCGACCGAGCGATTGCAGATCGGCAGCGGCGTCTTCAATCCGTTCAGCCGCCATCCGACTCTGATGGCGATGGAGATCGGCGCCATCGATGAACTCTCGCGCGGCCGGGCGGCGCTTGGCGTCGGTTCGGGCATTGCATCGGCGATGGCGCAAATCGGTTTCAATGCCGACCGGCCGATCGCGGCGCTGCAGGACACCCTCAACATCGTTCGCGGACTGTTGCGCGGCGAAAGGGTCAGCTACGCCGGCAAGGCGTTCTCCGCGCGCGACGTGAAGCTCGATTTCACGCCGCGCCCCGATATCCCGATCCTCCTGGCCGGACGCGGTGAGATGACAATGAAGCTCTGCGGCGAAGCCGCCGATGGGCTGATCCTGTCCAACATGTGCTCGGTCGGATTTGCCGGCGGTGCCGTCGGCGCCGTCACCGCAAGCCGGCATCGGGCCGGCATCGGCGGTGCTCCGCGCGTGGTCCAATACATGCCGTGCGCAGTGCGCCATGACCGTGCCGCCGCCATCGCGGCGGGCGCGCGTGCGGTCGGCGCCATGCTCCCTGGGTTCTGGGCGCTCAGCCAGAGAGTCGTTTCCGCAAAGGAGGCCTTGCTCCAAGGAACGGGGATCGGCGAACCCGAATTCGCCGCCGCCGCGCAGCGGATCAAATCGGGAGAGGACGCCGCGCGCGTGCTCGACGAGCGCTTCGTTGCAGCATTCGCGCTGGCGGGCCTCCCCGACGAATGTCTCGCCGGCGCCGTCAACTATGCCAAGGCCGGCGTCACCGAACTGGCTCTGACATTCGAGGGGCCGACGCGCTTGGCCGATATCGCCCTCATGGGCGAGGTCGCGGCCTGCCTCAAGTCCCGCGCCGCCGTCGGCGCAGTCGGCGGAGGATGAACGATGTCGGCTATGCGCAGCGGTCGGGCCAGGTTGGCGGTTGTTGACTCGCCGGGTATCTTTGAGCGGGCGGTTTTATCGTGGCGGAAGTCGCGGCTCGAATGGCCGGACCATCCGATGGCGATCTCGGGAGAACGCGATGCCAGCACGCCATCCTGATAATACTGAGAACCAGTCGGTGGCACGCGCGCTCAAGGTGCTGACGCTCTTGGCCGAGCGTCAGGAGCCGCTCGGCGTGCGCGAGATCGCCAGGCGCCTCGACGTCGCGCCCAGCATTGCCCAGAGGCTCATCAGAACGATGGCCAATGGCGGGTTTGTCGAACAGACCGACACCACGTTGCGATACGGGATCGGCTACAAGGCGTTTCAGATCGGGAATGCCTTTGTCGGGCAGAACAATGTCTACACGGTCGCGCTGCCCGAACTCCATGCCTTCGCCGATCAGCACATCAACGGCTTTCTCGGCGTTCGCCGCGGCCGGCACCTGGTCTATCTGGCCACGGTGCAGAGCAATGGGCCGATCGCAATGACCCATCGTCCGGGTGCGCAGACCCATCTGCACTCGACGGCCATGGGCAAAGCGATGCTCGCGGAAATGTCGGACGACGAGGTCCGCAGCCTGCTTGGCCGCAGTCCGCTGCAACGCCTCACGCCGAAGACCAGGGTCTCGTTGGATCAGATCGTGGCCGAACTGCACGAGGTGCGGCGCCTCGGCTACGCGCTCAGCGACGAAGAAAACCGCGCGGGATTCTTTTCGGCCGGCGCGGTCGTGCGCGACTCCAGCGCCCGCGCCGTGGCGGTGCTCAGCGGCGCCGTTCCGACACTGGGACTGGACGGCCGCAGCCGGTCCAAGATCATCGATCTGGTGCTAAAGGCGGCGCACAACGCTTCGCGCAAGCTCGGCGCACCCGTCGCCGACACGCGCTTTGGCGCACGCAGGCCGGCCGCCGCCGCATTGCGGCGCCGTCGCTCGCGAATGCAACGGGCCGGCCGGGCTTGATTCGAGCAGGATGGAGGGAGTGACCGATGGCAGCGACAGGCGGACCGGCAATCCGGATTTTGACCGGCCTGAAAAGCGCCGGCGTCGATCTTGTCGCCAGCCTCAGCGAAGACGAAACACGCGAACAGCTCGATACGCTGTTTGACCGATCGGCGCTGGGGTTGCGCGCCGTTCATCTGCAGCGCGACGTTTCCGCGGGCGAGCCGCCGGGCAAATGGTCGCAGGTCGAGGAACGCGCCGCTTTCACGCGCAAGATTGCGGCGCCATGACGCCCGACGCCGTATCGCACGCGGTCTGCTCATGCGCTGCTGCGCAGCGGCTATCTCGATCGTGCGCCGGACCACACCGAATCAAAAAAGGAGCAAGAAGGATGCGCCTGTTCGCCGTCATAGTTGCCGTCTTGAGCTTGGCGGGCATTGCCCGCGGTGCTGCCGACGTAACCGACTATCCCACACGCAAAATCGAAATCGTTGTGCCGTTCCCGCCCGGCGGCAACACCGATCTGCTGGCGCGCATTCTGGCGGAAAAGCTGCAAGCGAGCTTCAAGCAGCCGGTGATCATCGTCAATCGCCCGGGCGCGGGGACAAATATTGGCGCGGCCTATGTCGCCCACAGCAATCCGGACGGATACACGGCACTCATCAGCGCGCCTGCGGCGCTCGCGGTAAATCAGTACCTGTATGCGCACCTGGAATACGATCCGGTCACTTCGTTCAGTCCAGTATCCCTCGTCGCCACGTTTCCGAACGTGCTCGTTGTGCATCCGTCGCTCGGCGTCAAGACGATTCAGGAACTGATCGACAAGGCCAAGGCCCATCCGGGCCAGATCAATTTCGCGTCTGCCGGCATCGGCTCGACCAGCCACTTGGCGGGCATGCTGTTCGCCGAGATGGCCAATATCAAGGTGGTCCATGTGCCCTATAAGGGCACATCCGAATCCCTGCAGGATCTGCTTGCCGGGCGGGTCGCCTACACCATCGACAATCTGGGCCCGATCCTGCCTTTCATCCAATCGGGACAGCTGATGGCGCTCGGCATTTCCACCAAAAAGCCGGCGGCGCTGCTGCCGAACGTGCCGCCGATCAATTCGGTTCTTCCCGGCTTCCAGTTGAGTTCCTGGAACGTCCTGGCGGTACCCGCCGGCACGCCCAAGGACGTCGTGGCCAAGCTGAGCGCCGCATGCGATCGCGTCCTGCACATACCCACCGTGGTCGAGAAGGCGCGTGCGTTCGGGTCGGAGCCGGTCGGCGGGACGCCCGAGGAGGTCGATGCCTTTCTGAAGGAAGAAAGGGTCCGCTGGAAAGCGGCCGTCAAGGCCGCAAACCTCAGCAAGAATACGTTCAATTAATAATTCGCCAGGGCGCGGCGTTCGCGGCGGCGCCGGCCTTCGATCGCACCCGCCGAACACGCCGCGGCGAGCGCGGCCTACCGCAATCCCATGACGCGAGACCCCGCGCCTGCATCGAATGTGCTGATCGGCAGCCCGATCGAGCGCGTCGAAGATGCCCGTTTCCTGACCGGTCGCGGCCGCTATGTCGGCGATCTCGACGACCGCGATCTGCTGCATGCGGTGATCCTGCGCAGTCCGATCGCGCATGGGCGCATCCGCGGCATCGCCGCCGATGCGGCGCGGGCGATGCCGGGGATTGTCGCCGTCATTACCGCGGCGGAAATCGGCGGCAGCATTCCGATCATTCCTGTTCGTCAGCACGGCGTGCCGGCGGCGGAGGCCTATCGGCAACCGGTCATCGCCGGCACCGAGGTGCGCTATGTCGGCGAGCCGCTGGCGGTGGTGGTCGGGCGCGATCCGGCGCGCGCCGAAGACGCGCTCGAACGCATCAACGTCGACATCGAGCCGCTGCCGCCGATCGCCGATCATGTCGCCGCGGCGCGCGGCGACGTTCTCTTGTTCGCGCCGACGCGCACCAATCGGGTCACCGTGTTCGCGGCGCGGATGGGGGATCCGGACGCAGCATTCGCCGACGCGCCCTATCGACGCCGCGAGCGCTTCAGCGTGCAACGCCATGCCGCCTTGCCGATGGAGCCTCGCGGCCTGCAGGCGGAGTGGAATGCAGAGAGCGGCCGATTGACCGTCCACGGTGCCGCCAAGGTGGCGTTCTTCAATCGCGCAACCGTCGCCGGCATGCTCGGCCTTGCCGCGGCCGATGTTGATCTTCTCGAAGTCGATGTCGGCGGCGGATTCGGTGCCCGCGGTGAATTCTATCCCGAGGACTTTCTGATCCCCTTTGCCGCGCGTTACGTCGGCGGGCGCGTGCGTTGGATCGAGGATCGCCGTGAGCACCTGATGGCGATGAATCATGCCCGGGAAATGTATGCCGATGTCGAGATCGCCTGCCGCCGCGATGGCCGGGTGCTGGGGATGCGCGGCCAAATCGACGTGGATCTCGGCGCCTACGTCCGCACCAACGGCCTCACTGCGCCGCGCAACGTCGTGCAGTTTCTCTCCGGCCCCTACGTCGTTCCCAATCTTGCACTCGAAGCCGCGGTCTATGTCACCACCAAGACCCCGACCGGGACTTATCGCGGCCCCGGCCGGTTCGAGGTCGAGCTTCTTCTGCGAGCGGCTATTCGACATGGCGGCCCACGATCTCGGCGTCGATGCCGCCGAATTCCGCCGCCGCAATCTCGCGCGCGAAGAGCAGATGCCGTTTCGCCTCGCCACCATGGTCGATCTCGACGACACTTGGCAGACCGAATGCGACAACGGCGCCTACCACCTCGTGCTGGAGCGCTGCCTCGACGAGTTCGGCTGGGCGGAAAAGCTCAAGCGGCAGGGTCGGTGCATCGACGGCCGCTATCACGGCATCGGACTCGGCTTCTTCATCGAAGGCGGCGCGGGCGGATTGCGCGAGAACGCGCGTATGACCGTCGAGCCCGACGGCAGCGTCAGCGTCAGCGTCGGCTCGTCGGCCTTGGGACAAGGGCTGGAGACGGTGCTGAGCCAGATCGCGGGCGACGCGCTCGGTCTGCCGCTCGATCGCGTGCGCATTCTGCACGGTTCGACGACGCTGGTCGAAGTGGGCTTCGGCTCCTTCCACTCCCGCTCCACGGTGATGGGCGGCTCCGCGGTCCTGCTGACCGCGGAGGCGTTGCACGAGGGGATCCGGCAGGCGGCGGCGGTCGAATTCGGTTGCGCGGCTGATCAGGTGCAGATTCGCGACGGGACCGCCATCTACGGCAGCGGCCGCATCGGTTTTGCCAAGCTCGCTGGGCTTACCGTCGAGCGCACCTTTCACAACAAGAAACTGACCTACAGCTACGGTGCCCATGCCGCCCACGTCGCCGTCGATCCGCGCACCGGCGCCGTCGAGATTGTGGACTATGTGACCGTCGAAGACGTCGGCCGCATTATCAATCCTCAAACCCTGCACGGCCAGGCGATCGGTGCCGTCGTTCAAGGACTCGGCAGCGTCTTTCTTGAGCATCTGCAATACGATGACAGCGCCCAGCTGCTGACCGGTTCGCTGGCCGACTATCTGCTGCCGTCGGCCACAGATTTTCCCCGCATCCGCGGCGTCTGCTTGGGCCTGCGGCCGTGTCCGAATAATCCGCTCGGCGCCAAGGGCGCGGGCGAAGGCGGCCTCATCGCTGTGGGCGGTGCCGTATGCAATGCCATTGCTGCGGCGCTGCGCTCGTTCGGGGTCGAGCCGTGCGATCTGCCGCTGTCGCAGCCGCGGCTTTGGCAACTGATCCAGAGCCGCGCGCGTTCTTGACCGCGGTTTGAGGCAGCGCCGGCTCGTTAAGTGCGAGCCGGTGTCGCATTCGGCCGCATCGGTCCCATTCGGCCCCATCGGGCCCAGCAGATTATTTTGTTGGAAAGACCGTTTTTGCTGTTCGAAAATATTCGCTACCGCCGCGTTGCGAACCGGGAAGCACCTACTGAAGATTGTTGTGCAGTTGACCGGTCACTCGCAGATGATACGATAATTGGAATGCCGTTCCGAATATCGGTACGGTGTCGATTCAATGTTTCAGCGCTCGTATGGTTACGCGGCCGCTAAGGGGCTTAGGACACGGTGGCCAGCGCGGGAGTTCCAGTCAACGCCATCCTGATACGCGGCGCGACGGCGATCATGACCGGAATGATCGAGCCGTCGCGCGCCACAGGTCCCGACATCCGGATCCGGGGTTCGAAGATCACGGCAATCGGCAAGCTGGGTGCGGAGCCCGGCGAGCGTGTCATCGACGCGACCGGTTGCATTGTCTATCCAGGATGGATCAACACCCATCATCATCTGATGCAGACGCTGCTGAGGGGTGTTCCGGACGGCCTAAACGCGCCGCTGCGGAAATGGCTGGACGCGGTGCCTTTTGCTTTCCGGATGCGATTCGATGAGGAAATGCTCGAGACCGCGGCCCTGCTCGGTCTTGCCGAGCTGATGCTGTCCGGATGTACCACCGTCGCCGACTTTCACCACCTCTATTATCCGGGAATCGCCTTCGAACTCGTCGGCGGTAATTTTCAGGGCTGCAGAGCAGCTTGGCATTCGGCTGGTGCTATGCCGAGCCTTCGCTTCACGCGCCCGCGCCAACGCGTCTCCGATGACCATGCCGCCCGAACCGCTGTCCTCGGTATTTACCGCCATTGAACGCGACGCGGCGCGTTGGCACGACGCGGCGCCGAACGCGAGGCGCCGGGTCGTGGCCGCGCCGTCCAATATCACGTTGGCGGTAGAAGCCGGCGAGCTGCAACAAATCGCCGGCCAGATGCGGCGGCTCGGCTTGCGGTTGCATTCGCATCTTGCCGAGAATGACGACGACGTTATCTACTGCCGCGACGTCCACGGTTTAGGTGCGCTGCCATATGCCTCCAAGCATGGATGGGTGGGACCGGATGTTTGGTTCGCCCACATGGTCAAGGTCGATGCCGAGGACATTCGCATTCTGGCCGAGACCGGTACCGGCATTGCTCATTGTCCCGGCAGCAACGCCCGGCTCGGTAACGGCATAGCGCAAATTGCGGAGATGCAAGCCGCCGGCGTTCCCATCGGGCTCGGCCAGGACGGTGGCGCTGCCAGCGATTCCGGCGACATGCTCGCCGAGTCCCATTTCGCTTGGTACGTTCATCGCGCCCGCAGCGGAGCGCAGGCGTTGACGATCGAAGAGGTTCTGCATTGGGGAACGCAAAGCGGGGCGCGAATTCTGGGGCTGGCTGAAGTGGGGATAGTCGGGACCGGCTTTGAGGCGGACCTTGCCGTCTATCGCCTGGACGATCTGCGCTTTGCCGCGTTTCACGATATCGCCGTTGCGCCGATCGCGACGGGCATCCGGCCGTATATGAAGTGCCTGATTTCCGGCGGGCGCGTCGTGGTCGAGGAAGACGCGATCTGCGGAATTGGAATAGAAGAACTGCGCCGCCGCACTCACCGTGCGATGCAGCGCCTTCTGAACGGGTGAACCGATATGGCCGTTAGATGCGGAGCCTTAACAGGTTATTCCCGGACAGACTGAGTCTGCTGATGGGTGCTTTATGGTCCCGTCGCGGAGTTGGTAGGAATTAGGGTTGGCGTAGTCTCCGGGGTGATGAACCTCAAATCATCCGGCGTTGAAGCGCCGGACTGGAGACCACGCCATGAACAAGTTTATCACGACGCCTGAAATCCTTGCAGCCTGCGACCCAGCTGGCTGTTGATCTTTTCGACAACTGGTTTGACCCGATCGAGACCGAGGTGCGGGCTCGATCCCGGCAGTTCATCGAAGAACTGATCCGGAGCGAACTCGATGCTGCGCTGTCACGGCCGCGTTACGGACGCAGCCAAATGGCCGGCAATGAAGCTGGCGTCAAGGGCCATCGCCACTGCAGCCGGAAGCGGTCGCTGACGGGCACGTTCGGGCCGATCGAGATCGCGGTGGATAGAGCGGACGACTGAGACCCCTGTGCGTGCTGCGGAATCGATTTTTCGGCTCCGGATGTCGATCTTCACGGCGCCGTGCTGCTGTCCAGGTTCGATGACCGGAACCTCAGACGAAGGCATCGGCGCCGAGGGTCCTGTAGGATGCGCACCTTGCACGTCTCGCGGTCGCGCAGCGCGGTCGGGCACACCACCCGCCCCCCGCGCGGCTTTTGACGCTGCATGTCGCGCCGGCCGCCATGCCGCACCTTCATTTGCGCTTTGCTCGCGAATGGTTGCTCGCGCGCCGATGCGGCTACGGCCGCAGCACGATTTTCGCCGCGGCGACCGCGCCAGCGTCGAGATCACGGAAGGCCTGCGGCCCTTCGGCCAAGGGCCGCTCCTGCACCCATTCGAGCGCACCGAGGTGGCCGCTGACAATGGCATCGAAGGTTTCGCGAAATTCGAGCGGCGAATAGCAATAGGTGCCGGTGAAAACGATTTCCTGCAGCGTGATCTTGCGCACGTCTAATCCTTCCGATCCGGGCAGCAATCCGATATGCACGATCACGGCGCCTGGTCGCGCCAATTTGCAGGCTGCGGCGCGCGTCGCCTTGGCTCCGACTGCGTCGATGATGAAATCCATCGACGACCGCACCGGCGCGCCCGGTTCGTCCGGAGCGTAGCAGCGAAACGGACCCGCGCGTTCAGCGGTCTGTCGGCGGGCGGGGTTGGGCTCGCCGATGCGAATGTCGTGCGCGCCCTGCATGGCCAGCACCAGGGCGCAGCCGAGCCCGATCGCGCCGCCGCCCAGCACCGCGCAGCGGCTCGCCGACAGCGGCCGCGACACAAATCGCACGCCCAGGCTGACCGCGTGATAGGCCACGGCCAGCGGTTCGGTGAGCGCCGCCTTGGCGGCGTCGAACTTTTCCGGGATGGCGACGAGGTTGCGCTCGGGCACGCAGACCAGTTCGGCGAAGGCGCCGGCGCGCGGCGGCACCGACAAGAGTTCGCGCGACGGGCACAGGTGCGGGCGGCCGTCGAGGCAAAACTCGCAAACGCCGCAATTGACCAGCGGATTGATCGCCACGCGCCTGCCGGCATTCGGCCCGCTGACGATCGATCCGGCCGCCTCATGGCCGAGCACCAGCGGGGGAGGGCGGCGCGAAGTCATGGCCGTGATAGGCGTGCATGTCGGAGCCGCAGATGCCGACAGCGTCGACGCGGACCAGAACTTCATCGTTGCTGGGCAGAGGCTCCGGCTCGTCGCGCCATTCGAGAGCATTCGGGTTGGTGTAGACGAGAGCTTTCATGATCTTCACTTCGCGGAAAAGCCGCCATCGACGAACAGCGTCTGCCCTGTAATGTAACCAGACGCATCCGAGGAAAGAAAGACCGCCGCGCCGTAAAGGTCTTCAAGCTCCCCGTTGCGGCCGATGGCGGTCTGTGCCGCGCATTGCGCGGCGCGTTCCGGATTGCCGAAAACCGGCGCGGTCAAGTCCGTGGGAAAGAATCCCGGCGCGATGGCGTTGCAGGTGATGCCGTGCCGTGACCAGTGCTCGGCGATCGCCCGCGTCAACTGCACGATGCCGCCCTTGGCGGCGCCGTAGGGCGCGGAGTCGGCAAAGGCGCGCTGCGATTGCAGCGAGGCGATATTGATGATGCGTCCCCAGCCGCGTTCCGCCATCGCCGGCGCCAGCAACTGGGTGAGGCGAAACGGCGCGCGCAGGTGGATGGCGAGATGGCGGTCGAAGTCCTGCGTCGAAACGTCGGCAAACGGGCGGCGCAGATTGATGCCGGCGGCGTTGATCAGAATATCGATGCGCGGCGCGATCCTTCGCGCCGCGTCCACCGCGTCATCCAGCCCTTCCGCGCGTTCCAGGTCGGCGACGATCGTTTCGGTCGCGATATTCTCCGCGCGCAACGCCTCGGCGGCCGCCGCAAGCTCGGCGGTGCGCCGTGCGGCCAGCACGGAGGCGGCGCCGGCCAGTCCCAAAGCGCGCGCCATCGCCAGCCCGATACCCGAATTGCCGCCGGTGACCAGAGCAGTTCGGCCCGTGAGATCGAACAGCGGGGCAAGGCGAAACATCAGAGCTCGACCGGACGGCCCATATCGAAATTGTGCCCGGCAAAATATTTGCGCATGCGCGCCTCGGCAGTGCGGGCGTGCGCTTCCATGCCTTCGAGCCGGGAAATGCGCGCGGTGGCCGGCGCCAGCACCTTGCACGCCTCGCGATCGGCGCGCTGCCACGTCAGCGGCTTGAGGAATTTGTGCACCGAGAGCCCGGCCGAATAACGCGCAGCAAATTTGGTCGGCAGTATGTGATTGGGGCCTGAAGTCTTGTCGCCGAAGGCGACGGTCGTTTCTTCGCCGAGGAAGAGCGAGCCGTAGTTGGTAAGGCGATCACGCCACCAGTCCAGATCCTCGGCGTGAACTTCAAGGTGCTCGCAGGCATATCGGTCGGAAATTTGCGCCATCTCCTCGCGTGAGCCGCAGAGCACAACCTCGCCGTAGTCCCGCCAGGCCGCGCTGGCGGCGTCCCGCGCCGCTCCCGGAAGCTGCTCGATCAGTTCGGGGATGCGACGCATGACAGCATCGGCAAGTTCAGCGGACGTGGTGAACAGCCACGCCGGACTTTCGTGGCCATGCTCGGCCTGACCGACCAAGTCGGCCGCGACAATCTCGCCATCGGCGCTGGCATCGGCGATTATGGCGATTTCGGAGGGGCCGGCGAAAACATCGATGCCGATTTTTCCGAACAACGCCCGCTTCGCTTCGGCAACGAACTTATTGCCGGGCCCGACGATGATGTCCGCCGGCTTGCCGGTGAACAGGCCAAAGGCCATGGCGGCGATCGCCTGCACGCCGCCAAGCGCCATGATCATGTCGGCGCCGGCGACCTTCATGGCGTAGAGAACGTAAGGGTGGATGCCTTGCCCCTTGTAGGGAGTCGAGCAGGCGACAACGGTCTGCACGCCGGCCGCCTTCGCGGTCGCTATCGACATGTAGGCGGAAGCGATGTGCGCGTAGCGGCCGGTCGGCACATAGCAGCCGGCGACGTTGACGGGCACGAGACGCTGTCCGGCGATCAGCCCCGGCGACAGCTCGACCGAAAAATCGGCGATGCTTTGCCGCTGCGCCAGCGCGAAGCGGCGAACCTTGCCGACCGCAAAGTCGATGTCCTGGCGCGCCGCCACCGGCACGGCCGCGGCCTGCCGCTCGATCTCCTCGGCGGATAGAACGATCGTGCCGCTCCAGCCGTCGAGTTTTTGCGCGTAGTCGCGGACCGCCTTTTCCCCGCCGGCCTCGATCGCGGCCAGCATCTCGGCCACGACCGCCTGCGCGCTGCCACTCTCGCTGTCGGCATTCTTGCTCGCCCGCTTGCGATAGACGCTCGACATCGCATCACGCACTGCTGCTGCGATCATTTCTTGTCGAATTCGGTCGCAAACGCTTTGAGCTTCGGATCGGCGACGACCATTTTCATGTACTCATCGGTGATGAAGGATTTGACGTCGGGCGCGGACGGCAATGTCCCGGTGCTGACCATGAATTTGCCGATGGCGGCGAACCATTGGTCGACTTCGGAAGTGCCTTTGCTCCGGTCCATGATCTTGAGCTGCTGATCGAGCAGGAAAACCGGCCGCAGCGCGAATTCCTCGTCGATCGCGTGGTCGGAAATATCGACGCCGCCCTGCGCGTAGAACGTCTTGGTCATTTCGTGCGCCTCCTTCGGATTGGCGCCGGCCCAGCTCCAGCCACGCAGATAGACCGCAAGGTAGGCGGCGACGTTCTTCGGGTTGGCCTTGGCATAATCGGCGCGCACCAGCAGCGCACCGGGGATGGCCGCTCCGGCATCGGCACCGGTGCACAACGTCTTCGCTCCGGCCTTTTCCTCCAGCGTGTAATTGTTGGGCGCCCACACGCCGATCACATCGCCGTTGTTCGATATGAAAGCGGAAATGATCTGCGCCTGACCCATGTTGATGAATTGCACGTCGCTGAACGATACGCCGTACTTGGTAAGGCAGCTGCGCACCGCATAATCGCCGGTCGAATTCGTCGTCAGCAGGATGCGTTGGCCTTTGAGCAGTTGCGGATTGCCGCTGAAGGCTGCGAGCCTGTCGCCGCGCACCATCATCACGTTGGCCTTGGACTCGTCGTTGGTGATGCCGATTGTGAGGAGCCCCGAACGCGCCGCGCCGAGCACCGCCGGCACCGAACCGGCGCCGCCGACGTCCCAGGAACCGGCCTGCGCCGCTGCCACTTGCGGGGCCCCGGCGGGGAACACGGAAAAGGTCGCCTTCAGCCCGACCTCGTTCCACCAGCCCTTCTCGGTCGCGAGGTAATAGGGCAGCGCCCAGTAGAGTGCCGGCTGGTAGCTCACGTTGATGGGCGTTTGCGCCATCGCCGCCGCCGGAACGCCAGCCAAGAGTCCCGCGACCGCGATGGCCGTACTCAATCGTTTCCACATGACTTCCACCCTGAGTTTTCTTGCGCCGTTGTGATCAGCGATCGCGACTGCTCTTTTCCTCGCGCAGCGAACGCCAAATATGGGTACGCCAATGGATGAAAGATTCAAGGTCCATGACGTCCTCGATGCGCTCGTGCTGGTCCCATTTCTCGGCCGTCCGTACCGAGCGAATGTCGATCAATTCCTTGATGCGGCCGGGCCTGCGGGTCATCACCGCGATGCGGTCGGCAAGATACACGGCTTCCTCGACCGCGTGCGTGATGAACAGGACCGTGCGCGGATTGCGTCGCGCCAGCCGCACTAGCTCCTCCTGCATCGTGGTCCGAGTCTGGGCATCGAGCGCGCCGAACGGCTCGTCCATCAACAGCACATCCGGATCGAGCACATAGGCACGGGCGATGGCGACACGTTGTTGCATGCCGCCCGAGAGCTGGTGGGGAAACGAGTTCTCGTAGCCTTCGAGATTCATCAGCGCAATCGCCTGGGCGACCCGCTTGGTTCTCTCCGCCTTGGCGACGCCCTTATTTCGCAGTCCGAGCGCGATGTTGTCGGCCACCGTCTTCCACGGAAACAGCGCGAATTGCTGAAAGACCACGGCACGGTCCGGCCCTGGGCCGGTCACGCTGCGGCCGGCAACGCTGACCGATCCGGCGCTGGGAAATTCAAAGCCGGCGACCATGCGAAGGCAGGTGGTCTTGCCGCAGCCCGACGGGCCGACGACCGCGACGAACTCCTGGTCGGCGATCGATAGGTCGACCTGCGCCAGCGCCAGCCTGGCCGAGCCGGGCCGACCGAAGGTCTTTTGCACGTGATCGAAAACAATGGCTGCCATCACGTGGGCTCTTTCACGCGAAACCGCGCCGGCGCACGGCGGCTTCGAGCGAACGCAGCGCGACATCGATGATGAAACCGACCAGTCCGATCGCCACGATTGCGCTCATCACTGTCGTCGTCGAAATGTTGAGCTGTGCCTGCACCATCATGTAACCGACGCCGGTCGAGGCGACGATGAGCTCGGCGCCGATCAGCGACTGCCAGCCGAGACCCGCGGATACGCGCAGTCCGGCGATGATCGAGGCGGTCGAGGCCGGTAGCAGAATTTCCAGGATTATGCGCACATGGCCGGTGCCAAGCATCTGCGCCGCCTCGATCAGCGGCCGGCTGACGAAGCGCGCGCCGCGATAGGTGTTGATCAGACAAGGCGGAAGCGCGCCGGCAAAAATGATCAGGATCGGTCCGCCGAGGCCGGTGCCGAACCATAGCGCCGCGAAGGGCACCCAGGCGATCGGGGCGATGAAGCGCAGTGCGTCGAAAATCGGCGAGACGATCTCGTCGAGCACGCGGTACCAACCCATCAATAGACCGAGCGGGATGCCGATCAGCGCGCCAAGCAGAAATCCGTAGGAAAAACGCACGATGCTCGAGGCCAGATGCTGCGGCAGTGTCGCGCCGGCAAAGGGCACCGAGAACAGCTGGATGAAGCGGGCAGCAACGTCGTAGGGCGGGGGAAGAAACGCGCGCGGCACCGCGCCCGTCAGCGACAGCAGTGTCCACACTCCCAAGAACAGGAGGAGACCGGCACTTCCGTAGGCCGCGGCTTGCGCGGCGGTCAGCCGTGTTGGGGGAGCGGCAATCACGAATAATCTCCCATCATCTGCACCCAGGGCAGCGACAGCGTCTCGATGCGCCCCAGTATCCAGGTCATCGCCCAGCCGAGGATGGCGACGCAGGCCATGCCGACAAAGATCATGCCGGGATAAATGTCCTGTTGCGCAACGTTGAGAATGCGTCCCAGGCCGTACAGCGCGCCAACCAGTTCCGCGGCGACCAGCGTCGTCCAGCTCGCCTGCAGCGACAGGCGTAGACCGGTGAAGATCAGCGGCGCCGCGGCGGGAACGAGGACTTCCGGCACGAAACGATGACGCGGCGTTCCAAGCATGTGTGCCGCTTCGATGACATAGGGGTCGATCGTGCGCACGCCAGTGAAGCTGTTGATGACCGCCGGCACGAACGCGGCAAACCAGATCACCATGATCTTGGCGGCATCACCGATGCCGAGCCAGAGGATGGCGAGCGGGATCCAGGCGAGCGGCGGGATCGGCCGAATGAGCAGAAACACCGGATTGATGAACGCTTCCGCGCGGGTACTCCATCCCATTAGCAAGCCGAGGGGAACGCCGGTGCCGGCAGCGACCAGAAAGCCGAGGATAACGAGACGCAGACTGTGCAGTACATGCTGGTAGAGTAGGCCGTTGGCGTAACCGGTAAAGGCCGCCTGTCGGAACGAGACCCAGACGTCGTATGGTGACGGAAAACGCCCGGGAGAGATCAACCCAAGCGGCATGGTCGCCAGATACCAGACCGCGGCGAGCGCTGCGATGGTGCTCAAGCCGATGACGGCGCGTCGGTTCATTTTTCGAGAATTGCCTGACGGACTACAAAAGCTTGCAAGGAGGATTTCATGCTGCGCGCGAAGCGTCAACATTGGCGCTGGAGTATAGTACTCAGTGCTATGACCAGGGTGAAGAACGGTGCCGTACAATGTAAGCACCCGCGACACGCAACCACTGGCTCGGAGGTCCCGGCTCGACACTTCGCTCGCGGCCGCGTCGGATGAGCCCGGAGTAGGAACTCGACAAAAACCGGTTGCGAAGTTTGAGCTGACCTTCGCCGAATGGGATGCCTGCGTCCGCCGACCTCGGGCTGCAGCGGCTGCAAGCCATCGGCTGAAGGCTGGGGCCGTGGCCGGTGGCCGGTGATTAACGTCAATTGGGACGAAGCGCAGCATGCCCGCGTCAACCGATATTGTTGCCCTCACGCGCGCGCGAGACGCAATAACCCGACCAGCGAGCTCGGTCGGCAGACCGACCTGCTTGGGCCGCCTGGGCGCGGCCAGCAGCCGCTGCACCGCCGTCGCCAGTTTCTTTTTGGCGAATTGTTGTTGGCGGATTCCGGTTCGGGGCGAGGATGGAGGTCGGGCGGTCTGCGATGGTGCCGGCACAGCGATGCCGTCGAAGTGTGAGGGCAATTCAATTGCGCAGTGAATATGCCATCGATCTGACGTACCACGGTCCCATGAACGTAAGGCGCGGTCGCCGACCTCGCCTTTTTCAAGTACAGGCAATACGCGAAGGCGTTTTGCCGTATCGACGAAATGCCGCTCGATAGACTGCTCAGTTGAGTAGGTTCGTGAAGTGCCGAAAAGCTTGTCTGCACCGATAGTCGTCGATCCTTACCCAACGGCCGCCGTTGTTGGGCTGACGAGCTTGCTTCAGGGTTAAAGTGACGTCGCAAAATGCACCCCAGCTACTCGTATCGAAGAAGTGTGATTTGACGGCACCTTCAATAGGATCAGACCTAACTTCCATCGAACAGTTACTCGCGTGCATTACAGGGTGACTTCAGCAAGGTCTGAAGGTTCTTTCGGGATTTATGGCCTTCGGAGGCGTGAAGGAATGCGGCATCGCAATTCATGATCCCTGATTCTACTTCGTCGTATGAAAATCCGCGCGGATGAGGTTTTCGGGAATGACAGGGCAGCACATGACGTTCAGCAAGATCTGACGGATGTGCGGCCGTGTCTCGGCTCCCACCCATTCTTGTTGTTGTAATGCGGAGTTGCCACCATGTCCGCGGTCAATCGCCGATGCGGACGCCGGCGGCCTTGATCGGCACGGCCCACTTCGCGATCTCGGTCTTGACCAGATCGGCGAGATATTGCGGCGTGGCTTCGGAGTCGGGCGCGATCTCGGCGCCAAGCGGTGTCAGGCGGGCACGCACTGACGGCGTATGAATCGCCGCGACGGCGGCCTGGTTGAGTTTTTTGACGATGGCGTGCGGGGCGCCTTTCGGCAGGAACAGCGCGTTCCAGGTATAAGCGACAATACGTGGCTCGCCTTCCTCCGCGCTCGACGGCACGTTGGGCAGCGCCGCCGAGCGTTTGCTGTCGAGCACGGCGAGACCTTTGACCGCGCCGGAATCTATCGGCCCCTTTGCCGTGGTCATGATGTCGCAAAGGTAATCGATGCGGCCGGCTTCCAGATCCTGCAACGCCGGCGCGGTGCCGCGATACGGCACGTGGGTGACGTTCAGACCGAGGACATAGTTGAGGAGTACGCAGCCGAGATGGCCGGCAGCGCCGGCCGAACCGAACTGCATCTGCGACTGGTGCGCCCTGGTATAGGCGATGAAGTCCCGGAAATCGTTGACCGGCAGATTTTTGCGGACCTCCAGCACCAGCGGCACGTTGGCGATCAGCGCAACCGGGGTGAAATCAGTCTCGGCGTTGTAGAGCGGGTGCTCGTAAAGCGTCTGGCTCTGCGCATGCGTGCCGACGGTGCCGAGCACGAATTGATAGCCATCCGGCGCGGCCTTGGCGACGCGCTCCGAACCAATCATGCCACCCGCTCCGGTGACGTTTTCGACGACGATGTCCTGCCCAAGGATTTCGCCCATGCGCGCGGCGATGACGCGGCCGATAAAGTCCGTCGGTCCGCCGGCGGCGAACGGGATGACCATCGTCATCGGATGCGATGGAAAGTCGTCCGCGTGCGCAGGCATGACGGCCATCACTGCTGCCGCGAGCACAGCGAGCGCACCAAACTTCGAGCGCGCGAATTGCGATAATTCCAGTTTCATAAGTCACCCTCCAACGTGGCCAACTGCTCGCACCGGCGCGGCTGACAAGTCAATCTTGCTCTTTGACCCAATATTGGCACGAGACGCGCCAGCGAGATGTGGATTGGCCGAAGCAAAGAGTTCCATCGCGACTCAACTATGGAAGTTCGCCCAATCCCAGGTCGACCCAAGTGCCCGCGTTCGTCTGCCGCGCCCTGTCGTAGACGTAGCGGGCGCAAATGATGTCCTGAATGGCGAGGCCGGAACTGTCGAAGAACGTGATCTCTCGATCTTCTGTTCTGCCGGCGGCTCTGCCGCTGATCACGTCGCCGAGCTCGACCGTCAGATCTTCGGCGCGTACTACGCCCTGCTTCAGCGCCACCGAGAATTTTCCGTCTTCTCTCGCAGTCTGCACGCCGTCTGCGACCACGCGAGTGTGTGCAAGGATGGAAGGTTCGACTTCGGTTTTGATGCCGACCGCGACGACATGCTGGCCCGGCCGCAAATGCCTTTGCAGCAGCACCGGATGGGGCGAGTTGGTGGCGGTGATGACGATATCGACCTTGCTGATGGCCTCTTCCACCGATGCAACCGGTTGCAGCCAAATGCCGGTCTCCTGTTTCATCTGTTCGGCGAAAGCGGTCCGTCCCTGTTCGGACCGGCTGAAGACAAAGCCATCCTTCACCCGCGGCAGCAACTCCCGGATTGCCGACAGATTGAATCTCGCCTGAACTCCCGACCCGATGATGCCGACCCGGGTGGCGTCCTTCCGCGCACAGTAGACACAGGACAAGCCGCCGGCGGCGCCGGTTCTAGCGGCGGTGAAATAAACGCCATCCATGATCGCGAGGGGAAATCCGTCATTCGGATCGAAAAGCGCGACGATCGAGCCGATATTCATGCCGGGCGGGTTTTTGGGGAAACGCGCCAGCACCTTCATGCCCATCGCATCGGCGCCGGCGCCGTCACCGATATAGCCGGCCAGGAGTTTCATCCAGCGCGCGCCGTCCGGCGGTCGCAGCCAGGTGTTCGGTGCGTTGACGGCGTGGCCTTCGGCGCCGCTGCGGAATGCCGCTTCCTGGATACGGATGCACTGCTTCATCGGCAGCAGCGCCTTGATCTCCCGCATGGTGACGATCAGCGTCTTGCGGCCGGCAAAAATGTGATCGGGACTTGCCATGTACAGGGCCGGATGCCGGCGCTTCGGACCTTCAGAGAATCGTGAATAGGCCCTGATCCCAGGGCGTAAGAACTTCGTTACCGTGCGGCGTGATGTGTATGTCCTCTTCCGAGCCGTAGGTGATGGACTCATCAAGCAGATAGGCTTCGACGTTGACCACCATTCCCGGCTCGAGCACTGCCTCGTCGTCCATTCGCACGAATGGCGGCTCGCTGCCGTTGAGCCCGACGCCATGAGCGAGATGGAAGAACGGCGCGCGAATGTATTTGCCGTATTGGTCTTCGCCCAGGCCCAATTCCCTGTAGATGCTTACCATGTGCTCGATGATGCGGCGGTAGGAGTTGCCCGGTTTGAACGCCTCTTCGATGCTCCGCTTCACCACGGTGCGTATCTTGCGGTGGTTTTCCGCTTGGCGGTCGGTCGGCGTCCCGACTACGGCCATGCGATTGAACTCGCCCCAGTAGTTGTCGTAGATCGCGCCGGAATCGATGAACAGGGTATCACCCTTTTGCAGCACATCGTTGGTCGGCCCCTGCATGCGCGAGCGGTGACCTTTGGTGCGGGCCTTTGCAGCGGTGACGACCTGCACCTGAGTGTGAGGCGGCCGCCACGCGCCTTCGTCGACCAGATACTTACAAATAAGCCGGGTGATCTCGCTCTCCGAGGCCCCCTCGGACAGTTCGGCAAAGGTGCGCCGGAGCGCCCGGTAGTTGATGAGGCCGGCTTTGCGGATGCGTTCGACCTCGGCGCGCGATTTGACCATCCGTAATTTCCAGAAAATTGATGCGGCATCGACAAAGCGGGCCTGCGGCATCGCTTCCTTGAGGCCGATGAATTCCAGCACCGGAAACCACAGCCTTTGATCGGCCCCCAGCTCCATGCCGATCGCGGCACGCTCGAGCTTCATGCTGACGAGCAAATCCTTCAGAGCTTGGTACTGGAACGGCGGACCGTAGTTGCGCACGTCCTTGACCCAGGATTCCTCGAGCGCGTTCTCCTTGTTGACGTTGTAGACCAGCAGCGCCGCTTGCCCATCCTGCTTCAGCACCATGATGTGCGGCCGGGAGAAATTCGACTGGTAATCGCGCGGGGCGTGGCCGCTGAGATAGTAGTAGTTCATGCACGCCGAGAAATCGCCGGTGACGAGGACGGCGTCGAGCTTTTCCTGCTCCATCAGCATTTGCGCGCGCGTCGTGCGCTCGGTCATTTCCTGCAACGAGAAGGGCATTCCAGAGCTCCCGTTATGTCGTCAGGCGATGATTGCGGTCTCGCTTACCGCGACCCGTATAGCTGATCGCGTGCAGGGGCAACAGGGTGGAACTCGGCCGCGAGGCGCATGTCTGCAGGCGAATTGCTGCACGTGCTACGTCGCGAATTGGCCCGTCACGTCGCTTCAGCAGCGCACCGTTTCGTTAGCGGATCGGGGGTTTTTGCTCTCGCGGAACAAACGAATCGATCTCGACGGTATGGTTACTGTCGATCGCGACGGCGTCGAGTTCCTCATCGTCCACCGGGAGGTAAGAGTTCTTCGCGTACTCGTACTCGTCGGGTATCGAAGGCTCGAAGCACGGCCACATGCGCGAGCTGCGCGAGCTGCGCGTGCAGAGCGGCGGAAGGCCGCTGCGCGGTTTCTACGCCTTCGATCCGAGACGGACCGCGATCCTGCTGATTGGCGGCGATAAAACCGGCGATACTCGTTTTTATAAGACGATGATCCCGATCGCGGATCGGCTCTATGACGCATATATCGCGGAGTTGCGAAAGGAAGGGTTGATCGCATGACCGGACATCGTTCTTTTGGCGGCCTGACCAAGAAGTTCTCGGCGCGGCGCAAGGCGCGTGTCGCGGCCAAGGCGCGGGCGCTCAAGGCCGAGATGCCGCTTGCGCAATTGCGCCGGGCGCGGGAGCAATCGCAGGAAGAACTGGCGCGCGCGCTGCGCGTGAACCAGCCCGCGGTTGCCAAGCTGGAAAAGCGCACCGACATGTATGTGAGCAACCTGCGCCGCTATATTGAAGGACTGGGTGGCTCGCTGGAAATTACCGCCCGCTTTCCAGAAGGTTCGGTGAACATCACGAATTTCAGCGATCTTGAAGGGACACGCAGCGGATCGAAATAAAGTCGGGAAATGATTCAAGTCCAATCCGTAATCCCAGAATCGTGGTGTGGATTTTGTGCACTGTCACCGTAATCCGAATCCGTAATCCCAGAATCGTGGTGTGGATTTTGTGCACTGTCACCGTAATCCCCGTAATCCCTGGATTACTTTCCCGGCACGTGCTGCAAAAAGTGCAGCACGTCGGTATCGAACTGCGTTGGGTCCTGCAGGAACGAGAAGTGGCTGACCTGCGGCTGGATCAACAGTTCGCTGCCGGGAATGTTGTCGGCCATGAACAAAGTGTTGTCGCGCTTGATCGCCTCGTCGTGGTCGGCGTCGACGATCCAGGTCGGCACCGTGATCTTGCGCAGGTCGGCGGCGGTCCAGTGCGGCTGGCTGCCCCACATTTTTTCGATTTGCGTGAGGAAAGCATCGTATTCCGTCGGCGTCGGCGACAGTGTCGCGTATTCGGTTCTTGCGCGCGCGATGAACGCGCTGAACACCGGGCTTTTTTCCACGTCCTTGACCGCACTCGGGTCGGAATTGGCGGCGAACGCGAACAGCCTGGACAGCCGCGCGGGATGATGCATCGCGATGTCGAGCCCGATAATGGCGCCGTCGCTCCAGCCGACCAAAGCCGCCTTGCTGACTTTCAGATAATCCATCAGCGCCAGCACGTCGGCGGCCATCAGGTCGTAGCCGTAGGGGCGCGCGTCGCGCGACGAGCGGCCGTGCCCGCGGCTGTCCATGACGATGACCTGATAATGCGGCGCGAGCGCGCGCACCAGAAGCCCCCAATAATTCGAGTTGGCGAGGCCGCCGTGGAGCAAAATCACCGGCGCGCCATGACCGAACGTGGCGTACCAGATTTTGATGCCGTTAACGGGCGCAAGTCCGCTCCTTTCCGCCGCGGGCAGAGTCGGCGTCGGCGGCAGCGTCAGCCATTGCGGCGCGGCGCGCGCTGTTGTGGGGAAGCTGAACAGCAAAAATGTAAAGAGTAATGCGAGTCGTCGCATGACCGTAATGCCGCATGGTTCTGGTTGCCGAACGGATTGCAGTTAAAGACACGCTGGCCGATTTCGTCAATCGCTCGTCATGCCCGCGCTTGTCGCGGGCATCCACGTCTTTGCGGCGGGTGAGTGCAAAAAAGACGTGGATGGCCGGAACAAGTCCGGCCATGACGATGATCATTTCGTCCCATACGCGCGGTCGCCGGCGTCGCCGAGGCCGGGCACGATGAAGCCATTTTCGTCGAGTTCCTGGTCGATCGCCGCGGTCCAGATCGGCACGTCCGGATGCAGGCCGCGCATGCGCTCGATGCCCGGCGGCGCGCAGATCAGAGTGACCAGCCGGATATCCTTGGCGCCGCGCTCCTTCAAGCGATCGACCGCGGCGACGGCGGTGTTGCCGGTGGCGAGCACCGGCGCCACCACGATCACCAGCCGTTCGGCGACATCGCTCGGCGCCTTGAAGAAATACTCGACTGCCGCAAAAGTCTCCGGCTCGCGGTAGAGGCCGATGTGGGCGACGCGCGCCGCCGGCACCAGATCGAGCATGCCTTCGGCAAAGGTGATGCCGGAGCGCAGGATCGGCGCGAAGACCAGTTTTTTGCCAGCCAGCCGCGGTGCCATCATGGTGCTGATCGGCGTCTCGATCTCGACGCTGGTCAGCGGCAAATCGCGCGTGACCTCATAGCAGAGCAGCATGCCGATTTCCTTGAGCAGCTCGCGAAACGATTTGGTCGAACGGGTCTTGTCGCGGATGAGCGTGAGCTTGTGCTGCACCAGCGGATGATCGACCACCTTGACGCCTTGCATGTTTGCTCTCCCGGCGCGCTTCTTGCCCGCCATTCCCGCTCTTGTTCAAAAAACCGTGCCGTCGCTGGCGATCCTGATCGGCGGTCCGCCGTCGGGCCGCCGTGCGAAGGCAAGTTCGCGACCCGCAGCCCAGGTGCCGCCCTGCAAAACACTCGCAAGCGGCAGGTCGGCGGCGCTCCTGTTAAGCTTGCTGCGGACCATGGGCGCCAGCCGGTCGAGCAGCGCGATGGTGAGCGCGCGCCATTCGACCACAAGCGGCGCGCCGACCTCCTGCTCGCGCGCGGCGTCTTGCGGGTCGCGCAACGCCAGTACGCCGGTGTCGATGAACAGGCCGCCATTGCGGTATTCGGCAAGCCCGGTGAGGCCGCCGATGTCGGTCACGATGAAGCCCGCCTGTTGCAGCGGCTCGATCAGCGAATAGGCGAGCCACTGCGACAGCTTGTGCAGCGGCACCAGTCCGCTCGTTGCGTCGGCAATCGTCATCGCCGGATGCCGCCAGCAATCGCCTAGCGGCAGGCCGCCGAGCGTGAGCCGCGACGGCCAGATCGGGCCGAACTGCCGCAGAAGCTCCGACAGGATCAACGGCGCCGGGATGACGCCGCCCTCGGCCTTGGCGGCCAGATGATCGAAGAAGCCGCCGGGCCGCGGAGTGTCTTGCCGTCCGAAGACCTGCGGATGCGATAGCGCCAATGTGCCGAGCGCGCGCAGCAGCGCGGCCCGGCCTTCGAGACCGGGAAGTGGATTGTCCGGTGTAACCTGAAAACCTTGAGAAAGCGCCGCGGTATCAAGGTGCGCCAAAGCCTCGGCGTCGGCGCGTTGCGGATCATTGTTCTTATTCGATGAAAAAACTCCGCCCCCGAACATATGGAGGCTCGCCAGCGCAAGTCCTTCGGAGCGCGCGAAAGTTCTTTCAGTATCGTGGTAGCGCCATTGCGTGCCGGCGCCCGCGTCGAGCAGCACGCTCACGATCGCTAGATCGAACGCTGCGCGGGCAGAGCCGGTCCGCTCGGGCCGCTCGGCAAAGGCGGCCAGGGTTCCGGCGCGGCTCGCGCCATCCACCACGAAATGCCTCCACCGCGAGTGCAACGGGACGTCGAGCGCCGGATAATTCTTCCGCGTTGTCGCCGCCACGAGATCGGCCGCCGCATCGAGGCGGTCGAGATCGATGCGGAAATTGGCCAGCTTGTCGCCCAGTCCGAGCGCCAGCATGCGCTCGGCACGCGTGCGCACGGCCGCGGCGTTCAACAGCGAAAGGGCGGCGGCCTGGTCGGCGTCCATGGAACGTGCCGGGAAAAAGAAAAAAAGCGCGTTCAGTACTTGTCGAGCGTGCGGCCCGCAGTCGCGCCCGCGTCGATCGGTTGCGGCTCGGGCGAAAAATACCCGGCGGCTTTTTTCGCCGCCATTTCGACATGCGCGTCCGCCGGCACCAGTTCGTCCGGCAGCGGCACGCGCTCGACCACTTCGATGCCTTGGCCAACGAGCGCGTCGTATTTCATGTCGCTCATCGATACGAAGCGGTCGATGCGCCGCAAGCCCAGCCAATGAATGGCATCGGGCATCAATTGCTGAAAACGCGCGTCCTGCACGCCGGCAACGCATTCGGTGCGCTCGAAATAGGCGCTGGCCACGTCGCCGCCCTGCTGCCGCTTGCGCGCGTTATAGACCAGAAATTTGGTGACCTCGCCGAGCGCGCGGCCTTCCTTGCGATTGTAGACGATGATGCCGATCCCGTTCGCCCGCGCCTCGCGCGCACACTCCTCGATGCCGTGCACAAGATAGGGGCGGCAGGTGCAGATATCGGAACCGAACACGTCCGAACCGTTGCACTCGTCGTGCACCCGGCAGGTGATTTTCGTGCGCGGGTCGGAAAGCTTGGCAATATCGCCGAACAGATAGATCGTGGTGCCGCCGATCGGCGGCAGAAACACGGCGATGTCCGGCCGCGTGACCAGTTCCGGAAACATTCCGCCTGTCTGTTCGAACAAGGTGCGGCGCAGCGTCGTTTCCGCGCAGCCGAAACGCTGCGCGATCCCCGGCAGGTACCAGACCGGGTCGATGGCCATCTTGGTGACCGCGATGCTGCCGTTCTTGTGCACGATGTCGCCGTCCGCCTGCAGCCTGCCGGCGGTGAGCGCGGCTTGCATTTCCGGCAGTTCAAGTCGCGCCTTGGTCACCGCGATGGTCGGACGGATGTCGACGCCTTCGGCGATCTCCGCCTTGAACGCGGCGGCGGCGACATGCCCCCAGGGATCCAGCGACACGATGCGATCCGGCTCGCTCCATTGCGCAAACGGGCCGATGCTCACCGCCGGATCGGTATTGGTGAGGTCCGCCCGGCGGATCGGATCGAGCGCACCGGCGGAGACCGCAAGGGCGCGATAGAGCGCATAGGAGCCGCCGTGGCTGCCGATCGCGTTACGGTCGCCCGGCCGCGATACGGTGCCGATGACCGGCCCTCGCTCGTGCGCGCTTGCCGCCCCCCAGCGGATCGGAAAGCGCGGCTTGCTGCCAGGCTCGGGATGCGAGGTGATGCGGATATGTTCGCTGCGGTTCGAGCGAGTCATTGGCCGAATCCAAAAAAGGCCGAATCCAAAAAGCCATCGGCCCGCCGCTGTGGGCGGGCCTGACGGTTCAATTTCAGTGCTTCTTTGCGGGCGTCGGCACCGCCCGCGTGACTTCTATATAACAAGTCCAGGCATCAGGCGCAATAAAGAGCGCGTGCCTATTGCTTGCTCCACGTCGTGCCGTCCGACCAATCAATCGAATGGTCGGGGCGAATGATGCCGATCGAATTGAACGTCGCGGCCGCGCTGATCGTGGTGGGGCTGGTCAGGCCGGCGTCGGCGATCGCGCCGTCGGCGCCCTTGATCGTGAGCTTGTCGCCGGACTGCGAGATCGTGGCGGATTGGCCTGACCAGAGGCACGGGTCGGGATTGGGCTTGCATTGATAGGTGCCCCCGACGTCGGCAGGAGCGGCGGCCGGAGCCTGGCTTTGTCCCTGCGCTCGCGCATGGCCGACAAGCGCCGGGGCGGCCAGCGCAACCACGAATGCCGTGCAAAAAAACAATTGTCGCGTTGTCGTCTCAGGCATCATGTTCCTCCCGTGAAGTTTTTGCGAACGTGCCCCCTACGGACGATACCTTCAGCGCGCGCATGCCGTCACTGGGTGAAAAGCGCACGCAGGTTATCCGGCTTGTCGTGCGGCGTCCAAGTGATGTTGCCGACCTTCCAGCCGTCCTTGCTCTTGACGAGATCGAGCACGATTGTGCTCTCGTGCGTGAAACTGGTGAACGTCACCGTCGCGCTCGCTTTGTCGGGTCCGGCCTCGCTGACCGCAAGCGAGAAGGCGGAGATTTCCCAATCCTGCGCGTCGACGAATGGATCGAAGTCGAGCACACCGACTTCGTTGCGGCGTCGCGAGTTCTCCTGATCCTTCAAGATCAACGCCGCCAACCCAGGCTCGAAATAACGTCGCACCGTCCGCTCGCTGTCGAGCGCGACACCGTTGCCATTCTTGCCCACATAGGCGTTGTAAATGGCCGCCACGAAATCGTGCGCCGAAGCGTCTGCCGCCATGGCCGGGGCGGTGGTGACGATAGCGGCGGCCGCGGCGAGAATGCACGTGCGTCGCGTCAACATGATCCCGATCCGGTAGCCCGCAATTGGGCCGTGCCCGCGTTATGAAACGCCGCTCCGACGATGGCAATCCAGCCCAATTGGCCTCGACGCGCTGAGCCGGCCGCGACCCTTGAGCCACCACCCCTTGGCGGCCGAAGCCGGGACTTGCGCCGCCGCACCGCAAGGGGCATGAGAGCGGCCGCGAAGGAGTGTAGCTCAATTGGCAGAGCACCGGTCTCCAAAACCGGGGGTTGGGGTTCGAGTCCTCTCCACTCCTGCCACTAAAATCAAGCTTTAGTGGTAACTATCCGGTGAACGAAAGTGGTGCGCGGACCCAAGTTGGACCCAATGTGTCGCGGTAGAGCGCCGGGGGGCGATAGGTGAGGGGCCGCAGACTGATCAGCACCGTTCCAACCGAGTGACAGCCTATTAGTCTGGACGGCTCGTGGAATGCCCTTTAATCGCCCCCGCTTTGCCCCTGGTATCGCCTGCGGCGGGTTGCGCCCTCACCCACCTCTAGTCTGCCGGGGCTACGCGTTTATCAAGGCAGTCGCGATACAGATACCGCCGAGGTGGCACCACAGCCCCCGAGCCGACACAAACACTGGACACGGCGCGGGATTGCTAAATGGCTGGTTGAGCAGCTAACTGATGATACGCCGACAGTGGTTGGAATCGACCACGCTTTTTCGTTCCCGCTGTGCTACTTCGCGACACACGACCTCAAACCAGACTGGCCAGCATTCCTCGACGATTTCCAGCACCATTGGCCCACAGAGGGCGACGACGTTTGGGTGCGTGATGTCCGTAGCGGCCGCGTTGGCGACGCCGCCCGACGGATGGGAAGTAAGGGCTGCTTCCGCTCGACGGAGCTTCGAACTAAGACGGCCAAATCCGTTTTCAATTTCGACCAGAAGCAAGGCTGTGTCGCCTTTTCAACCCATGCCGGTATTCCATGGTTGCGCTTCATTCGCGGTGAGCTTGGTAGTCGCGTTCATTTCTGGCCCTTCGACGGATGGAAAGTTGCCAATGGGCGCTCGGCGATTGTCGAGGTTTACCCGGCGCTGTGGAAACACTTATTTCCCTACGACAATCGAACAGCTGATCATGGCGTTGACGGCTTGAATTTTGCTGCGGCCGCAGGCTGCGTCGCGTTACGCGGCGAATTTGTTCACCGCCTGCTCAGCCGTCCACGCCCAGGGCATGAGTTCGTCGAGGCGTGAGGCGGGCCACAGATTGACGAGCCTGGTGAGCACGTCGGTGAGGTAGGCTTGCGGATCGACGCCACTCAATTTGCAGGTCTCGATCAGCGAAGCGATGCAGGCCCAGTTCTCCGCGCCCTCGTCGTGACCCGCGAAGAGTGCGTTCTTGCGATTGAGCACGATCGGACGGATGCCGCGTTCGACGATGTTGGTATCGAGTTCGATGCGGCCGTCGTCGAGAAACCGGTGAGCCCGTCCCAGTGGTTCAGAGCCGTAGCGGATCTCGTTCGGCGATCGTCGCCTTGGCAGAGACGCGCGTGAGCTGGTGTTCGAGCCACGCCTTGAGCGCCAGACCAGGGCCTGCTCCGTTCCTGGCGCACCTCGCGACGTTCTTCGGCGCTGCGCCCTCGGATCGTCTTCTCGATCCCATAGAGCGCCGCGATGCGTTCGAGCGCCTCGCTGGCGATCTGCGCATCTACCGCCTTTGGCGATGTCGAATAAGCGGCGGCGCAGATGCGCCCAGCAGAAGCGAGCGTGATCGCCTCGTCTCGCGCCTTGTCGGCGATGTTCTTGTACGCCGCGTAGCCGTCGCATTGCACGATGCCGCGATAGCCATCGAGCAGCTTGAGCCCATGTACTGCGCCGCGACCAGGCGCATAGCTGTAGGCGATCGCCGGCGGATCAGTCCCGCCCCACGTCCTTCATCCCGCGCGATCGCCCAGAATATATCCCTTCTTGGTGCGACCGCGCCCCGTATCGAGCACCGGCGCCACCGTCTCGTCTACCGCGATCTTGCCCGAGGCCAGAATGAGCTCGCGCAACCCTATCATAGATGCGGCTTGAGTTCTGCCGCCGCGTAGCCGACCCAGAACGCCAGCATCGCGCGCTTGATGTCGAGGCCTTGCACGGCCAGCATCTGAGCTTGCCGATAAAGCGGCAGATGCCAAGCGTATTTAGCGACCAGCACCGAGGCGACCATCGCCTCTGTCCGCAGGCCGCCCTTGATCAGCCGTTCGGGCGCCCGCGCCTGCACCACCGCTTCTTCACACGCCCGGCAGGCGTATTTGGGCCGATGCGTCACTATCACCCGGTATTGTGCCGAGATCACGTCGAGCCGCTACGGCCGTCTTCCTCGCCGATCACATGCATGCGAGAGCGGCAGCACTGGCAATAGATGTCTTCGGGCGTAATCTTCACATTAATGCGCGGCAGACGCGGCGGTCAAGCGCGCCGCGGTTAGCGCGACGCTTGTCCGCGCGCGCCTTTCGCCGCCGTCTAGTCCCTCTTGTCGTCATCAGCTTCGGTCGCCGTCGACCGCTTGCTCTACATCCTCGAACGCCAGAGCAAGCTGTTCCGCTCGAGCTTCTCCGAGCGTCGGCCTAATTGCTGCGCTGCAGTTGACCCAGCAGGTGCTCCAGGCGGTAGATTTTGCGACAGCGCCTGGTCTCGCTCGGCATCGCCGCATCGCGCTCCGCAAGCGCCGTCGCAAGCTGCGCTTGCAGCACTGCTATATCAGTCAGAAATTGATCTTACGCTTTCTCACTCACGTGCTATACTAAAATCATATTCTCAGCGCGGTTATGTACTCGCAATGTGCCGCCTGATTCTATCAGTCACAGCTTCTTAAATGTCGCGGTCGGGCGTGGCACATCTATGCGCGTGCAACCGCGACCAATCCAATCCGTCGATCAGCGCGGCGAGCTGCGAAGCGGAAAGCCGCATCACGCCATCGCTGATCTGCGGCCAGCGAAAGCCACCCTGTTCAAGTCGCTTCCACAACAGCACCAAGCCGCTCCCGTCCCATCCATATTTTCATCGTCCGCTCGCTTCGATCGGAAGATGAAGATCGTTCCCGAAACGGATCGTGCCGCAGCTGCTCTCGAACCAGCGCCGTCAAGCTGTCAGCGCCGCGGCGTAAATCCACCGGCTTGCTCGCCACCAGCACCCTCTCTCCCACCATCACCGCAATCATATCGCCATCCGCACTGCGCTCAGTATCGCTGCCAAAATCCTCTCATCAACCCCAGCCATAAAGCTAACCGTAGCTATGCCAAGCACTACCTCAATCATCTCTATCTGCTCAGAGCGATATGTCTATGCCACCGCCATACACCGCTAAGACTCTTCCACTATCACCGTGCAAAAACCAAGCCCTTCTCATTCTCTTCCTCTCTCTCCTACCGAGCTGCGCAGCGCCATCCAAACAGCTGCTGAGCCGTCAACTCATACCTACGCTCAACCACCTATACCATCTCTTCTCTCTCATAACTCTCTGCAACAATCCGCACCTTGTGTTCCGCAGTTCAATTCCTACGCCGGTCCTCCAGTAAAAACCTCCAGCCGCTGCACCGCGTCCAGCTTATATTTGTGCAAAAGCTCAGTGTCCTACACGTCTCTAACCCTCTCTACCCAGCAGGTTCGACATTCGCCTATCAGCAAACCGTGCGAAAGTGAGTCCTAAATATCTCTTACGAACAGCTGATCAGCATGACGCCTTCTGCATCGCCGCTTGGCTCGCGCGCGCTGACACCGAAGGCCGGCTCTCTGGGGTCCTCAACCCGCCTCTTTCGCCAGCTGAACGTGCGGTGGCTCAGGTCGAAGGATGGATACTGGGAGTGCTTGGCTGATCCGTGCCGTAGGCCACCCATCTCGCCTAGAACGCAGAGTGGGCGTCGGTTGACCGGCGGAGATGTTTGCAGCGTACCTGTGGGTCCGCCCAACCGACTAACTGAACGGGGCGGCTCGCCTTGAACTCGTTGTACGCCGTGAGGCCGGACAGCCCATGCCCCAGCTTGACGGCGTACTCTTCGGTCGCGACGGCGACGCCGTGACAGTGATAGTAAATCTGATTCTCGGTGCTAATCATACGGAGCAACACGAAAAGCCGCTCCCGCTCACGCCCGACACTCTCGTGAATCGCATCGATGATTGACTTCTCAATGCGCCCGCGCAGAACGAGAAAACGTTTGGTGTCGATTTGTTTGCCGAGCCACTCCCATGCAGCGAGATCACGGTCGATGTATATCTTGCTGCCATCGATACTGTAACCGACGCGATGCGGGATGTCCCAGTTCCTTGAATCAACGACGAACGTGCGCGTCATCATGCGGTACATAACGGGCAACCGGAAAATCGGCGTCACCTCATCTGTCTTGCCGTCCACTTTGAATTTGATCGGGCAGTTGCCCTTATCGCCGGATGACATTCGTTATCTGCCCCTGCCATGTATCCTATTAGTGCCAGCACGGCGCCGGCTCGGCAAAACCTTGGAATGAGTGGCACTTACCGTTGTTTCCGAAATGCAAGTCGGAATTCTTAATTGCACAGGCGCCTCCGTTGCGCGTAAAAGGAACACGTGCAAGCGCAAACGCCGAGCCGCCAGCCACCATGCGTTCCGCTTTTTTTTGGCGGCTTCCATTCCAGTGCCGCTATGACAGACGATTTCAACGTTGATTATCGGATAGCAGTCCGCGACGACGAGACCGATATACTTGCTCTCTTAGAGGAAGTAGCTCCCGAAATCCCAGTTTCGCTCGATGGGCCGCAGAGGCAGCAGGCCATCCAAGAGATAATCATACGATGCCGCGAGAGCGGCAAATCCTGGGTTGCTCTGGACGCGGACGGCAAAGTTGTTGGTTTTGCACTCGTGTATCCAGATGTCCATGAACCGCCTGCAATATCTTTGCGCTATATTGGAGTCAGTAAAGACTCACGGCAGCGTGGGATATTTGGTGTGTTCATGGGAAAATTGAAGGCCAACGGTGCGCCATTGACGGCTACTGTTCTAAATGACAATCAATCTGGGATGGCGGATCGTCTTGCCAAGATTGGGTTTACGGAGACGGAAACCTTGTCGAACCAAGCAAAATTTCGGTGGGATCCAACAACTAACTAAATGGCGCTGATCATGCCTTTCGTTTTGCTGTGCCGCGCCCCTTCATCGCGCCGCCGCAGTCCGTCCCCTCGAAGGACCAGTTCACTGTGTCACCCACGAACGCCAATGAACCCTCATATGAGCCGGGACAATCAGGCGCTGTACTCTGCAAGGCAAGTGAGTTCACCGCATTGCCAGTGAGCTTGCCGCCACCCGTGCCTTCACCACCATTTGGAGTTTTGAAGGTGACTGTCACGTCAGTTCCGCTTTGTTTTATAGTAATCGTTATTTTCTGCTCTCCCTGTGCTCCATTTCCGTAAGCTGCATTGTTCGTACCTTCGTATGTACCTGCGATGCTGGGGGCCGGGGGACCACAAACAATATCGAGCATGCGAGCGAATGGTGTGTTCTCATTCACCTCAGTCCATTGCGGAGTAATTGGCGCAGCCACACGCACCAGATTGTTATTTGAATTGAAGAGTTCAGTCTTATCGATAAGTATCTTTCTGTTACTGCAATCCGCATACGTCCGATCCGCCTCGGTATGGTAGCTTTGCCATAAGCCGAGAACGCTTTGGCCGGGAAAGAGTCCTGCCAGCCCTTTATCTTCGTGGAATTTAATAACTGATAGCCATTCGAACTGCGTTGAATTTGGTTTGGCTTCTTTGGTTCCATAGAAAATGTCGCCATCCCCGGTAGCTGTCGGGGTGAGGTACGACAGCTTTACGTCAGCAAGTTGTTGCTTAGTGATGAGAGGCCGTCTTAGTTGCTCATCACATAGGAGTCGTTGAGCCAGCGATAGAATTGAACCGGATTTGATCGCTTGACCGATGGACGGTAAGTCAACGGATTCTGGATCGGCTCGATGAAGCCGTGACAGAACTTCGCCTGCTCTGTTGAAATAGGTTATTTCCGTTTGCGCCGCGAGGGAATACTTGCAATCCATTACAGTTTGATCGTCGTAGTACACCGCCGTTTGCTCCGTCGGAGCCGACGTAGGGTTGGCCGATTTGATGGGGGCACGCGCCGTGTAAAGAACGTGGCTGCCTAGTACCTTCACCAAACTGGGATTATAAAAATAAGCAACTGGAAGCGTATCCACCGCAAACATCACCCAATCGCCGAGCTTGTTGGCCCAAATCGCGTCCTGTTTTGCGCTCGACGACGTTTCTCCATTTGGACCGCGCACGTGCCCCAGAAGCCCAAACTTTTCGGTCAGCGCGAACGCGGCAGCGATTATTAGCAAAGCGCACGCTGCCAGCGCGGCGAGACGCCACCACGGGCGAGTATCAGGTATTGCACGAATGTCTCGCGCAAGGCTAACCATCTCGTGTCGAAATCCGGTGGTCGTGACCGACACGGCCTGGTGGTCAAGCAGACCCCTTAGCTCTTCCGGGAGAGCCTCTCGCGAAGGTAAATCCGTTGCATTTATCCGGACAGGAATGACTGTAACATTTCGTTTTAGGGCATTCGCGATTTCGAGTCGTACCCAGTCATCGGAAATCTCGAGTTGGCAGCGGCCTTGGTCGTCGCGTGCGTTGAGCCATCCCGGCCCAATCAAGACCAGCATGACTTTGCATTCTGCTAAGCGCTCCTCAAGTACCGTCGGGAATTTCGCTCCGGCGCGCATATCAACATCAATAAACACGTTCCTACGGCCAAACTGGTTTTCTAAATACTGGCTAATGCTGAGCGCAGTAGCAGCAGCATCCTCGCGACGGTAGCTGATGAAAATTTTGCTAGGCATCAGATGCAGGCAATAGGACTGGCTGACGGGCTATTCCGTCCCCAGGCCCCTAGCCCATCTGAGTAAGGATATAACTAACGCGTTAAAAGTCGAGCCGCTTGTCTTGGTCTTGCCAGTCCTGCCCTGCGTATCCATTTCCTAGTTGGGCCTTACAAAAGGTGGGTAAGCGCGCCCGGTAGCTTCGCGATATTGCAATCAAGTTCGAGAAAACCAATGACCGCTGTGGAGGGCTATGCGGATGATTCGCGTCAAAACGGACGCACTTGGGTGATCGCTGGTTACGCAGCGACTGTGAGCCAGTGGGAATTTTTCAAGCCAGCATGGGCCGCGATGTTGCAGCGCCACGGGTGCCCTATTTCCACAAGCGGGAAATGGGCAGTCCGACTGGTGTCTATGCCAAGTGGCATCCCTGCAAAGAACACAAGAGTGAGATGGACGCCTTCCACGCCGACATCGTCAAGGTCATCAACGGCCACTCGCTGCTGCCGTTCTTTTCGGTTGTGCGCACTGACGATCTGGACCGGTTCAACGCAGAAAACGAACTAAGTTTGGAGCCGTATCCGCTGGCAGCGTTCGGATGTGCCCTTTCTCTGGCAAGCCGGTTGCGACCTTATCTTGGTCCAAAGGGTACGGCGAAAATTGTCTTTGATCGCGTCGAGAAAGTTTCATCAAAATTGGCGAAAGCAAAACAATACGCCAAGACGGATAGTCATTATCGCGATGCGTTCGATACTGTGACACCGACCCCGCCGCCAAGGAACGTCACTGCGAAAGAATTTACGCCGCTTCAGGCAGCAGATTTCCTCGTGTGGGAGCTTCAAAAGTTTCACCTGACCGTGGCGGATGATTGGTACCGCCTGCGCGACAAGCCCAAGGACTACGGCCAGCGGTGGATTCACAAAGACCAATGGTCCCTACAGAAATATGGAACCAAAACGCCCCCAGCAAGAAAGTCGCTCACCGCATTGGCAGGTGGTACTTCTCCAGCCGGTATGATCTGGGACTATGACAACCTCAAAAAGGTCCACCAGCTTAGGGACGGCGTGTGGTCTTAGGTCCTTGCGATCCATCATCTTTCAACAAATCGCCCTGGCTAGAAAGCAGTATGGCAACAATAAAAATCAACTTTGACAAGGCCATGGCAAAGGCCGCGCAGGATGAATTGTGGGCTATTCGAGGACAGGCTATTCAAAGTTACGCCACTCTCGAACAAGCGCTTTGTAACGTTTTTTCTCTGACCGCCGATCTCAGGCGAGACATCGGTGGAATCATCTTTTTCAGAATCGTGAACACGCCCGCCCGCGACGCGATTTTGGAAGACCTTCTGAAAATTAAGTTCGGTGGTCGCTTCAATCTATTTTGGCACTCTGTGCTCAAGGAGCTAAAGGACATATCCCGCAAGCGAAACGAAATCGTTCATTGGAATGCGATCAGTAACATCGGCGCTGATGCGACTGGAGAGCCAACCGTAGAAGTTTTTCTGCGTCCACCAAAGTCATGGGGTTATGATCCAGCCGCCCCAGTAGTTAAAACGCCAGACCTGAAAGCCTTCATGGCAAAATGTGATTTCTACACCAAGGCGTGCAACGCTTTTTATTTTATCATGAAGCCACCAGCGCCGGGTGATGTAGTGATTTCTGAAAGTGAACGGCAACCATGGCTTGGTCTATTTCAGCATCCGCTACCATACCCGCCTCCGAGTACGCATCTGCTTTCCCCAAGTTATGCAGGTCCGCAAAGCGTGCCATCAATGTCTGAGGAGTAATTCGGCGCGCTGACCGAAAGCCGTATTGGCCTGGTCCGGTTTCGCGCGAGAAATCGGCATGAGCTTTGGCGACATTTCCGGCTGGCTAAACGTCGTTATCGGTCTAGTCGGACTGTATTTCCTTATTCAGACTTATCGGAAGGAAATCTGGGCACCCAACCCGGCTGCAACCAAGTCAAGCGCGATGCCGCGTGAGCCTTGGCTTACGCCACGTCGCCAATTTGGCCTTTGGCTTGTTTTGGTTTTACTGGCAGCAATATCGGCATCATTCACGTTTTGGCAAAATCGGCAAGCAAACGGACCAAAACTTGTGGGAGGTATTGTCTATGCATTGTTTGGCGAAGTTAATCTCGAAGGCAAGATGATCCCAGGTTATTTCATTTCACGATGATGATGCTCTTTACAACAAGACGGCAAGCGCAATTGAACCAGGAAACATATATACGGCGTTTTGATGATCTCTTTTCCAAAAATTGCTGATTACACAGCACTAACCGCCCCATAGAAATCATAATCACCTTCAACGAAGTTTATTCAAACACCTACACTATTGATCATCTGCACGTTTTGCGAGGCACAAACGTTGACGCTTTGATCGATTGTGATCGTAATCGGCGAAGGCGTGGTCTCCTTCACAACATCCACTCCATAGGCAGTGATCCGGGCCATGTAGGCCATGTAGCCTTCCATTGAGCCACGCAGCTATTTCATCGGACGAGGTTGCCGACGCTGTGGCGAACGTCATACAGGCGCTTAAGAACAAGACCGCGTGCCTGGCTATCCTTCACGTTCTGCCTCTCTCTCGTAATGCGGCCAGCGGATCGCTAGAGCGGGTTGATTGACTGTGTGAAAATAAAAATTAGATGATCGACGGTTCTATCGGCTATGATTGATGCGTCCGGTACTGAATTGCCTCGTTCTTGGGGGTATCGCGTGTAGTCGGTGAGATGAAGCTCGTTCAGCAGGGCGACATTGTCCGCCACGCCAGGCTGGTCCGGCAATCCATAATCGAGGGCCAGGCGATACCATCCGACCAGATCATGTTGCTTGGGTTCCTTGCCAGCAGGCGCCCTATTCTCGACTGAGTGCCGAGCAAATGCCTTTAACGCAAGCTCGATCGCATGGGTCAGCAGCGCGTACTTCGGCCAATACTGCTCAGCATTCGAGTAGTCCGGGAGGCGCATCGCAGCGTCCCTGAACATTCGCGCGCGGTGTAGGTATTGCTGAGCCCTGTTTCCGGCCGGCCGCGCTGAAAACATTGGGGGCTTCATGGCTCTGTCAGCTTGCTTTCGCAATCTGCTCCGGCTCGCCTGACAGTTTGCGCCAGCCCTCACCCGCCTTCCACTGAAACACGCCCAAGAAGGTCAGCACAAAGACCCGCGAGAATCGGAAACCGTCTAGCGGGGGCACCATAGTCGAAATCATTGGCCCCGATCGGCAGTAGCGTCTCCGAAATCCGGGTGCTGCATTGAACGGCAAGCCATAGCTCGTCCGTCGGTCGAAATTTCTTGGCGTCCTTTTCGGCCACATATCCGCGACCATGCAGGTAGCCGGCGTCGCCACGAAGCCTCCGGTGAGATTGGAATGCCATAGAGCATATCCGATCCACCCTGAGGTAAATCACTCTGGAGGTACTCGACCATCAAGGGCGTCGAGATAATCGGTGGCCAATATTCAACGTCCCGCGATCCCAATTCGTGGCGATGCGCGGCGATGAAGCCGGTAACCTCTTTGATGAAGTCGACGTGTAGTCGGCGGGGAGGGACAGGGCCCCTGAACATCAAGCCGACATTGATGTCGTGAAGCTCGGCCGCGTCGAGCAGAAGGCGCGCGCCGCCGACATAGAGCTTGTCGCATTCGCTTTCCACCTGGCGTCGGCGGTGACCGCCAGTCGACCATGTCCGTGGAGTTGTACATCGTGACCTCAACGCCGACCCGGCGCCCGGCAAGCGACACGATGAAGTCTGGCGTCTCGCCTGCTTCTGGTTCGTGCTCCTCCGGGCGCAATCCAAGAGCCGCCATGACCACGTCCAAGGTTTGGCGCTCGCTGCTTTTCTGGACTTCTCGCGTCATTGCCCGCCCGTTGGACCCAATCTCGGACCCGAATGCGATAGAACGCGATATAATGTGTTGTCACCGAGCGCGTAGGGCGCCGGTGAAAAACGCCCGAAAATGTTGGCTCATGATTATTGGGTAGAACTGGACGAGACGACGCTTCCCGTACTCCAAAACCGGGGGTTGAAGGTTCGAGTCCTTCCACTCCTGCCACGGAGAGACGGCCGATGACAGACGACCGACCAAAACTGGCGTCCGCTTCGGCCGAACCAACCTTGTTTATCCACCTTTCTGTCGTCCGTCCTCGGGTCCCGTGAATCCCTTGACGCTTTGCCCAGCCGGCAGTAAGTAGGGCGCCATCGCCAGCGGCCCGGTGGACGGACTTCCGCGGCGAACCTTTCCCCAGCAGGAACCGCATATCGGTCTCGTCCTTCCCGTTGGGCGAGAAATGCCTATTTGGTTCAGCGGGCGTTGGCATCAAAACGGCCCGACCGCCCGCCTGGAGACCTGTGAGCGCATCATGAATGCTCGGCAATCGCGCGGCAGCGACGCCAATGTCGACGACAACGCCGCGAAACCGCCCCAGGCGGCCGGCGCCAGGCTTGAGCGCGGCCAGGAGGTGACGCGGCGCAAACAGCCGGAGCAACGGGCCGTCGATAAGCCGCGCAGAAACCGGGTCGGCCTGTTCAAGTTCATGCAGGAAGTGCGCGCGGAGGCGCAGAAAGTCACCTGGCCGACCCGCAAGGAGACCACCGTGACCACGATCATGGTGTTCGTCATGGTGTTCGTCGCCGCGATCTTCTTCTTGTTGGCAGACCAGGTCATGCGCATTGCGGTGAGCTATATTCTCGGCATCAACGCATGAGCGCTTTGAATTCGCGATCGCAGCCCAATGATCTTGATCGATCTGGACATCACGACATGACAAGCCGGTGGTACGCGGTCCACGCCTACTCGAATTTCGAGCGAAAAGTGGCGGAATCGATCCGAGAGCAAGCCAAGCAGCGCGGCCTGTCGCAACTGTTCGAGGAAATCCTGGTCCCGATCGAAAAGGTCGTCGAGGTCCGCCGCGGGCGCAAAGTCGAGGGCGAGCGCAAATTATTCCCCGGCTACGTGCTGGTGAAGATGGAGTTGACCGACGAGGCCTATCACCTGATCAAGAACACGCCGAAGGTGACCGGCTTCCTTGGCTCCGACAAGAAGCCGATGCCGCTGCCTGACGCCGAGGCGCAGATCCTCATTCGCCAGATGGAGGAGGGTGCCGTGCGCGGGCCGATCGCGTCGGTGACCTTCGAGATCGGCGAGCAGGTGCGCGTGGCGGACGGCCCGTTTGCCTCGTTCAACGGCACGGTCGAGGAAGTCGATCAGGATCGTTCACGGCTCAAGGTCGCGGTGTCGATCTTCGGCCGCGCCACGCCGGTCGAACTTGAGTTCGGACAGGTGGAGAAATTATGAGTTCGTCATGGCCGGACTTGATCCGGCAATCCATGCAGCGTCGAGGCCGCATGGAGGCCCGGGTCGAGCCTGGTCGAGCCCGGGCATGACGGGCGTGAAGACGTGGGAGGCCAAAGCGGTCGCCAGCCGCCGGCAGCCGTACCACTGACAGGAGAACGTAATGGCGAAAAAGATCACCGGATACATCAAGCTGCAGGTGCCGGCCGGGGCGGCCAATCCGTCGCCGCCGATCGGGCCGGCGCTCGGCCAGCGCGGGCTCAACATCATGGAGTTCTGCAAGGCCTTCAACGCGCAGACGCAGAAGCTGGAAAAGGGCACGCCGATCCCCGTCACCATCACGGTCTATGCGGATCGCTCGTTTTCCTTTGAGCTGCGCACTCCGCCGGTGTCGCATTTCTTGAAAAAAGCCGCCAAGCTCGAGAGCGGCTCGAAGACGCCCGGTCGGGACGTCGCCGGCGCGGTGAGCAAGTCGCAGGTGCGCGAAATCGCCGAGCAGAAAATGAAGGATTTGAACTGCGACACGATCGAGGCGGCGATGCGCATGGTGGAAGGCTCGGCACGGTCGATGGGTCTGGAGGTCAAGCCATGAGCGCGCTCGGCAAACGCACGCGCGGTGCCCGCGAGGGCATCGACCGGGAAAAGCTTTACCAGCTCACCGAGGCGGTCGGGCTCGTCAAGGAACGCGCCAAGGCCAAGTTCGACGAAACCGTCGAAGTGGCGATGAATCTCGGCGTCGATCCGCGCCATGCCGACCAGATGGTGCGCGGCGTTGTGCTTCTGCCGAACGGCTCCGGCCGTTCCGTGCGGGTCGCGGTGTTCGCGCGCGGCGCCAAGGCCGACGAGGCCAAGGCCGCGGGCGCCGACGTGGTCGGCGCCGAGGACCTGGTGGAGAAAGTCCAGGGCGGCGCTATTGACTTCGACCGCGTGGTGGCGACGCCGGACCTGATGCCGCTCGTCGGCCGGCTCGGCAAGGTTTTGGGTCCGCGTGGGCTGATGCCCAATCCCAAGGTCGGCACCGTCACCATGGACGTGACCAACGCGGTCAAGGGCGCCAAGGGCGGCTCCGTCGAATTTCGCGTCGAGAAGGCCGGGATCGTCCAGGCCGGAATCGGCAAGGCGTCATTTGCCGCCGAAAAGCTGGTCGAGAACATCATGGCATTCGCCGACGCCGTGCAGAAAGCGCGGCCGGCTGGCGCCAAGGGCCAGTTCATCAACCGGGTGGCCATCTCCTCGACCATGGGGCCGGGGGTCAAGGTCGAGCCGGCGAGCCTGTTCCCGAGCGCGTAGCAGCCGAAAGCAAGCAGGCTCTCTTGTCATGCCGCCGCTTTCCTGCCCCACAGCGTCTGCGTCGCGATCCGCGCGCCCTCGACCAGCGAAGCAAGCTTCGCCCACATGATCGAGGGATGGACGCGGCGGGCAAACGGGCTTTGCGCGAAGCCGCAATCGGTGCCGCCGATGACGTTCTCGCGGCCGACGATTTTGGCAAGCCGCACGATGCGTTCGGCCACCAGCTCGGGATGCTCGACGATGTTGGTGGCGTGGCTGACGACGCCGGGGATCAGGACCTGCCCGGGCTTGAGCTTCACGGTCTCCCAGACTCGCCACTCGTGGGCATGGCGCGGATTGGCGGCTTCGAACGAGTAGTGGCCGACGCGGACTTGCAGCACGAGATCGACGATGTCCTTGAGCGGCACGTCGAAGGCGTGCGGCCCGTTCCAGCTGCCCCAGCAGATGTGATAGCGCGAGCGCTCTTCGGGAATGCCGGCAAGCGCGCGATTGAGCGCATCGATGCGCAATCCGGCCCAGCGGCGATAGTCCGCCATCGACAGCGGCGGCACCATGCGCTCGTGCATGTAGGGCAGGAAGGCGTCATCGACCTGCACAGACAGGCCGGCATCAACGATGGCTTGGTATTCCTGATGCAGCGCATCGGCGAGCGCATTCAAATAGCTTTCTTCATCCCGATAGTGCTCGATCTTGGCGCCCGGCAGAGCGCTGGCCGGCGCCACCACGGGCAGGAACCCTTTGAGCAATGGATGCCGATCCTTGAGCTCTTCGATTGCTGACGTGAGATTTTCAATGTCGCGCTGGCCCTGCTGCGGCAAATAGCGGATCGGTGCGTTGACCACGACGCGGTTGCCAAGCCGTTTGGCCAGGCCCATGGCCGCGTCGTATTCGGCATAAAACTCGGGGAAGGCCTGATGATCACGGCCGCCACCCATTGACGCCATCGGGTCGGCCATCTCTTCGGCGGTTGCCGGGCGTACCGCTATGCCGGAGAGACGCTTGAAGATGTAAAACGCCCAGTTAATTCCCTTTGCAAACTCGCCGTCACTGACGATGTCGATGCCGGTCTCGGCCTGCTGACGGACGATCTCGGCGACGGAATCGGCGAGGCAGGTCTCGAATGCGCCCTCGTCGTAGGGCTTGCCATCCTCGATGGCGCGCCAGAACGCGATGAGCTTTGGCGGCCGGATCAGGCTGCCGACATGGGTGGTGAGGATACGATCGATGTTTTGCGGCACAGTGTGTCCTCCCGCACCTCGAACAAGATGCTAAGGCCTTTACGCAAGCCGCGCAAAGCAAGGGGGCGGATTCGATATTCGCGATCCACTTTGCGCTGCCCTTTGATTCTAACATTCGCACCCGAGCCTGCGGAACCCCGATGCGAAGGTTAGAATCGGACCACGAGGAGGCCGTGGCAATGCAGACGAAACAACCCGTTGAGATGAACGGCGCATGTCACTGCGGAACAGTGCGCTTCCGCGTGACGTTGACCGACGGTTTCAAGACGGTCCGCCGGTGCACCTGCTCCTACTGCAGGATGCGGGGCGGGGTCGCGGTCTCGGCGAACGTGGACGACCTCGTCTTGCAAACAGGCGAGGAGGCGCTGACGCTTTATCAGTTCAATACGCGCGTTGCGGAGCATTATTTCTGCTCCAGGTGCGGGATCTATACCCACCACCGGCGGCGCTCAAATCCGAGTCAGTTCAGCGTCAACGTGGCCTGTCTGGAAGGCGTCAGCCCGTTCGATTTCGACGACATTCCGGTCATCGACGGAGTCAATCATCCGACCGATCAAGGGGCCAGAGCCGGGACCGGCTATCGGATCGCCGGACATCTGCGCTACGTGCGCAACGCGCCCGCGCGGGGCTGACTTCAATCGGCCGGCACGCGGCCTTTGGCGGCGCTGGCTCGGGCCTTATAGGCGATGCGGCCGGTCCGGTCGGTCGGCAGGCGGTCACGGAGATACGCCTTGATTTTTTCCACCTCCGCCGCGGTCATCTTTCGCAGATATTGCACCGTGCTGTTGGCGAGCGCGGTCTGGCTCGACCAATAAACGTCGAAGTCGGGATAGGTCACATCGATTTCGATCAGGCGCGTTTCGACCTGATCGAGCGATGCCGCCTTGAAGATCCGCTCGAGCGCCTGGGGAGTCGAGTTGGCGTGCCCGGGCATGGGCGGTACGGCGATGCCGTTTGCTTCGATCGCCTGACGCAGCGGCTGCAGCGTCGAGCCGCCGCCCATGAAGTCCCACACGTAGGTTCCGATCGTTCCCCCCGGCCGTACCACGCGGCTTATTTCCGCGATCGCCTTTGCCGGATCGGGAATAAAGGTGATGACAAGCGCCATCGTCGCGGCATCGAATTCGCGGTCGCCGTAGGGCAGCGCTTGCGCGTCGCCGACCTGAAAGTGCACTTTCTTTGCCGCCGGCGTGGTACGGGCGTAGGCGATCTGATCCGGCGAGGGATCGAGGGCGCGAACCTCGTGCGGCGCGCACTTGTCGAGCAGCACTTGCGTAAACGCTCCGGTGCCGCAACCGACGTCGACCCAGCGCAATCCCGGCGGCAGCGCCAGCCAATCCAAAAAGATGGCTCCGGCGGTTCGGCTCCAGCGGCCCATCATCCGCTCGTAGGCCTCTCCATCGGTGAAGAAGCTCTGGGGCTCGGTCATGGAACGTCTCCCCGCGACTGCCGTGCCGCCGCACTCATATAAGCAGAGAGTTACTTGTAAGCAGAAAGTTACTTGCCGGCGCGGGAAGAGTCCTGCGGGAAGAATCCTCTTGGCAAAGTGATCCTGGGGGGCTAAATAGCCGCCATGGGCGTGCCGGCCCGGTTTGTCGGCGCGTTCTTGTGCGCTTCTCGAAAACCAAAAAAGCGAGACCTCCTTCTTAGCCTATCCCGCGCGGATTTCCTAAGAAGGACTGAAGCTTGGCGGCATTCGGGGCGCGCTCCTGTCCGAGACTGCGGGCGCCGGCAACGGCTTAATTCGGCCCGTCCTGCCGCGGAAATCGTTCCTTGATTTCCGCGATAAGCAGGCCGGGTTCTTGAGAAAGAGTCATGTCTCGTAGGGACGTCATGTCTCGTAGGGATATGGGCGAGCCAGCATAGACGGGTGAAGACCAGGGTGTCGCCGCGTCTCCACGCTGGGACGGTCGGCGGGTATCCTTCGGTTCTGACCTCGACGGCCGGCGCAGCCGATTAAGCGGCGCCGGGGGCAGGGTTCCCGGCGGCTCGCTCCGCCAACCGGAGAGAGCGTTTGGATCGAGCGGCAAAAAGCGAACTGGTAACGGCACTTGCGGGCACCTTTGCGGCCAACAAAGTGGTCGTGGTTGCCCATTATTCCGGCCTCACGGTGGCGCAGATGCAGACTCTGCGCCGGCAGATGAAGCAGGCGGGCGCCAGCGTGAAAGTCGCCAAAAACCGTCTCGCCAAGATCGCTCTCGATGGCAGCGAGGTCGCCTCGATCGCGCCGCTGCTCAAGGGGCCGACCCTGATCGCCTTTTCGAGCGATCCGGTGGCGGCGCCCAAGGCCGCGGTCGATTTTGCCAAGACGCATGATCGGTTGGTCATTCTTGGCGGCGCAATGGGCCGCACGACGCTCGATCCGAACGGCGTCCGGGCCCTCGCCGCGCTTCCCTCGCTCGATGAGCTGCGGGCCACGATTATCGGCGTCATTCTGGCGCCTGCAACCAAAGTGGCGCGGGTCGTCACGGCGCCCGCCACCAAGGTGGCTCGCGTGGTGGCGGCCTATGCGGCAAAGAATGAGGAAGGCGCTGCGGCGGCCTGAGCAGGCCGGCCCATGCAAGGGTTAGAACCAAGGATGAAAACTCATGGCTGATCTGCAGAAAATCGTGGATGACCTTTCCGGCCTCACAGTATTGGAGGCCTCGGAACTGGCCAAGCTGCTCGAAGACAAATGGGGCGTTTCGGCTGCCGCCGCGGTTGCAGTCGCGGCTGGGCCGGCCGCTGCCGCCGCGCCTGCGGCCGAGGAAAAGACCGAGTTCACGGTCATGCTGGCGGCGATTGGCGAGAAGAAGATCGAGGTGATCAAGGAGGTTCGTGCGATCACCGGACTGGGACTTAAGGAAGCCAAGGACTTGGTCGAAGGCGCTCCGAAACCGGTGAAGGAGGGCGTCAACAAGGACGAGGCAGCCAAGCTCAAGGCGCAATTGGAAAAGGCGGGCGCCAAGGTTGAGTTGAAATAGGCGAATGCCTATTTACGGAGTCCCCTGGGTGAACGGAGCGTGGTCCCGGGGATCGCCAGGAGGTTCAAAGGCGTGATGGTCGGGTCCTTGCCCGCTAAAGGCGAGATATAGGCTGGCCCGGCAAAGACGCGTGCAGAGTGCGGCTTATTCGGCACTGCAGCTGAATTGCCGAAGGCGAGGCGTTTGACGCCTGTCCCGACGGTCGCGATGGATTGCGGCCCTCTGGAGAGTCGTCCGGATCGCCCCGAAATCGACAACGGGTTCGAACGCGTGGTGTGGGCCGCCGGGCTCGAACGCCGCGGTTCGATGAGCGAGAGGATATGATGGCGCAGACGTTTATCGGTCGCAAGCGCGTAAGGAAGTTTTTCGGAAAAATCGAAGAAGTCGCAGAGATGCCGAACCTGATCGAGGTTCAGAAGGCGTCCTACGACCAATTCCTGCTGGTGAAGGAGCCGCAGGGCGGCCGGCCCAACGAGGGCCTGCAGGCCGTGTTCAAGTCGGTATTTCCGATCTCCGACTTCTCCAACACGTCGCATGCTCGAATTCGTCAAATACGAATTCGAACCGCCGAAATATGACGTCGACGAGTGCCGCCAGCGCGGCATGACCTATGCGGCACCGCTCAAAGTGACGCTGCGCCTCATCGTATTCGATATTGACGAAGAGACCGGCGCCAAGTCGGTGAAGGACATCAAAGAGCAGGATGTCTACATGGGCGACATTCCGCTCATGACCAATAACGGCACCTTCATCGTCAACGGCACCGAGCGTGTCATCGTCTCGCAAATGCACCGGTCGCCCGGCGTGTTCTTCGATCACGATAAGGGCAAGACCCATTCCTCGGGCAAGCTTTTGTTCGCCGCCCGCATCATTCCCTATCGCGGCTCCTGGCTCGACATCGAGTTCGACGCCAAGGACATCGTCCATGCGCGCATCGACCGGCGCAGAAAGATCCCGGTCACTTCGTTGCTCTACGCGCTCGGCATGGACGGCGAAGAAATTCTCAACACTTTCTACAAGCAGGTGCCGTACAAGCGCACCAAAGACGGCTGGCGGGTGCCGTTCGATGCCAACCGGCTGCGCGGCTACAAGGCGGTCAACGAGCTGGTCGATGCCGACACCGGCAAGGTCGTGCTCGAAGCCGGCAAGAAGCTTACCGTGCGCCAGGCGCGCCAGCTCGCCGAGAAGGGCCTCAAGGCGCTGCGGCTGACCGACGAAGAATTGCTCGGCCACTACCTCGCCGAGGACCTGGTCAATCCCAAGACCGGCGAGATCTACGCCGAGGCCGGCGAGGAAATCACCGAGAAGAATCTCAAGTTGCTCAACGAGCAAGGCTACAAGGAGCTGCCGCTTCTCAACATCGACCACGTCAATGTCGGCGCCTACATCCGCAATACGCTCGCCGTCGACAAGAACGCGAGGCGCGAGGACGCGCTGTTCGACATCTACCGCGTGATGCGCCCCGGCGAGCCGCCGACAATCGATACCGCACAGGCGATGTTCCAATCGCTGTTCTTCGACTCGGAACGCTACGACCTGTCCGCGGTCGGCCGCGTGAAGATGAACATGCGGCTCGACCTCGATGCGCCCGACACCATGCGCGTGCTGCGCAAGGAGGATGTCATCGCGGTGATCCGTACGCTGGTCAATCTGCGCGACGGCAAGGGCGAGATCGACGACATCGACCACCTCGGTAATCGCCGGGTGCGCTCGGTCGGCGAGCTGATGGAAAATCAATATCGCATCGGCTTGTTGCGCATGGAGCGCGCCATCAAGGAACGCATGTCGTCGGTCGATATCGACACGGTGATGCCGCAGGACCTGATCAACGCCAAGCCGGCGGCGGCGGCGGTGCGCGAGTTCTTCGGCTCCTCGCAGCTGTCGCAATTCATGGACCAGACCAACCCGCTGTCGGAGATCACGCACAAGCGGCGGCTCTCCGCGCTCGGTCCGGGCGGATTGACGCGCGAGCGCGCCGGGTTCGAAGTGCGCGACGTTCATCCCACCCATTACGGCCGCATCTGTCCGATCGAGACGCCGGAAGGACCGAATATCGGTTTGATCAACTCGCTCGCGACCTATGCGCGGGTGAACAAATACGGCTTCGTCGAGACGCCCTATCGCAAGGTGAAAGACGGCCGCGTCACCGACGAAGTGATCTATCTCTCGGCGATGGAGGAGGGCCGCTACACGGTCGCCCAGGCTAACTCGGCCATCGACGCCAAAGGCCGCTTCAGCGACGATCTCGTCGTCGTGCGGCACGCCGGCGACGTGCAGCTGATTCCGCCCGACAAGGTGGATTTCATGGACGTGTCGCCGAAGCAGCTTGTCTCCGTGGCGGCGGCGCTCATTCCGTTCCTCGAGAACGACGATGCCAACCGCGCGCTCATGGGCTCCAACATGCAGCGTCAGGCGGTGCCGCTCGTTCGTGCCGAGGCGCCGTTCGTCGGCACCGGCATGGAGGGCGTGGTCGCCCGCGATTCCGGCGCCGCTATCGCCGCGCGGCGCACCGGTGTGGTCGATCAGGTCGACTCCACCCGCATCGTCATCCGCGCCACCGACGAGTTGGATGCGGCCAAGCCGGGCGTCGACATCTACCGGCTGCAGAAATTCCAGCGCTCGAATCAGAACACCTGCATCAACCAGCGGCCGCTGGTGAAAGTGAGCGATCAGGTCCGGAAGGGTGACATCATCGCCGATGGTCCCTCGACCGATCTCGGCGAACTGGCGCTCGGGCGCAATGTGCTTGTCGCCTTCATGCCGTGGAACGGCTACAATTTCGAGGACTCGATCCTGCTGTCGGAGCGCATCGTCAAGGACGACGTCTTCACCTCGATCCACATCGAGGAATTCGAGGTGATGGCGCGCGATACCAAGCTCGGCCCCGAGGAAATCACCCGCGATATTCCCAACGTCTCGGAAGAGACGTTGAAGAATCTCGACGAGGCCGGCATCGTCTATATCGGTGCCGAAGTCCGCGCCGGCGACATCTTGTGCGGCAAGATCACGCCCAAGGGCGAAAGCCCGATGACGCCGGAAGAAAAGCTGCTGCGCGCCATCTTCGGCGAGAAGGCCTCCGACGTGCGTGACACCTCGTTGCGCGTTCCGCCGGGCGTGCAGGGCACCGTCGTCGAAGTGCGCGTGTTCAACCGTCACGGCGTCGACAAGGACGAGCGCGCGCTCGCCATCGAGCGGGAAGAGATCGAGCGGCTCGCCAAAGACCGCGACGACGAGCAGGCGATCCTCGACCGCAACGTCTATGGCCGGCTCGCCGAGCTTCTGGAGGGACGGCAGGGCATCGCCGGGCCGAAGGGCTTTAAGAAGGACACCAAGATCACGCGCGTGGTGCTCGAAGAATATCTGCGCTCGCAGTGGTGGCAGTTCGCCTCCCCCAACGACAAGGTGATGGCGGAGATCGAGGCCATCCGCAAGCAATACGATGAGTCGAAGAAGCGGCTCGAGCAACGATTCCTCGACAAGGTGGAAAAGCTGCAGCGTGGCGACGAATTGCCGCCCGGCGTGATGAAGATGGTCAAGGTCTTCGTCGCGGTGAAGCGCAAGATCCAGCCAGGCGACAAAATGGCCGGACGCCATGGCAATAAGGGCGTGGTGTCGAAGATCGTGCCGCTCGAGGACATGCCGTTCCTCGCCGACGGCACCGCGGTCGATATCGTGCTCAATCCGCTCGGCGTGCCGAGCCGCATGAACGTCGGCCAGATCCTCGAGACCCATTTGGGCTGGGCTTGCGCCGGCCTCGGCCTGAAGATCGGCCACGCCGTCGACCTCTACAACAGCAAGAAGCGACCGCAAACCGCTAAAGAACTGCTGCAGAAGGTCTATGGCGACGAAGAAACCATCAAGTCGCTCGACGACAAGGGCCTGATCGAACTCGGCAGCAATCTGCGCCACGGCGTGCCGATTTCGACTCCGGTGTTCGATGGAGCGAAGGAAGCCGATATCGAGCACATGCTCGATCTCGCCGGCCTCGATCACTCCGGGCAGGTCACGCTCTTCGACGGGCGTACCGGCGAAACTTCGACCGCAAGGTGACCGTCGGCCACATCTACATGATGAAGCTGCACCATCTCGTGGACGACAAGATCCATGCGCGTTCGATCGGCCCCTACAGCCTCGTCACCCAGCAGCCGTTGGGCGGCAAGGCGCAGTTCGGCGGCCAGCGCTTCGGCGAAATGGAGGTGTGGGCGCTCGAAGCTTACGGCGCCGCCTACACGCTGCAGGAGATGCTGACGGTCAAGTCCGACGACGTTGCCGGCCGCACCAAGGTCTACGAGTCGATCGTGCGCGGCGACGACGCGTTCGAATCCGGTATTCCGGAATCGTTCAACGTGCTGATCAAGGAAATGCGCTCGCTGGGCTTGAACGTCGATCTGCATAACTCGAAGCAACAGCGTGGCGGTGACAGCGGCGATATTGTCCGAGGCGGCGGAATGAGCTAGGCGAGTGTCATTGCCGGTGCATCATCGCTCTCTCCAAAGTCGTCGCCCGCGCAGGCGGACGACCCGGTAGCCCGCAGCGGCGGCGATTAGCTGGATGCCCCGTCCTTCGCGGGACATGACACAGCAATGAGTTTAACGGCAGCGGCCGACACGGTCGGCAAGCGGAGAAGACGATGAACCAAGAGATCATGAATCTTTTCAGCCCGCAGGTGCCGGCTCAGGTCTTCGACCAGATCCGGATTTCGATCGCGAGCCCGGAAAAGATTCTGTCGTGGTCCTACGGCGAAATCAAAAAGCCGGAAACCATCAATTACCGCACCTTCAAGCCTGAGCGCGACGGCTTGTTCTGCGCGCGTATTTTCGGGCCGATCAAGGATTACGAATGCCTGTGCGGCAAATACAAGCGGATGAAGTACAAGGGCATCATCTGTGAGAAGTGCTCGGTCGAGGTGACGTTGTCGCGGGTGCGGCGCGAGCGGATGGGTCATATCGAACTGGCGGCGCCGGTCGCGCATATCTGGTTCCTCAAATCGCTGCCGAGCCGGATCGGGCTTCTGCTCGACATGACGCTCAAGGACATCGAGCGCATCCTCTATTTCGAGTACTACGTCGTGCTCGAGCCGGGCCTGACCCCGCTCAAGGACCGGCAGTTGTCTGTCCGAGGACGAGTACGTCAAGGCGCAGGACGAATATGGCGCCGACAGCTTCACTGCGATGATCGGCGCCGAAGCGATCCGCGAGATGCTCAAGGCGCTCGATCTGGAGAAGATGGCCATCGACCTGCGCAAGGAGATCGTAGAGTCGAAATCCGATCTCAAGCCGAAGAAGCTCGCCAAGCGGGTCAAGCTGATCGAGGCATTCGTTCAGTCCGGCAACAAACCGGAATGGATGGTGCTCACTCATGTGCCGGTGATCCCGCCCGACCTGCGGCCGCTGGTGCCGCTCGACGGCGGCCGCTTCGCCACGTCCGACCTCAACGACCTGTATCGCCGCGTCATCAACCGCAACAACCGCCTCAAGCGGCTGATCGAGCTGCGCGCCCCCGACATCATCATCCGCAACGAGAAGCGGATGCTGCAGGAGGCAGTCGATGCGCTGTTCGACAACGGCCGCCGCGGCCGCGTCATTACCGGCGCCAATAAGCGGCCATTGAAGTCGCTTGCCGACATGCTCAAGGGCAAGCAGGGCCGCTTCCGCCAGAACCTGCTCGGCAAGCGCGTTGATTATTCGGGTCGTTCGGTGATCGTGGTCGGCCCCGAGCTAAAACTGCATCAGTGCGGGCTGCCGAAGAAGATGGCGCTCGAACTGTTCAAGCCGTTCATCTACTCGCGGCTTGATGCCAAGGGCCTGTCGACCACGGTGAAGCAGGCGAAGAAGCTGGTCGAGAAGGAAAAGCCGGAGGTCTGGGACATCCTCGACGAGGTGATCCGCGAGCATCCGGTGCTGCTCAACCGGGCGCCGACGCTGCATCGGCTCGGCATCCAGGCGTTCGAGCCGGTGCTGATCGAGGGCAAGGCGATCCAGCTGCATCCGCTGGTGTGCGCGGCGTTCAACGCCGACTTCGACGGCGACCAGATGGCGGTGCACGTGCCGCTGTCGCTCGAGGCGCAGCTCGAGGCGCGCGTGCTGATGATGTCGACCAACAACATCCTGCATCCGGCCAACGGCTCGCCGATCATCGTGCCGTCGCAGGACATCGTGCTCGGCCTCTATTACCTTTCGCTCATGGTCGACAACGGGCCCGGGAGTACCGGCTCGAATTGTACACGCCCGAGCAGATCAAGCGCGATCCGACCAAGAAGAACATCGTGCAGGGCTTCTATCGCAACATCAGCGAGGTGGAACACGCGCTTGTCGAAAAGACGGTCGGGTTGCACAGCAAGATCAAATACACCTGGGAAGGCGTCGGCGAGGACGGAAAGCCGTTCCGCAAGGCGTACGAAACCACGCCGGGCCGCGCGCTGCTCAGCGAGGTGATGCCCAAGCATGCGAAAGTTCCCTTCGATCTGGTCAACAAATTGATGACCAAGCGCGAAATCTCCTCGATGATCGACACGGTCTATCGTCACTGCGGGCAGAAGGAGACGGTGATCTTCTGCGACCGGGTGATGGCGCTCGGTTTCCATCATGCCTTCAAGGCCGGCATCTCGTTCGGCAAGGATGACATGGTGGTGCCGCGCAGCAAGCGCGCGATCGTGGAAAAGACGCGCGAGCTGGTGAAGGAATTCGAGCAGCAATACAACGACGGCGTCATCACCCAGGGCGAGAAGTACAACAAGGTCGTCGATGCCTGGTCGAAATGCACCAAGCATATCGCCGACGAAATGATGAAGGAGATCTCGGCCACTCGGCCCGGCGCCGACAAGAACGCCGAGGCCCAGGTCAATTCGATCTACATGATGGCGCATTCCGGCGCCCGCGGCTCGAGCGAACAGATGCGCCAGCTCGCCGGCATGCGCGGCCTTATGGCCAAGCCGAGTGGCGAGATCATCGAGAGCCCGATCATCTCCAACTTCAAGGAAGGGCTGTCGGTGCTCGAGTACTTCAACTCGACGCACGGCGCGCGCAAGGGCTTGGCCGATACCGCGTTGAAGACGGCCAATTCCGGCTACCTGACGCGGCGTCTGGTCGACGTCGCGCAGGATTGCATCATCACCGAAGAGGATTGCGGCACCACGCGTGGCATCAAGGTGCGCGCAATCATCGATGCCGGTCAGGTCGTCGCCTCGCTGGCCAGCCGCATTCTCGGCCGCACCACGGCCGAGGACGTGCGCGACCCGTTGGGCACCAATATTCTGGTGCCGAACGGGACGTTGCTCGGCGAACAGGAGTTGGAGCGGCTGGTCACGGCCGGCGTGCAGGAGGTGCGCCTGCGTTCGGTGCTCACCTGCGAGACCACGAGCGGCGTCTGCGGCAAATGCTACGGGCGCGATCTCGCCCGCGGTACGCCGGTCAATCTGGGCGAGGCGGTCGGCGTCATCGCGGCGCAATCGATCGGCGAGCCGGGCACGCAGCTCACGATGCGCACGTTCCATATCGGCGGCGCGGCGCAGCTCTCCGAGCAGTCCTTTGTCGAATCGAATTTCGAGGGCCAGATCAAGATCAAGAACAAGTCCGTCGTGCGCAATTCGGATGGCGACGACGTCGTGATGAGCCGCAACCTGTCGGTCGCCGTGCTCGATCCGGACGGCACCGAGCGCGCGGTGCATCGCATTCCCTACGGCGCCCGGCTGCGGGTCAATGACGGTGATCATATTGTCCGCGGCCAGCGCATCGCCGAATGGGATCCGTACACGCGGCCGATCCTCACCGAGGTCGAGGGCACGTCGGCTTCGAGGACCTGATCGAAGGCCAGTCGATGATCGAGACGCTCGACGAGACCACCGGCATCGCCAAGCGCGTGGTGATCGACTGGCGCACCGGTTCGGGTCGCAGCGCAGCAGGATTTGCGTCCGGCGCTCGTCATCAAGGGCAAGGACGGCAAAATCCTCAAGCTCGCTCGTGGCGGCGACGCCCGCTATATCCTTGCGGTCGATGCCATCATCTCGGTCGATCCGGATGGCAAGGTACGGGCTGGCGACGTCGTCGCGCGCATCCCGACCGAGAGCGCCAAGACCCGCGACATTACCGGCGGTCTGCCGCGTGTCGCCGAGCTGTTCGAAGCGCGGCGGCCCAAGGAGTCCGCGGTCATTGCCGAAATCTCCGGCACGGTGCGCTTCGGCCGCGACTACAAGAACAAGCGGCGGATCACCATCGAGCCGGCCAACAAGGAAGAGGAGCCGAAAGAATACCTCGTCCCCAAGGGCAAACACATTCACCTGCAGGACGGCGACATCATCGAGAAGGGAGACTTCATCGTCGAAGGCAACCCGGCGCCGCACGACATCCTGGCGATCAAGGGGGTCGAGGAGCTGGCCGGCTATCTGGTCAACGAGATCCAGGAGGTCTATCGGCTGCAGGGCGTCACTATCAACGACAAGCACATCGAAGTGATCGTGCGGCAGATGCTGCAGAAGGTTGAGATCGACGATACCGGCGAGACCGAGCTGATCCACGGCGATCAGATGGACAGGATCGAGTTCGACGAGCTCAATGCGCAAGCGGTGGCAGAAGGCAAGAAGCCGGCGACCGCGCATCCGGTGCTGCTCGGCATCACCAAGGCCTCGCTGCAGACCCGCTCGTTCATCTCGGCGGCGTCGTTCCAGGAGACCACGCGCGTGCTTACCGAGGCCGCAGTCAACGGCAAGGCCGACACGCTCGACGGGCTCAAGGAGAACGTCATCGTCGGCCGGCTCATTCCTGCCGGCACCGGCGCGATGATGAACAAGGTGCGCGAGATCGCGATCAAACGCGACCAGCTCATCCTTGCCGAGCGCGAACGTGAGGCCGCGCTCAAGGCCGAAGCCGCCGTCGAGCCGGTGGCGCTGCCGGCCGCGGAGTAGTTTTCCTTTCCGCAATCAAGTGAAGGGCCGCCGGTTGGCGGCCCTTTTCATTGCACACCCGGAAGCCTTCGATTGCCTCGGGGCGCGTGCGGCAAAATGCCGGACCAGCATCGCCGCGCCGGTCGCGATCCGGATCGGCCTTGACCGTCCAGGTTGCGAAAGCATACGCTGCGACTGTTGCATAGCTGATCCACAATTCGTGCAGGCCTGCCGAGAGGCCGGCCACCGAGAACACGAAGCGAGAGGCTGCGATGGCAAGCTTGCGGCTGACCGGGCGGCAATTCCCTTAAAAGGCGCGGCCTTGGCCGGCCGATCATGGCTGGCTCATGCGCGCCGCGAGGTATTGCCGCCTCCAGCCAAGCTTGCCGGCCCGATCTTCGGGCACAACCTGGGAGGTAGCGCATGTTTCACCGTTATGGACTGGCGGTCGCCACGACGCTGTTGTTGTCATGGTTGTTGTCATGGCCGCTCGCGGCCAACGCCGCAGATACGATCAAGATCGGCTTTCCGATCCCGCTTTCCGGTCCGGGGTCGGTTTATGGCAAGCCGATCCTGGCCGGTGCGCAGATGGCGGTCGCCGAGATCAACGCCAAAGGCGGCCTGCTCGGCCGCAAGCTGGAACTGCTTCCGCGCGACAGCAAGGCCAACGCCGATGAGGCTGTCCGTCTGTCGCGCGAGCTGATCATCAAGGACGGCGTCGATTTTCTGGTCGGGACTCTGACCTCGGCGGAAGCGCCGGCGGTATCGACGGTCGCCAAGGAGAACAAGATCGTCTTCATCGCCCCGACCTCGAAGAGCACGATCCTCACAGATCCCCAGCACATCCATCCGTACATCTTCCGCGTGGCGTCAAACACCGACGTGGAAGGGCTGGCCGGCTCGTCTCTGATGGCGCGTTGGAAGGACGTCAAGACCGTGGGCACGATTGCGCCGGACTACGCTTATGGCCGCGACTCGATCGCCGCCTTTATCGCGGCGCTGAAGAAAGTCCGCCCCGACATTCAGATCGTCGATCAGCAATGGCCGAAATTCGGCGAGCCCGACTTTACCGCCTTCATCACGGCGCAGATGGGCAAGAAGCCGGATGCGATCTATTGTTCGTTGTTCGCCGGCGATTTCGTCACCTTCGTCAAGGAAGCGACGCCGCGCGGCTATTTCAAGGCGATCAACAATCGGATGGTTGATGCCGCCGAGGTCGGCACCCCCGACGAGGCGCAGGCCCTGGGCAGCGACTATCCGTACGGGATCATGGCCAATAGCTACGACCCGGTGCTGTGGAACGGCAGCGAGCCGCCCGCCCATAAGACTTATATCGAGGCCCTGAAGAAGTTCACCCACACGAAATATGCCTCGGGTTGGTCGATCGTCGGCTACCAATCGATCTACGCCCTGGCCGCGGGCATCGACGAAAGCCGGCGCGGCGACCATCGGACGCGGTTGCGAAAGTGCTGCCCGGCCTGTCTTGGGACACGCCGGTGGGCGAGCGGACCTTCAGCGTCAAGTCGCATGAGACCTTTGCGCCGGAATATTATGGCGAGATGGTCAAGGAGGCGACCTATCCGTTTGCGATAATCAAGAGCCCGGAATTGCTGCCGACGTCGTTTCCGACGAATTGATGCCGGACAGTAGGGCGCGTCGCTCGCGATCGATCGATGGCGGGCGACGCGGCAATGTGAAGGGACTGGTCAGCGGTGTCGCCATCCTTTCTGTTCAGCCAGTTCATGGGTGGCCTGACCACCGCGATGTTCCTGTTCCTGATCGCTTCGGGACTGTCGCTGGTATTCGGGGTCATGCGCGTGATCAACTTCGCGCATGGCTCCTTTTACATGTTCGGGGCCTATCTCGCCTGGCAGGCGGTGCAGTGGCTGCATCCCACCGGCGGCGGATTTTGGCTGGCGGCGTTGCTCGCCGCGCTCGGCGTCGGAATTCTCGGCCTGTTCACCGAGCGCCTGTTTTTTCGTTCACTGTACGGTCGCGAAGAGCTCTACCAACTGTTGTTCACCTACGCGCTGGTGTTGATCCTCGGTGATGCGGCGAAGTTCCTGTGGGGGACCGACCAGCTTTCAGTATCGACCCCGCCGGCGCTGGCCGGCAGCGTCCAGATTTTCGGCACGACGCAACCGCTCTACACCCTGTTCGTCATCGGCGTCGGTCCCGTGGTCGCGTTTGCGCTCTGGCTGGGGCTCAACCGGACCGGCGCCGGACGGATGGTGCGGGCGGCGCAGATGGATCGCGAGATGCTCGATGCTCTCGGCGCCAATGTCTCCACGATCTACACCGGAATGTTCGCGCTCAGCGCGTTCCTGGCCGGTCTGTCCGGCGCGCTCGTGACCCCGATCCAGAGCATCGTGCCGGGGATGGACGTGCTCATCATCGTGCAGGCCTTCATCGTCGTGGTGATCGGCGGGATGGGATCGTTGTGGGGGACGTTCTGGGGTTCGGTGATCTACGGCCAGGTGCTTTCATTCGGCATCCTGATCTTTCCCGGCTTTTCGCTGTTCTCGGTGTTTGCGCTGATGGCCGTCATCCTCATCGTGCGGCCATGGGGCCTGTTCGGAAGGCCGCTGTGACCGTCGCCGCCGCACCCGCGACTGTCTGCCGGCCCTGCCTCCGTCCAACGGCGCTGGCGCACCGCGCCGTTCTCCGGCCGCATCCCGTGGACGCTCGTCGTCTTTGTCGTCCTGGCGACGGTGCCATGGCTTGGCTCGCGCTACGACACCTTCCTCGCATCGCAGATCGCCATCGATGCGTTGTTTGCCGTCAGCCTCAACCTGTTGCTCGGCACCACCGGCCTCGTTTCCTTCGGCCATGTCGCCTATTTCGGGGTCGGCGCCTATGTCTGCGGCATCCTGATGAAGACGTATGGCGTGCCGTTCAGCCTGGCGTTTCCGGCCGCGGGATTGGGCGCGGCCCTGTTCGCACTGGTTTCCGGCTTTTTCTGCGTGCGGCTGATCAAGCTTTATTTCGCCATGCTCACACTGGCGTTTTCGCAGATCGTCTGGGCGACCGCTGTATAAATGGAACTCGGTCACCGGCGGCGACCAGGGTCTGCCGGAAATCCCTTACCCGCATCTCGACTGGATGTCGGCGATCCCCGGCTGCGGCGGTTTGTCGATCGGCGGCGTTTCTATCTCCTGACGCTGGTGCTGGTAGCGGTGTCGCTCGCAATCGTACATCGGATGATCCGCTCCCCATTCGGCCGCGTGTTGACGACGATTCGCGACAATCCCGAGCGCGCCGCCTTTCTCGGCGTCAATGTACGGCTCTATCAGCTCGCCGCTTTTGTCGCTGCTGGCGGATTTGCCGGGCTTGCCGGCGCTCTCTACGGCATTTTCAGCCGCGGCGTGTTCGCCGACTTTGTGTTCTGGTCGAAATCGGCGGAAATCCTCATCATGACCATCCTCGGCGGGGCCGGGCTATTTCTGGGGGCCGCCAGTCGGCGCTGCGGTGCTGGTCTGGCTCAACCAGGTGATCACCGACTACACCCAATATTGGTCGTTCGTGCTCGGCGCCATGCTGCTGGTTCTGTTGTTCGGCTTTCCGGGCGGCATCGTCGGCGGCCTCGATCTGTTATGGCAGTGGCTCAAGCGGCTGCGCAATGCTTGAGATTTCCGGCATCTCAAAATCGTTCGGCGGCTTTCGCGCGGTCACCGACGTAAGCCTGAGTGTCGCCACCAGGCAGATTGCCGCCGTGATCGGCCCCAACGGTGCCGGCAAATCGACGCTGTTCAATCTGATCACCGGCCATCTGCGACCGGACCGCGGCATCGTGCGGCTCGACGGCCGCGATATTACCGGCGCACCGCCCTACCGCATTTGCCGCATGGGCGTCGGACGTTCGTTCCAGCGCACCAACATCTTTCCGCAATTGACCGTGTTCGAGAACGTGCAGGCCGCCTTTCTGGTCCACTACCGCCGCGGCCGCAATTTCTGGGTCCGCGCCGACGCCCTTTATCGTGACGAGACCGCCGCGCTGCTCGCCTCGATCGGGCTTGCCGGCGAGGAGAGCACGATCGCCGGCACCTTGAGCTACGGCAACCAGAAGCAGCTCGAACTGGGCTTGGCGCTGGCAAGCGGACCGGCCGTGCTGCTGCTCGACGAGCCGACCGCCGGAATGTCGGCGAGTGAAACGCGTGAAACGATCCGGCTCCTGGCGCGCATTGCCGCCGAACGCGCCTTGACCCTTTTGTTCACCGAGCACGACATGGAGGTCGTGTTCTCGATCGCGGACAAGATTGCCGTGCTGCATCAGGGCCGCATCATCGCCGAGGGAGGGCCTGAGCAGGTGCGCGGCGATCCCGAAGTGCGCCGCGTCTATCTGGGGCATGGATTGACCCGCGCGCTATGACCTCCCGGCCACCATTGCTCGCGATCGAAGATTTGCACGCCGCCTATGGCCTCTCGCGCGTGCTGTTCGGCATTTCGCTGCAAGTGGCGGCTGGCGAATGCGTATGCCTGCTCGGCCGCAACGGCGTCGGCAAGACGACGACGATGCGTTCGGTCATGGGCCTTCTGCCGCCGACCGGCGGCCGTATCCTGTGGAAAGGCGTCAATATCGCCGGCTGGCCGCCGCACCGGATTGCGCGCGCCGGCATTGGCTTCGTGCCGGAAGACCGCCGCATCTTTGCCGAGCTGACGGTATGGGAAAACCTCGATGTCGCGGCGCGCGCGGCGCAACGCGCCGGACACTGGACGATCGAAGCGGTCTACACGCTGTTTCCGCTATTGCACGACCTGCGCAACCGGCTTGGCGGGTTTCTGTCGGGCGGCGAACAGCAGATGTTGACCATTGCGCGAACGCTCATGGGCAACCCGGAACTGCTGCTGCTCGACGAGCCGTCCGAAGGGCTGGCGCCGCTGGTCGTCGAATGGCATTGCTCAACAATGTTCGCGCCTTGAAGGAGCGCGGCGTCACCATCCTGCTCGCCGAGCAGGGCATTGATTTCTCGCTGGCGCTTGCCGATCGTGTCTACATCCTGGAAAAGGGATCGATCCGCCATAGCGGCCTGGCCGCCGAGCTGCGCACCGATCAGGCGATGCGCGATCGCCTGTTGTCGCTTTAACGCGGGCCGCTCGATCGCCAGGTTTCCCGTTGGCGAGGCCGCCCTAATTGGGATCGGACTGACGAGGCAGAGCATTGTTCCCGCCAGAGCGAATCGTCTGTTTGACCGAAGAAACCGTCGAGACGCTTTATCTCCTGGCGAGGAGCGGCGCATTGTCGGCATTTCCGGCTACGCGGTCCGTCCGCCGCGCGCGCGACGCGAGAAGCCGCGCGTCTCCGCCTTCACGTCCGCCGACATTCCGAAAATCCTCGCCTTGCAGCCCGACCTTGTCTGACCTTCTCCGATCTGCAGGCCGACATCGCCGCAGTGCTCATCCGTCAAGGCGTCGACGTGCACGCCTTCAATCAGCGCACGCTGGCGCAAATTCTCGACATGATCCGCACGCTCGGCGCGTTGGTGGGCGTCCGGATCGCGCCGAAAGCTTGGCGCACGAACTGGCGGGCGCGATTGCCAGGGCGCGGGAGAACGCTGCTCGGCTGCGGCAGCGGCCAAGAGTTTATTTCGAGGAATGGGACGATCCGATGATTTCCGGCATCGGCTGGGTATCGGAACTCATCGATGCCGCCGGCGGCCTCGATATTTTTGCCGATCGGGCGGGTGTACAAGTCGGCCAAGGATCGCATCGTGAGCGCAGAAGAAATCATCCGCCGCGAGCCGGAGATTATCATCGGGTCATGGTGCGGCAAAAAATTTCGTCCGGAGAAAGTCGCCGAGCAGACCGGGCTTCGATCGCACGCCGGCGGTGCCGGCGCATGCCCGTTCACGAAATCAAGTCATCGTTGATCCTGCAACCAGGACCGGCAGCGCTCACCGACGGACTGGCCGCCCTGCAATCGATTATCTCTGAATTTTCGGCTGAATTTTCAACGGAAGTTTCGGGCGAGTTTTTCCCCGATCGTCCGAGTTTGGGTCACGATGGCTGAAGCGCCGCTTCCTCATGCTCGTGAAATCAAGGTGCTCAGCGGCGGCGCCATGCGCTCGCTCATGGTCCAAGCCGCGCCGCCCTTCGAGCGAGCAAGCGGAGCGAAAGTCGACGTTCGCTTCGCGTTGACCTCCGTCCTGGCAAGGAGATCGAGGCCGGCCGCCGTTCGATATGGCGCTGTTGCCGCGGCCGGAGCTTGACGTGCTGGCCGGGCAAGGCCGCATTGCCGCCGGAACGCAGACCGACATTGCCCGCTCGGCGGTCGGGCTGTGCGTCCGTTCCGGCGCGCGCCAGACCCGATATCGGCACGGTCGCGGCGCTCAAGCGCGTGCTCCTTGACGCGCACTCGCTCGGCTATAGCGATGGCCCGAGCGGCGCCTATGTGGCGGGCTCCTGCAACGTCTCGGCATCGCCGAAGCAGATGCAGCCGAAAACCCGGCTGACCAGTGCCCCGGTCGCCGAACTCGTGGCCGAGGGCGAAGCCGAGATCGGCATCCAGCAAATCGTCGCCATCCTGCCGATTGCGGGCGCCGAACTCGTCGGCCCGCTGCCGAGCCAATTGCAGAACATCATCGTTTATGCCGCGGACCTCTCTGCCCAGGCCGGGAATGCCGAAGGAGCGCGCGCATTCGTCGCCTTCATGGCGACGGCCGAAATAGATAAGCGTCATCCGCGCGCTCGGCATGGAGCCGGGCTGACCGGACTGATTGATCAAATCCATGAGCGGGCGATGACTGCCGCTGGCATTCAGCCTGACGCCGGGCCGACGCGCTTATGTCGCGCGAAAAGCTCCCGCTTCGCGAGCCGCACCGACCTGCTCAAAAGCGACGTCAGCCACGGCCACGTCCATTTCAATCTGCCGGTGCCGCCGTATTTCTCGCGCAATACTTTGCACTACGGGCCAGGCCTATCTGGGCGCACCGGTGCACACTTTGCCACGGCTTGGCAATTAGGCGGCAGCGACAGCGCAGATGTGCTCGCGCCATCGCACGTTTCGCGCCCGATCGTCTTGACTTCGCGCTGCAGCGCCGATACATACGCCGCACTTTTCGGCAGGCGGTGAGCTTCGCCCGTCGGAACGGCCTGCCGGTCTTGTAAGCTATTGAAAGTCGTTGCTTTCTTGGCTTTTGACGCGGCGTGACGCCTCGACATAACAGGCTCAAACGCTGCCTCTGACTTAAGGAAAGTCAGATTTCTGGACGCATGACCGCGGTTCGCCCCGCGGTCCTCTGCAACGCCCAAGCGCCCTTCCGCGAAGCCAAGCGGATGGCGCGCTTGGTTTTTGCGTGAGGGATTTGCCGGTGCCGCGGCTCCGGCAAGGCAATGGGGCGCAAGCCCCGCCTCTTAAGGTGCGAGACGAACGGATGCCGACGATCAACCAGCTCATTCGCAAGCCGCGAGTGGTGCAGCACGCCAAGAAGAAGGTGCCGGCGCTGCAGCAGTCGCCGCAAAAGCGCGGCGTCTGCACCCGCGTCTACACCACGACACCGAAGAAGCCGAATTCGGCGCTGCGCAAAGTCGCCAAGGTGCGGCTGACCAATGGCTTCGAGGTGATCGGTTACATCCCCGGCGAGGGTCATAACCTGCAGGAGCACTCCGTGGTGATGATCCGCGGCGGGCGCGTGAAGGACCTTCCGGGCGTTCGCTATCATATCCTGCGCGGCGTGCTCGATACCCAAGGCGTGAAGAACCGCAAGCAGCGCAGGTCGAAGTACGGCAAGCCAAGAGGCCGTTATCGAGTCGGCCGCCTCGTGAATTACTGATGGCCGGAACGAAACCGGCCATCGAAGGAAATAACGAGAATGTCCCGCCGCCACAGGGCAGACAAGCGCGAGATCCTGTCGGACCCGAAATTCGGCGAACAACGTCGTCACCAAGTTCATGAACTCGGTGATGCATGCCGGGAAGAAGTCGGTGGCGGAGACCATCGTGTATGGGGCGCTCGATCTGATCGAGGGCAAAACGCGGGCGAATCCGATCGGCGTCTTCCAGCAGGCGCTCGATAACGTCATGCCGTCGATCGAGGTGCGCTCGCGCCGCGTCGGCGGCGCCACCTACCAGGTGCCCGTCGAGGTGCGCACGTCACGCCGCCAGGCGCTTGGCATCCGCTGGATCATTTCCGCGGCGCGCGACCGTAACGAGAAGACGATGACCGAACGGCTCTCCGCCGAGCTGCTCGATGCATCCAATAACAGGGGAAACGCCGTCAAGAAGCGCGAGGACACGCACCGCATGGCTGAGGCCAACCGGGCGTTCTCGCACTATCGCTGGTGAAGCCGGCGACAGCGAAGGATTGTTTCCCCATGCCCCGCACCCATCGGATCGAAGACTACCGCAATTTCGGCATCATGGCCCACATCGATGCCGGCAAGACGACGACGACCGAGCGCGTGCTCTATTACACCGGCAAGAGCCACAAGATGGGCGAGGTGCACGAGGGCGCCGCGACCATGGACTGGATGGAGCAGGAGCAGGAGCGCGGCATCACGATCACGTCGGCGGCCACCACTGCGTTATGGAACGGCAAGCGCCTCAACATCATCGACACGCCCGGCCACGTCGATTTCACCATCGAGGTGGAGCGGTCGTTGCGCGTGCTCGACGGCGCGGTGTGCGTGCTCGATTCCAACCAAGGTGTCGAGCCGCAGACCGAGACGGTGTGGCGGCAGGGCGATCGTTATCGCGTGCCGCGCATCGTGTTCTGCAACAAGATGGACAAGATCGGCGCCGATTACTTCCAGTGCCTGAAGGATATCGTCGAGCGGCTTGGCGCCCGGCCCGTGGCCGTTCAGCTGCCGATCGGGTCCGAGAGCCAGTTCAAGGGCATCATCGATCTGGTGCGCATGGTCGGGGTGGTTTGGGACGAAGAGACGTTAGGCGCCAAATACCACGACATCGAAATTCCCGCCGAGATGAAGGAGCTTGCCGCAGAGTATCGCGAAAAGCTCGTCGAGGCCGCGGTCGAGCTCGACGACGACGCCATGGCTGCGTATCTGGACGGCACCGAGCCCGACGAAGCGACGCTCAAGCGTCTCATCCGCAAGGCGACCATCGCCAGCACCTTTTTCCCGGTGCTGTGCGGCTCCGCCTTCAAGAACAAGGGCGTGCAGCCGCTGCTCGATGCCGTGGTCGATTACCTGCCGTCGCCGCTCGACGTGCCGGCAATCAAGGGCATCGATCCGAAAGGCAACGAGGTCGAACGCAAGCCCTCCGACTCCGAGCCGCTTGCCTTGCTCGCATTCAAGATTATGGACGACCCGTTCGTCGGCACCATCACCTTCTGCCGCATCTATTCGGGCACGCTCGAAAGCGGCACCGGCGTGCTGAACTCGACCAAGGAACGCAAGGAGCGCGTCGGCCGCATGCTGCTGATGCACGCCAATAACCGCGAGGATATCAAGGAAGCATTCGCCGGCGACATCCTGGCTCTGGCGGGACTCAAGGAAGTGCGCACCGGCGACACGCTGTGCGATCCGCAAAAGCAGGTGATCCTGGAGAAGATGGAGTTTCCCGATCCGGTCATCGAGATCGCCATCGAGCCGAAGTCGAAGGCGGACCAGGAAAAGCTCGGTGTCGCGCTGGCCAAGCTGGTGGCCGAAGACCCCTCGTTCCGCGTCACCACCGACCCTGAATCCGGGCAGACCATCATCAAGGGCATGGGCGAACTGCACCTCGACATCAAGGTCGATATTCTCAGGCGTACCTATAAGGTGGATGCAAATATCGGCGAGCCGCAAGTCGCCTACCGCGAAAGGATCACGCGCCCGGCCACCGTCGACTACACCCACAAGAAGCAGACCGGCGGCCACGGTCAGTATGCACGCATCAAGATCGTCGCCGAGCCGGGCGCGCCCGGCTCGGGCTTCGTCTTCGAGAACGACGTCGTCGGCGGCTCGGTACCGAGAGAATTCGTCCCGGCGGTCGAGAAAGGCCTCGGAGGCGAATTGAATTCCGGCGTGCTTGCCGGATTCCCCGTGGTCGACCTGCAGGCCTCGCCTGATCGACGGCGACTCCCATCCGGTCGACTCGTCGTCAATGGCGTTCGAGATTTGCGCGCGCGCGGCCATGCGCGAGGCGCTGCAAAAGGGCGCGCCGGCGCTGCTCGAGCCGATCATGAAGGTCGAGGTCGTGACGCCGGAGGAATACACCGGCTCGGTCATCGGCGATCTCAATTCGCGCCGCGGACATATTTCAGGGCCAGGACATGCGCGGCAACGCCAACGTGATTGCCGCGATGGTGCCGCTCGCCAACATGTTCTCCTACGTTAACAACCTGCGCTCCATGTCTCAGGGGCGCGCCACCTTCACGATGCAGTTCGACCACTATGCGGAGGTGCCGAAAGGCATCGCCGACGAGGTGCAGGCGAAATACGCCTGACCGCGATTTCCCCAGAGGATTAAGAGCCGGAACGGAGACTCCCATGGCAAAGGAAAAATTCCAGCGCACCAAGCCGCATTGCAACATCGGCACGATCGGCCACATCGATCACGGCAAGACCACACTGACGGCGGCGATCACCAGGGTGTTGTCGGAAAAGGGCCAGGCGCAGTTCACCGCCTACGATCAGATCGACAAGGCGCCGGAGGAAAAAGCGCGCGGCATCACGATCGCCACCGCGCACGTCGAATACGAGACCGACAAGCGTCACTACGCCCATGTCGACTGCCCCGGTCACGCCGACTACGTCAAGAACATGATTACCGGCGCGGCGCAGATGGACGGCGCCATCCTCGTGGTCAGCGCTGCCGACGGTCCGATGCCGCAGACGCGCGAGCACATCCTGCTCGCCCGCCAGGTCGGCGTGCCGGCGCTGGTCGTCTATCTCAACAAGGTGGACATGGTGGACGATCCGGAACTGCTCGAACTGGTCGAGCTGGAGGTGCGCGAACTGCTGACAAAGTATCAGTTCCCGGGCGAGAAGATTCCATTCGTCAAAGGTTCGGCGAAGGCGGCGCTCGAGGGCACCAATGAAGAGCAGGGCAAAAACTCGATCATGGCGCTGATGAAGGCGGTGGACGACTACATTCCACAGCCGGATCGGCCCAAGGATCAGCCGTTCCTGATGCCGGTCGAAGACGTATTTTCGATCTCCGGTCGCGGCACCGTGTGCACCGGCCGGATCGAGCGCGGCGTCATCAAGGTCGGCGAGGAAGTCGAGATCGTCGGCATGAAGCCGACGATGAAGACCGTCGTCACCGGCGTCGAAATGTTCCGCAAGCTGCTCGATCAGGGCGAGGCCGGCGACAACGTCGGCTGCCTGTTGCGCGGCACCAAGCGCGAGGAGGTGGAGCGCGGCCAGGTTCTGTGCAAGCCGGGCTCGGTCAAGCCGCACACCAAGTTCAAGGCCGAGGCCTACATCCTCACCAAGGAGGAGGGCGGCCGTCACACTCCATTCTTCACCAATTACCGGCCGCAATTCTATTTCCGCACCACCGACGTGACCGGCGTGGTGACGTTGCCGGAAGGCACCGAGATGGTGATGCCGGGCGACAACATCGCCATGGAGGTGACGCTGATCGTGCCGATCGCCATGGAGGAAAAACTGCGCTTCGCCATCCGCGAGGGCGGCCGGACGGTCGGCGCCGGCGTGGTAGCGAGCATCGTGGAATGAGGACTTTATGGCGTCATGGCCGGGCTTGTCCCGGCCATCCGCGTCTTGAGCATGTGAAGAAAGTCGTGGATGCCCGGCACAAGGCCGGGCATGGCGTGACGAGAGAAAAAATATGAACGGTCAAAATATCCGGATCAGGCTCAAGGCGTTCGACCATCGTATTCTCGATGCGTCGACCCGCGAGATCGTCAATACCGCCAAGCGCACCGGCGCGCAGGTGCGCGGGCCGATCCCGCTGCCGACGCGGATCGAGAAATTCACCGTCAATCGTTCGCCGCACATCGACAAGAAGAGCCGCGAGCAATTCGAGATGCGCACGCACAAGCGCCTGCTCGATATCGTCGATCCGACGCCGCAGACCGTGGATGCGCTGATGAAGCTTGATCTCGCAGCCGGCGTCGACGTCGAGATCAAGCTGTAAGCGAACGCGGAGGGGAATGGCCATGCGTTCCGGGGTGCTCACGCAGAAAGTCGGGATGATGCGGTTGTTCACCGATGCCGGTGAGCACGTGCCGGTCACGGTGCTTCGCCTCGCCAACTGCCAGGTCGTCGCCCACCGCACGAAGGAAAAGAACGGCTACGCGGCGCTCCAGCTCGGCGCCGGGTCGCGCAAGGCGCAGGGCGCCAACAGGGCCGACCGCGGCCATTTCGCCGTCGCCAAGGTCGAGCCCAAACGCAGGCTTGCCGAATTCCGCGTCGACGAGGATGCGCTCATTCCGGTCGGCGCCGAAATCACTGCGGATCACTTCCTCGTCGGCCAATACGTCGACGTCACCGGCACCTCGACCGGCAAGGGGTTTGCCGGTGGCATGAAGCGTTGGAATTTCTCCGGATTGCGGGCAACTCACGGCGTCTCCATCTCGCACCGCTCGATCGGCTCGACCGGCGGCCGCCAAGACCCGGGAAAGACCTTCAAGAACAAAAAGATGCCCGGGCATCTCGGGGTCGAGCGGGTGACCACGCTCAATCTGAAGGTGGTGCAGACCGACGTTGCACGCGGCCTGATCCTCGTCGAAGGCGCGGTGCCCGGCGTCAAAGGCGGCTGGATCATGGTCCGCGACGCGGTGAAGAAGAAGCTGCCGGACGGCCTGCCGGTGCCGGGCAAGTTCAGGCTCGCCGAAGCGCCTGCCGATACCGTGCCCGAGGGCTCGCAGGCGCACGCAGAGGCCCAGCCCGATGCCGCCAAGACGGAGGGCGCGTGACATGGAATTGAAAGTCACGACGTTCGACGGCGCGGAGGCCGGCTCGGTGACCCTCTCCGACGCCATATTCGGGCTCGACCCGCGCCCGGACATCATCCATCGCTGCGTCGTCTGGCAACTCGCCAAGCGCCGGCGCGGTACGCACGCGGTCAAGAATCGGGCCGACATCAACCGCACCGGCAAGAAAATGTACCGGCAGAAGGGCACCGGCTCGGCCCGCCACGGCTCCGGGCGCGTCAATCTGTTCCGCGGTGGCGGCCGCTCGTTCGGGCCGCTCGTGCGCAGCCATGAGATCGGTCTGCCGAAGAAGATGCGCGCGCTCGCGCTCAAGCACGCGCTCTCCGCCAAGGCCAAGGACGAGAGCATCGTCGTCATCGACGCGCTCTCCCTGGAGGAGGGCAAGACCAAGGAACTGCGCTCGCGCTTTGCCAAGCTCGGGCTGGCCAATGCGCTGTTGATCGACGGCGCCGAGGTTGCGGCGAACGTGCGCGCCGCCGCGCGCAATATCCCCAATATCGACGTTCTGCCGGTGGCCGGCGTCAACGTCTATGACGTGATGCGGCGGCACAAGCTGGTGCTCACGCGCGCGGCCTTGGATGCGCTGGAGGCGCGGTTCAAATGACCACCAGCGATCCTCGCCATTACGACGTGATCCTCTCGCCGGTGATTACCGAGAAGGCGACCAATGCGTCCGAGCATAACAAGGTGATTTTCAAGGTGGCCATGCATGCCACCAAGCCGCAGATCAAGGAGGCGGTGGAAAAACTGTTCGACGTGAAGGTGAAAAGCGTCAACACGCTGCACCGTCGCGGCAAGTGGAAGCTGTACAAGGGCCGCCCGGGACGGCAGTCCGATACCAAGCGCGCGGTGGTGACCCTGCAGGAGGGTCAAACAATCGACGTGACCACGGGGCTTTAACGGAGCGGCGCGATGGCACTCAAGAACTACAATCCGGTCACGGCGGGACAGCGCCAATTGGTGCTTGTCGATCGCTCCGGCCTGTACGCCGGCAAGCCGCTCAAGGCGCTGACCGTCGGCAAGAATTCGAGCGGCGGCCGCAACAATTCCGGATCGATCACCAGCCGCTATCGCGGCGGCGGTCACAAGAAGAGCTATCGCATCATCGATTTCAAGCGCCGCAAGTTCGACATGCCGGCCAAGGTCGAGCGGTTGGAATACGACCCCAACCGCACCGGTTTCATCGCGCTGATCAAGTACGGGGACGGCGAGTTCAATTACATTCTGGCGCCGCAGCGGCTGGCGGCCGGGGATACCGTGGTGGCCGGCGAATATGTCGACGTGAAGCCGGGCAATGCCATGCCGGTCGCCAACATCCCGGTCGGCACCATCGTTCACAATATCGAGCTGAAGGTCGGCAAGGGCGGCCAGATTGCGCGATCCGCTGGCAGCTACGCGCAGATCGTCGGCCGCGACGGCGAATACGTGATCTTGCGGCTCAATTCCGGCGAGCAGCGCCTGGTACACGGCGGCTGCATCGCCAGCATCGGCGCGGTGTCGAATCCGGACAACATGAACATCTCGATCGGCAAGGCCGGCCGCAACCGCTGGATGGGCTGGCGCGGTCATGTGCGCGGCGAGACCATGAATCCGGTCGATCATCCGCTCGGCGGGCGCACGCGCGGCGGCCGTCATCCGGTCACTCCATGGGGCAAGCCGACCAAGGGCATGAAGACCCGCAAGAACAAGACCACCACCAAGTTCATCATGCTCAGCCGCCACGCGCGGAAGAAGAAAAAGTGAGTGTCATGAGGATCGATCTTCATTCCGTCACCCTGAGTTGCTCGACGCCAACGGGTCCGGCCCGAAGTGGCCGGCCCGATGGCAAGCTTCGCGTCGAGCCTCGAAGGGCGACGGCCCGGATGTCTCGGCCGTTCATCCTTCGAGGCTCGCTGCGCTCGCACCTCAGGATGACGGTTCGCAGGTTGGAAGGATAAGTAGAGATGGCGCGATCGGTCTGGAAGGGCCCGTTCTTCGACGGCTATCTGATGAAGAAGGTGGACGCGGTGCGCGCGTCAGGCCGTCACGAGATGATTTGCATCTGGTCGCGGCGCTCGACGATATTGCCGCAATTCGTCGGGCTGACGTTCGGCGTCTATAACGGGCAGAAGCACATCCCGGTCATGGTGACCGAGGAAATGGTCGGCCACAAGTTCGGCGAGTTCTCGCCGACGCGCTCGTTCTATGGTCATTCGTCGGACCGCAGGGCCAGGCGCACCGGCGGCGGGTCTGCTGCATCGGGTGCGGCGGCGGGCGCCGCTGCGCCGGCAGCCGCGACGCCGTCAGGCGGTGCATCGTGACGGGCGGAGCAGCTTTATGAGCAAGAAGATGCGCGGGCGCACGCTCGCCGACAACGAAGCCAAGGCGGTTTCGCGCATGCTGCGCGTGAGCCCGCAGAAGCTCAATCTTCTGGCACAGCTCATCCGCGGCAAGAAGGTCGCGACCGCGCTCGCCGACCTCGAGTTCTCGCGCAAGCGCATCGCCCGCGACGTGCGCAAGTGCCTGGAATTGGCGATCGCCAATGCGGAGAACAATCATGATCTCGACGTCGACGATCTCGTCGTCATCGGCGCTCACGTCGGCAAGGCGATGGTGATCAAGCGGCACCAGCCGCGCGCCCGCGGCCGGGTGGGGCGCATTTTCAGGCCGTTCGCCAACCTCACCATCGTGGTGCGCGAAATCGAGGCGCAGCCGCAAGCCCGGGCAGGAGCAAACTGATGGGTCAGAAAGTCAATCCGGTCGGGCTTCGCCTCGGCATCAACCGCACCTGGGACTCGCGCTGGTACGCCGGCAAGTCGAGCTACGGTTCGCTGCTGCACGAGGACATGGAAATCCGCAAGGCGCTGCTCGCCGAGCTCAAGCAGGCCGCGGTCTCCAAGATCGTGATCGAGCGGCCGCACAAGAAATGCCGCGTCACCATTCACTCGGCGCGTCCCGGCGTGGTCATCGGCAAGAAGGGCGCCGACATCGAAAAGCTGCGGCGCAAGGTCGCCGCGCTCACCGACAGCGACGTGGTCATCAACATCGTGGAGATCCGCAAGCCCGAGCTCGATGCCCAGCTGGTGGCCGAGTTGATCGCCCAGCAGCTCGAGCGACGGGTCGCATTCCGGCGCGCCATGAAACGTGCGGTGCAGTCGGCGATGCGGCTTGGCGCCGGCGGCATTCGCATCAATTGCTCCGGCCGACTCGGCGGTGCCGAAATCGCCCGCATGGAATGGTATCGCGAGGGTCGCGTGCCGCTGCACACGCTGCGCGCGGATGTCGACTACGGCGTCGCCACCGCCTTTACCACTTACGGCACCTGCGGAGTGAAGGTCTGGATCTTCAAGGGCGAGATCATGGAGCACGACCCGATGGCGCAGGACCGCAAGATGGCCGAGAGCGAAGCCGGCCGTCCGCGGCGCGATGCCGCGTGAGCGGCGGCTACGACAACGGCTGACGGAGACGTCTTACAATGCTGCAACCGACGCGAACGAAATTTCGCAAGGCCCACAAGGGCCGCATTCATGGCATCGCCTCGAGCGCGGTCGACCTCGCCTTCGGACAGTTCGGCCTCAAGGCGGTCGAGCCGGAGCGGATCACCGCCCGACAAATCGAAGCGGCGCGCCGCGCGCTCACCCGGCACATGAAGCGTTCCGGCCGGGTCTGGATCCGGGTGTTTCCGGACGTGCCGGTATCGAAGAAGCCGCTCGAAGTGCGCATGGGTTCGGGCAAGGGCAATCCGGAATTGTGGGTCTGCCGGGTCAAGCCGGGGCGCATTCTGTTCGAGATCGATGGCGTCCCCACCACGCTCGCCAAGGAGGCGCTGGCTCTTGCCGCCGCCAAGCTGCCGATCAAAACCCGCTTCATCGAGCGCATCAGCGAGTAGCAGATATGAAGCCGGCCGATATCCGAGCATTGACGGTCGATCAGATCGACGACGAGGTGCTCAAGCTCAAAAAGGAGCAGTTCAATCTGCGCTTTCAGCGCGCCACCGGGCAATTGGAGAACACGATGCGCGTGCGCGAGGTGCGCCGCGACATCGCCCGGCTGAAAACCATCGGCCGGCACAAGCGCGCCGGCGCCAAGAGTTGAAGGGATACAGATAATGCCGAAGCGCACGCTGCAAGGCGTCGTCGTGGGCGACAAACAGAGCAAGACATTGGTGGTGCGCGTCGAGCGCCGCTTTACCCATCCCTTGTTCAAGAAGACGGTGCGCAGCACCAAAAAATACTACGCGCACGACGAAAAAAACGAGTTCAAGGTCGGCGACCTCGTATGGATCGAGGAGCATCGTCCGATTTCCAAGCTCAAGCGCTGGGCCGTGGTGCGCGGCGAGAAAAAGGCGTCGTGACGATGGCCGGCTTTTCTGCCCCGATGACCGCGCCTGCTGGACGGCTTCGCCTTCGGCGCGCAATGACGGCTCCGGATCGTCGTTGCCAGGCGCGTGGTGCCGAAGCAATCCAGTCCGACGTGATGATTGGGGCGCCGAACACGTCGTATTCACAAAGGTCCGCGCCATGATCCAGATGCAAACCAATCTCGACGTGGCGGACAATTCCGGCGCACGACGCGTCATGTGCATCAAGGTGCTGGGCGGCTCCAAACGAAAATACGCCACCATCGGCGATGTCATCGTCGTTTCGGTGAAGGAGGCGATGCCCCGTGGCCGGGTGAAAAAGGGCGACGTGATGAAGGCGGTGATCGTGCGCGTGGCCAAGGACATCAAGCGGCCGGACGGCTCGATCATCCGCTTCGATCGCAACGCGGCGGTGCTGATCAATCCGCAGATGGAGCCGGTGGGCACGCGCATTTTCGGACCGGTGCCGCGGGAATTGCGGGCCAAGAACCATATGAAGATCATTTCGCTTGCCCCCGAGGTGCTGTAATGGCGGCGAGACTTAGAAAGGGCGACAAGGTCGTCGTCGTCGCCGGTCGCGACAAGGGCCGCACCGGCGAGATCATCGCGGTGCGCCGCGCCGAGGAGCGGGCCCTGGTGCGCGGCATCAACATGGTCAAGCGTCACCAGCGCCAGAGCGCGACCCAGGAGGGTGGCATCATCTCCAAGGAGGCGCCGGTCCATCTGTCGAATATCGCGCTGGCCGATCCCAAGGACGGCAAGCCGACGCGTGTCGGCTTCCGCTTCGTCGGCAGCGGCGAGCAGCGCAGGAAGGTGCGCGTCGCCAAGCGTTCGGGAGTTGAGATCGATGGCTGATACAGACGAAAAGAAAGCAAAAAAGTCGGAAAAGCCCGAAAAGCCGCAGCGGCCGGCGAAGCCCGATGCGGGCGAGAAGACGGCAAAGCCGAAGGCGAACAAAGGGCGAAGCGGCTGCCAAGCCCGGCAAGGCTGGAGCGACCGAGAAGCCGGCGGAGGGCAAGGCCGGCAAGCCGCAGGCGCCGCGCGCGCCGGAGGCGCGCGTTCCGGCCCGCCTGAAGGTGCAATTCGAGCAGGCGATCCGCGACAATCTGGCGAAGCAGTTCGGCTACAAGAACCGCATGCAGATACCGGTCATCGACAAGATCGTCATCAATATGGGCATCGGCGAGGGCGTCGCTGATCGCAAGAAGGTCGAATCGGCGGCCGCCGATCTGGCGCTCATCTCCGGGCAGAAGGCAATCATCACCAAGGCGCGCAAATCGATCGCGACCTACAAGTTGCGGACCGGACAGGCGATCGGCTGCAAGGTGACGCTGCGCAAGGCGCGCATGTACGAGTTTCTCGACCGTCTCGTCAACATCGCGCTGCCGCGGGTGCGCGATTTCCGCGGCCTTTCGACGAAGAGCTTCGACGGCCGCGGCAATTACAGTCTGGGCATCAAGGAACACATCGTGTTCCCGGAGGTCGATTACGACAAGGCGGCCGACATCTGGGGTATGGATGTCACCGTGTGCACCACCGCGCGCAACGACGAGGAAGCGCGCGCGCTGTTGACGGCGTTCAATTTCCCGTTCCGACAGTGAGGTCGCAGGAAAACACCCTGCCGCCCCCGCGGAGCTGTGAGGAGAAAAATAGGATGGCGAAGAAGAGCTCGATCGAGAAGAACAACCGGCGCCGCCGGCTGACGAAGAAATATTCCGGCCGACGGGCGCGGCTCAAGGCCGTCGCCCGCGACAAGTCGAACCCGGTGGAAGAGCGCTTTGCGGCGACGCTCAAGCTCGCCAAGCTGCCGCGCAACTCCTCGGCGACGCGCATTCGCAACCGGTGCGAGGTGACCGGCCGCCCGCGCGGCTATTATCGCAAGCACAAGCTGTCGCGCATCGCACTGCGCGAACTGGGTTCCAAGGGGATGATCCCCGGCCTGCTGAAGTCGAGCTGGTAAGGAGGCTCGCACGATGTCGATGAACGACCCGCTTGGGGATCTGCTCGCGCGCATTCGCAATGCGCAGATGCGCAACAAGGGCAAGGTGTCCAGTCCAAGCTCGAAGCTGCGCGAGCACGTACTCGAGGTGCTCAAGAGTGAAGGCTATATCCGCGGCTACGCCGTTGTAGAGCGCGCCGGCCGCTCGGAGATCGAGATCGAGCTGAAATATTTCGACGGCGAGCCGGTGATCCGCGAGCTGGAAAGGATTTCCAAGCCCGGCCGCCGGGTCTATACCTCGGTCAGGAATTTGCCGCGCATCAACAACGGCCTGGGCGTCGCCATCGTCTCCACGCCCAAGGGTGTCATGGCCGACCACGAGGCGCGCGATGCCAACGTGGGCGGCGAAATCCTCTGCACGGTGTTTTAGGCCATGTCACGCTGTACGCCGTGCCGAAACGAAAGCTGACCGCATGTCCCGTATCGGAAAAAAGCCTATCGCGGTGCCTGCGGGCGTTACCGCCAACGTCGAGGGTCAGACCGTGAAGGTCAAAGGCCCGAAGGGCGCCCTGCAGGTCGCGCTCCACGACGAAGTCACGGTCAAGCTCGAAGGCGGCCAGATCAGGATCGATCCTCGGGTCGCCACCAAGCGCGCGCGCGCGCAATGGGGCACCTCGCGCACGCTGGTCGCCAACCTGATCGCCGGCGTCAGCAAGGGCTTCGAGCGACGGCTCGAGATCAACGGCGTCGGCTACCGCGCCGCGGTGCAGGGCAAGAACCTGCAGATCGCGCTGGGCTACAGCCACGACATCGTCTATCCGATTCCCGAAGGCATAACGATCGCCACTCCCCGGCCGATCGAGATCATCATCAGCGGCAGCGATCGGCAGAAGGTGGGTCAGGTCGCCGCCGAGATTCGCGACTATCGGCCGCCGGAGCCTTATAAGGGCAAGGGCATCAAGTACGCCGGCGAACGCATTTTCCGCAAAGAAGGCAAGAAGAAGTAGCAGAACGGGTCATGACCAGGCGCAACGACAGGTTCGAACGGAGGAAAGGGCGCGTACGCGGCAGCCTTGCCGGCGCCGCACGCGGCCGCACGCGGCTTTCGATATTCCGCTCCTCCAAGCATATCTACGCCCAGCTGATCGACGACGATGCCGGCACGACCCTCGCGGCGGCATCTTCGGCCGAGAAGCCGATGCGCGGGTCGCTGAAGACCGGCGCCAATGTCGAGGCCGCCAAGGCCGTCGGCAAGCTGATCGCGCAACGCGCGCAGGAGAAGGGCGTCAAGGACGTGGTGTTCGATCGCGGCGGTTATCTCTATCACGGCCGGGTCAAGGCCCTGGCCGACGCCGCGCGCGAGGGTGGATTGAATTTCTGACGACGGAGCACAGAGGACGCAGGACAGATCGATACCAGCGGCAGCACATCTTCGTCGTCGTCTGTCGTCCGTCGTCTTTCTTTACGATCTCGGAGTGAAGGCTTGAACAAATGGTAGAGCACTATGGCCCGTGAACCACGGCGGCGCGACGACGAACGCGATAGCGAGTTCGTCGATAAGCTCGTGCACATCAATCGCGTCGCCAAGGTGGTCAAAGGCGGCCGACGCTTCGGCTTTGCCGCCCTGGTCGTGGTCGGCGACCAGAAGGGCCGCGTCGGCTTCGGCCACGGCAAGGCGCGCGAGGTGCCGGAGGCGATCCGCAAGGCGACCGAAGCGGCCAAGCGGACGCTCACCCGTGTGCCGCTGCGCGAAGGGCGTACGCTGCATCACGACGTGGCGGGCCGTCACGGCGCCGGACGGGTTTTTCTGCGGGCCGCGCCGCCCGGCACCGGCATTATCGCCGGCGGTCCGATGCGCGCGGTTTTCGAGACGCTTGGCATGGCCGACGTGGTGGCCAAATCGCTCGGCACGTCCAACCCCTACAACGTCGTGCGCGCCACCTTCGATGCGCTCAAGCGCCAGGATTCGCCGCGCGCGGTTGCGGGTCGCCGCAACATCAAGGTCTCGGCGCTGCAGGCGCGCCGCCGCGAGGTGGATGCCGAGCAGACCGCAAGCGATTGACGCGATTGCGTCGGAGCAACCGATGAAGAGCCGTAGGCAACAAACAGCCATGATGATCAAGGTCCGCCAGACCGCCAGCCCGCAGCGCCGGCACCACCGCCAGCGCGAAACACTGGTGGGCTTGCGCCTCAACAAGATCGGTCGGATCTCCGAGCTTCTCGATACGCCGCAGATCCGCGGCATGATCGCGAAGGTCGCGCACCTCGTCGAGGTGGTGAAGGAGATAGATTTGTCTCCCCCTGAAAGGGGGAGGTGGGGCGCGAAGCGAGCCGGTGGAGGTCAGCTTTCGCCGCTTTGACGCGTAAAGGATTCTCGATCCCCACCCCGACCCTCCCGCCTTCAAGGGGAGAGAGTCGATGGCGAAAGAAGAAGGTTGAACCATGAAACTCAGCGACCTTGCCGGCCGTCGCGGTGCCCGCAAATGCGGAAAGCGCATCGGCCGCGGCATCGGCTCGGGCAAGGGCAAGACCGGCGGGCGCGGCGGCAAGGGCCAGACCGCGCGCTCGGGCGTTCGCATCAAGGGTTTTGAGGGCGGCCAGATGCCGCTGCATCGGCGTCTGCCCAAGCGCGGCTTTAAGAATACGATGTTTGCACGCAAGCTCAACGAGGTGAATCTCGGTCGGATCCAGCAGGCGATCGACGCCGGCCGGCTCGACGGCGCGGCAAAGATCGATGCCGGGGCGTTGGTGCAGGCGGGCATCCTGCGCCGCACGAAGGATGGCGTGCGGCTCCTCGGCGGCGGCGAAATCACGGCAAAACTCGCGCTGTCCGTATTCGGCGCATCCCGATCGGCCGTGGCCGCGGTCGAGAAGGCTGGAGGATCGGTGGAGATTCTCGGGCCGAAACCGACGACGGGCGAACAGGCGGATTGAGCCCTATATAGGCCGGGGCGGCGATTACGGAGCGGCGGATGGTCTCTGCAGCAGAACAACTGGCAGCCAACCTCAATTTCGGCGCGCTTGCCAAGGCCGAGGAGTTGAAGAAGCGCATCTGGTTCACGCTCAGTGCGCTGCTGGTCTATCGGCTCGGCACCTACATCCCGCTGCCGGGCATCGATCCCGCCGCCTGGGACAAGATTTTCAATCAGCAGTCCGGCGGAATCCTGGGCATGTTCAACATGTTCGCCGGCGGCGGCATCCACCGCATGGCGATCTTCGCGCTCACCATCATGCCCTACATTTCGGCCTCGATCATTATCCAGCTGATGACGACGGTGTCGCCCACGCTCGACCAGTTGAAGAAAGAGGGCGAGCAGGGCCGCAAGATGATCAACCAGTACACCCGCTATCTGACCGTGTTGCTGGCCGCGCTTCAGGCTTACGGCATTGCCATCGGCCTGGAGGGTGCCGGTTCGGTCGTTGCCGATCCCGGCTTCTTCTTCCGCATTTCCACGGTGATCACGCTCACCGGCGGCACCATGTTCCTGATGTGGCTCGGCGAGCAAATTACCCAACGGGGCATCGGCAACGGCACTTCGCTGATCATCATGTCGGGCATCGTCGCCCAGTTGCCCTCCGCTATCGCCGGCACCCTCGAACTGGGTCGCCAGGGTGCGCTGTCCACCGGCCTCATTCTCGTGGTGCTGGTGATGGTGATCGCCGTGATCACTTTCATCGTGTTCATGGAGCGGGCGCAGCGGCGCCTGTTGATCCAGTATCCCAAGCGCCAGGTCGGCAATCGCATGTTCGAGGGCCAATCGTCGCATCTGCCGCTCAAGCTCAATACGTCCGGCGTGATCCCGCCGATCTTTGCCTCCTCGCTGCTGTTGTTGCCGACGACGCTGGCGAGCTTCGCCGGCGGGCAGACTCAGGCATCGGGTTGGCTGGCGGCGATCACGACGCAGCTCGCACACGGCCGGCCGCTGTTTCTCGTGCTCTATGTCGGCCTGATCGTGTTCTTTGCGTTCTTTTACACGGCGATCATCTTCAACCCGACCGAAACCGCCGACAACCTGAAGAAGCACGGCGGTTTCATTCCGGGCATCCGGCCGGGCGAGCGGACGGCCGAATATATCGATTATGTGCTCTCGCGCATCACCGTGATCGGCGCCGCCTACCTTGCGATCGTCTGCCTGTTTCCCGAGATTCTGATCTCGTATGCGGCGGTGCCGTTCTACTTCGGGGGCACTTCGCTGTTGATCGTCGTCAGCGTGACCATGGATACCGTGGCGCAGGTGCAGGGTTACCTGCTCGCCCACCAGTACGAGGGTTTGATCAAGAAGTCGAAGCTCAGGGGGCGCCGTCGATGAGATTGATCTTGCTGGGCCCGCCGGGGGCTGGCAAGGGAACGCAGGCTCAGCATCTCGTCGCCAAATACGGCGTCGTTCAGCTCTCGACCGGAGAGATGCTGCGGGCGGCGATCGCCGCCGGCACGCCGACCGGCCGCCAAGTGGCTGAGGTCATGGCACGCGGCTCGCTGGTCCCCGACAATGTGGTGGTCGACATCGTTGCCGAACGGCTCGAGCAGCCGGATGCGCGCAAGGGGTTCATTCTCGATGGCTTTCCGCGGACGGTGCCGCAGGCGCGGGCGCTCGACGTGATCCTGGCCAAGCACGGCAATGGGCTCGACGCCGTGATCGAACTGCGCGTCGATGAGGCGGCATTGGTGCGGCGGATCGAGAGCCGGATCGCCGCGATGCAGGCCCGTGGCGCGCCGCTGCGCGACGACGACCGCCCGGACATCCTGCACCGCCGGCTGGCGGCGTATCGCGACCAGACCGAGCCGCTCATCATCTATTACCGCATGCAGGGTATGCTCCGCTCGGTCGATGGGATGGCCTCGATCGCCGAAGTGACGGCCGCCCTCGACAGGGTGCTGTCTCCGTCTCCGCCTGCAGCCTCGCAGATGCGTCTGAAGCGGGCCCAAAAGGTCGACGGGAGCGGTAAGTCTGCAACCCGGGTAGGAAAAAAATCCGCAAAACGGTCGTCGATGCGGCGCAAACCCGCGCTCCGCCGTACGGCCGCCTCCGGCAAGCGCAAGGGCAGATGAGACGGCGGCAATAGGTCTGTACACGAATTCGCCAGTGAGGTTGACGACGGCGCGAGGAATCCATTAATAAGCGGCGAATACCCAGTTGGAGATTGAGCAGCGATGCCGGGCCGCATGGCGGGCAGGCGCTGCCTTATTACGTTGTGGGCCTTTCAAAGGGACAATGCAGCCGATAGAGGCCGGCTCGCCGCCATGCCCGGTTGACCGACCGGGCTTGGCCGCTGGCCGACGCAGGGAGTAACCGACGTGGCTCGTATCGCGGGCGTCAACATACCGACCAACAAGCGCGTGATCATCGCACTCCAATACATCCATGGCATCGGCTCGTCCAAAGCCAAGGAGATCATGCAAAAGGTGTCGATGCCCGAGTCGCGCCGGGTATCCCAATTGACCGACCAGGAGGTTCTCCAACTTCGCGAGCTGATCGACCGCGACTACCTCGTCGAGGGCGATCTGCGCCGTGAAGTGGCCATGAACATCAAACGGCTGATGGATCTGGGATGCTACCGCGGATTACGGCACCGCCGTAGTCTCCCGGTGCGCGGGCAGCGCACTCATACCAACGCGCGCACCCGCAAGGGTCCGGCCAAGGCTATCGCCGGCAAGAAGAAATAGTGATCGAGCGCAACGAGTAATGGCACCGGAGCCAGGCGCCCGGTTGCGATTCAGGGCAAGGGTTCAGAATGGGTAAGGAAGCCACGCGCGTCCGTCGACGCGAACGCAAGAACATCGCCTCGGGCGTTGCGCATGTGAGTGCAACGTTCAACAACACGATGATCACGATTACCGACGTGCAGGGCAACGCCATCGCCTGGTCCTCGGCGGGCACCATGGAATTCAAGGGCTCGCGCAAGTCCACCCCGTATGCGGCTCAGGTCGCGGCCGAAGATGCCGCCAAGAAGGCGCAGGAGCACGGTATGCGCACGCTCGAAGTAGAGGTGGCGGGCCCAGGTTCGGGACGTGAATCGGCGCTGCGCTCGCTGCAAGCCGCCGGTTTCACCATCACGTCGATCCGCGACGTGACGCCGATCCCTCACAATGGTTGCCGCCCGCGCAAGCGGCGGCGCGTATAGGACATCCGGCCGATGGCACAAATGGAACATCAGCCGCCGCAAGACCTTGGCCTCATGGAGCGGAGTGGGGTCCGCGACACTGCCGCGCCGCGCAATGCGATGGGTGAAAACGTGACGATCCAGAAGAACTGGCAGGAACTGATCAAGCCCAACAAGCTCCAGGTGACCTCCGGCGCCGATCCGCGGCGGGTGGCCACCGTCGTGGCCGAGCCGCTCGAGCGCGGCTTCGGGGTGACGCTCGGCAACGCGTTGCGGCGAATCCTGTTGTCATCGCTGCAGGGCGCGTCCGTGCAGTCGGTGCATATCGATGGCGTGCTGCACGAGTTTTCCTCGATCGCCGGCGTGCGCGAGGACGTGACCGACATCGTGCTCAACATCAAGGATATCGCCATCAAGATGCAGGGCGACGGCCCCAAGCGCATGGTGGTGAAGAAGCAGGGTCCGGGTACGGTCACCGCCTCCGACATTCAAACCGTCGGCGACATCATGGTGCTCAATCCCGACCTGGTGCTCTGCACGCTCGACGAGGGCGCCGAGATTCGCATGGAGTTCACCGTGGCGACCGGCAAGGGCTACGTGCCGGCCGAGCGCAACCGTCCGGAAGACGCACCGATCGGTTTGATTCCGGTCGACAGCCTCTATTCGCCCGTGCGCAAAGTCTCCTACAAGGTGGAAAACACCCGCGAAGGACAGATCCTCGATTACGACAAGCTGACGCTTTCGATCGAGACCAACGGAGCCGTCAGTCCGGAGGACTCGCTCGCCTATGCGGCGCGCATCCTGCAGGACCAGCTCAACGTGTTCGTCAATTTCGAAGAGCCCAAGCGCGAAACCACGCACGAAGCCATTCCCGATCTCGCCTTCAATCCGGCATTCCTGAAAAAGGTCGACGAGCTCGAACTGTCGGTGCGTTCGGCCAATTGCCTGAAGAACGACAACATCGTCTATATCGGCGATCTGGTCCAGAAGAGCGAGGCCGAGATGCTGCGTACGCCGAACTTCGGCCGGAAATCGCTCAATGAGATCAAGGAAGTTCTGGTGCAAATGGGCCTGCATCTGGGCATGGAAGTTCCGGGCTGGCCGCCGGAAAACATCGAAGAACTCGCCAAGCGATTTGAAGATCATTACTGAGCGGAGGACGGACGACGGAGGGCAGACGACAGATGATTGGAAGAGCTAAATTCCGTTGTCCGTTCTCTGCCGTCCGCCACCTGAAGAAGTCACATGCGCCACGCGAAAACGCATAGAAAGTTCAGCCGCCGCTCGGATCATCGGCGTGCGATGCTGGCCAACCTCGCCGCGTCGCTGATCAAGCATGAGCAGATACTCACGACGCTGCCCAAGGCCAAGGATCTGCGGCCGGTCGTCGAAAAGCTGGTGACGCTGGGCAAACGCGGTGATCTGCACGCCCGCCGCCAGGCGATCGGGCAGATGCGCGACATCGCCATGGTCAAAAAACTCTTCGAGGTGATCGGTCCGCGCTACAAAGAGCGTGACGGCGGCTACACGCGCGTGCTCAAGGCCGGCTTCCGCTATGGCAACTCCGCGCCGGTCGCGGTGATCGAATTTGTCGACCGCGACGTCGAGGCCAAGGGCAAGGATTCCGGTCCGGTCCAGGCCGCTGCGCCGGAGCCGGCGCCGGCGTGACATCGTGCGGCAGGCCGGGGCCGCGACTGCCCTGTCAAAGCCTCGCTGCGGCCGCTAGTGGTCCCATTGTAATATTCGCATCCCGCTCCGACGCGCTCTCATGCGAATGTTAAATTCAGAGGACCATTAGCAATGATTCGAGGTTGACCATGGCCCTTCACCGTGTTTCGGCGATGGTGATTGCCGCTGCGCTGGTCTTCGGCGCATCGCTGCATCCGGCGACCGCCCAGGAGCGCCGTCCGCCGCAATCACTCGCCCAGTTGCAGCTTTCGTTCGCGCCGATCGTGCAGCGCGTCGCCTCGGCCGTGGTCAACGTCTATGCCCAGCACGTGGTCGTGAACCGAAGCCCGTTACTGGTCGATCCGTTTTTCCGCCAGTTCTTCGGCGGTGTCCCCAGCAGGCAAGTGCAACGCTCGCTCGGCTCCGGCGTCATCATCGATGCATCCGGCCTCGTCGTTACCAACTACCACGTGATCCGCGACGCCAGCGAAGTGCGGGTGGCGCTTGCCGACAAGCGCGAGTTCGACGCCTCGGTCGTGCTCAAGGACCCGCGCAGCGATCTCGCGGTATTGCGCATCAAGGGCGGCAACGAGCGCTTTCCGGTGCTGCAGTTCGCCGATTCCGATGCAGTGCAGGTCGGCGATGTGGTGCTGGCAATCGGCGACCCGTTTGGCGTCGGACAAACGGTGACGCATGGCATCGTTTCGGCGTTGGCGCGCACGCAGGTCGGCAACTCCGACTACCAGTATTTCATTCAGACCGACGCCGCGATCAATCCCGGAAATTCCGGGGGCGCTCTGGTCGACATGAACGGCCACCTGGTCGGCATCAACAGCGCCATCGCCACGTCCTCGGGCGGGTCGGAAGGCATCGGCTTTGCCATTCCCGCCAACATGGTGCGCGTCGTCGTGGCTTCGGCGGAGGCTGGCAGCACGGTGGTCAAACGCCCCTGGTTCGGCGCCAAGCTGCAGGAACTCACCCGCGACCTTGCCGACAGTCTCGGATTAAAGGTGCCGGCCGGCGCGCTCGTGGCCAGCGTCGTCGCCGACAGCCCGGCCGCGCGTGCCGGTATCAAGCCCGGCGATCTGATTGTCAGCGTCGACGGGATAAGCGTCGAGGATCCGAACGCGTTCGACTATCGCTTTGCCACCAAGCCGCTGGGCGGCACGGCCAAGGTCGGACTCATTCGCCAGGGCCGGGAAATGGCGGTCGCGGTGGCGCTGCAGCCGTTGCCGCAGATGCCGCGCGATGAGGTCGAGATCAAGTCTGTCTCGCCGTTCCGTGGCGCTACGTTGGCCAATCTGTCGCCGGCACTCGCCGACGAACTGCGTCTCGACCCGGAGGCTAAAGGCGTTGTCATCACCGCCGTGGCCGACGGCTCGACCGCGCAATCGATCGGCTTCCGGCCCGGCGACATCCTGGTTTCGGTCAACAACCAGAGCATCACCAAGCCGGCCGACCTCGAGCAAATCGCCAATTCAGGCAGCCGCTCCTGGCGCATCACCTTGCGCCGCGGCGCGCAGCAGATTTCGCTGCTGTCCAGCGATTAATTTCGGAAAAAAACAGCTTGTCCTCGTCATGGGCGGGCTTAACCCTCGAAGACGGGCGTGAACGCCCTTTCGCCCGGCCATCCACGGCTTTATCTCTTGGGGTGCCCGGAAGACGTGGAGGGCCCGGAACAAGCTTGCGCTCGGGGTTGGCCTTTGGGCTGGTTGTCGGGCGGGCGCGGATGGCCGGGCATGACGGCGTCGAAGGTTCTCTGATGACATCCCGTCCCAGGACCAGAACTCCGAGCCTGTTCGCCGCCGCAGGCCTTGACCGCGACGCGCCGCGGCCGCTCGCCGACAAGCTGCGGCCGCAACAGCTTGCCGAGGTGGTCGGGCAGGATCATCTGCTCGGCCCGGACGGCACGCTCACGCGCATGCTTGGGACGCGCTCGCTCGGCTCGCTTATCTTCTGGGGACCGCCGGGCACCGGCAAGACCACCGTGGCACGCCTTCTGGCGCACGCGACGGAACTGCATTTCGAGCAGATTTCGGCGATCTTTTCCGGCGTCGCGGACTTGAAGAAGGTGTTTGACGCCGCGCGCGCGCGGCGCGAGATCGGGCAGGGGACGCTGCTCTTTGTCGACGAGATTCACCGCTTCAACCGCGCCCAGCAGGATTCCTTCCTGCCGGTGATGGAAGACGGCACCATCGTGCTGGTCGGCGCCACCACCGAAAATCCCTCGTTCGAGCTGATCGCGCCGCTGTTGTCGCGCGCGCGCGTTCTCGTGTTCAAGCCGCTCGACGAGGCGGCGATCGAAAAGCTGCTCGTGCGCGCCGAGGAGATCGAAGGCAAAAAATTACCGCTCGATGCCGAGGCGCGCGCCTCGTTGATCCGCATGTCCGACGGCGACGGCCGTGCCGCGCTGACGCTTGCCGAGGAGGTGTGGCGCGCCGCGCGCGTCGGCGAAACGTTTGACGCGGCGGCCTTGCAGGAGGTGGTGCAGCGGCGCGCGCCGATCTACGACAAGGCGCAGGACGGCCATTACAATCTGATCAGCGCGCTGCATAAATCGGTGCGCGGCTCCGATCCAGACGCCGCGCTCTATTATCTCGCCCGCATGCTCGATGCCGGCGAGGACCCGCTCTATCTCGCCCGCCGCATCGTGCGCATGGCGGTGGAGGACATCGGGCTTGCCGATCCGCAGGCGCTCGTGGTCGCCAATGCCGCCAAGGACGCCTACGATTTTCTCGGCTCGCCGGAGGGCGAACTCGCCATCGCCGAGGCGGTCATCTACGTCGCCACCGCGCCGAAATCGAACGCCGCCTATGCGGCGTTCAGCGCGGCGAAGCGTACCGCCAAGGAGTCCGGCTCGCTGCTGCCGCCCAAGCACATTCTCAACGCGCCAACCGGATTGATGCGCAGCGAAGGCTATGGCGCGGGCTACGAATACGACCACGACGCCCCCGAGGCGTTCTCCGGCCAGGATTATTTCCCGGAAAAACTCGGCCGGCAGAAATTCTACGATCCGCCCGAGCGCGGTTTTGAGCGCGAGATCAGGAAGCGACTGGAATATTGGGCCAAGCTGCGCAATGAGCGGAGTGGCTCATGAGAGGCTCCCGCGGGCCGCGGCAGCCGGGCGGCGGCAAGCAGATTGCCGGGCCGCGGCGTCAGCATCGCCCGTTCCGTCACCCTGAGGTGGCCGCGAAGCGACCCTCGAAGGGCGACGGCCCGGACGCTCGGGCCGCATCCTTCGAGACGCGGCTTCGCCGCGCCCCTCAGGATGACGGAATACATGCAGCGGCTCAGCCGCAAGCGACCAGTGTCCAGACCGTTCTGGTCACCGCCGACGAAGCCGGCATGCGGGTCGATCGCTTTCTCGAAGCTAAATTTCAGGGCCTGAGCTTTTCCCACATCCAGCGCGTCATCCGCAAAGGCGAGGTGCGGGTGAACGGCAAGCGGACGCAGCCGAAGAACCGGCTCGAAGCCGGTCAGAGCGTGCGCATTCCCCCGTTTCATCTCGACGCGCCGGAAAAGCCGCGCACGGCCGGTGGCGAAGCGGATGAAAAAACCCGCGCGTTTCTCAAATCGATCACGCTTTACGAGGACGCCGACGTGCTGGTGTTCAACAAGCCCATGGGGCTTGCGGTGCAGGGCGGCTCCGGCACCACGCGCCATCTCGACGGCATGCTGGAGGTTTTGCGCGATGCCCACGGCCAACGCCCGCGCCTGGTGCACCGGCTCGACAAGGATACCGCCGGCTGCCTCCTGGTCGCCAAGACGCGCTTCGCGGCGGCGGCGTTGGCGAAGACCTTCCGCTCGCGATCCGCGCGGAAGATTTATTGGGCGTTGGTCGCCGGCGTGCCGAAGCTGCCGCAAGGGCGCGTCTCGACCTTCCTCGCCAAGGAGGAGAAGGCGGACGAATCGTTCATGCGCATCGCCCGCCATGGCGAGAAGGGCGCGAGCCACGCGGTGACCTATTACGCGGTGGTGGAGACGTCCGGGCCGCTGCTCGCCTGGCTGTCACTCAAGCCGGTCACCGGCCGCACCCATCAATTGCGCGCGCATATGGACCATGTCGGCCATCCGATCGTCGGCGATCCGAAATATTTTTCGCGCGAGAACTGGGAGTTGCCGGGCGGCATGCAGAACAAGCTGCATCTGCTCGCACGCCGCATCGCCGTGCCGCATCCGCGCGGTGGTGTGATCGATGTCAGCGCGCCGCTGCCGCCGCACATGCAGCAATCATGGAATTTGCTCGGCCTCGACGCCGCTCGCTACGACCCGATCGTCGAAGCGCCGGAGGAGTGATCTCTGAAAATCTGCGACTTTTGACGATGCCGCGCTGGCCGATTCAACCAGGACGTCTCGTCGAGTGCCGCGGTGTGCGCTTTTTGCCACAGCCAGCGAAAAATCCTGTCGACGGATTGTTGCTGCAACTTGAAGTCACCTTGTCCATGGGTCAGTCTTGGCTCGGAATTCATTGGGGACGGAATTATTGGGGGAGGGCGGAGTGAGGAGGAGTATTTTGATTGCCGCGCTGATGGCGGTGGCCACTGGCGGGTCGGCGGCCGCAGCCGATATTTCGGTCCCCTATAAGGCGCCACCGCCGTCCGGCTGTGCCAGCGCCAACTGGAATGGCTTCTACGTCGGCATCAACGGCGGCGGTGCCATGGATCGCTCGACGCTCACAGACCTTGGCAATGCCGTTGTCGCCTTTAACGGCTCCGCGGTCGGGACACAAACCGTTACGGCGAGCGGCGGATTTGTCGGGGGCACGGCGGGATACAATTTCCAACGATGCCTTACGTTTTGGGGCATCGAAGCCGACTGGGACTGGAGCAGCCTTCGTAACAGCTACGGGGTGAACCCGATTGCCATTGGCAACGACAATTATACCGTCAGCGACAATACGAACTGGTTCGGCACTGCGCGCTTTCGGACCGGTGTCGCGCTCGAGAATCTGTTGCTCTATGTGACGGGCGGCGCGGCGTGGGCCAATATCAATCACGCGGTCGCGCCCAATCCAGCCGTATTTCCCGTCGGGAGCCTTCCAATAGGGTTCAACGATACCGTGGACCAGTGGGGTTGGGCGGCAGGTGCTGGCGCGGAATGGTCGTTCACCTCAAACCTCAGCCTGAAGTCGGAAGTCCTTGTCCTTGGATTTCCGGATCAGTCACACGTCATCGACTTCTCGCCCCGATATGGGGCCGGTCAGCTCGACAATTTCAAGTCGTCCGATGAAATTTTTGTCTTCAGGACCGGCCTGAACTGGCGCTTTGGCGGGTGACAGCCGCAAGCCTTGCCGGCAACCGCCTACCGCAGGCTGGCGTTGATCTTCTCCAGCGCCGCCGATCCGGGGCACAATTCTTTTTCGGAGAGCGTGTTGAGCGGCCGTTCGACCGTATTGAGGTGGCCATGCAGGTCCTGCGACTCCTGCTCGACATAGAGCAGGCCGGTGACGATCTGGCCCTTGGCGGCGTGGTGCTGCAGAAAGCTCATCGCCGCCTGGGGATCGTGCACGTCGTATTCGGCGTTGAGCTTGCGTAGCGCCAGCACCGTGCCGTCATGCTGCTCGACCAGCTCCACCGTGCCCGGCGCGTAATCGACCGTAATGGGCATGCGGCCGGTCATGAAATCGAGGAAGTTCACCGCCTCGTTGTGCTCGCGCACGTAATCGAAGCTCTTGGTCGAGCCGTCGTGATTGTTGAACGCAACGCATGGCGAGATCACGTCGATGAAGGCGGCGCCCTCGTGCTCGATGGCGGCTTTGATCAGCGGCGTCAGCTGCTTCTTGTCGCCGGAGAACGAACGGGCGACGAAGCTCGCTCCGAGCTGCAGCGCGATGGCGACCATGTCGATGGGGCTGTCGGTGTTGGTCAGCCCGCGCTTGGACTTTGAGCCGCGGTCGGCGGTGGCGGAGAACTGGCCCTTGGTCAGGCCGTACACGCCGTTGTTCTCCACGATGTAGACCATGTTGACCCCGCGACGCAGGGCGTGCGCGAACTGGCCGAAGCCGATCGAGGCGGAATCGCCGTCGCCGGAGACGCCGAGATAGATGAGATCGCGGTTGGCGAGGTTCGCGCCGGTGAGCACCGACGGCATGCGGCCATGCACGGAATTAAAGCCGTGTGAATTGCCGAGAAAGTAGGTTGGGGTCTTCGACGAGCAGCCGATGCCGGAAATCTTGGCGACGCGATGCGGCTCGATCGACAGTTCGAAGCAAGCCTCGATGATCGAGGCGGTGATCGAAGTCGTGTCCGCAGCCGGCGCACAGCGTCGATACGGCGCCCTCGTAATCGCGGTGGGTGTAGCCGAGCTTGTTCTTCGGCAGTTCCGGATGATGGAATTTCGGTTTGACGACGTAGGTCATGGCGAGACTCAGCGTTTCCTTCGGCGGTGAGGCGACGACTGAGGACGGATGGCGGACGACGAACGGAAGTTCGCGGCGTCCGTGTTCCGTCGTCTGTCCTCCGGCCTTTGTCCTGCGCTCACGACAACACCTTGCGCAGTGGTGTGATTTTCAATGCGTCCAGATGGTCGCCGATCGCGCGGGCGATGAAGCGGGCGGTGATCGGGGTACCGTCGTAGTGCAGGATCGGAACCAGCCGCACCGGGTCGATGCTGCATTCATTGACGATGAGCGAGCGCAGCTGGGCGTCGCAATTCTGCTCGACGACGAAAACGAAGTCATGGTCGGCAATGAAGCTCGATACGCTGGAATGGAACGGAAAGGCGCGCACGCGCAGCCGGTCGATCTGGTGGCCGCGGGCATCGAGGAGGTCGATCGCCTCGTCCATTGCCGGCGAGGTCGAGCCGAAATAGATGACGCCGAATTTGGTCGGCTTGCCGGCGTTGGCTTGCAGCGGTCGCGGCACCAGGTCCTTGGCCGTCTCGAACTTGCGCAATAGCCGCTGCATGTTGTCGGCGTAGGCCGGTCCTTCCTCGGTGTACTTCGCGTAACGGTCGCGCGAGGTGCCGCGCGTGAAAAACGATCCCTTGGTGGGGTGCGTGCCCGGATAGGTGCGATAGGTGATGCCGTCGCCGTCGACGTCGAGATAGCGGCCGAATTCCACGCCTGCTTCGAGCATCTCGGCCGTCATGATCTTGCCGCGGTCGTATTGCCGGGCGTCGTCCCATTTCAGCGGCCGGCAAAGCCGATGGTTCATGCCGATATCGAGATCGAGCATGACGAAGATCACGGTCTGCAGCCGGTCGGCGAGGTCGAACGCCTGCGCCGCCAGTTCGAACGCCTCTGCCGGGTCTTCGGGAAACAACAGCACGTGTTTGGTGTCGCCGTGCGAGGCGTAGGCGGCGCTGATGATGTCGCACTGCTGGGTGCGGGTCGGCATTCCGGTCGAGGGACCGGCGCGCTGGACGTCGATGATCACCGCGGGAATCTCCGCGAAATACGACAGGCCGATGAACTCCTGCATCAGCGAAATGCCCGGACCCGAAGTTGCGGTGAACGCGCGGGAGCCGTTCCAGCCGGCGCCGATCACGATGCCGATCGAGGCGAGTTCGTCCTCGCCCTGGATGATGGCGTATTTGGCTCTCTTGGTCTCGGTATCGTGCCGCAGCCGCCTGCAATGGCCGGTAAAAGCGTCCGCGAGCGACGATGACGGGGTGATCGGATACCAGGCGCACACCGTGGCGCCGCCATAGAGCGCGCCCAGCGCCGCCGCGGAATTGCCTTCGATGAAGATACGATCGCCGACCTCGTTGGCCTTTTGCACGCGCAGTCCAATCGGGCATTTCAGGTTTTTGAGCGCGTAATCGCGGCCGAGATGGAGCGCGTGCACGTTCGACGACAAGAGCTTTTCCTTGCCCTTGTATTGCTCGCCGATCAACTGCTCGATGGCCTTGGGGTCGATATCGAGCAGCGCCGAGAGTACGCCGAGATAGATGATGTTCTTGAACAATTGCCGCTGGCGCGGATCGGTGTAGTTGGAATTGCTGATGGCGGTGAGCGGCACGCCGATGACCGTGATGTCGTCGCGGAATTTCGACTTCGGCAGCGGCTTGGTCGAATCGTAGAGCAGGTAGCCGCCGGACTCGATCGAGGCCACATCCTTGGCCCAGGTCTGCGGATTCATCGCCACCATCAGGTCGATGCCGCCGCGCGCGCCGAGATGCCCCGCCTCCGAGAGGCGTACCTCGTACCAGGTGGGAAGGCCCTGGATATTCGAGGGAAAGATGTTGCGCGGAGAGACCGGCACGCCCATGCGCAGCACCGCGCGTGCGAACAACTCGTTGGCGCTGGCCGAGCCGGAGCCGTTGACGTTGGAGAACCGGACGACGAAGTCGTTTACGCTTTGAAGTGGCATGCTTGTTCCGCGTGAGTCATGTCGATGAGATATTTCTGCATGTCCCAGGCGCCAGTGGGGCAACGTTCAGCGCACAATCCGCAGTGCAGGCAGACGTCCTCGTCCTTCACCATGACGCGGCTGGTCTTGAGATTGTCGGCGACGTAGAGATCCTGGGTGAGATTCTTGGCCGGCGCCTGGAGCCGCGAGCGCAAGTCGATCTCCTCGCCGTTCTGCGTAAACGTGATGCAATCCATCGGGCAGATATCGACGCAGGCATCGCACTCGATGCAAAGCTCGCCGGTGAACACGGTTTGCACGTCGCAATTGAGGCAGCGGTCCGCCTCCTTGAGCGCCAGCTCAACGTCGTAACCGAGTTCGACTTCCGCCTTGATGTCGCGCAGCGCTACGGATTTGTCGCGATGCGGCACTCGGAAGCGCTTGTCGAGCGTAATCTCGTTATCGTAGCTCCACTCGTGGATGCCCATCTTCTGGCTGTCCACCGCGATTTTCGGCGGCGGACGCAGATTGATGTCCTCGCCGCGGCAGAGCCGGTCGATGGAGATGGCGGCATCGTGGCCGTGTGCCACCGCCCAGATGATGTTCTTCGGACCGAACGCGGCGTCGCCGCCGAAAAAGACCTTCGGATTGGTGGACGCCATCGTCCGTGGATCGACTTTGGGCATATCCCACTTGTCGAACTCGATGCCGCAATCGCGCTCGATCCAGGGGAACGCGTTTTCCTGCCCGACGGCCACCAGCACGTCGTCGCAGGGGAAATGCTGATCGGGCTCGCCGGTCGGGACCAGTTTGCGACGGCCGTTGGCGTCGTATTCGGCCTTGACCTCTTCGAACACCACGCCGGTCAACCTGCCGCTCTCGTGACTGAATTCCTTCGGCACGAGGAAATTGAAGATCGGAATATCCTCGTGCAGGGCGTCTTCCTTTTCCCACGGCGACGCCTTCATCTCCTCGAAGCCGGAACGCACAACCACTTTCACCTCTTCGCCGCCCAGCCGGCGCGACGAGCGGCAGCAATCCATCGCGGTATTGCCGCCGCCGAGGACGATCACGCGTTTGCCGATCTTGTCGATGTGACCGAAGGAGACGCTGGAGAGCCAGTCGATGCCGATGTGGATGTGCGCTTTGGCGTCCTGGCGGCCGGGAATATCCAGGTCGCGCCCGCGCGGTGCGCCGCACCCGACGAAGATGGCGTCGAAATTCTCGCCGAGCAGCACTTTCATGCTGTCGATGCGCTTGCCGCCGACGAAGTCGATGCCGAGATCGAGAATATATCGGCATTCCTCATCGAGCACGCTTTCTGGCAGGCGGAATTTCGGTATCTGCGTGCGCATCATGCCGCCGGATTGCGGGTCCTGATCAAAGATGATGCATTCGTAGCCCATCGGCGCGAGGTCGCGCGCGACGGCGAGCGAAGCCGGGCCGCCGCCGACGAGTGCAATGCGCTTGCCGTTTTTCTTTTCCGCCGGCTTGGGCAGGCGGTCGCGGATATCGTCCTTGAAGTCGGCGGCGACGCGCTTCAATCGGCAGATCGCCACCGGATCTTTCTCGACGCGGCCGCGCCGGCACGCCGGCTCGCATGGCCGGTCGCAGGTGCGTCCGAGGATGCCGGGAAAGACATTCGATTCCCAGTTGATCATGTACGCGTCGCCATAGCGACCCGCCGCGATCAAGCGGATGTATTCAGGAACCGGCGTATGCGTCGGGCAGGCCCACTGACAATCAACCACCTTATGGAAGTAGTCCGGGACCGAAATGTCGGTATATTTCATCGAGTTCCTCTTGCACGCGGCAACCTCCGCCGGGCGACCGAGCGGTACGCATGCTGCTGCGGGGATTGGCTGCCCCCTTGGCTCCGCAGCTGAATCCGGGCCACCATAGTAGTCGAGGGGGGCACCGATTTCCACCGCTTCTGCCTGTAATAACAAGGTTTTGTCGGCGGTGATCCTTTACAATGCCTCGGCTGGCCTGCGGAAATCTCGATCGCTGAGGGCGTTGCCCGACCGCGCCCCCAGGAGTTGAAGCAAAATATTGAATATGTTGACCATTTTGTGTCACGCCGATGCATGGCGGCGGCGCTTGGCGCGGCCGTCGCGGGCCGAGCTTAAATTTTGCCCATGGTAAATCGTACCGGGCGAGAAACGTTCGAAGACCGACCGAACGGCGACCCCATGGAAGCCGCTCGCCGCGGTGTGCGCCGGGTCCTGCGTGCGCGCTTCTACGCCGAGGCCGGAATCGTCAGCGCCGACCAGGGTTATGTTGTGCAGCTCGACGGTGTGCCGGTGCGCACGCCTGCGCGCCGTCTCCTTGCGATGCCGACGCGACCGCTCGCGCAGGCGGTCGCCGACGAATGGCAGGCGCAGCACGCGACGATCGATCCCCAGAAAATGCCGCTGACGCGGCTCGCCAATTCGATCATCGACGGCGTGGCCAAGCAATCGCATGCCGTTGCCGAGGAGGTCGGCAAGTATCTCGCGTATGATCTGCTGTTCTACCGCGCCGCAAGCCCGCAGGGACTGCGTGACCGCCAGCAGCGCCATTGGGACCCGATCCTAACCTGGGCGGCGCAGGCGCTGGGTGCGCGCTTTAACATGGCGGAGGGCATCGTTCACGTCGGCCAGCCGGAAAGTGCGCTGCAGGCGGTCGGTGCCGCAATCCCAAAGGATCCATGGCAGCTCGGGGCGGTCCACGCGGCAACGACACTGACGGGCTCGGCACTGATCGCGCTCGCGCTGGCGCTCGACTTCCTCTCGACGGACGACGCCTGGCAGGCGGCCAACGTCGATGAGGACTGGAACATGGAGCAGTGGGGTCGCGACGAACTCGCGCTCGAACGCCGCGCGTTCCGTTTCGCCGAGCTGCAAGCGGCGGCAACCGTCCTGCATAACGTGCGTTGAGTAGGCCGGCTCCGACCGCGATCAGCCGTTCAACAGTTCCATCGCTTGCGCGTGGACGCGCCGGTCGCCGGCGGCAACGATGCGTCCGCCGCCATGCGGGCGGCCATTCTCCCAGGTGGTCACGAGGCCGCCCGCGCCTTCGACGATGGGAATGAGCGCGAGCACGTCGTGCGGCTTCAACTCGGTCTCGATGATGAGGTCGACGTGGCCGGCGGCAAGCATGCAATAGGCGTAACAGTCGCCGCCGTAGCGCGACAGCCGCACCGCATGCTCCACGCGCGCAAAGCACTTCCGATCGGCGGCGTTCATCAGTAACGGGCTGGTGGTGAGCATGATCGCTTCGTCGAGCGCGGCGCAGGCGCGCGTCTGTAAGACCCGGTCGCCCGCTGGCCCGCGATAGCGCGCGCCGGTTCCGTCGCCGGTAAATTGCTCGCGGGTGAACGGCTGATGCATCATGCCGTAGACCGGCTCGGCGTGGCGCGTCAGCGCGATCAACGTTCCCCAAGCCGGCATGCCGCAGATGAACGATTTCGTGCCGTCGATCGGATCGAGGACCCAGACGTACTCGGCGTCCGGCTGGTCGGCGGGAAATTCCTCGCCGATGATGCCATGAGCGGGGAACGTTTTCTTGATCAGCGCGCGCATGACGGTTTCGGCGGCGCGGTCGGCGGTCGTGACCGGATCGAAACCGCCGGAGCGGCTCTTATTCTCGATGGACAGCGCGCTGCGAAAGAATGGCAGGATCGTCTCGCCCGATACGGCGGCCAACTCGTCCAGGAAAGCTGCGAAATCAATCGCCGTCATCGGCACACACCCGCACAATTCGCTTAGCGAAGAGAATCGGCGGCGGCAATCGTGTTCGCTTTCACGGTGCTCATGCGGAACACGGTCGGCATCGGAGGCGTCATGGAACCCTTCGCGCGCTCACCAACATCGGCCGGGTCGGCGACGAAGCCCCGATTATATAAACCATTGAAAGATTGGGGGATCTTCGGGACCATCGGCAAAGCTGCCAACGGCTTTGGAAGGGCAGCGTTGCTGCTATCGCAGGCCAAAACCGGTGAATACGGCCCCGCAACAGGTCAGTATCGCTTGCTTTTTGTGCGCTGCACTCTATGTTGCTGCAGTGCGGTAGCGAGAGGTTCGCCTTGAGCTACCGTCGCCCTCCTTGGGCGTTTCCTCCCTAGACTTGGGCCGCTCCAGCAATGTGAGCGGCCCTTTTTATTCTGTTTATTCTGCTCGGCGGCGGCTTGGTTCATTTCTTGCGAGGATGATGCCCGGTCCCAGGGCAACGGGACGGCTACTCCGCCGCGGCGCGGTACGGCCGCAGTTCCTCCAGCGGCAGTTCGGCCAGCCGATCGGCAAGGATCGCCATTTCGCCGGCCAACCGGTCGAATGACGCCGAGCGCTCGTAGCGGCGTTCGTCCATGTAGAGTGCGCGGTTGAGCTCGATTTGTATGGCGTGCAGGCCGGTTGCCGGGTTGCCGTAGTGCTCGGTGATGAAGCCGCCTGCGTACGGCTTGTTGCGGCTGACCGCGTAGCCGAAGCCGCGCAGTGTCCGTTCGACGGCTTCTGAAATCGTCCCGACGCAGCTCGTGCCGTAGCGGTCGCCGATCACCAGGTCCGCGCGCGGCCGCTCATCCCTGCCGCCGGCCATCGACGGCATGGAATGGCAGTCGACCAGGATCGCGGCGCCGAAGTCGCGGTGCAAGCCGGTGAACAGCCGCCGCAACGCGCGATGGTAGGGCTTATAAAGCCCCTCGATCCGGCGCAGCGCCTCGGTTACGGAAATGCGCTGATCATAGATTTCCTGTGCGTCGCCGACCACGCGCGCCACCGTGCCAAGCCCGCCGGCAACCCGCATCGAGCGGGTGTTGGCGAACGAGGGCAGCCGTCCATCGAACATGCGCGGATCGAGTTCGTACGGCTCGCGATTGACGTCGACGTAGCAGCGCGGAAAATGCGCTCGCAGAATGGGATAGCCGCGCGGCGCCAGACCCGCGATCAGGTCGTCCACGAAGGAATCCTCGGATCGACGAAGCGTTGCCAGATCGAGCCGGGAGGCCAGCAGGAAAGCACGCGGGTAGACCCGCCCGCTGTGCGGCGAGTTGAACAGGATCGGGCCACGGCACTGCGCGGGCTCCACGGCTTCGAACGGGGGATCGAATTCGACCTGGCTGTCCGACATCGTTCTCGGCGAGCATATCCCGCGGCTGCGACCCGCCATTGCTCCTAGCGTGAGGCGGCCGCCATTGTCCATACCGGCCGCCGCCTGCCGAGGGCGCCCCCTCGGTCGGATTGCCGGCGTGCCTCCCGCGGGCGCGTTTATGCGCCCTTTTCACCTCATGTTTACCCGGCTTCCGGCTTATGGAATGAAGGGGGCCGGCGGAAGCCGGAATCGACCGATCATGCCGAAAATCCTGCTTGCGGAAGATGACGTAGACATGCGTCGATTCCTGGTCAAGGCGCTGCATAACGCAGGCTTTGACGTGGTCTCCTTCGACAACGGCCTGTCGGCCTATCAGCGGTTGCGCGAGGAGCCCTTCGAGCTGTTGCTGACCGATATTGTCATGCCGGAGATGGACGGCATCGAACTCGCCCGTCGCGCGGCCGAGCTCGATCCGGACATCAAGATCATGTTCATCACCGGCTTCGCGGCGGTGGTGCTCAATTCCGATTCGAACGCACCCAAGCATGCCAAGGTGCTTTCCAAGCCGATCCACCTGCGCGAACTGGTCAGCGAAGTGCAAAAGCTGCTGGCGGCTTGATTGCGGCCGCAGGGACGGTTGATCACGGCGGGACGGGCTTGCCGCGCCCGGTGCCGGGCGAGGGTTCGGGTCCCGGCTGAATTCGGCCGAAACTTGCGCGTTTTCACAGGTTTGCTCCAGGGCGTCTTCTGGTCTAAGGGATCGGCCTAATCCTGGGGCTGGCGCACTCGGCCGGGCCCCCTGGGGTTGCATGGCCTGCGCGCCGTTTCTTTGCTACAGGCGCGGCGTCCATGACGGCGGGCAGAGCACCCCGCAACCTTTGATAGTCCGCTCGCCCGGCTGAATTCTACCAACAATTTTCGCGGAGTACGTGAGCGACACGGTGCAAGAATTGGTCGAACGAATCCTGGCTTTCCCAAAACTTGAGGCTCGGCGGATCGAGGCGGGCATGTTTTTGCCGTTGGTCCTCAAACTTGCGGCCCGAAACCTGTTCCACGATCGGCTTCGCTTCATCGCCACGATCATCGGCATCGTATTTTCGATCGTGCTGGTCACCGTGCAGATGGGGCTGTTCGTGAGCTTCGGTCGCATGGTTACCACCATGATCGATCACGCGCCGGCCGATTTGTGGATCGTTCCGCAGGGCACGAGGTCCTTCGAGGACCCCGCGCCGATGGACGATGCCGAGCGATTTCGTGCACTGTCGGTCAAAGGCGTGAGCAGTGCGGTCCCGATTGCGATCGGTTTTTCCCAGTGGCACGTGCAGGGCGGCAAGGCGACGCCGATCTTCATCATTGGCTCGCCCGCGCAGGGGCCCGGTCTGCATCCGTGGAATCTGGTTGAGGGCAACCTCGAGGCGCTTTCGGTTCCGCATGCGGTGGCCATCGATCGGAGTTATTTCCAACGTCTCGGCGCCAAGGGGCTTGGTGACGTCGGTGAAATCCACGATCAGAGAGCGCAGGTGCGGCTAGTCACCGACGGCATCCGATCGTTTACGACGACACCGTATGTTTTCACGACACTGGAGCGGGCGCGGGCGTTCATTGGAATGCCGCCGAACAAGGATACCTATGTCCTCGTTCAGTTGGCCCCCGGCGCCAGCGTCGAGCAGGTTCGCACCCGGCTGCGGCAAAGCCTTTCCAACGTCGATGTGCTCACGCCGGCCGAGTTTCGCAGCCGCAGCCGCTCGTTCTGGTTGTTCGGAACCGGTGCGGGCGCCGCGCTGTTCGCTGGCGCTATGTTGGGAATGGTCGTCGGTACGGTGATCGTCGCGCAAACGCTTTATTCCAGCACCAAGGATCATTTGTACGAGTTCGCGACGCTGCGCGCGATCGGCTCCTCCGGCAGGTACATCTACACGGTCATCATTATTCAGGCGCTGGTGAGCGCGGTGATCGGCTTTGCCATCGCGGCGGCGATTGGCATGCTCGTCGTCAGCGCGACCGCCGCGACGGCGCTGCCGGTCTTCATGCCTCCGCAACTCACGTTGGCGCTGTTCGTGATTACCGTCGCCATGTGCGTCCTGTCCGCCATATCCGCCATCGTGAAGGTCATGCGCATGGATCCCGGCATGGTATTCACCCGATGAGCGCGCCGATCATGGAGGCGGTCGAGGTCGCAAAATCCCTCGGCGAGGGCGCTGCCCAGGTGCACGCGCTCAAGGGTGTGAGCGTCTCGCTTTCCGGCGGCGAACTGGCCCTGCTGATGGGCCCATCGGGCAGCGGCAAGACCACGCTGCTTTCCGTGCTCGGCTGTATCATGACGCCGAGCACCGGGACGGTCAGGATTTGTGGACGATCCACCGCCGGTCTGATGGCCGAGCAACTGGCCGGATTGAGACGCGACCATATCGGCTTCGTTTTCCAGTCGTATCATCTTTTTCCGACGCTGAACGCGCTGGATAACGTCCGTCTAGCCTTGGACGTGCGCGGCGAGCGTTCGCGACAGGCGTCGGAAAGATCGGCCGAAGCCTTGGCCGCCGTCGGACTCTCGCACAAGCTTGGCGCGTACCCGCGCGAGCTCAGCGGCGGCGAGCAGCAGCGTGTTGCCATTGCCCGGGCCATCGTCGGCAAGCCTGCCGCGATCCTGGCGGACGAACCGACCGCGGCCTTGGACAGCCAGAGCGGCAATGCCATCATGTCGGTGCTGGCCCAGATCGCCAAGACCCCGGAACGCGGGGTGCTTGTGGTTACCCACGATCCTCGGATATTGCCTTTTGCCGACCGAATTGTCCGTATCGAGGATGGAGAGATCGTCAGCGAAGAGCGCCGCCCTGGCGCCAGTGAAGCAGCGAGGTCAAGGGAGAAGCCGTGATCAGATCAAGAACGAAAACAATTCTGTGGTCTATTCTCGGGGTTTGCGGCATAGCGGCCGCCGCCACCGCGACAGCGCAGCGGATCGGCGCCCAGCAGGCGGCGCCTCCCAAGGGAGATGAGCAGAGTTGGCTCGCGGTCGCTCCAGGCTTGGTCGAACCGCGTTCGGGAGAAATCAAGATTCTGCCGTCGACCATCGGCGAGATCAGCCAAGTCGTCGTTAGCCCGGGCGAGCAGGTATTTGCCGGCGAACTGCTGGTTCGCCTCGGCGACCAGGACGCGCTGGCGCGAGTTGAGACGGCGCGAGCGCAGGTCGCGATGCAGCGACGGGCGCGCAACGATCAAGCCGCCGGCAAGGCGGCCGATCGGCGTCGCGCGGAGGATGCGCTCGCCGAGGCCGAGATCGTCCTGGTGGATGCGCGCGATGCGTTCGACAGGGCCGCCATAGCAATGCATGGCGGCGGCGGCACCGTGGCCAATCTCGCAGCGGCGCGCACGGCGCTGACCAATGCCGAGAATGCCCTCGCCCAGAGGCGGGCGTTTCTCCGCCAGGTGCAGAGTCAATCGGGAACGCCTTTGCCGACGCAGAACGAGGGGCAGCTCAATGTCGGCCGCTCGAACCTGTGGCTCGCCGAAGTGGAGTTGGAAAAGCTGAGAATCCGCGCGCCGATTGCCGGCACGATTCTGCAGGTCAATGCCAAGGTCGGCGAACTGGCGGCGCCCACTGCTCCGGATCCACTGGTCGTGCTCGGCGATTTGTCGGCGCTGCACGTTCGCGCTGAACTTGACGAGCGCGACATCGGCGAGGTCAAGGTGGGTCAACGGGTCGTCGTCCGCGCCGATGCGTTCCCCGGCCGCAACTTCGCCGGTACGGTGACCAGCATCGCGCCGCTGGTGCAGGCCGGACGGATCAATTCGCCCGGATCGCGCAATCTGACCGACTTCGACGTCACCCAGGTCGGAATTGATATCACCGACTCCGGTCCGCTCTTGGTCGGCATGAAGGTCGACGTCTATTTCGAGCGCGCTGCCGCCTCCAAAGCCGCCGGCGGTGCGACCAGCCCAGCCGGCGGCGTCAGCGCCAAGAAATAGCCGCTCGCCAACGAGTGGGCATCGGCGCGCGCGCGACGGGCCTCGCCGGCTCGTCCGGCGAGCGGGTGTTCCGTCCGGGCGGTATTGCAACAGGCCGGCCGGACAGAGCGGCCGAATGCTGCGGTCGGCTGCAAGGCGCGCGGATTTGACATTCGCTGCCCGCCGGGCGGCTAACCGATGAAGCTAAATTTAGTGTCCTTGGATTTAACATTCGCATGAGAGTGGGCCGCATTGGGATGCGAATGTTGGAATCGGACTCTTAGACGGTTGCTTCGCGCCAATGTCTCCCGAGAGCAAGACCAAGATCGTTGCCATGATCGTCGGCTCGGCGATCATCATGCAGCAGATCGATTCGACCGTCATCACCACCGCGCTTCCGCAGATGGCGATTTCGCTGCACGCCGATCCGGTGCGATTAAGTCTCGCCGTGACGGCGTATCTGCTGAGTCTTGCGATATTCGTTCCGGTCAGCGGTTGGGCCGCGGACCGGTATGGCGGCCGCGTGATCTTTCGCGCGGCGATTGCGCTGTTCACACTGGGTTCGATTCTTTGCGGGCTGTCCGGCAACGTCGTCGAGCTGACGCTGGCGCGTGTGTTGCAGGGGCTTGGCGGCGCCATGATGGTGCCGGTCGGACGGCTTGTTCTGTTTCGCAGCCTGGAGAAGAGCGCACTGATCGCGACAATGGCGTACCTGCAGGTGCCGGCGCAGCTTGGCCCCGTGCTCGGCCCGCCGATCGGCGGTTTCATCACCACCTATTTCTCCTGGCGCTGGATTTTTTTCGTCAATGTACCGCTCGGCCTGTTGGGCATCGTGCTGGTGACGATCTTCTTCGATAATCCGAAAGAGGATGTTCGCCGGCCGCTCGACTGGAGCGGATTTTTGCTCACCGGCGTTGCCGCGTTCTGCGCCATGTACGGCATCGAAGCGATCGGCCGCGGCCACGGCGGCGTGCTGGAAGCGATCGGGCTGCTGGTGCTGGGGTTCGTGGTGGGGGCACTGGCGCTGCGGCATCTGCGCGGCGCCAAGCATCCGCTCCTGGACCTTTCGGTGTTTCGCATTCCCACCTTCCAGGCGGCGATCTACGGCGGCTCGTTGTTCCGTGCCGGCGCCGGGACCCTGGTGTTCCTGCTGCCGCTGCTTCTGCAGGTCGTGTTCGGCCTGTCCGCGTTTGCCTCGGGCAGCATTACGTTTGCCACCGCCGCGGGTTCGCTGTCGATGAAGATCACCGCGCGACCGATCATCAGGCGCTTCGGATTCCGCAACGTCATCCTGGTCAACGGCCTGATCAGCGCCACGGCCCTTTCCGCGTGCGCGTTCTTCTCCGCAGGGATGCCGGAATACCTGATTTTTTCGTTGTTGCTGATCATCGGCTTTTTCCTGTCGCTGCAATATACGGCGACGCAGGCAATGACCTATGCGGACGTGCCGCAGCCGCTGATGAGCACCGCGACCTCGATCGCTTCCATGACCCAGCAATTAAGTCGCGGCTTCGGCATCTCGGTCGTGGCGGTGCTGCTGCATTGGTCGCTCGTTTGGCGCGGCGCGACGACGCTGACCACGTTCGACTTCCAGGTGGCGTTCGCCGGTGCCGTGACCTTCGCGCTGGCCAGCCTGTTTTATGGCTGGACGTTGCACCCCGCCGCCGCAGCCGAAGTCAGCGGACATAAGCCGAAATCGGTCCCGGCTTCGCTCACCCGATAGGGCGGATGGCATTCGCCAACCGGCCGGTCGCTGATGCACCGAACCGCTAATTTAGAGATCGCCGGTTTGACGATTCGCAGCGGCTCTTGATCGCCGCCGGCCGTGATGCTCAATTAAAGGAAATCGTATCCTGACCGGGACGGAATCATGCCGGGCAAGCGCGTGCAGATCGATAACGAGACCTGGGCCGCGCTCGATCTGCTGGCCCGCGACCGGATGATGAGCTTCCAGGAAACCGCCGACGAGGCGTTCGCCGACCTGTTGAAGAAACACGGGCGCCCGGTCGATCTGCGCGCGGCGCTGCGCAAAAGCGCCGGCATCGGCGCCAAGCTGATTCCGCTTCGGGGCGGTAAAGCAAAATGATGAGCTTCCAGGAAACCGCCGACGAGGCGTTCGCCGACCTGTTGAAGAAACACGGGCGCCCGGTCGATCTGCGCGCGGCGCTGCGCAAAAGCGCCGGCATCGGCGCCAAGCTGATTCCGCTTCGGGGCGGTAAAGCAAAACCGGCGCGACGCGGACGCGGCAAATAATTTCGTATCCTAGCCGGTGCTTCTGCGCCGCGCGTGAGGCCGAGCGGCGCGCTTGCCGGGGACTTCTTTTCCCTTCTTGCCGGGGATCGCCAACAGCATCTCGCGCTGGCCTTCGATTCGCTTGCGGCCTTTCTTGGCGGGACGCGCCGGCTGCTTCCCTTCCGCTTTGACGCTCTGGCGCAGCGCATCCATCAGGTTGATGACATTAGAGGGTGCGCGTTCCTTGGACTGTTCGATTTTTTCGCCCTTCTGCTTCTTGCGCAACAGTTCCTTGAGCGCGTCTTCGTATTCGTCCTCGAACTTCTCCGGCTGGAATTTGCCGCGCTTGGTGTCGACGATGTGGGTCGCCAGTTCGAGCATGTCCTTTGGGACTTTCTCGTCCTCGATGTCGGCGAAATATTCGTTCGGCTTGCGCACCTCGTACGGGTAGCGAAGCGTAATGCCGAGCATGCCGCTCTCGCGCGCTTCGAGCGCGATGATGTGTTCGCGCGAGGTGAAAACCACCTTGCCGATGGCCACCATGCCTTCCTTGCGGATGGCCTCGCGGATCACGGCGAACGCCTGCTGGCCGACCTCGCCGTCCGGCACCATGTAATAGGGATCGGCGAGATAGAGTTCGTCGATGTCCTGCTTGGGCACGAACTCTTCGATCTCGATGGTGCGCTTGCTCTCCAGCGCGACCGCTTCCAGCTCTTCCGGCTGGACCTCGATGTATTCGCCCTTGCCGACCTCGTAACCCTTGATGATGTCGGCGGCCTCGACTTCGTCGCCGGTTTCGGCATCGATCTTGCGGTAACGGATGCGGTTGCCGGTATTCTTGTTGAGCTGATGAAAACTGATCTTCTCCCGGCTGGTGGTGGCCGGGAACAGCGCCACTGGGCAGGAGACGAGCGAAAGCTTCAAATAACCTTTCCAATACGCACGCGGGGCCACTGGGTTTACTCCATCACGGGTGAATGCGACTTAACCGGCCGGATGTCAGGCAGGTTCCACAATGGACAGCATCTCTTACTTTAGCAGTAACGCGCGCGCCTTAACAGCGCGCCCGGGAACCGATCTCTAGGGCGCAGGTTGCCTATTTGTTCGTTTCGGGCCGATGGAGTGCATGTTGTCGTCAAATCGTGAACGTCCCCAAACCGTGATCGTGACCGGCGCTTCGGCGGGCATTGGACGCGCGATTGCACACCGGTTCGCAACCGCCGGCAACCGCGTCGGCCTGATCGCCCGCGACGCCGCGGTGCTCGATCGCGTCCGGCAGGAGTTGCAGCAACTCGGCGCCGAGGTGGCCGTCGCGCCGGCCGACGTAGCGGATGCCGGCGCGGTATTCGCCGCCGCCGAAGCACTCGAGCAGCAACTCGGCCCTATCGACATCTGGATCAACGACGCCATGGAGACGGTGTTCTCGCCGCTCGCCGATATGACCCCGCAGGAATTCCACCGCGTGACCGAGGTGACATACCTCGGCTTCGTGCACGGCACGATGGCCGCGCTCAAATCGATGCGGCCGCGCAATCGCGGCTGCATCATCCAGATCGGCTCGGCTCTGGCCTATCGCGGCATTCCGCTGCAATCGGCCTATTGCGGGGCCAAGCATGCGATCCGCGGCTTCACCAACTCGCTGCGCACCGAATTGCTCAACGAAGGCTCCGGAATTCGAGTCACCATGGTGGATTTGCCCGCGGTCAACACCCCGCAATTCGACTGGGCGCGAGTCCACATGCGCCATGCGCCGCGGCCGATGGGCCGGCCGATTGAACCGGAGGTCGTCGCCGATGCCGTGTTTCGCGCCGCACGCGGCTCCTGGCGCGAGTATTGGCTCGGCTGGCCCACAATGCTGCTGATTGTCGGCAACACCGTCTTGCCCGGACTGCTCGACCGCTACATGGCGAAGACCGCGGTCTCTGGACAGCAGACCAAGGCCGTCATCGATACGGACCGTCCCGATAATCTTGATCGGCCGATCACGGCGCTGCACCGCACGCGCGGCTCTTTCAGCGCCGAAGCTTCGATGCGCGCGCCGCTCATGCCCGGAGAGGTCGTACGCGTGGGCGTGGTGGCTGCCGGCGCGCTGTTGTTCTTCGCAGTCGGCGCCACCTGGGGTGCGTTGCGGCGCTGGCGGTAAAATCGTCATTGCGAAAAGCGAAAGCGACGAAGCGATCCAGCTTTTGCCAGCTTTTGCAGTCTTGAACTGGATGCTTCGCTTCGCCCGCAATGACGAACTACAACTCTCCGCGCGCCGCCAGCGCCTTGATCCGGTCCGCCGTTCGGCAGGCAATAGCCTGAATCGTCAGCGATGGGTTGACGCCGCCAACGGTGGGAAACACCGAGCCGTCGCAGATCCACAAATTGGGAATGTCCCACGAGCGGCAATCGGCATTGACCACGCTCGTCTTCGGGTCGTCGCCCATGCGCGCGGTGCCGTTGAGATGGCAGGTGTCGTCGGTCTCGTCCCATATTTCCGTGGCGCCCGTCGCCTCCAGGGCTTGGCGCATGAAGGCCAGCGAATGGGCGATCAGACGCTTGTCGTTGTCGCAGTACGAATAGGTGACCCGCGGGACCGGCAGCCCGTATTGGTCGCGCTCGGCTGTCAGCGTGACCCGGTTGCGCTCCTGCGGCAGACATTCGCCGACGATTTTCAGCCCGACCTGATGATTGTAGCGCTCCATCTCGTCGAGCAGACGCTGTCCCCACAATCCACGTTTGCCTGAACTCGACGCCCGACCAGACAACGGGCAGCGGCCCCTGACTCATGTAAGCGTAGCCGCCGAAAAAATCCTTCCCCTCGTCGGCGTAATTCCAATGCTCGGTGATGGCGAGTGACGGCGGCCCCTTGTAGCTGCGGATTTCGCGCTCCATGATTCCCCACACCGCCTGGTTCGCCTGCACCATCAGGTTCTTGCCGACCAGTCCCGAGGAATTGGCAAGCCCTTCGGGGTAGCGGCTGGTTGAGGAATTGAGCAGAAGCCGCGGCGTCTCGATCGCATAGCCGGCGACGACGACGTTGCGCGCGCGCTGGAAGCGCCAGCGGCCGAGGCGGTGATAGTGCACGCCGCTGACGCGGCCGGATTGGTCATGCTCGATGCGCCCGACCATGGCGAGGTCGCGAATTTCGGCGCCGGCTTCGAGCGCGCGCGGCATCCGCGAAATCAGGATGCTCTGCTTGGCATTGGTGGAGCAGCCGATCACGCACATGCCCCGATAGACGCACGGCGGCGAGTGAGCGTGCGGTGCCGAGACGGTGGCGAGCGGCGTCGGCGACCAGGCAATGCCGAGTGCTTCGGCCCCTTCGGCGAGCACCAGGGCGGGGGCATTGAGTTCGTGCGGCCGATACGGATAGCGCGGCCGCTTCGGACCCCACGGGTAATTCACCGGCCCCGAGATCTTCAGCGCGCTTTCGACCTCGGCGTAATAGCCCCACATCTCGCGCCAATCGAGCGGCCAATCGGCGCCGTAGCCGAGCTGGCTGCGCGCCTTGAACCATTCCGGGCGAAAGCGCAGCGACACCATGGCGAAATGCACGGTCGAGCCGCCGACCGACTTGCCGCAATTGTTGGCGCCAAGCTGCAGCGGGTTGTCGCCGTCGACGATGCGCTCGTCGGTCCAGTAAAGCTTCGCCTGATGGTGCTCGTCGGAAGCAAAATCCTCGAGCGGCCGCCAATACGGCCCGGCATCGAGCGCCACGACGGAAAAGCCGTATTCGGCAAGCTTGCAGGCGAGTGTGCCGCCGCCGGCGCCGGTGCCGACGATGGCGAAATCGACCGCCTCGTCCTCGTCGTATTGGCGCATCGGCACCCAGCCGCCGACACGGAAAACGTCGGGCGCGCGCCCGCCGATCGCGCGCGGGGCCGCTTGCGCGTCATCCGACACGGGTGTTCTCCGCGCGCGCTTGCGCCTCCCGCCCGGGCCGCGCTTCCGATGCCTCCCAGGGATCGCGCCGGTCGAAATTCATCCGTACGTAGCCACGCGGGCTCGCCGGCCCGCCGAAGCCGATTTCGTTCCAGGCCGCCGGGTGCGCGTAATAGGCGCTGACGATGTCGTGCAACACGCGCTTCTGGAAAAACAGCTGCGGCGGAAGATCGTGCCAATGTTTGCCGTGCAACGCGCCATTCTGAATTGCGGTCAACAAGTCGTCCTGCAGCAGCGCGCCGATCTGGTGGAAGCCGCGCCCGTAGGCGAGCTTCGCCTCCGCATCGATTGCGGCGAGTCCGCGCCGCCAAGCCTCGCGCATCGGCGGCAAGCGCGCGTCGCGGTAGCCGTCGCCGCCGTCGCCGTGCAGCTTCTCGTCGACCATCGCCGCGACCGGCGCGGGACTTTCGCGACTTGCCGGCTGCGGCACGATTCGGGCGCAGACGGCGCACATCGTCGCCCATTCCTCGTCGGTGAAGAATTGATGCTTTTGCGGGTCGATAGCCAGGCGCTCGTCGATCACGGCGCGGGTCTGCTCGTTCCACGATACCGAGTTGCGCTTGGTGAGCACGTCGTAGCCGGGGTAGCGGTCAGCCATCGCGCTCCTCCTCGACAAGCGACAGCGCGGCCAGCCCGGCAAGCGCCAGCCCGGTGAAGCTCGGCGGTGCCGGCAGCGGTGGCCCGTTGAGCAGATTCTGACTCCAATTGCGCCAGCCGCCCATGTTGCGCGCGACGCCATAGGCGTGGAAGCCGACCCCGGCACAGCCGACAAAGGCGGTGAGCCGCAGCCACCAGCGTGCCAGATGATTGATCATGCGGCCGGGAAAAAGCGCCGCGGAGGCGAGCAGGGCGGACGCAATCGGCGGGACGGTGACCGGCACCACCATGAACGGATTCTGAAATGCGCCGCGGAAATGCAATAGACCGGCCTCGCCGGCGGTTCCGGCGAGCCCCGCGGCGCTCGCGGCGGCCAACATGCGCCCCGCGGAAAGGCCGAAGATCGTGGCGCGGCGCCGGGCGGGCGTGTCGCGAACCTGCTCGGCGCCGCGACCGAGCAGGCCGGCAAGCGTCAACGCCGCGGGAGCGCCGATCGGCGCTGCATAGAAAAGATTAAGCCACGACAACCCGCTCGGCCGCTTGAGGATGTTGTAGGCGTGAAAGCCCAGTCCCGCCAGGCCGGTCGCGGCCGCCGCGCCATAGGTCGCATCGCGCAGCCGATGGCGGCTGGCGCGCTGGTCGGCACAGCCGAACAGGCTGGCGCCAAGTGTCAGCGCGCCCACGGCGAGGGGGGTATACATCGCGCGGTTCTGGAACGCGCCGCGGTAATGCTCCATGGCGCTGTCGGCAAGCACGCAGAGGGCGAGCAGCGCCGCGCTGGCGTTGAGCCGCCGTCCGGCGCTTTGCGTCACCGCCGGCGATGGCGCGAGGCGGCCGATCAGGCTGGCGAGTTGCGATTGCGGCGCCCGCGCCGGAGGCGCGAGTTGCCGCGCCAAGCCACGCGCCGCCGCGTGGCCGAAACGACCGGCCGCTGGCAGCAGCGGTGATCGCGCGATCGCCGCAACGTGCCGCGGCCGCACCACGAGGGCGGCCAAAGCGGCGGCGAGCGCGACCTGCGCGACCAGATCGAGCGCCGGCGCGTCTTTGTTCATTGCGCGTCTCCGTTGATTCGAAAGCGTTCGGCGTCCTTGCGCTTGAACTCGATGCCATGGCCGGGCCGGCCGAGATCCGGCTCAATCGATCCGGCGTGCGCGACCGGGGCGCCATCGAACAGCATCTGTTCGATGCGCACATGGTCGTGAAACCATTCCAGGTGGCGCAGGCGCGGCACGGCGCAGCCGACGTGGCGGTGCAGCGCCGGAGCGCAATGGGCCGAAAGATCGACATGGTGCGCCTCGCACAGCCCGCCGATCTGCAGAAAGCCAGTAATGCCGCCGCAGCGCGTGGCGTCGGCCTGCAACACGTCGACCGCGTTCGCTTCCAGCATGCCGCGTGCGTCGTCCGCCGTGTAAATGTACTCGCCGGCGGCGATCTCCATCGATTCGGGCGCGCGCTCACGCATCAGCCGCAGGCCGGGCAGATCGTCGGAGGTGACCGGCTCCTCGAACCAGCGAATATCAGCCTCGGAACAGCATCCCGCGAAATCCAGCGCCTGCTTGACCGAAAAGGCGCCGTTTGCGTCGACGAACAATTCATGCACGCCGATTGCGGATTTGGCCTGCCGCACGCGCTCCGGATCGCGCTCGGGCTTGCTGCCGATCTTCATCTTGACGAAGCGGCAGCCGTCGCGCTCGACCCAGCCGGAGAGCTGGGCCCGCAATTGCTCATCCGAGTACGAGGTGAACCCGCCGCTGCCGTAGATCGGCACGCGGTCGCGGCAGCGGCCGAGCAGCCGGGCCAGCGGCACGCCGAGCGCGCAGGCTTTGAGGTCCCAGAGCGCCGCATCGATCGCCGAGATCGCACACGCCGCAAGACCGGAGCGGCCGAGGTTGCGCACGCTCCGCTGCATCGCCATCCAGGCGCCGGGAATGTCAAAACTGTCGCATCCCTCGGTCGCCTTGCGCAATGCTCCCGCGATCAGGCCAACCAATGCGGCGTCGGCATACGTATAGCCGACGCCGGTTTCGCCGCCGGCCTGCACATGGACCACCACCAGCGTGGTCGCGTCCCACGCATAGGTTCCGTCCGCTTCCGGGCGGTCGGTGGGTATGCGATAGGCGGCGGCCTGCAGCGCCGCGAGTGGAGCGCCGCCGGTGTTCGCCAGTCTCACGGTCACTTCCCAGGGACGAGCGAGGCCAGAACCTGCTTCGCCGTTTCCTTGATGATGCTGCGCTCGTGGGGATCGCCCTTGCCCAGCGCCTCGGTCAGGTGCTTGGCCTGCTCGAGGGTGATGTGCGGCGGCAACGGCGGCACTTCCGGGTCGGTCTTGACTTCGAGCACCGTCGGCCGGTCGGACGCGAGCGCCTGGTCCCAGGCCGCGCCCAGCGCTTCCGGGCGGTCGACGTAGAGGCCTTTGAGCCCGATCAGCTCGGCGAAGCGATGGTAGGGCACGTTGGGAATCTGTTGCGACGCGTTGAATTTCGGATCGCCTTCCATCACCCGCTGCTCCCAGGTGACCTGGTTCAGATCCTCGTTGTTGAACACGCAGCACACCCAGCGGTGATCGGACCATTGCCTCCAGTATTTTGCGACAGTGATCAGTTCCGCCATATTGTTCATCTGCATGGCGCCGTCGCCGACCAGCGCAATGACCGGACGTCCGGGATGGGCGAACTTGGCGGCGATCGCATAAGGTACTGCCGCGCCCATCGATGCCAGGCCGCCCGACAGCGACGCCATCATGCCGCGGCGCATTTTCAGGTCGCGCGCGTACCAGTTGGCGCAGGAGCCGGAATCGCTGGTCACGATGACTCCGTCGGGAAGCCGCGGCGACAATTCCCAGGTGACGCGCTGCGGGTTGACCGGATCGGCCGATACCATCGCCCGCTCCTGCAGCGTCTTCCACCAGTCCTTGACGTTTTTCTCGATCGTCTTGCGCCAGGCGCGGTCGCCGGTTCGCGATTTCAACAGTGGCAACAGCACACGCAGTGTTTCCGCCGCGTCGCCCACCAGGCTGACCTCCATCGGATAGCGCAGCGACAGCATGTCGGGCGCGATGTCGATCTGCACGCCGCGCGCGTGGCCCTCCTTCGGCAAAAACTCCGAATAGGGAAAGCCGGAGCCCACCATCAGCAGGGTGTCGCACTCCATCATCAGTTCGTAGCTCGGCTTGGTGCCGAGCATGCCGATCGAGCCGGTGACCCAGGGCAGGTCGTCGGGCAGGGCCGCCTTGCCAAGCAGCGCCTTGGCGGCGCCGGCTTCGAGCTTGTCGGCGACCGCGATCACCTCGTCGGTGGCGTGCAACGCCCCGGCGCCGATCAGCATCGCGACTTTTTTGCCGGCATTGAGCACGTCGGCGGCCCGGCGCAGATCGGCCTCATAGGGAATGGTCTTCGGCTTGGAAAAACCCACGCCGGAGTGGACCGTGCCATGTTTGCGCGGCGGCTCCTCATAAGGCATTTCCTGCAGATCGTTGGGCAGGATGATCGCCGTCACCCGCCGCTCGCCAAGCGCGATCCTGATCGCGCGGTCGACCAGATGGCGAACCTGCGCCGGCGCGGAGGCCTGCTCGACGAAGGCGCCGGCCACGTCCTTGAACAGGCTCGGCAGGTCGACCTCCTGCTGGTAGTGGCCGCCGAGTGCGGTGCGCGCCTGTTGCCCGGCGATGGCAAGCACCGGCATGTGGTCAAGCCGAGCGTCATAGAGGCCGGTGATCAGATGCGAGGCGCCGGGTCCGGAGGTGGCCATGCACACCCCAAGCTCGCCGGTGAACTTGGCATAGGCAGAAGCCATGAACGCCGCCATCTCCTCGTGCCGCGCCTGGATGAATTCGATCTTGCCGTTCGCGCGATTGAGCGCGCCCAACACCCCGTTGATGCCGTCGCCCGGATAACCGAAGATTCTGCGCACGCCCCACGCGTGCAGGCGTTCGACCAGAAAATCACCGACGGTTTGCGACATGGCTTTATCCTCGGCGGAACGCGCGGTGCGCGTTCTGCCCGACAGAGGCGAATGCAGAAGCATTTGGGGAACGGCTTGCCGGGGCGGAAGTTCCCCGCTCGACCCGTGTCCCTTGTCGTCATCCGCCAACGCGGATGACGCGGTCATCGCAGTGTTTTGCAGCAATGCCGTGAGCACTGCATGCCCCGCCGGAGCTTGTCGGGCCGGCCAGTTCGGGCCGGACCCCTTGGCAGAGCATGACGGTCGAAAATAACCGCCTCGGAAATTACTTGCCGTGCTCGCGCAGCCAGCGCTCGGCGCCCGGATGCAGCGGCACGTCCATCGGCGTCGTGTCGGTGTCACGGACCATATGCAAGGCCGAACCCTCGCTGCCTTGCTCGAACGGAATTTCCGCCTCGCGTGCGGCGAGCGCGGCGCAGATGTCGTAGGCGGTCTGTTCGGGCAACGAGGCGTTGCAATAGATCGGCCAGCCGGAGAAATCGAGCGCCTCGAAATCCTTCGCCAGGCCCCGATGGCGCGCCTTGGGCAGCGGCACGCGCCGCCAGCCGAGTTTGCCTAACGCAGTGAATTCATCCTCGTTGAGTTCGATCGGCACCAGTCCGGCAGCCAGCGCCTCGTCGAGCCACACTTTTATGCCTTCGTCGAAGATGGCGTCAATCTCGCCGCGCGCGAGCGGCTCGAGCCGGCGCACGTCGGACGGTCCGCCGCACAGGATCAGGCGTCCGCCCCAGGATTCGATATCGGAAAGGGTGAAGCCATGGAGCGCGAACGCCTGCTCGATCAGTACATGCGTCGAATGGGTGGGATCCTCGCGTACCGAAACCCGCAACGGATAGCGTTTCGATTTGATCTCGGCGAGCGAACGGATGCCGGCGCGCGGGTGGACCGCGAACACCATGCGGTCCCAACTCGGGTAAGAGGCGACGATGCGAACCGGCAGCGGTTTTTTGAACAAGCCCACGCCGCGATAGGCCTGCGTGAGCAGCGCCGATGGATTGACGAAGGCGCACTCGACTCCGCCGGCGGCGACTTCTTCGGCCAAAATCGCTGACCCGGTTGCGAACCGCAGCCACGGGCGAAAATGCGCGGCGCCGCCCGAGCCGACGGTGATGATCATGTCGCGGTTGCCGCCGTACGGTGTCGCCGGGTTGCCGGCAATATGCAGGCCGATCTCCCACAATGTCTTGGCGCGAACGAAATTGGCGCCTTTCGGCAGGTGTTCCATTACGCCATTCTCCAAGCTGCATCGAAGCGGCGGCAGTGTAAGCACTGTGCGCTGTCGCTCAAGCGCTGATCAGTCGGATTCGGTATCAGGCGCGCTGGTGGCGGAGTGCCGAAGCGACGGCGCGAGCGGCCATCACGCCGATCAGGTGGGCGCGGTATTCGGGCGTGCCGTGGATGTCCGCGGTCAATCCGCGCGGATCGGTGACAATGTCTTTGACGGCCTCGGGCGTGAACGATTTTTCCAGCGCCGCCTCCATCCGCGCGTGGCGAAACACGCACGGCCGGGCTCCGGTCACGGCGACGCGCACGGTGCCTGTGCTCGCGGGCGACGAAGACGCCGACGATGGCGTAGCGCGATGCGATGTTGGCGAATTTTGCGTAGGCGGCGCATTCGGCGAGCGGGAAGCGGACCGCGGTCACGACCTCGCCTTTGCGCAGCGCGGTGGTGAACGGGCCGGTAAAGAATCTTTCGGCGGCGATGCTGCGTTCGGCGGTGACGACGCTCGCGCCCAGCGCCACGAGTGCCGGCGCATAGTCGGCTGCCGGATCGGCATGGGCGATCGAGCCGCCGAGCGTGGCTCGGTTGCGCACCGAGGGGTCGGCCATCTCGCCGACCAGCCGTGCCAAGTCGGGAATTGCCGCGCGGACAATTTCGGAGCTGGCGACTTCGGTATGCTTGGTCATCGCGCCGATGACGATATTGTCGCCCTCGCGGCGAATGAAATTCATCTCGTCGATCAGGCGCAGATCGACGAGGTCGGAGGGCCGCGCGCGCCGAGCTTTCAGCGCCGGAATGAGCGACATGCCGCCGGCGAGAAAAGCGCCGTCGCGGCTTGCGCGCATAATGGCGGCGGCTTCGGCGAGCGTTTGCGGCTGATGATAGTCGAAATCGTTCACGGACGGCGCCCCGCTGCCCTGCTCAACCTTCCCGCCGCCATGGCGGCGGCGCCGGCCCTGATGGCCTTGATGATGTTCTCGTAGCCGGTGCAGCGGCACATGTTGCCGAGGAGCCAGTAGCGGATGTCGGCCTCGGTCGGCTGCGGTTTGCGCTGCACCAGATCGAGCGCGCTCATGACGAAGCCCGGCGTGCAGAAGCCGCATTGCAGGGCGTGATGCTCGCGAAAAGCCGCCTGCATCGGATGCAGCTTGTCGCCGGAAGCGACGCCCTCGATCGTGGTGACGCTCGCGCCGTTGGCCTGCACCGCCAGCATGGTGCATGAGTTCACCGACTTGCCGTCGAGGAGCACGATGCAGCAGCCGCACTGGGTGGTGTCGCAGCCGACATGGGTTCCGGTGAGACCGAGATGGTCGCGCAGAAACTCGACCAAGCAGCGTGCGCGGTCTGACTTCGCGCGTTTCCTGCTTGCCGTTAACCGCGATGGTCACGCGCGCCATGCTCACTCTCCTTTGCAGCAGCAGATGATCGCATGTGAACTTTTCTTACCCCCGATAAGCGTGGGCTGGTGCGCCAAGCGCACCGGGGAGGGATCCTGAATGCCGCTCATCATGGGCGACGACCTTCTTTGTCATTGGTGGCCGGTAGCGATTTCGCCTTTTGAATCGCCTGCCAGATTGCGAGCGGGGTCGCCGGCATGGCGATGTCGCAGATGCCGAAAACCTTGAGCGCATCGACGATACCGCTGACCACGGCGGCGGGCGCGCCGGCGGTGGCCCCCTCGCTGCCGGATTTGATGCCGAGCGGATTGGTCGGGGAGAGCACTTCGACGATTTCGGTGACGAGCGGCGGCAGCGTGGTCGACGACGGTATGCCGTATTCCTCGAACGATTCGGTGAGCGGCCGCCCGCTCGCCGGATCGAGGCAGATCTGCTCGAACAATGCTTCGCCGACGCCGTGGGCGATCGAGCCGTGGGTCTGGCCGTCCACGGTCATCGGATTGATGCAGCGCCCGACATCGTCGACCGCCGCATAGCGCGAGACGTGCACGCGGCCGGTATCGGGGTCGACCTCGACCTCGCACACCGCGCAGCCGTTGGGAAACACCGGCGTGTGCATTTCGTTGTCCTTGACGACTTTGAGCACGCTGCCGCGCGTGGCGGCCTCCTTGGCGAGTTCGAGAAAGTCGAAAGTGCGGTTGGCGCGCGCGCTGGCGAAGCGGCCATCGCGGAATTCGACTTCGGCCGGCGGGATTTTAAGAACATCCGCCGCCAGCGCCTTGCCCTTTTCTATCAGCTCGGGCGCGGCGAGCGACAGAACGGTTGCGGCGTGGCGCATCGAACGACCCGAATGCGAGCCGCCGCCTTCCTTGACGATGTCGGTGTCGCCGAGGATCACGTCGACGCTCTCGATCGGCACGCACAGGAGATCGGCGGCGACCTGGGCAAAGCTCGTCTCATGGCTCTGGCCGCTCGGCTGGGTGCCGAGCACGACTTCGACCCTGCCGACCGGGGTGACGGTGATTTCCGCGCGTTCGATCGGCGAGCCGGTCGAGGATTCGATGTAATTGGCAAAACCCAGTCCGCGCAGTTTTCCGCGCTTCGCCGCTTCGGCGTGCCGCTGCTCGTAGCCGTCCCAGTCGGCGATCTTCATGCCGAGGTCCATGTTGGCTTCGAAGGTAGCGCTGTCGTAGGTCGAGCCGACCGCGTTGGTGTAGGGCATCTGCTCGGCGCGGATGAGATTCTTGCGCCGCAGCTCGATGCGCTCGAAGCCGAGCTTGGCGGCCGCCATGTCGATCAGCCGCTCGATCGCGAACGTCACTTCCGGCCGGCCCGAACTGCGCATGACATTATTGGGGACGGTATTGGTAAAGATGCCGCGCGCCCGCAGCGTGGCGACGGGAATGTCGTAGGAGCCGGTGATCAGCCCGGCGCCCTTGGCGAGTGGCGAAAGCGAAACGCAGTGCGCACCGACATTCATGACGTTCTCTGCGCGCAGTGCCAGAAAGCGGCCGTCGGCGGCGAGCGCGAGATCAATTTTGGTGAAGAGGTCGCGGCCCTGGTATTCGGTGAGCATCGATTCCTGGCGCGTCGCCCGGTATTTGATCGGGCGACCGAGCTTGCGCGCGGCCCACAGCGCCAGACCGTGCTCGACATAAGGGCGGTTCTTGGTGCCGAAATTACCGCCGGTGTCGAGCGCCACCAGCCGCAGCGTCTCCGTCTCGATGCCGAGGGCGGCGGCGAATTGCCGCCGCTGGCGCACGATGCCCGGCCCGCCGGTGGAAAAGTAGAGGGTGTAGCGCCCGCTCGCCTCGTCATAATGGGCAAGCCCGGCACGCGGCTCCAGCGGCAGCGGCATGATGCGCGGCACGTGAAACGTATGCCCGATCACATGAGCGGCCGCGGCGAACGCCTGCTCGGTGCCGTCACGGTCGCCGAAAAAACTATCGACGAGGATATTGCCGGGCGCCTCGTCCCATACGGCCGGAGCGCCGGGCGCGATCGCGTCCTCGGCGCGTTCGACAAAGCGCAACGGCTCATAGTCGACGCGCACCGCCTCCGCCGCCTCTTCGGCCTGCTCGCGGCTTTCCGCCACCACCATGGCGACCGCCTCGCCGTAATGGCGGGCCTTGTCGGTTGGGAGCAGCCTATGGTGGCCGACGAAGACCTTGCCGCCGCCGGGACCGGTCAGCTTCACGTCGTATTTGGTTGACGGCACCGCATTGTGATTGAACGGGCGAACGCCGTCGGCAAGGCAGTCGGCGCCGGTGAATATCGCCAGCACGCCCGGCATGGCGCGCGCGGGTGCGGCGTCGATGCCGACGATGCGCGCGTGCGGGTGCGGCGAGCGAACCATCACCGTGTACGCCTGTCCCGGCATGTTGAAATCGTCGGCAAAGCGTCCCTTGCCGGTCAGCAGGCGGAAATCTTCCTTGCGCAGGACTGACCGGCCGATCTCGCGGAAGTTTTCCATTGCCTCAAGCGTAATCATTCGCGTTTCTGGCCGCCGGTCCGGTTGCCTGCGCTTGCGTATAGGCGATCGCGCTCTGCTGCAACGGGCGTCGCTGCCTCACCTGGGCCGGTTGCCGGCGCAAATCGGGCGGGTTGCGTCTGCCGGCGGAACTGGCTGACGGGCGAAGGACCACGAACGCGCGCGCCTTGGAGCAAAATCAAAGGCATAGATAGCCTGTTAGGAGCAGTTGGGCAGGCTTTAGGGGCATCGCTGGCGCCGGCCAGCATGTGCCCAAGTTTCACTTGGCATGGGTTAAGAGGTAGATCACCGCGGCAACGGTCCCGATCACGACACGCTATCGGGTCCGCCAGCATGCAAGGGCGATCATAGCTTCGGCAACCTTGTGTGAGCGTCAGGCGCGCAGGTCAGCGATTGATCGGGCGACCAATCATGGGCGGAATTTGGAAGTCCTCAGGCGGCTTGGCATTCTCTCGAATGTAGTCCTGAAGTGTTTTTGTGGGGGTGAACCATTCAGCCCCTCGCGTGTGACGCTCAAATCGTTGTCGCTCTCCAAACTTGCTGTGCAGTTCTTGCTCAAGGTCCTCTGCGTCACGCGTGGGAAATTCGCTCGTGTCGTGGTCAAAGCAGATGATCCCTAGGAGTTGAATCGCCTCGTGATTGGCGGATTGTATTTGTTTATGCCGAAGGCGAATGCTTTGTTGCAGGTCACGTTTGCCTGGGATGCACGTCGTCATGCCGATCTTGATCGCCACTGGTGGGTTCCCGGCACCAAAGAAATAGACAACTCCGGGACGCTGATACCACGGCGATGACCTTCGTGGCGTCGGAGGTAGCAGGATTGCTTCCGTCATGAAGCCCTCCTTAGACCGCTTGCAAGCGCACTAAGCGCGGTATCGTCGCCGTGACGCCCATCCATGCCGATCTGATCGGCGACCGCTGTGTTGCCGGGGGCGTCGAGGCGCGCAGCGGGACGCCCGTACTGGACCTTTGCCGCCGCCTGGTCGCTGCCGGCAGCGATCCGGCGTCGCCGGCCAGGCCGCCCGGCTCGTTGTCGGAGGCGACCGGCTCACGCTGTACGCGCCCCAGCCTCGTCAGCGAGCGTGTGTCGTGGCGGCCACAGGCGGAGAAAATTCGATTGGTAAAAGCTGTTCGGTCATCGCCGGTAGGGGCCAAGCGTGGCATTATTTTCGGGAGCATCCGGCTTTGCTCCGATTCGATGAATTGCGTTTCAGGGGGACTGTCATGAAGAAAGCACTCGTCGGGATCGCCGCAATCGCTGCGCTGGGGCTCTCTGCCGGCTCGGCTCTCGCAGCCGATCTCAGCGTACCTTACTACAAGGCACCGCCTCCGCCGCCACCGGCGTGGAGTTGGACCGGGTTCTACATTGGCGGCGACGTTGGCGGTCGATGGTCGGACCCAACCTGGGATACAACTTGCCTTGAGCCAGGATTTGCCGGCTCCTCCTGTCCTAACCAGACAGCTGCCCCAGTGGACGCAGCCCGGTTCTTCAACAACAATCCCGCAAATTTCAACAGTACATCGGGAAGGATCGGGGTCTATGCGGGCTACAATTGGCAGGTGAGCCCGATTTGGGTCGTTGGTTTTGAAGGCGATATTGCCTGGGCAAACAACAGCAATACGATTGCCGGTATCCCTGGCGCCGAACAGCTGAGCACCGTAGTTGCAGGAGCTCCGGGCCTGGACAGCGCGAATGTCAAACAAACTTGGGACGGCAGCCTGCGCGGTCGCCTTGGTTTTCTGGTAACGCCCACTGTGATGGTCTATGGAACCGGTGGTGCCGCTTTCACCCATGCGTCCGCCAGCGCGACTTGTGGGTCGGCGTATCCCATAGGTTGGTGCACCACGCCGAGCAACATAGGCGCAACCAGCACCATTTCCTCTGACCGAGTCGGTTGGACGGCGGGCGGTGGCATCGAAGCGCACGTGTGGGGGAATTGGCTAGCGCGTGCCGAGTGGCGCTACTCCGACTACGGCACCTTCAGCGGAACAATGTTTGCGGCCACTCCCATCGACGCCCTAAGCGTCAGCACCAGGCTGCGTACCGAAACCGGGTTGGTTGGCCTCAGCTACCAGTTCGGCGGTCCGGTCGCAGCGCGATACTGACCCGGCAGCGCGCTCGCGGTTTCCTCCTGGCAGATGGCCCCCGATACGTTCCGGGGGCCTTTCCGTTTTTTTGGCTTGGGCCGCTTTCTCCGCTTTGTCGCGCGCTTTGTTGGCGCGCATCTGCGATGGCGTCAATTGCACGTTGCTGTCGAACACGTATTGCGCCGGCCACCGCTTGCTCCGTGCAGCCGCAGCGCCGCAGAGGCGGTCACTGTGCGTTTTTTTGTCGCTGGCCTGACCCGCGCATTACCCTATCCGGGACACTTCCGGGACACAACGCGCGGGCTAAAAGCATAAGTTATTGATTTAGCTGGCGCTCCCTAGGGGACTCGAACCCCTGTTTTCGCCGTGAGAGGGCGACGTCCTGGGCCGCTAGACGAAGGGAGCCATGGTGCGGTGGATTTGAAGGTCCCGCAGATCAGCCGCAAACTAGCATACGAACCTCAAATCCAAAACCGCACCGCCATCATAAAATTTCATAAAATTTTGCCGGTGTCCCCATTCCGAGTTCGCACGCGTGTCCCGATTCCGAAGTTCGCCTCATTGCGCGGCACCCCCGTTTGCGAACTTTGGAATCGAAGGACACGAGCGGCAATTGCCGAATGGGGACGCCGGTCCGAAAGAGACGCGCTGGCGAAAGGCGCACGCGCGTCCCGGCCGCTTAGCGCTCGGTGGCGAACCGGAGCTGCCCGGTCTGCTGCAGCGTTTTAAGATCGAAAATGCGGACCTGGCTGGCGCCGCCCACGTCCAGCGTCACCACGATGCGGTTGTTGCCGATGGTGGTGGAATCGACATGCGCGCCCTTGGGCAGGAAAACCGTGCCGTTGACGATCGTCGGGGCGCCGCCGCTGCGAAAGACGCGATAGCCGACGACGCCGATGATCGCGGCGATCGCGATTGCGGTGGTCAGGCCCGATATGAGCATCAGCCAGCGCACCCGCGTCACCGCATTGTTCAATTCCTTGGCGGGTTCACCTTCTTGTTGCGGGGAATCTTGTTGCGGCGCATTGCCGGAGATGTTCTTGGGCATGGGGTTCACTCTTGCTGGTCAGATCGAGAATACTCGCCGGTGGTGCCCAGGGGTATCGCTTTTGGGTCGCAAATCACGTTTCACCTCCCCGTGCGATCAGTCTCCCATGGACTGAGCGCGGACAACTCCGAGGGAGCCGCAGTGCCGCCCGCACGGCAGATTTCCATCGTCGTCGAGGCGACTGAGGCCGGCGAGCGGCTCGACCGCCTGCTGGCCCGCCGTCTCGCCGAGTTTTCGCGCAGCCGGCTCAAGGCGCTGATCGAGGCCGGCGCGGTTGCCGTCGACGGTCGCACGGTGATCGATCCGAGCCTTCGTCTGCGCGCAGGCGCCGCCATCGCGCTCGATGTGCCGCCGCCCGACCCCGCCAGGCCGGAGGCCCAGGCGATTGCGCTCAATGTCGTTTACGAGGACGACGATATCATCGTCATCGACAAGCCGGCGAACCTTGTGGTCCATCCGGCGCCCGGACATCGGACCGGCACGTTGGTCAACGCGCTGATCGCCCATTGCGGGACAAGCCTCTCCGGCATCGGGGGGGAGCGCCGGCCCGGCATTGTGCATCGGCTCGACAAGGACACGACCGGACTTATCCTGGCGGCAAAGAACGACCGTGCCCACCGCGCACTGGCGGCGCAATTTTCCAGCCATGGCCGCGACGGCACGCCGTTCGAACGCGGCTATCTGGCCTTCGTCTGGGGTGCACCCGAGCGTCCGCTCGGGACGATCGACCGTCCGCTCGGGCGTAGTCCGTTCGCTCGCGAGCGCATGACGGTCCGCGCCGGCGGACGCGCGGCCATCACCCATTGGCAGCTATTGAGGCGGTATTTTTCTACCGGAACGGGCGAGCGCGAACGCGCCGCAGGGCCGGACAGGGCAGGGGCTGAGCCGCTGGCAAGCCTCCTGGCCTGCCGGCTGGAAACCGGACGGACGCACCAGATTCGCGTGCATTTGGCCTCGATCGGTCATCCGCTGCTTGGCGACCCGGCCTACGGCACCGGTTTTCGAACCAAAGCGACGTTGCTTACGACCAATGCACAGGCTGCGCTTGCGGCCCTTGGCAGGCAGGCGCTCCATGCCCATATTTTGCAGGTTACGCACCCGTCGAGCGGCAAATTGCTCAAGTTCCGGTCGGAACTGCCGCCCGATCTTGCCCGTTTACATGATGAATTGGTCCGAGGTCGGGCGGAGCCTGACCATGCGGCGTCGGGCAAACGCTAAGGGTTTCAGCGAAGTACACGCAAATTCGAGCTTTAGTCGAGGCAGATCAAGGCGGTGTCGCAACCACGTGATGCTGTTACCCTATCGCTGACCTGATTCGACCGTGTATGTTGCGGGTGCGAACTGACTGGAATCGGCGCCGCTGGCTCGCCTGGAGAAGCGGCGGTGCCGTTCGCCCGCCGCGCCGCGGGGGCCCTACTTAAGGAGGGCGCTATCATGGCCCAGACTGCAGCTTTGCCGGTCCTCTCGGGAGAAACCGGCCTTACCCGTTACCTTGAGGAGATCAGGCGGTTCCCGATGCTGGAACCGCAGGAAGAATTCATGCTGGCTAAAAGCTGGCGCGAGCACGGCGACCGCGATGCCGCGCATAGGCTCGTCACCAGCCATTTGCGGCTCGTGGCCAAGATCGCCATGGGTTATCGCGGCTACGGCCTGCCGATCTCGGAAGTGATTTCCGAAGGCAATGTCGGGCTGATGCAGGCCGTCAAGCGCTTCGAGCCCGATAAGGGCTTTCGGCTGGCGACCTATGCGATGTGGTGGATCAAGGCCGCCATCCAGGAATATATTCTGCGCTCCTGGTCGCTGGTGAAGATGGGCACCACCGCCAATCAAAAGAAGCTGTTCTTCAACCTGCGCAAGGCCAAGAGCCGCATTTCCGCGCTCGAAGAAGGCGACATGCGCCCTGACCAGGTCAAGCTCATCGCCAAGCGGCTGGGCGTGACCGAACAGGACGTGATCGAGATGAACCGCCGGCTCGGCGGCGACGCCTCGCTCAACGCGCCGATCCGCGAGGATGGTGACTCGGGCGAATGGCAGGACTGGCTGGTCGACGACATGGTGAGCCAAGAGAGCCGGCTCGCCGAATCGGAGCAGTCGGAGAACCGCCATAACGCGCTCGGTCAGGCGCTGGGCGTGCTCAACGAGCGCGAGCGGCGCATTTTCGAGGCGCGCCGGCTCGCCGACGACCCGATCACGTTGGAAGAACTGGCCGACGAGTTCGGCGTGTCGCGCGAGCGCGTGCGCCAGATCGAGGTGCGCGCCTTCGAGAAGGTGCAAAAGGCGGTGAAGAGCAACATCGCCACAATAGAGACTCCATCCGCCGCCGCTGCTGCGGTGCATTGATCGGCCGGCACGGTTGCGATGCCGTTGACGCGGCAACAAATTCAGGCGCGTGCAATGCAAGGGCCCCGGGCACGTCCCGGGGCTTTTGTTTTTTTGTTTTTCTGTTTTTTGTTTGGATAGGATTTGAATGCGATGCCGTCATTCCCGTGGCGCTTTAGCTCGCCAGCGCCGCGTTCTTGCCGTCCGTGCCGTCGAGCGCTTCGCGGATGACGCGGCTGAGCGCCGAACTCTGATAGGGCTTACGCAACACCGGAAATTTCGGCTCCGAGTTCGAAGACTCGCGTGTATCCGGTGGTCAGCACGATCGGCATGGCGGGGTAGCGTGCGCTGACGATGTTCGCCAGCGACAGGCCGTCGATGTCGCCCGGCAGCACGACGTCGGAGAACAACACGCTAATCGGCTGTGAAGAAGTCCCAAGCGCGTCCAGTGCGGCGGCCGCGTGCTCGACCGCGACCGTGCGATAGCCGAGCTGCTCCAACAGCGAGACCGTGATCGCGCGCACATCGTGGTTGTCCTCAACCACCAGCACTGTGGCGCCGTCAGGTGCCGTGTATTGCTCGCTGTCTTCCTTGCTCGCGGGTTCGATCTGGGCGTGGCTGCGCGGCAGGTAGATGGTCGCCGTGGTGCCGTGGTCGAGCCTGCTCTTGATGACCGCGGTGCCGTTGGATCGGCGGGCGAAGCCGTATACCTGCGACAGGCCGAGGCCGGTGCCCTTGTCGACGCCCTTGGTGGTGAAGAACGGCTCGAACACCCGGCCCAGCGTCTCTTCGGCGATGCCGCAGCCGGTGTCGGCGACGCTCAACGCCACAAACTCGCCGGTGAGGCCGTCGGGCGTATCGTCGGCCGCAAGGCGCGTGTTCTCCGCTGCGATCGACAGAAGCCCTCCCCCGGGCATGGCGTCGCTCGCGTTGAGCGCCAGATTCACCAGCGCCAGTTCGAGTTCGGACTTGTCGACACGCACCGGCCAGACGGTCTGCGGCACTTCGATCTTCAATTCGATGTTGACGTGCACGGAGCCGGACAGGACTTCGCCGATCGCCGCGATGGTGGCGGCCGGGCTGATCACCGTAGGATTGAGCGGCATGCCGCGCGAGAACGACAGCAGCTGGCGGGTGAGCGTTTCGCCGCGCGTGGCGGCAATCTGAATTGCGTCCACCGCGCGCTTGTCGCGCGCATCGCCGAGCCGGCGGTTGAGGCTCTGGGCGTGGCCGCTCACGATCATCAACAGATTGTTGAAATCATGCGCGATCCCGCCGGTCAAAAGACCGAGCGCCTCCATTTTCTGCGAGTGGGCGGAACGGCGCTGCGCCTGCGCCAGTGCCGACGCTGCTTCCTTTTCCAACGTCACGTGCCGCCCGGAGACGTAGATGAGGCCGTTCTCCGCCGTCATCGTCCACTGCATCCAGCGCCAGGAGCCGTCCCTGTGGCGGAAGCGGTTCTCCACGCGCACGGTAGGTACTCCCCTGGCGAGCTCGGCGCGGCCGGCAATCGCCGTGGCGGCGTCGTCGGGATGACGCAATTCGCTCACGTGCATGGATTTGATTTCCGCGTCGCTCCAGCCGAGCAGCCGGCGCCAGGCCGGGTTGATGCTGATGAAATAGCCGTCGAAATTCGAAACGCCGAGCAGATCCTCCGAGACGCTCCAGATACGATCGCGCTCCAGCGTGCGCTTCTCGATCTCGGTTTCCAGTTTTTCCTTCAGCTCGCGCAGCTCCTGCTCGGCGAGCCGACGCGCCTGTTCCGCCTCGATGCGTTCCACCGCGAAGCCGAGCCGGCGGCCGATGTTGAGCGTTAGCTCGATCTCTTCGCGAGCAAATTCATGCGGGGCGTCGTAGTAGGTCATGAATTTGCCGGTGAGTGTGCCCGCCGACGACCTCAGCGGCACGAACGACAGTGCCCGGATGCCTTCCTCCTTCGCCACGGCTTTGATCGTTTCCGGCAACTCGGCGCTGTCGATGTCGCCGATGCAAACCGGCTGCGGGTTGTTCTCTCCGGGCGGCCACGGCGAATGCCCCTCGACGGCACCGCGATAGCGGTCGGACACTCCGCGCCAGGCGACAAATCGCATGGTTCGTTCTTCGTCGAAGCGCAGGACCGCGGCGCGACTGCACACCAACGCGCGCAAAATGGCATCGAGCGCCGCCTCGTAAATTACGGCCGTCGATTCGGCGCGATAGAGCCTGTTGGTGAATTCGTACAGCGCGCTCTGCTCGTTCGCCGTCTTTGCCAGCGCGGCGAGCGCACGCCGCCGCTCTTCGTCCGCGCGCTTCTGTTCGGTGAGGTCGAGGATGGAGGCGACCCAGCCTACGACTTGCCCGGATTCGTCGGTCTCCGGCGTGGAAACGACATGGATAAAGCGGGTTCCGCTGTCGCGATAACGCAATTCGGTTTCGGTCTCGACGCGCTCGCCGTTGAGCACCTTGGCGAGCGTCGGCAATATGGTTCGAAACGCCTCCTCGCCGATGACATCCACGATCCGCTTGCCGACGATGTCCTCGGCCTTGCGGCCGAGAAGTTGCGCGCAGCCTTGGCTGACGAACCGGTAGCGAAGATCGCGGCCGCAGCGCGACAGCATGAACGGCGTGCTGTCGATGACCGCAGCGAGCTCGGCTTCGCGCGCGCGCAGAATCGCCTCGGTGAGGTCGCGCTCCTGCGCGCGAGTATTCAGCGTCTGCGAGGCCGCGGCGAAGGCGGCGATTGCTTCATCATATTCGCGCACGCCGGTCGGCTGCGCGCTGACCGGCTGGCCGGCGGCCATTGCGGCGGCCGTCTCGTGCAGGCTTGCGGCGCTTCCGTGCAGCCGGTTTGCGACCAGCCAGGCGAGGCCTATTCCGGCGCTCAGGCAGACGAGACTTGCCGCCAGCAGCAACCACGGCGTTCGCCATAACGGCGCAAAGCCAGCCAGCCCGGTCAGCGGAACTGCCACGGCGAGTGCGAGAAGGCTCAGATGATAGGATAACGAATGCACCGGCCGGTGCCGGGGGGGCGTCGGGCTCCGGGCCGGGGCCGTCAGGCCCGCAGCCAAGCCTGCGGTCGAGTCCGCGCTTCGCCTGCTTTTCATCGCCCTCTACGCCAACGCCCAGTGAGATGTAACGCGCCGACAACGCAATCGTTCCAAGCGGGTGCGCCCTCCGGGTGTGACGGTTCGACCTACGGGCAGCCACTGCGGAGGCACGCTCAGAAGGCCGTTTCGGCAAGTTCGCGCTTGTCTTTTACAGCCGAAAACGGGCATTTCGCCTCGTAGCGGCAGGTGCCGCCGAGAGATGCCGGCGAATGGCTCGCTATCGGGTAGCCGTCGATACGGGAGGGACGTTCTCGGATTTTGCCTATTTCAACGAGCAGACCGGCACTCTCACCATCGCCAAGGTTCCCTCAACCCCGGACGATCCATCGCGGGCGATCCTCGAGGGCCTCGCGGCGCTCACCGCGCCCCCGCGCTCGCATGCTCCGCAAGGCCTGAGAGCAGAGGCTGCCGATATTGGCTTCTTCTGTCACGGCACGACGGTCGGAACCAACGCGCTCCTGGAAGGCAAGGGCGCCAGAACCGGCCTGCTGGTCACCGCCGGGTTCCGCGGCCTCTACGAGGTTGCCGAACAAGCGCGACCCTACGGGGCGGCGATCTTCGATGTCATGTACGACAAGCCGCAGCCGCTGGTGCCGCAGAGCCGCACCGGCGAGGTGCGCGAGCGTGTCGATTTTCGCGGCAATGTGCTCCTTGCGCTCGATGAGGAGGCGCTGCGCAAGACGCTGCGCGGTCTCAACGCGCAGGCAATCGAGTCGCTCGCCGTGTGCCTGTTGTTCTCGTTTCTGCATCCCGCCCACGAGGCGCGCGTGCGCGAAATCGCCGAGGAGGAAATGCCCGGCTGCAACCTTTCGCTCTCATCGGAGATCTTGCCGCAGATTTGCGAGTACTATCGTCTGTCGACGACCGTCATCAACGCCTTCCTGCAGCCGGTCCTGGCGCGCTACGTCGCCAACCTTGACCGCCGCCTCGCCGCCTCCGGCGTCGTTAGCCGGCAGAAATACGTCATGCAGTCGAACGGCGGCATGGCGAGCTTTGCCGAAGCCTCGCGCCTGGCGGTAACGACCGTGCTGTCCGGTCCCGCCGGCGGCGTCACCGCCGGTGCCGCGCTCGCCCGCCGATTGCGCCTTCCCAACATCATCACCTTCGACATGGGCGGGACCTCCTGCGATGTCGCGCTCATCAAGGACGGCGAACCGGTCTCTACCGGCCGCGGCAAGATCGATGGCCGCGACATCGCCGTGCCGATGATGGATATCAATACGGTGAGCGCCGGCGGCGGCACCATCGCGGCGGTCGATCGCTTCGGCGCGCTCACAGTCGGCCCGCAAAGCGCCGGTGCGGTGCCGGGTCCGGCGTGCTACGGCCGCGGCGGCGAGGCGGCGACGGTCACCGACTGCAATCTCGTCCTCGGTTATCTGAGCGCCGACGATTTTCTCGGCGGACGCATGACGCTCGACCGCGGCAAGGCTGCGGTGGCGGTCGGCCGCATCGCCAAGGCGCTATCGCTCGACCTCGAGGCGGCGGCGGAAGGCATCGTGCGCATCATCGACGTGAAGATGCAGGAAGCCATCAAGGCGATCTCCACCATGCGCGGCCACGACCTGCGCGAGTTTTATCTGCTCGCCTTCGGCGGCGCCGGACCTCTGCACGCGGCGCGACTGGCGCGCGATCTCGGCATGGCCGGCGTCGTCGTGCCGCTCTATCCCGGCGTCTTTTCCGCGCTGGGCCTGCTCATGTCGGACGTCAAGCACGATTACGTCCGATCGCGCCTGACCCCGATCGCCCAGCTTGCACCGGAGGCGATGGAGGCGGTCTTCGGGCAAATGGAGGCGCAGGCGCGCGGCGATCTCGTTCGCGACGGTTTTGCCGAAAACGATATCCGCATCGAACGCGCGCTCGACCTGCGCTATGCCGGACAGGGCTACGAGATGACATTACGCTGCGCGGACGATGCGACGAGCGCCCCCGGCACGTTGCGAAAGCAATTCGACGCCGAGCACAAACGGCAGTTCGGTCACATGGCGCCGGAGGCGTCGGTGGAAGTCGTGTCCTACCGGGTCCGCGGCATCGGGCTGGTGCCCGCGGTCTCGCTGCCGAGATTTGCGCCGGAGGGACGGAGTCTCGCCGATGCACTACGGGCGACACGGCCGGCCCGCTTTGGCGGCCAAACGATTTCCTGTCCGGTCTATCAGCGCGAGAAGCTTGATGTCGGCGTCGCGCTGCGGGGACCTGCGGTCCTCGACCAGTTCGACTGCACCACCGTGATCTGCGCCGGTCAGTCCGCCCGCATCGACGAATGGAAGAACTTGATCGTGGCGGAGGGGTAATGCGGCAACAAAAAATGACTTATACGCTGGCTGGGGCGCCAGGATTTGAACCTGGGAATGGCGGAATCAAAATCCGCTGCCTTACCACTTGGCTACGCCCCAAAGCGCGGTCGGATCGGCGCCCGCCGCTCCGCGGCCGCCAGTAGTCGGCCGCCGCAAGATAGCGACGGCCTGCCGCCGGATCAACGTTCAACACAGCGTCGCCGGGATCAATCGTCAGCGTCGCACCGCGCCGGCGATCGAAGGCCGGGGCGGCCGCCGGTGTCCTACCCGATAGAGCCGAACGCGGGTGCTGACGCGCTATGATAATGTGTGCTTGCGGCCGGAATGGCGAGGCACCCGGAAAGAGCAAAAAGACATGACCGATCAAGTTCTGGTGGCCGACGAGGCCGGCGTGCGCACGATCCGGATGCACCGGCCGGAGAAGAAGAATGCGTTGACGCAGCCGATGTACGAAGCGATGACGCAGGCGCTGCGCGAAGCGGCCGCAAACGAGGCGATTCGCTGCATCGTCTTGGCGGGAACACCGGGTGCGTTCTGCGCCGGGGCCGACATCGGCGAATTTGCCGAAGCGGCGCAAAGCGGCGGCTTGCGTCCCAAGACCCTGGAATTTCTCCACGCGCTTGCGCGCAACCCGAAGCCGTTGGTTGCCGCGGTCGGCGGCATCGCCGTCGGCATCGGCACCACCTTGCTGTTGCATTGCGATTACGTGGTTGCCGCCGGCGACGCCGTGCTGGCGACGCCGTTTTCCCGGTTGGGGCTGGTCCCCGAGGCGGCGTCGAGTTTGCTCGCGCCGCTGCGCATGGGGCACGCGCGCGCGTTTGCACTCCTGGTCATGGGCCGTCCGCTCTCCGCCGCGGCGGCGAAAGAAGCCGGCATCGTCAATGAAGTGGTCGAACCGGGTGCGGTCGATGCGGTCGCGCTCAAGGCCGCCCACGACATTGCGGCGCTGCCGCCGGGCGCCGTCGCCGTATCGCGCGCGCTGTTGCGCGGCGAGCTTGACGATGTTGCCAGGCGGATCGATACCGAAGCCATGCATTTTCGCGAGCGTCTGCAATCCGCCGAAGCGCGCGGCGCGTTCGCGGCCTTTCTGTCGCGCAGAAAGTGAAAGACATGTCGCTTGCCGGCAAGGTCCTGTTTGTGACCGGCGCTTCGCGCGGCATCGGGCTGGCGATCGCGCTGCGCGCTGCGCGCGACGGTGCCAGCGTCGCGATCGCGGCGAAGACTGCCGTGCCGCATCCGAAACTCTCCGGCACCATCTATACGGCGGCGGCCGAGATCGAGCGCGCCGGCGGCAAGGCGCTGCCGCTGGTTGTCGACGTGCGAGACGAAGCGGCGGTCAAAGGCGCGTTGGAAAAGACCGCCGAGACTTTTGCCGGCATCGACATCGTCGTCAACAATGCCAGCGCGATTTCGCTCGCCAGCGTCGCCGACACCGATATGAAGCGCTTCGACCTGATGCATCAAGTCAACGCGCGCGGCAGCTTTGTCGTTAGCAAGTGGGCGATCGGATATCTGCGGCAGGCGGCCAATCCGCACATTCTCATGATCTCGCCGCTGCTCGACATGCAGGAGAAATGGTTTGCCCCGCACACCGCCTACTCGATGGCCAAGTTCGGCATGAGCATGGTCGTGCTCGGCCTTGCCGGCGAGCTGCGGGAAAGCGGTATCGCGGTCAACGCATTGTGGCCGCGTACCGTCATCGCCACCGCCGCGATCCAAAATCTGCTCGGCGGAGAAGCGCGCATGCGTCAGGCACGCAAGCCCGAGATCATGGCGGACGCCGCCTACGCCATTTTCAACACGCCGGCGCGCGAACTGACCGGGCGGTTTCTCATCGACGATACCTTTCTGGCCCAACACGGCGTCGCCGATTTCGAGCGCTATCGGGTCGATCCCAGCGAGCCCTTGGCGCAGGATTTCTTTTTGCCCGATGACATTGCACCGCCGCCAAATGTAAACACGGTGGAAACCTGGGGAGAGCGTCAGTGAGCTATCGCGCTCCGCTTGCCGACATCGACAGCGCACTCAGATACGCGGCCGGATTGCCGCAGGCCATCGCCGACGGACTCCTGGGCGACCTCGCCATGGACGATGTCGAGGCGGTGCTGGCAGAAGCCGGCCGCTTCGCCGGCGAGGTCATCGCGCCGCTCAACCGGGTCGGCGATAAGTTCGGCACGCCGTTCAAAGATGGCGCCGTCACCACGCCGCCGGGCTGGAAGGACGCCTATGAGGGCTGGCGCGCGGGCGGCTGGAACAGCCTCGCCGCGCCGATCGAATGGGGCGGTCAGGCGCTGCCGCAGATCGTCAACGCCGCCTGCATCGAAATGTGGCACGGCGCCTCGATCGGCTTCTCCGACGGGCCGATGCTGACCATGGGGGCGATCGACGCGCTGCAGGCACACGGCAGCGACGCACTCAAGCGCGCTTACCTGCCCAAGCTCGTCTCCGGCGAATGGACCGGCACCATGCAGCTTACCGAGCCGCAGGCCGGCTCCGACGTGGGCGCGCTGCGCACCCGTGCCGAACGCGCCCCCGACGGCACCTATCGCCTCAAGGGGCAGAAAATCTTCATCACTTACGGCGAGCACGATCTCACCGACAATATCGTTCATCTGGTGCTGGCCCGGCTGCCCGATGCGCCGCCGGGCACGCGCGGCATTTCGCTGTTTCTGGTGCCGAAATTCCTGCTCAACGCCGACGGCTCGCCCGGCGCCCGCAACGACATCCACGCCCACTCGGTCGAGCACAAGCTCGGCATTCATGGCTCGCCGACCTGTACGATGATCCTCGGCGACCAGGGCGGCGCGGTGGGATATCTGGTCGGCGCGGAGAACGCCGGCATGGCCTGCATGTTCACGATGATGAACCGGGCGCGTCTCGCCGTGGGGCTGCAAGGCGTCGGCGTCGCCGAGTGCGCCACGCAGCAGGCGCTGGCTTACGCACGCGAGCGTCGGCAGGGCCGCATTGCCGGCATGAAGGCGACCGAATCGGCGCCGATCATCGTTCACCCCGACGTCCGGCGGATGCTGTTGTCCATGCGCGCAATGACCGGCGCCGGGCGCGCCATCTGCTACGCCACTGCGATCGCGCTCGACCGTTCCGAGCGCGGTGCCGACGAAGCGACGCGCAAGGCCGCCCATGAGCGTGCCTCGCTGCTCACCCCGGTCGCCAAGGCGTTCTCCACCGACATCGGCATCGAGGTGACCTCGCTCGGCGTGCAGGTGCACGGCGGCATGGGCTTCATCGAGGAGACCGGCGCGGCGCAGCTTTATCGCGATGCGCGCATCGCGGCGATCTACGAAGGCACCAACGGCATCCAGGCGATCGACCTGGTCGCGCGCAAGCTGCCATTGTCCGGCGGCGCGGCAGTCGCGGCGCAGATCAAGGATTTGCGCGGCATCGTCGAGGCGGTCGAGGCGAGCAACGATCCGGCGTTTGGCCGAACGCCGGTGCGGCTCGCGGAAGCGCTCGACAGCCTGACCCGCGTCACCGACTGGCTGCTCGCTCGCGTCGAAAAGGACAACGATGCGGCGCTTGCCGGCGCCACCCCCTATCTGCGGCTATTCGGTCTTGCCGCCGGTGGTTGCTTGCTGGCAAACGAGGCGCTGGGCGCGCTGCGGCGCGACGGCGAGGCGGCGACGCGCTTGGCGCTGGCGCGCTTCTTTGCCGAGAATTTCGCCGTGCAGGCCGGCGGCCTCGAACGCAGCATCGTGGAAGGTGCGCCCGGAGTGCTCGGCGCCGAGGCCGCGCTGACCTGACGGGTTTCGCTGACGCTCAACCATTCCTACATTGCATCAATGGCGACGCTGCTCATCACCCATCCGGCCTGTCTTGACCATCTCACTCCCGCCGGTCATCCCGAGCGTCCCGAACGGCTGCGCGCCGTCGAGCACGCGCTGGCGGCGGAGCAATTCCAGTCACTCGTCCGAGTCACGGCGCCGGCGGCATCGCTTGACGTCATCGCGCTCTGCCACCCGATGGACTACATCGAGGAGATTTGCCGCGCGACGCCAAAAGAAGGACTGGTGCGGCTCGATGCCGACACCTCGATGTCGCCGGGGAGCTTCGAGGCCGCATTGCGCGCCGTCGGTGGCGCCATCCATGCGGTCGATGAGGTCATGACAAAGAAGGCGAACAACGCGTTCGTCGCCACGCGCCCGCCCGGCCATCACGCCGAGACGGCGCGGCCGATGGGCTTTTGTTTCTTCGACAATGCCGCCATCGCCGCGCGCTACGCGCAGAAACGCCATGGCATTGCCCGCGCCGCCATCGTCGATTTCGACGTGCATCACGGCAACGGCTCGCAGGAGATTTTCTGGTCCGACAAGTCGGTGATGTATTGCTCAACCCATCAGATGCCGCTGTTTCCCGGCACCGGTGCGGTCGGCGAGTCGGGCGAGCACAATACCGTCGTCAACGCGCCGCTGCGTCCCGGCGACGGCGGCGAGGCGTTTCGCGCCGCGTTCGAGAGCCGCATCCTGCCGCGGCTTGCCGACTTCCGCCCGGAATTGATCGTCATTTCCGCCGGCTTCGACGCGCACCACCGCGACCCGCTCGCCAACATCGAGCTCGAAGAGGCCGACTTCGTGTGGGCGACGCAGAAGCTCATGGATGTGGCCGATCGGTTCGCGGCGGGCCGCATCGTATCGCTGCTCGAAGGCGGCTACGATTTGCAGGCGCTGGGTAATTCGGCCGCCGCCCACGTGTCGGCGCTGATGCGGGCCTAATCCGTAGCCCGGATCGAGCGCAAGCGAAATCCGGGAGAAAGATTCCCGGATTGCGCCTGGCGCAATCCGGGCTACATTAATCGCTTCGGAGAAGTCGCGGATGGCGCAGAACGATAGCAAACAACACGACGATATTTCACAACTGCCGTTCGAGCGCGCGATGGAGGAACTGGAATCGATCGTCAAGCGGCTGGAAGAAGGCAAGGTGCCGCTTGAGGAATCGGTTGCCATTTACGAGCGCGGGGAAGCGCTCAAGCGCCGCTGCGAACATCTACTGCGCCAGGCCGAAGCGCGCGTGGAGAAGATCACGCTGGACACGGAGGGCAAGCCGACCGGCACCGAGCCCTTGGACGTGGAATAGGCTCTCGGCTTTCCCGCGTGCCGGAGCGGGGAAGAGAATTCACCCTCTGCCCACTCGCCTCTCCTGCCAGCGGGAGAGGCGAAAGACGTCATTCCGCCGCCGCTTTTGCCTCGTGCGCCTTGATCGCCGCCCAGACGCGCGCCGGCGTCGCCGGCATGTCGATGTGGTCGATGCCGAGCGGCTTCAACGCATCGAGGACCGCACCGATCACCGCCGGCGGTGCGCCGGTCGCGCCGGCCTCGCCGGCGCCCTTGACGCCGAGCGGATTTGTCTGCGCGGGCACTTCGGTCAACTCCGACAAAAGCTCGGGGAAATCCTCGGCGCGCGGCATGGCGTAGTCCTGGAAGCTGCCGGTAACGAGCTGGCCCTGCTCGTCGAACACGATGCGCTCCATTAGCGCCTGGCCCACGCCTTGGGCGACGCCGCCGTGGATTTGCCCTTCGCACAGCAGCTTGTTCATGATCCTGCCGACGTCGTCGACCGCGGCGTAGCGGTCGAGCGTCACCGCCCCGGTCTGCGGATCGATCTCGACCTCGCAGACGTGACAGCCGTTGGGAAAATTCGCCGGCTCTGCGGCGAACGTGCCCGACGCTTCCAGCCCAACGTCGAATTGCGGCGGCAACATCGCCGGCCGGTAGAATGATTGCGCCACGGCAGTCAGCGGCAGCGCGCGGTCGGTGCCGACGATGCGGAAGGCGCCGTCGGCAAATTCGATGTCGGCGGCGGCCGCTTCCAGCATCATCGCCGCCATCGGCTTCGCCTTCTCGATGATGGCGTCGGCGGCGCGTTTGAGCGCATTGCCTCCGACATGCATCGAGCGCGAGCCGTAGGTGCCGCGGCCGATCGGCACCGCATCGGTGTCGCCCTGCACGAAGCGAATGTTTTCGAACGGCACGCCGAGCCATTCGCTCGCCATCTGCGCGTATACGGTCTGGTGGCCCTGGCCATGCGAGTGAGTGCCGGCCAGAATGGTGAGCATGCCGCTCGGATCGAAGCGCAGCACCATGCGCTCGTTGAACACCGCAGCTTCCTCCAGAAAGTAGCCGACGCCGCGGCCGCGCAGCTTTCCGCGCTTGCGCGATTCGGCGGCACGGCCGGCGAACCCCTCCCAGTCGGCGAGCTTGAGGCAGTCGTCCATGACATGGACGAAGTCGCCGCTGTCATAGGTGACTCCGGTGCCGATCTTGTGCGGCATGGCGGCGGCGGGAATGAAGTTGCGCCGCCTGATCTCCACCGCATCGATACCGACGACGCGCGCGGCGCGGTCGAGCAATTGCTCGATCAGATAGGTTGCTTCCGGCCGGCCGGCGCCGCGATACGGCGCCAGCGGCACGCTGTTGGTAAGCACTGCCTTGCCGAATGCGTGTACCGCGGGAACCTGATAGACGCCGGGCGCCAGGCGCAGCGCAAACAGCGGGACCACCATCGCGGCGCCGAACACGTGCGAGCCCATATTGTGCAGCGCGTTGACGCGCAGGCCGAGAATCTTGCCGCGCTCGTCGACCGCCAGCTCTCCGGTGACCACCTGGTCGCGGCCCTGCGAGTCGCCAAGCAGCCCCTCGGAGCGCGTCGAGACCCATTTCACCGGGCGACCGCCGACCTTGCGCGATGCCCACACCACGAGCGCATCCTCCGGGTAGCCGCCGTGCTTCATGCCGAAGCCGCCGCCGACATCGGGCGAGATCACGCGCAGCCTGGTCTCGGGAATCTTCAGCACCTGGCCGGCGACCGAGGAGCGCGTGCCATGCGGGTTCTGCGAGGTGGAATAGAGCGTGTAGCTGTCGGCATCGGGGTGGTACTGGCCGAGTGCGGCGCGCGGCTCGATTGAATTGGCCGTGATGCGCGTGTTGCGCAGCTTGAGCGAGACAACGTGCTTGGCGTTGGCAAAGGCGGCGTCGGTGGCCTGCCGGTCGCCCATCATGAGGGCGAAGGAAACGTTGTCTGGCGCCTCATCCCACACCGCCGGTGCGCCCGGTTTGATCGCATCTTCGACATCGACGACCGCCGGCAGCGGCTCGTAATCGATCTCGATCAGCTCGGCCGCGTCGCGTGCCTGCACCTGTGTTTCGGCGACCACGAAGGCGACGCGATCGCCTATGGCGCGCACCTTGTCGGTGACGAGAATAGCGCGCGGGGTGCGGAAGCCTTTCGGCCCGCCCATGTCTTCGGGCATCGGCGGCGCCAATCCGCCGAGCTTGTCGGCGAGCACGTCCGCCCCGGTGAGCACGGCGAGCACGCCCGCCGCCGCCGCAGCCTTGGCGGCATCGATGCGCCTGATGCGAGCGTGCGCGTAAGGCGACATGACCAGCACGCCGTGGCACTGGGAGGGTAGATCGAAATCATCGACGTACCGGCCGCGGCCGGTGATGAAGCGCGGGTCCTCGACGCGCGGGACGGGCTGCCCGATGCCGAATTTTTTGTCCACGACCGTCTCCTTCGCCGGAAAATTCCGCCCGCGTACGGTGCGGGTGGCGGCAGAGCATGCAAAGCATGAGAGGGAGCACATCCGGCAAGGGCCGGTGGTGGCGCCGAGGTTCCTCGGCGCCACCACCCCTCCGGTCGCGGCTGCTCTGCAGCGCGATCCCTCCCCAGCTTCGCGGGGAAGGCGAATTTATACTTGCGCTTGACGCCGATGTGAATGGCGCACGCCGCACGCTGCCAAGTTGTCGTCGGCCGGCGGACTCCGGCGGATTATTTCGTCCGTTGCGCCACTTCGACGAACACCTTGTAGCACTCTTCGAGACCCGGCTTGCGCTTTGCCACGTCGGCGCCGACGCTGATGAGACTTTTCATCATTTGCGCCTGTTCGCTCGCGGGCAGGCTGATTAACTCGCCGTGCTGAGCCCAGAATTGGCGCTGCTTGCCGTAAAAATCGGAGGCCCACGGGTTGACCTGCGCGGCAGCTTTGCCGGCATCGGCGTCGAGGATCGTTTGCAGGTCGTGGGGCAGCGCGTCGTACCATTTCTTCGACAGGAACGCCATCGAGAAGATGAATGGCTGGCCGGTCTCGGTAATGTATTTGGCGGTGTCGTACATGTGCATGGTGGCATCCACCGTCGTGGCCAGCACCGCGCCGTCGATGGTGCCTTGTTGAATCGCCGGCACCACGTCGCCGAGCGTCATCGCGATCGGCGAGGCGCCGAGCCGCCGGAGCATTTCCTGCTGCATGTCGGCGGCCAGAACGCGCAGCTTCTTGCCCTTCAAATCCGCGAGATGGCGGATCGGCTCGCGCGAGATGATCGAGGATGGCTGCGAGACCCACAGCGCCACGCCATGGACGCCCTTGTTGGCACCGAGGCCGAACATCATTTTCTGCAGTTGCGGATCGCTCGCCGCGCGGATGCCCTGCGCCATGCCATCGATGAGGCCGGGAGCGGACAGCACCTCGTAGCGGGCGTCGACGCCGACCAGAAACTCGGGCGGACCGATGTAACCCTGGATCGAGCCGAACTGCATGCCCTCGATCTCGCGAGGGATCGGACCCAGCTGACTCGCCGGATAGATCTCGCCTTTGATCCTGCCGCCGGAATCCTTTTCGACCATGGCGACGAACCACTTGCACCATTGGTGCTGCGCCTCATTGATGGTGGCGGTGCCGAGCTTCATCACGTAGGTCTTGGTGTCGGCCGCTTTCGCCTTGCCGAGCGCCGGCAGCGACAGGAACGCGCCGGCGGTCGCCTGCAGGCAGGTTCTTCGGTTCATCAGGGACATTTCGATCCTCCCGGTTTTGTTCCGCGCGGCCGCTTTGGGCAAATGTGCCGCTGCACAGAACGGCACGACAAACAGCAAGCCTACGAGCCCAGCGTCCGATGCTAATGACGAGAAACGACGTGGAAAGGCAAAGTCAACCCGACCGGCCGGTTGTTTGTCAATGGAGTGCCGAGACAAGGATATGCGGCAAAATCAACGTGCGCCGAGGATTTGGCCCGACTGGTCGTGGGCGGCGGGTGGGACGACCTGCCGTCGCGGGCTCTGCATCCTGCCAAGCGCTCGCTGATGAATATCTTCGCCGCAGCGCTGGCGGGCTGCCGCGATGCCACGGTGGAGACGGCGCTCGCCTCGCTCGCCGCTTTCTCGGGGGGGGGGCAGGCAGGCGACGCTGATCGGCCGGCGCGAGCGCATCGACGCGCTCGCTGTTGGTGGAGGCGCTGCGGTGGAGGAGGTAGTAAGCGGTCAGGCCCAGCACATTTGTTTCGGCTGAGACTGCCGGTGTGTTCCATGCCGCGATGCGAATGAAAATGTTCAGGTTCGGCTTGTGCGCCGCCTCACGAGCGCAGCGGTATATCGGAGGTAATGACCTTTTCCTCAGCATTTTCTACTTCTGCCTCCTTCAGCACTGCCACAAATGCCTCATAGAGCGGCCAAGGGAAATTCGATGGTCCGATGATCACCCGCTCTAACAGCCTTGGAATTTCAATTCCAATTAATTCGTCCTGTGGCCTATCCTTCAACGGGATTCGATATACGGTCTGAGGAACTCCATTGATTACATCGACGCCTTTTTTCTAACGCGTCCGCCTCGCCCATCTTCGGCAGGTATACGAGTCTCCATTCTTGCTCTTCCGCGAATCCCGGGTGCTTCGCGCACGCTGCCGCGTACATCAACATATTGAAAACAATGCCTACGAGTTGCGACCGAGGTAGCAATTTCAAGAAATCTCTTTCTTGCGAGACGTTCTGCAATACACTACTGAGAATTGCTTTGAATTGATCGGCATTAACATATGCGACGGGGCTGTTTACTATTTTTAGAACTGTCGATCGCTGCCAGAATGGTTCGTTGTGAAACACAAGAGCAACACCAACGGTCCCCGTTCGATAGGCGCGCCACATGGACAATCGGCCAATTCGATCTTCCTCAGGCTTATGTTCAGAAAAGCAGGTCACGTAAACATTGAAGCGATTATGTGGAAGCCACATATCAAATAATTTCATTGCCTCCTCTGCTACTCCAGCGCAACACGTATTAAGCGAATTAACGAAGTTTGAGCGCGCCGCTTCATCTCTAAAAAACGCTCCGATGTATGAAAGGCCATGCTCAAACTCACGATAGTCATTCATGCACACGGCGTTGCGCATCATCACGCGCTTTTCACGTAAAATCCGAAGGGCATTTTCCGCGCTTGTGTAGTGCGCAAACTTCAGTTGATTTTCCTGCATATGCCTTTTTCTCTGCATTGCGTATGGCAGAAAAATCTGAGCAAGCCTCTCCGCTATTTCCCATTCGGCAGGGCCCATGACTAAACTCCTAGCAGTTGTTCCGATCTGCCTGAATAGAGCTTCACGATGACATGGGGCATTGTTCTGTCCTTTGACTCTTCCCGGCACGGCCCGGGCTCGGTGCGCCCGCGCCTCGAAAGGCGAGGCATGCGGCGCTCCCGCCTGCATCCTTCGAGGGCCGCTGCGGGTCCCCATCGCGCAAGCGCGATCGTGTGCCCTTCGCGGCCACCTCAGAGGTCAATGTTAGGTTCCCACGACCGTTTCATCATCCTAACTTGATATTCGCTTCCTTCACCACGCGGCTCCAGAGCGCCATCTGGCTCTCCACGTAGGCGCCAAATTCCTCCGGCGTGTTCGGGTGCGATTCGATGTTGAGAGCGGCAAAACGCGCGCTGACTTGCGGCGACACGAGCGCGGCATTCAGCGCGGCATTGAGTTTTCCTACGATCGCGCGCGGCACGCCGTGCGGCACGAACACGCCGTTCCACTCGTAGGCTTCGAATCCCGGCAATGTGTCGGAGATCGGCGGAATGTCCGGCAGGCTCTTGAGCCGGCCTTTGCCGGTGTGCGCGATCGCCTTGAGCTTGCCGGTCTTGATGAAGCCGACCACCGACGAGCCGTTGGCGAAGAAGAATTTCACCTGCCCGGCCATGACGTCGGTGAGCGCCGGGCCGCCGCCGCGATAGGGCACATGGGTGATCTTCAATCCGGTCCGTTGTTTGAACAGTTCCAGGCACAGGTGCTGCAAGGTGCCGTTGCCCGACGATGCCATGACGATGCCATTGGGCGCGGCCTTGGCGAGCGCAATCACGTCGGCAACGGTCTTCACCGGCACCGACGGCGTCACCACGAGGATGTTCGGCACCAGCGAGACCAGAAAAACCGGGTCAAAATCCCTGCGGTAATCGAACGGCAGGTCGCGATAGAGCGAGCCGTTCACCGAAAAGGCGGTCGCGTCGTGCAGGACCGTGTAGCCGTCGGGAGAGGCCTTGGCGACCACGGACTTCGCCGATGGTGCCGCCGGCGCCGCCGCGATTTTCAATGGCAAAGTGTTGGCCGAGATCGTCGCCGAGTTTGGCGTAAAGGATGCGCGCCGTGGTGTCGGCGCCGCCGGCCGGCGGGTAAGGCACCATGACCCGCACCGGCCGATCGGGCCAGGCGCCTTGCGCTCGCGCGACCCGGGCGAGCGGGGCGCCTGCGATCGCTGCCAAAAGCACGCGCCGCGTCAGATCGATTCCGGCCATGGCTCCCCTCCCCCGCTTGCCGTGTGTCCGCTTTTGACGGCAATGTAGCAAAATACGATGCTGGGCCGCGAGGGCCGTCCAAGTTCAGTTCGCCGACACGAAGACAGGGGGAATGACGTCGATGAATACCGGGGTCAACAACAAGCGCGTCTTCTACGTGGCGCCGCACCAGCCGCAGGGCTTTGCCGAAACGCTCGGCAAGCGCGACGACGTGCGGCTGGATCTGCTGGAGCAGAAACAACCGGACGAGGCGGCCCTGGAGATTCTCGCCGCGGCGCACGCCTATCAGACCGGCTCGGCGCGCGACGAACTGGTGCGCCACTATCAGACCGGCGAAGAATTGCTCGGCCGCACGCCGAACCTGCTGATCGTTTCGACCAATGGCGCCGGCTATGACACCGTCGACGTGAAGGCCTGCACCGCGCGCGGCATCCTGGTGGTCAATCAATCCGGCGGCAATGCCGAGGCGGTCGCCGAGCACGTCATCGGCATGATGCTGAGCCTGGTCAAGCGCTTCAGCGAAACCGACCGCGCGCTGCGCGCCGGCACGCTCGGCCCCCGTATCGACTATCTCGGCCGCGAGGCCCACGGCAGAACGCTGGGCATCGTCGGCCTCGGCAATGTCGGCCGCCGCATCGCCGAGCTTGCCGGCGGTTTGTTCAAGATGCAGGTCTTGGCCTACGATCCGTACCTGTCCGCCGAAGTCGTCCGCGCTCGCGGCGCCGCCAAGGTCGAACTCGACGAATTGATGCGCCGCTCGGATTTCGTTTCCGTCAATTGCCCGCTCACGCCCGAATCGCGGCATCTGATCGGCGCGAAAGAATACGCGCTGATGCAGCCGACCGCCTATTTCATCACCACCGCGCGCGGCTCGATCCACGACGAAGAGGCGCTCGAAGCCGCGCTGCGGGAGAAGAAAATCGCCGGCGCCGGCCTCGACGTCTGGGAGAAGGAGCCGCCGCCGGCCGCGCATCCCCTGATGAAATACGACAACGTCATCGTCACCCCGCACATGGCCGGCGTGACGCGCGAGTTGCGCGCCCGCATGGGTCAGTTCGCCGCCGCGCAGATGCTCGACGCGCTCGACGGCCGGCCGGTGCCGCGCATCGTCAATCCGCAGGCGTGGCCGAGCTATGCCAGGCGCTTCGAGAAGGCATTCGGCTTCGTGCCGAAAGAACCGCCGGCGGAACCGAACTGGCACGCGTTCGAGAAATAAACGCCTGCGCCAGAGCGTCACGCCGGCGTGCCCTCGACGGCTGTCCTCGGCAATGATGTAATCGGATCGACACCGTATCCGAACGGGAGGCGCCCTTGGTCCGTCCGCTCCGCGAAGCCGGCCTCGCCGGCTTGTTGCTTGTGTCGGCTTTCGCTGCGCACGCATCGGCGCAGCAGACCCACGCCTGGCTCGATCCCAAGCTGCTCGCCGCGGCCAAGGCCGAGGGCGGCGAAATGACCATCTATTCGGACACTAACGAGGGCGAGGGCCTGCCGCTGTGGCGGCTGTTCACCGACTCAACCGGCATCAAGGTCAATTACGTGCGCGGCGCCGACCCGCCGCTGATGACGCGCATGGTGCTTGAATATCGCGGCAACCGCAAAGCCTGGGATGTCGCTCAGCTCGGCACCATCGACAAGATTCCCCCGCAGCTTTTGTTGCCGTTCGATCCGCCGGAAGCCAGGAACATTGCGCCGGCGGCACGCGATCCAGGCCGGCGCTGGTACGGCCTGTACGCCAATTACAATTCGCCGGCGTACAACTCCGCGTACGTCCAGGCTTCGGAACTGCCGAAGAGCTACGCCGATTTTGCCGAGCACAAGGACTGGGCCGGCCACGTGGCCATCGATCACACCGACAGCGAGTGGCTGTGGGCCATGTACCAGTACTATGGTGACGCCAAGGCGACGACGCTGATCAAAAAGATCGTGGCGACCCTGCATCCGGTGCTCACCGACGGCCATCTGGCGCAGGCGCGCTCGGTCGGGTCCGGCGAGTACTGGCTGTCGCTGAACAATTTCGTCAACCTGACGATGAACGTCAGGCTCGCCGGCGGCCCCATCGACTATTTCGCGCTCGATCCGGTGGCGCTGACCTTCGGCGCCGTCGGCATCAGCGCCAAGGCGCCGCACCCGAATACCGCGCTGTTGGCGGCGAATTTTGCGCTGAGCAGGGAATGCGAGGCGTTCCTCACCAAGTTCGGCCGCATCCCGACGCGCGCCGATGTCGAGTCAAATCCACCCGGCATCGTCGCTGCGCTCAGCCGGAAGAAGGTGATCACGGTGTCGTTGTCGCCGGCCGACGAGCACGTGTGGCAGCAGAAGTTCAACGATCTGTTCAAGGGGCAGTAATTCCCGCCTCTCCCCGCGTGCGGGGAGAGGTCGCCGCGCGAAGCGCGGCGGGTGAGGGGGCGTTTCCGCGTGCCTGAGCAGTGCAGGAGAGTCTCAGCCTAGCGGCAGCGCCCCCTCATCCCGACCTTCTCCCTGCAAGCGGGGAGAAGGAGAAGCGAGCGGCGCGAGCGGAGTAATTGCGTGGTTGCCGTCGATCCAGCCCTCGAAGTGTCCAGATTGCCGCGCTGGCGCTGGCGGCGACCGATTTTTTTGCTGATCGTTTGCATCGCCATTGGGCTCTGGCTGGTGCTGGTGCCGATTGCCGGCTTGCTGGTTACCGCGTTTACCGAAGACACCGGCCTGGGTTTCGGCACGTTCACACTCGACAATTTCGCCGAAGCCTATTCGAGCCAGCGCATCGCCTCGCTCATCGGCAATTCGCTCATCTACGCGGCGGGGACGGCGATCGTGACCTTCGCGATCGGCGGTTTCATCGCCTGGGCGGTGGAACGCACCGATGCGCCCGGCGGCACGCTGTTTCACAATCTGGCGCTTGTCGCCTTCGCCATCCCCGGCCTGCTCATGGCGATGGCCTGGATCTTCGTGCTCAGCCCGAACATCGGCTGGGTTAATGCGCTGGCAAAATCGTCATTCGGGGTGAACCGCGCGCCGTTCGACATCTATTCGATGGGCGGCATGATCTGGGCGCTATCGAGCCATTATTTTCCCCTTGCTTATCTGGCGCTGGGGCCGGCTCTGCGCGCGCTCGACGTGCGCATGGAGGAAGCCGGACTCGTCTCCGGCGGCCGCTATTGGCAGGTGCTGCCGAAGATCACCCTGCCGCTCCTGCGCCCTGCCATTCTCTCCGGCCTGCTGTTGTTGTTCATCATGGGGCTGTCTTCCTACGAGGTGCCGAGGGTGATCGGCTTGCCGGCGCGCATCTATGTGTTCACCACTCGGATCCAGGACGCCACCACCGAGACGCCGCCGGAATTCGGCGTCGCCAGTGCGCTCAGCCTCGCCCTGCTGGCGGTCTGCCTCCTCGCCGTCTATTTCTACCGGCGCGCCACGCGCAATGCCGAGGCCTTCGCCACCATCACCGGCAAGGGCTACATGCCGACCCGCATCGCGCTCGGCCGCTGGCGCTGGCCGGTCTGTATCGCCATGGCGCTGGTCTTTTTCGTCGCGCTCGGCCTGCCGCTGTTCACGCTGGCGTGGCAGTCGTTCTTTTTCAACCTGTCACAGCCGTTCATGCATTCGCCGCCGCCCGCAACGCTGGCGAATTACGCCTATATCCTGCGCTATCCGATCTTCCTCGACGCGGTGCGCACAAGCGTCGTGGTCTCGGCCATGGCGGCGACGATCGTGGTTGCTCTCACCCTGGTGATGGCATGGATCGCGCGGCGTTCGGCCTCGCGTCTCGCCTGGCTGCTTGATGCGCTCGCCTCCGCGCCGATCGCCATCCCGGGCGTCATCGTCGGCGCCAGCATCCTGTTCACCTACCTGGTCATACCCATCGGCGTTTACGACACGATCTGGATTCTGCTCATCGCCTACGTGACGCTGTCGCTGCCTTACGGCATGCGCTTTGCTTCGAGCGGGATCGCGCAAATCCATCGCGAGCTCGAAGAAGTCGCCGCGGTGAGCGGCGCGCGGCTGGCGCAGATATTGTGGCGCGTGCTGCTGCCGTTGTTGTCGCCGTTCCTGCTCGCCGCCTGGATTTACACATTCGTGCTTTCCGTGCGCGAATTGGGAGCATCGATCTTTCTGATCGGGCCGGGGACCAACGTGCTCGCCACCATCAGCCTCACCATGTGGGAAGAGGGCGGCAGCTACGGCGCGGTGGCGGCGCTCGGCATTCTCCAGATCGTGCCGCTTCTGGTCATTGTCGCCGGCCTGCGTTTTCTGGAAACGCGGGTGCAGCGAAGGACACGCACGACCGGCGGCAGTGTGCGGCCGGCTAGCGCTGTTTCGCATGTTCACCGTCGATAACCTGCACAAATCCTACATCGCCTCGGGCGCCGAAGTGCGCGCGGTCGACGGCATCAGCCTCGACGTCGAGACCGGCAGATTGATCACGCTGCTCGGTCCCTCGGGCTGCGGCAAGACCACGATGCTGCGCTGCCTCGCCGGATTGGAGCGGCCGCAGGCGGGTCGCATCGTCATCGGCAACCGTACGGTCTTCGATTCGGTCAAGCGCGTGTTCGTGCCGGCGAGCGACCGCGGCATCGGCATGGTGTTCCAATCCTATGCGATCTGGCCGCATATGACCGTATTCGAGAACGTCGCGTTCCCGTTGCGCGTATCGCGCGTAAAAAAATATTCGGCCGCCGAGATTGGCGATCGCGTCTCGCGCATGCTCGACATGGTGCAGCTCATGGGTTTCGCGCAGCGCCCGGCGACGCAACTCTCCGGCGGTCAGCAGCAGCGGCTCGCGTTTGCGCGCGGGCTGGTGCACGAGCCCGCGATCCTGCTCCTTGACGAGCCGCTGTCGAACCTTGATGCCAAGCTGCGCGAGCAGATGCGGCTCGAGCTCAAGCGCCTGCAGCGCTCCCTCGGGATCACCACCATCTACGTTACCCACGACCAGGCGGAAGCGCTGGCGCTGTCCGACGAGATTGCCGTGTTCGACGCCGGCCGTATCGTGCAGCGCGGCACCCCGCAGGAGATCTATCGCCACCCGAATAGCCGGTTCGTCGCCGATTTCGTCGGCTCGGCCAATTTTCTGCCCGGCGCGGTGCGCGGGACGGATGGGGGCCTGACGCTGGTGGAAACCGCCCATGGCGTGATGCGCTGTCTGTTCACCGAACCGATCGCCGCGGGCAGCAAGGCGTTCGTCACCGCCCGGCCGGAGGACATCTTGTTGTTCGATGGCACCGACAAGACGATGACCGACGGATTGAATGCGCTCAAAGGCAAAATCGTCAACCGCGTCTTCCTCGGCGAGGTGGTCGACTACATCGTCGATCTCGGCGACCGCGAACTGCGCGCGCGTGCGCGCAGCGACGATTTTCAGATCGGCCAACAGGTGGTACTCGGCGTTCCGGCGCAAAAATGCGTCGGATTGCCGGGGTAATGCGATATTCGCGGCCGTGCTTCGCGCAGTGCTCCTCGCCGACGCAGGGCGGCCTATGACGCAGCCCCAGCCGGTACCAGCCGGAACGAGGTGACTTGCGGCGCGGTCTTGAAATAGGCCGATTGCAACGCCGCGGAATTGGCGAATTGGGTCTGCGTAAGCCGGCGGAAAATCACGTTGGCGGCGAGCGCCGGCTGATCGAACGGATAGGGATCGAGCGCGATGGTGCGCGGCTCCAGCGGCACGAGCGTTATCGCAACGTTGGCGAGGCCGTCGCGGTCCTTATAGCGGACCGGCACGGGCGCGATGCGCTCGGGCTCGAGCAATTCGTTGCTGCAGATGTAGAGCGACATCAAGTCCAGGACCTGGAGCAAATCGTAATTGGTCGCCAGTTCGCCGGCATCAATGCCGTCTGCCGCGCGCTTCTGCGCTGCCTCGCTGCGGGCAATGAACGCCGCGATGTCTGCAGGGAGGCTGCCGCGCTGGCGTGCCGGCGGGTCGGTAATGACGCCATAACGTCCCTGCCAAAGGCCGGTTCGATGCTTGGCGATCAAGAGGCCGGCATAGGGGTCGATGGCGGACAGCCAGTCGCCGGCCCATTCGAATGCTTCGAGCAGGGCGTGGTCGGTGGGAACGTCGCGGTAGTTCGGCGTGCGGCCAGTCTTGGGATCGAGCTGCGGACTGGTTTCATAGCGAATCCAGCCGCGGTCGTGAAACATGGCGGCGCGGACCAGCGATCCGTAGGGTTGCGGCTTGGCAAATCTCTCATTGCCCCAATGCGCTGCAAACAGCCCGGACAGCTGCGCGTGATCGTCTTGGGTAATCATCACGATCGAGCCGTCGGATTCGTAACGAACGATCATGATTGATTCTCCCAAAATCGCCGGACGCTCGATTGCGGGCTGCCGCCGGGGCGCGGTTTCGCATGAGACTCATCCGGGCGGGAGGCGAAAGCAAGGTCTGGCGGGCGGGCGGCCCCCCACGCCCTTTGGCGCCTTCACGCCCGGCGTCGGCGCCATTATGCTTGGGTTTCAGGTTTTTCGAGGAGCGGTCCGGTAATGAAACGAGCTTCGCTTGCCTCGCTTGCCATCCTGGCCGTGCTCGCCGTCAACGCTCCGGCCGTGCCGCCGGCGGCCGCCGCCGAAACCATCACCATGGTGACGACTGGAAAAGGGTCGGCGCAGCAATGGCCGATCTTCATCGCCATTGCCAAGGGTTACATGGCTGAGCACGGCGTCACGCTCGATCTCGTCGCCGCGCCGTCCTCGGCGGCTGCGGTGCAGCAAGTTGCCGCCGGCTCCGCCGATCTCGAGTCCGGTGGGCTGACCGATCCGTTGCTCGCCATCGACAAGGGCGCCAAGATCGCGGTGCTGCGCATCGAAACGCAGGTGGCGCCATACTCGCTGTGGGCGAAGCCGACGATCAAGGCGATCCCGGCACTCCACGGCAAGCTCATCAGCATCGGCGGCCCCAAGGACATCACCCGCATCTATCTCGAACACACGCTGATCCCGAACGGCGTCATGCCCGGCCAATACGACCTGATCTATGCCGGCACCACCGGAGCGCGCTTTGCCGCCTTATCGTCCGGCGCGATCGATGCCTCGCTGCTCATTCCGCCGTTCAGCTTTCACGCCAAGAGCATCGGCCTGTCGCATCTGGCGGACGTTGCCGATTACACGCGCGGCCTGCCGTTCACCGGCTACGCGACCAACGTCGCCTGGGCGGAGCAGCACAAGCCGCTCCTGCTCGGCTTTCTCACCGCCATGGCGAAGGGCGTCGACTGGTTCAACAATGACGCTAATCGCAACGAGGCCATCGACATCCTGGTCAAGCGCTCGGGCCAGAGCCGCGCCGATGTTGCGGCCACCTACGACTATTATCGGCGACTTCATGCCTTCGACCATCGGGGCTCGATCGAATCGGCGACCGTGGGCAACCTCATCAAGGCGATGCAGGAAATGGACGATTTCAACGGCCCGCGCGACATCGGTCTGTTCATCGATCCCGGTATCACGGGGCTCGCTGCGCAGGTGAAGTAGCGGCCGCAGGCACTCCGCGAGGGGAAGCAATATTCAACCCAAATACTCCAAAATATGCATGCCCTGACCCCAGCGGTCGATCAGATAAAGACGCCCCTCGTCGTCGGCGCCGATGTCGTTTGACTGGATGCCCGGCGTGCCTTCCGGCGTTTCCGGCACATAACAGCCGACCTCCTTCGGATGCAGCGGATCGGCGACGTTCACCGCGCGCAGCCCGGCATTGAAATAAGTGAGAAAGACGATGTCCTTCCACGGGCCGCCGGCTGGCAGGTTCTCCAGAATGTTGTGCGCGCCGAAGCGTCCCGGCCGATCATAATATTTGTCCAGGTCCGGCATGAAAGTCGCGACCGGCACGGGGTTGGTCTCTTCGCGCGCGTCGATGATCCACATGAACTGCGCGTCTCGGTATTTCTGCTTGGCGCGCGCCTCGTCGGTGGCGACCAGATATGGCCGCTCGCCGATCGGCCACAGCGTATGGTTGGAGCCGGGAAACGGCGGCGACCATTTGGTATGTCCGACCAGCTTCATGGCGGATAGATCGCTGCAGTCGATGATCGAAATACCGCCGCCCCACCAGGCGCAATACATGCGGTTGCCGCGGATCATTGGCGGCCCGTGCAGGGTGGTCGCCGCCTCGGCCGGATGCGGATCGTTGCCGACTTCGTCAGCGTCGGTCTTCATCCACGGCAGCCCCCAGATACTGATGACCTCCGGCCTGAGCGGGTTTTTGATGTCGAGCGTCCAGATCACCCGCTTGGTCCAGCCCGGCGCATCGCTGGGCATGAAGGCGAGGTTGCGCGAGCGATCGACCCCGAAGCGGTGCGGCCCGGAGCCCGGCATGTCGTAGAAGCCGACCGGCTTCGGCGCCGACGGCTTCGATACGTCGAAGATGAAGAAACCGGCGCGCGCATTCCTGCCCCTGTCCCCGGCGAGCCGCTCCGAGTTCACGTACAGGAGATCGTCGCCGACGATGCGCAGCTTGTGGCAATGGATGCCGGGTGGCGCACGGAATTCGCCGACCTTTTGCGGCTTCCGCGGATCGCGCACGTCGTGCACGGTAAAGCCTTCCGGGCCGTTGTAGCTCGAGCCGCCAACCGCGCCGACATAGGCGTGGCCCTTGTGCACCTGCACCAGCGAGCCACCGCCCCACGCGGCCGACGGATCGTGGCCGATGAGCCGGAAGTTCTTCGCTTCTTCGGGATGGATGGCTGGCATGGGCGATACTTCCCTTCTCACATGCCCGGCCACCCGGGGTCCGGCCTTCGGCCGGCCCGACTGTAAGCTTGTGTGGGCATCCACGTCTTGTAGCGAAAGGACAATAAAGGGGTAGAGGGCGGAGCAAATCGACTGGGTCCTCCGACCTGCAGCGAAAATATATTTTAATTTCAGTTGCTTATTGCGTTATACGCGGTCTGCGAACTGCGTATAATTTTCTTATTGCAGGGGGGCGACGGGCCTGTTATACGCGGACTGCGGATTGCGTATAACGCACACGAGAATCAATCATGCCTCCGCCCTCCCTCCTCATGCATACGACGTATGCAGAGCTCGTCGAACGCTGCACCGCAAGCGCCTTCCACGATGCATTTTCGGAGGACGGGTCCTTCATTCCAAAAACGATAAAGGGGAGACGATATTGGTACTTCCAAAAATCAGCCGATGAGGGGCGACGACAAAAATACGTCGGTCCCGAAAGCCCGGAGTTGCTAGACCGAATATCTAAGCACAAGCAAATACGTGACGACGAACGTGAACGCCGCGCGCTTGCCTCTGCACTGATACGATCTTTCGGGCTACCGCGTCCAATACCCGAAATTGGAAATATTCTGGCAGCCCTTTCTAACGCTGGAGTATTTCGACTCCGCGGAGTGCTGATTGGTACTGTAGCTTATCAAACCTATTCAGCAATGCTTGGCGTCAAGCTTCCAATGTCGATCCTTCAAACCGGGGATGTGGATATAGCTCAGTTTACAAGCGTCTCTGTGGCGGTCGCAGATCAAACGCCTCCTATTCTAGAGGTATTGAAGGAAGTGGATAAGACTTTCCGATCCGTACCGCACGTGCATGGCAACGCAAATGTCACGACCTATGTTGCCACAGGTGGAATTCGCGTAGATTTTCTTACACCGAATGAAGGATCCGACACTGACGCGCCCCAGCCGCTTCCCGCATTTCAAACAGATGCCGAACCGCTTCGTTTTTTGGATTTCCTCATTCACGACCCGGAACCGGCGGTTGTGCTGCATGATGCGGGAGTTTATGTGCTTGTGCCCGCGCCTCAACGTTATGCCGTTCACAAACTCATCGTCTCGCGTCTTCGCAGCGAAGGAATGGCCAAAAAAGATAAAGATATTCAACAGGCTTCATCATTGCTTCGTGTGATGGCGGAGAAAAGGTCGCATGAACTCAAAGCGGCATGGGAGGAAGCTTACGGACGTGGAAAAACTTGGCGTCTCCTGCTCGATGAAGGCATGTCACGTCTATTGCCGGCAACCAGGGATGCGACCTTAAAAGCTGTCAATGGAAACGCGTCGCTATCTCGGTAACCGGGGGGTCAAACCCAAACATCGCGCCGATCTCTTCGGCCATCCGCGCGGACTCACCTTCCTGTTTTCCACCGAGATGTGGGAGCGCTTCTCGTATTATGGGATGCGCTCGCTGCTCGTGCTCTACATGACCAAATATCTGCTGCTGTCGGGGCATTCCGACAGCGTGATCGGCCTCGCCAGCGTCAAGCGCGCGCTCCAAACGGTATTCGGCCCGCTCGGCACCCAACCCTTGGCTTCGCAGATCTACGGCTTCTACACCGCGCTGGTCTTTTTCACGCCGATGTTCGGCGGGCTTTTGGCCGACCGCGTGCTCGGCCGGCGCCGTACCGTCATCATTGGTGCTACGCTGATGGCGATCGGCCATTTCATGATGGCGGTCGAGCCCCTTTTCCTGTTGGCGCTTCTGTTCCTGATCCTTGGCAACGGTGCGTTCAAGCCGAATATTTCGACTCAGGTCGGTGGTCTTTATCAGCCCGGTGATCGTCGCCGCGACCGCGCCTATTCGATTTTTTATGTCGGCATCAATGTCGGTGCATTCCTGGCGCCGCTGGTCTGCGGCTCGCTCGGCGAGGAAGCCGGCTGGCAGTACGGTTTCGCCGCTGCCGGCATCGGCATGTGCATCGGGCTTTGCATCTATGTTTATGCACTGCCGCTCTTGCCGGGAGATGACATCACCCATCTCCGTCCCTCCCCCGAAAGGGCAGAAACGCACCGCCAAATGCGGTCCGGGGAGGGGTCGAGCGCCGCGAGCACGGCCCCCGCCCGGCGACCATCGGTCGCAGACCTGTCCCTTTCAGGGGGAGGCAGAAATGAGACGCTGACCCGCGACGAGTGGCGCGCCGTCATCGCGCTCCTGATCCTGTTGGTGCCCAATACGCTCTTTTGGGCGATCTACGAGCAGCAGGGCAACACCATCATGCTCTGGGCCGACGGCTATACCGACCGCACGATCGATTTGCTCGGCTTCACCATGCAAATTCCGGCTACGTCGTTCCTCGCCTTCAACCCTTTCATGATCTTCGCCTTTACGCCGTTCGTGGTCGCATTGTGGGCGCGGCAGGCCGAACGCGGCAGCGAGCCGTCGACCGTCACCAAGATGGCGCTTGGCTGCTGCGGACTTGCCGCGGCATACCTGATCATGGCGCTGGCCGCGTTCCACGCCGGCGCCGGCAACGCGAGCTGGCTGTGGCTGCTCGGATTCTATGTCGTGGTTACGATGGGTGAGCTTTATCTGTCGCCGGTTGGGCTGTCGCTGGTGACCAAGATCGCGCCGCTGAAAATCCTGTCGATGATGATGGGCGTCTGGCTCGCCGCCAGTTTCGTCGGCGGCTTTCTGGCCGGCTTCATCGGCAGCTTTTGGAGTGCGATGGCGAAGCCAGAATTCTTTCTGCTGTGCGCTGGCATCGGCTTGCTGGCCGGCGTGATGATCTTTGCTTGTCGCTGGGTGGTGCGGGGGGTGGTGAAGGAATGACGAAGCGCTACCTCAACAGCGCCTTCATCCGTTCCTGATTGATCTCCTTGACCAGTTGATCGACCAGGCCGGAAAGCGGCATCGGCACCTTGGCAGCCTGCGCCAGCTCGAGCGCGTGATCCATATCCTTCTCGGCCCATTTGCCGGTGCTCTTGCCCCAGCGCGACAGCGACCAGTTGGCGCCGCTGCCCATGTTGAGCGCGGCGGCGAGACGCGGAATATCCATGCCCAGCTTTTTCGCCAGCGTCAGCGACTCGAAGTTCGCCACCATCGTCGCCCAGAGCAGCATATTGTTGATCATCTTGGCGATCTGGCCCGAGCCGACGTCGCCGAGATGAATGACCTCGCGGCCGAAGCTTTGCAGCACCGGCTGCGCGCGCAAAAACCAGCGTTGCTCGCCGCCGACATAGACTGTGCAGGTGCCGTTGTCGGCCGCTTCCTGACCGAGCACGACCGGCGTGTCGAGGACGCCGATGGTCTTCGCCGCAGCGAGCGCGGCGAGCCGGCGGCAGGTCTCCGGCGCCACCGAACTCGCGATACAGACCACCGAGCCGGCAGCGAGCGTATCGAGCAATCCGGAACGCTCGACCACGTCATCGACCTGCTCATCGGTTGCCACCATCACCACGACCAGTTCGGCGTGCTTGCCGATCTCGGCGGGCGAAGCGCGGTAGCGGATGCCGTCATTCTCAGCGCGGCGCACGGCATCGGCGTCGATGTCGTAGCCGGCAACGTCAAATCCCTTGCGCGCCATGTGGCGGGCGAACTGGATTCCCATGGCGCCGAGCCCGATCATGCCGGTGCGTCTGACGGTGTTTGTCTGGTTCATGACTGATCCATTTTCCTGCTGCCATCGTCCGCGCAAACGGATGATCCGGTCATCGCTAAGGCTTGAGACTTGCGCCGGACGGAGGTTGTTTACTGGATGCACCGCCGGAGCCTGCCATCCGCCCGGCCGCTTCGGGTTCGGCCGGTTGGCGGAGCACGACACGTTTCTGTCCGGTCGCCGCCTCATCGACCGCACTGCCATCCGCCGTGAGCACCACGCCGTAGTCGCGCTCCGCCACCTGCGGCGAAACAAACCCCTCGCGCACGTCGGCGAGCACGCGTTCGGCCGGGCGCGAGGCCGGATCGCCGTAGCCGCCGCCGCCGGGCGTATCGAGGCGGAAAATGTCGCCTTCGCGGAGCGGATAATCGGCGTAGCGCGTCGGCAGACGCCTGGCGCGTTCGTTGTCCGGATTGATCCAGATATCGCCGGGCCGCCCGTCGCCTCCGCCTTCCATGCCGTGCGGCGGGATGACGTGTTTCATCGAGCGGATGGAAAAACGCGCGTCGGCGAGATTGAGATATTCGCGGCGTACGCCAAGCCCGCCGCGGAATCGCCCGGCACCGCCGGAATCGCCGATCAGTTCGAAGCGAAGCAGGCGGGTGGGAAACTCGCTCTCGATGATTTCGATCGGCGCGATGCGGGCATTGCTCTGGTTGACGGTGATGGCCGACACGCCGTCCTTGCTGGCGCGCGCGCCGCTGCCGCCGGCGATGATTTCGTATTGCACGTAGCCGCGGCCCGAGACATTGGACGAACCGCCGATGACGATGGAGCGGCTGCCGCTGCCGTCGGCGCGCGCCTTTGCCGGCACGATCGGCGCGAGCGCAGCGAACAGCGCGTCAACCAGGGCATGAACGGTCGGATTGTAGGTGTTCACGGGCGCCGGAAAGCGCGGATTGAGCACGCTGCCTTCGCGGACATGGATCGTAAAGGCGCGCAACAGCCCGCTCGATACGTAGAGCAGGGGATCGATCAGGGAAATGAGCGCATAGGCGCAGGCGGCCTGCACCAGCGGCGGGCGGATATTGGCCGGCCCTCGCGTCTGGTCGGCGGACCCGGAGAAATCGAAATGCAGCCGGTCGCCGGACTTCTCGGCGACCACGTGAATGCGCACCGGCTTTTCCAGTTCGATGCCGTCATCGTCAACGAAACGCTCGGCTTGGTAGCGCCCGTCGGCACATTCGGCGGCAGCCCCGCGCACGCGTGCCTCGCCGAGTTCGAACAGCCGCGAATAGCTCGCCAGCACCTTGTCGGTGCCGTACTTGGCAACGAGTTCCTCAAGCCGCCGCTCGCCGAGCCGGTCGGCGCCAAGCTGGCCGCGAATGTCGCCCAGCACCAGTTCGGGCGTGCGGCTGTTGGCGGCAATGATGCGCTCGATATCGGTGTTCTGCTCGAACGCATGCTGATAGCGCACCGCCGGCAGGTGCAGCCCTTCGTTGAATATCTCGCGCGCCTGCCCGGAGCAGCTTCCCGGAACCGGCCCTCCGATGTCGCCCTTGTGCGCGATCGAGCCGCAGAAGCCGAACAATTCGCGCGCAATGAACACCGGCGTGAGCACGCAAATGTCCGGCGCATGCGGGCTGCCCCCCTGATAAGGATGATTGATGAGGAAAGCGTCGCCCGCGGCGATGTTCTCTTTGAATTCGTCGCGCACGGCGGCGCAGCAAGCCGGGAATGCGCCGATATGCAGCGGCAGCACGACGTGCTGGGCGACCACTTCGCCCTTGGCATTCATCAGCGCGCAGGAGGCGTCCTGCGATTCGCGCACGATGGTGGAAAAGCCGGTGCGGAACAGCGAGTTCTGCATCTCCTGCACGATCCCGGACAAGCTCGCTTTGATCACTTCCAGATCAACGGCGCCGATGGGCATGGTAGACCGCCTGACTTCGTTACCTTGTCATCATCCGCGGAGGCGGATGATCCATTATGCATCGCGTGCACCGGATGAGTAACGATCGATATTATTCATATTGGAAAGACCGCAGGCCGGGCATTTTCAATTTCCGCCGAAGAATGCGGCATCGATCGGTGCCGGGATGCTGAATGAGGCCGGCTTAATTCATCCGCCATGCGGCCGGTTTTCACCACCGTCTGGCTTTTTACATCGTCTTTCTGGAAAGCCGTTGTTTTCTTGCGAGCCGCGATGTCTGTTTTCGTTTGTCTGGCGCTTGTTTGCGCCCATGCAACGGTCTTCCGGGTTTTGTTGCCTGTTGCGGCCTGGGGGCGCCCGTCAAGTGCGCCACGAGCCCCTGCTGCGCCAGGCTTTCGTGGCGTTCGCGGTGGCGAATGAGGGCGTATTCGCGCAGCGGCAGTTCAACCGGAATTGCGGCGAGCGTGCCTGCCGCGATGGACGACGCGACGACGTGGCGGGAGATGACGGTCGCGCCGGCGCCAGCCTCGACGGCTTCTCGCACGGCCTCGTTGCTCGGCAAGACCAGGGAAATATTGAGTTCGTCGAATGACAGCCCTTCGCGAGCGGCCATGTCCTCGAGCCCGCGCCGGGTGCCCGAGCCGGCCTCGCGAATGACCCAGGTGATGGCACGCAGATCAAGCCGACCCGAACTATTCGTGGGCAACGCAGGCGCCCCGGCGGCGACCACGAGCACAAGATCGTCCCGGTCGATCTGTTGCCGCACAAGCGCCGGATGCTGAGTTGGTCCTTCAACCAGACCTACATTCACTTCGCCATCGACGACGGCGGACTCGACGTCCTGGGTGTTGCCGATCACGACGTTAAGTCGAACGCGAGGGTTGGCGGCGTGAAAGGTCGCAAGCCGCCGCGGCAGCCAGTAAGTCGCGATGGTCTGACTCGCGGCTATGGCAACCGGGCCGGCGGAATAACCGGCGAGGTCCTGCAGCACTGAGCGCGCCATTATCGCGCGATCGATCACGGCGCCGGCTTCACGCAAGAATATGCGTCCGGCATCGGTCAGCTCGATACCGCGGCCGATGCGATCGAACAGCTTGATCTGATAGGCGGACTCCAAAGCCGCAACCGCGGCCGACGCTGCCGATTGGCTCATGCCCAGCGCCTCGGCGGCGCGGGTCATATGGCCCCGTTCGGCGACCGCGATGAAGATGCGCAACTGATCGAGCGTCATGGCAGGTCGAGCATCGTGGCAGATCGAGCATCGTGGTAGATCGAGCGCCGTGGCAAATTAATCACATAAATCGATTGGAATGACAAGAATAATAGATAAATTAAAACATTTGATTGCCGCAGGCCAGCTTTGTCGCGTACCTTGGAACAATTCAATCGCCCAGCCTCACCGGGATGGCAATATATGCTCACGACCAATCCGTTCGCCGAGCTTTCGGCATCAATCCCGCCGGCCATCATGCAGGCCTATGTGGTCGTCATGATCGTGCTCGTGGTGGGCGGCACTCTGCTCGACATGGTGCACAAGAAGAGCGCCCGGTATTTCTTCGATAACTGGCGGAAGGTCAAAGACAAGGGCCGGCGGATCGGCGGCGGCGAGACGATTTCGCTTGCCGTTCAAACCGCGGCCATCGATGTGGCGACCTCCGCCGAGTTCTGCAGCCAGCCGCGCCGCATTGCACACCTGCTGGGGATGTACGGCTTCCTGCTGTACGTCGTCACTGCCGCGATCATGGTGTTCGCCTATCCGACGCCGGCGGATCCGGGACCTACCTTGCTGGCGACGCTCTGGTATGTCGGCGCGTTGATGATTTGCGTCAGTGGCTACTGGTTCTGGTTCTTCATCCGGGTCGACGTCGCCGCGGAGGGTAACCCGCCGTTCCGTTTCGTGCGCGCCGACTTGTTTATCGTGACGCTGATGGCGAGCGCGACGCTCGGACTGATATGGGCCTGGCTGCAGACCGGCGGCTACGCGACTGCGGCCGACGTACTGCTTGGGCTTTATCTGATCGCGACCACGGTCCTGTTTGTCTCAATTCCGTGGTCGAAGTTCTCGCACATGTTCTACAAGCCCGCGGCGGCTTTCCAGAAGCGCGTCGAACAGGCGAACGGCACACGGCGCGGCCTGCCCGCTCCCGTGAATGCCCCGGCCACGCTCGGCAGCGGCCGCCGCCTGCCGCGCAATTACTGATCCAGCCCGGCGCCGATCTTCGATACAGGAGCTGACGAACCCATGCCCACATTTGTCTATATGACGAGCTGCGACGGTTGCGGACACTGCGTGGACATCTGCCCGTCCGACATCATGCATATCGATAGCGTCTACCGGCGCGCCTACAATATCGAGCCCAACATGTGCTGGGAATGCTATTCGTGCGTGAAGGCGTGTCCGCAGAACGCCATTGACTGCCGCGGCTATTCCGACTTCGCGCCGCTTGGCCACAGCGTTCGCGTGCTGAGGGAAGATCAGAAGGGTACTATCTCCTGGAAGATCAAATTCCGCGACGGCCGCGAAAAGAATTTCGTATCCCCGATCAGGACCACCCCGTGGGGATCGATCAAGGCCCCGTCCGACTACGCGGCACCGAGTGCGGCGGCGCTGAAATCCCAGGAACTTGCTCACGAGCCCGAGGCGCTCAAAGTGGCCACGCTGCCGGCGCTTAAGCCGGACCAGCTCAAGCAAGGACTGGTCTGATGGCCCGCCACAAAACAGTTTTCGTTGATGCCGACATTCTGGTCGTCGGCGGCGGCATGAGCGGATGCGGAGCCACCTACGAATCGCGTTACTGGGGCCGCGATCTGAAAATCGTCTGCGTCGAGAAAGCCAACATCGAACGCAGCGGCGCGGTCGCGCAGGGTCTGTACGCAATCAACTGCTACATGGGCATGCAGTGGAACGAGAATCAGCCCGAAGATCATGTCCGCTATGCGCGCAACGACCTTATGGGCCTGGTGCGCGAGGACCTCGGTTACGACATCGCCCGCCACGTCGACTCCACCGTGCACAAGTTCGAGGAGTGGGGCCTGCCGATCATGCGCGACCCGGAGACCGGGAGGTATCAGCGCGAGGGCAAATGGCAAATCATGATCCACGGCGAGAGCTACAAGCCGATCGTCGCCGAAGCCGCGCGCAAGGCCGCGACGGAAGTCTACAACCGGATCATGGTGACCCACCTGCTGATGGACGCGACCCATCCGAACCGGGTGGCCGGCGCCGTCGGCTTCAACGTGCGCAACGGCAACTTCTACGTTTTTCGCGCCAAGGCGGTGATCGTCGCCGCCGGCGGCGCTTCTCACATCTTCAAGCCGCGCGCGGTGGGTGAAGGCATGGGCCGCACCTGGTACGCGCCGTGGAGCAGCGCCTCCGCTTACGCGTTGCCGATCCTGGCTGGCGCGAAGATGACGCAGATGGAAAACCGCATCGTTCTGACCCGGTTCAAAGACGGGTACGGTCCGGTCGGCGCCTACTTCTTGCATCTGAAGACTTACACGCAAAACGCCTATGGGCAGGACTATGAGGCGTTCTGGGCCGATTCGATCAGACAGATGGTCGGCGAGTACGCCGATCACCATCCGGTGCCGACCTGCCTGCGCAACCATGCGCTGCTTGAGGAAGTGAAAGCCGGCAGGGGTCCGATCCGCATGGTGACGAAGGAGGCTTTCAAGGATCCGCACAAGGAAACGGTCGGTTGGGAAAACTTCCTCGGCATGACGGTCGGGCAGGCGGTGGTCTGGGCATCGCAGAACATCGACCCCAAGGAAATCAATCCGGAGCTGACGACGTCGGAGCCTTACGTCATGGGCTCGCACGCGACCTGCTCGGGTGCATGGGCGAGCGGGCCGGAGGACTATGCGCCTGCGGAGTATCAGTGGGGCTACAACCGGATGATGACCGTCGAGGGATTATTTGGCGCCGGCGACGCCATCGGCGGCACCGCCCACAAATTCTCGTCCGGATCGTTCACCGAGGGCCGCATCGCCGCCAAAGCGGCGGTCAGGTACGTGCAAGATCACGGCCGGGAAGGGGGCGAGGTGAGCGAGACAGAAGTCGCCGAGCTCAGGCGTGCCATCTACCAGCCGCTGGAAAACTATGAGGTCGGCCGCAACGAAATCACCGCCGGCAGCGTTTCGCCGAGCTACCTCCTGCCGCTGCACGGATTGCAGCGCCTCGAAAAGATCATGGACGAGTATGTGGGGGGCATCAGCGGCTATTACACGACCAACGAACCGATGCTCGCCCGCGGCATCGAGCTATTGGGCATGCTCAAGGAAGACCTCGTGCACCTCGGCGCGGAAGATCTGCACCAGCTGCAACGGGCCTGGGAGCTGCATCATCGGGTGCTGGCCTCGGAGAGCGTGACGCAACACACCTTGTTCCGGCAGGAAACGCGTTGGCCCGGCTATTACTACCGGGCGGACCATCCCAAGCTCGACGATGCCAATTGGCACTGCTTTACGCTTTCCCGCTATGACCGGCAGTCCGGGGCCTGGCAGATGGAGAAGGCTCCGGTCTATCACATCATCGACTGATTGCGCGGCGTCAGCCGATTTCCGGATAGCAGTAGGGGCAGGCCTCCTCGGCATGGCGGCCCAGCGGGTCCCACTCCGGCAGGGTCGCCCAGACCGCTTCGCCCGCGGCCTGCGCCGCGTCGCGCAGTTTGGCAAAATCCACGCCCGGAATGATACCGTTCTCCATACACAGCTTGCCGTCGACAATCACGGTATCGACGTCGTCGCCGACGCCGCACTCGATAACGCTCCTGACCGGATCGCGCACCGGCCCGTAGCGCAGGGTGTTGCGGCCCGTCAGGTCGATGACGATGATGTCGGCAAGCGCACCCGGCGCCAGGCGGCCGAGGTCTTCGCGCCCGACCGATTTGGCGCCGCCCAGCGTCGCCGCCTCGAATACTTCTCCGGCCGGCGCCGCGAAGTAGGAATGGCCCATCGCCTTGCCCATGTAGCAGGCGGTGCGCATGTTCATGATCATGTCGCGCGGGTAGGTGTCGGACCCGATCGAAATGTTGACGCCGGCATCCTGGTACTTCTTCCAATGATCGAGCACGCGCCCCCGCCGAATGATGTTGATCGGGCAATGCGATATCGCGACGCCCGCGCGGCCCATCAGTTCGAGGTCGCGCGGCGCGGCGTAATTGAGGTTCGGGTTGTCGGCGATGAAATTGCCGTGGCCGATGTTGAGCGTCGGGCGCAGCATGCCGACGTCGTCCAGCACTTCAATCGGCGTCATCATGTATTCGCGCACGGTGTCGTGGAATTCGAGAACGCTGTAGGCGGCGTGCGTTGCCATTGGAAGCTGGCGCTCGTCGGCCGCCTCGCGCGTGCGGCGCAACAGTTCGAGGCTCGAAGTCTCCACCTCGCGCGGCACAAGGATGCCACGCACCCGACCGCCGGCGGCGCCGTCGTTTTTGTCGATCCACTCCAGCGCGGTCTTAAGCCCGCTCAAGCCGAGTTCGTCGTTGCGCACGCGCTTGAGGCGGCCAATCTCGTCGCCAACCCAGCGTCCGCAATCGTAGCCGGGCGCCAGATAGGCGCGCGTGCCGAGCCGGATGACCTCGGCCAGTAGCGCGTCCTGCACGCGAAGCTGGCTGCCGAACTCGACCATCGTGGTGACGCCGTTGCGCAGCAGTTCGGCCACGGTGAAAGTGGCATTCATTTCGAAGGCCGCTTGCGAGCCAGGGTCGCCGTGTTTGAGGTAGCGCGGGTCGCCCCGGACGACCTTGCCTTCCTTCGGCACGCTGATTTCGAGGAACGGCTGGCCGTAAAACATCGGGCGGCCGGTATCGGTGATCAGGCGGTGCGAGGCCCGGTGTCCGCTGTGAACATGAGTGTCGATGAAATCCGGGCGCGACCAGCTTGCCTTCCGCCTTGATGGTATTGTCGACGCTGCCATCGAAACGTTTGCCAACATGGATGATCCGGTTGCCTTCATAGACGACGACGCCGTCGCGAATGAGGCTGTGGCGGCCGTTGGCATATCCGACTATCCAACTGGCGTTGATGGCAGTTCGCACGTTTGCTCTCCCTTGGTCGCGAAATCATTATCGGCAGCACTCGCTTGTTGCGGGCTCAGCTTGCCGGCACATGCAGGAAGAGGTGATCGGCACGTCGGCCATCGCAAGCGCACGCGCAAGCTTTGGGCGGATCGTTCGCAGCTCGTCCTGCTCGCCTCTTCTTTCCAAGCACTCGGCAAGTCCGTGCAGCGACCACACATTGTCCGGATGCTGGGCGCAACGCTGAATTTTCCCAGTCAGACCCAAATCGTCGCGATAGACTTCCTCGGCCTCCTCGCAATGCCCCTGCTCAAGAAGCAGGGCGGCCAGCGCGTGGCGGGGCGGGTGCATCCAGGCCCACGGTTCGATGTATTCAAGGTTGTCGTCGCGACAAACACTCTCTCGTAAATGCTCGTAGGCGCGCTCGTGATTGCCCTTATGGTACTCCAATTCGCCATCGAGCATCTTCTCGCCCACTGCCAGGATGCAATGAGCCGGGTTGTTGAAGAACCTCCGCTCCTGCGGGATGCGGCCGAGTGTTTCGTGAAAATGCCTGCGGTCCCGTTCGGCTTCGGTAAAATTCTTCAGAGAGGCATGGGATATGCCTTTCGCGTAATGGTGCATCGCCGTCGTGACCGGATACAGTTCAGGGTCCTCGGGAAGAGGCATTTCGAGGATTTCTCTCCATCGCCCGAACCGCACCATCGCGTGCATTTTCATCGAGTAATAACCTTCCAGGCTCATCGCGAATTTGGGGCGATCCTTGACCGAGAGAACATCCGCGGTGAGCAATGTGCAGATCTTGTCAGCCGCTTCGATCGATTCCATGTACCGGCCAAGCAACATGCACGTATGCATCATCAGATGAAGATCATGACAGCAGGCGACCGTATAGAAGGTGAACGGCCCCGCATAGGCAAGGTATCTGTCGTTCGCCCTGATGGCCTTTTGGCTCGATAATCGCGCCCGCCAGTAGTCCCCGCACAGTACATAGATGTGCCCCGGCATGTGGTTGAGGTGTCCGGAATCAGGGCACATGTCGGAGAGCAGGTCCGCCGAGCGGCTGGCACGCTCGGGAAAGTTCGACATTTCGAGAGCGTGTATCTGCAAATGCAAGATCGCCGGATGTGGCGTCTCGCCTTCCTGATCCGACAACGCAACTGAGCGCTCACACACGTTCAATGCTTCGACGATGTCCGCGCCTTTCGCGGGTTCGCCGGTTTTCACGTCCCACAAGCGTCGGGGTGTGCGCGTAATCAGAGCTTCCACCAAGAGCGCTGCGACGTCATGCTCTCGCGGATGTCTGAAATGAACCCTGCGCATTTCCGCCGCATAGGCATCGTCCCAGCGGTCATACTCGGCCGCAGAGACCGAATGAGGCTTTTGAAAGCGGCAAGCCAGCGCCTCTACAAGCAGATTCTCGATTTCCGTAGCGCGATGGGACAGCGACCGTGCCTTTTGCAGATGTTTGGAAGCGAGCAGAGCACGAGTATCGGCCTCCTGCTCTCCCATTTCACGCCAGGTCAGGTTGTAGAACGGGCTCGACCCGTAAGCGACGCCCCAATGGGCCATCACGCATTCAGGATCAAATTCCAGCGCCTTCTCGAAGCACTTTCGGCCTTCTCCGAAATTAAATCCGAAGCACCAATTGAGGCCCAAATCGAACCAGCGCTGCGCTTCAATAGAATTGGTTGATACCGGCCGAATGTGTTTTCCTAGATTGAATTGGTCCATCTCCATGGTTCCCTTGCGACATACAGTGTCGATCAGCAGGCGCGCCAGCGTCCCCGCCCGACAAAACCATCAAGCCGTTCGCCACCCATGATCCGATCGCCCGTTTTGCCGCTGCCCAAGACGGAGAAACACCTTCCGATTACCTCAATTCGTGGCCGCCTGCACAAGCCTTCGTCTCACAGATTTCCATCCTGGATAGTCGCTTGACACATCACTTTCAATCCGGTTTGCTTCTCGTAATCGGCAACATCGCACGGTGCTCTGAGGGAGGCTTGTCATGGCCCGACGTCAACATTCACGTCGTCGGATTCTAGGTTCCGCCGGCGCCGCTTTGGCGGGGCTCGCGGGCGGATTGACGATGCCTCGCCTCGTCTTCGCACAGAGCAAAACGTCTATCAAATTTAGCCTTCCATGGGTCCCGGAAGGCAGCGACCTGTTTGCCTTCACTGCCAAGGGCATGGGTCTTTGGGACAAGCATGGGATTGACGTCTCAATGGCCCGCGGCACGGGGTCGGTGGCGGCCGCGGAGGGGACTGGCACCGGTCGATTCGATTTCGGCATGGCTGCAGCGCCCGCAGCTATTTTGCAGAACGTCAAAGGCTTGCCGGTCGTGACGCTCGCTTGCTGCCAATATGATGGAACGATGGGAATCGGCGTCCTCAACGACGGGCCGATCAAGACGCCGAAGGATCTTGAAGGCCATAAGCTTGCTACGACTGTAACCTCAGGCGAGCATCCGCTGCTTCCCGCCTATGCCGCGAAAGCGGGGTTCGATCTGTCCAAAGTGACCACCATCCAAACGGATCCCAATGTTCGCAACCGGCTTTTGGGCGAGGGCAAAGTGGATGCGATCTCGGGGTTTGCGGTCAGCATCATGCCGATCTATGCCGCGAGCGGTGTGAAAGCACATTTCATGCTCTACAGCGCCGTCGGTCTCGGCAATTACGGTTATGTATTGTTGACTCAACCGGATCGCGTCGCCATGTCGCCGCAACTCTGCGCTGATTTCGTCGGCGGCATGATGGAGGGATTGAAGGCGACGATGCTGGACCCTGCCGAGGCGATCAAGTTGTTCTTCAAGCAAGTGCCGGAAATGAAACTGGCGGCGCAGGCGCAGGAGCAGATCCGGGTCGGCACCGGCATCATGGTTTACGCCGCCGCCAGCCCGGTCATAAAAGCGAACGGGCTGGGCTGGACCGACCCCAGGACTTACGAGGCGCAGACGGATTTGATCATGCGCTATGTCGCAAAGCCTGGAGACAAGCGCCCAACCGCGGATTCGATGATGACCAACCGCTTTGTCGGCGGCGTCAAGCTTTCCGCGGCCGAGTTCGATCAGGTGGAGAAGAACTCCAAGGATTTTCGCGCTTACCTCACCTGACTGCTCGGCAAGCTGTGTGCCGCCGGCGCTGCGGGAATCGTCAATGTCAATCGCCAAGGCGGGCCCCAGCATCGAGGTGAGCGGGGTCAGAAAAATTTACGGAGCCGGCACGGCTGCGGCAGTCGAGGCCGTGAGTACCGTCAGCTTCACGGTATCGCAAGGTCAATTCGTCGCGATATTGGGCCCCAGCGGTTGCGGGAAGAGTACGCTCTTGATGATGGTCGGGGGCCTCGAGCCGGTCTCATCCGGTCATATTGTTGTTGACGGCGAGCCGATGGCGGGCCCGCGTACCTCCATCGGCGTCATGTTTCAGGACCCGACACTGCTGCCCTGGAAAAGCGCGATCGACAACGTGCTGTTCCCAGTGCGGGTCTTGAAACGTCGAATCGAGGATTATCGCGAGACGGCGCAGAACCTGTTGCAGCAGGTGGGTCTTAACGGTTTCGAGCACAAGCGGCCGCACGAGCTCTCAGGTGGCATGCGCCAGCGCGTCGCAATCTGCCGTACGCTCGTTTATGACCCTGACGTGCTGCTGATGGACGAGCCGTTCAGTGCACTCGACGCGATAAGCCGCGACGAAATGAACGAGCTGTTGCTCGATCTGTGGCAGCAATTCACGAAGACCGCCTTGTTTGTGACCCATAGCATCCGTGAGGCGGTCCTGCTCGCCGACCGCGTGCTCGTTATGACAAGGCGGCCGGCGACAATCGTTGAAGACTTGGCCGTGCCATTCCCCCGTCCGCGATCGATGGAGCTCGGCGAGAATCGTGAATTCAACGAGATCTGCCGCCATTTACGCGAGCGCATCGAAGAAGGCCACGCCCGCCCGCGCGCGCTTAGGAATGGGACAAATGCGTTACCGCGCGGGGCGGCAGGGTGAGCGTGGAGATTCCCGGAGCCGCGCCGCTCGGCGCCTTCTCGGCCCTCGGCCCTAGCCTGCGCCGCGTGCGTCCGATCATTCTGCCAATTGCCACGTCGGCGGTGACGTTACTGATATGGCAGTTCGCCGTCGTCCGGCTGCAAATACCGGCGGTGATATTGCCAACTCCGATCGCGATCGTCCGCGAAACGTGGCAAGCGCTGCCCGCCCTGCTCGATCAAGCCGTGCCGACAGCCCTCGATATGCTGCTGTCGTTCGCGGCGGCCGGCGTTCTCGGAATAGCGCTCGCCGTCGTGCTGACCTATTCGCCGCTATTGCGCGACACGCTTTATCCCAATCTGGTGTTCTTCCAGCTGGTGCCGAAGGTGGCGCTGGCGCCGCTCTTTGTCATCTGGTTCGGATTTGGCAGCCCGGCGCGCGTAGCATTCGCCACCTTTATCAGCTTCTTTCCCGTCGTTATCGCAGCGGCGGTCGGCTTCGCTGGAACTGACCGGGCGGTGCTGCAGCTGTGTCGCTCGCTAACAGCCTCCGAATGGCGGTCCTTTCTGTTGGTGCGCTTCCCGTTCGCGTTGCCGGCGATCTTCAGCGGCCTCAAGGTGGCGATGACGATGGCAGTCGTCGGGGTCGTCATTGGTGAATTCATCTCTTCGCAGGCTGGACTCGGCCATTACATCCTCAACGCCGGCTCACGGCTGAACACCGCAGATGTATTCGCGGCGCTCGGCGTATTGAGCGTGCTAGGGGTGGCGCTCTACGGCGCGGTGGCGCTCGCTGAGTTCGGCGTTCGCCGCGTTTACGGGCGGCATTAGCGACCATGGCCCTCCTTGATGCCACCCCTCGCGCTGACGTGGCCGTACTGAACGGACGCATCATGCGCCTCGTGCTGCTGCCGGTCATCTTCGCCGTAGCGACAATCGCACTGTGGCAGTTTTTATGCCAGACGCTGCACATCCCTCAGATACTGCTGCCGACGCCTTCGGCGATATGGACGGTGCTGCGTGACAATTATGCGATTCTATTCAGCGAAGCGCTGCCAACGCTGAACGAAAGTCTCGCCAGCTTTGCGGTTGCCACCGTGCTCGGCGTCGGGATCGCGGTATCGCTGACGTTCTCGGCCTGGGTCCGCGAGGCGTTCTATCCGGGCATCGTCATCTTCCAGTTGATCCCGAAGATCGCCCTCGCGCCGCTGTTTATTGTCTGGCTTGGAGTTGGCGAAACGACTTCCGTCGTCGTTGCCGTGTTCATCGCATTCTTTCCGATCGTCGTGTCGACCGCGATTGGGCTTGTCGGCGTCAAGCCCGAGGTGTTGCGGCTGTGCGAATTGCTGACCGCGAGCCAATGGCAGGTATTCCGGATGGTGCGCTTTCCCTACGCGGTGCCCCACATTTTCGCGGGCATGAAGGTCGGCGCGACGATGGCAATGATCGGCGTCGTCGTCGGCGAGTTCATCACGGCGCAGCACGGCCTCGGCTACATCATCATGTTCGCGGCGGGAGCCGGAGAGACCGCGACGGTTCTGGCGGCGATCGTGTTGTTGTGCGCCATCGGACTCGGTCTTTACGCAATCGTCGGAACCGCCGAATGGCTGGTGTTGCGTTTGTACGGCGGCGAGATGCCGGTCAGCGGCGTCATTTGACCGGCAATCGCGCCCGGAGGACGTGCGGGGCCATCTTCAGTGCAATCGTGCACAATCAATGATCTGGTCCGGTTTGACGCGCATTGGATGACGTAATTGGAACCGCGCTCGGGGTTGAAGGGTTGCCCACCCGTGGCCGAGCCAGATCACATCAAACGCGTCTGGGATATTATCGAACGCGTAGGCGTTTGCATGCTCACGACGCACGCGCCGACCGGATTGCGGGCGCGGCCGCTGGAAGCGCGGCCTCAGCGCTGTGCCGGGCTCGTCTGGTTCGTCACCGACCTGCGCAGCAGCAAGGAGCATGAGATCAAAGCCGAACACGATGTCGGTCTGATATTTGTCGATGCCGATGCCAAGGCCTATTTGTCGATCACGGCGCGCGCGGATCTGCGGCGCGATCATGCCCAGGCGGCAGCGATCTGGAAATCGACCGACGGCATGTGGTGGAGCGGGCCGGACGATCCCAATGTGTGCGTGCTGCGGGTAAAACCCTTGACGGCGGAATTATGGGACGGTCCTGCCAGCAAGGCCGTTGCCGCTTTCGAGTTCGTCAAAGCAACCCTGAGCGGCGAAAAACCGAACCTCGGTGAAAACCGCAAGGTTACTGTCGCAATGTGACGGAGCCTCACTGCGATACTCCGCGGGACGACTGCGCAGCCCAGCAAGTTTGTCTCAGAGATTTCGCGAGGATGGTGTCATGGAAATTATCCGTCGCATACCGGGAGCCTATGGCGCTGGCGCAACTCGGGGGCTTCTTTGTTGCGGTCGACCGCAACGCCTTGCATGATGGGAAAGCGCACGGTTACCTCTCTGCTGTTTGTCCGCGACGGTCCTTGAATCTTCTGCGATCAAAGGGTCGCAAGCCAAGCTTGACAGTCGACGGGGAGGGACTTAAACAATCGTTTAAATCCGACAATGCGCGCAAAGCCGGCCGTCGGTAGAAATGTTGCTCGGTCCGGAGGCCAATTCTCATGAATTCGGGAGGCCAATTCTTATGAATAATGGCGGACCAAAAACCCTTGTCATCCGCAATGGCACGCTGATCGACGGTTCCGGCGGGCCATCGAGCCGCAACGACACGACCGTGATCGAAGGCAACCGCGTCAAAAGCGTTGGTGCACTGCCGCCCGATATCCATATCGAGGATCGCAAGACCGTCAGGGTGATCGACGCCGCCGGCAAGTGGATCATGCCCGGCCTGATCGACGCCCATTGCCACATGTCGTACGGCTACCCGCTCATCAAGGGCGAGGGCAAAGGCAAAGGGACGACGCGGCCGGAATTTTCCACGCTGAAGTCGGCCCGAAGCGCGCAGAAAGTCTTGCGGGCGGGGGTCACCAGCATTTCGGTGCCGGGCGGCACCTGGTTCACCGACGTAGGCGTGCGCGACGCCATCCGCCTCGGCCTGATGGAAGGCCCGCGTATGTTCGTCGCCGGCCGCATGATCGTCACCTACGGCTGTATCGAAGACGACGAGCCGTCATGGGAAGGCACGCCCGACCATTCGATCGGCAAGCTGTGCAACACCGGCGACGAAATGGTCACCGAGGTGCGCCGGCAAGGCAAACACGGCGTCAACTTCATCAAGATGGCGGACAGCCGCTCCGGCGAATCGCAGATGCTGGCCAAGGAGGAGATTGCCGCCGTGGTCGGCGAAGCGCATCGCCGCAACCTGAAGGTCGCCATCCATTCGCGCGGCGCCGGCTCGACCCGCGCGGCGGCGGAGGCCGGCGTCGACTGGATCGTGCATGCCGATCTCGCCACCGATCGCGATCTCGACGCGGTCGCCAAGGCGGGCATGCCGATCCTGCCGACCGCAACGTTCCTGGCGGTCGTGGTCGAACTCGGCAAGCGGCAGAAGGTTGGCGCCGAGCAGGTGCAGCTCGATTTCGGCCGTATGCAGCGGCACTACGACCTGCTGGGCGAATTGATGCATAAGGCGCGCAAGCTCGGCATCAGGCTTCTGGTCGGCACCGATACGGGCAACAATTCGTTCTCCCGCCATGGCGAGCTGCACGCCAAGGAGCTGGAAATCTTCGTCAAGCACGGCGGCTATTCGCCGATGGAGGCGATCGTGGCGGCAACGCGCGACAACGCGCTTGCGGTCGGGCTCGACGGCCAGGTCGGCGAGGTCAAAGTGGGCCAGTTCGCCGACATCACCGTGTGGGACAAGGACCCGATCGCCGATATCACGATTCTGCAGGACACTAAGAATCTCGCTTGGGTGATCAAGGATGGCAAGATCGTCGATCTCGACCCACGTGACGAGATGCTGGTGTTTCAGCAGGCCGCGGAATGACGGCTTTGCCGCCGGCCGATGAGATCGCGCGGCTCAGCGTTGAAATTGACGATGTGACGCCGCGAGTGGTGCGCCTCATCGAGGTCCCCATCGATATCCGTTTGGACGACCTGCATTTCGTGCTGCAAGTCGCGATCGGTTGGCAGAACGGCCATCCGTTCGAGTTCTGTATCGGCGATAGAGTCTGGGGCCCGCAGGATCGCGACCTGGACAAGCGCCCATCACCGGCCGAGCGCGCGACGCTCGCCGACGTTCTCGCACTGGGCAACACGTTCAAATACGACTATGTCCTCGGCGAGGACTGGGAACACACCGTGCGCCTCCAGGCGCGCGAGACGGCGCGGCCGGGCTTGCGCTATCCGAATCTCGTGGCCGCCGAAGGCCGCTGTCCGCCGGCGGATATCGGCGGCCCGGTCGGCTACGAGACCTATCTGCGCACTATCGCCGACCCGACCAGCGTCAACCACGCGGATATGCTGGAATTCGATGCCCCGGATTTCGATCCAAACGTGGTCGATGAAGCAGCGATCCGGAGCAACCTCACTGATTTGAGAAAATATATCGGCCGCCGTCTACCGCAGCCGAAGTGAGTCGTTGCGATTGCCATGATAGGAACGGTCACGTTCCATCGTTGCATCTGCGCCTTTGCCCATGGAAAGACCTCGGCGGGCATCAAAGATGCGAGCCCGGGTGAGGGGGCGGACCTGTCCTGGAATCGATCTCAGCGGGATGCGCTTTAGCGCCGTTTGCGAGCAGCGCGTCGCGGCTTGCCGGCAGGTGCCTGGAATGCCCTGGTCATGAACGGCACAAGCTCCTCAATCACGGCCTCGGTATCGGAGGGATCGCAGCGGCCGTTGGAGAAAGCGGCGATGCGATACGGCCCCGCCGCCGTGTAGTAGATGGTGCCGAGCAGAAAGTGAAAGCGCCAGCAGACATCGGTTCTGCTTAGATGCGGCAGTGACGCACAGAGTTCGTCGACGAACGCGGTGCTCGAATGATCGAAATTCTCCGCCACCAGCTGCTCCAGAAGCGCTGAATTCTCGCCCGAGAGCACCGCACGCAACCGGATGAACGTTTCGCCATCCTCCGACTCGACTTGCTGCAGCGCCGGACGAATGAATGCGTCGATGATCGCCGCGATACGCGTCCGACCGCGCAGTCGCCGCGCGGCCGCGAGTCCGCGCAACCGCTCGGTGATCATCGGCTTGCAATGACGGCGATACACTTCGAAGAGCAGACCCTCCTTGCTGTCGAAATGATAACCGATACTGGCAATATTGACCTGAGCCGCGGCAGCCAGTTCGCGAACCGAAACACCGTTGAAGCCGTGCTCGGCGAACAGTCGCTCAGCCGTACGCAGGATGCGGTCGCGCGTGCCGTCTTCCTCGACGGCAGCCGGGGGTCGGTTGGCGGTCGCAATCGCCGCCGCTTTGGAGCGTGTTCGGTCCATCGCAATCACCGGTTCCGCGCGGGCCTTTCTACCCGCACGCTTTATCCGAAATGTCAATTAAATGCGCGGTCGCCGACGATTTAAACAATTGTTTGACTCTGGTTACGGGCCTGTGCCACTGTGATGCAACAGTAGCCGCGCGCGTACCAGCGCCGCCTCAAGCGACACAGCCGAATTGTCATCGACGGGTTTGCCGGGTGTTGAACTACCAGCCGGATCCAAAGCGCACGGCGCTTGTCGTTTACGACATGATCAACGATTTTCTTGCGCCCGGCGCTCCGCTGGAGTCGGTCCGGGCGCGCGAGGACCTCGTGCCTCGCCTCAAGCCCTTGATCGCCGCCTGCCGGCGCAAGAAAATTCTGATCGTCTACGCCTGTCAGAACTATCATCCGCAAGGCGTCGGCGATGGCTTCAAGCCGGCGCATGGCGGGCACGGCTGTCTGGCTGGAACCGCAGGAGTGGAGGTTTACCATGAGCTTGCGCCGCAGACCGGCGAAGTGATCCTCAACAAGCGCCGCTTCGATGCCTTCCGCGGCACGGAGCTTGAACTTGTTCTTCGGCAGCAGCAGATCGATACGCTGATCATCGTTGGGACCTCGACCAGCATTGGTACGGAAACCACCGCGCGATGTGCGGTGACGCGCGACTACCGCGTGATCTTTCCCAGTGACGGCACGATCAACCGCGATCTCCCGGACGCCGGATGGGGACCGGTGCCGCTCGATCAACTGCTCCGCGTCGTGCTCACCGAGCTTGCGCAGTTTTGCCGCATCTGCTCGATCGAACAGCTTATCGGCGAGATAGAATCTTTCTCCTGATGGGCGGCGTCGCGTCGCTGTCTTGGTCAATCCGCACCGTGACCCGCAGGTCCGTTGCCCCGATTTAAACAAACGTTTGACTCGGGTAAGGGCGCATGTCAATGTCGCGGCGCGTCTTACGCCGTGTGAATTTGTTGCGGCGTGCCTGGGCGCGCGGATTACGCTGGTCGGGCGAATTGACGACGAACGATGGTGGACGGCGGTTCGGGGTTTGCGCGATCGCGCAACTGATCGCGGTGACCGCCTGCTGGTGCGGTTGCTGCCGGGAATCGACTGGGGACTGGTGTGCCGTTCATTGCCGGAGTGGATATCGGGGGTACGTGCACCGATTGCGTGGTTGTCGATTCCACCGGCCGGCTGATCGTCGCCAAAGCCTTCTCGAACTCCAAACGATTTCTCGCAAGGTATTCTGGATTCGCTGCAGGTCGCCGCAGACTCGCTCAAGACGGATGTGCGCAGTCTGCTCGCCGATACGCCGCTGTTCCTGCATAGCACCACCGTCGCCGAAAATGCCATCGTCGATGGTACGCTGTGTCCGGCGGGGCTTCTGACCACGCGCGGATTCGAGAGCATCCTTTACATGACGCGCGGCGGCTATGGCCGCTGGTCGGGGCTCTCGGAGGAGGAAAAGAAGAACGTTATCGACACCGATAAGCCGGCGACGCTTATTCCGCTGCCGATGATCAAAGGTATCCGCGAACGTACCGATGCGGCCGGGGATGTCCTGGTCGCGCCCGAAGACGCCGAGATCGAAGCGGCAATGCGCGCGCTGGTGGACGCCGGTGCCCGTGCGGTCGGGGTGTCGTTCCTCTGGTCATTTCGCAATCCGCAAAACGAAAGGATGGCGCAGCGCATCGCCAAACGCCTCTATCCGGATCTCTTCTTCACGATATTCGAGCGAGCTCTCTCCGATAGAGGGCGAATATGAACGCACTTCGGCGGTGGCGTTGAACGTCACGCTAGGGCCGATTGTCGAGCGCTACCTCACGAACCTGAAAGCCCGGTTGGATACCAGCGGATTTCGCGGTTCGGTTCTGGTCATGCAAGCGCATGGCGGCCTGTTGCGGATCGAAGATGCGCCGCAGCGCGCCGTCGGGATGATCGAATCCGGACCGATTGGCGGTCTGGTCGGCAGCAAGGTGCTTGGTGACAGCCTTGGCATGCCCAACATTATCGCTACCGACATGGGCGGAACGACGTTCAAGGCCGGCGTGATCCGCGAAGGGCGCATCGAGTATGAGCGCGAGCCGCGCGTCTATCGCTACCACTACAATCTCAACAAGATGGACATGGTCTCCATCGGCCTTGCCGGAGGCAGCATCATCTCGATCGACGAGCAAACCGGGCTGCCTAAAATCGGACCAAAGAGCGCGGGGTCCGATCCGGGACCGGTCTGCTACGGTTTCGGCGGCCGGGAGCCGACCATCACCGATGTCGACCTGCTGCTCGGCTATCTCGAATCCCGGTTCTTTCTCGGCGGCCGAGCCAAGCTCGATCGCCAAGCGGCGCTTGCGGCTTTCAAAGCCAAGATCGCCGACCCTTTGGGAATGGACCCGCTTGAGGCGGCCGCCAATGTGTATCGTCTCGCCAACAGCATGGTCTACGATCTGCTGCACAAGCAGACCGTGGAGAAAGGTCTCGATCCGCGCGACTATGTGTTGTTCGTGACGGGCGGCACCGCGGGAATGCACATGCCCGCCATTGCGCCCGAGCTCGGCGTCCGCAAGATCGTGATCCCGCACTCGGCATCGGTCCATGGCGCCTTCGGGCTGGTCAGCGCCGACGTCGTCTACACGGACGTGACGGCAATCACGCTGCGGACGCCGGCCGACCCAAGGAAAGTCAATGCGATCTTCTCCGAACTGGCGGAGCGGGTCGTCGAGCGGCTTAAGCTTGCCGGCTTCAAACCGCAGGACATCAGGACCGAACGCGTGGTGAACATGCGCTACCGGCACCAGGTCCATGTCATTCCGACGCCGGTCGAGGGCCCCGAGGTCCTGGGCGCGGCGGACCTCGAAGCGGTCACCACGCAATTCGAAGCACTCTATGCCGCCCGTTACGGCAAGGAGGCCGGATACCGCGAGGCCGGCATCGAGACGGTTGCGTTCCATTTGCGGGGCGTTGCGCGCCTGCAGAAACCACTGCTCAACGATGAGTTGCCGGGGGAGCGCGACCCGGCGCCGGCCTACGTCGAGACGCGGCAATCGTATTTCGGCAAACCCCAGCAGGCGCGTTGTTACGATTTTCAGCGCCTGCGCGCCGGCCACCAGATAACAGGGCCGGCGATCGTGTGGACGCCGATTACCACGATCGTCGTTCAGCCGGGCCAAACGGCGACTTGCGACGGCCGCAAGAACATCGTGATGACTTGGTGAAAGGAGCGCAGCCGATGCAAGCTGGCAACGTGGACCCGTTCACGTTCGAGATCATCCGGCACAAGCTGTTTCGCGTCACCGAGGAAGCGGTCGTCGCTCTCGAGAGCGTTTCCGGCACGCCGATCTCCGCCGAAGCGCACGACCTCATGGTTTCGCTCTATCGCGATGACGGCGGGCTGATGGTTGGCGGGACCGGCTTCCTGCAGCATCTCACGAGTGCCTCGCAGGCGGTCAAGCACATCATCGCAAATTTTGCGGACGATCCCGGCATCTTCGAAGATGATGTTTTCTTGTTGAATGATTCCTATACCGCCGCCCTTCACGCCCCGGACGTCTATCTGATCGCGCCGGTCCATTGGAACGGGCGGCTTGCCGGCTTCGTCGCGGATTTCGTGCACGTCAATGACATCGGCGGAATTGATCCGGGCGGTTTCTGTCCGAGCGCGCGGTCGTCCTACCATGAGGGTTTCTCGTCGCGCGGGCTCAAGCTCGTCGAGCGCGGCAAGCTTCGCAAGGACGTGTTCGAGACTATTTTGAATATGGTCCGCGATCCGGGTCTGGTCGGGCTCGATATCAAATCGTTACTCGCAGCAAACCACGTCGCCAAGCAACGCATGCTCAAGCTGTATGCCGATTACGGCTATGAGACCGTGGACATCGTCAGTCGGGAATTGATCGCCCAATCAGACCGACTGATGCGACAGCGTCTCATGGAAATTCCCGATGGCACTTGGCGGGCGCGGCAATACTACGAACACCCCGAAAGAATCATGCGAATCGAGCTTGTCGCCACCAAGTTGCGCGACACGTTGACCTTCGATTTCAGCGGCGCGCCCGCGCAGGTGTCGTCGGGCGTCAATTGCTCGTACTGGGCTACCTGGGGATCGTTGTTCGGGTCGCTGTTTCCGATGCTCGCCTACGACATGGTCTGGAACGACGGCATTTTCAATTGCATCAAGCTGATCGCCCCTGAGGGAACGGTGGTGAACGCGCAGCGACCGGCGCCGGTTTCGCTGGCGACAATCGGCGTCGTGCAGATCGTGCGCAACCTGGTCCTGATCGCAATTTCGAAAATGCTGGGCGCTTCGGAAATCTACCATCGCCGCGCCACGGGCCTGTGGCAGCCGACCAACATGATCTACCACCTGTCGGGTTCGACCGCGGACGGTGAGCATCTCGGCCATCACGGTACCGATACGTTTTCCGGTTCCGGCGGAGCGCGTTCGTTCAAGGACGGCGTCGACAACGGCGGCATGCTGCATGCGCCGGTCGCGCGCTGCGCCAACGTCGAGCGCCACGAGATGAGCTTTCCGCACCGCTATCTCTATCGCCGGATCGTCGCCGATTCCGGCGGGCCCGGAAAATACCGCGGCGGCGTCTGCCACGAATATGCGGTCGTTCCGCACCGCACCGGCGAGAGTAAGTTCAGCGCCGTTCTGATGCCGGGCCGCGGCGCGCTGGCGCTGAATTCGCAGGGGCTATTCGGCGGGTACCCAGGATGCAACACGGCCTTCATCCAGTTTCGCGACGCCACGGCGATCGAAGACGCCCATGACCTTGCCTCGACGCATGCGGCGCGTCAGGAACAGATCGGACTGGGAGTGACCGAAATCCGCAACGGTGACGTTCAGTACATCCGCTACGATGGCGCCGGCGGCTACGGCGATCCGCTCGATCGCGATCCCGAACTCGTCCTGCGGGACGTGCTGTGGGGCCTGGTGACCGAAGGGCCGGCGCGTGACGTTTACGGCGTCGTCGTCGATACGGCGAACAAGAAGGTCGACGCGGACTCGACCCGCGCGCGCCGCACCGCCTTGCGGTCGGAGCGCCTCGGCGGACGGACATTCCGCTGCGATACGCGCACCGAGGTGGCGCGAACGCGCTATCGGATCGGCGAATATCTCCAGGTCTCGGAGGCCGGCTCCATTCAGTGCACCTGGTGTGGCGAAAGCCTTTGCCCCGCGCAGGCTGACTGGAAAGAACACGTTGTGATGCGAAAGTCGGCGCCGAGCAGGGCAGGGCCGTTGCGGGTCGATAGCGGACAGTTCCTTCTCTTGGAATTCTTCTGTCCCGGCTGCGGCACGGCGTTGGACGTAGACATCGCCTACCGTGACGATCCGCCGCTGATCGATCGGATTTCTCGCTGGCCGGATCCGTCGCAAGCGGGAGTACGCGAGAAAGCCGCACCGCAGGCGGACAAGCAACAAGCAGCAGAGCCATCGCGGGCTTGGCACGCGATCCGATGACTGGAGCAGATCAAGCATTAACGGGAGGATAAGATGAAATCAAACGCTTGGCTTCGAGGTGTCGTGTTCGGTGCGGCGATGTCGCTCGCGGGGCTCGCGAGTTCGGTGGCCTATGCCGCCGATGCGCTCGAAGTCGCAACGGTAGGCAATGCCAACCCGGTCGCCTGGCTGCAACTGATCGCAGCACGCAAGGGAATGTTCACGGCGGAAGGACTCAAAGTCGACATCATCTACGTGCCCTCCAGCGCACAGCTGACTCAGCAAGTGGCGGCCGGGTCGGTCAATCTCGGATTTGCGGTCGGCCTCGTCGATCCGATCCGTGCCGTCGGAAAAGGTGCGCCGATCGCTCTGGTGCGGCTGGAAGGACAGGCGGCACCCTTCGCGCTGGTCGGCAAGCCGTCGATCAAGCGTATCGCCGATCTCAAGGGCAAGACGATCATTATCGGCGGAGAAAAGGACATCACGCACTTCTATCTGGACCGCATGTTGGTCCCGAACGGCTTGAAGCAAGGCGACTACGACTTGATTTTCAGCGGCTCGACGCCTGCTCGCTATGCCGCACTGAAATCCGGCGCCGTCGATGCGGCCATGCTGTTCCCGCCTTTCAACCTGTTTGCTCTCGACGATGGCTTTTCCAATCTCGGCCTGGTGGTGGACTATGCGCCGAACCTGCCCTTTTCAGGCACCGTCGCGAATCGAACCTGGGCGAATAGCCACCAGGCGCTGGTGAAACGCTATCTCAGTGTAATCACTAAAGCGGTGGCCTGGTTTAACACCGACGCCAACCGCAACGAGGCGGTTGCCATCCTCGTCGACGCGATGCACGGCAAGCCGGAGAATCTCGCCAAGACCTACGACTTCTTCCGCAAGATCGGCTTCTTTGAACCTACCGGCAAGCTGTCGCGCACCAAGATCGAGGAGATCGCCGATATGCTGAAGTCCACCGGCAATATCCCAAAGGATTTTGACCTGAACAGCTTGGCAATATCGTCGCTTGTCCCGATTTCGAATTAAAGCGACAACCATGTGCGGGTCGACCGCCCGATGTTCGGGCATGCGGCCGGCCTCGTCCGCCTCATCGGTCGGGCGGGGCTGACTCTCGAAGGGGATGCTCGTATCGTCGACCGCAGAGTGAGCACATGGCGCCGAAGCTCCAGGTCTCCAATCTCAGCAAACGGTTCGGCGATCTCGAGGCGCTGCGCCATATCAGTCTCGAGATCGGGCGCGGCGAATTCATCTCGGTCGTGGGTCCGTCGGGCTGCGGCAAGACGACGTTCCTTCGCATCGTCGCCGGGCTCGAACATGCGAGTGCGGGCGAGGTCCTGCTCGACGGCCGCGCAGTGCGTGGGCCGGGCACCGATCGCGGCTTCGTGTTCCAGAACGACAGCCTGCTGCCGTGGCGCACCGTATTCGCCAACGCCATCATCGGCCGCGAAGTGGCGGGGTCAGTCGGCGCCGACGATCGCAGGCGCACCATGGAATTGCTCAAGCTCGTCGGGCTTGAAGGTTTCGAGCGGTACTACCCGCGCCAGCTGTCCGGCGGCATGCGCCAGCGCGTCAACCTTGCCCGCGCGCTCGCCATCGACCCGGAAATCCTGCTGATGGACGAGCCGTTCGCAGCGCTCGACGCGCAGACCCGCGAAATCATGCAGGCCGAGCTACTGCGCATCTGGCTGCGCGGCCAGAAGACCGTGCTGTTCGTCACTCATCAGATCGACGAGGCAGTGTTCCTGTCCGACCGGGTGCTGGTTTTTGCGCGCCGGCCGGGGCGGCTGCAGGAAGAGGTCGAGATCGCGCTGCCGCGCCCACGCCATCTGACCCTCAAGCGGACGCCGGAATTCGTGGCCCTGGTCGATCGCATCTGGCGCATGATCGAAGACGACGTGCGCGCGGCGGCGCTTTACGAGAACGCGTGAGGGCGGCCTCGTTTCCGGCTCAGCAAATGCGAACTGTTTTGCCTTGGCCCATGTGCTTGCGAGCACACCCAAATGTGGCGCGAAGATCCGGCGTTCACCTGGCTGCGCCAACCCCGCTCGTGGTGCGGATTTGACATTCGTTCTACACGAGCCGGCCGCCCCGGATGCGAATGTTAGAACCGGACCACACTAGCGATGAGGTCGATACGCCCACATGTCGAGCACGATATCGCAAAGCGGAATCGGCAGAGTTGTGCGCACCGCTCCGAATGGAAGAGGCGTGTCGCCCAGTTTGTCGCGCCAGATGCTCAAGGCGGGATAGAGCGCATTGAGATCGCCCATGAAATGATGCGCGCGCACGACGTTGGCGAGCGAGGTGCCGGCCTTGCGGCAGATCTCCTCGGCGGCCTGCAGAATCGCGCGCATTTCGTGTTGCGCCGGCGCGCCGAGATAGCTCAAGCCGGCCGACTGCCGTACCGCCGGAATGGCGCCATCACGCCCGGCGGCGTAGAGCCCGGACAGACACAAGAGGTCGCCGGCCGCGACGGCGGCCGCTCCAAGGCGCATCGCCGCCGAGGGTTCGTGTTCGATGATCTGCTTCTTGATCTGGGCGTCGTCGCGAACGCCGAAGATATTGATCTCGATAATCGCCTCCTGAAGTCCCAGCGCCTTGGTGCCAACCACGGTGAGCGCGCAGGGGTTCGCGGAGAAATAGCTGTTCCAGACATCGAGGAATTCCGGAAGATCATTGATGTCGGTGAGATAAACCTGCGCCTTTACTGCATTCTTCAGCGAACTGCCTCCCGCTTCCAAACCCGATTTCAACCGGGTGACCAGAAGCTCCGCTTGCAGACGAATGTCCGTGCCGTTCCAAAGAGCGTTGCGGGGGCGATAGGCCCGCGAATCGAGGCCATTCATTGCGTCGTTGTTTGCTATTTGGCCGGCGATGAACACGTAATCGCCGCTTACCAGTGCGGGAATAAATCCGGAGTGTGGGGGTACCGGCGTGTCCGAGGCTCCTGCCGGCCGCGGCTCGCGCCCGCCGCCGGGCAGGACCGCAAGCAGAGAGATATCCATGTTCGCGCCTTTAACCGGAAGTTCTTCCATCAGCACCGAGGTACTCGGCGGCACGTATTCCTTGAGCAGTGCCTTGCGGGCGCGCTGGTATGGATTCACGCATTCGGCGCGGGGATAATATTGATCAACCCTTACGATATGGCGCTGGTCGCCGCCTTCCGCCGCAATGAATTTCATCAACCGTTCAAATATGAACCGTCCTTCACGGAGGTAGCGCGGTGCGCCGCCGAGCGGCAGTCCGGGCACCCCGGCAACCGCTGGAGCAATCCCGTTCTCGTAATCCGTCGCCTCATGCCCGGTAAAGAAAAGCCAGGATCCGGCGCGAATGCCCGGCGCATAGGTGATGTCCGTTTGTCCCAAACGAACGGGGGCGATCGGTTTTACGTCTGACATGCATAGCCTCCCGGCAGCAGCAAAGCATTGGCTGGTCGTGTGTACGAACTAATACGACGGTGAGGCTTCGTGCAACAGCGCGCACCACGCATACGGATGCTTGTTCTCCTCTCAACGCGTCGGAGCGGTAACACACGGTTTGACTAAGGGTGGCAATTGCGCAAACAATCGACGCTTTCGCCAGCGAGACTGCTGTCGAACGCAACCAGTGCGCGCACATCTGTGGGTGCAACTGCGCGCTGTCGAAGGCGGTCTTGTTCGGCGCCAGTCTGGAAGTCGACATACAGGGAAGAAAATGGTCTCGGACAAGGACATAAAAAAAATTCTGGACAACGTTCGGCGGGAACGTCTGGTAGACCTCACCCGGGCGCTTATCGACATACCGTCGGCCACTGGACATGAAGCCGAAGTCGCCAAGTTTCTCGTCAACTATATGACAGACATCGGGCTTGAAACGCAGTTACAGGAGATTAGCGAGGGGCGCTACAACGCCATCGGTCGGCTGCGCGGGACTGGCGGCGGAATGAAGCTGCTGTTCAACGGGCACACGGACACATCGTACAGCGGCAAGGAAACCGTGCTCCAGGGCGGCGGCTACAAGACTCAGTCCTATTTGGTCGACGGCGAGTGGATCTATGGCGCCGGCTCCAACAATATGAAAAGCGCCATCGCCGGCTACATCGAGGCGGTGCGGGCGATCATCGAGGCAAAGGTGGAGTTGCCCGGCGACATTCTAATTGCCGGCGTAGCCGGCGAGATCGAAACGGGTCCGGTCGACGAATTCAGGGGCTGCGACTACGCGGCCCACGGCATTGGCACTTTGCATCTTATTCGCCACGGTTTGGCCGTCGATTGCTGCATTCTCGGGGAGCCGACCGCATTCCAGGTCACGCCCTGGCACTTCGGCACCGTGTGGGTGGCCTTTCGCACGCGCGGCACGATGGCGCATACCGCGTTCCAGGATCGCGCCGTCAACGCGATCGACAAATCCATGCTCGTATACAACGGCCTCAAAGTATGGAGCGAGGGTTACCGCGAACGCAACGTGTTCAACGGCATGAAGCCGAACGTGATCATCTCCGCGATGCGTGGCGGCTGGCCGTGGCGGGTTTCGCGGGTCCCCGTGTTCTGCGACATCTTCATGGATGTGCGTCTCAGTCCGGCGTCGACCGTCGTCGAACTGAAAGCCGAGCTTGAGCTTTTTTGGCCGACCTCAAGCAAAAGCACCCGACGCTCGTATGCGATGTGGAATTCTACGGCAGCGGGCCCGGCACGCATATTGATCAGGAGTTGCAGGTCGTCGAATCAATTTGCGCGGCGCACCGCGCCGTCTTCAACAGCGAACCGAAGGTCGGCGGGGTGAACTTCTACTCCGACGCTGCGCACCTGAACCGCTATCAAATTCCCACCGTGAATTATGGCCTCTCCGGTCGATTGCGCACGGGCGGCGAGGGCTTCGATCCCTCCGAGGGAGAGCATCAATCGATCAGCGACCTCGTCGCGGGAACCAAGGTTTACGCCCTGGCCGCGCTCGACATTGCTGCACGCAAGCGCACCTGAAAGCGGGCGGCGATGACGCGCGCGAACCGGTGGGCATCAGGATAACGTGCGGCCGAAACAGAGGAGAAGGGGTATGCTTGGACTGGGCAAACGCAAATGCGCATGGGCAATAATTATGGCCGCTGCCGCGATCGGACTGACAGCGGCTTTGGTCGCCGGCGGCATCGCCGCAGAACCGCTGAAGACGACGCTCTTCATCGGACCGGCGCCGCTCTACGATTCCATCCAGATGGCCGATAGCCAGGGCTTTCTGAAGGACGAGGGCCTCGACGTTACGTTCGACCTCTTCCCGACCGGCACCACCGCTCTGCAGACGTTCAAGACCGGCCAGGGCGACCTGGTAACTCACGGCGATCTGCCCGGCGTTCTCCATTGGCTCTCCGTCAACAAGGATTTTCGCCTCATCAGCGTGATCGAGCGGGATTCGAAAGGTTATTTGGCGACGGCGCGTAACGAGATCAAAAAGCCACAGGACCTCATCGGCAAGACGATAGCCACCCGCGTCGGCTCGACCGGTTCATGGTTCATTTCCGAGTATCTGAAGAAGAACGGCATTAAGGAAAGCGACGTAAAGATCATCAATCTCGATGGACAGGTTCTGCCGACTGCGCTCTGTCGCGGCGACATTTCGGCCTTTTTCATCTGGGAGCCGTTCGGAAGTCGCGCGCGAGAGATATGCCCGGACAAGGTGTATACGCTCAGCAGCGCCGAGGGCTATATTCACGGTTACGCCGTGATTAGTGCGCGGCCGAGCTGGCTGGCGACGCCGAAAGGCAAAGACATCGCGACCCGCTTCCTGCGCGCGATGATCAAGGGAGCTGATTTTGCCTCCCATCATTTCGACGCGGTGGCGAAGTATAATGCGGACCATTTCGGGCTGTCGGAAAAGGTGACGCGGGCGCAATGGGAGATCAACGGCCGGGCGATCGGCTTCGATAGCGTATTCTTCAAGGATTATTGCAATCTGGCGGCCTGGATGCGGTCGACCAATCTGATGAAGGGGACGCTCGATTTCAATCAGCTCATCTGGACCGACGGTCTCAGTGCCATCGATCCCAAGCTGGTGGGGACCATCCCTCCACCTTGTTGAAGCACCCGCGGGTGAGCGCCGGATTCGGTGCTCCTCCGCCCGGCACAGGAAAGCGCGCGGCCCCATGCTCATAGTCGAGCACCTTTCGAAGGTGTTTGGAGAGGACGAAACGGGCTACGCGGCCCTCAAAGACATCTCCCTCGCGATCGCGCAAGGCGAGTTTGTCTGCCTGCTCGGTCCGTCGGGTTGTGGCAAGACCACCTTGTTGAACATCATGGCCGGCTTCGAGCGGGCCACGCGCGGGCGCGTCAGCTTGAACGGCAAGGCGATTTCCGGCCCGGCCAGCGAACGCATGATGTTCTTTCAGGACGCCGGGTCGGCCTTGTTCCCGTGGCAAACCGTCGAGCAGAATATCCGCTGCGGCTTGAAGCTGCAGAAGATTCGCGGCGCCGAGCAGGACCGCAAGGTCGACTATTTTCTCGGCATGGTGGGTCTGTCCACCCATCGTAGCAAATATCCTTCGCAGCTTTCCGGCGGCATGCGCCAGCGCCTGCAGATCGCCAGGGCGCTGGCGATCGAGCCGCAGATCCTGCTCATGGATGAGCCATTTGCCGCGCTCGACGCCCTAACGCGGCGCAGAATGCACTCCTTTCTGCTTGACATGTGGCAACGGACGAAAAAGACCGTCGTCTTCGTCACCCACGACATCTCGGAATCGATTCTGATGGCCGACCGGATTATGATAATGACCTATGGTCCGAATTCGCGGATCAAGGAGGTGCTGACGGTCACGCTTCCTCGCCCGCGCGATCCGGCGGTTTCGGCGTTCGGGGAACTCTACGGCCGGGTGGAAGGACTCCTCGAAGAGGAGGCGGCGCGAGTGCCCGACGATGCGGTATAAGCGCGCGGCATAAGTGCGCAGGCACGGCTGCGTGCGGCTCGCGGACAATTGGGAGATCCCGGCGATGGCCACGATCAGCGACCTATCCCGCGACCGACCGGGGCATCCTCATGCTCCCGATCCGATTTGGCTGCGCCTGCGCAAGTCGAAAGCGGTACGGGCGTTGCGCGCGCCGTTGATCACGGCGGCCTCGCTCTTCCTGTTCTTCGCCACTTGGGAACTCCTGTCGTATTCGATTCTCAACCCCTATCTGATTCCGCCGCCGACGCAGGTATTCGCGACCGCGATTCCGATGATCAAATCGGGCGAAATTTTCCGCGACGCGGGCATAAGCCTGCTGCGGATTTTCATCGGTTTTTCGCTTGGCACGATCTTCGCCATCGTCGTCGGCGTCATCATGGGACGTCTGCGCTGGGTCAACGAGCTGCTCGACCCGATCATCGAGTTTCTGCGCTATCTGTCGCCAACCGCCATGATCCCGATCGCGGTGATCTGGTTCGGGATCGGCGAACAGTCCAAATACTTCCTGATCTTCTGGGGCACATTCTTTTTCGTGCTCATCAACACCGTCGCGGGCGTGATCCATACGCCGGCGGCGCGGCAGCGTGCGGCTCAATGTCTCGGCGCCAACCAGCTGCAGATTTTCTTCATCGTCATCATCCCTTCTGCGGTGCCCTACATCATCACCGGGATGCGGGTGGCCATGGCCTCGTCGTTCATGAGCATCATCCCCGCTGAAATGCTTGCCGCGCAATCGGGGCTTGGCCATCTGTTGCAGGTTTCGGGCATGCTCGCGCAAACCGATCGCATCTTCGTCGCGCTTGCCACCATCAGTCTATTGGGTTTCGCCAGCGACCGCCTGTTCCGCTATCTGGTGCATCGGACACTTAGCCGTTACATGGCCTTGGTATCGGAGTAGGCAATGACACTGCCGCCCAAGCATCTCGGCATCTGCTTGTTGAGCGTGGTGCCGGCCGCCGAACTGGTGCGTCTGGCGCAGGTCGCCGACCAGGCCGGCCTGGATGGTTTCTGGCTGTCGGAGGGCTACCATTATTTCCGGAGGCTAGGCGAACCGTCGAGTTCGACCTCTATCGCCGCTGCGGCCGCCATGCTGACGAGCCGTGTCACTATCGGCCTCGGCATCGTGCCTCCTTACACGCGCCATCCGGGCCTGCTGGCGATGGAATCGCGCACGCTGAGCACGCTGTCGAAGGGCCGCTTCATCATGGGGCTCGGCGCCGCGAAAGCTGCGGCGCTGCATATGGGCTGGACCGAACAAACGATGCGCGCGGTGCCGATCCATCGCGAAAGCATCGCCGTCATGCGCAAGGTGCTTTCCGGCGAGGCGGTCGACCACGAGGGCAAGCTGTTCAAGCTCGACGCGCCGGCGACGACCGGCGGGAAACTGGAACGCGTGCCGATAGCGATCGGAGCGACCGGTCCGAAAATGCTCGAACTCGGTGGGGAGATTGCCGATATCGTCCTGTTGCCGACGTTCACGACCGTTCCGTTCGTCAAGATCGCGCGGGAGCGGATTGCCGCCGGAGCGGCGAAAGCCGGCCGCACTGCCGACAATATTCCGATCGGCGCCACACTGCCGTTCTCGGTCGCCGAGGATGAGGCCGCGGCCCGCGACGCGATCCGCCCGACGACCGCCGCCTACATCGCCAACAAGCTGCAAAACATCCGCGACGACACCCTGATGGCGGCAGCCGGTCTGACCGAGGAAGAGGCGCGGCCGATCGCCAACAAGCTGCAGACTGACGGCGTCGCCGCCGCCGCGCGCATGGTGACCAACGCCATCATGGACAAGGTGGTGATCGCGGGGACCCCGACGCAGGTTACCGACCGTCTGTTGCAGCTCAGCGCTGCCGGCCTGCACTGGCCGCTTCTCTACCAGGTTTTGGGCCCCGACCGGGCGACCGCCGTTCGCCTCATCGCCGAAAAGGTACGACCGGTTTTCATGCGCGGGTAGCGCCCGATCGCTCCGCAGGGCCGGCGCCCGTGCTTATTGCAAGGCCGCCTGGCGGATGGCATCCGGCGTGAAAGGCAGCCGGTTCAGTCGCAGTCCGGTCGCATCATGGATGGCGTTGGCGATGGCTGCGGCAGTCGGGCCGATCGCGCATTCCGAAGGGCCAAGATAGGGCATTCCTGGCCGATCGATCAGCGCCGTCACCACGTCGGGAACGTTGTCGAAACGCAACATCGGATAGCTGTCCCAGTCCCGGCTGGTAATTCCGCTCGCGTCGAAGGTGACCTGCTCGTAGAGCGTCCAACTCGCCGATTGCAGCGCAGCGCCCTCGAGCTGCAGGGCCAGACCGTCGTGATCGACGATCTGCCCGGCGTCGGCAGCAATCACGATCCGGTCGAGATGCACCTTGGCCGCATCGTCCACGCGCAGATCGACGATGACTGCCGCGTAGGCCTTGAGATTGTTGTAGCGGGCAAACGCCAAGCCTCGACCGGTGTCCGCCCGGGGGTTGGCGCGACCCCATTGTGCGCGCTCGGCCGCAGCATTGAGGACCGCGTGCGCCCGTTCGTCGATGAGATGCCGCAGGCGAAACTCGAGCGCATCGATTTTCGCCGCCCGAGCGAGTTCGTCCATCGTCGTTTCGATGGCGATCACGTTGGCATAGGTGCCCAAACTGCGCAGCGTCGACGTGCGCAGCGGCATGTCGCGAACCAGATGCTTGACGACCCGCGGACGCGGAAAACTGTAATAGGGAAAAGCATTGCGGTGTATTCCCGCCAGCGGAGCTGACAAAAACGGCTCGGCCACGAATGGCTTCACCGGAATGCTCAATAATCGCGTCGAAATCATTCGCGCCGGCCCGATTTGCCCCGGTCCCGGCCGCGGTCGCGTCCGATGGGTGTCACTCCACGTCTCGTGGGACCAATCGACCACGTGCCCCGAGCCATCGAGGCTGGCTCGGATTTCGACCACCATTGCCGGGCCGTACGGCTCCCAGGCGTGCTCGTCGGCGCGCGACCACTTGAGCAGCACCGGCTTGCCGGGCAGCGCGCGCGCGATCAGGGCCGCCTCCAAGGCGGCATCGTCCGCGCCGTTATGGCCGTAGGCGCCAGGACCGCGCTTCTGCACGAGGCGAACGCGCCCCGGATCCATGTCGAGACATTCGGCAATGGTCAGCCGCAGCGGATAGACCCCCTGAGTGTGGGTCCAGATCGTAAGATCGCCATTTTGCAATAGCGCCATCGCTGCCGAGGGTCCGATCGAGCCGTGCATGGTGTAAGGGCGCTCGATGCGGGTATTCACCGTCGTCACAGCCTGCGCGGGAGGCGGCTCCAGCGGTGGCACGGGCTCGTTGTAGGCGTCGCCGTTGCGGACTGGCAGGCTTACTCGAGGCTCTCTCTTGAGCCGTGTGAATACGTCTGTGGCATCGAGCCCGTGCCGCGGGAGCCAGCGGATTGCGCCGGTAACCCGTTCGGCGATCTGGATGGCGCGATACTCGTCGTCCGCCGCCACCGCGACAAAGCTGCCGTCGCGGACCAAGTGCGCGCCGTCCAGCCGGTTGAAGATGGTCCGATCGATTTCCTCGATGCGCGCATGATAATGCGGAGGGCGAACCAGGCGCGCATGCAGCATGCCGGGCAGGCGCAGGTCGTGCACAAATGGTGCGGTCCCTCGCACCAGATCCGCGAGATCCTTGGCGACGACCCGCCGTCCGATCTGGCGATAATCCTGCGGCGGCTTGCAGGCGATGTCCGTTATCACCGCGGCAGTGAAGCGCCGCCCTTCCATCAATTCCCAATAGGTAACGGATCGATTGCTGACGCTTGAGCGTACGAGCCCGTCGCTGACCTGCAGCGTGTTCGCGTCCACGCCCAGCGTTTGCGCCGCCAAATCGAGCAAGTGCCGCCGCGCTGTCGCCGATGCGAGCTTGATTGTCGCGCCGGAGCGCTCCACCGAGTTGCTGGCAGAGGTGTATTCCTCGTCCGGCGAGGAGGCGGTATCGACCCCGGCGGCATCGATCCGTTCGTAGTCGACGTCGAGTTCTTCTGCGGCGATCAGGGCAAGCGCCGTCGAAATCCGCTGGCCGATATCCGCCTTGCCGGTGTGGACCGTGATGCGCCCATGAGGCGCAATCTCGATCCAGTCGTCGACGCCTGGATATTTTGCCAGATTTTCGGCCACACTCACGCTGGCGCGGCCTCGCTGCTCAGTGCTCGTAGCGCGCGCAGGACGCGCAGATGCGTCCCGCAACGACACAGATGCGGCTGCAACGCCGTGCGTATGGCCGCCTCATCAGGTTGCGGATTTGCCATAAGCAGTGCCGCTGCCGCAATCGTCATGCCAGGAATGCAATAGCCGCATTGTGACGCCCCGGTCCGCACGAATGCCGCTTGCACCCGTTTAAGTGTCACATTGGTGCTCGCCTCAACCGTCTCGACATCTCGGCCGGCGAACTGTCCGACTGGTGCGTTGCAGCTCAGGGTGGAAACTCCATCGACCAAAACGGCACACGCCCCGCACTGCTCAAGGCCGCAGCCGAGCTTGGTGCCGGTGAGTCCCAGCTCGTTCCGCAACACATAGGCAAACGGCGTAGCCGCATCGGCCGCGATCTCGCGGCTTGCTCCATTCACGCGAATGCAGATCATGAGTCAGTCGGAAGTTGCAGATGAAGAAGCACCATAGATTCATAAAAACACGCAACTGCACTGTCAAAAGCAATTAGCATTCATGAAGTGGATTGGGTATCCTTTCAGCTCGGCACCGGTACGATGCCCGACCTGATCTCAGCTGTGCCACCGCGCAAAGGAAATGGCGACGGCCGCCGGCTTGGCGCAAACGCCCGCGCGCGCCGGGCTGTGGCCATTTAGGAGGAAGCGGCCGTGAAGCTTGTGATTTGTGAAGTCCGCAATTCGGCGGCGCGGTCGCGTTTCCTGGCGGGCTTGATTTCCGATGAGGTCGTGGCGGATCTTGGTGCGTCGCATTCGGCGCTTGCTGCGCGCGGCAAGGCACTACCGCCCCTTCCTGACGACATGCTCCAATTCCTCGCTGCGGGCGAGCCGGCTATGGCGGCCGCTCGAGCCGCATTCGATCACGCTGCCGCGACTGTTGGCGGCCGCGCGCCGGATGCGACGGCGGCTCCGAACGGACGCCGATTGGCCTGGAACCGTAAGGACGTGAAACTTCTGCCGGCGGTGCCGCGCCCCGGCAAGATATTGCATACGTCGATCAATTTCCGCTCGCACAAGGACGAAGTCAGTTCCGGCTTCAAGGCACCGGAGTGGCAGGCCCACGGCTGGAGCTCGTTTCACTACGAGCATCCGACTGGTTTTCTGCAAGCGCCCTCATCCGTCATCGGGACGGACCAGGAGGTCGTAATCCCGCGCTTCACCAAGCAGCTCGACTACGAGCTTGAATTGGGAATAGTGATCGGGCGGTGCGGCAAGTACATCTCGCAGGCCGACGCACTCGACCACGTCGCCGGCTATTGCATCTTCAACGACATGTCGGCGCGGGACATTCAAGCGCGCGAGCACGCCAACAAGGTCATTCTCCTGGGCAAGAGTTTCGATACGTCCTGTCCGCTCGGTCCATGGCTGACAACGAAGGATGAAGTGGGTGATCCGCAGAACTTGGCAATGCAGTTGCGGCTCAATGGCGAGCTGCGCCAGAACGCCAACACCAAGGACATGATCTATGGCGTGCGTGACCTGGTCTCGTGGTGGTCGAACATCACGCTCGAACCGGGCGACGTCATTACCTCCGGGAGTCCCGCCGGAGTGATCGCCGGAATGGACAAGCCGGTATGGCTTGCGCCGGGCGATCGTATCGACGCGACGATCGAGAAGCTTGGAACGCTTGTCAGTCGCATCGCCGCCGAGGGCCATGCCTGAACCACACGGGTTTTCCGGCCGTCGCAGGGAGTGATCGATGCGTGTTGTTCTCGCGCAGATGAAACACGAGACCAACACGTTCTCGCCCGTGCACACCGATCTTTCCCGTTTCGCGCGCGGCGAATCGGCGCCGCCGGAGGGGCAGGATGCCTATTGCGCGTTCAAGTCGACAGGAACTGCACTCGCCGGATTCATCGACGCTGCGGCATGCGAACAGGCGGAGATCGTTCTGCCGATTGCCGCCAATGCCTGGCCGAGCGGACCGGTCGAGCAATCGGCGTTCGAGTACATGTGCGAACGTATCTGCGCCGATGTTCGCAAGGGCTGCGACGCCATTCTGCTCGACCTGCACGGCGCGATGGTGACGCAGGAGTGCGATGACGGCGAAGGCGAACTGCTGCGGCGCATCCGCGCGATCGCGCCGGATGTGCCGGTTGGTCTCGCGCTCGATATGCACGCCAACCTGTCGGCGGCGATGGTGGAGAATTCGACCATCATTGCCGGTTACCAGACCTATCCGCACGTCGACTTCTATGAGACGGGCCTACGCGCGGCCCGTCCGATCTTTGCGGCATTGCGGGGGGAGGCCGAGCCGACCATGGCGTGGCGGCAGGTCCCGATGCTGCCGCACATCATGCGCCAGGGAACCGATGACCAGCCGAATCGCGCGCTGCAGAATCGCTGCCGCGAGATGGAGCGCGAGGGTGCACTTGCCGCCAGCTTGTTTACCGGGTTTCCGCACGCGGATGTCGCCGACGCGGGCCTGTCCTGTGTGGTGGTGACCGATGGCGACCTGGGGCGCGCCAAAGTCTGCTGTGATGAATTATTCGCAATGGCTTGGGGAGGGCGCGAGTCGTTCGTTTACCGAATCGAGCCGCTGAGCAATTCGTTGGAACGGGCGAAGAAAATGACGGATGGTCCGGTCGTCCTTCTTGACCATTATGACAATGCCGCCTCGGGCGGCACGATGGACAGCATGACGGTGCTGCGGGGGATCCTCGAGGCCGGTCTGGAGAACGTTGCGGCCTTTGCCATTTGCGACCCGGCAGCGGTTCGCACGATGATCGTCGCCGGGATCGGCTGCGAGGTCTCGCTGCCGCTTGGCGGCAAGATGGCGATGCCCGCCATCGGCCTTTCCGGACAGCCACTGCAAGTCACCGGCCGCGTGAAGCTGATTTTCGACGGCACGTTCCGCAATCGCGGTCCCGCTTATCAAGGCGTGACGATGCACATGGGGCCGACCGTCGTGCTCGATACCGGCAAGGTCGAGATCGTGGTGATATCGCGCCACCAGGAGCCGAACGACATCGCTGGCCTGATCAGCGTCGGCATCGATCCGGTACGAAAGAACTACCTGATGCTCAAGAGCCGGGTGCATTGGCGAGCCGGCTTCGGTTCGCTCGCAAAAGGAGTGGTCGAGTGCGCGGGCACTGGCGTCTGCACCTCCGACTATTCGGCGCTTTCCTTCCGCAAGGTGCGGCGCCCTATCTACCCTTTGGACGAGATCAATTCCCCGCAAGCCTGAGCATGGTCCTCGGCGCAGGGTCGCTCCATGCCGCTTGCGCCGGCGCTGGGCCGCGGCGTCCAGGCCCTGAAAGCGACCGTGAAAATGGTCCCGCCGCCTGGTGCCGGCGCAAAACCGATCGTGCCGTCCATTTGCTCGACGATCCGCTTGACGATGCTCAAGCCGAGGCCGGTTCCTCCTCGTCTGCGCCGGTCGGTCGCGTCGACCTGCACGAACTTTTCGAAAATCCGATCCTTGTAGTCGTCCGGAATACCCGGGCCGTGATCGCGGACGCTGATTCCGATCGTCTCGTTGTCATTCTCGATTGACATGGAGACCTCCGTGTCGCGCGGGGAAAACTTGATCGCGTTCGAAATCAGGTTCGTCAATACCTGGGACAGTCGATCCGAATCGGCAAAAACGGAAAAAACCTCTCGCCGCGCTGCCGCGCCGTCCAGGCGCAGCGCCACACCGTAATTTGCCGCAAAGCTTTGATTGGCCTCGATGACCTGGACGGCGAGCGCGTGCGCATCGAGCGGCCTCTTGTCATAGCGCATCTTGCCCGCTTCGATCGTCTCCATGTCGAGGATGTCGTTGACGATGCCGACCAGGCGGCGGCAGTTGTTCATGGCAACCATGAGCATGCGCGCGGCGGCAGCCGGCAACTCGCCGGTGGCACCCCCGATCAGGCAGCCGACGGCGCCGAGAATCGAGGTGAGCGGCGTGCGCAGTTCATGACTGACGGTGGCGATGAATTCGTCTTTGAGCTGTTGTTGCCGCCTGGTCTCGGTAATGTCGCGCGCCACTTCGACGATGCCGACAATGTCGCCGCGCGAGTCGCGGATTGGCGCTTTGGTCGAAGATATCCAACGCTCCGCGCCGCTCGAGTCGGAATGTTTCTCGATGCAATCGATTAGCGCCTTGCCGGTTGCCACCACCTGCTCTTCTTCGCGACGGCGCTTGTCGGCGAACTCTGCCGCGACCAATTCGTCGATCCGTTTGCCGATTGCCTCGGCGCCGTTGCAAACATTCAGGATCGAGCGTTCCGCGTCGTTAAGCCGGATGTACCGCCTTTCCAGATCCTTAAAGCAGATGGCGTCCGGTATTCCGTTCATCAACTGACGGAGCAGTTCGCGTTCGCGATCGAGTTCGTAGTCGGCGAGCCTCCGCTCGCGCCGCGACTGCGCGGCCGCGAGTTCGCGGGCGATTGCTGGAAGCAGCCGTTTGAGATTGTGCTTGAGAATAAGGTCCTGAGCGCCGGCGCGCATGACTTCGACCGCGGTTTCCTCGCCCACGGAACCGGATACGACGATGCACGGCACGTCGACTCCGGAATTGGCAACGACCGCCAGCGCTGCCTTGGCGTTAAACTGCGGCATCGAATAGTCGGTAAGCACGATGTCCCAAGCGCAACGTGCGAGCGCCGATCGCATTGCCGGCGCGTCGTCAACGCGCTCAAACGACAGCTCATAGCCGCCGCGACGCAATTCCCGCAGCAGCAGGGCGCTGTCGTTCTCGCTGTCTTCGACAATCAAAACGTTGAGCGGTCGCGGCATTTGTTGTTTGAAAAGCTGTGACGCGATGACCGGCATATATTGGCAAAGCTTTGTGATCGCCATCTGCATCAACGGCTACGTAGGAATGCCTACGCGCCTTTGCTGGTGCGTTATCGTTAGGAATATTTAGGCCTCCTCACCTATAGCCGCGGCTCACGATCGCCATTTGCTTCAGCACAGTGAAGCGGACGGTGGAACTGACGCACGAAAGCATCTGGGATGCAAAGCGTGGACGAGGGTAGCCGTAGTTCACCGCCGTCAGGGGGCGCGGCGGTAGCCGTCGTCGCCGATCCTGGCGTCGCCCCGCAATCCTGGCTGCTCTGCGGAATTGGGCCGCAGCGTTTCATCCTGCCGGTGGCCGATGTCATCGAGACGATGCGACCTTTGCCGATTCAAGCCGTTGCCGGCGCACCGTCGCTTGTGCTCGGGGTGGCCCTCATCAGGGGTGCCCCGGTAGCGGTCGTCCATACCGCGCTCCTGTTCGGCTACGAATCGCGGCGATACACGCGGCTGGTGATAGTGCGCGCGGGTGCGAGCATGATCGCGCTCGCGGTTGAGGCCGTTTTCGCCGTCGCGACCATAGAAACGCGCGCATTGCAGCAGATGCCGCCGCTGATTGGCAGTGACAGCGCTGTGGTCGCCGTGGCGTCGCGCGACCAGAACCTGGTGTTTTTGTTGAATGCCGCGCGCATTGTTCCCGAAGAGTTTGTCGTTTCCGGCGAAGCCAAAGAGATCCCATCGTGAGTGTCGCAGCGACGAGCTACGAAGCCGAACGCTTCCGCGAGTTGCTCAGCCAACGCATCGGGTTGAGCTTCGACAACGCCAAGCTCGGTTTTCTGGGCGAGGTGCTTCGGCGCCGCATCGATGCGTGCGGCCGTGACTGCACCGCGTACTTGTGCGGGTTGGAACACGAACCACCCGCCGAGGAGCTGTCGATGCTGGCCCGCGAATTGACGGTCGGCGAGACCTATTTCTTTCGCAACCATGAACAGTTCCAGGCGCTCGCCGAGGTGGTGTTGCCCCAACGCGCCGCCCTGCCGCCGGCGCAAAAGACACTGCGGCTCTTGTCGGCGGGCTGCTCGTCCGGTGAAGAGGCCTATTCGCTTGCGATTGTCGCCCGCGAAATGGGCTGCGGCGCGTCATGCAGGTTCGCGATCCGCGCAGTCGACATCAATCCGCTGGCGCTGCAGAAGGCGCGGCGTGCGCGCTATTCCGCATGGGCGCTGCGCGAGACCGGAGAGGATATCCGCGACAGATGGTTTCGCGTCGAGGGGCGCGAGATGGTTCTCGACGATTCCATCCGCGCCATGGTCACGATCGAGGCCGGCAACATCGCAAGCGACGAGGCCGCGCTGTGGCATCCGGCGGCCTATGACGTGATCTTTTGCCGAAACGTTTTGATGTACTTCGCGCCGCAGCAGATGCGCAGGGTGGTCGGCCGCATCGCGCGGTCTCTGGCACCGGGAGGATTTCTGTTTCTCGGACATGCGGAAACGTTGCGCGGCATCTCCGAGGAGTTTCAGCTCTGCGCCAGTCATGGATCGTTCTACTACCGACACAATTCCGGTACGGCGTCCGAGGGCGTGGCGGCAATCGAATTCGCCGCGAAGCAGTCTTTGCCGCGGCTGCCGTCAGCCGCGCCGCCGCAGGGTACGGCCTGGTTTGACGTCATCGGCCGGGCCAGTGCGCGGGTTGCGACGTTGTTGCCGGCGTGCCACGCTGACGGACGAGCCGATCAGGCTCCGCCGGCTTCGCCGCCATTCGACCCGACGCCGACACTGGAGCTGTTGCGCGAGGAGCGCTTTGCCGAGGCGCTGGATCGCCTTCGGGTGCAGGTGAACGGATGCGGCCGGGATGCACAAGCGTCGTTGCTGGAAACCGCGCTGCTTGTTCTGTGCGGCGAGATCGCGGCGGCGGAAGCGGCTGCGTCGCGCCTGCTCCGGCTCGCTCCGGACGACGCCGGCGGTCATTATCTGCTGGCGCTCTGTCGCGAGCACGCCGGCGACGGCAACAGCGCTGCCGAGCATCACTGGGAGGCCGCAGTCATTGATCCGTCGTTTGCGATGCCGCGATTGCAGCTCGGCCTGTTGGCACGCCGCGGCGGCGACCGCGAAACCGCATCCCGCGAATTGTCCCAGGCGCGCGTGCTGCTCAAACGCGAGGCCGCATCGCGGCTCCTCCTCTTTGGCGGAGGATTCAGCCGCGAGACGCTCGTGGCGCTGTGTGAAGCGGCGCTGGCCGATTGCCGAGGTCGGCGATGATGCAAGGCTTGGCTCCCCCGCAAGTCGCATCGGTTGTGGCGAAGCGCGCCGCCGACTTGCGGCTGGCCTTCGACAGCAGTTTTGCGAGTCCGACTTCAATCGAGCCGTCTGGGACACAGGATTTCCTTGCAGTCCGGATCGGCCCGCAGAAATTCGCCCTGCGCCTGGCGGACATCTCCGGGCTGTTCACCGACAAGAAAATCACGTTTGTCCCTGGCGGAAGCGAGTCTCTGCTCGGTATTGCGGGATTCCGCGGTGTCATCGCCCCGGTCTACGACCTGCAGCGGATATTCGGTTATCCGGCCGGCCCAGCGGCGCGCTGGTTGATCATTGCCCGCGCGGCTCCCATCGGTTTTGCCTTCGATGCCTTCGATGGCCGGCTGAGGACTTCGGCGGAGGCGATCGCGTCGCGGCAAGACCGCGACCAGCATGATCTGACCTGCGGCGTCATCCACGTCGGCGGCGTCGTGCGGTCGATCGTCGACCTCTCTCACGTACTCGATGTGCTGCGAACGTGAAATGAAACAGGCCAAGCCTATCACCAGCGGAGTATCTAGATGTTCGAAAACATGACCGTCAGCAAAAGGCTTCTCGCCGGCTTTGGTCTTGCTGCACTGACGCTCCTGTTGATCGCAGGTATCAGCTATCGCAATGCCAGCCAGTTGATCGAAACCGAAGGATGGGTGGCGCACGCGCATCAGGTTCGCAGCGAACTGGCTGCGTTGCTGTCGGAACTCAAGGACGCGGAGACCGGAGCGCGCGGCTACGTCATTACCGGCGACGACAGCTACCTGGCGCCTTACCGCTCTGCTCTTCCAGCGATCAAGGCGGCCGTCGCCGACCTCAAGACGCTCACCGCCGACAATCCCGATCAGCAAGCGCAGCTTGCGGCGATCACGCCGCTGGTCGAAAAGAAGCTGTCCGAAGCCGAACAGACCATCGAGATGCGCAAGGCCCAGGGATTCGATGCCGCGCTTAAGGTCGTTCTCACCAAAGAAGGCAAAACGACCATGGATCAAATCCGCGGCGCGGTCGCGGAAGCCGACCAAATAGAACAAACTCTCCTTCAGCGCAGGTCCGAAGAGGCGCACGCGAGTTCCGACATGACGATGTCGGTCATCTTCTGGGGCGGACTGGTGGGCACGCTACTGGTGGGGATGATCGGCTGGTTCATATCGAGGTCGCTCTCAAGCCAGATCGGCAGCGCCGTCGGTCAGGTCCGCAGCTCTTCCTCTGAACTGCAGAGCGCCGCCAACCAGCAGGCAAGCGGAGCCAAAGAGCAGGCCACGGCGATGGCCGAAATCAACACCACAATCAGCGAATTGCTGGCGACCTCCCGCCAGATCGCGGAGAGCGCGCAGCGCGTCGCCCACAATGCCGAACGCACGGCCAACTCCGCCCGCTCCGGCCACGGCACGGTCGACCTCACACACGAATCGATCAGCGGTATCCGGCGGCAGGTCGATCAGATCGTGTCGCACATGCTCGAACTCGGCAAGAAGTCGCAAGAGATCGGAGCGGTTCTCGACATCGTTTCCGAACTGGCCGAGCAGACCAATATCCTGGCCATCAACGCAACGATCGAAGCCGCCGGCGCCGGTGACGCTGGCCGGCGATTTGCCATCGTTGCCGAGGAGATTCGCAAGCTCGCCGATCGCGTAGGCGGCTCGACCAAAGAGGTTCGCACGCTGATCGACGACGTTCGCAGCGCGGTAAACACCACGGTGATGGCCACCGAGACGGGCTCGAAGGCGGTGGATGCGGGTGCACGACAATTCGGCGATGTGGCCGCTGCATTCAAGGAGATCGCCGAGTTGGTGACGACGACCACGGACGCGGCCCGCGAAATCGAGCTGTCGACCAAGCAGCAGTCGAGCGCAGTCGAGCAAGTCAACTCGGCGATCGCCAATGTGACGCAGGCTTCGGTGGAAACCGAGACCAGCGCCGGTCAGACGCTGCAGACGGTATCGCAAATGACGGAGCTGTCGAAGAATCTGCTGCGCATCATTCAGCCGCACATGGCGGCGTGAACGATGAGCCAGGATCCTTATAAATACTTCCGTCCAGAAGCGCGCGAGATCCTCGATCAATTCTCGCGCGGCATGCTCGACCTGGAGAAAGGCGAGAGCGGCGCGGCAACGGTGCAGCGGTTGCTGCGCCTCGCTCACACGCTCAAGGGTGCGGCCCGCGTCGTCAAGCAGTCGGATATTGCCGGCCGCGCGCACCTCATCGAAGAGCTGCTTTCGCCGCTGCGCGGCTCCCTCGACAGGATCGGGCGCGGGCAGGTCGATGCCGTCCTTGCGCATCTTGACGCCATCAACGGCCGATTGGCGACGCTTGGGCCGGGGGCGGCGGCGGCTACTCCGCAAGCTGCAAACGGCGCGATCGAGGATGCCTCCCGGACCGTGCGAACCGAAATTGCCGAAGCCGATGCCATGCTCGACGGGGTCGTCGAAACCCACGCCCTGCTCAACGGCTTGCGCGCGGCCGCGCGCGACGGGCACGAAGCCGCCCGGCTTGCCGAATTTCTGGTTGCCGAGCCCTCGATTGTTCGGGGCAAGGACGATGGCGGCGCGAACGCGCGCGTAAGACAATGGTCCGCCGTCGCGGAGGCGCTGCGTGAGAAATTAGGCTCGTTTCTCCGCAACAGCGGGTCGGCGGTCGATCAAATGGATCGCGAACTGCGGCAGTTGCGCGAAGCCGCTGAACGTCTGCGATTGGTGCCGGCCGAGAGCCTGTTTACCGCGCTCGAGCGCATGGCGCGGGATACCGCTCGGGCCCAGCGCAAACGCGTGGCATTCAAGGCCGGCGGCGGCAGTCTTCGGCTCGATGCGCATATTCTCGACGCGGTCCAGAGAGCCCTGGTCCAGATCGTGCGCAATGCGGTGGCGCATGGCATCGAATCGGGTGAGGAGCGGGCCATTGCCGGCAAATCTGCGGTCGGCAGCGTGACCGTCGACGTCTTCCGGCGCGATCGGCGCATTGTCTTTTCCTGCCGAGACGACGGCGGCGGCATAAATCTCGAGGCGGTGCGGCAGGCGGCCTCGCAGCGCGGTTTGATCGGGCCGGTGGAGGCCGACTCGGACGACCTCATGCGCATGTTGCTTCGCGGTGGCATCAGCACGTCGGCGAAGGTGACGGAGGAGTCCGGCCGCGGTATCGGTCTCGATGTCGTTCGCGAATCCGTTGAGCGGCTTGGTGGAGAGGTTGCGTGCCGCAGTGAGGCCGGGCGGGGGACGACGTTCGAGATCGTGATCCCGCCGTCACTGTCGTCCATGGATGCTCTGCTCGTGGAGGGCTCACCCGGCGGCGGCATCCTCGCTATCCCGCTCGATGCCGTACGCGGCACGCTGCGTCTGCCGTGCACCCAGATCAGTTCAACGGCGTCCGGCGCATCGATCCTGCATGGCGAGACGGTGATTCCGTTCGTGCCGCTTGCGGTCGTGCTGGACCAGGCCGCGCGCTCGCACGCAAGTAATTTGGCCGCCGCAATTGTTGCCGGAGCCGACGGGTTTGCGGCGATCGGTGCCGCACGGCTGTTGGGGACGGCCAAAATCGTCGTTCGGCCGCTGCCGCAGCATATGGCGGCTAGCGCCGCGGTGTTGGCGGCCGCCCTGGACGCCGACGGCAATCCGCAACTCGTCCTCAATCCCGAAGGGCTTGTCGCTGCCGCCCGCCGCGGCGGTACCGCAGAGCAGCCGGCGCCGCCGAAAAAATCTCGTGTGCTGGTTGTCGACGATTCGCTGACGACACGCATGCTCGAACAAAGCATTCTCGAATCCGCGGGCTACGATGTCGATGTCGCGGTATCCGGCGAGGAGGGGCTGGCTCGCCTTCGCGAGCAACATTACGGGGTCATCCTGGTTGACGTGGAAATGCCCGGCATAGACGGATTTACCTTCGTCGAGCGCATCCGCTCGGACAGCACAACGCGAGAGATTCCAGCGATCCTGGTCACCTCCCTGGCCAAGCGCGAACATCGCCAACGCGGCCGTGAGGTCGGGGCCCAGGGCTATATCGTCAAGAGCGAATTCGACCAAGCCGAGCTGTTGTCTATGATCAAACCAATGATGGCTGCGTGACGTGGCACTCACGCGAGTTCTTGTCGTCGAGGATTCCGCCACGGTCCGTGAGCGCTTGATCCGGGCGCTGGCGGACGATCGCGACATTGACATTGTCGGCGTGGCGAAGGACGGCAGCCAGGGCGTCGAACTCTGTCGTCTGCACCGGCCCGATGCGATTACCATGGACATGATGATGCCGGTCATGTCCGGCCTGGCGGCGACCGAATACATCATGGCGCATTGTCCGACCCCGATCTTGATCGTGTCGTCCTCGCTCAATCGCGGCGAACTGTTCAAGATCTACGATGCGCTGTCGGCAGGTGCGGTCGACGTGTTGGAGAAGCCGACCGGTGAGGAACTCGACGGCGAGTGGCAGCGCCGGCTGCGCTCGGCCGTCAAGCTGGTGGCCAAAATCAAGGTTATCAGCCATATCCGCGCGCGGCTTCAGGCCCGCCCACGCGTATGCGAAATTCTCACTCCGGCGCCTGCATCGCAACATGCGTATCGGCGCAGAATTGTTGCCATCGGCGCCTCGACCGGCGGCCCGGGTGCGGTCAGCGAGGTGCTGCGATCGCTGCCGCGGCATTTCCGGATTCCGGTCCTCGTCGTCGTGCACATGAATGCGACTTTCGCCTCCGCGCTCACGGATTGGCTCAATGCGCAGAGCGAACTCCATGTCGTACCCGCGCAAAACGGCGCGCTGGTCGCTTCGTTGCAGGGCTGCGTGGCTGTGGCGCCGGGCGATCGCCACCTGATCGTGCGCAGCGGGCGCATTGTGCTCACCGACGATGCCGAGCGGCAATCCTGCCGGCCTTCGGTCGACGTGCTGTTCGAATCGGTCGCCGCCGAATACGGCGCTGACGCCGTCGGCTGCCTGCTGACTGGAATGGGCAAAGACGGGGCGCTCGGCCTGTTGCGGATTCGCCAGGCCGGCGGCCTGACCATCGCCCAGGACGAAGCGTCGTCGGTCGTTTACGGCATGCCGCGGGAGGCGCTCGCGCTTGGCGCTGTCGCCTGCGTGTCATCGCTCAAGGACATCGGCCCGCGATTGGCGGCGTTGCCGGCCGGCTTCGCGGAGGTGACGCAATGACCGGTCCGGTTCTCATCGTCGACGACAGCGTGACCGTGCGCATGAACCTCCTCGAACTGCTCAATGGCGTCGGCCTGGAGGCAACGGCCTGTGCCAGCCTTGCCGAGGCGCGGCGCGCGCTCGCCGCGCAAATCTTTACTCTCGTCGTTCTCGACGTCCTGCTGCCGGACGGCGATGGCATCGAGCTGCTGCAAGAGATCCGAGCGATGCCTTGCGGCGGCAAGGTGGCCGTCATGATGCTGTCGAGCGAGACCGAGGTCCGCGACCGGGTGCGCGGCCTCACGACCGGTGCCGACGAATATGTCGGCAAGCCCTACGATCCGACCTATCTCGCCGGCCGGGCCCGCGAGCTCGTTGGCCGAGGCGGCGATCAACCGCCGCAATCGCAGGAAACCATCCTGCTCATCGACGACAGCGTTACCTTTCGCAATGAACTCAAGAGCGCGCTGGAGCAGGCGTCATACCGCGTCATCGTCGCCGGCAGCGGCGAAGAGGGTTTGCGGATCGCTGCCGATTTGCGGCCCTCCGGGATCGTCGTCGACGGCGTGCTTCCCGGAATTGACGGCGCCACTTTCATCAGGCGCATTCGCCTCGATGCCGTGCTGCGGGCGCTGCCGTGCTTCCTTCTCACCGGCTCCGAAGATCGCAGCGCCGAGGTCCGCGCGCTCGATGCCGGCGCCGACGCGTTCGCGGTGAAGGACGACAATATCGGCGTGATCCTGGCGCGGATCGGCGCCATGCTGCGGAGCGCCGGCGACCGACCGAGCCTGGGCAACACCACGAGCCTGCAGGGGCCGAAAAAGGTGCTGGCCGTCGACGACAGCGAAACCTATCTGCAACAGCTGGCCGCGGCGCTGCGTTCCGAGGGATACGAAGTGATTCTGGCGCGCTCGGGTGAAGAAGCGCTGGAGCTGCTGGCCGTCCAGCAGGTCGATTGCGTGTTGCTCGATCTGATGATGCCCGGTATCGGCGGTCGCGAAGCCTGTCTGCGCCTCAAGAGCGTGCCCGGTCTGCGCGACATCCCGATCATCATGTTGACCGCAGTCGAGGACCGCGAGGCGATGATTGCCGGGCTGGGCGCCGGAGCGGACGATTACATGGCCAAATCAAGCGATCTCGAATTGGTGCGGGCGCGGTTGCTGGCTCAGATCAGGCGCAAGCAATTCGAAGACGAGCACCGCGCCGTCCGCGAACGATTGCTGCGCGCCGAGTATGAAGCCAACGAGGCGCGGACCGCGCTCGAGATCGCCAACGTGCGGACCGCCCTTACCGAACAACTCGAATTGAAGAACGCCGAACTCGAAATCAAGAACGACGAGCTCGAATCGTTCAGCTATTCGGTTGCGCATGATCTGCGCGCTCCGCTGCGGAGCATCGACGGATTCAGCCTGGCCCTGCTGGAAGATTCCGGCGACAAGCTCGACGATGCGGGCAAGCAGCACCTCAAATACGTGCGGCAATCGACTCAGCACATGGCGCGGTTGATTGACGATCTGTTGGCTTTGTCGCGTGTTACGCGCAGTTCGCTCGAAAGGGCGTCGAGCGACCTCAGTTCGATCGCCCGGGCCGTCGTTTCCCGGCTGGCGAAGGCATCCCCCGATCGCAAGGTCAACATCGTGCTTGCCGACGGCCTCGTCGGCTATTGCGACCAGCGGTTGCTCACCATCGTTCTGGAAAACCTGATCGGCAATGCGTGGAAGTTCACCGGAAAATGCGACGACGCGCGCATCGAGTTCGGCACAATCGAGGGCAGGCCGCGCACCTATTTCGTGCGCGACAACGGGGCAGGGTTCGACATGGCTTACGCCTCGAAGCTGTTCGGCGTGTTCCAGCGTTTGCATTCGGCCGCCGAGTTCGAGGGAACGGGAATTGGGCTGGCAACGGTTCAGCGCGTTATTCGCCGGCACGGCGGACGCATCTGGGCGGAAGGCAAAGTCGGATGCGGGGCAACTTTTTGCTTCACGCTTGAAGCCGGCATGCGCGCTCCCGCCATCGTGGGGGCGTCCGCTTCGGCGCCGAAACCCCATAAGACGGTAGAGGAGGCGGCCGCATGACGCCGGATGATAGCATTCTACTGATAGAGGATAATCCGGCGGACGAGGCGTTGACGCTGCGCGCTCTCAAAAAGGCGAACATCGCCAACCCGGTGGTTGTGGCGCGCGACGGGGTCGAGGCAATCAATTATCTTCTTGCCGATGACGGGAACGGCTCGCCCCGCTGCCATCCGCAGCTGATTTTGCTGGATCTGAAATTGCCGAAACTTGACGGCCTCGAAGTGCTCAAACGCATTCGCGCCGATTCGCGAACGCAACTCTTGCCGGTCGTCATACTCACCACCTCGGTGGAGGACGAGGATCGCCTGCAAGGCTACCGTCTCGGCGCAAACAGCTATGTGCGCAAGCCGGTCGATTTCAGCGAATTCGCCCAGGCCGTCATCGAGCTCGGCCTGTATTGGCTGGTGCTGAACGAACGGCCGCCAGCGTGGCGCTGCTGAGCGGGATGGCACCGCCGCTTTTGCGGCGTGAAGCTCACGACGCCTTCAGGCGCGGAATGATGTCGTGGGCGATGGTTTCGATCTGCTCCATTTCGTAGCGGTAAGGGACAAAGATCAGCTTCTGCACGCCTGCTGCAAGGTGCGGCCGGAGTTGCTCGATGCATTCGTCGACCGTGCCGAGGATGGCGCTGTCTTTGGTCGATTCGCTCCATGAGGCGTAATCCCACTCCTTGCCGAGCCAGTCCATCATGCCGGTCTCGACGGCGGCGCGTGATTTGCCGATGCGGATCGGCAGCTGCGCGGCGTTAAGGAGCTGGTTCGGGTCCTTGCCGGCTTCTTGGGCAAAGCCGCGTATCTTGGCCCAGGACTTGGCGAAGCTGTCGGGCCGATAGAAATAGGTCAGCCAGCCGTCGCCGGTCACCGCCGCGCGCTTGAGCACGCGATCGACGTAGCCGCCGATCAAGAGCGGCGGATGCGGCTTCTGCACTGGCTTGGGAAACATCACTCCGGCCGGAATCTTGTGGCCGCTCCACTCGCCCTTGACCATGTCCTCAGTCCAGAAGCGCTTGAGGATGTCGAGGTTCTCGTCCATGAGCTTGCCGCGCTTCTCGAACGGCACGCCAACCGCGTCGAACTCGCGTTTGTACCAGCCGGAGGCGAGGCCCATGATCAGCCGGCCGTTCGACAGCAGATCCATGCTGCCGAGCTGTTTCGCCAGTATCACCGGATTGCGCATCGGCAGCACCAGAATCCCCGTGCCGAGCTTGATCCTGCTGGTACGCGCGGCAATCGCGGTGAGCAGCGTGAGCGATTCGATGATGGGAAAGTTCGGCTGCACGCCGAGCAGAACATGATCCCAGGCCCAGAGCGAATCGAAGCCGAGCGCTTCCATCTTGATCCCATAATCGACCAGCGCGTGCGCGTCCGGCATTTCCGGATAGGCGGTGAAGTTGCGCAGCGCGATGCCGAACGTGTTGCTCAGGGCCGTCATTGCATTGTCTCCGTGATTTGTATTTGCCCGGCGTCAGGCGATGTAAAGCCGTTCGGGATCGAGCATGCGCAGTGCCGACAATTCCGCGTCGGTGGGCGGCTCGCTCACGCCGAGATCGGGTGCGAAGTCCAGCGCAAAGCCGGTATTGGCCTGCACCTGTTCGCGCGTGACGCCAAGATTGAGCGCCAGCGGCCGCATGAGCCGGCTCGACTGGTCGAAGCCGAATACCGCAAGTTCGGTGACGACACGGAGCATGCCGCCGAATGCCAGTCCGCTGCGGCGCCGCGTGTCGCCGCCGCGCATCCAGCCCGGACTCGTGATGAAATCGACCTTCTCGACAAAGCGCCGTTTCTCGTGCTTCATCGCCACGATCATGTCGGTGAGGCTGGCGATATTGTTGCCGCCGCCGGTGCCGGGCAGGCGGACCGAGGGCTTGCGAGGGTCGCCGATCAACGAACTGTTGAGGTTGCCGTACTGGTCGATCTGCGCGCCGCCCATGAAGCCTACATCGACGTAGCCGCGCTGCAGCAGCAACAGAACGTCGGCGCTGCCCAGCACCATATTGGCGCGCGCGGTGCAGCGCTGGTCGTTGGTCGAGGGCGGCAGCTTGCCGGGCTCAATGAAGGCTCCGATTACGCCGCCCTCGAACAGGATGGTAAGCCCGGGACAGTGCAGGCGCTGCGCCAGCGTCGCCGCCAGCAAGGGAATGCCGACGCCAGCGAACACGACCATGCCGTCCTTCAGCTGCCGGGCGCTGAGAATGGCGATCAGCTCGCTCGCCGTATAGTCGTGCTTATGCGTCATAGATCGAGCTGCCGGCACGCGCGGCGCCGAGCAGATCCTCCATTCCGATGCGGTCGAGGACTTCGGCCCACGATTTCGGTGTGCGCACGAAGCGCTCCAGGTAATCCGCCATGCCGGCAACCGGATCCCGGTTCACTAGACCGACGTAATACTCCATGTGTTTGAGCATCGGCTCGTAGACGCCGTAGCACTCGTGCGGCGCGCAACCGTAAGGCACCTCGACGATGGCGTCGACCGCGAAAAACGGAATTTTGGTCCGGTCGGGCGCACGCCGGATTTGATCGTTGGACACGATCCGCTCGGTGGAAAGGATGACCTTGTTGGCCGCCATCGCCAGGTCGATGTCCATGAATTGCAGGCCGTCGATCTGCGCGTTGCCGTAAGCGTCGCAGCGCTGCACATGGATGAGAGCGACGTCGGGATTGAGCGCCGGCACCAGCAGCAGCTTTTCACCGGTGAACGGACAGTCGATTTCCTTGGCCTCGGGTCGCTGCCGGAGCACGTCGGAACCGAGCATCGGCCTGATCGGCATGAACGGCACGCCCATGGCGCCGGCGCGAAACCGCATGCCCATGGCGAGATGGCTCCATTCCTCGAACTGCGTCTTTCCGCTCTCCACGTAATGGCGCATGACCTTGGAGACGCCCCAGAGGATACCCTGGCTGAACCAGCTGGTGACGATGCGGTCGCACGCGCTGGAGGCGAATAACAGATCGCCGTCGCTCGAGGTAATGCTGCGGCAGCACGTCAGGTGCGCGCGCCCGGCGCGAATGAGCGCCCAGATTAGGGCCATCGGGGTGCGCGACATGGTGCTGCCGCCGATACCGACGAGGTCGCCGTCGCGCACGAAGGAGGCAACGTCGTCCAACGCCACCACCTTTTCGCGCAAGCTGCGGTCGCGCTCCGCCAAATCCTTGCGCAGTCTCTGGTATGACTTTACTTCATTCATTGTGCGCCCGGCTCACGCATTACGGCCGATCTCGGCGTTGAACTCTTCGATCTGCCGGTCCCAGGCCGGAATGGTGTCTACCAGTTCCTGCCAGAACTTCTGGCTTCTGCGGCTGTCGAAATCTTCGAGCGACACGCCCTGCTGCTCGACCCAGGTATAATAGCCGAGATTGAAAATGCGGCTGCGTTCGCGATGCGTCAATTCCAGAACGCGATCGTCGGCGATACCTTCCAGGTAACGCGCGAAGATTTCGCCGGCGTTCACCTCATCGAAACCGTCGGCATAGCGCCGACCCCGGTAGGCCTCACGCTCGCTGGCGTACATTGCGGCGGTGTCGGTCGCGAGCGTCATCACCACGTCGTCGGGGCCGTATTCGAACCGTTTGGCGAGCTTGATGGCGGCAACGATGTTGGCCAATCCGGAAATCCCGAAATCGTCGAAGCGATGGATCAGTTGCGGGTCGACCTTGCGCCGCTTGCGCAGATACTCGCGGCCACGTTCCTCGCCGAACAACAAATTGAGCGCGTCGGTCGCGGCGTCTGAAACCGCAATGACGACGTCGGTGTTCATGACGTTGTGGATGAGCGGGATGTGCTTGTCGCCGATACCCTGAATGTTGTGCTCGCCGTAACCGTTGCACGACATGGTCGGACATTCCGCCGCTTCCACCGCGACGATCTTGCTGTTGTGCAGTTTCTTCAGCCTGTCGCCGGCGGCGATGGTGCCGGCCGACCCGGTCGCGGAAACGAAGGCGGCGAGCCGGTATTGCTTGTGGTCGCGCCGCAGATGATCGAACGCCACCTCGAACGCGCGGCCGGTACAGTGATAGTGCACCAGATAATTGGCAAATTCGGAAAACTGATTGAGAATGACGTTGTCCTTGTCGGCGGCCAGCTCTGCGCATTTGTCATAGATTTCCTTGACGTTGCTTTCGGTCCCCGGCGTGCGGACGATATTGGCGGCATCCGCGACCCATTTGCCCAGCCAGTCGAAACGCTCGGCGCTCATGCCTGCGGGGAGCACAGCGACGCCGCGGCAGCCGAGGATGCGCGAGATGGCAACTCCGCCGCGGCAGTAGTTTCCGGTCGATGGCCAGATCGCCCGCTGGCGCGACGGATCGAAGCCCCCCGTAATCAGCCGTGGCACCAGGCAGCCATAGGCCGCGAGCACCTTGTGCGCGCCGATCATGGGGAAATTGCCGCCCAGGAGCACGACGATCGGCGCCGCGACGCCGGTCAGCTCCCTTGGCAGCACCGCGTGCATCGGTACCTTGATCCGGTGCCGGCGATCGGGGCCGTTGAACCAGTGCACCCGCCAGAGGTTGGCAAAATCCGCAGCATCCGGGTCGACGCCGCCAAGGTCCGGCATTCTGGCCTCGGCAGAATTGTCCGGATCGGCCAGTTCGCTCCAGGTCGGCAGGAACCCGCCGACCTGTTTTAGTCGCTCGATCGCAGCACGGCGGTGGCTGCGGTTGCTGACTTCAGGCGCGATCAAAAGGCTCATCACCCGGTTCTCCGCCGGCCGGCGAATGCATACTTGCGCCCATTAGGGAAGCGGATTTGACATTCGCCACATGTCCCGGAGCCTCCTGAGGCGAATGTCAAATCCAGAGCTCCACTAAAGCAATACATTTGCTAGTGGTCCTTTGATTCTAACGTTCGCATGAGAGCGTGCCGGCCGCGGATGCGAATGTTGGAATTGGACCACTAGAAGCGCCGGACATTAGAGTTATGCAGTTGTGACAACAACAGGAATTTGCGCGCCTGGGACACCGTTCCGCGGTGCGTCAGCGGGTCTCGACGCCGCACCAGTCGCTGATGCAGAGGGCCATCACCTTGATGGCGGTCTGGTAATCTTCGAGGTCCACGTATTCGTCGTCGGAGTGCATCACGGCGGTTGAACCCGGCCCGAAAATCACCGTCGGCGTGTCGGCATAAAGATTAAGGAACCTGGTATCGGCGGCGCCTTGACGGCCGCTGATCTCGGCATCGCGCCCGCTGACTTCCTTGTAGTTTTTGCAGACCAACTGGACGATCGGATGGTCGCGCGCAATTTCCGAGGCGCGCGCATCGTATCCGACAAAGCGGACTTTCGGCGGGTGATCCTTCATCCAGGGGTCCTCGGCGGCGACGCGCGCAATGTGTTCGACCAGGCTGCGCTTGACCCCTTCGTGGTCCTCGCCCGGAACGGTCGCCATGCTGCCTTTCAACAGGCAGGTCGCCGGAAACGAGCTGGGGAAATTGCCGGAGTTGAAGGCGCCGATCATGCAGGGCAGGGCGTCGATCGGTTTCGGATAGAGCGGGTGCTTGACGGTGGCGACGCGCTTTTGTTCGAGTGCCTCGACCGCCTTGGTGATCTTGTAGCCCAGCTCGATGCCGCTCACGCCCTGGTAGCGCCGCTGAATGCCCGCCGGCTTGCCGGCGATTTCGATCTCGAACCAGATGCGGCCGATGCAGGCCGGCTGCACGGCAAGCCCGCTGGTCTCACCGGAAATGCCGGCGTCGGCCCGGTAGCCGCGGATCGCCGTATCGAGCGTGCCATGTCCGCTGATTTCCTCGTCGATGACAATGTCAAGCAACACGTCGCCCTTCGGCTTGAGCCCGACGGCGAGCATGTTTTCGATAGCCATGATGTGGCTGGCGACGCCGCTTTTCATGTCGCAGGAGCCGCGCCCGTAGAGCCGGCCGTCCTTGATCGACGCCGACCACGGATTGTCGCTCCAGCCTTCGCCGTTGCCGACCGGGATCACGTCGGTGTGGCCGTTAAACAAGAGCGAGCGGCCGCCGCCGCTGCCCTTCCAGGTGGCGAGGATGTTCGGACGGCCCTGGTAGCCGCGATCGACCGGAATATAGCCGGGATGCTTTTTCAGCTCGTCCCAGTTTGACTCCCACATGTCGATCGACAGACCCATGTCGCCGAGATATCCGGCAAGGAATTTCTGGATCGCGCCTTCGTCGCCGGTGACGCTCGGAATCGACACCATGTGCTGAAGAAACTTGATCGACTTGTCGCGACTGGCGTCGATCTGCCGGAGAATATTCTGGCGAGTATCCGTGGTCATTGCGCTCTCGCTGTACTGCATCATTACGGGTGTTTGACGCGCCTGATCGCTTCCAGCACGCGTTGCGGTGTGATCGGCGAAACCAGAAGCTCGGCGCCGAGCGGGGCGAGCGCGTCGTTGACGGCGTTCGCGATCGCCGCCGGCGAAGGAATGGCGCCCCCTTCGCCGATGCCCTTGACGCCGAATTCCGTGTAGGGCGACGGCGTCTCCATATGCTCGATCCTCACCATCGGCATTTCGCTCGATGCGGGCAAAAGATAATCGGCCAAAGTGGATGCGAGCGGCTGCCCGGCGCTGTCGAACGGCATTTCCTCGTACAACGCGGTACCGATTCCCTGAGCGATGCCGCCGACGATCTGGCCATCGACAACCATGGGATTGACCAGCTTGCCGCCGTCTTCGACCACCACGTAGTCGAGAATCTCCACCGCGCCGATCTCCGAGTCAACCGCGACAATCGCGGCATGTGTCGCGTAGCTGAAGGTGCCGGTGTCCGGATTGGGACGATAGCCGACCGTCGCTTCCATGCCGCCCATTTCCACGTCGCTCGGAAGGTTCTGCGGCTTGAGGTACCAGGTGTGCGCGATCTCGCGCAGCGACACCGATCCGCGCGGGCCGGCGATCTCGCCACCGCGCAGGGCGACCTCGGCGGCATCGGTCTGCAGCAGCTGGGCGCCGATCTTGGCGGCGCGCCGCGCCAGCTCCTTGCAGGCGACCGACACCGCGCCGCCGGCCATCACCGTGCAGCGCGATCCCCAGGTGCCGGTGGAATACGGCGTCATGGCCGTGTCGCCGTGGACGACCTTGATCCTGGCGAGGTCGATGCCGAGTATCTCGTAGGCGATCTGCGCCAACGTGGTTTCAAGACTCTGGCCGTGCGAATGCACGCCCACCCGCAGCTCCAATCCGCCGTCCGGCGTCAGCCGCGCCGTCGCCTGCTCGTAGCCCGGCACCATCGGTATGCCCCAGCCGTGATAGACCGACGTGCCGTGCGCGGCCTGCTCGCAATAGACCGCCAGCCCGACGCCGACGAGGCGGCCGTCGGCTTCGCCGTGCCGCTGCCGGGCGCGCACCGCGGCGAGGTCGATCGCCGCAACCGCACGGCGCATCGATTGCGGATAATCGCCGCTGTCGAAATGCTTGTTGGTGATGTTGTTGAACGGCATTTGCTCGGGCTTTACCAGAATCTTCGCCCGCACTTCGTGCGGCTCGATTTTCGCCTCGCGCGCGATGGCGTCGAGCACCAGTTCCAGCGCAAAGCATACGCCGGTCCTGGCCACGCCACGATAGGGCAGGATCGGGCATTTGTTGGTCGCGACCGAATAGGTGCGGCAGCGGTAGGAGGGAAAATCGTAGGGGCCGGGCAGGATGCTGGCAACCTGCGCCGCCTCCAGGCAGGCCGAGAACGGATACGACGAATACGCTCCCGAATCGACGATCGCTTCGCAGTCGATCCCGCGCAGCGTGCCGTCGCCGTCGGCATAGCCGGTAATGCGGTAATGGTGCTCGCGGCAATTCGCGCCGGCGGTCAGGTGCTCGCGGCGGTCCTCGATCCAGCGTACCGGATGCTCGACGCGCATTGCCAGCCAGCCGAGACAGACTTCCTCCGCGAGCAGAAGGCCCTTGTAGCCGAACCCGCCGCCCACGTCGGGCGCGATCACACGCACCTGGCCTTCCTCGAGGCCAAGGCATTCCGCGAGCCCGGTGCGCACGATGTGTGGGATTTGGCAGGCCGAATACACCGTCAATTGCTCCAGCCGCGAATCCCACAGCGCGACGACGCCGCGGCCTTCGATCGGCGCCATGCATTGGCGCGCGGTGCGGATCTCGCGGGTCACCTTGATCTGGGCGTCGAGTGCGACGCCGATATTGATGTCGACGAAGGTCTCGAGAAAGACGTTGTCACCCCAATGCTCGTGCACCAAGGCGCTGGAATGATCGCGCGCCGCGAGCATGTCGTGGACGGCGGGCAGTTCGGCAAAGTCGATGGCGACGGCCGCCGCCACGTCTTCGGCTTCCGCGCGCGTCGGCGCCATGCACATCGCGATCGGCTCGCCGACGTGGCGCACCTTGCCGGAGGCCAGCGGCGCTTGCTCGGAGGGCTTGAAACCGCGCAGCGCCGACACCGCGCGAATCGGCTTCACGCCGACGAGGTCACCATGAGTGAATACGCAGCCCCGGTGCGCGTGCGGGATTTTGATCTCGCGCAGCTGTGCATGGGCCACTGGACTGCGCACGAAGGCAATTTCCTTAATCCCGGCCAAGCGAAGGTCGGCGACGAATTGGCCGCGGCCGCGCATCAGGCGATCGTCTTCCTTGCGCCGAACGCGGGCGCCGATGCCCTGGTCTTTCATGACGGTCACTCCCCGCATGACGGCGATGCGGTCCTTGGCCTTGATACGGTCTCCGGCGAGTTTGGCTCTTATCGGCGCTTCGGCGGGCGCCATGCTTAAATTCTAGTCTTGTAACGATGAGGCTTGCAACGGAGCTGTGGTTGCGCGGCGCGAAAGCGCGACGGCGTCGCTGTCTTGCTTCGCTCGAAAGCTGCCCATACTGTACCCATCACGAATATTCAGCGGCGCGTAGTGCCACCCGTTCGCGCCGGCACAAACGTTGCTTTTCCAATGGAAACAGGAGAGCGCACGATGACCGAACGCTCGCTTCCCCGCCTTAGCCGCCGTGGCTTGCTGCTTGGCTCCGTCGCTGCGCTGACCATGACCGCTGCCGCCCAGGCGGCGACGCTGGCCGAAATCAAAGCGCGCGGCTACATGACGGTCGCGACCGAGGACGATTTTCAGCCATTCGAATTCACCAAGGACGGCAAGCCTACCGGCTATGACCAGGATCTGATGGATCTGTTCAAGAAGACCGCAGGATTTGCCGTTCATCAGGACATCATTCCCTGGACCGGCATTCTGCCTGGCGTGACCACGGGCAAGTACGATGTCGCAGTGACGGCTATTCTTGTCACGCGCGAAAGAATGAAAACTCTGGATTTCTGCAGCCCGATCGCCGAGTCGGTCGACTACTATGTCAAGCGCAAGAGCGATGCGAGGATCAAGGAAATAAAAGACCTGAACGGACTGACGGTCGGAGTCGAAGCGGGCAGCGCCATGCTGAAGCTGCTCCCGCAGCTTGACGACATGCTCAAGGCGACCGGCGGCAAGCTCGGCAAGACCGTCGAGTATCAGGGCTATCCCGAGGCTTACGAGGACCTCGCGCTCGGCCGCATCGATTATGTGGTCAATACCCAGCTCAGTCTCGCCTCAATCGTCAAAGCCAAGCCGCAAACTTTCGCGATGGGCCAAGCCGTGTCGAAACCGACCTACATCGCCTGGGCGGTCGTGAAAGGCAACGCTGACCTGCTTGATCTGTTAAACAAGTTTCTGCTCGGCGCGCGCAAGGACGGTTCGATGTACGCCCTGCAGAAGAAGTGGTTCGACCTCACTTTCGAACACATGCCGGAAGTGCCCACCGCCGTCGTCTGAACAGCGGCCGTGGGCAGCGGAGACTACGTCGCCCTGGCGGCCGGAGCCGTCAACACGATCGCAATCAGCGTTCTGGCGATCGTTATCGGCATGCCGCTGGGCCTCGTGCTGGCGCTCATCCGCTGGGGCAAAGTGCCGGGATTGCAGAGCGTCGTCGCCGTTCTGGTCAGCTTGTTGCGCGCGACGCCGGCAGTGACGCTGGTTCTGCTGGTCTATTTCGCCCTGCCTAGCCTGGGCCTTGAGGTGCCGCGCTTCGCCGCCGGCGTGGCCACGCTGGCGCTCGGGACCATGGCCTACAATTGCGAAATCTGGCGCGCGACGCTGCTGGCCTTTCCGACCGACCAGTTCGATGCGGCGCGCGCCTTCGGCATGCCGCGCGGCCTGCGGCTGCGGCTGATCGTGCTGCCGCAGATCGCGCGCGCTGCGCTGCCGGCGCTGGTCAACGAGATGACGCTGCTGATCAAAGTCAGTCCGGCAGTGGCCGTGATCGGCGTGATCGAGACGACCCGCGCCGCGGTCCGCATTGGCGCCGCGACCTACGATACGATCCCGCCGTTGCTGGTGGCGCTTGCGATCTACGTGGTTGTTCTCGGCGCGTTTGTAGCGGCACAGCGCATGCTGGAGCGGCGTCATCGTACGGGGCTGTGGCGATGATCCCCCGCGGAATCGCCGTGCTATGGGAGCAGCGCGAGGCCCTGCTCTCGGGCTTTCTCACCACTCTCGGGATCACGGCGGTGGCCGCCGTCTGCGCCGGTCTTCTCGGTCTGATCCTGTTCGGGCTGTTGATTTCGCGCTTGCGCTCGGTTGCTTCGACCTTGTCATGGCTGATCGATCTGATGCGCTGCGTGCCGTTCATGTTGTTCTGCTACATGATCTACTACGGGCTGCCCGCCTACGGCATCCTGGTCGGCAACCTGGCAGCGGGCATCATCGCTCTCACGCTTTACAACGCAGCCTACATTGCCGAACTGCTGCGCGGCGGCTACGCAGCGCTGCCTCACGAAGGTGTCGAGGCGGGACACGCGTTCGGCTTTCACGGCTGGCGCCTGACCGTTCGCATCATTCTTCCGCCTGTTCTGTTGAACGCAACCCCGATGCTCGGCAACCAGCTGATCCAGATCATCAAGGACAGTGCTTTTCTGGTGATTATCGCGGTGCAGGAGCTTACCTTTGCGGCCAACGAGATCCAGGCGACCTACTACGTGCCGTTCGCAAGCTTCGTCTGCGCGATGCTGCTATATTGGGTCTTGTGCCTGGCGGTCGAGGCCGGCGTGCGAACGCTACTGGCCGTGGCCGAGGCGCGGCGCTGAAGCGGAGGCTGCGATGCGACGAACGCCGACCGATGCGCAGATGAGGCGGGTCGCACGGGCGTGAGCGTGGCTCCTATCCTGCAGGTCAACGGCCTGTGCAAGTCCTTCAAGGATCATTGCGCCCTCGAAGGGATCGACCTTTCGCTCGCCGAGGGCGAGACGGTCTGCATTATCGGCCCCTCGGGCGCCGGCAAATCGACGCTGCTTCGCTGCATCAACTGGCTCGAAGTGCCGGATAGCGGGGCGGTTTACCTCTCTGGCGAGAGAGTGGGGGTTCGCCCTAATGGCCTGTCGATGTCGGATGCCGAACTGGCGCGCATCCGCACCCGCATCGGCATGGTGTTCCAGCATTTCGCCTTGTGGCCGCATTTGAGCGTATTGAACAACCTCATGGCGGCGCCGCTCCACGTGCAACGGCGGCCGCGCCGCGAGGTCGCCGCGCAGGCCGAAGCGCTGTTGCGCAAGGTCGGGCTCTGGGACAAGCGCGATGCGCCGCCGGCAAGACTTTCCGGCGGCGAGAAGCAGCGGGTCGGTATTGCGCGGGCCTTGATGATGCGGCCGGTGCTGCTCCTGTTCGACGAGCCGACCAGCGCGCTCGATCCGGAACTGGTTGGCGAGGTCCTGGCAGTGATGAAGACACTCGCCGCAGATGGCATGACAATGCTGGTGGTCACGCACGAAATGAACTTTGCCCGCGAGGCCGCGACCCGGGTGGTGTTCATGGATCAGGGCCGGATCGTAGAGGCAACCGCACCCGGAACGTTTTTTACCAAGCCGGCAACGGGCCGGGCTCGGCAGTTCCTCGCGCGCTACGGCGTCGGTAAAACCGGCGGGGCGGACGCGAGCTGAAGCGAGTCCAACGCACGAGGTGGCCTCGCCCAGAAGGTGCGGTTGCCAGGCGCTCACGTCCACACGTACTATGCTCACGCTGTCATCTGACCGAGATAATCAATCATGCGCGGAACCGCCGACAATTTCGACCGACAAAGCCTGCGTGGCTTTCTGCAAATGGTCGAGAGCCAATACCCCGACGAGCTGCTGCGGATCAGCGAGCCGATCGATCCGAAATTCGAAATGACCGCGATCGTATCCGAGCTGGAGCGTGCAGGCAGAAGTCCGGTCGTCATTATCGAGCGAGTCAACGGCTACGACATGCCGATTGTCACCAACGTCGCGGCTAACCGCCGCCTGCTGGCGGCATGCCTGGGAGTGGACGTGCCCGACTTGCCGGCGGCATTCCGCGAACGCTGCCAGAAGCACATTGCGTGCGAGACGGTGACACAGGCGGCGTGGAACGACATCGTCATCGAGGGCGAGGATGTCGATCTGCACAAGCTGCCGGTCACGCTGCAATACGCGGTCGATGGTGCGCCTTACATCACCGCCGGCCAGATTTCGGCCCGCGATCCGGCGACCGGAATCGACACCACCGGCTTTCATCGGCTGATGGTCAAGGGCAAGAACCGGCTCGGCGTATCGCTGCATTCGCGCCGGCGCATGTATGAGTTTCACCGCCGCGCCGAGGAACAGGGCAAGCCGTTGCCCGCCGTGGTGACCATCGGCACGCACCCGCTGCATTACATGGGATCGATGGTCTACGCCTATGGGCCGGACACGCGGAAATACGAGATCATCGGCGGCTTGTTCGGCGAACCTTACCGGCTGGCGCCCTGCGGCGTCGACGACCTGCAGGTGCCCGCCGGCGCCGAGATCGTTATCGAGGGTGAAATTCTCGCCGGCGTGCACGAGCCGGAAGGTCCGTTCAGCGAATTCACCGGCTATGCCTCCTATCGCAGCACGCAGAACGTGTTTGTCGCCAAGCGAATCCGCATGCGCGGCGACGCCTTCTACCAGTCCGTGGTTTCGGGGATGTCGAAGGATCACATCCTTGTGTCGTGCATTACGCGCGAGGGCGAGATTTTCAACGCGCTCAAGCGCAATCTGCCGAACGTGCGCGCCGTACATGTGCCGCATACGACCTGCGGCGCATTCATGGCGTTCATTTCGCTCAAGAAGACCGCCGAGGGCGAGCCGCAGATGGCCGCCATGGCGACGTTCGGCACCGAGCTCTATACCAAATACGTGATCGTGGTCGACGAGGACGTCGATGTGTTCGATGTCAACGATGTGATGTGGGCGGTCGCCACCCGCGTGCAGGCCGAGAAGGACATATTCTTCATTCCCAACGCCAAAAGCGCCATTCTCGATCCGACTTCGGACCCGAGCAATTTCACCGTGACCAAGATGGGCATCGACGCAACCCGTCCGGCAGGCCGCGATTTTGCCGAGCGTCTGGTGATTCCCGAGGAGCAACGCGCGCGGGCGCGCAGCATACTCGCAGCCGCGGGAATACGGCTTTAGCCCCCGCCGGCGATCGCGTCAGGGCCGGCCAATGATCCGCCCGGCCACATCCGGTTGCTGGCCATTGCCCGATATTGCACAATAGCCTCTTGGATTAGCGAGGCTCCCGGAATTCGCCGGCGGCGCCGGCATCCGGCGTCTGCTTGCCGGCAATGTCCACGATCCGCAGCAAAAGCGAATGTTCGAGTATTTCGAAGACAATTACGTGTGGAACATGGCGGTCAATCTGGCGCTCGCCATGGGCGCCAGCATTGGCGACATCGATGATGCGTCTCGCTCGCTCAGGCCGGTGGCCAACGCTCGCGATGACGCGGCGGCGGAAAAGTTCTTTGCCGCCTGGTCGGCGCTTGGCGACAAGCTTCGCCGCGCCGCAGCCGCCGATGCCGCGGGCGGAAGGCTGCTCAGTGCCGGCGCGAAATATCGCCGCGCGTTCATCTTTTTCATGCAAGCGGAGCGGATGCAGCGGCCGGATTTCGCGCCGCGTGAGCGGGCCTACCGCGAGGCGCTCGATTGCTTTTCGCAGTTCATGATGCTCACCCGGCAAAACTGCCGGCGAGTCGTGATCCCCTATCTCGATTCCTCACTGCCGGCGCTTCTGGTCGGCGCCGGCGGCACGCCTGCCGACGCACCCTGCATGGTGCATTTCGACGGACTCGATGTCACCAAGGAGATTATCTACCTGCTCGGCGTACCCGAAGCGCTTGCGGCGCGCGGCGTCGCCACGCTGGTCGTCGACAATCCGGGTGTCGGCGAGTCGTTGCGGCTGCGCGGGTTGCACAATTTTCCCGAGGCCGAGGTTCCGGCAAAAGCCGCCGTCGACTTCCTGCAGTCAATGCCCGGTATCGACGGCGAGCGCATCGGCATCATGGCGTTGTCGCTCGGCGGCTACCACGCGCCGCGTTCCGCCGCCTTCGAGCCGCGCCTGAAATGTGCCGTTGCCTGGGGCGCCAATTACGATTGGGGCGAGACGCAGCGGCGCCGCCACGAGGCGCAAGACCGGCGACTGCCGGTGCCGCATTACTGGGATCATGTGGGCTGGGTGTTCGGCAAAAGCTCGGTCGATGAGGTTCTTGCGATCTCGGAAAAGCTGTCGCTCAAGGGCATTCTGCAGCGGATCAAATGCCCGATCCTGTGCGTCCATGGCGAGAACGATCGGCAGATTCCACTGAGCCAAGCAAAACAGCTGATCGCCGAATGCATTGCCAGCCCGAGAGCCGAGCTGCATGTACAGACGCTTGCCGATGGCGGGGCGGAGCATTGCGGGGTCGATAATCTCGCGCCGACACGGGAGTTGATTTGTGATTGGATCGCCGAAATTCTGGGCGGAAGCCCGGCTGGCGCAGAGAGTCACTAATTTAATGAAGCTTTGGATTTGACATTCGCTTCTCGGATTTGCGGACAAGTGGGTCGCGGATGTCAGATCCGCTCCACCAGCTCTGGCGTTTCCGCTTTCCTGCTTATTCGCTCCGCCGACGAAATCGTGTTGACCAGAAGCATGGTGACCGTCATCGGGCCGACTCCGCCCGGCACCGGAGTGATGAAAGACGCCTTCTTCCGCACGCCGGCAAAATCGACGTCGCCAACCAGTCGTCCGTCCGGCAGTCGATTGATGCCGACGTCGATCACCACGGCGCCGGTCTTCACCATTTGGGGGAGAATCAGGTTTGGATGACCTGCCGCCACGACCAGGATGTCGGCCAAAAGGGTAAATTGCGCGAGATCGCGCGTCTTCGCGTGACAGATGCACACGGTGGCGTCGCGTTGCATCAGCATTAGCGCCATCGGCTTGCCGACGATGTTGCTGGCACCGACGACAACGACGTTTTGGCCTTCCAGTTCTATTCGTTCGTGCTCGAGCAGGCGCACTACGCCATAGGGCGTGCAAGGCGGGAAGACGGTACCGCCGATGACCAGCCCACCGACGTTGTAGAGATGGAAGCCGTCGACATCCTTGTCGGGATCGATGGCGCGCAGGAGCGGCCCGGCTTCAATGCTCGCCGGCAGCGGCAGTTGCACCAAAATGCCGTGGATCGCAGGGTCGGCATTCAGTTGGAGAATCTTTTCGCGCAGGGCTTCGCCGCCTGCGTTGCTGTCATAGCGCAGCGTTAACGAGCGAATTCCTACTTCTTCGCAGGCCCTGGTCTTGTTGCGTACATAGATTGCCGAAGCCGGATCGTCGCCTACGATGATCACGGCGAGGCCGGGAACGATGCCTGTGCGCGCGGCGAGCGCTTTGACGCGATCGCGGCATTCGACGCGGATTTCGCGCGCTACGGCCGCACCATCGATGATCGTCGCCTCCAACGGAGCCCTCCTGCCTCTGCCGCGCCTGGTGTTTTCGTGGGCGCAGGCTTCACCGCGGGCCGGTCTTGCCCGCGTCGGCCAACGGTGCAACAACGGCGGCGGGCACGCAATACCAGCGAAAAATCGGAGAAGGTCGCTCATGCGCACTGTTGCACTGGAGGAACACTTTTCGGTCCCTGCCATCGCCAGCCGTGTCGACAAGGCCGCGCTCAACCGGCGCGGTTATCGCCCGAGAACGCTGCCAAAGAATGCGCCGAATCCGCTGGAGTTGCTGCCTGAAGTCGGAGCGCAGCGGCTCAAATCGATGGATGATGCGGGGATTTCAGTGCAAGTGCTTTCCCTCAGCGGCCCCGGCCCCGATCTCGTTCCCGGAGCGGATGGGGTCGCCATGGCGCGCGAGACCAACGATCATCTCGCGAAAGTCATCGCCAACCATCCCGATCGCTTCGCCGGCTTTGCCTCGCTGCCGTTGCTCAATCCGGATGCCGCAGCCGAGGAGCTGGCGCGCGCCGTCAGGGAGCTCGGCTTCGTCGGCGCCATGGTGAATGGCACGACCGACGGCCGTTTCCTCGATCATGCCGGCTTCGACGGCATCCTGTCTGCGGCCGAAGAGCTCGACGTGCCGGTCTACATCCATCCGCATATCCCCCCCGAGTTGGTGCGCCAGGCCTATTTCTCCGACCTGCCGGCAGGCACCGGCCGCGTGCTCGAAACCGCAGGTTGGGGATGGCACTCGGAGGCCGCCGTGCATTTGCTGCGCATGGTGGTTGCCGGCACGCTCGACCGCCATCGCCGGCTCAAGGTGATCATCGGCCACATGGGCGAAATGCTGCCGATGATGATGGACCGCCTCGACAAGGTGTTCGCTTGGGACATCGATCATCTGGCACGGCCGGTCAGCCGCACCATTCTCGATCAGGTCTGGATCACGACCAGCGGTATTTTCGCCGAACCACCGTTCATCGCCGCACTCCTGACCTTCGGCATCGATCGCATCATGTTCTCGGTGGACTATCCCTATGCTCCGGATGCAGCGGGCCGCAAGTTCCTCGATCGGATATCGCTTTCGCCGGCCGACATGGCCAAGCTTACGCACGGTAATGCCGATGCGCTGCTCAAGCTCAAGGCCGGGGCGCGAAAATGACCGCGGCTACGCCAGCCGCGACCTGAGCCGCGACCTGCCGGGATGTCGATTGCTCTCTTGGCAATGAGCCGCGTATGACCTTGTGGTGAGGTATAATAGCGCCGAGCAACAAGACGCGGTGTTTTTAGATCGACCGCCCCGCCGGACAGCCGACAGCAATCAATTCGTGCGCGCAGACGCCTCCGCCGACGGAGCACGAGAATGCCGATTTACAGCCTGGCCGGCCAGATGCCGGATTTGCCGCCGGCCGGCCGCTATTACGTCGCCGGCGGTGCGGTCGTGGTCGGCAAGGTCAGGATCAAAGCCGGAGCCAGCGTCTGGTTCGGCGCGGTGCTGCGTGGCGACAACGAATGGATCGAGATCGGCGAGCGCACCAACGTTCAGGACAATTGCACCCTGCATACCGATCCCGGCTTTCCGCTCACGCTGGGGAGCGGCTGCACCATCGGTCACAACGCCGTGCTGCACGGCTGCACGGTCGGCGACAACACCTTGATCGGCATGGGTGCAATTTTGTTGAACGGCGCGCGGATCGGGGCCAATTGCATCGTCGGCGCCGGTGCGCTCGTCGGCGAGGGCAAGACCGTGCCCGACCATTGTCTCGTCATCGGTTCTCCGGCGCGAAAAGTTCGCGATACCGACGATGCGACCGTCAAGCTCATTGCAAAGGCTGCGGAAGTCTATTTCCGGCGCTGGCAGGACTACGCGGCGAATCTAGAGCTTATTACCTCGTAACCCGATTCCGAAGTTCGCATCATTCGCGACCTACTTGGCCGCCAATTCGTGAAGCGAATGTCAAATCCAAAAGCTCCACTGGAACTGATGATCCTAACATTTGCGCACGGGGCTACCGAAACCTGATGGGAATGTTGGAATTGGATCACTAGTTCCGTTGGGCGAAACGCCTTGATCGAGCCATGAAGCCACGCAAAGACTGGCACCGCGGAGCAAGGCGTACGTGTTGCAACTCGGCATCCAAGCGGGTTTTCGCGGTGGCCCGATCGGCCTGCCCGGCGCGGGGTTTGCCGGCCCGCCGGCCTGGCGCCGCGCAGTGGCGCGCCGCACGACGGTACGCGGCCTGTATCTGTTTGCCGCCGCCTGCCTCGCGCTGGGCTCTCCGCTTGCGGCGAACGGCGCCAGCCGCGCGCCGACCCGTTCCACGGCTGAACTGGACGCGGCCTATACGGCGACGCTGCTCGGTCTTCCGATCGGCGACGTCGTCTGGAAAATCGAACTCCAGGAAAAGCGCTTTTCCGCTGCGGCGAGCGGGCACACCGCGGGTCTGCTGCAGATTTTCGCGCGCGGCCACGGCAATGCCAAGGCTGAAGGCATCCTCGCGGCGCAACGCCCGCTGTCGACGAATTTTTTCGTCAGCTACACGCACGGCAGCGCGGTGGAGGATATCAAAATCCTGTTCCATGGCGGCAAGGCCAGCGAATACATCGCCCATCCGCCGCCGCCCGACCCGAAGCTGGTCCCGCTGACCGAGGCCTCGCGCACCGGCGTCGTCGATCCGATGACCGCGCTTTTGATTCACATTCCCGGCACCGGCGACACCGTGGTTCCGGCGGCTTGCGAGCGCAAGGTCGCGGTCTTCGATGGCCATATGCGTTACGACCTGCAACTCGCCTTCAAGCGCTTCGATGAGGTCAAGACGGATGGCGGCTATCGCGGCCGCGTCGTGGTCTGCGCTGTGCATTTCACTCCGCTTGCCGGCTACGATCCGAGCCGCTACGCCATCAAGTATCTGCGCTCCGAGCGCGGCATGGAAATATGGTTGGCGCCGCTTGCCGGTACCCGGCTGCTGGCACCCTTTCGGGTCTCAGTGCCGACGCCGCTGGGGCTCGGCGTCTTGCAGGCCACGCGCTTCGTGTGGACGCACCAGGCGTCTTCTCAGCTGCGACGAGCAGCGATTGGTCGAAACGCGCCACGGTGACCGTCGCGCTGACGCCGCGCGCTGGCCCACGTTCCGTGGATTTTGACTGTTGGTTTTGACTGAACCGGCAGTCCTGATTACGCTCTGGCCCGATCAAGCGCGCCGGACGGCGCGGCGGCGACCGGAGCCTTTCGTCAATGAGCACGGCAGCGACTGAACAGGCAACGCCGCACGATTCCGAATCCGCCGTCCGCCTGATCGTTGCCGCCTCGTTGGGCAATGCGCTCGAATTCTACGAGATCCTGGTTTACGGCTATTTTGCCGTCATCATCGCCAAGGTTTTTTTTCCGCTCGCTAATCCGGCCGTGTCGCTCCTGGTGACCCTGGGGACCGTCGGAATTTCTTATCTGGCCCGTCCAGTGGGCGCGATCTTTCTCGGCAATTACGGCGACCGGCGCGGGCGCAAGCGGTTGCTGACACTCTCCATCATGCTGATGACGCTGGGCACCGGGCTCATGACCATCATGCCGAGCTATGCCACGCTCGGCCTTCTGTCGCCCTGCCTGGTCATCTGCGCGCGTCTGTTGCAAGGTTTTTCGGTCGGCGGCGAATTCGCCTCTTCCACTACTTTTCTGGTCGAGCATCGTCCCGACCGCGCCGGCTTTTTTGCCAGTTGGCAGTGGTCGAGCCAGGGAATGGCGGCACTGGTTGCCACCGGCTTTGGGGTGCTGTTGAGCGGCACCATGTCGGCCGCCGAGCTGCAGGCCTGGGGCTGGCGCATTCCGTTCGCGCTCGGCCTGTTGATCGGCCCGGTCGGCTATTACATCCGCAGCCACATGGAGGAGACGCCGGAATTCCGCGCCGCGCCGCCCCCGCGCGCGCCGATGCGCGATCTCGTCGTGACGCAGTGGGACCGCATTCTCCTGGTCATCGGCATCGTCGTCATCTCCACCAGCTCGCAATATATGCTGGTCTACATGCCGACCTACGCGATCCGCGAATTGCACCTGCCGCAATATTTGAGCTACACGGCGGCAGTGGCCGCTGCTGCGCTGCAGACCGTATCGGTGCCGTTTGTCGGCCTCTGGGTCGACAAGGTGGGGCAAAGTCGCATCATGATCGCGGCCGCGACGCTGTTCGTGATTACCGCCTATCCGGCTTTCGCGCTGCTTGCCGCGCACGCTTCGCTCGCCGTGCTGATCGCGATGGTGTGTTGGATTGCGCTATTGAAATCGTGCTACAGCGGCGCGTTGCCGTCGTACATGGCGAAAATCTTTCCGGTGGCAACGCGGGTGAGCGGATTATCGCTGAGCTACAATATCGGGGTGACGATTTTCGGCGGCTTTGCGCCGTTTTTCGCCCAGTCGCTGGTCGAACTCACAGGCTCGAAGCTGGCGCCGAGCTACTATATCATCGCGACGGCGCTCCTCAGCCTCGCGGCGCTTGTCACGTTGCGGCTGCGGGAAAAATCGCTCCAGATCGAAAAGCGGGAATTGAAATGAAAGCTGCTTACTTGGAAAAATTCGGCGGCCCGGATGTGCTGCAATACGGCGACGTGCCCGACCCGGTCCCGGCGGCCGACGAGGTGCTCGTCGAGGTGTTCGCCGCCAGCGTCAACGCCGCCGACTGGAAATTTCGCGGTGGCGAGTACGCGCGCCATGCTCAGGTGAAATTCCCGCAAATTCCAGGGCGTGATTTTTCCGGGGTGATCGGACGCGTTGGCGGAAATGTCGCCGATCTCAAGGTGGGTGACGCGGTGTTCGGCGTTTTGGAATCCGGTAAGGAAGGCACCTATGAGGAAAAGGTGGCCATCAGGGCGGCAGTCATCGCCAAGAAGCCGGACGCCCTGTCGCATGTCAACGCCGCGGCGCTGGCGCTGACCGGACTGACGGCCGTCGATTCGATCGAGGGTACGCTGAAACTGCAGCGCGGTGAGACGATCCTGATTCAAGGGGGCGCCGGCGGCGTTGCCGGCTTTGCCATCCAGTTCGCCAAATATCTTGGCGCCCGGGTGATCACGACGACGAGTGCGGCCAATGTCGAATATGTGCGCGGTCTCGGTGCCGATGAGGTCATCGACTACAACGGGCAGGATTTTACCAAGGTGGTGAAAGGATGTGACGCGGTGTTCGATACCGTGGGCGGCGAGGTGGCGCAAAAATCCTTCCTGGTGCTCAAGCCTGGCGGCCGCGCCGCGTTCATCGCCTCGGGCGCGCAGGCGCCTAAGCCCCAGCGCGGCGACGTGACGGCGCTGCGCCCGCCGGTGCCGCGCTCGCGGCAAGCCATGGAACGCGTCGCGGCCTTGTACACCGCGGGTGCAGTACGGTCGCCTGAGGTGAAGCTCTTTCCCCTCTCGCAAGCGGCCGAAGCCCACCGGCTGAGCCAAGGGCGTCATTTCCGCGGCAAGCTGGTCTTCCAGGTCCGCTGAAACGGTTCACCAGCGGGCGCGCAGGTATTCCTCCACGCACGCCGCCGAGGCCTTGGCATAAGTGCCGCGCCGGCTGACCACCGCTCCGGTCAGCTCGTGCAGTGCCAAGGCCATCTCGGCGGCCTTGGCTGCGACGGCGATGCCGTTGAGGACCAGCGCGCCATCGATCTGGAAGGGGCACTCGCGGGCGAACAGGAGCATCGGCAAGCCGCCGGCCGGAAGGATCACTTCGGCGCCGGCTTCGATCAGCGGCCTGACCTGGGCGATGAAATCGGCGCGTACCTTGGCGTAGCTTGCCTCTTCGGTGAACGCGCGCATGAAGCCGGGCAGATCCATTTGCAGAGCGCGCACGCCGGCAACACGGCGGTCGAAGCCGTGGGCGACGACCTGCCGTTCGTGCCAGTCGATGAAGCACGGATCGATGGTGATGAGGCCGACGCGGCCGCCCATGCTCATTGCCGCGAGCAGACTCGCTTCGCCAAGGCCGATGACCGGAATGTCGAGTGCACCGCGGATTTGCAGCAGCCCAGGCTCCTGGAAATGACCGATGACGAAGGCGGAGTAACCGGCGCGTTCCGCCTCAAGCGCGTTGCGGATGGTTTGCGCCGCGCAGCGGAATTCGGTCAGCGGATGAAAGTGCCGGTCGGGCGGGTCGAGGCCGTGAACCTCAAAGTGCATGCCAGGACCGGCGGCCTTGTCGAGGAACGCCTGCAGCCGCTCGATGTAGGGCGCCTGTTCGACCGGGTGCACGAAGCTCTGATACCAGATGCGGGCTGACGGTTCGGCCATGTTCGCTCCCCAGCGCGACGACGCGGACGCGCCGTTGTCGCATCAACAAGCGCCGCCGTGCAATGCCGTTACCGCGTCGCGACCCGCGTCGCCATGGCGAAATGCTTGTTCGGTCCGGTGAAGCGCGGAAACGCCTTGAAGTCTGCGCGCATCTCATGGCGCACCGGCGAATTGAGCGCGGCCTGGAGCGAGGCCGGGCTGTCAAACGCCACCTTGTTGCGCTGCATGAAGTTGACGCGCGCGCAGGGCAGGGCGCTGACCCAATCGAGCCGAGTGTAGACTTCAAGTTCGCGAATGCCCGGGAACATCGCCATGTGCCGGGTGTGGTTTTCCAGATAATGCGTGTGCCAGGCATTCGGGTCTTCGGCCTCGCCTTCATAAGAGACAATGTAAGTACAGTACGGCTCGCCAGCCGGCGTGCGCCTCCCCGGATCGGGCACTGCGAACGGACGTACCAGCATCGCCTGGTGCGTCGCTTCAGCTTGCGCCAAGCTTGGGAAGCGATCACGCGAGGTCAGCGCCTGCAGATGGCCGGAGCGGGAAACCGCTCGCTCAAGATCCGGAACGGTCGTGAAGTAAAGCTGCAACACCAGCGAAGGCGAGGGGCCGTCCTTCACGTACGGATCGCTGGCGCTGGCCTGCGTGTGCACCAAACCCTTGGCGAGCTTCGGGGTGGCGCGAATCAATCCGGTCAACTGCGCCAATTCGGCCGCAGCGAGATCGCTGCCGGACTTGAATGTTAAAAACAGGCATGTGTTCATGGTCATGCACTAAAGCATTGGGAGGATGAATTGACCACAACGAAGACGTTTCGCATCTGGGCGCAGGGTGCCACCGATCAGGTTGCCTTCCACAATTACCTGGCGGCGCTGCTGCCGCACATGAAGGCCTGCTGCGATTCCGGCTTCGAGCTGGAATTCAACACCATGACGCCTTCGGTCACGACGGTGCATGCGCTGTCCGAACACCGATTCTCGCGCGCGGTGATCCGCGGCGCCATCCGGGCCGAGCGCGAGAACTATGACGTCTTCTTCATGAACCATTTTCAGGATGTCGGCCTCTACGACGCGCGTGCGTCGGTGAATATTCCCGTTCTTGGCCTCGGCGAAGCAACCCTGCTGCACGCCTGCACGATGGGCCGCAAGCTCGGCTTGCTTGCGATCAATCCCGCCTTCATCCCGGCCCACGCCGAGCAGATTCATCGCTATGGGCTGCAACAGCGGATCGCCGGTATTCGCGCCATTAACGCCAGCATCCCGGATTACATGGAGGCTTTCGCCGCGCCAGCCAAGAAGGCGGAGCTGTGGGCTCTCTTCGAGAGCGAGGCGCGACGCCTGATCGACGCCGGCGCCGATATCATCGTGCCGACCGGGGGCATTCCGATGATGCTGTTCGGCAACGATCCGGGTGCCAACGTCGACGGCGCCCCGATTCTTAACGGCGTCACGGTGGTGATCAAAGCGGCCGAGATGGCGGTGAAATTGAAGCGTCTCGGATTTCCTATCATAAGTCGCCACCCGCAGTCAGGCTTTGCCCTGCCGTCGCTGCAAACGCTTGAGGAATTTCTGAACCACGGCTGAGGCAGGTCCCCGATCATGGGCCACACTCTAATTCGCCGCGGCCTGTCAAATCGATCACGCCGCCTCGGGCTCATCGGGCGGCACCGCCGACAGCAGCGCGCGGGTGTGCGGATGCTGTGGATCGGCGAATACGTTTTCGACCGGCCCCTGCTCGACGATTTCGCCGCGATACATCACCAGCACGCGGCTGCACAGATGGCGCACGACGGAGAGGTCATGCGAGATGAACAGCATGGCAAAGCCCAGCTCCACGCGCAGCCGCATCAGCAGATGCAAAAGCTGCGCCTGGATCGACACGTCGAGCCCGGAAACGATCTCGTCGGCGATCAGAATTTTGGGGATTTGGCATAGCGCGCGCGCGATGTTGACGCGCTGGCGCTGGCCGCCGGACAATTGCGCCGGCAGACGCGCGGCGAAATCGGCGGGCAATCCGACCTCGGCAAGAAGCTCGCGGGTTCGCTTAAGCCGGGTGTCCCAGCTGGCGTGACGACTGCCGGCCTCCATCACCTGGGTCACGATCTCCGCGATGCGGCGGCGTGGATTGAGCGCCGATTGCGCATCCTGGAACACCAGCTGCAGACGCGCGCCGCGCCCGGCCTGGCCGCGGCGCGACCGCTCGGCCAAATCCTCCAAATCATCGCCATCGAACAGAAGCCGTCCGCCCGACGGCTTCTCTAGCCCGACCAGCAGTCTGGCGATGGTACTCTTGCCGCTGCCACTTTCGCCCACCAAGCCGACGAATTCATTCTCGGCGATATTGAACGAGACGTTTCTCACGGCCTCTATGACGCGTCCGCGGTGGAGTAATCCACCACTGAGCGCGTAATGCTTGGCGAGATTTTCGACGCGCAACAGGCAGCGGCTGCCGGCGTCCAACCGGTTCGCCTCGCGCTCGTTGGCGCTGATGGCACCTGCCGATGCGGCGCGAAAGCAGGCGGCGACGTGTCCGGCCGCAATCGCTGCATCAGCCGGTTCTTCGCGGCGGCACTGATCGACGACGAGGGGACAGCGCGGCGCGAAACGACAGCCGTTCATGCCGCGCAGTTGCCGCAAGCTCGGCATCTGCTCGGGCAGCACATAGAGATCGCGCCGCCTCGCGCGCAATGCGGGATTGGCGAGCTGCAGGCAGCGCGTGTACGGGTGCGCGGGCCGTGACAGCACGACGCGTGCCGGGCCGCTTTCCACCGCCCGGCCGGCATACATGACAATCACGTCATCGCACAATTGCGTGGCCAGGCGCAGGTCGTGAGTGATGAAGAGCACGGCGGTATCGTGCCGGCGCTGCATGTCGGCGATCAGGCGCAAAATCTGCTCGTGCATGGTCGTATCGAGCGCACTGGTCGGCTCGTCGGCGACCACCAGACGCGGTTCGCTGGCAAAGGCGGAGGCGATGAGCACGCGTTGGCACATGCCGCCGGACAATTGATGCGAATATTGCGCCAACAGGTCGCTGCCGTGAGGCAGCCGTGCCGCTGCGAGCATGGCGAGCGCGCGCTCGCGCCGTTCCTTACGATCGAACCGGCCGAGCCGTGCCAAGTGTTCGTCGAGCTGCGCGCCGATCGTCTTGACCGGATTGAGCGCGGTCATCGGCGCCTGGGGAATGAAGCCGATGGAGCGACCGAGCAAAGAGCGCCGCCGTGCCGGCGCCATCGTCACCAAATCCTCGCCCTCGAACCGAAGCGCTCCGGCCGTGACCGCAAAGCCGGGCGGCAGCAGCTGCGCGACAGCGCGACCGATCATGGTTTTGCCGGCGCCCGATTCTCCGACCAGGCCGAGAATCCGGCCGGCGGCGAGATCAAACGAAAGCGCGCGAATGGCCGCGACCGCAAACCCGTCGAGCTGGGCGCTGATGGTCAGGTCGCGGGCCTGCAGGGCGAGCACGGGTCAGCGCTCCGTCTGCGCAAGGCGCACGTCAAGCCTGCGACGCAGGCCGTCGCCGAGCAGATTGAACGCGGCGACCGCGAAGAAAATCGCCAGGATGGGAAGCAGCAGATTCCACGGCGATTGATAGACGTATTGCCGCGCATCCGCGATCATCTGGCCCCAGGCGACTTGATCCGGACCGACGCCGAGACCGACGAACGACAGGATCGCCTCGACCACGACCGCGATCGCCATCTCCAGGCTGAACAGCGTGATGAGCAGCGGCAGCGTCGCCGGCAAAATTTCGCGCACGATGGTCTGCCAATGGGTGAAGCCCAACAGCCGCGCGGCGTCGACGTAATCGCGCCGGCGAACGATCAGCACCTCGCTGTGCAGCACGCGGCAAAAGCGGGTCCAGTCGACGAGCACGATGGCAAGAATGACGCGATCCAGCCCAACTCCGAGGCCGACCATGAGCACCAGCGAGAGGATGACCGGTGGAAACGACATCCACACATCCACCAGGCGGCCGATGATCCAATCAACGGCGCCGCCGAAATAGCCAGAAATATGCGCCAGGATTGAGCCGATGATCATGGCGCCGAGCGCCGCGCAGAACGCCACCAGCATCGCCGTGCGCGCGGCGTAGATCAGCCGCGATAGCACGTCGCGGCCGAGACTGTCGGTGCCGAGCGGAAAGTGCGGATCGCCGCCGGCCGCCCAGGCGGGCGGAGCGAGGATCGAGAGCAGATGCTGCTCGCCAGGATCGTGCGGGGCGATCAGGCCGGCAAAGGCCGCACAAACAGCGATAAGCAACACCATCGCGAGCGCAACCAACATCCTGGGCGAGCGCAACGTCCGGCCAATGAGTCCGAGCATCAGCGCAACCGCAATTTCGGATTGAGCACGACGTAGAGGCTGTCGACCAAGGTGTTGATCAGCAGCACGACGACGCAATAGGTCAGCCCGATAGCCTGAATGAGCGGCAGGTCGGCGTTGCGCACCGCATCGACCATCAGGTTGCCCATGCCCGGGTAGGAATAGATCACTTCGACCAGGAGCGTGCCGGAAAACAGGATACCGAACTGAACGCCGGCCAGCGTCAGCGTCGGCAGCGCTGCGTTCTTGAGCGCATGGCCGAGGAGAATCTGCCGCTCGGAGAGGCCGCGCAGCCGCGCCTGCTCGATGTAGTCCTCGTGGTAGACATCGAAAAGACTCGAACGCAGCACGCGCATGATGGCGGGCGAAAAGGCCAGTCCGAGCGCGCACGCGGGCAGGATCAGATGGCGCAAGGCGCTGAGAAAGACATCGAAGCGGCCGACCAGCAGCGCGTCGAGCAACAAAAACCCGGTGATGTGCGGCTGCGGCAAGCCTGGCGACACTGCGCCGGTGAACGGCAGCGCGCGCAGCGCGACGCCGAATACGAACAGCAGAATAAGACCCCAGAGAAATTCGGGAATCGACAGCAGCAGGATCGAGGCGAGGTCGGCGAGCGTCTCGAGCCAGGTGCCGCGCAGATGAAACAATAAGAGCCCACCGCCGAAGCCGGCGATTGCGGCCAGCACCATCGCTGCCGCGGCAAGCTCGATCGTCGCCGGCAACGTGGCGGCGACCAGCGATCCGGCAGCGCGGCCGAAGGCAATGGAGCGGCCGAAATCGCCGCGCAGCGCCCCGCGCAGCCAGATCAGGTATTGTTCCGGCAACGGCTTGTCGAGGCCCATCTGCCGGCGCTTGGCTTCGATTTCGGCGATCGTTGCCGTCGGCGGCAGCGACATGGCGGCCGGATCGACCGGCAGAAGGCGCAATACGCAGAACAGGAGGGCCGAGACGATCAGCAGGATCGGTACAGCCGCGAGCAGGCGCTGCGCGATCAGCTTGGCGATGATTACGAGCATTTTTCGTCATTCCGGGTCGCTGGCGGTTGCCCGCGATCCCGCGACCCATATTCACAGATGGTGGCTATGGATTCCGGGACCTCGTTTGCTTGACGTCCGGAACGACCAAACCATGATGATCAGTCTCACGGTATTGGTCGCACGGATGCGGGCGCATCAGCTCCACCGCAGCGTTTGCGGCAACACCCAGCCGTTGCCATATTGCGTGTAGTCGAGGTTCTTCTTGCGCACGAGCGTCACCACGCTTTGCAGGAGCGGCATCGTTGCCCCGTTCTCGACCGCGTAGCGTTCCAGCGCGCGATAGCCGGCGATCCGCTTGGCGTAGTCGGCGACGTTGAACAGCGCCAGCACCCGGTCGCCGATATCCTTGTCCTTCCACGGTGAGAACGGCATTTTCGGGTTGAGCTGATAACCGGAGAAAATCTCCGGATCGCCGGTCGCATTGTCCCAGCTATAGAGCGTTGCCTCCGGCAGTTTGCCGGCGCGGTTAAGCTCGAAATATTTGGGGTATTCGATCACCTGCAAGTTGGCATCGATGCCGACATTCTTCCACATCTGGGTGATGGCGCGGGCGATGTCGTAATCGCTGGGAAACTGGCCGTTGGTGGTGGCAAAGCCGATTTTCACCGGCTTGCCGGGTCCGAAACCGGACTGCGCCAGAAGCGCCTTGGCGAGAACCGGATCGTAGCTGAATGTAAAATCGGGCAGATAACCGGGCGTTCCCGGTGTCGCCAGCACCGAAAGCGGCACCGCGGCTCCGGCATAAAATGCCTTGGACAGCGCCGCCTTGTCGATGGCGTGATGCGCGGCAAGGCGGACGTTCTTGTCGGCGAACGCCAGATCGGCACGCACCTGCAGCAGGATCACCCGCGTAATCGGATCGATCTCGGCGGCAAATCCGCTTTCGCCGCGCAGCCGTTGCACCTCACGCACCGGCACGTTCACGGTCAGATCGGTCTGGCCGGATTGAATGGCGGCGACGCGCGCCGAGGGGTCCTTGACGATTTCGATGGTGACGCGGGCGATCTTGGCCTTCGGTCCCCAATAGGCGTCGTTGCGTTCGAGTACGATGCGCGAGTTCAACTCGTATTCGGCGAGGCGATAAGGGCCGCTGCCGATCGGCTTTTTCAGGAAATTGTCGAGCCCGCCGGACTCGATATAGTGCTTGGGCACCACGTAGCTGCCGAGAAACGCCATCCATTGCGGAGCGGTCGGATCGGGTGCGCTGAACTGCATGGTCGTCCGGGTCGGCAACTCGATGACGATGTCCTTGACCTTTCGCCAGGAATTGGCTGTGTCGAGCTTGGCGCCCGACTTGGGGCGCTCGAAGAAAGTGTAGCGGAAATCCTCCGTGCTCAGCTTATCCCCGTTGTGAAAGGTGACGTCGTCGCGCAGCTCGACGGCCATGGTCATGGCGTCCGGAGCCAGGCTCCAGCTCTTGATGAGATGCGGAACGAGCTTGAGCTGCGGGTCCTGATCGAGCGGTTGATCGAACACCGCCTTGAAGATCGATTGCGCATCGGGCGTGAAGCGCTGATTGGGATCCCAGGAAGGAACGTCGTTGGGCCAAGCGATGGTCGCCGCATCGGGCGCGGCCACAGCCGAACGCGGGCGCAACAGCGGCGCAGCAATCCCCGTCGTCGCCGCCATGACGATTTGCAAGAACGATCTTCGCTGCAGCTTGGACGCCATGATTTGCTCCCCTCTAGGCCAGGCGGCAATGATGCGCCGATTATAATGACTATTCGCAGCTTGTCCGCTGCCGTGACTGGGCCGGCTCAGACCTTTGATTCGGCTTCGGCCGCTTCGCGATCCCAGGTCGCAGCGCCCACTCCGCGGTCGCGCAGCTTGTATTTCTGCACCTTGCCGTTCTCGGTCATCGGCAGTGCGTCGACGAATTCGATGAAACGCGGTACGGCGAAATAGGCAAGCCGAAGGCGGCAGAATTCGTGCAATGCGCGTTCGCTCAGCGTGCCGCCCGGTCGGCGAACGACGGCGGCCATCACTTCATCCTCGGCCAATTGGGCAGGCACCGGAAACACCGCGACGTTGCCGACATCGGGATGGCTGAGCAAGACCTGTTCGACTTCGAACGACGAGATGTTCTCGCCGCGGCGGCGGATGGCGTCCTTGAGCCGGTCGACGAAGCGGAAATATCCGTCCGCCTCGCACGTCACACGGTCGCCGGTGTGAAACCAGCCGTCGCGAAATGCCGCGGCGGTTTCGCCCGGCATTGCATAATAGCCGCCGGCGAAAGCGAGTCTTTCCTCAGTCCGCAGGATCAGTTCGCCGGCTTCTCCCGGTCGCGCGTCGTTGCCGTTGCGATCGATCACCCGCGCAAAAATCCGTCGCGCACGGTACCCATGCTGCCGGGCCGCTGCTCGGCGGCGCAACCGCCGATGACGAAATTGGTCTCCGTGGACCCGTAGCCGTCGAGCAAGGCAATGCCGGTGCGCTCGTGGAACGCGGCATGGAGATTGGCCGGCACGCCGGGCGCCAGCGCGCAGCGCGCCTTGTGGTTTCGTTCGTCCGCCGAGGGCGGCCGCGACAGCAGGATTGGCACCATCGCACCGAGCAGATAGGTGACCGTTGCGTGCCGCTCGATGAGCCTCGGCCAGAAGCGCGAAGCGGAAAAACGCGGCTCGGCGACGAGCGTGCAGCCGCGCAGCAAAGCCTGGTGAAAGGTGCCCAGGGCGTTGGTGTGGAACAGCGGCAGCGTGCTGGAGAGTACGTCGCCTTCGCGAAGCTCAAGGTTGCGGATTCCGTTCAATCCCCACCAGAAATATTGCGCGTGCGGGCAGCACACGCCCTTCGACGGGCCGGTGGTGCCCGACGTATAGAGGATAGCCAGGGTCTGCGCTGGATCGGTCGCGCCCGGCGCAATCGCTGCGGCGCGCGGCGGCACGCTGGTGACGGCAATTCTTTCGAACGCAGCCGGCAGCGGCACTGGCGTCGCGCCGCCGATCAGCCAGATCTGCTCCAGCGCGAGGCGGTCGGTGTCCAGAAGGGCGAGCGCCTCCAGCAGCGGCGCCTCGACGATCAATAGTCGGGCGCCGGAGTTTTGCAAAAAATGCGCGAGCTGCGGTCCGCGCGCGGCGGTATTGATGGGCACGGCGACGGCGCCGAGCCAGGCGCAGCCGAGGAAGCTTTCCATGAATTCGGCGCGGTTGCCGCACATCAGCGCTACGCGGTCGCCGCAGCGAATGCCCGCCGCGGCGAGTGTTCCGGCAAATCGGGCGGCAATGGCAAGCGTCTGTTCGAAACTCCAGCTTGTCTCGCCGGCCGAAAACAGCGGCCGATCGCCATGGCGGCGCGCCTGCTGTCGCAGCAACTCCGGAAGCGTGCGCTGCTCCGGCGCGAAAGCGGCGAGAATGTCGCCAACGCTCATCGCCGCTTGGCTCCGGTGCGACGTTTCGATCGCTTCGCCGGCTTGCCGAAGCGGCGCGCAGCGACCGCGCTGGTCGGCTCAGGCACCAGCGCCAGCACGCGCAACGGACTGCCGCTGCCCTCCTTGATCTTCAATGGGGCGGCGATGATGACCGCGCCAACCGGCGGCAGCAGGTCGAGATTGGTGAGGCATTGCAGGCCGAAGCGCCCGGCGCCGTGCATGTAATAATGACACGGATACGGCGGCTTGAGATGAAAGCCCTGCCCGGCGTCGGTGCCGATCGCTTCCGAGCCGAAGCCCACGACCTGACGCTCATCGACCAGAAACTGGACCGCTTCGGCGTCAGGACCCGGCGTATGCTGGCCGGTCTCGTCGATGTTCTGGTAGGCGACGGGATCGGTGCGCTTGGACCAGTCGGTGCGCATCAGCATCCATGAGCCGGGCGGGATGCGGCCGTAACGCCGCTCCCAATTTTTCAGAAAATCGACGGTCAGCAGGAAATCGGCATTGGCGGCTGCTTGGCGGCTGCAATCCACCACGCAGGCAGGGGCGATGAATTTTCTCAGTGCAATCGTGTCGGTGGAATTTTCCGGCAAGTGACGGCCGGAAATCCAATGGATCGGCGCATCGAAATGGGTGCCGGTATGCTCGCTGCAGGAAAAGTTGTTCCAGTACCAGCCCGGCCCGCGCGCGTCGTAGCGCGAGGCTTCTTCGATGCGAAACGGCCAAGCCTGGCCCATCTCGGGCGGCAGCACGATCTGCGGGAAATCGGGCGAGAGCGTCTGTGTCAGATCGACCACGCGCAGGTTTCCGCCGGCAAGTTCGGCGATCAACCGCGATAGAACCGGCTCGCTCATTGCATTGTCTCCGCGCCACCCCGTTGGCGGCCGCTATTGCTGCGGTCCCGCCGCCAGCTCGCGCTCGAGCGCCTTCGGATTGTCGCGCCAGCGCGAAAGCCAGTCGCGCGCGATATCGCCGGGAAATACGTCCTCGACGCCGCTGCGCAACGCTTCGACGATGTCGGCGGCAAGCCGGGCAGGCGGCAGCTTCGGCGGCGGCAGCGTCTGATTCCACTCGTCGTCGATCGGGCCGGGAAACACGTTGATGACACGCACGCCGGCCGGTGCCAGTTCGGCGCGCAGGCATTGCGCCAGCGACAGCGCCGCTGCCTTCGATGCCGAGTAGGTGCCGTGCGGCGGAAAATTCGACAGCGCGAAGATGGAAAGCAGGTTGACCCAGGCGACCGCGCTCGACTGGCCGTCAGCGCCGCGGGCGCGCAACGCCGGCCCGAATTCCTGTGCCAGCCGCAGCAGGCCGAAATAATTCACGTCCATCTCGGCGCGCGCGGTCTCCACTCCGTCGCGCGCCGCGATGCCGAAATTGCGGTGATAGTCGGCGGTGTTGATGAGAATATCGACCTTGCCGCCGATCTCGCCCGCAAGGTCCTTCACTGCGCGCGAGTCGGTCAGATCGAGCGGCACCAGCGACACTTGCGGGATGGCCGTCAGCCGTTCGAAGCCGGGCGGCTTCTTCCACGGCTCGGCGTGCCCGGCCCACACCAGATCGGCGCCGGCAGCGACGACCGCCTCGACCAGCGCGCGGCCGAGCGGCGCCTTGGCGTCGGTGATCAAAACCTTGCGGAATTTCGGATCGCAGGTCATCTCGCGAAGCTGGCGATCGTCGGCCATATGCGGCGTATCCTTTGGCGGGAGCGCGATCATGGCAGCCTGGCCGGCCCGATCGAGGTGCAAATCGATGCGCACGCGCGCCGGCGCCGGCGCGCAATCGCCGTGCAGATGCGCGACGACAAGCGGGCCGCAATCGAGCTTGACCAGTCCGAGCCGCCACGGCATGCGCTCGCGGAAGAACAGCTCGTGACTATGGCGCAGCATGGTCTCGGAAACCAGTTCGCCGCCCTGCGGCTGCTCGCGCCAGTCGAGCCGGCGCGACAGGCAGGCGCGGCAGGCCTCGCGCGGCGGATACTGCACCACGCCGCAATCCCGACAGACCTGAAGCTCGAAGCGGCCGCGCGCCGCCGCCGCGGTCAAGCCCAGCGCGACGCGGCTGCGTGAGCGCGGCGGCAGTGTCGGCAGCCGCGTGCGCAGGATCGGGTTTTTGCGCGGCGGGCGGGTTAGAGGCAGGGTCATCGCTCAGCTTTCCGCCGCCAGAATCGCGGCACCGCTGCACAGCCCGCGATCGTAGTTGATCATACCGAAGCCGCTGGCAAGACCAATACGCGCATCGGCCACCGCGGCGCCAAGCGTTTGCCCGGTCACCTGCCGGACGATTTCCACGAGGCCCAGGAAGCCGCCCGCCGCGCCGGCCTGTCCGAGCGACAATTGCCCGCCCGACGTGTTGAGCGGGAACGAGCCGTCGGCGGTGAAGCTGTTGCGGCGCACGAACTCGGCGGCGTCGCCTTTTTCACAGAAACCGAGGTCCTCGATCTGCATCAGCGTGATCACGGGATAATCGTCGTAGGTCGCGAGCACGTCGATATCCCGCGGACCGATGGCGGCCTGCGCGTAAAGCTCGTCGCGATCGAGCGCCCAGCCGCCGCGATACTGGATCGGATCGTCGGGAAAGGCGTTGTGCCGCTCGATGGTGGCGAGGACGCGCGCATGCGGCAGCCCGAGTCTTTGCGCCTCGGCGCGGCGCAGCACCAGAAACGCATCGGCCCCCGCGCACGGCATGACGCAATCGTAAAGACGCAGCGGGTCGGCGATGGCGCGGGCATTGAGATACTCGTCCACGGCGAGCGGCTTCTTCATCAGCGCGAACGGAAAGTGCAGCGCGTTATCCCGCTGCGCCACGCAGATTTTGCCAAAATCCTCGCGCCTGGCGCCGAATGTGCGCATGTAATAGGCGGTCAAGAAAGCAAAACTCGCGTTGGCGCCCCCGGAGCCGTAGGGATAGACGGCATCGCGCGCGAATTGGCTGAAGGTCGCGAGGTTCAGTCGAAACGAATGGGTATGGTTGGTGTCGCCGGCGATGCAGGCGACCATTTCGGCGTCGCCGGACTGCACCGCGCGCGCGGCTCGGCGGAGCGCAACGACGCCGCAGGCGCCGCCCATCGGGATGTGATCGAGCCAGCGCAGCGTCAGCCCGAGGTGCTGCGTCAAGCCGACGGCGGTGTCGGGAGCAAGGGTGAAGCTCGACACGCAGAGCCCGTCGAGCTTGTCCTTGGCGAGGCCGGCGCGGTCGAGCAATTCCGCCAGGGCGGCAGCGAGAAACCAGTGGGCGCCGCGAATCGAGTAACGCACATACGGCACGGTCACCGGGCAGGCGACTGCGATGTCGTCGTAGGCGGCGCGCGTGCGGCTCATGCGACAATATCCAAGAGGTTGCGATCAAAACGTGCAGATTTGCCCCGATCCACGCGCATCCGTCGTCGCGCCGCCTCTCCATCGGCCTTGACGAGCCAAGCCGGCTACCAGTCTTATACCGGCAGCGCTTTCTCATCCTCTGTCGGTTGGTCTTAGCCGCATGCTGCGCACTGGAAAAGAGCATTTGCAATCGCTGCGCGACGGCCGCGCGCTCTATGTCGGCGGCGAGCGCATCGACGACGTGACCACCCATCCGTCCTTTTGCGGGGCCGCGGCAACCGTCGCCGCGCTCTACGACATGAAGTCTGAGCCGGGCCATCGCGAAGCGATGAGCTACGAGGAGGAGGGCGGCCGGCACTCGATCTATTTCTTGCGCGCGCGCTCGCGCGAGGATCTGCAGCGACGCTTGATCGGCCACCGCCGCATCGCCGATTTCACCCATGGCCTGTTCGGGCGCTCGCCGGACCATGTCGCCTCGTTCATCGCCGGCATGGCGATGAAGCCGGACGAACTGAAACCGCCGCGCGCATACGCCGACAACCTCGTCGCGTATTACCGTTACGCGCGCGACAACGATCTTTACGTCGCCTACGCGGTGGTGCCGCCGCAGGCCGCGCGCAATCCGGAATTCTATCAACGGCGCAACATGCCGGTGCCGAGCTTGCGGGTCGTGCGCGAGGACGCTTCCGGGGTGGTCATTTCCGGGATGAAAATGCTGGCGACCGGCGCCGCCTTCGCCAACGAGATCTGGATCGGCAACGTCATTCCGCTGGCGGCCGATCAGAATGACCAGGCGATCACTTGCGCGATCGCGTGCAACACGCCGGGACTGCAATTGTGGTCGCGCCAACCGTTCGCGGCCGGCGGCGTCTCGGAATTCGATGCGCCGCTCGCCAGCCGCTATGACGAAAGCGATTGCATGCTGGTATGCCACGACGTCAAAGTGCCCTGGGATCGCGTGTTCGTACACGGCGACGCGCTGCTCTCGCGCGACATCTATATCAAGACCCCGAGCCATTGTTTCGGCAACCATCAGTCGACCGTGCGGTACTGGTCGAAGATGCAGCTTCTGGTCGGTTTGTGCAGCAAGGTCGCGGCCGCGACCGGCGCCGATCAGGTGCCTGCGGTGCGCGAGGCGCTCGGCCGCATTTCCGCCTGCGAGGCGCAGATCGCCGGCATGGTCAACGGCCAGATCAACGCCTTCGAGGAGTCTGGCCGGGCGGCGGCTATGTCTGTTTCAACCGCCGAATGATGTACGGCGCGCTGGAATGGTGCACGCAGAACTACTCGAGATTCATCGACGAACTGCGCGAGCTCATGGGCGGCGGCGTGTTCCAGATGCCGGCCAACGTTTCGGTTATGAACGATTCCGGGCTTGCCCGCGACTTCCAGACCTTCTGGCAGACGCCGCAGAACGACGCACTCGCGCGCATGAAGCTGTTCAAGCTCGCCTGGGACCTGGTGGGCTCGGAATTCGCCGGCCGCCACCTGCAGTACGAGAAATTTTATGCCGGCGCCTCTTTCATCGTGCGCAATCACTCGTTCCGTGAGACCGACTGGGCCTCGTTCAACGAGATCGTCGACGATCTGATGGCCGGATACGACGTGAGTGGCACGCTCGGCAAGCCGGCGACGGAATAATGGGCGCGCGTCGCCCTCTCCCGTCAGGGGAGAGGGGATCGCTGCCTGCCACTCATTTATTTGTTCGCCGGCGCTGCAAGCGAAAAATGCAACGCAAGGCTGCCCGTGCGTCGGCGCCCGCTTTCGCGAGGCAGTGCTGCAAATACGCCTCCGGCGGCGGCGGCTCGTGCAGATAGGGAAGCTGGTCGATGATCGCCGACGGAATGCGCAGGATATCGGGAAATCGGTAGCTGGATTTGAAATCCGGGTGGTTGCGATTCGGATCGTTCAAGTCCGCCTGCCACGGTTTTGACCTGCAGCGCTCGTCGCCCCGGCAGGCATGCGCGCGCCGGCAAGTTTTTTTGCTGCAAGTGCGCCACAGCTCCAACAGATCGGATTGTGCGCGCGCCGCCAACAGACAGCGCTCTTGCACCGAAAGTGTCAGCCATTCCTGGCGCGCCAGCCGTCCGGGGTACGTTCTCATGCGCGTGATGCCATCTCCCTTTTTGTCCTCCCCGGTGGGGCGAAGCACCGCAGGGGCGGATGGCGTGGGTCCCCGTTCTCGCGACGCGCTTTCGTTTGCGCCCGAGCTTTGCCAAAGCCTGTTCACGAACAAGCCTCCCGAGCGTCCAAAAGTGGGAGGCGGAGCGCCGAGAGGCGCAGCCGTTCACTGTCCGCGCCGCGCCAACAAGCGTCACCGCTTGATTTGGGCTGGTCGCGGCCGCGCGCCCAAAAATCGGGCGCGCTCGCCTTCCGGCGCTCCACCGCGGCTCTCGCCAAAGCCTCGCGGCCTTGGCTCAGTCCGGTCCCGCGCTTCATGGGATCGGGACGGGTGTCACCGTCCATCACCCCGGGCAGCGAGCTCCTCGCAGACCGGCGACGAGGCCGGCCGGGCGGGTTTCCGAACCGCCCTCGGCGCGATTACGAGCCGCGCCGCGGGCACCGCATCCCGCTCCGCTTCAGGGATCGTCTCGAGAAGCGTCCCTTCCGATGATTCGGCGAGCGAGATGGCTTTTTTGTACTCGAAAAAGAGACAAATGTCAAGGATATAGTCACGATGGACGACGTTCGGTGCTGCCAACTTGCGGCCCACCAAGTCGGAAAGTGCGGCTTCGCCGCGATGTTTGCGCCATGTCGGTTTCGCCCCCGATCGCGATCAAATAACGGGCATCGTCGGACGACGCTAAGTGCCAAACACGACATCACAACAGGCATATGGCGAGCATCCTGTTCACAGGGGCCGCGATCCAAAAGATACCTCAATGAAATTTCTCGCCACGGGAAAGCATGGCAATGATCGTCTTTATCCGTCGACTTCTGGTTTCGGGCATCTTCGCTGTTTGGAGGCGGTAGGCGATCGAGTACAAATTAGTTCTGTTAAGCGTTTCGAAGAACGCTTTCGCCTTCTTGGCTTTAGCGAGTGCCTGTAAGAAATCGTCTGGAATAGTAGCATTGCTAAAGGAGTCGTATGCCGCTTTCCAGCGACCGTCCCTTTTAGCGGCCTTTACCTCTTTCAACCCGGCCGGCGTTATTTCTCCAGACTCAATGAGGCGCTGGGCTCGCTGGGTATTGTTTTTGGACCATCCACTGTTGGGTCGTCTCGGCGTGAATTTCTGTAGCCATGATCCCCCGTCGCCCGGTTTCTTTTGTCCATCAATCCAGCCATAGCAAAGGGCCTGATCAAGAGCTTCCGCGTGGGTCAGGCTGGTCGCGCCGGAGCCTTTCTTGTAAATACGCAGCATGATGCCGCTCGACTGGCCGTGGTTTTTAGCGAGCCAAGCGCGGAACTCACGCGGCGATTTGAAACTCAGTATTTCCATCATTCTGTCGCCGGCTAGCGGGTCTCATCCTGCCACACCGTTCGGGTGAATGGTGCGCGTGGTGCTCACATCGAACGGCAGTGACGGCAATGGTGGCGGTTTCAGCCGTGCCTTTTTTCGCAATCGTGTTGCTGCAAGCAGGCGGTGGAAGCGATAGCTTGCAGAAGGTCGCGTTCGTCCTATTCCTCGCCTCCCTCGTCTACGTGAGCTTCGCCATCCGCCAGCGGAAGCGAGAAACGCCCAGCACCCCGACGCCACCCAAGAAGATATTCGTAAGTTTGGCTATATGGCTGGTTGCGGTCTTTGTGCTCGCCTTGGTGTGGGCAAACGGTCCAGCGCTGCTGCGGATGATCCACGGGTAATCGGGTCAAAATCAAAAGAGGTCAGCCCGTAATTCAAAATAAACTGAAAATGCAAGAGGCCGCCAATTGAGTCAGCCTATCGCCAAAACCAGTTCGTACATTCGGCCACAAGTAAGAAAAGCGGAAATTGAGAAAAACAGGCTATCGCAATACACATGTTGATCAGAATGTAATCCAAGGGCACTCCTTGTGGCCTCGCGCGGCCAAGCTCCTCCTCCTTAATCATCCGGCGTATGACCCAATTCCAGCAAATGGCACAAAAACAACCACCAGCAAGGAAGGGCGTCGTCCATCCCGCCAATAGCGCCCACATCGAAGTCCCGGCACCGCCAGGGAGATGCCAGCGTGGGCACTGAGTGGGAGGCTTAACTGTTAGCAGCACGACGGCCGTAATAGCGGCAACGACCACGCTCGCAGCGACAGAAAGCCGAGCGAACGTCACGTAAGGGCCCTGGTCAAACCGTAGAGGTTTTGGGTTGTCTGTCACGGCCCGATCCTAGCAAAATTGGCCACCCCTGTTTTTCAAATCCGGCGACGAGGGCCTGAAACGGGCCAGCACGTGCGGGGTACAATTGACAAACCCAGAATGGCAGCAAACACATCAAACGATGTCGCCTATGGGTCAATCGCGCGATTTTGCCACATTTTTCGCATGTCCGCTTGGCCACCGATCGCGTCGAGAATAACGACCGCAACGATTCTCGAGCTAGACCAGCAACAAAAAACGCCGATGCGAGCATCATGTCGGCTTCGCTGGCAGGAGCGGTCACCATCGCAGACGCGACTGCGATCCCGGCGAGGCGGGCGTGCTCCCCCACCTTGCCCGGCGCCCGATTTCCGAATTCACGAAAGTTTTGAGCGCCGGTCCTGGCACGTGTCGATCGCAACAGCGCCGAACGCGCAAGGACAAAACTATGATTTTTGGTCTAAGTTCGGCACCACCGCCGTTGCCTCGATCTCCAGCTTTGCCTTGTCTTCCACGAGCGCTCCGACCTGAACGAGAGTCATGGCCGGGAAGTGCCGCCCCATGATGCTGCGATAAACCTCGCCCAGTTCGCGTGAGCGCGAAAGATATTCGCGCTTGTCGAGGACATACCAGGTGAGGCGGACGATATGTTCGGGAGTGCCGCCGGCCTCGGCGACCAGCGCGACGATATTGGCCAGCGCCTGGCGCGTCTGGGCTATGAAATCGTCGCTCTCGAATTTTTGCTCGGCGTTCCAGCCGACCTGACCGGCTAGAAAGACGGCGCGGCCTTCGGCGGCCATGCCGTTGGCGTAGCCGCTCGGCCGTTTCCAGTTTTTTGGATTAAGAAATCGGTGTGGCATCATTTGCTCGCGCTTCTTCTCTTCAGCGGGAATGATAAGTCTCACAACGCCCCGGCACGGAGGCGGAAACGCTGGATCTTGCCGGTCGAGGTTTTCGGCAGCGCGTCGACGAATTTCACCGAACGCGGATATTTGTAGGGCGCGATCGTCGCCTTGACGTGCTCCTGCAGGTGTTTGACCTCGTCGACGCCGCCGATGACGCCGTCTTTGAGCACCACATGCGCCTCGACGATCTGGCCGCGGCCTTCGTCGGGCGCGCCGATCACCGCGCATTCCTTGACGTCGGGGTGGCCGAGCAGGGCCGCTTCCACTTCGGGCCCGGCGATGTTGTAGCCGGCGGAGATGATCATGTCGTCGTTGCGCGCGGCGAAATGGAAGTTGCCGCTTTCGTCCTGGGAGAACGAATCTCCGGTCAGGTTCCAGCCCTCGCGCACATAGGCTTGCTGGCGCTTGTCGGCGAGATAGCGGCAGCCGGTCGGGCCGCGCACCGCGAGCTTGCCGATCTCGCCGCGCGGCTTCTCGCCCATATCGTCGTCGACGATTTTTGCCTCGTAGCCGATCACCGGCTTGCCGGTGGAGGCCGGCGCGGCGTCGCCGAAGCGGTTGGAAATGAAAATGTGCAGCATCTCGGTCGAACCGATGCCGTCGAGAATGGGCTTGCCGGTCGTGGCCACCCAATCGTTGAACACCGGCGCCGGCAGGGTCTCGCCGGCCGATACTGCCGCCCGCAGCGAAGAAAGATCGGCGCCATCGCCCATCGCCGACAGCATGGCGCGGTAGGCGGTCGGGGCGGTGAACGAAATCGTCGCCTTGTAGGTCTCGATGATCTCGACCATGTTGGCCGGCGAGGCGTTTTCCAACAACGTTGCGGTGGCGCCGAAGCGCAGCGGAAAAATCGCCAAACCCCCGAGACCGAAAGTGAAGGCGAGCGGCGGCGAGCCGACGAACACGTCCTGCGGCGTCACCCGCAGAACGTCCCGGGCATAGCCATCGGCGATGACCAGCAGATCGCGATGAAAATGCATGGTCGCCTTGGGCTCTCCGGTGGTGCCGGAGGTAAAGCCCAAGAGCGCGGTGTCATCGCGCCCGGTTTTGACCGCATCGAAGGCGACCGGCTTGGAGAGCGCAATGCGGTCAAGCTCGGCGTCGTGATTGGCGGTGCCGTCGAAGCCGACGACCCCCTTGAGACACTTCGAGGTCTTGGCGCAGGCGACCAACTCCTCCACCAGTCGCGTGTCGCACAGCGCCAGCGTCACTTCGGCCTTGTCGACGATCTTTGTAAGCTCTCCGGCGCGCAACATCGGCATCGTGTTGACGACCACGGCGCCGGCCTTGGTTGCGGCGAGCCAGCAGGCGACCATGGCCGGGTTGTTCGCCGAACGGATCAGCACGCGGTTGCCGGGCTTGATGCCGAAATCCTCGCTGAGCGCGTGGGCGATGCGGCTGGTCCAGTCGGCGAGCTCCTTGTAGGTGCGCCGACGGCCATTGCCGATCAGCGCCACGTGGTCGCCGAAGCCGCGCGCCACCATGCGGTCGGTCAGTTCGACCGCGGCGTTGAGCTGTTCCGGATAATCAAAACCGTCGAGGGATATGAGCGGCCAGTGCGCTGCGGACGGCAGGTTGTCGCGCGTGAACGTGTCGACGTGCGCCGAACGGCCGAGCGATTGCGAATTCATGGTCATCCTCCCGATAGCACGTCCCTTGCGATGATGACTTTCTGCAGTTCGGAGGCACCTTCGTAGATGCGCAGTGCCCGCACGTCGCGGTAGAGCTTTTCGACCACATGACCGGCGCGCACACCCTCGCCGCCGTGCAGTTGCACGGCCTTGTCGACGACCTTTTGGGCACGCTCGGTGGCGAACAATTTGGCGATCGCGACCTCGCGGGTGACGCGCCGGGTGCCGCTGTCGGCGGCCCAGGCGGCACGATAAACCAGAAGCGCGGCGGCATCGATATCGACCGCCATGTCGGCGATATAGCCCTGCACGATCTGCCGATCGGCCAGCGCGCCGCCGAAAATCCTTCGCCCTTTGGCGCGTGCGACCGTCTCGTCGAGGGCGCGGCGGGCAAAGCCGAGCGCGGCCGCGCCGACCGTGGCGCGAAAAATATCGAGCGTCGCCATGGCGATCTTGAAGCCGTCGCCGGGGCCGCCGATCATCGCCGACGCCGGGACAAGGACGCTATCGAATGTGAGGCGGGCGAGCGGATGCGGCGCGCTGACGGTCAGGCGTTCGGCAACGCACAGGCCCGGCGAATCGGCGGCGACCACGAAGGCGGAAAGACCTCTCGCGCCCGGCGCTTCGCCGGTGCGCGCGAACACCACGTAAAAATCGGCGATGCCGCCGTTCGAGATCCAGGTCTTCTCGCCGTCGAGAACGTAATGCTGCCCATCGCGGCGCGCGGTCGTTGCGATGTTGGCGACGTCGGAGCCGGACGCCTGCTCTGTCAGCGCGAAGGCGGCGATCGCTTCTCCGCTGCGGGTGCGTTCCAGCGCGCGGCGTTGCCCGGAATCGCCGAACAGGCTGAGCGGACCGGCGCCGAGGCCCTGCATGGCGAAGGCGAAATCGGCAAGCGCATCGTGGCGCGCCAGCGTCTCGCGCATGAGGCAGAGCGTGCGCACGTCAAGCGGGGAGGGCGCATCGGGATCGGGCGCGGTATGAGCAAGCCAGCCGTCGCGGCCGAGTTTGCGCACGAGATCGCGACAGGCGGCGTCGACGTCGCCGTGATCGATCGGCAGGCTCGCCGCGCACCAGCGCTCGATCTCCGCCGCCAGCACGCGGTGACGTTCGGTGAAGAACGGCCAGGAGAGGAAGGTTTTGTCGGGCATCTTCACTCGTCATGCGCGGGCTTGACGCGCGCATCCATGCCGATGTGTCGCGCCTCGAATTATCCAAGGAGATTATGCGCAACCGCATCATGGATTGCCGGGTCAAGCCCGGCAATGACGATGTGGAGCGGTCTCAGCATCCTTGACGCCGGCTTCTAATCCCCCTCGAACACCGGGTTTCTGTTTGGCCGCGAAGGCGCGGTAGGCGCGCTCAAAATCGGCCGTCTGCATGCAGATCGCCTGCGCCTGCGCTTCGGCCTCGATCGCCTGATCGAGGCTCATCGACCATTCCGCGACGAGCTGCGTTTTGGTGATGCCATTGGCGAAGGTCGGGCCGGCGGCAATGCGATGCGCGAGCGCCAGCGCCTCCTGCTCCAAAACCTCGGCGGCGACGACCTTGTTGTAAAAGCCCCATTGCTCGCCTTCCTGCGTGCTCATGGTCCGCCCGGTCAAGAGCAGCTCAGCAGCGCGGCCTTGGCCGATCATGCGTGGCAGCATCGCGCAAGCGCCCATATCGCAGCCGGCAAGCCCGACGCGATTGAACAGAAAGGCCGTTTGCGCGCCTGTTGCGGCGATGCGCAAATCGCAAGCCATGGCGATGATGGCGCCGGCGCCGACGGCGACGCCGTCGACCGCGGCAATGGTTGGCTTGCCGCAATGGAGCATGGCCTTGATCAGGTCGCCGGTCATGCGCGTGAAAGCGAGCAGCTCCTTCATGCTCATCGCAACCAGGGGCCCGATGATGTCGCGCACGTCGCCGCCGGAGCAAAAATTGCCGCCATTTGGTAAGAACACCACGGCATCGACGTCGTCGGCGTAGGGCAGCGCGCGGAAGGTATCGCGCAGCTCGGCATACGATGCAAAGGTGAGTGGATTTTTGCGCTCGGGCCGCGCCAGGCGGATCGCCGCCACGGAGCCGTCCATGCGCCAGAGGAAATGGGCCGGATCGTGCGCCGCCATCTGTGTCATCCTCCGCCCTCCCAATCGCTGCGGAACGATTTCAGCTTGGCCGACAGATCGACGGCATCGCGCGCCGAGATGCCGTCCAACAGCTCGTCGATCCAGCTTTCGTGTGCCTTGGCCATCGTCGCGAATGCGGCGCGGCCCTTGCGCGTGAGCCGCACGAAGGAGGTGCGGCGGTCGCCGTTTCTTTGCGAGCGAGCAACAAAACCGTCGGCGACGAGGCGATCGACGATACCGGTCATGTTGCCGTTCGAGACCATGAGAAAGCGGGAAATCTCGCTCATGAGCATGCCGTCGCTCTGGCGAAACAGCGCCGCCATGACGTCGAAGCGCGGCAGCGTGGCGTGAAATTGTCGTTTCAGCCGCTCGCGCGCCACGGCCTCGATCAGACGGCTCGCGCGCAACAGCCGGATCCACAGGCGCAGCCGTGCCTTGCTGTCGCTCTCGGTCCGCGCGGCGGCTGGCAATGGCGCACTCACCATGGCTCGCCCCCCGAGACGCAGATGGCTTGGCCGCTGATGCCGGCGCTGCCGTCGCGGCAGAGCCAAAGGATCACTTCGGCCACTTCCTGCGGCTGGATGAAGCGACCTTGCGGGTTTTTCTCCGCCAGTGTCGCGCGCGCGTCGGTGGCGCTGCGCTGGGTCGCTTGCGCGATGTGTCGCACGGCCGTATCGAGCATCGGTGTCTCGGTATAGCCGGGACAGACCGCATTCACCGTGATGCCGGCCTTCGCGGTCTCCAGCGCCAGGGCGCGGGCGAGGCCGACGACGCCATGCTTGGCGGCGACGTAGGGCGCGATATAGGCGCCGCCTTTGAGTCCCGCGGTCGAGGCGATGAACACGATGCGGCCCCAGCCGCGAGCGCGCATGGCCGCCAGCGCCGGTTTGATCGAGACAAAGGCGCCGGTCAGATTGACCGCGATGGTCTCGTCCCACAGTTTTCGCGACACTTTCTCGGCAGGCGCGCTCTGCGCGCCGCCGGCATTGGCGACGACGATGTCGAATGCTCCGCGAGCGGCGTCCGCCTGCCGGTACAGGCGCTCGACCGATTGCTCATCGGTGACGTCGGCTTCCTGCGCAAAGATATTGGGATGCCGCGCCGCCGAATTTTGCAGCACTTCGATGCGGCGGCCGCAAATGGTCACCGCGGCGCCGGCTTGCGCCAGGGCAAGCGCGACCGCTGCGCCAATGCCGCTGCCTCCGCCGGTGACGAGCGCGTGTTTGCCCGCGAGATCGGTCATCGTTGCGCCGTCCGCAGTTTTCCGCTCTTGGCCCGCAACGCCGCCGGGTCGCCGCGGCCGGAGTCCGAAAGCCGATAGAGTTGATCGCGGCCGGAAAGGTACGGCTTCGGCCAAGTCTCGCCGTGGTCTCCGAGGTCGGCCGCGGCGTGCAGCGTCCAGTACGGGTCGGCGAGATGCGGCCGCGCGAGACACACTAGGTCGGCGCGGCCGGCCATGAGAATCGAATTGACGTGGTCGGGCTCGAATATGTTGCCGACCGCCATGGTCGCCATGCCGGTCTCGTTGCGGATGCGGTCCGAGAACGGCGTCTGGAACATGCGGCCGTAGACCGGCTGCGCCGCGATCGAGGTTTGCCCGGCCGAGACGTCGCAAATGTCGACGCCGGCGGCGTGGAGCAGGTGTGCGATCGCAACCGCGTCCGCCGGCTCGATGCCGGTGGAGGCGACCCAGTCGGTGGCGGAGATGCGCACCGAGATCGGCTTCTCCGCCGGCCACACCGCGCGCACGGCGGCGAAAATTTCCAGCGGATAGCGCATGCGGTTCTCAAGCGAGCCGCCGTACTGGTCGCTGCGCCGGTTGGTCAGCGGCGTGATGAAAGAGGACAGCAGATAACCGTGCGCGCAATGCAGTTCGAGCATGTCGAAGCCCGCTCGCGCGGCCATTTCCGCGGCGGCAACAAACTGTCCGCGCACTTGCTCCATGTCGGTGCGCGTCATGGCGCGGGCGATCTGGTTACGCTCCGACCAGGCGGTGGCTGACGCCGCCATGACCGGCCAGTTGTCGCGGGCAAGCGGGGCGTCCATCTCCTCCCAGCCGAGCTGGGTCGACCCCTTGGGGCCGGAATGGCCGAGCTGGCAGCAGATTTTTGCGTCGGTCTCGGCGTGGACGAAATCGACGATGCGCTTCCAGGCGGTTTCGTGCGCGGGCGCATACATGCCGGCGCAGCCGGGCGTGATGCGCCCATGCGGGCTCACGCAGGTCATCTCGGTGGACACCAGGCCGGCGCCGCCCTTGGCGCGCTCAGCGTAGTGGACAAGGTGCCAATCGGTCGGGCAGCCGTCGACCGCCTTATATTGCGCCATCGGCGACACCACGATGCGGTTTTTCAGGCGCAGCTCGCGCAGCAGGAACGGCGCGAACATCGGACGGCGGACGGTGTTTGCCGGCGCGCCGGCCAGTTGCTGGAACCAGGCCTCGGCGCTCTCCAGCCAGTCCTTGTCGCGCAGGCGCAAATTCTCGTGGCTGATGCGCTGCGAGCGCGTGAGCAGCGAATAGTTGAACTGCACCGGATCGAGGTGCAGGTAGCGCTCGACATTTTCGAACCATTCCAGCGAATTTCGCCCGGCCGATTCCAGGCGCAGCACCTCGGTGCGACGGGCGTGCTCATATTTCGACAATGCCGCCTGCATGGTTGGCTCGGAGCGCAGGCAATTGGCCATCGAGATGGCGCTCTCCATGGCGAGCTTGGTGCCCGAGCCGACGGAAAAATGCGCCGTGGCGGCGGCGTCGCCCATCAGCACGATGTTCTCGTGCGACCAGTTCTCGCACAGGACGCGGGGAAAATTGAGCCACGCCGAGCCACGCAGGTGCGTCGCATTGGACATCAGGCGGTGGCCGGCGAGAAATTGGGCGAAGATGCGCTCGCAGGCGCGGCAGGACTCGTCCTGGCTCATGGCGCCGAAGCCGAATTTCTGCCAGGTCGCGTCCGCGCACTCGACGATGAAGGTCGCGGTATCGGCGTCGAACTGGTAGGCGTGCGCCCAGATCCAGCCGTGCTCGGTCTCCTCGAAAATGAAGGTGAAGGCGTCGTTGAATTTCTGCCGGGTGCCGAGCCAGATAAACCTGTTCTTGCGGGTCTCGATGGCCGGACGGAAGAATTGCGCGAATTCGCCGCGCGTTTTCGAACCCAGTCCGTCGGCGGCGACGACGAGGTCGTACCCTTTGGCCAGCGCTGCGGTGCTTTCGACCTCGGTCTCGAAGCGCAATTCGACGCCGAGTGCGCGCGCTCGCTGCTGCAGCAGCATCAGGAGTTTCTTGCGGGCGATGCCGGAAAAGCCGTGGCCGGTCGAGACCATGCGCCGGCCGCGGTAATGCACCGCGATGTCGTCCCAATAGGCGAGGTTCGGCCGGATCGTGCCGGCGCTGACGGGGTCGTTGATGGCGATATTGTTGAAGGTCTCGTCGGAGAACACCACGCCCCAGCCAAAGGTGTCGTCCGGCCGGTTGCGTTCGAACACGGTAATGTCGTGGCCGGGATCGCGCAGCTTCATGCTGATCGCGAAGTAAAGTCCGGCCGGGCCGCCGCCGAGGCAGGCGATCTTCATGCGGCAAAGTTTTCCTGTCGAAGCAGCCTCCATGCTGCCAGGGTCGAAAAATTATTTCAAGCTTAAACATTCAAGCTTGAAAGTTCCCGCGGTGCGCCGGCGTTGCGGTGGCGCACCGCAAGAAGGCCTTCCGGACGCCATCGGCCTATGCAATATGATCCTGTATTGCCTGGGCTTTTCGCCAGGCGAAGGGACCAGGACGCGGGTATGAACGGCGCTCCGACGGTAGCCAGCGTGATCGCAGCAGACCTTGCTCATTACGGCGCACGCCGCTGTTTCGGTCTTCTCGGCACTGCCAATTTCAAGGTTTCCCATGCGCTGGTGCAGGCGGGCGTCGAGCTTGTTTGTGCGCGGCACGAAGGCAATGCGGCCAGCATGGCCGACGCCTACGCCAAGGCGAGCGGTGAACTGACGCTGGTCTCGGTGCATTCCGGTCCGGGCCTGACCAACGCGCTCACCGGCATCGGCGAGGCGGCGAAGAGCCGTACGCCGCTCCTCGTGCTCGCCGGCGACGTGCCCAACGGCGCGGTGAAGAACAATTTTTATATCGAGCAGGCCGACATGGTGCGGGCCGTCGGCGCGGTGTCGGAACGATTGCACACGGTCGGCTCGGCACGCGAGGACACGCTGCGCGCGGTGACGCGGGCGCTGCGCGACCGGCAGACCGTTGTGCTCTCGCTGCCGCTCGACGTGCAGCATGCGGCGTTGCCGACCAACCAAGAGCCGCTCGAACTGCCGCCGACGCCCGGCCGCCTGTACCCCGATCCGAGCGCCGTTGCGCGGCTTGCCGACGCTCTCGCGGCGGCGAAGCGCCCGCTCATTCTCGGCGGCCGCGGCGCGGTGATTTCCGGTGCGGAGCAGGCGCTGGTCGCGCTTGCGGACTCGCTTGGCGCGCTGCTCGCCACGTCGGTGTGCGGCCACGGGCTGTTTGCGCAACATCCATGGTCGGTCGGCATCAGCGGCGGCTTTTCTTCGCCGGTCGCCGACGAGCTGATTTCCGAGAGCGATTGCATTGTCGCCTTTGGCGCAAGTCTCACCTCATGGACCACTAAAAGAGGCAAACTCATCGCGCCGGACGCGGTCGTCGCGCAGGTCGATATCGAGGCGCAAAAACTCGGCTATCAGATGCCGGTGCAGATCGCGGTGCAGGGCGACGCCAAGGCGACGGCGGAGGCTTTGCTGGATGAATTGCGCCGGCGCAACCTAACCCCCTCCCTTCCCTCCCCCGCAAGCGGGGGAGGGAAGGGAGGGGGCAGGAGAACGAACGCGATGCGCGAGCGCATCCGGGCCGGCGACAATCATCACTTTGCCTACGCCGACGAATTGAGCCGTCGGTTCATCGACCCGCGCACGCTGAGCAAAGCGATCGATGCCATTCTTCCCACCGAGCGCGTGGTGGCCTCCGATTCCGGCCATTTCTGCGGCTGGGTGCCGCGCTACCTGCGCGTGCCCAACGCGCGGGCATCGTGTCTCAGCCATTCGTTCCAATCGGTCGGCCTCGGACTGGCTTCCGCCATTGGGCTTGCCATCGCCAATCCGGAAAAACTCGCGGTGCTCGGCACCGGCGACGGCGGCTTCTTGATGTCGATTGCCGACCTGGAAACCGCGGTCCGCCTCGGATTGCGCCTGTGCATTCTGGTCTACAACGATGCCTCTTACGCCGCCGAAGTGCACTATTTCCGCCGCCAAGGCTTTTCCGTCGACCTCGTGCAATTTCCCGACACCGATTTCGCGGCAATAGCCCGCGGCTATGGCGCCCGCGGCGCGACCGTGCGCTCGCTCGCCGATCTGGACCCGGTCAAAGAGTGGGTCGCCGAGGGCGGCCCGGGCGTGTTCGTCATCGACGGCAAGATCAATCCGGACCTCGAAGCCGACTGGCACGCCGAGCATTTCCCGTCCTGACAGGCGTCAAGACCTGACGTCTGCGGGACCACCATGGACGTGTGGATTTCAGGCCAGAGGGGTATCGCGGTAAACGTCTTTTACCGGGCAATCCAAGCCAAATTCCGATAGTCTGAGCCGGTCGTCTGCTGTCAGCAGCTGTGTGCGCCATCCATCTGCCGCGCGATTGTCCACAATGATCTCGGCACGGTCCTGGCGCACCAAAAGGATGCAGGTGCAGGATGCGTGTGCTCGATACATATCTCGCTTGCTTTCGATGATTGCTTTATCGCTTTCAGACAAAACCTCGGCGACCAGATAAAACCGATCCGCGTAGCGCGGGTCGGGATTTTCGTCCTCGCGGATAACCGCTACGTCGGGCTCGGGATCGTACGGCACGGTGGACACGATATTCACGCCGATATCGTGATAGGCGACGAGCGCCGGATTGTGGCGCTTCAGCGCCGTGTTCAACAGCGATTCAAGGTTGCCGGCGATCCGCTGATGGCGGCGATTTGGCGGTGTCATCATCGTCGGGACGCCTTCGATCAATTCCCAGTGCTCCTCCTCCGGACGTGATGCCAGCCAGGTACGGAATGAGGAAACAGACAGAATAGGGACGTTCTGGCGCAGCGCGCCGACCATGATTTGCCTCCACAACGGATGATTCAATCATAAGAGGCTGAGCCAGTTTCAACAAGGTGGCCGAATCCTCAATCGCAGCTCGTATCGTTCGGCGCCGTCGATCGCAACGGCGGGTGCGTCAGCGCGCGCACTGCGCCGCATCAGGGAGCCGGCGAATTGATCCGTCGGCTTGCCACAGCATGAGGTCAGCCGCCGAGCCTGCTCGTTGGCTTCTGTCCGGCATTCTCACACAGCCTCCAAGGGCCGCTCCCTACGGCCGTTGGCATTCAGAACGGCACGGTGATGCCGTCCAGTGGCGCGTCGCAATTGACCAGGTCGACGCGTTTCCAGGCGATCATGATGCGGCCGCCAGCCTGCACCAGGCGATGCAGCATGGTGCCGCCGAACAGGCGTTGCTGCTCGCGGCGGTATTCGATCATCATGAATTTCGAGTGCGCCATGCATCCCCGGCCGTCGCTTCCCCCGGCGCGCGGGAGAGCGGGGAGGGGAGGTGCGTCTTCGATCGTCACGTTGGCGATGATGCGGCTCGTGCGCGAGCGCGGCTCCTGCGAGTACATGCGCGGACTGGAAAGCCGGCGCACGCGCGTTTCCAAAAGCCGACGGTCGTCGTAGATCAAAGACACCGTCTCGATCGGATCGGCTTGATCGGGCTCGCTCGGCACCCAATACCAGGCGTCCGGCGTGAACAGCGCCAGCCAGTCGTCGAACTTACCTTCGTCCAGAAGCCGTGCCTCGTGCAGCAGAAACTGCTCGCAGCGGCGCAGGTTGAGCGGTTGCTGCGTCGGCAGCCGCGCCGTCCGCGCCAAGGCGGCGAGCGGCCGCCGCCGCTGCTGCGCCGGCTTGCGCGGCCGCTTCGGCTTTCGGCCCATCAGTGCGACGCTTGTGCCCGGCGTTCGGTCATGTAGCCGAGCCACGCGTCGAGCATGTTGCGGATGTAGATTTCGCTGGTCGAGTTCGCGCCGCGCCGGCCGCCATGCGTCGTGGGCACGTCGCTGGTGAAGCCGCGACCGACCTCGATCCACTCTGCGCCGGCGCTGGAAAGACCCATGCCGATGCGGTTGTAGATTTCCAGATCGTCGGTGAGCACCAGCGAGCCGGTACCGTTGACGGTGTTGGCGAAGCGGATCGTGTTGCGGAACATCTGTTCCGGCGCGCCCTTGAGGCGGAAGCTGTAGGTGTGCACGACGGTGCGGTTGACGGCGAGCGGATGCACGACGCGCAGCTGCTGGAATTGGCTCATGAACGACAGGTTCGGATAGACGTTGGTGTTCCAGCGCCGCACGTCCAGGACGCGCTGCGTTTCCTCCTTGCCCTTGCGCCTTTCCAGTGCCGCGATGTACTCGCGATAGAGCGGGTCCTTGAGCGCCGCCACCAGCTTGGCGTCGTCGTGATAATCGCCGAGATAGGAATGTCCGTTGCGATAGGTCCAGATGCCGACCTGCGTTTCCCAGAAACTGTACGGCGCCCCGTTCTGCCGCATCTGGCGGATGGCGATTTCGCCCGATCCGTCGGAATGTGCGCTGTCGGATTGCTGCTGCGCCGCCTCGATCGATGAGCGATGCGTGAACCAAGGATGCGCGGCGTCGCAGAGATTTTCCAGATAGAGTTTCCAGTTGGCGTCGTAGGCGTGCTTGAACACGCCGCCGGCGATCTCGATCTCGCCGTCGGGCGCGCGATCGATCATGTCGTCGAGGGACGTAGTCATGTAGCCGAGGAATTCTTCGAGACTCGGCCCGTCCGGCGCTTCGCTGGCGAAAACAAAACCGCGATAGCTCGAGACGCGTGGAAGGCGCACCATCGCCGTCTTCGGATTCTTCGTGTTGAACTCGGCCGGATAGCCGTGCTGCAGCGGCACCGCCTTGAGCCGCCCGTCGAGATGATAAGTCCAGCCGTGGTAGCAGCACTGGAATTCGTCGGCATTGCCCTTGTCATCGGCGACGACGAGCGAGCCGCGATGGGCGCATTGATTGTGAATGACGCGGATCTGCCCCTCGGCGTCGCGCACCAGCACGACCGGCCTGCGCCCGATGAAGCTGCGGCAGTAATCGCCGGGTTTCTTCACCTGGCTTTCGTGGCCAACATAAATCCAGGCAACGGCGAAAATCCGCTGCATTTCCAGTTCGAAGATGGCCGGGTCGGTGTAGATTTGCCGATGCACGCGGCTCGATTGCACCAACCTGGAAAGCTCTTGATCCATCGCCGGAAAGCCGTTGATTGCGCAGAGTGCAGAAGCGTCGAAGAATTATCTTACGGCGGTGCCGCGGGCAAGCGGCGCAGGTTAGGTCCAGTCTGGTCCAGCTCCGGTCCAAGTCCGGTCCAGATCCGGTCCAGGTCCGAATTGATGAGTTGGATTGCCGGCAAAGAGCGCCTGCGGCCCGCGAGCAGGCGGACTGGCGCCCGTCGGGCGGATTTGCGATAACGGCACACGAACAGTCGCGGCGAGATTAGGTTCTGCCGAACACCGGGACTGGGATAGGAGGCGAGATGAGCGACGCAGCGACGGCTCCTACTCGGCAACAAATATACAAGGTCGCGGTCGCCAGCATCGTCGGCTCGGTGATCGAGCAATACGATTTCCTCGTCACCGGCGTCATTGCCGCGACCGTCTGGGGCGGCATTTTCTTCAAAGAGAAGGGCCTCGCCGCAGTTGCTGCGGCAATCGGCGTCTACGGCCTCGGCATTATCATCCGGCCGATCGGCGCCTTCATCTTCGGCCACATCGCCGACCGCTACGGCCGCAAGGACGCGATGGTGTACGCGCTGGTGCTCATGGGGCTGAGCACGTTGGCGATCGGCTTGACGCCGGTCTACGACCGGATCGGCGTGATCGCGCCGATCCTGCTCATCATCTTCCGGCTCTTGCAGGGCATCAGCTTCGGCGCCGAGTTCGGCACCGCCTCGACCTGGGTGGTCGAACAGGCGGCGCGGTCGCGTTTCCGCGCCTTCTGGGGCGCCTGGGTCGGGTTCGCCATTCCCATCGGCCTGCTGCTCGGCTTCGGCTCGGTGATCCTTGTGAAATCGCTGATGACGCCGGCGGATTTCAACGCCTGGGGTTGGCGCATCTTCTTCTTCATCGGCTTTCTGGTGGCGATCGTCGGCCTGGTCATCCGCACCCGCACCATGGACAGCTTCGTGTTCGAGCAGCACAGGAACCATGTTACGGTGCTCAAATATCCGGCGAGCGACGTCTGGCGCGAGATGCCGCTGACTATCCTGCGCACGTCGCTGGTGAACGCCATGTTCGGCGGCGCCTTCTTTCTCTATTTCGTCTTCGGTACCGGCTACATGAAGGCGGTGGGTTTTGCCGGAAGCACGCCGGAGTTGATCGGGCTGATCGCCGCGGGCTTCATGCTCGTGTTCATGATCGTCGGCGCGCTCTTGGCGGATCTCATCAATCGGCGCACCATTCTCCTGACGGCCGCCGTCGTCTTCCTGATCTGGGCCATTCCCTATTTCTACCTGGTCAATACCAAGAGCTTCCTGCTTGCCGTGATCGCGGAAATCATTGGCTTCGGCTTCGTGTTCGGTTTCGGCTACGGCGCCATCCCGACGTTCTACACCGAAAATTTTCCCACCCGCTACCGCGCCTCGGGGGCGAGCGCCGGCTATCAGGTCGCCCAAGTCTATGGCGGCGGCCTCATTCCGATCATTGCCGGTCTGCTGCTGAGCCGATTGGGCATCCACGCCGCCTACATTTACATCGGGCTCTTAGTGATGGCGTATGCGGTGGCGGCCATCATTGCGATTATACGCACGCCGGAGACCAAGGGCGTCGATCTGGAAAAGTGACGGCGCGCGGCCGCGGCGGCGCAGCCGCTGTTCAGTCCCGACGACAACGCGTTGCGGCGCATCCTTGCCGCCCGACCGAATTTGGGGGAAACTCGCGCAAATCACGCAAAAGCGTGGAGGACGCCGATGGATATTCTGCCGCTGGGTCCGGGTTTTGCCGCCGAGTTGCGCAGCGTGACGCTCGCCGACGTGGCAGCGAGCGCGGTGGCGTACGATGAGGTGCGCGCGGCGTTCGAGGACCATTCGGTCCTGGTCTTTCGCGACCAGGAGTTGACCGACCAGACGCAGATTGCCTTCTCCCGCCGCTTCGGACCGCTGGAAGTCACCAAGGTCGGCTCCGAGGGCTTTGGCACCAACTTGGTGATTCTCAAGACGCTCGACGATAACGGCAATGTGGTGCCAGAGGATCACCGGCTGGCGTTGCGCAATAAGGCGAACCAGCTCTGGCACACCGACAGTCCGTTCAAACCGTTGCCGGCTCTGGCGTCGGTGCTGTCGTCACGGATCATTCCCGGGCGTGGCGGCGAAACCGAATTCGTTTCGACCCGTCTTGCCTTCGAGCGGCTCGATCCGGCGCTGCGGCGCCGGCTGGAAAACACGTTCGCCTGGCACGACTACGCCTACTCGCGCGGCAAGATCGCCCCCGGCCTTGCCAGTCCCGCGGAGCGCGCGGCGCTCCCGCCACAGTGCTGGCGGCTGGTCTGGAAAAATCCGGTCAACGGCCGCTACGCGCTCTACATCGCCTCGCACACCTATGCGATCGAAGGCATGGAGGAGGTCGCGGGCAAAAAGCTTCTGACCGAGCTGATGGAAGCCGCGACCGCTCCGGGCTTGAGCTACCTGCATACCTGGCACAAGGGCGACGTGGTGATGTGGGACAACCGCGCCACCATGCATCGCGGCCGGCCGTGGCCGGCGAACGAGCCGCGCCACATGGTGCGCACGACGATTTCCGCATCCGCGGCGGACGGGCTGGAATTGATGCGTGCGCGGCCGCGCCAGGCGGCGGAATAAGCCAGCGACGCATTGCCACGACCTTCACCCTTCGACGCCCAGAGCATGATCGGGAAAAGTGGAGCCGGCGGCGACCGCGCTGGCATTGCTCGGAAACCAGTTCGATGTCGCTTGTCGAAGCCTCACGCATCGCGCAATCAACTTTACGCGACGCAAACTTGATCCGGTCCGTCTTGAGACTCTGATATACGCGCCGAGGGGACGAGCAATCAACGTCGAGGAATTCGATGAATCCCACACTGACCCCATTGCCCGCCATCGGCCGCATTCTTTTGGCACTCATCTTCGTTCTCTCGGGGATCAATAAGCTCGGTGCCAGCGCGGCCACGGTTGCCCACATGGCGGACCATGGAATTCCTTATGCCAATCTTCTGGTGTGGGGAGCGATCGCCCTCGAAGTCGGCGGCGGCATCATGTTGATAATCGGGCTATTGACCCGCCTGGTGGCTGCTGCATTCTTCTTCTATCTGCTGGTGCTCGCGGTGATATTTCACGCCTACTGGACCCTGTCTGGCGCGGCGGCGCATGCCCAGCATACGGACTTTTTCCAGCACGTGGCGATCATGGGCGGCATGCTGTTCGTCCTCGCCTTCGGGGCGGGGCCTTACAGCATTGACGCCCTGATCTGGCGCCAACGGCCGCCGCCGCAACCGCTGGCGGCGGAATAGGTCGCATCGCTGCGGACATGTCGCCGGCCGAGATCGTTCCAGGCCGGCGACGCGGCAGCGATCGCCGCCACCCTGAGGCAAATTTCCCTATCGCGCAGGGACGGCGGGCACAATGAACGGCCGTGAATAACCCGGCGCCTCAACGGGTGGGTGGGCGAGTTGCGAATTCAGGAAGCGCGGCGGCCGCGGCTGCGCCGCCGCTTCCCTGAGGCGGCAGAGTTGGCCGGCGCGACAGATAATCGGTAAACGTCAGCACAAACAGAAACAGCACCCAGAACAGGCCGGCGGCGGCGACCAGCCGCAGCACCGACGTGGCGCTTCGCAGATCCATGAGAAAAATCGCCAGCACGGCAAGCATGAGCGCCGCGAGCAGCAGATTGATCGTCGGATTGAATGCCCCGAGCGGAAGGAATGCCGACCAGGCGCTTGCCGCCAGGATGGCGAGCAGCACCAGCCAGACCATGAGCGGTTCGAGCCATAATTCATGGCGGCTCCGCGACGGACGCGGGGATGGATGATCGGATGGATGATCGGTAGGCGCGTTGGCCATTGCTGCCCTCCGAGGCGAACGACCGGACAAGGATAAAATACCGAGGACGACAAGCGCCGCCACGGCGCCGGCGGCCGCGTCGCTTGCCAATCCGGTCCAGCGGCGCCGGCTCACGATCGGCCGACCAGATAAAGCAGCGGATAAAGCACCAGCCAGACCGAATCGACGAAGTGCCAATACGTTGCCACGCCTTGCATGGTCGAGCCTTGCACCGGAATGACCCGCCGCCAAAACAGGACGATGACAGTCAAAACCACGGCGATGCCGGCGGAAAGATGAACGGCGTGGATGCCGGTCGTGATCCAGTACAGCATCCAGAACAATTGCGTCGGTGGATCGGACAGCGGAAAGGCTGCTCCAGGAAACAAATTCTTCTCCAGGTCGTCGTGGTATTCCAAGCCCTTGCACAATAGAAACGCTATTCCGAGCAAGACCGTCAGCGTGAGCGCCGCCAACGTGATCTCGCGCAATCGCGCATTTGCCGCGCGCAAGGCGACGGTCATGGTAAAACTGCTGGTCAGCAGCAAGCCGGTATTGAGCGTGCCGTAGAACAGCTCGGTATGCTTCGCCGCTTCGGCAAAGGCTTGCGGGTTGAAGCTCCGGTACACTGCATAAATGATGAACAGCCCGCTGAAAAACAGGATCTCGCTGGCCAAAAAAACCCAGATGCCGAAATGCACGCCCTCGCGCTGGACGGCGAGATTCGGCCACGGCTCGTGCAGGGCGCGCGAAGCGTCTCTCATCCCACGCCGCCTTGAGGTCGTGCCGGCCGCGTGTCGCGCGGCGACTGCGGATGTCCGGTCTCGTGGTACATGTACGGCGGCGCCGTCACGATCGGCTGGCGCTCGAAATTGTTCTTGGGCGGCGGCGACGGCGTCTGCCACTCCAGGCCGGTCGCCTCCCAGGGATTGTTGCCGGCGCGCTCGCCGGAGCGCAGCGACCAAGCCAGATAAATCAACGGCATGATGTAGGCCACGGCGAGGATCGCGGCGCCCGCGGTCGATAGCACATGCCAGACCTGGAACACCGGCGGATAATAATGATAGCGGCGCGGCATGCCCTCCCATCCCATGATGAACTGAGGGAAGAAGGTCATGTTGAAGCCGAGGAACATGGTGATGGCGGCGAACTGCGCCCAGAACTCGTGATACATGCGTCCGGTCACTTTCGGCCACCAATAATGAATTCCGGCCATGAAGGCCGAAACGCTGGCGCCGACCATGATGAAATGGAAATGCGCGACCACGAAATAGGTGTCATGCGCCTGGATATTGATCGGGATCGAGGCCAGATACAGCCCGGTGAGGCCTCCGATGGTGAACAGGCCCAAAAATCCCAGCGCGTAGAGCATGGGCGCTTCGAAACTGATCTGGCCGCGATAGAGCGTCGCCGTCCAGTTGAACACCTTGATTGCCGACGGCACGGCGACGATGAAGGTCAGGAACGAGAAAACGAGGTCGGCGAGATCCGATTGGCCGGCGACGAACATGTGGTGGCCCCAGACCATGAAGCCGATCACGGCGAGCGACAGCATGGCGTAGACCATGAAGGAATAGCCGAACACCTGGCGACGCGCGAAGCAGGCGAAGATTTCCGAGACGACGCCCATCGCCGGCAGGATCATGATGTAAACCGCGGGATGGCTGTAGAACCAGAACAGGTGCTGGAACAGGACCGGATCGCCGCCTCTCGCCGCGTCGAATACCGGCAGGCCGAACACCCGTTCGGCGATGATCAGCAACAGCGACATCGCCAGCACCGGCGTGGCGAGCACCATCACCAGGCTCACCGCGTACATCGACCACACAAACAGCGGCAGCCGGAACCAGGTCATGCCGGGTGCGCGCAGCATGTGGATCGTGGTGATGAAATTCACTCCCGTGGCGATCGACGAAAAGCCGACCACGAACACGCCGGCCGCCGCCGCGGTCACGTGTCCGTTCGAATAGTTCGACGAAAACGGCGGGTAGAACGTCCAGCCGGTATCGACGCCGCCGGAGATGATCACATAGATCGTGAAAGCGGCGGCGATCACGTATAGGTACCAGGAAAAGAGATTCAGCCGCGGGAAAGCAACGTCGTGGGCGCCGATCATCATCGGCAGCAGAAAATTACCCATCGTCGCCGGGATCGACGGCACCAGGAAGAACCAGACCATGACGATGCCGTGCAGCGTAAACAGGCGATTGTAGGCGTCGGAACTAAGAAAGAGCCCGTTGGGCTCGATCAGCTCGAGCCGCACCAGGCCGATGGCGATGCTGGCGAGGAAGAACGCGATGGTGATGGAGACTGCATAGAGAATGGCGATGCGCTTGTGGTCGCGGGTCGTGAGCCAGGACAGCAGTGTATGGCCCTCGTCCAGGTAGCTGGTGCGCCCGGTTTCGTGGACCGGAGCAAACGGCAGTGTCATATCGGTCATTGTCCGCCTCCCCGCTCGCTGGTGCCCGCCGACAGCGATTTCAGATAGGCGATCAGCGCCACGATCTGGCCTTCGTTCACTACGCCGCGAAAGCTCGGCATGTCGTTGGCATAGCCGGCGGGAATGTCCCTGCTCGGCAGCAGAATCTTGTCGCGCAGATAGGCCTCGTTAGCCTTGACCACGCGTCCGTCGGAGAGCTGCACCAGGCTGCCGTAGATTCCGTGCAGATCGGGGGCATGGATGGTCGAGCCGGTGCTGTCGTGACAGCCGGAGCAGCCGACGGTGTGGAACAGCTTGGCGCCCTGGTGGGCGAGATCGTCGCCTTCCGGCTGGGCCGTCGTCCAGCGCGCGTAGTCCTGCTTGTCGATGATGTCCATCTGCCCGCCCATGAGCGAGTGATTGGTGCCGCAGAACTGGTTGCAGCTCAGATGGAATATGCCGGTCCGGTCCGCCGTGAACGACAGGTAGGTATAACGGTCGGGCAGAATATCCATCTTGATGCGCAGGGCCGGAATGAACAGGTCGTGGATGACGTCTTCGGAGGTCATCACCATGCGCACGGGCGTGCCCACTGGAACGTGAACCTCGTCGATTTCCCGGGCGCCGCTCGGCTGCTGGAAGCGGAACATCCATTGCTTGGCGACCACATGGATCTCGAGGGCGTTGGTCGGCGAACTGCCCACGCTCAGCAGTTCCACCCCAGCCCACCAGAAGAAGAACATGAACAAAAAGAACGTTGCGACCGTCCAGCCGACTTCGATCTCGCGCTGCAGGAATTGCGGAAGCGCGCCGCGCGGCGCGTCGGAGCCGCGCCGATAGCGGACCATGAAGATGACCACGAGGCAAACGAGAAGGAGCACGATCAAGGTGGACAGCGCGGTGAGGATCCAGAAGGTCTCGTCGACCCCCCGCGCATAGCGCGACGCCGCGGTGGCGAACTGATCGAGCTTCATCGCACCGCTCGCGTCATACGGCGCATCGTCAGGATGCCGGCCGCCAGGAGCAGCACGGTGACCGCGCAGGCAATGTCCAATATCAAATTGATGCGCGCCGTATAGAGTCCGAGCACCGGGTCGTAGCAGTAGCAGAGCAGCCGGAACCGGTCGGCCAGCGTGCCGACTTCTCCTTGTCCGGCCTCGACCAAGGCAAGCCGCATGTCCTGTCCGCTCAGGCCAAGACCCGAAAGCATGCGCGTGAGCTTGCCCTCGCGGGTGAGGACGAAGACCGCGGCCGGATGAGCGTATTGGTTGATGTCGCGATCGTAGGCGAAGTGATAGCCAAGCGCGGAAGTGGCGGCGGCGATCGTCGGCGCGGTTCCGGTGAGAAACACCGCCGAGCGGGCGATCGGCCCGCTGCCGTCCAGATGCGAGGCGCGCATGGCGCGCGCGGCGGCGAGGCCGTCCCGGGGATTGAGGCCGATGACGACGAGCCGATAATCGGTGCCCGGCTTGAGGCCGGTTTTCTGCAAGGCGGTCGTGGCGAAGTCGAGGATCGGCCCGCACAGCGTGCGGCAGGTGTAATCGGCGAAGACCAGAACCGTGGCATGGCCGTCCAGTGCATCCGCGAGCGGCATCGAGCGGCCGGAATCGTCGCGGAAGCTCAGGCGCAGCGGCAGCGCGGCATGCGGGCGCGGAACGACATAGACGGAGTTGAGAACGGCTGTGCTGATGCTCGCCATGGCGGGAGCATCGAACAACAGAAAGACTGCGAGCAGCGCGCTGCGAAGCGTCATGGTTTGCTCTGCTCCGCTCCCGGCGGCGGCGCCGCTTGCGGCGTGATCAGGCGCTCGGCGCCGGCGCTGGGCGAGGAGAGTGCCTGCGCCGGTGCCAGCGGCGCATAGGCTTGCATGCCTTCGGCCGCGAGAATCTGCATGGCGCGCTCGATCGGAATTGCAAGCACTCCGGCTTTGCGGTCCACCCAGCGATAGCCGGTAAGCCGCTTCACCTGCGCCCGCTGCAGCAGTCGGAGCTGCGCCCGCTGCCCGGTCTGTACGTGCGGCTGCGGAAAATCTTTCGGCGCCGGATAGCTCTGCACCGGAACCTGCCGGTAATAGATCGCTTGCAGAAGGACGATCGCCACCGCCAGGATGGCGAGGAACGCCGCGGCCCACAGCAGCACTCCCCGCATGCCGACCTGCGGAGATTCCAGCCGTTCGTCGCCGTGTGTCTCAGTAGCCATGTGTCTCAGTAGCCATGTGTCTCAGTAGCCATGTGTCTCAGTAGCCATGTGTCTCAGTAGCCATGTGTCTCAGTAGCCATGTGTCTCAGTAGCCATGTGTCTCAGTAGCCATGTGTCTCAGTAGCCATGTGTCTCAGTAGCCATGTGTCTCAGTAGCCATGTGTCTCAGTAGCCGTGTGTCTCAGCAGCCATGGGCCGATACAGCCTCCCGGCGTGACAGCGCGAGCGATGCGCCGGCGCTCATCACGGATTGAATGAGACCGATGGCAAGGAGCGCGAGCGCTGCTGGAATCAAGCAGCCGACGCCGAAATGGGGCGCGACCAGATAGACGATATAGAGCGCCGAACCCGCGAACACGCTGGTCGCCACGACGCGGAGCGCTCTACGGCTGTTTCGGACGCGGGCAAGAAACAACGCGAAGATTGGTGCCACGGAACCGAGAACGAACCAGGCGCCGGCGAGCGCCGTCCACGGGAAATGATCGCGCTCGACGAACCAGAACACCTTGGCCGGCAGGTCGCCGTACCAGAGCACCAGCAGCGCCATGAAATCGACGTAGGTGATGCCGAGGAGGAACGCGAGCAACAGGCCACCGATGTCGCCGGCAACCGGATCGCCGGGGCGCTCCGGCGCCAGCAGCGCCGCCCAGGCCATGGCGGTGACGAGCTGCATGATGCCGACGCTGGTGCCAAACGAGGACGAGACGAACGGCGGTTCGAGCGTGAGGAACCAATCGATGGCGACGCTGCTGATCATGATGCCGTAGAGCAGCATGCCCAATCCGGCGGCAAGCAGCGCGAATCTTCCGCCGCTGCGCCGGAGCAACAGCGAAAAGGCGCTAAAGACCGCAAGCGCAAGCAGCGAGCGAACGATGAAGAACGGCATGTTCAGATAATCCGCCGCCACGTCCGGCTTCACTGCGGCATTCGGGACCGTCCACGGATAGAGCAGTGGAATGGCGAGGAAGACCGGAACGATGGCGATGAACAGCCACGGCACCGACGCCGTCGCCGGGAGCAAAACCGGACGCAGGCTTTCGCCCCAGCGTCCGCCCGTGAGCACGTAGATCATCGACAGCACCAGGCTGCCGATCGGAACCTGGCTCCAGAACAGAAAGCCGATGAGCCAGCCGGCGGCCACCAGTTTCGGCTCGAAGAAGGCGAGCACGATCAGTGCCGCAATAGCGGCGGCCGCGACCAGCAGCGTTGCGATCAGGCGCAGGCGTTCCCCGCCGTTCATTGCAGTTTATCCTTGGCTTCGGGGACTTGTGCGATGGTGGCATGGCGCGCCAATTGCAGCGCGCGGATGTAGGCTGCGATCGCCCAGCGGTCGTGCGGGTCGACGCGGTCGGCGTAGGAATACATCACGCCGTAGCCGTCGGTGATCACGTCATAGAAGTGCTGCGCCGGCGCGGCCAGCAGGCGAGAAATATGGTAGGACGGCGGCGCCGGGAATCCATGCGCGACAATGATGCCGTCGCCGTCGCCGGCAAGACCGTGACACGGCGAACAATAAACATTGAAGCGCTCGCGGCCGCGCTCGAGCAGGGCCTGCGTGACCGGGGGCGGTTTGGTCTGCTGCCCGCGTGCGACCGCGCCCTGAGCGATGACGTGATCCGGCAAGGGCCGGGCCGACGTTCCGTCCGGCCAAAGGTGCGAGGGCGCATAGGTGGTGTATTTGCGCTGCTGCGTCATGCTCAGCCCGCAGGCAGCGAGCGGCAGCGCCAACGCCACGGCGATCGCCAGCCGCGTCATGTGTCGACCTCATGCACCGAAATCGCGCCGGCCTGCCCAAGCCAGTCGATTGCCTGCTGCTTTTCGGCGAAATTCTCCGGGCGCATGACCATGAGCCAGAATCGGTCCTGGCTGGCCCGCTCAAAACCCTCGACCGCAAACAGCGGATGGTGCAGGCGCGGCAGCCCGTTCTCGAACAGGAACACCGCGAGACCGGCGACCGACGCGCCCAGAATTCCGGTCGCGAACGGCACCAGCATGAAAGCCGGCCACGCGTTCAGCGGCCGGCCGCCGCTGTTGTAGGGATAGTTGATGACCGCCGTGTAGTACTCGCCAGCGCCGTAGGCCAGTGCGGCGACGGCGAAACCGACGACGAACATGGCGATGCGAATCCTGCTCGATCGCACGACCAGCAGTTCGCTCAGCCCGTCGACGTGATGGGGAGTGAAGGCGTCGACAAGCCGCCAGTTGCGGCGCTTCGCGCCGCGTGCGGCGTTTCTCAGCTGCCGCGCCTGCGAGAATTCCGCGAGCAGGACCGCGCTCACGCCGTCTCCTCCTCGTCGATCTGCTCCTGGATCAGGCCTCGCACCTCGTGGATCGACACCGCGGGAAAGATTCGCACGAACAGCAGGAACAGGAGCGCGAACAGACCCAACGAACCGAACAGCAGGAGCCAGTCCCAGATCGTCGGAATGAACAGCCGCCAGGAGCTGGGCAGATAGCCGTGCGACAGCGTGTTCAAGATGATCAGGAAGCGCTCGATCCACATGCCGATGTTGATGATCACCGCGATGATGAAGACCGCGACGATGTTGCGGCGCACGCGCGGGAACCAGAACGCCTGCGGTGCCGCCACGTTGCAAAAGAGCAGCGCACCGTAGATCGGCGCGTAGGAGCCGGTCAGTTCGAACACCAGAAAGCTGCGGTCGGCGCGCTCGCCATCGTACCAAGCGTTGAACCATTCGGTGCAGTACGACAGGCCCATGATGATCGCGGCGGCGAGCATGACCTTGGCCATCACTTCGAAATGCTCGTGAGTGATGACCGGGGCGAGCCGGAATCCCCAGCGCACCAGGGCGGCAAGGCAGACCACCATGGCGAAGCCGGAATACATGGCGCCGACGACGAAATACGGTGGAAAAATGCTTTCCTGCCAGCCCGGCATCAGGCTGGCGGCAAAATCCATGCCGACCACGCTGTGCAGCGAAACCACCAGCGGCACGCCGAGGCACGCCAGCGTCAGGTGCAAAATCTCATAGCGGTGCCAATGTCGCGCCGAGCCGCGCCAGCCGAGCGCCAGCGCGCCGTAGAAGCCACGCGCGAAGCTGCCGCTGGCGCGGTCACGGATCATCGCCAGGTCGGGAATGAGGCCGACATACCAGAAGATGATTGAGAACAGAATGTAGCTCAGGATCGCCCAGAAATCCCAGATAAGCGCGCTGCGCCATTGCGGCCACACCGTCATCGTATTCGGATAGGGCGTGAGCCAATAGAAATACAGCGGCCGCCCGAGATGCAGGATGGGAAAAATTCCGGCAATGGCCGCAGCGAACAACGTCATTGCCTCGGCGAAGCGATTGGTCGAGGCGCGCCATTTCTGCCGGGCAATCAACAGCATCGAGGAGATCAGCGTGCCGGCATTGCCGATGCCGATCCACCACACGTAATTGGCAATGGCAAAACCCCAGACGACGACGCTGTTGACGCCCCAGACGCCGACACCTTTGGCAAACAGCCAGACGATGCACACCACCATGTTGATGGTGAGCGCGAGGCTGACCAGAAAGCCAATCCACCAGGCCTTCCATCTCCATGATCCGCGACGCAGCAGCGGCGCCGAGATCAGTTCGTTGACGGTGTCGAAATCGCGGCCGCTCGGCAGCGTCCAGCGCTCGGCCGGACCGCTGCGCTCATCGATCGCCGCCGTCATGGTCATGACGGTTTTTCCTCCAGCGCGTCGTTTGGATTGGCCAGGCGAGCGAGATAGGTCGTGCGCGGGCGCGTTCCCAGTTTGCCGAGAAGGGCGTAGCTGTGTGGTTCGCGGCGCTGCGCGTGGATCGGCGAGTGCTGATCGCTGAGATCGCCGAAACTGATCGCCCGTGTCGGGCAGGCCGCCTGGCAGGCGGTGACCACTTCACCCTGGCGAATCTCGCGTTTCTCCTTTTCGGCGGTGCGCCGCGCTGCACTGATGCGCTGGACGCAGTAGGTGCATTTTTCCATGACACCGCGCGCGCGCACCGTCACGTCGGGATTGAAAACGGCCTTCACGCTCTCGTCGCCGAAATTCTTGTATTCCTCGCCGTCGGCATAACCGAAGAAATTGAAGCGGCGCACTTTGTAGGGGCAGTTGGATTCGCAAAAGCGCGTTCCCACGCAGCGGTTATAGACCTGCAGGTTGAGGCCCTCGCTGTCGTGGACGGAGGCGGCGACCGGGCATACCGGCTCGCACGGCGCGTGCTCGCACTGCATACAGGGGATCGGCGAGAAGCCCGGGCGCTCGTCGACCAGATAATTGTCGATTCGCAGCCAATGCATGTCGCGACCGACCGCAATCTGATCGGGGCCGACGATCGGCACGTTGTTCTCCGACTGGCAGGCGATGACGCAGGCGTTGCAGCCGATGCAGGCGCTGGTGTCGATCACCATCGCCCACGAATAGGTGTCGTAGCTGTGCGGCGGATAAAGCGTGGGCGGATTGTCCTGCGGCTTCTGCAGCGCCGCGGCGCCGCCCTGCGCCAGCTCGGCCAGGCTCAGGCGCGGCTGCAGCTCGCGCGCTTCGCCTTCGAGCTGAAAGAAATGCTGGGTGAGCAGGACGGTCTCGTTGCGGCCGGCGGGGGTGGCCTCGACGCTTTCCACGATCCACGGCGTCTCGTTCGTGCGCAATATGTTGATATTGAAGCCGATGCCGTTGCCGATCGCGCCGGCAAGCGTGCGACCGTAGCCGAGCGTCGTTTCGATCGTGTCTTCGGCTTGGCCGGCTCGCACGAGGACGGGCGCTTCCAGCTCGCCGGCGCGGCAGCGAAGCCGCAATACGTCGCCGTCGACGAGATGCAGGCGGCCGGCGAGCGTTGCGGAAACATGCAACGCATTGCCCCAAACCTGTTTGGTCAACGGTTTTGGGCATTCCTGCAGCCAGGCGTTGTTGCCGACACTGCCGTCCCATACCGACGGATCGGGCGCAACGACAAGGGAAAGCGTGCTCGCCGTCTGTGCCGCAGCGATCTGCGGCAGGCGCGGCGTACCGATCGCGACCGGTTCGGCGGCGCTGTTGGCAACGATGCCGTCTTCGAGCGTTTGTCTCCACCAGGAAGCGAAGTCGGCTGCGCCCGACTTTTTCTGCCAGGTGCTGCGCACCAGATCGTAGGGCGATGTCGTCGTCGTGCCGGCGAGGAAAGCCAGCAGATGATGTGCCGTTCGCGTGTCGTACAGCGGCCGGATCAGCGGCTGCACGATGCTGGCCGTGCCATCGTAGCCGCGCAGGTCGGACCAGCTTTCCAGCTCATGCGAGCGCGGCAAATGCCAGCGGCAGCGACTGCTGGTTTCGTTGTCGTAGAGCGAAAGATGCGCACTGAACGGAACGGAAGCGATGGCCTCCGCCAGACGCAGGTCGCCTGGCGTGTCGTAGGCGGGATTATCGGCGAGGATGAGGAGCGTTTGCACTTTCCCGGCGCCGATCTCCTGCGCCAGCGCCTTCAGGGATTCGCCGTGGCCGGCGACGGTGGGATCGACCGGTGCGATGAAGTCGACCGGCGCGTGCAGGGTATTGTTGATCCAGTGGCAGAGCGCATGCACCGGCGCGGGCTGGCGGCGGCCGGTGAGCACGATCGCACGTCCGCTGCGTGATTTCAGATCGGCGGCGACAGCGCGCACGAAGCGTTGCGCCGCCTCGGGCAGGGACGCAGCCTCGACCGGTGCACCGAGTTCGTTTGCCAGCGACAGCGCGACATTGCGGATCAGCGCGCTCTCCAACGGCAACCGATGATCGGCATTGGCGCCGGTCAGCGTCCATGCCGGTTCGACGCAATAGAGCCGCAAAAAATCCGGCGCCGCGGTCGCCTGCCGCGCCGCGACGAAGTCGCGGCCCAGACGAACCTGCTCGGCGCCGGGGCCGAGCGGGTCGGCATCAAGCGCGAGTACGACGCGTGCATCGCGCAGACGCGGGAGCGCGGTCAGCGGCCGGCCGAATGCCGCCATGGTGGCGGCGAGCGCGGCATCGTCATCGACCGGCTCATAGCGATACCACCGCGCCTCGGGGAAGGATTTCTGCAGGTCGTCGAGCTGCCCGATCAGGGTTGGCGAAGTGATCCGGTTGGTCAGGATGCGCAGGCCGGCGCCGCGACGGGTGCGTTCCTGCGCGATTTGCGCCAGCAGCGCCCCTTCGAACGAACTCCACGCGCGGAGTTCGTTGCCGTTGCGCACCGATTTCGAGCGATCCGGATCGTAGAGCGACAGCACTGCGGCTTCGTCGAATACGTCGGTCGAGCCGAGGCTCGCCGTATGCCGCGGATTGCCGTCAATCTTGATCGGGCGTCCCTCCACCGATTTGACGATGACGCCGCGCCCGTAGCCGTTGAGCGCCAGCGCGGTGGCGAATGCCATGGGAATTCCCGGTGTCATCGCTTTCGGAATGTTCACATAGGGAACCACTTCCTCCTCGGGATGGCCGCACGAGGCGAGCGCGAAGGCGGCGCCGCTGGCGAGAAGCCGCAGCGCGGCGCGCCGGTTCACCGCCGTTGCCGAATCGTCCTCGGCCGCTCGGTTACGGTGGTTGTGCGCGATGAGGGTGTGCTGGGTCATCGGTGACACACCGAGCAGTCGGTGAGATGACGATTGTCGATCATGTATTGCACAAGAAGCTTGCGACCTTGTTCGCGCTGGTCGGCGGGCGGCTGCCAGTCCGGATCGAAGATGGCCGCAGCCGGCCGCAGATATGGTGTCGGATCGCGATGACAGTTAAGGCACCAGCCCATGGTGAGCGGCGCGGCTTGCCGCATCAGCGGCATGCCATCGACGGCACCGTGGCAGGTCGAGCAGCCGACGCCTTTGGCGATGTGAATGGAATGATCGAAATAGACGTAATCCGGCAGCTTGTTGACCTTATTCCAGTGGATCGGCCGGTCCTCGGCAAGGCTTTCGCGCACCGGCGCGAGCATCGTCGTCTGCGTGTAAAGCTGCGAGTGACAGGTCATGCAAATATGGGTCGGTGGAACGCCGGCCACGGTCGAGGTCTCGACCGCGGTATGGCAATAGCGACAGTCGAGGCCGAAATCGCCGACGTGATGGGCATGGCTGAAAGGAACGGGTTGGTTGAGCGTGATGGTCTGATCGGTGATGTAGTTGGAGCGCATGACCCAATAGGCGATGCCGATCGCCGCGAACGGACCGACGAGGATCGACACCAGCACCACGCGCGCGATCGAGTCGGCGTAGGGTCGAAATAATTGCGGCATCTGCCGCGCGCTCCTCACCGATGTCGAAATTCCAGATTGAAATCATCCGCATGGACCTGCGTATCAAAAAGCCCTGCGGATCAATAAGCCCTGTCGATCAATAAGCCCGGTTTTTCAATTCATCGCCGAGCGATCGGTTCCCGCGCTCAAATGCCACGCAGCGGACCGCAGCGGTTCGGCGCCGGCCGGTCTTCGTTGTGGGAACAAAATCCCGCCCCACGCGTTTGCCGCACGCTGGGTGGCAATCGGACGAATAACCGTGTTTCAGCTGAACCGGCGACAGCTCCTTGCGAGCAGCGCGGTCGTGGCGTTGCTTGGCTCGCCTGCCGCGCGTGCTGCAATGATCAAAGGCGGCCTGCCGTGGCGGCCCGGTTCGGCCGATCCTCCTACAATCGTACGGCCCGGGCCCTGGCATTTCTTCACCGCGCAAGAGGCGGCAACCGTGGAGGCTTTCGTCGATCGGTTGATTCCGGCCGATGATCTCTCTCCCGGCGGGAAAGATTGCGGCTGTGCCGTGTTCATCGACCGCCAGCTTGCCGGACCGTATGGCAGCTTCGCCGACTACTATATGAGCGGCCCGTTTCAGCACGGGACCAAACAGCAGGGCCCGCAATCGCCGGTCACTCCCGCGCAGCATTACCGCAAGGCGCTCGCCGCGCTCGACCGTGCCTGCCGCGAAAAATTCGCGGGCAAAGACTTCACCGGCTTGCCCGACGCGCAGAAGGACGAGGCCATCAAGGGCCTTGAGGACGGCTCGCTCAAGCTCGATGGCACCGACAGCAAGGAATTTTTCAAGCTTATCCTCAAAGACACGCAGAACGGTTTTCTCGCGGATCCGATCTATGGCGGCAACAGAAACCTGGCCGGCTGGAAAATGATCGGCTTCCCCGGCACCCATTACGACTATCGCGATTGGATCGATCGACACAATCAGCGCGTCACGCTGCCCGCTGTTGGCATCGCCGATCACCCCAACTGGTCGGGGTGATGTGCGCACGATGGCTGCGATCGTTCGATTTCGCTTGATTACAACGGAAGTGAGCAATGGCGCGCAAGCTGCCGCATAGGGATGTCGTCATCATCGGCCTCGGATGGACCGGTTCTATTCTCGCCAATGAATTGACCGACGCCGGACTCGACGTGGTCGCGATCGAGCGCGGGCCGTGGCGCGATACGGCGACCGATTTTCTCATATCCTATGCGCAGGATGAGCTGCGCTACCGGCTGCAGCACGAGCTGTTCCTGCGCCCGTCGCAGATTTCGGTGACGTTCCGCAACAACGGCAATCAGACGGCGCTGCCGGTGCGCACTTGGGGTGCTTTCATGCTCGGCAACGGCGCCGGCGGCGCCGGCGTGCATTGGAACGCCGAGACCTGGCGCTTTTTGCCCACCGATTTCACGCTGAAGAGCCATTTGACGCAACGTTACGGCGCCAATTTCCTGCCGGCCGACATGACCATTCAAGATTGGGGCATCACCTACGAGCAGCTCGAGCCGCATTACGACGAATTCGAACGTTTGTGCGGCACCTCGGGACAGGCCGGCAATCTCAACGGCGCAATCCAGGCCGGCGGCAATCCGTTCGAGGGTCCGCGCTCGCGGCCTTATCCGACCCCGCCGATGAAGCAGGGTTACGGTCATATGTTGTTCGCGAAGGCTGCGGGCGAATTGGGCTACAAGCCGTTCGCGCAACCGTCCGGCAACCTGTCGCGCTCCTACACCAATCCGCTCGGCGTCACGCTCGGGCAATGCACCTATTGCGGCTTCTGCGAATGGTTCGGCTGCGCCAATTATTCCAAAGCCAGTCCGCAAACGACTATCCTGCCGGTGCTGCTGCGTAAATCGAACTTCGAGGCGCGCACCGAATGTGAAGTTACGCGCATCAATCTTGACCGGTCGGGCAAACGCGCCACCGGGGTCACGTATGTCGATAGCTCTGGATCCGAAATCGAGCAGCCTGCCGACCTTGTGCTCTTGTGTGCCTTTTCGCTGTTCAACGTTCAGCTTCTGCTCTTGTCCGGCATCGGCAAGCCGTACGATCCGAATACCGGAGCGGGCCAGATCGGGCGCAACTTCACGCATCAGACCGTGTCGGGCGCCCTCGGCTTCTTCGACAAGAATAAATACAATTTCAATCCGTTTATCGCCGCCGGCGCGATCGGCATGTGCATTGATGAATTCAACGGCGACAATTTCGACCACAGCAACTTAGGTTTCGTCGGCGGCGGCTATATCGGCCAGGTGCAGACCAACGGTCGCCCGATCGAGTTGACGCCGGTGCCGCCCGACACGCCGGCTTGGGGTCCGAAATGGAAACAGGCGTTACGCGACAATTACCTGAGCACGATCGTCGGCGGTTCCTGTCACGGGTCCATGTACAGCTACCGCGACGTCCATGTCGATCTCGATCCGACGTACAAGGACCGCTTCGGCCGCCCGCTCGCCCGCATCACCATCGATTTTCATGAGAACGAGCTCAAGATGAGCGCCTTTCTCACCGATAAATATGCCGAGATCCTGCAAAAGATGGGGGCGAAGCAAATCGTGAAGCAGCCGCGGAAAGCTCCTTACGACGTTACCAAATATCAGACGTCGCACCTCAACGGCGGCGCCATCATGGGCACTGATCCGGGCAACAGCGCGCTCAACATGTATTTGCAGAGCTGGGACGTGCCCAATCTCTTCGTCCAGGGGGCGAGCGCTTTTCCGCAAAACGCCGGATACAATCCGACCGGCACCGTGGGCGCGCTTGCGTTCTGGTCGGCGGCGGCGATCCGTTCCCAGTACTTGAAAAATCCGGGGCCGCTGGTTCATGCGTGACAGGATGCATTGGCCGCTCGCCTGCATGTTCGGTGTCGCCCTGTGCGCGCCGCTCGCCGGTGCCGATGCGGCCGGTATCGACAAGCAGAGTTTCGGCCAGATCGAGCGCGGCCATTACCTGACCATCGTCGGCGATTGCGCCGCCTGCCATACGCTGCCCGGCAGCGGCCACGCGTTAGCCGGCGGCCGGCCGATCGAGACGCCGTTCGGCACACTGCTTGCGCCCAACATCACGCCGGACCCGCAGACCGGCATCGGCGCGTGGACGGATGCGGAGTTCGTTGATGCGCTGACCAAGGGCACCGGCCGCGGCGGCACCCACCTCTATCCGGCGATGCCGTATACCTACTACACCAAGCTTACTCGCGATGATGCGCTGGCGATCCGCGCTTATCTCAATACCGTTCCTGCCGTGCGCAATCCGGTAAAGGCCGACCAGCTGCCGTTTCCCTTCAGCATGCGCTGGACCCTGGCGCTGTGGGACATGCTGTTCTTCACGCCCGGAACATTCCACCCGGATCCGCACAAGAGCGCGGAGTGGAATCGAGGCGCCTATCTGGTGGAAGGCCCCGGGCATTGCGGCATGTGTCACACGCCGAAGAACTTTCTCGGCGCCGACGATAGCAGCGAGCGGTTGCAAGGCTATGTCCTGCAAGGCTGGTTCGCTCCCAACATCACCAACGATCCGCGCCGCGGACTTGGCGGTTGGTCGCGCGAGGATATCGCCACCTACCTGAAGACCGGTCACAACGGGACCAGTGCCGCGACCGGATTGATGTCGGAAACGCTCAATCTTTCAACCTCGAAGATGAGCGACCCTGATCTTGAGGCGATCGCGGTCTACCTGAAGGACCAGGCTGGGCGGAGCCGATCTGCCGCTGCGGTCGAGCCGCCGGACCAGGCGATCATGAAATCAGGGGCGCAAATCTATGCCGACGAATGCTCCGGCTGCCACGCTGCCGACGGTAAGGGCATCCCCGGCATGTTTCCCTCGCTGAACGGCTCGGCAACCGTGCAACAGAGAAATCCGACGACGCTACTGCACGTCGTGTTGCGCGGCGCGCGGAGCGTCGCTACGTCCGCGGCACCGACGGCTCCGGCAATGCCGCAATTCGGCTGGGTCCTCAACGACAAGCAGGTCGCGGCATTGCTCACCTATATCCGCAATTCCTGGGGAAATTCAGCGCCGGCCGTCACAGCAGGCGAGGTCGGTAAGACCCGGCGCATGCTGATCGAGCGCAGCGATTGATCGTTCGTTTGATGCGCGTTTGATGTGAAAGTCGCGTCGGGGGCGTCTTAGGCGAAATAGATAAGCCAGATCGCCAAAAAGACGATCACGATCCCGGCGAGACCGAAGCTCAGCACGTAGCGTGCATTATGTCCGGTGGCGCCCTGGCGCGCTTGCTGCGCCGGCAGGACCGGGTGGTGGGCAGTCTGCCGCGTCGACCATTCGCGGCTTTCCGGGGCGTCCGTCTCGTGCTCGGAACTCATGGCAATCTCCCCAGATTTCCCAGTTTTGTCTTATCGAGCGCGCTTCGCGATTTTATGATCGCGAAGCGCTCATGCGATGCGAAAGCGCGGTTGCGATCAGCGTTGCTGGCCCAGCCAATCATCAACGTCCTTGCGCACCATGTCCTTGGCGAGACCGTAGCGCTGCTGGATTCTTCCTTCGAGCTGATCGCGCTGGCCGTTGATCTGGCTCAAATCGTCGTCGGTGAGCTGGCCCCACTTCTCCTTGACCTTGCCTTTGGCTTGCTTCCAGTTTCCTTCGATGCGATTCCAATCCATGACCTCGCTCCTTGCGAATTTTGCCTCTGTCGGATTTACAACAGCTACAGATCGGCAACGGTTCCCATCGACATCCTGTGTTGGAGCGGATGCTGCGCTTCCGTCACGACGGAACCGGCAAGGAGCGGTGAGTATTTGTGCTTGGCAAAGCGGGTGCAACGACGCACGCGGAAATGCGGCGATTGGTTCGCCGGCGGATTTTGGCCCGGCCGCCAGTGAGCCGCGCAAGCAAAAGCGCTCAAAGAAGCGGGCAAAATGCCGCCGCCAGTCCTGCGGCCGCAGGACACGGCGGCGGGTACCCCCGCTGGCTCCAGGGCGAACGAAGTCGCTCCTGCCGCCACCCTTAGTCGCGACGGGGACCGATGCGGTTCATGGGTTCGTGCCGGCCGCGCCAACGCAGATGCCGCCGGCCAGCGCCGTGGTGCGGCTGGGCCGAACAGGGGCGCGTGCTGGTGATCGTGGCTCAATCCTCGCCGGTCGCGCGCAGATAGTCGCCCAGTCCCGCACCGATATTGGGAGCAAAAAGCTCCTCGACGCTCATCTTGCGGCGCGTAAGCTTTTGCTCGTCCAGGTGGCGGACCAGCGCGTCCAGCGTCGGTCGGCTGCCTTCGATCGAGTAGTCCCAGACCTGCGGTCCGAAGATCTTGCGCGTCTCTTCCAGTTCGTCGATCACCCACGGCAGGCTTACGGTAAGCGCGTCGGTGTCGTGCATCCAGTGATAGGCGACGTCGCGCGCGCGGCAGAAGGCGCGATAAAAACTGATCGCCAACCAGGGGTCCGCCTCGTAGAGAGCCGTCTTGAGCACGAATGTGTGCATGATCGGGAAGATGTGCGTGCGCTCATAGTATTCGCGCTCGACCGCCCGCGGATCGGCGAACAGGCGCCGGACCGTCTTGCCGAGCGCGGGAGGAATCATCACCGAAGCGAGCGCATCGATCTCGCCGCGCTCGAGCATCGCTTCGAGCGTGGTGGCCGGCGGCATGAATTCGCAGCGAACGCTTTGCGGAGGCTTGATGGTGCGAATCGGCCGGCCGATCACCCAGGTGACATCCTCCGGCCGCACGCCATAATCATCCGCGAGAAAGCCGCGTGTCCAGACCGCGGCGGTCATCTGATAATCGCCGACGCCGACGCGCTTGCCCTTGAGGTCTTGCGGCCGCTCGATCATGCTGTCGGCGTGCAGGTAAACCGCGGAATGGCGAAATACGCGCGAGGGAAACACCGGAATTGCGATGAACCGCGTATCACCCTCGGAACGCAGAATCGAGTAGGACGACAGCGACATTTCCGAACAGTCGAACTCGCCGTGATTGAGCATCCGCCAGAACGTCTCACCCGGGCGCAGCGGCAGAAAAGTAAGATCGACGCCCTCGACCGGCACACGGCCGTCGATCAGCGGCTGCGTGCGATCGTAGCGGCCGCAGGCGAGCGTGAGTTTCCGATTGGGCATGCAGCAAATTCCTCATCCTGAGGTGCGAGCGATTATCGCGTTTACGCGCGTCTTCGACGCGTTATGGCGAGCCTCGAAGGGCGAGGATTGGTAATCGGCGCCCACGCAATCACAGAATGATGCTCGGGTTGCGGATGCACTGATCGCAGTCGATGAGATTGACCTGCTTGGCCTCGATCTTCCAACTCTCGCCCTCGCGCACGACACGATGGCCGGTCCAGCCGGTCAGCGTGCGCGTTTCGTCGCTCCAGAACTCGCTGATCAAAAAATTCGAACGCAGCATGCGAACACTGTCGCTTCCGGTGGCAAAAACCTCGACATTGGTGATGAGTTTTACGGTGCGCGAAGCCGGCGCCTGCGACCACGCGAATCCGGTGCGCAGCCGGAAGATGCGATCCTCCAGCCGGCGGCGATCATCGAACATGACGGAAATTTCGCGCCGCGGGTCGCCGGCCGCAGGCGTTGAGGGCACCCAATAGATACACTCGGCGGCGTACATGGCGAGCCAGTCATCATAGCGCTGTTGATCGAGCAGCCGCGCCTCGCGCTCCAGGAGCCGGCGAAATTCATCGCGAACGGCTGGATCGGTCACCGCACGCGCGTCGTCCTGCCAGTCGGTGAAATGCCCGATGAGTTGGCGGTAGAGCATGTCGTTGACGTAGTGCGAACTGCGCGAGGGATCGCCATCCTTTGCTTCTTTTGCCGTCGCTGCGGGCGCGCTCACGTCACAGCTCCCGGGTAATGGCCAGGTTCTGCGGGTCTTGCATCAGCCGTTTCCACTCCTTGAAATGCTCGCGCATGAATGCCTCGTCGGTCGCCGGCGCGGTGATGCTGCCGTCCTCGTGATGTTTGACGCGGTCGGGAATGCCGAGGCCGCGGTGCATGTAGACCCATTCGTCCTCGACCGCCATCAGCCCGCGCTGGATCTGCTCGAAATTGGCGATGTCGTCGACCTCGCCGAAATTCGGAAATCCCTCCTGCGTGCGCATGCGCAGCGCATTGATGTCGGTGACGGCGTCGCTTCCCACGCTGCCGTCGTCGACGATCATGGTGCCGTACCAGATGGCGTTGGTTTCGCCGACCGAGAGCGGCTCGAACACCTGGATATGGTTGCCGAGCAGGGAAAAATTCGGATACACGTTGATGTTGACCGGCTCGGAGCCGGCGAGGTCGAGCAGCGCCCAAGCGCGCTCGCCGTAGCGGCGCAAGAACTCCGCTTGGTAATGTTCCATGCCCGGATGCGCCCCTTCCAGCGCCCACAGGCCGCCCGGCCGCTTTTCCAGGTTGGGCCGCTTGTCCTTGAAATGATTGCCGTGGCCGGTGTAGCGCATGTACATCGGCTGGGTGTCGGGCGAGTTGCGGTAATAGGCCATGCCCTTGGCGTTCGCGCCGGCGAAACGGTTCTCTGTCTCGAGCAGTGAGCGGTGCGAATAGACGACGTGGTAGCCATCGCACGAATTATCGTAGGCGAGCTTCCAATTGCCCTTGAAGCGGAAGCGGTTGGCCTCGCAGACCACCACTCGGCCGCCGGGATTGCGGTCGAGCCACTCGTCGATGATCGTCGCGATCGAACCGAGATGCTCGGCAAGCGGCAGCGCATCGAGATTGAGTGTGCCGAAGATGAAGCCGCGATAGGACTCCACCCGCGGCACCTGCGCCAGATTGTATTTGGGATCGCGCATATCGTCCGCATAGCCGTCGGGCCACGGCACCCCGCGCAGCTTGCCGCTGTTGAGGAAATTCCAGCCGTGATAGGGGCACTGGAACGACTTGGCGTTGCCCTTGTCCCAGCGGCAGAGCGTCGTGCCGCGGTGCGTGCAGCGATTGTAGAGGGCGCGGATTTTGCCGCTACCGTCGCGGACGATGATCAGCGGACGCAATCCCATGCGGCGGGTGATGAAGTCGTTCTCGCAGGGAATCTCGCTTTCGTGCGCCAGATAAGTCCAGGTGCCGCCGAAAATCCGCGTCATCTCGGCTTCGAAGATCGCTGGATCGGTGTAGATCAGGCGGTGGGCGCGGTCCTCCTGGACCAGGTAATTCCAGTCATAAAGCGTGGCGCCTGTGAGCGAGCTTTGGGGTAGCGTAATTTTTTCAAGAGCGGTCATGACGTGCTTCTCATCGATCCTCATGCACGGCACGAGGCGGGGCATGACGGAATAAGTCAGAAAAAGTCGAAATATTCATTCTGCTCCCACGCGGTCGGTTCGTCGCTCTCCTTGGCGCCGGCTTCTTGCAGCGCGCGCTGGTAGCGTCCAGCCTCCGTGCGTTTAAGCGCCAGGAAATAATCGACGAAAATATCGCCCAGTTCGCGACGAAACAACGGCTCGCTGCCCAGCGCGTCAAGCGCCTCGGGCAGCGCTTTGGGCAGCAGCGGTCGGTCGGCCGTGTAAGGCGCATCGTCGGGCGGCGGCGGCAAAAGGGCGGCTTCGATGCCGGCAAAGCCGGCAGCCGTTTGAGAGAGAATATAGAGATAGGGATTGGCTGCGGGCTCGCCCGCACGATTTTCCAGCCGCGTCGCCGGATCACCAGGCGCCCCAAGCACGCGAACCATGGCGCCGCGATTGTCGCAGGCCCAGCCGGCGCGGTCGGGCGCCAGCGAATTGGGACGGAAACGTCGATAACCGTTCACGGTCGGGGTTGTGAAGGCGGTGGCGGGCCGCGCATAGCGGAGCAATCCGGCGAGATACCGATAACCGAGCGGCGAAAGCGGTTCACCGGGTTCGTCCGCGGCGAACAGATTTTTGCCACCGTCGGTCGCCGTGAGCGACTGATGCAGATGCCAGCCGCTGGCATAGAAGCCTTTGAGCGCCGGGCGGCACATGAACGTGGCGAAATGGCCGAGCCGGCGGCAAATCTGCCGCGTGGCGGTGCGAAACAGCAGCACGTCGTCGGCCGCCTGCAGCGCCGTTTTCGGCGCAAACGTGCATTCCACCTGCCCAGGGCCCCATTCGTTCTCGATCGAGCGCAGTCCGAGGCCGAGTTTTTCGAACGCATCGCCGAGCGCGTCGAAAACCCCCTGCATCAGGTCCATGTTGGATTCGGAGTGATAGTGATATCCAGGCTCTACCGGGGAGGTGCGGATCGGGCGGCCGCGCGTGCCCGGCTCTCCGATATTGTCTTCGCTCAGACGATCATCGGCGACGCGGAGCAGATACCACTCGATCTCGGCGCCGATCACGCTGGTCCAGCCGCGCTCGGAGAACTTGCGCAGGATTTTGCGCAGGAGCTGGCGCGGCGCGAAGTGAAACGGCCGTCCATCGTTGAAATACTCATCGCACAGGATCCAACCGGTGCCGGCGGTCCACGGCAATATGCGAAAGGTTGCGGGATCGGCAACGGCCGTGAGATTGGGCGAGCCCGTCATCTCGTCGAGGCCCATGCCGCCGCCGCGGGCGAACGAAGCAAACACGCGCGCACCGGCGGGATCGAGCGTGGTCGTGGCAACGCCGATATTGTAGCCGCTACTGAGCGCCGACAGGAAAGCCGGCACGGTCAGCGTTTTCGCCCGCGAATAGCCGTGGGTGTCGCTCCAGGCCAGCCGCACATAGCGCAGTTTTTCCGCCTCGACCTGGCGCCTGATCTCATCGGCCTGGCGGCGCTGGTCATCGCTCCACAGGCCATGCTTTTGGATGAAGGTCGGCGGGTTGCTCATGATCGACGGATCGGGGGAGGGGTGCGGTCGCACGCGCACCGCTACCACGCCCGGCGCCATAATTCTATCGCGTGGGTTGCGGTTCATAGGAGACGCTGGGCGTGCACCTTCAGTCACAGTTGGATCGATCCCGAACGGTCCATTGCGGCAGGCGAGGTCATACCCCATCATGCGCCGTGCCCCGCACTGCGCATGGGCGCGCCTGAAATCGCGGACGGAAAAATGGGTGATTGGGGAAAATGGGCAAAACGAGCAAAACGAGCAAAGCGAAAAACACCGGCGGCAAAGCGCATCGGGAGATCAAGCAGCAGCTGATCCTGGCCGGCAAGGTGCTGGTCGCCGAGGGCCACGACGACTTCACCCGCGGCCATATTTCGATGCGGCTTCCGGACAATCCGCAATTGTTCTTCATGAAGCCGCACAGCGTGGGTCTCGATGAGATCACTCTGGCGAACATCTTGACCATCGATCTCGCGGGCAACGTTGTTGCCGGGTTGGCGCGCCGCCACAGCGAGGTCTTCATCCATTCGGAAATTCTCAAGGCGCGTGCGGACATAAACTGCGTGATCCATACGCATTCGCCCTATGCGGTGGCGTTGTCGTCGAGCGGGCGGCCATTGCGCGCCTACAGCCAGCCAGGCGCGCTGTTCGCCGGCGAACTCGGGCTGTACGCCGGCACGATCGCGCTCATTCGCAGCCCGGCCATGGGCGCGGGCGTCGCCGAAGCGCTCGGTCGGGGTCGCGCGGTGCTGCTCAAGAACCACGGTCCGGTCGTGGTTGGCCGGGACATCGCAGAGGCCGTGGTCGGTGCCATCATGCTGGAAAACGCGGCGATGATTCAGCTCGCAGTGGAGGCGGCCGGCGACCCGGCTCCAGAGTTTCCGCGCGAGGACATCGTCAGGCTCAAGAGCGAGATCGGCCAAGCGGAGCAGTTTCAGATCAATTTCGATTATCTGGTGCGCCGGGTGAAACGGCGGGAGAAATAGCGGCCACCATGTCGATCGAGCTTGTTGCTACGCGTGTTGGAGTGCGCGACTAACGGCTTCGGGTTCTCTCTTGATGACCTGCAGCAGAACACGCGCCGCACCCTCCGGTCTGCGGCGATGCTGCTCCCAGTCTCGAATTGTCGAGGCTGTCAAGCCAAACCTGGCCGCGAATTGCGTTTGACTGAGTTTAAGGGACTTACGAATTTTTCGAACGTCGACTTCCGGGGGCACGTGCACCCGATAAGTTTCAGGATGCGCTTCCCCGCGTGCAATTGCACGGCCTTCTCGTGCCGCGCGGATCAGACGATTGCCAAGCTTGCTCATCATCTTCCTCTTCTTAGCACAGCCGTGCGCTTGCGGATGCTTGCTCGATAGTCGTCGGCATATCCAGTCAGTTCCTTCCGCAGTTCATTTCGTTCTGCCTGCGACAGGTCGGTGCGCTCGCCTTTATTGATGAGGGCGAGCAGTATCACTGGAATATCCTCGCCTGCAAAATAGCTCACCGTTCAATAGCCGCCCGATTTCCCTTTTCCGCGCCCTGCGATCCGGAGCTTCCTTGCGCCTCCTGTGCCGGGAATGAGATCTCCGGCATTTGGATCAGTGGAAATCGTCGTGACTACATTGGACATCTCTGCTTCGGAAAGGCGTGCGCTACGGCAGTCGGCAAGATACGAGGCCGTTTCGATGACCGTATGCATGCACGCATATACGGCGTTGCCGTGTAGATGTCAAACTCGATTCCCGTGCCCTGGGAGCATTCCCTCTTGCGATCTTGAACGCTAGGATCGGCAACAAAACGGAGGCAAAGCTCATGGCGCCGCTGACTCAGAGCTACGTGCACGGGGCGAGTGACAAGCCGCTGATCGGCGAGACGATCGGGCAGTTCTTCGACGCGGCCTGCGCCCGATGGGCAGAGCGGCCGGCGCTGGTCGTTCGCCAGCAAGGGCTGCGCATGAGCTACGGCCAACTGAAGGACGGTGTCGATGCGCTGGCGGCCGGCCTGCTGACGCTCGGCCTGGAGCCTGGCGACCGTGTCGGCATCTGGTCGCCGAACAACAGCGAATGGGTTTTGACCCAGTTCGCCACCGCCAAGGCCGGGCTCGTTCTGGTCAACATCAATCCGGCGTACCGGGTCACGGAGCTGGAATATGCGCTCAATAAGGTCGGCTGCAAGGCGCTCATTCTCGCCGAGCGTTTCAAGAGCGCGGATTACGTCGCCATGCTGCGCGAGCTGGCGCCCGAGCTGACACGCGCCGCGCCAGGCACGCTCGAATGCGCGCGGCTGCCGGCTTTGCGCGCGGTGGTCGCGCTGGACGAGGCAAGTCATCCCGGCTGCCTGCGGTTTGCCGACGTGCCGGATCGCGCCGGCGCCGCCGAGGCAAAACGCATCGCCGAGCTGGCTCCGATCCTGCAGTTCGACGAACCGATCAACGTCCAGTTTACGTCCGGCACCACGGGTTTTCCCAAGGGCGCGACGCTGTCGCATCACAACATCCTCAACAACGGTTTTTTCATCGGCGAGGCGATGCGGCTGACGCCGCAAGACCGGCTGTGCATCCCGGTGCCGCTCTATCACTGCTTCGGCATGGTGCTGGGCAATCTCGCCGCGCTCACGCACGGCGCCTGCATGGTGTTCCCCGGCGAAGGGTTCGATCCGCTGGCGACGCTGCAGACCATAGCCGAGGAACGCTGCACCGCGCTGCACGGCGTGCCCACCATGTTCATCGCTCAGCTCGATCATCCGGAGTTTTCCCGCTTCGACCTGTCGTCGCTGCGGACCGGCATCATGGCCGGCTCGCCGTGCCCGATCGAAGTGATGAAACGCGCCGTCGAGCGCATGCACCTTGCCGAGATCACCATCGCCTACGGCATGACGGAAACGAGTCCGGTGAGCTTCCAAAGCTCGACGGACGATCCGCTCGAGCGGCGCGTTTCCACCGTCGGCCGCATCCAGCCGCACCTCGAAGTCAAGATCGTCGATGCGGCCGGCTGCATCGTGCCGCCGGGAACGCCGGGCGAGCTGCTTACCCGCGGCTACGCGGTGATGCTCGGCTATTGGGGCGACGAGGAGCGCACGCGAGAGGCGGTCGATGCGGCGGGCTGGATGCATACCGGCGATCTCGCGACCGTCGACGCCGAGGGCTATTGCAACATCGTCGGACGCATCAAGGACATGGTGATCCGCGGCGGCGAGAACGTCTATCCGCGCGAGATCGAGGAATTCCTTTATCGGCATCCGAAAATCCAGGACGTGCAGGTGATCGGCGTGCCGGATGAACACTACGGCGAGGAAATCTGCGCCTGGGTGCGGCTGCGCCCGGGCCTGATCGCCAACGAAGAGGAGATCAAGGCGTTCTGCCGCGATCGCATCGCCCACTACAAGGTGCCGCGCTACGTCAAATTCGTCGACGAATTCCCGATGACGGTGACCGGAAAGATCCAGAAATACATCATGCGCGAGCGCATGATCGCCGAACTTGGATTGAAAATTGCGAAAACGGCATAGGCGCGGATCCAGTTCCGGTCAACTGCCGCCGATGCCGAGATAGCGGTACTGGATGTGAGGTGCTTCGATCAGTTGCGCCGAACTGCCGGTCCATACCACCCGGCCGCGCTCGATAATCGTGTGGCGATCCGCGATGCGTGTGAGCGCCGCGACATTCTTGTCGATGACCAGGATGGCTTGGCCGGCGGCGCGCAGACGTTCCAGGCAGCGCCAGATTTCGTCGCGAATGAGCGGAGCCAATCCCTCGGTGGCTTCGTCGAGGATGAGCAGACGAGGGTTTGTCATCAGCGCACGGCCGATGGCGAGCATCTGCTGCTCGCCGCCCGAGAGCAGATTCGCCATGCTGTCGGCGCGCTCAGCGAGCCGCGGGAACAGCGCGAAGACCTTTTCCAGCGTCCAGGGATCGGCCGCGGCGGCGCGGTTGGCCGCGGTGGCCACAAGATTTTCGCGCGCGTTGAGGTTCGGAAAGACTTGCCGGCCCTCGGGCACCAGCCCGATGCCAAGCTTGGCGACCCGATACGCCGGCAGGTCGCGAATGTTCTTGCCATCGAAACGGATCTCCCCGGCGCTGGCCCGCGTCAGTCCCATGATCGAGCGCACCGTGGTTGTCTTGCCCATGCCGTTCCGGCCGAGCAACGACACCATTTCGCCCGGCGCGATCGTCAAGGAAACGCCGAACAGCACGCGGCTTAGACCATAGCTCGTTTCGATGCCCGACACGTCGAGCAGCGCGTCGCCGGCTGACGCTCGGGCTTCGATCATTGCCGCGCGTCCTGCTCGCCCAAATAGGCGTCGCGCACCGCCGCATCGGCGCGGATCGCCGCCGGGTCGCCGCTGGCGATAACCCTGCCGTACAGCATGACGGTAATGCGATCGGCGAGCGCAAACACGGCATCCATGTCGTGCTCGATGAGCAGGAGAGCGATCGTGCCCTTCAACTTGGCAAGGAAGCTCACCATGCGGGCGGCGTCATCGGAGGCCATGCCCGCCATCGGCTCGTCAAGCAGCAAGAGGCGCGGCCGCGATGCGAGCGCGATTGCGATCTCCAAAAGCCGCTGCTCGCCATGGGCCAGCATTGCCGCCGGCACGTCGGCACGGTCTGCCAAGCCGACGCTGTCGAGGATGACGCGCGCGGGCCTCCGCAGGGCCGGATCGCACCGCGCCGCGCGCCAGAAGGCGAAGCTGTGGCCAGCATGGGCCTGGACGGCGAGCGCGACGCTGTCGCACGCGGTGAACTCGGCAAAGATGCTGGTGATCTGGAACGAGCGGGCGATGCCGCGCAGGGATCGGCGATAGGTCGGCATCGTCGTCACGTCGCGGCCGTCGAGACGGATGCTGCCGCGATCAGGACGCACTTCGCCCATGAGCTGCGCGACAAGCGTCGTCTTGCCGGCGCCGTTGGGCCCGATGATGGCATGGACCTCGCCCTCGGCGAGCGTCAGCGAGACGTCGTCGGTCGCAACGACTCCGCCGAAATGCTTGCTCAGGCCGGCGATCGACAGGAGCGGCTCAGCCACGGCGGCGCTCTTTGCCTGCACCCGAGATGAGGCCAAAAATTCCGCCGCGGGCGAACAAGATGACGAGCACCAGGATCGGGCCCATGATGGCTTGCCAATGCTGCGTCACGTCGGCCAGCACGGTCTCCAGCGCGAGAAAGGCCACGGAGCCCGCAATTGGGCCGACCAGCGTGCCCATGCCGCCGAGGATGACCATCATCAGGATTTCGCCGGAGCGCGTCCACTCCATGATGGCTGGCGCGACGAAAAGCTCCTGGTTGGCGAGCAGGGCGCCGGCGACCCCGCACATGGCGCCGGCGATAACGAAGGCGGTGAGTTTGTAACGGAGCGCCGGAAAGCCGATCGCCGCCATGCGCCGCTCGTTCGACCGGGCGCCGCGGATCACCATTCCGAAGCGGGAGCCGACCAGCCGGCGCGCAAGCAGGAAAAACGCCAGCAAGACGGCAAAGACCGCATAATAAAGCACGTTCGGGTCGTTGAGGTTGACGAGCCCGGCAAAGTCGCTGTGGCGATCGATGTTGAGCCCGTTGTCGCCGCCGTAGGTGTTGAGACTGATGCTCAGGAAATAGATCATCTGGGCGAAGGCGAGCGTGATCATGATGAAATAGACGCCGCTGGTGCGCAGCGAGATGAAGCCGATGAACAGCGCCGCAAGCGCCGAACTCAAGATCGCCGTGCCGAACTGCAGAAAGCCATTGTGAATGCCGTAGAAGGCAAGAATGCCCACCGAATAGGCCCCGATGCCGAGGTAGGCCGCATGGCCGAAGCTCACCATGCCGCCGTAGCCGAGAATGATGTCGAGACTGAGCGCCGCGATACCGAAGATCATGATCCGCGTGAAGACATCAACGTAGAAGCCCGCGCCGGTCGCTGCGGCGAGCGGCGGCACGACCGCCAGGCCGCCGATGACCGCGACGGTGCCAAGCGCAAGCGCCGAGATATTCCACTTCACGATCCGCGCGCGCATGGCGGTCAGCGTGTACGCGGCGGGAAGAGCCCGCGCGGTCGGAAGAACAGCACCGCCGTCATGAGCAGATAGATCAGCATGGAGGCAAGCGCCGGACCGGCATTATCCGCTGCGCTCCCGGTCATCACGGTTGCCAGCAACGGGCGTAGAAACGCCTGGCCCATCGTGTCGACGAGGCCGACCAGAAGCGCCGCAACGAACGCGCCGCGGATCGAACCGATGCCGCCGATGACGATGACCACGAACGCGAGGATCAGCACGTTCTCGCCCATGCCGGCTTGCACGGTGAAGATGGGCCCGGCCATCAGACCGGCCAGCGCCGCCAGTGCGCCGCCGAGGCCGAACACCAGCGTGTAGAGCAGCCTGACGTTAACCCCGAGTGCGCCGAGCATTTCGCGGTTCGAGGCGCCGGCGCGGATCAGCATGCCGAGCCGGGTCTTGCCGACGAGCAGATAAAGCAGCGCCGCGACCGCAAGCCCGACGGCGATGATCGCCAGCCGATAGGCCGGATAGGGCGCGCCGGGAATAATATCGACGTGCCCGGCGAGGAATTGCGGCACCGTCGCGTACAACGCGGTCGGTCCCCAGACGATCTGCACCATCTCGTTGAAGAATAGGATCAGGCCGAACGTAGCAAGGACCTGATCGAGATGGTCGCGCACATAGAGCCGCCGGATCACCGCAACCTCGACGGCGGCGCCGACCGCCGCACCGGCGCCGATCCCGGCCAACGACCCGAGGACGACCGAATGCGTCGCGAGGACCGTCGCGGTCGCGATATAAGCGCCGATCATGTAGAACGAGCCGTGCGCAAGGTTGATCACGTTCATGATGCCGAAAACGAGCGTCAGGCCCGCCGCCATCAGGAACAGCATGACGCCGAACTGAATTCCGTTCAGCGCCTGCGCCAGGACGAGGATCGACTCCGCCATGCCCTAGTGGTCCGATTCTAACATTCGCATCCGGGTTCGGCAGGCTCGTTTGCGAATGTTAAAATCCAAGGACCACTGGCGACTATCAGTTCCAGTGGAGCTCTTGGATTTGACATTCGCTTCAGCTGAGCGGACAGCGAATGTTAAATCCGCTCCACTAGCTAGCCTCCGCCGGTATGGTGGAACCGGAAAGCCGGCCACCAGGACCGGCGCAGTCCGCCGTCACTTCGCCATGTGGCATTCGGAGGCGTAGGCGTCATGCAGGTCGTGGAAGATGACGCCTTCGGTCTTGCGTGCGTAGCTGCCCTCCGCGTCCTTCACGATCTTGAACAGATAAAAATTCTCGATCGGGAAGTGGTTGGTGTTGTATTTGAAAGGCCCGCGCACCGACGCGAAGTCGGCCTTGGCCATGGCGGCGACCATTCCCTTGGTATCGGCAAGATTGCCGTGCACCGCGCGCAACGCACTGTCGATCAGGTTGATCGCGTCATAGCTCTGCGCCGCATAATACGACGGAATGTAGCCATAGGTCTTGCGGAAGTCGCTGACGAATTTCTTGTTGGCCGGATTGTCGAAATCGTAATTCCAGAAGCCGGCCTCATAATTGCCGGCGGCGGCGGCGCCGACCGCAGGCAATGTGGTCTGGTCCGCCGTGAACACCGAATAGAGCGGGATCTGGTCGCGCAAACCGGATTCCGCGTACTGCTTCATGAACTGGATACCCATGCCCCCCGGCAGGAACACGAACACCGCCTTCGGTTTCGCCGCGCGGATGTTGCTGATCTCCGCCTGATAGTCGGACTGCCCCAGCTTGGTATAGACCTCGGCTGCGATCTTTCCCTTGAAGCGGCGTTTGAAGCCGGTAATCATGTCCTTTCCGGCGGCGTAATTGGGCGCGATCAGATAGACGTCGCCGATCTTGTGCTCGGTCATGAACTGGCCCATAGCCTCCGGCGTCTCGTCGTTCTGCCAGGATGTGGAAAAGAAATCCGGCGCGCAAAGCGGACCCGCTAATTCATGGGGTCCGGCATTGGCGCTGATCAAGATCGTGCCCGAGCTGAGTACCGGCTGGCGGATGGCGAGCAGGACGTTCGACCAGATGATGCCGGTGACGAAATTCACCTTGTCGCGCTTTAGCATTTCCTCGGCGACCTGGCGGCCGACATCCGGCTTTAGCTGGTCGTCACCGAAGACGATTTCGACCTCCAGTCCGCCCATCTTGCCGCCCAGCTCCTTGAGCGCGAGATTGGCCGCATCCTTCATGTGCTTGCCGATGATGCCGGCGGGCCCGGACAGTGTCGTGATGAACCCGATCTTGACGGCCTGTTGCGGCGCGGACTGTTGGGCGAACGCCGGCGCGCCCGATAGCGCAAGCGCGAGCATCGCAAGAATTCCGGCCGGTGTCGCGTGCCTTCGCACGGAGCGCCCGTCAGACATTGTGGCCATGACCAATCTCCTCCCTCTCGCGCCCACCCACTTTATTGGAAACTGCCTGCCGTTCCAAGCGGCGGGCCAAATCCTCCGCGGCCATGCTGCCGCGGCCTGCTGACCAAGGCCCTCAACAGCGCTCATACTCCGAGATGGCGGTGCAGCATTTCCGGCTGCTCGCGCACCGCCTGGGCGCTCATCGATTCGATGATGAGACCGTTGTTGAGGATGTAGACGCGGTCGGCCAGCGTCATCGCCGCGGAGATGTTCTGCTCGACCAGCAAGATCGTCTGCCCGGCGTCGGCGAGAGCGCGGCAGGTGGCGAGCAGGTCGCGCACGATAACCGGGGCGAGGCCTTCGAACGGTTCGTCGAGCAGAAGGATTTTCGGCTCGCGCACGAGCGCGCGGGCGATCGCCAGCATCTGCTGCTCGCCGCCGGAAAGATCGGTGCCGCGGCTTGCCCGCCGCTCCTTGAGCCGCGGAAACATCGCGTAAACGCGCTCCAGCGGCCAGCGGTTCGGTGCCGTGAGTCCGGCCAGGATGATGTTTTCCTCGACGTTGAGGCTGCCGAAAATGCGGCGATCCTCGTGGACGAGCTGCATGCCGGCCTGAGCGATGGCATGGCTCTTTAGGCCCGCGATCTGGGCGCCGTCGAACATGATCGAGCCGGTGCGCGGCGTCAGCACGCCCATCAGACTCTTGAGCGTCGTCGTCTTGCCGGCGCCGTTGCGGCCGAGCAGGGCCACGACCTCGTTGCGTTCGACATTGAGCGATACGTCGAAGAGGATGTGGGAATCCCCATAATAGGAATTGAGTTCGCTGACTTCGAGCAGGCTCATGCCGCCAGCACTCCGCCCAAATAGGCTTCCTGCACCGCCTTGTTGCCCTTGATCTGTTCCGGGGTCCCCTCGACCAGGACGCGGCCTTCCTGCAGCACGGTGACGCGCTCCACTAGTTCGAACAGCGAGTCCATGTCGTGATCAATGATGATCGTGGTGCGCCCGCGGCTGATGGATTTGATGAGCTTGACCATCTCGACGCGCTCGCGCGGGCTCATGCCGGCGAGCGGCTCGTCGAGCAGCAGCAGAGTAGGCGAACTCGCCAGCGCCAGTCCGATTTCGAGGCGCCGCTTTTCGCCGTAGGCGAGGGCAGCGACAGGCGTATCGGCGCGACCGCTGAGGTCAACCAGAGCGAGCGTGCCTTCGACCTGTTCAGTCAGGCCCGCAATCTTCGGCAGCCGGCGAAACAGATCGAGCCGGAATTTGCCGCGCAGCTCGGCGAGCGCCGAAATCGTCACGTTTTCGCGTACGGTTAGCCGGGTGAACAACTGATTGACTTGGTAGCTTTTGGTCAGACCGAGCTGGCACACGTCGGTCACGTTCATGCCGGTGATGTCGCGACCCTCGAAGATGATTTTTCCCGAAGTCGGCGCGACTTCGCAGGTCAGCATTTTGAAGAACGTCGTCTTGCCGGCGCCGTTCGGGCCGATGATGCCGCGGCGTTCGCCACGCTGCACGGCAAAATCGATGTCGTTGTTGGCGACCAGGCCGCCATAGTATTTGGTCAATGACGTCGCTTCGAGAATAGGGCCTGAATAATCGCCGCCGGGGCGATGCGGCGCGGGCATTTGGACCGGCGCCGGATCCTCGGCAAGCGCGGGACCGGCCGCCATCTGCGCTTCATCGGCCGCCATGGCGGTCACAGCGACGGCCGTCGATGGCGTAACCTTTCCGGTGAAACGGCTTTCGACGAACTCATACAGGTCGCGGAGTTCCGCCGATCAGCCCATGGCGCAGGAAGCAGACCAGAAGCACGAACACCACGCCGAGAACCAGCTTCCAGGTGGCGCCGAGATGCAGCGTGGTCTGCAGGAAATCGCTGAGATAAAGCCACACGGTGGCGCCAACCAGCGGTCCGAACAGGGTCCCGGCGCCGCCAATCGCGGTCTGCATTACCAGCTGCCCGGACGTGTCGAACGTGAACGCGTCCGGCGGCATGAAGCCCTGTATCACGCCGAGAAGGCCGCCGGCAAAGCCCGCATAGGCGGCGGCGATAACGAAAGCGGCGAGCTTGTAGCCGTGGATATTGTGGCCGACGGCGGTTGCGCGCAGCGGATTGTCGCGGATCGCCCGCAGCACTGCGCCCACCGGCGAGCGCACGATGCGGAGCCCAATTACGATGCCGATGAAATACCAGACCGCCAGAAACTTGTAGAGCGAACGGTCACTGTCGAAATGAAGCGTGGCAAAGCCGAGCGGAAGCGTCGGCGTCGGCACGCCGGGCAAGCCGTTCTCGCCGCCGGTATAGGCCGAGAGCGGACTGAATTCGACGAAATAGAACACTTCGGCAATCGCCACCGTGATCATGGCGAAATAGATGCCGGTGCGGCGCAGCGCGATCAGGCCGACCAGGTAGCCGACGAGTCCGGCTGCGACCATGCCGACGAACACGGCGGTGATGACGTCCGGATAGTTCAGGATCGTGAGCAGATAAGCGGCGACCATGCCGCCGGTGCCGAAAAAAGCCGACTGCCCGAATGACAGCAGGCCGGTGAAGCCGAACAGGATGTCGAATCCGATGCCGAACAGGCCCCAGACGAGGATGCGATTGATGGTCGTCGGTGTAAATCCGAGGTAGGGCAGCACCAATGGCGCCGCGATCAGCGCGGCGGCGGTCAGCGCTTCGACGATGAAAGGGCGCTGCTTGAGCATCGGACGACCGCGGTCAGTCGCGGCCGGCGGTGCCGAGCAGCCCATAGGGGCGCAGCACCAGCACCAACGTCATCGCCACGAAAAGCATGACGTAGGAATAACCCGGATCGAACATCGACGTAATGCTGATGATCTCGCCGGCGATCAGGCCGCCGAGCACGGCACCGGGAAAGGAGCCGACACCGCCGATGACGACGACGACAAAAGTCTGCACCAGGATGGTCTCGCCGACGTCGGGCGCAATCGACACCACCGGTGCGTTGATGATGCCGGCGAAGCCCGCCGCCATCGCACCGATGCCGAACACCAGCATGAAGATCTTGTAAACGTCGATACCGAGCGAATCGACCATGATCGAGTCTTCGATGCCGGCGCGCACGATCATGCCGATGCGTGTGCGGTAGAGCACAAAATAGAGGACCAGCAATGCCCCGGCCACGATGCCGAGCAGCGCCAGCCGATAGGTCGGATAGAACATAAAGCCAAGAGAGGTGATGCCGGTCAGCGGCGCCGGCGGCGGCACGGCTTTCGACAGGCTGCCGAAGAAGAAACGCACTGTCTCGACGAAGACGATGCCGAGGCCGAAAGTGACGAGCAGCTGATCTTCGTGCGGCCTGTCGTAGAAATAGCGGATGATTAGCCTTTCCATCACGATACCGACGATCATGACGAAGATGGAGCCGGCGAAGACCGCGGCGATGAACGAGCCGGTATGGGTGTAGGTGAGCCAGCCGGCATAGCCGCCGAGCATGAACATGGCGCCGTGCGCGAGGTTGAGGATGCCGAGGGTGCCATAGATGATCGTCAGCCCGGACGAGATCAACGCCAGCAAGGCGCCGAGCACCAGCCCGTTGAAGCACTGCGATATGAAATTGCCCCAGTTGATCACGCGACGATCCGCACATCCTGTCGTATTGCGACAGTGTCAGAGACTGCCCGGCGCTGCACCAGGCATGCTGCATTTTCTCCGGCAGACGGCCTTCTCCGCATCTGCGATACGGAGAAGGCGTCTTCAGGCGGCGATCACGTATAGGCGCCGAGATTGCAACCGAACGCGGTCGGCGACTGCATCACAGACGCGCCCGGCACGACCTCGGTTACTTCCCAGTAGTCCTCGCTGTTCTTCATCGCCTTCGGCGCTTTGCCGCGGACGATGACCACCGGACGTACCAGCTGGTGGTCTTCCGGGCGGAAGTGCACCTGTCCCACCGTGGAGTCGAACGTCTCGCCCTTCTCATAGGTCTTGATGACGTCTGGCGGGTAGAAGCTGCCGGTCTCCGACACCATGCGCGCCCAGATGGCGAACGACATGTAGGAGTTGTTGGCACCCCACTCGGGCCGATAGTTGTATTTCTTGCGGAACGACTCGACGAACATCTTAGCGAGCGGATACTTGTCCTCCAGCGTCCACCAGAAATCGGTTGCCGCATAGACGCCTTCGGTCAGCTCCGGACCGACTTCCTTCGAGATGAAGGGAATCTGATACGGGATGACCAGCTTCATCTTCGGCAAGATGCCGAATTGCTTGGCCTGCTGGATCGACAGCACAGCGTCGCGTCCCCAATTCACGTTGAGCAGAATTTCCGCCCCGGAGTTGGCGATGTTGGTGAGATACTGGCTGAAGTCCTGCGTGCCGAGCGGCGAGACCTGGTTGGTCACCATGGTCCAGCCGCCATTCTTCGTCAGATAGTCGTTCATCGACTTGGTTACGGTGTGACCGTAAGTGTAGTCCGGCGTCATGAAAGCCGACTTGCGGTTCTTGCCGAAGACCTTGATCAGCACCGGGCCGATCGCGTTGGCGGCGGTCTCGCCGTAGAAGTTCTGGCGGAAGCTGTAACGCACGCAGTCCTTGCCGGTGGTGTCGTTGGAGCCGGAGATGCCGGTGACGTAGAGCACCTTCTCGCGTTCGGCGAAGTGATTGAGGGCTACGGCAACCGCGCTCGAAGTGGCGCCCGTCATCAGGATGATCTTATTTTGATTGATGAAGGTCTGCTGCTCCTGCACCGCTTCGTTCGGCTTGGCGGCGCTGTCGGCGACAAGCAGGCTGACCTTCTTGCCGAGCAGGCCCTTAGTCACTTTCGGCGCGATCTTTTTAAGCAGGGAGCTGCCGTTGTTGATGTGCTCCACTGCGAGCTGCCAGCCTTTGAGCTCATCCTCGCCCTGCACCGCATAAGTGCCGGTCAACGGCGTGGATGCGCCGATGCTGACAGTGTCGCCCTGCGAGCCGGCGGGCCACGTGCCGAGCGGCGGTTGGCTTTGCGCGAGCGCGGTCGGAATGAATTGCAGCCCGCCGGCGCCGCCAAAGGAGAGCGCGCCAAAGCCGGCTCCGGTTGCGACCGCTTGCCGCAGCAGGCCGCGGCGTGACAGTCCATTGGACGAAGGCGTGTTGCCCATACCCATTAGTCGCTCCTCCCTTGCTTTCCTGCCTGCCCGATCTGATCCGTCAGATCGGGACGGTTTTCGCATTGATAATCGCTGCAGAATACACCAATCACCCGCCGCGCGCCATGGAGGCTGCAAAATGGAGGCTGCGACCCGGCACAAAATTTAGAAGTGGGTCGCTGCCCGCGTCCGGGACCCCAATGAGCGGCCGTAAAAACCCCGCAGGATCCGCGTCTGCGGCAGGCGTTAGCGGGCTAATCGAACGGTAGAATGCGGAATGCGTGCGGGTATCGTGCGGGAATCTTGCAAGTAGCGTGCACGGATCGCGCAGTCTCGAGCTGGACGAAATTCATGGCGATCAACCCACCGTTGCGGCCGCTGCAAAGGGAGCGGCTTTTGTGCAACCCCGCCTTCGGCGGCCGGAAGCTGAAGCTTGGCACTTTTCAGACCAATCTCGATTCCGGCTGCGTCATGTCGGACCTGGACGGACGGCTGGAGATCACCTGGCCCAACACCGTGACCCTGGCGCAGCTTGCCGACGATATGGATTTCGAGGTGCTGGTGCCGGTTGCGCGCTGGCGCGGTTTCGGCGGCGCCACCGATCCGCAAGGGCCGGGCTTCGAGACCTACACCTGGGCCGCCGGCATTGCCGCCGCGACCAGGAATTCCGGCGTCGTTTCCACCTCCCACGTTGCGCTCAACCATCCGATCATCGCCGCCAAGCAATCGACTGTGATCGACCACATTTCGAACGGCCGCTACACGCTCAACGTGGTCAACGGCTGGAATTTTCCCGAGATGGAAATGTTCGGCGTGGCGCTGCTCGAGCACGACGACCGCTATGCCTGCGCCGAGGAATGGCTGTCCATCGTCAAGCGCCTGTGGACCGACGACGAGCGCTTCGATCACGACGGCAAGTTCTACAAAATTCGCGGCGGCTATCTGCAGCCGAAGCCGGTGCAGCATCCTTATCCGGCGATCATGAACGCCGGCTCATCCGAGCGCGGGCGGCATTTCGCCTGCAAGCATTGCGATCTCGTCTTTACCAACATCCGCAGCCACGACATCCCGACCAACACGGCGCATGTGGCGGCCTATCACGGGCTGGCACGCGAGGAATACGGCCGCGAGGTGCGGGTGTGGAGCAACGCCACGATCGTTCAGGCGGAAACCGAGAAGGAGGCACGCGACTTCTATCGCTATTACGTGCATGAAAAAGGCGACTGGGCCGCCGCCCGCCAGGTCATCGACACCATGGGAGCAGAAATAAACCGCCGCGATTATCCGCAAGAGCGCCGCAACGCCATGGCCGAGATGATGATCTCAGGCTGGGGTGGATTTCCGCTGGTCGGCACCAAGGAGCAGATCGTGGATGGACTGACGAGCCTGTCGGCGATCGGCCTCGACGGGGTGCTGCTCTCCTGGCCCCGCTACATCGCCGGCATGCGCGAATTCCGCGACGTGACCTACCCGCTGCTCAAGCAGACCGGGTTGCGCGATTAGGGCGCCTTTGCGCCGCCGCCGCAAATGCCGCATAAACCGCTCCATGCCCGCGGCCTTGCTCAAGCTCGCAACCCTATTGGTGCAAGCGCTCGCCTGGCTCGGCCGGCAAGGCACCCGCGCGCTTGCCATCTTGGTGTTCATCGGCATCGCCGTGCCGCCGCTCGGCACGATGCTCAAGCCTTACGTCACGGCGGCGATCTTTGTGCTGCTGTGCATCTCGTTCATGCGCGTCGATCCGGCGGCCCTGCGCAATCACCTGCGGCAGCCGGCGGTCCTGCTGGCGGCAACTGCGTGGACGGCGATCGGCGTGCCGCTTTTGATCGGCGTGCTCGCTCTGGCGTTCGGGATCGACAAGCAGGCGCCTGATCTGTTTCTCGGCCTCATGCTGCAGGCGGTGGCTTCACCGATCATGGCGGCGCCGGCCTTCGCCGCGCTCATGGGTCTGGACGCCACACTCGTGCTCCTCACACTGGTGACCAGCACCGCCTTGCTGCCTTTGACCGCACCAGCGTTTGCCTACCTGTTTTTTGGCGCCGAGCTCATGCTTTCGCCGTTCGCACTAGGGCTTAAGCTGTTCGTCATCCTTGCCGGTGCGCTGCTCGCCGCCATCGCGATCCGCCGCATCGCCGGTCCCGATGCCATCAAGCGGCAGCGCGAACCGATCGACGGCGTCAATATCCTGCTCATGCAGGTTTTCGTCAGTGCGGTGATGGCAACGCTCGCCAGCGACTTTTTCGCGCATCCGTTGCTGGTCGGCGCGATTTTGCTGTTGGCGTTCGCAATGTTTTTCGCCATGCTTGGATTGACGATGCTGATTTTCCGCAAGCTCGGCCGCCAGCGCGCGTTGGCGCTCGCTTTGGCCGTCGCCCAACGCAATATGGGGCTGATGCTGGCGGCCACCGCAGGCGTGCTGCCGGCCGCGGCCTGGCTCTATTTCGCGCTCTGCCAGTTTCCGATGTACATCATGCCGCACCTGCTGCGGCCGTGGGCGCGCGCGAAGGCAGCGTAGGAGCACAACATGTCACGCATGAAGGGCGCCGAGCTGATCACCGAATATCTGATCGACAACGGCATTAGCTACGTGTTCGGCATTTGCGGCCACGGCAACGTCGGCATGCTCGATCCGCTCTACGCCGCGCGCGACCGCATCACGCTTATCTCGCCGCGCCACGAGCAGGTAGCGGCGCACATGGCCGACGCCTATTTCCGCGTCCGCCATAAGCCGGCAGCGACGCTGACATCGTGCGGGCCGGGCTCGTGCAACATCGTCATGCCGCTCGCCTGCGCGCTCGCCGATTCCTCGGCGCTGCTGGCGATCACCGCCAACGTGCCGACGCAGCAATTCAATCGCAGCCCGTTTCAGGAGATCAACCGGCACTATCAGGCCGATTTCGTCAACATCGTGCGTCCGGTGGTCAAGCGCAGCTTTCAGCCGACGCGGGTCGACATGCTGCCGCTGGCGCTGCGCCAGGCAATGACCGCGATGCTGTCGGGCCGGCCCGGCCCGGTCAATCTCGACATCCCCTTCAACGTGTTTCAAGAGGAGGACGACGTCGAACTGCCGCCGCCGGCTCCGCCGTTCAACGCGCAGCGCGGCGGCGCATCGCCCGAGGAGATTTCGCGCGTGCTCGATCTCCTTCTCGCCGCGCGGCGCCCGGTCATCTTCATCGGCCACGGCGTGACGCTCTCGGAAGCGAGCCGCGAGCTCACCGAATTCGCAAAAAGACTTTCGATCCCGGTGATTTCCTCGCCCAACGGCATGGGCTGCCTCGACATGACCGACCCGCTGTCGCTCGGCTTCATCGGCAGGAACGGTGCATTCCCGGCCAACGAAGCCGGCCGCCGCGCCGATCTGGTGCTTGCCATCGGCGCGCGCTTCGACGACCGCTCCGCCTCGTCCTGGCTGCCGGGATTTTCCTGGAATTTTCCGCATACCAAGCTCATCCACGTCGACGTCGACGTGGACGAACTCGGCCGCAACTATCCGCCCGACGTTGGCATTCTTGCCGACGCGCGAACCTTTTTGCGCCAGCTTCTGGCCGAGCTCGAGAGAAAGGGCGCCGCGCCATCCACCAAAGAATGGCTCGCCGACATCGCGCAGTGGCGCGCCGAATGGGACAAATTCACCCGGCCGAATTTCGCCGTGCACTCCTCGCCGCTGCGCCCCGAGCGCGTGGTCGCCGATTGCCAGGCCGTGCTGCCGGACGACGGCATCATCTGCTGCGACGTGGGCGTGAGCCACAACTGGTACATGCAGTTCTGGAATGCGCGCCGGCCGCAATGCATGCTCAATTCGTGGGGCTTTTCCGGCATGGGCTTCGGTGCCGCCGGCGCGCTCGGCGCCAAGCTCGCTGCGCCCGACCGGCCGGTGGTCGCAGTCACCGGAGACGGCTGCTTCTCCATGGTGCCGCACGTGCTGTGCACGGCCGTCGAATACGATATTCCGGTGGTCTGGGTGATCTGGAATAATTTCGGCTGGGTGTCGATCCGCGACATTCAACTCGGCCTGTTCAACGGCCACGAGCACGGCACCATGTTCCACCAGGGCGCCAACAAGAAGCCGTACAATCCCGACTTTGCCGCCTGGGCGAAAGCCGCCGGCGTCGAGGCGCAGACGGTGACGCGCTCGCAGGATTTTCGCGGCGCGCTCGAACACGCGGTCAAGGCCAACAAACCTTATCTGCTCGACGTGCACGTCGACGCCGAAGTGCGGCCGCCCTCGACCGGCGCCTGGCAATTGCCGCCGACCCCCTACAAGGAGCCGGTATTCGGCCGGCGCTTCCTGCCCGATGCGGCGCCGATGAAGTGAAGGTGACAACCTGCAAACGAACTGTAGGTGGCCGAATTTGAAGCAAACGTTGGTGACACAGGAGTGCGGTCGCAGTACTAATGTAAACGCGAAAGGTTCCAGCTTTGTCGGCGAACAACACGCCGCACGAGGGCTTTCACATGGGATTGCTCGCTGTCCTCGCAATGCTCTGCTTTGCCGTTGCTAACGTTTTCACCGCTGCCCCGGTCATCGCCCAAGTCGACTATGACAAGCACGGTCCAGGACCAACCTACCGGGAAAAATGTGTGCCTGGCGCGGCGGGGTTTCAGGACTGCATGAGTCGGTGTCGAGAATGGTGTCAAGACGGGAAAGGTGGAAACGTAGGATGGAATTGCCCAAACAAGACCCACATGAAGAAGCGAGGAGTTAGGAAATCTTGCATGGACGATAAACAATGCGCCGCATGCGCCACGGGTCAGCTGAATTGTCAAGCGCGGTGCTGCCCTGATTGCGAGGACTAGGGTCCGGCCTCAATTGAGCCACCAGATTACGATTGCGGCGATGAGGATAACGGCGAGGAAGTTTCTGGCGAGCTTGTCACAGCGCGTAGCGACGCGGCGGAAACTTTTGAGCCGAGCGAACATGCGCTCGATTAGATTGCGCTTGGGAGGATCCAAATGAGGCTGATTATTGCCCTTCTGTTGCTTTGTATGTTTGCATGGCCGGGACACGCCGAAACCCTTTGGAGCGTTTGCTACGGAACGAGCTATTATAGCGATGGTTCATGTAAATCCGACTTTCTTACGCTCTCTACTAATGGCAACGTGCGTGAGTTTCGTTTGGACAACAGCGGACGCAAGGGTCCCCTGGTGTTCAAGTTAGTTGCGGATGGTACGCATTATAAAGGAACAGCCTTCCTGCCATCCAAACGGTGCAGCCAAGTGAGTTTCGATGTCGAAGGCGAAGTGCATGTGCTGCCCGATGAAGGTGAATCCCACAAATCAAATATTGAACTATCAGGTGACATGCCGCGCGTTGATGCGCGGTGTCGTATTGTCTCCGCAAGCAAGAAAGTTCTGAAGATTGAATTCGATGTTTGCCAGGTCGGATTGGGTAAATGCTCGAATTGCAACTGTGGCGGCGCGACGGCGCCGGAGTTGCGTCCGGTGTTCAAAGAGGTCGGCGATCCCACTTATGGGGAAGAGCCCCATATCCTCACCGGCTCCCAATGCCCGTACCTCTACGCGTGGAGCGATCGTGAGTCCCGCTGGGACAGTTATGGCAAGATGATCCACGGCGCGGAGAACGCCGCTCACGAAAGAACGCAGATCGTCGCGCTCTCGTCACTTGCCACGAAATTCAGATTGGCCGAAGAAGAACCGGAAATCTCCTTCATCGATGACATCCATCTCATCGTTTATCTGCGGGACGGTTCCGAAATCACTCTCGAACCGCAAACGGAGGATGGCGGCATGGCCCACGGACAGATCCGCATTGCGCCGTTCACTGAGGTGAAGTTCGGCTTCACGTTGCCGTCAACCGTTAAGCAAGCGGACGTCGAGAAAGCTTCGCTGTCGATCACCGGCTATTACGAGATCGCGAAGCCTTCCGGCGTAGCAGCCGAACACTGAACAATGGATGCCGGCAAGGCGTTCAAATATCGCGCCTTCATCTCTTACTCTCACGCGGACACGCGCTGGACCAAATGGCTCCATGCGCGGCTGGAAGCGTTCAGGATCGACAGGGATCTTCTCGGGCGGGGTACACAGATGGGCCCGGTGCCGGAATCGCTTCGCCCCATATTTCGCGATCGCGATGAGTTTTCGGCCGGCCAGGAGCTCAAAGACCAGACTGTGACTGCGCTTTCACAGTCAGCGGCGCTGGTTGTCGTTTGTTCCCCGCACGCAGCGCGAAGCCACTACGTCAACGAGGAAATCCGCCTTTTTAAGGCGTCGGGTGACCGCCCCGTTATCCCGGTAATCGTGGATGGCGAGCCCGAGGCCGGCGAAAACGACTGCTTCCCACGGCCGCTCAGATACCAGGTCGCCGCCGACGGAACTATCACCGACGAGCCAATCGAGCCCCTTGCGGCTGATGCTCGCGAGCAGGGCGACGGCAAGAACCTCGCGCTCGCCAAAATTGTTGCGCGCCTACTCGGGCTGCAAACCGATGAGATATTCCGCCGCGCCGAGCGAGAGCGCCGAAAGGAGTGGCGCATCCGTGCGGGCGTCAGTTCACTGATCTGTGCGCTCCTTGTCGGCGGCGTCGGCGTTTCCTTTTTGTACTATAGAAATCAACAGGCGCTCGCCGAGGTCGAAAAACTCGTCGATCAATTAAGTCCGATCAGCGAAGCGACGGCGGCCGATACGACCACCAAGAAAAGCCTTACCGAAGCGATCACGGAGATCTCCAAATGGGCGGTTTCGGATTCCCGGTACAAACAAGCTCTCGATTTGCTGAAAGCGGGCAAACGCGAGGAGGCGGAGCAGCAACTGGTCGCTGCGGCAGAGGCCAACGTAAGTCAGGCGGCGGCCAGGTTTCGGTATGCCGGTGCAATTGCGGGACTCGGGGATCCTCGAAAAGCGCGCGAGTATTACGGCAGAGCGCTTGCCCTCGACCCTGACGATCCGGATGCGCTCTATTGGCATGGATTTCTCAACTTCCTCGCCGGCGACATCAATGCGGCTAAGCGCTCGCTTGACCGCTTGCTGAGGCTGGCAACCGATCGCAACGCTAACCGCAGCATGTTTCTGGCGCATCTGCGCCTCGGCGAAGTCGCGCTTGCAACAGGAAATCTGGCGGGTTCGTTCGACCACGAAATGAAAGCGGCCGCGATCGCGAAAGACGCGCTCGCCGCGGAGCCGAATGACACGGATTGGCAGATAAACTACTCCATTACGCTGGAGAAAATCGCCGATGCGCTGTTGACGCAGGGAGATCTTGCGGGCGCGCTGGAAGATTATCGCGCCTCGGAACGCATAAGGTCCAAGCTCGCTACCGCAAAACCAGACGATCCGGAAAGCCAACGCATCCTTGCCATCTCCCAGACCAAGGTCGGTGATGTGTTGCAATTGCAAGGTGCGTTAGCCGAAGCGCTCCAGAAATTTAATCAATCGCTTGCGATTAGGCGCCGCTTCGCTGGACTAAGACCGACCAATGTCGGCTGGCAACGCGACCTATCGATCTCGGATGATAAAATAGGTACGGTTGAGCGGTTGCAGTCAAAACTCGATGCGGCGATCAAGGATTACCAGGCCGCTTCGGATATTCGCGAGCGACTTTCGTCCGGGGATCCCGGCAACGCAATGTTGCAGTTCGACGTGTCGATTTCGGACGAAAATATTGGCGATATTTTCGAGTTACGTGCCGATATTTCGACGGCGCTCGATCGATATCGGGCTGCGCTGAGTATCCGAAATCATCTGGTAAGCGTTTACCCCAACGACGTAAGGTGGCAACGCGACCTCAGCGTCGTTTTAGACAAAGTCGGCGACTCGCTTCGTCGCCAAGGTAAGCTCGCCGACGCCTTGGCGACCTACAGTGCGTCCTTGGCGATCAGAGATCGGCTCGCCAAGGACGATCCGCGAAACGCCGAAGCGCAATTGGACCTCGCAATGGTTGAGTACCGTTTGGGCGGCCTCGAGGCCGAACTCGGCAATAAAACCGAAGCGCTGCGCGTGCTTCGGGCCGGACGGGAAATACTCGCACCGCTCGCACAACGATCGAAAAATCCAGTCTGGCTAACATACCTTCAATACTTTGATGCGGACATCGCCGCATTAAGGTAGCCAAAGCTGCCGCTGGCGATTTAGTTTAATATTTCGAGAATGCAAGCCCATAAGAGCGTCTACAGGCTGCACGGCGTCCGGAAAACCCCGCGTGTGGGGTTTATGCCGCCGGGCGGATGAGCGGCAGGCCGGATTCTTTGTCTTTCACCTTGCGCAGGTGGGCGGGATTTTCCGTGACGATGACTTCCAGCGTCGGCCGCACGTGGGCTTGCGCCAGATGGCCGGCCATGGCGCTGCCGTCGCGCCTGCCGACCACGAGATGAATGTGCAGCGAGGGCTTTCCGTCCGGGTCTTCGGCAACGTCGCCGATCAGCGAGGCGACTTCGACCTGCTCGCGCACCGGGATACGCGTGTAATCCTTTTTCTGCCAGTCGAAATACATCAGATCGAGATCGCTGAGCGCGCCGATCGCCGTCAGTTGGGCGGCGCCGATGCGCTCGGCCACGACGAAGCGGCGCAGACACTCCATGACCTCTTCGCCGGTTTCCAGTACCACCGCATAGGTGCGCTGGCCTTCGCTGCGATGGAGCAACTTGTTTTGCATCGTCGTTTCGCGGCACCTGCGAGCTGTGACGCAATAACGATGTCGTGAGGCGTTCGGTTCCGCGCGCACCGCCGAGCCGCGCGCAGGGCTTTCAGGCAATGATTGCCGCGAATTAATCTTCTCTACACGTTCACGTAATTCGACCTGTCCATCTTTAGGGGCGACGGCGGGAAGGTCGCCGGCCGCATTCATCGAGGATATTGCCATGACTGGAATCAATAGCAAAAATACTGGAAAATCGAAGCTGCTCGGCGCGCGGCGGATTGTACTGTTGGCATCCGTTGCTGGATTGGGCGCCGCCGTCCTGCTCGCCGGTCCGCGTTTCTATCCTTCGGCCGGCCTCGATTTCGGTGCCCGCGCGGCTCATGCGGCGGAAGCGACGGTGCCGCACCCGGCAAGCTTTGCCGACATCGTCGCCAAGGTCGAGCCGGCAGTCATCTCCGTGCGGGTCAAGATCGATGAGAGCGCCGACGCGACGCCGCTGCGGCACAACGGAAGCGACGAGGCGATCCCGTTCGCGCCCGGTTCGCCGCTGCAGAAATTCTTTCAGCAATTCGGTCAGAACGGTTTGAATGGACAGCCGCGCGCCCGCCAAGACGTCATCGGTGAAGGCTCGGGCTTCTTCATCTCGCCCGACGGCTATGCGGTGACCAACAACCACGTCGTCGACCACGCCAAATCGGTGCAAGTCACCACGGCCGATGGAACTGTCTACACCGCCAAGGTCGTCGGCACCGATCCAAAGACGGATCTCGCTCTGATCAAGGTCGACGGCAAAGGGGACTTTCCCTATGTGAAGTTTGCCGATCACGAGCCGCGAGTCGGCGACTGGGTCGTCGCCGTCGGCAATCCGTTCGGCCTGAGCGAAACCGTCACCGCCGGAATCGTTTCCGCGGAGAGCCGCGACATCGGTGCGGGACCTTACGACGATTACATCCAGATCGACGCGCCGATCAACAAGGGCAACTCGGGCGGTCCCGCCTTCGACGTCAACGGCAATGTGATCGGCATCAACACCGCGATCTACTCGCCCTCCGGTGGCTCGGTCGGCATCGGCTTCGACATTCCCGCCGGCACGGCCAAAATGGTCATCGCCCAGCTCAAGGCGCACGGGTCGGTGACGCGCGGCTGGCTCGGCGTGCAGATCCAGCCGGTGACTCCGGCGATGGCCGACAGCCTCGGCATGGCGAAGGCGCAAGGCGCCATCGTCGATGGCGCGCAATCCGGCAGCCCGGCGGCCAAGTCCGGTCTGCAGGCTGGCGACGTGATCACCGCCGTCAATGATACCCCGGTGAAGGATGCCCGCGATCTGGCGCGCAAGATCGCGATGCTGCCGCCGGATAGCGTGGTCAAGCTCGGCATCCTCCGCCAGGGCCAGGCCAAAACCGTTTCGGTTACGCTGGCGACAATGCCAGACGAGCAGCAGGCGAGCGCTGCCGGACCGAAGCCGACCGATAGTGCACCCCATGGCGTGCCCCATCTCGGCCTGTCGGTAGCGCCTGCCGGCGCGATTGCGGGCGCGGGAGGGGAGGGCGTGGTGGTCGTTGCCATCGATCCCGACGGACCCGCGGCCGAGGCGGGGTTCCGCACCGGCAACGTCATTCTCGATGTCGGCGGCAAGCCTGTCGCCACTGTTGACGATGTCGTCACGGCGCTCAAGCTGGCACAGGCGCAGGGCAAGCACGCCGTGCTGATGAAAGTGAAAGTGGGCAACGCCATGCAGTTCGTGGCTGTCCCGCTCGGCAACGCGTAGGCGACGCGTAGCAGGAGCGGCGTTCTTGCTCGCGGTGTCGCTTTCTTCCCTCGACGCCGTGACGGGCCGTTCCCCGAGGACGGGCTTACCCAAGCCCGTCCTCGCTCGTTTGTGATCATCCAAATTGCCGGCGCGCAGCGTCGGACGCCGGTTTCTCCTCCGTTGCCCGTAATGGCAAAGCCGGCTACGAATCCGGAGCGAGGCGGACGCAAGGGGTATCGCGGCCGCCACGGCGGCGCGTTCGGGAGTCGAGGCGATGCAGCGGCAGGAGCGCGTGGCGCTCGCACGAAAATCGCTTACCGCCTTGCTGCTGTTCGCGAGCCTCGGGGTTCCTTCGCAGATATTGGGGCAGAGTTCGACCTTCTCGGCGCCCGGGCGGGCAGAGGGCGCCGGGCCGCCGATGTCGATCGGCGTTGCCGCGACCGGCATCGTCAAACAAATTCTGGTGCGCGAGGGCAGCCGCGTGCAGGCCGGACAGATCCTCGTCACGCTCGATTGCACTGCGCAGCAGGCCGACGTGAGCGCGCGGCAGGCGCACTTGGCGGCGGCACAAGCAATCTACGACAAATTCCGCAACGGTCCGCGGCCCGACGAAATCGCCGTTGGCGAGGCGGTGGTGAACTTTTCGCAGGCGCGCGCCGAGGAAGCAGAAAAAGCGCTGCAGCGCACGTTGGCGCTGCAGGAGGGCGTCACCGTCACCACTGCCCACGTGCTCGAGGTCAAGCGCGACGCCCGGATTGCCGAGGCTCAGCTCGCCGAGGCGCGCGCGCAGCTCGATCTGCTTCGCGCCGGCTCGCGCGAGGAAGATATCCGGCAGGCGAAGGCGCTGCGCGATGCCGCCGCCTCCGATCTCGAAGAAAGCCGCGCCCGTCTCGACCAGTGCGCGGTCAAGGCGCCGGCCGATGGCGCGGTCCTCGATGTCCTGGTCAACGAGGGTCAGTTCGTGAGCTTGGCGGTCCCACAGCCTCTTTTGCACATCATCCGCGACGGACGGGCGCGCGTGCGCGCCGAACTGGCGTTGCGCGATCTGCCGCATGTTTGTCTGGGCCAGCGTGCGACGATCGCCGCCGAGGACTTTCCTCATCCTCCGATCGGAGGACAAGTGGCCTCGATCAGCCCCATCGTCGGCCGCCCGGGCAACCGCGATGACGCTGATGCGCGAGCGGCGAAAGCGGGCACTGGCGATGTCGTGGATGTCGTCGTCAAGCTCGATCACGGCGCACCGGCGCTGCCGATCGGGCTGCCGGTGACGGTGCATTTCGCAGCCTGCCCGTCGAAGAGCTAAATTTAGTGGCCCGATCGCCCCGGCGGCCGGCCGGTCTTGTCCTAGAACCGGAGGCGACACCACCGGGAAAGGGCAACGGGACGCCGCAGCATCACACGGCAATTGGACGCGGTGTCGGGCGCTAGTTTCCCATACGCAAAGCCGGTTCATTCCGCTACGCTGCGGCAGACGCGCAAGCCAAAAGCGCCATTCGGGAGGAACGCGATGAGCTCACGGCATCGACCGTCTCTGACACGCAAGCAGTTTTTAGCTGCCGCGGCCGCAGGCGTCGTGGCGCCCGCCGTTTGGCACAGCACCCGCGCCTGGGCGGCCGGCACCGTTACGCTCAAGCTCGCCCATCCTGATACCAATCTCCATCCCGTTCAGCAGGTCGCCCTGCAATTTGCCGACCTGGTGGCGAAGAAGACCGATGGCTCCGTCAAAATCCAGGTCTATTCCGGCGGCCAGCTCGGCAGCGAAGTCAACATCGTCTCCGGCATGACCACAGGCATCGTCGACATGGCGTTCCACACCACCGGATTTCTCGAGTCGTTCTTTCCGAGAGTGCAAGTGCTCGACCTGCCGTTCCTGTTCAGGGACCGTGCGACCGCCGAGCATCTGCTCGATGGGCCGATCGGACAATCGCTGCTGGGCGACATGCCGGCCAAAGGCATCTATGGCTTCATCTGGGGCCATTACGGCTGGCGCGAGACCGAGACCAACTCTCATCCGATCCGCGAGCCGAGCGACCTGAAAGGCATCAAGATTCGCATCCAGCCGGGTGCGGTTTTTGCCGCGAGCTTCAAGGCCTGCGGCGCCGTTCCGGTAGTGATGGACATTTCCGAAGTCTATATCGGCATGTCGCAGAAGACTGTCGGCGGCTTCGAGTTGCCGTTCCTGGCAGTGGTGTCGTCGAAACTCTACGAGGTGACCAAATACGTCGGTCTCACCAATCATGTTTATAACGCCGGAGCGCTGATGGCGAGCAAGTCCAGGTTCGACAAGCTCGAGCCGACACAGCAGAAGGCGATCCGCGAGGCGGCAGGCGAGATCCAGCCGATCTGGCGCAAGACGATCGTGACGAAGTCGGAAGAAGATCGCAAGCTTTGCGAGGGTAAGGGTCTGCAAGTGGACCAGGCGGACTACAAGGCCTTCCATGCCGCCATGGCGCCCGTCTACAGCGAATTCCGCGACCGGATCGGCGCCGAATTGGTCGACAAGGTGATGAAGGCGACGCAAGCCTAGCGGCATCCGGTGAGAGCGCCGCGATGACGACGGAGGCCGACGCCGTTTCCATTGCGCTAGCCGATGCGACGGCTGTCCCGCGCGGGCAGGGCGCGTTGCTGCGCGGCTTCGACACGGCGGCGAAAGCCGTGTTGGCGGTTGCCTTGCTCGGCGAGTTGGCCGCGATCTTCGCAAACGTGATCGCCCGCACCTTCTTCGCCACCGCTTTCCTGTGGACCGACGAAGTGGCAAAGCTCGCGCTGTCCACGCTGGCTTTCATCGGCGGCGCCGTCGCCTTCGCCCACGGTCAGCATTCGTTCGTCCGGTTCGTGCTCAACAGGCTCGATGAGCGCGTCGAGCGCGTCTGCCTGGTCGTCTGCGATTTTGTCGTGCTGCTCATCGCGGTGGTCACCGCGCTGGCCTCGATCCCGCTGCTGCGGTCGCGTTGGGACGAACTGACGCCGATCCTGCAGATGCCGGCATCGTGGATCGTGGCGCCGCTGAGCGTGAGCATGCTGCTGCTGATCGCCTACAGCGCGAGCCGCTTGCTGGCGGCGAAGCGCAGGACGGTCGTCATCACCGGCGCGATCCTCGCCGCTTTGCTGTTGACCGCCCTCGCGCTGCGCGGTGTTTGGCTGCCGTTTGTGTCCGGCGATGCCGCGATCTTCACGGCGCTGGCGCTGCTGTTCGTCGGCATTTTCGGCGGGCTGCCGGTCGGCTTTGCGCTGATCTTCAGCACCATGGTGTATCTGTGGATTTCCGGCGTCGTGCCCATGGTCGCATTGCCGCAGAACATGGTCGACGGCACCGGCAATTTCGTGCTGCTGGCGCTGCCGTTCTTCGTGTTCGCCGGCCTGATCATGGAGCGTGGCGGCATTTCGCTGCGCCTGGTTCGCTTCGTGCATGCGGTGGTTGGTCACCTGCGCGGCGGGCTGATGCATGTGATGGTGTTGAGCATGTATCTCGTCTCCGGCCTGTCGGGTTCGAAAACCGCCGACGTCGCCGCCGTCGGCTCGGTGATGCGCGATATGCTCAGGCGCGAAGGCTACGACCTGAGCGAAGGCGCTGCTGCGCTTGCGGCATCTGCCGCAATGGGCGAGACCGTGCCGCCTTCGATCGGCATACTGGTCCTCGGCTCAATCACGACGCTGTCGATGGCGGCATTGTTTCTCGGTGGCGTAATCCCCGCGGCTGTGATCGCCGTCTGTCTCATGGTGCTGATCTACATTCGGGCGCGCCGTGCCGGGCCGCGAGCGCACCGGCGCGCGACGCTGCGCGTCATCGCGGCAAGCGGTGTTGCGGCGATCTTGCCGCTGTTGATGCCGGTGATCCTGTTTGCCGGGATTCTGCTCGGCGTTGCGACGCCGACCGAAGTCTCCTCGTTCGCGGTGGTCTACGGGCTGTTGCTGGCGATCTTGATCTATCGCGAGTTGAGCTGGCAGAGTTTCGTCCGCACCGTCATCGACAGCTCGCTGCTTGCCGGCATGGTGCTGTTCATTCTCGCCGCCGCCTCGGGCTTTTCCTGGGTGCTCACCGTCGCGCAGCTGCCGCAGCGGCTGGTCGAGGGGCTGCACAGCGTCAATGACAACGCGTTCTTGTTCCTTGCCGGCTCGATTGTGCTGTTGATCGTGATCGGCTCGCTGCTCGAAGGGCTGCCGGCGCTTATCATCCTGGCGCCGCTGCTGCTGCCGATCGCCGGCCAGATCGGCATCAGCGAACTGCATTACGGTATCGTGCTGCTGATCGCCATGGGGGTCGGCGCCTTTCTGCCGCCGGCCGGCGTCGGCTTCTACGTCGCCTGCGCGGTCGTGCGCACCGATATCGAGAGTGCCACGCGCGCGATGATGCCCTATCTGGTCGTCCTCCTCATCGGTCTCGCCATTGTCGCCTTCGTGCCCTGGTTCACGGTGTTTTTGCCCAACGCCTTCGGCTTCGGGGGCTAAGGCGCGCTCCGATCGTGCCGGACCGGAGCAGGGTCGGGATTTCTGCGTCTACCAGTGCCCCAGCTTCAGCAGCACCATGGAAATGGCCGGCACGTAGGTGATGATCAGGAGCGCGGCGAAATTGAGCGCCACGAACGGCAGTACGCCGCGATAGATCATGCCCATGGGAACGTTGAAGATGGCGCGCGCGGCGAACAGGTTCAGTCCGAACGGCGGCACGTAGAGGCCGATGCTCAGGTTGACCGCCATGATGATGCCGAAGTGCAGCGGGTCGATTCCCGCCGCCTGGACCACGGGGAGCAACAGCGGTGTGAGGATCAATATCGCCGCGGGCGGTTCAAGAAAGCTTCCCGCCACCAAGAGACCGGCATTGACGAACAGCAGCGTCTCCCAATGCGGCAGATGCATCGCTGTGACCGCGTCGATAAGGCGTTTGGGAACGCCGCTGGTCGTCATCAGCCAGGAATAGACGCCGGCGCCGGTGACGATGATCAGGATTTGCGCGATCAGATAGACCGAGCTGACGACGATTTCGCACAGCTCCTTGAGGCCGATCTCGCGATAGACGAACATGGCGACAAACAACGAATAGACTACGGCCACTCCCGCGGCCTCCGTCGGCGTGAATACGCCGCCATAGATGCCGCCGAAAATCACCGCGATGGTGCCGATCGCCCAGCTCGCCTCCTTGGTCGAGGCCCAGATGTTCTTCCAGCGCGCCGGCGCCGAAAGCGGCACCGCCTTGATGCGCGAGTAGCACAGGACATAGACGGCATCGACGAAGCCGATCAGCAGGCTCGGCAGCACGCCGGCGGCAAACAGCTTGATCGCCGAGACCTGTGCGGTGAGCGCATACAGGATCATCGAGATGGAGGGTGGAATGATCACGGCGACGGCGCCCGAGGAGGTAATCAGGCCCACGGAAAACCGCTCGCCGTAACCGTGCCTGGTCAGCGAGGGAAACAGCAGCCGCCCGATGGCCACCACCGTGCCGACCGAAGTGTGCGCCATGGCGCCGAACAATTCGGAGGACGCCACCGTGGTGACCGCCAGCGAACCGCGCACTCCGCCGACGATCGAGATCACCCAGGCGACGACGCGATTGGCGATGCCGCCGCGGCCCATGATCTCGCCGGCGAGCACGAAGAACGGCACCGCCAGCAGCGGAAAGTTGTTGAGGCTGCCAAACATGTTGGTCTGGATCACCTGCAACGGCACGTGGGCGATGAAGACGATTGCGGCCGTCGAGGTCAGAATGAGCACGACGAAGATCGGCAGCCCCAGGACCAGCAAAATCGTCGGCAGGATGAAATAGACGAATGCGACCGCCATTTCAGTGCTCGATGTCCCTGGCCGTGATGACGGTACCGTGCCGCGTGCCGAGCACGATCAGCCGCACCGCGATCAGCAGCGCCATGAGCATGAGGCCGAGCGGCAGGACGGCTTCCGGAATGACCAGCGGGACGTTGGCGGTTTCGCTGCGCTGATCCAGTTCGACGAACATGGCGATCATCGGCCAGGCGAAGATGGCCATCATCACGCAAGTCGCGATCGTGATCAGATCGGCGGCCAGCTCGAACGCCTGGCGCACGCGCGCCGGCAAAAGCGACACCAGCGCATCCATGCGGATATGACGACCCAGCCAGCCAACCGGCGGCGCGCCGAGAAACACGCAGCCGATCATGAGGAACAGCATCGCCTCCTCGGCCCAGGAAATCGACACCGAGAAAACGTAACGGCCGATGATGTTGGCGAAGTTGATGACGACGCTGGCAATCAGCATCGTGCCGGCGGCGATGCGAAGCGCGGTCATGAGCGCCTGCGCGCCGCGCGTGAGCATGCTGATCATGGCTCGGCTCGTCGAGGCGTTGCCCGGACGCAGAGCGCGCCGGGCGGTGCGCCAATGGCGCGCGACCGTCTGCTCCCTGGTTCGGCGACGATTGCGTGTCGACCGAGCATCGCGTCGCGCCGCGCCGCGTCCGGGAAGGAAACTCTCAGTATTTGGCGGCGGCGGCGCGGACCTTCAGCAGCATGTCGTGCACCGCCGGTTGGGCCTTGGTCACCTGATCGGCAACGGGATCGAGCAGCGTCTTCATCTTGGCAAGGTCGTCGGGTGGCAGCGTATGGACGGAGCCGCCGACGGCATCCCAATCGCCGACAAGCTTCTTGGTGAAAACGACTTCCCAAGCCTGCGATTTGGCTTCCACGGCCTTGCCGGCCTCGATCACGATTTTCTGCAAGTCCGGCGGCAGTGTGTCCAGCCACGGCTTCGATACCACGGCAATCGAAATGATGAAGGTGTCGTTAGTGACCGTGATGGTCTTGAGCAGATCGTTCATCTTCATCGTCACGAAGACCGAAAGTCCGCTGATGGTGCCGTCGATCGTACCCTGGTCGAGCGCGGGCACCACTTCGGAGAGCGGCATGCCGATGCCGGTGGCGCCGAGCTTTGCCATTTTCTCGCGCTCGAGCCCGGTGCCGTTGATGCGCAGTTTTTTGCCGGAGAAATCAGAAAGCCGCATGATCGCATGCTTGGCACCGTAATCCGAAGCGCCCAAATCGAGCGTGGCGATGCCCACCATGCGCTTGGGAGCCGCCAGATCGAACATGGCTTGCTCGATTGCCGGATCGTGGATCGTGGCGGCGGCGTTGGCGTCGCTCTTGAACAGCATCGGTGACGAGAACACGCCGAAGCGCGGGTCGACCCCGACGAAGAAGTCGACCGGGCCGATATAGGCCTGGATGCTGCCGAGCTGGACGCCCTGGATTTCCTGCGGGATGGGACCGAGCTGGCTGCCGGGATAGATCTGCACCTCGATCCGGCCGCCGGAGGCCTTCTCCACCTGCTGCTTGTAGAATTTGATGAATTGGTGCTGGGTTTCGTTGATCGTCGCGGTGCCGAATTTCATCACGAAATCGGCGGCGTCAGCCGGTGCCGCCGGCGCAAGCCAGACCAGCGCAGCGGCCATCGCGATTGCGGCCGCAAATCGCCATCGGCCGGCATGGAACGTCATTCTTCCAGTCGCCTTCACGCGCATGTCGGTCATCCTCCCCGTGAGATTTTTTTGCGCCCATGGGCGTTCGACGGCAGCCCGTGCGCTGCCTCGTGCATGCCTTGCCGATGCCAGCGAACTCCCCGACTATAGTGCCGCGGGTGAGGTTGCCAAGCGGACGTTTGGCCGCGACCGGCACATCGGGATTTGCTTGGCCCGGCGCTGCAGGGCGCCGGCGGCGCGCGCTGTCGGCGCAAGCCTCGGTCAGGGAGAGATACGTGAACAGCGCATCAGTCGCGCGACCGGACGCCGGGCACGATCCGACCGCCGCCAGCCCCGGCGGTTTGAAGAAGGATGCGTTGTCGTTTGCCGCGAACGTGGTCATTGCCGTGGCCTCGACGGCGCCGGCTTACTCGCTGGCGGCGGCGCTGCCGGCGCTCGTAGCCGCGGCGAAGTTCGGCGTGCCGGCGATCCTGATCGTCGCCTTCATCCCGATGCTGTTCGTCGCCATAGCCTATTATCATCTCAATCGTGCCGATCCAGACTGCGGAACGACTTTCTCCTGGACGACGCGCGCGCTTGGGCCCTACGCCGGCTGGATGGGCGGCTGGGCGATCATCGCCACCGATATTCTGGTCATGCCCAGCCTGGCGCAGATCGCCGGACAATATTCGTTTCGTCTTTTCGGCGTTCTCCAGCCGCCGGCGATTGCCGTCACCGGCGTCGGGGTGGCCTGGATCGTGATCATGACGGCAATCTGCTATTACGGCATCGAATTGTCGGCGCGCACGCAGAAATTTCTGCTGTTGGCCGAAGTCGTGCTGCTCGTCGCATTCGCCGCCGTTGCGCTTGCCAAAGTGTACGCCGGAGGCGTCGCCGGGGCGCACCCGGTGTCGCTGGGCTGGTTCAACCCGTTGAGATTCAACAGCGGCGGCGATTTCACGCAAGCCTTCCTGCTCGCCGTGTTCATCTACTGGGGCTGGGATACCGGCGCCTCGGTCAACGAGGAAACGATCAATCCCGCGACAGCTCCGGGCCGCAGCGCCATCCTCTCAACTGTCTTGCTTGTCGGCCTTTACGTTCTGGTATCGGTGGCCGCAACCGCGTTCGCCGAGCCCGCGCTTGGCCGCGCCAGCGCGGGCTGCAATGGCGACTTTCTTGCTCCGCTGATAACCGGGGTGCTCGGACCCTGGGGCAAGCTTCTGGTATTTACGGTGCTTACCTCCGCCGCGGCCTGCACGCAGACGACCATTCTGCCCACGGCGCGGACGATCATTTCCATGGCGCGGGCCGGCGCATTGCCGAAAAAATTTGCCGACATACATCCGCGCTTTTTGACTCCGGGCGTCGCCACGTTGGCGATGGGTGCTGTTTCGATTGTCTGGTACCTTGCTCTGACGGCGATCTCGAGCAACGTGCTGGCGGATTCGGCGACCGCAACGGCGATCGGAATTGCCTTCTATTACGGGCTGACGGGATTTGCCTGCGTCGCCTTTTACCGGCGGGACCTGCGCAGCAGTCTGCGCAACGCGATCTTCCTCGGACTCGTGCCGGCCGCCGGCGGATTGATCATGCTCGGCTTGTTCATTGCCGCGTGCATCGTGTACAGCAAGCCGGAACAGAGTTGCACGTCGCTCGCCGGCATTGGCGGCGCCCTCATGTTCGGTGTCGGGGTCCTTGCTCTTGGCCTTGTGCTGATGCTATTGGCGCGGCTCGCTCTGCCGGAGTTCTTCAAGCGCAAGCCGCGGTCGCATTCTCGGCTCGTTTCTGCTCCAGATAGCCCATCGCGCGAAAGCGCCGCGGGTTCCCGGTAAGCGGTATGCGGGCGATGTGCGCTTTCCGAAAGAACAGGCGGGTTCCGCCACAGCGGGTTCCGACCGTGTTTGAGGAGAGCAATCCGGCGGCCCAAGGTGCGCCACTCGCGATGAAGGTGCGCTATTCGCGATGAAGGTGCGCCATTCGTGAAAAAGGTGCGCCATTCAGTGAAAATCCTAGGATTTTATTCATGAACATAATTTGGCAACCGCAACCGGACCCCGGCCCAATTTTTTTCTTCGATGGGCGCTTGTCTTGGAACCATCCCGCGGCGAGAGCGTTTGCGTTAGCTGGCATAGCAGGCGGGGCATACCCGTGAGGGGGATGACGCTTCGGTCTTCCAATACTGCATTTGTTCGGCGAGTCGTTCGCCGGCATCACGCGCCTTGGGCCTCAGGGGTCCGGTTCCGGCACGCGCCGACCGGATTTATGCGCGTGGCCGCGTCTCGGCGCGCGGCCGTGACTCGGCGCGCAGTCGTGACTCGGCGCGCAGTCGTGGCTCGGTTCCAAAGACCGCTCCGAAATATCCCTTCGCTAAAGCCGCACTCTTTTTAATCCACGCCCGCGAGCCGGGACCGGAGTCGCCATGCAAGCTTCTGAACAGGTCGTCAATTCGACGAACGCCGATGGGTCCCCGCTCGCCGCCCCGCTTTCCCCCCCGGAGGCAGGCCTCAATGGCGATGCTCATGGCCTGGCGGAACTGCTCCATGCCTTGCAGGTCATGCGGGTGGGCGATTTCTCCGTGCGGCTGCCCGGCGACCGGGTCGGAATCATGGGCAAGATCGCCGATACCTTCAACGAGATCGTCGGAACCAATCAGCGCATGGCCAAGCAGCTTGAGCGCGTCGGCCACGTGGTCGGTCGCGAAGGCCGCACTCGCCAGCGCGTCCGGCTTGGCCTTTCCGAGGGGGCCTGGGGCGAGATGGAATCGTCGGTCAACCAGTTGATCGACGATCTGCTTTGGCCGACCACCGAAGTGACCCGCGCCATCGCCGCGGTGGCGCAAGGCGACCTGCTGCGCACGGTGAGCCTCGACGTGGACGGCCGGCCGCTCAAAGGCGAATTCCTGCGCTCGGCCGAAATCGTCAACACCATGCTCAAGCAGCTCAACGTGTTCACCTCGGAGGTGACGCGCGTGGCCCGCGAAGTGGGCACTCGAGGGCAAGCTCGGCGGCCAGGCCCAGGTCGGCGGCGTGACCGGCGTGTGGAAGGACCTGACCGAAAGCGTCAACTCGATGGCTTCGAACCTGACCGCGCAGGTCCGCAACATCGCCGAGGTGACGATCGCGGTCGCCAACGGCGATTTGTCGAAAAAGATCACCGTCGACGTACGCGGCGAAATTTTGCAGCTCAAAGAAGCCATCAACACCATGGTCGATCAGCTGCGGTCGTTCGCCTCCGAGGTGACGCGCGTGGCGCGCGAAGTAGGCACCGACGGCAAGCTCGGCGGCCAGGCGATCGTGCCCGGCGTTGCCGGCACGTGGAAGGACTTGACCGATTCGGTCAACGCCATGTGCGGCAATCTCACCGATCAGGTCCGCAACATCGCCCATGTGACCACGGCGGTCGCGCGCGGCGACCTGTCGCGCAAGATCACCGTCGACGTGCGCGGCGAGATTCTGGAACTGAAGGACACCATCAACACGATGGTGGACCAGCTCAACGCCTTCGCCTCCGAAGTCACGCGCGTCGCCCGCGAGGTGGGAACCGAAGGCAAGCTCGGCGGCCAGGCGCAGGTTCCCGGCGTCGGCGGCACTTGGAAGGATTTGACCGACAGCGTCAATTCAATGGCCGGCAACTTGACCGCGCAGGTGCGCAACATCGCCGACGTCGCCACCGCCATCGCCGGCGGCGACCTTTCCAAGAAGATCACGGTCAACGTCAGCGGCGAGATTTTGCAGCTCAAAGAGACCGTCAACACGATGGTCGATCAGCTCAACGCCTTCGCCGGCGAAGTCACCCGCGTGGCCCGCGAGGTCGGCACCGACGGCCGTCTCGGCGGCCAGGCCAATGTGCTGGGCGTTGCCGGCACCTGGAAGGACTTGACCGACTCGGTCAACTCGATGGCCTCCAATTTGACCGCGCAGGTGCGCAATATTGCCGAGGTGGCGACTTCCATCGCCAGTGGCGATCTGTCGAAAAAGATCACCGTCGACGTGCGCGGCGAGATTCTCGAGCTGAAGGACACCATCAACACGATGGTCGATCAGCTCAACGCCTTCGCCTCCGAGGTCACCCGCGTCGCCCGCGAGGTCGGCACCGAGGGCAAGCTCGGCGGCCAGGCCATGGTCCGCGGTGTCGCCGGCACCTGGAAGGACCTCACCGACAGCGTCAATTCGATGGCCTCGAACCTCACCGGTCAGGTGCGCAACATCGCCGAGGTCGCGACCGCCGTCGCGCGCGGCGACCTGTCGCGCAAGATCACCGTGGACGTGCGCGGCGAAATTCTCGAGCTGAAAGACACGCTCAACACCATGGTGGATCAGCTCAACGCCTTCGCCGCCGAGGTGACGCGCGTCGCCCGTGAGGTCGGCACCGAAGGCAAGCTCGGCGGCCAAGCCAACGTGCCCGGCGTCGGCGGCACGTGGAAGGACCTGACGGACTCGGTCAATTCGATGGCCTCGAACCTCACCGGCCAGGTCCGCAATATCGCCGAGGTGGCGACCGCCATCGCCGGCGGCGATCTTTCCCGCAAGATCACGGTCGACGTGCGCGGCGAAATCCTTCAGCTGAAGGAAACGCTCAATACGATGGTGGACCAGCTCAACCGCTTCGCCGGCGAGGTGACGCGCGTTGCCCGCGAGGTCGGCACCGAAGGCAAGCTCGGCGGCCAGGCCAACGTGCCGGGTGTCGCCGGCACCTGGAAGGACCTGACGGACTCGGTCAATTCGATGGCGGGCAACCTGACCGCGCAGGTTCGCAACATCGCCGAGGTGACCACCGCGGTGGCGCGCGGCGATCTATCGCGCAAGATCACGGTCGACGTGCGCGGCGAGATTTTGGAGTTGAAAAACACCATCAACACGATGGCCGATCAGCTCAATGCCTTCGCCTCCGAGGTCACCCGCGTCGCCCGCGAGGTCGGCACCGAGGGCAAGCTCGGCGGCCAGGCGCAGGTGCCCGGCGTCGCCGGCACCTGGAAGGATTTGACCGACAACGTCAATTTCATGGCTTCGAACCTGACCGCCCAGGTGCGCAACATCGCCGAGGTGGCCACCGCAATTGCCGGCGGCGATTTGTCGAAAAAAATCACCGTGGACGTGCGCGGCGAAATGCTGCTGCTCAAAGACACGCTCAACACCATGGTGGAGCAGCTGCGCTCGTTCGCCGCCGAAGTGACGCGCGTGGCGCGCGAGGTCGGCGCCGACGGCCGGCTCGGCGGCCAGGCGGTCGTGCCCGGCGTCGCCGGCACCTGGAAGGACCTGACCGACAACGTCAACCTGCTCGCGGCCAACCTGACCACTCAGGTGCGCAACATCGCCGAGGTGACGACGGCTGTCGCCCGCGGCGACCTTTCCCGCAAGATCACGGTCGACGTGAAGGGCGAGATTCTGGAGCTGAAAAACACCATCAATACGATGGTCGACCAGCTCAACGGTTTCGCTTCCGAAGTCACCCGCGTCGCCCGCGAGGTCGGCACCGAGGGTTTGCTCGGCGGCCAGGCCCAGGTACCCGGCGTTGCCGGTACCTGGAAGGACCTGACGGATACCGTCAACGTGATGGCCGCCAACCTCACCGAACAGGTGCGCGGCATCGTCAAAGTGGTGACCGCGGTCGCCAACGGCGACCTTAAGCAGAACCTTACCGTGAAATCGAAGGGCGAGGTGGCGGCGCTCGCCGAGACCATCAACAACATGACCGATACGCTCGCGACCTTCGCCGAGCAGGTGACCACGGTGGCGCGCGAAGTCGGCGTCGAAGGCCGCCTGGGCGGCCAGGCCAACGTGCCCGGCGCTGCCGGCACCTGGAAAGACCTGACCGGAAACGTCAACCTGCTGGCCGCCAACCTCACCACGCAGGTGCGCGCCATCGCCGAAGTGGCGACGGCGGTGACCAAGGGCGACCTGACGCGCTCGATCCAGGTGGAAGCGCGCGGCGAAGTTGCCCAGCTCAAAGACAACATCAACACGATGATCAACAACCTGCGGCTGACCACCCACCGCAATACCGAGCAGGACTGGCTGAAAACCAACCTCGCCAGGTTCACCAACATGCTGCAGGGCCAGCGTGACCTGGCCGCCGTCGGTCGGCTGCTCCTGTCCGAGCTGACGCCGCTGGTCAACGCCAATCAGGGCGTCATCTATCAGCTCGAAAGCGAGGGAGAGCGGGATCATCTGAAGCTGCTGTCGGCTTACGCCGATGGCGGCGCCAACGGCCATCCGCAGGGCCTGCAAATGGGCGAAGGCCTGATCGGCCAGTGCGCCGTCGAAAAGCGGCGCATGCTGATCGCGGATATGCCGGAGAACGCCGTCCCGATAAGCTCGGCACTGTTCAAGGTGCAGCCGCGCAACAACATCGTATTGCCGGTCCTGTTCGAGAACCAGGCGAAGGCGGTCATCGAGCTCGCGTCGATCCACGAGTTTACCACCTTGCAGATCACGTTCCTCGAACAGCTGACGACATCGATCGGCATCGTGCTCAACTCGATCGAGGCGACGATGCAGACCGAGGGCCTGCTCAAGCAATCGCAACAGCTTGCCGGCCAATTGCAGGCGCAGCAGAAGGATTTGCAGCAGACCAACGAGCAGCTCGAGCAGAAGGCGGCGCAGCTCGCCGAGCGCAACGTCGAGGTCGAACGAAAGAACCAGGAAATCGAGCAGGCGCGCCGCGCCTTGGAGGAAAAAGCCACCGAGCTCGCTCTTACCTCGAAATATAAGTCGGAATTCTTGGCCAACATGTCGCATGAGCTGCGCACGCCGCTCAACTCGATCCTGATCCTCGGCCAGCAGCTCACCGAAAACCCGGAGGGTAATCTTACCGTCAAACAGGTCGAATTCGCCCGTACCATCCACGGGGCCGGCACCGACCTGCTCAACCTCATCAGTGATATTCTTGATCTGTCGAAGATCGAGTTGGGCACGGTCACGGTGGACGCCGAGGAGTTCTTCTTCGCAAACCTGATCGACACGGTGGCGCGGCCGTTCGGGCACATGGCCGAAACCCGACAATTGTCGTTCCAGGTCCATGTCGATCCGAACCTCGGACGCACCATGACCACCGACATCAAGCGGCTGCAGCAGGTGCTCAACAATCTGCTGTCCAACGCCTTCAAGTTTACGTCGGAAGGTGGCGTCCGCCTCAACGTCAACTCAGTGATCGGCGGCTGGAGCGCCGACCATCCGGTGCTCAGCCAGGCGTCGGGCGTCGTGTCCTTCGAAGTCTCCGATACCGGTATCGGCATTCCGCAGGAAAAGCAGAAAATCATCTTCGAGGCGTTCCAGCAGGCCGACGCCTCGACCAGCCGCAAATATGGCGGCACCGGCCTCGGCCTGGCGATCAGCCGCGAACTGGCGAACCTGCTCGGCGGTGAAATCCACCTGCGCAGCGCGGCAGGTTCCGGATCGGCCTTCACTCTTTACCTGCCGATCAAATATGCCGGGCCGAGCGCGCCGACCCCGGCCGTGGGCGCCGCCGCGCCGGCCCCGGCCACCCAACTCGCTGGCCTGCACCTGCCCGCCGAGCGCGTAATCGAGCCCATCCCCGACGACCGGCTCGATATCCAGGCTGGCGATCCGATTCTTCTGATCGTCGAGGACGATCCACATTACGCCCGCATCCTTTTGGATCTGGCGCGCGACAAGGGGTTCAAGGCACTGCTGGCGATGCGCGGCGACGACGCGATCAATTTGGCCAAGCAGTATCAGCCGACGGCGGTGTCGCTCGATGTGTTCCTGCCCGATATGCTGGGTTGGAACGTGCTCAGCCAGCTCAAGCAAAACCCGCTCACCCGCCATATTCCGGTGCAAATGGTCACCCTCGACGAAGACCGCCAGCACGGCCTCGCCCGCGGCGCCTTCTCCTTCGTGACCAAGCCGGCGACGCGCGACGGCATCGCCGACGCGCTTGCGCGCATCAAGGAATTCACCCAGCCGCGCCGCCGCCGGCTCCTGGTGGTCGAGGACAATGCGGCCGAACGGATCAGCATCCGCGAATTGCTCGGCCACGACGATATTGAGATCGTCAATGCCGGTAGCGGCGAGGAGGCGCTGAACGTTCTGCGTGATAATCCGTGCGATTGCGTAGTGCTCGACCTGCGGCTGCCCGACATGTCCGGCTTCGAAGTCCTGGAGCGCATGCGCGCCGACCGCGGCCTCGTCGACGTTCCGGTCGTGGTCTTCACCGGACGCGAATTGTCGGCCGAGGAGGATGCGCAGCTGCACACGATGGCCCGCTCGATCGTGGTCAAGGGTGTGGAATTGCCGGAACGCCTGCTCAACGAAACGGCGCTGTTCCTGCACCGCGTGATCACCGATCTGCCGTCCGAGAAGCAGCTGATGCTGGAGCAGCTCAATTCGTCGGACGAGGACCTGGTGGGCCGCACCGCACTGGTGGTCGATGACGATCCGCGCAACATTTTCGCGCTCGAAAGCGCGCTGGCACGCCGCGGCATGAACGTGGTCAAGGCCACCACCGGCCGCGAAGCGATCGCGCTGATCGAAGAAACTCCGTCCATCGCCATCGTGCTCATGGATATCATGATGCCCGAAATGGACGGCTATCAGACGATCGAAAGGATCCGCGAGAACAAGGCATACCACCGCCTGCCGATCATCGCCCTGACCGCGAAGGCGATGAAAGGCGATCGGGAAAAATGCCTCGAAGCGGGTGCGTCCGATTATCTCGCCAAGCCGGTGAACACCGAACAGCTCTTGTCCGCGCTGCGGATGTGGCTGCATCGTTAGGCGGGCGCGCGCCATGGCCGATCAAGTCAACGTCCTCCTGGTCGACGACCTGCCGGAAAAGCTGCTCGCCTACGAGGTGATCTTGAGCGAGCTCGGCGAAAATCTGGTCAAGACTTCGTCGGCAAACGAGGCGCTGGCGTTCCTGCTCAAGAATGATGTCGCCGTCGTGCTGATCGACGTGTGCATGCCGGACCTCGACGGCTTCCAGCTCGCGGCGATGATCCGTGAACATCCGCGTTTCGAAAGGACGGCGATCATCTTCATTTCCGCGATCCAGGTGACCGATGTCGCCATGCTGCGCGGATACGCCATGGGCGCGGTCGACTACGTCCCGGTTCCGGTGGTTCCCGACCTGCTGCGCGCCAAGGTTCGCATTTTTGCCGAGCTGTTTCGCAAAACGCGCGAGTTAAAGGCGCTGAACGTGAAGCTGGAGCGCCGGGTCGCCGAGCGCACGGCGGAACTGGAAGCCTCGAACTCCCACCTGACGCAGAGCGAGCAGGGCCGCAGCTTGGCGCTTGCCGCCGGCCAGATGGGCTCGTGGGAGTGGGAGGTTGGCGGCACGGCACTGAAATGGGACGAGGGTCAGTACCGCATCTTCGGCGTCGACCCGCCAGTGTTCAGCCCGACGGAAGACAATATCCGCAGTCTCGTGCATCCCGACGATTGGCAGTCGCTGCAAAGCGTTGTCGAGCACATGTCGAAGAGTACGCGGACGCAGCACACCGAGTTCCGCGTGCTGCGGCCCAATGGCGAGACGCGCTGGTGCGAGGGTTCGGCGGCCGCCAGCATCGACGCGGCCGGCCACGTCGTGCGCATCAGCGGTGTCACCATCGATGTCACCGGCCGCAAGGAAGCCGAGGAGCGCCAGACGCTGCTGGCGCGCGAAGTCGATCACCGGGCCCGCAACGCGCTTGCCGTGATCCAATCGATCATCCGCCTCACGCGGGCGAGAGATGTCGACGATTACGTGACCGCGATCGAGGGCCGCATCAAGGCCCTGGCCCGCGCCCACACGCTGTTGTCGGATTCGCGTTGGGACGGTGCCGATCTCGCCACGCTGGTCGCCGAGGAACTGGCGCCTTATCGCACCGGAGACAAGGTGGCGATCGACGGTCCGGACGTTTCGTTGCAGCCATCGACCGCGCAGGGGCTGGCGCTGGCGTTGCACGAACTCGCCACCAACGCCGCCAAGCACGGCGCACTATCGTCGGTGAACGGAAGCATCACTCTGGGCTGGCAATTGCAGCCCGACGCCCTGGTGCTGGACTGGGCGGAGAGCGGGGGCCCGACCGTTGTGGCGCCGTCGGTGAAGAGCTTCGGCTTGCGCGTCATTGGCGCCAGCATCGAACAGCAGCTCGACGGCCAAGTGGCCTTCGACTGGGATCCGAAGGGGCTGCGCTGCAGCTTTTCGATCCCGCGTCGCGACATGGTCAAAGCGAAGGATTTTTCCGGCGCGCGCAAGGCCGCCCCCGTGCCGCGCGTGACGAGCTTTGTGACCATGGCGGGCCGGCCGCGTGTGCTGCTGGTCGAAGACGAAGCGCTGGTCGCCATGATGATTTAAGACTGCCTGGTCGAATTCGGCTATCAGGTTGTGGGCCCGATCAGCACCACGTCGGAAGCGATGTCTCGAGCCAGGGATGCCCAGTTCGAAGCTGCTGTGCTCGATATCAATGTCGGCGGCGGTTCAGTCTATCCGATCGCCGACGTCCTGGCCAGGCGTGGAATACCGTTCGTCTTCATCACTGGCTACGATGCCGAAAGCGTTGACGGCCGCTTTCGCAAGATTCCCGTCCTGCAAAAGCCGATCGAACGCGAAATACTGAAAAAAATCTTTGTGCTGGCGGCGAAGGCATCCGTTGCCGGCTGACCGGCGCGGCCGCGTCGGCTGTCAGCCGGTGCGGCGTTCGCCGCCATCGTCTTGCTGCGCAAACAACCGATCGGAGAGGCCGCCATAACGCTGCTCGCCTTGATGCAGCTGCGCGTTGTTGCGTTCGCGCATCGCCGCATCGGCCTCACCGTAGAGGAAGGCGAGGAACGCATAGCGCCGCCCGCGCGTGATCGGGGTCACCTGATGCAGCGCGCCGCAAGAAAAGACCAGGGCGCCGGCGTGCGGAGCGCGGTAGGCGCGGCTGCTGAATTCTGGAAATACCAGATCGCAGCCATCGTAATCCTTGTTGAGGTTGAGGCTGACCGCGAAACGGCGATGCTGCGCGCCGGCGTTGATGTTGTCGCGGTGGCGGGAAAAATGCCCACCGATCGCGCTGTCGTAGCAGGCGACGACGTAGCGATCCATGCGGGTGGCCGAGAACTGGAAGAAACGCTCGACGGCGGGCAGCAGGCGACGCACGATCTGGGCGCGGACGATTTCGCGCGGCTGCGGCGCGGCGAGGGTGAGGTCGTTGCGGCGCTTGAGCCGATAATCGACCACGGTCGCGGTCTTGCCGTCGCTGTCGAGAAGGAAGCCGGAATCCCTGCCGCCGAGCTTATGGTAGCAGTCGACGAGAAAATCGCAGAGCGCGAAATCGAAAACGCGCGGTACGATCAGGACCGGCGCGCACATCGGCACCCCGGCCGCCTCGTCGACCGGCGGAAGATCGCGCAGGACCCCGCACACCGATTGCGCGTGGCCGGCCGGATAATCCCAGGGGATGTCGGCAATGGCGCGCAGCATCGGATCGAGCACGATGGTGCGCGGCTGCTCGGCGGCGCCGTAGCGGCGGCTGAGCGATCCGTCGTAATCGACGATGAACGAGATCGCGGCGTTGGTGTACTTGAGGAACGCCGTCGCATCATCGGGCGGTGCGGTCAGCACGCCATAGAACACCAGCCGGTCCTGGTCGAAGCGCGGTTCGCGCAACAACGCCGCCAGTTCTTGCTGCACCCGCGGATTGGCGGGCGAACCGAGGAAGCTGAGCACGATCCAGCGTCCGGCGGCGACCTGCAGGTTGAAGGCGCCGCCGGCGAGAAGCGGAGCACCGAACCAGGGCACCGGATCGCCCAGGACGATCCTGCCGTCGACACTCTCGCTCGTTCGCATCTCGAAAAAACCCATACCGGCATTGTGCCGCGCCACGGGGTGGATGGTGCCGTCCTATGGTAAATTTTGTTCTAAAATCCGGACCGCGGCGGCGACCATCGCGCCGCGCTCGCATCGCGTCCGCTCAGTAGTGCAAGCTCGCCTTGAAGTAGTAGGTCCGCGGATCGCCGACATAGCCTCCGGCGCTCTCGGCGAATGTGAAATACTCGACGTTGGCGATATTTTTGATGCCGACCTGCGCGTCCCAATGGGTCGCATAATAGCCGAACATCGCGTCCATCACGGTCGAATTCGGAATCCACGAAGTATTGCCGCTATTGGCGTAGGTCAGGCTGTTATAGGAGAGACCGCCGCCGACGCGAAATCCGTGAATTCCATTGATGGCAAAGTCGTAGGTCGTCCAAAAATTGAAGATATATCGCGGAACGCCGACCGGCCAATTGCCGACCTGCGAAGGCGTCCCGGGTACCGCGGTCAGCACCGCGTTTTGCGCGATGGCATTGGCCAAGACCTTCCACTGCGGGGTGATTGCCAATTGCAGGTCGGCATCAATGCCGCGCGAGTTCTGCGCGTTGAACGTAATGGTGTCCGTCGTCGTGTTTTCGGTAAACACGTTGGTGCGGTAGATTGCGAAAACGGCTGGCGTGAAGACGAAGCGCCCGTCGGCGGTGGAGAATTTCACGCCGGCTTCGTATTCGAGGCCCGATTCCGGAGCATACACGCCGTTCTGCGTCGTCTCCGAGTTGAAGTTGGTGAGATAGCTCTTCGAGACGCCGGCGAACGGCGCCACGCCGGGAAGCAGTTTGTACAGCGTGCCGACGCTCCAGCTTGTGGGGGTATCGACTTCGGTATCGATGACCCCGGGTTCGAGCGGAGTGCCGTTCTGTTCGAACCGGCCGGGGGCCGGATTGGTGGCCGATTGCGCCACATAGGCGAGCGGCGTCAATTCCTCGTACCAGTGCTCCTGTCGCACGCCGAGGCGCACCTTCCACTGATCGGTGACGTCGATCTGGTCGGTGGCGTAGGTGCTCAGGTAGAGCGCACGCAGCTCGTCCTCCATGCCGCTGAGCGAGGTGGTGCGCAAGAACGTCAGACCGCTGGTCGAGGTCTCCGGAATCACCGGCGCGAAGATGTTGGCGATGTTGGGCAGATTGGCGGTGGCGCGGTTGTCGTCGATGCTCTGCCATTCGACCTGCGCGCCGGTCAGCAGGGTGTGGCCTACGCTGCCGGTGTGGAATTTCCAGACCGGCTCGAATTGATAGATGAAGTCGTCGTCGTGATCGGTCTGCTCCCGCAGCTGCCGACATCCACTCGCGGTCGGAGACGGGCAACCGGCGGCTCCTTCCTCAAACAGTCCGCCGACTGGGGTGATCGTTCCACCGCCTGAATTGCGCAGGATGGAGACATCGCGATGGGTGAACGCCAGTCGGTTGTTGATGGTGAGATAATCGGCCACCCACCAGGAGTTGACTACGGTTGCGCGTTCCATGGTCTGGTCGCCGTAGCCGAATGGCGTCGAATATTTGGCCGTGTTCGGCACGCTGGTCAGCGGCGTGCCGGCATTGCTTGTGCCGTTGAAATAAAGAATGCCGTAGCTGTCGGTTGTGCGGTCGATGTCGCGAATATCGAGCGCGACGGTGGTGACATGGTTATCGTGGTTCCAGCTCCATTCCGGGCGCAGTTCATAATTTGCGCCCGAAATATCGCGGAAGCCGTCGGAATGCTGGAACAGGCCGTCGATGCGATAGGTGAGGCCGGGGATGGTGGTTGGACCAGTCGCATAGATGCTGGTAGTCCATGAGCCGAATGAGCCAATTTGCTCGCTGATGCCATAGGCCGGAACGGCGGACGGCATGAAGTGGACGATGTTGACGCTGCCGCCCGGAGTGGTGCTTCCGAACATGGCGGAGCCCGGACCTTTGAGCACCTCGATGCTCTGCACGCCGTTCATCGAATGCGAAAAGCCGTTGAACTGGTCGCCGTCTGGAAATCCGTCGCTGTAGACGCGGGCATCCATCCCGCGGATGGTGAAGCGGTCGAAAAATCCGTAGCTCGACGAACCGCCGATATTGACGCCGCTCACGTTGCGGACGGCGTCGGCAAGGCTGGTGCCGCCCTGCTCGTTCACCACTGCGCGTGGCACGACCACGACGCTCTGCGGCAGATCGGCAAGTTTGGTCCCGGTCTTGTCCAGTGCCGGCGCTTGTTGCAGCGGTGCCTGGGCGCCGGCCGTGCTCGCGGTATTTGCTTGTGCGCCGGCGCTGGTCGGCCCGCCGGCTGTCGGTGCGGTGCGGGTCGCAGGCACCCGCACACCGGTGCGCACGTGACGGCGAGGACGCTTCACCGGCGGCTTCGGCTTTGGCGCGGTGACGACGATCTGCGGGATGGACGTAGCGGGCGTCGAACCGTTCGTCGCCTGCGCGGACGCGCTTTGCGTCTGCGCCAGTACGCCTGTCGCGGCAAGGACCGCGGCGGAAACCGCGCATGCAGCCAACGCGCGTGTGCGGCCGCACTCCGATGATCTCAACATCACAACCCCCGACCCCTGCTTTAGACGCCCCTATTCGGCTGCGGTTACTTTAGAACTGTAAAAAAGTGCTGCGATATCAATCAGTTCCTATCACATCAAGTATAGTCAAACAAGAAATCAGCTTTACCGCAGTATAGTCAGATTGAAATAGTTAAAAACTGCGCGGCGACTAGTCTATATCATTTCTAAAGAAGTGGACTGGCTGCGAATGCCTTATATTTGTTGGCGAAAATGCGATCGAGCGGACCGCTCAGATCGCGCGCACTGGCTGCAACACCGGGGAGGCCGTTTGGTCCGTCCTCCACGATCGAGGCGAGCGTTGTGCGTTTTCTTGCGACTGTGCTTTTGCGGCAACTGTGTTTCGCGTGGGCGCCACCGACTCCGGTGCGCGCGTCAACCCGTCGGCAGCGGCGATGACCGCCGATACGTGGCGTAGACCGGCTCCCACATTTTTTCGCCGACCGTCGCGGCGATCTCGTGTTCGGCAAGCGCATCGGCAAGGCCTTCGTCGATCGCATGCCGGGCGACGGCAACCGCCACGCGGAATGAAATCTCGCGCAGGTCGGTCAGCGGCGGCAGCAAGTTGGCCTCGGGATCCTTGCGCGCCGGAGACAGTTCGGCGATCGCCCTCGCAGCGGCAAGAAACATGCCGTCGGAAATGCGCCGCGCCCGTGTTGCGATGGCGCCGAGACCAACGCCAGGATAGACGTAAGCGTTGTTCGTCTGGTCGACGCGGAATTCCCGCCCGCCGCGCCGCAGCGGGGGGAACGGGCTTCCGGTTCCGATCACGGCGCGGCCGTCGGTCCAGGCATGAAGCTGCTGCGGCGTTGCCTCGCTGCGATCGGTCGGATTTGACAGCGGAAAGATGATCGGCCGCGTTACTTGGCTCGCCATCGCGCGGACGATGTCTTGCGTGAAGGCGTGCGACTGTCCGGAGGTGCCGATGAGCACCGTCGGATGCGCGTTGGCGACCACCTCGCGAAGGCCGATCTGTGCCGACGAGCCCAGCGTCCAGTTGGCAAGGTTTTCGCGCCGTTGCGCGAACGGCGCCTGGAACGGCTGCAGGCCGACCATGCCTTCGACCACCAAGCCTTCGCGATCGACGAGATAAAACCTGCTGCGCGCCTGCGCCGGCTCGGCGCCGGCTTCGATCATGGCGCGCAGCAGTAGCGCGCAGATGCCGGTGCCAGCCGAACCCGCGCCGAGCACCGCAATGCGCTGGCGGACCAGCGGCTCGCCGGTGACATTGATGGCGCCGAGGAGCGTGCCGACCGCGATGGCGGCGGTCCCCTGGATGTCGTCGTTGTAAGAGCACAGCTGGTCGCGGTAGCGGGCGAGCAGACGGTTGGCGTTGCCGAAGGCGAAATCCTCCCAGTGCAGCAGGATGTGCGGCCAGCGCGCTCGCACGGCCTCGACGAACGCGGCGACCAGCGCATCATAGGCCTCGCCACGGATGCGCTCGTGACGCCAGCCGATATAGAGCGGGTCGGCCAACAGCTCGGCGTTATCGGTGCCGACGTCGAGCAGAACCGGCAGCGTGGCGGAAGGATGCAGGCCGGCGCAGGCGGTGTAGAGCGACAGCTTGCCGATCGGAATGCCCATGCCGCCCGCGCCCTGATCGCCGAGCCCGAGAATGCGCTCGCCGTCGCTGACCACGATCGCCTCGACGGAATCGAAACGCGTATGGGCGAGAATGCCGGCAATCCGGTCCTTCAACGGCAGGCTGAGGAACAGGCCGCGCGGCTTGCGGAACACATGGCTGAATTGCTGACAGCCGAGGCCGACGGTCGGCGTATAGACGATCGGCATCATCTCTTCGATGTTGCGAGTCAATAGCGCGTAGAACAGGGTCTCGTTGCTGTCCTGCAAGCCGCGCAAAAACACGTATTTCTGCAGCTCGGTGCCGAGCGCGCGAAAGGCATCGAGGCGGCGGCGGACTTGCCAGTCGAGCGTCGCCACGTGCGGGGGCAGCAGCCCGTGCAGCTCGAATTGCTCGCGCTCGGACTCGGTGAAAGCGGTGCCCTTGTTGAGCAAGGGATCGTTGAGCAGCTCGTAGCCGCTACGGTTGGTCTCGACGACGTGCGCGGCGCCAGCATTCATGGGCGAAGATCCTCGACCCGATCGGCACTATACAGAGGAATCTCGGCCAGTGCCCACGGCGGCGCTCTTGCGTACCAGCGATCTTCGCCGGCGACGGCGCGAAACTTCTGTGGCTGGTATGGTACGCTTCGGCATATTGCTCCCAAATTGTTTCTGACAAAGAGGCACTGATGGTGAGTTTGCGCGCCGAGCTGATGCGGATTGGAATCCGGTGGGGCATCAAGCGACGAAGCCTGCACCAGTCGGCGGAGGAATCTCGAAAGCAACTGCGCGCGATGGAGAGACTGACCCCAAGACCGCCCGCGACGACGCGTACCGTGGCAGTCCTCGCTGGCGGTGTGAAAGCCGATCTGGTCACGGTACCGGGCTCAAAGCCTCACCGTCATGTTTTGTATTTTCATGGAGGAGCCTATAGGGCCGGCTCGGCTTCGAACTATCGCCATTTCACCTGGCGCATTGCGGCCGCAGCTCAGGCCGCATTGCTGGTGATCGACTACAGATTGGCGCCGGAGCATCCTTTTCCCGCCGCATTGGAGGACGCCGTCAGCAGTTATCGCTGGCTGTTGGCGAGCGGGACCAGTGCGGCGAACACGGTATTCATGGGCGACTCCGCCGGCGGCGGTCTTACGCTTGCAGCTCTCCTGAAGGCGCGAGATGAGGGTTTGGCGTTGCCTGCCGCCGCCGTCGTTCTTTCTCCCTGGACAGATCTCGCTCTGACAGGGGAGTCGCTTACTCGAAATGCCAACTCTGACCCGATGCTCAACGCCGTTCATCTTCCTCGCCTCGCCGGCGAGTATTTGGCCGGCGCGGACCCTCATCTGCCCTACGCATCTCCGCTCTATGGCGACCTAGGCGGCCTGCCGCCGCTGCTGATCCAGGTCGGTGGCGATGAGATCCTGCTCGACGATGCGGTGCGTTTTCACAAAAAGATGGAGGACGCCGGCTGCAAGGCGGAGCTCGAGATATGGCCGCGAATGCCGCACGTTTGGCATTTATTCGCACCGGCGATTCCGGAAGCCCGGCGAGCAATTCAAACCATTGGCGGTTTTGTCATGCGGCATACGCCCGATGACAGCCGAGCCGCTTGACCGGACTGCCATGGAGCTGCGGTTAAGGTTCGCCACGGCAGCAAAGCGGCCGTCGCGTTGCCTCGTTCGTAGAACTGGATGTGTGACGGCGGCTCAACCGGCGGCGGGACGGCGCGGCACGATGAGGTTGCCGGTAAAGACCTGGACCGATTCGTCGTTCTGATTGTAGGTGGTGGTGCGCACGCGGATCAGCCCGCGGTCGGGCCGCGACTTCGACGGCCGCACCTCAAGGATCTCGCTTTCGGCACGCAACTGGTCGCCGGGGCGGACTGGCCGCTGCCAGCTCAGCTCGTCGAAACCGACGCCGATGATGCCGCCGGCCGGCTTGAACTCGCCGTCGGCCATGAGCCGCATGGTCAGCGCGGCGGTATGCCAGCCGCTCGCCGCCAAGCCGCCGAACACCGACTTTTGCGCGGCCTCTTCGTCGAGATGAAAAGGCTGCGGATCGAATTGCCTGGCGAACGCCTTGATCTGCTCGGCGTCGATCCGGGTTCGTCCGCCGGGGAATACCTGCCCGACGACGAAATCCTCCAAATAATAGATTGCGCTCATCGATTCGTCGCCTCCGCAATCGGCGCGCGCAACGGAGCGCTGGAAAACCATGCACCTGCGGCAACGGCCGCGGCGTTGATCAATCCGAAAGCCACAAGCGCGCTCGCCAATGCGACGAATACACCAGTGAGGCTGCCGGTCCAGCGCAGCGCCAGATAGCCGCCGCCCGCGGCAATGATAAGCCGCGCGAGATTGGCGACGAGCGGCCACAACAGGCGTCCCGCTCCCTGCGCGGCGAAATACAGCGCCATGCCTAATCCGAACAAGCCATAGGCCGGGCCGACCGTGTGCAGATAGTGCGACCCGGCATCGATCATCGCCGGGTCGGAATCGAAAAGCGAGAGCCAGGCGCGCGGGGCGAGCGCTGCGGCAACGCCGATTGTCTCGCAGAGACCGGCTGCGATCGCCGCGCCGATCCAGGCCGCGCGCAACGCGCGGTCACGACGCTGGGCGCCGATATTGGTCCCGACGATGGCGACCAGCGGGCCGCCGAGGCCGAAGACCAACGGGATAAGCAGATATTCGAGGCGCGAACCGGTGCCGTAGCCGGCGATGGCAGCTGCGCCGAAACCGCCGACAAGGCCGGTCGTGAAGGCGATGGTGGCATTGGTCTGCGCGGTGATCAGCGCCGCGACCAGGCCGACGCGCAAAATATCCTTAAATAGCGTCCAGCGGATGCGGACGCCGGCAAACCTCAGGCGCACCACGCTTCGCCCGGAACGCAAATACCACGCCAGGACCGCACTGCCCGCCGCGTAATAGCTGACCACGGCGACCGCCCCGCCGACGATGCCGAGCTTCGGCAGCGGCCCCAGGCCGAAGATCAGGCAGGGCGACAACGGGATGAGCACCGCCACGCCCGCACAGGTCACCAGCGCGGGAGTTGCCATGTTGCCGGTGCCGCGGATGATGTTGGCGAGCGAGTTGAAAAGCCACACCAGGATCGCGCCGGCAAATACGACGGTGGAATAGCTCAGCGCCGCCGCAAGCGAAGCGCCGTTGCCGCCCATCGCGGCGTAAAGCCATCGCCCGCCCGCCAGCATGGCGGCCGTGAAGACGAGGCCGAAGGCGACTGCGATCGCCAGCGCATGGACGACCAACGCATCGGCGTCTGCCTTGCGTCCGCTGCCGAGAGCGCGCGCGACCGCCGACGAAATGCCGCCGCCGACCGCGCCGGCCGACATCATCTGCATCAGCATCACGACCGGAAAGACCAGCGCTACTCCGGCGAGCGCATCGGTGCCGAGCTTGCCGACGAAATAGGTCTCCACCAGTCCGACCGAGGTTTGCGCAAGCATCACCAGCATGTTGGGGACGGCGAGGCGCACGAGCGTGGATGCGATCGGCCCTTCGACCAGAGCGCGGGTGCGCGCGTCGTATCGCGGCCTTGCGGATGCCGGAATAGACGATTGGCGGATCACTGCACTGGCCGGCGTCATGGGAAGCCTCCGGCGCGTCGTTTGCGGCCGGGATTGACCGACGCGTTATATAGGGGTATATACACCTATAGCAAGTGAGAGATGCCGATGACCACGCCCGTCAGCAATCCAGCCGCCTGCAATTGTCTAGCGTTGCGCCAGGCGGCCCGACACGTCACGCAGATTTACGATCGATTTCTCGGCCGCGGCGGCCTGCGCGCGACCCAGTATTCGATTCTTGCGCGGCTCAAACGCAATGGAGCGATGACGATCAACGCGCTCGCCGCCGAATTGGGCATGGAGCGCACGACGCTCGGTCGCAATATCCGCCCGCTGCAGCGCGACCGCCTGATCGTCGTGGTCCGCGGCAGCGCCGACCGCCGCAGCAAGGAGTTGCGGCTGACGCAGGAGGGCGACAAGCGCGTTGCGGCTGCGTCCAAGGATTGGGCTGCGGCTCAGGCGCAGTTCGAAGGCGTGTTCGGCGTCGCGCGCGCCAACGCGTTACGAACAATGGCGCACGCCGTCGCGCGAACTGCGCTCGATGACGCTCCAAGGACGACAGTCTAAAGGTGACGGTCCAAGGGGGACGGTGAAGCTGTCGTGCGAGGGTCGGTCAGATCGGCTGCGGATTCCTACAGCGCCGCGACCGTCTGCACTTCGAGCCAATACGCCTCATCCGCAAGCCGGCTGATGATAAGCAGCGTGTGCGGCGGATTGGCGCCGGCGGCGAACATCTTTGGGTAGGTTTTGGCGCGCCAGGTCCGGTAAGCGGCGGCGTCCTGCGGCCGCACCAGATAGCTGGTGAACTGCACGACATTGTTCCAGTCGGCGTTGACCGAACGCAGTGCAGTGTGGATGTTGGCGAAGACCTGCGCGCATTGCGCCTCGAAATCGCCTTTGCCGACGAGCGCTCCGTTTGCATCGATCGGCGTCTGTCCGGCGATGAACACCAGCTCCTGCGTCTTGGCGTGGGCGACGTGGCTGTAGGGCGCAGGTGCGCTCATTCCGGTCGGGTTGAAAATCCTGATTTGCGCCATTCCGTTTCTCCTTCGGTTGTCAGATCGAACACATCGGCCGTTTTCCGGTGGCGCAAGGCTGCGCTGGCGCGCACGCAATGACAAGCGGCGCCAGCCAAGCCTTCGCCGGCCGCAACACTCAGGCGTAGCGGGAAAAGTCGCGACCCTCTTTGACCATGAATTCAAGCAGGAAAGGCGCGCCCGTTTCGGTCACGTTGACCGCATCCTTGATCGCACCGACGATGTCGGAGGGCTTTTCTACGCGCATTGCCGCGACGTTGAGGCCTTCGGCCACTTTCCGGTAATTGCCGCTCACGGTCATGGCGCCGTATTTTTCGTCGGAAATCTTGAGCACGTCGCGTTCGGCGCCCATGACGCCGTTGTTGAACACCACGGTAAGGATGGCGATGCGGTTGCGCGCGGCGGTTTCGATGTCCATGCCGGTCATGCCGATGGCGGCGTCGCCCATGACGTTGATGCAGACCTTGTTCGGTTCGGCGAGCTTGGCGCCCATGGTGATGCCGAGCCCGTAGCCGAGCTGGGTCGACTTGCCCCAGCCCATATAGGAGCCGGCCACGGTGGTTTCCCAGAACGGGATCATCTGCTCGCGCGGGCTGCCGGAATCGTGGGTCATGATCACGTTGTCGCGGTCGAGCGTGCGCATCAAGTCCCGGATCACGCGGTACTGATTGAGCGGCATTTCGTCGGAATCGAGAAATTTCGCCCAGGCTTCGAGCCAGGCCTTCTTGCCGGCGGCCACTTCCTCCTTGAGCGCGGCGAGCGCATTGCCGCCGCCGGATCCCTTGCGCTTGCCCACCTCGGCGATCAGCGCCTCGATGACCAGCGCGGCGTCGCCGGGAAGCGCGAGATCGGCGCGATAATCCTTGTTGATGTCGCCGGCCTCGTTGGTCGAGTGGATGACGCTCTTTCCTGGCGGCACTGAGGGGCCGAAATTGGTCACCGTGAGGCTTGAGCCGATCGCCAGGATCAGGTCGGATTTTTGCATGAAATCGGCGAACACCTTCGAGCGCGAGCGCGTCGCCCCCCCGAGCGCCAGCGGATGGCTGTCGGGAATCGCGCTCTTGCCCGGATTGGTGGCGACCACCGGTGCCGGAATGAGTTCGGCAAGCGCGGCGAGCTGCTCGCCGGCTTCGGCATAATGGATGCCCTGGCCCGCCCACAGCAGCGGGTGCCGGGCCGCAAGCAGCATTTCGGCGGCTTTTTTCACTGCGTCCGGATCGGGGCCGGTGCGCTGCACCGGGACCGGCGTATAGTCGAGCGGACCTTGGAATTCCGCCTCGGCCACCTCTTCGGGCAGCTCGATGAGCACCGGACCCGGCTTGCCTGTGCGCATCGCCTGATAGGCGCGCCGCATCAGGCCGGGGAGTTCCTGCACGTCGTGCGCCAATGCCGACCATTTGGTCACCGGCCGATAGACCTCGGCGGCGCGGAACACCGGCCGTATGTATTGTCGCGACAGCGGCATGCCGCCGGAAAGGATCAGGATCGGCACGTTCTCGGAAAAGGCCTGGGCAATGCCGGGGAAGGCGTTCTCGATGCCGGGCCCTGACTGGGCGCCGAAGACGCCATTCTTCTTGCCGCGTTTGATGCGGCTATAGCCGTCGGCAATGCCGACACCGACGCGCTCCTGGCGGCACAGGATCGGACGGATGTCGATGGCCGCGCAGGGCTCGATCACATGATTGCGCGGATAACAGGAAAAGAATTCGGTGCCCTCGCGCTTGAGAATCTCGGCAATGACTTGCGCGCCGTTCATGGCTGTTTCCTCCGCTTCCATTCATTCTGGCGCGGCCCCAAGATCATTGCAATTCGCCGTCCAAGGCCCACCCAACAGGCGCACCGGTCGGCTGGCGGCGGTCGAAAAACCGGTTTGCCCGAAGCTCGATTGCCGCTATCATCGTGCCTCGGCCGACCGGAAAGTGGGGGAGGGGAAGGCCATGAGGCGTCTTATTTTTCTTCGTCCGTTATCGCTTTGCGGCGTGCTCGCTCTTGCCGGCATGTTCGCTTTTGCCGGCATGACCTCGCCGGCGCTGGCCGGTTGCGGCCGGCATGGCGACCGCTGCTGGGAGCGCGCCCACCACGTCATCTATCACCTGGAAAACCGCATCGTTCTGCTGCAGGCCGCCCCGAGCGTGGACGAGGGCTTCAAGGGGCCGATCATCGATCACTTGCACAGAAAAATCCTGCGCATCCGCTCGACAATCGGGGAGCGATGGCCGCACTGGCCGACGCCGTGCTGCTACAGCCACCGACCAATCTACATTCGCTGATCTGGTGCGCTGATCTGGCGCGCTGGTGGTGCGCCAGGGGAGTGGTGCGCCGGCCGAGCGGTTAAAGCGGCGGCAACGATCTCGGCTCGTCCTGCCCGCGCTGATCGCGAGCCACCGCGTAAGCAAGCGACAAACCAGCACCGCTGGTATCAATTATTCGGCGGGCGCCGGCGGAGCGTCGAACAGGCCAGGGGCGAGGCGGCTGCGCAGGTCCAAGGCCCACTGGCCGAGCCGGTCCAGATAAAGATAGACCACCGGCGTCGTGTAGAGCGTCAGCAGCTGGCTGATGACGAGCCCGCCCATGATCGAGATGCCCAGCGGCCGGCGAATCTCGCCGCCGTTGCCGAAGCTGACGGCCAGCGGCACCGCACCAAGGATCGCCGCCGCAGTGGTCATCATGATCGGGCGGAAGCGCAGCATGCAGGCTTGAAAGATCGCCTCGTGAGCGCCCAGATGCTGCGATCGCCTGGCGTAGATGGCAAAATCGATCATCATGATCGCGTTCTTTTTGACGATGCCGATGAGCAGGATCACGCCGATCACCCCGATGATGTCGAATTCGGTGTGGAACAGCATCAGCGCCAGCAGTGCTCCGACTCCGGCGGAGGGCAGCGTCGACAAAATCGTGATCGGATGGATGTAGCTTTCGTACAAGACGCCGAGCACGATGTAGACGGCGACGATCGCGGTGAGGATCAGGATCGGCTCGTTGCCGAGCGATTGCTGGAAGACCTGAGCGGTGCCGGCAAGATTGCCGTGAATTGTCGCCGGCACCCGCAGTTCGCTCATGGTCTCGTTGATCGCGGCCGACGCCTGGCCTAGCGACACGCCGCTCGGCAGATTGAACGAAATGGTGGTGGCGACAAATACCCCTTGATGGTTGACCGATAGCGGCGCGTGGCCCGGCGCATAATGGCTCAAGGCGGACAGCGGCACCATGGTTTCCTGCGTGGTGCTGACCGCCGCTCCGGCCGAGGTATTGCTCTTGCCACCGGTGGCCAGAGCGTTGATGGCGGCATTGCGCGCCGAGTTGTTGTTGGCGCTCGCCGCCGCGGTCGCATTGGCCGACGTCCCGGCGCCCGGCGCGGCAGTGGCGGTCCCCGCCGGCAGGTTGGAAGTCTCGGTGCCCGACGCCGCGCCGGCCGAGGTAGAGACGTAAATGTCGCGCAGCGACCCCGGACTTTGCGTGTAGCGCGGATCGATTTCCATGACCACGTGATATTGATTGATGGCGCTGTAGATCACCGAGACCTGACGCTGCCCGAATGCGTCATAGAGCGTATTGTCGATCTGGGCCGGCGTAATCCCCAGCCGTGAGGCGGCGTCGCGATCGATGACGAGATTGGTTTGCAGCCCGGTCTGCTGCTGGTCGCTGTTGACGTCGCTAAGCAGCGGATTGCGTGAGAGCGCCGCGACGATTTGCGGCGTCCAGGTGTACAGCGCGTCGGGGTCGTCGGCCTGCAGCGTGTACTGGTATTCGGCGTTGCTCTGGCGCCCGCCGACATGGATATCCTGGAAGGCGACCAGGAACAGCCGGCCGCCGGGAACGCGCGCGAGTTTCGGCCGCAGCCGCGCGATCACCTTGTCGATCGACGGTCGCTGCGAGATCGGCTTGAGCGAAACGAACACCCGGCCGCTGTTGATGCCGCCGAATCCGCCGCCGCTGCCGACCCCGGTATAGCCCACCACGTTCTCTACCGCCGGATCGGCCTGCACGATCGCCATCATCTGCCGCAGCTTCTTGGTCATCGCCTGAAAGGAGATGCTTTGATCGGCCTGCAGCGCACCCATCAAGCGGCCGGTGTCTTCCTCGGGAAAGAATCCCTTGGGAACGATAATGAACAGCAGGACGTTGAGCGCGATGGCAAGGAAGAATATCCCGAGCACCAGCCGACTGTGCAGCAGCGCCCAGCGCAGCGAGCGCTCGTAGATGTGCAGCACGCGGGCAAAGAAAGTGCGGCGCGTGCTGCGGCCCTCGGGGCGCGTGCGCAGAAACAGCGCACACATCATCGGCGTGGTGGTGAGCGAGATCGCCAGCGAAATGACGATGGCGAGCGAGAGCGTAATGGTGAATTCGCGAAACAGCCGGCCGAGAATTCCCCCCATCAGCAGGATGGGCGTGAACACCGCGATCAGCGACAGGCTGATCGACAGCACGGTAAAGCCGATTTCGCGCGCGCCGCGCAGCGCGGCCTGCCGCCGCGGCATTCCATCTTCGATATGGCGGGAGATGTTCTCCAGCACGACGATCGCGTCGTCGACGACGAAGCCGGTCGAGATGGTCAGCGCCATCAGCGAGAGGATGTCGAGGCTGTAGCCGAGCAGATACATCGCGCCGAACGTGCCGATAATCGAGACCGGCACGGCAACGCTGGGAATCGCGGTGGCGCGGATGTCTCGGAGAAACAGAAACACGACCAGGGTGACCAGAACGACGGCAATCGCCAGGGTGAGCTCGGTGTCGTGCAGGGAGGCGCGGATCGTGGTGCTGCGGTCGATGGCGATGGTGACGCTCATGTCCGCCGGCAACGCGGCCTGCAGATACGGCAGCTCGGCCTTCACGCCGTCGATCGTGGAAATGATATTGCTGCCGGGCTGAGGAAACAGGATGACCAGCACCGACGGCCGCCCGTTCGCCAGGCCGAGATTGCGCACGTCCTCCACGGAATTGTTGACTTGGGCGACATCGGAAAGCCGGACCGCGGCGCCGTTGCGATAGGCGATGATGAGCGGAAGATAATCCGCCGCCTCGGTCGCCTGATCGTTGGTATAGATCTGATAGCGCGCCGGGCCGTCGTCGATAGTGCCTTTGGGGCTGTTGGCGTTGGCGGAAGCGAGCGCCGCGCGCACGTCTTCGAGGCCGATGCCGTAATGGAACAGCGCCTGCGGATTGAGCTCGATGCGAACCGCGGGCAGCGCCGAGCCGCCGATGACGACTTCGCCGATGCCGGTGAGCTGCGAGAGTCGCTGCGCCAGCACGTTGCTCGCCGCGTCGTACATCTGGCCTTGCGTGAGCGTTTGCGAAGTCAGCGCCAGGATGAGGATCGGGGCATCGGCCGGATTGACCTTGCGGTAGGTCGGATTGGCTTTCAGGTTCGACGGGAGATCGGCGGTGGCGGCGTTGATGGCCGCCTGCACGTCGCGCGCCGCTCCGTTGATGTCGCGATTGAGAGCGAACTGCAGGGTGATGCGGGTCTGCCCGGTGCTGCTCGACGAGGTCATTTCCGTCACGTCGGCGATCTGGCCGAGATGGCGCTCCAGCGGCTCCGCCAGGCTGGTGGCGACCGTCATCGGGTTGGCGCCGGGCAGCTGGGCGCTGACCGAGATGGTCGGAAAATCGACCTGCGGGAGCGGTGCCACCGGCAGCTTCGAAAAACCGAGCGCGCCGGCAAAGGCAATGCCCAGCGTCAGCAGCGTCGTCGCCACCGGCCGATCGATGAACGGGGCGGAGAAGTTCATTCCGCCGGCTCGGCGCCGCCGGCGAGGCGGTTGGCCGGCCGCCGCCCGGTCAGCCGCAGGGCGAGCCGGTCGAAATACAGATAAATGACCGGGGTGGTGAACAGGGTGAGCATCTGACTGACGATCAGGCCTCCGACCAGCGTAAGGCCGAGCGGATGGCGCAGCTCGGAGCCGGTGCCGGTTCCCAGCATCAGCGGCAGCGCGCCGAGGATTGCCGCCATCGTGGTCATCATGATCGGCCGGAAGCGTAAGACACAGGCCTGATGAATGGCCTCGCGCGGCGGCAAGCCTTCGTTCCGCTCCGCTTCCAGCGCGAAGTCGACCATCATGATTCCATTTTTCTTGACGATGCCGATCAGCAGAATGATGCCGATGATGGAAATGACGTCGAGGTCGTAGCCCAGCGCCATCAGCGACAACAGCGCGCCGACGCCGGCCGAGGGCAGGGTCGACAGAATCGTGATCGGATGAACGAAGCTCTCGTAGAGCACGCCCAGCACGATGTACATCGCCACTATTGCGGCGATGAACAGGAACACCTCGTTGCTCAGAGACGACTGGAAGGCCGCGGCGGTACCTTGAAAGGCCGTGATGAAGCTCTCGGGTAGACCGATCGAGGTCTCCGCTTGCTGGATCGCCTTGATGGCGGCATCGATCGAATAGCCCGGCGCGGTGTTGAACGAAATCGTGGTGGCGGGAAATTGGCCGTAATGGGTGATCAGCAGCGGGCTCGCTCGCTGGCTGATGTGGGCGATGGCCGACAGCGGCACTTGACCGTTCGTTCCGGAGGTCGAGGACGGCAGGTAGATCGAGGACAGTCCCGCGAGCGAGTGCTGCAGCGATGGGTCGAGTTCGAGAACGACGCGGTACTGATTGGACTGGGTGTACATCGTCGAGATGATGCGCTGCCCGAACGAATTGTAGAGCGCATTGTCGATCGTTGCCGGGGTGATGCCGAAGCGGCTGGCGGTGGCGCGGTCGATGACGATGTCGACCGCAAGCCCTTGCTGCTGCAAGTCGCTGGCGACGTCGGCGAGCTGCGGCAACTGACTCAGCCGCTGCACCAGTCTCGGTACCCAGGTGGTGAACTCCGCCGAATTGGCGTCTTCGAGCACGAAATTATAGGGCGCGCGATTGATCGTGGAATTGATGGTGAGGTCCTGAACCGGCTGCATGTAGAGCGTGATGCCGGCAACGCCGGCGACCTCGCGCTGCAGCCGCTGGATGATCTGCGTAGCACTGAGGCTGCGTTGTTCGTAGGGCTTGAGCGTGATCAGAAATCGCCCGGCATTGAGCGTCTGGTTGGTGCCGTCAACTCCGACATAGGAACTCAAGTTGACGACATCCGGATCCTTGAGAATGGCCTCGGCGAGCCGGTTCTGCAGGTTCGCCATCTGCGAATAGGAGACGCTCTCGGACGCTTCGGTGATGGCCTGGATCGTGCCGGTGTCCTGTATCGGAAAGAAGCCTTTGGGAATCTGGTAATAGAGCAGCAGTGTCAGCACCAGCGTCAGCACCGCGACCCCAAGCGTGAGCGGCTGGCGGTCCAGCACCCAATCGAGCACGCGGCCGTAGCCCGCGGTCATGCGGTTGAAGGCGCGCTCGGAGGCCAGGTCGAAGCGGGTGCGCTCGCTCTCCGGGCGATGGCGGATCAACCGCGCGCACATCATCGGCACCAGCGTCAGGGAGACGACGGCGGAGATGACGATCGTGATCGCGAGCGTGATGGCAAATTCATGAAACAACCTGCCGACCACGTCGCCCATGAACAACAGCGGGATCAGCACCGCGATCAGCGATATTGTCAGCGAGATGATGGTGAATCCGATCTGCTGCGAACCATGCAGCGCCGCCTCGAGCGGGTCCATGCCGCCCTCGCTGTAGCGCGCGATGTTCTCGATCATGACGATGGCATCGTCGACGACGAAGCCGGTGGCGATGGTCAGCGCCATGAGCGATAGGTTGTCGAGGCTGAATCCCAACAGATACATCGCCCCGAAGGTGCCGACGAGCGACAGCGGCGCCGAAAGACTGGGAATGATCGTTCCCGGAAGCGTACGCAGGAACAGGAAGATCACGATCACGACCAGCACGACCGCGAGCACGAGTTCGAATTCCACGTCGGCGACCGAAGCGCGGATGGTGACCGTCCGGTCGCTCATGACGCTGACGTTGACGGCGGCCGGAAGCGAGGCAAGAATTTGCGGCAGCAGGCTCTGGATGCCGTCGACGACCTGAATGATGTTGGCGCCCGGCTGCCGCTGGATGCTGAGAATGATGGCCGGAGTGGTATCGGCCCAGGCGCCGAGCTTGGTGTTTTCCGGACCGTTGATGATGGTGGCCACGTCGCTGAGCCGGACCGGTCCGCCGTTGCGATAGGCGATGATCAGGCTGCGATATTGATCGGCGCTGGTGAGCTGGTCATTGGCGTTGATCGCCGAATCCTGGGCCGGACCGTCGAAATTGCCTTTCGGCGTGTTGACATTCAGGTTGGCGATAGTGGTGCGGACGTCGTCGATGCTCAGCCCGTAGGCGGCGAGCGAGCGGGGATTGAGCTGGATGCGCACCGCCGGCTTTTGTCCGCCGCTGATGGTCACCAGTCCGACGCCGTTGAGCTGCGAGATTTTCTGCGCCAGCCTGGTTTCGCTCAAATCTTCCAGGTCGGTCAGCGCCAGTGTGCTCGAAGTGACCGCCAGCGTGAGAATCGGCGCGTCGGCCGGATTGACCTTGGCGTAGATCGGCGGCGCCGGCAGGTCGCTCGGCAGCAGGTTGCCGGCGGCATTGATCGCCGCCTGCACTTCCTGTTCGGCCACGTCGAGGCTGAGATCGAGGCTGAACTGCAGCGTGATGACCGAAGCGCCGGCCGAACTCGCCGAAGTCATCTGGTTGAGCCCCGGCATCTGGCCGAACTGGCGCTCCAGCGGGGCCGTGATCGAAGAGGTTGTCACTTCCGGGCTGGCGCCGGGATACAGCGTGGTCACCTCGATCGTCGGATAATCGACTTCGGGCAGCGTCGACAGCGGCAGGAAGATGAATGCGACCATGCCCGAGAGCATGATCGCAACCATCAGCAGCGTGGTTGCCACCGGCCGCCGGATGAAGGGTTCGGAAACGTTCATCGCGTCGTTTCAGCTGCGTAGCGGCGCCGAGGCCGCGCGCGGCTCACTGCTGGCCGCTGTTGCCCGGACGATTATGCGAACGAGTGTGTTGAGGCTTTTGTGTGCCGGGCGCCGACGGAGCGCCCGTTGCCGGGGCGCCCGCCGCGGCCACCGGCTTGCCGTCGAGAGTGGCAACGCGCACGTGCATCCCATCGCGCAGCCGATCGGCGCCATCGATCACAACCTGCTGTCCGACACCAAGACCGGAAGTAATCGCGGTCATGCTGGTGGAGTTGGCGGTGGTTGGCGCTCCGGTCATCGTCGTGCTGGCCGGGCCGGAGCCTGAGTCGGTTGCTGCGCCGGCGTTGGCGCCGGCGTTCACTACGGTGAAGCTTGGCCCGACGGTGACCTGCCGCACCGATACGGTGCTGTCGGGATTGATCGCATAGACGTAGCTTCCCATGGCGCCGCCGGCGACGCTGCCCGGAGCGCCGAGCTGGATCGCGGCGGTCGGAACCGTGATTGCGTTTTGCAGCGTGCTCACCAGGAGCTGGACGTTCACGAACTGGTTCGGAAACAGCGCGTCGTCGGAATTGTCGAACTGGGCGCGAACGTTCACGGTACCGGTCGTGGTATTGATCTGGCTGTCGACGGCCGCCACGTAGCCTACGCCCAGCCGCTTGATGTTGGCGCGGTCATAAGCCGTCACCTGAAGCTTCGTGCCGGCGTTCACCTGCGGCATGATTTGCGGCAGATCGTCCTCGGGGATCGCGAAGATCACGGTGATCGGCTGCAGCTGAGTGACGACGGCAATTCCGGTCGCGCTGACGCTCTGCACATAGTTGCCCGGATCCACCAGGCGCAGGCCGATGCGGCCGGTGACCGGAGAGACGATGTGGCAATAGCCGATGTTGAGCGTCTGCGCGTCGATCAGCGCCTGATCCTGTTTTACCGTGCCCTGGTATTGCTGCACGATGAAAACCTGATCCTCGGACTGCTGCTTGGCGATCGAGTTCTGCGCCGCTAGTGTCTGGTAGCGCCTGAGATCGGTCTGCGCCTGGGTGAGCAGACCTTGATCGTGCGCAAGCTGCCCTTCGTATTGTGCTCTCAGTATCACGTAAGGGCGATCGTCGATCTGTGCCAGAAGATCGCCCTTCTGCACCATCTGGCCTTCCTTGAAGGGGACCTTGATCAGATAGCCGCTAATCTGTGATTGGATGGTTACGGTCGCGATCGGAGTGACGGTACCGAGCGCATTGACAATGATCGGCACGTTGTTGAGCACGGCCGTCGCGGCGCCGACCGATTGCACCGCACCCGCCTGGAATCGTCCGCGGCTCGGCTGCGGCGCCAGCGTCCAGCGCCCGATCTGGTAGGCGGCGAGCGCCAAGACGAGCACGATGACGAGGCCGATGACGATGCGAGTTTTGGAGAATGTACGGCGTTTAACGGCCGGTTCGGGCTCCGGTTGGCGAAGATTCGGCGCCAACCCGTCGTCCGTGCGCGTTCGTTCATCCATGTTGCGCGTTCATCGTTCCGGCGTTTGCGCCACAGAATGCGGGCTAAAATGCGTCGCCGAATGAAAAATTGCTGATCGATGATGCCGGCGGCATCGCCCCCCTGCGCCGCAGTATCCAGGAATTTCGACGCAAAATCAAGATTTTGGCGCTCAGTCGTCGAATCATGAGCGGGGCGCAAGCCGGGCCTGGCGTCAATCAGCCGGCAGTTTCTGTAGCAGCGAGAAGGACTTTTGCAGTTCCTTCTGCGAGGGCAGCAGCGTCGTGTCCCAGCCGCCGCCGAGGTTCTCGATGAGGGTCACGCTGTCGACGAACAGGTTTTGCCGAATTGACAGCTCGTTTTCTTCGTCGACCAGCAACGTCACTTCCGCCGTCACCACCGTCGTAAAGGCGACGGTGCCGGCCTGATACTGGTTCAAATAAACGTTTACGGCCGTGCGCGCGTTGGCGACGGCTTTCTGCTGTTCGGCGAGCTGCGCGGTCAGCAGGCGGATGTTGGCAAGTTGATCCTCGACCCCCTGAAACGCTGTGAGCACGGTCTGCCGGTAATTGGCTACGCTTTGCCAGTAGGTGGCGCGCGCGGCATCGACTTGCGCCGCGGTCAACCCGCCATTGAACAGCGTTTCTGTTCCCATTGCGCCGAGCGACCACACCAGGTTGGCGACATTGAACGGCAGTGGATTCGGGCCCATCCACTGCAATGTGCCGGAGAGGCTGATGTCCGGGTAGTAGCCGGCGACGGCGACCCCGATCAGCGCATTCTGCTGCTGCATCATTCGTTCCGCCGCGGCAATGTCGGGTCGCCGTTCCAGCAGCGTCGAAGGAAGCGCGACCGGAATGCGCGGAACGTGCCCGCCCAGATTGTGCCGCGCGATGGTCAGTTCGGAGGGCGGGCGGCCGGTCAGCATGGCGATGGCGTGCTCGTATTGCGCGCGCAGCGCATCGGCGGCGTATTCCTGTGCTTGCGCGGTCTCGACATTGGCCTCGGCTGTCGCCACGTCGCCGGCGGTCGCCGAATAGCCCGCCTTGTACTGATTACGCACGATGGTGAGCGTTCTCTGGTATTCGACCACCGTGCGCGCGAGCACATTGTGGAGCGAATCCTCGGCGCGCAGATTGAAATAGGCGATGGCCAGCATCGCCTGTTCCGACAGCGTAGCGTAGGCGAGGTCGGCGGCACTCGCCTGCGCGGCTGCGGTGTTGCTCTCGATTTGCCGCCGCACCTTGCCCCAAATGTCCAAATCCCAGGTGCCGGAGAGTTGCGGAACGAACGTCGTCGTGGTGACTCCGCCGGGGACACCGCTGACATTCGCTCCGCTGTGCATGCGGGTCGCCGTATAGCTGGCGTTCAGGACCGGAAACAACATGGATTGCCCCTCGCGGATGATCGCGCGGGCCTGCTCGTAGGCTGCGGCATCGGCCGCAACCGTCTGGTTGGATACTTCGACCTGCTTGATCAGGAAGTCGAGCTTGGGGTCGCGATAGAGCGCCCACCACTGGGCGCCGCCAGGCCCGTCGGCCGGCGTGGCAACCTTCCAACCCCGTAATGCGCCGCCCTTGAGTTCCTTAAGGCTTGCGGGAACTGGAGCGGCCGGCCGCAGATAGTTGGGGCCGACCGTGCACGCGGCGAGCGACAGGCCGCCGACTAGCGCCAAACATGTTGACGAGAATGTTGAGCGGAACCGGAATGCCAAACGGGACGCCAAGCGTCCGCGGCGCGGACGCCGCAAGCGGCCGCACCGAACGTCCCCCCAAACAGTATGGGCAAACGCATACACAGCTGACAAACTCGCTGCTGGCGAAACTCGGATGCAACGCAAGGCAGGCTACAGGCCTCGCGACCTCTGCCTGCTACAACGTCAGCGGCGCGCGGTCGCATTCGGTTCGCGTTCACGTCGACACCGGACCCCCAGCGAACGCGTCAACCATGGCGATGCTGCCCCACGTGCCTGTGAATAGCAACGCTGCGGCGGCGCTGTGAGGCCGTCCTGATCTCTTCTGCGGGAAGATGTTGTATTCGGGCGACAGTTGCGCGACGAAATCCACGCAGTGACGCTGCACAGTGCCGCTAAATCCAAGTCACCGCGCTAAATGCGCGTGATCATGTCACTGCGGGGGGCCCATCGGGCAAGCCCGCATTTCGGCCTACTGCTACCGATACCGCTCTCTCAGCCGATGACGAACCGGCGCGCGTGCGTCTCCGCCTCGATATTCTCGGCAAGGGTCCAGCGTGCGATCTCGTCGTGCGAGGCGAACCACACGTCGGGAAACTGCGCGAAATATTTGAGCAGCTTGTCGAACACGGCGCAGATGAGCGGCCGCCCGCCGAAATGGCAATGCAGCGTGAGACAGAGATAAGCCGGCGCCTCGCGCAGATAGAGATAGTCGAACGTGTCCTTGTAGACCTCCCACAGCACTTGCGGGCTCGCGCGCGCCACCCGGCTGTCGGTGAAATCGCTCGCTGGAATGTAGGCGATCGGCCCGTGTGCGGTCGTCTTCACCCGCGGCAGATCGATATCCAGCCAGTCGCCCTGCCAGTCGAGACCCTCCTGGGCGAGAATGTCGCTGGTATGGTCGGTCCACGCCAGCACCGGACTGAGCCAGCCGCGCGGCCGCTCGCCGCTCACCTGCTCGAGAATGGCAAGCGACTTGCGGATGCTCTGCTGCTCCTCCGGCGGGGTCAGATAGGCGAGCAGATGATCCTGAAGATAGCCATGGCCGGCAACGTCATGCCCGCGCTCGACGATCGCCTTGACGGCTTCCGGCCAGATTTCGGCGCAGTGCGCGTTCACGCCGAACGTGCCGCGGACGTTATTCTGCGTCAGCAGACTGATGATCCGCCAGACGCCGACCTTGCCGCCGTACGTCCCCCATGAAATGCCGCCGCGGTCCAGCGTGCCGGGCTTGAGCGAGGTCCCTTGCACGCCCCATGGCGGCGCTTTGCCCTCCGACCATTGTTCGAGCATCACGGTCACCGCCACGGCAATTCGCTGCCCCTTTGGCCAGGCAAACGTTCCCTTTTTCATGTTCCACTCCGGATGGATGATACGGCCGATGGCGCGCGACTTGGCAGGACTGACTTGGCAAGGACCTGGCAAAATAATCAGCAAAGAGCTCCGCAAGTCTGTGCAATGCAGCGTAACGGATTCTCGCGCGCGCTCACATTTACGGGAGCGCCGCGAATGAACGGTCCGCAACGCTGCGCGTTCTATTTGCGACACATAAATTCAACGACGGACACACGCCCGATTGCAAGGGAATATCATTATGCCAACACTCGACATTGCCAAGATTGCCACAAGTCTAGGCGCGGCCGCCTGGGTGCTGTGCGCGGCTGCAGGAGCCGGCGCGGCTCCCCACCCGGGCGGAAATCGCCCGGCCGGACGTCCCGGCGGCGTGGCTCATTTCGCCGCACCGCACATTGCAGCTCCGCAGATCGCGAGGCCGGCGGTGCCGCATTTCGCGCGTTCGCATATTGCTGCTCCGCGGATCGCGCATCAGCCGCGGCTGTTCGACCGCGGACCTCCGGTGCGCAGGTTTGCGCATCACTTGTCGCATCACGTCGCGCCGCACCGGTTTGCGCATCACTTGACGCACCACTTGACGCACCACTTGACGCATCACTTGGCGCCGCACTTGGCGCCGAATGTGCGCACCGTCCACGCGCCGCCAATCGGACGGACCGGCTTGCATCCGGGCCCGCAGTCGCGGCTGAGCCGGAACGCTGCGATTGCCGGCACGCATCGGATGACTGATCCGAGGAGGTTTGCCGCCGATCGGCACTTCGCGGGCGATCCGGCGTTCCGGCCGTTCCTCGGCAGGCGCTGGCGCTTCCATCACCATTACGGCTGGGTCGGCCCGCTGTTCTGGCCCTATGCCTACGGCGATTTCTTCTATTACGCGCTGTGGCCCGCCGCCTACGCCGACTACGATCCGTTCTGGTATTACGGGTACGACGACATCTACGAAGCCATGTTCTGGCCCTACAACGAAACCGAATATGTCCAGGGGCCGGGCGCGTCGGCGCGCGCGCAAGCGCTGACGCAGACGGTCGCGCAAAGCTGCTTCGACGAGGCGGCGGAGGTGACCGGGTGGCCGATCGACCAGATCCAGGCCGCACTGCAGCCTAGCCCGCAGCAGACCGCGCTGCTCGACGATTTCGGCACCGCCATCGTCAAGGCGAGTGACGTGATCAGGGCGCATTGCCCGACCCAGCTTGCGTTCATCCCCACCGACCGGCTCGCCCAGATGCAGCAGCGCCTCGAAGGTCTGGTGGCGGCGGTGAGTATCGTGCAGCCGCCGCTCGCCAGCTTCTATGCGTCGCTCTCCGACGAGCAGAAGGCCCGTTTCAACGATATCGGCGTCACGGGCGGCAAGCCGCCAGCACGGGGCCACGCGGCCGTCGAGAGCCCGCGCCGCCAATGCGGCGGAAGCGCCATGGCGTTCCCGACCGACCGCATCGCCCAGGCGGTTCATTTGGACGATGCGCAGCGCGGCAAGCTCGAGGCGCTGCAATCGGCGAGCGCAAAGGCGGTGGATTTGATCAACGCCGCATGCCCGGGCGAACTGCCCGCCACGCCGCCGGACCGGCTCGCCGCCGAGGGCAAGAGGCTGCAGGCCATGTTGGCGGCGGTGCAGACCGTCCGTCCGGCCCTTGTCGGTTTCTATAATTCACTGTCCGACGAGCAGAAGGCCCGCTTCAATACGATAGGCCGCCAATTGTTTGCACAACGATGACGTAGGGTGGCGCCGTTTCGCGTCTAACGCAGCCTACATCTAGTGGAACAGCTTGGAAAACTTCGCCCGCAGTTGCTGGCGCAGATCGGCGCTCACATCGACCGTCCGCGGGAAGGTGTCTTTCAGCTTCATGTCGTAGGGGATGCAGGCGTCGATCAGGATGCGATTGTTGAAATTGCCGGGCAGATAGAGCGGATCGCGTTTGGACGCCCACGCCTTCTGCACCAGATCGATGTCGACCTTGGGATCGAAGCGCGTACACATCGCCCATAAAACCTGGTCGAGATCGCCGGCGTCGATATTGTCGTCGACGACGACCGTCCACTTGCCCGCATAGGCGCCGCCCTGGCAGGCGCTGCCGACGTGCAGCGCCTGGCGGGCGTGGCCGGGATAACGCTGGCGAATCTGGATCGCGGTGAAGCGCGTGGCCGGACCGGCTTCGTGGTTCCACACGCCGAGCACATCGGGAATCCCGCAGGCATCGAGCGCGCGCCAGATCTGCGAGGCGCCGGCGATGCCTTTGAGCAGGCCGGTCTCATCGACCGGCTTGTGCTGCGGCGCGCAGGTGAGGATTGGGTCGTTGCGGTGCAGGATGGTCTTTACGCTCACGTAGGGGCGATCCTGCGTATCGTCGGAGTAGTAGCCCATCCATTCGCCGAACGGGCCCTCCGGCTTGGTCTGTCCCGGCACCGTCTCGCCCTCGATGGCGATTTCGCAATCGGCCGGGATCGGAAAGCCGGTGAACGGCCCGCGAACCACGTCGATCGGCTCGCCGCGAAGCCCGCCGGCGATGTCGTATTCGCTCACCTCGGGCAGCGGGCTCGACGACAGCATAAAGAGCAGCGGATCCTGCCCGCACAGGATCACGACCTTCATCGGCTCGCCACGAGCAAAATATTTGTCGCGGTGGATGCGCCCGTGCTTGCCTTCGGTGATCTGGCAGCCGACGGTTTTTGCGTCATACACCTGGCTGCGATAGGCGCCGAGGTTGAACCAGCCGTCATCGGGATCCTTGGTGACGACGGCGCAGGCCGTGCCGATAAAGCGCGACTTGTCGGCTTCGTGATGGCGCGGCACCGGAAATTTCAGCACGTCGACGGCATCGCCCTCGATCACGTTCTCGAAGATCGGGCCGTCGTTGACGAAGCGCGGCTTGAGCGGCTTCATCTCCGCCGTGCGCGCGTGATAGCGCTGTACGATGTCGACCTTGCGCTGGTATTCGAGCGGCAGGCCGAGCGTGAGTGCGATGCGCTTGATGGAGGAAAGTTGCCCGTAGAGCGTGCGAAATCCCTTCGGATAGCCGGGCACGTCGTCGAACAAAAGCGCCGGTGCGGTGCCGCCGCTCTTTTCCGTGAGCATGTGGGTCAGCGCCCCCATCTCGACGTCCCAGCTCGCGCCTGACACGCGTTCAAGTTCGCCGAGCCTGTCCACCAGATCGAGCCAGCCGCGCAGCCCGCGGTAGCTCACGCCCGCACGTTGTTGCGCAGCGCCGACCGTCGATTCGCTTGTCTGCATGCCCGTGCCCATGAAAGTCTTTTATGAGGAAGGCGTTCGATTGTCGGCCGGTATGAATTGCGCTCCGGAGCGTGTCAAGCACGCGGCCGGCAGCCGGGCGGGACACGCGCGCAGGGTTGACATGGCGGCTGCGCGCGAGGCGCTAAAAAAGGTAGCCGTCAGCCTTTCATTGCCGCCTTGATGCTCTCCACGCTAACGCCGGGCGTGCGCGCTGCGGCGATGATTTTCTGTTCCTGCTTGAGCAGGCCCTCGAGCGCAGCCGCCATGGCGTCGATGCTGGCCACCGGCACCATTACGGCGCCGTGACGGTCGGCGTGAATGAGATCGCCGCTTTGCGCCGCCATGCCGTGGATGTTGACCGCGATGCCGAACTCGACCACGTGCACATAGGCGTGCGATGGCGCGATCGAGCCTGCCAGCATCTGAAAGTCGAGTGCCACGGCCGCGATGTCGCGGATCGCGCCGTTGGTCACGGTGCCGAGGCAGCCGAGCGCCTTGTGCAGGTTGGTCTGCACTTCGCCCCAGAACGCGCCGTAGCCGGGCGGCTCGTCCAGGTCTTGGATCAACACCACGCTCGGATGCGGTTCGGCGGCGACATAGTCGAGGTAGTCCATGCGTTTTTGCATGTAGCTCGGCCCGCTCACCGGATCGCGGGCGCGGATGGTGACGGTCTTGGCAAAGCCAACCATGGGCGAAAGGTCGGGAAAGGGGCAGTGCAGGTGTATGGCGGTGTAGCCGGCGCCTCGGCGTTCCGGCGCCACGATTTCGATCAGATTGCAAACGGTCGGCGTGTCGATCGACCGCAAGAAGGCCAGTTGGCTCTCCGACACCATGGTGTTCCCCTTGTTGGCGTTGCTTGACGGATCCTTCACCGGCCCCAGGCGGTGGCGACGATGACGGCGATGATGGCCTGCATGGCGACGATGGCGACGACGCAGCCGTTCCAGCCGGCGAAGGTCCAGGCAATGCCGCCGAGCAAGGCACCGGCGCTGCCGCCCACGTAATAGGCCGTCGCATAAAGACCGACCGCTGAAGAACGTCCCTCCTTGGCGGTCATGGTCACGTAGCCGGTCGATACCGCCTGGCACACCATGCCGCAGACCGCGCACAGTGTCAGCCCCGCGATCACCAGACCGATTGGCGGCGCCAGCAACAGCAGCGCCCCGGCGATCCACAGCGCGATGACACCGAGCACGAATCCGCGCCGGCCGAAGCGCGCGATGGCGCGGCCGACCCAGGGCACGATCGGGCTCGATACCAGATAGGTGAGGAACAAGGCGCCGAGGAGCGTCGGCGAGAACGAATACGGCGGGGCCGCCAGATGGAAGCTGACGTAGGTGAACGTGGCGATGAAATTGAACAGAACGCCGAAGCCGATCGCGTAAGTCGCGAGCAGCTGCGGATCGCGCATATGGCGCAGCATTTGCCCAAGGGACGACACGAATCCGCCCGAGCGCACGAAATGCTGCTCGCGGTTGAGTGTCGCCGCGACGATGATGGCCGCGCAAAGCGTCAACAGCGCCACGACGGCGAAGGCGGCGCGCCAGCCGATCAGGTCGGTGAGTGCGCCGGGAATGAAGCGGCCGCAGAAGCCCCCGATGCTGGTGCCGGAAATGTACAGCCCGGCGACGCGCGGCACGTCCGCGGGCGGCCACTCGTCGCCGATATAGGCGATGGCCACGGTGAAGATCGGCGGCAGCAAGAGCCCCTGCACGAAGCGCCAGAACACGAAAGCGGGGACGCTCGACACCAAAGTCATCAGCAAGGTCGGTACCACGATAGCGAACATGGCCGCGGTAATCAGGCGCTTCCTTCCGACCACATCGGCGAGCGCGCCGGTAAACGGCGCGGTCAGCGCGATTGCGCCCGTGCCCGCCGTCATCAGCCAGGAAATATCGTTGACGCCGACGCCGAACTCATGGGCGAGATCGGGAAGCAGCGCCTGCACGGAGTAGAGATTGACGAAAGCGCAGAAGCCGGCCGTTGCCACTGCCAGACTGCGGGTATCGAAGGCCATGCACCATTATGGGCGAGGGAGCAGACGAAAGCACGCTGTTGTCTGCAGCCACCGCCAGCCGCCCGCAGCCGCGCAGTCCTTCGCAAAACTGCAATCTAAGCCTGATAGGCAGAAAACGCAGGTGCAATCGGCACTTTTCGGCGAAAGTCGCAAACGCAAGATGGTCATGACTATTCTCCGACCGGAACGCCGCAGGTTTCTCAAATCGGTTGCGGCGACAGGAGCGGCCGCGCTGCTCGAGACTCGTTTTTCGTCATTGGTGCGGGCACAGGCGCCGGCGCATTCGGACTTGCAGGGATTGCGCTCAAAGATCGACCATGTCGTGGTGATCTATCAGGAGAACCGCAGCTTCGATCATTATTTCGGTAGCTATCAGCCGCCGAGCGGGGCGACAGTCGACGGATTGCTCAACAGCGACGGAAAGATCGATGCACGCTTTGACGGCCTGCAAAAAACCCCGGCCGGCTCCCCATACTCCTACCTGCCGGTGCCGTATCAAATCCCCGGCTTTGCCAACGTGCGGCTGGAAAACCGCCCGTTCCACTTAAGTTCGTACATTCCGTCCGATGACAACGTTCCCTGGGATCCACTGCATCATTTCTTCCGCATGTTCGCGCAGATCGATCAGGGCAAGATGGATTACTTCGTGGCGCTCGCGTCATCGGGCAAGCACGTGTTCTTCGACAAGCCAGAAAGCCTAAGTCCGGCACAGATGATGTTTGCCGAGTCAACGCCTTCGGCGGCGGTGCTTGGGTTCTATACCCGTGACGATCTGCCGGACTATTATCGTTTGGCCGACGAGTATGTCCTGTACGACCATTTCTTTCAGGCGATGTCGGGCGGATCGACTGGCAATGCGCTTTATCTTGTCGCCGGCCGATCCGCCGTTTTCTCAAAAGCGCCCAAGGGCAAGATCGGCAGCCTCACTCCGCCAGTGTTCGATCGGCCCTACGATAAGAACGGCATCCTGATCAACGATCTGCCGCCGATCAACGGACCGACCGAAACCTTCATGGGCTCGATCGATCTATCGCCGCCGCCCGAGGAACAGACATATCCGAGCATCGCCGATCGGCTCGAAGCCGCCTCCCTGTCGTGGGCCTGGTACAATGAAGGCTGGAATACGGTGAAGGACTGGGCGCTGAAGACGGCGTTCGGCCCCGGCGACGGTTCCGTGGTGGTGGATACGCCCGAGGGCTATCTGCCGCACCACAATCCATTCCAATATCTGCCGACCTGGTCGAAGAACGTGCAGGCTGGGCGCATGCGCGATAGCACTGATTTCCTCGACGACGTGCGAAACGGCAAGCTGCCGGCGGTGTCGTTCCTCAAGCCGACGGGCAGTTCCGACGAGCATCCGGCCAACTCTGCGCCGCGCTGGGGCGAGCGATGGGTCATGAGCCTGTTGCGGGCGCTTGGCGAGAGCAGACTCTGGGAGAAGAGTGCGGTCATCATCACCTATGACGAGGGCGGCGGGTTCTGGGATCATGTGGCGCCGCCGCGGCCCGATGCGTATGGCTGCGGCACCCGCGTGCCGACGCTCCTCATCAGCCCGTGGGCGCGGCGTGGTTTTGTCGATCACCGCATCGCCGACACCACGGCGGTCCTGGCATTGATCGAGGCGCGATTCGGCCTCGCGCCGCTGCAGACGCGCGACGCAGCCGCCTATAACCTGCTCGACGGTTTCGATTTCACGCAAAAGCCGCGCGCGCCGGCTTTCGGCTGAGGCGAGCGGCTCGCCCCAGGTGGACCGGTGCGCGACGTCGCCGGCGCGCGTCAGCAGTCGAGGCTACTGGCCGAACGGCCTGATGCTTGCGGTGACCGAATCGGCGATGTGTTCCTTGGAAATGATGCCGACGATTTCCGCCGGACGCCAGCGGCCGCCTTTCCCGGTCACGACCGCCATGGTGGCGTCGTGACGCCCCATGCGCTGCACCACGTCGAACATGATGTCGCCCTCGCGCGCCAAGGTGAAGTTGCGCTGCGCGATGTCGCCGAAGCGCACCCCCGAATAGGCCGCTTCGATGCCGCGGCGCAGGCTGACATTGACGCGCACGACGCCGGCAATGCGGTTGCCGCGGGTCACGACGACGTGCCTGAAGCCGGTCTGGCCGGCTTGTTGGCGCAGGAACGCGTCGAGGTCGGAATCCGCGGGCAGCACCATCACGTCGCGCTCCATGACTTCGCCGGCGCGGCGCACCAGGAACATGTTGGCGTGCAGCGCCTTGGGAATGAAATGGCCGCGGCCGACGAGCTTGCTCGTGTAAATGTTCTCGGCTGAAAGAACGCGGCGCACGCCGATGGCGAGCGCCACCGCGACGATGGTCGGCATAACCAGGTCGTAGTCGCGCGTCATCTCGAAGATCATGGTGACGGCGGTCATGGCGGCGCCGGTGCCGCCGCCCACCATTGCGGCCATTCCGACGATGGCGCCGGTGGTCACGGTGACACCCGAGGCTGGATGTATGGCGGTGACGAGGGCGGCGAAGGCGCCGCCGAGCGTTGCCCCCATGAATAGCGAGGGCGAAAAGACGCCGCCCGAAGACCCCGAGCCGAGGCTCGTTGAGGTGGCGCAGAGCTTGGCAACGAACAGCAGGATCAGGAGTAACGGCGCGGCGAGGTCGCCGTTGAGCACCGCCTGGATCGTCGCGTAGCCGACGCCTTCCACGTAATAATGCCCCGCCGTGCGCAGCAGCACGTAGAGCAGAATGCCGAGCGCCAGCATGCCGAGGATATGGCGCAGGTATCGATTGCCGATGAGGTCGAATAAATTCTCGGCGTAGCTGAGACCGCGCACGAAGGCGGTCGCCGCCAATCCGACGATGGCGCCGAGCAGTGCGAACAGCAGGAGAGCGGCAAGCGTTGCCGGATGTTGCGAGGTGAGAAGGTCGCTCGGAATGACGAACGCCGGATGGATGCCGAAAAAGATGCGGCCGATGAACGTCGCCGCGCCGGTGGCGAGCGCAACCGGCAGGAACGTGCGCGCGCTCAATTCAGGCATCATCAGCTCGATCGTGAACATCACTCCGCCGATCGGGGTGTTGAAGGTCGCGGCGATCCCGGCGCCGGCGCCGGCCGCGACCAGCGTGATGCGCTGCCACGGCGCCATGCGGATGAACTGTCCCAATGTCGAGCCGAGCGCGGCGCCGATCTGGATGATCGGTCCTTCGCGGCCGACCGAGGCGCCGGTGCCGATGGCGAGCGCGGAAGCGAACGACTTGATCACCGCCACGATCGGCCGGATCACGCCATTGTTGTAGTAGACGGCGTCCATGACTTCCGGGACGCCGTGGCCGCGCGCCTCGGGAGCGAAATTGTTGACCAGGAAAGTGAGCACGATCCCGCCGAGCACGGGAACCAGAATGACGAACGGGCCCCACGGGCTCGGCGGAGTGAAGACGCTGGCATCGTAAGCAACGGCAAACGTGCCGGCGAACGCGATGTTATGAATGAGCCCGATCAGCGCCCGAAAGCCGACGGCGCCGAACCCGGCGACGACGCCCACGACGATGGCAAGCAGCGATAGCCGAAACAGCCCGAGCCGGGGTGACCACTTGATTTTCATATCGTGCTGATGCGCAAGCGCCGTCCGACCCGCAGCGCTCGACGCGCGGAGCGGGGCGCGATCAAAGCTGCAGGATCGAATCGAAATCCCAGGCGCTGGCGCTGGAATCGTTTTCTCCAACCCGAATCGTCGTCTTGTTGAGAAAGCGATACGGCGGCACCGGCAGATTGTAGGGCGCCGGCACGCCGCTGTAGACGCGCCCGGCAGCGTCGTATTTGGAGCCATGACAGGGGCAGAAATAGCCGCCGATCCAGTTGGCGACCGGGGTCGTCGCGCTGGTGCTTGGATAGAACAACGGGATGCAGCCGAGATGGGTGCAGATGCCGACCAGCACGCCGAATTCCGGCTGGATCGAGCGGTGCCAGTTGAGGGCGTAGGGCGGCTGCTGCATATTTTGCGAGCTGGGATCGGCGAGCAGCGAGGTGTCCTGCGTGCTCTGCAGCATCTGCAGCGCTTGTGCCGAGCGATGGTAGATCCAGATCGGGCGCTCGCGCCAGCGCACCATGATCTGCGCGCCCTCCGCGATCTTGCTGATGTCGACGTCCACCGGGCCGCCCGCCGCCAGCGTCGATGCATCCGGGTTCATCTGGTCCACGAGCGGAATCAGCGTCGCGATCGCGCCCACCGCGCCGACCGTGGCCGTCGCGATGTAAAGGAAATCGCGGCGTGACGGCGGTTCCTCGTGCTCATAGGTGGCGGATGCGCTGTTCGCCATTTCCAGGCCTTTCTGCCGATTTGCGGATGGTGACGCTCGGCCGCTTTATGTCGCTCCGGCCATGCTTCGTCAATCCAGCGCAGCTTGCGCCCTTGCCGCAGTCTGTCCGGGTGTGCCGGAGGCATCGATCCGCCGCCAGTCGAGCGAACCGAGGTCGTAATACTCCTGGGCCCGGGCCACTTCTCCCGTGGCATCCGACGCATCGTTGGTGCGCGCGCCGATGCGCGCAAGCCGGGCCGGCAGATCTGCGGTCAGAAACAGCCCCTGCGGGGGCACGCCAATGGATTTCGCCGTTGTCGTCAGGGCGTCGCGTTCCGCCTGCCGGGCGAATACCGCGTCGATGATGACCGCGTGACCGGCAGCGAGAATGCGGCACGCCTGATCGACAAGCGCGGCATAAACCCGCTCGTTCGCCGCGGCCGCATAGGCGCGTTGCGGCAGCTTGTCGGTTTCTCCGGCACCGTAGAGCCGCTTGCGCTCGAGGTCGGAGCGCAAGACGACAGCGCCGGGCATCGGTCCAATCCCGGCGGCCAGCGCCCGGGCGAGCCGCGTCTTGCCGGTGCCGGAAAGCCCGCCGATGGCGACCAATTTCGGCCGCGGCGGCGCGATCGCCCGTTGGGCAAAGGCGAAATAGGCACGCGCCGTCTTGGCAATCGCCCTGCGCTCGGTCTCCGCGGCGCGCTCCATCCGCGCCGCCGTGACCCTAGCGCGGATGGCCGCGCGCAACGAGAGAAACAATGGCAGACACGCGAGCCCATCGAGATCGTCGGCACGGTGAGTGGAGTTGAGATAGCGGTTAAGAACAACGTTGGCTGGCTGCGGCAATCCGCGTTCGAGCAGGTCCATCAGCAGGAAGGCGAGATCGTAGAGCACGTCACCCGAGGCGATGATCTCGGAAAACTCGATGGCGTCGAACAGAACCGGCTTGCCGTCGATCAGGATGATGTTGCCGAGATGAAGGTCGCCGTGGATGCGGCGAATGAGGCCGCGCCGGCCGCGCTCTTGCAGGAGTGCAACGATGCGCTGATAGGCGGCGCGGCTGGCGCGAGCGAGGCCGTCGATTTCGGCGCGGTTGAAAATCTCCGGATGCTGGCCGAACGCCTCGACATGCTCCTCGATGTAGGCGCCGACGGCCGCGATCCAGGGCGCTGGTTCGACCGGCCGGGCGCGATCGTGCGCTGTGGCGACGGCGTGGCCGAGTGCTTCGGCCAGTGCCTCGTCGATTTCCCCGGCCGCGCGATCCAGCGTGCGCGTCTCGTCGAAGCGGCGCATTTCGACCGCCCATTCGACCGGCGTGCCCTTGCCGCCGACGGCCAGCGTGCCGTCGGCCTGTCGGCTGATGGCGACCACGCGCCGGTAGATTTCCGGCGCATACGGAGCATTGACGGCAAGCTCGGCCTCGCACGCCTGCTTGCGCTTGGCCAGGGTCGAATAGTCGAGAAACGGATAGCGTACAGCGCGCTTGACCTTGAGCGCGCGGTCGCCGGCGAGGAATACCGAAGCCGCGTGGGTGTCGATACGTTCGACGCTGCGGCCTCCGTGAACAGCGGGATTGGCCAGGAAGGCCAGTATTTCGTCCTGCGCATGCGCGTCATCGTTCAAGTCCGCGCTCCGATTCGTTCGTACTCTGTCTTGGTCCATGGGCAAGGCAGTTCCCGCTGTTGCCCGACTTGCGCTATTCATACGCCGATTCAACGCCGAGGAGACGCCCATGCGCGCCAAGGACAACATGCGCACTGCCGCCGAAGTTCTCGTCGACCAATTGCTTGTTCACGGCGTGCGCCACGTGTTCTGCGTGCCGGGCGAGAGCTATCTCGCTGTGCTCGACGCTTTCCACGACAGCGCTCTCAACGTCACTGTCTGCCGGCAGGAGGGCGGCGCCTGCATGATGGCGGAAGCGATCGGCAAGGTCACCGGCCGCCCGGGCGTGTGCTTCGTCACCCGCGGTCCGGGCGCCACCAATGCTTCGCCCGGCATTCACATCGCGCGCCAGGAACTCGACGCCGCTGGTCATGTTCGTCGGCCAGGTGGCGCGCGACATGCGCGAGCGCGAGGCGTTTCAGGAACTCGACTATCGCGCGGTGTTCGGCTCGATGACCAAGTGGACGACCGAGATCGACGATCCGGCGCGCGTGCCGGAGATCGTTTCGCGCGCGTTCCATACCGCCGCCAACGGCCGGCCGGGTCCGGTGGTCGTGGCCATCCCCGAGGACATGCTCACGGAGCGTGTCGCCGTAGCGGACGCGCCGCCGTTCGCGCTGATCGAGACGTCGCCTGGCCCGGCCGAGATGGAGAAATTTGCGCATATGCTCTCGGGGGCGCGCGCGCCGATCATGCTGCTCGGCGGCAGCCGCTGGTCGCAAGCGGCCTCCGACGCCGTGGCGCGCTTTGCGCAGAAGCACGCGCTGCCGGTCGCCACCACTTTCCGCCGCGCGCATGTGTTCGACGCGCTGCATCCCTGCTACGCCGGCGACCTCGGCATCGGTCCCAATCCGAAGCTGCATGGAGCGCATCAAGAGCGCCGACCTCGTGATCCTGCTCGGCGGGCGGCTCGGCGAACTGCCGTCGCAGAGCTACACGCTGTTCGATATTCCGCGCCCGCAGGTGCCGTTCGTCCATGTCCATCCGGGCGCGGAGGAACTCGGCCGCGTCTACAGTCCGAACCTGGCGATCCATGCGACTCCGACGGCGTTTGCCGCGGCTCTTGAGAGGCTCGAATTGCCGAACTCGGTGCGCGGCCAGGCGCGACGCTGCGCACGCCGATTATCTGGCAATGGACGGAGAAGCCGACCGAGCAGCCCGGTGCGGTCAATTTCGGCGCCGTCATGGTGTGGCTGCGCGACAACCTCCCGGCCGACGCGATCATCTGCAACGGCGCCGGCAACTACGCCGCCTGGATCCACCGCTTCTTCCGCATGCGCCGTTTCGGCCAGCACGTGGCGCCGACGGCGGGTTCCATGGGGTTTGGCGTGCCGGCCGCCGTCGCCATGAAGCGGCTCTATCCTGAGCGGCCGATCGTGTGCGTCGCCGGCGACGGTGATTTTCTGATGAACGGGCAGGAGTTCGCCACCGCCGTTCAGTACGATCTGCCGTTCATCATCATCATCAACGACAACGGTCTCTACGGCACCATCCGCATGCACCAGGAGCGCGAATATCCCGGCCGCATCTCGGCGACGGCACTTGCGCAATCCGGATTTTGCCGCATACGCGCGCGCCTTCGGCGGCTTCGGAACTTCGGTCGAGCGCACCGAGGATTTCCCTGCGGCGTTCACGGCGGCGCAGGCGTCCGGCAAGCCGGCCATCATCCGCCTGAAGATCGATCCCGAAGCGATCACGCCGGTAACGACGCTAGCGAAAATCCGGGCGAAGGCGGTGGCGGAGAAGGATCGCTGAGCGGCCGCATTGAACCGGCCTCTGTCCCGGGCAAGCGGGTTTAACGGAACCAACAATCCATTTGAGGATTGCCTTAGTACAATGGGAGATTTGCAGCAATGAAGGCGATCTGCACATGCGCAGCACTTGCGCTGGCTCTCGCGTGGACAAGCGGCACGGCTGAGGCGAAAGGCTGCATCAAAGGCGCTGTGGTTGGCGGCGTCGCCGGGCACATGGCGCATCACCATGGTTTAATCGGTGCGGCAGTCGGCTGCGCTATCGGCCATCACGAGGCAAACAAAAAGACGAAGGAAGACCAGACCCGCTGATCGCATCTCGCGGCTGCAATGGCCGTTTGATCGTGTACGTGCCGCCTTGGGCTTTTCCATCTCAGGCGCTGAGGCCGCGTGGCGCCATGCGACCGGGTGGCCGCACGCATGTGAGCTTTATTGCGGCGCCGGCTGAATCGTGGTTCACCTGATTTTCTCGGCACTTTGATTCCCGGCACTGATGCCCTATCGCCGCACGGAGAAAGTCGCCCGTCGGCTCGCTGCCCGGCATGCGGCGATCCTTGCCGCTGCGCGGCAGGCGGCGAGTGAAGGCGGCATGGCCGCGGTGCAGATCGCGGCCGTCGCCGAGCGAGCCGGCATCGCTGCCGGTACGGTCTATCGGTATTTTCCCGGTAAGACAGAATTGGTCGAGGCGCTGCTGAAGGAAATCTGCGAGCGTGAGATCGCGGCGCTGCGGACGGCCGCCCAGTCCGCGCCCGGGCCGCTCTCGGCGTTGTCGGCGGCCCTGATGACGTTCGCGTCGCGCGCGCGACGCCATCGTCGCCTCGCCTTCGCGGCCATGGCGGAACCGGTCGACGCCGAACTCCACGCCTGCCGGCTCGCGTTTCGCCGTGCATTCGCCGCCCAATTCGCTGCGCTGGTGGCGGCGGCGATCGCAGGCGGCCACCTCGGCGAGCAGGATTCGGCACTGGCGGCTGCGGCTCTGCTTGGGCTTGTGATCGAAGGTCTCGTCGGTCCGCTGGCTCCCGATGCGGCAGGTCGCGACCGCGAGATTGTGCAATCGGTCACGTTGACTGCGCTGCGCGCCCTCGGCGTCGCCGATGCTCGCGCGCGTGGCCTGGTCGTGCAAATGGGATCAGGCATAAAGAATTAGGCATCAGGAGAGTCCTGATCCGTAATCTCTGCACCCTGATCCCTGGCGTCAGTGCGCCATCAGCGCGGGCACCGTGATCGATCGCAAGATGGTGCGTGTTACTCCGCCGAGCACGAATTCGCGCCAGCGGGAATGGCCGTAACCGCCCATGACAATGAAATCGGCGCTGCTGTCGGCGGCGTGCGAGAGCAAGGCGTCGGCCACGTCGATGTCGCTCATGGTGATGCGCTTGACCTCGACCTTGAGCCCATGGCGGGCAAGGTGCTGCCCCATGTCGGCGCCGGGAATCTCGTCCTGCTTGCCGCGCTCATTGGCGACGATGACCACCTCGACCGTGCCGGAGCGCTCGAGCAACGGCATGGCGTCGGCGATGGCGCGCGCCGCTGGTCGGCTGCCATCCCAACAAACCATGACCCGATCGAGCTTGAGCGGCGCCTTCTGGATATAAGGGACCAGGATTACCGGGCGTCCGGACTCGAACAGCGCCGACTGGACGATCAAACCTTCGACTGCGCCCTGGTCCGGCTCGCCTTGGCCGACGATGGCAAGATCGAAGCGCCGGGCGATGAGGCCGAACTGATCGCCGGCGCCGGCAAAGCTCCCGGCTAGCACGGTCGGTTCCACCGCGATGCCGGTGCGCTTGGCCGCTGCGGTGAGGCGATCGATAGCGGCGTCCGCCAAGGCTTTGCTGTCACGCTGCTGGGTCTCGATGACTTCGGGCGGAACGTACCCGGTCGCCGCCACCGGAATGACCGCATCATAGGCAAATGCGATTGCGGTCAGATGGGCGTCGAGCGCTGCCGCGACCGAGACTGCGTAGTCGCCGGCAAAGCCGGCGTTGTCGCCGAGGCCCAGATTGACGACGATGTCCTTGATGGTCATTACGGCGCCTTTCCTGATCGCGGCGGCGGCATGCGGTCGCCGCCCGTAATATAGAGCCGGCAGAGTTGAGCCGGATCAAGTCCCCAATGCGTGCTTCTCTTGCTTATTTCTTCCTGATGCTGCCGTCGGCGTTGAACTGGCTCACATAGGCCCACAGGTCGTCAATCTCCTGCGGATTGTCGATGCCGGCGAAGAACATTTTGGTTCCCGGCACCATCGCCTGAGGATTTTTGATGTATTGCTTGAAGGTGGCCGCATTCCAGACGATGCCGGATTGCTTGTTGGCGTCCGAATAGGGATAGCCTGAAACGCTGCCGGCCTTGCGGCCATCGAGACCGTTGAGTTCGGGCCCGAGCATGTTGACTGCGCCGGGTCCGATGGCGTGACAGGGCCGGCACCGGTCGAAGACCTGCTCGCCCTTTCCGAGGTCCTGAGCGGTAGCTATGCCGGTCGCCGCAAGCGTCAGCGCGGCGGCTGCAAGCAAGCTCCGCATGGCGAGCAAATTCCTCATGATCCCTTCTCTATGTGCGTTCCGATCCATGTGCATTCCGATCCGGAGCCGATGCCTCGGACGCCCCGCGCCAACATACGCGATCGTCAGACCGTTGAAGCGGTGGTGGCGTCCTGTCAACGGGCAAGATCGCCTCTTGTGCCATCGCGACGGCGCGGCACCCGTATCGATTTTTCCAGCTATAATGACTCTCGCCGAATACGGCCAGAGAACCAGAAAGGCCCCACAGCATGGCGGTGATGATGCCGCAATCCGACGACGCCGTCCTCGGCCGCCGCGCCGAGATCGTCGCGGCGCTCAGGCGCATAGTGCCGGGCGAGGGGGTCATCGCTGCCGAGGAGGCGATGCGCCCGTACGAGAGCGACGGTCTGACCGCCTATCGCCAGCTTCCCATGGTGGTGGTGCTGCCGGAGACCACCGCGCAGGTCGCCGCCGTGCTCGGCTTCTGCCACCGCCAAGGCGTCAAGGTGGTGCCGCGCGGGGCCGGGACCTCGCTGTCCGGCGGGGCGCTGCCGCTTGGCGACGGCGTGCTGCTCGGCATGGCCAAGTTCAAGCGCATCCGCGAGATCGATTTCGACAACCGCGTCGCCGTGGTCGAGCCGGGCGTGACCAACCTCGCGGTCACCCAGGCGGTCGAGCACGCCGGCTTCTATTATGCGCCGGACCCGTCCTCGCAGATTGCCTGCACCATCGGCGGCAACATCGCGGAAAATTCGGGCGGCGTGCACTGCCTGAAATACGGCGTCACCACCAACAACGTGCTCGGCTGCGAACTGGTGCTGATGACCGGCGAGATTTTGCGGCTGGGCGGCAAGCATCTCGATGCCGCGGGCTACGACCTGTTGGGGGTCGTCACCGGCTCGGAAGGCCTGCTCGGCGTCGTCACCGAAGTGACGGTGCGGATCTTGAAGAAGCCGCAGAGCGCGCGCGCAGCCCTGATCGGCTTTCCGAGCTCGGAAGATGGCGGCGCCTGCGTGGCGCGCATTATCGGCTCCGGCATCATTCCCGCCGGCATGGAGATGATGGACGGTCCCGCCATCAAGGCGGCCGAGGATTTTGTTCATGCCGGCTATCCGCTCGATGTCGAGGCGCTGCTGATCGTCGAACTCGACGGCCCGCGCGCCGAGGTCGATCACCTGCTCGAGCGCGTGCAGGCGATCGCGCGCGAGTGCCGCGCAGTGACATGCCGCCCCTCCAATTCCGAGGAGGAGCGGCTGTTGTTCTGGGCCGGCCGCAAGGCGGCATTCCCGGCTGTCGGCCGCATCTCGCCGGATTATTACTGCATGGACGGGACCATTCCGCGCGCCAAGCTGCCGCTCGTGCTCAAGCGCATGGCCGAGCTGTCGCAGAAGTACGGCTTGCGCGTCGCCAACGTCTTTCATGCCGGCGACGGCAACCTGCATCCGCTTATTCTCTATGACGCCAACAAGCCGGGCGAACTGGAGCGAGCGGAAAAATTCGGCGCCGACATACTGCTGCTCTGCGTCGAAGTGGGCGGCGTGCTCACGGGCGAGCACGGCGTCGGCGTGGAAAAGCGCGACCTCATGCCGGCGATGTTCAACGAGGCCGATCTCAACCAGCAACAGCGGCTCAAATGCGCGTTCGACGACAAGAGCCTGCTCAATCCGGGAAAAGTGTTTCCGACGCTGCATCGCTGCGCCGAACTCGGCCGCATGCACGTTCACGCCGGCCGCGTCGCGCATCCCGATATTCCGCGGTTTTGACCGACCTAGGCTAATTTGCGAGGCCTCGCCCAAGGAGCCTGCCACTTGGCGAGCCTCTTCGATGAACAGGCGCGAGGCAGGACTGAGCGTCCGGTCTTTCAGTGTGAAGATTCCGTGCGGGAGGCGTGGTGTTGCAAGCTCGACAGGCAAAGCCTTGAGGTCTTTGCGCCAGAAAGGAAACCTCAATGTGGAGGTCGGAAAAATCGTGAGAAACTGTCCCGTTAGCAGCAGACTGATCCGTGGATCGGGGTAATCGTGAAAACCGCAGGGCGCGACTTGCACAGTTGGGCTGCACGGCGCTTACGGGTTCGCCTGCCGATTTCGGCCGACTTGTTTCCGATGAAACGGCGAAGTGGAGCAAAGTGATCAAATTTGCGGCTCTAAGACCGGAGTAATTTACCGATCGATGAGATCAATATCCGCTATTGGGGCGCGTGGCGTTTCCGGAATTGCCGCGGTTCTAAGTGGCGGCGAAGCAGGCCATATGCTATGTTTCTGCTATGAGCCCGAGCACCAAAAAGCTTCTTGATCAGGTGGCATCCTGGCCCACTGAGGACCAGGAGGAGCTTGCGGAATATGCGCGCGAAATCGAGGCGCGTCGCACCGGTGTCTATCGCGCGACGCCGGCAGAGCTTCAGGCGATTGATGAAGCGGAGCATAGCGGCGTGGCAACGGACGAGGAAGTCGAAGCGGCGTTCCTGACATTTCGCCGCCGATGAAGATTGAGTATTCGGGCCGAGCTGTCGCGGACCTTCGCAAGATTTCTGCTGACAGCCGCCGGATATTCGGCGACCGGGTGGCCGAAGCTCTGGAAGCGCGCATCCGCGCCGTAGCCGAGCGCATCAGCCGAGAGCCGCTCAGCGCGCCCAAGGTCGAACAGCGGTCGGGTCTGCATGTGGTGCCGCTTATTCGCTATCCATTCAAAGTGTTCTATCGCCTGTTCGATGATCGGGTGCGAATAGTGCATATTAGGCACACCGCCCGCCGACCATGGCGAGGAGAGGACTGAAAGCCCTATCGCCATCGGCGTCCGGCTGCAATCCGTAGCTCTACTATAGTGACGCTTGACGTCACCATTGGTCAGCCCTACGTTGAAACGTGACCAAGACGTTCGCCGACAAGCGGACCGCAACTCTGTTTTCAAGCCGGCATGCGAAGGGCTTGCCAACCGATGTGGCCGAGAGGGCCAAGCGGAGGCTCGATCTGATCGATAGTGCCGCGACCATGTCATTCCTGCGGGTGCCTCCAGGAAGCCGGCTGGAGGCACTGACCGGAAACCGAGCCGGCCAGCACAGCATCCGCGTCAATGACCAATGGCGCATCTGTTTCACTGGAGGGACGGGAATGCCTACGATGTGGAATTCTGCGATTATCATTGAGAGGCCTAAATGAGCATTCGTCGTGACGATCTCGATGCAGGCAGAGTCGATCTCTCCGAGGTGATCGACAAGCGCCGCGGGGCAATGAAGCGGCGTCCGCCCGGCGATATTCTGCGCAGCGAATTTCTCGAGCCGATGGCGCTGAGCGCGTATCGTCTGGCAAAGGAAATCAATGTTCCACTCAACCGGGTCGTCGGCATTCTCGCTGGAAGGCGCGCGATTACCGCCGATACCGCGCTGCGGCTGGGGCGCTATTTCGGCACGGACGCGCAATCGTGGATCAACCTCCAGGCGCAGTATGAACTGGCGATAACCCGCCAAGCGCGCGGGCGGAGAATCGACCGCGAGGTCAAGCCGCACACTGCATGATAAAGGTCGTGGCCGCGCCAAGTGGGCTTTTCCAGGTGTGCGGCGTTCTTCAGGTTCACTGGCAAGGCCGTCGCCGGAATATTTCCTATGAAATTCGGTGTGTTCACGTCCGCGCAAGCCAACAGCGGCGATCTTCCGGCGGAAACCGGCCAGGGTTTTCGCGACTGGCTCGAGTTCAACGTCGCGGCCGAGGCGCTCGGCTTCAAGTCCAGTTTTCTGGTCGAGCATCATTTCACCGGCTGGAACCAGGTCTCTTCGACGCTGATGCTGCTGATGGCGCTCGCCATGCGCACCACGACGCTGCGGCTCGGCTCGGCGGTGATGGTGCTGCCATGGCACAATCCGGTGCTGCTCGCCGAACAGGCGGCCACTCTCGATCTCGTCTCCGGCGGCCGCTTCGATTTCGGCATCGGCAAGGGCTACCGTCACAGCGAATTCCACGGCTTTCAGATCGTGCCGCAAGAGGCCGAGGCGCGCTTTGCGGAAGCAGTCGAGCTGATGCGGCGGGCGTTTACAACGCGCGAGCGTTTTTCCCATTGCGGCCGCTTCTGGCATTTCGAGGATATCGTTGTCGAACCGCCGCCGGCGCAGAAGCCGCATCCGCCGTTTTGGGTCGCCGCCGCCAGCGCAGCTTCGATCCGCCGCGCCGCGGCGCGCGGGTTCAATCTGATCCTCGATCAATACGCGAGCCCGCAGCAGATCGCCGAACGCATCGCCCTCTACAAAGCCGAACGCGCGCGAAACGGGCTCCCGTTCGCTCCGGCGCAGATTGCGGTGGCGCGGCAGCTCTACGTCGCCAGCAACGAGGCCGACAGAGAGGCCGCGCTGGCCCGCCAGGCCGCCTATACCAGGCGCACGGTGGATGTCTCGCGTAAGCCCGACCACGCCGGCGGCTCGCATGTGCTTGCCTATTCCGACAAAGAGGGCGGCACCGAGGAGCACGCGCTGTACGCAACGCCGGACGAAATCCACGCGAGGCTTGAAGAGTTGCGTGCTGCCGGTGCCGAATACATCCTGCTGACGGTCTTGGGTGGGGTCGAACAACTCCATCGCTTCGCTCGCGAGATCATGCCGGCCTTCACGGGCTCCATTGCTGCGGCCGACGCGGCGGAATGACGGTTCTTGGGCGATGTCCGACAGTCTCAAGCCGCGTGAGGTCAAGGAGGTCGAGGAGGCGATCGGCTGGGCGCTCGCCGCCGGCAAGACTCTTGAACTGATCGGCCATGGGACCAAGCGCGCGATCGGCCGCGCCGCGCAATGGGATGCGACGCTTGATCTTTCGGGCCTGTCCGGGGTCACGCTCTACGAGCCCGAAGAACTGGTTCTGTCAGCGAAGGCCGGCACGCCCCTTGTTGAACTCGAAACGCTGGTCGCCGGCAGCAAGCAACAGCTCGCTTTCGAGCCGATGGATTATGCGAGCGTGCTCGGCGAAGCCGCTGCCGGAGCCACGATCGGCGGGGTGATCGCGGGCAATCTGTCCGGCCCGCGGCGCATCAAGGCCGGCGCCGCCCGCGACCATTTCCTCGGCGTCAATGCCGTCTCCGGGCGCGGCGAGGCGTTCAAGTCCGGCGGCCGGGTGGTGAAGAACGTCACCGGCTACGACCTGTGCAAGCTGCTCGCCGGCTCCTGGGGCACGCTCGCGGCGATGACCGAGGTGACCATAAAAGTGCTGCCGCGCGCCGAGACCGAGGAAACGGTCCTGGCGCTTGACCTCGAGGACGGGGCCGCGTGCAAGATCATGGCTGCCGCCATGGGTTCGTTCGCCGACGTGTCCGCCGCCGCGCACCTCCCGGCGGTTGCGGCCGGGCGGGTCGCCGAGATTGCGAGCGCGAGCGCCGGGGTCACAGCCTTCCGGCTTGAAGGGATCGCGCCTTCCGTCGCCCAGCGAAAAAGTGTGCTGCAGGTGTTGCTTGCGCCGTTCGGTTCGCTCGCTACGCTCGATGAGGCGTCCTCGCGGGCGCTTTGGCGTGCGATCCGCGACGCGACGCCGTTCGCGGCGGGCGGTCCCGCCGGCACGCGGCATTTATGGCGCCTCTCCACGGCGCCGAGCCGCGGCGCGGAGCTCGGTCGCAAACTGCGCGAAGAGGCGGGCGCCGAACTGCTCTACGATTGGGCCGGCGGTCTCGTCTGGGCGGCGCTTGCACCGTCCGCGGACGCCCAGGCGCCGTTTGTACGCGCCAGTGTCGCGGCGACCGGCGGCCATGCAACACTGGTCCGCGCGCCGGCCGCCATTCGCGCCACCGTCGACGTTTTCACGCCCGAGGCGCCGGCACTTGCGGCACTGACCCGGCGCGTGCACGAGAGTTTCGATCCGCATCGCGTGCTCAATGCCGGGCGCATGTGGGCGGGGGTGTAAGATGACGGAACCAGTTATTCGGGCATTGAACCAGTCGATACTGAGAGCCAGCACAGCCTACTGCAACTGGTCACGGAATAAATGCATGTGGCATAGCGGAGTAGAGTCAATAATGGTCGTTTATGCGGCCGCCGCGCTTTTTGAGCTTTTTCAGGGCCAAGAAGCAATTATTGACTTGGAGTATAAGACAAGTGAACTTCAATTTGCTAAAAACATTGATGATTTCAGGCACGGCCGGATCGATTTGTTCGTTGACGCCGGTCCAACTGACGGACTTATATTTATTGAGTTCAAGCGATACATGAATTTCTTGTCAATCACTTCAGACATCGACCGCGTTGCGAGCTTAACTCAAGGTGCGAAAGCGGTCGGACTGAAATCGTCAGGATACGTTGCCGGCCCATTGTACCTCGACGAAGGACAAGAGAACACATTTCGTCAGAGTTACGAGAACAAGCTCGTTACTTCGTTGTGGCCGCAGCACAGAGTTATACCAAGGATCGGTGTCGAACAGACGCTTCCTTGCAAGGTCCACAACAACAAAGATGGCATTCTCGACAGACACTTAGCCGTGGTCGTCGAGATCGCCACATTGTAATGCAGACCTCTTTTACGCTAGCGCAGCTGGCCGATCCGCAGGTGGCGGAATTGGAAAAGATTCTGCGTGCCTGCGTGCATTGTGGATTTTGCACCGCGACCTGCCCGACCTATGTGCTCGACGGCAACGAGCTCGATTCGCCGCGCGGGCGCATCTATCTCATCAAGGACATGCTCGAGCATGCGCGGGCGGCAAGCGCGGAGGTTGCCTGCCACATCGACCGCTGCCTCTCCTGCCTTGCCTGCATGACCACGTGCCCGTCCGGCGTGCACTACATGCATCTGGTCGATCACGCGCGGGCGTACATCGAGCGGACCTACCGGCGGCCGTTCGGCGACCGGCTCCTGCGCGCAATGTTGGCGCGATTGATGCCGTATCCTCGCCGGTTCCGCTTGGCGCTGGCGGCGGCGTTCCTCGTCAAGCCGCTGGCGCCGCTGGCGGCGGCTGCGGGCTTCAAACGGCTCTCCGCCATGCTCGAACTGACGCCCCGGCACGGTCCATCGCGCCCGGTCGCGCCGCAGAGCTACCGCGCGGAGGGACCACGACGCGGGCGGGTGATCCTGCTCGCCGGCTGTGTCAGCGACCTCGTGGCTCCCGAGATCAACGCCGCGACGATCCGCGTGCTCAGGCGCCATGGCATCGAGGTGGTCGTGCCGCACAAGGCCGGCTGCTGCGGCTCGCTCGTTCATCACATGGGCCGCGAGCCGCAGGCACTGGCCCAGGCCCGCGCCAACATCGATGCCTGGCTCGCCGTCGCGGGCGCCGATGCCATCCTGATCAACGCCTCGGGCTGCGGTACCACGGTGAAGGATTACGGTTTCATGCTGCGCGGCGATCCGGCCTATGCCGAGCGCGCTGCCCGCGTTGCCGGACTGGCCAAGGACATCTGCGAGTACCTCGCGACCCTGCCGCTCAAGTCCAGCCTGCCGGCCGAAGGGCTGGTCGTTGCCTATCATTCCGCGTGTTCGCTGCAGCACGGGCAAAGAATTACGCGCGAGCCGAAGGAATTGCTCGGGCGACTGGGCTTTGCCGTCAAGGACGTGCCCGACGGCCATCTGTGCTGCGGCTCCGCTGGTACGTACAATATTCTGCAGCCGGACATCGCAAGGAGGTTGCGCGCACGTAAAGTCGGGACTATCGAGAGATTGCGGCCTGATGTGATCGCAGCAGGCAATCTTGGCTGCGCCACGCAGATCGCGGCGGGTACGGAGCTTCCCACCGTTCACACGGTCGAGTTGATCGATTGGGCCACGGGAGGGCCGTGTCCGCGACGACTAAGGACACATCGGCCGCGTGCGGCGATGCGTCCCTCCAGGGCGGCAAGCTGACCGGGATCGCATTCGGCGCCGTCGTGTGGAAGGGTTGGCGCAACGCGTCTTCGACGAGTCTGGGTGAGTTTTTCCCCACTGCAGCAAGGACTGGGAGGACGAATATGGCGAAGAAGGCAAAACGCAAGGCTAGCAAGAAGGCCGCACCGCGCAAGAAGAAGAGGTCGATGAAAGCGTCGGCCAAGAAGAGCGCCGCAAAGAAGACGACCAAGAAGGCCGCGAAGAAAACGACCAAGAAGGCGGCCCCTAAGCGCAAGGCCCCGGCAATGAAACCGGCAATGAAACCGGCAATGAAACCGGCAATGAAACCGGCAAGGAAGCCAGCCAGCCGCTCCGGCCCCGGCACCGGAGCCGGCTCCGTCCTGGATGCCTCCTGCGGGATCAGGGATGGGCGGCGGCGACGCCACTTGACGGCCCGCTGCTTGAACGTTCGCGTTTTGAGTGTTCGGGGACGCCGTGGCTCTTCGGGGCCGCGGCGTCTGTGTTGCTTTGGACTGCTGCTTCAGGCCGCTGCTTCGGGCCAATGCTCGATCGGCCGCATTGCATCGTTGGCCGAGGACCAATAGCCTTACGGCCGATCCAGGGACGGACGGCGCCGCGCGTGCGCGGTCGAGAACAACCCGCCACGGGCCGGTGCCAGACCTGACCGTTGCAGCCGCCCCGCCAGTGAGGAGATGTTTGATGCCGGCGACTTACAACATTCTGATCATGGGCGCGTCCTACGGCTCGCTGCTCGCTTCCAAGATTCTATTCGGCGGCCATAGGGTGCATCTGGTCTGCCTGCCCGCCGAGGCGGACTTGATCAACGCCGAGGGATTTCGCGTCCGGCTGCCGGTGCGTGGCCGTAAAGAGCCGGTCGAACTCGACTCGCGCAAGCTTCCGGGCAAGGTGACGGCCGGCGGCGTCGGCGGTGTCAATCCCGCGGATTACGACCTTGTCGGCCTGGCGATGCAGGAGCCGCAATACCGCTCGCCGGGCGTGCGTGAACTGCTCGATGCGGTTGCGCGCTCGCGCGTGCCGTGCATGTCGATCATGAATATGCCACCGCTGGCCTATATGCGGCGCATTCCCGGCCTCGATTACGATGCGCTCAAGCCGGCCTACACGGACCCCAGCGTCTGGGACAATTTCGTTCCCGGCACGATTACGCTGTGCAGCCCGGACCCGCAGGCGATCCGGCCGCCCGAGGAAAAAGTCAACGTGCTGCTGGTAACGCTGCCGACCAACTTCAAGGTGGCGCGCTTCGACAGCGACAAGTCGACTGCCATCCTGCGGCAGCTGGAGCAGGAGATCGATGCCGTGCGATACCAGGTGCCGGAGGGCAAGATCGAGCTGCCGGTCCACTTGCGCGTGCACGACTCGATTTTCGTACCGCTCGCCAAATGGGCGATGCTGCTCGCCGGCAACTACCGCTGTGTCACCAAAGATGGCATGCGCACGGCCCAGGAGGCGGTGCACAGTGACATCGAGACCTCGCGCTCGGTCTATAATTTCGTCAACGATCTGTGTGTCAGGCTCGGCGCCAATCCGGGCGACCTCGTGCCGTTCGAGAAATACGCAGCCGCCGCACAATCGCTTACCCGCCCGGCCTCGGCCGCGCGCGCGTTGCAGAACGGCGCGTCCTTCATCGAACGCGCCGACAAGCTCGTTCAACTGATCGCCAAGGAAAAGGGGCTAAGCCATCCGGCAATCGATGCGCAGGTGGCCCTGGTCGACGCCCGGCTCGAAGCCAACCGCCGCAAGGCGGCGGCCTGACGGCGTCTAGCCGACTTCCACGTCCTCCCAGAAGCCGAAACGGTCGGCGACCTCGCGCATCTTCGGCTGCGGCGCTTCGTAGGACCAGGCGGCGCGGGCGTGGCGCTTGCCGCCGACAACGACATCGTAGAACTGCACGCCGTGCGGGCAGGCACGATCGGACTCGGTTTTTTCCGCCTTTTGCAGCAGATCCATGCGCACCGAAGCGCGCGGAAAATATTGATAATTCTGGCAGGCCACGATGTCGTTGCTCTGGGCCAGCACCTCGCCGTCGACAATAGCGCGCATCATCGAGACTCCTTCGGATTGTTGGTCTTATGGCCGTCTCGGTCACGATGAAGATGGGACGTTCTTCGTCTTCCCGCTAGAGATGAGCGCCAAAAGCGGATGCCTGTCTCCCGCCTTCGCGCAGCTCTCTTCGGCGGGCGGAGGAAGGTCGGAGAAGATCACGTTCTAACAATCAGCCAGAACGGGATGACGATTCGAAGAAGCGCATCCTGCTCAATGTGTAACCGGTTTGCCACATGCGGTGAGAAACGTCGATAACAACAAAAATTCGCATAAAAAACCGGCAAATGCGCGACTTTTCATCTTGGCCGATTGGTCCTGGCTATCAAAAATAATCTATTCGCGGCGATCTCGCGTGACGCGGCTTTTAAGCCGGTGCCGGGCGCCGCGGGTGCTCTGCGGACAGGCAGGGCAAAGGCAAAGGCTCGGGCAAAGGCAAAGGTTGGGGCAAAGGGGCAAGATCATGAAGAGATTTGGATTTTTGTTGTTGGTCGCGACTGGCTTGGCCGCGAGTCCCGCATTCGCCGCCGACATGGCCACCAAGGCGCCGGCGGCGCCGGCGGCTCCTTCGCTGTGGGACGTCGTCGTCACCGCGGCCTTGATGAGCGACTACAATTTCCGCGGCATCACCCAGTCGAATCACAAGCCGTCGACCCAGGGCGGTTTCGAACTGCGCTACAATTTCAACAAGAGCCTGCAAGCCTATGCGGGTGCTTCCGGCGAGAGCATCTCTTTTCCCAACATGGCGGCCGGCGAGATCGACCTGTATGGCGGCATTCGCCCGACATTCAACAAGCTCGCGCTCGATTTCGGCATCTGGGAATACTACTACCCGGGTGGAAAATGCTTCAATCCGGCGGCGGCGGCTTGCGGCGGCGGACCCTATGGCGGCGCCTTTGTGCCTGGCACTGCGATCGGCTTCCCCGGCGGGATGACCGGCAACGTCGTCAAGGCGGACGAAAGCTTCGTAGAATTCTATGCCAAGGCCGCTTACACGGTGAATGACAATCTCTCACTGGGCCTGCAGGAATGGTACTCGCCCTCGGCCTCCAATACCGGCGCCTACGGCTGGTTCACCACCGGCAATGCCACGGTCACCCTGCCGAGCGCCTGGTTCAGCAACGGCTGGGGCGGCTATGTTTCCGGCGATCTCGGCTATTGGGATCTCGGTACTAGCGACGCCTTCTACGGCTTCACTAAGTATACCAGTTACGGCACCTGGGACGCGGGCTTCGGTTGGACTTGGAAGGTGCTCACCTTCGACTTGCGCTATTATGACACCAACCTGACCAGATCCGAGTGCAACGCCTTCACCAGCCCGCAGAGCGTCAGCTTCTCGCCGGGAAACATCACGACGCAAAATCCCAATGGACTCGGGACCAACTGGTGCGGTGCAGCATTCATCGCCAAGCTGTCCGCATCGATCGATTTCAATACGAACCTGAAGTAGCGACCGGCCGAGGCGATGGATCGGCGGGCGGCGGCTGAAGAGCCAGTGCCGCCCGCTTCCACGGCCACCCGACACCCGGCTTCTCCACTTTATTTTTTTGCCGCGCTTCGCCGGCTCATGGCGCCAGCGGCGCGAGTGGCTTATGCTGCCCGCAAAGAGGCGGCGCGCTGGCGCATATTGTATTTCTGTCAGGCGGGGGCGTTGCCAACGTCCTCTGGCCTCGAAGCGCCGCCCAAAAAAGCGAAAAGAGCCGCACAGCGGCTTTGGGAGGGAACCGTCAATGTTCACGCAGATCCTCAATCCGACCGGAAACCTGTTCTGGACCTGGGTCGTCGCGCTCATACCGGTCGTCTTGTTGCTGGTCCTGCTCGCCGGCTTGCGCATGTCGGCGTGGCTCGCCGTGCTCATCGGCTCGATCGTCACCTACCTGCTGGGCGTCTGGGTGTGGGGCATGCCTGTCGGCGACGGGCTGCGCGCCTACATTTATGGTTCGGCGACCGGCGTGTGGAACGTGGACTGGATCACGTTCTGGGGGGTGATGCTGTTCAACACTCTGGTGGCTACCGGCTCGTTCGACAAGCTGCGGCGCTGGCTGGTGCAGCAGGGAACGCGCGACGTGCGCGTGCAGACCATCCTGTTCGCCTGGGCGTTCGGCGCGCTGCTCGAAGGCCTGGTCGGTTTCGGCTATCCCTGGGCTTTCGTTGCGCCGATCCTGATTACGCTCGGCATCCCCGACATCGACGCCATTCGGGTGGCTGCCATCGCCAACAATGCGCCGGTCTCCTATGGCGCGCTGGGCGCGCCGATCATCGCGCTGGCCACGGTGACTGCCGGCGTGTTCGGCATGAATTACGCGCAATTGCTGCCGATCTATTCGGCTTCGGTCGGCAAGATCGTCGCCATCCTGGCGCTGTTGCCGCCGTGGATCCTGCTCTATCTCGTCTCCGGCCGAAGAGGGATGTGGTCGGCGTGGCCGCTCGCCGTTGTCGGCTCGCTCGGTTACATCGCCGGCCAATTGCCGACGGCCGTTTATCTCGGGCCCTTTCTGCCCGACGTGATCGGCTCGATCGTGTGCTTCGTGGTGCTGTTGCTCCTGCTCAAGGTTTGGCAGCCGTCGCAAGTCCTCGCTTATGGCGGCGCGCCAGCCACAGGTGACACGAGGGCCGAGGCGCACGGCCTCTCCGGCGGCGACCTGGTCGCGGCCTGGCTGCCGATCGCCGTCCTGGTTGTGGTGGTCGTGCTGTGGACCGGACCGTGGTCGCACCTGCCGTCTTACGTGGTGCTGCACTACGCCGTCTCCGCTGTTTCGGCAATCAAGACCGGGGCAACCGCGACGACGATCAGCGCTGTGTTCAATTGGACGCCGTTCGTCGCCGGCACCGCGATCCTGGCGTCCTGGATCATCGTGGCGCTGCTGCTGCGCGTGAGCGGCACCCAGCTCGGCGAGATCTGGAGGAAGACCTGGTCGCAGATGTGGGGCGCCTGCCTGGTCGGCGTGTTCATCTTCGGCCTCGCCTACGTGTTCAACTATTCGGGAATGGCCGGCTCGCTTGCCAACGCCTTCGCCAAGATCGGACCGTGGTTCATCATCGTGGGGCCACTCCTCGGCTTCATCGGCGTCGCGCTCTCGGGCAGCAACACCTCGACCAACGCCATGTTCGGCGCGTTCCAGGCGCTGGTCGGCAAGGTGCTCGGCTTTCCGTTGCTGCTGTTGCCCTCGCTCAACTCGGTGGGCGCCGAGATCGGCAAGCCGATCGCGCCGCAGACCGCGAGCGTCGGCGTCTCCACCAGCCGCTTCGTGCGCAACGAGGGCGAGGTCATTCGCCACAATTTCGGCTGGTGCATCGTGTTGCTCGCCTATCTCATCATTATCGGGGTCTGCTGCTACCTGTTCTTCCCCAACATCGCCGTATTGGCCACGACCGCGCATCCGTAAGGCGTTCAGGATGCCGCAATGGGGCCGCGATGCGCGGCCCCATTTGCATTCCGGACGGCGATGGCCGCGGGCGCCTCGGAGCGCCGCGGCGGATGGGCTGGATTTTCCCTCCGCCATTCGCTATTCGCTGATCCCCGCTCGCTTCCCCATCCATCGCTTGTTCTGTGGCGGAGACGACGATGCTCTCCCTGCGCCGGCATTGCGGCCTATGTCTGCTGTTTTGCGTTCTCGCCGCTTCGCCACTCGCCGCGTCCGCAAACGACTCGGCCTTTCCGTTCGGCCGGACGCTGTTGCTCGACGCTACTCCGCTGCCCGGCTCCAAGCGCGTGCCGATGATCGAGATCGACAAGGATGGCACCGCCTCGATCTATCTGTGGTGCACCGGCGTGCGCGGCTCCGCCAATGTCGGCGCCGACACGATCACCATCACGCCGACCGCGCCGCTGCCTTCGCACTGCACGCCGGACCAGATCAGCCTTGACGCTGCCTTGCTGGTGCAGCTTTCGCAAATGACCGGCTGGCACCGCAACGCCGACGAAATCGATCTCGTCGGCGCCACCACGTTGCGCTTCCGCCTGATGACGAACTGAAGCCGGCGACGGCTTCGCCGCGCCTATTCGCCGCGTTCGCCGATGCCCCGGCTCCAATCGAGCGGAGGCTCCAAACTGGGCAAGCAAAGCGATCGCATTCTCGCAACGACGCCCCCTCACGGCTCGTCTCACTGTCCCTTCCCCACCACGCGCTGCGCGCGGGGGTGGGAGGGGAAAAGCATCTCATCCTCGCGGCGCGGTTTTTGAATTCGCGCCCGAGGTTTGTCCTTCACGCGTCATTGCGAGGAGCGGCAGCGACGAAGCAACCCAGAACTGTGCCGATGAACTGGATTGCTTCGCTTCGCTCGCAATGACAAATAAAGGAATGGCCGTGAGCGCGTACCAATGTGTGCGTCTGGGATACGTCACCGACCTCGCCGATGTTCGCGATTGGTCGGAAATGCGCCCGCTAACAACATTCAGTCCTCGTCGGTGAGTTGCCAATGTCATTGGCAATTGATCACGCGCGCGGGGCCACTTGCGCAGGGCCGTCATAGCTGAGTACCGAACTGGCGGCCGAAGGGTACGATCTTGTTATTGGTGTCATGCCCGATGTCGGCGCGTCCCAACCAGGCAATCCCCGCCCGCCGGCACCAATATTGGGCGATCTCCGCTTCGTTCATTCCGAACTCCGGTTCATTCGGCGTGATGTTGCTGCAACGGCCGAGCATGATGCCCGACACGCGGCGGACGTTAGCGCTGCTGGTAATATGAAAGAGCGATCGATCGATCCTGTACATCGCCTCTCCCACCTCCTCCAACATGAGCACATGCCCGTCGAGGTCGGGTTCCAGCGCTGTGCCGAGCAGGTGGCTGAGCACCGTCATGTTGAACGCCGCAGTTTTTTTGGTGCCGTCGACGGTTGGCTCGAGCGCCTCGGGCGCCCGATCAATCATCCAGGCGAGTGTCCTCGCAACCGCCGCAGCCCCTCCATCGCGAAGAATGTCCTGCGCGACGGGGCCGTGGGCCACGGCCGTAAATCCGGCCCGGTACAAAGCGGCAAGCAGCATGCCAGCGTCACTGTAGCCCACATAGGCCTTTCGCCGGGACGCCTGCGTCAACCGGGACACGATCAACTCGACCACACGGCACGATCCGTATCCGCCGCGCGCGAACCAGAGCGCGTCAAAACTTGCGTCGTTGGCGATGTCGAGGAAGGCCTGCGCGCGCGCTTCGTCGTTGCCGGCGAAATGTCCGTGGGACGCAAAGCACTGCGGGTGGAAGACGATCTCGGGCGTCCGATCCGGATAGAGACGCTCCGCCAGGGCCGGCACACGCGTAGGCACGTCTGGAGACATGCGTGAGGCTGGCGCGACGACGCCAATCCTGCATCTGTCCCTGCTCATGCGCGCGCCCGATCGAGTTGTCCCTCATCGGCAATGCCTGTAGATTTTGCCGATGTCCCAACATGGAGATTACTTTTTCTGCGGCATCGGCGGTAGCGGCATGACTCCGCTCGCGTTGATCATCCAAGCGAGGGGCGGACGTGTCGAGGGTTCGGACCGCGCGCTCGATCAGGGACGCAACGGCGAACGATTCGATTTCCTCCGCGCACGTGGCGTACGGCTGCATCCGCAAGATGGCAGCGGAATGCGCCGCGACTCTCAGATCCTGGTCACCTCCGCCGCAGTCGAGGAGACGGTCCCCGACGTGCAGGCTGCGCGTCGCGTCGGCGCCGCCGTCATGACACGCGCAGAACTTCTCGCCCAACTCTTCAACCATGCCGCGCTTGGCGTCGGTGTCGCCGGCACGAGCGGCAAGTCGACGACCGTCGGCATGATCGGGTGGATTCTGCACCGCGCTGGAAAAAACCCAACGATTGTCAACGGCGCCGATATGAAGAATTTCATCAACTCCAACTCGCCGTTTGCCAGCGCCCGGATCGTCGACGGCGACATTTTCGTCAGCGAAGTCGACGAGAGCGACGGCTCCATTGCGCTTTTCCAGCCACGCGTGGCGGTCGTGAACAATATCTCGCTTGACCACAAGTCGCTCGACGAGCTGCGCACACTTTTCCGCGGCTTCGTCGCCAATGCGCAAACGGCGGTCCTCAATCTCGACAACGCGGAAACCGCGGCGCTCGCCGGCGGCCTGAAACCGGAACAGGCAGTGACCTACAGCCTGCGTGCGGCGCCAGCCGATCTTGTCGCCTCGGCGCTGATCCCCGCGCCGACCGGAATCGCATTCCAGGTGAAGGAGCGCGATACCCGTGAGACCGTCACGGTGGAGCTAAAAGTTCCGGGGCACCACAACGTCGCCAATGCCCTTGCCGCATTGTGTGTCGCGAAGGCTTGTGGCGTCGGCCTCGCGGAGGCTGCGTCTCATCTGGGCGGGTTCAGAGGTATCCGCCGGCGATTGGAGATCGTGGGCACCGCCAACGAGATCACCGTGATCGACGACTTTGCCCATAACCCCGACAAGATCGCCGCTACGCTCGCGACCCTGCACGCGTTTCCCGGCCGCCTATTGCTGATGTTTCAGCCGCATGGCTACGGCCCGATTCGCTTGATGCGAGACGCCCTGGTGGATTGCTTTGTGCGCGGGTTGAACGATGAGGACGTTCTGGTCATGCCGGAGCCGGTCTATTTCGGCGGGACTGTCGACCGCAGCGTTGGAAGTCGCGAACTTATTGGCGAAATTCAACGGCACGGTCGCCATGCCTTTTCGTTTCCAGACCGCGGCAGCTGCGGCGACACTGTGGTTAGGCTGGCCCGTCGCGGCGATCGAATTGTGGTCATGGGAGCGCGCGACAACTCGCTTTCGCATTTCGCCCATGAAGTCCTTCGACGGTTAGGCAAGAATTAGAGCGGTTCACGGATTGGCTGAATCGGTTGGGATTCCATTGGATCGTGGTTTGTGATTCAAGATGCTGGCTGGATAGGGGGCCAGCATCCGATGACCCGACCTCTTTCCAATGATCTGCGTGAGCGGGTGGTTGCGGCGGTTGATGGCGGCGCAAGCTGCCGGGCAGTTGCGGCGCGGTTTGGCGTTGCGGTGTCGTCGGTGGTGAAGTGGTCGCAGCGCTACCGAGCGACCGGCTCGGTGGCGCCGGGCAAGATGGGCGGGCATCGCAAGCGGGTGCTGGAACCGCACCGCGCCTTCATCAAGCAGCGGATCAGCCAGACGCCGCATCTCACCTTGCACGGGCTGAAGGACGAACTGGCGGCCCGCGGCGTGAAGGTCTCGCACAACGCGGTCTGGATGTTCCTGCGGCACGAAGGATTGCGCTTCAAAAAAAACACTGTTCGCTCTTGAGCAGGCCCGCGCCGATGTCGCGCGCCGGCGCCGCCGCTGGCGATCCTGGCAGACCCGGCTCGATCCACGGCGGCTGGTCTTCATCGATGAGACTTGGATCAAGACTAACATGGCCCCCCTGCGCGGCTGGGGGCCGAAAGGCGAACGCCTGCGGGGCTTTACGCCCCAGGGCCGCTGGCGCACGCTGACCTTCCTCGGCGCTCTGCGCTGCGACCGGCTCACAGCCCCTTGCGTGTTCGACGGCCCGATCAACGGCGAATGCTTCCGCGCCTATGTCGAGCAGCAGCTCCTGCCGGTCCTCAAGGCCGGCGACATTGTCATCATGGACAATCTCGGCAGCCACAAAGCGACCGCCCTGCGCCGCGCGATCAAAGCGGCCGGCGCCAGGCTCTGGTACCTGCCGCCCTATTCACCAGACCTCAATCCGATCGAGCAGACCTTCGCCAAGATCAAGCACTGGCTGCGGCTTGCTCAGAAGCGCTCAACCGAGGACACATGGCGATACGTCGGCGACCTTGTCGCCACCATCCAGCCCAGCGAATGCACCAACTACTTCGCCAACGCCGGATACGCTTCCGTCAATGAATGAACCGCTCTAGTACCCGGAATCACTGAAGGGTGACGCGGAAGACAACTCGTCAACCTCAAAGTGATCCGAGCGGCCCGCGACCCCCACCTTGATCCTCCCCCTTTCAGGGGGAGGAAAGAGAAGCCGCCTTCGTTGGTCTTGAACCGTGACGCCGCGTATGCCGCTCGCTCTTCCTCCCCCTGAAAGGGGGAGGACAGGTGGGGGTCGCTGCCTCTCCGAATGCTCATAAATCAGGCGACAGCGAAAGTCGGCACCAGAAGCCCGGCGGGTGATTAAGGCGATGCAGAAAAAGGGGCGCGGCTCACGCCGCGCCCCTTTTTGATCGGTCTGCAATTGCGTCGGAATGACGCTTCGCGTCAGTCATCCATGCTGCCGTTCGAAGTCGGCTATAGCCGACTCCGAACGCTAAGATTCACGGGCGATGGACTTAATAGTCCATGCCGCCCATGCCGCCGCCGCCCGGCATTGCCGGCATCGCCGGCCTGTCCTTCGGCAGTTCGGCCACCATGGCTTCGGTGGTCACCAGCAAGCCGGCGACCGAGGCGCCGTCCTGCAGCGCGATGCGCACGACCTTGGCGGGGTCGACGATGCCCTTGTCGATCATGTCGACATACTCTTCGGTCTGCGCGTCGAAGCCGTAGGTGTCCGACTTGTTCTCGAGCACCTTGTTGACCACGACCGAGCCTTCGGCGCCGGCGTTTTCCGCGATCTGGCGGAGCGGCGTCTCCAGCGCCTTGAGCACGATGTTGATGCCCGCCTGCACGTCGGCATTGCTGTTGTGCAATTTGCCGATCGCCTTCTTGGCGCGAAGGAGCGCCACGCCGCCGCCCGGCACGATGCCTTCCTCGACCGCGGCCCTGGTGGCATTGAGCGCGTCCTCGACGCGATCCTTCTTCTCCTTGACTTCGATCTCGGTGGCGCCGCCGACGCGGATCACCGCGACGCCGCCGGCGAGCTTGGCGAGCCGCTCCTGCAGTTTTTCGCGGTCGTAATCGGAGGTGGTCTCCTCGATCTGCGCCTTGATCTGGCCGATGCGCGCTTCGATTTCCTTCTTCTTGCCGGCGCCGTCGACGATGGTGGTCTTCTCCTTCTCGATCACCACCTTCTTGGCGCGGCCGAGCATGCCGACGTTGACGTTCTCCAGCTTGATGCCGAGGTCTTCGGCAATGAGCTGGCCGCCGGTGAGGACGGCGATGTCTTCGAGCATGGCCTTGCGGCGGTCACCAAATCCGGGAGCCTTGACGGCGGCGACCTTCAGCCCGCCGCGCAGCTTGTTGACCACCAGCGTGGCCAGCGCCTCGCCCTCGATATCCTCGGCGATGATGAGCAGCGGCTTGCCCGCCTGCACCACCGCTTCCAGCACCGGCAAGAGCGGCTGCAGGCCGGCCAGCTTCTTCTCGTGCAGCAGCACGTAGGCGTCTTCCAGTTCGGCCAGCATCTTCTCGGCGTTGGTGATGAAATACGGCGACAGATAGCCGCGATCGAACTGCATGCCCTCGACGATCTCGACTTCGGTGTCGAGCGACTTGGCCTCTTCGACGGTGATGACGCCCTCGTTGCCGACTTTCTGCATCGCGTCGGCGATCATCTTGCCGACCTTGGTGTCGCCGTTCGAGGAGATGGTGCCGACCTGCGCGACTTCCGCCGACGAGCCGACTTTTTTTGAGCGCTTCTTGATGTCCTCGACCACGGCCTTGACCGCGATATCGATGCCGCGCTTGAGATCCATCGGATTCATGCCAGCGGCGACCGCCTTGGCGCCCTCGCGCACGATGGCGTGGGCGAGCACGGTCGCGGTGGTGGTCCCGTCGCCGGCCTGATCATTGGTCTTCTGCGCCACTTCGCGCACCATCTGCGCGCCCATGTTCTCGAACTTGTCGTCAAGCTCGATTTCCTTGGCGACGGTAACGCCGTCCTTGGTGATGCGGGGAGCGCCATAGCTCTTGTCGAGCACGACGTTGCGGCCCTTGGGACCGAGCGTTACCCGCACTGCATTGTTGAGGATATCGACGCCACGCAGCATCCTGTCGCGCGCATCGGTGGAGAATCTTACGTCTTTGGCAGCCATGTTGTTTGCTCCTGGAGGGTTATCTTCAGCTCGCCATCACCGGGCCTGACCCGGTGATCCATGCGGCCGGGGGCGCCCTATAGATGGCCGGGTCAAGCCCGGCCATGACGAAAAATAGGTTCAGGCGATCACGCCCATGATGTCGGACTCCTTCATGATCAGGAGTTCCTCGCCTTCGAGCTTGACTTCGGTTCCCGACCACTTGCCGAACAGCACCCGGTCGCCGGCCTTCAAGTCCATGGCGATCAGCTTGCCATTCTCGTCGCGGCCGCCGGGACCGACGGCGACCACTTCGCCCTCCTGCGGCTTCTCCTTGGCGGTGTCGGGAATGATGATGCCGCCCTTGCTCTTCGCTTCCGCATCGAGGCGCTTGACCACGACCCGGTCGTGCAGCGGCCGGAATTTCATTTTTGCCATATCACCCTCTTGGGCCGCCCGTCGTCCGCGCGGCCGTATGTTGGACCGAAATGTTCGTCTTATTTTTCAGTAGTTTAGCACACGTTTTCGAGAAGCTTGGCACTCGCACTGATCGAGTGCCAAACCCTGCCGCGGAAATAGGGGCGAAAGCTCGGCCTGTCAAGGTCGCCTGGTGCTATGGCTAACAAGGCGGCAAGGGCCAGACGGGTCGCATCGTCACGCCGGTTCGGCCTGATGCGGGTCGTCCTCGGTCACCTTGCTGGCCAAATCCTGCGGCAAAACCGGGGCGGATCGGGTTGGACGATGGGGCTGAAACGGGCGCGGGGTTCGGACACAGAGTCGCGCGTACAGCTCTTGCGCAAAGTGGGGCGAAAGACTGCCATTCGCACTGTCGAGTCGAGGAGAACGCTTATGGTGACGTGGCTGCGCGATTGCGGACGATGCGGCGCGGCGGCCGCCTTGCTGGGGCTGGCGCTTTCTGCCTGCACCACCAGTCAGCCGGCCGTCGAGACACCGACAGCGGCGCCCGCCGTCGCTCCTGAAATACCGGCGTCGATCCGTTCCGAAGAGGTGGTCGGTCGCTGGGGCTACGGCTCCTATCACCGGCCGGAGGACCTGCCGCGCACCGAGGCGGCGGCGCGTGCCGCCTGCAGCGAACCCGTGGTGATCGACCGCGGGCCGAGCGGCGGCGTCATGATGTATCTTGCCGACAACACGCAATTACAGGACCTGCAGCTCAAAGGCAGTCCCACCGGCCAGAATTACATCGGCCCGCCCGGTCCCGCCGGCGGCATGGAGGACCGCCAGATCGTGTCCTTCGACGGCCGCACCATGGTTCTCAAATGGATGGATCAGGAAGTCGCCAGCCGCTACGGCATTAGCGTCTATGTGCGCTGTGCGCCAGAGGGCGGGCGCGCGACACGACGGAAATAGCGAGGAGTAGGCAAGTGCGAGTGGCGCATAGCGAGTCGTGACCGGGCTGTCCTCTTTTCGCTACTCGCCACGCCCTATTCGCTATTATTCGTCATTCGCTGACCGGCAAACATGGCGTCGACCCCATCCTGCGAGATGTGGCCGCTATCGCCGTCGAGCCGCGGGCCGTGCAGCGCCCGCGTTCTCGAGGCGGTCGTAATTTCTTCCAGCACGCGCGCGATCTGAACCTCGACGAATTGCAGCGCCGCCAAACCCTTGGCGATGCGCTGACCGACCAGATCCTGGAAATTGCACGCTTCGAAAATGCGGACGACGCGGTGTTGGATGTCCTGCGCCAGTCGCTGCTCGCTGCGGCCGCCGAGTGCGACACAAAGCGCGCTCGCCGCCGCGTCGATCTCTTCGGCCGCGGCAAGGATTTTTTGCGTCGCCTGTTCGGAGCTCTCGACAACGGCGCCCAGTTCATGGCCGATGCGCGAGGTCACCCCCTGGCGGCCGGCGCCGCCGGCTTTTTCGCCGTTGTCGTCGATGGCGCCGGCGATCCGCTCGAACTCGGCGAAAAGGCGTGCGCGCTCGCTCTCCCCGGCCGCGACGGCGGCCAGTGAGCCGCTCGTCGCCGCCGCGATGAGCGCGCGGAGCGCGGCGAGCGCATGCTCGATGTCGCTGTGACGGAAGCCGTCCGGCAACGCCGGCGCGCAATCCGATTGCGCCGCCGCGTTCTGTTCGATGCGGAAGATTTTACGTCGTAACGCCATGCTTTCACCGAGCGTCATCACGTCAATCGATTGATCGCGAGATTATGTTTCGGCCGCTTAATACGCGGTTCATGGCGAGGCGCCATGCGCCACGCCCGTCTCGCTGCGCGTGAAGCTTGGCGGCAGGTTCGATTAACCATGCGGAGGAAGCGTTCACCCAAAATAAACTGTAACTTGATGAACAATGTGCAAATACGCCCGCTGCGGAGAGCGCGCGGAAAAAATTTACCAAACGGTCGAGGTTTGCGCCTGTACTCCTCGTGCGGGAGCGACGAGCTGCGCGAAGCGCAGAGAATGCAAAGAGTACAGAGTAGAACCATGCGGCGTATCTGCGTGTCGGCGCTCCTTACGAGCGTCTTGTGTATTCCCGCCTGGGCCGGTCCGTTGCCGCTTGCGCCCGATGCCGTCAATGCGGTGCAGTTGCAAAATCCGTCCGCGCAAACGCCGCCGGAGCCGAGCGCCCGCGCGGTCGCCGCGCCGGCTGTGGTTGCCTCCGCGCAAGCCGACCTTGGCGGCGGCTTCATCCAGTTTCTGTTCGGCGGCGCGGAGCGCCCGCCGGCGGCGCCGGCCGCCGCCGAAGCGTCTCGGCCGGGGCAGGACGCCGCGTCTACCGGCGATCCGGACACGACGACCGCCGCCACAGACGCTGCGGCCGATGCCGGGCACCCGCCGGTCGCGACGAAATACGACCGTCAGGAAATCGCCTATGACGGCCCGGAGAAGCCGGGCACGATCGTTGTCGATACCGAGCACAAGTTTCTTTATCTGGTCGAGGACGGCGACAAGGCGCTGCGCTACGGCATCGGCGTCGGCCGGCCCGGCTTCACCTGGGCCGGCGTGAAAGCGGTGACCGCCAAGCGCGAGTGGCCGGATTGGCGGCCGCCAGAGGCCATGCTCAAGCGGCAGCCGGAACTGCCGCACTTCATGGCCGGAGGCCCGCAAAATCCGCTCGGCGCTCGCGCGCTGTATCTCGGTTCCACCGATTACCGCATCCACGGTTCCAACGAACCTTGGACCATCGGCCACAATGTCTCCTCGGGCTGCATCAGGCTGCGCAACGCCGACGTCATCGACCTGTATAACCGCGTGCCTGTCGGCACCAGGGTCGTCGTGATGTGATCATCTGCCTGCGCCGCCTAGAGTAGCGCGGATCACTCGGCGGCTTCGCCGATCTTGCGCTCGCCGGTCAGCGTGGAGCGCGAGGGCGGGACGGTTTCGCTCGCGCCGATATGTGCGGCGAGATCGGCGCGCGGCTTCATCGTGTGCTCGGCCACGAAATAGACCGGCCGCGCCTTTATCTCGGAGAGGATCTTGCCGATATACTCGCCGAGCACGCCAAGCATGATGAGCTGCACGCCGCCGAGCACCATGAGACCGACGAACAGCGACGGGTAGCCGGGGACGCTTTCGCCATAGAGCAGCGTCTCGTAGAGAATCTGCCCGCCGTAGACCAGGGCGATCACCGCAAGCAATAACCCCAGCAGGGTGGCGATGCGCAGCGGCGCCACCGAGAACGACGTCAGTCCGTTGAGCGACAGGCCGATCAGCGAGTGCACATTCCAGGCGCTCCGCCCGCTGCCGCGCGGCTGCGGCTCGTAGTCGATGCGCACCTGGCGGAAGCCGATCCAGCTCGCCAGGCCCTTGAAGAAACGGTTGCGCTCCGGCAGTTGGCGTAATGCCGCCGCCGCGCGCGGCGACAGCAGCCGGAAGTCGCCGGCATCTTCGGGAATCCTGCTGTGCGACCCCCAATTGAGCAACAGATAGAACGCTTTCACGGCCATGCGCCGGGTCGCCAACTCGTTCGAGCGATGCGCCTTGGCGGTGTAGACCACGTCGGAGCCGGCATCGAGCCAGTGCGCGACCAGGGTCTCGATCAACGCTGGCGGATGCTGCCCGTCGCCGTCGATGAACACGACGGCGCCAAGACGGGCATGATCGAGGCCGGCAAGAAGCGCCGACTCTTTGCCGAAATTGCGCGACAGCGACACCACCTGCATGTCCAGCCCGGCGGCGGGCAGTCCGCGGGCGATGGCGAGGGTGCCGTCGACGCTCCCGTCATCGACATAGACGACCTCGCAGGCAAGCGCGCGTGTTCGCCACAGCCGTTGCGCCAGCTCGACGAGGCGGTTGTGCAGCCCTTCGAGCCCGCTTGCCTCGTTGTAGAGCGGCACCACGATGGACAGCCCGGCGCTCGCGTCGCCGGCACTCCCGGGAGCGCTGGCGCCGGTCGTGCCGCCAACCGCGGCCGGAGCGCGCAACCTGCCCCCCGGCACGGAGGCCGGTCCGCTTTGAGGCGCGCGGGTATTGTCCATGCGGCGCTTATAGCGCAGCCGCCGACCTCTGTCGCAGGGTCGCCCGGCAAAAGCACCCTCGCCGGGATGCGGCGGATGGGCTGGCGTGCGCCCCGGAACGTGCTATGCGGGGCGCGATGAGTATGGTCGGCTGGCTTGAATGGCTTTCGTCGCGACTGCAGGAGGCGTGGCGCAACAGCGCGCTCAGCCTCAAGGCGATTTCATTCGCGGTGATCGGAGCCATCAACGTCTTTGTCGATTTCGCCGTCTTCTTCTCGGCGCGTGTACTGCTTGGGCACTCGGCCGCGGCGACGGCGCTGTTCGATCGCCTAGCCGCCGGTTGCGGCTGTGCCGAACCCGGCACCGTCGCGCTGATCGTCGCCAACATCATGTCGTGGTCGGTGGCCGTCACCTCGTCCTACGTCCTGAACTCCTCGATCACCTTTGCGGTCGAGTCCGGGCGCCGGCTGCGCCTGCGCTCCTATGGACTATTTGTCGCCTCCAACGCCGCCGGATGGCTCGCCAGCACCAGCACGCTGGTCTTTGCCGCGCAGATGCTGCTGCTGCCGCTCTGGGCGGCGAAGGGGCTTGCCGTGCTGGCGAGCTTTTTCGTCAACTTTTCGCTCGCGCACTTTATCGTGTTCCGGCCGCAGCGGCCGCCCGCGCCGGCCGTACCTGGAGTGAATGCGCGAGAGGGTATTTGACTAAGAACGCGTGCTCATAATCCGGGTCATGTCCGCTTCGCTCCAAAAGCGGCCGAAAATCCGCAGCGTGCTGGCCAAGTGACGCCCGCTGATCATGACTTCCGAGTTCTCGGTGGAATTGCAATCGATTTTGCCGTGTCTCGTGCGCATTCGATAAAGCGCTCGGCCGCCGGGCTCAAGGTGCGGTTCTTTAGCGCAAAGATAACGAGAGGGTGCTGCCGGAGCGGTAAATCTACCGGCAAAACTTTCAACGACTGTCGGTTGGGGCTGAGCCATAGCAATGAATATAGTGTGGATGTGATATATGGCCCATGAGCAATCAAATAGTTCCGGAGCGTAGAAGCGCTGGTCACCATACTCGCTTTTGGAGGATTGATTCCTCGAGCCCTAAAGACCTCAACCAACGTCGAATAGTTCCAAGAATTTGTCTCCGGCAAAATCCAAGGTTCGTCGACAAGCTCAGCAAGATCGATCTTTCGACGGCGCGCCCATCGAGTGTGGCTGCCTGCTGCGATGATCCATTGATCACGAAGAAAAAGAGGCTCGACTCTCAAGTCGTCCGTGAGAGGATCATCCGCCAGGAGCGTCCCCGACCATGCCACGATAAGATCGTATTTTCGATCCCGTAAGCCTGATGTGTGCGTTACGTCGCGCGGAACATTGTCTATATGCAGAACCACGCGCGGATATTGGTGGCTGAAGTGGCGGATCAACATTGGAAGCACAGTTTCGAGCGTAACCGCTGTGGCGCCGATTCGGATTTCACCGGCACCTGGATCGTTTAGGGATTTTATATCGTTCACGCCCTGCCGCAGTTCGTCGAAGATCGCAATTCCACGCCGCAACAGCGCGCGCCCGTAAAGCGTTGTCTCCACGCCCCGCGAATTGCGATCGAGCAGGCGGACTCCAAGCGTGTGCTCCAATGCTGCTATCGCCTTCGATACGGCGGGCTGCGAGATGTGGAGTTGCGCCGCCGCCTTTGCCATGCTGCCCGATTGCACTACGGCCTGGAGCAGACGGAGATCGCTGATTTTCAGTCGGCCGCTGAGTCGCTCGTCTGGATTCATTTGTTCAAGCCAATCCATGAATGCGGTTGGTCTGGTCATCGCCGCCTGCGGCAGTCAAGGGAGGGCACCATGAAACTTCCGCGTCGCGAATTTCTGCATCTGGCAGCAGGTGCCGCCGCGTTCCAGACGGCGCCGCGCTTCGCATGGGCGCAAACCTATCCGACGCGGTCGGTGCAAATCGTCGTCGGCTTTCCGCCCGGGGGTTCAAACGACATCATTGCACGGCTGATCGGGCAATGGCTGTCCGAGCGGCTTGGCCAGTCCTTCGTGATCGAGAACCGGCCGGGCGCCGGCAGCAATATCGCCACCGAATTGATCACCAAGGCAAACCCCGATGGCTATATGCTGCTCGAAGCTCTCGGGATTAACGCGTGGAACAGGACAATCTACGACAATCTCAATTTCAATTTCATCCGCGACATCGCGCCCGTCGCGAGCATCGGGCGCGAGCCAGGCGTGATGGTCGTCAATCCGTCGTTTCCGGCCAAGACCGTCGCCGAATTCATCGCCTATGCCAAGTCCAATCCCGGCAGGATCAACATGGCGTCGGCCGGCGCGGGCAGCGCAGGACACCTTTACGGCGAGTTGTTCAAGGCGATGACCGGTGTCGATATGGTCCATGTGCCGTATCGCGGCGGGGCGCTCGCGCTGACCGCTCTGCTCGGCGGGCAGGTACAAGTCTTCATCCCTAACGTCGTGGCGTCGATCGGATACATCAGGAGCGGCAAGCTGCGAGCCCTAGGGGTGACGGCCGCCACACGAATCGACGCATTGCCGGACGTGCCGCCCATCGGCAATTTTGTGCCGGGCTACGAGGCGAGCAGCTGGCAGGGCATCGGCGCCCCGAAAAACACGCCGCCGGGGATCATCGCAATCCTCAACAGAGAAGTGAATGCCGCTCTCGCTGACCCCAAGTTCAAAGCGCGGCTCTCCGATCTGGGCGTGGAGCCATTCGCAAGCTCGCCCGCGGAGTTCGGCAAATTCATCGTCGAATATACCAAGAAGTGGGCCAAGGTGATACGCGCGGCCAATATCAAGGCGGAGTAATTTTCCGCCCATCCGTCATTCTATAAGATGCAGGTCGTGAAGCGGCAATTGCACTTGAATCTGTTCATCCATGGCCGCGGCCATCATGAGGCCTCGTGGCGGCACCCGGCGTCTTCGCCGCTGGCGCTGACCGACATCCGTTACTACCAGGATTTGGCGCAGCGTGCGGAGGCGGCGCTGTTCGACTCTATTTTTCTGGCCGACCAACTCGCTTTGGGCGACGATGCCTCCCAAGCGGCGCGCACCTGGCTTGAGCCCGTGACTGTCCTGGCCGCCACGGCGGTGGCAACCGATAAGATTGGATTGATCGGTACCTGTTCCACGACCTACACCGAACCGTTCAATCTTGCCCGGCAGTTCGGAGCGCTGGACCACATCAGCAACGGTCGGGTGGGTTGGAATATCGTCACCTCGTGGCTTGCAACGGCAGCGGCGAACTTCGGCGGCTCAGGCCAGATCAGCCACGCGGATCGATATGCGCGCGGCGAGGAATTCATGGCCGTCGTCAAAACGCTGTGGGACAGTTGGGCCGAAGACGCCGTCATCGACGACCGCGAGCACGGTTGTTACGCCAACCCAGACCGGATTCGACCCATCGACCACAAGGGCCAGTACTATCAAGTCGCCGGCCCGCTGAACTTGCCGCGCACGCCGCAAGGCCGACCGGTTTTCGTCCAGGCAGGCTCATCCGACACCGGTCGCCGCTTCGCGGCGCGGCACGCCGAGGCGGTTTTCACCGCTCATTTGGAGAAGGCTACAGCGCAGGCATTTTACACCGATCTAAAAACGCTGGCGGCGGCCGAAGGCCGGGCGCCCGAGCAAGTTTTGATCCTGCCGGGGCTGAGCCCGATGATCGCCGCCACCGAGGCTGAAGCACAGCGTCTGGCGCGCGAATTAAACGAACTCTGCGACCCGGAAGTTGGCCGCAAACGATTGTCCGGAAGGTTCGGCGGCCATGATTTCTCCCATTTGCCGCTGGACCGCCCCCTGACGCCGGAGGATTTCCCGGTGCCGTCGTCGGTGGAGGCGGCGCGCAGCCGCACCGAGGTGATCTTAAGGTTCGTGAGGCGGGAACACCCGACGCTGAGACAATTACTTGGCACGCTCGCCGGCGCTCGCGGCCATTTTACCTTTACGGGGACGCCGGAGCAGGTCGCGGACCTGATCGGCGATTGGTTTATGAACGGCGCCGCGGATGGCTTCAACATCATGCCTCCGCTGCTGCCCTCGATGTTGGACGTCTTCAGCGCCGAGGTTATTCCGCTGCTGCAGCGGCGCGGGCTATTTCGGACAGCGTATGCGGGAGCAACGCTGCGCGAGCACTACGGGCTGCAATGGCCCAAAAGCGCATTTGGCGCGCGGGCGCCTGCGACAGTCTGAGGTGGTGCGCCAAATCAAGTGATGTTTTCGTCGGGCACCGAACAAGCCACGGCGCGTCCACCGCGTTGCCGATCGCCGTATCCTCAATGGCATCTTCCGGGTCTTGCGATCCCGAGCCGCTCGGCGTGACCTGCCAACTTTTATGGGAAGCACGCCCAAGCAAAAACGCAGCCGGGCTTCGCGTTATTTCCTCACCTACAAATATCCCGCTCCCATTGCGGCGGCGAATTTCGCCGGACCGCCTTCCCAGACGATGCGCGCGTGTTCGAGCACATAGACGCGGTCGGCGTGCGGCAGCGCGAAGGTGACGTTCTGTTCGGCGAGCAGCACGGTGATGTCCGTGGTCTGGCGCAGCCGCCGCAGCGCCTCGGAGATCTGTTCGAGGATCACGGGGGCAAGTCCCAAGGTCGGCTCGTCGAGCATGAGGAGTTTTGGTTTCATCATCAGCGCGCGGGCGATGGTGAGCATCTGCTGTTCGCCGCCGGAAAGCGTGCCGGCCGCCTGGCGCTGCCGTGCGCGCAGGATCGGAAAAAGTTCGAACAGCCACTCGATCTGTGTGGCGCTCTCGGCGGCGGGCAGATGCTGGCCGCCGAGATCGAGATTCTCGCGCACGGTCATCTCGGTGAACAGTTCGCGGCCTTCGGGGCATTGCACGACACCGCCGCGCGCAATCGATGCCGCCGAGCGGCCGCGCAGCGAGGTGCCCTGGCGGCGGATCTCGCCCGCATAGGGGAGCAGCCCGGAGATGGTGTTGAACAGCGTCGTCTTGCCGGCGCCGTTGAGCCCGACGACGGCGACGAATTCGCGCTCGTGCACGTGGATCGAGACCTGCTGAAGCGCCTGCGCCTTGCCGTAGTGGACGCTCACTCCCTCGACCTCGAGAAACGGCGTCGCGGCATCGCCAAACGAGGATTCCGGCCGCGCCGCGGTCTCCAGGCTGCCGCCGAGATAGACGCGGCGCACGGTTTCGTCGCGCATCACGTCTTCGGCCGTGCCCTCGGCGATGCGTTCGCCGACATACATGGCGATGACGCGGTCGACCATGCGGGCAACGCTCTTGACGTTGTGGTCGACCAGGAGCACGGCGCGGCCGTCCTCGCGCAGTTCGCAGATCAGATCGGAGAAGGCCGCCGTTTCCGTGGGCGTCAGCCCTGCGAACGGCTCGTCGATCAACAGCACCTGCGGATCGCGCGCGATCGCCTTGGCGATTTCGATCTTGCGCAGATCGGCGAACGGCAGCGTCCCCGGGCGGCGGTCGAGCACCGCGCTCAAGCCGACGCGCGCGGCGATGGCGCGCGCCCGCGCGTCGGTTTGCGGGTCGACCAGCAGCCGCGTCAGCCGGTCCGGCAGCAAAGCGAGCTTGATGTTCTCCAGCACGGTCTGGCGATGCAGCGGGCGCGAATGCTGAAAAACGATGCCGGCGCCCATGCGCGCGATCCGGTGCGACGGCCAGCCGGCGACTTCGATGCCGTTGATGCGCACCGAACCGGCATCGGGCCGCTCGATGCCCATGATCAGCTTCATCACCGTCGACTTGCCGGAGCCGTTGGGGCCGATCAGGCCGAGGATTTTCCCGCCGGAGACCGACAGCGACATGTCCTTGACGGCGACCAGGCCGCCGAAGCGCTTGGTCAGGCCGGCCACTTCGAGATGCGCGGACGCTTCCATGCTCAGGCGTCTTCTCTGGTGCCCGTGAGCAACCCGAAGATGCGCGTGAGCAATCCGAAAAAGCCGTTGGGGTACAGAAGCACCACGATCAGCGCCATGGTGAAGACGACGAAATTGGAAAGATCGCCAAGCGGACGCAGCGCCTCGCTCATGCCGATGAGAAAGACGGCGCCGAGCACCGAGCCGAGAATCGTGCGCCGCCCGCCGAGCACCGCGGCGATGATGATCTGCGCACTGACCGTAATATCGATGAAGGTGCCGACCGAGGCCGAGCCGAGATAGAACACCATCAGCGCGCCGGCGAGTCCGGAGAAGAAAGCGCTGATGATGAAGGCGGTGAGCTTGTGTTTAGTGACGTTGAAGCCCAGCGCGCCGGCCTGCACCGCGTCCTGCCCGCTCGCCTGCAGGATCAGCCCGACCGGCGAGCGCGACAGCGAGAACAGGAAGGCGCCGCTCACAGCCATGAACCACAGCGCGATCTCGTAATTCGTGGCGTCGCTGATCGAGATGACGTCGGGCACGGTCAGCCCGATCTCGCCGCCGGTCAGGTGAGCGTCGACCACCACGAAGTTCTGCAGCATCAGCACCGCGACCAGGGTGGTGAGACCGAAATACGGGCCGCGCACCCGCAGTGCCGGCAGCGCCAGCACCACCCCGCCGAGCACCGCGGCGAGCGCGCCGGCGGACAGGCAGGCCCAGATTGGCGGCTGGTAGAGATTGTCGAGGATGCCTGCGGTGTAGGCGCCGGTTCCGATCAAAAAGGTCGGACCGAAATTGACCTCGCCGGCGAAACCGAACAGCAGGTCCCAGGACATCGCGAACACGCTGAAATAATAGGCAAGCGTCAGGAGGCCGAGGATGTAGCCGCTAGCCCACAGCGGCAGAAACGACACCAAGGCGACGATGCCCAAGCCGACGAGCAATACGCGGGCGGTCGAGAATGATAGCATCTATCGGCGCCCCAACAGCCCGCGCGGGCGCACGTACATGACGGCCACGAGCAGGAGCAGCGCCGGGATGGTGCGGTAGGCCGGCGAGATCAGATAAGCCGTCAACGTTTCCAGATAGCCGACCACGTAGGCGGCGATCAGCGCGCCGGTGACGCTGCCAAGCCCGCCAAGCACGACGATGGTGAAGGCGCTCGCGGTCAGCGGACCGACGCTGTAGGAGGAAACGCCGAGGAACATGCCGAGCAGTACGCCCGCCACTCCGACGAGGACGCCATAGACCGCCCAGATGGCGATATAGATCTGCGACAGCTCGACTCCGAGGAGCGTGATTCCGCGCGGATTCATCGAGGCGGCCAGCACCGCCTTCCCGGCGCGGGTGCGGTTGACCAAAAGCCAGAGCAACGCGATCACCAGCCAGCACACGATGGCGGTGAAAATCTCGTTCGTCGGCGTGCGCACGCCGGCGATCGAGACGATGCCTTGCACGATCGGCGCCACCGTCTTGGCGTTGTTGGTGAACAGGTAGGCGATCAGCTCCTGCATCATGATGCCCCAGAGCAGCGTTGCCGTGAGGATGAAAATCTCCTTTTCCTGCTCGCGGATCTTGCGCGTGCTTTGCAGCGGCCGCACGACGACGAAATAGGTGAGTAGCGAGGCGACAAAGCCGACCGCCACGCCGAGCGCCGCGCCCGCATAGGGCCCGGCGTGCAGGCTATCGCCGGCCCACCAGGCGGCGACGACGGCGGTCACCATCAGGGCTCCGTGCGACAGGTTGAGCACGCCGGAAACGCCGAAGATCAGTGCAAATCCCATGGCCCCGAGCGCGTAGAGCGAGCTGATAGCGAAGCCGTCGATCAGGATTTGCCAGAACAGGATCATTCAACGGGCTCCACTCAAGCTCTCCCCCGCGTGCGGTTGCAGGCGGGGGAGAAGCCTACGCGCGCTCGATCAAGCTTCCATCAATCGGACGAACCGACCTTGATGAATTTCGGGAACTTGATTTTGCCGTTGGCGAGGTTTGCCGGCCACAGGTTGATTTGCTTGCCGTCCTGCCATTGCAGCATCAGGCCGGTGATGCTTTCGGGGCCGACCTCGAGCGCGTGCGGGTTGGGCGAATTCCTGCCCTTGAACTGCGTCCGCCCGATCGTGCCCAGCCAGTCGGTTTTTTCCAGCGCAGCGACCAGCTGGTCGGGATCGGTCGAACCGGCGCGCTTGATCGCGTCGGCGATGTAGTAGACCTCGTCATAGGCGGTGTAGCCGCAATACGACGGCAGGTTGCCGAACCGCTTCTGGAACGCGGCGACGAAGGGCAGGGTTTTGGGAGTCACCGCGACGCCGGGGCCGGAGATGGCCTGGAACAGGACGCCGTCGGTGGCGCCGTTGGTGTCGCTCCAGAACGTCGAATTGGTCGCCTGTGCGGAGATGCCGAACATCGGAATCGGCACCTCCTGCTGCTTCCATTGCACCGTCGGCTGGGTGCCCACATGGGCAATGCCGGTGATGATCACGTCGGGCTTCTCGCCTTCGATCTTGTTGAAGATCGGGGTGAAGTCGGTGGTGTCGGGCGAGAAGCGGATATGGTCGAGCACTTTCAGCCCGATCTTCGGCAGACACTTGAGATATTCGACGTCGAGCGGGGTGGTCCAGGCGGCATCCTCGCTCATGACCACGGCCGTCTTCATGTGCAGCTGACCGACCAGAAGGTCCTTCGCCGGGGCGCAGACGGCATCGGCGATGCTGGTCGAGGTCAGGTAACCGTGGAACGTGTATTTGAGGTGGTCGTAATCCTTGGCGATGTTCTGGGTGATGACGTCGGAGGCGGCGCCCGGCGTGATCATCACGGTCTTTAATCGTCCGGTCCACGGTTCGAGCGCCAGCACCACCTCGCTGATGAAGCTGGCGATGACCGCGTTGACGTGGTCCTGCGTCGCGGCGCGCTGGAAGGCGCGCACGGCTTCGGCAGCCGAGGAGTGATCGTCGTAGGAAACGATCTCGATCTTGCGGCCGTTGACGCCGCCCGCGGCGTTGATCTCGTCGGCGGCAAGCTGGGCGCCTTGCGGGATCGACGAGCCCGCCACCGACTGCGCCTCGGCAATGACGCCGATCTTGATGGGAGCTTTCGACTGTGCGAGACCGGGCGTCACGAACGCCAGCGCCAGCACGGCGGAAGCTGAGCACGCCGCCAGCGCGGCGCGCTTTGCCAGCTTACTCATTGACATTCCTCCCTCGAATGATGCGGTCGTCTGTTGCTCGTAAGGCGGCGACCTGCCGGCACTCTATCGCATCGTCTTTGGCCGGCAAGCCGCATTTTAACGAGTCCGGCGCGGAATCAAGTCTCTTGAGGTTTTGAGATTGATGGCGACCGCATGTGCCCCAAAGAGAACGAAATTCGAAACTATGCCGAGGGTGGACAATGAAGCGGGAATATCGCTATCATTCAAAGATCGGGGACCCTCGGGGGCGTGGGGAAAACTCGATGCGAGGTCACGTAGCGACAGCTGCGATTGCTTTCGTTTTATTTCAGCTGGTTTGTGACATTACGTGCTGCCATGCCGCCGGCCTTATTTGGCAGGTCGAGAATCCGTATCGTTTCTTCAAACGGGCGTCGTCGTTCGAGGTGCAACAGCGCGCGTTCGACGCGGTGGGCGGTGCCATTCACGGCCGTCCGGTAGGCCGAGGACCTGTTGCCCAAAGACATCATGTGGCGGTTGGAGCGGCGCCTTAACGATCCCGATTGCAGGGATCGTTCGACCCCGGCTGCGTGTCTCAAGACGGCAGGGCGGCACTATGCGTTGAGCCGGCTCGGCTGGGCGTCGCAAACACTCGACTTCACCTGCTACGACTCCAACGGCCATCCGCACCGATACTTCACGACCTGCGAGCGTCAATATTCATGGGGCACGGCGAAGGAAGACTATATCCTGCCGGACGCCCACACCGTCGATGTCAGCATCGCGCCGGAGCAATTAGCCGCGGCAGGGGCGGGCGATTGTGAATGGACGTGGCAGGCACGCCGGCCACGCGCATCTGCCGAGACGCGCAAGCAGCCTTGCGATGCGAAGTTGGTCATCAAACGCGTACCCTATTCGCTTGATCGCAATTTGTCCGGCGTTACCGTCAAAGTCCGGTTGCCGAATGGAAACGAACTCGCCGATCCCGACATCATTGTTGAAGATCTCCTCGTTGTCGCGCTCGGCGACAGCTTCGCGTCCGGGGAGAGCAATCCGGACCGGCCGGTCACTTTCAGCGGCTCGCGGGAAATGCTCTATGACCCGGTCAATCTCGTCGCCAAACTGGACAGTCTGGCTACCCGCGATAAGACCAAGACGGAATCGAGCTTCGGACTGGCGTCGGCGGACAACTTCAATCCCAAAGCGCTGCCAAAGCGGCTGATGGCCGATGAAGAAAGGACCTCATCTATGCTCCGGGCTCGCGTGAATTCCTCGAGGCCTTCGAGCGAGCGCGGGCGCGATGGCTCAGCGCCGATTGTCACCGCTCGCAATACGGCTATCCGTTCCGCGTCAGCATGGGGCTCGCGCTTGAGGACCAGGCACCGGGCTGTGACTTTCGTGAGCCTCGCCTGTTCGGGCGCCGATATTGCCGAAGGTCTGTTCGGGCCAGGCGATGCGCGCGAGGAGTTGTCGGGACCGAGCGCGGAACAACACGTGGCCGCCCAGTTCGATGCGCTCAGCGTGTTGATCTGCCGCAGCGAGAGGGACCGCACCCGTATCATGGCTTATCGGCTCCCGGTCTACGCGCCGGGAAGCACCAGCATCGGCGAAAAGGTGTTCACCATGCGATGGTGCGCGCCGCAAAGCCGCAAGCGCCCGATCGATGTAGTCCTGCTCTCGATCGGCGGCAATGACGTCGGCTTCGGACCGCTGGTGACCTACTGCGATCACCGACAGCGCCTCCGATATTGCGCCGATCGCCGGCTTGATCGGTCATGCGATACGTTACTCTCCGTCGGTATCGCAGGCTCTATCTTGCGCGTCCTTGATCGCCGCATGCAGGCGGTCAAAGAGGCGCTCAACGACGGCTTTGGAGTGGATCCGTCGCGGGTCATGCAGAATGCCTACGAGCCGATTCAGTTCGACGAAACCGGAAACGTATGCGGCAGCAAGCCGACGCTCGGTCTCGATGTCTATCCCAAGTTCAGATATGACCGCGCGCGCGTCCAAGAAGTTTCCAATTTCGTCCGCGAACTGCAAGAGCGTCAGGAATGCATGGCCGATGCCGCCAAGCCCGGCTGTCCGGCTGGATTGGCCACCGGCCACGGCACGGGCTTTCACTTCATTACCGACCATGCCGTCGAATTCCTCCATCGCGGTGTGTGCGCACGCGACCCGCAAAGGGCGATCATCGATCAGATCAACATGGCTATGCCGCGGGTGTCGAACGCGACCCAAGCCTTCATGCCTTATTCGCCGGTCGGCGCGGCGCCTTATGCGCATCGCTGGCGGCTCGTGCGCGATGCAAATGATGCTTTTCTCGCCGCGAATACTCACAGCGAAGGCATATCGCCGTTCGACGAGCTGCAGCCTCCCTACGTGGCGCTGATGAGCGGCGCATTTCACCCGACGGCGGAAGGCCACGCGATCGTTGCCGACCACGTGCTGCGGCACGTCAATGCGCTGCTGGCCAAACGCAAGCTGGTACGAAACTAGGGTGGCGGTTCGGAAGTCCGCAATCGCCTACATTTTGGGCGATTGCGGCTTGGCCGTTGGTCAATTGGTCAATTGATCAATTGGACGAACCGACCTTGATGAATTTCGGGAACTTGACTTTGCCGTTGGCGAGGTTTGCCGGCCACACGTTGACCTGCTTGCCGTCCTGCCATTGCAGCATCAGGCCCGGGATGGTCGCTCCGCCGATCTTGAGCGCGTGCGGATTGGCCGTGTCCTTGCCTTTAAACTGGATGCGGCCGATCGTGCCCAACCAGTCTGTCTTTTCCAGCGCCGCGACCAGCTTGTCGGAATCCGTCGAACCGGCGCGCTTGATCGCATCGGCGATGTAATAGACCTCGTCATAGGCGGTGTAGCCGCAATACGACGGTAGATTGCCGAAGCGCTTTTGGAACGCGGCGACGAACGGGAGAGTTTTGGAAGTCACCGCGACACCCGGGCCGGAAACGGCCTGATAAAGCACGCCCTCGGTGGCGCCGTTGGTGTCGGCCCAGAACGTCGAATTGGTCGCCTGCGAGGAAATGCCGAGCATCGGAATGGGCACTTCCTGCTGCTTCCATTGCACCGTCGGCTGCGTGCCGACGTGGGATATGCCGGTGATGATCACGTCGACCTTTTCGCCCTCGATCTTGTTGAAGATCGGAGTGAAGTCCGTCGTATCCGGAGAGAAGCGGATATGGTCGACCACCTTGAGCCCGATCTTCGGCAGGCATTTGAGATATTCGGCGTCGAGCGGAGTGGTCCAGGCGGCGTCTTCGCTCATCACCACCGCGGTCTTCATGTGCAGGTTCGTCACCAGAATATCCTTGGCGGCGTCGCACACCTGATCGGCCAGGCTGGTCGAGGTCAGGTAGCCATGGAACGTGTATTTGAGATGGTCGTAGTCCTTGGCGATGTTCTGGGTGATGACGTCGGAGGCCGCGCCCGGCGTGACCATCACGGTCTTCAGCCGCCCGGTCCACGGCTCGAGCGCGAGCACCACCTCGCTGATATAGCTGGCGATGACCGCGTTGACGTGATCCTGGGTGGCGGCGCGCTGGAAGGCGCGGACTGACTCGGCCGCGGAGGAGTGATTGTCGTAGGAAACGATCTCGATCTTGCGGCCGTTGACGCCACCCGCGGCGTTGATCTCGTCGGCGGCAAGCTGTGCGGCTTGCGGGATCGATGAGCCGGCCACCGACTGCGCCTCGGCGATGACGCCGATCTTGATCGGCGCTGTCGATTGCGCCTGCGCGTGGTTTGCCAGCATGAACGCGCCAACAGCCGCGCCGGCGGTCAAGGTCGCAACGATCGGCGCGAATACTGCACGCCTAGCAAGTCTGTTCATTCCGTACCTCCCGTGAACTTGCCGCCGCCCGGGTAAGGCGACGGCTTGCCGTCAGTTTATCGTATCGGTCTTGGCCGGCAAGGCCGCCGCCGGCGGCAAACTTCGACAGGTTCCGCCGGCGCCTTCTGCCTGGCGCCGCGAAATTGCGGCACCCTCGTTTGCGAACTTCGGAATCGGGACACTGAGCTAGTGCCCACTTTCGCTGTCGCCTGATTCATGAGCATTCGGAGAGGCAGCGGACCCCCACCTGTCCTCCCCCTTTCAGGGGGAGGAAGAGCGAGCGGCATATGCGGCGTCACGGTTCAAGACCAACGAGGGCGGCTTCTCTTTCCTCCCCCTGAAAGGGGGAGGATCAAGGTGGGGGTCGCGGGCCGCTCGGATCACTTTGAGGTTGACGAGTTGTCTTCCGCGTCACCCTTCAGTGATTCCGGGGTAACTAGTATTGGGTTAGTATGCACTTTTGTTGACATCGTCATACTCGATGTGTCACGCTGATGGCATTCGCTGGATGCGATCGAGCATCGCCGGCGAGGGGTTGGGGAAATGACGCAAGCCTTGGCGGTTTCCGTCGGGCCGCCGCGAATGAGTTTGGCTTGCCGCGAATGAGTTCGTTCGGCTTGCCGCGAATAAGGTTGCTGCAGCGGCGCCGTCGGGTTGCGTCTCCCCCGTGAGGGCAGGAGTGTCATGTCGTTGCGCGCGAGATTGCTCGCGTCCGCGTCGATTCTGATCCTATCGATCTGCGCGGGGGCTTTGGCGCAAACTCCAGCCGTGCAACAGCCCTTGGCGATAGGTCAGGCGCCAGCGGCATTCAATCCCGCTCCGTCTTCGCCCGCAGGCGCGTCGCCGGAAGCCGCCTCCCCTGGAGCAACTGTACCCGCTCAATCAGCTGGAACGGCGCTGCCGGCGATCACGGTGTCCGGCCGGCGCAAACCTCCACCACGGCCAAGGCGCGCCCGTACTCCGGCGAGCGCAACGGCGCGGGCTCCGACCGCGGCCTCGGCCCCGTCTGCCGCAGCGCCGGCGTCGCCCTCCGAGACCGGCGCCCCGAGCATTGGGGGTGGCCCGACGGTGGCGCCGACCATGGCAAGCCAGATGACGGTTTCAGGCGAGGATCTCAACGCGCGTCCGATCACCCGTCCCGGTGAGATCGTCGAAGCGGCGCCGGGGCTGATGGCGGTCATGCATGCCGATGGCGGCAAGGCCAATCAATACTATCTGCGCGGCTGGAATCTCGATCACGGCACCGACCTCGCGACGTTCTGGGACGACATCCCGATCAATCTGCCGAGTCACGCCCACGGTCAGGGCTACACCGACCTGAACTGGCTCATTCCGGAAACCGTCAGCGGGTTGGATATCCGCAAAGGCCCGTATTGGGCCGATGTCGGCGATTTCGAGAACGCCGGCAACCTGCACATCTCGGTCGTGGACACCGTTCCACGGAACATCAAGTCGGTCACCGTGGGCAGCTTCGGTTATGAGCGCTCCCTCACGCTTGGCTCGACCAGGCTCGGCGGCGGCAATTTGCTCTATGCCGGAGAATTCACCGGCTACGACGGGCCGTGGACGTCGCCAGACGGCATGAAAAAATTCAGCGGGCTTGTTCGCTACAGCCAGGGTACGGCGACCGACGGCTTTTCTTTGACCGCGATGGCCTACACCAACACCTGGAATTCAACCGATCAGAATGCGCTGCGGTACTATACGACCGGCCAAATGGGCCTCTATGGCACATTCGATCCAACCGACGGCGGCGATACCAGCCGTTTTTCGCTGTCGGGCCGAGTGGCGCAAACCACCGATGACGGATCGTGGAAAGCCAATGTCTATCTCGTCAAATACACGATGGACCTGTGGAACAACTACACCTACGATACCGTTGATCCGACCTTCGGCGATCAGTTTCACCAGCATGACGACCGCATCTACGGCGGAGCCGGCGCCTCGCGCACTTTCGTCGGCATGATTGGCGGCTTGCCGACCGAGACCGTGATCGGTGTGCAGGGCCGCGACGACGACATCATTACGGCGCTGAACTATTCGTACCAGCGCCAGTCGCTGGCGCCCTATATCTACGACCACGTCAATGAAGGTAATGCCGCGATTTACGCGGAAAATACCGTGCACTGGACCGACTGGCTGCGGACGGCGCTCGGCTGGCGGGGCGACTACTACGCGGCGTCGGTCAACTCGATGCTGCAGCCGGCCAATTCGGGAAATCCCAGAGAGGCCATCGGCAGCCCGAAATTCCGCCTGGTGCTCGGGCCGTTCGCCAAGACCGAATTGTTCGTCGGAGCCGGCATGGGCTATCACAGCAACGATGCGCGCAGCACGACAATAACCGAAGTGCCGGGTGATCCGACCACTCCGGAGGGCTCGTCGCCTTTCCTGGTGCGCTCGCAGGGGGCTGAGGTCGGCATTCGCACCAAGGCGATCCCCAACCTCGACAGCTCGATCAGTCTTTTCTACATCCACCAGGCTTCGGAGTTGTTTTTCGACGGCGACACCGGCGATACGGTGGCGGGCTTGCCGAGCCAGCGCACCGGCATCGAGTTCACCAACGATTACCGGCCGGTCTCATGGGCGCACATCGACGCCAACCTAGCGCTCACTCGCGCGCGCTTCCTCGGCTTTGATACGACACAAGAAGCCCTTTACGAGTCGCTTGCCGGTTTTCCGCAGGCGCAGATCGGCAACGCGCCGGGCAATTATGTGTACAACGCGCCGTGGATGGTCGCGTCTGCCGGCATCACGCTCGGCGAGAAGACCGGCTGGTTCAGCGCGCTGCGCTGGCGCTACATCAGTTCGCGGCCGCTCACCGAGGACGGCGCCTTTCAGTCGCCGCCGATGAACGAGATCAATGCCGGCGTCGGCTACCGGTTCGACAACGGCTGGCGTATCCAACTCGATGCGCTCAATGTTTTGAATTCGACGACTGATTTGGCAACGTACGCCTACGGCTCGTTGCTGACGAGCGATGCGATGTTTGCGATGTGCTACCCGACGCCGAAAATCCCGGCGGCGGTCTGCGCCAACGGCGTGATGGACTATATCTATCATCCTCTCGAGCCATTGGCCTTTCGGCTGACGCTCGCCGGACCGCTGGAAACGATCAATACGATCAACTTCCCGGCGATGGCCGCCGAGATGAAGCGATCATTTCCGGCGGATCCGTTACAGGCCGCAGGCTACGATTGGACCGGATTCTATCTCGGCGTCCATGCCGGCCTATCGCGATCGAGCATGGGCGGAAGTACCGTCGATACGGCAACCGGCGTTGCGTCGGCGCCGATCTACGGTAGCCCGCCGGATTGGCACGGCGGCATCCAGGTCGGATACGACGACATGATGCCGTCGCGAATTGTGATCGGTCTAACGGGGGATGTTTCCTCCGGCGGAACCAAAGCGATTACGACCACGGACGCTTCCGGCACCAGCACGAGCCAGGTGAGCGTGTTCGACAGCGAATCCCTGCGCGCGCGGCTCGGTTACGCCGTCAACAATGTCCTGTTTTATGGCACCGGCGGCTGGGCCTGGTCGAGCAATCAGTACATCCGCACGCAATTGACCGGCGCGCTCAATCTCGCGACCGCGGGGACCGACGAGGCCGTCAACAAATACCTCGGCGGTTGGACCGCCGGCGCGGGCGTGGCGGTGGCATTTGCGCAAAACTGGAACGCATTCGCCGAATTTCGCTACACCGATTACGGCTCTTCCACCATTGCACTGCCGTTCTCGTTGCTTTCGACAACGTCGACCACCCAAGTGAACCAGGTCGTTTTCGGAGTGAATTACAAGTTTAGCTGGGGGCAAGCCGGCAGCAGCGTACTCCGCAACGGTCTGTAAATCGCCGTCCGCTGCCGATGCCGGTGGGCCAGTGCTTTCGTGTGGGTATCGCCTACAAATTCTCCACGCCGGTGGGACATGATTGAGCGGCGCATGACGCCGGAGCCGGATTGTGTCCTGGGCGTCACTGCTGCTGCACTTGCACGGTGACGTGGGAAAGAGCGCGAAAGCGCCGGAGCAGTGAGCAGTAATAGTCGGCGCCGCGCGGCCGCGCCGTCGCCACCGCGACGATGGCGGCGAGGTGGCCGGGGCCGAGGCGCCACAAGTGCAGGTCGGTGAGCCGGTCGCCGTCGGCCTCGATCATCGCGCGCATGCGCTCGGCCATGCCGCGGTCGGGAGTCATGTCGAGCAAAATGGCGCCGGTGTCGCGAATAAGGCGGTAGGACCAGGCCGCGATAACGAAGGCTCCGATCAGTCCGACCGCGGGGTCCATCAACGTCCAGCCGAAATACCATCCCAGCGACAAGCCGACGATGACCAGAAGCGAAACCGCGGCGTCGGCCAGCACGTGAACCACGGCTGCGCGCATGTTGTTGTCGCGTTGCATGGCACCGTGGCCGTGCTCATGTTCGGCAAATTCGACCTCATGGATTTCGCGCCCGCCGTATAGCGACAGCCGCGTCGTAAAAGCGTGGGGTTCGGGTATTTCCTCGCGCGATTCCAGATGGCCGGCCCGCGAATCCATGACGAAGACCTGGCGCGCGCCGCCCGGACGAAAGATCTCCACGCTGACCTCGTGCGCGGCCAGATCTCTGCCGGCCGAGGAAAGGCGAAAGCGCGCCGGCACGCCCTGCTCGAAGATTTCGAGCGTCAGCGGCCCGGCGCCGGTTTGCAGAAAGTGGGCCTCGTCGTGGTCGTGCTCTTGGCCGCCATGCGCATGCCCGCGGCCATGAGGGTGATCGTGACCGCCGCCGCTGAGCAAAAGCACGCTCGCCACGTTGATGACCAATCCCAGTGCGGCGATCGGAATTGCTTCATTGAAGTGGATGGCAACCGGCCAGATGAACCGGGTCATCGCCTCGTAGCCGATGAGCACGGCGATCATCGCCAGCACGACGGCACTGGAGAAGCCGGCAAGGTCGCCGAGTTTGCCGGTGCCGAAGGAAAACCGCGCGTCGTCGGCATGGCGGCGCGCGTAGCGGTAGGCGAGCGCGGCAAGCAGCAGCGCGCTGGCATGCGTCGACATATGCAGGCCGTCGGCGACCAGCGCGATCGAGCCGAACAGCAATCCGCCGACGATCTCGGCAACCATCATCAGGCTGCACAGCGCGATGACCATCCAGGTGCGGCGCTCGTTGCGCTCGTGGCCGTCGCCGAGAAAGACGTGGGAATGGGCGCCTGCAGACGTTTCCGCCATGGCGGTTCCTCGCCGCTTCGCCAGCGCGGCTATTTCAGGTAGGCCTGCACCGCCTCGATCAGCTCTTCGGCGCCGCGCTCGCGCTCGGCGTCCTTGGCTGGATCGACCACGTGCAGGCGGATGTGGTCCTCGATCACCTCGGTCATCAGGCTGTTCATGCCGCCGCGCGCCGCGACGATGAGATGCAGCACCGTGGCGCAGCCCTTCTCTCCTTCGAGCGCGCGCTCGAGCGCGTCGATCTGGCCGCGCACGCGGCGCACCCGGTTGAGCAGTTTCAGTTGCTCGGTCTTGGTATGAGACAAGGTTGACACCATGATGTGATAGGGTGGGGGGTATCCTATAAATAGCATAGGGGGTAGGGTATAAGAGGGGGCTCGCAAAGTCGAGTGCCGCCGCGTGTCGCACTTGTCTCGCAGCTCACCCGCCCGCCCGCCCGCCCGCCCGCCCGCCTTGCCTTCGCGTTCCGGGCGGGGGTTTCGAAGCGGCGCGCGGTCACGCTATTGTAGCAGGGCAGGCGGTAGGCTGGGCGGCCGCCACGCGGCGCCGAGAGCGGGGGCTTGGGGGGCTTCGATGCGGGGCGTGCTACTAACCGGATTGGCGCTCGTCGCGCTTGCGCAAAGCGCCGACGGTGCGGACCTGTCGTCTGTGCCGCCGACCAAGGCGCCGCCGATTGCTGCCGCGCCGGGCGCCTATGATTGGACTGGATTCTACGTCGGCGCGCATCTCGGTTATGCCGCCGGCTGGTCCGATTGGTCGGCGACGCCGGTCAGCGCAGCCGCTCCGACGCTTTCCGGCTCATTTTCGCTGTTTCAACCCTACGACGCATTCACAGACAGCGGCAGCTATTTCGGCGGCGTACAGGCCGGCTACAACGACATGCTGCCCAACCGGTTCGTGATCGGCGGCGAGGCCGATGTCTCCTTTCCGGCCTTTCCCAATCTCGCCAGCTTTTCCATCGGCGGCAGTTCCGGGCTCGTTTCGCCGGCGGGCAGGGCGGAAAGCTACGGTGAATCCGCGCGGGCTTTCGGCACGTTGCGCGGGCGCATCGGTTACGCGCCCGGCAATTGGCTCATCTATGCAACCGGGGGCTTTGCCTGGAGCTACGACCAGCGGACGCTGACACAACTCGCAAGCGGTGCGACCGAATCGCCGTTTCTCTGGCGCTTCGGCTATGCCGCCGGCGCCGGCGTGGAAGCGCCGGTGATACCGCACTGGACCGCGCGGTTGGAATATCTTTTCACCAGTTATGGCAACAGCAGCGCGAGCTTCCCTATCGCCGGAGAGCGATTTACTTCAAATTGGTCGATGCAAGAGCTGCGCGCCGGGTTGAATTATCATTTTGGCGGCGATCCGGCGAAGCCGAGCGCGGCGTCACAGTCCGGCGTCGACATGGATGACATCAATGTTCGCGGCCAATCCACGCTGACTTGGCAAGGCTACCCCTCATTTCGTTCGCCGTATGCCGGACCCAATAGTCTGCCCGGCGCCGGTGAAGGCCGCGAAACCTTCGATGCCACGCTTTATGCCGGCGTCGGGTTGTGGCAAGGCGCGCAATTGTGGATCAATCCGGAACTCGACCAGGGCTTCGGGCTTGGCGATACACACGGGATCGCTGGCTTTACCAGTGCGGAAGCCTACAAGATTGGCGCGGATTATCCGTACGCGCGATTGCAGCGCGCGTTTATCCGCGAGACCATCGATCTCGGCGGCAAGAGCGAGAAGGTCGATGCCGACATCAATCAGTTCGCCGGAACGCAAACCGCCAACCGCCTGGTGCTGACCTTCGGCAGGTTCTCCGTCGTCGATATTTTCGACACCAACAAATACGCCAACAACCCGAAAAGCGATTTCCTCAACTGGTCGCTGATCAATGCCGGTACGTTCGATTATGCGGCCGATGGATGGGGCTACACGCTGGGCGGTGCCGCCGAGTGGTACCAGGGCGACTGGACACTGCGCGGCGGCGTCTTCGATTTGTCGACCAGCCCGACCGGCGGCATCAGTCCCGACAGCCTCAACCTCGATCCGACTTTCGGTCAATTCGAGCTCGCCGGCGAAGTCGAGCGTCGCTACGAACTGTGGGGCCAGCCGGGCTCGCTCAAAGTTACCGGCTTCCTCAATCGCGGCCGCGCCGGATATTTCGCCGACGCCATCGCGCTCGCCGCCGTCACCGGCGGGACCGCCGACATCAACGCGGTGCGCACTTATGACAGCAGGCCCGGTGTGAGCGTCAACCTGCAGCAGCAGGTGACGGAGACTGTCGGCGTGTTCGCGCGCGCCGGCTGGGCCGACGGCAGCGTAGAGCCGTGGGATTTCGCCGATATCGACCGCACGGTGTCGGGAGGCGTGTCGATCAACGGCAAGCAATGGGACCGGCCGGACGACACGGTCGGCATCGCCGGCGTGGTCAACGGCATATCCAAAATCCACGAGGAATTTCTCAACGACGGCGGGCTCGGCATTCTTGTCGGCGACGGCATGCTGCCGCATCCGGGGCCGGAGCAGATTCTTCGAGACCTATTACAACTACGCACTGTCCTCCTCGACGCATCTGACCGCCGACTATCAGTTCGTCGTCAATCCCGGCTACAACGAGGATCGCGGGCCGGTTTCGGTGTTCAGCACCCGCGTGCATTATCAGTTTTGAGTGATGCGGTTTTTGCCCGGCGCCGCTTGCGCCCGGCGTTCGGCGCCGCCCGTCAAAATCCGTCGCCGTGCGGATGAATTGGCAGCGCCCGGTCGGTGCCGACATCAAGCCGTTTCTGCACCAGCGGCTCGGCTCGATTCCACCAGCCACCACCGAGTGCGACATAGAGCGCTGCCGTGTCGGACAGCCGCGCCGCTTGCGCCTGCACCACTTGGATAACGGACTGCAGATAGGTTTGCTGCGCGGTGAGCAGCAAGAGCACGTTGGCGTTGCCCGATTGCATCTGCTGGCGGGCAAGATCGTAACTGATTTTTGCGGCACGTTCGAACGCGACCGCGGCGCGGAGCGCATCGGCGTCATGCTGCAAAGCGCGCAGGCTGTCGGCGACGTTCTGCACGGCGCCGATGACGGTCGCCCGGTAGGTCCACGCGGCGGCCTGGTATGTGTCTTTTGCCTGCTTGAGCTGGTGGAACAGCGTGCCGCCGTCAAAGATGGTCTGGGTGGCATTGCCGGCGAGCATGAAAAACTCGTTTTGCGGCGCCAGCAGGCCCTGCAGCGCGGTGTTCATGAAGCCGGCATTGGCGTTGATGGTGAAACTCGGCAGCGTGTTGGCGGTGGCGATGCCGATCTGGGCGCTGGCGGCGTGCAACTGCTCGTCCGCCGCGCGCACATCCGGACGCTGCTCGACGAGTTGCGACGGCAGGCTGACCGGCAGATTGCCCGGCAGGTGCAGGTCGCCGAGCCTGAAGATCTCGCGCGGTTCCTCACTCGGGTATCCACCGGCGAGCGCCGCCAACAGGTCGCGTTGCTGGTCGAGAGCTTTTTGCAGGGTCGGCAGCAGGCCCCTGGCCTGGGCCAGCGCGGCCTCCTGCACGGCCACGTCGTTGCGGTTGGCATAGCCAGCATTAAGCTGGCTGCGCAGCGTGCCGAGCATCCTGGTGTTGAGCGCTATGATCCGCTCGGTGGCGTCGATCTGCGCCTGCAGCGACGCCGCGGTGATGGCTGCGACGACGATGTTCGACGTGAGCGTGAGATAGGCGGCCTCGACCTGAAAGCGCTGGGTGTCGGCCGTTGCTTTGAGTGCCTCGACGGTGCGGACGTTGAGACCCCAAACATCGAAGGTGTACGACACCAGGACCTGCGCGGTGTAGAGGTTGAATACGCTTGCGCCCGAAGAAGGGACGGGGGAGAGCGCCGCGGAGGTCTGTTGCCGCGTCGGATTGAAGTTGAGCTGGGCAAGCGGGAAGAATTTGCCTTCCTGCGCATAGACGGCTTGCTGCGCCGCGCGCAGCGTCGCCAGTGCGGATTGCACGGTTGGATTGTTGCGCAGCGCCCGCTCGACGAGCGCATCGAGTGCCGGTGACTTGAACAGCTTCCACCAGCCCGCCGGCACGTCACGGCTTTGCTCGAAATACTGTCGCCCGCCCGCCGGCCCGCCGCCGGTGGCTGCAGACGAGGCCAGAGGCTCCCGCGTGTAGCGGGTGATTTGCGGTGGCGCCGGCTGAGCAAAGTCCGGCCCGACCGCGCAACCGGTCAGCAGCATGACGGCCGCCAAAGCGGCGGCATTCGCGGCAAACGGCCTGACCGCCACGGTAATCACCACTGACTGACGCTACTGCAAGGCAGGCGCGGCTGCGCCCGCCGGCCGCATCATTTCCCATCCGGCGATTATTGGCTGTGTCCGGGCGGACACAGGGCGGCAAAATCCGCCGCGCGTAGCGGTCCGGCCGCGCGGCGCGGTCCGACCCCTGCATTTGGCACAAAGCTGCGGAGAACCGGCGGGCGATCTTAAATTGTTCACAAAATAGATTGACATCGACGCGTTGCGAGACACGGTGCAGGCGGCGTCGTCGGACGGTCGAGGCACCGCGGCGCTCGCGGCATCTGACTCAATCTGGATCGGGGGGTCCCCCTGATGACGAACAGCCGAGCCACAGCAGCGGCCCTCGGTCTGCTCCTGGCTGCCGTATTCATCGCGTTGCGCACTGCCGGCGCCGGCAACGCGCTGCTACTCGATCTCGATGCGACTGCACCGGCGAATGCCCAGGAAGCCGCGGCGCCGGCGGGGGCAGGCAATCGAGACACTCTCGAATTGTCGAATCCGCAACTCGAACTCATCAAGGTCGCGCCGGTCGAAGAGCGTGACTTTCCCGTCGAAAAGGAGGCGGTGGGCAGCATCGATTTCGACGCGGACATGGCGGTACAGGTTTTTACGCCCTACCAGGGCAAAATCATTGCGCTGTTCGCCGTTGTCGGCGACGATGTAAAAAAGGGCCAGACACTCTTCACCATTGCCAGCCCGGATCTGCTGCAGGCGGAATCGACGCTGATCGCTGCGGCCGGCGTCTTGGATTTGACCACGCGCAATCTGGCGCGGCTTCGCGGGCTCTATACGACGCAGGCGGTCTCGCAGCGCGAGGTGGAGCAGGCCACCTCCGACCAGCAGACGGCTGAGGGCAATCTGCGGGCGGCCCGCGACGCGGTGCGCATCTTCGGCAAGAGCGACGCCGACATCGACAACATCATCGCCAAGCGCATTGCCGATCCGACCCTTGTCGTGCCCAGCCCGATCGCCGGTCGAATCGTTGCCCGTAACGCAGCGCCGGGATTGCTGGTGCAGCCGGGGGTCGCGCCCGCGCCCTACACGGTCGCCAATATCGATACGATGTGGCTCTTGGCGAACGTTGCCGAGACCGACAGCCCGGCCTTCCATGCCGGGCAGCCGGAGCGGGTCAGGGTCGACGCTTTTCCTGGCCGCGTCTTCGACGCGCGCGTGACGACCGTCGCAGCCGCGGTCGATCCCAATACAAGGCGCGTACTGGTCCGCTCGGCGATCAAGGACCCGCGGAATGAACTGCGCTCGGGCATGTTTGCGGAATTCACGATCGACGTCGGCGCTCCGGTGCACTCCCCCGCAATTCCGCTCGACGGCGTCGTGCGCGAGGGCGACGGGACGCAGACGATCTGGGTGACCGCCGACCGCCGCCACTTCACGCGGCGGGCAGTCAAGATCGGCGAGCAGTCCGACGGCTACCGGCAAATCCTGCAAGGGGTGCAGCCGGGCGAGCTGGCGGCGACCGAGGGCGCCATCTTTCTCAGCAACATGCTGGCGACAGCAGGCGAACAATGACTCCGCCGATCGACCGGCGCGAAGCAGCCAGGAGCACGGCGTGCTGAAGGGTCTTCTGGCATTCGGGCTCAGCCGGCGAACGATCGTGCTGCTCAGCATGCTGGTCTTTATCGCCGGCGGCCTGATGGCCTTCGACCATCTCAACATCGAGGCCTATCCGGACCCCGCGCCCGTCATTCTCGAAGTCACCGCTCAGGCACCCGGCCTCTCCGCAGAGGAGATGGAGCGATATTATACGATCCCCATCGAGGTCGGCCTTTATTTGACGCCTGGCGTGGCGAACATCAGGTCGACCTCCTTCTACGGCCTGTCGTTCATACGCATCACCTTCAACTACGGCGTCAATTATTATTTCGCCTATACGCAGACGATCGCCAGCCTGCAGCAGAACGTCACTCTGCCGGGCGGCCAGGTTCCCCAGGTCCAGCAATCGAGCCTCACCGGCGAAGTGTTTCGCTATCAGGTGACGGGACCGCCGCATTTCGGGCTCGCGAACCTGCGCACCGTGCAGGATTGGATCGTGGCACGTCGGCTTTATCAGGTTCCCGGCGTGGTGCAGGTGAATGCCTGGGGCGGCACAACCAAACAATACGACGTGGACGTCGATCTCGGAAAACTCCAGGCCTACAACCTCACCATGCCGCAGGTCATTGCCGCTCTCGGCAATGCTAACGTCAATGTCGGCGGTCGCGAGATCACGGTCGGCCAGCAGTCGGTGAACATCCGCGGCATCGGACTGTTCGACAGCGGGGGGAATAAGGACCTCACTCAGGGCTATCACGTCCGCGACATTGGAGACGTGGTGCTTGCCCAGCAGAACGGGGTTCCGGTCCAGCTCAAGGACGTCGCCAAGGTTTCGGTCGGTCACGTGCCGAGACTCGGCATCGCCGGAAAGGACCATGACAGCGACGTCGTTTTGGCGATCGTGGTCATGGGCAGGACTTTCCATACCAATGACGTTGTGCCCCGCATAAGAGCCGAAATCGCCAGGATGAACACCGACGGCTCGCTGCCACCGGGGGTGAAGCTCGTTCCCTACTACGATCGCACATCGCTTGTGGCGGTCACCACCCAGACGGTGCTGCATAACCTGATCTTCGGCTGCGCACTGGTCTTCATTATTCAATGGGTTTTTCTCGGCAACCTGCGCAGCGCGGTGATCGTGGGCGCCAATATTCCGTTCGCGCTGTTCTTCGCGGTCAGCATTCTGGTGCTGACCGGCCACGACGCCAACCTGCTCTCGGTCGGCGCCGTGGACTTCGGGATCATTGTCAACTCCGCGGTGATACTGGTCGAAAACGTGTTCCGGAACTTTCAGCTTGGTCCGCAAGACCGGCAAGGCCTGCTACAGCAGCTCGCCGCCGGGCGGTTCGGCGCCGATCCGACGCGGCCTGCGGAGGCGGCGATCGCGCGCGCATGGACCGACCGACTGCGGCTCGTTCTCGCCAGCATTCTGCAGGTCGACAAGGCGATCTTCTTCTCTGCCGTGATTACAGTGGCCGCCTTCGTGCCGTTGTTCACCATGCAGGGGGTGGAAGGGCAGATCTTCAATCCCATGGCGCGAACGTACGGCTTGGCGCTTGCCGGCGCGCTGCTGGCGACGTTCACCGTCACGCCGGTGCTCACGTCGTATCTGCTTCCCGAGCGCGTGGCCGAGGCGGAAACCTTGTTGGTGCAGGCGCTGCGCCGTCTCTACGCGCCCACCCTGCGCTGGTCGCTGGACCATCGCAGGATCATGCTGGCGTTCGCTGCCGCCTTCCTGCTGGGGACCGGACTGCTCACCCTGCGGCTCGGCAGCGAGTTTTTGCCCACGCTGGAAGAGGGCAATCTGTGGATCCGCGCGTCGATGCCGCTGACCATCGGTCTGGAGGCCGGCGAGCCGGCAGTGGCGAAGATGCGGGCGATTTTGCTCCGCCATCCGGAGGTCGTCTCGGTCACTTCGCAACACGGCCGGCCGGACAACGGCAGCGACGCCTCGCCGTTCTCGAACGTCGAGCTGTTCGTGCCGCTGAAGCCCTACGACCAATGGCCGGTCGGCTTCAACAAGCCCGACCTGATCCGGCAATTGCAACGCGAGTTAGCCAACGAGTTGCCGGGAATCGACTTCAACTTCTCTCAATACATAGAGGACAATGTCGAAGAGGCCCTCTCCGGCGTGAAGGGCGAGAACGCGGTCAAAATCATCGGCCGCGACTTGCCGACCATCGAGCGTCTCGCCGCCGAAATCCGCCGGCAAATGCAGCAGGTCAAAGGCATCACCGATCTGGCGATCTTCCACGTGCTCGGCCAGCCGAATCTGGACATCAAGGTCGATCGTGAGAAGGCCGCGCGCTACGGGCTCAACACCGGAGACGTCAATACGGTCATCCAGGCGGCGCTGGGCGGTGCGCAGGCCACCGCGCTGCTCGAGGGCGATCGCCAATTCGGCGTGGTAGTGCGGCTGCCGGCGCGATATCGCGCCAACATCCAAGCCGTCGGCAATATCGAGATCGCGTATTCGACGCCCTCCGGCGTCAACGGCTACGTTCCGCTGCGCGAGCTTGCCGACATCTCGCTCGATACCGGCGCGTCCTACATCTATCACGAGGGGGGAGAACGCTACATCCCGGTGAAATTCAGCGTCCGCGGTCGCGATCTCGGCGGGGCAGTCGCCGAGGCGCAGCGGCGGATTGCCGAGCACGTCAAACTGGCGCCCGGCTATCGTCTTATCTGGGCCGGCGAGTTCGAAGATCTGCAGGAGGCGAAAGCGCGGCTTGCGATCATCGTGCCAATCAGCCTGCTGTTGATCTTCGTGCTGCTGTACGCGCTGTTCAACTCGCTGCGCGACAGCTTGATGGCGCTCGCCGGCATTCCGTTCGCGGCAGGGGGTGGCGTCCTGGCGCTTTATCTCTCCGGCGAGAATTTCAGCATTTCGGCGGCGGTCGGGTTCGTATCGTTGTTCGGTGTCTCGGTGATGAACGGCATACTGATCATGACGTATTATAACGAGGTAAGAGCGGGTGGGCTGGCAGCGACCGAGGCGATGTTCCACGCTGCCTCGCAGCGGATGCGTCCGATGCTGATGACGGCGCTGTCGGCCTGCATCGGCTTGCTGCCGGCGGCCATTTCGAGCGGTATCGGCAGTCAGGTGCAGCGGCCGTTGGCGACCGTCGTGGTCGGCGGTATGTTCATCGGACCGATCATTCTCCTGGTTGTCGTGCCGGCGCTGCAAACGATGTGGCTCGACCGTGCGGACCATCCCGCGCCCCCGCAACAGCCGCAAACCGGCGACTGAGCGTGCAATGACGAAGATAACCAAGAGGGAAAGCGGTCAAATCCTGCTCATGGTCGTTGTGACGCTATTGTCCGGTGTCGCGGCCTCGTCGCTGGTCTTTGCGCAGGAGCAGCCGCGTCACCACGCAGGCGAAGCGCGCGGATCGCCGCCGCCCCCAGCGACCGGCAGCAAAGCGAAAATCGATGCTGATACGCCGACCAGCGTGCGGCAATCCGGCAACGGCGGCCGCGCTGACGCTGCCGCAGGTGGCAGGACATTCAAGATTCCGGGCGAACACGCGCCTCCTCACGGGGCGCCCCCGCCCGTTGGCTTGGGCGTTGTCGGCCGCGATGCGCTTGGACAGCCGCTTGCGCGGCGCGAGCTCGTCCAACGCGGCAGCGTCACGCCCGCCAGTCATCCGCCGACGCAGCACCTTGGTGGGCCGGGAACTGGCGTCGGCGGTGTCACGAGCGGCAGCGTCGCGCCGCCGCACGTGCTGGTGCCCGGCGCGAGTCGGCCCGGGGCGATGGCAAATCGCGGGGCGATCGACGGCTTGTCGCTCCGGCGCCGCGGCACGACACTGACCGTCCTCGGTGGGCCGTCGATGCCGGCCGGCGGCATCAATGGCACGAACTTTCCGCCAAGGCGCTAGGGGTCCGATTCTAACCTTCGTCCCAATGCGGCACGCTCTCATGCGAATGTTAGAATCAAAGGACCACTAGCGAACAAGGAATTACGGCTATGCGACCATTTTGGAGCAGGCTGGCGCAGGGTGGGAGCGTCTGCGATGCCTCATCGTCCACCGAGCGGGTCTCGCCCGGTTTGATAATCGCGGCCACCGTCTTGCGCGTCATCTTCATCTGCACGGTGGGACTGATCACGCTTGTCGTCAGTCTGCCGCAGAACGAGACGCTGTGGACGGTCTACGATACACCGCTCGATGTCGTTCGCTTGCTGCTCGGCCTGGCGGTCTGCATCTGGCTCGCGGTCCAGCTCTTCAAGGGGCCGCAGGACAGCCAGGGATACCGGACGTGGATCTATCTGGGCCTCGTCGCCGTTCCGTTCGCGTTGATCTGTCTCGTTGCCATCTGGTGAACTCGCCGCGCGCCGCGGTTTAGCGGGCCGATGCGCCGGCTAGACTAGTGGTCCGATTCCGACATTCGCATCCGCGTTCGGCAGGCTCGTTTGCGGATGTTAGAATCAAAGGACAACTAGCAACTATCAGTTTCAGCGGCGCTTTTAGATTTGACATTCGCTTCGCGAATTGGCGGCAAAGGGGGTCGCAAATGTCAAATCCGCTCCCCTAGGAAGTGTACGCGGCTGCTGGCATAATCACGCCGCGCACAAAACTGCCGGGAGGCCGTCATGACGCAACTGCAGCGCAACGAACCGCGAGAGTACGCGAGCCGCGATTGGCCGTTTTCGGTCAAGCCGCTGCATCCGGCGCTCGGCTGTGAGATCAGCGGCATCACTCTTGCGCAGGCGGTATCACCCGGGCTGTTCGCCAAGGTGTACGAGGCGTTTCTCGACTACGAGCTCATTCTGTTCCGCGACGTCGATTTGCCGCCGGCAACCCAGGTCGCGTTCGCGCGCAATTTCGGCGAGGTGCAGGTCCATGTGCTCAGCGACACGTACGGCTACAAGGACCACCCGGAAATCTATCGACTGTCCAACCTCGACAGGGACGGCAATCCGAGCGGCAAGCATCCGGACAAGGGCACGCTGTACTGGCATACCGACGGCTCGTGGCGTGAGCGCACCGGCCAGGCAACAATGATGTATTCGGAAATCGTGCCGCCGCCGGGGCTGGGCGGCGAAACGCAATTCGCCGACATGTATTCGGCTTACGACCTGTTGCCAGCGGCCTTGAAGGCGAAGATCGAAGGCAAACGCGCGGTGCACAATCTCGATTTTTCACGCACTCGCCGCCACGGCGAGGATTTGCTGACGACCAAACAGAAATCCGAGGTGCCGCCGGTCGCGCATCCGATCGTGCGCACCCATCCCGAGACCGGGCGCAAGGCGATCTTTCTGGGCGACCATGCCGAATCCATCGAAGGCATGGATTACGACGAAGGCCGCGCGCTCATCGAGGAACTCAACGGCATGATCACGCCGGGCGAACGCGTCTATTCGCACACCTGGACGCCGCGCCAGTGCATGGTCTGGGATAACCGCTGCACGCTGCACCGCGCCACCGGATTCGACGAAGCGCGGCAAAAGCGCGTGATGCGCCGCTGCACCATCAACGGTGACCGGCCGTTCTGAAATGCCGCGGCCTCGCGGCGCGGCTTCGCGCGCGCCTCCGATGGCATATGTTGATAAAAAACCTCACGTTTGCTGAAAAGAGACTTCGGTTCAGCGCTGCGGATCGATGACGAGATTCAGCGCTGCGGATCGATGACGATCGGAGCGGTGAGTTGCAGCCGCTTGGTCGTTCCGAGCAGCGCGTCGACGGTCACCGACCAGTTGCCCGGCTCGGTCAGTTCGACCGCATCGACGTGCCACTTGCCGGCGGTGTCCATAATGGCCGTACGCGTTATCGGCTTGGCTGCGGGCGTCGGCGCGGTGAGAGTGAGCGTGACCGAGCGCGCCGCAAGCGTTTCCAGGTCGTCGTCGAGGAGATGGATAGTGACGCTCGTGGTGCCGACGTGGCCGGGATCGATGGTCACGTCCGCCATGCCGTCCTCGCCGTGAATGTGCTGGAAGGAAGCACCGGCGGGGATGGCTTCGGCCGCGTGATGATGGGCGTGGCTCGCCGGCGGCAATGTTCCCAATACGGCGACGATGGCGATGATCGCGGCGCCGAAAAACGCTTCGATCGCGGCGTTGCGGCGCAATCGGCGCCGCGCCCTGAGCGCGGCCGCAAGGTCCGCGTTATCGACCATGGCGGGGGTCAGCCACAGGCGATTGACGCTGGCGATCGCCACCATGGCCGCGAACAACGCGATCTTGACCAGGAGCAGCCGGCCGTACTCGCTCTCGGTGAACGCCGCGACGCTGCCCACCAGATACCAGCTGTTGACGATGCCGGTGATCAGGATGGCGGCAACGCTGACGATGCCGAGCATCGAGAAGCGCAAGGTCGCGATGCGCGCCGCCGCGAGCGCCGACGTGTCGGCCTCGTCGATCGCGAGCAACAGAGCGAGCGGAACGAGGCTTCCGACCCACGCGGCCGCGGCGACCAGATGCACGACGTCCGCGGCCGGATGAAGCACGCCTTCAAGTCCTTGCGCGCCGATGGCATGGCCGGCGAAGGCAAGCGAACCCACCAGGGCCGCAGCGAGAAGAATTGCCGCGGCTCTGAGCCAGACCGGCTTGGCGCGTGCCGTCGAAAAGAGCGGAGCGAACAACGCGGTGAGGCCGCAGGCGATGACGAACCGGACGAGCCAGTCGTTGCCGAAGACGGTCTGCGACAGCACAGTCCAAAGGACGCCGCTGGCGTAGACCTGCGCGGCCGGCTGACCGCTCATCGACGCGACGGTCAACACCAGCCAGGCGGCGCCGGAAAGCAGCGAAAACGCGATGCCGCCCCATGCGATCGAGGCGAGCCGCGCTTGGAATTGCGCGGCGGCGTGCGAATGGTCGGCCGTCTTGCGCAATGCCGGTTCGGCGATCAGGACGGCGAAGAAGACCGCCCCCGCCACCATCATGGTCGCGGCGAAATGCACGGCCCGGGCATAAAATATCAGCGCGTCCAAACCATCCTCCCGCGCGCGGTGCGCTCTGCGATTGCGCGCGCGAACGCCGTCACTTTACTCCGACGCGGAAGATGAAGCTTCCCTGTGTCGTATGGGTATCGACCGAGAGCGCGTGCCATTGGACGTGATAGGTGCCGGAGCCTGCAGCCTTGATCGCGACCCGCATGGTGTTGCCGCTGATCTGCGGCTTGCCTTGATCGACCCGTTCGCCGCTCGGCGCCGTCACTTGCACCGTGCTGAACGCCGGTTCCAGATTTTGCGTGAACCACAGGGTCAGCTCGGACGGCGCCGCCGCCACCGTACCGCCGGCCTGCGGGCTTGCGTGGTCGAGGAAGGCGTGCGCCTGCGCGGCGGGCGAGCCGAGCGTGAGGGCCATGGTCAGCGCGGCGAATAAAGCCGATGCGAGGGCGGGGGGGATGCGCATTGAATACTCCTTCACGGGGTTTTTCGGCGGCGAAATTCGCGCAGCATCGGGTTCCGCTCAGAACGTGTAGCGTGCCGCCAGTACATAGGTCCGGCCCGGGAACGGGTGGAACAGGAAGTATTGCTCGTTGAAGAGATTGTCGATGCCGAAATCGAACGAGAAGTTTTTGCTCGTCTGGTAATGCACCTTCGCGTCGACCACGAAATAATCGTCGAACGCGCCGTAAACGTGCGAGACGATATCGGTGTTGTCGAGCGTCGAATATTGCTTGCCGCTGTAGCGACCGGCGACGGTCCAGGACCAGTTGTCGTCCGGCTTGTAGGTGAAGCCCGCCGTCGCGCGCCAGTCCGGCACATAGGGCACGCGCTTGCCGACCACGTTGTCGGGCAGCCCGCTCAGTGGATTGGTGCCGGCCCAGGTCGGATCAGAGAGGATGCGCGAGTCGACATAGGTGACGCTGCCGAACAGGCGCAGGCCCTTGATCAGCACGTCATATTTGTCCGCCGAGGCCTGTAATCCCTGCATGCGGATGGCGGCGACATTGCCGATCGTGGTGGTCGGCACTTGAGCGCCTGTGGTCGGATCGGTGACGAGATTGGTCTGCGAAATGATGGCGTTGTTGGTGCGTTCTTCGAATGCCGTCAACAGCACCTTGCCATCGCTCCATTTGCGCTCGATGTTGATTTCGCCGTTGAAATCCTGTTCCGGTGTCAAGTTGGGATCGGCGAAGGCCGCCACGCCGTCGACGGTCACGTTCTGATAGAGTTCGGTGACCGTTGGATAGCGGTAGGCCTCGCCGAAATTCGCCGTGACGTTCCAATCCTTGTTCGGATCGTAGGACAGCGAGGCCTTGGGCGAAAAATTCGTCGAGGCGAGTTCGGGCTGGTTGATCGTGCTGGTCGAGGTGATCACGCCGGCGGAGGTGGCGCTGGTGTTGAGATTAAAACCGTCCAGCGCGCGCCAGGTCTCGAGCCGGCCGCCGAACGTCAGCTTCACGGTCGGGATGATCCGCCAGACGTCCTGCGCCCACAGCGCGCCGGTGCGCGTCTCGCCGACGCCGTATGAATAAAGCTGTCCGGAGCCGGTCGCCGAGGTGTTGTTCCAGGTCGACGAGGCATAGACCGGATTGTCGAAATAGTAGCGGTCGCCGTGGATGCCGAAGCTGAGCTCTTGCGGTCCATCGTAGCCGAAGGGCCGCCAGATTCCCTTGGCGTCGACGTTCTGCCAGTCGGTGCCGTCGTTGCGGGTGATCTTGCCGTTCTGCGAGAAGCCGAGCCCGGTCGGCGTCACCGTATAGGGATTGTATTCGATGTCCTGCAGGTAATTGTAGCTCGACGCCGAAAGATCGAAATCGAACCAGCCGCGGCTGTTGCTCTTGAGCGAGACGGCGTTGCTCAGGTGCGTCTGGTACCAGTTGTACTCGCTGCTGGCGAATGAGGAAACGCCGCCGAAGGTCGGCGCCCCGGTTGCGGTTGAAGTCAGGTAGCTCTGCGGGTCCGATGTCTGGATGTTGTTCCAAAGTCCCACCGCGTAGGTCGCCTGCACGGTGTTGGTGAGATCGTAGGCGAGGCGCAGATTGATGGTGGTCTGCCGGGTGTGAATCAGCGCGCCGGTGCCGACGAGGTCGGCGACCAGGCCCTGCTTGTTGAGCGCCGCAATGGTGCCGGAGGTTCCCGCCGGCGGCGAGCCGTTGGTCGTGTAGGTCAGCGGCTGTTCGAAGGCGTCGAGATAATTGGCGCTGAGCAGCCACGAAAACGCGCCGTTGCGGTCACCGGCCGAGGCAGAGGTGAGGCTGCTCGCATAGGTGTTCCTGGTGTCGTATTGCTGCCAGGGCTGGATCGAGATCGTCTGCTTGACAGTCGCTTCGAACTTGTCCGGCATTTTGGTCGTGATGAGCAGCACGCCGCCCATCGAATTGCCCGGATACATCGCCGCATAGGGTCCGTCGAGGAAGTCGATGCGGGCGATCGAGTCGGTCGAGACCAGGTTCCAATGCGGCGAGGCGCCCGAATTGTTATTGCCGATCAGCGCCGAAAGCAGCAGATCATCCTGATAGATCAGGGTGCGGGCGCTTGAATTGAGCCCCCACGTGCGCGTCGCCAGCACCGCCTGATTGTCGCCGTCGTTGCGTTTGCGCACGAACAGGCCGGGCATGTATTTGACGGCGTCCTCGGGGTCTTTGAGGTTGACGGTCTCTTCGATCTGGCGCGCCGTGATGCTGGAGGATTCCTGCGGCAGCTGAAAGCGCTGCACCACCGGGGGAACGCTGTTGACGCTCGTTGCCGCCCCGGCACCTTGCGATGCCGCAGCCGTAGTGGTTGAGGCGGGAGTGGTCGGAGCGGGTGCTCGCACCGCTGTGGCGGGGCGCCGGCGCGACGGACGGTGTTGGCGCGCGCGATCGAGCCGTTTGCCGGTGACTTTGATCTGCGGCAGCGGCGTGGGCTGGCCGGCAGTCTGGGCCTGCAGCGACACGCACAAGGCTACGCTGGCGGCAAGTGCGATGGTGCCGACTGCCCAACGGGCAGACATGATACGAGACCTCGCAACAGAAGCGTGAAACGATTCCGCGGCAGACCGCGGCAGAGTTCACGCGCGAGGTGGTGGCGCTCGCGATTGATGCGCTCGCGTTTGCCGGCCGACGGCCAAAACGCCGGCGGCGTCGTTCGTCAGCTTGCGCAGCGGCGATGGTGGTGTACCGGCGACCTCGGCCGGCGGGGAAGGTTGCATCGCCGCCTGGGTCAGGCAGCCGACGCAGCAGGCGGTGCACAGCTTGCCCGCGCCACGATCGGGGGAGCCGAGCGGGGAGGGCTGGGCAGCGGCCCCGGCGTGGCAGATCGGAACGGACCCGTCGGCCAGTTCTGCCGCCGCCGCATATCCCGCACTCAGGCTTACGACCAGGCTCGATAGCGCAATGACATAAGCCGTCGCGAGCGCAATGATGCGCCGCCCGATCGTTGGCTTGGCGAAACTCTTGCCCACCGTCCGGCCCCATCCGGATGTCACGCCAAACCATAGCCCATCAGGCGGGAAAATTCACCAGCCGATATTGAGGGGTTGTCGCCGGCGAGAATGCCTTCCGTCGGGCAGGGTCCGCTTTGCGCAGGGGAAGCCGCGCAGTCGGCAGGGCTGCAGATGATTTGAAAATCGCTATGCTGGCGCAGCAGCGCCTTGGACTGGTCGAGAGTGCGGCGCATGCTTCGGATTTGCTCGCCCAATTCCCAGCTCAGCCGTTTTTGCAGCAGTGCCTCACGCCGGTGTGACGCGATCAGTTCCCACCAGGTCTTGGCGAGCGGCGTCTCGCGGGGACCGGTGCCGCTCTCCGCTGGGGCCGATGGCTCGCTCACCGCCCGCCGCACCAGCGGGACATAGGTGCCGCGCGGCAGATCGATGACCAGTTCGTCGTCGCGTCCGGCCGCGGCGTAATAGCGGGCCAGCGCCTGGCGCAGGCGCGCGGCCGCGACCCGCACGATCGGATCACGCTGCGGATCGAAATCGGCGCCCCGCCCGAGGGCGTCGACCGCGATCGTGTAGGCCTTGATGCCGGCGGAATTGCCGGCGAGCATCATCTCGACGACGAAATGCAGAAAGTGTTTCAAGCGCAGCGAGGCGCGAAACTGATCGCTGCCGAGTATGCGGCGCAGTTCCTGTCGGACGCACTCGGCGCGGGCAGCATCGTTCACCGCCGGTGCGTAATGGCCCGGCAGCGGCTTCTGCGGATGGCAACGCCATCGATCCATTTGCACGACGCAGCAGAATGCTGCCAAGCTTGAGTAAAAAAGGACAGACCACCATACGGACTCGACAGAAAGGCTCGAACCGCCGAATTGGACGGTCGCAGCATCAGGATGGCATGCAATTGAAAGTTGTCTAAATAGATAATGTAATCTATCGGGATCGGCGCATGCTGCTGTGGATAATCACCGCGCGATGAGGACTGGCGAGGAACAGACCAATGGTCATGACCAAAACAAAGAACACTGCGCCAGCGCTGGCGACCAACGACCTCGAGGCGTTCTGGCTGCCGTTTACGCCCAACCGCGTATTCAAGCGTTCGCCGCGGTTGATCGCGCGTGCCAAGGACATGCATTACTACACCGTGGACGGCCGCGCCGTGCTCGACGGCACTGCCGGGTTGTGGTGCAGCAATGCCGGCCACAACCGCGACCCGATCGTCGCCGCGATTCAGCGCCAGGCGGAAGAGCTGGATTACGCACCGGCCTTTCAATTCGCCCATCCCAAAGCCTTCGAGCTGGCAAGCCGCATTGCCGCGCTGGCGCCGACGGGGCTCGACCGTGTGTTCTTCTGCAATTCCGGTTCGGAGGCGGTCGATACGGCGCTGAAAATCGCGCTCGCCTATCACAACGTTCGCGGCGAGGGCGCGCGCAGCAGGCTGATCGGACGCGAGCGCGGCTATCACGGGGTCGGATTCGGCGGCATTTCCGTCGGCGGTATCGTCAACAATCGCAGATTCTTCGGCACGCTTCTGTCCGGCGTCGACCACCTGCCGGCGACCTATAACCGCGAGCAACAGGCCTTTACCCGCGGCGAGCCGGAATGGGGGGCGCATCTGGCCGACGAACTGGAGCGCATCGTGGCGCTGCACGGCGCTTCGACCGTCGCCGCGGTGATCGTCGAACCGATGGCCGGCTCGACCGGCGTGCTGCCGGCGCCGAAGGGCTATCTTGAGCGGCTGCGCGCGATCTGCGACCGCCACGGCATTCTGCTGATCTTCGATGAAGTGATCACCGGCTTCGGTCGCCTCGGCCACGCGTTTGCCGCCGAGCGCTACGGCGTGACGCCCGATCTCATCGCTTTCGCCAAGGGCGTGACCTCCGGTGCCGTGCCGATGGGCGGGGTGATTGCGAGCCAGGCGGTCTACGATTCCTTCATGCGCGGCCCCGAAGAGGCGATCGAACTGTTTCACGGCTACACCTACTCGGCGCATCCTCTCGCCTGCGCCGCCGGCCTCGCCGCGCTTGATCTCTACCGCGACGAGGGACTGTTCGAGCGCGCGCGCGCGCTCGAACCGGCCTTCGCCGACGCGGCGATGGCGCTGCGAGGTCTGCCCGGAGTGCTCGACATCCGCACTGTCGGGCTGACCGCCGGCATCGATCTCGCCCCGCGGCCCGGCGCTCCCGGCGCGCGCGCCTACGCCGCCATGGATCGCGCCTTCGGCGACGAGAACCTGATGATCCGCATCACCGGCGACACGCTCGCGCTGTGCCCGCCGCTCATCGTCGGCGAACCGCAGATTGGCGAAATCTTCGACAAGGTGGCGCGGGTGATCCGGGCGGTGATGTAGGACTATTTCGGCAGCGGTCGTCCGACGGTTTCCGGCAGGAACGGGCCGGTCACCAGTCCCAGGATATAGATCATGGCGATCGACACCGCGGCATTGCCATAGCCGCCGAAATACACAATGACCGCGCCGGCGATCAGCACGCCGAAGGCCGCCGGAATGCGCGAGACGTTGAAGATGAAACCCGTCGCCGTCGCGCGCATTTGCGTCGGAAACAGTTCAGGCAGCCACGTCGACATCCAGGTGAACTGTCCAGAGGAGAAGCATCCGAGCAGCGCCGCAGCGAGCAGCACGAGATAGACGTTCGTGGTCCACAGGAAAAGCACTGGCGTGAACAAGAGCGACAGCGCGAAGAACAACAGCGTAATCGGCTTGCGCCCATAGGCGTCGGCAAGAAAGCCGAATCCGACGTAACCGACGATCGTTCCCGCGGTGAACGTCATGCCGGCATAGCTTGCCCATTTCGCCGCGACCAGACCGTCCTGGGCGGCGATGGAGGCGACGAACGGGGGCACCCAGCTCGAGATCGCCCAAAAGCCGACCGCCGAGGCGGTTGCCATCAACAGCGCCACAATGGTGCGCCGGCGCAACGCCGGCGCGACCAACAGCTCCGTCAGGGTAAAGCGTGTGAGCGCCTCGTCGTCGGCCGCGACGGTCGCACCGGCCTGCTTGCGTCTGCTCGCGGCGCGGCGACGGTTGTTCGCCTCCACCCACATCTCGGATTCGGGAATAGCGCGCCGGATCCACAACGTCAGCAGCGCCGGCAGCACGCCGATCAGATACATCAGGCGCCAGGCGCCGGGACCGATCGCGCTGACGAACAGCCACACCAGCGCGGCGAGGAAAAAGCCGATGCCGAAGCCGCACTGGAACAGACCGGCACCACGGCCGCGGGCATGATCGGGCCAGAATTCGGCGGTCATCGACGTGCCGGTGACCCATTCGGAGCCGATCGCCAGTCCGACGAGAAAGCGGATGACCGCGAACGAGACCCAATTCCACGACAAGGCGCTCAGCCCGGTCATGATCGAGTAGGTGAGGATGGCGAAAATCATCGTGCGCTTGCGCCCGATGTAATCGGCAATGATTCCGGCGCTGATGCCGCCCAACGCCCAGCCGATCAGCGTCATGGCAATGATGCCGCCGGCGTAGGTGGGAATGTGAGCGTATTGCGACGGGGCGAGGAGCTGATGCAGAGCGACGCCGACCGTCAGGATCAGCGCATAAGCCTCGAATCCGTCGAACACCCAACCGAGATTCGACGCCAACAGCGTTTTCCATTGCGTCGAATTGAGCGTGCGATACCAGACGTTGCCGGTCGTGCCCGCAACAGCTTGTGCCATCGGACGGCTCCTTGGTTGTCGCGCTCAGCTCGACCTTCTCGGACGGGTCGTCGCCGAGCTCTCCCTCTCACTCGAATTTGCGGCCATGGCCGATGAGCGGAGTGTCTTCGAGCGTGAAGCTTGCAGGTTTCATCGCGCCCGCGGGCGGCGGGATATTCGATCGCAGCGCCGATCTGCTGGAGCAGCGACGCATTATCGAAAAAGACGGTCTCGCCCCACAGGTCATCGCCCTTGAAATGCCAGACCACGATTGCGCGCATGCGAACCGGCTTGCCGGTCGCCGGCCATCCCAGAAAGGGACCGAGATGTGTGCCGCGCCATTCATTCTCGGTCACCACGCAGGATTCATCGGCGCAGACAATTCGGCGCACGCGCACGGTGAAATCAGGAAAGCCTTCCCAATGTCGGCGATAGCGTTCGGCTGTTGCCGCCGGGCCGACGAAGGGTTTCGGTGCGCCGACGACGTCGTTGAAACAGTCGGACGTCATGCCGGCGAGCAAGGCGTCCATGTCATGCTCACTCTCTGCGCGAACATGTTCGCGCAGGACCGCCATGCGTTCGGATGAAATCTTCACGACCCCTCTCTTGCGCTGGCGCGCTCCGATGCGGATTCCAAGGTCGCCAGGGGAGACCTCAACCGGCCCTGACCACAAGAGCCAGATTCATTCTTTTCGTAGGTCCAGTTACCCGGTACAACCGATCCCTTCAGGAGGTCATCGCCATCGTTGCGCGTCCGCTCTCGCCGCTTTGGAACACGCTCACGCTCGACCGGTGCTCGGCGGTGCCGCTACAGGAGCAGATTGTCGCTTATTTTCGCGAAGCCGTACTCGACGGGCGGCTCGGCTCGGGCTCGCGCGTTCCGTCCTCGCGCGCGCTTGCGCTCGAGCAGGGGGTGGCGCGGATCACGGTGGTTGAGGCCTACGACCGGCTTGTTGCCGAGGGTTACCTGGTGCCGCGCCGCAGCTCCGGCGTCTTCGTCGCCGAGGGCATACCGTTGGTGTTTCGCGGCAAGGCGGAGCGGATGGTCCGCCGCGGCAGCGTCCGTTCGCCGGTCCTAAAAAACGCGCCGTGGACCGACACGGTTTTCGACCGGCCGCACACGCCGCTTGCGCTCTCGCTTGGCATGCCCGCCGTGGACGAATTCCCCTGGCCGATATGGAGCCGCATCACCCAGAAGCTCTACCGCGAGCGGCGGCAGGAACTGCTGTGCTACGGCGACCCGCGCGGCGCGCTGGAATTGCGAAAGGCAATCGCGCGCTATCTCGGCACCGCGCGCGGCATCGCCTGCGATCCCGAACAAATCATCGTCGTCAGCGGCTCGCAGCAGGGCATCGATCTGACCTCACGCGTGCTGATCGATCGCAAGGAGCGGGTGTGGATCGAGGAGCCGGGCTATGCGATGGCGCGGGCGGTGTTTCAAGCGGCGGCGATCGAACCGATCTTCGTCCCTGTCGACCGCAACGGCATCGACGTCGCCGCCGGAATTGCGCTGGCGCAACGGGCGCGGCTTGCCGTCGTCTCGCCCTCGCACCAGTACCCGCTCGGCGTCACGCTCAGCCTGCCGCGGCGATTGGCGCTGTTGGAATGGGCAGAGGCAGCGAATGCGTGGATTCTGGAAGACGATTATGCCGGGGAATTCCGTTACTCCGGCGCGCCTTTGCCGCCGCTCTATACCTTGGATCGCAGCAATCGTGTGATCTATCTCGGGACATTCAGCAAGAGCCTCGCGCCCGCACTGCGGCAGGGATTTCTCGTCGTGCCGCCCGATCTCGTCGAGCGTTTCAAGGGCGTCAAGTTGATTGCCGACCGGCAAACTCCGGTACTCGACCAGCACGTGTTGGCGCGATTCATCGCCGAGGGGCATCTCGCCGTGCATCTGCGGCGCGTGCGCGCCATCTACGCGCGCCGGCGGACCGCCTTGCTGGCGGCGCTGCGACGTGAAGCCGCCGCTTTGCTGGACGTTGGCGAGACGCCGGAGGTCGGCCTGCACATCGTTGCCCGCCTTCACGCGCCGGCCGACGATGTTGCGATCAGCCGCTATCTGCTGCAGCGGCAGATTCACGCTGCTCCGCTCTCGCAATTCTACGCCGGCACGACGCCGCAGTTCGGGTTCGTGCTCGGTTTTGCCGGAACCTGTGAACAGCAAATTCGTCCGGCGGTGCGGGAGCTGGCCAGGGCGGTTAAGATGTTTCCAGCGGCCTCGCCAAGGAGGGGACCGCGCAACGCCGCTGCTTTCGCCGACAGGCCGGCAGCGCGCCTGGTTCGCCGTTCCGCTCTCCGGAGCAAATGAAGGTCTTATTGCTGCGGCGGCAGGATCGCCCAGCCGATGTGCTCGATCGTGGTGCCGAAGCGGCGTGCCGGCAGGATCAGCGGCTTGCCGACCTTCGCGTTGGGCGCGATTCCGGCGAATGCCGCCGGCAGGTGTTGCAGGTCGCGGCCTTCCCAGAGCAGGACCGCGCCCTTGGCGCGCAGGTCGGCGAGATTGACCCAGGGCGCACGTCGCGGCAGGCCGTCGATCAGCACATGCGGCTGATCCGGCGAGTAATGCGCGAGGTTGCCGCCGAGCCACGTCGTACCGACCACGTAGTCCAGCTTCTTTCCTCCGCTCGCCTCGTGGAAGCGCTGCGTCAGGATCGTGGCGAGCTCGCTGCCGGGAAAGAATGCGGCGCGGTAGCGGTGGTCGATGGACGGCAGCACGGTGTAATCGCAGATGAAGGCGAGCGCCAGGGCGATGAAAACGGCGCTCCAGGTGGCGATGATGCGCTTGAGCCGCGGTGTCTCGAGCGGACTCGGCAGAAACAGCACGATCCACAGCCCGCAAAACAGCCACAGCGGGTAGCCCCACATGGTGATGGCGCCGCGTCCGCTCGCCACGATGACCGCCATCAGCGCCGCCGCCGGACCGAAGGCGATCAGCGCGACGATGCGGCGATCGAAGGCGTCGGCGCGAGGCAGCCAGTCCTGCTCCGCAATCATCGAGATGTTCGGCCGCGGCCAGATGAACGTTGCGGCGATCAATAGCGTCGGCAGCATGAAAAAGAGCTGGCCGACGATGAACAGGGCCGGATTGAGAAGATGATCGAACCAGCCACGCGGCGCGGCCGAGCGCGCCTCGACGTAGGTGAATGGCGCGAAATGATTCTCGATCAGCCAGATCATGTGCGGGCTGGCGATGAGGGCCGCGAGCGCCATGCCCAGCCACGGTCCGGGCGTGCGCCAGGTGCGGCGCGCCTCGGCGTCCCATAACAGGAAAAGCGCGTACGGCACGGCCAGAACCACGACGAAATATTTCGCCCAGACCGCGCCGCCAAAGGCCAAGCCGAGGAGAAGCCAGTCGCCGAGCCGCCCGCGCCGGAGCGCGCGATGAAACGCATAGCCGGCGAGCGCCCAGAACGGCAGCTGAATGACGTCGTGATTGAACTTCGCCGCCGTGTACTGGGTGTAATGCAGGCCGTCGATGATGAGGATGGCGATGAAGGCGCGCAGCGCTCCGACGAGTGGTCGCGCCGCGGCCCACACCAGCGCGAATGCGATAATCACCACCACCTCGGCGAGAGCGTAATAGGCGGCGTCCACCCCGAACACCTTGTAGAGAATTTCCACCAGCCACCACGGCAGCGGCGGCAGCTTGTAGGAACCGAGCACCCATTCGCGGCCGTAGGTGAGCGCCTCGATGAGATCGAGCGGCAGATTGGGGTAGAACACCGTCGGCAGCGCCGTCCAGACGACAAAATGCACGGCCAGAAAGGCGCCAAAGGCGGCGCCCGGCCGCTGCCGGATGAGAGCCAGAAGGCCACGCCCACCCGCCGGGATCGGGGCCGACGCGGACCTCGGCACCGTATCGGGTATTTCGATCATCGGGGCCTCGAAGGTCACACAATGGCACAATCGCGGCGTTTGGCCGAGGCGGCGAGCGGTCTGATGTCAACATATCGCGGTTGGGGCAACCAGAGGCGCAGTGCCGGCTTCGCGGCAAGTGTGGACACTCGCCCGCCAACCCTGGAAACTGACCACGACGGCGAATCAGGCCGGTGCGTATCGTCCGCGCCAAGGCAAAACGAGGTCCGGGATGGTGCGCATCAGCGCGATCTTCATTGCCGCCTGCATGGCGCTGATCGCCGCTTGTCTCGGCGCCATACTCTATCTCGGCTTCGCATTTACCGGTGCCGAATTGGGCTTGGCGGCGCTCGGTACGCTGAGCGCGCTGACGATCTACAATGTGGTCTCGGCGCGGCTGCGCGACCGCGCCGAAGCGAGCGCGCAGATTTCGACTCTGTCGCGCAGTTCAGGCGATCTGGCTCGCCAGGTTGCGGAATTCGGCCCGCGGCTTGACGCTATGGACCGCAAAATCGAGCAGGCGATCGAACGCTCGTTGCAGACCGCCCAGCCATTGGCCGCCGAACTGGAAGAGCTTTCCGCGCTGGTCAACGAGCTTGCCGATTCGGCAGCCGCCCATGAGCGGGCGCTCGCCAGTGCCGGCCGCGCTACTCCCGCCGGCAGGATCGAAGCCCCGGCCAGCGGCATTGCCGGGGTGGGCGACAAGCCCGCTGCCGAGGCGGCGATGAACGCGGTGGAAGCCGCGCTGTCTCCGCCGCCAATTCCACCCGACCCGGCCGCTGCTGTGCCTCCTGCTCTCGAGCGGCCAATCGCCGCGTTCAACGGCCTCGACCGCGATGGCATCATCGCCCTGATCCGCAGCGCCATCGATGCAGGCAATATCGATCTCTACCTGCAACCCATCGTAACGCTGCCGCAGCGCAAGGTGCGGTTCTATGAAGCGGTGTCGCGGCTCAAAACCGACAACGGCGATGTGATCGCGGCCGCCGACTTCCTCAAATACGCGGAAGCCGGCTCGCTGGTGCCGAAGCTCGACCATCTGACCGTGCTGCGTTGCGTGCAGGTGGTCCGGCGCCTCTTGCTCAAGAACCGCGAGGTCGGGCTGTTCTGTAATCTGTCCGGCGCGACGCTGGCGGACGCCGAATTTCCGCGCCTGTTGGAATTTGTCGAGGCCAACCGCGCGATTGCGCCCTCGCTGCTGTTCGAGTTCAGCCAGAGCGCGGTTCGCGCCATGGGGCCGATGGAGCACGAGAGCCTTGCCGCGCTTGCGGAGCGCGGCTTCCACTTTTCCATGGACAACCTCGCCGATCTGAGGCTCGAGCCGCGGGAGTTGAGCGAGCGCGGCTTTCGCTTCGTCAAGGCGCCGGGGGCGCTTTTGCTCGCCCGTGCTGGCGCCGCCTCCACCGACATTCATCCGGCCGACCTGTCCGATCTGCTCAACCGGTTCGGCATCGATCTCGCTGCCGACCGGATCGAGAACGAAAGCACGGTGGTCGATCTGCTCGATTACGACGTGCGCTTCGGCCAAGGCTTTCTGTTCGCTCCGCCGAGGCCGGTGCGTGCCGAAGCGCTGCAGGCTGCCGATGGCGAAGGGGCCAAGGCGGAGAGCAAGCAGGAGGCTATGGCGGAGGCCAAGCCGGCGACCAAACCGGCGGCGAAGCCCGACAGCGCCCAGCGCAGCAGGAGCGGCGGCGCGCCGGCACCGGGTGGGAGCACCGTCGGCGCGCGCGGCGGCCCATCGCGCGGAACACTTGCGCAGCTCCTGCGCGCCGGACCAGGGCGCGGCTGATTCGCGCCGGCCCGCCTCGCCATGACCCTGGATCGCGCCCCTGCGTCGGCAAACGGCGTGCCGCTCACGGAGCACTTCGCGCCGCTTGCGCGCGATTACGATGTTCTGTTCTGCGACGTCTGGGGCGTCATCCATAATGGCCTGGCGGCTTTCGCGGACGCCTGCAAGGCGCTGGCGCGATTTCGCGCGGGCGGCGGCAGCGCGGTCCTGATCACCAATGCGCCGCGTCCGGGTGACGCCGTCCAGCGCATCCTGGACCGGCTCGGCGTGCCGCGGGACGCCTATGACGCGATCGTCAGTTCCGGCGACGTGACGCGCAGCGTGGTCGAGGCGAGGCTGAGCCAGAGTGTGTTCCATCTCGGCCCGCAGCGCGATCTGCCGATTTTTGCCGGCCTCGATGTCCGCTTCGCGCCCGCCGAGTTGGCGGATTACGTGGTCTGCTCCGGTCTGTTCGACGACACCGTGGAAACGCCGGACAGCTATCGCGACCTGCTCGGTTTGCTCCGCGCGCGCTCGTTGTTCATGGTGTGTGCCAACCCCGATATCGTGGTGGAACGTGGCGCAACACTGGTCTATTGCGCCGGCGCGCTGGCCGATGCGTACGCGGCCTTGGGCGGCGAGGTGCTCTATTGCGGCAAGCCGCACGCCCCGATCTACGAGGCCGCGCTCGCGCGTGCCGCGGCGCTGCGCGGTGGGATGCCCCCGCCGCCGCTTGCGCGTGTGCTCGCGATCGGCGATTTGGTGCGCACCGACCTCATCGGCGCGGCGTCGTTCGGGCTCGATTGCGTCTTCGTCACCTCCGCGCTGCATGCCGAGCAGTACGGCTCGCGCGAGGCGCCCGATGTTGCGGCGCTCAACGCGATGTTCAAGGCCGCTGGCGTGGCGCCGAAGGCGATCCTTCGCGGTCTGGAGTGGTGATCCTTGCGGCCCTCAGGTGAAGCCTCGACGTCGCCATTTTCCGTGAAAAACAGCGATTGGTGCGAGTGACGGCGTGAGGCATCGAACAGGGCTGGTCAGCGTCGGTTATTCACCGCAATCCCCTTGAGCCGAAGGGTCGGTGCCGGTCGAGCCGAACCGCTAATGGGCGGCTTCCGCAGCCGCCTCGCTCTTCTCGGCAAACACCGCCTCGATCTTGGCCTTGAGCGTCTGCGCGTTGAACGGCTTGACGATGTAATTGTTCACGCCCGCTTTCTTCGCCGCGATCACGTTCTCGGTCTTGGATTCGGCGGTGACCATGATGAACGGGGTGGCGCCGAATCCGGGGTCGGCGCGCACCTGCTGCAGCAGGTCGAAGCCGGTCATCGGCTCCATGTTCCAGTCGGAAATGACTAGCCCATAGCGTCGGCCGCGCATCTTGACGAGTGCCGAGGCGCCGTCATTGGCGTCATCGACATCGGCGAAGCCGAGCTGGCGGAGCAGATTGCGGATAATGCGGATCATGGTGCTGTAATCGTCGACCACGAGCACGGGCATTGACGGATCGAGAGCCATGGCATTCGTTCCCCGGGCGCGCATCGCGCCGGACCGGCGCTCCGGCCGCGGTCGAAATCGACATCGGTCGGCAAAGGGTAATCGAGGCAGGTCGTCCCCTGGGCATGCCTGCCGGACGCATGGAACAAGTACCATTGCGGGTTTGAACATCGGGTTAACCGCCGCATAAGCCTAAGTGCTGCCGCGCTGTCGGGGGCGGCGGCCGACTTGACTCGGCGCCGCCCGCGACGGCACCTAACGTGCAACAGTTTCTTAACCATTGCTGGGCGATGCCGACAAAAAGCTTCCTCATCGTGCGCAACGGCGCGGGCGATGATGGCTTGCGCGGCGCGGTCGTTGCCATCGGCAATTTCGACGGCGTGCATCGCGGCCACCGGGTCGTCATCGCCACCGCGCTGGAGCGCGCCCACCGGCTCGGCAGCCCGGCCGCGGCGCTCACCTTCGAGCCGCATCCGCGCGCCTTCTTCCATCCGGACGAAAAGCTGTTCCGGCTCACCGACGAGGCGACCAAATTGCGGCTCTTGGCCTCGACCGGGCTCGACGGCGCGATCGTGCTCACCTTCGATGCGGCGCTCGCCAACCTCACCGCCGAGGAGTTCGTTCGCCGCATCCTGGTCCAGCCGCTTCGCCGTCCGCGGCGCGGTCATCGGCTTCAACTTCCATTTCGGCATGAGCCGCGCCGGCTCCCCCGATTTCCTCGCCGCCGAAGGACGACAGCTGCGGCTTCGCCGTCGATGTGGTGCCGCCGTTTGAGGAAAACGGCCGCCCGATTTCCTCGGGACCGATCCGCGCCGCGCTCGCCGCCGGAAGGGTCGAGGAAGCCGCCGAATTCCTCGGCTATCCATGGTTCGTGACCGGCGAGGTCATTCATGGCGACAAACGCGGCCGCGAACTCGGCTTTCCCACCGCGAACCTGCGGCTCGATGCGGCGTGCGGTCTGCGCCACGGCATCTACGCGGTGCGCGTCGAGCTTGGCGGAATGCGGTGCGACGGCGTGGCAAGCTTCGGCCGGCGCCCGATGTTCGACACCGGCGCGGTGCTGCTGGAAGTTCATCTGTTCGATTTTTCCGGCGATCTTTACGGACGCACGATCGACGTCGCCTTCATCGGCTGGCTGCGCGAGGAAATGACGTTCGCTTCGCTCGACGAGTCTCGTCGCGTGCATGCACGAGGACGCAAGCCGCGCGCGCGAGATGCTGGCGCAGGCCGGCGACGCCTTTCCGCCGGTCTAGCGCGCTCGCACGCCGCAATGTCGGACCTCGACGTCATCGTCATCGGAGCCGGCCACAACGGCCTCGTCTGCGCGGCTTATCTGGGCATGGCCGGGCTGCGGGTGCGCGTGCTTGAGCGCCGCGCGGTGATCGGCGGCGCTTGCGTCACCGAAGAGATTTGTCCCGGTTTTCGCAATTCGACGGCCGCCTACGCGGTCAGTCTGCTGCAGCCCAAAGTCATCCGCGATCTCCGGCTCGCACGAGCATGGCCTGCGCATCGTCGAGCGCCGGGCGCAGAATTTCCTGCCGCTGCCGGACGGACGCTATCTGCTCACCGGCGAGGGCCGCAGCGAACGCGAGATCGCCAAATTCAGCCCCCGCGATGCCCAACGATATGGCGCGTACCTGGCCGAGATCGGCCGCGTCGCATCGGTGCTGCGCGGCCTCGTGCTCAAGGCACCGCCAAATCTGCTGTTGGGAAATTTCACCCGCAGCCTGGGCGAACTCGGCAAGCTCGCGGGCGTGGGCAGGCGGCTGTGGCGCGCGGCGGCCTTACGCCCGGCATTCAATCTCTTGCGCCGTTCGGCCGGCGAAATGCTCGACGGCTGGTTCGAGTCCGACCCGATCAAGGCGGTGCTCGGCTTCGACGCGGTCGTCGGCAACCTCGCCAGCCCCTATACGCCGAGCTCCGCCTACGTGCTCCTGCATCATGCCTTCGGCGAGGTGAACGGCAAGCAGGGCGCATGGGGACACGCGCTCGGCGGCATGGGAGCGATCACGCAAGCGATGGGCAAGGCCGCAGCGCAATGCGGCGTGCGCATCGATGTGCGCTCGGCGGTGCGCGAGATCATCGTCGAGCGCGGCCGCGCCGCCGGCATCGTGCTCGACGATGGCACCGCGATCCGCGCCGGCGCGATCGTCGCCAATGTCGATCCGCAATCGCTGTTCCAGCACGCTGTTGCCGCGCGAAGCGGTTCCGGCCGCGGTGCACAAGCGCATGCAGGCCTGGAAGGCGGGCTCCGGCACGTTCCGCATGAACGTCGCGCTGTCCAAACTGCCGGATTTCGCCGCGCTGCCGGGCGCGGGCGACCATCACACCGCCGGCATCATCCTGGCGCCGAGCCTGTCCTATATGGACCAGGCCTATCGCGATTGCGTCCGCCATGGCTGGAGCCGGGCGCCGATCATCGAACTGGTCATTCCCTCGACGCTCGACGACAGCCTGGCGCCGCGCGGCGCCCACGTCGCGAGCCTGTTCTGCCAGCACGTCGCGCCGCATTTGCCCGACGGCTCGTCCTGGGACGAGCGCCGCGAACAGGTCGCCGACCTGATGATCGAGACGGTCGAAAGCTACGCGCCCGGCTTTCGGGGAAGCGTGATCGCGCGGCAGATCCTTTCGCCGCTCGATCTGCAACGCACTTTCGGCCTGCCCAACGGCGACATCTTTCACGGCGCGCTGACCCTCGATCAGCTTTTCTCGGCGCGGCCGATGCTGGGTTTTGCCGACTACCGCATGCCGGTCGCGCGGCCTCTATCTGTGCGGCTCGGGCGCCCATCCGGGCGGCGGAGTGACCGGCGCGCCGGGGCATAACGCGGCGCAGGCGGTGCTCGCCGATCTTGCCGCCAAGCGAACGTTATCCCCGGCATCCCCTGCCGACCTGATGACAAAGGCCGAATTCGACCGCTACTCGCAGAATTATGTCCCGCTTCTTCCGCATCGGCCGCGCGCACACCGGGCTCGGCCTGTTCGCCACCAGGCCGATCAAGCGCGCCGCCTATATCGCGACATATCGCGGACGGCGCATCAGCACCGAGGAAGCCGATCGGCGCGAGGCGCGTGGCGCCCGCTACATGTTCGAGCTCACCAAGCGTTGGACCATCGACGGCTCGCCGCGCTGGAACGTGGCGCGCTACATCAATCACTCGTGCAAGCCGAATGCCAAGCCGGTCGGGACGCAAGGGCGGCATCGTCATCGTAGCGTTGCGCCGGATCGAGCCGGACGAGGAGATCACCTACGATTACGGCAAGGAATATTTGCAATATTTTTTGCAGAGCGGCGGCTGTCGCTGCGTCGCCTGCCGGAAAAAAAGGGCAGCGCGGCGGCGCAAACAGAGGCGGGCGCGAAAGCGGCGCAACAAGGCATGACCGGACCGCGCGGCGCCGCTTTGCGCAGCCTTATTCGTCGCGCTCGCGGCTGCTCTGGCGGCTCTCGCGCGCCCATTGCGCGGCAATGAAGCCCAGCAGCGCGATCGGCACGAGGCGCTGCCAGCCGAGCGAGCGGCCGAATTGCACGGCGGTCGCGACAACCTTGGGATCGAGCAGCCACGACGTGCCATGGCCGCGTGCGGCGCGTTCGAGGATGGCGCGCTGCCTGGCACGCCGGCGCGCCAGCGCGCCAAGCATGGCGGCCAGCGCGGCGCAGAGGATGAAGAAGCCGGCCGCGATCAGGCCGGCGAATACCGGGCCGAACAAGGTGGCGAGCCAGTCGTAGCCGGCAACGCAGAGAAACGCGAACGCGGTGAGCGCCGCCAGTGCCGCGACAGCGAGCCAGACGAAGAGGGAAGTGGTGAGGCCGCTCTTGGCCTGGAGTGCCAGCGCGACGTCGCGCATCAGGCCCTTGATCATCGGACGCTCATGATGCGCTAACCCGCGCGGCCCTATCGCCGCCAAGTGGCTCCGAACAGAAAGCCGATCGCGGCGGCGATGGCCAGTGTGGCGTACGGCCGCTGTTTGAGTCGATTCGTCGAGCGCGTCGACGAAATTGTCGGACACGTCGCGCGCGGCGTCCACCGCTTGCTGTCCCTTGGTCTGGGCATCGCTGACCGCACCGTCGAAGCTTGTTTTCGCCCGTTGCCAGGCGGCGCTGCCTTTGCTGGAGACAATGCCGCTGACCTGCTCGGCCAAGCGGGCAAAATCGCCGCGCAGCGCCTGCAAGTCTTTCTGCAGGTTGTTAGCAGCCTCGGAAGCGGCGTCGCCGGCCTGTCGCATGCCTTCACGTGCGTCCGCGGCGGTTTCGCGAGCGCCCTGCGAAAGCGTGGAGGTGGTATCCATGCCAGTTCTCCGTCGGATCGGTCTAGGCTGTCCGGTCAATATGCGGGCACTGGAAAAGTTCCATGGCCCGTTGTCAAGGTCGCACCAGATGGGCCGGCCTTACTCCGGCAGCTTCACCTCCTCGTGGGGAAAAAGGTGGCCGAAAACCACGAGGCCGACGATCGACAGCGGCACGGCGAGGAAAGCCCCAATCGGTCCCCACAGCCAGGTCCAGAACGCCAGCGCCAGCACGACCACGAGCGGATTGAGTGCAATCCGCCGGCCGACGATGGTCGGAGTGATGAAATGGCCTTCGAGCGTGCACAGGGCGATCAGCCCGGCCGGCGCCAGCGCTGCGTGGCCGAGCGAGGGGAAGCTCACCAGGCCGACGACGAACAGGATCACCACCATGGCGGCCGGCCCCACATAGGGCACGTAATTCAACAATGCCGCCAACAAGCCGAGAATGGCCGGATCGGGCAGGCCGACAAGATACGCCCCGGCGGCCACCAGCGTCCCCAGCACGGCGTTGATGATCGTCACCACCGCGAGATAGCCGGCGAGGTTCTTTTCGATGTCGTGCATGATGCGCAGGAAGCGCAGCCTCGCGTCCTGGTTGGAGAACATCAGGACAAGCCGCGCGCGCAGTTGCAGCTGGCCGACCAGGAAGAACAGGAGCGTACCGAAGAACAGCAGCATTTGGCCGGCGGCCGGGGTGAGAAAGGCGACGACCGGCACTACCACGTTGGGCGGTGCGGCTGCCGCCGGCGGCGTGCCGGGGCTGCCGAACATCGAATTTTCCAGTTCGTGCAAGGCGGCAAACGGCCGGTCGAAAACCGCAAGCTTCTGCTTGATGACGGCGCCGATCTGCGGAGCCCGTCCGATCCACTCGCTCACCGGGCCGGCGAGCGCCGTCGCCGCCAGGGCGAGCGCACCGACGGTGAGCGCAACGATCAGGATACCGCTGACCCAGGGCGATATGCCGTGACGCTGGCCGGCCTTGATCAGCGGCGCCAGCGTGAACGAGACCACCGCCGCGATCAGGATCGGCAGTAAAATGGCTTCTCCGACATAGAGAAAACCGCAGAACAGGATGAGGAAAATGCCGATCATCGGCCGCCTGAGCCGGCCGACGTCCAGATCGACCCGGCGCTGCTGACCGGCTGCGGATCGCTGATGACCAGCGCATGGCGAACGTCGTGACCGGCGCGGATGTATTCCACAGCTGCCTCCCGGCCGACCGCGTCGGCCCGCCCCCCATTGTCGGAGTTTACCGCCATCAACGCCAATTCCGAATGCCGGGTTCCGTCGCGCCCGGCTTGCCGCCTGTTGGCCCTTTCCGCAGTGCGATCCGCTTGTTAGAAGGCCGCAACGACAGCCGATTCAGACCCAGCATGACCGAGACGCCGAGCAAGACGCGCAATTACAGCGAAACGCTGTTCTTGCCCAAGACCGACTTCCCGATGCGCGCCGGCCTGCCGCAGCGGGAGCCGGAAATTCTGGCGCGCTGGGGGAGCTCGACCTTTACGGGCGGCTGCGCGCGGCCGGCAAGGGACGCAGGAAATTCGTGCTGCACGACGGCCCGCCCTACGCCAACGGCAACGTCCATATCGGCACCGCACTCAACAAGATCCTCAAGGACGTGGTGACCCGGAGCCAGCAGATGCTCGGCTTCGATTCCAACTATGTGCCGGGCTGGGACTGCCACGGCCTGCCGATCGAGTGGAAGATCGAGGAGGAGAATTATCGCGCCAAGGGCAAGGCGAAGCCCGATCTGAGCAATCCCGAGGCCATGATCGCCTTTCGCCGCGAGTGCCGTGCCTATGCGCAGCATTGGCTCGAAGTGCAGCGCGCGGAATTCATGCGGCTCGGCGGGGTGGGCGACTGGGCGCATCCCTACACCACCATGAGCAACGCCGCCGAGGCGCAGATCGCGCGCGAACTGATGAAGTTTGCAGCCAACGGCACGCTCTACCGCGGCTCCAAGCCGGTGATGTGGTCTGTGGTGGAGAAGACCGCGCTCGCCGAAGCCGAGGTCGAGTACGAGGATTATGTCTCGGATCAGGTGTGGGTGAAGTTTCCGGTCGCTTCTGACGTTTATGGGCCACAGGGCGGTCGCCTTGATCCTGCTAAACCGTTTCCCGAAATGCAAATTCTGGTCCCTGAAGGTGCGGCGGTCATTATCTGGACTACAACGCCGTGGACAATCCCCGGCAATCGAGCAATTTCATTTTCTCGAACTATTTCGTACGGGCTCTACGAGATCGTCGACGCGCCCGAGGACAACTGGGCGAGGGGAGGCGACAAATATGTGCTCGCCGAAAAGCTTGCTGATGAGGTTTTTCGCCACGCCAGAGTCACGAATTTCAAGAAGATTTCTGATCTCCCCCCTAACATTGTAGATAGAATTGCATGCTGGCATCCTCTCAGAAAACTCGGAGGCAACTATAATTTTATTGTTCCAATGCTCGAAGGAGGTCACGTCACTGACGACACAGGGACGGGATTTGTGCATACGGCTCCCGGCCACGGACGAGAGGATTTTGACGTATGGATCGAAAACAAGAGCGAACTTGAAGCAGCGAAAATCAACACCGCCATCCCCTACACCGTGGACGCCGACGGCCGCTTCACCGATCAGGCGCCGGGCTTTACTGGCAAACGTGTCCTGACAGAAAAAGGCGAGAAGGGCGACGCCAACGAGGCTGTCATCGCTGCGCTCAAAGACGCCGGCATGCTGGTCGCGCGCGGCAAGTTCAAGCACCAATACCCGCATTCGTGGCGCTCGAAGAAGCCGGTGATCTACCGCAACACGCCGCAATGGTTCATCGCGATGGACAAGCCGATCAACCTGGGCGGCTTCACACTTCGGGAAATTGCATTGCGAGAGATTCAAGAGACGCGATGGGTTCCTGAAAGTGGCTGGCTGCGCATGAAGGGCATGATCGAATCGCGTCCCGATTGGGTGATTTCGCGCCAGCGCGCCTGGGGCGTTCCGATCACGCTGTTCATCAACGAAACATCCGACGGCTCGGTCGATATTCTCGACGATGCTGACGTCAACCTCCGCATCATCGAAGCGTTCGAGGCCGAGGGGGCCGACGCCTGGTACGCGGCCGGCGCGCGCGAGCGTTTTCTCGGCAAGCGCGCCAGCGAAGGCTGGCGGAAAGTCGACGACATTCTCGATGTCTGGTTCGATTCCGGCTCGACGCACGCCTTCGTGCTCGAAGACCCGGTGCATTTTCCGGGCCTTGCCGGCATCCGCCGCAAGCGCGACGGCGGCGCCGATACGGTGATTTATCTCGAAGGCTCCGACCAGCACCGCGGTTGGTTCCAGCACTCGCTGCTGGAGAGCTGCGGCACGCGCGGATATGCGCCCTACGACATCGTCGTGACCCACGGCTTCACCCTCGACGAGACCGGCCACAAAATGTCGAAATCGCTCGGCAACGTGATCGCGCCGCAGGACGTGATCAAACAGTCCGGCGCCGACATTTTGCGCATGTGGGTGTGCGCCACCGACTACTGGGACGACCAGCGCATCGGCCCCGAAATCCTCAAAACCACGGTCGACACCTATCGCAAGCTGCGCAACACGCTGCGCTGGATGCTTGGCAATCTGGCGCATTTCACCGCTGCGGAGCGCGTTGCCGAGCACGAAATGCCGGAGCTGGAACGGCTCATGCTGCACCGGCTCGCCGAACTCGACCCGTTCATCCGCGCGGCTTACGCGGAGTTCGATTACAAGCGCATTTTCGCCGCGCTCAACGCGTTCATGACCGGCGAGCTGTCGGCATTCTATTTCGACGTGCGCAAAGACGCGCTCTATTGCGATCCGTATTCGTCGATAACGCGCAAGGCCTGCCTCACCGTGCTCGACCATCTGTTCCGCGCCACCGTGATCTGGCTCGCGCCGATGTTGTGCTTCACCGCCGAGGAAGCGTGGCTGGCGCGCGACGGGGTGGCGGTTTCGGTCCATCTTGAATCCTTCCCGGCAGTCCCGGCCTCCTGGCGCGACGATGCGCTCGCCGAGAAATGGCGGAAGCTGCGTAACCTGCGCCGCGTGGTGACCGGCGCGCTGGAACTCGAGCGCGCCGCCAAGCGCATCGGCTCCTCGCTCGAAGCCGCGCCATTGATCTACGTGGCGGATGACGAATTGTTCGCCGTGGCCGTGGATGTCGACCTCGCCGAATTGTGCATCACCTCCGCGGCGACGTTGGTGGAGGGCGAGGGGCCTGCCTCGGCCTTCCGGCTCGACGACGTGCGCGGCGTGGCGGTCGAGCCGCGGCGCGCGAGCGGCCGCAAATGCGCCCGCTCCTGGAAAATCAGCGAAGCGGTCGGCCTCGATCCGCACTATCCCGACGTGACGCCGCGCGACGCGCAGGCGCTGCGCGAATGGGACGCGATGCGCAAGGCGGCGGAATAGGGATCTTTAAGCGTGACCGACGCCGCGCCCGCCAAGGCTGCCCGCTTCCATGTCTGGGGCCCGCTCAGTGCCTTGGGACTGTTTGTCGCGGTCGTCGCGTGTCTGCTCGATCAGGCAACGAAGTGGTGGCTCCGCGACGTGTTCCGGCTGCCCCGGCACATTGCCGAACCCGTGGCGCCGTTCGTCAATCTCACGCTGACCTGGAACACCGGCATCAGCTACGGGCTTTTTCCCCAGGAAGGGCCGCTCGGCGCCTGGGCACTACTCGCGTTCAAAATTGCGGCCGTCATCTTCCTGTGGCTGTGGCTGGCGAGGGCCGCCTCGCGCCTGACGGCCCTGGCGCTCGGGCTTATTATCGGCGGCGCGATCGGCAATGCGATCGACCGGCTGCATTGGCCGGGAGTCATGGATTTCGTCGACCTGCACGTGGGAAATCTCCACTGGTACGTTTTCAACCTTGCCGATGTGGCGATCGTGGCCGGCGTCGTCGCACTGCTCTGTGAGTCGCTGCTGCCGGGCAGCGCCGCAAAAGCGCCCCGATCCGGTATTTAAAAGCGAGCGAGAGGGTAATTTCCTTGCCGGTTTGGGCCGTTTGCCAGGCGTGCCGGACCGGCCTCGGGGTGAGGGCATGCCGCAGTACCAGGCCAGCAGCCGCAATGGCGGCCACACACTCGGCCGGATCACGCCGGTCACATGCACTATCGGTCGCACCATTGGCCGCACCCTAGGCGGCGCGGTCCTGGCTGCGCTGGCTGTATGCGCCGGCACGGCGGCAGCGCACGCCGGCAGCGACACGGAAAATACGGCCCCGTCCTTTTACGACCAGATCATGCAGACCATCGGCCTGGGATCCAATCCCAGCCCCGACTACAGCGAGCGTTCGCCGTTGGTGGTGCCGCCCACGCGCGCCTTGCCGCCGCCGATGGCGGATCGGGCGCCGGCGGTCCCTGACTGGCCCAAAGACCCGGATATGACGGCGCGGAAAAAAGCCAAGGCCAAGGAAAAGCCCCATCCGCACGCCGACTATGTGACCGAGTCGTCGCGGCCGCTGCGGCCCGACGAGCTCAGGGTGCCCGGCCCCTTTAGCGGCAGCAGCGGCGGCGGCACTCCGGTGGATCCAGAAGCGCAGTCGCTCAACCCGGCCGTGACCCAACCCGGCAAAAAGGGCCTGTTCAGCTTTGACTTTCTGAGTCCGAACAAGTCGGAATACGCGACGTTCACCGGTGAGCCGACGCGGACCAGTCTCACGGATCCTCCGGTCGGTTATCTGACGCCTTCGCCGGATCAGCCCTACGGCATTGGGCCCGAGCAGAGAAAGTACAAGGTGCCGACCGTCGGCGATCGCGAGACGCTCAACAGCGGCTCGGCAGGATCACAGCAATAAAAACCGCTGCAGCGGTTGTGCGTGCGCGCTGGACGTCTGGTGGGACGTTGTTCAACCCGCGGAGGACAGGTTTTGGCTGACAGGCTCTTCTTCAACGCGTGTGCGCGCGCCGCATTGCTGTTCGGTCTCGCGCTGCTCGGTGCTGCCGGCGGCCCGGTGCGTGCAATCGCCGCGCCGCAGGTGGCGGATTTCAAGCTCGAGAACGGCCTTGAAGTCGTGGTCTTGCCCGATCACCGTGCGCCGGTTGTCACCCACATGGTCTGGTACAAAGTCGGCGCCGCCGATGAGACCCCGGGCAAGTCCGGGCTTGCCCACTACCTCGAACATTTGATGTTCAAGGGTACCGCCAAAAATCCGGGCAGCACGTTCTCGCAAGCCATAACCGCCATCGGCGGTGAGGAGAATGCCTTTACCGGCAGCGATTACACCGCGTTCTACGAACGCGTCCCGCGCGATCACCTCAAGGAAATGATGGCGTTCGAAGCCGACCGCATGACCGGCCTCGTGCTCACCGATGCCGTGGCCCGACCCGAGCTTCAGGTGGTGCTCGAAGAGCTGAACATGCGCGTCGCCAACAATCCATCGGCGCAGCTCGACGAGCAGATGGACGCCTCGCTCTACCTCAACCACCCCTATCATCGGCCGGTGATCGGCTGGCGTCACGAAGTCGAAAAGCTGACGTGGCAGGATGCGCTGGCGTTCTATCGGCGCTTCTATGGACCGAACAATGCCATCGTCGTGGTGGCGGGCGACGTCACCCCGGATGAGGTGAAGGCCGATGCGGAAGCGACTTACGGCAAGGTCCCCGCGCGTGCCGAGATCGCTCCGCGGCAGCGGCCCACGGAGCCGGTGCAGGAGGCGCCGCGCACCGTCACGCTGGCCGATTCGCGCGTCGAGCAACCCAACGTCGAGCGCTACTATTTGGCTCCGTCGGCCACGACGGCCAAGCCGGGCGAAAGCGAAGCGCTCGACGTGCTTGCCAGCGTGCTCGGCGCCGGGACCAACAGCCGGCTGTACAAAACCCTGGTCATCGATCAGGGCATCGCGCTCAATGCCGGCGCCTTCTATTCCGACACCGCGCTCGATTACGGCAAGTTCGGCGTCTATGCGGCGCCGAAGCCCGGAGTGACGCTGCATGCCGTCGAGGCCGGCGTTGATGCGGTGCTCGCCGAAATCGTCGCGCACGGCGTCACGGCCGGCGAACTCGATCGCGTCAAGACCGGCCTGATTGCCGACGCCGTCTATGCCCAGGACAACCAGGCGACCTTGGCGCGCTGGTACGGTGCGGCGCTCGCGACCAGAGAGACGGTCGAGCAGGTCCGCACCTGGCCCGATCGTATCCGCGCCGTCACCGCCGCTCAGGTGCAGGAAGCCGCGCGTCAATGGCTCGACATCCACCGTTCGGTGACCGGCTATCTGGTCAAGAGCTTGCAGCCCGAGGAGAAGCGCTCGTGAATGCATTGACTTCCGCTCTGTCCCTGCTCCCTCGGCCGCCGCGACAAACCGCGAACAGCGCCCGGTGTGCCGCCGCGGCGGCCGTGCTGCTTGCCTTGTCGGCAGCGCCGGCGTCGGCGACCGACATCCAGCGCATCGTCAGTCCTGGGGGCATCCAGGCCTGGCTCGTGCGTGAGACCAGCGTGCCGCTGATCACCGTCGAATTCGCCTTCACCGGCGGCGCCGCGCAGGACACGCCGGACAAGGCCGGCACCGCCAATCTGATGGCTTCGCTGCTCGATGAAGGCGCCGGGACGTACGACGCCAACGCGTTCGCCGACCGGCTCGACCGCAAGGCCGTCGAGTTGCGTATCCGCGCCGGCCGCGACCATATCCGCGGCACGCTGCGCACGCTTGCCGAGAACAGCGGGGAGGCCTTCGACGATCTGCGCTTGGCGCTCAGCGAGCCGCGCTTCGACCCGGCGGATGTCGAGCTCAACCGAGCGCAGATTCTGTCCTCGCTGCGGCGGCAGCAAAAAAGCCCGACCGATCTCTCGGCGCTGCGCTGGTGGGAGACCGCTTTCCCCGGCCACGCTTATGGCCGTCCGGTCGGCGGCACGCTTGCCTCGGTGCCCGGCATCACCATCGACGATCTGCGCGCTTACCAGCATCGCGTGCTGGCGCGCGACAACCTCACGGTCGCCATCGTCGGCGACATCGACGTCGAGAGCGCCAGGGCCATGCTCGACCGGGTGTTCGGCGGCCTGCCGGCAAAGGCGCAATTGACGCCGGTGCCGCACGCCGTCCCGCAGGGCCTTGGCCGCCGCGTCAACATCGAGCTTGACGTGCCGCAAACGGTGATCAATTTCGGCGGCGCCGGCATTGCCCGCAACGATCCGGATTTCTACGCCGCCTATATCGACAACGACATCCTCGGCGGCGGCACGTTTTCCTCCCGGCTTTATCACGAAGTGCGCCAGCAGCGCGGCCTCGTCTATTCGATCTACGATAGCCTGCTCTGGTACGACCATACGACGCTGTTCTTCGGCTCCACGGCGACGCAGCCCGGCAGCGTCGACGAAACCATCGGCCTGATTAAGCAGGAAATCGGCCGTCTGGCCGAGAACGGCCCGACCGCCGACGAACTCGCCAAGGCCAAGTCCTATCTGGACAGCGCCTTCGTGCTCAACCTCGACACCTCGGCCAAAGTCGCTTCGCTTCTCCTGCAGCTGCAGCTCGATCATCTCGGCATCGATTACATCGACAAGCGGCAGGCGATGATTTCGTCGGTGACGCTGGACGACGCAAAGCGCGTGGCCAAGCGGTTGTTCGGCGGCGGACTGCTGATCACCGTGGTCGGCCGGCCGGCGGGTCTTGCGTCGGCAGCCGGTGGGCCGGGTGGGGCGCACGCTCCCGGTCCCCCGCTGGCGCCGGTGGGCGGCGCCGCTGGTGTGTCGGGCGAGTTGCGCTGATCGCGGCACGAGCGGTCGGCGTCCGCGCCAAGCCGGCGAGCGGCGATTGCCGGCTCCGCCGCGACGGGCGGAGGGCGACGGGAAAGCGCCATGATCCGCGTGACCGGCAAGATCGCCATTGACGAGCGCGAGGTCACCGAAAGCTTCGTGCGCTCTTCGGGGCCGGGCGGACAGAATGTCAACAAGCTGGCAACGGCAGTACAGTTGCGCTTCGACGTGCGCCGATCGCCGTCGCTGCCGCCGGACGTGCGCGCCCGGCTCGAACGCCTCGCCGGCGCGCGGCTCACGCGCGAGGGCGTACTGGTCATCGCCGCACAGCGTTACCGCACGCAAGGGCGCAACCGGGCGGATGCCATCGAGCGTCTCGTTGCGCTGATCCGCCGCGCCGCGGTCCCGCCGGTGCCGCGCCGCCCAACCAAACCCACCGTCGCTTCGCGTGAGCGTCGCATCGAGGGCAAGAAGCGGCGCGGCAGCGTCAAAGACCTGCGGCGGGCAAAGCCGTCGTTCGATTGACCGGCGGATCAGGTTCGGCCGGCGCCGAGGATCTGCGCCAACCGTGCGCGGTCGAGCTTGCCCGTGGCGTTGAGCGGCAGTTCGCCGAGCGCGACGACCCTTTTCGGCACAAATGCCGGAGGCATGCGCTGCCGGCAGTGCGCGAGCAGGCTCTCGGCGTCGAGCGTCTCGCTGCGCACGACAGCGGCCCAGATTTCATCTGCCCCGCTTTCGGTCTTGACCAAGACGATTGCGGCTTGGGTCAGGCCCCGGAATGAGGTGAGGACGGCCTCGAGCTTTTCCGCTTCCATCTTGGCCCCGCCGAGGTTCAAGACGCTGTTCACGCGACCGGAGATGATCAGCAGATTGTCCTTCGTCAGCGAACCGAGGTCGCCCGGGTAGAACCAGCCGTTACGAAAGTACTGTGCCGATGCAGCCGCGTCGTCGAGATAGCAGTCGACCGCGACTTCGTTGGCGATGCGGACGATCCCTTCGCTGCCGATCGGCAGGCAGCGGTCCAGTTCATCGACGATCTCGACCGTGGCACCGGCCACGACGTAACCGACGGCGCCGGGTATGTGGGCGATGCGTTGCGCCGGTGCCGCAGCGGTGGTGCCGGTCTCGGTCGCGCCGTAGCGGCAGAGCAGGTGCGAACACAGCCGCGGTCGTACCCGATCGTACATCGCCTGCGACAGCACGCTGCCGCCGCAAAAGATGGCATCAAGATGGAACGCGCATGAGGGATCGCGATCGCAGATTTCGAGCAGATGGGGAAGGTTGCCCGTCCAGGTAATCATTCCTTGGACGCGCAGGGTGCCGATCGAGCGCAGCGTGTTTTCGATGTGGTCGCCGCGAAAGAACAGAGTGCCGCCGCGGGCGAGCATGTAGGTCAGAAAATAATAGCCGACCGCAGTGGCCACTCCGACGTTCATGAAGATGCGCGAGCATGTCGGCAGGTGGCTTCCCTGCAGAAATTGGAATCGCGCGTTCCTTGCCAGCCCCAATTTATGCGTGAGCGCAACGGCTTTCGGCTCTCCGGTGGTGCCGGTGGTCAGCATGATGCGACAGATCTCGTCGTCCTCCGACGCGGAATCGCTCGATGCTTCAACCGGTCTGCCGTCGCCCATGATCCAGCTGAAATCGAGCGGCAGGTGCAGGGCCTGAGGGGCGAATGGATAATGGGTGGTGCCGAGTACGGCATCGATCCTCAATCCGGCAGGCGGCCGCCGCATTCCGACCGATATCGGGATGATCCCCATCTGCGTGAGGCCGAGAATGACCACCGAATGAGTGAGCTGGTCGGGGATCGACAGGGCGACGACGTTGCCGCGCTTGAGGCCGGCGGCAATCGCGCGCCGGGCGACGTTGTTCATCCGCGCGGCCAGCCTCGCATAGGTGATGACATCGTCGCCCGGAGTGCAGAGCGCTGGCGCCTCCGGCCGATTTTTTGCATGGAATAGGATCGGCTCGACGATGTTCATGTTCGGTGGCTAAAAAGCAGGATTCTATGCCGAGATTGCGTCCTTAAACTTGCCAATCGCAGGCGATTTGCACCGCCGAGCTTATCAAGAACGCGCGGTGGCCATGAGAGTTTGCTTCAGCTGCTGCCGGTCGACCTTTCCCGTTGCGGTGATGGGCAGCGCGTCGAATTTGACAACTTGAGCCGGCACGAACTGGCTCGCGATTTTGCCTCGGCAATACGCCCGCACAGATTCGGGATCGACCTTTTCCCGGCACACGATTGCGGCCCAGACTTCATCGACGCCGCGCGGGCTGGTGGCGACAAAAGCCGCGACCTCAGTGATGCCCTGGAACGACGTTAGTATGGCTTCGAGTTTTTCAGCGGCGAGCTTTGCGCCGCCGACGTTCAAGATGTCATGCGCGCGACCCGAGATGATCAGGAGATTGTCGGCCGTAAGCGATCCCAGGTCTCCCGGATAGAACCAGCCGTCGCGGAACACTTTCGCCGATTTGACCGGATCGTCAATGTAGCGGTCGACGCCGAACTCGCTGCGCAGCCGTACGATTCCCTCAGTACCGACGGGAAGAGGGTCATCGTTCTCGTCAACGATCTCGATTCGAGCTCCTGGGGTCACATAACCTGCGGCTCCGGGGATATGGGCAATTCGACGGACCGGCGCGGTTGCGACGAAGTTGGTTTCTGTCGCTCCATAGAGCGTCAAAAGATGCGAGCACAACCGCGGTGCCGCACGCTCGAACAGCGCTTGAGGAAGAAGGCTGCCTCCCGCAATAATGGTTTCGACATGAACGTCAATCGAGGGAAACTGGTCGCAGCGTGCGAGCAGCTGCGCGAGCATAGCCGGTGACGATCGTATCGCCTGAATTTGAAATATTTCAAACGCGCGCAGCGTATGCTCGACGCTTTCGCCATGGAAGAACGCCGTGCCGCCGCGCCCCAGAATATAAATCAGAAACCGATATCCAGGCGCGGAACCAAGACCAATGTTCATATAGAGGCGCGAATAGCCGGCGAACCGGCCGCCCAGCATCTGTTCGTATCGGCTCGAACTGCCCAACACGAAATTATGCGTCAGGGCGACGGCTTTGGGGCCGCCGGTGGTCCCGGATGTGAGCACGATTCGGCAAATCTCGTCGCCGGCCGCGCGGCCGTTCGGTTCTGTTGGCAGCGGCGCTTGGTCGCCTGAGATCCAGGTCGCGTCCGCGGTGAGATGCCGTGCCTCGGTACCGAACGGATAGTTGGTATTGGCAATCACTGCGTCGATTTTCAATCCGGCCGGCGTTTTTTGCATCGCCACCGAAACGGGAATGATCCCGGCCTGCGTGAGGCCGAGAATCACCGCCGAGTGAAGCATTTGGTCGTCGATCGACAATGCCGCGATGTCGCCGCGCTTGAGGCCCTCCGCCTGCGCCCGGCGAGCGACGCTGTTCATCTGCGCGGCAAGCTTAGCGTAGCTGACGACACCGCGGCCCTGCGCGCAAAGCGCCGGCGCTTCCGGCTGAAACTTCGCCTGGAACAGGATTGGCTCGACGACATTCATGACCAGGATCGGTGTCGTGCGGCGACTGGCGCGCAGACTGCGTTTTCAGAACGCCCCGGTCAATCTCAGAAACGGTCCCCAGTAAAGGCGATCGACGTTGGTGAGGGCGCCTGACGAATTGTAAGTGGTCAACGCATCCGTATAGTAATCGGCGCGAATGCCGCCCGTGATCTTGACCACGGGTGTCAGGGCATAGGACAGCCCGGCCCAGCCGTCGGTGTTGAACACAAAAACGGTCGAGTTGGTGCCGCCTGAAATCGTACCGCCGGGCGAAAGCGCTATCGAGTAGTCGAATGACCGCGTGCCGACCAGGCCGGCGATGCCCGCTTCATAATCGACCGACCAGGCGGGCCACGACAGCGGCACAGTGCCCGTCACAGCCGCACGTGGACCGCCGCCGAAGAATTGGCTCCTCCAGGTGCCAGTCGCGGTTTGCGACGATGAGGAGGTCGGATCGCTTGAGCCGTGGTAGGAAGAAGAAGAAAAGAAGGTCGTTGTGGTTTGTCCGGATTGCCGCGCCCAGGCCGTCGCGGTCAGATCGGCGATTCGCAGACCCAGCTCGATCTCGCCCGCGGTGGCGCCCAGCCCAAAGTCGCGCCCAATCATCAGATCGGCGACGAAATGGCTTTCGTGCTCCCAGTCCGTCTGCGAACTGCTGGAGTTGGTCGTCGTGCTTGAGAAGAACGTCCGGAAAGTGGACGGATGAGATGTGAAAGTCGTGCTGGACGATGAATGCGACTGGGTGGAGGTCGAAGCAGTCCGGCTTTTCCCGTAGCGGAAATCGAAGATCACATGAAACGGACCGGTATAATTGAAATCGAACCCGGCAGCGCCTTCCAACCCGCCCGTCGGTCCGACGGTCGAAAACGGCGCCGTCAAGCCGGGGAGCGAGGGCACGTTCATGCCGCCCCCGCCGGTCTGGAATAAAGAGCCCTCCACCCACACGATCCATTGCGGGGGTGGGGGAGGTGAAGGCGGAACTTGCGCTTCGGCGTTATGGCCGACCATCGAGAGCGCCAAAGCCGACGCACCCGTGAGCAATGAGCCGCGCAGTGATTGCTCGATAGGAGGCATGTTGTCGCCCGACAAAATGAACGCCGAAGCCTTACCTGAAAACGCCCCTTTGCATAGCTCTTCCGGGGGCCAGCGCTGGGGAAAGCGGCCCAGATCGTGCGGTATTTTCCGCTATGTTGCCCCGCTGCAACAGGTTATGGGACGGGATGCCGCACAGAGCGGCCCGGGCTATGCAACCAGAGCGCTGAACCGTGGGGGACAAATCAGGGATAGTTTGGATCGCCTCTTACCCCAAGTCGGGGAATACCTGGACGCGCGCCTTTCTGCACAATCTCACAAGGCTCATGAATGGTGAGGCCGGCGAGCAGGATATCAACGACATGGCGCGTTTCTCCACCTGGGACCTGGAGAGAACACGCTACGCGCGCATCCTGGGTTTTGAGCCCGACAACGCCATCCATCGAAAGGAGATCGCCGCGACGCGAGGCGCGGTCCATCAGGAGATCGCCGATTCCGCTCAAGGTCTCGTTTTCATCAAGACCCACAACTGCCTGGTCATGGATCGCGGCTATTCCACAATCAATTTTGCCGTCACCGCCGGCGTCATCTACGTCGTGCGCAATCCGCTCGACGTCGTGATTTCCTCCTCCTCTCACCTCGGGCGAATCGATTGACTTCACCATTGCTCACATGGCCAAGACTGATAGTGAATCGATTGGCCAGGAAGGTGCGGTGTACGAGGTGATCGGGTCGTGGAGCCAGCACGTGTGGAGTTGGACCCGCAATCCGCAACGCGCCCTGCATGTGATGCGCTACGAAGACATGCTGGCCGATCCGGAAAAGTCGTTTGGCAATCTGGCGCGGCATCTGCGTCTCGACCCGACCCGCCGGCAACTGAAGAAGGCGATCGATCACTCCTCCTTTGCGCGGCTCCAGGCGCAGGAAAAAGAGAAGGGTTTTCGCGAGCGCCCAGCGCATGCCAGCGACAATTTCTTCCGCGAGGGCCGGTCGGGCCAGTGGAAGGACATGCTGACGCCGGACCAGATCGATCGCGTCGTGCGCGATCACAGCGAGCAGATGCAGCGCTTCGGCTACTTGCCGGGTTCGTAGCCAATTTCGCTCGCGCCCGATCCGGGCTACGGTTCCGCTCAAGCGAGTCGCTCAATGCCGGTCCGCCAACTGCCCGAGACCATCGTCAGCCGCATTGCCGCCGGCGAAGTGGTCGAGCGCCCGGCGAGCGTGGTCAAGGAACTGGTGGAAAACGCGCTCGATGCGCGCGCCCACCGCATCGATGTGCTCACCGACGGCGGCGGGCGGCGGCTGATCTGTGTGACCGACGACGGCGAGGGAATGACGAGCGCAGACCTTGCTCTCGCCGTCGAGCGCCATGCGACTTCCAAGCTTGCCGACGGCGATCTGGTATCGATCCGTACGCTCGGCTTCCGCGGCGAGGCGCTGCCCTCGATAGGCGCGGTGGCGCGGCTCTCGATCGCGGCCCGCCACGCCAGCGAGCCGCACGGCTGGGCGATCGCCGTCGATGGCGGCGCCAAGTCGGCGGTCAAGCCCGCGGCGCTTGGAGAAGGCACGCGTGTTGAGGTCCGAGACCTGTTTTACGCCACCCCGGCGCGGCTGAAGTTTCTCAAGCTCGATCGCACCGAGGCCGAGGCGGTGCGTGAAGTGGTGCGCAGGCTCGCCATGAGCCGGCCGGACGTGGCGTTCACGCTTGCCGGCGAGGAGCGCGCGCCGGTGACGTTTCCGGCTGCATTGCCTGGCGCCGCCGGCCGGCTGGCGCGGCTTGGCGACGTGCTCGGCGGCGATTTCCGCGCCAACGCGGTGGAGATCGGCGCCGAACGCGAAGGCATCACCGTCGATGGATATGCGGCATTGCCGACGATGACGCGCGGCAATGCGCTCGGCCAATATCTGTTCGTCAACGGCCGGCCCGTGCGCGACAAGCTTCTCCTCGGCGCGGTGCGCGCGGCCTATGCCGACTATCTGCCGCGCGACCGCCATCCGCTTTTGGCGCTGTTCGTGACGCTGCCTGCCCCCGAGGTCGATGTGAACGTGCATCCGGCCAAGGCCGAGGTGCGCTTCCGCAATGCCGGCCTGGTGCGCGCGCTCATCGTGCACGCGCTGAAAACGGCGCTGGGCCGGGAAGCCAGCCGCTCGGCCAGCACGGTCGGAGCGGCGACGATCACGGCCTTTCGGCCGGCGCAACGGCGGCGATGGGATTGGCGGCAATCGCCCGCGCGCCCAGCCTCCGATTTTCCTGCCGCGCCGCCGCTGCGCGGTGGCAATCTTGGCGGCTTCGGCGAACCGGCGCAGGCTGCGTTCGATAGCGGAATGCCGGCAGCCGATATCGGCGCGGCGGACGAGGCCACCGCCGCGCCCGACGCCGCCGGCGCCGACACGCTCGATTATCCGCTCGGGGCAGCGCGCGTGCAGTTGCACGACACCTATCTCATCGCGCAAACCCGCGACGGCCTCGTCATCGTCGACCAGCACGCCGCGCACGAGCGCATCGTCTACGAGAAGCTCAAGGCGGCGCTGGAAAAGAGCGGCGTCGCCCGGCAGATGCTGCTCATTCCCGAAATCGTCGAGCTTGACGAGGCGGACGTGGCGCGCCTGGTCGCCCGGGACGGCGAACTGGCGCGCTACGGCCTCGTTCTCGAAGCCTTCGGCCCTGGCGCGGTGGCGCTGCGCGAGACTCCCGCGCTGCTCGGCGAGATCGACGGTGCCGCGCTGGTGCGCGACCTCGCCGAGCACATGAGCGAATGGGATGAGACCTTGCCGCTCGAGCGCCGGCTGATGGCCGTTGCCTCCTCGATGGCCTGTCACGGCTCGGTGCGCGCCGGCCGCCGGCTCAAGCCGGCGGAGATGAACGCACTGCTGCGCGAAATGGAAACCACGCCGAATTCAGGCCAGTGCAATCACGGCCGCCCGACCTACGTGGAACTGAAACTCCACGACATCGAACGCCTGTTCGGCCGGCGCTGACTAGAATCGGACCACTAAGCGGGCCGCAGGAAGATGAGTTCGCTTTCGTCGTAGCGGCGCCGTTCGAGTTCGCCGAATCCTGCCGGCGCCGCGAAGGCTGCCTTCACGGTTTCCTCCACCACGATGAGTGCATCGGCCGTGAGCCATCCGCCGTCGCGTGCGCTCGCGAGCGCCTTCTCGGCGAGGCCGTGCTGGTAGGGCGGATCGAGGAAGGCAAGGGTAAACGGTTCGAGCGGATGCACGGGGCCAAGCCTGGTCGCGTCGCGGCGAAAAATCCGCGCTGTGCCGCCCAGGCCGAGCGTGGCGGTGTTCTCGCGAATGAGCGCACGGGCCTGCGCGCCCTCATCGACGAATAAGGCAAAGGCGGCGCCGCGCGAGAGTGCCTCGATGCCGAGCGCGCCGGTGCCGGCAAACAGGTCGAGCACGCGCGCCTCGCCGACCGGATCGCCGTAAGCGTGGGCGAGGATGTTGAACAAATTCTCCCGCAGCCGGTCGGCCGTCGGCCTGATGTCTGTGGCGCCGGGACCGGCGAGCGCACGCCCGCGCAAGTGCCCGCCGACGACGCGCATCAAGCGCCTCGCGGCCGCGACGGACGCGGGCCGGAGGCGCGATCCGGCGAGGACCGGCGGCGGCCGTGCCTGTCGCGCCTGTCGCTTTTCTGGTGGACCGGCTCGACGGGCGGCTTCTGGCCGAAGCGCTCGACGGCGACGCGGCGGCCCTTGCGATCGGCGACAATTTCGCGCTGCGCCGCGCCACGCGGTTGCTCGCGCGGCTCGTCGTCGCGGTGGCGCGAACCGTGGAATTTCTGCCGCAGCGGTTTGTGCGTTTGCTCGTCGGCGGGGCGGCGCGAGTGGCTCGGCGGTCGAGCGCGATCCTTATTCGGTTTCTGTTCGCGCGTGGCGGCGCGCGTGGCGACGCGCTTGGCTGGCACGGCGGCGGGCGCGATCGGCGCCGATAAATCCGCGCCGGAGAGCGCTGTGAGGCGGGGGCCGAGCTGCTCGCGCAGCGTGGGCGTGCGCACCTCTTCGATTTCGCCCTCGGCCAGCTCGCCGAGCTGGAACGGGCCGAAGGACACGCGGATGAGACGGGTGACCGTAAGCCCCAATTGACCGAGCACGTTGCGCACTTCGCGGTTCTTGCCCTCGCGGATCGCAAAAGTGAGCCACAGGTTCGAACCTTGCACGCGGTCGAGATTGGCGTCGATCGCGCCGTAATGGACGCCGTCGACGCGCACGCCCGTGCGCAGCCCATCGAGCTGCTGCTGCGTTACCGAACCGTGAGCGCGCACACGGTAGCGGCGCAGCCAGCCGGTGGCCGGCAGTTCGAGCACGCGGGCGAGCGCGCCGTCGTTGGTGAGCAGAAGGAGCCCCTCGGTGTTGAAATCGAGACGGCCGACGCTGATGAGCCGCGGCAAGTGCTTTGGCAGCGCCGCGAAGAGGGTCGGACGGCCTTGCGGGTCGCTGCGCGTCGTCAACAGCCCGCGCGGCTTGTGATAGAGAAAAAGCCGTGTACGCTCCTTCACCGGGAGCGGCTCGCCGTCGATGCTGATGCAGTCGCGTGCGGCCACGTTCAACGCCGGGCTGCGAATGACTTCGCCGTTGACGGCAACGCGCCCGGCGGCGATCCACGCTTCCGCCTCGCGACGCGAGGCAAGTCCGGCGCGCGCGATCGCCTTGGCGATGCGTTCGCCTGCCTTTTGCTTGCGTTGATCGCCATCACTCATTTCGTCATGGCCGGGACAAGCCTGGCTTGACCCGGCCGTCCATGTCTTTGCTTGCGGAAGTGTATAAAGACGTGGATGCCCGGCACAAGCTTGCACTCGGGCCGGCCGGAGGCCGGACCCCGGGTGGCCGAAGCATGACGGTGATGGCGGCGGCCATGGTGTCGTTCATGGACATGGCGTTGGAGCAAGCGCGCGCGGCCGGCGCAGCCGGCGAGGTGCCGGTGGGAGCCGTCGTCGTGCGCAACGGGACCGTCGTGGCGCGCTCCGGCAACCGGGTGGTCGTCGATTCCGATCCGACGGCTCACGCCGAGCTGGTTGCCATCCGCCAGGCGGCGGCCCTGCTCGGTTCCGAGCGGCTTGCCGATTGCGACCTCTACGTCACGCTCGAGCCGTGCGCCATGTGCGCCGGCGCGTTGGCGTTCGCCCGCATCCGCCGGCTCTATTACGGCGCCGTCGATCTCAAGGGCGGGGAAGTCGACAACGGCGTGAAGTTTTTCTCATCCCCCTCCTGCCATCATCGGCCCGAGGTTTACGGCGGCCTTGCGGAGGCAGAGGCATCGGCATTGCTCAAGGAATTCTTTCGCGACCGGCGCTGACGGTTCAGTGCAGCAACGCGCCGAGCTTCTCTTTCAGCTCGGATTTCACCGCATCGGCGGAGCGCAGGATCGCGCTCGCCCGGTAGAAATCGAGGGTGCGAAAGATCGCTACATTAGGCCGGATCACCAGATCGGGCGCGGCGTGCCGGTGCTTGGCGGCGACGATGGCGCCGCCCATGATGAGCAGCGCCGCGAACATGCTTTCCCATGCATTGGGCACGTCCACGCGTTCCGCCTCGGGCGTGCCGAACACGTCAACGGCAACGACGATGTCGGCGTGCCCGCCAAGTTGCCCGAACGGCAGGGGATCGGTGGCGCCGCCGTCGATGTAGACGCGTCCGTCGATGGTGACCGGCCGGAACAGGCCGGGAATAGCCATCGAGGCGGCGAGCGCCGACCGAAGCGGTCCAGATGAGAAGATAGTTTCGTCGCGCCGGTGCAGGTCCGTCGCGACGACAGTGAGCGGGATTGTCAACGCCGAAAAATCACTGGGGACCGCCTCGGGAAGAAACTGGGCGCAGAATTTCTCGGCGTCGAGCTGTGTCGCCTGACTCCATCCGCCGGAAAACCAGTCGGTGAGCTTTCCGGCACGCGCCGCGAACAGCCGGCGAACGGCCTCGCGGCGGTCGTGCGCAAAGGCGATGGCGTGGTGGCGAATGTCGCGCCCGCTCATGCCGGCGGCGTAGGCGGCGCCGATCAGCGCGCCAATCGACGTGCCGGCGATGGCGGCGGGCTTCACGCCCATTTCATCGAGCGCCTCGATTACCGCGATGTGGGCGAGGCCGCGCGCGCCGCCGCCGCCAAGTGCGAGCGCGAAAGTTTTCATCGGCCTGCCGCCGCCGCGAACTCCCAGGCCTTGGCGGCGAGCGGCCGCACCATTTCGGCCTTGGCCGCCGCAAAGGCGCTGGTGGCGGTGCCGTCGCGCACGCGCCCGACGATGCCTTGGAGGATCGCGGCGAGGCGGAAGAAATTGTAGGCGAAATAGACTGGAAGATAGGGACGCGGATCAAGCCCGGTGCGGTCCTCGTAGGCGTCCACATAGTCGTCGAGCGACGGGATGCCGAGCCGCGCAAGATCCTGCCCGACGAGCGAGCCGGTGCCGGCATCCGAGGGCGGCATGTGCCACTGCATCAGATGAAACGAGAAATCCGCCAGCGGATCGCCGAGCGTGGATAGTTCCCAATCGAGGACCGCGACAATGTCCGGCGCGTGCGGTGCGACGACGATGTTGTCGAGCCGGTAATCGCCGTGCACCACGCGCGGGCGTTGCGGCGGCGGCAGATGCGCCGGCAGCCACGCGATCAGGCGCTCCATGTCGTCGATCGCTTCGGTCTGCGAGGCGCGGTATTGCTTCGACCAGCGCTCGACCTGCCGTGCCACGTAATTCTCGCCGCGGCCATAGTCGGATAGTCCAATCGTCGCCGGGTCGAAACAGTGCATCCGGCAAAGCGTCGCGTTCATCGCATCGTAGATTGCCGCGCGCTCGACCGCATCCTCGCCCGGCAGTTGCGGCTCCCAGAACACGCGACCTTCGACAAACGCCATGAGGAAAAATGCGGTCCCGACAACGCTCTCGTCGGCGCAATACAAAACCGGTTCGGGCACTGGAAACCGTTGCGCATGGAGCGCGCTGATCACGCGGTACTCGCGATCGACCGCATGCGCGGAGGGCAAGAGCTTGCCGGGCGGCTTGCGCCGCAGCACGTAACGCCACCGCGGCGTTTCCAAAAGATAGGTCGGATTGGACTGCCCGCCCTTGAACTGGCTGATCACGATCGGACCGGAAAAGCCGGCGATATGCTGGCGCAGATAAGCTTCCAGCCGTCCGACATCGAACCGCAGCCGCTGGGCGACCTCGCGGGTGCCGGAGTAGGTGCTCTGGCGATCGATGCGGCTCATTCGCGGAATTCTAGGGGTCCGATTCTAACATTCGCATCCCGTTCCGGCTTGCTTCAAAGGACCACTACGCGTTGTCGGCCGGGTGGGTAGCGAATGTCAAATCCGCCTCACGAGCCCTCAGCAAAAAACGCGGGCAATGTCCGCAACGCGGTGCATTTGGGCCGCCGGCTAGGGTCGCCAGGCCGGTACCACATCCGTTTTGAAAAAATCGCCGCCCTTGAAGAACAGCGGCTCGCTTCGCATTTTGGCAAGCGCGTAAGAAAAGCAATCGGCAAAGTTCAGTCCGGCGGAATGATACCCTTTTCCGTATCTGAAATACGCTTCGCGGGCCGCAATTGCATCTTCGATCGTCACACTGGACACTTCGATTTTCGAAGAGCGTAAAAAGTCGTCGAGCAGTTGCACTCCCGCGCGCCGCGCTTTTCCGTGCATCACGAGCGAGACCTCGTGAAGCGTGACCGCAGAAATCACCAGCGGCGAACTCCCGGCGAGGATTCGAGCGAAAATGTCACTCTCCGGTTCAGCGAGCAAAATTACGATGATGGCTGAGGTGTCGATGACCATCAATCGAAATGTCCAAGCTCATTATAGCCGATGATCTCATCGGGGCTTCGATCGTCTACGATCCTGAGTTTGCGTCCCTTGGCAATAATGACATCGATCTTGCGCTTGCGTTCGGCGATTTCCTGGTCGGTGGGAGGAAGCGTTTTGAGCCGGTCGCGGACGGCCTGCTTGACCGCGGCGGTAATGCTTTCGCCGGTCCGCCCAGCCAATGCGCGAATCAACTCGTCGGCTTCACGATCCTTGATAAGAATGGCCATGGAAGGCTCCGTATATACATGGACTAGAGAATATATATCGGTGCCAAAGGAAGTGCCATTGCTTTGAAGTTTCTAGTGCTCCATCGCCCGGGAGCCGATGTCATGGCGGCAGAAGCCGTCGGGCCAGCGGATGCGTGAGATGGCCTCGTACGCGCGCGCCTGCGCCTGGCGGACATCGGCACCGAGCGCGCAGACATTGAGCACGCGCCCGCCATTGGCGAGGATTTTTTCGCCTTCGGCCTTGGTGCCGGCGTGAAAAATCTCCACGCCATCGACGGCAGCCGCCTCGTCAAGGCCTTCGATGATCGAGCCTCTGGCGTAAGGCCCCGGATAACCCTTGGCGGCCATCACGACCGCCAGCGCGGTCTCGTCATACCAGCGCAGGTCGAACGATTTGAGCTGGCAGTCGCGGCTCGCGAGCAGCGCCGGCACCAAATCGGACATCAGGCGCAGCATCAGCACCTGACATTCCGGATCGCCGAAGCGGACATTGTACTCGATCAGCTTCGGCCCGTCGGCGGTCAGCATCAGGCCGGCATAGAGCACGCCGCGGTATGGCGCGCCCATCGCCTTCATCGCCCGCAGCGTGGGTTGGACGATTTCGCTCATGATCCGCCCGCTCATCGCCGCATCGATGCGCGGCGCCGGGGAGAATGCGCCCATGCCGCCGGTGTTTGGTCCGTTGTCGCCGTCGAAGGCGCGTTTGTGATCCTGTGCCGAGGCAAGCGGGATCGCGGTCTCGCCGTCGCACAGCGCGAAGAACGAGGCTTCTTCGCCGTCCAGGAATTGTTCGATGACCACCTCGGCGCCGGCTTCGCCCAAGCTGCCGGCGAACATCGCCTCGACGGCGGCTTCGGCTTCGGCGAGGCTTTGCGCCACGATCACGCCCTTGCCGGCGGCGAGCCCGTCGGCCTTGACCACGATCGGCGCGCCGTGAGCGCGGACATGCGCCTTGGCGGGCTCCGCGGCGCGGAAGCGTTCATAGGCTGCGGTCGGAATACCGTTCGCGCGGCACAGGTCCTTGGTGAAACCCTTGGAGCCTTCGAGCCGCGCGGCCGCGCGCGTCGGCCCGAAGGCCTTGATGCCGGCCGCTTCGAGGTCGTCGACGATGCCGGCGCAGAGCGGCGCTTCCGGTCCGACCACGACGAAATCGATGCGATTGGTGCGGCAAAAGCCGATCACCGCGGCATGATCCGCAATATCCAGCGCGACGCACTCGGCCTCGTGCGCGATGCCGGGATTTCCCGGCGCGCAGACGAGCCGATCGGTCAGCGGGCTTGCGGCGATCTTCCAGGCCAGCGCATGCTCGCGCCCGCCGGAGCCCAACAACAGAATGTTCACGCCGAAACGCTCATGGGGAATAGCCTAAGACGTTCAGTCGGTAACACGGGCGCGCGTGCGGCGCACACCGCTCACCCGCAGTATAGGGCCTTGACCCGCCCTCGCGATGCGGAGCATTAGCGGCCGTCCGCAAATGCGCCCTTCCGAGATGAATGAGCCGCGCCTCAACCTGCCGGAACTGACTGTCTCCGAATTGTCGGCGGCGCTCAAGCGCACGATCGAGGATGCCTACGGCTATGTGCGCGTGCGCGGCGAACTCGGCAAAGTGAGCTATCACGGCAACGGCCACGTCTATTTCGATCTCAAGGACGATCGCGCCTGCATTGCCGGCGTGATCTGGCGCAGCGCCGCCCCGCGCATCAAGCTCAGGCTGGAAGCCGGCCTCGAAGTGGTCATCACCGGCCGGCTCACCACCTACCCGAACCGCTCGCAATACCAGCTCGTGGTGGAGACGCTGGAGCCGGCCGGGCTCGGCGCGCTCATGGCGCTGGTCGAGGAGCGCAAGCAAAGGCTTGCCGCCGAAGGGCTGTTCGACGAGGCCCGCAAGCAGCTTCTGCCCTTCATTCCCGGCTTGATCGGCGTCGTCACCTCGCCGAGTGGCGCCGTCATTCGCGATATCCTCCACCGTCTCGCCGATCGCTTTCCGCGTCCGGTGCTGGTCTGGCCAGTGAAGGTCCAGGGCGAAGGCTCGGCCGCCGAGGTGGCGGCCGCCATCGCCGGCTTCAACGCGCTGCCGGAATTTGGCGCGCCACCGCTGCCGCGGCGGCCCGACCTCCTCATCGTCGCCCGCGGCGGCGGCTCGCTCGAGGATCTGTGGTCGTTCAACGAGGAAATCGTGGTGCGCGCTGCGGCCGAAAGCCTGTTGCCGCTCATCTCGGCCGTCGGCCACGAGACCGACGTGACGCTGATCGATTTCGCCGCCGATCGCCGCGCGCCGACGCCGACCGCGGCCGCCGAAATCGCCGTGCCGGTGCGCGCCGAGCTTGTGCTCGACCTCGATACGCTGGCGCACCGCGCGCTCGCCTGCTGGCGGCGCAACCAACAGGCACGGCGTACCGAACTGCGCTCGGCGGCACGCGCCTTGCCCGCAGCCGATGAGCTTCTGGCGCTGCCGCGGCAGCGGCTCGATCACGCCGCCACGGGCCTCGCGCGCAGCCTGCGCGCCAACGCGCAAATTCATCGCCTGCAATATTCGCGCATCGGCGGCCGCCTCGCTGCGCAATTGCTGCGCACCAACGTCGAACGGCGGCGCGAACGCTACAGCGGGATCGCCCAGCGCGTGCGGGCGAGTCTTTGGCCAACATCGCCGCTGCGCGCAGCCACATCGCGCGCCAGGAGGAGCGCGTGCGCGCCTTCGCCGGCCGCGCCGAGCGCGCGGTCGGCGTCACTCTCGATCGCAGAGCCGCGCGGTTGGAACAGGCGGCGCAACTGCTTGGCGCTTTTTCCTATCGCGGCGTGCTGGCGCGCGGCTACGCGCTGGTGCGCGACGGCGGCGGCCGTCCGCTGCGCAGCGCGGCGGCGGTCCGCGCGGGCATGCGACTCGACATCGAGTTTGCCGATGGCCGTCTCGGCGCCGTCGCCGGCGATTCGCGCATGACTCCGCAAGAGACGGCGCCCGCTTATTCGCGCCGCCGCCGCCGCACCGGCGGCGGCGAAGGACAGGGCAGCCTGTTCTAGCCATCCCATGTGAGAGAACCTGATGCAGAACAAGATCGCAGTCGAAGAACATTTCGCCATCGCCGACACGACCAGCCGGTCGCTGCGTTACCGAACGGAGTATTGGACCTCGCTGCAGCCTAAGCTCCTCGACCTGCACGACCGGCGGCTTGCCGAAATGGACCAGACCGGCATCGAGATCGAACTCATTTCGCTCAATTCCAACGGCGTGCAGAGCATTCTCGACGCCAAGGAAGCCGCCGAACTGGCGCGCCGGGCGAATGATGCCCTGGCCGCAACGATCGCTCGGCGTCCCGACCGCTTCGCCGGCCTCGCGGCGTTGCCGATGCAGGACCCGCAAGCGGCCGCCGAAGAGATCGAGCGGGCGGTGCGCGACCTGGGCTTAAAGGGCGCGCTGGTCAACAGCTTCTCCCAGCTCGCTGCGCCCGATACGGCGATCTATTACGACCTGCCGCAATACCGGCCGTTTTGGGCGGTGGTCGAGCGGCTTGGCGTACCGTTTTACCTGCATCCGCGCGATCCGCTGCCGAGCCGTCGTCAGGCCTATGAGGGCCATGTCTGGCTGGTCGGCTCGCCCTGGGGATTTGCCGAAGAGACGGCGATCCACGCGCTCCGCCTGATGGGGTCCGGACTGTTCGACGTGCATCCAGGGCTCAAAATCGTGATCGGCCATCTCGGCGAACGGATCCCCTACGACCTGTGGCGGCTCGATCATCGCCTCGCCAAGGTGCCGGATCGCCCCGCCAAGCGCAAAATGGGGGAATATTTCCGGCAAAATTTCTACGTCACGACCAGCGGGAATTTCTGCACGCAGTCGCTGATTCATGCCGTGCTCACGCTCGGCGCGGACCGCGTGCTGTTCGCCGTCGATTATCCATTCGAGGATCACGCGCAAGCCGCGGCGTGGTTCGATGGCGCCGAAATCGCGGAAGCCGACCGCCGCAAGATCGGCCGCGACAATGCGGTGGCGCTGTTCGGCCTTGGCTGATCGCTGAACCTGTCTGCCGGCGTCGCGCCGAGCGCCTCTCGCCGTTCATCGGTGCGCGCGGGATGTGCCCCGGAACTGCCATTTTGTTGGCGTGTTATCGCGTTGGCGAACGTTCGTTCGCGCCCACGGAGAAACCAACATGAAACGGACTATTGCGGCGCTAGCGTTTGCGGCGCTGACCTTGACGGGCGCCTCGATGGTGCAGGCTGCCCCGGCTGCCCCAGGGGCTTCGCTGTCGGCCGGTATCACTGCTTCTCACGGCAATCTCACTCAAGTGCGTTATTGGGGGGGCCGGGGCCGGGGTTACTGGGGCGGCCGCGGTTATCGGGGCGGCCGCGGTTATTGGGGCGGCCGGCGGTATTGGGGGGGACCCGTGCGGCATTATCACTGCTGGTGGGCGCGGGGACGGCGTTGGTGCCGGTGGTGGTAAGGCGCTGATACGAAATTAGCGGCGGCGGCTGGACAGACCGGCCGCCGCTTTATGCATTTGCCAACGCAGTCGCGACTGTTGCGGCCGGCAGTTAAGCGCGCTCTGCCGACACTGCCATGAACGCCGACTGCGATGAACGCCGACTGCAATGAACGTCGACACGGCGATTAAACCGGCTGGCAAAGCGTGCCGCGGGCGCTCAGCCGAATAGCCATGAGGTTGGGCGCGCGATCGGCCTGTTCTCGTTCAAGGCCAGCACGCCCATGATGCTGCGCACCAGGGTCCACACGAACCAGAACAGCAGGATCGGGATGCCGATGATGATGAAGGTCAAAATCACTCCGATCACCAGGTACAACAGCCCGATCCAGAAGGTGCGGATCTGCCATTGATAGTGCGTGTGCAACACCGGGTCGGCCTGCCCGACCTGCACGTGGGCGATAATAACGCCAACCAGCGCAGTGATGCCGACCACGTAGGAGACGAAATAAAGGATGTAGACGACAAGCACGAGCTGCTTGTCCGAGACCGACGGTGCCGGCGGTGGTGGGGGCGGCTGCGGAGGTGGCTGTGGAGGCAAGGATGAGTTTGGCATGGTCGCCGACATGCGCAAAAACCTTCGCCAAAACGGCGATCCGGATGGCCCCGATCGCGCACACTGGTCGCAAGCCTAGCAAATCGGCAGATACGCTGGAAGTCTTACCGCTCGCTCGCCGCCTGGGAGCGGAGCAAAATCCGGCGAGGAAGATCGAACCACCGGAATCGGCAGCGTGAGCGTTGCCTCGTCGAAATACCGCGCGTCTGTTTAGGTTTCGCTTGAACAGTTGACGTTTCGCTTGAACGCTTGCCCACAGGCAATTCGCGCTGTTTCGCTTCCGCCGATACTGTGCGAGCGCGGATCAGGCGGGAACCGGAAGCGGCGACGATCGTTTTTCAATCTCTCGTCGCCAAAACGCGCCGACGGTGATTGGCAAGGAACTGGCAAGGAACTGCAGTGCCGCACTATACTTTCGAACTTTGCGACGGGTCACGCCGAATTCAAGACAGGGCGGGGATCCAACTGCACGACCGCTCGGCGGCCCACGACTATGCTCAAGAGGTGGTTCGGGAGCTGATGAGCGGTTGTGAGCGCACCACTCGTACCTGGTGCTTGGAGGTTTACGAGGATGATGGTGCGCGCGTGGACGCCGTTTCGTTCGTCAGCATCGATCCGACACTTGATCATCTGGCTGCGGCGGCGCGTACCCTGATCGAAGGATTGTGCGATCGCCGCCGCTCCTTTCAGGAGGTGGTGAGCACGGCCCAGGTCACCATGCGAGAGTCGCGTGCGCTGGTCGCGCGTTCGCGCGGCAAGCCCTACCTCGCCACGGCCAATGGCGAAAGAGCGATACGAGGCGGTTGACCGCCTTTTGCGGCCTCGATCAGCCGGCGACAGTCGAAGCCTAAAGACGCACCAAGGAACCAACCGCCGGTTGAGTGCTTATTCTGGCGTTCGCGGGGTGGCGGGATAGAAAGCCCCCAGCGGAGGGGAATGTGGAGTTCGCGCCAAGCCAGTCCCGCGAGGGCAACGCCTTCTTGTCGGAGCTTTCCCCGGCGGAAGGGGCAATCTTGCGCTCGCATCTGGTGCCGTTCGAGCTGCGGGTCGGAGAGCGTCTGCACTCTCAGGGCGATTGCGTTGACGACGTGATCTTTCCGCATTCGGGTCTGGTGACGTTGACCATGCCGTTCCGCGGCATCTCCGGCGCCGGCGTGATTCTGGTCGGGCGCGACGGCATTGTCGGCGGGTTTGCCGCAGCGGCGGTGCCGGCGACCTGCGACGCCGAAGTCCGCATCGGCGGCCAGGCTGCGCGGATTGCCGCGACGGCGTATCGCGATATTCTGGATCAGAACCTGTCCATCCGCCGGTACGCCGCGCGCTTCGACAGCGCCATGATGGCCCAGGCGCAACAAACCGCGCTGTGCCATGCCGCCCATTCCGTGGAGGAACGGATTTGCCGCTGGCTGCTCGAAGTCCAGCATCGAAGCGGCAGCAGCGCGGTCCCGCTCACCCAAAACACGCTCGCGCAAATGCTCGGCGTCCGCCGCACAACGGTCACGCTGGTGGCCGGCCGGCTCGAGGCGGCCGGGGTCATCAAGTGCCATCGCGGCTACGTACAGATCATGGACCAGGCAGAACTCGAGCGTCACAGCTGTGAGTGCTACTCGCGCGTCCGGACCTATCTGGCCCAGCTGTTTGCTGCTCGTATCGAGCCTGCGCCGTCCGAGCGTTCCCCCGATCGGGGCGGCCAGTATAGCGCATGACGTGACGGCCGCAGCGCGCGGCATTCGCCCGCCGAATCCCGTTCCCATTCAAGGATCGGCAACGTGCGCAGCTGCGTACTTGCTGAATGCTGCGCCTACGGGTGCTACGTGGCGAATGCTTCCTTCTTCGCAGAATATCCGTGACCCTCGCGCGGGGTCATCTGTGTCCGGGACCGGAGGACGCCAATGTCCCCCCAAAAATTTGCAGGAACACTCAAGCGTGGCGGATCAGCGGCCGCCTCTCCGAAGAATGTTGCGCGACGAACAATCCGTCGTGCGCGTCGGAGACTGCGTTCTAACATCTCCTCGTTGATAGGAGTGCAGCAAATTTACAATCGGCCACCATTACATGCCCGAAATGGCTAAAGCGGTTCACGCGTACGAACAGGTCTTGCGCCCCTCTTTTCGGCTACATTACACGATCGTCAAGCAGCGTAGGACCACTACAGTAAAATGTTGAAATGCGAGCATACTGGCCCGTCGCTAAAATTAGTGCGAGCCTGAACGGCGCTCGAAGTCGTGCACGAACCTTCGTCCAAGTCTTACTGAAATGAAACAGCGGACGAGGACTGGCCTCTTCACGCTTGAGGGTGTCGCGGAAAGGTTGCATTCTGCTCGGCACGCACCTTCCGCTGTGATATGGTCGCGCGAGGCATGCGGGCAAGGAAGCGAGTTATGGGCGCGAAGTTGGAGTTGCGATCTTTCCTCGAGCGATATTGGGGCGCGCAGTGCCAGCTTGTCGGTAAGGAGACTCTTGGACGTCTCCTTACTGAGGCGGAGAAAGGGAACACGAATGTTGAATCATGGGCGGTAAAAAAAGCGGGGGGCACGCCCATGGACGTTGTGATTGCCCTAAGCGCCCTCGGGGCAGGCATCGCCTTTCTACAGCTCCTAATTCAAGTTTACGATGAATTGGAAAAGCGCAAGAAGCCAAATGCTGCCGAACTTAAGGCGGTCTTGTTGGAGGCGCTATCGGCCTCGAAATCTCCAGGAGAAAAGGTGGTGAACTCCGAGCGAGGCGAAAAGATTATTGATGAGCTTACCCGATAAGGAACAATTGGACTTCAGACAAGGCGCCGGGGAGATTCTCCGGAGCCTAAGTTCTTGGCATAGCCTTCTTCTCCTACCTTATTTCAGTCCGCCGCTCCTCGTGTTTCTCATCGTCGGTGCCTGTCTTCATCGAACAGTGCTCTGGGTGTCGGCTCTGGCCGTAGGCTTCCTTGTTGAACTCATAGCCATGATCCTATGGGCGCCGACTGTTGCCGCACTCGTGAATTCACGAAGCACAATTGCATGGTTTTCCCCGGAGGCGGTACCCGGCGGGGCGCTGTTGCTGCGTGAAATTCCTGCAGAGAAGTTGTCGACTTGCATCCCCCCCGTCTTCGCTTATCAACTTCAGTCGAAGTATAAATACGAATATTTAAACACGAGGCTCGGTCGCCGACTGGCGGGACTTGCCCCGCAGTTCTTGCCTTTGCGGGTTTTTATCGTCGAGACCAACATACTTGCGTCCATCCGCTCCTACGGATCGCTCAGGAGCACGTCGTTCATTTTCTTTACTGATGATCCATCGAGTTGGGTTACGATGGACCGTTTCAAGTTCTATCATGAGCTCGCACATACCAGCTACAACGGCTGCATCGCATTTGCGCGGCGCTATTCAAAGACATTCTCTTTCCTGTTGGCAGCTGTTGTTATTGCGGCAATGACGCCATTATCCTTGCCGCTCATCGCTGTCATCGCATTTCTTGCTGGTAGAGCTTGGTGGTCATGGGCTGGAACGCCGATCGATTGCGAAATGCACGCGGATACTTCGGCGCTCGGGGCGTTGGGGGACCCTGCAGACGCGGAACAGATCGTCGGGGTGTTTCGAGCGGTGTGGCGCGAAGATCCCGTCCGGCTTTACGCCGACTACGGGAGGCGAGCCATGATGGAAAGAGACTTCCGTATTTGGAGCATGGAGGCTGCCTTGCGCAACATGAAACATGCTGGCGGCACAGAAGCAAAGATTACTCCAACGCCGGGTCGGGACAGAATCCCCTTAATGCTTGCTACATACCTTGCGGCTGGTTGGGCGGCGTGGCATTCGGTCGATAATGCGGGACCCGGGCTCGCCATTGTGCTGGCGGCACTTTTTACGCTCTTACTGACTTTTCCAAGTTTTGCGAGACTGCTCTTCGCGTCCGAGAGAGCGCTTGAACGAGCAGTCGAACAACGGATCCAGCCCCCAGCGTGAAAGACGGTGCGCTGTTCACGGCCGCAAAGTGGGTCTTCGTGTCGCAGGTCCCGCGCCATGTGACCCCATTAGGCGCACTATTCTCGGTGCCAAATCAGTGCCAAGGACGCGCACGCAACTGGACTAACTATTTGGATTTATTGGTGGAGCCAGGGGGAGTTCGAACCCCCGACCTCTTGAATGCCATTCAAGCGCTCTCCCAACTGAGCTATGGCCCCTCCGAGGATCAGGAGTGAGGGTTCTCCTGATAAGTGACGTCCTGATCAGCCTTCCTCCTCGTTCTCGATATCGCTACCGATAATGTCGGTAACGTCGGCGTCTTCTTCCTCCTGCTCCTCGATGAAGGTATTGTCGTCGAGGTTCTCGTCCATCTCGACCTCTTCCTCCTCGATCTCGGCCTCGGCCGGCTCGGTCGCCTTCTTCGCGGTGGTGCCGGCGGCTTCGGCATCGGCCTCTTCCAGCGTGACCAATTCCGCCTCGGCGGGTTCGGGTGCGGCGGCCGGCTCTTCGGGGACGATTGCGGGGCGGGCGGCAACGGGGCTCGGTTCCGGACGCACGCGTGCCGGTGGCTCAACCGGCACGATCTTGCCCGTATAGGGCGAGATCACCGGATCCTTGTTGAGATCGTAGAACTTGCGTCCGGTTTCAGGGCAGACGCGCTTGGTGCCGAGTTCGGATTTTGCCATAGCCATGGACCTTGATGCGGCGGTGCCGAGCGCCGGTGGCGCTTGGCTTTGTATTTTCGCTTACTTTGGAGGGTTCACTTGGCGAGCCGGCGGGGCGCTGTCAAGCGGCTCGGAGGACGGAGGGCGGACGGGGGAAAGGAGGCCGCGGTGGGGCACGCCTCGCCCACGGCCCATTCTACCGCTTCCCGCTGCCGCAGCGTGCCGGCGCCTGGTGTACGGTTGAGAAGTCGGCATCATTCTTGCCGCAAACCCGCCATGCGGATTCCGGAACCGATTATAAGTTGCTAGTGTCCGCGCGCTGGACTTCTACCATGGATACGCGCCCGCAAGTCACTCGGCTCACCGCCCGCCGCAACGGCCCGCTCAAGGGCCGCGCCCGCGTGCCGGGCGATAAGTCGATGTCGATTCGGGCGCTCATTCTCGGCGCCCTTGCGGTCGGCGAGACTCGCATCGACGGATTGCTCGAAGGCGAGGACGTGCTCAATACCGCGCAGACATTGCGCCACCTCGGCGCACGCCTTGAGCGGCGTGGCGGCGGGGCGTGGCGCGTCCACGGGGTCGGCGTCGGTGGCTTTGCCGAGCCGGCCCAAAAACTTGATTTCGGCAATTCGGGCACCGGCTGCCGGCTGATGCTTGGCGCGGTTGCCGGCTGTCCGATCACCGCTGCGTTCGACGGCGACGCCTCCTTGCGCAAACGGCCGATGCGCCGGGTGCTCGATCCGTTGGAGCGGATCGGCGCCCGCACGCTCGTCTCCGCCGACGGCAAGCTGCCGCTGACCCTTGCCGGCGCGCGCGACCCGATCCCGATTGTTTTCGAGCCCCCGGTGCCGTCGGCGCAGCTTAAATCGGCGGCGTTGCTGGCCGGGCTTGCCGCGCCGGGCGAGACCACGGTGATCGAGCGCGAGGCAACGCGCGATCATACCGAGAAGATGCTTGCGCATTTCGGCGCCGAGGTCCGTGTCAAGGCGGAAGGGGAGGGTGGCCGCCGCATCACGCTCAAGGGCCAGCCGGAGCTTGCGCCGGCGCCCATCGTGGTTCCCGCCGATCCGTCTTCGGCGGCATTTCCGTTGATCGCCGCGTTGCTGGTGCCCGGCTCGGAGGTCATCCTCGAAGGCGTCATGATGAACCCGCTGCGCACCGGTCTTCTGACCACCCTTGGCGAGATGGGCGCGCGGATCGAGCGGATCGATGAGCGCAACGAAGGCGGTGAAGACGTCGCCGACCTGCGCATCCACGCCGGCGCCTTGCGTGGCGTCGAGGTGCCGGCGGAACGGGCGCCGTCGATGATCGACGAATATCCGGTGCTGGCAGTGGCCGCCGCCTTCGCCGAGGGCACGACCGTGATGCGCGGGTTAAAGGAGTTGCGGGTCAAGGAGTTGGATCGCCTGGCCGCCACCGCGGCATTGCTGCGGGGCAACGGCGTGACGGCGGACATCGAAGGCGACGACTTGATCGTGCACGGCAAGGGAAGGGCGGCGGGAGGCGGGACGGTGATGACGCACATGGATCACCGTATCGCCATGGCGGCTTTGGTCATGGGGCTCGCCAGCGACAAGCCGGTCAAAATCGACGATGGCGCCTTCATCGCCACGAGCTTTCCGGGATTCGTCGAGCTCATGCGAGGCCTCGGCGCGGAGTTGCGCTGATGGGCAAGTTTCAACGGTAGAGATCGGCCCGCGTCGGCGGCAGGCCGGCTCCCCCGCGCTTGCGTTTCGATGCCAGCGTCTGAAATAGACCGACAGTGCCACGCTCGAATGCAATCGAGCTGCCGGCAAGATAGGCAAGCCAGAGACGGCTTTTCTCCGAGCCGATCTCGTTTCCGGCGGCGGATTTATTCGCCAGCAGGCGGTCATGCCAGAGGCGGCAGGTCCGGGCGTAATGCTCGCGCCAGCCTTCAACATCGTGGATTTCAAATCCAAACCGATCGAGATTGGCAATCGTCATGCCGAGATGGTCGAGTTCGCCGCCGGGAAATATATAGCGCGTGATCACGGCATATTCCGGCCGTTGTTTGCGGAAGGCCTTGTCGTCGCGCTTGGCAGGCCGGCTGATGGCGTGATGCAGATAGAGACCGTTGGGCTTCAGTAGGCGATTGACCGTCTGGAAATAAGTAGGATGATTGTCGATTCCGACCTGTTCGAACATGCCGATCGAGGCGATCTTGTCGAAACTGCCGTCGACGAGTGTATAGTCGCGCAGGCGCGCGATTTTCTCCGCGGCATAATCGTATTGCTTTTGCGCCAGCGTCACGCCATGAGCGCGAACACCGTAATGTTGAGCGGCATGGCAGATGAACGCGCCCCAACCGCAACCGATATCAAGCAAGGCTTCGCCGGGTTTGAGGCGAAGCCGGCGGCATGACATGTCAAGCTTATTACGCTGGGCGGTGGCGAGATCGTCGGCCCAGTCGACAAAATACGCGCATGTGTAAATCATTTCAGGATCGAGAAAGAGTGCATAGAATTCATTCGATACATCGTAATGGTATTGGACGTTTTCCCGATTGGCGCTTTCGCTTCCGTCCGCGACAGGATCGTCGCGCAACTGTTCCAGCGGCCATGGCCCGCCACGCGACACGAACAGGAATTTGGCAGCGACACCGAGAGCAAGCCACTTATCAATCACGCGCAGGAAATCCTTGCTCCGCACTTTTGGCCGACGCGCAACGAGATCGAACAGCGTGCCATTGCGCAGATCAAAGCGCGCCGAGACCCAGAGGTTCAGGATGGTGTCGAGCTTCGGGCGGCGGATCAGCGCGGCGACCACGCCTTCGTCGGCGAGGACGATGGCGAACGCCCCGGCAGGGAGTGTAGACGGCACGGTTGATCCGTCCCAGAGCACAAAACCGATGTCGATCCGTAGTCGCTCCCGCGCGTGGGCGAGCATTTCCACGTATCCGGCGCCGAGCGCGCTGCCGACCCACTGGATCGGCTGGGAGGCCATGATCCGCTTGAGCAGCCGCGGCGTCGCCATCGAACGGCCTTTCCAGTCTCTGACAAGGTGTTAGCCACATCCGGTCGGCGGCTTGCAAGTTGCAAACCGGCGGCGTTCATGGGCCAAAAGGGGAATCCGGGCGGCTGCGACGCCTGGCATGCCGGCCACTTTCCAGGTTCGTCGCGCTGATGAGCGAGCTTGGAACGGAACTCGCCTAGATATTGCTGACAATGCATTATATTCTATGGGTGACTAAGGGTGGTCACGATGTGCCAAATGACAGGATCGTGGGACGAAGAGAACGGTCGCTGGCGCAATTACCTTGGTTTCTCGCCGAGGCCGACGACGCGCGGCTTTTCGACACTTCAGGCAAACGGCCGGAGTTGATCGGTAACAAGAGCAACGGCCTGATCAAACTGGAATTGGTTGCCCTGCCTGAGATCAAGGAGGCAGTGAGGCTTGCTGCCCTAGAATTGCGGGGGGCGGGTTCGTCATGATCATCGCCATCGACGGGCCGGCGGCATCGGGCAAGGGCACGATCGCGCGGCAGATCGCGTCGAGTTGCGGGCTGCATCACCTCGACACTGGGCTCCTCTACCGCGCGGTCGCCAAGGCGGTGCTCGATGCCGGACACGCGCCCGATGACGCCGCGCACGCCATCGAGGCGGCGGCGGCGCTCGATCCGCAACATTTCGACGAAAGCGCGCTGAAGACGCAGAAGATCACGGAAGCCGCCTCGGTGGTGGCGGCGATTCCGCAGGTGCGTGAAGCGTTGATCGATTATCAGCGCGCATTCGCGCAAAAACCGCCCGGCGCGGTGCTCGACGGCCGCGATATCGGCACCGTGATCGCCCCCGGCGCCGACGTGAAGCTATTCGTCGTTGCCTCTCCGGAGGTGCGCGCCAAGCGGCGCGTGGCCGAACTCAAGGCCCGCGGCGAAGAGGCGGACGAGGCGGAGGTGCTGGCTGACCTTCTGCGCCGCGACGAGCGCGACTCGCGGCGCAGCGCCGCCCCGCTGGTCAAGGCCCCCGACGCGCACTTGCTCGACACCACGCATTTGGGTATAGACGCCGCGTTCCGGGCCGCAATGGCCATCATCGAGGCCGTCCGGACGGGCCGAGAGCGCCGGTAATCTAAAAGGCGCTTTCGTCATTGGAGGTTCTGCCCGTCCGCCGCCTTGCGAGTGCGACCCGAACGGTCACATTATTCCCGAGCGTGTGGTTATCAGCCCCAAGCGCCGGTCCGCCGGCGGCTGCCGCACGTTCGGGATCGATTCGCCGAAAAAGGGGCTCGGAGTTTTCATGGCTCAAGCTGCCGCCGTTCAATCCGCTCATTCCGCCGCCGCGCCCGGCGCCTCGCCATCGCGTGAAGATTTCGCCAAGCTGATCGATGAATCGTTCGGCGACGGCCATTTGCAGGAAGGCGCCGTGGTCAAAGGCACGGTTGTCGGCATCGAAAAGGACGTGGCCGTCATCGACGTGGGCTTGAAGACCGAGGGCCGCGTGGCGCTGCGCGAATTCTCCGGCCCCGGCCGCAATGCCGAGCTCAAGGTCGGCGACACCGTTGAAGTCTATCTCGAACGCGTCGAGAACGCGCTCGGGGAAGCGGTGCTGTCGCGCGACAAGGCGCGGCGCGAGGAAAGCTGGGGCAAGCTGGAGAAGGCGTTCCAGAACAACGAGAAAGTGCAGGGCATGATCTTCAATCAGGTCAAGGGCGGCTTCACCGTCGATCTCGACGGCGCCGTTGCCTTCCTGCCGCGTTCGCAAGTCGATATCCGGCCGATTCGCGACGTCTCGCCGCTGATGAACAATGCCCAGCCGTTCCAGATTCTGAAAATGGATCGCCGCCGCGGCAATATCGTTGTTTCGCGTCGCACGGTGTTGGAGGAAACCCGGGCCGAGCAGCGCCAGGAGCTGGTGCAGAATCTGGAAGAGGGCCAGGTGATCGACGGCGTGGTGAAGAACATCACCGATTACGGCGCCTTCGTCGATCTCGGCGGCATCGACGGACTGCTCCATGTCACCGACATCGCCTGGCGGCGGGTCAATCATCCGTCGGAGATGATCAATATCGGCCAGCAGGTGAAGGTCAAGATCATCAAGATCAACCACGAGACGCACCGCATCTCGCTCGGCATGAAGCAACTGCTCGACGATCCGTGGCAGGGCATCGAGGCAAAATATCCCGTGGGCGTCAAGTTCAAGGGCCGTGTCACCAATATCACCGATTACGGCGCCTTCGTCGAACTCGAGCCGGGCATCGAGGGCCTGATCCACGTTTCGGAAATGTCGTGGACCAAGAAGAACGTGCATCCGGGCAAGATCGTCTCCACCTCTCAAGAGGTGGAGGTGCAAGTCCTCGAAGTCGATCCGGTCAAGCGCCGCATCTCGCTCGGCCTCAAGCAGACCATGCGCAATCCGTGGGAGGTATTTCTGGAAAAATATCCGCCCGGCTCGGTGGTTGATGGCGAGGTCAAGAACAAGACCGAGTTCGGCCTCTTCCTCGGGCTGGACGGCGACGTCGACGGCATGGTGCACCTTTCCGACCTCGACTGGAAACGTCCGGGCGAGCAGGTCATCGAGGAGTACAAGAAAGGCGACCAAGTCACCGCGCAAGTGCTCGACGTCGACATCGAGAAGGAGCGCATCTCGCTCGGCATCAAGCAGCTTTCCGGCGCCGCGGTCGTCGGCACCGAGGCTGCGGGCGAATTGAAGAAAGGCGCGGTCATCACGTGCGAAGTCGCCGATGTCAAGGAAGGCGGCATCGAGGTGAAAATCGTCGGTACCGAATTTTCCGCCTTCATCAAACGTTCGGAACTCGCCCGCGACCGTTCCGAGCAGCGGCCCGATCGTTTCGCGGTCGGCCAGAAGGTCGATGCCCGGGTGGTGCAGTTCGACCGTCGCACGCACAAAGTCACCGTCTCGATCAAGGCTCTGGAAGTCGCCGAGGAGAAGGAGGCGATCGCCCAATATGGCTCGTCGGATTCTGGCGCCACCCTGGGCGACATTCTCGGCACCGCGCTGCGCAGGAAAGGCGAGGAAAACGAGCAGGAAGAGAAGGAAGAACAAGAAGAAAAGGAAGAAAAGGAAGAAAAGGAAGAAGGCCAAGACTAATACGGGCCGTCATGAGGGATTGCCGCCAACGAGCCTGGCCCGAAGCGGCCGGCCCGATGAGGGCTCCGCGGCAAATCTGCAATCCATATCCACTGACCGGGATTATGGATTCCGGCCGGAATGACGACGGAAATCGCGGACGCTGAACAAGGACCTGCAGGGACCCACCATAAGGACCACCTATGTCGCTCGATGCCGACCTGATCGTCGATCGCCGCCGCATGCGGCGCAAGCTTACATTCTGGCGGGTGGTTACCGTTGTGGTGATCGTGCTGGCGATCGGCGCAATGCTGGTGGTTAGCCGGCGCGGCATCGTCAGCGGGCCTTACATCGCCCGCGTCACCATATCGGGCCTCATTCGCGACGACGCCGAACGGGTGCGCCAGCTTGACCGGCTCGCCAACGCCTCGGCCGTCAAGGCCGTCATCCTGCACGTCGATTCGCCCGGCGGTACCACGACGGGCTCCGAGCAATTGTTCGACGCGCTCGGCCGCGTGCGGGCCAAGAAGCCGATTGCCGTAGTCGTCGACGGCATGGCCGCCTCCGGCGCCTACATTACCGCGATCGCCGGCGATTACATCGTCGCCCAGCAGACTTCGATCGTCGGCTCGATCGGCGTGCTGTTCGAATTCCCGAACTTCACCGATCTGCTCGACAAGATCGGGGTCAAAGTCGAATTCGATCAAATCGACGCCGCTGAAGGCGGCGCCGAACGGCCTCGAGCCGACCAGCCCCGAGGCGCGGGCCGCCATCCAATCGATCATCACGGATTCCTATGCCTGGTTCAAAAACCTGGTGCAGACGCGACGCCATCTCACCGACGACCAGCTTGCCGCCATCGACGACGGCCGCGTGTTCACCGGCCATCAGGGCCTGCCGCTCAAGCTCATCGATCAGCTCGGCGATGAGCGCACGGCGAAGGCCTGGCTGGTGAAGGAAAAGAAAATCTCCGCCAGCCTGCCGGTGCGCGACTACGACCTGCACAGCCGGCTCGACGACCTGTCTTTCCTGCACATGGCTGCCGCGGCGGCGCTCCATTCGCTTGGGCTCGAAAGCCTGGCGCGCCGGTTCGGCGGCTTCGATGCGACTGGCGCGCTCGGTCCGTTCAACCTTGACGGTCTGTTGGCGCTTTGGCAACCTGCGGCTACCGACTGAAAACGCGGCGGCAGCGTTGGACGAGCGACCCGGGGCGCGGCGAACATGATAAAGTCCGAACTTGTTCAACGCATTTCCGAGCGCAATCCCCACCTCTACCAGCGCGACGTGGAGAACATCGTCAACGCCATCCTGGGCGAAATCATTGCGGCGATGGCGCGCGGCGATCGCGTCGAGCTGCGCGGCTTCGGCGCGTTTTCGGTCAAGCAGCGCCCGGCGCGCACCGGCCGTAATCCGCGCACCGGTGCGCATGTGGCTGTCGACCAGAAATGCGTGCCATTCTTCAAGACCGGCAAGGAAATGCGCGAGCGGCTCAACCGCACCGATGAGGCTGCAACCTGACTCCGCTCGTGTCCGCACGCGCCTCACCGCCGCTTCCTGGAGGCAGTGCGGCACGGTGCGCCGCTGTTCCTGGATCGTAGCGAGCGCGGTGTTTGCAACGATCCCGGGTCTGCAGCGCAGCATCGCGCTTGGCTTTAATGCTGCGCTTCGTCCGGGAAACAAGCATCGAGCGAAAGTAAATTGGAGCTAAACTTGCTGCGCAAGATCATAGCGGCGCTGATCCTGGTGCCGCTCGGCATCGTCATGATCGCCATCGCCATGGTCAACCGACAGGCGGTGACGGTATCGTTCGATCCGTTCAGTTCGAGCGCGCCGGCAGCCGCGCTGACGCTGCCTCTGTTCGTCATCATCTTCGTGACGCTCGTTGTCGGTGTGATTGTGGGCGGCCTGGCGGTTCGGCTAGGCCATGGCCGGTGGCGCAGAATGGCGCGACGGCTCGAACGCGAGGCGGGCGAGTTGCGCGCCAAGATCGAGGCTCTGCAGGCAAGACACGCCGAGCCGAGCATCGTGCCGCGCGAGCAAATACCGCCGCCGCGGCTCAAGCTCACGCCGCCGGCGCGCTAGCTGGCCGATGGAGCGGATTTGACGTTCGCTTCCCAGGTTTGCGGCCCAATCGGCAGCCAATGTCAAAACCGCTCCACTAGGAATCGCCCCGGCTTGGCGCGAGACAATGCCTGCAAGGCGATGTAGAAAGGCGCCGCCCGGCAAAAGGGCGGCCCAGTGCCCATTCAAGACCATGGCTTTGATCGTAAAGATATGTGGGCTTTCCACACCGCAGACGCTTGACGCTGCGCTCGAAGCCGGTGCCGACATGGTCGGTTTCGTGTTCTTTCCGCCGTCGCCGCGCAACGTATCGCTCGAGGCTGCGCGAATGCTCGGTCTGCACGTGAAGGGCCGGGTGAAGAAAGTTGCCTTATCGGTCGATGCGGACGATGCGCTGCTTGAAAGCATCGTCGAGGCGCTCAAGCCGGATCTCCTGCAATTGCACGGCAAGGAGCCGCCGGCGCGGGTGGCGGCCTTGAAAAGGCGCTTCGGGTTGCCGGTGATAAAGGCGATCGCCTTGGCTGCGCAGCCCGATCTCGCCGTCCTCGCCGATTACGCCGGTACTGCCGATCGTTTCCTGTTCGATGCGCGCGCGCCGCGCGAAGCGACGCGGCCGGGCGGCCTCGGCAGAGCGTTCGACTGGTGCTTGCTCGAAAACATCGACTGCGGCGTGCCGTTCCTGCTGTCCGGCGGGCTCGATGCCGGCAATGTCGACGAGGCGGTGCGGATCACGCGTGCTTCCGGCGTAGACGTATCCTCCGGCGTCGAGCGCGCGCCCGGCGAGAAGGATGTGGAAAAAATTCGCGCCTTCGTGCGCGCGGCGCGTGCGGCAGAAGCGGCTCTTGCCATGAGCAACGCATGAATTATTCGCAGGCGGGTCTCTCGATAATCCTCCCCCCAATGGGGGATGTCGGCGAGCGCAGCGAGCCGGTCCGGGGTCGTTTCGCCGTCAAAATGGACCCCTCCCTGTCCGTGTTCGCTCCGCTCACGCGGACTTCCTTCCCCTTTCGGGGGAGGGAATCAGGAAGGCTTTCGCATGACCGTCCAGCAAACACCCAACTCGTTTCGCACCGGGCCCGATGAGAGTGGTCGTTTCGGCATCTATGGGGGCCGTTTCGTCGCCGAGACGCTGATGCCGCTCATTCTGGAGCTGGAACGGGCCTACGCGGAGGCGAAAGCCGATCCACGATTCCAGAAGGAGATGGACGGCTATCTTTCCCATTACGTCGGACGGCCGTCGCCGCTCTATTTCGCCGAGCGGCTCACCGCATATTGCCGACAGACGCCCTCCGGCCTTTCGGGCGGCGGCGCTAAAATCTATTTCAAGCGCGAGGAGCTCAATCACACCGGCGCGCACAAGGTCAACAACGTGCTCGGCCAGATTCTGCTGGCGCGGCGCATGGGCAAGCAGAGAATCATCGCGGAGACCGGTGCCGGCATGCACGGCGTCGCCACTGCCACTTTGTGCGCGCGCTTCGGCCTCGAATGCATCGTGTACATGGGTTCCGTCGATGTCGAACGGCAGAAGGCCAACGTGTTTCGCATGAAGATGCTCGGCGCCGAGGTGGTGCCGGTGGAGTCGGGCGCAAAGACCTTGAAGGACGCGATGAACGAGGCGCTGCGCGACTGGGTGACCAATGTCGGCTCGACCTTCTATTGCATCGGCACCATCGCCGGCCCGCATCCCTATCCGATGATGGTGCGCGACTTCCAGTCGATCATCGGCCGCGAGACGCGCGAGCAGATGCTGGCTGCCGAGGGCCGGCTGCCGGATTCGCTCGTCGCCTGCATCGGCGGTGGATCGAACGCGATGGGCCTGTTTCATCCGTTCCTCGACGAGAGTGGAATTGAGATTTACGGGGTCGAGGCGGCTGGCCATGGCGTCGAGACCGGGCAGCACGCCGCCTCGATTGCCGGCGGCCGGCCGGGCGTACTGCATGGCAACCGCACCTATCTGTTGATGAACGGGGACGGCCAGATCAACGAAGCGCATTCGATCTCGGCCGGGCTCGATTACCCCGGCATCGGACCGGAACATTCTTGGCTGCACGACCTCGGTCGCATCGAATTCCTCTCCGCGACCGACGACGAGGCGCTCGATGCATTCCGGCTTCTCTCCAAGCTTGAAGGCATCATCCCGGCGCTGGAGCCGGCGCACGCCGTCGCCAAGGTGTTGCAGCTCGCGCCGCGCAAGCCGCAGGATCACCTGATGGTGGTCAATCTTTCGGGCCGCGGCGACAAGGATCTGGAAACCGTGGCGCGGCATCTCAATGACGCGAACGGCTTATGAGCACCACCCGCATCGACGCACGCTTTGCCGCTCTCAAGCGCGAAGGCCGCGCCGCGCTCGTCACCTTCACCATGGCGGGCGACCCCGACTACGACACGGCGCTCGCAACCTTGAAGGCGCTGCCGGGCGCCGGTGCCGAGGTGATCGAGCTCGGCATGCCGTTTACCGATCCCATGGCCGACGGGCCGGCGATCCAGGCGGCGGGCTTGCGCGCGCTCAAGGGCGGCCAGGACATGAAGAAGACGCTCGCGCTGGTGCGCGAGTTCCGCCGAACCGATGAGGCCACTCCCATCGTGCTCATGGGCTACTACAATCCGATCTACGTCTATGGCTGCGAGCGTTTTCTCGCCGCCGCCAAGGCGGCGGGCGTCGACGGGCTGATCATCGTCGATCTGCCGCCCGAGGAAGACGCGGAATTGTGCCTGCCGGCGCTCGCCGCCGGACTGAATTTCATCCGCTTGGCCACCCCGACCACCGACGACAAGCGTCTGCCGGCGGTGCTCAAGAATACTTCGGGCTTCGTCTACTACGTCTCCATCACCGGCATCACCGGCTCCGCCGCGCCGGACACCGGCAAGGTCAATGAAGCAGTCGCGCGCATCAAGCGCCACACCAGGCTGCCGGTCTGCGTCGGCTTCGGCGTGCGCACCGCCGAGCAGGCACGCGTCATCGCCCAGGGGGCCGATGGCGTCGTGGTCGGCTCGGCCTTGGTGGACGCGGTGCGCAGGAGTCTGTCGTCCGACGGCAAGGCGACCGCGGCGACGGTTGCGGCCGTTACCGATCTTGTCCGTGCGCTGGCGCAAGGCGTGCGCGCGGCGGTCGCCTCGCTCTAGCTTATTTGTGGGAGCGGCGGCCGGCGCAGCCGCCTGGATCGCAAACCGCTCTAATTCCCCGCGCTTGCCGTCTCGCTAATCATCGACCGGCGCGAGCGGAAGGGCGGCGACGATCGCGGCGGCCGGAGCGACCACTCCCGGCTTGCCTTCCCTCAGACCGAACGTTCGCATGAGAGAGATATCGCGAGCCTTGAAAATCGCCCCGGCGAGCAGCGCATAGCTGAGCAGGCCGTCGGCGACCAGGAGCGGTACGAAGATGACGGGCGATCCGAAAAAGTTGCCGACGCTGTCCCACGCGCCGTGCAGGGCGGCCGCGCTCAGCCAGCCAAGCGGCACCAGCAGGTAGGCAAGCCGCGGTTGGAGCACCGCAAGCCCGATGAAATATCCGAACAGGCCGCACCAGGCCGAATGCTCGGCGAGCGTCGGCAATCCGCGCGCCAGCAAAAGCACCATCCCCGCGAACGCCTGGGCCGCGGGATATTTCTCCTGGCTCATGACCATCGGCAGGTATTGGCCCAGCGTCTCGTGCAGGAAGAACCCGCTTCCCGAAGCCACGCCCAGCACGATGCCGTCCAGCGGCTCGTTGAGGCCAATCCGCCTCCTCAGGCCGGCCAGCCGTGCGCTGAGCTTGCCCTTGCTGCGATGGGCGAGCCAGCCGAGCCCGGCCCCGATCAGCGCCAAGGCAAAGAGCGGCAAGGCTTTGAAGCCTTCTTCGCAGAGCCCCGTGCCGAACAGGAAACCGGCGGCATTGGCCACTACGTTGGTGGATTTCTCCAGCCGCGTTCCGGGGATGACGCTGTAGAAAAAATCATACCAATAGGTCCAGACCGGAGTGGAGTTGAGCAGGAAGGTGAATAGGGCAACGAAGGCCAGCAGCCAGCCCGGCCTGGCACGGCCACACATCTGATTGACGTAGTAGCTCACCATGAAGGCGATGTAGATGGCGAGGATGGAAAAGACCTGCCAGGCCTCATCGATTTCCACCGGAGCCCGCTTGCCGCCGATGATCAGGTACGGCCATGGCCACGGCACCGTGAACAGGGTGAGGCCGACCAGTAGGGTGAGGAAGATCGGCAGCAGGTGCTCCTGCTTCCAGGTCGAGCGTCCGCCGAGCAGCGGAAACGCCATGCCGCGCGAGACGTGAAACTCTTCTTCCGCGGTCGGTGGAAACTGCTCGCCTGTCATGGGACCCTCAGCTTCTGAAGCGTTGCTGCCTGGCAGCAAAAGATTGCGAAAGCTGGCAAAGAATAGTGGACGATCGGAGCCCGTCAGCTTGCCCGGCTTTTTGCTTACTACCGGGCCGCTCCAGCAAGACACTGGTTTTTTACCAGGACGCGGACGGCCCGGCAATATCGTGAGCGGCGGAACTCTCAGGGGGCGCGGCGCTGCGCGGTCTCGTGTGTCTTGCGGCGCGACAGCGAGGCTTGCCGGCGCGCTCGCGGGCCGTGCCAGCTCGGCGGCGCGGGCTGGCGTTGAATTTCGCAAATCGCGCCACACATATGACAACTCTACTGGGAGGGCGGCAAATGGCCCACGACGTGCCGCGCGATTTGGCTCGGGATTGGATGTGGTCGGAGGCGTGCGAGGTGCTCGCGCGCGCCGAGCGGCTGCACCGCGAGCTTTTTCGGCCGGCGGGCGGGCAGGCGCGGCAGGCCGAATGGGAGCCGCCGGTCGACATTCTCGAGAACGAGTTCGAAGTGCTGGCGCTGGTGGCGCTGCCCGGCGTCGATATCGAACAGGCGCAGGTGGTCATCGAAGACAGCGATCTGGTCATTGCAGGCGTGCGCGTCCTGCCGTCGGAATTGCGCACGGCGATCATCCATCGGCTGGAATTGCCCCAGGGCCGCTTCTATCGGCGGGTGCGGCTGCCGGGCGGGCGCTACGCCGCGGTCCGCCGCGCCGCCGTGGCCGGTTGTCTGGTGATCACGTTGCAGAAGGCAGGGTCCGATCGTGGCTGAAGTTGAGTTGCAGGCGAAAGAGAGTCCCGGAGGCGGCGCGCTGCCGCCGCTGCCGCCGAACGCGCTCATCATCGTGCCGGTGCGCAACACCGTGCTGTTTCCCGGCATGGTGCTGCCGATTACGCTCGGCCGGACGAAATCGGTTGCCGCCGCGCAGCAGGCGGTGCGTGATCAGCGCCCGGTCGGCATCCTCATGCAGCGCGATGCGGAAGTGGCCGATCCGGGCGCGATCGACATGCATCGCATGGGCACGGTCGCCGGCATCGTGCGCTACGTCACCGCCCCCGACGGCACCAACCACGTCATCTGCCAGGGCGAGCAGCGGTTCATGATCGGCGAGTATCTCTCCGGCTGGCCGTTCCTGGTCGCGCAGGTGGCAAGGGTCGACGAACCGACGCAGACCTCGCCGGAGATCGAGGCCCGGTTCGTCAACCTCAAGGCGCAGGCGGTCGAGGCCGTGCAGCTCCTCCCGCAGGTGCCGCAGGAGCTTCTCGCCGCCATCCAGTCGATCAACTCGCCGCCGGTGCTCGCCGACATGGCGACCGCCTATATGGACGTGAAGCCGGAAGAGAAGCAGGAGATCCTCGAAACCATCGATATCAAGGCGCGGATGGACAAGGTTTTGCGACTGCTGTCCCACCGCATCGAGATTTTGCGGCTCTCCCAGGAGATCGGAAAGCAGACCAAGGCGGCGCTCGACGAGCGCCAGCGCGAGGTCTTGTTGCGCGAGCAGATGGCGGCGATCCAGCGCCAGCTCGGCGAGGGCGAAGAGGGCAAGGCGGCGGAAATGGCCGAGCTCGACAAGGCCATCACCGGCGCCAAGATGCCGAAGGAGATCGAGGATGCCGCGCGCAAGGAGCTGCGACGGCTGCAGCGCATGCCGGAAGCCGCCGGCGAATACGGCATGGTGCGCACCTATCTCGACTGGCTGATCGAACTGCCTTGGGCGCTGCCCGAGGAGAAACCGATCGACATTGCCGAGGCGCGCCGCATCCTCGACCAGGACCATTACGGCCTGGAAAAAATCAAGCGGCGCATCATCGAGTTTCTGGCCGTGCGCAAGCTCGCGCCCTCCGGCAAGGCGCCGATCCTGTGCTTCGTCGGCCCGCCCGGCGTGGGCAAAACCTCGCTCGGCCAGTCGATCGCGCGCGCGATGGACAGAAAATTCGTGCGCGTGTCGCTCGGCGGCGTGCACGACGAGGCGGAAATCCGCGGCCACCGCCGCACCTACATCGGCGCGCTCCCCGGCAACATCATCCAGGCCATCCGCAAGGCCGGCACGCGCAATTGCGTGATGATGCTCGACGAGATCGACAAGCTCGGCGCCGGCATCCAGGGCGATCCGAGCGCGGCGTTGCTGGAAGTTCTCGACCCGGAGCAGAACAATACGTTCCGCGACAATTATCTCGGCGTGCCGTTCGACCTCTCGCGCGTGGTGTTCATCACCACCGCCAACATGCTCGATACCATTCCGGGGCCGCTGCGCGACCGCATGGAGATCATCAGCCTCGCCGGCTACACCGCCGACGAGAAGCTCGAAATCGCGCATCGCTATCTGGTGCGCCGGCAGATGGAGGCGAACGGACTGCAAGAGGGCCAGGTCGAGATCGCCGACGAGGCGGTCCGCGACATCATCGCCCACTATACCCGCGAAGCCGGCGTGCGCAGCCTTGAGCGCAATATCGGCCAGGTGTTGCGGCATGCCGCGGTGCGCATCGCCGAAGGTCAGGCTGGTCCGATCCTGATCACGCGCGACGATCTCGTATCGATCCTCGGTGCGGCGAAGTTCGAGAACGAGGTCGCAATGCGTGTGAGCATCCCGGGCGTGGCGACCGGCCTCGCCTGGACGCCGGTCGGCGGCGACATTCTGTTCATCGAGGCGACGCGCATACCGGGTTCGGGCCGGCTCATCCTCACCGGCCAGCTCGGCGATGTGATGAAGGAGAGCGCCCAGGCGGCGCTGTCGATCGTGAAGAACCGCGCCGTTTCGCTCGGCATCGAGCCGCAAAAATTCGAGAAGAGCGACATCCACGTCCACGTGCCGGCGGGCGCGATTCCGAAGGACGGGCCGAGCGCCGGGGTGGCCATGTTCATGGCGCTCACGTCGCTGATGACGGAGCGCACCATCAGGAACGACACCGCCATGACCGGCGAGATCAGCCTGCGCGGGCTGGTTCTGCCGGTCGGCGGCATCAAGGAAAAAGTCGTTGCCGCGCACTCGGCCGGCATCAAGCGCGTCATGCTGCCGGCGCGCAACAAGCGCGACTACGACGACATTCCGGAGATCGCGCGTCGTGAGATGGAGTTCGTCTGGCTCGAACGCGTCGAAGAGGCCGTTGTCGCGGCGCTCGAACCGGCGAAGCCGGCGGAGCGCGCGTCCGCCGCCCCGCGGCTTGCCGGCGCGGAGGCGTAGCATTTCCCTCTCCCCTTGCGGAAGAGGGTGCCCGAGCGGAGGCAAAGCCGAGCGAGGGCGGGAAGAGAACCTTAAGCTTCGCAGCTGGGTTGAATTGGATGTCAAAATGACGTACATTGTCAGCCAAACGACGCTGTGGTGAGGAGATGTCATGGCCCGCAAGCAAGCGAAAGCTTTGCGCGACGCGCCGATGCGCGGCGAACGGCTCGGCTTTCGTGTCGACCGCGAAACAAAAGGTCTGATCGAGCGTGCCGCGCACCTTGAGCGGCGGAAGGTCACCGATTTTTGCGTGGCGACGCTCGCCAGTGCCGCCCGCCGCACCATCGCCGAGCATGACACACTCGTACTCTCGGAGCGCGACCGACAGGCTTTCTTCGATGCGTTGATCAATCCGCCCAAGCCGAATAAGCGGCTTGTTCGCGCCTTGGCGGAGCATAAGCGGCGTGTCGCGGTCGGTTAATGGCCGCTGCGCCGCCGCCCGACCTGCGGACAGAGGCGCTGGCAGCGCACCACGACCGTGCCGCATTTAACTGCGGCACCGAAAGCCTCGACGATTATCTGCGGATGTACGCCGGTCAGGAGATGAAGCGTCGGGCCAACAGCGTCTTCGTGCTTATCGATCCGCGGGAGCCCACCGGGGTACTCGGTTATTACACCTTGTGCGCGACCTCGCTTGCTCATGGTGATGTGCCGATCGCGGCGCGCAAGCGCCTGCCGCGATATCCACTCGTCAGCGCGACGCTCATCGGCAGGCTGGCGGTTTCGGCGGCTCGTCAAGGCCAAGGACTGGGGTCTCTGCTGGTCGCTGACGCAATGCGGCGATCCTATGCCAGCGCAGGCTTTGTTGGGTCATCCATGCTCGTCGTTGACGCCATCAGCGAACAGGCTGCAGCCTTCTACGCGGCGAACGGTTTTATGCGCCTGCCCGAGTCTCTCCGGCTCGTCCTGCCGATGGAAGCCATCGGCAAGCTGATCGTGGGATGACGGCGGCCGCCCAGCCTTCGTTGCCCATCGCGGCTATCGATGCGCGGCCGATGAAATCCCGGACCAGACGCAACGAGCGCGACTGCCATTCGCTCCTACTCCGCCCTGATCCCGGCGCTCTTGATCACTTCCGCCCATTTTTGCGCTTCGTCGGCGACGAGTTTTGCGAACGCGGCGCGCGACAGCGCCAGCGGCGCATCGCCAAGTTGGGCGATGCGCGCCGCGATCTTGGGATCGGCGACCGCGAGAATGATTTGTCGGCTGAGCTTATCGACGATGTCCGCCGGTGTTCCGCGCGGCGCGGCAATGCCGACATAGATGGTCGCCTCGTAGCCCGGCACGAACTCGTCGATCGCCGGAACGTCGGGCAGGGCCGGCAGGCGCTTTGCGCTGGTGACGCCCAAGGCGCGCAGCTTGCCCGCTTCCACATAGCTGATGACCGCGGCGCTGGTGCCGATATAAGCGTCGACATGGTCGCCAAGCAGATCGGCGACAGCCGGGCCGCCGCCGCGATACGGCACGTGCACCATGTTGACGCCGGTTTTTGCCCGAAACAGCTCCCAGTACATATGCGGCGCACTGCCGATCCCGGCCGATGCCATGGTGACCTTGCCCGGATGCGCCTTGGCGTAAGCGATCAGCTCCGGAATCGATTTTACCGGGAGCGAAGGGTTGACCACCAGCACACCGGCACCGCGGGACATGGTGGCGACCGGAGTGAAGTCGCGAACGATGTTGAAGTTGAGGTTTTTGTAGAGCGTCGCATTCCAGGCGTCGGCCGATGTCGTGAGCAGCAGCGTGGTGCCGTCGGGAGCCGATTTCGCGACCGCTTCCGCGGCGAGATTGCCGCCGGCGCCCGGCCTGTTCTCGACAATGAATTGCCCGCCGAGGCGCTCCGAGAGCCATTGCGCGATCAGGCGGGCATACGTGTCGCTGACGCCGCCCGGCGGAAAACCGGAAAGAATGCGCACCGGGCGGGCCGGATAAGCGTCCGCCCAGGCAAAGCGCCACGCGCCGGGCACGACCGCGCTCGCCGCAGCCAGAGCAAGAAGATGTCGTCGCAGCATCATGTCGGGCTCCATCGATGTTCGCACGGATCGCGGTGAGTCTCATCAGTCCTTTGTCGCTTTTCCCCAGCACTTGAATTAAGCGATTAACTTCCGGGCGGTTTGACTATATTTACGGCAATACGGTGGGGCGAACTCTTGCTGGGGGCGCCGACAGCCACCTATTGCTCATTCGAGCGGCATTTTCCGGCAGCGACGCGTGAAGCTGATCATCGCCATCATCAAGCCGTCCAAGCTCGACGAGGTCCGCGAGGGCTTGGGGCATGTGGGCGTGCAAGGCATGACCGTGTCCGAGGTCAAGGGCTACGGCCGGCAAAAGGGGCACACGGAGATCTACCGCGGGGCCGAATACACGATCGACTTCCAGCCGAAGGTCCGGCTCGAAATCGTCGTCGACGATCCCGACGCAGATCGCGTGATCGAGGTCATCCGCACCGTGGCGAATACCGGCCGGATCGGCGACGGCAAAATCTTCGTCATACCGGTCGAGCACGCCGTGCGCATCCGCACCGGAGAAACCGACGCGCAGGCGCTGTGACTGTTTCCGGGCATTTTCCGCATCGGTCGCCGAACAATCTCGGGATTGGTCTTTCCGCGCGCGGGAAGCGGCGCGAAGACCTGAGCGGGCGGATTTAGGCGGCGAGGTTTAGGCTTTTCGCCGGCGACACCGGCGAAGCAAAAAGCGGAGAGGAACGATGAAGCCCAAGACGCCGCGATGTGCCGCCGTGTGGGGCGTGACCGCGGCGGCTCTGACCGCAAGTACGACCGCGGTGATCGCTGCGCCGGTTCAATCAACAATCAATGCCGCCGATACCGCCTGGATGATTTCCGCGACCGGGCTTGTGCTGATGATGAGCATACCGGGCCTTGCGCTGTTCTATTGCGGCATGGTCCGCAAGAAGAACGTTCTCGCCACCATGGCACAAACCCTGTTCTGCGTGTGCGCCGGTTCGCTGCTGTGGGCGGTGTTCTGCTACAGCCTGACCTTTTCCGGCAACGGCCCGATCCTGGGCACGCTCAACGCCGTCATGCTTCACGGTATCGCTGCAGATACGACCTCGCCGCTCGCCGACAACATTCCCGAACTTCTCTTTGTCGCCTACCAAATGACGTTCGCAATTATAACCGTTGCGCTCGTGGCGGGGTCGGTCGTGGATCGCATGTGCTTTCCGGCCTTCGCCTGTTTCTCCGTGCTGTGGCTTCCCATCGTCTATGTGCCGATCGCTCATTGGGTCTGGGGCAGCGGCTGGCTGATGAAGGCAGGCGCTCTCGATTTTGCCGGCGGCACCGTCGTGCATCTCAATGCCGGCGTGGCCGGCCTCGTCGCGGCGCTCGTGGTCGGCAAACGCACCGGCTACGGCAGCGATAATCTTTCGCCTTACGATCTTTCAATGGCGGTGGTTGGGACTGGACTGCTTTGGGTCGGCTGGTTTGGATTCAACGGCGGTTCGGCATACGCCGCCGGCTCGCGCGCCGTATTCGCCATCGTCGCCACGCATCTGGCGGCTTGCGCCGGCGCGCTCACCTGGATCGCCCTGGAATGGTGGACGCGGGGCAAGCCTTCGGTGCTGGGCATGATCTCGGGCGCCGTCGCCGGCCTCGGCACCATTACGCCGGCGTCGGGCTTTGTGCTGCCCTGGCAGGGCATCGTCATCGGCATTCTTGCCGGCGCCGTTTGCTTCTGGGCCTGCACCAAGCTCAAGCAATGGCTCGGCTATGACGATTCGCTCGATGTGTTCGGCGTGCACGGCGTCGGGGGAGCATTGGGGACGCTGTTGACGGGCGTATTTGCCACTGCCGCGCTCTCGGTCAGCGCCGCCGCGCCGGCGGGATATGGGGGCCTCATCGACGGGAATCCCGGCCAGGTGCTGATTCAACTTCTGGCCATCGTCGTGACCATTGCATGGTCGGGCGGGGCGACGTTCGCGCTCCTCAAAATCGTCGGGCTGTTGATGCCGCTGCGCGTGAGCAAGGAACAGGAGTTCGAAGGTCTCGACGTGACCCAGCACGGCGAAGCGCTGCAGTAGGACCGGATTTCGCCTGCCGCCCTGGAAGCGCCGCGGACATTGCCCCGCGCAACGGGAGTCCGTTAATCAACCGGCGGCAGATTCAGCGCCCGATCGACCAAAGCTGTGGCGCGCTTCCAGTCGAAATTGCGATAGACGTTCTGCTTGATCAGGAACGAGGCGCCGCCGTAGAATTTTTCATACTGGGCGTGGCGGCTGCCGAACTCGGTGCCGAGGAAATCCCAGATGAGCCGCATCAGTTTGACGCGCGATCTTGCGTCGGACGAGGCCGAGCGCATGTATCGTTCAAGATCGGCGGCAATTTCCGGGTTGGCAAAGTCTCTGTCCGATGACGGCAGGGTAATAAAGGCGGAGCCGGCAAGCTCGCGGATGATCTCCAGCATGCGGCCGTTGAGCTCCGACTGCAGCGCCATCGCCGAATAGAGAGTAACGATCGACGGCCACAGCACCCCGTCGCGCAGCGGAGCCGCCGTTTCGTGGGCGAGCAGCATCGACTCGTAAACCGTCGCCAGCGCTGCGAGTTCGCCCATCATGACCTGCACGGGCGGTGCGGCGACGTTGCCGGTCATCTCGTTCATGCGCTGGGCGAGCCCGGCCATGAAGCGCAGTTTTGTCACATAGCGCACCTGTGCCTGATGGTTGCCGTAGGAGTGCGAGGGCGTCTTGAACCATTGATCGCGGGACAGCTCGACATTGCGGTAGATGAATACGCGTTCCCACGGCACGAACACGTTATCGAACACGACGTAACTGTCGCCCTCGTCGAAGCGGCTGGACAGCGGGTAGTCGAAGCTGTTGCCCGCCAATGCAAACGGCCGTCGCGGATAGAGTTTGACGCCCTCGGCGGCGACGGGCACCGCGAGGCAATTGGCATAGTTCTCGTCGCCGGGCTGCAGCGGGTGGATGCAGCTCAGGTGGATGTAGTCGGAGAGCGGCGCGCCGGTGGCAAGCTGCTGGGCGCCGGAAATGACGATGCCATCGTCGCGTTCCTTCACCACGCCGGCATACAGCGTGGGGTCGCTCTGCTTGTGCGCGGGCTTGCTTCTGTCGATCTGCGGCGGCACGATGGCGTAGCTCGCGTAAATGTAATTGTCGCGCATGAACTCGTAGAACGCGACGACATTGTCGGCGAATTTTTGCTGCGTGCCGCCGGCGGCAAGTGCGGCCGGCGCCGCCGCATAGCCGGTGAAAAAACTCGCGACGTGGTCGGGCGTGCGTCCCATCAGCCCGAATGTCGCCTCAGCCCAGGTTTCCGAAAACAGCCGGCGCGCCGCAAGATCGCCGTGGCTTCTCGGAATCTGGTAGGTCCGCCACACCGGCTCGCCGGTCTTTGGCGAGACGAACGTCATGCGCTCGCGCAAAGCCGGATCGGCGGCGATGTCGAACAGTTTTGCCACCGAGCGCGCCGCCTCCCTGAACGCCGGATGCGCGGTCACGTCCTTGAGGCGTTCACCGTCGACGAAGACGCGCCGCCCGTCATTGAGCGAACGCAAATACTCGGCGCCCGTGCGCATGATGAATAGCCGTCCTATCGCGTGGTTGGTTGGAGCGGAATCACCTTTGAATCGAATCCACTTCAGGTCGCGGCCGCAAGCGGCGCGACCGCTCGCTCGGCCTGCCAATCCTTGCCGACGCCGGCAGTCGTGGGGAAGATCAGCGACTTGATCACCACCGGCACCGCGCCCGAGGTATCGAGGATGGCGCCGATGTCGATGTAGTCGAACTCCTTCAGTTCGAGGCCGTCGATCGACACGACCGGGCTGTTGATTTTCATCTCCTCGCAGTAATGGATGCCGATCAAGCCGCCGACGTCGCCGTCGCCGGCGAGCACGATGGGATGGCCGTGGCCGATCAATGCCGCCAGTCCGTCGGCGACGCCCCTGCAGAAATCGTCGAGGCGGCGGAACGTGGCCGAGCCGCGCCACGGCACGAAGATCGCGACCGGGCTTTCGCCCTCGCCGAGGTCGAGCCGCTTGAGCGCGCTCCTGATCGCGGCCGATAACGCGCCGGGATCGATCGTCTCTTCGCCGAGCGCAAAATTCGGCGCGATGACCGGCACGTTGCGCAGCGGCAGCGTGGTGAGCGGCCATACGAAGATCGTCGAGCCCGACACCTGCATCGTGTATTGCGAGGCGCCGATGACGGTGGCGCGGATCCGCGCATCCGGCCGGGCCAGATCCGGCCCCCAATCGCGCAGCCGTGTGCGCAGCTCGTCGGCGAGCTGCAGGCCGATGTCGCCGAACGCCTTGGCCTCGCCTCCGTAAATATATTCCGAGACGCCGCCGGAAAAGCTCACGTCAGAAAGCCGGCCGCGCCAGCTCAAGGGATCGAGCCGCAACAGCGAGGCGCCGCCGGCGCGCGGCGCCTCGCCCTGCATGGCCGCGAACAGGCTCGCGGCCATGAGGGCGGCGAGCGCGCGCGCCGCGTCCTCGTCGACCACGGAGCCGAGCGCGAGATTGAGCCCCAGTTCGGCGCCGAAGCGGCGTCCGGCTTCTTCCAGCCGCACGATGCGTCGGTCGCCATCGAGCACGAGCAGCCGCGCGCCCACGTCGATCGCGGTCACGTCGATCACCTTGCCGTCCGCGCAGACCGCGATTTTTGCCGTACCGCCGCCAACGTCGACGTTCATCACCGGCGCGCCGTTGCGGATCGAACGCGCCGCCGCGCCCGAGCCGTAGGCCGCCATCACCGTCTCCAGCGAGTCGCCGGCGCTCACCGCGACCATTTTTCCCGCCTGAGCGGCGAACAATTCCCCGATGGCCCGCGCGTTTCGGCGGCGCACGGCGACGCCGGTGAGGATGAGCGCGCCGGTGTCGATCTCGTCGGGATCGACCTTGGCGTCGCGATATTGGCGGGCAATGAAGGCGCCGAGCGCCTCCGCGTCGATGGTTTCTTCCGCCGAGTAAGGTGTGAGCAGGATGTCGGACTGATAGAAGCTCTCGCGCTCGGTGACGACGTAACGGCTGTCGAGCCGCTCCAGCACGATGCGCGAGAACACCAGGTGCGAGGTCGACGAGCCGATGTCGACGCCGACCGAGAGCACGCACAGCTCGTCTTCCTCGCCGAACGTGCGTCCGGTCGAGGAGAAAAAGATGCGGCCGCCCTGGGCTTCCTCTTCGGTCACGCAGCGACCTTAGTCTTTGTTTTCGCTGATGACGACACGCCGGGAAGCGAAGTCGATCATGAGTTTATGCGGATGCAGGAGTGAAGTCCCGATAAGTAATGAAGTCCCGATAAGTAATAATGAAACGGCGGGGCGATCGCGCGCATCGACGTGTCCGATAATGTCAGACAATACCTCCTCCCCATCCCCCAAAAGCAACGCCGCCCATTTCAATCATATAGCCCGGTTCATTTTTGCCAAATCGTCGTGCATACGCCTCGATGGCTTCGAGGCTGGTCGGGCCGAGTACATACTCGCCGGTGGCGCAGTTGATTGCGACGTGCGTGCCTCTTGGCAGGCGCTTAAGTTCGTCGCCATAATGCTTGACCCATTGTTCTCCACGCTCTCCGGCATATGCGGTTTGTGCCCGCCGAACATTTGGCTCAGTGGCCGTATGGATGCTCATCTGCAGACCCCGTGTGATTTGCGGCCAATCGCGGGTTGACGGTCCGCTCATTCCTGCGGCAGCAGCCCGCGATAATCGCGCTCGTAATATTCCGGCCGCATGCGGTTCTCCGCGCCTTCGCGCTGCATGCGTTCGGCATACTCCTGCCGCAGGAACGGATCCTCCATGTAATAGGGGATGGCGGTGCCGCCTTCGGGGATGTCCATCGCGGTGTAGTCGGTGTGCTTCTCGCCGGGGGGACCGGGCTCGCGGCCGGGATTGTGCGGACCAAACCAGGCGGTGAGCCGGAATGCTTCCTTGGAGGCGCCGAAATGCTGATGGTACCAGCGCGCGCCGCCGGGCGCCGCCGACACCATGCCGACCGGCTCGTAATCCACGCGCCTGACCTCGTCGGCGTTGCCGTCCTTCCACGGCGTCAGCCCGAGTCTTTCCGGCCAGGTGTACGTATAGCCCTTGCCCTTGATGCAGATCAGCACTGCGGCCGAGGTATGGGCGTGCGCCTTGGAATAGTGGCCGTTCTCGTGCTGGCCGATCCACAGATAGAACGTGTTGCCGGTCATGAACGGCTCGACGCGGCGCCAGCCGGGCGAGCGGCGGTTGTCGAGCGGCAGGTCGCAATTGACGATGTCGGGGATGAAATTGGTGCGTCGCATGGCGAGCCCGCGCACCGGATCCGGCTCGATGTCATCCTTGTATTTGTAGAAGTCATCGGCGCCGGAGAAGCGGTCGCGGAACTGGTACGGGCAGTTGAAAATCACATCGGTGTTGTTGATGAGATTCATCAAGTTGGGCGCGGTGGTGCCGCCAAGGAGCAGCGCCGGCGCCGAGCTGGCGTTGACGATGCGGTGCATAGCGTTGACTGGAATCGAGAACAGCGAGCCTTTCTGCCATTCAAAGATGTGCCGTTTGTTGTCGCCTTCGAGCCAGACCTCGGTCGAGCCGCGGCCTTCGACAACGAGGTAGACTTCCTCGTACATGTGCTTTTCGGCGTTGAGTGCGCCGGCGCCCGGCACTTCCACCACGTAGCTGCCCCATTTGCCCTCGGTGCCGTGGAGCTGAATGTAAGTGCCGCGGCCGCCCATGCGCTTCCACGGCTGCAACGGCAGGTTCTGCACCTTGGAAACGCCGATGTCGCGGTAGATCGGAATCTCTTCCGATTCCATGAACAGGTCGTAGGGCGTTTTCGGACGGTTGAACTTGCCGAAGCCGGCGCGCTTGAAGCCCGACGGTTCATGCCAGTGAACCTGGCCGGTGATCTCGTGCATGGCGGGGCACCTCGTTTGCAGCGACGAAGAAGGTCGCACCCCGCAGCGCAACGCTTGCGCCCGTCGCGATCTTTGCAGTCGCTTGTTTGCGCGAATTTTCCCTCCATGTACAATGCGCTCCCGCCCATTGCAACGGGCAAGGCGGCGAGCGGTCGGCGAGCGGCCTGGCGCCGTTGACGCCTGTTTTTTGCCTTCCGGAGGAACTCTCGTCATGCCGATGAACAAGCCGCATCTCGAATTCCACAAGATCGACATGGCGGGCGGCTGGGCGACGCCGCCCGGCTATCCATCCGGCATCGAGCAGAAAATCCTGGCGAGCGATCTCGACGAGGGACGCAAGATGGGCAGCCGCACGCGGCTTCTGCGCTTTAAGCCCGGCGTCTACACCACGGCGCCGTTCGTGCACGACCATTGGGAGGAGGTCTATCTCGTCTCCGGCGACCTCATCGTCGGCAACGATGCAGCGGGCAAGGGCGGGGAATCCTTTGCGGCGCCGACCTATGCTTGCCGCCCGCCCGGCGCGTATCACGGCCCGTTCAAGTCCGATCACGGCTGCCTGCTCTACGAGTTTCACTATTACGACGAGAGCAGGAAGCCGTAGGGTCGGCAAAAGCGCGCTGTGAGGCAGCCCCGCGTGGGCAAAATCGTCGGCGCGCTGTGCCCGCGCTGTAAGGCAGAGCAGACGATTTCGCCCACCCTACGAAAGACGGATTATGCCCACGACGGAACAAACAAAGCCGACGATGCGGCCGTATCTTGCCGCGACAAAAGATTTCAAATCCGGAAAACAGACGCCGCGGCAATTCCTCGAAGAGTCGCTTGCCCTCCTCGACCAATGGGAGCCGAAGATCGGCGCCTTCGTCACCACCAACCTGGCGGCGGCGCGCGCGGCGGCGGACCGCTCCAGCGAACGCTGGCGCGCCGGCAAGCCGGCCTCGCCGATCGACGGCATGCCGGTCGGCATCAAAGACATCATGGAGACGGTCGACATGCCGACCGAGATGGGTTCGCCGCTGTTTGCCGGCTGGCGAGCGCAAAGAGACGCCGCGTGCGTGCGCGCGCTGCGCGACGCCGGTGCGGTGATCATCGGCAAGACGGTGACCACGGAGTTCGCCGCATCCCAGCCGCGCGGCACGCGCAATCCGTGGAATCTGGCGCACACGCCCGGCGGATCGTCGAGCGGTTCGGCGGCCTCGGTCGCCGTCGGCATTGCGTCGGCGGCGTTGGGCACGCAGGTCATCAGCTCGACGGTGCGTCCGGCGAGCTATTGCGGCTGCTTCGGCTTCAAGCCGACGGTCAACGCGCTCAACCGCGAAGGCAGTCACGACTTCCAGAGCCAGAGCTGCACCGGCATTCTTGCCGCCTCGTTGGAGGACACCTGGCAGGTCGCCTACGAAATCGTCGCGCGCGTCGGCGGCGATGCCGGCACGCCGGGACTGCAAGGTCCCCCGCGGCTGCCGCCGGCCGCAAAGCCGCGTGCCTTGGCCGTGTTGGAAACTGCCGGTTGGGATGCGGCCGATGCCGCGGCGAAAGAACAACTCAATGACCGCGTCGCGCGGCTCAAGGCGGACGGCGTCGCCGTAAGGACAAGGCATAACGACAAAACGGTCACAGCGCTCGAAACTGAATTGCTCAACGCCACGGAGCTGTCGCACCGTTGCAACGGCTTCGAGGGGCAATGGTTCTTCCGGACAATGCGCGACCGCGACGCCGATAAATTGGGTCCGATCACCAAAGAGCGCACGGCAAAATACGACGGCTTGACGCTCGCCGACTATCGCGCCGATTTGAAAGAGCGCGCGCGCATCCGCGCCGTCTATGCCGGGCTTGCCGCAAGCTGCGACGCCACCCTTGCGTTGGCGGCGCCCGGCGCCGCGCCGGAGGGGCTGTCCTCGACCGGCAATCCGGAATTCGGCGTGCCGTCGTCACTGCTCGGCGTGCCGGCACTCTCACTGCCGCTGTTCATGGAACACGGCATGCCGCTCGGCCTGCAGGTGATCGGCTATTTCGACCGCGACGCCGATGCCTTCGCCATCGCCTCGTGGCTCATGCAGGCACACTGAGCAACGGCAAACGGATCGGGCAGCGAAGACCGTCAGTGCTCCAGCGCCGTCGCTGTTTGTGCGGGCTCCTGGCCGACGATTTCGGGCGCAGCGTGCAGCGCCTTGAGCGGATCGACGAGGCCGGCGCCGAACTGCGGGTTGGTGCCCTCGGGGCCGAGGTGCCTGGCGGTCGATACGAGAATGGAACGGATGTCCTCCGGCGTGCTCGTCGGCTTCTCCGCCATCAGCAAGGCCGCAACACCGCTGACGCTGGCGGTCGCCACCGACGTGCCGGTGGTCAATTGCACCCCGCCGTTGGGTGCCGGCACCAACACACTCACGCCCGGAGCGGCGAGGGCAACATAGGCGCCCTGGTTGGCGCCGCTGAACAGAGAATCGTGTTCGTCGGTCGCGGTGACGGCGATGACGTTCGGATCGGCGCCCGGATAAAGCGGCGGCGATTGCGGTCCCGCGTTGCCCGCGGCCGCGACGACCAGGATGCCCTTCTCGCGAGCGATTTGCAGTTCCTGGGCGAGCGCCGGATCCTGCGGTCCGGTAAAACTCATGTTGACGATCTTGGCGCCGTGCTCGATCGCGTAATCCAGGCCGCGGATGATTTTTGCCGACGTCGCTTCCGGCGTTGCGGTGCTGCCAAAGGCGCAGATCGCGATGATCCTGGCGTTCGGCGCGACGCCCAGGAGGCCGGCGTGAGACGCGATCGCGCCGGCCATGCCAGTGCCGTGGGCATCCGGCGGCGCGTCGGCGCCGCAGCCGGCGTCGTAACTGTCAACGATGCTGCCGGCCAGATCGGGCTGTTTGGTATCGACCCGCGAATTGATCAGCGCAATGACGACATCTTTACCCTCTGTGATCCGGTGTGCGGCCACGAGGTGCAATTTTTTGACGGTGTACTGCACGGGGTCGCCGAGATCCGCCGCGACGCCGTTGTGATCCTGGGTCAGGCCATAGGTGTAATTGGGCTGCGCCGCGGCGCTTAATCCGGCACCGTCGATCTGGCGGATCACGTCGGCCACCGGCTGTCCATTGTTGATGCGGAAGGTATAGACGGTGCGGCGGAGCGCGCCGATCGATTGCTGCGCCACAACGGTGAGGCCGAAACGCTGGGTGATGGCGGCGACTTGCTGCGGCGTGTTGTCGGCACCGAACTGCAAGACGACTTCGTTTGACCGGAAGCGTCTCTCGCCGATCGGCGGCAGGCCGGAGCCGGGTGGCAGCGGCATAATTCGCATGTCGATCAGACGCACGCCAGGCGGTGCGCCATTGCCGCCCCTGCCGCGGTTGGCGAGGCTGCCCGCGCGGCCGGCGTTGCCGGAAAATTGGCGAAACCGCGTCCGTGCGCTCGCCAACCCCGGCGCAGCGGTCCCTCGGAAGCCGCGCGCGCCCCAATTCCGACCGTTCGCAAAAGGCGTCGACGGGTTGCGCGGTCGGAAACCGAGGGCGCCGGCATTCCGAACGTCGGGTATGCCGCGCCGGCCATAAGCAAGCCCGCGGTTCTTCCGATCGATGCGAGTCCCGACAGCTTGGCGCGCGGTCGCCCGTCTGCGGACGGCGGCGGGACGTAGCGCAGGGCGCCGATGCTGGATCACGCGTTTGGCTGGCGGCTTGGTCTGCTGGGTTTGTGCGGTCGCAGTGTTGGAAACAACAACACCGACGCCGAGCAGCGCGACGACGAGCAGTCCAATGGCCAGTCCAATGGCATTCCACGATGGGGCTTGCACGCCGTTCCCCCGAACGCGAGACCGAGACTATGCTACCACCCACAATGCGGCCAAATCGAGATTTTGAGTGACGGAGCAGAAAGAATGCGCACCATCGATGCCTTCAATCATTTCTTCCCCAAGCGGTATTACGACGAGCTGTTGAAGACGCCGGCAGGATCGAAGGATCTCGGCAAGCGCGTGCGCGGCATTCCGGCGCTCTCCGATCTCGATTTGCGGCTCCGCCTCGTCGAATCCTTTAGCGACTACGCGCAGGTGCTTTCGCACGGTCTGCCGCCGATGGAACGGCTGTGGGGGCCGGACAAATCGCCCGCGATGGCGGTGATCGCCAATGATGGGCTCGGCGAGGTCGCCGCAAAGCATCCGAAGCATTTCGTCGGCTGGTCGGCTTTATTGCCGCTGAACGCGCCGGAGGCGGCGGCCAGGGAGGCCGAGCGCGCGCTCAAAAACGGCGCCAACGCCGTGCAGCTTCCCACCAACGCCAACGGCATGCCGCTCGACGACCCGCGCTTTCTGCCGATCTTCGAGGTCATTGCCAAATCCGGCAGGCCGATCCTTTTGCATCCGGCGCGCACGCGCGACATGCCGGATTATCCGACCGAGAAGGTGTCGAAATACGAAATCTGCAGCGTGCTCGGCTGGCCCTATGAGACCGGCGTGACGTTGGCGCGGCTGGTTTTTTCCAAGATCATGGACAAATACCCGGACCTGAAAGTCATCGCGCATCATCTGGGCGGCGTCATTCCGTATCTCGAGGGCCGGGTCGGTCACTCGTTCGACCAGATGGGCGTGCGCACGTCGGATGAGGATTACGAAGGTTTGCGCAAATCGCTGAAGAAGCGACCGTTCGATTATTTCAAGGATTTTTACGGCGATACCGCGGTCGAAGGCGCCCGGGCGGCGACCGTGTGCGGCCTCGATTTCTTCGGCGCCGACCATGTATTGTTTGCGTCGGACTGCCCGTTCGACAAGGAAAAAGGACCGGGCTACATCCGCGACACCATCAAGGTGCTCGAGTCCGTCCCGCTGTCGAATGAAGAGCGCGAAAAAATCTGCTGGCGCAACGCGGTAAAACTGTTCGGGCTTGCGGGATGAAAGCAGCGCCGCGGCCTGTGCTTTCTTCCGCTAATGCCGTTTCCAGTCGAGCCTGTGGACGCCGGTGGCGACGGAAAGCTCGTGGCAGATCGGCGGCGTCGTGTTGTCGTAGGGAGAACCAAACTCGAGGAGATTGAAAATCAACCGGCGAGGGGCTCCGCGTTCGGACGCGAGCTCCACGCCCGTTATGCGCAGGCCGGCAGCTTCCAACCTGAGGCGGATCGCGTTCTCACTCAACGCGTCGCCGCTCAGTTCAAGCGACAGCTTGGCACGGCGTTCGCGCGGCAGGCGCGCTTCGACCCATTGCAAGACCCATAGGGCAAAGAGGCCGATGGCCGTTGCGACAAGTCCCACGCCGAGCTGGCCGCCGCCAAGGCACAATCCGATGACGGTGACGTACCACAACGTCGCCGCCGTGGTCACGCCGACGACGATATTGTCGCGGCGCAGGATGGCACCGCCGCCGATGAATCCGACGCCGGTGAGAATCCCGAGCGGGAGCCGCATCAGGTCGTTCATGATGAACGAGTTGGGCGAGCGTCCGGCGGTCGGCAGCAGCAGATTCATCTGGATCATGGCGACCGAAGCCGCGAGGCACACCAGCAAGGTCGTGCGCAGCCCGGCCGCCTTGCCGTACTCGGTCCGATTGTAGCCGATCAGCAGGCCGGTGATGACGGTGAGCCCGAGCCGCAGCGCGACCTCGCCCCAGCCGATATGCAGCGGCATGCCTGTCATGCGGGCCTCCCGACGGCAGAGGGTCTCGATCCGACTCGGCCTCGTTCTATTTGGCCGCCATCAATTTTTCTGTCGAGGCTACGCGCGCGGTAGCGTGCGCACAATCCCCGAGCGCTTGCCTTGAGCCCGCGCCGCAACCCGATATGCGCCACGCAGCGCGTGCAACAGTTTGAACCTTCCGGGGCGAGGCCGGACTAAATGGGTGAATTCTAATGCATCGATTTCGACACTCGTGGGAGGCTCGCCATGTCTATCTACCAACATACCCAGCGCGGCACGCTGATGATGGTCGGTTCACTCCTCGGAGCGATCGTGGTCCTCGCTGCGACGCTGCCCGCTCCGGGCGGAGCGCGCTGGATCGGGCTGCTGATCGCAATTCTCTTTGCCGTTGTGGCGTGGCTGTTTTCGTCGCTGACGGTGATCGTCAGCAATGGCGAGCTGCAATGGTATTTCGGTTCTGGTGCCTGGAAATACCGCCTGGCGCGCGCCGATATTGCCGCGATCGCAGTGGTCCGCAACAGCGTGCTCAGCGGCTTCGGCATCCGCATGCGGCCGGGGTTTCGCCTTTACAACGTCTCCGGGCTCGATGCGGTCGAGATGCGGCTGACGAACGGCGAAATCCGTCGCATCGGCACCGACGACCCGTCGGGACTGGCTGCCGCGCTGCGTGACGCGTGACGCGTGAGCCGCTGAGGCGGGTGTCTGGAAATGTGGCCTGCGCGTGTTTGAGCCCATTTTCGACGAAGGCCGCCGTCATTCTCATAGGTGCAATGCAGATTGAGATGGCCTGCTTACTTCCTATTCATCCTCGTGCTGTCTAAACAACGCCGGCACAACGCAAACCCACGACCATGCCGCCCGCTGCGGGCGCTAACTGCGGCGGACAGAGAGGATTCGACTTTCCCGTGACTGAAGCCGTTATCAGCCGGAGGCCCGGCGCCGCATCATTTCCGATCTTGGGCGCCATCACCTTCTGCCACTTGCTCAACGATCTTTCGACCTCGCTGTTGCTGGCGATCTATCCGCTGCTCAAGAGTGGATTCGATCTGAGCTTCGGACAGATCGGCCTGCTCACCCTCGTGTTCCAGGGCACCGCATCGGTGTTGCAGCCGCTCGTCGGGCTCTACATGGATCGTCGGCCGCAGCCCTATTCGCTGCCGTTCGGCATGGCCTGCATTGTGCTCGGCCTTACGGTCCTGGCCTTCGCACCGAGCTACCTGGTCCTGCTCGCCGGCGGTGCGCTGCTCGGGATCGGCTCGTCGATCTTCCATCCGGAATCCTCGCGCATTGCGCGTCTCGCCTCCGGGGGTGCGCACGGGCTCGCGCAATCGCTGTTTCAGGTCGGCGGCAATTTCGGCAATTCGCTGGCCCCGCTGGCCGCCGCCTTCCTCGTGCTGCCCTATGGCCAGCGCAGCATGGGCTGGTTCGCGTTTCTGGCCTTGGCCGGGATGGTCATCCTGACGCTGGTGGGACACGCCTACGGGCGCCTGGCGGCGGCGCTGCCGCGCGCGACATCATCGTCGGCGCATCTCGCCGCAGTGCTGCCCGGAGCGGTGCGGCGTGCCATCGCGGTACTGGTGGCGCTGATCTTCTCGAAATTTTTCTATCTTGCCGCCATCACCAGCTATTACATCTTTTATCTGATCCACCATTTCGGCGTGTCGGCGGAGAATGCACAGCTCTGTCTGTTCGCCTTCCTGGCCGCGGCCGCGGCCGGCACCTTCATCGGCGGCCCGATCGGCGATCGCGTCGGCCGCAAGCGGGTGATCTGGTGTTCGATCCTGGGCGTCGTGCCATTTACGCTGGCGCTGCCCTATGTCGGGCTCGCGGCAACCATCGCGCTCAGCGTGGTCATCGGCCTCGTTATTTCTTCGGCGTTCTCGGCGATCGTGGTCTACGCCCAGGAACTCATTCCCGGCCGCGTCGGCATGGTATCGGGATTGTTCTTCGGCCTTGCCTTCGGCATGGCGGGACTCGGCGCGGCGGTGCTCGGCGAGCTGATCGACCTGACCAGCATCGATTTCGTCTACCGGGTCTGCTCGTTCCTGCCGCTGATCGGGGTGCTCACGGCATTTCTGCCCGACGTCGAAGGCACGGCGCACGCCAGAGATTGAGCGGAGGCTTCTGTCTTGCCACTCCCCTTGCGGGAGAGCGTGGCGACGTCGAGCGTGGCGGGACTGAGCCGGGCGGGGGCGAAAAAATTGCTCGCTTCGCTCGCAAACTTGACCCGCGCTTGCGGTCGCTGTTCGGCCTTGCCGCGTCGTCTCGGCGCGGGGAGGGGGGAAGGATGCCCGCTCGCCCCGGCCCGGCAGCGCCGCCGAATTGGCGGTGGTGCGGCCCGGGGGAACCGAAAACCCACCAGCACGTTGCGACAGCGGGCCGACCATGCTGCACGCCGTCTTTTCCCATGCCTATTTTCTTCTCATCCCGCTCGCCGTCCTGGAAGGGCCGCTATTGGCGATTGTCTGTGGCATCGCGGCGGGATTGGGCAAGCTCAATCTATTCGTCGCCTATGGGATTCTGATCGGCGGCGATCTCGGTCCCGACCTGATGTACTACTCGATCGGCCGCTGGGGGGCGACACTGCCGTTCGTGCGGCGCTACGCGTCGCGCATCAAGACGATCAGAGAGAATTTCCTGTCGCTGGAGCGGCTCTGGCACACGCATCCGCTGGCAACCATGGCCAGCGCCAAGCTGTCTTATCTGGTCAGTCCGGCGCTGATCGTCAGCGTGGGCTTAAGCGGCATGCCGTTGCGACGTTTTTTGTTCTGCTCGCTCACGGTCTCGATCCCTTATATGGCTGCGCTGGCGGCGCTGGGCTACGGCTTTGCCAAGGTGTACGGACTCTTTCATCTGTCGCTGGCGTCTGCGGGCATCTTTCTGGCCGTTCCCGGCGTCGCGATTCTGTGCGGCCTTGGCTACGTGACGGTGCTGATGCGGCGACGCCTGCGCCCGCAGGCCGCCCAGCACAGCAATCTCATCAAGAAGCCGCGCCGCCGCCGGCGCTCTCGGTCAGCCGCGCAACATCGGCAACGCGGATAATTGCTTCGTCGGCGGCGAGGGTCAGGCCTCTCGATCCGTCTCAGCTACTTTCATCCACGATGCGCGTGCGCAAAATGCCGATGCCGGTGATCTCGACTTCGAGCGTATCTTTGGGCCTCATCCACAGCGGCGGTTTGCGGCCGTGGCCGACGCCTTCGGGCGTGCCGGTGGCGATGACGTCGCCGGGCGAAAGCGCCGTGAACTCGGAGCAGAACGCGATGATCTGCGGGATCGAATAGATCAGCTTGTCGGTGCCTGAGTGCTGCACCTGCTGCCCGTTCAGCCGCGTGGCAAGGGTGAGCTTGCCCGGGTCCGGGATTTCGTCGGTGGTGACGAGCCACGGTCCGAGCGGGCCGGTATTGGGAAAATTCTTACCCGAGGTGACCGAGAATTTCTGGTAATCGCGCACCGAGCCGTCGACGAAGATCGTGTAGCCGGCGACATGGTCGAGCGCGCGTTGCGCCGCGATATGGCGTCCGGCTTTGCCGATGACCAACGCAAGCTCGCCCTCGTAGTCGAAATTCTCCGACACTCGCGGCCGCACCATTACGCCGTCGTGGCCGACCAGCGTGTCGGCGAAGCGCAAGAATATGCTCGGCTGTTTCGGTAGTTCGCGGGACACTTCGGCCGCATGCGCGCGGTAATTGACCCCGGCGCAAAGGATCTTGTTCGGCTGCGGCACGACCGGGAGAAAACGTATGCTTGCGAGCGCGCGATCGGGCTTTGCCGTGCGCGCCGCCTCGCGCATCGCCTCGATGGCGCCGGCGGCGAGCGCCGCGCGCAGGCTCGGCTGGCCGATTTTATCGTTCAGCGTGATCACGCCGTCGCCGCTGACCGCACCGAACAGCGCGCGCCCGTCGGCGACGAAACTGAGCAGCTTCATGTTTTGCGCTCCCTTGCCCTGCCGGCGCGCAGCAGAGCACGATTGGGCCCGGCGGGCACCCGGAATCGACGCACTTTTCGCGCAATTGCAGGGGATGCCGCATCCGCCCGTCAAGCATACGCCTTGTGAATTTCCGTGGACTTGAAACCGCCTTCGGGCGCCCTTGTTGGCGATGCGGATGCGGGCGCGCCCAGCTGCGGGTGACGGTTGAGGCGTCCATCGCGGACCGCGGAGCAGAGCGAATGGCAGATGCCGGCCCTGGCGAAAGCGCGGTATTCCTGTCGGACACGCCGGCGGGATTCGGCGAATGCCGTTTCGCCGCCGCGACGATTGCGGTCTCGACGCTAGTTTTCCTCAATCTTGCGGCGTTCGCCAAGATGCCGCTGCCGCCATTTCTGCCGTTTATTCCGATGTATCAGTCGGCGCTGTTGATCAACGACCTGATCACGGCAGTGTTTCTGTTCGGTCAGGGTCGGTTCTCGCGCGGCGGGGCGCTCAGCGTGCTCGCCGCGGGATATGTGTTCTCGGCGCTGATGTCGGCGGTGCACGCGCTGACGTTTCCCGGGCTGTTTTCGCCGAGCGGGCTGCTTGGCGCCGGGCCGCAGACGACCGCCTGGCTCTACATGTTCTGGCACGGCGGCTTTCCGGTCATCGTCATCGTCTATGCGGGTCTTGACGCGCGGCAAATACAGCCGCGTCCGGGCATGACGATGCTTGCGAGCGCCGCCGCGATCGGCGGTGCGGTTTGCGGGCTGATGCTGCTGGCGACCTGGGGCCAGCATGGGCTGCCGGCGATCATGCGCGGCAATCATTATGCGCCGATCATGATCGTGGTCGTATCGAGCGTCTGGGGACTCAACCTGCTCGCGGTCGTCGTGTTGTCGCGGCGGCGGCCGCTGTCGGTTCTCGATCTCTGGTTGATCGTGGTGTTGTGTGCGTGGCTGTTCGAAATCGCGCTCAGCGCGATGTTCAACGGCGGTCGCTACGACCTCGGCTTTTATGCGGGCCGGATCTACGGGCTCGCAGCGGCGAGCCTGGTGCTTGTCGTGCTGCTATATCGCAACAACACGCTGTACCTGCAGCTCATCAAGCTGCACAAAAGCGACCGCGAGAAATCCACCGAGCTTGCGCGATTGAGCACGATCGATGCGCTGACCGGCATCGCCAACCGCCGCGCCTTCGATACGGCGCTGGATGAAGAATGGCGGCGCATGCTGCGCCATGGCACGGTGCTGTCGCTGCTCATGATCGACGTGGATTACTTCAAGCGCTTCAACGACGCCTACGGCCATGTCGCCGGCGACCAATGCCTGCGCACGGTGGCGCAGACGGTGGCAATCCGCGCCCGCCGTGCCGGCGAACTTGCCGCCCGCTACGGCGGCGAGGAATTCGCGGTGCTGCTGCCGCATACCGGCATTGCGGCGGCGAGCAAGCTTGCCGCGCTTATTTGCGCGGCCGTGCGCGAGCAGCAGATTCCACACGAGCAGTCCGCCGCCGCGGCGCACGTCACCGTCAGCATCGGCATTGCCAGCATCGGCGAATTCCCCGATGCCGGCGCCGCCTTTTCACGGGAGGGAGCAGCGGCTGCGGCGTCCACCGCCGGGGCGAAGGTCCTGGTCGAGACCGCGGACCACGCGCTCTATCAAGCCAAGACCGCCGGGCGCGACCGGGCCGTTGTGGCGGGCCCGGACGACACGGCTCTTCTGGCGGCCGCGAATGCGCTCCTCGAAGCGCCGATCGTGCCCCGGGTGGCGCGCAGCGAGACGCCGGAGCCGCGGTTCAGTTCGCGAGCGAGCGACGCGCGCTGAATTGGCCGCCTCGCCCGTGGCGCTTGATTCCAACATTCGCACCGGAGCCTGCCGACCCCGGATGCGAACGTTTGGAATCGGACCCCTAGAATTTGATCATGTCGGACGTGGTCAGGGTAACCATGCTGGACACGAGCGGCGCGTGCGCGAAATTATACACGACGTACTGCTCGATATATTCGTTCTCGGCGGATGATCCGTCGATCGGATCGATCGCCTTGAATCCGCGGAAGGCGGCGGCGCTCGCGGTATAAAGCACCGCCCCATTGGCATTCACGCCGGTAACGATGACCGTCTTGATTCCCTTGTCCTTGAGGATTTTTCCCAGATCGGTGTCCTGGAATTTGTTGGCGTGGGAGTTGACCACCGGCTCGCCGGACGCCGGCGCGATGTCGGCCCAGATGTCCTTTTGGGTCTGCGGCCCAGCCGTGCTGTAGACGACCATAACGTGATTGCTTCGCGCCCGCGCCAAAAGCTTTTTCATGGCGGGCAGCGAGGCGACGCAGCGCGGTTTGCTCTTGGCGTTGCAAATCTGATGAGTGAAGTCGAGCAGCAGGAGCGCCGTGGTTTTCGGATCGACGCTGACCGGCTTCAGCGCGGGCGGCGGCGGCGCCTTGATCGAGTTCCAGTCGGCGACGACATCGGCGGCACGCGCCGAAGCGGCGCTCAGCGCGGCCGCCGTCAATCCGACCGCGGCGATAAGGCGCGTAAGATTTCCTGCCATCTTTTTTCTCCTTGGCGGTTAGAACTTGATCATGCCGGTCAAGCTCAGCGTGATCTTGTCGGCGATCACCGGCGCATGCGTCAGGTCCCACACCGCCAGCTGCTCCGCGTACAGGTTGTCGGAGGAGATGCCGTCGACGGGAACGACCACCCTGAAGCCGCGCTGTGCCGCCTCGCTGGCCGTTTCGAGGACGGCGCCATTGGCGGCGCTGCCGACGGTGATGAGGGTCTTGATCCCCTTGTCCTTGAGAATCTTCGCCAGGTCCGTGCCGGTAAATTTGTCGAGAAACGAAACGACGAAAGGCTCGCTGCCGTTTGGAGCGACGTCCGCCCAAACGTCCTTCTGGGTGTTTTTGCCGTAGGCCGTATAGACCACGAACACCTGCTTGGCGCGCGCCTCCTCCAGCAGCTTCTTGACGGCCGGAAGCGAAGCCATGCAGCGCTTGCCGTGTTCCGGATTGCAGTTGGAATGGAGGAAATCCAGCATCAGCAGGGCGGTGGTCCTGGGATCGACTGTCACCGGCTTAAGCGCCGGCGCCGGCGGCGCTTTGACGCTCGCCCATTCGTCGACGATATTCGCGGCGTTACCGGTGGTTGCGCCAAGGCCGAGCACGGCCATCGCGGCCAATGCCAACAGCGCTTTCTTGCCCTTCATCTCTTTTTCTCCATTTGAGCCGGCGGTCGCTCGTGCGTCGTCGGATGCTCGCCGTAAGAACCTCGGATCCGCGTTCTTATTGCAACCTTACGCACCCGCGAAGGCAACCGGCAATTCGCCGCGTTGAGTCGGCCGCATGGACGAAAGCCCCCGTGCGGGCCAATATGAATGATGGTCTTGGGAGTGGCGCACGGAAGCGCCGGGGTAGGAGGAATTATGGACATCAAAGTGGGGCGCAAGGCGATCGCGGAGGCGAGCAAGGCGCTGAGCAACTGGGGTCGCTGGGGCAAGGACGACCAGGTCGGCACGCTCAACCACGTGCGGCCCGAGGATATCGTCAAGGCGGCAAGCCTCATCCGCACCGGCAAGGTGTTCGCGCTCGGCATTCCGCTCGACCGCGCCGGCCCGCAGACCGGTCTGTTCGGCGGCCGCTTCAATCCCATCCACCAGATGCTGGCGACCGGGACCGACGCGGTGGCCGGCCAGCAGGACTGGAATAGGATCCGCTATGCCGACGACACGCTCATGCTGTGCGTGCAGGGCGCCACCCACTGGGATGCGCTCGGCCACGTGTTCTATGAGGACAAGGCCTACAACGGCCACGACGCCAGGCTCATCGATTCCAGGGGTTTGAGCGTGCTCGGGATCGAGCATTCCAGGAACAAGATGGCCGGCCGCGGCGTGCTGCTCGACATCGCGCGCTTTCGCGGCGTGCCGTGGATGGCCGACGGTGAGAGCATCGCCAACGACGAACTCGACAAATGCGCCAAGGACCAGAATGTCGCCATCGGCCGCGGCGACTTCGTCATCATCCGCACCGGACAGATGGAGCGCTGCCTGCACGAGAAGCAATGGGGCGGCTACGCCGGCGGCGACGCCCCCGGCGTCAAGTTCGAGAACTGCTATTGGTGCCAGGAGAAACAGATCGCCGCCATCTGCACCGATACCTGGGGGGTCGAAGTGCGGCCGAACGAGACCACGGAAGCCAACCAGCCGTGGCACTGGGTGGTGATCCCGGCCATGGGCCTGTGCATGGGCGAGATTTTCTATCTCAAGGAATTAGCGCAGGATTGCGAGGAGGACGGGGTCTACGAATTCTTTTTCTGCGGTCCGCCGCTCGTCATCACCGGCGCCACGGGCTCGCCGCTCAATCCGCAGGCGATAAAATAATCTCCCTCTCCCCGCGTGCGGGAAGAGGTGAAGGCACAAGGGAGGGTAAAATGCCCCGCCACCTCAAGCGCGGAATGGACGCGAGCGCGATCAAGGCCGCCGATGCCAAGGTGCGCGAGACGGTCGAGCAAATCCTTGCCGACGTCGAGGCACGCAAGGATGCGGCCGTGCGCGAGCTGTCGGAAAGGTTCGACAAGTGGTCGCCGCCCTCGTTCAAGCTTACGGCGCCCGAGATCGAGCGCGCCATCGGCCAACTGAAAAAGCGCGATCTCGACGATCTCAAGTTCGCCCAGGCGCAGGTGCGCAACTTTGCGCAGAAGCAGAAAGAGACGCTGCGCGACCTCGAAGTCGAGACGCTGCCCGGCGTGGTGCTCGGCCACCGCCACATCCCGGTGAATTCGATCGGCTGCTACGTGCCCGGCGGCCGCTATCCGATGGTCGCCTCCGCGCACATGTCGATCGTCACCGCGCGCGTCGCCGGGGTGAAGAAGATCATCGCCTGCGCGCCGCCCTATCAGGGTGGGCCGCATCCGGCGATCGTCGCGGCGATGCATTTCGGCGGGGCCGACGAAATCTTCGTGCTCGGCGGCGTGCAGGCGGTTGCCGCCATGGCGCTCGGCACCGAGACCATTGCGCCGGTCGACATGCTGGTCGGGCCGGGAAACGCCTACGTCGCCGAAGCCAAGCGGCAATTGTTCGGCCGTGTCGGCATCGATCTGCTTGCCGGACCGACCGAGACGCTGATCATCGCCGACGACACGGTCGACGGCGAGATGTGCGCCACCGACCTGCTGGGCCAGGCCGAACACGGCCCGACCTCGCCGGCGATCCTCATCACCAATTCGGAAAAGCTGGCGCGCGATACGATGGCGGAAGTCGAGCGGCTGCTGAAAATCCTGCCCAGCGCCGATATCGCCGGCAAGGCCTGGGCCGATTACGGGGAGGTCATCGTCTGCGACGACGCGGCCGAAATGGTGCGCGAGGCCGACCGCGTCGCCTCCGAGCATGTGCAGGTGATGACCCGCGACCCCGACTATTTTCTGGCCAACATGAGCAACTATGGTTCGCTGTTTCTCGGTCCCCGCACCAACGTCGCCTTCGGCGACAAGGTGATCGGCACCAACCACACGCTGCCGACCAGGAAAGCGGCGCGCTACACCGGCGGGCTGTGGGTCGGCAAGTTCCTCAAGACCTGTACGTACCAGAAGGTGCTCAGCGACGAAGCGAGCGCGAAGATCGGCGAAGTCTGCTCTCGGCTTTGCGTGCTCGAACACTTTCTCGCCCACGCCGAGCAGGCCAACGTGCGCGTGCGCCGCTACGGCGGCAAGAACGTGCCCTACGCGCAGGCGGCGGAGTAGCGTTTTCCAACCCCAACAATCTGTGGTAGTTGGGCGAAAGTTAGTGAGAATCAAATGATCAAGTGGGCCAGAAAAGAAATTCAAAATCGCGCGCTTGGCGAACTGAAGGGCGCCGGAGTAATCGGTATTCGCTATATGGAATTAGCAAAGAGGATTCACGCCGCTGCACCCGAAACCCCTTTTAATAGCATAGTTGGTGCGCTACACGATCTGTCTTTAAAGGATGAGGAGATTGTGCGCCCGAGCCGGGGACTTTGGGTCCTGAAGAAATACTGGGAAAAAGAGGGAGGAGATTCCAAAAAAAATCAAATATCACAAGAAACGGCCTCAGCTATTGTTGAAATTCAACCGAAAAATTACAACGAAGAAACATATTATGAATCCTTCGCGAGTGGCTATTAGGTCAAGAACAAGCAATCGAAGTTATGGTGGTTGGTGGCAGTACGTTCAAGAACAAATGGGCGACGCCCGATGTTATCGGAACTTACAAACCGAGGAAAAGTGACCCCGTTGCCTTTCCCATAGAGCTTGTGTCCGCAGAGATTAAGATCGATGGGAGTCAGTCAATTACAGCCTTCGGGCAGGCCTGCGCTTACCGCCTGTTTTCGCACAAAACCTTCATTGTGATGCCGAACACGATAAGTGCGAACGACTTGGATAGACTAGATGCGCTCTGCTCGCTTTATGGAATGGGGTTGGTGATTTTCGAATTGAGTCCAGAGTCTCCGAATTTTCAGATGAAATTGAAACCACAGCGATTTGAGCCAGACATCTTCTATGTGAACGATTTTGCGCGACGCTTACTTGAAACAAATAGACACGACTTCGATCGTCTTTTTGGGTAGAAGGGCTAAATAGTGGACGGGGCCGATAAATTTCAAATAGTTGGGATGCCTTCCTTCCGCCTCGACGGCAAGCGTGCGCTCGTCACCGGCGGCGGAGTAATCTTCTTCACCTCCCCCTGAAGGGGGAGGTCGCCGGGCAAAGCCCGGCGGGTGGGGGTGAACTTCTACCCTTGCCGATTTCACCCCACCCCGGCGCTTCGCGCCGACCCTCCCCCTCCAGGGGAGGGTAAAGATCGGAAGCGTCCTTGCAAATGCCGTCCGTCGACCTTGCCAAGACTCCGAGCTTCCGCCTCGACGGCAGGCGTGCGCTCGTCACCGGGGGCGGGCGCGGCATCGGGCTGGCGGCGGCGTCGGCCCTGGCGGGAGCCGGCGCGCATGTGACGCTCGCGGCACGCACCAAAGACGAAATCGAGGACGCCGCGGCGGCGATCCGCGCCCGCGGGCAGAAGGCCGAAGCGCTGCAGCTTGACGTGACGGATGTCGGAGCGATGCAGCACGCGATCGCGGCGGCAGAGCCGTTTCAAATCCTTATCAACAATGCCGGTATGAACCGGCCGGCCTTGTTGGCCGAGGTGAAGGTCGAGGATTTCGATGCCATCTTCGCGCTCAACGTGCGCGCCGCTTTCTTCGTGGCGCAGGCGGTGGCGCTGCGGTTGATCGCGGCGAAGCTCTCCGGCTCGATCATCAATGTGTCCTCGCAGATGGGCCATGTCGGCGCGGCGCGCCGCAGCGTCTATTGTGCCTCCAAGCACGCTATGGAGGGCTTCACCAAGGCGATGGCGATCGAGCTTGCCCCGCACAATATCCGCGTCAATTCGCTGGGCCCGACGTTTCTCGAGACGCCGATGACGCGGCCGTTCTTTGAGAACGAGGCGTTCCGTGAGGAAGTCCTGTCCAAGATCAAGCTCGGCCGCCTTGGCCAGCTCGACGAGCTTACGGGCGCTATCGTCTTCCTTGCCTCCGACGCCTCCTCGCTGATGACCGGCTCGGCGCTCGTGCTCGACGGCGGCTGGACCGCGGAGTGATCGATGGCGCGCGCCCGAGGGGCATGATCGCGACGCTGGAAGGGCAAAAGGAGAAAAAGGAGAAAAACCGTGGTGTCGACGCCCGATAGACCCGAGGTCTCCGAGCTGCTTGATCGGGCACACCCGATCGCCGCGCTCGCGCGCGAGCGCGCGCGGGAGACCGAGGCTGCGCGCCGCGTCGGCGACGACATCATCGCGCGCATGCGGAGCGCGGATTTGTTCCGCGTCCTGCAGCCGCAAGCCTACGGCGGCTTCGAATATGGCTTCGACGTTTTTGCGCAGATCGAGGCGACGCTGGCCGGCGGCTGCGCCTCGACCGGCTGGGTCTATGGGCTCCTTGCTTCGCATCAATGGCTGATCGCCTGCTTCTCGAAGGAAGCGCAGGACGAGGTCTGGCGTGAGCGCAGCGCGCTTGCCGCCGGCGCCTACGCTCCGGTGGCGCGGGCGGTCGCGGTGGACGGCGGTTATCGGGTTTCCGGATCGGGCAGCTTCTGCAGCGGCTGCGACAATGCGCAGTGGCAATTCCTCGGCGGCATGATCCCGCAAGAGTCCGGTCCGCCACAGCCGGGATTCTTTCTGCTGCGCACCGCGGATATCAGCATCGACGACAACTGGCACACGATGGGACTATCGGGCACCGGCAGCAAGAGCATCGTCGCCGAGAACGCATTCGTGCCGGCTCATCGCGCGCTCGCGTTCGCTGAACTCGCCAATGCCACGGCGCCCGGAATGCGCGCCCACGCCAATCCGCTCTACAAACAGTCATTTCTTGCCGTGCTGCCGGTCACGATCGTGACCCCGGTGCTCGGCATGGCGCAGGGAGCGCTGGCGGCATTTCTCGACATGGCCAAGGTGCGCACGACGCGCGGAGCCGTCGCCGGTGGCAATCGCCGGATGGCCGAACTGACGACCGTGCAGCTGCGCGTCGCCGAGGCGGCCGCCTGCATCGATGCTGCCAGCCTGCTGATGTATCGCGACCTGGCCGAAGCCTTCGAGACGACCGCGCGCGGCGAAACGATCGGCGAGGACCTGCGCCTGCGCAACCGCCGCGATCAGGCGTTCTGCGTGCGGCTCTTGACCCAGGCCATTGATGCGCTGTTTCTCGCCGCCGGCGGACAGGGCCTCTTCCTCGACCATCCGTTGCAGCGTTTCTGGCGCGACGCCCACGCTGCCGGCTCGCACATCAGCCTCAATTGGGATTCGACCGGCAGCATGTTCGGCCAATACCTGCTCGGCCTCGAACCGAAAGGCCAATACTGAGGCGGTGTTGCGCTGCCGCATTGGCGTGCAGCGAGCCGTGTTGATGATTGCAATTGGGAACGATTCAAACTACGACGCATTAAATCTCATCAACGGCCCCCAGAGTGAGGACGCGGCCATGTACCTTTCCAATCAGAGCCTGCTGGTCATCATCGTCGTTGGAATTGTCGCCGGCTGGCTGGCCGGCCGTGTGATGGCGGGTGGCGGCTTTGGCTTGATCGGCGATCTAATCGTCGGGCTGATCGGCGCCTTCATCGGCGACTGGCTGCTGCCGCGCCTGGGTATCCTTCTCGGGAGCGGAATTATCGGGCTGATCATCAACGCCTTCATCGGCGCAGTCGTCCTCCTCCTCATCCTGCGTCTCGTCGGCGGCCGCTGGGGTTACCGACGCCGCTGGGGCCGCTGGTAGCGAAACGGTCGGGATTGATTGCTGGTTTTCACTCCGCTCAAGCCGGTCTAGGCTGGCCAGGGCGAACGGCGGAGTGCTCCATGGCGCAAGCGAGTGACGACGAACTGCGGCGCAGTGGGTAGCGAATGTCAAATCCGCGCCACCAGCATCTTAATGGAGCATGATCTTTTCGGAAAACCGGATTCCACCCGGATCAAGTCCGAGGGCAGGCTTTTTCCGGATCATGCTTTAGGGGCACGAAGGCTGATGAGCAACTCCAATATCGACATGCGACTGTTCGCCAAGAAGGCCGGCGCCAGCATCCAATTTCCCGCCGGCAGCATCGTCTTCAATCGCGGCGATCCCGGCTTGTGCATGTACGTGGTGCAGTCCGGCGTGATCGAAATGGTGATCGGCGAGAAGATCGTCGAGGTCTGCGGCCCCAACGAGGCGATCGGCTTCATGTCGATGATCGACGCCGCGCCGCGCTCCTCGACCGCGCGCGTGAAGGAGGATTGCGAGCTGTCGGTCGTCGATCAGCGCCGCTTCCGCTTCATGATCGACGAGGTGCCGAACTTTGCGCTCTATATCATGAGCGCGATGGCCCGCCGCATTCGCGGCATGGGCCAGGCGATGTGATGCGGCTTGCGGACGGTCGGCTGCTGCCGAGGCGGTCACGCCGCACTGTCAACGGGCACGGCGTCGTCGGGCACGGGCGTCGTCGGGCACGCGCGTGAAGGCGCGTGCGCACTTTCAGTCGACATGCGCGCCCGAGGCTTTGATGATCGGCGCCCATTTTGCCAGCTCGGCGTCGATGAATTGACTCGTTTGCTCGGGCGTCGATCCGGGCGTTGGATCGATGCCGGCATTTTCCAGCGCCGAGGACACCGCCGGATCGGCCAGCGCTTTGTTGATGACCACGTTGAGCTTCTCGATGATCGGCCGCGGCGTGCCGGCCGGCGCCAGGATCGCATTCCAGGTATAGCACTCGTAACCCTTGAGGCCTTGTTCCTGCAGCGTCGGTAGATTCGGCATGGCGGGGATGCGCGTCGCCATGCCGGCGCCGAGCGCGCGTACCTTGTCCGCCTTCGCCAACGGCATCGCGGTCGGCGTTGCGTCGAACGCGATCGAAATCTGTCCGCCCAGCAGGTCGGTGTCCATCGGCGCCGAGCCTTTGTACGGCACGTGCACCATGTCGAGACCGCCGGCATCCGCTTTGAATTCTTCGCCGCACAGATGCAGGATCGAGCCGACGCCGGATGAGCCGTAGGAATACTTGCCCGGATGGGCCTTGATCAGGGCCACCAGGCTTTTGACGTCGGTCACCGGCAGCGACAAATTCGCCATCAGCAGCGTCGGCGTGACCCCCACTCGCGCGATCGGTGCAAAAGCGTGCTTGGGATCATAAGGCAGGTGTTTGTACAGGCCGGGATTGATGGCGTTGGTGGAAACCGTCGCCATCAGCACTGTGTAGCCGTCAGGCGCGGCCTTGGCCACGACGTCGGCGCCGATTGTGCCTCCCGCGCCGGCGCGATCCTCGACCACCACCGTCTGCCGCAACAAGAACTCCCATCTTCGCCGCCACGATGCGACCGACGATGTCGGTCGGGCCGCCGGCAGCGAACGGAATGATCATCCGCATCGGGTGCGATGGATAATTATCCTGCGCTTGCGCTGCCGTTGCAGCGGAAGCGATTGCCGCGACGGCGGCAGCCGCGAGGCACAATTGTTTGATCATGGTCGTTTCCCCCGGGTTTTGGGACGATCATAACATCCCGCAGGAGCGGCAACAATGTGTATGCTCACAGTGCCCGGAAAATCGAAACGAGCTCTTGGCGAATCCGAGTTGCTCGGAGAAGCGAGGCATATCGACCGGCGTTGCGGACTGGTGACTTCAAGTCCGGATCAATGATGTTCACGAGCCCGGCGGCGCGGGCGATCCGCCTGCGGACTAAGCCGAGATCGGATACACGGCTCGTTCGCCCGACAGCACGCGGCAATTGCTCGCGGCGATCCCTTGTGGTTCAATCGCGCACGGTCGCGCAAGCGGCGCCTGGAGGCGGCCAATGGGCATCACCGTCTGTCCGGTCACGGAAAGCTTCGCTGCCGAGATCGGCGATATCGATTTGTCGCGGCCGATCGAGCCGTCCGAACTTTCCGCCATCAAAGACGCTTTCGCCAAATATGCTGTTCTGGTTTTTCCCGACCAGCATTTGTCGGACGAGCAGCACCTCGACTTTGCCCGGCATTTCGGACCGCTGGAAACGACGATCGCGCTGTTCCGCAAGGACGCCAAGCTGCGCGTGCGCCAGGAATTCGCCGACGTTTCCAATCTCGATCCAGAAAACGAGCTATGGGGCAAGGATTCCCGGCAGCGCGTTTTCCAGCTTGGCAACCGGCTGTGGCACACCGATAGCTCGTTCAAGCGGCTGCCGGCGCGGGCCTCGCTGCTGTACGCACGTACGATTCCGCCGATCGGCGGACAAACCGAATTTGCCGACGAGCGCGCGGCCTACGACGCGCTTCCCGAGGGTACGAGGCGGCGGCTCGAGTCGCTTGTGGCCGAGCATTCGATTTTCAATTCGCGCGCGCGGCTCGGATTTTCCAATTTCAGCGAGGAGGAACGCCAGGGCCTGCCGCCGGTGCCGCAGGTGCTGGTGCGCACGATTCCCGAGTCCGGCCGCAAATCGCTGTATCTGGCTTCGCATGCCGGCCGCATCCTCGGTATGCCCGAGGCCGAGGGACGCGCGCTGATCGACGAACTCATCGCCCACGCCACGCAACGGCAATTTCTCTACGTCCACCGCTGGCGCGTCCACGACCTCGTCATCTGGGACGATCGCTGCACCATGCACCGCGGCGCCGCCTTCGACGATCTGCGCTGGAAGCGCGACATGCAGCGCGCTACGATGAGCGACGTGGCCAATTCCTGCGAGCAGGAAGGCATCGCCGTCGCCGCGGCGTAGGCTCGCTGACTTGACGGCATAGACGATAGCGTCGCAATTCAAGCAGCGGGAGGCCTGCGGTTCACCAGCGTCATCACGGGCGATCAGATAGAGCTTGTCCGGATCGGTGAGGTTTTGTTCATGTTGCTCTTGCGGCCAACGATGTATGAAGGCGGCATAATCGGAACGCCGCTCCTGACCGACTATCCACGCAATGTCGACTTGCCTCACGCGATCGTTGGCCGGGAGGGTCATCGGTCATAACGCGCGGAAGAATCTGAACGAGTTTTTCGAGAATCCGAGTCGCTCGTAGAAGCGATGCGCAGCGACGCGGCGTTGCGAACTCGTCACTTCGATGCCGGAGCAACCATGCTCGCGCGCGAATTCGGCTATGCGGGCGAGCAGCTTCTCGCCCACGCCGCGGCTGCGATGGTGCGACGAGACGACGAGAGCGGTCACTCTGCAGATGGTCGAGCCATTGGGAAAATAGGGGACAAGTTCCGCGTTGATCGTCCCGATCACTTCGCCGTCCGCTTCCGCCACGACAACGCAACTCGTTGCACTGCGCAACGAGCGAACAAGGCGGTCACGGGCGTTGGCCTCTACTGATGGATAACCGAGTTCGGTCAGCAGCGACGCGACGTTTTTCGCATCGGCCTCGGCCGCATGTCTGAGGATGACCGTCATCTCTCGCGTCGCATTCCACGCTCAAGCCGAAATCGGATAGACTGCCTTTTCGCCAGAGAGCACCCGCGCCACGTCGCTTGCACATTTGGTCTGCAATTCCTCCAGGGCCTCGACCGAATAGAACGCGGTGTGCGGAGTGAGAATCACGTTATCGCGGCCGAGCAACGGCAAGTCCTTTGCCGGCGGCTCAGTGGCCACAACGTCGAGCCCGGCGCCACCGAGATGGCCGGACACGAGCGCGGCGACGAGCGCCGGCTCGTCGACCAACGGGCCGCGCGCGGTGTTGATGAGATACGCGCCCCTTTTCATCTTGGCGAAGGCGGCGGCATTCATCAAGCCGCGGGTTGCCGGCAACAGGGGTGCGTGCACCGAGATGAAATCGGAGCGCGCCAACAGGTCGTCGAAGCTGACGCCTTCGATGGCGGCTGAGGTCAGCACGTCCTTTGCAACGTAGGGATCGTGCGCCAGAACTTTTAGGCCGAACGCCTGGGCCTTGGGCGCGAGCGTGCGCGGAATATTGCCGAATCCGACCAGACCGAGTGTCTGGCCTTCGAGGCGGCGCAGCGGCACGAGCGGCGGCACTTCCCAGCGGCCGGATTGCACCAACTTGTCGGCGAGCGGCACCTTGCGGGCGAGCGCGAGCAGCAGCGCCATGGCGTGGTCGGAGACTTCGCGCAGGCAATAATCCGGGACGTAGTTGACGGCGATGCCGAGGTCTTTGGCCGCCGGCAAGTCGATGTTGTCGACACCGAGGCCGAAGCGGCCGATCGCCTTGCAGTTCGTGAGTTCACGCAGCAATTCGCCGGGCAGCTTGGCGTAGGTGACGAGAATCGCGTCGGCGTCGCGCGCCACGGCGAGAATTTCGGCGGCGGCAGGACTCTTCGCCATCCGGTACTCCGGATCGAGCCGCGCCAGTGCTTTTTTGGCCGGATCGAGCGACGGGAACGGGCTGTCGGTGACGGCGATGAGCGTGCGGGGCATCGTTGACTCCCTATTCGATCCCTCTCCCATGTACGGACGCTCTCCTCTCGGTCAGATAAAGTCGTTGATTGCCTGGCCGAGACCGTCTTCGTCTCCGGCAAAGCTTTCGATAATGCTGCTGAGAAGTTTTTCCGGCTCAAGCTTTTCAAAATCAAGCGAATGGCCGGCTTCTTCGGCTATTATTGTAAGAAAGGACAATTGGGTCCGGCCGTTTCCTTCGCGGAACGGGTGAATGGCATTCAACTCCGCCAAGAAGTGGGCAGTTTTTTTTGCTAATTCGGCCTTGCTCAGGCCTGCAAAGTTGTTTTCTTCAGCCAATGACGCAAACAGCTTTGTCATCTCTGCATCGATGTTTTCCGGAAAGCAGAACCAATTCCCTCCTTTTCCGATTCGGATTTTGCGTAGCTCGCCCGCCCAATCATAAACGTCTTGAAAAAGATGCTTATGCAATGCGCAATAATGGGCATAATCCAGGTCACCTTCGGGAATCGGCTCCTGAGCCCGCTGATTGCTTATTTCAGCCTCAAAGTTCGCCAACTTCGCAGCGTCTTTGATGTCGAGCTTGTTTCTGAGAACGTCCGTCCCGGGGTAACAATAAATGGTGTCATTCTCGACTTCGTACATCTCGGCTGATTACGCCTTGCGGTAAACTCGCATGATCGATCGACGGCGTTCTTCAGCGGGCATGCCTTTCCGATCAAACCCGGCGGTGCGCGTCTGCATTTCACGCGTTAGTACGATCCCCTCAACGGCGCTGATCTTGGCAAAACGCCGCGCGCCAATGACGACGTCAGTCTTTTGTTTTCCACGGCCCTTCTTAGGGGGGATGCCACGCTTTTTATGCATTTTAGTATCATACCACGAAAGATCGGGCGCCGCACGGGGCGATTTCTTATAGCGCAAACACTTCCGGGTTGACGCAGTTCGGCAACTTGTGACCGGTGAGGAAGGCCAGAATATTGTCGACCACGATGCCGGCCATCTCCTCGCGCACTTCGGGCGTTGCGCTGCCGATATGCGGGGTGAGCACCACATTGGGCATTTTTGCCAGCGCCGGATCGATCCTGGGCTCGTGCTCGAAAACGTCGATGCCGGCACCGGCGATCTGCCGCTTCTGCAGCGCGCGCACCAGCGCCGCCTCGTCGACGATGGCGCCGCGCGCGGTATTGATGAGAAACGCGGTCTTCTTCATGAGCCGCAATTCCCGCCCGGAAATCTGGTGGCGGGTATCGCTGTCGAGCGGCGAATGAATGGAGACAAAATCGGATTCGCGCAGCAGCCGGTCGAGCGGCACGAAGGTGAGCCCGGCCTCGCGTTCTTCGCTTTGCGGTTTCCGCCGCGGCGTCCAGTAGAGCACGCGCATGGAAAAGCCGCGGGCGCGGCGCGCGACCGCCTTGCCGATCAAGCCGCCGCCGCCGATCAGGCCGACGGTTTTGCCCCAGACATGGGAGCCCATCAGAAACGCCGATTGGCTGCCGGGAAAAATGCCGGCGCGCACCATGCGATCGGCTTCCAGCATGCGCCTCGCCACCGCGAGCATCAGACCGAACGTCAGGTCGGCGGTGGCCTCGGTGGTGATCGGAGCGGTGACGGTGACGGGAATGCGCCGCGCGCTGGCGGCCGCCACATCGATGTTGGACGGCGTGATCGATTGCGCCGCGATCAGGCGCAAATCCGGGTTGGCCTCGATCACGGCGCGATCGATCGTGTCGTGCAGGAGGCAGAACAGAATATCGGCCTTGCGCACCTGCGCGATCAGCGTGCGCTTGGGGATAATGCGGCGCGAGTCCGCGTGGACGGTGACGCGTGCGACCGCGCGCAGGCGCTTGAGCGCGTTCTCCGACACCGGCTGGGTTACAAAAATACGCGGGCGCGCACGTTTTGGGTTGGCTGTTTTTGCCATCACGCGCGCCACCGCACCACGCCGGCGACGCCGTCGACGGCGACCTGAGCGCCGTCCGGGATGCGCCGCGTCGCGTCGAGCACGCCGAGCACCGTCGGGATGCCGCGTTCGCGGGCGAGCGAAGCCAGATGCGACGTCGAGCCGCCGAGCTCGGCTACCACGCCGGCAAGGCGCGGCAGGATGTGGCTCAGCGCCGGTCCGGCCACACGCGTCACCAGAATGTCTCCCGGCGCCACGCGCGCGAGCTCGCATTCGCAATTGACCACCACGGCGCGGCCGCTTCCCCAGCCAATGCCGGCGGGATGGCCGCTCAGACCGGGATGCTTGAGCCAGATCTCGTCCGGCACGTGCGGTTGTTGAACGCGCAGCGGCCGCGCTTGCAAGAGCCGGAAGCCTTCGTCGTCGAGCGCCCATTCGATCTCGACCGACATGCCGAGCACGTCCTCGGCCTTGCGCATCAGCCGGCCGAGCGTTGTGGCTTGCCCGGCTTGCAGGCATGGCGTGCGGGCAAGCGCATCGGGCACCGCCTGCGTCGCCAGGCCCGCGCCATGCGGGCAGGTCTCGCGGTGGTGCTTGCGGCCGGCTTCGTTGCTGCGGACGAAGCCGTGCCGACTGAGCACGATGCGGTCGGGCACGACTTCGCCCTGCGCGATCGCCGAGCCCAAGCCCCAGGTCGCGGACACAAGCATCTGGCCTTCCGCGGTTTCGCTCAAACCGCCGCCCGAGGCGCGCGCGGCGACTAGCGGCTGCACCAGTATGGCCATGGCAGTCGAGGAAGGGTCGAGGTCATGCTGCGCCATCGAGCGGCGGGCGTTCGTGGCCCACAACGCCGCCCAGCAGGCCCGTAGCGCGGTGAGGAATTCGCTGTCCTCGCCCAGTCCGAGAAAGCTTTCGAACTGGCCGGCAAAGCTCGAATTGGCGCGGTCCTCGATCAGCGCCGAAGAACGCACGGCCGTGGGTTTGCGTTGCTGCCGCCATGCGGCGAGAATTTCCGGCAAAAGATCCGGGGCGAGGTCGCCCTGGTACAGCGCAAGCCTGAGTTCGACCGCGCGCCTGCGCTGCGCGCTCTCATCGCCGTCCCGGCAGGCATCGGCATACGCGTGCACGACAGCGCCGAGCCCGAGATGTTCAAGCTGCCGGTGATACGCTTGCGCCGTGATGCAAAAGCCGCCGGGCGTCGGCAGCCCGGCCCGCGCGAGCCGCGCCAGGTTTGCCGCCTTCGGCCCGACGCGGTCGGCGTCGGCGGCGTCGGTATCGCTCAGGGGCAGAATGAAAGATCCAAACATCCCTTAAGCCTTTTCCGTCACCCTGAGGTGCGAACGAAGCGAGCATTGCCCGATTTCGATTGGCCCCTCGGCCGGCATCCTTCGAGGCCCGCGCTGCGCGCGGGCACCTCAGGATGACGGTTTTTGTTCTGCGCAATGATTTACTTCACGTGATCGCCGTAGCCGGGCAGCGGATCGACGACGGTGATCTGCTTGACCGGAAAATTGGAGACGATCTCGATGCTCTTTTTGTGCACGATCAGCATCTCCTCGATGCGCACGCCGTAGCGATATTTCTTCCCGTGCTGGGTTTCCAGCGCAAACGTCATGCCTTCCTGGATCTCGATCGGATGATCGAGTGACCAGATGCGGGAAATGACCGGCGGATCGTATTGGGCAAGACCCAGCCCGTGGCCCCACAGGTTGGCGGCGGCCTGGTCCTCGTCTTCGTAGCCCCAGGTCGCCATCGCCGACGGCCACTTTTGCGCGATGTCGCGCGTGGTCGCGCCGGCTTTCACCGCGCCGATCGAGTCGTAGAGCCACTTGAGCGCGATCTCGTAGGTTTCTTTTTGCTCTTTGGTCGGCTCCTTGCCGACGCAATAGGTGCGGTAATAGCAGGACTTGTAGCCGTTCCAGGTCAGCGCCGCCAAATCCATGAAGACGATGTCGCCGGGCTGGATGATGCGGTCGGAGAAATTGCGCCAATTCGGCCAGGTGTTCGGACCGGAGGAGACGATGACGTCTTCCACGTCCTCCATGCCGGGGATGTTGTAGAGGTACTGCATCAGGTGCGCGGTCACTTGGTTCTCGGTGATGCCGGGACGCAGGAACTTCATGCATTCCCAGTGCGTGGCGTCGCCGATCGCGCCGACGATGCGGAAGCATTCCTGCTCGTCCTCGCTCTTGACCGCGCGCGCCTCCATCATCGGGGTCATGCCGTCGGCCCACTCGATTTTTTCCTCCTTGAAAATGTTGAGCATGTTGATGTCGATGAAGTCGCAGCCGAGCTTTTGTCCGGCGACGCCGTTCTCCTTCATCGCCTGCTTCACGGCCTTGGTGAATTTCTTCACCTGCTGGGTCGAGGCCGGTCCGGCGGCGCCCTTGATCCAGGCGAACGAGTGGCGCACGTTCTTCTGCGGAATCCACGGGGCGTGGCGCTCGATCTGCATGCCGATGTCGCCCTGCTCGAACAGGATCGGACGGCCGTCCCCGCACAGCATGGCGTAGCGCAGCCCCGGTTTGAGCCGGCACCATCCCGGCGTCAGCGTGGCGGTGATGTAGCGTACATTCTCGTCATACATGCACAGCAGCGCGCCGAGTTTGTGCTTCTTCATCATCGCCCGCGCGCGCTCGATGCGGTACTCGCGCAGCCGATCCCAGTTGATGCGCTGCTGCCAGTCCATCCCGGCAATGCCGAAATTCGCCGTGCCCATGGCAGGCTCCCCTCTTCCCCGTTCTGCAATCCGCCCAACTAGGCTAAAAAAGCCCGACAACGCAAGGTGCTCGCGACCGTACGCGAAGCAATTTCCGCAGCGATTTGAAGCCGCCGCCGCGGCAGTGCCGAGAAGTGGTCCAGCTCCGCCGTTGTCGCCGGACATCGCGCGGAGTATGGTGCGGATCATGAAACAGTCGGTCGTTTCTCGCGACCCTGAGATTATGGGTGGCGCTCCCGTGTTCCGTGGGACGCGCGTGCCTGTCCAGACGCTGCTCGATTATTTGGAAGTGGGCGATTCAATCGATGAGTTTCTTGAAGGATTCCCCTCCGTCACGCGAGAACAGGTCATTTCTTTTCTTCAACCGCAATGATTGTGCCGGTCTCGCTAATGCGAGTCGCGTGCGTCGTTCTGTGACTTTGCAATCTGATGGCGTGAGAGCCTCATGAAAATCGCGATCATGGCGACCGGCGGCGTCGGCGGCTATTTTGGCGCTCGCCTCGCGGCGGCCGGCGAAGATGTGCATTTCATTGCTCGCGGCGCCCATCTCGATGCATTGCGCAAAGACGGCCTTACGCTCAAAAGCGCCAACGGCGACCTGCATCTGCATCCGGTCTCCGCCACCGACGATCCGGCCAGCATCGGCACGGTCGACATCGTCCTTTTCGCGGTCAAGCAATACGATACGGACTCTGCGGCGCGGCTGATCAAATCGCTGATCGGCGCGGAGGCGGCGGCGGTCACGCTGCAGAACGGCATGGACCGCGACCGACGGCTGCCGGATGTGCTCGGTCGCGAGCACGTCATGGACGGGGCGGCTTACATCACCGGCGCGGGGCTGATGTCCCCCGGCGTCATCGGCCATGTCGGCAAGGTGGCGCGCATGATCTTCGGCGAGGCTGATGGCCGGAACAGCGCGCGCGGTGAGCGCTTCCTTGCCGCCTGCAAGAACGCCGGGATCGATGCGACCTTTTCCACTGACATCGCCAAGGAGCTGTGGGCCAAGTTCGCGCTGCTCGCCGCCTTCAGCGGGGTCTCCAGCGCGCTGCGCCAGCCGATCGGCGCCATCATGAGCGACCCCGATACCCGCAAGCTTCTCACTGATGCGATCGGTGAGGCCGTCGCGGTCGCCCAAGCCAAGGGAATCGATCTCGGAGCCGATTATCTCCAGCGGCAGATCGCGTTCAGCACCGGCGTGCCACCGCAGACCAAATCCTCGATGCAGATGGATCTCGAAGCCGGCCGCCGGCTGGAGCTGGAATGGATGTCAGGTGCGGTGGCGCGCTTCGGCGAAGAACTCGGCGTGCCGACACCAACGCACCACTTTCTTTATGCGGCGCTGAAGCTTTATGCCGGCGCAAAAGCTATGTGAGCGCTCCGTCGTCGGATTGATTGTCCACTCCGAAGGGGCGGTGAGCTGAGGCGAATTCGCTATGGCTGAGACTTGTTGGCAGTGGTCGTTGCGGTCGCGCCTGCACGCGCTGCGGGTAACCCGCCTGTGGTACTAGCCGAACTTTCCGCAGGCATCTGCGATTGTTGCACCGGCGCCTCGGGCTCGTCTTCATCATCATCTGAGTTGTTGCGCTTGGCGTTGATGCGTCTCTGTAGCTTCTTAAGATAGAGGGATGCCGACTTTGCATCGTCTCCGTCGATCAATTCGCGCTTGATGACGTCATCAGTCAGGAGCGATTTGAGATCGTCGATTTCGATCCTGACCTGCGACAAGCGTTTGATTTGAAGGCGAAGGGAGTTGAGTACAGCATCGCTGAGCAGCAGCGCAGCGACGGCAAACTTGCTGGTAATTTGTTTTTCTTGGGACCAGTCGAACAACCGATCTTTCGAAAATGCTTCCAAGCTTAAGTTTCCAAAACACTCGATAACTTCAGGCCCTTTGCAGGTGGTCTCAAGCGCGTTGAGCTCACACACCAATACCTTATCGATCGGTTTTGCAAACACCACCTTATAAATACGCCAAACGACCCCGCTTGTTAGGATAACCCAGTCGACGCCCTTATTTGCAGCGTAATCAACTGCTTGTTTGATATATGCGTCTTTCAACTCGGTGCCCACCGCCTTAACTTCGACGAGGAAGCGAGGCTTATTATCCACCGACACCATGAGGTCGACGTAAGTCCCACGGATCGCGTGCTCGCTGCTCAAGTTTTGATATTTATCGTAGCCGAGAATGTCGGCGATCATGTCCGTGACAATGACAACCGTGTCGCCTTCGCTGCTGTCCTTCTTCATCGCTTGGGCAAGGATGCCTTGGTAGGTCTTGAGCCGTGTGGTGATACGTAAGGCAACTTTCGCCGGAATTGCCATTGTCCTTCCTCCCGCAAGATCGGCGGAATGTCCCCCAGAATTGCAACCGAAGCAAGATCGATCGTGGCCATTAAACGCAGGCGTGCGGCCTTCAGGCTCCGACCACGGGCTCAAAAATCGCCCCGCGTAGCATTACTGCGGTGAGGGCGGAGGTAGTCTCTCCACTCTAGGCTCGCATGGTCCTTCCCCGGATTGCTATGCAATCCGCCCTCTTTCCGCTATGCGCGCGACGGGGAGAGCTGATCTCACTTCTTGAACTTCACCACCTTCTGCCGCTGCTCGCCGAGGCCGTCGATGCCGAGAGTGACCACGTCGCCGACTTTCAAGAACTTCGGCTCGGGCTTCATGCCCAGGCCCACCCCGGGCGGCGTGCCGGTGATGATGACATCGCCCGGCTCCATCACGAAATACTGCGAGCAGGCCCAGACGATGTGGCGGCAATCGAAGATCATGGTCGATGTGTTGCCGCGCTGGCGTTTCTCGCCGTTGACGTCGAGCCACATGTCGAGATTTTGCGGGTTCTTGATCTCGTCCTTGGTGACGAGCCACGGTCCGAGAGGGCCAAAACTCTCGCAGCCCTTGCCCTTGGTCCACTGGCCGGCGCGCTCGATCTGAAAGACGCGCTCGGACACGTCGTTGGCGAGGAAATAGCCGGCGACCACGTCGAGCGCCTTGTCCTTGGACAGATAGCGCGCGCGGCTGCCGATGATGATGCCGAACTCCACCTCCCAGTCGAGCTTTGAAGAATCCTTCGGCATGATGGTGTCGTCGTTCGGTCCGCAGATGCAGGTCGGCGCCTTGTTGAAGATCACCGGCTCCTTGGGGATTGCCATTCCGGCTTCGGCGGCATGGTCGGAATAATTGAGCCCGATGGCGATGAAATTGCCGACGTGGCCGACGCAGGGACCGATACGCGGCTTGCCTTTGACGAGCGGCAGCTTTTCCGGGTTGAGCTTGCGCAGCTTGGCGAGGCCCTTCGGGGACAGCACGTCACCGGCAATGTCGGGTACGATTTTGGACAAGTCGCGGATGCGGCCCTTTGTATCGATCAGGCCCGGCTTTTCGCGGCCGGGTGCGCCGTAACGGATGAGTTTCATAATTTTCTCTCCTTGTTATCTGTAGGGCCGATCAGCGAAGCGTGATCCGCCGTGGTGACTGATGGCGGGTTACGCCGAAGCCTCTCATCGGGCCCGCCACTTCGGGCCGGACCGTTGGTCTAATCCGTTCTACGCGATTTAGAAGGCGCCGGGGAATCTGCCGCCGTCGATAAGGATATTCTGCCCGGTCATGTAACCGGCCTGCGCCGAACACAAGAACGCACAAGTGGCGCCGAATTCATCGGGCGTGCCGAGCCGGCGCGCGGGAACGGAGTTGACGTTGAGCTTCAGCGCCTCCTCGTAGCTTGTGGCCCGTTTCGCCGCCGCCGATTCGACGTTGGAGCGGAAGCGGTCGGTGTCGAAAATTCCCGGCAGCATGAAGTTGATGGTGACATTGGCGGCGGCGACCGAGCGCGCGACGCCGGCGAGAAAGGCGGTCAGCCCGGCGCGCGCGCCCGAGGAGAGGTCGAGGCCGAACAGCGGCATCTTCACCGAGCCGGAGGTGATGTTGACGATGCGGCCGAATTTTTTTGCCACCATGGGGTCGAGCGCCTTCTGTACCAACTCCACCGCGACGATCATGTTGGCGATCACGCCATCGATCATCTTTTGCCGATCGAGCTGGCGAAAATCGCGAAACGGCGGACCGGCATTGTTGTTGACCAGAATATCCGGCTCCGGACAGGCGGCGAACAGGGCCTCTTGCCCCTGCGGCGAGGCGACGTCGGCGGCGACGGCCGTGATCCTGGCGCCGGTCTCTTGGCGCAGGTCGGCCGCGGTCCGCTCCAGCCGGCCCTTGTCGAGGCCGTTGATGACGACCTCGCAGCCGGCTTCCGCCAATCGCTTGGCGCAGGCACGGCCAAGCCCCCGGCTTGAGGCGCAGACAATGGCCTTGCGGCCGGCTATTCCAAGGTCCATTCCCTCAACCCTCCCTCGCGCTTTGATGCGACATCGGCGCGCCGCGCCTGTATGCCTGTTCTCTTAACTGAAGAAGTACAAGTCAACGGCTGAATCCGCTTTACCTTGTTGGCGATGCCCTTCATCCCTGACGTCTCGCTGCCGCAGCTTGCGCTGATCGTCGGCTTGGCGGCCTTTTCCGCCGTTGCCGGCGGCATCGCCGGCTACGGGACCGGAGCGTTGATGCCGCTCGTGCTGGTGCCGCTCGTAGGAGCCCAGCCGGTGGTGCCGATCATCGCCGTTTCGGCCATGTTCACCAACGCGGCGCGTATTGTCGCCTTCCGCAAGCAGCTCGATGCGCGTCGCGCGCTGGTCGCCCTCGTGGCCGCGCTGCCGACCTGCCTGCTCGGCGCCTGGCTTTATACCTCGCTCAACGGCCGCGGCGCCGCTTTGCTGATCGGCTCGACCTTGATCGCCACTGTGCCGCTGCGCCGCATCCTCAAAAAGCGCGGCCATCGGCTCGGTGCAAAAGGCTACGCGGCCGGCGCGCTCGCCTGGGGCCTCGTAGCCGGGGGCAGCCTCGGAGCGGGTGTCATCCTGCTCTCGCTGCTGATGGCGGTCGGGCTGGAAGGCGCGGCGGTCATTGCCACCGATGCCATGGTCTCGCTCGCCGTCGGCGTCGCCAAGCTTGCGGTGTTCGGCGTTGCCGGCGTGCTCACGCCGGTGGTGCTGGCGGTCGGATTGCTGATCGGCGTGGTCGGATTTTTCTGCACCTTCCTGGCGCGGCTGATCGTCGAACGGCTGCCGGTGCACGTGCACGCCGCGATCCTTGATGTCGTTGTCATCCTCGGTGCCGGCATCATGATGGTCGCTGCGTTGCGTTAGCGCGGCAGCGATCAAGCCACCATTGCCTGAGCGCCTGAGCGCCGCCATGGAGGATCGAACCCGACGAAGATCGTCGGCAACGGTTCGTCCGCAGGGCCATTGTTCCGGCGCCGCGACATCGTCACGGCCACTTCACCACCGGCGGCATCGAGGAGAGAATCGACTCGACATTGCCGCCGGTGCGCAGCCCGAAAATGGTGCCGCGATCGTAGAGCAGGTTGAATTCGACATAGCGGCCGCGGCGCACAAGCTGCTCCTCGCGTTCGGCGTCGGTCCACGGCGTGGCGAAGTTCCTGCGGATCAGTTGCGGATAGATGCGAAGGAAGGCGCGACCCACTTCCTGGGTGAAGGCGAAATCGGCGTCGAAATCGCCCGTATTCAGCCAATCGTAAAAAATCCCGCCGATGCCGCGCATCTCGCCGCGGTGCTTGAGGAAGAAATAGTCGTCGCACCAGGTTTTGAACTTTTCATAGGGCGCGACCTTGGGGTGCGCATCGCAGGCCGCCTTCATGGCGGCGTGAAAGGCGATGGTGTCGGGATCGTCCTGCATGCGCCGGCTGTCGAGAACGGGGGTGAGATCGCCACCGCCGCCGAACCACGCCTTGGTGGTGACGACGTAGCGTGTGTTCATGTGCGCCGCCGGCACGTGCGGATTGTGCGGGTGGCCGATCAGCGAAATGCCTGTGGCAAAAAATCGCGGATCGTCGGCGGCGCCGGGAATTTCGTTGCGAAACTCGGGGGCGAATTCGCCGAACACGGTGGACACATGAACGCCGATCTTTTCGAACACCCGGCCGTGCATCGTCGCCATCATTCCGCCGCCGCCGGACGCGCCGGTGTGATCGGTGCGCTGCCAGGGCGTGCGCGCAAAGCGACCGGGCGGACGGTCCGCGAGCGGGGCACCCCGCGGCAGCGCTTCCTCGAGGCCCTCGAACGCCGTCAATATCCGGTCGCGCAAAGCTTCAAACCAAGTCCGGGTTCGGTTTTTACGCTGTTGGGTTTCGACGTTATCCATGATGTCCTATTCGTCACGAATATGGATCAAGCATTGCAGGCCTTCGGCGTAACCGATGTGCTCGATCATATGTTTGGAGAAAACGTAGTCGAATGAATTCGCCTCGAATGGAAAAGGCTTCGTCGCGCCGAGCGCCATCGCAGCATCCGACCTTGGTTCGAGATCGGTATTGGGTCCCACCTTCGAGCAGGTTGTTACCGCAGCCGATATGAGCTTTCGATTCATGGCGAGCCGTATACATCTGCGCGCGGCACGAACGTCAGGATCGTCGATTCAGGGCGTCAGCGTCCGGGCAATGCGAAAGCCCAAGCCGTCGCTGCGCGAACCGGACGAGTACCAGGTCCTGGATGCCGAGCGGAGGCTGTCGGCGGTGTTCTTCCACGAGCCGCCCCGGACGACATGACGAAAATCGTTGGGGCAGGCGGTCATCCAGGCCGATCCGTCGACGGGCGCGCCTTCATAGTTCGGGTGATAGCAGTCGTTCACCCACGACCAGACATTGCCGACCATGTCGTAAAGGCCGAATTGGTTCGCGGCGAATGTGCCGGCCGGCTGGGTCTCGGTATTGTCCCAGGGATTGCCGCAGCCATCGCAATTTGCATGACCCCTGCCGATCTCACTGCCCCAAGGAAACGTGGTCACTGTTCCGGCCCGGGTTGCATATTCGTATTCGGCTTCTGTCAGGAGCTGGTAAGGCTTGCCGGTCAGCCGGGAGAGCCACGCCACGTAGCGCTGGGCATCATCCCAGTTGACGCTGATCACGGGTCGCCCGCCGCGGCCCCAGCGGCTGTCGCTGATGTCGGCGGCGCATTCGCCATAGGCCACGCAGGTATCCCACTCGTCGAAGGTCACTTCAAGTTTGGACACCGCAAATGGCCTCGCGATCGTCACCGGATGCGGCGGCTGTTCGGTCGGGTGGCCATGGTCGGTCAGCGGCGATCCCATGGTGAAGGAGCCGGCCGCGACCACGACCATTTCGGGGCAAAAGTCTTTGCGCGGTCCCGGCGCGCATTCGCGAAACGTCTCGCCCGGCTTGAGCGCACGTTCGGCAGCGGCCGTGAGCACGAAAGGCACAATGTCGGTTCTGATGAATGGGCGGATCGTGACGTAGCCGCGCCATTGTTGCCTGAGCAACGACTGATTGATCCAGCCGACCAGCCCGGCGATCAGGCCGATGATCAGGACATAAACCAAACTGCGGATGCGGCGCGCTCGCGCCTGCGCCCTGCGGGAGCGCGCGAGGCTCGAACCGATGAATTCGCGGTCGATTGCCGGCAACTGGCTAGCGTGTTTGGCGAGCCAGCTCTGTGCCTGGGTCAGCGCCGCCCCCATGAGCAGGGCATCGTCTTTCGACGCGTCGGATGTTTGCTGCCAAGCGCGGCGGGCGGATTCGAGGCGGCTTCGCCAGGCAAGAAATTCGCGCTCGGCGGCGATCCATTCACGGAGTTTTCCCCAGCGCCGGAAAATCGCCTCGTGCGCCACTTCGGCATAGGTTTCGCCGTTCTCCGGCGTTGCGGTGACGAGCAGCCGGTTTGGATGGTTGGCGAGGTCGGTAACGAGCCGCCATTCCTCGTCGGAAAATTCCGATCGCGATGCGAGACGCCTGGTCGGCTCGCCGTCCTCGCGCACGGTCGCGAGTTTCAAGGTGAGGACGTCGCGAAGCGTATCCTCGGCTTTCGGGTTGCGGGCCAGATACTCGGCGGCGCGCTTGGCGATGTCGGCGGCCAGGTGATCGGTTTCGAAACTCGCCGAGAGCAGCTTGGCCGGCCGGGTCACGACCTCGCGGAGCTGCGCCTCGCGTAACGGCGGGACCTCGATCTTCCGGGAGACCTCATGCAGCGCCTCGTCCTGGAGCAATTCTCCGAAGAAATCCGCACGCAGGCTCATCAGGGCGCGCAATCGCGAGTCGGCCAGACCCTCGGCGAGGATTTTGGAGAAGCGCTGTCGTTGTCGCGGGTCCGCTCGTACGTAAAGCTCCTCGCCCTGGTCGACATAGAGCAGAAAAGCGACCGGTTGCGGCTGATGCAATTCGTCCCGATAGCGTATTTCGGTCGCGTCAAGCAGATCGCGCAGCGTCACGGCGCCGTCGAGCAAATCTTTCACCCAGTTCGATTGCAGCCTTGCTCGCTCGGAATCGGCCGCGCCAAATTGCCAGGTCCGAAAAAACGGTTCGACCAGCGCCCGCACCGGCTCGGTGCCCGGCTTGAGCGAGAGCATGCACCAGCCACGGCTGTTACCAAACGCCTGCGGCCACGGACCGTATGTATCGGCCGGCTCGGGCCACGCTTGCCGCATGATCGCGGCAAGTACGCCGGCCTGCGCCAGCGAGGATTTGCCGACACCCGAATTACCGAGCAGGACCGGAAGCTTTTCTGGCGCCGTCGCCAGCGCTGTGATCACTTCGACGGTCTCGCGTGTCCTGCCGAAAAAGAAGTCCGCGTCGGCTTCCGTCATGGCGGCAAGGCCACGATAGGGCGCGGTGTGGCGCCAGAGCTGGCCCGTCGGCGCGCCGCCGCCGGCGGCCGCATCCATCAATTGCGCAATGCTCTTTTCCGATGTGGGGTCGGCGGTAACGATCCAGTGCAATTGCCGCAGGAACGGCAATCCTGGTGCCGGCTGGCCGTCGAGCAGAACCAGGACAATGGGAAAGCCCTGTTGCTTTACGCGGCGGTCAAGCGCCTCGTAGTACTCGATCACCTGCCATGGGCCGAGCCCCTTTTCTCCGATCAGCAAGACGAAAGCGTTCGCCTCTGCGATCTCTCGGGCCAGTTCCGGCAGCCAGAAGCCTCCGGCGCGCAGGCTCTTCGGAGCCAAGAATAGCTTGCCCGCGGGGTCCTTAAGCGCAATCGCCGCCTCGAGGCCCTGCATGAGGGCGAGGTCCTGCGAGTTGTAGCTGAGAAACCAGCGCCGCATCAAACCGCGTCAGACGAGGAGGGCAAGGACTGGCATTGCTGGCGGCCCCCGGGGTCGCTGACCAAAGCCGCCTCGCGGCAACGATCGAGCATATCAGATTGCGCCTGCAATCGCCAAACGGGTCAATAGGTCCGGTGCAGCATCGCGGCTTGCACCGGAACCATGGCAAGCGCCAGCAGCAGCGCTGCCTGCAGCGGTACGCCGGCGGCGCAAAACGTCGCCGCAATGACGGTGACGACGACGCCGGCCACGTCCCAGGCCCCTTCGGCGACGATCTGATAACGCAGCGGAGACGATGACAGCTTGGCATCATTGTAGAACACGGTGAGCAGCGTGGGCAGGTAAAAGCCGGTCAGCAGGCTGGTCAGGATCGTCACGGCGACGACGATGACGGCATCTTCGCCGCAGACCGACTTGATGATGAGGTTGGCCGCATACGCCGCCGCGCTGAACCAGATCGCCTTTCGGGCATGGCCCAGATCGATGAAGCGGCCGAGAATCGCGCCGAATGCGGCTCCGGCCAGCATCGCCGCCGCCAAGGCCCCGCCAAAGACGTCGAAGCGGTCGCCCAGCGAGCGGAACATGATGAGATTCCAGGCGATCACGCCCGCGTTGGTGATCCAGCCGTCGGCTGCGAAAAGCAGCGCGCCCCTCCTTGCCTCGGCAAATCCGCCGATAGCCGCAGCCTGCGCGGGCGCGACTTCGTCGAGCGCGAACAGCGGTACGATCGAGGCAAGCTCGACGACTGCCGCTGCTCCGAACGCCGTCCAAGGCCCGAAAAAGGTCAAGGCAAGGCCACCCAGCGCCGGCCCCAGTACGGCCGCGGCGGTCATCAGAAACTGGCGCACGCCGATTTGCAGGCCGCGGCTGTGCGCATCCCCGACCATGCTGAAAAAGGCGTGATAGCAGGTGAAATAGAGCGCCGCTGCCAAGGCCGATGCGATGCAAAACAGCACTAGCGCAGCCCCTACCCCGTCCACCAGCGCCAGGAGGGGGTACTGTAGAGCCTGCAAAAAGGTGCCGACCATGAATGCGCGCCGCATCCCGATCCTGGCGATGAGCGGCATTAACAGAAAGCGGAATACGAAGCGGAGCGCGAAGACGCCGCAATAGCTGAGAAACACATCGGCGAGGCTTATGCCTTCGCGATAGAGGTAGACGCCGATGAAAATGTTCGAGCCGCCCCAGGCAAGACGGTGAAGCGCGCTGTGAAGGATCAGATAATTGAGGCCCTGGTTGGCGAACAACAATTTCATCGGCAACTCACTGCTACAGCTAGGGGGTTCGCTGCGGCCCGCTAGGCCGAGAAACCTGCGCTCGCGCGGGCGGCCATGCTCTTGGATTGACGAAGATCCGCAATGGTCCTCGTGACTGCGCGAGAAAAGACTGACCAATTGAGCCTGCTCGCGTACTCGTGCCGTCCCGACCAGGCCATGCGGTCGTATTGCGCGCGGTCGCGGTAGCCGCTCTCGATCCAGTCGGCGAAGCTCGCGGACGTCGTCGCGGACGGGAACGCTTTTCCCCAGCCCGAGTTTCCGATGAGTTCGGGAATGCCTCCGACCGCGGTGGTGGCAACAGGCAGTCCATATGCGGCCGCTTCACTGAGGACGATCGGCGTGCAGTCGGCATGTGTCGGCAAGATCAAAAAATCGGCCTGCATGAACAACGATGCGCGCTGCGCGATGGCATGCGCGTCGCCGGGCGGCAGCGGGCCGTGCAGACGGGCATAGCTTGGCAATCGGGCGATCGGTGATTCGCCGACGATGTCGATTTCGCAATTCATGCCGCGGTCATTGAGCTCGCACGCAACCGCGACCGCCGTATCGCCGCCCTTGCGCTGCCAATCGAGTCCGATGAACAGCAGCCGGCAGGGGCCGCGGCCGCGTTCCGCGATAGCCTGGCGCAGAGCGTCGTCGCTCGGAATGAGCGGCAGGTTCGCGCCAAACGGATGCACGAGTAGTTTCTCGGCCGGCGTTCCGTAATTGAAACGCGCCGCATTGGCGGCCCAGTGCGAGGAATAGATCGCGCAATCGCAATTGGCGAGTGCGGCGCGGTCGAGCGTCTCGCCGCCCGTGATCCCCGACTGAGCCAGCCGCTTTCGATCGTAGTGCGGATAGCCTTCGACCAGCTGAGGCCAGATTGCGTCGTTGATGAAAATGAGCGGAGCCGACGGGTGCGCGATGGCGCCATCCGCGGCATGCCAGGCGATGACCGCGTCGTAGGGCTCGAGCGCGCGAAGCGCCGCTGCAAGCGAGGCGGCGCGGCGGCGTATCGCAGTGGGATCGCGGTACACCAGGTAGGTCTTGGCGCGCACGCGCGAGTACCATTGCGCCTTCAGGCGCGGCCAGGTGGTGTCAATCTTGCGCAGCGGTCCAATCGTGCTGACGCGATGCCGCTCTTCGCGCAACGCGCCGATCAAGGCCCGCGGCGTGCCCGACCACGTGTCGCTGTCGGCGGGATCGCGTCCGCCGATGACGACGAGATGCATGCTGGCGACTGGAAGCGCTGTCGGACATTCGCGCGGCTTGGGCAAATCGTTGAGCAACGCCATGGAAAGGCAAGCTTTGCGCTAACACCGATGAAGATTCGCCTGGGACCGGACCGTGTACCGGTCATTACGCGACGAATCCCACGCGGCGCCGGCAACCCTCGAGTTCTTTCTATCGCAGTTCTGTAACATAGCGGGAAATGGCCGGGAAGTTATTGATCCGACGTCTCGGAACGATCCCTTGTCGAACGACTGCGGCGGCCGCAGGCATCATCACGCGGAATCATGCTTGAGCGCGGCTCGGTCTGTCTGCCGCAGCGCCTCGCCGGTCGCCATGGCGGCGGCGACCGCGACGTTGAGCGAGCGCATTCCCGGGCGCATCGGGATGCGAACGCGGGCGTCGGCGGCGGCGTGGACCTCGGGCGGCACGCCCGCGGTTTCGCGGCCGAACAGCAACACATCGTCCAATCGAAAAGCATAATCGAGGTAGGACAGGTCTGCCGCGGTGGTGAACAGAACGAGGCGCAGGCTCCGCTCTCGCCGCCACCTCGCGAAGGCTTGCCAGGAAGAGTGCCGCATCAGCGCTACGGCGTCGAGATAGTCCATTCCGGCGCGGCGAAAAGCGCGGTCGGTCGTGGGGAAGCCGGCCGGAGCAATGATGTGTGCCTCCAGCCCGAGGCAGGCGCACAGCCGCAGGATGGTTCCGGTATTCTGCGCAATGTCGGGCTGATAGAGAGCAATACGCATTTTTCGCCGATCTCGACGCGACAATCAAGCGCGCCACAAGCGCGACGAAGCTACACTTGCGCCGAGGCGGCAACGGTGCCAATACAACGCCGCCGGATCGCGTCGTTCCGGCCTTCCCCAGGCCGCAACGACCGGACCGTTCGCCGGCCGCCTTGTTGCTGCCGCCTCCACTCGTCTAGGAGGTGGCGGGAGGCGGCAGCCTGTAGCGCGGATGGTCGAGCGCCAAGCGAAGAGGGTTGGTACGTGACTGCGATTGCAACGGCGGAGCCAGCGCGCCGCAACTTTCCTTTCCCACACTTCGTCATCGGCCGGGCCTGAGGTTCGACGATGAGCGGACATCCCACCTATCAGCCGCAAGGCCGCTTTATGAAGTGGATGGAGCGGCGCCTGCCGATTGCCAGCCTCGTCTACTCCTCGTTTGTTGTCTATCCGACTCCACGCAACCTGAACTATTGGTGGACGTTCGGCGGCATTCTCAGCTTCATGCTGGCGGTGCAGATTTTGACCGGCGTGGTGCTCGCCATGCACTACGTGCCGAACGCCAAACTTGCCTTCGATTCGGTCGAAGGCATCATGCGTGACGTCAATTACGGCTGGCTGTTGCGCTACATCCACGCCACCGGCGCTTCCTTCTTCTTTGTCGCCGTCTACGCCCACATCGCGCGCGGCATGTATTACGGCTCCTACAAGGAGCCGCGCGAGGTGCTGTGGATCCTCGGTGTCATTCTGTTCCTGCTCATGGTGGTCACCGGCTTCATGGGCTACGTGCTGCCCTGGGGACAGATGAGTTTTTGGGCCGCCACCGTGATCACCAATCTGTTCTCCGCGGTACCGGCGGTCGGCCACGGCATCGTCACCTGGCTGTGGGGCGGCTTCGCGGTCGGCGATCCGACGCTCAACCGCTTCTATTCGCTGCACTACCTGCTGCCGTTCGTGATCGTCGGCGTTGTGGTGCTGCATATCTGGGCGCTGCACATGGTCGGGCAGAACAATCCGACCGGCGTGGAGCCGAAAGACGCGAGAGATACTGTCTCTTTCACGCCCTACGCCACCATCAAGGATGCCTTCTTCATCGGCGTTTTCTGCATCGTGTTTGCCTATTTCATCTTCTACATCCCGAACTATCTCATGCATTCGGACAATTACATTCCGGCCAATCCGAGCCAGACGCCGACCCATATCGTGCCGGAATGGTACTATCTGCCGTTCTACGCCATCTTGCGCGCCATCCCGAGCAAGCTCCTTGGCGTCACCGCGCTTGGCGCTTCGATCGTCGTTCTTGCCTTCATGCCGTGGCTCGATACCTCGCGTGTACGCTCGGCGAGCTATCGGCCGCTGTACCGGCAATTCCTGCTGATCTTCTTCGCCGTCGTGATCGGCCTCGGTTATCTCGGCTCGCAGGAGCCGGTCGGCGGCTATGTGGTCGCGGCCCGCTTCCTCACCGCCTACTATTTTGCCTTTTTCTTTATCATCCTGCCGCTCCTCGGCCTGTTCGAGAAGACCAAGCCGCTGCCCAATTCGATCTCCGAATCGGTGCTGCGGCGCGGCGCTCCGCTCGGAGCATCGGCGCCGCCGCCCTCGGGCGGCGTCAGTAGCGGAGGCCCGGCATGAACCGCCACAGCCGCATCGCCACCGCCTGCGCGTTGGCGGCATGCCTGTCGGCCGTCGCGGTCGTGGCGGACGCCCAGGAGGCGGCGGCGCCGCCGCGGCAGCATTGGTCCTTTGCCGGACCGTTCGGCACCTACGATCCCGAGCAGTTGCAGCGCGGCTTCAAGATCTATCGCGAGGTCTGTTCGACCTGTCACAGCATGAAGCTGTTGTCGTTCCGCAATCTTGCCGACCCCGGCGGCCCGGGCTTCACCGAGGCGCAGGCGGCTGCGGTTGCCGCCACGTTCCAGGTGACCGACGGGCCCAACGATGCCGGCCAGATGTTCCAGCGGCCGGGGAAGATTTCCGATTATTTTCCGCCGCCATTTCCCAACGACCAGACGGCGCGCAATGCTCTCGGCGGCAAGCTGCCTCCGGACATGTCCACGCTTGCCAAGGCGCGAAGCTACGAATCAGGCTTTCCGCAATTCATCATCGACGCCTTCATCGACTATCAGGAGGACGGCCCCGATTACATTCATGCCATCGTCAACGGCTACACCACGCCGCCGGCCGGCTTCGTGCAGCCGCCGGGCACGTACTACAACAAGTATTTTCCCGGCAACGCCATCGGCATGCCGCAGCCGCTGCGCGACGGCCAGGTGCAGTACACCGACGGCACCTCGCAAACGCTCGACCAATACGGCCGCGATGTTGCCGCCTTCCTGATGTGGGCGTCGGAGCCCAAGCTCGATGAACGCAAGCGGCTCGGCTTTGAGGTGATGGTCTTTTTGATCGTGCTCACGGGCTTGTTGTATTTCACCAAGAAAAAGGTGTGGCACGAGGTCGAGCTTCATCCCGAACTGCAGCAGCCGCGGGCGCCGACCGAATATCAGCACTGAAGCTGGCGAGTGTTGCCGGCGTGGTTGTTGGCGGAGCGGATTTGACATTCGCGGCCGCCGCTTGGAGCGCCTTCGCGATCAGATTAAATCGTCATTTGCGAGCGCCCTCTTATGCTCGCAGGGGCGACTTCAGAGGTTTAAGCTGGATGCAGCCGGGAAAGGGAGCGTCCATGCAGGTCGTCGATCTCAATCGCCAGCCGAAGGAAGAATGGCGGCCGGGCGTCACGACGCAGATGGTCGTCTCGGCTGTCAACGGCGCGACCCAGCTTTGCGTGTTCGAGCAGTGGTGCGAGCCCGGTCACGGCGCGCCCACGCATCTGCACGCGGTCGAGGAAATCCTGCGGGTGTTCGAAGGGCAGGCCGAGGTGTGGATCGAGGAAGCGCGCGTCACGCTAACCGCGGGCCAGCTCGTCGTCGTGCCGGCCGGTCGCAAGCACGGCTTCTCCAATACCGGCAAGAGTGTGCTGCGCATCCAGTCCACGCTCGCCGAGCCGGTGTTCGAAGCGGCCTACGATGACAAGCGCGAGACCCCGCGGCGCTGGCTGCCGCGGTAATTTTTTAGGCCCTGTAGCCCGCAGATGGGGTAACGGTCCGGCCGCCGACGCCCGCGGGATTGCCCAGTTGACGCGGCCCGGCTGGTTCCGCCCGGTGCATTGCAAGTCGATCGCCGCGCAAGAGGTGAGTGCGCTGCTCACCCTTGGTGAATCCCACGGCCACTTCGATGAGGTTCGTAACAGGCTACACGCTGGGGTTGCGGCGTCCGAGAGAAGGGCTATAATTCCGTCGAAGAAAGGTTGGTGCATTGACTGACGAGAAGGATAGATTCCACCGGCGCTACTATTTTCTTGACGGGCTACGCGGTTGGGGCGCTGTCACGGTGGTTTTTTTCCACGTGATGATTGATGGATTTCCTGCCAATTCGAAGATGGCGAATCTGAATTTTTGGTCCAGGGTATTTTTTCTCAACGGCACTTTTGCCGTTTCGGTATTTTTCATTGTGTCGGGTTTCTCGCTCGCGATCGGTTATCTTGAAACCCGCGATTGGCGCATCCTGGTGCGGCTGGCAGCAGGACGATATTCTGCGGCTTGTGATTCCGATTTTCTCCGTCTGTCTCATTGTCCACTTGATGCTCAGGCTTGGCATTATTCCAGCAATAGATGCCAGGCGCGGCCCCGCTGTCTTCAAGACGATGCTGCGATTTCACTCGACCGTGAGCCATTTGCTCGATTTTTCGTTGTTTGGAGTATTCTTCGGATATTCGGAAAATATTACCTACGTCCCTCCGTTGTGGACTATGCATTTTGAGTTCTTCGGATCTTATCTCATACTGACAGTGCTGGCGGTGATTGGAAATTCGAGATTACTTGCTTTTGCAAATATTGCCCTTGCTTGCGCTCTGGTGTTTATGGGCATTGTCTATACTCAGTTTCGCTATCCGCTCTTCCTCTATGCGCTCTTTCCGGTTGGAGCACTGTTTGCCGAGCTTTTCCTAGATGAACTTGTTCACGAAAGGCGCTTAGTGCTTTGGTGGATAACGTGCTTGCTGCTGGGGCTCGCGCTTACGCTCTTTCCGCGTACCTGGCAGTTTACGGTGTATGTGTTGGCGGCGAGTCTCGCTACCTATGGGTTTATCTTTGTACGGCGCCTTCGGATGTTTCTGGAAAATCCACTAAGCTGTTTTTTGGGTCGAATCTCTTTTCCGCTGTATCTGGTGCATGGGCCGGTTATGTGGGGATTCTCGCTGAATTTTATCGCCTATCTTGAGCGCGTCGGTGTCGGCTACGCGGCGGCGTCTACATTGAACGCCTTGATTGCGATACCACTCTCATTTCTTTTGGCGATAGCTTTCAGCCCCATCAACGATGTCGCAATAATCGTGGCGCGCCGATTCGGACGTTCTGTCGTCATGCTTTTCGATCAGGCCATTGACCGCTTTGGTGCAGGTGCGTGAGGCGGTAGGGAGGCGCTGGACATCCTATCCCGCCTCGTTCGGGATTCTATTTATCGATTCGCCACGTGCTGCGGGGAGGGGCATTCATGGCGAACGTCTCCAGTTGACTCGGGACCATGGCTCGCCACAGTGAGACGGGCTGCAGCGGAAAATCCGCTTAAAGATGGGGGCCGGTCCATGGCGACTGCTGCACTCGAGAATGACCTCAAGGCTGCGATCCGCTCGATCCCGGATTATCCCAAGCCGGGCATCATGTTTCGCGATATCACCACGCTCCTCGGCAATGCGCGGGCGTTCCGCCGCGCGGTGGACGAGCTGGTGCAGCCGTGGGCCGGGGCCAAGATCGACAAGGTGGCAGGCATCGAGGCGCGCGGTTTCATTCTCGGCGGCGCGGTCGCCCATCAGGTTTCCGCCGGCTTCGTGCCGATCCGCAAGAAAGGCAAGCTGCCGTTCAAACGCGTGTCCATCGGTTATTCGCTGGAATACGGCATCGACGAGATGGAGATGCACGAGGACGCTATCGCGCCGGGCGAGCGCGTCATCCTGGTCGACGATCTGGTCGCCACCGGCGGCACCGCCGAAGCGGCCGTCAAGCTGCTCAAGCAGATCGGCGCCAACGTGCTTGCCGCCTGCTTCATCATCGATTTGCCCGATCTCGGCGGCGCGAAAAAAATCGAGAAACTCGGCGTGCCGGTGCGCACTCTGGTCGGCTTCGAGGGACACTGATTTTTACTGCCGATGCCGCAGGTTTCCCCTGAGGAGTCGGTGCAGAGCGAGATCGAAACAACACAACAATAAATCAGGAGGACCGGCGTGCCCGCTGCCATGCAAGGCGAAATGCAGCCTGCCATCTATCGCTTCAAGCTCGGCGGCTTCGAGGTCGCCAACATCCTCGACGGCAAGGTCGTGCGCGGCCGGCTGCATCCGAGCTTCGGCGCCGAGCGCCCGGCCGAAGAAGCGCACGCGCTCTGTGCGGCAAACGGGATCGACGCCGACCGCTATGTGCATCCGTTCATTCCGACCGTCGTCAACACCGGCCGCGAGCTTGTGCTGTTCGACACCGGCAACGGGTTTTTGTGCCGCGACTACGAGCAGTTGCGCGGGCGGCTGGACGAAGGCCACCTGATCGAACGGCTCGGCCAGGCGGGCTACAAGCCGGAAGACATCAATATCGTCGTCACCACGCACGGTCATCCCGACCACATCGGCGGCCTGCTCGACCGCGGCAAGCCGGTGTTTGCGAACGCCCGCTACGTATTCGGGGCGGCGGAGTTCGACTTCTGGAAGCGCGGCGAGAATGTGCGCGAGGCGCGCAAGTTCAATCGCGATTTGTTCGTGCGCCTCGCCCTGCCGCTCGCCGAACGCTCGACATTCGTCAAACCGGGTGACGAGGTGACGCCGGGAATTCGCGCGGTCGATGTATCCGGTCATTCGCCCGGCATGCTGGCCTATCACGTGGAAAGCGCGGGCAAGCGCCTCATGATCTGGGCGGACACCTGCGTCCACTATGTGATCGCGGTGCAACGGCCGGATTGGCATCTCGATGTCGACGACGACAAGGACAAGGCGGTTCTCACCCGCACGCGCATGCTCGATATGGCGGCGTCAGACAAGCTCCCCGTCGCCGGCTACCATATGCCGTTTCCTGGCATCGGTTTCATTGAACGATCGGCCGGCAGTCATCGCTGGGTGCCGGTCAGCTATCAGCTGAACTTGTAAGTCGCTGCGCGCCGGCCCTCGCTTTCGACCGACGCCCGCTCACTGACCGCGCTGGCGATGCTTGGGGGCGCTTCCCGGCGCCGGCTTGTCGTCCGTCGAGTCGATCCAGTGCATGCCGCCGCGCCAGAGCAGCTCGAACAGCCCGATCACGATGAACAGGGCGATCATTGCCGTCAACAAGCCGATGCCGAATTGTGCGAGCGCGGTGCCGCGGCTGGCGCCGAATACGATCGCCGCAACCGCAATCAGGGCGGCCCATGAGCAGACGGTGGAAACGTTGGTCTTGAACCACTCGGTCACGGTCGTGCCTTCTCTTTCTTCCAGCGCCGGGCGCAGCGTGACCAGTGGGGTCGCAGCGGCGGCAGCGGGATTTGGGGTAACGTCACATTGCTGCGGCGGTTCCGGCAAGCCTCATCGCGGCCGATGGCTGCGGGTGCGACCTTTCGCGTCACAGCGAACGGAATCCGCATCAACTGCCGTGCGGACCCCAGGGGCCCGCGGGCTGATCCGACGCGCTGGCGCTATTGCCCGGCGTGGCGTCACCCGACGGTGCATCGGTGCTCGGGCCCCACGGCCCGCTCGGGGGTGCCTGGTTGGGTTCGGCGATTTGCGTCTCGCCTTGCTCTTCGGGCAGTGCGATCGGGCCGGGATCGTGCCCGCCGGCATACTTGACCAAGGCCGCCACCCTGTTCTCCACCGTCGGATGAGTGTCGAACAGTTCGCCGAAACCCTCGCGCGGGTTGTCGACGCACAGCTCCATGAGCGCCGAGGTGGCGCCCGGCAATTCGCCGCGGCCTTCGATCTTGCGCAGCGCCGAGATCATGGCGTCGGGATTCTGCGTCAACTCTACCGAGCCGGAATCGGCGAGGTATTCGCGCTGGCGCGAAAGCGCCAGGCGAATGAGAAACGACAGCACGTAGGCGAGCACGAGCAGCGCCACGGCGATCAGGATGGCGATGCCGGCGCCGCTGCCGCCGCCCTCGCGCGACGAGCGCGAGCGGCCGAAGCCGATGCTGTTGTAGAACCAAAGCCGCGCGACCAGCTCGGCGACGAAGGCAATGCCGCCGGCAATGAGCACTGCGATCACCATCATGCGCACGTCGCCGTTGCGGATGTGGGTGAGTTCATGGCCCAGCACCAATTCGAGTTCGGCATCGTCGAGCACGTTGAGCAGTCCGGTCGTGACCGTGATCGAATATTGTTTCTCGTTCATGCCCGCGGAGAAGGCGTTGGGCGCGTCGGCTTCCATGATCTTGAGTTTGGGCATGGTGATGCCGCGCGAGATGCAGAGATTTTCCAGAAGATTGTAGAGCCGCGGCTGTTCGCTGCGGGTGACTTCGCGCCCGCCGGTCAGCGCGTCGATCATGGTCTGGTGGAAATAGTAGCCGATCGCGATCCAGGCCGCTGCGCCGACGGTGGCATAGGGCAGCGCGGCGATCAGATCGCGCCAGGCCAGCCGCAGCAGCGTATCGAGATTGGCATTGACCGACAGCGCCTCGGCGGTGAGCGCGCCCGCATAGACCAAGAGATAGATCAGGACAAAGAGCCCGGCGAGCAGGACGATCGAGAGGCGGCGGTTCGACTGGATGTGGGTGTAAAGACCGTAGGCGACCATGGCGATCACCATGTCATTCCGGGGCGCGGCCCAACGGGTCCGGCCCAAAGCGGCCGTCCCGATGGCAGGCCCGATGGCAGGCTCTGGCCGTGCGCCCGGAATCCATGATCACGAAAGGTGAGGGCCCCGACGATCGGTTTCATCGTTCAAGTGCGGCGATTAGGGACTTCGAGTTGCTCACTTCACTCGGCTCTGGAATGACACAATCAGAACTTGACCTGCGGCGCTTGCAGTTCCGCCTGCCGGTCGGTGCCGAGATCGAAAAATTCCTTCGGCGCAAAGCCGAACGAGGCGGCGAACAGGGCGGCGGGAAAGCGTTGAATGCTGGTATTGTATTCCTGCACCGCGTTGTTGAAGAAGCGCCGCGACGCCGCGATCTTGTTCTCCAGGTCGGCCAGCTCGGTCTGCAATTGCTGGAATTCCGTGTTGGCCTTGAGGTCGGGATAGGCTTCGGAAAGCGCAAAAAGCTGGCGCAACGCGCCCGACAGCATGTTTTCCGCTGCCGCCTGCTGGGCCGGCGCCGCCCCCTGCGCGGCGACCGCTGCGTTGCGCGCCTTGACCACCTCGTCGAGCGTGCCGCGCTCGTGGGCGGCGTAGCCCTTCACCGTCTCCACCAGGTTGGGAACCAGATCGTGGCGCTGGCGCAGCTGCACGTCGACGTCGGCGAAAGCCTCGTTGACGCGCTGGCGCATGCTGACCAAGCCGTTGTAGGCGCTGATCGCCCAGAACGCGATGACGACGATGACGACAATGACGATAATTGCCGTAATGCTCATGAAAGGCATTCCTTTGCGCGTTTTCGCGGCCGCCGCGGCAGCATAGCCGCAAAATCCGACAGCGGCGAGCCGGGCCGCGGTTTTTTCTCCCGAAAGCAAGCGAACTCGACCGCCATAGAGGCATGCCGCCGGCCGCCATTAAGGTTAGCGGCCGATGCCGGTCGCGCCGTCCGGCCTGGTCGTTTAGGAATTGGGAAACGACAAACAGGTGAACGCCATGCCGGATCATCATTTCGGCGAGCGGCATTCCGGCGACGAAACCGAGCTCGACGCGTTCGCGAACGCGCTGCGCGTTCCGCGCCGGGGGAATGTGGTGCAGGCCGGCGCGCTTGCGCAAAGCGATCAACTGTCGCGCGACATCGCCGAGATCGAGCGAGCGAGCGCGGCACTGCGCAAGGCGGAGCCGACGCTCGAGGCCTGGAGCGGACCAAGGCCCGGCGACGTGCCGGCGCCTACGGGGGGCAATTCGCGGCCGATCTGGCTCATGATCGGCCTCGTGTGGCTGTCAACCGCTTTGGTCACGGCCGGCGCGCTCGCGGCCATCTCCCGGCTGGCGGAATGAATTATTCCGTCCCATAGAGCGCACTCGGGTTCAGTCACGTCTGCCGGCCGAGACGTAGAGACGAATGTCGCTTCACCGCGCGGCTGCCGATCAAGCGCTTTGCGGCCGCGGCGGTTGGAAGCTTCGAGCGGTCAGGTTTTCCAGAACTAATATAAGCGAACGTCGGCTGTTGTGCAGGTTTCGCACGGTCGCTGCTGCGTCGGTTGTTGGGGTTAAGCGGACCTTCGGCGACCATCACGGAACCCGTCAAGTTTGACCCTACCAGACATCGGCGGGGCAGTTTTGTTTGCGATGCACAACTCAGTTTTTAACCTGTGAGCCGACCGCACCAAATTTCCTTGAATGCCTGGGGTTGGCTTGGCGAACCTCAAGACCAAAGTTTATTCACGACGGTCACGACATAGTATGGCACTGTGTGACGTGCACGATGATGTGACTTCGGGAGAGGACAATGTCTATGGTGTGGAGAGTTGGGATTGTAGCGATGCTCGTTCTTGCCTTTTCTGAAGAGGCGAGTGCCGAGTGCTTTAAGATTTCACAAGACTATTTGCAATTTGAATACGTCAGCGGCGGTCTTGGGATCGAGCTCAGCCCGACAAGAGAGACCTGGATGGTGAAGATGACTTGCCCCACTAAGAGCGCGAGCCATATCGAATGGCCGCAAGACCGCAATGTGTGCCCTGGCGTCCTTGTCAAGGTCGACGGTCAGGAGTGCAAAGTCGAAAGTGTGGCACGGAAATAGGGCAGACGGTTGAATGAGGTAAGTTGGATGTAAAGGTTGGGCGGAAGATCAGCTCAGGGCATGAGTCGACATCGTTCGTTTGGCTTGATGCAGATAGACCTTGGGTTCGCGTCATACTCATGATTTTGCTTGGTGCAAAAAGAGACCGAGCGAGAGGAGGAATACATCTGTCGACCGCCCCGGCGCCGTACTGGCGCGGGCGGCCACGAGGGCCGCCCCTACGAAGGGCGATGATTCTTTGAATTTGCACGATCCGCTTCGCCGGCGGCCGAGGCGCAAGGGCAAAGCGGAGCGGAAAGCATCGGTAAATCAACGCGTTGTCACGTCGTTGATGACGAAGCTTGACGGCGCCATGGCGTCGAGTAGAACGCGCGCCGCTTGCTCGACCGAAGGGCACTTTCCGGAGGCGATCCGCAAGGTGGAGCGAGCGCGGTTCCCGCGGGCGAGGCTCGCAACCTCGCACTCGGGCGGTCCGGGCATCGTCCCCGCCGGCATTTTTTAGACCGGCGCGCCAGGTGCTTGGCTTAAGCGCGAAGAGCGGCGCGGGTAACGCCCGCGTCCTCCTTTCCGCGTGAAGCGCGGCCTTGACCGAGTCCTTGGCGTTCGGCTGCCGGGACAAGAGCCGTGGCGGAGCGCCGAAAGGCGAGCGCGCCCGCGGCGGGCGCTGTCCGCAAGGGCAATCGTCCGTGGCGCGCGTCCGCGCCCGCAAGCACTGTCAGGTGGCAACGTCTGAGAGTGTGGCGCGGACCATGATCGGATGCGCTTTCCGGCGCTCCGCCTCCCTTGTTTGTTTGGGAGGTTTTTTTCTTGCCGTGCAACAAACCTCGGACGCGAACAAAAAAACCGCGCCGCGAGAACGATTGCTTTGATTATACCTGCCCGTGCTTCGCGACGGGAAGAGCGGACCTCAACACGCGTTGCGGTAGGCGCGCGGGGAGAGCACGGTGCGGGCGATGATTTTCAAATCGAGCCAGAGCGACCAATGGTCGATGTAAAAGAGATCGTATTCGACGCGCTTGCGCATCTTGTCTTCGGTGTCGGTCAGCCCGCGCAAGCCGTTGATTTGCGCCCAGCCGGTGATGCCGGGCTTGACGTTATGGCGGCGCGCATAGAGCGCAATGCACCGCTCGTATTCGCGGTCGTGGGCGAGCGCGTGCGGGCGAGGTCCGACCAGCGACATGTCGCCGGCGAGCACGTTGAACAGTTGCGGGACCTCGTCGATGTTCCAGCGCCGCAGCCAGCGGCCGGCGCGGGTGAGCCGCGGATCGTCCGGTACTGCCTGCGGCACCACGGCGCCATCGTCGAGCGTGCGCATGGTGCGGAACTTGATGATGCGGAACGGCTGCTGATTGAAGCCGTAGCGACGTTGCACGAAAAACACCGGACCCGCGCTGTCGAGGCGGATCCAGATCGCGACGACGGCCAGAAGCGGGGTGAGCGCGATCAATGACGCGGCGGCGAAGACAAGGTCGAACAGACGCTTCTGCGCCACTTCCAGGCGCGACAGCGGCATGCGCGTGAGCTTCAGGCTTGCCAGCGGCCCGTGTTTTGACAGTTCGACGTCTTCGAACTTGTGCAGGATCGCTTCGGGACCGAGATGAAGTTCCGCCGGCAATGTGAGAAAGGCTTCGGCGCAGCGTGCGATGGTTTCGCCCGCCGACCACGGCAGCAACAAGAAGATCGCATCGGGTTCGACGCTGCGCACGCTGGCGGTCGCCTCGACAAGGTCGCGGTCGAGGGCCGCAAGGCGCTCGGTGGCCGACGCGTCCGCCGCCATCGGGGTGAAAAAACGGCAACCGACGATGTTGATGCCCAGCGTCCACGGCGCGTAGTAATTGATGAAAGCCTCGACATTGGCGCCGGTACCGAGAAGAAAGATGCGCTGGGCCGAAACGAGCCCCGCCGCCCGCGCATGAGCGGTGACGCGCACGATGAGAAAGCGCTCGACGATCAGCGCCGCCAGGGTCGCGGCATAGAACAGAACGATCCAGGCGCGCGAATATTCGCCGCTCTGCTGCTGCGTCAGGAAGCCGAGCATGAGCAGCGCCAGCAGCGTCACGTTCCACAGCTGGATGGTGCGCTTTGCGTGCGGTCGCAAGGCAAAGAAGTTGGGCAGCCGGTACTCGCCGCGGAAGACGTTGGAAATGGCGAAAATGCTCGCCGCCAGAATACCGACGCGCACGAACGCGGATATATTGCCCGGATCGCCATAGGCGACGAGGCCATAGGCGATGCCGGTGAGGCACGCGCCGGCCACGATCAGGGCGATGTCGAGCAGGAAAACCGAGACGGAAAACGTGCCGCGCGACAGCGCCGCCCAGGCGCGCAGAAAGCGGCCGCTCTGCGGGGGCGATGCCAGCGTATAGCTTGCAAGCGTGTTCATCGCGGCGCCTGGCAAAACTGTCGCCGGATCGGCGATCGGCAGCGTGCCGAACGCACCGGCTCCGCTGCCCCGGAATGGGACAGCGGCATGCGTCAAGGTGCAATTCGCGAGAAGCGTGCCAGCGGCGCGACGGCGGTGCCTATCCGCGGCGTGGCGCCGCGCACGCGTCATGTTAAGCTTAATCGGTCGGCGAACAGGATGGGGAAGCGGACGATGGCGGGCAAGATTGCACTTGAGGAACATTTCGCGATTGCGGAAACCGCCGCCAATTCCATGGGCTATTTCCCCGAGCCGATCCGGCGCGAAGTGGCGGAGCGTAATGCCGACATCCACGGCCGGCGGCTCGCGCTGATGGATCAATACGGCATCGAGATGATGCTGCTGTCTCTCAATGCGCCGGCGGTGCAGGCGATTCCGGAGAAGGCGCGTGCGCACGAGGTGGCGCGCATCGCCAACGATTGGCTTGCCGAACAGGTGGAAAAACGGCCGGATCGGTTCCAGGGCCTGGCCGCGCTCGCCATGCAGGACCCGGACCTGGCGGCGCGCGAACTGGAACGTTGTGTCAATGAGCTCGGCTTTCGCGGCGCGTTGGTCAACGGCTTCTCGCAGCTCGGCGACGCGGTGCTCTATTACGACGCTCCGCAATACCGGCCGTTCTGGGACACCGTCGAGCGGCTCGACGTTCCGTTCTATCTGCACCCGCGCAATCCGCTGCCGCGCGACGCGAAAATCTATGAAGGCCATCCCTGGCTGCTCGGGCCGATCTGGGCGTTCGGCCACGAAACCGCGGTGCACGCGCTGCGCCTGATGGGCTCAGGCCTGTTCGACGCGCATCCGCGGCTGCAAATCATCCTCGGCCATCTCGGCGAGAACCTGCCTTACGCCATGTGGCGTATCGACAACGCCAATTCCTGGATTCCCAATCGCCACTCCTACGCGGCCAAGAAGCGGATGTGCGATTATTTCTACGCCAATTTCTACATCACCACGTCGGGAAACTTTCACACCCAGGCGCTGATCGACGCCATGCTCACCCTCGGCGCCGACCGCATCATGTTTTCGGTCGATTGGCCGTTCGAAAACATCGACCACGCCGCCGACTGGTTCGACAAATGTCCGATCAGCGAGAATGATCGGTTGAAGATCGGGCGCGGCAACGCGGTGCGGCTGTTTCGGCTGGGCAAAGGCTGAACGGACGGTGCGCCGGCGCGGGTGCCGCCAAGGGCGCGGCCCGGGTACCGCCTTTGCGGCGGCTGCAATGGGATGTTTTGCTATGCCGGTGGGCAGGTACAGGTCGTTCGGGGCGGCCCGAGCCATACACCCGTCGCATCCGCTGTGCTATCGTGAACCTCATCGGGCTTTGCACCTACAACAGATTTATGAAGCGACGTTCCAAATCAGGCGGACGAGCCGCCAAGGCGCCTCGACGCGCCGCGGCAACGCCGGCAAAGCGACGCCGTGCCGGGGCGGTTGCGCCCCGCCGCGCCGCATCGGCGGTTGGGCGACAGAAAGAGGTTGAGCGGCTCGCTCGCGAGCTGAGCGAGGCTGTGGAGCAGCAGCGCGCGAGCGCACAGGTGCTGCGGCTGATCAGCAGCTCATCCGGCGATCCAAAGCCGGTCTTTGCCGGCATCCTGGCGGGCGCCGTGCGCATCTGCGATGCCGATCATGGCGCCGTCAACCGCTGGGACGGCGAGGCCCTCCAGTTGATCGCCACGCACAATATGCCGGCGAGCTACGTCGAATTGCGCCGGCAAATGCCGTACCGGTCGGGACAGCATTCCGCCAGCGGCCGCATGCTGGCGCACAGGCGGCCGGTTCACATCGTCGATCTGGTGAAGGAGCAGGCCTACCTCGAGGGCAACCCGGCAACAGTGGCGGCGGTCGACCGTGCCGGCGTGAGGACGGTTTTGGCGGTGCCGATGTGGAAGGAGGACGAACTGGTGGGCTCGTTCTCGCTCGGCCGCACGCAGGTGCGCCCGTTCACCGACCGGCAGATCGAGATCGTGCAGGATTTCGCCACCCAGGCGGTTGTCGCCGTGGAAAATGCCCGCTTGTTCGAGGAATTGCGCGAGGCGGTGCAGCAGCAGGCCGCCGCCGCCGAGGTGCTCAAGATCATTAGCCGCGCCCCGTTCGAATTGCAGACGGTGCTCGACACGGTGCTCGAACTGGCGGTTCGGCTGTGCGATGCGGAGCTTGGCGCTCTGCATCCTAACCGCGCGAACTTCCGCGCATTCGCGATTTACGGCGGCCCGGAGGGCCACAAGGACGTCGCCCGCACCGTGCTGTTCGAACCGGACCAGGGCAGCGTCATGGGGCGGACGGCGATGGAGGGCAAGCCGGTTCAAGTCGTCGACGTGCTGGCCGATCCGGACTACCGCCTCCAGCAGGCGCAGTTGACGCTCGGCTATCGCACCGTGCTGGGGGTGCCGCTCCTGCGCGAAGGAAATCCGATCGGCGTAATCGTACTGATGCGCTCGACCGTGCGCGCCTTTACCGACAAGCAGATCGAGCTGGTGCAGAATTTCGCCGCCCAGGCGGTTATCGCCATCGAGAACATGCGGCTGCTCGACGAGTTGCGCGAACGCACCGACGATCTCGTCCGCTCGGTCAAGGAACTGCAGCGCGAGCGAGACAACAAACTCATGAACCTCGAGGCGATGGCGGCGGCGATCTCACACGAGATCAGACAGCCGCTCGCCAGCATCGCCGCCAACGGCGGCGCCGCGCTGCGGTTTCTCGGCCACGCTCCGCCCAATCTCGTGGAGGTGCGCGCAGCCCTCAACCGCATGGTCGGCGACAGCCACCGCGCCGGTCACGTGTTCGACAACATTCGTGCGCTGTTCGGCAAAGCCGATGTCGGTCTCGAACCGGTCGATGTGGGCGAACTGGTCCACGGGGTACTCAGCGGCCTGCGCCGCGACATGCAGGATCGTCGAATTACACTCGCGGTTGATTTGGCGCCGGGCCTGCCTCCCGTCCTGGGTCACCGCGGTCAACTGCACGAGGTCTTGCTCAACCTGGTGCGCAATGCCATCGAAGCGATGGACTTCGTTGATGACGGCGTTCGCACGCTCAAAGTGAGCGCCGCCCTGGAGGGCGAAAACGAAGTGAGCGTGACGGTGGAGGATTCCGGCCCGGGAATCGATCCGAAACAGTTGAGAAGCATATTCGACGCGTTCGTCACCACGAAGTCTCACGGCATGGGGTTGGGACTTGCCCTTTGCCGCATGATCGTCGAGCGCCATGCCGGTCAGCTTTCGGCCTTGCCGGCGCGGCCGCGTGGTTCGGTTTTCCGCGTCGTGCTGCCGAGTGCGCGGGCGCTTGCGGCGGAAACAGTGCTATGAGCGCACCCGTCGAACCGCAGTCGACGGTGCTGGTGGTCGACGACGACCCGTCGTTATGCGAGGCTTTGGCCAGCTTGTTTCGATCGATCGGTTTGGACGTCAAGACGTTCGCTTCGGCGCCGGAATTTCTGCAATTCAATTTGCCGCAAGGGCCGAGCTGCCTGGTCCTCGATGTGCGCTTGCCCGGATTGAGCGGTCTCGATTTCCAGTCGGAACTGGCCAAGGCCAATATCGACATCCCGATCGTTTTCATGAGCGGGCATGGCGATATCCCGATGACGGTGCGGGCGATGAAGGCTGGCGCGGTGGAGTTCTTGCCCAAGCCGTTTCGCGACCAGGACATGCTCGACGCCGTTCAGGCCGGGCTCGAACGCGACCGCAGCCGTCGCAAGAGCGCAAGCGATGCCGCCAAGCTGCAAGCCGGCTTCGATACGCTTACGTCACGCGAACAGGAGGTCATGGGGCTGGTCACCGCAGGATTGATGAACAAGCAGATCGCCGGCAAGCTCGGAGTGAGCGAAATCACCGTGAAGGTGCACCGCGGCAATGTGATGCGAAAGATGGGCGCAAAATCTCTTGCCGATCTGGTACGCATGGCCGACGCATTGGGCGTGCGGCGCAAGCCGGCATAACGAGCCTGCACAGCCCTATACATAAGTATAGTTCCGTACCCCGACCGCATACACAAAGCTTGCCAATGTACACTGGCGTTGTGCGGCGTCAGGGGACTAAATACCGCCCCTAGGAACCCCACAATTGGCAAGAAATTGCGTGATCTCGATCATTGACGATGACCCGCACGTACGCGACGCGACGCAATGTCTCGTACGTTCCCTCGGTTACTCCGCCCGGGTCTTTTCCTCCGCCGAGGAATACCTTGAATCCGGACACATCGGCGACTCATCCTGCGTGATCACCGACCTGCACATGTCCGGCATGAGCGGCGCCGAACTGCAGGATCGCTTGCTTGCGCAGGGTTATCGCATTCCGATCATTTTCATCACTGCATTCTTTGAGGAAAGGGTGCGCACGCGGGTCATGGATGCCGGAGCGTTCGGCTTCCTGCGCAAGCCTTTTGCCGACGAAAGTCTCATCGCCTGCCTCGATCGGGCGCTCGAAGCGAGCGTGTCATAGCGAGCGGCGCGGTCACGCGCGCGAGACTGCCAGCTTAATATCGCGATCGTTTGCGACAGGCGGAAGATCGCCGCGGCTGTCGTTCTATACCGATGTATAGGCCCACCTACATTTTCGTTTGCGGATGCGTCCCAACGTACAATGGCTCTGTTGGCGCGATGAACTTTAGCTAGCCCGCAAATGGAGAGGGTGGGCTGGACAACGCAAGCGCGCGGTTTTTAAGCGTCGCATCGAGCCGCCTTCCCCAAAAAACAAAGCATATCAGGGGTGGCTGCAATGGTCTCTGTCGGAAATGGTCTCGGTACAAGTCGATTGCGCACGCTCGCGGCGACGGTTGCCGCGTGCGCCGTCTGCGGCGGAATTGGCATCACGTCCATTCAGGCAATGCCGCGCTATGACGGCCTCTGGAGCGTGTCGATCGTAACCGAAAAGGGCGACTGCGATCGCGGCTACCGCTACCCGATCCGCATCACCAACGGCAGGCTCGCCAATGCCGGTGAAGCCGGTTTCACCATCGGCGGGAAGGTCGGTCCGAGCGGCTTCGTCAGCGTGGTCGTGAGCCACGGCAATGCCAGCGCCAAGGGCGTTGGCCGGCTCGCCGGCGGCGAGGGCAGCGGCTCCTGGCAGAGCGCATCTTGCTCGGGCAGCTGGACGGCGGAGCGCCGCAGCTCCTAGCCGCCGAGTGGCCGGCGCCTACTCGCCGCAGGCGCTCTTGAACCATCAGCACAGCAAACCAGACACATCAACACGACAAGCATCAAGCGAAGGGAGGGAAAAGCCGTGCCTCACTCATTGCACTTTCGCCCGAAAGAACTTGGCCTGGCCGTTCTGTTAAATCTTGCCATAGTTTGTGCGGTGGTTGGCTTTTCCGATCGCAGCACGGCACATGGCGCCAAGCCGCCCGCCATGACGGTCAACCGGCTTAACAAAGGCGACCGGCTTGCACTGCCGGAGTCGTCGAGCCGCTTGTCGCCGCCGGCGACGGCCCCGCGGCAGCGCGTGCCGTTCGCATGCGACCCGGCCTTCAGCCCGGTGGCCGACCCGGCGCTCGCCCACGTCTTTCTGCGTTGCCTATCCTGAAGGGTGAAACGAACAGCGCACGAACACGAACACGAACAGGCCTCGCCGGGCGGCTCCCCAATCCCCCCGACACCCCACTGTCCGGCCGAAGAAGCCTAGAGTGAGACGACGACTGCTAACCCCGGCGCTGCGGCGTCCGGGGTTTATTTTTTGCCGGGCGTCTTATCCGGCATCGCGCAATTTCACGGCGCCTTCGAGGTCCACCGAGACGAGCTGCGAGACGCCGCGCTCGGCCATTGTGACGCCGTAGAGCCGGTTCATGCGCGCCATGGTGATCGGATTGTGGGTGATGATGATGAACCGGGTCTCGGTCGCGCGCGTCATCTCGTCGAGCAGGTCGCAGAAACGCTCGACATTGTAATCGTCGAGCGGGGCATCGACCTCGTCGAGCACGCAGATCGGCGCCGGGTTGGTGAGAAAAACGGCGAAGATCAGCGCCAGCGCGGTCAGCGCCTGCTCGCCGCCGGAGAGAAGCGACAGCGTGGCGGGCTTTTTGCCCGGCGGCTTGGCCAGGATTTCCAGGCCCGCCTCGAGCGGATCCTCGCTCTCGATCAGTTGCAGCTCGGCATTGCCGCCGCCGAACAGTTCGATGAACAGCTTCTTGAAATTCTCGTTTACGGTGGCGAAGGAGGTGAGCAGGCGCTCGCGCGCCTCGTGATTGAGGCTGTGGATGCCTTGGCGCAGCCGGCGGATCGCCTCGACCAGGTCGTCGCGCTCGGCCGTCAGTTTGCGGTGCTGCGCTTCGACCTCGTCCAGTTCCTGTTCGGCGCGCAAGTTGACTGCACCGAGCCGCTCGCGCTCGCGGCGAATGCGATCGAGCTTCTCTTCCGCAGCGACGATCGTCGGTAGCTCGGCGCCCGGCTTGATTTCGGCGAGTTCGGCCGCCGCCGGCGGCTCGATGTCGAACATGTCGCGAATTTCGTGTTCGATCTCGGCGAGCCGGCGCTTGGCGGCGTCCCGTCGCTCCTCCGCGCGCGCGATTCGGTGCGTGCCTCGCCGACCGTCTCCAGCGCCAGCGCGCGCGGCCTTGTCGGCTTCGGCGAGTTCGTTCTCGCCGGCGGCGAGAAGGTCGGCGGCCGCGCGGCGCTGCGCCGTCGCGGTTTCGATCTCGCTGATCAACGATTGTCGGCTTGCGGCAAATTTTTGCGGGCGCGTCCATCAGTTCCTCGCGCTCGGTTTCGGCTTGCGCGCGCCGTTCGGCGATGGTGGCGATCTGCGCTGTGGCGGCGTCGTTGCGCTCGTTCCACTGTCCGCGCTCGGTTGCGATAGCCGCCAGGCGACGATCCGCCAGTTCGGACTTCGCGCGCGATCGCCTGCACCTCGACCCGCAGCTCGGCACAGGCGCTGCGCTCGCCGGCGATCACCTCATTGATCGCGGCGAGCTTGGCTTCGAGGTCGGCCGACGATGGCAGCGCCGCCAGCGCCTGCTCCGCCTGTGTGCACGCCTGCGCCCTCTCGTCGCGACTGCGGTCAATCCGCTCGTGCGCCTCATTGAGTGCCGAGATGCGCGCCGCGTTGCGGCTGATTTCGCGCTCGGCATCGGTATGGGCCTCGCGCGCGGCGTCGGTTAGTCGCTGCGCCTCACGCCACTCTGCCCGTGTGCGCAATTCCATCGCCGCCGCCGCAGCGGTACTCTTTTCGGCGTCGGCAAGAGCCTGCCGCTTGGCCTCGACTGCAGCTCGCGCCGTTTCCAGCTCAGCCTGAATCTCCTGCAGGCGGCCGCGCTCGGCAAGCCGGCGCGCGGCTCCGGTCGGGGCGTGCGCCGCGGCGGCGAAGCCGTCCCAGCGCCACAGATCGCCGTCGCGTGAGACCAGTCGCTGGCCGGGCTTGAGCAGTTTCGCAAGCCGTGGACCGTCGGTGCGCTCGACGACGCCGATCTGCGCCAGACGCCGGGCCAGTTCGGGCGGTCCCTGCACAAAATGCGACAGCGCCACAGCACCGTCCGGCAAGGTCGGATCGCTCGGCTCGATCGGCGCGCCCAACCAGTGCATCGGCGCGGAATCGCCGACCGGCGCGTCGAGGTCGTCGCCGAGCGCGGCGCCCAGAGCTTTTTCATAATCCTTGGCGACGGTGAGTGCATCCATCACCGGCGGCCAGAGATTTCTGGTTTCGACCGCGAGCAGCTTACCGATCGTCTTGGCCTCGGTTTCAAGCCGCTGCACGCTGCGTTCGGCAGCTGTGAGCGGCGCGCGCGCAACCTCCACCTGTTCACGAGCGCAAGCGTGGGCAAGTTCGGCGGTACGCGCCGCGCTCTCGCCTTGAGCGAGAGCGGCCTGGACGGCGGCAAGCGCGTTCGCCAAGGCCGGCAAGTCGGCCTCGCCGCTGGCGGTTGCCGCCAGGCCGGCTTCGATGTTTGCGAGTTCCGCCTGCAGTCGTTCCGCGCGCTCACCGTGTTCGCGGATGGCGGCCTGCAACTGATTGCGACGGGCGAGGAGGTCGGCCAGCGCGCCGGTCAATTCGGCGAAGGATTTTTCCGAGGTTGCGAGCGCCGCGTCCGCTGTCCCGGCTCGTTCGTTGGCGCCGCCAAGCCGCGCCACACTTGCCTCGGCTTGCGATCGCAGCGAGGTCTCCTCCGTGGCAAGCCGTTCGAGCGCCGCATTGGCGTCGGCCGCGAGCGTGCGCTCGCGCGCGAGATCAGCCGAAAACTGCTCGAGCCGCCGATCGAGTTCATTGATGCGTTCCCTGGCGCGCGCCTCCTCGCGCTCGAGCGTCTCGCGCGCGATCACCAGCCGCTGCAACGCCGCGGCGGCCTTGGCCTCCGCTTCGCGCAAAGTCGGTAGGCCCGCGGCGAGGTCTGTCTGCCGGGTCGAGGCCTGCGCCTGCGCGCTGGTGCGAGCCGCGACGATGCGCACGGCCGCCTCCTGAGCATGCTCGGCGTCGGCGAGTTCGGCGCGTCCTGCAGTCCAGCGCAGGTGAAACAGCAGCGCTTCGGCGCGGCGCACGTGGCCGGAAATATTGCGGTAGCGCGCCGCTTGCCGCGCCTGGGTCCGCAGCGCGGCGACCTGTGCGGCCAGTTGGCCGATCACATCCTCGACCCGCGCCAGATTTTGCTCCGCCGCCTTGAGCCGCAGTTCGGCCTCATGGCGGCGTGCGTGCAGCCCGGAAATGCCCGCTGCCTCTTCGAGCACGCGGCGGCGCTGCTCCGGCCGCGCCTGGATGATCTCGCCGATGCGGCCCTGATGCACCAGTGCCGGCGAACGCGAGCCGGTCGAGGCATCGGCGAACAGCATCGCTACGTCGCGCGCGCGCACCTCCTGGCCGTTGATACGGAAGCTCGAGCCTTGCTCGCGGACGATGCGGCGAGCCACTTCCAGTGTCTCGGCGTCATTGAAGGCGGACGGAGCATTACGTTCGCTGTTGTCGACCTGGACGGCCACCTCGGCATGATTGCGCGCCGGACGTTCGGTGTTGCCGGAGAAGATCACGTCATCCATTTCGGCGGCGCGCATGGCCTTGTAGGAGGCCTCACCCATAACCCAGCGCACTGCCTCAACCAGGTTCGACTTGCCGCAGCCGTTGGGGCCGACGACTCCGGTCAGCCCAGGCTCGATGATGAAATCGGTCGACTCGACGAAAGATTTGAAGCCGATCAGGCGCAGCCGCGTGAGCTTCATACGAGTCCTATGTCGAGCCCCTTGCTGCGGCGGCCAAGGGAATCGCTTGGGAATCGCGCCCAGTTCCCCCGAGGGCGCGTCGGATGATGCCGCATCGGCGCGGAGAATGAATCGCGCCGTCGGCAAGTCAACTGTTCTGGTCGGGATTTTTGCTTGCGAGCCGGTGCCGCAACACCGCCCGGAACGCTTGGCCAGTCCCGTGAAGGCGCCGGTGAGGGTAAAAAACCCTTATCCTACCTTGAGATAGGGGTCGATCTCCTTGGCCAGAGTCTCAAGCGATACGTCGCCCACAACCTTCTTGCCGTTGACGAAGAAAGTCGGTGTGGAATTGACGCCAAGCTTCTCCACGGCGCGGTTACGCACGTCCTCGATGTCGTTGAGCACCTGTTGATTCGTCAGGCAGGCATCGAACATCTGGTCGGAAAACCCGAGCTGCTTGGCGATGTTTTTCAGCGGGTCCAGCGGCTGATCGGTGACCCATTGGTCCTGTTTGGCAAATAGCGTCTCCACCACCGCCATGTATCTCGCGCTGCCGCCGTCCCTGCTGGCGCAGCGCGCCAGCATGAATCCGGCGGCGGCGACCTTGTCGAAGGGAAATTCGCGGAAGATGAAACGGACCTTGCCGGCATCGATGTACTTTTTCTTCAGTTCCGGGAACGTGGTTTCGGAAAAATGCGCGCAATGTGGACAGGTCATTGAGGCGTATTCGATGACCGTCACCGGAGCCTTGTCCGAGCCGAGCACGATGTCGCCGGCGGGGCCGGGCTTTGCCAGCGCGGCGAGTTCGGCCGGATCGGCGGCGGGAGCAGAACCGCCCCCCGGCATGGGCGTTGCTGCGGGCAGCTCAACGGCGTGCGAGCCGAGATGGCGCGCCAGCAATGTACCTCCGGCAGCGGCGGCGACGATGACGACGCCTCCTCCGGTCAACAATTGACGACGAGAGATCGACAAGGGAAGCTCCTGGATTGACAGCCTAATTTTATGCGGCGTCGCGAGATTATCTGCGGCCCCAATGTGGCATTAGCGTGCTCGCAGGCCAAGCCCCTGCGGCATCAAGTGTATCCGCCGCCGCCCGCAGACTTCTGTTTGATCGCGGCGCCGAGCCGCGCCAATGCCTGCTTGAGGTCGCTGTCGGCAATGCCGGCCAATGTTGCGCTGATGCGCTCCGCGCCAGCCGTATCCGGCCGCGGCGCGGCATCGCGCGGTCTGCGGCGCAGCGGCGCTTGCCGCAATACGATTCGCGCCACGGCCCGCCAGCCGAGGAAGCGGTTGACCCGCTCGCGGATCACATCGCCAAGGTGCTGAATTTCGATTGCGGCCGGGCCATCGACGCGAAGCACCAGGGTGGCAGGCTCCTGCCCGGCGCCGGCGTCGGACGGCCCGGGACTCCGCCACTGCAGCTTGATCGGTTCACTGTGCGCGGCAATGTCCGGGCCGACGATCTCATCCCAGCGGGTGACAAGCTCGGCGGACGCAAAGCCCTGCCGGGTGAAGGCCTCGCCGACGATTTTGGCGGCGACCTCGCGCAACGGCTTGGCGAATGGGCGCCCGGGCTTGCTCATTGCGACTTGCTCTGTCATCCCTCGATACGGAACTCTAGCAGCGAAGACCAACAGCAAAAAGTCCTCATCCGTGCCTGAACGGAAAAGGTCGAACGCGATGCCTCCCGACGGCGGGCCGCGAATTCACGGCGCGCGGGATCGTCTCCGACGATCCGGTCCTCCCCTCGCCGCGGAAGAAGATCAAATCCTCGCGTTCGCAAGCGCGCTTCTCGCCTGGTACGACCGGCATCGCCGGGTTCTGCCGTGGCGTGCGCCGCCAGGCGAACGCGCCGATCCCTACCGGGTCTGGCTCTCTGAAATCATGTTGCAGCAGACGACGGTGAAGGCCGTTGTGCCCTATTACGCGCGGTTTCTGGCGCGCTGGCCGGATGTGCGGGCGCTCGCTGCCGCCCCGCTCGACGATGTGCTCAAGGCCTGGGCCGGACTAGGCTACTACGCGCGCGCCCGCAACCTGCACGCTTGCGCCAGGGCGCTGGTGCAGCGCCACGGCGGCGAGTTCCCGCAAAGCGAGACGGATTTGCGCGCGCTCCCGGGCATCGGCGCCTATACGGCCGCCGCCATAGCGGCAATCGCTTTTGACGCGCCCGCCAGCCCGGTGGACGGCAATATCGAACGAGTGATCTCCAGGCTTTACGCCGTGGTGACGCCGTTGCCGGCAGCCAAGACGGAAATTGCCGCGCTCGCTCTTGCGCTCACGCCGGCGCGCCGCTGCGGTGATTTCGCGCAGGCCCTGATGGATCTCGGCGCGACCATCTGCACGCCGAAGCGGCCGGCCTGCGCGTTGTGTCCCTGCAATGAGGGCTGTGCGGCGCACCGGCGCGGCGATGCGGAGATATTTCCGCGGCGGACGCCCAAACGCGACGGGGCACTGCGCCGCGGCGCCGCCTTCCTGGTGCGCCGCAGCGACGGGTTTCTGCTGGTCCGCACGCGGCCGGCAAAGGGCCTCCTTGGTGGCATGACCGAGGTGCCGACCACGCAATGGCAGCCGGATTTCGACGAGTCCAAGGCGCTCGAAGGCGCGCCGCGCTTTGCCGCTGCCAAATCGCGGCGTTCGATCGTCTGGCGTCGAATTCCCGGACGCGTGCGGCACACGTTCACCCATTTTCCGCTGGAATTGACGGTCTACACGGCGGAGCTTCCGCGGACTGCGGGGGCGCCGCCCGGTACGCGCTGGGCCGCGCTCGACGGCATTGCCGAGGAGGCACTGCCGAGCCTGATGCGCAAGGTCGTCGCCCATGGGACGGAATGAAAATTCGAACAACAACGAAAGGGAACTGCGATGAGTATCGAACGTCATGAGACCGGGCCGCGCCTGAGCAAGGCTGTCGTTCACGGCGACACCGTCTATCTCGCCGGCATCGTCGCCGAGGCGCCCAAGGGCAAGAGCATGGCCGAGCAGACCAAAAGCATTTTGTCACAGATCGACGGCTTTCTCGCCAAGGCCGGCACCGATAAGAGCAAGCTTCTGTCGGCCAATATCTGGATCACCGACATGGCGAATTTTGCCGAGATGAATGCGGTATGGGATGCCTGGCTGTCGCCCGGCAATGCACCGGCGCGCGCTACCGTCCAGGCCGGCCTCGCCTCGCCCGACTACAAGGTCGAGATCATGGTGGTCGCCGCGCGATGACGGCGCAGCCCGGAATACTTGCGATCTTCCATCAGTGCCGTGCTGGGCGCGAGGCGGAATTCGAAGCCTGGTACCAGGGCGAGCATCTCATCGAGCGGCTTGGCGTGCCGGGTTTTCTGTTTGGCCGCCGTTATAGAGGCGTTGCGGGTACGCCCGACTATTTCTGCTTCTATCTTGTCGAAGCGCCGGAGGTGCTCACGTCGAAGCCCTATTTGGAGCGGCTCGATCATCCGACGCCGATGACGCGCAAGATGATGGCGGAGGTTTTCGTCGACATGAACCGGACAATGTGCCGGCGCGTTGCGCGGCGCGGCCATTTCCGCGGCGCGTTTGCCGTTGTTGCCCGTTTTGGCCAGAGACCGGATGAAATGCTGTCCGGCGCGCTCGAAAAAATCACCGCTGATACCGCGGTCGCGTGTGGAGAAATATGGGTCGCGCTCGATGCCGGCGGTATGCCGGTGTCGAAGGAAGAGCAATTGCGCGGCGGCGACAAGAAGATCGCCGGCGCGCTGATGATCGAGACGCTTTACCAGGACGGTGCAGAAGCCATCGGCGCGCAATTGGCAAAGCAATTCCCGCAAGCCGACATCGGCATCTTCGGCGCGCTCTGCGAGATCGGCAGGAGCGATTTATGAAAGCACTGTTGCCGCTGGCCGAGACAATCGCGAAGCGCCTGATCGCGCGCCGCGAGACGATTGCGGTCGCCGAATCCTCGACCGGCGGGCTTGTCGCCGCTTGCCTGCTCGCCCTGCCCGGCGCCTCGGCTTATTTTCTCGGCGGCGCGGTGGTCTACACCAAATCCGCGCGTGCGGCGCTGCTCGGCATCGGCGACGCCGATATGGCCGGCTTGCGACCGGCGACCGAGGCCTACGCGCTGCTGCTGGCGCGGCGCGTGCGCGAACGGCATGGCGCGGCCTGGGGCATCGGCGAAACCGGCGCGAGCGGGCCGACCGGCAACCGTTACGGCGATCCGGCGGGCCACTCGTGCATTGCCGTTGCAGGTCCGGCCGAACGCGCCGTCACGCTGCGCACCGGCGGCGCCGAGCGATTGGCGAACATGGATGCCTTCGCCAAACGGGCGCTTGAGCTGCTCGTCGAAGCAATACCTGAGACGTAGCACCGAGTTTTATCCGACAGCGTGGCCCATTTCGGCGCGCACCCGCGCGCGCAGCGAGTTGATGAGTGTGAGGCCGCTCGCCGTCTCCACGTGCCAGAAGGTCCAGCCGTTGCAGGCTTCCAGCCCCTGCGCCAGCGCTCCGATGCGATGGATCGAGCCGACGTGCTCGCCAAGTGAAACGGCGCCGTCGGCGCGCACCAGCGCGCGATGGCGGCGCTTGGCGTCCACCAGTTTGACGCCGGGAGCGACGAGGCCGCGCTCGATCAACGCCGCAAACGGCACCCGCGGCGCTTCGCGCGCGGTCATGAAATTCTCCAGCGCCGCCTCCGCCAGCGGCTCCGCCGCGTCGATTCGCCGCTCCGCCGCTGCCGCGTAATCCGCCTGCCGTTCGATGCCGATGAAATTTCGCCGCAGACGCCGCGCCACCGCGCCGGTCGTGCCGGTGCCGCAAAACGGGTCGAGCACGACGTCGCCGGGGCGCGATGCGGCCAGAATAACGCGCGCGAGCAGCGCTTCCGGCTTTTGCGTCGGGTGCAGCTTCTTGCCGTCGCGACCCTTGAGCCGCTCCTCGCCTGTGCACAATGGCATGAACCAGTCGGAGCGCATCTGGACGTCATCGTTGCTGGCCTTGAGCGCCTCGTAATTGAACGTGTAATCGCTCCTTGCCGCATCGCGCGCCGCCCAGATCAAGGTCTCGTGCGCGTTGGTGAAGCGGCGGCCGCGGAAATTCGGCATCGGGTTCGACTTGCGCCAGATGACGTCGTTGAGGATCCAGAAGCCGAGATCCTGAACGAGCGCGCCGACGCGAAAAATGTTGTGATAGGAGCCGATCACCCACAGCGTGGCGTGCGGCTTCATGAGGCGCCGGCAGCCGAGGAGCCAGGCGCGGGTGAAATCGTCATAGGCGGCGAAGCTGGAAAACTTGTCCCAGTCGTCGTCAACGGCGGCGACCCGCGAATTGTCGGGCCGCTTCAGCTCGCCCTGGAGCTGAAGATTGTACGGCGGGTCGGCGAAAACGAGGTCGACGCAGCCTGGCGGCAGTTTCGCCAGCTCGGCAACGCAGTCGCCAAGCAGGATACGCGACGAAGGCGTGGACTCAAAACTCACGCGGGGCGTCCTTACGGACGCCCCGCGACGCGACACAACCATGACTCAGAACTCTGACTCAGGCGACGCGGCCGGCGACGCGGGACCTACAACCGACAAACAACAAGATGCTCCGCCAAGGTAAAAAACGGCTTAATCGAGATAACTTTCGACTAGGCAATAAATGCCGGGAAACATTTGGTTAACTGCGTTCGACGAGCGGCGATTGCGCAGCTACAATGCGGACAAAGATGCGGCGCGAACGCCGCTGATCAAGAGACAGGAGAATGGGCAATGCGTACGGATGATTTCCGGCCAAGCGACAATGTTGAAGACGATCGTGAAGCCAGTGCATCGCGCGGCGGCGGAATGATCGGCGGCCGCGGCGGCTTGGGCATCGGAGCCGTCGTCGTCATCCTGCTGGTCAGCTGGTACTTCGGCATCGATCCGAACGTGTTGCTCAACGGCGGACAGGTGGCCACCGGCGGCGGACCCCAGCAATCCGGCCAGCCGCCGCGGGTGACCGCGGGCACGCCGTCCGATGCCACCGGCCACTTCGTCGCGCTGGTACTGGGCGATACCGAGGATCGCTGGACGGAGATCTTCAACGCGAGCGGACGCGTCTATCATCCGCCCAAGCTGCGCCTGTTCGCCGGTTCGGAGCCGGGCGCCTGCGGCTTGGCGCGGTCGGCCATGGGGCCGTTTTATTGCCCGCGCGATCAGCGGATTTATCTCGACACCTCGTTCTTCGACGATCTGCAGAATAAATTCGGCGGCTGCACCAGCAGCAACGCCTGCCGGTTTTCCGAGGCCTATGTGATTGCCCATGAGGTCGGCCATCACGTACAGGACGAACTCGGCATTCTGCCGCGCGTTACGCAGGCTCAGCAGGCGGCATCGAGCCAGGCCGTCGCCAACGCGCTGCAGGTGCGCGTGGAATTACAGGCCGATTGTCTCGCCGGCCTGTGGGCCAACCGCGCCCAGGCCAAGCACCGCTTCCTCGATCCGGGCGACGTCGACCAGGCGCTGCAGACCGCATCGGCGATCGGCGACGACCGCCTGCAGAAAGAGATGCAGGGCTTCGTTGCGCCCGATTCCTTCACGCACGGGACCTCCGCACAACGCAAGCGCTGGTTCATGAACGGCTTCAATGCAGGCCAAGTCTCGGCTTGCGATACGTTCAAGGCCGATACCCTCTAGCGGCCCGATTCTAACATTCGCTTCGCGGACTGGCGGCAAAGCGGGTCGCGAATGTCAAATCCGCACGATAGCCGCGGCATCCGGACCTGTTTCCCAGGCCGGGCTAAAGTGTTCTAATCTGCCCCTGCGCAAGGTGTGCGATGGCTGGTATCGACGACAAGAAACAATTTGTGCCGCTGAAGATTGCGGTGCTGACGGTCTCGGACACGCGTTCGCTCAAGGACGACAAGTCCGGCGCGCTGCTGATGCAGCGCGTCGTCGCCGCCGGCCACCTGGTCGCCGAGCGCAGCATCGTACCCGACGACATCGAAGCGATCCGAAACCGGGTGAAGGCCTGGATCGACGATCCGGTCATCGACGTCATCATCACCACCGGTGGCACCGGCTTTACCGGGCGTGATGTGACGCCCGAGGCGATCGAGCCGCTGTTCGAGAAGAAGATGGACGCGTTCTCGGTGCTGTTTCTGGTGGTGAGTTTCCCCAAGATCGGCACCTCGGCGGTGCAGTCGCGCGCGACCGCCGGTGTCGCCAACGCGACGTTTATTTTCTGCCTGCCGGGTTCGCCGGGCGCGTGCAAGGACGCCTGGGACGAGATTCTGGTGCACCAGCTCGATTATCGTTACGGTCCGTGCAATTTCGTCGAGATCATGCCGCGTCTCGACGAGCATTTGCGCCGCCGCAAGGCGAAGGGAGCCACGGCGTAACCCGCCATCCCGTCGTCATTTCCGACGCGGGCCAAGCCCGCAGTCCCGGAATGACCGGGCCTACAATTGCAAATCCCAGAACTCGCTGACGACAACAGGGCCCCAGCTCCTGTGCCGCTCGATGCGCATGAGCCGGAAGCCCGCCTTCCCATAAATGTGCCGCGCGACCGTGAGCACGCTGTGGGTCCAGAGCGTCACTTTCTTATACCCGGCGCGGCGAGCGAAGCGGACGCATTCGTCGACCAGGCGGGCGCCGAGCCCGAGCCCGCGCGCTTTCGGGTCGACCAGGAGCAGGCGGATGCGCGCGACTTTCGCCGAATCCTTGACCAGAAAGACGCAGCCGACATTCTCGCCGTCCAATTCCGCGATCCAGCAGCGTTCGCGCTTCGGATCGTTGTTGTTGGCATAGTCGGCGACGATCTTGGCGCACACCCCCTCGAACGGCTCGGTCCATCCGTACTCCTGCGCATAAAGTTCGGCGTGGCGTTTGACGATCCAACCGAAATCGCCGGGCGCCGCCGCGCGCAATGTGTAGGCGTGACGGGACGGCGGCGCGGCCAATGCGTTGCCGTCGAGAAGCGCCTCGATCGTATGCATGGCCGCCAGCAAATGCTGCTGGCTGGTCGGCGTAAGCTTTTTCAGCATTGCCGCCGTCGCCTCGTGCGAGCGCCGATCCAGCGGCGCCAAGGCCTTTCGTCCGCGCGCCGACAGCGCCAGATGGCATTGTCTCGCGTCCCTGGGCGACACGGTTCTGCGGATCAGGCCGCGGCGCGCGAAACTGCCCAATAGCCGGCTGAGATAGCCCGCATCGAGGTCGAGCGCGCGGCCGACTTCGCTCGCGGTCGGCGCCCGCTGGCTGGCGATTTCGTAGAGCACGCGCGCTTCGCCGAGCGAATAGGGAGTGCCGAGGAAGTTTTTGCGCAGCACGCCGATATGCCGCGTGTAGAAGCGGTTGAATCGGCGCACCGTGGCAATTCGATTTTCTGCGATGCGGCGTTCGCTCTGGCTCACGGTCATGTGCGGAGCCTCGCGCTGAAACTTGACTTAGTCAAGTATCCAGGCTGACGGCGGTGGACATGGCCGCCCTGGTACGCTCGGCCTTTATTGTGGACCGGCCGCGTGCTCGTCGCTCGTGTGGACATGTCGACAACGCGCGTCGCCTTGGCTATGCGATAATACGATCTGATCGAATTGGAGGCGCGAATGTCAGTGCAGTCGCGAAGACACCGCGGCGTCCGTCTTATCGTCGCTGTGGTGGCGATCTTGCTTCTTGTCGCAGGTGTCGCCGTAAGAAAAACGCACGCGCAGTCCGGCCCGCAGAAGTGGACCGCCATGAGCAACACTGCGATGTCGATCACCGGCGACATCGAATTATCGGCGAGCGAGCTGACAATGGCCGGGAAGTCCTATGCGCTCGTTTTGGTCAGCAACGTCGCCGGACCGCAGCTCGGCCCGGCCGGCCTGCTGGTCTCGATGGCGCAGCCGACCGCCGCGAGCCTGTACAAACTCACGATTCCCGCTGGCGCAAAGCTTCTCAACGGCAATACGGTTTGCGGTCCCAGTGATGCCCATTGGCTGCTCACAGTCGTCGGAACCAACCCACCGCTCGTGGCCGATCAAATGCTGTCGCTCGCCTTCTTCTCCGGCAGTGGACAGCCGGACCTTCCCAACGCGGCAAACAGTACGAGCCTTTGCGAGACGTTTAGCTACACGCATTGACGGATCGCGCGCTCGTGGATGGGGCAGGGTCTTGGATGGGGGCAGGGTTTGGATGGATCGAGACAGCGGGCAGCTTTGGGAGTGCCTCAGTTCTCAATCACGATATTTTGTTCTTGCTTTGTTCTGGAGACGGCATTAGATTAGGGCGATGAACCGTTCGTCCGCATTGAAACGCCCGCCGGCGCTTTTGCCCTCAGCGCCGGCGGGCGAGTTGGGAACAGCCGTCGAGCGGCTACGCCGCCGCGGTCGTGGCACCGTGTCGAACGCCTCCGGCCGTTATGAGCCCCTCGCCCGAGTGGCATTCGATGACGGCTGGCAGGGATTGGACGATCTGCCGGCGTTCAAAACCATTGTGAGCGTGGATTCGACGCGAAAAATCATCGCCCGCAACAATTCCCCGGACATTTCCTTCGACCGCTCGATCAATCCGTACCGCGGCTGTGAGCATGGCTGCGTCTATTGTTTCGCACGGCCGACACATGCCTATCTTGGGCTTTCGCCGGGCCTCGATTTCGAGACGAAGCTGTTCATGAAGCCGAACGCGCCGGAACTCCTGGAGCGCGAATTGTCGGCGCCCGGCTACGTTCCGAAGATCATTGCCATCGGCAGCAACACCGATCCGTATCAGCCGATCGAACGCCGCTTCAAAATCATGCGCGGCATTCTCGAAGTGCTGGAGCGCGCCGGCCACCCGGTCGGCATCGTCACCAAATCGAGTCTGGTGCTGCGCGACCTCGACATCCTGGCGCGCATGGCCGAGCGCGGCCTGGTGAAGGTTGCCGTCTCGGTCACTACGCTCGACGCCAAGCTCGCCCGCACCATGGAGCCGCGCGCGCCGACGCCGCCGCGCCGGCTCGAGGCGTTGCGGCAACTGGTCAAGGCCGGCATCCCCACCTCCGTTCTCGTCGCTCCTGTCATCCCGTCGATTAACGACGCCGAGATCGAGCGCATTCTCGAAGCGGTCGCCGCGACCGGCGTATCCAATGCCGGCTATGTTCTGCTGCGACTGCCGCTCGAGATCCGCGATCTGTTCAGCGAATGGCTGAAGGAGAATTTTCCCGACCGACACGATCGCGTCTTCAGCCTCGTGCGCGACAGCCGTGGCGGCAAGGACTACGATTCCACTTGGGGTAAGCGCATGACCGGTTCCGGCCCGGTCGCCTGGATGATCGGCCGACGCTTTGAAGTCGCTTGCGAGCGCCTTGGTTTCAACAAGACGCACGCGCAGACCACGACCGAACATTTCCGGCCGCCGCGGCCGGCGGCCGCGCAGCTCAGTTTGTTTGGCGGACAATAGCGCGAATTGAGCGCTGCGAAATCGGTGATTGGGTTTCAATGCCCGAACGTTCGCGGACTGCCTCTCTCATCGCCGGTTGTTATCGTGGCGGCAGTCGCTCGAAAGTCGGCAAGCCCTCAGGGATATGGTGGAAAGCCTGTTTGTCGATGGTATAGATCGCCATCTGCGGTTTGCCAAAAAGGCTTGGATCGTCGAGCGTGCCGACCTTCAAAATCACGGCGCGCAGACCCGGCCGCCGCGTCGCTATATGGGTGCCGCATTCGGCGCAGAATTCGCGGCTCACGGCGCTTTCGAGATCAGTGCGAGTAAATTGCTTGGGCATTCCCTTGGTGTAACTAAAACCACCGGGCGGCATCAGCATAAACATATTGACCGAGCCGCCGCTGATATATTGGCATTCGCGGCAGTGACATTGTGCTCGCAGGATCGGCTCGCCCTCGGCCGCGTAGCGCAGTCGGCCGCAATAGCACCCGCCTTGAAGTTTCATCGTATTCTCCCGACGTATCGCCCGTCATTTCGACGCTTGCTGATGCGCTTTGAGAAGCGGTTTCTAGCCTACATCGCCTGAATAATTCGTCCGTGGCGGTTCTCCGCGCTCGACTGGACCGTATCCCCGTAATTCTCTCCTTCACTCAGGCCCGCATTGCGGATCGCCTCGCGGCGTGGTCATCATCGGGCATGAGTCGCAATGGAAATGGCCGCAACGAACCGGCAGCCGTGCGCTTGCCGCTCGCCGAGGAGATCGCGCGTCCGACCTTTCGCCGTGAGCGTGCCGCGTTCAAGCGCGGTGTGTGGCCCGTGGCGGGGTGCGATGAAGCGGGCAGGGGACCGCTCGCCGGGCCGGTCGTGGCCGCGGCGGTCATTCTCAATCCCGACGATGTGCCGCGCGGGCTTGACGATTCAAAACGGCTCACGCCGGATCGCCGCGAAGTGCTCTACGAGCGCATTTGCGCCCGCGCCCAGGTCGCCGTTGCGCTGGCGCCACCGGCGCGCATCGACCGCTACAACATCTTGCGCGCGTCGCTGTGGGCCCTGGCGCGCGCCGTCGCGGCGCTCCCTGCCAGACCGTGCCTGGTGTTTGTCGATGGGCGCGACCGCATCGATTGCGGCTGCGACTGCGAGGCGGTGATCGGCGGCGACGGGCTTGTCGCCTCGATTGCGGCGGCTTCAATCGTCGCCAAGGTGACGCGCGACCGGCTGATGAGGTGTCTTGGCGCCGCCCATCCGGGCTATGGCTTCGAGCAGCATAAGGGCTACAGCGTGCCCGAGCATTTTGCCGCGCTCGAGCGGCTCGGCCCGACCATTCATCACCGCCGCTCGTTCGCGCCGGTTGCCGTCGCGCTCGGCCTGTTGACCGAAGACGCGGATGCGGCCGGATCCCAGCCCTTGCCACTTTAGGCGGGCTGGGCGCGATGACGTAAAAGCGTGTGATGTTTTACGTCCCGCTCTACTTTGAAGCGATCCGTTCCCGCCCCCGGCTGGTATTTTGGCTGGTGGCGCTGGCGCAGGCGCTGCTGTGGCTTGCGGTGCCGATGCTGTTCTACGCGGCGCCGCCGGGCGAACTGGCTCAGGTGCTGGCCATCGGTCATGAATTCCAGTTCGACAGCGACGTCGGCCCGCCGCTGGCCTTCTGGCTTGCCGAGATTGCGTTCCGCGTCGGCGGCCTGTTCGCACTCTATGCGCTGTCGCAGCTTTGCGTGATCGCGACCTATTGGTGCGTATTCGAGCTCGGCAGCGCGATCCTGGGCCGCGCGCAAGCCGTCATCGCGGTCCTGCTCATGGTCGGCATTTCGGCGTTCACGGTGCCGACGCCGGATTTCGGACCGGCGGTTTTGACCATGGCGCTATGGGCGTTTGTGCTCTGGCATTACTGGAGAGCCGTGGCGCAGGGGCGACAGCGCTCCTGGTACGCGGTCGGCGCCGCCGCCGCCTTCATCCTGCTTACGAGCGAAGCGGCGTTGATCTTGCTCGGCGTGCTGGCGTTGTTCACGGTGGTGACTGAAAGCGGGCGCGCGGCGCTCGATCGTGTCGAGCCGTGGATCGTCGCTGCGGTGCTGGTGTGCGTTCTCTTCCTGCATCTGCTCTGGCTGGAGGGCGCCGGCAATAGCCTGGCACCCACCATCGAGCGGCTGCGCGAAGCCGGCATTGCCGGCAGGAATACCGTGTTGTGGTTGCGGCTTATCGGCATGCTGGTTGTGGCCCATGCGGGACTGGCCTTTCTCGTCGTGCTGGCGAGCGGTTGGCCGCGCGTCCGTGCCATGCCGTTGCCGGCGCTTCGCCGCGGCGCGCTCGACGACTTTGCCCGGAGCTTCGTAAAGGTGTTTGCGTTGCTGCCGGGTTTGTTTTCGACGATTGTCGCCGTCGTGCTCGGGCGGGCGCTGCCGATCGGAGGGGTCGCGCCGCTTCTCGTCATGTCGGCCCTGCTGGTGGTCCTTGCCGGCGGTGAGACCATCGCGCTTTATCATGAGCGTATTCTCGGCTTCGCCTGGGCGGGCCTCTTGCTTGTGCCGGCCGCCATGGTGCCGCTGGTCATGGCGCTCCTGCCCTGGACGGCCGGAGCCGATCTGGCGGTGGCGGAGCCGGCCGCGGCCATGGGGCGCTTTTTCGCCGACACTTTTGCGGACCGGACCGGGCATCCGCTCGCCGTGGTCAGCGGCCAGATAGGCACGGCCGCGATCGTCGCGCTCGCCGCGCCGAGCCGTCCCAGCGTCTATTTCGATGAAGATCCCGCGCGTTCGCCGTCGGTAACCGCCGACGACATCCGCAAAAAGGGAGCGGTCGTCGTGTGGCTCACGCCCGATACCAATCCGGCTCCGCCACCGGACATCAAAGCCTACTTTCCCGATCTCGTCCCCGAAGTGCCACAGGTCTTCGAGCGTGGGATCCAGGGCCGGATGCCGGCATTGCGTGTCGGTTGGGGCGTGATCAGGCCGGCGAGCGCGCCCGCTCCCGCGCAGGCAACGCCGCGACGAGTGCCGTAAGGCAGACGTCGGTCGCGCGGCCGAACACGGATTGGACATTCGCTTCCCGCGTTAGCGGCCCCCGCGGGGAGCGAATGTTTAAACCTGCACCACGAGTGCCTTTTTGATGGCGAGGAAATCTCGCCAGGCGAACCGCTTCTGCAGCGGGTTGCGCAACAGATAGGCCGGGTGGAAGGTGGCAAGCGCGCGGATTTGGCGGCTGCCCGTATCGTAGGTTAACCAGCGCCCGCGCGTTCGCGTAATTCCTTCCTTGGTGTCGAGCAACGTGTGCGTCGCCGGCTGGCCGAGGCAGACCAGAATGTCCGGATCGGCGAGCGCGACCTGGCGGCGAATGAACGGCAGGCAGATCGCGGTCTCCTGCGGAGTCGGTGTGCGGTTGCCGGGCGGCCGCCAGGGCACGACATTGGCGATATAGGCTGTGCTGCGGTCGAGACCGATCGCCTGCATCATCAGATCGAGCAACTTGCCCGAACGACCGACGAACGGCTTGCCGCTCCTGTCTTCCTCGTATCCGGGCGCTTCGCCGACGAACATCACGCGCGCCTGCGGATTGCCGTCGGCGAACACAAGCTGGGTCGCCGTTGCATGCAGGGCGCAGCCCTTGAAGCTCTCAAGGAGTGCGCGCAGCTCATCGAGAGTTGCGGCGCCGGTGGCGGCCTCGCGTGCAGCCATGGCGGCGACATCAGGCGGCGGTAAGGGGGTCGTTTTTCCCTGCACTGAAAGCGGAGGGGCGGCTCGCCCAGAAGCGCGTTCACGCGCGTCTTCGACGCGCAATGGGCGATCCGCAGCGGGGTCACGGACTTGATCCCCAACCGGCTCGCCTTCGCTCGCTGCGCGAGCCACGGCGGGCGACGTCCCGCTTTCAGGGGAAGGTGCAGCAGCCGATGCATCGGCCGTACGGTCGACCGGCTCCTCGCCGAGCAGCGCATCGACGCCGGCATCGCGATAGAACGCGAGCAACGCGCGCGCCATGTCAGGTTCGGGGTTCACGGGCACGATGGTCCATCCCTGATTGGCGAGGAGTCCGCCGCTTGCCGGCGCATCGTCGATGCGTCATTGCTCGATTTGTACAAAGACGGCGCCGGCGCACAAGAGCCGCTCAAAGCTTGTGCTGCCCGGCGGCGTCTTCGCGGAGGACGCGGCCCATGGCCACAACGCAATTGCCGGCGCGCGAGGCAATGGAATTCGACGTGGTCATCGTCGGTGCCGGTCCAGCCGGCCTTGCCGCCGCGATCCGAGTAAAGCAGCTCGCGCCGGACATATCCGTGGTGGTGGTGGAGAAAGGTTCGGAAGTTGGCGCCCACATCCTTTCCGGCGCGGTGGTCGATCCTATCGGATTAGACCGCCTCATTCCCGAATGGCGCGGCGAGGATTCGTTCGTACGGACGCCGGTGAGCGAGGATCATTTCTATGCTCTCTCGGCGTCGGGGGGGTGGCGGCTGCCGCGCCTGCTGATGCCGCCGCTCCTCGCCAATCACGGCAATTTCATCGTCTCGCTCGGCGAGGTGTGCCGCTACCTCGCGCAAAAAGCCGAAGCGCTCGGTGTTGAAATCTACCCCGGCTTTGCCGCAACCGAGCTCCTCTTCGACAACGATGCGGTTGCCGGGATCGCAACCGGCGACATGGGCATCGGCAAGGACGGACAACACAAGGCAGGCTTCGCGCGCGGAATGGAGCTGCGCGGCAAGTACACGATCGTGGCCGAGGGCGCGCGCGGCAGTCTCGCCAAGCAGTTGATTGCGCGCTTCGACCTGGCGCGGAACAGTCAGCCGCAGAAATTCGGCCTCGGATTGAAGGAGCTCTGGCGCGTCGCGCCTGAACAGCACCGCAATGGCCTCGTGCAGCACACCGTGGGCTGGCCGCTCGACAATCGCACCGGCGGCGGCTCGTTCCTCTATCATTATGCCGACAACCTGGTCGCCGTCGGCTTTGTCGTGCATCTCAATTACGAGAACCCGCATCTATCGCCGTTCGAGGAATTCCAACGCTTCAAGACCCATGCGCTGATCCGCGATACCTTTGCCGGCGGCAAGCGGCTCTGCTACGGCGCCCGCGCCATCAGCGAAGGCGGCTGGCAGTCGGTGCCGCGTGTGGCATTTCCGGGCGGCGTGCTGGTCGGCTGTGCCGCGGGCTTTTTGAATGTGCCGCGTATCAAGGGCAGTCATAACGCCGTGCTCTCGGGCCTGCTCGCCGCCGAGCATGTCGCCGTCGCGCTGGCGCAGGGACGGCACAATGACGAACTGTCGAGCTACGAGTTCGGCATGGCGCTCCTCGCCCATCGGCAGCGACCTTTGGCGCGTGCGCAACGCCAAGCCGCTGTGGTCGAGATGCGGCACGCTGACCGGCGTCGCGCTCGGCGGTTTCGACTTGTGGACCAATACGCTCGGGTTCTCGCTGCTCGGTACGCTCAAGCACGGCAAGCCCGACTTTGCCACGCTCAAACCGGCGGCCGAGTGCCCGCCCATCGCCTATCCCAAACCCGACGGCAAGCTCACCTTCGACCGGCTCTCCTCGGTCTATCTGTCAAACACCAACCATGAAGAGGACCAGGCGCCGCACTTGTTGGTGCGTGACGCCGCATTGCAGAAAGCATCCGAATACGAGGTCTATGGCGGCCCGTCGGCGCGCTATTGTCCGGCGGGGGTATACGAATGGGTCGAAGAAGCCGGCAATCCGCGCTTCGTCATCAACGCGCAGAACTGCGTCCACTGCAAAACGTGCGACATCAAGGATCCCAATCAAAATATCACCTGGGTGCCGCCCGAAGGCGGCGGCGGCCCGAATTACCCGAACATGTGAGCGTTCACCTCTCGCCGCGTGCGGGGGAAGGTGAACGCGAGCAACGCGCCGGATGAGGGGACGCCGCAATGCAGAACCGCGGGGATTATTATAACATGGCCGGGGAAGGGCGCGCGGGGAAGCTGGACGCAAATCAATATGCGCGGCGAGCGGTCCGAAAAGCCGGACGTATTGATGCAATTCACCGGACTGGAAGACAGCCATGGGAACGACGTGTACGAAGGAGACGTATTGCGGATCGACAGTCACCGGTCCCGAAAAGCGAGCTTTATTGCGAGCGTCGAATTTGAAGCAGGAATGTTTAGGGACTCGCGCTATCACCTCCCCCTTGCGAGCGCGCTCGCCATGGAAGTGATCGGCAACATGTACGAGAACCCGGCCCTGCTAACGGGCCGGGCATGACTAGGTACGTGTAGGAAGCGCCAGGTGCGGCTTAAATTGTTGAAATTCGGCGTGCTGTGACAACTCCCTGCTGTTGTGGATTTCTTGGCATAATCGCTCATACTCCTTCCAATAGTGGTCGCAGGCTTGGCGGCTCAACTCAAACGCCACGAATGGGCCATTTTGGGTCTCAAAATCGTGCGGCGACCGCACGACGATGCTTCCGATATTCTTCGTATTTCCACTTCCCGCCCGGATACCGGAGATTTCGTGCTTGTGCCGCACAAAGACCGCTTTGATTTCATACGGACATGGAATTTGACCAACTTTGGGCATGTTATCCAAATCGTATTCCTGAAATGGCAAGCGTTGCTCGTAAATGAAGCCAAGTATCCAGTGTTCTTGGTAGGTCGAATATGGATACAGAATGTTTCTGGTGTCGTTGCGAAGGAAGGAATTGTAGCCCCCGAGTGTGAGGACCATCTGATTTCTGACATACGTCGTTTTCACATCAATGGCGATCCTATGACCGGTCTGATTTGTCAATGTGAAATCTGGATATGTTGTCTGGTTTGCAATTTCGACTTTGTAATTGTCCTCCTTTGCGATCTTACGCACCACTGGGCTGGCCAAGCGTTCAAAAACCGTCGAGAGGACTTTTGTGTCAGTGTCAATTGGATAAACGTATCCGCTTGCATCGACGAAACCTTCGACTTCCCAATTCCACTTGGCCGTGAGAATGTGGAAACGACGGCGGAAGTTAGCAATCTCAAGCATTGCCAGACTTCCCGCATTTGAACTTACATAGTTCAGAGAGTGGAATTTCCAGTGCAGAAGCGATGGCCGTCAGGCACAGTAAGCTTGGATTTCGCTTCCCACGCTCCAAAAGACTAATGTACGTCCTGTCCAAGGAAGCCTTGTCGGCAAGGTCTTCCTGAGACACATGCGCCTGCGTCCGAAGAACCTTCAGCCGTTCTCCAAACTGGCGAAGGACCGTGTTTTCCATCCCTCAAGGTTCATTGTTTGTGGACCATTAGAGCGGTTCATTCATTGACGGAAGCGTATCCGGCGTTGGCGAAGTAGTTGGTGCATTCGCTGGGCTGGATGGTGGCGACAAGGTCGCCGACGTATCGCCATGTGTCCTCGGTTGAGCGCTTCTGAGCAAGCCGCAGCCAGTGCTTGATCTTGGCGAAGGTCTGCTCGATCGGATTGAGGTCTGGTGAATAGGGCGGCAGGTACCAGAGCCTGGCGCCGGCCGCTTTGATCGCGCGGCGCAGGGCGGTCGCTTTGTGGCTGCCGAGATTGTCCATGATGACAATGTCGCCGGCCTTGAGGACCGGCAGGAGCTGCTGCTCGACATAGGCGCGGAAGCATTCGCCGTTGATCGGGCCGTCGAACACGCAAGGGGCTGTGAGCCGGTCGCAGCGCAGAGCGCCGAGGAAGGTCAGCGTGCGCCAGCGGCCCTGGGGCGTAAAGCCCCGCAGGCGTTCGCCTTTCGGCCCCCAGCCGCGCAGGGGGGCCATGTTAGTCTTGATCCAAGTCTCATCGATGAAGACCAGCCGCCGTGGATCGAGCCGGGTCTGCCAGGATCGCCAGCGGCGGCGCCGGCGCGCGACATCGGCGCGGGCCTGCTCAAGAGCGAACAGTGTTTTTTTTGAAGCGCAATCCTTCGTGCCGCAGGAACATCCAGACCGCGTTGTGCGAGACCTTCACGCCGCGGGCCGCCAGTTCGTCCTTCAGCCCGTGCAAGGTGAGATGCGGCGTCTGGCTGATCCGCTGCTTGATGAAGGCGCGGTGCGGTTCCAGCACCCGCTTGCGATGCCCGCCCATCTTGCCCGGCGCCACCGAGCCGGTCGCTCGGTAGCGCTGCGACCACTTCACCACCGACGACACCGCAACGCCAAACCGCGCCGCAACTGCCCGGCAGCTTGCGCCGCCATCAACCGCCGCAACCACCCGCTCACGCAGATCATTGGAAAGAGGTCGGGTCATCGGATGCTGGCCCCCTATCCAGCCAGCATCTTAAATCACAAACCACGATCCAATGGAATCCCAACCGATTCAGCCAATCCGTGAACCGCTCTAGTCCACGGACTGACAGTCGCGGCGTCACTGAATGGAAAGGGCGGAGTCGCAAGGAAAATCGCGGACGCCTTGGGAAAACTTATTCATACGGCGGAGCAACCACGCAAGCGCGTACGAGCGCGAATGTGGCCGCACTGCCGCCGAGCGACTCGCAACGTTCGGCACGATTGAAGCGTTTCGCGCGCTAAAGAAGCGGAAGCTGTGAAGGCCTCGCGGGCTTTTTCTTCTCCGGTTGGTCCTTTACAGCGTTGGCCGGAGTGACGACAAGGGCTTCTTCCATCTCGTGGCGCAAGTCCTCTGTCGGGCCGACATAATAAAAGTGTGCTTGGCGCGCGATTTCAAAATCAGAGAACCATCGAATAAGATGCTCATTCTCTCGGAACTCGTTCTTTGCCCACATTGAATAAGCGAACCCGCACGGGAGGGAGCGCAGTGCAGCGGCAAGCTCATCCGCAGCAGCGTCATCCCATGAATTGAAGTAGTCGGTGTGGCGGCCGATGTACGGCGGATCAATGTATGCAAAGTCCGATGGCGTCACTTGGCGCAGTGTTTCCTGCCAGCTTTGTCTGACGAATACCCAATCATTGCGACGGATGATCGAACCGGCCCAGCCTATTTGATTGCAGATTTTCGTAACATACGCTGGCCGAAACCTCTCCGGCTTTCGGCAGAACGGGACATTGAAGCCGCCTTTTGAATTGAAGCGCATCATTCCATTGAAACACGCGCGCGAGAGGAAAAGGAAATCGAGTGGCTCGCCGTGCTTATTAAATCGTTCGCGGATGGCGTAGTAGTGATCCTCTCCGAGCTTCTCTAGCTGCGCGCCTTCATGTTCGAGATATTCTCGGGCAGTGGCCGGGTTCAATTCTCCGGTCTGCAAGGCTTGGTAAAATGCGATCAAATGTTTGTTGCTGTCTGCAAGCAGTGCGGACTTCGGCGCGGCATTGAACGCGACAGCGCCTGAGCCGACAAACGGCTCAATCCAACGTCCACTCGCGTCCCATTGGAAGGATTTCAGGATGAACGGGACAAGCTTCGTTTTGATGCCCTGAGACTTGATCGGCGGGGCTTTCGGGCGGATCGACATCGGAAACCGAATCATCAATTGCACTCCTGCCTCGGTCCTTCGTGAGTCCATAGGAGATTGCCGTTCACGAGTTGCTGAGTTGTTTCCTGTGTATTTCTGACAGTGCTAGGCAATCGTGCCGCGGGCGCTAGATTGGACGACCACGCGCGTACCGCTGTCGAACCTTTTGAAGATGTGCTTGCCGTCTTTGCTGATTACCAACTTTGGCTGGCTGACTTTATAGGGGGGAGGGGCCGTTTTCCGCCCACCGTGCCGGCCGGTGAGGATGGTCACTACTCGAAAGTTCCTCGCGAACACTTCGATCTTGATCCGGCCAGCATCGGCCAACGCCCGGCACAGCCCCGTATTGACGTTAGAGCTTCCATTTTCGGGGCAACGCTCGCCTTGCATCGCGGCGCGCAGGATCACTTGAAAGCATAGCTCGACGCGCTCTTGATGACTAAGGCGGCGCTCTTGCTTCGCCGGCAAAGGTGGCGTCCACGGCTCGACCCACACCCGCTTCCAATGAGACATCTGAACCGGATATTCCTCCGCGAAACGCTGCGAAACGAATCCTCGGCGGACCATCCGAACCTTGCCGTCCCTAGTCTCGCCCTTGATGCAATACTCATTCATGCGTTTTCCAAGCCTAGCCCGCTCTCAATAATATCGCATGCGGCCGCTTCATAGCGAATCCCCTTTCGACTCCAGCAAGCGTAGCCCGGATGAGCGGAGCGATACCCGGGATTTTGTTTCCTCCGGGAATTACGCACTCCCGCGTGTCGCTGCGCTTATGCGAGCTACTTTCGATTTGCCGGCCACCCTCTTCGAGAAAGGGGCAGGATTTCGCTGCCACAATTCGAAAATATCCGTACTCTCCGCGCCTTCGCGGAAGAAGGTGCGAATCAAATCGATTGTCATAAGTATGGCGACACGGTAGCGAGCGAAGAGCGCAAAAATCCTTTAGTTGGATCAATGGAATAGGGCTTGCTGCCGAAATTTATTGTCACGAGTAGCGCGACGGGCTAGAAGGAGCCTTCTCGCTCATCCAAGGGACGTCAACCGGTGACGGCCGATTGATGGAGCGGGAGCGGTGCCCGGGATGGGGCTCGTAACCTCGTCCGCGGGCGGTTCGGAAACTCGCCCGGCCGGCCACGTCGCCGGTCTGCCAGGAGCTGGCTGCCCGGGGAGCGGATCGGTTGTCCGCTGCCATGAAGCGCGGGACCGGACTGAGCCAAGGCCGGAAGGTTTTGGCGAGAGCCGCGGTAGAGCGCCGGAAGGCGAGCGCGTCTCCTGGAAGGGGCGCGCGCCGCGATGGACGCAAAGACAAGCCGAAACGCTTGTTGGCGGCCTGCGGAATCTACCCCGCGCCTTTCGGCGCTCCGCCTCCCCATTTTGGGAGGCCCGTTCGTGAACAGCTTGCCGCAAACCTCGGGGCGCGAACAAAAAGCGCAGCGCGAGAACGAGATTCCTATTTCACCTCTCCCCACAAGCGGAGTGTTGGACCAATGATCGCAACCCCCCTCTGCCGCGATTTCGCCTCCGTCAGGGCCTAATGGCCCACCATCCTTGTCGCTGCCACCGCAGGCTGGCGCGTTTTTCGGTCCCTTGCGGGTCCTTGGCAAAAGGGTCATTCTCGCCCGCGCTGATCGGGCGCGTGATTCTCAGGTTCCGCCAACTACCAATGGAGCTGTCGTGATTCATTCGCTGCTGTACCGGCATGCCGCCACCATTGGCGCTGTCGTGCTCCTGAGCCTGGGCTCAGCCCGCGCCGCGCAAGCCCCCGACGAACAGGAAGTCCTGCAGGACAATCCCGCAGGCAATTATCTGGCCGCCCGCCACGCCGGCATCGAGCGCGACACCGCGGACGCCGCCCGCTATTACCTCAACGTCCTGAAAACCGATCCGCAGAACACCGACCTGCTCAGCAGCGCCTTTCTTTCGCTGATCACCAACGGCGATATCGATCAGGCCAGCAGCCTTGCGGAAAAGCTGGTGGCCTTGGATCCCAACGACCACATTGCACGCCTGGTGCTCGGGGTCCGCGCGCTCAAGCAGAACCAATACACGCTGGCCCGTGAGGACTTTACCGAGTCGGTGCACGGGCCGGTCACCGATCTGACCGCGGCACTCTTGACCGCCTGGGCGCGATATGGCGCCGCCGATCCGCGCGCCGCGGTCGACGAGATGGACCGGCTGACCGGTCCGGACTGGTACGGCGTCTTCAAGGACCTGCATGCCGGACTCATCCTGGATCTCGCCGGCCACAAGAAGGAGGCCGGCAAGCGCTATGAAAGCGCCTACAAGGTCGATCCGACGGCGCTGCGCACCGTACAGAGCTATGGCAGCTATCTGTCGCGCAACGGCAGCAAAGACGCGTCCCTGAAAGTGTATGAGGATTTCAACAAGCAGCTGCCCAACCATCCGCTGGTCAAGCAGGACATGAAGGAGATCGCGGCCGGGCAGAAGCTTCCGCCTCTCGTCGACTCTGCGCAGGCCGGCGCCGCCGAGGCGCTTTACGGGATCGGTGCGTCGATCGGACAGCGCGGCGGCGAAGAACTGGGGCTGATCTATCTGCAGCTCGCGCTCTATCTGCAGCCGTCGCACGCGATGGCGCTGCTGTCGCTTGCCGACCTCTATGAGACGCTGAAGAAACCGGAGCTGGCGATCAAGGCCTACGACCGAATCCCGCCGACGTCCCCTCTGCACCGCAGCGCCGAAATCCAGTCCGCCATCGATCTCGATGCGCTCAATCAAACCGATGAGGCGAAGCGCCGGCTCGATCGCGTGGTCGCCAAGCATCCCAAAGACACCGAGGCCCTCATTGCGCTCGGCAATATTGAGCGCGTCCGCAAGGATTTCGCCTCGTGCGCGGACACCTACGCCAAGGCGATCGCCACGCTTGGAACGCCGGCCAAGGCAAACTGGGTGATGTTCTACTTTCGCGGCATTTGCTATGAGCGGTCCAATCAATGGCCGCTGGCCGAAGCCGATATGAAGAAGGCGCTCGAGCTTTTTCCCAACCAGCCGCTGGTGCTCAACTATCTCGGCTATTCGTGGATCGACAAGGGCCTGCATCTCGACGAGGGCATGGACATGATCCGCCACGCGGTGGAGCAGCGGCCGGATGACGGCTATATCGTCGACTCGCTGGGCTGGGCCTATTTCCGCACCGGCAATTACGCCGAGGCGGTCAAAAACCTTGAACGCGCGGTGCTGCTCGAGCCCGATGATCCGACGATCAACGACCATCTCGGCGACGCCTATTGGCGCATTGGCCGCACGCTCGAGGCGCATTATCAGTGGGCGCAGGCCAAGGACTTCAAGCCGGATCCCGACGAACTCAAAAAGCTCGAGCAAAAACTCAAAAGCGGGCTTGCTGCCGATAGCTCCTCTTCGGCCGACGTGGTCAAGTCGAAGAAGGCCGGCAACGGCGGGTGAAGGGTGTCCGTTCCACTCGTCGAGAACGCGCCGGCCAAAGTCAACCTGACGCTCCGAGTGCTCGGACGCCGCGCCGACGGCTATCATGAGATCGAAAGCCTGGTTGCGTTCGCCGACTTCGGCGACACGCTGAGCCTTTCGCCGGCGCCGGATCTGACCCTCGACGTGCGCGGACCTGCGGCAGAGCAGGCGGACTCCGGCAGCGAGAATCTGGTGCTTCGGGCGGCGCGGGCGCTGGCCGCGACAATCCCCGATCTCCGCGTGGGCGCTTTCCAGCTCGACAAGATACTGCCGGTCGCGGCCGGATTGGGTGGCGGCTCGGCCGACGCGGCGGCGGCACTGCGCTTGCTTGCGCGCGCCAACGATCTTGCCGGCAACGATGAGCGCCTCTACGAGGCGGCGCGGAAAATCGGGGCGGACGTGTCGGTCTGCCTGGAGACGCGCTGTCGGCTGATGCGCGGGATCGGCGAAATACTGGGCGAGCCGCTCGACTTGGCGATCCTGCCGGCGCTGCTGGTCAATCCCTGCGCTGCGCTGGCGACCAAAGATGTTTTTGCCGGCTGGACCCCGGTCGCTGCGCCGGCAATGCTTGCGCCGCTCGACGTCTCGGTGGCGGGCAGGGCGGCAAACCGCGAACACTTGCTGCAGCTTTTGGCTGCGCAAACCAACGATCTCGAACTGCCGGCGATGGCGCTCGCGCCGTCTATTGCCGACGTGCTCGTGGCGTTGCGCGGTCTGCCCGGCTGCCGCCTGGCGCGCATGTCGGGATCAGGGGCCACATGCTTTGCGCTGTTTCTTGCCGCGCCCGAAGCAATGGCGGCGGCAAAAATCGTCGGCAGCCGATTTCCGCAATGGTGGGTGCGCGCAACCGCTCTGCGCGACGGGACGACCGCGGCGGTGCACTGACATCGTCAGTGCGTGCGCGCGATACAGAAGTCGACCGTCTCGGCGAGCGCAGCCTTCATCGCCGAGTCGGGAAACAAAGCCAGCGCGTCGCGGGCGATGGCGCCGTAATGCTGGGCGCGGCCGAGCGAGTCCTCAAGCGCGCGGTGCTTTGCCATCAGCCCGACGGCATGTTCGAGATCGGCGTCATTTGTCTCGCCGCGCTCCAGTGTGCGACGCCAGAATTCGCGCTCGCTGTCGGCGCCGCGGCGGAACGCAAGCACCACCGGCAGCGTAATCTTGCCTTCGCGAAAATCGTCGCCGACGTTCTTGCCGAGCTTCTGCGCAGTTCCGCCGTAATCGAGCACATCGTCGACGAGCTGGAAGGCCACTCCGAGATTCATGCCGAACGAGCGACAGGCGGCCTGTTCGGCCCTTCCCCGAGCGGCGAGCGCGGGACCGACTTCGCAGGCGGCGGCGAACAGCTCGGCGGTCTTGGCGCGGATCACGGCGATGTATTCGTCCTCGGAGGTCGCCGTATTCTTGGCGGCGGCGAGCTGCATAACTTCGCCTTCGGCGATCACCGCGGCGGCGGCGGAGAGGATTCCCAACGCCTTGAGGCTGCCGACCTCGACCATCATCTTGAACGCCTGGCCGAGCAGAAAGTCGCCGACCAGCACGCTCGCCTCGTTGCCCCAGAGCATGCGCGCGGCGACCCTGCCGCGGCGCAATTGGCTCTCGTCGACCACGTCGTCGTGCAGCAGCGTCGCGGTGTGCATGAACTCCACACCGGCGGCAAGCTTGATGTGGCCGTCGCCCGCATAGCCGGCGAGCCGCGCCAGAGCCAGCGTCAAGAGCGGCCGCAGCCGCTTGCCGCCGGAATTGATCAGGTGCTTGGCCACCTCCGGGATCATGGTCACCTCGGAGCCGGTCCGCGCCAAAATGGTGTTGTTGACGCGCTCCATGTCTGCGGCCACCAGATCGACGAGGGCATCGATCGAGGCCTCGCGCGGATTTTCAAACGGCAGGATGACGGCCACGGAAGGCTCTCCAGAGGAAAATGAGCATAGAAACGCAATGGTGATGCGGCAAGGCTTCTGCGGCAAGGCTTCTGCGGCAAGCTTCTGCGGCAAGGCTTCCCATCTTCACCGAAGCGTCGCCAGGGCGATGCCATAGCCCGCACCGGGTCAATGGCCTGGACGTGGCGGTACCGCCGAGCAATGTCAAGCAACCAAGGGCTCAGCAGCCTGCAAAGCGCCCTAGGCGGCGGTGCCGGTTCCCTGCCGAGACGGCGCGTGCCGAGGGCTCTGTTCTCGACCGGCTTGATGACGCTGGTTTTCCTGTCTATTGCCTGCGGACCGTTTCTGGCTACCCTCACGCGCGACCGCCGCGAGGCAAGACGCATCGGCTGTTTGGCGCGATCCGTGCCGGGCGAGGAATGGCGGCTCCTGGGGGTAAAGCATTGCGCGAACTGGTCCGCACCAACGATGCCGTTCTGCTCTCGGCGCTCGACGCGCTGCTCACGGGCGCACGCATCGACCATCTGATCGTGGATCAAAATATGAGCGTACTTGAAGGCTCGATCGGCATTTTCCCGCGCCGTATCCTGGTCGGGGAGGATGTCTTCGCGGCGGCGCGGCGGCTGCTCGCGGACGCCGGCTATGCCAACGAACTTCGCCACGAGGTCTGACCAGTCGACGGCCTTGCGCAGCGGGCGAAGGCGATGCGAGACCCCATGATTGCGCCGAACGCGCAGTTTGAGACCAGCGAAGACGCAGTGCTCGGCGGCCGCCTGGTATTACGCCAGCCGGTTTCCGGCCACCGCGTCGGTCACGATGCCATCCTGCTCGCGGCAGCAACACCCGCCCGGGGCGGGGAGCACGCGGTTGATCTCGGCGCCGGCATAGGCGCGGCCGGGCTGGCGCTGGCGCGTCGCGTCGCCGGTCTCGCCGTTACGCTCGTCGAAATCGACCCGGCGCTGGCGGCGCTGGCGCACGAGAATGCCGAGCGCAACGGTCTTGCCGCCAGGGCACGGGCGGTTTGCCTCGACGTCGCTGCTTCGGGTTCGGCTTTCGCCGACGCCGGCCTGGCGGCCGGAACGGCGGATTGTGTTCTGATGAACCCGCCCTTTCACGGGTTGCAAAATCCTTCGCCGCAAGCGAGCCGGCGGCTCGCGCATGCCGCGGCGGAGAATGCACTGCCCCATTGGATGCACGCAGCGTTGCGGCTGCTTCGGGCGTCGGGCACGCTCACGCTGATCTGGCGCGGCGATGGACTTGCCGAGGTATTGGCGGCGCTGGCGGGCGGATTCGGTGCAGTAACGCTGTTGCCGATCTACGGTAGGCCGGGCAGGCCGGCGATTCGCGTGCTGGCGCGTGCGGTCAAGTCTAGTCGTGCGCCGCTGACGCTGCTTCCCGGATTGCTGCTTGCCGATGCGCAGGGCAAGCCAACCAGCGCGGCCGAAATGGTGTTGCGCGACGCTGCGGAACTGCCGATGGGAGAGGAAACGTGATGATGATCGTGCGCTCGGGCATCAGGCCTCGTGGTGGTCAAGTGGACCGCGTGCGGCTGCGCGCCTCGCCTTTGTGGAGACCGGATAGTAGGAAGCACAGACAAAAAAGCTGATCAGCAGCAAAAGCATGTACGTTTTCATGGACCGTCCGCCGTTTCCTTTTGCGGCTCGCCTTTATCCAAGCGAACTGCGGCAAAAAACGTTCCGGACGTTAAAAATTAGTTACTTGAGGCCCGCGGCAATGGGCTTTATGTGGATCGCATGAGCGAAACTGGAACACGCGTGGGCGTTCGCGATCTTTGCATGCGGGCGTTTGCGCCGCTGCGGCCGTTGGTTCCGCGGCGGTTCCGCCCCGATCGGCCCGTGGTGCCGGTGGTGCGGCTCGCCGGCGTGATCGGTATCTCTACTCCGCTGCGGCCCGGGTTGACGCTCGCTGGCATTGCGCGCTCGCTCGATCGCGCCTTCGCCGTGCGCAGGGCACGCGCGGTGGCCATCGCCGTGAACTCGCCGGGTGGCTCGCCGGTGCAGTCACATCTGATCTTCCGCCGCATTCGCGAACTCGCCGTCGAAAAAAACCGGCACGTGATCGCGTTCGTCGAGGATGCTGCCGCCTCGGGTGGCTACATGATCGCCTGCGCGGCCGACGAAATCGTTGCCGATCCGCATTCGATCGTCGGTTCGATCGGCGTGGTCGGCGGCTCGTTTGGTTTCGACAAGGCGATCGCCAAGATCGGAATCGAGCGCCGCCTGTATACGTCGGGCGAACACAAGGCAATGCTCGATCCGTTCCTGCCGGAGGATGCCGGTGACGTCGAACGGTTGAAGAGATTGCAGCGCGAGATTCACGACAGCTTCATTGGGCTGGTGAAGTCGCGGCGCAGCACCAAGCTCAATGGCAGCGAAGATCTACCTGTTCTCAGGCGAGTATTGGGCGGGCCAGCGGGCCTTGGAACTTGGTCTGGTGGATGCCGTCGGCGATCTGCGCGGTGTGCTGCGCGAACGATTTGGCGACAAGGTCGTTACTCCCTTGATCAGCGCAGAACGCGGTTGGCTAGGACGGCGCATTCCCGGAGTCGCGGCCGCAGCAGGCGTGATGGGCGGCGGCCGCCGGCCGCGGGGTGTCGCTGCCAGCAGGATTTCCAGCCGGACTTGCCGAGGAACTGATTTCGGCGATCGAGGCGCGCGCGCTGTGGGCGCGCTACGGATTGTAGGTTGCAGGAGAATTGCGATGCCTCCGGTGTTCGCAATAGCATTCGGTGTGATGGGCGTAGCAGCGCTCGCGCGCTGGTGCGTCAACGAAGTGCATCGGGTCAACGCGGACCTTGGATAACATCCGCGGCGTTTCAGCTGGCGAAGCGGTGGATCGCGACTCACTGCCGACGCTAAAGCCCGATCCGAAGACCGGCGAATACCGGCCCGGCTGAGCAGGGGCGCAATATTGCTCTGCCCGATCTAACAGCTTCGCAGATTGTCATCGCCGGCACGTTGTGCTGCGCTCTCGGCCGTTCCGCGACGAGGGATCATGGCGCCTCCGTAATGTGGTGCGCAGCGACCACCCGGCCCCATTTCTCGTATTCGGCCCGCATGAAGCTGCCGAGCTGCTTCCGGATGTGCCACCGACCGGCGTGGCGCCCGACTTGATGAGCTTCGCGCGGATGCTCAGGGTCGGCAAGCGAATCGTTGACCGCCTTGTTGAGCTTGGCGATCACGGCCGGCGGCGTCTTTGCCGGAGCCAGCAAGGCGTACCAGTTGGATGCATCGGTATTCGGATAGCCCTGTTCGGCGAGGGTAGGCACGTCGGGCAGGCTCTCGTTGCGTTTGTCTTCCGGCGATGGCGATCGGCACGACTTTGCCGGCCTGGATCTGCGCGATGACCGCCGGAACGTCGGCGGCAAAAACCTGGACCTGGCCGCCGAGGAGATCGGTCAAAGCCGGTGCAGCGCCGCGATAGGGAACGTGCAGGAACTTGACGCCGGCGGCGTCGGAAAACAGCACGAGTGCGAGGTGCGGCGGCGAACCGATGCCGGTCGAGGCGAAGGTGACGCGGCCGGGCTTTTGCTTGGCGAGGGCGACGAGCTCCTTGGCGGTTTTGATGCCGAGGCTGGGACTGACTACCAAGACTTCGCTGTTGCTGACCACTTCGACGACCGGGGCGAAGTCGCGCAGCGCATCATAGGGAATGTCCGGCATGATGTGCGGCGACACCGTCACGGCGCCGGCGGTGGTGAGAAACAGCGAATAACCGTCCGGCGACGACTTGGCGACGTTGCCTCCGCCGACCGTACCGTTGGCGCCCGGTCGATTCTCGATGTAGACGCGCTGGCCGAGCAGGCCGGTCATCTTTTGCGCGATCAGGCGGCCGACAAAATCGGTCGGGCCACCGGCGGGAAACGCCACCACGATGCGGATCGGCCGGATTGGGTAATCCTGCGACCTGGCGAATTGTGGCGCCAATAACGCCGCGAGCGCCGCGGCCCCGATCATGATCGCTCGAATACTGGGCACGACTTTCTCCTTACTCTTCCTTGTCCGGCTCGATGGGGGAGGTATCGGACATTGCCGATCGGCTATCAAGTCCGATGCCTGCCGGACGCTGCCAGCGGCTGCGACTTGACCTGCGCCCGGCCTTCCACCAACAACGTACCTATGGATCGAGACTTGGCTGAAGATCCGGTTGCAGATTTGGCCGACGGCTTGCCGCCGCACCTGCGCCCGCAACGCTCGTTTCAGGGCATGATCCTGGCGTTGCAGCGCTACTGGGCGGATTGGGGCTGCGTCATCCTGCAGCCCTACGACATCGAGATGGGCGCGGGCACCTTTCACCCGGCGACCACCTTGCGCGCGCTGGGCCCGAAACCGTGGAACGCGGCCTATGTGCAGCCCTCGCGCCGGCCCAAGGACGGCCGCTATGGCGACAATCCCAACCGCTTGCAGCATTACTATCAACTGCAGGTGATCCTCAAACCCTCGCCGGATGATCTTCAGCAGCTCTATCTGAAGTCACTGCATGCCATCGGCATCGATCCGCAGCTTCACGACATCCGCTTCGTCGAGGACGATTGGGAGAGCCCGACGCTCGGCGCCTGGGGACTCGGCTGGGAGTGCTGGTGCGACGGCATGGAAGTGTCGCAGTTCACCTATTTTCAGCAGGTCGCCGGCTTCGAATGCGCGCCGGTCTCCGGCGAACTGACTTACGGTCTCGAGCGCCTGGCCATGTACGTGCAAGGCGTGGAGAACGTTTTCGAGCTCAATTTCAACGGCCGCGACGGGGCGCAGAAAGTGACCTACGGCGACATATTCCTGCAGGCCGAGCAGGAATATTCGCGGCACAATTTCGAATACGCCGACACCGACATGCTGTTCGAGCAGTTCCGCATGGCCGAGGCGGCGTGCAACAAATATCTGGAAGCCGGCTGGACCGCCGGTCGCAACCAGGGCCGGCACCTGATGGCGCTGCCGGCCTACGACCAGTGCATCAAGGCGAGCCACCTGTTCAACCTGCTCGACGCCCGCGGCGTGATTTCCGTGACCGAGCGGCAGAGCTATATTCTGCGCGTGCGCGAACTCGCCAAGGCGTGCGGCGCGGCGTGGCTGGCGACGGAAGGCGGAGGGAAAAGCGCATGAGCGAACCGAGCAACATGCCCGAGATCGGCGGACGGCGCCCGATCACCATCGAGGTCGAGGCGGGCAAGAGCTATTGGTGGTGCGCCTGCGGGCGGTCGAAAACGCAGCCGTTCTGCGACGGTTCGCACAAACTCACCGCTCTACGGCCGGTCGAATTCAAGGCGGAAAAATCCGAGCAGGTCTGGTTCTGCGCCTGCAAGCGCTCGGCCAAGAAGCCGATGTGCGACGGCTCGCACAAGGCACTGCCGGCGTAGGGGGCGCTCTTCCCCTTCCCCTTGTGGGGAGGGCATAGTTCTAAAGGAACAGCACACCCTCACCCTCCCCTGGAGGGGGAGGGTGAGGAAAGAAGACGCGACCCAACGTAATGCCCGACCTGTTGCTTGAACTTTTCTCCGAAGAAATTCCCGCGCGCATGCAGGCGCGGGCGGCAGTGGACTTGCGCAAGCTGGTGACCGACCGCCTGGTCGAGGCCGGGCTGACCTATGACGGCGCCAGGGCATTCGTTACCCCGCGGCGGCTCGCACTGTCGGTGCACGGCGTGCCGGCACGTCAGCCGGATGTGCGCGAGGAGAAAAAAGGTCCGCGCGTCGGCGCTCCGGCCGGCGCCATCGCCGGATTCGTGAAGGCTGCCGGCCTGAAATCGATCGATGACGCCAAGGTGCAGCCGGACAAGAAGGGCGATTTCTACGTCGCGGTGATCGAGAAGCCGGGACGGCCGGCGATCGACGTCATCGGGGAAATTCTGCCGGAAGTGGTCAAAAACTTCCCCTGGCCGAAATCGATGCGCTGGGGCGCGCAATCGAAGGAGGCCGGCGCGCTCGGCTGGGTGCGGCCGCTGCACTCGATCGTCGCCACGTTCGGGCCGGAGACCGAGGACCCCGACATCGTGCCGTTCGCGGTCGCCGGCATCGCCGCCGGCAACCACACGCGCGGCCATCGCTTCCTCGCGCCCGAGCCGTTCACCGTGCGCCGGCTTGCCGATTACATGCACAAGCTGGAGCAGGCCAGGGTGGTGCTCGATGCCGAGCGGCGGCGCGACATCATTCTCACCGAGGCGAAGCAACTGGCCTTCGCGCAAGGCCTCGAACTCGTCGAGGACGAGGGGCTTATCGACGAAGTCACCGGCCTCGTCGAATGGCCGGTGGTGCTGATGGGTTCGTTCGACGAAAGCTTTCTGCAAATCCCCGAGGAAGTGATCCGCGCCACCATCCGCAACAACCAGAAATGCTTCGTGCTCCGCGACGCCGCGCACGCCAAGCTGGTCAACAAATTTCTGATAGTTGCCAATATCGAGGCGGAAGACGGCGGCAAGGCCATCGTCGCCGGCAACGAGCGTGTTATCCGCGCGCGCCTGTCGGATGCGAAGTTCTTCTACGAAACCGATTTAAAGGCCAAGCTTGAAGACCGGCTGCCGAAGTTCAAGGACATCGTGTTTCACGAAAAACTCGGCACCCAGGCCGAGCGCATCGAGCGGATCGAGCGCCTAGCCGCCGAATTGGCGCCACTGGTCGGTGCCGACCTGGAAAAAGCCAAGCGCGCGGCGCGACTGTGCAAAGCCGATCTGCTCACCGAAATGGTCGGCGAATTCCCCGAGCTGCAAGGCACGATGGGGAAATATTACGCCGAAGCCCAGGGCGAGGACGAAGCCGTCGCGCATGCGTGCGAGGATCACTACAAACCGAAAGGTCCGGACGATCTTGTGCCGAGCGATCCGGTGTCGATCGCTGTCGCGCTGGCGGACAAGATCGATACGTTGGTCGGATTTTGGGCGGTGGATGAGAAGCCGACGGGGAGCAAGGACCCCTATGCGTTGCGACGAGGTGCGTTGGGAATAATTCGAATAATTCTTGAGAGCGGTCGGCGTATCGCCATCGCTACCGTATTGCATCGCGCTTACTTGCTTCAGCTTCATAGTATGCAAAAAGATGACCTGTTGGTTTTTTTGCATACGTCGGATGGAAACTATGTCTCGATTACTGCTATTTTTAATCCGTCATTTGAGAAGAAATATGAATTTGACTTTGCGAAACCTGCACTCCTGGGCACTCGAAATGAAAAGGATCGAGGCCAGGATGCCAGGTTTATCGTAGAAACCACGGTTGGGTGGCAAAATGAGCGGACAGCTGGCTTCCGTCCATCATCTAGTGATGTCCGAGCCGATCTCCTTTCTTTTTTCGCCGACCGCCTCAAAGTCCAGCTTCGCGAGCAGGGCGCGCGGCACGATCTCGTGGATGCGGTGTTCGCGCTCGAAGGGCAAGACGATCTTGTTCTCATCGTCCGCCGCGTCGAGGCGTTGGGAAAATTCCTCGATACACAAGACGGCAAGAACCTGCTCGCCGGCTACAAGCGCGCCACCAACATCATCCGTATCGAGGAAAAGAAGGACAAACGCGAATACACCAGCGCGCCCGATCCGCAGCTTTACCAGCAAGATGAAGAAAAAGCTTTGGCGGAGGCGGTCACGGACGCCAAATCCGATGCCGAGCGCGCGGTTGCGGCCGAAGACTTCGAAGCCGCCATGCGCGCCATGGCGAAGCTGCGTTCTTTTGTCGATGCCTTCTTCGACAAGGTGACGGTCAACGTCGACGACAAGCCGCTGCGCGAGAATCGCCTCAAGCTCCTGAACGAAATCCGCGCCGCCACCCGCGCCGTCGCGGATTTCTCCAAAATTGAGGGCTGATGTGACACTCCTGACCCGTCATGTCCGGCCTTGTGCCGGGCATCCACGTCTTACTGACGGCTCGCGTTGAAAGACGTAGATGGCCGGGACAAGCCCGGCCATGACGGCGTGGGATAGAGCGGTTCCCATTGGCGTGGAACATGCTAGAAACCGAACGGCACCTTGTGCGTTATGGGTACATTCCCGCCACTGCCCGTTGCGTCATCCACAACACGATTGATCGTAAAAACCCGAGGAAAAACCGATGGTCGTCACTGCCACGCAGATCACGCCTCTTGTCGCCATCATCGCCGGCGTGCTCATCCTCATCCTCCCGCGGCTGTTGAACTACATCGTTGCGCTCTATTTGATCTTTGTCGGTCTCGTGGAGCTCAACCATACCCATCATTGGGTTCATTTCGGCATGAATTTGCACGGAATGCCGATATTGTCCCTCGTCAAGACGATGACGCTGCTGCACGTCTGATCCGCGAACGCACGATGCCATGGCCAAATCGCGCTTAAAGCTCTCGCGTCAACCGATGAAGAAATCCGCGACTCGCGCCGCCGTTGCGCGCGGCAAGGTGAAGCCGCGCGCTGGTAAGGCTGCGGCAAAATCGACTTCGTTGAAAACAAAAAAGATAGCAAAAATACCAAAAGCAGGAAAAGCGGCAAAAAACGCAAAAGCAGCGCACCGGAATAAATGGGTCTACGGCTTCGGCGGCGGCAACGCCGAGGGTCGCGCGGAAATGCGCAACCTCCTTGGCGGCAAGGGCGCCGGACTTGCCGAAATGGCCCATCTCGGTCTGCCGGTGCCCCCCGGCTTCACCATCACGACCGACGTGTGCACCTATTTCTACGACAACGACAAATCCTATCCGAAGGATTTGCGGCCGCAGGTCAAAGCGGGATTGGTCGAAGTCGGCCGCATTACCGGAAAGAAATTCGGCGATGCCAACAATCCGTTGCTCGTCTCGGTGCGCTCCGGCGCGCGCGCGTCGATGCCGGGCATGATGGATACGGTGCTCAATCTCGGACTGAACGATGCCACGGTGAAGACGCTGGCGGAAAAATCCGGCGACCGGCGCTTTGCCCAGGACAGCTATCGCCGCTTCATCACCATGTATTCCGACGTGGTTTTGGGCATCGGCCATCATCATTTCGAGGAGATCCTCGACGACCACAAGGAGCGCAACGGCTTTGCGCTCGACACCGACCTGAATGCCGACGATTGGGATTCGGTCATCGCCCGCTACAAGGAGCGCGTCGAGGAGGAGACCGGCAAGCCGTTCCCGCAGGACCCGGAAGCGCAATTATGGGGCGCCATCGGCGCGGTGTTCGGTTCGTGGATGAACCAGCGTGCGATCACCTATCGGCGTCTGCACCGCATTCCGGAAAGCTGGGGCACCGCGGTCAACGTGCAGGCCATGGTGTTCGGCAACATGGGCGAAACCTCGGCCACCGGCGTAGCCTTCACGCGTAATCCTTCGACCGGCGAGAAAAAGCTTTATGGCGAGTTTTTGCTCAATGCCCAGGGCGAGGACGTGGTCGCCGGCATCCGCACGCCGCAGGAAATCACCGAACAGGCGCGCAAGGAAGCGGGCTCCGAGAAGCGGTCGATGGAACAGGCAATGCCGGAGGCATTCGCCGAACTCACGCGCATCCATACCGCGCTGGAGAAGCACTACCGCGACATGCAGGATCTCGAATTCACCGTCGAGCAGGGCAAGCTGTGGATGCTGCAGACGCGCAGCGGCAAGCGCACCGCGCGGGCGGCTCTGCGCATCGCCGTCGAACTCGCCAACGAAAAGCTGATCTCGAAACGGCAGGCGGTGGAGCGCATCGATCCGGCCGCTCTCGATCAGTTGCTGCACCCGACCCTCGATCCGGCCGCCGAGCGCAAGGTGATCGCCAGCGGACTGCCGGCCTCTCCGGGCGCCGCCTGCGGCGAAATCGTGTTCTCGCCGGACGAGGCGGAACTCCTGAAAAGCCAAGGCCACAAGGTGATTCTCGTGCGGGTGGAAACCTCGCCCGAGGATATTCACGGCATGCATGCCGCCGAAGGAATCCTGACCGCGCGCGGCGGCATGACTTCGCACGCTGCCGTGGTCGCGCGCGGCATGGGCAAGCCGTGTGTCTCTGGTGCCGGCAGCCTGCGCGTCGATTATCGTACGCAGACGATGACCTCCGGCGGATTGACGTTGAAGAAGGGCGACACGCTGACCATCGACGGTTCGACCGGCCAGGTGCTGGCCGGCAAGGTGCCGATGCTCGAGCCGGAACTGGCCGGCGAGTTCGCTACGCTGATGCAATGGGCCGACGGCATGCGTCGGCTGAAGGTGCGCGCCAATGCCGATACTCCAGCCGACGCGCGCACAGCGCTCAAATTCGGCGCCGAGGGCATCGGCCTCTGCCGTACCGAGCACATGTTCTTCGACGAGGATCGCATCCGCGCCGTGCGCGAGATGATCCTGGCGGGCGATGAAAACGCCCGCCGCACGGCGCTGGCAAAGCTCCTGCCGATGCAGCGCAACGATTTCGTCGAGCTGTTCAAGATCATGGGTTCGCTGCCGGTGACTATTCGCCTGCTCGATCCACCGCTCCACGAATTCCTGCCGCACAGCGAGGAGGAGATCGAAGCAGTGGCGCAGGCCATGGGCGAAGATCCAAAAAAACTCGCCGACCGCGCGCGCGAACTGCACGAGTTCAATCCGATGCTCGGCTTTCGCGGCTGCCGGCTGGCGATCGCCTATCCGGAAATCGCCGAAATGCAGGCACGCGCCATCTTCGAGGCCGCGGTCGAGGCCGAGCGGGCTATCGGCAAGCCGGTGGTCCCGGAAATCATGGTGCCGCTGATCGCCGGCAAGGCCGAACTCGATCTGGTCAAGGCGCGTATCGACGCCATGGCGCAGGCGGTCCGCAGCGAAAGCGGGCGCGCGGTCAGATATCAGGTCGGTACGATGATCGAGCTGCCGCGCGCCGCGCTCAAGGCCGACGAGATCGCCGAGACTGCCGAGTTCTTTTCCTTCGGCACCAACGATCTGACGCAGACCGCCTTCGGCATCAGCCGCGACGACGCCGCGAGCTTTCTCGGCATCTACACGGCGAAGGGCATTTTGCCCGCCGACCCGTTCGTGTCGATTGACCGCGATGGGGTGGGCGAGCTTATCCGCATTGCCGCGGCGCGCGGCCGCAAGGTGCGCAAGAACCTCAAGCTCGGTATCTGCGGCGAGCACGGCGGCGATCCTGCCTCGATCGCGTTCTGCCAGGAGGTCAAGCTCGATTACGTGTCTTGCTCGCCGTTTCGCGTTCCGATCGCACGGCTTGCCGCCGCGCAGGCCGCGCTGGGCAAGGACGCCGCCGGGTAAAAAATGTTCCCGCCCCGCGCGGCAGGGTAACAAAAATGCGCGGCGCGAACATTTTGGAGACCCCGGCGGACACCGAGGCTGTTAACGCGCTCGCAAGGTTAATTCTACAAAAAGCGCGGCTGTCGCATTTGCGCCACTACGGAAGCGCTTCTGTTACTGCGTTGCGTGCGTTGCGTTGGGGTGTGGGGAATGGTGGCGTCGCGCGCCCGCGTGTTGCGGAGTCGCTTCAGGCATTTCTGGCTCGGCGCTTTCTGCATCGCACTGATGCCGACAGCCGTCGGGTATCAGGATTTTGCCGCGTTGCTGGCGGAGCGGCCGGTTGCGGCGCAGCGCTCGCATGAGCATCTGCTGGCCTCGCCTTTCGGTACTATCGAGCCGGCGACTTTCAGCTACGGTATCCGGCCGATCGGCACGACGATGCCGCCGCCGCCGGCCATCGAGCTGGTCAATTTCGATCCGCGCGGGGTCGATGCGGAAGCTCGATTGATCACCGCCTCATTGCCTGACCAGCCGCCGCAACGGGTTGACTCTCCCACTATCGACCGACGGCTCAAGGGCGACCGTCTGGCCATCGCGCACGCCGCGGCTGTTGCCGCCGAACCGCGCACAATCGCGCAAGCGCAAGCGATCGTAGCGGCGCCCGCAGCACAGCCGGCGCCGGCGGCGGCGCCAGCACCGAACGCATTGGCGCAGTCGCATCCTGCGAAAGTTCCAGTCGCCACAGTCTCGGCGGCTCAAGCGAATGCCGTGCCGCCATCGAAAGCTGCTCCACCGAAGCAGATCGTTGCGGTAGCTACGACGCCGCAATTGGCCGCTGCCGCGCCCGCTCAGAGTGTTGCGGCGGCTGCACGCTCGAACGCGCAGCGCGCCGACGGCAACCCGTTCGCGGCCGTGCAGACCAAAGCCCCCGCCGCGAGCGAAGTCGCATCGTCCGGCGGCGCGCAGGTGCCGCTCGGGCCGCTCGCGTTCGCGGACGATGATGCGGCGGGAGCCGGCACGAAAGTCTATTTCGATTCCAGCGCAATGGATTCACCGAACGGCCTGCATCAATGGGAACCCGGTGCAGCGCCGACCATGGTGAGCGCCGGCGACCCGGCAACAAAGATAGCCTCCGTTGCCGGTCCGGGCGGTGATGCGCCCGCAACCGCTATCGCGACCGGCAAAGATGAAAGCCGGCTGGAGAGTCCGGCGCAGCGCCTCGGTCTAGCCGGGCAGGCGCGCGCCAAAGCCGAAAAGTGTCTCACCGAGGCCGTCTATTTCGAGGCGCGCGGCGAATCGCTGCGCGGCCAGGAGGCGGTCGCGCAGGTGGTGATGAATTGGGTGTTTTCAGGTTATTACCCGAGCGACGTTTGCGGCGTGGTGTTTCAGAACGCCAACCATTATCTCGCCTGCCAATTCACGTTCGCCTGCGAGGGCCGGAATCTCAATCGCATCGAAGAACCCGACATGTGGGAGCAAGCCGAGCACATCGCCAAGGACACGCTCGACGGCAAAATCTGGCTCGCCGATATCGGCCATGCGACCCACTATCACGCCTCCTGGGTGCATCCGAGCTGGGTGCACGAGATGACGAGATTGTACCGGCTCGGTGTCCACACGTTTTATCGTCCGCGCGCCTGGGGCAACGGCGATTACGAGCCGGTCTGGGGAACGCCGCCGGACACTTCGGCGGCTGATCCGAAGGCTGTGTCGCCAGCAAAGGGTCCGCAAGCGGAAGCGGCGCCGGCGCCTGCGGCCGCAACCAAAGATTTTACCGCGAAGCTGTGATGCCCCGTTATTTCGGGGCGGCCGAGGGGGCAGAAACCGGAGTTACATCTCGATGTCGAGGCCGATGTCGAGATTTTGCGCCGAATGCGTCAGCGCGCCGGAAGACAGGTAGTCGACTCCGGTCTCGGCGATGGCGGCGGCGGAGGCGAGCGTGATGCCGCCGGAGGCTTCGATGACGAGCCGGCCGGCGACGATGTCGACAGCGCGCCGCATCGACTGCAGATCGAAATTGTCGATCAGGACCACATCCGCAAGCCCGACGCGAAGTACTTGTTCGAGCTGCGCGAGTGAATTGACCTCGATCTCGATCTTCACCAGGTGGCCGGCTGAGGACCTGGCGCGCTCGAGCACCGCCTCGATGCCGCCGGCCACCGCAATGTGATTGTCCTTGATCAGCATCGCATCATCTAGGCCGAAGCGGTGATTGAAGCCGCCGCCACAGCGCACTGCGTATTTTTCCAGCGCGCGCAGGCCGGGCGTGGTCTTGCGCGTGCAGATGACGCGCGCCTTGGTATGGGCGATGCGCTTGACGAATTCCGCGGTCGCAGTGGCGATGCCGGACATGTGGCCGAGGAAATTGAGCGCCGTGCGCTCGGCGGCAAGGATCGCGCGCGCCTCGCCCTCGATGCGCATCAGCGTGCCGCCGGCGGCGATCGGCTCGCCGTCGCGCGCTGCCGCCGCGATCGCGGTCTGCGGCGAGAGTTTGAGAAACGAAGCCGCCACGAGCGGCAGGCCGGAGATGACGCCGGGCTTGCGTGCGACCGCGGCGGCGCGGCCGCGCGCATTCTCGGGGACCGTTGCCGTCGAGGTAATGTCGCCCGCCCGGCCGAGGTCCTCAGCGAGCGCGCGCGTGACCGCCGCCTCGATTTCCAGCGGTGACAGGAAGGCATTTGCGCAGAAGAGCGACATCGGATCGTTCCGTGCGGAAAATCAATACTGTTTGCGGGCGAATCTGGCAAACATCTGCGCCGGAGTGCGGAACAGCCATGCAGGTGGCGGTTCGCGGAACGGCAATTTCCGTTTTGGCGTTCGAGCTCGACCCATTATGCTGCGTCGCTTTTAGCGTGCAACGGTTCATCGGGGCGACAGTGACAAAGACCGACGATCGAGCAAACCCATTGCAACCCGCCGCCGCGATCGCGAGCTGGCGCACGCCGGCGCTGGTCGTCGGCTTCGGCTGCCTGATCGCGCTCATGTCTTTCGGACCGCGCTCGGCAATGGGCTTCTTTCTGACCCCGCTGTCGAATGCCCATCATTGGGGCCGCGACGTGTTCGCCTTTGCGCTGGCACTGCAGAATTTGTTGTGGGGAATCGGCCAGCCGCTCGCCGGAATGATTGCCGACCGTTTCGGCACGATGCGCGTGCTCTGCACCGGCGCGCTGATGTACGCCGCCGGGCTTGCGCTCATGGCTCATGCCAACAGCGCGCCGGTCCTCGATATTTCGGCCGGCGTGCTGATTGGTTTCGGGCTTTCCGGCTGCTCGTTCATGGTCCTGCTGGCGGCGTTCGGAAAGCTGCTGCCGCCGCACTGGCGTTCGCGCGCGTTCGGCTTTGGCACGGCAGCCGGTTCGTTCGGGCAATTTCTCTACTCGCCCCTTGCAGTGGCGTTGATGGACACGTTCGGCTGGCAACAGGCGCTCATGGTCTTCGCGGTGACCATGCTGGCGGTGGTGCCGCTGTCGACCGTGCTGGTAACGCCGCCGGCTGGAGGAATTAAGGACGCGGCGTCGCAGTCGCTGCCGGCGGCGCTGCGCGAGGCCTTCGCCCACCCCTCCTACGTGCTGCTGGTTCTCGGCTTCTTCACCTGCGGATTCCAGCTTGCGTTCATCACCGTGCACATGCCGGCCTATCTGGTCGATCGCGGCTTGTCCGTCTCGGTCGGCGGCTGGACGCTGGCGACGATCGGCCTGTTCAACGTCGTCGGCTCAATCACGTCCGGATGGCTCGGCGACCGGCTGCCGAAGCGCTACCTGCTCTCGTTCATTTATTTCGGCCGCGCCGCCGCGATCCTGGCGTTCATCTCCTTTCCGACGACGCCGTTCAGTTGCATCGTCTTCGGCGCCGTGATGGGCTTGATGTGGCTGTCGACCGTGCCGCCGACCAACGGCATCATTGCCGTCATGTTCGGCACGCGCTGGCTGGCAACGCTCGGGGGATTTGCCTTCTTCAGCCATCAGGTCGGCGGTTTCCTCGGGGTCTGGCTCGGCGGCATCGTGTTCGACCGCGCCGGCTCGTACGCTCCGGTGTGGTGGCTGTCGATCCTGCTGGGTGTCCTTTCCGGCATCATCAACATGCCGATTGTGGAAAAGCCGGTTGCGCGCGCTGCCGCCGTCCCGGTGTGAGCGGAGGTCCGCGTGGCGACCTTCAAGGCGATTGTCATCGACAAAGCCGAGCGCGGCCAGGCGGTGCGGCTTTGCGATTTCGACGAAAAGGACCTGATGGACGGCGATGTCGACGTTGCCGTGCAATGGTCGACACTGAACTACAAGGACGGCCTTGCGCTCACCGGCAAGGTGCCGGTGGTGCGCCGATTCCCGATGATCGCCGGCATCGATCTTGTCGGCACCATCCAATCGTCTTCGCATCCGGGCTGGCAGGCCGGCGACGAGGTGATCGTCAACGGCTGGGGCCTCGGTGAGACTCATCTGGGCGCTTACGCCGAAAAAGCGCGTGTGAAGGGCGATTGGCTGGTACGGCGGCCCGCAGGCATTGCGGCCCGCGACGCGATGGCCATCGGCACCGCCGGCTACACCGCGATGCTTGCGGTATTGGCGCTGGAACGCTCCGGCATGAATCCGGCGCGCGGACCCTTGATTGTCACTGGCGCGGCCGGCGGCGTCGGCTCGGTCGCGGTGGCGCTCCTGGCCAAGCTCGGCTACCGGGTCCTTGCCTGTACCGGCCGCCCCGCCGAAGCGGCGTATCTGACGGCGCTCGGGGCCGTCGAGGTGATCGAGCGCAGGGAATTGACCGGGGCGCCCCGTCCGCTTGCCAAGGAGCGCTGGGCCGGCGGCATCGATGCTGTCGGCTCTACAATTCTCGCCAATGTGCTTTCCATGACACAGTACGGCGGAACCGTCGCCGCCTGCGGTCTTGCTGCTGGAATGGACTTGCCCGCTACGGTGGCGCCGTTCATCCTGCGCAGCGTGTCGCTTGTCGGCATCGACTCGGTCATGTGCCCCTTGCCGCTGCGCAAGGAGGCGTGGCGCCGGCTGGAAAGCGACCTTGACCATGGCAAAATCGCCGCCATGACCAGCGAGATCGGCCTCGCCGGCGTCATCGAGGCCGGCCGGTCCATCGTAGAGGGTCAGGTCCGCGGCCGCATTGTGGTGAAGATTCGGTAAGCACGTTGCACAATTTGGCTACGATCGACGAGCATCATTGCGGCTTGTATGGTAAGGAGACGGTTAAGGAATTTCGTTAATGTCGGGCTCGGACGGGGGAAGGGGGTTGCCGATGTTGTTGCGCGTAGTTCTGGTGTGCGCGTGTGCGTTGGGGGTGACGTCGGCCTTGGCCGAGGACTTATCGCCGGATCAAGCCCGCGCCTTCATTGCCGGCAAGCTTTTCACCTACAACTGTTTTGACGGCACCAGCGGGGTCGGTCGTATTTTCCGCGACGGCTCGGTGATCGGCACCATCCGACCGCCCGGCAGCAGCCAAGTGCGCTTTGCCCACCTGCCGCCCGGAACCCTCCGGATAACGCCCACGTCGGTATGTGCGAATTTGCCGGGAATGCCGATCGAGCCCTGCTTTCGGGTGCAGAAGATCGACTATCGGAGCTTCCGCGGCTCGATCTCGGGATTAGGCTTCGCCTATTGCGACTTCTATCAACGCAACCCGCGCGCCTCGCTGATGCGACGCCACTCGGAGCGCGCGCCCTCCTCAGACATGGCGGCGGTGCGGCCGCCGCGCTGAAGCAGCAGTTAATCGCTCGCCTCCGGCCGTATCGCGCGCATGGCGCGTGCTCGATCATTCGAGGTCGAGCCGGAACGGGACAGCTTCTTCGGCCATGATGCCGCGGCCGATGCTCTCGACCGCCGCGATCATGCGGCCCTTACGGCCAAGCAGGCGGTCGGCAAGCGAGACGATGCGGATATTCGGCGTGGCGGTCGGCGAAGCAAGCCGCAACGCCTGCGCGATGGCCTTCTCGTCGCGGTGCGGGTTAAGCGCGCAGACGCTGGCGAACGCGCTCGCAGTCGAACGGCTGATGCCGGCGAAGCAGTGCACCACCAGAGGCGCGCGCCGATCCCAATCGCGCACGAAATTGAGAAGGTTGGCGACATGCGCCTCGTCGGGCAGGACGCGGCCTTCGAGCGGCAGGGAAATATCATGCAGCCGCAGCCACAAATGATTCTCTGGCGCGATGCCTTTCGGCCGTTCGACCTGGAATTCGTCGCCGAGCAGCGTCACGACGTGGCGAGCGCCGATCCCGGCGACGGTCTCCTCCAGGCGGGCAAGCGAGCAGACGTGAATAGTGGAATCCCGTATCATGGCATTTCTGTCATCGTTCAGGAGGCCGACGGCTGCGGCTCTTATCCGGTGCCCGTAGGAACCGACGGCGGCGTCAGTTTGACGCTTTGATCGGCGGCGAGAGTTCGAAATCGCTCCAGAAAGCTCGCCTGCGCGGTCACGGCAGGCCACGGTTTCAGATAATCGCGTTCGATTGAAGCTGTGATGCGCGGCGGCTGGCCGAAGAAGCGTCGTGCCTCGGTGTGAGCGAAGCCTGCAAGGCGCGTGGCTTCGAGATAGGCCGCTTGACGGTCGGCAACCTTGATCAAGCGTTCGAGTTCGGCAGCCGATTGCGCCGGCAGGCCGAAGCGACGGTGTATCGCCGCCAGCAGGCGCTTCTCGACCGCCTTGTAGGCATCGCCGATCACCACCTTGAACGGCGAAATCATGTCGCCGATCACGTATTCGGGTGCGTCATGCAGCAAAATCGCCAATCGGCCGCGGCGATCGAGCCGCGGCGCTTTTTCACGCGCCAGCGCCTCCACCAGGCAACAGTGCTGCGCGACCGAATAGATGTGCGCCCCCGCGGTCTGCCCGTTCCAGCGCGCCACGCGCGCCAGTCCGTGCGCGATATCTTCGATCTCGATGTCGAGCGCCGACGGATCGAGCAGATCAAGCCGCCGGCCGGACAACATGCGCTGCCAGGCGCGCGCTTGCAGTGCGGAGCGCGCCGGCGCCTTGCCGCGAGCCGAGCGGTCGAGGACGACCGTCATCGGCCGAGCTTCTGCACCGCCTCATGCCGGGGGCACGTGATGAGATGATCGTTGACCATGCCGGTGGCCTGCATGAAAGCATAGACGATGGTCGGGCCGCAGAACTTGAACCCGCGTTGCGCCAGTTCTTTCGACATGGCGCGAGAGATTGGCGTTTCATTCGGAATCTGTCGCATGGATTTGTAATTGTTGACCTTCGGCCGGCCGCCGACGAAATCCCATAACAGCTTGGAAAAGCCCGGCCCCTTTTCCATCACTTCGAGCCAGGCGCGCGACGAAAGCACGGTGCCTTCGATCTTGGCGCGATTGCGCACGATCCCCGCGTCGCCCATCAGCCGCTCGATCCTGGCCGGCCGGTAGCGCGCAATTTTTTCCGGAACGAAACCATCGAACGCGCGGCGAAAGTTCTCGCGCTTGCGTAGTATCGTGATCCACGACAGCCCGGCCTGGAAACCGTCGAGCACGAGCTTTTCGTAAAGTGCGCGGTCGTCGTATTCCGGCGCGCCCCATTCTTGGTCGTGATAGGCGATGTACAGCGCATCGTCCCTGGGCCAGGGGCAGCGCGTCGCGGCGGCGGGGCGAGGGGAGGGACTCATTCGGCGGCCTTGCGCTGTCCGGGAACGGTAAATCGCGCCCAATCAGGCTGGATGAGGCGGATCGGCGTGGCGCCGGCCATGAGCGCTTCGCCGCGGGCAACAGCATCCGCTACGCGGTCAAGGCGCAACAGCGCGACCGCCTTACCGGCTGCGGCGGAGCCGATCAGCCCGAGTTGGCGGTCGCCGGCGACGACGGTGCTGCCTGGCGGCGGTTCGGTGCCCTCGAAGCTGACCGGTACGGCGCGGGTGCGGGCAGTGCCGCGATGCTCCATCCGCGACACCACTTCCTGACCGACGTAGCAGCCTTTTTCGAAATCGACGCCGCCGAGCTGGTCCATGTCGGCTTCGTGGGGGAAAGCGTCGTCGTAATGAAAGTCGACTCCGCCGCGCGGGATGCCGAGCGCGATGCGGTGCGTCTCGTACTCGTCCGCTGTGACGATCGCTGCGCCGAGCTCTCCGGCGGCCGCCCTGAACAGATGCGGCGGCAGCATCACCCGCAAACCCAGCGCGAGCAAGCGCGGATCGGGGTAGCCTAAACCGACCGAATCCCCTGGTTGGGCAGCGCGGCGGGGGCCGTCCCAGGCGGCGAGCACGCCAAGGATTGCCGAAAGATCTTCGACGATGATCTTGGCGCGCAGCTTGTAGAGATTGAGCTTTTCAACCAGTGGGCCGGCACGCTCGTGCGCGACATCGATAAAAAATCCGCCGCCATCCTTCGCGGGCGCCTCCGCGACGATGAAGTCGGCAATGATCTTGCCCTGCGGCGTGAGCAAAGCGCAGAACCGCGCTTCGCCGGCTGCCAGGTTGCGGATGTCAGCGGTGACAAGCCCATGGAGGAAGTTTCGGGCGTTGTCGCCGGCGACCTTCAGTACGCTGCGGTCGGGAAGAAGGGCAGCCCGCATCGCTTTTAAGCTTTCCAGAGTGGCGGTTGAGAAGTCCGCATCATTCTTGCCGCGCCCCCGTCATGTGGCCTTGAGAATTAAAGGCCCACTAGAACCTGAGTGTCCTTCGACTCCGCAGTTCGCAAACGAGCATGCCGGGGAATGCGAACTTCGGAATCGGGAAACTGCGTCGCTCGCAACCTATGGCAGCCGCCGGGTCCTCTCAAGGGTCGCAGGAACCATGTTTTTCCAAACTCGGCCGCTAGCTACATTCTCCGCTGCGCGAATCGCGGCCTGCCGTTGTTCGGTAGTGTCTCAGTTTGATTGTGGCAGGGCCAGCGCCATGAGGCGCTTTTGAATGGTTGCCAACATTTCCTCGTCATCGATCAGCCGCGCCACGTCCTCCATATCCATGAGCTTGTCGGTAAGGGCGGCCGCCATCGCAGGCGTCAGTTTGTGAGCCGAGTGGATACGGACCCAATTGTACCAGACAAAGTAGAGCGCCAGCGCATGCAAGTGGTTCTCTATTTTCTTCGAGAAGGCATTTGTCAGTCGAGTAAATCGGCGCATCTGCATCCGCATGGTGAGATTGTGCCGTTCCGTATAGGACGTGCTCACGTGCGCCGGATCGGGGCTTCCCTCAATCCGTGTCTTGCGGTAACCGATGCACTCGGCGGGGCTGTATCGCTTCTCAGCTTCCGGGCTTTCGCCGTACAACTTGACCAGCATTGCGTAATCAACGTCTGCGCCGAAAGCTTCTTCTACCGCGTCCAGGTAAGCCTTGTGGCCGTCTGTCGTTAGCTGAACGCGATTGGCAAGCCGAGAGCGAAGATCGTCCATAAAAGTCATCGCATATTCGGCATCGCGGCCGCCAGCTGACCACGACACGATCAGCTTGCTGTCAGCATCGAGGCCAGTCCACGTCCAAACATCGCCCGCATTCGCTGGCGCAGCCTTGGCGCCCTTCACATTCTTTTGCTTCGCGTAGCAAAACGACCAAATCTCATCGCACTGAATGCGCTTGGCTTTGACGTTCAAGACCTTCTCATCATGGAAGGCGGCGCAAACGCGGCCAGCATCGACCAAAAGCTTCGTGACGGTATTGATCGAAACATCGCATACCCGCGAGATCGACCGAAGCGAGGACCCCTCGACCAGCATAGTCAGGATTTGAACGCGCTTCTCAAGTGGTAGCTTGTGCATGCCACTAATATAGCTAGGCATTTTCAAATAGCAAGCATTATTTTCAGTCTATGAGGTCCTGGCGAGCCAGGGGGCGGTACGTTGCCCCGTCGCAAATGTAAAAGTCCGCAAACCCATGTTTCTGCTGATGTTTTTTCAGCAGGTTTTTATATTCGGTATTGGAGAGGCCATAAATATTGCAGTGGCAAACGTCGCCACTTTTGGACGTTTCCTGCTTTATCTGGCCGGTAGCAGGGATTGATGTCTTTCGATTTTCGCTCGGTCGGTCCAATATCCAAAAGATTGGGGGTTCTCCAGCAGCGTTGGGATAATTCGTTCGGATGTGCCCACAAAGAGGTCCACCCGATACTTGAACGCATTCATGTAGAATGACGGAAGCGCTACCGCCGTAATTTCGGAATGCCAGGCTAGTGAAACGATTCTTGTCTGGTTCGAAATATCGCTGATGAATAAGCCTGATGTATTCCATAATTCCCCCGCCGCCTCACTTAAGGCCTCCTCGACCTGTCCCGCACTTCCACGCTCAATCGATGTGACCGTTTCGTCCTCTTTGCTGTGTTCAAACGAAAGGGTCCCGTTAGTTTCCAATATGATCTCGACATCATGATCGCCGCTCTTGCCGGAAATCATGATCTCGCCCGCAACGCCAGGGAAAGCGTTTGTGGCAGTGAAACCTAGGCTAGCGATACGATTGTGCCAATCGTGCGCCGCGTCGATCATGGCATCAGCAGGTCGAATCCCCTCACCATAATGCCACCCACTCGGCAGATATTTGAAAGATGAAATCTTTTGCTTAGTGACAGCGGTGTTGTTCACCATAGCCAAAGTCTCAAACTCATCCAATCGCCGATCCTTAGGAAAGGAGAGCAGATAGCCAGTATTTCGGCTGTATGTATTTTGGAGGTAGATCAGGTCTGACATTCTTTTGCTCTAACCCGTCGTCTGTTTGGGCACACCTGTGCCTATCTGGATGTCTGGCACCTTGGTTTCGAACTTTTTCTCGTAACTCTCAACTGCGACAGACAATGCCTTCATGAGGCTCTTGGCGACAGTATAATTCATGTTCACTATGCCAACTGTTTGCTGATTGGTTTGAAGAAGCATCATCATATCAGCATCAGTCAGTACGTTTATAAACGCGTTGATGTAGAAGCGTGGCAGTGGGCTGCGCAACGCCTGTTGAACAGCAGCTTGGGCGACTGCAAAGTCTTTCTGGTTTTCGGCATCAATATCAGGCATATTAGACCTTGCGACCCCATCGAGTAGCGGCCGCTTTTCGCGCTATCTCGCGGCGGCGCTCGCCCGACATGCTGCCGACGCGCGCCTTGGCACCGGCATGGCCGCTGCGAACTCGCCCCGATTTCGGCTTGGGATGCTCGACGAGCTCGCCGGTCGCAATTCGTGCGACCATGACGGCCGCGCCGATCACATCGGCTGGCCTGCGTTCGCCTCGCGGACCTGTCGGCATAAGCGTCCCCATACGCAAATTTAACCATACGCTGATCACGTATATAATGGCAACCAAGCTGCTTCTACAGGCTTAACGGGGGCAGCCAAATGCCGCAGAAACCAGCAATTTTCGAGGCAAAAAGCAGCTTAGCTGGGCGGGACGCGGCTACAACGGCCAGCGTCGCAATCAGCTTGCCGCCAAGGTGCACGGCAATCTTGGTGCCCACCTGCCTCCTGGCGAGCACGGCATAGCCGACCGCGAGAGCGTCGTTCTCGTTCATCGAACTGACGTGGGGGCGCGCTGGAACGGGTGACAACCGCATGCGTTTGGCTCTGCCACAATCAAACTGAGACACTACCCGTTGTTCCCGTCGCTTGCGCGAGCTAACAGCCTGGCCTATGGTGAAAATGGTAGTTTCATGCGATTTTAGCCACGAACGGCCCCTGATTGCAGGGCAATTTAGCGCCATCGGGGAATTTCTACGGGCCCGCGGTGTTGTTGGCGGGCTTGCCGGTTTGGCGCGCGCGCGAAGGGGAGGCGAGCATAGCGCGGACCTTCGGGCATTTTTGAACACTCAACTCACAGGCCGCGTTCTCGGGGAGGGCGCATGATCGACGAGCTGCTGTCGTTTCGGGTGGTCCTGGTTGCCTCTTCGGCGGGCGATGGCGATCTGCTGCAGCAGGCGGCGTCCTCGTCGGCGCTACCGGTCGAGGTCGTCACGACCAATGGGGGTGCGGCGGCGGTCGAGGAGCTGCGCGCGGGTGCCGATTTGCTGTACTTGGACAGCCTGCTTCCCCCGGCCGAAATACGCCAAGCCGTCGCGGTGGCGCGCATGGCGCGTAATCCGCCGTTTACGGTTCTGCTCGACGCCCAAGACAACGGCTCCGACGCGCTCGAGACGGACGGGTTCGAGACGGATGCGCTCGCCGCCAAGCCAGCCCAGCTCACCGAAGCGAAACGGCTGCTTGAGCGTTCGATTCACGTTCGCCTGCCGACCCGCGCGCTGGTGGTCGACGATTCCCCGACCATGCGCGCCATCGTGCGCAAGCTGCTCGCCTCGACCCGTTTCCCGCTTGACGTGAGCGAAGCGGACGAGGGGTTCGCGGCGCTCAAGACGATGCGCGAGGAACCAATCGATCTCCTGTTTATCGATTACAACATGCCGGGATTTTCCGGCCTGGAGACGATCGCCGAATTGAAGCGGGAAAGGCGGCGCGTGCACGTCGTGCTCATGACCTCGATGGAGGATGACTTGCTTCGCGACCGCGCCCGCGAGCACGGCGTCGCCTTCCTCAAGAAGCCGTTTTTTCCAGCGGATATCGAGGCGGTACTTTGCGGTTTCTATGGCCTGCGTGCGCTCAACTCGAAACCTGCTTGAGCAAAACGCTACTGCCGCGAGGCCATCACCGAAAATTCGCCATTGCGGATGCGGGCGCCTAGATTCTCCGCGTAGCGGGCGGCCGGCTCCTCGCCATAGGTCGAGATCAATTCGGCAAGCGCCAGGAAAAGGGCGGTCTGCGCCAGGCAGTCACCGTCGATGCCATCGTGGCGCGCTTCCGCCCAGGCATCCTGAAGATAGCCGAGAGCAAGCTGTTTCTGCTCGTGGTCGGTCACAGGCTCACGCACCGGCCACGGCTTCGTCGCCATTCTCATCGCGGTCACATGCTGCCGCGGCGCGGCAGCGTCCCTACCCATGGGCACGTTTAGCACGGCAAACTCGCCCCCACCCGCGAACTTTCCGGCAGGGTTAATGCGTGTGAGGATGCGCGCTTCGTCCAATCAGTCGGCGTAGCGGGCAGTGATGTCGCGGGCGATCTGCGCTCCTTCTTCGAGATAGCGGCGAATGACGACTTGCGCCGCCGGTGTGCAGGTCCGGTAGCTCTGCTGGAAATCGGTAAAGCCACGATTGAAGCTTTGCACCATGTCGTTGTGCCGCTTACCGGCCGGCGCTTCGGCCTCGATCAGCGTCTGCGCCTCGAGCCGCCACTTCTGGCCCTCGTTGTAACCGCAAATGCCCCGCAGGAAGTGGAGGGCGCCGAGGATCATGGCGAGCCGTTCAAGGTCGGTATCGTAGGGTATTGTTACGTCGGCGGCCGGCGGCGCTTCGGATTGCGGCTCGGTTTTGGGCGTCTTGTGGGCAGCCTGAGGCGGCCTGGAAGGGTACCGTGGTTGCGGAGGCGACCCGAACGGAGACTGAAAGAACTGAGCGGGCGCCGGCCCGATACCGAGGCACAGAGTCAGCCAAGCGAGTGCGAAACGGCGTAAAATCATGGCACCGCGGACAATCTGAGGCGGTTGCCCACACGACGAGAATAGGGAGGCGACATACGTCGAGCTTTCCGGCTCATGGCTCCAAAGCGGCTCGCTCTGCTGCGACACTTACGATCTGCGCCAGCCCGTCCGTGGTCGTCAACCCGGCAAGTGCGGCCGGATCCAACCAATGCGCCTCGGCCAATTCTGCGTTGAGCGTGATCTCTCCGGCGGTCCAGCGCGCCGCGAATGGCAAAATGACGAAATGGCGCTCGATCCCTCCCTTGGCATCGCGCACAATAGCCTCGCGATATCCGGCGATCGCGATCGGCGTTACTTCGAGCGCGGTTTCCTCGCGCACTTCGCGCACGACTGCTTGCTCGAGCGTCTCGCCCAACTCGACGCCACCGCCGGGCAGCGTGTACAGACCGTGCGCGGGTGGACGGGCGCGGCGCACGATCAGCACGCGGCCTTCGCGAAATATGGCGGCGCTCACCGCCAGATAGGGTCTTACCGGGTAGCTGCGCGACATCTCGCTTGTCATCGGAGCCTGCTGCATGGCCGTGCGCCGGGACCATCAAACGCGGCCGGCGGTGGAAACTTTCGCGCGAAGTATTATCTGCTCGCAAGGGTATTAGGCATGTGCGGGCGTTATGTCATCACCTCGCCGCCGGCGGCGATCCGGGCTCTGTTCGGCTACCCCGAGCAGCCCAATTTTCCGCCGCGCTATAACGTGGCACCGACCCAGCCGATCCCCGTCGTGCGTCTGCATGAGGGCCGACGGCAGTTCGTGCTGATGCGCTGGGGTTTTGTCCCGTCCTGGGCGAGGGACCCGAAAGCGTTTTCGCTCTTGATCAACGCCCGCGGCGAGTCCGTCATCGAAAAGCCCGCCTTTCGCTCTGCCATGCGCCGGCGGCGCTGCCCGGAATGTCCCTGACGTTGTTGAAATAGGAAGGCAGGCGTCGATCACCTCAGGCCGCTAGGCTTGAGGTTGCGAATCGCAAACCGAGAGCGAGGAGATCGACGCCATGACGAAGCATATCGAATTGAAGAGGTTCGACCAAGGTACGGCATTGACAACAGGTACGGCGCTGACGACGGGTACGCTGGCATTGTCGCCTTTGGTGATTGAAGGACTTGAGGAGTTCAAGGGCAGCTTCGACCGTCTGTGCCTGCATGCCGGGACTGCGGCCATCGAGGCCATGCTTGCGACTGATGCGGAACAGCTTTGTGGCAAGCGCTACCAGCGTCACGCTGACCGCCAGGGCCATCGCTGGGGCATGATCGATAGTGAGGTTGGCTGGCACGGTGGCAAGGCTGCTATCCGGCGGCCCCGGGTGCGGCGGCGCGGCGGCGCCGAGCTGGAGCTTCCCAGCTGGACGGCGATCCAGAAGGCGGATCTTTTGTCGCGTTGGGCATTCAACCAGATGCTGATCGGTGTGGCGACGCGCAAGTACGCGCGTTCGGTACGACTGCCGGACGGCGATCTGGCCGGCCAAGCCAAGCGCGCCACGACGAAGTCCTCGGTCTCGCGGCGGTTTGTGGCGCTGAGCACGGCGAAGCTGAAGGAATGGCTGGCGGCCGATCTGTCGGAGCTCGTCGACCTTCTGGTGATCCAGATCGATGGGCTGCGTGTCGGCGACCATGTGTTGGTGGCGGCGATCGGCATCGACGGAGCCGGCGACAAACACGTGCTGGCCGTGGCCTTGGGCGCGACCGAGAACGCCGCCGTGGTCAAGGCGTTGCTGGCCGACCTGATCGAGCGCGGGTTGCGACCGGATATCGCCCGCTTGTTCATCGTCGATGGCGCCAAGGCGCTGAGCCGGGCCATACGCGACACCTTCGGAAGCTTCGCGCTGCTGCAGCGCTGCCAAGTGCACAAAGGACGCAATATCATCGAGCGGCTCGACCCATCGTTGCACGCCGGGGTCAAGAAGGTCCTGCGTCAGGCTTGGGACAGTCCGACCGCCGAGCAGGCCGAGCGAGTTCTGAGGAACTTGGCGCGTCGGCTCGATCACGATGCCCCTGGCGTCTCGGCTTCGATCCTCGAAGGGCTGGACGAACTGCTCACCGTGATCCGCATCGGTCTGCCTGATCAGCTGCGGCGCTCGCTTGGCTGCACCAACGCGATCGAAAGTCTGATGGCCGTGCTGCGGAAGGTCTGCCGCAACGTCAAACGTTGGCGCGATGCACGGATGGCATTGCGATGGACTGGAACCGCAATGCTGGAGGCTGAGAAAAGCTTCCGCCGTTTGAAGGCCCACAAGCAGCTTCCGATTCTGAGGGCAGCGTTGCTCCGCCACCAGCAAGTATTGCTCGGCGACAAGCTCGTTGCCAGAAAAAATCTGGCAGCATAGGATTTAAACCAATGGCGCCTGCTGCACCAATTTCAACAGGCTCCGGGACTATCCGGCGCTGCCTCATTCCGGCTGATGGCTTTTATGAGTGGAAGGACATCGGCGGGCCTCGAAAACCATATTTCGTGCGCCTCAAACGGCCGGGCGGCCCCTTTGCCTTCGCCGGCCTGTGGGAAACCTGGACGGGTCCGAACGGCGAGGAAATGGACACGGCCGCGATCGTTACCACCAATGCCAGCCGGTCGTTGTCGGACGTTCATCCGCGCATGCCGGTGATCCTGCCGCTTGAAGCGTTCGATCTCTGGCTCGACTGCGCCAGGGTGGATGCGCCGACGGCCGCCGCGCTGCTGATGCCGGCGCGCGAGGACTTGCTTGAAGCCTACGAAATCTCGCCGGCGGTCAATCGCGTGGCCAATGACGACGCGCGGCTGATCGAGCCCGTTACGTCCGCAGTCACTCCGCCGCTGGCGCCAGCCGGCAAACCCGCCGAGGGTAAGCCGCCCAAGACAGCGGACGACCAAGCGTCATTGTTCTAGGGTGGCGGTTCAGAGGTCCGCGTCATTCTTCCCGCAAGCCAGTCATGCGGATTTCTCGACCGAAGTCACACTAGATCAATAAGTAGCTGCCGCTGGCTGAGTTATGGAGGCGTCATGAAATTCGGCATCGGCCAGCCCATGCGGCGTCACGAGGATCTGCGGCTCATCACCGGTCGCGGCCGTTACACCGACGACGTGACGCTCCCTCTGGCGACCCATGCCTTCGTGCTGCGCTCGCCGGTGGCGCACGGGCTGATCAAGCGCATCGATACGCAAGCGGCGCGGCGCATGGCCGGCGTATTGCTTGTCGCGAGCGGCGCGGACGTTCGCGCCGACGGCCTCGGCGACGTGCCGTGCACCATCCCGCTCAACAATCGCGATGGCACGCCGCGTCATGATACCCCGCGGCCGGTGCTGGCGGTCGGCAAGGTGCGCCACGTCGGTCAGCCGGTCGCGCTGGTCGTGGCGGAGACTTTGAGCGCCGCGCGCGACGCCGCGGAAGCGATCGAGGTCGACTACGACGCACTGCCGGTGGTGACGGATGCGAAGGACGCGCTCGCGGCCGGTGCGCCACTTCTCTTCGACCAAATCCCCGGCAACATGGTGTTCGATTGGGACAACGACATGGGAGACGCCAAGGCGACCGACGCGGCGTTCGCCCAGGCTGAGCGTGTCGTTACGCTTGAAGTCGTCAACAACCGCGTGGTGGTCAACTCGATGGAGCCGCGCAACGCCATCGCCGAATACGATCCGGCGAGCGGCCGCTCGACGCTCCATACGGCGACGCAAGGCCCGCATTTCGTCCGCGATCCGCTGGCAGAGATCGTGCTCAAGCTGCCGAAGGACAAGCTCCGCCTGCTTACCTCCAACGTTGGCGGCGCGTTCGGAATGAAGGCCTTCGTTTATCCTGAGCAGGCGCTGGTGGTCTGGGCGAGCCGCAAGATCGGCCGTCCGGTGAAATGGCAGGAGGACCGCTCGGAAGCGTTCGTCTCCGACAATCAGGGCCGCGACCACTTCACGCGTGCCGAACTTGCGCTTGACGGCAAGGGGCGTTTCCTCGGGCTGCGGGTGTCGGTCCTCGCCAACATCGGCGCCTATCTGTCGCCGTTCGGCTGCTTCATCCCAACCCGTTCGACCGACCTTGTCTCCGGCCTGTATGCGATCGGAGCGATCCACATCAACGTCAAGGGTGTGTGCACCAACACCGTTCCGGTTTGCGCCTATCGCGGTGCCGGGCGGCCGGAGGCCGCTTATCTGCTGGAGCGGTTGGTCGATGCGGCGGCGCGCGAGCTCGGCATGAGCCCCGATGCCATCCGCCGCGTCAATTTCGTGCCATCGTCGGCGATGCCCTACACCTCGGCGACCAGATTGCAGCTCGATTCCGGTGAGTTCGAGAAGATCATGGACCTGTGCATGGAATTGGCGGAGTGGTCTTCGTTCGCCAGGCGACGGGCACAGAGCGAGCGCAATGGGAGCCTGCGCGGCATCGGTATGGCAACCTATACGGAGCGCTGCGGCGGCGGCTTTCCGGAGACTGCATCCATCGAATTCAAGCGCGACCGTATCGAGCTGGTGATGGGCAATCAGGAATACGGCAGCGGTCTCGTCACCTCCTACAAGCAGCTCGTCTCGGATCAGCTCGGCGTCGATGCCGACCTGATCGAGGTGATCATGGGCGACACCGACCGCACCCCGGCGGGGCTGACCGGCGGCTCACGCGCCATCGCGGTGGCGGGCTCGGCGCTGCACGAGGCCGGGCGCACGCTCATCGGCAAGGGCAAGGACCTTGCCGCGCACCTTCTGGAAGTCTCGGCCCAGGACGTGGTGTTCGCCGACGGATTATTCGGGGTGCCCGGCACCGATCTCAGGCTCGGTATTTTTGCCGTCGCGGAGGCCGCGCGCGATCCGCAAAAGCTGCCCGCAGGCATGACGCCCGGTCTCGACACGACGCACACCCGCGTGCCGACGGCGCAGACGTTTCCCAACGGTTGCCACATCGTCGAAGTCGAGATCGATCGCGACAGCGGCGCGGTCGCCATCGAGCGCTACACCGTGGTCGACGATTTCGGCCGCACCATCAATCCGCTCATGCTCGAGGGCCAGGTGCACGGCGGCATCGTGCAGGGCATCGGCCAGGCATTGCTCGAGCACGCGGTCTACGATCCCGACAGCGGTCAACTGCTTTCCGGCTCGTTCATGGATTACGCCATGCCGCGCGCCAGCGATCTGCCGTCGTTCTCGTTCTCGACCCACAATGTGCCGACAACGTCGAATCCATTCGGCGTCAAGGGCGCGGGCGAAGCCGGCGCCGTCGGCGCGCCACCCGCGCTCATCAATGCCATCGTCGACGCGCTCCATCGTCATTGCGGCGTGCGCCACATCGACATGCCGGCAACGCCCGCGCGGGTATGGGCGGCGATCAATGGTGGGAGTGCGAAACCAATCATGCGGGTACTGATAGCCGTGATCGGAATCCTCATTGCCACCGGAGCGCTTGGGACGCGGGTATTGGCGCAGAACTATCCGTGGTGCGCCTACTACAGCACCGGCGACGGCAACGCCACGAATTGCGGCTTCGTCACCCGTGAGCAGTGCATGGCGAGCGTTAGCGGTATTGGTGGCTATTGTGAGCCAAACAACACGTACGTTCCGCCGCCGGATTTGCGCTCCGGTGGCGCGGCATCGACCGCCAAGCCCGATCATCGATAGGACATCGTGCCACCAAGAAGCGTAAGGCCGCTGTGGAGCGGCCTTACGAACGGCGAACGTCGAGTAAGCGCGCGCCGATGCGGCGCTTCTTCACAGGACCGGCCCGTTACCACTGATCGAAAGACCGGCCGCCATAATACGATTGGCCGCCATAGGATTGGCCGGCATAATAGGACTGGCCGCCGCGCTGGCGCGGAGAGTTGTATTGCTGCGAGTTCCAACCCCAGCCGAACAAGCCGCCGCTCTGCAAGCCGCCACGCCGGGCGATGCGCATGTCCGGTGAGCGCGCGCGATTCTTGAAGCCGCCCTGGGGCTGGTTGTTCAGCACTACGACGAACTCCGTGCGATAGTTGGTTTCGCTGCTCAGCGGCTCGTCCGAGATGGTGATTGAGGATCCCGCCACTGCGGTCGGCGCGATGCGATCGAGCACCTCCTGCGGGAGGGTGATGCGGTCGAGGGCGTCCTTGGCGTTATCGCCGCTGTCGATCGTGACTTCGGTCCAGCGCAAGCCGCCGTCGTTACGCGCTATCGCGGTGAATATATGCGTGCCGATCGGCATGTCGGGATTTTTGATCGTGACCGGGACTTCGATGCTCGAGTCGTACATCTCGCCCCCGTCCGGCGCCCGCTTGTGCGTGTCGCGCCGCACGTAAAGCTTCTGCGTCGCGCGGCTGATGAAGACCGAGACCGGTTCGAGCGCAAGCTGTGCGTCCTGCGCCGCCTTGGCGGCGTCGGCCCTCTTGGCATCGGCCGCCTTGGCAGCGTCCTTCGCTGCCGCAGCCGCATCGAGCTTGGATTTCGCGTCGGCCTTGGCGGCGTCGAGCTGTGCCCCGAGCTCCGCGACCTTGGCGGAGGCCTTCTGCTTGAGATCCTCAGCCCGCGCCTTGGCTTTGTCAGTCTTGGCAGCGGCAAGCAGTCTCTCGGCGTACGCCAGCTCGGCATCGGCGCGGGCTTTGAGTTTCTCAAGCTTGCGCAGGGACACCGTGAGCGGCGCCGCTTCGTGCGCCGCTAGCGCGGCGGCTTTGTCCGCCTCGCCGGCCGTCTTGGCGGCGTCCGCCGCTGCGCCCGCTAGAGTTGTGGCGCGAGCTGGCGCCGCCGCAAGCGCGGCCGCGGTCGGCTCGAACAGCGCCGGATCGGTAACCGCGACCGGCTCGACATCGGTCGGCGAAATAATGACCCGCATCCCGAGCGATACCTTGCCGAACAGCTTCTCGGCAAAGCCGTAGGGCATCCGTATGCAACCGTGCGAGGCCGCATATCCGGGCAGCGGCCCGCCGTGCAGCGCGATCCCGTTCCAGGTGATGCGCAGCATGTTCGGCATCCAGGCATCGTCATAGAGGCTCGAGTGGTGGTCCTTGTCCTTCTCTATGACAGCAAAGACACCGGCCGGGGTCTCGCGGCCTTTTATGCCGGTCGATACCGGCGCGCGCAGGATCCAGCCGTCAGCGTCATAGAAGGTCACTTTCTGGCTTGCGATCGACACGATCGCCATGATCGGCTCACCGGCAGTGCGCGGGGCCGCTTCCTCTGTGGGGCGCGCGTGACGCGCCTGCCTCGCGGCATCGGCGGGCGGCGCCGCGGTCAGCGCCATCAGTGCGGCGGCGGCCGCAAGCGTCATAATCGCGCGAGGCCGCCATTGCCGGACTGCCTCGGCGGCTTGCGTCGTCGTGTATCGATTTGTCATCCCATGCTCCGGTTCAAATGCTTCCCGCGGGACCTCCGCCAGAGGGGGAATCCCGACGCCGCAAACGAGTAGCGGATCGTTTCCGTTTTGCCGTCCGCCGTCAATAAACACCAAGGTATAGGCTCACTATATTCACGGGCGCTTAACGGAATATGCACCACATCGCCAAGGACTTGCCTCATGTTTGCATGGTCCGCATCACAGGCATCGACCCCCTCCGTTACAGCACCTTGCCTGGGTTGAGGATGCCCTTGGGATCGAGAAGGCGCTTGAGACTGCGCATCAGCTCGAGCGCGACCGGGTCCTTCACCGATGGCAAAAGGTCCCGTTTGAGCAGGCCGATGCCGTGTTCGGCCGAGATCGAGCCGCCGTATTTCTTCACCACCGCGAAAACGACCTCGTTCACGTCGCCCCAGCGCCGGAGAAATTCGGCCTTGTCTGCGCCGACCGGCTGGCTGACGTTGTAGTGGATGTTGCCGTCGCCGAGATGGCCGAACGGCAGCGGTCGCGCGCCGGGAATGAGCTTTGTCACGGCCTCGTTCGCTTCCTTGATGAAGGCCGGCACGGCGGCCACCGGAACGGAGATATCTTCCTTGATCGAGCCTCCGGCGTGACGCTGCACTTCGCTGAACAATTCGCGAATGCGCCAGAACGCCTTGCCCTGCTCGATGCTCTCCGCGATGGCTGCGTCGAGCACAAGCCCGCGCTCCATGCCTTGCGCCAGAATATCCTCCATCACTTCGCGCAGCCCTTCGCGCTGCTGGGAAGAGAGTTCGATCAGCACATACCATGGGTGTGCCGCGGCGAGTGGATCGCGGGTGCCGGCGCCGTGCTGGAGCACCAGCTCGATGCCGCGCCGCGTCATGATCTCGAAGCTGGTGACGCCGCCGGCTGTGCGCTCGGTGGCAAGGCCGAGAAGTTCAAGCGCGGCTTCCGGTGACTGGATGCCCGCAAATGCGGTCTCGACCGAGCGCGGCCGCGGCACCAGGCGCAGCACCGCCGCGGTGATGATGCCGAGCGTCCCTTCGGCGCCGATGAACAGGTTTTTCAAATCGTAGCCGGTATTATCCTTTTTGAGCTTGTTGAGATTGTTGAGCACGCGGCCGTCGGCCAGAACCACTTCGATGCCGAGCGCGTGCGAGCGGGCGATGCCGTGCGCGATCGCCGCGGTGCCGCCGGCGTTGGTCGAGAGGTTACCGCCGATGGTGCAGGTGCCTTCCGACGGCAGTACCTGCGGATAGAGCCGGTCGACCGCAGCGGCGGCCTCGCGGGCGCCCTTCAACGTCACGCCGGCTTCGCAAGTAAGCGTATTGGAGGTCGCATCCACCTCGCGAATGCGGTTGAGGCGGTTGAGCGACAGCACGATCTCGTTGTGCAGCGGGATTTGCCCGCCGACGAGGCCGGTATTGCCGCCCTGTGGCACGATCGGCGTCGCAGTGTCATTGGCGAGCTTGAGGATTTTCGACACTTCCTCGACCGATGAAGGGCGCAGCACCACGGGCGTGTATCCCGCAAACAGGCCACGCATCTCGACCAGGTAAGGCGCCTGCGCGGCCGGATCGGTGATGGCGTACCGCTCGCCCACGAGTGCGGCGAAGCGGGCAATCAGGGCAGCGTTGACTTTGCTTTTCGGCTTGTCGAGCATCAGGGTGCGTCCGTCTGCTTTTTCGACCACTTCAATAGATGCCAACCGCGGCATCCTAGCACAAGCACGCCGTTCACCGTGGTGCTGCCGCCCGTCTAAGCCGGTCACTGATCGCCTCGCCGAGGCCTTTGCGCGGCACCGGCATGACCGCGATTGCGTGCGCACCGGCGCCATCGAGCGCGCGCAGGTGCGAAAACAGATTGGCCGCCGCCTCGATGAGATCGCCGCGCTGCGAAAGATTGAGCGCAAGCACCGCGCGTTGCGAGCCGGCCGGGGGCTTTGGCCCGAACGCGAGCAGCGCTTCGCCGGCTTCGACCGCGCTCGCGTCAAGCCGTAGCGGCGTGTGCGGCGCGTAGTGTGACGCCAGCATCCCCGGCGCGAGCGGCGCGTCATGCCTCAAAACGTCATCGGCCGGCCGATCGGCAAGCGGCCGGCCGAGTGCCTGCTCGATCGCTTCGCGCGCAAGGCCGCCCGGGCGCAACAGGACCGGCTCGGCCAGGCAGGCGACGATGGTGGACTCCAGCCCCAGCGGGGCCGCTCCGCCGTTGACGATGACGTCGATGCGTCCCCCGAGATCGGCAAACACGTGCGCGGCCGTGGTCGCCGAAACGTGCCCGGAGCGGTTGGCCGAAGGGGCGACGACCGGCTTGCCGAAGGCGGCGAGAATGTTGCGGGCAACGCGGTGCAGTGGCACGCGGACTGCGATGCTGTCGAGGCCGGCCGTAGCCAGTTCGGCGACCGGGCAGCCGTCGGCCCTGGGCAGCACAAGGGTAAGCGGTCCCGGCCAGAATTCTTTCGCGAGCCGCGCCGCTTCAGCATCAAAGCGCGCCAGCGCGCGCGCCGCTTCAACATCCAAGACGTGCGAAATGAGTGGATTGAATTTCGGCCGGCCCTTTGCCTCGTACAGCCGGGCGACGGCTTGGCCATTGGTGGCGTCGGTGCCGAGCCCGTAAACCGTCTCGGTCGGAAACGCGACCAGCCCGCCGACGCTGAGGCAGGACGCTGCTGCGGCAACGGCGTCGGCGTCAGCCGCGAGGACGCGCGTGATGGGTGGGGCTGTCATCGAAGGACCTTGGTGCCTAGTGGAGCGGATTTGACATTTGCACCCCACTTGGCCGCCAGTTCGCGAAGCGAATGTCAAATCCAAAAGCTCCACTAGAACTGATAGTTGCTAGTGGTCCTTTGATTCTAACATTCGCAACGAGCCTGCCGAACCCGGGATACGAATGCTAGAACCGAACCACTAGATAGCACGCGCGCGGCGGCAGCAACCTGTGCACTTGCGCGGCGGCAACGCCAAACTTGCAGGTCCGCAAGGCCGAATGTATAAGCCGCCGCAGCAGTCGGAGTGTGGCTCAGCCTGGTAGAGCACCTCGTTCGGGACGAGGGGGTCGCAGGTTCAAATCCTGCCACTCCGACCAATACTTAGCCGATCTTAAAAAGCTCCGTGCCACCGATTGCGCCACCGAAACCCCTGCGGAGCGCGACACAACGCGCCATCAAAACGAAACCTCTTCCCACACCTTGGCGTCGGGCACTTGTATGGCCTAATTCTGCGAGCATGAGTCATGAATATCGTTATTTCGACATTCGACCTGCTGGCAGATCCTGATCGGTACGTCCGCGAGATGCGAGACGGCCGCGTCATTCGCCTTGCCGATGTTGGTTACACGCTTGGTCCTTCTTCAGGCTTTGCTCTCGCTGATGACGAAATTGACGAGGCGTCCGACATGGTCTCGCTGCGGACCGACCTGACCGGCGTTGACAATACAATCTTCGTTTCTACCAAGGGCTACGCACAGCATGGTCCGCGCATCAAGGTTGCTGTCGACCAACCGGACACTCTCAATGCGACCTCCAAATCGGCATCGATGGCCATCAGCGACTGCAATATCAGAGGCGAATATCTGGCGCCGCGCATCGTGGAGCAGGCAAAGAAATTCATCGAGCTCAACCGTGACGCGCTTCTCGATTACTGGAATTGCCAGATTGATACTGCCGAACTCATACGGCGCTTAAAATCGTCCTGATCCGGTGCGGCAATCGATCCCGGTTGCGGGCGCAGCCGGTCTGGGCGATGATGCACGCCCATGCGCGATCAAGTTGCCCGCGCGCCGCGGATCGCCGCCACGCCCGGCTATATCCAGGGCCGCGACGTCAACCTGACTTTCCGGCCGCAAAATCGAGCGCCGATGCGGGCGCTCGCCGGCTTCGACATCGACGTCGAGGAAGGCGAGTTCCTCTCGATCGTCGGGCCCTCCGGCTGCGGCAAGACCACCTTTCTCAATATTCTGCTTGGCCTAATCCAGGCCGACTCCGGCGAAGTCTCGATGCACGGCAAGAGGATCAGCGGGCCGGGCAGCGATCGCGCCATGGTGTTTCAGGAATTCGGCCTGCTGCCCTGGCGCACCGTGCGCCACAATATCGAGCTCGGCCTCGAACTGAAGAAGGCGCCCCGCGAAAAGCGCCATGCAGTCGCCGACCGGCTGATTGAGCTGGTCGGGCTTTCCGGCTTCGAGACGCATTATCCGCACGAACTGTCCGGTGGCATGAAGCAGCGCGTCGGGCTGGCGCGGGCGCTGGCGACCGACCCCGAAGTCCTGCTGATGGACGAGCCGTTCGCGGCGCTCGATGCGCAGACCCGCGACCTGATGCAGATCGAACTCCTTCGCATCTGGCGCGAGGCGAAAAAGACGGTGCTGTTCGTCACCCACCAGATCGACGAGGCGATCTATCTGTCGGACCGGGTCATGGTCATGAGCAAACGTCCGGGACGGGCGAAACGTATTTTTTCCATCACACTGCCGCGGCCGCGCCTGTACGAGATGCGGATGACACCGCAATTCAACGACTTGAAACTCGAAATCTGGAATACGCTCAAGGACGAGATCGCGGTGTAGAATGCTGATCAGGTGCGCAAATGACATTAATTGCACACAGCACTAAAATTGCACTCAGCACTAATGTGCCTGCCATTGCGCTCGGCGCTAATGTGCCTGCCATGTCATCGTCGGCTGTCGCGGACCATGACAAGTTGTCTCAAGCTGAGCGCGTCCGGCTTTAACCAATGCCAGCCGGAGCAATAGTGCAGCCTGCATTCGCCGTACGCTACCGCCGGCTCCTGTTCGGCACGCTTGCGGTGGCGCTGTTCTTTGCCGCCTGGCAGGCGATCTTTCTCATTGTGCCGTTCAATCCGCTGTTCATCACCAAGCCCAGTATGATTGCTGCGGGCTATGTCGATCTCATCGAGACCGGGGAGTTGCTGCACGATCTCGCGGTGTCGGCGGTGCCGTTCTTCGTCGGCCTCGGCGCGGCCGTTCTCGTCGGCGTGCCGCTCGGCATCCTCATGGGCTGGCGCACGCGCATCGGCTATGCGCTCGATCCGCTGATGACCATCTTTTATGCCAGTCCGCTGGTGGCGTTGGCGCCGCTCCTGGTCATCTTTTTCGGCGTCGGCGTGCCCGGCAAGGCGATCATCGTGTTCACGCTGTCGGTCTTTCCATTCATTTTCAACGCTCATGCGGGGGTGCGCGCAGTCGATCGATTGCTGATCAACGTCGTGCGCTCGCTCGGCGGCGGCGAATGGGCTCTCTATCGCAAAGTGATCCTTCCGAGCGTGTTGCCCTACATCGTGGCCGGTGCCCGGGTCGCGGTCGGCCGCGCGCTGATCGGCGTCTTGGTCGGCGAATTTTTTGCATCCTCCGAAGGGATCGGCTTTGCCATCTCCCGGTTCGGTGACATCTTCGCCATCGACCGCATGTTCGCCTGCATTCTCACGGTGATGGCGATCGCGGTGGTGTTGACGGAAGGCTTGCGCTGGGCCGAGCGCGCCGCCTTCCCCTGGCGGGTGGGTCAATAAATTCATGGCCGAGACACAAACACTGAATGCTCCTTCCGTCGCGCTTGATCGCGCCGCGGATGCCGGTCGGCCGGCGCGCGGGTTTTGGGCGCGCATCGAGCCGACCGCGCTCGGCGCCGGCAGCATCGTGATTCTGCTCCTGGTCTGGCAGTTCGTGCCCTATTTCGTTCCACTCAAGCCGGGAACGAAGCTGTTCTTCACGGTGCCGAGCGCGGTCGCCGGGACGCTGTGGCGGATGTTCGCGACCGGTTTCATCTGGGCACCGCTCGGTGTGAGCGCCACCGCGTTCGCGCTCGGACTGGGGCTGGCGGTTGTGGTCGGACTGCCGCTCGGTGTCGTGCTCGGGCGCTCGAGCGTTCTCGATGCCATGTTGGATCCGTTCGTCACCGCCTTCAACGCCACGCCGCGCCTGGTGTTTCTGCCGCTGTTGATGCTGTGGCTCGGCATCGGTCTGTGGTCGAAGGTCGCCGTCGTCTTTCTCGGCGCCTTGTTTCCGCTTTTGATCAACACCTATGAGGGCGTGCGCAATGCCGACAAGCTGTTGATCAACGTCGTGCGTTCATTCGGCGCCCGCGAGTGGGACATCGCACGGCTCGTCGTGGTGCCCAACTCGCTGCCGTTCATCATCGTCGGGCTCCGCCTCGCCATCGGCCGTGCCGTGCTCGGCGTGGTGGTCGCCGAATTCTTTGGCGCGCAGGACGGGCTGGGCGTGGTCATGGTGCGCGCCGCCAGCGGATTTAAGGTCGACGTGGTGTTTGCCGGCTTGATCGTGTTCGCCGGCCTGTCGCTGGTGATGACCGGGCTGGTCAAGCTCCTGGAAGACCGCATGAGCCGCTGGCGGCCGCAGCCGGGCGGCGCCAACTGAATCGCCGGCTGCACCGGAAGCAAAACTATTCGGCCGGCACTTGCCCGGCGGAGCGCTTGCGGGCGGCGCGCCGTTCCTCGAACGTCTGCACCAGCACAAACAGTGACGGTACAAACACGATGGCGAGGCAAGTCGAGGCGATCATGCCGGAGAACACGGTAATGCCGATCGATTTGCGGGCGCTTGCGCCTGCGCCGGTCGCCAACACCAGCGGCAGGACGCCGAGAATGAAGGCGAACGACGTCATCAGGATGGCGCGAAAGCGCGCACGAGCGGCGGCCACGGCGGCGTCGTGAATGGACTTTCCGTCGTTCAGGCGATGTTCGCGGGCGACCTCCACGATCAATATCGCGTTTTTCGCTGACAGCGCTATCAACAGGATCACCCCGATCTGGGTGTAGAGGTTGTTGTCAATGTGGAGGATGCTGAACACCAGCACCGGCCCGACCAGCGACAGCGGCACCGGGAATATCACCGCCAGCGGTGCGTACCAGCTTTCGTATTGCCCGGCGAGCACCAGATAGACCAGGAGCAGCGCCATCGCGAAGACGAAATAAATCTGATTGCCGACGATCTTTTCCTGATAGGACATCGCCGTCCATTCGGAGTTCACGCCCGGCGGCAGCGTTCGCGCGGCGTTCTGCTCCATCAGGTGCATCGCTTCTCCGGAGCTGAAGCCCGCCGCCGGCAGACCGATGATGCTGGATGACGGATAGAGGTTGTAGAGACTGATCAGGGGCGCTCCGGCGGTCGGAACGACCGAAGCGACCGTACCGAGCGGAAACATCTTGCCTTGCTGATTGCGCACCCACAGATTCGCGATATCGCTCGGCCGCAGACGATAACGGTCGTCGGCCTGGACATAGACCTGGAAAACGCGGCCGAATTTGTTGAACTGTGTGACGTAGCTTGACCCGAGATAAGTCGCCAGCGTCGAGAATACCTGGTCGAGCGTTACGTGCAGCGTCTGCGCCTTGACGCGATCAACGTCGACGCGCAGACCGGGAGCGAAGGCGCGAAACGAGGTCGAGACGTGCTGCAGCGCGTTCTGCGATTGCGCGTTGGCGACCATCGTGTCCGTAACGCTTTGCAGCTTACTCAGATCCATGCTCCCGTCGCGCAGTTCGACCTCCAGCGTGAAGCCGCCGGCGTTGCCTATTCCCTGAATGGGCGGCGGCGGTATGACCAGTACGCGGGCATCGACGGCATTGAGCTTCCGCGACAAACGGGGGAACACAGTGAGCAAGCTGTCACGCTTACTCCATGGTTTGAGAACAACATATGCGACACCGGCATTCGCCAAGGTGGCATTGTTATCGAGCGGTGAAACGCCGGCGACGGTGACGACCTGATCGACGGCTTTGTCGCCACGGGCAATCATGGACACTTGATCGAGCGTCTGCTGCGTTCGTGCCAGCGCGGCGCCATCCGGCAGCTGCACCGCGACGATGAGGTAGCCCTGATCTTCGATCGGCAGGAACCCGGTTGGCACCCGGGCCAAGCCCCATACGGATAGCCCGATGATCGCGAAAGCGATCGCCGCCATCGCGCCGCTGTGCGCCGTCATCCGGCTGATCAAGCTGGTATAGCCTGCTTCGAATCGGGCGTAGACGGCGTTGAAGCCTCGATAGAACACGTTGCGACGTTCCGGCGGGATCGGTCGTCGCAGCCACAGAGCGGCTTGCGTGGGCTTCAGCGTCAGCGCGTTGATGGCGCTCAACAGCGCGGTCGCCGCGATCACCAGCGCGAATTGGGCGTACATCCGTCCGGTGAGGCCCGGCAGGAAAGAAGCCGGCAAGAACACCGAAATCAGTACGAGGGTGATGCCGATGATCGGCCCCAGCAATTCCTTCATGGCTTGGATCGCCGCGTCGCGGCCGTTCATGCCGGCTTCCAGATTATGAGCGGCCCTCTCGACGACGACGATGGCGTCATCGACCACGATGCCGATCGAGAGCACGATCGCGAACAGAGTCGAGAAGTTCACGGTAAAGCCGAGTGCCCACATGGCCGCAAACGCGCCGATGATTGTGACCGGCACGGTGGTCGCAGGCACCAGCATGGCGCGCCAGTCCTGGAGGAAGACCAGGATGACCAGAAGAACCAGCAGCGCCGCTTCGAACAGCGTCTTGTAGACTTCGTGAACGGACTCGTTGACGAAAACGGTGGTATCGAACGGCGTCCCGTAAACGAGGCCCTGCGGGAACGCGCGCGCGAGCTCCTTCATCTTGGCCTCGACCGCCTGCTCGACCTGCAGCGCGTTGGCGCCGGGTAACTGAAACACGCCGATGCCGGCAGCCGGCTTGCCGTCGAGCGAGAATACCTGACTGTAGGACTGGGCACCGAGCTCGACGCGGCCGACATCCTTCAACCGTGTCACCTCGCCATTGTTGCCTGTCTTGACGATGACGTTTTCGAATTGCGCGGGATCGTTAAGGCGTCCCGGAACATCGATCGTGTATTGAAAGTTCACGCCTGCGGGCGTTGGCGGCGTGCCGACCTGGCCTGCCGTGACCTCGAGGCTCTGCTGCTGCAGCGCCTGCACCACGTCCTGAGCCTCGAGACTGCGCGCCTTCAGCTTGTCCGGATCGAGCCACACGCGCATGGCATATTGGCCGGCGCCGAACACGACGACGTTGCCGACGCCCGGCAGGCGCGCCAACTCGTCTTGCAGGTTTATCGTCGCGTAATTGGCGAGATAAAGACTGTCGTAGCGACCGCCCGGCGAACTCAGCGTGACGAACAGAAGCACCGAGGTCGACTGCTTCTGCACCGTCACGCCTTGAGACTGGACAGCGGCCGGCAGGGACGACAGCGCGCTTGCCACCCGGTTCTGCACGAGGATCTGCGCGGTATTGAGATCCGTGCCGATCTTGAAGGTGACGGTCAGCGAGTAGGTGCCGTCGTTGGCGCTGGTTGATTGCATATAAATCATGTTCTCGACGCCGTTGACCTGTTCCTCGATAGGCAGGGCGACAGTGTCGATCAGCGTGCGCGCGCTCGCTCCCGGATAGCGTGTTTTCACCTGGACCGTGGGCGGCACGACATCGGGATATTCCGAGATCGGGAGGTTGTAGAGCGCCACAGCACCGATCACGATCATCAAAATAGCGATGACGTTCGCCAGAACGGGACGCTCGATGAAGAACTTGGAGATCATCGCAAGGCCCTCATCCGCTTATTTTGGCGTTTTGGACGCGCCCAGCTTCACCTGCTCGCCGCGGCGGCGGTGCTCCCTTCGGCATCGACCTTCTGTCCAGGGATAGCGCGCATGATACCGCCGATCACGACGCGGTCGTCTCTGTTCAGTCCGCTTTCGATCACGCGCAGGCCGCCGACCAGTTGTCCCAACTCGACCTTGCGCTGCTCGACGATGCCATCCTTGTTGACAACAAGCACATATTGTCCGGCTTGAGCCGTACCGATGGCAATGTCCGGCACAAGCAGTGCCGGCCGCGGCTGCAGCGGAATCCGCACCCGCACGAAATAGCCAGGCAACAATGCCCGGTCGGTGTTGTTTAAAACGGCGCGTACAGCCAGCGTCCCGGTGGCTGGATCGACCGTCGGTGCCACGTAATCCAGCTTGCCGGAATGCGGGTAGCCGGCTTCCGCCTGGGTGCCGACTTCGATTGGCATCCCAATGATATCGGCTATTGTCCGGCCGCGCTTCTTAAGATCGGCGCGTGCCCGCAGAACGTCGGTTTCGCTGACGTTGAAATTCACATAAATCGGGTCGAGCTGCACGATCGTGGACAGCACGGTCGGCGAGGTACTGGCACCGACCAGTTCGCCGATCGAAACTTGGCGCGCGCTCACGATGCCGTCGAAGGGCGCGGTCACGTTGGTATAACCGGAGGTGATTTCGGCCTGCTGCTCATTCGATTGCGCGGATTGCAGGTTGGCGCGCGCGGTATCCCGCTGGGCGAGTGCCTGGTCGTAGGAGGAAAGCGCAGTCGAGTGAGTCGGGACGAGCTGGGTTTGCCGCTTGAGGTCGGTCTCCGCCTGCGCCAACGAAGCTTGTGCGCTGTTGACCGACGCTTTGGCGGCATCGACCTTGAGCCGGTAAGGCTCGGGCTCGATCGTGAACAAGGACGTTCCTTTCTTCACGAAATCGCCGTCAGTATAGCTGATGGCCTGCACGAAACCCTGCACCCGCGCCACGAGATCGACCGAATTGACCGCGGCCGCATTGCCGGTCGATTGAAAATATAGGGTGACGTCGCGCTGGACGGGCGCGGCGACGGTGACCTTCGGCGGCGGCGGTGCGGCGTACTGGTTGCCCCGCCCGCATCCTGCTAGCAGGCCGCAGGTGGCCAGCGTCAGCATCGACATGACCGCAGCCCAACGGCGCCACCGCCATCGCTGCAACGGAGGAGGAAGGGCTGTCATGGAGACCCTATGTCTCGCCCCGCGTGCCGCAGTCGATCGCAGGGCTTCTCAGCCTGGATGCAATTATCGAGTGACCATTCGCATCGTATTTCAATGCGTCGCGATATCCAACGGCAATCGTCTACCGCAAGGGACTTGAAAAACCCGCGCGGCCAACACCGTCGCGTCGGCTCAGACGACGTCCAATCTTACCGTATTTGGACCCCGCGCGGGTCCACGCGTGCATTGGGGACCGCGTCGCGAATGGCCGCGCGAGGAAGCGCGTGGCATAGTCGTATGCCTGCGAAAACGTGATCGACGGGAGGCGAAGCGACTTCAATCCGCCTTCGTCGGCGCCGCCAGGCTGGTCGGCACGTAGTGCATCTCTTTCAGCGTCGAATCGAGCAGATTGCGGGCGATGAACTGCTCGGGATCAGGCAGCGGCTTGTCGGCCGGCCATTGCCGTGCAGCGACCATGGTCAGGCGACGCGATTCAAAAATATCCCGGAACAGATCCTTCGGCACTTCGGCACCGAACGAATTGTGCAGCTGGTCCCAGATGGCCCCCGCCTCCGTATCGTTCTTGATGCTGGCGACGTGATGCTCCAGCACCTTGATCGATCCCGCCTTGTTGGTGCGGAAATACATCACCGCCCTGGCGATAGCGCGAATGATCTTTTTCACCGTGTCGGGGTGCTGCTCGACGTAGCTCTTCATGCACCAGATCGTGCCGCCGGCGCGCGGAATGTAATCGCCGGTGCGCAACAGGATTTTCAGCCCGGTCTGCTGGGCGACCACGGCGTGCGGGATCGAGAGTCCGGCGCCCTGGATATCGTTGTTGGCCAGCGCCGCGATGCGCTCGGGCTCGCCCTGGAACGAGATCACCTTGTAATCACGGCCGGCGTCCATGTGAAAGAAGCGCTGCAGCACGGCCTGGACTTCATCATAATCGGCGCCGCCCGGGCGGCCGAGACCGATGATCTTGCCCTTGAGATCTTCCGGCTTGTTGATCTCCTGGCGGGTGGTCAGCGTCCACTGCGATTTCAGCAATTCGCCGACGATGTACATGATCTTGGCGCCGCTCAGCGCCGCTTGCGCACCGCCCGAGGGGATCGGCGCGCAGTCGAGATTACCGGAGAGCACCGCGGCGACCTGGGAATTGGCCTGCAATTCCACCAGGGTCGCGTCGAGACCTTCTTGTTTGAAGAAGCCCTCGTCGAGCGCGATGTACGTAGGAACGTGGAAGCCGTCGCCGCCGATCACCTTGCCGATGGTCACCTTGGTTTGCGCCTGCGCGCCGACGGCGAAAGACAGGGCAAATCCGACCGTTACGGCGGCAAAGAGCAGCGGGAGCCGGAGCATGCGCATGGAAGTCTCCTGTCGCTAAGCGGATTTTACTGACAACATCGGCAACCGGCCGCGTCGGATCGGCGATGCCGTCTCGGAATGGGGCGCCTGTGAGCTTAGCACAGGCCGTGCGGCTTTCTACGCTCCGGCGAGCGTCAGAAACGCGCACAGCCGCGCTGCCGTCGGATCAGCCCAGCTTGCGGGTCAGCGTGGTCTTCTCGCCAAGCGTGTCGCGTACATAGATCAGATTGACGGCGGCGAAGACAACGACCGCAATAGGCGCGGCGAAGATGATGGCGATGGCGCCGAACAGATAGGTGATCGCCACGATGCCGAACAGCATCACTGCCGGCGGGATGGCGACCATGTGGCGCTGAATGAGCGGGGTGACGATCTGGCCTTCGACCTGGTGGATCACCAGGTAGGCGAGCACGGTCCACAACGCTGTTTCCGGGCTTTTCGTGATCGCCACCAGGACCGCGGGAATTGCCGCCAAGATCGGCCCGAGATAGGGAATGAACTCGCCGATACCGGCGATCAATCCGAGCGCCGCCGGCGAGGGCACGCCGATGATCCACACGACAAACATCGACAATGCGCCGATCAGAAACATCTCCACGAGCTGGCCGATAAGCCAGAGCCGCAGGGCTTCGGCGATGCCGTCGAAAATCTCGGCGGCGCGCGCATGTTTGCTGGGCGGGAACAGCCAGATCACCCCGCGGCGATACAAGTGCGGCTGCGCCGCCAGATAGGCGCCGCAGATCAGCATGATGATGACGCCCTCGAGGAACGTCGTGCTGACTTTGAGGACACCCGGCAGCATCTCGGTGAGCGAGAAATTGTCGCCGCCCAGATGCCGCAAGAGGTAGTTGCCGAAGGTGGTCTGCTGCATGCTGTGTTCGATGGCGCTGGTGGCGGAGGCGGTCCGCCGCAGCACGTCCTCGAACTCGCCCGAGATACGGGTACCGAACAGAATATCCGGTGCCGGCGAGGACCGCCAGGATGACAATTCCGGCAACGATGAGCGCGATCGGTTCGGGTACGGACAGCCGGCTCATGAGCGGTTGTGCCACCATGCGCAGCAGCATGGCGAGAATGATGGCGCCGAACGCCATCAGCACGACGCCGAACAGGTACCAAATAAGGATCGGCGTCGCGATAACCGCCACGACGATCAGCGTTCGCTTGAAAAAATCGGAATAGCTGGACTGCATGGGCATTGCGGAGCGGCCGCTCGCGAAAACCTGGGCTGGCTCGGCGCAATGACAATGGCGCGGCACTGTTCCGGGTTCCGTTCCGCGCCGACCTTTTGCGACGCCGGCCGCAACTGCCGGGTCGGGTTTTCCCGCCGCGAGGCGATGGCGTAGATTGAAGAGCGCTTCGGCAGGCGAGCGGGAAGCCGCGGATCGAGGGCGCTGCCGCGGGGGATGGCGCAGATCGATCATGAACAGTTATTCCATCGATAGGACGCAGCTCCGCCGCGGAGCGCTGTTTCTGGTCAATATCGGTGTCCCGGTCATCGTCGGCGTGGTGCGCCGCGAGCCGCAGGCGGCTCTGCTCGGCGCCGTGGTCGGCATGCTCTTGGCCTTTGCCGATAACGACAAGTCGCTGCCCGGACGCTTGCGGCTTCTGACGTTCGATGCGGGCGCGATCGCGGCGGGCGGCATTCTCGGCTGGCTGTGCCGCAACTCGGCTGCGGCATCGTGGGCAGTCTTCGTGGCGATGACCCTTTCGGTGGGCATGGCGGCACGCGGCGGACGTGAGCCGCTGATTGCCGGCCGGCATTGCGCGATGGCGTTCACAATCGCCTTGGTCGTCCCGGCGTTCCCGGTCTACCAGATATGGTATCTGCTCGGCGTGGTCGCCTTGAATGCGATTTCGCGGACGATCGATCACCTCGCTGCCGGGCCGCTGCCGCTGCAACCGGTCGCGCCGCTGCAGTTGCCGTTGGGGCAGGGGAGCTGGCTGCGCTTCGCGCTGGCCTTCTCGGGAGCGGCCGTGGCGGCGATGTGGATTGGAAAAACGCTTGATCCGGTTCACACCATCTGGGTGGTCGTCACGACGCTGGTGGTCATGCAGGCCGATGCCAAAGCCAGCTATCGCCGTATCTTCGAACGGGTTACCGGAACTTTTGCCGGCGTGATCGCAGCCTGGCTCGTCACCATGCTGTTTCATTCGGTCATCGTGATCTGCATCGCCATTTTGCTGATCGCGCCGTTCATTCCGCACCATCTCGCCAACCGCTACTGGCTGCATACCGCGCTCATCGCGCTCATGGTGCTGCTCGCCTACGACCTGACGCTGCTCGGCTCGCACGCCATCGCCAGCCTGCTGACGCAGCGCCTGGAGGATGTTCTGCTCGGCTGTGCCATCGCGCTCGTCGGCACCGCGGCGGCGTTCCCGCGCGAGGCGGCGAGCGGGCTCGACGATCTGCTCGGCGATGCCGGCGAGGGCGAATGATCCCCTGCTCGCGGCTGAGTGCCCGCCCGCTTCATCCGGCCGCCGGCCGGCTGACGATCAAGATGATGCCTTCGAACGCGTCAGCGTGCGTGCGGCGATGCTCAAGGCCAGGACCGTGAGCGTGATGATCAGCGCGCCGGTCCACGCCAAGGCCTGCCAGTCCTTATAGGGGCTCAGCGCGAACAAAAAGATCACGACCGGCAGGCTCGCGGTCGGCGCGTTGAGGCTTGCGTTCCAGAACTGATTGTTGAGCGAGGTGAACAACAACGGCGCGGTTTCGCCGCTGATGCGGGCGACGGCAAGGAGCGCGCCGGTCACCATGCCGGCGCGCGCCGCGCGATAGCAGATGCGCATGATCATCAGATAGCGCGGCATCCCGATGGATGCCGCCGCCTCGCGCAACGAGTTGGGAACGAGTTTGAGCATGTCTTCGGTGGTGCGCACGACGACCGGTATGACAAGCACCGCCAGCGCCAGCGCGCCGGCAAGCGCCGAGAAGTGCCCCATGGGCGCCACCACGACCTGGTAGATGAACAGCCCGATGACGATCGAGGGCGCGCTGAGCAGGATGTCGTTGATGAAACGGACGGTTCCGGTGAGGCGGCTGTAGCGGCCGTACTCGGCCATGTAGGTCCCTGCCAGAATGCCGATCGGCGTGCCGATGGCGACGGCAAAAGCCGTCATGACGGCGCTGCCGGCGATCGCATTGAGCAGGCCGCCCGGCGAATCGGGCGCCGGCGTCATTTGGGTGAACACCGACAGCTTCAGTCCGCTAAAGCCGTGCCAGAGCAGCGCGCCCAGGATGAGCACCAGCCAACCCAACCCGACCGCTGTCGCAGCGAGCGCGAGCACGGCAGCTGCGGTATTGCTGTGGCGGCGGATGGCGTAACGAGATGCCATGACCTTATCCGATCCGCCGCTCGATCCGCGCCAGCAGGTAGCGGGCGATGGCGAGCACGATGAAGGTGATGACGAACAGGATCAAGCCGAGCTCGATCAAGGCGGACGTATAGAGCGGGCTCACCGCCTCGGTGAACTCGTTGGCGATGACCGCGGAGATGGTGGTGCCGGGAGCGAGCAGCGACGCCGAAATCCGGTGCGCATTGCCGATCACGAAAGTGACCGCCATGGTCTCGCCCAGCGCGCGCCCGAGCGCGAGCATCACGCCGCCAATCACGCCGACCCGCGCATAGGGCAGCACGATATGATGCACGACTTCCCACGTGGTGCAGCCCATGCCGTAGGCGGCTTCCTTGAGCACCGACGGGACGGCCTCGAATACGTCGCGGCTGATCGCGGTGATAAACGGCAACACCATGATGGCAAGGATCAAACTCGCGGTCAGCAGGCCGATCCCGAACGGCGGTCCAGCGAACAGCGGCGCGATCACGGGTACGTTGCCGAGCGTGTCGATCAGAAACGGCTGCAGCGTCTGCTGCAGGAACGGGGCAAAAATAAACAGTCCCCAGATGCCGTAGATGATGCTGGGGATGCCGGCGAGCAGTTCGATGGCGATCGCGACCGGCCGCCGCAGCCATAACGGGCACAGCTCGGTCAGGAAGAAGGCAATCATCAGCCCTGTCGGGACCGCAATCAGCATGGCGATGAACGAGGTGACGAGCGTTCCGTAGATCGGCGCCAGCCCGGCGAACCGGTCGGTGACCGGGTTCCATTGTTCCGAGGTGAGGAAGCCGAAGCCGAATTGCCGGATCGACGGCAGTGCGCCGAGAAAGAGTGCGGCGATGACTGCGCTCAGCAGCAGCAATACCACGATCGCCGCACCGCGCGTGACGTGGCGAAAGGCAGCGTCGCCCAAGCGCAGTCGATCGAGTGCCGCCGCGCGCGCTCCAGCTTCGGCCGATCCGAGCGCGCCGCCTGGCAGCATCACATCAGTCACGGAACGCCTCCGCGCGGGCTCCATCGAAGCACTCCTGCGAATAACGGCTGGAGCGCCCAGTCAAACTATCCGCCGGTCGCGCAAGCCGGCGCGCGTCTCGCGCCACAGCGTGGCAGACGACGGAGAACCGATCCACGTCATTAGCCGCCTCGGACGAGGGCAACTTTCAGATTCTGCGTGCGCGCTGCGTGCAGACGGGATTAGGAAGCGCACAGTGACTCCATTCACCCTGGGCCGAGATTTTATAAGCCGAGGATGACAGTTCGATGACAGCAGGCAGTTTCCATCGCCGCAAAGATCGTTCCGCGCCTGCAACACCGTTGAATTTTAACGAGCATTGGCTCGTCTGAGCGAGACGCCGCGGGGTATTCATCAACAGGTGATCGGGGTGTCATCAAACCGAAACAATAAGCTTCCTAATAGTGGCGGCACGACAGCTTTCGGGCACTGCCGTTCCCCGAGAGGCACGAATTAGTTCCGGCTTTAACAGGAGAGACCGCATGCGAACGCATTTGGTTGCAGCTATCGCTGCTGCGACTGTATCACTCACGATCGGCGCCCATGCCGCGAGCCTGACTGGCGCAGGCGGAACCGCGATCTATCCGGTCTTGTCCAAATGGGCGGCTCTGTACGCCAAAGCGACCGGCGATACGATCAACTACCAGCCGATCGGTTCCGGCGGCGGCATCAAGCAGATCGAATTGAAGACGGTGGTGTTTGCCAATACGGACATGCCGCTTAAGCCTGCCGACGTAGCCAAGCAGGGCTTGGTGCAGTTTCCGCAGGTGATCATCTCGATCACGCCGGTTGTGCATCTTTCCGGCATCAAGCCCGGCGAACTCGTCTTCGACGGTCCAACGCTCGCCAAGGTGTATCTCGGCGAAATCACCTATTGGGATGATCCGGCGATCAAAATACTCAATCCCAGCGTGAAGCTGCCGCATCAGGCGATCACGACGGTACACCGCTCCGACGGGTCCGGCACCACTTTCAATTTCACCGATTATCTGTCGAAGGTCAGCGCCGAGTGGCAATCGAAGGTTGGCGAGGGCACCGCGGTCAATTGGCCGAACGGAGTGGGCGGCAAGGGCAATCCGGGCGTTGCGTCCTATGTGCAGCAAGTCGACGGCGCTATCGGCTATGTCGAATACGCTTACGTGATCCAGAACAAGCTGACCTTTACGGATATGATGAACGCGGCGGGCAAGCGCGTGACGCCGACCATGGCGTCATTCGAGGCCGCGGCGGCCAATGCCGATTTCAGCAAGGTGCAGGCCTTCTATCTGATCCTGACCGACCAGCCGGGCGACAAGAGCTGGCCGATCACGGCGGCGACCTACATGCTCTTGCGCAAAGACAGCCCGCCGGAGCAGAACCGTCTGGCGCTCAAATTTTTGGACTGGGCGCTGACCAAAGGCCAGGCGCAGGCCAAAGAGCTGGACTATGTCCCGTTGCCTGACGGTGTCGTCAAGCAGATCGAAGATACCTGGTCCAAACAAATTCCCGATGCTTGGAAAACGGCGGCGAAGTGACCGTAGCCAAAGAGTCGAGATAGCTTTTGAGGCCGGGCTAAAACCCGGCCTCATTTTTGCGAGCGCGTTCGCGTCAGTGCCGGCATGTCAGACGGTCGCAGCGGTGTCGCGCGACTTATGGACTTGAGCGCAAATTCGTACCATGCTCCGGGCAGCCGCGCCGGCTCCCCGCGCGACAGCGGTATTCCGGCTTCGGCCAAACTGATAATCGAGCACTCCGCTGCGCTGCGGAGGCCTAAAATACAGCAGGGGAGAGAAACGCCATGTCAGCAGGCAGTGGCCGGCCGTCAGCGCGGCCGATCAACTGGACGGTTACCGCCACCGTCTTCTTCGTCGGCAGCGTGCTGTTGTGGGCGGATCGCACCAATTTCAGCGTCGCGGCCGCCGCCTGGGCGAAAGAATACGGTTGGAAGCCCTCCGTCATTGGCATGATGTTGAGTGCGTTCTCGCTCGGCTACCTGATCCTGCAGCCGGTGGGAGGTTGGGTGGCCGACAGGTTCGGCCCGCGACGCACATTGGCCGGCGCCATGGCCGGCTGGTCGCTCTGGGTGCTGCTCACGCCGATCGCGCCGACGGTGCTTTGGCTCACCGCGATTTTCCGGGTGCTGCTGGGCGCCTTCGAGGGACCCTACATTCCGGCGAGCGTTGCCGCGGTGGCGCGCGCAATTCCTTCAATCTCCAAGCGCGGGCGGTTTTCCGCTTTCGTGCAGTCGGGCGCGCAGCTCGGACCGGCAGCGGGCGTGTTTTTCGCCGGCATCATTCTCAGCGCCACCGGCTCACCGGCGTGGATTTTCTTGATCTTCGGTCTGATCGGCCTGGTCGGCGCCGCAGCCTGGTGGACTTATGCACGGAATTTCGACGATCCACTGCCGCAAGGCTCGCACGCCGACACCGCCGAGGCCAGGCAACGCGCCGCACAAGCGCCGGTGTCGCCGTGGCTGCTGTTGACCAGCCCGGCGCTCTGGCCCTTCTACGTCGGCTACTTCGCGCTGCCTTACTGCCAGTACCTGTTCCTGACCTGGCTGCCGCAATATCTCAGCCACTATCGGCACATCCCGCTCATTCAGGCGAGCGCGCTCTCCGCGTTGCCATTTTTGGTCGCTTTCGTTGCGGTGAATTTCGCCGGCTGGGGGATGGACTGGTTCGCTGCCGCGGGATGGACCAAGGGCGGGCTTCACCGCAAGTTCTTCGTCGCGCTCGGCGCGATCGTCTATGCCGCGACCACACTCATCGCTGCGACCACAGCGTCCAACACGCTGGCGGTGACGATGATCGTCATCGCCAATGCTGGCCTGTCGTTCTACGTGATCCCGTTCTGGACAATCTGTACCGATATCGCGCCGAACCAGACCGGCACGCTGAGCGGACTGATGAATTTCTTCGGCATATTGGGAGCGACGCTGTCACCCTACCTCACCGGCGTGATCGCCCAGGCAACGGGGGCGTTCGTGGCCCCGCTCGTGCTCGCGGTGTGCATCATGCTGGTGGCGGCGACGATCATGATCGTGTTCTTCCGCTACCGGCCGCTGAGCGAACTCGTCGGCGCGCCGCCGCAAGCGGCGAAGCTCGCGACCTGATTTAGCGCGATCCAAGTGGCGGCCGGTCGGTCGCAGCGGACCGGCCGCCATCAAGAGCAGCAAGGCCGAAGGCGGCTACGGCAGCTCGGAGATCAGTTTCTGCATCTCCGATTGCGTCCAGGCGCGGACGGTGCGCGTGCGGATGTTGCCCATCGCGCCGATCGCCATCGCGAACTTCGCGATATTGTCGCCGTTCGCCGTTTCCAGAATGGCCACCATGTCGGTGTCGCCGGATGTGAGATAAATCTCCTTGATCTCGACGCCCATCTTCTTCGCCATCTCGCGCGCGGCCTGCGCGCGCTTGGGCCCGTCCTTGACCGAGCGGATGCCTTGTTCGGTCCAATTGAGCGAGCTGATGAACAGCATCGGGTTGCTCCTTGTGCTGGCCCGCAGCCCGGCGTGCCAGGGGGCGGCCGATTACGGGCATGGGAACGTTCAGGGTTGCGAGAATGGGCCGGCCGACGGCATTGGGCTGCGGCAATGAGGAGGACGTCGGCACGTCCTGCCAGCAGCGCTGGCGAACGCTACACCGCGGCACCGAGGCGGGGAAGATGTCCGCACGCCGAATTGACCTCGCCGCGCCATGGCATAATTTGTCGCACGCGTCGCATCTGTGCGCGCCGCTTCGGAGGAAACGCCATGAAGCTCGGCTTTTTCGTCATGCCCGTGCACCCGCCGGCGCGCAATTACGCACACACGCTCGCCGAGGACCGCGAAGCGTTTATCCTCGCCGACAAGCTCGGCTACAGCGAAGGCTTTTGCGGCGAGCATCTGACCGATCTTGCGGAGAATATCCCTTCCAGTCTGACCTTCGTCGCTTCGCTCGCCGGTTTCACATCGCATATGAAGCTCGGCACCGCCGTGGCGAACTTGCCGTTCAGCCATCCATTGTTGATCGCCACGCAGGCGGCGCTGGTCGATCACCTCCTGGGAGGCCGGCTGCTGCTCGGCATCGGCGCCGGCATCCTGCCGAGCGACATGGAAGCAATGGAAATGCTCGCCGCCGATCGCGGCGCCATGTTTGCCGAGGCGATCGATCACATCATCGCGCTGTGGACGGGCGAGCCGCCGTACAACCTGAGCGGCAAATATTGGAACATCTCCACGGCGAAGACGCGCTGGCCGGAGATCGGACTCGGCGGCGTCGTCAAGCCTTACCAGAAGCCGCACCCGCCGATCCTCGGCACCGCGACCGATCCGTTCTCCAAGGGCTTGGTTGCGCTCGGCCGCCGCGCCTGGTGGCCGATCTCCTCGCATTTTCTTCATTCCAACTGGCTGCTGAGTCAGTGGAATCAATACGCCAAGGGCTGCGCCGAGGGCGGCCATCGCGCGGAGCGCGCCCATTGGCGCGTGGCGCGCTCGATTTTCGTCGCTGACGACGACGCGACGGCGCGCGCCTATGGCGGTGACGACGGCAAAAGCCCGTACCGGTTCTACATGAACCAGCTCACCGCCAAGCTGAAAAAGAGCAATAAGATCGGCGGCTTTAAGGAAAGCGCCGAGATGGCGGATGCGGATCTGACGCTGGACTATATTTTCGACAACGTCGTCATCCGCGGCAGCGTCAACCGCGTGGTCGATTCGCTGCTGGCGCTGCACGACAAGATCGGTGATTTCGGCACGCTGTTGTATTGCGGCAAGGACTGGGCCGATCCCGCGCTGTCACGCCGTTCCATGGAACTGATGGCCGAGAAGGTGATGCCCGCGGTGAATGCTGCGATTGGCGAGCGGGTCGCGGCGGAATAGCGGCGGCGCAATCGGCTCCCCATATTCGGCGCTTGAGCGTTCCGAAGGCCGCATGACTAAACCTTTGATTGTTTCCATTCCGCACCACCTCGGCAAGGAGGAGGCGGTTCGCCGGCTGAAATCCGGCCTGGGTACGGTCCGCACGAGCTACGGTCATTTGCTCACCGTCCAGGAAGAAACCTGGAGCGGTGACCGGCTTTTGTTCCGCGTCAGCGCGCTCGCGCAGGCGGTCAGCGGCACAATCGACGTCTTCGACGACCGCGTGAATCTTGAAGTCGTGCTGCCGTGGCTGCTGGCCGCCATCGCCGAGCGCATCCAGCCGCTCATCCGGCACGAAGCCACGCTGATGCTGGAGAAAAAATAGCCGGGTGCGACCGATGCATGACCGGCGCTACTGTGTTATTATTCCGATGACCCAATGGCCGGAACACCATTGCGAATAGGGGAGTTTGACCATGTCTGTCGCTGGCACTCATGGATTTCAGCTCTGGCTGCGAAGGCACGCGCTGGCGCTTGTGGCTGTTGTCGGCCTCTGTCTGCCTTTGGTCAGTGCGCCGGCGCACGCGCAAAGCACCGACACCAATGCCACGACCGAGGGCGGAGCCTGGATTCTGGGCGACAATTTGAGTCTTGCCGCGCTGCTCTACAATCAGGGCGCCTCGGACGATATGGTCGGCCATTTTCTGACCAGGGCCAAGAAGATTGCCGAGATCTTCGGCGTGGAGATCAAGCCGTTTCCGGCCAAAGCCGCCACTTCGGCCGCGTCGAGCGCCGACATCATCCATTATCTCATCAAGGGAGATGGCGCCGAGGTCGGCGCCGCGCTGTCGCGAAAATACAATGAGGAGCATGGGATTCTGTTCGAGGTCGCGGTGAAGTCCAATCTCCTCATCCTGCTCTACGAGCCCGGCGACAGCCTCGGACGGACCGTTGCCGAAGTCATCAAGTCCAGACTGCAATCCATTCACCTGCCTGAGAACCTGTGGGGAGGGGTTGTCACGCTCGTCAACAACAAAGCGTCGGCGGACGATTTGAAGAAAGGCGTATTCAAGATGCACAAGGATATTGCCGATTACTTCATCCCCGGAAGCGGCTGAGTGCGATAGCTCTGAAGAAGACGGCGTCCGTCCGGTCACAGTCTTTCGGCCAGGAAGCGCATGAGCCGCGGCGCCAGGAAGCCCGCATGGCTTCCCGGCTCTTCGATCGGATCGTTCATCCAGTAATGCGGTGCGCCCTGGACGATACAGGGACGCACGAAGAAGCCCGACTGCTTGAGTGCGAGCTGGAACGGATAAGTGTGCTGCTTCGAATCGACCAGATCGTCCTCGGTCCCGGTGACGAGAAGGACGGCGATCTTGTTGCTGGCATAGGTCGCGTAGCTGATCGGCGAGGCATCGAAATACAGCTGCCGGTCCTGCATCGGCGGAGTGCCCATGAATTTTTCGAAATTATTGTCGTGTCCGCCCTGCAGCTGATAGGTGGTCCACATCGCCACGGCGTCATAGACGCCATAGACGCCGACGAAGCATTTTACTCCGGCGTCGACCGAGGCGAAAGCATCACGCGGGTAGGCCTTTGCGAACTTGCCGGACGACCAGCCGAGCGCGGCCAGCGCGGATAGATGCGCGCCGGCTGACGCTCCCATGAGCCCGACGCGCGCCGGGTCGACGCCGAACTCGCCGGCCTTGCCGCGGACGAATTGCACGGCGGCAAGCACGTCGTGAACGGCCTGCGGGAACGTCTTGCCGTTTGTCGCCAGCCGGTAGCTGATGGAAAACAGCGCGACGCCGCGCGCGGCCAGATATGCCCCCCAATGCGCAAACGCGGTGCGCGAGCCTTGTACCCAGCCGCCGCCATGCACGGCGACCAGAGCCGGCACATTCGCCTTCGCCTTCGGCAGATAAAGATCGCCGGCGAGTTCGACGCCGTCGTGGTTGGCGTAGGCAATACCTTGATGGATCGTGACGCTGTCGTCCGCCATAGCTGCCCCTTTCGCTGCTGCGCCGTGATTGCCGCTTCTGTCAATGTCGCGCTTATGCCTGTTGCGCAACGCATCGTTGCCGCCGACGATGCCGGCGCGATGGCAAAACGCGGCTGCCGTGCTAGAACAACCGGCCGGTTTTGAAAAGCGGAATGCGGGAGGCAGGACAAGGATGTCGGTTACGGCCGAGAGCGTGGCGTCCTCGCTCGTCGTCAACGGTACGCGGATCGATATGATCGAGCGGGGCGCGGGGCGGCCGCTTCTCTTCCTCCATGCCGAGAATGGCATCGAGCCGGCCGCCGCGGCGATCGACGAACTCGCCAAGGGCGCGCGCGTGATCGCACCGACTCATCCGGGCTACGGCCGCTCCGAACTGCCCAAGGGCATGCGGACGATCGACGACCTGTCCTATTTCTATCTCGACATGCTCGACCAGCTCGACCTGCCCGACCTGCTGGTCGTCGGCGTTTCGCTCGGCGGCTGGATCGCGGCCGAGATCGCGGTGAAGTCGAGCGCGCGTTTTTCCCGGCTGGTCATGGCCAACGCGGTGGGAGTCAAAATCGGCGACCGCGAGACGCGCGACATCGCCGATGTCTTCGCGCTCACCGAAACGGAGTTTCTTGACATCGCCTATTGCGACCCGGCGCATGGCGCGCGCGACTACAAGGCGTTGCCCGACGCCGAAGTGCTCGCTGCCGCGCGGGCGCGCGAAGCCACCGCCCGTTTCGCCTGGAACCCGTATTTCCACAATCCGCGGCTCAAGGACCGCCTGCACCGCATCCGCATTCCGACATTGTTCTTATGGGGAACGCACGATCGCATGCTCAGCGAGGCTTACGGGCGCGCCTATTGCGCACTCGTGCCCGGCGCCAGTTTTGAAACCATCGATCGTGCCGGGCATTTCCCCCATCAGGAGCAGCCGAAGGCTTTTGCCGAGAAGGTAAGGGCGTTCATGAGGGCGGAATGACCGGAGCGCGCTTATGAGAGTCTATCAGTTCACCGAACAGCCCTATTACCCGACTTGGAACGATCATTCCGGCTCGCTGCGCGTCAATCTGCTCAATCGCAAATGCGACCCGCACGTCGCCGCCGACCTCTATCACCGCTATTACGATGAGTGGCAGCTCACCGACGAGCTCGGTCTCGACATCATGCTCAACGAGCATCACCAGACCGCGACGTGCATGTCCTCGACGGTGGTGGTGGGATTGTCGGTTCTGTCGCGCATCACCAGGAACGCGCGGCTCCTGGTGCTCGGTTATCCGATCGGCCACCGGCCGGACCCGCTGCGCATTGCCGAGGAACTGTCGACCATCGACGTGATCTCCCGCGGCCGGCTCGACATGGGCTTCATCAAGGGCGTGCCGTACGAATTTCCCGCGTCCAACCAGAATCCGGTTGGCGTGATGGACCGCTTCTGGGAAGCGCACGACTTCATCATCAAGGCGATGACCACGCACGACGAGTTGTTCAACTGGGAGGGCGAGTATTTCCATTATCGCCAGGTCAATGTCTGGCCCCGGGTATGGCAACAGCCGCATCCGCCGATCTGGAGCACGACCGGCTCGACCGCGCAGGCGCGCATTCTCGGCGAGCGCGGCTACGTCATGGCGACGCTCGGCTCCGGCTACAACACGCGCCCGCTCTACGATTCCTACCGGCGCGGCTATCTGGCGAAATGGGGCCGGCCGGCCGGGGCCGACCGCTTCGCCTATCTGGGACTAGTCGGCGTCGCCGAAGACAAGGACGAGGCGCGCCGGCGCGGCGATCTGGTCGCCGGATACTTGCGCTCGTCGTCCATCGTGCACGTGCCGTTTCGCAATCCGCCCGGATTCCTGTCGATCGAGGATAACGCGCGGCTGTTACGCGGGCAGACGCCGCCCCGCAGCTATACGAAGGACCGCCGCGTCGTCGACATGCGATCGGCGAGTGTCGAGGATCTGATCGCCGCCGGCATCCTGTTCTGCGGCACGCCGGATGAGGTTTTTGAGCAGATCGTCGATTTCTGCGACTATTGCGGCGGCATGGGCAACCTCCTGATGATGGGGCACGCCGGCTTCCTCACCCACGAGCAGACCGTCGACAACCTCTCGCTGTTCGCACGCGAAGTCTATCCGCGGCTCAAAGCCTGGAAGCAGCCCGATGCCGAAGCGGCGGCCGCCCAAGCCGTTGCCGCAGCGCAAACGGTGGCGGGCGGTACAGCCGCGAGTGTGCGCGCCGGCGACTTGGTCGATGCGGCAATCGCGGGCAGGTGAGTGCCGTCACTCCGGGGTGCGCGCAACGCGAACCCGGAATCCATAACCACTGCCGTTCGCGGTTGGCACGGCCCAGCCAATTTCCTACGCTCCCGTGATTATGGATTCCGGGTCCCCCGCTCTGCGGCGTCTCGGAATGACGGGAGCGCGCGATGAGAGTCTATCATTTCAGCGAGCAAGCCTATTTCCCGGCGTGGAACGAGCATTCCGGCACGCTGCGCGTGACCTTTCCGAACCGCAAATGCGATCCGCGCATCGCCGCCGATTTGTTCCACCGCTATTACGACGAATGGCAGCTCGCCGACGAGCTCGGCCTCGACATCATGCTCAACGAGCATCATCAGACCGCGACCTGCATGTCGTCGTCGGTGGCGATCGGGCTTGCGGTGCTGGCGCGTATTACCAAGAACGCGCGGCTCCTCGTGCTCGGCTATCCGATCGGGCATCGGCCCGACCCGCTGCGCGCCGCCGAGGAACTTTCGACCATCGACGTGATTTCGCGCGGCCGCCTCGACATGGGCTTCATCAAGGGCATTCCCTACGAGATCGCCGCCTCCAACCGCAATCCGACCGAGCTGATGGAGCGCTTCTGGGAGGCGCACGACTTCATCCTCAAGGCGATGTCGACGCACGACGAAGTGTTCAATTGGGACGGCGAATATTTTCAGTACCGGCAGGTCAATGTCTGGCCGCGGGTGTGGCAGGAGCCGCACCCGCCGGTGTGGTCGACCACCGGCAGTTCGACGCAGGCGCGCGTGCTTGGCGAACGCGGCTACGTCATGGCGACGCTCGGGAGCGGCTACGGCACGCGCAAACTCTACGACGCCTACCGCAAGGGCTACTTGCAGAAATTCGGCCAGGCGCCGGCCGCCGACCGCTTTGCCTATCTGGGTCTCGTTGCCGTCGCGCACGACAAGGAAGAAGCGCGTCGGCGCGGCGATCTGATCGCCGGCTACGTGCGCACCAGCCCGATCGTGGCGCTCCCGTTCCGCAACCCGCCCGGTTATCTGCCGGCCGAAGACAACGCGCGGCTGTTGCGCGGGGAGGCGCCGCCGCGCACCTACACCAAGGACGGCCGCGTGATCTCGATGCAGCATGCCGGGGTCGACGAATTAATCGATGCCGGCGTGCTGTTCTGCGGCACGCCCGAGGAGGTATATGACCAGATCGCCGATTTCTGCGGCCATTGCGGCGGCATGGGCAACCTCTTGATGATGGGGCAGGGCGGCGAAATCACCCACGCGCAGACGGTCGACAACCTCACGCTGTTCGCGCGCGAAGTCTATCCGCGGTTGCAGGCGTTCAGGCAGCCGGACGCTGAGGAGGCGGCGCGGGCGGCGGCGGCGTAGACCGCGGTCCCGACGACCGGGCGACCCGGAGCGCGTCCTCATCCATTAAGGTCGATGTGAGACGGAGGACGGCATGACAACGGCGATGGAGAGCATTGAACTGACACGCGTCGGTCCCGGCAGCGTCATGGGCGAGTTGATGCGGGAATACTGGATCCCGGCGCTGTTGGGCTCCGAAGTGGCGCGCAACAGTGCGCCGGTTCGCCTTATGCTGCTCGGCGAGAAGCTGATCGCGTTTCGCGACAGCGAAGGCCGGGTCGGGGTGATGGATCATCGCTGCCCGCACCGTTGCGCGTCGCTGTTTCTCGGCCGCAATGAGCAAGGTGGCATCCGCTGCATCTATCACGGCTGGAAATTCGACGTGACGGGCAAGTGCCTCGACATGCCGAACGTGCCGCCGCATCAGGATTTCAGACACAAGGTTCAGGCGAAGGCGTATCGGGCGGTCGAGCGCGGCGGACTTGTCTGGGTCTATATGGGCAGGCGCGCCGAACCGCCGCGCCTGCCGGCGTTCGAAATTCTGGACGTCGCGGATGATGAGGTTGGCGCGCTCTTCATCCAACGCCACTGTAACTTTCTCCAGGCGCTCGAGGGCGATATCGACACCTCGCATTTCGGCTTTCTGCATGCCGGCCACGTCGATCCCGACGAACTGGACGGCGGCGATCCGATATTTCCCACGGTCGCGACGCGTGCTCCGGAATATCACATCGCCGACGCGGCATGGGGCACGACCTATGCCGGCTATCGCGCCGTCGGCGCCGGCCGCACCTCTTGGCGCTTCGGCAACTTCCTGTTTCCGTTCTGGACGCAGGTGCCGAACGGCGAGTTCGGCCGTCACGTCCAGGTCCGCGGCTGGATACCGCTCGACGACGAGCACACCATGTATTGCGTGCTGTGGTGGAAGCGCGGCCAGTCGGCGATGACGCTGCAGGATCCGGTGTTCAAGGATGGAACGCCGATCGGCGGCATGGGGCGGCGCAACGATTTTCTCCCCAACACGACCGACTGGCTTGGCCGCTGGCGGCTCGCCGCGAATATCGGCAACGACTGGAGAATCGATCGGGCCGCGCAGCATGGCGACGCGATCTACAGCGGAATTGAAAGCATTCATTTGCAGGATCAGGCCGTCACCGAAAGCATGGGCGCGATCCTGGATCATACCTGCGAGCATCTCGCGCCGTCGGATCAGATGATCACGCGCACACGCCGCCGCCTGCTGATGGCCGCCCGCGGACTGCGCGACAAAGCCGTGCCGCCGCCGGGCGTCGACGACTTCGAGATTTTCCGCGACGCGCGAGGCGGCTATTTCGTGAGTGAGAAAAGCGGCAAATGGCAGGACGCCTATTGCGCGCAATTGGCCGCTGCTTGGCGTCCGCCTGCAACCGCCATGCGCGCCCCGGGGTAGCCCTCCCTTGGGCGCTCGCGGGGTCATGGTTGGACATCAAGCAGTGTCTCGATTCGATCGGATCGCGTGGGTGGAAGTGTTTTCGACATCGTATTTACGGACAGACCGTGTATGGTGATCCGATGTCGCGCATGTTCTCCGTATCGACCGTCATAGTTTCGTTGCTGCTGCCGGCCATTGCGTTCGCCGGGCCGGTCCACAAGCGGCACATCTATCGGTGGCACGGCTACGGCTTCCTGCCCGGCTATCATCAGCCGCCCAACAACGCCGTTCCGGTCTTTGGTCGAAGGGGAGCGATCGGCGACGTGCCGGATTTTGCACCAAGCTACTGGTATAATGGTGACTGGTACTATTTCGGTCGCCCCGGTTTTTACCGCGGCCGTTACAACGGCGGCAGTTTCGGCCCGTGCTGGACTCCGACGCCCATCGGACCGATCTGGAATTGCGGATAGCCGTCGGCGGGAATCTGGAACGCGCGGGCGCGACGCGATCGCGCACGCGACAGATCTCACCGCTCATCGACGCAATTGAAAACGATCGCGCTTTAGCTCTTCTTCGGCGACCAACGATAGGCTCTGGCGCAAGCGCCACCCATCAGCATCGCCCGCTCGCTTGCGCTTAGCCGGTCGGTCTTGAGAAAGGGCGTAACCGCCTGCTCGTAATTGACGACCGCGTGGGCGCGCGTCCAGTCGGTGCCCCACAGGCAGCGATCGAAACCCCAGGCATCGAACACGCGAGAGAGCGGATCCCAGATATCCGGGAACGGATACGGCTTTTGCGACAGCGTGCAGGCGCCGCTCACCTTGATCACGGCGTTCTTGCGCCTGGCAAGCTCCAGCACCTTCGGCAAATCGGCCCACGGCTCCTTCGGGGCGGGCGGCGTGCGCGGCTGCAGGATCGCCAGATGGTCGACGATAAAGCGCGTATCGGGGTGGCGGTCGATAAGCGCCGTGCCGGCGTCCAGATTGCCCCAGAACAATATGTTGACCGGAAAGTCGTGCTTGACGGCCGCGCGCGCGATGCGGTCGAGGCCAGGGTCGGTCGGATCGCGGTCGCGGCCGGGCTCCTTGGTCAACATGATGCGGATGCCGACCGTGCCCGGCGTCCGCTTCCACTCGGCGATAACATCGGCAACGGCCGGATCGTCCGGGTCGACCGGCTTGACGATCGCGAACCGGTCGGGATGGGCGCGCTGCACTTCCGCCGCGTAGCTCGCGTCGTAGCGGTACATGGAAAAGGCGGAGATGAAGATCGCGCCGTCGACGCCGACCTCGTCCATCGCCGCCACCATCTCGTCGCCGGTGACGTGAGCGGGCCAGTTCGGCACGCTGTGCCAGGGCCGCTTCGGCGTGTTCGCCTCATAGGCGTGGACCTGGGAATCGATGATCGTCATTGGGCAAGCTCCTCGATCGCCGATGGAGTTTGCTATCGCAACAGATCACGCTGGCCGTGTCCAGACCATTGGGCGGACTCCCAGCAAGGTGCTGCTGTGGGCCGCAGCGTGCTTCGTGCTGCTGGCGATCGATAACTTCTCGTCGTCGTCGATCTCATGCTGCTGCCCAATGTCGATCTTTCGCTGCTCAGGCTGTTTGTGAATTGCTCGCGGTATCCACCCTGCTCATCGGCTCGTTGGTGAATTCTGTTTCATGACCCAATTTCTTTTACGGCATGAATACGATGGGTTTTTTCATAGCGGCGCTGTTTTTCTGGCGCTTCTGGCGCAAAAGCGCCGACGGCCTGTCGCGGCGTTCGGCACTGCGTTTCTGCTGTTTGCTCTCGACCAGTTCTTCCATGCGGCGACGCAAACATCTTCGGAAAGCGATTGGCCCTTCCTCTTTCGCGTGGCTGGCTTCGGCTTATTGATCGTCGCGGTGCTGCGAAAAAATCTCAAATGAGGCGACCGCGCGGGAAACTCCGGGGAGGCGCGGTGCCCTGTTCGAGCGGATCGCGCGCGCTCGATCCGGTTCCCACTTTGAATTTCAGCGGCACGTGGGTAGGCTGGCGCAAGGCGGCGGCTGCCGTGGCCTTTGCCACTGCCTTCGACATCAACGAGTGAGCGGACCGCTTGCGAAAGGACGACGATCCATGATCCCTCTACCCGACATGTCCAACATCGATCTTGATGCGATCATGAAGCAGCTGAGCAAGACCGGGAAACGGACGCATCAATTGTGGCTGACGCCCGACTCCATGGCCTTCATCGCCCGCGGCCGCGAATATCGCAGCGAGTTCCACATCAATCCAAGCTACGAGATTCAATATTCGATCAAAGGCGATCTGCACCTGCACTATCGCACCCCTGAAGGCGTGGAGAAGGTGACTTTCGTGCCCGAGGGTTCATGCCTGTTCCAGCCGCCGCTGGTGCCGCATTCGCCGCGCTTTGCGCCCGATGCGTTCCAGCTCGTCGTGGAGCGTGCACGGGTCGCCGGCGACATTGATCGCTTTCACTGGTACTGCCAGAGCTGCGACAACTTTTTGCACGAGGAGACTTACGTGGTCGACGACTACAAGGCCGACCCGGTCACGCGCGCCTACGAGAATTTCTACGGCTCCAATGAAGCCCGCACCTGCAAGCGCTGCGGAACGGTCATGCCCGCGCCCGAGAAGCTCTGAATATCGTCCTCGGTGCCGATGCCGGCCGCACGCGCGCCGGCGCAGAAGCGGCCGATGGCCTGCCGGGTCCAGATCACGATCAGCAGCGACAGCGCGCTGACAGCGAGGCCGCCGATGACGTCGATGGCGTAATGGGTCCCTTCGATTGGCGTCGAGGCGACCATCAGCGCGTTCAGGATCAGTAATGGCCAGCGGATCATGCGGATCGGCCACAGGGCCCAGACGGCCAGCACCGCTGCGGCCGAATGATAGCTCGGGAAGCTGATAAGGCCGCGGATGTCGTCGACCGGAATAGCGCGAAGAGTTCCGCTGTGCAGCTCCTTGACGTGGGACACGAAGTCCGGGAAGAACAAAATATTGGTGAACGCGCTGAGGTCGAGACGAAGATATCCGTACCAACCGAGCGCGGGAAACAGCGCAAAGATCGCGATGGTGATCGTAAGCGAAACGATAAGCGAAACCGCGAAATCCTGCAGCCGCTCGATGCGCGAGGTCAGCGACAGAACGATAAAAACGACCGGCGCCTGCCAGAGATAGCTCATGTAGGCGAGCAGGCTGACTATCGCGAGCGCGCGGTGAGAATCAACGAGACCAAAATAGGCTTTCACATCGAAGCCGAGCCAGCGGTCGACAGCAAACAGTTCGGCATCGCGGTAGGGGAATCCCGTCGTCGCCGCCGCATAGGTGAGCAGCTCACCGAGAAAAATGATGAGGAGGATCTGGGCGATCAGTTCCGTGGCGTAGATGAGCGCCAATTCCGGTCGGAAGAAACGATAGAACAGCGCCATCGCGGCAGAACCCGCGATGGCTATCGGAATGGTCGGGAATCTTTCCCAGGTGATGGACAGGCCACCGGCGCAACACGCGGCCGCCGTCGCGATGGCCATGAGCGCAATCAGTATCCACAGCAGCCGGGAGCCGGCGCGCAAGACGTCGGTGTCTTCGGATAGGAGTTGCGGCGACAAACGCATGCGCTCGTCGTTAACAAGGAAACATTAAGGAACGATAAGTCTTCAGGCGCGCATTGCCGGTGAACGCGGGGCGGCGGTTGATGCATCAAGGCGGACGAGCATGGAGTGGCTTCCCGACGATTTCTAAATATCCAAAACTGGATTATCGCCGGAGCGTGATCTTTTCGAAAAACATGCACGCTCGGATCAAGCCCGAAGGCGGGCTTTTTCCAGGGAATGTCTAGACCCCAATCGACGCGGCGGCGAGCGTGTCGGTTTCCATGTCCTGGTCGCGAACCGCGCCGATCAGCTCGGCTACTTTCTTGATGCCGCGCTCGTCGCACCAGGCTGCGAGATCATCGATGATGGTGACGAGCGCGGTCGGGTTGCGGAAACCGGCGTAGCCGATGCCCACCGCGCTGGCGCCGGCCAGCATGTATTCGACGACGTCCTCGGCCTTGGTCACCCCGCCGATGCCGATGATCGGGATTTTGACCTGCTTGGCGACCTGATAGACCATCCGCAGCACGATCGGTTTCAGCGCCGGCGACACCAACCCGCCGAACTTGTTGCCGAGCGCGGGGCGGAAATTGTCGGTCCTGATCTTGAGCGACAGGAAGGTGTTGGCGATCACCAGCGCATCGGCGCCGGCGTCCTCGGCGGCCTTCGCGATCGAGACGATATCCCCGGCGTTGGGCGAAAGCTTCACCCATAGCGGCTTGCTGGTCCGTGCCCGCATCGCGGTGATGCAGTCGCGCGTGTAGGTCTCATGCATGGCGAAATTTCCGCCGGTGGTGTTGCGGGTCGGGCAGGAGATGTTGGCCTCGATCACGTCGACGTCCGGCACGCTCAGGTCTTCCGCCAGCGCGGCGAAATCCTCGATGCTTTCCGACGAGCAGCTGACCACCAGCGGCGGCTTGAACTTGGCGTATTCGGGGACGATGTGCGCGATGAAATAGTCGATGCCCTTTCCCGGCAGGCCGATTGACTGGATGATGCCGGCCTCGGTCTCGGCCATGCGCGGGGTCGGATTGCCGAGCCGCGGCTCGCGGCAGATTGTCTTGGCCACCAGGGCGCCGAGTCGATTGAGGTCGATGACGTCATTGTACTCCCAGGAGAACGCGCCGGAGGCCGGCTGCACCGGATTCTGCAGCGTGATCGCGCCGATCTTGACGGAAAGATCTACCATCCCACCGCCTCCTGCATGTTGAACACGGGACCGTCGCGGCAGACCCGGCGCAGTGTGCGTACGCCATCGACCTCGAAAGTGCGCATACAAACGTAGCAGGCGCCGAAGCCGCAGACCATGATCTGCTCCATCGCCACCTGGCCCGGAATGTTGTGTTTTTTGCCGAGGCGCTGCATCAGCTTGAGCAGGCGGTTCGAACCGCAGGTGAAGAACGAATCGGCTTTTTTTTCCGCGATCAAACCCTCGAGAATTTTTTCCATGTTCTCAACCGCGCTCGAGCCGTCGGAATCGAGCGCCGTGATGGTGCGCGCGCCGATTCCAGCGAACAAATCCCGCGACATCACGACGCCGGGATTGCGGGCGGAGAGGATCGCGGTGACGCCGACCTTGCGCTCGGCGGCAAGCTGCGACAGTGGCGCCAGTGTCGCCAGCCCGACCCCGCGCCCGAGCACGACGATATTCTTCCAGGAAGGATCGAGCACAAAACCGTGGCCGAGAGGGCCTGCGATATTGAACTCGTCGCCCGGCTCCAGCAGCGCCATCCCGAGGGTGCCGCGCCCTTCGGTCTTGTAGAGGAACTCGACGCAGCCTGCGTCCTTGTCGACCCGATAGACGCTCATCGGCCGGCGCATCCACACCTCGGCGCTGTCGGGCGACGGACACAAGAGGTGGAACATCTGCCCGGCATAGGCCGTCAGCGCGTGCGTGTGCGCCTTGAGCACGATGTGCTTGTATTCGTCGTTGACCGATTTGTTGGAGACGACGGTGGTGATGAACTCAGCCACCAGCCGCTGCGGGTACGGGTCGGCGTCGCCGTGGCGCAGCGCGGAATTGGTGTAGTTGGCGTTCGGATTGCGGGACATTGGCGGATTGGTCTCGGGGCGTGGCTTTGGCCGCTTGATGTCATTCGGGGCCGCGCCGCCAGGCGCCAGCCCGGAATTCCTACTCCCGGCGCTTTTATTTATGGAGTCCAGACTCGCCGCCGCGCAGCGAGCAGAATGACGGGTAAATATAGGGATGCCGAGCGTCTGTGTCAATTTTGGAACGGTGCGGGGTCCCTCGAATTGTTGGTTTTAGCGGGGCTTTTTTCAGTCATAAAGCAGGGTCAGGTTTATCCGGTGATTCTCGTATCCTGGCGCAAAATCTGGCGAGTCGGAGTGGTGGAACAAATGCGAGCGGAATAACACGGCCCGGTTCTGGCGGTAGGGCACAACGAGACTTTCATCGGCGTTCTGTGCCAAAAATGTAACAATCGGTTCGCGGTCGGAATCGTAATCCTTGATCTGCCACTCCATGGGCAGCGGTGCACGGCAGACGACCAGGCCGCCCCGCTCGGGATTCCGGTTGGCGTCCGTCGGTGTGACCCAGAAATTGACGCTGACCTTGGCATCGTCGGCGTGCACGTCGACGGCGGCCTGCGACTTGAGACCCTTGAAAGCCCAGGCCTGGCACAGCGGATGCGCGCCCAAAATGTCGGGAAACGCTCGCCGCAATTCGTCCGCGACTTGTAAGAGCAGCGGACTGGCAAGTCCGTCTTCGAGATAGGACGCGACGAAGCTCTCGATGTGGGAAAAATCGTGCCAGATCGTGCTTTCGAGCAGGAACCGGCGCAACGAGTCGAGCGCCGGCGCGGTGAGCAGATCGTCGACGACAATCACCCCCTGTGCGTTGAACCGCGCGTTCAGAGCCGCCCGACCCGCGGGTTCGTTGACGGCGCGGCCGGCGAGCTCCGGCGCAGCGCGCAGATGGATCGCGGTGTTGTAGTCCTCGCCCAGGACGTCGATCTGCGCGGCGGACAGCGTCGTCACTTCGTCCGCGAGCTGTTCCGCAATCGCACGGTAGTTGCGCGCCAATAACTCCAAACGCGGACGATCCCGTGTTCGCTGCGAAAGGTATAAAAACTGCTCGGCATCATGTTCGAGCTTTTGCCGCGTGGCGGTCGTCAGCGACTTCAGAGCGATCGCGGGGCGGTCTTCGCTGCGCCGCAGCTCGTAGGTTCGCGCCAGATGATCGAGCGCCCGGCCGCGCTCGCTCTGCGCGAGCCAGAGCAGGCCCAAGGCGCGATGCGCCTGATAGTGCTGCGGCTCGAGAGCGGCGACGCGGCCGAAGGCCTTGATCGCCGCCTGCGTGTCGCCGAGCCGCATCAGCGCGACAGCGCGGTTATAGTGAGCCGAGACGAATCCAGGGTCCGCACGCAGCGCTTCCTCGAAGCAGCCGATTGCGGCGCGGTGGCGGCCCTGCGCCGCGATGGCCACGCCGAGATTGTGGGTGACCGAGGGATCAGCGGGGGCGATCGCCAGAGCCGCGCGATACGCATTCTCGGCCTGCGCCAGCTGCCCCGCTTGATAGTGGTTCATGGCCTCGGCGACGAGCGCGCGAAATCGGTCTGGTGTCTCGTTGGCCACGCGTTGCTCCTGCGAGACCCAATCCTACCAATCAGCCATGCAGAATTTGGAAAAAATCTTTATTTTGGTGACTCCGCTCCGGCGATAGGTGTATCGGTCTGCCATGACCACGCGCTTGACCATCCGCAAACCGGACGACTGGCATCTGCACGTGCGCGACGGCGAGATGCTCAAGGCCGTGCTGCCGTTCACGGCCAGAAAATTCGGCCGCGCCATCCTGATGCCGAACCTCATTCCGCCGGTGTGCACGACGGCGGACTGCGTCGCCTATCGGGAACGGGTGATGGCGGCGCTGCCGCAAGGTTCGACATTCAAGCCGCTGATGACCTGCTATCTCACCGACGACACCGATCCCGACGATGTCGAGCGCGGCTTTCGCGACGGCGTTTTTACCGGAGTGAAACTCTATCCTGCCAACGCCACCACCAATTCTGCGGCCGGCGTCACCGATTATAAGAAAGTCATGCGCGTTCTGCAGCGCATGGAAAAGATCGGCATGCCGTTTCTCATGCATGGCGAAGTGACCGATCCGGACGTCGATGTGTTCGACCGCGAAAAAGTGTTCATCGAGCGTCATCTGTCGCAGTGGGTCAAACAATTGCCTGGCCTGCGCTTCATCCTCGAGCACCTGTCCTCGAAAGACGGCGCGGACTTCGTCAAGAGCGCCGCGCCACAGGTGGGCGGCACGATCACGCCCTACCACATGGTGCAGACGCGCAATGACACGCTCGGCCACGGCATCAAGCCGTACATGTACGTGATGCCGGTGATCAAGACCGCGACCGATCGCGCCGCCTTGCGCAAGGCGGCGACGTCCGGGGAGGCCTGTTATTTCCTCGGCACCGATTCGGCGCCGCACCCCTACGCCAAAAAGGTATCGGTCAGCGGCATACCCGGCATGTTCAACGCCCCGGTGGCGATCGAGACTTACGCCAAGGTGTTCGAGGAGGAGGGCGCTCTCGACAAGCTCGAAGCCTTCGCGTCGCTCAACGGGCCGAAGCATTATCGGATGGCGCCGAACGAGGAGCGGATCACGCTGGAGAAATCGCCGTGGACCGCGCCCGAGGAGGTCAAGGTGCAGGGCCCCGACGAGCGCGCCCTGATCTACCGCGGCGGCGAGACGGTCGAGTGGAAGGTGGTGGCGTAACTGACGGCGATATTGCTTTCCCTCCCCTGAAAGGGGAGGGTCGGGCCGCCGCAGGCAGACCGGGAGGGGCCAAGGTCTCTCGCCGACGCCCATCCGGCGAGCTACGCTCGCCGACCTCGCCCTTTTACGGGCAGGCAGCAGTCCAAGGAAGAAAAAATGACAGCCTTCCCCGACAAAGCGGTGATGGCCGAGCTGACGGCGAAGATGCTGATCGAGGTCGAGGCGGTCCGCTTCATGGCGGAAAAGCCGTTCATTTTCACCTCGGGCTGGGCGAGCCCGGTCTACACCGATTGCCGGCGATTGATCTCGTTTCCGCGCGTGCGCACGGCGCTGGTCGATTTCGGCGTGGCGACGGTGCTGCGCGAGATCGGCTTCGAGCAGTTCGATGCGGTGGCGGGCGGCGAAACCGCCGGTATTCCGTTCGCCGCCTGGATGGCCGACAAGCTGATGCTGCCCATGCAGTATGTGCGCAAGAAGCCCAAGGGTTTCGGCCGCAACGCCCAGATCGAGGGCCATATCGAGTCGGGCGACCGCGTGCTGCTGGTCGAGGACATGACCACCGACGGCCGCAGCAAGGTGAACTTCTGCAACGCGCTGCGGGGGGCCGGCGCTATCGTCGAGCACGTGTTCGTGTTCTTCTTCTATAACATCTTTCCCGAAGGCAAAAAAATCCTCGGCGACCTCGGCGTCAGTTTGCACGCGCTCGCCACCTGGTGGGACGTTCTCGAAGTGGCGAAGAACAGCGGCAGGTTCGACAAGGGCAAGCTCAAGGAAGTGGAAAAGTTCATGCGCGATCCCTCTGGCTGGTCGCAGGCGCATGGCGGCGTCGCGGTGGCGGCGGCGGAGTAATTGCTGATGCCGAACTCACGTCACGCGTCATTCCGCAAACCGCGGAGCGGTTATCCGGAATCCATCATCACAATCGGCGCACAAATTCCAGGACGGTGGAACTGGATTTTGGGTTCGCCCGCTTCGCGGCGCCCCGGGATGACGCTTCGGTGAATGTAAAAGGACGGGACATGCCCAACGAAGTCGCGGACGTGATCGTGGTCGGCGCCGGCAATGCGGCGTTCTGCGCCGCGCTGGCGGCGCAGGAGCAGGGCGCCAAGGTTTTGATGTGCGAAGCGGCGCCGGAGGAGGAATCCGGCGGCAACAGCCGCTTCACCGCCGGCTCGATCCGCGTCGTCTACAACGGCGTCGACGACATCAGGACGCTGGTGCCCGATCTGACGCCCGCGGAAATCGAGACCACCGATTTCGGCACTTACACAGCCGATCAGTTCTTCGACGACATGGCGCGGGTCACGCAGAACCGTGCCGACCCTGATCTGGTCGAACTTCTGGTCACCAAAAGCTTCGATTCGCTCAACTGGATACGCCAGAAAGGCCTGCGACTCATCCCGATCTATGGAAGGCAAGCGTTCAAGATCGAGGGCAAGTTCAAGTTCTGGGTGGGCTGACCGTCGAATCCGTCGGCGGCGGCCCCGGCTTGGTCAATCAACTCACCGCGGCGGCGAAAAAGCGCGGCATCGAAATCCGCTACGCCACGCGCGGCCTCGACCTGCTGTTCGACGGCAATCGCGTCGAGGGTTTACGCGTGCGGCAGGATGGCGAACTGCGCGAACTTCGCGCCAAATCCGTCGTGCTCGCCTGCGGCGGCTTCGAGGCCAATCCGGAATGGCGCACGCGCTATCTCGGTCCCGGCTGGGACCTCGCCAAGGTCCGCGGCTCCCGCTACAACACCGGCGACGGCATCCGCATGGCGCTCGACATCGGCGCGGCGCCGCGCGGCAACTGGTCGGGCTGCCATGCCGTGCAATGGGAGATGAATGCGCCCGAATTCGGCGACCTCGCCGTCGGCGATCAATTCCAGAAGCATTCCTATCCGTTCTGCGTTCTCATCAATGCCACCGGCCGGCGCTTCGTCGATGAAGGCGCTGACTTCCGCAATTACACCTACGCCAAGTACGGCCGTGTGGTGCTGGAGCAGCCGGGCCAGTTTGCCTGGCAGGTTTTTGATCAGAAAACCAAGCACCTGCAGCGTGACGAATACCGGATCCGTCAGATCACCAAGGTGACTGCCAATACCATCGAGGAGTTTGCGCAAAAGCTCGAGGGCGTGAATGCCGCCGAGTTCCTGAAAACCATCAAGGAGTACAATGCGGCGGTTAAGACCGGCGTGCCGTTCAATCCCAACGTCAAGGACGGTCGCTGCACCGTCGGTCTCGCCATCAACAAGAGCAACTGGGCCAACACGATCGAGACGCCGCCGTTCGAGGGTTACGCGGTGACCTGCGGCGTCACCTTCACCTTCGGGGGCTTGCGCATCAATACCGACGGCGAGGTGCTCAACACCGATTACCAGCCGATCCGCGGTCTTCATGCCGCGGGTGAACTGGTCGGCGGCCTGTTTTACTTCAACTATCCGGGCGGCTCCGGCCTGATTTCCGGCACCGTGTTCGGCAGGATCGCCGGCATGACGGCGGGGCGCACAGGACAGAATTGATAATGGATGCCGATATTAAACCCGCGCTCAACGAACTCTCCGCTGTCGAGATCGTCAAAAAGATCGCTGCGGGAGACACGACTTGCGAAGCGGTCGTGCGCGATTGCCTCGCGCGGATCGCCGCGCGTGACACTGTCGTCAAGGCCTGGGTGAACTTCGATCCCGAGCGTGCGCTGTCGCAGGCGCGCGCGCTCGATCGCGGGCCGCGGCGCGGGCTGCTGCATGGCGTTCCGGTCGGCATCAAGGACATTATCGATACGTTCGATATGCCGACCGAGATGGGTTCGCCGATCTATCGCGGTCACCGCCCGCCGGCGGATGCGTCATGTGTCGCGCTCCTGCGCCGCGCCGGTGCGGTCATCCTGGGCAAGACGGTGACCTGCGAGTTCGCCGGGATGGCGCCGGGTGCCACCACCAATCCGCACAATCCGGCGCATACGCCGGGCGGTTCGTCGAGCGGTTCGGCGGCGGCGGTGGCCGACCACATGGTACCGGCGGCGCTCGGCACGCAGACCGGAGGCTCGGTGCTGCGGCCAAGCTCGTATTGCGGAATCTTCGGCTTCAAGCCGACCTACAACACCTTCAACAAGATGGGGGTATGGCCGGCGGCGGAAAGTATCGACACGATCGGCCTGCACGCCCGCTCGCTCGATGATCTCGAATTACTGACGGCGGTGCTGCGCATGCAGACGCCGGCTCAGTCGCGCAAAATGGATCATGCACCGCGGATCGGCATCTGCCGGACCGAAGTCTGGGACAACGCCCAGCCGGAAACGAAGGCCGCGGTCGAAGGCGCTGCCGTCGCGCTCGGAAAGGCCGGTGCCGCCGTGCAGGAACTCAAGCTGCCCGGTGAGTTCAAAGGAATGCATGGCCTAGCGCGCAGCACGATCAATTTTGTCGAGCGCGCGGCCTGCATGGCTTTCCTCTGGGACAATCGTCGCGACGCGCTGTCGCCGCAGATGTGCCGCTACGTCGAGGGCGGTCAAAAGACCAACCGCGAGGAATATGTCGAGGCATTCCGCCGGCTCGATGAATGCCGCGCGCTGCTGGGTTCGATATTCGCGAAAGTCGATGTGCTGCTGGTGCCGTGTGTGCTCGGCGAAGCCCCCAAGGGGCTCGAGTTCACCGGCGATCCGAGTATGCAGGCGATCTGGACGGCGCTGCATACGCCGGCAGTGACGCTGCCGACCCATCGCGGCCCCAACGATCTTCCGGTCGGCATCCAGCTCGTGGCCCAACGCTACGAGGACGACCGGCTGCTCGCCTGTGCGCGCTGGATCTGGCAAAGGATCGGGACGCCGGAGCGCATGGGATGTCGCGCTTGACGCCTTCTCATTCGTCATGCCCGGCCACCCGGGTCCGGCCTTTGGCCGGCCCGAGTGCAGGCTTGTGCCGGGCATCCACGTCTTACGACAGGCGGAAGCAAAGACGGGATGGCCGGGCACAAGCCCGGCCATGACGGTGGAGTGGGGCGATGGAGTGACTTAATGGAATTCGACAATTCGTTCGAGGTGCCGTTGTCACCGCCGCAGGCGTGGGCGGTGCTGATGGATATTCCGCGGATTGCGCCCTGCATGCCGGGCGCGGAACTGACCGAAGTGGTCGATCCGCAAAAGTATCAGGGCAAGATTGCGGTCCGGCTGGGGCCGGTGGCGCTGACGTTTGCGGGACGCGTCGAGTTCGACAGCATCGACGAAGCAAATCACAGCGCACGGGTGAGGGCGCAGGGTAACGACGCCAAAGGCCGCGGCTCGGCCAGCGCAACGGCGACGTTCCGCATCGAACCTGCGGGCGCGGGCTCGCGGGTGATCATCCATACCGATTTGACGTTGGCCGGAGCCGTGGCGCAATACGGCCGCGGCATCGGCATGATTCAAGCGACTGCGGCGCAGATCATCGCGCAGTTCGCCGCCAACCTGCGCACCCAGTTCGCGCAGCAGCCGCCGCCGCTCTCGTCGCAGCGGACCGAGGTGCCGACCACACATTCATCGGAAGCGAACGCGGCCGCGCCGGTCGCTTCAGGTTCCCGGCCGGCGAAGCCGATCGCGGGCTTCTCGCTGCTCGCGCGTGTCATCTGGCAGCAGATCGTTTCTCTGTTCGGCGGACGGCGGCCTTGAGCGGACTGATCGGCGCGCGCGTTGGCCGGATCGAGGATGACAGGCTTTTGCGCGGCAGTGGCCGATTTGTCGATGATATTGCGTCCGCCGGCGTGCTTGCCGCCGCCTTCGTGCGCAGTCCGCATCCGCATGCGGTGATCCGCGCGATTGATGCCGGTGCGGCGCGGGCGGTCGCCGGAATTGTCGGCGTGCTCACGCTCGACGATCTGGCGCCCGTACTCAAACAGCGCCGCATGATGCGTCATTCCAATTCCGGCACGCGGCTCGACCAGAGCTGGCCGTTTGCGCTGGCCGACGGCGAGACCTCGTTCGTCGGCGAGCCGGTAGCGATCGTCGTCGGCGCCGACCGCTATGTTACCGAGGACGCCGCTGCGCTGGTCGTGGTCGATTACCAGGTGCTGCCGGCGGCGGCCGACTGCAGGACAGCGGAGCGCTCGGCTCCGGTGCGCCGCGCCCTCGGCTCCAATGCGGTCATCTTCTACAAGGTCGGCTTCGGCGACATCGGGGCGGCATTCGCCAAGACCGCCCGCGTGGTGCGCGAGGAGCTGTGGATGCACCGCGGCGCCGGACACTCCATGGAAGGCCGGGCAATTCTCGCCGAAGTGTCGGACCGCGAGACCAATGTTTGGGCCTCGACGCAGAAGGCGCACGATCTGCGCTCTGCCTTCGCCGATTATATCCGCCTCGACGAAAGCCGCCTGCGCGTGGCGACGCCGGACGTCGGCGGCGGTTTCGGTCCGAAACTGTGCGTCTATCCCGAAGACGTCGCCGTCGTCGCCGCTGCGACCCTGCTGCGCCGCTCGATCAAGTGGACCGAAGATCGCCGCGAGCATTTCACCAATGCGGCGCAGGAGCGCGATCAATACTGGTCGATCGAGATGGCCGCCGATGCCGACGGCCGCGTGCGTGGAATCCGCGGCCGCCTTGTCCATGACATCGGCGCCTATGCGCTGCAGGACGTGAATATTCCATACAATTCCGCGACCACGCTCACCGGCCCCTACATGGTGCCGGCGTTGGCGATGGAAGTGAGCGCCGTCCACACCAACAAGGCGTCGGTCTCCTCGGTGCGCGGTGCCGGCTATCCGCAAGCCGCCTTCGCGATCGAGAGGTTGATGGACCGCATGGCGCACGCGCTCGATCTCGACCGCGCCGAGTTGCGCCGCCGCAATCTGATTCCGGCGGAGAAGATGCCGTACACCAAGCCGCTGAAGACCCGCGCCGGTGAGACGGTGCAATACGACAGCGGCGACTATCCAGCTTGCCAGGCGGAGGTTCTCGCGCACGCGGGCTGGGATGATTTTCCACGGCGGCAGGCGGCCGCACGCCGGGAGAACCGATACCTCGGCGTCGGCATCGCGCACGGCGTCAAAGGTACCGGCCGCGGGCCGTTCGAATTCGGCGGCGTGCGCGTGTCGCCGACCGGGCAGATCCTGGTGTCGACCGGCGCCGCGGCGATGGGGCAGGGACTTGCCACGGCGCTAGCGCAGATTTGTGGGGAAGCATTTGGCGTGCGCGCCGAGGACGTCACCGTCGTTGCCGGCGATACTGCTGCCGCCGCGCTCGGGCTTGGCGGGTTCGCCAGCCGCCAGACGGTGACCGCCGGCTCGTCCGTGCACGTCGCCGCGCAGGCGGTCGCCGCCAAAGCGCGCAAGCTCGCCAGCCACGTTCTCGAAGCCGCCGAAGAGGACCTTGAGATCGCCGGCGGCGAAGTGCGCGTGGTGGGCGCGCCGCAATTGTCGGTGAAGCTTGGTGAGCTGGCCCGAATCCTCAAGGGCGCGCCGGGCTATGGTTTCCCCGCTGGCATCGATCCCGGCCTGCAGGCGGACGCGACCTTCCGCGTCGATCAGCTCGCCTATGCCAATGCCTGTCATGTGGTCGAAGTCGAGGTCGATATCGAGACCGGGGGCGTGCGGATTCTGCGCTATGTCGCGATCCAGGATTCCGGCCGCCGCGTCAATCCGATGATTATCGAGGGCCAGGTGCACGGTGGCATCGCCCATGGCGTCGGCAACAGCCTGTTCGAATGGATGGGCTACGATGCTGCCGGCCAGCCGCTGACCACCACCTATGCCGACTATCTGCTGCCGACCGCAACCGAGCTGCCGAAGTTCGAGACGCTCTACAAAGAGACGCCGTCGCCGCATAATCCGCTCGGCGTCAAGGGCGTGGGCGAGCTTGGCGTCATTCCCGCAGCCGCGGCTGTGATCTCCGCCATCGAGGATGCGCTCTCGCCTTTTGCCGTGCACATCGCGCAGATGCCGATCATGCCGCACAAGCTCGTCGAACTGATAACGCAGGGCAGGGACGCGAGCGGCAAGAGTTGACTTTGAACGTGGTGACTTTGAAAGAGTTGACTTTGCCAGGCTGGCATCATCTGCGTACCGGCTGGCCCGGGGTCCGAACACGGAGAGCGAGCATGAATCGTTTGATATTGGCTGCGCGGGTCCTGCTCTGCACGGTGCTGGTCATTGCGGCGGCCGCCGCGACCGCGGCGGCGCACGCGCAAAGCTTTCCGTCGCGGCCCATTCACCTGATCTTGCCTTACCAGCCCGGCGGCATTGTCGATTTTGCCGGACGGGTCCTGGCCAAGGAGCTGACCATCGTGCTCGGGCAGACCGTCGTCGCCGAAAACAGGCCGGGCGCGGGCGGCATCGTCGGCGTGAACGATGTCGCTCACGGAACGCCCGACGGCTACACCATGGTGCTGATCGATCCGTCGATCGTCATCAATCAGACCCTGCACAAGAGCATGCCCTATGACGTCTTCAAGAATCTGGTGGCAATTTCGATCGCCTGTTCGTCACCGCATGTCCTGATCGTGACCCCGAAACTCGGGATCAAGACCTATGCGCAGCTGGTGGCGTACGGCAAAGCCAACCCCGGCAAGCTCAATTTCGGCTCGGCAGGCGTCGGCACGACGCCGCATCTGGCGGGCGTGCTCTGGGCGGAACGCACCGGCATCGAGGCCACGCACGTGCCCTACAAGGGCGTCGGCCCGTCCTTCATCGACCTGATGAGCGGGAAGATCCAGATGGAGTTTTCGAGCATCGCAGGCGCACTGCCGTTTACCTCCAAGGGAAGCGTCATTGCGCTGGCCACGACCGGCGCCGCGCGCTCGCCCGTCTATCCCGACCTGCCAACGGTGGAGGAGGAGGGGCTCAAGGGATTCGATGTCGAGGTCTGGCTCGGGCTTTATGGAACGGCGGGGACACCGCCCGCAGTGCTTGCCCAGCTCAACGCCGCAGTGGCCAAGGCGCTGCAGAACGACGAAGTTAAGACCGCGTTTGCCAAGTTCGGCATCGAGCCGCGTGGCACTACCCTCAAGGGCGCGGCCGCGTTCACCGGATCGGAATACGAGAAATGGCGGAAGGTCATCACCGACGCTCATATCTCGCTGGATTGATCGGCGGCGTGGCAGCGTGTCGGCGCATGATTCGATGGCCGAATCGATGAAGCCCTGGCCGAGCGAATTGCGGCTGCGCAAGGATCGCAAGGCCCTCACCGTCACTTTCGAGGATGGCGGGCGCTTTGAGCTTGCCGCCGAGTATCTGCGCGTGCGCAGTCCCAGCGCCGAAGTGCAGGGCCACTCGCCGAGCGAGCGACGCATTGTCGCAGGCAAGGAGAATGTGCAGATTCTCGAATTGCATCCGATCGGCAATTACGCGGTGCGGTTGGTCTTTGACGACATGCACTCGACCGGGATTTTCAGCTGGGATTATCTGTTCGAACTGGGTCAAAATCGCGAGCAATATTGGCGCGATTACCTCGACGAGCTGGCGCAGAACAAACTTTCGCGCGCGCCGGCGACGCGATGAGGAATACGTCGGCCTCCGCTCCGCAATGACGCGGCTGGAAAGTTTGCGCCGAACTGTCGGCAATTTCATCGACACTTTGGCCCGCGCGATTTACCGGCGGTTACAGCGCGCTCCGTAGTTCTGCATACGCGCGCGCCGATCGTGCGCACACGGCCATGACGTTAGGCGCGGGGCGATGCGATGCAGATCAAGGAAAGGAATGAAGTCGTGGGCAACTTGTTTTGGAGATTTTTTCGTAATGAGCGGGGCGCAACCGCGATCGAATACGGCCTGATAGCGGCGGGTATCTCGGTCGCGATCATTGCCGTTGTCGAGGGGCTGGGTTCGAACCTCAATACCACCTTCTCAAGCGTCTCCACCGCGCTGCAATAAGCCAGCCTCCATCCCTCGCCCCGGCTCAGTTCCGGGCTCCTTGCCGTCAACCTTCGGTCAACCTCGATCCGGCATGATCGCGGCCGTGTCGGGGAGGGGCGTACGATGGGGCGCCTACCGACATAAGAACGGCCTCGATTCCTCTCCCTCAAGATCGAGGCCGTTCGCTTTTCTTGCCCTTCAACCAGCCAAGTCCAATCTTGCGCCGACGGGAATGCGCTTGCCGCGTCCTGGCCCGACGCATTTTTGGGCTATGGTTGACGAAACATATCCACGGTCGGTGTTGTCTCATCTTGAGAGTTGTCCGCCCGCTCGACGTCTCGGCATCTTGGTTGTCTTGGCGATCGAGGGCGCGCCACGACCAAAACCATGGCGTACCGGTTGCCTGCAAACCGTGACACGCGCCCGCGTTTTTGCGGTAGGATCGCACAAGCGGCTCACGGACACGAAGCCGCCAGTCAGGGAGGAAATCCGATGAAGCTTGCGACTTTGAGTGCGATTGCGTTGACCGCCGGAGTTCTCGTCGCCGGCGCCGCCTACGGCCAGCAGAAGCCGTCAGGGGGGGCGCCGGATCTCAACGCCGTCCCCGATAAGATGCCGTTCAATGTTCCGTTCGGCACGCCCGTCAGCTACCAGCAGGCGCAGGCGGTGATTGCCGCGGCGATCGCCGAGGCGAACAAGCGTAGCTGGCCGGAGGACTTCGCAGTGGTCGACCCCGCCGGAGATCTGGTGGCGTTCGCTCGCATGGACGGCGCCCAGTTGGCCTCGATCGCGATCGCCGAACACAAGGCGCGCACGGCGGCACGATATTGCCGGCCGACCATTATCTTTGAGAATGCCGTGCAGAAGTTCGGCTTGACCTACATCATGTCGCTGGACGATGTCATCGCCTCGCGCGGCGGCATTCCGTTGGTCGTCGACGGCAAGATCATCGGCGCCGTGGGCTGTTCGGGCGGGACCGGTTCGCAGGACCAGACATTGTGCGAAGCGGCCATCAAAGCGCTCGGCAAATAATCGCAACAGATAATTTCAGTTCCGCGGGAAGCGCCAAAAAAGCGAGGGCGGACGGTCCTTTGCGCCCTCGCTGCCAAGGCCATCTGGCGAAAGCCGGAACGGTTATTTCGACACCTTCGCGCCTTTGGCGGGATTTTGCGTGTACAGGCCGAGTTCCTCGCCCTGCGCCAGAATCCTGCCTTTCATCGCTGCGAGCGCCGCGGGGCCATCAAAATCCTTGGGCAGGTCAAGCGACTTCACGCTCAGCGCATACACGATGAAATGGTAGTGATGCACGATGTCGTCGTTCCACGGCGGGCACGGGCCGTCATAGCCGTAATACTGCCCCTTCATGGCCGGGTTGCTTGCGGTGACCTTGGTGTAATCGTTCAGGCCGCGCACGCCTGCGGCGGCCGGCGTTGCCGGCTTGCCGTGAACGGTGCGCGCGCTGGAATCGGCGCCTTGCTTGATCGATCGCACGTCCGGCGGGATGTCGACCAGGACCCAATGGTAGAAATCGTGCCGCTTGACCGCTGCGGTCATCGTCACGCCTTCCTTGTTCATCATCTCGCGGTGTTCGGCGGGCGAGTTTGTGTCGTAGAGGATGATGGCGTAGGACTTGGTGCCGCGCGGCCCCTTCGACCATGAAATGCTCGGGCTGATATCGGCGCCCGGGCCGGTGTGCCCCTGCGCCGCAGGCACGCAGAATGCGTATTTGTTCGGTACGATGCCGCCGTTCCTGAATGAATTGACGCTGACCCGCAAGGTGCGAGCCGCTGCCGGCGTTGCCGCGAGCGCCGCGCCGGCGGCCAGTATGGCGATCATGGTCTTGTAGTTTGACATTTTTTCCTCCCGCTTACCGCTCGTTGACGGTCATCAATGGTGAAATTTGCTGCGGCGTCGACCTTATTCGCCGGACTTGCCGTCGGCAATCGGCCGCCGCTGATGCACGTCGTCGCGTCTTGCACGCCCTGAGCCGGATTGCCACAATGGTCTCCAATGCAACACCACGCATCGGCGGCATGCGAGGCGAGACCTTCATGCGAGGGGAGACCTTGAAGTGAGAGCTTATCAGTTGCCCAAAAGTGGTGCCGGCATCGAGTCGGTCATGCCGGTCGAGCGGCCGGATCCGCGGCAGCCGGGTTATCGGCAGGTGCTGGTCAAGGTGCGCGCCTGCTCGCTCAATTTCCGCGATCTCGGCATCGTGCGCGGCAGCTACCGCATGCCGGTGCGGGAAGGCGTCATCCCGCTGTCGGACGGCGCCGGCGAAATCGTCGAAGTCGGTCCCGGCGTTACGCGCCTGAAAGCCGGCGATCGCGTCGCCGGCAACTTCTTCCAGCGTTGGCCCGGCGGCGTGCCGGCACCCGACGTGCATGCGAGCGCCCTCGGCGGCGGCATCGACGGCATGCTGGCCGAATACGCGATGCTGGAAGAGGAGGGCGTGGCGAAAATCCCGCCGCACCTGTCATTCGAGGAAGGTGCGACCTTGCCGTGCGCAGCGGTCACCGTCTGGCACGCAATGATCGAGCACGCCGGGCTTAAGGCCGGCGACATCGTGCTGCTGCAGGGCACCGGCGGCGTGTCGATTTTCGGCTTGCAATTCGCCCGTGCCATGGGCATCGCCGCGATCGTCACGTCGTCCAGCGACGAGAAGCTCGCGCGGGCGAAAAAACTCGGCGCCGCGCACGGCATCAACTACAGGACTGCGCCCGACTGGGAGAAGGCGGCGGTCGAGTTCACCGGCGGCCGCGGCGTCGATCACGTGGTCGAAGTCGGCGGCGCGGCAACCCTGACGCGCTCGTTCGGCGCCATCCGCGTCGGCGGCAAGATCTCGCTGATCGGCGGATTGAGCGGCGGGGCCAGCGAGCTCAATCCCGGCCTGATCTTCGCCCGTCGCGCCAACGTTCAGGGCATTTCGGTCGGTTCGACGCAGATGTTCATGGCGATGAATCGCGCCATCGAGGCGAATGCGATCAGGCCGGTGATCGACAAGGTTTTCGGCTTCGCCGAGGCGCAAGCCGCCTATCGCCACATGGAAGCGGCCGCTCATTTCGGCAAGATCGTTATCAGGATCGAATGATGGCGCGGGAGCGGCCTTAGGCTGTTTCGCTCGTGTTGTCGAAGCTGATGACGTTTGCCCATCCCTTCATTATCGAAGAAAAATGCCGGCGATCACATCATTCACTTGTCCGCCGGGCCACGATGCGTGATTTCAAATATTCTACGCACAAAGCTCAGGTCCGGCATGGCCTTTCCAAAGAGGGTCTGGATCGGATTAATCTTTCCGCGGAATAGAAGCTTTAAAATTCTCACGATGCGCGCTGCTGCTCGTAGGCCTTGAGTGCGCAGAACCAGTTCGGATGGATCGATTTTTCCCCGCGCGAAAATGATGCTTTCGAACGCTTTAGAGTGCCGGCTGGTGGATTCATTCTGCCTATAAGCTTTCGCCTTCAGCGGCTCGATGATTTCAGAAACAATCGGAATTCCGACCGGGCAGGCCTCTTCGCATTTGTAGCAGGAAACACAATTGAAAATCCCTGCCAGGTCGACGGACATTTGCCCCCGATTCATGCCGTCGCGAGGATCAAGCGCAACTTGCGCGAATTGCACGAGAGGGGCCGGCCCGGAAAAATTCGTCTCCGCGCCGAGATCGAGCACCGGGCATGCTGAGAAGCAGGCCAGACAACTGAGGCAATCCAGGGCCGTGGCGACGGGCTTCATATCGAGGTGCGACAGACGCTCCGGGAAACCGGAATATGGCTCGGTTCGTTCGAGCCATGGCACCATCGACGTTACGAGGCGCTCATAGTCGGTGCGGTCGACGACGAGGTCGCGCACCACCGGCGCATGTCGCAATGGCTCGATGATCATTTCCGGTTCGGCGGCTTCCCAGCAGGCTAGAACCTCGCGACCATTGACCCGAACCGCGCAAGTGCCGCACTTTTTCACTCCGCAAAACCAGCGATATGCCAAATCCTCCTCGAGTTCCTCCGAAATGTAGTTGAGGACATCGAGCACGCGCATAAGGCGGCTATAGGGGACTTTGTAAGAGTCGTAGCGCGGTTTGGCATCCCGGGTGGGGTCGAAACGGCAGATCCTCGCGTGGACATAATCGCCTTCACGCATGCGCTCGCGACGTGCATCGATGCCGTCGCCGCTCTCTTTTTGTCCCAGGCGATTAGCATTCTCTAGATCTGCCGATGTCATTGCCGATAAATCCACGGTTGCGGATTGAGTTGATGCGCCTTTTGATTCACCAATCGACCTCGAAATAATCGCGACGCTCAAAATCCGGTTTCAGAAATGGCGTTTCGAACATTTCAGTCCGGAAACTAATCTCGCCGTCTTCGTTGCGGTAAAGGATGTTCTTGCCGTGCCAGTTTGTATTGTCCGTGTATGGATACTCCGGTCGAAAGAATGGACCTCGACTCTCCTTGCGATTGAGAGAGGAGAGTATCGTAAGCTCCGCAACGTCGAGCATGTTGGAGGCGTCGATCGCATCGACCCAGCCATAATTGTATTGTCGCGTCGTATTTTTCAGTCCCATGATCGGAAGCAGCGCGATGCGCATGTGCTGAACTTCCTCGAGGGCCGACTTCATATTTTCTTCGCTTTTCACGAAGCCCATCTTGTCCCACATGATCTCGCGCACGCGGTTCTTGATGCGCATCGGCGTGCAGCCCTTTTCCGGCACGCTGCGCAGCAAGCGCTCGACGCGATCATACTCTGCTTCGATTTGATCGTTCGGAGCAGGCGGCGGCGTTTGCCCGGCGCGAATATGCGACGCGATGGTCTCGGAAACGACTTGGGCATCGTACGAGACGACGCCGATACCGCCATTGCTGTGACTGCCGATGCCGCCCGCGAGGTAAAGGCCAGGAACCGAGGTCGCCATGGTGTGCGGATCGACATTGATGCCGCCCTGGCGACAATGCCAGGAGACTGCCGTTTCCACCTTGTCGGCGCCGGGATCAAGTCCGACCTTGTGGAATGCTTTGGCGTGATAGTTGTACTCTTCGATGACTTCGCTTGGAATATGATCGTAGGACGTATAAAATCCGCCATCAAATCTCGCCTTGCCTTTCATGACCTGTTCGGCCAGCTTTTTGAATTGTGTCGCGTAGGGCGCAAGCGCGATCGGTGCATCCGTTTTCTGCTCAAAAAACAATTCACCGTCGGAATTGTACATGCGCGCCGTCTCGCTCGAACCGACCAGCGGGTTCGGATAGACGTGCATTCGGTCCCATGCCTTGGGATAGGCGAAATCGCTGGTATGCCACCATTGGATTTCGAGGTTCGCGAGTTCGGCACCGACGCGAAATGCGAGCGCAATGCCGTCAGCGGACTGCTCTCGGGTCCCGGTCGAGCGTTTCGCCAGGCGGTCGGAGTGGCCGGTCGCCAAAACTACCGCGGACGCCAAGACTGAGACAATTTCACCATCAGGATAGTGCAGGCCGACCACGCCAACCACCCTTCCGGAACGATCGGTGAGAAGTGCGGTGACGGTAGTTTCCTCAAGCTTGCGGACGTCGAGTTGCTCGATCTGCTTGCGGCGTCGGTCCATCAACAGCATGCCCGACTGGCCCTGCTTGTTGGCGGCGATGTTGCGTACGCGGCCGATGCTGGCGACGATGTCGCCCTGATCGTTCCGACGGAAATACAGGCCCGCTTCGTCCAGTTCGGGATAGAAAGTTTCTGCAATCCATTGCCCGGCTTTAGCGAGATAGCGCTGATCGATCAGGAAATTATTCCAATACTTGGCGAAATATTCGAGCGTATCGCTCGACTGTTCCTCGGTCGTTCCCAGCATGCGGCCGCTCAGCACGAGATTGCCGGCAAAGATCGAGCATCCGCTCTTGCCAACCAGCCCCTTGGTAACCAGGAGCGGATCGAATCCAAGCTGCTTGAGGCGCAGTGCCGCGTAGCTGCCGGCACCGCCGGCGCCAACGACGACGACATCGGCGTGGAGAGTCTTCACCCGCGAGTCTCCCTCTCTTCGATAGCTAGACTAATTCCGCGGTCCTTGTTTCGAGGATCGCTTCCTCGCCCTGACACGGAATCTCCTACAACCCTTCCTGCCGGGGACTTGACACTGGAGACGAAAAAAACATACTTGCAACAAAGTTGCAATCGGAAACTATGTTGCATGTTTTCGTCCGTTTCGCGCGCTTTGGCGATCTTGCAGTTCCTCGCCCGCCAGGAGGGGGGCGTTTCGGCATCCGAAATCGCCGCGGCCACCGACACGGAAAAGAGCGCCGTTTCCAGGATCCTGGCCACGCTCGAAAGCGAGAAATACATCGTCCGGGGGCACGGAAATCTGTATTTCATCGGGTTGAAATTTGTCTCGATGGGAATTCTTCAGCTGGAAATCACCGGCCTTTTCCAGCTGTGCTTGCCGGTTCTTCAGAAGATTGCCGATGGCAGCGGCGAACTTGTTCAGCTGGCGATCGCGGACGCCGAGGGTTTGCACTACATTGCTAAAGCCGATGGCAAGGAACGGGTCCGCGTGGAGCCGCGCCTGGGCACGCGCGCGCCGCTTCATGCGACGGCCGTCGGCAAGGTATGGCTAGCGAGCCTGCCCGAAGAATTGGCGTTGAAGGTCGCGCTGACCGCCGGTTTGGAAGCTCACACGCCGAACACGATCACTTCGATCGAGCGGCTAAGAAGAGATCTCCGCCGCGTGCGGCGGGAGGGTTTCGCCTTCAACGGTGAGGAGACGTTCATCGGCGTGAACGGAATCGCGATTCCGGTCATGGGCCGGAATGAATCCGTGGTCACCGGCGCGATCGTGATCGTGGCGCCGGCGTTCCGCATGGATGTCAAGCGCGCGCTGTCCTTGCTACCGTTGATGCGGGAGCAGGCCGAGCAGTTGCGCGGTGTTGAATGCTTGCGGCGCAATGGCGAGCTGGCCATGCCGCCGCGTCGGCAAGATCTGTCTTTGACAGGATGAAGCGGGCATCATGAAGACGCGCAGTGTTGATGTCATCATCATCGGCGGTGGTGCGGCCGGCACCTACGCTGCATTGTGTCTCAAGAAGGCGGGCATTAATTCGCTTATCCTGGCGAAAGGATTGATCGGCAAGAGCGGCGCGTCGATTTTCGCCGGAAACCTCAATTGTCACGGCCACGTATTTGGTGGAAATGACGAAGAGGCAGCTGCCATGCGCGACTATATTGTGCGCTGGTACAACCACTACCTCATCGATCAGGATTACGTCATCACCGGGGAGAAATGGACGGAGGATGTCTACTATCCTGAGCTCGAAGAGGCCGGAATTTATTTCCGGCGTGACGATCAGGGCAAAGTCGTTACGAGCTACGGTCTAGCCCGATGCGCGGCGATAAAGCAGCAGGGGCAATCCGGGATCCTCATGATGGATCTTCGGCGCAAACAGGTGCGAACCGCGGGCATTGAGACGCTCCAGGAAACCGCTGTCACGACCCTGGTGCAAAACGAACGCGGCGAGGTCACCGGTGTTGTGGCCCTGCATTGTCCGACGGGGGAGCTCTACGGCATCCAGGCCAGGCGCGCCGTTGTCGTCGCTACCGGGCCGGCTGATCGGCTGGCGTCCCGTGCGACCGGCACCCGTGAGCAGTCGGGCGACGGGATCGCGCTCACCTTCCGCGCCGGCGGCGAACTGCTGAACCTTGAAATCCAATGGTGGCATGCCAGCGATTTCAAGTGGCCGCCGTGTTGGCAACGCATGCACGTCTATCCGAATCCCCTGGTGGGAACATCGCAAACGGCCCGGATGTACAATGCCGACGGCGAACAGTTCTTCGACCAATCGACGGACACGCCGAATTCATTCGCGCCGTACCCCACGCAGCTGAAACGCCTGGCGCAGCAGGTTGTGAAGGGAAAGGCGAACCTGGACGGCGGGTATTTCACCGGCTACGACCACATCGAGCCCGAGGCGCTGCGCAATTACGCCAGGCAGCTCAAATCCTTCGAAAAAGTCGGCTTAACCCCGGAAACGGCACGGGTAGAGACTGCCTCGACGTGGCATTACCGTCAGGGCGGCATCAACACCAATCCGCACACGATGGAGACCAGCGTTCCGGGCCTCTATGTGGCTGGGCCCGTGGGAGGACACAATAACGGTACGCTCAGCTACACGTCCTATGACGCCTACGTCTGCGCCGAAACGATCAAGAACAAGGCTGTCGCGTCAGATCGCGATTTTCCGGCCGCAATCGTCGATGCGGAGGCGGATCGAAGTCATGGGCCTGCTGCGGACAAAACCGCAAAACGGCATTGCCCCGATCGCGGTGAAGACGCAGATCCGCGAGATGATGTACGAAAAAATGGGGTTCATAAAGACCAGAGAAGGAATGGAAAGCGCGCTCGCGGAAGTGGTTCGAATTCGCGGCGACGTCGCTCCGCGCATGGGGCTGGCCAATCTGAGCCGAAACGAGAACTTCGGCTGGCTCGACGCAATCGATGTCTACAACATGCTCGACACTTGCGAGGTGACTATACGCTCTGCGCTCAACCGCAAAGAAAGTCGCGGGCCATTCTACCGTACGGACTTCCCCGAGACCGACAATGAGAATTGGCTCGTCAAAAACATCATCTGTAAAGGGCCAAACAAAACCTTCAAATCCCGCACCGAGCCCTACCGGCTCCCGTATTACAAACCCGAGTTCAAGCGTGAAAAATATCTGGACGTGCTCTGGTGAGAGCTGGAACAGGGGCAGAGGCCGCAAGCGGACGGAAAGTCAGTATGGATACGCAATTCGAGCCCACAATCGCCAGGCATCTGGGCCAGATTGAAGGCCTGGACTCCAATGCGGCGCGACTCGAGCAATTGAAGATCGGCGACACGATCACGGCGAAGATTTACCGCTTTGATCCGACCGTCGACAACGCGCCGTATGACGAAACGTATCGCGTCCCTTATGTCAAATGGATGCGTGTACTCGACGTTCTGATCCACATTTCGGAGACGCTCGGGGTCGAATATGCCCACCGCTGGTATTGCGGCGTGAAGAAATGCGGTACCTGCGCGGTCAGGGTAAACGGGCGCGAAGTCTTGTCGTGCTGGGAGCCTGCTCAGGCCGAAATGGTCATCGAGCCACTGCGGCATCTTCCGGTGGTCAGGGACCTGATCGTTGACCGCGAGCCCTACGAGCAGCGGGTCATGGATCTGAGGCCGTTGATGGTTCGGACCTCGCCATATCAGGGCCTTCCTGAGAAAATCACCGACCGGGAAATGCGTGCGGCGTCTTTCGCGATGGACTGCATCAACTGCATGGCATGTTTCTCAGCCTGTCCGGTGCTCGACTTGGGCGATCTGACGCACTTTGCCGGCCCGGCGCCGCTGGTACAATTGGCGCAGATCGCACTCGACCCGCGCGACGGGCTCGATCGTGTCTCCCTGATCCAGGATACGGCTTGCGTCTTCGAATGCGTCTCATGCTACCGCTGCGAGGAAGTTTGCCCGGTTGAAATCCCGATCGTTTCCCAGATCATCGAGCCGCTTAAGGCGATCGCATTCTCAGCGCGACCGAGAGAGAATAAGCATCAATCGGCGTTTATGCGCATCGTCGAGACGCACGGACGCATCGATCCTTCCGAGCTGATACTCAGAACGCAAGGCCTGGGGGCGCTGGCCCGGCCGCTTCGGGCGCTGAAGCTTTGGCTGAACGGAAAAATCGCGCCGTCAAGAACCTTTCTCAGCTGGACGATACCGGGAATCGAGCAAGTGCGGCGGCTCTTTAGCCTGCTGAAAGGAAGTTGAGATGAAGTTCGCTTATTATCCGGGCTGTTCCGCGCAAAGCACTTGCAAGGAATTGAACGCAAGCCTGCTCGTTGTTGCCGAGAAGCTCGGCCTGGAATTGACCGAGCTCACCTCCGCGTCCTGTACCGGCAGCCGGGAAATTCGCGCGGTAAATCCGGAGCTCTTTCTGGCCCTGAACGCCCGCATTATCGCCATGGCGGAGCGCGATGATCTTCCATTAATGACGGTCTGCAACACCTGCACGCTGAATTTCCTCGATACTCAGAAACGTCTGCTTGAGGAGCCGGAAACAAAGGATCGGATCAACAACATCCTGAGCGAAGAAGGGCTGCACTACCAGGGCAAATGCCGGATAACGCATTTTCTTTGGGTATTGCTGGATGACATCGGCGCCGAGCGCCTCAAAAGCCTGGTCGTGCGACCGCTCAAAGGCCTAAAGCTTGCAGCGTTCTACGGCTGCCACATCGTCCGGCCGCCGGCCCATTTCCGGTTCTTCGACTCTCGCAACGCCCGCTCGATTGAGACTGTCAACGCGATTTTGGGCTGCGAGTTGATCGACTACAGCGGACGCACCGAGTGTTGCGGTTTCCATACCGCCGCCGGCAACGAAAAAGTGGCGATCAAGCTGACCGGCAGGCACATAAAATCCGCCAAGGACGGAGGCGCTCAGGCGATGGTGACGCCGTGCCCGCTCTGTCACACCGTGCTCGACACGTTCCAGAGTGAAATGGAGCGCGAGGTACGTTCAAAGCTGAACGTCCCGATCCTGCATCTGCCGCAGCTCGTCGGTCTCGCTCTCGGTCTAAGCCCTGAGAGTCTCCAGCTCAGTCGGCACATGGTGCCGGTCGAGCTGCCGATCTAGCAGGTGGATGTTTGGTTTGATGAGAAGCGTGACTGAAAAGGGGAGGTTCCAATGAGGCGCTTGATGGGCTTGCAAGCTTGCGCGCGGTTTTCCGTCTTTTTCCTTGGCCTTTTGCTCATGACCGGCTCGAGGGCGATGGCCAAAGAGGTGGTCACGATTGCCTTCATCGGTCCGCTCACCGGCGGCACGTCGAACATCGGACTTGGCGGTCGAAACTCAGCGGAGTTAGCGGTGCACCTGCGTAACCAGGACCCGCACTCGAAATATCAGTATCGCCTCGTGTCCTACGACGATGAGTGCAAGCCGGATATTGGCGTACAGGTCGCCACCAAAGTCGGCGCCGATCGGTCCGTGTCCGCTGCAATCGCGCACTATTGTTCGGCTGTTGCCATGGCGACCGTCGGCGTCTTTCACAAGTTCGGACTGCCGATGATCACATTTACCGCGATAGCGCCGGAGATCACCGACGCCCACAACTACATCGAGATCAACCGGATCATTGGCAGCGCCATCGATCAAAATCGAATCGGTCCGGCGTTCATGCGCAAGCTCGGCTACAAAACATGGGCAGTGATTCACGATACAACCGCGTTCGGTGTATCGAACGACAAGTACTTTACCGAATACCTGGCAAAGGACGGCGGAAAGATCCTGGCGAACTTCGGTGTTTCACCGGATCAGCAGGATTTCACGACCGAACTGACCAAGATCAAGCAACTGAACCCTCAGGTCGTCTACCTGGAGACACTGGACCCCGTCGGAATCCGGGTTCGGCTGCAGATGCATAAACTCGGCATCGACTCGCAATTCGACTCCGGATCGGGTGTCTGGTCGGCGGACTTTATCAAAAATCTCGGATCTATCGCCGAAGGGGCGCTCAGCCGCCGCATCGGCAAGCCGGTCGAGGAACTTCCGGAAGGTAAGATGTTCCTCGCGGAGTACGCTGCGCAACATTTCAATCAGCCCGCCGACGTCTGGGGGCAATATTCGTTCGCCGAAGCAAACTTGCTGATGGACGTGATAGAAAAAACCGGACCAGGTCGACGAAAGATTGCGCAAGCTCTGCGGCAAACAAAAGACCACCCAACGCTCATCGGCAACGTCACTTTCAATGATCATGGTCAGAATATCAACGACACAGCCGACGTCATGGTCGTGCAGGACGGGAAATGGATCGTGTGGGACCGGAGCGACTATGCAACCGGCAAACGAAAGCTGAAGCGGCTCGGGCAGTAGTCATCAGGAGCAGGAGGGGCCTGGCGAGGGATGTCGTGGATCGAAGGATTGTGGCTCGCCGGCATAGGCCTTGAATGGGACCCCTGACCAATGACTGTCGATATTCTGGCAGAATATCTCATGAACGGCCTGATGCTGGCGATGATCTATTCGTTGGTCGCCGTCGGATTCACGCTTTTCTTTGGTGTCCTTGACATCATTAATTTTGCGCACGGCGACGTGTTCATGGTGGGCGCCTTTGCGGCGTTGGCTGCCTTTAACGTGTTGTCTCAGGCCGGGATCGCGTCGCCCGTTTTGTTGTTATGTTTGATGGTTTTGGCGGCGATTGCAGTCTTATCGCTGATCGGAGTGTTGTCGGCGCGATACCTGGTGCTTCCGCTCAAGCGGGCTCCGGCGCTGAACGTACTTTTGATGACCATGATGCTTGGAACGATACTTCGGGAGGGTGTTCGACTTTTTTATCCGGCGGGTGCAAGCCCGAAGGCCTTTCCGGCGCTCCTGCCCACAGGCAGTCTGACGATAGACGGCGTGGTCGTGAGGATTGACAACTTGATTATGCTGGGCATGGGCATCACGACGATTGTGGGCGTGCATCTCTTGATCAATCGAACCAAGCTGGGTCTGGCCATCCGCGCTGTCTCTCAGGATGAGGAGACGGCGAGAATGATGGGGATCAACTATACCTTCATCGTTATGCTGACGTTCGCTCTCGGTTCGGCGCTCGCTGCCGTCGCGGGAACGATTTGCGGCCTCTATTACAACGAAGTCAACTTTTCGATGGGCTTGATGATGGGCGCCATCGGATTCAGTGCGGCGATAATAGGCGGCCTTGGCAGCATCTACGGCGCGCTGCTTGGCGGCGCAATGTTCGCCTTGCTCCAGGCGCTAGGCGCTGTCGCCATGCCGTTCGCCAGTGCGTACAAGGACGTGTTCGCCTTCGCGGTCGTAATCATTATCATGACTTGGCGGCCGACCGGCCTCATCAGCACGCGCGAAAGCGAAAGGGTCTGACGTGCGCCGGACTGCAATCGCCGAGCCGAGACGTTTTACGACCTTCAAACCTTCGGTGGTGACCAACATCGTCGTGTTGGTCGTGGCAACAGTCTACCTGGCTGCGGTCCTCACCGCAGACTCGGAGTGGGCGCTTATCACCCTTTCGGCGACAGGTATTGTGCTTGTGCTCCTCGCCATCAAAATACGCGTCGTCTCGATGCTTCGAGAGAGCTATCGTCAGAGCGAAAAGGTCATCGACCTTCTATCCGTGGCCGTTGTGGTCGCCCTGGCGGCATATTTTTACAACGACACGTTTGCCTTGTATTTATTGACCACAGTGCTCGTTTATATCATCGCATGCCTCGGCTTGAATCTTCAATTCGGCTATGCCGGTATTTTGAATTTCTCAGGGGCGGCCATGCTCGGCGTCGGCGGATACGTGGCCGCCCTGCTCGGCAATGTCGCCGTCATGCCGAGACTCCTCCTGTTGCCAATCGGCGGGATTGCGGCCGCCATCGTCGGATCCGTTCTGTTGCCGCCAATGCTTCGTACGCGGGGACATTACAGTGCCGTGGTTACAATTGCGTTCAACCTTCTGTTTGTAACATTCCTTGATGTTTTCAATGGCTTCGGCGGCCCGCAAGGGTTGTCCGTACACGCTATGAGCCTGTTTGGTTTCAGCTTCAATGACGACTGGCAAATCGGTGGGCTGCAAATTTCGTTTTATGAAAATTATTTTGCGCTTGCCTTCATCACAATGATTGTCGTGTTCGTGATCGTGCGCCGCATGGAGCGCTCCTGGATCGGACTTAGCATGGATTCTGTCCGCCTGGACGAGACGTCTTCCAAATGCTTTGGAATTAGCGTCGTGCGATGGAAAACGACGGCATTCGTCGGCGGCAACTTCATCATCGGAATCGCCGGCGCATTTTATGCCTCCATGGTCGGATATATTGCCCCTGCCAACTTTACATTTGGAGACTCTCTCGTTCTGGTGACGATCATCATCTTGGGTGGGTTGGGCAGTAACTGGGGTACAATCCTGACGGCGGCTATCGTGATTATTCTGCCGGAGAAGCTGCAAGCGATTCAGGAATACCGGTTTTTGATCTATTCGATCGTCGTTGCCGGAGTTCTATTATTCAGACCAGCCGGTTTGTTGCCTCGCGCTCCACGCATATACTTTCCGGGTTGGCGATCTTGAGTTCCGCAGACAACACTCTGCTGTCGTGCCGCGGCGTCACCAAACGCTTCGGCGGTGTCGTCGCTCTGGATGAACTCAATCTTGACGTCCCACGCCGGCAGTTCTTCGGCGTCATTGGCCCCAATGGGTCGGGCAAGACCACGCTATTCAATGTGCTCACCGGAATTTTTCCGATCAGTTCGGGGTCCTTCCTATACGACGGTCGCGACATAACGAACTTGTCGCCGCAGAGAATTTGCCGAGCCGGGATTTCGCGGACATTCCAGCGGTCGCGGGTATGTCTCGACTTATCTATTTTCGACAATCTGATGATCGGCAACCATATTTTTCTCAAACGCGGTTTGTGGTCGAATTTGCTGAATTCGAAAGGTGCTCTACCGGCAGGTCGAGGAAATGACCGAGCGGGCCAGGTCCCTTTTGCAGGTCTTCGATCCGAAGCTCGCACAGCGCATGGACGAGCTTGTTGGAAGCCGGCCTATGATCGATCGCCGCCGGATTGAAATATGCAGGGCCCTTATCAACCATCCGAAGCTATTGTTGCTCGATGAGCCGTCGGCAGGGATGACTTAGCGTGAAATGCGGGAGCTCATGGACAATCTGCTTGAAGTCAAGGCGCAGGTTGAAGATTTGACGATCATCATGATCGAGCACGAGATGAACATTATCGAGCGGGTGACTGACCGCTGCGCTGTCCTGAATTTCGGGCGCAAGCTGTCAGAGGGCAGCTACTGGACTGTCGTTGCAAATCCGGAAGTGCAGGAAGCTTATCTCGGTACCAAGCGCAAGCAGGTAGTGGCGTGAATTGTCAGTTGATTGTCGACGACATCTACACGGCTTACGACAAGGCGGACGTTCTGGAGGGCGTCTCGATTACTGTGCAGCCCGGAACGATCACCTGTCTGATGGGTTCAAACGGTTCCGGCAAGACGACTTTGCTCCGCTCAGTCCTTGGATTAACGCCGCCCAGGCGCGGGCGTATCCGGTTTGGCGATACGGATATAACCGCCCTCCCGACCCATCGAGTTGTTCATGCCGGGATTGCGTGCATTCCGGAAGGACGCAAGGTATTTCCGAAGCTCACAGTGGAAGAAAATCTGCACCTCGGAGCGTACCGCGAAAGATCTCGAAGAGTCATCAATCGGCAATTGGAGCGTGTCTATCATCTTTTTCCGCGGTTACGCGAGCGCCGCGGTCAATACGCCGGTCTTCTATCCGGCGGCGAGCAGGCGATGGTCTCTATCGGCCGGGGACTGATGTGTGCGCCAAGGCTGCTTTTGGTTGACGAGCCGTCGCTCGGTTTATCGCCCCACTTCGTCGACGAGTGCTTTCGCGTTATTCAAATGATCAAGGGAGAAGGCGTCACCGTGTTCCTCGTTGAACAAAACGTTCATCAGACGCTCGACATTTCTGATTATGGATATGTGCTCGCCGGTGGCCGGGTGGTCGCCGCCGGCACGGCAAGTGAGCTTATCTCGGATCCGGAGGTTCGGCAGGCGTATTTTGGCGAGCACCCAACGGCGCGGAACGCGGGACCATAATGACTGACGTTGCGGGCGCTTGAATCTGAAAAGCCGACCTCTTTCCATACGACATCCGCAGGCCGAAACGTCCAGCGAACAAAGTCCCCGCCGTTTCCCCGTCCCCGAACTGCAGGTTCCGACAGTGCCGTCGGTTGCCGGACGGCTGATCGGCAAAGTGATCTAAAAAGCTTGATTTGCGGCGGCTTTCCATGGTGGGCGCTGTAGGGGCAACTTACCACTTAACCGGAAATGCGTATTATGCCGAGGTCACCTTGCTTTTTCGATGGTCCTGTGCCATGAGGCTGTACCATCAAACTGTACCATCGTCGGACTGGCATGGCCGATACCCGATATCTCAAGCGACGACATCAAAGCTGGTATTTTGCCGCTGCGATACCGCGAGCGCTCCGCGGCAAGTTCGTCAGTGAAGGGCATAACGGAAGCGCCGGCCGGCCGCTCAGCAAGATTGTGGTGAGCCTCAAAACGCAGTCGCTTGGGGAAGCTCAGGACCGGCGCTGGCCGCTCGTGAAGCAATGGCGCGAAACTTTCCAACGGGCGCAGACCGGCGAGCCATTGTCGCTTGCCGAAATCGACGCGCAGGCGCGAGAGATTTTCACATCAACGCTGGAACGCATGGAGGTGGACGTCAAGAGGCAGCGGTTATCCATCAACGAAGAGCGCGAAAGCCTTAACGAGGGCCTGTACAGTTTCCTTGAGGATATGGGACTCGTTGCGCCAGACCGAGGTGAACCAGACACGCAAATCGATGACCTGATGAGCTTTGACGCCATCGGCCACGAATTGAAGGCCGTCGAGCGGCGGACTGGCGTTCAGCTAGAGCCCGGCAGCAAGACTTATCAACTCATGGGTCAAGCGGCAGTGCGGGCACTCATCGCGGCGGCGGAGGGGCGCTTGCGCGCCCTGGAAGGCAAGCCATCGGAACCGCCGGCAACCTTCCTCGGAGCACATGGCATTGACCCCCGAACGCTGCGGCCGATTGTTGTCCCGCCGCGTAGGGCCGTGCGCATTCGCACTGATGGCGGAATGCGTTTTTCAGAAGCAGCGGCGCGATACATTGAAGCCAAGCGGAAGGCCGGCAAAATGACGGCTCACACGCAGCGTCAACGGGAAACCGTGTTCCGTCTATTCAAAAGCTTCACCAACGACGCCTCGCTTGCTGCAATCGACAAGCTGACGGCAACCGATTTCCTTGAGCAAATTGGCAAACTAGACGCCCGATTGGCACCACATCGAAGGCGCGCAAGAATTGCCTTTGAATAAGCTAGTTGAAAAATGCGCCAATCGTTCCGGCAGGCTCACAAACCGAACCATCAACTCATACATTCACGCTCTTTCTGGCGTGTTCAGCTTGGCGGACAAAGAGGGACACTTTGAAGGGCGTAATCCTTTCGCCGGGCGAACGCTTGAAGAAACCAATAGCTCATGGCGGTCCTATAAGACCGACGAGTTAAAAAAGCTCTTTAGCACGCCACTATTACGCAACATGCCGACCGAACAGCGCATCCGGCCGGCTAAGTACACGTTTGAAAATGCGATGGCTTGGATTCCATTGGTCGGGCTGTTTAGCGGAATGCGGTCAAACGAGATTTGCCAGATGCGCGCCAGCGACGTGCAGCGCAAGGAAGGCATATGGTTGTTCAATGTGAGCGACGACAATACGGGCCAAAGGCTCAAGACGGAAGCGGCCACGCGCATTGTGCCGATACATAGCGAATTAGTACGCTGCGGCTTCGTCGATTACGTGCAGACGCTATCGCGTGACGGCCAACTGTTTCCAGCGCTGAAACCGGGCGGTCCTGATGGCAAGTACAACCATTATTTCGCCAAGCGATTTACAGAGTATCGGAGAAAATGCGGCGTTACCGCTCCTCGCACGTCATTTCATTCATTCCGCAAGAACGTGGCGCAAGCCCTCAAAGACAAGCGCGCCACGGCCGCCGAAATAGCGGAGTTAATCGGCCACGAACAGGGCTTCACGTTTTCGGTGTATGCCCCTATGCAGCTCCCCATGAAGGCGCTGAAAGAACTGATTGAACGCATCCGCTATCCGGGCTTGCGCTTAAGCCATTTGTATGTCGGCTAGATTAACCGGCAGACGTTGTGCAGCGGCTCGATGTTATGATTTGACCCGTGCAGCGGCTTTCGGTAGTTGAACCCCTAGGTGATCCATAGCTTGCACCACAGGGCGCAGGATCAGCGCCACGCGGCGGGGTGCCCGACCGATGTTCGTCACGAATTGGTCGGTCATGAGAAAAAGACCGTTGCCGCTGGATACGGCGTCGGGCATCCCATGCCGCCGCTCAAAAGTGGATTGATAAGATCGGCTTTTAGGTTTCACCTTGCGGCTGAGTTTCTTTAATCTCTTGTTGCTCATTCTTAACTACGGAGACAGTGGTCCCGGGCTTTAACATCAATGTCACCGTGACCTTGACGCCGTTTACGGTCACTTCGACCGGAAAGGGGATCGGCTCGGTTTTTTTATCGTCGGCCATGCGGGCGAGCTTAGCACAGACGGAGGGTCCTTTTTAGGACTTCTCTACGCGATACGGGCGTCAAATCGCGCGCCTGTTCGCAACTGATCTCTTAATGGGTTCCAGACTCCCGACCTCCAGACTACGAATCTGGGGGTCAGGAGTTCGAATCTCTTCGGGCGCGCCATAACTTCAATATCTTCCGAAAGAATTTTGGCATCGGTTAACCTGCCATGCAGAATGAAAAAATCTGCATGGTATTTGCATGGCTATGCGCGAACTCGTTACAATTCGCTAATACCTCTCGTGCTGCCAGAGCGCCGAGCGGCGCTACTGGCGAGGAAAATACGATTTGCTAATCAGTATCGCGATGGGTCACCGTTTGGTTGAAGCCCCTGGGATGGTTTCTACCCGTTCGGCAAGTAAGGACCTCTAGACGGCGGATTTTGATTCCGCCATCCCCTGGTTCGAATCCAGGCGCCCCAGCCAAATTTTATCTCATAAAATCAAAGAAGTAGAGGTTGCGCGGTGGCGCGCTGAAGCCATTTTCATGTTGCATCGTGTTGCAAAAATTTCCAAGCATTTTCAACGGTCACCAATTTTTGTCGGCGACTCCACGCAACATGAACGCAACATGGAGACGACGTCGGGCAACGATAGAACCGGATGAGATTTGCGTTGATCACAGCGCGGCGGGGCTTTCGCTGCGCGCAAATGCGGAAAGGTTCAAAGCCAGAGGTTGCAAAATTCGAGTAAGGCCGGGACCGCCCTTTGCGAGAAAATCAACGAGGTCTTCCTGATTGGGTTGTCCAAGGGCGAGCCGGTATATGAGGCGCTGCTCTTTGAGCAGAGTGAATTTTTCTATATCGCGGCTTTGCGGCAGATTGAAAACAAAACGGCTCACCGTCGCGCCTTTCAGTACCCACCAAGGTGAAAGCCCCGAGCGGTCGCGGTACTTGGCGTTGGCCAGCACTTCGATGCGATCCCAAAGGGAAGCATGTGTGCCGATTGCACCAGGTTGCCATAAATCACCTTCCGCTAACTCGCGGAGCTTTATCCTCACAGCCAGCCCGCCGAAACGTTGGATGCGGCCTTCGCGCTGTTCAAGCTCAAGCGGGCTTGAGCACAGGTCCCAATGCAAAATTCGGCGGCACCAAGTGTGGAAGTCCAAGCCTTCCTGGCCGACCGATGTAGTGGCCAACACATGCGGCCAGAAGGGCGAATTGAACGCGTTGCGGAGCTCGTCGGAACGGGGCGCTTGGTCGCCCATTGCATCGCTTCTTTTTCGATCGTCGTCGTCCGTTGATCCGAAAGGGACCGCCACATGACAGCGGATGCGTAGCAGCAGCAGCGCGGGTCGGCGAGGCCCTTTGGGCTCGAAGAGCGCCTGTATGAGCGAATCTCCACGGTTCTCTTTTCCCAGCATATCCGAGTAGCGCTGGAATTCGTCGAGAATGACGAGATCGGGCGGACTGTCGAGAAGCACCGTGTGTGCGAGCGCGCGTCGCAAGCGACCGACGAACCGACCTCGGGTGTTCTTTTCCAGGATTTTCTGAATGTTCGCACTGAATGGCACCTCGAACTCAATATCGAGAGCCTTTCGAAATGAGCTGATAAATTTATCTTCCAACCTTGCAGCTGCTCCGCGCTGACGCTGAACGAGACCCTCCCAGTCCAACTTCACATTCCCCTGCATCGTTCCGGTGGGAAGCTTCCAAACCAGGTAAGGGTGCGCGCGGCCAAGAAGCGCGGTCAGAAATGCGCGCTCTTCCTTTCTGCCCGCGTGAAGCCGCCTCTTCTTTCCCGGGAACGATGTCCCCGGTGTAAGGGCGTACAAGGCCACGGGTGTCTCGGGCGGGTTGTAAAGCGGAATCACGTTCAAACGGTCCGCTTGGGAGATGGCGTCGTCCTGGATTTCGGGGTCGAGGAAATCCACGAGCCGACCACGGTTCTGATGGGCTACACGTTGACCATTCGTGATATAATAAACAACAAAGGGCGAGCGGCGAGACGTTCCTGCCAACTGCTCGATCACCTGCTGCGCAACGACCGTCTTGCCGAGGCCGACTTCGTCCGCGACTAAAAAGCGCTTCGATCCCCGGCCGACCGAAAACTCGCGCAGGCCGCGACGACGGCGGCTTCCTGAAAAGGCTTCGGCTGGGGCATCAGTGCTCTTTCAGCAATTCTCTGCTCACCGTTGCCCACACGGCATGGAAGGCCTCCAGGCGCTGACGGTCTTCAAACGGCACCGTTGTAGCTTGTGCGATTACCGGGCCGAGATAGGTGTCGATGCGTCGCGCCACGTTCCTGAAAAGCGCGTCGTCACGGGCCCAGCACGCGAGCATCGCATCCAGAGTGAGGAGGTTTCCGACCCATAATCCGCTTTGGTCCTGAGCGCTCGCGGACCTGGAGGGCTCATCCCAGAGGTCGCCGGGATCGCCGAGTCCCGGTTCGCCCGCCATCAGCGCGGCGATCCATGCCAGGAAGGCGCTCATGCCTAAATGGTAAGCGATCGCGTGATGGTCCCGATCTTCGTCGAACGGCGGCGTGACCTCGACGCACTGAAGCCAAGTGCAATTGATCACGTCGATGGAAAGCCGGAACTGCAAGAGCTGCGTATGAAAGCCAGGAGCATATTCGCCGAGAGGCAACGATGTGGTTCCGCGTGGCCACTCAATCAACGTACCGGTCGCAAGGCCTGCTTCCAGTTTTACGCCGGTATCGAGTGGATGCGGCGGAATTTCGCCCTGCACGGTGAAGACATTGCCGTCGCGTACGACCTTTCCTTTCCACGACGCGACAAACGCCTTGCGTGCTTCATCGAGCCGTTCTGCCACCGTGTCCTCTTGAGGCATCTCTAGTGTATCAATGACCGCGGCCGACACGCCGCGCGCATTTTGCAAGAGCTCGTTAAGGCCTTCCTGAACGCTCGCCGACGCCGCTATTTCGGCGATGACCTCGACATTGGTCCCTGACCAGGCGCGGTTCGTGGCATTGGCGCTACCCACCCATAGGCGAAGTTTTCTTGCCTTGCGCACCGCAAAGATTTTCGCGTGAAGGCCAACCTGGGCCTGTTCATCTTCGTCTTCTTCCGACGAAGCTGTATCGGCCGGTGCCGTCATCACAGCGTCGACAGCTTCCGGCGTCGGGGTGTCCAAGACAAAGAGATTGTCCTTGAAGCCGGCCAGCGGCTTCGACACCTGCTTCGAAAGTTTTGTCAGCGCGAGTTGGGTGGAAAGAAGGCTGCGCCGGGTTCGAGGTCCGCCCCACGCGCCGATAATTTTAACAACGCGGCCATCAAGAAAGGGGCTTACCGCAATGACTTCGTCAATATCATCCTGCGGCAGAGGTCCCTTGTCGGTGCCCTTGCCGGTCGTGAGAGTCACACGCTCGACGACCAGACGATCCGGCTGCATCCAGCGGATCGTATCAATAGCCTTCCGAATTTTTGCGGGCCGAAAGACATCGAGGTCGGCATAACCAGCCAGCCGTCCGGCCAGGTCGCCCGTGCCAGGAACGGTCGCCGCCGTCGCCTTGGGATCGCTGGTACTCGTCAGAAGCAGACCGAAATCCCGATTGAGAGCCGCCGTGAGGTTGCGGCTCCCGAGCCAGAGACGCCATTCGGACGCTGGGCCGCCATTTGTTAGTTGAACAAGAGCGACCTTCGGGTGCCAGCTATGTTCACGCTCGTCAAAATCGATCTCATGGATGAACTGGTCCAGTATTCCCGCAATAGGCGGAATGCGCTTCGGCCTTGCGAGCCGTCCACGCTGGATAAGGATGCGGACCTTGCCGCGAAGCTGTTCGACCGCTTCCGCGAGTTCCGCCTTGCCGCCGCTGCCGTCTTCGTTGTCACGCGTGACCAACGCCAGAAGAGCGGCGACGATCGAGGCTAGATCGGCCGAGTAGCTTGTCAGGATCGCACCCGCGACGGCGTATCCCGGCGCTGGGCGAAGCGCGTCGAGATAGGGTTGGCTCTGCCACTGCGATGTCTTGCTCATGCGGCGTCCCAAAGATCATGGAGCAGCCGCGAGACTTGGTCCCAGCGATAATGGAGAGGCGTCGCCAGCGCGTGCTTTTCATTTATCCATTCGAGGCGGCGGCTTGAGCCGTACAGGCGTGACAGACGCGCACGCTGTTGTTTACGGGTACACTCCGCGTGCTCATAAGCATCGCGCAGAATCATGACATTCTTTGCGCCTTTACCAAGCCACTGAATGGTCTGTTCCAGAACATCCATCACCGCGGACGGGATTGAACCCGTGTCCTGGAGAAGATCGCCTATCTTGGTGCGGCTCGCGATGGCGCCATGCTTAGCGATCACACTTGGAAGATAGTTGCGGTGCATGCGCGAAGTTGGTTGATGGTCGTCTTCTTCCCGCAGCGTCTCAACGAGAGCCGCATAGACGGCGCGGCCTACCGCCGCGAGCGACGCAGCATGCCCGGCGCGCCGCAGTTTTGGGCCGTCCTCTTTTGCAAGCTCTGCGATCCCGGGTTCCCAGCAATGATCAGCTTCGACGGCTTGGCTGGCGGCCAACTTGGCGAGTAAACTTAGCTGATCAGGCGCGCGATGAGGGCGGAGGTCAACCAATTGACCGTGCAAGAACTCCGCTTCGCGCGACAACAGATCGAAATTCATCGGCTTGCTGCCGTTCCAATCGTCTGGTGGCTTTGGCAGCGCCGCGAACGGAAGCTCTGTGCGCGCGAGAGCCTGGCCATCGTCGTCGAATGCCCTGCGGTGCTTGGATTGAAGAACGGCACCGTGATGAGACCGCGATGGCAGCCGCCCGTCCTGGTCCCGCAGAATGCCCCATGTCCCAAGGGCGCCCCAATAGCTCACCGATGGCGGCTGGGAGATCGGCTCCGGATATTTGTCGCCGCCAATCGCACCACCGCCTTTGGCGTCCTTAAGGCGGCCGGCGAGGGCGATCTCCGCCTTTTGCAAAATATCGGCGGCCCGTCCTGAGGATCGTTCCTCATAGAGCGTCTGGTATATCCACGGAACAAACAATGCGTAACGCAGCCGCGTGTGAAGGACAGAGGTGCCGGGAAAAAAATAGTCGGCGTACCGTTGGTGAATGATTAGGAAGCCGATTTCGTCCCGGACGCCGTCGCCGCTGCCGGCGAGCTGACGGTCAGCTCGCCGCAACGCGCCGCGCGACAAATAAGTCCAACCGTAGTTCGACATCTCGGTTTCCCCCAACGTGAAGGATTATAGGCCCGAGGTCCCCTGCGAGATGCGCAAAATCGTAGCCGCTTAAATGGTTTATAATTTTCCGTTTATGTCCATTGTCATTTGACTTTATTGAGGTTTTTAAAACTAGCTTTCAGTTTGAAAATATGCTATATTGTCAAGTATGTTTAGACCAAACCAGCGACCTCTAAACCGACTTGAGCGGGAATTACCCGAAGGAGTTCTCGTCGACACGGCGTGGCTCAAGGAGCACGGCTATTCACGACAGCTCCTCAGCCATTATGTGAGTGCGGGCTGGCTCGACCAACCTGCGCGTGGGGTTTACCGGCGCCCCCGCGGTTCGCTCACCTGGCAGCAGCTTGTCGTCTCGCTTCAGATGTTTCTCGATTACCCGCTCGTCGTCGGCGGACGCACCGCGCTCGAATTGCAGGGCTACGCCCACTACCTTTCGCAGAAACAAATGCAAGTTCATCTCTATGGACCGAAGCCGCCGCCGGGCTGGTTGAAAAATTTGAAGCTGGGGCCTCGATTCAAATATCACAACGACCAAAGACTATTCCGCAAGCATTCGGTTGCACCGGAATTCAAAAAGGTGAGGGAAGGCAAAGCCCAATCCAAGGATTTATTATCTCTAGGTTTGACCGAGCTGCCCTTGGGACAATGGGATTGGACGCTGATCCTTTCGACGCCCGAACGCGCGCTGCTCGAATTGCTTGATGAATTGCCGAAGCACGAGACATTCCACCAAGTCGATATGCTGATGCAGGGCATGACCAACCTCAGCCCGCGCCGATTGCAAAAGCTGTTGGCCGATTGCAAGAGCGTCAAGGTCAAAAGATTGTTCTTTTTCTTCGCCGATCGCCACTCCCATGCATGGCTGAAGCCACTCAAGAACGAGAAATTTGACCTCGGTAAGGGGAAGCGCATGTTGGTGAAGGGCGGAAAGCTCGATCAGGCTTATCAGATCACCGTGCCGGAGGATCTGAATGGCCTTTCGTGACATCTACCACAGACAGGTCGCGCTGCTCGTTCGCATCCTCCCGCTCATCGCGGAAGAGTCCTGCTTTGCGCTCAAGGGCGGCACTGCCATCAATCTTTTCATTCGCGACATGCCGCGCCTGTCGGTCGATATTGATCTGACATACGTCCCAGTAGCGCCCCGCGCCGCTTCTCTGGCCGCGATCGACGCAGCCATGAAGCGGATCGTGGCGCGCACAAAGAAAGCCATTCCCGAGGCGCAAGTCATCATGTCCGGCTCGGAGGGAGCCATCACTCGGCTTATCGTCCGGGAGGGCGGCGTCCAGACCAAGATCGAGGTGACTCCCGTCTTGCGCGGCTGCGTGTATGAGCCCGAAACCCGTTCGGTGTCTGAGGCGGTCGAGTCCACCTTTGGTTTCGCGGAAATTCCGATCGTATCCTTCGCCGACCTCTATGCGGGCAAAATCGTGGCGGCGCTTGATCGGCAGCACCCGCGCGACCTGTTCGACGTCCGGGATTTACTGGCGAACGAAGGAATCGACGACAACTTGCGCAAGGCGTTCATCGTCTACCTACTCAGCCACGGTCGCCCGATGTCGGAAGTTCTCGCACCAACGCGTAAGGATATCTCCGACGAATTCCTTCGCGGCTTCGACGGTATGACGGAGCAGCCAGTCTCGCGCGACGAATTGATCGCCGCCCGCGAGGCTCTTATCGCTGAAATCGTCGGCAAGATGCCACAATCGCATCGGCGATTCCTTATATCGTTCGAGCACGGCGCGCCGGATTGGGCGCTCCTTGGAATTCCCGGTGCCGCGGAGCTACCCGCCGTCAAATGGCGACAGCAGAATCTCGACAAGCTGCCGAAGGAAAAGCGGGCTGGATTGGTCGAAGCTCTCGAAAAGGCTCTCTCCATCTAACCTGCTGGTTCTGGCGACAGCCGGACGACATTCGGTGGGGCGGTCCCCGTCGCCGCCAGCCGCAGCTCATATGATGGGCTCCTGGTGTTCTTGTTCATGGTCATATCAGGCTCGCTCGCTGCGTTCGCGATCCACCGCTTCGCCTCGAACCGTTTGCGCCGCGCGCCGGCCTGGGATTGCGGCTATCCCGATCCGAGTCCGGTCACGCAATACTCGGCGATGAGCTTCGCGCAGCCGATCCGGCGTGTGTTCGGTAGTGTCGTGTTCCGGGCCCGAGAGGCTGCGGGAATGCCACCACCCGGCGACACGCGCCCGGCGTGGCTCAAAGTCGAATTACATGATCCCGTTTGGGATTATTTCTACGCCCCGCTTGCCGCCGGCATCGGCCGCGCCGCCGACCGTCTCAACCGACTGCAGTTCCTCACCATCCGCCAGTTTCTCACGCTCGTATTTGGCGCGCTGGTCATTCTACTTCTGGTGCTCGCCGTATGGTCCTGATCCGCGATCTGGCCGTTCAGGGCGCGCAGATGCTGCTGGTGCTGTTGCTCGCGCCGCTGTTCACCGGCTTCGTGCGCAAGTCGAAGGCGCGGCTGTTGCGGCGACGGGGACCGCCGCTGATCCAGCCCTACCGCGATCTCGTCCGGCTTACCCGCAAGGACGTCGTGCTGGCCGAGAGCGCATCGTGGCTGTTCCGCGTCGTTCCGTATCTCGTCTTCGCCGCCACCTGGGTGGCGGCTTCCCTGGTACCGACCTTCCGTACCGGGCTGCTGTTCTCATGGTCCGCCGATCTCATCGCGATCATCGCGCTTCTCGGCAGCGCAAGATTTTTTCTGGCACTTGCCGGTCTCGATGTCGGCACGAGCTTCGGCGGCATCGGTTCGAGCCGGGAGGTGATGATCGCCTCCCTTGCCGAGCCAGCGATGATCATGGTCGTGTTCACCTTGGCGCTGGTCGCGGGCTCGACCCAGCTCTCCACCATCGCCGCCTTCATGAGCTCCTCGAACGTAGGCCTGCGCGCATCGCTGGCGCTCGCGCTCATCGCGCTCATCATGGTGGCGATCGCCGAGAACGGCCGGATCCCGATCGACAACCCGGCGACGCACCTTGAGCTGACCATGGTGCACGAAGCGATGGTGCTCGAATATTCGGGCCGGCATCTGGCGCTGATCGAACTTGCCGCTTCGCTCAAGCTCATCCTTTACGTATCGCTGATCGCGTGCTTGTTCGCGCCCTGGGGTATTGAATTGAGCGATGTGACAGGGCCGGCGCTTGTAGTCGGGATTTCGGCCTATGTCGGCAAAATCGCAATCGGCGGCTTCCTCCTGGCGCTGTTCGAAACCTCGATCACCAAAATGCGGGTGTTTCGCGTACCGGAATTCCTCGGCGCGGCGCTGATGTTCGGTCTGTTGGCCACGCTGCTGTTGTTCGTCGCGGGAAGCTTCTAATGAGCCCAATCGATTTTGACGTCGCCCATGTGCTGGCCGGCGCGCTGGTGCTGATCAGCTTCCTCGAACTCTACCAGGATCGCCTGTCTGCGCTCCTGAATATCTATGCGGCGCATGCGCTGGTGCTCGCTGCGTCGGTTGCATGGCAGGCTTTCATTCAAGACGCGCCGCACCTTTACGTCACCGCACTGATCGCACTCGTTTTCAAGGCGCTTATTATCCCAGTTGCCCTGCATCGCATGATCGTGAAGCTCGGCATCCACCGCGAGATCGAAAAGGTGGTGGGTGTCGGCTCGGCGATGCTGGCCGGCATGGGCTTGGTCGCGCTGTCCATGGTCGTGATGCTGCGCGTGACGCAACAGGCGGGGCCGCTCGCGCAGGAGGATCTCGCCTTCGCCCTGTCGGTGGTGTTGCTGGGCCTGCTCATGATGGTCACGCGGCGCAATGCCGTGAGCCAAGTCGTCGGGTTCATGTCGCTGGAGAACGGCCTGGTGCTGGCCGCGACGGGCGCCAAGGGCATGCCGCTCGTGGTCGAGATCAGCGTTGCGTTCTCGATCCTGATCGCTTTCATCGTCATCGGCATTTTTCTGTTCCGCATCCGCGAACGCTTCGACACCGTGGACGTGCAGGCGCTCGATCAGTTTCGCGGAGAGCGCCGATGAGGGTCGATGGCGTGACCGGTGTGCTCTTGATCCCCGCGTTCGCCGCCGGGCTCCTGGCCGTCCTCCCCGGCTATCGTGCGACCGCGCGGATCAACGTGCTGGCGACTACGCTGACGCTCCTGTGCGCGCTCTCGCTGTTCTTTGGGCGCCCGGCGCCCGGCGCGTATCTCCTGGTGGACGATCTCAATGCCACCTTTATCGTGCTCACGACCTTCGTCGGCTTCACCACCAGCGTGTTCAGCGCAAGCTATATCGCCCACGAGCTGGAAATCGGGCGGCTGACGCCGCCGTTCGTGCGCTTCTATCACGCCATGTATCAGGTGCTGATGTTCGCGTTGAATCTGGCGCTGGTCGCTAACAATATCGGCCTGATGTGGGTGGCGATCGAGCTCGCCACGCTCACAACGGTGCTCATGGTGGGCATCTACCGCACCCACGAGGCGCTCGAAGCGGCCTGGAAATATTTCATTCTCGGCAGCGTCGGCATCGCGCTGGCTTTGTTCGGCACTATCCTCGTTTACATGGCGGCACGGCCGGTCGTCGGCGAAGGCCTTGATGCCATGGTTTGGAGCGTGCTGGTCAAGCACGCCGGCGCCTTCGACCCGGCGCTGCTCGACCTCGCTTTTATCTTTCTGCTGCTCGGTTACGGCACCAAGGTCGGGCTTGCGCCGCTGCACGCCTGGCTTCCCGATGCGCATGCCGAGGGCCCGACGCCGATCTCGGCTGTACTGTCGGGCCTTCTTCTCAACGTCGCGCTCTACGCGTTGTTGCGCTTCAAAATGCTGCTGGCCGCGAACGCGGCCGCATTGGCGCCCGGGCCGCTGATGGTCACTCTCGGTTTGTTGTCGCTCGTGTTCGCCGCCTTCATGCTGTACCGCCGCCGCGACATCAAGCGGCTGTTCGCTTACTCGTCCATCGAACATATGGGCATCATCACTTTCGCGTTCGGCATGGGCGGCCCGCTCGCCAATTTTGCCGGCCTGCTGCACATGACCATGCATTCGCTGACAAAGTCAGCGATCTTTTTCGCCGTCGGCCACATCGCGCAGGTGAAGGGAACGCAGCGCATCGCCGACATGGGCGGGCTCACCGAGACGCACCCGCTGCTCGGCTGGGGCCTGATCCTCGGCGTCGTCGCCATCGCGGGCTTGCCGCCGCTCGGAATTTTCATGAGTGAGTTTCTGGTGGTCAGCTCGACCTTCGCCCGCGCGCCGCTGCTGGCACTCGTGCTGGTGTTCGGCCTCCTCGTCGCTCTCGGCGGACTGTTTCTGCGGCTCAATAGCATCGCCTTCGGCGAGCCGCGCGGGCCAGCCGACAAGGTACATTTCTCCTACATCCCGATGTTCGCCCACCTTACTCTCGTGCTAATCGCCGGCATTTACATGCCGCCGGCGCTCGTCGCCTGGTTTCAAAACGTCGCCGGACTGCTCGGGTAGCCGATGCCGCAGCTCGCCGACCTTCTTCTGAAAGGAATACCGGTCAAAGCGCATCGGCCATGGCCCCGCGTCACGGTGACGGCCGAAGTCTGGCAGGGCATTGCCAACGAACTGGCCGCAGGCCGCGCGATTCTGCTCGGGCTGTGGGGCGACAACGCGCCTGCGGTGCACATGGCCATCATGAGCGATGACGGCCGTCAGATTGCCGTCACAACCATCAACTGTCCGGGCGGCAGCTTTCCTTCGGTCAGTGCCGTACATCCGCCCGCCATCCGACTTGAACGCGCGATTTTTAGTTTGTACGGGCTCGAACCGGTTGGCGCCCCGGATGCGCGGCCCTGGCTAGATCTCGGCTTTTGGGACGTGCAGCATCCGCTCGGCGCGCGCACAGCGGCCCCGGCTATGCGGACGCCTTACGCATTTCTGCCGGTGGAGGGTGAGAGCCTGCATCAAATTCCAGTCGGCCCGGTACACGCCGGGATCATCGAACCTGGTCACTTCCGCTTCACCGCGGGAGGCGAAACCGTGGCACGGCTCGAACAGCGGCTTGGTTATGTCCATAAGGGCATCGAATCGCTCATGACCGGCGCGACCATCGAACGCGCGGCGCAGTTGGCCGCCCGCACCTCCGGCGACAGCACTGTCGCTTACGGTATCGCCTTTGCCCATGCGGTCGAGGCGGCACTCAAGGTTGACCCACCGCCGCGTGCGCAATATTTGCGCGCGCTGATGGCCGAGCTGGAGCGCCTTGCCAATCATCTCGGCGACATCGGCGCCATTTGCAACGACGCATCGTTCGCGCTCATGCACGCCCATTGCAGCATCTTGCGCGAACGTGTGTTGCGCGCTGCGGACGCTGCGTTCAGTCATCGGCTGATGATGGACAGCGTCGTGCCCGGCGGCGTCACGGTCGATCTTGATGCTGCCGGCACAGCCGGTATCTGGGAGGGCCTGCACGAAATCTACCAGCGCTTTCCGCGTCTCGTCGAGCTTTACGACAACACCGCCTCGCTGCAGGACCGCACCGTCGGGACCGGTATCGTGACCGCCGAACTGGCGCTGCAGTTCGGTGCGGGCGGCTATGTGGGGCGCGCCAGCGGGCGCAATTTTGATGCCCGCAAAGCGCCCGGTTATGCTCCCTACGATCAACTCGACTTTGCCGTTCCGGTGCTCACGGCGGGCGATGTCGATGCCCGCGTCTGGGTGCGCATCCGGGAAGTGGAGCAATCACTTGCGTTGATCGAGCAAATTCTCACAGACCTGCCGAATGGGCCAATCAGGGTTCCAATCGCAGTCGGGAGCGGCGAGGGCTTGGGATTCGCCGAAGGTTTTCGCGGCGACATATTGGCCTGGGTGCGGCTCGATGGCATGCGCGTCGAGCGCTGCCATCTGAGCGATCCATCATGGTTTCAATGGCCGCTGCTCGAAGCCGCGATCGAGGGCAACATCGTTGCCGACTTTCCGCTCTGCAATAAATCGTTCAATTGCTCCTATTCGGGCCACGATCTCTAGGAGCCGAGATGCGCCGGACACTGTTCGAAAGCCTCACACACCGCCCGTTGACCGAAAAGCCGCCGGCGCCAGACGACGCGGCGCTTGCCGAACTTGCCGCCAGCGTCGACCGAGCGGCGCGGCGCAAGCTCGGTCGCAGTCTTTCAATCCGCGCGGTCGACGCCGGCTCCTGCAATGGGTGCGAGCTGGAAATCCACGCGCTCAGCAACGCCTTCTACGATCTCGAACGTTTCGGGCTCCGCTTCGTCGCTTCCCCGCGCCACGCCGATGTTCTCATGGTGACGGGCCCAGTGACCAAAAACATGCGCGAAGCGCTGGAACGTACCTTTAACGCGACACCCGATCCAAAGTGGGTCGTTGCGATCGGAGATTGCGCCGTGGACGGCGGCCTATTCTCCGGCAGTTATGCGATCGTCGGCGGCGTCGGCAAGGTCCTGCCGGTCGATTTGCACATCCGCGGGTGTCCGCCGCGACCTATTCAATTTCTCGCGGGGCTGCTGACCCTCTTCAAATAGATGCTTGCTCGCGACGGCCGGGCGAAATGAACGCTTGCAGTGCGACCCGAGAGGTGAAAAATGCCGAACAGCACAATCGAGGGAGGCTCGGATGGCAGTTGAGCGGATCGATTATCAGGCCGGGAGCGTGACCGGCAAAGGCGCGCTGGTGTGGAACGAGAAGATCAGCGCCAAACGTCCGCTGCTCCTTGTGATGCCAAATTGGCTGGGCGTTACCGATCACGCGATCAAGCGGGCGCAGAGGATGGCGGGCGACAAATATGTCGCCTTCGTCGGTTGCATGTACGGCGGTGGTCAGACCTGCGAAGGTCCGCCGACCTCGCAGGAATGGATGATGGCGGTGCGCGCTGATCGCGTCGAGGGAAGAAAGCGCGTTAACGCTGGCCTCGCGACCTTGGTGGCTGAAGCCGACAAGCGCGGGATTGGCGACCGCAGCAAAAAGGCGGCTGTTGGTTTCTGTTTCGGTGGCGGCAATGTCCTGGAATTGGCGCGGAGCGGGGCCGACCTCAATGCCGTGGTTTGTCTCCATGGCGACCTGCAGACCACCATGCCGGCGACGAAGGGCGACATCAAAGCCGCGGTGTTCGTCATCCACGGCTCCAAGGATCCGGTCGCGCCGAAGGCCGACCGTGACGCGCTTGAGGCCGAAATGGACGGAGCCGGCGCCAATTGGCAGCTGCTCGATTTCGGCGGCCGGCTGCACTCCTTTGCCGAGGAGGAGACCATGATGAAGGGCATCGCGGAATATAATGCCGCCGCGGCTCACCAAACTTTCCGGATGCTCGACGACTTCATTCAGGACGCCTTCAACCGGAGCATATGACCGACGCAGTTGTGGCGGCGGTGCGCCCGCCTTCAGCTACGACCCTTACGGCAACGCACCGCAGGCCACGCCGCCGCTTACCGACTTCAGCTACGGAGGCGTGTTCGGCACTGCTGATAGCGGGGTCTATTTGATACCTCCCCGCGTTAACCATTATCGCCGCGCTCTCGCGCGCGCGAGGCCGAAGGCTTCAAGCAACAAAATCCATTTAGCAAAAATACGCCATCGCGTTTTGTCGATGCGATGCTCGGTCCAAATCGAAGGCGCTTCGGTAACGGGCGGTCGCTTCGCAGCGCCTAAGGCGCCCACGGCTTCCGTAAGCCGGTCGAGCGCCTGTGTTTGAATGACAGCCTCGAATGGATCGCTTTGCGTCCTCACGGAACCGCGCCGCGCAAGTGTTTCAGTGGTTTGGGGCTGCGCGCCGCACAAGCAAAGATCAATCGGCGCGCCCGGCTCTTGCTCGGTCACAGCCTAATCGAAATTTTGCAAAGTTATATCACACGCCGGCCCCCGGGCCGCGCAACGCGCCCTCTCGCGCCGGATTATTTCTCTGTTGGGCGCAGCGTAATGGAGACACGGACCGGCGACTTGATCGCCTTGGCGCCGGCCTCCCAAGTCCGAAACGCGTCCACTACCTTTCGGGCCGCGAAGTCCCTTGGCGCCGTGGTGGCGTCCGGCGTCCCGTCTAGCGCAAATTGAGCGGCCGACAACTCACCGGCCGCTTTCAAGGTCGCTAGAGTGGCTTCCTCAATATCGTTGCTCATGACATCCGCTTGTTCTCTCGGCCTCGGCCCACTGGGCGGCGAATTCGGGGCTGTGCTCAATTCGGCTTCGGCCTTCTGGATCATGCGGCCCGCGCGCTCGACCTTCCGGCGCTCCACAAGCGGGAGCGCTTCTTGATCGCCGCGCACTTCTTCATGCTCTTTTGCCGGTTCATGATCGCCACCTCATGATGCGAACCCTCAGCGTTGGGAGTGTGATCTTAACATGGCAGCCCATCAGGCTCGCCATGTCGTTTTTCCGGACGCTTTCGGGAGATCAACGGACTATTGCCGGACAGGGCAAAAGCGACGTGCCTGACCCCATGCAGACATTCGGCAGCATGAATTGCTGCTACGCAAAATGACCGTTAAGGCACACTCCGCCCGTCGCAAATCCGTGCTGTAATTGCCGGATTGGACAGCATCGTCAGCGTAGTTCTGTGACTTGCGAGGAAGCAAGACAACGAGTTCTTTTCCACGCAATCCCTAGTGCTTTCGCTCAACCGGATTTCCCCTTAAGCTCGGGGAAGTCGTAGGTCTGCCAGCCTGGCACGTCGGCGACGTCCGCAAACTTTTCGCCGAACGGACGCGTTGCGTCGATGCCAACGGCCGAGGAGGTGCGCGCCGCAAGCGCCGCGCTGTCGCTGACTGAAGGATCGAGCGGCCCGGCGGGCGTCGCCGGCATGATGAACACATCGCGCTCGGGGCGCACCCGAAACGACATCGCCCACTCGACCTCGTCAGGGTTGTAGACGTCGATGTCCGGCTCAACGGCGATTACCCATTTCGGCCGGATGTTGCTCGCCATCGCCGCGAGGATGGCCTGCCGCGCTTCTCCGGCAAAACGAGGCCGCATCGCGATGACAACGTAGAACGAAACGCCGCCTGAAGGCGGAATCGCCACGCGCTCGATGGATGGGAACTGCGCCTTCAAGGTGCGCCACACCGAGGCCTCGAACGGAATTTCCTTGAGAATGTGATTCTCGGTTACCGGCTTGCCGGTGAGAAGCCCCTGGAAGTAGGGATTGTTGCGATGGGTGATGGCGGTGACATGCGCCACCGGCTTCGGCGAAGCGGGCGTGTAGTAGCCGGTATATTCACCGAGCGGCCCTTCCATCACGGCCTGCCCCAAATCGACCTCGAACTCGATGACGACTTCCGCCGTCGCCGGGACTTCCAGATCCACGGTCTTGCAGCGCACCAGCTCCACCGGCTCGCCGCGCAAACCGCCGGCCACATTCCAGTCGTTCGCCGTGTCGGGCGACTGCACCTGTGCGGTATAGGCGAGGATCGGATCGATGCCCAGCACTATAGCCGCCTGAGGCTTGCGCTTGAGCTCGCGACATTTCGCCAGGTTCTTGCCGAAGCGGTGGAACGGCTGCGCCAGGAAAGACATCGTGTCCTTGCCGGTGATTTGAAAGCGGTAATGCCCGATATCAGCCACGCCGGTGACCGGATCCTTCGAGACCACGATGCCGGCGGTGATGTAGGGGCCGCCGTCCTTGGGACTGTAGGTCGGGATCGGAAAACGCGACAGATCAATATCTGGGCCGGTCAAAACCACGTCCTGACATGGCGTCGCGCCGTTGAGAATTCGCGGCGGGATCGGGTTGTCGAGACCGTGGAGAACCTTGTCGAAGATCGTCTCTTCGGTGGCTTCAAACGCCAGGAGCGCCTTGCCGCGCGTCGAATACAGCCCGGCGACCAGCGGATAAGCCGTGCCATTATCGTTGAACACCATAGCTGGCCCCTGGTGCACGTAGCTCTGCTTCAGGGTCTTGCCGATATCCTTGTTCAGATCGACCTTGCGGTTGATGTCGATCAGCTCGCCATGCTGGCGCATCGTGTCGAGGAACTGACGAAAATCATGATAAGCCATTTTGTTTTCTCCTTAGATTACAGTTAGTGCACGAGCTCTGGGACGCGATAGTCCTGCCAGCCCGGCACATCCGCCACGTCCTGAAATTTCTCGCCGAACGGCCGGGTCGCATCGACGCCGACAGCCGAGGATCGCGGCGCCTGCATCGTCACAGTGTCGCCAACCGCAGGATCGGCCGGTCCGGCGGGCATCTCGCCGAGCACAAAGACGTCGCGCTCCGGTCGAACGCGAAACGACATCGCCCATTCGACCTCGGCGGGATCGTGCACGTTGATATTGGGCTCGACGGCGATTACCCATTTCGGCCGGATGTTGCTCGACAGCGCGGCAAGGATCGCCTGCCGCGCTTCGCCGGCAAAACGCGGCTGCATCGCGATGACAACGTAGAACGAGACTCCGCCGGACGGCGGCACCGCGATCTGCTCAACGGTCGGAAACTGCGACTTGAGCGTCTTCCAGAGCGAGGCCTCGAAGGGGATCTGCTTCAGGATGTGATTTTCGGTGACTGGCTGCCCTGTCAGCAGCCCCTGGAAATACGGATTCTTGCGGTGCGTGATGGCCGTGATACGCGCCGTCGGTTTGAGTGAAGCCGGCGTGTAATACCCGGTGTATTCGCCGAGCGGGCCTTCCATCACTTTGTGTTCGACGTCGACGATGTATTCGATCACCACTTCGGCGGTCGCGGGGACTTCCAGATCGACGGTCTTGCAACGGACCAGTTCGACCGGCACACCGCGAAGTCCGCCGGCAACGTGCCAGTCATCGGTGGCATCGCTGACCTGGGTTTGCCCTGTATAAGCGAGCACCGGATCGACTCCGAGAATCAGCGCACCCTGGGGAGCGATGCCCTTTCGTACGCATTTGGCGATGTTCTTGCCGAAGCGATGGAACGGCTGCGCGGTGAACGCTATGCAGTCGCGTTGGCCGAGGAGCTGGTGGCGATAGTGGCCGATATCGGAAACGCCAGTTTCGGGGTCTTTCGAGACTACCAGCCCCGGCGTGATGAACGGGCCGCCGTCTTTGGGGCTGTAGATCGGAACCGGAAAGCGACGGATATCGATCTCCGTCCCGGCCAACACCACCTCCTGGCAGGGGGCCGGGCCAGAAACGATGGTCGGCGCGATCGGATTTTCGAGGCCGTGCAGAACCTTCTGCACGATCGTGTCCTCGGTCGCTTCGAAGGCGAGCAGCGCCTTGCGTCGGTTGCCGTAGATGCCGGCGACCAACGGAAACTCCGTGCCGTTATTTTGGAAAATGATCGCGGGCCCGTCGTGGACGTAGCTCTGCTTGAGCGCCTTGCCGACTTCGTATTTGAGGTCGACCGGGCGGGTTACTTCGATGAGATCGCCGGTTCGTCGCAGCGCATCGAGGAATTGGCGGAAATCTTGATACGGCATGACGCGTTCCTTTTGATCAAATGGGGTTCAGATGAAGACCAGGACGAGGGCGAGGATGGCGGTCGCCACCAACTGCAGGAGCTGCCACGGCAGATTGATGCGGAAGATTTCCCAATCGCGGCCCTTCACGTCGACAAGGTGCGTGCAATAGGTGATCTGCGCGGGTTTCAGCGGATTGGGCGGCCCCATGGTGATGACATTGACGATGCCGACCAATAGCACCAGCGAGATGCCGAGCGCGGGAGCGACCGGGATCTGCATGTGCGCGAAAAGGAAGTCTGCGGGCAGGCCTTGGCCAAAAGCCATGCCACCAAGAAACGCGAAGAACGGGAACAGCGCCGTATAGACAAGGCTGCCACCGTTCGAGAGCGCGCGGCCAAGCATCGCGATCTGCCCGGTATCGACCATCTGATAAACCATGGCGCTACCGATGAAGAGAGTCACCAGCGCGCTGACACTGCGCTTGCTGCCGGCGACGACATCGCTGACGATGTTGGCGGACTTGCAGCGGAACACATAGCAGAGGGCCGCGGTGACGAGGATGACGAAGCCGGCTGAAGTGATCAGGTTGATGTTGATCGGCGCATAACCCCAGGCCGCAACGCGGATCTGCAAATGCGTCAGCTCGCGCGCGACCGACGGGATCATCGTGATCACCACGAACGCCGCGCCAAGCACGAGCGGAGCATAGGCCCGCCACGCGCCGACCGGCGATGAGCTACCGGCTGCCGCCGGAGATACCGCGGCCGACAATGGCTGCGGCTGTGCCACTGGCTCGGCGCCGGCATGCTTGGCGTAAAGCCCGTACCCGTACAGCAGCACAAGGGAGAAGGCCGAGGAGGCGATGAGCGTCAGGATGTAATAAGCCGGCCAGATGAGGCAGAACAGGACGATGCCGAGCGAATTGCCGAGCCCCAACAGCCAGAACAGAATCTGCGTCTCACGCTCGAAGAAACGGAAGCCGAGAATCTTCAAGAAGCCGGCGAGCGAGATGAACACCAGCGGAATGGCGAACAGGCCCGACGCCGCCGCAATGTCGGCGATCGGCAATTGCGTCGCCGCATTGGCAATATTGGCGCCAATAAACAGGCTGACGAACGGAACCGACCAGGCGAAATAGACCAGATAGGCCGCGATCGCGTGGACGCCGTCATAGCCAAGTTCGACCAGCCCCGGGATCGTCACCGGATAGGTCGCAAAACCGTTGAACGCGCCGATGAAGCCGCCGACCACGGCTACGAGCGCAATAGCGCGGCCTTCCTTGTCGCGCGCCGGGAAAATCGATTCCACGGAATCGAGCAGCACCCGCAATAGGCCAGTGGTGCGGTAGGCTTGGCCGAAGATCATCCCGGTATAGACCACCAGGAAGCCGGTCCACATCGTCAGGCCGCCCCACAGCGCCGATTTGACGCTCTTGAGCATGCCCATGTGATAGTAGCCGTAGATCACGGCGAACTCGGCGATCCAAGCGGCGAGGCTCGTCTGCAAGGAATCGAGCCTGAAAACGAGGAAACCGGCAACTAGAACCGCAAACGGCAGCAATGCCAAAATGATCTCGATGGTCGCGTGCATGGTCGGCACTCCTAAGGGTCAATGTAACGTCGCATTAATTGGACCAGCGGCGTGACCGCAGCATTGATTTGAATCAATCGGGATTCAGCACGTTGCGCGTTGCGGCTTTGGGGCAACTCGATGTCCCCTGAAGCGGGCAACGGGATCCCGCGATTTCATCGACACTTCGGCATTTGATTGGAGAGGGGAAACTGCTGGTCTCGCCTTGTATTGGACCAGGTGAAGCTAGCCCTTTTCAGATACCTGAAGATCGTGTGACTTGTGAAATTGCGGATCCCTGAGAATCCGCAGCCGGATTAAGGGCGAGCTCGACTAGCGAAATATCCGGCGCGTCGGGATCGCTGCTGATCGCGAATCCAAATTCCTTACACATGTCGAGCATCGCCCTATTTTGATGCAGGACTTGCCCTTTAATGGCGCGGAGTCCTTTGGCTCGGGCATAAGCCACGATGAGCTGCATTAATTGCCAACCGAGTCCGCGAACTCTTGCGGTCGGAGCGGACGATGATCGCAAATTCCGCCGAACCGTCATTGGCATCAGCGTCGTCGTGAAGCCGCACGACACCGAGCATCTCGCCGCTGCATTCGTCGACGGCGATAAAGGCCATCGCTTTAGCGTAGTCGATTTGGGTGAACCGACTGAAGAACGCGTGGTCGCGCCGCTTCACCGGCCCGAAGAAACGCAACCGCAAATCGTCTGCGGTCTCCGCGGCAAAGAAGTCGGCATAGAGCGCTTCGTCCTCGGACCTGATAGGGCGGACAAGGACAGTCCTGCCGTCGTAGAGGACGAGCTGTCGCTCCCACTGTTTCAGATCGATGTTCATGGTGCAATTCGCAGCCACCGTGTTGTCAGTCCTAGAACCGGGTAAGGTCGATGCGGCCGGCCGGCCGACCGCACCGGCCGTCGCCCGCCTGTTTGCATTTGCAAACCGCTTACCCGACCAGCGGGCGAAGCACGGGATGCTCATCCAACAGGTGCATGCGATCGACCAGGCCGTCGAGGCCCCAAACATGGCCGGCGCGATGCGCAATCAGGTAGACGATCACAGTGGCATAGACGAGATGGTAGTCGACGAGAAAATTGACGTTTTCCTCAATGTACGGAAACTTCATATGCGCGAAATAGTAAGTGATCATCAGCAGAATGCCGAATGGTCCGCTGACGCGCACGAGAAGCCCCGAGATCAGCGACAATCCGATCAACAGATGGCCCCATTTCACCAAAAAGTCGGTGACCGGCAGTAGTGCTGGCCGCGCGAACATCGAGAAGAAATTGTGAAACGTGACCACGTGGTTGAGGAATCCGGCGGTATCAAAATTATTCCAAATCTGCGAGACGCCAGCGTAGAGGAATGTCCAGCCCATCAAGATGCGCAGGACGAAAATGACGCCACGGTCGAGACTAGATTCCTTCATGGCATGCTCCATTTTCAAAGATGATGCGAAAGTTTGCATCGAGCGCCGCAAGCGGCATTGATCCACGTCAATTCCAGGACGTTTTTCCGAGGCGAGACTTGGAACGGGCAAGCGCGGTAGGAGGTGCAGCGAACAGCGTCTGGTTGCGGACGACTTCAGCTGCGGCTATGGCGAACAATAGCTTCGATGTGAGACTGATCGCGTAGGGCACCAGGTGAATGAAGGCCGGGCTGACAACCGGCAGCACCACGAAGAAATTGGTTGCCCACACCCCGGCGAGCGCCGCGAGCATAAACGGATAGGGATTTGCCGAACCGTATCGTCTCGCGGAGAGCGCTTGCCAAGTGAACGTCAGGACAACGCCAAGCGTCGCGGCCAACATCATATGTACGCCGATGCCGAGCATCACCGGGGAGGTGGCCGGCAACAGCGCGCTTACCCCCGCTGCCGTGGTAACTCCCCGAGCGATTACGGCGGGATTGATGCCGGTCAAGCCCGCGTAGAGTGTCACCCAAGCGATTTCCGCCAGGCCGCCGGCGGCGCCGGCAATGACGCCGGTGCGCAGTGTTTCAAGTCGTTCCGTGTTCGTCATGGCAGCTACCTCGGTGTTTGAACCGGGCGGAGGAAACCACGCATCGTCTGAGGCAGCTTTGACCTGGATCAACGAACGCAAAAATATTCTTTGACTGTCAGGAGAGCCCGCATGCCTCGCGAATCCGCTCTACGAGCGCATTGCCCAAGAGCGGCTTTTCCACGATCGGAATAGCGGCCTTGGCCGCCAGCGCGCTCAGGGTAGTATTTGGAGAACTGATAATGAGAATGACCGGTGTCGATATTTGCCGGCCCCGCAACGCGTGGACCAGATCCATGCCGTTCATCTCCGGCATTCGCTGGTCGATGACAAAACAGTTGCATGTGCCGAGGTCGCACGCGCGGAGAACTTCGGGTCCGCTGTGGTAAGTACGTATGGCAAAGCCCTCCAGCTCAAGCGCGAATTTGAGCGAGCAGCAGACCGCCGGATCGTCATCGACAACCGCAACAACCAGCCGTCTTGTCAGTGCATTTTCGCCGTCCGTCATCACATGGTCCAGTGCAGCCTTGGTCGCATTTGGCGCTCATTCACGATGCCAAATGGCCCATCGGCAGCCGGGTCGCATTGATCTATCGCAAAGTGTGGCGGGCGCTTATTGGCCCAGGATGCCGGCGATAAGCGCCATGCGAACGAGATCGGACAGGCTTCCAGCCTTCATTTTGTCCATCAGATTAGCCCGATAGATCTCTACTGTTCGGGGACTAATGCCGAGATCGTAGGCGATCTGTTTGTTGGCGTGGCCGGCAACGAGGCCATCAAGGACGTTACGCTCGCGCGACGACAGCGCTCCCAGCCGGGTCTCGATCTCCGCACGCTCGGCCTGGCGCTTGGCCTCCCCGGCCTGCTGCCGCAGCGCTGCGCGGATGGCCTGCAACAAAACCTCGTCGTCAAACGGTTTCTCCAGGAAATCGACGGCCCCGAATTTCATCGCTTCGACCGCCAGCGGAATATCGCCGTGTCCGGTCATAACAATCACCGGCACGCCGATCCCAAGCTCCTTCAGGCGCCGCAGCAGATCGATCCCGCTCATGCCGGGCATCCGCACGTCGGTGACGATGCAACCCAGGTTCGCGGTCGGAAGCACATCGAGGAAAACCGAAGCCGACGAATAACTTGTCACCTCGATCTTGGCCGTGCGAAGCAGAAAGCTCAGCGAATCGCGCAGCGCCTCGTCATCGTCGATGACATGCACCATTTCAGACGGCATTGCTGGCCTGCTCCTTGGTCACGGCAGGCAGCGTGAAGGAGAATACAGTGCCTCCCGCGGGGTTTGGCCGCGGCGCGATCGAGCCGCCATGTGCTTCAATGATGGTTCGAGAAATCGACAACCCGACCCCCATGCCCTGCCGCTTGGTGGTTACGAACGGCTGAAATAGCTGCGCGCTGATTTCGGGCGCGATTCCGCCTCCGGTATCGGCCACGCTGATCTCGACCAGGCCGTCGGTCAAAGCTGACGTCGAAATGGCCAGCTCGCGTTTTTGAGCGCCTTCCATGGACTCCATGGCGTTGCGCATCAGGTTGAGCAGGACCTGCTGAATCTGCACCTTGTCGGCGAGCACATAATCGCTGCGCGGATCGAAGTCGAAGCTTACGCGCACGCCCTTGTCCTTGGCGCCAACCAGCGCCAGTGCGCTCGCCTCTTCGACCAGCTTCTTGACGTCTTCGACACGACGCTCGGTTTCGCCGCGGGCAACGAAATCGCGCAAACGGCGAATGATCTGGCCGGCGCGCAGCGCCTGTTCGGCGGCCTTGTCCATGGCGTCGCGCAGCGTCGCCGCGTGCTCGTCGGGGCTGTCTTCCAGGAGCCGCCGCGAGCCCTTCATGTAATTGGCGATGGCCGACAGCGGCTGGTTCAGCTCGTGCGCCAACGCCGACGCCATCTCCCCCATCGCGGTGAGCCGCGATATGTGAACCAGCTCGGCTTGCAACTCCTGCAATCGTGCCTCGGTCTGTTGCCGTTCGGTCAGGTCGCGGATGAAGCCGGTGAAGAAGCGCTGATCCCGCACACGCATCTCGCCCACGGCAAGTTCCATGGGAAAGGTTGAGCCGTCCTTGCGCTGCCCGACCACGACCCGGCCGATGCCTATGATGCGCCGTTCGCCCGTGCGCAGATAGCGGTCGAGGTAGCTGTCATGCTCCTGCCGGTACGGTGATGGCATCAGCTGCTTGACGTTTTTGCCCAAGACTTCGGCGGCGCCATAGCCGAACAACCGTTCGGCGGTGGCGCTGAACGATTGCATGCTGCCCCGCTCATCGATGACAATCATCGCCTCGGGAATGCTGTCGAGTATCGATTGAAGATGCGAGGCGCGGGCGGAAGCCTCCTCCGCGTTTGAGACAGCCGAGCGTCGGAAGCGGGCCAAAAGCTCGCCGCGCCACGACACGCCAATGCCGATCACGATGAACAGGCAGGCATTCGCCAAATCTTCGGACGACAATTCCCGATAGTGCCTGATGACGGACAGGAAAAGGACGGCACTCAAAGCCGTGGCCAGCAGTCCCGGCCCCAAGCCGGAAATGGCTGAGGCAATCAGGACTGCCGGCACAAAGAACAAATAGGAGCTCTCGCCGTGAAGCACTGATGCAAACGCGAGCTCAACGCCAAGCGCCACGACGGTAACCGCGACCGCAAGGCCATATCGCCAAGCACGGCCGTGCGCGGTTAATCCGCTTAATTCGGTCCAAGGCGCATATGTTTGTGGTTTCGGAATCAGTTCAGCCATCGTCGGTCCGCATATGCTGCGCCAGCTTCAGCCCTCGAATTCGTCGAAAATACCACAGATTCTTGATCAGGCGAGCCGACCGCCGCCCGTCCCTAAGGGCTAGCCCTTAGGGACAATATCTGAATTTCTCGCTTGGCACCTTGGGTCTAGCAATGGCCTTACGATCAATTCGGAGGTAGGCCATGCTCACTCAGACCACAATCCGCACCGAAGCCTTCCGTGTCGTCCCGCAAAGCCGGACCGCTCCGCCTCTGCCGCGTATTCAGGGGCTTCGGGCATTCAACAGAACCATCGAACCCGAGTTGCTTGACCAGACGATGCATCTGATGGGCGCGATGATGTCGTATCCGCGCAACAGCGAGATTTTCGCCGAGGATGAGCCGGCGGACTACATATACAAAGTGATCAGCGGCAGCGTGCGCACCTCCAAGATACTCAGCGACGGCCGCCGTCAAATCGGTGCGTTCTATCTGCCGGGCGATATTTTCGGTCTGCAATCCGATGATGAACACTCAGTGTCCGCCGAGGCAATCACCGACGTGAAGGTGTTGGTTGTCAACCGCTGTGCGTTCAACACCCTGGCCGGCCGCAATACTTCGATCGCACAGGAAATTTTCGCCATCACCAGTCGCGACCTGCGGCGGATGCAGAAGCGCATTTTGCTGCTGATCAAGAGCGCTCAGGAGCGGGTCGCGAGCTTCCTTCTCGAAATGGCGGAACGAATGCCGGCGAGCAACGCTATCGATTTGCCGATGACGCGGCAGGACATTGCCGATTATCTCGGCCTGACCATCGAGACGGTGTCGCGGACACTGACTGCGCTGGAAACGGCCGCGGCGATCGAGCTGCGGTCCTCACGCCGCATCGTGTTGCGCAATCGCGTCGCGCTGAGCCGCATGAACGGCTGATACGGATCGATCCAGATACAGGGGACTTTCCTTCCAAACGGGAGATCAAGCCATGCAAGTGAAGGATGTCATGACGCCGAACGTTATTTCCGTTCAGGCGAACGAATCGGTTCTCAAGGCGGCGCAATTGATGCTGCAGAACCGGATCAGCGGACTTCCCGTCCTCGATAAGGAGGGCAAGCTCGTCGGCATCGTGACGGAGGGAGACTTTCTCCGCCGCAGCGAAATCGGTACGCAGCGCCACCGGCCGAGTTGGTTGGAGTTCATTGTTGGGCCCGGCAAGCTGGCGGAAGAATACGTGCACACTGCGGGCAGGAAAGTCGGGGAAATCATGACCCCCGACCCGCATTGCGTGAGCGAGGAGGATTTGCTGGACACGGTCGTTAACGCGATGGAACGCTATCGCATCAAGCGCCTTCCGGTCACCCGCAACAATCAGGTCGTCGGCATCGTCAGCCGCGCCAATCTGATGTACGCATTGGCGAGTGTGGCACGTGACAGCGAAGCGCCCGCTGGCTCCGATAGCCCCGGTCCCGACTGGGCAATTCGCGGTGAAATTATTTCCTCTCTCGGGAAGCAACACTGGGCCCCGGACATCAACGTCGTGGTCAGGAATGGCGTTGTGGAATTATGGGGCGTGATCACCGACGAGCGGGAACGCCAGGCTCTCGTCGTGGCAGCCGAGAACATCGCCGGAGTCAAGGAAGTGCACGACCATCTCGTCTGGGTTGAGCCGATATCGGACATGGCATTTCCGTCAGCCGAGGATGAGGCGAAGGAGCGCGCCACCGCCTTGTAAGCCCGCGCGCCTGTGGTCTCTGCATGCGGCGTATTTTCGGCCGAGCGGGAGCGGCGAATCGATGTCGGCTTCTGGCCGGCCCCTTTCGACGTTCGCCGTGATGCAGCAATTCGGCAGCGATCGTAGCCACAGCGGACATTTCTAGTGGTCTGACTTTAACGTTTGCTTCCCGCGTTTGACAGCGGCGAGCACGCGCTTTGGGTCGGCGGTCCATGCGAAGGGCTTGGGATCTGCATTTGTATCGGCGACGAAGCGATTGATGGCGAGTTGGAGGTCAACGACTGATCTGAACACGCCGCGCCGCAGGCGCTGGCGCGTGAGTTTGGCGAAGAATCCTTCGACGGCATTGAGCCAGGATGCTGAGGTCGGGGTGAAGTGGAACATCCAGCGGGGATGCCGCGCCAGCCATTGGCGCACCTTTGGATGCTTGTGGGTCGCATAGTTGTCGACGACGGCGTGGATCGACTTTTCCACGGGGACCTGCGCCTCGATCGTATTGAGGAAGCGGATGAACTCTTGGTGGCGATGGCGCTGCATGTTGCGGCCAATGACAGTGCCATCGAGGATGTTGAGGGCTGCGAACAGCGTGGTGGTGCCGTGACGTTTGTAGTCGTGCGTCATCGTCCCGGCGCGGCCCGGCTTCATCGGCAGCCCCGGCTGGGTACGGTCGAGCGCCTGGATTTGGCTTTTCTCGTCGACCGAGAGAACCACCGCATGAGCGGGAGGATCGACGTAGAGGCCGACGACATCCGTGAACTTCTCGGCGAACTTCGGGTCCGTCGACAGCTTGAACGTGCTGATGCGATGCGGCGCGAGTTGGTGGGCTTCAAGGATACGTTGCACCGAACGCAGGCTCACTCCCGCCGCCTTCGCCAGCATCCGGCCGGTCCAGTGGGTCGCTTCTCCCGGCGGCGGCCCCAGCGTCAGCTCAACCACCCTCTGCACAGTGGTCGTCGAAAGTGGCTGTTTGCCGGGCTTGCGCGTCTTGTCGCGCGTGAGCCCTGCAACGCCCTCCGCCATGAACCGCGCCTCCCATCGCCACACCACGGGCTTCGATTTGCCCGATCGGCGCATGATCTCAGCGGTGCCGCAGCCGTCGGCTGTCGCGAGGATGATGTTGGCCCGCCACACGTGCTTTTGCAGCGCGCTGCGATCCGAGATGATCGCCTTAAGCCGATGGCGATCCGCTCGGGTAACGTTCACGACAATTCCTGCTCTCATGATGAGAGCTTGAACTGCTTCGGACAATTTGGGAATCGTCCGAATGAATCAGACCACTAGCGGCCGGCTCGAACCGGCGCTGATGGACCCAAAGATGGGGTAATCGGCCAGCCAGAACGCGATGGCGCGCGTTCTCGGCGTGTCCAACCCGGCGCGCTAACAAGCAGGGCATCGGCTATGTCCCACCTCGATCCTGTCAGCCTCGCGCGTCTGCAATTCGCCGCCACGGCGCTCTACCATTTCCTTTTCGTTCCGCTCATGCTCGGCATGTCGTTCCTGCTCGCCATCATGGAGAGCGCGTACGTGATGACTGGGCGCGAAATTTGGCGCGACACCACCCGCTTCTGGGGCAAATTGTTCGGCATCAATTTCGCCATGGGGGTCGCCACGGGCATCACCATGGAATTCCAGTTCGGCACGAACTGGGCCTATTTCTCGCACTATGTCGGCGACATTTTCGGCGCGCCGCTGGCCATCGAAGGCCTCATGGCCTTCTTTCTCGAATCGACATTCGTCGGCCTGTTCTTCTTCGGCTGGGACCGGCTGCCGAAGCTCGGCCATCTCACGGTGACGTGGCTCGTCGCCATCGGCTCCAATCTTTCCGCCCTGTGGATTCTGATCGCCAACGGCTGGATGCAGCATCCCGTCGGCGCGGTGTTCAATCCCGACACTATGCGCATGGAGCTCACCTCGTTCTGGGACCTGATCTTCAATCCGGTGGCGCAGGCGAAGTTCGTTCACACGGTCGGCGCCGGCTACGTCACCGGCTCGATGTTCGTCGTGGCGATCTCATCCTATTATCTGCTCGCCGGTCGCTTCCAGGCCTTCGCCAAACGCTCGATCATTGTCGCGGCAGCGTTTGGGCTCGCGGCGGCTTTCTGCGTCGTCATTCTCGGCGACGAGAGCGGCTACACCGTGTCCGAGAATCAGAAGATGAAGCTCGCGGCCATCGAGGGCATGTGGAAGACCGAGCCGGCGCCAGCGGGCTTTAATCTGGTTGGAATTCCCGATGCCGCGAACCATCGGGTCGACGACAGCATCACGATCCCCTGGGTGCTCGGCATCATCGCCACCCGCTCGTTCGATGAACAGATACCGGGGATCGACGATCTGGTGGCGACCAATGCCAAGCGCACCCGCGACGGCCTGATCGCCTACAACGCGCTGGAAACGCTGAAATCGAATTGCGGCGATGCGCAGGCACGGGCGCAATTGCGCGGTCACGCCGCCAACCTCGGCTACGCGCTCCTGCTCAAGCGCTATGTCGCCGATCCGCGCACGGCCGACGACGCCACCATCGCTAAGGCGGCGGCCAGCACGGTTCCCGACATCGGCACCCTGTTTTGGAGCTTCCGTTTCATGGTGGCGCTCGGCTTCTATTTCATCGCCTTCTTCGCCGTCGTGTTCTGGGGCGCCCCGGTGGCGCATCGCTGCCGCCACTGGTGGACCCACTGATCATAGAACTTGTCTTACGCCGCTCAATACCTCGCCTGCGCCCTCCCCTGTGAACGCTTCACGTCTACCCTCGCGGGCAACCCGTGCATCAATCGGGGCCGGTGCGGTTCGCTACTCCTTCACCGTGACGGACTTCCACCGTCTACCCTTTGCCGGTCTCCCGGCGCACCCGTCCACAGCATCAGAAGCGGAAGAGATCAGTGGTTGTTGTGAGTCCAAAAAGAGTGAGCGCCTGTTTTGCTATGCAACAAAAACCTGCGCCCGCAGCTTTGATTTGTATCAAATTATCGACTGAGCCGGGCCGGAAGCCTCGCTGTCATGCTTGGTATCGACGCTGCAAATCCATCGCGCGATGTCCCGCCAGACGTCCCGTAAATTCCTGGAACCCATGAACAAGCCGACATGGCCGCCAGGAACGAGCCTCTTCACGATTTTGTCGGATGGCGTGCCAAGATATTTCTCGGCATCAAAAACCTGCTCCTTGGTGGTGATGTCGTCGGATTCGCCGGCAAGGAGAAAAACTGGGCATCTGACGTCCTTCAGGTTCAGGGCCCGCCCCAGCCCAACGAAAGTGCCTTTGGCAAACCGGTTCTCCTTGAACAATTGCGCGATGGCCTGCAGATACCAACGGCCGGGCAGATTGATCGGGTTCTCATACCAGCTCTCGAACGTCTCCTCCTTCTCCAGATACGCCGGATCGTCGATGTGCTCGTAGAGATCGACGTACCCTTGAAAATAATGTTGATCGGGATGCATGTTCTTCCAGCCCTGCAGCATGAATTTGCCCAGCATCAGACCGCTGCCGAGTTCGACCAGCTCCTGGTAAAACGATAACGGCGACTTTTGCGCCATGCGCTTGATCGGCCCGTTTCCCGCGTTCATGTCGATCGGCGCGCCGGCCAGCACCAATGACTGCACTTTTTGCGGAAAGCGGGCCGCTACCATGGCCGCAGCCCAGCCGCCCTGACAAAGGCCGGCCATATTGACGCGACCGCCCAGGTCGTCGATGACGACAACGATCTCGGCCAGATAGTTGTCGATCTCCAGATCCTTCATGTCGGCGGTGGCCGATTTCCAGTCGGTCAGAGCGACGTGGCTGACGCCGTTTGCCAGCAACGTCTCCACCAGACTTTGACCTTTGTGATAGTCAGCGATCATCGCGGTATGGCCGGCATAGGGAGCAATGACAAAGGTCGGAATTCCTCGCGGCGCGCCATACTCGCGCAACAACATGGTCCGTAGATCAAGGCGCACCTTGTTCGCTGTTGCGAAACTGGGACGCAATTCGTCGTGAATTTTGATTTCTTCCTCGACGAACTTGAGATTTTTCACATAAAGCTCAGCCCCCTGATCGAGCAGCGAAGCCGCCATGACCATGGGCCAGAACGCCGGCACGCTCGTCAGCGCAAGATTTTGGGGTTTAACCGATTGTTTTGACGGCATAGCTGCTGCCCGCTCAGATCCGTTTTCCAAGTCTGTCCCGTGCGGTGCGACAAAGAAATCTCCGCGTTCAATGGCGCAGCACGGTTTCGGTCATGAACTGTACACGGCCTCGCGCCATAGCGAAGGACAACCCGCCAGATAGATAGAGAGTGCTCACGCGAATGCAATCGGGCGAGCGACGTGCTCGCCCAGCAACTCACGATTCGATCAGGACCTTCAGGGCGTTCGTGCTGGCCGCCGCGCCGAATGTTTCATAGGCATCCAAAATCTCGTGGAGTTTGAAGCGATGGGTGATCAGCCTCTGCGGATCGATTTTGTGCGACTGCACGGTTTTAAGCAGCATCGGGGTGGTAACGGTGTCGACGAGCCGTGTGGTGATTGTAATGTTGCGGTCCCACAGTCGCTCCAAATGCAGATCCACTTTGACACCGTGCACGCCAATATTGGCAATGATGCCACCTGGCGCCACGATGTCTTCGCAAGTTATGAAACTTGCTGGCACACCGACGGCTTCGATCGCCGTGTCGACCCCGCGTCCGCCGGTCATCCGCATGATTTTTTCCACCGCCTTGCCGTCCTTGTTGTTGATCACGGTGGTGGCGCCAAAGCGGGTTGAAAGCCGCAAACGGTTATCGTCGAGATCGATCATGATAATTTCCGCCGGAGAATAAAACTGCGCGGTGAGCAACGCGGCAAGCCCGATCGGGCCGGCACCGACAATGGCGATAGTCGAGCCGGGTGCCACTTTGCCGTTGAGCACGCCGCATTCGAAGCCGGTCGGCAGAATATCGCTGAGCATGACCAGCGCTTCTTCGTCGGCACCTTCGGGAACGTGATACAGGCTGGTATCGGCAAACGGTACGCGAACATACTCGGCCTGGGTGCCATCGATCTTGTTGCCCAGAATCCAGCCTCCATTGAAACAGTGCGAATACATGCCGCGGCGGCAATAGTCGCATTTCCCGCAAGACGAAATGCACGACACGATCACGTGATCGCCCGCACGAAACGAGGTGACGGCCGCGCCCGCCTCCTCGACCGTGCCGACGCCCTCGTGCCCGAGAATGCGCCCTGGCGCGCACGTCGGCACGTCGCCTTTCAATATATGCAGATCGGTACCGCAGATTGTCGTCTTGAGGATTTTGACAACGGCATCGGTCGGGGCGCCGAGTTTTGGCTTGGGACGGTCTTCGAGCGCCTTCTTTCCCGGGCCAAGATAGACGAACGCCTTCATTTTAGGCTCCTATGCGCTGCGTGCGAGGATCGGTTGGGAGCGCATAGAATGGCCCTCGTCCATCGCCGCGAGCATTGAGGCAGATCAATCTAGACGGCCGAGCGGCGGCGATATTCGGTTATCCGACGTTTCGCACTCGCCGATCGCAATGGTGGCTCGATGCAAGATATGCGGGCCTCCGCGGGGGCGAGCATCACAAATCTGGCAAATCTTATTCAAAAAGACGCGATCACGCGCTCCCTAATGTCCCCAGACAAGAATCAGTCCGATGTCGCCCGGCATTCCGCCGGGAAACTCGAGCACGCGCGCGACGAGATGAAAGCCGTGCGGTTTCAGATCGTGCTCCCAGCGCAGATAGATCTCCGCGGCGTCACCACGCAACGTGGCCGGCCAATCGGATGAAGGCACATTGATGGCGCGACCGCCGTCGCTGCACAATTGACTTGGAAAACGCAGCAACATGAACTCCTTCTCGCCGCGTTCTGCAGCGCCGCGCGCCTGATGAATAAGCGCGCGCCAGCCTTCGTCAGTCATGTGTTCGTCGATGAGCTGTGCGACGCGGGTACGCCGCTGTTCCCTAACTGCGCGCAGGGCGTCTTCGCGCTGGCGCACCTCCCTGTGCTCAAAGTCCTCCACCAGCTGGCGAAAATCGGCGGCTTTCAGCCCGATATCGTCCTGTTTCGCAACCGGTGCCGGCCGCGACGGCTCGGGATGGCGCCAATGCTCGAAGCGTTCGTCAACGCTCGCAAGCGCGCTCGCCAGCATCCCCTCCTTGGGCGGCGAAGGCGCCGGCTGTGCGGCAAGAGCGCGCAATAGATCGGCGCGGCTTACGATGCCGGCAACGCGACCGTCGCGCAGTACCGGTACGCGCTTGATGTGATACGATTGCAAAATCCGCGCGATCTCGCCAGCGTCGGTATTCTCGTCCACGGTTACGACTGGCGACGACATTACGTCGCGCGCGAGGCGTTCGCTGTGACGCAAGCTTGCCACGAAATCAGTATTGAGCGGCTCGCCTTCGGCGAGCAGCGCAAGCCACCAGTCCCGACGCGCCTCGCGGTCGGGCTCTTCGCGGCCAATCAGATCGCCTTCGCTCACGATGCCGACCGGGGCGCCTGTCTCGTCAACGACCGGAACCGCGCTGATGCCTTTGTCCAGAAGAAGCCGTGCGATGTGCGATGTCGGTGTGTCCGGGCGCACCGAAATGACGTCGCGGGTCATGAGTTTGCTCGCCTTCATCACATGCTAGTTCCTGCACCTTGCCGCCCAGTTCATCGGATCTCCCACCCCTAGTCGCCATCAAGTAATTGCCGCGTGTGGCGTGCGATCACAAGATTCTCGTCCGTAGGAACGACCCACGCCGACACGAACGAATCGCCACTCGAGATGCGCGGTTCACCCGCGGCGTTGGCGCGATCGTCGAGCGCAATGCCCAGCCATTGAGCGTCATTGCAGACCCGAGCCCGAATTTCTGCGGCATTCTCGCCGATGCCGCCGGTGAACACGACAGCGTCGAGACCATGAAGCGCCGCCGTAAGCGAGCCGAGTTCGCGTCCGATCCGATAGACGAAGAGATCCACGGCTTCTTTTGCGGCTGGAAGGCCGCTCGCCAGCAATGTGCGCATGTCGCTCGACAAACCAGACACGCCCAGAAGTCCCGACCGCTCGTAGATAAGCTGCTCGATTTGCCCTGCGTTCATGCCCTCGTGTTGAAGAAGATAGAGAATAACACCGGGATCAAGCGCCCCGATGCGTGTTCCCATCGGCAGTCCGTCAAGCGCGGTAAAGCCCATGGTCGTGGCGATGGAGCGGCCGGCCTCGATCGCGCACATGCTGGCGCCATTGCCGAGATGGGCAACAACCACCTTGCCATGTGCACATTCGGGTGCGACCCGAGGCAGGACCGACACGATGTATTCGTAAGAGAGTCCGTGGAAACCATAGCGGCGCACGCCCTTGGCGGTGAAAGCGCGTGGTAAGGCGAATTCCTGGGCCAGCGCCGGTTCCACTCTGTGAAAGGCAGTGTCGAAACAGGCGACCTGCGGGAGCTCCGGCGCAATCGCGCTTACCGCGCGGATGGCGGCGATATTGTGCGGCTGGTGCAAGGGCGCGAGCGGGACGAGCTCATCCAGCGCGGCGAGGACCGCCGCATCGATAAGCACGGGCTGCGCATATACCATCCCGCCGTGAACGACGCGGTGGCCGACACCGGAAAACACAGCTTCGCTGCCGATGTGCTCGCCGAACCAGTTATGAATGGCTGCCATCGCGCCGGCGTGGTCCGTGGCGGCGATCGGCCTGTCGATGAGTTTTCGACCTTCGCCGTCGACGATTTCGATGCGCGCTGCCGTGTCGCCGCCTTCGCCAATGCCTTCGACCTGGCCGTGAGCGCCGACCGAGAGCGAGCGATCCGCGGCCGTCTCATAGACCGAGAACTTGCAGCTCGACGAGCCGGCATTGATGACGAGGATCGGTTCGCGCATGGCGATTCAGCCGGCGACCTTGCCGATTTCGGCCGCGGCGACACGGCGGGCATGGGCGTAGAGCGCGGCCACGGCGCAGCTCGCCATGCGGGCACGCACATTGTCCGCGCGACTCGTAAGGATGATCGGGACCCGGGCTCCGAGCACGATGCCGGCGGCGTCCGCGTTGGCGAGAAAGCTCAGCTCCTTTGCCAGCATGTTGCCAGCCTCGAGATCAGGAACGAGCAGGACATCGGCGTCGCCCGCGACCGGGGACGCTATGTGCTTAATGCTGGCCGCCTCGCGATTGATGGCGTTATCAAGCGCCAGTGGACCATCGAGCACGGCGCCGGTGATCTGGCCGCGTTCGGCCATCTTGCACAACGCGGCGGCATCGATCGTGGAGGGAATTTTGGAGGTAATCGTCTCCACCGCGGAAAGTATCGCAACTTTCGGCCGCGCAATCAGCAGGGCATGTGCGAGATCTATCGCGTTCTGCACGATATTGACTTTATCCTCGAGCGTCGGAAAGATGTTCACCGCAGCATCGGTTATGAACAGCGGTTTTGGATAGGTCGGCACATCCATGATGAAGACGTGACTGATCCGGCGCGCCGTGCGAATGCCGGTATCCTTGTTGACCACCTCGGCCATCAACTCGTCGGTGTGAAGGCTGCCTTTCATCAGCGCATCGGCCTCGCCGGCGCGGATAATTTCAACGCCCTTCGCCGCTGATGCGTGGCTGAACGGCGTATCGACGAGCTGCAGGCTTGCGATGTCCAGGTTGAGCGAGGCCGCGAGCGCACGGATACGGGCTTGCGGTCCAACCAGGACCGGCTTGATGATCTTCGCTTCCGCCGCCTCGATGGCGCCGCGCAAGGAGGTCTCGTCGCAAGGATGCACGACGGCCGTCCGCACCGGCGCGAGCGCATGACAGGCATAGATCAGCGCATCATATTTTTCGTGTTTGCGCGGCTCGGGCATGCGGGGTCCTTGGACCAGCGTCCATTGTGGCCAGTCGATATTCTACTCCACGGCCCCTCCCTTTAAGGGACATTGCACGTGGATGTCACGAGCCGATCCAGCGAATTTTGCATTCGTTTCTGGGCACCCGGGCAGGCATCGATGCTGGATGATGGACGATGATCCGAGCGGAGGCAGGTTTGTATACTGATGGAACCTGCAGTTCCGCCTTGCCCGCCGGTGTGCCAAGGAACCCTTGCGCAAAACCGATCCAGCAGGTGCCGAGCCCGGCCGCACGCGCCGTCAGCATGAGATTTTCCGCGGCACGTGCGCAATCTTCGACAGCCCAAGGCATCTCAGCCGTGCTGCAGATCACAATAAGAACGGGCGCATGATAGAAGATGTCAACATTTGCATCGTTCAAGATCTGGTCGAAATGGTGGGACATCAGCCCGATGGGGTAGTTCGGACCATGTGTACCTTGGCGTCGCGCAATATCTTGCCGAGCAGGGCCTTGTCACGGATGACTCAGAACGACCACGGTTGCGTTTTGACCGCGCTGGGCGCCTGCATTGCCACGGGCCTCTTTGTTCATCCAAGCAAATGCTTTTCGATGTCCGAAACGGGGTGCTTGGTCAGGTCCTTTTCAACCTCGGCAATAATCCGCTTTTTAATGGACGGATGAATGGTCCGCCGCAATTTCGCAAGCGTGCGCGGTGGAGCGACAACAACGATCGCCTTGATGTCGTCTGTGGTGCCAGCTGTTCCATGGCAGACGCCACCCTTTCGGCAAAAGGCTCCTTCTCCAATTCATGCCAATCTGTGGTCTCCATGCTGCTGCGCCGATTCGTGGCTGCCCGCTTGAACACGCGACCCGGGCGATCAGTGCCTTGCTCGCGAGTTGGCGGATTTTCCTCAGTAAATGCACGCGCGGCAGTCAAGCTTGGGAATTCAGCAACGCCAGTATTGCGCAAAAACAGGGCCTTTTTGGCCATCACCTACGAATACCAATCCATTATGAGGAATAGACAGCTTGTTCATATTCGCCTCCAATACGCGGGTTTTGATTGCCGAAACACACCTCAGACGCTGATGTGAGCGCTCTGGCCTGTGCGAGTTACGCTCAGAGAAAAACCGACGCGGAAAGCATACATCAGCTCCGCACTGCGATTCGTCGACTACCTGTGGCGCTATCAATCTCTCGACCGGTTACGGGCGAACCGCCCTCCGCCCTTGTTAGCGGATTTCGTACTTTGCAACACGAACTTGGCACTACTCGGGAATGGGATGTTTTTATTAAGGACATGATAGACTGGCCTGCACCCGGCTCGGTTGACACCCGCCTAAGCGAATCCCGCCTGCATTTCGAACTCCACGGGACTTAGATATCCGATCGTCGAGTGCCGGCGTTTCGGATTATAGAAGCATTCAATGTAGTCGAACACGTCAGCCTTGGCTTGGTCGCGGATAGTCCCGGAGCCTGTTGAAATTGGTGCAGCAGGCGCCATTGGTTTGAATCCTATGCTGCCAGATTTTTTCTGGCAACGAGCTTGTCGCCGAGCAATACTTGCTGGTGGCGGAGCAACGCTGCCCTCAGAATCGGAAGCTGCTTGTGGGCCTTCAAACGGCGGAAGCTTTTCTCAGCCTCCAGCATTGCGGTTCCAGTCCATCGCAATGCCATCCGTGCATCGCGCCAACGTTTGACGTTGCGGCAGACCTTCCGCAGCACGGCCATCAGACTTTCGATCGCGTTGGTGCAGCCAAGCGAGCGCCGCAGCTGATCAGGCAGACCGATGCGGATCACGGTGAGCAGTTCGTCCAGCCCTTCGAGGATCGAAGCCGAGACGCCAGGGGCATCGTGATCGAGCCGACGCGCCAAGTTCCTCAGAACTCGCTCGGCCTGCTCGGCGGTCGGACTGTCCCAAGCCTGACGCAGGACCTTCTTGACCCCGGCGTGCAACGATGGGTCGAGCCGCTCGATGATATTGCGTCCTTTGTGCACTTGGCAGCGCTGCAGCAGCGCGAAGCTTCCGAAGGTGTCGCGTATGGCCCGGCTCAGCGCCTTGGCGCCATCGACGATGAACAAGCGGGCGATATCCGGTCGCAACCCGCGCTCGATCAGGTCGGCCAGCAACGCCTTGACCACGGCGGCGTTCTCGGTCGCGCCCAAGGCCACGGCCAGCACGTGTTTGTCGCCGGCTCCGTCGATGCCGATCGCCGCCACCAACACATGGTCGCCGACACGCAGCCCATCGATCTGGATCACCAGAAGGTCGACGAGCTCCGACAGATCGGCCGCCAGCCATTCCTTCAGCTTCGCCGTGCTCAGCGCCACAAACCGCCGCGAGACCGAGGACTTCGTCGTGGCGCGCTTGGCTTGGCCGGCCAGATCGCCGTCCGGCAGTCGTACCGAACGCGCGTACTTGCGCGTCGCCACACCGATCAGCATCTGGTTGAATGCCCAACGCGACAAAAGATCCGCCTTCTGGATCGCCGTCCAGCTGGGAAGCTCCAGCTCGGCGCCGCCGCGCCGCCGCACCCGGGGCCGCCGGATAGCAGCCTTGCCACCGTGCCAGCCAACCTCACTATCGATCATGCCCCAGCGATGGCCCTGGCGGTCAGCGTGACGCTGGTAGCGCTTGCCACAAAGCTGTTCCGCATCAGTCGCAAGCATGGCCTCGATGGCCGCAGTCCCGGCATGCAGGCACAGACGGTCGAAGCTGCCCTTGAACTCCTCAAGTCCTTCAATCACCAAAGGCGACAATGCCAGCGTACCCGTCGTCAGCGCCGTACCTGTTGTCAATGCCGTACCTTGGTCGAACCTCTTCAATTCGATATGCTTCGTCATGGCGTCGATCTCCTCGCTCTCGGTTTGCGATTCGCAACCTCAAGCCTAGCGGCCTGAGGTGATCGACGCCTGCCTTCCTATTTCAACAACGTCAGGGACATTCCGCTTGGTCGCGGGTCCGATACGTTTTGCGCGCTGTGCGCTCGGTCTTCAGTGACGAGAAGAAGCTCTCCATCGCCGCATTGTCCCACACATTGCCCGAACGGCTCATCGAGCAGACGACGCCGTGATCTGACATCAGCTTCTGGAACTGCTCGCTGGTGTATTGGCTGCCACGATCGGAGTGATGCAGCAACGCATCGGGCTTGCCTCGTCGCCAGATCGCCATCACCAGGGCATCGGTGACGAGCTGGGCCGTCATCTCAGCACTCATCGACCAGCCGACCGCGCCTCGGGAGAACAGATCGATGACGGCCGCCACATAGAGCCAACCCTCCGCTGTCCACACATACGTGAAGTCGGCGATCCATTTGCGGTTGGGAGCGGGCGCGTCGAAGGTGCGGTTGAGCACGTTGGGAGCGACGGCGGCGACCTGCCGCTCACCCAGATTCCTGCAATCGCAGCGGCGGCAGCTGTCGGCACGATCTGGGCTTATTTGTTCCGATTCGTCATCTTCGCCGATCACCCTAATCGAGTGTTGCTCGGGGACTGGACAGCTTCCGCGCGCGACTGGTCTTGATGTTTGACCCGCTGATCGACGCCGTCTCAGCTGCTCGGTGGGATCCCGACATCAACAAGCAGATCTACGCCGACCTAAATCAACTGCACCAGACCGCCGCGTTCCTGCTCCGCGGGCAGCTTGCCGGAATGCTTGAGCGCACGCAGGACCAGCTACGCCGTCAGGAGTTGAAGGATGCATCGCGTGCACCGGTGCTGGCCGCGCCGGCCCGGCACGAAAAGTCAGGGGATGACGACGGCCTCCCCGAGGGTTGGCCCGAAAACGCTCGCCGTCTGCACGACGCCATCGCCGAATTGCTTCACGCGGCCGATACCATGCGCGGCGCGCAACTCGCCGCCCTGGCTGATCCTGGCATGGCGGCTGGCGAAGTCACCGCCGCAACAGACCTTCAGGCGACGCCGTCCGATCCGATTTCTGAGCAAGCACGGTCAAACGCCAAATCGATCGGTCGCTGGTGGTCAGCGCCAACCAGTCGCCGGGCTATCCAGGCGGCGCTAGCTACCGGACTGGCACTGGCGGCCGGCACAGCCGTCACCTCTTCCACCCACCAATACTGGGCGGCGCTGGCGGCCTTTCTCGTCCTTGGCGGCACGTCGACCGTCGAGGAGACCCGCATGAAAGGTGTCGAGCGCGTCATCGGCACCATCGCCGGCGCGGTCATCGGATTTGGAGTGACCGCCTTCACCGGCGCCGATCCTTTCGTCGTGTTGCCTCTGCTGGCGGTCTGCGTCTTCGCCGCGATGTATTTGCGGCCCGTCTCCAACGCCCAGACGATTTTCTGCAGGAATTGCGGCGTGTGGCGCGGCTCCCGCGGTTCCCTCGGCTCGCGGGCCGGCCGCTGCGCCGGGTCGCGGCCGATCTTGGACTGCAGCTCGATGATGTCGACGAACTGATCGGCCTGGCGGCGAAGCTCGGCGGCAATCATCGGCGGCTGCGTCGAAATGGTCGAAACGACGACCACGCGCACGCCGCGCCGCTGCACCGCCTCGACCAGCGAGAGAAATCGCCGTCGCCGGAAAACAGCACCATCTGGTCGATGTGCGGCGCGAGCTCCATGGCGTCGACCGCGAGCTCGATGTCCATATTGCCCTTGACCTTGCGCCGGCCGGTCTGATCGACGAACTCCTTGGTCGACTTGGTGACGACGCTATAGCCGTTGTAGTCGAGCCAATCGATCAGCGGTCGGATCGAGGAATATTCCTGATCCTCGATCACCGCATTGTAGTAGAACGCGCGCACCAAATAGCCGCGCGATTGGAACTCGCGCAGCAGGCGCTTGTAGTCGATATCGATGCCTAGCGATTTTGCCGTGGCGTAAAGATTGGCGCCGTCAATGAACAGCGCAATTTTCTCGATCTGTGCCGACATAGTGTCTCTCTGAGTATCTCTCGTGATGAAAACGGATCAGCCGCAATGGAGTTCGACAGTTCCGGCGTTATTTAAACCGAGATTCCCCGGATGACTCCCCAACTGGCCTGAATATTCGCGCTTTTCCGGTCTTGCTGCAAGGAAGACGCAAGGAGTGGATATCTTACCTCTGTCAGTGCTGCAGATTTTCCGATCTGTTGTCGATGACCCCGTACCTCGTTGCGCTCGATCGGCGCCGGCACCATCGCCGCCGCCCCGAACCGGCGAAGCCGACGTCATCATCGATCGCCCCCGATCGCCCGAGCTCCATCGTCGCCCCGAACCGAATTCCGCTACAAAGGAATCGGCGACGTCAACCAGCAGCCGCTGCGCCGCCCAGGCGGCTCGAGCAGGTCGGTCTGCGTCAGAGCTCGCCGGAATCGGCGCGCGCCTCGCGCGCGCGTGACCACAGCGAATATGGTCAACGCTGGCTGCGGAAATTGCCGATCGATTGTCGACGACCCCATACCTCGCTGCGCTCGACCGGCGTCGCCACCATCGCCGCCGGCGCTGCGGCGGCCGCATGATCGATCGTGCGCCCCGACCGCCCGAGACTCTGCAAGGCTACGTTCGGCTCCGCTTTTGTGAGCACTGAGCGAAGCGGGTGGGTAGGCCTCTCGCGGATTGGGCTTGCGCAGCGAGCGGGGCGCACGATATCAGCGCTATGACTGAAAAGCCGATCGGCTCGCTTTCCGGTGTGATGGTTGCCGGGGTGTGCTGCCACTGTCCGCGCTGCGGCCGTGGCAAGCTGTTCCAGGGCTTCTTGACGGTGGCGCCCCGCTGCGAGGTCTGCGGCCTCGATTACAGCTTCGCCGACTCCGGAGACGGTCCGGCTGTGTTCATCATTCTCTTGGCCGGATTCATCGTAGTCGGAGCCGCTTTGGTGACGGAGGCGCTGTACCATCCGCCCTATTGGGTCCACGCTGCGCTGTGGCTGCCTTTGATTCTGATCCTTACGCTCGGGCCGTTGCGTCCGGCCAAGGGGCTGATGATTGCCTTGCAATACTTTCACAAGGCCCAGGAGGGGCAATTGGTGAAAAAGAGTCCGCATGACCGCGGTTAAAAGGCCAGGACGACCGCCGAGAGGTGTGAGCCGGCTGCGGCGTCGCGGATCGAGATGTAGGTGAGCCCCTGTAAGATGAGGAGCTCGGTCATTGGTCCGCCGTCGTGGCGTCCGTTGAGGTGGCATCAGTTGATGAAGCGTCGTCAGACGGGACGATTGGAGGGGCTTCGGCTGGTTCGATGATGACGCTGCGGGTGCTTGTCGAAGTAAGGCCGTTTTGGTCGGTGGCGACGTAGGCGAGCATTTCACGGTTTGCGAGCACAAATATCTCTCGACTCCTTGATGAGGGATAATTTGCGCTCCATATCGCCTTTGTATTCGTTCAGACATCGGGTCGAGCAGAAGCTCTTTAGGCCTAATCTGTGCCGGATTAGTCCGAGGCGTCCGTTGCATTGATAACAATGATTACGGTCGGGGGGCAGTTCGGGAAAACGCTCCTGCATGTCTTCCGGGTTGCTCATCGCGAGGTCCATTGAGGTGTGCGTTCAATGGCTCAAGGCGGCCCGGAGAGGGGTGCCGAAGAGCGTGCGGAGCGTCGGTATTATGACGGCGGTCTTTTCGAAGTCCGCCGCTCTGCAACCGTGTGACGGATGTTTGCAGAGCGACGCGTGGACTCAAGGTGTCGCTCTACAAAAAGAAAATGCAAAATGCTAGTTGAATTACCAGGTCTCCATAATCTGGAGGAGCCAACGGCTGAACGGGATGCGCAGAATATAAAACCCCCAGCTCGCAAGCGAGACTGGGGTTCGTGGATCGGGCGAGGGCGACCGTATGCTCGATTAACACACAGCAATCTACCGCCGCATGGGAGATGGGGCGAATTACAAATCGGTAATCGAAACTGACAAAGCGTCGCAGGGTCGAACGGAATCAAGAACCGGTGAGGAATTGGTGGAGGGAGTGCAATTCGATGAACCACGTGCGCGCCTACGCAAGCGGAATAGGCGCGCACGTAGCCTGTCCGGGATTTCTACGCTCTAACTGCTCGCAGCCGAAACAAGCTTCATGAAGACCCAAAGCGCCCCTAACACCGCGGCGGCGATACCCAGTTGGTACGGGTTATGACACAGGAGCGGAATATTCGAGCACGCATTGCTTATCCAGTCGGAATAACCGAGCGCCGCCGTCACCGCGTTCGAGAAAACGATGCTGGCGCCAGCAAGTAGGACTGCGAGCAACAGGACTAGGGTTGCCATGTTGCCTCCCTCACCGAGTGATTCACGATAATCAATTATACGCTAGTGCTGGAGTGTGAGGATTGCCAGGTGGGCACCTGGCTGGAGCGCAGCTAATCGCGCTCGGCACATCGTCGGCGCCAACATTGTGCCGTGTTTTTCTGATGCGCTGGTCTGGAAGACTTTGTGCGTGGAGTACGTACGATAGTGCAGAATTTGGACGCCGACGGAGTCCTTTCGAAGGTGATCGCCGGTCTGCCGAAGGTCGCAGAGCTCATCGCGGCGATTCCCGAAGCGCGCCGGTCGCAGGCGTTAGAAGCTGTGGAGCAAAGTTATTTCAAGAGTGCGCGAGAACTCGGCTACGACGAATCCGATGCGCGGCAGTGGGCCGCGGCAGTCATGTCCCAGATGCGGATCGAGTGATTAGGGCGGTTCCAGATTGACTGACGCTGCGCTGGAAATGGCTGCCGTGACGCGAGCTCTTCGGCGGTCCATATTTCCTGGAAGGAGAAGTTGACGGCAGAAGATGCGAGGAAAAAGCAGCTTGATCACTCTGGAGCCGACCGAGGAGGCGGCGCGCGCACTTCTCGATCAGTAAGACTATCCAGTGCCATGGCACAGTGTTAGCGCACAATTTCAGGGGCGCTCGACAGAACGCAATTGTTGTTTGGTCGTAGGAGGAGAGGCCCGCACCGGTGGGCTTGGGTAGCAGCGTGGCTCGGATGCGACGCGCTATTTGTGGGCGTACAGGTCAATAAAAATGCACGGGGAACATTTCACTGTTTATTGAAGCGACCGCCTCGAGGATGACAAAAAGGGCCGGTACTGGGTCTCGATCCCGACAACGAAGGAATTCCTGAATGACGCCTCAGGTCGCCATGCGCATGCGCTTTCTGCACGAACGCTACTGTGGCCGGCCATCGTGCCCGAGATGTGGCGAGTTAATGATGGCTCCGGAACTTTCGGAGTGCCGCGATGGCGTGGAAATTCGACATTTTTGGTTGTGCGACGGATGCGACAATCGATTCGATACATTAATTGAGTTCGAGCGAATTGCCGCATGACGGTAGCGGGTAGGGGAGTGTGTTCGATTTTTACTGTCGATCGGGCTTGGAGTTCCCCTTAAGCAGGTTTTTGCGCTTTACGCGCGCGCGTGAGGCAGAGCCGAGTGGCGCCGCCGGCGGCGCTGGCCGAGCTACGGGGTCGTCGCCGACCGCTGGCCGCAGCCGCGGCATGGCTGATGGGTGGAACCAATCCTCGACATCGCACCAGACCAGGTAATGGCGCTCAGGAGAAGATCCAGCCGAGACGACCTTCGGTATGATCTGCGCACTCTGCCTCGGTTGACAGCCGTCGGCAAGCCTCTTTACCTGCTGGTACTTGACGATAGAGTTGGCAAAAATCCGCTACAGTAGAATGCGGAGGGTGCAACAGCGCGCGCAACTTGCATGCTTGCGGTCGGCGTGAGGCCTACGATGCCCGACAGAGCGAGAATTGCCCTCATATTCGGCGGCCGATCCGTCGAACACGAAATTTCTATTTTGTCGGCAAGGAACATTTTCGCCGCGTTGGTTCCGGAAAAATACGATGTGGTGCCGATCGCCATCGACCGGCAAGGCCGCTGGCTCCTTACGGACGATATCTCCGTTCCAGCGGCAAGCCGGCCGATTGAGGTAATGCTGGTGCCGGGAGGCAATGGGCGGTTCGTAGTCACGAGCGGCTCCAGCATTTCGTTTGCGCCCGTCGAGGTCGCGTTTCCGGCTTTGCATGGATCTCTGGGAGACGATGGTACTGTTCAGGGTTTTCTGCGACTGGCGAATGTCGCGTTCGTGGGATCAAGCACCCTTGGTGCTGCCATCTCAATGGATAAGGAAATCAGCAAGCGGTTGTTGCGCGACGCAGGCATTCGCATCCCGCGGTTCATCACCCTCAAGCCGGGCGACGACGTCAGCTTTGACAAAGCGGTCGGCGAATTGGGCCATCCCTTTTTCGTAAAGCCAGCATGCCTTGGCTCTTCGGTCGGGCACCCACAAGGTCGCGCATGGCCGTGGTTGCAAATTCGCTTGCAATAATGACCCCCTGAGGGGCGATTTTCGCGTCCAATTCCGACCCCTTCTGACGTGTTGTGTCAGCGTCCTTCCCTTTGGCCTTGATCGGCCGGGAAGGGCTGGCGGGGATGATTGGCGTGGACAAGATCGGCGAGATACGGCGCGCCTATTTTGAGCAGCACCGCCCGATCAAGGAGATCGTGCGCACGCTGTCGGTATCGCGCGCGACGGTGCGCAAGGTCATTCGCGGCCACAAGACCGAGTTCAAGTACGAGCGAGGCGTTCAGCCGACGCCGAAGCTTGGCGACTGGGTTGAGGTTCTGACGGAGATCCTGGAGAAGGAAGCCAAGCTGCCGAAGCGGGAACGCCGCTCGACGCAGCGGCTGTTCGAGGAGCTGCGCGGACGCGGCTATGACGGCGCGCACGACAGCGTGCATCGGTTCGTCAAGGCGTGGCGCGACGAACGCGCCCGGGTTCCGGCCCATGCCTATGTGCCGATGAGCTTTGCGCCTGGGGAAGCCTACCAGTTCGACTGGAGCCACGAGACGATCACGCTTCCGGGCCTGCCGCTGACGGTCAAGGCGGCGCACATGAAGCTGTCGCACAGCCGCATGCCGTTTGTGCGCGTCTACTTCCGCGAGACCCAGGAACTGGTGTTCGACGCCCACGACAAGGCGTTCCGGTTCTATGGCGGGGTCTGCCGGCGCGGCATCTACGACAACATGAAGACGGCGGTCGAAGCGATCTTCGTCGGCAAGGCGCGCCGGTATAATCGCCGCTTTCTGCAGATGTGCTCGCACCATCTGATCGAGCCGGTGGCCTGCACGCCCGCCTCGGGATGGGAGAAGGGTCAGGTCGAGAACCAGGTCGGCAATCTGCGCGACCAAATGTTCCGGCCCAAGCCGCGGGTGAAGAGCCTCACCGAACTGAATGCGTGGCTGGAAGATCAGTGCATCGCCTACGCCAAACGCACCAAACATCCGGAGTTCAAGGATCGGACGATCTGGGACGTGTTCCAGGAAGAACGCGCGAGCCTGATGGAGCTGCGCGGCCCCTTCGACGGGTTCGTCGAGAAGGCGGTGCGGGCCAGCACCACTTGCCTGATCATGGCCGATCATAATCGCTACAGCGTCGATGCGCGCGCCGCCGGGCGGATGGTGCTGGTGCGCTCCCATGCCGAACGCATCGTCGTGCTGCTGGGCGACGAGGTGGTCGCCGATCATCCGCGCCACTTCCGGCGCGACCAGATCATCTACGATCCCTGGCATTATCTGCCGGTACTGATGAAGAAGCCCGGCGCCTTGCGCAACGGCGCGCCGTTCAAGGATTGGGCTCTGCCGCCCGCGCTGACCCAGGTTCGCGCCAAACTGAAGAGCCACGCCGACGGGGACCGTCAGTTCGTCAAGGTATTGGGCGCGGTGCTCGATCATGGCCTGGCCGCCGTTGAGGCCGCCTGCGCCGAAGCGCTGGAGGCGGGCATCGCCAGCGGCGATGTGATCCTGACCGTGCTGGCGCGCCGGCGGCAGCCCGCAGCGCCGCCCAGCATCACCACGCCCGACGCGCTTCGCCTGAAGATCGAACCCGCGGCCGATTGTGGCCGCTACGACAGCATAAGGAAGATCGCCTGATGGAACGCCATGAGATTCTGGAAGCCATGAGCGAACTCAAGCTCTACGGCATGCGCGCCAGCTTCGATGAGATTGCCGGCAAGGGCCTTGCCCGGCGCGATGAGATCTATCCGCTCATCGCCAGCCTGATCCGGGCCGAACGCACCCACCGCCAAGCGCGCTCGATCAGCTATCGCATCGGCGGCGCCAAGTTCCCGGTCCTCAAGGATCTCGACAAGTTCGTCTTCGCCGACACGCCGGTCGATGAAGGACAGGTTCGCGAACTCGCCACCGGCACCTTCCTGGACGCCAAGCGCAACGCGATCTTCATCGGCGGCACCGGCACCGGCAAAACCCATCTCTGCATCGCCGTCGCCTCAGCGGTCATCCGCACCCGCGCCAGGGGACGCTTCTTCAACCTGGTCGATCTGGTCAATCAGCTCGAACAGGAGAAGGCCGCCGGCCGCAGTGGCCGGCTGTCCGAGAAGCTGCTGCGCTACGATCTCATCGTCATCGACGAACTGGGCTATCTGCCGTTCAGCCAGTCCGGCGGCCAGTTGCTGTTCCACCTGATCAGCAAGCTCTACGAGAACACGTCCCTGCTGATCACCACCAACCTCGCCTTCGCCGATTGGCCGCAGGTGTTCGGCGACGCCAAAATGACAACCGCCATGCTCGACCGGCTCACCCACCACTGCGACATCATCGAGACCGGCAACGACAGCTGGCGCTTCAAAAATCGCGCCTAACCTCCCGCTCGCCACTCGCCGCCCGCCAAGACCGGCTCTGCTCCGCTATGTGGGGCTCCGCGACGCCGGTCTCGGCTCCGTCAGAGCGGACGCATTCACACGCCTGTAGGGGGTCGGTCTTGGACGCGAAAGGGGGTCGCAGTTGGATGCGATTTGACATATCGTGTGCCAATTAGTATGTTCTCACCTGTCTGCACGGGCTGCACCACATCCAACAGCTCGGCGAAAAGCCCTTTCCGTCCTTCGATGAACTTCGTGTCGACGCCTGGAATATCGAGCTGCCGAAGGTACAGGCCGGAGCGCGGATGGTCCCGAAACCAGACGAGAACGGCCAGAATGCGATCCCAGTCAGCTGCGTTTTCAAGCAGCGTCAGTGGTTTTCGTTTTATCCAATCCGCAAGTGACGGAAAGGCGGCCAAGGTGGATTCGGCGCGTTCGCAAAAGCGTTTAGCCTCCCTGTCCTTT
>CAVXCG010000002.1:0-776179 GCA_963760235.1 uncultured Alphaproteobacteria bacterium | reverse complement strand
AATCACTTCTCCGGGCGTGGTGCCGCGTTCGGCGGCCAAGCGCTCGGCCGCGCGCATTACGTCGTCATCGATTTGTACCGCCTTGCCCATCCGCGGAATGTACTCGTTAAAATTGCTGCCGACAACCTATAAGGGCGCAGTATGGCCGCGACGCAATCATCCAGCGCGCGGCATTCTAACTTTCCCTCTCCCCTTGCGGGAGAGGGTGGCGAGCGTCGAACAACGTGAGATGCGAGCCGGGCGAGGGGTAAAAAGCTCAGCGTGAGAATGAAGTACCCCTCACCCACCCTCGCTCGGCTTCGCCTCCGCGCGGGCGCCCTCTCCCGCAGGGGGAGAGGGAAGACACGACCGCGCTTCAGCTACACCGGCAAATTATCGTGCTTGCGCCCCGGCATCTCGACGGTCTTGCCGCGCAGCATCGCCAGCGCCCGGGCGATCCGCGGCCGGGTGGCGCGCGGCATGATCACGTCGTCGACATAGCCGCGCTCGGCGGCGATGAACGGCGACAAAAAGCGCTCCTCGTATTCCTTGGTCCGCGCGGCGATTTTTTCCGGGTCGCCTATGTCGGCGCGGAAGATGATCTCAACCGCGCCCTTGGCGCCCATCACCGCGATCTGCGCCGTCGGCCAGGCGTAGTTGAGATCGCCGCCGATGTGCTTTGACGCCATCACGTCGTAAGCGCCGCCGAACGCCTTGCGGGTGATGACGGTCACGAGCGGTACGGTCGCCTGCGAATAGGCGAACAACAACTTGGCGCCGTGCTTGATCAGGCCGCCGTATTCCTGCGCGGTGCCGGGCAAAAAACCCGGCACGTCGACGAACGTCACGATCGGGATGTTAAAGGCGTCGCAGAAGCGCACGAAGCGCGCCGCCTTGCGGCTGGCGTCACTGTCGAGCACGCCGGCGAGCACCATCGGCTGGTTGGCGACGAAGCCCGTGGTGCGGCCAGCGATGCGGCCGAAGCCGACGACGATGTTGCGGGCAAAAGCCTCCGACAGCTCGAAGAAATCGCCCTCGTCGGCGACTTTCACGATAAGCTCCTTGATGTCGTAGGGCGTGTTGGGATTGTCCGGTACCAAGGTGTCGAGCGAGGCCTCTTCGCGCGCGAGGTCATCGAGCGACGGCCATTCCGGCACCCCGGCGGAAAAATTCGCCGGCAGGAAGTCGAGCAGGCGCCGCATCTGCAGCAGACATTCCACGTCGTTGTCGTAAGCGCCGTCGGCGACCGCGCTTTTGGCGGCGTGCACCGAGGCGCCGCCGAGCTGTTCGGCGGTGACGATCTCGTTGGTCACCGCTTTGACCACGTCCGGCCCGGTGACGAACATGTAGCTCGTGTCGCGCACCATGAAGATGAAATCGGTCATCGCCGGCGAATAGACGTCGCCGCCCGCGCAAGGGCCCATGATCACTGAAATCTGCGGAATGACGCCCGACGCGAGCACGTTCCTCTTGAACACCTCGCCATAGCCGCCGAGCGAGGCGACCCCCTCCTGGATGCGGGCGCCGCCGGCGTCGAACAGGCCGACGATCGGGGCGCGCGCGCGCATCGCCATGTCCTGGATTTTTATGATTTTTTGCGCATGCGTCTCCGACAGCGACCCGCCGAACACGGTAAAATCCTTGGCGAAGACGAACACGGTTCGACCGTTGACCGTGCCGAAGCCGGTGACCACGCCGTCGCCGGCGATTTTTTGCTTTTCCATGCCGAAATCGTGCGAGCGATGCTCGACGAACATGTCGAGCTCCTCGAACGAATCGCGATCCATCAGCAGCTCGACGCGCTCGCGCGCGGTCAGTTTGCCCCGCTTGTGCTGCGCCTCGATGCGCGCCGCCCCGCCGCCCGCCCGCGCCGCCTCGCGCCGCGCTTCCAGTTTGTCGACGATGTCTTTCATGGCGGCGATCAGGGATCGAGAATCAGGGATCGGGCATCAGGCAGCAGCAATAGCAAGCGGCGGGCCGAGCGTCACGCGGACTGTCCTCCCCCTGAAAGCGGAGGTCGGCGGCCCAACGGTTCGGCGCGAAGCGCCGCCCGATGGCAAGCTTCGGCTGCCAGGCGGGGATCGCACCCAGTTAGCCCCCTCCCCGGCCCCACGGGCGACCCTTCCTTCCGGCGCGGCCCCGATTCAGGTGCTTTCGTGATACTGATTCATTCAGCCGCGGACGAGAGGACGTAACCGATGAGCAGCGTGCAAGGCGTCGTCGATTCCAAACCCATCCCCCCCGAAATCGACCGCTGGAACTGGGGCGCGTTTCTGCTCAATTGGATTTGGGGCGTCGGCAACAACACCTTTATCGCGCTGCTGAGCCTCATCCCGTTGTTCGGCTTCGTATGGATATTCGTTCTTGGCGCGAAAGGAAGCCGCTGGGCCTGGCGCAACGGCCGCTGGGACAGCGTCGATCACTTCAGGCGCGTACAGCGACGGTGGGCGATTTGGGGAGCGGTTTTCTGGATCGCGTGGGTTGTGCTGTGCGTCGGCATTTTCGTCGGCGTCTTCTCTATCCTGCGCCATTCAGAGGCTTATCAGCTTGGCGCATCGAGGCTGCAGAGCAGTCCGATCGCGACACGTCTTCTCGGCACGCCGATTTCGACCGGCAATCCGAGAGGCTCGCTCCGTATCAACGGCGGCTCCGGCACGGCGGACTTGATCTTTTCAGCAAGCGGGCCGCGCGCGGCCGGCGTGGTCGGCCTGCACGCGGTCAAAAAGAACGGAGTCTGGTCGCTCACGACGCTAACGCTTAAGCTCAACGGGCATGACGACGTGATCGATCTCGTTGGCGGCGCCAGCAATTCCACCTGAGGGGTTTCTCATCCTTCCCCGCGACAGCGGGGAAGGGGGACCATCCGAGCGCGAAGCGCGAAGGATGGTGGAAGGGGCGCGGGCCGCGACGAAATTCTTTCGACGAAAACGGGGCGCCGAGTCAGATACCCCCTCCACCGCGCTTCGCGCGGTCCCCCTCCCCCGCTAACGCAGGGGCGGACGCGCCCGCCGCCGCCTCTTTGATCGCCGCAACGATGTTGGCGTAGCCGGTGCAGCGGCAGAGGTGGCCGGACAAGACGTCGCGGATTTCCGCGTCCGTCGGGTGCGGGTTGCGCGCCAAAAAATCGGTGAATGACATCAAAATGCCCGGCGTGCAGAAGCCGCATTGCAGCGCGTGATTGGCGCGGAACGCAGCCTGCAGGCGATTGAGCGTACCGTCGGCAGCCGCGAGCAATTCTACGGTACGCACGTCGCGCCCCTCGGCCTGAACGGCGAGCGTGAGGCAGGAGCGCGTGGCGACACCGTCGACCAGCACGGTGCAAGCGCCGCAGACGCCGTGCTCGCAGCCGACATGGGTGCCGGTGGCGCCGAGCGACTGGCGCAGGAAATCGGACAACAGCAGGCGCGGCTCCGCCTCCGCGGCGAGTTTTTTGCCGTTGAGCGTGAGCGCGACGCGCATTTTTTCGTCGCGTTTCACCCGGCGCATCGGACCGCCTCTTCGATCACGCGCGGGGCGAGGTTTTGCAAGATGTCACGGCGCATCGCCGCCGTGGCGTGCAGATCGTCGTAGCCTTCGAGTTGATGCGCCCAGGTTTTGATCTGCTCGGACAGCATGGGAGCGCTGGTGAAAGCGATGGGACGAACCATCGGCCGCCCGGCCATGCCGCCGACGCCCACCTGCGCGGCGCCGCTTCCGTCGGCAATCGCGGCGACCGCGATCATGGCGAAGTCGCCATGGCGGCGCGCCACTTCGTTGAACGCCGTGCCCTTGCCCTCGATCACCGGAAAGCACACCGCGGTAATCAATTCATCGGGTTGCCGCGCGGTGGTCAGCATGTCCTGCTGGAACGCCGCCGCGGCGATCACGCGCTCGCCGCCTTTCTGCGAGCGCAGCACCACGTCGCCGCCGAGCAAGGCGAGCGCCAGCGGCAGTTCCGAGCTCGGATCGGCATGCGCGATCGAGCCGCAGATCGTGCCGCGATTGCGCGTCTGGAAATGGCCGACGAACGGCAGCGCCGCCGCCACCAGCGGCAGCTTTTCTTTCAGGTGCGGCCACGCCATCAGTCCGTTCTGCGTGACGGCGGAACCGACCTCGATCGCCTCGCCGCGATCGCGGATGACATCGAGCCCGGCAATGCGCGAAATGTCGATCAGCACTTTTGTTTCGACCAGGCGCAGGTTGAGCATGGGAAGAAGCGATTGGCCGCCGGCGAGAATGCGCGCGTCGTCGCCGTATTCGGCGAGCAGCGCCAAAACCTCCTCGACCGTATCGGGCCGCACGTAATCGAACGGACGCGGCTTCATCCGAGCGCCCTCGTCATTGCGAGCGAAGCGAAGCAATCCAGGGCAGAGTGCAATGCGTCGAAGCCGCGCTGGATTGCTTCGTCGCCATAGCCCGTCAAAGACGGGCGTGAACGCCCTTTTGCCTCGCAATGACGACGCGATTTCATTTGCCGCCTTGCAGCAGAGCGTGGATGCGGCGCGGGGTGGCCGGCAGGGTTACGTCGGCGACGCCGAGCGCGTCGGCGATCGCGTTGGCGATGCACGCGGGCGTGCTCATGCAATTGCCCTCGGCCAAGCCCTTGGCGCCGAGCGGGGTGAGCGGCGACGGCGACTCATAATGGAGAATCTCGACCTCGGGGATTTCGCTCACCGTCGGCACCAGATAGTCGGCGAAGCTGCCGGAGAGAAACGCGCCCTCCTCGTTATAGGAAAATTCCTCGTACAGCGCCGCGGCAAGTCCTTGCGCGAAGGCGCCGCGAATTTGCCCCTCGGCGATCGTGCGATTGAGCAGGCGGCCGGCGTCATGCATCGACACATAGCGGTCGACGCGCACCTGGTAGCCCACCGGGTCGATCTCGACGCCGCACATATCGAACACGAAGCCGTAGGTCAGCGACGTGTTGATGCGATCGTCGCTCGACGGTGGCTCCAGTTCGGGCGGCGTCCATATGCCGGTTTCCGACAGCGCCGGCGCCATCGCTTCCGGCAGCATCGCCGGCGACCAGTGCGAGGTGGCGGCGACGCGGCCGAAGGGCAGCGCATTGTCGGGATTGGAACGGCTGCGGATTTTTCCCCCGGAAAGCTCGACATCGTCGGCCAGCACGTTGAGCTGCTTGGCGCCGATGCCTTTGAGCTTCTCGCGCATCTGCACCGCGGCCATGTGGGCGGCCACCGCAGTACCGGAGGCGAAGCGGCTCGAATAGGTGCCGGCGGCGATCGACCATTGGTCCTTGGCGGTGTCCATCTCCAGCACCACCTCGACATCGTCGGGTTTGAGACCAAGCTCGGCGGCAACGATCTGTGCCAGCACCGTCTCGTGGCTTTGGCCCTGCACGGTCACGTCGGCGGTGACCGTGACGGCACCGAGCGGATCGATGTTCACGGTCGCCAGCGACACCGCGCCGCTCTTGGGGCCGGCTTTTTCGCGCGCGGCCGCACTCATCAGGGTCGAGAGATAGCCCATGTTCGACATCGCCGGTTCGACGATCGCCGCAAAGCCGATGCCGTATTTTTTGCCTTCTTTGCGCGCGTCGGCGCGCCGGCGCAGGAGATCATCGAGGCGACCGTCGCCGACCGCGATCTCGACCGCGCGCAGATAATCGCCGGAATCGTAGAGCGCACCGGCGGCGGTGCGGTAGGGAAATTTCTGCGCCGCTATGAGATTGCGCCTGATTACGTCCAGCGGATCGAGCGCAAGCTCGACCGCGATGCGCGCCATGAGGCGTTCGAGCGCCAGATAAAGCTGCGGCCCGCCAAAACCGCGAATAAGGCTCGCCGGCATCTTGTTGGTGAGCACGACGCGGTTTTTCACGTCGACATTGGCAATGTCGTAGGCGCCGGTGACCGCGCCCTGCATGCGGTAGAGCGGGCCGGGCATGGGCGCGCGCAGGAACGCACCGTAATCCTCGAGCTGGTCGAGGCGGAGCGCCAGCACGCGGCCGTCGTCGGCGACCGCCGCCTCGATCTGGGTGACCCGGTTCGGGCCGGAACTGGCAGCGACCAGATGCTCGATGCGGTCCTCGACCCACTTGACCGGTCGGCCGGTTATTTTCGCTGCCAATGCGATGAGCACCACGTAGGGAAACACTGAAAGCTTGATGCCGAAGCTGCCGCCGGAATCCGGCGGGATGCGCAGCCGCAGTTTCGGCCCGGCAACGCGCAGCGACCGCGCCATCACCGGATGCATGGAAAACGGACCCTGAAAGTTCGCCAGCACGTCATAGCTGCCTTCGGCGGGATTGTGCGTCGCGACGACGACGTAACACTCGATCGGCGTGAACGAGAGCCGCGGAAACGTCGTGGTCATGGCGATGCGCCGATCGGCGCGCGCAAACGCCGTGTCGGTGTCGCCATAACGGAATTCGCGCACCGAGACTTCGTTGGTCCCCGCCTCCGGATGAAGGAGCGGCGCCGAACCCTCGCACGCGGCGAGCGGGTCGATGACCGGCGGCAGGGCCGCATATTCGATCTCGACCAGTTCGGCGGCGTCCTCGGCGATGTAGCGGCTTTCGGCGACCACGAGCGCCACCGGCTCGCCCACATAGCGCACGCGGTCCACCGCGAGTGACCATTGCCGCACCGGCGTCTTCACAGGAGCGAGGAACGGGTCCGACAGCTTGCGTATTTCGTCACCGCTGAGCACCGCCCACACGCCCTCGTGCGCAAGCGCTGCGCGGGCGTCGATGCGTACGATGTCGGCATGCGCGTGCGGCGAGCGGATGACGTGCGCGGCGAGCGTGCCGACCGGCACCGGCAGATCGTCGGCATAGCGGCCGCGGCCGGAGAGAAGCGAGGCGTCTTCCTTGCGCAGGGTTTTTGCCGTTTCGGAATTCTCGGCCATGGAGCTTGCCTGCCGTGCTCATTTTCCGGTGAAATCGTAGTTGTTGTGTCCGCGTCCGGCTTACAACCGCTGGCTCGGCTCGATCCCGAACAGCGCCTGGCCGGCGGATTCGAAATTGGACATGTGCGCCTGGCCCTGCGCGGTCACCGTGTGCATGTCGCGGAAACGGCGCTCGAACGGCGAGCCGGCAAAGATCGCGTTGGTGCCGGCGGCCTGATAGGCGAAATCGACCACGCGGCGCGAGGCGTCGAGTGCGCCGGTAATGGCGAGACGGAGCCGCGCGCGTTGTTCGAGCACGAAGCCGCCCTTGTGCACCGACGCGTCCCAGATTTCATGCAGCGTATCGGTGAGGAAGGCGCGCGCGGATTGCAGCCGGCCCATGGCCTTGGCGGTATCGGATTGGATCACCGTGTTCTCGCGCAGCACTTGCGGCGGTCCCATGGAGCCGCGCGACGCCTTGGTGCTCGCCAGCGCCATGAATGCATCCAGGCAGGCGCGGGCCAGCCCCAGCCCGACGCCGGAGAAGCCGATGCCGTAGAGCGTAAGCAGTGGGATGTTGAAGATCGGGCTGTTGTCGCGGCGGTCCGGTTTTGAATCGCGCCAGGTCGTGTAGGCTTCGGGCACGAACAGGTCGTGCACCTCGTAGGCATTGCTGCCGGTGCCGCGCAGCCCGATTACATGCCAGATGTCGTGCCAGGTCGCCTGCTCCTTGCGGAACAGCATGGTGCGCAGCACCGGGCGGCCTTTGCCGTCGAGGCGCGGCTTGCCGTCGCGCTCGATGACCGCCGAGTGCCCGCCGATCCACGGGCAATGACCGCTGCCGCTGGCAAAGCGCCAGCGGCCGTTGACCACGTAGCCGCCGTCGCTGACCACGGCCTTGGCGCCTGATGGCGGTCCCCAGGCGACCGCGCCGTGCGGCCGGGCAAAAATTTCGCGCGCGATTTTCGCATCGAGATAGCCGGCCGCCTGCGTCGAGGCGATCTGCTGGCCGAGGCACCAGGCGGTTGAGGCATCGGACGCCGCCACCGTTTCGATCACCGCATTGAAGGCCACGATATCGGCGCCGCCGCCGTCGAGCGATGGCGGCAGCAGCATGTGGAAAATGCCGGCGTCCTGCAGCGCGGCGACCACATCGGGGACGATGCGCCGCTCCGCCTCGATGCGATCCGCGGCCGCCTCGACCGCAGGCGCCAGCGCGCGGGCGCGATCGACATAATCCATGGGCTTAATCTCGTCGCGGGCGAGCAAGGACGATCCTCCGCACGGTTTTCTTCTTCTCTACTTCTCTACATCCGCGACCGGGTCTTGTCAGCACGGCCGCGACCGCGCGCTGTGCTGGCGCCGCTTTGCGTCCTCCAATACGATACGCCGCCACAAAAAATCCGACGCGCTGAGGAACCGACAATGACAGGATTCAAGCTCGCGATCAGCGCACTCACCGCGCTATTGGCGATCGGGTCGGCAACGTCGGCCACCCGCGCGCAAGGCGACTTTCCCACGCGCACCATAAAGATGATCGTGCCCTACCCTCCCGGCGGCGGCACCGACCTCTTGGCGCGGGTGCTGGCGCAGCGCCTCGGCGAGAAATGGCACCAATCCGTCATCGTCGAGAACGTCGGCGGCGCCGGCGGCAATATCGGCGCCGGGGACGTGTTCCGCGCGGAACCCGACGGCTACACGCTGTTGTTCGCTTCGCCCGGCCCGATCGCCACCAATGCTTTCATGTACAAGCACATGCCTTACGATCCGGCACAATGGGTGCCGATCGCGCTCGTTGCCACGTCGCCCTACGTGCTGGTGGTGAGCCCGCGTTTTCCCGCCTCGACGCTGGCGCAGGTGATCGCCGACGCCAAGGCCGAGCCGGGCCGGCTCACCTCGGCGACGCCGGGCATCGGCTCGCTCGGCCAGTTCGCGACCATCGAGTTCGAGATGCTCGCCAGGATCAAGCTCCTGCAGGTGCCGTACAAGGGCTTGAGCCCTGCCGTGGCCGATGTGCTCGGCGGCAACGTCAACATGATGTTCGACATGATGGCGACCGCGCTGCCGCTCGAGCAGGCGGGGAAGGAAAAGATCGTGGCGGTCGGCGCGACCGGACGAGTCCCGCAATTGCCCGATGTCCCGGCCCTGGCGGAGGCCGGGGTGCCCGGCTATCGCGCGGTGACCTTCTTCGGCATCGTGGCGCCGCCAGGCACGCCCGATGCGCTCGCCGACAGGATCAACGCCGACGTGGCCGATTCCTTGCGGCAGCCCGAGGTGATCGAGAAGACCAAGGCGCTTGGCATGGACCTGGCGCCCGGCAGTCGCGCCGAAGCGGCAAAATTCTTTGCCGACGAGCGCGCGCTGTGGGGCAAAGTGATCAAGCAGGCCGGCATTTCGCCGATGCAGTAGCAGCATCGACATCGCGTACGCTGGGCGCCGGTGACCCGGTGCGGCGCTAATGTCGTCATCCCTTCCGCGCACCATGGAATTGGTTTAGCCTTTATCGCAGAGCTGCCAACGGGACATGCCGACGTCCCGTGAATTAAGGGAGCGACCGTGCCTGCGGCGGGCGAGCAATCAGAAATCAAGTGATCTCGGTTCGCGGCCTTCTGCATTCGCGGAAGGCTGCTCGTCCTCATGGAGCCAAACACTATGAAAGTCCCCCGCCGAAAATTTTTGCACCTGGCAGCAGGCGTTGCCGCCCTGCCCGCGATGCCGCGCACCGCCTCGGCGCTCGACTATCCGTCACGGCCGATACACTGGATTGTCGGATATGCCCCCGGCGGCGGGAACGACATCGCAGCGCGCCTCATGGGGCGATGGCTCTCACAGCGCCTTGGTCAGTCGTTCATTATCGAAAATCGTCCGGGTGCAGGCTCCAATCTCGCAACAGAACAGGTCGTGAGAGCGCGTCCCGACGGCTATACGCTCCTCCTGGCCAATCCAGCGAATGCCGTCAATGCAACGCTCTACCGGGATCTCGATTTCAACTTCATGCGAGATATTGTGCCGGTAGCCGGAATTGTCAGCGTTCCTCTCATCATGGTGGTCAATCCGTCGGTAGCGGCGAAGACCGTACCCGAGTTCATTGCCTACGCGAAAGCCAATCCCGGGAAAATCAACATCGGCTCGGGTAGCGTTGGCAGCGAGAGCTACATGGGCGGCGAACTGTTCAGGATGATGGCCGGCGTCAATCTGATAACAGTGGCTTATCGCGGCACTGCGCCCGCCGTCGCCGCCCTGCTCGGCGGGGAGGTTCAGGTTGGTTTTCCGTCCATTCCGGCGGCGCTCGAATACGTCAAGGTCGGCAAGCTGCGTGCGCTAGGCGTTGCCGGCAAGACTGCGTTCGCGGCGCTCCCCGCCGTGCCGACAATTGGCGGTTTCGTATCGGGTTATGAAGCGAGCACGTGGTACGGGATCGGCGTGCCCAAGAACACACCCGCGGAGATCGTCGATAAGCTCAACCACGCTGTCAACGAAGGTCTTGCCGACCCCAAGCTGAAAGCGCAACTCGCCGATTTGGGCGGCACTTCGCTCATCGGATCGCCTGCCGAGTTCGGCAAACTCATTGCCGACGAAACCGAGAAATGGGGTAAGGTGGTTCGGACCGCGCATCTCAAGGTGCAATAGACGGACCTGAACCGCCTGAGATGCGCGGTCGCCGAAGATACGCACGGAATCGAATCTGACCACAATGCGAACGCTGTTCGACAAGGTGTGGGACAACCACATCGTGGCGCAGGAACAAGACGAAACCCTGCTCTACGTTGACCGCTGCCTTATTCACGAAGGCTCCAGGCATACGTTCGACACGCTGCACGAAAGAGACTTGTCGGTTGCGCATCCAGACAAGGTCTTTGCATTTTCAGATCATTACATCCCGACCGATCCGCACGCCCGCGCCCGCGGTGTGGCGAGCATTCGCGATGCGGAAATACGCAATATGATTGAACTTCTGATCCGCAACACCGACGACTACAAAATCTCCAGGTTTGGCTGGGGCGACGAGCGGCAAGGCATCCTCCATGTCGCCGGACCGGAACTCGGTCTCAGCCTGCCTGGAATTGTCCTGGTGGGTGCCGACTCGCACACCTCGACGCACGGCGCATTCGGCAATCTGGCGTTCGGCATCGGCGCCTCGGAGACGACGCATGTGGTGGCGACGCAGACGATCTGGCAGCGCCGTCCGGCCACGTTGCGCATCATTGTCGACGGGCCGCTCGGCTTTGGCGTCACGGCCAAGGACATTATCCTTGCCGTCATTGCCAAGATCGGCATCGGCGGCGCCATCGGTTATGCGATCGAATATGCCGGCTCCGCCGTCAGGCGGATGGCGATGAATGAGCGGATGACGGTCTGCAATATGTCGATCGAGGCCGGAGCAAAGGCCGGCATGATCGCACCCGACGACACCACCTATGAATTCCTGGCCGCTCGCGCGTATGCGCCCAAAGGTCACGCCTGGGACGACGCGCTGAAATTCTGGCGCACGCTGCCGTCCGACGCGGGCGCAAAGTTCGGCAAAGAGGTCGCGATCGATGCAGCCCACGTCGTTCCCATGGTGACCTGGGGCACCAATCCGGAACAGGCCCTGCCCATCACCGAGCGAGTTCCAGATCCAGAACAGCAGCAAAGCGTCGAACGCCGCAACGAGTATGCCAGCGCCCTGTCCTATATGGGCCTTACGCCCGGCACGCCGCTCACCGATATCGCGCTTGACCGGGTCTTCATTGGCTCGTGCACCAACAGCCGGATCGACGATCTTCGCGCAGCGGCGGCGATCGCCAAGCTCGGACGTGCCGTCATTCCCGCGTGGGTCGTTCCGGGCTCGCAGAACGTCAAGCGCCAGGCGGAAGCCGAAGGCCTCGATCGCATTTTCACGGCGGCCGGCTTCGAATGGCATGGCGCAGGCTGCTCGCTGTGCACCGCGATGAACGGCGATCAACTCAAGCCCGGCGAACGCTGCGGCTCGACTTCAAACAGGAACTTTCAGGGACGGCAAGGTCCGGGGGGTCGCACGCATTTGATGAGCCCGGCGATGGCAGCGGCCGCGGCGCTGCGCGGCCATTTGGTCGACGTTCGCGGATTGGCGAAGGCCTAGGTGCGATGGTGCCGTTCACGATTCTATCCGGGATAGCAGTGCCGCTCGACGAAACCAATCTCGACACCAATCAGCTTTGCCCGAGCCGCTTCAACAAGCTGCCGAACGGCCCGCGTTTCGCGCAGGTTCTTTTGCACGATCGGCGCTTCAATGCCGACGGTTCCGAAAAGCCCGATTACATTCTTAATCAGCAACCATACCGTCACGCAGTGATCGCGGTTGGGGGTCGGAATTTCGGCGTCGGCTCGTCGCGAGAAACCGCGGTCTTCGGCCTGATCGGCTTCGGCATCCGCTCCGTCATCGCGCCGAATTTCGGCGACATTTTCTTCAACAACTCGCTCAAGAACGGCTTGCTGCCGGTGCGTTTGCCGGCTGCGACCGTGGACACGCTGATGCGGCAATTGCTCGATCAACGCGGAGCGCGACTCACGGTCGACCTGCCCAACCAGGCGGTCACCGGCCCCGACGGCAGGATTTATCCCTTTGAAATCGAGCCGCTCAGCAAGCATCGCCTTATAAGGGGGCTCGACGAAATCGCGCACACTCAAGAATATGGCAGCGTCATCAGGCAGTTCGAGGACGAACAAAAGAAAGCCTTTCCTTGGCTTTATTCCTGACGTGCTAATATCAACGGCGGTTGAAAATGAATCACTTCCGCCATCATGGCCGGACTTGTTCCGCCTGCGGGCCATAGCCGAACCACGCACCCTCGTTACATTCTATCCTTCGGCGGGCGAAGGCCCGGCCACCCACGTCTTTGTTGCTGCTCGGCTTTTTAAGACGTGGATGCCCGCGACGAGCGCGGGCATGACGAGTCAGAGTTTATTGCCGTTGGTATGACTCCTGGCGCTCACGCTTCAATGCCTAACTTCTAAAGAAAGCTTGTGAGTTGTTGTGCGTCGCGGCAGATTTAGATTGTTGACGTTGCCCTCGGGAGCCAGGCCGTAAACGAAAACCGCGAGGCCGTTACCGTTTTTGCGCCTCTTGCGCCGCCAGCATGCGCTTTGCCGCGTCGGGATCGAGCAGCGGGCAAGTATCGAAATGGGCCGGGATGATGTCGGCCCACTCGTTGAGGATGCGATGGAGCGCGTCATTGTCGGCAACATCGAAAACCGCGACCGCGCCGCGCCCGACCCGCGCATAGACGTGCCGGCAGACGCCGCACGCCTGGTAGCCGGCGATCCAGGACCAGAACGATTGCCGCGCTTTTGTCAGTTCGGACGGCCTTTCCGGGCGCGGCGTCGACACAACTTGAAACAGCACGGATGCAAACTCCGACTTTGCCGGCAGACGCAGCGGCGGCTCGCTTACTTTTTCGGCAGCGGCCAGGACGGGTTATCCCGCCCGCTCCATTGCACTTCGACAAAACGCGCATCGCCGACGAGGCGCAGCCGCTCGTCCCAGTCTTCATCTCGCCGATTTCGGCATCGTCTTGTCGTCGGCGCGCGTCGGTTCGCTTGTCTTGCGTCGTATATTTCTTCCTGACATTTTGATCCTCCTCCCCGGCGGCACCGTCAACGGCGCGGCGGCACAAGTCCGTCCCGCGATCGTAATGACATTATGCCCCAACCGCAGATGCGTCACACTCCCACGAGCCCGTAGCCCGGATGGAGCGAAGCGAAATCCGGGGCCAGCCTCGCCGAACAACCCGCATTCCGCTGCGCTCCATGCGGGCTACTTACCCTATTTGGTCAAAGCCGCAATCTGAGCGTTGAACCAACTTAGATCGTTCTTCCAGTCGGCATTGCCCGGCGAAAGCTTCGTCAGGCGATCCATGATGGCGTGGCCCTGCCGCAGTGCCGCCCGCGCCTGATCGGGTTCGTTGGACCGGCGATACACATCGGCAAGCTTTGCATAACTCACGGCCAGATCGCGCTGCCAGCCGGCATTGCCGGGATCGGACTGCACCAGCCGCTCTCTAATGGCGAGGCTCGCCTGATAGGAGGTGAGCGCGTCGGCAAGCTTGCCCTGCGCCACCTGCACGTCGCCGACCTTGATGTACGACACTGACAGATCGCGCTGCCAGCCGCCATTGCCGGGATCGGACTGCGCCAGCCGCTCGGCGATGGCGAGACTCGCCTGATAGGAGGCGAGCGCGTCGGCAAGCTTACCCTGCGCCACCTGCACGTCGCCGACGTTGTCGTACGCCACCGACAGATCGTCCTGCCAGCCGGCATTGCCGGGATCGGATTTCGCCAGCCACTCTCTGATGGCGAGGCTCGCCTGATAGGAGGCGAGCGCGTCGGCAAGCTTGCCCTGCGCCACCTGCACGTCGCCGACCTTCTCGTACGACACCGACAGATCGCGCTGCCAGCCGGCATTGCCAGGGTCGGATTGCGCCAGCCGCTTCACGATGGCGAGGAACGCCTGATAGGATTTCAGGGCGCCCGCGAGGTCGCCTTGCGCCACCTGCACGTTGCCGACCTTCTCGTACGCCACCGACAGATCGCGCTGCCAGCCGGCATTGCCGGGATCGGATTGCGCCAGCCGCTCTCTGATGGCGAGGCTTAAGCGGTAGGATTTCAGCGCGCCCGCAAGGTCGCCCTGCGCCACCTGCACGTTGCCGACCTTCTCGTACGACACCGACAGATCGCGCTGCCAGCCAGCGTTGCCGGGATCGGATTGCGCCAGCCGCTCGGCGATGGCGAGGCTTAAGCGGTAGGATTTCAGCGCGCCCGCAAGGTCGCCCTGCGCCACCTGCACGTTGCCGACCTTCTCGTACGGCACCGACAGATCGCGCTGCCAGCCGCCATTGCCGGGATCGGATTGCGCCAGCCGCTCCATGATGGCGAGGTCCGCCTGATAGGAGGTGAGCGCGTCGGCAAGCTTGCCCTGCGCCACCTGCACGTCGCCGACGTTCTCGTACGCCACCGACAGATCGTCCTGCCAGCCGGCATTGCCGGGATCGGATTTCGCCAGCCGCTCTCTGATGGCGAGGCTTCCCTGATAGGAGGAGAGCGCGTCGGCAAGCTTGCCCTGCGCCACCTGCACGTCGCCCACCCTGTTGTACGACACCGACAGATCGCGCTGCCAGCCGGCATTGCCGGGATCGGATTGCGCCAGCCGCTCGGCGATGGCGAGGTCCTCGCGGTAGGATTTCAGCGCGCCCGCAAGCTTGCCCTGCGCCACCTGCACGTCGCCGACCTTGGTGTACGACACCGACAGATCGTCCTGCCAGTCGGCGTTTCCAGGATCGGATTGCGCCAGCCGCTCGGCGATGGCGAGGTCCTCGCGGTAGGATTTCAGCGCGCCCGCAAGGTTGCCCTGCGCCATCTGCACGTTGCCGACCTTCTCGTACGCCACCGACAGACCGCGCTGGTAGTCGGTACTTCCGGGACTGGCGGCAACCAGGTCCGCATTGATTTGCCTTGCCTGCTCGGCGGCGGCGAGCGCGTCCTTGGTCTCGCCGATCGCCAGCAGCGTATTGACGGTTTCATCGAGCGCCGCCGCCTCACTGCGCTTAAGGTCCGGCGTCACCTGGCCGGATTTGATGAGCTGCTCCTGCAGCGCGCGCGCCTTGTCGAGAATGTCCTTGATGAGGCTTTCGGGGACACCCACGGCGTTCTTGAACCGCTGCGCCAGGTCGAAGACAAGGCTGTTGGCGGTCTTCGTCGCCGCGGCGAGCGTAGCCTCCGCGCGGTTGCGCTGCACGATCGCTTCCTGTTGTTCGCGATAGGCCAGAATGCCCGCGGCCGTCGCCACCGCGGCGAGGATGAGCAGAGAAGCCGCCGCGCCGACCGCGAGGCGCAGCGCGCGGCGCTGCTGGCGTACTTCCTGGGAGAGCAAATCCTCCTTCGGCATGCCGCGAATTGCGGCGGCGAAATCGGCGGCAAGCTCGGTGAACTTGGCGTCGCGCTTGCTCGCCGCCCCCTCGGCGCCCTCGCGATAGGGGCGCAGGTCAACCCATTTCGGCTCGCTCGGAAAATTTTGTGCCAAAACCGGCGGCAGCGGCACGGCTTTGCCGTCACGCGCGGCAAAATCGCCGCCGGCATCGTCCCAGGCAAGCTCGCCGTCGGTCAGCCCGATCAAGAGCGTGTCGATCGAGTTGTTCTCGATCCAATAGCTGACCTCCTTGTTGACCCATTTGGAGGCGGCGGCTTCCGGCGAGGCCAGCAAAAGAAAATAGCCCGATTGCCCGAGCGCCTGCTCGATCGTCGGCCAAAGGTGCGGCGTGGCGGAAAGGCTGGTGTCGTCGCGAAACAGCCGCAGCGCCCGGCGGTGATACCAGGGCTTGCCGAGTTTCTGGATCGCCGATTGCAGCGCCGCAGCGATCGGCTTGTCCTGTGAGTGGCTGTACGAGATGAACGCGTCATAGCGCGCCATGGCGCAACCCCGTGTCCAGCGCGGGCATATCGGCAGCCAAGATAGCCAAAACCGGCGGCAAAAAGCCCATCGAAAAGCCCATGGAGAAAATTTAATTCAGAGCGCCGGTCGTTTCTACAGGTTTAGAGAGGGCTTGATCCGCGCATCCGTATCGAGCCGTCGCATTCGAGAGCGCTGGAGCACAGCCGCAAAGCGGGTTGGCGCAGGGATGGCCGGGCCTTCGCCACGCCGAAGTGGCTACGGCCACGCAGGCGGGTCAAGCCGGCAATGACCAGTGGAAAAACGCGTTTCAATTCAATCGGAAAATGCTCTACCCATGAATGAAACCGGAGAGATCGCATTGTCCGACCGAAAAAAACTGCGCTTCGGCATGTTCATGGGGCCGTTCCACGCCACCAACCTCGATCCCAGCTACGCGTTGGAACGCGATCTGCAACTCGTGACGCTGCTCGACCGCCTCGGCTTCGACGAGGCCTGGATCGGCGAGCATCATTCCGGCGGTTTCGAGATCATCGCCGCGCCCGAAGTTTTCATTGCTGCGGCGGCCGAGCGCACCAAGCACATCAGGCTCGGCACGGGTGTCAAATCGCTGCCCTTCCATCATCCTTTCATCGTCGCCGAAACGATGGCGCAGCTCGATCACATGACGCGCGGCCGCGTCATGTTCGGCGCCGGACCGGGCGCGCTGCCGTCCGACGCCAAAATGTTCGGCCTCACGCCGGTCGATCAGCGCCCGCGCATGGACGAAGCGCTCGATTGCATCGTCGCCTTGCTGCGCGGCGAGACCGTGAGCAAAAAGACGAGCTGGTTCGAGCTGAACGAAGCGCGGCTGTCGATCGGCTGCTATTCCAAGCCGACGATGGAGATTGCCGTCACCTCGATCCGCTCGCCGGGGGGCGCTCTGGCCGCGGGACGTCATGGCGCCGGCCTGTTGGTGATCTCGGGCGTCGACGACACCTCGCTCAAGCATCACGTTTCCAACTGGGCCATCTACGAAGAAGCCTGCCGCCGACACGGCCACGTCGCCGATCGTTCGCGCTGGCAATTCGCGATCCAGATTCATCTCGCGGAAAGCCGCGAACAGGCGCGCAAGGACGTGGATTATGGCCTGGAAAAGTGGATCGGCTATGCCAATGACATCGTGCCCGCGCCCAATCCCGTTCCGCGCGGGCTCGCCGACCCGGCGCGCTGGATGGTGGACAACGAGCGCGCCATCATCGGCACGCCCGATGACGCGGTGGACAAGATCGGGCACATGCTCGAGGTCACCGGCGGCTTCGGCGGCATCCTGGTGTTCGCGCACGACTGGGCCAATTGGCAGGCGACGCAAAGGAGCCTCGAGCTGATCGCCGAGGAAGTGCGGCCCAAGCTTAACGGCAGCAACTTTCTCCGGCAGGCAAGCTACGACCGCAACGCGCCGATCCAGGATGCAAATCGCGCACTGGCGCAGGCCGGCATCGAGGAGGCGCAAGCGCGCTACCAGACGGCGAAGACGAAGACGTAGCGCGTAGTCCGGCGGAGCGCAGCGAGATCCCGAGGCGGCCTATCAATGGTTCTCGGATTACGCTTCGCTCCACCCGGCCTGCTTGCTCCACCCGGCCTGCTTGCTCCACCCGGCCTGCTTGCTCCATCCGGCCCACCATTGAATTTCGTCGCTTCCTGCCGCATCAAGAGGACGGCCATCACGAGGACGGCATGGATCAACCTGCAAACGGTTCGGGCATCGGCCAGCCGGTGCGGCGGCGCGAGGATTTGCGGCTCGTGCGCGGCGCTGGCCGCTATACGGCGGACGAAAACCTGCCGGGACAAGCCTACGCCGTCATGCTGCGCTCGCCGCACGCGCACGCGCGCATCCGCTCGATCGCCAAGAAGACGGCGCTGCAAACGCCCGGCGTGCTGGCGGTCCTGACCGGCGCCGATTTCGTCGCCGACGGCCTTGCGCCGATCCCGCACAAGGTCTGGTCTCAGCATCCGGCCGAAATCCAGTTGCGCGGCCGGCACGACACGAACGTTTTCACCACGCCGCACTTTCCGCTGCCGACCGACAAGGCGCGCTTTGCCGGCGAGGCCGTGGCCATGGTCATCGCCGAGACCGTCTACGCCGCCAAGGATGGCGCCGAACGTGTCGAGATCGATTACGATGTCTTGCCGGCGGTGGTCGAAACGATCCCGGCCGCGCGCCAGGATGCGCCGCGCGTGCACGAGAGCGCGCCGTCGAACGTGAGCCTCGACGCCACGCTCGGCGATGCGGCGGCGACCGACGCCGCTTTCGCCCGCGCCGCGCACGTCACGCGCTTCGAGACCTGGGTGAAGCGGGTCACCGGCGTGCCGATGGAGCCGCGCGCCGCGCTCGCCGCCTACGATGCCGAGACCGGTCGCTACACGCTCTACGCCGGCAACGGCGGGGCGGTGCGGCTCAAGGAAGATCTCGCCACCATTCTCGGCGTGCCGGCGGAAAAGGTGCGCGTGCTCATGGGCGATGTCGGCGGCAATTTCGGCACCCGCGGCATGATCTACGCGGAGTTCGCGCTGGTCGCCTGGGCGGCCAAAAAAGTGGGACGCCCGGTGAAATGGATCATCGAGCGCCACGAGTCATTTCTCTCCGACTATCAGGCGCGCGATCTCGTGGTCGAAGCGGAGCTGGCACTCGACGAAAAGGGCCGCTTCCTCGCGTTGCGCGGCTCCAATCTCGGCAATCTGGGCGGCCATCCCACCAATTTCTCCATGGTGCAGAAAGGCGTGCAGATGATGTCGAGTATTTACCGCATGCCGACGGCGCACTTTCGTGCCCGCGCGACGCTGTCGAACACCTCGCCGACGCGACCCTACCGCTCGGCCGGCCGCCCGGAGGTGATCTTCGCCATCGAGCGGTTGATCGACCTCGCTGCGCTCGAATGCAACATCGATCGCGTCGCCATCCGCCGCCGCAATCTCGTCACCACCAAGGAGATGCCGTACACAAATCCGTTCGGCGTCGAATACGACAACGGCGATTATATCGGCGCCATGGACATGGCGCTCAAGCTCGGCGACTGGGCCGGTTTCAAAAAGCGCCGCGCCGAGGCAAAAAAACGCGGCAAATGCCGCGGCATCGGCGTCGCCAATTACGTCGACATATCAACCGGAGTGCCGCGAGAGAAGGCCGAGATCACCATAAAACCCGAAGGCGCGGTCGAACTCGTGATCGGCGTGACCTCGCAGGGCCAGGGCCACGAAACGAGCTTCGCGCAATTGATCTGCGAATGGCTCGGCGTTCCGATCGAGACCGTGCACCTGGTCACCGGCGACACCGACCGCGTCAGCATCGGCGGCGGCGCCCATTCCGGCCGCGGGATGCGGCTCGGCTCGATTGTGATCAAAAAATCCTCCGACGACATCATCGAAAAAGGAATGCGCATCGCCGAGCATCTATTGGAAGCGGCGCGCGCCGACATCGAATTCAAGAACGGACGCTTTGCGGTCAAGGGCACCAACCACGCGATCGGTCTGTTCGAAGTGGCGCGCGCCGCGGCCGAGCGCACCGACCTGCCCGCGGATCTGCGCGGGCCGCTTGCCGCCGCGTGCGACGAGACCGTCGCCGAGGGCAGCTATCCTTACGGTTGCCAGGTCTGCGAAGTCGAAGTCGATCCGGAGACCGGCAGCGTCGCGCTGGTCAATTACGCTGCGGTCGACGATGTCGGCCGCGCGGTCAATCCGCTCATCATCCACGGGCAGGTGCACGGCGGCATCGCGCAAGGCGCGGGGCAGGCGCTGATGGAGCACGCCCATTACGATCCCGAAACCGGCCAGATGCTCGCCGCCTCGTTCATGGACTACGCCATGCCGCGCGCGTCCGACCTGCCGTCCTACCGGACCGAGCTCAGCGAAATTCCCTCGGCGACGCACCCGCTCGGCATCCGCCCGGCCGGCGAAGGCGGCACCGTGCCGGCGCTCGCCGTCATCATCAACGCCGTCGTCGATGCCCTGTCGGAGTTCGGCGTGCGCCACATCGAAATGCCGGCAACGCCGGATCGGGTGTGGCGGGCGATCGAAGAGGCACGCAGCCAGAATGCGTCCGCCGCCCATTGATTTACCCCAGTCGGCACCGATGCTAATGTCCGCTTCGCTGTCTCCAACCAGCAAGAGAAATGACGGAATATTTGAGACTTGAGACATTGCGAGCGACTCCGCTGGTGGGCGACCCATTCCCCCACCTGGTGGTGCCGGGCTTCGTCAGTGACGCCGGCTTGTCGGCGGTCAACGCCGACTATCCGGACATCTCTTCGTCCGGCAGTTTTCCGAGCGATCAAGTCGCCTTCGGCCCAGCGTTCCAGACCTTGCTCGACGAACTGGAAAGCGATGAGTTCCGCGAAACGTTCGAGCAAAAATTCACCCTCGATCTTTCCGGCAAGCCGACGATCACCACCGTGCGCGGCCGCTGCGACGCCGCCGACGGCAAGATTCACACCGACTCGAAAACCAAGATCATCACTGTTTTGATTTACATGAACGAGTACTGGGACAACGCGGCCGGCCGGCTGCGGCTCCTTCGCTCGGCGCATGATCTCAACGACATCATCGTCGAGGTGCCGCCGGTCGCCGGCACGCTCCTGGCGTTCAAGCGCAGCGACAATTCCTGGCACGGCCATGAATCGTTTTCCGGCGAGCGCCGTGTCATCCAGTTCAACTGGCTCACCTCGGCCGGCAATCGGCAAATCGCGATGCTGCGCCATCAGGCGTCCGCGGTGCTTAAGCGGATGCGGCAAATGGTATTGCCGAGCCGGGCCCAGCCAAGTTGAGCGTTCCTGACGACGATCTTCGCAGCCGCGAATTCCGCAAGATCCTGCTGATCAAGCTGTCGGCGGTCGGCGACGTCATCCACACCATCCCGGTGCTCAACAAGCTGCGGCGGCGCTATCCAGGCGCGCAACTGGACTGGCTGACGACCCCGCCGATCGCCGAACTGCTGCGCCACAATCCGAAAATCACCAACGTGATCGAATTCGTGCGCGACGACTGGCGCCGGCCGTGGACATTGACGCCGCTCGGCAATGCCATGCGCCTGGCGGCAAGGCTGCGTGCCGCCGGCTACGACCTCGTGGTCGACATGCACGGCCAATTCCGCACCGCCGCGTTCACGCTTGCCACAGGGGCGCCGGTCCGGATCGGCTTTGACCGGCCGCGCGCCGGCGTCTTCGACGCGTCCGCTCGCGCCCTGCCCAAGCAGGCGCGAAAGCACGCGTGGCAGGGCGCGCGGGAGGGAAGCTGGATCGCCTACACGCATCCCATTCCGGTTCCGACGCTCGACGTTCACGCGGTCGACCGCTACCTCAATGTCGGGTCTCTACTGGGGCTCGACCAGGATCCGGCGGACTTCTCATTTGCGGTTCCGCAACAGGCGGGCGAGCGGATCGAGGCGCTGCTCTGCCGCCATGACATCGGCGGAAAAAAGCTCTTCGTCATGGCGCCGGGTACGCTCTGGGAGACCAAACAATGGCGTAGCGACGCCTTCGCCGAAGTGGCGCGATATTTCCTGCACAAGGGATTTGCCGCGGTGTTGATCGGCTCCGGCCGCGAGCGCGAGGTGTGCGAGAGCGTGGCGGCAATGGCGCCGGGCGCCGTGAACCTCGCCGGTGCGACCACGCTGAGCGAGCTTGCCGCGCTCATGGCCCGAGCCTCGATTTGCCTGACCAACGATTCCGGGCCGATGCATCTTGCCGTCGCGCTCGGCCGCCCCGTGGTCAGCGTGTTCGGCTCGACCGACCCGATCTGGATTGGCCCGTATCGCCGCGAGGGCGCGGTGCTGCGCGCCGAACTGCCATGCTCGCCCTGCTACCTGCGAAAGCTTAGCCGCTGCCCGCACGGCCATGCCTGCATGCAGCAAGTGTCCGCTTCCGCCGTCATCGAGCGCGCCGAACAGGTGCTCGGCAAGCCGGCCGCCAGCGACTGCCCCGCCGGCGCCCGAGCGGAGCAAAAACCGCTGATGCGTTAATCGGTTAACTGCGCCGCCGCGGCCTATACCAACGTAGGGGACGCGCTGTTCGTTCGCATATTCGGGCGCTACCCAGCGTACAATGGAATAGCTCTCGCGGTCCTCTCTATCCTGCCGGCCAAGATCGACGAAAGGCGCCGGACCAACGGCGCCAGCGTTTACAGGCACAGCGGGGCATAGGCGGGAGTGTCATGACAGCACGGATATCAGCGCGCCTTATCGGCGCAGGGGCAGTGGCTTTTCTTGGATTTATCGCGATTTCGACGGTTCCGGCAGCGGCGCAAGCGCGCTTGTACAGCCAGACCGACCCTTCAGCCGCGGTTTACCGGTTCACGCCGGACGCCGACCAGCAGTCTTCGCCGGCCTTGCGCCGGCAGGTGGTTTCCTACCCAAGCAACGAGCCGGCCGGCACCATCATCGTCGATCCGGCCCACACTTTCCTTTACCTGACGCTCGGCAACGGCATGGCGATGCGCTACGGCATCGGCGTGGGCCGCCAGGGCTTCGAGTGGTCGGGCACCGAGCGGATCGTGCGCAAGGCTGAATGGCCGGATTGGACGCCGCCGCCCGCCATGGTCGCGCGCCAGCCTTATCTGCCGCGTTGGATCGGCGGCGGCCCCGGCAACCCGCTGGGCGCCCGCGCCCTTTATCTCGGCAATACCGACTACCGCATCCACGGCACCAACGAGCCGGACTCGATCGGCAAGCACATGTCGAGCGGATGCATCCGGCTGCTCAACGCCGATATTACCGATCTCTACAGTCGCGTCGCGGTGGGAAGCAAAGTGGTCGTGTTGACCGATACCCGATCCAGGCGAATCAGTGCGGCCCAGACCGATATCAACCTGCCGGCAGCGCAAACCGTGCCGCAAGGCTGGCAACCGCAGCTTTCGCGTTCCGCTTCGCGGAATGGCGACTCGCTGACCGGGATCTACTAAGTACCGCGGGATTCTTAAGTACCCATTGTCACGGTCGGCCGAAGCAAGCGCCGGCTTGGCGGGCAGCCAGGCCGGCTGTTCATTGCCTGTCATCGCGGACGAAATAACCGCTTCTGCCGGCCGACGACCAAGCCGAAAGGCCGCAGGCGGCCGCAGGTCGCCAGGCCGCCGTATCCATCGAATCGGTCCAGTCGAAAGCTTGCGAATCGGGTCATTGCGCCGAGTGCGCAGCAAACAGTCGGCCCGAACCCAGCCGCCACCGCCTCGCCCCGAGATTATCCCCAACAGAATGGAAGGGCGTCAGGTCGCTCCAGGACGCTGCAGCGAAGCCCGCAAGTGCCACGCCAGCAGGCCCTAACGAGCGTGGCCCATACCAAAGTATAGGGTGCGCTGGTCGTTTGGATATTTAACGGCTTACCACCGTACAATGGAACTGCTGCACAGAGTCCTTCTAGTCTACGAATTAACAAATAAGACACGTTTGCAGGGATTGCCCGGTTAACGGGCGTGTGCGTCAGCAGAGCGAGGTGGAGCCGTCATGGACCACTCGATATATAGCGCCAGCCGCAAGACCCATTTGAAGATAGTGGCGGTCGGGCTTTTGTCCGCAGCCTTGCTCTTCGCGATCGGAAAATTCGCAAGCGTCAGCGGCATCGATCTCGGTACCGCGCCGCTCTTCAAGGCAGGTGAGCCTATCGCCGTGAGTGGGCAGTTACCGCCCATTCGATAGTGGAGTTTTCCCTGATGCGTACCAAGATGATCGGTTGGTCCAACATGCGCTTCTGGCATTTCGACGTAGTCGAAATCTCGATGATCGTAATCGGTGTGGTGCTGGTTTCCGCGATTGCGATGGTTTTCTGAAGTCGCTTTTGCCTGCGGCGGCCCATGCGGCGCTGCGGCAAGAGCAACATGCCCTGACCCCATCCTAGCCCCCACCCCGTCCGGGTCAGCGCAGCGGCCGGCCCCCCGTCCCCCCGCGGGACCGGCCGCAAGTTTTTTCGCCCAAGTTTTTTCCGCCCAAGTTCTTTCGCCCAACTTTTTTTGCCCTAGCCATCACGCCTCGGCCGTCGCACCTCAGCCGTCGCGCCTCAGCCATTGCGCCTTAGCCACTGTTAGCGGGTGTTTGCCGGATCGTAGCCCCCACCGGCGCCCGAACGATGGCCGGACTGCAGGCGTACCGACGGGCCCGCCACTGCCCGTTTGGACCAGCAAAAAGCTCAATTCCAGTATGGCGGATAGCCGGAATTCTTCTGTTCGGCGGCGAGGAGCCGCAGCATGGCCGGCCATTCGAGCACCCCATAGGGACGGCGCGTGCCGGGCTGATAGAGGTGCGCGGTGTGCGCGAGCACGTTCTCGCCCGGCATGGTCAATTCGCCGCGCACTGCCATGGCGTCGATCTGCGAGCGGCAGGACAGTTCGAGCTGATACATGGTGTTGAACGCCTGCTGGATGCTGGCTCCGCAGCTGAGCAGCCCATGATTGCGCATGACCATGGCGTCGTGCGTCCCGAGGTCGCGCACCAGCCGCTCACGTTCGTCGAGGTCGACCGCCGGCCCTTCGTAGTCGTGGTAGCCGAGATGGCCGACGAAGCGGATCGACGTCTGCGACAGCGGCAGCACCCCGCATTTCATCGCCGATACCGCCATGCCGGCGCGCGTGTGGGTGTGCAAGACGCAGCCAACGTCCGGCCGCGCCTTGTGGATGGCACCGTGAATCACATAGCCGGAGACGTTGATGCCGTAGTCGGTGTCCGGCTTGCGGATGACGTTGCCTTCGACGTCGATCTTGACCAGGCTCGAGGCGGTGATTTCCTTGTACAGGAGCCCGTAAAGATTGATCAAAAGATGCTCGGTGCCGGGAATGCGCGCGGTGATGTGGTTGTAGATCAGATCGGTCATGCCGTAGTGATCGACCAGACGATAGCAGGCGGCAAGATCGAGCCGGGTCTGCCACTCTTGCGCCGAGACCTCGTTACGGATTGACTCGAATTCGGTCGAATAATTCACGGCGGCGTCTCCGTTCTTGGCTCACGGACAGCGCCCGCTGTCCCACCTCCCGGCTTGAGGGGGAGGCAACAGCAATATAGCGGACAAACAAAATGACGGTCGAGATCAACGGCGTTCTGCGCAACCGCGTAAAAGAAAAGCTCGCCCGCGGCGAGGTGGTCGCGTCGATGACGGTGCGGCTGGCGCGCGGCGTCGAGATCGCCACGATCGCCCGCACCGCCGGCTTCGACAGCCTTTACGTCGATATGGAGCATTCGAGCTTTTCGCTGGAAACGACGGGCCAGATTTGCATCGCCGCCCTGGCGGCCGGCATCACGCCGTTCGTGCGTGTTCCCGGCGTGGCCGACGTGCAGCGCATCCTCGATGCCGGCGCGCTCGGCATCATCGCGCCGCACGTGCAGTCCGCCGACGAAGCGCGTGCGTACGTGCGGGCGGCCAAATATCCGCCGCTCGGCGAGCGCTCCAACGCCGGGGCCCTGCCGCACCTGCAGTACCGCTCGCTGCCGGCCGCACAGGCCTGTGCGGCGATCGACGCCGCCACCATGGTGATCGTGCAATTCGAGAGCGCGGCGGCAATCGAGCATGCCGACGAGATCGTAACCGTCGACGGCGTCGACATGGTGCTGATCGGCACCAATGATCTTTTGGCCGATTGGGGTCTGCCCGGACAGTACGATCATCCGCGCGTGCGCGAGGCTTACGAAAAGACGATCGCCGCCTGCCGCCGCCATGGCAAGCACGCCGCCGTGGGCGGTTTCGCCACGCGGCCGGACCTGGCGGCGCAATACGTCCGCATGGGCGCGCGCTATGTCTCGACCGGCACCGATTTGGGCTTTTTGCTCACCGCCTGCGCGGCGAAGGCGAAGGAGGTGGCCGACATCAGGCTGAACGGCAAGGATTAATCCGCAGAAGGCCAGCGAAGCGGCTCGACATCAGCTTACGATCGACCAGTCAGGACCAAAATTGCGACCCACAACCTTTATCTCATCCCAGAGCGAGAGGCGAACAGCAGCGGAACTCATGACCTCCCGCTTTACCTACCACTCCGATCCCGTGCGCATCGTGTTCGGCACCGGCGCTGTCGCGAGATTGCGCGCGGAAGCCGATCTGCACAAAATCTCGCGCTTGATCGTCCTGTGCTCGGCGTCGCGCGCCGGACTGGCGCGACGCGTGAGCGCCCCGCTTGCCGAGCGTTGCGCGGGCATCTGCGCCGTCTCGGAACCGAATATGCCGCGCGCGGCCTTCGACCGCGTCATGCACGGCCTCAAGGAGGCCAGCGCCGACGGCTTCATCGCGATCGGCGGCGGCTCGCCGATCGGGCTCGCCAAGGCTGCCGGCGCGGCGACGAAGCTGCCCTACATCGCCGTCGTCACCACCTATTCGGGCTCGGAAATGGCGGCGCGATGGCGCATCGGAATTGCCGGCGAGCAGGTCGGCGGCGACGATCGCGCCGCCCTGCCGGCGAGCGCCATCTACGATCCGGAACTGACACTCGATCTGCCCGCGCGCACCTCGGCGGCGAGCGGCATGAACGCCATGGCGCACGCGGTCGAAAGCCTCTACGGTCCCGACACCAATCCGGTGGTGCAGGCGATGGCGGAGGAAGCCGTCCGTCGGCTCGGCGCCAGTCTGCCGCACGTGGTGGACAATCCACGCGACCTCGCAGCGCGCACCGACGCTCTCTACGGTGCCTGGCTTGCGGCTAATTTCCGCGCCGAGGTCGGGATCGAGCACGCGATCGCCCAGCGCGTGCGGCAATGGTTCAATCTCGACCATGCGCATACGCACGCCGTGGTCACCCCCTATGCGGTCGGCTTCAACGCCGCTGCCGCGCCCGAGGCCATGGCGCGGATCGAACGCGCGCTGGGTGCGCCGAGCGCCGCGCGCGCCCTCTACGACCTCAACGCCCGCCTCGGCCTGCCGACCGGGTTGAAAGGTCTCGGCCTGCGCGAGAACGACATCGGCAAGGCCGTGGACCTGATGAGCGCGATAAAAATCACGCATCCGCGGCCGCCAACAAAATCGGATTTTGCCGAAATCCTCCGCCAGGCTTTTTTCGGCGAGCCGCCTATTTTTGATGTTTGACGCACCAGCGCCGGAACGCCGCCCTCGACCGCGTCGCGGATCCGTGCGGCAAACGCGCACGCCGCGCTTTTCGACCAGAATTTCACCGGCGGCCGGTTGGGGAACTTCCCGCTCGTGCATGACGAGCGGCGACGTCAGCCGAGCCAATCCGGCGCCGCCGCACGCGAGGTTCAGGATTGCACTGCGCGCAATCCGGGCTACAACAGCGCCATGCGTACCGAAGAACCTCGCCCCATCCGCCTTCAGGATTACCGCCCGCCTGACTGGCTGATCGAGACTGTCGCGCTTGATGTGAGTCTCGATGCGAACGCGACCCACGTGCGTTCCAAGCTCACGATCAAGCCCAATACGGCCGGCGCGCCGGCCCCGCTCGTGCTCGACGGCGAAGACCTCAAACTCGTCGCGCTTCGGCTCGACGGCAAGCCGCTGCCGGCGGAGAATTTCGTCGCCACGCCGGAGCGGCTGACCATCGCGCAGCCGCCGAACCGGCCCTTCGAGCTGGAAATCGAAACCGCGATCGATCCGGCGGGCAATACCCGGCTGATGGGCCTCTACCGCGCCGGCGAGACCTATTGCACGCAATGCGAAGCCGAAGGCTTCCGCCGCATCACCTATTTTCTCGACCGGCCCGACGTGATGGCGGTCTACACCACCCGGATCGAAGCCGACAAAGACGAAGCGCCCGTGCTCCTCGCCAACGGCAATCTCGTTTCCGCCGGCAGCATGCCGGGCACCAACCGGCATTTCGCCGTCTGGCACGATCCGTTCAAAAAGCCCTGTTATCTGTTCGCGCTGGTCGGCGGCAGGCTCGCGCGCGTCGCCGACAGTTTCACCACGATGTCCGGCCGCAAGGTGACGCTGCACATCTACGTGGAGCCTGGCAGGGAGGATCGCTGCGCCTACGCCATGGACAGCCTCAAGCGCGCCATGCGCTGGGACGAACAGGCCTTCGGTCGCGAATACGACCTCGATATCTTCATGATCGTCGCCGTCTCGGCCTTCAACATGGGCGCGATGGAGAACAAGGGACTCAACGTCTTCAATGACAAATACGTTCTCGCCAAGCCGGAGACGGCGACCGACAACGATTTCATGGGCATCGAGGCGGTCATCGCCCACGAGTACTTCCACAACTGGACCGGCGATCGAATCACTTGCCGCGACTGGTTCCAACTCTGCCTGAAAGAAGGACTGACGGTCTTCCGCGACGAGGAATTTTCCGCCGACCAAAGATCGCGCGCGGTCGAGCGCATCGGCGACGTGCGCTCGCTGCGCTCGCAGCAATTCGTCGAGGACGCAGGCCCCCTCGCCCACCCGGTGCGGCCCGAACTCTATCACGAGATCAACAACTTCTACACCGCGACCGTATACGACAAGGGCGCCGAGGTGGTGCGCATGATCAAGGCGCTGCTCGGCGCCGATCTGTTCCGCAGCGGCATGGACCTTTATTTCCAGCGCCATGACGGCGAGGCCGCCACCGTCGAGCAATTCGTGCAGTGCTTTGCCGACGTGAGCGGACGCGATTTTTCCCAGTTCATGCTCTGGTACTCACAGGCGGGAACGCCGGACGTGACGGTCACCCCGCATTACGATGCGCAGAGCGGGACCTGCCGGCTCGACATTGTGCAGACGATCCCGCCGACACCCGGCCAGCCGCGCAAGGAGCCGATGACAATCCCGCTCGCACTGGGACTGGTCGGCGACGACGGCGCTGACATGTCGCTGTTGCTTGATGGAAAGCGGCTTGCGCGCGGCATCGTGGAACTGACCGCATCGCGCCAGACGTTCGTCTTCACTGGACTCGCGCAGCGGCCGATCCCCTCGCTCAACCGCGGCTTTTCCGCGCCGATCAGGCTGTCGGTGCCGATCGAGGCGGCCGACCTCTGTTTTCTCGCCGCGCACGATGCCGACCCCTTCAATCGCTGGCAGGCGATGCAGACGCTGGCGATGTCGCTCATCAAGGGCAACGTGGCGGCGCTGCGCGGCGGGGCGCCGGCGCGCGAGGACGACGGCCTGCTCACAGCGCTCGGAGTCATCCTCGCCGACCAAAAACTCGAACCCGCCTTCATCGCGCTCGCCCTGCAGCCGCCGAGCGAAGCGGATATTGCGCGCGAGATCGGCCGCGACGTCGATCCCGACGCGGTCTTTGCGGCGCGGCGCAAGCTGCGCGTGGCAATCGGCGGGCGCCACCGCGCTGCGCTCACCGACGCCTATGCGCGCATGATGACGCCCGGTCCATTCCGGCCGGACGCGCAGAGCGCGGGACGGCGCGCGCTCAAGAACGCGTGCCTCGATTTTCTCGCCATGACCGAGGACGCCGAGGCGATCGCACGGGCATTTGCGCAATACCGCGATGCCGACAACATGACCGACCGCATGGCGGCGCTGGAAACTTTGGCGTTGCACGAGCGACCCGAGCGCGCGGCGGCGCTCGAGGACTTTTATCGCCGCTACGCCGACGATCCGCTGGTCATCGACAAATGGCTGGCGCTGCAAGCCGTCATCCCCGAGCGTGCGACGCTCGATCGGGTGCGCGCGCTGACCGGCCACCGCGCTTTCTCGATGGCCAATCCGAACCGCGTGCGGGCGCTGATCGGCTCGTTCGCGCAAGCCAACCCCACCCAGTTCAACCGCCCCGACGGCGCCGGCTACGAGTTCGTGGCCGAGGTCGTGGTGGCGCTCGATGCAAAGAATCCTCAGGTCGCAGCACGGCTGATGGGCGCCTTTCGCTCCTGGCGGATGCTGGAACCGCAAAGGCGCGGGCATGCCGAAGCCACGCTGCGCCGCGTCGCCGCGCGCGGCGACCTGTCGCGCGATGTCGCCGACATCGTGGCGCGCACGCTGGCGGCGAATTAAGCATCGCCGCGTCGCCACAACGGCCTTCGCGGGGCAGCAAACAGACCCGCGCGCATCGTATAAAAAAATACTTTCAGGACTCTCGACAAACTGTTCCGCATCGATTCTTATCAGGATGATTTGGAAATGATGCGGCACATCCTTCCGAAGACGGATACGGGGAACGTCCGAACGGAGGCCGGCGATGGCGCGCGCCGACACGGCGAATGCGTCGCTACGTTCCGATTCGATCAAGGGGCTGGCGCAATCGATTGCCAATCCCGCCTATCGGCGGCTGTTAAGCGCCGAGCCGCTGCTGCGCCGGGCCGTACCGGTCCTCATCGTCGCCTTCATGCTGACGATCTGCGTCGGCGCCGCAGTGCAGGTGCTCGACCAGCGCCGAATCGTGCTCGGCGAGGCGACCGATGCCATCGAGGGAATCGCCGACCAATTGGCGGTGGCGCTCGATCGGCGGGCGAACGAGGAACAGCCTGGCCTCGGCCGCACGGCGAGCATGCTGCCGCGCGCACTGCCGGATTGGGCCGCGGGCGCCGGCCGCCGCGCGCTGATCGCCGATAGCGACGGCGTCATCATCGGCAGCATTCCGGCCGATCCGTCATTGGCCGGCCGCTCAATCCTCGATGTTCTCGGCCCCGACCAGCCGTTGACCACGTTCGCCTCCGAGGCGCACACGCTGCCGATCAGGCTGGCGGACGGCAGGCTGGCCTTCGCTTCGGTGCGGGCGCTGAGAAATCCGATCGGTTTGGTCGCGGTGGTGCAGCCCCTCGATGATGCGCTCGCCGAGTGGCGCTCGACCACGGCGCTGACCATCACGCTCTCGGCAACGACCGGCTTCGTGGTGCTCATTCTCGGCTTCGCATTCCATTGGCAGGCGACGCGGGCACGCGAGGCCGACCTCATCCACGACACAGTGCGAAGCCGCATCGATACCGCGCTCAACCGCGGCCGCTGCGGGCTGTGGGACTGGGACCTGGCGCGCGGCCGGGTGTTTTGGTCGCATTCGATGTTCGACATTCTCGGCCTGCCGGCGAAAGACGAGCTGCTCAGCTTCGGCGAGGTGAACGCTCTCGTCCACGCCGACGACGTCAACCTCTACGACCTCGCCACGCAGCTCGCCGACGCCAGGGTCTCCTCGTTCGATCACGCCTTCCGCATGCGCCACGCCGACGGCCGCTGGCTGTGGCTGCGGGCGCGCTGCGAACTGGCGCGGCAGGACGGCGAAGCCGGGCTGCACCTGATCGGCATCGCTGTCGACATCACCGAGCAGAGAAGCCTGGCGGAGAAGACCGTGGCGGCGGATCTGCGGCTGCGCGACGCGATCGAGACGATTCCAGAAGCGTTCGTGCTCTGGGATGCGGAAAACCGGCTGGTGCTGTGCAATTCCAATTTCCAGTCGCTGCATCATTTGCCAGAGGAAGCGCTCGTGGCCGGCACGCCGTACGAAGCGATCGTGGCCAGGGGACGCAAGCCGATCATCCGCACCGCCGTCGCCAACGAAGAGGGCCAGCAATCGTCTCCGCCGGGCGCACGCACCTTCGAGGCCCAGCTCGACGAAGGGCGCTGGATGCACATCAGCGAGCGCCGCACCAAGGACGGCGGTTACGTCTCGGTCGGGACCGACATCACCAAGATCAAGCTGCATGAGCAGCGGCTGATCGAGGGCGAGAAGCGTCGCATCGCCACCATCGACGACCTGCGCAAGTCGCAGCAGGCGCTGGAATTGCAGGCCGAGCAGCTCGCCGACCTGGCGGAGAAATATGCCGAGGAAAAGACCCGCGCCGAGGACGCCAACGCCGCCAAGTCGAAGTTTCTGGCCAACATGAGCCACGAGCTGCGCACGCCGCTCAACGCCATCATCGGCTTTTCCGAAATCATGGAAGCCGCCCTATTCGGGCCGCTCGGCGCCGAGAAGTACGTGGAATATTCGCGCGACATCCGCGAGAGCGGGCAGTATCTGCTCGACGTCATCAACGACGTTCTCGACATGTCGAAGATCGAGGCCGGCCACATCCGGCTTGCGCCCGAGGATGTCGAACTGGATCCCGTGCTCGCCGATTGCCTGCGCGTGGTGTTCGGCCGCGCCAATGAAAAGCGCTTGATGCTCGGCTCGCAGATCGCTCCCGGCATCCATCTCAAGGCCGACCGCCGCGCGCTCAAGCAGATCGCGCTTAATCTCCTGTCCAACGCGGTGAAATTCACCCCCGAAGGCGGCGCCGTGAAGGTCGAAGGACGCGCGCGCGGCGGCCGCGTCACCGTCGCCATAAGCGACAACGGCATCGGCATTCCCAAGGACGCGCTGCACAAGCTCGGCCGGCCGTTCGAGCAGGTGGAAAGCCAGCTCACCAAGCGGTATCAGGGATCCGGGCTCGGCCTCGCCATCGCCAAATCGCTGGTCGAACTGCATGGTGGACGCATGCGCATCCGCTCGACGCTAGGCAAGGGCACGATGGTGGTCGTGCGGCTGCCGACTGAGGCGCGTCAGCCGGCGCGCGCCGCTGCGGCGTGACGGATGCAACGCCGCGTGGCTGCGTGCGGTGTAAAAGCGCAATACGCGCTATGGCTTGACGTAAATGCTCACATACGATCCTGTGTATGCTTCCTTCCAGCCCCTTTTCCCCACGAGAAACCACCTTAACTCTTGCTGTGCCTTCACCCATAGCACCGTGTCGATCTTATACTTTTTTAGCACCGCGTCCCAAGCGGTCTCATTAATCTGCGATCCGACCAGTTTGAAATAGTCACGCAATAACCCTTCCGGATAAGCGGTAGCCGCTCGCCCGTCTACGAACACCGGGACGGCACCTCGGGTGCGAAAGATCAAAATTCCACCGTAGTTCCAGTGGTTCAGAAGCCGCGCATGCGGAAAATGTGTCTGCAGATAAAGCGCATCCTGCTCCGAAAGCATGTCCGGAAGTCCGAGCGCAGGTTCTATTTGCAGATAAACCAATGGCAGAGCGCACGCCACAATGGCGCCAGCAGTCAATAAGGATTTGTCGAGTCGAAAATTGTCCAGTGGTTTCGGCAGCAGCCTATCAAGGTGAACCGCCATCGGAGCTGCTGCGAACATATAAAAAAAAGACATATATCTGAATTGATAAAGGCCTAAAAACAAAAAGAGCCAGGAAAGCAGCCTTGCCTCTGCGGGATAAGACCCTCTGAAGAACAATTCAAACGCAACAAATACAACAAGGTATATGATACTGGGAATGCTGCCCGGCATGGTGATATTCCGGTAGTAAGACCACCACTCGGTGATGTTTGCCTGCGCGAAGTTCCCTAATGTAGCGGCCACGCCTTCATAGATATGCCAGCCAAGAGGATTAATGAACGTTGCAATGAAGCAAACCGTTCCCGCCAAAACATAATTTCTGAAACTCGTCCAATCCCGTCTAAGCAATGCGGCGGCGCAGAAGATGCCAATGATCGGAAAGCCGAGCAAAAAGCCGCCGTGCAGGTTGGTCCATAGGACCATTATTGCGGGCAGCCAAAACCACTTTCTCTTTTTCAAACAGTGCTCGTAATAGATCGCGCAAAACAACATGGTAGAAATGTTCGGGGAGGCGGTGAGATAGATATTTGGGTAGGTCGCAAAGGTGGGATAAAGCAGGCACGACGCTAAAACGGAAATACCGACCGCGAGCCTTGAGGCTCCGCTGCTGAGGCAAACAGAAGTAAGATACCCAACTATAACCGCGCCACACGCAATAACGAATATCAGCAGACCGCTGAAATTCGTATATTGAACCAACGCGCTGGCAATCACGTCCCAAAGCCACGAAATATTATACCATTGCCGACCTCCAGAGGTGAACGACCATGGATCGTGGAAAGGAATTTGACCTTGATTTCTGATTAGGTCGCCGGCGGCGAGGTGCCATCCCAAATCATAGTGGCCCAGCAGGAGCGGCGCATTGAGGAGGTAATGCACGCATGCGAATGCAATTAGGAAAACATAAATTCCGGATCGCAGAAGGTAACTGCTGACCCCCTTTCGCCCGCTATCGGACTTAGAAACCGGACACTCCCGACACGGGGCCGCAAGCGCGCGAGCCGCCCGTTCGTCGATGAGACCCGTTCCCAATTGCAGACTCTTCACCTGATAACCTGCGACGGCCGTGCTGCCTTGCGCCGGCAGACACTGGCACGACATTGGTAACCTTTCCCTTAGGATGAGGCGCCGAAGCGCTCGGCGGTGAGCTTGTCGCGGCGAACGGCCGATGGTCGCGGTCCGCCCGCGACGGCTGCCGCGCCCTGGTGCCGCACGTGCCCGGAAAGGACTACGGCGCCCGGCCGAGTATGCGCACGAAGCATTCGCGCACCTTTTGCTCGGTCTCGACGACATGCGCCGCCAGCGCCGGGAAATTAGGCAGGTCGGCGGCGCGCGCGAGCAGGCCGAGCACGCCGGCGCCCGCCGATTGCGGATCGAATTTGCCGGGCAGGCACAGCCGCAGGATCTGCGTGAGGTCGTGGAAGAGTTTCATCGCCGGCCGCAGCACCGCGGCATCATCGGCCTTGAGGACGCCGAGCCGTTCGGCCTTTTCCAGCATTCGCGCGGTCGATGGGTCGAGAATGTCCGGCATGGACGCGGCATGCATGAGCTGCAGATATTGCGCGATGAATTCGATATCGATGAGCGCGCCGGCGGCGTACTTGAAATCCCACGGATCGCTTTCGCCCTTTTCCGCAGCGATGGCCGCCCGCATCTCGACAACGTCGGCGGCAACGAGTTCGGCGTTGCGCTCGCGGCACAGCACGTGGTGGATAATGGCTGCGACGCGCGCGGCAAAGTCGGGCGGTCCGCAAATCACGCGCGCGCGAGTGAGCGCCATGTGCTCCCAGGTCCACGCCTCACGTTCCTGGTAGCTGAGAAACCCGTCGATCTGCGTCGCCAGCGGGCCCGAGCGGCCCGAGGGCCGCAGCCGCATATCCACCGGATAGAGCACCCCGTAATTGGTCTGCACTGTGAGCGCGCTGATCAGGCGCTGAGTCAGGCGCGCGAAATACTGCGCGCCGTATAGCGGTCGTTTGCCGTCGGACTCGGAGATTCCTGGTCGAAATCGTAGATCACGATGAGATCAAGGTCGGAACTCGCCGTCATTTCGCGGGCGCCAAGCCGGCCCAGCGCAAGGATCGCGCTGCGCTGGCCGCGTATGCGCCCGTGCAGGAGGGCAAAATCATCTTCCACCCGCGCGTTCAGCGCGCGAACGAGCACCTCGGCCAGCCCGGCAAAGACCTCACCCGCCTGCTCGGCGGAAACGGACCCGGACAGAATGCGCGCCCCGACGAGGAACAGATGCTCCTGGCCGAACAGGCGGATCGCATCGAGAAAATCCTCGTAGCGGCGCGCCTCGCCAAGCGCGCGCGCCAGGTCGTCGGCCAGCCGGTCGGCGTCGGGCAGCGCGCCGAAGAAACTCGGATCGATCAGTGGATCGATGAGGTGTGGATTGCGGGAAAGCGTATCGGCCAGGCGTGGAGCGGCGCGCAGGATGAGCGCGATGAAATCGACAATCTGCGGATTCTGCCGGAACAGCGAGAGAAAGCGGCCGCCGGCGCGCAGCCCGTTGAGGAAGCCGTCGAACGCCGCGAAGGCAAAATCCGGATTTTCCGCGCGCGAAACCTGATCGATGATCGCCGGCAAAAGATCGGTCAGATTGTTGCGCGCCTGCTCGCTCCGCAACGCCTGGTAGGGCGCCGTACGCCATCGGCGCACCGCCTCGGTGATCTGCTGCGGCTGGCGGAAGCCGAGTTCCGCCAGGCGATCGAGCGTTTCACCCTCGCGCTCCGGCGTCGAAAACGACAGCTTGTGCTGGCGCGCGAGAAAGGCCGGTTCGCGCTCGAACAGTTTGACATAGTGCCGTTCGACGATGCGCAAATACCCGAGCAAACATTCGGCAAAATCGTCGCGCCCGGCAAAGCCGAAAAATCGCGCGAATTTCTCCAGCGCGGCAGGATCCGACGGCAGGCTGTGGGTCTGCTCGTCGTTCAACATCTGCAGGCGGTGCTCGAGGCGGCGCAGAAAATCGTAGGCGATTGTCAACTCGTCGCGCGCGGCGGCGTCGATCCAGCCACCGGCGGCGAGCGCTTGCAGCACGGCGACGGTGCTGCGGCCGCGCAGTTCGCTGTGCCGGCCGCCGGCAATGAGCTGCTGGGTTTGCGCGAAAAACTCGATTTCGCGGATACCGCCGCGGCCGAGCTTGATATTGTGGCCTTCGACCGCAATCTCCCCATGACCGCGATAGGCGTGAATCTGCCGCTTCATTTCGTGCACGTCGGCGACCGTCGCGAAGTCGAGATATTTACGCCAGACAAAGGGCGACAAATCGCGCACAAGCTGTTCGCCGGCCGCAAGGTCGCCGGCGCACGGCCGTGCCTTGATGAGCGCGGCGCGCTCCCAGTTCTGCCCGCGGCTTTCATAATATTCCAGCGCCGCTTCGACCGGAATCGCGATCTGGGTCGAGGACGGATCCGGACGCAGACGCAGATCGACGCGAAACACGTAACCGTCCGCGGTCCGCGCGCCAATCAGCTTGAGCAGTTGCTGCGTCAGGCGGATGTAGAAGAGCGCGGGCTCCACGTCGCGCGACAGCGCCGCAGCGGCCGGATCAAAGAACACCATCAGGTCGATGTCGCTGGAGAAATTCAGCTCGCCTGCGCCCATCTTGCCCATGGCAAGGACAATGAGACCGCTCCCTATTTCCGGTTCGTGGGGATCAGGCGGTTCGAGCATCCCGCGCTGCGCGGCATCGTGAAGGAGAAAGCGCACCGCAGCGCGCAGCGCCGTATCGGCGAGATCGGTCAACGCGCGGGTCACGCGTTCGACGGACCAGACGTTGCCGATATCGGCAAGCGCGATGAGTAGCGCCGCCTCCGCCTTCACCCGGCGCAACACCCGCATCAAAGCCGCCGGATTGCGCGCCGCCGCGGTACTGCGGCGCGCGCTCGCAAGCAGCAATGCAAACCGCGCGTCGGGATCGTTGCAGAGCACGCGCAGCGCGCGCGCGGCATCGGCGCGCACGAGGTCGCGCAGATAGGGCGCGCTCTCCTCTACGGCACCAAGCAGCTGCGAAAGAACGGGATGCGAGCATGCAAGGCCGGCGAGCGAAGCGGCGGCAGCGGATCGGGCAGCATTCGTGCCGCCGAGCGCTTCGGTGAGACGCGTGGCCGGCGAGGAAGGAGGTAATGGCAGGCCGCCGGCGCCGGGAGCGGCGCGTCCGGCCGAACCCAGCCGCCGCACCAGTGCCGTCTTGTGGATTTGCAGCTTCGGCGATTTCGTTTGCCGTTTGCCCACGGCGGCACGGCTCATCCTGGTGCCGCCGCTTCATGCCGCGGCAGCACGATGACGCTGCGCAACCCGGGATGATTGTCCTCGAACTTCAGCTCCCCGCCGTGCAAGCGCGCCACCGCCGCGGCAAGGCTCAAGCCCAATCCCGATCCAGGTTTGGACCGGCTTTCCTCCAGGCGTACGAAGCGCTCGACGACGCGGCCGCGATCGGCTTCCGGAATGCCCGGTCCGCGATCCTCGACCGCGAGCGTGATGCGCTCGCCTTCGCTCCCGGTCTTGACGAGGATCTCGGCAGGCACGCCGTTGAGCTTGCCGTCGGGCTCGGCATATTTGATCGCATTGTCGACGAGATTGGCCAGCGCCTGGCTGACCAGCTCGCGGTTGCCGTGCACCGGCGCCGCCATGGACGCATCGACCTTGAGCGCCAAACCCTTCTCGTCGGCCAACGGCTCGTACAATTCGCTCACGTCGCGGGCAATATCGGCGGCATCGAAATCGATCATGTCGTCGCGCGCATGGCCGGATTCGGCCCGCGCGATCATCAACAGCGCGTCGAAGGTACGGATGAGTTCGTCGGATTCTTCGATGGTGGATTCCAGCGCCGCGCGATAATCGGCCTCGCCTTTGGTATTGCGCAGCGCCTGTTCGCAGCGATTGCGCAGCCGCGTCAGCGGCGTTTTCAGGTCGTGCGCAATATTGTCGGAAACTTCGCTCAGGCCATGCATCAGGGCGACGATGCGATCGAGCATGGCGTTGACGTTGTCGGCCAGCCGGTCGAGCTCATCGCCGGTGCCGGCGCGCGGCAGCCGGCCGGCAAGATCGCCGGCCATGATCGCCTGCGCGGTTCCGGTCATGGCGTCGATGCGGCTGAGCACGCGCCGGCTGACGAAGAAGCCGCCGGCGAGGCCGAGAACGACGACCAGTGCGAACGACCAGCGTCCGGCGTTGGTGACGATGCCGTACAGCCGTTCGCGCTCCTCGAGGTCGCGTCCGACCAGCAGATGAAAGCCGCCGAGCTGCACGACTTCGATCAGCGCGTGGCGATCGGAGCCTTCCGGAGAGTCGAGCCGGCGGTAGGACGTTTCGAGCCAGCCGGGATGATCGAGCACGCCGGGCTGCAGGGCTCCGACGTTTCCCGCAAGCCCCTCGCCGTTTGGCGTGGTGACCAGATAAAGGCTCGATCCTGGCCGACGCGAGCGCAGCTCGACGGCGGTGACAAGCCGCCGCAGCCCGCCGGCATTATATTGCTCCGTCAGCCCCCTGATCTCGCCCTGAACCGTCTCGGTGATCTGCTCGGTGATGAGGCGGCGCGTATTGAGCGCGAAATAGCCGAGAAGCGAAGCCGCAAACAAACCGAAAATCAACAGATAGACGAGCGTGAGCTTGAACGCCGTCGTGCGCAGAAGTTTGCCGAGTGCGCTCACGGATGCAATTCTTTCAAGGCTGCACGCTCAATTCATCCTCGGAGAAGTCGTCTTCCCAGAATTCAAGCGCCGTGCGCTTGCCGTCGCGGCGATTTGCGGCTTCCGACCGGCGCAGCTCGACGCGACGGATTTTTCCCGAGATCGTCTTCGGCAGTTCGGCGAACTCGAGGCCGCGCACGCGCTTGAACGGCGCCAGCACGTTGCGGCAGTGGCGCAGGATCGACAGCGCGGTGGAGCGGTCCGGCGCATACCCGGCCGCCAGCACGAGAAAGGCTTTCGGAACCGCGAGCCGGATCGGATCGGGCGACGGCACCACCGCCGCCTCGGCGATCGCCGGATGTTCGATCAATGCGCTCTCCAGTTCGAACGGGCTGATGCGATAATCGGACGATTTGAACACGTCATCAGCCCGGCCCACATAGGTGAGGTATCCCTCCTCGTCGACGTTGGCGACATCGCCGGTCGCGTATTGCGAATCGCCCGGAGAGACGATGCCGCCGTCCTCACCCTGATATCCGCGCATCAGCCCGGTCGGAGGCGGCTTGAGCGCGAGCCGGATCTCACCCTCGCGGGCGGCGGCGCCCTGGGCATCGACAAGGTGAACGCGATAGCCCGGCAGCGGCCGCCCCATCGAGCCGGGCTTGAGTTTCTGGCCGGGCGTATTGCCGACGAAAGCCGTCGTTTCGGTCTGCCCGTAGCCGTCGCGGATGGTGAGGCCCCAGGCCTGGCGGACCCGCTCGATGACCTCGGGGTTAAGCGGCTCACCGGCGCCGACCAGCTCTTTCAGCCGCACCTTCCAGGCCGAGAGGTCCTCCTGGATCAGCAGCCGCCACACCGTCGGCGGCGCACAAAACGTGGTGACCGAGCAGCCTGCGATGGCGTCGAGTAGACCGCGCGCATCGAAGCGACGTTGATTGACGATGAAGATCGCCGCTTGCGCCGTCCACGGCGAAAAGAAGCAGCTCCACGCGTGCTTGGCCCAACCCGGCGACGAGATGTTCAGATGCAGATCGCCGGGGCGCAGCCCGAGCCAATACATCGTGGACAGATGCCCGACCGGATAGCTCTGGTGCGTGTGCAGGACGAGCTTCGGCGTCGCCGTCGTACCCGAGGTGAAGTAAAGCAGAAGCGGATCGTCCGCGCCGGTCGGGCCGTCCGCCGCGAAATGGGGCGAGTGCGTGTAGCAATCCTCGTAGGCGGTCCAGCCTTCCGCCGCGCCGCCGACGGCGATGCGGGTGTAATCGCCGGGCAGGTCGGTGAACTTGGCCGCGGCGTCGGCGCCGGCGATGACGTGGGCGATGCGGCCGCGGGCGAACCGATCGACAAGATCGTTGCGCGACAACAGCGTCGTCGCCGGTACGATCACGGCGCCGAGCTTCATCGCCGCCAGCATGCTTTCCCAGAGCGCAACGACGTTACCGAGCATGAGCAGAACACGATCCCCGCGCCGGATACCCAGGCGGCGGAACGCATTGGCGACCCGGTTCGAGCGCTCGCTCAGCGCAGCAAACGAAAGCCTGGTCTCGCCCGCCGCCTCGTCGAGGAGCCACAGCGCCGGCTGCGCATTATCGCGCGCCATGGGGTCGAAATAATCGAGCGCCCAATTGAACCGATCCAGCTTCGGCCATTGAAATTCGCGATAGGCTCGGGCGTAGTCGTCGCGATGGCGCAGCAGGAAATCACGCGCCGCGAGAAACGGCGCCGCATCGCTTGCCGTCATGGCCAACTCCGATTTGCTCCCGATTGCGGGGCGGCAAGACCACTTTATCTCCGAAACGGCAAATCTTGAATGCGTCGTTCGATCAGCGCGCGCCGTCGCGGATCATATACCCGGCACCGCGTACCGTATGCAAAAGCGGCGGACTAAAACCCTTGTCGATCTTGGAGCGCAGCCGCGAAATGTGCACGTCGATGACATTGGTCTGCGGATCGAAATGATAATCCCAGACGTTTTCCAGGAGCATGGTGCGGGTGACCACCTGCCCGGCGTGGCGCATCAGGTATTCGAGCAGGCGAAACTCGCGCGGCTGCAACTGCAGTTCCTGGCCGCCGCGGCTGACCTCGTGCGACAGTCGGTTGAGTTCGAGATCGGCGACGCGATAGACCGTTTCCTCGCCGCGGCCGCCGCGCCGGCGCGCCAGCGCCTCGACCCGCGCCAGCAATTCGGAGAACGCGTAGGGCTTGGACAGATAGTCGTCGCCACCGCTGCGCAGACCCTTGACCCGATCGTCGACCTGGCCGAGCGCGGAGAGGATGAGCACCGGTGTTTCCACTGAATTCTCCCGCAGCGCGGCGATGACCGAAAGCCCGTCGCGCTTGGGCAGCATGCGGTCGATGATCAGGACGTCATACTGGCCGTCGAGCGCCATCGCCTGGCCCTCCTCGCCGTCGGTCGCCTGATCGGCAACGTAGCCGACCTCGCGAAATGCCTTCACGAGATACTCGGTGGCGTCACGGTCATCCTCGATGATAAGCAACCGCATGGTCTGATCGGGCATTCAAAGGCGCGTCGCGGGACAATCAAACACCTTTTGTGGCCCGTTTTGCGCTCATGATATTGGCTCAGGACGCAGGTGTGCGGCAAGATCGCTCTGCCGCCGCCCTAAGGCTAAGCCATTTCGGTTAAGTTCGCCACGCCGCAACCGCGCGGGCGGCCCCAATATCTGCATCTGCTCAATTGCGCCTCGGCCTCGCAGGCCCAAGGATCAATTCGTCCATCGATTCGTCGGTCGATTCGCCCAAGATTGCTTTGTCCAAGATCACTTAGTGCAAGGTCGCTTCGTCCAAGATTTCATATTCGACGAATGGGTAATCCAAGATTACCCATTCCGAGCCGGCGGCAAACAATAAAGAGGGTGGCGAGCGCTGGCCCGCCACCCTCTCTACCGACTCCGCCCCGGCGGGGGCGACGGATACCGGGAGGCAGAGTTGGTATTCGGCGGGGACGGGCCTCGCGGCCCGTCCCCAGGGTACGCCCGCCAGCGGGGGCGACAAATGCCGGCGGATCGCCCCATTGCTCAGGCGGCGCCGAGCGGAAGAGCCACGAACTTCGTGTCTGCGCCCGACTTCACCCGGAATAACACAGTGTGCTTGCCCTGCTTGCGCGCATCGGAGAGTCCCTTGTTGAACTCGTCGGGGCTCGCAATTGGGTTGCCGCTGACATCGAGGATCACATCGCCGACTTGCAAGCCGTGATCGGCGGCGACACCGCCGTCCTGGACTGCAGTCACCACGACGCCCTTGCCGCTCGCGCCCGACACGGTATTCGCCGGAGCGATCGAGAAGCCGAGCTTGGGCACGTCGACGTCTGAGCCGTGACTTTGCTGCGGCGCCTCGTTTGATGCCTGCTTCTCGTTCGGCAGCGTGCCGAGCGTCAGCGTGACCGTCTTCTGTTGGCCGTCGTGGATAAGGCCGAGAGTAACGGAGGTGCCGGGCGACATGTTGCCGATCAGCCGCGCAAGCTGACGGGCGTCGCGAACCTTCGTGCCATTAACCATGGTGATGACGTCACCACTCTTGACGCCGGCTTTGAGCGCCGGGCTGTTGGCCTGCGGCTCGGCGACAAGCGCGCCAATGGCCTGCTTCAAGCCCATGCTATCGGCGATGTCCGGAGTGACCGGCTGTATCTGCACGCCGATCCAGCCGCGGGTGACGCTGCCTTTTTCCCGCAACTGCTTGATGACGTTCTTCACCGTTTGGGCGGGAATGGCGAATGCGATGCCGACCGAACCGCCGGAGGGCGAATAGATCGCGGTGTTGACGCCGATGACGTTGCCGTTGACGTCGAAGGTCGGGCCACCGGAATTGCCCTTATTGACCGGCGCATCGATCTGGATGAAGTCGTCATAGGGGCCGGCGCCAATATCGCGGCCGCGCGCCGAAACGATGCCGGCGGTCACGGTGCCGCCGAGCCCGAACGGGTTGCCGACCGCAAGCACCCAGTCGCCGACGCGCGGCGTGGCGTCGGCAAGCTTCACATAAGGAAAGCTGCCGCCGTCGACCTTGATGAGCGCAAGATCGGTGCGCGGATCGGTGCCGATGACCTTGGCGCTGTATTTCTTGCCGTCATCCGTGGTCACCTTCACGCTTTCGGCGTTCTCGACCACGTGATTGTTGGTAACCGCATAGCCGTCGCTGGAAATGAAGAAGCCGGAACCCTGGCCGGTGATGACCTCCGGCCCGTTGCGCAGGTTCGGCGAGCCGAAGCGGCGGAAGAAGCGTTCGAAAGGCGAGCCCGGCGGCCACGGAATCTGCTGCTCGTCGCCGTCACCGGGATGGGAGCCGGCCGGGCGTTCCATCTTGACGCGCACCGAGATCACCGCGGGCTTCACTTTCTCGACGATGTCGGCGAAGCCGACCGGCTTTTGCGGAATTGCCTGCGCCTTCTCGCTCAAATTCTGCGCGTGCGCGGCGGTGCCAAGCAGGTCGATCTTGGGAACAAAGTTCGGCGCCGCGAACAGGACGGCGGCGCCAAGACCGGCGATCGTGGCCGCCAAGAGGGCTCCGCGCCGTGCCGACGGGCGCGCGTTCAAGCTCGCCGGTTTGCCATTCATGAAATGCATACTTTCCTCCGAAGCGGGGCCATCCTGCGGACCGCCCCAGCCGAAGCATTGTGCTGGCCAGCACCATGGGACAGGCTGCATTACCGGTTTCTGTCGGCTAAATTAAAAGTTTGTAATGTCGAATCGCGAGCGCTTTTGCGCCGGGAAATACGCATTCTTTCGATCGTCGAGCGCCGGTGCGACAAAATGCTCCGGATACGGATTACGAGGCGGATTCACCGCGCATGATCTCGGCGAGGCGGGCTTCCTCAGCCGCGGTGAGCTGTGCGGTTTCCGCCTGCGGCCGTCTCGCACGCCGCCGGCGCTCGCCGATCAGGATCACCAGCAGCCCGGCCAGCACGAGCGCCGGCGGGGCGCCCCATAGCGCCAGCGTGTTCCAGGAAAGCGGCGGTTTGAGCAGAATGAATTCGCCATAGCGCGAGACGAGAAATTTGATGATCTGCGCATTGCTGTCGCCCGCCCTGACCCGCTGACGCACCAGCATGCGCAGGTCGTGGGCGAGCGGCGCTTGCGATTCATCGATCGACTCGTTCTGGCACACCATGCAACGCAGCTCTTTGGAAATGGCACGTGCGCGCGCTTCGAGCACCGGGTTCGACAGCACTTCGTCAGGTTCGACCGCCACGCAGGTCGTGGCGGTGAAAAGTGCCATCAGCAGTGCCAGTGCGTGCAGGTATTTCATCGCGATCACTCGGCCGCCTGCAGCGGAGCGGCAGCTTTGGTGGACCGCGTTCTGGCGGGCCGCGGGGCCCCTACGCGCAGTCGCCGGTCCGAGAGCGAGAGCGCGCCGCCGAAGAACATGAAGGCGGCGCCGAGCCAGATCAGCAGGACTTGCGGCTTGAAATAGAGCCGCACCGGGATGCTGCCGTCCCGGTTCGGATCGCCGATCGACAGGTAGAGCTGGCTCGCCCCTCGGCTCAGCAGCGCCGCCTCGGTGGTCGCCATGCCGCGATCGGGAAACATGCGCCGGCTCGGCTGCATGACCCCGACGAGATCGTTGCCATGGCGCACGCTGAAACGGCCAACCGTGTCCTGATAGTTCGGCCCGGTCCGCGCGAACGTCCCGTCGAAGGTCAGCCGGTAATGAGCGATGTCGAGGCTGCCCCCGGGCTTGAGTTCGGCAATCCGCTCGTTGCCCCAAGCGGTCGCCCCGACGATGCCGAGCAGCGTAACGCCGATGCCGAAATGCGCAAACGCCGTGCCCCAGGCGGAACGCGGCAGTCCGAGCGCGCGGTGCAGCGCGACGCGCAGCGGCAGGCGGAGAATCATCGTGCGCTCGACAATATCGGTCACCGCGCCGGCCATGACGAACACCGCGACTCCGGCACCGAACGGCGCCAGCACCGGCCCGCCGTGGGCAAGCGCGAATGCCAGCACCGCCGCCACGGCGGCGAGCAGTGCGGCCGCAAGCAGGCGCTGGGCAGCGCCGAGCAGATCGCCGCGTTTCCAGCCCAGGAGCGGACCGAAGGGCATCGCCAGCATGAGGGGCACGAACAGAGGCCCGAACGTCAGATTGAAAAACGGCGGACCGACGGAAATCTTTTCTGCGGTCAGCGCGTTGAGGGCCAGCGGATAAAGCGTGCCGATGAGCACCGTCGCGCAGGCGCTGACCAGAAACAGATTGTTGAACACCAGCGCGCCTTCGCGCGAGATCGGCGCGAACAGGCCGCCCTGCTTGAGCAGTGGCGCCCGCCAGGCATAGAGCGTCAGCGCTCCGCCGATGAAAACGATAAGAATGGCGAGAATGAATATGCCGCGTGAAGGATCGACGGCGAAGGCGTGAACCGAGGTCAGCACGCCGGAGCGCACCAGGAAAGTTCCCATCAGCGACAGCGAGAAGGCGAGGATCGCAAGCAGGACGGTCCAGACCTTGAGCGCCTCACGCTTTTCCATCACCACGGCGGAATGCAGGAGCGCCGTGCCGGCGAGCCACGGCATCAACGAAGCGTTCTCGACCGGATCCCAGAACCAGAAGCCGCCCCAGCCCAGTTCGTAGTACGACCAGTACGATCCGCCGGCGATGCCGAGCGTCAGGCACATCCACGCGGCAAGCACCCAGGGCCGTACCCAGCGGGCCCAGGCCGCGTCGATGCGGCCCTCCAAAAGCGCGGCGATCGCGAAGGAAAAGGTGATCGAGAAGCCGACATAGCCGAGGTAGAGCATCGGCGGGTGGAAGGCGAGGCCGGGATCCTGGAGGATCGGGTTGAGGTCGCGGCCCTGGAACGGCGCATTGGGAATGCGCAAAAAGGGGTTGGAAGTGGTGAGAATGAACAGCTCGAACGCGGCCGCGATCCAGCCCTGCACCGCCAGCGCATTGGCCTTGAGCGCCACCGGGAGGTTGCTGCCGAACAACGCGACCATCGCGCCAAAGAAGGCGAGGATGGACACCCACAGCATCATCGAGCCTTCGTGGTTTCCCCAGATGCTGGTGAGCCGGTAGATCAGCGGCATCATCGAATTCGAGTTCTCGTAGACGTTGAGAACGGAAAAGTCCGAGGCCACGTAGCACTCGGCCAACGCCGCGAATGCGATCGCGATGAACACGAACTGCGCGAGCGCCGCCGGTACGGCCATGCTCATGAGCGCGGGATCGTTGCTGCGCGTGCCGACGATCGGCAGGATGCCCTGGATCACGGCGACACCCAGCGCCAGCATCAAAGCGTAGTGGCCAAGTTCGGGGATCACCGGCTCCCTCCCGCATCCGGCGGCGCGGCGCGCTGCGCGTAGTCGTCCTTCCAATGGCCGGATTTTTTCAAGGCTTCGACGACCTCTTTCGGCATGTAGTTGGCGTCGTGCTTGGCCAGGATCGTATCGGCGTCAAACACCCCGCCGCCGCCAAGCTTGCCCTCAGCCACCACCCCCTGCCCTTCGCGGAACAGATCAGGCAGGATTCCGTCGTAACGGACCGGAATCTCATTGTTGCCGTCGGTCACTTCGAAACGAATGCGCAGGCCGTTGCCACGCACCAGGCTGCCGGTCTTCACCAGGCCGCCGAGGCGGATGCGCTCGCCGGGCCCGACATGATTGACCAATACGTCGGTCGGCGAATTAAAGAACACGATCGAACTGCGAAAGGCGTTGAGCATCAGCGCAACCGCAATGGCAAGCACGCCGAGCGAGCCGCCGATCAAGACCAGGCGTCGCTGCTTGCGGGTCATCGCCGTCGTCTCCGCTGCATCGCTCCCTCCGTCAGCCTTCCAGACCGAGAGATTTGGCCAGATCGTCGATGCGCTTGACGTCGACGGGCCGATCGGCCAGCGCGCGCTTGGCGTCGGCGGCCGCATCCCTGGCCTTTTCCTGGTCGCCCAGCACCACATAGGCTCGCACCAGGCGAAGCCAGCCATCGACGTCGTTTCCGTTCGCGTGCAACCGGTCGGCAAGCTTGGCGACCATGCCGCGGATCATTGCCGCCCGCTGCGCCGCGGGCATGCCTTGTGCGGCGGCCATTTCACCCTGGGTCAAGCCGGCTTCTGCCGTGGGCTTGCCGCTGACGCGCGCCAGCGCCTGGCGCACGAAACCGACCCACGGCGCATCCACGGGCGCGGCTTCGAGCATGGCGCGCCACTTCGCCGCCGCGGCCTCGCGATGGCCATCCTGCTCCTCGGCGAGGCCTAGAAAGTAATTGGCCTTTGCATCGTTGGCATCGCGCGCAGCGGCGCGTTCGAAGAGCTGCTTGGCCTCATGGGTAACCAGCCCGTTGGCGGCGGAAACCAGCGCCTCGCCGAGATCGGAATCGCGCGCGGCGGTCTCGCCATTGAGCGCCAGCGACTTGCGGAATGCCACCACCGCGTCGTCATAGCGGCCAAGCCGCAAATAAACCGGAGCGATAATCTGCCAGCCCATGCCATCGTTGGGATTTTTCGCCAGGCGTTGCTCCACCTCGGCGATGAGCGCGGCGATCGACTCGTGGCCGGGGGGCAAGTCCTCCCGCGCATAGGCGGGCTGACCGGGCACTTCCGGCGAGCCAAGCGCCGCATAGAGGCCGACCGGAAGCAACGACAGGACAATGACAACGGCCAGCGCCGTGGCGCGCCGTCGCCATTCGGGCTGCTGCGGCTGCGGCGCCGGTGCCGACGCGTCGGCGGCGGTAATCAAGCGCCGCGAAACCTCGATGCGAGCGGCCTCGGCCTCAGCCTCGCCGATCAGGCCGGCACCGCGATCGCGCGCGATTTCCTCCAATTGATCCTGATAGACGACCAGATCGCTGCCGCCATTAGCCGCGCGCGGCTTGCGCGCCAGCGGCCACAACACGGCGACAATTGCCGCAGTGCTCATCAATGCAAAAATGATCCAAAGCATCATCTGACTATTTCGTTATCTCGCCGCCAGCTGCCAAGGTCCAGTAGCGGCGTCAAATCTTTCGGCGCCGCAATGGCGCGGCAGCGCCGGGCAGTCAACCATGGCGCCGCGTGCTTACATCACGGCGCAAATGCGGCTGCAATGGGAAGAGCGGCGCGGCAATTTCGCACTGCTGCACCGGATTGTTGGCCGAAAACGCCGGAGCAGGGCCTGCGCTCACGCGCGCGCCGCCTTGCGCTCGACGACCGCGCTCTGGCGCGCCACTTCGGCGGCTTTGGTTAGAAGACCGGCATAATCGGCGCCAAAGACGATACGGCACAAACGGATCGCAGCTTCGGCCTGCGATCGGCGAAATGGACATTCGGCATCCTCGGCATGACGCAACGCATCGAGGAGGATTTTGCTGCCGGTTTCCAAATATTGCGTCAAGTCAGAATAGGTGCGCAGGGTCACTTCACTCACCGCCAATTCGCCGGCATAGAGGCGGCAGGCGCCGACCAGCTCGACGCGCATCGCGACCTCGTGCACGTCGATGTCGTCGAGCCGCGATCCGGCCACGATCTCTTTCGCCGGCGGCGGGCGCAGCAGGCGGCGGACACGTCCTGGAACCGTCTCTATCTCCGCGGTCAGCAAATTCGACGCCGCGCTGCGGATCGCAGCCAGCTGGCGGCTCCACGCCGAATCGACGGAAAGATTGATCTCGGTGCGAAACTGGCGCGAGGCGTCGTGGAGACCCTTGAGCAGCCCGCCCACCGGCCGGCCGGCTTTGAGCTCCGCGCGCAACTCGCCCAGCATATGCTCGAGCTCGCCCAGCACGATGCCGACCGCGACCGCATAGGGCGTCGCGGCAATGCGAGCGGCATCGTCGCTCTCGGCAGCACGGGTGGCGATACCGATGAGCTGCCAGGGCGCCGCCAGCCGACTGGCAAACAGGATCAATCCATAGAGCAGCAGCTCGCCGCGCTGCGAGCGCGAGTCGCCGGGTAAATTCTCCGCCCACGTGGTATCGAACAGCGCCATCGCCCGATCGATCTCTGCGCGGTCGAAGGTCCGGATGTGGTCAGGCAGCCGGCGCGCCAGTTCGGCAAGCAAATCGCGGAAAGCGAGAACGCGCACCAGCGTCGTCACGTCCTCAATTGCCCGCGGGGTGCCGACCTGTACTGAAAACCGTCGGCGATCTTTATCATTCGGTTGCACGCCGGCGAGCGCGCCGCTCATGCGCTCGATGGCCCGGCCGTGCAGCGCACGGACCAATTGCTCGACCCTCAACTGGTCCTGCGCCAGCAGGGCACGCTTGATGTCCTCGCTGAGCGCGGTCGCTTCCGCCGGCATCAGATCGCGGCTGATCCATTCCCAGATCGGCTCGAGCGACGATCGAGCCAGCCGTCCGAGCCGCTTGTGACCGGTCGGTCCGTCGGTCAAGAACGGCTCCAGCGGCACAAAGAACCGGCGCGCGGCATCGCCGATGCGCGGCATCGGCTGAGCGGCTTCGCGGATCGTTCGCCGCAATTCCTGCAGAATCAACTCGCTGTCGGCGGCCTCGTCATCGCGCAGAAGAGCGCGCTCGAGCTCGGTGATCAGCATCTCTCGCGCCTGCGGCGAAAGAGATCGCAGATAATTTCGCAGCCGTTCTATGGGGGAGGCGTCGCTCGTCATCGGCCTGCCACGCTAAAGCATGATCCCGAAAAGTGGACACCGGTTTTCGTAAAAGATCATGCTCCAACAATAAGCCAGAGCGGGATGACGACCCGAAGTAAAGTCATCCCGCTCTAGTGGAGCGGATTTGACGTTCGCTACCCACTTGGCCGCCAATTCGTGAAGCAAATGTCAAATCCAAAAGCTCCGCTGGAGCTGATAGATTGCACCGTTGCGGTTCTAACCGCGCGGCGCTTAAGAAGGCGTTAGTAAAATATCGGCAGTTCAACACGCCGAGGTTGGATCGAGGCGTCGCTGCGCCCTCTTGTCAGGGCTGCGCCGCGACGCAAACCGCGACCAGCGGGCCGTTCGCCGGATTGGCCAACACTCCGCAGGAGGCTTCGCGCTCGCCGAGAAACGTGGCAGCGCGTCTGCTCGGGCCACAATAAGCCACGACCAGAATCTCGTCGGCGCGACAGCTCGAGGCGCAGTTTCCCGACAGGCAAGTATTACGGATCACGCGCACGCTCGGACTCGGCGGACCCTGCTGACCTTGCGGTCCGGGCGGCCCCGGCTGCCCCTTGGGGCCGATCGGTCCGGTCTGGCCGGGATCGCCTTTCGGTCCGGGAGGTCCATTGGGGCCTGGATCTCCCTTCGGACCCTTGGCACAGCCGGCCAGCCCGACTGCAAGCGCCAACGCCAACGCCAACGCAAATGTCGGACCCGATGCGCGCATGTTTTCGCCGCCAATAGCCCATTCCCGTCATAGTCTAAGAAGCCCCGCGGCTTTCGGTTCCATTGCTCCGAGACCCTCCGATGGCTACACTTGAGCGACCTCACATCCGAAACCCGGGCGAGCCGCATCGACCGCGCGCGCCAGCACTCGCGCGATGGTCGTGCGATGACTTCCGAGGAAGCAATCATGCCTCGTCACTTAAGTCGGTTTTTTTACCACGCGATCGCCGTGGTGCTTGCCGTCGCCGCGACGCTGTCCATGCCGCCGGCGCGCGCGCAGGATTATCCGGCACACGTGGTCCGGATCATCGTGCCCTATCCGGCCGGCGGGACCGCCGACATCATGCCGCGCATCCTTGCCGAGTGGCTGTCGCGCAAGTGGGGGCAGTCGGTCATCATCGAGAACCGCAGCGGCGCCGGCGGCAATATCGGCGCCGAGGTGGTCGCCAAGTCCGATCCCGACGGCTATACGCTTCTGGCCTCGCCGCCCGGACCGCTGGTCATCAACCAGAATCTCTATACCCACCTCGATTTTGATCCGCTGCAATTCGTGCCCATCGTCGTGATGGGCCGCGTGCCGAACGCACTCGTGATCAACCCGGACAAGGTCAAAGCCGATACGGTGCAGCAATTCATCGCCTACGCTCGCGCCAAAGCGGGTCACGCCACCGACGCGACGCAGGGCAACGGCACGACCTCGCATCTGACCTCCGAACTGTTTCAGTTGATGGCGCACGTGAAGCTGCAGAACGTGCCGTACCGCGGCTCGGCGCCAGCGCTCAACGATCTCGTCGCCGGCAATGTCGACTGCATGTTCGATAACCTTGGCGTGTCGATGCAGTTCGTCAAAGCCGGCAAGCTGAAACTGATCGCGGTGGCTTCGCCCGAACGCATCGCCTCGCTCGCGAGCGTGCCGACCATCGCCGAAACTCTGCCGGGTTTTGCGTCAGTGACCTGGTTCGCGCTCGCCGCACCGCCCAAGACGCCGGCCGCGATCGTCGACAAGATCAATGCTGCGGTGAACGAGGCGCTGCGCGATCCCGGCGTTATCCATCGCCTGGCCCAGCTTTCCGCCGAACCCGGCGGCGGCACGCCGCAGGCGACCGCGGCGTATTTCCACGACGAGGTCGAGCGCTGGAAGAAGGTCATTGCTTCGGCGCACGTGACGCTTGACTGACGCGCGCGACGCCGGACGGACGGGAGTGTCGGCAAATCTGCGGATCCAACAGATGAAACGTCGATGAAACGCAGCAGCGAGCGCATCCTCACCACCCATGCCGGCAGCCTGCCGCGGCCGCCCGACCTTCTCGAACGCGTCGAGCGCGACGGCGCGGCAGCTTTCCAGGCTCCGGCAGCGGCCGCGCGCCTGCGCAACGCCGTCGCCGAGATCGCCCGCCAGCAGGCCGAGCTTGGCATCGACGTGATCGACGATGGCGAATACGGCAAGCCGAGCTTCGTCAGCTACGTCAACGAGCGGCTCGGCGGATACGAACTCGACACCGTGGCCGGCCCGCGCAATCAATGGGCCTCCTCGCGCGAAGGGCTCTCGTTTCCGCAATTCTATGCGCAGACCCACGCCGCCTCGCGCCACACCCACATGGTCTGCACCGGCCCGATCACCTACAAGGGCCACGCTTCGCTGCAGCGCGACATCGACAATTTCAAAGCCGCACTCGCCGGCGTGAAGGTGGCGGAAGCCTTCATGCCGGCGATTTCACCCTCCAATGTCGAGGACTGGCAGCGCAACGCCTATTACAGCACGCAAGAAGAGTACGTCTTCGCCATTGCCGAGGCGATGCGCGAGGAATATCGCGCCATCGTCGATGCCGGCTTGTTGCTGCAGGTCGACGACCCGCGGCTTGTCACCTATTACATCATCCATCCGCAGGCGAGCATCGCCGACTGCCGCAAATGGGCAAAAATCCGCGTCGAGGCGCTCAATCATGCGCTGCGCGACATCCCACCGGAGAAAATCCGCTTCCACACCTGCTACGGCATCAATATGGGGCCACGCATTCACGACATGGAGCTCAAGGATATCGTCGACATCATTCTGCAAATCCGCGCCGGCGCCTATTCGTTCGAGGCGGCCAATCCGCGCCATGAGCATGAATGGAAGGTGTGGAAGAGCGTCAAGCTGCCGGACGACAAGATCCTCATTCCGGGCGTGATCTCGCACTCGACCGTGCTGGTCGAGCATCCCGAACTGGTGGCCGAACGCATCGTGCGGTTCGCCGGCGTGGTCGGCCGCGAGAACGTGATTGCCGGATCCGATTGCGGCTTCGCCACCTTCGCCGGCTCGAAGGAAGTGCATCCCTCGATCGTGTGGGCGAAGTTCAAGTCGCTGTCGGAAGGCGCGCGGATCGCCTCGAAGGAGCTGTGGGGGCGGAATTAAGCGACGGTGGCGCGCAGCGCCTCGACCGCTTGCCGCGCCGCCGGATCGAGACCGGCACCCCCGGCATCGAGATGAGCGACAATTGTCCGGCGCATGCGCGGGTCCCAGTACTTGGCAATGTGCTCGGCAATCTTGTCGGATGCCGTGTTCATATCCTGCGACTTGAAAAATGTGCCGATCTGGTTGGCCATATAGACCAGCTTGGCGCCGGTGCCGTGCGAGGCATCGCTAGACGGAGACATAGGTATCTTCGGCATGGGTGTCTTCGGCATGGGTGTCTTCGGCATGGGTGTCTTGGACATGGACGTCTTGCTCTTCCTGAATGCGCTGCGGATTCGTGAAGACTTCGAAGCCGTCGTTGCGCGCCACCGCCACCAGTGTGATCCTGGATGCCTCTGCGGTACGAACCGCGAGCGCCGTCGGCGCGGATACGGCGACCAGAACGGGAATGCCGATCGCGGCGGCCTTCTGCACAAGCTCAACGGATAGGCGGCTGGTGAGAATGCAGAGACCGCCGCGGCCCGCAATGCCATTGCGCGCCAGGGCGCCCGCGAGCTTGTCGAGCGCATTGTGGCGGCCGACGTCTTCGCGCAGCGCCATGAGACCCTCGTTGCGACGGTAGAATGCCGCACCATGCACAGCGTGGGTCATCTCGTTGATGGCTTGCCGGCCGGCAAGCGCATCGAGCGCCGCCATGATCTCGTTGGGCGTGAAGGTTGAGTCGTCGGCAACGACGTTGGGCATCCGCATGGCTTCGGTCAGCGTTTCTATGCCGCACAGTCCACACCCGGTTGGGCCGGCGAGATAACGGCGGCGTTCGTGGAGCGCGCTGGCGTGCGGCTCGGTCAATCGCATCCGGAGTTCGACGCCGATCGGCTGTTCAACAATGTCCAGCGCCTCGATCGCGGACGGCGATCGGATAATCCCCTCGGTCAGGCTGAATCCCACTGCGAAGTCTTCAAGGTCCTGCGGGGTCGCCATCATCACGGCGTAGGACGAGCCGTTGTAGGTGAACGCCACTGCGGCCTCTTCCGGGATCGTGCGCTCACCGCGCCCCCATCCCGACCCTTCACTGCTTGCGCGGGAGGTATGGCAGGCGGGAGCGTGCCAGGCGGTCCGTTCGACGCGGCGGATGGGGTTGAGCAAAGCCTACTCCGCCGCCTCGGCTGGCGCGATCCGACGGCTCCGGTGGACCAGACTGTCGTAGTCCTCCTGCCACTGCGACGGGCCGTTCGACGGCGACACCTGCACCGCGGTGACCTTGTATTCGGGGCAGTTCGTTGCCCAGTCGGAGAAATCGGTGGTGACCACGTTGGCCTGGGTATTGGGATGGTGGAACGTGGTGTAGACGACGCCCGGCGCCACCCGCTCGGTGATCAGCGCCCGCAGCGTGGTCTCGCCGGCGCGGCTCACCAGCCTGACCCAGTCGCCGTCGTGCACCCCGCGTACTTCGGCATCGTGCGGGTGGATTTCGAGGCGATCCTCCTCATGCCAGATGACGTTTTCCGTGCGCCGCGTCTGCGCGCCGACATTATATTGGGTGAGGATACGGCCGGTGGTGAGCAACAGCGGGAAGCGCGGCCCGACCTTTTCGTCGGTCGCCACATATTCGGTGATCAGGAAGCGGCCCTTGCCGCGGACGAACTCGCCGATATGCATGACCGGAGTCCCCACCGGGGCCTTCTCGTTGCAGGGCCACTGCACCGAGCCGACTTTCTCGAGAAGCTCGAAGGAGACGCCGGCAAAGGTCGGCGTCAGCCGCGCGATCTCATCCATGATCTCCGATGGGTGGTCGTAGTGCATCGGATAGCCCATGGCGTTGCTGATCATGCAGGTGATCTGCCAGTCCTCGTAGCCGTTCTTCGGCTCCATCACCTTGCGCACCAGTTGCACACGGCGCTCGGCGTTGATGAAGGTGCCGTTCTTTTCCAGGAAGGTCGAACCCGGCAGGAAGACGTGAGCGTAGTTGGCGGTCTCGTTGAGGAACAAGTCCTGCACCACGACGCATTCCATCGCCGCCAGGCCGGCCGCGACGTGTCTGGTGTCCGGATCCGATTGCAGGATGTCTTCGCCCTGGATGTAGACGCCTTTGAACGTGCCATCGACCGCGGCGTCGAGCATGTTGTTGATGCGCAGGCCCGGCTCCTTGTCGAGCGACACCCCCCAGTCGATCTCGAACATCTGGCGCACGGAGTCGGTCGCGATATGCCTATAGCCGGACAGTTCGTGCGGGAATGAACCCATGTCGCAGGAGCCCTGCACGTTGTTCTGGCCGCGCAGCGGATTCACACCGACGCCGGGACGCCCGATATTGCCGGTCGCCATGGCGAGATTGGCGATGCCCATCACCGCGGTCGAACCCTGGCTGTGCTCGGTGACGCCGAGGCCATAATAGATCGCGCCGTTGCCGCCGGTGGCGAAGAGCCGCGCCGCTTGGCGGATCTGGTCGGCCGGCACGCCGGTGATCTTGGCGACCGCCTCGGGGCTGTTCTTCGGATCGGCGACGAACTCCGCCCAGTGCTCGAACGCATCCCTTTCGCAGCGCTCGCTCACGAACGTCTCGTTCACCAGCCCTTCTGTGACGACGACATGCGCCAGCGCGGTGAGCATCGCCACGTTGGTGCCCGGCAGCAGGGGCAGATGATAGGCCGCTTCGACATGTGGCGTGCGGACCAGATCGATGCGGCGCGGATCGATGACGATCAGCTTGGCCCCCTGGCGCAGCCGCTTCTTCATGCGCGAGGCGAATACCGGATGGGCGTCGGTCGGATTGGCGCCAATCAGGATGATGACGTCGGATTGCTCGACGGAGTCGAAGTCCTGGGTCCCGGCGGAGGTGCCGAACGTGTTGGCGAGGCCGTAACCGGTCGGCGAATGGCACACGCGGGCGCAGGTATCGACATTGTTCACGCCGAAGCCGGCGCGCACCAGCTTCTGCACCAGGAAGGTCTCTTCGTCGGTGCAGCGCGATGACGTGATGCCGCCGATCGACCCGCGGCCGTGGCTCTTCTGGATGCGCTTGAACTCGGACGCCACCCGCGCGATCGCCTCGTCCCAGGACACCTCGCGCCAGGGCTCGGTGATCGTCTCGCGCAGCATCGGCTTGAGGATGCGCTCCTTGTGGTTGGCGTAGCCCCAGGCGAAGCGGCCCTTGATGCAGGAATGGCCGCGGTTCGCCTTGCCATCCTTGTACGGCACCATGCGCACAACCTCTTCGCCACGCATCTCTGCCTTGAACGAGCAGCCGACACCGCAATAGGCGCAGGTCGTCACCACCGAACGGTCGGGCGGTTTCTCGATTGCCTGCGCGGCAAGGACGCTTTTCTCGATCAGCGAGCCGGTCGGGCACGCCTGCACGCAGTCGCCGCAGGACACGCATTCCGATTGCAAAAACGGCTCGTTCATGCCGGCGGAGACGATGGAATCGAGGCCGCGGCCTGAAATCGTCAGTGCGAAGGTGCCCTGCACTTCCTCGCAAGCGCGCACGCAGCGCGAGCAGACAATGCATTTGGCCGGATCGTAGACGAAATACGGATTAGAAGCGTCGACGCCGGAGTTGGGATGGCGCGCGCCATCGAATCCGTAACGCACCTCTTTAAGACCAACGTCCGCAGCGACATCGAGCAATTCGACGTATTTGTTCTCCTTGGCGTTGCGGTCAAGCGACGTGACCGAGTGATCAGACGCGTAAAGCTCCATCACGCCTTTGCGGATTCGCTCCAACCGCTCGGACCTGGTGCGAACCACGATGCCTTCGGCAACCGGCGTGGTGCAGGATGCCGGCGTGCCGCCGCGCCCGTCGATCTCCACGAGGCAGAGCCGGCACGAGCCGAACGCCTCCAGCATGTCGGTGGCGCAGAGTTTTGGAATTTCGGTGCCGGCTTCCTCGGCCGCGCGCATGATCGAGGTTCCCTCGGATACCGTGACCTGTTTACCGTCGATGGTGAGCGTGACGGTCTTCCCGGACTTCGATTTCGGCGTGCCGTAGTCGGCCTCGTGGACGAATTCTTGGGCGAACGACATGGCAGGCTCCTTACTCGGCGGCCGCAAGACGCGGCGGCGCGCCGAAATCTTCAGGAAAATGGGCGAGCGCGCTCATCACTGGATACGGCGTAAAACCGCCGAGCGCGCAGAGCGAGCCGAACTTCAGGGTGTGACAAAGATCTTCGAGCAGCGCGATGTTGCCGGCGCGATCCTCGTTGCGGACGATGCGGTCGACGACCTCGACGCCGCGCGTCGAGCCGACGCGGCATGGCGTGCACTTGCCGCACGATTCGATTGCGCAGAACTCAAAAGCAAAGCGTGCCTGCTTTGCCATGTCGACGGTGTCGTCGAAAACGACGATGCCGCCGTGGCCGATCAGCCCGTCGGCATTGGCGAAGGTTTCGTAATCGAACGGAAGATGAAACAGCGAGCGCGGAAAATAGGCGCCGAGCGGGCCGCCGACCTGCACGGCCCGCACCGGCCGGCCGTTCGCCGTGCCGCCGCCGATGTTTTCCACAAGCTCGCCGAGCGTGGCGCCGAATGCCGTCTCGTAGAGACCGGGATATTTGATGTTGCCGGCAAGCTGGATCGGCATGGTACCGCGCGATCGGCCCATGCCGAAGTTCTTGTAGAACGCGGCGCCCTTCTCCAGGATGATCGGCACCGTGGCAAGCGATAGCACGTTGTTGATGACGGTGGGCCTTCCAAACAAGCCTTTGTGCGCCGGCAACGGCGGCTTGGCGCGCACCACGCCGCGCTTGCCTTCGAGACTGTCCAGAAGCGAGGTTTCTTCGCCGCACACATAAGCGCCAGCGCCGACCCGCACCTCAAGGTCGAAAGCATGCGCCGAGCCCGCTACGCGCTTGCCCAACATTCCACTTTTGCGGGCGGCGGCGATGGCATCGTTGAAGACCGCGATGGCGTGCGGATATTCGGAGCGGATATAGACGTAGCCCAGCGTCGCACCGATCGCGATGCCGGCAATCGTCATTCCCTCGATCAGCACGAAGGGATCGCCTTCCATGATCATGCGGTCGGCAAAAGTGCCGCTGTCGCCTTCGTCGGCGTTGCAGACGATGTATTTCTGGTCAGCCGCCGTGTCGGCCGCGGTTTTCCATTTGATGCCGGTCGGAAAGCCCGCTCCACCGCGACCGCGCAGGCCTGATTGCGTGACCTCGTCGACCACCGCCGCGGCTTTCATGTTCAGTGCGCGTTCAAGGCCCGTGTAGCCGCCGTGCGCGCGGTAGTCTTGCAGCGAGCGCGGATCGACGATCCCGCACCGCGCAAACGTCAGGCGCGTCTGATTCTTAAGGAACGGAATCTGCTCCGGATCGCCCAAACGCAACGGATGCTCGCCGCCATCGGCGGCCGCCGCCCGCAAGGTTGCCGTGGCATCCGCTACCGCGACGGGTCCATAGGCGATCCTGCCTTGCGCCGTCGCGACCTCGACCATCGGTTCGAGCCAATGCAGGCCGCGCGAGCCGTTGCGCACGATCTCGACTGGCGTCCCGCCGCGCTCGGCTGCGATCTTGATTGCGGTTGCGACATCATCGGCGCCGACCGCCACCGCAGCCGCATCGCCCGGCACATAAACGCGCAGGCCGCTCATCGGCCTGCCTCCGCGAGCAGCGCGTCGAGTTTCTTGTCGTCGAGTCGCGCCACCACCCTGCCGTCGAGCATCGCCGCCGGCGATACGGAGCACAGGCCGAGGCAATAGACCGGTTCGAGGGTGATGCGGCCGTCGGCGCTCGTACGATCGAACGCGATACCGAGTCTCGCTTCCGCGCGAGCCGCAAGCGCGTCACCGCCTCGAGCCTGGCAAAACTCCGCGCGACAGAGCTTGAGCACATGCCGACCGGCAGGTTTCTGCCGGAAGTCATGATAGAACGTGACGACGCCGTGCACCTCCGCACGGGTCAGATTCAAGATGTCGGCAATCAGCGGCTCGGCTTCGCGGTCGATGTAACCGAACTCATCCTGCAGGGCATGGAGGATCGGCAGCAGCGCTCCGGGCATCGCCTGCTTGTCGGAGATAATGACGCGAGCGGTTTTGGCATTCCAGGACGAATACGAGGGCAAAGCGCTTCTCCCCGCCCCCGTTTGCACGAATATGCTAAATCACGCATATTCTGCCGAGGGCGCCGGCCCTGTATTAGAGAAAAAGGCTCAAGCCCTTCAATATGCTAAAATTAACATATGACTCATCCCCGCCCCACGCTTGATCTCGACCTAGTCTGGAAGGCCGGGCGCCAGCCGCGCAAGTCCGTCGATCCCGAACTCTTTGCCCTCCTGGATGCCATCAAGAATACCGGCAAGCTGACCGAAGCGACCGAACTGGTCGGGATGCCCTACCGCCAGGCATGGGGGCTGATCACGGCCTGGTCCGAACGAATCGGTCAGCCGCTCGTCGCCAAGGAGCAAGGTCGCGGCACCCGGCTTACCGAATTGGGCGAAAAGCTGCTCTGGCTGCGCGAACGCATCAATGCGCGGCTCACGCCGCATTTGGAGAGCGCCGCGTCCGAGGTCGAGCAGCAGCTCAGCGAAATCCTCAAGGAGCCCAATCCGGCCCTGACGATGTTCGCGAGCCACGATCTGGTGCTCGCCGAACTGCGTGAATTCCTGCGGACGCGGCCGGGACCAAAACTGGACGTGCGCTTTGTCGGCAGCCTCGAAAGCGTGGTTGCGCTCTGCAAGAATCGCTGCGAACTGGCCGGCTTCCATGTTCCCGAAGGAGCGCTGGGCCGCGAAATCCTCCGCAAGTATGAGCCGTGGCTCAAGCCACGCGCGCAACGCGTCGTTCACTTCGTGCGCCGGAACCAGGGCCTCCTCGTTCCAAGCGGTAATCCGCTCGGCATCCTGACGCTGAAGGATATTGCATCCACGGGTGCCTGCTTCATCAACCGCCAGCGCGGTTCCGGCACGCGCCTGGCGGTGGACCGGATGATGCAGGAACACGGCATCGATCCAGCTCAGATCAAAGGCTACTATTCCGAGGAATTCACCCATCTCGCCGTCGCCGCGGCGATTGCGAGCGGCGTCGCCGACGTCGGCGTCGCCATTGAGGCTGCCGCGCGGCGACTGAAGCTCGATTTCATCCCGCTTTTCATCGAGGACTATTATTTGCTGGGCAAGCGCGAGACCGTCGAGCGCGCCGACGTCGAGGCGATCGTGGAAGTCCTCAAATCGGATGAATTCATTGCCCTGGTTCGGGAGATTCCCGGCTACGACACCTCGCACACCGGAGAAGTGACGAGCGTGAGCGACGCGATCGGGTGAGCACGGTGCCTTCTTAGTGGTCCGATTCTAGCATTCGCATCCGGGTTCGGCAGGCTCGTGGGCAAATGCCAGAATCAAAGAACCACTAGCAACTATTCAGTTCTAGCTAGCCGCCGGGCAGCGCCAGCTCCGCGCGCAAGCCGCCGATCGGGGCGGTGCCGAGCGTGAGCACGCCGCTGTAAAGACCGGCAAGCTCGACCACGATCGACAGGCCGAGCCCGGAGCCGGGCTTGCTCTCATCGAGCCGACGGCCGCGCAGCGCCACCTGTTCGCGCTCGGCGGCCGACAGGCCCGGTCCGTCATCGTCGACGATGATGCGCACGCGCCGTTTTTGACCGTTGTCGCCCGTTTCGTTCTTCTGGCCCCGGCCTTTTTCATTTTTTTCATTGTCCGTACCGGCACGGTCCGCGACCACCTCCACGGCGACGCGCGACTGCGCCCACTTGCAGCCGTTGTCGACCAGATTGCCGATCATCTCTTCCAGGTCCTGCTGCTCGCCGCGGAAATAGGCATGCTCGGGCACGTCCACCGCGATGGCGATTTCGCGCTCGCGATAGAGCTTCTCCATGGTGCGCGCGAGCGCGGTGACGACGGGCGGAACGTCGGTGAGCGTGCCGATGACGGTCAGGCGCGCCGCCAGCCGCGCGCGCTCAAGCTGGCGCGCGATCTGATCGCGCATGAATTCGGCCTGTTCGCGAACCTTGTGCGCCAGCGCATCTTCGCCGCGCGCGGCCGCCTCGTTGACGATGACCGACAGCGGCGTTTTGAGCGCGTGCGCAAGATTGCCGACATGGGTGCGCGCCCGCTCGACGATCTCGCGATTGGCATCGAGCAACGCGTTGGCCTCGCGCGCGAGCGGCGCGATCTCGACGGGAAATTCTCCCTCGAGGCGCTCGGCGCGGCCGGAGCGGATCGCCGCAAGGCGCTGCGAGATGCGCGTCAGCGGCGCCAGTCCGAAGCGCACCTGCAAGGCCGTAGTCAACAGCAGCGCCAGCGTCAGGGCGGCGAAAGTAGCGCCGATGATGCCGTCGAAGCTGCGCGTCTCGTCGTCGATTTCCGAGGCATCGCCTGCCACTTCGATCAGATATTTGCCGTCGTCGCCGAGATCGATGTTGCGTTCGGCCAGGCGAAGCTTCTGATCCTCGGGGCCTTGCGCATAGCCCTGGCGGTACTCGACGGCTGCGTTGGATTTGTCGTCGGTGAGGCGCGGCAAAGCCGAGTCCCACAGCGAGCGCGAGGAACGCACCTGCGGCTGGGGCGTATCGAGCCGCGTGACCTGCCAGTACCAGCCCGAAAGCGGCAGCTCGAACAGCGGTTCGCCGATCGATTGCGGAAATTTTTCGCCGCCCTCCTCCGGCGAGGCCACATCGGCGACCAGCGTGCGCAGGTAAACGTCAAGACGGCGGTCGAAGGCGCGCTCAACCGCGTGGCGGTACAGCGTCGACAGCGCCACGCCGGTGATGATGAGAATGATCAGCGTCCATCCGGCCGCCCACAGGAACAGACGCAGCGCCAGCGAATTAGCGCGCATCGGGCGGGGTCAGCAGATAACCGAGGCCGCGCACGGTCTGAATGACGTCGACGCCGAGCTTTCTGCGGATGCGTCCGACGAAGACCTCGATGGTGTTGGAATCGCGGTCGAAATCCTGATCGTAGAGATGCTCGACCAACTCGGTACGGGAGACGACCCGCCCGCCGTGATGCATCAAGTACGACAGCAGACGATATTCGTGCGAGGTCAGTTTCACCGGGCGGCCATCGACGGCGACGCGTCCGGTTCGACTGTCGAGGCGGACAGAGCCGCACGTGAACTCGCTTTTGGCGTGGCCGGCCGAGCGACGGAGCAGCGCGCGCACTCGTGCCAGAACCTCCTCGAGATGGAACGGCTTTGCCACGTAATCGTCGGCGCCGGCATCAAAACCCTGCACCTTGTCGCTCCAACGGTCGCGCGCGGTCAGAATGAGCACCGGCATGGCGCGGCCGGCCCGGCGCCAACCCTCCAGGACCGAGAGGCCGTCCATCTTCGGCAGCCCGATATCCAGAATGATGGCGTCGTAGGGCTCGCTGTCGCCGAGGTAATGGCCTTCTTCGCCGTCGAAGGCCCGGTCAACGACGTAGCCGGCGTCGGTCAGCGCCGTCGAGAGCTGCCGGTTGAGATCGGGGTCGTCCTCGACAACGAGAAGGCGCAAAGCAGAAAGCTCCCCTCAACGCTGGCCCACCACGGTGCCTTTGACGGCGTCGACGGTCAACCGCGCCACTTTGCCATTGTGCGCCAGAACTGTCAGCACATAGACGAGGTCGGCGGGGCCGCGACACAGACGCGCCCGCACCACAGTGCCGCGCATGCGTTTTCTCGCCGCGCGCATGGCAGCCGCAAGGCGGATGATCTTGCCGCTTTCGTTGGCGATGCGCCGCTGCCTCTGATCGAGGCAGACCGGATGAACGACGCGATGCCTCGCCCGGGCCGGCGCTTCCGCAAGCGCCGGCGCCAGCGTAAGCAGCGTAAGCGCGACAGTCGCTACTCGCCCGATACGGTGCATGATTCGACCTGATCGCGACGATTAGACCGTGCCCGAGCGGCTGTTTTAGGGCAAGCTGACGGGCAGGCTGCAAAATCGAGGACTCGCCGGTTTCGCAGGTCCAACGAGGACTTTGACGTGCATTTACCGATCCGCGCGTCCGCGCTCTGCCTGCTCGCCGGCGTTTCCATCGCCGCCGTCGCCGCCGCGGCGGCCAGCAGACCCGTTTGGGCGATGGTGGGCGGCGCGCAACCGGCGACCGGGATCGTCGGGCGTTCGGTGGTGATGATCGTCGGCTCCTATGGAACCGCGTGCACCGCGACCGCGATTGCGCCCGCGCTTCTGCTCACCGCAGCACATTGCGTAGAGCCGGGCGCCGATTACAAGCTGGTCGTTCTTTCCCCGGCGCAAAACCTTCGCCCGGCGCAAGCCCGATGTTCAAGGACATTGCCCGCGTCGCGCGCGATCCGCAGTTCGACATCAAGAAGCTTTTCGGCCATCTGGCTACTGCGGACGTGGCGCTGGCCAAGCTCGCGCAGCCGCTGCCGACAAATCTTTTTTCACCGCTCACGCTCGACCGCGCTGCGCGGCCGCCGCGAGCCGGCGACAGTTTTTTGGTGGCCGGCTACGGCGTCAGCGTACGCGGCGTTGGCCGCACCACCGGCACGTTGCGCGTAGCAAATCTGGTTGCCACCGGCATTCCGAATTTTTTGCAATTGCGGCTTGTCGACCCGCGCACCGAGGGTCAACGCGCCGGTCTCGGCGCCTGCGCCGGCGATTCCGGCGCGCCGGTGCTGCGCGAGGATGACAACACGCTCGCCATCGTCGGAATCGTCAGTTGGTCAACGGGGCCGCGCCTGTCCGCCGGCTGCGGCGGCCTCACCGGCGTGACGCCGCTGTCGCGCTACGCGCCATGGATCAGGCAGGCGGCGCATACCCTGGGCTCGCCGCTTGCGCCGTGACCGGCAAACCGTCGACGACGACATCTTGGACAGCTTTACCGAACCGATGCTATTCCAGTCGGCATGAAGCGAAGCGACGACAGAATTCTCACCACGCACACCGGCAGTCTGCCGCGTCCGCCGGATCTGGTCGAGGCTCTCAACGCCAAGGAGCTTGGCAAAAGTTTTGACGCGGCTGCGCTCAACAACCGCGTGCGCCGCGCCGTCGCCGAAATCGTGCAGCGCCAAACAGAAACCGGCCTCGATATCATCAACGACGGCGAGCACAGCAAAGTAAGCTGGATGGCGTATGCGCGGGCCCGGCTTTCCGGCCTCGCGGAGATCGACTGCCCAGTGCGGTTTCGCGGCGCCACGCGCGATACGCTGGCTTTTCCCGCGGCGTACGAAGACATGCGCGTCATGCTCGCAGCGCGCTCTTCCGCGATCGTTGCCAAGCGCACGGTGCGCCCAAAAGCATGGGCCTGCACCGGCCCAATCGCCTACGTCGGCCAAGACGAGTTACGCGCCGATCTGGAAAATCTCAAATCCGCGTTGGGCGATGCGAACGCAGAGGAGGCCTTTCTCACAGCGATCTCGCCATCCAACCTCGAACTCTACTACGAAAACCAATATTACCGTTCAGCGGAGGAGTACCTTGCCGCGCTCGCCGACGCGATGCGGGTCGAATATAAAGCCATCGTCGACGCGGGATTTGTGCTGCAGATAGACGATCCGCGATTGGCGACGCATTACAATCGCATGCCCGACGCTTCGATCGAGGATTGCCGCAAATTCATGTCGCTGCGCGTCGAGGCCGTCAATCACTCGCTGCGCGGCATCCCGCCGGAACGGGTACGGTTTCACACCTGCTACAGCGTCAATATCGCCCCGCGCGTGTTCGACTTCGAGCTCAAGCACTTCGTCGACCTGATGCTGCAGATTCGCGCGGGCGCCTACCTCTTTGAGGCCGCCAACCCCCGTCACGAGCATGAATGGGAGCTGTGGCGGGAGGTGAAATTTCCGGACGATAAGATTTTGATCCCCGGCGTGGTCTCGCACTGCATCCATCTGGTCGAGCATCCGGAACTGGTGGCGCAGCGCCTGACTCGCTTTGCCGACGTGGTCGGACGCGAGCGCGTGATCGCCGGCACCGATTGCGGCTTCGGCACGTCGGGCGCGGGCGACGAAGTGCACCCGGACGTCGCCTGGGCGAAGCTGCGGTCGCTGGTCGAAGGCGCCAAAATCGCGAGCAGGAAATTGTGGCGCCGATGACGCAAAATCCTCACCGCCACAGCCGCTCGCTCGCTTGTACGGCGCCGGCGACAAGCGTGCCGAGTTTGAGGAGGACAATCTCGGCGTCGAGCTTGCCTGATCCGGCCGCGGTGCCGAAACCGCAATCGGTGCCGGCGATCACGCGTTCCCGACCGACGATGTCCGCAAAGCGAATGATGCGCTCGGCCACAAGGGCAGGATGCTCGACGTAATTGGTCGACGTGTCGATCACTCCCGGAATCAGTAGCTTGTCGTCGGGAAGCGCGATCTCGTTCCAGACGGTCCATTCGTGGGCATGACGCGGATTGGCCGCTTCGAGAGCGATGCCTTGCACTTTGGCGCCGAGAACGATCCTGACGATCTTGGAGAGATCGATGTCGTGAGTGTGCGGACCCTCGTAATTGCCCCAGCAGACGTGCATGCGGACTCTGTCCGCTGGCACATCGGCGAGCGCGTGGTTGAGCGCCTCGACGTGAAAGGCAGCGCGCTTGAGAAACTCGGCCTCCGTCAAATCCTGAAAGCCGGTGTGCCTGGACATGGCGAGATCGGGACAATCGAGCTGCAGGATGAAGCCTGCGGCCACGATGGCGGCGTACTCCTCCCGCATGGCGTCCGCGACGGCTTCGATATAGGCCTCGTGTGAAGGGTAATAGCGATTAGGCAGAAAGCTTGCGACCACGCCCGGAGACGCTGCCGTCAAGAATGCCTCGATCGGTCCCACCGCATCGACGGCGGCGCGCATGTTGGCGAGATCGCGCGCTAAAATAACGCGGTTCTGCACCTTGATGGGTCCGACGCAGGTAACGCGCTTGAAACGCTGCGCGCCGGTGAACTGTGCCATTCTTCTGCGAAAATCGGGAAACGGCGCGACATCAAGGTGCGGCTTCGGCGGCCCCGGATTGCCCTCCTCGGAAAATCCGGAAAGCCGATCGTGCACGTAGGTCGCGTAACTGATCTTGCTGGCCTCACCATCGCTGACAATATCGATTCCGGCATCGACCTGCCGTTTGACGATGTCGAGGACGGCCTGCCGAACCGTCAGATCGAAACGGGCATTGTCAAATGCGGCTCTTTTCTCTCGCGCTTCGAGCAGCTCCACGACTGCGCTGCTGCGAGGCAAACTGCCGACGTGAGTGGTCAGAATGCGCTGTTGGCTCGATTTCATCGCTACGGCCGTTGTCGTTACACTTCGTGACTGACGCGCCGCTCGGTGGCGTGAAGCAGCGAGTTTATCGCCACCGCGAACAGGAAAAGCAGCAACGTCAGGGCGAAAATGTCGACGACATCGTGAATTTCCATCGCGCGGATCAGCGCGAAGCCGATCCCCGACGAGGAGGCAAACAGTTCGCCGATCAATATGCCGAGCAGCGTCACCGCAATGCCGATACGGATGCCGGCTAGCATCTCCGGAATCGCCGCCGGCGCCAGGACCGTAGCGACCGTGGCCAGCGGCGACAGCCGCAACACCTTGGCGGTCCGGCGATGAACCGGCGCGACGTTACGCACCGCGTTCATGGTGAATATGGCGACCGGGAATATCCCGTGGATCACCCCGAATGCGACCTGGGCCGCAGGACTTAATCCGAAAATCAACAGAATGATCGGGTAGAGCGTGATCTTGGGAATTGCATAGACGGTGCCGAGGATCGGGTCAGCGACATCGCCGGCGAAACGGTTGAGACCAAGCCCCAGTCCAAACGACAATCCACCGACAATGCCAATCACACAGGCATAAGCAAATGCCGTCCAGGTGCTTAACGCATCGTGCCAAAAATTGTGGGTCTGCAGGAGCGCGAGGGCGCGAATGATCGTCGCCGACGGCGAGGAGATGACGTCCTCGCCGGCCAGCAGATAGAAAATTTCCCAACACACCAGCAGCCCGGCGGCCAGCAGCAAGATATTGTATCGGCGCGAGTTCATTGCCGCCCGAAGCGACGGTGCAGACGCTTTTCCCAATTCGACAGCGCACCGTTGACCGCCATCACCAAAACCAGAAGCAGCAGCAGCATGCCGTACATCGTTCTGTTGTCAAAATCCTCATAGCCGAAGGCGATCCGCTTGCCGATGCCCGCGGTCGCGAGGATGAATTCGCCGGCGACAATGCCGATCACCGAATAGGAAACCGCGAGCTTGACGCCGGTAACCAGATGCGGCGCGGCCGCCGGCAAGCGCAGCAGCAGGAGCCGCCGGATCGGCCCAAGCCTCATGATCGAGGCGGTGCGGGCGATAACGCGCGGCACACGATCGAGCCCGATCAAAGTGTTGACGATCATGGCGACGATGCCGAACATCGCACCCATGACGATGAGCGCGCCACGCCCGACCCCGAAGACGACGATCAGCAGCGGATAAAAGATAAATACCGGCACGGCATAATACGCCGACAGCAACGGCTCGAACAAACGACGGACGCGCGGCAGCGCATGCAGCGCCGCTCCCAGCCAAAAGCCCAGCAACACCGAAATTGCAACGGCCGCCAGCATGTTGATGACGGTAAAGGCGATGTCGCCATTGGCGCTGCCGCTGCGCAATATCTGCCAGAGGGCGACGACCATCTCGGTAGGCGGAATCATCGTTGCGCGCGGAATGATCCCCGAACGACACAGAAATTCGAGCGCCACGAACGCGCCGGCGACCAACGCTATCCGGGTCAGACCAACCTTGGTCGTGCGTAGCGCGATCGTTCGGCTCCTATCGGCTGCCGCTCACGGGTATTCGACCGCAAAAATCGCGGGCGCCCTCACAGCGGCCCCTGCAAATCCTTCGGCAGGAACTCCTGATCGATGATCGCATTCCAGTCGACCGGATGATCGACATCGCCAACGAGCTGCAGGCCTTCCGACATTTTGGCCAGGCCGGCTTTATCGAAATCGCCCCGCGTCCATTCGCCTTCGTAGCCGAAATATTTCGGGAAATAGGTTGCAACCTTCTTCGGGTCCTGCTGCCAGACTTTGGCGTAGATGCGCATGGCGTCGTCGCGGTTCCGATATATGTAATTGACCGCGCGCAGGCGAACGGCAATCAGCTTGCGCAGCAATTCCGGGTTCTTCTGCGCGAACTCGCGCGTGGTAATGCCGACGAGCCAGGTCATGCGCGGGATGAGATCGGCAAAACGCAGGATGACCCGATATTTCTGCGGCTCCAGGGTCAACACCGGGTCAATGAGCGGGGCCGCCTGGATGGCGCCGGTGGCAAGCGCGGTGAGGCCGGGGCCGAAACCGCCGGTCGCCACGGTTTCCACTTTGCCCGCCATGTTCGCTTGCTTCAGCGCCAGATGCAAAAGCACGTCGCTCGTGGATTTGGGGGCGGTGTAACCAGCTTTCTTGCCGGCGAGATCGGCGACGGTGTGGATAGCCGACTTCGGATCGGCTACCAGCGCGATTTCGCCGATGTGGCTGCTCGCCGAATTGACGATGACGACGTCCAATCCTGCGCGCTTTGCCGCAATAGCCGCCGAAGTCGCGACTTCGCCATAGGGAAGATCGCTGGCGAGGACGTTGCGCAATGTCGTGCCGCCGCCAGCACCCGCTATCACCTGATCGATCTTGATACCGGCCTGATCGAAATATCCCCTTTCGATGGCGACGGCCCATGGCAGCGTGGCGGTGACGCGCCCGTATTGGCTGATGGCGAGTTGGTACGCTTGGGCGGACGAGGCAAAAAGCAGTGTCCACGCCGCGAGTACAGCCAAAATCATCGACCTCACGATCATCGAGCGTCTCCCGGTAGCGACACGTAAAGCGCGGCAGCAAGTATCTTGAACCGAAGCTAGGCGCGCAAGGGCGCCTGCACCTGTGCGCGGGCGCGTGACGTCGGCGTGCAAGCTTATGCCTGTTTGTGGGCAGGCCCGAGTGGGCAGAATGTTTGCCCGCTTCGCGGAGCACGATGGATCGGGGCGCAATCGTAGGCGCGGCGGGCTTGCCAAATTGCGCAGCCGCTGCCGGCACCACGGCTCCGCTCGCACGCACGCGGTCGCACGGCCGCTTCGCAAGACGAAACCTTCGTCGTCCTGGCTACGGCCTCAACGCAGCGCGCCATGAGCAGGACAGCAGAAAAAGAAATGAAAATAAGCTCCCCGGCGGGACTGGGAGGATAGCCCGCCGGGGGGCTTTGAGCGGCGGCTTTTGGCAAAGTCGCCGCCTGCAAGGCAACGCCATGGACCGCGAGCCGTTCCCCGCGCAAAGTCGCGATTGTCGCAGCAGGACTTGCGAACGCCTGCGCCCTTTTTCTCCGCCCAAAGCCCCGCGGGGGAAAAAACTCAAAAGCGAATCATATCAAGTCTGGTCAGCGTCACCTTGCTGCTGATGCGCGCGGCGTTGGCGAGGTGCCAGGCCGTATAGAGTTCGGGGAAAAGATCGTCCGCCGACATCGCATCGACCGGAACGATGACGTTGAAACCGCGTAAGGCCGCCTCGCCGCCGGTATGCAGCACCGAAGTCTGTGCCTGCGTGCCCATGGCCACGACGGTCTTGATTCCCTTGTCATGCAGCGTCTTTTCCAGATCGCTATGGATGAACTTGTCCGGGCCGAGGGGCGGCAGCACCAGTTCGCCCGCGGCCGGAGCGAGAGCCTTGAGCACGTCGGAAGGTTTCGAGCCGGGTACAGCGACGCTATAGATGATGAGAGCGCCCTTGGCGCGCGCTTCCTCGATGAATTTCTTCACTTTGGGCACCGAGGCGGCGCAGCGCGGGCGGCGCGCCGGAGTGCAGGTCTGCACCGTGAAATCCATCACCAGGAGCGCCGTTGCTTTCGCTTCCATCGTGACCGGCTTGAGCTGCGGCGGCGGCGGCAGCTTGGCTTGGTACCATTCGTCGATGATGGTCGGCGCCGGCGCCGCGCCGGCGGCACAGACAGCGGCGCACGCGGCAAAGCCCATCGCGATCAGCAAGCGCATCAAGCGTATCATGTTTTCCTCCCGGCTTCGCAGCGCGAGAGCTTATGCGCTCCAAGGACGCGGCGCTACTATCGCACGCGGACCGGCGTTTCGCCGACGCCGGGTGCCGGCGCCAGGACGGTGGTGCGCAGCGGCCGCTCTTCCATCATCAGGAGCGAGATGAAACCGAGGATCAGAAAAACGACGGCGACCGCGAATATATGGCTGAAGGTGCGCGCGAGGTGATCCATCGTCACGTCGCCGGCACTCGTCACGATGGTCGACGACAGCCCGCCGCGCTGCGGGGTCGTGCCGAGATGCGCGAGCATGATCGCGCCCATCACCGCGACCACGAAGGCACTGGACAGTGCCCGAAAGAAGTTCATGGTTCCCATGGCGATCCCGATCTGCTGGTGCGCCACCGCGTTCTGGATCGAGACGGTGACTACCGGATAGGTGCTGCCGGTGCCCATGCCGACAAACCCGATGACGACGGCGACGGCCCACACCGGCATCAGCGGATGAACAACCAGGAACGATACCGCGACGGCGGTAACGGCCAGCATGAACAGGGGAAACCATTTGTAGCGATCGAGGTAGAGCATGCAGCGCCCGGATAGAAACGAGCCAGGCGTCGTCATGATCACGATCGGAATGAGAGCCAAACCTGAATCGCTTGCCGACAATCCGTGCACCATTTCGTAATACAGCGGCACGTAGATCGTGAGCCCGATGGCGACGCCCTGCGAGCAGGCCGACGTCAGGCTGCCGGCGCGCATCACCGGATTTTTCAGCACGGCGATCGGCAGGAACGGCTCCGGTGCACGAAGAACCCGCCAAACGAATAAAGCGGTCAGCAACAGCGCCGCTGCCAAGAGCAAGACGATCTGCTGCGACAGCCACGCATAGCGCGTTCCGCCCCAGGTCAGCGCAAGCAGAAAAACGATCGCGGCGCTGATCATGAGCCCGGCGCCGGTCACATCGATCTTGTGCGCGCGTTCGTGCACCGGCACGTCCTTCAACTGCCGATGGGAGAGAAACGCCGCCGCCAGGCCGAGCGGGACATTGAGCCAGAAGATCAACGACCAGTGCAGATGCTCAGCGATGACGCCGCCGAGAACCGGACCCACGCCGCCGGCGATGATCCAGACCGAGCCGGTATAGGCCTGGTAATAGCCGCGCTCGCGCGGCGGCACCACGTCAGCAATGATCGACTGGGCGAGCGGCACGATGCCGCCGCCGCCGACGCCCTGCAGCCCTCTGCCGAGGGTCAGCAGAAGCAGGCTCGGCGCGGCCGCGCAGGCGGCGGAGCCGGCGACGAACAGACCGAGCGCCACAAGCATCATTCCGCGGCGACCGTAGATGTCGCTGAGCTTACCGTAGAGCGGAGCCACGACCGTCGAGGTCAACAGGTAGGCGATGACGACCCAGGATAGATTTTCGAAATCGCCGAAGGCGCGGCCGATGGTCGGCAGCGCGGTCGCCACGATGGTCTGATTGAGCGCGCCCAAGAACATCGCCAGCGCCAAGCCGCCGATGATGCCGATCACCTCGCGTCGGCCGAGCTTGCGTTCGGCCGACGCCGGCGCGGCGCCGAGGCTCTGGTCTGGCGAGGGAATGACCGACACGCCGCCGCTCCCGCAAAAAGTCCGCCATAAGTTTGCGCGGGACCGGCGCCAACGCAAGGTGGCGACCGCGGGGGACAGGCATGCGGGGTCCCTATTCGGCGGCGTTTTTCGCGGCCACGCGCAGCGGCCCATGCAGCGGCTCTTCCTCGACGGCGAGCACGCAGGCGAAGGAAATGACGAGACAAACGGCCGCCGCGACGAAAACCCAGTGGAACGCCGACGCGAGATCGCCACCCCCGGCGACGAGCTGGTCGATGGTCATGCCGCGCGCGCCGCCGGCCACTCCCGCCAGCACGATGGCGCCGAATCCCGCGACGACGATGGCGCCGCCCAGCGTGCGGAAGAAATTCAGCGTGCCGGTCGCGGTGCCGAGCTGGTGCGGCTTGACGGTGTTCTGCATGACGATGGTGCTGAACGGATACATCGGCCCAAGGCCGCAGCCGAGCAGGAAAAGCAGGCCCACGACTTCGCCGAGCGTGTGTGCAGCCGGGTTGACGGCGAGAACACCAAGCGTCGCCACCGCCACGACCAGGCCGCCGAGCGGCACGCGCTTATAATGCACGACGCGCACGACGACGCGCGTCGAAAGCAGCGAACCGAGGGTGGCGCCACCCATATAGGCGATCAGCGCTACGCCGGAGAGGCTGGCGGACGCGCCGAGCACAGTCTGGCAATACAGCGGCATGTAGATGGTCACCCCGATCACCGTGCCGATCGAGAAGAACGCCGCGACGGTGATGGTGCTGGTCACGCGCCCGTGCAGGATGGCCAGCGGAATGAACGGCTCGCGCGCGGTGAGCAGCCGCAGCGCGAACAGCCCCCACAGGATTGCGGAACTCGCAAGCACCAGCAGCATCGGCCACGACAGCCACCGATAATGCGTTCCGCCGAGGCTGAGCGCCAGCATGAGCGCGAGCGCGGCGCCGACCATCAAGGCGGCGCCGACGACGTCGAGCCGACGCGGCCGGTCATTGCGCGGCAGGCGGCGGAGCGCGCGTTCCGTCATGACCAGAGCGACCGCGCCGAGCGGCACATTAATCCAGAAAATGAACGACCAGTTCAGATGGTCGGTCAACAAACCGCCGAGCACCGGGCCAAGGATGCTCGCGCTCATGAACATGATCGAGGTGCGGCCCTGAGCCACCGGCCGCTCGCGCGGCGAAAGCAGATCCGCAATGATGGTCTGCGCAATCGGCAACAGACCGCCGCCGCCGATGCCTTGCAGTGCGCGCGAGAGAACCAGCATCCACAGTGTCGGCGCCAATGCGCACGCGATCGAGCCGAGGATGAAAATGCCGATGGCCAACAACAAAATGGCGCGCCGCCCGTAGATGTCGGAGAGCTTGCCGAAGAGCGGCGTCGCGACGGTCAACGCCAACAGGTAGGCGGTGATGACCCACGACAGGTCGTCGACATTGCCGAGGCTCTTGCCGATCGCCGGCAGTGCCGGCGCGACGATGGTCTGTTCGAGCGCGGAGAGGAACATCGCCAACATGATGCCGGCGACGATGGCGCGGATCGTGGCATGGTCGAGCGGCGCGGCCGAATGCCCCTCCGCTGCCGCATCCGCCGCGTGCCGTTCCCTCGTACCGGGCCGGCGCAAGGCGGCTTGCCCCGATGCATTCGCGCGGTCCTCGCGGACAGCGTCGGCAATGGCGGAGGCGTCTGCGGTCGGTGCTTCGCGCGTCATCTGGGAGCGGCATCCCGAAAGTCGGAGCGCCCCGGTGAGCGCGCGCACACCACCACTTGGCGTGCTGTGCGGGCCGAGGCAACCGTCCTGCGCGCAGACCAGGGGTGCCGGTCATGAGGATCGCGCGCACGCGGCGAAGACCTGTTGTCCGCGGGCTGCCGTACCCGGCATGAGCGCTACGCCTGCTGCGAACCCGGCAATGATGCGTCGGCAAAGCGGGCAATGGATGCTTAACGATGCCGCCGGGAAAGCCGACATCTCCTGCAACCCGCAATTGCCAACTGATTGTGCTCAGCAACGCGGCGATCGAAGAATCGCGAAGATTGTTGCGAATTGCAGCATGAGAAGTCCGGCCCGCTCGGCCACTCCGCGGGCTCAGCGCCCGCCCCGCGCCCGCTTCGGCAGCTTCAGCGGCCAACTGACGATGTAGTCTTCGAGATCCTCGTCGGGCACTTGCGTCTCGCTCGCGCCCACCCGGCCGCGCACCGAAACGCCGGCCGCGTGCACCGTATCGGGATCGCCGGACACCAGCGGATGCCACCAGTAGAGGTCCTTGCCCTCGGCGAGCAGAACATAGGCGCAGGACGGCGGCAGCCACGTGATGGTTTTGAGGCTCGCCGGAGTCAGTCGCACGCAATCGTCGACGCTCTCGAGCCGGTGGGCATAATCGCGGCATCGGCAGGTTTGTCCGTCGAGCAGCCGGCAACCGACATCCGTATAGAAGGTGCGGTCCGTCCCCTCCTCCTCAAGCTTGTTCAGGCAACACCGGCCGCAGCCGTCACAGACGCTTTCCCACTCGGAATCCGTCATTTCCTGCAGCGATTTGCGTCGCCAGAAAGGAACTTCGGGCCGGCCGTGAAATTGGCTGTCGTCGGTTGCCATATTGTTCTCCGGGCCGTCCCTCTTCGCGGAAGAATCGCGGCTTGCCACCATTTGCCAGCTTTTTCGCCTTAAGCCCAATTTGGCTCCCAATTTCCGTTCACCCTTAGGGCCGGGTCGGCTAAGTGTTGGGCCGGCTCACCGAGTGCCGGCGCCCCTGATGCCGGCACTTTGGCGCGTGGTCAAAGGGCGAACCGTTCGGGCAATGCCCGTTCCCGGAGCGTGTAATCGTGACGGATATTTTTCCTGATCCGGGCGATGAGTGGCGGCCGAAGCTCAAGCGGCTCCTCCTCGATATCGACGCGCGCATCGATTTCGCGGTGTTCGCCAGCGGCAAGTGGGCGCGGGAACTGTTCGAGCGATTCACCGCTCTCATGGACCACCTGCATGTGGCCGGCTGGCGGCGCTGGCTCATCGTCGAACCGCTGTCGGAGGCGGCAAGCCTGGGCACCGGCGCGCTCTTGCTTATGCTCGCGCTCTCCATACCGGCCTATCTGCAGACCTCGGGCAAGGATTGGCTGAAGAAATCCGATCTCGCCGTCACCTTCCTCGATCGTTACGGCAACAAGATCGGCAGTCGGGGCATCAAGCACAACGATTCGGTACCGCTCGAGCAAATGCCGGATCCCTTGATCAAGGCCGTGCTGGCCACGGAGGACCGGCGTTTCTACGAACATTTCGGCATCGATTTCCTCGGCACGTTCCGCGCCATGATCACCAACGCGCAGGCCGGCGGCGTGGTCCAGGGCGGCTCCACCATCACCCAGCAGCTCGCCAAGAACCTGTTCCTGACGAATGTGCGCACCTATACGCGCAAGATCAACGAAGCGTTTCTCGCCAGCTGGCTCGAGGCGCACTTGACCAAGAATGAGATTCTCAAACTCTACCTCGATCGTGCGTATCTCGGCGGCGGCGCCTTCGGCGTGGACGCCGCTTCCGAATACTATTTCGGAAAGTCGGTGCGCGACCTGACACTGGCCGAGTCGGCCATGATGGCCGGCATGTTCAAGGCGCCGGTAAAATTCTCGCCGCTCGTCAACCTGCCGGCTGCGCGGGCGCGCGCCAACGTCGTGCTCGACAATCTGGTCAACGCCGGCTTCATGACCGAAGGACAGGTGTACGGCGCGCGGCGTCATCCCGCCACTCCGATCTACCACTCCGACGACGGCGCGCCGAATTATTACCTCGACTGGGCTTTCGACGAGATGCGCCAGCTCGTCGACACCTTTCCGAAATCGGTCACTGATCGCTATTTCGTCGTGCGCACCGCGCTCGACGTGAATCTGCAACGCTACGCCGAGCACGTCGTCGAGGCCAATTTGCGCGATTACGGCCGTCAGTACGGCGCGAGCCAGGCCGCGGTGGTGGTTGCCGACCTCGACGGCGCGGTGCACGCCATGGTCGGCGGGCGTAATTACGACGACAGCCAGTTCAATCGCGCGGTCGACGCGATGCGCCAGCCAGGCTCCTCGTTCAAGCCCTACGTCTATACCACCGCGCTCGGTCACGGCTTTTCGCCGAACTCCGTCGTCGTCGATTCGCCGGTGTGCATCGGCAATTGGTGCCCGCACAATTACGAAGGCAGCTTTGCCGGCCCGGTCACGCTGATCGATGCGCTGACCCGCTCGATCAACGTCATTCCGGTCAAGTTGTCGATCGCGCTTGGCGACGGCAATGCCAGGATCGGCCGCGCCATGATTATTCAGACCGCGCGCAACATGGGCGTCGTTACGCCTTTGCCCGATACGCCGTCGCTGCCGATCGGAGCCGACGCGGTCGATCCGCTCGAGCATACCGTCGCCTATGCCACGTTTCCGAATCTGGGAAAGGCCGTGGTGCCGCATGCCGCACTCGAAGTGCGCACCGGAACGGGCAAGCTGGTGTGGCGCTTCGACCGCGACGGAACGCCGCCGCGCCAGGTGATCAGCCCGCAGGTCGCGGTCGAGATGATCAAAATGATGAACTCGGTGGTCGAGAACGGCACCGGCAAGCGCGCCGAGCTCGACGGCATTCCGACCTGCGGCAAAACCGGAACAACCAACGACTGGCGCGACGGCTGGTTCGTCGGCTACACGGGGAATTTCGTCGCCGGGGTGTGGATGGGCAACGACGACTTCTCGCCGACCAAACACATGGTCGGCGGATCGCTGCCGGCGATGACCTGGCACGACATCATGGCTTATGCGCATCAGGGCGTGGAGCTGCGGCAACTGCCGGGCCTGCCGGTTCCGCAGCACGTGCAGGTGGCGGCCGAGGGCGCATTCAAGGGCGGCGGCGGCGAGCCGCATCCGGCGTTGCTGACGCACAAGGAGATCGACGCGCTCGTCCACGTCGAAGAGATACTCGATGAAGCCGACCGCGCGCTCGCTGCCCAGTCTTCGCTGCCGGCCATCGGCGGGACGCTTGTCGGCGCTGCCGGCGGGAGCGCCAATGGCGGCAACGGCAGCCACACCCGTGCCGACGCGGTGGCGGCGATCGCGAATCAGAAATCCGCGCCGGTCTCGCGCGGCGATTGACGCAGCCGGACATGCGACTGCTCTTCGGTTCCTTTTTCACATTGCTGCTGGCGGCCGCGATCGGATTGGGCGCGACCTGGTTCACGCTTTCCCGCGGCGTCGCTTTCGGCTCGCTTACGATCGGCGCCTGGACGGCATGGCCGAAGAGCGGATCGCAGGACATCGATCCCTATGCGCACGCGCTGATTGCCCGCGACGGCGAACTGCCGATCGGCATCGGCGACGGCGTCGCCTTTTACGCCCACGCCGACGATTCGGGATACGAATTCGACGGGCGCTGCGCGTTCGCGTTAAGCGGCATAACACCACCGGCCCGCTACTGGACCCTTACGCTTTACAAGCTGGACGGCGGATTGGTCGCCAACGCGATCGACCGGCACGGTTTTACCAGCGCCGAGATCGTGCGCCGGATCGACGGCAGTTTCGTCATCACGGTGGCGCCGCAGGCACGGCCTGGCAACTGGCTGCCGACCGGCGGAATCGAGCGCTTCGTGCTGGTGTGGCGGCTCTACGATACGCCGATCGGCGTGGCAGCCAGCACGATGAAGGAAGGGCCGATGCCGGCGGTGGCGCGAAAGGGCTGTTCATGATCCGCTGGGTGTTGTTGATCCTGGGCGGCATCGCGCTCGGCGGCATCGTGCATCTTGCCACCGTGCTGGCGATGCCGGCGGCGGCGAGCCGAGATGCCTATTCGCGCCTGTTGCCGCTTACCCCGGTCAACGCCGTGGTCGCGCTGCCCGCTCCCACGGCGGCGGTTTCGGTCCTGCCGTTCATGGATCCGGCCTTTGCCACGGCCGTGTGCCGGTACGATCTAACCGGCGGACCACTCAAGCTCGACGCGCCGGTCAGTGATGCCTATACGTCGGTCACCTTCTACACGCGCGGCAGCGTCGCCTACTATGCCATCAACGATCGCGCCGCCGGCGGGCACGCGATCGAGCTCGATCTCATGACGGCGGCACAACATGCGCAAATCCCCGAACAGGAGGACGTGACCGCCGCCGACCGATTGATCGTTGATTCCCCGACCACGACCGGGCTCATCGTGTTACACGCGCTGGCGCCCGAGCCGGGACTGATGCCGACGGCGCAGCGCTCTTTGACCGCCGCGCGGTGCCACAGCGAGCCGGTGCGATAGCGCAGGGTGAACGCGCGCTCGCGCAGGGCGCCCCTTGTGGGTGCCCCAAAACCGAGCTAGGTGTGAGCTTTCAATAGGTTGTCCATCCGGTCCTAAACGAGGACGCTGAGGTTGTTGAAGCTTCAGTGATTTCGGAGGACCGGATGAACGTGCACAAGAATGCCCGCCTGACACCGCGTGGTCGAGAGCGAATAGTGCGGCAGGTGCAGAGCGGGCAGACGCCGAAGGCCGTCGCATTGGCCGCAGGCGTCTGCCCGCGGACGGTTCGCAAGTGGGTCGACCGCTATCGTCGCGAGGGGCTGGCGGGGTTGAGCGACCGCAGTTCGCGGCCTCACCGGCTTCATCAGCCGACGCCGCAGGGCGTGGTTGAGCAGGTGGAAGGACTGCGCCGTCAGCGCCGCACCGGCCACCAGATCGCAGCCGAATTGCAGATTCCGCCGGCCACCGTTAGTCGCATCCTCAAGCGACTGGGCCTCAACAGGATCAACGCCCTTGAGCCTGCCGAACCGGTCCGGCGCTACCAGCGCGAGAGGCCCGGCGAGATGATCCACATCGACATCAAGAAGCTCGGCCGCTTCAACAGGATCGGCCATCGCATCACCGGCGACCGGCGGGGCCAGAGCAACAGCCGCGGGGTCGGATGGGAGTTCGTGCACGTCGCCATCGACGACCACTCCCGCATTGCCTTCGCCAAGATCATGGGTAACGAGAGGAAGCGTTGTGCCACCGCCTTCCTCAAGGCCGCCGTCGCCTACTACCAGAGCCTCGGCATCACCGTGGAGCGCGTCATGACTGACAACGGCTCCTGCTACAAGTCGTTCGCCTTCCGCAGCGCCTGCAAGCGACTCAGGCTCCGACACGTCCGAACCAGGTCCTATCGACCGCAGACCAACGGCAAGGCCGAGCGCTTCATTCAGACCAGCCTGCGCGAATGGGCTTATGCTCAGGCTTATCAAAGCTCACGGCAGCGCAAGGATCAGCTGCCCGCCTGGCTGCACCAATACAATTGGCACAGGCCTCATGCCGGCATCGGTGATACAACACCCATCAGCAGACTCGCTCTGACCGAGGACAACCTGTTGAGACTCCACAGCTAGGGCGGGCACAAGGCCCGCCCCTACGATGCGATAGGGCGATCACGGGATCCAAGAGACAAAGAAAAAATTTTGGGGGCCGGAAGCGGTTGCTGCAATCGACATCATTGGATCTGCACGCATTCAGGCTCATCACCTGACTCGAACGGAACATGCTGCGCGTTGCTGGGTGACGGCATCCTTTCAGTGACCCAATTGCAACACGGGCGGGGATTCCAGCGTCAACCACAATTCGGACTGGAAAAAGTCTCTTGCCCCCATGCAATATGATCGGCGGATGTGAGGGGGAGAAAATGAGTCGCCAAGAGACAGCCGCCGCGGCTTACGAAAGCGGGGCAACGAGCTTAGCCAGGATCGCTCCTCTGGCCATGACAGAGCCGGCGCGCTTCTTTGGAACTCGATGCCGGAGATTGGTCGATGATCCTGCTCGGCCTCGTCGTATCGGGCTTATTGCTGACGCTCGTCTGATCCCCGCACTAGCTTCGCAGAGCCAACTTCCTCGCAATCGAAAATAATCAAAACAATCGAAAACAACCAAAGATCGTCAGCGCATATTCGACGCCTGGACGACGCAAAAATCGCACGCGCGCCAATCAGCGGCCCCCAATTCATAGTGCGATAGCGAAAAGGCTGCACCGCGCGGAGTCGCCGGCGCGCGCGCTCGAACGCTTGCGGCGCTATCTAACGACGCCGCAGGCGCCGCCGGCCGCCGCTCGCCGGCGGGTTCGTGCGCGGTTCCACCTCGTCGACCGCCGCAACGGCATTCCGCTCGATGCGCACGACCGGCAGAATGATCACCGTTGCAGATTCATCGGTCTCGGCGCGGCCGAAGCGCACGATGCGCCCGTCGTCGGGGAATTTTATGACGTTGCTCACCAGCCACCGTCCTCTGGCGGCCGGGCCGGCGTTTTTCCGCGCCCGATCCGCTGAAATCGGCATCGTCATTGATTAAGCCGCATGCAAGGTTAACGCTCCGCTAACGCGCAGATCTTAGGTTGGCTCGACGGATTACTTGTCCTTGCACTGTTGCAATCGAGCCACGCGCGATGGAAGCGTCGAGTTCTTCCAACCTCGAAGGTCTCAGCGATATCGGTTTGCGCCGCGGGATTGACATGCGGCCAACGCTGTTGCGTGTCCTCACTGATCTGTATGTGCAAAAGCTGACGCACACGCCCGAAGAGGAACGTCATTATACGGAACTGGCTTTGCGGCTGCTCGATTCCGTCGACGTCCCGACGCGCGTAAGCATCGCGGCGCGCCTCGTGCGCCATCTCTCGCCGCCGAACCGCGTCATACAAAAGCTGGCCACCGATCTGCCCGAGGTCGCTGCAGCGCTGCGGCGGGATCGGCCCGGCCAAGGCGGCGGCGCGGCCCTCGCGGCGCCACAGAACACGCCCGCTGAGCCGATCGCCGGCGCAGCGCCGGTCGCCGTCAGCCCGGAGATCGCCGGCGAACTGAATGAACTGTTCTTTGCCGCCAATGCGGAAGAGCGTCGCCTGATCCTGCTCAACCTCCACGTTGTCGCTCCCGGCGCCGCCGGTCTCGCCCGCCTCGTCGACGATCCGGCGGCGGGGGCGAGCCTCGAAGCCGCCGCACTCGCCCGCAAGCACGACGATTTCGTCCGCACCCTCGCCGGCTCGTTGCGCATATCGCGCGAACAGGCGCAACGCATTGCGCGCGACGAGTTGGGCGAGCCTATCGTAGTTGCGGCCAAGGTGCTGCACATTCCGCGCCAGCTGCTCTACCGCATCCTGCTTTTCATCAATACCGCGGTCGGGCACTCGGTCGAGCGCGTACATACGCTCGCCACGCTCTATGACGAGATGACGCCGCATGCGGCGCGGGACATGCTCTCGATCTGGCAGGCGGTCGAGAGCGACAAACGCCTTCACGCCGCGACAACGCGCAGGTCGCTTGCGGCCGACGGTTCTGCCGGGATGCTTGGGGCGCGTTCGGCGACACCGATGCCGCGCCCGCTGGCGGCCCCGAAGCCAGCGCCACAGCGCCAATCTTCCTGAAACAATCGAAAAGGATCAAGAAAGAAGCGCGTCAACCGGCGACCACGTCGAGAAAATTCCGTCCGGCACGATCCTCGACCTCGACAATCCAGACGTCCGAATCGAATTTGACCTCGCGAGCAAGATACGCCTCGATCGACGCATCAGGCGCCGGTTGGCCGGCGAAGACTCGCGCTGAACGCACGGTCCGCCCCCGGGGCGGCGGCGAACGCACTTTGCGGCGCCGGGCCGAACAGATCCGAAGTTCCGTCGAGCCTGCAGATGCGCACGAACACCGCGCCGGCGTCCTCGGCCCCGCGTCTGCGAACAACCGCGGAGAGGCCCTCGACCTGGCAGCGGCGCAGATAGGCGGCGACCCAGAGCGCTGACTTAAGACGCATGTCTCGGCCAAATGTCCCGGCCACATCGGCTCGTTCATGCGAGGTATGACTCACCGCGGGCGAAGCGGCAAATCATCGCGTCATTGCAGCGGGTGGCCGACCATGGCGGCGAGCTCGTTCATCAGATGCTCGGAGAGGCGCCCGTTGACCGGCAGGGAGTGCTCGCGCTGGAATTTTTCGATCGCCGCTCTGGTCGGCTGGTCGACAACGCCGGTCGGTTTGAGCTGACCGTAGCCGTAATCCGCAAGCGCGCGCTGCACCGCCATGATGTGCGAGGACAGTCCGATGAGCTGTCCGATCGGATCGTTGCGTGCGGCGGCCACCTCTCGCGGCTCGGGCGGGCCGGCCCAATGCGTCGGCCCAGACTCAGCGAGCGTTCGGCGTTCCGCCTTGGCCGGTTGAGCAGGCGCATTGGCGACGAACGGAGCCGGCGACGAGCTTGACTGCAGAACGAGCGCATTGAGGATGATCACCGCACTGCCCGCAAGCGCGGCGAACATGGCCATCGAATCGATCGGCCGGCGCACCGCTCTCGTCCAAATCAGCGACATCAGCGAGAGCGCGATTCCGGCAACGCCTGCCACCGATGCAATATTTTCGTTGTCCCGTTTACGCACTGCTGGTCACCAGCAGTCGATTGCGCGGCGCGGCGTACCGGCCGCAGCGCTTCTGCCCGACGCAGGCGCTATCGGTGTCCGGATATGTTTTCGGATTGCCGCGAGCTGGCCCACGTTCCTGCGCACGCCCGGCTTCGCCGACGCGCTCCCCTTTTTCTATAGGGGCGATCGTGTCAGAGGCCGCTTAAGCGAACGCTAAGGCTCCGGCCGCAGCGCAACACACCACCTCGCGCCCAGCTGCCGTGCACGCCTGATTGCGTCGGATTCGTCCGACATGGTGAACGGCCCGTTGCCGGCCCGGCCTTTGCTGTGCGCCCCGGCGTGGCCGGAATGATCGTCCGCCACACAGCCGTTCGGCGCGGGCGAAGTTGATTGCAGCATCGGTCCATGTTCGCCGAAACTTCAGGTCGATTGTCTTTCGCTCCAATTTGTTTCGAATTGCTCGAAAATTTGCCTCTTATTCTGCTCGATTATGGGCAAAAACGATGCGGATCGGCGAACGCGGCTTTCAAAGCTGCCTGTTAGCGTGCTCCCCATCGCGGCACCGCGTGCCGCCGGGAATGTGCGAACGATGTTCTTCCTGTTGCGAATGGCGTTCTGGCTCTGCGTCGTGCTGGTCCTCTTGCCCAGCAGCGGCAGGCAGCGCGACCACGCGGCGCGCACCGTCAATGCCTCCGCGGCGCTTTCTGCGGCCTCCGCCACCGTCGGCGACCTCAAGGGCTTCTGCACCCGGCAGCCCAGCGCCTGCACCGTCGGCTCGCAGCTCGCCGCGATCATGGGCGATCGCGCCGAAGCCGGCGCCAAAATGCTTTACGGATGGCTGGCCCAATCCTGGGCACCACGGACCACCGGCTCGCTTCCCGGCGAGGAGCATCGCGCCGGGTTACGCAAACCTCCACTGGAGCGAAATTCGCAAGACACGCTCACCCCGGCCGATCACGATTTGGCTTGGCGCACCCCGCGCGCAGGCTAGCCATCCGGCCGCGCCTCCTCGCTCACCGTTAGCTCTCTAGGAGCCGGCGACAGCGGCAGTGGCGGCTTTAGCGAGAGCATCGACCTCGCCCGCACGTCGCCCTATATAAGGGACGACGCGGGACGCCGAAGCGATGGCTGACATCAAAGAGATTTTGGATAATTTCTCGGTCCTGGATGATTGGGACGATCGCTACCGCTATCTGATCGAGCTGGGGCGGGAATTGCCGCCGCTCGCGCCTGCGGCCCATAACGACGCGAACAAGGTGCAAGGTTGTGCGAGCCAGGTCTGGCTCGAGACGCAGTCGCGCCCGAACGGCGTGGGAGGACCTGTGCTGACGTTCTCGGGCGACAGCGATGCGCACATCGTGCGCGGTTTGATCGCCGTCCTGTTCGCGATATTTTCCGGCAAAAACGCCAAAGAAATTCTCGCCGCCGATGCCGTTGAACTGTTCGAACGCATGGGCTTGCGCGAGCATCTCACCCCACAGCGGTCCAACGGCTTTCGGTCGATGGTCGAGCGCATCCGCTTCAAGGCACAGGCGGCATTGGCGGGTGCGGCGGCCTGATCGGCCGGCGCCGGCTCGGCACCCGATCGCGGCCACGCCGGAATGAACAGACTATTTGCGCCGGCGACGCTGCTGTCCCAGGCCCATCTGCTTGGCAAGCTGCGAGCGCGCGGCCGCGTAGCTCGGCGCCACCATCGGGTAATCCGACGGCAATCCCCATTTTTCGCGGTATTGCTCGGGCGTGATGTTGTATTGGCTGCGCAGGTGGCGTTTCAGCGACTTGAATCTTTTCCCATCTTCCAGACAGACGATGTACTCGGAATTGATCGAGCGCTTGACCGGAACCGCCGGCTTGACCGGCTTGAGCGGTTCGACCGCCGTCGGCGTCTGCCCGGTCGATACGTGCTTGAGGGCGGCGTGGACCTGGCCGATCAGATTGCCGATCTCGGCGCTCGGCACGGAATTGTTGGCCACGTAGGCGGCAACGATCTGCGCGGTCAGCTCGATGTAGATGCTTTCCTTCGAACTCTCGGCCATGATCGCGGTTTCTTCGAACGTGATTTCTTCGGACGTGGATTTTTGCGTCGAACTCGTGGCACGGATGTCCATTGCGGTGCCGACCCGGAGCGGAAAAATCTGGCCGCGTTTAAGTGTAGTCTATTCTATATTACATGCGGACAATCGAGGCAATAAAGATCACAGTCGTATTGAGAACATCGACAAGCAAAACTCTGGCACCCTCCCCGCAACACTACGAACTTCTGGCCACCACAGGTCCACAGTGGGACTTGCAGTCCGCGATCGGCGTTTGGCGGCGGCGAGCTATGCACCGGAATCGTGGCGTCCGATCTTGCAATTCGATGCAAGCCCGTTACCGTTTGCGGCCTCGATTATCGCTTGACCACCTGAACAAAGGGGAATGCGAATGAAGAAGAGCGCAATTGTTTTGGCATTTGCACTTGCTGCTGCATTGAGCGCCTCGGCGCAGGCTGCCCCCGCGGCGGGCGCAAAGTCGGTCGCGGTCAGCGCCTGGACGATCAACGCCATCGTACACGCGGCATGCAGGCATCGTGGCGCTCATTGCCCGCGCCGATATGTCTGGAACGGCTACCGCTGCCGTCCCTGCTGAGTTGATCGGCAGCTTCGCCTGACCGCGCGATCCGCTCCGGCTCGCGCGGTCGACGCTTAGCGAGGCCGTCAAGCCCGTCACGCGATCATGAATCTGTGTCCGCCGAACTCAACGTCTTTGTTCGATGTGGTTGCGCAGTTCTGCGATGGAGTCAAATCGCAGCGTGCCGCCGGGCAATTGCGCCTCGATTGATCCGTCGGAGTAGAGTGTATAGGCCATACCCTCCACGACGCCGGATTTCAGAATCGACACCGCTGTCGCAGAGGGCGGCGGTGGTAGCGGCGCAGCCTCCTCGATAGGCACCGATAATTCACTGCCGACCGCCGCTTGCTCCGAAGTTACCGGAATGGCCGGATTGGGCGGCGGGACTTTCACGGCCGGCGCCGAATGAATCTCGGACCGCTGGGCCTTCGGCCATAGTGAATCGAACACGGCGCTTTTCGATTGCGGCTGTGCCGGTCGCGCAGGGCGACCGCTCACCGCCACTCGCGGCACAATCTGCGCGGCTGCGGACCCATTGGTGCGCATAAGCAGCCGCAGCACTGATCTCGTCGGCTTCTTCCTTGGGTACGACCGCCACCTTCGGCAACAGCGAGGCTTCGTTCACCTCCGCGACCGAAGTGCCTTCCAGCCGCTCCAGCGGCGCTACGCGCAAGCGCTCAGGCGCGCCGGTTTGCGCGACCGACGACGGGACGAAGGCTGCTGGCGCGGCGGACGGCTCGGTGGCAGCGGCAGCCACCGCCGCCGGCTTCGGCGGCACGCCAAGGCGCCCCGGTTCGCCGGAAGGGACCGCGGACGTTGCAGCGTCGGCAGAGTCGCCAAGGCGGGGCGGACGCGGCATCGGCCGCACCGTGAGCGCGCGCTCGACGCGCATCAGTGCGCGGATGACAAACCCGAGACCGGCGAGGATGCAGCCGCCGGTAATGGCGATCGTTCCCGGAGTAACGTTGGTTGCGTCGAAGGTGTGGTTCTGAATCGATACGCCCGACGAAACGAGTGTCAGTCCCGCGGCCGCGATCACGCCCCCTAACACCAGCAAAAATGCATACATGCGCCGTACCTGCCCCAGATCAGACGCCCAGCCGCCACTTTTACGGCCATTTTGGCCCCCCCGGTACACTGGCGCAAGCGCTAATATTGCAAAACCGGCTGCCAAGCCCCTCAGCGCGGCCCTTTCCTCGCACCGCCAGGCGATCGTTTGGTTCGGCCCAGCGCCGAATGACGCCCGATTGGCTCAGCATAGGATAGAGCCGCCCGCCAACGGCTACGAAATCGATTCTGTCCAACCGCCTTGGCCAATACGCTCCGTGCGTCGATTTTGCCTCGGCGTTTCGAGCGGCATTTCGATCTGCATTTCGAACGGCACTTCGACCTGCCGCAGTCCGCCGCAGGCGTTGCCCGGACCCCGCGTTGAGCCTATCAAGAGGAACCTTTCTCTCGTATCGGCGGTTTCACCGCCAATCCCACCCGGTTCGGCCGCACATTGAGGAGTAGACCAATGGCATTCACCTTGCCTGAGCTTCCCTATCCGTATGACGCGTTGACCCCGCACATGTCGCGCGAGACCCTCGAATTCCATCACGACAAGCACCATCAGGCCTACGTGACCGCGGGCAACAATCTGGCCAAGGGCACCGAGTGGGAAAACAAGCCGGTCGAGGAGGTGCTGAAAGGCACGTATGGCAAAATTCCAGGACTCTTCAACAATGCGGCCCAGCACTACAATCACACTCACTTCTGGAAGTGGATGAAGAAGGGTGGCGGCGGCGACAAGCTTCCCGGCAAGCTCGAGAAGCAGCTCACCGCCGATGTCGGGCCGCTGGCTAAGATCAAGGAAGACTTCGCCCAGGCCGGCGTCACCCAGTTCGGCTCCGGCTGGTGCTGGCTTGCCGTCAAGGACGGCAAGATCGTCGTCATGAAGACGCCGAACGGCGAAAATCCTCTGGTGCACGGCGGCAAGCCGATCCTCGGCTGCGACGTCTGGGAGCACTCGTACTACATCGATTATCGCAACCGCCGTCCGGACTACCTCAAGGCGTTCCTCGATCACCTGGTCAATTGGGATTACGTGGCCGAGATGTACGAAGCGGCAATGAAATAGCCTGCACTCGCGGCAACAAGCGCGAACGCGGGGTATTGGCCCCGCGTTCTGCTTTTGGCGCTTTGCTTTTGACGTCCTGCTTTTGACGTCCTGGCTCGGCCTAATTGACACATTGTGCTTGCCCGCAATGGTCGTCATGAATGCGGCCTGATGTGTCGAGCCCGGCGGCAACGCGCGGGCCGGGGCCGGGCTGATCTTGCTTCAAACCGCACTAATGCCGACCTCGCTGCGCGCGGAAGCGGTGACCAAGGCGGCCACAGGCCGCGCGCTGGATGCGCTCGCCGTTGTGGTCCTGCTGCTCGTGGCCGCAATCGCGGCGGTGTCTTTCCGCGACTACGGCCTCGGCTGGGACGACTACCTGCATTTTCAATACGGCGGTTATCTCGCCTCGCTCTATGCGTCGGGGTTCAAGGACCAGCGGGCGTTCTCGTTCGTCAATCTGTACATGTATGGCGGCGGGTATGACCTGCTTTCGACATTTGCCGGAAAAATTCTGCCGTTCGACGCGTTTGCAACGCGGCGGTTGATCGGCGCCGCCATCGGCGTCGTCGGCCTTCTCGCCACCTGGCGGCTCGGGCGCCGTCTCGGCGGCCCGCTCGCGGGTCTGATTGCACTCGCGCTTCTTGCCACCTGTCCACTCTATTACGGCCACATGTTCATCAATGCCAAGGATGGGCCGTTCGCGACCACCATGGTGATCGCACTTCTTGGCATCGTGCGCGCGTACGAGGAGTACCCCTCTCCCACTCCGGCCACGGTGGCGCTGTGCGGCATCGGCATAGGGCTTGCCGTCGGCACCCGCGTGCTCGGCGGATTTGCAGTGCTGAACGCGTTCCTGCCGCTCGCGCTCGTCGTCCCGGCGAGATCGCGCGTGCACGGCCTGCGGCTGGCATTAAGGGAGTGCCGTCAATTCCTTGTCCCGTTCATTCCGGGCGCCGTTCTCGCCTATCTGGTCATGGGGCTTGCCTGGCCTTGGAGCGTGGTGGCACCACTCAACCCGTTCCGAGCCGCGGCCTATTTTTCCCATTTCTTTGAACCGCCATGGCGGGATTTGTTCGCCGGCCATCTGATCAAAGTGACGCAAATGCCGCGCAGCTACGTACCGATCCTTGCCGCGGTCAAGCTGCCGGAATTGATGCTCGCGCTTGGCCTTTGCGGGATCGCCGGCGCGCTCATCGCCAGCGCCGACCGGGGGCGCGGCGGTCCTGCCGGTCGCCGCGCCGCGCTTCTGGCAGCGGCGCTTGCCCCCCTGCTCCCGATCCTGGTGACAATCGTCGTGCGCCCGGCGATGTACAACTGCATCCGCCATTTCGTCTTCATCGTGCCGCCGCTTGCCGTGCTCGGAGGCCTGGCGGCGATGTGGATCGTCCGCCGCCTTGAAGGCTACGGCAGCGCCGCAATGGCCGCGGTCGCCATGGTTCTCGTTGTCGGCCTCGCCTCGCCGATTGTCGAAATGGTGCGCCTGCATCCCTACGAATACACCTATTACAACCGCTTCGTTGGCGGCGTTCCCGGCGCGCGCAAGCTGTTCATGGTCGACTATTGGGGGCTCTCGCTGACCCAGGCGGCGCGCGAGCTCCATGCACGCATCGCTCCGAGCAGCCGGATTCGAAGGCTCGCGGTCTGCGGGCCGCATCCGCCGGTGCGGATCGCAATGGGACCGGGGTATACGACGACATGGAAGCCCGAGCGCGCCGACTTCGCCCTTGTTCTGGGCGAGCATTTCTGCGCCAAGCTTGACGCTCCCGTTCTTCTCAAGATCGTGCAGGAAGGCGTGGTCTATGCGCGCGTGTACGACCTTCGCGGGCGCTCGATCTCAACGTCGCTGTTGGCGCCGGAACCCTGACGGCGCGGTGCGGCGCGGCTCCGCCGGGCGCTATATTCAGCCCGCGCTTCGCGCGGGCGCGGCCGGCTGGGCAGCGAATGTCAAATCCGCTCCACCACTGTGCGCGTACTCCCAATAGAGTTCGCGCGCCTTGCGGTAGAACGGCCCCGGCTGCAATGGCCGCTCGTCGATCCGGACCACCGGCGTGACTTTGCTGTAATTGCCGGTAGAAAATATCTCGTCGGCTGATTGGAAATCGCAATAGCGCAGGGTCTTTTCCACCACAATCGTCCCGGTATCGCGCAACAGTGTCATCACCCGCGCCCGCGTGATGCCGGCGAGGAAGGTGCCGTTGGCAACCGGCGTGAACACCACCCCGTCCTTCGCCATGAAAATGTTCGCGCTGGCCAGCTCGGCGATGTTGCCGAGCGCGTCGCAGGTCAGGCAATTGTCGAAACCGCGAGAACGTGCCTCGATCATTGCGCGCCCGTTCTGCGGATAGAGGCAGCCGGCCTTGGCTTCGAGCGGAGCGCTGTCGCGCGTCGGCCGGCGGTAGGGCGACAGCGTGATCGCCGTTCCGGTAGGCTTGGACAGCGGCGCGACATAGAGTGTCAGGCACCAGCGTGTGGTTTCCGGGTCCGGCCGCACGGCGCCGCCGGCAGCATCTTCGGCCCAGTACATCGGGCGTATGTAGAGTTCGGCGTTCGGCTCGAAACGCTTGCGGCCTTCGGTGATGAGGCCGACCCAGGTTTCGGTTGCGACCATAGGCTTGAGGCACATCGTCGTGGCGGATTGGTTGACACGCGCGCAATGCAGGTCGACATCGGGCGCGACGCCCTCGAAGGCGCGCGCGCCGTCGAAGACCGAACTGCAGAGCCAGGCCGCGTGGGTGCGCGGACCCATGATCGGCACATTGCCCTCATGCCAGTCGTTTTCAAAGAACGTCAGTGTCTTCGACCAGACAACAGGCTTGCTCATCGCGACGTCCTTTGCACGAGTTCGCCCCTGTGTTTGCCACAGCCTTGTCACCAAACTTAACGCTGCGGAGGTCCCGAATTGATTAACGTTAAGGCGAAAGCCTGCGTCTTCGATGCCTACGGCACGCTGTTCGACGTCCACGCGGCGATCGCACGCCATGGCGCCGCCGCCGGACCCGATGCCGCGCGCTTTTCCGAGATTTGGCGCAGCAAGCAGCTCGAATATGCCTGGACCATGACGCTTGCCGGCCAATACGTGGACTTTTGGATGCTGACCGAGCGGGCGCTCGACTACGCCTTCGCCCGGGTGGGCTCGGTCGATCGCGCGCTGCGGTCGAAGCTCCTCGAAGCCTATCTCCGCCTCGACCCGTTCGCCGACGCGGCCGAGGCCCTCGGCCGCTTGAAATCGCAGCGAGTGCGTCTGGCGATCCTCTCCAACGGCTCGCCGCGGATGCTCGAGGCGGCGGTCGAAGCCTCCGGCCTCGGTGGTCTGCTCGATGCGGTCTATTCTGTCGATACGGTGCGTCTCTACAAACCGCGGCCGGAAGTCTATGCGCTCGTCACAAACGGTCTCAATCTTCCGGCGCAGGACATCGTGTTCGTCTCGTCCAACCGCTGGGACATCATGGGCGCGACCGCCTTCGGCTTTCGTTGCGTGTGGGTGAACCGCGCGAACCTGCCTGACGAATATCCCGAGCGTCAGCCCGAACGCGTCGTGGCCAATCTTTCGCTGCTGCCCTCGCTGGCTCTTTAGCGCATCGTTGCGTAATTCGGGCGACGGTTGTCGGAAGGGTTACGTACCGGCGTTGCCAATAGCGAAACCGACCAGGGCGCTAACGACTTGTTGCTTGTCGAGCCGCGTCCCATCGTCGCCTTCGACCAATAGGGTCACGTGGCCGCCGTCATTGACGTGTCGCGCCCAGCTCATCGCCTCATCGAGGCCATTGAACTCCTTGAACAGAAGGCGATCCTTTTCCAGAGGCGAGATCAGTTGCGAGCCGCGCGGTCCCGAATAAACCCGATAGGTCATCGCTGCACCTCCTGTTTGCGACAACTGCCCCCCGCCTAACGGCCTCTGTCAACGCGGTCGCGGGCGCAATGGTTTCATCCCGGCCGCGGCGGTTGATCGCCGCGGCTTTGATCGGCGGCTCCGATCGGATCGCCCGCCTTGCGCGGCAAACGCCGCGTTTGCGCGGCAAGGAGGCGGCAAGGAGACGCTCGATTTTTCTCGCTGATGAAATGGCTGCGGGATGCGAAGCCAGAGCGCACGGAATTATGCGGAACTATTTCGGCGGCGCGAAGGACTGATCGCTGTAAGGCAGCACGGTCGGACGCTGGATCACGATGAACGGATGAGCGAGCAGATGATGACAGCTGTTGCAGCCATTGCTTAGAGCGTCGAAGGTCGCGTTGAAGGCGGTTGCGCTTTTCTCATCAACCACCTTCTGCAGTGCCTTCATCGGCGCACCGACCATTTTCTCCACGGTGCCGCCGCCCACGAGCTTGTCGGCGTCCTCAAAGCCCTCGTTCAATTCGCCGATCTCGTAATTGGCGAGCGCCCAGTTGCCGGCGCGGCCGGCAAACCACAGCTTGATGTGCCGCAGCTGTTGCAGAGTCATGATCTCGCCGAGACCGGGTATGTCGGTCGGATTGGCCGGTGCGGGCGCGGCCGGCGCAGATGCGTTCTGCGCATTCGCGGTCAGCGCCGCGAAGCCGAACGCTGCGACCGCAATCGCAATCGCTCGCTTCATGAGCTTCTCCCACGTCCGCACGAGCGGCATTTTTGCCCCGCAATTGCCGCAGGGTAGCTAATCGTCGTTCAGCCCACCGGTGCAAGCGGCCTGCTGCACGCCTTAGCGTAGGCCGACCGGCATGCTCCGTAAAGCGCCGGGCAGGCTTTGGCGGCGGCAAGCGCGGCATCGATGGTCTTGACCCGATCGCCGGCGGCACGGGACTGGCCATCGTAGGTGAGGATTGCGTCATCGCGGCCGAGACCGCGGTCGGTCTCCAAGAAAGTCTCCGCGGCCTCGAGATACAGCGTTGCGGTGTTGATCGCTTCATTCAGCTTCCTGGTAAATTCGGCATTGGCACCAGGATCGGGTCTGACCACCCGCGCGCGCACCGCGGCATCGGTATAAAGCGTGTTGAGCTTGAAATAGATGCCGCCGCACTGGGCGAGCGCCAGCCAGTAAGGCCGCCCATTGAAGGGACCCGCAATCGCCACGATGCGGTCACGCCGGTCGACGGAAACCGGTGGCGTCCGTTCGACCTCGCGTCCGCGCCTGCGGTAGCGCTGCGCCTTCCCGGCAGTCACAGCGACAAGCGCCGTGATGAGCACAAGGGCGATCAGAGTGCACTTAGGCAGAATGACCGACATGAACGCGCCAACGCGCCGCCGCGGCACCGGACTCAGAACCTTTCGACCCACGGCCGCAGCTCGATCTCCCAGCTCCAGGCGCTGCGGTCCTGCCGCAATACGTCGAGATAGCTCTGCGCAATAGCGTCCGGGTTCAGCGTGCCGTCGGGCCGGTCCGACGGATCGGGGCGGCGCGCGCTGCGAATACCGCCGTCGATCACGAAATGAGCGACGTGGACGCCCTGCGGCGATAATTCCCGCGCCAGGCTTTGGGCCAAGCCGCGCAACGCGAACTTTCCCATGGCGAACGGCGCCGATTGCGCATAGCCCTTGACGCTGGCGGAGGCGCCGGTGAACAGGATGGCGCCATGGCCGCGCGGGACCATGCGCTTGGCCGCTTCCTGGGCGACGAGAAAGCCGGCGAACGCGCTCACCGTAAGCGACTTGGCCACTTCGTCGGGGTCGAGTTCGACGAATGGGCCGCGCGTGCGGTAGCTCGCATTGTAGACGACGACATCGACGCTGCCGAGCGCGGCATCCAACGCGACAAACAACCTCGCCACCTCGGCGCGATTGGCCGCATCGCACCCGAACGCTTTGCCGCCGATCTCTTGCGCAAGCGCAGCAAGATCGCCGACACGGCGCGCGGCGAGCGCTACGGTCATGCCGGCCTTGGTGAAGGTCCGCGCCAGCGAGGCAGATAGTCCACCGCCGACCCCAACGATAAGCGCAGTTCGATACGCGGGTTCAGCCATGCCGCCCTCCGTCCGGCTGCTACGCCTGGAGCGGCGGATATGAGAGGCGAATGCTTGCCCGCGTCAAGCGCAAAGCGATTGCCGCTTGGCGCCGCCTCGTCGCGCTTGATCGCGCGCCGCATCCTCCCCGCGTGCGCAAGCAAGACTTAAAGGACACGCAGCGCGCCTGCATTATCATCAGCCTGGCGCTGAGCGCGCAGTTCTGGCTGTTCAATCGATGACGGCCCCGCGGACGCAGACCGCCTCAATCGATCACCGCGATGGCATTGATCTCGACCAGGCACCGCGGGTCGGTGGCGAGCCGCACCACCTGAACCGTCGTCGTCGTCGGCTTCGCCTCGCCGAAATACTCGCCCCAGACGCGGTTGAGCGCGTCCTGGTCGGTGAGATCGGTCACGAAGCGGTCGGCGGTGACAATATCGGCGAAGGTCGCGCCCACGGCCTGCAGCCCGCGCTTGAGATTCTCCAGCGCCGCCCTCGCCTGCCCCGCCATGTCGCGCGGCATGGCGTCGAACTCTTCCGGCCGGTGCGGATGATGGTGATAGACCGGCGCGGCAGTCACGCCGGCGAGATAGACCGTGGTGCCGCCCTTGACCTTGATCGCCGGCGCATAGGGCATCCACAAATCGGGCGCGTCCGGCCAATGGATATGCTCGATGGTCTTGGGCGCGATATTGGGCATGGCGGTCTCCTCCGAGAAACGATCTTGTAACGCATAACGTTCTGCGTTACAACGGCCGCATGATCGTTAGCTTTCGCGACAAACAGGCGGCTACGATCTGGTCCGGCAGGCGCAGCCCTCGCCTGCCGGGCGATATTCAACCCGGCGCATTACGGAAGCTGCGTCTCCTCAATAATGCCAATCGGCTGGACGATTTGCGCATTCCTGCCGGCAATCGGCTCGAAGTGCTGGCGGGGGATCGTGCTGGGCAGCATTCAATCCGCATCAACGTTCAATGGCGGATTTGCTTCGTTTGGAAGGACAATAATGCGCACCAAGTCGAGATCGTCGACTACCACTGAGCTGCTGCCCAATCCTCATCCCGGCGAAATCCTGGCGGAGGAATTTCTGAAGCCGATGGCGCTGTCACAGACCGCGCTGGCGCGCGCCATTGGTGTGCCGCCGCGGCGGATCAATGAGATCGTGCTCGGCAAACGGGCGGTTACCGCCGATACCGATCTGCGGCTGGCACGCTATTTGGGCATGTCCGAGGGATTTTTATGGGACTGCAGACAGACTACGAACTGATGAAGCGCAAGCGCGCCATCGGCGACAAACTTAGGGCGATCAGACCGCGCGCGGCATGAGGCGAAGACGTAGCACGAAATAACTGGCACTATAGTTCGATGCGCCGCATACCGCAGGCCGCCGGCATCTATCTCGCGGTTCTCCAATTCGTGTTCACGCTCGGCTGGACGAGCTATGCCGTCTATCTGCCGCGGCTTGCCGCCGCCGTGGGGCTTTCGGCGGGCGCGGTCGGTATCATCCTGATGCTCGACCAGATCATCTTCACCGTCACCGATTTCTCCATGGGCATGGCCGCCGACCGGATGTCGCGCCTGCTCGGCCGGCTCGGGCACTGGGTGGCCGGGATCACCTTCGTGAGCTGCATCGCCTTCGTCGGCCTGCCGCTGATCGCCGCCGCTCACCTTGGCGCCGCGCCGTTCCTCGCCCTGACTGCACTCTGGGCGATCACCTCCTCGGCACTGCGGGCGCCGCCGCTGATGCTACTCGGCAAATACGCAGCGCGCCCCGCGATCCCCTATCTCGGAAGCCTCGCCATGCTCGGACTGGGCGCGGCCGGCGCGGTCTCGCCCTATCTCGCCATGACGCTTGCCAACAAGGACCCGCGGCTGCCCTTCGTCATCGCCAGCGTCGTCTTGCTGCTCGTGAGCCTCGCACTCGCCAAGATCGAGCGTTCGTTGGCCAAACAGGCGCCTCCCGTCAACGAGCCGCCGAAAACCATCGATCGCGCGGTGCCGGCACCAATCTTCGTGTTCGGCCTCGCAGTGGTCATTTTCGCGCTCGGCTTCCAGCTGCATTTTTTCTTCAACAGCGCGCCGCTGTTCAAGAAGTTCTCCGGTAATCTCGGTGCGCTGATGCCGCTGTTCTGGGTCGGCTTTTCCGTCGGCATGTTCCCGGCAAGCCGCATCACCAAGCGATGGGGCGGGCTGCCGGTGATGGGGGCAGCCGGGTTGCTCGGCGCCATCGCCATCGTGCTCATGGAAAGCTCGAGCGTGCTCGGGCTCACGGTCGCGGCACAGCTCATCGTCGGGGCGGCCTGGGGCTGCATCCTGATGAGCGCCTTCGCGGCCGCGGCGGCGCTGGGTGCGACGGGCCACGAGGGCAAGACCACCGGCCTGCTTTTTTCGGCGCTCGCGCTCGCGACCTTCGCGCGCATGGCGACGAGCGCCAGCGGCGCGCTGACCGACCCGACGCTGGCGCCGCTCTTGCGCTGGGCGCCGATCGCCTGCTGGGCAATCGGCGGTGCGCTGCTGGTGGCAATCACGCTCGCTCTTCTGCGGCGCAAGCGCGATGCGCACCTTGACGCAGCGATTTAGTGTATATACATTAAATGTCAGATGGCGATCACCTACGATCCCGCAAAGCGCGACTGGACGTTGCGCCAGCGCGGGCTCGACTTCGAGGATGCTCGCGAAGTGTTCGCCGGGTGGACGATCGATGTCCCCGATGTGCGGCGGGACTACGGAGAGCCGCGCATCAATACGGTTGGTTATCTCGGTGACCGCATGGTGATTGTTTGCTGGACGCCGCGCGGAGATAGCCGGCGTATCATTTCGATGAGAAAGGCCAATGAGCGAGAGAAAGCGCGCCATCAAAAGCGATCTGAAGAAAGTTGACGCCTATGAGCTGCGCCCTGAAGACTATGAAGAAATCCCGGAGCTAACGGATGAGGACTTTGCGCGCGGTGTTTGGCACAAAGGTGGCAAGCCGATGCCCCGCGGTCCGCGCGGTCGGCCGAAATCGAAAAATCCGAAACGGCCAGTCAGTCTGCGCCTCGATCCCGATGTTGTAGCACACTTCAGCCGCGGCGGCCGCGGCTGGCAGAGCCGCATCAATGCGGTACTGCGCAAGGCAGCGAGACTGCCGAAGGAAAAGCGAAAGAGCTCATAAGCGACCAACCCACCGTTTTTTGAAAAGGCTGTATGTACACCGCCGGTTTCAACGCTCTCCGATTCACATCCGAAACACGCCGAACTTCGTCTCCGGAATCGGCGCGTTGAGCGCAACGGAAAGACACAGCGCCAGCACGCGGCGCGTTTCCGTCGGCGTGATGATCCCGTCATCCCACAGCCGCGCGGTGGCGTAGTAGGGATTGCCCTCGGCCTCGTATTGCTCGCGGATCGGCTGTTTGAATTCTTCCTCCTCAACCTGCGACCACGTCTTGCCTTCGGCCTCGACGTTGTCGCGCCGCACGGTGGCGAGCACGCTCGCCGCCTGCTCGCCTCCCATGACCGAGATGCGCGCGCTCGGCCAGGTGAACAGAAAGCGCGGTCCGTAGGCGCGACCGCACATGCCGTAATTGCCGGCGCCGTACGAGCCGCCGACGATGAGAGTGATTTTCGGCACCTGCGCGCAGGCAACCGCGGTGACCATCTTGGCGCCATCCTTGGCGATGCCGCCGGCTTCGTAATCGCGGCCCACCATGAAGCCGACGATATTCTGCAGGAACAACAGCGGTACGCGGCGCTGACAGCAAAGTTCGATGAAATGCGCGGCTTTGAGCGCGCTCTCGGAGAACAGAATACCGTTGTTGCCCAAAATGCCGACCGGGATGCCGTGGATGCGGGCAAAACCGGTAACCAATGATGCGCCGTAGAGCGCCTTGAACTCGTCGAATTCGGACGCGTCGACCAGCCGCGCGATCACCTCGCGCACGTCGTATTGCTTTTTCAGGTCGACCGGCACGATACCGTCCAGCTCACCGATGTCGTATTTCGGCTCGGCCGTTTTGGCGAGTGGGATGTCCGGCATTTTCTTGACGTTCAGATTAGCGACGATGCGGCGGCAGAGCGCGAGCGCGTGGCGATCGTTCTCCGCCAGGTAATCGGCAACCCCGGATTTTTTGGTGTGCAGCTCGGCGCCGCCGAGTTCTTCGCTGCTGACCACCTCGCCGGTGGCCGCCCGCACCAGCGGCGGACCGCCGAGAAAGATCGTACCCTGATTTCGCACGATGATGGTCTCGTCCGACATCGCCGGCACATAGGCACCGCCTGCCGTGCACGAGCCCATCACCACCGCGACCTGCGCGATGCCGGCGGCCGAGAGCGTCGCTTGATTGTAAAAAATACGGCCGAAATGCTCGCGGTCGGGAAACACTTCGGTCTGGTGCGGCAGATTGGCGCCGCCGGAATCGACCAGATAGATGCAGGGCAATCGGTTCTCGCGCGCGATCTCCTGCGCGCGCACATGCTTCTTCACGGTCATCGGGTAGTAGGTGCCGCCCTTGACGGTGGAATTGTTGCAGACGATCACGCATTCGCTCCCGGCAACGCGGCCGATGCCGGTGATGATGCCGGCGGCGGCAATGGCATCCTCATACATGCCGTCGGCAGCGAGCGGCGACAATTCAAGAAACGGTGCCCCCGCATCCAACAAGGTCATGACGCGCTCGCGCGGCAAAAGTTTTCCGCGCGCAAGATGCCGTTCGCGCGCGCGCACCGGTCCGCCCTCCGCCGCCGCGGCGCGCTTGCGTTTCAATTCCTCGATCAAGCTGCGCATCGCAGCCTCATTGGCGCGAAACTCATCCGAAGCTGAATTGACGTTCGAGGTGATGAGCGCCACTGTATTTCCCCCTGCCTGCGCGAATGATGCCCGCGCAAATGAACAGTCGGTCATAAAACCCGGCCGCTGCGCGTTGCTCTGCACCGCGGCGCGAGTGCGTGGTCACAATTATCACAGCGGGGCGAAACTTTCCCGCACGTCGCCGCGTTCGTTCCAAAGCCCGAACATGCGCGAGCAACGCCGCAAGAGCGGAACCGCGCCTGTACACAGAGGAGGGATCTTAGATGACCAAATCGCAAAATATACTTCTGGCCGGCGTTGCCGCTCTCGCCCTTGCGGCGGGAACCGGCGTCGCGTCAGCGCAGGCGCCGAGCGGCGGATCGGCGACCCAAGAGCCCCATACGACCCCGGGCCACGGCGTTCAGCAGCACGGGACGGGATCCGGCGTCCAAGGGCAGGGGCAAACCGGCGGTGCGCTCGGTAAAGGCCAAGCGAGCCCGCAGCACAATGCCATTGTCCCAGGACCGACGGGACCGACCGGCGCACAGAATGCAACTGGCACCGGCACTGGCACTGGCACCGGTAATCCACAGGCCCAGGGGACCGAGCCCGGCCGGAAGCAGCATCATCCGCAAGGGACAGCCCAGGGCGACCGCGGCGGGCCTGGACCGCAGGGTAGTGCTTCGGGCCAGGTTCAGGGCCAGCACCAGGGCGCGAGCGGAAGCACGAATGGCGGCCAGGCTTCGGTTCAAGGTTCGAGCGTCAAACTTTCGCAGCAGCAACGCTCGCGCATCCGCACCAGGATCGTCAATGCCCACAACGCCCCGCGCGCTGATCACGTGACATTCGGCGTGAACGTCGGGACGGTGATCCCGCGCGACCAGTTCACGACCATTCATGTTGTGCGCGTGCCCGAATATCTTGTGAGCATTGAACCGCGCTGGCGCGGCCTGGAATATTTCATCTACAGCGATGAAATCGTGATCGTCGATCCGCACGATCTGCGGATTGTTGCGATCATTCCCGCTTAGCTGGCCGATCGGCAATAATGCGGCTAAGGACGGCGGGGCGGCAACAAGCCGCCCACGCCGGTTTCACGCGCGCACTTCCTGGCGCTGAAACGCCACGTAGCCGATGACGAACAGGATGATGGTGGTGGCGACCAAGCCGACGATTTGCGGCCACGCGATCAGCACACTGGCGCCGAGCGGCAGCGGCGCGCCGAGCACGGCGCCCTGCAGCTGGCTCAGGTAGATCGGCCCGAGCGCCCGCGTGGTCGGATCGAGCAGCGCCAGCACGATTTCGCCGAACAGGGTCGAGGGCGACAGTCGGGCCAGGAATTGCTGCAGTATCACGGTTCCCGGCGTTTGCAATCCCAGCGCCATGTAGCGCGGATCGGGCGGCACGATTACGACCGCGAGCACGCTGCTCAGTATCGGCCAGATGAATGAGAGAAACAGCCACAGGCCGAGGGTCACCAAAGCCGCGGTGGCGGCCGAGCGGAACAAAATAGAGAACAGCAGCGCCAGCGCCAGCCACACCCCGGCATAGCCGATGGTCACCAACAGGAATACGAAGGCGCGCGCGACTTCCTCGCCTCCCGGGGGAATGCCGATGAACAACAGCCCAAGCCCGATCACGAAAAGCCAGAGCACGACCAGCGCGATCGCCATCGTCATCAGCGCGCCAAGAAATTTTCCGAACAACAAGGCATCGCGGTAGATCGGCTGCGACAGAATGCGCGAAAGTGTGTGTCTGTTGTGTTCGCTGTTGACGCTGTCAAACCCCAACCCGATCGCCATGAGCGGGACCAGCAAGGTCAGCCAGGTGATAAACGACAGCAGCTGCTGCTGGCCAGATCCGGAAAAGAAGCGCAGGAAAAGGAACGGATCTTCCGCCACGTTTTGCTTGATATTCTCGCTGGCGACGTAGACGGTTCCGACCGCGATCAGCATCACGATGAATTCCAGGATGATGAAGCGGATGCTGGTGAGGTGATCGGCCAGCTCCTTGAGCATCACAACGCCCAGGCCGTTGAACGCCGAGCCTTCACGCCGCATGTCGGGCTCCTTCCTTAAGGCTCTCGTCCGGCTTGGTTTCGAAATAGTGGGTATAGATTGCTTCCAGGCTCGGCTCCTGAACGCCGAGATATTTGAGCCGGCCATGCATCGCCACCACTTCGGTGGCCGCTTCCGGCCGTACATCGCGGTCGGCATGCAAGCGCAGCCTGCCGATGCCGGTCTGCTCAATGCGGCTCACGCCGGGGATGAGCGCCAGCTTTTCGGCAAATCCGCTTCCCTCCGCCTCGATGTCGACGACATAGCCGGCGCCGAGCACCGCGCGGCCGAGTTCTGGCACCGTGCCCATGAGCGCAATCCGCCCGGCGCTGAACAAGGCGACGCGATCGCAGACGCTCTGCACGCGCTCGAGCAGATGCGAGGAGAGCAGTACCGAGACGCCTTCCGCCTTGAAGCGGCGGATGATGGCGAGCAGTTCGGAGGTGGCGTGCGGGTCGAGACCGGACGTCGGTTCGTCCAGGATGGCGATCTGCGCGCCCTTCATCAGAATTTCGGCGAGCCCGAGGCGTTGGCGCATGCCGCGCGAGAACGTGCCCACCCGATGCTCGGCAAATTCGATCAGGCCGACGCGGTCGAGCGCCTCGGCGATGCGTTTCTCGCGTTCGGCCAGCCGAAAACCAATCAGCCGCGCGGTGTAGCGCAGGTTGTCCCCCGCGGTGAGCTGATCGTAAAAGCCCACGGTGTCGGGCAGATAGCCGACGCGGCGTTTGACCGACAGCGGCTCGCGCGCTGGATCGAAGCCAAGCACGTTCACCGTGCCGCCCGAAATGTCGGTCAGCCCGAGGAGCATCAGGATGGTCGTCGTCTTTCCCGCGCCATTCGGCCCGAGCAGGCCGAAAATCTCGCCGCGCGCGACGGTAAACGAAATGTGATCGACGGCGACCGTCTGCTCATAGGTTTTGGTGAGGCCGCTGGCCTCGATGACGACGTCTGCGCTCATCGGCGACCGAACCTCGCGACCGCACCGACCATGACCAGAAGCGCAATGCCGATGATGCCCACTCCGGCGATGCCCCAGACCGTGGACGTCGTTACCGTGACGCGGAAATCGGTCGACGCCGACTCGCCGCGCGCGGCAGCCGTGATCGTGGTCACATAGTCGCCGGCGATCGCCTTATCGGTCGGGGTGATCAGCGCCTGCACTTCCTTGTTTCCATTGGGCGCAATGCGATCGACCGATCGCGGATTGAACGTGACTTTCCAGCCACTGGGCGCCGAGCCGCTGAGTTCAACCTCCTCGGCTGCGGCGGTACCGGTGTTGGTGATGACGACCGGAACGGTCGTCTGCTTGCCGGCGGATGCGCGGGTGGAAACCAGACCCTCACGGCCGCTCACGTCGAGTTTCGGTTGCCCGGTAATATCCAGGGCGAGCTCGGTCGTCGCCGAAGCGTCCTCCGCGCTCACTCGCGCGGTCACCTTGTAGTTGCCCGCCGCGGCCGTATTCGGCGGGGCGACCTTGAGTTTGACGTTCTTGCTCTGGCCGGCGTCGATCGGCACCGCATTGACTTCCTGGCGTGCCGTATTCCTCGGTGAAGGAAGCATCGAAATTCTTCGGTGCCTGCGCGGCCAGGCTCACCGTTACTTTCTTCCCGCTGTCGTTTTTAATGCTGAGCGTGTACTCGAAACTCGACCGCGAAGTGCCGCGCAACTCGGGAAGCTGCGCCGTCACGCTCAGTTTCGCCGGCAAGTCCTTGGCCAGCGTCACATCGATCGGCAGCTGCAGCGCTGTTGCGCCGCCCTTTACCTCGACCATCAGGTGCTGGGTGCCGGTGGGGGCTCCTTTGGGAACGTCGAGCCGCAATTCAAGCGAGACGCTGGAATTGGCCGCGGGCATGACCGCACCGATCGGCTGGCCGCCGCCGATGAACGTTGCCGTCCACCCCTCGGGCACCCCGGTCACATCGAGTGTCAAACGCTGCGGCGCCACGTCGTAATTGCGCACCTGCAGATTGACCGTCGAGGTCTCTCCGGGCCGCACCGTGACCGCCGGATAGTCGCTGGTCAGATAAAGGCCCTTGACGTCCTTGGGCGCGTCCTGCGCCGTGGCGGCGGAGGCAAAAACGGCCGCCAAAACGGCCATAACGGCGATAATTCCATATCGCATCGAAGTAGGCTCCCGTGCATAGAAGTCATCGGCATGCGCCCTTTGCGATGCGCACCCTTAGAGCGCGAGCACAGCCGGCGGACATTTGCCAGTTCAATCGTGACAAAATCATGCAGAGACGGGGCGCTTTAGCAAGGCCTGCGTTAGAGAGCCGCAGTTTCGGGCCGCGGTCTGCGCGGAAGCGCCGCGGCACTACCGCACAGCAGTATTCCCCGAATTGCAGAGTTTCAACCGCCCTTGGCGCGGGACTGCCGGAGCAAAGCGGCGTCAGAGTGCCGCCCCATGAGAACACCGCCGAGATGAGACCGCCTGCCAAACCGTCCATGAGCCGCAGCGGCATGATCAGCGCCGGCCTGCTGGGGTTCCGCCGTCGCGAGGGTCTGAAGTGCTGCTCGCCCATCCCGGCGGCCCATTCTGGGCCAAAAAGGACGATGGGGTGTGGACCATTCCCAAGGGCCTCGCCGAGGCGGACGCCGATTTGCTGTCCACGGCGCGGCGTGAGTTCGCCGAAGAAACGAATTTGTCGCCGGCCGGCGACTTCCTCGCATTGGCGCCGGTCAAGCAGAAAAGCGGCAAGGTCGTTCACGCCTGGGCATTCGAGGCCGATTTCGACATTGCAACATTTCGCCAGCAACACGTTCGAAATCGAGTGGCCGCCAAAATCCGGACGCCGCGCCAGCTTTCCGGAGATCGACCGAATAGCCTATTTCGCGCTGCCGGCCGCCGCGCGCAAAATCCTTCCCTATCAGCTGCCCTTGCTGCGCGAACTCAAGCGCGCCTCATGGAGCTGATTTGACATTCGCGCACCAGGCCGCCGAACGGGGATGCGAATGTCGGAATCGGACCACTAATTTGGCTCGCCGAGGCCGGCCTACTCCCGCAGCACCTCTGGCCAGTCGACTTCGTCGTCCGCCAGCACCCATGGCTCCTTGCGCGCGGCCTGGCGCCATTCGACGGACGCCGGCAGCGCCAGGATCTGCTCCATATAGGCGCGCGCCGTATCACTCACCTGCACCGCGTAGGTGTGAAAGCGCCAGACGATCGGCGCATACATTGCGTCGGCCGCGCCGAACGTGCCGTAGAGGAAAGGGCCGCCGGCGCCAAATCGAACGCGGCACTCGTTCCAGATGGCGTCGATGCGAGCGACATCGGAAGCCGCCGCATCATCGAGAACACGCGCCTTCGCCGGCCGGCGCACGTTCATCGGCAAATACCGGCGCAGCGGCAGGAAACCGGAATGCATCTCGGCCGCGATGGCGCGCGCGTGGGCTCGTGGAGCTGCCTGCGCCGGCCATAGGCCGGCCGTCGGAAATTTCTCGGCCAGATATTCAAGGATCGCCAGCGATTCCCAGATGCAAACCTCGCCATCGATCAGGACCGGCACCTTGCCCGACACAACGCCATCGGCACCGCTGGCCGCGGCGACTTCTGTCTTGAATCCGGCGGTGTCGAGCAAAATCACGGTTTCGCGGAACGCCAGCCCGGCGACCTTCATGGCAAGCCAGGGCCGCAGCGACCAGGACGAATAGTTCTTGTTCCCGATGATCAGATGCAGCGTCATGGTTATTTGTCTGCTGCGCAACACAAATTCCGCAACGGGAGCCGGCAGCGCGCGCCGCCAAAACGGGCCCACGATACGAACTTCGAAATCGCGACACTAGAGGTTGGTCACCACCGAAATAAAGGAGACGAGAAAAACCGCGGCCGTGACGATGAAAATGGTCAGTATGGCCTCGACCCAAGACCAATCTTGCGATTGAGCCTCATCGCTGGTCGCCGCCGCCTCGTCGGCAAGCGACGCGGGAAAATCGACGGACATGAGAACCCTCCGGGCGGAATCACAAGCCGGGACGGGGCGATATTTCGGCCAGGATGGTGAACAGTCGGTAAACGCGAGACGGCGAGGCGAATTACGGCGCGGGGAAGAGCTCTTTGGTCTTACCCGTGAGCCGATAGACCGCAAGCCCGATCCACTCGTGCATGGCGGTGTCGGTCTGTGCGAGTCCTCCGCTGAGCGAGCCGAATGGCCGCGTGGCGTCAATCGGGCCGCGCGTGCGCCAATCGACCGGATAGGCCTGGACCGGGAAGCCGGCGGCACGAAACGCAGCGATGGCGCGCGGCATGTGGAATGCCGAAGTCACCAGCAGCCAGACCTCGCCCGGCTTCGGCTGGGCGATCAGCCGCGAGAACACGGCATTCTCGACGGTATTGCGCGACTGTTCCTCGGCCGTGATGCGGTCATGGGCTACGCCGAGAGCCTCCAGTTCGCGGACCGCGAACGGCGCTTCCGGTATTCGGTCGAACAGCAGCGAGTTGCTTCCGCCGGTGTAGATGATCCGCGCATTGGGGTAGCGACGGGCCAGTTCGGTAGCCGCGGTGATGCGCTCGGCGGCCTCGTTGAGCGCCACCGTACCACGCGCCGCCGATATGCCGGGGCTGATCGCTCCGCCGAGCACGACGATGCCCGTCGGCGATCCCCGCGACGGGTCCCAAGGCGGGAAGCGCTGTTCCAGCGGCAAGATCAGAATATTGCCGAACGGTGACAAGCCGGCGATGGCCAACAAGACGATGCTGGTCACGACCAGCCAACTCGCCAACCGGCGCAAGCGCGTGCACAGCAGCACGATTCCGAGAATCCCGATCGAGATCAACAGATTGGACGGCAGCGCGAAAAAGCCGAGAATACGGGAGAGAACGAAATACATTCTCGGCTCCGGCTACGCCGTCCGCCATCCCCTGCTCGCTCGCGGATCCGATACGAGTTCGGGGCTGGACAGGTAGCGAATGTCAAATCCGATCCATTAGCGCGTCGTGCGCCACGCTTGGTAGCGCGCCTTTGCGTCATCGTTCGGCGGATAAAGTCCCGGAAGCTTCACGCCCTTCTCGACTTCGCTGAACACCCAGCTCTCGTAGAGTTCGTGCTCGGCGCCCTCATGGGCGACAAACTCCACCATTGCCTGCGGGATGACCACGGCGCCGTCATCGTCGGCCACGATCACGTCGCCGGGAAACACCGCGCAGCCGCCGCAGCCGATCGGCTGCTGCCAGCCGACAAAGGTCAGGCCGTTCACCGATGCTGGCGCAGCGACGCCGGAGCACCACACCGGCAGCGCGCTGATCAGCACGCCGGCGCGATCACGCAGCACCCCGTCGGTGACGAGCGCGGCGACGTTTCGTTTTTTAATGCGCGCACAAAGAATGTCGCCAAAGATGCCGGCGCTGGGCACGCCTATGGCATCGGCCACGGCAATCGCCCCCTCCGGCATCTCCTCGATGGCGGCGCGCGTCGAGATCGGGTGCGCCCAGCTTTCCGGCGTCGCCAGATCCTCGCGCACCGGGACGAAGCGCAGCGTGAACGCCGGCCCGATGACGCGTTCGCCGCCAACCACAAGGGGCTTTGGGCCATTCATCCAGCAGCGCCGAATGCCCTTCTTCAACAGCATCGTGGTCATCGTCGCCGTCGTCACTTTGCGCAAAACGTCGAAGGTGGCGTTGCTCATGGTCGTCTCAATCGGTGAGAGGGATCGGCAATCAGGCTGGTTTCATTCCGAGCCGTTCGTCACGGCGCCGCAGCCACGTCACGAACGGAATTGATAGCAGCACCATCCAGGCCTTGCCGATGACTTGCCCGGGCAGGAAATCAAGCGAGCCGAACGCCAGCCACAGGAACACGATCGAGTCGATGACCAGACCGACGCAGCTCGAAGCCACGATCGCGGCGACGAGACGCCGCCGCGCCAGCGGCGTGTAGACGGCAAGGTCGGCGAGTTCGGAGAGCAGGAACGCCGCGGCAGAGGCGAGGATGAGGGCGGGCGGCGCCACCAGCGCCGAAATGCCGGCGCCCGCCAGGACCGCCAGCGTGGAAAAGCCCGCGCCGAGCCGCCGCTGTACGAGATCGCGCAGCACCAGCGCAACGCCGACCATGATAACTCCCGACGGCGCGGTGACGCCGGGCGCGACCGGTACGACGCACGGGCCGGCCGCCGCCACGCATGCCGTCCCGACGTGACCGATGAGCCAATTCGCCGCCGGAATGGTCAGCGCGAACAGCAGCGAGAAAACGATGCCCTCGCGCGTGCGCTGCTCTCTCGGAATTGCAAACACGATGCAGCCTTCCACCGGACGCGACCATCCACTCGCGGCCGGCGGCGGGAATTCTCCGCAGCCGTGAGCCAATCGCGCCGCTCCTTTTCAATCGCCGAGATAGCAGGTGTGCGCGTCGGCGAGAAGCCGATGGACTGCCTCTTTTTTCGGTGGCATCGGCAAGTGCGAACATCGCCGGCCTGACAAACCGGCTCAGCGCAAAAGCTGATTTAGCTGCTCGTTTCGGTGTCGAAGCGGGGGTGCGGCGCGACCGGGTCGAACGCGCTGAACAATACCAGCCCGGCAAGAAAGCCGCCGACATGCGCCTGCCAGGCAATGAGCTGCCCCGGTTCGCCCAGGGAAACGACGCCGACGCCGACCAGCGCATTCAGTCCCATCCAGACGCCGAGGAACAGGAGAAATCGCGGATCGCGAATCGTCGCCAAGAGCGGGAGTGCCGGAACCCGATAGGCTTCGCGGTTACCGGCCCCGTCTCGCCAGGCTTGAAGCGGACCGCCCTCCTGAAACATGAAGCGCAAGGCCGCGGCCATCGCTCCGGAAATCGCCGCCGAAGCCCCGATCATCGGCACCTGCGCTCCCGGATTGCTGGCGAGTTCGGCAAGCGCTCCGGCGGCCGCCGTCACCAGCATGAACAGCACATAGCGCCAGGCGCCGAAACGCCGCGCGAGCGCACTGCCGAACGGTACGAGCCACGCAAGGTTGAGCCCGATGTGGAGGAGATCGGCGTGCAGAAACGCGTAGGTAAAGAACGTCCACAGATCAGCGCCTAGCCCTCCCGGATACGAAAGGCTGCCGGCCGCGCCGCCATAGCGTGCCGGGATGAAGGCAAACGTGAGCAGAAGCCGCGTGTCCTCGCGATCGGACAAGAAGAAGACGCGGAACGCATGGATGGCGACGAGCACGCCTACGGTCGCGATTACGACCGGCGGCACATTGAACATCGGCTCGCGAGGTTTGGGCGTTGCGCTTTCCGTCACCGGCTGCACCTGAATTAGCGGCCCGATTCCAACATTCGCATCACGGTTCGGCGGGCTCTCATGCGAACGCGAGAATCAAAGGACCACTAGCAACCATCAGTCCTAGCGGAACTTTTGGATTTGACATTCGCTGCACGAATTGGCGGCCAAGTGAATAGCGAATGTCAAATCCGCTCCACCAGGCTCCGCGGAGATAGGACGCGGCAGCGGCGCGGGCAAGCACCACCGTGTCGCGATTGCGGCAGACTGTCGCGAAATGCCATGTGTGGGTAGCTCCGCATTGGGATAAGGTGCGAGTCGTGCCGCCAATGGTCCGATTCCAACATTGTCGTTCCAATGCGGCCGACCTCTTTTGCGAATGTTAGAATCAAAGGACCACTGGCAAAGGTCCACATGACCACCAGCCACGACAAGTCCGCGGATCAGCCCCCCGAACAATTTTCCGCAATTGAAGACGCGCGGCGCACGATCAAGCAGTCCATTTTTGCAACGGTGATGTGATGGCGAACCAAGAGTCTGCTGCCGACGAGAAATCCGAATTCCATCTCTCGCGCAGCATGGTTTTTCCGCTTGTCGGCGGCCGCTCCACCTGGAAGCAGGAACACCTCTTTGCGATCATCGCAACAATCGTCGTCTCGCTCGCATTTTTAGGGTTGCTGCAGCCTGGGACCACCGGTGCCGACGAAATCGAGCAGGCCTGGGTGCTTTATTGGATCATTGCTCTCTACATCGCACTGATGATCAATATTTACATCTACTACATGTGCGAGCGCGCGGCGTCCTGGTGGCTGATCGTCGGCGTCGCGGCTTTCACGTTTCTGCTGCTGGGCGGCCCCTCACACATAGGAGGATCGTTCTGGCACTACTGGTCTTATCTGTTCTACATCGTGATCCCGGGACAAAACCTGGAGAAGTCCTCGAATCCGATCGCCATCATCGCCGGAAATATCTTTGGCACCGGGCTATGCGAGGAGGGCCTCAAGGCCATCCCGCTGTTCGTGTTGATTCTGCTCGGCGCCGGATTGGCGTTCCTCGGGTGCCATGCACCGGGCAGGCTCGGCAGGGTGCTGGCGTTCTTGGCGAAGCGCATTTGTATTTCCGGACCGCTCAGCGGCATCATCCTGGGCGTTGCCTCGGGTACCGGATTCTTTCTCAAGGAGACCCTGGAACAGTACGTGCCGCAGGTCATGGGCGCCGCAAAATATAGCGGAAGCCAGGCGTTCGACGGGCTTGTGCTTCTGCTCGGGCGCGCGCTGCCGACGCTAACCGGCCATTCCGCCTATACCGGCCTGTTCGGATATTTCATCGGGCTCTCGGTGCTGCGGCCGAAAATGGCGATCTATCTGCTGCCGATCGGCTATCTGAGCGCCGCTGCCCTGCACGGCGGCTGGGATGCGACCACGGCGATCTTCCAAAACGGCTTCGCAATCGTTGGGGTTTTGCTGTTTTTGGCGCTGCTGGGCTATGCCCTGCTTGGCGGCGCGATATTCAAGGCGCGCGAAATTAGTGTTGCACGCGCTTAGTTCCACAAGCGACCGCAACCGCGCGCATTTCTCCACGAGAGGCCGGGTCGCCGGAGTGCTGCCCGGTCGTTGATTTCGCCGCGCCGCCTCCTCCGCATTAAGATTAATGTGCGTTCACAGCGCGCGGGGCCGCCCCGTACCGGCGCGCGGCACGCAGCCTGCTCCTTAGCGCGCAAACAAGCCGAACGGCCGCAGCGAATGTCCCGAACCGGGACAGAAGGCGGCTAATGGCATCCGCAGGAACAGGCGTCTTTCATGAAACACCCAGCCAGCCGTGAGCTGTACACACATTGGCAGGAGTTGCGCGGGCGGCGCCCGGCACCAGAGCGTGCTGAACTCGAGCCGGGCGCCATCCGGCAGATTCTCAGCGAGGCCTTCATCCTGGCGCTCGATCACACCGCCGGCTATCCGTTCCGTCTTGCCGGCACCCGGGTATGCGCGCTGTTCGGACGCGAGTTGAAGGGCGAGTCGTTCGTCAGCCTTTGGGATAACGCGAACCGGCGAGCAATTCTGGAATTGCTGCAGGTGCTCGCCGACGAATGGGTGGGCACCGTCGCCGGAGCAAGCGCGCAAACCAGCAGCGGCGAAACACTCGAGCTCGAGCTGTTGCTGCTTCCGCTCAGTACCGGCCGGCCGCATCTTGCCCGCACAATAGGCGTGCTGGCGCCGCTGAAGATTCCGCAATGGATCGGGGTCAGTCCGATTGGCACGCTTGAACTGGGCAGCCGCCGCTACGTCGGCCCGGGGGTGGAAAAACGGTTGGCGCCGCGCTTTTTGGCACCGCGAAGCCGGCATGGCCTCATGGTCTACGATGGAGGCCGTTCGCAGTAGTGCTTAGTTCGATCGTGCGGCTGTCGGCATTGCGGCTAACGGGCCGTTAACACGGCGCGCCTAGGCTGTCCGCCCCAATTGCCGCCGCAGGTAGAACCGCATGGCCCTGGCTGAACGACTGCCGAGTTTGCGGGCACTGAGCGTTGAACGCCGCCGTTTTCAGCGCGTGAACGTCAACCTGCTCGGCCGCTACATGCTGGCGGATCGGCGCGAGTTCCCCTGCCAGGTGGTGAACATGTCGCCGGGCGGCATGGCGCTCATCGCCCCGGTCTGCGGCGCACCGAGCGAACGCATCATCGCCTACGTGGATCACCTCGGCCGGCTCGAAGGCCACGTCGCGCGCACGTTTCAGAACGGCTTCGCCGTGACGATTTCGGCGACGGCGCGCAAGCGCGACAAGCTCGCCGCCCAGCTCACCTGGCTCGCCAACCGGCAAATTCTCGGCCTGCCGGAGGACCGCCGCCACGGCCGTATCGTGCCGCGCAATCCGATCGGCCGCCTCATCATGCCCAATGGCGTCAACCTCGCCTGCCGCATCATCGACGTGTCGGAGTCAGGCGCTGGCGTCGCCAGCGACCAGCGACCGCAGATCGGCGTGCTGGTCACGCTGGGCAAAGTCCAGGGCCGCGTGGTGCGCCACCTCGAGGACGGATTCGCCATCGAGTTCACGCGCCTGCAGCACCCGGATTTTCTGGAAGAAAACATCAGCGGCGGGTGACGTCGTCACTCGCGTCGAGCGCCGTGGGCGCTTCGTCGGCAATCGACGGCACATGCGCGGTCCCCGCCGCAGGCGCCGCTTGATCGTACCCGATATGTCGCAGCGCCGCGCGCAGCCGTCCTCCCGCCCGCTCGAGTACTCCCGCCGCCTCGTCGGGACTGCAGCCGTGCAGCAGCAGAACCGCGAGCTTGACGCTGCCGTTCGCGCGCCGCAACGCGTCGGCGACGTCTTCACTCGTCCGCCCCGTGAGCCGGCGCAGAATGCTCTCGCTGCGACGCACCAGCTTGGAATTGATCGCCTGCACATCGACCATCAGACCTTCATGCACGCGGCCGAGACGAATCATCACCAGCGAAGACAACAGATTGAGCGTTACCCGCTGGGCGGTCCCGGCCTTCATGCGCGTGGAGCCGGCGATCGGCTCCGGCCCGGTATCGAGCGGAATTGCGCAATCGGCTTCTTCCAGGATCGGCGTATCGCGGTTGTTGGCGATGCCGATGGTCAACGCACCGCGTTGCTTGGCTGCGCGCAGGCAAGCGAGCGTAAACGGCGTCGTGCCGCTGGCGGCGACGGCGATCACCACATCCGGCGAACTGATCCGGTGCTGCTCGATCAACCGCAGCGCCTGACCGGTCTCGTCCTCGGCTCCCTCCGCTGAGCGCAACAGCGCCTCCTTGCCGCCTGCCATGAGCAGCAGGAGCCGGTCTGGCGGCCAATTGAAAGTCGGAACGAGTTCAGCGCCATCCTGCACGGCAAGCCGGCCGGAGGTGCCGGCGCCGACATAAATCAGCCGGCCCGCGTCGCGCAGCCGCACTTCCGTGGCCAGGGCGGCGCGCTCGATTGCAGCAAGCACCGCGCGCACCGCCGCAACGGCCGCCATCTGGCCCTCAACCATCGCGTCGAGAATTTCGGCCGGCTGCCAAAGATCAATGTCGGAATAGCGGGGACTGGCGCGCTCGGTGTCCATGAATTCCATAAGCCACTGTGGTGAGGTGGGGCGAATCCCGGCTGCCTCACAAGACAAAACCATTTTCACCCTATTTTGTTCTTACTGGAATAGCGCCAGTCGGACGCCAGAGACTAAGCTGTGAATTGCAGAATGCCCCTCCTTGCAACCTATGGCCGCGGTGGTTGCCTGGCGCGGGTGACCGGGCCGCCGGGTAGACCGTATCTTCCGCGCGCCGCCTTCCGAGCACGGGGGCGCGCGGCCTGATGGCGGAGCCGCCGATGCCAGGACCAGGGCAAGGGCCAGGACTAGGACCAGGGCCCGTTGGTGCCGGAATGGAGGTCGAATTGCGCCAGGCGCCGGACGCAATCCGTCGCCAGGGGCAAAGCCTCGCCTCCCCGCTTATGGCCCTCGCCAGCCGGCTTGATCGTCGGCCGCCCGATGTCGTGGTGACCTGCGCGCGCGGCAGTTCCGCGCACGCGGCGGCCTACGCAAAGCATCTGTTCGAGCGCGTCATCTTGGCGTTCCCGTGGCCGCATCGGCACCCAACGTCGCCGCCGTCTACCGCCAGCGTCTGCGCCTCGAGGGCCAACTTTTTCTCACCATCTCGCAGTCGGGAGTGAGCGATGATCTGGTCGAAACCGCGATCATGGCGCGTGCGGCTGGCGCCCTCACGACGGCGCTGGTCAACGATCCCGGCAGCCCCCTCGCATTGGCATGCGAATTCGTCCTGCCGATGGCCGCAGGTCCCGAGCTGAGCGTCGCAGCGACCAAGACGTTCGTTGCCTCGCTAGCCGCTTTGCTGCGCATGAGCGCGGTGTGGATGAAGGATGATGCGCTCTTGCGTTGCTGCGATCGGCTGCCCGACCGTATCGCGCAAGCCGGCGAGCTCGATTGGCGCGGGTCGCTCGCCGCGCTCGCGGGTGCGAGCGACCTCGCGGCCATCGGCCGCGGACCGACGTTGGCGGTGGCGCGCGAAGCGGCCTTGAAATTAAAGGAGACCTGCGCGGTGCACGCCGAAGCTTTCAGCAGCGCCGAATTTCGTCACGGTCCCATCGCCTTGGTTTCGCCCGCCTACCCGGTCGTCATGTTCGCCGCAGACGACGAGTCCGCCGCCGGAATTTGCGATCTCGCCGACGAACTGGGCCGTAAGGGCGCGCAGGTACTCTTCGCCGGTCCGGGCCTCCTGAACAACGAACGCGCATACCGCCTGCCGGTCCTCGCGCCCGAGCAGGCCGATGCCGACGCGATCTGCTTGATCCAGGCCTTCTACGCATTCCTCGTTTGCCTCGCCCGGTTACGCGGCACGGACGTCGATGCGCCGCGCCATTTGCAGAAAATCACGCGCACACGATGAGCGCACTCCCGCACGCCGTCATCGCACCGCTGCTGTTTGACGGCGCCACCGTGCGCAACGAGATGGCCGTGTTGGTCGATGGCGCGCGCATCGCCGCAATCGATGAACGGACGCAGGTACCGACGGCAATTGCGGTCCGCGAATTGCCGCCCGGTGCATGGCTGGCGCCCGGCTTCATCGACATCCAGGTCAATGGCGGCGGCGACGTGCTGTTCAACGACGATGCAACGGTCGAGGGAGTGCGTGTCATGGCCGCCGCGCACCGCAGATTGGGGACGACGGCAATTCTGCCGACTCTCATCAGCGACTCGCCCGACAAAATGAGCGCTGCGCTTGCTGCCGTCGAACTCGATGGTCGCCGCCGAGCCGAGTGTGCTCGGCATCCATCTCGAAGGCCCGTTTCTTTCTCCCGAGAAAGCCGGGGTTCACGATCGGCGCGCGCTGCGCCAGCCGACGGCGCAGGATATCGCGGCGATCACGGCGCGGCGCCGCGGCGTGACGCTCGTCACCTTGGCGCCCGAGCAGGTGCCGGAGCAGTTCATCGCGACGCTCGCGGCCGCGGGGGTGCGCGTTTCGCTTGGCCATTCGATGGCGACCTATGCGCAGACCAAGACGGCGATGGCGCAGGGACTGCGCGGCTTCACCCATTTGTTCAACGCGATGCGGCCACTCGACGCGCGTGAGCCGGGGCCAATTGCGGCCGCTTTGGATTCGCCCGAGGCCTGCTACGGCCTGATCGCGGACGGCATCCATGTCGCTCCCGCCATGCTGAGGCTGGCGCTGCGTGGCGCCGGGCGGCCGATGCTGGTGAGCGACGCCATGCCGCCGGTCGGCGGCAAGCGATCATCGTTCACGCTCTACGGCGAATCGATCGCCGTGCGCGGGGGGCGTTGCGCACGCGCCGACGGCACGCTGGCGGGCGCCTATCTCGATATGGCCGGCGCCGTTCGCCATTGCGTGAGCATTCTTGGTGTCCGGCTTGCCGACGCGCTGCGCTTCGCCTCCACCCATCCGGCGGCATTCCTCGGTCTCGGCGACACCCACGGCAAGCTTGCGCCCGGCTATCGCGCCGACATGGTTGCGCTCGACGGCACGACACTAAACGTCCTTGCCACCTGGGTTGCCGGCGCCAGCATCGATGACGCCCCGCCCCGGCTCGAGGTGCATTAGCTAGCGGCGAGTGTAGGTGGCGAGTGTTCGCCGCGGATCACCCCTGACTGATCGGCAGCGCGACAAATCGCGTTCCCTGCGCGGTTTTCACGCGCATCAGGATCGCATGCTTGCCCTGCGATCGGGTCTGGCCGATCGCCTCACACACCTGTGCGCTGTCGGCGATCGCGGCGGTGACCGGATGATCTCCTTCTGCTGGCCCGGGCCTTGGAAGAAGCGATAAAATGGCGAACTGCGGGGAATCGGCAGAACCTGATCGGTCGCGTTCCCCAACTCGGTCAACCTGACGCGGACCGAGACGACGGCGGGCTTGACCTTGGCCACGAGCGTGGCGAAACCAGCGGGGCCTTGGCCCTGCTCGGTCGCGGCACGCGCCGCGGTCGGACCGGGCACGGCCGGGACGCGATCGCCGCGCAGGCCCTGCGTCAATCCGCGCGGCTTTGCTGGCCCGAGTGGAACTTCGCCGGCACGGTCTTGCTTTCCGAATGCGACATGCCGCGCGACCTGGGGCCGGCGTGGGGTTCAATTGCGGACCGGCCCAGCGTATTGTCGATCTGATGGCAGTCCGGCGCGCGAATGAGGAAGCAGAGGGTAATGGTGGCAGTACCGCAGGACCAGCGCCGGCGCCCCGCCTTCGATCTGTCGCCCTTGACGGGTGTTGCGAGCCGCCATTGGCCGCTGTGGATGCGCCGCACAGCGGCCGGGCTTCCGGGTGCAAGTTAAAAATTCTTAATTGGATCGGAACGGCAAATCGTGCGTCAATCCGCGCGATTTCGGGCCGGCGCAGGGAACTCTTGCCGAAACCTCGGGGAACCTATCTGCGTTCCAGAAAATCCGGCTGGCTTTTCGATCGGTGATTTGATGGATGCTTCAACGAAGCCTGTGGCCGCTGGGAAGCGCGCCTCGTCAAAGAAACGCGGTTCTCGGCGAGCTATCGGCATAATTGGCGGCCTCGTCATTCTCGCCGCCGTCGCGTTCGCCGTCCGACACATCGAGAGCGGGCCGGCGACGGTAACGAGCGCCCCTCCCGCAGTGCCGGTGACGGCGGCAGTCGCGACGCTTTCCGACGTTCCCGAGATCGTCAACGCCATTGGATCGGTGCAATCGATCGACAGCGTTGCCATCCAGCCGCGCGTGACCGGCGCCATCCAGAAGATCGAATTCACGCCTGGAGGGGACGTCAAGCCCGGCCAGGAACTGTTCCTGATCGATCCGCGGCCGTACCAGGCGGCGCTCGATCTGGCCAAGGCGCAACTGGCGCACGACGAGGGAGTGCTCGCCGAAGCGCAGATGGATTTGCAGCGCTATCAGACGCTGGAAAAGCAGAAGTCGATTGCCGGGCAGACTGCGCAGGATCAAATCTACGTCGTGCAGCAGGACAAGGGCACGGTCCAGCTCGATCAAGCCAATGTCGAAACTGCGCAGCTCAATCTCGAGTTCTGCCACATCACCTCGCCGATTTCCGGCCGGGCCGGGACTCTGCAGGTAGACCTCGGCAATCTGGTCGGCCCGGCGAGCGGGCAGTTGAGCGTGACGGGTTCCTCGGGCAGCGCCGCGGCCGGAGGCACGAGCGGCACCGCCCTGGTCACCGTCGTTCAGTTGCAGCCGATCTACGTGAACTTCAACGTCCCGCAGACCGTGCTGCATGACGTGATCAGGAGCCAGGCGAAGGGGCCGCTGAAGGTGAGCGTCTACTCGCAAGCCGGCGAGCTTCTGGAAACCGGCGTGCTGACGGTGATCAACAACCAGGTGAACACAACCACCGGGACCGCCACGCTCCAGGCCACGTTTGCCAACAAGGACGAGGCGCTCTGGCCGGGCGAATACGTCTCGGTGCAGCTGGTCCTCGGGATACGCCGCAACGTCGTCACCGTACCGGCCTCCGCCGTGATGGTGGGACCGAACGGCGACTACGTCTACGTCATCGGCTCCGACAACAAGGTCAAGCGCGTTGCCGTCGAACAGAGCGCGCGGCACGGCGGCGTCTCGGTTATCAGCAAGGGCCTTTCGGCTGGACAAAAGGTGGTTGCGACCGGCCAGTACCGGCTCGACAACGGTACCGTGGTCGCCGTGCAGCAAACGACGGTGCCGCAGCCGGCGGCGCGAACGGCTGCGGATGCTGCGCCGTCGGCCGCGGACCAGCCGAAATGAATGTCTCCGAAGTCTTCATTCGCCGTCCGATCGCCACCGCGTTGCTGATGGCGGCGATCTTTCTGTTCGGCCTGGTCGGCTATGAGTTGATGCCGGTTGCAGCGCTGCCTAACGTCGAGTTTCCCACCATCGTCGTCGCCGCGCAGCTGCCCGGCGCGAGTCCCACCATCATGGCGGAGACGGTGGCGACGCCGCTGGAAAACGAATTCACGCAGATTCCAGGTCTGTCGCAGATGACCTCGACCAGCGGGCTCGGCACCACATCGATCACCATGCAGTTCGATCTTAGCGTCGACATCAACGCCGCCGCCGGCCAGGTCCAGCAGGAAATCAACGCCGCGAGCGGGCTATTGCCGAAGGCGATGCCGACGCCGCCGACCTACCGGGAAACCAATCCGGCCAACCGCCCGATCCTCATCTACGCCATCCATTCGGACGCGATGCCGGAATATCAGCTCGACACCTATGCCAACACCGTGCTCGCCCAATCGCTGTCGACCATTCCGGGCGTCGGTTATGTGGTGATCGCCGGCGAGCAGCAGCCGGCGGTCGCGGTCCAGGTCAATCCGGGGGCGCTGGCCTCGCGCGGACTGAGCATGTCGCAGGTTCAGACCGCGCTGTCCAACGCAACGCTCGATTCGGCGAAGGGCAATCTGGAAGGTCCGGAGCAGCAATTCACGCTCAACACCAACGATCAATTGTTCGACGCGAGCGAGTTCAAGAACGTCATCATCACCTACCAGAACGGCGCCCCTGTCACCTTGAGCGATGTCGGCGACGTCATCAATTCATCGGTCAACCCGCGTTCCGGCGCCTGGTTCGACGGCAAACCCTCCGAATTGCTGCTGATCTTCCGCACCGCCACTGCCAACACCGTTCAGGTTGTCGATCAGATCAAGGCGAAGCTGCCGCAGCTTCAGCAATCGATCCCGCCGTCGGTGCACGTCGATTTGCTGAGCGATCGTTCACAGGAGATCCGGGCTTCGGTGCAAGACGTGGAATTGACGCTGCTTGTCACGGCCGGCCTCGTCGTATTGGTCATTTTTGCGTTTCTGCGCAAGCCGTGGGCGACAATTACGCCCAGCGTGACGGTACCGCTCGCCATCGTCGCCACCTTCGGCGCTGATGTACCTGCTCGGCTACAGCCTCGACAATCTGTCGCTGATGGCGTTGAGCATCTCCATCGGCTTCGTCGTTGACGACGCCATCGTCATGATCGAGAACATCGTGCGCTACATCGAGGCCGGCGAGCCTGCCTTCGAGGCTGCGCTCAAGGGCGCCGGCCAGATCGGCTTCACCATCATCTCTATTACGCTATCGCTGATCGCGGTGTTCATTCCGCTGCTGCTGATGTCCGGCATCATCGGCCGCCTGTTCCATGAATTCGCGATGACTGTCACCATTGCGGTCATGGCGTCGGCTTTCATAGCACTCACGCTGACCCCGACGATGTGTTCGCTGTTTCTTGCCCGCGAGAACGACAGTCAGCCGGGACGGATCAACCGCGCCTTCGAGGGATTTTTCCAGTGGATGCTCGCGGGTTACGATCGCGGGCTGAAATGGGTTTTTCGCCATCAATTCCTGACCCTGCTTTCGACAATCGCGCTGATCGGCCTGACCGGATACCTCTATTACGTGATCCCCAAGGGATTTATCCCGCAGGAGGATACCGGTTTTCTGTTCGGCGAACTCGAAACCAGACAGGACACCTCGTTCGCGACCATTGCCAAGCTGCAGGAGCAGATTTCCAATATCATCGTCAAAAATCCGGCAGTTGCCGGGCTGGTCAGCTTCGGCGGCGCCACCGGCGTCAATCCGAGCGAGAACACCGCGCGCATGTTCGTCCAGCTCAAGCCGCTGGGGGAGCGGCAGGGTATCGCGCAGGTGATGCAGGAATTGCGGCAACCGATTGCGAAAGTGATCGGCGCCAGATTCTACATGCAGGTTCCCCAGGACATTAGCGTCGGCGGACATCTGACGCAGGCGCAATATCAGTACACGCTCACCGATACGAATTCCGACGAGCTCAACCATTGGGCGCCGATCCTGTTGTCTAAGATGCAATCGCTGAGCATTCTCACCGACGTGGCCTCCGACCAGCAGATTGCCTCGCCGGAAATCGTGGCCCAGGTCGATCGCAATGCCGCGTCAACCTACGGCGTCACCGTGTCTGCGATCGATGCCGCGCTCTACGCCGCGTTTGGACAGCAGCAGGTAGCGACGATCTATGAGCCGACGCAGCAGGCAAAAGTCATTCTTGAGGTTCAACCGAAATACCAGATTGGACCCACCGCCCTGTCGCGAGTTTACGTACCCGGCGCGAACGGGGTGCAGGTGCCGCTTTCGGCCGTGGCGCACTTCGTCAACCAGGTGCAGCCGCTGACGGTCAATCACCAGGGCGTGTTTCCCGCGGTGACCCTGTCCTTCAATCTGGCGCCGGGCGTTGCGCTGAGCCAGGCGGTCGACGCCATTTCCGCCATCGAAGCGCAGCTGCATGCCCCCGCCTCGCTGCTTGGCTCCTTCCAGGGAACCGCCCAGGCCTTCCAGGCCTCGCTCACCTCGACCCCGCTCCTGCTGCTCGCGGCGATTATCGTGATCTATGTCATCCTCGGGATGCTTTACGAGAGTTTCATTCATCCCATCACTATTCTGTCGTCGCTGCCGTCGGCGGGTGTCGGCGCGCTGCTGATGCTGATGTTGTTTCATTACGACCTGACGCTCATTGCGTTCATCGGCATCATTCTGCTCATCGGCATCGTCAAGAAGAATGCGATCATGATGATCGATTTCGCGCTCGAAGCCGAACGCCACGAGGGCAAGAGTCCATTGGAGGCGATACACCAAGCCTGTCTGCTCCGGTTTCGCCCGATCATGATGACGACGATGTGCGCCCTGGTCGCCGGCATGCCGTTGGCGCTCGGTCAGGGCGCCGGCTCGGACCTGCGCCGTCCATTGGGCATCGCCATCGTCGGCGGGCTACTGGTTTCGCAAAGCCTGACGCTCTACACCACGCCGATCATCTATCTCTACCTTGATCGCTTGAGCCACTGGCTGGGCGGCAGGCGGGCGAGTTCCGCCGAAGGTTCGGCAGCCTCGGCTTCGCCAGCGGCCTGAGCCGACGGTCGCGCGCGCGACTTGCGCATTTTTCGTCTGGCGACAAGGTCACCGCGACGTAAACGCCAAGCTCGACAATTTCAGTTTCTCAGCGCCGACATGAGCGGCCGCGCTGAATTTCTGCCGACGCGCCTGTGCACCCGACGCGGACGGCGGATTGCGCGCAGGCCCGCAAAACCGATGCCGCCGCCGATGGCTTGGCGATCGGCGTCATCCGGCTCAATTTCTAATCGATCGAATTTTAGATAATATTGCTGGAATTTTTGCTCTTGGTTTCGTGTGTGTTGACTTGTGTTTGCTTCAAATTGAACGCGTCCACTTAGCGGCCCTGAAAAAGCTTTGTGGCAAAAGCTGACCCCAACAAGAGACGGGAAGGGGTCGGCATGAGTGCGGGTGCGAAGGCGATTTTCAAGCGCGGAGCGGCGGCTTTCATCACCGCGCTTGCGCTGCTCGGCTGTCCGACCGCGAGCATCGCGCAGAGTCGAATGCTGTTCGCCGAAGTCGGGGGCACGACGAGCCCGCCGATCGGCTGGAATCAGTTCTGCGTCGAATACAATCCCGAATGTCGGACCAAGCCGTCAATGCCGCGCGATGTCGTGCTTTCCGCCTCGGCGTGGAACGACCTCGTGCGCGTCAACCGCTGGGTCAACGCCAACGTCAGGCCGATCACCGACCTCGAGCACTGGGGCGTGGTGGAGCGGTGGAATTATCCCGACGACGGCTACGGCGACTGCGAGGACTACGCGCTCGAGAAGCGCCGCATGCTGATCGATGCCGGCTGGCCACGCGAGTCGCTGCTGATGACAGTGGTGCGCGACGAGAACGGCGACGGCCACGCCGTGCTGACGGTGAAGACCGACAACGGCGAGTTCATCCTCGACAATCAGCGTGACGACATCATGCTCTGGTCTGACACCGGCTACCGTTTTGTGAAGCGTCAGTCGCAATCGGATCCGAATGTGTGGGTCTCGCTCGGCGAACCGCGCTCGGTGCCGCTGACCTCCAGCTCCCGCTGAGCGCATAACCTTCAAGGAGTTTCGCGAACTCGGTCACGTCCCCACCCCTCCCCCGTCCCCAGACCGGGTTCGCGCGCGGGCGGCTCTCCCCCAAGGGCCGCCCGCTCCCTTTTTCCGATGACAACGGCGGACGACGACGGTCGGTTAGTCGCCTGTCGTCTGCGATCTGATATCCACTTCAGCCGGTGAGCGCCTGCAGCGCCGTCACGACGACCGTGCCGGACATCAGGCTCCACAATCCGGCGATCACGGTGGCCACCATGACAAATTCGACGCGGCGTCGCTCGATGCGCCTGCCGCGCAGCGTGTTGCGCATGATGATGAACGGCGCAGCGAACATCAAAAGCGGGATCGAAGCAAAGCGGGCGGCGGCCGGCCCGACTTCCAGCAGCCGGAAGCTGGGGAAATGTTCGGCGAACAGCCGATAGCCGGTCGCGCTGGTGCCCGCGACGGCAAAACCAATTGCAAGCGAGTAGAAGGATTTCGACAGTTTCCGGCGAGATCGCCAGCCCGGCAATTGTCAACGTCACAGGCGCCTCCAGCGCCCGATCCTTAGCGAGCGCAGCGCGCGCCGTCAGGAATTGATTAAGGAAAGGTTAACGCCCACCCGCCGCAAAGCACGGCGACCCGCCCCAGTGCAGCGGATTTGACATTCGCTACGCCGTCAATTCGTGAAGCGAATGTTAGAATCAAACGACTCGATCTGATTCGCGCGACTGGGACACTTCCATGACAGCGCACACGGTTTTTCCGCGACAGCACGTCAGCCGGCGCCGGTCCCGCAGTTTTCTGCTGCTGCCATTTCTGTTCTTGCTCGTTCCCCTTCTGGCCGCCGCAAGCTTCGTCGCTTACGTGCTGTGGCCGAACTGGGCGGATGCGCCGGTTGCGAGCGACGCGCCCGCTCTTCCGGTCACCGTCGCAGGCGTGTTGTTCGAAGTGCCGCCGGCCTCGATCCGGGTCGCGATGCAGCGCAATCCCGGCCCGCATGAGCGCCTCGACCTGGCCTTTCTCTGGCCCTCGCTGACCCCGCCGCCGCCAGGCGCTGAAGACGATGGCTATTCCCGCAACGCCATCGACAGCGGCAACCCGGGCGCAGCCAACTTGCAGACCGGCTCGGCCGGCGCCAGCGGCCGTCTCTTCGTCACCATAGAGCCGCTGGGCTCGCTGCCGCCGCCCGCCGAGCGGCTGCGCAGCATCTATCCGCGCTACGTCGGGCCGCAAGCAAGCGTCGGCGCAAACGGCCTCGCCAAAATGCCATTCCGCACCGGCACACCCTATGCGGACGAAGACCTCATCTTTGATGCCGCCGATTCCGATCGGTTCTACGCGCTGTGCACCCGGCGCGGTCCACTGCCGGCCACATGCCTCCAGGAGCGTGCACTCGGGCCCGTGGATGTGATTCTGCGGTTCCGACGAAGCTGGCTGAATACCGATTGGCGCAGCGTCGCCGCCGGCCTCGATCGGCTCATTGTGCAATTACACCCGCAAAGCCGATGATGGAGGATGTGCCGGTTCAGATCCATGGGGGACGAACTGGCAGGCGGCGAACTGGCAAGCGGCCTTGCTCGCTTGGCGACTGATTGCAGATCTACGCCAAATAGCTGGCGCTGACGCCGCGCCTAGTGCACGGCAGCGGGCGGCTTCAGTCGAGGTCCGCGCTGAGAATCGCCATCTGGAAATTGTACGAGCGTTCGTCGTCCTCGTCGTCGACGAACAGCACGCCGACGAATTCATCGCCGATATAAACTTCGGCGGAATCCTCCTTGCGCGGCCGCGGCACCACGCGGAGGCGCGCGTTGCCGAACAGCTTCTTGAGGTAAGCGTCGAGTTTCTTGATTTCCTGCAGGTCCACCGCGCATCTCCTGGCTCCCGCATAGCATGCGGCTGCGGCGGCAACAATCTCAGCCGCAGCCCGCGCGGTCAAACCTCGTCCTGGAACATCTGGTCCATGGTGCGCGCGGGTTCCGGGCAGCCGGCAACTCCGATCACCTTGGCGGGCACGCCGGCAACGGTGACATTGTTGGGCACCGGCTTGATCACCACCGAGCCGGCAGCAATGCGCGCGCAGTGCCCGACCTCGATGTTACCGAGAATTTTTGCGCCGGCGCCAATCATGACGCCGTAGCGGATCTTGGGATGGCGATCGCCGGCTTCCTTACCGGTGCCGCCAAGCGTCACCCCGTGCAGAAGCGACACGTCATCCTCGACCACCGCGGTCTCACCGACCACGAGCCCGGTGGCGTGATCGACGAAAATGCCCCGCCCGATCTTCGCCGCCGGATGGATGTCGCACTGAAACGCCGCCGAAGTCCGGCTCTGCAGGTAAAGGGCAAAATCGCGGCGCTCCTTGTGCCACAGCCAATGCGCCAGCCGGTACGTTTCGATGGCGTGAAAGCCTTTGTAATACAGCACCGGCTCGATCAGCCGTCGCGTGGCCGGATCGCGGTCGCACGTTGCCATAATGTCGGCGCGGAAACTCTCGCCGATCGCCGGTACATCCTTGAGGGCATCCATATAGGCTTGGCGGATGAGACCGCTGGATACGGCGCCATGGTTGAGCCGCTCGGCCAGACGATAGACGACGGCGGCTTCGAGCGTGTCGTGATGCAGGATGGTCGAATAGATGAAGGTCGCGAGTTCAGGCTCGCGCCGCACGATCTCCTCGGCTTCGCGACGCACGCGCGCCCAGACCGGATCGACCTTGTCGATGACGGGCTTTGCCTGATGCTGCGCCACGCGACTGCCTCCTAAACGTGAACAATGGATCGCCTTCTAACATAGATTGGCAGCCGAAGGCGCAAATCCAAGGGCGCATAACCAAAGGGCGCAAATCCAAAGGGCGCAAATCCAAGGCCCCGGCGGCATCGGCCAGCGGCCTCGGTCATCGGCCCATCACCGGGCCAATGGCTGACTACGCCCGCGCAGCGAGGAAGCTCACCACTTTTGCCTTGAACACCCGATCGCCGACCGCCAGCATGTGGTCGCGGTCGGGAATGACGAGCGCCTGTGCGCCCGGCACCAGGGCCGCAAGCTCCTGCGGAGACCCCGCGATCAGATCCCTGCTGCCGACGGCAACCAGAACCGGCACCGTGATGGCGCCGGCCTCGGCGCGGCTCAGTGTCTGTGGCGATCCGCGCAGGCAGGCGACGAGCGCCCGCAGATCGGAATGCGTCTGTTCGGCGAACGAGCGAAACTGGCGCGCCAGCGGATCGGTCACCGCGGCAAGCGACGGCGCTTCGAGTCCCTGCGCGATCTTGTCAGGCGCACCCACTCCTTCGATAAGCCCGATGCCGAGCCCACCCAGCACGGCTGAACGAACACGGTCGGGGCGGGCGAACGCCAGAAACGCCGCGATCCGCGCCCCCATGGAGTAACCCATCACGTCGGCGCGAGGCAGGCCAAGGTGATCGAGCAATGCGCGCACGTCGTCGGCCATGCTGGCCGAATGATAGGCCCCAGGATCATAAAGCTTGCTGGAGGCACCGTGGCCACGGTTGTCGAGCGCAATAACGCGGCGACCCGCCGCAGTCAGCGTCGCCACCCAGCCGGGGAAGATCCAATTGACTTCCTTGTTGGAGGCAAAACCGTGCACCAGCACGATCGGCTCGCCTTCCCCTTGATCGAGGAACGCGATTTCCACGCCGTCGTGGGCAAAGTGCGCCATGGGCAAATTCATCCAGGCCGCTCGACATGCTCCGGCGGAAGCCCGGTCCAGAGGTTTTGTTCGCGGCGGATCCGGATTGCGCTTCGCGCAATCCGGGCTACACTAAAATCATGACCGACGAAATCGTTCCTCACTTCCACAATGACCTCGGCGTTGCGGTCGTCCAGATCGGCGCGAAAAAGTTCATGTGCGTAGGCGCCAAGCCGCCGTTCGATCATCCCCATGTATTCTGCGACATGGGCGATGATTCCGAATACGTCTGTCCCTACTGCTCCACGCTTTACCGCCACGATCCGACGCTTGCGCCCGATGCTGCGCGGCCGGCGCAATGCGCGCTGCACGACGTCGCCGCCTGATCCGCGCCGCGGAGTCACCCTCCTGACGTCGCCGCCCACCGTCATTGTCGCCGGCGCCGGCATCGGCGGATTGACCGCGGCGTTGGCGCTGGCGTGCCGCGGCTTTAGCGTCGTCATATTCGAGCAGGCCGAGCGACTCGAGGAAACCGGAGCCGGCATCCAATTGTCGCCCAATGCGACACGCGTGCTCATCGATCTCGGGCTTGCGGACCGGCTGCTGCCACATGTCGTGGCACCCGCCTCTTTGCGGGTCCGCAAGGGCAGGAGTGGCCGCGAAATCGCTCGCCTGCCGCTCGCCGAAGCCGCCGCCGCGCGTTATGGCGCGCCTTATTGGGCCATTCATCGCGGCGACCTGCAGGCGGCACTCGCCAGTGCTGTTGCGCAAAGCGCGCAAATCGTCGTCAAGCTTGGCATGCGCGTGGATGACTTCGCCGTTCATGCCAATGGGGTCACGGTGTCGGCTCGCGGCCGCGTCGGCGCGACCGACGAGCGCGGCATTGCGCTGATCGCCGCCGACGGGCTGTGGTCGGCAGCGCGCACGCGGATCGGCTACCGCGCGCCGCCACGCTTTGTCGGACGCACCGCATGGCGCGCGCTCATTGACGTCGCGGATGTTCCGCCGGAATTCGCCGAGCCGGCGATCCAGCTTTGGCTCGGCCGCGGCGCGCATCTGGTGCACTATCCGGTCAAGGGCGGTAGGCTGATCAATGCCGTGGTGATCATGGAAGACAGCTGGAACTCGCCAGGCTGGAGCGAGCCGGCGCCGCGCGCCGACCTCTTGGCGCGCTTCGGCTCCGGCCGTTGGGCGCCGGCAGCCCAATCGCTCCTGAGCGCACCGCAGGTTTGGCTTAAATGGGCGCTGTACCGAAGGCGACCGATCCTGCACTGGTCGCGCGGGCCTGTCGCGCTCCTCGGCGATGCCGCCCACCCGATGCTACCCTACCTGGCACAGGGCGCTGCGATGGCCATCGAAGACGCCGCGGTAGCGGCCCAATGCCTGGCACGCGAGCGCGACGAACCCGGCCGGGCCTTGCGCACCTATTCGGCGTTGCGGCGCGCCCGGGCATGGAAGGTGCAGCGGCTTTCCGCCCGCAATGGCCGTCGCTATCACCTGACCGGCGCAGGGGCTATGCTGCGCGACAGGGCAATGCGCGCGCTGGGCGGCACGCGGCTTTTGCAGCATTACGATTGGATTTACGATTGGCGGCTGCCTTCCGGCCAGTCGCTCCTTTAATGGGCCCCGAACCATCGAGACATCACCCATGGCCACGCAATCCGCAGTCAATTCCCTGTTTCCGACGACAATCGCCGGCAGCCTCCCAAAGCCAGCCTGGCTCGCGGAGCCGAACAAGCTATGGCCGCAATGGCGGCTGCAAGGCGAAGAGCTTGCCGTCGCGATCGACGACGCGACGCTGCTGGCCCTCAAGCTCCAGGAGGATGCCGGCATCGATATCGTTTGCGACGGCGAGCAGTCGCGCCAGCATTTCGTGCACGGCTTTCTCGAAGCCGTGGAAGGCATCGACTTCGACAAGAAGGTCGAAATGGGCATCCGCAATGACCGCTATCGGGCGATGTGCCCGACCGTCACCGGCGAATTGCGGCTGCGCCGGCGCGTGCACGCGCGTGAAGCGCGGCTGGCTCGCGCGCACACCGGCAAGAAACTGAAATTCACCCTGCCCGGCCCGATGACCATCGTCGATACGATCGCTGACGCCCATTATGGCGACCGGGTGAAAATGGCGTTTGCCTTCGCCGGGCTCTTGAACGAGGAGGCACGCGGGCTTGCCGCCGATGGCGTCGACGTCATCCAGTTCGACGAGCCGGCATTCAACGTCTACATGGACCATGCCGCCGGCTGGGGCATCGAGGCTCTGCACCGCGCCATCGACGGCGTCGCCTGCACCAGCGCCGTGCATATCTGCTACGGCTACGGGATTCCCGCCAATATCGCCTGGAAAGCCGGCCTCGGCGCCGAGTGGCGACAGTATGAGAAGTTTTTCCCCGCACTCGCCAAGAGCCGGATCGATCAGGTCTCGATCGAATCGATCAACTCGCGGGTGCCGACGAGTATCCTCAAGCTGCTCGACGGCAAGGATGTTCTGCTCGGCGTCATCGATATTGCCACCGACCGGATCGAGACGCCCGCCGAGGTGGCGGATACGATCGGCGAAGCGATGAAATACGTGGCCAGCGAAAAAATCGTCGCCTGCACCAATTGCGGCCTGGCGCCGATGCGCCGCGATATTGCCGAGAAGAAGCTGCACGCGCTGGGCAAAGGTGCGGCGCTGGCGCGCGAAAAATTCGGCTGAAGTCGATCGGAACTTTTTGCGCTACCGGGGATTACAGTAATTCGGATTGTACGGGAAAGGCGAAGTGCGCCGAACGGGTGACTGGCGGTTCTGGCCGCAGATTCCCCGGGGGTCCGAGCGAGCTGCCGCTATAAGAGGGTCGGGGCGTGTTGACGCATAACCTTTCCAAGAACAGCCCGGAGCCTAAGGGCGCGAAAAAGCCGCTTGCCGGCCGCCGGATTCTTCTTGCCGAGGACGAAGGGCTCATCGCGCTCGAGCTGGAGCGGATGTTGGAGGATTTCGGCTGCAACGTGATCGGTCCGCTGGCGAGCGTCGACAAGGTGCTCGAGAGCGCCCAACGCGGCGGCTTGGATGGCGCGATCCTTGACGTCAACCTGCGCGGCCGGCGGATTTTCGAGATTCTGCCGGTGCTTCAAAAGCTTGGACTGCCGTTCATCATCACGTCGGGCTACGCCGACGACACGCTTTTTCCGGCACCCTTCCGCGCGGCGCCGCGCATCGCCAAGCCGTTCGATGAAAGAGAGCTGCAGCGGATTTGCGAAAAGGTCTTCGCCAATCCCGCTACGCAATAACGGAATCGGGGGCCGCCGCGCGCCTGTCGGCGTGATCGCCCACCGGAAACGCAATCATCCAGCGCACGCCGTTCGGATCGAAATCGATCTTCGTAGTGCCGTCGAGATCATGGCTGATAACGTGATCGATCAGTTTCGTGCCGAAGCCGCCCGACGTTCCGGCCTTGAGCTTTGGTCCGCCGCGCTCTTGCCAGCCCAATTCGACCGACTTCTCGACATCGCCGGTCACCTGCCAGGTGATCTCGATGTTGCCGCGCGGCGTCGACAGAGCGCCGTATTTGGCGGCATTGGTCGTCATCTCGTGCAGCACCATCGACAGCGGCACCACGGCTCTGGCCGGCAGCAGGATCGCCGGCCCAGAAATGCTCACGCGCGTCCCGCTGGGCGATCGATACGGCGCCAACATGGTGGCCAAAAGCTCGCTCAACCCGATTCCGATCCAGCGCGTCTGCGTCAGAATGTCGTGGGCGATCGCCAGCGCTTTGAGGCGGCCGGCAAATGCGTCGGAAAAATTTTCGAGCGAGCCCGATGAGCGCATGGTTTGCGCCGCCACCGATTGGACGATCGCGAGGATGTTCTTCACGCGGTGATTGAGCTCGGCGACCAGCATGGTCTGCTGCTCTTCGGCACGCTTGCGCTCGGTCATGTCGGTCAGCGTTACGATTGAACCGACGTTCACTTTGTTTTCGTCGACCAGCGGCCCCGCGCTCAGCAGGAAAGCGGATTTGGCATGGCGTTCGCCGCGCAGCTTTACTTCGACGCCGTGGAAGGGCTTGGTCGCCAGCAGGGCGTCAAGGCTATCGGCGGAAAACCCCGCCAACGTTCCGACGTCATCAGTGCTCTGCGCTTCGAGCGGGAACGCCCCGGAGAACATACGGCCGACCGGCGGCTGCTCGGCAAGCTGCTCGGCGCGCAAGCTGGCATGGGTGATGTGGCCGTCGGGCGACAGCACGACAACAGCCTCGGTCACCTGTTCAAGAACGGAGCGCGCGAAGCGTTCGGCGGCGGCGATCTGCTCGGCGCGGCGATGGATCGACAAATCGGTCAGCCGCACCAACGTCGCCGTGGTGTTGCCGATCGGGATCGGCCGCGACCAGACCGCGACCGGCAGGGCGTTATCGCCCAGGCGCAACAGGCTTGCCTGCGCGGTGATCTCGGGAGCGAGCGTTGGCGCCTCGCCTTCGAACAGTGAAACGAGATCGCGGCCGACCAGGCGACTGGAAGAATAGCCGGTCAGTTCGCAGAGCCGCTCGTTGACATACAGGATGACGCCATCCGGGCCGGCGGTCAGCGCGCCGTCGCTCATGCGCTCGACCAGCACGCGATAGGGCTCCTCGGCGCCGTGCAGCAGAATGACTTGCGGACCTTCGAGCGCCCGCATCACCACGACGGCGTCAACGTCGCCCTGATGGATGGCCGCAACGGTCTCGTCGGCGTCCTCAAACAGCGGCAATTTGGGATCTTCTTGGGGCATTGGGATGCGTGTTCAGGTCGGCCGGATGTCGAGGCCGACCAGCACCTTTTCGGTATTGGACAGGTCGCCGATGATGCGTTTGAGCGGTTCCGGCAACTGGCGGATCAGCGTCGGAATGGCGACGATCTGATGCCGCATCGCGAGTGCCGGATCCTTCATGAGGTCGATGATTTCGATTTGATAGCGGCCGGGCAGGTGCTGCTCACAGATCTTCTTCAGATTGGCGATGGCCGCAATCGATTTCGGTGTTTGACCCGCAACGTAGAGCCGAAGATTGTAACCGTCATGTTCGGTCATTTGCTGTCCAGTCACTTCTTCGGCTTATAGGCCGGCCGGGTCTTGCTCCGGCTTGCGACGGTCTGGCGGCTCACGCCCATGGAAACGCGATCGACGGCCAATTGATCCTCGCGAGCCGTGCCTTCGAGGGCGAGGAGAGCGACTTCGGCGTCTTCGCTGGCCAGTTGGGCCTGCAGAATCTCCATTTGCGCTGCGATCTCGCGCCGCTTGCGCTCCAGCTCGCGGCTGCGCCGCTCAAACTCCTGCTCGCGGATGAGGATCGCAGCCTTGTCCTTGGCCTCCTGGGCAAGCCGTGCCGAGCCGGTCAACACGCCTTCCGGCCCCACATAGGCGTCGCGCAGCTTGATGCCCTCGGACGACAGGATGAATTCGCGGACTTGGTTCGAGTGAGCCATGCCGCGCGACTTCAGCAGGTAGAGCTGCCGGTTATGCTCGCCATTGCTCTCACGGTTGTAGAGCAGGAGCCAGACGTCCATGAGCGATGAGATTTGGATTTCGGTGGTGGCGTTCTCTCCCGCAACCACGCCGAGATTGGTGAACAGTCCCGTGACGCTGCGCGATTTGAGGAAATCGACCAGGCGAAGCACCATCGAATGTGCATCGCCAGTCGCGCCCGCGGCCAGTAGCGCCGACATCGGATCGACGATCACGGCGGTCGGTTCGAAATCGGTCACTTCGCGGTACATGGTGGCGAGGTGGGTCTCGAGACCATACAGGCTCGGCCGCCGCGCGCTGAACCGAAGCAGCTTCTTGTCGACCCACTTTTGCAGATCGATGCCGATCGAGCGCATGTTGCGAATGATCTGACGCGGCGACTCTTCCATCGCGAAATAGATGCAGCGATGACCGGACGCGCAGGTCGCATTGACAAAATGCGCGGCGAGTGTCGACTTGCCGCTTCCGGCCATGCCGGAGACCAGGATGCTGGAGGCTTTGTAGTAGCCTTTGCCCTCCAGCATCTGGTCGAGATCGGGAATGCCGCTCGGCAGCCGCTCGGTCGACGCATCGTGGGAGAGACCGCTCGACGTGATCGGCATCACGGTGATGCCCTGTTCGTCGATGATGAACGGGTACTCGTTGGTGCCGTGGGCCGAGCCGCGATATTTGACGATGCGCAGGCGGCGCGTCGAAAGCTGATCGTGGACCCGGTTGTCGAGCAGGATGACGCAGTCGGCGACATATTCCTCCAGCCCATAACGCGTCAGCGTTCCTTCGCCCCGCTCGCCGGTGATGATGGCGGTGACATCCTTGGACTTGAGCCACTCGAACAGCCGGCGCAATTCGGAGCGCAGGAGCTGCTCGTTTTCCAGGCCGCCGAACAGCGTCTCGATGGTATCGACCACGACTCGTTTGGCGCCGATCGAGTCGATGGCATAGCCGAGGCGGATGAAAAGACCTTCAAGATCGTATTCGCCCGACTCGGCGATCTTGCTGCGCTCGATCTCGACGTGATCGATGGCAAGCTTCTTCTCGGCGATCAGCTTTTCGATGTCGTAGTTGAGCGAGCCGACATTCTTGGCGAGATCTTCGGGCTGCTCTTCGAAGGCAAGGAAGACGCCCGGCTCGCCGTGTTCGACCACGCCGTTGTAAAGGAAGGTCATGCCGAACAGGGTCTTGCCGCAGCCGGCCGAGCCGCACAGCAAGGTGGGCCGGCCCTGCGGAAGGCCGCCTTGAGTAATCTCGTCAAGGCCGCGAATGCCGGTTGGCGACTTGCCTATGGTTGGCAAATCGTCAGGCTTTGCACGCGCCTTGCCGGCCATGAAATTGTCCCCTGAGGGCTGACTATAGAGACCTGCCGGAGCCGGGCCAAGCAGTAATGCCTGCCACACCTACCCTCAAAGGGGCAAGTTGCCCACACGCCGCAATGTTCCTCTGGCGTTTCCCAATTCCGCGGCCATGGCGACCCAACCGCTGCGCTGCTCAGGATTCCTGCAACATTTCGCGCAGGACTACCGCATGGCTTAACTCCAGCTCGCGCGTGGCGGTGAGCAACGTCGCGGCGCGGCCTTTGATCATGACCCGCACCGCAGCGAGTTCTTCGCCGTGCGCGGCAAGCTCGTCGCGATAGCGCCGGCGAAACTCGATAAAAAGCTGCGGATCATGCCCGTACCACTTGCGCAGTTCGCTCAAGGGCGTCAGCGCGCGCGGCCAAGCATCGAGCTTGAGCGACGCCTTGGCAAGCCCGCGCGGCCACAGCCGATCGACCAGAATGCGCACACCATCGTCGGACGCGGGGTTGTCGTATGCGCGCTTGATGCCGATCAGAGGCAAGGACGATCCCGACCTGCCGCGTGCACCCCGCCGCCCGCTTTTACCCACTACGGCGTTTTGCTTTTTCATCGGTCGCTGCGCGACAAAACGTCGATCAGCTCGCTGACCTTGCGCCGCTGCTCTGTCTTGTTTCCGGATGCTATCGCGTACTCGACGCAGTGCGCCACGTGATCGGCAAGAATCTCCTCCTCGGCGCGGCGCAAGGCGGCGCGCGCAGCGGAGAGCTGGGTGACAATGTCAATGCAATAGCGGTCGTCCTCGACCATGCGCGAGAGACCGCGCACCTGGCCTTCGATCCGCCGAAGGCGCTTGAGCACTGACGACTTGGCAAGCGGCCGCATCTCTTCTATATACCCATACGGGGTACCCGTTTCAAGGGATTTTCCGCATGCAACACGCGGCCGGTTCGCATCACGCTTTCGCCTCGGCTCCCGCGGCGGCGGCTCCGCCCGGCGCCGGCACGATCTATACCTGCCCGATGCATCCGCAAATCCGCCAGGTCGGCCCGGGGCATTGCCCGATTTGCGGGATGGCGCTCGAAGCCGAAGCGGGCGCGGCGGCGGACGACGGCGAACGCGCGGACATGACGCGGCGCTTGTGGAGCTCGGCCGTACTGGCGGCACCGGTTGTGATTCTGGAAATGGGCGGCCATTTCGGCCTCTGGCATTCCACCGGCCTCTTCCGCTTCGTCCAGTTCTTGCTGACGACGCCGGTGGTGCTGTGGGGCGGCTTCCCGTTCTTCATGCGCGGGGCGCAATCGCTGGTCGCGCGCAATCTCAACATGTTCACGCTGATCGCGATGGGCACCGGGATCGCCTACCTCTACAGCGCCGTGGCTCTGTTCGCTCCGGACATTTTTCCGGTCCAGTTCCGCGAAGCACACGGCGGCATCGCGCTCTATTTCGAATCCGCGGCCGTCATCACTGTACTGGTGCTGCTCGGCCAGGTGCTCGAACTGCGCGCCCGCGCCGCCACGTCCGGCGCCATCCGGGCCCTCGTGGGTCTGACGCCGAACACCGCGCGGCGGCTGCGCCAGGATGGCAACGACGAGGATGTGCCGCTCGATGCCGTGGCGGTCGGCGATCGGCTGCGGGTGCGGCCAGGGGAGCGGATTGCGGTCGATGGCGTGCTCCTCGAAGGCGGCTCCATAGTCGACGAGTTGATGCTCACGGGCGAGTCGATGCCGGTCGACAAGGAAGCCGGCAGCAAGGTGACGGCCGGAACGCTCAATCGCAGCGGCAGCTTCGTCATGAGCGCGGAGCAAGTCGGCCGTGATACGGTGCTCGCGCACATCGTCGAAGCCGTTGCCGCGGCGCAGCGCTCGCGCGCGCCAATCGCGCGCCTCGCCGACCGGGTCGCCGCCGTCTTCGTGCCGGCGGTAATCGCGGTCGCGCTCATGACGTTCGCCGGCTGGGCAGTTTTTGGTCCGCAGCCGCATCTCGCTCACGCGCTCATTGCCGCCGTCACCGTGTTGATCATTGCCTGCCCGTGCGCACTCGGCCTGGCGACGCCGATGTCGATCATGGTGGCGGTCGGCCGCGCCGCGTCCTCCGGAATCCTGATCAAAAACGCCGAGGCTTTGGAACGCATGGAAAAAGTCGACACGCTTGTGATCGACAAGACCGGCACGCTCACCGAGGGCAAGCCCAAGGTCATCGCCCTCATTCCGGCGCAAGGATTTGACGCAACCGCGCTGCTCAGGCTTGCCGCGAGCGTCGAGCGCGCCAGCGAGCACCCGCTGGCCGCGGCGATCGTTGCCGCAGCACTCGCGCGCAATATCGCGCTGCTGCCCGTCGCCGATTTTGCGGCTCCGGCCGGGCGAGGAGTTTCAGGCACGGTCGAAGGCCGGCGCGTGGCACTTGGAAGCGGCAAATTTTTTGCCGAACTGGGCATGGCTACCGGCGCATTGGCGGATGACGCCGAGCGGCTCCGCACCGACGGCGCGACCGCCGTCTTTGTTGCCGCCGACGGCAAGCCAGCCGGCCTCATCGCCGTTGCCGATCCGGTGAAGCCGACGGCCGAAGCCGCGCTGGCCGGCCTGAAAGCGCAGCACATCGACGTGGTGATGCTGAGCGGGGACGGCGCCGCCACGGCGCGCGCCATCGCCAAAAGGCTTGGCATCGATCGTTTTGCGGCCGAACTCCTGCCTGAGGACAAGCGCGCCGCCGTCGAAAAGCTGCGGCGTGAAGGCCGCGTCGTCGCCATGGCGGGCGACGGCATCAACGACGCACCGGCGCTCGCTGCAGCGGACATCGGCATCGCCATGGGCGGAGGCGCCGACGTCGCCGTGGCGAGCGCCGGAATGACTTTGCTCAAGGGCGATCTTGTCGGACTGGTGCGCGCGCGGACCTTGAGCCGCGCCACCATGCGCAATATCCGGCAAAATCTTCTCTTCGCGTTTCTCTACAACGCCGCCGCCGTGCCGATCGCGGCCGGCGCGCTCTATCCGGCTTTCGGCGTATTGCTGCCGCCGGCGGCCGGCGCCGCGGCCATGGCGCTCTCTTCGGTGAGTGTCATCGCCAACGCGTTGCGGCTGCGTCGCATCGCGCTGTAATTGCGTCCGGCCAATCCATCGGCAGTCACTTCGCGCCGGCGTGGCTGTGGCTGAACTCCTCGATCATTCTCTTGTTGAACGCGGGAATATCGTCAGGCTTCCGCGAGGTGACGAGATTGCCGTCCATCACCACCTGCTCGTCGACCCAATGCGCGCCGGCGTTCGAGAGATCGGTCTTCAGCGACGGCCACGACGTCATTTTCTTTCCCTTGACGCCGCCGGCATCGATCAGCGTCCATGGCCCATGGCAAATGGCCGCGATCGGTTTTTTCTGCCGCACGAAATGGCGGACAAACTCGATCGCCTGCGGCACCAGCCGCAGCGCATCGGGATTGAGGACACCGCCGGGCAGCACCAAACCGTCGAATTTTTCCGCCTTTGCGTCATCGAGCAACGTATCGACCCGCAGCTTGGAACCCTTGTCGTGGTGCTTGAAGGCCTGGATCTCGCCCTTCTTGTCCGAGACCACCTCGACGCGAGCGCCTGCGTCCTTGAGCGCCTTCACCGGCTCGGTGAGTTCGACCTGCTCGACACCGTCGGTGGCCAGAACCGCAATGGTCCGCCCTGCAAGCTCTCCTGCCATGCTTTTTCCTTTCTTTCCCTTCGGTTGCCGCCTAATGCGCACCTTGCTTCTGCAATGCGAGGCTCGCACCGGGGGCAACGTCCCGGATACGCCGCCGTTCCGGATTTGGAAATTTGGTCACCGCGACTGCCCACATCCTTCACTCGCAGATGCGGCCTCGGCGTAACCCGCTTGTGCAAATGCGCGCCGCCGCCAAGCCCGTTCGTCAGCGAATAGTCTGGTCGCTGGTAAAGGCCGGTGCCGCGGCCGGGGTCGCCGTCAGCTGGCACTGTCGCTCCGCCGCCGTGCGCTGGAGAACTTTCTTATCCTCCAGCACGGTCTGATAATCGCCGCGATAGGCCAGCGCGCCGATAACCGTGCCGCCACCGCCCTCGTCGGCTTTGTCCATGAAGTTACGCAGCTGCTTCTCCCGCACCAGCAGCTCGTTCCATTGACTGCTCAGTTGCTTACAATTGAAGCCGTCGTAGCGCGCGGGGTCGACCATGAGCGCACTGACGCCATCGGTGCCGATGCCGCATCCGCCGAGCGGGACCGCAGCAAGCATAAGAATTGCGCCCGCCAAGCTGATGCCAGTCCGACGGTTGGAGAGCGGAACCGATGTTCGGCCGACCAGTGGAGCGGATTTGACCTTCGCCACCCACCTGCCGCTAATTCGTGAGGCCAATGTCAAATCAAAAGCCTTACAAGAACTGATAGTTGCTGGTGGTCCTTTGATTCTAACATTCGCAAACGAGCCTGCCGAGCCCGGATGCGCCCCGGATGCGAATGCTAGAATCCGACCACTAGCACGCAAATAAGGCAAGCCTGCAAGAAAACGCCGGCGCGCTACGCGGTACGCCATGAGGGGGGCGCTACTAGCGTCCGCCATGGGTGATGGATGCTGGCTTGTATGGGGGTGCCGCGCGGGCCGCCTGGAAGCGGCGACCGATCGGGAGCACACGCGACCGCCTCCGAGCGCTTTTACGAATGCGGCTCAGGGAACTCGACGCCGACCATCAGTCCCCTCCGCCAAACGAGGCGGCAAATCCGGCCGGCGCCGCCGTGGGGGCTGAGCAAGAGCACGAAGCGCTGCGGAAGGTCCTGATCGCTCTCCAGCACGATCCGCGCACCGCGATCCGAGATATCGGCAATGGCGCAGGCCTGCGCTCGCGCCTTTGCGCTGGTCAAAATCTTTGCCCGGTAGCTGAACTGCCGGCGCGGACTCTTGCGCAGCTCGCGTCCGCCGCGAAATTTCTCAGCCACACCCATTCCCGCCCGGCTCCAGTCGCAGGATCCGCCAGCACGACACAAAACCCAATCGCTAGCCCAATCCCATTAAAGAGCCATGAACTGTTCGCGGCTAGCGCCGTATTGGCGCGCTTGGCGCATAGATGGCTGGCCTCGAAGGTCCGAGGGTCACTGCGTCGGAGCGATGAAGTCAACGACGCGACTTCCCTGCAGCTTCTTGAGAATGTCCGCGACTTCCGGTTGCGAGAGCTTTTTCGGCGCGACCTCGACCCGGTATAGGCCGCCCGCCGAGGGACCGCCCGAAAGAGTAATCTTATTGCTGGCGAGAAACTTACCGATGTCGGCGGCATTGGCCTGCGGCTGGAACCGGATCAGCGCGTACGACCCTGCAGTGGGACTGGACGGCCGCGCCGACGCGGCCTGATAGCTTGCCGCCGGGCCGCCGCCGTTTCCATTGACCATGATGCCGGCGATCACCGCCGCCTCGACCACGATGGCACAGGTGGCGACGCTTGCCGACCAGACCAGCGTACGCGGCGACAGGCCGGCCAGGAAAGCGCGCAAGCGCCCGCCCCAATCCGGCAAGGACCGGGGGTTACGCACCGGCTCGGCGGCAATCTTGGCGAACAGCGCGTCCATGGCGCGCACCGACGGCGCACCCAGCGCCTCGTTGAGCGCAATGGTTTGGCTAAGTTCGTGGCGCACCAGTTCGTAACGTCGAGAGAGTTCGGGATCGCCGGCGAGCGCGGCCTCGACGCGCTGTACCTCGCGCCCGCTCAGCGTTCCCGCGGCGTACCACGGCAGCAGCAGCTCGATCTCGGTGCCCTTGCCCGGTTCTGCCAAAGTCATGACCAGCCTCGATCAATTCCCTGCTCGTGGAGCAGTTCTGCCAGTTTCTTGCGTGCGTAAAACATCCGCGTCTTCACCGTCGCCTCCGGAATGCCGACGATGATGGCGACCTCGGCCACCGATTTCTCGTGATAGTAGACGAGATCGATGATTTCCCGGTGCTCGGTCGAGAGCTTATCGAAGCACTCGCGCAACGCAGCACCCTCGTCTTTCTTTGCCAGCGCGGTTTCCGGATCGTCGGATTCGTCGGCGATCGCATTGGCCGCGTCCGGATCCAGCGGCTCCTCGGTGCGGCGCCGCAGCGCCGATAATGCCTTGAATCGGGCAATGCTCAACATCCAGGTCGAGACGGCAGAGCGACCTTCAAACTTGCCGGCTTGCCGCCATACATCGAGGAACACTTCGCTGATCAAATCCTCCGCCGCCGATTCCGCATGCATCAGGCGCAGCACGAACCGGTAAACCTTGACATGGTGGCGTGCGAACAAAACCTGCATGGCGAGCCGATCGCCGCCCGCGATCCGTCCGATCAGGACCTCATCCGAAGGCGTTTGCATCGGCAGGGCTGTCGGCTCGTCGTCGTTCACGTTTAAGTCGCGGCCGGCGTCGCTCAGGTTCAAGCAAAGGATGAAGTCGGCCGACGCACCTGACCGCTGGTAAGCGTCGGCAGTTTCCGCTTTTGCCGCCATTTCGGCAAGCCGAGGACCAATTTGGCGATGTTTTTGGAGCTTTTGCTCAATTCGGACCGGTCCGGGCGCGCCTGCCGGCGCCCTTCCGACTCGGCAAGCGATCGGTCAAGACGGTTAACGGCTGGTGCGGACGGCCGGACTTGAACCGGCACGGGAGGTTAATCCCTAGGGATTTTAAGTCCTTTTTCCGAGGGTTCCATGGTTCCCCACCGTTCCCCTTCATACCCAAGAAATGCCGATGGTGATTGCATTTTTGTGGCCTTCCGGCTACAAGGTTCTCCACCGCACCCCGCATGGGTTGTGAGTTTAGGATGAGTTTAAGATGCGCCTGGAAGATACGACCCTCCGCTCTCTGCCAGCTCCCCAAAATGGGCAAAGGCTCTACCGGGACGACGCGCTGAAGGGCTTCGGCTGCCGCGTGTCGCAAGGCGGAACCAAGACCTTCGTCCTCGTGCACGGACGCGATCGGCGCACGATCACCATCGGCCGCTACCCGATCATTTCCCTCTCCAAGGCCCGCGTCGAAGCGAAGCGGATGCTGGCGGAGTTCACGCTCGGCAAGACCAGGCCGCACGCCATCAGCTACGCCCAGGCGACCGAGCTGTTTTTGCAGGATAAGGCTTGCGCCAAGCGGCCGAGCACCGTCTACGGCTATCGGCACCATCTTGCGCGCCTTAAGTTCGACTGCCAGCTCTCCGAGATTACGCCACATGAAATTTCGCGACGCCTCGATCGCATCAAGGCTCCCAGCGCCCGCAGCCACGTCCTCGTCAGTGCCAAGGTCTTCTTCAATTGGTGCATCAAGCGCCGCTACATTACCGATAATCCGCTCCTCGGCCTGACGAAGCCCAAGCAGGTGCCTCGCGATCGCGTTCTGTCCGACGCGGAACTGGTAGCTATCTGGAAGGCTACCGGGGAACCGTCCACATTCAACCGCATCATCCGTCTTTGCATCCTCACCGGACAGCGCCGCGGCGAACTTGCGAGGCTCCAGCCAGACCACATTAACGGCGAGTATTGCACCCTCCCCGGCTCGCTCACCAAAAACGGCCGCGAGCATTCCTTTCCGCTCACGCATTGGTCAAAGCAATTTCTCACGTTTGTCGGCTTCAATAATTGGGGGCAAGCGAAGACGGCGCTCGATGAGGAAACCGGCATCAACGCCCACTGGGTCGTCCACGACATCCGCCGCACGGTCGCCACGCGAATGGCGGAAATGGGCGTTGCGCCGCACATCATCGAGCGGCTCCTCAATCACATCAGCGGGCAGATCAGCGGAATAGCCGCCGTATACAATAGGGCGCACTATCTCGAAGAGATGCGTCACGCCATCGCGCTGTGGGAAGGTAAGCTCAGTGGGCTTCTGAACCTGCCCAAGGCTGCCTAATGACCGGCGGTTATCCACTTTGGTGCACCATGACACACCAGGGCGAAAGGAATTCCCGTTGCAATCGCCGCGTGCGGCAATTTACACTCCATTCCGCTGCTAGCGAACCCTAGGAGCATCCGGATGTCTCCGTAACCCGGAGAACTTCGGATGTCTTACAAGGTGAAGCTGCCGCTCTACCTCACGTGGAGCGCTTTGAAGAAAAAGTTGGGATGGCCTTACGGCAGGACGCACACAGGTCGCCTGATGTTTGACCCCGCATATGTGGAGGATGCTTTCCCGGCTTGCCGGAAGCTCGGCCCGTATCGGAGCAGCCATCCGATCTGGTACACGCCTGCGGTTCTCGACTACTTCAAGCGGCACGGTCTGCCGATTCCTGAGAACGTCGAGTTTGAGGGAGACGAAGACTGAACTACCGAGGCCGCCCGGTGGCCACTGGGCGGCCTCACTTCACTTTGGGGGAGTGATGCGCCCTTTATTTCTCCTGCCCGCCGCCCTCTTTCTCTTATCCGTCCCGCAGCAAGCCCACTGCAAATTCGCTTGCAATAGTGACCCCCTGAGGGGCGATTTTCGCGTCCAATTCCTACCCCTTCTGACGTTTTGTGTCAGCGTCCTTCCCTTTGGCCGTGATGGGCCGGGAAGGACTTTAGGGGATGATTGGCGTGGACAAGATCGGCCAGATACGACGCGCCTATTTTGAGCAACACCGGTCGATCAAGGAGATCGTGCGGACGCTGGCGGTATCGCGCGCGACGGTGCGCAAGGTCATCCGCGGCCACAAGACCGAGTTCAAGTACGCGCGAGGAGTTCAGCCGACGCCGAAGCTTGGCGACTGGGTTGAGGTTCTGACGGAGATCCTGGAGCAGGAAGCTAAGCTACCGAAGCGGGAACGCCGCTCGACCCAGCGGCTGTTCGAGGAGCTGCGCGGACGCGGCTACGCCGGCGCGCACGACAGCGTGCATCGGTTCGTCAAGACATGGCGCGATGAACGCGTCCGAGTTCCGGTTCATGCCTATGTGCCGATGAGCTTCGCGCCTGGGGAAGCCTACCAGTTCGATTGGAGCCACGAGACAATCACGCTTGCGGGCCTGCCGCTGACGGTCAAGGCGGCGCACATGAAGCTGTCGCACAGCCGCATGCCGTTTGTGCGCGTCTACTTTCGGGAGACCCAGGAGCTGGTGTTCGACGCCCACGACAAGGCGTTCCGGTTCTATGGCGGGGTCTGCCGGCGCGGCATTTACGACAACATGAAGACGGCGGTCGAAGCGATCTTCGTCGGCAAGGCCCGACAGTATAATCGTCGCTTTCTGCAGATGTGCTCGCACCATCTGATCGAGCCGGTGGCCTGCACCCCGGCCTCGGGATGGGAGAAGGGTCAGGTCGAGAACCAGGTCGGCAATCTGCGCGACCAAATGTTCCGACCCAAGCCGCGGGTCAAGAGCCTCACCGAGCTGAATGCGTGGCTGGAAGATCAGTGCATCGCCTACGCCAAACGAACCCAACATCCTGAGTTCAAGGATCGGACCGTCTGGGACGTGTTCCAGGAAGAACGCGCGAGCCTGATGGAGCTGCGCGGCCCGTTCGACGGGTTCGTCGAGAAAGCGGTGCGCGCCAGCACCACTTGCCTGATCATGGCCGATCATAATCGCTACAGCGTCGATGCGCGGGCGGCAGGTCGGATGGTGTTGGTGCGCTCCCATGCCGAACGCATCGTCGTGTTGCTGGGCGACGAGGTGGTCGCCGACCATCCGCGCCAGTTCCGGCGCGACCAGATCATCTACGATCCCTGGCATTATCTGCCGGTCCTGATGAAGAAGCCCGGCGCCTTGCGTAACGGCGCTCCGTTCAAGGATTGGGCTCTGCCGTCCGCGTTGACCCAGGTTCGCGCCAAGCTGAAGCAACACGCCGACGGGGATCGACAGTTCGTCAAAGTATTGGGCGCGGTGCTCGATCACGGCCTGGCCGCCGTTGAGGCGGCCTGTGCCGAAGCGCTCGACGCGGGCATTGCCAGTGGCGATGTGATCCTGACCGTGCTGGCGCGCCGGCAGCAGCCCGCAGCGCCGCCGAGCATCACTACGCCTGACGCGCTTCGCCTGAAGATCGAACCCGCGGCCGATTGTGGCCGCTACGACAGCATAAGGAAGGTTGCTTGATGGAACGTCATGAGATTCTGGAAGCCATGAGCGAACTGAAGCTTTACGGCATGCGCGCCAGCTTTGATGAGATAGCCGGCAAAGGTCTTGCCCGGCGCGATGAGCTCTATCCGCTCATCGCCAGTCTGATCCGGGCCGAACGCACCCACCGGCAGGCCCGTTCGATCAGCTATCGCATCGGCGGAGCCAAGTTCCCGGTCCTCAAAGATATCGACACGTTCGTCTTCGCCGATACTCCAATCGATGAAGGACAAGTTCGTGAACTCGCCACCGGCACCTTCCTGGACGCCAAGCGCAACGCAATCTTCATCGGCGGCACCGGCACCGGCAAAACCCATCTGTGCATCGCAGTGGCCTCAGCGGTCATCCGCAGCCGCGCCAGGGGGCGCTTCTTCAACTTGGTCGATCTGGTCAATCAGCTGGAACAGGAAAAGGCCGCCGGTCGCAGTGGCCGACTGTCCGAGAAGCTGCTGCGCCACGATCTCATCGTCATCGACGAACTCGGCTACCTGCCGTTCAGCCAATCCGGCGGCCAGTTGCTGTTCCACCTGATCAGCAAGCTCTACGAGAACACGTCACTGCTGATCACCACCAATCTGGCTTTCGCCGATTGGCCACAGGTGTTCGGCGACGCCAAAATGACGACCGCCATGCTCGATCGGCTCACCCACCACTGCGACATCATCGAGACCGGCAACGACAGCTGGCGCTTCAAGAACCGCGCATAACCTCCCGCTTGCCACTCGCCGCCCGCCAAGACCGGCTCTGCTCCGCTATGTGGGGCTCCGCGACGCCGGTCTCGGCTCCGTCAGAGCGGACGCATTCACACGCCTGTAGGGGGTCGGCCTTGGACGCGAAAGGGGGTCGCAGTTGGATGCGATTTGACACACGTCTTTCATGTCGTTCGCGAGCACGCGCATTTCCTCTGCGCGCTCCTGCCAATGTTTCGGATCGTTCACGAAATGCGAGGACACAATACGGTAACGCCTTACACGCAACGCCTTAGCTGGCAGCTTCCCATGAGCCTGCCTCCATCGCAACTGTACAAACGCACTTTCCACTCCCGCGCGTCGGCTTGCGCGCCCGTCAAGGCAACCGCTTCGCGGCGGCCGAAGCAAGGCCGGCCTTGACGGGCGCTGGCGGCGCGCACGCATGCAATGCGTCAGCTCCGGGGGAACGCAGCCGATGTCCCACCAGGGGAATGGCGTAGCAGCATGGGCAAGGCACAGTCGTGCTTGACGACGTGAAGAACTCGGCGCGCATCATCGCAATAACACGACTTCGGTAGGAGAGTGATTGAGTCAACGCTTTCATGTACAGTGTCGCCAGGTCCGGTGCGACAAGAGGACTGCGCCGTCGCAGGACGGGAATGAACACCGTTTATATTATCTATGCTCCAAAGGACTTGGATGTCGCGATCCGCATCGCGCACGCAGTAACCGCGTCAGGCTTCCGCGCGGAGCTTGATGAACCGGATGACGTGCGGGATGCCGGCTGTGTTGTTGTCTTGTGGTCGGAAAGCGCAGCAAACGCTTCGGAGTCCGATCGTTCTATCAAGTCAGCTGTGCAGGCGTGGTCGCTGGATCGGCTTATCGTAGCGACCCTCGACGACGCGCCTTTGCCTATTGGCATGCGCGACCTGCCAACGGTTTCCATACGCCGAGAACCTGAGCCTCCAAGCGAAAGTGAACTTATCCTCGACATCCGCCATGTATTTGATGGTCTTCGATCGACGACGGTGGCGGCACATCAGGACAAGGACACCGACCAATCCTCCATCCCGGAGCTGAAGGCTCGACCAATACGAGCAAGCAGGTTCAAATATTGGGCAGCGCTCGCCAGCTTCGTGTTCATCATTATCGTCGCGGCGGCAATCCAGCTGACTCTGAACAGACGGCCTGCCGCCATACCCCCCAGACATTCCCACACGACGCCGACGCCGCCTCCTACACTGCCACCCGAATACCTATCAAATGCTTTTGACTATGCGATCCTGGCGCTGGTCGTTGGCGGGTTGATCGGAGCCGGGGCCTCAGTTTTGGTGATGCGGTCTATCCGGAAGCTCCGCATTTCGAGGTCCGGGCAGGCGCCACTCGCGACGGTCTCTCCCCTTGAAAGCGGGCAAGCCAATCGCGATGTGTTCGTCTCGTACAGCCACCGCGATGCGGAAATCGTTGATGAATTGGTCGACGCAATAGAGCAAGCGGGGTTTACAGTATGGATCGATCGCCAGGGCGTCGGGTCCGGACGCTACGCCGCTCACATTGTTCGCGCCATCAGGGAATCGCGCCTCATTGCGCTCATGTGTTCGAGCGCAGCGTTTACATCCGATCACGTCATTCGTGAAATTTACGTCGCGGGCGATTACAAGAAGCCGTTCCTTGCGTTACAAATCGAGCCTGCTGAATTTCCCGACGAAGTCCAGTATTTTCTCTCGGGGTTTACGCGCCTTCCGGCCAATCCAGTTGACCCGGCGCGCCTACGCGCAGAACTCACGCGGATAGGCATCGCGCTCGCCTAATGTTGGCTAGGACAATCCCCAGTATCGGAGAACTTCATCATTTCGCGCGCGCAATAAACTGAAGCGACCACGTCTCACGGCGTGGCGCCGGTTCCTTGTAGGTCGCCGACCACACCTCAACCATGGGTCGCTTGGCGTGCCGCGTTCTTCCCGACCTCCACAAGTAGGGACGTGCGCAACGACGGCAGGCGCGAGCTGCTCTGGCAGAGCGCGCCATCACCGGGGGCTGGCGCGACGATATGGAGATGGAGCCTTTTGCAATTGCGACAACCTCGCACGGCGGCGGTGTTGTCTTCACGCGCGACGAGCGCGAACGCCACGTCTACATCGTGGGGAAATCCGGCTCCGGCAAAAGCACGGTGCTCTTCAATCTGGCGATGGGCGACGTGTGCGCCGGCGAAGGCGTCGCCGTTATCGACCCGCACGGCGACCTTGCGACCGACATCCTCGATGCCATCCCGCGCTCGCGCATCAATGACGTGTGCTACCTCGACGCCGGCGAGATCGAGTACCCGGTGGGCTTCAATCCCGCGACGCGAATCGCGCCGGAGCGCCGCGCGCTCGCCGCCGCCGGCATGGTCGCCGCATTTAAGCACCTGTGGACCGACAGCTGGGGACCGCGTCTGGAGCACTTCCTCTTTCACGGCATCGCCGCGCTCATCTCACGCGAGCACGCGACCCTGATCGACCTTGCCCGCCTCTACACCGACGATCGCTTCCGCGAGCGCCTCCTTGCCCGCGTGACCGATCCGGAGACGCGGCGCTTCTGGGAGGAGGAATTTCCGAGCTACACCAAGTCGCTGCGCTCCGAAGCGATCGCGCCGGTTTTGAACAAGGTCGGGCAGATCGCCGCCTCGCCGCACCTGCGGCGCATCCTCGGCCAGGTCGCGCCGCGCCTTGATCTCAAATTCACCATGGATCATCGGCGCATCCTGATCGCCAACCTTGCCAAGGGATCGATAGGGGAGCAGGCCGCGAACCTGCTCGGCTCGCTCCTTGTCTCGCACCTGCAATTGATCGGGATGGAGCGCGGCGCACTGCCGCCGCATGATCGCGTGCCGTTTTTCGTGCACGTCGATGAAACCCAAACGTTCAGCTCGGATGCATTCGCATCGCTCCTCTCCGAAGCACGGAAATTCGCGCTGCACTTTTGTCTCGCCAACCAGTACACCGATCAATTATCAAATGCCGTGCGCGCCGCGGTGATTGGCAACGCCGGCACGCTCATCGTCTTTCGCGTCGGCAGCCGCGACGCCGAACTACTCGCGCCGGAATTTCGCCCGATGGAGCCGGGAGCGCTCGCCGACCAGGAGCCCTTCACCGCGTGGCTGCGGCGCGGGCTGGGCCGTGACCGCATTTTCGTGGAGGACAAGCTATACGAGCCGCGCGGCACCGCGGCACTTATCCGCGAGCAGAGCCGCCAGCGCTTCGCCCGCCACCGCGCCGCGATCGAGCGCCAGCACCGATTGCCACTGTGATTGCACCGTGGCTACTCTCTAAAACCGAACGGGGAACACGATGGACGCTACGCAGCAACGAACCGCGATGATCGCCTACCTTGAAGGCGCGCTCGAATTTGCCGAGGAGCTCGACGAGCCGGCGACTGTCTATTTAATAGAACGCGCGCTGGACGAAGCGCGCAGCAAATCTTTCAGTAGTAGTCACGCCGGAAACTCGCCTCGCGTCAATTAGTTTTGCCGCCGGCTACGTGAGTTGCGACGCTTCAGCCCCGAACTGGCCAAGCTCCCGCGCAAAAGCACCTGTCGCCGCCATTACCTCATCCGGCGTGGCGACGCTGCCTTCGATCGCAATCAGCGATTCATCGTCATCGCTCGCCCGCGAGCTATTGACGCGCTTTGATACCGGCCATTTCTGCAACACCTTTTCACCGGCGGGCCTCATGAGCGCTGCAGCATCTTTCACATCCCCGCGTTCCCATTGCTCAAAGTCTTTTGCTTCGAGGATCACAGGCATCCGGTCATGAACTTCCGCGACAAACTTATTCGGTTCCGTAATGACCATGGCGCAGGAGCGCACTGATTCTCGGGTTGCTGGATCGACCCATCCATCCTGGATCGCCGCAACGGTCATCACCTGCCCGTCGCGCCGCGTGAAGTAGTACGGCTGCTTACCCTCGGGCGTGGCTGCCCATTCGTAGTACCCCGATACCGGCATGAGGCAGCGCCGCCGCTTGAACGAATCCCGGAACATCGGCTTTTCGGCGATCGTCTCGGCTCTCGCATTGAATGTCGCGAGGCGCATTTCTTTGAGGGGCTTCTTCCACCACTTCGGAATAAGACCCCACCGCATCGGCACGAGCCCGCGTTGCCCGTCGCCGCCTATCACAACATCGACGATGGTAGTCGGGCACACGTTGTAGCGCGGCCGGAAATTATGCGGCGCCGGTCCCAGCGTCAGCCGGTACAGGGCAACGATCTCCTCCCACGTCAGCCTATACGTTGATCGTCCGCACATCTTGCGTCATCACGCGCTTGGAGCGGCGAGCCCGGCGCACCAATAAACGCGTGCGCTCTTCCGCGCTCGCAGCAAATAATTTCATTGCCGCCTTCAGTGCCGCCGCTTCGTCAACAGCTTTGACGATTCCGAGGTGCTCGCCCCTCGCCCGCAGGCGAATGACTTGCCACTCGTACACTTTGTTACGCATTACGGGACCCTCTCACGGTCCCGAATATAAGGCTTGACTCTGGCTGACCAAATCGTTCACGTTTCGTTCCATGACGAACGAGCCTGACGGCGAGGGCCAGCTGCACACGCTCGGCCTATTGGAGAAGCTGCTCACTGAGTGCAAAAGCCTCTGGGGCGCATCGTCAAACGCGTACTTTCGCGTCGACGAGCTCCTCCGCGAACTCGCCAATCCGAACCTGCACGATATTCCGAGAAACCTGCCGTTCCGCGTCGAGATGTGGGACCGGAGCGACCAGCGTGTCCGCTGGGTAATTGCCGCATCCGCGAGCGTCGCGATCGGACATGCCGCGCTCGACGCCGCGATCGCGAATTACCCCGACCAGCGCTTTACCTTGCGTAACGGCATCCTGGTCATTCGAGAGCATGGACTGGACGAATAGCTACGGCCAAAGCCCCGGGTAGCTTGCCCATCGCAAGTACCTTCGTGGCGCAAGGCGCAACAGGCACTTCAACGATCTCAGCATGGACTTGCCGGATAAACGCACCTACCATGCATAGGGGAGAGGGCCGTAATGCCAGCGCTCCTAATCGAAAGCCCGCCAACGACAACGACCAGGTAACCCGAAGCGATTGTTTCGTCCCACTCGCGATCGCCATCGTAACTCTAGTTTTGGCATTCCGCGCGGCGCTGCTGGTTTTTTCTAGCTCGTGCATTGTCCCGGCCAGCGCTTCACGCTGCGCAACGGTATCCTGGTCGATCCGCGAGCACTCCCCAGAATGACGCGCGAAAGATTTGCTGGGTGCGCGGGCTATCGATATTCCGTTCAGAAAAATTAAAGGCTACGCGGTAAGAGGTCGGGACGCACGAAGCGGTTTGGAATGATCATGCCTGAACAGCGTCGGAGCCCACGGGGATCGCGCCCATTGGAGGGACGTATTGGCTACGCCGGAAAGTACCGGCTGCGATGCATCGTCCTCAATGTCTCCCGTAGCGGCGCAAAGCTCGCGCTTAAGTCATCGACCGAACTCCCAATCGAGTTTTTCCTCAGCATTTCCAGGGGAGACGCTCAGGGGAACTATTGGGTGCGCGTCAAATGGCGGAGAAGCAATACGCTGGGAGTCGCGTTCCTGGAACCGTCGACACAGAGTGATCCGGTCTACGGGCTTTCGCGCGGACGTGGAGTTTATCGGACCTGAGAAACGTGCGACGGGCCGAGGTTATATACCCGCGAGCTATCCCCACCCGTGCCACCGCTGGCCCGGAGCCATACCGCATAATCCAAACGCGAAGCGCCTTACATGCTAAAATAATCTGGCGCTGCCCGCGCCTCATCTGATCCACAACAACTATTTTCAAAATATCCCGCGCCGCATTGGCAATGCGGCGCACCGCTTGCGCGTTCCGATTGCACTCTCGCTCATCATTTCTTTGGTCGCCGCCGAGCTCCTTGTCGCAGCGCGGCCGGTGCTAGCGACAACGTGCGACGCCGGCTCGGTCTACGACACAACCGAATGCATCGTCTATCTCACGACGACCGGCTCCGGCAATTGGACGGTCCCGAACGATTGGAACTCATCAAACAACACCATCCAGGTCATCGGCGGCGGCGGCGGCGGCACGATCGGCGCTACCGGCTCGACCGGTGGAGCCGGCTCGAAGAGCTCCGGCGGCAGCGGTGGCAATGGCGGTAACGGCGGCAGCGGTGGTGGCGGTGGTGGATATTCACAGACCTTAAATCTTTCGCTCACCCCCGGCAACCCCGTCTCCTATTCAGTCGGCGGAGGCGGGGGCGCGAGTGCTTCCGGCGGCGGCACCTATTTCAACGGAGCGAGTTGCGGCGGCTCCTCGGTATGCGCGACAGGCGGTTCGGCAGGCTCGGGTACGAGCGGCGGTGCCGGCGGCTCTGCTTTTGTCGGCTCTGGAACGAGCGGCGGCGGAGGGGGAAACGGGACATCAGGTTCGGCAGGTTCCGGAAGCTCAGGCAAAACAGGCGGCAATGGCGGCAGCGGCGGCAGCGGCGGCGGCGGAGGAGGCGCCGCCGGGCTAAACGGTGCCGGCAACAACGGCTCGGGAACGTCCGCGGGCTCCGGCGATGCCGGCTATGGCGGCAGCGCGGGCGGCGGCAACGGCACAGAATGGACCTCATCGCCCCCTCATGGCGGCGGCGGCAATGGGACTGGTGGCGGCAGCAGCGGTTCAGGCGGCACCTCCGCTGGCAGTTCCAGCAGAAGGGCCAGCACAGCGGGAGCAGGCGGTTCTTATGGAGCAGGTGGCGGCGGTGGTGGCGGTGGTGGCGGTGGCGGTGGTGGCGGGAGTGCTTCCGGCGGCAGCGGTGGTGGCGGTGGCAGCAGCGGTGGCGGCGCCCAAGGCATCATCGTCATCATCTACACTCCAGCAGGAGCGGCAGCGACCTGCACGCTCTCTGCAACCTCCCCCATAATTGTCGGAAGCTCCGCCACACTCACCTGGACAAGCTCCAACGCCAGCTCCGTCGCGATCAACAACGGCATCGGAAGCACCACACCAACTTCGGGCGGTAGCATCGCCATAAGTCCTTTGGTGGCGACGACATATACAATGACGGCCGACGGAACAGGTGGCAACGGCACCTGCAGCGCGACCGTCGCGGTCGTATCGAAGCCAGTCGCGCGGCCGAGCATGGTGGAATTTTGGGGCGGGTCGTTCAAACAAACGGGCGGCCAAGTAATCATCCGCTGATCTGCGGCGCGACCTCGACCAGAACCGTCATCATCAAAGCTGCAGCGGCCGTAAACGCCAGTTCAACAGCTCAATAATGCACTTGATAGACATTGCGGCGGCAGTCGGGTAAAAGTCCGCCAACAAGAAAGGAACCAGATGCCTTTTAAGTTCTTTGTTGGACAAGCAGTCGAGTACACGCCCGTTGGCGATAAAGTAGCCAGCCTTTATAAGATTACAAGACAGATGCCGATAGAAGAGCAAGCGTTCGATTTAAAATATCGCATCAAGAGCGAAGACGAAACATCGAGCGCAATGTCCTCGAATGCCAGCTGAGTTCCGATGTACGTCCCAGAAGCGAATATGCCACGACTAAGGCTCCGCAGTCGAAGGCTAGACACCGAATATAAGCATCTAGCCAGCAACCCGACCTCAACCCGAGGCTCACGACCTACGTCGATGGCACTGAAATGACCCCCGTGCAGATCGACACGAGTGAAGCCGCAACCGACATAATAGATTACGTCGCCACCGACCAAAGCGGCCTCACCTCAACATCGACAAAATCGTCATCATCGAAGCCCCTTCAATCGTTCTATCCAACTCCGCATCATCAACGGACGCCACGACCACAGCGCAATAATCGCGGCATGGCCGCGCTATCCACAAGCGGTTAGAGGAATTAGATAGCCGCCGCCGCGTCGAAAGAAATCTCCCAACCGACATGCTCGGCAAAGGAAATTCCACTACTGCACCATTGGCTCTTAGCCATGCGGGAACCTGTCCGCCCGCATCCGCGATTATCCCGGCATGGATTGGGCCGCGGCCGCGATCGTCGCCATAATCGCTATCGCGACAATAATCGTGCTCGTCAGGGGACAACGCTCACGATGAGCCGGCGGCGAGAATCTCGCGCCGTCGGGGGGTCGCACTCTCCCGGCTTCCTTTACCCCGAGTTCAACAGCCACGTGCCTGGATTCTTTTTTTCGCGCTCCATAAAATAGACCCCGGCAATCGGAATGTCCCTGACGTTGTTGAAATAGGAAGGCAGGCGTCGATCACCTCAGGCCGCTAGGCTTGAGGTAGAAATCGCAAACCGAGAGCGAGGAGATCGACGCCATGACGAAGCATATCGAATTGAAGAGGTTCGACCAAGGTACGGCATTGACAACAGGTACGGCGCTGACGACGGGTACGCTGGCATTGTCGCCTTTGGTGATTGAAGGACTTGAGGAGTTCAAGGGCAGCTTCGACCGTCTGTGCCTGCATGCCGGGACTGCGGCCATCGAGGCCATGCTTGCGACTGATGCGGAACAGCTTTGTGGCAAGCGCTACCAGCGTCACGCTAACCGCCAGGGCCATCGCTGGGGCATGATCGATAGTGAGGTTGGCTGGCACGGTGGCAAGGCTGCTATCCGGCGGCCCCGGGTGCGGCGGCGCGGCGGCGCCGAGCTGGAGCTTCCCAGCTGGACGGCGATCCAGAAGGCGGATCTTTTGTCGCGTTCGGCATCCAACCAGATGCTGATCGGTGTGGCGACGCGCAAGTACGCGCGTTCGGTACGACTGCCGGACAGCGGTATGGCCGGCCAAGCCAAGCGCGCCACGACGAAGTCCTCGGTCTCGCGGCGGTTTGTGGCGCTGGGCGCGGCGAAGCTGAAGGAATGGCTGGCGGCCGATCTGTCGGAGCTCGTCGACCTTCTGGTGATCCAGATCGATGGGCTGCGTGTCGGCGACCATGTGTTGGTGGCGGCGATCGGCATCGACGGAGCCGGCGACAAACACGTGCTGGCCGTGGCCTTGGGCGCGACCGAGAACGCCGCCGTGGTCAAGGCGTTGCTGGCCGACCTGATCGAGCGCGGGTTGCGACCGGATATCGCCCGCTTGTTCATCGTCGATGGCGCCAAGGCGCTGAGCCGGGCCATACGCGACACCTTCGGAAGCTTCGCGCTGCTGCAGCGCTGCCAAGTGCACAAAGGACGCAATATCATCGAGCGGCTCGACCCATCGTTGCACGCCGGGGTCAAGAAGGTCCTGCGTCAGGCTTGGGACAGTCCGACCGCCGAGCAGGCCGAGCGAGTTCTGAGGAACTTGGCGCGTCGGCTCGATCACGATGCCCCTGGCGTCTCGGCTTCGATCCTCGAAGGGCTGGACGAACTGCTCACCGTGATCCGCATCGGTCTGCCTGATCAGCTGCGGCGCTCGCTTGGCTGCACCAACGCGATCGAAAGTCTGATGGCCGTGCTGCGGAAGGTCTGCCGCAACGTCAAACGTTGGCGCGATGCACGGATGGCATTGCGATGGACTGGAACCGCAATGCTGGAGGCTGAGAAAAGCTTCCGCCGTTTGAAGGCCCACAAGCAGCTTCCGATTCTGAGGGCAGCGTTGCTCCGCCACCAGCAAGTATTGCTCGGCGACAAGCTCGTTGCCAGAAAAAATCTGGCAGCATAGGATTCAAACCAATGGCGCCTGCTGCACCAATTTCAACAGGCTCCGGGACTATCCGCCGGCAATCGCCGGGGCCTTTATCAGGAGGGAACGCCGAGTGTGGTTTTCAGTACCGCCCGCCCGTCGGGCCGCCGAAGTGGTAGTCGACGCCGATGCGGGCGATAGAGTACCGGTCGCGCTCGGTCGCGCTTAGCGTATAGGCCAAATTGGGGTTCGTCGCGGCGGCCGCTACCGAATACGTTCGCGATCCGAGATCGACATAGAGGTATTCGGCTTTCACACTCCAATTCGGAGCGATGGCCCATTCCACGCCGGCACCGGCTGTATAACCTGCCCGCGTGCTGGCGGACGTAGAGCCAGCCCAATTGAAACCCGGCGTTGAAACGGAAGTCACGGATGAACTGGGGTTTCCGATCGCTAGACCGCCCGTTACGTAGAACAGCCACGGCGCCATTGGCGTGAAGCCGAGGCGGCCCCGGAACGTGCCGAGCCAACTTTCCTTGTATGTCAGTGCATTAAAACCAAAGCCTGCCAGCGGTGCGACGTAAGTGAAGGGCACATTTGCGCTCGAGCGCCGGTTCAAGCTGTCGATGTCGCCCTCGAGGCCGAACACAGTCATCCCCGATTGCCAATTGTAACCTGCGGTAAAGCCGCCGGTGAAGCCCGATCGTGAAGACAGAGTATTGGTGAAAATGCTCGTATATTGAGCCGCGTTTGGGTCCGTCAAAAATGCGCCGGTCGGATACTCCCTCAGATCGGTATTATCGTCGAAAGCGGCGCCAACATTTCCACCGATATAAAATCCGCACCAGATGCAGGGCGGCGGTGGTGGTGGCGGCGCCTTGTAGTATGGTACCGGCGCCAAGTCGGCTGCGAAAGCGGAGCCCACAGAGAGCGCCAGCGCAGCAGCGGTAGCAATCACAAGCTTTTTCATGACGTCCCCCCAACTCTAGGAATTAGAATACCGTAAGCGAATTTCGACGCTTACCTTTATCAATCGCATGTTTGCTTTCCGGAGGCGAGTGGCTAAAGGGTTTTCCCTTTCAGATTTTTCCCGAGTGTTGCCGCCGCGACACACAGGCCGCAAAGACGGCCTTTGTTTTCGGTGATCGGTTGTCCCGATAGGGCAAGTGATAATTCGTCGAAAACCGTGCATTTTGTCGCGATGCAAAGCAAAGAGGCCCCGAAGGGCTCAGTCGATTTTGAAAGCGTCGGCTCGCTATACTGCAAGCGAAGTATCATAAATGGCCCAAACAGAGCCGTGAAATGAAAGCGTGCATCAACTTAAGCAATCTCTGCATCAAAGCCCCGCAGTATCTGCTCGATTTCATTCTCTAACAATGAGCGATTCTTTTCAAATGACCATACGTATCGTGTCCTCTTTCCTGGCAGAGAGCGTGCGAATATTGCGAGGAACACAATAAGATTTTTCAGAATACAAATGTACATTCTGCTGTCGTCCTCGAATTTGAACTTTTCCAGCCACATGGCCAGCCTGCTGCATTTATCGCGCACCTGATCGTTGTCGACTATTGATAGAACGTGAACGAGGCCAGAGACCACCTTGATTAATAACGTCGTCTGAATACGGATAACTGCGCCGTACCAAGTCTGATGATCCTCAAACTCGAATATCGGGCGCATCAGTTTTTGAAGCCGAGGGTCTTTCCCTTGTGCCAGCTTCAGGAGCGGCGCGACTAGCGACCTTTTCTTTGATCGAGAAAGCTTTCGAAGCTCAGCTCGGACGTTTTCTCGTATTCGTAAATGCTGTCCCTTAAGCAACTTCTCGAGAAGGGGCTGGCACTTTGTAGTCCCGGTCCGATACCTCATCGGCACCTCCTGACTCTCCTTGCCCCCCATATGGTTCCTGGCGGAATTCTTTCACTAGCTCGTCAACGCTCCAGTCGCCGTAGGCCGCATTGGTGAAGTAATCTTTGAGTTTGTGGCGCTTCATCCAATCGAGAATCCTCAAATCGCTGATAGGAATCAACGCTGCAGCTGGCTCGCCGTGCTCAGTAATAACAAACTGATTTTTGTCGGTCCGTGCGTTCTCTACGATTTTTCCAAATCGCATGCGGGCCTCTCGGGATGCCACCGTAAGATGTTCAGCAATTACGTCCGTATCCTTCTTCTCCAAGATGGCCGAGAGAGCCTTAGCCTTGTCATTTGCCATGTGTTTGACCCCGAGGAAGGTTTAGCTAGATTACACATGCCAGCAAGGGAAACATTTAGCAATGCATAAAATGCGTCCCTGTTATGCATTACGATCATGTGTAACATGCTAGCATGGTGTATAAAATGAGGCCATGGACCGCGAGCAGCGCGATCCATGGCCCGTACCCGGCGGGCCACCTCCTACAGGCGAGAAGGTGTTCCGGGTGAGAACAATCAGCGGGATCGTTCCCTCTGCATTTTCTCATACAAGGGCGCCTCGGCGCCGCACCTTCTGCCGTGGTGGGGATAGCGACCATGGCAGAACCCCCCGAGCAATCTTTATCGGCGGTGCGGCTTGGGAGCGTGGCCCAACGCATCCGTAGGATCGCAAGCTTTCTTCATCGTCGATGGGTCTGCTACACCATGACGATTTTGAGTGGAGGAATGACCATTTGGGAAATCTATTCTGGAATTCGGGGATTACGGAACATTGCTGATCTTCCGTGGATCACCGTCACGCTGATCGTATTTGCATACGGCTTTCTGAAAGGCATCCCGCATGTAGCGGACGATTCATTATACGTCTATCGGAAGTTCGGTAAAAAGTTAAAGTCCGGCGTGTTGTGGCTGCACGCAGTGCTCGGAGAGCGCCAATCGGATTGAACAGATCAAGTATCAACTTTGCGGCGATAACCCCCGCCATCATCCAAGTCGGCGCCGCCTACAACGACCTCGGCGCCACCATTACCGGCCCGCAAGCCGACCTCAACCTGGGGCTTGAAACCTTCGTCAACGGCGTTGCAATGAGCCCCGTCCAAATTGACACGAGTGCAGCGGCCACCGACACAATAGATTACGTCGCCACCGACCAAAGCGGCCTCACATCAACCTCGACCCGAACCGTCATCATCGAAGCCCCCTCAATCGTCCCAACCGACACCGCATCAACAACGGCCGCGACCACTACAGACGCGACGACAACGAACGCGACGACCACCGCTCAATGACCATCGCCACTCACTCAAGTCAATCCCAGCCAAAGCAGCGTTCGCGCAATCTCACCCGGAACAGTCCCGAGAACGATACCGACAAATAGATAAGCCAACCCGACAAGGGCAAATTGCCAATCGCCGACCATCGCTTCTCTTAGTTTATCATCTATTTTTTCAAGTCCAGTCTTGCGCGCTGACGTTTCCTGAGTGATGGCCGTCGTGAACCTGCGCTCGATCTCTTCCACTCTGCTATGCACGGCGTCTAACGAAGAACGCAAGCGTCCCAACCCCTCTTCCACCTGCGCCAGCTTCTCTTCAACTGTCCCCGTCAGCGGTGCATACGTAACCGCCTTCCCGACCGAAACAAAATTTTCTATCTTTACCGCCGAGGTCACGCTAACTGGTGGTCTGGAGACAAATATGTAGCGCGCGTCCGCCAAGTATTGGACAAAACTCTGAAGCAAATGATCAAGCTCAAAAGAACGTCGTAATCTACTAATCACAAACGCAGACATACCTACACCAACCATTTGGAAGACCGTCCCGTCCAATGCTAATCGGCGCTTAATTCCCAGAGGCAACCAAACGGATCCAATCAGCAGTACAACGCCGAATAAGAGCGCAAGCCATGCGACCTTGCCCTCTCTTAACCAGTAAAATGCCTGGAGTACGTAAAGCTTCATACGGAATATTGCGCGCATCGTGTTGCCTTTCCAGCACGCTCATTATCGTATATCGAGTTCGATCGAGTCTACACCCTAAACAAAAGAGCCCCAAGTGGGGCTCAGTCGATCTTGAACAGCGTCGGCTCGCGATAACGTCCGTCCGCTCGCTTGCGACGCCGGCCGCCGATCTTCTTTCAAATGAAAGAGCGCCAGCTGCCTCTCAGGCTCAATCTCTTTTTGCTCACGCCGCAACTTCAGCAAGTCCCGCCACAAGTACCGCTTCCCATCAATCTCCAGAAACCTCCGCATCGGTGAGCCTCCATTCGCAACCTCCGCACCCACCCGCAGGGTAGGGAACAGCCGCGAACACGGCCTCCTCAATCCGCATGGCACAATGATCCGCAGAGGAGCGAACGGAGAGAAGTGCGATGCCCATATTTATCGTCGAGGAAAGCGTGCCCCAGTACCTAACCTGGCGGGCCGAGGTCGAGGCGAGCTCTGAGGCGGAAGCAATCGAGAAATTCATCGACGGCGAACACGATGGCGAGAAGGGACCATTCTGCGGGGACTCAATCCAGTCGCTGCCGGTACTCCGCACCGTCCGCTCTCAAAGAGCCGTAGCGAGCCATAACCACTTCGAGCCAACGGCCCCTTCGGGGGCCGTTTCCTTTTCAACCCGCGTCCACGTTTCAACTCTTCGCTGACCACCAAAGCGCACCCGCGCAGCCCGCCGCCGCGCACCGACGCCGAAGTGCTCATCGGTCCACAGCGCCCCCCACAACAGAGACGCCGCCGCCGCGCAGTACGGCGGCGAAACGCAGCACCCGCTCCCAAAATCCGCGACCCACTTCAGCATCAAAATCCCAAGCGTTTTTTTCCAATTTCCGCGACCGATCTTTCCAAAATTCGTGAGCTGCGCCCGCTCATGATTCCGGCGCCCTACCTGCATGGCCTCGGTCGCCTGTGATATACTGCACCCGCATATGCCCCCCAAGAAGACTAAACGCCCGACCGCAACGCTCGACGGACTTGCAAGTTTGATCACCGCGTCCGCCTCCTCGGCCGACAAGAAGTTCACCGCACTTGCCGGCGACATCGCCGACCTCAAAATGGAAATGCTCGATCAGTTCGAGCACGTCGACAAGCAATTCCGTGCCACCGATGGTCGGCTCCGTGACATCGCTTCCGAGATCGCCGTCATCCACCGACATATCGAGCGGCTAGAGGAGCAGGGGGCAAGCAGCGCGGGATTTGCGAAAGAAATCGACCACGCGCTTGAGCGCATCGCCGCGATCGAAAAGCATCTCGGCCTAAACAAAAAAATCGCCGCGTAAGAATTGAGCCCCCTTAGGGAGCTCAGTCAATTTTGAACAGCGTCGGCTCGCTGTAGCGACCCTCCGCAGACGATTGCGACGCCGGCCGCCGATCATCCTTCAGATGAAAGAGCGTCAGCTGCTTCTCAGGCTCCAACTCCTTTTGCTCGCGCCGCAACTTCAGCAAGTCCCGCCACAAGTACCGCTTCCCATCAATCTCCAGAAACCTCCGCATCGGTGAGCCTCCACGCAAACCACTAGGCTCACCCAATTCTACCACTCGCAACTCCGCACTTAACCGCGTGAACCAACGGCCCCTTCTGGGGCCGTTTCCTTTCCACTCGCATCCAGGTTTCAACTCTTCGGCTCCTTTCACTTATGCGTAACAGTTGCATCCTATGGTGCGCCGGTCGGCTTTTCGTCTGAGCGCCGACATGACAGGGAGGCCCCGGTACACGCCGTGGCTTCTTTCTTGGAACGCGCACCCTCGACAACAAAGAGCGCGCCGCTACGTAGCGGACCGATAGGGAAGCGACCCACCCAAAATCCGCGACCCGCTCGCTCTCCAATATCCGCGCCTCATCCTTCCAATTTCCGCGACCGATCTTTGCAAAATCCGCGACCTCGATCACCCGGCTCGCGCCCAGAAGCGAGACGGCTTCACGTGCGCCACACCAGATTTCGTGCTACTTTGTATACATATGAATACCGATACCTTTTCAGTTCGATTAGATCGCGAAGCAAAAGCGCGGCTTCAAAAACTCGCCAAGACGACCGGCCGCTCCCGCTCGTTCCTGGCGGCCGAAGCCATCACCACCTACCTCGATATCAACGAGTGGCAAGTCGCCGGCATCAGCAAAGCGCTCACGTCGCTCGACCGCGGCAAAGGGGTCGCGCATGAGCGCGTGCGCGACTGGGTATCCTCTTGGGAGACCCGCAAAGAGCGTCCTGTCCCGAAGAGGGTATGACGCTCTTCTGGTCTCCCGAATCGATCCAAGACCTTATCGCGCTACGTACCCAAATTGCCGAGCATGACCCCGCCGCCGCAAAGCGGGTCGCCCTGCACATTCTGCGCTGCGTCGAAGAGCTGCTGGCGCAACACCCCCAACTCGGCGCACCGGGCCGCGTTCCCGGCACCCGCGAGTTGGTGATACCGAAAACACCCTACATCGTTCCGTATCGCGTGCGCGGCTCTCGTATCGAGATTGCCCGCGTCTACCATAGCGCCCGCCGCTGGCCCGATCGCCTCTAGCCTCGCCATCGCCCAAAATTCCGATGCCGAGCTTTATTCCCAGGATGCCGCCGATTCCATGAAAGCAGCCGCGCCGCCCGCGGATTGACCGGTGGCGGATGGCCCGTGAGCGGAACATATTTGGCGCACCTGCATCCAGGGTAGCGACATTGCCCGCGTTTCCGGCCTTGCTGGTATTTCAGAAAGCAGTAATGACAATGCGGGCTTCGGCCCAGACAATGCGAGCACAACGCAGAGACCCAATTGTGCTCCCTGCCGCCATGATCGCAATTCTTACATATCGGCATATCGGATCGTTAGGGGAGCGATCGCCCGCTCACCGAGATGCCTCACTTTAGCAAACAATTCATCGCGTGCCATTGCGCCGGCGTCAACGGCGTTTTCCCAACGTCGCCCGACGTGCTACCATGCCGCCCACTCATCTCTATGATGTCGAGACCAGCGCCGCGAATTGCGCGCGTACCGCATACCGCCAAACGCCCGGAGCGCTGTCCGCATTGCGGCGGCTCCAATCTCAGGCGAAAGGGGACACGGCGCAAGAAACTCGAAATCGTCCAAGTCTGGCGCTGCCTCGCGTGCAAGCGCACCTTTACCCCTGGACCGGCAGCTCTGCGCAACAGAACCTATCCACTGCGCATGATCCTCTCGGCACTAACGGACTACGACACCGGCTTCACGCTCGAAGAAACCGCCGCGCGTCTGAAGAAGAAGACCCGACCGCAACGTCTCGCCGTCGACCATCGCGTCATGGCTGGAGCAGTACAAGCGCGATTGCAGCTATCGCCGGCTGCGCGCCCAGGGCCTCTCGCGCTTTCCCGCGAACTCAGACCATCCGCACCATCAAGCTCTACCACCGGCAAGTCTATAGCTTTGCCTACCATCGCCCGAAGCTCGATTTCCTGCGCGCCGGAGCGCTCGACGACAAGCGCAAGGGCGACACGCGCTTCGCGCCGCTCGCCGATTTTCTCGAACACCTGCCGACCGACTGTCCGCACGAACTGTTCAGCGCGGAAGGGAATACCAAATCCCGCGCCTCTCAGGCCGAGGCCACCTTCGCCGACACCGCCCACGCCATCGTCAATATCAGGGAGAATGCGGCGACCGAAACCGCAGCGCTCATCATTCCCGCGGTCGGCAACAACAAGCTGCGGCACGAGACGCTGCAGCGGTTCATGCTCGCCAACGATTCCGTCACCCTCGCTGTCGAGATTCCGATATGGCTGCGCGAGCCGGACATCGCCGCCATCGAGGCGCGGTGGGGGATTAGCCTTGCCCCAAAAGTAGCGGAAGGCGAACGCACCATTACCGGACACATCGACTTTCTCCAAGTCAGGAACGGCGCCGTGCATCTGCTCGACTACAAGCCGGACGCAACGACGAATAAGCCGTTCGCCCAGCTGACGATCTATGCGCTCGCGCTCTCGCACCTGACCGGCATTCCGCTGTTCGATTTCAAGTGCGCGTGGTTTAACGAGCAGCAATATTGCGAGTTTTTTCCGCGCACCATCCTCGCGCGCAGTGCGCCCGATCACATCACAAAGCGTGCCGCTTGACGGCACGCATTCTGACTTGCGCGATGTATCGAACGCAGGGGATGGCTCAACAGAGTCATGTTCTCTACTTCGCACATTATCTGATTTACGAACCTACCGACCTTCGCACCAAACTGTCCCTCATGCTATACTTACACCAATGACCAAATTACTTGATGAAGCCATTGATCGCCTCCGTCAATTGCCGGAGGGCGTGCAGGATGTCGCCGCTCGCGCGTTGATGCGACAGCTGGAGGAACAACCCGAGCCCGGCGATATCGAAGCGATCAACGCCGGCTGGGACGAGTATCGACGCGGCGACTTTGTCACGCACGAACAATTGCGGCATGAAATGGGGCTTGGTGATCGCTAGCCGCGCCAAACGGCAGTTTCGCCGCATTCCGCCAGATGACCGCGACGCTATCGACGCCGCATTTTTCGAAATGTGCAACGATCCATTCTCGGGCGATTTCAAAAGTCTTCACGGCTCCGGCGGATTGCGCCGTAGAGTTCGAGATTGGCGTATCCTCTACAAACTTGACGAGCAAAGAAGGGTAATCGTCGTCACAGCAATAAAGCGACGCGGCTCGACCACGTACTAAGCATCGCCGGCACCGTCCTCAGTCCGTCAGACGGGTCTAGCTTCCGCTTCCCTGTCACCCACACGGCCTCCAGTGGGTTGCTACCCAGCAAGCTCGCATCGTCGATAAATAGAAACAAATTCGATCCGCGCCCGTCCGTCATTTCCTTTTGCGCTTCGATCATCTGTTCAACCCGAGCCCGCGATGTTGTGACCGTCAGCACGCGAAAGCTTTGCAGGCCGAGTTCCTGCATGTGCTCCCCTACCCTGTTGGCTTCATGATAGGCCAGCATCTTCTTGGCGTAGTAGGTTTGATCCTTGCTCTTGCGGCGATGCACCGGCATCTCGCCGCGGTCGCGCTCCAGCATGAAATAACTCGCTTTGCCCGTCTCCGGAAAGCGCAACCCGAATAGTTCGTCCGGATCGACGGAAAGCAGCTGATGGGCACCGTCGATCCGCACCTTCACCACCAGCCGCACGCGCCGATCACGTTGCGTTTTCGGCGCGCTTTCAAAAATTTCCTTTCTGTCGATCAGAGCGATATCGGATCGACCGCGACAGGCCAGCTCAAGCCGCACCATGAATTCGGTAATGTCGACGCGGTGCTCGATGAAGCGCCAGCCGGCGCGGCGCTGCTTGTCGGTCTGGTACAGCAATCGCCCCGGCACATCGTAGCCATGCTTGCGCAGGAGCCACGCGCCAGGGCGGGTCAGGCCGTAGATCAGCGGAAACGATCCCTTGTAGAGCACGCGCTTCTCGACCTGCCCGAGCAGTCGCTCGACGTATTCGTGCTCCCATAGCGCCAACAATGAGCGCGAGACGTTTTGCGCACTGCCGCCATCGAGTGCCGCAAGCTGCTCGCCGGACGCCAGCCGCAATCGCGCCAGGTTGGCCAGCAGGCTCAAATCCCGTTCGGTCATCCGAAACGGGCGCGGCTGCTCGGGTCGTTCAAACAATCGGCCGCGCGCTCTTGGTTCCAGATACATTCCTCTATTGTAACGCCGCCGTAGTCCCCTCTCGCTTGTGGACAAGCCGCACGGGTGTATATTTTTCTCAGGTCTCCGTCCTACGCGCCGCCCCCTGAATTCCTCGGGGCTCGGCGGAGTAAGACGGAGAGTGCAATGCGCCTTGACATAGCGGCCGTGCGACCGCGCCGGCCCCCTATCCCCTGCAATTCATCAATATCGAGATCACGCCGCTGATCGACGGCGAGTTTTCCGTGGCCATGCAAGCCACCCTGCTCGACGAGGAGCAGCTGGAATTCATCGGCCAGGACCTCGCCCACGAGCACGTCAAGACGATCGACGAGGCGTTGGCGATCATCCGACAGAACGTCGCCCCGCTGGCACTGCATAGCGCCGCCTGAGGCTTGCCGTGGCCAAAGCTCCAGCGTCCGACGCCGCGGCCCGCATCCGGGTGCTCAACGATAACTTCCGCAGCACCTTCGTCGGCGGCCGGGTGCTCATGACGGCCGGCGTCGACGCGCTGCCGCTCGACACCAAGGCTCGCGTGCTGTTGGCCGTGCAGCGCTTCAACGAGTTCTGCGCGGACAACGACCCGCATCGCGAGCACGACTTCGGCAGCTTCGAGATCGACGGCGAGAACGTACTTCTTCAAACTCGATTACTACGCCCTCGACATGGAAGGCGGGTCGGAAGACCCGGCCGATCCCGAGAAGACGACGCGCGTGCTCACCATCATGCGCGCCGACGAGTACTAACCCCAGCAACGGAAAGGAGGCCGCCATGGCCACCCAGCAACCATCGTTTCGTGCCTACACGGTCATCAAAAGAGAGGGCCAGGACGATTTCTGGCTCGCCATCGGGGCAGCGTTCATGCACCAGGATGGCGACGGCTATAATGTCGTCCTCCAGGCCTTGCCGATCGACGGCAAAATCGTGCTGCGGCTGCCCAAGGACGATCAGTCCCAGCAGCCGCCGCAGGACGCCAACGTCAGCACCATCAAACCCGGCTCTCGACGCCGGTAGCCGCCCCGCCATCGCGGCGCGGGCAGACTCAAGAGCCGCCGGCCATGCCGACGGCTCTTTTATTTTCGACGCGCCAGCGGCCGGGCGAGGCGTGGAACGAGCCGGCCGCGCTCCCCGGCCCTGTGGTTTGGGCTATGCCTACTCCTATGGATACGGTGTGGTTACTGTATCCATAGCAGCAACCACAAGCGCGCCGGAAATTTCTCCATTTTTTTCAATAGCTTGTCAGATCAGCTCAGTGCCGGGGCGGCCGCGACTGAGGTATGTTTCTGTTGTTTGTTTTGTTTTGTTTTTTGCGTGCGCTGCACGTCGATCCGATGATCGGCAATGAGCCTGTAGCCCGTGGGTGCCTCGGCCCCGTCGACCTGAAGGTCGCGGGGCCTCGTTCGAGTCCGAAGGACGGCGAGCCACGAAACGGTGATCGCCAATTACCAGCGGAGCATAACGAACACCCGCGTTACGGGCTATCGGACAGCAAAGCCGTCCGATAGTCCGCCGCGGGCGTCGCGTTATGCGCAGTCTCACGCCTGCCGCCCACCCGCCCATCAAGGTGCCCGCCGCCCGCGCCGGCTGACGCCGTCGCGCCCGAGCGGCGGGCACGCGCTCCGCCCGGACGAGCGCCGCCTGCGGCGCCGCAAGGTCCGGTCGTCGCTCTAAAGGACCCCGGCAGGAAAATGCGCGCGTACACCACTGACGGTTCGCTCCGCACGCTCTCTCATGGTAGCGGCCGCTGCCGCGCCCTCAAGGGTCGCATGTCCCGATGGGCTTTCGGCTCGCGTTCGAAGTGGGCTTTTCCCCTTGACCGCGCGCCAGTCGGCCGCTGCGCCACGAGAGCGTCTTGCGGAGCGAACGCGCCGCGAGAGGTCGAACTTATCCGCCCTCATCACCAATCGTATGGGAATCGATATCTACGCCGAGTGGAACGGCATGACCGGAGAGGAGCGCGCGGCCCAATGGGGTTGCTGCGGTCCCGAGCACGGCGGCGTCGGCTATCTGCGCGAGGCCTACGACGGCGAGCCGTACGCGACGATGGCCCTCGTTCCGGAGGCCTTCGACATGTACCGCGCGCCGATCTATGCGGAAAAGCTGCAGGCTCGCCTGCCGACCGCGCTCGAAATTGCCGAACAGCGCGAGCGCGAAATCTACGGCGTGACCAATGACGCCGACATCAACCGCGTCCTCCGGAGTTATGCCGAGTTCGTCGAGTTGTGCGCGCGCAAGGAAGCCGAGACAGGCGAGCCCTGCCTCATTGTAGCATCCTACTGACGCGCTCTTGCCCGCCCCTTCGGGGGCGGGCAGGTCATGCTTCCGCTCAGGCGCGGCCTCGATCGCTCTCGCGGCGAGTGCGGCGGCAGTGCCTCGGCCGCCCGAACGCAGCTCCTCGCCATTCCCTTCAGGCCAGAGCGCTATTGAATTGTCGATATCCGATTTATCGCTACGGTGTCGCGACGCTCTTCTCAGAGTGGCAGCGGCACCCCCAAGTCAACCCGCGGCGACCCGATGGACAACTCTGCGAGTTGCCCACAGGTCTTGGGGTATGACTTGTGGCCCCCGCCCGTTGCCCTGCGAGAAGAGCAGTCGCGAAAGCGACTTTATCAGCTCATCGTACTTGCGTATGAACTCATACGACGATTTGCGCGAAGTCATTACCAACGTGCTCGTTGCCGAACACGCCCGGTGCCTGGATTGCACCGACGATCTGCTTGCCGTGCGCGACCACCTCACGAGCACCCTCTGCCAGACGTTCACTTGGCAGCGCGGCACTCAATCCAATCCTGCCTCCGGAAACTCAGGTGCCGGCGAGAGGCGGCCTCGTTGGGCCGCCTTCAGGTAGACCGGGAACGTGCCTCGGCCGCGCGGCCGCTTCAGCACCGTTTCGATTACTCATTCTCACTTTCTGCTTATGGATTCCACCGCGAAAATTCGCGCGCTCAACGATGCCCTGCGCACGCTGACCGGCGAAGGCCGCATCTTCTTCACCGCCGGCATTGCGGCACTGCCGCGGGACGAGCAGGCCGCGATCTTGGACCGCGTATTCGCCTTCACCGACTTCACGCCGGACAACGACCCGCATGGCGAGCACGACTTCGGCAGCTTCGAGCGCGCCGGCAAGACCGTCTTCTGGAAGATCGATTACTACGATCGCGCGCGCACATTAAGTTTCGGCTCGCCCGATCCGGCCGATGAGGCGGTGACGACACGCGTTCTCACCGTCATGCTGGCGGAGGAGTACTGATCCGCGCCGAACCGGCGCCGTTTTGGCGGCGCCGGGGTCATGCTGCTTTCGCAGGTCAGGCGCGGCCTCGATCGCGTGCGCGGCGAGTGCGGCGGCAGTGCCTCGGCCGCCCGAATGCCGCTCCCTGCCCTTTCTATCGGACTCCAGCGGCGTTGCGTCGTTGAGAACGCGTCAATCCCCGCCGCCTCTCCGGCGGGGACCAGGGTGAGCCTTCCCTGGCCGGGGGGTGGGTGCCACTTCAGCCGTTCCGCCCGCGACAGGGCGCCCACAGGCAACTCTTTAGATGAGTGCGGTGTTTGGGAGGGGGCATGTACTCCAATTGACCGCCGGAACCCTGTTGTTCAATGCGTGGGAATCAGCCAGTGGTTGCACTCCTAGCAACGCGCTGACACAATGGCGTTCCGTGACTCGGCCGAGGCGGTCACGCGTAATGCGTACCAATCTTCCCCTATGCTCAAGAAGATCGTTTCTGTAAACAACATCGGAAAATTCCGAAAATCTGCGGCCGGAGGCGATACTGCCTTTGCGGAACGCACGCTTATCGTTGGTGCAAACGGTTTCGGGAAAACTACCCTTTGCGCCGTATTCCGTTCCCTCAAGACCGGCGATCCGTCGCACTTGATCGGCCGCAAGACGCTTGGCGCAACGGATCCCCCGACTGTCGAGATTCTCCATGACGGCGGCACTGCCCGGTTCGACGGAACCGCGTGGTCGTCAACGTATACGGCGGTCGAGGTGTTTGACGGCGTGTTCGTTGCGGAAAATGTCCATTCCGGCGAAGTGGTGGACATCGAACACAAGCGCAATTTCTACCGTGTCATCATCGGCGAGAAAGGTGTTGCGCTAGCCGATCAGGACACCGCGCTCGCCGCGGAAAGCCGTGAGAAGACCGCCGAAATTAGCGCGGCGCAACGCTCGGTCCAGCCGCACATCCCTCGCGGGATGACGCTCGATGCATTCATTGCGCTCCCGCAGGAGGCGGAGATCGACCGCCTGATCGCCGAGCAGCAGAGGACCCTTGAGGCTGTCCGGGAAGCGGCAAGCATCAAAGCGCGCCCCCCCTTATCCGAATTTCCAGTTCCACAATTGCGGGAGGACCTCACCGATCTTCTCGGCCGCTCGATCGAAGACATCGGAAAAGATGCGGAGCGGATGGTTGAGGAACATCTGATAGCGCACGGAATGCCCGCGGATGGCGGTTCGTGGATCGCCGACGGGATTGATCACGCGGCTGGCGATAACTGCCCATTCTGCGGGCAGGACATCAAGGGGCTGCCGCTAATCGCCGCTTTTCGGGCGATCTTCAGTGATCGTTACAAGACTCTCAGCGAGGACATCGCTGGCGCGCTCCGAGCAGTCGAAAGGGACCTTGGTGACGCCGCTCTAGCCAGGCTCGATACGATGGCGGAGCAGAACAAAGGAGGCGTGGAATTCTGGCAGCGGTACTGCGCGTTCGACCCCGCACCGCTCGCCTTTCCCGGCGAAGTGCCCGCCGCGTTGCGTGACCTACGGGAGGCAACGCGCTCGCTGCTTGAACACAAGCAGCGCACCCCTCTTGAGGTTGTATCGCCTGGCGCGACGTTCACCGCGGCGGCTAAACAGTATGAGGCAGTGAAGTCACGGATCGGAGGGCTCAACGCATCGATACGGGCGGTCAACGCAGTCATCGCCGCGAAGAAGGCCGAGACAGGTGCGGCGGATGCCAAGGCCGCCGAGGCCGAACTGGCGCGCCTCAAAGCCGCCAAAACGCGACACACTGCCGAGGTCGCCCCGTTGTGCGCGGCGCACGGCAAACTCGTCACACAGAAGGACGATATTGAGAAGCGCAAGGCCGTGGTCCGCAAGCAGCTCGACGATTATACGAAAAGCGTCGTCAAGCCGTATGAGCGCCGTATCAACGAGCTCCTCGAAATTTTCAACGCCGACTTCACGATCGCCGAGACCAGCCACAGCTATCCCGGCGGGACCGCTACTTCGAGCTATCATCTCGTCATCAATAAGACTGCCATCGATATTGGTGACGGAAAAACGCCGCCGGACAAGCCAAGTTTCAAGAACACGCTCAGCGCCGGCGATCGGACGACGCTTGCGCTGGCGTTCTTCATCGCCGACCTTGAACGCGATGCGACGCTCCCTACAAAGACCATCGTGTTCGATGATCCCTTCAACAGCCAAGACGCATTCAGACGCCGGCAGACGGTGCATGAGATCGTGAAGCTGGCAGGCAACGGCGCGCAGGTGATCGTGCTGTCCCATGACGCGACCTTCCTGAAACAAATCTGGGACAAATCGGCGCCCGCAGAGAGAAAAGTCCTGTTAATCGCCGATCAGCGCGCGCAGGGGTCAAAGCTACTTCTCGCCGATCTCGAAAGAGCCACGCAGGGACGCACGGCCACCGACATCGACGACTTGCAAACCTTCCTCACCTCGGGCGCCGGCAAAGTGCTCGACATCATCCGCAAAATGCGCGTGGTGCTGGAGACGTATTGTCAAACGACGTATGCGTCAAGCTTCACCGCCGCGGATTGGCTCGGGGATATTGTCGGCAAAATCCGGGAAGGCGGCACCGCCCATCCGGCACATGCGCTCTATGATGAACTCGACCAGCTGAACGATTACACGAAGCAGTACCACCACGGCGAGGACGTTTCCGACGCCACTCCTGACCACATCGATTCGACCGAATTGACGGGTTATGTTCGCCGAACATTGAAGATCGTCAACGCACTGCAGGCATAGCGGCACTGCGCTAGTTACCGACTCGCCATCTCATGCGGGCTTTAAGCCACCGGCGCAACACCTGGTGACTTCCTTCACAGGCGCCCTGCTCTCAGAATTTCTTTTGAAAGGTCCGTCAGACGTGACCGAGCATGAATTCGCGAACTAACGGTCTTTCTTACTGCATCGCTAATGAATGTGACTCTTAGGATAATTGTAGTCTTCAACAAGGCTGCGCGAAAAAACCTGTACGGCTTCCCGTTCTTCCGGACCATCCTTAACCTGGCGCCCGGAGATATAATCAACGATGAAGCCCTCCCTCAGGGGCTCTGACATCTCAATCTCAGCAGCGATCTTTTGTGCTCGGCGTGCCATGTCAGACAGGTTTATCGGACGAGTGATTCGATTGTAACATAATAAAGCCGGCACTGCGGTCGTCCAATGTTGTGCCGCCCCGTCGCGCTATGCCGCGCCAAATCATTCACGCGGCCGAGGCGTGGGAACGAGGCCGCACCATCGCCGACGCTGCGCGCCCGCATTTAAATTCTCCGTGTAGTCGCGCGCCTGCTCCTTCGCGTCGCATGGTCCAAGTCTTCGCGCTTGGCTTCGAGGACGAATAAGACGCGGCCGAGATTATCCTTGAGCAGGTGATCCGCACGGCCGGTCCGCTGTGCAGTTCGAACACGACCTGTTTCGGAGGGAGCAGACCGCACTTGATTCTTCCCCTGAATGTTCACTTTTCGTTCCAACGAGTCAAGCCACTCCATACGAGGACCGCCAGCTGCATACGCTCGGGGTACTCGAACAGCTCGGCGAGGAATGCAAGCACCTGCGAGCCACTTCCTCGAACCTGTATTTTTCGGGTCGACGAATGCTCTGGGAGCTCGCGAATCCGAATCTGCACGACATTCCTACCCGCCTCCCCTTTCGCGTTGAGATGCGGGACGAATCCGACCAACACGTGCGCTGGCTCGTCGCGGCGACATCAAGTGTCGCCGTCGGACACGCTGCGCTCGACGCCGCGATAGCCGATCACCCAGGCGAGCGGTACGCGCTCCGCAACGGCATACTGGTAATCCGGCAGTACGCGCCGGATCGCTAGATCGCGCCACCTGCACTGGCAGCGTAAGGTCTGGGAGTCTATAGTGAGTCTAAGACATTACGCGAAAATCGGCGAATAGCCGCTAACTCCTTGATTTATTGGTGCGGACGGCCGGACTTGAACCGGCACGGGAGGTTAATCCCTAGGGATTTTAAGTCCCTTGCGTCTACCATTTCGCCACGTCCGCGTGGCGGAGCTCGGCAAGCCCGCGCGCGAGTGTGTAGCATCCGGCGGCCAATCGCCGGAAGTTGCTCGATGAGGCGGACCGCCACACCGACGCGGCGGCCCGGCGATCTCCGCTAATTGCCGCTTTGCCCCGAACCCGAAGACGGACCGGAGCGGATGCTTCCCCACGGGTCGGCCCCAGTCTTCTTGTCGGGTATCTTCTTGTTTGCCGCCCTGTAGGCGTCATCGATCGCCTTCTGCTTTGCCCTCTCCTGCGGGGTGAGCTCCTTCGGCTGATCCCGAAGCGTCATCCCCATCGGAAGCTGAGCGAAGGCGGCCGCGGTCGTGGCAACCAGGAGCGCCGCAGCCGGCAACAGTCTGCGAAACATGTTCAATCCCCGAAGACGTGGCCCCAAATGCTGTCCCAGGCGGCGCCGGAGATATCCGTGACGCGGCCGTCGTTCTCGAAGAACTTGTTCGGCACCTGGAACATGGCGAGCATGAGTCCACCCTCGGGCGTCCAGGCGACATGGCGGCTGCCGGCCTCGCGCCAGACGAACTCGCCCGTTTCCACCGTCAGGCCAGCCGCCGGTCCTTCTTTGTCGCACAGCTTGCCCTCGAGCACATAGGTCTGCTCGATTTTGACGTGCTCGTGGTCGGGCAGAATCGCCCCCGGTGCAAAACGCATCAGCGCGGTGACCAGGCCCGTCTGCTTGTCGAACAGGAGGCCCTTGACCTCGCAACCCGGGAACCGCGTCTTCTTCCATTCCATTTCCGCGGGGCGAACGACGTGGGAATGCGCATCGAGCGTGTCATGGCCACGCTTGGGAGTGACGGCATCCATGAGACTCTCCTTCGTTCAGATTTTTTCCGACTCTTGCCGCAGCATAATCGAACTTTGTCGCACCCGCCGACTGAAATCTCGCCGGGTCAGGCGTACGAACGACCAATAATGCCGCGACCGCGGCCGTCCTACAACCCCACCTCGCGGATCGGTGGCTGAAAGGCGAGCCCGGTGTCCCAGGGGAAATAGATCCAAGTGTCCTGCGAGACTTCGGTGATGAACGTGTCCACCATCGGTCGGCCCATGGGTTTGGCATAGACGGTAGCGAAATGAGCGCGAGGCAAAAGACCGCGGACGACCCTTGCGGTCTGCCCGGTATCGACGAGATCGTCGACGATGAGCACGCGCGCACCCTCGCCGCCGCCGCGCGCGGCGATGGCCGGCGCTACGCCCTTGAGGACCTTTACTTCCCCCTGACTGGTGTCGGCATAGCTCGTCACGCACACCGTCTCGATGATCCTGATGCCCAACTCGCGCGCCACGATTGCGGCAGCCACCAGTCCACCGCGGGTGATGCAGACGATCGCCTCGAACGGACCGACACCGCTGAGCCGCCACGCGAGCGCCCGCGAGTCGCGATGAAACTGGTCCCAAGAGACCGGAAAGACCTTTTCCGGCCTTGGCGACGTCACTTCGCTGCGCGGCGGCGCGCTGACTGGCGGCATGCTGACTGGCCGCACGTCGACTGACGACACGTCGTCGGATTGAGAATCCCGTGGATTTGCCATCGCAACTGCGTCCCGATGGTGCGTGCGCTGCACTTCAGCGGCGACCTTACGCCTTGGCCGCGAGCTCCGACTTGACCCGCACCAGCATGGCTTCGATGTCGTCCTTGGCGGCGGCAAGTTTCTGCGCATCACGCGAGCGCACCACCACATGAGTGTTGCCGCCGAGTTTCTCGTCCACGAACGGATAGGAGCCGATCGTAACGCCGGGATGCCGCAGGGCGATTTCGCCGAGCTCGGTGCCGATATCGCCCTCGCGGCAATCCGCGCGCACGGACTCCGAGAGCATGCGGGCGCCGGTCTTGAGCTTGGGGGTAACGTATTCAAGCATCGTCTGCATGATGTTCGGCACGCCGGCCATGACGATCACGTTGCCGATCCAGAAGCCCGGCGCCGCGGAGACCTTGTTGAGCACAAGCTCGGCGCCCACCGGTATCCGTGTCATGCGCATGCGCGCTTCATTCATGGTGCCGCCGGTCTGGACGACGCGCGCGGTCATGATCTCGACCGCACGCGGATCGTGGCCGATGGGAACGGCAAACGCCTTGGCGACGCAATCGGCGGTAATGTCGTCGTGAGTCGGACCGATGCCGCCGGTGGTGAACACATAGGTGTAACGGGTACGCAATGCGTTGAGCGCGCCAACGATTTCGTTCTCCTCGTCGGGGACCACGCGCACTTCTTTCAGATCGATGCCGATCCCAGTCAGATGCTCGGCGATGTAGCCGATGTTTTTATCCTTGGTACGCCCGGAGAGAATCTCGTCGCCGATGACGAGGAGCCCCGCGGTGACGATGCCGCCGTCGTTCTTGGCGTTGCCGCCGGGCCCGCTTGCGGCCATGTGAAAATCTCCGTGTGTGCCAGTTCCTCCAGTGAGGCGGTTCAGAACCCCGATTCTTGCCGCAAACCGGTCATGCGGAGTTCTGAAACAAAGCCACACTAGATCAATAAGTTGCGAGTGTCCCTCGGTTTCGAAGCTCGCAAACGGACGTGCCGCCTGATCGTGCGAACTTCGCAATCGGGGACACTAACGCGGGACCGATAACGGCTCAAGCATCAGCGCCGTCAGGTCGCGATTCAGCTTGAAATCAAACAACCCGGCGATATCCGTTTACGAAGGCCGAAATGGAGGTCCCGAGCACCCCAAGAACGAACCCGGCGGAAAACACGTTTAGGCTGTGCAGTCGGGTCATTCCTGCTTGCCATGCTATGCCGTTGAGTACTGCAAGGACGATAACGACGCCGATCCCGTAGGCGGTAAGCGTGCGCATGTGGCAATCCTGCTTTCTTGTCGCCCCGTTCCGCACGGTTCGATCATAGATGATTTTCAAACCGAGCCATCATCGGCTGCCAGGGTCTCCAGGTCGAGGACCCCCTGTTTCGCTGCACCTGGTCGGCTCCGGAAGCGCTTTACCCGACGTTAAGCGTGCCGGCGGAATTACCGCTGCGCGCGCCTAAGGTCGGGCACTCGGCGAATTTGCAAGCGATTTGCAACATATCCGCCCTAGATTGCTCCGGAACAATACAACAGGGACAGGAACGTGCCGCCCTCGGCGCAGGAGCACATCGCCGCGCTGACCAAAGGACTGCGGTGGGATCGCGCCCTCGTCGGCCTGGCCGTATCGATCGGCTTGATCGTGGCCGTGGTGATCGCCTGCGCGGTCGTTGCCGTGCTGGTCTCCGCCCGGCGCGCCGACGAGGCATCGATCGCGCGCGAGCAACAACTCATCCGCCGAGCCATTGCCGACCGCGGCATGCGCGTGCTGCAGCACCTCGACAGCATCGCCGGAACGCCCGAAGCCGCCGCGATGATTCGCGCCAAGTTCGATCCGCAATGGGTGGCTCAGCACATCGGCGGTTGGCTGCCGCCGTATTTCGGCACTGATGCGGTCTTGGTGGTTGACGGCGCCGACCATGTCGAATACGCGCGGTTGCCCGATGGATTGAACGTGGCAGCGATCGCCTGGCGAAACGATCTGCGCCCCACGCTCGATCTTGTGCGCGGCCGCTCCGGCACGCTGTCCCGCCGACCGCTTGCCGTTCTCGCCGGCCGCAATGTACGACAACGCGCACGCGGCGCCGCGCTCGCCCAGTCGTTTCTGAATCGGCCGGCAATCATCGCCGCGGTCGCGGTCGGCACCGATGCCGACCTGGGGTCTGGAAACCGGCAGGCGCCGGTCGTCCTTTCGATCAAATTTATCGACGCCGACATGCTGCGCGAGATCGGCAGCGAGTTGAAGCTTGCGGGCTTGCGGCAGATCGGCGCTGCGGCCCCTGCCAAAGGCGACCGCGTTGCCGAACTTGCCGGCGCGGACGGCCGCCCGCTCGCACGCGTTGCCTGGCAATCGGCCGACCCGAGCCGCGCGATCATCGTCGGCGTGGCACCTTTCATCGCCGTGGCGCTTGCCGGCGTTGCACTGCTCGCCGTGCTCATCATGAGCTACATACGGCGCATGGCGGAGGCGATTGCCGCAGGCAAGTCGCAGCTGCGCCATCTGGCGATGCACGATCCGGTCTGCGGCCTGCCCAACCGCATCTATTTTGCCGAGCGGCTGGAATCGGTGCTCGGTCAGGTTCGCGCCGGCGGCACGTCGGCCGCCGTATTCTACGTCGATCTCGATCATTTCAAGGACGTGAACGACACGCTCGGCCACCATGTCGGTGACGAACTCATTCTTAACGTCACGCAACGGCTCAGCCGCATCATTCGCGGCAACGATCTGGTTGCCAGGCTCGGCGGCGATGAGTTTGCCATCATCACCACCTGCGCATCGGACTCCTATTCGCTGCAGGCGATCGCCGGGCGCATCATCTCGGCGCTGTGCGCACCCTACTCGATCAACGGCAGCAATATCATCATCGGCGCCTCGATCGGCATCGCGGTGATCGACCGGCACGCACGCGACGCCGCCGATATTCTGCGTTACGCCGACATGGCGCTCTATCGCGCCAAGAACGAAGGGCGCAATCGCGCCTGCGTCTACGACACGGCGATGGACGCGGACCTATCCAATCGCAAGCTCCTGGAGGGCGATCTCCTCCACGCGATCCAGAACGAGGGGCTGCGAGCCGCCTACCAGCCTATCGTCAATGCCGGCGGCGACAAGATCGTCGCCGTCGAGGCTCTGGCGCGCTGGCGGCATCCATCGCTCGGCGAAATTCCGCCCTCGCAGTTCATCCCGATCGCCGAGCATTCCGGACTGATCATCGAACTGGGCGAGTGGATGCTGCGGCGCGCCTGCAACGACGGCCGTTCCTGGCCGAGCCTGACCGTAGCGGTCAACGTTTCGCCGCTGCAATTTCGCCGCTCCGATTTCGTCGAAGTGGTCGAGCGCATCCTCAAGGAGACCGAGTTCGACGCCGGACGTCTCGAGCTGGAAATCACCGAGAGCACGCTGCTGGGCAACATGGAGACTGCGGAACTGTCGATGCTGCGGCTCAAGGCGATCGGGGTGCGCTTTGCGCTCGACGATTTCGGCACCGGCTATTCGAGCCTGCTCTATCTGCGGCGTTTCCCCTTCGACAAGCTGAAAGTCGATTCGAGTTTCGTGCGCTCCATCGAAACGGCGCCCGACGCGGCGGCCATCGTCCATGCCGTGGTCAGCCTCGGCCGCGGGCTCGGTATGAAGGTCACGGCCGAGGGCGTCGAGAACGCCGAACAGCATCTGTTCCTGCGCGCCGCCGGCGTTCATTCGATGCAGGGCTACCGCTTCGGCAAGCCCGGCCTACCAAGCGAAATCACCGCCCGCCTCGCCCGCCCCGACGATTACCGCGTCAGCAGTCCCGACCAGGAAGTCGCCCTGGCAGGCTAGTGGAGCGGATTTGACATTTGCACCCCGCCTGGTCGCAGGCCCGAGAAGCGAATGTCAATCCGATACGGAAGTCCGCAGCGCCGTACGGCAACCTCCTTTGCGAGCTTCCTGAATCCATAATCACCGCCATCAAATCATCGTCTCGGCTCTTCCGCAGCGACACGATCCGTGGTTATGGATTCCGGATAGCCGCTCTCGCGGCTTCCGGAATGACGAAGAGGGAGGACGCAATGGCCGAACAAAAAGTCGCGCTGGTGACGGGAGCGGGAACCGGCGTCGGCCGCGCGGCGTCGCTGGCGCTCCTGGGCGAGGGCTACGCGGTGGTGCTGGCCGGACGCCGCAGGGAAAAGCTCGAAGAGGTGGCGCACGAGGCGAACGGAAGGACACTGGTGGTGCCGGCTGACGTGGCCGACCCGGCATCGATCAAAAGCCTGTTCGCCGCAACCAAGGAAACGTTCGGCCGCCTCGACCTGCTGTTCAACAATGCCGGCATCGGCGCGCCGGCAACGTCGATCGAGGACGTGCCGTTCGACAAGTGGCAGGCGGTGGTCGCCACCAATCTCACCGGCTTGTTTCTGTGCACGCAGGAAGCGATCAAGATCATGAAGGCCCAGGAACCGCGCGGCGGCCGGATCATCAATAACGGCTCGATTTCCGCGCACGCCCCGCGGCCCGGTTCGGCGCCTTACACCGCCACCAAGCATGCCGTCACCGGGCTCACCAAACAGACTGCGCTCGATTGCCGCCGGTATGATATCTGCTGCGGCCAGATCGACATCGGCAATGCCGCCACCCCGCTGACCGACCGCATGGTGCAAGGCGAAGGCGTGTTGCAGCCCGACGGGCGCAAGATGATCGAGCCGCGCATGGCGGCCGAGGATGTGGGTCGCGCCGTGGTCTACATGGCAAGCCTGCCGCTCCACACCAACGTGCTGTTCATGACCGTGATGGCGAACCTGATGCCGTTTGTGGGAAGAGGATGACGCGGATAAATCCCCTCTTGCCTTGCGCAAGAGTGAGGAAAATGGCTCCGGCTCTCTCGCTCCCAGACTAAGCTTTCCCATGCTCGCGCCCTGGAAGGAATTTTATACGCTTCTCGGCACCGCATCGGCGGCGCTGATCGCGCTGCTCTTCGTTGCGGTCTCGATCGCCACCAGCGTGCTCACCACGGAACCGGAAAGCCGGCGCAATACGCGTACCTACATGAGCCCGGTCGTCGTCCACTATGCCAATATCCTGTTTCTCAGTCTGATCGCGCTCGTGCCGACGCAGACCTGGCAGTCCTTCGGACTCGTCATCGGCCTCGCTTCGATCGGCAATGTCATCTATTCGATCGTTATCGCGTTCAGGGTGCACCGCAACTCCGTCTCCGATATGGCAGACCGAATCGGCTACGGGGTGATCCCGCTTCTCTGCTACGCCTCCGGCCTCGTGATCGCACCGCTGCTGTTGCAGAAAAATTCCCTTGGCCTCGACGTGTTGGCCGGCGCCGCGTTGCTACTGCTCGTCATCAATATCCGCAACGCCTGGGATCTGATGCTTTCGCTGGCGCGGCGGGTGAGCCGGCCGCCGAGCACCTGAACCATCATGACACGACGCTCACTTTGATCCTGGTGCCCGCGCGCACTTTGCCGAGCGTCTTCACGTCGCCGAGCGCCTTCGCCCAGATGTTGCACGGACTGGCGAGGCGCGTCTCGTCATCCCTGGAGATCGGCGTGCGGCCAAAGCCGATGGCGATGGCGTGGCCATCGGGCCAATAGGCAATCTCACCCGGGGTCACCACCGCACGCGCATCGGCCTCGCGCTGCACCTTGACCGGAATCTCGAAATAGACTTCTTCGCCCCACGTCAGCGCCGAAGCCGTCAGCGGCAATGCCGCGGCGATCGCCTGCGCGGTCGGCGTTTGCAGCAATTCGGCGTCGAGCGTCAACGAACCAAAATCGAAGCGGAGGCGCATTGGAGTTCTCCTCGCATTTCTCACTATCCTTGGCGGCGAACCGGGACGCTAATGCGCTGATGCGCTGATTTCGCGGTCGCGGCACAAGCTGGATGTCGGGGCCAATAATGGTCCGGCATCACGCGTTAATGCAAACCGCCCGCGGGGCGAGCGCAGGCGGCTTACAGTGGCGATCGAGTATTCGTTTCGTTGCACGTTGCGGAGCCGATCATTCGGTCGACCCGCGGACGCCGGCTTGCCGGACCTTACTTCTGCGCCGCTTGCGGGTTCGCAGCCAGATAGTCCTCATAGCTGCGGCCGGCGTAGTCGGGGCTGGTTGGCACCGCACTCATCGGAATGACCGACGCCGCGACCGTCGTGGTCGGGACCTGCGTCGCGTCGGCGCTGTCGCCGACCGGGGCGCTGGCCGATTCCTTGGTGCAGATGTCGGCAAACACCACCAGACCGCTCGCCGTATAGGTCTTGGTCAGGCACGTGCAGGGGGCCGAGGCGGGACCGGAGGAGACGACCGGCGTCTGCGCGACCTCGCCGTCCACCGCGGCGTCTATCCAGCGGCCGCCGCGGAAGACCCAGTGATGGCGGTGATGATGATTAAACACCCAGATCGGGTGACCGGGATAACGACCGCGACCGAGGATCGGGATCAAGTGGCGGTGCCCGCCGACGCGAGCCATCGCGACGTGCCTGCCGCCAAATCCGTGGCGGCCGGCGAATCCGTGGCGGCCGGCGAATCCGCGCGCGTCGGCCGAATGGGAAGCGACCGTGACGACCGCGATGGCGGCGGCGGCGATGCTGAGCATGGTCTTGCGTGACATGGTCGTTCTCCGGGGTTGGGTTGGATCTTGTCCGAATGAATTCCAATGCCCTTGGGACAAGCGGCCCCGAGAAAGGTTCAACGGCTTGTTCGGGGTCGGATCGCGCGCGTGGTTGGACGCCTAAGATGGCTGCCCGCAGCGCACCGCACCTTAGGGCCGCAAACTGCGGCATCGCGGCCCGTAGGAGGGGCACAAAAATGCGACACAGCCTCCAGGCGCTCCAGGCCACCTCGCGGGCAGTATCTCATGGACCCGATCCCGCTTGGTCGCAGACGCGGCCTTGCCCAGCCATCCCTAAAAGCCGAAACTCGCCGCGGCGTCCGGCATGCGGGCGGGCGACAAAAATCTATTTCGATTTGTTTTGAACCTTCGCGCCGACCGCGTGTCCTACCGACGAGTCGAAGGCCAGAGCGATGCAGACGGTTTCGGACGAGGTCCTGATCGCCAACATCGCCAAAGGCGATCGGCTCGCGATGGAGACGCTGTTCGCGCGCCACCGGGTTGCTGTCTACCGGTTCGTCCTGCGCATGGTGCGCAACGGATCGGTGGCCGAGGACCTCAACAGCGACGTGTTCCTCGATGTCTGGCGGCAAGCCGCAAGCTTCGAGGGGCGCTCGGCGGTCTCCACCTGGATCTTCAGCATCGCGCGTTTCAAGGCGCTCACGGCCTTGCAGCGCCGGCCGACGGAAGAACTTGATGAGGAGAAAGCAGGAGCCATCGCCGATGAGAGTGACGATCCGGAAACCGCGCTAGCCAAAAAAGAGAAGGCTGCGCTGCTGCGGCGCTGTCTGCTGAAGCTCTCCGCAGAGCACCGCGAGATCGTCAGCCTCGTCTACTATCAGCACAAATCGGTGGCGCAAGTTGCGGACATCGTCGGAATCCCTGAGGCAACGGTAAAGACGCGAATGTTCTACGCACGCAAGAAATTATCCGAGTTGCTCGCTGAGCAAGGCATTGAACGAGGCTGGCCATGAACACGGCAAACCAGAACGCGGCGAAGAATCGTGAACCGAGCGAGGTGGAGCTGCTGCTGCCGTGGTACGCCGCGGGAACGCTCAATGAGCGCGACGCGCAAGCCGTACAGGCGGCGCTTGCCGATGATCCGGAGCTGGCGGTTCGCTACGAATGGGTGCGCGCGGAACTGGCGGAAGAAACCGCGATCGGCACCGCGCTGGGACAGCCGTCCGGCCGCGACGCGCAGGCGCTGTTCGCGAAGATCGGCTCGCTGCAGGCGCGCCGCGGCGCGCCTGCAGTCGATCTGTTCGCCCGCATTGGCGAATTCTTCGCCGGCCTTTCGCCGCGTACGCTCGCATGGTCCGCCGCGGCGGCGGCTTTGGTCGTCCTGCTGCAGGCCGGCGTGCTGGCGACATTCACGCTCAAGGAGAGCCCGTCGGGCTACCAAACCGCGTCCCTGCCGACCAACGTGACCGGCGAAGGCTCCTATGCGCTCATTCGCTTTCAGCCGGAGGCCACCGCCGCCCAAGTCGTAAGCTTCCTCCAAACAAACAAGCTGACCATTGTGGGCGGGCCAACTGCCGGCGGGCTGTACCGCGTGCGCGTCGCCGCCAGAAAGCTGGCGCCGGAGGAGCTGACACACGTGGTCAATACCTTGAGGACCGACAATGTCATCGGCTTCATTGCCGTGACCGATTGAGCACAAGGGCTGCGCCCCTGGCGCGGCGCCATTCCGGGAGTTCGCCATGCGAAATGGCACGATGTCCCCGCGATCGGCTCTGGCGCTGCTGCTGTGCGGCCTGATCGTCGCTGTCTGCTTTATCGGACAGACGAGCGCGCGCGCCGCGTTCGGGATGCGTGGTCCCGGACATTTCCGGCGCAGTTTCGCCCGGCCGGCCCCGCGTCGGCACATTGTGCGCGAACCGGGCCGGTGGCGGCCGCGCCGCGGACCGCGCGAGGGCCGCATCATCAACCGTCAGCCCGGCCGCGGCGAAGTGCGGACCGGCACCGGCTACGGCGGCATCAATCGCGCCGGCAGCGCTGCAGCTTTCGGCGGCAGCAGCGGCGGCCCGCAGTTGCCGCCCCGCGGCGAGACGCGCTTCGTTCCCGACGAGGTCATCACTGCCTTTACGGCGGACACGAGCGCGGAAGCGATCAACCGGCTGGCACGCCGCTATCGTTTGACCCGGCTCGAATCGCAGGACTTTCCGCTGATCCGCACCAGCCTTTATCGCTGGCGCATTGTCAGTCGCCGCTCGGTCGTGAGCATGATCCGCGCGCTCGGCGGCGAAGGCGTGATCGCCAGCGTGCAGCCAAATTACGTCTTCATGGTGCAGCAAGACACGCCCACCGTCCCCGCGCCGCCTGCCGCACCCGTCGCCCCGGGCGGCAGCGCCGGCGACCCGGCCCAATACGTTCTCGCCGCACTGCACGTCGCGCAGGCGCAAAAAATTGCCACCGGCAAGGATGTTGCGGTCGCAGTCATCGACTCGGAAATCGATGTCAAACACCCGGATCTGAGCGGCGTAGTCGTGAAGAGCTTTGACGCCCTGAACTATGACGAACGCCCGCATGCGCACGGGACTTCGATCGCCGGCGCCATCGCGGAGCATGGCAAGCTCTTGGGCATCGCGCCAAGCGCGCAGATATTCGCTGTGCACGCCTTCGACGATACGCCCGGCGAGGCCAGAGGCACTTCGTTTGCCATCTACAAGGGCCTGGAATGGGCGGCGGACAATGGGGCGCGCATCATCAACATGAGCTTCGCCGGCCCTGGCGATCCCACGCTGCGGCAGATGCTGGCGGCAGCCTATGGCAAGGGCATTGTGCTGATTGCCGCCGCCGGCAACGGCGGACCATACGCAGCACCGGCCTTTCCAGCGGCCGATCCGGACGTCATCGCGGTCACGGCGACCGACAGCGAGGATCGCCTGTTCAAGATGGACAATCGGGGCAGCTACATTGCGGTATCGGCCCCTGGGGTCGATATCCTGGCGTTGGCGCCCGGCAATACCTATCAGGTCACCACGGGAAGCTCGATTGCCGCCGCGCATGTGAGCGGTGTCGCCGCACTCCTGCTCCAGCGCAATCCGGCGCTCACGCCGAAAGATATTCGTGCCGCGCTCATCGCAACCGCCAAGCCCCTCGGCTCGACTCACCCGGATCCCGAATTCGGCGCGGGCCTGGTGAACGCGTACAGCGCCGTGGCCTCGCTTGATCCCACCGTTGCGCCGGCTCGCGATGGCAGCGCGGAGGCCAAAAAATAATCCAAAAAATAAGCCGGAAATCAGCAATGAGCAAAAAAAGCCGGCCGGCGTTTACTCGGCGGCTGAGCGACAAACGTCAATCGGCGGCAGCAAGCAATTATCGGCAAGCGCACTTACAGGCTGCTGCTCAATGCAACCGGAACTCGCCGTCGATGGCGCGGATTTCCGCCGGCTTGATCAGCTTGGCGTGCGCGACCGTCACCGAGTGCAGCGGCCCTTCGAGCTTTTCCAGCCAGAAATTGAGGAACTCGTTGAGCGCCGGAAACCGCGGGCAGAGATCGTAGTCCTGCCAGACGTAGGTCTGTAGAATATCTCGATAATCCGGCATCCGATACAGAATGTGTGCTGTGGTCAGGCCGTAGCCTTCGAGCTGCTTGCGAAACTCTTGCGACACCATGGTGCCCTCCAATCCCCACCGGGATGTTCCGAGACTCGCTCCTCCATGACAAGCGTCAAACTTTAATAAACTGTGTATTTTCAAAGCACTAGCAGCACCCAAGGACCTGTGCTAACAGCGTCCATCCGAGCCGGCCCGGTGCGCTAAGACCCGATGCATCAACGAGGGGCTTTCGGAACCGGTTTCGCCCTTTCGCACGACTTTATTTCCCGCTTTGGCTGGGAACCCGAATTCGGCTGCGGCTGTCCAAACTCTTGTTGGCAATCTCCGGCGAGGAGTGCTAAAAAACCTTCAGCCGGCTCTTGCGGGTGCGAAAATCGCGCCCTAGGTAGTCGCCAAGCGGTCAACGAGGGTCTCCGAGGGGCCGCCAATTCAAACACTTTCCGATGTAATTTCAGTAGCTTAGGAGGATATCATGAAGTTTCGTCCGCTTCACGACCGCGTTGTCGTCAAGCGCCTCGATGCCGAGGAGAAGTCGGCCGGCGGTATCATCATCCCGGACACCGCTCAGGAGAAGCCGTCGCAGGGCGAGATCATCGCCGTCGGTCCGGGCGGCCGCGACGAGGCCGGCAAGCTCATTCCCATCGACCTCAAGGTGGGCGACCGCGTGCTGTTCGGCAAATGGTCCGGCACCGAGGTCAAGATCGACGGCCAGGAACTCCTGATCATGAAGGAGTCCGACATCATGGGCGTGCTCGACGAGCCGGTGGCCAGGAAGAAGGCCGCGTAACTCTCTGCATTTCGTCATGGCCGGACTTGATCCGGCCATCCATGGGGCCGGCACGGCAGCATGGATCACCGGGTCAGGCCCAGTGATGACGAGGGAAGAGCAAACCTAATTTCAGGAGAAAACCACTATGGCTGCCAAGGAAGTCAAATTCGCAGTCGAGGCGCGCGACAAGATGTTGCGCGGCGTCGACATTCTCGCCAATGCGGTGAAAGTGACGCTCGGCCCCAAAGGCCGCAACGTCGTGCTCGACAAATCGTTTGGCGCTCCCCGCATCACCAAGGACGGCGTCACCGTCGCCAAGGAGATCGAGCTCGAGGACAAGTTCGAAAACATGGGCGCGCAGATGGTGCGCGAGGTCGCCTCGAAGACCTCCGACATCGCCGGTGACGGCACCACCACCGCCACCGTGCTCGCCGCCGCCATCGTCAAAGAAGGCGCCAAGGCGGTTGCCGCCGGCATGAACCCGATGGATTTGAAGCGCGGTATCGACCTCGCAGTCGAGGCCGTGGTCGAGGAGCTCAGGAAGAACTCCAAGAAGGTCACGTCGAATTCCGAGATCGCCCAGGTCGGCACGATTTCCGCCAACGGCGACAAGGAGATCGGCGACTATCTTGCCAAGGCGATGGAAAAGGTCGGCAACGAAGGCGTGATCACGGTCGAAGAGGCCAAGAGCCTGGAGACCGAGCTCGACGTGGTCGAGGGCATGCAGTTCGACCGCGGCTATATCTCGCCCTACTTCATCACCAACGCCGACAAGATGCGCGTTGAGATGGAGGACCCCTACATCCTCATCAACGAGAAGAAGCTGTCCGCGCTCAACGAGCTGCTTCCGCTTCTGGAAGCCGTCGTGCAGACCGGCAAGCCGCTTCTGATCGTCGCCGAGGACGTGGAAGGCGAGGCTCTCGCCACCCTCGTCGTCAACAAGCTGCGCGGCGGATTGAAAGTCGCCGCCGTCAAGGCGCCTGGCTTCGGCGATCGCCGCAAGGCGATGCTCCAGGATATTGCCGTCCTGACCGGCGGCCAGGCGATCAGCGAGGATCTCGGCATCAAGCTCGAGAACGTCACGATCGCCATGCTCGGCAAGGCCAAGAAGGTGACGATCGACAAGGAGAACACCACGATCGTCAACGGTGGCGGCAAGAAGAAGGACATCGAAGACCGCATCACGCAGATCAAGGCGCAGATCGAGGAGACCACCTCGGACTACGACCGCGAGAAGCTCCAGGAGCGCCTGGCCAAGCTCGCCGGCGGAGTTGCGGTGATCCGCGTCGGCGGCGCCACCGAGGTCGAGGTGAAGGAGCGCAAGGATCGCGTTGACGACGCGATGCATGCCACCCGCGCGGCGGTCGAAGAGGGCGTCCTGCCCGGCGGCGGCGTCGCTTTGCTGCGCGCCACCGAGTCGCTCAAGCGCGTGCGCACCTCGAACGATGACCAAAAGCATGGTGTCGACATCGTCCGCAAGGCGCTGCAGGCGCCGGCCCGGCAGATCGCCACCAATGCCGGTGAGGACGGCTCCGTCATCGTCGGCAAGATCCTGGAGAAAGATCAGTACGGCTTCGGCTTCGACGCCCAGGCCGGCGACTATGTCGATATGGTGAAGAAGGGCATCATCGACCCGACCAAGGTCGTCCGCCAGGCTTTGCAGGGCGCTTCGTCGGTCGCGGGGCTCCTCATCACCACCGAGGCAATGGTCGCCGAACTGCCGAAGAAGAAAGAAATGCCCGCGATGCCGCCCGGCGGCGGCGGAATGGATTTCTAAGGAAATCCATTCGCCAGGCCGCCGAAATCCAAAAGATCGAAGTCGGCAACAGCCGACTTCGGTTGCGGCGGCGGAATGGATTTCTAAGCCCGCTTCATTTCGGCGATGCGAATGCGAAGGCCCGCGCAAAAAACGCGGGCCTTCGTCGTTCGGGACAGTGGTGCGGGACCAAAAGTACCAGTGAACAGCCACAGATGAACGGTGCGCGTCCCTCCGGCGTCACCGGCTCATCGTGGCCGCGGGCGGCCGACCGGGCCGAAGTCTGCGCCGACCACGGTCCAATGCCGCACGCGCGTGACGACGGTGTGACGCTGCCGGCCAATGCGATAGTATTGCGCTATGGCGACGTCCAAGGCTTGCTGCTGCCGGCGCCGTTAGATTAAGCGGAGGCGAGCGGCATGGCAGCGAAAGCGGGACAAATCCGCATCGGCATCGGCGGCTGGAATTTCGAGCCGTGGCGCGGCGTGTTCTATCCCCAGGGCCTGGCGCAGGCGAAAGAACTCGCCTATGCCGCGAACCACCTCACCTCCATCGAGATCAACTCGACTTTCTACGGCTCGCAGAAGCCGGATAGTTTTCGCAAATGGGCGAGCGCGGTGCCGGACGGGTTCGTGTTCTCCGTCAAGGGACCGCGCTTTGCTACCAACCGGCGCGTCCTCGCCGAGGCCGGCGACTCCATCAAGCGTTTCCTCGATTCCGGCGTCCTGGAGCTGCGCGATCGGCTCGGCCCGCTGCTCTGGCAATTCGCGCCGACAAAAAAATTCGACACTACCGATTTCGGCGGCTTTCTCGGGCTTCTACCCACGACGTTCGACGGAAAGACTCTGCGTCACGTCATTGAAGTCCGTCACGACAGCTTTCGCACGCCGCAATTTATCGCGCTCGCGCGCGAGTTCGGCATGGCGGTCGCGTTCACCGATCACGCCCGCTATCCCAACATCGGCGATCTCACCGGCGATTTCGTCTATGCACGCCTGCAGCGCGGCAAGGACACGGTCCCGACCGCCTACCCGCCCGCGGAGATCGACGGCTGGGCCAAACGTCTGAAGATCTGGGCGCTGGGTCAAACGCCGGATGACCTGCCGCGCGTCGATATGTTCGCAAAGCCGAAAGCAAAGCCGCGCGACGTGTTCGCCTACGTCATTCACGAGGGCAAGGTGCGAGCGCCCGCAGGCGCAATGGCGCTGATCGAGAGGCTGCAGGAATAGGCGGACGCAGGAACAGGTTCGCCGCCGCGCGGGAATTCACCCCCAAACCGCCCGCGCGGTCTCGACCACAAGTTCGAGCTTGCGCTTCTGATCGTCGGGACCCAGCAGATTGCCCACGACATCGGAGGCGAAGCCGCACTGCGGCGAGATCGCGAGCTGCTCGAGCGGGAGAAACCGGCTTGCCTCGTCGATCCGCTTCCGCAGCGCGTCGCGGGTTTCGAGTTGCGGCACCTTCGTGCTGACGAGGCCGAGGACCACCACCTTGCCTTTGGGCACCAAGCGCAGCGGTGCGAACGAGCCGGCGCGCTCGGTGTCGTATTCAAGCAGAAAGCGATGGTGCGGCAGGGCGTTGAACAGGCTTTCGGCGATGGCGTCATAAGAACCTTCGCGATGCCACATGCTGCGCTGATTGCCGCGGCACAGATGGATGCCGAAAGTCACGCCGGGGAAATTCGCGATTACATCGGCTTCGGCTTTGAGCGAGCGCGCAAGATTGCGCTGCGGGTCCTCGCCGCGCGCGCGCATTTGCTGCAGCGACGGCGCATCCACGTAGGCGGTAAAGCCGGGCGCATCGATCTGCACGTACCGGCATCCTGCCGCGGCGAGCGCCCCCACGATCTGCCGCTCGATGGCGACCACGTCGGACAGAAAACCGTCCATGTCGCGATAGACTGTCTGCGAACTTTCATAGGCGAAGCGCTGCGAGATTCGATCCGGTCCGATCAGCGACACTTTCGCCGGCTTTTTGGCAATGCCGTGCACGAAGCGGTACTCCTGCAGCGGCAGGTTCTGCCTCAGTGCGAGCCTCCTCTTCGCCGGACGGCGATGCGCAATCGCCGTGCCGGTGTCGTGAATGCCGCGGATATCCCAGCGCTGCAACGGCGCTGCGCCTTGCACCCGCTGTTCATACGCTTCGAGGGTCGAGCGGCTGGCGTCAAAGCCGTCGACCGAAGCGCCGAAACTGTCCTGAAAGTTGAGCCGGCGCATCTCGCCGTCGCTCACCACGTCGAGACCGACGCTCTCCTGCAGAAGCACGGCTTGGCGCACCGCCTCGTCGGTAATGGCGTGCAGCGCCTGCGCCGTGATCGCACCGGCATCGAACTGCGCGTACGCGTCTTTCAAGGCCGACGGCCGCAGCAGGCTGCCGACCACGTCGGTGCGTATCTTTTCAAGGCCGGCTTGCTCTTGTGCGCCGGTGGCAAGGGCTGGCATGCGTCATCGCTCCGCAGCGGAAGCCGCGGATTGTGCACGTTGGACAAAAGCGGCTCAAGCCGGTCTAGCGAAGCGCAGTTGGGCCCACGGCGGCCGAGGCGGGGGACGCCGGGGCGGCCGAAGCGGCCGGGCGCGTTTTCGGCGGCGCAGCCAGCGCCGGCGCGGCTTTGGCGGTAGGCGGCCCTGCCCCTAGTCCTGGCGTAGCCTTCGCAGCGGACGGCTGCGCCACCGGCGCGGGCGCGGCGCTGAGGACGGGTCCGGCAGAGATGGGATTTGACTCCGGATAATATGTCCTCATGTCGCGCAGGAAATCGTCGAGCGTGTCGGCCGCGGCAGCGGCGCGGGCGATCTCCTTGAAATCTTCGCCGCCGCTGCCGAGCGGCGCCGAGACGATGTCGAACGCCTGCGCATCCGGCAGTCCGGCCATCTTTGCCGCATACTTGTCGCGAAAGCGCTCCAGCCCGAGCTTGTCCTCGGCGAGCGCATAGCCGATTTCGGCGCGCAGAATGTCGGAACGCTCGACATCGGTGAGCGGCTGCCAATGCTTATAGCGGTCGCCATAGAGAAGCTCGATCTGCTCGGCCGACTGCTCCCATTGGTGTGCGGCCCAATGAATATCGGAGCGAAGCCGGATCGCCAGCGGCCCTTTGACGTTGGCGATCACTTCGAGCGCGAGCGCGTGCTGGCCCAGATCTGACAGCGCGCGGGCTTCGAGCAACAGTCGCTCATCGTGCAGCGAGGTGGAAAGATCGGCGCTGCGGGTTGCCTGCAGCCCCGTCAGAGCCTTGTCCGGCTTGCGATCCATCAGATAAATGACGGCGAGTCGCGTCGCCACCTCCGCCCGCGCGGCTCCTTGCAGGCGTTTGTCGACCTGATACTGCAGCAGAGCGGCGGCTTGATCGAGCAGATCGACCGAGACCAGGCGATCGGCGAGCCGGCGGATGATTTCGTCCCCGCGGCGGCCGATCGGAGTGAGGTCGCGGAAATCGTAGAACAGCGAAAGTGCGTCAAGCGCCGGCAGCGAATTGCCCTGGCCGGAGAGAAATAGTGCATCGAACGTCCTCGCCGCCTCTTCTTGGATCTTGCCCGTTATCTCCCAGTTCGGATGCGCCGTCATGGCGCTGCGCATGACGTAGAACGAATTTCGATAGCGGCCGTCCTCGCTGTAGAGATGCGCCAGCATTTGCAGCGCCTCCATCTCGGTCTCGTCACCGCGCCACATCGTGGTCAGCGATTCCAACTCGGAGATGACTTCGCTGCGCTTGAGATCGCCAAGCGAATAGCGCAGTTCCGTTTCCCGCAGCCGCGCCTGGGCCGCGGCCGGGCGGTCCCAGGAAGCGGCCGCGGCGCGATAGGCGGCGAGCGCATCTTCGGTGCGGCCGAGACCTTCATCGAGGCGGCCGATGAGCACCGAGATGGCCGGCTGCATGCTGTGCGGTATGCCGATGGTCTGCAGATCGTACAGCTCGTTCTCTGCCTCGCTGAGATCGTGAACCTCGATTGCCGAACGTATTTCCTCCTTCAACGCGAAGCGCTGCAGCTCGATGGGAAGTGTGGCGATGGCCGTCTCGACGCGCTTGAAGCTCTCACGCGCCTTTCCCCACTTGCCCTGGCGCGCATAGGCGAGCGCCCGCCAGAGCGGCGCATCGTGCTGGTCGCCGACGCTGGAATCATTGAGATCCTTCAGCGCCTCGTTTGGTCGATCCATCATAATTTCGGCGACGCTGCGCAGCACGATGGCGGTCACGTTTTCCGCGGCCGATCGGCGCTGCGCAAGTGCCACGTCGAGCACGCCCTTGGCTTCCGCATACATTGAACGGGCGAGATAGAAGCGCGCGAGATTGAGCCGTGGAACGAGGCGCTTGTTTTCCGGCGCCTCGGCGGCGGCAGCGACGAGTTGCGACTGCCGTTGCGCAAACGAGTCCTTGCGGTCAAATCCCCACAATTGCGGATCGAACATCGGCGAGTGCAACGGGCTGCGGTGCAAAAGCGCTTGCAGCGAATTCGACAGCGTCAGTCCGCCGGGCCGGCTGATCACCACCTTGTCTGGCGCAAGCGCCATATTGATGTTGTCGGCAAGCGGCTCCACCACCACGCCCTGCTGCGAGGCGAGCGCGCGAAAGTCGATGAAATCCTGGGTGTGAATGAGGCCACGCGCCGGCGCGAAGGCGGTGACGACGAGCAGCTGATCGCCGGCTTCCGGATCGTTGATGCGATGCAGTTCGTGCGGCGCATCGAGCGCGATGATCATGCTTGAGCGCGTCGGCCCGATCATGTTGCGCTGGAGGTCGAGCGCATGGACCGGCTCGTCGGCAGTATCGCCGATCTGCACAGTCCACTCCGGACCGTCGGCGGTGACACTGGTGAGGTGCGGGCGATCGAGCTTGATGCGCACGATATCGGCGTCGGGCGCGCGGATGAGTTCGGCGTCGCGGATGGTGCGGCTGGCCTCGTTTTTGAGCGCACTCAGATCAATGTCAGCCTTCGAATCGAACACGATCCAGAGCATATCGGCACGGTTGAAGACCGCCGCGGCAACGGGCGCCATGAACTCGAACGACAATTTCAGGTTCTGGCCTTGCCGAGCCAGGTCGACGGGAATTATTCCCCCGCCTGCGCCGATGCGCGATGGCTTGCCGGCGGCGCCCTCGGTGGGTGCCGGCTTTGCCGGTTGCGGCGGCACGTTGCCGCCGGCGGAAGCCGGCGCGACAGCCGCCCGAGCGACCGGCACGGGCGGCGCTGATGACGGCACAACCGCTGCGGCCGGTGCGGGTATCGCCGGTGCGGCTGCCGCCGGTGCGGCTGCCGCCGCTGGCGCCGCCGTCGGTGGCTTCGTGGGCGGTGGCAATGGTAATTGCGGCGACCCTGCTTTCGGTTGCGGCAAGGGTTGCGTCAACACAGCGACAGATTTCTTGCCGGACTTGGCGTCGACGATGTCGACGGCGTAGCCGTTCTCGTCGCGGAAGCTGCGCACCTCGGTCTTGGTGAGAAAGTCGAACTGCACCGACGCTGAAGCCTCGTCCGTTTGCGCTTTGACCGCCGCGACGGTGCTCGGCAACGCCACGTCCACGTCGGCGAGATCGAACTTGAGCGGGGCGTCGAAGGTGAGCGTCAGCCCCCTGCTCTGTCGACTGGCAACGATCGAAACCTGCTTCGGCACAGCAAAAATGTAGCGGGTGAAAGTCGGCTCGGTTGCGACCCGCACCCGCACCGGCGCCATCTTTCCCAGCGCGGCGATCCGGCGCTCGTGCTCGGCAAGGCGTTCGGCATCGCGGGCGCGCTGAGACAACGCGTCGACGATACTCTCTGGCAACGATGGCGGAGCACCCTGCCAGGTGTCCGGCAACAGGTCGACGTAGTACTGCTCGCCGGCGGCCATGGCATGAACGGTCATCTTGCGCGCCAGCGCCAGGCGAACCGCCATGCCGTCAGGATCGCGCCGCGCCGCGCCAATGAAACCGGGCGCCTGGACGGCAAGCCGATCGACCGACACATCGAGCGGCGCGGTGAAGCGGATCACCACCACATTGCTTTCCTGGCGAACGCTCGCCTGGTCATACTCGCTCATGGTGAAGACCAGCCGCGCATAGCCGTCGGCGACGCCGGCCGTGACATTGGCCTCGACCGGATGAGCAATTGCCCTGGACAGGGTGGCGAGTGCGAATGCCAGGACGAGGGCGACGCCGAAGACGCCTCTTTGCGCGCGCGTCCGTGCCGGCAAACGCTCCGTTGCCGTCTTGCCGCCGGCGCGGGGATGAACGCGATGTTCAGCAGGGCGACGGCAAGCCATGAACGCAACTCAGGTCACACGCAACGACGCATCGGCGGCGGCCGCAAAAGTCCCTTGCCGACGCCCGGCAGCCGGCGCCGGCGAGACCCTGCAAGGCAAGACCCTGCAAGGCGAGACCCTGCAAGGTAAGGCCGCACGTTTAACGCGGGATTAACTCATTTTGCCCGCGGGGGCGGCGGAAGCCCGATCGCGCGGATCCGCAAGCGATTATTTTATTGAGCCGGCCCCGACCATGGGTTGATCGCGAAGCCTCGGGCGGCGCGATAGGGCCGGCAAATTCGGCGCAAGCGCTGCTCGAAGTCCGCGGCCGCTCGAAAGTGACTACGAAGTTGATCTTGTCGGCCGTGGGCATCGCGCTATTAGCGACACCGGCCTTGGCGCACCGAAGGCACTACACGTTCCACCGGCATCATCGGTATCACACCTATGCGTACCAAACGCCACGCTACCCGTACCACCGAATGGGGGCGCCGGCGGAACATCCTTGGCCGTATCCAGGTACCGCTTTTGGCGCTAACGGCAGCGCCTACGCCGTCCCTACATACGAGAAATGATCTTCCGACCGGCTGCGCACTGAGCAGCTGCGTGGCCTTTGTGGCGGCGCGCACCGGGAGCGACCTCACTCTGCCGCCACTCGCGCGCGAGGCCTGCTCTTCGTCGTGGAGCCGGTTCAAGATGCGGCGGGCGGCGACAACGCCGGCATCGGCGTTGATATCGACCTGCGGCGGATTGGAAAAAATATTGAGGTTTTTCTGCTGCGCGGAGAACACCGCGACGTCCTGGTAGAACGCGATTTGGATCTGCTCGAAGATCTTGTTAGTGGTCTCGGGATTCTTCACGTCGAAATCGTGCGCTTGGCCCCAGAAGTAATGCGAGGTGGTCTCGGTCTCAGGCGTAATGGCATTGAGGTTGCGCATAGCGAAGCCGCCGACGCGCCGGCCTTCGGGCGCTCCGGTTCCCGTCGGCGTCGCACCGACATCAAGGCGCAGGAACGCCGGCGGGGCAAAGTCAATGATCTGCCAGCGGTCCACCTTGCCGCCAAGTCCCCCGACCGTACGGAAAGTCGGCGGCGGATCCTGGTCGATGGTCCAGCGGGTGACGGTCACGTTGTTCGGCGGCGCGCTCGACCTGCACCTTGGCATGCTCGGCGAGCGCCATGTTGCCAATGGTGGTGTCGTGCACGAAGGCGAGATGCGTGAGATCGAGGAGGTTGTCGACCACAAGCTGCCAGTTTGCCTCGACGTACAGATACGCGGACTTGGCGCCCCAGTTCGGATCGTCCAGCCAGTGGAAATCGGTGATCGTGGCCGGATCGGCGCGTGCCGGATCGCCCATCCAGATCCATAGCCACTTGTAGCGCTCGACGACCGGATAGGTGCGCACCTTGGCGCGGTCCGGAATATGCTCCTGCCCGGGAATGGACACACAGCGGCCGTCGGTGCCGAAACGCAGTCCGTGATAGTGGCACTGCAGCACGTCGCCGACGAGCTTTCCCATCGACAGCGGCAGGTGCCGATGGGCGCAACGATCTTCGAATGCGACTGGCGCGCCCGCTTCTGTGCGGAACAGCACCATCGGCTCGCCCAGGATCGTGCGGGCAAGCGGCTTTCTGCCGACCTCGGCATTGCTCGCCGCAACATACCAGTAATTGCGCAGGAACATGAGCGCACTCCCTCGCCTCTCTGCGCCGCGCCGGACTTTATCCTCTTCAGCCCGGGCATGGAGGGGCGGAACGTTCGACGCGAATTATAAATTCAACTCTCCGCGCTCGGCGCGGCGGTCGCGACCGCTCGGCTGCGTCCGCGATGCGGAGAGATGATCATTGCCCGGTCGGGTGACCTACGATCTTCGGCAGTTCGGCCGCACCGTCCTGGGTCGATTGTTGCGCCTTGCTGGCCAGCGCCACCGTCAGGCGCTCCGCGATCGGCGGAGACATTTGCGCCATGATGTCGGCCATCGCGCGCGGATTTATGGCGGAGACGACCTTGATCAAGACGTCCATATCCAGACCGTCGAAGATTTTTGCTGCGTCGCGCGGCTTCATGTTCTCGTACATGGTGACCAGACCCTTGAACCGCGCGGACTCGGCTTGACCCTTCTCCACGGTCTCGGTTTTGATCCGCAACTCGATCTCCTTGACCTCGGTCAGATGCGCTTCGATGCGAGCCTCGGCCGCCTTCACCAGATTTTCGCGAATGTCGAGCGCGCGGGCGCGGGTGTCCAATTCCTCACGCCGTTGCGCCAACCGTTCCAAGAGTTGCCGTTCCGCTCCCGACGGCAGCGCCGGACCGTCGGTCGGAATGAGGACGCCGTTCCGCGCCACCACGATCCCGTCGGCGCTATTCCCTGAACTTGGCTTTGGACCTGGCTTGGAAGCTGCCTTGGGATCCGATCTAGCGCTCGCAGCAGCCGAAGCGGGATTGGCGGCGCCGGAACCTGGGACTGAGCCGGTGATGTCGGCGTTGGCCGCTTCCGCAACCGCATCAGCTTTTGCCTGCTCGGCGGGCGTAAGCCCGAAATCGCTCGGCGGCTCCGCCGGCGAGGCGCCGGAGCCGTCGGGGAAATTGAACATCTGCCCCGCCCAGGAGACTATTCCGCCGGAGGCGGTAAGCCCGGGACCGTGCGGGTCACCGAGGTTACCGCATCGGGCGCCCCCGCATCGCCATTCGCGAATAAGCGGCCGCCATCGAGGGCGAGGTCGGCAATCTTCAATACCAGCAGGCAGGCACTGGCGATGAGCGCGATCGGAATAAGCCGCAGATCGCGCAAGTAACGGATCATGCGGCCTCCGCCGCGCACGGGGACGGACCGGCGTCCTGGGGCGCGACAGCCGCGGCGAAGGCGAGCGAACTGCGACTGCGTCGGCAATCATGCAGCGAGACCGAACACTTTGTTGCGCAACCGCTCGGCGAAGGCTTGCGCTGCCACCGCGGTCGCTTGCGCATCCTGCTGCGGCGGACATGCGCCCGCGCCCGCGCGCGCCGCGCTTCCGGTCGCGCCGATCTGCGCGAGATGTCCGACGACGTGCTTGCACGCGATCAGCTTACGGTCGAGTTCGGCAGTGACCCGCTCGGCCCGGGTCAAGCGCTCTCCCAATCCGACGTCGCACTCGCGCGCGGTGATTTTGAGTCCGGCGATGGCTCGCTCGGCAATTTCCGTCGCCGTTATCAGTTCGCCGATCGTGGCCCGCAACGCGGCCTCGTCGCCTCGCAGCATCTTAAGTCGGCGGTTGAGCAGCATGCAATAACCTATCGTGAAAACAAGCAGAATAGCGACCAGGCTATCGATGATCATTCCCAGGCCGTCGTTCATGGTACCTCCATCCGGTTGCCGGAACCGCCCGCCATTTCAAACATCGCGAAGGTCGTGCACGGCGTGCGCAGGGGCTTGGCGACGCGCACCGCGACACGGTCGCCGACACGGCCCATGCGCCCCTCGGTCAGCGTGACATCGCCGCAGCGCACGATCACCGGCGCATCGGATTTCAGCTCGAGCATCAGCGTCTCGCCGACCTCGAGCCGCATCATCTGTCGAAGCGGCAGCCGCGCCTCGTAGAGCACGGCGTCAACGGCGATTTCCGCCTGCCCGATCTCGGTGGCGAGATGGCCTTCCCAGGTCGGGTCGCGGCCGAATTTTTCGCCCATGAACATCTGCAGGAGCACATCGCGGATGGGCTCGATGGTCGCATAGGGCAGCAGCAGTTCGATGTTGCCGCCGCGATCCTCCATGTCGATGCGCAGCCGCACCAGGATGGCCGCATTGGCCGGCCGCGAAATGGCGGCAAAGCGCGGATTGGTCTCCAGCCGATCGATGTTGAACCTGACCGGCGAAAGCGGCTTGAACGCCAATCTCGGCATCGGCAAGCACGACCTCGATCATGCGCTTGACCAGGTTGGTTTCGATCGTGGTGTAGGGCCGGCCCTCGATGCGGATTGCGGACTGGCCGCGGCGGCCCCCGAGCAGCACGTCGATGATCGAATAGATGAGGCCGGAATTGACCGTGACCAGGCCGAAATTGTCCCACTCCTCGGCCTTGAACACGGAGAGGATGGCCGGCAGCGGTATGGAATTGAGATAATCGCCGAAACGCACGGAGGTGATGCGATCGAGCGAAACTTCGACGTTATCGGAGGTGAAATTGCGCAGGCTCGTTGTCATCAGCCGGACCAGCCGGTCGAAGACGATTTCGAGCATCGGCAGACGCTCGTAGGACACCATCGCCGAGTTGATGATGGCGCGAATGCCGGAATTGTCGTTGAGCGAAATATCGGACAGCGAAAATCCGAGCAGCGAGTCGATTTCCTCCTGGGTGAGGATACGCTCGGCGCCCCCCTTGGTGTTGGGCACGAGTTTGGCCGTCGTCGACCATCGCCGCCCATTGGGCGGCCATGGCATCAGCGCCGCCTTCCGGCTCCGCCGGCGCGGCCGCCTTCTCGGCCTCGGCGGCTTCCTGCTCGGCTTCGAGCGCGACGCCCCATTCGGCGGCCAACGCATCCTGGTCGATGTGCTCTTTCTGCTGCGCCATGTGCTGAAGCCTATTTCGATCCGACTGGCCGATCTCTCCGCTCAGTCCCGCGAAGGCGGAAATCCACGTCGGAGAACGTCAATATGAGAGGAGACCGCCCAAATCCCGGCTTTCGACTTCGCGCTCCGCGCTTCGGCGGACTCCAGGGCCGCCGTAGCTTGCCGAGCGAGCGCAGGCGGGTCGCAGGGACGAGCGATCGTTGCTAACGTCACTGCACCACGATCTCCTTGAACAGCACTGCATTGATGCGATCCGGCGCGATGGCGGCATTGACGCGCCGGGTCAGTTCCTCCTTGAGCCGGTAGAGGCCGGCCGAGCCGTCGAGATCGCTGGCGCGCAATTCGCGCAAGTAAGTCTGGAACATGTCCATCACCCGCGGCATAAGCGGCTGGATCTGCGCCTTCATCGCCTCGTTGGGCAATTCCAGCACCACCTTCACTTTCAGATATTGCGTGCGATCGCTGCCGCTCGACGACAGGTTCACCAGGATGTCCGGCATGTCGAAGAATACCGGCGGCTTGATCTTGGCGGCCGGCGCTGCCTCGCTGCGGCCGCCGACGAAGTGATAGGCGCCGCCGCCGACCGCACCAAGCGCGACAATTCCGGCGGCCGCAATAACAATGAACTTGGTCGAGAGCCAGCGCGTGAGAAACGACGGCTTTTTCTCCTCAAGCGCGCCCTCAGCCTCGGTTTCTTCGTCCTCGGTCTGAGGCTGTGCGTCTTTGGTCTTCGCCATGACGACTCCCGCTGGCGTGAGGCGCGCACGCAGCCGGCAGGAAAAAACGCAGAACCAAAGCTGCGGGCGCTGGATCGGCGCCATCGAATGACGCCGTCATCGGCCAAGCTAGGTAGCAATGGTTAACAGATACTTGCCGCGGCCGCGCAGGCGGAAAATTTTGCCGGGCGAACGCTTGCGAGATAGCCTTTTCTGCCCGCCGCCCGACCGATGCATTCCGCAGCCTTAAGCATTGAATTTTCCGTTCATTTTTGCATTTGGCACGGGCCCTGCACTTTGGCTTGCGCCGCCGCTTGGGAGAGCCGGCGGCGGAAACGGACGAGTTGCCGCAGCCGGCATCTTCCGCAAGCCTTTTTAAGGGGAGTTTCCGATGGAGAATGCACTTCTCGTCGGCCTGTCGCGGCAAATCGCGCTCACCCACGACCTCGATATCGTCGCCAACAACATCGCCAACATCGACACCACCGGCTACAAAGCCGACAACGCGCTGTTCTCCCAATACCTGATGCCGAAGGCCAGCGACGGCGATTTCGCCGGCACCGATCGGCGCATCGATTTCGTGACCGACCGCGCCAGCTGGATCGATTTTTCCGAAGGAGCAATCCAGCGCACCGGCAATCCGCTCGACGTGGCCATTAAAGGCAACGGCTACCTCGTCGTGCAAACGCCGCGCGGAGTGCGCTACACCCGCAACGGCGCGCTGATCACCAACGCCGCCGGCCAGCTCGTCACCGACGAAGGCTATCCGGTGCTCGGCGAGAACGGGCCGATCACGTTCCAGAACACCGACCACAACATCAACATCAGCCCGAGCGGCATCATCACCGTGCGCGAGGGCAACGAGCACGATCGAATCCCCGCGCGGCAGGCTGCGGCTGGTGGCATTCAATCCGCAGAGCCCGCTGCAGAAAGACAGCGACAGCATGTTTGTCGGCGCCGCCCGGCGTCAATCCCAGCGCGCCGTCTCCAGCACCGCTGTGGTGCAAGGCGCAATCGAGAAATCGAACGTCAATGCCGTCGCCGAGATTTCGCGCATGATCCAAATAACCCAGTCGTATACCGACATCGCCAACGTTCTGGAGCAACAGAGCGACCAGCGCAAAAACGCGCTGACCACTCTCTCCCAGGCGCCGGCTTCGGGCAGCGCATAAGCGGCACGGCTGGTCAGGTGTGAGGAGAAGCTGACATGCGTGCGCTCGATGTCGCAGCTACCGGAATGGCGGCGATGGATCTGCAGGTCCAGGTCATCGCCGGCAATATCGCCAACATGTCGACCACCGGCTACAAGAGCCAGCGCGCCGAATTCCAGGATCTGGTCTACGAGCACGTGCAGCGCATCGGCGCGCAAGCGTCCGATCAGGGCAACATCCTTCCGGTCGGTATCGAGCTCGGCTCCGGCGTAAAGACCGTCGGCACGCCGAGACTGATGACGCAGGGTTCGCTGCAGCAGACCGGCAACACGCTTGACGTCGCCATCCAGGGCTCGGGCTGGTTCAAGGTCTTGATGCCCGACGGCACCTACAGCTACACGCGCGACGGCTCGTTTCAGATGGATTCCCAGGGCCGCATCGTCACCGCCGAGGGCAACCTCGTTCAGCCGACCATCACCATCCCGCAGAACTCCAGCGGCCTCACGATCAACCAGCAGGGCCAGGTTTCGGTGACGCCCGCGGGCAGCAGCACGTCGAGCATTCTCGGCCAATTCTCGCTGACGACCTTTATGAACGACGCCGGGTTGCAGGCCAACGGCAACAACCTGTTCACCGCCACGCCGGCCTCCGGCACCCCGCAGGATGGCACGCCCGGGACCAACAACGCCGGCACCCTGTTACAGGGCAGCCTCGAACAGTCCAACGTCGATGCGGTGACCGAAATCTCCAACTTGATCGCGGCGCAGCGTGCCTACGAGATGAATTCGAAAGTGGTCAGCGCCGCCGACCAAATGCTGCAGACGACATCGCAATTGTCGAAATAAGAGGACCGTCCGATGTCTTTGGGCACACTCGTTCGCGCATTGGCGCTTGTGCTGCTGTTCGCCGGCAGCGCTACCGCGCAATCCGCCCGTCCGGCGCTGCGGGCGAGCGTCACCGTCGACAGCGATGTGGTGCGCATCGGCGACCTGGTGGAGCATGCCGGGCCCGTCGCCGGCATTGCCATCTTCCGCGCGCCCGATCTCGGCACGACCGGCGCGGTGTCCACCGCGCGCGTGATCCAGGCGATCCAGCCGCACCAGCTCATCGACATCGACACCCACGGTCTCGCCGAAGTGGTGGTCACGCGCGCGGGACGCGCGCTCGCCCCGCAAGAGATTTCCGCAACAATCGCGCAGGCGCTCTCGCAGCGATACGGGCTTAGCGAACCGCGCGATCTATCGCTTACTTTCGACCTTCCGCTGCATCGGCTCGAAGTCGAAGCGAGCGCCACCGGAAATTTGCAGGTGACGTCGCTCCGCTACGATCCGCGCAGCGGCCGCTTCGAAGCCACGGTCGACTTGCCGTCGAGCCTCGTCCTCCAGCAACGGCCCGCCCGCTTCACCGGCACCGCGATGCAAACGGTCGAGGCCATTTCCGTGGATAGGCCGGTCGAACGCGGCGAAGTGCTGCACGCCTCCGATCTGACCGTGCTGCGGCGGCCGAAGGCGCAGGCCGGCGGGTTTGCGCAGATGAGTGCCGCGGTCGGATTTGCGGCCAGGCATCAGTTGCGGCCCGGCCAGCCGATCTATGACACCGATCTGATGAAGCCGATCGTGGTGCAGCGCGATGACGTCGTCACCCTGATTTATGAGGCTCCCGGACTGACGCTGACGCTTCGCGGCAAGGCACAGGGGTCGGGCGCGGTCGGCGATGCGGTCGGCATCCTCAACGAGCAAACAAAACGCGTAGTGCAGGGCGTGGTCAGCGGCCCCGGCCGGGTCAGGGCCGCCGCCACGACAACGTATCTGGCCGAAAGTCTGCCGGCGTCGGCCCAGCAATCCGCTTCCGCGGCGGCACGCCAGGAGTAGCGAGTACGCAGTGAAAGGCAGTCCGATGTCGAACCGTGTCGTGCTCTTGCGTTGTGCATTGCTGTCTAGCGTTGCGTTCGTGTCCGCCTCCTGCAGCACGTTCGATCAGATACGCCACCTCGGTCAAACGCCGCCGCTGTCGCCGGTGCAGAATCCGACGACCGCCCCCGGCTACCAGCCCGTGCAGATGCCGATGCCGTCGCCCCAACCGGCCAGCTTTAATCCCAACTCGCTGTGGCGCAACGGCTCGCGCGCGTTTTTCAACGACCAGCGCGCGCACCAGGTCGGCGACATCCTCACCGTGAAGGTCAACATCAACGACACCGCGGAATTTCAGGATCAGACGCAGCTCACGCGCAGCACCACGGAGGATTCGGAAATCACGAATTTCATCGGCGCCAATACCATTGCCAGTCCCTCGAAGGCGATCCTGCCCGGCTCGCTGCTCACCAGCAACGGCAATACGCAGATGAACGGCAACGGCACCATCAATCGGCAGGATCAACTGGTCACCAACGTCGCGGCAGTGGTCACCCAGGTGCTGCCCAACGGCAATCTTGTGATCGAGGGCAAGCAGGAAATCCGCCTCAACTCGGAAATACGCGAACTGATCATCGCCGGCGTTGTCCGGCCCGAGGATATCGAAAGCGACAACACGATCGAGTTGCCGAAGATTGCCGAGGCGCGCGTCGCCTATGGCGGCAAGGGGACTTTGACCAACATTCAGACCCAGCCTTGGGGACAGCAGGTGACGAGTGTGGTGCTGCCGTTCTGATCAGGGATCAGTCATCGGGGATCAGGCAACAGGAAGGTGCCTCACGTTGATGCCTGATGCTTGATCCCTGATGATGAAGCTCCCCGGGGTGCGCTTCCCGCGATCGCGGCGGACCCCGATACGGCGCGGCCTCCGGCAGCTCCCCGCCGGAGGCCGCGAGTTTTTTTGCAACGCATTTTGGCGGACATGAGCCACCGTGCCGCGGCAAGCGGCGGGCCGGCGCTAAGCCGAGTGACGCCTGCGCACGGACGGACCACTCAATTAATCCCCTGACGAGGCTCGCAAATGGCGAACCAGACCCGATACTGCTCCGACGAGTTGCTCGATCGCGCCGGCCCAATCACCGAACCGGCTCTGGCGAAGGATCCGTGCGGTCGGATACCACGGGCTGTCGCCGCGCGCGCGTAGCCAGCGGAAATCCGCGGCGAACGGCAGCAGCAGGAACAGCGGTTTTCCAAGCGCGCCGGCAAGATGAGCGACAGCGGTGTCGACCGCGATCACCGCGTCGAGCGCTGCGATGGCGCCCGCCGTGTCGGCAAAATCCGAAAATTCGTGGCCGATCTGCGCAAGATCGGCGCGCGTGTTCAAAAACGGCACATCGTCCTCGCGCAAGTCGCGCTGCAGGCTGACGAACCACGCATCGGGCAGATCCAGCAACGGCGCGAGCGCTTCGAGGCGCATCGAGCGATTGACGTCATTGTCGTGCGCCCGCTCGCCGGCCCAGGCGAGACCGATCAACGGCCGCCTCGATGGCAGGCGCGCTTGCCAATACGCGGCACTCTGTGTCGGCGGAGCAAGGTAGGAAACGCACGACGGGATTGTTTCGAGCACCGTGCCGATGGCGAGTGGCAGGCTCAGCAAGGGACAGTGAAAGTCGAACGGCGGCAGTGACGCCTTGCGCGGCAGCACCTGCGCGACGCCGGCGATACCGGACAGAAGCCGCACGAGTTGCGGCTGCACTTCCAGAATGACGCGGGCGCCGCGTTCGGCAAGAAACGGCGCATAGCGGACGAACTGAATAGTGTCGCCAAAACCCTGTTCCGCGTGCAGCAGAATGGTCTTGCCCGCGAGCGATTGCTCGCCGAGCCACAGCGGCGCCGCCAGCCTGCGACGCTGCGGCGTGAACGCGCCACCCCGGCGCCATTCGTAACCGCGCCAGCCAGCGGGAAAGTCGCCGAGGTAGAGCCGCACACTTGCTTCGACAAACCGCGCCGGGGCGAAATCAGGTTGCGCGGCAATCGCGCGCGCGGCACTCGTCAGCGCCTCCTGCGGCCGCTCGAGCCGGCGCAAGGCGATCGCGCGATTGGTCAGCAGCTGTGCATTGCCAGGCTGGATTGCGAGCGCACGGTCGTAGAGTTCGATCGCCGCCGCGGGACGATTGAGCTTGAACAAGGCATTGGCGCGATTGCCCAGCGCCTCGAAGTGGCCCGGTGCATCAGCCAGCACGCGCTCGAAATCCTCCAGCGCCTGCCGCGGACGGCCAAGATCCAGCAGCGCAACGCCGCGGCAGTTGCGCAGCTCGACATCGTCGGGGGCGAGACGCAGCGCCGCTTCGAAACTGACCAGCGCGCGTGTAAAATCTTTGAGCGCATAAAACACGAGACCCAGGCTGGCGTAGCCGTCGGGGCGGTTCGGGTCGGCCTTGAGCGCTTCCTGAAACAACACAAGCGCGCTGTCGAGCCGGCCGCGCTTCTGATGGATCCCGCCGAGACCGTGAAGCGCATCGAAATTCTGCGGCTGGTGCGCCAACACCGCGCTGTAGTGCCGCTCCGCTTTTTCCAGCTCGCCCGCTTCGTGCGCATGGCGCGCACGCCGTAGGAGGGGCGAGGCGTTCGGTTGCACAAACGGTGCGTTCATCGCGCAAGCCGGGCTGCAGCAGAGCAAAATCGTTAACGAGCGGTAAGCAATCGTGGTAAACAAAGGCTTAAGCGTCTCGCGCCGGAGTGACACCCATCGATTTCGCGCTCTCAGAGTTTCAGCAATCGCTGCGCGCCGCGATCGAAAGAATCTGCGCGCGCTTTGACGACGCGTATTGGCGCAAGCACGACCGCGACGGCGAATTTCCCGAAGAGTTCCGCCGCGCGATTGCGGCGGATGGCTGGCTCGGCATCTGCATCCCGCAGGAGTACGGCGGCTCCGGCCTCGGCATCACCGAAGCGGCGATCATGATGGAGGCGATTGCCGCTTCGGGTGCCGGACTGTCCGGAGCCTCGGCCGTGCACATGAATATTTTCGGCCTCAATCCGGTCGTCGTCTTCGGCAGCGACGAACAAAAGCGCCGCATGCTGCCACCGATTTCCACCGGCGACCATAAAGCCTGTTTCGCGGTGACCGAACCGGACGCCGGCCTGCAGACGACGAAGCTGAAAACGCGGGCCGAGCGCCGCGGCGACCGCTACGTCATCAACGGCGCCAAAATCTGGATCTCGACGGCCCAGGTCGCCGACATGATGCTCATTCTCGCGCGCACCACGCCGGTCGAAGAGTTGCGCAAGCCGACCGAAGGACTAAGCCTGTTCTACACCGCACTTGATCGCCGCTTCGTCGAAATACGCGAAATCGAGAAAATGGGCCGCGCCGCCGTCGACTCCAATCAGCTTTTTATCGACGGGCTGGAGGTACCGGCTCAAGACCGCATCGGCGAGGAAGGAAGCGGCTTTAGGTACATCCTGCACGGCCTCAATCCCGAGCGCATCCTGGTCGGCGCCGAGGCGATTGGGCTAGGCCGCGCCGCGCTCCGCCGCGCCGCCGCCTATGCCAAGGAGCGCGTCGTGTTCGACCGGCCGATCGGAAAGAACCAGGCGATCCAGCATCCGCTGGCGCAGCGCTGGATGGAGCTGGAAGCCGCCGAACTGATGGCGTTCAAAGCCGCCGCCCAGTACGATCGCGGCGAGCCGTGCGCACCGGCCGCCAATGCCGCCAAATATCTCGGCGCCGAGGCCGGCCACAACGCCTGCCAGACCGCGGTGCTGACTCATGGCGGTTACGGCTACGCCAAGGAGTATCACGTCGAGCGCTATTTGCGCGAAAGCATGATCCCGCTTCTCGCGCCGGTCTCGCGCGAGCTCATTCTCTGCTTCATTGCCGAGAAGGTTTTGGGAATGCCGAAATCATATTGAGGCTTCGCGAGGCAAGCCAGGAGCAATTACCAAGCCTGGAGGCCGAGTGGATTTCTCTGTCGCGGCGCTCCTCGCAAATGACAGATCTTTTGTCGTCGCAAGCGCAAGCGAAGCAATCAACGACCGGTGCGCAACGCTGCGCTATTCCTCCCGATAAACGCGCTCGCGGCGTTCGTGGCGCTCCTGAGCTTCGATTGACAATGTGGCGATCGGGCGGGCTTCGAGCCGCTTGATCGAGATCGGCTCGCCGGTTTCCTCGCAGTAGCCGTAGGTGCCCTCTTCGATGCGGGCCAGCGCGGCATTGATCTTGGATATGAGCTTGCGTTGGCGGTCACGGGCGCGCAGCTCAATGGCGCGTTCGGTTTCCGAAGAGGCGCGGTCGGCAAGGTCGGGATGATTCTGGCTCTCGTCGGCCAGATGCTGCAGCGTTTCCTTGGCTTCTCTGAGGATATCGTCCCGCCATTCGAGCAGCTTGACGCGGAAATATTGGCGCTGACGCTCGTTCATGAACGGCTCTTTATCGCTTGGCCGGTACAACTGCCGCGGCAGCAGTATGCCCCTGCCGTTCTTGTGGGACTTTTCGTCGGAATGCCCGTTTTTGCCCTTCGCTAACCGCATTTGCCCTCACTCCGCGCACGCAACTGGCGCGGGGCCCTCCCCGCGAGGCTGGCCTATATATCGGTCGCCCATGATACTGACAATAAGAATGATGGCGCTGGTTACCGCCCAAATCGGGCGCGCCATTTGCCCGAGAAACCTCCACGGCTGGGCGGCAAGTTAACCGGCGGGCGTCAAGCCGCCGCGTGCCGTTCATCCTGGGCCAAGTGGCCCCTGCCCAGGTGGAAATGTGGCGGAAGGGTCAGAGCATCCCGGCTTTGGCCAGTTCGACCTCGACCCGCAGATCAATTTCGGCAAGCACGGAATCCAGCCGTTCGTCACCCGATTCTTGTTTCAGGTCGGCGGCCAGCGATTTCAGCCGCAGCATCGTCGCCTGATCGAGCGTGCCGGCAAGCAGGCCGAGCTTGACCTCGTCGAGCGTATCGAGCGCGCGGCGGCCATGCTTGACCGCGCGACGCCGGCGTTCGACTGGATCTTCGATCCCCTGAAGAGCAATCAAGGCCTCAATTCCACCGAGCGTGCGCAGCGCCACTGCAGCGGCCGGCGGCTTCGCGCCCGCGCCCTCGGATACGCTGAAGCCGCCGTTCGAGGCACGGCGTGCCGCAAGCGGCGTACTGGACAGTGCCGTCCCGTTCGGTCCGGAGATGCGCATGGGCCGCAAGGTGTCCCGGTATGGTTAATGGGCGGTAAAGGGATGCCGGCAAAAATTGCCCTCCTCCGGCAAGGGATGCTTGCCCGGCCTCACCGGGAACCTCCCTTAGCAATCCCATCCATGTGATTTTTCAATGGCTTAGGCGAATATTACGCGTGGCATGCATTTAGCATCAGCAGACCCGTCCGACCTCTTGGGGAGCAAGAGATGAGACGGTTGCTGACCACCGCGCTCGCCGCGCTGGGCGCTTTATGTATTGCCGCTTCGAGCGCGGAGGCCACTTCGCGCATCAAAGACTTGGCCAATATCGAGGGCATTCGCCAGAACCAATTGATCGGTTATGGCCTCGTCGTCGGACTCGACGGTACCGGCGACACGCTCAACAATTCGCCGTTCACCAAGCAATCGCTGCAGGCCATGCTGGAGCGGCTCGGGGTGAATATTCGCGGCCAGCAGATCCGCACCGGCAATGTGGCCGCCGTCATGGTCACTGCCAACCTGCCGGCGTTCGCCACCCAGGGCACCCGCATCGACGTTACCGCCTCGGCCATGGGCGACTCCAAAAGCCTCGCCGGAGGCACGCTTTTAGTCACCCCACTTCTGGGCGCCGACGGCAATGTCTATGCGGTGGCGCAAGGCTCGCTCTCGATCGGAGGATTCCAGGCGCAGGGGCAGGCTGCCAGCATCACCCGCGGCGTGCCTACGGTCGGTGAACTGCCGAACGGGGCGATCATTGAGCGCGAAATCGAATTCTCGCTCAATTCGATGGGCCGGCTGCGGCTGGCGCTACGCAATCCCGATTTCACCACGGCCAAGCGCATCGCGGTGGCGGTGAATGACTATATGGGGGCGCCGGTTGCCCAACCGCTCGACCCGTCGACCGTGGAATTGACCCTGCCGAAAAAGCTGCACGAGAACGTGGTCGAGATGCTCACCGACATCGAGCAATTGCAGGTCGAGCCGGACGAGGCGGCCAAGATCGTCATCGACGAACGCTCCGGGGTCATTGTCATCGGCCGCGACGTGCGGGTGTCGACCGTGGCGGTGGCTCAAGGCAACCTCACCGTCACGATCTCGGAATCTCCGCAGGTGAGCCAGGCGGCGCCGCTGGCCCAAGGCGGCCGCACGGTCGTCGTTCCGCGCAGCCGCGTCGGCGTGCAGGAAGAGGGCAAGAAGCTCGCCGTGGTGCACGAGGGCGTCTCGCTTCAGCAGATCGTCGACGGGCTCAACGCACTCGGCATCGGACCACGCGACCTCATCACAATCCTGCAGGCGATCAAGGCCGCCGGCGCCATACAAGCCGATATTGAGGTGATGTGATGACGGCAACCAGCGCAGCCACCTTGGGCCAGTCCCTCTCGTCGATCAGTTCCGCGGGCAGCGCCAAGCTTCAGGCCGAGATGAAGATCAAGAGCAAGGCCAAAGCCGCCGCCCAGGATTTCGAATCGATGTTCCTCAACAACATGTTCCAGCACATGTTCACCGGCATCGACGGCGAAGGCCCGTTCGGCGGCAGCGGCGCGCTGAAAGTCTGGCGCTCGCTGCTCACCGACCAATACGCCAGGGCATTCGCCAAGTCCGGCGGCATCGGCATCGCCGCCGACGTGTATCGCGAACTGCTGCAGCGGCAGGGATTGAGCGCATCATGATCCCGATCACGACGACGGCCGAGGCCGAAAGCACCATCGACGATCTCAATGCCTTGCTGGAAGAACTCTCCGGCCTCTTGGCCCGCGAGACCGCGCTGGTGCGCACGGGCCGCATCCGCAGTGTCGTCGCCATCGAACCGGTCAAGAAGGATTTGACCGCCAAGCTTTTCGCCTGCGGCGAGCGGCTCAAAGGGAGCGCAAAATTCGTGTTGCAGGCGGTGCCGATACGTTGCGCGGCGCTCAAGGACGTGCAGGAAGCGTTCCACGCCGTGCTGCAAAGAAACATGGCGGTCCTGGCGACCGCACACGCGGTGTCGGAAGGAATTGTGCGCCGGCTTTCGGAAGAACTGGCGCGCAAGTCCGCGCCGCAGGTCTATGGCGCCTCAGGACGAGCCGCCGGGCCCGGTCCCAAGCACGGCCGCCCGCTCGCCGTCAGCCGCACACTGTAGCGCGGCACATCGGCAGCCGGCCGACACAGCACTGTGACGCGGCCATCTATTTGAAGGAGCGGGAGCGCGCGGAGATTTGCGCGGCGGAATTCAACGCGGCTGCCTGCGGCATGAAGCGGCCTCGGCAAGTTCCTTGCCCAGCCGATCGAGCACGCCTTCCCAATCGTCGGGCGCGGTTTGCCGATAGAGCCGCATGCTGGGATACCAGCGACTGTCGGTGCGATCGAGCAGCCACCGCCAATCGGGCGAGAACGGCACCAACAAGGCCACTGCCTTGCCCATCGCGCCGGCCACGTGCGCAACCGACGTATCGACCGAGATCAGAAGATCGAGCATGGCCACGACGGCGGCGGTATCGGCGAAGTCGGCAAACTCGTGCCCAAGGCGAATGACACCATATGAGTTGAGAATTTCGGCTTGCGCAGCACTGACGTCCCTTTGCACGCAGCAAAAGTCGACGTCGGGGATCGACAAGAGCGGAGCAAAGCGTTCGAGCGACATCGACCGATTGCGGTCGTTGCCGTGGGCGCCGTTGCCGGCCCACACGACGCCGACCCGCAAGCGGCCATTCGCCGGCAATCTTGCTGACCATTTCCGGATATGCTCCGGGTACGGCCACAGATAGGGAATGCTGGCGGGAATGTTGGTGAGGTCGGTGTCAAATATCGCCGGCAGCGTCAGCAGCGGGCAATGCAGATCGAAGTCCGGCAGTATATCGCCCTCGCTGTAGACCATTGAAATGCCTGGCACGTTCGCCATGAGCCTCTTGAGTGGGCTCTGGAGGCCGGCGATGATCTTGGCGCCACGCTCGGCGACCAGCGGCGCATAGCGAATGAACTGGATGGTGTCGCCCATCCCCTGTTCGGCGACCAGCAGGATGGTCTTGCCGTGCAAATCTTCCTTGCCGTCCCACTGCGGCTGCGGAAACTCCCACGGCTGCCATCTGATACCCTTCTTCTTCCATCGCGATTCGTATTGCGCCCAGCCTCGGCGAAAATCCCCCAGGCAGAGGCGCGCCAGCGACGCGTTGAAGTTCGCCTCCATGTTCTCCGGATCAAGCGCAAGGGCATCGACATAACACGCGAGCGCATCCTCAACTCGCGCGACACAGCCAAATGTGTTGCCACGATTGATGTGCGCTGCGGTCATACTAGGCTGGATGCGAAGCGCATGCTCATGGCAGGCGAGTGATTTATCGAACCGTCCCAACAGTGCAAGCGCGACGCCGCGATCGGTCAGGCCCACGTTGTGATCGGGCTCGATCGCCAATGCGGCGTCGTAACTCGCCAGCGCGTCGGCCGGGCGTTTCAGCTTGATGAAAGCGTTACCCCGATTGATCAGGCCGCAGACGTTTTTAGGGTTTTTAGCGAGCAACTTATCGTAGGTTTCAAGCGCCTCCTCCTGGCGTTCGAGCTCGCCCAGCGACGTTCCGCGATTGATCAGGGCGTCGACGCGATCCGGCGCAATCGACAGCGCCGCGTCAAAGCTTTCCAGCGCTTCCTGGTATCGGCCGAGTTTGCCAAGGATGCAGCCGCGGGCATTGATCGTGTCGGTGTGCTGCGGTTCCAGTTCCAACACCTTGGCGCAGGCCTCAAGCGCCTCGTCCAATGAACCAAGATCCATCAACGTGGTGGCGCGATTGTGCATCGTCCGCAAATCGTCGGGATCGATCGCGAGGGCCTTGTCGTAACAAGCCAGTGCTTCGGACCGCTGTTGCATTGCCGCATGGGTGAGTCCGAGATTATTGAGGACATCCAGACGCCGGGGCTCGAGCTCGTGCGCTGCCGAAAAACTCGCCCGCGCCTCTTCGAGACGTCCCAGCGTGAGCAGCGCGTTGCCGCGATTGTGCAAGGCGTTGGCGTAGTCGGGTCGGATTTTGAGCGCGCGGTCGCAGCTTTCCAGCGCCTCCGCGCTCTTGCCGAGCTCCAACAACGTGACGCTTATATTGCTCAGAATCTCGAAGTCGGCGGGATCGATCGCGAGCGCTTGCTCATAGGATTTCAGGGCCTCGCTGTGGCGCCCGAGCGCCGCGAGAGCGATGCCGCGGCGATTGAGCGCCTGCACGTGCCGCAGCTGAAATGCCAATACTCGATCGTAGTCGAGTAGCGCTTCTTCGTTTCGCGCCATTGCGGCAAGGGTGTTGCCGCGGTTGTAAAGAGCGTCGAGATGATTCGGCGCCAACGCCAGCGTCTTTTCGAAGGTCGCCAGCGCTTCTTCGTGGCGGTTGAGATTCTTCAGGGATAGGCCGCGATTATATTGCACTCTGGCATCATCCGAGTGCTGCGCCAGAAGCCGATCGAACGTTGCGACCGCCTCCTCATGGCGCTTGAGCGCGTCGAGGATCACGCCGTAATTGATCAGTGCGTCCGCTGATCCGGGCACAGCCTTGAGCGCGGATGCGACCAGGCGCAGGCCCTCGGCGGATTGGCCCTGCTGATGCCGTAGCACGCCGCTCAAGTGCAACGCGTCGAAATTGCCGGGATCGGCCGAGAGAACCGAGTTGTAAATCTGGGCTGCCTCCGGGAGACGCCCCTGCTGGTGCAGCGCGAGAGCATGTTGGATCGACCGCTCGGTCGATGCCCGCTTCGCGGTAGCATGCTTGGTCATACCCTACTCACTCGAAGCCCGACGCTCGGCCGCGCGGCTCACTCCTGCGCCTCAGGTGATTGCGAGCCAGGCTTTCAACATCGGTTAATATGGTTAAGCAAAGGTGACGCCTCGGTGATCGACACCTGATGTTAACCGCGTGGCCTCATGAACAAGTGTAGGTCGAATTGGGTCAGGCACCGATTTAATGAGCATCGGAGGCATCGGCAGCTCACCCTCGCTGTGGCAGCAGGACCAGAACTACTGGCAGCAGGCGCGCGCGAACGATAACATGAGCGCCGCCACCAGTTCGGTGATCGGCGCCATGAGTTCAGCCGAGGCCAGTTTAGGCAAAGGTTTGGCCAGCATCGCCAACCAGACGGCTCTGAACCGGGTCAACACCCAATTGTCGGCTGCGATACAGAACGTACTGAAATCCGGCGGCACGTCGGATACTTCGCCTTCGCCGGCCAGCACACCGACAGCATCCTCCAGCCCGAGTAGTTCAGGCCCAACAGCCGCCGCGGCGACCGGTACCGCTCCGGTTACGCTGAGCACGTCTCTGTCCACACTGGGAGTTCTCGCCGGCGGCATCATCACCGTCAGCGCCGGCAGCAATACAACGACGTATGCATCGACCGGCAGCGACACGGTCGGCGGTCTGATGAACGCGCTCAACAACGATCTGGTCGGCAATGCGGCGGTGACCGCTTCGCTCAACAGCCGCGGCGATCTGGTCATCAAGAGCCGCAACACCACCGACACCATCACCATCGGTGGCATCTATGCCTCGAACATCGGGTTCGGTGTCGGGCATCAAACATTCAAACCGACGCCGGGTAGTTCGACTTCTTCGAGCGCTTCCAGTGGAGCGGGAAACTCTGCGGCCTCCCCTGCAACCAGTTCAGGCACGAGCGCCGCGACGAGCGCCACCACGGCTCGCAAAAGCTACACGACGGTCGCCTCGGAGACGCTCGGCAGCGCCACATCGCTTTTGGCGGACTCCGGCGACGGCGGCACGCTGGTGAACATGCTGGCGTAGCCGCTGCCGAATGACCGCCCTTAGACCGCGGCGAATTGCGAAGACAAGTCGCCGTGGAACGTCATCGGGCCGACGTGATCGAGCCGGGAACTGAAATCAGCCCAGATTTCGCCGCCCATATCGGTCCAGCGCTTGCAGAAAGCGAAATCCTCACTGAGATAAGTGCCGTCCTCAGTGATCATGCATTCGAACAGCGCAAAGCGCTTGTCGCTTTCGCTCGCCGCGTCGAGCGAATGGTCGCGCCGGTATTGCAACTGCGGATAGCGCGCGCACATCCGCTCGAGAGTCGCCCGGCGGATCATGAGAAAACCAGTTCCGGCATAGCGCACTCTGACGAACCCGGCGCTGGCGGTGACTGCATGCGGATCGTCCACTTCGAAGACATATTGCAGCGCCGCCGCTGCCGGATTGGGCCGCGCCGCCTCGATCGTGGTTTTGACCTTGTTCCAGTCGATGCGCTTGATCGGATAGACCGCCGCGCACATGTCGGCGCCGCATTGGATGAGGCGGAGCACCTGCTCCGGCTCGAAGCCGATATTGGCATCGACAAACAGCAAGTGGGTTGCAGAAGGGTCGTCGAGGAATTGAGAAACCAGGCTCGCGCGCGCGCGCGTGATCAGCGCATCGCCGTCCTTGAACAGGACCTTGAAATGAAAGCCGGCACAGCTACGCACACGCTGCTGCAGCTTGAGCAGCGAGGCCGCGTAGAGCGCGGAAATCTGCCCGCCGAAGCACGGCGTTGCCACCACGAGAGCAATGCGGCTGGATGGAGACGGTTCAGACATTCGGCATCCGCGGCGGAGACAGTATGGTTAGCAAAACTGAACTATGGTTAGCAATTAGCAAACAAGTTCCGTTAACAATGACTTAAGACGTTGCACGAAAGCCGATGAACCGATGGAAATGCTTGCGGCGACGGCTTGGCAGTGCCTGATTTTCCGCAATCAATTATGGCAACAAACAGCGGGGCCAACGATTTGATCCGTCGCCGGACTACGTAGATTTACGCGTCTTTAAACGAAATAAGGCAAATGTCCGCAGCCGATCCTTGCGATCGGACCATGCACTCGCCGGTACGGGACGTACAGCAAGTGCAAGTTAGCCAGTACGGCCTGTAACCAGAAGGGTACCACTATGTCTGACATCACCTTGACTGCAGGTATTCGGCAAAACCTGCTGTCGCTTCAGCAAACGTCCGCCGAATTGACTTCCACTCAGGAAGCCCTCGCCACCGGCAAGGCGGTCAACTCCGCCGCCGACAATCCGAGCGCCTATTTCACGGCGCAGAACCTGACCAACGACGCCAACTCGCTCAGCTCTTTGCTCGATCAGATCGGACAGGGCCTGCAAACCATCGATGCGGCCAACAACGGCCTGACCGGCATCACCAGCCTCTTGCAGCAGGCGCTGTCCACGGTGCAGCAAGCGCAGTCCGACAGCTGGACCACGGCAGCTTCGGCAACCGGATCGACCAACCTCGGCGGATCCGCCATTGCGACCGCATCAGTCAATCTCGCCGGCTTTGTCGGCGGATCGGAAACCGGCTCGGTGAGCGGAACGGCGGCCGCCGCCAATGCCCTCACCATCAACGTCGGCGGCAGCGCCTACAGCGTCGCGGTCACGTCAGGCGAGACGATTTCCGCCGTCGCGGCTGCCATCACTGGGACGGCCGGCCTCTCCGGCGCCGTGACGGCAACCGTCAATGGCAGCGGCTTCCTGGTGCTCACGGCCCTTTCGGGCACAAGCGCCTTTACGGTCGCTGCCGATGCGGGTCTCGGCGTCACCGCCGCGACCAACACCAGCAGCCTCAACACCAGCGCGGCCACCACGCTGTCCGCCGGCACTTTGTCGATAAACGTCGGCAGCACCACCTACAACGTGGCAATCACAGCCGACTCCAGCCTGGCCCAGATCGAGAGCGCCATCAATGGCACGAGCGGGCTCTCCAGTGTCGTGACCGCGAGCGACGATGGCAGCGGGCATCTGGTCCTCACCTCGACCAAGGGCAATTTCACCGTCGATGCCAGCTCTGCGGCGAACGCGCTCGGCCTCACCACCGCCGCGACCGCCACCAATGCGGTCACCCTCAACGGAGCGGCCAATTCCTCGGTGTCCGCCGGCACCCTGCAGATCAACGTCGGCTCGACAACCTACAGCGTCTCGGTCGCTTCCGGCGCGACACTGGCCCAGGTCGAATCCGACATCAACAATACGACGGGCCTCGGCAGTGGCGGCGCAGTCACCGCCAGCGATGACGGCGACGGCCACTTGATCCTCACCTCCAACTCGGCTCCGACCGGCTTCACGGTCGCCGCCAACGCGTTGTCCACCGCACTCGGCGTCACCACGAATGCCACCACCAGCAATACGCCGATCGGTTCGAGCACAACGCGGGCCACGCTGCAGCAAAACTACAACGGCCTGCTGTCGCAAATCACCCAGATGGCCGCCGACTCCGGCTACAATGGCGTCAATCTGCTCGGCAGCGACAATCTCGTGATTGACTTCAACCAAAGCGGCACCAGCTCGCTCACCATCCAGGGAGTTGATTACAGCGCGACGGGATTGAACCTTCAAAACCTTGGCGGCACGTCGGGCGGCTCGTTCAACGACAACGGCGAACTGTCGACCCTGGTAAGCTCGATCAACACCGCGATCTCGAACGTGCAGAGCCAGACCGAGACCTTCGGCACCAACTCGTCGACGATCTCGACCCGGCAGACGTTCACCACGGCGATGATCAACACCCTGCAGACCGGCGCCAGCAACCTGACGGCGGCGGACCAGAACCAGGAAAGTGCCGACCTGCTCACCGAGCAGACCCAACAGCAGCTGGAAATCTCGGCACTGTCGATCGCCAACCAGGCGAACCAGTCGGTGCTCAAACTGTTCGGCTAAGTCTTCTGGTACAGGCCTACTCGAAGGCGGCGGGGCGAAGGAGCCCCGCCGTTTTCTTTTGTATTAGGATGAGAGCCCGCCGAACCTGGATGTCCAGTACCACGATCTTCGTCGCGACTGCCGGGCGCTTAGCCGCCCGTTAACCGCCATCAGCAACGATCACGGACGCAACGAGGTGCCAACGGGGTGCCAACGTGCCGCTGAAAATAGAACTTGCGCCGAACGAGCGCGTGCTGTTGGGCGATTGCGTCATCACCAATGCAGGCCCGCGCACGCGGCTTGTCGTCGAAGGCCAAGTGCCGATCCTGCGCGAGAAGGACATTCTGCCCGCGCGCAGCGTCGACACTCCAGCCAAGCAACTCTATTTCGCCGTGCAGCTCATGTACGCATCGAAGCGTCCGCAGCAACAGCGTCCGCTCTGTCTGCGGCTTGCGCGCAGAATCCTGAAAGCCGCGCCTGGCACTCGACCCCACATCGAGCTTATCAATAAGCGAATCTTAACAGGCGAACTGTACAAAGCTTTAAAGGAAACTCGCAAGCTGATCGCGTACGAAAAGGAACACCGCGGCATGTACAACTACGCCAACAAGGCTTACACGAAGACCGCCAATGAGATCGCCGGACCGCGTGCGTTGGAGGCGAATCTGTTGTTGCAGGCGGCGGCGAAGTTGCAGGCGGTGCATGACTCTTGGGGCGACAAGCCGCGCGGCCTCGAAGCGGCGCTCATGTTCAACCGCCGACTTTGGACGGTATTTCTTGATTCCGTGATCAGAGATGACAACAAGCTGCCCGCGCAGTTGCGCAGCAATCTCACCAAGATCGGCGCTTTCGTCATGGGCGAGACCTTCTCGCTGATGAGCCGGCCGCAGCCGAAGCACTTGCAATCGATCATCAAGATCAACCGCCGTATTGCCTCCGGCCTGAGCGGCAAGGCCGCGTGATCGGAATCCGGGAATCGGAGATCTGAGATCGAAAGCGTGAAATCGGAAGTCGGGATTTGACTTCCGGCTTCGAGCTATCCGCTGGCCGGCGCCAGATAATTGACCAGGCTTAGCTGCGCAAGCCGCGCCGTCACCGACATCGAGGCCGACAGCGTGTTTTGTAGCGTCAGGATCTGCTCGCCGAGCTGGTCCTGATTGACGCCGTCGATGCCCTGCAGCATATCGTTGAGGGTGCTTTGCGTCTGCGTGTTGAGCGTGGTTGCATTGGTCACGGCACTCTGCGCGTTGGCGATATCAGCCTCGATGTCACTGATCGATTGGGTGCCAGATTGGCCGGCAAGGTTGGCCGACACGCTTTGGCAAAGCGCCTGATAACTTGCCTGCGCATTCGGGTTGCTTGTCGAATACGTCGTTGCGGCAAGCGCAGCCACGTTGGCAACGAGCGACGTGATTGCCGGCTCGGTGGCGCGCATGCCGTAGGAAACCGTCATCGACGGACCGACCTGGGCGGTTGCGGTCTGCAAAGCCGGTGTCGAGCCGTTCTCGCCGGTGTACCAGAATACGGTATTTGCCGTCGTTCCATTCTCGAGCGACATGGCCGTGGAATAGTCCGGAGGCGAACCGGCATCGACGATCTGCGGCGGATCCGCGAAGAAATTGTTGGCGGCGGCAATCGCGGAGGCTGCGGGCAAAGCCGTCTGCGCCAGATTGCCGATGGCGGTCGTGAGGGCGGATTGCAGATTATTCCCGGTGGTGGTGGCGTCGGCGCCGATGGTAAACTGGTTCGCGCCCGGCGGTGAACTTGTCGTCGCCTGCAGCGCGATCGTCTGGCTGGAGCCGTCGGGGAGCGTGAGCGCGAACGAGATCGAGTCGCCGGGGTTGGGATTTGAGGCCAAATCGATCGAGACCGTCGGCGGCGAACCGGTCGGGCCGGATACCGTGGCGCCGGTCAGGTTGGAGTTCACACCGGCAAGCTGAAAGCCGAATGGCGATCCATCCTGACTGAGCGTTATGTCAGGGCTGGTCCCGCCGACGGTCAGGCGGCCAAGATTGTCGGCGCCCTCATCGGCCGCCAGGCGCTGGGAAATGATTTGCGTCAGGCCGGCCTGCGAACCGTTGCCGTTGAGAATTTCGTCGGTGCTGGCGACGGCGGGCTGATTGGTGGCGCTCCCCGAGAACAGGTAATTGCCGCCGACCTGCGTATTGAGGAGGGAGAAGATCTGGTCGAGATAGCTCGCTGCCGATTCCTGAACCGAGGTCTGGCCGTTGCCGTCGAGCGTGAATGTGCCCTGCTGGCTGATCGACTGCGCGACCGCGCTGCCGGCACCGGCGAGCCCGCTCAAGGCGGACTGGGCAACGCTCAGCGTGGTCCCGACCGTCGTGGCGGTGCTGCTGTAACCCTGGATGGCGGAAAGCTGCGCGCCGAGTTCGAGCACCAGGCCGGCTTGCGAGGTCAGGCCGGAATAGGTCTGCGCGGCTTGTCCGCTGCCGAGCTCCTGGCTCAGCGTATTGAGCTGGCTGAACATGCTGTTCTGCGTCGCCAGCGTCGCCGCGGTGATCGATCCTGGTCCGGTAATGCTCATCACGTACCCACTTGCAGCAACGTCGACATCAGCTCCTGGATCGTCGTCATCACCCGCGCATTGGCCCCGTAGGCGTTCTGAAGCGCGATCAAGTCCGACATTTGGGTGTCGATGTTGACGCCGGATTCCTGGTTGAAACTCTGCTGTAGCGCGCTCAGCACCGCGTCCTGTCCCTGCTGCAGACTGGCGGCCGCATTCGCCGCCTGGCTCTGCTGGCTCACGATCTGACTCATGTAATCGGTGAGCGTGCCGCTATAGGGCGCCTGCGCGCTGCCGATGCCGGTGTCCGGCGGGAAGTCGAGCGAGGCCTGGGTCAATTGGTTGAGAATGAAGTTCGGCCGCGTCGAATCGCCCGCGGCCGTATTGGCGGCGTAGGCGACCAGGCCCGATGGCGCGGCCACCAGGGCCGGATTGACCGTGATCGTGCCGGCAAGGCCCGTGGTCTGCGAGCCGCCGGCGTAGAGCGCTCCGGTGATCGGTTGGCTGCCGTCGGTAAACAGCGGCAGCTGCGGATCGCCGCTGGCGAGCGATGTCGACGTCGACGTCTCGGAGAGCGAATCGACGCTGTTGCCGCTGCCCTTGTTGAGTGCCTGCAGGATAGTGCCGGAGGGATTGGAGAATTGCAGGTTGGTTCCGAGGGCCGCGTTGAGCTGCGTCACCACCGAACTCATGCCGGCTGAGAAATCGACGCCGATCTGTTGGCTGTTCGTGCCCATCGACGTGAGCGGCAGCGTTGCCCCTGCCCCAAGCGCCACGATACTGACCGTCTGCTGTGCGCCCAGGCTGTTGGTATAGGTGAGCTGGAGGGTGTTGCCGGGCAGGAGCGGAGCGGTATCGATGCTATAGCCCGACTGGCTGCCCGAGGTCACGGTGGCACCGCTGCTCGTCTGGTTGGACAGCGCCTGCGACATCTGGTTGGCCAGCTCGTCGAGCTGAGTCTGCGCCTGCGGCAACACATTGTCGCGCATCTGTATATAGGCGCCAAGCTGGCCCGACTGGATGGCATTGGTGGCGATCAGATCGGTCGCCGCCCCGCCCGGCGAGGTCAGCGTGATCGTGCCCGCCCCGTCTTCGCTCGGATTGGCGCTCCACGACGCACCGGCGGAGAGCGTGCCCGCATTGTCGAATCCGAGCGTCGAGGCCTGCGATCCCGCCACCAGTTGCTGGCCGGTGCCGGTGAAGACCGAGATCTGGTTGTCGGGGTTCTGCACCACGCTGACATTCATCAGCTGCGTAAGCTGGGTGATGTCCTCACCGCGCTGATCCTCGAGCGAGGCACTGGCGCTGTCGGAGGTCGATGCGGCTTCGAGTTGTTGGTTGATCTGGGCGATCTGCGTGAGCAGGTTGTTGGCGCTTTGCACACCGGCGGCAATGCCCTGCTCGGCCTGGGTGCGCAATTGCTGGATGGTCGTGGTCATCGAATTGAGGTTTTGCGCAAAGGCCTGCGCGGCGCCGATGACGGTGGACTGCTGCGATGTGGACGCGGGATTAGTCGACAGCGCCTGCAGTGCGCTGGTGAAATTGTTGTAGATGGCGTCGAAGGACGTCGACGAGCCGGGCGTGCCGTAGATTTGCTGCAGCGACTGGTAGTATTGCGTTGCCGTATCGGCGTACGAGTCACCGGAGGTTTCAGACCACAACTGGTTCTGCAGCAGCGTGTTCAGATCGCGATTGATGCCCGCGGAATCGACGCCGGTCCCGGCCCCACTCGAACCTCCGGTCTCGACCTGATCGAGGCTTTCGTTGACGTAGCCGGGCGTATTGGCGTTCGCCACGTTGCCGGCGATTACCGACAGGCTTTGCTGCGTGACGTTCACGCCCGCAAGCGCGGCCGACAACGCCTGAGATAGGCCCATGACTTTGACCGTCCGTGCGGTTCAGCGGCGGCGAACTGAACGGCCGCCGCCGCCAGCCGCCTCACTCACTGGATCACTTGCAGCAGGCTTTGGATCATCTGGTCCGCAGTCTGCATGACGCGAGCGTTGGCCGAATAGGCCTGCTGCGCCACGATGAGATCGCTGAATTGCGTGGCGATGTCGACGTTGGACCCTTCCAGCGAACTGCCGACGACGGTGCCGGTGGCGCCGTAGATCGGCGGACCCGAATCGGCGGTGGCCGCGTAGGCCTGGCCGCTGAGCGGCTGCAACGCATCCTGGCCGTTGAACGTCGCCAGCGTGATCTGCGCCATGGCGACAGTCTGGCCGTTGGAAAATGTGCCGGTGATCTGGTTCTGATTGTCGACCGCGACGGATTCGAGCTGGCCGGCGGCATAACCGTTCTGCTGCAACTGGCTCACCTGTGCCGTGCCGTTCGCGTTGGCAAACTGGGTGAGGCCGTTGCTGCCGAAATTAAGTTGCACGTTGCTGAGCGAGTCGCCGTTGACGCTGAGACTCGGCAGCGTCAGGGTGCTGTTGGTCGGCTGGGTGAGTTCGCCGCTCGCATTGAACATGAAGTTCGTTCCGACGTTCTGCCATGCCGCTTGGCTGCCGGTGGCGCTCGAATTGGTCTGATAAAACAGATTCCATACGCTCTGACCGTCGGCGCTGGCCGTCTGCGCCCAGCGGAACTGAATATTGAGCGGGTTGCCATCCGAATCGTAGGCGGTGATCGATCCGCCGTCGACCGATTGGTTGGTGAAGGTCGACACGTCGCTGCCAATCACCGTGCCGTTGCCGGGCGTGACCGACGTGTTTTGGATGCCGAATTCCGACGGCGAGGCGCCGCCGGTGCCGCTGACGAGGAGCGTTGCGGTCGGGTCCTTCGCCACCAGCGAGATATTGCCGTTGGTCGCATTCACCGTGCCGATTACGCCGCTGAGGTTTTCAACGGCGGTCTGCAGTTGCGCGAGCGTCTCCACGTCGCCCGTTCCGGTACCGATTGTTATGGTCTGCGGCGATCCGCCGCCAACCGAGACGTTCAGGGTTCCACTCAAGCTCTGCGTGATCAGATTGGTGGGTTCAAAGTTGTTGTTCGAACCTCCAAAGCCGAGATCGGAAGCGCTTGAAGTGCTGCCGGTGGCGGGGGTCACGGCAACGCCGATGGTTGCGGTATCGTTGTTGCCGGTAAGAACCAGATCGCCGTTGCTGAGCGAAGCGGTCACCGCCGCGTTGCCCGAAGTGCCGTCGTTGATGGTGTCGATCAGATCGCCGATGGTGCTGGAGGCAGTCACCGTGTACGTTGTCTTGTTGGCGGTCCCATCGCTGAGTGTGATTTCATCGTTGGCACTGAACCCGAGCGACGATAGCAGCGTCGAGTTGGTCAGGTTGGAGACCGTACCCGTTCCGGATGCCGCGGCATCGGGCGCGATAGTCGCGCCGGTGCCGATAATTTCCGCTCCCGCTATCGGATCATTGGCGAAATCGCTGGGAAAGATTTCGCCCGACGTCGGCGTGCTCGGCAGGTTGGCCTCATAGCTGATCGCGGTCGTTGCCTGCGCCGAAATGAAGCTGTTGTTGAATTGCAAGACCTGCGGCGAGCTGCCGACCGGGTTTCCGGTGGCCGCATCGATCGGAATTCCCATGAGGTAATAGCCGGAACCGTTGACAAGGTATCCGTCCGAATTGAGCTGAAAGTCGCCAGCTTGGGTGTAGGCATTGACGCCGCTGAATGTCGGCTGGTTGTCGACTTCACCCGTCGGCTGCCCCACCACGAACCAGCCGTTGCCCTGGATCGCCATGTCGGTCGAAACCGAGGTACTTTGGATTGTCCCCTGCACCGTGTTGGTGGCGACCGAGTTGGCCACCACCCCGCTCGAGGTCTCGTCGTCGGCGGCGGCCGCCGAGACCATATCCTCGAAGCTCGCGTCGGTTTCCTTGTAGCCCGTGGTTTCCGAGTTGGCGACGTTGCCGGAAATGTTCTGTAACGCAAACGACTGCGCCTGCAGACCAGCCACCGCAGTGGTCAATGCATCGAAGATACCCATGACACAGCTCCAACTCGATCACTGGGACGCAACCGCGCGACCCCGCCCGAACGCTATGCAGCAATCTTTGTGCCAGGGATTTCACGGCACGCCTTCAATGGCTTAGCGGCCGGGCCGAGGCCTCGCCCGGGTGCGTATCTGCCGACTTGCGGCAAAAATTGCCGGGCCGCCTGCGCGGCAGCCTTGCACCAAGCTGTCGCCGCGGCGGCGGCTTGTGAGCAGCAAGTCCGGCGTGCTTAATGGCGACCGGCGGAGATTTGACCATCCGATGCGTTTCGAAGGCACCAGCGCCTACGTGGCGAGCGATGATCTCAAAGTGGCGGTGAATGCGGCGATCGCGCTGGAGCGGCCGCTTCTGGTCAAGGGCGAGCCGGGGACCGGCAAGACCGTGCTGGCGATCGAAATCGCCAAGGCGCTCTCGGCACCGCTGATCGAGTGGCACATCAAGTCGACCAGCAAGGCGTTGCAAGGCCTCTATGAGTACGACGCGGTAACGCGGCTGCGCGACGGCCAATTGGGCGACCCACGCGTGCACGACATCCGCAATTACATCAAACGCGGCAAGCTGTGGGATGCTTTTGCCGCCGAAGAACGGCCGGTGCTGTTGATCGACGAGATCGACAAGGCCGATATCGAGTTCCCCAATGATCTGCTGCAAGAGCTCGACCGCATGGAATTCTTCGTCTACGAGACCGGCGAGACGGTACGCGCCCGCCGCCGGCCGATCGTGATCATCACCTCCAACAATGAAAAGGAATTGCCCGACGCATTTCTGCGTCGCTGTTTCTTCCATTACATCCGCTTTCCCGATGCCGAGACCATGCAGGCGATCGTCGAGGTGCATTTTCCCGGCATCAAGCAGCGGCTGGTGGCGGAGGCACTGCGACTGTTCTACGAAATCCGCGACGTTCCGGGGGTGAAAAAGAAGCCTTCCACCTCGGAGCTGCTCGACTGGCTCAAGCTCCTGCTGGTCGAGGACGTTTCAATAGAAACGCTGCGCGAGCGCGATCCCAAGCGGCTCATTCCACCGCTGCACGGTGCGCTCCTCAAGAACGAGCAGGACGTGCACCTGTTCGAGCGGCTGGCGTTCATGGCAAGGCGCGAGGGGCGCTGATCCCACACCGGCGGCGCCTGCGGGCCCCGGGCGAAATGCTTCACCGGCAAGACTTGGCGCACCGCCGTGGACTTGGCGCACCACCGTGGACTTGGCGCACCACCGTGGACTTGGCGCACCACCGTGGACTTGGCGCACCACCGTGGACTTGGCGCACCAGATTGACTTTGCATGTGAGTTGAATTTTGCTGGCGGCGCCGCGAGTTCGCGGCCTTCAAGGAGACATCCGATTGTCGGCATCGGAATCAATCCATCTCGCCGCCGATCTTTCTTTCCTCCATACCGATTACCTGTGGCGCATGCCCGGCTCCTGGATCGGCTATCCGTATTACGGGACATCGGAATTCTATGAGGACATCGCGCGCCTCGCCGCGCGCGGGGTGATGGACATGCTGTTCTTCGGCGATACCGGAGGGACGTCGGAGGATTTCGGCGGCAGCCACGACGCGGTCGTCCGCTACGGCGCCAAATGGCCGCGCCACGACATGTCGCCGATGATTCCGTTGATGGCCAAGGCCGCCGCCGGAGTGGGCTTCGCGCTCACGCTGTCGACGACCTATCACCATCCCTTCCATTGCGCGCGGCTGTTCAATGCGCTCGATCACGTCACCGGCGGCCGCATCGCCTGGAACGCCGTCACCTCCGCCTACAAAAACGAAGCCGCCAATTACGGCTTCGACGTCATGATGGACCACGACGAGCGCTATGTGCGCGCGGACGAGTTCCTGCAGGTCGCGTGCAAATTGTGGAACAGCGTCGAGGCCGACGCGCTGGTGCTCGATCGCGAGGCGGGATTCTATGCCGATCCCGCCAAAGTGCATCGCATCGATCATCGCGGTCGCTATTTCAACGTGCGCGGCCCGCTGCCGGCGCTGCCCTCGCCGCAGCGGCGGCCGGTGATCATCCAGGCCGGCCTGTCCGGACCGGGAATGAATCTGGCTGCGACCTACGCCGAACTGCAGTTCTCGACCCGCCGTACGCTTGCCAGCATGAAGGCTCACAGAGCGGCGCTCGACGCCGCCCTCGCCGCGGTTGGCCGCAAGCCGCGCGACATCGGCATTCTCTGGTCGATCCGCATCCAGGTGGCGGATTCCGAAGCTGATGCGGCGGAGCAGGAACGCCGCTATCTCGCATCGATTCCGCCGCAGGCCGGTCTCGTCGAGATGTCGGCCCAATACGGCGTCGATTTTTCCGCCGCCAAGCCGGGCATGCGGCTGTCCGACTTTGCCGATGAGGTGCGCGCGCAGAAGGGCAATCTCGGCAGCTTCGAGGAACTGCTCAAGACCGTCGATCCCGCGCAGCCGTTGCAGGAATTCGCCAGCCGCTTTCTGGTCGACCGCATCCTGACCGCCGTCGGTACGCCGAAAAGCATCGTCGACAAGCTGGAAGAATTGCATTTCGCCACCGGCGCCAACGGCGGCTTCATTCTCGGCCGCGGCTATTCGGCGATGGACAACATTCGCCAGTTCGTCGAGCAGGTCGTTCCCGAGTTGCAGCGGCGCCGGCTATCGAAGGAAAAATACGCCGGAAAAACGCTGCGCGAGAACCTGAATGCCTGAAGGGTCAAGCGAGAGCCAGCAGAACGGAGTGCCCGCCGCCCGATCGCGCCGCTTGGTCCAGCGACGGAATTTTTCATGGCTCAAGACGTTGCCTCGAGCAATTTCGCCGTGTCGTAGTATTCGTAAAATTCGACCGCCTTCCCGCCGGCGAAACGCCAGGAATCAGCCTTCGGCGTCTCCACGACTTTTCCGGTGTGCTTGTAACGCCAGGAGCAACGTCCGAGCATCACCACGCGGTCATCCTGCGCAATAAAATGCTCGGTCACGAATTCGATCATCTCCCAGTCGCGCGCCAACCCGGCAAAATACTGGGCGAGGTCATTCCGGCTCTGATACGTGGTCAGATAGGCGGCGCCGTAGCCGCCCTCCGCCATCGAACCAAACTTGAAATTATCGGCGAAGATGGCCGTCCACTGATCGGCGCTGCCGCCCCTGCTGCTGGCCCAATCAGCATAGGCTTTTTTGAGAATACCGACGTTCTGCGCTTCCTGGGACATGATCCGCCTCCCACGGCTAACCAAGTCCGCGAAGACTAATCCGAAGTCTTCAGCCGTTCCAGCGCCTCGGCGATCTTTGCCTTGCGCGCCAGCGCTTCCTCGCGCTTCTCCTTTTCCTCTTCGACAACCTCGTCCGGCGCGCGGGCGACGAAATTGGGATTGCCAAGCTTGGCATCGACACGCGCGATGTCGGCCTCGGCCTTGGCCATTTCTTTGTTGAGCCGCACCCGTTCGGCGGCGAGGTCAATAACGCCGGCGAGCGGCAGCGCGGCGACTTCGCCGCGCACCACAAGCTGCACCGCGCCCTGCGGAAACTTTAGCGACCTTGTCACCTCGGAAATCCGCGCCATCCTCATGATGAACTCCGACCAACGCTGAGCCCTGTCCCAAACGTGATCGCCCACATGCACCATAACAAGTGGCAGCGGCACGTTGACGTTCATCTCCGCGCGCACCGAACGAACGGCCGTGACAAGGTCGGTGACCCACCCAATCTCGGCTTCCGCCTTTGCGTCATAAACCCCCGGACCAGACGGCCAATCAGTGAGCGCGAGCAGGTTCTCTCGCTTCTGCGATGCCGTAATCGACCATAATTCCTCGGTCACAAACGGCATGAATGGGTGCAGGAGTTTCAGGATTTCGTCGCGCGTCCAGGACACCATGGCCCGCGTCTCGTCCTTGGCTGCGCTGTCCGGGCCGGCAAGCACGGGCTTCACCAGTTCAAGATACCAGTCGCAATAGATGTTCCAGATGAAACGGTAAACGGCAGCCGCGGCGTCGTTGAACTTGTAGGCCTCTATAGCTTCAGTAACTTCGGCCGCGGTCTTTGCCGTCTCGTGAGCGATCCAGCGGTTCAAAGTTTCTTTCGCCTGGCTCGGATCGAAACCGTCGACCGTGAAACACTCGTTCAACTCGGCGAAGCGCGCGGCGCTCCACAGCTTGGTCCCAAAATTGCGGTAGCCCTCGACGCGCTGCTCGGAAAGCTTGATGTCGCGGCCTTGCGCCGCCATGGCGGCGAGCGTGAAGCGTAAAGCGTCGGCGCCGTATTTGTCGATCAGCTGCAGCGGATCGATGACGTTGCCCTTGGACTTCGACATTTTGGCGCCGGTGGCGTCGCGCACCAGCGCGTGAATGTAGACATCGCGAAACGGCACCCATCGGTCAGACGGACCGGCAGGTCGGTCCTTTTGCATGAAGTGCAGTCCCATCATCATCATGCGGGCGACCCAGAAGAAGATGATGTCAAAGCCGGTCACCAGCACACTGGTCGGGTAGTAGCGTTTCAGATCCGACGTCTCGTCCGGCCAGCCGAGCGTAGAAAACGGCCAAAGCGCTGAGGAAAACCACGTGTCGAGCACGTCCTCGTCGCGGTGCAAATATTCATTGGCGAATCTTTTGCGGAGTTGCGGATCGGCGGCGATCTCGCGGCCCTCTGCGACGGTAATCTCCTCGATTTCGGTGTAATGGGCCAGCGCATCAGCGACAACGTCGTCCTCGCCTTCCGCAACGAAAATCTTGCCGTCAGGCCCATACCAGGCCGGGATCTGATGGCCCCACCAGATCTGCCGCGAAATGCACCACGGCTGGATGTTTTCCATCCAGTTGAAGAACGTCGCTTTCCACTGTTGCGGGATGAATTTCGTATTGCCGTCGTGCACGGCCTTGATGGCCGGCTGCGCCAGCGTCTTCGCGTTGACGTACCATTGATCGGTGAGGAACGGCTCGAGCACGGCGCCGGAGCGGTCGCCGTGCGGCACGGTGTGCAGGGTCTGCTCGATTTTGTCGATCAGCCCGGCCGCCTCGAGACGTTCGACGATCCTTTTGCGCGCGGCAAAGCGCTCGACCCCATGCAGCGAGAGCGTCGTGTCGATCTCGGCCGAGGACGGAACGGCGGCAAAAAAGTCATCGTTGGCCTTCAAGTCGAGCGCTGCCTCCTGGTCAAAGATGTTGATCAGCGGCAGATGGTGCCGGCGCCCCACCTCAAAGTCGTTGAAGTCATGTGCCGGCGTGATCTTCACCGCGCCCGTGCCCTTTTCCGGATCGGCGTACTCGTCGCCGATGATCGGGATGCGCCGGCCGACCAGCGGCAGGATCGCGGTCTTGCCGATCAGGTGCGAAAGCCGCTCGTTCGCCGGATGCACGGCGACCGCGACGTCGCCCAGCATGGTCTCCGGCCGCGTCGTCGCCACGACGATGAATTCGTCGCCGCCTTCAATCGGATATTTGATGTGCCAAAGGTGGCCGCGAGTCTCGACCTGCACCACTTCGAGATCGGAGATTGCGGTTTTTAGCTTCGGGTCCCAATTGACCAACCGCTTGTCCTTGTAGATGAGCCCTTCGCGATAAAGCTCAACGAACACTTTGCGGACGGCGCGCGAGAGCCCCTCGTCCATGGTGAATCGCTCGCGCGACCAATCGCAGGAGGCGCCCAGCCGCTTGAGCTGGCTGATGATGGTGCCGCCGGATTGCGCCTTCCACTCCCACACCCGCTCGATGAAGGCTTCGCGCCCGAGCGAGCGGCTCGAACTCCTGGCGTTCCTGCAATTGCCGCTCGACCACGGCCTGTGTGGCGATGCCGGCGTGGTCCATGCCGGGCTGCCAGAGCACATCACGCCCGCGCATGCGCTCGAAGCGGCAGAGGATGTCTTGGAGGGTGTTGTTGAGCGCATGCCCCATGTGCAGCGAGCCGGTGACGTTCGGCGGCGGGATGACGATGCAATAAGGTTCGGCGCCGGCGCGCTCAGGCCGGCCGGCGCGGAACGCGCCCGCCGCCTCCCATGCTGCGTAAATGCGACCCTCGACCGCGACGGGCTGGTATCTGTTTTCGATCATTTCACGTTCGCCGTTTCGCGGGGTAGAAAGCCTGCTCCGTGTCGACTGTCAACGCCGCATCCCTCCACCCGCTCACACCGTGCCAGATTCACCGAACACATTCACCGCCCCGCCGAGCAGGACGTCGACGCGCGCGATCATGCTGCTCGCCGTAGCCGGCTTCGCGAGCCAGGCGCAGGTGCGGGTGACCGATTCGCTGTTGCCGCAGATCGCGGCCGAATTCCACGTTGCCGTGGGCATGGCCGCCATCGTCGTCACCGCCTACGCCGTGGCCCACGGCTCGATCCAGCTCACCATCGGCCCGATCGGCGATCACCTCGGCAAGTACCGGACGGTAACGCTGACTTGCGCGATCGGAACCGTCCTGGTGGCACTGTGCGGCCTCGCCCCCTCGCTGCCCCAATTGGCGCTGGCGCGGCTGGCGACCGGCGCGGCAGCGGGCGGCTGGATCATTCCGATCTCGATGGCTTTCGTCGGCGACGTGACGCCCTACGAACAGCGCCAGACCATCTTGGGGCGCTACCTGACCGGGCAGATACTCGGGCAATTGTTCGGCCAGGCGATGGGCGGCGTGCTCGGGGATCTCGTCGGCTGGCGCAATGTGTTCTTCGTGCTCTCCGGGATTTTCGCGCTGGCGACCGCCGGACTGGTATTCGAGCTGTTGACCAATCCGCTCACCCGCGAGAGCGGTCGTCCCGTTTCCTCCACAGGCAGCACGCGGGGGGCAGCATCGGGGTGGCGAGCGCGTTTCGTCGCCGATTACACCGCCGTGCTCTCGACACCGTTTGCGCGCATCGTGATCATCGCCGCGTTCATCGAGAACGTGCTGGTGTGGGGCCCGTTCGCCTATATCGGCGCGCATTTGCGCGCGCATTTTGATCTCAGTTTCACGCTGATCGGACTGAGCGTCGGCTGTTTCGGCATCGGCGGGCTGGTCTACGCGGGGCTGGTCAAGCTGTTCGTCCACCGGCTCGGCCAAGTGCGCCTCGCGATCAGCGGCGGCTTCATCCTCGCCGCCGGCTACCTGACGCTCGCCGCCGCGCCAGCGTGGTGGTTCGCGCCGCTGGCCACGATCGCCATCGGGCTCGGCTTCTACATGCTGCACAACACGCTGCAGACCAACGCCACACAGATGACGCCGCACGCGCGCGCCACCGCGGTCGCCATCTTCTCATCGGCGATTTTCATCGGCCAGACGGTCGGCGTGTTCATTGGCTCGCTGATGATCGACCGGCTTGGCGCGCCGCCTTTGTTTGTCGCCAGCGCGGTAGCGCTGCCGATCGTTGCCGCGTGGTTTGCCGGCGAATTACGGCGGCATCAAAAGGCGAAGTGACGCGGCCGACCGGTTCGGGCGCTACAAGTCCGACCGTCACCCCTCGCCTCGATCACAACTCGATTTCCGTGAGATCCTCGCCGATGATCAAGCGGCCGGTGAAATCGCGCGCAACTCGCGAGACTACAGCATCAATCCGAAGCTCTCGTTCAGGCCGCGCCGGCCGGCCGGCGTGACGATCAGAGCGCGGCCGTCACGCATGCGCTGCAGCCAATTGAGATCGAAACAGCGCTGCACCAGCGCCGCACCGATGCTGCCGCCGAGATGCGGTCGCCGTTCCGTCCAGTCGAGGCACGGCCGGCAGAAAATGCGCCGGCGGCTGCGCGCGACGCCGAGATCGACGCCGAACCTGTCGAAGAACGCGACGCCGCTCTCGGTCACCTCGCCGCCTTCGTCGGCGAGCGAGACGTGGCCATGCGCGCACAGCGCGTCGGTGAGGCCGACGCCGAGCTTGCCGGCGAAATGGTCGTAGCACGTGCGCGCGATGCGCATGGCGTCTTCAAGCTTCGAGGCCGGCCGGTGGCGCGGCGGGGCATCGGCGACCACTGCCATGATTCCTTCCAGCATTTCGGCGACGCGATGCGAGGCGATGCGATAGTAGCGGTGGCGGCCCTGCTTGACGCACGCGACCAGTCGGCCGTCGGCGAGCTTGGCAAGGTGGCCGCTGGTCGTCTGCGGCGACACGCCGGCCGCGTAAACCAGCTCGCCCGCGGTGAGCGCCCGGCCGCCCATCAGCGCCGCGAGAATATTGGCGCGCGCCGGATCGCCAACCAGCGCCGCGACTTCGGCCATGCGCACATCCGCTGTCATTGCAGTGTCCTCGGCAGTGTCCTCGGCTCGGCAGTTCCTTGGTTTCCTCGGGAATTCTCTTCACTCGAAACCGACGAAAGAATTTAGTGCGGAATTTAGTGCGCAGAAACCGGCCGGCTAGCTGTGAGCTTTCAATAGGTTGTCCATCCGGTCCTAAACGAGGACGCTGAGGTTGTTGAAGCTTCAGTGATTCGGAGGACCGGATGAACGTGCACAAGAATGCCCGCCTGACACCGCGTGGTCGAGAGCGAATAGTGCGGCAGGTGCAGAGCGGGCAGACGCCGAAGGCCGTCGCATTGGCCGCAGGCGTCTGCCCGCGGACGGTTCGCAAGTGGGTCGACCGCTATCGTCGCGAGGGGCTGGCGGGGTTGAGCGACCGCAGTTCGCGGCCTCACCGGCTTCATCAGCCGACGCCGCAGGGCGTGGTTGAGCAGGTGGAAGGACTGCGCCGTCAGCGCCGCACCGGCCACCAGATCGCAGCCGAATTGCAGATCTCGCCGGCCACCGTTAGTCGCATCCTCAAGCGACTGGGCCTCAACAGGATCAACGCCCTTGAGCCTGCCGAACCGGTCCGGCGCTACCAGCGCGAGAGGCCCGGCGAGATGATCCACATCGACATCAAGAAGCTCGGCCGCTTCAACAGGATCGGCCATCGCATCACCGGCGACCGGCGGGGCCAGAGCAACAGCCGCGGGGTCGGATGGGAGTTCGTGCACGTCGCCATCGACGACCACTCCCGCATTGCCTTCGCCAAGATCATGGGTAACGAGAGGAAGCGTTGTGCCACCGCCTTCCTCAAGGCCGCCGTCGCCTACTACCAGAGCCTCGGCATCACCGTGGAGCGCGTCATGACTGACAACGGCTCCTGCTACAAGTCGTTCGCCTTCCGCAGCGCCTGCAAGCAACTCAGGCTCCGACACGTCCGAACCAGGTCCTATCGACCGCAGACCAACGGCAAGGCCGAGCGCTTCATTCAGACCAGCCTGCGCGAATGGGCTTATGCTCAGGCTTATCAAAGCTCACGGCAGCGCAAGGATCAGCTGCCCGCCTGGCTGCACCAATACAATTGGCACAGGCCTCATGCCGGCATCGGTGATACAACACCCATCAGCAAACTCGCTCTAACCGAGGACAACCTGTTGAGACTCCACAGCTAGCCGCAAATACTACGATCACGTCCGTAGTATCAAAACTTGAAGAAGCGTTCGCGAGCATTTCTGATTTGACGCTCGTGAACCCCTCTCGGAGACCTGGCGTGACGATGGCACCTTTCACAGCGCGTTCGCCCACAGCGCAAGCCACCACGCTCATCCTGAATGCGATGCCGTTTTTTGACGCCGCTTTATCTGCAGAGCGCGCTCAGCAACACGCCTTGGCGGCCGAAGCGCCGATTTGCGCGAGAGTTCTTTACACCTTGACCAGCGGCACCTTTGGCACCGAGCCGCGGCCGGGTGGCGGTCCGTCGCTACCGCCCGATCCCGGCGGCTTGCGCCGCGGCGAGGCGCGGCGCTTCTTGGCACGCCGCGGTTCGGGAAGCTTTTCGGCGCGTGGGGTCACTGGACCTTCGGGATAATCGAAGTTGAGCTTGGCGTTGCCGTTCTCGTCGGTGACGAGGATGACGCGTACGTGACCACCGGCTTTCAGCCGCCCGAACAGGACTTCGTCGGCGAGCGGCTTCTTGATGTGCTCCTGGATCACCCGCGCCATCGGCCGCGCGCCCATCAGCTCGTCGTAGCCGTTGGCGATCAGCCAGTTGGTGGCCTCGTCGGTCAACTCGATGGTGACGTCGCGGTCGTCGAGCTGCGCCTCGAGCTGGAGCACGAACTTCTCCACCACCATGGCGATGATCTCGCGCGACAGGTGCGCGAAAGTGATGATCGCGTCGAGCCGGTTGCGGAACTCGGGGGCGAACATGCGGTTGATCGCCTCCATGTCGTCGCCTTCGCGCTTGGTGCGGGTAAAGCCGAAGGCGGCGCGCGCCATGTCGGCGGCGCCGGCATTGGTGGTCATGATCAGGATGACGTTGCGGAAGTCGACCTGCTTGCCGTTGTGGTCGGTCAGCTTGCCATGATCCATGATCTGCAGGAGCACGTTGAACAGATCGGGATGCGCCTTCTCGATCTCATCGAGCAAGAGCACGCAATGCGGATGCTGATCGACGCCGTCGGTAAGTAGCCCGCCCTGGTCGAAACCGACATAGCCGGGCGGCGCGCCGATCAACCGCGATACGGTGTGCCGCTCCATGTACTCCGACATGTCGAAGCGGATGACCTCGACGCCGAGCGCGGCCGCGAGCTGGCGCGCCACCTCCGTCTTGCCAACTCCGGTGGGGCCGGAAAACAGATAGCAGCCGATCGGCTTTTCCGGTTCGCGCAGGCCGGCGCGCGCCAGCTTGATCGAGGCGGCAAGCGCCTCGATCGCCTTGTTCTGGCCGTAGACCACGCGCTTGAGGGTCTCCTCGAGGTGCCGGAGCACCTCGGCATCGTCCTTCGACACCGCCTTCGGCGGAATGCGCGCCATCGTGGCGATGGTGGTCTCGATCTCCTTGATGCCGATGGTCCGCTTGCGCCGGCTCTCCGGCAGCAGCATCTGCGCCGCGCCCGACTTATCGATCACATCGATCGCCTTGTCCGGCAGTTTGCGATCGTGAATGTAGCGCGACGACAGCTCCACCGCGGCCTTGATGGCGTCATTGGTGTACCGCAGCTTGTGGTACTCCTCGAAATAGGGTTTCAGACCCTTGAGGATTTCGATGGCGTCGGGAATTGTCGGCTCGTTGACGTCGATCTTCTGGAAGCGGCGAACGAGCGCGCGGTCCTTTTCGAAATACTGCCGGTACTCCTTATAGGTGGTCGAGCCGACGCAGCGCACCGTGCCCGAAGCCAGCGCCGGCTTGAGCAGATTTGAGGCATCCATGGCGCCGCCCGAGGTGGCACCAGCGCCGATAACAGTATGGATTTCATCGATGAACAGGATGGCGCCCGCGTAGCCTTCGAGCTCCTTGATGACCTGTTTGAGCCGCTCCTCGAAATCGCCGCGGTAGCGGGTGCCGGCAAGCAGCGTACCCATGTCCAGCGCAAACACGGTGGCGTTGCGCAAGACGTCCGGCACTTCGCCGTGCACGATGCGCCGCGCCAGCCCTTCGGCGATCGCGGTCTTGCCGACGCCGGCCTCGCCAACGAACAGCGGGTTGTTCTTCTGCCGCCGGCATAGCACCTGGATCGTGCGGTTAATCTCCGCCTCGCGGCCGATCAGCGGATCAATCTTGCCCTCGCGCGCTTTCTTGTTGAGATTGACGCAATAGGCATCGAGCGCGTCGACCTTCTTTTTCTGCTCGTCGCCGGATTTGGCGTCACCATCCTCGTCGGAGCCGCGCACCGGGCGCGATTCCGACATGCCCGGCCGCTTGGCGATGCCGTGGCTTATGTAATTGACCGCGTCGTAGCGGGTCATATCCTGCTCCTGCAGGAAATAGGCAGCATGGCTTTCGCGCTCGGCGAAGATCGCCACCAGCACGTTGGCGCCGGTCACTTCCTCGCGGCCCGATGACTGAACATGGATAACGGCGCGCTGGATGACGCGCTGGAAGCCGGCGGTCGGCTTGGAATCCTCGGCACCGTCGGTGACAAGATTGTCCAGTTCCGATTCGAGATAGGCTACCAGGCTCCTGCGCAACTTTTCCAGATCGACGTTGCACGCGCGCATTACCGCCGCAGCGTCCTGGTCCTCGATCAGCGCCAGCAGAAGATGCTCCAGCGTGGCGTATTCATGATGGCGCTCGTTGGCGAGCGCCAACGCACGGTGGAGCGATTGTTCGAGGCTGCGTGAGAACGTGGGCATTTCAGAGTCTCTTCGTTTGTCTCAATTTTGTCCTGGAAAACTCCTCCCAGGAATCACTTCTTCTCCATGACGCATTGCAAAGGATGCTGATGTTTGCGGGCAAAGTCCATAACCTGCGTCACTTTGGTCTCGGCGACCTCGTAAGTGAAGATCCCGCATTCGCCGATCCCGTGCTGATGCACATGCATCATGATCCGCTGCGCCGTCTCGTGGTCCTTGTTGAAAAAGCGCTCCAGCACGTGAACGACAAACTCCATCGGCGTGTAATCGTCGTTGAGCAGCAGAACCCGATAGAGGTTGGGCCGCTTGGTCTGCGGCCGCGTCTTGGCGATGACGGAGGTACCCGGCCCGCCCTGGTCGCTTTTGCGTTTGCGGTCGTCGTCGGCCAGGCGCGGCGGAAATTGCGGAATATTGTCGTTCGGCGGCATTGTCGGGTCTATCGTCCAAGCTTGCTCGTGCTGCGATCCCCGAGCGGCTGTCGGAGACCTGAGCCTTCGAGACCGGGGCCTTCGAGACCGGGGCCTTCGAGATCTGGGCCTTCAAGACCTGGGCCTTCGCTGCATCCGACTGTATCATAGTGACACGGCGGCGCGCGTGCCAGATCGAAGACGGCCCCTGCATTGCAGGACAACGCCCATCGCTGTACCTCGCTCGCTCCCGCGCCCGGCAAACAAGGACGCACGGTAGCAACTCCGCCGTTGCGGCAAATGATCCGGCAAAGAGGGCGAAATTTCGCCGGCCCTTGCAGCCGGCCCTTGCACCGGTGCCGCGGCGAAGCCGGATTGGTGTCACCCGCCGACTCGGATATTGGTTGCGTCGGCGTTCGAGGGGCGGCTGCTTGAGGAGAGGACCATGATCGAACCCGCGCGGCGCGCAAAGCTTGTGCGCGAGCTGGAGCAGGAGTTCATTCCCGATTACGACGCGCTTAACATGCCGTCCGCAGACAAGCGGTCGGCTTATGCGCTCGAGCACATCGCTTTCCGGGTCGCGCGGATCGAGCAAAGCCTCACCCGGATCGCGGCCGCCATCGAGGCGCTGCTGGCGAAAAACTGAATGTCCGGCTTTTTCGCCGTGCGCGGACCCGCACAATGCTCGATCTGCCGGGAGCGGCGACAGCGTGCACGGACGCGGGCGTCCGGCTGCTGGTGTCATCACTTCCCTGCAGGGGCTCGAAACGGCGTACCCTCGAACGGCCGGTAGGTTTCCTTGGCGAGATCGAGATAGATTTCGCCGAACCTGGTCGCCTCGGTCACGAACTCCTCATATGACGATTTGAGATAATCGGTCTGGACCCCCAGCGCTGTCTCCAGATTCTTGGCACCGACGATCTTTTCCCACGCAGCCGCCGATGATTCGGCCGACTTCCTCGAATAATCAACAAACGCAGCAGCGAGGGCCTGCGCTCCCTTGGTCCAGGCGCCGAGCGACGACAGCGCCGTATCCATATTGGCTTTGCCGAATTTCTGCATTTCTTCGGTGGTCATGACACGCCTTTCCAGCTTTTGGCGAGTACCTTGATGGGTGGACGGTTCGGGCCCGTGCCTTGAAAAGGCCTTCTCGGGCGCTGAAAATAAAAATAGTGCAGCGCACAAAAAGCGCAATGGTGTCGGCGTGCACAATCGCGACGGCAAGGGCCATTTAACGCTTTGGCAAGGGCGTTCGCCTAGCGTCCGTGACCGTGTTTTCCCCGTGACGGCCAGTCCTCAGCCGAGCGGTAGTGTCTTTCCCCTGGGACGGTTCGGAGCGGCGCCGGGCGCCTGTTGTGCCGGCGAGAAGCACCGTTCCGGAGGAGCAAAAAGGGGTAAGCCTCGAACGAGGCTGTGGCGGGTTCAGGGACGGGGTGCGTAATGGGTTGGGTAAGGGGGGGAGCCGACTGGGGGCTTCGCGGCTGCGTTCTCGCCATCGCCGCGGTCATTGCGGCCCTCACCATCGGCACCAGTAAGGCGAACGCCTGGCATCATCGTCATTACGGGCACCATAGCCGGCGGACCCACCGCTCGGCGCAAGCGTACTCGCCGCCCGCCGCTTCGATCGTCATCGACGGCAACACGGGTGCGGTGCTGGAGGCCTCCAATGCCGAGGCGGCGCGTCATCCGGCCTCGCTCACCAAGGTCATGACGCTCTACCTGCTCTTCGAGCAGCTTAAAGCGGGCAGGATCAGACTCGATACACAGCTGTCGGTCTCCGCACACGCGGCCGCGCAAGCGCCCACCAAGCTCAGCCTCAAACCCGGCAAGACGATCACGGTCGAGGATGCAATCAAGGGAATAGTCACCCGGTCGGCCAACGACGCCGCTGTCGTGATCGCGGAAAATCTCGGCGGCAGCGAGGATGCGTTTGCCAGGCTCATGACACAGCAGGCGCGCGCGCTCGGCATGAGCCACACCACCTATGTCAACGCCTCAGGCCTGCCGGACGATGACCAGGTTACCAGCGCCCGCGATTTGGCGATCCTTGGCCGCGCCATCTACGATCGTTTTCCTGGCTATTACCGGTACTTCTCCACCACTTCATTCGTGTTTCGCGGCCGGACGATCCGCGGCCACAACCATCTGCTCGGATCGGTGCCGGGCGTCGACGGAATCAAAACCGGGTTTACCGACTCGTCCGGCTTCAATCTGATGACGTCGGTGCATCGCGACGGACGTTACATTGTCGGCGTCGTGCTTGGCGGCCGTTCGGCATCCGAACGTGACGCCCATATGCGCGCGCTGATCGAAGCAAATATCAGGCTTGCGGCCGCGCACGGCGCGGCTGTGGCTGTGTCGGCTGCGCCGACGGCAGCGCGCAGCGCCGCCCTATCGGCGCGCACCGGCAAGATTCTTACCGGCGAATTTGCCAGGGCAACGCGCTTGCGCGCGGCTCCGGTGCCACCGTCGGCTCCAACACCAAATCAGCACATCATGATCGGCTCGAGCGACCCGATCCGCCCGGTCGTGGTGAGGACGTTATCTTTTCGCACCGTGACGGTCCGCGCGCCATCGATGCGGCCGATGCCGATCTTGGTACCGGTGACACAATCGGGCCGGTCAGCGCAGTTCGCACGGGTGGTCCGGCCGACCCAGGCTGCTCAGGAGGTCCCCGTCAGCGCGGCATCCGCCGCACCAATGCCGCCGCAGCCACCGCAACCGGCGGCCCCGTCGCACACCCTGATCGCCTCCGCCGGCCCGCTGGCTTACGCCGGCGTCGCGCCGCAGAGTGCCGCGCCCGCCGCAAGCGAGCCGGAAGAAACTCAATCGACGAAAATCGCCGGCGGCGAGGCCATCCCGAACGGCGCGCCGCACGTCCGAAGTGGTTGGGTCATCCAGATTGGCGCCTACGGCGGCGTGAACGAGGCGCGAGAGCACCTGAGCGCGGCGCAAGATAAACTTCGTGGGAAGTTTACCGCCGCCGATCCGTTCACCGAGCCGGTGCAAAAGGGCGACACCACGCTTTATCGCGCGCGCTTCGCCGGCTTCGACAGGGCCACGGCGGAAGCCGCCTGCCGCCGGCTCAGGCGCAGCGACTTCGCCTGCATAACACTTCGGAATTGGAATAACGCTGCCCCCCCGGATGTACCGGTAAAAATGCGAGGGCAGAGACGACGGGTAGGTTCAATCGCAAGGGCAGGAGCCGCGCGAGAGGATTTTTTTGGAGTACCTCAGCGATGGCGGCGAAGCAGCACGTCCTTGGCCTCATTGACGCGGGCCGCAAGATACGTCGACCCCCCCTGGTCGGGATGCAGTTTCTTCATCAGCGAACGGTGGGCGCGCGAGACCTCGGCGGCGCCGGCGCCGGGCTCAACGCCAAGGATCTGATAAGCTTCCTCTTCAGTCATTTTGCTGCCGCGCGACGCCCCCCTCCCCCGCCCCGTTGCCGCATCGCGCTCTGCGTGTTCACGCCAGCCGGGACGCCGGCGATCAAGATACGCTGCGAGTAGGTCGCCGCTGTCGGCGTCCATGGCGCCGAGCAGTCCGACCAAGGTCGCCGGTTCGAGGGCGTCGAGTGATGCGCCCTGGTGCGCTCCGGCAAGAATCCGTCCGCGCATCGTGCCGCTGTCGTGATCGAGCTCCATTTCCAGATAGGCGGTGCGCACGCGCGAGACCTGGCCGGCGCTCTTGCGCGTACGGCCGGTCAAGCTTGCCGGCCAGAACGGCACCCATCCGAGCACGCCAAGCGCGATGACGCCGACGGTGACCGCGGGACCGATTTCGCCGCGTAAGAGGAGAAAGGCGGCGAACAGCAGGGCCGCACCGCCACCCAGATTGCGCAAAAGCCGCGCCGCCTGCTTAGGATCGGCTTTGGAGAACGAGCTCGCAGCCCAGAGCAGGAGCACGAGAACAACGGCGCCGAGGAGAATGGGCATGGCTGTGTTTACTTCAGCTGCTCGATCAGCCTTGCCGCACCCGAGCCGTTGCGCGCCTTCAAGTCGGCGAGCGCCTTCATGCCGCCAGCCGCATACGCCGCTGCGGCGCGCAACAGCTCACGCAGTTCGTCCGCGGCGCCCGGCGCGAAATGGCAATAGGCACCGCGCGTGAGCCGCGCAATCTCGCGGAATGCCCGCTCGCAGATCGGATCGTAGCCTTCCTGGAACATGAATGCGGCAACGCCGTGCAGGCCGAGCGCGCCCGCGCCGACGCACAACTGGTCGAGGTCCTCCTCCATGGCGTCACCGACGAACACCAGGGCGGCGACCTTGGCGCGGTCGTTCTCCCGGCACGCATGCGCCAGCACCTTGCCGATCTGGGTGTGGCCGCCGCGGCATTCGATGCGCGACATGAGCGCACCGAGCCGTTGCGGTTGCGCGACAAAGGACGAGGCCCGGCACTCGGCAAGGCCGCGGTAATAAACGACCTGGATCGAAAGTCCGCCGATGGCGGCGGCTTCGCGGAACATATCCGCCTGAAGGCGGCGCGCCTGGTCCCAGGTCGGCTGCCGGCTCATCGTGGCATCGAGCGCGAAGACGAGCCGGCCGCTTCCGCTGTGCCCGGGGACGGGCGCCATTGCCTGCGCACGACCGAGAAAGGTATCAATATCCGCCCGCGAGGCGGCGGCTGGAGTTCGCTCACCGGCATTTCGTGCCGGCGCCCCTGCGCCATCAGTCGGCTGTCTGCTCATCGCGATATTCTTCGCTATTCTTCTCTGTCCGGCCGCAAGACTTGCCATAAGGTGGCCCTGCCCGCGCGACCGCGCAATGCCGCCTTCGGCCATGCCAATCGTCCCCGATGGCGTTCCCGGCGGAGGAATTTCGACCGACGCGCCGCATGACGCGCCGTTATAATAACTGCCGACATGGCGAAAAAAATGATCCCGCAAGCGCGTCACCGGCCTCCCCGCACGCACCGCCCGCGTGTCGTACGGGCGCTGCCGCAACTGCGCAGCGCGATCGCTGCACTGCGCGCGCGGCATGGAGCGGGGACCTCCGGCAAGGGGACAGAGCGGGGGAAGATGGCGATCGCCCTGGTGCCAACGATGGGCGCACTGCATGAAGGCCATCTGTCGCTGGTGCGGCTTGGGCAACGGCACGCCCGCCACGTCATCGTCTCGATCTTCGTCAATCCGGCGCAGTTCGCCCCGCACGAGGATTTTCGCCTCTACCCGCGCCCTTTTGCGGCCGACCTTGCCGCGCTCGCCGCGCCGCCGAAAGAAACGAAAAAAATCGATCTGGTCTGGGCGCCGGCGGCGGACACGATGTACCCTTCGGGCTTCGCGACAAAGATCGTGCCGCAAGGTCCGGCGCGGGTCGGCCTTGAAGACGCCATCCGCCCGCATTTTTTTGCCGGGATGGCGACCGTGGTGGCCAAGCTGTTACTGCAATGCGCGCCCGACATCGCCGTCTTCGGCGAAAAGGATTATCAGCAGCTTCTGGTCATCAGACAGCTTGCCCGCGATCTCGACCTGAAAACCCGCATCATCGGCGCGCCGATCGTGCGCGAGGCCGATGGCCTCGCGCTCTCCTCACGCAACGTCTATCTGTCGCCGCGCGAGCGGGAGGCGGCGCCCACGCTCTACCGCGCGCTTAAAGCGTGCGCGAGCGCCACCACGGCCGGCGCGCCGCTTGCCGCAACTTTGCGCCAGGCACGCGCCGCAATCCGCCGCGCCGGCTTTGCCCTCGACTATCTCGAAGCGCGCCGCGCCGACACGCTGGCACCGATCGGCACGAGCAGCGAAGGCCCGATCCGCCTGCTCGTCGCCGCGCGCATCGGGAAGACGCGGCTTATTGATAATGTGGCGGTGTAGCATTTATCATCCCCCGGGGGCGGGACGGCGAACGCAGGCGTCATTTCAAGCCAATGTATTTAGCCGTGCTGCGAAAAAAATGGGAAGGTCAAGCGCAGCAAGTCCGGCGGAAAGAATCATTTGTTTTCGGTAGAGCGATCTGCGCAGCAGGACGCTGCAGCAAAAGCGTGCTGTGAGTTCCGGAATGGAACCATGGCAAACGCCCGCGAGTTCCAGAAAGGGCGCAACGCTGATAAATTTAAACGAGCGCATTGTGTACAGTCGACTTCCAATCAACTAACCGGAGTAGATTTCAAGTGAACACAGCGGCTCTCAAATGTTGCGGGCGCAGTCTGCGACCGCACATCGTCGTTGTCGCGGTGGCGCTCGCGGCGATCTCAACCAGCCATCCGGCAGCGGCCCAGTCGGCTGCGCCGAACTTGCCCAAACCTGCGCCGGCGGCCGCTCCAGCCGCACCTAAGACCTCTCAAACTGCGCCGGCGCCTACGGCGCAGAGCCAGCCGAGCTGCGCGGCGCAGCCGGAAATGACCTTCACCTCGTGGACCAACCCGCTCGGCGAGCAATTCGGCGAGGGCAGTCGCGATTACATCTTTGCCGACGGATTTATCTGCACTGATACGGCGCAGAAGTTCAAACAATTTCTGGCCGCGCATCCGCCGAAGCCCAATACAAGCGTGGTGCTCAATTCGGGCGGCGGCGACCTTGAGGCCGGAACGCACATGGGCGAGATCATTCGCCAAAACAAGTTGTGGACCGAGGTAGGGTCATTGTTTCCGCTGATCATTCCGAACGGCCCCAACATCAAGCCGGATAGCGTACCGTACCTTTCCGAACCGGCGTTGCCGCCGTTTCCAGGAGGCTGTTACAGCGCGTGCAATTTTGCCTTCATGGGCGGCACGCGTCGGACAATGGGTTATGGCTCGAATTTCGGCGTCCATCAATTCGAATCCGATCCCAATGCGCATATTCCCAATCTGCAAGAGGTCACCGAACAGGAGTCGGCGGCGATCGTCAAATATCTGAACGAAATGGGAATCTCGCCTAGTTGGATCGTCTACATGGCAAAGAAGCGCGGCAACGAAGTGACCGATCTGACAATGGCGCAAATGCAGGAGCTCCGCGTCGTCACACCGCGCTGGCAGACCAAATGGCAGATCGAGGCGCTCGCCGACAACGGCGGATTTGCTCTGGACGGGACGACAAGCGACGACTGGGGCACGCACTCGGTCACATTCGCCTGCGCTCCGAAAGAAGCACCAAGTCCGGGCCAATCAACAACGGCGACAAACCCGCAGCAACAGCCCGTCGTGCTCGCGACGTTCTCGCTCGACCCCGGTGTTCGCGGCCAAGCGCAGAAGCTTGCCGGCGCCGTGGCCGGCTACAGCATCGAACTCAGCGGCGACATTGAACCGATTTTTCTGACGACGAAACAGGTCTCGCCGCCCAAAGTGGTGTCAAATCGTCTGGTCCTTACGCTGCCGCTCAATCGCGGGATTGTCGACAATCTCACCAAGTATGGTGTGCCCGACGACGGCGTCGTCGCGTTTCTCTTCAATCCGGCGGCAAAATTACCGATGCGTCTGTTGAAGTTCGACGCGAGCCTCGACAGCACCTTGCTCAAGCAGTTCGTCGCGACCTGCCATTGACCTGGGAACGGGCCTCGATGGGTATGCGGCGCGAAAATCTCGTCGGCGGCTACACTCTTTCGCATCGCGACTTGTTACGGCGCGTTCACTTGACCTGGACGGTTAAGCTGGCTCCAGATGCGGAATTTGCGGCCGTTCGCCTTCCGCCTTGCCGGTGATCGGAGGCCGCGGCAGGTGCGCCTCGCCGCGCTCAATCACGAAGCTGTGGGCGAGCGAGTACCACGGCGCGCCGACATCGTCCGCCGGCGCGTGTTCGGTGCCGTCGTGGCGCACGTAATGGCCGATCAGGTGCCGGGTGACGCCGAACTGCAAGTCTGTTTCGAGGTTCGGGTCTTCCGGATCGTAAAGCTGCGAGATCAGCGTCTTGAAGCCCGGCTTGTAGACCAGAAAATGCAGATGCGCCGGGCGCATGTTGTGCCGGCCGGCTGCGCGCAGCAATTCGCCCACCGGCCCGTCGATCGGAATTGGATAGCCGGCCGGTTTGACGCTGCGGAAACTGATACGGCCGCCGGCGTCGGTCATGAATTTACCGCGCAAATTCATATCGGCCTGGATCGGGTCCTGGTTCTCGTAAAACCCTTCCGGCGAAGACTGCCAGACATCGACCTCGGCGCCTTCGACCGGCTGGCCGGCGGTGTCGCGGAAGGTGGCGTCGACGAAGAGAACGGGGCCGGGCGTCGGCGAGCGCACGATCGAGCCGCCGTTCTGCGTAGGCGGCGAACCCGTGCGCCAGAACGGACCGAGCGTGTTGGCGTCGGTCTCCGTCGTGCCGTCGTCGCCGTTGTTGAGGAGGCAGATCAGCGGCGAGAGGCCGAGCGAGCCTGCCAGCAGCACGGCCTCGTTGTGGGTCTCGTTGGAGTGCTTGCCGATCGCCACGAGATACGCCATGGCGGCATGGAATTCCTGCTCGGTCAGCTTCACCTCACGGGCGAAATCATGCAGGTGGCGAATGAGCGCGGCCAGGATCTCGCGCAATCGCGGATTTTTGGTGCGCGCGTACTCGCCGAGCACCGCCGTGGTGACATCTTTCTCGCCTTCGATAATCATGCTCTTGCTCCGCAACTCGCATCGCCGGTCGTCCCGCGCGGGGGATTTTACGTGATTGGGTGCTCAGGCGCCATGCGCCCGGCGCGGAGCGGCGCGCCTCACATGAGGCCGAGTTCGTGGAGTTCGCGACGCAGTTTTTCCGGCATGGCGGCGGCGCCGGGTGCCGCCCTGTCGAGGTCGTGCGGGGCGTCCGCGGCCGCAAGGTACCGCCAGCCCTGGAAGGCGCGATAGGTCCGCGGCGCGACCAGCACCAGTTTGGGATCGAGGACCAAGCCGCAGCGGCCGATGCCGTCCGTGTCGCGGAACGGACGGACTGCGCGAATGCGCTGGCGGCACATGATCTCGCCGCGGATCACCCAATAGAGCGAACCGCCGTCGATGAGTTCGTCCGCCCGCTTGGGCACCATGCGGGTGCGATGGATGTGTTCGGGTTTTCCGCCGCGCTTTCGCTTGTCCTTGAGCTTTTGCCCGATCCAGCCCTTGAGATCGCGGACCGAATCGCAGCCGACGCACAGCTTGATCAGATGCAGACTCATGGCCCTGACATTACCCGGTCGCGGCAGGTTCGATCACCATGATCTCACCGCCCTCCACAACCTGTTGGCCGGCGGTGACCGCCATTCGCCGCACGATTCCGGGAAACGCCGCCTTGAGCGTATGTTCCATTTTCATCGCCTCGATGACGGCGAGCCTCTGGCCGGTGACGATATGGTCGCCGACGCCGACGAACAGGTCCAGCACCCTGCCGTGCATCGGTGCCCTGACGGCGCCGCTGGCGGCGGCTCCGCTTGGCGCCTGCATCGTCGCAACGCCGAAATCGGCAAGCCGGACGCGCGTCTGCCGGCCGGCGCGCAGCACAAAGACCTCCTGGCCGGTTGCCCACGCCTGCGCCCCCGTTGTCGGCACCGCACCCTCGATCGAAACACGCGGGCCTTCCGCCCCATAGGTCACGTTCGCCTCCGCGTTTGCGCCATCGACAATGATCGGCACAGCGAGCACTCGCGGCCCGGCGAGTTGGAAACCGTCGCGCGCGGCCCAAGGCGAATTGTCCGGCGAAGAGCGATCCGCGTCGGCAATTTCAGCCTCGGCCGGAGACGAAGCCGCGAGCAGCCGTGCAACCCCGAGCGCCGCGGCGGCGTAGTCGGTCGGCTGCGTGAGCGCTCCCAGCGCCGCCAAGGAGCGGTCGATGAACTCGGTATCGATCCGTCCTTGCCGAAACTCGGGGCTGCGGCAGAGCGCGGCAAGCAGCACCAGATTGCTGCGCGGGCCGGCGATCAGCGTGTCCTCCAGCGCTTGAGTGAGCTGGTCGAGCGCGGCCTGCCGCGAGGGCGCGTGCGCGATCAGCTTGGCAATCATGGGATCGTAGTAAGGAGTCACCTCGCCGCCGGCCTCGATGCCGCTGTCCACGCGCACCTGCGCCGGCAATTGCAGCGCGAGGACGGTGCCGGTCGAGGGCAGAAAATCGTTCGCCGGATCCTCGGCATAAAGGCGGGCCTCGATCGCGTGGCCGTCGAAGCGAACCTGCCGCTGGGTAAGCGGGAGCTTTTCGCCCGCCGCGACGCGGAATTGCCACTCCACCAGATCGAGGCCGGTCACCGCTTCGGTCACCGCATGCTCGACCTGCAGCCGCGTGTTCATCTCAATGAACCAGAAGGCGTCAGCGCGCAGGCCCGCCGTGCCGTCGGCAATGAACTCGACGGTGCCGGCGCCGCAATAGCCGACCGCCTTAGCGGCTTCCACAGCGGCGCCGCCGATCCGCGCGCGCAGTTCCGCCGTCATGCCCGGCGCCGGCGATTCCTCGATCACCTTCTGGTGGCGCCGCTGCAGCGAGCAATCACGCTCGCCGAGATGGATGGCATCGCCGGCACGGTCGGCAAACACCTGAATCTCGACATGGCGCGGCGCGGCAACGCACTTTTCAAGCAACACGCGGCTCACGCCGAAGGCCGCCTCCGCCTCACGGGTTGCGGACTCGAGTGCTGCTTCGAAATCGGCGTGGCGGTCGACGCGGCGCAGTCCGCGCCCGCCGCCGCCGGCCGCGGGCTTGATCAGGACCGGATAGCCGATCTCGTAGGCCTTTTCCTTGAGAAATTTTTTGTCCTGCCGCGCGCCGTAGTAGCCAGGCACGACCGGCACGCCGGCCTTTTCCATCAGCGCCTTGGCGCGGTCCTTCAATCCCATGGCGCGCATCGCCGCCGCCGGCGGCCCGACGAAAACGATTCCCGCCTGCGTGCACGCGTCAACGAAATCGGCGTTCTCGGACAAGAAGCCATAGCCCGGATGAATGCATGCGGCACCGGTCTTTGTTGCGACCTCGATCAGACGCTGAATTGACAGATAGCTCTCGCGCGCCGGTGCCGGACCGAGCAGATGAGCTTCGTCGCACGCTCGCACGTGCGGTGCGCGGGCGTCGGCGGCCGAGTAGACCGCGATCGTGCGCATCCCAAGCCGCTTGGCGGTCCGCGCGATGCGGCAGGCGATTTCGCCGCGATTGGCGATGAGGACGGAGGCGAACATGATTCGATTGGAACCCGGGACTGACGGCCTCTACCCGCAATGGCTGGAAAAAACGTGCGGTCGACTTGTTCGGCTTACTTCGCCGCCTGCGGCGGCGCCGGCGTCCATACCGGGTCGACGCGATCGTGCGGCGAGTTCTTGTCCTTGCGCGCGGACGCCGGATTTGCCGGCCGTTTTGGTTCCGGGTTCATGATGCTGATCGGCGGGATCGAGGCCGAAGTGGGAAAGTCAATGTCGACGGGAACCTTGCGCTTCCCCGCCGCCTTCATCTCCTCGGGCATCGCCTCGGCCATGGAAGCGGCCGCCACCGGCGATGATCTCGCCCACGCCACGCGATATTGATCGACAAAATGGCGCAGCGTCCGCGCGATCATATTGGTGCGCACGTGACTAGGGTCGTGCAGCATGGCGAGGGCCGGGCATTGGTCGCTACCGCAGCCGCCCCGCATGACCAGCACATGGGCGAGCAAGCCGAACGGGTCGGCCTCGAGCGCGCGGCGCAACGGCACAAGCACGTCCTCGATGTCCGGGCCGCCGCGCCGGGCATAATCGATCATGTCGGAGAGCAGGGCAAATTGCGCGCCGACGTACGAAACCGCGGCCGCCACGTTCGCCGGCGAGGCAAACAACACCCGCTCGCACGCACCCTGCACGATATCGCCAATCGCGCGATCGAGGCAGGCAAGCGGGGAGCCGGGTGCCACGGCTTGCGCTGCCAGTTGCTGCGCACGCGCCTCCAGCGCATTACGCTCGGCGATGCCGACAATTGCCCAGGTCAATGATCCGCTGAGAACCGCCGCCAGCACGATGAAAACGAAATGCGCCGTCGCGGCGGCAAAGCCCTTTTGCGAACGGTCGAGCGCCAGTGCGCAAGCCATCGCGCCGAGCAACGCCGCCGACGCAACTGCTATCCACAACGCAGACGCCGGACTCACGAATTGGCCAAAGCTGCCGACCATCAACGCGCCTCACCAAACCAGCGCAGAAGACGCCACGCCGCCGCAGCGAAAATATGACCGAGCGGCCCCAGGAGCGCCAGCGGCTCGGGCCGTCAATCGCGTCGCCGGCCGCGGGGAAAATCCGGTGATCGAAACGGCTCGCGCCAGGCGCGGTGTTCAGCCCTCGAGTTCGAGCTGGCTTTCCTTGGCCACCCGCTCGAATGCCTCGCCCGCGTGCTTGATGCGGTATTGATAATCATCGCCCTCGGACGGCAGCAGGCGTACGACCTTGTAGCTTCCGCTGGCACCCGGCCGGGTGATCGGGCTGGAGGTGTACAGCACCGTCTCGCCGACGCGAAACTTATGCGCCCGCAACGCCGCACCGATCGCCGACACCGGGCTGATATTCACCTTGGCCAGGTTGCCGACATTCACCTTGGCCAGGTTGCCGACATTCACCTTGGCCAGGTTCATGTGGCTCGTGGTCGCCTGGGCAACGGTCAGCGGGGCGTGCTTGCCGTTGCTTTGCCCCGGTTTTCGCGCGGATTGCCTCGGACCGGCCTTGCGGGGCAACGGCTTACGCAACACCGCACTGCGGCTCGGTTTGGTTGGCCGCCTTTTTGTCGCTAAATTTTTGTTCATGAGGTTTTATAGCATCCAATCCGATCGCTGAGCAAAAAATATAATGCGACGGAAAGTCCTTTGCTACGGATGCGCAATTCAACCTTTACGGCCGAAAAACGTATTACAATCAATGTTATAGATCAAACGCTGCGGCAGGCGAAAAATGCCGGTCTGTTATGCCTGACGCTGCCAGCGACCGCTGGCGTCGCCTCGCCAATAGGTGACGTCAAAACCTTCGGATTTCGCCTTGTTGACGCGCTCGCGCGCCGTTGCAAGCGCCTCCGGATCGTCGCCGTCGAACAACACGACCAGGCGTTGATAGGCCAGGGCATCGCCGGGGATACCGGCGCCCTCGAGCAGAAAGCGAACGGCGGCACCGTTGGGGTTATCCTCATTGACGGTGAGCAGGCAGGGCTGCTCGGCCGCCTCGGCGTCGCGCCAGGTCGCATGCGGCAGGAAGGCATCATCGCGCCAGGTCCACAAATGGGCATCGAGCGCCTCAATGCGTTCGTCCGAAGCGGCCTGTACGATGACCCGCCAGCCGCGCTCGAGCGACCGCGCGACAAGCGGCGGCAGGACCCGTTCCAGGGTCTGCCCGCCAAGCTCGTAGAACAGAATTTCAGTCATCCGACGTCGTTCACCGCTCGTAATGGTCCTCGACTAGCTGGTCGAGCAACCTCACGCCCCAGCCGGAACTCCAGCTTTTGTTGATATCGGTCTGCGGCGAGCCGAGCGCGGTACCGGCAATGTCGAGATGCGCCCATGAAGTCTTGTCGACGAAGCGTTGGAGCAATTGCGCCGCCGTGATCGACCCCGCCCACCGGCCGCCGGTATTCTTCATGTCGGCGAATTTCGAATCGATCAGCTTGTCGTATTCGGGACCGAGCGGCATGCGCCACACGCGCTCTCCTGTCGCCTCGCCGGCTTTGGTCAGCCGCTCGACGAGCTTGTCGTCGTTGGAAAAAAGCCCAGCATATTCCTGGCCGAGCGCGACGATGATCGCGCCGGTCAGCGTTGCCAGGTTGATCATGAATTTCGGTTTGAAGCGCTTGTTGACGTAATGCAGCACGTCGGCCAGCACCAACCGCCCTTCGGCATCGGTGTTGATGATCTCTATGGTCTGGCCGGACATGGTTTTGACGATGTCGCCTGGCCGCTGCGCCTTGCCATCGAGCATATTCTCGACAAGCCCTATGGCGCCGACCGCGTTGACCTTGGCCTTGCGCGAGGCGAGCGCGTGCATCAAGCCGACGACGCAGGCCGCGCCGGCCATGTCGCCCTTCATGTCCTCCATCCCCTGGGCGGACTTGATCGAAATGCCGCCGGTGTCAAAGCACACCCCCTTGCCGATGAAGGCGATCGGATCGGCCCTGCGCTTGCCGCCGTTCCAACGCATGACGACGAGCCGGGAATCGTGCGCCGAGCCCTGTCCGACGCCGAGCAGCGCGCCCATGCCGAGCTTGCGCATCGCCGCCACGTCGAGCACCTCGACGGCGACGCCCAGCCTGTTCAGCGCGGAGGCGCGGCGCGCAAACTCCGCCGGATAGAGCACGTTAGCCGGCTCGTTGATGAGATCGCGCGCCAGCACCACGCCATCGGCAAGGCCGCTGACACGCTTCCACACCGTTTCCGCTCCGGCACGATTGGCGCACGCAACGCTGAGATCGATCGTCTCGGCCCGCCCGTCCCCCTCCTTGCGTTTGGTCTTGTAGCGTTCGAACGAATAGGCGCGCAGGCGCATGCCCAGCGTCAGGTCGGCAATCTGACCGGGATTGAGACTGCCGGAAGCAAATTCGGCGAATATCGTTGCCTCGCTTGCGGGCGCCGGCACTTTGCCCATGGCGATGCCGCCAAGCTTGACGGCATCGCGTCGGCCCAACGCGCCCTCTTTGCCGGTTCCGATCAGCACAAGCCGCGGCACATCGAGACCCGATGGGACGACAATATCGAGGGTTGACCCATTCTTGCCGGTAAAGCGATCGATAGCAGCGGCGCGCCGAATATGCTCGTGCGCCGGCGCCAGCGCCTTTTTCGTGGCCGGCCCGAATTTCAAGTCGTCTCCGCAGAACGCAATGAGAACACCGGGATTGCGGGAAACGCGGGAAAAGGCGGTGAAACCGATGCGAAGTCCGTTGGGCATTTTATGTCCTGCAGCCCTTTCGGCTGTTGTCGTATTCAGGGGCGTCCGGGGGAAGTTTTATGAACCGCACCGTGTGGAGATGCAAAGCGCGCCCTTCGGGCGAGCGACCCTTTAGGCACCGGAGTAAAAACCTTCGGCAGAGAGTTCCGATTGCGATTTGTGGCAACGGGATCGCCATGGCAAGGCCATTTTGTGGAAGCATAGCGCGCTCGCCCTGATGATCGGCATTGCACAAGGTGGCGATGCCGGTTGAGTCGCCGCGATGTGCCGCCGGCGGGGAGGACGCGTCCGATGGGATCGATCGGCTGGTACATTTTCCGCACCACGATGGTTGCGTTCCTGATCACGCTGGTCACTCTGACCGCAGTGATCTGGTTCACCCAGGCGATGCGGGATTTCGACCTGATCACGAGCGAGCGGCAGACGCTGTTTGTCTTCATGGGCATTACCGGCATGATCGTGCCGCTCCTGGTCATGATCATCGCCCCGATCGCGCTGCTGATCGCCCAGGGCCACGTGCTCAACCGGCTCGGTTCGGACTCCGAGATCATTGTAATGAACGCCGCCGGGGTGGCGCCGTGGCGGCTGTTGTTTCCATTTTTGGCCGCCGCTTTCGTGGTGTCCATCCTGGTGTCGGCGATTGCGGCCTACCTGTCGCCGCGCGCGTTGCGCGAGTTACGCGACTGGTCCGAGCAGGTGCGCGCCGACATCCTGACCAACATCGTGCAGCCCGGCCGCTTCACCAGCGTCAACGGCAATCTCACCTTCCACATCGCCGACCGGCGTCCCAACGGATTGCTCATCGGCATTTTCGTCAACGACCGGCGCGATCCCCGCGAGGAGTCAACCTACCTCGCCGAGCAGGGCGAGATCGTGAAGAACGAACACGGCTCGTTCCTGGTGCTCCAGCACGGCAGCATCCAACGGCTCGAAGCCGGCCGTCCCGATCCGCGCATCATCACGTTTGATCGCTACGCGTTCGATCTTTCGAAATTCACCAGCGGACCAATGAACGTGACCTATACGGTGCGCGAGAAATATATCTGGGAACTGATGTGGCCGCAGCCCAACGATGCCCTCTACCTCGCGCAGCCGAATCAGTACCGCTCGGAATTGTATGATCGCTTAGCCACGCCGCTCTATCCGCTGGCCTTCGCCATCCTGGCCTTCATGTTCCTCGGACCGCCGCAGACGACGCGGCAGAGCCGCACGCTGGCACTGCTCGGCCTGATCGGCTCGGCGGCGGCGCTGCGCATGATCGGATTTGCCAGCGCCATCGTCGGCGTGCGGGATCCCGCCTTTCTGGCCCTGCAGTTCGTGGCGCTGGCCGCGGTTTGCGTCGGCGGACTGATGCAGATCGCGCGCGGCAGAACCGTCGAGCACGGCACGCTGGCGACTTCAATCGTGGCCGCGATCAGCGAGCGCGTGGCGCGGGCGACGAGCTGAGGAACGGGCGATGCTTCCAGGCACGCTATCTCGCTATTTCGGCACGCGCTTTCTCAGCTCGGTGGTCGGCACCTTTGTCGGCGTCGTCGTGCTCGCCGGCATGATCGACTATTTCGAACTGATGCGCCGCGGCGCCGACTGGCCGAAGGCTACGCCGTGGATCCTGGCAGAGATCTCGATTTTTCGTATCCCGCAACTGACCGAACACATCATGCCCTTTGCGGTCCTGGTGGGCGCGATGTCGTCTTATTTGACCCTGTCGCGCCGCCACGAGCTGGTCATCGCTCGCTCTGCCGGCATCTCCGCCTGGCAGTTTGTCCGGCCGTCGCTCATCATTGCCTTCCTGCTCGGCACGTTGGCCACCCTCCTCTACAATCCCCTCGCCGCGACGCTGCACGAGCGCTCAAAGCGCCTCGAGATGAGAATGCTGGACGAAACGGCGTCGGCGCTGCAGGCAAATTCCGGCGGATTCTGGGTGCGGCAGAAGAGCGCTCGCGGCGCAGCCATCATCAATGCCCAGACCAGCCGCGAGCAAGGCTCCAATCTCGGCGGCGTCACCGTATACACTTTCGACCAGGCCGGCGGCTTTGAACAGCGCATCGAGGCAAGAACCGCCGAACTGGCGGACGGCTACTGGCAGCTTGACGACGTGCACATCTACTCGACTGCCAGTCCACCGCAGACCGTGAACAGCTATCGACTGAGCACCAACCTGACTTTGGCGCAGGTGCGGGAAAGCTTCGCGACGCCGGAAACGGTGCCGTTCTGGCAGCTTCCGAGCTATATCGACCTGGCGGACAAAGCCGGGTTGGCGGCGGCGGGCTACCGCTTGCAATACGACGAGCTCTTGGCGCGGCCGTTTCTGCTCTGCGCCATGGTGCTGCTCGCCGCCTCCGTCAGTCTGCGCTTCTTCCGCTTCGGCGGCATCCAGAAAATGGTCTTGAGCGGGATTTCCGCCGGATTCACGCTCTTTGTCTTGCAGAAAATCACCGAGGACATGAGCAAGGCGGAGCTGATGTCGCCTCTGGCCGCAGCCTGGATCCCGATTCTGGTCGGAGGGCTGACGGGATTCGCGGCGCTGCTCTACCAGGAGGACGGATAGCCAAGCCGAGGATCGTTCGCAGCGCGCCAGCGGGATACCGGCGCTTACTGTGGCGGCCTGCGGCGGATTTGGCCAAAACTCGGCAATGCGACCTCAAGGCCGGGTGAAGCCTGGGATTTGTCCCAAATTTTGCCGCGAGGCTGCAGCACTCATGGATGCCCGTGTGGCCGACACGTGTCGTACGGGGCGGCAGGCGGGAGCGGCGGTAAGCCAACGCCAAGGAGAGCAGAGGATATGTGCCACACCAGCGGGTCCGGCTATCGGGGAAAATTGGCGGCGGCGCTCGCGGCGGTAATCTTGCTCGCCGGCACATCGCTCGGCCGGTCCCAGGAAGTGGTGGCGCTGGTTGACGGCGTACCGATCACGCAGTTCGACATCGCCCAGCGCAGCAAACTCGAGCAACTGGGCACACAGAAACCGCCGCCGCGAGACCAAATACTCAACGCGCTCATCGACGAGAGCCTCGAGCTGCACGAGGCCAAGCGTTTCGGCATCGACGTTCCCGAGTCGGAAGTGGACAGCGAGTATGCGGAAGTCGCCAAGCATATGGGCCTCGATCCGCAGAAGCTTTCCGACATTCTCGCCCACTCCGGCAGCAGCGCCGACGCGCTGAAACACCGTCTCAAGGCTCAAATAGCCTGGAATGCGCTCGTCCGCGGACGCTACAAGGCAAGCCTGGAAATCGCCGATACCGATGTCGAGGCGCAGCTGCATTTGCATCCAGCCGGCCAGAACACCGATGTCGGCTACGAGTACACGCTGCGACCGATCGTCTTTGTGGTGCCGAGCGGCTCGCCCGTTTCGTTCTACGAGTCTCGCAAGCGCGAGGCGGAAGCGCTGCGGGCGCGCTTTGCCGACTGCACTTCCGGCATTCCGTTCGCGCGCGCCCTCAACGAAGTGGCGGTACGCGAGCAGGTCGTCAAATTCTCGGCCGAACTGCCGCAGCACTCGCGCGACATCCTCGACGGCACCGAAGTCGGCCACTTGACGCCGCCTGAGCAGATGTCGGAAGGGTTGCAGATGTTCGCGGTCTGCGCCAAGCGGCAGACCAAAAGCGATACGCCCGAGCACAAGAAGGTGCGCGACGAATTGTTCCAGAAAAAGTTCGGCGCCGAGGCCGCGCGCTATCTGAAACGATTGCGGCGCGAGGCGATGATCGAATACAAGTGAGCGGACAGCTAGGGGAGCGGGTTTGACATTCGCTGTCCACTTGGCCGCCAATTCGTGAAGCGAATGTCAAATCCAAAAGCTCCACTGGAATTGATCGTTGCTGGTGTGCGGTTCAGAAGTCCGCATCATTCTTATCGCCTAATGCGGACTTCTGAACCGCCACGCTAGGATGCGAATGTTAGAATTGGACCATCAGCGGGACACAAGCGACATCGTGCAACCCTTGGCAGTGACGCTCGGCGAGCCCGCCGGGATCGGCCCCGACCTGACGCTGGCGGTCTGGCGTCGGCGCGCCGAGTTCGCCATCCCGACCTTTTATGTCACTGCCGATGCCGATTTCCTGCGCCGGCGTGCCGGCGCTCTCGGCCTCGATGTGCCGATCGCCGTGGTGAGGCCGCAAGCCGCCGCAGCCGCCTTTTCCGAGGCGCTGCCGGTGGTAGAGACCGGCGTCAAAGCCGGCGCCGATCCCGGCCGGCCCGACCGCTCGAGCGCGCCGGCCGCCATCAGTTCGATCCGGCGCGCCGTCGCCGACGTGCTGGCCGGCTCGGCGGCCGCAATCGTGACCAATCCGGTGGCCAAGAACGTGCTCTATGAGGGCGGCTTCGCCGAACCCGGCCATACCGAGTTCCTGGCCACTCTGCTGGAGGAATCGAGCGGCAAGCGGCTACGACCGGTGATGCTGCTTTGGTCGCCGGAACTGGCGGTCGTGCCGGTGACCATCCATTTGCCGCTGCGCCAGATATTCGAACAGCTTTCCAGCGACCTCATCGTCGAGACCGGACGCATCGTGGCGCGCGACCTGCGCGCGCGCTTTCGTCTTGCCCGGCCGCGCCTGGCGATTGCCGGATTGAACCCGCATGCCGGCGAAGGCGGCGCGCTCGGCGAAGAGGATCGCGCCATCGTCGCGCCGGCAGTGGCGCGGCTTGCCGCCGAGGGCATTTGCGCGCGCGGCCCGCTGCCCGCTGATTCGATGTTTCACGAAAGCGCGCGCGCCAGCTACGACGCGGCCTTGTGCATGTATCACGACCAGGCACTGATCCCGATCAAGACATTGGCCTTCGATCACGCCGTCAACGTCACGCTGGGCCTGCCCTTCGTGCGCACCTCGCCCGACCACGGCACCGCTTTCGACATCGCCGGCAAAGGAACCGCGGACGCCACGAGTCTGGTTGCCGCCATGCGGCTGGCGGCTCGGCTTGCGGCTGCGGAAAGTCCGGCGCTCACGGCGGCGTCATGAGCGAAGCCGCCGTGGCGGCAGCGGCGCCGGACGGGCTGCCTCCCCTGCGCGACGTCATCCGCCGTCATCATCTCGCGGCCAGGCGTTCGCTCGGACAGAATTTTCTGCTCGACCTCAACCTCGCCGCGCGCATCGCCCGCGCCGCCGGCCCGCTCGCCGGGGTCACCGTGTTCGAGGTCGGACCCGGACCGGGCGGGCTGACACGCGCGTTGCTCACGCTCGGCGCTGCCCGCGTCATCGCGGTCGAGCGCGATCAGCGCGCGATCGCGGCGATCGAAGAGATCGCCGCGCATTATCCGGGCCGGCTTGACGTCGTGGCGGCGGACGCGCTCGCCTTCGATCCGCAACCGCTCGTGCCGCACGGTCCGGCGCGGATCGTCGCCAACCTGCCCTACAATATCGCCACCGCACTGCTCGTCCGCTGGCTCACGGCCGCGCCGTGGCCGCCCTGGTACGATTGCGCGGTGCTCATGTTTCAGCGCGAAGTCGCCGAACGCATCGTGGCGAAGTGCTCCACGAAAAGCTACGGGCGCTTGTCGGTGCTGGCACAGTGGCGGTGCGAGCCGCGCATCCTGTTCGATGTCAACGCTTCCGCCTTCGTGCCGCCGCCGAAGGTCACGTCTGCGCTGGTGCGGCTGGTCCCACGCCCGCAGCCGCTGCCCTGCGAGCGCGAACTGCTCGAGCGGGTGACCGCGGCGGCGTTCGGTCAGCGGCGCAAAATGCTGCGGCAAAGCCTGCGCCCCCTCGGCACCGATGTGGCGCAGCTCCTTGCGGCGGCGGGGCTTGATGCCACGGCGCGGGCGGAGGATGTTTCGGTCGCCGGCTTCGTCGCCCTGGCGCGCGCGCTCGCCGCGAGCCGGCGAACAGGCAACAGCGATGAACGAAGCGAACGAAATGAATGAAACGAACGATATGAGCAAAATGCGCCGCCAGTCGCTTGTCGCCTACGGACAACCGCTGTGCGAGACGGTTGTCGAGCGCCCGGCGCCGCGCGGCACCGAGGTGCTGCTGCGCGTCGCCTGCTGCGGGGTATGCCATTCCGACCTGCACCTGCAGGACGGCTATTTTGAACTCGGCGGCGAGCGCCGGCTCGACATCACCAAGGACCGGCCGTTGCCGTTCACCCTCGGCCACGAGATCGCCGGCGTGATCGAGGCGGCCGGCAGCGATGCCGAAGGCGCCGAGGTCGGCCGCCCGGTCGCGGTCTATCCCTGGATCGGCTGCGGGCAATGCGCCGCCTGCCGCGCCGGCGCGGAGAATTTGTGCTCCAGCCATCACCATCTCGGCATTGCCGCCGAGGGCGGCTTTGCCAGCCACGTGCTGGTTCCGCACCCGCGCTATCTGCTCGATTATGCGCCGTTGCCGGCAAGCTTCGCTGGACCGCTGATGTGCTCCGGGCTGACGGCCTATGCGGCACTCAAGCGGCTAGTTGAGCCGGCCGGACGCGCCGGCGGCGGCCCGGCGCTGCTGATCGGACTGGGCGGCGTCGGCATGATGGGCCTTGCCATCGCGCGCGCGCTGTTCGCCGCGGCGCCGATTGTCGCCGACATCGATGCGCGAAAGCGCGAGGCGGCGCTCGCCGCCGGTGCGGCCGCCGCCTATGACCCGGCCGACCCGCAAGCGCGCCGCGCCATCATGGCGGCGACCGGCGGCGTGCTGGCTGTCTGCGATTTCGTCGGCTCCGATAAATCGTTGCAGTTTGCCACTGGGCTTTTGGCGCGTGGCGGCAAGGTCATGGTCACGGGACTCCTTGGGGGCACCTTCTCGATCGCCGCCGCGATGATCCCGATCAAGGCGATGACCATCGAGGGTACGCTGACCGGCACGCTCGCCGAAGCGCGCGAACTCATCGATCTCGCCCGCGCCGGCGCGATCGTGTCGATCCCGACGCGCGAGCGCCCACTTCGCGAAGCGCAGGACGCGCTCGACGATCTGCGGGCCGGCCGCGTCGTCGGCCGCACGGTGCTGTCGATGGCCGATTGACGCAAGTGGGAAAGGCGACCTTTGCTTGATCCCTCGTCAGTCGTCATGCCGTCTGCCGAAAGTCAGAGCTTCGCCTGCAGGGCGCGGACGAAGGCCGACAGACCGATCTGGCGTTCGCGCTTGAGCCGTTCGGCGGCGAGAATTGCGCGCAGCTCGGCGAAGGCGGCCGCCTTGTCGGCATTGACGATCACGTAGTCGTATTCCGGCCAATGGCTCATCTCACCTGCGGCCTTGGCCATGCGCGCGCCGATGATCTTCTCGCTGTCCTGGGCGCGCGTGTGCAGCCGGCGCTCCAGCTCATTTGCGCTCGGCGGCAGGATGAACACGCTCACCAGATCTTCCCGCGCCCTCTCGCGCAATTGCTGAGTGCCCTGCCAGTCGATGTCGAACAAAACGTCGCGACCGGCGCCGAGCGCCTGTTCGACCGGCCGCCGCGGCGTACCGTAGCGATGATCGAAGATTTCGGCCCATTCGAGAAGCTCGCCCGATTTCACCATCGCGGCGAAGCGGGATGGATCGATGAAATGATAGTCGCGGCCGTTGCGTTCATCGCGCCGCTTCGGCCGGGTGGTGACCGACACCGAAAGCGCGACGCCGCTGTCGCCGCGCAACAGTAGCCGCGACAGCGTGGTCTTGCCCGCTCCGGACGGAGAGGACAGCACGAACATCAGGCCGCGGCGCGCGATCCGTTTTCGCTGCTGCCGCTTTTGCCCGTTTTGCCGACTGCGCCGAATGCGAACCTTGCGCGCCCTGGTCTTTTTCATTCCACGTTCTGCACCTGCTCGCGGAATTGCTCGACGGCGGCCTTCAATTCCATGCCGATATTGGTCAGTTCAACGTCGCCCGCCTTGGCGCAAAGCGTGTTGGCTTCGCGGTTAAGCTCCTGGGCGAGAAAATCGAGACGGCGACCGATCGGCCCGCCCTGCGCGATCAAGGTTTTCGCCTGCGCGAAGTGCGCGGCAAGCCGGTCAAGCTCCTCGCGCACATCGGCCTTGCTGGCGATCAGGATCGCTTCCTGATGCAGGCGGCCGGCATCGAAGCGCTCCGACTGTGCCAGCAGCGTGGACACCTGCTCGGCAAGCCGGGCGCGGATCGCCTCGGGCTGGCGGCCGGGCGCGTGCTCGGCGCGCTCGGTCAGCGCCGCGATCTCGTCCAGCCGCGTCTCGAGCACGCGGGCAAGCGCGGCGCCCTCCTGGCGGCGCGTCGCGGTCAGCGCGGCAAGCGCCCCGGCAAAACCTTCGATCGCCGCAACCTCCACCCCGCGGCGCTCCTCCTCGTTCTCGGGGGCGTCGCCGATATCGATCACGCCTTTGAGGCCAAGCAGGCCGTCGAGCGTCGGCGGCGAGGCTTCGATGCGCCGCGCCAGCGTCCGCGCCGCCCCCAATACGGCGTCAAGCACAGCGGCATTGACATGCACGACGGGCGGCGCGCCGGTCCGCTCCACGGTCAGGCCGGCCTGGATCGAGCCGCGCGACAGCATTTCGGCGGCGCGCGCGCGAACGGTCGCCTCGATTGCGTCCCAGCCGGGCGGCAGGCGCAAGCGCAGGTCGAGGCCCTTGCCGTTGACCGATTTGATCTCCCAGGCCCAGGCGTAGGACCCGCACACGCCATGGAAGCGAGCAAATCCCGTCATGCTCGACAACGCCATGGGATGCAGTCTCCGGCAAAGCAAAAATGCGCTGCCGAAACTAGCGGCGGGCGATTGCCGTCACAAGATCATTTACTGCGTGGGCCGCGCGCGCCGGATGCGCTTGCGATGCGGCGCAGGCTTGGGCGCGGGGGTCGCCGCGACGGCGGCTGGCGCCGGGTCCGCCGGGGTCGGTTGTCCGGCCGCGGCATTTTGCTGTCTATGCGCCGCCTGGAGCTGCCGCAGCCGTGCCACGTTCTTCTCGTGCTGCTCGTAGGTTTCGGCGAACACATGGCCGCCGGTCCCATCGGCGACGAAATAGAGGTCGCGCGTGCGCGCCGGATTGGCTGCGGCTTCGAGCGACGCCCGTCCCGGATTGGTGATCGGCCCCGGCGGCAGCCCGTCGATCTGATAGGTGTTGTACGGGGTCGGCTGATCGATCTCGCTCTTCATGATCGGCCGGCCGAGCGAACCCTTTCCGCCGACCAGTCCATAAATGATGGTCGGATCGGACTGCAGCCGCATCCTCTGCTTGAGCCGGTTGACGAAGACGGCGGCGATCCGCGTGCGCTCATCAGGTCGGCCGGTCTCCTTTTCGATCAGCGAGGCGAGAATGACCAGTTGCTCGGGCGTCTTGATCGGCAGGTCCGCGGCCCGCCGGTCCCAGATATCCTTGAGGAGGCGCTGCTGCGCGTACTGCATGCGCAGGATCAGCTGCGCCCGCGTCGTACTGCGGGTAAAGCTGTAGGTGTCCGGCAGCATGCTCCCTTCGGGGGGAATTTCCTCGATATTGCCGGTCAGCACATCGTTGTCCATCAGGCGCTGGACGATCTGCTCCGAGGTCAATCCCTCCGGAAGGCTGATCTGATGGACCAGCACTTTGCCCTCGCTCAGCATCGTGACCACGTCGTTCAGGCTGGCATGGGCCTTGAATTGGTACTCGCCCGCCTTGAGACCCTCATGCGTCTTGAGCAAAAGGACGCCGGCGACGAACACCCAGGGCTGGTCGATCACGCCGTTGCGGGCGAGCACGTCGCTCACGTCGCGAAGGCCGGAGCCGCGCGGAATATTGACAATGCGGTCCTGCGCGAGCGGACCCGGCGCCTCGAACCGCTGCTTGCCAACGTAGAGGACGTAGCCGGCGGCGACCGCCAGGATCAGAAAGAGGGTAATCACCGCGTTGCCGGCGATCACCAGCGGGTGGCGCGCGCGCGCCGACCGGCGCGCCGGCATTTCGATGCGGTCGGGTTCGAGCGCGTCGCGCGGGCTGCGCGGCGCGGCGCGGTTGCCGTCCGGCCGTTTCACGGCCGTCGCCGACGCGGCGGTAATTCCGTTGACGACCTGCTCCGACAGCGGCGGATAAGGCTCCCCTGCTTCCGCCGCAAGCCTGGACCGCACCGCCGGTGCGCGCGCCGATGATGGCGGTGACGGTGCGCGTGTCGATGATGGCTGCACTTGCGTGCGCGCCAAGGAAGTCGGCGGTGGCGCCGGAGCGCGCACGGACGATTGTCCGCTCGCTGCACCCTTCCGCGGCTCCGGATCGGTCAAAGCAATTCCCCTGCCGACACTCTTGAGCCGCTCGCTCTCGCGCGCGCGAACAGCGGCGGCCCCGCGCAAGCCGGCTTCAGGTTGATCGGCGGCGCGCGCGGTCAGCGCACGCATGCGCGCCGCAGTTCGCTCGCTGCCATCGGGCGGTGTGCTGGAATCCGTCACCGCCGAGCATCCTTTTTGATTTGATACATGGCCGATAAACGCAGCTCAGCTCCCGCACGGCCCGCCAATGCTTGCATATTCCGGCGCTCCTGCCCAGCGAAACGGCGTTTCCGCGCGGTTTGCGGCAAGAATGATGCAGACTTCTGAACCGCCACACTCATGAATCGCAGGCGAGTGAGGAGCAAATATGGCGAAAGGGTGGAGTCCGTTCACGCGGCGATGCGGCGGAACACCAGGCTGGCGTTGGTGCCGCCAAAGCCAAACGAGTTGGAAAGCACGGCGTGAACCGGCCGCTTGCGCGAGCGGTGCGGCACGAGATCGATCGCAGTGGCGACCGACGGATTGTCGAGATTGATCGTCGGCGGCACCACCTGATCACGCAGCGCCAGCAGGCAGAATATCGCCTCCACCGCCCCGGCCGCGCCGAGCAGATGACCGATCGCGGATTTGGTCGACGACATCGAGATGCGACCGGCGGCATCGCCCAGCAGCCGCTCGACCGCCCGAAGTTCGATTTCATCACCGAGCGGCGTCGAAGTGCCGTGTGCATTGATGTAGTCGATGTGCTCGGGCGAAATCCCGGCGCGTCGGAGCGCGCCCTGCATGCAGCGCAGCGCACCGTCGCCATCCTCGGCGGGCGCGGTGATGTGGAAGGCGTCGCCCGACAGGCCGTAACCGACCAACTCGCCATAGAGGCGGGCGCCGCGCCGCTGTGCGTGCTCGTACTCTTCCAGTACGACTGCGCCGGCCCCCTCGCCGAGCACGAAGCCGTCGCGGTCGCGGTCGTAGGGTCGCGACGCGCGCTCGGGCGAGTTGTTGAAACCCGTCGATAACGCCCGGCACGCGGCAAAACCGGCAAGCGAGATGCGATTGACCGGAGATTCCGTGCCGCCGGCCACCATGACGTCGGCGTCGCCAAGCGCGATCAACCTCCCGGCATCGCCGATGGCGTGCGCGCCGGTCGAGCAGGCGGTGACCACCGCGTGATTGGGTCCCTTCAGCGAATGCGCGATCGAGACATGGCCGGAAGTCAGGTTGATGATCCGGCCGGGAATGAAGAACGGCGATACGCGCCGGGGACCGCGGTCGCGCAGAATGATCGCGGTCTCGGCAATGCCCTCGACCCCGCCGATGCCCGAGCCGATCAGCACCCCGCTCACAATTTGATCGTCGTAGGTTTGCGGATGCCAGCCGGCATCATCAAGCGCCATCGTTGCCGCGCACATGCCGTAGAGGATGAAATCGTCGACCTTGCGCTGCTCCTTCGGTTCCATCCACTGATCGGGATTGAAGGTGCCGACGGAGCCGTCGCCGCGGGGAATTTGCCCAGCTATTTGGCTGGCGATGTCGGAAACCTCGAACCTCTCGACGCGCCGCACCCCGCTCTCGGCGGCGAGCAGGCGCTGCCAGGTGGCCTCGACCCCACAGCCGAGCGGCGTCACCATCCCGAGCCCAGTGACTACCACGCGTCTCATGAGCAGCGCTCCGTGCGGGCGATGCAGTCCGGACCGCAGCCGATCCTATCGCCGTGCCCGCCGGCACAGCGTGCGCGCCCCACGGATCGACCCGCGCGCCGCATGGTGCGAAACTTCCGCGCGCGGGGGCCGCTCATGCGATGACGGGCTGCAGCCGGCGGCTGCTCAGCTTTTCGCGTTTTTTTCCAGGAATTTTACGGCATCGCCGACGGTCAGAATGGTCTCCGCCGTATCGTCGGGAATCTCGCAATTGAATTCTTCCTCAAACGCCATGACCAGCTCGACCGTATCGAGACTGTCGGCACCAAGGTCGTCGATGAAGCTGGCATTTTCCGTCACCTTATCGGGGTCGACGCCCAGATTGTCGACGACGATCTTCTTCACCCGCTCGGCAATGTCGCTCATCTTCCAACCTCATTTTTCAACGCGACCCAATTGAATGAGCCTTGGTCTCGTCGTCGGCGACGGAAACGGGTCGACCGATCAGAGGCGGATATTTGTTGCCCCGCGCTCCGGCTTTCAGGTTCCCCGGCCCGATCTTGGTCCGGTTACCACATTTCCCCCACGTTTGCCTAGGGCCTGTCCTCAATTGAGCCAGATGATAGCAGCCGCGAGGTGAATTGCGGCGAGGAAATTTCTGGCGGTTTTGTCGTAGCGGGTGGCGATGGCGCGATATTGCTTGAGCTTGCAGAAGAAATTCTCGATGAGGTGGCGCGCCTTGTAGGCATCCTTGTCGAAACTGCGTTGGACCTTGCGGTTGCTCTTGGGTGGGATCACGACCGACTTTCCCCGTGCCAGCAAGGGTTCGATTACCCGTTCATCGGCATCGAAGGCTTTGTCTGCCAGCAAGGTCTCGGCCGCCATGCCGGGCAGCAGCGCGTCGGCGCCTTCCAGGTCATGGGCTTGGCCCGGCGTCAAAATGAAGTCCAGCGGATTGCCCAAGGCGTCGACCAGCGCATGAATCTTGGTGCTCAGCCCGCCTTTGCTGCGCCCGATCGCTTGGTCTTCACTGTCTTTTTTTGCGCACCCGCGCTGTGCTGATGCGCCCGCACGATCGTGCTGTCGATCATGGCGTACTCATTGTCCGCATCACTCGCCAGCATCGCAAACAACTTCTTCCACACGCCGTTCTTGGCCCAGCGCGAAAATCGCGTGTGAACCTTGATCGGGTCGCCAAAACGCTCCGGAATGTCTCGCCACGGTATCCCGGCGCGATATTGATAAAGTACCGCCTCCACAAACAGCCGATTGTCCTTGGCGGTTACTCCAACGTGACCCTTCCGGCCCGGCAACATATCCTCGATCCTGGCCCATTGATCGTCCCGAAGAGCATAGCGGCGCATCTGTCAGCTCCCGAATCAGCTGACGCCCTATAAATCATGCGATAATCTCCTTGGGAATCCTCTAATTGAGGACAGGCCCTAGCACGACGGCATACCCGTCCCGGCACATTTCCATCGGCTCCGGGTCGCTCTGTCTTGCGCCGCCAAATGACCGGGGAGCCTTCATGTTCGGCCCGAACGCAGGTTCCGCCGGTCGCAACTGGCGGCGCAGAAAAGCTCGCGCCTGTCGCATCAGATCATCGCCATGCCGCCGTTGACGTGGAGCGTCTGGCCCGTGACGTAGGCGGCCTCGTCGGAAGCGAGGAAGACGATTGCGGCAGCGACGTCATCGGGCGTTCCGGGACGGGCGGCCGGGATTTTCGCCACTATGGCCTCGCGCTGCTTGTCGTTGAGCTTTTCGGTCATCGGCGTGACGATGAAGCCGGGGGCCACGCAGTTGGCGGTGATGCCGCGCTTTGCGTATTCAGCTGCGATCGCTTTGATCATTCCGGCGACGCCGGCTTTGGCGGCGACGTAATTGGCCTGCCCGGGATTGCCGGTTGCTCCGACCACGGAGGTGATGGCGATGATGCGGCCGAAGCGCCGCCGCATCATGCCGCGCACCGCCGCGCGCGAGAGGCGAAAGGTCGCCGACAGGTTGACCGCGATCACCCGCTCCCAGTCCTCGTCGCGCAACTGCACGAGCAGGTTGTCGCGCGCGATCCCGGCATTGGCGACCAGAATGTCGAGCCCGCCCATTGCCTCCTCGGCGCGCGGCACAAGATTGCCGGCCTCGCCGGGATCGGCGAGATCGCAGGGCAGAACGTGAACGCGCCCGCCCATCTCGCCGGCGAGCTTCTGCAGGATTTCCTGGCGGGTGCCGGAGATCGCGACGGTTGCGCCTTGGCCGTGAATCCGCCGCGCGATGCCGGCGCCGATCGGTCCGCTTGCCCCGGTGATCAGCGCCATCTTGCCGGTCAGTTCGAACATCGCGTCCGCTCCCGATCCGCTTTCGATTGTACGAGCGCATGGCGCATATTTCAGCCCCGCGCGTTTCTTAACCGCATGACGTCCTCGGGCGTGCTGATCGATGTGGCTTCGGCTGCTTCGGCGATCCGCTTGATCAGGCCGGTGAGCACGCGGCCGGCGCCCGCTTCATAGAAGACGGTCACGCCGGATCGGGCCATGAACAAGACCGACTTGCGCCAGCGCACGGTGCCGGTCACCTGCGCGATCAAGGCCCGCACGATCTCGGCCGGCTCGCTGATCGGCCGCGCCGTAACGTTGGCGATCAACGGCACGCGCGGCGGCTTGACCGCGACTTTGCCCAGCGCCTCGGCCATCACCTCGGCCGCCGGATGCATGAGCAGGCAATGGAAGGGAGCCGACACCGGCAGCATCATCGCCCGCCTGGCGCCGCGCGACTTGGCGATCTCGACGGCGCGTTCGACTGCCTGCTTCTCGCCGGAAAGAACGACCTGGCCGCCGCCGTTATCGTTGGCGGCGGCGCACACCCCCGCGCTTGCCGCCTCTTCGGCAACCGCCTGCGCCGCGACCAGATCGACCCCCACCAGAGCGGCCATGGCACCGGCGCCGACCGGCACCGCCTTCTGCATGGCGCGGCCGCGCACGCGCAAGAGCCGCGCCGCATCGGCAATCGACAGCGATCCCGCCGCCGCGAGCGCCGAATATTCGCCGAGCGAATGCCCGGCAACAACGGCCGCATCGCGGACCAGGTCGACGCCCGCCTCGGTTTCGAGCACCCGCATGACCGCAAGCGAAACAGCCATCAGCGCCGGCTGCGCGTTTTCGGTAAGGACGAGCGCCTCGGCGGGGCCGTTCCAGATCGTTTGGCTCAGTTTTTCGCCGAGCGCCGCATCAACCTCCTCAAACACAAGCCGCGCCGCGGCGAACGCCTCGGCCAGCGGCTTGCCCATACCCACGGTCTGGCTCCCCTGCCCGGGGAAAACGAATGCCGCGCTCATCGGAAATGTCCCGTGAAGGCGCGAAAGATACCGCGATCCACGCGCTGTCAAGGCGGCTGCCGCTCGGCCCGGGCGCCAGGCAGGGTGTAAGAAAGCAACAACCGGGAATTGCTAAGGTACCGATCGGACCGCCGGCTTCCACGCCCTTCGGCGGAAATAATCGTCGCATGACCGCATTTGCGCCCGTTACCGATTCCGAGCTTGCGCAGGCGCGCCAAGATCCTGGATTTCGGCAAAGAACTCCTGGGACAGAACCTCGAAGTTCTGCTCGCGGGTTTGCAGAAGCTGCGCGCCAACGCCCCCGCTCAAGGCAGCGACGGCGCGCGGCAGATGCGCGAGGCTGTCGCGCTCGCGGTGCGTCTTGCCGAGCTGATCCAGGGGCCGGCGGCGCGGGCGCGCGGGCGGCGCTGACCGCGCACCGACTGCGCCCCTATCCGCTTGCCTTTCCGTGCCGGCTGCGTATATGTCGCGCTTCCGCTCGGTCCCGGCCGGGAGCTGAACGGACGGCCGCGCCAGCGTATGTTTCGGAAAATACGGTTAGCGATTTTCCAACAGGACATACCCACTGGAAGGCGCGGCAGGGCCGCAAAGGTCCGGCGTCCGGTGTTCCCGCCTTCAGAGCATTCGAGCCTTTCCCGAAGGGTTCGAGGGGCTTGGCGCCGGGACGAGCGCGGCAGTTTAGGAAAGGGCAAGCGATGCCGCTCTACGAACACGTCTATCTTGCGCGCCAGGACACCAGCGCGCAGCAAGTCGAGGAATTGAGTACGCAACTGAAGAGTGTGGTGGAAGGGCTTGGCGGCACGGTCGCCAAGACGGAATATTGGGGGGTCAGATCGCTCTCCTATCGCATGCGCAAGAACCGCAAGGCGCACTTTACGCTGATGAACATCGATGCGCCGTCGGCGGCGATCAATGAAATCGAGCGCCTGGAACGGCTCAACGAGGACGTGCTGCGCTATCTGACGATCCGGGTCGACGAGCACGAATCCGGTCCCTCCGCCATGATGCGCCGCGCCGAACGCGATCGCGACCGTGACGATCGCCGTGGCGATCGCGGGGACCGTCCGGATCGCGGCGATCGCGGGGACCGCGGGGACCGGCCAGATCGCGGAGACCGCGGTGACCGGCCAGATCGTGGTGAGCGCGGCGACCGCACGCGTGAACGGCACGGTCGCGATGGTGCCGACGCAGTCGAACCGGCGACACAGGTGTAACCATGGCAATGGCCCCTCAAGGCGCCGGCGGACGCCGACCGTTCTTCCGCCGCCGCAAGAGCTGCCCGTTCTCCGGCGCCAACGCGCCCAAGATTGATTACAAGGACGTGAAGCTGTTGCAGCGTTTCGTATCGGAGCGCGGAAAGATCGTTCCCAGCCGCATCACGGCGGTATCGGCGAACAAACAGCGTGCGCTCGCGCAGGCGATCAAGCGTGCTCGCTTTCTCGGCCTGTTGCCCTATGTGATCCGCTGAGCCGGGGAGACCTCGATGGAAGTGATCTTGCTCGAACGCATCGCCCGGCTGGGCCAGATGGGCGACGTGGTCCGCGTCAAGGACGGCTTTGCCCGCAATCTGCTGCTGCCGCGCGGCAAGGCGTTGCGTGCCACCGCCGAAAATCGCGGTCGCTTCGAAAAAATGCGCAGCGAACTCGAGTCGCGCTCGCAGACGCTCAAGGGCGAGGCCGGAGAATTGGCCGAGCAACTGAATGGCAAAAGCTTCACCATACTGCGGCAGGCTTCCGAAGCGGGGCAGCTGTTCGGCTCGGTGTCGCCGCGCGATCTGGTGCGGCTCATCAGCGAGGCGGGATTTTCGATCAACCGCAATCAAATCGCGCTGAACACACCAATCAAGACCGTCGGCCGGCACAACGTCCCCATTGCCTTGCATCCGGAGATCGAAACCTCGGTCAGCGTGGTGGTGGCGCGCAACAACGACGAGGCGGCGCGCATCGGGCGCGGCGAGGACATAACGCACTTGCGCGAAGAGCCGAGCGAAGCGGAGGCGGCGGCGCTCGCCGCCGAGGCCTTCTTCGATCCCGAGGCGGCGCCATCGCGTGGCCAGCCGGAAGGCGGCGAAGCGCCGGCCAGTCCTTCCGAAACCGAGCGCTGATCAGTCGGGGATATTGTCGGTCGCCGCAGGCGATGCCGCAGCCGGCTCGCCTTCCACCGGCGCACTGGCCGGTGCGCTTGCAGCCTCGGCCGCAGCACTGACCGAAACGCTCGGAGCAGGTCCCGACGCACCGGCGTCGGGCTTCGGCAACTCGGCAGGGCTCGACGCACCCGCGGCTGTTGCGCTCTCCGGTTTGGCCGGCTCACCGGGTTTCGACCGCCCGCGGCGGCGCGACGCCGTGGCCTCGGGCCGTCGCTCCGACGGCGGCTTGCGCTCGAAGCCGAAGCGGCCCGGCTCCGCAGTGGCGCTGCGCTCCCCTCCGTCCGGCTTGCCCCGCTCCCCGGCCGGCCGCCGCAGCTTGGCACTTGCCGCCGGCTCTTCCCCCGGTTTTGCCGCGGTCCGCCCCTGGTGGGGCTTGGCGTCCTCGGCCGAGGCGCGGCCGCGCTGCCCGTCCGGCTTTTGGGTCCGCACCGGCGTTGCTGTACCGACCCCACCGCCGCTTGCCAGCACATAGGCCGACATCGCGGCCGCCTCTTCCCGGCTCGATGTGTAATGTTCGGTCAAAAATCCGGTCAGCGTGGAGCTGCCCCGACCGTTTGCCAGCCCGCGCGCCGACTTGTGGCATACCGAACAATCGCTCGCGAAAATATGCGCCGGCGTCTTGTCTTGATCGATATTGACTTGCGCGTGCGCCGGCAGCGGCGGCACAAGCGCGAGTAGGACGATCGCGGGCACAAAGCGCGTGAACACCCTCACCCCTCTCCATTCCCATGCCGGGCATTTCGCCCGGCCAGCGGCACCGCAGCACGAACGCGGCGTACGCGACATCGTGGCCGCATTGCTGGTCAAGGAAGAATTTGTTTTAATGACGGCAGCAACATGGCTTGGCCGGAGAACGGGCTCGATTGCCGCCGCCTCAAGCGGCCGGAAGGCGAAACCGGATGCCGGTCACCGCCCCGATAGGATGGGAGGCGAAAGTGGAACGGTTGCTGGTGGCGTTCTTGCGCCAGTGCGTGGGTACAGGGTCCCTTAGCGTTACGACCGCCGCAGGCAAGACCTACTCCTTCGGCGATGGCAACGGTCCGCCGTTGGCCGTTCGCTTCAAGACTGCGAGCGCCCAGCGCGCCATCCTGCTCGATCCCGAGCTCAAGCTCGGCGAGGCCTATATGGACGGTAGCTTCGTGGTCGAGCGTGGCTCGATCGCGCAGGTCCTTGCGCTTTTCTTCCGCCAACAGTGGATTGCAGCGCCGCCCTGGGCCTGGCCGCCGCGGCTCATCCGCTATGTCTTCCGCCGTCTGCAGCAGTTCAATCCACGCTCGCGCGCCCGGCGCAATGCGGCGCATCATTACGATCTCGATGGCCGGCTCTATTCGCTCTTCCTCGACGCCGACCAGCAATATAGCTGCGCCTATTATCCATCATCGGATCTGTCGCTCGATGATGCGCAACTCGCCAAGAAGCGGCACCTCGCCGCCAAGCTCTTGGTGAAAGCCGGCGCGCACGTTCTCGATATCGGCTGCGGCTGGGGCGGCCTTGCGCTCTATCTCGCCGAGATTTGCGACGCCCGCGTCACCGGCATCACCTTATCCGGGGAACAATACCGGCGCGCCCAGGAGAGAGCGATCGAGCGCAGCCGCGCGCAGGAGGCAAAGTTCGCCCTGCTGGACTACCGTGACGTCGAGGGGCCGTTCGACCGCATCGTCTCGGTCGGCATGTTCGAGCATGTCGGCGTCGGGTTTTATGACACCTTCTTCGTCAGGTGCGCCCATCTGCTCAAGGAGGATGGCGTCGCGCTCCTGCATTTCATCGGCCGCAAGAGCTCTCCCGGCATCACCAATCCGTGGATCGCCAAGTACATTTTTCCGGGCGGCTACATCCCAGCACTCTCCGAGGTGCTGCCGGCGATCGAGCGCGCGCGGCTCATCGTCAGCGACGTGGAGGTGCTGCAGCTGCACTACGCCGAAACGCTTAGAGCCTGGCGTGAGCGCTTTCTCGCCCATCGCGAGGAGGCCGTGCGGCTCTACGACCAGCGCTTCGTGCGCATGTGGGAATTCTACCTGGCGGCCTCCGAAGAGGCGTTCCGCGACGGCGACATGGTGGTGTTCCAGATCCAGATGAGCAAGCGCAAGGGTGTCACTCCGCCGACCCGCGATTACATCGCGCGCGAAGAGACGCGATTACGTGCTCTTGAGGCTCGTCAAGCCGCGCCCTTACGTCTGGCCGGCGAGTAGCCGAACGCGATGACGGACTGCGAAAAGTCCGTCAAGTAAAATGCCGACCGCCAAGGTTTCGCTCGAACCGCCGGTGCGTAGCGGGGAAAGCCGCGAAGCGGGATTGCTGATCGCGGCGGCGCTGGATTATCGAGGCGCTTGCGCGGCGGTGCTTGCCTGCTCCATTGCCGGGGGTAGCCGCGCTGCGTTGCATGCCCGGCAGCTCCGCGTTCGTGAGTGATCCGCGATGTCGAGTGCGCACACAAAAGAAACATCGAGGGTGGCTGACCGCAAATCGGCCACAGGCGAATCTCTTGATCGGTCCCATGGCCCAAATCGATTCGATCGCGCGTCAAGTTCCCGTGGAACCGGCGTTCCGCTCGCCGCCGCATAATATCGAAGCCGAACAGGCGCTGCTCGGCGCCATCCTGGTCAATAACGAGGCCTTCTACCGCGTCTCCGATTTCCTTACACCGCAGCACTTCTTCGAACCGATCCATCAGCGCATCTTCGACCTCGCCGGCGGACTGGTGCGAGCCGGGAAAATCGCAACCCCGGTCACGCTGAAGACGTTCCTGCCGGCCGAGTTCAACATCGCCGGCCTCTCGCTCAACCAATACCTGGCGCGGCTTGCCGCGGAAGCGACGACGATCATCAATGCCGAGGATTATGGGCGCACCGTCTACGATCTCTCCGTCCGCCGCGACCTGATCGCGATCGGCGAGGAGATCGTCAACTCGGCCTACGACGCGCCGGTCGAGGCGTCGCCGGCAAACCACATCGAGGAAGCCGAGCGCAAGCTCTACGAGATCGCCGAAAGCGGCCGCTACGATTCCGGATTTCAGCGCTTCGCGCAGGCGCTCACGACCGCGGTCGACATGGCGGCGCACGCCTATCAGCGCGACGGCGGATTGTCCGGGTTGGCGACCGGATTGACCGATCTGGATGCCCGCATGGGCGGCCTGCAGCCCTCCGATCTGATCATCCTCGCCGGCCGGCCGGGCATGGGCAAATCCGCGCTCGCGACCAACATCTCCTACAACGTTGCCAAGGCGTGGGCCGGGGATGTCCGCGCCGACGGGCATCTTGCGACCGTCAACGGCGGCATCGTCGGTTACTTCTCGCTGGAAATGTCGGCCGAGCAACTCGCCACGCGCATCATCTCCGAGCAGACCGGGATACCGTCCAACAAGATCCGCCGCGGCGCCATCGACGAGTCCGATTTCGAGAAAATCAAAGATGTTTCCGATCGAACTGCAGAACCTTCCGTTCTATGTCGACGAAACGGGCGGTCTTTCGATCGGTCAATTGGCTGCCCGCGCGCGCCGACTGAAGCGCCAGCGCGGCCTCGATCTCGTGGTAGTCGACTATCTGCAGCTTCTGCAAGGCTCCAGCCAGCGCGCCAGCGAAGGTCGCGTACACGAGATCACAGAGATCACCACCCGCCTCAAGGCGCTGGCCAAGGAACTCAACATCCCAATTCTGGCGCTGTCGCAATTATCTCGGCAAGTCGAAGCACGCGACGACAAGCGCCCGCAGCTTTCCGATTTGCGCGAGTCCGGCTCGATCGAGCAGGACGCCGACGTTGTGATGTTCATCTTCCGCGAGGAATACTACCACCAGATGCGCAAGCCCACCGAAGCGAGCCGGGAAAAATTCGCCGAATGGCTCGCCGAAGGTGAGCGCGTCGACGGCAAGGCCGAGGTGATCATCGGCAAGCAGCGCCATGGCCCAACGGGCACCGTCGACCTGCAATTCGAGGGCGCGGTGACACGCTTTGGCAACCTTGATACCACCCACAGTCCGGCGCCGTGGACGCCATAAGCTGCTTTGGGCGGCTTTAGGCCACCCTTGGCCTCACGTCGCGCTCGATTGCCAATCCGCTCACCGGCCGCGTCTCGGTCAAATCGCACCCGCGCGCTCGCGGCGGATCAGGCTGGCGTAACGCCATTTTACGACCATGGCCGCTCCGGTATAACCCGGCCATGGCGCTCGCCGAAACATTGCCCGAGCCGATCGACACCGCTCCGGTCCCCGAAACCGGAAGCACGCTCAAGATCGACCTTTGCGCCATCGAGGCGAATTGGCGGATGCTTTCGCGGCAAGCTCCGGCCAGCGAATGCGCCGCCGTAGTCAAGGCCAATGCCTACGGGCTCGGCATCGGCCCGGTCGCCGCCAGGCTGACGGAAGCGGGCTGCAAGACCTTCTTTGTCGCCGACCTCGCCGAGGCGCGGCGGCTGCGTTCATGCGCGCGCGAGGCCGTGATCTACGTGCTCAACGGCTTTTCTCCCGATTGCGGCGGCATCTTTGTCGAGCATTGGCGCGCGGCCCGTCATCAACAGCGCAACTGAACTTGCCGAGTGGGATGCCTTTGTGGCCGAGCGCAACTGGAGCGGCGGCGCGGCGCTCCATGTCGACACCGGCATGAGCCGGCTCGGCCTGCCGCTCGAAGAGACCGCCGCGCTCGCGCCACGCATTCACACCGACAATCACGGCATCGCACTGCTGATGAGCCATCTAGCCTGCGCCGAAATCGCCGACCATCCGCTCAATGCGCAGCAAATCCGGCTGTTTAACGAGATGCGCTTGCTGTTCCGCGGCGTTCCCGCCTCGCTCGCCAATTCGTCGGGAATATTTCCTCAATGCCGTCGACGCATTGCGATCTGCTGCGGCCGGGCGCGGCGCTCTACGGCATCAATCCCACGCCGGGTCGGCCCAATCCGATGCGCAGCGTCGTCGAACTGGGCGCGCGCATTCTCCAAATCCGCAACGTCGAGCGCGGCGCGAGCGTGGGGTACGGGGCCGGCTGGACGGCGAAACGCGCCACGCGCCTGGCCGTTGCCGCGCTCGGCTATGCCGATGGGCTGCCGCGCGCGCTCAGCGGCATCGAACGCGCGCAGCCGGGAATGGCATCGATCGCGGGCAAGCTTTGTCCCTGTGCCGGCCGCATTTCGATGGACCTGATCTGCATCGATATCAGCGAACTCCCCGAGGGAGCGGTCCACCGCGGCGACGAAGCGACCTTCATCGGCGACGGCATTTCGATCGACGACGTTGGCGCATGGGCCGGTACTATCGGCTATGAGATTCTCGACGCACCTCGGCGCGCGATGCCGGGTCGTCTATCGCGAGGCTGTCGGCTGAATGGCGGCGCGGGCGCAAAATTTCATCTGCCAGAGCTGCGGCGCGGCGTCTGCCCGCTGGGCGGGACGCTGCGAAGCCTGCGGCGCCTGGAACACCCTCGTCGCGGAGGGCGTCGCCGCGGGCGCGCGCCCTACGCGCAAGGGCCGCGTGTTCGCCATCGAACCGCTCAAGGGCGAGACCCTCGAGGCGCCGCGCGTCTCTTCCGGAATTGCCGAGTTCGACCGGGTGACGGGCAGCGGGCTGGTGCGTGGCTCGGTATTGCTGCTTGGCGGCGATCCCGGCATCGGCAAATCGACGCTGCTGATCGAGGTGGCGGCCGCGTTTGCACGCGGCCATCATCGCGCCGTCTATATTTCCGGCGAAGAGGCGGTAGCCCAGGTGCGGTTGCGCGCCGAACGCCTGGGGCTCGGCGAAGCGGCCGTCGAGGTCGCTGCCGAAACCTCGGTTGAAGACATCGTCGCGACGCTTTCGCACGGCGCGACGCCGCGCCTTCTTGTCATCGACTCGATCCAGACCATGTGGACGCAAACGGTCGAAGCAGCGCCGGGCACCGTAACCCAGGTACGCGCTTCGGCCGGTGAACTCATTCGCTTCGCCAAGCGCACCGGCGCCGCGGTGATCCTGGTCGGCCACGTCACCAAGGACGGCCAGATCGCCGGCCCGCGGGTGGTGGAGCACATGGTCGACGCGGTGCTGTCCTTCGAGGGCGAAGGCACGCAGCAATTCCGCATCCTGCGCGCCATCAAGAACCGGTTTGGACCGACCGATGAGATCGGCGTGTTCGAGATGACCGGCACAGGCTTGCGCGAGGTGGCCAATCCATCGGAACTTTTCCTGTCCGAGCGTGAACTCGGCAGCCCCGGCACAGCGGTTTTTGCCGGAATAGAGGGTACCCGGCCGTTGCTGGTGGAAATCCAGGCGCTGGTCGCACCGACCAGCCTCGGCACCCCGCGCCGCGCCGTGGTCGGCTGGGACCCGAACCGGCTTTCGATGATACTGGCCGTGCTCGAGGCACATTGCGGCGTCCGGCTGTCCGGCCATGATGTCTATCTCAATGTCGCCGGCGGCCTTCGCATCCAGGAGCCAGCGGCGGACGTTGCCGCCGCGGCGGCGCTCGTATCCTCGCTGGTCCGCGCGCCGCTTCCGGCCGATGCGGTCTATTTTGGCGAAGTCTCGCTATCGGGCGCCGTACGACCGGTCGCGCAGGCGGCGGCGCGCCTGAAGGAAGCGCAGAAACTCGGCTTTACGCGCGCAATCGTCCCGGAGGCGGCGCGGGGCGAGAGCAGCCGAGCCATGCTCTTACGCTCGTTTCGGTCGGCATGCTGTCGAGCCTGGTCGCGGAGATCGCAGCCGGGGGCGAAAGAACGCTGCCGCAGGGATCGCGACCGCGGCGTCGCCGCCGAATAGGAAAGCAAAGCACAGCCTGCAGTGGCGGACCTGGGTTAACATCCGCGAAAGTTACCGGAGCGGAAAAGTCTTATGCTTGTCGCGGCAACGGGTTGTTGCGCAAGCAAGAAGGCGGATGACGGCGCTGCCCGGCCGGCTATACACGCCCCGGCCCTGGGCCGAAACAAGGGAGCGGAGCGCTCAATTCATGCCGATAACGCTCCTCGACATCGTACTCATCGCCGTAATGCTCATATCCGGCCTGCTGGCGATAATTCGCGGTTTCATGCGCGAGGTGCTGTCGATCGCCGCCTGGATCCTTGCGGCGGGCGTGACGCTTTATGCGTACAACAAGCTCCTGCCGGCCGCCTCGGCCTATTTCAACAGCGACCTGATTGCCAAGGCGGTCGTGGTCGGCGGCGTTTTCCTGCTCACCTTGCTCGTCGTCTCGGTCATCACCGTGCGCATCTCCGACATGGTGCTCGACAGCCGCGTCGGTGCGCTCGATCGCACGCTGGGATTCCTTTTCGGGCTCGGGCGCGGCCTGATCATCGTCGTGGTTGCGTACGGCTTCTTCGACTGGCTGGTGCCGGCGAAATCGCAGCCGGCCTGGGTCACGGATGCAAAATCGAAGGTTTTCCTCGCCAATACCGCCGACTGGCTGCGCTCTATGTCTCCGGACCTCGAAGCACTATATCAGAAATACAAGGCTACCAAGGGCGGCGGTCCTGATGCCGGCACCCCGCAACACGGTGCTTGAACGAACCCGGGGCAACGAGCGCCGCCGGGTGAGTCTGCTGGAGGGTCAACGATGACGACGGAACCTGCCCTCCTCGACCTGGACTTCGAAGGCGACCGGCTGCGCGAAGAATGCGGCGTGTTCGGTATTTTCGGCCACCCCGACGCCGCCACCATCACGGCGCTCGGCCTTCATGCGCTCCAGCACCGAGGCCAGGAAGCCGCCGGCATCGTCTCCTTCGACGGCAAGCGCTTTCATTCCGAGCGCCGCCTGGGTTTGGTCGGCGATGCCTTCTCGCGACGCGAGGTGATTGAGCGGCTGCCAGGCAATGCCGCCATCGGCCACGTCCGCTATTCCACCACCGGCGGGACCATCCTGCGTAACGTGCAGCCGCTGTTTGCCGAGCTCAATGCCGGCGGCTTCGCCATCGGCCACAACGGCAACCTCACCAATGGACTGACGCTGCGCCGGCAACTGGTGCGCGAAGGCGCCATGATGCAATCCACCACCGACACCGAGGTGATCCTGCATCTGGTGGCGCGCTCGCATCGCAACCGCTTCATCAATCGCTTCATCGAGGGGCTGCACATGCTCGAGGGCTCCTACGCCTTCGTCGGCCTCACCAACAAGAAGCTGATCGGCGCCCGCGATCCGCTCGGCATCCGGCCGCTGGTGCTCGGCAAGCTCGACGGCGCTCCGATCCTCGCCTCCGAGACCTGCGCACTCGACATTATCGGCGCCCAATACGTGCGCGACGTGGAGAACGGCGAAGTTGTGATTTTCGATGAAGACGGCGCCCATTCGGAGAGGCCGTTCGGTCACCTTCCCGCCAGACCATGCATATTCGAGTACATCTATTTCGCGCGGCCGGATTCGATCGTCGGCGGACGCAGCGTCTACGACGTGCGCAAGGCCTGCGGAACCGAACTGGCGCGCGAGGCGCCGGCCACTGCGGACGTTGTGGTGCCGGTTCCCGATTCCGGCGTGCCTGCAGCCATCGGTTACGCGCAGGAATCCGGCATTCCCTACGAACTGGGCATCATCCGCAATCACTATGTCGGTCGCACCTTCATCGAGCCGGCCCAGCATATCCGCCAGCTCGGCGTGCGGCTCAAACACAACGCCAACCGCGCCGTGGTCTCCGGCAAGCGCATCGTGCTGATCGATGATTCGATCGTGCGCGGCACCACTTCGGTGAAGATCGTGCGCATGATGCGCGATGCCGGTGCCCGCGAGGTGCATTTCCGCATCGCCTCGCCGCCGATAACCCACCCGGACTATTACGGCATCGACACGCCCGAGCAGGACAATTTGCTCGCCGCCACCCACGACCTCGAAGGAATGCGGCAATTCATCGGTGCCGATTCGCTGCAATTTCTCTCGGTCGACGGCATTTACCGGGCCATGGGCGAAAACGGGCGAACTCGGCGCGTCCGCAATTCACCGATCATTGCTTCACCGGCGAGTACCCGACGCAGCTCACCGACCGCATGGCGCAGGAAACGCCGCCGCGTCAGCTTTCACTGCTCGCCGAAGCGAGCTGATGCTCCGGCTTCCAAGACGCGTATAGGTGCAGCGGTCCGGCGCGCTCCATTCAAGGCTTTCCATCGCGTGCGCAGCGGTGCGATAGAGATATTCACATCCGCCATGCGTCGCGCCGGCCATGGCCTGCAGATAAATCTCTGATGAGCGAACGGCTCGATAATGACTGAGGCCGGACCATTACTCTCCGACCGTGTCGCGCTGATTACCGGTGCCACGCGCGGCATCGGCTACGCGCTCGCGTTGGCGCTGGCGCGCGCCGGCGCACACATCGTCGCCACCGGCCGCACACAAGGTGCGCTCGAAGAGCTCGACGATGCTGTGCGCGTCGCCGGCTCCACGGCCACGTTGGTGCCACTCGATATGCGCGACTTTCCCGCAATTTACCGGCTCGCCAAAGCACTCGACGAGCGGCACGGCCGGCTCGACGTGCTCGTCGGCAATGCCGCCATCGCCGGCCAGCGCTCGCCGCTGCCGCACGTCGATCCCTCGGCGTGGGATGAAGCGATGGCGGTCAACGTCACCGCCAACTATCATCTGATCCGCGCCATGGATCCGCTGCTGCGGCGCGCCGACGCCGGCCGCGTCGTTTTCATGACCTCTGGCGCGGCGAGTAGCGCGCGCGCCTACAGCGGTCCCTATTCGGTATCGAAGGCGGCGCTCAACGTCCTGACGCGAACCTATGCGGCGGAAACCGACACGACCACGGCCGTACGCGTCAACCTGTTCAATCCGGGCCCGACGCGCACGCGCATGCGCGCGCAGGTCATGCCGGGCGAAGACCCGATGACCTTGCCCACTGCCGAGGAAGTGGCGGAGACCATCGTTCCGCTCTGCCTTCCCGGCTTTACCGAGACCGGGAAGTTGTACGACTACCGCGCCGGAAGGCTTTTGGAATTTTTGCAGCCCGCCTAGAATCCCGATTCCGAAGTTCGCATCATCCTGCGGCACCCCCGTTTGCGAACATCGGAATCAAAGGCGGGCCAGCCTAGTCTAAAGGCCGATCAAGTAGCCGCAAACTCCAGAGCCTTCTCTTTAGCGACGCGCTGTTGCGATTTTTTCATCCTGTAGTAATCGCTCACCGTGATTGGTTCGTACAGAGGCGCACGTCCGGCTTCGACGCAAGTCGGCAGACAAGATATCGTCGCATCATAATTCGGATGATGGAAGAACACGACCGAAAGTCTGCGGGAACCTCCGTTCGCCTCTTCGGGCGGATTAGCCACGCGATGAAGAGTTGACAACCAGCGATCGTTCGTCCACCGGGCCATCAGGTCGCCCAGGTTGATTACGAATAAATCCGCAATCATCGGCACGTCGTGCCAGTTATCGTCTGCGTCGGCGATCTGAAGGCCGCCAACGGTATCACCTGGCTTGAGGATCGTCACGGTCCCATAGTCCGTGTGGGCCCCAGCCCGGAACTGGCCGGGCAATGGCGCAACTTTTTGCTCAGGGTAAAGACGCACATTCAGGCGGCTGATGTGGCGGTCAATCTTATCGTCAAAGTAACTCTCGGGAAGATCGAGCGCGAGAGCCGATAATCGCATCAGGCTGGTCGCAAGTGCTCCCATCCTCGAATAGTACCTAGTGTATAAATTCCTTAATGCGACAGGCCGCTCCGGCCAGCGATTAACCGGAACCATCCCGCGCGCGGCTTCGCTCTGGAAATAGGCATCGCTGGTCACATCGACTTTGGCGATCTGAAAGGTTTCGTTGAGATCGTGTGGCGTGATTTGACCACGGGTATGGGCCAGCGCGATGTCGCCAACGGCCGAATAGCCGACGCCGCCGGTCGCTTCGATGTGCACCTTCATCTTTTCATCGAGCGGCAAGTCGAAAAACTCACGCGAGACGATTTCAACGTCCTCAATCAATTTCGGGTCAACGCCGTGCCCGACGATGACATAGAATCCAACTTCACGGCAGGCGCGGCCAATCTGCTCTGCAACTTGACGTTTACCCTCCGGTGTCCCGGCGAAATAGGGGGACAAGTCGATCACCGGAATAAAGTTGTCGGAGCCGGCATTGGCCGAGTTGATCTGACCCATTGGATTTCTCCTGCCCGATGAAAGGCTTCACGTCACCACGTTAAATTCGCCTCGCGAATTTTCATTGCAGTCTGGGCCGCTTCGGCGGCATTGGCGGATCAACTGTAACATTCTTTGCCCCGCTTGACAGCGGCGGGGATGCGGTCCGGCCGGGAGGGGGCAGCCAAGGGGATCGGGATGGCGAAACTTTTTCGGCGAAGACGCACGATGGAGTCCGCAAGGGAGCCTGCGCGACGCTATAGGGCGCAAGCTGGCTACCGGAATGCGAGTATGGCGGCGTGCCGCGCGATAAAGTATGAAAGATAAAGTGAAGCGGGAGGACTAATCATGGCGACGAGGAGATCGCTGCTGCTTGCCGGCCTCGGCTCGGTTACCGCCGCTGCCGTTGGCCAGCGCGGCAAGGCATACGCCGCTCCGGCATTGCAGGCAGTCAGAATTGTAATTCCACAGGATAGCGTTTTCGTTCTCACTTACCTGGGGGCGAAAGACGCCGGGGTCTTCGCCAAGCACGGCATCGAACTTGACGTTGACCCCCGCCCCTTTGCCGGCTATCTCGCTGGCCTGCCAAGCAAGGAGTGCATGGTCGCGAGCTACTCCGGCATAGACGCCATCCAAAAGATCGATGACGGCCTGGAGTGGGTAATCCTCGGCGGCGGATTGACCGTGGTGCAGAACATCCTCGTGCGCAAGGATTCACTCTTCCAGACGCCTGCCGATCTCCGCGGCAAGAAATTGGGCACATATTCCACCAGCGCCGCGTCGTTCAAGTGCGCGCGGGCGGCGATCATCGATGCTTTCAAGCTCGACATCTTCAAAGACGTGCACGTGCAGCAAGTCGCTGGTCCGGCTTTGACCAAGCTGGTGGAAAACGGACAACTCGACGCGATGGTCAACATCAGCTCGCTCAGCATCGCGGCGGAAGCCCTAACGGACAAGTTCCGCGTCCTGTTTTCGGCCAATGACTATTGGACGCAAAAAACCGGTTATCCGATCGTCTGGCCGGGGCCGCTCGTGGCCTGGAGGAGTTGGGTCGATGACGATCCCTCCCGCGCGAAAAAATTCGCAGCCGCCACCGAAGAATCGTTCCGCTGGCTGAAGAAACCGGAAAATCTGGAGACCGCGGTGAAAAACCACGGCGCGCTTGCCGGCGTACGGACGCCGGCCGACGTCGCGGAATACAAGACGTGGCTTCAGTCAAAGCACCTGCTCATGACCAGCTGGAACCGCAAAGCGGTGGACGCACAGTGGAAATTCTTGGAACTGTGCCAGCGAACGGGCGTCATTGGCAACGTACCTGCTGAAGACAAATACGCTCTGTTCGTGGAGAGCTAGATCGGGTTCCGATCGAATTGGATCGCGCCCACATCATTTGTCGTTGCCGGGCTTGACCCGGCAATCCATGCTGCGTTCTCGATTTGCGGGCAATGAGCATGGATGCGCGGGTCAAGCCCGCGCATGACGAGGGAAGGGGCGTTTTCAACCTGAAGGAAATTTGCTCTAGCTGTGGAGTCTCAACAGGTTGTCCTCGGTCAGAGCGAGTCTGCTGATGGGTGTTGTATCACCGATGCCGGCATGAGGCCTGTGCCAATTGTATTGGTGCAGCCAGGCGGGCAGCTGATCCTTGCGCTGCCGTGAGCTTTGATAAGCCTGAGCATAAGCCCATTCGCGCAGGCTGGTCTGAATGAAGCGCTCGGCCTTGCCGTTGGTCTGCGGTCGATAGGACCTGGTTCGGACGTGTCGGAGCCTGAGTCGCTTGCAGGCGCTGCGGAAGGCGAACGACTTGTAGCAGGAGCCGTTGTCAGTCATGACGCGCTCCACGGTGATGCCGAGGCTCTGGTAGTAGGCGACGGCGGCCTTGAGGAAGGCGGTGGCACAACGCTTCCTCTCGTTACCCATGATCTTGGCGAAGGCAATGCGGGAGTGGTCGTCGATGGCGACGTGCACGAACTCCCATCCGACCCCGCGGCTGTTGCTCTGGCCCCGCCGGTCGCCGGTGATGCGATGGCCGATCCTGTTGAAGCGGCCGAGCTTCTTGATGTCGATGTGGATCATCTCGCCGGGCCTCTCGCGCTGGTAGCGCCGGACCGGTTCGGCAGGCTCAAGGGCGTTGATCCTGTTGAGGCCCAGTCGCTTGAGGATGCGACTAACGGTGGCCGGCGAGATCTGCAATTCGGCTGCGATCTGGTGGCCGGTGCGGCGCTGACGGCGCAGTCCTTCCACCTGCTCAACCACGCCCTGCGGCGTCGGCTGATGAAGCCGGTGAGGCCGCGAACTGCGGTCGCTCAACCCCGCCAGCCCCTCGCGACGATAGCGGTCGACCCACTTGCGAACCGTCCGCGGGCAGACGCCTGCGGCCAATGCGACGGCCTTCGGCGTCTGCCCGCTCTGCACCTGCCGCACTATTCGCTCTCGACCACGCGGTGTCAGGCGGGCATTCTTGTGCACGTTCATCCGGTCCTCCGAATCACTGAAGCTTCAACAACCTCAGCGTCCTCGTTTAGGACCGGATGGACAACCTATTGAAAGCTCACATCTAGAGTGTAATCGTTTCATATTGAACCGATTGACGCTCAGGGCTCACGCCGGCATCAAAGAGCCGTCCCCTATTCGCGAATGAGCCTTTGCCAGTCTGCCGGCACCGCTCCGGCCGGCCCAGGCGCCGGTTGATCCAGCGGATGGCAGTGAGGAGCGTGAAGCTTCGGTCCGGTGACGAACTGCTCCGTACGATAGTTGTAAAACCACTGCTCGCCCGGCTCGAAGCTCGTGATGATCGGGTGACCTGTGGCGGCGTAATGTTTCGATGCGTGTTGATTTGGTGAACTATCGCAGCAGCCGATGTGCCCGCATTCGGCGCATCGGCGAAGATGAAACCACCATTGGCCTGAGGCCAGGCATTCGACGCAACCGGTTCCGCTTGGCTTGGCCGCCGCGTTGATGCCATCCCTCTCGGATTTCATGCGCGCTTTCATGTGTCGTGCCGTTTAGCCATAAGCGATGCCCGGATTGCTTTGCCCGACTTCTATAATGTAGCCGTCGGGATCGCGAATGTAGCAGCGCGTTTCGCCGTACTTGGGCTTCGGCTCCGTGATGAACTCGGCTCCCCGGCTTCGCCACAGCTCATAGCACGCTTGAATATCGGCAACGCGGATATTCATGAAGCTGCTGACGCGATCGGGATCGGCGGGGACGTCGAGCGTGACCGTCGGCTTGTCGGGTGTCGGGCCGCCGCCGACGTTGACGATGAGCCACGTGTTCGCGATCTGGAGGTATCCCGGTGCGCCCTTGCTGTCGCCCCTGCTCAGAACGCGGGCGCCGAAGACCTTTTCGTAAAAACGGGCCGATCGTTCGATATCGGCGACAACTATAAAGTGCGCGACGGTGATGCCTTCCTGCGGCGGCATCTGATAGGTTTTCTGCTCAACCTGGACTTGGCTCATGGGCCACCACCATTTGATAGGGTCTTTCTCCGTTCGCCAGAATACGCCAGTGGTTGGCTCGATGGTAGACGGCGAAACATTCGACCATGGACGCTTCCGACTTCACGCGCCGTGACGTTGCCGTCAGACGAAATATTTGGCCAGGAATGCAAGAATAAGACCCGCGATGTCGTCATCCTTCTCGTCCAAGGCAAAATGGCCGGCGTCGAGTAAATGTATTTCGGCATTTGGCAGATCGCGACGGAAAGCCTCGCCTCCAGGCGCAATAAGCGACGGATCATTCCCTCCCCATACAACCAAAGTCGGCGGTTTGTACTCACGCAGCCACACCTGCCATGCCGCATAGGCAGCCACGTTGGTTCGGTAGTCATAGAGCAGAGCGATAGAAAACGCCGACACCGTTATCCGTCATGCGGTGATAGGTCGTTGCCGCGGACGTCGCCTCCAGCGCCATCGTCACATGAAATCTCGAGGAATCGAGCGATCCCAGTCGCGATGGCACACTTCGTGGGTTCCTTCCCAGGCGCGCAGGCTTCCCTGTAGCTGAAAGGTATTGCTCGTCGATGACAGCCGCATCTGTGTCTCGACCCGGATTTGCCATTCGTTTCGCGACACAGTCTGGATATTGTGCAGTTCGGCAACGGCGCTGAGCGGATCATTCTCCTCGACGTGATACTGCGACTTCCACTGTGTGCCCAATTCCAGACCGAGGCGGTCAATGCGTTCAATCCGCAAACCATCGCGATGAAGGATGGTTGGCTTCTCGGGTGGCGCCGTCTCCGGTTCGAGAAACGGCGAGAGTTCTGGCGTCTGCGGCATTTGACGGGCGTTGCGGCAGATCGAGGGTGCCGGCAAAGATCTGCACAGTCGCCGTCTGCGGACTGGGCCAGACCATCGGCCAATAAGCCGTCGATATCGCGAGCCTCACCTTGTGGCCGGCTGGAAACACCGAGCCTGCATCGTTGAGCTGGATGCGCACGCGGTAGCGCTCCCCTTTCGCCAGCACGGCGGGTTGTTCGTGGCCGTCGCGATGGGCGAGGTTGAGCACGCCATAGCTCACACGCAATGAATCACTGGTCGGGTGCACATCGCATAACCGAACCACCAGATTCGCAATCGGCCGGTCGGAGGCGACATCGAGCGTGACGATCGGAGCGCCAAGGATCTCGATCGGCTCATCGAGTGGCGGCGTCTCGAAAACTAGGGAGCGCGTGTCATCTTCTCGCTGGTCGTCGGCCTGATCGCGCCCGCGTCCAAATGGAACCCAGTCGCCCGAAAACTTGCCAAGCGTCTGCGGCGAACAGACCGGGCGATCCGTCAAAGGTGCCGCGGTTTCTCGCAAGCCCGCATCGGTCAGGAACAGGCGCCGCGGCATTATTCCTGGCGGCGGCCATGAAGGCTCTGCAATCCAGCGGCCCGGCAAGGTGTTGTGATGGCTCGCCGGCTTCACACTCTCCGTCATCCAGGCGCGCAGCATGGGCCCACCCATCACGCCCGTATCGACGCCTTTGAGCCAATGATCCCACCATCGCAGCATTTCCTGGAGGAATCCGATCTGGGGGCCGGGAAGCGCAAAGTGCGGATAGGCGTGTGCCCACGGTCCGATAAGACCCTTGCGAGGGACCTTTAGTCCCTCCAGCAGACGCGGAATTGCATTCTTATAGCCGTCGGTCCAACCGCCGACGGCATAGACCGGGCATTGGATCGCCGCGTAGTCCTCGCATACCGACCCGTGCTTCCAGTACGCATCGCGTCGTTGGTGCACCAGCCAATTGTCCTGGAACAGCGGCACGTTCGCCAGGCGCTCCAGCCACATCGCTCGCCAGCTATCGCCGACCAGCGCCGGATCGGGCGGAAGGCACATCAAGCTGAAGAAGAAAAAAGCCCATTCAAGTGCGGCGGCGGTGAGAAGCGCGCCGCCCATGTAGTGCGCGTCGTCGGCGTACCGATCGTCGGTCGAACAAATGGTGACGATGGCTTTGAGTGCCGGAGGGCGGCGCGCCGCAATTTGGAGCCCATTGAACCCGCCCCAGGAAATTCCCATCATTCCGACGGCGCCATTGCACCAGGGTTGCGCCGCCAGCCACGCGATCACCTCCACGCCATCGTCTTGTTCCTGCTTGGCGTATTCGTCGAACAGCAAGCCGGTGGATTCGCCGCACCCGCGAAGGTCGACGCGGACGCCGGCGTAGCCGTGACCGGCCAGATACGGATGAGTGAGTGCGTCCCGCTCGTACGTGCCGTCGCGCTTGCGATAGGGAAGAAACTCGAGGATCGCCGGAACCGGGTTCTGTTCAGCATCCTCCGGCAACCAGATGCGGGCCGCCAGCATCGTACCGTCCTTCAACGGTATCAACGTGTGCTCGATAACACGCACGGCCCGGGGAAAACTCGTGGCAATCACAGGGATACTCCCATCGGCAACGATGACGGGATCCGCTGAGATGGTCAACCTGCGCGGAGGACGGGTGGAGTGAAACGAAATCCATCCTAAAGTCTGCGAGGTTGGAGGATGGGTTTCGCTGCTAGTCTAGAGCATGATCCGGAAAAGTGGAAACCGGTTTTCCGAAAAGATCATGCTCCACCAAGACGCTGGAGCGTCAATCGATTCAATATGAAGAGATTGCGCTCTAGGAGACATCACCGCAGTTTTCCTATTGTCTTTGCCGCCTCTCGGGCGAGATCGATGAAAAGCTTTGCCGCCGGGCTCCCGGTACGATTTTTTAAGGTCGTGATCGCAATTGGCCTCCGGGTGACCGACAGGTCGACTGGCAGACGTTTGAGCGCTGCGTGAAAGAAAGAGTGCGTCAGCATCGACTTCGGAACAATAGTGAGAAAGCGTCGGTTAGCGACCATGGCCAGGCGCGCTGGAGCTGCGCTGGCGACGACCGAGGCGCGAGGAGGTTCAAGCCTGGCGGCACGAAATGCTTCCACAAAGACAGTACCCGACAGGCTGTCTTCCGGCGCCAAGACCCATGGCTGGTCGACCAATTCGCTGAGCCTCAACTTGCGCCGTTTGCTCAGGGGGTTGTTGGCCCCCGCCACGATGACCTCTTGTTCGTCGAAGAGAATGTCGACGGTCACATTCTCCTTTCCGATCGGCGCGAAAAGGCGCGCAATCACCAAGTCCACGCGCCGCTCTGCCAGCGCTCGATAGGCCATATCTGAGGGGCCCGACGACAAATGGATCACAACCCGCGGATAACGCCGCGACATTTGATCTATAACTGTGGCACCGAAGCCTGTCGCAATCGGCAGAGTAGCCGCAATATGAAGTTCTCCCGAAGTGGGGTCGGCGAGAAACTCGATGTGTTGCACGGCGCGCCGTAATTCATCAAATACCGCGATGCCTCGCTCGGCGAGGGCAGCGCCATACGCCGTCGGTTCGATGCCTAGCTTGGTGCGGTCGAGAAGCCGAACTCCAAGCGTGTGTTCCAAGTCTGCAATGGCACGTGAAATTGCCGGCTGGGAAGTGGCGAGCCGCTGCGCCGCCTTTCCCATGCTGCCGGCTTGGACCACCGACATGAGGACCCGCATGTCATGCAGACTGATGCGACGTTCGATGCGTTCACTCTCGTTCATAAAACCCTCATACCGGATCGGATATGACGTGATCCGACAATAGCATTTCGAGACCCTGGGCGGGCCCAGTTATTGTTCAAGCGAGGCGGCCCGGCGACTGCGACAGCGTCAGCCTGCTGCAGGCTGCAGTGCCTCGCCCAGATCGAGGAACCGCCATGGACATCCCACGCCGTCGCCTTCTGCGATTGGCAGCAAACGCCGCGATACTGGCCATCCTGCCGACGATCGCCAAAGCGCAAACATACCCGTCGCGGCCGGTCCGAATCGTCGTCGGTCTTGCTCCGGGCGGCGCCAATGACATCCTAGCGCGCCTCATCGGCCAGTGGTTATCGCAGCAGTTTAGTAAGCCCTTCGTCGTCGAAAATCGCCCCGGCGCGGCAACCAATGTCGCCACGGAAGCCGTCGTGCGTTCAGCGCCGGACGGCTACACACTTTTGCTGGTCGGCCCGCCAGCCGCGATCAACGCCACTCTCTACACGGAGCTGAATTTCAATTTCGTTCGGGACTTGGCACCTGTCGCCGCAATCAGCCGCGAAACAAATGTCATGGTGGTGCACCCCTCGTTTCCCGCCAAAACCGTGGCGGATTTCATTGCCTACGCCAAGACCAGGCCTGGAAAGCTCAATTTTGCGTCGGGCGGCATCGGAACGTCGCCACACATGGCGGGAGAGTTGTTCAAGTCGATGACGGGCATCGACATCGTGCACGTATCCTATCGCGGCGCGGCGGCGGCACTCGCCGGTCTGCTCGACGGGACCGTGCACACCATGTTCGCCACGATGTCTTCATCGATCGGATTCGTTAAGGGCGGCGAATTGCGCCCACTGGCAGTAACCGCCGCGACGCGTTCTCTCTTGCTGCCGGAGATCCCAACGGTAGGCGAATTCGTGTCTGGCTACGAGGCAAGTGCGTGGTACGGCATTGTCGTCCCCAGGAATACGCCGGTCGAAATCGTCGGGAAGCTCAACAAAGCGATCAACGCGGGCCTCGCAGACCCCAGCATAAGGGCCCGACTTGTCGCACTTGGCAGCACCGTCCTGGGTGGGACGCCTGCAGACTTCGGGGCGCTCCTCGTCGAGGAGACGAAAAAGTGGGGCAAGCTCATTCGCCAAGCAAACATCAGAGCAGATTGACACTGCAATCAAAAGGCCAGAGCGAACTGATGCCATCTCCGTTCATTGCGGGCTATGCGGCCCGGGCTAACGAGTATGTCGAGGCACGCCCCGAATATCCTGCGATCATACTGTCCGAGCTGCCGCTTGCCGACACGATAGTTGAACTCGGCGCCGGTACCGGGAAATTTACTCAACTGTTGGCCTCGACCGGTAATCGCATCCTTGCGGTGGAACCCGTTAGAGAGATGGCCGTTCGCATACCCATCGGTCGTTTTCCAAATGTTAGCGTGGTTATCGGGAGTGCAGAGTCGATACCGGCTCCCGATGGCTGTGCTGGTCTCGTTTGTTGCGCCACAGCCTTTCATTGGTTCGACTACGAAAGGGCGACGGGCGAGATACTGAGAATTCTCAATGAGGCTGGCGCATTGGCATTGATTTGGAATGTGCGGGACGATCGGGTGTCGTGGGTAGCTGCCTTTTCGAGGCTACTCGACGATTATGCTGGCGATGCACCGCGGCAGTCATCGTCAGCGTGGCGCACAATCTTCAGCGATACTCGTTTTGTTCTGATGACGATCGGGTGTTATCCGTTTAGTCAACCCATGCCAACAAAGGGACTGGTCAATCGTGCCCTCTCAAACAGCTTTATCGCACTGTTGTCGCAAGACGAGCAGGAGATTATCCGCGCTAAAGTAATGAATATCGTCAATAGAGACCCCCAGCTTGCCGGCAAAGATTCGATCGATTTTCCGTATGTGACGGAACTTTATGTGTTCAGAAGGTGTACCTAACTCCCCAGCCCCGGACGTTGGCGGTTGCGACATCACAGACTTGGCGATCGGTGTTGGCCGGTTCATGGCCCCAGACAGAACACGCTGCAGCGTATGATGCCGCCGACCACGCGTTGCAGGCGGAGCGCAAGATCAACAATAATACCAACCGCATGAACTATTGACCTCATCCTGAGGCGGCCGCCAGAAGCGCGTTCACGCGCTCGTCGACACGCTATGGCGGCCTTCGAAGGATTGTAGGCCGAGGCGCCAATCGAAATCGGCATGCTGATTTCGAAAACGTTTAGTGCCCAAGTCGACAGCAGCCGACTTGGGTGCCTCGCCCTTCGAGGCTCGGCGCGGAGCCTGTCATCGGGCCGGCCGAAGGCCGGACCCGTTGGCGCCGAAGACCTCAGGGTGAGGAGCCGAGTCAACAAAGCCGTCCTGCAAGAAACGCTCACATATTCCCATGCCCGCGCTTGATGGTCGCGCGGATCACCGGGGCCGTGACCTGATCTGAGATCTGGATGTTCCAGATTTCGCTTTCGCCCTGCGCGGCGAAGTCGGCGAACAGTTTCGGGATGACGGATACATCGCGGATCTCGTGGCCACGCAGCCCAAAGCCGCGGGCGATGGCTTCGAACGCCGGCCGGCCGAACAATGCCAAACTGTCGTCGAGGCCGTCGGCGCGCAGCTTGTGAAATTCCGAGCCGTAACCGCCGTCGTTCATCGCGCAGATCAGGATACGGAATCCTTGCCGCTTGAGCGTCTCGAGTTCCTGGATATGAAACAGGAGCCCGCCGTCGCCTTCGAATAGCACGATCTTGCCGTCGCGGCCCGCCCAGCGCGCCGCCGCAACGCCGAGCGCATAAGACAGGCCGTTGCCGACGGCGCCGAATTCGCGCACGGTCGTGTAGCGCTCGGCCGGCCGCCCGCGCATCTGGGTGTTGAAATAGGCCTGATGGCCGCCGCCGACGACGATGTCCCAATCCTTCGGAACGACCGCGTCGATGGCGACGATCACCTCGCGCGGATCGAGCACGCCCGGTGCGATGTCGAACGGCATGGAGTTGGCCGGCTCGGTCGCGATCCGATGCGCAAGCTCTTTCGAGCGTATCGCCGCCGCCGTCGGTTTGCCGGCGCCCAGCTTCTTGTCGAGGCCGGCCAGGATGGCCTCGACGCCGGCGAGCGCATCCGATCGCACGTAGATGTCGGCGGCCTGCTGCCCATCGCGCAAGCCGCGTGGGGCATCGTCCAACTGGATCTTGCAGGCCTTTCCCCAGTAGTGCCCGCCGCCGACGTAGTAGGACAGGCTGGTACCGACGGCGAGCACGACGTCGGCGGACTCATACATCTCCTTACCGAGAGACGTGAAATAGCTGCCGGTGGTGCCGAGCCCGAACGGATGGTCGTGGAACAGGCCGCGCGCGGGCAGCGTGTTGGAGAGCAACGCGCCGCAGCGATCGGCGAGCCTGATCACCGCATCGCGCGCGCCGGACCACAGCACGCCACGGCCGCCGAAGACGATCGGCCGCTTGGCCGCGGCCAGCCGATCGACGGCCTCGGCCACGAGCTGCGGATCGGGCTGCATGCGCCCGACCTTGGGCTGGTACATCGCCGAGGTCTCGTAGGGCTGGTTGGCCATGTATTCGACCTTCTGCAGGTCGTAGGGAATGCCTAAAACCACCGGGGTCCGCTCGACCTTGGCGATGTGGAAGGCCTCGCGCACATAGTCCATCATGCGCGGCACGCTGTGCGCGGCGACGTAATGCGCTCCGGTCGCCGTCACCAGCGGCGCCTGGTCGATGTACTGGTTGTAGAACTTGGCGTTGATCGGCGACTCGCCTGCGAACACCACCATCGGCAGGCGGGCGCGAACCGCGGTCGGCAGCGCCGTCATCAACTGGGTCACGCCGGGGCCGCAGGTGACCGAGGCGACGGCGACCTTGCCGGTTGCGATGTTGTAGGCCGTTGCCGCCGCCACGGTAACGTGCTCGTGCCGCACGTGGACGGTATGCACGCCCGGCAGTTTGGCGAAGGCGGTCGACCAGTGCATGTTGCCGTCGCCCATCAGGACGAACTGCGTGTCAACTCCCTCGGCTAGGAACGCTTCGGCGAGGGCTTCGTAGAGTTTGGGCATGGCGCGATACGGGTTGGATTGTGAGGTGGTGTGGTACGAAACCAAGCATGCCCAGCAATGCCCAGTCAATTGTTTGAGAAAGTAAAGTCGGTCTCGTTACGGTCCCTGGCCCATGACCGCTTTGCCCCTTGAAAGCGGATCGTGTTGCGTTTTTAATCATGCATTATAGACGTTTTTTGCGTGCATAAGGATTGGGCTTCGCTCGAATCGTCAGCCGGATCGGTGTTCCCGGCAATGCAAAATTTTTGCGCAAGCCGTTGATCAGGTACCGGCGATAGGTTTGCGGCAGCGCCGCCACGCGCGAAGAAAACAGCACGAAAGTCGGCGGCCGCGCTTTCGGCTGGGTGATGTAGTCGAGCCGCGAGCGGCGGCCATGCACGGCGGGTGGTGGGGCCGCCGCGACCGCCTGTGCCAGGAAGCGGTTGAGTGCCGCCGTCGGCACGCGCCGATTCCACACCTCGTAGCTTTCCAGCACCGCCGCCATCAATCGATCGATGCCAGCGCCGGTGAGCGCCGAGAGCGTCACCACCGGCACACCCTTGACCTGCGGCAGCAGACGATCGGTTTCGCCTCGCAGACGCACCTGCGCACCCGGCGGTGGCTTGATCAGGTCCCACTTGTTGATGCCGACGACGATGGCGCGCCCTTCCCGCTCCACCAGGTCGACGATGCGGATGTCCTGCTCGTCGAACGGCGTCTGCGCATCGACGAGCACGATCACCACTTCGGCGAAGCGAATGGCGGCAAGCGCGTCGGCGACGGAAAGCTTTTCGAGTTTCTGCGTGATCCGCGCGCGACGCCGCAATCCCGCAGTGTCATGCAGGAAAAGGCGCCGGCCGTGCCAATCGAGATCGACGACGATGGCATCGCGCGTCGTTCCCGGTTCCGGCCCGCTCAACAGCCGTTCCTCGCCAAGCAGGCAATTGATCAGCGTCGACTTGCCGCTATTCGGCCGGCCGGCGACCGCGATGCGAATGGGCTTGTCGGCTGCCGCAGCCGGGACGCCGTCCACAGGGCTGGGCGCCGCAGTGGCCTCCGGCAACGCCGCGCGCAACGCATCGTAGAGCGTGGCAAGACCCTCGCCATGCTCGGCGCTGATTGCGACCGGCTCGCCGAGACCGAGCGCATAGGCATCCATCGCCCCCGCTTCGCCGGCGCGACCTTCACTTTTGTTGGCGACGAGGATCGCGGGCTTTCCCGCCTTTCGCACCAAGTCGGCAAAATCGCGATCGAGGGGCGTGGCGCCGACGCGCGCGTCGATGAGAAACAGCAGCGCATCCGATTGCGCGATCGCCGACGCAGTCTGCGCCTGCATTCTTGCCGAGAGGGTTTCCTTGCCGGCATGGTCGAACCCTGCGGTATCGATGACTCTGAAGGAAAGATCGCCGAGCTTGCCGTCGCCTTCGCGGCGGTCGCGGGTCACTCCCGGCTCATCGTCGACCAGCGCGAGGCGGCGGCCGACGAGGCGATTGAACAGGGTCGATTTGCCGACATTGGGCCGACCGACGATGGCAACAGTGAACGACATGGCTGATCTGTGAGCGGTCTGTCCGCGATCCGGCGGCGCGCGACCATCAACGTAAGCTTAAAGGCCGACGAATGCGGCTGTCCGCCACTTTACGAACGTCAGTTTTTTGATGCTACAGATTTTTGGCTCTACAAATCATGTCATCCTCGGACCGCCTTTCGTCGCCGCACTGCTTCGGGAGGGCGATGGGCCGGTGCCACAAATACGGTCGCGGTCTTGCGGAGCTGCACAGCGCGCGCCGGTCGCGCAGACAAGGATTATTGCGGCGAGGTGCCCGTCGCCGGAGGGTTCGGCCAGACCGACTGCGAAGCTCCGCCGGTCGGCGGCGATGCAGGCCAGATCGACTGCGAGGATTGCGCCGGACTTGTTGCCGGCGGTGCCGGCCAGGCGGTTTGCGACGGCTGAGCTTGCCCAGCGCTCGGCGACGGCCAGGCCGTTGGCGCAGCCCGCCCTTGCGCGCTTGGCGCGGGAGGCTTCCCAGACTTGGAATGGTTGGGAAGCCCGACGCTGATCTCGGTCCGCGAGGCCGGCGCGCGGGCAAGCTTGGGCTTCGGTTTCGGCTTGAACTTCGGCTTTAGCCGTGGCTTCGCTTCCGCTTCGGATTTTGGCACTCCCTCCCCCGGGGGCAGGATCGGAGTTGCCGCACCCGCGGCGTCCGCCGCCTGCTCCGGCGGCGGAGTGTAGCCCTTGTAGAGGTCGGCCGGGATGCCCGAGGTCGCGCCGGGCACGCCAGTGGGGAATACCAGGTCTCGCTTGCCCGCGAGCGGCTTCTTGTTTTGGAACATGTCGCTGTCGAGCAGCGTGGTCGGGTCGAACTGGCCGCCTTTGGTGCACCCGGCAAGCGCCGACACCAGCGCCAGCATCACGCCCAGCCGAAGCAGCGAGAGATTGCCGCGCACGCGCATGCCCCTTAGCCTTTGCCGGTAGCGGCGATGAGCTCACTCAGAATTTGGGCGCGGCTGCGCGCACCTGCCGGCGTTTCGGGATCGCTCATGATCATGTCGGTCCATTTCCGCGCCGCACTCATATCGCCCGCTTTCCAGGCGGAAAGCGCCAGTAGCTCGCGGGCAGTATGGCGATAGGGCCGGCCCGGCGCCGCCAGCGGCTCAAGCCGGGCGCGCATTTGTGCATAGGATGCGCTGTCGAGCATAAGCAGACCGGCGCGCACCGCGGCCAGATCCTCGACAACCTGGCCGACGTTCTTGTCAGCGGCGAGCGACTCATAGGCGGCGATCGCAGCCTTGCGATTGGTCTGCGCCAGCTCCGCGGCCGCGCGCAGGCGCGCCAACACGCGATAGCCGCTGGAGCCGGTCGCGGAGATTTTGCCAAAAGCCGCCTCGGCTCCCTTGTGGTTCCCGGCCGCGGCCAGCCGCACCGCCTGCTCGAATGCCGCCCCGGTCTGGCCGGCCTTTTTCGCCTGCCAATACTCGTAGCCGCGCCAGCCGCCGACACCCACGACCACCAGAACGCAGGCAGCGATCAGCAGATTGCCGTAACGTTCCCACAGCTTCTTGAGCTGCTCGCGACGGACTTCCTCGTCGACTTCCCGAAAGATATCGGTCACGAAACCAGACCCTGATGAAGGATACCGAAGCGTTTCTCCGCACGCCGTCCCGTCTCCTGTGGGGACGGGCTATTCAACCGGACCCGTGCGTTAGACGCTCGCGAAGCCCCTGTATTGATTAGATGAATCCGGCATGAATTAGGATAATGATGTGGCGCGAGCAAGGCAAACCGCCTCGCGACGCGGCCCGGACCTTCCCCCGGGGCGGGGAGCGGCCGAATCTCAGGGCTTTGGCTTGCGCATCGGGTAGACGTGCTCGGGACCGGGGAAACGGCGCGCACGCACGTCCTCCGCATAGCTACTGACCGCACGCTCGATCGAAGGTCCGAGTTCGCCGAAGCGTTTGACGAATTTCGGCACCCGCGGCGACAAGCCAAGCATGTCCTCGAGCACAAGAATCTGGCCATCGCAGGCGAGGCTCGCACCGATGCCGATGGTGGGAATGGCGATTTGTCCACTGATCTGGCGTGCCAGCGGCTCGGCAATCGCCTCGAGCACGATCGCAAACGCTCCTGCATCCGCCACCGCCCGCGCATCGGCTTCGATCGACGGCCAATCGCTCTCGTCGCGGCCTTGCGCGCGGAACGACCCGATCGTGTTGATCGCCTGCGGGGTGAGACCGACGTGGCCCATCACCGGAACACCGCGCTCGACGACGAAGGCGATGGTTTCCGCCATGCGCCGGCCGCCTTCGACCTTGATCGCGCCGCAGCCGGTCTCCTTCATCACCCGCGCCGCGGAGGCGAACGCTTGCTCCTTCGAGGCCTCATACGAGCCGAACGGCATGTCCACCACGACCAGCGCGCGCTTCGAGCCGCGCATCACCGCCCGAGCCTGCAGGATCATCATGTCGAGGGTAACCGGAACGGTGGTCTCCAGCCCGTGCATCACCATGCCGAGAGAGTCGCCGACCAGGATGACGTCGCAATGGGCATCGGCGATGCGCGCGGTGTGCGCATGATAGGACGTGAGGCACACGAGCGGTTCACCGCCCTTGCGAGCGCCGATGTCGGGGGCGGACAAGCGCCGAATTTCGCTCTGCGTCGACATTGTCAGTTCAGTTCCCAAGAACCGGCGCAAATGCCGGCATGCCGATGACGACTGGATGAAACACGAAACCGAGGGCTAGATAGATCAAGGTGCCGACCACGACCGCACCAATATCATTTTTGATCCCGCCAACCGGAATCGGCGGCGCGCCGGGATCGGTGCGGTATTTGAGTATGGCGCGATCGTAGCCTGCCCAGAGCAGCACGGACCCGAACAGGATCATGCCGCCGAGATCGCCGTTGGCACAAAGATGTGCCGCGGCCCAGGTCTTGACGCCGGCCAGCATCGGGTGCTTGAGCGCGCGCTTGATGAAGCCGGGAATGTAGGCGGCAGCGAGCAGGATGCACGCCGGCCACATCAGTCCCTCGACGATCTCGTGCATCCATGACGGTGGAATCCACACCACAATGAGCCCGCCGTCGCGATACCAGGCAAAACCGTAGCCGACCAGCACCAGTCCGACGATCGAGACGAGCGAGAACAGGCCCTTATACGGCCACTCCCCGATCCGTTGGACCAGCGCCGCGCGGCGACCGCGCATGGTCGCGAACGCGTGGACGCCGAGAAACATGACCAGGCCGAGGATTTCGACGGTAAGACCCATGATCGGTGCGAGCGAAATGGCGAGACGCCGTCCACCGACGCTACGTTCGCGCGGTGACGGCGCGGCGGCGATCATGGCGAGCAGACCGGCGTTGTCAATGACGGCCATGCTCAGGAGCCATAGTGACGGCTGCGTTCGAGGTAGGCAGCGGTATCGACCACCACTTCGCGCTCGGCGAACGAGACCATGTCGCCTTCCATCGAGGCGGCACTGCCCTCCCGCGCGATCGTTGCCAGCACCCGCTGCATGGCCTTGATCGCGGCACGCTGGGCGTCGCTCGGGACGATGACGAGGTGATAGCCGAGCGTTTCAAGCCTCCCCACCGACACAAGCGGCGTCCTGCCGCCGGCAAACATATTGATCACTTTCAGGCCCGGCAGCCGCTCGGCGATTTCGGCGATTTGCAATTCTGAGGTCGGCGCCTCGACGAAGATCATGTCGGCGCCGGCGCCGAGATAGGCCGCCGCGCGGTCGATCGCCGCAGCAAAACCCTCCACCGCCAGCGCGTCGGTACGGGCGATGACGACGAAGTCCGGATCGTGCAGGGCATCGCGCACCGCCTTGAGTTTCTCCACCATCTCCTGGGCCGGCACGACGCTCTTGTCGTCATAATGTCCGCACCGTTTGGGAAAGGTCTGGTCCTCGACATGCAGCGCGGCAACGCCGCAGCGCTCGAAGGCGCGCGCGGCGGCTTGCGCATTGAGTGCATTGCCGTAACCGGTGTCGGCGTCCGCAATCACCGGCAACCGCACCGAGTCGACCATGACGGCCAGCCGATCGACGATCGTGCTGACATCAATGAGACCGAGGTCGGGCACGCCCGTTGAGCGGGCGATGGCGCCGCCGCTGGCGTAAACTGCGGAAAATCCGGCCTGTTCAACCAGCCGCGCCGAGAGGCCGTCATAGGCGCCCGGCGCCACCGTGATGCGGCCGGAAGCAAACAAGTTCCGCAATGTTCTCGTCGCGCGCACTGGCCTCTCCACTTCTTTGCCCTTGGCCGCCATGATACGTGCAAGCCCGCGCTGGTGAAAAGGACAGGAGTCGCCATGAAACGATGGATCGCGACCGTACTCGCAATTCTGTCGGGCACGCTGTGCGCGTCCGCACAGGAGTGGCCGACCAAGACCGTACGCATCATCGTGCCGTTTTCCGCCGGAGCGACACCCGATGTCGTGGCGCGGCTTCTGGCCGATCGGCTGCATCAACAGACCGGGCAGACATTCATCGTCGAGAACCGGCCGGGAGCGAGCGGCAATACCGGGACCGACGCAGTGGCCAAGGCCGCGCCCGACGGCGCCACCATCGGCATCAGCATCGGCGGCCCGCTCGCCATCAACCCGCTGCTGTTCGCACACATGCCCTACGATCCCGGCAAGGACCTGTCGCTCATCACCATGCTGGTGACGCAGCCGAGCGCGCTCGCGGTCAACACCAGCCTCGGGGTCAACAGTGTCCCCGAACTGATCGCGCTGATCCGCAAAAATCCCGGCAAATACGCCTATGGCTCCATCGGCACCGGCTCGCTGTCGCAGCTCGCCATGGAAGCGATCGCGCTCCACAGCGGGACCCGGCTCGTGCACGTCCCCTATACGTCTTCGCCGCAGGCGGTCACCGCACTCATTCGCGGCGACGTGCAGATGGTCTGTCTGCCGGCGATCTCGATCACGCCGCAGCTCGGCGGCGGAAAGATCAAGCTTTTGGCCATCACCACGGCCAAGCGCTCGGCGCTTCTTCCCGGCGTCCCGACGCTCAAGGAATCCGGCATCGACGTGGAAGCCGATGCCTGGATGGGAGTGATCGCACCCGCCGGCATTCCGTCCGCCATGGTCGAGCGCATCAACCACCTGGTGGCGGCGGCAATCACTGTGCCGGAAATCCGCAAGAAGCTTTCGGCACAATTGATGGAGCCGGTTCCCGACACACCCGGCGAATTCCGCGCGCGCATCGAAGCCGACATCGCGCGCTGGAAGCCCGTGATCGCGGCGGCGAAGATCAGGATCAATTAGCGAATGCTGAAGTGGAGAATGGCGAGTAGCGAATAGATTGAAACCTTACTCGCTACTCCGCACCATCACTCCCCGCCGCCGAAGCGGAAGTTCAATCCAGCCTTGATTTCCTGGACATTGAGGCTGGTGCTGGAGCTCACGGTCCCAAGCGCCGGAGTGGTGAAATTCATCGATTGCGGCCCGAATCCGAGATAATCGTATTCGATCTTTGCCGACCAATGGTCATCGAGCGCGTATTCGAGACCGGCGCCGACGGTCCATCCGGTGCGCAAGACGCTGTCGTTGGCGGTATTACCGGCCAAATCCGTCAAGCTGCTCTGATCCTCAGTCAGCGCCAAGCCGCCCTTGCCATAGATAAGAAGGCGATTGAACGCCGCTCCGACGCGACCGGTGATGGTCGATGTCCATGGCACTGCGGTGCGCAGCGAATCGCCGATCGAGTCGGTGCCGCTGTTCTTGAGACCCGTCCAGCTGAAATCGCCTTCCAGGCCGAGCACAAGCCGGTTGAACTGCGCATTGGCGCCGACCTGCGCGCCGCCGAGAAAGCCCGAGCTGTTGAAATCATTGTTGGCGCCGCCGAACGGATCGGTCCAGGTCGACGCCGAATAGGCACCCCCGATATGGCCGCCGACGTAAATACCGCCCCAGTTATAGATCTGCGGCGCATAGATGACCGGCGCCGCCGGCGCCATGGGAGGCGGCACCGCCAGATCGGCAGCCTGCGCACAACAGGCGCAGGCGAAGGCACCGGCGGCGAGCGCGAGGCTGCCAAACACAATCCGCGATGTCATGTCACTCTCCAGCGCCCCCGGACGCTCGCCCCCGCGAGTTGCGGCGGAGGAAGCCGCAGGTCTTCGGAAAATCCGTGGTGCCGCGATGGCGGCAAGTGGTCGTTTGGTGGCGACAAAATGACTTTGCACGAGGCGGTTAACGAACAAATCCACCCGCTTTCGCCGAGGCTTTCAGCGCGGCGCGACGGCTTCGCCGTAGCGCTCGGGGGAAAAGCCGACCAGCAATTTGCCGCCGCCGAGATCGAGCACCGGCCGCTTGATCATCGACGGCTGCAGCAGCATGAGCGCCAGCGCCTTGGCGGCGTTAAGCCCGCTCTTGTCCTTGTCCGGCAGCTTGCGAAAGGTGGTGCCGGCGCGGTTGAGCAGCGTCTCCCAGCCGACCTTCTTTTCCCATTTCTCCAGCCGCTCGCGCTCGATGCCGGCGGTTTTGTAGTCGTGAAACGCATAGTCGACGCCGCGCCTGTCGAGCCAGGCGCGCGCCTTCTTCATCGTCTCGCAGTTCTTGATGCCGTAGATGGTTATGGACATGCTGCCACTCACCGACTGAGACGAAAGCTTAACTTCTCCAGCAGGCGCGCTACCGGGGCACTAGCGGCGCATGAACTGTGCGACCTTCTCCTGCGGCACGGCAAACCCGATATTGCGCTCCTTGGCGCGCTGCAGAACCATGCCGCCCACCGCCGCAAACTGGCTCCCGAGTCCGACATTATTCTTGAAGAAGGTGCATTGGTCACTCGCGACGGCGACGCGCCGCTTTCCCGAGATCAGGTCGGGCAGATCGACGAGATCATCCCATTTGACCTTGCCCTGCTCGATGCAATCGGTGATTTCTTCCAGCCCGAAGCGGATCTCGAGCGAATGCGCGGCGATGTGGGCGCATTTGGCGACCGCACGCGGGTCCATCGCCCGGCGCGAAAACCGTTCGTCGCCTCCGCCGATCGACACCATGTGTTGTCCCGGCCGCAGCAGTTCGCCATCAAAGACGGGAGAGCGCGCACTGGTCGCCTCGCAGATCAAATCCACGCCGTTGACCGCCGCCTCCGGGCTCGGCACCGCAACAACGTCGATCCCGAGTTCTCCACGCATGCGCGCGGCGAACGCATCGCGATTGGCCGCGTTCGGGCTGAACACGTGCACCCGCTTGATGCCGGGGCGGACATGACAGAGCGCCCGCATGTTTGCGCCCGCCTGCCACCCCGAACCGAACATCGCCAGAGACTTGATCGATTGCGGACACAAATAATCGACGCCGAGCGCCGAGGTCGCGGCGACGCGCATACGTTGCAGGGCTGCCGATTGGAGGATCGCCTCGAACTGGGCGTCATGAATGTTGTAGAGGAATATCAGGTCGCTGTAGCCTTTTTGGCCCGGCAGGTCGCCGTAGCGCAGATAGGTGTAGGTCGGCCCGTATGTCCCGGTGGTAAAGCGCACGAGGTCGGAACTGCTGCGCACCGCCCAGACACCGAAATGCGGGCTGCCGCCTTCCATCGATTTGAAATCGTACAACACGCGCGTATCGTTGCCGCCGACTGCGGCGACGATCTGCCGTGTCTCGGCCTCGTCGCCCTTCCACGGCAAGTAGCAGTTCGTCCGCGGCCGGTTCAGCGTAAACTCTTCCTGGTTGCGGAACTCGGCGATCTCGCGATTGGAAATGCGAAGCGCCTCGATCGTATCCTCCATCGTCAGGAGCTTCGCGATATCCTCATTGTCCAATATCAGCATCGGCCGCTTCCTCCATCGACGGTTTCAATCGACCCTTCCGGCCAGATTGGATGATTTCGCTTTTCCGAGAAGGACCCTACCGCTGCAATCTTGCGGCGGCTGCCCGGTTTACAGTTTGGCGGAAATGCCGGCTTTCTTGGCGACGTCCTTCCACATTGCCAATTCGGCGGCAAAACTGCGTTTGAATTGCTCCGGCGTCGAGCCGTCGGGATCGACCCTAACTCGCTTCATCTCGGCGACCACGTCCGGCATGGCGACAGCCTGCCTCGCCGCCTTGCTGACCGTGTCGAGGATGGCGGCCGGCAGTTTGGCCGGCGCCCACAAGCTCGACCAGGAGAGAATCGTCATGCCTGGAATGCCCACCTCGGCGAAGGTCGGCACGTTCGGGAATGCCGCCTCGCGACGCGATGCGGTGGACGCGAGGAGGCGAATGGTCCCTGCGCTAGCGGCCCCGGTGATCGGAGCGGCTCCCGCAAAGGTAAAAAGCACCTCGCCGGAAATGACGGCAAGCACCATCGCGCCGCCGCCGCGGTAGGTGACGCGGGTCAGATTCAAGCCGGTCTTCTGGGCAAACAGCTCGCAGACCAGCCAAAACACCGCGCCGGTCGAGGCGAAGTTCGCCTTTTCCGGATGCGCCCGCGCGAACGTCACCAGATCCTCGACGGTCTTGAAGGGCGAACTGACCTTCACCGCGAGATAGAAGGGAAACGTGGCAAGCTTCGAGATCGGGGTCAGGGAGCCAAGCGTATCGTAGGGCAGGTTCTGATAGACCGCCGCGTTGATCACCGGGTCGTTCTGGGTGAGCAGCAGCGTGTAGCCGTCGGGCGCGGCATGGGACACAAGCTCCGTGCCGATGATCGCGCTTGCGCCCGGCTTGTTCTCGACCACAACCGTCTGTTTGAGAATCTTGCCCATGGCAGGCGCCAGGATACGCGCCATGATGTCGCCGCCTCCGCCCGGGCTATACGGCACGATCAGCCTGATCGGGTGGCTCGGGTAGGTGTCGGCAAAGGCGGAGCCACTGGCGAAGGCGGCGGCAGCGGCGGCGGAAGCGACGAATTCACGGCGGGTAGGATGGACCGGCACGGCGTTGTCCCCAGCAAACGGCCAACAATTCCGTCAGGACCGCGGGCCGTCACGATGACATAACCGCGCACGCAGGCGCCGCCGCCGGGACGCTGAGGGTCGCATCAACCTCGATGATTTCAACGTGGGATAGAGCGGCCGGACTCGTTCGCGCAGTACCGAAGCGGCATCCTCGCGTGAGCCAATACTCGATGCCGCTGAGTCCAAATCAATGGCGCTAAAATGAAAGCAGTCAGTGACGCCGGGTATTGGGCTGCGCGCGCCTTCTTCATCGTCTCGCGGTTCTTGATGCCGTAGATGGTGATGGACACGTGCGTCTCTCTTGCTCGATTATTTTTTTCCCAGGGTTCGCTACATTATTCTCATCATTTCCTTTACGAGGAGCGCAATGCAAATCCGAATCGAGGGAAGCAACGACCCGCTGATAACTTACAACATTGATGTTAGAGGCGCTTCGGATAAAATTCGCCCGAGCCCGACGTTGGCTTTCATTTTCGGTGGCTGAATTTCCAATCAAGATGATTGCTCCTTTCGGCTGTATCAGCTCATCGATGCGAATATTACTGCGTACAGCGTCGATGTAATCTTGGAAATGCGAGAGATATACGCTGCATTGAGCGATCGCCTTGCCGGCATCTTGACTAAAGCCACGACCGTCACGACGTGCAAATTGCACATCAGAGCGCTTGAGTTCAACAATATGCCAGAAATACCCGAGCGAAGATCTCGTCGCGACCAGATAGTCCGGAATTAGACCACGCGTCCCGTCTGCGGCCGGCGGTTTAATCATTGGCTTCGGAAAAACCCAAATTCCGTGGTGTCCCGAATGATCCACCGCGTATTGAATAAGATACGGATTTGCGGTGAGGACCTTTTGGATCGGCTCTTCAGAACCAACGGTGAGCGCGGCGCGCAGCGCATTTAATACCGCTGGGTTAATATCCCAAATGCACCCGAAATGGGCTGCCCGGAATTCATCAGCCCACTCGCGCCTCCTCGCTTCCCTATCAATTTCTGTAGACTTAAAGAACTGCACCACAGGAGTGTCCTCTCTCGCAGCGATTTAGTCTCCTCATTCCCATTCGATCGTGCCCGGCGGCTTTGATGTCACGTCGTAGACCACGCGATTGACGCCCTTGACCTCATTGATGATGCGCGTGGCGACGGTGCCGATGAACTTCATATCGAAGGGATAAAAATCCGCCGTCATGCCGTCGGTGGAGGTGACTGCGCGCAAGGCGACGACGTAATCGTAGGTGCGGTAGTCACCCATGACTCCGACGGTACGCACCGGCAACAGCACGGCGAAAGCCTGCCAGATGTCGTCGTAAAGGCCGACGCGGCGGATTTCCTCGATGAAAATCGCATCGACAAGCCGCAGGATGTCGAGTTTTTCCCGCGTGATTTCGCCCGGGCAGCGGATGGCGAGACCGGGACCGGGAAACGGATGGCGGCCGACGAAGGCCTCGGGCAGATTCAGTTCGCGGCCGAGCACGCGCACTTCGTCCTTGAACAATTCGCGCAGCGGCTCAACCAGTTTCAGATTCATGCGCTCGGGCAGGCCGCCGACATTGTGGTGCGACTTGATCGTCGCCGACGGGCCACCGGCGAACGACACGCTCTCGATCACGTCGGGATAGAGCGTGCCCTGCGCCAGAAATTGCCCGCCACCGATCTTCTTTGCTTCCGCCTCGAACACCTCGATGAACAACCTGCCGATGGTCTTGCGCTTCTGCTCGGGGTCGGTGACACCGGCAAGCTCTTTGAGGAAAAGGTCCGCGGCTTCGACATGCAGAAGCGGGATGTTATAATGGCCGCGGAACAGCGCGACGACGCGCTCGCCCTCGCCGAGACGCAGCAATCCGTGGTCGACGAACACGCAGGTGAGCTGATCGCCGATCGCCTCGTGAATGAGCACGGCAGCGACCGCGGAATTGACGCCGCCGGAAAGCCCGCAGATGACTTTGCCGTCGCCGACGTGGCGGCGGATTTTTTCGATCGCCTCGTCCTTGAAGGCGCGCATGGTCCAGTCGCCGGCACAGCCGGCGACCTTGCGCACGAAATTGCGCAACAACGCTGCGCCGTGCGGCGTGTGCACGACTTCGAGGTGGAACTGCACGGCATAGAACTTGCGCGCATCATCGGCGATCATCGCGATCGGAGCGTTGGACGAGGTGCCGGTCACCGCAAAGCCCTTCGGCAGCTCGGTGACGCGGTCGCCGTGGCTCATCCACACCGGATAGCGCTGGCCGACCTCCCAGACGCCGTCGGTCAGCGCCGACGCTTTGATCACCTCGACCTCGGCACGGCCGAATTCCCGGTGATAGCCGCCCTCAACCGCCCCGCCGAGTTGGGCCGCCATGGCCTGCTCGCCGTAGCAGATGCCGAGCACCGGCACGCCGGCCTGATAAATCGCCGGCGGGGCCAGAGGCGCATCCTTGTCGAGCACCGAGGCCGGGCCGCCGGACAGGATTACGCCCTTCGGCTTCATTTCGGCGAACGCCGCTTGCGCATTCTGGAACGGCACGATCTCGCAATAGACACGCTCCTCGCGCACCCGCCGCGCGATGAGCTGGGTCACCTGCGAGCCGAAATCGACGATGAGAATTTTGTCGTGAGTTGCCATGGCGGGTTTTAGGGCAACGGAGCCGATCCGTCGAGCCGCGGCAACACAATTCACGCCGAGCGCCGGATGCGGCTGACAAAAAATCCGTCGGTATCGGTGCGGCGCGGCGTCATCAGCAAGCCTGTGCCGGAGATAAGGGCGGCAGACGAAAAAAGATAGCCGCGCTCGCCGAGCGCTTGGAGCATTGCGGCGGGCTTTTCCACCGAAAAACCGGGAACGCGGCCGACAAAGGCCGCCACCTGATCGTCGTTTTCCTCCGCGAGCAACGAGCAGGTGATGTAGGCGATGCGGCCGCCGGTTTTGACCAGCGGCGCAGCGCGATCGAGCAACGCCGCCTGCTGGGTCAACCGCTCGGCGAGCGCACCCGGACGAACGCGCCATTTGGCGTCGGGATTGCGCCGCCAGGTGCCGATGCCGGTGCAGGGCGCGTCGATGACGACGAGATCAGCCCGCCCGATCAGGTCGGCCACCATGTCGGCTTCGCCGCGCGGCGTGCGCACCTGGATATTGCGCGTACCGGCGCGCGCGATGCGCTCGTGGATCGGAGCGAGCCGGCGCTTGTCGATGTCGGTGGCGTAGATCTGGCCGCGATTGTCCATCGCGGCCGCGAGAGCCAGCGTTTTGCCACCGGCCCCGGCTGCCAGGTCCACGACCTGCTCGCCCGGCTGGGCAGCGGCCAGGATGGCGGCGAGCTGCGATCCCTCGTCCTGGATTTCGATCTCGCCCTTGCGAAAGGCCGGCTCCGCCTGGAGCGCCGGGACTCTTGGCCTCCGCCGCGAGCCGGATGCGCAGTCCGACCGGCGACCACCGCGTCGGCTCGGCGCCAAGATGGCTAAGCTTCAGTATAGCGTCCTCGCGCTCCGCCTTGAGCGTGTTGGCGCGCAGATCGAGCGGCGCGCGCGTGGCGAGCGCGGCACCCTCGGCGGCGCGCTCATCGGCAAACACGCGCGCCAGGTACGGATCGAGCCAATCCGGATAGTCGCCCGCAACGGGCGCAGGCGCCCCGGCGAGCGAATTCGCTGACAGTGCGCCTTTCTCCGCCTCGCTCAGCGGCGCCGGCGCAAAGCGCTCGCCGCTGCACAGCGCCTCGATGGACACTGAATCGAGACCGCGCTCGCGCGCCAGCATCCCGATGAGCGCCGCACGCGGGCTCGCCTCACCCATCAGCCACGCCGACGACGCCTTGCGCCGCAGAGCGTCATAGACGAGGCCGGCGATCGCGGCACGGTCGGACGAGCCGGCAAAGCGGTGCGCAAGTCCCCAATCCTTGAGCACGTCCGCTGCCGGACGCCGCCACGCCTCGATATCGGCGAAAACCTCGATGGCGGCGGATAGTCGACCGGCTGGCATCATGCGTGCGCCTCGCGCGCGGCGACCATGGATCGCCGTTGCACGTTATGTCTTCGCCCGCTTGATTGCGACGGCGCGCTCGGCGCCCAGAGTGTTGTGCCGGCGCACGTGTTTGCGCAATTCCAAAATCGCTTCTTCCAGATCACGCACGTGCACGCCTTTCGGCGCCTTGCCGGCGCGCACGCTCTTGAGCATGCGGACCAGCAGCTCCTCATCGTGTTCGTCGCGATAGGGCTTGAGATCGAGGTCTTTCGGCACCTTCGTCAGGCGCTCGTCGCCGATGCGTTTGACGTATTTCTGCATGAACCGGTCGTAGGCGTGCCATTCAACGCCCGCGGCGCGCACCGCGGCTTCCTCGGCTCGCGTAGCGATCTGATGCGCGTGCAGGTAGTGCAGACCGAGCTGGTCGATCAACGTCTTCTCGACCTCTTCGTGCAGGATGAGGTAACGGTCGGTTTCGATCGTGCGGCCACGAAATTTGAACGATTTCGGCATGTGCCGGTCGATGTAAATGATCTTGCCGTCCAGGCTGTAGCCGGCGAGGTAGGGAATGTCGTGCTTGCGGTCGAGCTTTTTCACACGGCGCACCACCGCGTCGAGCGCACGCTCCATCATCAGCGAGGAAACGTACCACTCCGGCAGCCTCAGCCGTTCGTGGGGTGCGGTGGGATGGCAGAATTCGAGCGGCATGGTTTTACACCCAAGGGCTGGTCAAAATCTCGACGATATAGATGATCCACATGATCGCGAGCACGACCGCCGACACGCCGAACAGCGGTCCGCGCACGCCCACATTATTGCTCGTCACGTGGATAAAGGCGTGCAGCAGGCGGAAGATCACGAACACCCAGGCCAGCGCTACGAACAAATAGCCCGCATGGTGGGTCACGTAGGCGAGGATCGTCAGCACATAAAAGAGGACCGGCAGCTCAAACTGATTGGCGAACGCGTAGGAGACCTGCAATGTGCCTTTCGTCCAGTTCGGCTCGCGCAGGGCGACATTGTCGTATCGCGCCACGCCCGCGCGAAAATCGCGGCGGCGCAGTGTCGCCATCAAGAACATCAGCGAGAATGTGAGGATCACCTCGACAAAGAGAGGGAGAAGCACCTCCTGAATGGGCATTGCAATCTCCTCGATTGTCGCTGTTCCTAGCACGGAGCGTCCGCGCGGTCATCACAACCTCAGCGCTTGACGCTGATCGCAGTCTCGCCGTCGGCATCGAGGTAGGCGCTGCGCCAGAATTTGCCGTCGAACAGCGCCTTGCGCACGGCCTCTGGCGTGTTGCTATGGTTGAGATTGGCGGTGATGAGCGTTGCGCCGGTGCGCAAGAGTCCGCGCAGCACTTTGTGAAGTTCGGGCGACGGGGCCTGGCCGTCGAAGAAGGCGACATCGTAGCCGGGATCGAGCTTCGGCAGTACGGCGGCAAAATCGCCCTCGTGCACCGTGATGCGGTGATCCACGGCGGCGGCTGCGATGTTGTCCCGCGCCAGACGCACGTGCTCAGGGTCCCGTTCGATGGTGTCCACCGTCGCGTCCGGCGCACCGGAAGCGAATGAAAGCGCGGTATAGCCGAGCGCCGTGCCCAATTCCAATATGCGCCGCGCGTCGGCGGCCGCGGCGAGAGCGGCAAGCAGCGGACCGTTGTCGTAAGGGTACGCGCTGCAGCCGTGCCGCGCACGATGAGCATTGGTCGCGGCGCGGATTTTTGCAAACGGGTCGCTCGCCGCGGCAGTCATCGCAGCCCTATGTTCGGCTCGGATAATTCGGGCTCTCGCGGGTGATGGTCACGTCGTGCACATGGCTCTCGCGCAAGCCCGCGCCGGAGATGCGAACGAACTCGGCCTTGCTCTGAAACTCCGCGAGATTCCTGCCGCCGACATAGCCCATGGCCGCGCGCAGGCCTCCGCTCAGCTGATGCAACACGTTGCCGACCGGCCCCTTGTAGGGCACCTGGCCCTCGATGCCTTCGGGTACGAGCTTGAGCGTGTCCTTGATCTCCTGCTGGAAATAGCGGTCCGCCGAGCCGCGGGCCATGGCGCCGACCGAACCCATGCCGCGATAGCTCTTGTAGGATCGGCCCTGATAGAGAAACACCTCGCCCGGAGTCTCGTCGGTGCCGGCAAGCAGCGAGCCGACCATGACGCAGTCGGCGCCGGCGGCGATCGCCTTGGCGAGATCACCGGAATATTTGATGCCGCCGTCGGCGATCACCGGCGTATTGCTGTTCTTGGCCGCCTCGACCGTGTCCATGATCGCGGTGAGCTGCGGCACGCCGACGCCGGCAACGATGCGGGTGGTGCAAATCGAGCCCGGACCGATGCCGACCTTGATGGAGTCGGCGCCGGCATCGATCAGCGCCTTGGCGCCGGCGGCGGTGGCGACATTGCCGGCAACCACCTGCACGGCGTTCGATTGCCGCTTGATGCGCGTGACCGCTTCGAGCACCCGCTGGGAATGGCCGTGCGCCGTATCGACGACGACGAGGTCCACGCCGGCATCGACCAAGGCTTCGCTGCGCGCAAAGCCGGCTTCGCCGACGCTGGTGGCCGCGGCGACGCGCAGCCGACCCTGCTCGTCCTTGCAGGCCGACGGGTGAGCCACCGCTTTCTCGATGTCCTTGACGGTGATCAGGCCGACGCAGCGGTAGTCGGCATCGACAACCAGGAGCTTCTCGATGCGGTGCTGGTGCAGCAGGCGCTTGGCTTGGTCCTGATCGACACTCTCGCGCACCGTGACCAAATGGTCCTTGGTCATCAGCTCCGACACCTTTTGCCGACGGTCGGTAGCGAAACGCACGTCGCGATTGGTCAGGATGCCGACCAGCTTTCCGGCGCGGCCGCCCCCGCCGCCCTCGACCACCGGAATGCCGGAAATGTGGTGCTCCTGCATCAGCGTCAGCGCATCGGCCAGAGTGGCATTCGGCCCGATGGTGAGCGGATTGACCACCATCCCCAATTCGAACTTTTTTACCTGTCTGACCTGCGCCGCCTGCAACGCCGGATCGAGGTTGCGGTGAATGACGCCGATGCCGCCGGCTTGCGCCATGGCGATCGCCATCTGCGTCTCGGTCACCGTGTCCATGGCGGAGGCGATAATCGGAATATTGAGCAAAACGGTGCGCGTGATGCGCGAGCGGATGTCGGCGTCCGACGGCAAGATCTCGGAAAGCCCGGGCTTCAACAGCACATCGTCGAAGGTGTATGCTTCGGGCGGTGGTTCTTTTGCAGTCAGTGCCATTGCCAACTCCGCGTGGCCCTCAAAGCGGCGGGCCGGCGTCTCGGGTAAAACCCCGACCGGGCGGGCTTTGCCGTTCGCCTGCCGAACTCGGTGGCCGGGTTTTGGGTTGGCGGCGGTGGATAGCACGCCTTTGGCGCGATGAACAGGCCTTTGCGGCGGAAAACGGAGGATTTGTCGTGAAATCGGGGATCAATCGTCGGCATTTCAGCCTCGGCACGCTTGCCACCGGGACAGCGTTGGCGGCCGGCGGCCGTTCGTCGCAGGCGCAGGCCGCGCCGATAAAAATTCGCGTCGGCTGGGTGGTCGTGCCGGCGTCCTTGGCGCCCCTCGCATTGGCGAAAAAAGAGCTTCTTGCCAATTTCGGCAAGTCCTATGTCGCCGAAGCGATCCATTTCGAGGGCACGCCGCCGGTGATCACGGCGCTCGCGGCCGGCGAACTCGATATCGGGCCGCTGGCGTTTTCCTCGTTCGCGCTTGCCATCCAGAACGCGCACATGGACGACCTGCGGGTGATCTGCGACGAGATCCAGGACGGCGTGCCGGGCCACGGCACCAACCAGTTCATGGTGCTCAAGGACGGTCCGATCAAGAGCGTTGCCGACCTCAAGGGCAAGGTTCTCGCCACCAACGTTGAGGGCAGCGCCGTCGACATCGCCATGCGTGCCATGCTCAAGCGCAGCGGCCTCGAAGCCAACAGGGATTACACCATTATCGAGGCGCCCTTCCCCGCCATGCGGGCGATGCTGGCGGAGAAGAAAGCTGACTTGATCAGCGCAGTTCCGCCGTTTTCTCTCGACCCGAACCTCACTGCGATCGCGCGCACTCTGTTCACGCAGAAAGACGCGTTCGGGATCACGCAGCTGACCGTTTGGACCGCGCGAACCGGATTTATTTCAGCCCATCGCGCCGCGCTCGTCGATTTCTTGCAGGACGTCGTGCGCGCGATCCGCTGGTACACCGATCCGAAAAATCACGAGCAAGCCGTCGCCATCGTTGCGCAGCTCAACAAGGCGCCGCCGGCGCGCATGCAATGGGCCTTTACCAGCAAGGATCAATACCGCGACCCGAACGGCATGCCCAACCTGGCGGCGCTGCAGCGCAATCTGAGCCTCCAAAAGCAGGTCGGCTTTCTCAAGGAGGACATCGACGCCACGAAATATGCCGATCTGAGCATGGTCGAGGAAGCGGCAAAGCGGCTGGCATGATCCGGCCGCCGCGGTTCCGGATTGCGCGGGTGCCAGGACGACGGGGCGGCTACGAGCGGGTTCTCTCGGGCGCGGGCGCGGATTAGACTGCATCAATGCAAGATTCTTCCCTTCCGCGCCGGCGCCTTTCGCCTTCGCTGACGATCGTCATCGTCCTGCTGCTCGCACACGCGGCGTACGCCCAGGAATCGAGCGACCAGCGGCGCTGCACCGGCGAATGGCGAGCCAGCATCGCGGAACGGATCGTCTCCTGCACGAAGCTGATCCAGTCCGGCCGCTACCAGGCGGTCAATCTCGCCGTCCTGCACGACGATCGCGGCATGGCGCTGCGCGCCCAGGGAGACCTTGCCGGCGCGCTAAAGGACTTTTCCGCTGCGATCGCCATCAATCCAGGCTCGGCGCGCGCTTACGCCAATCGCGGCGGCATCGCGTATGCGCAAGGCGATTTCAATGCCGCGATTTCCGACTTCAGGCAGGCGATCACGCTCAACCCGTCCGACGCCGGCGCATACGCGATGCTCGGCGGCGCCTACGATCAAACAGCCGATTACCAGCGGGCCATCGAGAGCTACGGCCAGACCATCCGCCTGGCGCCGAATTACGCCACCGCGTATTTCAAGCGCGCTCTCGACTTGCGCCGCAGCGGCGCCTTCGGTGCCGCCATCGCCGATTACGGGGCAGTGATCCGCCTCGATCCGAGAAACGCCGCGGCCTATGACAACCGCGGTGCCGCATGGTCCGGCAACGGCGAGATCGACCGCGCCATCGCCGACTATAATGTGGCTATCCGCCTCGATCCCAATCTAGCGGCAGCGTACAGCAATCGCGGCGATGCTTGGCGGCGCAAGGGCGATCTCGCCCGCGCCGCAGCCGATCTCGACCGGGCCATCGCGCTTGAGCCGCAGCTCGCGGCCGCCTACGACAATCGCGGTCTCGTCTTTTATCAGAGGCAGAATTATCAGCGTGCCATTGCCGATTTTACCGCCGCCGTCCAGCGCGACCCCAACAATGCACGAGCCTATCGCCATCGCGCCGACGCCTATGAGAAGAGCGGTGACGGCGACGCCGCAATCGCCGATTACAACGCCGCGCTGCGTCTCGCACCCGCCGACGGCGGCATTTACTACGACCGCGGCGTTGCCCTCTTGCGCCGCGGCGACCTTGCCGGCGCCATGGGCGACCTGAGCGAAGCCATCCGGCTCGATCCGCTTTTCGCCGGCGCCTACAACGAGCGCGGCTACGCTTACGCGCGTCAGCACGATCTTGCACGCGCCATCGCCGACTACGACGCGGCGATCAAGCTCGATCCGAAGTTTGCCGCCGCCTACGACAATCGGGGCAATGCTTACGACGACAAGGGTGACGCCGGGCAGGCGATTGCCGACTACAATGCGGCACTGCGTATCGACGCCAACAACGCGGCGACCTATTACGATCGCGCGCTGGCTTGGCGGCGCCAAGGTGAACTCGACCGCGCCATCGCCGACGACGACCAGGCGATCAGGCTCAACCCCTCGGCCGCCGCCTACAACAATCGCGGCAGCGCGCTGGAAGGCAAGGGTGAATACGCGGACGCGATCGCCGATCTCGACCAAGCCATGACGCTCGATCCGCGCACGGCGAACCCCTACATCAATCGCGGCAACGCCAAGCGCGACCAGCTCGACCTTAAAGGCGCCATCGCCGATTATACCAAAGCCATTGCGCTTTCTCCGGGCAACGCTTTCGCTTATTACAGCCGCGCCTGGGCGCACTATCTTGGCGGCGAGGATGCTCTGGCGCTCGCCGACATCGAGCGTGCCATCGAACTCGAAGCGGGATCGGCCAGTTCACTGTTCACGCGCGGGCTGTTGCGCGAGCGCCTGGGGGATGCGGCCGGCGCGCTGGCCGACTTCCGCGCGGCGCGCAAACTCGATCCTACGTTCCAACAGCCCGAAGAAGGTTTGCGGCGGCTGCGAGCCGGCCCAGCCAAAAGCGATTAACAAGCGCGAATAACAGTCAACAAGAAGCCCATCGATCGCCGCAATGCCCGACAATTCAAACGGCCGCGCCGCCCCGTTGATCGTCGCTGTCTCGCTGTTCATGGAAAACATGGACTCCACCGTGATCGCGACCTCGCTGCCGGCGATCGCCCGCGACATCGGCAGCAATCCGCTGGCGCTCAAGCTCGCTGTCACCTCTTATCTGCTGTCGCTTGCCATCTTCATTCCGGCCAGCGGCTGGACCGCCGACCGTTTCGGCGCTCGGACTGTCTTTCGCATCGCCATCGGCGTCTTCGTCCTCGGATCGATCGGTTGCGCGCTGTCGCATTCGCTGGAGGATTTCGTGGCAGCGCGCATCTTTCAGGGCATGGGCGGAGCGATGATGACGCCGGTCGGCCGGCTGATCGTGGTGCGCTCGATCGACAAGGAGCGGCTGCTCAACGCCATGTCGCTTCTGACCATCCCGGCGCTGATCGGACCGATCTGCGGCCCGCCGCTCGGCGGCTTCATCACCACCTACGCCTCATGGCACTGGATTTTCATCATCAACGTGCCCATAGGGCTGCTCGGCATTGTGCTCGCCACCCGCTACATCCCCGACATCCGCGCCGAATACCCTTATCCCTTCGACCTCGCCGGCTTCATCCTGTCCGGACTTGCGATCGGCGGACTGGCGTTCGGCCTCTCGGTCGCGGGGCTGGAATTCTTACCGAACGGCGTCGTCGCCGCGTTCCTCGGTGTGGGCGCGATTTCAGCGATCGGCTATGTGATCTATGCGCAGCGCGCGACAGCGCCGATCCTCGACCTGAAACTGCTCCAGCTACCGACCTTCCGCGCGAGTATCTTCGGCGGCTTCATGTTCCGGCTCGGCGTTGGCGCCATGCCGTTCTTGCTGCCGCTTCTACTGCAGATCGGCTTCGGCCTGTCGCCGTTCCAATCCGGGCTGATTACGTTTACCAGCGCGCTCGGCTCCATGTTCATGAAAGCCGCCGCCACCACTGTGCTCAAGCACCTCGGCTATCGCAACGTGCTGCTCTACAACAGTCTGGTCAGCGCGGTCTTCATCGGCGCCTGTGCCACCTTCGTGCACGGCATGCCGTTTGCGGCGATGATCGCCATCCTCTTGGTCGGCGGCTTTTTCCGCTCGCTCGAATTCACCAGCGTCAACACCATCGCATATGCGGAAATAACTCCGCCGATGTTGAGCCGGGCGACCTCGATGGTCGCCGCGTTTCAGCAATTATCGCTGTCGACCGGCGTCGCCATCGGCGCGCTGGTAGTCGAGATCACGCTACGCATTAAGCACTCGACCACGATGGGTGTGACCGATTTTCCGCCGGCCTTCCTTGCCATCAGCCTTCTCTCCGCCGCCGCCGCTCTGATCTTCATGCGGCTGCCGACGGACGCCGGGGCTGAATTGTCGGGGCGACGAACGGCGCGGGCGGCAGGCGCAGCAGCGCCAAAACCGATAAACGTCGGACTCGACAAATAGTTTGAAAGTCTCACGCCCCGCCTGCGCTCAATCACAACCGCGTCGTACGATCGGCATTCACTTTGTGACCGCGTCCGTCTTCGAATTCGGCGGTGGTGATGATGACGGCGAAGTGTGGCACGCGGGAATCGAACCCTGCAGGTCGTCCTCCAAATTCGCGCGGTCGATGTAGCCGTCGACGATAACTTTCCCTGAACTGTCCGCAATAAATAACTGCATCCCCATCAAGCTCGCGGGAAATCCGAAATTCGGAACCGCGGTGTGGGTGATGACGATCTTCACATCATAGTCGCTGGCGCTCCACATCGTGAGCAGCGAGTCGTCGATAACTTTGTAGCCCTGCTCGGTCAGGACTTGTTTCACAAACGCGTTCGTGCCGCTGTCAGATTTATCATCCGAACTGAACTTCAACTTCACCACGCAGGTGGGGGCCGCGGCGGACGCGGCGATGGGGTTGCCGATCAGGAGGGAAATGAATAACGGCATCATCGAACAGATAGGACCGCTGAACGTTGAAGGTCGAAGCAGCGAGATTTGAAAGCAGCGACCCACAAGAACCTCCCGTTCGGATGAAGACTTTACGGTGCAAGTTTAGCGTTAAAAAATGGATATCCAAAACCCAACTCGCGTTTGGATCTGGAGTGTTCGGATAGTCAGTAATATTTCTGCCGTGTTTTAGCGCGGTGCGGTTTCACTGCCACCGCCGCGAAACCCCTTCGCCAACAGATAAAGCTCTGCCGAATCGGCGCGGCTGGCCGGCGGCTTGACGTGTTTGACGGTCGCGAAATCGCGCTTGAGTTCGGCCAACAGCGATGCCTCGGTGCCGCCTTGGAGCACCTTGCAGAGAAAAACGCCGCCGGGCGCGAGCACCTCGCGGGCAAAGGCCGCAGCGGCTTCGGCCAGCGCCATGATGCGCAGATGATCGGTCTGGCGATGGCCGGTGGCATTGGCGGCCATGTCGGAAAGCACGACGTCCGCCTTTCCTCGGTCCTCGCCCCCGAGCATTTCTTTCAACTGGCCCGGCGCCGTCGCATCGAGAAAATCGAGCTGCAGAAAATCGACTCCGGCGATCGGCTTCACCTCGAGAATGTCGAGCGCAATCACGCGACCGCTTGCTCCGACGCGCCGTGCGGCGATTTCGCTCCAGCCGCCCGGCGCAGCGCCGAGATCAATAACGCGCGCGCCCGGCTTAAGCAGATGAAATTTGTCGTCGATCTCGGCGAGCTTATAGGCGGCGCGGGAACGGAAACCCTCGCGCTTGGCGCGGGCAACGTAGGGATCGTTGATCTGGCGCTGCAACCACGCGCGCGACGACGCCTTTCGGCGCTTGTCGGCTTTCAGTCTCTCCATGGCCGTCCGACATGCCTTTCGGATTCAAGCCTCGCCCCACACGCCGTCCTCGCGCATCATTTCCACCAGCATGCCCTCGCGCAGGCCGCGGTCCGCGACGCGCAGCCGCGCACAGGGAAACGCGCGGCGAATGGCCTCGAGAATGGCGCAACCGGCAAGCACCAGGTCGGCGCGCTCGCGGCCGATGCACGGGTTGGCCGCGCGCTCTTCGAAATTCATCGCCATCAGCTCGGCAACGACGCTGGAAATCTGCTCGCCGGAGAGCCAGCAGCCGTCGACGCGGCGGCGGTCGTAGCGTCTGAGCTTCAGATAAACGCCGGCAATCGTGGTCACAGTCCCGGAGGTGCCGAGCATGTGGAAGCCGTCGAGGTCGCCGGCATGCGCTTGCGCGAACTCCTGGATGAAGCCCGCCACCTCCTCGATCATGGCCTCATAGATTTTGTGCGATACGACGACGCCGCCGTAGCGTTCGGCGAGCGTGACCACGCCGACCGGCAGCGACGCCCAGCCGACGATGTCCGGCAGCGGCGGCCCGCAGCCGTTCGCCGCCGGCGGCCCGAGCCGCACCAGTTCGCAGGAGCCGCCGCCGATGTCGAACAAGATGACGCCCGACGCCGCCGGATCGAACAGCTCGGTGCAGCCGGTTGCCGCCAGCCGGGCCTCGGTCGCCGAATTGACGATCTCCAATTGCAGGCCGGCGTGCTCGGCGACGCGCGCGCAAAAGGCCTGTGCGTTCTCGGCGGCGCGGCACACCGCGGTGGCAATGAGCCGCGCGCGGGCAACGCGGCGCGAGCGCATCTTCTCGCGACAGACCGAAAGCGCATCGACCGCGCGCGCAATCCCCGCCTCGCTGATGCGGCGATTGGCGGCGAGACCTTCGCCGAGGCGAATGATGCGCGAGAATGCGTCGACGACGCAGAAGCCATCGGCGGTCGGCTCGGCGATCAGCAGCCGGCAATTATTGGTGCCGAGATCGAGCGCCGCATAGGTCAGCTGCGGCCGTTCGGAGCGGCGCCCGCCGTCTTGCCGATCCCGCGCGTCGCGACGCTCTCCATAGGGGATATGCCGTCCCCAACGGGCACCCCGTGGCGCGGAGCCACCGCGCTTTCCGCCGCCTTGCGGCGGACCCTCGTGGTCCATGCAATACCTTCCTGACGCGCCGGCACGCGAACGCGCCTCGGCGCCCCCGGTATTCAATCTCAAATCGGGCAAAAATGTACCAGCCGCGTGCGGCAGGGCAAGCGCCTGCTGGGCCGATCTACGAGCCATGCCGCGGGCGTGGCTTGTCGGCCTCTGTCAACTCTATTATGTCACGGCTTCAAAATGTCACGGCCTCAAAGCCTTATCGGATCGCACAACGATGAATTTGCATTCTTCCGCCAGCGACGGCGTCGACCAGGCGAATGCGGAGCAACTGGCCGTCGAGAAATTTGCCATCGGGCAATCGGTGCCGCGCAAAGAAGACCCGATGCTGCTGCGCGGCAGGGGCCATTACGCCGACGATTTCAGCCTCCCCGGCCAGGCCTATGCGGTGATGGTGCGCAGCCAGAACGCTCACGGCATCATTCGCGCGATCGACGTAGCGGCCGCGCGCGCCATGCCGGGCGTTCTCGGCGTCTACACCGGCGAAGACCTGAAGAGCTATGGGCCGCTTAAATGTGTCGTTCCGTTCAACAACCGCGACGGCTCGCCGATGAAGAAACCGCTGCGTCCGGCGCTTGCCACCGGCAAGGTGCGTTATGTCGGGGACCCGATCGCCTTCGTGGTCGCCGAGACCGTGCTGGCCGCCAAGGATGCGGCCGAAGCAGTCGGTGTCGAGATCGAGCCCCTCGGCGCGGTGACCGCAGCCGAGGAGGCGGCGCGACCCGGCGCGCCGCTCCTTTACGAAGACGTGCCGGACAATGTCGCGCTCGATTATCATTATGGCGACGGCGAAGCGGTCAAAGCCGCGTTCGACCAGGCCGCCCACGTCACGCGGCTTGGCCTCGTAAACACCCGGCTCGTGGTCAACGCCATGGAGCCGCGCGCGGCGCTTGCCGCCTTTGATGGCAGCCGATTCACCCTTTACGTTTCCTCGCAGGGCGTCTTCGGCATGCGCGCCAATATCGCCGAGGCGCTCGGCGTTACGCCTCAGGATGTGCACTTGATCACCGGCCAGGTCGGCGGCTCGTTCGGCATGAAGGCCGCCGTGTTTCCTGAATATATCTGCATGCTGCATGGAGCGCGTGCGCTCGGTCGGCCGGTGAAGTGGACCGACGAGCGCTCGGGAAGTTTTGTCTCCGACAGCCACGGCCGCAATCACGACGTCGTCGGCGAACTCGCGCTCGACGCGGAAGGCAATTTTCTCGCGGTGCGCCTGACAAGCTTCGCCAATGTGGGCGCGTTCCTCTCCCCGGTGGCGCCGATGCCGGGCACGCTCAATGCCGTGAAAAACGTGCAGGGCATGTACCGCACGCCGCTGATCGAAGTGTCGACCAAGTGCGTGTTCACCAACACCTCGCACGTGTCCGCCTACCGCGGCGCCGGCCGTCCGGAAGGCAACTACTACATGGAGCGGCTGATCGATGCGGCCGCGGCCGAGACGGGAATGGACCGGCTGGCGCTGCGCCGGCGCAATCAGGTGCGCCCGCAGGATCTGCCCCGCAAGATGGCGTCCGGCGGCACCTACGACAGCGGCGATTTCGCGGCGCTGACCAAGCAGGCGTTCGAATTCGCCGACGGCAAGGGTTTTGCCCGGCGCAGGCGCGAGAGCCGCAAGCGCGGCAAGCTGCGCGGGATCGGCGTCGGCAATTTTCTCGAAGTCACCGCGCCGCCTTCGAAGGAGCTTGCCGAAATCAAGTTCAATCCCGACGGCACGGTAACGCTGACCACGGGAACGCAGGATTTCGGCATGGGCCACGCCACGCCGTTTGCCCAGGTTTTGAGCGAAAAACTCGGCATCCCGTTTGAAAAGATTTCGCTCGTCCAGGGCGACAGCGATCGGCTCGTTGCCGGCGGCGGGTCAGGCGGCTCGAAATCGATCATGCATTCCGGTACCGCCATCGTCGAAGCCGCGGCGAAAATCATCGAACGTGGCAAGGAATTGGCGGCCTATGTGCTGGAAGCGTCTGCCGGCGACATCGCGTTCGAGCATGGCCGTTTCGTCATCGTCGGAACCGACCGCAGGATTTCGGTGATGGCATTGGCGCAGCGGCTGCATGACGGCCCCAAGCCTCCGGCGGATGTCCCGCAGTCGCTCGACATCGCGCACGTCAGCGACGGGCCGGCGGCCTCGACCTATCCCAACGGCTGCCACGTCGCCGAAGTCGAGGTCGATCCCGAGACCGGCACCGCCGAACTCGTGAGCTACGTTTGCGTCAACGATTTCGGCACCGTGATCAACCCGATGATCGTCGCCGGCCAGCTCCATGGCGGCGTCGTCCAAGGCATCGGCCAGGCGCTCATGGAACTCGCGGTGTACGATCGCGACGGGCAATTACTCACCGGCTCGTACATGGACTACGCGATGCCGCGCGCGGCAGACGTGCCGTTGTTTTCGCTTGCCGACCATCCGGCGCCGGCAACGACCAATCCGCTCGGGGTCAAGGGCTGCGGCGAGGCCGGCTGTGCCGGCGCGCTGACCTCGGTCACCAATGCGGTCATCGACGCGCTCGCCGAGCGCGGCATCCGCCATCTCGACATGCCGCTTACCCCGTTCCGCATCTGGCAAGCGCTGCAATCGGCTCCGTCCGCCCGGCCGCAATGACGCAGGCCGTTTCCGTCCGCACAATCAGCTCCGCCGAATTGCGGCTGATCGGAGCGGTGTGCGCCGCGCATATGATGAGTTATTATTATATGCTGCTGCTGGCGCCGCTGTTCGCCTTCGTGCGCGCCGATTTCAAGGTCGGCTATACCGAGCTGGCGCTGGCGCTGACCGTCTTCAACGTCGTTTCCGGCCTGTTGCTGACCCCGATCGGATTTCTGGTCGATCGCATCGGCGCGCGCAGGGTGCTCATCGCCGGTCTGGCGATCAGCATCATCGCTTACGCGGTTGCCGCAATTGTCGACTTATACTGGGTTTTCGTCGTCATGTACGGCGTTGCCGGCCTCGGCAACACCGTCTTTCATCCTTCCGACTATTCGCTGTTGTCGCATCATTCTCCGAAAAATCGGCTCGGCCAGGTCTTCGCCTTTCATTCCTTTGCCGGCATGGTCGGTTCCGGCATCGCCCCGGTCACATTGCTCTATATGCAAAGCATGTGGGGCTGGCGCGGCGCCTATCTGGGCGCTTCCGCGTTCGGCTTGATCGTTCTTTTGGTGCTGATTGTCCAGCCGGAACCGAAGGCCGAGCTATCCCATGCGCGGGGCGCCAAGGGGAGGACGAGCATGGCCGCCGCCTGGCATGTTCTCCTGACACCACCGATCCTGCTCAATCTCGGCTATTTCGTTCTGACTTCGATCATGGGCAGCGGGCTTAACACCTATCTGGTGGTGGCGCTCGGCGCGCTGCACTCAACACCGGTCGATATCGCCAACATGGCGCTGACCAGCCTGCTCGCTATGAATGCCGTCGGGGTGCTGATCGGCGGGATGCTTGCGGCGCGCACCACGCACCACGCCGTGGTCGCGGCCACCGGGCTCGGGGTCGGCGGCGCCGTAACCGCGCTGATCGGTCTGTTCGATTTCCACTCGGCGGCGCTGGTCGTGCTCATGGGCTTCAGCGGACTCTGCGTCGGCACCACTTATCCGTCGCGCGACATGCTGGTGCGTGCGGTGACACCGCCCGATGCGTACGGACTGGTATTCGGCTTCGTCAGCGTCGGCCTCAACATCGGCGCCAGCGTTGCGCCCATCGTCTATGGCGCGCTGATGGACGGCGGCCGGCCGCGCGCCGTTTTCCTGCTGTCCGCCGCGGTCAGCATCCTGTGCATATCGACGGTGACATTCGGATTTTCCGGCCGCAAGACGGTCTGAGAGCCCGTTCGGCTTGACAGGAAGCGCGACATGGCGCGCAAATGAAGACATCAAAAAAACATGCGGGCCATTTCGGCCGGGCCGGCAAAGCCACCAGCAAGAGGCGAGTTGCGCCTGGCGGGAGCGCAGGAAGGCGTCGAAGCTTGCGATCGTTGCGCAATCTGATCCCGACGGGTCTTGCAGTGGCGCTGATTGCGGCGGCCGGCGCAGTGTCTCCAATTGCCGCGCAGGCGCCGCAGCGTTCCTGGATCGTCGCCGATCTGCTGCGCCTGGCGAAAGCGGAAGGGGCGCTCACCGTCTATGGCTCGATGAACGAAGCCGAGGCGCTGCCGCTGTGGCAGCTGTTCGAGGGCGCAACCGGCGTCACGGTGAGCTATGTGCGTTCTTCGGATACCCGGATCATGGCGCGGGTGGCGATCGAGGAGCGCGCGCGGCAGCGCTCGTGGGACCTTGCCGTCACCACTACGGTCTCGCAATTCCCGCAGCCATTCCTCGCCGTCTTCGTCCCGCCGCAAGCCGCAGCGCTCAGCGCGCAGGCGCGCGACCCGGCTCGGCGCTGGTACGGCGTCTACGCCAACTACAACGCGCCGGCCTTCAATACGAAGCTGGTGGACAAGGCCGACCTGCCGAAAAGCGACTTCGACTTTCCCGGACACAAGGACTGGGCTGGCAAGATTGCCATCGACTCCACCGACAACGCGTGGCTCGCGGCGCTGTTTACCTATTATGGCGACGCGCGAGCGCGCGCGCTGATTCAGAACATTGTCGGCGCCCTCAATCCGGTGCTCACCGACGGCCACCTGGCGCTGGCGCGCTCGGTCGGCTCCGGCGAATACTCCCTCGCGCTCAACAATTTCCTCAATCTGACACTCAATGTGAAAATGTCCGGCGCGCCAACGGACTTCTGGCTGCTCAATCCGGTGGCGCTGATTTTCGGCTCGGTCGGCATCAACACGCTGGCGCCGCACCCCGCCGCGGCCGAACTTGCCGAGAATTTTCTGCTCAGCCGGCAGGCGCAGGGCTTTATCACGCGCAAGGGCCGCTTTCCGACGCGGCCCGATGTCCCGACCAACCCACCCGAGGTCGGCGAACTGCTCAAGCCAATGAAGATCGTGCCTGTCCTGTTCAACGGTACCGACGAGAGAAAATGGCAGAAAATGTTCAACGCGCTGTTCCGGCGCGGCTGATCCGCCTGCGCATGACAACTCGCCGGTTGGATGACTAAAAAGGGAGAGATGCCTATGAAGCTTTGCCGCTATGATGACGACCGCCTGGGCGTGGTGCGCGGCGACCGCGTGCACGACGTGACCGAGGCGCAGACGGAGATCAGAAAAAGCGCGCCCTATGCGATGAAGGGCGACGCCGTCATGGCGGCGCTGCCGCAATGGCGGGCGCGCATCGAGCGCATGGCTGCGAGCGCCCCGGGGGAACCGCTCGCATCGGTCAAGCTCTTGCCGCCGGTGGCGCGGCCGACAAAACTGTCCTGCGCGCCGACCAATTACCAGGCCCATATCGCGGAGATGGAGAAGGCCTCGGCGCAGCCGGGTTCGCAGATTGTGCGCTCGCAATCCTCGAAAATTCTCGAAGCCGGAATGTTTCTTAAAGCCAATTCGGCGCTGATCGGGCCGGCACAGGGCATTCCCCTCCGCTTTCCCGACCGCCGCAACGATCACGAAGTCGAACTGGTCATGGTCATCGGCAAAACCGGAAGCGATATTCCGCAGGCGCGCGCCCTCGAACACGTCGCCGGCTATTGCCTCGGTCTCGACATGACCGTGCGCGGCCGCGAAGACCGCAGCTTCCGCAAATCGGTTGACGGCTACGCGGTGCTCGGTCCGTGGATGGCGACGGCGGACGAGGTGCCGGACCCCGATGCAATTCCCATCAGCCTTACGGTCAACGACGAGGTGCGGCAGAACAGCAATACCACCCAGTTGATCTACAATTGTCGTCGGCTGATCGAGTTTGCCTCCGCGTTCTACACGCTCTATCCCGGCGACCTGATCTATACCGGCACCCCGGACGGCGTGAGCCCGGTCCAGCCCGGCGACGTCATCGTCTGCCGCTCGGCGCCGGCGCTGGGCGTGCTGGAAGTCAGCGTGCGGGCGCACGCGATCGGAGCCGCGGCGAATCAGCACGCGGGCGCGTAGTGGAGCGGATTTGAATCGGGACACTTAGTGATCCTTTGATTCTAACATTGGCAAACGAGCCATTAGCGTGACGCCGATGGTGCCGGGTGGCGTTGCGCGCCGCCCGGTCGTCGGGTACCGATCCATCAGCGGGTTACCAGCGGCGCTTGGGTGAGGCTGCAAGGAATAATCGGCCCCGAGCCGGCACGTCGATATAGATATTTGTACGTATCTGATTTTCTGTTCTCTCCGCTTTTGTTTTAACCCATCGTTCCCGTTGCGGCGGCAAGATCGGCGCACACTGCAAATCGGCGCGCACTGATCACCCCATGGGACAAGCCATCGGCCCCCCCGCAATGACCCGCGATTGCCCGGCGGAGAATTTCGCCGAGGAGAAATTTCGCCTCGCGGTCGAAGCCTGCCCGAGCGGCATGGTGATTACCGACAGCGCCGGAAGCATCGTCCTGGTCAATACCGCGACCGAATGCCTATTCGGCTACCGCCGCGAGGAACTCGTCGGCCGGCGAATGGAGATGCTGGTGCCGCAGCGGCTGCGCGGCGAATATTTCAAGCAGCGCGCCGCCTTCGCGCTCAACCCGCAGGCGCGGCGCCTGCGGCCGAGCCGCGAACTGTTCGGGTTGCGTCGCGACGCAACGGAATTTCCGGTCGAGCTCTGGCTCAATCCGATCCAAACCGGCGACGGCCTTTTCGTGCTCAGTGTCATCATCGACATCAGCGAGCGCCGGCGCATCGATCGGCTGAAGGATGAATTCGTCTCGACAGTGAGCCATGAGCTGCGCACGCCGCTCACCTCGATTGCCGGCTCGCTCGGATTGCTCATCGGCGGGGCAGCCGGAAAGCTGCCGGAGACGGCGGCGCGGCTCCTCGGTATCGCCGAAAGCAACAGCAGCCGACTGGTTCGTCTCATCAACGACATACTCGACATCGAGAAGATCGAATCCGGGCAGGTCGTCTTCCACTTCAAGCGACTGGACGTGCGCACCCTGCTCGAACAGGCGATCGAAGCCAATCGCGCCTATGCGGACGGTTTCGGCGTTCGCCTTCATCTTGATACGGTCGCCGCGGGCGCCGAGGTGCATGCCGACCCTGATCGGCTTTCGCAGGTGATGACCAATCTCCTGTCGAATGCCATCAAATTTTCGCCGCGCGGCGGCGAGGTTGCGGTGGCGGTCGAACGGCGCGCCGAGATCGTGTGCATTTCGGTGCGCGACCACGGCGACGGCATCCCGGCCGAATTTCAGCCGCGCGTCTTCGAGAGGTTCGCGCAAGCCGATGCCGGCGACGCGAGGCAGAAAGGCGGCACCGGCCTCGGGCTCAGTATCGTGCGCGAGATCGTCGCGCAGCTCGGCGGCGCGGTCGGTTTCCTCGATGCCGAAGGCGGCGGCACCGTCTTCTATGTCGAGCTGCCTGCCTGGGAGCAGATTGCCGGCCGCGAAATCGACACCGCGGGAAGCGCGCAGGCGGTGCGCATCCTGTTCTGCGAGGACGACCCTGCTGCGGCAATGATGCTGCGCGAAGGCTTGCGGCCGCTCGGCTTCTCGACCGACTTTGCGCACCACCCGGCCGAGGCCGTTGCGCGCGCGCGCGACAACGGTTACGCCGCTATCGTGATCGATTTCGAGTTGGCCGATGCCAGCGGCATGGACTTCATCCGCTGGCTGCGCGAGCAGCCGGAAATCTACAAAACGCCGATCGTGATCGCTTCCAGGGACCGCATTCGCGACAAGGAGCAGGACGGCGGATTGAATTCGCTGAATTGGATCGCCAAGCCGATCGACGTCTATGAACTGGCGCAACTTCTAGACGGTGCCGCCGCCCGCGGCACCGGCGGCCCGCCCTGCATCCTGCACGTCGAGGACGATCACGACGTGCTCGATCTGGTGGCATGTGCGCTTGAGCCCACCGGACCGGTGGTCTCCGCCGATTCGATCGAAAAGGCGCGCGAGGCGCTTCTGACGCACCATTTCGACCTTGCGGTGCTCGACATCACGCTGGGGCCGGTCTGCGGGCTCGAACTGTTGCCGGAGCTGCGCCAGCGCGACGGCACCCCTATTCCGGTGATCATTTTTTCGGCGCAGGCCGGCGACACCCGCCTCCGACCCTCAAGTGCAAGCGCGGCTGAGCAAGTGGCAGGCTTCGCTCGACGACCTGGTGGAGGCGGTCCACGACCGGCTGATGCTGAGATCAGCGCAAGCCCAAGAGGAGCCGGCATGAGTTCCATTCGCATCCTTCACGTCGACGACGAACCAGATATTCGCGAGATCGTCGGCATCTCGCTCAGCCTCGATCCGGACTTGCAGGTGCGAGCTTGCGAATCCGGAGACGAAGCGATCGCGGCAGCGGCGGAGTGGACGCCGGAATTGATTCTGCTCGACGTCATGATGCCGCGCATGGACGGCCCGAGTACGCTGTCGCAGCTGCGCAAAAATCCGCGCACCGCCGACATTCCGGTGTTCTTCATGACCGCCCGCGCGCAGAGGCGCGAGGTGGAGCAATTCATCGCCTTGGGAGCGCAGGGTGTTATCTCCAAGCCATTCGACCCGATGGGGCTGGCGGGAGAGTTGCGCGAGCGCCTCCAAGCGCTCGCGCCGGTGTGAGCATGCACGGCAAATCCAGGCGCGCTATCGCCGCGATCCTGCTGATGGCTGCGTTGGCGTCGGGAAACGCGCTCGCCCAATCCGCGCCGGCGCCGCGGCTCGATGGCTTCAACGTCATTGCCGCGCCGAAAGATCCGTTTGGCAGCGAATCGGCCAGACGCTCGCTGGCTCGGGCGCGGCGCATCGGCGCCAACGCGATCGCGGTCGTTCCATTCCTCTGGCAGGCCGACCCGGAAAGCCCCGATCTCGTGCGCGGCAAGGACATGAGCGACGACGAACTGCGCGCCGCCATTCGCGATGCGCACGCTCTCGGCCTTGCCGTCGTGGTCAAGCCGCACGTCTGGGTGCCGCAAAGCTGGGCCGGCGCCGTTGCGATGCACTCCGACGCCGACTGGCAGCGATGGTTTGCAAATTATGCCAGCGCATTGGCTCACCTCGCGCGCATTGCCGAGGCGGAGAAAGCGGATGCGCTCGCGATCGGGACCGAACTTGCTGCAAACGTCGTCGCAGCCGCAATGGAGTGAACTCATTAGCCGACACTCGCAGACTCTATTCCGGACGCCTGCTCTACTTCGCCCACAACCTCGAAGAGGCCGAGAAGGTCCCCTTCTGGCAACGTCTCGATGCGATCGGCATCACGCTCTATCCGCCGCTTGGCCCGGACGGCGACCGGGCTGCTCGCCGCGCCACGATGCGCGCCATCACCGACCGGCTCGACGCGCTTTCGGCGCGGGTCGGCAAACCCGTCATTGTCGGGGAGGTGGGGCTGCGCTCGGCCCACGGAGCAGCCGCCATGCCGTGGCAGAGCGCCGAGGAACGCGCGAGCCTGCCCGATCCAAAACTGCAAGCGGACGTGCTCGCCGATTGGATGTCTGTTCTCGAGCGCCCCTCGATTCGCGGCATCCTGATCTGGCGTTGGTTCACCGATCCCGCCGCCGGTGGCTTGGCCGATACCGACTTCACGGTGCAGGGCAAGCCGGCCGAACGCGTACTGACGTGCGCGTGGACGCGTCGATGCGATGATGACCGAGCCGCGGGTTTGTATCCTTAATTCGCGTCGCCAATCGATCGAACGGCCAATTCAAAAAAAGAACTCAGAACCGGCGCCAAACGCCGAAGATCAGTCCGTTTTCCTGCAGCGCGTTGCGGCCCGCATAAGTCGTGTAGCCGCCGCCTTGCAGCGACCAGACCGGGGTGAGCTGATAGACCGCGCTCAATTGCAGCTTCTCGTAGTCGTAGCTGCCGCCGGTGTAGGTCCTGTTGCCTGCCCCTTCGGAGACGACGTTGTAAGCTTTGCGCCAGGATGAGCCAGCGCGGCAGCACGCGCACGCCAAAAGTCGCATCGACGCGAAACTCGCTCGGCAAGCCGGCAGTACGTACACGCTCGGCGGCTTCCAGATCGAAGAACGCCGGCCGGCCGGCCAGGTTGAAGGAATGGCCGAGCAGCAGACGCAAGTCGGTTTCCACATCGGTGTAGCCGACGGCGGCCGGGTTCGAGGTGTCGGTGGTGCCGGGAATGCGCAGCGTCGCTTGGCCGGAAAAAATCCAGCTCCGATCGGCATTCTGCAGTATGGCGTAACGCGCGCCGAACTCGGTATAGTCGAGACCGCTGCGCTCGGCGCCGGTCGGCGGCGCGATGTCGATGTGCTGCAATCCGGGATTGACGATGGCGGTGAGCCGGTCGGTGACGCCGTATTCGATGAGCACCGACAATTCGTCTTTGTCGTAGCGCGGCGTGGCGGTCGGCGGCTGCCAGCCTTGCAGATCGCTGGTCGAGCTGGCCGCCGTCAGCGTCGCCAGCCATTGACCGGTCCCATCCGGCAGCGTCCACGCTCCCGCCCAGACCGGCAACGGGATACACAACGATACGAATATCAACGCCAGACAACGTTGCAGCACGTTTCGGCCCGCCCCGCGCCTAGACAACCTGCGCCAACACCCGGTTGCCGCCGGCGCCGGCGGCATCCTGCACTCGCGAGATCGCCTGTGTGAGCAGGTGCACGCGGTCGACGGCAAGCTTGGCCCGCCCGGTGACCGCAGCGACGCTGGCGGTGACATGGTCGGAGGCGACCGCTTCGCTGTTCGGCAAGCTGCAGCTTTGCCACGGTCGCGCATAGCGTCTCGCCGAACTCACGCGCCGCGCTTGCTGCAAGTTCGGGCGCGACAAGAATGATCGTACCGTTGCGATAGGCCGCAGCCACGAGGCCGACAGTACCTGCGAGCCGCCGCACCGCGCGTGCCACCTGCGCCAGCACGTTCTTGACGGCACCCTCGCCGTTGACCGAACGGTAGACATCGAGTCGGTCGAGCATCAGCGCCAGGATCGAAACCATTTGCTCGCGATTGCCGTCGCCGGCTGCGGTCAGATACGCCTCCGCCGCTTCGCCAACGAACAGCCCGGTCGCTTCGTCGATCAGCGTGGAGGCGCGACGGTCGCCCCAGTTCGACAAGAAACCGAGCAGCTCGCGCTCGCGCGCCTGTCGGCGGTCGAGCTCCTGCTTGAGGCGAAGCGCCGCGCGCACGCGCGCCACCAGCTCCACCCGGTTCACCGGCTTGGTGATGTAGTCGGTGGCGCCGGCGACAAATGCGTTGGCTAGCGAATCCATATCGTCGAGCGCGGTCACCATGATGATCGGAAGATCGGCGTAGCGCGCATCGTTGCGAACGCGCGCGCACGCTTCCACCCCGTCCATCTCCGGCATCACGATGTCGAGCAGCATCAGATCGAACGACGCCGGCTCGGTCATGCTCCCGACATCGAGAATTTTGAGCGCTTCCCAACCGGACGCGGCGGTGACGATGTCGATCATAGCCGGCGGACAGCAGCGCCGCCTCGGTGAGATCGCGGGAGTCTTCCGCGTCGTCGACTAAAAGTATTCGCACGTCTCCGCTCCGTATTTCTACATATAACCAGCCGACTACATTGTATTTCGCGCGAGTATTACTTCCGCAAAGCCGTGACATCCGGCAGGCGGCCGAACAATCGCCAAGTCTTGTTTTGGTATATGAGCCGATAACCGTCGAGGCCGTCGCGGAACAGCGACGGGAAGGCGATGTCGAGCCGGTCGGTGACGCCGGTACGGCTGTGCGGATCGGGCACGGCAACGAACGGCGCGTCGATGCGCCCGAACAACAGCGAAAGCGAAAACGGTTCGCTCAGCGGGCCCAAAATTCCACCGGCGTTGCCGCGGCCAAGAACGAAAGCGGGAGCATTGTCCACGTCCGCCAGCACGCCGTCGCGGCCGACCGAAGACCCGCCAGCCTCGAGCGCGTCGGCGCGATCGCGATCGCCCGATACGAACGCCGCCTGCAGACGGCCGACGGTGATCGGGTCGGCCAGAGCCAGGCTCAAGAATCCACCGCACCAGCCGAGCATCAAAAGGCCGAGCACGACGGCGAGATGCGCACGAGCTGCCGGCACGCAGATCGCGGTACTCGCGGCGAGAACCGGCGCCGCGACAACAAGCGCGGCGGGATCGCCAAAGAAGCCGCCGAGCATGCTGATGGAAGCGGCGACAATGACACCGCCGGCAAATACCAGAGCGGGCACGAGCAGCGGCCGCCGCCGGCGCACCAGCACCATGAGGTATACGGAAGCAGGCGCCCCAGCGGCGAGCGCAATCGCCATTGCGGCACCAGCGTCGACGATCGGGGGAACGGCGAGATGGCCGCCGAGTATCCGCGTCAGCGCTGCCGCCCATAGTGAGGCACTCGCTGCCGGCGCGGAGAGCAGCGTCCATCCGTCGCCGGGAAAGATCGAGGCCAGGTAGACGAAGGCGGCGAGCGCAAACAACGTGGGAAAGATCAGCGCCACCAGTACGTTCAGCGGCGAGTTGGCGACCAGAACCGGCCGTACCGCGAGGACCAGCAAGGGCACGCTGGCAAAGGCGAAAGCGGCACCGAGCGGATGCGAGAAGAACAGCGCCATCAGCGCGATTCCGACACTCATCACTTCGGCGGTGCCGCTGCGGGCGCGCAGGCGGTAGAGCGCAAGGCAAAACATCAACAGGAAAGCGGCGAGATACATCTCGCCGGGGCCGGCAATGGCCGCGCGCAACAACGCCGGATGCAGTGCGACCAGGAGGCTGGCGAGCACGGAAGCGGCGGCTGGCCAACCGCGCTTGCGTAACAGCGCAAAACAGGAAGCGGCGATCAGGGCGAGCAGCGCGGCGGCCACCAGCAGCGGCACCGGCGCATCGGCCGGCGTCAGCCAGGCTACGAACGCGGTGGAGATGAACGGCAGCATCGGATAGGCGGCAACGATCCGCCCGATCGGCATCTGGCCGTCGGCGGCCGCGCTCGCTCCGGCCCATAGCCGCAACACACCTTCTTCGATCAGCCCGTGCCGCATTGCGGCGGCGTCAAGCACGAGGACGGTGACGAAGACGAGCGCAGCAATCGGTGCAGCTGCAAGCGCGGTCGGCACGCCGATTATTGCCGCCGCGGCAGCACCCGCCCCGCCATTGCCGGACATCGCAGCGCCGCTCACGGAAGACCGCCAATGCCGGAGAGTTGCGCAGTCGTCTGCCGCGACAAACCGTGCTGGGTCTTTTCCCAAAAGAACGGATTGCGCAGAAGTTGCCAAAGCGCCTTGTAGGCGGCGACCGACATCAAAAACCAATAGGCGAAAACGCAGAGGCTATAGGGAACGAGCTTGAGCCAGCCGCGGCGGATCGGCGCCAGCATGAGCAGATAAGTGAAGGCGCCGTTGCCGGCGAGCAAGTTGAACAGGCTCAGATAAAGGAGTGCATGCGGAAAAATCACATCGAAGTTTGCCGCCGCCGCCGCGAGCCAAATCAGATAAATCAGCCAGAACAACGGATTGAGCAGCGCGGCGAGAACCGTGCCACCGATGAAGAACACAAAGCCGAGAAGGCCGAGCGGTCCGGCGCGGCGCACGAACTGCCACGGCCGGCGGGTGTGCACCAGCAGCGTCTGCATGTAGCCCTTGATCCAGCGCGAGCGCTGGCCCAGCCACTGGCCGAGGCGACAGCTTGCCTCCTCGAACGTCGTCGAATCGACGACGCCGACGCGATAGCCCTTCTGCCCGATGCGAATGCCGAGATCGGCGTCTTCGGTGACGTTGAACGGGTCCCAGGCGTGAAGCTGCCGCAGCACGTCGATGCGAAAGTGATTCGACGTGCCGCCGAGCGGGATCGGCATGCCCAGCCGCTCGAGGCCCGGCAGCACCTGATCGAACCACAGCGCATAATCGAGCGTGAACATGCGCGTGAGCCAGTTTTCCTTGGCGTTGTAGTAACTGAGGCGGCATTGCAGGCAGGCCGTGTTCGGCGGCGCGCGGCGGAAGGTCGCCACCACCTTTCGCAGCTGGTCGGGCTCCGGCCGGTCCTCGGCGTCGTAGACGACCAGATATTCGCCGCGGGCAAAGCGCAGTGCGAAGTTGCAGGCCTTGGGCTTGGTCTGCGGCTGCGACGGCGGCACGATGACGATTTCAAAAACACCTTCGAGACCGAGAGCGCGCGCGGCCTCGATGGTTTCCAGATCGCCGGCCTCGAGCACGATCTTGATGTCGAGCTTACCCAACGGGTAATCGAGATCGCGCAGCGCCTGGGCTAGCCGCGGCAGCATCGCGGCCTCGCGGAACATGGGAACCAAGACCGTAAAGACCGGCAGCTCCTGCTCGCGCAGCGCCCGCGCTTCGATCGCGATCGTCTCGTCGACCGCGGTCGAACGGCCGCCGCCGACCGACACCATGAGACCCTTGAAGATGAAATTGCCGAGATAGAACAGGCTGAACGCGATATTGAGGCCGATCAGCGTGGTGAGCGGAGCAAAAGCCAAGCCGCCGAGAATGGCGCTGAGCAGTGCGTAGGCGGCGAGCATTTGCCCGGTGGTGAACACGGTGCGCGCCGACATTTGCGGATCGAGTTCGACCAGTTCGAAGACCGCACGACGCGACAGCGCCTCGGCAAAGGCGGTTTGCAACGTGAACACGATGTCGAACTTGGAGACGACGACGAACTCGATCTCGGCGCCCCAGCGGTTGCGCGCGAACAGCACGGCGTCGGGACCGGGCACGGCGGTGGCGATCAACAGCCGGCCGTTGCGCCTGCGCCAGGGGATGATGAGTTGGCCGGCATAGATGTCGACGTCGGCAGCGTTCAAAAGCGCGCGGTCGGGCGGCTCATGGATGAGATCGACAAACGGCAGATCGAAATTCCGCGCGTAGGCTTCGTAGTAAAGCCGCGGATCCATCCAGTTGCGCGACAACAGCGCATCGCCAAGCCGCACGTTCCAGCGTTCCGCCAGCGCCGCCGCTTCGTCGAGCTGCGGCAGCGTGATGAGGCGGCGGCCGACCAATAAATCGCCGAGCGCGCGATCCGATGGCAACTGCGGCATGATCTACTCGGAGGTGTTTGCCCGCCGGCGGCGGAACACGCGCTGCAGCGCCAGCAGCAGCACCGCGGTCACCACAAGCCAAAGTCCGGCAATGATCCAGGAGCGGAAGCGGTTGGCCACGGTGAGCCAGGACACCTGATCCGGATAGGAGATTGCCAGCAGCGTGTCGCGTTCAGTGGACATGGCGAGCGCCACGCCCTGGTTGTCGATAAAGGCGACATCGCCGCGATCGAGCTGCAGTTTCGCCGGCGACGGCAATTGGCCGTCGGCCGCCAGCGGCTTGATCCACAACCCCGGCGTCTGGCCCGCGCTCACGACTTGGGCCACGGCGCCGCCAAGCAATCCGCCGAGATCGAGCAGCGTACGTCCGGCCCGGTCGATGACCGCAACACGCCCGCGATCAAAGCGCACGCGCGGATTGGCGCCCACGGGCGGCGAATCATTCACGGCGATGAAAGGAGTTTCTGGTGCGGTCACTGGCGCGCCGGCGGCGATGTAGGAAACGTCGATGGGCGCGGTCACGGGCGAAGATTGCGCCGCGACTTGCGCGAGCAAGCCCAGCACATGCGTGGGCCGATCCGCAGCCGCCGCCGGCACAACAATGCGGATGCCGCTCACGAAACGCGGCGTGAGATCGGAAAAATCGTGCGCACCCATTCCGGCATTGCCAAGTACCAGCGCGGAGGAGCCGAGAATTTGCGCCGGATATCCCTGCGGCCCGAAGCGACAATCGCCCTGCGCGATGTCGCGCTCGACGACGACACGCAGATTGGCAATCGTGCCGACCAGCCCGGTGGGCAGCGGCAGATCGAGATGTGTCGACTTCGCCGTTCGCCGCGACCGTCGAGCCGAGCAAACGCTCGTTGACGAAAGCGCTGACCACAGCCCTGGTGCCGGCACCATCGGGCGCCACCATGACATCGAGTGCAAGCCGCCTCGGCCGCGTTCCCGCCGGCAGGCGCCGCGTGTCGATGATGGCATCGAGTTCGGCGCGGCCGAAGACGTCGACCGCCTGGGGCGGGACGCCGAGCTGATCGAAGGTCACCCGATCGGCAGGCGGATCGAGCGCTGAAACGCGACCGACCGAGGCCGCGGCGACCCCGCGGGTGGCCGCAAGCAAAGGCGTGCCGAACAAACGGGCGGCACGCGAGCGCGCATCATCGGCAATCGCCAGCGCCGGCAATCCGTGGATGCGAACCGCCGCAATGGTCCCGAAGCCGCTGACATCGCCAGCCAGTGTGGCAACCGGCGCGTCGATGACGGACGCGACGTCAGCAAGCCGGCCGAGCAGGACGATGCCGCGCGACCAACGGTCCGTCTGGCCGCGCTGGGCCAGCTCCGCCACCGTGTCATATCCGTCGTAGAACGCCACCTGCCGGCCGCTGGCGATGAGCGCGCGCGCGATCGTGATCGCCGCCGCCATCTCGCTCTCGGCCAGATGGCGGCCGGGCAACACCAGGGCAACGTCGCGCGGCATCAGCTTGGCGGTGCCGGCAACGTCGAGCCCGCGGGCGGCGGCGATGTCGAGCTCGACCGCGGTTTCCGCCTTGACGGTGACGCTGTCGCCGACATAGCGCACATCAACGCAGCGATCGGGCGTGGCGGCGCCGGAATAGAGAAACGACAGCTTGAGATATCCGTCTTTCGGCTGCACACCGCCGAGCGGGATTTGAACGGTCCGGTCGCGGCTCTGGCCGTCGAGAGCGATGGCGGCCACCGTGCGATCGTTGACTTGCACGATCAGATTGCGCTTAGCGGCGTGGGCGGCAAAATCGTCCAACACCAGCACAAGGTCGCTGACCGAGAGGCCGCCTTCTTGCGGCAGCGGCACATACAGTTCGCGATGTCCGCCAAGATTGGCAAAATGCAATCCATTGCCAAAGCCGATATCGGCGAGCGTCACCGCCGCGACGAGTTCGTGCATTTTTGGTGACGAATCCGTCGCCGACAGCGGCGCCGCGGCGGGCAGCGGCGGCACCCGGCGCACAATGTCCTTCGGCCGCGGCCTGGCTCGCTCCTTCACTCGCTCCCTGACTCGCAGCCGGGCGCGATCCTTGGCTGCCGCCAGCGCGAGCCTGGGGGCGTGCGACCCGATCTGCTGCGGCCGATCGATCCCGGATCCGTCTTGCGAACGTGCCGCCAGCGGAAACAGCAGGACGAAACAACAGCCGATCATGAAGACGGCATGCACGCGCGCGGTCATGGTTACACAATCACGATGAGGGAGATGAGGGAGATGAGGGAGATGAGGGAGATGAGGGAGATGGGGGAGATGAGGGAGATGAGGGAGATGAGGATGGGGCGGCCTGCAATTCGCGCGCGGCGACCGTGCGCAGCGCCCGCAGCGAGGTTTTCAGGAGGGAGACTTCTTCGGCGGAAAGCCCGCGCCCGGCGCGATATGGCGGGCGCAGGATCTCTTCCACGTCGTGTGCCGCAACCCCGATGGCCGGAAAGCCGACGGTGCGGCCGATGCCGACGATGCCGTGGATACGGCGGTAGGCGTCGGCAGCCGCCGCCATGGCGGGCGGCTCGGCGCCGCCGAGTTCGGGCAGCGCCGCAAAGGTCTCGTCAATCTTGGCTGGCAGCGACGAAACAAAGCGCTGGCGCACTTTGGCGACGCGATCGGCAAAAACGTCTTCAGTCATCGAGCAGATCCCCCGTGACTGGACGCTTAAGTGTATTACGGTCGGAAGTAAACGGTTTGTCTGAATAATGGTGAATTTATATTGTCTAAGTAAATATACCTACAGTATTATACCAGGTTGAACTATCATCAATACTTTGGATTGCGCGACACACCGCAACGCTCCAGGGAGAGCGGCCGCTGCCAGGCGGTCTACGCGCCTTTTCTCGCCCTTGACGCCTTTCGAGCAAATGTCCCAACAGAGCGCGAAACGGGGGCGCGTGCGCGCGCTCTTGGAAAGGGAGCCAAGATGCCTTAGATGATCCCGAACTCGAACGGTTCGTCTGATCGGGCGCCGGAAGCTTCTCCGGTTTCGGCAAACGGCGAGCACAATCAAATCCGCAGCGCTCGCGGTATTGGGGAATGGTGTAACGGTAGCACTGCAGACTCTGACTCTGCCTGTCTAGGTTCGAATCCTAGTTCCCCAGCCACGTTACCAATCATTACAAAACATTCCGCACAATAAACGATTTCTGCGGTTCCAAACAAAAAATCGCGTAGTCTCACAAATTCGTATGGCGACCAATACTTTAAATTATTCGAGTTTTAGTTCGAGTCCAGGTTTTCCCCCGTCTGATGACTCCTTGAAAAAGAAGGCGGTGGATCAACGCTGAAATAGAAAGTCCAAGTTCGTATTTCTGGGCGGAACACCAGGAATGAGGTGGACGAAATTCGCAATTGGATGATGCGGCCTGCTGTATTGATAATGCTCGCCCTTGCGAAATTCTTCGGTAAGGTCCGGCCGTTCGGAGCGATAGAAAATCATCTCTTTGGCATAGACCTGAACCGTGTGGTTTAAGATTTCAGCTTCTTCGGTGCGCACCACCAACGTCGAAAGCCTTGGCTCTATTGAGTACTGAAGCGGCTGCACAAACAAAACGCTGATGTTTGGCGTGAGCGGCACCATCATTTCAGGGTGAATAGGGGGAGCCGCCGCCGATGTAAGGTTATGGAAGAAGCCATCCCCAAATATATATTCGCGCCTTGGGGAATAAATAACGACAAATTTCCCGCGCGTGCCTAGCGCATCGGCGATCTTCCGCTGCTGGTAACGCATATTGAGTGCAGTTAGGGCTTCTTTCTCACGCACTTTAATGGCTGCGTTTCTGACTGACTGAGCCAGTCTGACCGATGCATTGCGGTTCATCGGGCTGCGTACGCATAGAGAAACCAGCCCTTCCATAAGGCGCTCGAGCCACTCTTCGGAAACATCTTGAGGCAGAAACCGCTTTGTCAGATCGAGAATGTCCGTCCGATCCTCTCTTTTAAGCCCCTCCAGCCATCGAATAACTTGCGGAAAATTATCGTCCGCTAGCTGAAATTCGTTCTCGAAGTTATAATCCCAAACGGTTCTTTCGCTGGGATTGCGGAATGTCCCTGACGTTGTTGAAATAGGAAGGCAGGCGTCGATCACCTCAGGCCGCTAGGCTTGAGGTTGCGAATCGCAAACCGAGAGCGAGGAGATCGACGCCATGACGAAGCATATCGAATTGAAGAGGTTCGACCAAGGTACGGCATTGACAACAGGTACGGCGCTGACGACGGGTACGCTGGCATTGTCGCCTTTGGTGATTGAAGGACTTGAGGAGTTCAAGGGCAGCTTCGACCGTCTGTGCCTGCATGCCGGGACTGCGGCCATCGAGGCCATGCTTGCGACTGATGCGGAACAGCTTTGTGGCAAGCGCTACCAGCGTCACGCTGACCGCCAGGGCCATCGCTGGGGCATGATCGATAGTGAGGTTGGCTGGCACGGTGGCAAGGCTGCTATCCGGCGGCCCCGGGTGCGGCGGCGCGGCGGCGCCGAGCTGGAGCTTCCCAGCTGGACGGCGATCCAGAAGGCGGATCTTTTGTCGCGTTGGGCATTCAACCAGATGCTGATCGGTGTGGCGACGCGCAAGTACGCGCGTTCGGTACGACTGCCGGACGGCGATCTGGCCGGCCAAGCCAAGCGCGCCACGACGAAGTCCTCGGTCTCGCGGCGGTTTGTGGCGCTGAGCACGGCGAAGCTGAAGGAATGGCTGGCGGCCGATCTGTCGGAGCTCGTCGACCTTCTGGTGATCCAGATCGATGGGCTGCGTGTCGGCGACCATGTGTTGGTGGCGGCGATCGGCATCGACGGAGCCGGCGACAAACACGTGCTGGCCGTGGCCTTGGGCGCGACCGAGAACGCCGCCGTGGTCAAGGCGTTGCTGGCCGACCTGATCGAGCGCGGGTTGCGACCGGATATCGCCCGCTTGTTCATCGTCGATGGCGCCAAGGCGCTGAGCCGGGCCATACGCGACACCTTCGGAAGCTTCGCGCTGCTGCAGCGCTGCCAAGTGCACAAAGGACGCAATATCATCGAGCGGCTCGACCCATCGTTGCACGCCGGGGTCAAGAAGGTCCTGCGTCAGGCTTGGGACAGTCCGACCGCCGAGCAGGCCGAGCGAGTTCTGAGGAACTTGGCGCGTCGGCTCGATCACGATGCCCCTGGCGTCTCGGCTTCGATCCTCGAAGGGCTGGACGAACTGCTCACCGTGATCCGCATCGGTCTGCCTGATCAGCTGCGGCGCTCGCTTGGCTGCACCAACGCGATCGAAAGTCTGATGGCCGTGCTGCGGAAGGTCTGCCGCAACGTCAAACGTTGGCGCGATGCACGGATGGCATTGCGATGGACTGGAACCGCAATGCTGGAGGCTGAGAAAAGCTTCCGCCGTTTGAAGGCCCACAAGCAGCTTCCGATTCTGAGGGCAGCGTTGCTCCGCCACCAGCAAGTATTGCTCGGCGACAAGCTCGTTGCCAGAAAAAATCTGGCAGCATGGATTCAAACCAATGGCGCCTGCTGCACCAATTTCAACAGGCTCCGGGACTATCCGTGGGATTGCGGCTTAGCCTGATGGAATAACCATGCGTGATCACGCCGAATTCTTTCGGATTCTGGCGAAGGCTTTCACCGTTCGGTGATAGTCGCGTCACACGGCCATCCGAGCCCTTCCAGAACTGCGAGACGCATATTGGCCACCAATGGTGCCTCTTGGAGTTGCTCATAGGCCTATTCTGCCGAAGACCATGGAACCTTAAAAGGCCAGACGCGATGCCCCATCATGTCAAGTTAAGCCATTAATTTCCCTTGGAACTTTATCCTTGCATATTTGTACCAAAATTGATACATTATGGGCAAGGAGAGCCCGTGAAGAGACTGCCCGCCGCGGATAGTCCCGGAGCCTGTTGAAATTGGTGCAGCAGGCGCCATTGGTTTAAATCCTATGCTGCCAGATTTTTTCTGGCAACGAGCTTGTCGCCGAGCAATACTTGCTGGTGGCGGAGCAACGCTGCCCTCAGAATCGGAAGCTGCTTGTGGGCCTTCAAACGGCGGAAGCTTTTCTCAGCCTCCAGCATTGCGGTTCCAGTCCATCGCAATGCCATCCGTGCATCGCGCCAACGTTTGACGTTGCGGCAGACCTTCCGCAGCACGGCCATCAGACTTTCGATCGCGTTGGTGCAGCCAAGCGAGCGCCGCAGCTGATCAGGCAGACCGATGCGGATCACGGTGAGCAGTTCGTCCAGCCCTTCGAGGATCGAAGCCGAGACGCCAGGGGCATCGTGATCGAGCCGACGCGCCAAGTTCCTCAGAACTCGCTCGGCCTGCTCGGCGGTCGGACTGTCCCAAGCCTGACGCAGGACCTTCTTGACCCCGGCGTGCAACGATGGGTCGAGCCGCTCGATGATATTGCGTCCTTTGTGCACTTGGCAGCGCTGCAGCAGCGCGAAGCTTCCGAAGGTGTCGCGTATGGCCCGGCTCAGCGCCTTGGCGCCATCGACGATGAACAAGCGGGCGATATCCGGTCGCAACCCGCGCTCGATCAGGTCGGCCAGCAACGCCTTGACCACGGCGGCGTTCTCGGTCGCGCCCAAGGCCACGGCCAGCACGTGTTTGTCGCCGGCTCCGTCGATGCCGATCGCCGCCACCAACACATGGTCGCCGACACGCAGCCCATCGATCTGGATCACCAGAAGGTCGACGAGCTCCGACAGATCGGCCGCCAGCCATTCCTTCAGCTTCGCCGTGCTCAGCGCCACAAACCGCCGCGAGACCGAGGACTTCGTCGTGGCGCGCTTGGCTTGGCCGGCCAGATCGCCGTCCGGCAGTCGTACCGAACGCGCGTACTTGCGCGTCGCCACACCGATCAGCATCTGGTTGAATGCCCAACGCGACAAAAGATCCGCCTTCTGGATCGCCGTCCAGCTGGGAAGCTCCAGCTCGGCGCCGCCGCGCCGCCGCACCCGGGGCCGCCGGATAGCAGCCTTGCCACCGTGCCAGCCAACCTCACTATCGATCATGCCCCAGCGATGGCCCTGGCGGTCAGCGTGACGCTGGTAGCGCTTGCCACAAAGCTGTTCCGCATCAGTCGCAAGCATGGCCTCGATGGCCGCAGTCCCGGCATGCAGGCACAGACGGTCGAAGCTGCCCTTGAACTCCTCAAGTCCTTCAATCACCAAAGGCGACAATGCCAGCGTACCCGTCGTCAGCGCCGTACCTGTTGTCAATGCCGTACCTTGGTCGAACCTCTTCAATTCGATATGCTTCGTCATGGCGTCGATCTCCTCGCTCTCGGTTTGCGATTCGCAACCTCAAGCCTAGCGGCCTGAGGTGATCGACGCCTGCCTTCCTATTTCAACAACGTCAGGGACATTCCGGCCCGCCGTTTTCTATCAATTAGCGTCTGGACGGGAACCGGTCCGCGAATGGCTCAAGTCGCTCACAGCCGAAGATCGGAAGATCATCGGTGAGGACATTAAAGATGTGGAGTTTTCCTGGCCTATCGGGATGCCACTATGCCGGGCGCTCGGCAAAGGACTTTGGGAAGTCCGCAGCGACATAACGCACGGCCGTATCGCACGGGTGCTGTTTTGCATCCACGACAGTCGAATGGTGCTTTTGCACGCATTCGTCAAGAAAACCCAGAAGACACCGGACGCCGATCTTGAGTTGGCGATGAAACGGAAGAAGGAGGTCACATGAAGAAGAAGGGTCGCATTGGATCGTCGTTTGACGAGTTCCTGAAGGAGGAAGGCATCTATGCCGAGGTCTCGGCACGGGCAATCAAACGCGTGATCGCCCGCCAGCTCGGTTCACTCATGCAAAGCCAGCACCTCACCAAATCGGCGCTTGCCAAGCGCATGCAGACGAGCCGTGCTCAACTCGATCGGTTGCTCGATCCCGATAACGAGTCTGTCACGCTCGACACACTGACGCGTGCTGCACAGGCCGTAGGCCGACACCTCCGCATGGAGCTTGTGTAAGCCCAAGCTCCTCCATCGCGAATGGGTCGGGAATGATTGGGAATGAGCGCTGATTTCTTTTCTGGTCGGCCTCGTTGTGAGCTAAGTTAGCTCGGCAATGGGGCTTGTCCTGCGACAACCAACTCGAACGTCGCGCGCATGTCCGGTTGTGGAGCAATGCACAGAGTTCTAAACGTATCCAGGAACCCCAGCCAGCGCGTTCTACAGCATCAGCGTCGTCCGCCGGCGTTCGTTGAACTGGATGCCAATTCCAGCCGAATCTCCAATCTATGCGCAGCGCACACGAATTTATCCGGGAGAGCGAAGACAACAACCCCCGGAGCTTCATCACCGACATAAAGCTCGATGTGCGTCAACAAGAGCTTGAGATCGCCATCCGGTTCAACAGATTGCGTCATATTTTCCACCGTGAGTTTATTCGAGGTGGCCGCGGCGAGGTAGCCGACAATCTGCTTATCGGCCCCGGTATCGGGCACAAAATTCAGCGGCCCGAAAATCGCAGCAAATCCTCACTTGCCGCCATACTTTCGCTCGTTTGCGCCGTCATTGGCAGCGCCTTCAGCTAAGCGCCTGGCAAAAAAGTCCAGTCAGCCCGGCCCCGCCGCGTTCATCAGCTTAGAGCACATTCATGCTTGACCACTTCGACCGAATATGTGCGCAGTTTGCGGCGGCGCTCGCGCATTCACAATTGCAGCTCTACGTCACGATTGCGCTCGTCGTCGTCTTGAGCACGCTCCTGTTTCCGCACACGGACGATCCCGATCAAGTCTGATCGGCTCCAGCCGCGAGGGAACCGGTTCCCCATTCGCGAGTTGACGCGGAAAGGACCTGGATTAAGGAGCGCGCAGATGCTGAGCCTTGTCATTACGTTGTTAATCATCGCGCTGATAGCCGCTGTGCTCGGCTTCGGCGGCATTGCCGGCGCGGCCGTGGGTATTGCCAAAATCGTGTTTTTTGTCGCCCTGGTGCTGTTCCTGATCTCGCTCTTGGCGGGCGGCTTCCGCGGCGGCTTTGGTCGAAGGCGGCTGTAGTCGCGAGTTCTGTTTGTTTTATTCTGTTCCTTGCGCCGCTATCCAGCCATCGGCGCGGCGATATTGGCGGGGCGGGTAAGACCGATCAACGGTCGAGCGCCCTCCCCGCTGACTTCCACCAGAGACAACGGCGCCGGCGCCACACGATTTCTTCCCTCGGCCTTGGCCCGATAGAGTGCGCGATCGGCGATTGCGAGCAACTCCGATAAATCACGGCTCGCTTCGCTCGCCATCGCGACACCGACACTGACGGTTGGCCGGCTGCTCAGGCCGGCAAAGTCGATCGCCGCGAAGGCGCTGCGCAAGCGTTCGGCGAGTTGCAACGCCACGGCCATCGGCGCGTCCACCAGCAGGCAGGCGAATTCCTCGCCGCCGAGCCGGGCAAACAGGTCTCCCGGTCCAATCGCCGCAGCGACCATGTGCGAGAATGCGGCGAGCACGCTATCGCCGGCGCCATGTCCGGCGGTGTCGTTGATCTCATTGAAACGGTCGAGATCGAACAGCAGCAACGCCGCAGGCCGGCGATCGGCGACGGTGCGCCGCAGGATCGCCTCGCCGAATTCGAAGAAGGCTCTCCGGTTGCCGATACCGGTCAGCGCATCGGTCAATGCCGCCTTTCTCTGCTGCAATTCGGCGCGCTCCTTGACCATGCTTACGCGCAAGAATGGCAGACAGAAAGCCGCGAACATGGTTTCGAAGGCCAGAACGAAGGCGCCGATGCCGTGCGGTTGTCCGGCAACGAAAGGCGTGACCGCCAGCTTGCTGATGTAGGGGATGCGCGCCAGCATAAACACCGCATGGACGACGATCAGACCGAGCATCGGCCAGCGCGACAGAAGCTCGCGATCGCACCCGTTGTGCACCTCACGCGCGGTCAGCAGTACATAGCCGGCGCAGATGCCGCAGGCCAGGCACGCGCGTGCCTCGACCGAATGACAGAAGCCGCCAAAGTGGCAGGCAACGATCCAGATCGCCATGCCGGCGAGCATCAAGCCAAAGTGGACGCGACGACCTTCGAAGCTGCGTGCGCCCGCCCACATTGTGCCATAGGCGGCGCAGATCAACGCGTTGCCGGCACAGATCGACGAGAGTTGCGCCATCGGCACGCCGAGTTGGAGCAGTGCAGCCCCCGCAGCAGCAATGAGATAACCGAGCCCCCAATACGCCAGCGCCGGCTCGCTGCGATGTTGGGTCCAGGCGAACAGCAGCAATAGGCCGCCGCCGAGCGCCACGAACACCGACATCGCACACAGCGTCGGCAAATCAAACGGGACGTTGGAGTTGGCGAAGATAAGCACCGCACATCCCCCGCCGCCTTCGGCGGCCGTGTGCGCAGTTCTACCAGGGCAATCCTCGCGATCCGTTTGCGCTTTCTGCTAAAATCCGATCAATCACGCTTTCTAAGCCGCATTGGCGCGCGGCAACGCAGCGCGCTGCCGGACAAAACGCAAATCATCGGCCTTTGCTCACGTCCACCGCCGGTTCGAGCTTAACGCATCGTTACCGGGGGATCGCTCATTGCAGGTGGGACATCAGCCACCCCGCCGTCCATTTCACGACCGCTTCGATGAGCCAGCCGAGCAATACGACTGCGGCAAAGCCAACCGAGGCGAACGTGGTAAGCTTCGATCGCGATAGTTCGAGCGCAGCCACCGTCGGCCGTATCGATTCGACTGCGTCCGCGTGCTTGTCGAGCTTTTGCACGAGATCGCGCAATGCGGCGCTGTTGTCGGCATGGCGCCGCTCCTGCAGCTTGCGGTTCTCTTCCATCCGACGCTGAATGTCGGCGACGCTGGAACGCAGCCGTCCGATGGCTTCGCTGATTTCGTCAAGCTTGCCCCGCATTTCAGCTTCCCCCGACCGGCTCAGGCAGTCGCCGTTATGCTGAGCGCAGGCGCCGTCGCTGCGGCCACCATCGACGTGGCGGTCTTCGCCATCGGCGCCGCGGCAATGGCAAGGCCGCCGGCCGCTACAGCCGCTTGCGCCTGCTTAGCCGCGGTATAACCGTCGACCAGAACCGTCGCGGCATTGGCGCCGACATTGCTCGCTGTCACCATCGCGTTCATCGCCGCGACCGTGGTGTTGGCCGCATTCACCGCGGTAATCACGCTTGCCGGAAGCGTCAGCCCAGCCGCCTGCGCGGCCTGCAATCCAGCGAGCAGTTCCTGAAAATCCGCGGCGATGTCGCCCATGTGGCTGCACACCCAGGACCAGGCGTTGAGCAGGTCCTGCTCGATCACGGCCACGCTGACCTTGAGCTTGGCAATCACTCCGATCACGTCGCTTTCCAGCGTTTGCACGATCGTCGTCATGTTCGTTTTCCCTTTGTTTTGCTGTTCGATGTCATCGAGTTCAATGTTCGCCCATGCCGGGCTGCTCACGCATCGCCGCCGCGGCGTTGGCGGCGAACCAATCCCGCGCCGCCTTGGCGGCCAGCTCATCGGACACTCCTTTGCCGACCGCAGCGACCAGCACCTCCAGCGACGGGTGCGCCAAGCCGAGCTTCTCGGCGATGCTCGGGGCGACTTCTTCGGCAACCCCGGCCGCGAGCGTGACCCATTGCACGTCGGTCAACCCGGCAAGCACGGTACCGATCGGCATACCGCCAATGACGGCGGCGAGTATTTCGATGAGAACGTCGGTCATGGCACAGCCTCACTTGTTCGAGTTTTTTTGCTCCGGCAGAAGGATTGCCAGCACGCCGCCGACCACCATGCCAATGCCGATGCCGATGGTTTGGATGTCGCCGGAAAGCGCAGAGGCGTTTTTCAGGTGGAAGATCGCGGCGAGCAGGAGCGACAACCCCGCATAGGTCGATGGCTCGCGTAGCCGTGTCCCGAGCCAGGAGGCATCCTGCTCGGCAGTCTGTTTGTCGATCATGTGTCGTCTCCAGCTGAAAGATTTTCTCTCCCCGTTGGGGAAAAGCCGCTCGAGCGCAGCGAAGGTCGGCTGAAGGGGAACGGACTTCGCAATTGTCCCCCTCACCCGGCGCCTTCGGCGCCGATCTCTCCTCCACAAAAAGGAAGTGGAATTCTCAGATCATCTTTTTGATCGCGGCTCCGGCGCGCTCGATTAGATTTTCGCCCTCGTGCACGGTCTCGATTGCCGCCGGCGCTTCTACAACGGCTGGCGCAAGCGGGTTGGGCGGCGGGACGAGCGCGGGCTGGACAAAGGGGGGAAAATCGCCGAACTCGCCGTTGCAATCGTTAGCGTCGCAATCGATGCCGGCAACATGCGTCGGGACGTGCTGGCGCAGCATCCACTTGCCGCTTGCGAGATACGCGCGCGAGCCGCTCCAACCGAGAGAGCACGACAACCAGCCCAGATCGGCATTTCCGGCGGCCATGACCGCCGACAGCACGCTGCCGGAGCCGTAGACGCCGACGCGGTACTTGACCGCCGCTGCCTCATGCCTGGCGCGGACCGAAGCGAAATAAGGCAGCACCAGTTTGCCAATCTGCGCGGCGCCGGCGTCAATATCGACGGCGTAGAAGATTGCCGCGCGTTCCGGCGCCCCGACGGTCGCCGCGTAGCTTGCGCACCACCCCCCGTCTCGCTCGCCGGCGCCGGCCGAGATCGCGCCGTGCGCAAAATCGCCCCAGCCCTCGCAGACAAGCGCCAACCGCAGGCCAGCAGCCGCGACGGCGCGCGCTTCGGCCGGCTTAATGCATTTCTCGCCGCCGGAATTGATCGGCGACAGATAGCGGATGACAGTTTTGACGCCTGCCGATTTCAACGCGGGAAGATGCGGGGTCACGTCGATGTTGGTGTCGATGATCATGTTCCTGCTCCTGGCATGAAACAACGGATTTGCGTCTTGCCGGTTTCGTCCCGATATGGCCACACCACAGCTTGGCCGAAGCGGTTCGGCACGGTCACCACCGCTTCCGGCGGCACGATGATTTTCTGACCGTCGATCGCAACCCAATATCTGATCACATAGCTCTGTGCCGTCGCGACGCGCTCGGTGCCCCAGTCGGGATCGCTCAGAGACACGCCATCGGCGAACGAACAGCACAACCCCTTGCCGCTCGCGAGGCGATCGAACCAGGCGTGTAGCGCCGGATCGGACGGATGGCCGGTCCACTGAGCGGAGGACGGCGGACAGAAGACGGACGACAGAGAACAGAGAATGGAAGACGAAACAAGAAACGCACAGCGCACACCGAAACTCATTCGCGTCATTGCGCCCCCCGCCGTCCATTGTCTGTCATCTGTCGTGTGTCACCCGACGTGCGCGGACACGGCGAGAAAATCGCCAACAGATCTCGGTATCGAATCCACTTTGGCGCCCGGCCAAGGCCGCCGTGGCGCGCGATCCAAGTTTGCAGCGCCGGCGGATAGAAAGTCTTGACCGCCCAATCCGTATAAGCGCGGTCGGACTGATCGTTCTCATCGGCGGCAAGATGCACGCCGAACTCGGCGCGCGGCGTGACGCAGACCTGGCTCCGCGGCAGCGAGGCGACGATCGTACAGGCCGAGACGCACGGCCCGTCGATGATTACGTTGCGGCCGGAAACGCGAATTTCCGCGTACTTTCTCACGAAGACCGTCACCTGACCGCCGTGATGATCGGCGTCCGAATGGCCAATGATGACCGGGGCGCTCGCTGCAAAGACGACCGAACAAAGGAAAATCAGTCCGGTCGCGGTGCAGACGAGCGAGCCGCCGAGCAAAACCGCCCAGCGCACCGCACGCCGCAGCGTCGCCGCCCTTTTTTGTACGGTACCCGCGGGTGCAAAAAAGTAGGGAAAATCGCCGTGCGCGTCCGGCTCGACTACGAAAAGCGTCCGGCGCCATTCGTCGCAGGCCCAGCGTGCGATGGTGCGAAACGCGCTCATGTCAGTGTCCGTGTTTTCGCGTTTGATATGTGCCGATGGCGGCGGCACAGGCGGCCGACAGCTCGCGCCGATGCGCGGCGAAGCAGGCGATGACGCCGGAATGATCGCCGCGCACCGCGTGCGCGATCGCCGCGGCGTCGCACAGCCGCAGCGCGTCGGCCGTGCAGGCCAGCCGCACCGCGGCCGATTGGGCGGCGGCCGACGACACGGCGGCGCAAAGCATCAGCGCGGCGAGAAACGCTCGCATCTGAGCCACTCCCTGTTTTTCCGGCAAAAAAACTCAGCCGACGATGGTCACGCTCGCGTTGACCAGCTCATCGCTCTGACACAAAGGAAGTTGCTTTGCCGACTCGATCGTAGGTGGGATGAACCGAGGCGGAACTCGCCAGCCTTAAAACTCCGCGCTCGCCAGCGAAGACATAGTTGGACCGCCGGTGTCATTCCAAGTGCTGGCATCGTACTGGCTGAGCGCGTTCGCCGTCCCAAGCCTATTCCAAAAGGACATGGTTGGATCGAATGCCTTCGGAACTTTGAAGGGTACGAAGACGGCGCCAAAACTCGCACCGCCGTTCGTCGACGAAATCCCGGCGAAGATGCCGTTCGCCGTGGACGTGCCGGGCGCGACGGAAACATCATAACTCTTTTCAAGATAGCGCTGACAGAACGGAAGCTCGATCGCAATCGGCCGCAGCTCCGGCGGCGGCGGATTGGAGTTGAGACCCGCGGCGGCGCCGGGTGTCACCCGGATGTCGCACTCGGCAAGCTGCACCGTCTTGGTGTTGGCGCCGAGATTATTGCCGAAATCGAAAGTGATCTGCAGGCCGTTATATGAATTGGTATTGGCGGCAAATGTATACGACACCAGCGTCCAAGCGCTCGCCGGGCAGGATTGCAGACTGACCGCGCCGACGTCGGTGTTGATGGTGCCGGTCCATCCATCCTGCGTCGACGGGTGTTTGACGGTAAGCGCCGGCGTGATCGCGCCGCCAGTGCCGTTATAGACCTGCGCCTGCACCGTTACCGTCTGACTGCAGAACGCAGCGGCGATGAGGCTTTCGATGCGCTGGGCGATTTGCACGTCGCTGACCGAGGTCGCGCCGGTCACCTGCAGACTGTTCTTGGTGACGAGCCGGCCGCTCGCCTGCGCCCATGACACGCCGGCGCCGGTCGGCGTCACGATCCAGCCGTCGGCCGTATAGCCGCCCGAAGTCGTCACGCTGCCGGACGTGCCGCGCTGCCACACATCCATGGTGCCATTGCGAAACTTGCTGACGAATCCGCCGGGATCGCCGATTGTGACGGTTGTTCCCGAGGTCGTGATGGTGCCCCCACTCGCAGCGATCGACAACGTCCCGGTCAAGCTGTTGAGTGAAGACACTCCGCCCACTGAGCCGACCTGATCGACGATGGTCCACTTATTCGCGCCGTTGCACTCGAGCGCGAGATAACCATAGGCCGAATTGACCACAGCCGTTGATGTACCGTCGATCAGGTCGGAGCCGCCGGCATTGACCGTCAACGTCTTGCCGGATGAGCAATTGCCGGTCTCATCGACGATCAGCAGCCGACATCCCGTCGGGTAGGTGCTCGCCGCGGGCAGCGACAGCACGCGCGAGGCCGTCAGCGTGATGTACGCCACGGTTCGGTCGGAGGTGAGCACGGTATAATTGCCGTCGCTCACCTGCGTGCGCGTGTTGGTCTGCACCTCGGAGAGTTTCGCCGCCGGGAAACCGCCGGCGGTCGCGCCGTCCTGCACCACGACGCGATTGTTCGTGGTGTCGATGAGCATTTCGCCGGCGGCGCCGGTGAAGGCGGCGACGTTGGCCGCCGAGTTGCGACGGTATTGTACTTGAACCGAAGTGGCCATTGCATCCTGCCTTACGTATTGCCGAAATTGAGGTCATATTCGACGGTAAGCGAGACCGGCACTCCGAAATCGTCCTCGGTCGCAACCGTTTCGCTGGTGAGGCCGAAATCCCACGAGCCGCCGGCGAGCAGAATTTCCTGCGCGACAGGATGATCGACCGCGACTCCGGTGGGCGTGTAGGTATAGGCAGTGCAGGCTGACAGCTCCTGGACGCCACCGCCGAAGACGTTGAAGCTCTGGAACTTCAAATACAATTCCTTGCCGACGTATTGGGCCGGCAAGTCGTAGGCGAAGATCGTGCCGTCGAGCCGCGCAAACGACGCGCCCGTAGCATGCGAGGCGATCACGCTGCCGTAGAGCCCGCGGTACAAGGTCGTCAGATTGTAATGATAGGACGAGGTGAGCGTCGCGTTGGTAAAGGCGATCAGCTCATCGTCGACGATGCACAGCGAGTTGCCGGCCGCGGCGTCGGCCGCGCTGACGCTTTGCAACACGCCGGCGCTCTCCGTCAGATTGAGTGAAAGCGTATCGGACGTATCGGGATTGGTGCCGCTGAAGGAAGCGAGCGCGGCCGTGGTCGCGCCCATGCGCGCCGGCGCCGTGACCGTGCCAATCTGGCTATAGGACATGCCGTCAAGCGAGAGCAACACGTTGCAGCCGCCCCAGTTCGGATCGGCCGTGCCGCCGGAGCCGCCCGAGACCGCAATCCAGACCTGCGGCGCAGTCACCAGCGCCGACGGCGGCTCGAACATGATCGGAGGATTGACCGGATCGGCAGGCGCGCCGCGGTTGATCGGATTGTTGCTGACGCTCTGCGTCGGATAGAGCGTTGCGGTCGCCACGCCGAGCGGAAATTCCTCGGCGGTGACGGAAAGAAAGCCGTTCTCATCCTCTTCGATCTCGGTGATGCGGATCGCCGCATTGGCAAGCCCGAGGATGGAATCGGTGACGGTCACCAGATCCATCGGATCGAGCAGGCAGTACTCCCAGGATAGGCGGAACTTGTAGGTATTGCGGATATAGACCGCGCGCTGGACCATCAGCTGGCCGCTGATCGAGGCCACGGCGATGTCGCAGATTTCGTGCGCGGTCACCGTCGGCGCGATGCGCATGCCGTTGGAGCCGGTCGCCTGCTCGACCAGCTCGATCGCATTCTGATCGCGCGACTCGACCGTGGTCAGATTGTAGGCGTTGTTGCGGTCGGCACATTCGAGCCGCCAGACATTGTAGGCCTCGAAGGGATCCGTGCGCGAGACCTGCAGCGGGTCTTCATTGTCCTCGACCTTGAAATCGTCGTCGCCGAGATTGTAGATCGGAGTCACGTTCGGATTGAAGGTGATGCCGTTGCCGGTGACCGCACCGTCGCCGTACGGGATGAAGCGCAAAAGGCCGCCCGACCATACCGCAGCACTGTTCGTGAGCTGAAGCCAGCGCGCCAGGATCGACGACGCCTGTTCCTGGTCGGCCAGACAGGGCGAGAGCGCAAGGCCGATCGCGCGGCAGTAGGTCTGATAGGAGGCGTCGTTGCCGCCGCCCTGCGTGAACAGCGTCGTCGCGTCGATGCTCGCGCCGGGAAAGCCGACTCCGAACTGCGCATTGGTGAGAAAATCCTCGATGCAGAGCGCTGGATCGGCGTCGAGGAAGCCGGTCGACGGCGTGACGCCGTTCCAATAGCCGGTGGCGATGTTGGAGTAGACCTCGGCGACGTAGGTCGTGTAAGGGGTCTGCCCATAGCCGCTGCCGTAGCGCAGCCCCTGCATCTCAAAATTGTGGTTGTCGAGCGTGGCGTTGTCGCCGAGCGAGTAATTCGCCACGCACACATAGGCAGTGCCTTCGTAGCCGAGCGCCTGCGACGAATAGTTCGCAGCGACGTAATTCCACGGGCTTTGCGGATCGGTGCCGGTGAACAGGGTCAGTCCGAGCGCGGAGGGCGAATAGATCGATTGCCCCTTGTAGACGCTGCTGATGCCGGTCACCAAACCTTCGCAGAGCGCGAGAATGACGGAGGCGCTATACGTCGTCTCGCTGGAGCCGGAGCTGAACAGACCGCCCTTGCCGCCGCTGCCGCCGTTATGGGTCTGAAAGTCATTGTACCAGATGACGTTCGGAGCGAGCTTCGACATGCCCCAGACGATCGGAATCGGCAGCGTGTTGACCGCCGTCTGGATTTGCAGGCCAGTGTAATCCGGCGTCGTTGCTGTTTGATTGCCGCGGAACAGATTCTTCAGACCGCTCATCTATTCAGCGACACGCTCGCGCCGCCCTCCAACGCGCTCGCGTGTCGCATTGAATTTCCCCATAGGCTGAAGAACCGCGGCGCCCGGTCGCGTTCGCTAAGCACGGCATTCGGCGAAACCGGCTCTTCGATCACCCGCCGCGCCGGGTGATAGGCGTGGAGGGCGGTCAGCGGCGCCGCGATCGTCACGATGCCGCCGTGCGAATAGCAGCGGCCGAAGCGGAACACGACGACATCGCCCGGACCCGGCGCTTGGACTTCCGCGCAGCGCTCAAAGATGAACCCGAGATATTTTTCCTCCGACCGGTGCAGATGCCAGTCGGCCGGATACGGTCGCGGATCGAACGGCGCAACGAGACCCGTATCGACGAACACGCGCACAATCAGCATTCCGCAGTCGACGCCGGCGCCTTTGACATCGGCGCAATTGTGATAAGGCGTTCCGATCCAGGATCGCGCCTCGGCGACGACGACTGCGCGCTGTTGGTCGGAGGACAGACGACGGAGGACGGGCGACGGATACGTGCCGTTCTCGATTGTCTGCCCTCCGGTGTGTGTCATTTGTTGTCTGCCGTCCGTCATTCGCTACACCGCCATCTGCGGCGGGGGCACATAGGGGAAGCCGCGGAAGTTTTGCAGGTTTTTGAATTTGTTCTGGCAGGTGCCCGGCGTGTGGTCGCAACCGAAATAAACGGTGAAGCCGTCGCCGGGCGCCGGGACGCTCTCCAAGGGATAGAGCAGCGTGAGCGAGGTGCCGGCCACAGCCGAGCCCACGGTCGCAGTGACCCCGGCATTGACCCCCGAGGTGAACGTGATCGAACCCTGGACGAAGTTCGCGCTCGCACCCGACCAGTTGATGATCGAAGCTGCCGAACCAGCGCCGACCGCCCCGCTGGTGCCGAACGCATTTTTGACCAGCGCACAGCCCGAATCGAAGAGCGTGTGCAGGCATGTCGGCTGGTAGACATTGCGTGGCATGTCGATGTCGAGCAGCACCAGATCGGAATTCACCGTCAGCCTGGCGGTGGTGCGCCCGATCTCGTTGATGACGCCGAGCCGCCCCTTGAACAGGTTCACCACGCCGATCGCGGTGCCCCCGATCCGGTCGGAAAAGAAGATGCGGTCGCGCTCGATCTCGGAAAAATCGAACGAACCGTCGCGCAGCGCCTGCAGGAACGGCGCACCGGTCGTGATGGTGTCAGTCGGGCGCGCCGCTATCGTGATCTGCTGTTGGTCGACCTCCAGGCCGATCGCAGCCTTGTATTTCAGCCCGTCGACCAGGATGGAGTTACCCAGATAGGTGTTGCCGTTGTAGGTGAACGTCACGTCGGCGTTGGTGTAGCGAAGGATCAAACCCGATGCGAGCGTGAAGGTGAAGGCGTCGGTCATCAACAATGGCACGTCGGGGTTGGCGCGCGCGCTGTTGAGATAGGTGATGAGCGCAGCCGATGCCGGCTTCATTTGTGACTCGCTGAAATTGCTCCCTTACCCGGACGCGCGCCGGCGCCCGCGCGACCCTCTTCCAATAGCGGAAGAGGGCGGCACGCGTCGAACGCGAGCAAGGATGCGCCGTGTAAGGGACGGGTTAGGGCTTCACGCTGCGGAATTTCATGCTTTCAAGCTTCCAGAGGTTCGACATGAACTCCTCGAGATCCATCTGGTCGTCGAGAAAGCGGCAGTTGAACGCATAGGAGAAATCGGCCGAGACCACGACGCCGGACGCGGGCGGGGTCGTGAAATTCAAGCTGTTCGGCGTCGCAAGGCTGTAGGTGCTCGCCGCTTGCGCAGTGCCGTTGAGATAAACATTGGCGACGTTCGTCACCCAGCCGACCGGCTCGAGGAAGCCGCCGAGTGCGCGCATCATGGTGAACGAAGTCGTCGATCCGTTGCCGCTCGCAAACGCCTGGCCGCCGACCGCGTTGTCGTCGGGATCCTCGTAGAGGAAGGTCGCGAACTGGCCCTGCAATTGCAGGAAAAAGCCCATCAAGGTTTGCAGGCTCGATGCGCCCAGGCCGGCAAAGAGCGAAGCCGACGATGTCAGCCCATTGTATGCCGCCTCGAATTCGTAGAGCGGATATGCCATCAGGGCGACGCGCACCTCGCGTCCAGAGACGTGCGAGGCGACGCGCGTGGAAAATCCCGGTTTCTTGTGCCGCGACCACGACAGACCGGAGAGTGCGGGGAGCGAGGGGGGCGACGTCATGATCGCACCGCTTTCAGCCGCAGCGATTGCAGCGCATAGAACTGCGACATGAATTCCTCCGCATCCTCGCTGTCGTCATCGAAACGGCAGAGGAAGTACCAGTGGAAGTCCGCGGTCACCACGACACCGGCTGCCGGCGCGGCGGCCAACGTCACGGTCGGTGCAAGCGCAGTGGCATCGACCGAATAGGCGGAGCCGGGCAGAGCGATCCCATTGAGATAGACCGCGCTCACCGTGCCGACGTTGGCTGGCGCGATACTCGCGCTGCCGATCGAAACTGTGAACGGGAACGTAGCCGTGGTGCCGTCGCCGGTCCCGATCGCCTGGCCGGCCGCCGGCGAGATCGTCACCGGTTCGAAATAGAATGAGGCGTCCTGGCCCTGGCATTGCGCAAAGAAGCCGACGATCTGCGCCAGTTCGACATCGGGCGCCGTAAGCCGCAACACATCATAATTCAGCTCGATCGCCCAGCGCGGCGCGGCGTATTTGGCCGCCCGCACCTCCTTGCCGGAGACGTGCAGCGCCGCACCGGTCGCCCAGATCGGCGAGAGCTTCACCGACCAGCCGAGCGTGTCGATCGGCGGGAAAATCGCATAGGATCCGAGCGGCGGCGGCGCCGCGGGCACCGGCAACGCCACGAACGGTCCCTTGCCGGCGAGCCAGTTGCCGGCCGGCCAGTTGCCGGCGTCGCCCCACACCTCGACGAGCTGTGGAAAGGCCGGAAACGGGCGCGCGTCCCAGTTCCACACCGACATGAAAGCGGTCTGGATCATCGGCACGCCGCCGACCGTGGCATTGTTGCCGTCAGTGACCCAATATTCGTACACCGCCTGCAGCGCGAGCAGATAAAGCAGATCGTCGCGCCGCGGCCAGTAATCTCCCGCAACGCCGGCGCTCGGGTCCCAGATCGACCAGAACGGCGTGCCGCTCTGGCTCGAAGCCGGGTTGTAGAAGAGGTTCGGCTGATTAGTGCCCTTGTCGCACGCCGGAAAGCCATATTCGGCAAACGTGATCGACTTTGAGTTCGGCACCCACTGGGTCGGCGAGCCCTGCGGCACCCATCCCGCGCCGGTATCATAGATCGCCTAAGTGCATGATTGTTCCACCACCAGCGCAGCTGCTTGTTGGCGAGCAGCTGTTGGTTCGCCGCATAGGCATTGCGCGACTGCGTCAGTCGATCACCCTGCGGCAGCGACACCATCAGCGCGGTGCCGTTCGGATCAAGACCGATGCCGAGATTGGTCGAGTCGTTGTAGAACCAGTTGAATTTTTCGCCGCCCTCGATATTCGCTTTCAGATACGCAAGCGAATAGATCGTCGGCTGCCCGCTCATGCCCAGTCCGTTGAAGGTCGCCGCGGTCGGCGGCCAGGCGCCGTTCGGCGAGGGATTGAGCCAGTTTTCCGCATCAAGCCCGCCGTCGCCCGTCGTCCAGTCGGACAGCGGCAGGTAATTGTCGAAGCTGACGAGATCGATATTGCTCGAAGCGTAAAGCTGATCGAGATGCGGCCACTGGCCGTTCTCGCCCGGATGCTGATAACCCATCCACACCGACCAGTCGGCCGAATAGGCGACCAGATTGTGCAGGTTCGCCGTGTCCTTGGCGAGGCCGGCATTGTTGAAGACGGTGCGCACATCGTCGGCAAGCTGCGCAAGCCCGGCAACGAACGGATAATCCCACGTCGTGGTACCGCCGCTCACCGTGCCCGCCTTGGTCCAGGTCTGGCCGCGGACCGCTTCGAGCCCGCGAAATTCCGAGCCGAGCAGGAACAGATCGACACCGCCGGCGACGCAGCACAGGTTGGCGTAGTGCAGAATCATGCGCCGGTAGGTGTAGTCGGTCGGCGATCCGGAATACGCGACGGTCAGGTTTGTCGTGTCCTGGGTGAATTGCGATATCGCCGCACTGCCAAGAAAATTGTCGATCGCAGCCGTCGCTGCGCTGGAAATATCAGTACCGTTATAGGTGATGTTGCCGCGCCACGGTTCGCCCGATGCGGTCATCAGGATGAACGGATAGAACACGGCACGCAGTCCACGCGATTTCAGGTCGCGAATGCAGCGCACGATCGACTGATCGGACGGCGTGCCGCCATAGATGAAAGCATTGCCCGTTTGCGGAATCGGAATGAGGCCCGGCGACGATTGGGTCAAACCCGAGCAACGCCAGAGGTCCGACGTTCCGTTTGCCTGCTCGAACGTGCCGTTGATGTAGGTCGTCGATGGATAAATCTGGCAGGCGGTGACGTCGGTCGAGTTGCCGAACCAGGAGACGACGACCGCAACCGTGGTGCAGCCCGGGAACTGCGCCTGCAGATCGTCAATCGAGATCGAATAGTCGGTGACGCTGCCGGTGCCGGCGAGGCGGGCCGCCATTGGCATAGCGATTGATCGAGGTGAGCGAGGACTCGGTGATCCGCTGCCCCAAATAGGCAATCGTGTCGTAGGTGAATTCGCCGGTCGACGGCAAAAGGTTGACGCCGAGAAGATAGGACATCGATGGACACTCCATACCCTCCCCGCTCGCGGGAGAGGGTGGACGCGAGCGCAGCGAACGTTATCGGCCTGCCGTCGCCCGCAATCCCAGATGCGCGCCGCGCTTTACCGCGTCGTTGATCGCCCGCATCATGTGATGGCTGTTGTTGGAAAAGAAGCGCGCCACGCTCTGCGAATCGAGAGCCGACACGTTGATGCTCACGGGCGCATGCACGCTGGCGCCCAAACCGGCGCCGGTGAAGGCGCCGCTGCCCCTGGCCGGCGGAATGATCGTCTCGCCGGGATGAATGAGCGCGAGACCGCCGCGCACGACGTAATCGGTGCCGACATCGAAAATCGCCGCCGCCGAGACCGAAGCCTGAGCCGCCGCGGCCGGTCCGGCCGCCGCCGGCCCCATGGTCGGCGCCAGGAAAGCGAACACCCCGGCGAATGCCTGCCCGGCGTCGGTCATGATCGCCTTGACGGCATTGGCGACGATGCTGAGCACTCCCGCACTCGATGCACTCTGCTCCGCCGCCGCGCGCGCCGCCGCGCCGGTAGTCGCCGCTGTGGTCTGCGCCAATTGCGCCGCGGTCCACTTCACCACCATGGTTTCGCACAGTCTCGATGAACTGGATGACGAGATCGCCGAGAATTTTCTTGAACGCTTGCGACCAGGTCGTGGTACCGGCAAGAAGCCCGCGCAGTTGCGAATTGAACGCGGTCTCGATTGAGCCGAGCGCCGAGCTCCACATCCGCTGCTGCGTCGCGATCGCCTGTTCGTCGAGGCGGAGCATGTCGGTACGGTGCTTTCGCTTCAAGCTCGGTGATGCTGATCGAGCACCGTCTGCCGCTGGCCGACTGCTCAGCTCGCCGATATGCGGCCTCCTGCTGCAGCAGCGCCAGTTCGGCCTCGTATTCCTTTTGCGTTTCCGCCTCCAGCAGCGCAAACTTCTGGTTCTGCGTAATCTGAAATTGACTGGCCTCGGCATTGAGCAGAATTTTCTGCTCGCTAAGCGCCTGACGCAAAGCCTTGACCGGCGCCGTCAGGCCACTCAGCGCCAAGCGGATGCGCTCGATACCGGCAAGCGCGTCGTCGGTCGATGCGGAGAAACGGATTTCAACCTGATTATCGCTTGCCATGGTGTCACCGCTTGAAAGAGCGCGCATCATCTGATTGCGCCGCCCGGAAACATGGCGAGCAGCTCGTGATAGTTCTTCGATGGACGCGGCCGCGGCCTGGAAGCCGAGCGAAGCGGCAAGCAGACGGCGCAGCGGCGGGCACTGCGCCCACGCCCGCCGCAGCTCTTCGAGAAACGGCATGTCGACCTGATCGAGGACCTGTTCGCGGGTCCAGTTCAGCTCGATCACCAGCTCGGCGACGAGCGCGCCCCAGTCGGCGGTCTCGAAACGCTCGCCGCCGCGCTCCCCTCCCCCGCTTACGAGGGAGGGATCGGAGGGGGTCGTCGACTTTCCTGCCGCCGGCCTGCTCGATCACCACCGGCAGCGCCGCGACCAGTTCGCCGAGCGGAATCGGCAGATCGAGAAATTCGTCGCGCGAGAGTTTCGGATGCGCGCGGCGCAAGCCCTGCCAAAGCACCTCGGCCAGCGGCAAGAGCCGCTCGCCGCTCATGGTCTCCGCCGTGATGCCGGAGAGCTTCGGCACGTGGTCGGCAATGGCCAGAATCTGCCGCAGCGACAGCGGCGCTATATAGAAGTCGCGGCCGGCGAGCCGCACCGGCCGCGCCGCCGCAAATCGATGGATTCGTCACGTTCGAGGCTCACGAAGCGGCTCCTTTTCGTGGTTTCAACGCTCTTAAGCGAATTTGAAGTTCGGTGTTGAAACCATTGGATTTGCGTACTAGATTGAGTTTCAACATTCCGGCGTAAATTCCTACAGAATTGTTGAAATGATTGAATTTCAAGAGCTTAATGGCGATCAGCGGCGAGAGGTCGTGAACACCCAGCAGCGCTATAGCTCGCTCCGGGAGTCCCAAGAGAAAGCAAAGGCCTACCGCGGCTCGATGGTTTGGACGCAGATCAAAGGGCGCGACTACCTGGTCCGAAGTTACTACGACCGATCCGGCCTTCGCCGACAGACCTCGCTCGGGCCGCGATCGAAGGAGACTGAAGCCATCAAGCGCGAGTTCGACCGTGGCCGCGAAACGACGCGCGCGCGGCTGGCAGATCTGCAGGCTGTCATGACGCGACAAACGGCTATTAATCGCGCCATCGGCTTGGGGCGCGTTCCGCTGATCGGCGCCAAGATCATCCGGGCTTTGGATCGGGCGGGCATGCTCGGTTCAGGCATACGCGTGCTCGGCACCAACGCCATCTATGCCTACGAGGCGGCGGCAGGCGTTCGCATCGACCCCGACCTGACCAGCACCGAAGACATCGACCTGCTGATCGATGCGCGCCGTGGATTGATCTTCGAAGCCAGCGAAGACGTATCGCATCCCTCGTTGCTTCATTTGTTGCGCAGGATCGATCGCAGTTTCGAACGTGCAAAACAAGCATTCCGCGCGGTGAATAGTGCTGGCTACCTCGTCGACCTGATCAAGCCACTGCGTGATCCGCCTTGGGCGGATGCGAACGAACGTGCACGGATCGGTGCCGACGCCGATGATCTGACGGCGGTGGAAATCGAAGGCTTGGCTTGGCATGAAAGCGCACCCTCTTTCGAAGCAGTCGCAATCGACGAAAAGGGCGAGCCCTGTCGTATCATAGCGACCGATCCGCGTGTTTGGGCCGCTCACAAGCTTTGGCTTTCGAAACGCCCGGATCGCGAGGCCTTCAGGCGCCGCCGCGACGAAGCCCAAGCGCGCACAATCGGCCGTCTCGTCGCGGATTACCTGCCGCATCTGCCTTACGCCGCGCAACAACTGCGAATGCTGCCAAAGAGCGTCTTCGAAAAAGCGGCTCCGCTGTTTAGTCGCGGCAATGCGGACGAAGGACCGGCACGTTTCTAGCTTCGCAAGAGCCCGCGACCGAAGAGTTGATCTTCGACGCCGCGTATTATTCGCTCAGGCTGATGGTCCCGATATTGTTCGACGCATCGGCGATGGCCTGGAAATCGAACTCCGCAACGGTGAATTTCTGGCTGGAAAACGGCAGCGACAGTTTTGGCGATACGCAGGCATTGAGCTTGACCAGAAGATCCTTGTTCGTTCCGAAATAGTTGAACGTCTCTTTCAGCGAGATTTCGAACATCGGCAGCGGACCGGTGAGCTGGTTGGCAAGGCTGATCTTGTTTCCGGACGCGACCGCGTAGCTGTAATAGATAAGCAGGGCCGCGCCATTGTCGGCGGAATTGAAGGCGTAAGCGCCGGGGCTGCCGGAGGGCGCAATATATTGGCCCTGTGCTGGCGAGGCGGCAACCGGAGTAAGCTGAGTGCCGCTGGTGGCATAGAAGACGCCGAAATCCTCGACGTAATTGGTGCCGTTGGCGACGGTGACCGCACCCGACGCGACCGTGTCGCTCTCGCCGGTGGTCATCTCCACCATGCTGTTCGCGGCGAGCGTCTGGCCGAGAAAGAGATTGTTGATCTGGGTCGCCTGCAGGCGGGCGAACTTGGCCTTGCCGGTGATCTTGAACTCGCCGCCGCCGGCCGCGACCGCCATGTTGTATTGCCCGAGCAGCGTCTCGATCTTGCGGTCGAAATCGAGCGAGACATCCTGCAAGGTGCCAAGAAGCGCGGGCGGCTGGCCGGTGATGTCGGTGCGTTTGCCGATCAGCGTGCCGCTGCCGAAGGCGAATTGGGTCATGGGTCGGGTTCTCCGTGATGATCGTTTGAACGCGCGAAATTGAAACTGCGCCCTCTCCCTGGCGGGAGAAGGCGGCGAGCGGCGTCGGCCGCGAGCCGGTGACGGGGTTTTAGAGCTCGTTACGGGACGAGGATCTGGAATGGAATGGCCGCGACCGCCTTGCCGTCGCTGTCGCCGGTATCGATGAACACCGGACCGAGCGGATAACAGTGCGAAACGAGACCGCCGAGCGTTTGCTTGTTATCGGCGAGCGCATCGGCGCCAACCGGCGCCACCGCGGCGTCGATGGCATCAAGCAGCGCATTCATGGCCGTGTCGGGAACGTCCTCCGGGTCCATCCCCGCCGACAGATAGACAAAAACATGAGCGTTGATGGTCAGCGTCGGCAGACCCTCGGCCTGGCGGCCGCGCACCTCCCCGGTCTTGACCATCGTCAGGAACGGCATCTGGGTTTCGTTGACCTGATCCCAATGCACAAAGCGCCGGCTCGTAGCGGTGAAATCCGCCGCGCCGGCAATGAGATTGAAGAAGGCGACGGAGATTTGTTCGCGAGTCGGCGCGGTCATCTTCGGCGGCCTCGTATGTTATGGCATTAATACGATACACGGCGAGCGCCGAGTTCACCTGGGATGGCAGCGACGAAAAGGATCGCGTCTGCGGAGACGGATGGGCCGCACTCGCCGACGACGGCACCATCAACGGCGAAATCAGCTTCCATCTCGGCGACGAATCAACCTTCAAAAGCTCGAGGTGGTGAGTTTTTCAACAGCCTACTACGGCCCTTGGATTAAGTACCTGCCAATATACTGTGTCGCTCCGCTCGCCAGTTTTGAGAAAATGGACAGCGATCGTCTTTAGCTCATCAAAACTGATGATGTAGCGAGCCGCAATGGGTGTAGGCGTATCGGCAGTTAGAAATTCGACGCAACCGCGTTTCATGGGAGGACGAGAGGAACCAGCCATAAGATAGGGAGGCGAGCCGTCGCTGCGACTGTATTGGACGCAGCCAACATTTCCGCCGATTTCAACCATGATTTCAAAACCGTTGTCGCCAGAAAGTCTGGCAAAAAAAGGTGCATTGTTTCTTCGACTATCGAGCAGTTCTGAGAGCTGCGCGCTAGATGTGAGCTTTCAATAGGTTGTCCATCCGGTCCTAAACGAGGACGCTGAGGTTGTTGAAGCTTCAGTGATTCGGAGGACCGGATGAACGTGCACAAGAATGCCCGCCTGACACCGCGTGGTCGAGAGCGAATAGTGCGGCAGGTGCAGAGCGGGCAGACGCCGAAGGCCGTCGCATTGGCCGCAGGCGTCTGCCCGCGGACGGTTCGCAAGTGGGTCGACCGCTATCGTCGCGAGGGGCTGGCGGGGTTGAGCGACCGCAGTTCGCGGCCTCACCGGCTTCATCAGCCGACGCCGCAGGGCGTGGTTGAGCAGGTGGAAGGACTGCGCCGTCAGCGCCGCACCGGCCACCAGATCGCAGCCGAATTGCAGATCTCGCCGGCCACCGTTAGTCGCATCCTCAAGCGACTGGGCCTCAACAGGATCAACGCCCTTGAGCCTGCCGAACCGGTCCGGCGCTACCAGCGCGAGAGGCCCGGCGAGATGATCCACATCGACATCAAGAAGCTCGGCCGCTTCAACAGGATCGGCCATCGCATCACCGGCGACCGGCGGGGCCAGAGCAACAGCCGCGGGGTCGGATGGGAGTTCGTGCACGTCGCCATCGACGACCACTCCCGCATTGCCTTCGCCAAGATCATGGGTAACGAGAGGAAGCGTTGTGCCACCGCCTTCCTCAAGGCCGCCGTCGCCTACTACCAGAGCCTCGGCATCACCGTGGAGCGCGTCATGACTGACAACGGCTCCTGCTACAAGTCGTTCGCCTTCCGCAGCGCCTGCAAGCAACTCAGGCTCCGACACGTCCGAACCAGGTCCTATCGACCGCAGACCAACGGCAAGGCCGAGCGCTTCATTCAGACCAGCCTGCGCGAATGGGCTTATGCTCAGGCTTATCAAAGCTCACGGCAGCGCAAGGATCAGCTGCCCGCCTGGCTGCACCAATACAATTGGCACAGGCCTCATGCCGGCATCGGTGATACAACACCCATCAGCAGACTCGCTCTGACCGAGGACAACCTGTTGAGACTCCACAGCTAGAGCCTACGACCGTTCGGTTCATAGGGTCGAGGTCGTCCTGCTCGTTGTCATAGCGAACTATCATGGTCCTATGCCTACAAATTGAACCACGCCATCGTCCGGAAGAACCACGTTCAAGATCGCGCCCGGAGGGAGCATTGTCGGCAGCAGGCGCGTGCAGCTTCCACATATCACTGGGTGCGGACGGCCTTGGGAGTTTGTAGAAGCGGAACGCCGCCGACGAAACCGCCATCTGCGTCGCACGACACGCCCCCGCCTTCTCGCCTCGCGGTCAGCGAAAAGGCGCGCATTCCCGGCAACGCCAGCATTGCGATCAGGCCTCATCGATGGCTTGGTGATGTGAAAGAAAATACGCTCGCCGGCTAACGACCGCCGGGCGCGTCCTTACTGGAGCTCGATAACCGCCGCGGCGAGTTCATCGCGAATTTGATCAGCCATCTCTGCCAATGACGAACGCATGTAGGAGCGCTGCGGCATAACGATTGCCGGCAATTGCACGCGCGCTGCAAAAACCTGCTTGCCGCCGACCAGGAAGGCGAGCGCCTTGGCCTTGTCCGGCACAACCTGGTGCGGCGCGATGGTGCCGCCGTATTCGTGGATGGCGGCGTATTTTATGTTGGGCGACGTAGCGATGCGCACCGATACGCCGGCGGATGCGTCATCGTCGATCGTCGCGCCGATTGAGCCGGCGAGCGCGCCGCTTTTGCTCTTGAGCACGCCACCGGAAAGCTTTTGCTCAATTTTCGCGGTTAACTCGTCCGCGAGCATGCCGGCCTTGGCCGCCAGGGACTTGCGGATACGCTCCGGCATGGCCGCCAGCGCAGCGGAAACGGTGTCGTTCACACCTAGATCGAACATTGCGGTCAGTCCTTCCTACACCTCGCCCGACGTGCGGGGCGAGAGAAAGGGTTGCCAGCGGATCACCCCGCCGCCACCCGCCGATAGGGATCGAGCGAGGCGCGAATGAAATCCGGAATGTCCTTGAGGCTATACGAGGCGGTCATCTGGCCGGCCACGGTCTGCGCGCTCTGGCCGATGCGGGTGCGGTAGCGGTAGCGCTCAGCCACCCATTCGATGCAGGCGTTGTTGATCGCGGCCGGGATGAAGCCGTAGGAGATGAGCACGGCCGCGCCGGCGTCAGCGGCCGCAAAGGTATAGAGGCCGGCCGATACATTATACTGTCCGGCGCCCGGGGCTGCGGTCACCGTGGTCAGCGCACCGCCGTCCGCGTAGCTCACCCCGGAATCGCTCGCCCAGGCGCCGAACGGCGCTGCGGCCGATACATTATAGTATGGGTCTGGCACGGCGGGCACGCTGGTGGCCTCGTCCTCGACCGCATAGCCGGCGGCATAGCCGATGGCCACGTTCTGGCGGCCGATGCGAAAGGCAGCGCCGAACAGGTCGAGCGCCTGCGGCCGTCCCGGCGGCAGTCCGTCCCAAGGCTCCAGCAGATAACCGCGCGGCAGCGGCGCGCCGGCTGCCGGCAGGGGAGCCGCCTCGACCCCCACGTTGTCGATCAGGAGCGAATCGATTTGCAGCACTGGAAAGTGCGGCAGGAAAAGCCGGGCGCGGCCGTTACCGTCGCGGCGCTCGCTGAACGCGCGCGGGGTCAGCGACGGCCGGCCTAGATAGGCGGCGATCGCGCCGCTCACATCGGTAATCAGCCGCGCGAGCAACGCATCGTCGGTGGTGCCGATGCCGCTCGAGCCGGCGAGCCAGGTTTTCACATCGGCGAGCACGGCGAGGTCGGAGAGGGCCATGGGTGCAAACCTTTGCCTAAGACTTTTTTTCAGGCGGCCGGCGCCACGCCGGATGCGTGAGTTTCGGCAACGGCGCAGCTTGGCGCCGCGGCGGGAGTGCGCCAGGCGCGGCACCGGCTCTCGCCGGCGCGGCCTTCGCCTTCTCGCTGACTTCGACAAAGCCGAAGCACTCGATCAGCAGCGCGCCGATGTCGTCCTCGACGTCATAAAGTCCGTCGCGCGGCGCGATGGCGACGCCGCCGACGCATGGATCGCCAACGCCGGGGGGCGCTCTGAGTTTCATGAAAGCCTCTCGGTTGTGTGCCTTCCCCGGCCTGCCGGGAGAAGCAAAATGACGAGTTACTTGCAAAATAGCCATAAGTTGGCTATTTTTGCCGCATGGGTAGGCACAGCGTCGCCGACGCCAAGAACAATCTGTCCGAACTGATCGACCGCGCGCTCGAAGGCGAGGGCGTGGTGATCACACGCCACGGGCGACCGGTCGTGAAATTGATGCCGATTGCGCGGCCGCCGAAGCCGATAACGCAGGACGCCGTCGACACGCTCGTGCGCCAGCGCGTCGGACGACGCATGCCGCGCGACAACGCCGTGGGCTCCGTCCGCAAGCTGCGCGACGAGTGGACGCGGTGAGCATCTACTTCGACGTCAATGTGCTGGTCGCACTGTTCGTTGCCGATCCGCTCAATGACCAAGCCGACAAGGCAGTGCGCAGCCTCCGCGATGACGTAATCGTCAGCAACCTATCCGTTGCTGAATTTTCCGCTGTGATCGCACGCCGCGTACGCACGCGCGATCTGAGCGGCAGCGAGGCGCGTACGGCATTCATCCAGTTCGATACATGGTGCGCCGACTACTCCCGGACGACTGAAATGGAGAGCACCGACATCGCCACAGCCACCGTCTGGATGCGCCGGCTCGACTTTCCGTTGCGCACCCCCGACGCACTGCACATCGCGATCGCACAGCGAACCGGCTGCACGCTGCTTACCTTCGATCGGACCATGGCGAGAGTTGCGCGAACGCTCGGCCTTGCGATCGCAAAAGGCTGAGAAACTGCGCACGATCCGCAGCGCGCCGATGTCGTCCTCGAACTCGTAAAGTCCGTCACGCAGCGCGATGGCAAGGCCGGCGACGCACGGGTCGCCGATGCCCGGCGGGGCTTTGAGCTTCATGGGGGCCTCGTGAATTTAGGCGAGGTAGATGCGGGTCGAGCCCGCGCATGACGACGCGTGAACTGATCGCCCGCAACGACTACACCGCCGCGATGTTGGAGATCACCGCCATCGATGGCGGGAAATAGTGCTGTAGAGCCTTGTTGGCATAGACGCCGCTCTCGCGGCCACGGGCGCGCCGCAGCCAGTTACTTCGGTACAAACACACCGCCATCAAGGTTCCAAAGACACATGCCGGCGTCGCCTGCCTGTGGCCCTCGGCGCCTTTCCTTAATACGCTCAAGCATGGCGCGCGCCTGATCTGGCGCAATAGCCAATGTTGATTTTGCCGCATTTAGACGGACCTGCATGTCGGGATGATTGAAAAGCGCAAGCAGCGCACGCCTTTGATCCCCAGGGCGGCTTTTCAGCTCCTCCCGAATAGGGTCGATTTGCCAGTAAAGACTGTTGAACTCAGAAAGCTCATCCCACAACAGCGCCTCGTTCTGCTTTACACCCATCTCTGCGAAATCGTCGACCAGCTGAGCCACCGTCATGGCCTTGAGATCGGCGCCGGTCATGAGGCAAGCACTCCAAAACGTATACCGCCAACGCGGCGCGTTCATCCCAGCCGTACCAGCGGCTTACCGTCAAGTCTCCAAATAGCCGCAAGTGCATCCGCCGCCTGAGGGTAATGACGCGAGTCCGCGATTGTCCGAAGCACTTCACGAGCAGCTTCGGGTGCAAACTCCATCGTGGAAAGAGCTGCCTTCAGTCGCACTTGAATGTTGGGGTGGGTATAGAGCGGCAGAAGGGCTGAGCGCTGATCTCCGGGCCGGCTCTTTAGTTCGTTTCTGACCGCGTCCATCTGACCATACAGCTTGTTGAACGCAGCGATCTCGTCATTAAACAAAGCCCGGTCCTGATCGAGCGCAATGGTGACGAACCGCTCCACCAGTTCGTTCACAGTCATCGTCTTGACGTTGAACCGCGTCATGGCTGAAGAACTCCGAATAAGACCAGTGCATATTCGCCGACACGCATGCGCTCATCCCAACTCTTGCCCCTGAGGTAGTCTCTGGGCGATAGGCCATCAAATTCATCTTTTGTGTTGAATACTACGCGCTGATCAGCCAGTGTTTCAGCGTCGGTATTTGAACCAAGTTATCCGGCGCCCCGATCATGCTCTGCGGGAAGCCATCTTGGGCCGCAGACGTTTGCTCGACTATATGGTGAATATTGTACCCGACTTTTGGAGTTAATGCATCCTGCTGCAGCTCCGCCAAAGTCTTTGGCGGATCAAGATAGGCGGAAACATACGGCAGATAGCTCGAAAGCCAATCGGCCGCTTCCAGCGCCAGGATGAAATCGCCAACCGGTTCCCCTGCTAAAGCGGCGTCCACCAGCCAATAAGCAGCCGCTTTGAGGAAAGCGTAAGTTGCCTGCTTCGTCGCCGGCTGCCCGGGCGGAACGGCCGGTGGTTTGCCAGGCGGATTGTTCGCAGCATATTGGGTGCCGGCGATGTCATCGCTCTCGGGAGTAGCCGAGGGAGTGCTGCTGCCATCGCTCGTCCACTCTCCACCACCGTGCGTCCCCTCCGGAACGCGCGGCTCGTTGGGATTGTAGCCGGCTTTACACAATTCTACCTGGATCGGCAGCGGCAATTGGCGAATGAATTTATTGGCCTGCTGTGCAATCTCCTCCAGCTCGCGGCGGATCGACGCGATCTCCGCCCGACGTTGCCGGATTCGCTCATCGTCCTGTTCGGCAAGCGTACGAAAGGCGCCGATGATGTCCAGCCACTTCTCCATAGTCTGCGGCACAGCGTACAGAGTTCGCGGCAGCGGCATCTGTTGTCCGATCCTTGCCGACGAATTGTTTGATTGAGTTCGACCGCGCCCTCACTCGGCCGCAGGGCAGCATGGATGCGCGGGTCAAGCCCGCGCATGACGATTTGAGGTGACTGAGAGTCAACGACGGCTATCCCGCCGCGATGTTGGAGATCACCGCCATGGACGGCGGGAAATAGTGCTGCAGCACCTCGTCGGCGTAGACGCCGCTCTCGCAGCGGCGCGCGCGGCGGCCACCTACTTGGGTACAAAAATCCCGCGGTCGAGATTGACCAGGCACATGCCCGCGTCGCCCGCTTGCGGATACCACTTCGAAATCAGCGATAGACTGCAGCATCTGGCGTGCAGCCTGCGGTGCTACGGCCAGGGTAGACTTTGCTGCGTTCAAACGGGTTTGCATGTTCGGATGATCAAAAAGCGCGAGCAATGCGCGCCGTTGATCATCTGGGCGGCGTTTAAGCTCGTTCGTTATCGCTTCCTTCTTGTCGTAAAGACGATTAAATTTTGCAATTTCATCATAAAGCAGCGCTTGATCCTGCTCCACCCCAATGACAGCAAAGCGATTGATCAGTTCTTCTGTCGTCAAATCGACTAGATTGGATTCCATCATGGTTGGAGTACTCCAAACAAAATTAATGCATCTGTTCCAACGCGAACCCGTTCATCCCAACTTCTGCCGCGCAGGTAATTGCGTGGTGACAAGCTGCCAAAATCATTGTTCTTTGTCGAATACCAGGCATTGATCTGCCAATGCTTCAACGTTGGGATGCGCACCAAGTTATCCGGTGCATTGATCATGCTATCAGGGAAACCATCTTGCTCGGCTGGCGTCTGTTCCACCACGTGATGGATATCGTACCCCCGCTGCGGATTCAACGCATCCTGCTGAAGCTCGGCAAAGGTTTTGGGCGGCTGCAGATAAGCGGTAATGTAGGGCAGATATTCATGCAGCCAGGCGGCCGTTTGAAGCGCTACAAGATAATCGCCGGCTGGACCGCCGAATATTGCTTCCAATCCAGCTTTCGCTAGCCATCGCGCGGCGGCTTTGAGAAACGCATTCCGAAGCTGCGCTGTGGCCGGCTCTTCCGGCGGAATTTCCGGTGGCTCCTCGAGCGGCGGCCCTTGGTTGTGCCCGGTGCCGGGCCGCTCGTTCGCCGCATATTGCCTGCCGGGGATGCCGTCGCTCTCCGGAGTAGTCGAGGGAGCGCTGCCGCCAGCGCTCGTCCACTCTCCGCCACCGTGCGTCCCCTCCGGAACGCGCGGCTCGTCGGGATTGAAGCCGGTCTTGCGCAACTCTCGCCTGGGCGGCAGCAGCAATTGGCGAAAGAATTTATTGGCCTGCTGTGCAATCTCCCCCAGCTCGCGGCGGATTGACGCGATCTCCGCCCGACGTTGCCGGATTCGCTCATCGTCCTGTCCGGCAAGCGTGCGAAAGGCGTCGATGATGTCCAGCCACTTCTCCATAGTCTGCGGCACAGCGTACAGAGTTCGCGGCAGCGGCATCTGTTGTCCGATCCTTGCCGACGAATTGTTTGATTGAGTTCGACCGCGCCCTCACTCGGCCGCAGGGCAGCATGGATGCGCGGGTCAAGCCCGCGCATGACGATTTGAGGTGGCTGAGAGTCAACGACGGCTATCCCGCCGCAATGTTGGAGATCACCGCCATGGACGGCGGGAAATAGTGCTGCAGCACCTCGTCGGCGTAGACGCCACTTTCGTAGCGGCGGGCGCGCGGCGGCCATTCGATCTGATAATAGTCCTGGCGGGTGCGGATCTGCGTGACGTTGCCGACGTTGGACAGCGGATACGGCAGGGTGCGCGAGGTCATCAGGATGGTGCCCGCCGGCATGTTCGGATGCACGCGGATATCGAGCATCTTTGGGCCGGCCATGGAAAATTTGTTGAGATAGGTGCGCACCATGACGCCGCCGCCGAGCGCGCCCTGGTCGGCGTCGAACACGAAGCGCTGCGCCGCGTTCGCCCCACCGGCGAGGATTTTGGCTGACAGATTGTTGGCGACCTGGGAAGAGACCCACATCGTGTCCGGCGAGAGGCGGTAATTGTCCCAGCGGTCTTTCAACGCCGCATCGACTTCGACGATGCCGCCGGCGCCGTCGCCGGTGAGGGTCGAGCCGGTGCCGGCGGTGCCGGTGGCGAGGTAACTGACGTAGGCGTTGGAGCCGGATTTGAACGCCTGATAGAGCAGCCCGTCGAACACCAGCGCGTTCGACGAGTTGTCGCTCGAGCCCAGCGAGGCCGCAGTCTGCGTGCCGGTCGCGTTCGCCGTGATGACTAGCGAATTGATGGTGGTGATGCCGCCGAGCACTTCCGAACCGGCCGCGCCCCAGAACCAGGCATAGCCGAGCGCACCGGTGACCGCCGCCACGGTCGCGGCGATCGAACCGGTGGTGCCGGAGGAGACCGACGCGGTGGCGTTCGCCGACTTGCCGGCGGCACCGCCGCCGAACGTGTCGGAGGAGCCGTCGGCGTTCACCCGCGTGATCGCACCCTGGATGCCGCCCGACACGCTGCCGTTGACCATGCCGTCGAGCGTGAGCGCGACACAGATCACACTGTAAGGACTTGCGGCCGCGGTGAGGCTGCCGCCGGTGGTCGAGGGCGCCAGCGAAGGCGTCGGCGTGGTGCCGAGCGACACCGACGTGTCGCCGCCGAGGATCAGCAATTCCTCGCCAAGCATGCAGGCTTCCAGCCCCACCTTGGCGCCGATCGCCTTGACGTCATCGAAGCCCATGCCGGCATATTGCGCCTCGAAATCGACCGAGGTTTCGATGCCGATGCCCTTGTAGGCGGCGCTGTAATCGGCCGTGGAAACCGCCTGCACGCCGCCGCGGTTGCCGCCGGACACGCCGATGCGCAAGCCGGTCGTGTTGATGCCGGTCACCGCGCGCCAGTTGGCCTGGATGCCGCCCTTGCCGGAGACACGCGGAATTTCGTTGCGCAGCGGCGTCAGCAGCGGATAGACGAACTTGGCGCCGGTTTCGAGATCGTAATAGGTCAACCCCGACGTGGGCGACGTCGATTCCGAAAACGTGCTTTTCGCCAGCGGATCGCCCGGCAGCGGGTTGGCGTGCGCGCGCTCGATCTCGTGCAAAAAACTGGAGGCGTTGGCGAGCGCGGCGTTGTAATCCTGCACGCTGCGCGGCAGCGCCGACTTGGCCAACATATGCGGAAGGCTGGTCTGATACATGATTTCGTTTCCCTGGTTGGTGGTTGGTTCGGACACGTTGAACTGTCATCGCCCGCCAACGGGTCCGGCCTTTGGCCGGCCCGACGCCAAGTGCAAGCGGGTGATCCAATAGTCGCGGGTGTCGAATTTTTGCTGCAGCCTGGTGAATACTGGCTGCGCCGCCGTAGTGGAGCGTGAAAGGAAAATACGAGACTGTCGGCTTAGCTGTGCAGCTGTTCGGCTGCTCGCGCCCGCGCTTCAGAAAACTCTAGTATCGTCGCCGATCAGCAGATCGCGCAGTGTGATCGGCACAGGAAATCCATAGCCGCGCCCCGGCTCGTCAAGGATTGTTGCTGCGGGGCGAACAATCGTATCGGGATCGCAGTTTCAGTGCCACCATCACGCAGCGTCAACATCCGACTGGCGATCTTCATGAAGCGGTCTCGATAGTTTGGCCGCGGAATTGGCTAGCCACGTCGGCAGATGGAAAAGCGCGACCTTTGGCTGCGCATAGCATCGCGGTAAGCCGCCGCGCGTTGGCTCATCGCGATTAGATGATACCCTAAAGCAGTTCAATATTTTCACGACAGACTGTCGCGGTGCCAAGAACGCCGCCATCTGCTGAACCCCAACAGATGAAACGATTGATCAGCTCTAAATCCGCACTCTGATCCGGTACTTGAAAGTCGATCCGCCACACAAGCCCCCAAACATCGCTATGGGTCAGGATAGATTTTCCCAAGCGCCAGCCAAGTGATGACGCATCTATCGAAACAATGGACATGCACGCATTGACGAAAATTGGGTTCCCGGCCACGACCGTCTCGCCTTTTGGTACCGCAGACGGGTATAATCCCGGTTTCTGGTTCATCGCCGGTCGATCCATGGCAGCAGGAAAGCGCGATAGTGTCTCGGCGCATAGAGGTTTCACCCTGCAGCATTGAGTAGGCTAGCATACAAAGGGCGGTTCGAACTCGATCATTGTTTCCGCGGGAAAGGGACATAGAAGGCGGGTTTGCCTGGCCTGAAAATTACCGTGCCGGAACCAAAGAACTCGACAAAGCTGCCGCCCGGAGAAATTGGCCGAACATCGTTCACCAGATTCAAGCAAAGGTCCAATGCGAATGCGAGCTGGTACCGCGCATTAAAATACGCCGTCGGACTTAGCGACGAGTTCATCCGAGCACTCGCTATACCAATGGAATACGCTCGCCGGCAGGTTTGCTCGGGCGTGAGATTTTCGTTAGCCGCGCCGTTATCCTCGTCGTTAGCGGCGTATTGCGGCTCGGCTCGTCCTCTTTCGTCCATTGCCCGCCATCTGGTTCGCCGGTCGGAGCGCGCAGCTGGTCGGGATCGTACTTCTTCAGTTGGACCGACACCTCGCTCAGGGCCTGTTCGCGGCAAGTTTGGTGAAGAGTCCGTCCCAGCAGGCCACAGTCGCGGCGCAGTCCCTCGATGTCGCGGCGCAGCGCGGCGATGTCCGCCCGCCGCCGCCGGATTTGCGCATCCTCCTGCGCGGCCAGCATGCGGACCGCTTGCAGGACTTCACGCCGCTTCTCCGGCGTCTGCGGCACGGACGTAAGCAGCAGCGATTTGTAAGGAATCATTCTCGCCCATCCCTTTCCTGGACGCCAGCTCGCCGGGATGTTTCCAGCTTCTTCCAAGAACATTGCCAATGCCTATGGCCGTGGCTTGAAGCCGGGAATGGCGCGCATCGGCGCCGCCTGCGCCCGGCGGATCGCGGCGTCGGCGAGCGCCTCGAGCGCGCCGGGCTGGTCCAGCAGGCGTTCCGGCTTCGGCAGCAGCGACTCTTCGCTTTTCTCGGCGACGCGCACCGAACTGGTGCCGAGCGGCAGGGGCTGGTCCTCGATCTTCTTCAAGCGGGCAGCGAACGCGTCCATGCGCTTGTCGAAGCTACTGAGCGCCTTGGCGAGCACGCCTTGCAGAGAGCGTTCGATACCCTTTGCAAGCTTTTCCGTTTGCTCACCAGCGCCGATCTCGTCGCCGTGCTCCCCCGCCTGCGGTGAGAATTGCGGCCGCGGCTCGACGTTGGCACCGGCGATGTGGGCGCCGGGGCAGCAATCCGGATCGAGCGCGACCAGAAGATCGTGCGATTGTTTGATGCGCTCCTTGTCGACCTTGGAATGGCGGGCGCCGATTTTGCCGATGGCCTCTGCCTCGTTATTGCGAGGAGTCCCAAGGGGGCGGCGAACCAATCCAGCTACCCAGGTATCAAGATCTGGGTTGCTTCGCTCCGCTCGCAATGACACATCAGCGAACGGCTCCGCCGCCGTTCCAGGTTTGAACTTGCGCAGTTCGGTCGAGCCGTCGGTCTTGATCACCGAGAAGGTCGCCTCCGGCAGGCACGGGTGGTCGACCAGCGAGACTTCGACCGGCTCGGCGGTGTAGCGCATAAGCTTCGGCTCATCGGGATCCGGCCAGCGCTTGAGATAACGCCCGCCCTGCGAGAAGCCGGTATAGACCCCCTCCTCGACCTTCTCCCATTCGGCATCGTCGACCACCTTGCCGCAGATCTCGATGCGCTTTTGCGCGTCGTTGAACGCGATGTCGACGAGCTTGCCGGCGGCGATATGCGAATGCATGGCGCGCAGATTACCAAAACTCTTGCCGTCGGTTGTTTGGGCAAATTTTTGCGACCATTTTTGATAAAGCGGCTTGGTCGTGGCATAATCGCACACCTCGCCCAGCATGTCGGGCGTCTCGGCGGTGACCACGCCGTAGACCACCCGTCCACTGCCCGCCGCCGGAAGTGCCGGCCGGTACGCGCGGTTGGTCGGGATTGTATTTTTGGATGACCGGGTGGTTCTTGCCGCTTGCGAGCTGCCCATTTGGGTTTGATCCGTTCGGCTTCGCTGTCGCGCTATCGCCCATCCCGCCCGCACCTGCCTCGATCGGCACATAGCCGGTGGCGGTGAGCACCATCGGCCGGTCGGCGGCGGCGTTGCGTATAAGGATCAAGCCCGAGCGCGTCGCGCATCTCGTTGAGCGTGAGCGCGCCGAGTTTGACGCGGCCTTCCAGCGCCGCCTCGTTCGCCGCCGCGCCGTCGTCCTCGTCGAGCCAGGCAGCTCCAGGTCGGGCGAGGCGAACTCTTCGGCGATGATCTCGTCGACAGAGGTCCTTCACCCACTCCTTGGTCGGCTCGAGGCCCTCGTCCTCGGCCTGCGCCGACTGGTTGTCGGCGGTGGCGCGGTTCATCAGCTTGACCGCCCATTGCGGCGGCACCGAAAAGGCGTAGCAGATGATGCGGGCGAGCCACTCGTCGAAATCGTCCTTGTGCGCGGGCTCCTTGGTCTGCACGACTTTGGCGGCGGCCTCGCCGGGCACGAACTTGGCGCGGCGGCGCTTGGCCAGATCGCCGGCGAACTCGGTGTCCCAATAATCCTGGAACTGCTTGATCTGGTCGGGCGTCCAGTTCGCCGGCACGCCGATCAGCGCGTCGGGGATCGAGCCTTCGGAGAAATAATCGAGCTGCCAGAGTTGGCGGCGCAGCGCGATGTTGACCGTCATCAGCACCTGCTGCACCGGCGAATAGCCGTAGACGCGATGGGCGCGCACGTTGCGCGGCCGATAGATGATGTCGCGCGCCGAATAATTGACGGCGGGCAAACCTTTGAGCACCTGCTGATAGGCCGGCGGACAGACCGTCGTGCCGTCGGTGCCGCATAAGGCAGCGGCGTGCGGCCCCAATCGTCGATCACGCGCTTGATGGTGGCGCCGTCGAGCTGCTGCAGTGCGCAGAGCTGGCCCGAGCGCGTGCGCTGGCAATAAAGCGTCGCCGCGTCGATGACGAACATGTCTTCGAGCAGCGAACGCAGCCAGGTCTTCCAGCGCGTGACGCCGTCGGGCTTTTGAAAAAAGGCCTCCACCGCGGCGATGCGCGCGCTGGTGTCGGCATCCAGAGCCGACTTGCGCAACCCCTCCACCGCGCGTGGCGCGGTCCCCCTCCCCCGCAGCGCGGCGGAGGACAAGGCTTGGCGCGGCCGGATGCGCCAGCGCTGGCGCTCCATCTGGTCCTTGCGCGTCTCGATGACGAGCCGGAGCAGATCGTAAGCGTCGGCGAACGCGCGCAGCTCGGCAAAGCCGACCGGCTCGTAGGCGCGCGGCCGGGTGACGAGATTGTAGCCGGGCGGGAAATCGAAGCGGCGGCCGGCGATTTCGGGCGGCGCGATCGGCCTCAGCGGATCGAGCGGGCCGAACCAATCCGCGCCGCTGCCGCGCGCGATGCCGGCGCCGGATGCCGTAGGACACCTGAATCTGATACGGCGACAGCGGCCAGCTCGGCTGGCCCACGCCGCGAATCTGTTCGGTCATTTGTTTGCTCGATGCCGGGCTTTCCCTCTCCTGAAAGGAGAGAGGAGCGGTGCGCGAAACGCACCGGGAGGAGATCAAGGTGCTTGTGCTCGACCCCCGTCCGACCGCCATCGCGGCCGACCTCCTCCTTTCAGAGGGAGGCGCAAAACGAGGGAGCCACATGCGTCTGATAAAAACAGGCCGAGGCGCTTCGCCGAAAAGCTCAGCGAAGCGCCCGGCCCTCGCCCCGCACCCCTGTCCGATCGCCGCCGTGAAACAACGCGCCGCGCCGGGTGGTGCTGCGAGAGCGCATCAAGCGCACGGCGGAACAAGACGGCAAAGCGCGGAACAGGCCCGCGCAAAAGCGGGCCGCGTCATGCCGGTGCGGATGGCGCGCAACGGCATGTTCGAAATGCTCTTCGCATCCGTTAACAAAGAGCGATCCCGGATCAGCAGCGCACCGCTCCGTGCCGCGCTGTATCCGAAAAACACCACTAAATCTCCGCGAGGCGCTCAAAGCCGATGGCGATGAGCGCAGCGGCATCATCCTTGTTCACGGCGATGACGCGGTCGGCGCCGACGACATAGGCGGCGCCGGTAACGCCGTGAACGGTGGAGACGCCGTCCGGCGCGCGCAGGCGGATCAGACAAGCGTCCGCACGCACAACCGCCTCGTTTGGCGCCTGCTCGCCGGTTGCGACACGCCGCCGATAGAATTCGATGATCGACGCCGGTTCACGCAGCATCAGTTCGGTAATGGCGAAGACCAGCGCGTCGGCATGGTCTGGGCTGCCCTCGCCGCGATAGCCGCCGGTGGTAAACGCGCAAAGCTGGTCTTCGAGCACGGCGAAGCGGCCGACATGATGCACCTTGCCGAGTTCGTACAGCGCAGAGACCGGTTCGGCGCGCAACACCTTGCCGCGCGAAGCCGATATGCCGAGCACCCGCGCGTTCGAATCGGCGCTGCGCAGCACGTAACGCACCATCTCGCCGCCGAAATTCTCCTCGGCGACAATGCGGTCGGCGGCAAACTCATGGTAGGCCTGCGCCACGGCGCGGCCCCAGGCGGCGGGCGCGTCGCGCAACGAACGGTCGGCCAGCACATAGGCGTGGTCGTCATCGCCGCGGGCGGCAACGATGATGCCGATCTCGTCGGCGCGCTCGTCGTCACGGCCGTCGGCGCCGGACGGATCGACCGCAACGACAACGCGGCGGCAACGCGCCGGCGGGCACTCGGCAACGCGGTGGCGCGCGATCACTTCGTAGTTGAACAGCGCGCCGTCGAGTTCGTCGACATACACGCCTTCGAAGAAACGCTTGCGCTGCCGCTCCGGCAATGCCTGCAGATTTTTCAGGTACTCCGAAGAGAGATTCGCTTCGTTGTCGCTCGGATTAAGGAACATCCGCGCGTAATCGCCGGGGTTTTCCAGCGCCTGGCGCGAGATTGGATCGCGCCCGTCGCCGAACAGCATATTGGTCCAATGCGCTTTGCCGACGGGATTGAGATCGTAATAGGCGGCCTGCTTGAGGCCGGTCACCACCTGCGCCAGGCGGGTGAGCGCAACGAGCACCGACGAATAGGGAATCTGCGAACATTCGTTGACAAAGATGGTGGCGTATTCCTTGCCGAGGATTTTTTCCACACGTTCCTGGTCATCCAGGCCGCCGATCCAGATTTCCGACTCGTTTTCCAGGCTGAAATAACCCTCGACCCGATGGCGCTTGAGGTGTCGCCCCGGGAACCACGAGCGAAACACCTTCGGCAGCGTATCGAGCGCGATCGAGGCACGCGCGGCGTTGGCATGCAGCCGCAGAATGGCGTGCCGCGATCTTTCCGCCTGGAGCGCGCGCCGGGCGATCTCATGGACCAACAGCGTGGTCTTGCCGGAGCGCGAACCGCCGACCAAAAGGGTATGACGCTGCCCGGCCCGGAGCATTTCCTGCGCCTGGCCCTGTTTCTCGGTCGGTTCGAAAAGCGATTTTACGGATTGTACGGACTGTTGAGACGGACGCGTCTTGTAGTCCATCTGTCGCCGTTTATTTGTTTCCTTGTTCACGCTCCCGGGCTACACGAAGCCCACACTGTTAAGCCACTGTGAACAGGTCGCGCGACTGCTCAGGCCAGCGCGACGTTGACTGCGCGCAGGCCGCGCCGGGTCTTCTCGATGTCGAAGCGCACGGCCTGGCCCTCATAGAGCAGGCCGATTTCCGCGGATAGATCGGTGCGGTGGACGAACACGTCGCCCGCGCCCTCGTCGCGCGTGAAGAAGCCATAGCCCTTCGTCTCATTGAAGAATTTGACTTTCCCGGTGACGGTCACGTGGTCATCCTCTGCTGCTGTGGCACGCTTGCGTTCCGCCGGCCGCAGCCGCAGCAGTGGCGCTGCTTGCCAAGCCAAAGCGGCAAGGCGCCGGCCAGCGCGCGACGCCTTGCGGCGCGGCGGCGGACTGTTTTTTTTCAAAGTTACGGTTGGGCGCGGCGCGGGCACAGTTCTCCAAGGCCCGCCTGCGCGCGAGTCGATGCCGCAAAAAGCAAGCCGCTGTCAAGCCAGCGCGCTACGGATTTTTTCATCAGAGACTGTATCGTCTTGAACATGCGCTGGAATTTTTTTGCTCGTAAAGTGGGATGAGGAGCGCTTCATTCGCTGATAGCAAGAGGCACTCTCGATGATTCTTTGCTGACTCTTAGATCTGGCGCAGCGTGGCGCCGATCTCGCGCACCAGATTTTCCTTATATTTCCGCATCCATTCATCGTAGCGAAGCACGCGCTCCCCCCGCCCGCTCGTCTCCAGCCGGTATCGGCGATACGACGCGTTGACGGATTTCAGTTCGCCGGCGGCATATTGTTGCTGCAGCTCGACATTGACCCGCGCAACGATCGTCATCGCCCCATCGGTGATATCCTGCTCGGAATAAAGTGCGATGTTGAGCTTTTCTGCCGCGGCCAGCACCGCTGCTTCCGCACGCGCAATGGCCGCGGCTTCTTTGCCCGAACCAGGCACGCCGTTTGATTCGCGACGAGCCATTCTGGCTGCCGACGCAGCAAGGTGGGCTGCATCGGCCGGCCCCCGGCACCACCAGCGGGCCCGCACGCTTTCGACCGCAGACAAGGCGCGATCATCGTCCGGTTCGGGTGCCTTGATTCGTATCCCCGCCGCGTCGCAGAGCACTGCAATCTCGGCAAGGCCCAATCCTTCGCGATAGGCCGCGGCGAAACCGCGGCGCTCGTCGATTTTTTTGCGCATGATCTCAACGGATTGGAATGCGGCAGCGAGTGAGTTCGCGTGCGATGATGCGCAGGCCCTGCAATCTTCGCGCATTGAATACGCGCCGGGTCAGTTTGAGGCGTCGCAGGCTCTTATCGATGTCCGCATCAAACGCCGACCACAAGCAACCGAGATTGACCGCACGGGCGAGGTGGTGGAATTCGGAGCCTGAGAGAAACGCGATCGGCCAATGCAGCGCCTCCTCCATGCGGGCGATCTCGGACGGCGCCGGTGGAATGCGCACGCGGTTGCGCAACCGCGCCATGCGCTCCAGCTCGCATGTCTCCAGCTGCGAGTTCAGGTCGCCGCGGTCGTACAGATAGATCGGCATCGAGTTGATGTAACCGCGCGGCCGCGTCGGCAGCGGCAGCCGCGCCAGCGTGCGGAACGCCCCCTCCATGCGCTCCATCACGTAGATGAACGACCAGTGCTCGGGAACCCGCCGCGCCCGCACGAGCGGCAGCGGCGCGACGTGTCCCAGCGCGCCGAGAATGCTGCTACGTTCGCCGCGGAGCTCCGCCCGCGCCGCCAATCCTGCTCGCTCCGGAAGCGAGGGTACGGCCGCCGCACCCGTGTCGAGCTGACGTGAATCTTGCCGCAAGGTCTCGGCCATCAGCGTTTTTATCGCCATCGCGGCGCAGGATTGCGCATGGCCGATCGCCACATGGAATTGTGCTTCGCTGTCGGCGGCGCCGTGGCGCAGATCGACGGCGCCTCGCCGGCGGCGATGCGGCGCGGTTTTGTTGTTGCTTCGGCGGGGCTCCGGCCGTTCCGATAGGCGCGCTGCGCGTGGCGGGCACAGTACGGCCTTCCCCCCTCCAGGTCGGCGCCGGGCGCGCCGCAAAAATAGAAACTGCGCGTGCCGGGCCGGCCGTGCGGCCAGCGACAGCATGCGTTGGTCAGTTCCAACAGGCTCTTGCCGCGTATTCGACCCGGCGGCGACGCCCTGATCTGCGGCGCAACAGCCGCTCGCCGCACCTTGTGGCGACGGCGTCTCGGCGGTCGCGACGCGGCCGAATCATTGGCAACGACCTTGCCTGCGTCGGGCGCCGCCGGCGTGGCTGCCGTTGAATTGAGCCGCAGGCGAAAAATCTTGCCCAGCACCGCGGAGCGCGACACACAGCCGAGCTGCGCGGCGATTTCTTGTGCAGTGGCACCACCAGCCCACAACAGCTCGAGCTGCTCGATGCATTCGTTGCTCCATGCGGCACTGCGCATGATTCCCCCGATCGCCGGGGCGTCGCCCGCCGGCTCCAAGTCTCATTCATAAGGACGATTGAAACTATGCGCCGATATAGTCACTTATAAAGGAAACTGTCAAGTCACCGTTTTGGGAGCTAGCGATGGAAAACCAAATCCGTGACGATGGCCCATGCCGCGCAGGATAAAACTCGAGCCGCAATTTCACCGGCCTTTACTACGCGCGCGAGGCGCGCGGCATGACCCGTTCCGAACTGGTGCGGCTTTCGGGTGTTTCGAAGCAGCAATTGTCCCGCCTTGAGGGCGGCCATATTCGCCTGCGGCTCGATCATCTCAAACCGTTCGCCAATGCGCTCGGCTATTCGCCCGAGCAGATTCTGCTCTGGGGGCGCTACCCCGGCACGCCCGGCGCGTCCGCAGGAGCGACCGGCCCGCTCGCAGTGGGCGGCCATATCGAATCAGGCGACGTGCTGCGCGAAGAGGCCGGCCATGACGAGCCGCTAGGCCCCGCGCCCGGACAGGTCCCGGAGCTCGATACCCGCGCCGGCATGGGCGGGGGCGGGGTTCCGGCCCGCGAAGTGCGCCGCGAAGGCCGCCACACCGACCCGATCAAGCCTGAAGGATGGGTATTTCCGCAGAGTTTTATCCGCGAGCAATTGCACGCCAATCCCGGCCAGCTTCTGGTGCTCGACACCACCGGCGACAGCATGGTGCCGACCATCGCCTCCGGCGAGCGCGTGATCGTCGACACCGCCTACAAGGCGCCAACCCCCGATGGGCTTTATGCCATCCGCGACACGTTCGGGAGCATCGTGGTCAAGCGCCTGCAATTGTTGCGCGCGTCGCGGCCGACCCGGGTCAAGATCATTTCCGACAATCCGACGCACGCGACCGACGAAGTGCCGTTGAGCGAACTGGAGATCGTCGGCAAGGTGATCGGCTGCTTCAAGCTGTTCTGAAGTCCACTGCCGGGCCGAGAAGCCCGCGGCTTCAGTCCCCTCCCCGGTAACTGTTGATTCGCGGTCGCCCCCTTCGGCGACAATATTCATTTCTCTATCGGTTACTATCGGTTGACAATTGTATCATTATAAGTTACATAAGTAACTGTCACAGACTTTTATCTCGATGTGGTCCCGATGCCCAGGTCCCCGCGCGATGCGCGCGATCTCGAACGTGTGCGTCGCGCTGCCGCCGCGGCGCACGCGCAAGGCGCCGCAGCGATGGACATCGCGCTCGCTCAGATCGACGCCGCGTTCGCCCGGGCGGCCATCGTCAACGCCTTCAAGCTGCGCATTGAGCATTTCCTCCGGCTCGGCCCGCACCATCCGGCGGTGCGCGCGCGATTTTGTGCGCGGATCGAATTGTTGCACGGCCGCAGCCTCGGCGCCGCGATCGCCCTGACCGAGCGCTGGTGGCGCGACGAACGCAAGGCCTTTGCGATCGCGAGCGCGCTCGGCCGCGGCAGTGCCCTTTCGCTGGAAACGCTGCGCGAACTGCGCCTCATCCTGCGGCTGTTGCGATTCAAGTGCCTGCACGCGCAATTTCCCGCAATCCTTGCGGCGCTGCGCGAGGAACCGTTGGCAATGGCGGCTGAATAATGCAGGCCGCCCGATCGCGACGTTCAGGGCGAAACGACGCGGATGTGCAGTTCGCGCATCTGCTTCGCAGAAACTTCCGACGGCGCGCCCATCATCAAATCCTCGGCGCGCTGATTCATCGGGAACAACACCACTTCGCGGAGGTTCTCCTCGCCGCACAGCAGCATGACGATGCGGTCGATGCCGGGCGCGATGCCGCCGTGCGGCGGCGCGCCGAGCGAAAGCGCGTGCAGCATGCCGCCGAATTTCTGCTCCAGGACCGCCTCATCGTAACCGGCGACGGCAAATGCCTTTTTCATCACGTCGGGTCGATGATTGCGGATGGCGCCGGAGGACAATTCCACGCCGTTGCAGACGATGTCGTATTGGACCGCGCGCAGCGCCAGAATCTTCTCGCGGTCGTCGGCATCGAGGGCGAGAAATTCGTCGGCCGGCATGTTGGGTATGGAGAACGGGTTGTGGGAGAAGTCGATTTTCTTCTCCTCCTCGTTCCACTCATACATCGGGAAATCGACGATCCAGCAGAACTCAAACCGGTCCCTGGCGATCAGCCCGAGATCTTCGCCGATTTTCGTCCGCGCCGCGCCGGCAAATTTGTAAAAATTCTGCGGCTCGCCGGCGACGAAAAACACGGCATCGCCGTCCTTCACGCCAAGCAGCGCGCGCAGTGCGCCGGTTTTTTCAACCCCGAGATTGTTCGCAATCGGGCCGCGCCCGACGACCGCGCTGCCCTCAGCGGCAAAGAAAATATAGCCCAGTCCCGGCTGCCCCTCGCCTTGCGCCCACGAATTCATCCGGTCGCAAAAGGCGCGCGAGCCACCGCCCGGCGCCGGGATCGCCCACACCGCGGCTTTGGCGCTGCCTTCAAGAATGCGCGCAAAAATCTTGAAGCCCGAGCCGCGGAAAATCTCCGAGACGTCGGCCATGACGATCGGATTGCGCAGATCCGGCTTGTCGGTCCCGTATTTGCTGATCGCTTCGGCGTAAGCGATGCGCGGAAACTTTGGCGTCACCGGCTTGCCGCCGGCGAACTCCTCGAACACCCCGCGCATCACCGGTTCGACCGCGGCGAACACGTCCTCCTGGGTGACGAAGCTCATTTCCAGGTCGAGCTGATAGAACTCTCCGGGCGAGCGGTCGGCACGGGCGTCCTCGTCGCGAAAGCAAGGCGCGATCTGAAAATAGCGATCGAAGCCCGACACCATGATCAGCTGCTTGAACTGCTGCGGCGCCTGCGGCAGCGCATAAAATTTTCCCGGATGCAGCCGCGACGGCACCAGATAATCGCGCGCGCCTTCCGGCGAGGAGGCGGTGAGGATCGGCGTCTGAAATTCGAAAAACCCCTGCTCCTTCATGCGCCGCCGGATCGAATCGATGATCTGACCGCGCTTGATGATGTTACGATGCAGCCGCTCGCGGCGCAGATCGAGAAAGCGGTATTTGAGCCTGATCTCCTCGGGATATTCCTGCTCGCCGAACACCGGCATCGGCAACTCGGCCGCGGGCCCCAACACTTCGATCTCGCGCACATAGACCTCGGCGGCGCCGGTCGGCAGTTCCGCATTTTCCGTTCCTTCCGGCCGCCGCCGCACCTTGCCGTCGACGCGCACCACCCACTCGGCGCGCAACGTTTCAGCGGTCTTGAACGCCGGGCTGTCGGGATCGGCCACCACCTGGGTAATGCCGTAATGGTCGCGCAGATCGATGAACAGCACGCCGCCGTGATCGCGGATGCGATGGCACCAGCCGGACAGGCGCACTTCGGCGCCAATATCGGCGGCACGAAGCGCGCCGCAGGTATGCGTGCGGTAACGATGCATGTTCTCTTCCGCCCAACGGGCGGCGCACAACCACATGGCCGTTGCCGATTTGTCAAGCGCCGCCGCGCCGCCCAGCGGCACGGCCGACCGATTGGCTCGACAGCGGCGTTTCAATCTGCACATTGATGCCGCCACAGGGAGAATGAATGCTCAAGCGACGGAAAAAGGCGGCCGATGCGCCGGCCACGATGATGACCGCGGCCGAAGCCGTAATCGCCACCCTCGTCGGCCACGGCCTCGATACGATCTACGCATTGCCGGGCGTGCAGAACGATCTGTTGTTCGAGGCGCTGTTCAAGTTTTCCGACCGGCTGCGCACGCTGCACACGAGGCACGAGCAGGGCGCCGCCTATATGGCGCTCGGCGCGGCGCTGGCGACGGGCAAGCCGCAAGCGTTCGCGGTGGTTCCGGGCCCCGGCCTGCTCAACGCCGGCGCCGCCCTCCTGACCGCCTTTGCCACCAATGCGCCGGTTCTCGGCCTGGTCGGCCAGATTCCCGATGCCGACATCGGCCGCAATCTCGGCCAGCTGCACGAGATTCGCGACCAAGCGGGAATCATCAGGCGGCTGGTCGATCACGCCGAGTTCGTCCACAAGCCGGAGCATGCCTCGCTGGCGACGGCGCGCGCCTTGCGCGCCATGCGCAGCGGCCGGCCGGGGCCGGCGGTGCTCCAATGCGCCATCGACGTGTGGGGCAAACTCGGCGCCGTGACCTTACAGGACCCGCTGCCATCTCCTCCCGTCAGGATCGACCGCGACGCCGTGCGCAAAGCGGCAAAGCTGCTCGGCGGCGCCAAGCGGCCATTGATCATCTGCGGCGGCGGCGCGCAGGATTCCTCGCAGGAGGTCACGGCGCTTTCGGCGATGCTGCAAGCGCCGGTGGTCGCCTTCCGCCGCGGGCGCGGCGTGCTCGACGGACGCGATCCGTTGAGCGTCACGCTGCCGCTGGGACGCGACCTGTGGGCCGAGGCCGACGCCGTGCTCGCGGTCGGCACGCGGCTGCTCATTCAGTTCCGCCAATGGGGCCTACCTCGCGACCTTAAGATCGTCCGCGTCGATGCCGATGCGCAGGAGCACGGCCGCCTGCACAAACCTTCCGTGGCGCTCACCGGCGACGCCAAACCCATCCTGCAAAGCCTGCTTGCCGAATTGCCCGCGCACAACGCCAAGCGCGCCTCGCGCAAGGCTGAAATGGAGGAACGCCAGGCGGCCTGGCGCAAACGCTTCGAAAAGATCGCGCCGCAGATCGCCTACCTCGAGGCGATCCGCGCCGAACTGCCGGAGGATGGCATCCTGGTCGAGGACATCACGCAAATGGTTTTTGCCGCCCGCCTCGTCTACCCGGTCTACAGGCCGCGCACCTATCTCTCGCCGGGATTTCAGGATCCGCTCGGCCTCGGATTTGCGACCGCCCTCGGCGCACAACATGCCCGCCCGGACGTCCCGGTCGTCGTGCTCTGCGGCGACGGCGGGTTTCTGTTCACCGCGAACGAAATGGCGACCGCAATGCGCCACCGCATTCCGCTGGTCACGGTGGTGTTCAACGACGGCGCCTACGGCAATGTGCGGCGCATCCAAAAGGAGCGCTTCGGCAACCGGCTAATCGGCAGCGATTTGCTCAATCCCGACTTCGTCGCCTACGGCAAGAGCTTCGGCGCCGAGGCGGTGCGCGCGCGGAACCCGCAGGAATTGCGCGAAGCGCTGCGGCGCGCTTTCGCCCATCGCGCCGGGCCGATCTTGATCGAAGTCCCGGTGGGCGAACTGCCGAGCCCATGGGAGTTCCTGGCCCCCGCTCAAGGGGCGCGCGTTTGATGCGACAGACACAATTCTGGGCCTTGCCACGCAAGCCCGACCCGAACACACTGACATCATGAGCCTGGCGTTCGAGTCCGCTAAATCCTTGCCGATAGAGCCAATCGCCACCACGTCCGCCCTTGCCGCCGCCTGCGAGCGGATGGCGGCGCATCCGTTCGTCACCGTCGACACCGAATTCCTGCGCGAGGCCACTTATTATCCACTGTTATGCGTGGCGCAGATGGCCTCGCCGGACGAGGCCTTGGTGGTCGACGCGCTGGCGCCGGGCATCGATCTCGCCGCGTTCTACGCGCTGCTGGCGAACGACAAGGTCATGAAGGTGTTCCATGCCGCGCGCCAGGACATCGAGATCGTCTGGCATGCCGCCAAGCTCATTCCGCACCCGATCTTCGACACCCAGGTCGCCGCCATGGTGCTCGGACACGGCGATTCGATTTCCTATGACCAGCTGGTCCAGCGCATTACCGGCGATGCGCTCGACAAGTCGCTGCGCTTCACCGACTGGACGCGGCGGCCGCTGTCGGAGGCGCAGTTGCGCTACGCCGTCGCCGACGTGACCCATTTGCGCGACGTCTATCTGGCGCTGGTCGAGGACCTCATGCGGCGCGGACGCGCCGACTGGGTCGCCGACGAAATGGGCGTGCTTACCTCGCCCGACACCTATCGGATGGAGCCGGAGAACGCCTGGCAGCGGCTGAGAACGCGCGTACGCAAGCCGCGAGAGCTCGCAGTGCTCATCGAAGTCGCGGCCTGGCGTGAACGCGAGGCGCAGTCGCGCGATGTGCCGCGCGCGCGCGTGCTCAAGGACGAGGCGATCGCCGACATCGCCGTGCAAGCGCCGAATTCGACCGAGACGCTGAAGCAGCTGCGCTCGCTGCCGAGGGGGTTTGAACGCTCGCGCTGGGGCGAGGCCATCGTCGCCGCGGTCGAGCGCGGTCTCGCCCGCGACCCAAAGACGTTGCCGATCGCTTCACGCGCGCCGGCGGCGGCCAACGGCGGCGCCACCGTCGAGCTGCTCAAGGTGCTCCTGCGGATGATTTCCGAGCACCATCACGTCGCCGCCAAGGTCATCGCCACGGTCGACGACCTCGAGCGCATCGCCGCCAGCGACCGCGCCGAGGTGCCCGCGCTCAGGGGCTGGCGCCGCGAACTGTTCGGCGAAAAGGCGCTGGCGCTCAAGCACGGCAAGCTCGCGCTCGCCATCGACAAGGGCAAGGTGGCGGTGGTGGAGCGGGGCTAGTGGCGGAAGAAAGTGCGGCTACGACACATGGGCCGACGCTGCTTGCTCTCATGCACGTCAGCCTCGGTCTTAATCGGGACTCCACGGGCGGCGCGCAGTGTGACGAATATGGACGATCCACACGCGATCACCTTCTACATTCCAATAAATCACATATGGATAATGGCCGACCGGAAGGGCACGCGTGGCCTGCTCACCAGCGACACGGCCAGCTTGCGGAAACTCCCCGATCAGTTCGATCGTCCTATAAAAGCCGCGAGCAACGTTGCGTGCCCCTTGTGGGCTGCGTTGCTCGATATAACTGAGGATGGCGACAAGGTCCTCGCGAGCACGCGGCGTATATTCAACTTTCATAAACCGAAGCGTTTCCAGAGCGCTTCGATCTCGCCGTTGGACACGAATTCGCCGCGCCGCGCCTGCTCTAGCCCCTCGCGGATAGCAGAACGCGTTTGATCGTCGAGCGGGACGATGCCGGCATGTTCGTCCGTCATCGCCAAAAGCACGGCGGCGAGCACATCCTGCTCTTCAGGTGGTAAAGCCCGCGCCTGCGCGATGGCTCTTTCGAAAAGCTTGGTCATAAAGCGTCCCTATCACATTTCAGTCGTGACAGTCACAAGCCGCAGCTATGTTTCTTTCCTCTCACGCGTAGACGAAAACGATCTACCCCAGCAGCAAGACCGGCTCGCGGCCGATTAGCCGCGCCAGCCCGCGCAGCCGGTTCGCTACGCGCTCTCCGGCGAGAGCGGCGGTTGCGCCGGGCAGGTGCAGCGCCAGTCGGTGGCGCTCGACCGCCAGCTTCGTCTTGGGCAGCACGCCGGGCATCGCCGCGGAGACCACATAGGCGAGGCGGAGCGCCGCGCCGAGCACGCGCGCGCGGTCAATCATGCGCGTCGAGGCGAGTTCGCGCAGCCGCGGCGACATCTCGTCGTCGACCACGAACCCGACATGCCGATAGAAGACCGACAGCGCCAGATAGGCGCGGCCGGGGTGGTCGATGGCGGAAAAGCCGCCGTAAGCGATGAGATTGAGCGACTGCTCGCCGCGATAATCGGGATGCGCCCGCCAGCCGATATTGGCGAGCAGACAGGCGGCGTGCCGCAACCTTCGCTCCTCGGCGGTCTCCTCGAGGCCGGAGGATGAAAGAAAGCGGTCGGTCCACTGGATCAGCTCTTCACCATGGCGCGGCGAGCGCGCCCGCAGGCGATTGAGATCGCGCGTGGCCTCGATCAGCGCGTCCTTTTCCTTCTCCTTCTGTTTGAGCAGCGAATAGAGCAGCCCCTCGCGCACGCCGAGGGCGGAAAACATCACTTGGCGCGGTTTGGCGATGCGGATGATGTATTCGAGCACCAAAGCCGCGTAGGGCAGCAGCGGCCGCCGCGCGCTCGCCACCACGTCGATATTCGACAGCGTATCGACGTCGACCCGGTGCAACAGCCTGGCGAATTCCAGGACCTCGTCGGCGGCGACGGCATAGCCGTGCATGACGTGAAGCGGATAACCGGTCTGCCACATGTGCAGCCGCGCCAGCGCGCGCCATGTGCCGCCGACCGCATAGAAGCTGCGGTCCTTGCAGGCTTTCAGCACTGGCAACGCCGTGAGCGTTTTCTTGACGAATTTTTCGGCTTTCTTGATCGACTTTGCGGAAACGTCGGCGAGCGCCAAGCCGCCGAGTGGCCGGGTCAAGCCGCGCCGGGCGCGCGTGCCGCGCACATCGACGAGTTCGAGCGAGCCGCCGCCGAGGTCGCCGACCACCCCGTCGGCACGATGCACGCCGGAAATGACGCCGAGCGCGGTCAACTCGGCCTCGCGCGAACCCGAGAGGACGTCGATCCGCGCCCCGATCGCACGTTCCGCACGATCGACAAAAGCGCTGCCATTGCTGGCGTCGCGGCAGGCCGCCGTGGCGATTGCAAGGACTTTCGTCACTCCCATGGTCGCGCACAGTGCGCGAAAGCGTTGCAGCGTGGCGAGCGCGTGCTCGACAGCGTCGGCGGCGAGCAGCCCGGTCGACTGCACTTCGCGGCCCAGCCCGCACAATGCCTTTTCGTTGAACAGCGCCGTCGGGCTGCGGGTGAGGCCTTCGTAGACCACAAGCCGCACCGAGTTGGAGCCGATATCAATCACGGCGACCGGCGGACCGTCATCGAGGCGTCCGCGCGCCTCCAAGGCCGCGCCGCTCATGGTCTCGTCCTCCCCCGCTTTACGGGCGCGGATACGATGACGGCGATCACTTGCGCTCCGGGCGACGCAGGCGCGGCACCTGGTCCTTGGGCGATTTCCCACGCCCCGACAGGCTCGGATTGGTCATGAAATACGTCGTAGCGTTGAACACTTCCTCGCCGGCCGCCGGCTTGATGCGCACGGCAGTGCCGTCGGGAAGAAACTGCCAGCTCTGCTGGTTGTCCTTCAGATTGGCCACCATGATCTGATCGAGCACCTGTTCGTGCACCGTGGGATTTAGGATGGGGCAGACCACTTCGACGCGGCGGTCGAGATTGCGCGGCATTATGTCGGCGGAGGAAATATAGACGGTGGCCTTGGGGTGCGGCAGACCGTGGCCGGAACCGAAGCAGTAGATGCGGCCGTGTTCGAGAAAGCGTCCGACGATCGATTTGATGCGAATGTTGTCGGACAGACCGGGCACGCCCGGCCGCAGGCAGCAGATGCCGCGAACGACCAGGTCGATGGCGACGCCCGCAGCCGACGCCCGGTAGAGCGCATCGATGATGCCGGCATCGACCAAGGCATTCATTTTCATCCAGATCGCGGCTGGACGGCCGGCCTTGGCATGAGCGATCTCCTCGTCGATGTGCGCTTCAATGCGCTTGCGCAGATTGAGCGGCGATACCGCCATGCGCTCGAGGCCGGCCGGGTCCGCATAGCCGGTGATGTAGTTGAACACGTGGGCAACATCGCGTCCGACCGCCGGGTCCGACGTGAAGAACGACAAATCGGTGTAGATGCGCGCGGTCACCGGATGGTAGTTGCCGGTCCCCACATGCACGTAGGATTCGAGAGCCGCACCCTCGCGACGGACCACCAGCGAAAGCTTGGCATGGGTTTTCAGCTCGATAAAGCCGTAGACGACCTGCACGCCGGCGCGTTCCAGATCGCGCGCCCAGCGGATGTTGGCCTCCTCGTCGAAGCGCGCCTTCAGTTCGACGACGGCGGTGACCGATTTGCCGGATTCGGCCGCCTCGGCGAGCGCCTTGATGATCGGTGAATTTGCCGAGGTGCGATAGAGCGTCTGCTTGATGGCGACGACGTCGGGATCGCGCGCGGCCTGCTGCAGGAAATTCACCACCACATCGAAGGACTCGTAAGGATGGTGGACGATGAAATCCTTCTGCCGAATGGCGGCAAAGCAATCGCCGCCATGATCGCGCACGCGCTCGGGGTAGCGCGGCGTATAGGGCGCGAATTCGAGGTCGGGGCGGTTCAGGTTCGCCAATTGCGCCATTTCGTTGAGCGCGAGCACGCCATCGACCTTGAACACGCTCTGGTCGCCGGCGCTGAGCGCACGCTGCACGAAGCTCTGCAATTCCGCCGGCATCGGCGCTTCGATATCGAGCCGGATCACGGTTCCGCGGCGGCGGCGCTTGAGCGCGGTTTCGAACAACCGCACCAGATCTTCGGCCTCTTCGAGAATCTCCACCTCCGAGTTGCGGATGACGCGGAATGCCCCGACGCCCTTCACCGCATAGCCGGGAAACAGCTTGCCGATGAAAAGACTCGTGGCCCCCTCGATGGAGATCATCCGCACCGCGCCGCCCTCCCCGCTCTGCGGCAAGCGCACGAAGCGCTCGATGCGCAGCGGCATGCGGATCAGCGCGTTCATCGCCTTGCCGTCCTTGGCGCGTGAAAGCTGCAAGGCGATGGTAAATCCGAGGTTGGGAATGAATGGGAATGGATGCGCCGGGTCGACGGCGAGCGGCGTCAACAGCGGAAAGACATGCGCCAGGAAATAATCTTCGAGCCAGACCTTCTCCGCCTTGGCGACGTCGGCCCCGTCGACCAGCACGATGCCGGCCTCGGCAAGGAGCGCGCGCAATACGCGCCACTGCGCCTGCTGATCCGCGACCAGGATCGACACCGCTTCGGCAATGCGCAGCAACTGCTCGGCCGGTGTTAACCCTTCCGGGCTCTTCTCGGCGATCCCGGCGCGCACCTGGGCGCCGAGCCCGGCGACGCGCACCATGAAGAACTCGTCGAGGTTGCTGGCCGAAATCGACAGGAACCTGAGCCGTTCGAGCAACGGATGACCGCGGTTTGTCGATTCCTCCAGCACACGACGGTTGAAATTGAGCCAGGAAAGCTCGCGGTTGATGAAGCGATCGGGGCTCGTCGCCGGCAACGCGGATGTTTCGCCGGCAGAGCTCGCGACCGGCGCCAGGTCGGCGGCGCGCGGGGGCGCTTCCAGGCGCCGCGTGGCGCCGGATTCCATTGACAGGACGGTATCTTGGCCGCGATCGACCATGTCTGGCGCGCTCACTTGGGGGCGACGATCGCTCCCCCTTGGTAACGATTCAATGACCTCGCATGCCCACATAAGGAGGCGCCGGCAGGCGGCGTCAAGACTCCCCGCTGCGCCCGCCCCGGCGCCGCCCTCCCGGCTCGCGGGCAGCGGCTGGGTTCCGCGACTTCAAGGATCGCCCGCAGTAGGTCGCCGCTCCGCTCTGAAATCCGTTGAGCAAATGGCTTGACGCGCTTGCAATCTGGACCTATTTGCCGCCAGTCGTCGGAAGGATCCGAGCGACCAGCGTAAACCAGAAACGGCCCATGGGCAGTACGATCGAAGGGATACGCCGCGCGCCGCAATGCGCTCCCGCAGTACCGCCCGGCATGAGCATCAGGCGTAGCGTCGCCGGCTGCGCGATGGTGAGAGACCGCACCTAGCGGTCTTTTTCCAACGCCCACCCGGACCGCGGCGCGCGGAAAGGAGATGGGCGATGGCCACAAGACTCGCAAAGACCGTCAAGGAAAAGATCGACATCGTGCCGGCGGCGTCCGTAAACGCTCGCGGTGAGGAAGGCGCTGCGGCAGAGAGCAGCACTGTGCTGATCGAGCCGGTCGAAGGCGCCCAGCCGCGCCGCCGAAACTCAGCACCGACCAGCCGGGAGATCGAGCACCTCTATGCGGCGCTCGACACGGTCACGCCCGAAAATCACCCGCGCACGGCGCGTCTGCTCGCCGCGAGCCATCGCAAGGTCGCGCAAAAAGTCATCGAGGAGGCCGGCGAGGTCGCGCTCGCCGCAGTCAAGCACAACAGTCGTAACATTGTGCGCGAAAGCGCCGACCTGCTCTACCAACTGGCGGTGCTCTGGCACCGCGCCGGAATTATGCCCGGGCAGATTTGGGCCGAGATGCGTGGCCGCGCCGGGGCTGTGGGCATTGCCGAGAAGCTGCCGAAGTCGGCCGCCGTTCGGGATCAGGTCGCCGGGCTTACGGCGGATCGCGGAACAACTCGGCGGCGAGAGCGCGCGTTGCCGGCCGAGCCTGTCGCAGGGCTTCCTGATCGAGTGCGATGATCGCCGCGCGTGCCGCCGCGAACGAGCGCTCGATATGGTGGGCAAGGTAGCGCACGACGTTCTCATCGAGCGCGAGCTGTCGGTCCGCCGCGAGCTTGACGATCAGCGCGCGCAGCATCACGTCGTCTGGCGCCTCCAGCTTGATCAGCGGCAGCGCACGCAGCCGCGAGGCGAGATCGGGAATGTCGGCCGGCCAGACAGCGGGCGCCGTGCGCGCCGTAAACAGCACGAACGCGTCCTGTTCGCGCGCCAGATTGATGAGGTGAAACAGCGCGCGCTGGTCCGCCGCCGCGGCCTCCTCGACGACCAACGCGCCGGTTGCAAGCGCTGCAGGCAGACCGTCGCGGCCAAGCGTACGGCCCGATACCGTGCGTGCTCCGGCTTCTGCCGCCCAGATCGAAGCCAAGTGCGATTTGCCCGAGCCTTGCGGCCCGATCAGCGCCACGGTGTTCGCCGGCCAATCGGGCCAGCTTTCGATCAACCTGAGCGCAGCCTCGTTGCCTGCGCCGCAGAGAAAATCCTCGCGCGCGTAGCTTTCGGCATGATCCAGTGCGAACGCGAGCTGACGCGGGCGGGCGGTCATGAAGCCTCATTGGCTCCATCGCCGGTGTACAGCGAGCTCGCGCGGTAGTGCTGCAAGGCAAATCGGGTCAACACCGCGGCTGCGGCGGCGAGCGGCACGGCGAGCAGCAATCCAACAAAGCCGAACAGGTAACCGAATGCGAACAACGCGAAGATCAGCCACACCGGATGCAGCCCGACCCGCTTTCCCAGAAGCTTCGGTGAAAGGATGTTGCCTTCGATGAATTGCCCGCAGAGGACGACGCCGACTACAATCAAGACCCGATTCCATTGCGGATAGAATTGCTCTATCGCGACGCAGAACGAAATAAGCAGCGCAGTAAATGAGCCAAAGTACGGGACAAAGCTGCTAAGCCCGGAAATCACGCCGATCAAAAGGCCGAATTGAAGCCCGGCAGCCGTCAAGCCGACCGCATAATAGCAACCCAGGATGAGGCAAACGAGCGACTGGCCGTGCACATAAGCGGAGATCGATAGATCGATCTCCCGGGCGAGATGCCGAACGGTGTCGCGCTGCGGCAAGGGCACCAGGCGATCGACGCTCTCCACCACGCGGTTCCAGTCGCAGATCAGATAGAACGCCACCACCGGCGCGACGATCACCACGGAGACAAGCGAAAGCAGCGCATCTCCCTTGGCCAGCACCGAGGCCAAGACCCCGTTCAAATACCCGATCGCCGGCACCAGCAGACTACTGACCGACTGGTCGGTCCGGGCAAAGCTATCGCCCACAATCCGCTTGATCCATGGATGGCTCGGATCGTTGACCCAGTTTTGAATGTGCTGCACGTAATTGGGCAGATTGCCGATGAATTCCGAGACGAAGCCGAAAAATTGCTTGACCAGGATCGGTACGACCACCAGCGACAGGCCGATCACGATCAGCACGAAAGCGGCAAGCATCAACAACGCCGCGACCAGCCGGCTCAAGCCGCGTTTGGTGAGCCGCGTGGTCAATGGATCGAGCAAATAGGCGATCGCCATGCCGATGACAAAGGGCAAGAGAATAGGACTCAGCAGCCACACCAGGGCGGCAAAGACAAGGAATGCGGCGGTCCAGAAGACGACGTGCCGCTCCGACACCATGGCTCACCTTTCGTCGCAGGCAATCAGTGTCCGGCCGCGAACGCGCTCATGTGCCGGAACCAGGCGGCGAGATAAAATCCCATCGACAGCAGCGTCAAGCCGGCGACCAGCACGATGCCCGCCGTCCGTAGCGGCGCGACGTCGAACGCCAAAGCCTTCTCGGCCAGTACCAGCGCCGCCAGCAAAATCTGCATCATCGTGTTCAGTTTCGATACCGGGTGGGGCTTCACCGGGACCGGTTTGCCGACCAGCCACGACAGCATGAAGCCGGCAATGATCATGATGTCCCGGGAGACGACCAGTATGACCAGCGAGATCGGCAGCGCCTCGGCGATGCCGAGCGCGACGTAGATCGACACGATGAGCGCCTTGTCGGCGAGCGGGTCCAGATAGGCGCCAAGCTCGCTCGCCATGTGGAAGCGCTTGGCGAGGAAGCCGTCAACGGCGTCACTGATCCCGGCCAGCAGGAACAGGGCGAATGCGGCCAACATCTCGCCCGATATGATCGTCCAGACCACGATGGGCACAAGGATGATGCGGACCAAGGTGATAAGGTTGGGAATGCTCAAGCTACGCCCCGACTCGACACGCGCCCGATCCCTGCCGCGCCGGTTAAGCCGAATTCGGCAAAACATGCGCAGTCGAGCAAGGCGGGATCAGCGACGCGCCTTCGTGCGCCGATTATATAGTCTGGCCCTATGACTTGCACAGGTGGCGTTTCCGCACTACGAGGCGGCGCACGATTGCGCTCCGCGCCAAGCACGGCGGACGATGCCGGCAACCGCATCGCCGGGTGAAGGCATGGTCGAACAGCAGGCGGGGACAAGACCCCGGCAAAAAGCGGGTGGCCGTGCTGATTTCCGGCCGCGGCTCGAACATGGCGGCGTTGATCGAGGCAGCCAAGGCGGCTGATTATCCGGCAGCGATCGTGCTCGTCATATCCAACCGCCCCGACGCGGCCGGCCTCAGCCTTGCACGTGAGGCGGGCGTCGAGACCGCCATCGTCGATCATCGGCGGTTTGGCGAGGACCGCGAGGCCTTCGAGCGCGCGCTCGATGGCGAGCTTCACGCGCACCGGACCGATCTCATCTGCCTCGCCGGCTTCATGCGGCTGTTGACGCCGGCTTTCGTGCGGCGCTGGAGCGGCCGCATGATCAATATTCACCCAGCGCTGCTGCCGCAATTCAAGGGACTGAATACCCATCGTCGCGCGATCGAGGCCGGGGCGAAGCGGCACGGCGCGACCGTGCATTTCGTGGTGCCGGAAATGGACTCCGGACCGATCGTGGCACAGGGACTCGGTGGCGGTGCTCGCAGGCGACACGGAAGAGAGTCTCGCCGGCCGGGTGCTGGAGGTCGAGCATCGGCTCTATCCGCGCGCCCTCCGCCTGGTCGCGGAAGGCCGCGCGGCGTTCGTTGCCTCCGACGCCGATGACAGCGCGCGCTGAAAGCGGCCGCGCGCAAAACAAACTACCCCTCGGACGCCGATCGGACCACTAAATTTAGCAATCCGGTATCTGCTCGCGGGATGCGAGCGCGCGAGCCTGTGCGATTCGCCGACGATGCCGCCAGACGCTGCCTGCGGCACCGACCAGCACGGCGCCGGCGCAGGCGGCCGTCAATTCGACGCGACCCGCCGGCTGCGTGCCAAAGGCGTGCGTCAACAGCGGCGCAATTGCCGGATCGCCGACAATGGTTTCTCCGGCCACCCAGCCAAGCAACAACGCACCGGCCCAGATCAAAATCGGCAAACGTTCCAGCAAAGCCGTGATCAGCGCCGCGCCGACGACGACGATCGGGATGGAAATGGCCAGCCCGATTGCGAGCAACACCAGATCGCCGCCTGCGACCTGCACGATCGCAAGCACGTTGTCGAAGCTCATGACCACGTCGGCCAGCACGACGATCCGCACGGCACGCCAAAGCTGCGTCGCCGCCGCCGCCTCCGGCATGGCGTGGTCGCGTGCCAGGAGACTGGCCGCAATGTAGAGGAGAGCCAGTCCGCCGGCGAGCTTGAGATAAGGAAATTGCAGCAGGCGCGCCATGACGGCGGCAAACAGAACGAGCAGGACGACGGCGACCGCCTCACCGATGGCGAGCCCCAAAATCCGCTGCCGCCGCGGCAACGCTCGGCAGGCCATGGCGATGACCAGCGCATTGTCGCCCGAGAGCAGAATGTTGATGAACACGATCTCCGGCACGGCGCCGAACGGGTGGGCATTTGCCAGTTCGCCGATACTTGACGCCAGCATGTCGTTTCAGCGCTTCGAGCCGCCGCGCTGAAACCGACCAAGGCGGGGAGACATCGTCAACCGACGATTTCGTTGCCGCAGAAAAACTGCGCGATCTCCGCCTGCGCGGTCGCGACGGCGTCCGAGCCGTGCACCGAATTCTCGCCGATCGAGCGGGCGTGGAGTTTGCGGATGGTCCCCGACCCGGCCTTGGCGGGATCGGTCGCGCCCATGAGGTCCCGATAGGCGGCTATGGCGTTCTCGCCCTCGAGCACCTGCACCACGACCGGCCCGGAGGTCATGGTTTCGACGAGTTCGCGAAAGAACGGCCGCTCCCGATGGACCGCGTAGAACGTTTCGGCCTGCTCGCGGCTCATGCGCACGCGTTTCTGCGCGACAATGCGCAGCCCGGCCTTTTCGATCATCGCGTCGATGGCGCCGGTGAGATTGCGCGCCGTGGCGTCAGGCTTGATGATGGAGAAGGTGCGCTCGATCGCCATTGCAATTGTCCTCTGCGGAAATCGCAACGCCGCGGAACCGCGCCGGCTTATATCGTCCACAGACGCGCTCGACAAGCGAGGGGACATGACGGAGGGGACATGGCGGAGTGGACATGACGGTCAATGGCGAGCGGGGGGCCGGTTCGCGTCCTGCGAACAATTGCGCACTGTCGCAGCCGCGTTGAGAAGCCTAGATGATGCTTGTATACCGAAGGGAACAGAAAGGCTCGATCGGAGGCGAACATGGACGCAAAGACTGAGGACAAAAGCGCCGGCAAATGCCCGGTCATGCATAAGCATTTCAACAATCGCGACTGGTGGCCGGATGTGCTCGACCTCCGGGTCCTTCACCGGAACTCCCCTCAGTCCGATCCGATGGGCAAGGAGTTCAACTACGCCAAGGAATTCAAGAGCCTCGACCTCAACGCCGTCATCAAGGACCTGCAGGCCCTGATGACTGATTCGCAGGAGTGGTGGCCGGCCGACTTTGGCCACTACGGCGGGCTGATGATCCGCATGGCGTGGCACAGCGCGGGCACCTATCGCATCGCCGACGGCCGCGGCGGCGCCGGCTCCGGGCAGCAGCGCTTCGCGCCGCTCAATAGCTGGCCGGACAACGCGAGCCTCGACAAGGCGCGCCGGCTGTTATGGCCGATCAAGCAGAAATACGGCCGGAAAATCTCCTGGGCCGACCTGATGGTTCTTGCCGGCAACGTCGCGCTGGAGTTCGATGGGCTTCAAGACGTTCGGGTTCGGCGGCGGCCGGGTCGATGTCTGGGAACCTGAAGAGCTGTACTGGGGTCCCGAGGGGACGTGGCTGGGAGACGAGCGCTATAGCGGCGAGCGCCAACTCGCGAACCCGCTCGGCGCGGTGCAGATGGGCCTGATTTACGTCAATCCCGAAGGGCCGAACGGCAAACCGGACCCGATCGCAGCGGCCAAGGACATCCGCGAGACGTTCTTCCGCATGGCGATGAACGACGAGGAGACCGTCGCGCTGATCGCCGGCGGCCACACCTTCGGCAAGACCCACGGCGCCGGCGATCCGTCGCTGATCGGAGCGGCGCCGGAAGGCGCGGGCATCGAAGAACAGGGCCTCGGCTGGACGAGCAAATTTGGCACAGGCGTCGGAGCCGACGCCATCACCGGCGGTCCGGAGGTCACCTGGTCGCAGACGCCGACGAAGTGGAGCAACCACTTCTTCGACAACCTGTTCAAGAACGAATGGGAGCTGGACAAAAGCCCTGCCGGCGCCAATCAGTGGAAGGCGAAAGGCGGCGCCGCCACGATTCCAGACGCCTTCGACAAGTCGAAGAAGCATGTACCGACCATGCTGACTACGGACCTGTCGCTGCGCATGGACCCGATCTACGAGAAGATTTCGCGGCGCTTCTACGAGCATCCGGAACAGTTCGCCGACGCGTTTGCCCGCGCCTGGTTCAAGCTGACGCATCGCGACATGGGACCCCACGTGCGCTATCTCGGCTCGCTCGTGCCGAAGGAAACGCTGATCTGGCAGGACCCGATTCCGGCGGTGGACCATCCGCTGATCGCCGAGCAGGACATCGCCGCCCTGAAGGCGAAAATCCTCGCCTCCGGCCTGTCCGTGTCGCAACTGGTCTCGACGGCCTGGGCTTCGGCGTCGACGTTCCGCGGCTCCGACAAGCGCGGCGGCGCGAACGGTGCGCGCATTCGGCTCGCCCCGCAGAAGGACTGGGAGATCAATCAGCCGAAGCAACTGGCGACCGTGCTGGACAAGCTCGTAGCGATCCAGAAAGAGTTCAATGCCTCGGCGGCAGGCGGCAAGAAGGTTTCGCTCGCCGATCTGATCGTTATCGGCGGCGGCGCGGCGATCGAGAAAGCGGCGAGGGATGCCGGTGTCGACGCGAAGGTTCCGTTCGCACCGGGACGCATGGACGCCTCGGCCGAGCAGACCGACGTCCAATCCTTCGCGCCGATCGAACCGGTAGCCGACGGATTCCGCAATTATTACCAGCCCAGCCATATCATGTCGGCCGAGGAGGCTTTGGTGGACAAGGCGGAACTGCTGACGCTGACGGCACCCGAGATGACGGCTCTCCTCGGCGGCCTACGCGTGCTCGGGACCGGCGGCTCCAAACACGGCGTCTTCACCAAGCAACCTGGCAAGCTGACGAACGACTTCTTCGTCAACCTGCTCGATATGCGGACGGAGTGGCAGCCCGCGGGCGAGAACACCTACCAGGGGCGCGACCGCAAGACCAAAGAGTCCAAGTGGACGGCCACCCGCGTCGACTTGATCTTCGGGTCGCACTCGCAATTGCGGGCGATCGCCGAAGTCTATGCGTGCGCCGACTCCAAGGAGAAGTTCGTCAAAGACTTCATCGCCGCTTGGAACAAGGTGATGAACGCCGATCGCTACGACGTCACCTACGCAAAGGCCGCGTAGGCGTTGGCCGCAACTAACGCCTTGGATCAGGAGATTGGGCTGCGTTTCAGGACCCCCTGAGACGCCGCCTTGATTGAGCTGGTCACGACCTGCTGAATTGCTAAGACCTGAATGCCAGCGGCGCGGGATCCCAACACGCAAGGCGCGATGGGCTGCCTCGCGTCAAGCGCGGCATGACGAAACGCCGCGGAAAGTCATTTCGTCGAGACCTGCTCGGCATCGGCAGAGCGGCTCTTCTTTTTCCTCGCCACTTTTGTCTTCGGCGCCGGGGCGGACTCCGCCGTTTGCGGGCGGTCCATGTCCATGAGCCTGCCAGCCTCGAAACGATAGGTGCCCGCTCGCGGGCCGCTGTCGAACATCAGGAGAGCCGTTCGATCGCCATTGGCATTGCGGCCGATTCTTACCGAGGAGGGCGCGCCGGCGCGATAGACGACGTCGCATTCGGTCATGCCGAGGGCGATGCCCTCGCCGAGCAGGGAGGGCGCGGCGTAGGGCGTGGGCATTGCGCCAGGCGGCTGCGGCGCGGCTGGCGCCGGTGCAGCCGCCGGCGGCGCGCAGGCGCCATTGGCAGTGACCAGATCGTTGGCGGTGGCCACCCGCTTTGCTGCGTTGGTCTCGTGAAGCTCGGAGTAGCTATAGCCGGCGGCGCGGCCGGTCCAATCGAACGGGCGCGAAAACCAATGCTCGTTGGAATCGAACACGTCGGGATTGGCGCAGCCGAATAGCGTCAGCGCCGAGATCAGCGCCGCGAGCGCGACTGAATGATTGGATCGAAGCTGCACCCGGCGTACCCCCTTGTTCCCCATCCTGGTCTACCGGCCGTACAACCATGCCGTAATTTGTGGTGCGATCATGGCACGGGGCACGGCACAGCCGAAAGATCACGCGATTTATCGCCAGGGCTTTGGCTCGTGCCCGGCCGCAACGGCCGGATCCTAACGCATTGCCGGCTGGGGAAAAGGAAGCGTGCGCGACAGCGGCCGCTTCCGACGGTGGGAGAAATGGCAGGCATCACGCGGCGGTGGATGAAACCGTGCATGGGCAAAAAAGCACTATTTCGCAATGGCTTGCACGAGAAGAAGACCCTCAGGCAAACCGTACGGCATAGATCGGCGGCAGATGCGCATTGAGCAATTGCCAGCGGCCGCCACCGTCTTCGCTCATCCACAGAGCGCCGGTGGTCGAGCCCATGACGAGCTGTTCGCCGCCGGCGTCAATGTCGAGCCCGTGCCGGTAGATCAGGTCGTAGGCACCATGCTGAGGCAGCCCCGAGCGAAAGACCTCCCAGCTACAGCCACCGTCGCCGGTTCGCGTTACGCACAAGGCGCCGTCACGGGGCATGCGGATTTCGTCCGCGACCGCAGGCACGAACCACGCCGTCTGCGGGTCGCGCGGATGCGCCGCCACGGCAAACCCGAAATCGTCGGCCGGCAGCGACAGCCGCGTCCAATGGGCGCCGGCATCGGCCGAGCGATAGATGCCGGCGTGATGCTGCATCCACAGGACATCCGGATTGGCTGCACAGCGCGCGACGCGATGCGGATCCTGGATTGCCGGGTCCTCGGCCTGCTCGGGCGGCACATAGGGGGCAAAAAGGCCCCGGCCGAGCACCGACCAGCTTGCACCGCCGTCGCGGCTTTCCCAGACGCCCCCGCACGAAATGGCAACGAGTACGCGATCGGCATCACGCGGATCGGGCGACACCGTGTGGATACCTGCGGCGTCATAGCCGCCGCCGAACCAGCGCGCCCGGTCCGGCATGTTCCACAGCGAAGATACGAACTGCCAGCTTTCGCCGCGATCGTCGGAGCGAAACAGTCCGGCCGGAATGGCGCCGATCCATAGCCGGTCCGCATAGCGGCCTCCACCGGCTTCGAGTGTCCACATCTGAAACAGCGACGGTGCGCCCGCTGCGTCGGCGGGAAAAGCCGGAGTGGCGATCTCCCGCCAAGTCTTTCCATCATCATCAGAGCGATGCAGCTTGGGACCGAAATGGCCGTGTTTGAGCGCGGCGTACATGCAGCCATCCGCGCGCAATACATTGGTCACCGGTACGCCGGCAAAGCCGATCAGGTTCGCACTCCAGCCGTCGCGGCTGTCGCGGCCGCGCTCGACCGTGAACAGGCCCTTGCGTGTGGCCAGCAGCAAACGATCGCTCATGCTTATCCGCTCCGACTCATCTGCCTGATTAGCCGCCCGAAAGCGACTGCATCACGTACAGTTTCGTGGCCGGCTCGATGCGGCGCGAAAGTGCCGCCTCGTGTTGGAGCCGCTCGCCATCGGCAAAGATGCACACGTGCTTACGTAGCGCGCCGCGCTCGTCAAGAACATAACCGCGCACGTGCGGCTCGCCTCTAAACAGGTCGTCAAGCGCCTCAGCCACTGTTGCGCCGGCAACGCTATAGGGCGCGCCCGGAACGAGCGTGCGCAGATGGCTGGTGAAGTGAACCTCGGCCATGATGGCGTGGTAACGCGCTGGCCGCGCCAGTCAACCGCCGAGCGCCGCTTCGATCGCTCTGAGTGCGGCTGCAGCCTTGGCGCCGTCGGGGCCGCCGGCCTGCGCCATGTCGGGGCGGCCGCCGCCGCCTTTGCCGCCGAGCGCCTCGGCGGCCTTGCGCACCAGATCGACGGCGTTAAAGCGCGACACGAGATCGTTGGTAACGCCGACGACGATTCCGGCCTTGCCGTCGCCGGTCACACCGACGATCGCGACCACGCCGGAGCCGACCTTTTTCTTGCCCTCGTCGGCGAGGCTGCGCAGATCTTTCAGCTCGATGCCTTCCACCGCGCGCGCCATCAGCTTCACGTCGCCGACGATGCGCACGCCATCGGCACCGTCGCCCGCGGCAGCGCCGCCGCCCATCCCCCCAGACATGGCGAGCTTTTTCTTCACCTCCGAAAGCTCGCGTTCGAGCTTTTTTCGATCCTCGATGACCGCCGTCGCGCGCGATGTGAATTCGCCGACTGGCACCTTCAACTCCGCCGCGATGGCGCGAACGTCCTTTCGCAAACGATTGAGCTCGTGGCGAGCGGCGTTGCCGCTGAGCGCCTCGATACGCCGCACGCCGGAAGCGACTCCGGCCTCGCTCACCACCGAGATCAGCCCGATGTCACCGGTGCGTCCCACATGCGTGCCGCCGCACAGCTCCACCGACCAGCCCATGGTGTTGCCGCCCGCGGGTGTTGAAGAATTTTGCCCCATCGCGACGACGCGCACCTCGTCGCCGTACTTTTCGCCAAACAGCGCGCGCGCGCCGGACGCGACGGCATCGTCACGGCCCATCAGCCGCGTCATTACCGGAACGTTCTGCAGCACGACGTCATTGGCGATATCTTCGACGCGTTCGAGTTCCTCACCCGTGATCGGCTTCGGGTGCGAGAAATCGAAGCGCAGCCGGTCGGGCGCGACCAGCGAACCTCTTTGCGCCACGTGCTCACCGAGCACCTGGCGCAAAGCTTCGTGCAACAAATGCGTCGCCGAGTGATTCCTGCGGATCGCTCCGCGGCGGGAAGGGTCGACTTCCAGCGCCAGCGCGGCGCCGACCTTCAGCGTGCCTGCTTCCACAACACCGCGATGCGCAAAAACATCGCCGGCATGCTTGTGCGTGTCGGTGACGCGAAAGCGCACGCCGTCACCGCTCATGACGCCGGTGTCGCCGACCTGGCCGCCCGACTCGCCGTAAAACGGCGTCTGATTGAGCACCACGGTGCCGCTCTCACCCGCTTGCAGCGCGGCGACTTCCCGGCCGTCGTGAACAAGCGCCTTCACGACGCCTTCGGCGCGCTCGGTCTCATAACCGAGAAATTCGGTGCCGCCGATTTTTCGCGCAAGGAAAACCACACGGCTTCGTCGGCCGCCTCACCCGAGCCGGCCCATGACGCGCGCGCCTTCTCGCGTTGCCGCTCCATGGCATCGGTGAAGGCGGCAATATCGACGCCGATGCCGCGCGGCCGCAAGGCGTCCTGCGTGAGATCGAGCGGAAATCCGTAAGTGTCGTAGAGCGTAAACGCGGTCACGCCGTCGAACATGTCGCCCTTTTTCAGCGACTTACTCGCCTCGTCGAGGATGGCAAGGCCGCGCTCAAGGGTGCGGCGAAAGCGCGTCTCCTCGAGCTTGAGCGTTTCGCCGATCAGCGCCTCGGCGCGGATGAGTTCCGGATAGGCCTGGCCCATCTCGCGGACCAGCGCCGGCACGAGCTGCCACATCAGCGGCTCTTTGGCGCCGAGCAGCTCGGCATGGCGCATGCCGCGGCGCATGATGCGGCGGAGCACATAGCCGCGGCCCTCGTTCGACGGCAGCACGCCGTCGGCAATGAGGAACGAGGTCGCGCGCAGATGGTCGGCGATCACCCGCGGGCTCGCCTCGGTCTCGGCGGTGCGAGGTGCGCCGATCGTATCGTGAACCGCTGCGATCAGCGCGCGGAAGAGATCGATATCATAATTGCTGTAGACGCCCTGAAGAATGGCCGCGATACGCTCAAGCCCCATGCCGGTATCGACCGACAGGTTGGGAAGATCGATGCGTGTTTTCTCGTCGACCTGCTCGAATTGCATAAAGACGAGATTCCAGAATTCCAGATAGCGGTCCCCGTCCTCCTCAAGCGAGCCTGGCGGGCCACCGAACAGCGACTCACCCTGATCGTAAAAAATCTCCGAATTGTAGCCGCAAGGGCCGACCGGTCCCATCGCCCACAGATTATCTGAATGCCCGACGACGCGTGCGTCCGGAAGACCGGCAATCTTTTTCCATAGTGCCCGCGCCGGCTCATCGCCCGGATGCACCGTCACCCACAGTCGCTCTGGCGAAAAGCCGTATTCTCTGGTGATCAAATTCCAGGCCAACTCGATGGCGCGCTCCTTGAAATAGTCGCCGAAGGAGAAATTGCCGAGCATCTCGAAGAAGGTGTGGTGGCGCGCGGTGTAGCCGACGTTGTCGAGATCGTTGTGCTTGCCGCCGGCGCGCACGCATTTCTGCGCCGTGGTGGCGCGCACGTAGGGGCGCTTTTCCAGCCCGGTGAAGACGTTCTTGAACTGCACCATGCCGGCATTGACGAACATGAGCGTGGGGTCATTGCGCGGCACGAGCGGCGACGAGGGCACGATCTCGTGCCCCTCGCGGGCGAAAAAGGCGAGGAAATTCGCGCGGATGTCGTTGACGCCGCTCATCGGTTGCAACTCTCTATAGGCGCGGCGCTTGGCTGTCCAGAAATGGCGGTAATTGCCGCACGCCGGTAAAGCATATAAGCGCTGTGATCCCGCCGCGCCGCCGGTGCGACCGAGTCCCGCCGATGAACAAACGATGAATGACGAAAGCGCCCCTGGCTTGAGCACATTCGCCGAGCGGCTGCGGCAGCGGCGTTTTGCCATCACGGCGGAAATCGCCCCACCGCTTTCCTGCGACGCGCAGGACCTGGTGCGTAAGGTGGCCGGTCTGAAGGGCTTGGCCGACGCGGTGAACGTCACCGACGGTGCCGGCGCGCGCGCCAGCATGAGCGCGCTGGCAGCCGCCTCCATTCTCCTCGGCATGGGTGTCGAACCGATCCTGCAAATCGCCTGCCGTGACAAGAACCGCATCGCGCTGCAGGGCGAATTGATGGGCGCGGCCGCGCTCGGCATCCGCAACCTTTTGCTGCTCACCGGCGACGATCCAAAGGCCGGCGACCAGCCCGACACCAAGCCGGTGTTCGACATCGATTCCAAGGCGCTGATTGAGACCGCGCGCCGCCTGCGCGACGAGGGTACGCTGCCGACCGGCCGCAAGGTTTTGGGCAAGGCCGATTTCTTTCTCGGCGCCGCCGACGTGCCGATCGATCCGCCCGCCGGCTGGGCGCCGACTGCGCTTCTCGGCAAGCTCAAATCCGGCGCGCAGTTCGTGCAGACGCAGTTCTGCATGGACGGCGCGATCGTGCGTCGCTATGTCGGGGCGCTGGAAAAGGCCGGTCTCACGCCGCAGCTTTCCATTCTCATCGGCGTCACGCCGCTGCGCTCGGCAAAGTCGGCGGCATGGATGAAGAAGCACCTGTTCGGCACCATTATTCCCGACGCGCTGATCAAGCGCATGGAGGATGCCACGGATCCCGAGCGCGAGGGCGTGCGCGTCTGCGCGGACTATATCGAGGAATTGGCTACGATCCCTGGCATCGCCGGCGCCCATATCATGGCGCCGGGCAACGATGCGGCGATCGCGGAGGTTATTGCGGCTGTAAGATCGCGCGTAAAAAGGCCGGCGCGCTGACTATGTCGCCTGCTGTAACACGGTGCGTATGTTAATTTCCGATGTCAGCGTGCGGTGGACGGGACACCTGTTGGCGATCTCAATGAGCCGGGCGCGTTGCTCGGCGCTCAGATCGCCGTCAAGCCGTATCTCGCGATCGATGTGATCGATCATTCCCTCTTTGGTTTCACACTCCGCGCAATCGACGGCATAGACCCGAAAATGCCGCAGACGCACTTCAACTCGCTGCAACGGAATTTTCTTGCTATCGGCGTAAATCCGAACGGTCATGGATGTGCAGGCGCCGAGCGCGGCAAGCAGGAGATCGTAGGGACCAGGCCCGCTGTCCAGGCCGCCGGAGCTGACCGGCTCGTCGGCCAACAGCCGATGAGCGCCGGCGATAATCTCCTGATCAAATCGACCATGGCGCGTTTCGCGGACGATGACCAAGCCAGGCGGGGCGGCTGCGTCGCTTGGTGGATCGGACTGTATTGCGGGCATGGACGGCTCCTTCGTTCCGAATACCATAATCCTGATTTCGGACCAGGGGGCAGCACGTGAAGCGAGAAACAAAGAAGGGCCGCCCGCGAGGGCAGCCCTTCCATTGTCAGGCCGTGGCCCGGTTGCGTCGGCGATCGTCTGCCTTACGCGCGTGAGCCCGGTGGTGGATTAGACCACCTAGGCGAGGACCTCGGCAGAGGCGAGGATCCAGTTCACGAATGCCGGCGACCGCGGCGATAGACAATGAGACACTGGATCACCTCCTTTCGGTTGTTGACGAAGGCCCCCAATATAAGGCGTCCGCGGTGATTCGGAAGCCCGTTGCAGCGTCCGTGACGGCCGGTCGCAGCGGTGCTAGGAGTGCGCCCCAATCATCGCACGCGAGAAGCCCCGATGCCGCGCTACTATTTCCATCTCACCGACGGCAAAAACGTTCTGAGCAATCACCAGGGCGTCGACCTTCCCGGCAACGCCGCTGCACACGCGGACGCCCTGGCACTCGCCGACGGCCTGCGCCGGGGCGTGAAGATGCCGGGCTGGAAATGGGGCGGCTGGTTCGTCGCCATCATGGATGAGCACGGCCACAAAATCGATGAAGTGCCGATCGCCGACACGCTGGAGGACGAGTAGAACGCCGCGACGAAGCGCTACCTCCCCAACTCCCGCATCGCCGCGTCGAGGCCTTCGAGCGTCAGCGGATACATCCGCTCGCCCATGAGTTGGCGCATCATGCGGATCGACGGCGTCATCTCCCATTCGCGCGCGACGACCGGGTTGAGCCAGACCGCCGACGGATAGGTGCGCGTGATGCGCTCCATCCACACGCTGCCGGGCTCCTCGTTGAAATGCTCGACCGAGCCGCCGGGCGCGACGATCTCGTACGGTGACATGGAAGCATCGCCGACGAAGATCACCTTGTAGTCGTGCGGATAGGCGTGCAGCACTTCGAAGGTCGGCGTCGTCTCCTGCCAGCGCCGCGCGTTCTCCTTCCACACCCGCTCGTAGAGGCAATTGTGGAAGTACAGATGCACCATGTGCTTGAATTCGCTCTTCGCGGCGGAGAACAATTCTTCGGTCGCCTTGACGTACCAATCCATCGAGCCGCCGATGTCGAAGAACAACAAGACCTTGATCGTGTTGTGCCGCTCCGGCCGCATCTGGAGGTCGAGATAGCCCTTGTGCGCGGTGCCCCTGATGGTGCCGTCGAGGTCGAGTTCTTCCGGCGCGCCGGTGCGGGCGAACTTGCGCAGGCGGCGCAGCGCGATCTTGATGTTGCGCGTGCCAAGCTCGACGTCGCCTGCCAGATCCTTGAACTCGCGCCTGTCCCACACCTTGACTGCGCGGAAATTGCGGTTGCCGTCCTGGCCGATACGGATGCCTTCAGGATTGTAGCCGTAGGCGCCGAACGGCGAGGTGCCTGCCGTGCCGATCCATTTGTTGCCGCCCTGGTGCCGGCCTTTCTGCTCAGCAAGCCGCCGGCGCAGGGTTTGCAGAAGTTTATCCAGGCCGCCGAGCGCCTCGATCTCTTTCTTTTCCTCTTCGCTGAGATATTTTTCGGTGAGTTTTTTAAGCCATTCGATCGGGATGTCGGCAGCGAGTGCCTGCTCGACGAGGTCGAGACCCTTGAACACGTGACCGAACACGCGGTCGAATTTGTCGAGATTGCGCTCGTCCTTCACCAAAGCCGCGCGCGACAGATAATAGAACGATTCGACCCGCCGGTCGGCCAAGTCCTGCTCCATGGCCTCCATCAGCGTGAGGTATTCGCGCAGGGTCACCGGTACGCCGGCCGCGCGCAGGTCGTGGAAGAAGGTCGCGAACATGCCCGGTAGAGTAAGCCCTGAGGCCATAACTCGGCTACACGCTGGCCTCTCAGGTTATAATAGCCCACCGAACAAATGGAACATAAGGCACTGATTTAAATAGTAAATTTCTCACAAGATTTCTTCTAAAGATATATCTTGCGTTATAACTCATAATGATCTATCTAGAGATATATCTTTGCACATGGAGAATTGAAAAATGCACGGACATCACGAATCCCATCACGGACATTGGGCGGCCGGCCGGCGGCACGGCCGATTCGGCGGCTTCGGCGGCCGTCGCGGCGGTGGCTTTGGCGACCCCGGCGGCGAAGATTTGATGCGCGCGCGACGAATGCTGGCGCAGGGCGACTTGCGGCTGGTGGCCCTTGCGCTGATCGCCGAGGCGCCGCGGCATGGCTACGAGATCATTAAGCTGCTCGAGGAGAAAACCGCCGATTGGTACAGCCCAAGCCCCGGCATCGTTTATCCGACCCTGACCTATCTCGAGGAAGCCGGTTATGTGACCGCTTCGACCGACGGGGCGAAAAAACTCTACGCCATCACCGACGAAGGTCGCGCGTATCTCACGAGCAACCGCGATCTGGCGGATGTCGTGCTTGATCGGTTGGCCGCGCTCGGCGAGCGCGTCAACCGCTGGCGTCGCGCTGCTCGCGGCGAACGCGAGGACCGCCGCACGTTGCCCCCCCTCCTCGAGGCAGCCTTCGATCATCTGCGCGAGACCGTCGGCAAGCGACTCGATAACGATGCGGACGCGGAAGCACGGCTGGTCGAAATCCTCGCCCGCGCCGCGACCGAACTGCAGCAGCGAAGTTGAGGCGCATAGCGAGGCTAGGAAGTGGATGCGGCATCCGGCGTGCGCACGTGCTCCGGTCGGATGCCCAGGCCCAATAAACGCGCAGGAATGCGGCGCAGGACTGGGAACACGTTGAAGAACTTGAACAGCAGCGGCGGCTGCGGTCGCCGCTGACTGTCCATGCCGAGCACACGGCTGACGATCCGATTCTGGATGATGAGCTGCAGCCGCTGGGTAAAGCGGACCGGCAGGCTGCGCCGCTCCTGAATAGCGCGCAGATCTTCGTCGGCCACTTTGCCGGCTTTGAGCGGCGCCGCCAGCCGGTTGGCGGCGGCCACGGCGTCCTGCACCGCCATGTTGATTCCAACGCCCCCGATCGGCGACATCGCGTGAGCTGAATCGCCGATGCAGATCAGGCCCGGACGCCACCATTGACGCAGCCGGTCCACCGTGACGGTCAAAAGCTTCACGTCGTCCCAGCTTTTGATCTCGCCGATACGGTCGGAGAGAAACGGCGACATGTCGGTGACCCGCCGGCGAAAGGCGTCGAGACCCTCCGCCTGTACTTTCTCAATGCCGCCCTTCGGGATCACATAGGCGCACTGCCAATAGTCGCCGCGATCGAGCATGATCATCATCCTGCCCGCTTCGATATGACCGAAGGTATCGGTCGCGTCGCCGTCCTTGCGCGATATGTGAAACCAGAGAACGTCCATCGGCGCGCCAAAATCGTCGCTTTGCAGACCGGCCTTTGCACGCACCGTCGAGTGGCGCCCGTCGCAGCCGACCACCAGTTCGGCGCGGATCGTCAGCACGCCATCGGGCGCTTTCGCGCGGACGCCGACGATCCGCCCGCTCTCCTCGATGAGATCGGTCGCCTCAGTGCGCATGTGCAGGTCGAACGTCTTGTAGCGCTTGCCGTGCTCGGCCAGGAAATTGAGGAAGTCCCATTGCGGCATTAGGGCGATGAATTTGCATTGCGTCGGCAAATGGCGGAAATCGATCATCGTAAGATGCGCGCTACCGACTTGTCCGGTCAGCGTCTCGACCTTCTGGTGCGGCACCTTGAGAAATTGATCGAGCAGACCGAGTTCGTACATCATTTCCAGCGTCGAGGGGTGCACGGTGTCGCCGCGGAAATCGCGGAAGAAATCGGGATGCTTTTCTAGGACGACGACATCAACTCCGGCTCGCGCCAGCAGGAATCCGAGCATCATCCCCGCCGGCCCACCGCCGGCAATACAACAGCGGGTAGAGATCGATTGATCGGCCATCGCGGACCCCCCAACTTTCAGCAACACTTGCAGCAACACTTGCAGCACACTTGCGCCAACGTTTGCGCCAATGCGCGCGAAACTTCAATGTGAGGGCGCGAACTGCCTGCCGTACCGGCGGAATCCGGAGCGCGCCAACAGTCGGCAAGTCGAGCGCGCGCCATCGGCGTATGAATGCGGCCAAGGAACGTCGCGCGTATGGCAAGCAAAGCGAGAAAAGCCGGCCGCGGCCTTAGTGCGACCGATGGCTCGCCGCCGTGACTTGCGAGCGCTCGATCCGATAGAGAATGAAGCGATCGCCGGCGAAGATTTCGGTCAGGTGCGCCCGATCCGGATTCTTGAAGTCCGGCTTGGTGAACAGCACGTAGAGATAGTCATAATCGGACGTCCAGCTCCGCCAGTAATCGTCGGGGTCCGTATCAATCCGGTCGGTGACGCGCACCAGGGTGCCGATCATGGGCGGCGTGCCGTCTTGCGTATCGACCCGGCTGCGGTAGGCCGGGCGGGCGTGCAGGATCTGCTTGCCCACCACCGTGAATGCGGTGGTGACCAGCGCCGAGCGGTCGATGACGGCGATGCAATCGGCGTGGACGAGACCATAATCGCGCAGCCGATCGCCGCCATTCGGATCGGCATAGGCGACAGCAACCTTGGCGCCGCGCCGCAAAAGCTGCACCGATTGGCGAAATGAAGTGGTGGTCGCCGACAATTGCCGCCAATGATACTCGACCTCGCCGACGCGGACGGCCAGGACGGCGATTACGCCGACCGCGAAAATCCGCCGCGCGAGCGGCCGCCGCAGATCGACGTCGATGCAAGCGATGAGAATCAAGGCGAGCGAGATCGGCAGCCGCGTATCCACCATGTACGTCTCGAACATGACTTGCGGTAGCGCCAGATAGACCACGGCGCCGACCGCCAGCAGCGCCAGACCGAAGCCGTGAAACGAGAACGCGCGGCGGCGGAACGCCCACGCTGCCGCGCCCGCCGCGATTGCGGCAAGCAGATAGGCAACGACCGGCGAATAGGCCCGGATGACGAAGAGCAGGCCATCCATCTTGCCGTCCATCTGCCATTCAAAGTCCCATAAACCGCGAGTCGGACTCAGCATGAGCAGGCCGGGCACCAAGAGGAAAGGCAAGCCGGTCATTGCAAAATCTACGGTCAGCGACACCATGGCCCGGCGCGCCATGGCTTGGCCGGAATTCCGATGCACCCGCCGAAACGCGTTCCACAGCCGTTGTGATTCGAAGGCAAACAAGCCGACGCCGTAGACCCCGAGCGCGAACAAGTGACAGAAAAAGAGACCAAAGACGAACAATGCGGAAAGCGACAGCCGCCGCGCCCGGCCGCGCTCGCGCAGCGCGATCCATGCGGTCAGCGCCCACAGCACCAGCCCGATGCCGAAGACGTAATTCATCGTCCCGACCAAAAAGACGTCGTTGTAGAGCAGTGGGGCCGCGATCAACGGCAGCGCCGACCAGCGACCGAAAAGCTGGCGGTTGAGCACAACGACGCCCGAGAGGATGAGCGCGAAGCTCACCAGCGTGTAGACCTGCCCCGCCACGTACACATTGATGATCCGCAGCAATGGCGGCACGATCAGGTCCATCATCAGGTTCGGAATCACCTGCCAGTCGATCTCGTAATAGCGCGCCAGGTCGGGATCGCTGTGGATGTTGGCGATCACCTGCATGCGCGCGAGGTGGTTGATGTAATCGGAGAGCGGCGGCAGTGGATTGAGCAGGATCGGGATCGCCGCAACCGTCATGAGCACCGCGAACAGGAGCGCGATCTTGCCCTTGCCGAACCCGCCGGCGCTACCCGCGTGCGCTGCCGCACCGTTCGCCAACTCGCGATCGCAAGACAGAGCCCCAAATTGTCTCACGTCGCGCATGGTCAATGTGGCTGATGGCCGCGTGCATCGCGTCGCAACGGACGAATTCTGCGAAGCGTCGCGCAGCGCCGGATGAACATCCCCCTGTCAATCCGTGTCAGAGTAAACGTGAACGTGGGCTGAATGTCCATCGAACGCGACGGCCATGATCATCGACGCCGCCGGCGGCGCGCGCCGGTTTTGCTTCTCACATTTCCGCCGCAAGCAGTGTGCTAGGACAGCGCCAGTCAAGCCAGCTTGCCGCTCTGCCAGGTCCATGCGCCTTTGCATCATTCTCGCCGCCGTCCTCGTTTTGGCACCATTCGACGTGGCTTTCGCACAGCTCGCGGATACCGGCAATTTCCATATCCACTGGGAGGTGAAGAACCGATTCCGCTTGTTTCGCCGCGAAGCTGATTTTCTGCGTCAAGTGGCGGCGAGTCGCGGGGACGGCGTCCTCGCACAGGAACGGCGGCTGGAAACAGCCACGGGGGGCGAGGGCTGGGCCCAGAACGTGGTCGCCAATCTGTGCGTCGACGAATTTGGCAATCTCTTGCAGACCTGTAACCGCGACGGGGTGAACGAAAGCTACCTGACGCCGCGCGATTATGCGATCGGTGTCGGTGTCGCCGGACCGCTGCCGCAGGGCGCAACCTGCGCCTGGAGTTTCGATGACGGCAACGGACCGCTGCGGCAGATGAACGCGCCGTGCAGCTCGGAGCTGAGCTTGCGCGTGCTGTATGGCCACACCACGGTGGCGACCGTCGATATCCCGCTGGGCGACGGCACGGCGCAACGGGTGGTCACCGAAATCGCGGTGCGCGACCTGCTCGTCGCCGGCCTTGGCAATTCGATAGCGGCCGGCGAAGGCGATCCGGATCGGGCGGTGCAGCTCGAAGGCGCGTTTTGCTTCCGCCGATTCGGCGGCGGCCAATACTACCGGCCAAGCCGCGCCGGCTTTGAGGGCGATCATTCCTGCGAGAACGGGACAGCAAGCGATGCCGCCGCCCAGGATTGGGCGCGGCACGGCGCCCGCTGGATGAGTCCGCCATGCCACCGTTCGCTTTACAGCTACCAGATGCGCACCGCACTGGCGCTCGCCATCGAGCAGCCGCACGTCGCTGTCACCTTTCTGCCGCTGGCGTGCAGCGGAGCCTCGATCGACGCCGGCATGTTCAACGGGCAAAGCTTTGACGACTGCCCGACGACGGTGCCGATCGACTCCTGCGGCGGCCGCGCGCCGGCCCAGCTCACGGAATTGAAGGAGCTGATGGACCAGGTCCACAAGCAGGAGCCGCAGCGCAACCTCGACATGATTCTGCTGACGGTCGGCGCCAACGACGTGAGTTTCGCGTCGCTGGTTGCCAACGTCATCGTCAAGGCGTCCACCGAGCGTCTGATACTCGGCCGCGGCGGCGGAATTGTCGACGTGCAGGACGCCGAGCGGGCGCTGCAGCAACGCTTGCCGCAACAATTCGCGCGTCTGCGCGCGGCGCTTAAACCGTTTGTCGGCGGCAATCTCGCGCGAGTCGTTTTCGCCTCATACCCGAATCCGGCCATGCAGGCGCCGGGCAAACCCTGCCCCGGCGGCCGCGACGGACTCGATATCCACCCGGCCTTTTCCGCCGACGCCACACGCCTACGCGCGGCGGCGCAGTTCGTCGACCAAAAATTTCTACCGGAGCTCAAGACGCTGGCGACATGCGAAGGCGCCCGCGTTTGCGCCGATCCGCTGACGGACCGCATGACTTTCGTCGATTCTCATCAGTCCGCGTTCGAAAGTCACGGCATGTGCGTGCACGCACCCACCGATCCCGAATTCGACCGCCGGTGCTTTTCGCGCGACGGGAACAGCTTTCGAACCGATCTGGTTGCAGCCGCGCAGGAGCCGATGGCCTGCGACCTGCCGGCGAGCGACTATCAGCCTTATGCGTCGCGCGCACGCTGGATCCGGACCGCCAACGACAGCTATTTCACCGCCATGACCTACCCGCAGGGTATCCCCGCAACGATGCGTCCGAGCGACATTCACGATGCGCTCTGGGGGGTGCTTAGCGCCGTCTACGGCGGCGCCATCCATCCGACCGCCGAGGGTTATGCCGCAATCGCCGACGCGGCACTGCCTGCAGCGCGCGTGGTGCTCAATTTGCCGCAACCGCCAGCGGTGAGCGCACAACCGCTGCCGCCCCTGCAAGCTCCGGCGCCGATAGCGCCTGCTGCGCCGCCCGCCGCACCGAGCGCGCCCCCGCCTGCCGGCCCGGCCACCGCGCCAAATGCGGCGCCAGCCGTCCCTACTTCACCGACCCCTTGATTGCCCGCAACGCGCCCGGCGTGTGCAGGCGAGCCGCCGCTCAGCCCCTTGTCGGCGCGACGCCGAGCTTCTTCTGCAGGCTCGTCGACGATGTGGTGTACTGGAAAACCAACCTCTTGCCCGGATAGACGTACTGGTAAGCCTTCTGCGCCATGAGGGCGGCCTCGTGAAAGCCCGAGAGGATGAGCTTGAGCTTGCCCGGATACCAGTTGATGTCGCCAATGGCGAAGATTCCCGGCACGCTGGTCTCGAAGCTTGCGGTGTCGACTCCGATGAGCTCGTTGTTCCTGAGCTCCAATCCCCAGTTCGCTACCGGGCCGAGCTTCATGGTCAGCCCGAAGAACGGCAGCAGCAGGTCGCAGACGATCTCGAAGGTGGAACCGTCGTTGCTCTTGACGATCGCCTTCTCGATCTGACCGTCGGCGCCGACCAGCGCCGTCACCTGTCCGAGAACGAAATCGATTTTGCCTTCACCGACCAGCGCCATCATTTTGTTGACGCTGGCGGGGGAGGCGCGGAATTCGCTGCGCCGGTGCAACAGCGTCAGGTGCTTGGCCATCGGCGCCAGGTTGAGCGTCCAGTCCAGCGCGCTATCGCCGCCGCCGACCACGAGAACGCGTTTGTCGCGGAACGCTTCGAGCTTACGCACCGCGTAGAACACCGACTTGCCCTCATAGGGTTCGATGCCCGGGATCGGCGGACGCTTGGGCTGGAAAGAACCGCCGCCGGCCGCAATGACCAAGACTTTGCTGATGAATTCGTTGCCACGGTCGGTTTTCACGCGGAACAGGGGTTCGCCGATCTTCTCGACCGTCTCCACCATCTCGCCGAGATGATATTGCGCACCGAACGACTTGATCTGCTGGAGAAGCGAATTCAACGAGGCCCTGGGCGCTCGTGAAGGGGACGCCGGGAATATCGTAGATCGGCTTTTCCGGATAAAGCTCGGCGCATTGGCCGCCGATCTTGTCGAGAATATCGACAAGGTGCGCCTTCATATCGAGCAGTCCGAGCTCGAACACCGCAAACAGCCCGATCGGTCCCGCACCGATGATCAACACGTCAGTCTGAACTGATTCAGCCATATCGCCTCTTGAGCATTTGTCAGCGGATGCGTCCGCGCAGCCGGCCAGTCTCTAGCGTGCTCGCCATCGTCCGGAAAGAGGTACCCGACCACGCGCGCGCGGCATGCGGCGGATTCATTTCGCGCCGGCGTGGCCGGGTTAGGTGGAGCGGATTTGACGTTCGCACCCCACTTTGCCGCCGCTTCGTGAAGCGAATGTCAAATCCAAAAGCTCAGCTGGAACGGATAGTTGCTACCGGTCCTTTGATTCTAACCTTCGCACGCGAGCCTGCCGAACCCGGATGCGGATGTTGGAATCGGGCCACTCGCCCGCGACGGGGGTTAGGCTTGGCGCTCCGGCGTGCGGACCGTAAGCCCCTCCAACTCCTCGCGAACTTTGATCTGGCACGACAGGCGCGAGTTAGGCCGCACCTCATAGGCAAAATCGAGCATGTCCTCTTCCATCGGCGAGGGCTCGCCCACCTTCTCGCGCCATTCTTCCTCGATATAGACGTGGCAGGTCGAGCAGGCGCAGGCGCCGCCGCATTCAGCTTCGATCCCAGGCACGCCGTGCTTGATCGCCGTTTCCATGACCGTCGCGCCGGCCTCGCCTTCGACCGTACGCTTCGTGCCCTCGACGTCGATGAAGGTGATGTTAACCATGGCCGGATCAAGCGCAGGATGCCGGCCCAACGTGGCCGAGGCGGGAGGAGGACGCCGGACTGCGGGCATCTCGCCCGTTCTATCGGCTCGCGCCGGACAATGCCAGTAGACGCCATTTGACGGCAATTCAACGCGCGGCCGCAACCCAGAGCGCACGCTTGTTGAGCCGCGCGCCAATTGCCGCGCCAGCCTCGAGGCTTGCGGATTTGAGTTCGGCGATCGCCTCGTCGAGATTGTCTTCGCCGCCAGGACCGCCGGCGTTGCCGGCGCGCTCGAGCCGTTCCGCAGCCCGTGCCAGGCGCCAGGCGCCGATGCCGCAGGCCGATCCGGCAAGCGCGTGCGCCGCCGCCGCAGCCACTTCAGGCTTTGCGTCGGTGATCCGCGCCAGCATGACGGTGTTCTGGCGGATAAAAATCTCCAACACCTCGCGTTCGAGCACGCGATCGCCCAACGTCATTCGTTCCAGGTGATCTTCGTCAAGAACGCCCTGCCCATCTGCCGTCCCGGCAATCGGGCCGCGCGGCGAACTCGCGCTCGCGATGTTGACGCATGATGCAACCATGACCTGCTCCCCGTCAGCCAAATGCTCGGCTTTGCCACAAGCTTGCCGACAAAGCCGAAAATATGGGTAAAGGCGCACTCTTTCGGGGAGCTCGCCGCGGCCTCCTTCGCATCGACTGGTGAGCAAATCCCTACGCCGCGCTATTGCCGCCAACGAAGCATGGAACTTTGGCAGCGCGGGTTGCGGCTTTGCCCGGAGCTGATTCGCCGGCGCGCGCAGGCGCCCGCAATTTTGCCGGTCCCGGCCCCACCTCAGCCGCATTGTTGGCAGCAGAATGGCGTGGCCATTTGCGGGCCTGGGGCGGGCAAATATGGTAAACAAACCGTTAACGATGATTAAAATGTTCGTTACGGACCCGTTTCCTTCGCTGCGCCAAATCGATACAATGGAGTTCAGCAGTGCGGGATGAGGGCGGGGGAGCCCTTTGCGCCAGATCGAGAGCTTGACCGAATTCCGTGCCCGTGGCGCGGTCCTGAGCTTGGCTCAGGCCGTACTGCTCAAGCGCAATACGCAAGGCGACGACCGACATGGCCAACTACCCGAAGAAGACGATCGATCCGACTGAAGCTGCGTTGTCGGCGATTCAGGAAGCGCTCAACATTCACGACGACGAGGACGCACCGGCGCACTCGCCGGAGCAGAGCAGCGAGCCTTTAGCGCGCCTCGATGGGATCCAGGCGCGCGGTGCCGCGACAGCGGCGCAGGCCGAGGAATCGGCGAGCCACGACGCCACCGGCATGCGCGAGTTGCACGCCGAGGGGGCGCGCGCTGCCAACGACGACCAGCAGTCGATTGGCCAGATTCTGCAGGTCTTGCAGCGTCGTCCGGCGCGAACGTCGTATCTGGTCGCCGCCGCATTTTCCGCCGTGTGGGTGATCGGATGCGCGGCTTTGTCGTGGGCGTATTTCGCCGACCTCAACGCCGCCCTGGGGCCCGGCCATTCGGCGACGGCGCTGATCATCGGGCTTGGCGCAGCCGCGCTGCTGCCGATCGTTTTCTTCTTCGGCGTCGCCCACATGGCCTGGCGCGCACAGGAACTCCGCCTGATCGCGCAGGCGATGGCCGGCGTCGCCATGCGGCTCGCCGAACCCGAGGGCGTGGCGCGCGATTCGATCGTCAGCGTCGGCCAGGCAATCCGACGCGAAGTTGCGGCAATGGGCGACGGCGTCGAGCGCGCGCTGGCGCGGGCCAGCGAGCTGGAAACGCTGGTCCAGAACGAGGTTGCCGCCCTGGCGCGCACCTATGGCGACAACGAGGTTCGCATTCGCGGCCTCATCCAGGATCTCGCCAGCCAGCGCGACAGCCTGGTCAACCAGGCCGAGCAGGTGCGTTCGGCCATCAACAATGTCCATATCGACCTGACGCAGGATCTTTCCACGATCAGCGATCTGGTCGGCCAGCAGGTCAACGAAGCCGCGCAACGCATCACCCATTCGCTGGCCGAGAAGGGCGAGCACATCACGCTGTCGCTGAGCGACATCGGCGACAACATGATCGAGCAGCTGAGCGCGCGCGGCAGCGACCTGATCGAGCGCCTGGAGACCGCGAGTTCGGAAACCGGGCGCGCGATCACGACGGCGAGCGACCGGCTGACGGCCACGCTCACCTTCAAGACCGACCACATCGGCGAGGAATTCGCCGAAATCGCCCAGGGCCTCGAAGACATGATGGCCTCGCGGCTCGATCGCGTCACCGAGGGCTTTTCGGAAAAATCGCTCGCCGTCGTCGACATGATGGCGAACCACTCGCAGGAACTGACCGACCTGATGGTCACGCGCTCGGAGGATCTGGCGAACCTGGTCAATGGGCGAGCCCAGGAACTCACCAACTCGATCATCGAGACGTCGAGCGAGATCGCCGCCAAGATCGCGGCGAGCGCCGAAGAGGTCAACAGCACGCTCAAGACGTCCGGAGAGTCGCTCGTGCTCGATCTCAATCTGCGCGGCGGCGAAGTCGCCAGCAAGCTCGAACAGGCGGGCACGCGCATCACCGATTCGCTGGTCTCGCGCAGCACGAAAATGACCGAGTCGGTGCGCGAGGGCGCCGAACATCTCGTCTCCGTCATCACGACGCGCAGCGACTCCATGAAGGAGATGCTGGCGACGCGCCTTGCCGCCTACGAGGAAATGTTCAACCATTCCGGCGTCGAACTCGGCGAGCGGATTTCGCGCGACGCCGGCACGCTCGGCAACCTCATCACCCGACATTTGAGCGAGTTCGACCGCACGGTGAAGACCTACGGCGCCGAGCTGGTGGAACGGCTCGGTGCGCGCACCCAGGACGTTTCCGAGTCGATGCGCAGCTATATCGACACGTTCGACAACCGCGTCAGCTCCAGGGCCAACGAGGTCACCAGCTCGCTCGATCAGCGCCTGACGCGTTTCCAGGAAACGCTGGATAGTCGCACGCAATCGCTCACCGAGGCGCTTTCGACCAGGGTCATGGACATCGCCAAGACCCTCGCCGAGGGCGGCAAGGAAGTGGTCCACGCCATCGACAAGCGCGTCACCGACGTCACCATGCTGATCGACACCCGCGGTCAGAAACTTGCCGATACGGTCGGTGAGCGCATTGCCAACATCGACAAGACGCTCGGCGTCGGAGCGATGCAGGTGGCCACCACGCTGGATGTGCGCATCGAGCATCTCGAGCACCTGCTGGTCGGCCGCGCCGAAGAAGTCATCCAGGCCTTGGAGACGCGCAGCCGCACTGCCGCGGACATGCTCAACGCGCGCCTGGGCGAACTGACGCAGTCGATTCAGTCTACATCGAGTGGCGCCGAGCAGACGCTCGGCCAACTGGTCAGCAATACAACCGAGGCGCTCGGTCGCAGCGTGGCGGCGAGCTCGGCGGCCACCGAGGCGCTCAATCGCAGCGCCGAACTCGTCGGCAACACGATCGGCAAGAGCGCCGCCGACGCCACCACCGCACTCACCCGCGGCGCCGAGGCAATGAGCGGGGCGATCGGTAAGAGCACTGTCGAGGCCACCGCGTCGCTGACGCGCAGCGCCGAGGCGATGAGCGGGGCGATCGGCAAGAGCGCCGCTGACGCCACCACCACACTCCATCGCAGCGCCGAGGCGGTGAGCGGAACGATCGGTAAGAGCGCCACTGACGCCACTGCCTCGCTCCATCGCAGCGCCGAAGCGGTCAGCGGCATGATCGGCAAGAGCGCCGCCGACGCCACCTCCTCGCTCACGCGCAGCGCCGAAGCCGTGAGCGTGACGGTCGGCAAGAGCACGGGCGAAGCCACCGCCGCACTCAATCGTGGGGCCGAGGCAATCAACGGCAATATCGGCAAGAGCACCACCGAAGCCACCGCGGCACTCAATCGCAGCGCCGGCGCGCTCAGCACCATGATCGGCAAGAGCGCCGCCGCGGCCAGCGATGTGCTCGACAAGGCGACTTCAACCACCAGTGACAAGCTGGTGCGAAGCGCTGCCATGGCCACCGAGGCAATCAACAGAACGGCGGCCACCGCCAGCGAGATGCTCGACAAGAGCGCGGCATCGGCGAGCGAAACAATCGGCAAGACCAGTGCGGGCGCCACCGACCTGATGGTGCGCACCGCCCGCTCCACCGCCGACGAGATCGGCCGCTCGGCCGGCGAGGCCGAGCGAACGCTCTCGGCCATGAGCGCCGATATCGCCCGCACCATCACCGGCCGCGCCGACGAGATTCACAGCGCTGTATCGCAGCGGGTCGGTGAGATGACGCAAGCGCTGGACGAAAAATCCCGCGAGCTGCTCACCGCCTTGTCGGGCAAGGGAGAGAATTTCGCCGGCGAGGTGGGTCGCGTCACTGACCAGGCGGTCAAGGCGATCGAGGCCAAGGGCTTCGTGTTTACCCAGACGATGATGGATAACAGCGAGGAGATCGCGCGCCTCATCAACGAGGCGAGCCAGACCGCCACCAGCGCTGTGACGCGCACGCTCACCCAATTCCAGGATGGGACGCAGGGCGTCGCCGACGCTGCGAAAAACACGATCACCCGCACGCTCGAGGATCTGCACACTGCCAGTCGGGCGGCGATCGAGGAAACCAAGCGGACTGCGGCGGCGACGGTTGCCGACATGCTGCAGACGCACGGCATCCTGCGCAATGATTCCACCGCCCTGTTCGAGCGTCTGCGCGAAGCCAACATCCTGCTGCAGGAGGTGCTCAGCGGCGCGCACGAAAACATGAACGCGATCGAGCACACGATGGTCGCGCGCGCGTCCGAATTCGTCGCCGCCATGAACGACATCAACAGCAAGAGCGGGACCGCCGCCGCCAAGGTCGAAGAGCACGTCGGTACCTTCAACACCACCACGGCGCAGGTGCTGCACGACCTGGGCGATCTCGCCACGCAGTTCAGCAGCAACGGCCGCGCGCTGGCGGAAGCGATCGAGCTTTTGGAGAAGAGCAATCGCCGCACCGACGACTCGATCGCCCACCGCCAATCCAACATCGAGGCGCTGGTGTCGACGCTTGACGCGCGCACCGACGATTTCGAACAACGGCTGCGGCGCTTCTCGAGTCTGCTCGACGAGTCGCTCGAATTCGGCCACCACGCGGGCGCGCGAGATCGCCAGCATCGTTGCCGAGACCAGCAACGAGAGCGTGCACACGATCGAGCAGCAGTTCGAGATCGTGCAATCGAGCGCGGAGGAACAGCGCCGGCGCACCAGCGAAACGCTCAGCGCGGTCTACAATGAGACCGCCGCCGAGCTGCAAGGGGTGTTCAATCAATCAGCCGAGCGCTTCGCCGAGATCGTGCAGGGCATGAAGAACATGGCCGCCGACATGCAGCAGGAGCTGGACGCCACACGTACCGAGTTGCGGCGCGGCGTTCTCGAACTGCCGCAGGAAACCGCCGACAGCGCCGCGCAGATGCGACGCGTCATCGTCGAGCAGATCGAGGCGCTGGCCGAGCTCAACCGCATCGTCGCCCGCCACGGCCGCGCGATCGACGCCATCGAGCCGGTACGGCGCGAGGCCGAGCCGGTCTATGCGGCCGGCGGCGGCGCGCGCGCGCAACCGCGGCCAGTGCGCTCGGAGTCCGGTCCGCCGGGCCGCCCGGCGCGCGACATCACCGGCGCCCCGAGCCGCCGCTCCGATGCTCCGACGCTGAGCCCGATCCAGGGCGGCAAGGATGCCGGCAACGGACGCGGCGGCAGCAGCAACGGCTGGCTCAGCGACCTGTTGAGCCGCGCCTCGCGCGACGACCTTGGGACGAGCGTCCCGCGCGATGCCGTCGGCACGTTGGAGTTGCTCTCGGTCGATATCGCCCGCATGGTCGACCACGAGGCGGCCGCCGAAATGTGGGAGCACTATCAGCGCGGCGAACGCGGCACCGGTGGTCGGCGACTGTATACCGGCCAGGGCCAGAAGGCGTTCGAAGAGATTCGCAACAAATATCGCGCCGATCCGGAATTCCGGCAGACCGTCGAACACTATATCCACGATTTCGAACGGCTCCTGGAAGACGTTTCGCGCGGCGATCGCGGCGCCGCAGTGGCGCGCAATTATCTGACTTCGGACAGCGGCAAGGTCTACACCATGCTGGCCCACGCCGCCGGGCGCTTCGACCAGTAGCCGCATCGCTTGCGGGTGCCCGCAAACGACCCAACGGGCGGGCACAAGGGCCGCCTTTGCCGGCGCTGCCTCGGCACGCCCTTGCCGGCGCCCTGAGAGCGGCGCTACGTTGCTCGCCATGGACGCCCCCGAGCCGTTGTTGCCGACGCCGGCCGACGTGGATGAAGCGGCGCTCCGGCTCGCCGGAGTCGCCCTGCGCACGCCGCTCCTGTCGTCCGCCACGCTCGATGGCATGACCGGCGGCCGCGTGTTCCTCAAAGCCGAGACGCTGCAGCGCACCGGGTCGTTCAAGTTCCGCGGCGCTTACAACAAGCTTGCCGCCATTCCGCGGGAGCAGCGGGGCGGCGGCGTGGTGGCGTACTCCTCCGGCAATCACGCGCAGGGCGTTGCCGCGGCGGCCCGGCTTCTCGGCATGCCGTGCGTGATCGTCATGCCGAGCGACGCACCGCGGGCAAAACGCGACCGAACCGCTGCACTCGGCGCCGAGATCGTAGCTTACGATCGCATCCGCGATGACCGCGAAGCCATCGCGCAGGCGATTGCGGCACAGCGCGGGGCCACACTGGTGCCGCCCTACGATGACCCGCTGATCATCGCCGGCCAAGGCACCGCCGGCCGCGAGATCGTCGAAGATCTATCCGCGCTCGGCCTCAAACCGGACGTGGTGGTGGTTACGGCCTCGGGCGGGGGATTGACCGCGGGCATCGCGCTTGCGGTCAAGGCGCGGGTGCCGGACGCTGTGCTTTATACCGCCGAGCCGCAAGGGTTTGACGACCACGCGCGATCGTTTCGCAGCGGCCAGCGCGAACACAACGCGGCGTTGACCGGCACCATCTGCGACGCGCTGATGGCGCGCACGCCGGGAGCGCTTACGTTCGCCATCAACCGCGTTCTGGTTGGCGCCGGCGTGGTCGCAAGCGATGAAGAAGTCGCCGCCGCTGTGGCCTTCGCCTTCTCCGAATTGAAGCTCGTTGTTGAACCGGGCGGTGCGGTGGCGCTCGCCGCCTTGATGACGCGAAAAATCGACGTCGGTGGAAAAGTCGCCGTTGCCGTCCTCTCCGGCGGCAATGTGGACCCGGAACTGTTTTCGCGGCTGGTCGCCTAGAGCGGTTCACGGATTGGCTGAATCGGTTGGGATTCCATTGGATCGTGGTTTGTGATTCAAGATGCTGGCTGGATAGGGGGCCAGCATCCGATGACCCGACCTCTTTCCAATGATCTGCGTGAGCGGGTGGTTGCGGCGGTTGATGGCGGCGCAAGCTGCCGGGCAGTTGCGGCGCGGTTTGGCGTTGCGGTGTCGTCGGTGGTGAAGTGGTCGCAGCGCTACCGAGCGACCGGCTCGGTGGCGCCGGGCAAGATGGGCGGGCATCGCAAGCGGGTGCTGGAACCGCACCGCGCCTTCATCAAGCAGCGGATCAGCCAGACGCCGCATCTCACCTTGCACGGGCTGAAGGACGAACTGGCGGCCCGCGGCGTGAAGGTCTCGCACAACGCGGTCTGGATGTTCCTGCGGCACGAAGGATTGCGCTTCAAAAAAAACACTGTTCGCTCTTGAGCAGGCCCGCGCCGATGTCGCGCGCCGGCGCCGCCGCTGGCGATCCTGGCAGACCCGGCTCGATCCACGGCGGCTGGTCTTCATCGATGAGACTTGGATCAAGACTAACATGGCCCCCCTGCGCGGCTGGGGGCCGAAAGGCGAACGCCTGCGGGGCTTTACGCCCCAGGGCCGCTGGCGCACGCTGACCTTCCTCGGCGCTCTGCGCTGCGACCGGCTCACAGCCCCTTGCGTGTTCGACGGCCCGATCAACGGCGAATGCTTCCGCGCCTATGTCGAGCAGCAGCTCCTGCCGGTCCTCAAGGCCGGCGACATTGTCATCATGGACAATCTCGGCAGCCACAAAGCGACCGCCCTGCGCCGCGCGATCAAAGCGGCCGGCGCCAGGCTCTGGTACCTGCCGCCCTATTCACCAGACCTCAATCCGATCGAGCAGACCTTCGCCAAGATCAAGCACTGGCTGCGGCTTGCTCAGAAGCGCTCAACCGAGGACACATGGCGATACGTCGGCGACCTTGTCGCCACCATCCAGCCCAGCGAATGCACCAACTACTTCGCCAACGCCGGATACGCTTCCGTCAATGAATGAACCGCTCTAGTGGAGCGGATTTGACATTCGCACCCCACTTTGCCGCCATCCGTGAAGCGAATGTCAAATCCAAAAGCTCCACTGGAACTGATCGTTGCTAGTGGTCCTTTGAATCTAACATTCGCACACGAGCCTGCGATTCCATCATCCGCACACGAGCCTGCCGAACCCGGATACGAGCCCGGATGCGAATGTTAAAATCGGACCGCTAAACTGACGGCAAAACTCATCCTGCTCCGCGCTGTTCCGGCCCCAACGCCAACTCGATTGCGGCTCCAATTCTCCGCCGGTACGGAACGGCCGCAATGAAACTACGCCCCCGGGCCCGGCATGAAGCAGCGGACCTGCGTCACACCGTTTACGTCCTGATAGGGCCACACCACGGCCGGGCCGAAACGATTCGGCGCGGTGACCACAGCCTCGGTAGGAACCATGAGCTTCTTGCCGTCTACCACGACCCAAAAAACGATCTCCGCCCTGCCGGCGGCGCTGACTCTTTCGGTTCCCCAATCTGGATCAGCCACGCTGATGCCGTCGGCGAACGAACAGCACAAGCCCTTGCCGCTGGCGAGCTGGTCGAACCAGGCTTTCAGCGGCGAGTTGGCGAAGCGGCCGTCGTCATGCGCCAGCAGTAAAGTTGGAACGAACCCGATGATGCACGACGCAACTACCGCAAAGGCGGCAACCGTAAGTCTGTGCATTCTGGCCTCCAGTAGATTGTCTGTGCGGACCAAGAACGGCTGGCCCTCCTGACTGGAGCACGCAACGCACATCTTCACGCGTCGTTTTCGATCCGCACTGCTCCCTTAGGACAATTTCCATCCCGCATACGCGAATCACGCCTTGGAGGAATGTTCAGTTCAAAAGGCAATCATGGCCGCACCGCGACCCTTTTGCGGCGACTGACGCATCCGCGTTGACTGCTTCGGCCGCGCGGGATGACAATCAACTGAACAGCGCGATCGTCTCTTCTTCGCTCAGCTCACCCAGCGGCGCGAATGGATCGCTTGCCCGCGCCCCAATAGCTGGCCGCGCCGGGGCTGCAGTGTGCGCACGCGGCAACGCCGAGGCGGCCGCCTTCGCCTCGCCGGGCGGCGCAGGCGGAACAAGCACAGGCCTCACACCGCCGGAGAGCTCGCCGGAGATCTGCGGCTTGACCGCCGGCGATTGCTGCGCACGCAGTCGGTCCGCCATCGCGCTGACGCGGTGCGAAAGCTCGCGCAACAGCGCGGCGGCCTCTCGGCTCCGCTGTACGTCTGCCTCCCTGAGCGCCTCGCATTCGCCGATCTCGCGCACCGCGGCGTCGAGCGCGTCACATAGCGAAGCCTCGACATCGCGCTCGTGCAGCACAAAAGCGATATCGCCGATGCGCTCAAGCGCGTCGGCGACGACATTGACCGGCGACTCCGAGGGAGACGCGATCAGCGCCGCAATGCGATCGATGGTCGATGCGAGGTCGGCAACATCGTCCGCCAAGGCGATTGGCAAGTCGGTCGCCGAGTCGGTTGCCAACGCGGTCGCTGCCCGCGGCGAAAGCTCGCCGAGCGCAGCCGCCGCCATTCGCCCCCTCGCGCCACCCGATGATTCGATGGACATTGCGGGTAACACCTCAAACGCCGGCCGCCGGACTTCCCGGTCATCAGTCCACAAGCCGCCAGCAAGCGATCAGACGGTGAAATTCAGGGCGAGGTTAACACAACACGCAGCCAACCCGGAGCGCATTTCGTTGCATGTTGAGGATGCCGCCCGCTTGCGCGGGAATGAGCACAACCGGCATCCGCAATGAAAGCCGATAAGCCGGCAGGCGCCTCATCCCCAGAGGGTCGGCTCGGGCGGGTGCACGAGACTGCCGTCATAGCGCAGGCCACCTGGTCGATCCCTGGCGAGCAGGAGCGGGCCGTCGAGATCGACCAGACGCGCGCGCTGCCACCAGGAGCGCCGGCGCCATGGCCAGCGAGGTGGCCACCATGCAGCCGACCATGATCGCAAGGCCGTGCCGCTCGGCCAGGGCAACCATCGCCAGCGCCTCGGTCAGTCCGCCCGCCTTGTCGAGCTTGATGTTGATCGCATCGTATTTGCCTAAAACGGCATCGAGAGAGCTGCGATCGTGCACGCTCTCGTCGGCGCAGACCGGGATCGGCCGTTTGCAGCGGTGGAGCGGTTCGTCGCCGCTCTCCGGCAGCGGCTGCTCGACGAGCGTCACTCCGCGATCGGCGCAGGCGGCGAGATTCCTTGCAAGATTTTCCGCGGTCCAGCCTTCGTTGGCGTCAACGATCAACTCGGCGCGCGGCGCCGCACGGCGCACCGCCGCGATCCTTCTTTCATCGCCATCGTCGCCGCCGCCAAGCTTGACTTTAAGCAGAGGGCGCGACGCTGCGCGCTCGGCCGCCTCTGCCATGGCAGCAGGAGCCGCCAGCGAAATCGTATAGGCGGTCAGGAGCGGCGACGGCGCGGCAAGCCCGAGCAATTCATGCACCCTGCGGCCGGCTTGCTTGGCGCAAAAATCCCAGTAGGCACAATCGAGGGCATTACGGGCGGCACCAGCGGGCATGGCCTGCTGCAAAGCCGCGCGGTCGAGGCCACGGTTTAGGGCCGGGCGCATGGCGTTGATGGCCGCCACAATGCCATCCGGAGTTTCGCCGTAGCGCGCATAAGGAACGCACTCGCCGCGACCGCAATGGATTCCATCGCCGAGTTCAGCCACGGCCACGACCGCCTCGGTCTTGCTGCCGCGACTGATCGTGAAGGTGCCGGCGAGCGGCCAATGTTCGATTCGCGCCGAGAGGTCCATGCCGGCGGCCAGTATGACCGTGGCAAGGATGCACGCTCAAGGGCCGTCCCGGCATCCTTAAGTTTTGCGTCGGCGCCCAACGAGGACCGACGGCCGGGAAGATCGCTCCGCGCAGCAACGGAAGCCCGGGTGGCCGCACGCATGCGCGAAGCCGCAAAATGAACGGCAGCACGCGGTGCTTCCGACGCCGGGAAAAAAATCAGCGCGCCGTATTGCCCTCTGCTGCCCGCTCGGCGATTGCCTCGATCACGCTGCGCTCCAGCGGAAAGTCAGCCGCGATCCAGGCCTCCTTGGCGGCGCGCAGCGCAGCGCCGAGCGCAGGGCCGGCGGTCACGCCGCGGCGAGTGAAATCGGCCGATTTGAGCGGAAAGACCGGCGCAGTCCAGCGCTGCGGCAGGCTCGCGAGCGCTCGCCAGTCGGCGTCGGTGGGGTTTGCATCGGTGCGCGACCATGCCCGCAGCACCTGGTCGGTGAACGATTGCAGACCGAGACGATAAAGCAGCGCATGCGCAGCTTGTCCGCTCTGCGAAGGCGACACGCGCCACCAGCCTTCGAGCGCCATGAGCCGCTCGGATTCGCTCCGGGACAGGCGAAAGCGGTGCGACAGCCGTTCGGCGTCTTCTGCCACCGTCACGCCGAGCGCGCCGAGCCGGCGCACCGGATCGGCATCGAGCGCCAGCGCCGTCTCGATCTCGGCCATTTTTCGCAAGTCCGCCAGGTAGGGCACGCCGCCAAGAAGCGGCCCCAACAGCCCGCTCTCGCTCATCACCGCAAACGTCGGCGCCGCGCGCCGGGCGACCAATAATTTAAAAAGCTCCATGCGCACGCGCTCACGTGAGAGCATCTCGAGGCCGTCGCGCGCCTTTACACACGCAGCCAAGCCGGCCGGGTCCGGGGGGCCTTCGGCAAAGTACGCATGGAAGCGAAAGAAGCGCAGGATGCGCAAAAAGTCCTCGGCAATGCGCTGTGCCGGATCGCCGATGAAGCGCACGCGCCGCGCCTCGATGTCGGCGAGCCCGCCGACGTAATCGAACAGCTTGCCGCCAGCCGAGGCAGAGAGCGCGTTGATGGTAAAATCGCGCCGCTCGGCGTCGGCCCGCCAATCGCGGCCGAACTTCACTTTGGCCCTGCGACCGAAAGTTTCGACATCCTCGCGCAGCGTCGTGACTTCGAACGGCCGGCTGCGGATCACGACGGTAATGGTGCCATGCTCGATCCCGGTCGGCACTGCCTTCCAGCCGGCTGCGGTGACGCGGCGCACGACTTCGTCCGGCAACGCCGTGGTCGCAAGATCGATCTCGCCGACTGGCAGATTGGCGAGGGCGTTGCGCACCGCACCGCCGACCACGCGCGCCTCTTCGCCGTCGCGGTCGAGCACCGCGAGCAGACGGGGAACTTCACCCTGGCTGAGCCAGGCAGCACCGACGAGCGGCTCGGACGCGCTCACCGCGTCACTCCCGGCACGAATTTGCCGTCGTGAATATGGGCCGGCACATAGGTCGAACCGGGCGGCGTGCCCGAGAACTGCGCGAGCGCAAAAAAGCTTCCCGCCAAAAGAAGCAGCGACGCCATCAGCAAACCGGCAACGCGCGGCAGCGTCCACGCTTTCGCCTGCAGGATGTCCGCCCTAGTGACCGCGAGAAACAGCGCGTAGAGCACGAACGGGACCAGGAACAGCCCGATCTCGGTGAGCAACGGCCTGATCATGCGTCGTAGATCCGCTCGTAGAGATTGCGCACAATACCGGCCGTTATGCCCCAAATGTTGCGTTCGCCGAACGGCATCGCATAATAATTGCGCACGATGCCCCTCCAGTCGCGACTCTTGCGCTGGTGATTGGCCGGGTTCATCAAAAATTCGAGCGGCACTTCGAACACGTCGGTGACCTCGCTTGGATTGAGCGTCAGCGTAAAGTCCGGTTTCACCCGCGCCACCGTCGGCAGGATGCGAAAGCCGGAAAACGTCAGATACAGATCGAGATAGCCGATCGGCTCGACCAGCATCGACGCAAGGCCAATTTCCTCCGTGGCCTCGCGCAAGGCGGCGGCCATCGGGCTTGCGTCGCCGGGATCGATCTTGCCACCGGGGAATGCCACTTGCCCGGCGTGGCTTGCCAGTTCCGCGGTGCGTTGGGTGAGCAACACCATGGGCGCCTCACGATCAACGACTGGGACCAAAACCGACGCCGGCCTGGTGGGGCTGACGCCGGCGCGCTGCCACAGTACCGGATCGAGATCGAGGTCGCCGCGGCGAATGCCGGGCGCATCCGGATCTGTCAGGGCCGGCGGCACGTCGAGCGTGAGCCGCGCCCGCGCCCGTGCAAAGAAACATTCCGCCTGCGACTGCGCCGAAGCGCCGGCTTCGTTCATGCCAAATCCCTCACCGCGTCGGCGTCAGCCATGGCAAAGAACGTCCCCATCGAGACCACACCGAACTTCGTCTTACCATCCACCTCGCGCTCCTCGCCAAGATCGACCAGATCGAACAGCAGCGTTCGCGTCACCTTCGCCCACAGGTCGCGGCGCACGTGCAAATAGGGTTTTATCCCGCCGGTGCCGGACTGCACCGTAAAGCGCAACGGATGCTGCGGACCGCAGGCGACCCAATCGTCGACGTTGGTGCGGAAACGAAGCACTCGGCCCGACGGGCTTTGCTCGACGTTAAGCTCGACGGCGAGAAACGGCGCATCCTCGACCTGGATGCCGCATTTCTCGACCGGCGTGACCAGAAAATACCGATCGCCCTCACGCTTGAGTACCGAGGCGAACAGCTTCACCAGCGCCGGCCGGCCGATCGGACTCTTGCAATAAAGCCAGGTGCCGTCGGCAGCGATGCGCATGTCCAGTTCGCCGCAGAACGGCGGATTCCAGCGCTCGACCGGCGGCGCGCGTATCGCAGCCGCGCGGCTGAGCGCATTGGTCAGCGAATCAAGCTCCGCCTGTCCTTCCGCCACCATGGTCAGCCATGAACCCGTTTCGTGGACGCGCCTCCAAGGCCACCCGAATCGGCGCGCTCGCGTGATCGTGATCGCCGACCTTCACCTTCGCAACCCGAACCCAAGGGGTGCTTCCTGTGGATGAAATGGCAGGCGCGCCACCTCCTTTGTGGGCGGGCAACGACGCATATATTGCATCGCTGGACGCTCGTGCAATCTTGGCGGCCGTGGATTTGCCGCTATTGGCATGAGTGTGCTTGCCTCTTCCCGCCCCTCCCATGCCGAAGCGAGCGGGAGGCGGGCTGAACGACAGGAGTTGGACATGTCCGCTGCCGGCGGAGAGGGACTGGAGAAGCTGGAAGACATGATCGTGCGCGCGGCCGAAGCGACGGCTGCGCACGTGCGCGCCGCCAAGGCCGCGATCGGCATGGTGATCTTCGGGCAGGACCGGGTGGTCGAGCAGGCGCTCATCACCATTCTGTGCGGCGGCCATGGACTGCTGATCGGCGTGCCGGGCCTCGCCAAGACCAAGCTGGTCGAGACCCTGGGCATCGTGCTCGGTCTCGACGCGCGCCGTATCCAGTTCACGCCCGACCTAATGCCGTCCGACATTCTCGGCACCGAAGTGCTGGAAGAGAGCCAGTCCGGCAAGCGCGATTTCCGCTTCATCTCCGGTCCGGTCTTCGCCCAGTTGTTAATGGCCGACGAGATCAACCGCGCCAGTCCGCGCACACAGTCTGCGCTGCTGCAAGCGATGCAGGAGCAGCATGTCACCGTGGCCGGCGCGCGCCACGACCTGCCCAAGCCGTTCCACGTGCTCGCCACGCAGAACCCGCTCGAGCAGGAAGGCACCTATCCGCTGCCGGAAGCCCAGCTCGACCGTTTCCTGATGGAAATCGACGTCGGCTATCCGGACCGCGACGCCGAGCGCAAAATCCTGTTCGAGACCACCGGCTCGGAGGAAACCCGGGCTAAGCCGGCGATGAGCGCCGAGGACCTGATGGCGGCGCAGCGGCTGGTGCGGCGATTGCCGGTCGGCGAGTCCGTGGTCGAGGCAATTTTGCGGCTTGTGCGCTCGGCGCGGCCGGGGCCGGAAAGCGGCGACGCCAAGCTGATCGCCTGGGGACCGAGCCCGCGCGCGAGCCAAGCGCTCATGCTCGCGGTGCGCGCCCGCGCGCTGCTTGACGGCCGGCTCGCGCCTTCGATCGACGACGTGATCGATCTCGCCGAACCGGTGCTCAAGCACCGCATGGCGCTCACCTTCACGGCGCGCGCCGAAGGCGAAAGCATCGAGGCGGTGATTGCGCGCCTGCGGACGCGGATCGGATAGGAGAATGGCGGCCGAGGCCATAAAGCCACAGCAACGCGATTCACCGGGAAGCTCCCGCGGTTCAACGCGCGGTCGGCGGAAGCCGGGTGCTGGCCGAGGCCATGCCGCGCCTGATCCTCGAAGCGCGCCGTGTCGCTGCGACCGTGATGCACGGCCTGCACGGCCGCCGCCGCGCCGGGCCGGGTGAGAATTTCTGGCAATACCGCCGCTTCGTCTCCGGCGAGCCATCCTCGCGGGTCGATTGGCGCCGATCCGCACGCGACGATCATCTCTACGTGCGCGAGCACGAATGGGAGGCCGCACACACCGTCTGGGTGTGGCCCGATCGCTCGCCGTCGATGCTGTTCGCCTCGCCAGCCGTTGGCGACAGCAAGCTCTATCGGGCGCTGATTATCGCGCTCGCGCTCGGCGAGGTTCTGGTCGACGGCGGCGAACGCGTCGGCATTCCCGGCCTCATGCGCCCAACCGGCAGCCGCAACGTCGTCGAATTGATGGCGCAGGCGATGGTGCACGATCGCACTGAGCGGGCGAGCCTGCCGCCGGATTTTTCGCCCTCCCCGCTCGCCGAAATCGTGCTGCTGTCGGACTTGTGGAGCGAGATCGGCGAACTTCGCCGCATCATCACCCGACTTTCGGGCAGCGGCGCTCACGGCCACCTCGTGCAGGTCGTCGATCCGGCCGAGGAGACATTCCCCTACTGGGGCCGTATCGAATTCGTCGAGCCGGAAGGCGCCGGCCGCATCACCGCCGGCCGCGCCGAGACCTGGAAGGCCGATTACACCTCACGGATCACACGCCATCGCGACGAGATTCGCGGCGAGACCGACCGTCTCGGCTGGAGCTTCGCGATTTATCGCACCGACCGGCCGGCGAGCGAACTGCTGCTCGCGCTCCATGTCCGCATCGGCGCCGCTGCGGCGGCTGCCGGCGCGCGGCCGGCTGCCACCCGCGCTTTGGGGGCGGCAACATGATGGGCAGCTTGCCGCTCGGATTCGCCGAACCGCTGGTGCTGATCGGGCTGTTGACGCTGCCGGTCCTCTGGTGGCTCCTGCGGATGATCCCGCCACGGCCGCGGCGGATCGATTTTCCGCCGACACGGCTTCTTCTGGAAATCGCACCGCGGGAGGAGACGCCGGCGCGCACACCCGTGGTGGCTCACGCTCATTCGGCTGGCGCTCGCTGCCCTTATCATCGTTGCCGCTGCCGGACCGCTCTGGCATCCGCCGCTGGCGGCAACGCAAAGGCGCGCACCGGTCGCGATACTGATCGACGATGGCTGGACGGCCGCGTCAACCTGGGACGCGCGTATGCGCACCGCTGATGACGTCATTGCGCGCGCCGCCGATGCCCATCGCGCCGTGGCGCTGATCCCGCTCTCCGATCGCGACGCGCGACATTTCTTTTGCGCCGGCCGAATTGGCGCGCGTGCAATTGCAGCGGCTAAAGCCGGTTCCGCAGACGATCGCGCGCGAGCAGGCGCTGCCGGCCATCGCGCGCTTTCTTGCCGGCCGCCGCGATGTCGAGCTGGTGTGGCTTGCGGACGGAACCGACCTCGGCGGCGGCGACAAGTTCGTTCGCGGCCTGGCGCGCACGCTCGGCAGCCGCACGATCACAATCGTCTCCGGCGGCGTTCCCGGCGCGCGCGCGCTGGCGGCCGCCGACAATGCGGCGGGTGGCCTTAGCGTAACTGTCCTGCGAGTCGACGCCGGCGGCGCGGAATCCGGTTCGGTGCGCGCGCTCGACCTTAAAGGGCTGTCGCTCGGCGAAGCGCACTTTGCGTTCAAGCCCGGCGAGCGCGCGACACCCGGCGCGCTTCGATCTGCCGGTCGAAATCCGTAACGACATCGCGCGCATCGAGATCACCGGCGAGCATTCAGCCGGGGCGGTGGCGCTGCTCGACAAGCGCTGGCGCCGGCGCACCGTCGGCATCGTCTCGGCCGCGACCTCAGATACCGACGAACCGCTGCTGTCGTCGAGCTATTACATCGAGCGCGCGCTCAGCCCGTTCGCGGATCTGCGCTTGGCGCAGGGCGAATCTGGCGGCCGACGCCGTAACGCATTTCATCGATCAGCGGCTGCCGGTTTTGATTCTCGCCGACGTCGGCACCGTCGCCGGCGAGGCGCACGACCGTCTCCTGCAATGGGTCGAAGATGGCGGCGTGTTGATGCGTTTTGCCGGACCGCGGCTGGCAGCCTCCGAAGACGACGATCTTGTCCCCGTAAAACTGCGGCGCGGCGGCCGCATTCTCGGCGGCAGCCTGAGCTGGGACGCCCCGCAGCCACTCGGCGCGTTTTCGCGCGCCGGACCATTTGCCGGCATGAAAGTGCCCGACGACGTGACCGTCACCCGGCAGGTCCTGGCCGAACCCGACGCGACGCTCGCCGACAATACCTGGGCGACGCTGGCCGATGGCACGCCGCTGGTGACCGCGGCGCGGCGCGGTAAAGGGTTGATCGTACTGTTCCACGTCACCGCCGATACGCGCTGGTCGAACCTGCCGCTGTCGGGCACGTTTGTCGAAATGCTCAAGCGCATCGTCAATCTCGCCACCATGAGCGGCACGGCCCCGGTCGAGAACGCCAAAGCCAGCACTGTGCGCGAGGCGCTGCCGCCGACGCGCGTGCTCGACGGGTTTGGCGCGTTTGTTTCGCCGCCGCCGACCGCGCGGCCGGTGCCCGCCAATTTCACCGGCAGCGCCACCGCCGAACATCCGCCCGGCTTCTATGGTCCGCCGCAGAGCTTCTTTGCCGTCAACACGCTGGCCGCGAGCGACCAGCTTCAGCCACTCGATTTCGGCCCGCTCGCCAACGCCCGACACCAGGTGTACCGAACCAGCAATCCATTGGATTTGCGTGGTCCGGTTTTCCTTGCCGCGCTGGTCCTGGTCCTGCTCGACACCCTGATCGTGCTGTTTCTCGGCGGCGGTATCCAGCGGCTCCTGCCACGGCGCTCGCGCGCTGCCACAGCGGCGGTGACCGGGCTTGCGCTCCTCGCTCTTTTGGCGACGGCGGCCCACGCGCAGCAGACGACGAAATCCGCAGTCCCACCGGCGGCCCTGCAGACACGTCTCGCCTATGTGGTGACCGGCGATGGCAACGTCGACGCAATCAGCAAGGCCGGACTGGCCGGGCTGACGCTGTTTCTTGCCCAGCGTACCGCGCTCGAAGCCGGTGACCCGATCGGCCTCGATATCACCCATGACGAGCTTGCCTTTTATCCGCTGATCTATTGGCCCATCGTGCCCGGCATGCCGCGACCGTCCGAGGAGGCGCTCAAGCGCATCGATTCTTATATGAAGAACGGCGGCACGATTCTGTTCGACACCCGCGACGCGATCGACGCGCCGCCAGGCTCCGGCGGCGAGACCCGCAGTCCCGGCATGCTGGAACTGCGCAAAATCCTCTCCTCGCTCGACATCCCGCAGCTTGAGCCGGTGCCGCGCGATCACGTGCTGACCAAGACGTTTTATCTGCTGCGCGACTTTCCCGGCCGCTTTAATACCGGCCAGCTTTGGGTCGAGGCGCTCCCGGCGGAAGACGAGCAGGAGGAAGTCAGGCGCCCGGCGCGCGGCGGCGACGGCGTCTCCTCGATCCTCATCACCTCCAACGATCTGGCCGGCGCCTGGGCGATGCAGCCGGACGGCCAACCGATGCTGCCGGTCGTCGAGGGCGAGCCGCGCCAGCGCGAGTTCGCCTTTCGCGCCGGCGTCAACATTGTCATGTACACGCTCACCGGCAACTACAAGGCGGACCAGGTGCACGTACCGGCGCTGCTCGAGCGGCTGGGGCAATAGGAAGGTTACTGGCGTACTCGCGATCAGGATACGTCAGAACAATGGCTGTTGACATGAATTTTGGCGTCGCATTCGCACCGCTGGTCGGCTCCCACGTTCTGTGGGCGACCGTCGCCGCGGTTGCAATCCTGGTACTGGTGCTGTTTGTCGCGCGCAGCCGCGGTGCCGCCATCCGCGCGTCGGCGCTGGCGCTGATCGTGCTGGCGCTCGCCAACCCCTCGCTGACGCGGGAAGATCGCCAGCCGCTCAGTTCAGTCGCGGTCGTGATCGTCGACAAGAGCCCGAGCCAGAATTTCGGCGACCGCAGGCAGCAGACAGAGCAGGCGCGCGCGGCCGTCGTCGATCGGCTCAGGCACATACCCGGTCTGGAAACCCGCGTCATCGAGACTGGCCAGGCCGACGGCGAGAACGACGGCACGCGCTTGTTCACCGCGCTCAACGCGGCGCTCGCCGACGTGCCGCCGGACCGTGTCGCCGGCGTCATCATGATCACCGACGGGCGCGTCCACGACGTGCCGGCCGACGCCAGTGCGCTCGGTTTCAAGGCGCCCATCCAGGCGCTCGTCACCGGCCATAGGAACGAGCGTGATCGTCGCGTGGCGCTGATCGCCGCGCCGCGCTTCGGCATCGTCGGCCAGCCGCAGACCATCACCTATCGGGTCGAGGACCAGGGCGACAAGCAAACCACCGCGCAAGTTACGGTACGCCGCGACGGCATCGTGCTGGAGACGGATACCGTCCCGGTCGGCGTGGCGCAGAGCGTGCAGATTCCGATTCCGCACGAAGGCCAGAACATCGTCGAGATCGAGGCCTCGCCGCTGCCGGGTGGAGAACTCACCCTGGTCAATAACCGCGCCGTCGTTTCGATCGACGGCGTGCGCGACAAGCTGCGGGTGCTGCTGGTTTCCGGCGAGCCGAATCCAGGCGAGCGTGCCTGGCGCAACCTGCTCAAATCCGATCCTTCCGTCGATCTCGTCCACTTCACCATTCTGAGACCCCCGGAGAAGCAGGACGGCACGCCGATCAATGAACTGTCGCTGATCGCCTTCCCGACGCGCGAGCTGTTCCAGCAGAAGATCAATCAGTTCCAGCTCATCATCTTCGACCGTTACGCGCGCCAGGGCGTGCTGCCGATGATTTATTTCGACAATATTGCGCAATACGTGCGCGAAGGCGGCGCCGTTCTGGTCGATGCCGGGCCGGACTATGCGAGCCAGTTCAGCATCTGGCACACGCCGCTCGATTCGATCCTGCCCGCCGAGCCGAGCGGCGAGGTCACCGAACAGCCATTCCATCCCCGCCTCACGGAACTGGGCCAGCGTCATCCGGTGACTCGCGGCCTCAAGGGCTCCGGCAGCGATCCACCGCATTGGGGCCAGTGGTTCCGCGTCGTCGATTCGGTCAACACCACCGGCACGACGGTGATGAAGGGAGCGGACGATCAGCCTCTGCTCGTGCTTGCCCGCCAGGGCGAAGGCCGCGTGGCGCTTCTGCTCTCCGACCAGATGTGGCTGTGGGCGCGCGGTTTTCAGGGCGGCGGGCCGCAGCTCGATCTGTTGCGGCGGCTGTCGCACTGGCTGATGAAGGAACCCGACCTCGAAGAGGAAGCGCTACGGCTCAAGGTGAACGGCCACAATCTGATCGTGCAGCGGCAGACCATGGCCGACACGGTTGCCGATGTCACCGTAACCTCACCGTCTGGCGTGAGCCGCGTGATCAAGCTGCAAAAGGTCAAGCCCGGACTTTGGCAAAGCACCATCGCGGCGAGCGAACTCGGACTGTGGCGCGCCGGCGACGGCAAGCTCAAGGCGTTGGTCAATATGGGACCGGCCAATCCGCTGGAATTTGCCCAGGTGACCTCGACCACGCATGTGCTTGCCCCGATCGCCAAGGCGACCGGCGGCTCCGCGCGACGGCTGGACGACGGTGGCAGCGTGCATGTGCCGCGCATCATTGCTGTACACTCGGGCGATACCTATGCGGGCGGCGACTGGATCGGCCTGAAGATGAGCGACGCCAGCGTGGTACGTGGCATCGGCGTGCTGCCGGTGTTTGCCGGCCTGCTCGGATTGCTGCTGCTGCTGGGCAGTCTCGCCGGCACCTGGGCGCGCGAAGGGCGGTAGCTCTGCCAGTTCAGACACTCGGCTCCGACACCACGGGGCCTGATACGCCGTCGAACGCGCCCGGCACAAGCTCGGCGACGAGCAGCCGCGCCGGGTCGACCGGTCCGGGCATGATCGCGCGCCCGGGTGGAATCCGCGCAAATCCGGATTTGGCGTAATACGGCTCATCGCCGACGAGGATGACCAGCCGGTGACCCTTTGCACTTGCTTCTTTGAGCGCCCGCGCAATCAGTGCCTGGCCGATCCCACGCTCGCGGAAGGCAGGCTCCACGGCGAGCGGACCGAGCAGCAGCGCCCGGTGCTCGCCGATGCGAATGGGCGACAGCCATACCGAGCCGACCAGGAGCGTGCCGACGCGGGCAACGAAGGACAGGTCGACGACATGCTCCGCCTGCTCGCGCAGGCGATAGGCGGTCTTGGCATACCGGCCGGGTCCGAAGGCGCGGTCGTGCAGGCGCTCAATCGCCTGCGCGTCTTCCTTGCATTCCGGCAAAATGGTCAGCGAAATGTCGTTCATTGCGCCGCCTAGCATTTGCCCTTGCCGCGGTCCAGCGCGAGACCACATGTTCGGTGCGGTCGCTTAACTGGTTCGGAAAAAGTTGGAGATTATGATGGGACTGCTCGTCGAGGGAATCTGGCAGGACGATGTTTCGCGCACCAAAGACGGCCATTTCATCCGGCCGACGTCGCGCTATCGCAGTTTCGTCACCGCCGACGGCAGTCCCGGTCCGAGCGGCTCCGGCGGCTTTGCGGCCGAGCGCGACCGCTATCATCTTTACATTTCGCTCGCCTGCCCGTGGGCGCACCGAACGCTGATCTTTTGCAAGCTGAAAAAGCTCGAAGAGGTAGTTTCGGTTTCCGTCACCGAGCCCCTCTACGGCAGGACCGGCTGGGAATTCGGCACCTCAACACCCGAATCGACGCCCGATACGGTCAACGGCAAAGCAACCCTCGCCGAAATCTATCTGCTGGCCGACCCGCATTACACCGGCCGGGTCAGCGTGCCGGTGCTGTGGGACAAAAAGCGCCACACCATCGTTAACAACGAATCGGCGGAAATCATCCGCATGCTCAATACGGCGTTCGACGCATTGACCGAGGTCAAGACCGACTACTATCCGCCGGCGCTGCGCGCCGAGATCGACCGCATCAACGAGTTCGTCTACACGAACGTCAACAACGGTGTCTATCGCGCCGGGTTTGCCACCAGCCAAGCCGCGTATGAGGAAGCCGCGCGGAACGTCTTCGCCGCGCTTGATCGGCTCGAACAGATCCTGTCACGCCAGCGTTATTTGGCAGGCAGCCAGCCCACCGAGGCGGATTGGCGACTGTTCACGACGCTCATTCGCTTCGACTCGGTCTATCATGGTCATTTCAAATGTAATCTGCGGCGCATCACCGATTACGCCAATCTGTGGAACTACCTGCGCGATCTCTATCAGGTGCCAGGAATTGCGGAGACGGTGAGCATCGAACAGATCAAGCGGCACTATTACGGAAGCCAGCGCCACGTCAACCCGACCGGCATCGTGCCGATCGGGCCAGCAATCGACTTTCGCGCGCCGCATGACCGAGCCCGCTTTGGCTAGAAACAGGACCAACGTGCGCTCCCTCCCGAGAGCGCACGTTGCATTGGTTCGCGATCAAGCGCGGTCAGCAGATTTCAACAAGCCGCCAGCGCCAACCGTACGGCGTCCAGATCCGGCGATGCACCCAGCAACCACCATAGCCGTAGGAAGGACCACCATAGGCATAGAGACCGCCTAAGCCGCCGCCGTAGAAGCCTCCCCGATGGCCGCGAAAGGCGAACCCGCGACCGACCCCTCCGGGATGACCGAAGCTGTGGTTGGCGTGATTGAAGCTGTGAACACCCCCCATCGGGCGCGCTATTGCGCCGCCTGCCATGACCGCGCTGCCCAGCGCGGCTGCGGCGGCAATTGCCAGCATTCTTTTGGGCATCAGCATGAGATTTCTCCTTCTGGGAGACAACTCCTTCTCTTGGAGTTGGTTGCAGGCGCCAAAAGTCGCAAAACCATTTGTCGCTACCAGATTTCCGCAGCGCCGCGTCCGCCCAAAACTTCGGCTACGCGCGCCCGCGTCGAGGCGGTCGTACCCTCTGGGAAGGAATCCACGGCAAAAAACCCATGTGCCACGATTTCGCGGCCCGGTTGCGGCGGCGCGGTCTGGCGAAACGAGCGCACCACATAGAGCGCCACGTGATCGCGCCAGGCGATCCGCCGGTTCCAGTAGATCGCATAAAGCTCCGGCGGCCCGATCAATTCGATATTGCCCTCCTCGCGCAACTCCCGCGCCAGCGCCGCGCCAAGCGTCTCGCCGCGCTCGACTCCGCCGCCGGGCAGATGCCATCCGCTCACGTAACTGTGCTTGATGAGAAATACGCGGCCCTGTGCATCGAACACCAGGCCGCGCACGCCGAGCGTCAGCCCGCGCGCGTGACGCCAGTAGAGGTGCAAGAGCCTGCGCAAGAGCGGCTCGAAGCGATGGCGGACGGCATCAATCTGCATGGCAGGTCCTGCTGGAAATGATTTAGAATTGTTCTAATATATTCCACGCTGTCGAGGCTGGAGGCGTCGCCGTGAAGCGCTTTGCCGATTTGAGCGAGCAGGAAGTCCTCGCGCTCGCCATCTCGAACGAAGACGAGGACAACCGCATCTACCGCTCCTTCGCCGATGCGTTGCGCGGATCGTATCCGGATACCGCGCAAATGTACGACAAGATGGCGGAGGAGGAGATCAGCCACCGCGACGCGCTGCTCGCCCTGCATCGCAAGCGGTTCGGTGAGTTTCTGCCGCTCATCCGCCGGCAGGACGTCAAGGGTTTTGTTACCCGCCGCCCGATCTGGCTCAATCGGCCGCTGTCGATCGAGGCAGTGCGCAAGTTCGCCGAGGAAATGGAATATGAGACCGCGCGCTTCTATCGCCGCGCCGCGCATGGCGCGCATGATGACGCCACGCGCGATCTGCTGCGCAAGCTTGCCGCGGCGGAAGACAAGCACGAGCAGCTTGCTCACGAGCTCGGCAAGGACCTGACGCCGAGCGAGCGCGCGGCCGAAGATCAGACCGCCAAGCGCATGTTCATGCTGCAATATATCCAGCCGGGCCTGGCGGGTCTGATGGACGGCTCGGTGTCGACGCTGGCGCCGCTGTTCGCCGCCGCCTTTGCCACCCACAATACCTGGTCGACCTTCCTGGTCGGCCTCGCGGCCGCGCTCGGCGCCGGCATATCCATGGCGTTTGCCGAGGCGCTGTCCGACGACGGTTCGCTGACCGGCCGCGGGGCGCCTCTGGTGCGAGGCCTTGTCTGCGGCGGAATGACCGCGCTCGGCGGCGTGGGTCACGCGCTGCCCTATCTCATTCCCCGTTTCTATGTCGCGACCGGCGTCGCCTTTGCGGTCGTGGCGGTCGAACTGGCGACGATTTCCTGGATCCGCACCCGCTACATGGACACCCCGTTCCTGCAGGCCGCGTTCCAGGTTGTGGTCGGCGGGGTACTGGTCTTCGCCGTTGGCATCCTGATCGGCAGTTCGTAGATCCGGCGCGCCGCGGCGCGGTACCGCAAAAAGCTGTAACCGCTGCGATTCGCGGAGCATCATGACAGCATGTTCCTGCTTGCCCACCTGTCCGACTTGCATATGGCGTCGCCGCCGCGGCTCTACGAGCTTGCCGGCAAGCGCGGCCTCGGTTTCATCAACTGGCAGCGCCAGCGCAAATCCATCCATCGTCCCGAAGTCCTTGAAGCAATCACCCGCGACGTGAAAGCGGCCGGCGCCGACCACATCGCGGTGACCGGCGACCTGGTCAACCTGTCGCTTAACGATGAATACGCCCGCGCGCGAGCGTGGCTGAAGCGGCTGGGCGCGCCGACTGACATTACCGTCGTTCCCGGCAATCACGACGTTTATGTCAGAGGCGCGCGGGCCTGCCCAAGTACCTACTGGGGCGATTATATGCGTGGCGACGTCGATTACTGGCCCAATCCGTTCCCGATCCTGCGTCGGCGCGGCGACGTGGCTTTGATCGCAGTGTCGTCGGCAGTGCCGAGCGGTCCGTTCCTGGCGACGGGCAGGGTCGAGGATAAACCGCTCGCTCTTCTTGGCGAAATGTTGGAAGAAACCGCCGGCCTGTTCCGCATCGTCCTTATTCATCATCCTCCGATCAGCCCGCCAAGCCGCTATCTGCGGCGGCTGGTCGACGCCGCGGCCCTGCGCCGCGTGCTGGCGGACAAAGGCGCCGAGCTGTTGCTGCACGGACACGATCATCGCCACGCCCTGGTCTGGCTCGAGGGTCCACGCGGGACCAGGATTCCCGCCGTCGGCGTGCCGTCCGCCTCGGCCAGCGCGCCGCATGGAAGCGAGGACGGCGCCGGCTACAATCTGTTTCGCATCGACGGACAAGCGCCGCGCTGGAGTTGCGAACTGATCGGCCGCCAGCGCGCCGATGACGGCACGATACGGCAGGGCGCGCCGCAGCGCCTTCAATGAAAGCGGGTCGCGATCAGCACGCCGGCGGCAAACAACGCCAGCAGGCCGAGCAGGAACCCGAACGCGAAGGCGCCGGCTGAGCGCCAGCGCCGGCGGCGTCGCTCGCGCTCCGCAACGCTCTTGGCCACACGCTCGACGAATTGCGGGTCCTCGTCGAGCGCGCGCTGCCGTTCGATGAGCCGGCGCGCCACATAGGCGGTGACCGCCTGCACGATTTCGGCAATCTCGTGCGACTCGGCCAGGACCCGGCGGCCGATGCGTGTATCGTGCAGAAATCGGTAGATGCGCTTGTCGCGCCCCATGGCGATGTGGGCGACGGCGTCGATCCACAATCGCGGGGTGTCGCCGCGGCTGATGCCGCGGTCGAACAGGTCCGCGTCCGGCGGCAGTTCGGCAAAGAGCGGATCGAGCGCTTCGTTGAGCAGTTCGAGCCGCGCGAGTTCCGCATCGCGCAGGTCGACGACCACGCTGGTGCGCTCGGCAGCCTCGATGCGCGCCTGGTGCAACGCCTCCTTCAGCGGCGAAACCGCCGCGGTCTCGGCGGGCGCCGCGGACGCGGCGGACTTATGCTTGCGACCCCACATGCACTCCCTTCCCCTGCGCCCAAGATACACCAAACAGTGCGGCGATAAAAAGCGCCGAGATGGCACGATGGCGGCACAACGGGCACGAAAAAGCCGAAAACGAGTCCCGATTCGCTAGCGGGTCTTTTGCGCGCCGCACCGGCTGGCCCATCACACGCAGCGGCCGCCGTCCACCTCGACGATGTTGCCGGTGATGAATTCGGCGTCGGCGGATGCGAGAAACAGCGCCGCGTTGGCGATGTCCTGCACCACCGCCAAGCGGCCAAGCGGAACCGTGGCGATGAATTTTTCGCGCATACCGGGCTTGGGACCGAGGAAACTCGGCAGCAACGGCGTCTCGGTCGCGACCGGTGCGATGGCGCAGACGCGGATGCGGTCGCCGGCAAGCTCGGCGGCCAGGACTTTTGTGAGCGTATGCACGGCTCCCTTGGTAGCGCTGTACGCCGAGGTTCCCGGGCGCGGCCGCAACCCCGCGGTCGAGCCGATATTGATGATCACGCCGCCACCTCGCTGGCGGAATACCGGCACCGCCACCTGGCAGCCAAGGAACACGCCTTTGACGTTGACCGAAAAAGTGCGGTCGTACTCATCCTCGGTGATTTCCAGGAACGGCTTGTTGACGTGGGTGGTGCCGGCATTGTTGACCAGAATATCGAGGCCGCCGAACGCCGCGACCGTATCGGCGACCGCCGCCTCGAATTGCGCCTTTTTCGCCACGTCGCAGACGAGCGCGATGGCATTGTTGCCGATGTCCCGTGCGGCGGATTTGGCCGCCTCGAAATCGATGTCCGCCAAAGCGACGCGCGCGCCTTCGCGCGCATAAGTCTCGGCAATGCATTTCCCGATGCCCGATCCGGCGCCGGTGACCAGCGCGGTCTTGTCGTCGAGGCGCATGTCAAACCCTCACTTGGCCTTCGTAATCCGCCGTGAAGCATCAAGGGAAGCACAAGATTGCGGATTACGCTACGCGAATCCGTCCTACAAGCTGCGTGTCGCTGGCATCACGACCGCGTAAGTGACGGCGATGCGCTCAAGCTCCGCCCACAGCTTGGCGGGGATCGGGATGCCGTTGCCGCGGCGCAGGACTTCGGTGCGGTTGGATCGTTCGCCGGGCATGGCGATCTCGTCGACGCCGGATTGCCGCGGCAGCGATTTGAGGACGGCGACAAGCGCCTGCGCGTCGTCCTGGAAATCGGCGAGCGGCCGGAAGCTCGCGATATCGATGGCGAGCATCGCCAGGTTGGCGACGTGCCGCGTGCGCCGTTCCCGGCCGAGGGCGCGCGACTGAATCGGCGCGGCGGCAAGGATGCTCCCCAGCATTTCGAACATCAGGCCGAGACCGGAGCCTTTTGGGCCGCCGAGCGGCAGCAGAATCTCGGCTTTGTTCGGATCGGTCGTCGGCTCGCCGTCGGCTGTGAGCACGGTGCCGGGCGGCAGCGGCGTGACGGCAGCGCGCGCCTGCAATATCTTGCCGTTGGAGATGGTCGAGGTCGCCATGTCGAGCAGGATCGGGCCGTTGCCGGTCGGCACCGCGACGGCGATCGGGCTCGTCGCCATGCTGGCAACGCGGGTGCCGTGAAAGGCCATCAACGCCGGACCGCAGCCCATGACCAGAGCGGCGCAGCCTTGTTGCGCGATCCACTGCGCGTAGCGGCCGATGGCGCCGGTATGAGTGGTCTCGCGCACGATGCCGTAACAGACGCCGATGCTTTTCGCCCGTTCGACGGCGAGTGACGCCGCCTGCATGCATGCCACCGGGCCGAAACCGTGGCCGCTGTCGATGATGAAGGTCGCCGGCCGGTCGTGAATGAGCCGCGGCTCGGCTTTCAGATCAATCTCGCCGCGCTCGATGATGGCGATATAGCGCGGCAGCCGCGACACGCCGTGGCCGTCGCCGCCGCGCAGATTGGCCCAGACCAGCCCATCGGCGACCATGCCGGCTTCGTTGTCCCGCGCCCCCAATGCCGCCAGCACGTCGCGGATGAAGCGGTGCAGTTCGACGTGGGCGACGCGGATGTCAGCCCTGGCTTCATTTATTTGTTGATTCATCGGTCCCTTTCAAAGTCAGCGAACTCCCGGCTTATCTCTCCCCTTATCAGGTCTCCCTTGGAGGGTGAAGCAGACCGATCCCATTCTTGCGGCGCGCTACTTTTCGCCTCCCCCCTCCAGGGGCGGGTGAAGCAAAGAAATCTCCTCCTCGCGAGGCGCTCCTTCCCCTCTCCCCTTGCGGGAGAGGGGAGATGATTGCTCCGCGCAACGCCCCACCTTCTCGCGCTGCGCTTTTTGTTCGCGCCCCGAGTTCTTTCGGCAAGCCAGTCGCAAAAACTTCGCCGCCAAAACCAGACCTTCGTCAGATCGATCCGGCAGTGGAGAGCCGGATCCATCACGGTCGGCGACGGCGCACGGAAATGGAGGATGGGTTAGCCGCCAACGGGTCCGGCCCGAAGTGGCCGGCCCGATGACAAGCTCCGCGGCGTAACCCATCGCGTCCTTCGGTGGGTTTCGCTTCGCTCTACCCAACCTACAAAATCTTTTAGACTCGCTTCCAGCAACAAAAAGGAAGCAGAACGCCGAAAGGCGCTGTTTCATCAACCGCCGCACCTTGCGGTGCGGCGCCTGCCCCCACCCTGACCCTCCCCCGCTTGCGGGGGAGGGAATGGGAGGGGGCAGCACGCCTTCCGGCGTTCCACGGCGGCTCTTGTCCAAGGGACTCACGCATCCCAAGGACTCAGCTCCGGACCAGGCTTCGCGGAGCGCAGCGCCGCAGATGGCAGGGGTCTCCCGCCGGCGCCGGCCCCGGTTACAGCGAGCACCTCGCACACCGGTCTTCTTGCCGGCGGGCATGATGTCCAAAGCCGCCCGAGTGCAAAGGTGACGAACCCCTGCCCGCGGGCACCGCATCCCGCTCCGCCGGCGCTGTCAGGCAACCGACGTCCTTGCAAGCGAGCGAGACGGCGCGCGTTCTATTGATCCGTTACGCGCTGTCAAGCGTTGTCGTGCCTGCGGTGACAAACGTCTGATTGCGCGGCGCTTTTCGCTGCGCCGTGTGCTGGCGACGTTGGGCATTGATCGATCGTTTGTGCGAATCAAAAAAGCATCCTGTTTCCCGTAGGGGCCGCCCTCGTGGCCGCCCGCGCACGAACGGGCGCCCGTTCGCTACGAGAATACGATCGGAACCAAAGAATAAAGATCGTTCGGTGCGCGGGCATGAGCCCACGGCGTCCCGGTTGTTCGCAACTAACCGGGGTCAACCAACCATTTACGCTTCCACCAACAGCGGACGTGGGCACAGCACCATGATAAGTCGCTCAGTGCCAATAGGCGACGTCGAAGCGTTGCTCATTTCGGCGGCGTGTAGGGATCGGGAGTGCCCGCTTTTATCGGCGGATACTTTTGCAAGCTGGCCTGAAATTCGGCGACGACCTTAAACACTGGTTCTGCGATCCAAGTATTATAAGGGGCCACGTCGTGTTCCTCCTTCAGGTCCCTCAGCAGATTATAAACTCTGGGAAGTGGGAGCTTTTCCGGAACGTCATACATGTTGTCTTGTTTGATGAAGTGCGCCTTCCAGTTACGCCATTTGACAGCCGTCAACCTGTCGGCCACGTAGGCCGGGAATGCTTCGCGGTTGGAGGTTTCCTTTTTGCCGAGGAAAAAGTCCAACTGATCGACACCATCCACTGCGCGGTCTTTTGGAACTTCCGCTCCAGCGACATGCGCGAGTGCTGACGTTTTCGATCTCGCCAGCGGCGTCCTCACAATCGGCACCGCCGATGGCCAGCAAAGCTCCACCCCATAGTTAGAGAATGGAAACTTCCAGAGCGAATGTCAGATTTGGGGCATTACGACCCCGTATCAGCAGGGCACCATATCGTGCTGCACCGATCCGGGAAACAGTGAAACCCTCACTTCGTCGCCGGGAAATAAGTGTCGAGCCATTGCCGCAGCAGGTTCCACACCCGCGTGGATTTTTCCGCGAACAGAAAATGATCGAGGCCGGAGAACAGGTGCAGCTCGGTCGGCTGGCCGGCACGCTTGAACATTTCGACCGACTGCTCGGTGGGAGTCACCGAATCCTTGGCGGCGTGGATGAGCAACAGCGGTCGCGGCGCGATGTCCCCGACCACGTCCTCGGCGCGAAAGTCGAACATGCTCTGCGCGGTCTCGGCCGGAAACATCTCCACCGAGCCCGGCGCCAGCATCCCGACCCCCTGTTTCTCCAGGTTGGCGCGCACATGGTCCGGGATCGGTACGATGTCGTAGCGCGGCACCATCAGCGACTTGCCGGTGCGGGCGCGGTAGGCCTTTCCCTCTTCGAGCATTTTGGTGAATTTTTCCCAGGCCTGCGGCGTGCGATGCTGGCCGCGAAACTTGCGCTCGCCATGGCCCCAGCCGCCGTTCGACACGACCGCGGCAATGCGCGCATTGGTGCCGCCCGCATAGACGCCCACCGCACCGCCGAAGCTCGAGCCGATCGCGGCAATGCGGTCGGGGTCGACGGCCGGATGGCGGGCGAGAAAGTCGAGCGCATTGCCGGTATCCTCGACCTGTTCGAGGCAGATGACACGGCCGAACTCACCCTCGCTCTTGCCGCAGCCGCGCATGTCGAAACGCAGCGTGACGTAGCCGAACTCACCCAACACCTTTGCCGGCGCGATGCAGGTCGGGCTGTTGCTGTTGGAACCGAAGCCGTGCAGCACCAGAAACCCCGCGCGCCGTTCGCCGGCGCGCACGCCCTCGGGCACGCTGAGAACGCCGTGCAGGCGCAAGCCCGCCGATTGAAAGCTGACGACCTGGTCGTTCATGACGCAAGGACCCTTCCCGCTCGGAATTGCCGGCGGCACTGTAATGGATCGAGCGGGTGAGGGAAGAGGCCGGTCGACGCTGCGCGCCGCGACGAGCAGCGCGATTGCGGTTAGCACTTCCTCCATGCCTCTGCTCGCCCGCTGTGGTTATTCAGTCACAGCATGACGGAATCTGATCCGGGGTCGGCGAAGCGCGGCTCAAGCGATTGCCCGACGCGAGATTTGCCGCCTATTCTATTGGTGACGGTTCCCCCATTGGGGATCAAAAGGGAACGCGGTGCGAGCGCCTCTCGCTCAACGCCGCGGCTGCCCCCGCAACTGTGAGCGGCGAATCTTCCGTCATAGGCCACTGGGATTGGCATCCCGGGAAGGCGACGGCAGGTGAAGACCCGCAAGCCAGGAGACCTGCCGTCAGCCGAAAGTCACGCGCGTGCGCGCCTTGGGCGGGGTGTCCGGGCGTCAACGTAAAAGTCCGGTTGTTTTGCATTCCGCGCCAAGGGCGAAGCGGGATGCGTGGCAGCCAAAAGGCCGCGGTGACAGGTTTCTTCGCCTTCGAGGCGCCGTGTCTTGCCTGTCAACAATTGCGGCCGCACATGCAGCCGGCTGTCTGCATTCGTCTGTCTTCTCACCACTTCATCCATTCTGGCGATCGGCGCGCAGCTTGCGATCGATAGAGCCGCCGCTCAAACGGCGGCGCCCGGCGCGCAACAAGCTGGTGGGCAAACAACCGGCGGCCAGAGCAAGCTGCCGCCGATCAACGTCGCAGCACCGCGAAAAAGGTCACCGCGGGCCAGGAAGCGCGGCCACCGTTCGACCGCAACGTCCACGGCGCCGACCGGACCCGCGCCTGCAAACGCGCAGCCACAGCCTGGCGGAGCAGCGCCGACGCCGCTCAACGGCAGTGCGGTGGCCGCAAGCTCAACCCGGCTCGGCCTCCCCGTCCGCGAGACGCCGGCATCGGTCGAAGTCGTCGATCAACAGACGATGCAGGAGCAGGGCTATCGCACCAGCAGCGAAATCGCCAAGGGAGCGGTCGGCGTATTGGACCTCGACTCATCGGGCGCGCCGGCCAATTTTTCAATGCGCGGCTTCACCTTCGGCGAGGTCAACGTTCTCTACAACGGAATTTCGATCGGCATCGCAAGCGACACGGCGCGCGTGATGGACACGGGCAACCTCGCTCAGGTCGAGTTCCTCAAAGGCCCGTCGGCGCTGATGTCCGGAATGGAGGCCGTCGGCGGCTCGGTCAACTACGTCAACCGGCAGCCAACCACGGGGCCGATCCAGAATGAGCTTGACCTGTCGGTTGATTCGCTTGGCACCTTCCGCTCGCATTACGGCTCGGGCGGCAGCACCGGAATTCCGGGGCTCGATTATCGCTTCGACGCGGTTGGATCGAGCATCAACAGTTTCATCGACGGCGATTGGCGGGACCTGGCGGACCTCGCCACGCAGTTCAACTATCACGTCAATCCAACGCTCACGACCTTCGTGGCCGTCGATTACAAGAAGGATACCGGCCACGCCTACTGGGGACTCCGCTGGTGCCGACCTCGTTTGCCGGCGCCAACGCGGTGAGCGGCGTCGTCTCGGGGAACGCGGTCAGCACGTTTTCGGGCGACAATCTCGGGCCGATGACGATCAACTCGCGCACGCTCACCACCAATTACAACGTCGCCGACAACGCCACCGGCGCCCAGGAGCTTTGGCTGCGCAGTGGATTCGAATGGACGCCGCTCACCACTGTGACCGTGAAAGATCAAGTCTATTATTATCAGGCGCAGCGCAATTGGCTCGACAGCGAAACCTACGCCTTCGACGACGGCGCGGAATTCGCGGCCGGCACCATCGACCGCGACCGTTTTTTCGTAACGCACAACCAGCACGTGGTCGGCGACAATCTCGATGTCCTGTGGGACTCCCGGCTGTTCGGCATGGACAACCGGCTTGCCGCCCAACTCCAGGTGAGCGGAGACTGGATCACGTTCGTCGAGGAAGGCGATCCGAACGATTATCCGTACGACAACGTCGCCGTCGTCGATCCGATCCAGGGAGTCTACGGTCCGCAGTTTCCGGATACCCGCAACAAGCAACTCGACGACGTTGCCGGCGCGTTGGAGGACCGCCTGAAGATCACGCCTGCGTTCGCGCTGATCGGCGGCATTCGCGTGGATGATTGGATGTTGAACAGCAATGGCGTCAATTACGATGGCTCGATCCCAACCGGCGAACCGTTCAGCCAGACCTGGAAGCCGGTCTCCTATCGCGCCGCCTACACCTACGAACCGATCCCCAAACTGACGCTCTACATGTGAGCTTTCAATAGGTTGTCCATCCGGTCCTAAACGAGGACGCTGAGGTTGTTGAAGCTTCAGTGATTCGGAGGACCGGATGAACGTGCACAAGAATGCCCGCCTGACACCGCGTGGTCGAGAGCGAATAGTGCGGCAGGTGCAGAGCGGGCAGACGCCGAAGGCCGTCGCATTGGCCGCAGGCGTCTGCCCGCGGACGGTTCGCAAGTGGGTCGACCGCTATCGTCGCGAGGGGCTGGCGGGGTTGAGCGACCGCAGTTCGCGGCCTCACCGGCTTCATCAGCCGACGCCGCAGGGCGTGGTTGAGCAGGTGGAAGGACTGCGCCGTCAGCGCCGCACCGGCCACCAGATCGCAGCCGAATTGCAGATCTCGCCGGCCACCGTTAGTCGCATCCTCAAGCGACTGGGCCTCAACAGGATCAACGCCCTTGAGCCTGCCGAACCGGTCCGGCGCTACCAGCGCGAGAGGCCCGGCGAGATGATCCACATCGACATCAAGAAGCTCGGCCGCTTCAACAGGATCGGCCATCGCATCACCGGCGACCGGCGGGGCCAGAGCAACAGCCGCGGGGTCGGATGGGAGTTCGTGCACGTCGCCATCGACGACCACTCCCGCATTGCCTTCGCCAAGATCATGGGTAACGAGAGGAAGCGTTGTGCCACCGCCTTCCTCAAGGCCGCCGTCGCCTACTACCAGAGCCTCGGCATCACCGTGGAGCGCGTCATGACTGACAACGGCTCCTGCTACAAGTCGTTCGCCTTCCGCAGCGCCTGCAAGCGACTCAGGCTCCGACACGTCCGAACCAGGTCCTATCGACCGCAGACCAACGGCAAGGCCGAGCGCTTCATTCAGACCAGCCTGCGCGAATGGGCTTATGCTCAGGCTTATCAAAGCTCACGGCAGCGCAAGGATCAGCTGCCCGCCTGGCTGCACCAATACAATTGGCACAGGCCTCATGCCGGCATCGGTGATACAACACCCATCAGCAAACTCGCTCTGACCGAGGACAACCTGTTGAAACTCCACATCTACAGCATGTTCGCCACGTCCTACGATCCGGCGGCGGCCGACATCTTCTCGGTCAACGCCTCCACACCGCTGGCCTTGACCAGTGCGCAAATCTACGAGACCGGCGTCAAGCAACTGTTGTGGGGCGACAGGGCGGAGTGGACTTTCGCCGCCTACGACATCACCCGGCGCAATGTGTACGTGCAAACGGGCCCGGAGACGTACGATCTTGCCGGCGAAATCGCCACCAAGGGCATTGAATTGGCCGGCGCGGTGCGTCCGATCGAGGGTTGGAAGCTCTGGGGCAATGTTGCCTTGACGCACGCCCGGTATGGAAATTTCGATGGCGTCAACGGTGATTGGACCGGCAACACCCCCTCGAATGTCGCTCCGATCATCATCAATGCCGGCACGTCATATCTCTATCGCGGTTGGCGATGGCCGATCGAAGTCGGCGCTTCGCTGCGCCACGTCGGCAACCGCTACCTCTACGAGGACGACGCCACGACGATGGACGCCTACACGACGGCGGATGCCTACGCGTTCGTCGACATTCCCGGCAGGGACCTTGATTGGCCGGATGTCAAAACCCTGCGCATCACGTTCCGCGTCCGCAACCTGACCAATGCCGTCTATGCGGCATTTTCCGACCCCGGTTATCCGGACCAGGTCTACCTCGGCGACCCGCGCACCTACGAGATTGCCGCCTCGGCCAAATGGTGAAAAGCCATGACGCCGATGCGCGCACTCATTCTGCTGCACCGTTGGCTGGGCGTGGCGTTCTGTCTGCTGTTCGCGATGTGGTTCGCGAGCGGCATTGTCATGCACTTCGTACCGTATCCCGCGCAGACGGAGGCGGAGCGTTTCGCCGGGCTCGCCCCGCTCGACCGTGCCGGCGTCGCCCATGGCCCGGCGGAAGCCGTGCGCGCAAGCCGGATCGCTGCCGCCATGCGCGTTCGCCTGCTGCAGCGAACCGACGGGCCCATTTATGTGGTCTCCGGCGGCTCGACCACGAAAGCCTTGCGCGCCGCGGATCTCGCCGACGCCGCAATCGTCTCGCGGCATTTGGCGCTGGCAATCGCGACCGATTACGGGCGGCGCCGCGGCTTGGCGGTATCGAACGCGCAGGTCGTCGCTTTGGCGCGCCACGATCAATGGACGTTCCCGACTGCCTATGATGCCGAGCGTCCGCTGTACCGGATCGCGCTCAACGACGGTGCGCACACTGAGCTTTACGTGTCGTCGGCGACTGGCGAGGTCGTTCTCCAAACGAACGGGCGGCAGCGACTGTGGAACTATCTGGGCAGCATCCCGCACTGGATTTATCCCACTGCGCTGCGCAGCCGCCCAGCGGCGTGGGGCCGGCTGGTATGGTGGCTGTCGCTGCTGGCGCTGATCGGCGCCACGGCCGGCGCGGCCGTCGGCGTCGCACGCATCGAAATCAAGCGCTGGCGTCCACGGTCGCCTTATCGGGGCTGGCAGGCTTGGCATCACTGGCTCGGTTTGTGCTGCCTGCTGTTCGTCTGGAGCTGGATATTCAGCGGCTGGCTGTCGATGGACGATGGATTGCTGTTCTCGACCGGACGGGCGACGCGCGCCGAGACGGCCGCCATTGCCGGCGCTCCAGACTGGAGTGCCTTGTCGCACGATGAGTTGCGTAACGTCAGCGAAGGCGCCAGGGAGGTCGAGTGGTTCGCCCTCGGCGGGCAAATCTATCGCAGGCAACGATACGGGCCGAACCGGCAGAGTCTGGCCAGGGCCGGCTCGCGCACCGCAAGGGCGGCTGACGAGCGCAGCACGCTTGAGCCTGCCGAACTGAACGCGGTGGCAAGCCAGCTTGGGAAAGCGTGTCGACCCGCCATTGCCATCGCCGGCGGCGACGATTATGCGGCCGCATCGGGCCGTTCGGACAGGCGGGTCTTCCGCCTGATTTGCGGCGGCGACTGGTTCGACATCGACGCCTCGAACGGCGCCCTTTTCCAGAAACTCGATTCATCGCGCCGCGTCTATCGCTGGCTTTACGAGGCGCTGCACACTTTCGACGTCCCCGCTTTGAACTCGCGGCCGGCATTGCGCACCACCTTGATCGTGGGTTTGTGCGGATGCGGTTTCGTGTTCAGCCTCACTGGCGTCGTCATTGGCTGGCGCCGGCTGCGCTCTTGCCTGCAATCATCCGAATGACAGTGGATCGAAGCGATCGCTTCAAGGTTCGAGATCGCAGACGACCTGCTGATCGAACCCGCCGCCGAAACACCGGCCGTTACCCAATAGCGTGCAGGCTCGTGATATGCAGAGGTGACGGTCACGCGGATCACCGGGGGGAATTCCATGGATCTGAAGCTTGGCGGCCGCACCGCCCTGATTACGGGCAGTTCAAAGGGAATAGGATTGGCAGTGGCGCAATGGTTCGCGCGCGAGGGCGTGCACGTGTGCCTCGTGGCGCGCTCGGCCGATATGCTGAAAAAGGCGGCCGCCGAAATCGCTGCGGCGAGCGGGGTAAAGACGCAGGTACTCGCGGCCGACCTCTCCGATGCCGCGGCACGCGAGCGCGTATACGCAAGCTTCCCTGACGTCGATATTCTGGTGAACAACGCCGGCGCCATTCCGGGTGGCGACATCCACGAAGTTGATGAGCCGGCCTGGCGGGCCGGCTGGGACTTAAAGGTGTTCGGCTATGTCGGTCTCACCCGGCACTATCTGAAGGAAATGGCAAAGCGCCGGCGCGGCGTCATCATCAACATTATCGGCTTGGGCGGCGAACGGCTCGATCCAACCTATATCGCCGGCGCCATGGGCAATGCCGGACTGATGGCATTCACCCGTGCCATCGGCGGCAACAGCATCGATCACGGCGTGCGGGTTCTTGGCGTCAATCCAGGCCCGGTATGGACCGATCGCGTGGAAACGCTCGGCCGCAAGCGGGCGGCACGGCTTTATGGCGACGAGAATCGATGGCAGGAGAGCTTTGCCAAAATGCCTTACGGCCGTCCCGCAATGCCCGACGAGATCGCAGCGACGGTCGTATTTCTTGCCTCGGATCTTTCAGCCTATACGAGCGGTACGATCGTCACCGTCGACGGCGGTCTCGCCCACCGCAACGGCATGCCGTAACGATGCTGCGGCCTCGTCCGCGAAGCTTCGACGTTCTCTTCGACGTTCGGCATTCACCAGACGAGACGGTATTTTCCGCTCTTGATATTTTATCCCCGCCCACCGCCGGCGAGCACCGCGCGGGTGGCGCGGTCGGGACCAAAGTCATCGACGCTGTCGATGGCCAGAAGGTCGGCGAGCCGGGTGCGAGCGCGATTGACGCGGCTCTTGATAGTGCCGACGGCGCAGCCGCAAATGGCCGCGGCATCGTCGTAGGAGAACCCCGAGGCGCCGACAAGAATCAGGGCCTCGCGCTGGTCGGACGGCAGCTTGGCGAGAGCAGTCCGGAATTCGTCGAATTCCACCCGCCCGGTCTGCTCGGGATGCGATTTGAGCGTCTCGGCATAACGGCCGTCGGCATCCTCCACCTCGCGCCGCCGCTTGCGGTATTCGGAGCGAAACAGGTTGCGCAGGATGGTGAACAACCAAGCCGGCATGTTGGTGCCCGGCTGAAACGAATCGATATGGGCCAACGCGCGCAGCAACGTCTCCTGCACCAAGTCGTCGGCACGGTCGATGTTGCCGCACAGCGATATGGCGAAAGCGCGCAGGCTTGGCACCGTGCTGAGGACCTGGTCGCGAATCTGAGGATCAAGCTTCATGCGCACTGCACCTTTGCGGTTTCATTCCTGCTCGCCGAGCCGGCGAACCAGATCCTCGAGCTGCTCGGGTACGCCCTGATCAACATAGGAATTATACATCGAGCGCAACAGCTCACCGATCCGGCCTTGGGTCTCTCGCCCGAGGCGGATTTCCTTATGGGGACGCGTGTCCACGGAATGTTGCAACCTTTGCTTGTCCAATTCCGGCTCGACTGCCTCGAGGCTGGTCTTACGGCTCGTCATTGCTTCACTATTCCCATTTGCCATCCCCGCCTTGCCCTGCCCTGCTGCTGTTCGGTTAGACTTGATCTCGTCACCCGCAGTCATTCGCCCTCAATGATTCCCGCTCCGAACCGTAACGCGCTTGCGCGGCGGGGGGTTCCGCCCCGGCGAAGCTTTTCGGAACTTTCTTTGCGTCTAGGCGTTTTCGCCATTAAGTTCCGGGCTATGGAAGGTGGAGGGTATTTTGTCGACCTCGCAGGCCGTACTCCAGCAGTTGCCATTCCTCCGTCGGTACGCCCGCGCGGTGTCCGGTAGTCAAACCTCGGGCGACGCCTATGTCGCCGCAACCCTCGAATCGTTGATCGCCAGTCCGAAAATACTGGACAGCGGGTCGAGCTCGCGGGTGGCGCTTTATCGCCTGTTCACGAAAATCTGGAACTCGGTCTCGGTGAACGGTGAGGCGGAGGCAGGCGGCGCCGCATTGCCGCCGGAGCAGCACCTGACGCAGATTACCCCGCGTCCGCGCCAAGCCTTCCTGCTGGTGGCGCTCGAAGGGTTCTCCGAGGAAGATGCGGCCGAAGTGATCGACTGCGACCTGAAAACGCTGCGGGCCCTGGTCGAAGAGTCCGGCCGCGAGCTTGCCGCCGAGATCGCCACCGACGTCCTGATTATCGAGGACGAGACCTTCATCGCCATGGACATCGAAGCGCTGGTCGAAAGCCTCGGCCACAAGGTGATCGGTGTGGCGCGCACCCATGCGGAAGCGCTCGCCCTGGCGAAAAAGAAGCGACCCGGCCTGATCCTCGCCGACATTCAGCTTGCCGACGGCAGTTCCGGGCTCGATGCGGTCAATGAACTCCTCGGCTCGTTCGAAGTGCCGGTCATCTTCATTACCGCGTTTCCCGAGCGTTTCCTGACCGGGCGGCGGCCCGAGCCGGCGTTCCTCATCGCCAAGCCGTTCCAACTCGCCATCGTTTCCGCGGTGGTAAGTCAGGCGCTGTTCTTCGGCCGCAAGGCGCGCAACCGCACGCGGCAGGCAAACGAGCCGCAGCCGACCTTGTAGCTGCGCCCCAAGCGCAATTCCCTCGACCACAATTCCCTCGACGACCGATCCGGTTGGCGCGCGCCCTCGTCGCCGACCCCTTCGCTGCTGACTCCTCAAGTGGAGAGCGTGGGCTTGCGCAGCGGGGGCTCCGATCATTTTGCCTCGCTCTCTAGACCTGGAGAGATCGGCAGCCTCCAACCGATCGGGCGGAGCGCGCGTGGAGTGAAAACTGAGAAAGCGAAAAACCCAAAGACGAAAAATCCCGACAAAAAGCAAAAAAATAAGGGCGCAGCCGATCGGCATATCGGCTGCGCCCAACTTGGCCGGCCAAGCACGGGGGGGAGGGGGAAAGGATGGCCGGTCCGCCACATCAAAGCGCCAGCGGGTTGTTTGTTCCTTAGTATTCCTTGGCATCGTTTCGCGACGGGCCCCAAATCGACAATGATGCAGGGACAAGCAGACTTCTGCGCCCTTCACAAATCAGTGAGCGGTGAGAACTATTCGGAACGCTACACGCACCAAATCGTTGCTGCTCCGGTGTCGTTCTCGTCGGGGGTTTAAATTCGCGCAACGGGACGTTCAGGGTGACCGTTGCAGCATTTCGGAGTCTTCCAATGGCCAGGCTTTTGGTTACTCGCATCCTCGGTGCGGTGGCGCTTTGTTCAGTCGCCCTCCTCCTTGTCGGTCTTGCGCCGCTTCCGGCCCCGGTGGGACCTGCGGTCGGCCTTGGGGTCGGAGCTGGGGTCAGCGCCCACGCGCCGACGGTCACGGTCAATCGCTTCCGCAAGGGGGATCGACTGCCGCTCTTTACGGCCGGGCGCGATGGAACACCGCAAGGCCTGGAGTCGCGGCGGCGAGTGCCGGTCGGATGCGATCCCGCATTCAGCCCGGTATCGACCCCGGCGCTGTCGACGCTGTACGGGCGCTGCACCGTCTAAAGGCGGCCCTCGCCTCTTCGCACAATGCCCATCGTGCTCGGGCGACGTGCCAGTTGCAGCGTCGAGCTCACCGCCCTGCTCTCCCTTGAACCTGTCGCGCTCCCGCTTCGACTAAACAGCAAATCGGTGCGCGTCCGGGACGCGAATTGAGAAAAAATCTCAAAAAATCTCCACGTATTTGATTCGAATCCATCGCATGCGGCGGGGAACTTTTTATCGGCTCGCATGCTTATCTGAGCAGCTTTCTCAAGCGGGGTGGGGTGTACCATGCCAGCGATCAGGTCACGGCGTCGTCGCGACGCAGCATTGTTTGTTTGCTCTTTGGCTTTTTTGGCAATGCCGATCGGGGCGGCCAACGCGCAGACGCTGCGCTACAGCCAGACTGATCCGGCCGCGCCGGTCTATCAATTCACGCCGGATGCGGACCAGGCGCCGGCCCCGGCGTTGCGACGCCAGGTTGTTTCCTATGTCGGCAACGAGCCGGCCGGCACAATTATCGTCGATCCGGGTCATACGTTCCTTTATCTGACGCTCGGCGGAGGCAAGGCGCTGCGCTACGGCATCGGCGTCGGTCGCCAGGGCTTCGAATGGTCGGGCACCGAAACGATCGCGCGCAAGTCCGAATGGCCCGACTGGACCCCGCCGGCCGCCATGATCGCCCGCCAGCCGTATCTGCCGCGCTGGATCGGCGGCGGTCCCGGCAATCCGCTCGGGGCCCGTGCCCTCTATCTCGGCAATACCGATTATCGCATCCACGGCACCAACGAACCGACCTCTATCGGCAAGCACATGTCGAGCGGATGCATCCGGCTGCTCAATGCGGATATCGTCGACCTGTACGGTCGCGTCGGAGTCGGGACGAAAGTGGTCGTGCTTGCGGATACGCATTCGCGACGAATCAGCGCTGCACAAACCGACCTCGACGACCAGACTCGGTCGACACCGCTGCGACAAGCTGCCGCCCATCCGCCGCTGCCGCCCGGCGCCTCGCCACGCGCTGAAACAATGACCGGGCTGTACTGATACACAGAGCAAAACAATAGTTTGGTATTTTACCGGCGGCGGTAACGCGTGAGAGGGTCTTGTGAGCGATCTTGCCCCGCGAAGCCGGGACCCGGCCAGACCGGTAGACCACTAGGCGGGTCATCCGCTTCGCTGCCACTTTCATTCAATTATTGAGTGCCGTTTTCGCGCGTGCCCCGTCACGGGTTTCCCGCCATGCGGGAAAAGCAGCGAACTTCGTGCCGCGCCTTTGACGCGCCGGCAACGACAAATCTCCTTTTTCTGTCATCGAACCGGCGGCCGGAACGAAACCGGTGCACGGTTCAGCCGTTTTACGTCAGGTAGATGTCCTATGGTCCGGTCGGGAAGAAAAGCCAACCCAATGACTTCGCCCGAGCAAAAAAAAACCAAAAAAACCGTCGTAGCCGACCCGGGTGAAAATCCTGACGCGGCGCCGGCGCCCGAATTCTGTTCCGATCTCGCGGTTTTGAGCGCCGTGCTGGAAGCGGCGCAGATCGGCGTTTGGCGCTGGGATGTGGCAGCCGACAAGGTGACATGGTCGCGCAATCTCGAAGCCGTTCATCGCCTGCCTGTCGGCGCCTTCGAGGGCACCGGCGCCAGTTTTGCCCGCTCCGTGCACCCCGAGGACTGGCCCAAGATTAAGGCAGCGGTGCACAAAGCGCGACACACATCGGACCCCAACCCGACCCGCTATCGGCTCTGCCAAGGCGCGGCGCTCGAGGATTGCTGGTTGGAGTGGAGCGGCGTGATCGTCCGCGACGGCGTGCCGGAATGCCTGTTCGGCCTCTGCCGGGACATCACCAAGTGGGTCAGACTGGAAGCGGAACTACGCGGCCAGGTGAGGCAGCAGGAGGCGTTGGCGCAGCTTGCCGAACGCGTCATGGCAGAGTCGGATCTTGAGCACCTGCTCAACGATGCCGTCGGCACGATCGCGCGCACGCTCGCGGTCGATCTGGTTTGCGTTCTCGAACTGCTTCCCGGCAATGCGCATTTGCTGCTGCGCGCCGGCTGCGGTTTCACAGCCGGCCTCGTCGGCTCGGTGATCGCCTCGACGGAGCCCGAAAGCTGCGCCGGCTACACCCTGCAATCTCCCCTCCCCGTCATCACCAGTGACTTCACCGCCGAGAACCGGTTCAGGACCAATGCTTATCTGCGGCAGCACGGCTGCGTATCCGGAGCAAACGTCGCCATCGCCGGTCGCGACCAGCGTCATTACGGCATTCTTGGCGTCGCCACGAAAACACCGCGGCAATTCGCTCCGCAGGAAGTCGCATTTCTCGCTGCCGTCGCTAACCTTCTCGCCAACGCCATTGCCCGCCGTCAGCTCGAACAACACAATGAGCTGATGATCCGCGACATGCGCCACCGCTCGGGGAACCTTTTCTCCCAGCTCTTGGCCCTGTTCTCGCAAACAGCGCGAAACTCGCGGAGCATCGAGGACCTGGCGACCAAGTATCGCGCCCGCGTGCTGGCAATGGCCGACGCGCAAAGATTGATCACCGAGAGCGGCGGCAGGTCGATCCCGTTCACGGATCTTTTGCATGTCCTGCTCGGTCCCTACCTCGACCGCATGTCGCTGACCGGGCCCAATGTCGAGCTGCAGGCCGATCCGGTGTTCAATCTCAGTGCGGCCCTGCACGAGCTTGCCGACAACGCCGTCAAGCATGGCAGCCTTTCGCGCCCTGCGGGCCGGCTTGATCTGAACTGGTCGGTCGGTCACACCCGGCGCGGCGTAACGCTGGTGCTCGATTGGTCGGAAAGGAACGGCCCGCCGGCGCGCCGGCCGAGACGTTCCGGTTTCGGCTCGCGCCTGATCGCGCTGGTGATCGAGCGGCAGTTGAACGGCGAGGTGACGCGCTCGTTCAGCCGCGGCGGGCTTTGCGTGCATCTGGTCGTTCCGCTCACGCACGAACGCTGGCCTACGGCCGCACCGGCCGGGGGGTGAAGGATTTGGCGTCCGGCGTTTACCCGGCCCTCGTGGGCCCTACGGATGCACGTCTTCGGTGAACCATTCGGTCGGCAGAGCGTGACCAGCGCCGCTCTCCTTGGCTTTGCGGTAGAGCAGCGCGCCCGCTGCCGCGAATTGATAGCCAAGACCGAGATTGTTGATGAAACAGGTCACCTCGCGCTCGGAGCGGCGACCTTGCGCGCGGTCGGTGATCAGGTCCGGCAAGGTCGGCAGCTTATTGAAGTCGATCCGCTCGGCGACCTCCCAGCCACGGCCCTCGGCCTTCTCGGGAACGACGAGGTCCTTGGTCAGCACATGCATCGGGCGCGCATCATTGGTGTGGATCACGACGCGATCGGCCCGTCTGATGGCGTTCAATTCGATTTCCGGCCGCTTGATCGAGCTTAAATGCATGCCCGGTTCGATCCAATGCGCGAAAAACACCGGATCGAGCGTGTTGGTGGCGCACATGGCGATATCAGCGCCGCTGATCGCCTCCTCGGGGCTTGCGACCGCGGTGACCGCAACACCGAGAAGTTCACTCATCTGGCGAGCAAAACTCTCGCGGTTGGCCGCATGGGTTGAGAAACAGCGGATTGTTTCGATGCGACGGACGGCGCAGATTGCCATGAGTTGCGCGCCGGCCTGCCAGCCGGAGCCGAGAATACCGACCACCTTGGCATCCTGGCGCGCCAGATATTTTGCGCCAAGTCCATTGGTGGCGCCCACCCGCATGCGCTGCATGACGCCGTCGGGAAAGATCGCCAGCGGTTCGCCGTTCTCGGTCGAGAACAGCAGCACCAGGCCGACATAGCGGCCGCCGGGCGCCGCCCGCACTTTCTCCCGCCGCAGGTTGTTGCCGCGCTTGGGCCACGTGACGATGTCGGAATTGATGCGAACCGCGCCGACGCCGAGCTTGGGAACGACGCCGTCCATGGATTTTAGGCTGTAGAGCGCGTCGGCCCGCCCGGTCGGCGTGAGGCAATCGGAGCGCTGGCGAGAGACGCCGCGGCCTTCGGCCAGCTCCGCGTAGGCTTCCTCCAGGACCGCGATGCAGTCCGGCATGGTGAGCAGCCTGCCGACGTCGTCGTTGGACAGGATCAAAGTCATGTTCGCTGCGCGCCCATGGTGGCAGGGGATTCGGCATCATAATGGGCGCGATCCGAATAGATAGCCTGCCGCAGCGCGATCCTGCATCTTACGCATGCGCGCCGGCTTGCTTCGGTCGCCCAGCTTGAACACTATTCGGCAAATTCGCCCCGCGTCAAAGAGAGTCCGCCGGACCGGCCCGACCATCGGGAGCCAAATCGATGCGGCTGGCGATTTGGACCTGGCTGCCGCATACGATCAAACGTACCCGCGATTGTTTGAGCCATGGAGAAAAGAGTCGTGCAGGACCCGGGATCCTTTCCGTTCTTCCCCTATCAGGCAATCGTCGACCGGCCACGCGTGATGTGGCCGAACGGAGCGCATGTCGCGGTATGGGTAATCCCCAATGTCGAGCATTTCCACATCGAGATCGGCGCCGCGGCTCCCGACATCCGCAATCATTCGCGCCGCGACTACGGCAACCGGGTCGGGATATGGCGCATCGTCGAGGTGCTGGGCAAACACGGCGTGCGCGGCACCGTGGCGCTCAATGGCGAGGTCGGCCGCTTCTACCCGCGCATCATGAAAGAGATGACTGCGCTCAAATGGGAATTGATGGGCCACGGACTGACCAATTCGGTGCTGCTCACCGGGCTCGACAAGGAGCGAGAAGCCGGCGTGATCGCCGACGCGCGCGCGGCAATCGAGCAATGGGGCCAGAAAATGCGCGGCTGGCTCGGTCCGGGCATGAGCGAGACCTGGCACACACTCAACCTGTTGCGCGAGCACGGCGTCGAATACGTCTGCGATTGGGTCAATGACGACCTGCCCTATCGCATGAACAACGGGCTGTACTCGATCCCCTATTCGATCGAGCTCAACGACATGCCGCTGTTCAACATGCCGAGCATCGGCATCGACGAATTTTATCGCCGCATCTGCGAGACCTTCGATGTGCTCCATGAGGAGGGCGCGCGCAACGGTCGCGTCATGGCGATCGCGCTGCATCCGTTTTTGATCGGCGCCGCGCACCGCATCCGCACGCTCGATCGGGCGCTGGCGTACATTGCAGCGCACCGTAACGTCTGGTTCGCCACCGGATCGGAGATCATCGACGCCTATCGGGCCCAGGACAAGGAGCGATGAGGGCTCGTTCGCGCGCCCATGCGCTCGGCTCATGGTGAACCACGGCATCATGTGGCATAATTAGGGGAGCGGATTTGACATTCGCGACCCGCCGGCGTGTCCCCCGCTATCGGGCTGCCGCGCCGCGCTTCGAACAGCGAAAGGTCGGGCCATGGACTACGAATCCATCCGCGTCACGCCGGTTACTCCCCGTATTGGAGCTCATGTCGACGGCATTGCGTTGGCCAAGCCGCTGACCAACCGGCAGGTCGACGAGCTGCATCAGGCGCTGGCGGAGCATCAGGTTCTGTTTTTCCGCGATCAGCCGATCGATGTGGATGCCCACAAGCGGTTCGGCCGGTATTTCGGCGAACTGCACATTCATCCCAGCATTCCGGGACCGCAAGGACATCCGGAAATACTGCCGATCCATACCGACGCCAACTCCAAGCGCATCAATGGCGAGTACTGGCACTCGGATGTGTCGTGCGACGAGGAGCCGCCGGCCGCCAGCGTGCTCTATCTCCATATCTTGCCGACCTGCGGCGGTGACACGCTCTTTGCCAGCCAATACGCCGCCTATGAGGCGTTGTCGCCGCGCATGAAGACCTACCTCGATGGACTTGTCGCGGTGCATTCCGGCGACCACGTCTATCGCCCCAACAACGCCATGATGGGCATCAAGGAGACCGGCAAGGCCTATCCGCAGGCGTCGCATCCGGTCGTGCGCACCCATCCGGTGACGAAGCGCAAGGCGCTGTACGTCAACAGCACCTTTACCACCCACATCGAAGGACTGCCGCGGGACGAGGGCCGCGCTCTGCTCGACTTCCTGTGCGAATTCAGCACGAGGGAGGAATTCCAGGTGCGTTTTCGCTGGGAGCCGCATTCGATCGCCTTCTGGGACAATCGCTGCGTCCAGCATCTGGCCATGTGGGACTATTATCCGCAAACCCGCATCGGTCGTCGCGTCACGATCACGGGCGACAGGCCTTACTGAGCCCCCACCGACTTTCTTGCTTCCTTACTCGTTCCACATGGGTGCAGCCCACGGTGAGTGAGCTGCCCCACACTCTATCTCTCCCTCTTTCAAGAGAGAGAGGAGAGAAGAGCAAGCCGCTTGTGGGGCGTTGGGCGCCGCCCGTTGATCGTTCCCCGGGCTCAATCGCGCGTGTCGTGCGCCTTTTGGATGCGCTCGGTGTAGACGATGGGCTTGAGCCCGAACAGGTCCCAGCGTGTCAGATACGACATCAGGAACGGATGACAGCCGTGCTCGTAGAGCCATGCCACATCGCCCGCAAGCAGCGCCCGGCGTTCCTCGTCGGAAAGCTCACGCGGCACGATTGCGGCCGCCGGATCGCGTTTGATCGCTTCGCGAAAGGCCGGATCGTGCAGCGCGTCGCGGCAAATCTTGTTGATGGCATAGACGCTCATATTCGGGCCCGCCGGTTCAGTTCAGCCGCCATGCCGCAAAGGCCTGACCGTGATCGTTCTGCGGCAGGATGAGCTCGGGCTTGCGCACGCCGATCAGGCCGAGGAGCGCAATCCAATTGAGGAGCTCGCCCCCGATATTGCCGGCGCGCAGCATCCGCGCCGTTGTCGCCTCGGCGATAAGATCGTCGATGCGCGCGGCCTGCAGCAGGTCTTGCACGTGCTGCGACCATTGCGGATCGGGCGTGCAGGCGGCGCGGTTGCCGATCGGAATTTTTGGTCCGCCGATCTCCAGCGAGAAGCTGCCGCTGCCGATCGCGGCTACCCGCAAGCGCTCCGGCCACTCGCCGATCGCCGCGCGCACCGCCTCGCCGAGCGCGAAGCAGCGCCTCGCCGCGGGCAGCGGCGGCGCCAGGCAATTGATGAAGATCGGCAACACCGGGATGTTCATGTCCGGGGTTACAAAATGCAGCGGCACCATCACGGCGTGATCGACTTCGAAGTCCTGCACCAGCGAAACATCGAAGCCGCGGCCGAGAACCACTCGGCGGACGTGAGCCGCCAGCCGGTCCGGCACCGCAACCTCGTAGCGCGGCATCGGGGTTTGATCGTTCGGCCCGCACATCGCCTCGGCACAGCCGATTGCAAAGGTGGGGAAATTGTCGAGGAAGAACGTGTTGAAATGATCGTCGGTGAAGATGACCAGCACGTCCGGCGCGGCGGCCGCGATCGCACCCGCCATCTCGGCATAAAGGCGGGCGGTTTGGCATTGCGCTCCGTCGCGAAGCACCTGCGCCGGAGAGCCCGGGTTGTGCGGCATGCCGAACCCGGCGACGATTTCGGCCATCTCAGGTGTCCTCAGGCACGCCCGGCGAGATTATTCCTACAATGTTTGCAGCTCGCTCGACCATTCTCCAGCCCCGGCGACACCGGAGCAAATCGAGTCGAAGTCGAATGGTTGGCCGCTCGACCGGGCAAATGGGTCGCGCAGCGCCAACGGGGGCAACCCCGTCGGGAATCCGGGTTCCCCGGCGCGGCGAACCCCCGTGGTCCTCCTCGCACCACGCAAAAACGCGCGCGCAGCGCCGGCAGATGCTTGATGGCATCCGCCGGCGCTGGCGCACAAATAACGACTGATGGAGGTCAGGAACGAGAGTCGAGCGAAAGCCCGATGCTGAACGCTTTCTGCCGAGTTGCGCCTTCGGTCCTTTTCAGCCTCTTGGCGATCCTCGATGCCGGGGTCTTCCTCTTCGCCATGGTCTTCAGCTCACGGACTTCGCTTGAAGTCCACGCGCGCCGCTTTTTCGTCCTCTTAGCCATAGGACCTCCCTTTCAAATGAGGCAACTTAAACCCCTTGCGGGGCGAATGATAAACCAAACGACGGGATAAGAACGGATTTGTTGCTGTCGGGTTACCCTGGCAAACCCGGAGGATGGATATTGTTAGGCCCTCCATAACAAGGTATGGGCGCCGAAGCAAATACATCTTTCAGGCCGTACCAGGGTCAAACCCCGACGATGTTTTCAGCCTCCAGGTCGCGCCGGATGATCGGACCCGTCGTCGGTCGGGCCCAGGTTCAGTCAAACACGCGTTGAGAGGCCGACGCCGCCGCACGCTCCCCACCGCCGCAGGTGGAAGACCATGAGGGATTCTGTCTCGCTCGTCAAGGCGCTGAAGGCGCGGCGGGGCTTGCGCCCTCCACCCATCATTCCTAGTTTGTACTATGAGGAAACGACCACCAGCGGGAGCGACGCGCATGAACGCGAAGGTTGACGAACTTAAACTCGTCGCCCTTGACCGCGACGACATTGCAGTCGTCTCGGCGCATGTGCAGGACGCTCTGGTCAAGGTTGCCGACATTCTCTGGCAGCCGCACGAGCGCCGCTTCGTGATGGCGCTCAATCGGTTTGACTGGTTGACCGCCGTCAATGCCGGGGACGGCAGCAAGGGCGACTACCGGCGCTGCCGCACCGCATTGCGCTTTGATCGCGTGATCAGCTGCAAGTGCCGCGACCTCGATCAATCGAACAGGGATGCGCGACTCAATCTGTTGGCCGTCGAGTTCGCAGAGCGCGACCCCCCGGCCGGTCTGGTAACCATGACCTTCTCGGGCGGCGGTCTCATTCGCCTGGAAGTCGAATGCCTGGAGGCGGAGCTTGCCGATCTCGGCGAGATTTTTGTCGCCGATGGCTGCCCGAACCATTTCCCCGCCGGCTCGGCGGCGGCGTGAGCCGCCGATGTGCGGCGTAGCACGCGATTTCGGCGCGGTTGATCTGGCATTTGTTATAATCGAGTCCTGATACGCCGTTGGGGCCGCGAACAGGACACGCCATGCCGATCCGTCTCGACACGCGCTCCGGCGATTTTGCCCAGAACTTCCGCGCGTTCCTGCAGACCAAGCGCGAAGCTTCGACCGACATCCAAGCCACCGTACGCACCATCGTGGCCGACGTCGCCGCTCGCGGCGATGCCGCGGTCAAGCAATGGACGCAAAAATTCGATCGGCTCGATCTCGACCGCATCGAGCTGAAGGTGGCGACCGCAGAGATCGATGCGGCCATGAGCGCCTGTTCGCGCCAGGCGCTCTCGGCGCTCGAATTCGCGCGCGAGCGCATCGAGGCTTTTCATCGCCGCCAGCTGCCGGCCGACGACCGGTTCATCGACGCGCTCGGCGTCGAGCTGGGTTCCCGCTGGACGGCGATCGAAGCCGTGGGCCTGTATGTGCCGGGCGGCACCGCCGCCTATCCCTCCTCGGTGCTGATGAACGCGGTGCCGGCGAAGGTCGCCGGCGTGCCGCGCCTCGCCATGGTGGTGCCGGCCCCCGGCGGAGAACTCAATCCGCTGGTGCTCGCGGCGGCCAGGCTTGCCGGCGTCGACGAGATATTTCGGATCGGAGGCGCTCAGGCGATCGCCGCGCTCGCCTACGGCACCGAAACCATCGCCGCCGTCGCCAAGATCGTCGGGCCTGGCAATGCCTACGTGGCCGCCGCCAAGCGCCTGGTGTTCGGCAGGGTCGGTATCGACATGATCGCCGGGCCATCCGAAGTGCTTATCCTCGCCGACCGCGACGGCAATGCCGATTGGATCGCGGCCGACCTTCTGGCCCAGGCTGAGCACGACGAGAGCGCACAGGCGATTCTGGTGACCGACAGCGAGGAGCTTGCCGGAGCGGCGGAGCGCGCAATCGCCGGCCAGCTCGCCGAATTGCCGCGGCAGAAGATTGCCGGCGCCTCGTGGCGGGATTTCGGCGCCGTGATCCTGGTGCGCAACTTCGAAGAGGCGATACCACTTGTCGACGCAATTGCACCCGAGCATCTGGAAATAGCCGCCGCCGATGCCGAAGCGCTCGCCCAGCGCATCCGCAATGCCGGCGCGATCTTCATCGGCTCGCACACCCCGGAAGCGATCGGCGATTACGTCGCCGGCTCCAATCACGTGCTGCCGACCGCGCGCTCGGCGCGCTTTTCCTCAGGCCTCGGCGTGCTCGATTTCATGAAGCGCACCTCGATCCTCAAATGCGGGCCGCAGCAATTGCGCGCGCTCGGCGAGGCCGCAATGGCGCTCGGAGCCGCCGAAGGGCTGGACGCGCACGCCCGTTCGATCGCCATCCGGCTTAATCGTTAGAGCGCCTCGCCGTGGCGCGCGCCCCCCGCAAAGACCAAACTGGGTGCCTCACCGCCGTCATTCTTGACGAAGGTTCCATCGGCCGCTCGAGCCGTGAGGTCGAGCACGAGCGCGCGGTCGCCATCTACGATCTCCTCGCCGAGAACAAATTTCGGCCGTTCGAGCATTCCGGCGGGCCGTACACGCTCCAGCTTGGCATTTCCGGCAACCGGCTGGTGTTCGACATCCGCCAGCAGGACGGCAGCCCGGTGATCGCCCACATGCTGTCGCTGGCGCCGTTTCGCCGCATCGTGAAGGATTATTTCACCGTCTGCGATAGCTACTACACGGCGATCCGCACCGCCACGCCCGACCGCATCGAGGCGCTCGACATGGGCCGGCGCGCGCTCCACGACGAGGGGTCGCACATCGTGCTCGAGCGGCTCAAGCGCAAGGTCGAGCTCGATTTCGACACGGCACGGCGTCTGTTCACGCTGATCACGGTGCTGCATTGGAAGGGTTGAGCGGCCCGCCGCAAACGGCGCGCGCGGCGCCGCTGGCGGTCCTGTTCGCCTGCGGGCTCAACTCGGTGCGCTCGCCGATCGCCGCAGCCCTGTTCGCGCAAATCTTCGGGCGCGCGATCTATGTGGGTTCGGCCGGCGTGCGCAAGGGCGAACTCGATCCGTTCGCGGTCGCGGTGATGGAGGAGATCGGCATCGACATTTCGCGGCACAGGCCGATCACCTTCGAAGAGCTGGAGGACTGGGAGGGACTTAATTTCGACCTCATCGTTACGCTCGCGCCCGAGGCGCATCACCGCGCGCTCGAGCTCACGCGCACCAGCGCCGTCGATGTCGAGTACTGGCCGACACCGGATCCGAGCGGCCTCGAGGGCAGCCGCGCCCAGCAGCTCGACGCCTATCGGGCGCTGCGCGATCAGCTCTCGGCGCGCATCCGCGAGCGATTTGCCAGGCCGAGCGCCGGCAACGAATAGACCAGCCGACATTCAGACTGCCAGCGACGCCGGCGAACGGGCGGTGACGAAGGCTTAAAACCTGCGTGCCACCATCCCGGCTCGGTCGGGGCAAACCATGTCGCGCTGGCAGGACGAGAAGGCGGAGCGTAACCGGCAAGCCGTCGCGCGGCTGACGCGGGGACTGCCCGAAATCTTTCCTTCCTTCGCTCTCAAGCGCGCACTGGGCCGCGCGTTCGTGCCGCCGACACCGCGGCTCGCGATCGACGGATATTGGCGCGCGCACGCACTCCGTGCCGACCACTTGGCACGGGCGCTGGCGCGGCGAAGCGGAGCGCCCGAAGGTTGGACCTGGCGCCTCGGCGGCGAGCGAGACAGTGGGCTGCCGCAAACATTCCGCGCGCCGCCGGCACCCTATCGCGAGCGTGCTTTCTCGCGCGGCGCCGGCTTTTGCTGCGTATGCGGGCAAGCAGTCTACCGGTTCGGCTGGCACACCGATCTGTGGGACGCGGGTGCAAACAAAAATGCGACGTGGCATTGCGCCTGTGTGATCGCCTGGCAGTTCTGGAATGCCCCGAGCGGAGAAGCGCGGCTCTTGCGCCGCGTGCAGGCACGGCGCTGTGCGCAAGCCGGCGGACGGCTGTGGAAGAACGCCGAGATCGACCACCACGTGCCGCTGTTCCGGGTGTGGAGCGATTTGCGCGATACGCCCTGGCCGAAGCTGCTCGACTATTGGGGCCTGCCCAACTTGCAGGTGATCAACCGCGAGGTTCACGCCGCAAAATGTGCCGAAGAGGCCCGCGAGCGGCGCGGGGCGCGGACGGTTCAGCTGTCATTGCCCGCAAAGGCGGGCAATCCCGTGAGCACGGCGTGAACCGTTCTTGACAGCCGCCGCGCGAAATCGAACCGTTCCCGATTTCGGAATCGTCCGCCGTAGCCTGTCATTGGGCCGGCCGAAGCCGGACCCGTTGGCGGATGATGGCAGGTCAGAGCCTGATCTCGCCCAGATTGATGCTGGCGCCGAGATTGGCCTCGACGGTCTTGGAGCGGCCGCTGGAGAAAATCTGCACCGTATAGCGGCCTGAATTTTCTTCGAGACGATCGAATTTGAAATCGCCGTAATTGTCGCTGCTCGTGACCGCGACCGAGGTGCCGTCTTTCATAAGCTGCACGCTGGCGCCTTCGACGCACTCCACCACGCCGTCCTTCTGCTCCGAGATCGAGCCACCGATGAAGCATTTCGAGTACCGCCACAGATTGCGGTAGTACACGCGCGGCCTGCTTTTAAGTTCGGGCCGCATCACTTCCAGGCCTTCGTCGCGCGCCATGCGCGCCATTTCCTCGTCCTCGACCTTGACGGCACGCATCGCGCCGGTCGGGCAGGATTGCTGGCCGCGGGTCTGCTGCCAGCCCTGATCGATGAGGTGGGCGTCGAACGGCCACGCCTGCGCTAATTGCAATTCGTCGTTCCACCAGATGTGGCCGTACGGACAGGCATCGACGAGCTGTTTCTGACCCTTGGCCTTGACCGGGTCGATGAGCACGATGCCGTCGTCGCGTTTTTTGATCGCGCCGGCCTTGTCCGCCTTCATGCACGGCGCGTCATCGCAATGGTTGCACATGGTCGGAACGTAGGCGATGTCGATCATCGGCATCTGCCCGCGCTCCTTCTGCAGGATATTGATCCACTTATGCCCGTGCCTGGGCATCGGCGCGGCATAGCCCGGCCAGTCGTTGCCGACATATTCGTCCATGGCGGCGAGCGTGCACAGATTGCAGTTGGTGCACTCGGCCACATCGATGACCAGGTTCCATTTTTGCATTTTGTTTGCTCCGCATCTAATCCGTCATCCTGAGGTGGCTGCGAAGCGGCCCTCGAAGGATGCGGCCGAGGCGCACGGGCCGTCGCCCTTCGAGGCTCGGCGTTTCACGCCGAGCCTCTGGGTGACGGCGAACTATTTCGCCGGCACCAATTGTGCTTCCTTCAGCGTACGCTTGATCTCCTGATCCTTCTCCATGACAGCGAACGCAGCAGAAAGATGTTCGGTGCGGCCGTCCCACGGTTCGATCTGGACCAGCGAATTGGAGCCGGCGATCGAGTGTGTGGTCTTGGTCTGGGTGCGATGCGGCGTGAGCAGGTTAAGGCAGCCGCCGCGGTCGACGGATTTGCCTGGCTCGCCCATTGGATCGTAGACCGCCGAGGAACTCGTAGCCATGGGCAACCCCGCGCGGCAGCCGCTGCGTCGGCAGTGCCGCGCAGATCACGGCGCCGCGCTCGTTGAACACCTTGACCAGGTCATGCTTGGCGATGCCGCGCTCCCTGGCATCCTCGGCATTCAATCGCACGATCCAATAATAGTAGCCGTCGACCTTGACGCGGTGATCCTCGATGTTGAGCAGGAACGAATCCTTGCCGTCGCCCTGGGTATGGAACGAGTATTTGCAATGCGGCGTGAGAAGCTGCAGCGGATAGCGCTCGAACAACTCACCCGAATGCGCACCCTCCCATGACGGCTGATATTTCACGATCGGCGGCCGCTCCGGATCGTTGAAGCGTAGAAGCGAATTGCACTCGAATTCAAGTTTGCCGGATTGGGTCTGCAGTCCGCGCAGGAATTCCTCGGTGTAGTCGGACGGCAGCGGATGCGCTTCCGGCACGTCCTTCTTGCGGTTCTCGAAGTACCAGCGGAACGACACCGGCGCGCGCAGCTTCTCCTTCTCGGCCGGCACCACGTAATAGCCGCGCCGCAAAAACTTTTTCCACGAAATATGTTTGGGCAGGTCGGAGGCGAGGAAGACGCGTTTGACCCAGTCGATCTCGTTGACGCCCTCGGAGAAGTAGTTGGCGAGGCCCAGCGGCTTGCACAGCTCGTTGAAAATCCAGAAGTCGGATTTCGACTCGCCGAGCGGTTCGATCGCCGGCGCCTGGAAGACGATGAGGCGGTGGTTGAGCTGCTGCTGGCCGTGATGGCCGTAGCCGCCGAGTCCGGCCCATTCGGAAATATCGGTGCGCTCGAAGTTGGTGCAGGCGGGCAGGATCACGTCGGCGAACTTGGCCTCGCCTTCGAACCAGATCGACTGGTTGACGACGAATTCCAGGTTCGGCGACTGGTACATCCGCACCCAGCGATTGGTGTTGTTCATCGTCGAAAGGATCGAGCCGCCGTATTTGTACAGCATGTGCACCGGCGAATGGCCCGGCGCCGGATAGGCGAAGCGCGCAAACTGATGCTCGATCGACTTGCCGACCCACGGATAACCTTCGGCTTTTCCTTCCGTGATCGCTTCAGGAACAAAAATACGCGGGATGCGCTGGCCGTTGGAATTCATGGTCGGCAGCTGCGGCATGCGCTGATACAGCTCGACCGGCATGGCGGTGTTTTCCAGGTCACCCGACATGCCGCCGTCGGCATAGCCGGGGAAATAGAAATTGAAGTCGATCGGGGTGCCCCATTGCAGGTTGCCCATGTTGACGCCGGGCTTGCCCAGCCCCTGCATCGCCACCAGGCACACCATCACCCTCGCCCATTGGATGCCGGTCTGGTTGCGGCAGGCGCCGCCGTGACCATTGCCCCAGCCGCCGGGCGCCAGATAGACGCGCTTTTTGCCCCACTCGCGCGCCAACGCCCGCACATCGCGCGCCGGCACGCCGGTTTCCTTCTCCTGCCACTCGGGCGTCTTCGCGACACCGTCCTCTTCGCCGAGCAGATATGCCTTCCACTTGTCGAAGCCGACCGTATGGGTCGCCACGTACTCCTTGTCGTAGAGGCCTTCCTTGATCCACACGCAGGCGATCGCCATCGCCATGGCGACCGAGGTGGTCGGCTTCGGCGCGAACCATTTGCCGGACAAAAACTGCGCCGAAGCGTTGTAGTACGGGTCGACGTGAACGATCTTGATACCGAGCTTGGGGTTCTTCAGCCATTGCCGGCGCGTCGTGCCTTCCTGCGCGCCGTATGAGCCCGACGTCGATTCCGGATCGGCAGCCCAGTGCACGATCATGTCGCAGTTCTGCAGGCAGTCCTCGACGGTGCCGTAGGTCTCCGACTGGCCGACGCGCAGCGTATGGCCCCAGTGATGCACGGCGCCCCAGTACCAGCCCTCCCACGAAATCCGGATTGTGGTGGATGCGGGTCATGCCGACGGCGTTGGCGAAGCGGAACAGCGCCGAGAGGTAATAGCCGATATTGCCCCAGGTATGATGGGAGCCGTGCGAGAAGGTAATGGCGCCCGGACCGTATTCGCGCTTCTGCCGCTTGATCTCATCGGTGACGAGCTTGATCGCCTCCGCCCAGGAGATGCGACCGTAGCCGGACTTGCCGCGGTTTTGCGGATTGCGCGCGCCGTTCGGATCGAAGTCGACCCGCTTCATCGGATACAGCAGGCGGTCGGGCGAATAGATCATCGACTTGACGTTCTGGCCGTGCGGCGCCAGCGTGGTCTTGCGCGGCGGCGTCAGTTTTTGGCCCTTGGCCTCAATGGTCCACGACGCGCCATCCTCTTCGGTCAGATCGATCGGCGTCATGCGCACGATCTTGCCGTCGCGCACGTAGACGAACACCGGGCCGCCGTTGGTCATGTTGCAATATCGCGTCATGCCGCCGGACGTCCTGGTGCCGTACTTGAGGCTCGCAGATTGCGCCGCCATCAGCGTCTGCGCGAACCAGTTGGTCAGTCGCTCTTCGCCCTCGACGGTGAGCAAAAAATCCTTCTGAGCGTTGATCTGGTCGAGCCAGTTGATCGGCGGCATGAGCAGCGCGGCGCCGGTCGCGGCATTCTTGAACATCAGCTTGATGTCGGGCTTTTCGTGCAGCCCGGCCCGCGAAGTGATCTTGCCGTCGCGCAATTCGATCCAGCGGCCGATCCCCTCGTCGCGCGCCATGATCTGGGCGACCAGATCGTGCTCGCGCAAGCGCGCCTTGAAGGTCGGATTACGCCGGGCCGCGATCTTGAGGAGCTGTGCCGCACCGAACAGGATGACGGGAAATTTCATCTGGGCGAGCGCCATGGCTTCCTCCTTATTTTTGCCGCGCCGGCACGAGGGCGGGCGCCGCGCGGCGCGAGACATGTTCCCTGAGGGTGCGGCCGCGCGGAACTCCATGTTGCAATAAATCCGCTATGATTGAAACCGCTTCCGCGGCGCGATCGGGGCGGACGACAGGTTCCGCCGGCGCACCACCGGTCCCGCGTTGCGGGATGCCTGAAGGCATGCAATCGTAGTGCCGCCTTTTGCTCCCGTCCGTCGAGTGCTGTGGAGGACGTCATGGCCAAGCTCAGACACATCGCGATCCAGGTTCCAGACCTCGAAAAGGCCGCGGCCTTCTATGAAGGCGTCTTTGGGCTCAAGCGCCTGAAAAAGGTGGAGGCGCCGATCGGCAACGCCATCTCGCTGTCGGACGGCGTCATGAACCTCACACTGCTGCAATTCCCGGAAGGCACCAAGGGCGGCAAGGGTGGTCCGGACTGGGCCGGCTTGCATCATTTCGGCTTTGTCGTCGACGACGAGAGCGCGACCGAGGCGGAAATCAAAAAGCATGGCGGCGAATTTTTCATGACGCTGCCGCAATATCCCGGCGTCGATGCCGAAAGGAAATTCAAGGACCCGAACGGCATCGTGTTCGACGTGAGCGAGCACGGCTGGGGGCCGACCGTTTAGGTCGCCACGGTCGGACCGATCGCGCCACCTCTACAGATTCACTGATTGCAAGATCGGTGCTGCGGCGCTCTTGCGGCGGCGCAGCCAACGGCCGGCGACACGGGCGGCGCTCACCGGCAAGTCGAGCAGAGCCGGTAGCGGATCGTCCCAGGCAAACACTGCCGAAGCGAGGGGCCGCCGCAACGATCGCAGATAGGTCAACGGCGAGAGCCGGTCGGCGAACATTTGGCAGGCGATGGCCGCGAGGTCGCGCGACAAATAACGCCAGCAGACGCCGGGCCGCCCGCGCAGCGGGGCCATCTCTTCACCAGCGGCTAGGCGCCATTGCAGCGTGGGAAAGTCGATCCCGGCCGTCGCACCGATCGCGATCCAGGTCCATGGCCGCGTATTGACGTCGAGAATCTTATACTGGCCGTCACGCGCGTCGTATTTGAATTCGATCTCGACCAGTCCGCTGTACTCGAGCGAAGCGAGGAAGCGGCAGGCATCCGCCTCGATTTGCGGCTCTTCGATCGTTTCCACGAAGGTGCTGGTATAGCCGAACGTGACCGGAAATTGTCGCCGGCGGCGTGCCATCAGAGAGCCGATCGGCCGGCCGCGATGCCACAGCGCCGCATACGAGAATTGCGCCATGCCGTCGCCGGGGATCAGCTCCTGGACCATAATTCTGTCCGCGCCGACGACGGACTTCGCTTCCTGATAGTAGGCAAGCAGCGTACGCTGGTCGTCAACGCGCCAGGCTTTTGCGTCGACAAACCGGTTGCGGCCCTCGCGCAGAGTCGGCTTGATCACCGCGGGAAATGCAATTCCGCGCGGCGCAAGCTCGCCGCTTGCTTCGGGATACCACGTACGCGGCCGGGCAATGCCGAGCTGCTCAGCGCGTGCGTTCATCAATCGTTTGTCGAGCGCCCAGCGCAACTGCTCCCAGGCAGGCGTGGTGAGCGTGAAGCGGGCGCCGAGAGCGGCGTGATTGCGGGCGACGAACTGCACGTCTTCATCGCTGCCGGCAAACAGGATCCAGTCGTCCAGACCGTGCCGGCGCACGAGGTCGAGGAGAAAATCGAGCGCTCCCTCCTCGCTCGGTCCGCGCCAGCGAAAACTGCGCTCGACGAAGCGTGAAAAGCTCGCCAGCGGATTGTCGGCGGTGATCAGCCAAACCGAAATGCCGCGGCGACCGAGACTGCGCGCAATGGCCAGGCTGCCGTGAGCACCGCCGAGAACGATCGCGCCCTTCGGCGAGGTTCGTGTCCGTTGAGCGGCATTGTTCACCGCGGAGGCCACAAATTGGGGGCGACGGAGGCACCAAAGACCTCGTCTGCATCCGCGGCGACGGCCCGCTCGGGAGCCGCGCGACGAAGCGCCGTCTCGGCAACCTTTTGTGCCGCATAGGGCGCGCCGGCGATAAACCGCAGCAATGGCCCAAAACTCTTGACCGCGTAGGAGCCCACGAAGTGAAGCTTCGGCACGCTCGACAGGAACCCCGGACCGAGCAACGGTGAACCGTCCACGCGGGCGATCCGTTCGATCAATGACGGCGCCAGAAGGCCCACGCGCGAAATATCGACCCGATAGCCCGTGCCGAGCAGAACGTGATCGTAGGTTCGAGAACCGTTGTCGAGATCGAGCGCGATTTGGTCGCCGAGCACGCGAGCGCCCTTGATCGTGCGTCCGGCATGGCAGGTCACGTCGGCAAATCGCGGCTTGAGCCATCCGGAAGCAGCGGCTTTGAGACAGCGGCGCGTGAATTCCTCGCGAATCGCGGGCGGCAGCAACCGAGTCAGGTCCGGCACCTCCACGCCCCAGCTCAGCGGAAAGGGCCCGATTTCGGACGGCGCCGTCAGCACCTTGCGCAATCGCCGCGGCAGCGCTCTCCGCGTCGCGGCGTTTGTCGACAGGCCGAGCCAGCGAATTTCCCCGCGGCTGATGATCTCCGCTGCGGCGCCGGCCTCGCTGAGCAGTGCCGCCGATTCGCAAGCGCTCTGCCCGCGCCCGATGACCGCGACTCGCTTGCCCCGGAAGCCGGACAGGTCGGAATGCTCGCTGGCATGGCTGACGAGCGCTGACCGAAGGCCCTTGAACAAGGGTGGCCGATAATCCTGATTAAGGAGACCCGTGGCGATGACAACGCGGTCGGCGGTCACAACCTCGCCATCGGCGACTTTCAATCGGAAGCCGCCTCCGGTTGCCTCGATCAGCCGAATAGCTCTGCGGTCGACTCCCGGCACGGCGTGGCGTTGAAACCATTCCCCATAGCCGACGAATTTCTCCAACGGCAGCGGCTTACCGCTATCGACGCCTTGCGCAAGCGCGTAGGTGTCGAGCGAAAACGCACGCTGCGGATCGGAGAAATGGGTCGCACGCCATGGCGAGCGAAGCAGCATGCCTTTCGGCATATGCTGCCGCCAGAACCCCATCGGCTCGCCGAACACACGCGTCGAGATTCCGGCGCCTATCAGATGTGCGGCGACCGATAATCCATACGGGCCTGCCCCGACGACGACGGCTTCGCAAGTGTTGATTTTGGCTGGCGACATGCTGTGAAAACCGCCTGATCTGCGTTGGTTAAGCGCGAACAAATAAAGCGACATGCCGATAGCATACCGACGAGTGTCCGTCAGAAAACGGTCGAATTAATCTTAAGAGTCATTGACGATATGATCGAATTGCTTTCGGGTCACGATTTGCGACAACTAGCAGCGCAGCGGTAGCGAATTGGGAACGCAACGGTGTGCATAGCCGTCAAGAGCGGGTTCGATTCCCGCCCGCTGCTCCATCCAAACTCGCCGCAACCGTCGCCGTAATGTGCCGACGATCCCGCCAGAACCACGGCAGCGCGGCTGCTCGAATGCGGCGCGCCGGACAAACTCGTCTATGGCGAATACGATCTGCCGCCGCTCGGCGCACACGACGTGCCGGTGAAGACCTTCGCAGGTTCGGCGTCGCGCCGGGAGATGCCTCGTCGTCGACATCGCATGAACTTGCCCGAGGCCAGAAAATCCTGCAAAATTGCACGTTTTCGCCGACCCGACCACAACCCGGAAAGGCACTCGCAGATGTCGGCTTCAGCAAAGACCGTCAGGCTGGTTGCGGAATCGGTCATGCCCGCCAACGTGCGCGTGTACGAGCTGCAACCGGCACTGGGCTCGATCGTTTCAGGATTTAGATTTGACGGCCGGCCGCCGAATGATTCGTTTCGCGCCGCATTGCGCGATCTTCTGCACAATCGCGGCCTGGTGGCGTTTGAGCCCGGCACGGTGTCGGCGGAGAATTTTACGGCTTTCGCCGGCTTTCTCGGCGAATTCTTCAACTATGCCGGCCCGCACACGCCGCGCGCACCGGAAAATCCCGACGCGACGATGATCGATTCGCTCAAGGACAAAAATCTCCGCAATCACATCTGGCACGCCGACGGCGGCTTTCGTCCGGATGCTCCCGCCTTCACCGCTCTGTTTGCGAAGCAACTGCCCGATACCGGAGGCGACACGATTTTCAGCAACACGGCCTTCGTCTACGAGCAGCTCGATCCCCTGTTCGCCGCCTATCTGGAATCGTTGACGGTCATCCAGTCGGCGGATGCGACCGGCCACATCACCGACCGCTATCTCGATCCGCAGGAGGCGGCCAACGCCCGGCAGCGCATGCCGCCATTCGAGATGCCGCTCGTGCGGACTCACCCCGCGACCGGCCGCAAGTGGATTGCGGTGAACGAATCCTACGCGAATTACATCAAAGGCGTAAGTCGAATCATGAGTCAGAATATTCTCGGCATCCTGTTCGACATGATCAAATCGCCGGAAGCGACCGCCCGATACGCCTGGGCGCAGGGTGCGCTTGCGATCTGGGATAATCGCGTCGTTCAGCACAAGGGCATCAGGGATTACGGCGGCGCGCGCCGCATTCTGTATCGGGCGACGATGACTGCGTAAAGCGAGTGTGGAGATTCAGAAGCCCGCATTATTCTTGTCGCCAACCCGTTATGCGGACTTCTGAACCAGCCCGCTAGCTAAAGCGTTAGCGAGGCGAAGATGGCGAGCGTGAAAGATTTTCGCCGCATCGCCCTGTCGCTCCCCGGCACGACGGAAGCTCCGCATTTCGAGCGGACCGCTTTCAAGGTGCACCGCATCTACGCGACGCTGGCGCCCGATGGGCGCAGCGCCAACCTGATGCTCAGCCCAGACGAACAGGCGCTCAAGTGCGAGGTTGCGCCGGAGGCATTTTCGCGGCTGCCCAACGCCTGGGGTGCACGCGGCGCAACAGCGGCGAAACTATCGGCATTATCGGTCGCGGCGTTGCGCAACGCGCTCGAAACGGCCTGGCGGCACGCGGTGGCGAAGCGGCGCTGACGCCCTTAGGCCGTGGCCGGCACCTTTGTAACGACGCCGTTGTCCTTGAACAGGGACTGCAACTCACCCGACTGGAACATCTCGCGGATGATGTCGCAGCCGCCGACGAATTCCCCTTTGACATAGAGCTGCGGGATGGTCGGCCAGTTCGAGTAGCTCTTGATGCCCTGGCGCAGCTCGTCGTTCTCCAGAACGTTGAGCCCCTTGTAGGCTACGCCGAGGTAATCGAGAATCTGGATGACTTGGCCGGAGAAGCCGCACATCGGGAACTGCGGTGTGCCCTTCATGAACAGCACCACGTCATTTCCCTTGAGCTCGTTATCGATGAATTGATCGATGGACATCGCGATTTCCTTGCTGAGGACGCGGCCCGCTATCCTGCCGCCGAATCCCTACCTGCTGTAGGGCATATATGTAGCCCAAAGCGCCGGCATAACCCAAGCGCTGCCTGCATGGCAGACGCATTCACCGGTCGGGCGCCCCGGTCTGCAGCGCCAGCGCATGCAGCTTGCCGCCCATTTCGGCCTTGAGTGCGTCGTACACGATCTGGTGCTGCTGGACCCGGGATTTTCCGCGAAACAATTCGGCAATAACGGTGGCTTTGTAATGGTCGCCGTCGCCGGCAAGGTCCTGGATGACCACCTCGGCGTCCGGAATGCGAGACCGGATCAGTCGCTCGATGTCGCTCGCAACCATGGCCATGGCACACCTCACCCGATTTGGTTGGCGGATTTGCCCTGCATAGAACCGCCGGGGCGAAAGCGTCAATCATCGCCTGGCGGCGCCGCCCCAGCCATGTAGGCCGGAAGCCAGCACTCGAAGCGGTCGATAAGCCGCTCTAGCCGCAACGGTCGCTCTTGGGCGACGGCGACAATTGCACCGCCGGTCGCGCCGAGCCGCAGCACCGGGACTGCGGCCGCCTGCGCGCGCCGCGCCAGCCCATCGGCATCCTTGGCCTTGGCCGTCACCACATAGCGCGCCTGATCCTCCCCGAACCAGAACGCATGCGCAGGAATTTTTTCCGCCGCCTCCGGCGGAGCCTCCAACACGGCGCCGATGCGCGAAGCCATCGCCATTTCGGCTAAAGCCGGCAGCAGGCCGCCGTCCGAGACATCGTGCACCGCCGTGACCAGGCCGTCGCGAATAAGGCCGCGGACGAACTCGCCGTGGAGGCGCTCGGCGGCAAGGTCGACAGGAGGCGGCGCGCCGTCCTCGCGGCCGCAAATGTCGCGCAGGTAGAGTGACTGGCCAAGCCAGCCGCGCGTTTCGCCAACGAGCAGGATCGCCTCGCCCTCGGCTTTGAAGGCGATCGTCATCGACCGGGTAAAGTCGTCGAGCAGGCCGACCCCGCCGATCGTCGGCGTCGGCAGGATGGCGCGGCCCAAATCTTCTCCTGCAACTCTGGTTTCGTTGTAGAGCGACACGTTCCCGGAGACGACCGGAAAATCGAGCGTGCGGCAGGCTTCGCCGATGCCGCGGATGCAGCCCACCAGTTGCCCCATGATTCCCGGCCGCTCGGGATTGCCAAAATTGAGATTGTCGGTGACCGCCAGCGGTTGCGCGCCGACCGCGCTGAGATTGCGGTAGGCTTCTGCGACCGCCTGCTTGCCGCCTTCGTAGGGGTCGGCCTCGCAATAGCGCGGCGTCACGTCCGAGGTCAGCGCGAGCGCCTTCGGCCCCTCGTTGACGCGCACCACTGCGGCATCGCCGCCCGGCCGCTGCACGGTATTGCCGAGGATGACGTGGTCGTATTGCTCCCACACCCAGCGCTTGGAGCAGAGGTCGGGCGAGCCGATCAATTTTTCCAACGCGTCGGCGACCCCCATCGGCGGCTTGATCGACGCCGCATCGATGACCGCGTGCTTGGCACTCGTGCTGTGCGGCCGGTCATAGACTGGCGCCTCGTCGCCGAGTTCCTTGATCGGCAGATCGGCCATGACCGTACCGCCGTGCTTGACCAGAAAGCGCTTGGTCGGCGTCGTCTCGCCGACGATCGCGAAATCGAGGCCCCATTTGCGGAAAATCGCCTCGGCTTCTTTCTCTTTCTCGGGCTTGAGTACCATGAGCATGCGCTCCTGGCTTTCCGAGAGCATCATCTCGTAGGCGCTCATGCCGGTTTCGCGGCAGGGCACCTTGTCGAGGTCGAGCGTGACGCCAAGATCGCCTTTGGCGCCCATCTCGACCGCCGAACAGGTGAGCCCGGCCGCGCCCATATCCTGGATGGCGATGACGCAGCCCTTGGCCATGATCTCGAGGCAGGCTTCGAGCAATAGCTTTTCCGAGAACGGATCGCCGACCTGCACCGTTGGACGCTTTTCTTCCGCGTCGGCGCCGAACGCGGCCGACGCCATGGTGGCGCCGTGAATGCCGTCGCGTCCGGTCTTCGAGCCGAGATAGACGATCGGCATGCCGACGCCGGAGGCGGCCGAATAGAAGATCTTGTCGGTCTCGGCGATGCCGACCGCCATGGCGTTGACCAGGCAATTGCCGTCGTAGCGGCGATGAAAGCGCACCTCGCCGCCGACGGTGGGAACACCAAAAGAATTACCGTAGCCGCCGATGCCGGCGACGACGCCGGCAACGAGCGCGCGTGCTTTTGGATTTTGCGGATCCCCGAACGACAGCGCGTTGAGGCAGGCGATCGGCCGCGCGCCCATGGTGAACACGTCGCGCAGAATGCCGCCGACGCCGGTCGCCGCGCCCTGGTAGGGCTCGATGTAGCTTGGATGGTTGTGGCTCTCCATCTTGAACACCACGGCAAGCCCGTCACCGATGTCGATCACACCGGCATTCTCGCCGGGGCCCTGGATCACCCAGGGCGCCTTGGTCGGCAGCGTGCGCAGATGGATCTTCGATGACTTGTACGAGCAGTGCTCGTTCCACATCGCGGAAAAAATACCAAGCTCGGTGAAAGTCGGCGCGCGGCCGATGAGCTTGACGATGCGCTCGTACTCGTCGGGCTTGAGGCCGTGCTGGGCAATAAGCTCGGGGGTGATAGCGGGTTCGTTGGTAATCACGGGTCCGTTCTAGCTAGTGTCCCGATTCCGAAGTTCGCATCATTGCGCGGCACCCTCGTTTGCGAACTTCGGAATCGAAGGACACTAGCAACTTATTGACCTAGTGTGGCTTTCGTTCAGAAGTCCGCATGACCGACACGCGGCAAGAATGATGCGGACTTCTGAACCGCCACACTAGCATCTTGGTGGAGCATGATCTTTTCGGAAAACCGGGTTCCACCCTCGGATCAAGTGCGGAGGGCGGGCTTTTCCGGATCATGCTCTGGCCGCCTCGCGTCAGCGCGAATAGAATTCAACCACCAGATGCGGCTCCATCAACACCGGGTAGGGGACGTCGCCTGGCGTCGGCACGCGCGAGAACTTGGCGGTCATCTTGGTGTGGTCGACGTCGATATAGTCGGGAACATCGCGCTCGGCGAGCGAGGTTGCTTCCAGCACCAGGGCGAGCTGCTTTGATTTTTCCTTCACCTCGATCTCGTCGTCCACCTTCACGCGATAGCTCGAAATGGTCACGCGGCGTCCGTTCACCTTGATGTGGCCGTGGCTGATGAACTGCCGGGCGGCGAACACGGTGGGAACGAATTTGGCCCGGTAGATCACCGTATCGAGCCGGCGCTCGAGCAGCCCGATCATGTGGGCTCCGGTATCTCCCTTGAGCCGACGCGCCTCATCGTAAATGCCGCGGAAATGCCGCTCCGACATGTTGGCGTAATAGCCCTTCAGCTTTTGCTTGGCGCGCAACTGCACGCCGTAGTCGGATACCTTGCCCTTGCGCCGCTGGCCGTGCTGGCCCGGACCGTATTCCCGCTTGTTGATCGGTGATTTCGGCCGGCCCCAGATGTTCTGTCCCATCCGCCGGTCGATCTTGTACTTCGCCTCATGGCGCTTGGTCATTCGCGTCCTCGCTGGGTCAGGAAATGGCTGAGGATCGCGCCCTCCTCTGTCCAAACCGCCTTCCTCGAGAGGAAGGCGGCGGACCGACAGGCTCTGCGCCGAAGCGCCGGCCAAGAAAAACAAGCAGAACCGCAGGTCGCGAAACACTTCGCGAGTCCATCCGGACCCGCGAAGTGCGCGGTTTCTAGGGGGAAACCCGTGCAGTGTCAAACCCGCGACGGATGCGGCTTTCCTAGCCTTTCGCGAAGTGCCTTTGCCGCATGCCGCGCAGAAGCGTGATCGCCAGCAAAGCGGTCGCCGCGTCGAGCACCGCGACGACAATGAAGACCGCGGTCCAGCTTCCGGTCCGCTGATGCAGGTAGGCGGCTGCCGGCCCGCCGAGGATCGAACCGATGCCCTGGGCGATATAGAGAAAGCCGTAATTGGTCGCGGCGAACTTTGCGCCGAATGTGTCCGTCAGCGTCGAGGGAAACAACGAAAAAATTTCGCCCCAACCGAAGAATACCAGGCCGGTCAGCACCACGAACAATGCCGGCCGGTCGATGAAGGCGAACAGGATGAGGATCGCGGCGCATTCGAGGGAGAAGGCAAGCGCCATCGTGGTCTCCCGGCCGATATGGTCGGAGACCCAGCCGAAGAACGGACGCGTCAGACCGTTGGTGAAGCGCGAAAGGGTGAGCGACAGCGGCAGTGCCGCCATGCCGAGCACCAGGACCTGCGCCACATTGTATTCGTGGGCGAACGGCCCGACGTTGGAGACGACCATGAGGCCGCTCGTAGACATCATGCTCATCATCACGAACAGCAGCCAGAAAATCGGATTCTGCAACATCTCGCTCGGCGAGTAGCTGCGCTTGGCTTGGGTCGTCGACGCGCTTGCCGGCGAATAGCCGGCAGGGAGCCACCCCTCCGGCGGGATGCGCAGGCCCTGCGCGGCGAGGATGCCGATGATGCCCTGGATGATGCCCCAGAAGACCAGCGTATGAGCATAGCCGGAGCTCTTGATCATGCTGTCGATGGGAAAGCTGGTGAAGATCGCGCCGAAACCGTAACCGGCGGCGGCAAGCCCGGTCGCCAGTCCGCGGCGGTCGGGGAACCAGCGCACCATCAGCCCGATGATGCCGACATAGATGATGCCGGTGCCGAAACCGCAAATCACCCCGTAGGTCAAATAGAGCGCCCAGACATTGCCGACATAGGCCGAGAGCACCCAGCCGCCGCCCGACATCAGCGCGCCGACCGAGATCAAAAGCCGCGGTCCGAACCGATCGACCAGATACGCCTGCAGCGGCGAGCACCAGGTCTGCAGGATGATCAGCAGCGAGAACGTCCACTGCAATTCGGCGAGCGTGGTACCGAGCTTGGCATTGAGCGGACTGGTGAACAACGTCCACACATATTGCGGACTGGAGATCGCCATCATGGCGATCAGGCCGAGGATAAGCTGGCTCCAGCGATTGAGATACCAGGCTTGGGTCTGTGGTGCTGCGACGGTGGTGCTCATGTGCGTGCCCCTCTTGGCGTTAACCGGCCCGGCGGGCAAAACCCTAGCGCCGCGCCGATAAAAGGAAAAGGTGAGCACGCGCCGATTTTTTTGCACGGGCGTTCGACGCCGGCTAAGGCAGTGCAGAGGTCTCCGGCATCTCCGCCCGCATGCCGAACTGCGTGAGCACGGCCTCCGGCGCGCGCCCGGAGGTGAAGATGGCGCGGGCGCTGCCGCGGCTCCCCGGTACGGCCGGACCGAGAAGATCGACGACACGACGCGCGATTGCCGGCGCCGGAGCGATGAAATTGACCCGCCAGGGGGAAAGCCGCGCCAGCCGCGCGATGAGCAGCGGGTAATGCGTGCATGCCAGCACCACGGTATCGGTGCGCGCGTCGCCGTCGCAGAAGCAAGGCGCAATTTCCGCGCGGATCGCGTCGTCGCCGGCCGGACTGCCGCGCAACTCGTCCTCGGCGTAGCCGGCAAGCTTTTTCGAGCCGACCAGCGTGACCCGGCAGTCCTTTGCGTAGTCGCGAATGAGCGCACGAGTGTATTCGCGGTTCACCGTGGCCTCCGTGCCAAGCACGGAAACGTAGCGCGTGACCGAAGCGGCGCAGGCCGGCTTGATCGCCGGCACGGTGCCGACGAACGGCACCGTGAATTTTCTGCGCAGTTCGGGCAGGACGATGGTGGACGCCGTGTTGCAGGCGATAACCGCGAGATCGGGCCGGTGCGCGTCGATCAGTTTGCCGATCAAGGCAGTGACGCGCGCGATCAACGCGCCTTCTGCGATGCCGCCGTAGGGAAACGCTGCATCATCGGCAACGTAGAGCAGATCGGCGTCGGGCCGCACCGCGGCAATTTCGCGGTGGACGGTGAGCCCGCCGAGGCCGGAATCAAAGATCAGTATGGCCGTACGCGCCATGATGGCGCGACAGATGCCACAAAGAATCACCGGCCTGCAATCGTGTCGTCAGGCCGCGGAACGGCGGAGGCCAGGTCGAGGGCGAGGACCGCGGCCGGGTTGCCCGCCGCCTCACTTCCCAGCCGGCAAAAATCGATCGGTCACGAAACGCGACAGATCCTCCTCCTTGGACAGGAGTTTGAGTTCGACAAAGCTCTTGCTCATTGCCGCCAGCGTCGCCGGCGCGATCACGCCGTCGGTGGAGAAGAAATGGGACGGCATGAGCTCGTCGTATACCTTCGCCGCGACGCTCGCTCGCACGCCGAGGGCCTGTTGGTCGAATGCCACGGTCTCGGCCTTATGGCTGCGCGCGTAGGCGACGGTCTCGAACCAGCCCTTGACGAACCGGCGCAGGGCGTCGGGTTTTTTCGCGATGGTCTCGTCCGTCGCGTAGATGATCTGGTTTTGGAAGTTTTTGGTCACGTCGCCGACATTGACCAGAACCTTGACCTGGCCTCGCTCCTGCAAATCGAACCCCGTGGCAATGTCGATCACCGCCGCATCGGCATTGCCGGCCCGCAGCGCGGCGATCCGCGCCGGCGTGTCGCCGACCGCCACGCGCTTGATGTCGGCCGGCTTCCAGCCCCGGCTCAACGCCACTTGCGAGACGGCCCAATCGGTGAGCGAACCGAGGTTGCTGACGGCGACGGTGCGGCCGCGCAAGGCATCGATGTTTGGCACCGAATTGTCCGGTCGCACCACGAGCACGAGGATTGAGACGGGCCCCGACAGCGCCGCGACCGCCTTGAGCGGCGCGCCCTTGGCGGCAAACGCCAGCGTGGCGCCCGAGGCAAGCGCGACATCGACGCTGCCGGCGATGCTTGCCTGCACCATGTGCGCCTGGGTGATGAGCGACATGACCGGCTCGACGCCATTGCGCTGAAAGATTCCGAGCTTCTTGCCGTAATCGCCCATGATCAGCGCGAAATCGTTGGCGACTTTGGCGACCGCAAGGTGTCGGCCGCCCGGCAGGGAACCGGAACTGCCGATAGCAGCGCGAGCGCGGCCAAGATGGCCGACATGGGCCGCAACGCCGCGCAGAACGCGCTTCGGCAGGTCCGCAAATCCATCGTCGTCATCCTCCCCATTTCACATTCGCTCGGCCCGGTCGTATTGCTATCATCCTATCGCGAACAAGGTTTCGCCGCCCTGCCGCATGGCGCGGCATATCGCGCAGGAGGATGCTAATGCCGCAAGTCGTACTCTGCGACACCAACCAGATGCCGTTCGAAGAAGTGCGCCGCGGACGCGTGCACATGATCCGGAGGAAGCGGCTGCCGCTCGATACCGGAATTGCGGGCGTGACGATGGAATATTCGCTCTCGATCGTCCCGGACGGCTATTTCACGCCGCGGCATCGGCATAATTTCGATCAGATCCGCTACACGCTGTCAGGCGTCCAGAGCACCGGCCACGGCGACCTCGCGGCCGGCGAGGTCGGCTATTTCCCGGAAGGCTCCTATTACGGCCCGCAGAAGCAGGAGGGCGAGTGCGCCTGCCTGGTTTTGCAGTTCCAGGGCGCGAGCGGCGAGCGGCTGCTCAGCAACGAGGAGATGAACGCCACCTACGACAAGCTCATCAAGGCCGGCGGGAAATTCGAGAACGGCGTGTACAAGAGCCTCAAGTCGGACGGCACCGCGAAGAACCGCGACTCCTATGAGGCGATCTGGGAGGAGCACGAGGGTCATGAACTCGTGTTTCCGACGCCGCGCTATCGCGACCCGGTGATGATGCTGGCCGACAACGCGCGCTATTGGCCGGATCGCAAGCGCCCTGGCGTCGAGATCAAGCATCTCGGCACGTTCAGCGAAGCGCGCACCGGGATTGGCTTCTTGCGGCTCGAGCCCGGCGCCACGCTGCCCGCCGGCGTCGAGGAAGATGCCGCGCTGCGCTTTTGCCTCGGCGGCTCGTTCGACTACGACGGGCGGAGTTGCGGGCAGGGTACCTACATGTTCGTGCCCAACGGCGCCGAGGTGAAGGCGCTGCGCTCGGCTGCCGGCGCCGAATTTTTCGTCATCACGCTGCCGCAGCTTGCCGATATTGCGGCGATGCGCGCGCCTGATGGGCGACAACGCGCGGCGGCGCACGGCTGACACCCGGCCGCAACGCTTCAGGCGCGGCCGAACACGCGGCGGAAAATCGCGTCGACGTGGGCGAAGTGAAAGTCGAAGTCGAAGTCGAAGTTGGCCTTCAGCTCCGCTTCGCTCAGGTGCTTGCGCACCTCCTTGTCGGCGCCAAGCAGCGCGAGAAACTCGCCTTCGCCGGCCCACGCCTTCATGGCGTTGCGCTGCACCAGCCGGTAGGCCTCTTCGCGCGCGAGGCCTTTCTGCGTCAGCGCCAGGAGCACGCGCTGGGAATGGACGAGGCCGCCAAGCCGATCGAGATTCTTGCGCATGGCATCGGGATAGACGATGAGCTTTTCGATCACGCCCGCGAGCCGGTTGATCGCGAAATCGAGCGTGACCGTGGCATCGGGTCCGATCATGCGCTCGACCGACGAATGGGAAATATCGCGCTCGTGCCAGAGCGCGACATCCTCCAGGGCCGGCGTCACATAGGCGCGCACCACGCGCGAAAGCCCGACCAGATTCTCCGACAGAACCGGATTGCGCTTGTGCGGCATGGCCGAGGAGCCTTTCTGCCCCTGGGCAAAAAACTCCTCGGCCTCCAGCACTTCGGTCCGCTGCAGGTGGCGGATTTCGGTTGCCAGCCGCTCGACCGAGGCAGCGACGACGCCGAGAGCGGCGAAATAGGCGGCATGGCGGTCGCGCGGGATCACCTGGGTCGAGATCGGCTCGACGCGCAGCCCCATCTGCTTCGCCACGTGCGCCTCGACCCGCGGATCGACCTGGGCGAAGGTGCCGACCGCGCCGGAAATGGCGCAGGTCGCGACTTCCTCTCGCGCCGCCTCCAATCGCCGCCGCGCGCGCGAAAACTCCGCATAGGCGACGGCGAGCTTCAGCCCGAAGGTCGTCGGCTCGGCGTGGATACCGTGCGAGCGGCCGATGGTCGGCGTGTATTTGAATTCCTGCGCGCGCGCCCGCAATGCGCGCCTGGAGCTTGTTGACGTCGGCGATGAGCAGGTCGGCGGCGCGCACGAGCTGCACGTTCAGGCAGGTATCGAGCACGTCCGAGGAGGTCATGCCCTGGTGCACGAAGCGCGCCTCGGGCCCGACGATGTCAGCCAAGTGGGTGAGAAAGGCGACGACGTCGTGTTTGACCTCGCGCTCGATCTCCTCGATGCGCGCTATGTCGAACGTGGCATTCTTGCCCTTCGCCCAGATTTTCTTCGCGGCCGCCTTCGGGATCATTCCCAGTTCGGCCATGGCGTCGGCGGCATGCGCCTCGATCTCGAACCAGAGGCGAAAGCGCGTCTGCGGCGACCAGATCGCCGCCATCTCAGGCCTGGAGTAACGTGGGATCATCGCCACCTCGATGGTATGCCTGCGCTGTACCAGATAAGCCGATGCTCAACAATCGCATGGCGTTGTGCGATGCTGGCGAACGCTGCGAATCAGAGGAGCCCGTCATGAAAGTGGTGCAGATCGCGTCCCGTGACGGTGTGCAGCTGTTAACCGCCATGAACCGCAAGCAGACCGAGATCCGTCGCGGCGGGCGCGGCACATTTTCGCGAGCCGGGTCCGGGCAGCGCACGAGATGGACGCATGTACGCTACCGGGGATCGATCCGGCTCAAGCCCGGACTGTCGGACACCGTCCAGGCCGCGATCAAATCGCCCGAGGGCGGCGACGAGGCGCGGCTGTTGTCTTCGTTCCTCGGCTGGCTCGATCGCCATTTCGGCAAAAAACTTTCGTCAGTGAATATTCAGTACCGATAATCGTCGCCCGACCGTTTTTGAGTTTTTGCCGCGCCATGGAGCAGACGGCGGTCAGGCGCGGCACTGCCGCATGCCGTGGCGCAAACTCATTTCAACGGCTGGCCCGCGGCCTTCCACGCCGTGATGCCGCCGCGGTACCAGTAGACCTTGCTGTAGCCGAAATTGATCGCGTGCAGAGCGGCATTGTACGGCGACCAGTCTTTCACGTCGGTGCCGAAGAACACGATCGCGGTGTTGAAATTGCCTCCGGTCAGCTTCGACAGTGCCGTCCACACCTGGTTCAACGTCGTCTTGTCCATCGCGCCCTGTCCCGCGGCCGGCAGCAACTGGGCGCCCGGGATGCTTTGCGCATGCGACGCGGCAGAAACATCGACCAGAAACATGGCGGGGCCGAGATTTTTCTTGACGATTGCGTCCCACAATTGCGCGGTCGTTAAAACCCTTCCGCCCGGCAGCTTCGACGGCGTCGGTCCAGTGACAGTCTTGACCGGCGCTGTCGGCGCCGCCACGCCGAAATCCTTGCTTTCGTCGGCGTAGGACGCTGCGGTCGGGCGTGTCCCGAGGCCCTTTGCCGCCTCCGCGATGTTGTGCTGGGCTTCCGCCCTGATCGTCGCCGCCTCTCTCTCGGCCGCCTCCTTGTCGGCGAGCGCCTGCTTTGCCGCCGCCTCCGCCTTCTGCGCCCTGGCCTTTTCTTCCTCGGCCGTTTTGGTGGCGACCGCTTCTCGCGCCAGCGCCGCCTGCAGCTCGGCCTTCTGTTTCTGCAATTGGTTGGTCTCTATGAGCGCGTAGACCGAGAACCCGCCCAAGGCTGCGACCACGGCGGCCGCCCCCATGATCAGGCGCCGGCGCCGTTCCTGTTCGGCACGCTGTTTGGCGGCGAGCCGGTCCTGCTCGGCGCGCACGGCCGCTTCGATCCGGTCCTGCTCGGCGCGCTGGCTGAGGTCGAGAAAGCGTATCGCGCCGGCGAAATCGCCGCCATAGCGCTTGGCCCACACGGCGGTGGGCTTTGCCTCCTCCCGCCAGGCGACGAGCTGTGCCAGCTCGCGGCCCTGCAGCAGGTCGCCATAGCCCGTGCGCTCCTGCAGCCGGCGCAGGTTTTGCGCGTCCCGCGCCTCCTGCTGCAGCCAGCCCGAGAGCTTGCCCCACTGCCGGATCAAGCTCTCGTGGCTGATGTCGATATCAGTATCGCTGTTGAGCGGTCCCCGTTCCGGCGTGAGGAAATTGACGCCAGGCCCGCGGAACGCATCCACGACCTTGCGCACGGCCTGCTCGTCACCGCCGGCGAGCGCCACGAGCTCGCCGAACTTGCGCGGGCGCCGGACCGCTTCGGCCACCGTGGTTCCCGAGACAAGGGCGCGGAACACGGGCTCGACGACGCCGTCGCAGCCCGCCTTCTTGAGGTCTTCGAGCAATTGGTCGGCGTGGGCATTGAGCGCGCCGCGCAGCCCGCCAATGGTTTCGTAGTCGGCAAGCCGCAGCACCAGCGGCCGCCCGTCGGCGCTGCCGCCGAGACGTTCGCGCGCGCGCAGCCACATGCGGTTGAGCGTGTATTGCAGGAGCGGAAGCTGATCGGCGCGGCGCGCCTGTTTGTCGAGTTCGTCGGCGCCGCCGGAATCATCCCAGGAAGCGAAGCTGGCGAGGTCGTTGAGCAGGCGATTGACCAGCGGCGGATCGGTCTTGATGCCGCAAACCTCCGCCGGGCCGATGATGGCGGTGCGGCACTGCTCGCGCGTGAGCCGCGGGATCAGCACCATGCCGCGGCTGATCGCCTCGGCGAGCCCGTCGAGGAATGCGCAGGCGCCGAGATATTCGGAGCGCATCGTGATGGTCACGTAGACCGGAAATTCGCTGCTGTGTGCGCTTTCGAGCAGCAGCTCGACCAGCGCCTGCGTCTCCTCGCGCTTGGCGTAATCCTGGTAGCGGAACAATTCCTCGAACTGGTCGGCGAGCAGCAAAAGGTTGGTGCCGGCGGGCAGATTGCCGTCGCGGCACCATTCGATCACTGCGCGCGGTCCGCGGGCGAGAAAGCCGCGCAACAATTGGCGCTCGCCCGATGTCACTTTTGCATCGCCGGCGAGCAGCGCGTCGGCCAGGTTGTGCAGCGGTTCGCTTCCCGGGCGGAAATCGGCGACGCGCCAGCTTGATCCCGCTTTGGCCATCAAACCGAGTTCGAGCGAGTCAAGCAGGCCGGTCCGCACCACCGACGACTTGCCGGTGCCGGACGAGCCGAGCACGGCGAGAAACCTGGTTGTCGCCAGCCGGTCGACCATGCTGGTGACGAATTCTTCGCGCCCGAAGAACAAGTCGCTTTCGTCGTGACGGAACGAGCGCAGACCCGGATAGGGGGCACGTGGTGCGGCGCTCGGGTTCGCGCTCGCAGCCGCCTGACTTGCAGCCGCCTGACTTGCAACGGGAGCTGACTGGCCGGCGACCAGCGCTGCCTCACTCACACGCGCAGCTCCTTGATGATCTCGTCTACTCGCTCGTCCGTTGCGCCGTCCTGCCAATCGACCAACTGGAAGCCGGCGACGCCGACATTCGGCTTGGCGGGCGGCGGCCCGCAGACGATGGTCTTGATCCGCAGCGGTTCGCGCCGCTGGCTCTCGAGCTTCATGAAGCGCCGAATCTGCGCGCGCACCCAGGCGAGCGATGCCTTCCCTAGAGCAACAGAGGGCCTTGCATCCATCAGGTTCGCTTCGAGATCCTCCTCGATCTCCTTGGCGGACGCCGTACTGTCTTCCATCGGCACGACTGCCGAGCAGGCGTTGTCGTTGAACGCCTTGAACAGGGTTTGCGCCAGTATCTGGTCGCTGCGATCGGCATTGATGAAGACGAAGCCGTCCCTGGGCGTTTTCGGGATCCGGTGCTTTTTAAGCTTCTCCATCGTCCGCGCGTACTTCCTTCATGAAGTCCTGCAGGCCCATCGCCCGCACGTCCGGGCCTCGCAGCAACTGTCGATCCCAATTGACCGGCGGGATTTGTCCGGGTGATGTCGGGTGGCGCCATTGCAGGACCGGGATGCCGCGGCGGCGGGCCGCATCGTATTGGATACTGGGCATAGCTCCTGGCCGGCTCGCCCTCGCCGCGCAGATCTTCGGGCTTGAACGATCGCACGCGGCCGAGCAATTGCACGAACATGTCGGCGTTTTGCAGGTCGGCGGCGACAGCACTGGCGAATTTGGCGCCGCTTTTCGGATATTCTCCGACGGGCACGACCCTGATCTTGTAATCCTCCAGGTACGACGCGACCCTCTGGCGCTCATCGTAGATGTCGTCGGTGGACTTGGCGAGCAGCACGGTTACCTACGGCGGCCCCAATCTCTGACCTTGGGCCCTTGCTTCGGGCTTTGCTCGCCGCCCATGGCGGTTTGGCACCGGTTCCTGGCACCCATGGCTCCTATGGCGACGGCAGCGACCGGCACGCTGCGAGTGGGCGCGGCTTGCTCAGCGCGAACGGGCGCAACCGGGACCTGCTCGCGGTCGCGAAATTCGCGCAGCAGCAGCACCAGGTTATGTGCAAGCTGCTGCAGGCGCTCGCTGTACACTCGCGGAACCGCTCGGACGCCGGAGTGAGCGTGAAGTCGGTCTCCGATTCCTGGTCGCTTGCGTAGAATCGTGTGCGCTTGAGGTTCACGAGTTGAAGCGGGAGGCTGCTCTCATCGACCCGAAGGAGCTCGATGGTGACGATGCGGTTGCCGCCGCTGCTGCTTTTCGCCACTTCGCTGAACGATTTCAGCTCATCGAGCGTCCACTCCCTTTCAAGGTAGCTCGGCGAGCAAACCGCAAGAAAAATTGCCGATGTGCGGGCGTTTCGAGGAGAACGTTGAGATTCGTCAAAGGCGTGAAGGTCCGCCTGATCGAAAAATACCCACACGTCCCTGCCCAGGCGCCGACGGAGTGCAGTTTCCATATCGCTGCGGAAGCTGGCTTACCCAACGCGCGCCTTGAGGATCGGGCTCGTTGTCGACGCTGGCGTAGCTGATGAAAATATCGTTATTAAAGCCCGTGAGATACGGCATGGGGCAATGGCTGCTTTAGTCCGCTCGAGGGCGCTTGCGCGGACCAGCCAGTCCTACGTTAAAGGCCGATTTGTGGCAATAGGCGAGCCCCGGCATGCGCCGCTGTGGTTGATTTTGCGATCAGGCGCCGGCGCAGTTTTTTGGCGCGGCACGATGTCTTGCGAGCAGTCGCGCAGTGTGGCAAAATTCATCGGAGATTGTGGCATCGGAGGTGATCGCGTGAGGTTCCGTGTAACTTTCGCTGTCCTGGCACTGGCAACGTCCCTGTCTTGGGCTGGGCCGTCATGGGCGCAATCGACGCCGCAGGCGCCCGGCAGCGCCGCCTACAGGTTTCCACCTCTTTCACGCCCGACGATGTGGCCGCGATCTTGCGCGACGCAGGGTATCGCGCCCAGATCGAGTTCAAGGACAATACCTACAGCATCGTCACCGGAATGGGCGGGTATACGGTGGTTGCCTGGCTCATCTGTGACAAGAATAAAAGCTGCGACTCGCTGGACTGGGACATTGCTTTCAACGCTTCGCCCTCATTCACGCTGGAACTGGCCAACAAGTGGAATCGGGAAAAGCGCTATGCCAAGGCGTATATCGCCACCAACGGCCGCTTCTTCATCGAATATTCAATGGAATTCACCGGCGGGGTGACGCGCGCGGCGGTCGCGCAATCCGCCCGCCGCTTCGACAGCCTTTGCAGCGAATTCGAGACCTGGAGCAAGAGCGATTAGGGAAGCGGATTTGCGACCGGCCGATGAAGCGAATGTCAAATCCAAAGCTCCACCAGGGCCGATAGTTGCGAGTGCGGCGGTTCAGAAGTCCGCATCATTCTTATCGCCAACCCGTGTGTTCTTGCGCGTTTCTTGCTGCGTTAAATCCTTGCCACGGGCCGCTCGGCAGCGAGGCGCTCAATCGGTGATTGCTGCGCAAGATCCCGATCGAGCTGCCCGCATGAGTGTTTCGCAGTCGGCGTCTCCGGCTTGGGACCTCGCCGGGGCTGAGTTCGGAACACGCGTCTTGTGGCGGAGGCTTCAGCCTGCCGTGTAGCCGCCATCGGCGTAGAGGACGTGGCCGGTATAGAAGTCCGACGCCTTGGAGGCGAGAAACAGGAGTGGGCCGGCAAGATCGGACGGCTCGCCGAGACGACCCTTGGGCACGCGGGTCAAGAAGCCCTTGCGCACGTTGGTCGAGCGTTCGTTGTCCTCGTACATCCAGGCGGTCAGCGGCGAGCGAAAGACTGTGGGCCCGATGGCGTTCACCGTAATGCCGCTCTCGCCCCACTCGCATCCCAGCGCCTTGGTAATGCCGTCGATCGCCGATTTGGAGGCGCAATAGGCGGTATATCCGGCCGGATGGCCAAGCAGCCCGCGCGCCGATGACATGAGGACGACCTTGCCGCCGCGGCCCTGCGCCAGCATCTGCTTGCCGGCGGCGCGCGCCATCAGCCAGGACTGGGTGACGTTGACGTCCATGATCTCGGAAAACGCCTCGGGCGGCTGATCGACGATCTTCTGCACTTTGTTGATGCCCGACGCGCAGACCAGAATGTCGACCCCGCCGAAGCGCTTGACCGCCGCCTCGACGATCTTGTCGCAGTTCGCTGCCGAGTTCGGCCGCATGTTCACAGTTTCGATTTTGCCGCCGAGCTTCTCGCAGTCGGCCGCGACCTTTTTGAGCGCGTCGGCGCCACCGGCGCTGAGCACGACGTTACAGCCGGCGCCGGCAAGCACCTGCGCGGCGAACGCGCCGAACGCGCCGGTCGCGCCGGTAACGATCGCAGTCTTGCCGCGCACGTCGAAGAGGGAGAGCGGATTTTTGAGGAAGTCTTCGTTGGACATGACACACTCTTTGTTTGTACCGTCACCCTGAGGTGCGAGCCAACGGGTCCGGTCCGAAGTGGCCGGCCCGATGGTAAACTCCGCGAGCCTCGAAAGGCGACGGCACTCAAATCGGCTATAGCCGATTTGAGCCCATAAAACCTTTCGAAATCGGGCGTTGCCCGATTTCGATTGGCGCCTCGGCTGCATCCTTCGAGGCCCGCCTTCGGCGGGCACCTCAGGATGACGTAAGTTCCGTCACTTCACTGGCGCGACGGCGACCGCGATGGTGCAGACTTCGTTCGAGCGGTTGATAATCTCGCGGCTCTCGTTGGGGCCGATATAGACGCTGTCTCCGGCGCGCGCGACCGTCTCCTTGCCGCCGGCAATGACCGTCAGTTCGCCGGCGAGCACGTAGTAGATTTTCTCCGGCGGCGAGGCATCCGGACCGGCGCCGCCGCCGGGCAGGAAGTGCGAGATGCCGAAAACCAGCGTCTGCGAGCCGCCCATTTCTGCTCCGTACACTCGAAACGATTTGTAGGCGCGATGGTTGGGCGCCTCATAGGACTTCGCGTCCGCGAATTTACGCACGATCATGCGAACTTCTCCCCTTTCTCGATCCGATAAGCTCCCTTCGGATCGACGATGGCCACGAGTCGGATGATGCAGCCGTCGCCCCGCTCCCAGTTCCAGGGAAACAGGGCGAACGTGCAGCGCCGCCCGGTGACCTTGTCGATGTCGCCGCCGACGTTTTCGATGCCCAAAATGCCGCTCTTGAACAGGATGCGGTGCACCGGCTCCCAATCCGGGAAATCCTCCTTCCAGTCGCGGCCGCCGGACCATTTTTTGTATTCGGCGGCCAGGTGCGGATGCAGCGGCCCGTTGCGCTGCGGGCCGATCGCGGTGGCGAGCGGATGATCGTTGGCCTGGGTGTCGTGGCCGACGACCTTGACCTTTTTCTCCACGAACCATTCGCCGGCCGAGGGCACGAAGCCCGGCGCGTAGCAGAAATAATCCTCGTTGTCCTCATAGAGCTTGTGCCAGCCGGTGTTGACGATCACCACGTCGCGCGGCCTCACCACCTTGCCGGCCGCCTTCTCCAGATCGTCGTAGGTGATCTGCTCCCATTTCTTCTTCGGGATCGACACCACGATGCCGGAGCCGAAGAAATGCGGCAGCGGCACCTCATCGATGAACGGCAGCCCCTGAACCACATGCGCCGGCGCGTCGATATGCGTCGTGTTGTGCATCGAGGTGGTGATGCGCTGCGACAATACGCCCGACTTCGCCATGTAGTGGATGCGCTCGATCTTGACGTCTTCGAAATAGGGCCAGTTGGGCGACTGGTAGCCGAAGCGATGGGACAGATTGTAGAACTCGAGCCCCATCGCATTGTTGAGGTTCTCCTCCATTGCCACGCCGCGTATCTTCTTGACCACAAGATCCTCCCTTCGCACGCCCACATTCGGCAGACGCTTATAACATCGGGCCGTATAGCATTGCACCGGCTATCGGATATAGGCCCCTGGACGCGCTATGGCGCAGCGAAGTGATGCATTGCAGACCCGGGATCGTTACAAACACCTGGTCGGCGACGATCCCGGATCGGCGGTGCACCGTTTCACAACGGCACCGCATCCGGGAAACAAGACACAGAGGAAACTCATGATCCGCAAGATTGCGCTAGAGGAGCACTTTCTGTCACCCGGGATCGTCGAGTACTGGCGGCCGACGATGTCCGAAGTGCCGCGCGACCGCGCCGAATATTTTTTTAGCCATCTCACCGATTTCGCCGATTTGCGCCTGCAAAGCATGGAGAGCGCCGGTATTGAGCGTGCCGTCCTCTCGATCGCCGGTCCCGGCGTCCAGGCCGAGCGCGATGCGGCCACAGCCACGCGCCGGGCGCACGAGTCGAATGATTTCCTCGCGCGCGAAATCGCCAAGCGGCCGGACCGTTATTCGGGCTTCGCCCATCTGGCCATGCAAGACCCGCGCGGCGCCGCCGACGAGATCGAGCGCTGCGTGCGCGATCTCAAGTTCTGCGGCGCCATGATCAACGGCCACACCCACGGGCAATATCTCGACCATCCGTCGCTCCATTCGTTCTGGGAGCGGGCTGAGGCGCTGGACGCGCCGATCTACATCCATCCGATCGATCCGGTCTCCCCCTCGCCGGCGCTGGCCGGCGTCGCCGGCTTGCGCCGCGCCACCTGGGAATGGGGATTTGAGACCGGCTCGCATGCGCTGCGGCTGGTGTTCAGTGGACATTTCGACCGCTTCCCCAAGGCCAAGGTCATGCTTGGCCATCTCGGCGAGACGCTGCCATTCCTGCTCTGGCGCTTCGACAGCCGGGCGAAGTTTTACGGCCTCAAGCTCGCCAAATCGCCGTCGGACTACATTAGGGGAAACATTGTGGTGACCACGTCGGGCATGTGCTCGGCCGAACCGCTCGATTGCACGCTCGCCGCGCTCGGCGCCGACCGCGTCATGTTCGCCGCCGACCATCCGTTCGAAACGGCAGGGGAGGCGGGCGAATTTCTCGATCGCGTATCGCTCGCCGAGCCGTTGCGCGCGGACATCGCGTTCAACAATGCGGCCAGGTATCTCGGCCTCAACGCCTCATCCTGAGGCGCGAGCCAACGGCTCGGCCCCAAATGGCCGGCCCGATGATAAACTCCGCGAGCCTCGAAGGATGAGGAATCAAGATCAGCCCATGCCTAAAGCCCTCATCATCGATATCCACGCCGAAATTTATCGCGATCGCCTGCGCGCCGAATTTCCCGCGCTGCAATTTGCGCTGGCGCGCAGCGCGGCCGCGGCCGCCGCCGATCTTTCCGACATCGACGTGCTGATTTGCTTCGGGATCGCGGTCGAGGATTCGATCCTGCATCGCGCTGCGCGGCTGCGATGGATTCAATCGCTGGCGACCGGCGTCGATCATTTTCTGCGCTGCCCTTCGCTCAGGCCGGACACTCTCATCACCAGCGGCCGCGGCATTCACGGACCGGCGATGCGCGAGGAAATCGCCTATCTGATGATGGCCGTGAGCCGCGATGCCTTCGGCGCCGTCGAGCACAAGAAGGCGCATGTCTGGGAACGGCGGCTATGGAGCACGCTTAACGGTAAGACCGCAATCATCGTTGGCGTGGGCGTGGTCGGCATCGCCATCGGCGAACTTCTGCAAGCGTTCGGCATGCACGTCATTGGCGTCACCCGCACGCCGCGTACTCTCGCGGGCTTCGATGAGATGGCGTCGACCGACCGGCTGGCGGAGGCCGCGCGCCGCGCGGACTATCTGATCAACGTGTTGCCGGCGAGCGCGGAAAACATCGGTCTGTTCGACGCCGAGGTTTTCGCCGCCATGAAGCCGACCGCCTATTTCATCAATGGCGGCCGCGGCCAGACGGTTGACGAAGCCGCATTGATCGCCGCCCTGCGCGCGCGGCGCATCGCCGGCGCCGGGCTCGACGTATTCCAGGCCGCGCCGCTGCCGGCCGACAGTCCGTTCTGGGAGCTGCCGAACGTTTTCATCACCCCGAATGTCGGCGGCTATATCGTCGAGTACGAAGAGCTGATCATGCCGCTCGTCATCGACAACATGCGGCTGTTCCTGGCAGACCGGCAGAGCGAGATGCAAAACATCGTGGCGCGTTAGCTAGTGCGCGGGCGGCTCAAATTCATCCATGGTTTCGATCGCTGCTTTGAGTCGCGGTTTTTCAAACGTCGGGCGCATGTCCCGCGGCATTTGGCCGTCGGGATCGAGCACGCCACCCAACCGGCACAGCCACCGCATGACAGGCGAACCGAGCTTTTGCCGCTCGAAGTTGGCGATCCCAGCATCCCACAGGTAGCCGGAGTTGGCGTCAAAGGACTTGCCGCGAAAAACGGATTGTGGGGCCGTCAACGATCCAAAGATCATCAGCAACCGCCTTGAGCGTGTTGAAGGGCGCGTACGTTGCCTGCATGCGGGTTCATCCGAACGCCTCGCCCTTGTTTGCTGTCAGCTAAGCGGCCGCTTTGAAATGCTCCACAAGCCCGGCGAACAGGCCGCGGCCGTCGGTGCAGCCCATGACGGCTTCGACGTGGTTCTCCGGGTGCGGCATCAGCCCGAGCACATTGCCGCGCTCGTTGATGATGCCGGCGATGCCGTTCATGGCGCCGTTGTGGTTCCAGTTCGGATCGACGATGCCGTCCGGGGACGAATAGCGGAACAGCACCCTGCCCTCGCCTTCGAGCCGCGCGATGGTCTCCCCGGCGGCGATGTAATTGCCCTCGCCATGCGCCACCGGCACGCGGATCACCTGACCGGCGTTATAGCCGCGGGTAAACGGCGTATCCGATCGCTCCACCCGCAAATAAACGTTGCGGCAGATGAAGCGCATTTGCGCATTGCGCATGAGTACGCCGGGGAGCAGCCCGGCCTCGCAGGCGATCTGGAATCCGTTGCATACCGCAAGCACCAGCCCGCCTTTTTGCGCAAACGCGCGCACGGCATCCATGATCGGCGCGCGCGCCGCGATGGCGCCGGCGCGCAGGTAATCGCCGTAGGAGAAGCCGCCGGGAATGACCACGAGATCGGTGCCCGCCGGCAGCGCGGTTTCGGCGTGCCAAACCATCGTGGGCTCGCGGCCGGAGACGTGCGCCAGCGCGCGCGCCATGTCGCGCTCGCGATTGATGCCGGGAAGAACAAGCACCGCGGATTTCATGCGCGTTCCCTCACCGTCACCCTTCGAGGGCCGCGTTGGCGGCCGCCTCGGGGTGACGGGCATTCATCCGGTCACCTCGATCCGGTAATTCTCGATCACCGTATTGGCGAGCAGCTTTTCCGCGGCGTTTTTCAGCGCGGCCTCAGCGCCGGCACGGTCGGCGCCCTCGATCTCGATGTCGAACACTTTGCCCTGGCGGACGCTCGCTATTCCGCTCACGCCGAGCGACTTCAGGGCGCCTTCGATGGCCTTGCCCTGCGGGTCCAAAATGCCCGATTTCAGAGTGACCGTGACGCGGGCTTTCATCACCCTTGAATATGGATGAATCGGTGAAATCGCAACCATGCAAGCACGATTGCGGCACCGGCCGGGAAGGCAATCGGCGGCAATGCCGGTCCCGGATTTGGCTTCTGCCCTGCGGCCTAATGCACCTTTTCGCGCGCCTGCTCGAACAGCCGGCCGTAGCCGTCGAGGCGGCCGCTTTCGCCCACAAGCCGCAGGGCGGCCCAGAATGCCGCCGTCGCCGAGGAGACGACCGGGATACCGTGGGCCGCCTCGAGCGGCCTCGCCACGCCGAGCGTGCGCAGCCCGCCGCAGGAGATCAGGATTCCCTCCGGGTTATCGGCGCGTTCGACCGCGCTGCCGCTGAGCGCGATGATGTCGGCCTCACTCTTCTTGCCCGGGCCGCCGAACTCAAGGATGTCGAAGCATGCGAGCGAAAGCGTCTCGATCCCAGCCGCGGCGAGCAGTTCCTTCAAGCGCCGATTGACGATGTCCGTATAGGCGGTGGCGACGGCGACGCGCCGCGCGCCCATCTCGCGCAGCCCGTCGATGATCGCCTGGCTCATGGTGCTCACCGGCAGGCCGGTTCTCTGACGCAATTCCTTGAGCAGCCAGTCGTGCGCTTCCGGCCCGCGATAAAAGGTCAGCGAGGTGCCGATGACCATGATCGCATCGACCCCCTGCCGGGCGAGATGCTCGGCCGCCGGCAGGATGGCGTTCCATGCCGGCTCGTAGCCTTCAGGCGTGAGCGCCCGCACCCCGACGCCGCGCGGAACAAAGCGCACGCCCGGATACATGATCGGGCCCTCGAACGGCACCTCGTCCTTGGCGAACGGCACGACGAGGCCGATGGTGTGGGCTTTGCTCATCACGGCATCGATCCGCGGCGCGGCCTCGCGATTATTGCAATCCGGTGTTGCGATAAATTTCCACAAGGGGCAACGAGATTCCAAGGGCCGAAATTTCAAGCGAATCCCTCAGCGACCGCAGCCGGCGCTCGGCAAATCGCAATTCACGCGCAAACACGACCACATCCTGCGCGATCACCACGTAGTGCGTAAGGGACGGCAGACCTGTGTAAGCGGTTCGCTTCCAATGAAGGTCCCGATCCGCAGTCGAGGGCGAGAGAATTTCGAATGTGGCGATAACGTCCGCAGTCTGCCGACCATACGGATCGCGGTGGATCGCTCCCGCCGCAAGAATCATCACATCGGGCTCGGGAAGGCTTGTGGTGGAAACTCGCACACCAATCCCCGGTATGGCTTCCCAGGATTCAGGTCTTGCGCGCTCGGCGGCAGCGAGAAGGAAGATTAAATTCTTGAGAATCCTATGATGAGTCCCACTCGGCGAGGCATTCAAGATCGGCTCCCCGTCGATCAGCTCCCACTTCTCATTGTCAGGCCGGGCATCAGTGAAAGAAAAATATTCGTCCACCGTCATTGGACCCGTCTTGATGGTGGGGACGCCCATGACAAGGCCCGCTCGCGTTGTTCAGCCCTTGACCAGGACCGGTCCGGTGCCCTGCGGCCGCTCGCCCTCGCTCATGATGCCGAGCCGCTTGGCGACTTCGGTATAAGCTTCGAGCAGGCCGCCGAGATCGCGGCGGAAGCGGTCCTTGTCGAGCTTCTCGTTGGACTTGATGTCCCACAGCCGGCATGAATCGGGAGAAATCTCGTCGGCGACGACGATGCGCATGAGATCGTTCTCCCACAGCCGGCCGGTCTCCAGCTTGAAATCGACCAGGCGGATGCCGACGCCGAGAAAAAGCCCGGAGAGGAAGTCGTTGACGCGGATGGCGAGCGACATGATGTCGTCGATCTCCTGCGGCGTTGCCCAGCCGAAGGCGGTAATGTGCTCCTCCGACACCATCGGATCGTTGAGCTGCTCGTTCTTGTAATAGAACTCGATGATCGAGCGCGGCAGCTGGGTGCCTTCGTCGATGCCGAGCCGCTGCGACAGCGAGCCGGCGGCGACGTTGCGCACGCAGACTGCGAGCGGAATGATTTCGACCTCGCGGATGAGCTGCTCGCGCATGTTCAGCCGGCGGATGAAATGCGTCGGCACGCCGATGTCGTTCAAATGCTGAAAGACGTATTCGGAAATGCGATTGTTGAGGACGCCCTTGCCCTCGATCACCTGATGCTTCTTGGCGTTGAAGGCGGTCGCATCGTCCTTGAAGTGCTGGATCAGAGTTCCCGGCTCCGGGCCCTCATAGAGGACCTTCGCCTTGCCTTCATAGATGCGGCGACGGCGGCTCATCGGCGTATACCGTTGTTTGGTAAAATCCATGTGATGCCGTGGCTCCTGTTGTGCATTCGAGACCCGCGGCGGCGGAAGCGGGCGGCCCGACTCAAACGACGGCGGCCCCTCCGCGAACCGAAGCTAGCCGACGCGGGCGCGGAGCACAATCGCCATAGACCCGCGCGCTGCCGGCGGCAACGGCGAAGTTCGCTGCGGGTTCCCGTTGCCTTGACGGGAAACCCTCGATATGCAAGGCGGCAGGCGATGAGTGTCGCTTGACGACGTTGCGAGCCGAGCATGACCACATTCGATAAACGCGAAGAAGCCTTCGAGCAGCAATTCGCCCACGACGAGGAGCTGCGCTTCAAGGCGACCGCGCGCCGCAACAAGCTGCTCGGATTATGGGCCGCCGAAAAACTCGGTCTTGCGGCTGCGGAAGCAGACAGCTACGCGCTCGCCGTCGTGATGTCCGCCTTCGAGGACACCGACACACATGACGTTCTGCGCAAGATCCGCAAGGACTTCGACGCCAAGGGCATCGATCAATCCGATCATCAGATCAGCCGGCACATGAGTGAACTGATGGCGAAAGCCATTACCGACATCAAGGCCGGCAGATGACGCGCCGCCAATCGGCGGCGACCTTCACAGGGCGACAATAGCCGTTTCACAGGGCAAAAATAGCCATGGCCATTCCCGCGTTCTCTCTCGCCAGGCGGCTGCGCGCCGGCGAAACGGTGTTCAGCGGCTGGTGCGGCCTGCCCTATCCGCTGGTCGCCGAGACGCTTGCCCGCGACGGATTTTCCGCGGTGACGATCGAAAGCCAGCACGGGCTGTGGGACGTCGGCGGAATTCTCAACGGCATCGCGGCCGTGCGCCAGGGCGGCGCCGCGCCGATCGTGCGCGTCCCGCTCAATGATTTTGCGCTGGTCAGTCGCGCGTTGGACTTTGGCGCCGAAGGCATCATCGCGCCCATGATCAACACGTCCGCGGACGCGCGCGCGCTTGCCGCCGCCGCAAAATTTCCGCCGCTCGGCGAGCGCAGCTGGGGACCACATCGAGCGATGACGCTGGGCGCTGTGCCAGACATGGCGACCTATCTGCGCGAGGCCAACGATCATGTGATCACCCTGGCAATGATCGAAACGCGCACGGCATTGTCGAATTTCGAGGCCGTTATTTCCACCCCCGGCATCGATGGCTTCTTCCTCGGACCGTCGGACCTGTCGATCGCACTGTCGAACGGCAGCGCCGTCGATCCCTTGTCGAAGGAAGTGGACGCTCACCTCGACACCATGATTGCGGGCGCGCAGCGGGCGAAGAAAATTCCCGGCGCCTATTGTCATTCCGCCGAGCGCGCTGCGGCGCTCGCCAAACGCGGCGTGAAATTTCTTGCCGTGTCCAGTGATCTCGCCATGCTGCGCGCGGGCGCTGCAGCGGCGATGAAGGTGCTCAAGGCTTGAAATTTTGCTCCGTTGGCCGCCTTGCCAACTCGGCCAACCGATCAATCAATTAGTTGAGCCTCGGCGGACGGTCGTCCTGATCGGCAGGCCGGACGAACCCGGGAGCAATGGCGGGCGCCTGCACCGCAGGCGGCTGCATTTGCGTCTGGTTCTCGCGCGATCGCCGCTCGTAGCCGCGATACGACAGGTAGCCGAACGGAAGGCTCGCCAGGTAGGCGAGCGTGCCCGCCGTGAGCAACGTCCACGGATAGGCGATGAGCAGCGCAAAGCACAGCACCACGAATAAGACGAGCGGGCCGACCAGTTCGGGCGTCACGCGCGTGCCGACGCGCTTGCCGGAGAAAACCGGCAGCCGCGACACCATGAGCCAGGCAATGCCGAGTGTGTAGACCAGCATCAGCCAGGTGAGCACCGCCGAGCGCGGCAGGCCGAGGAACGACGCGTAGATCGGCAGCAGCACGGTAATCGCGCCGGCAGGCGCCGGCATGCCGACGAAAAAATTGCTCGTCCAGGCCGGCCGATCCGGATCATCCAGCATGACGTTGAAGCGGGCGAGCCGCAGGCCCGCGCAGATGGCAAAGACCATGGCGGCGATCCAGCCCGCCGACTTCAGATCGTGCAGTCCCCAGAAATAGAGGATCAGCCCCGGCGCCACGCCGAAATTGACGAAATCGGAAAGGCTGTCGAGTTCGGCGCCGAAACGCGAGGTGCCCTTCAACAAGCGGGCGAGCCTTCCGTCGATGGCGTCGAGGATGGCCGCGAACACGATCGCGCCGAGCGCCAGAGCATAACGGTTTTCGAATGCCAGGCGGATCGCGGTCAGCCCGGCGCACAGCGCCAACAGAGTGACAACGTTGGGCACCAGGATACGGACCGGGACACGGCGAAAGCGCCGCCGCCTCGGCCGCGCCGCCGATGGCCGGTCGAACCGCGGCCGATTGCCTGACAGGGCCATGGCGGCAATATAGCCGTTCGCAGCCAGCCCTGCCATGACGCCGGGTCGCCGACCGCCGGTCGCCGCGCGGACCGGCGCAGCGAGGCCGTCCTCAGGACACGCGGAAAGTCCGTCCCGCCTCGGCAAGCGCCAGGTCGGCGAGCACTGTCTCGCCCGCGAAGGCGGTCTGCCCCTCGGCAACCAGCGATCGGAAACCCTCGGGCAGATACACGTCGACGCGCGAGCCAAAGCGGATCATGCCGATGCGCTGGCCGGCGGCGACCGCCTCGCCCTGGCGCGTGAACGGCACGATTCGCCGCGCAACCAGGCCGGCGATCTGCACCACGCCGATGCGCGCGCCGTCCTCGGTCGCGATGACGAAGCCGTTGCGTTCGTTGTGCTCGCTCGCTTTGTCGAGATCGGCGCTGAGGAATTTGCCGGCGCGATAGACGATGCGCTCGATGCGCCCGGCGACGGGGCTGCGATTGATGTGGCAATCGAACACGCTCATGAAGATGGAAATACGCGGCAGCGCCCGGTTGCCGAGCGCAAGCTCCTGCGGCGGCACGGCGTTGATGATCTGGCTCACCCGTCCGTCTGCCGGGGCGACCAGCAGCCCACCGCGCAACGGCGTGACCCGCGCTGGGTCGCGAAAGAAATAGGCGCACCACAGCGTGGCGAGGGTGCCGAGCCAGCCAAGCGGCGACCACAGCCAGAACAGGATCAAGCTCACCAGCGCAAAGCCGCCGACGAAGGGATAGCCCTGGGGATGGATCGGCGAAAACTGCGAGCGGATGGAGGCGATGACGGACATGAACTACGACTCCGCCGCATCGGTCGCCGGAACAAGCTCTTCTTCCGCCTCGGGCGGATTGCGGCCGGGAGCCTCGCGCCCCTGCCCCGTCACCTCCTCCTCTTCGCCGCTCTCTTCGAGAATTTCGCGCGCGAGCTGCGCCTCGCGCTGGCGGTTCCACATGCTCGCGTAGAGGCCGCCGCTGGCGAGCAGTTCCCCGTGAGTGCCGCGTTCGACGATCGCGCCCTTGTCGAGTACGAGAATCTCGTCGGCGCCGACGATGGTGGAGAGCCGGTGTGCGATGACCAGCGTCGTGCGATTTTCCTCCACGCGCTCGAGCGCCTCCTGGATGTCGCGCTCGGTATGGCTGTCGAGTGCCGAGGTCGCCTCGTCAAGCACGAGGATCGGCGGCGCCTTGAGAATGGTGCGAGCGATGGCGACGCGCTGCTTTTCGCCGCCCGATAGTTTCAGGCCGCGCTCGCCGACCTCGGTGTCGTAGCCGCGTGGCGCATAGCGGATGAAATTGTCGATCTGCGCCAGGCGCGCGGCTTCCTCGACTTCGGCGTCGCTGGCGTCCCAGCGGCCATAGCGGATGTTGTAGCGGATCGTATCGTTGAACAGCACGGTGTCCTGCGGCACCATACCGATCGCCGCGCGCAGCGAACTCTGCGTGACGTCGCGGATGTCGACCCCGTCGATCAGGATGCGTCCGCCGGTTACGTCGTAGAAGCGGAACAAGAGCCGCGAGATGGTCGACTTGCCGGCGCCGGACGGCCCGACGATGGCGACCGTGTGTCCGGCCGCCACGTCGAAGCTGACGCCCGCAAGGATCGGCCGCTCCGGCTCGTAAGCGAAAGACACATCCTCGAAGCGAATCGTGCCGGCGCGCACCTGCAAGGGTCGCGCGCCCGGCTGGTCCTCGATTTCCGGCCGCCGCGCCAGCAGCGCGAACATGGTCTCGATGTCGATCACCGCCTGCTTGATCTCGCGGTAGACCATGCCCATGAAATTGAGCGGCTGGTAGAGCTGAATCATCATGGCGTTGATCATGACGAAGTCGCCGACCGTGTTGGTGCCGCGCTCGATGCCGTAGGCGCACAGCACCATGGCGGCGCACAGCCCGATCGTGAACACCACGGCCTGGCCGGCGTTCAGCACGGTGAGCGAAACGTAGGCGCGCACGCTCGCCTCTTCGTAGCGCGCCATGGAGCGATCGTAGCGAACGGCCTCGCGCGTCTCGGCGGAGAAATACTTGACGGTCTCGTAATTGAGCAGCGAGTTGATCGCCTTGGCGTTGGCGTCGTTGTCGCTCGCGTTCATGTCGCGGCGGATGCCGATGCGCCATTCGGTCGCCCAGAACGTAAAGGCGATATAGAGAGCGACCGTGGCCATGATCACGACCAGATAGCGCCAGTCGAAGTGGAACAGCAGCACCCAGGCCACCAGGGCGACTTCGACGACCGTCGGCGCGAGCTGCAGGAGCAGCATGCGCACGATGGTTTCGATCGCGTCGCGGCCGCGTTGCAGGATGCGGGTCAGCCCCCCGGTGCGCCGTTCGAGGTGGAAGCGCAACGACAAGACGTGCATGTGCTCGAAAGTGCACATGGCGAGCCGCCGCACCGCGTTCATCGCCACTTTGGCGAAAATGGCGTCGCGCGACTGGCCGAGGATCGCCATCACCACGCGCATGCCGCCATACGCGATCGTCATCATGATCGGCGTCGCCAGCGCCCAGGCAATGACGTCGTCGGGGCCGAGCGGCGCAGTGCCGTGGCCGGCGAGCGCGTCGGTCGCCCACTTGAACGTGAACGGCACCGCGATGGTGGCGAGCTTGGCGGCGAGGATCAACAGCGTGGCGACGATCACGCGGCCTTTGAGGTCGCGACGGTCCGAGGGCCAGATGTAGGGCCACAAATGCACCAGCGTCGACAGCAGGCCGGGATCGCCGGCTCCCGCTTGGCGCTTGAGAACACGCGCAGGGCGTTGGAAATCGCTCATTCGGCGGACCGGGACCGGGCAGCGGCGACGGCGCCGCTTGCGTCATATAAAGACTTTTGCGCCGCTTGGCAGCAGCGCCCATACCGGGCCAAAACGCTTGCGGCGGGCGCGAATCAACGCCACATCTATTGTCCGGTGAGTTTTACTCCATGAGCAAAATCAATGCGCTGTGCGTCTATTGCGGATCGAGCCCGGGGACCGATCCGGCGTTCATCGAGGCGGCGCAAGCATTCGGGAGAATCCTCGCCGAGAACGACGTCCGGCTGATCTACGGCGGCGGCTCGGTCGGACTGATGGGCGCGCTCGCCCATGCGGCGCTCGATCATGGCGGCGAGGTGACCGGAATCATTCCCGACTTTCTCACCAAGCGCGAGCGACCGCAGCGGCTGCCGCAGGAGCTGATCGTCACGCCCGATATGCACGCGCGCAAGCGCACGATGTTCGAGCGCGCCGACGGCTTCGTTGCCCTGCCGGGCGGCCTCGGCACACTCGAGGAAGTGGTCGAGCAGCTCACCTGGGTCCAGCTCGGTCGGCACAAGAAGCCGATCCTGATCGCCAACATCAACGGCTATTGGGACCAGCTGATCACGCTCGTCGATCACATGCGCAAAACGAAATTCGTGCCTTCGACCCTCGACGTCGACTTTCTGATCGCCGATCGGGTCGAGGATATTCTGCCGAAGATGCGCGAGGCCGCGCGCGACGTGACCGAAACCGAAAAGGCGATGACGGTGCCGGCCGAGCGGCTGTAGCCATCAATCCCTCAAGAACGTCACCACTTCGATGCGGTTGCCGTCCCAGTCACGAATGAAGGCGGCGTAGTAGGCCTGCGAATATTGCGGCCGCTTGCCGGGCGCGCCGTCGGACTTGGCGCCGGCGGCGAGCGCGGCGGCGTGGAACGCATCGACCGCGGCGGCGTCCGCCGCGCGCAGACAGATATGCAGGCCGCTGTCCTCGGGCAGCGGTTTGAGCTGCGGGCGCTCGTTCAGCCAGAATTCCGGATAGTTCTTGCCGTAACCAACGGTCTTTGGCGCTTCACGCACCCGCGTCATGCCGAGCGGCGCGAGCAGTGCATCGTAAAACCGCGCCGAGGTTTTCACATCGCGTACCGCAATCGAGATGTGGTCGATCATGATGGCCCCTTGTGGCTTATCACGCCGGCGCGTCGGACTTGACCAGCTTGTAAACGATCGAGTCCATCAGCGCCTGGAACGACGCATCGATGATGTTGGCGGAAACGCCGATCGTGGTCCAGTGCTCGCCCGACTCGTCGGCGCTCTCGATCAGCACGCGCGTGACCGCCCCGGTGCCGCCATTGAGGATGCGCACGCGGTAATCGGTCAACCGCAGACCGTCGATGTATTTCTGGTATTTGCCCAAATCCTTGCGCAGCGCCACGTCGAGCGCATTGACCGGACCGTTGCCTTCGGCGGCATTGATCAACATCTCGTTGCCGATCCTGACCTTCACCACGGCGGTGGTCAGAACCTCGGCGCCTCCGTTCTGGCCGCGCTGCTCCACCTTCACGTCGAAATAGCTCACATCGAAGAATTTCGGCACCGTACCGAGCATGCGCCGCGCCAACAGCTCGAACGAGGCGTCCGCCGCTTCATAGGCGTAGCCGATCGACTCGCGCTCCTTGACTTCGTCGAGCAGGCGAGCGACCCGGCGATCATCCTTGTCGACCGCAATGCCGATGCGCTCCAGTTCGGCGAGCACGTTGGAGCGGCCGGACTGATCGGAGACGAGAAGCTTGCGCCGGTTGCCGACACGCTCGGGTGCGACGTGTTCGTAAGTCGCCGGCTCCTTGACGATGGCGGAGGCGTGAATGCCGGCCTTGGTGGCGAAGGCGCTCTCGCCCACATAGGGCGCGTGGCGGTTCGGCGTGCGGTTGAGAATCTCGTCGAGCGCACGCGAGACATGGGTGAGGCCGGACAATTTCTGCTCCGACACGCCGATCTCGAAGTTTGCGGACAATTCCGGCTTGAGCAGCAGCGTCGGGATGATGGACGTAAGGTTGGCGTTGCCGCAGCGCTCACCCAACCCGTTGAGCGTTCCCTGGATCTGCCGCGCGCCGGCTCGCAGCGCCGCGAACGAATTGGCGACCGCCTGTTCGGTATCGTTGTGCGCATGGATGCCGACGTGCCCGCCCGGAATCTTCGCGCACACCTCGCCGACGATTTTTTCCACTTCGTGCGGCAGCGTGCCGCCGTTGGTGTCGCAAAGCACGACCCAGCGCGCGCCCTCCTCGTAGGCCGCCTGCGCGCAGGCGAGCGCGTAAGCGGGCTTTGCCTTGTAGCCGTCAAAAAAATGCTCGCAGTCAAGCAGCACTTCGCGACCCTTGGCTTTGGCCGCGCGCACGCTGTCGCGGATCGAGGCGAGGTTCTCTTCTTCGGTGGTCTCCAGCGCGACGCGCACGTGATAATCCCACGATTTGGCGACGAAGCAGATGGCATCGGCCTGCGCATCGAGCAACGACACCAGACCGGGATCGTTGGAAGCCGAGCGGCCGGGCCGGCGCGTCATGCCGAAGGCGGTGAGCTTGCCGCGGAGCTTGCGGCGTTCGGAAAAGAAATTCGTATCGATCGGGTTGGCGCCCGGATAGCCGGCCTCGACATAGTCGACGCCGAGATCGTCGAGCAATGCGGCGATGGCGACCTTATCGGCAACCGTGAAATCGACGCCGTTGGTCTGCGCGCCGTCGCGCAGCGTGGTGTCGAACAAATAAAGGCGCTCCTTCACGGCGCGCTCCCCTTGGCCGGCAACGCCTTGGTCATCGTGGTGTTGGCGAGCCATTCGCCGGCGAGCGAGACGGTGTTGCGCGTGCGGCCGACAAAGCCGCGGCGCTCGAAAAAGCCGCGCGCGCTGTCGCTCGCCTCGACGGTGAGCTCGCTCACGCCGCGCGCGGCGGCGAGTTTCTCCAGCGCATCGCAAAGCATGGTGCCGGCCCCCTGCCTGGCCGCCGCCGGATGCACGTAGAGCATGGCGACACGCCGGTTGTCGGCGAGGGCGGCAAAGCCGATTGCGGCGCCGCCAAAGGTCGCGACCAGCGTCAGCGCGCCGGAAAGTTTTTTGCCGAATTCCTCCTCGTCGTCGGCCGCCGACGCCCACGCCGCCTGCTGCACTTCGCTGTAATCCTCGGCGGTCAATTCCTCGATCGCGGCGCGGAAGATTTCCGCCAGGTCCGGCACGTCCGCCGGCAGCATCGGGCGGAGCGCGAGTTGCGGCTGGGGACGAGCGGTCACGACCATTGCACCCGCAAAGTTTGCGCAACGCTGGTTATCACGCCCTCCAAATTCGACAGCACCTCATTGTTCCAAAAGCGCAAGACGCGGAATTTGTTCGCGGCAAACCACCGATCCCGCCGCTGATCTTTCAAAGACTCGGCGTGCTGACCGCCGTCCACCTCGATGACGAGCCGTTCTTCGAAACAGACAAAATCTACAATGAACGGCCCAAGCGGAACCTGGCGACGGAATTTGAAGCCGGCGAATCTGCGGTCACGCAGGGCATACCACAGCTGGCGTTCGGCATCCGTCATTCGAAGCCGCAAGTCTTGCGCCCGCCGCCGCATCTGTCGAGAAACCGACGATGTGCCGGCGCCCTTGTTCCCCTCTCCCCTTGCGGGAGAGGGTGCCGCGCGCCGCGCGGCGGGTGAGGGCCCAGGCGGCGCGGTCAGCCTCGGCGGCGTCGGCTCCCGCGGACCCTCACCTGCCCGCGCGCTGCGCGCGCGGACGTCCTCTCCCGCAAGGGGAGAGGGGCTTTGCGGAGCGCGCTCGACGCTCATCGCGCGATCTCCCAGGTGGTGCCGTCTTTGGTGTCTTTCAGCACGACGCCCATTTTGGCGAGTTCGTCGCGGATGCGGTCGGACTCGGCAAAGTTCTTCGCTTTGCGCGCGGCGTCACGCGCGGAAATCATTTGTTCGATCTCCTTTTCGTCAACGCCTCCCCGTTGCCTCTTTGTTATTTCCTGCAAACTGACTTTCAGGTCAAAGCCAAGGAACAAGCACGTTGCCTTTAGATCACAAGCAGCTTGCCAATTAACGCTTCGCGCCTCTTCGTAGATTCTGTGTAATTCAGTGAACGCGAGTGGAGTGTTTAGATCGTCTGTCAACGCGCCTAGGACTTCGGCTGAGATTCGACCACTGCCAGCGTCCGCCTTGGCCGTGAAATGACGAAAGCCATCAAGTGCTATAGCTGCGTTTTCGGTTTGTTTTGCAATCCAGTCGATGGGCTGCCGATAATGAGTCATGAGCATTTGGAAGCGAAGAACCTCTCCCGGCCACCCCCTTTGCAGCAGCTCGTGAACTGTCACAAAATTTCCGGCCGACTTCGCCATCTTGGCGCCTTCAACCTGAAGAAAGCCGTTGTGCATCCAGAAATTAGCCATGCGCGGCGTATTGAAGGCGCAGCGCGATTGGGCGATCTCGTCCTCGTGGTGCGGGAACACGAGATCAATACCGCCGCCGTGAATGTCGAACTGATGTGGATGCGCGTGCCCGCTCTCTGACAGCTTCGGCAGCGCTTCGGTCCACAACCATTTGTCGGACATCGCCGAGCATTCGATATGCCAGCCGGGCCGGCCGGGCGTCTTGATGCCGGCGGGCGACGGCCATGCCGGCTCGCCGGGTTTCGACGGCTTCCATAAAATAAAATCCATCGGGTCGCGCTTATATGGCGCGACCTCGACGCGGGCGCCGGCAATCATTTCGTCGAGCGAGCGTTTCGCCAGCTTGCCGTAGTCCGGCATCGAGCGCACGCTGAACAAAATGTTGTCATCGGCAACGTAGGCATTGCCGGAGGCGACGAGGCGCTCGATCATCTCCTTCATCTCGGCGATGTGCTTGGTGGCGCGGGGCTCGACGGTCGGCAGCAGGCAGCCGAGCGCCGCCACGTCCTCGTGAAACTGCTTGTCGGTCTTTTCCGTGACCTGGCGGATCGCTTCGTTGAGCGGCAGCGCTGGATACTCCTCGGCCGCGCGCAAAATAATCTTGTCGTCGACGTCGGTGATGTTGCGCACGTAGGTGACGTGATCGTCGCCGTAGAGGTGGCGCAGCAGGCGGAACAGCACGTCGAAGACGATCACCGGCCGTGCATTGCCGATATGGGCGAAGTCGTAGACCGTCGGCCCGCACACGTACATGCGCACGTTGCTGCGATCGAGCGGCGCAAAAACCCGCTTCTGCCGCGTCAGCGTATCGTAGAGTTTCAGTTCCATCGGACCCGTCTTGAGAGCGAAAGACTGCAAAACGCCTTTCGGCCTGCTGGCCGGGCGTCCCTTTGGTCTCGAATGGAGAAAAAGACGGCCGCAGCCAGCGTGTTCGCTAGCGAATAATCTCCCGGCAAATGCCGCAAATTTGGTCAAGGCCGTTCATCGCCGGCAATGTGGTCGAGGTTGCCGGGCGCGTCAAGCGCAATGAGCGAGGAGTTTAGCGGGCGGTCCTGATGGCGGCGCGCGTTCGACCCGGTCTTTCCGACGCCAAGCGCTCCGCCCCAGGCTGCCGGGCGTAAAAACGGCGAATCGCGTTCGGCCACGCGGGTTAACGAAACGTTCACCGCGCCGCCGCAATGTTCACGCAGACTGCCAATCGGGTTCGCGGCCCTTTTGCCGCCGAGGGGGTTTGATGCGTTCCGTCATCGCGACCGCCGCCGGCGCCGCACTCATGCTCGGCGCGGCGCACGCCGAACAGCGACTGTTCATCCTGGCCAGCCAGACCGACGGCTACGGCGTCGACAATTGTCTCGCCAGCGGCGCCCAGTGCGGCAAGGCGGTGGCCAATTCGTACTGCCACTCGCACAATTTCGCCCGCGCCGAATCGTACCGCAAAGTAGAGCGCGCCGACATCACCGGCGCCATCCCGGCCGATGCCACCGGCCCCTGCCACGGCGGCGCCTGCAAGCACTTCGTCGCTATCGTCTGCTCGCGCTGAGAAGCGGACAGGCGAAGTAGCGAGTAGCGAATAGAAAAAGCTATTCGCTACTCGCTATTCGCATCATTTGCCCGCCAGCATCCGATCGAGGCCGATGCGTCCGCCGCCGGTGACGAACAGCAGTATCAAGCCGCCGGCAATCGCCAGATTTTTGGTCAGGAAAATATACTGGACACCCTGCTGCGCGGCCGGATAGCCCCAATAGCGGTGAGCGGTGACCGTCGCGATGATGACGAAAAGCAGGCCAAGCAGGGCGCCGTAGCGGGTGGCAAGTCCCAGCACCAGGGAAAGGACAACGACAAGCTCAGCCGCGATTGCCAGCGGGCTTATCACAGCCGGCGCCACGTAGTGGAGGAAGGTCAGATAACCGACGTTCGGCGAACCGAATCCGGCGGTCAACAGAAACAGCGCGGCGATCAGCAGCCGGCCGATGAGGAGTAGCGCGTCGCTCGATGCCTGCGCGAAGCCGTCCGTGCCGGACAACAATGAGTGGGATGATCTGTTTACCTTCAGTGACATGAGTGTTCCCTCCCGCTGCGACGCGGCCTTCGACGCGCGCCGTCGGACCACAGCCTAGCGCGAATGTCGTTCATATCGAAGCGTTCGCGTCGCCCCATTCGTGCTTGACAGCAAAAATCTTTCTCGGCAGGGCTCGTCGCCGAAGCGGCGGATCAAGAGGAGGACCGGCAGGCCGACAAAACTCCTCTTGCCGCGACTGAATTCAGGGAGGCGACATGAAACTGTATTCCTATTTCCGCTCGTCCGCCGCGTACCGGGTGCGCATCGCGCTTAATCTTAAAAATCTGCGCTATGAGCTCATCAGCGTTCACCTCGTCAAGGATGGCGGACACAATTACCGACCGCAATTCCGCACCGTCAATCCGCAGATGCGCGTGCCGGCCCTGGTCACCGAGGCCGGCGAAGTACTGATCCAGTCGCTTGCCATCATCGAATATCTCGATGAGACGCACCCGCAACCGCCGCTTCTGCCGTCAGAGCCGATTGCGCGCGCCAAGACGCGCGCGCTGGCGCAACTGGTCGCTTGCGACATCCACCCGCTCAACAACACCAGCTCCCTGCGTTATCTGAAAAACCGGATGGCGCAGCCGCAGGGCGAGATCGACGCCTGGTACCATCACTGGATTCTCACCGGCTTCGAGGCGCTGGAGGCGCTGCTCGAACCGGCCCCTTATGCGTGCGGGGAGGCGGCGACGCTCGCCGATATCTGCCTGGTGCCGCAGGTCGCCAACGCGCGGCGGTTCAAGGTGCCGCTCGACAAATTCCCCAAAATCGTCGGCGTCGAAGCCGCCTGTCTGAAGCTGCCGGCATTCGACCGCGCCCGGCCGGAAAACCAGCCGGACGCGGAGTAGCATTCGTCATCCTTTGGTCACCATTGCGCGGCTTGATCGCACAGATTCCGGGCGAACCGGGGGTCGGGAGCGAAATGAGCAAATCCTCGCGCGGCTTCGGCCAAGGCGCGTTCCAAGGCGCGCTGTATGTCGCGGCAGGCGCGCTCGCCCTGACGGTATCGGCGTCGGGACAGGGTTATCCTCCGCAGGGCTATCCGGCTCAAGGCTATCCGGCGCAGAGCTACCCACCGCAGAGTTATCCGACGCAGGGCGATCCGGGTCAAAGCTATCCGGCTCAAAGCTATCCGGCGCAGGGTTCTCCCCGAGCTTATCCGGCACAAGGCTATCCGGCACAGGGCTATCCGGCACAGGGCTATCCGGCACAGGGCTATCCGGCGGCGCAAGCCGCGGCGGGCGGGCCGGGTGCTCCCACAACAGGCTCGTCGCCGATCTGCGTGCGCCTGGAAACGCAGCTCGCTTCGCTCAATGCCGGCGCCACCAATTCGCCGCTCGCCGAGCAGATCAAGCGTGACGAGGATGCCATTACCAGGGAGCAGTCGCAGCTCGACCGCGTGCAGCTGCAAGCGCGCAAGGCCGGGTGCGGGGAAGGATTCTTTTCGCTGTTCTCCGGCTTTTCGCGCCAATGCGGGCCGCTCAATTCGCAGATCGATCAGATCCGCAGCGATCTCGACCGCATGATGAGCGATCTCGAGCAGCTCAAGAGCGGCAACAACGACCAGCAGAGCCAGCGCACCGCGCTCATCGGCGAGTTGGCGCAGAGCAATTGCGGCGCGCAGTATACGCAAGCGGCGCGCGCCGCCGGTCCGCAGGGCTTCTTCGAGGCCCTTTTGGGCGGCGGCACGATTGTCAGTCCCGACGGCAACGGAGCGCCGGCCGGTACCTATCGCACGGTCTGCGTGCGCACCTGTGACGGCTTTTATTTCCCGATTTCCTATTCGACGGTGCCGGCCCGGTTCGCGGCTGACGCGCAGACCTGCCAACGGCTCTGCCCTGGCAGCCAAGTCACGCTCTACACCTATCACAATCCCGGCGAGGAGATCGAACAGGCGGTCTCCGCCGACGGGGCGCCTTACACCGTGCTGCCCAACGCCTTCCGCTACCGCAAGGAGGTCGTTTCCGGCTGCTTCTGCCGGCCACCGGGCCAGACCTGGGCACAGGCGCTGCGCAATGCCGACGATTTAAGCACGCTGGAAAGCGGCGATATTGTCGTGACCGACAAGAATGAAAAGGCGCTGACGCAGATACCGCAAGCAGCGCACGGCAAGCCGGAAGCCGCTTCCGGCGCACCGACCGTCGACGCCACGCCGGTCCCGGCCGATGCCGGCAACGCCGGAGAGGCGGCGAGCGCGTCCGACAAGACCAAAGTCCGCGTCGTCGGGCCGCCGTACCTTTCGCAATAGCAGCCGATCATATTTTTTCCGGCTGCAACGCTCGCCAACGGCTCCGAGAAAACAGCAATCGTCGCGATCGACGGCGTGGGCATCGGACAACCCGTCAGCGTGGTTCAATTCGATCAGAATCTGCTTTTTCCCGGGAAAACTCAGAGATCGCCGGCGCCGGCCTTGGCCATGGCGGAGCCGGCCGCAAGCGCGCGGTCAGGCTCGGGCGGCGGCGTGCCGGGATCGCGGAAGCGATTGACAATCGGATAGCGACGGTCGCGGCCGAAATTCCTCAGCGTCACTTTCACGCCGGGCGCCGCCTGCCGCCGCTTGTACTCCGCGAGATAGAGCATGCGCTCGACCTTCATCACGGTCTCGCGGTCGTAGCCTGAGGCGATGATGCTTGCGGTCGGCTCCTCGCCCTCGACGAGCCGCGCCAGAATCGCATCGAGCACATCATAGGGCGGCAGCGTATCCTGATCGGTCTGGTTCTCGCGCAGTTCGGCGCTCGGCGCCCGCGTGAGCACGTTCTCACCGATGACCCGCCCGGCCGGGCCGAGCGCGCTGTCGGGCTTCCAGCGGTTGCGCAGCCCCGCCAAGCGGTAGACTTCGGTCTTGTAGAGGTCCTTGATCGGATTGAAGCCGCCGTTCATGTCGCCGTAGAGCGTGGCATAGCCGACCGACATTTCCGACTTGTTCCCGGTCGTCACCACCATGAGGCCGAACTTGTTGGAAATCGCCATCAGGATGGTGCCGCGCGCGCGCGACTGCAGGTTCTCCTCGGTCACGTCGCGCGGGGCATCGCCGAACACGCCGCCGACCGCCTGTTCGAGGCCGTGCACGGCGCTCTCGATGGGAATGACGTCGTAACGCACGCCAAGGGCGCGCGCGATCGCGGCGGCATCGTCGAGCGATTGCTGCGCGGTGTAGCGGAACGGCAGCATGACGGTGCGGACGCGCGAGGCGCCCAGCGCATCGACGGCGAGCGCCGCGCAGAGCGCCGAGTTGATGCCGCCGGAAAGGCCGAGCACCACGCCTTTGAATCCGTTCTTTTCCACGTAGTCGCGCAGGCCCACCATGCAGGCGGTATAATCCGCATTGTCCGCCGCCATCGCCGCCGCAACCGGTCCCTGCGGGCAGCGCCAGCCATCCGCACTGCGCAGCCAGTGGGTCGTCACGACCGTTTCGGCAAAGGCGGGAAGCTGGAACGCGAGTGAGCGATCGGAATTGAGCGCGAAAGATCCCCCGTCGAACACCAGTTCGTCCTGGCCGCCGATCTGGTTGACGTAGATGAAGGGCAAGCCCGCCTCGGTGACGCGGGCGACGGCGACGTTGAGGCGAACATCGTTCTTATCGCGCCAATAGGGCGAGCCGTTGGGTACGACGAGAAGCTCCGAGCCGGTTTCGGCCAGGCATTCGACCACGTTCTCGTAGTCGCCCGCCTCGGTCCAGGCGTCCTCGCAGATCGGCAGGCCCAGGCGCACGCCGCGAAAACTCACCGGCCCCGGCACCGGTCCGACGGCGAAGACGCGCCGCTCGTCGAACACGCCGTAATTGGGCAGGTTGACCTTGAAGAGGGTGGCCGCGATGCGACCCTCCGTAAGCAGCGCGTAGGCATTGTAGAGCTTGTTGTCGTCCACCCAGGGCGTGCCGATCAGCACGGCCGGTCCGCCGTCGCCGGTCTCGCGGGCCAACGCCTCGACGGCGGCCCGACAGGCCGCCTGGAACGCGGGCTTGAGCACCAGATCCTCGGGCGGATAGCCGGCGATGAACAGTTCGGAAAAGGCGATGATGTCGGCGCCGTCACCCGCCGCCACGGCGCGGGCCGCGCGGGCCCGCTCCAGATTGCCGGAAATATCGCCGACGACTGGATCAAGCTGCGCCACGGCAATGGCCAGACGGTCGGCAGGGCGCTCGTTCATGGCGATGGTTTAGCACAGATCGGATGAAGCAGGCCGGATGACAGAAAACGGAAGACAAAAGCGGAGCAATCTCAATGAATCTTCATCTGTGGTCCGCCGTCCGTCATCCGTCTTCTATCCTCCATTACAGCCCGGCCACCGCCGGCAGCGGTCTTTCCTTGTTCTGCCGCTCGGATTTGAGAAGATCCGCCATAAGAAACGCCAGATCGAGCGACTGCTCGGCATTGAGCCGCGGGTCGCAGACCGTGTGGTAGCGGCTGTTGAGGTCTTCCGGACTGATGGCTCGCGCGCCGCCGATACATTCGGTGACATTCTGCCCGGTCATTTCCAGATGCACGCCGCCGGCGATCGTGCCTTCGGCTTCATGCACCTGGAAGAACGAGCGCAACTCCTTGAGGATCTGGTCGAACGGCCGGGTCTTGTAGCCGGTCTTCGACGTGACGGTGTTGCCGTGCATCGGATCGCACGACCACACCACCTCGCGGCCTTCGCGCTTGATCGCGCGCACCAAGCCCGGCAACAGCTCGGCCGCCTTGTCGGCGCCGACCCGGCAGATCAGCGTGAGCCGGCCGGGTTCATTGTCGGGATTGAGAATGTCGATGAGCCGGAGCAGTTCGTCGACCTTTTGGGTCGGACCGGTCTTGAGCCCGAGCGGATTCTTGATGCCGCGGCAATATTCGACGTGGGCGTGATCGGGTTGTCGGGTGCGGTCGCCGATCCACACCATGTGGCCGCTCGTGCAATACCAGTCGCCGGTGGTGGAATCGACGCGGGTGAAGGCCTGCTCGTAGCCGAGCAGCAGCGCTTCATGGCTGGTAAAGAAGTCGGTCGTGCGCATTTCCGGATGCGATTCGGGATCGATGCCGCAGGCGCGCATGAAATTGAGTGCGTCGGTGAGGTGACCGGCGAGTTCCTGGTAACGCTTCGACTGCGGGCTGTCTTTGACGAACGACAGCATCCATTGATGCGCATTCTGCAGGTTGGCATAGCCGCCGTTGGCAAACGCGCGCAGCAGGTTGAGCGTCGCCGCCGATTGCCGATAGGCCTCGAGCTGGCGGCGCGGATCTGGCGTACGCGCCTCGGCGCTGAATTCGGTGCCGTTGATGATGTCGCCGCGATAGGAAGGCAGCTCAACGTCGCCGCGCTTCTCCATGGGCGAGGTGCGCGGCTTGGCGAACTGGCCGGCGACGCGGCCGACCTTGACGACGGGCGAGGCCGCCGCATAGGTCAGCACCACCGCCATCTGCAAAAACAGCCGGAAGAAATCGCGAATGTTGTTGGCGCCGTGCTCGGCATAGCTCTCGGCGCAATCGCCGCCTTGGAGCAGAAAGGCCTCGCCCGCCGCTACCGAAGCCAGCGCGCGCTTCAAGTTGCGCGCTTCGCCGGCGAACACGAGCGGCGGGAAGGTGGCAAGCTGCGCCTCGACCTCGGCCAGTGCCGCGCCGTCCGGATAATCCGGCATCTGCACTCGCGGCTTGGCGCGCCAGGAATCCGGCCTCCACTTGGCGACATTGCTTTGCTTCGACATGACGATCTCCACCTCGTCATTCCGGGGCGCGGGCGGCCGCCCGCGCGCGCCGCAATCCATAGTCACGAACAGTGGTCATGGATTTCCGGCACTCGCCGCATTCGCGGCTCGACCGCAATGAGGGCAATATATACACGGCGGCCGGATACCACGACAGCCGGCGTTTTCGTTCCATTTTCAGCCTATTCGGCCGCGGCGCGGGCGTAGCTTGCAGATTTGCTGCGCATCGTGACCAGCTCCTCGGCGGTGGTCGGATGCACCGCGATGGTCGCGTCGAAATCGGCTTTCGTTGCCCCCATCTTGATGGCGATGGCGGCAAGCTGAGCCATCTCGGCGGCTGCCTCACCGACCACGTGGCAGCCGACCACGCGGCCGGAATGACCGTCGACCACGACTTTTAGCAAAACGGTCGTGTCGCGGCCCGACAGCGTCGCCTTGAGCGGCTTGAACATCGCCTTGTAGACGTCGGTGCGGGCGAGCCGACTGCGCGCCTGCGCTTCGGTCAGGCCGACGGCGCCGACCTCGGGATCGGAAAACACCGCGGTCGGCACGTTGGTGTGGTCCACCGCCGTCGGCTTGCCGCCGAACACCGTGTCGGCAAAGGCGTGGCCCTCGCGAATTGCGACCGGGGTGAGGTTGACGCGGTTGGTCACGTCACCCACGGCATAAACCGACTCGGCGCTGCTGCGCGAATATTCGTCGACGGCAATGCCGCCGTTGGCCGCGATTTCAACGCCGGCCTGCTGCAGGCCGAGCGTGGCGATATTGGGCAATCTGCCGACCGCGAACATCACGCAATCGGCCGCGACCCGGTTGCCGCCGGTCAGGTGAGCGGACAGATGAGCGCTGCCGCGCTCGATCGCCGCGACCTTGCAGCCGGTGATAACGCTGATGCCGTGCTTTTCCATGTCCATGCGCAGATGCTGCCGCACGTCGTCGTCGAAACCGCGCAGGATATTTTCGCCGCGGTAGACCAGTGTCACATTTGCGCCCAGTCCGGCGAAAATGCCGGCAAACTCGACGGCAATGTAGCCGCCGCCCTGGATGAGCACCCGGCGCGGCAGTTCCGGCAGGTGAAACGCTTCGTTGGACGAAATCGCGTGCTCGAGACCGGGGATTTCATCGCCGTAGCTGGGCGCGCCGCCGGTAGCGATCAGCGCATAGGCGGCGCGCACGCGCTTGCCGTCCGCCAATTGCACAGTATGGGCGTCGGCCAATGTGGCCCTGCACTTGGCGACCGTGACGCCGGCCTTGTCCAGCGTCGCCGTGTAGGCAGCCTCCAGCCGCGCGATCTCGCGATCTTTGTTGGCGATCAGCGTCGGCCAGTCGAACACGGGATTCTGTAGCGTCCAGCCAAACCCCGCGGCGTCCTCGAACTCGGCGCGGAAGCGCGAGGCATAGACCAGAAGCTTCTTCGGCACGCAGCCTCGGATCACGCAGGTGCCGCCGAGACGGTACTCCTCGGCGAGCATAACGCGGGCACCGTGCTGCGCAGCGATCCGCGCCGCGCGCACGCCGCCCGACCCGCCACCGATGACAAACAGGTCGACGTCGTAATCCGGCATTTTACACGCCGTGCCGAGCGAGCCGACGCCGGCTTTCGCCCATCGCCGCGCGAGCAGCGATCGAACAGAGGCCTACAGGTTCATTGCGTCTCATGGCCCGCGCCCCCGGGCTTGCGTGCAGCACCGTCTTCATGTCGGGGCGCATCTTCGCGGCCTCGGTCTGCAAGTCAAGACCGCGCTGGGCCCAGCTTTTGGACCGCTCCGTGAGACCGCCATGCAATGTACGTAGCGGCCTCCACTACAGATCGTGGCCGCGTTTTTTCATCTCTTCACGCATCTTGGTGATGACCTCCTCGGAAAAGTTCTGACTTCAGTCGCCCGCATGCGCGACGGTTTCGTCGAGCGCCTTCGGCTCCTCGACGAGCAGCTTGCGGCCAACAGGCGACTGGTACCACGCCAGAATCTGCCGCAGCTCGGGCTCGGTAAAATGGCTCGCGTAGATACGCGCCGCCGCATCGAAAAGTTCATTGGAGCGCGGTTCGAGTTGCTTGTTCAAATCGGCCGCCACCGCGTTGAGGTCGTTGGCCCACATGAAATTCGTTTGCATGAACTCTTCCTTGGCCTTTTCGATCACGCCGCGGATCAGCGGATCGAAAACCGCTTTCCTGGTGCCCTTGATTTCGAGAATCTGCTTGGCGATCAGGATGGCGGCGGGCGAGGGAGCGCGCGTCGCCGCCTGAGCCACGACCGGATTGATGATGGCGATCGACGCCAGAGCGACGAACGCGGCCAAGATGCTCCGCGCGCGAACGGCCGACGGGGAAAAACGGCGCGTGAACAGACAGGCGAACATGGACGCACTCCCTTTTGTGGGCGCTGGATTTCAAGGTCGTTCAATCGTGCGCACGCCTCCCGGGCCGGCGACGATGGCGGCGCGCGCGAGGCCGATGAACAGGCCGTGTGCCATTACACCCGGAATGGCGGACAGCCGCGCGGCAAGTGCTCGCGGCTCGGCGATGCGCGCCAGCCGCGCGTCGAGGAGCCAGTGCCCGCCATCCGTGACGAAAGCATGGCCGTCTTGCCTGGTGCGCAGCGGCGCCGGCCCCGGGCATCCCAGCTGCAAGGCTACACCTTCGATCGCGCGCCGGGTGACTATTGCGCCAAACGGGAGGATCTCGATCGGCAGCGGAAATTTTCCAAGCACGCCGACACATTTCGATTCGTCTGCGATCACCACCATGCGCGACGACGCGGCGGCCACCACCTTCTCACGAAGGAGCGCGCCGCCGCCGCCCTTGATGAGGGTCAGGTCCGGTGCGATCTCGTCGGCCCCATCGACGGTCAGGTCGAGTTCGGGCGTCTCCTCGAGCGTCGTCAGCGGGATGCCCAGCCGCTCCGCCTGCACTCGCGTCGCCTCGGAGGTCGGGACCGCCGCAATTTTGAGGCCCGTTCGCACCCGCTCGGCCAAGAGCTCGACGAAAATGCCGGCGGTCGAACCGGTACCGAGGCCAAGCCGCATGCCTGCACGCACCAGCTCCACGGCGCGAGCGGCAGCCGCGTGTTTTTGCGCGTCGACTGTCATGGCGCCGTCCACGATCCCCTCCGTCCGCCGCCCAAAGGTCTTTGGTCCTTTGATTCTAACATTCGCACAAGAGCCTGCCGAACCCGGATGCGACGTTAGAATTGGACCACTCGTGGAGCGGATTGCCGCCAATTCGCGAAGCGAATGTCAAATCCAAATGCTCCATGAGAACTGACAGTTGCCGGCATCTGACACACCCGCCATGCTGAGCCCGACCGAGACGCGAAGACGGCTTGGGCGCTTGCGCTGGCGAGCGGCGCCGGCTACGCGAACACCATGCTGACCATCGTCTTCGATCTCGACGGCACGCTGATCGATACCGCGCCGGATCTCGTCGATACGTTGAATGTCATTCTGCATGGCGAAGGCTTGCCGGCGGTTGATTTTGCGATCGCACGCAACCTGATCGGAGGCGGCGCCCGGCTGATGATCGAGCGGGCTCTCGCCGCGGAAAATCGGACCTGCACGGCGGCCGAAATGGAGCGCCTGTACGCCGCCTTTATTGCCCATTACGCCACCCACATTGCCGACCGCTCGCGACCATTCCCGCACGTTACCACGACGCTCGCACAACTGGCGGCGAGCGGCCACAGGCTCGCCGTATGCACCAACAAGCTCGAAGGCCTAGCCAAGAGCCTGCTCGGCGCCCTGCACCTCGTCGAGTGTTTTTCGGCCGTTTGCGGCCAGGATACGTTCCGCGTGCAAAAACCCGATCCGGACATGTTGCGCTTCACCGTGCGCCGTGCCGGAGGCGAACCGGCGCAGGCAATCATGATCGGCGACTCGCGCACCGACATTCACACCGCCCGCGCCGCCGCCGTACCCGTCATCGCTGTGGATTTCGGCTATAGCGATGTGCCGATAACAACCTTGCTGCCGGACCGCACCATCAGTTCGTTCAAAGAGCTGCCCGCCGCGATCGCCGGGCTGATGGCGGCGCCAGCGTGATCGGATCGCCTGCGCCAGCCGCCGGACCTTTCAACACTCTCCATTAGCACGACTTTTTTCATCCGCCTTGTCGGTGCGAGCATCGGCTGGGCAAAATTCGCGCGGCCCCGAGATCGTGCCAATGCGGGCCGATTTTCAGCAAAGTTCCGTGTTTGCGGACTTTACCGCATCGTCCCACGGGCTTACGGTCCGGCATCTGGGCACGGAGAGGATCATGTCACGCGTCGGACTTGTGGTCGCGGCCGCCACCACCGCCTTAGCGCTCGCGGGATGCTCGGCCATGCCCGACTGGGTGAGCCCATCGGATTGGTTCTCTTCGAAGTCTGCCGACCCGCCGCCGCAGGCATTGCGCTTCGAATCAAGCCCGCCCGGCGCCGATGTGCGCACGACGCAAGGGCTCAGCTGCACCACTCCGTGCGCACTCACGGTGCCGTCGGTATCGCAGCCGATCTCCATCAGCAAACCGGGCTTCGTCCCGCAGACCATACAGGTCGCCGCCGGCGAGGCAGCCGAACACTCGTTCTGGGAAAGCGCGACGGCGCCTGCCCTGGTGCCGAATCCGGTCCAGGTGATGCTGCAAGCCGTTCCACCGCCACACCGGGTGATCCACCGGCCCAAGCGCAAGAGCGTATCTCGCGCCAGGACCGCCGCAAAGACGCCCGCGCCGCAAGGCGGGTCGGACAACGTCTTCCCCGACCCGCCATCGGGCGGCCCGGCTGCCTCGCCGTTTCCTCCGCCGCCGGCCACCCGCTAGTGGAGCGGATTTGACGTTCGCACCCCGCTTGGCCGCCAGTTCGCGACGCGAATGTCAAATCCAGTTTCGGCGCGAACCCGCTGGCGAGCTGGCATCCTGGACGGCCAGGGCTGCATCGGGCACAATCACTGACTATCTTAAGTGACGCCGGGGCGCTGGAAATTCGCGCCGGCGGAACTTGTATCAATGGACAGCATGCCAACCGACAGCCTGACAGTTGATCATGTGGCGGCGCCGCAGCGCGGAAATCTGCCTGATCGCCCCGCGCTGATCGATCCGTTCGGTCGTGCCATCACCTATTTGCGCGTTTCGGTGACCGACCGCTGCGATTTCCGCTGCGTCTACTGCATGGCGGAGAACATGACGTTCCTGCCCAAGGCCGATGTTCTCTCGCTCGAAGAGCTTGACCGGCTGTGCACGGCCTTCATCTCCCGCGGGGTGCGCAAGCTTCGTCTCACCGGCGGCGAGCCGTTGGTTCGCCGCGGCATCATGGCGCTGATCGGCTCGCTGTCGCGGCATCTGCGTTCCGGCGCGATCGATGAACTGACGCTGACCACCAACGGTTCGCAGCTCGCCAAATACGCAAACGAGCTCAAGGCCCACGGCGTGCGGCGCCTCAACGTCTCGCTCGACACACTCGACGCCGACAAATTCCGCGCCATCACCCGTTGGGGCTCGCTGGCGCAGGTGCTTGCCGGCATCGACGCCGCGCAGGCCGCGGGTCTCAAGATCAAGATCAACGCCGTGGCGCTCAAGGGGGTCAACGACGAGGAATTTCCGCACCTGCTCGACTGGGCGCACGGCCGCGGCATGGATTTGACGCTGATCGAGGTGATGCCGCTCGGCGAGATCGGGCAAGGCCGGCTCGATCAATATCTGCCGCTGTCGATCGCGCGCGCGCGGCTTGCCGAGCGCTACACGCTCAACGACATCGATTATCGCAGCGGCGGCCCCGCGCGCTACGTGCGCGTCGCCGAGACCGGCGGGCTTCTTGGCTTCATCACCCCCCTCACCCACAATTTCTGCGAATCCTGCAATCGGGTGCGCATCACCTGCACCGGCACACTTTACATGTGCCTCGGCCAGGAGGATGCCGCCGACTTGCGCCGGCCGCTGCGCGCGTCCGCAGGCGACGACCTTCTTCTCGCGGCCATCGACGAGGCGATATCGCGCAAGCCCAAAGGCCACGATTTCGTCATCGATCGACGCCACCGGCGTCCGGCGCTGGCGCGGCACATGAGCGTCACCGGCGGGTGATCGCGGCGCTTTTTTTTCACGCGACATAAAGCTGACAATCAAAAACGCGGCTTGCGCGCGGCGACACGCAGAGCCGCCCGAACAGTCTCTTGCCGCTTGGATCCGCCAATTTGTCTGTCTATAATCGGCTCCTGTCTGTCATCCAGTCCTAAAAACCAAGATTTCGGACAAACTGATTTGTTTGTGCCCGCGTCGGCTTGGGCCACGATGAAATCTATGCCTAGCGGGTGGAATCAGCTTGATGACGCTTGGATTTGTGGGTCTTTACAAGGTCGAACAAAGAGGGAACATTTTAACGTCCACGTCCAGGGAACGCCTCGCGCAAGGCGCGCGCGAGCGGACCCAGCGCACGCGAAATGAAACGAAGCGAGACGAAGGAACCAGATCATGGACTCGGACAACAGATCCGCCTGGCTCAAGCAACTCGACGAGGAGTGCCCCTACCAGGTCGTGCTGCCGCGTCGGCAATTGTTCGACGACGGCGAGATCATGAATTTTTTGCTCAGCCACGTCGGCAAGTTCGACATGTATGTCGAGGACGATTACGCCGCCTTCGTGCGCTACTGCTTTGCAGACCCAATGGATGCCGAGGTTTTCCGCACCCGCTTCGAGCCGAAGGATGAGCGGTTCAAGCTCGCGGGATAGCGTCGCGACGCCGGCCACGGCCGCTTCCACGGCCACTATAGGCGCGATCTCAAAATATGATTAACCCGAGGGCAGTTTCTGTCGCGCCTTGCCGATGTCGCGCCAGGAGTTGGCGCGAAAGTGCTTTTTCAGATTGAGCACGGTGAACTGGTTGGCCGCTTTGGTGCGGGCCAATTGCTCCCACGACACCGGCGCGGAGACGGGCGCACCTGCGCGCGCACGGGTAGAATACGGCGCAACCGCAGTGGCCTCGCGCGAGTTGCGAAAATAATCGATGAAGATTTTGCCGGGGCGCAGCGATTTGGTCATCTTGCCGACGTAGCGCTGCGGCGAATCGGCGGCCATGCCGAGCGCAATTCTTTGCGCAAAATCCTTGGCCGCATCCCAGTCCACGTCGGCGATCGGCAACACAACGTGGAGACCCTTGCCGCCCGAGAGCTTGACGAAACTTTCGAGCTTTTCGTCCTTGAGCCGCTCGCGGGTCTCGCGCGCCGCTGCGACGATCTCCTTCCACGACACGCCGTCGCCGGGATCGAGGTCGAAGACGATGCGGTCACAGGTCTCCAGACTGTCGAGCAGCGAGCCGCGCACGTGAATCTCCAGCGCCCCGGACTGCACCAGCGCGATCAGGCCGTCGAGCGTCTCGACTGCGATCACGTCGTGATCCTTGCCCGACACGGCGTGGCGCAAGGGCGACGACCTTACGTTGGCGGCAATGTGCTTTTGAAAAAAGGTCTCGCCGCCGACACCTTCCGGCGCGCGAACCAGCGACAGTGCGCGGCCCAGGATGTGCGGTTTCATCCAATCCCAGACGCTCGCATAATATTCGGCCAGATCCTTCTTGGTGACGCCGGCGTCGGCCCAGTAGACGCGATCGGGATGGGTGAGGTGGAAGCCGGCACCACTGCCGCCTGCGCGTGCGGCCGGTTTGCGCGCGGAAGACTTGGTCTTCGCCACCGGCTTTGCCGATTTGCGCAACCCCTGGGCGCGTGCCGTCGCGGGCGCCGCCGCCAGTGCGGGCGCCTCGCGCACCACTTCGCGCGCCGGCTTGTCCTCGCGCAAGCCCTTGTAGGCGGCTTGACGCAACAGCCCGTCATGGGTGAGGCCGCGGTACTGCGCCTCGACCACGAGTTCGGGCTTCACCCAGATGACGTTCTTGCGCCGCTCGCTCTTCGGCACCGCGACCGCGGGCCGCTCGCTGCGCAGTTTCTCGAGCCGCTGCCATAGATCGCGCGCGGTGGCGTGGCTGTAACCGGTGCCGATGCGCCCGGCATAGCGCAGTTCCCCGTTTTCGCGGAAGGCCGCCGTGAGCGCGCCGACGGCCTTTGGCATCGCAGTCGACGGCGTAAAGCCGGCGACGATGAATTCCTGCTCGTCGTGGCATTTGCTCTTGATGAAATTCTCCGAGCGGCCGGCGAGATAAGGCGCATGGCGCCGCTTCGACACCACACCTTCGAGACCCAACGCGCAGGCACGCCGGAAAAAGTGCGGACCATCGGTGGCAAAATCCTCCGCGTAGCGGATCGGACCGCTGGGCCTTCGGGCGAGCAGGCGTTCGAGTGCGGCCTTGCGCTCGACGAGCGGCAATCTGCTCAGATCGCGGCCGTCGAGATGAAGGAGGTCGAAGACCCAATAAGTGAAGCGGTCGCTGCGTCCCTCCTTCAGGTCGGTCTGCAGCAGCGAAAAACTGGAGATTCCGTTCTCGTCTTCCACCACCAATTCGCCATCGAGCATCGCGGTCTGCGCCGGCAGCCCCGCGACCGCCCGTGCGATCGGGCCAAACCGGTGCGTCCAGTCCTGGCGCTTGCGCGTGAGCAGGCTTACCCGACCGCGATCGAGCCGCGCCTCGATGCGGTAGCCGTCGAGCTTGATTTCATGCAGCCAATCCGGTCCGCTTGGGGCCGTCTCGTACAGCGTAGCGAGACTCGGCGGCACGAAATCCGGCAAAGACGCGCGCTTTGCTGTTGTTTGGTCATGCTTCGTAGAATTGGTGCGCACCTGACCTTCCCCTGGAGGGAAGAATGATTTCTTCGCCGCCTTCGCGGTCGATTTCTTTCTCTCGCGCCCCGGCGCCTTGCGCGGCGCTGTGGCGCGCGCGCCCGACTGCTGTCGCAATGCCCGCAGCTCCTCCTTGAAGGAGTGCTGCGACTGCGGCTGCGGCTCCTGCGCCCCGCCGGCGCCTCGATTGCTGTGCCAGACCCGCTTCTTGCCCTTGCCGGCAGCGATCTCCTCAATCGAACGCCCGGTGGTGACCGACTGCGGCTCTTCCTCCAGAATGTCCTCGCCGCGGCTGGTGCGGGCGTACCGATCCTTCCCCTTGATCAGCAGCCAATTGTCATGCCCGTCGTTGGCTCGCTTACGCAAGCGGACCAGATGCCAGCGCCCGTGCAGCTTGCCGCCGTCGAGGTCGAAGGCCAGATGGCCCTTGGCGAAGCCCTTGTGCGGGTCGCCTTCGGGCGCCCAGTGGCCGCGGTCCCAAATCATGACGGTACCGCCGCCATATTCGCCGGCCGGGATAGTGCCCTCGAAGCTGTTATATTCGACCGGGTGGTCCTCGACCTGGACCGCGAGCCGCTTTTCGCCGGGATCGAGGCTCGGGCCACGGGTCACCGCCCAGCTCTTCATCACCCCGTCGAGTTCGAGCCGCAGATCGTAATGCAGGCGGCGGGCAGCGTGCTTCTGGATCACATAGCGGCTGCCGCCGCCCCGGCCCTTGCGGCCCCGCGGTTCGGGGGTGGCGGTGAATTGACGTTTCTTGCGGTAGGTTTCGAGCGCCATTGAGTGCCACGGCTCATCAGCTAGTGGTCAGCGCATCACCGCCGGGGGCATTTGCCACATCCCAATTCTGTCCCCCGACACGCCATGGCGAAGGCCGGCGTGCTTCCCTACCATATAGAAACCGGCAAACTGCGACCCGGGAACACACAAGCTGAACCGAACGCCTATGAACCCGTTGCCAAGCATGGGAGTTCCCTCCGCCGCCCAAATTGCCTATCCGCGGCGATTTGGTGTAAAAACAATGAAATTTACGTGTTCCGGTCGGTAACTGGGCGCGCACTCGAATCCAATAAACGGCCATTGGGCCGAAAATAGTGGAGCTTAGCGTGACCGTTCGCCCAACCCCGCTGCTCGACCTCATCCCCACCCCCGACGACCTCAGACGGCTGGAGCCGGGCCAATTGCGCCAGGTTGCCGACGAGCTGCGCCAGGAGACGATCGACGCCGTAGCCACGACCGGCGGCCATCTGGGCGCCGGTTTGGGCGTCATCGAGCTTACCGTGGCGCTCCACTACGTGTTCGATACGCCCCGCGATCGGGTGGTCTGGGACGTCGGCCACCAGGCCTATCCGCACAAGATTCTGACCGGACGGCGCGACCGTATCCGCACCTTGCGCCAGGGCGGCGGGCTTTCCGGCTTCACCAAGCGCGCCGAGAGCGAATACGACCCCTTCGGCGCCGCCCATTCCTCGACCTCGATTTCGGCCGCGCTCGGCATGGCGGTCGCTCGCGACCTTCAGGGCAAGCAGAACAACGTCATCGCCGTGATCGGCGACGGCGCCATGTCGGCGGGGATGGCCTATGAGGCCATGAACAATGCCGGCTCAATGGACTCGCGGCTGATCGTGGTTCTCAACGACAACGACATGTCGATTGCGCCGCCGGTCGGGGCGCTTTCGGCCTATCTGGCGCGGCGCGTCTCTGGCCGCGGCTATCGCAATGTGCGTAACCTCGTCCGCCGGCTTGCCAAGCACATGCCTGGCAAGACACTGCAGCAGCGCGCCATGGCGGTCGAGCAATACGCGCGCGGACTGGTCACGGGCGGCACGCTGTTCGACGAGCTCGGCTTCTTCTATGTCGGTCCGATCGACGGCCACAACATCGACCACCTGCTGCCGGTCCTGATCAACGTGCGCGACATGAAGAACGGACCGATCCTCGTTCACGTCGTCACGCAAAAGGGCAAGGGCTACGCCCCGGCGGAGAAATCCGCCGACAAGTACCACGGCGTGGTCAAGTTCGACGTCGCCACGGGCGCCCAGGTCAAGGCGAAGGCGGCCGCCCCCGCCTTTCAGAAGGTTTATGCCGAAAGCCTGATCAAGGAAGCGCGCAAGGACGACCGGATCGTCGCCATTACCGCGGCGATGCCCTCGGGCACCAGCATCGATCTATTCCAGAAGGAATTCCCGAAACGGACCTTCGATGTCGGCATCGCCGAACAGCACGGCGTCACATTCGCCGCCGGGCTGGCGACCGAAGGCTTTAAGCCGTTCGCCACCATCTACTCGACCTTCCTGCAGCGCGCTTACGACCAGGTCGTGCACGACGTGGCCATCCAGCGCCTGCCGGTGCGTTTCGCCATGGACCGCGCCGGCCTCGTCGGTGCCGACGGACCAACCCATGCCGGCTCCTTCGACGTCGCCTATCTCGGCTGCCTGCCCGGTTTCGTGCTCATGGCGCCCTCCGATGAGGCCGAACTGGTGCACATGGTCGCGACCGCTGTCGCGATCGACGACCGGCCTTCGGCGCTGCGCTACCCGCGCGGCGAGGGTTTCGGCGTGCCGCTGCCGGAGGAAGGCAAGCCCTTCGAAATCGGCAAGGGCCGCATCGTGCGCGAGGGCAGCAAGATCGCGTTGTTCTGCTACGGCACGCGGCTGCGCGACTGCCTCAAGGCCGCTGACGAGCTTGCGACCTACGGCCTGTCGACCACCGTCGCCGACGCGCGCTTTGCCAAGCCGTTGGACGTTGATCTGCTGCTGCGGCTCGCCCGCGAGCACGAGGTGCTGCTGACCGTTGAGGAAGGCTCCATCGGCGGCTTCGGCGCTTTCGCGATCCAGGCGCTCGCCGAGCATGGCATTCTCGATCGCGGCATAAAAATCCGCTCGATGGTGTTGCCCGATATTTTCATCGACCAGGACTCGCCAGCCGCGATGTATGCCAAGGCAGGCCTCGATGCCAAGGGCATCGTCGCCAAGGTCTTCGAGGCGCTCGGGCAGAACACGCGCGGCGAGACGGTCAAGCTCGTCGGGTCGTAATTAGCCCGCGTGCAGGGTGGGCAGAGCGGGCGCAATTCCGACCCCACGAACGCGATGACCAAACAACGTGCCGATCGGCTTCTGGTCGCACGCGGGTTTTTTGCCAGCCGCACCCGCGCCCAGGCGGCGATCGCCGCCGGCCGGGTCAGCGTCGACCGTGTGCGATTGCGCAAGGCCGCCGAGCAAATCTCCGCAAATGCCGCGATCGAGGCGGAGCCCGAGCACCCTTACGTGTCGCGCGGCGCCGTCAAGCTCGCCGCGGCACTCGACCATTTCTCCCTTGAAGTCGGTGGCCGTGTTTGTCTGGACGTCGGCGCTTCGACCGGCGGTTTTTCCGAACTGCTGCTGGAACGCGGCGCGCGTTGTGTTTATGCGGTCGATGTAGGTTGCGATCAGCTCCATGCCCGCCTGCGCGGCGACCGCAAAATCGTGTCGCTCGAGCGGACCGATATCCGCGCGCTCGATCCGTCGCGTTTTTCCGAACCGCCGGATTTTGCCAGCATCGATGTGAGCTTCATTTCGCTCAAACTTGTGCTGCCGGCGATCGAAAAACTGTTGCAAAAGCGCGCGACGCTCCTCGCGCTGATCAAACCGCAATTCGAGGCGGGACGCCGCGATGTCAAGAAAGGCATCGTGCGCGACCCGGCAGTCCACACCACGGTCTGCGCCGGTATCGAAGCCTGCTTGAACACGCGCGGCTGGCACGTTCGCGGCGTGATCCCCTCGCCCATCCGCGGCGGCGACGGCAATCGCGAGTTCTTTATTCAGGCCGACCGTGGTTGAGCGACTGACGATCGTGCGGCTCGGCCATCGCGGCGACGGCATCGTCGACGGACCGGACGGGCCGATCTATCTGCCCGGCACGCTGCCGAACGAAAATGTCGAGGTCGAGCCGTGGCCCGGCCATCCCGACCGGCGTCGATTGTTGAAGATCGACAGGGCGAGCGCCGAACGCGTCGCGCCGGTCTGCCCGCATTTCGGCGCTTGCGGCGGCTGCGCATTGCAGCATTGGCAAAGCGCTCCCTACCGCGCCTGGAAGCGCGGCCTCGTCGTCGAGGCGCTGCGCCAGGCCGGCCTCGACGCGCCGGTCGGAGAACTTATCGACGCCCACGGCGACGGCCGGCGCCGTGCCGTCTTCCACGCCCGCCGCGGCGCTCACGACGTGTTGGAAGTCGGGTTCTCCGCCGCGCGCGCACACCACGTCATTTCCATCGATCGTTGTCCGGTGCTGGCCAAAAGCCTCGACGGTGCGCTCACGGCCGCCCGCTCGATCGCGCAAGTGCTCGGTACGACGGCGAAGCCGCTGGATATTGCGGTCACGGCGACGGATGCCGGCCTCGATATTGACGTGCGCGGCTCGGGCGCGCTGACGCCATCGCTGACGATGACGCTCGCCCGTCTCGCCGCCACGCACAATCTGGCGCGGCTCACCCGCCACGGCGAATTGATCGTGCAAGCCCGCCAGCCGACCCTGCGTATCGGCAGGGCGAGCGTGCCGTTGCCGCCCGCTTCGTTCTTGCAAGCGACGGCGGAAGGCGAAACGGTCCTCTCGCAACTTGTTGTCTCGGCATGCGAGGGAGCCGCGCGCGTCGCCGACCTGTTTTGCGGCATCGGCCCGTTCGCGCTACGCCTCGCCGAGCGCGCGCAGGTGTTCGCGGTCGACCGCGACGACGATGCGCTCGCCGCGCTCGCGCGCGCCGCCGCCACAGCCGGCGGCCTGAAGCCGCTCGCAGTCGAGGCGCGCGACCTGTTCCGCCGTCCGCTTTCGGCGCGGGAGCGCAAACGCTTCGACGCCGTCGTCTTCGATCCGCCGCGGCAAGACGCATCCGCGCAGGCGCGCGAGCTTGCCGCGGCCGACGTGCCGCGCGTCGTTGCGGTGTCGTGCAATGTGGCGACGTTCGCGCGCGATGCCGCCGAACTCGTTCGCGGCGGCTATCGGCTGGAAACGGTGACGCCGGTCGATCAGTTCCGCTATTCGCCGCACGTCGAGATCGTGGCGTTGCTGGTGCGCGGCGGGCTTTAAGCGTGACACGCCGCGGCGCGCGTCTTCAAACGCCGCACAAACAAAATCACAGCCCCAAATAAAACTTCCTGATCAGATCGTTGTTGTTGAGCTCTTCGGCCGAGCGGCCTTCGAACGCGATCTTGCCGTGGACAATGACGTAGCCGCGGTCGGCAATGCGGATCGCCTGGTTGAAATTCTGCTCGGCCATGAGCACGGTAAGCGCGTAGCGCGCTTTCATTTCGCTGATCGCGTCGATCGTGTGCTTGACCAGGATCGGGGCGAGCCCAACCGACGGTTCGTCGACCAGAAGGATTTTCGGCGCCAGCATCAGCGCACGGCCGAGCGCCAGCATCTGCTGCTCGCCGCCCGACATGCTGCCGGCCAGCTGCGCGCGCCGCTCGGCAAGGCGCGGGAAGGTCCCGAAACAGACTTCGAGATTGCGCTTGCGCTCGCGGCGCGCGGTGCGGCGGAAGGCGCCCAGGAGCAGATTTTCCTCCACCGTCAGCTTGGGAAACAGCCGCCGCCCCTCCGGCACCAGCGCAATGCCGAGATCGACAATCTCCTCGGTGGTGCGGCCGATGAGATCGTGATGGATGCCATCGATCTCGGCGACGATCGATCCGGCGCTCGGGCGCACGACGCCCATGATGCACTTCATCAGCGTCGACTTGCCGTTGCCGTTGGTGCCGAGCAGCGCCACGGTCTCGCCGCCGCCCACCTTCAGCGACACGTCGTCGATCACGCGCACCGCGCCGTAGGCAGCGTGGACCCCGGAGATGGTGAGGCTATTGGCCAAGATACGCCTTCTCCACTTCCCGATCGCGCACCACCACCTCGGGCTTGCCGTCGGCGATCTTGCGGCCGGAGACAAGCACCACCAGCCGGCGCGAAAAGCTCATCACCGCGCTCATGATGTGCTCGATGAGGATGACGGTGACGCCGCGTTCGTTCAACCGCACCAGCAGTGTCAGAATGTCTTCGATCTCCGAGTGGGTGAGGCCGGCCATGGCTTCGTCGGCGATCAAGAGCTTGGGTTCGGCCGCCATGGCGCGCGCCAGTTCGAGCTTGCGCATCTCGACCTGGGTGAGATCGCGCGGCCGCTGCTGCGCCTTGGCTTCAAGTCCCACCTCGCGCAACAGCCCGCGGCAATGATCCTCGACGTACTGCGCCGGATGGTGAATGCCGCGCGCCTCGACCGTATAGAGCAGCGGGATGCGTACGTTGTCGATCAGGCTCAGGCTGACGAACGGCCGTGGCAACTGGAAGCTGCGGGCGAGGCCGAGGTGGGTGCGCTTGTGGGCGGGAAGACCGTCGAGCCGGCGGCCATCGAACAGCACCGAGCCGTGCTCGTTGCGCAGCGTACCGCAAATGCAATTGACCAGCGTGCTCTTGCCCGAGCCGTTGGGACCGATCAGACCCAGACGCTCGCCCGCCGTCACCGACAGCGAGATGTTCTCCAAGGCGACGAAGCCGCCGAAACGCTTGCCGAGATCGCTGACGACGAGAAGATCGCTCACGATGGGGTCTCCGGCGCCGAGCCGGCCTGCGGCGGAGCCGCCGGCGCCTCCATCTCGACATGCCGGCGACCGACGAAGTCGTCGCCGCGGTGCTGGAGATATTTGTGCACCAGCCCGATGATGCCGTTCGGCGCCAGGATCACGAAGGCGACCAGCAGGAAGCCGACCACCAGCAGGTTCACCGCCGACGAGATGGTCACGCTGATGAACTGCTGCAGCGAGTCGAGCAGAACGGCGCCGATCAGCGGCCCGACCCAACTGGACGTGCCGCCGATCAGCGGCATGGCGATTGCATTGATGGCGTAATCGAGCGCGAAGGTCGATTCCGGCTGCAGGTAGCCGATATAATAGGGGAACGGCGCGCCGGCCATGCCAATGAGCGCGCCGCAGATCGTGGTGGCGGTCAGTTTGAGCTTCAGCGTCGGCACGCCGGCGGCTTCCGCCGCCAGTTCATCGTCGCGTATGGTGGCGAACCCGTAGCCCAGCCGCGAGCGTTCGATCAGCCGCGCGACGGTCAGCGAGCCGACCGCGAGCAGCAGCATGATGAGGAACAGGTAGTGGACGTAGTTGCCGAGTATCGGCACATTCTGCGGACGAATGATGAAGGCGCCGCGGGAGCCGCCGACGAAGTCCCAGTTGACGACGAGCGTCTCCAGCACCACCGCAAGCGCCAACGTGGCGATGGAAAAGAACGCCCCGCGCAGCCGCAGCGTCAGATATCCCATGCCGAAGCCGACCACCCCCGACACGATGCCGCCGGCCAGCATCAGCACCGGCACCGGAATGAAATGCGGCAGCGCGTTTGCCTCGATCAGGTTATAGATGGCGACCGTCGAGTAGGCGCCGAGCGCGAAGAAGGCGCCGGTGCCGAAATTGACGTATCCGCAATAGCCGCCGAGGATGTTCCACGCGGTCGACAGCACGACGTATTGCAGCACCACGTAGCCGGCGAAGAACAGATAATCGTTGCCGAGCGCCAGCGCGGCGGCGAACACGACACCGGCAACCAGCAGGCTGATGAGAAGAAACGGGAAGGTGCGCACCTCAGCGTCCCAACAGGCCGGCCGGCCGCACCGCCAGCGTCAACAGCAGAAACCCGAACGACACGGCCGGCGCCCAGGACGGGCCGTAAAAGGTTGCCGTGAGGCTTTCGACGATGCCAATCAGCATGGCGGCGATAAGCGTTCCGGGCAGGCTGCCCATGCCGCCGAGCACGCAGATAGCAAAAATGCGCCCGATATAGTCGCGACCGACCGACGGCTCCACCGGCTGGATGATGATCAGGAACGCGCCGGCGAGCGAGGCAGTCGCGATGGAAATGCCGAAGGCGATGCGCTTGATGCGGATCGGGTTGATCGCCATCAGCCGCAGCGCCTGCTGGTCCTGCGCCACCGCCATGATTGCACGACCGATGAAGGTGCGAGTCAGCACAATCTGCAGGGCAGCGATCATCAGCACCGAGACCAGGCAAGGCACCAGAATGCGCAGCGGGACATCGAAATCGGCGAAATGCCAGCTCGGACCGATATAGGGCGCGGTAACGTAGCGGTAATCGACGCCGAAATAGAGCACCAGACTGACTTCGGTGATGAACAGCAGCCCGAAGAAGAAAGCCAGCCCACGCAGCGATTCCTGGCCGCGTCGCTCGAACGAAAGATAATATATCTGATAGACGGCCGCACCCAGCGCGTAGAACGCCGGCAGCACGATGATGCTAGCAAGAATCGGATCGAGCCCGAGCTCCGCATTGGCCACATAGGCCACATAGGAGCCCAGGATGATGAAGGCGGGGTGGGCGATATTGACGATGTCCAGAATGCCGAACGACAGCGACACGCCGCAAGTGACCGCGGCGTAGAAGCCGCCGATCAGGATGCCGGATACGATGGCGTTGACCAGGAGATCGAATGAAAAGATCATTTGCCCGCTGCCCGCCCCGTCATGAGTGTGCAGGAAGCGCTCCGGCTTGGCTAGACCAAATTTCTTTCGTCGGACTGCGGTGGCGCGACCGGGAACCAAGGCGCCGGCCCTCCGCCGCCAGCAAGGCCGTTATGAATTTCGCCCGCGGTGCGTGCAAGCGCCGGAACTCGATGCTAGAGCGACGAGACGAAAGCGACCATGCGCTTGCGCTGGTCGGGATCGGGCAACGCTCCGCGCATGGCGCCGAGATTGTCGGTCATGTGCGCGGCGTCGGCGGTCCCGGGAATGACCGCCGTCACTCGCGGGTCGGCCAAAAGGTACTTGAGGAAAAACTGCGCCCAGCTGCCCGCAAAGGCGGAAGCCCAGTCGGGAAGCGCCTTGCCGCGCACCGCATGGAACAGCCGGCCGCGGCCGAACGGCAGCGCGGTGAGCACGGCGGCTTTGACCTCGGCGGCGCGCGGCAGGATGCGCTTCTCGGCTTCGCGATCGTCGAGCGAATAGTCGACCTGCACGAAGTCCGGCTGTTCGCGCGTAAGCACGGCTTCGAGCGCCGCAAAGGCGCGATGGTATGTCGACGTGATGCCGATGTAGCGGGTGAGGCCTTGCGCCTTCCATTGCGCAAAGGCACCCAGCGATTGCTGTGGGTCATCGACGTTATGCAGCTGCAACAAGTCGAGCTTGGTCGTGCGCAGGCGGGCGAGCGAACGCTTCAGCTCGGTCTCGTCGGGCGCTTCAAGCTTGGTGGCGATGAACAGCTTGGGACGCAAGCCTGCCGGCGCCGTCACCTCGCCGATCACGCTCTCGGCGTCTGCGTAACTCGACGCGGTGTCGATCAGGCTGCCGCCGTCGGCAACGAGGGCCTGGATCACCGCCTGCGCCTTCTGCCGTGTCGCCGCATCGTCATCGTCGAACACGGCGGCAGTGCCGAGGCCGACCGCGGGCAGTTGCTCGCCGCTGCGCGGAATGGCGCGGGTCAGCAGCGGCGCCGAGGCTTGCGCGAGGGCGGACCGCGAGGCTGTTGCGGCCGCCGCCGGCAGAATTGCCAGTTCGCGTCGCGTCAATCGCATCGCCATGTCATTCTCCCGCCGCAGCCGCGGCACCAACCCGGGCGCGGCGCTCCTGCGCCCGTCCCAAAACAGCCGACAACGCGACCCAGAGCGCCGCCACCGGCGCGGATACGAGCGCGATGACGCCCAGTTTTAATCCCAGCACCTGCAGGCTGTCGAACACCCAGCCGTACAGCGCGTCGGAGCCGCGATAGATGACCACGTCGATCAAATTCTTGGCTTTGTATTTTTCCTCGCGGCCGAGCACGGTGTAGAATACCTGCCGCGCCGGATTGGCAAAGGAAAAGTGCATCCAGCGCTGGACCACCTGGGCGACCAGAACAACGACCAGCGTGGGCAGCAAAAACACCGCCAGAAAGCCGAACACATAGACCACCGGGAGTGCCGCCGCGGCAAATCCGGTGCCGAAGCGCTTGAGCAATTGCGCGGTGGCAACGATCTGCGTGGCCAGCGTCAACAGATTCACCGCAAGGTCGATGCCGGCAAAAATGCGCGTCTGCGCGCCGGCGCCGTGCACGCCGGCCGCCACCATATGGATCTGCTCGAAATACAGGATGGTCGCGCAGAACGACTGCAAGCTGATCCAGGCGGCAATGCCGAGCAGATAAGGCGAGTGAAGGAGTTCGGGCAGCGCCGCGAAGGCGCTGCCGCCAAGACGTGGCGGCGCGGCCGGCGCGCCCACCGTATCCGCTTGCGCGGTTGCCGCGCGCTCCAGCCGCCAGGCGCAGAAAACCGCCGCCTCGAGCAGGATCACCGCCGGGATCAGCAGATTCACCGGGCCGAGCGGCACCGACAGCCAGATGGTGACGACCGGGCCAAGCAGCGCGCCGGCGGTGCCGCCGGCGCCGATGAAGCCGAACAGCCGCTTGCCTTGCTCGGCGGTGAACAGGTCGGCCATGAACGACCAGAACACGGCGACAGCGAACAGGCTGAAAACGGCAACCCATACGTAGAACACCCGCGCAACGGTCGCGCTGGCGATGTGCAGCGTCAGAAACAGCCAGAACAGCGCGAGGTTGAGGGCAAAGAAATGATAGACGATGGGAATGAAGCGCGCGCGCGGCAGCCGCGCCACCAGCGCGCCGTACAGCGGCTGCGCCACGAGCAATGTCACGAATGTCGCGGTAAACAGCCAGGGCAGATTCTTTACGCCGCCGGCGATGCCCATCTCGTCGCGCAGCGGGCGCAGCACATAATAGCCGGCGAGCAGGACGAAGAAATAAGCGAACGACCAGAGCGCGGCCGCACGCTCCGCCGGCGTTGCCGGCAGCGCCGACGCAAAATGGCACCGCAGCCAGGCGGCGCGGCCGGGCGTCGCGCCGGCGCCCTGCGGCCTCATTGCGGCAGCGACAACTTTTGCCTCAGTTCGGCCGCCGTCACCCGCTGCCCGTATCCGGGGCCGCCGCGCTGGAACAGCCGGGCATCCGCAAGCTTGCCGACCACGACCGGCTCGAAACCGGCGTCGCGCACCAAAGCGGCAGCGACCTTGACCGCCTCCGGATCATCGCCGGCGATCGGCACCGCGAGCTTCGGATCCGCCCGGTTGGCTTCTTGCGCGAAATACATGTAGCCCATGGTGTTGAACGCGCGCACGACGCGCGCGCCGGGAAGGTATTTCTGCGTGGTGACGCCGATCCCGTTCTGCTCGACTTCCTGGGCGATGGCGCCGTCGCGCGCCGCCACCGCGTTGCAGGTGTCGAGAACGATCTTGCCCTCAAGCTGCGCGGCGTAATCGCGACCGATCTGCGGGATCGCGCCATACGGCACGGTCAGCAGGATCGCCTCGCCGAACGCGATCGCTTGCGGCACGCTGCCGGCTTGCGCCAGCGGTCCCAGTGTTGCCACCAGACCGTTCAGCTGCTGCGGATGGCGGTCGGAGAAGAGCACCCTGTGACCGTCCTTGACCCACAGACCGCCGATCGTGCCGCCGATATGCCCGGCACCGATGGTCCCGATCGGTATTTTTTTGCCGCCCGCGGTCGCGGCTCGGCTTGCCGTCGGCCGCAGCGCGGCACTCAGCATCAATCCGCCGCCCCCGGCCAGCATGGCGCGGCGGCTGCAGCCGATGGAATCGTGTTGGCTCATTGGCATCTCCTTCGGGCCCCTGCACGAACAGCCGGCAGGCGCGAAGATAACAACACCGCGCACGGCACAAAACTTTCCCCGGACCCTAATTCATTTCAAATTTGCGTCAGCCGCATTGCCTCCACGCGCGTCAGCCGGTATGCGCGGAAAGCCGGCGGCTTATGCGGTTCCACCGCGATGCCATGTAACTTTCCCGTTACCGCAGCCGGTTCGTCATTGCGATTGCACAACAATCCTCGTTCTCGCGGCGCGGTTTTTGATTCGCGCGCGAGTTCTGTCCCCACTCGTCATTGCGAGGAGCGAAGCGACGAAGCAATCCGGTACCGCGCCGATGAACTGGATTGCTTCGCTTCGCTCGCAATGACGAAAAGGGGAAGCGGAACGCCGAGAGACGCATATGTTTGACCGCGCCACGCGACCGGGTGTTGCCACACGATCGCGCTGCGGACGCGGGGCGCCCCAGAAGAACGGGGGCGCTCGCCTCTCGGCGTTCCACCGCGGCTCTCGTTGGGCGGTTGTCACCCCCCAACTCAGCTCCAGGCCATGCTTCCTGGGACTCGGCGGACGTACGATCCTGTTGACCGCCAACCGGGGCGAAGACCGCACGCTGCTGCACGGGTGTTACCCGCGCCCAAACCAAAAGTCCCAGTCCAGGGTCTCAACACCCACACCGGCCGTAGTACCGGCAGGCTGATGCCCAAAGCCGCCCGGGAGCGGGTTACAAGCCCGCGCGCAGGCGCCGCACTCGCCCCGTTCCAAGGAGTGTCCTCGCGAAGAACGTCCCTTCGATGGGCGAGACGGCGCGCGTTCTACCGATCGCGCGGGCGTTGTCAACGATTGTCACCACCTCGATTACTTCGCATTGATTCCGCGGTGTTTTTTGCTCCGCACTGGGCGCGCGGCTTTCCGCCCGGCGCGATCGTTTTTGCGAATCAAACAAAACGTTGCCGCGTAGGGGCGGCCCTCGTGGCCGCCCGCGGCAGTAGTCCGGCGCCAGGAGCCGTCAACAGGGCGCCCACAAGGGGCGCCCCTACGCGAGCGGGCGATGATTTGCGCCACGTCGGCCACGCCCCGACATGACCAAATAACGCACGTCGCTACGGGACGCGACGTGCTAGGAACGTCATTTTGGCACTGCAGCAATTCCGGATCGGGAGAGAGCGCGACGCAGCACCTATTTGACACCGAGAGTCGCCATCCTGTCGACGATATTGGACTGGATCGCTTTCGCCGCCGCAATGTCTGCTGCGCCTCCAGCGGCATCGCCCTTTTTCTGCTTCGCAAGACCTCGGCCATAAAGAACTTCGGCGCTCCTCAGGGTGAGTTTTAGTGCCTTGTCGAAATCATCAATTGCCGAATCGAACCGCCCAGCCTTGAAATGGACAAGAGCACGATCCCCGATTGCACTGACATCCCCGCTTTTCACCATATGGTTGACGAACGTCGGGCTGATCTTGATCGCCTCGTTGCAATCACTTAGTGCCTGTTCAAGTCGCCTTCCAGCAAGGGCCAGCGCGCGGCAGCGATCATTCCAGCCCATCGCATAAGTCGGCGACACTTTGACGACGTTGTCAAAGTCCGCAATTGCCAGGTCATAGTCGCCACGATCCAAATAGAGCTCGCCCCGATCGGTGTAGGGCCACGTCGAATTCGGCTGGGACTTGATTGCTTCGGCGTAGCTTTTTAGCGCTTGCTCGGGTTTGCCCATATCGTAATAAGCGTCTCCTTGAGAAGCCCAGGCAGCGGCATTGTTTGGATCAAGCCGGGTCGCATCGGCGTAGTCGGCGATGGCGTGGTCATAGTTCTTCTTGGCTTGGTAAGCCCTGCCGCGGTTGACGTAGCCGGCGGCATTGTTCGGATCGAGCCAGATCACCTGACTGTAGTCGGCGATGGCGCGGTCGTAGTCCCCCTTGACTAAGTACGCGTTGCCGCGGCTCCGGAAGGCAAAATGATCTTTCGGAACGAGCCGGATCGCCTCGGTATAATCGGCAATGGCGCGATCGTAATCCTTCTTGGCGAAGGTACGCGCCGCCACGGTGCCAATAGGCGACTTCCTGCCCGTACTGGGTGCACCTGAAGTCTAGTCGACAGCGATCCATGGCCTTGTCGTAATCCGCGATGGCGCGGTCGTAGTCCTTCTTGGCGTAGTACGCCATGCCGCGGTTGATGAGGGGCGATATGTTCTTGGGATCAATCCTGATCGCCTCGGTGTAATCGGCAATGGCGTGGTCATAGTCGCCCTTTTCACGGTACGCGTCGCCGCGGGTCCAGTGGTCTTTGAAAAGGTCCTGCCGGCTTTCTCGACCGGACTGGATCAAGGCCGTGCAGCCGGCGATCTTCTGGTCAGTAGTGCTCTTTGAGTTGTGGCACCAAGTTCGATCCCGCGACTGCTGCGCCACAGCCGCGCCGTGGAAGCACACACCGGCAGCGACCATTAACGCCACCGCAGCAAGACAGAGGAACGTAGTCCTGCGCCATCTTGAGGTCATGACACAATCCTCCCAGTCATTCGTCAGCTACATTACCTTGTCGAGCGAACAAGCAAAAGTCCGCAGCGATAAAACATTCGCGGACGATGACCGATAAAATGTCAACCGCGTCGGCGCTGCGCTCCTGCAGAAGTCCTTTTTCAGACGCGATGTTGCAACTCCACAAATGCCGCGAAGTGTCAAAAGCGATATTCACGTCACACTTGGTTTATTTGGTCAACTCTGCAATATGATTTTCGAACCAGTCCAGATCGTGCTTCCATCGGGCATTGTTGGGTGCAAGCTCTACTAGTCGCTGCATGATCGCTTGTCCCTGCCGCAGCACAGCCAGCGCGTTGTCACGATCGTGGGATCTTCGGTACACGTCCCAGAGGCGTCCATAGCCCAAGGCAAGATCGTGTTGCCAACCAGCGTTGTCCGGCTTGTATTTTGCCAGCCGCTCGGCAATCGCGAGGCTGTCTCGGTAGGACTTGAGCGCACCGGTAAGGTCGCCCTGGGCCGCCTGAGCGTTGCCGACCCTCTCGTACGACACCGTCAGGTCGTGCTGCCAACCAACATTGCTGGGGTCGGATTGCGCCAGGCGCTCCATGATGGAGAGGTCGTCGCGGTAGAACGTGAGCGCGACGGCAACGTCTCCCTGAGCCACCTGTACATCGCCGATCGCGATATACAACAGCGCCAGCTCGCGCTGCCAGCGCGTGTTGCCAGGATCGGATTGCGCGAGGCGCTCCCTGATAGTAAGGCCGTCGCGGTAGGACTTCAGCGCGTCCAAAAGGTCGCCCTGCACAACCTGCACTTTGCCAATTTTCTCATACGAAATCGACAGTCCGTCCTGCCAGCGGCTGTTGCCAGGATCGGACTGCGCTAGACGTTGCCCAATGGCGAGGCCGTCGCGGTATGACTTCAGCGCGTCCGGAACGTCGTCCTGTGCCTGCCGCAATTCACCGATGTGATTGTAGAAACCCGACAGATCATACTGCCAGCGGGTGTTGCCAGGATCAGATTGCGCCAGGCGCTCCATGATGGCGACGCCGTCGCTGTTGAACTTGAGCGCGCCTGCAAGATCACCTTGCTCCTGTAGGATATCGCCAATCTTCCCATACGACACCGCGATCCTGTCCTGCCAGTTAGTTTCGCGTGGATCAAGTTGCGCCAGCCGAGTGACGATCGCGAGGCCGTCGCGGTAGGACTTGAGCGCGCCGGCAAGGTCGCCTTGGGCCTTCTGCACATCGCCGACATCCGCGTAAGCAGTTGCCAGATCGTCCTGCCAGCCAGCATTATCGGGATTTGTAGCTGCGAGGTTCGCCATAATTTGCAGAGCCTGCTCGAGGGCAGAGAGCGCGCCTGCGGTATCGCCGAGGGTGCTCAGCAAATCTGCGGTGCCTTCGAGGGCCGAGACTTCGCTGGCCTGCAGGTCTGGCGTCACCTGCCCGGCTTTGATCAGCTGCTCCTGGAGTGCATGCGCCTCGTCGAGAATGTCCTTGATGAGGGCAGCGGGGATGCCGACCGTTTCGCGGAACCGACGCGCCAGGTCGAAGACGAGCTTGTTGGCGGTCTGCGTCGCGGCGGCAAGCGTGTCTTCCGCGCGCTGACGCTGTTCGTTAGCCAATCTCTGTTGTTCGACCGCGATGCCGCGCTGCCAGTAGGCAAGGCCGGCAAGGCCGAGAGCGATGACCAATCCGGCGGCGAGGCTTACGGTCAGGATGTTCCGCCGCCGCGTCGCGCCGCGTCGGCTGTCGGCAACAAAAGCCTGCGTCTCGACTGTCGGCTCGGGCGCGCCAGCCGGGCGCGAGCCAATCCAGCGCTCCGCCTCCTCCAGCACCGGCGAGCGCAGCAATAGCCCATTTTTCCGGCCGGCTGCCGCCCAGCGACGAGCCGCTTCACCGTATTCGGTGTGCTGCCGCACCCAGCCGACGTCGGTGTTCAGCGCCTCGGCAAGCAGGTCGGCAGCGGGTTCAAAGCGGGCCGGGTCATCGAAGAAAATGAAGTTCAGCCGCCGCAACGCCTCGGGCACCACATTGTCGTCGGTGCGCCGGCAGACGATGGGCGCAAAGCGCTTGTTGAGCGAGGCTGCGTGCGCGATCTCTTTGAGTGCCACCTCGGAGGCCGCAGCGTCGGGCGACAGCACGAACACGATGCTGTCCGCTTGCCCGATCAAGGCTTCGATGCGCTTCCACCAATCCTCAAAGGCATAAATCTCGGTGCGGTCGATCAACACCTCAAAGCCGCGGGCTTCGAGCGCGATTTCCAGCCGATCCGCGAAGGCCATATCCTTGCGCGAGTAGGAGAGGAAGATTGTGGCTTTAGGCAGAGCATCGGCGGCAGGCGCGGTATCCGCGATCATCGGCGGGTGCCTTGGCTCACATGTCTTGCGCGATCATTAGGCCAAAAAAACAACCCCAATGCAATAAAGTACTGTCCCGCTGACGCGAATGAGCGGAATTTGCTCTCTCAGATCCGCAGCGCCTGTTCGGCATGCGTATAGGGAAGCTTCAGCGCCTCGGCGACGGCGCGATAGGTGACGTGGCCGTCGTGCACGTTCAGCCCCGCACGCAAGTTTGCGTCGGCGGAAAGCGCGAGCCGCCAGCCCTTGTCGGCGAGCGCCAGCACGAACGAAGTGGTGGCGTTGCTCAGCGCGAAGGTCGAGGTGCGCGCCACCGCGCCCGGCATGTTGGTCACGCAATAATGCACGACGTCATCGACCGTATAGGTCGGATGCGAATGCGTGGTCGGCCGCGAGGTCTCGGCGCAGCCGCCCTGATCGATGGCGACGTCGACGATGACCGAGCCGGGCTTCATGGCTTTCACCGTCGCCGCCGAGATCAGCTTCGGCGCGGTGGCGCCGGGGACCAGCACGGTGGCGATCACCAGATCGGCGCGGCGGCAGAACAGTTCGACCACGTCGGGCGTGGAGAACACCGTGCGCACGCGGCCGCCGAACTGGGCGGCGACGCGGCGCAGCGCGTCGGGATTGCGGTCGAGCACGGTCACATCGGCACCCATGCCGGAAGCGACCAGCGCCGCGTTGGTACCGGCGACCCCGCCGCCGAGGATGAGCACGCTCGCCGCGGAGACGCCGGGCACGCCGCCGAGCAGCACGCCGCGTCCGCCGTTCTCCTTTTCCAGGCAGCGCGCGCCGACATGCGGCGCCATCCGCCCGGCCACTTCCGACATCGGCGTGAGCAGCGGCAGGCTGCCGCCCGCGCCGGTTACCGTTTCGTAGGCAATTGCCGTGACGCCGGAGCCCAATAGATCTTCGGTCTGCGCGCGGTCGGGCGCCAGATGCAGATAGGTGAACAGCACCTGGCCGCGATGCAGTTTCTTGCGCTCGCCGGCGAGCGGCTCCTTCACCTTGACGATCAACTCGGCGCGGCCGAACACCGCGTCGGCGCCGACGACGATCTCGGCGCCGGCAGCCCGATAATCGGCGTCAGCCAGGCCGGCGCCCGTGCCGGCGCCGGCTTCGACGAGCACCTTATGGCCCTTGTCGGTCAACTCGCGCACGGTCGAAGGCACGAGGCCGACGCGATATTCGTTGTCTTTTATTTCCTTCGGCACTCCGACAAGCATCACGACCTCGTGGGTCTTCCTTCTTATTTTTGCATCGCGAATAGGGAATAGCGAATGGCGAATAGGGAGCGGGACTGGTCAGCTACTCGCTATCCGCCATTCGCGCTCACAGCTCGTGGTCTCGTCACCTGCCGATTACCCCTCGATCGGCTCCACGCCTGCGATCTCGATGCCGAAGCCGGAGAGGCCCACATAGGTCATCGGGCGCGACGACGACAACAACCGGATGGAATGGACGCCCAGTTCCTTGAGAATTTGCGCGCCGAGGCCGATTTCGCGCCATTGCCGGCTGCGCGCCTCGCCCGATCGGGTCTCGTCAGGCTTGGGGATGGCGACCACCGGCACCCCGGCGGTGCCGTCGCGCAACAGCACCAGCACGCCCCTGCCCTCGGCCTTAAAGCGCGCCAGCGTTTTGTGAATCGTCGTCGCGCCGCCGAACACGTCGGCAATGATGTCGGCGCGGTGCAGTCGCGTCGCCACGTTCTTGCCGTCGCCGATGCGTCCATGAACGAACGCCATGTGATAGACCGGATCGAAAGGGGTGACGAAGGCATAGCCGGTCAGCGTGCCGATTTCCGACTCAACCGGGAATTCGCCGGCCCGCTCGATCAACTTGTCGCGCGCCTGCCGGTAGGCGATCAGGTCGGCGATGGTGAGACGCGCCAGCCGGTGACGCTCGGCAAAGTCGGCAAGTCTGGGCCCCGCGCGTTACCGTGCCGTCGTCGTTCATCAGCTCCGACGAGCACGCCGACCGGCGGCAGGCCGGCGAGCCGGCACAGGTCGATGCAGGCCTCGGTATGGCCGGAGCGCATGAGCACGCCGCCTTCCTTGGCGATCAGCGGAAACACGTGGCCTGGCCGCACGAAGTCGGCGGCGCCGCTATTGTGGTTGGCGAGCGCGCGCACCGTGTTGGTGCGTTCTTCCGCCGAAATCCCCGTGGTCAGCCCGTGACGGACGTCGACCGATACGGTGAACGCGGTGCCGAGCGGCGCATTGTTGAACGCCACCATCGGATCGAGATGCAGCCGCCGCGCCTCTTCGGGGGCGAGCGGCACGCAAACGATGCCCGAGGTATGGCGGATGATGAACGCCATCTTCTCCGGCGTGCAGAGGCTCGCCGCCACGAACAGATCGCCTTCGTTCTCGCGGTCGTCGTCATCAGCCACAATGACCAGTTCGCCGCGCGCGAAGGCGGCAATCGCGGCGCTGACCTGGTGATGGCTGTCGGTCAAGATGCAGCCGCCGCGCCGGTTGCCGCTTGCGCAGCGATCTGCCGCGCCAAGTTCAGTTTCAGAAGATTCTGCAGCCGCGGCGAGGCGCGCGCTGGATCGGGCCAGCCGGCAAGCGCGCCAATATCTCTGGCGATCTGGATCGGCGTGGCGATCAGGCCAAACGGAATGCCCCACCAGCCGAGCAGCGCGGAGAAGCCCAGTGATTTGAGCTGTTCTTTGCGGGCACAGGCGCGGCAGATGAAATGACTGTGGGTGGACCAGCTGGTGAAGACAATGACCGAGTACACCCGGTACGAACGATACAAGTCGAGTGGACCGGGTCCGCCGCACTTCGGGCATGGCTGGGCGCGCACCCGCTCGATGTAGCCATCGATCTCCTGGGGCGGCAGCGCGTCGAGTTTTTTGAGCATGGCACGCGCGTTGTCCCGGCATTTGGCGGAGCAGAACGAGTAACCGTTCTGGTAGAGGCCGAACAGACGGAAATTCTTGTTGCAGAAATTGCAAATGGCCATGACGTGCTCCGAATACGGGCCTATTTTATCGAGCATCGTAGCAGCCGACAATTCATCGGGCGAACGGCCATGCCGGCGGCTCGCCGACCTGGCCGCGCTGGCGCAGGTAATGGTCGGCGATCACGCATGCCACCATCGCTTCCCCGATCGGCACCGCGCGGATGCCGACGCAGGGATCGTGCCGGCCCTTGGTCGAGATTTCGCTGTCGCGGCCGAAACGATCGACGGTGCGCCGCGGGGTGAGGATCGAGGAGGTTGGCTTGACGGCAAAGCGCGCCACCACCGGCTGGCCGGTGGAAATGCCGCCCAGTATGCCGCCGGCATTGTTGGACAGAAACGCCGGCTTGCCGTCGTTGCCCATGCGCATCTCGTCGGCGTTGTCTTCGCCGGACAGTTCGGCGGCGGCAAAGCCGGCGCCGATCTCGACGCCCTTGACCGCGTTGATCCCCATCAGCGCCGCGGCGAGATCGCCGTCGAGCTTGCCGTAGATCGGCGCGCCGAGACCCGCCGGTACGCCCTCGGCCACGACCTCGATCACCGCGCCTATCGATGAGCCGCGCTTGCGCACGCCGTCGAGATAATCTTCGAGCTTCGCCGCCAACTTGGCATCGGGACAAAAAAACGGATTGCGCGAAACCTCGGCCCAATCCCAGCGGGCGCGGTCGAGCCGGTGCGGACCCATCTGGATGAGTGCGCCGCGCACCACAAGTCCCGGCACGATTTTCCGCGCAATCGCACCCGCAGCAACACGCATTGCGGTCTCGCGCGCCGATTGCCGGCCGCCGCCGCGATAATCGCGCAGCCCGTATTTGATGTCGTAGGTGTAATCGGCATGGCCGGGCCGATATTTGTCCTTGATGTCGGAATAATCCTTCGCGCGCGCATCGAGATTGTCGATGAGGAGCGCAATCGGCGTTCCGGTGGTCACCTGCCGGCCGCTCGCCTCATCTAAAACACGCCGGAGAGAATTCTCACCTGGTCCGGCTCCTGGCGCTGGGTGGTGAAGCGCGACTGGCCGGGCCGGCGGCGGTCGAGATAGGGCTGGATGTCGGCCTCGGTGAGCGCGATGCGCGGCGGACAGCCGTCGACCACGCAACCGATCGCCGGCCCGTGGCTCTCGCCGAAGGTCGTCACCCGAAACATGTGGCCGAAGGTGTTGAAGGACATGGTCGAACGTTCGGGCCGGAATTGCCTAGGTGCCCAAATGGCTTGCGGCAAACCGTGTCGCGGCTTGGTAGCCCGCGGAATTCACCGGGTCAAATACTCCAGCGGTTTGGGCCTTGATCGAATCGCTGGTTCACGCGTCAATCTCCTTCTCGATCTCATGACCTAGCAATGCGGCTAGATGAGCCGGGCCTGCGCGCGCCATGAAGCCTTTCCGGGTCAGCATCGTTCAGTTTAGGGGGACGCCTTATGAGGTCGGCCGTGCGCAGGCGCAATCATTTGCTGAGACGCCGAAAGGGCAAGCATTTCTCCGGCGTGGGCCAATGCGGTTGCCGTGGTGGTTCAATATTCGCAATGAACAAGGGATGTTCGCCAAATTCTCGCCCGCCCTTTGGGAGGAAATCGGCGGGCTCGCCGACGGACTCGGCATCCCCATGGAGCGGGCCGCCGTTTGTTTCGGCAATAACGGCCTGCGGCCTCCGACCGGCGGATGTTCAGCAATCATGACCCACGGCATTTACGGCCGTAACTACGATTTCCAGCCGCGGTACTACAGCGCGCGGCTTGCGCTCATGCTGACAAAGGGAAGCTACGCAAGCATCGGTTCGAGCGAATTGCTCACGGGCCGGCTCGATGGAATGAACGAATGCGGCCTTGCGATTGGCCTTCACCTGGTGCGGAAGAACCCGCGAGCCGCCGGATTGTCCTGCGTCTTGATCGTCAGAGTTATTCTCGATCAGTGCGCGACCACGGCAGAGGCGGTAGCAATGCTCCGGCGCATTCCCCATGCCATGCCTTACAACTACTCGCTTTTGGACGCCGACGGGGTTGCCGCAGTTGTCGAAGCTGTTCCAGGCAGCGTTGCGGTTCGCACGGGCGATTGGCTCGTCTGCACCAATCATTTTCAGTCGCCGCTGCTGCGGCCGTTCAATCGCCGGGCAGCTCGTTCGCAACAACGGTTGCCTCCGCTCGAGGCCTGGGCCGCACAGCGTCTCGGAGCGGAAGTTATTTTCTCCGCGTTGAATCGCTCCACATCGCCGGCGTTCCACCACGGCTATGCTCGCGGCGCCGGTACGCTTCATACAATCGTCGTCGAGCCATCCAAACGACGTATGTTGATCGGGATCGGCGGCGATGCGGCTGCGCTTGAAGAGGACATGTTGGACGTGAATCTCGATCAATGGCGCAATGGCGAGGATTTGCCGGTTGCCCATCTTGACGGTCAGCTTGGCGGATTAACTCAGCCCTTTGAATGGCCAGTTTCGCGCAAGCGTAAACAGACCACCTACGCGTAGCGCGCCATGGTGCCGCCGGCGAACACATAGACGACGCCGTGGGCTACTTCGGCGTGGGTCGCTTCCTCCTCGGGCAGGATGGCGAAATTCGCCATCAGCGCGCGGGCGACGCCGCCATGCGCCGTGACCACGCAGTCGCACGTCACCGCCGCGTACCAGCCGGCGACGCGCCGCGCGACATCGCGATAGGATTCGCCCCCGGGCGGCTCAAATGCCCATTTCTCCTGCTCGCGCCGCGCCAAAAGGTGGGGGTCGCGCGCCTCGATTTCCAACAGCGTCGACCCTTCCCATTCGCCGTAGGAAATCTCCTTCAACCTGTCGTCCACCTCATAGCCATGCGCATCAAGGCCGAGCGTTGCACGAACGAGCTGCATGGTTTCGCGCGCCCGCATGAGCGGGCTCGACACGTAGCCGTAATCGCTCGAATGGCGGCCTTCGCGCGCCAACAGGTCGCGCAGCATCCCACCGCAATGGCGAGCCTGTTCGCGGCCGCGCGGATTGAGCGCGGTCTCGTACTGGCCCTGCAGCCGGTGCTCGATGTTGAAATCGGTCTCGCCGTGACGGACGTAGTAGAGGACGGGCATTGCTGATCGGGGGATGGAGGACGGAGGACAGATTAAACCCACAAACCGCACAGACCGGAACAGCAATTCCTAATGATCTGCCGTCCGTCGTCCATCATCCCTCCTCCGTCTACCCCACCACGATATCCTGCGCATCGGGGTGCTTCATGCCGACGATGTGGTAGCCGGCATCGACATGATGCACCTCGCCGGTCACCGCGCGCGACATATCGGAGAGCAGGTAGACGGCCGCCTCGCCGACGTCCTCGATGGTGACGTTGCGGCGCAGCGGCGCGTTGCTTTCGTTCCACTTGAGGATATAGCGGAAATCGCCGACGGCGGAGGCGGCGAGGGTCTTGATCGGGCCCGAGGAGATGGCGTTGACGCGGATGTTCTTGCCGCCGAGATCGGCGGCGAGATAGCGCACCGAGGCTTCCAGCGCCGCCTTGGCGACACCCATGACGTTGTAGTGCGGCATCCACTTCTCCGACCCGTAATAGGTCAGCGTGAGCAGAGAACCGCCGTTGGACATCATCTTCTCGGCGCGTTGCGCTACCGCCGTGAACGAATAGCAGCTGATCAGCATCGTCTTGGTGAAATTGTCGGCGGAGGTATCGACATAGCGCCCGTCGAGCTGATCGCGGTCGGAAAACGCGACGGCGTGAACGAGAAAATCGATCCGATCCCAGGCCGACTGCAGCCGCGCGAAGGCCGCGTCGATCGTTGCCGCCTCGGCCACGTCGCAGTCGCCGACCACGATGCCGCAGACCTCGGCCGCCAGCGGCTCGACGCGCTTGCGCAGCGCCTCGCCCTGATAGGTGAATGCAAGCTCGGCTCCGTGTGCGCGGCAAGCCTTGGCGATGCCCCAGGCCAGCGAGCGCTGATTGGCAAGCCCCATGATCAGGCCACGCTTGCCGCGCATGACGCCCGCAAGTTCCGGCATGGCGCTGATTCCGGTTAGCACGTCCATCCCGCAGCTCCCTTGTCTCCTATGGCATAGGGCCGCCCGGCCCAGCAAGCGCGCCCCTGCCGGCTTGGCGCCCGATCCGCGTTGCGGAATATTAGCGAGGTCGCGCTTGCGAGCGTCGGAGCGGCGCTCGGGCACCCTCGCCGCGCTTCGCGGGGCAAGGAGAAGCGGTCAGCTTTGGACCCCATGCGATAGCCTGGGGGGAGAGGACGGATGGGCCGAAGACCCGACCGGGTGAGGAAGAGGTCAAGGGGGGGATTTGCTCAGTTTTCTGCGAGTCGTGGCAATAGTCGGCCGTTGCCGGTGTTGTCCCATGCGGGTAGCGGTTGCGATTTGATGGAACAGGTACGCAACGGCGGAGCGCTTGATTGAGTGAATTCCGCGACCAGGTCGCAGCGGCGATCCCGGCGTTGCGGCGCTACGCCCGCGCGCTCACGCGCGATGCCGAGACCGCCGACGACATTGTGCAGGACACGCTTGTGCGGGCGCTGCGGTCGGAACATTTGTTTCATGGCGGAGACATGCGGGCTTGGCTCTACACCATCCTCACCAATCTCAATCGCAACCGGCTGCGCACGCTCTCGCGGCGGCCGGCGCTGAGCCCCATCAAGGACCACGACGCGGCGACCCGCGGACCCGAAGCGGGCGGCCGCGACATCGCGCGCGCGCTCGACGAATTGGCCATGGAGCCGCGCGAGGCGCTGCTCCTGGTGGTGCTCGAAGACCTCACCTATCGCGAGGTCGCCGAGGTGCAGGGCGTACCGATCGGCACTGTGATGTCGCGGCTCGCGCGCGCGCGCATGCAGATCAGAGCGTTTCTGGACGGCGAGCGCCCGCCGTTGCGCCGCGTCAAATGATCGAGAGAGAAGACAATGGTTGATCGAGACCCCCTCGTCACCGAGGACGAACTCCACGCTTACGTCGACGGCGAATTGTCCGCCGAGCGCCGCAACGTGGTCGAAGCCTGGCTCGCGGCCCACCCCGAGGACACCGCGCGCGTCGCCGCCTGGCGCAACCAGGCCGAACTGATCCAGGCGCGCTACGGTTCGGTGGCGAATGAAAAGGTGCCGTCACGGCTTGATCTCGCCCGCGTTGCCCGCCGCCGACGGTTCGGCCTCGCGGCCATCGCCGCCGCAGCGGCGATCGTCGTGTTCGTAGCCGGCGGCGCCGCCGGCTGGTTCGCGCGCAGCGCCGAATTGTTGGCCTCGCCCCCGGATCTGACGCGCTTTACCAGCGACGCGCTCGAAGCCTACCGGCTCTACGTGGTCGAGGTCCGCCATCCGGTCGAGGTGCCGGGGAACGAGCGGCCGCATCTGCTGCAGTGGCTGTCGAAGCGGGTCGGCTCGCCGGTGCGCGCACCGACGCTTGAGAAACTCGGTCTCAAGCTGGTCGGCGGCCGGCTCTTGCCGGGTCCGACCGGAGCCACCGCATTCTTCATGTACGAGACGGCCTCGGGCGAGCGCTTCACGCTCTATTGCGGACACACCACGGACCAGGCGACCGCTCTCCGCTACATCGCCGGCGACAGCAATGCCGCCTATTACTGGGTCGACGGCGATCTGTTCTACGTGCTCAGCGGTCCGGCGCAGCGCGAGAAATTGCGCGCCATCGCCCAGGCTGCTTACGAGCAGATCGACGCGCGCGCGCCTCCGCAGGGTGGATGACGGCGCGGCTGACAGTGCCTCGCCTTCTCATTCCCCCTCCCGCAATCGAGAGAGCGAATGATGGCACCGCTTGACTAGGTTCTGTTGACAAAGTCCGCCGCCGATATGGCTTGGGCCTCGATCCGACGTATCCAAGCTTCCTTGCAGTCGGTATAAGCGTGCGAATCCAGTGGATGTAGGTCTCGACAGCGGCCTTTTTCGGCGTCGTACTCACGCGCCAAATCCGGACGTGACCTGAGGTAGTCCCTGAAGGCGAGATGTCTCACGATCTCGGATGAGCCCTGTTCGTAGCAGTGTAGCTGCACCGTACGCCGCCCGGTTAGCGGATCGTCCAAAGTGCAGTAGCGGCGGCCAGGAAGACCGTATTCGCCCCACCACGCGTAACCCAGTCCCTCCACGACCGAACGAGACTTTTCAAACTCCCCATGGCTGAGGACAACGGGGATCAAGTCGATGATTGGCTTGGCGCAAATGCCTGGGATAGCGGTCGACCCAATGTGATGCACCGTAATGATTGCCTTACCAATTGCGGCAGTAAGACGTGCTGCTTGCTGCCGGGCGTTTTCTTCCCAGGCGGGATCATACTGATGCAGTTCAACAGGGATGGGCGGCGGCATTTTCTTGGTTGGGCGATAATTCTATCGATGTCAGATTCTCTTTCAGATCATGATGTGATTTAAGGCTTCCTTTCGAGAAAGGCGGCCTTGATTTGCGGATTGATGAGCGAAGCGGAATGGGCGTTTTTCGAGCCGTTCGTTACGATGCGCACGGTGGCAAGGAGATCGCCACGGCCGCTCTTGGCCGGAACAACCTTCGCGCCAGCCGGCAGGCGCGTCGGCTCAACCTCGACCAAGGCCACCCTTGCCCGCGGCCCCCTCGGACAAAATGCGCAAAGCGCGCGACGTGTTGGCGTGCTATAGGTTGCCGGCACCCACAGGGAGCCGGGCATGGGTTACGGAGCGTCGATCACTGGCGAGCCTGCGGCAAGGCTTGCCGCGGCGACCGCGCTTTCTGCCGCTTCTTTGTTGGCCGCCGCGCTGCTGTTGGCGCCACCCGCCCGGGCGCAGCTATCCGGCCAGCCCAAACTCGATCCCGAAGACGAGCTTGCCCCCTCGCAGATGAAGCAGCCGATGCCGGCGCCCGTGGCGGAGCCGTCCGCGGCACCGAGCAGGAGCAAGGCGGGCAAAAAGGCCGGGCCGGCCCCGGCGGCGGCGCGGGCCCCCCGCGCTGCAAGCTTTCGCACCGTGGTCGAATGCTCAGGCCCGTTCGCCAAAGATTTGGGCATGCTGGCGCTGGCCGTGACCTATGATTTGCGCAACATGATCTTTACCCACGAGACCGTACAAGGCACGCGCGTCGGAGCCACGGTCCTGTTTCCCAAAGACCCCCGGCGGCGGTTGGAAGTCTGGTGGCAAAATCCGAACCGCACCGGCACTTATCTGATCGACATCGCGGGCAAATCGACCTGGACCGCGCCGAAAGGCCTGCGGATCGGTCTCGACATCGAGCAACTGGAGAAGCTCAACCACAAGCCGTTCAAAGTGAATGGTTTCGATCAGAACGGCGTGGCGAGCGTAGCCGATTGGGACGGCGGCGAGCTCTCCGCCCTGCCGGGCGGCTGCAAAGCCGGCGTGAGCCTTGCGGCCAAGAACAAATCCGCCGCAGGCGAATTGCCGGCCAAGGATCAATACAGTTCCGATGATCCCGCCGTGCGCGCGCTTAAACCGGCGGTGAGCGAGATTCTGATCGGGTATTGAAGACACTTTTTAGGGCACCTCTTGTGGATGCCCCGAATCGAACGATGGGCGGACACAAGGCCCGCCCCTACATCGCAACGGACACAGACACTAGCGCGCAGACCGCGGCGCGGCCACGTCCGGCGCGGCGTCCCTTTGCTTGTGGAGGTTGCGGACGTCGCGCGCCATTTCCAGGCAGGTGAGCAGTTCGGTGTAGCTTGAATCTCCGCCCATTCGGGCTTCGTTCACGCAAGCGTTCCTGTTGGCGGCAGCGAAAGTGGGCCACAGCTTCACCAGCTGATCGCGGACTTCCTGCTCGCTTTGCAGGCAGTCGCGTTTCTGCTTGGCTATCGCCGGATCGCGGAACGAGCTGCCGCCCTGCACCGCGATGCCCTGACAGACCTGCTCGACGTTGAGAACCGGAACGCGGTCGGCAACCGCGGCGAACAGATGCGTGCTGAATGTCAACAGCGCCGGCAACATCATGTCTGTGCTCCGCCTGACGGAACGAACATATAACATGAGCGCCGCAAACGCGGCAAAATAGGCACCCCGCGCGCGGACAACGGGTCGCGGCGCGCCGGGGAAAATAAAGGTTGATTTGCGCGGTGCGGTGCGGCTATGGGGGCATCCTGGTGAGGGAGATCGCATGCTCGTCGCACCGCTCTTCGGCACGGCGCTGCTGGTTGCCGTGTCGGCCGAACCGCTCAATAACGCCGGGGATCCCACGCACCAGTCGGTGCAGGGGAAGATGGCGGCCACCGATACGTTGGTGCGCTCGGCCACCGATTGCATCGTTCACGCGGTCGCGGCCGATCCGCGCTACGGAAGCAAACAGGCCGGGCTGGGCGACCTGATCGTCGCGTCGATGTCGGCCTGCGTCGCCCCGGTGCAGGCGATGATCGACGGCTACGACCATTATTACGGCGACGGCGCCGGCGAAGCCTTCTTCATGGGCCCCTATCTCGACCTCTTGCCCGAGGCCGTGGTCGAGGAAATGAAGAAGTCGGCGCAAGGAAGCAGGTAACGAGCGCCACCGCCGTTCGCGCTTTTTCTCCATTCAGGGCCCGCGATCGCCCTTCGCCACGCCCGCAGAACAATTTGTATAATTTGCGAAAAGTGGATCGCGGCTTTCGCAAGGGATCCTGCTGCGGCGGGATGAACATCCGAAAAAATTCCGCTCAAGGCGGGCCGATGACTTCGACCACGCGCATTCTGGTCGGATCGACGAGCACGACCTTGTCGTGCACCACGGTATATTCATAAAAATTGGCCGCTCGATTTTGCGCCAGGACCTGATCCGGCAGCGGGTAGAGTTCGATCATCGGCGGCACTGACGCGCCAATCGCGGGCGCGAACGGCGTCTTTGCCTTTTTGCTCCTGTCGGCGCTCACGGCGGCGTAGATGGCGCGGCGCTGCGTGGCCGTGAGCGCCGGTTTTTCCTGGTCGCCACTCACGCCGCCAATGCCGGATTGCGCGCCCGGCTCCGCAGTCTGAGCGGGCGCAGAACATGGCGCGACGAAGCAAACGGATGCGAGAGCGCCAAGTGTAGCGCCAACGTCATGAAGTCGTGCGCATTAGCATCGGGCTCGTCATCGGGCTCCTCCTCGTGCACGATCAAACGCGTGCCGCCGACCGGCAGCACGCGCCTGGTCTTGATTGCCGTCCTTTATCTTCCGTGCAGCGCTTGCGGGTCAGCGCGGAAGGGCCTGCACTGCAACACCGGTATTCGGATCGATCACCAGGATGCGGTCAGGCTCGTAGACGTAGCGGTAGAACGAGCCAGGGCCCATTGCGGCCGGGTCCTCCGAAACGGCGGCCGGAACCACCGCAGGCACGGACTCCGCCGGCACCGGCGTCGTCGCCACCGTGTCGTAGAGCGGCTCTCTGTAGTAAGGCGCCGGTGCGACCGGCGCGGGCGCCGGGGTCACATAGTCATAGAGCGGCCCCGGATATCTCGCAGCGATGGCCGGCGCTGCGGCGACCGTGGCGGCGGGAACGATGCGGTCGGTCACATAGGTCCGCCGCGTCACCACCACGCGGCGATGCCGCAGCCGCCGCAAGGTTCGCACAATGGTCACCGTCCGCACCGTGGTTGTCGGCACCGCGACGACCGGTTGCGAACTGATCAGAGCCTGCGCGTGGGCAGCCGGCGCGGCGGCGACGAGCGCCAGTCCCAGTGCAGTGCAAGGCACATGAAATCGCATTGCCTACTCCCTCTACGTTGTTCGGAAACTCGACCGAGCACCGAGTCCAACGCGGCCTCTGGCGGGGTGTTCCGTTGCGGCCGGCAATCGCGCCGTTTCCGCGAGCCGATCGGTTCCGCGGGCCGCAATGCGGACGCGGTTAGGCCGCTTCTGGACCGTAAGTGCGCGCCAAAGCCGGACGCAGCAGCGCCGCGAGCGGCAGAGTGAGCAGCGCCACGACAGCAACAACGAGCAGAGCCGACCGGAGGCTCAGCGCGTCCGCCACGCGACCGAACACGACCGGCGCGAGCGCGCCGGCGCCGATCGTGCCGGTATAAAAGATGCTGAGCGCGCGGGTGCGCCAATCGGCCACCACCAGATCGGGCACCGAGCCGTAGAGCACCGAGGAGGTGCCGTTGAGCGCAACGCCGATCAGCGGCAGCAGCAACAATGCCGGCACCAGCGGCAGCGGCAGCAGCACCAGTATGCCGACCGCAGTAAGGCTTTCGGTCAGCCACACGGTTGCGATTGTGCCGATGCGCGCGCCGACGAAGGTGCAGGCGAGCTTGCCGGCTGCGCCGCCGGCGAAGACCAGCGTCATCGCCAAGCCGACGTCCTGCAGGGTCGCTCCCTTGGCGCGGAGCACGAAGGGCAGAAACAGCAAAAAGCCCATGCGTGTCGAACTGTCGAGAATGCCGATCGCGAGCAGCAGCGCAAAGCCGCGCCGCGGCGGCGATGACGGCAGCGGCCGCGACCGAGCATCATCCGCGGCGGCGGCCTGCACCGCCGTGTTGGCGGCCCGGCCGCTGCGCGGCGTGAATTTGAGAATCAGCGCCGCCATGGCCACGCCGAGGCCGCCGAGGATCGCAAGCGCCGGCCGCCAGTGCATCGCCAAAAGCATGAGCGACAAAGTCGCCGGCAGCGTCATCTTGCCGAGATCGCCGCAGAAATTGTACGTGCCGAGCGCCTTGCGCGAGCGCGGCCCGGCAAACACGCGGGCGACCAGCGAAGAGGCGATCGGATGCTGGGCGCTGGCTCCCAAGCCGCCGATGATGAGCGCGCCAAGCAGCGTGGCGAATCCGGCGCTCAATCCCGCCAGACAATAGCCGAGGCCGGCAAGGCAGGTGCCAAGCGCGAGCACGCCGGCCGCGCCGACGCGCTCGGAGAGCAATGCCGCGGGAATCTGCAGGCTTGCCATGGCGCCGACATACGCGCCGCGCAGCAGACCGAGCGCCGCATAGGGCAGGCCGAATTGCGCCTGCCACAGCGGCAGCATGATGTAGATCAGATCGGTATAGCCGTCGTGCACGGCGTGCGCCGTGGCGGCGACGGCGGCGGCGCGCCTTTCCTCGCGCGAAAATTTTGCCTCGCGCGAAAATTTTGCCGCGCGCGAAAATTTTGCCTCGCGCGAAAATTTTGCCGCGCGCGAAAATTTTGCCGCGCGCGTCGCAAATCCGTCCCAAAATGGCCAGCGCATGAGCATCCTGTCATCAATACGGCTCTTCGCGCCAGTCATGCAATACGCGGCCGACGCGGGAGAATCTCAGCGCCGGGCAGCCGAAACAATCGATTCTGCGGCCACAATTGACCGTACCAATCGGCAAGTGCAGTCTGCCGCTTTGGCGAAAGATTCGCGCCGGCTTTGCTCTCGGGAGGAAGGCGTCATGTTCGGCATCGGCGACCTGTTCCAGTGGGAGCGTTTCGTAACGCCCACGGTCATCAAGGTGTTCTACTGGCTCGCCGTCGTGCTCTCCCTATTGCTGGGAATTGCCGGCGCGGTCAGCGCGCTCGGCGCCATGGCGTTCAATCCGTTCGTCGGCATGATCTTTCTCATTGTCAGCGTGCTCGGCGCCTTTATGGGCGTGATCGTGTCGCGCATCTGCGCCGAATTCGTGCTCATCGTGTTTCGCGTCAACGAGCATTTGGGCGCGATCAGAAATCAGGGTGCGGCACCGACCAACCAGGGGGCCGGTTACGCCGAATAGGCGAGACGCAAAAGCAGAAAATCAAAATCGCAATCACGGCGGCGGCCCGCCATCGATGTGCGGCTACGTCGCAAAACGGAAATGCATGACGTCGCCATCGGCGACGATGTAATTCTTGCCCTCGAGCCGCATCTTGCCGGCGTCGCGCGCGCCACTTTCGCCGCCGCCTTTGACATAATCCTCATAGGCGATGGTTTCGGCACGAATGAAGCCGCGCTCGAAGTCCGAATGGATGGCGGCGGCGCCCTGCGGGGCCTTGGTCCCCCGCGCAATCGTCCAGGCGGCGGCCTCCTTCGGTCCGACGGTGAAATAGGTGATCAGATCGAGCAGCGCATAGCCGGCGCGAATGAGCCGGTCGAGACCCGGTTCGCGGAGCCCCATGGCGGCCAGAAATTCGTCGCGCTCGCCGGCCGGCAGCACCGCGATTTCCGCCTCGATCTTGGCCGAGATGATGACGCAGACCGCGCGTTCGGCCGCGGCGCGCGCCTCGACCTGGCGCGAAAGCTCGTTGCCGCCGGCGGCCGACGCTTCGTCGACATTGGCGACGTAAAGCACCGGCAACGCGGTGAGCAGGCCCAGCATGCGAAAGACCTTTTCTTCCTCGGGCCGGCGCTCGACCAGCCGAGCGGGCTTGCCGTCGCGCAACAGCACGAGCGCCCGCTGCACGAGGTCGAACATCTCTTTTGCTTCCTGCGCCGGTTTGTCGGTGCCTTTTGATTTTTTGCTCAAGCCGTCGACGCGCCGCTCCAGCGAGTCGAGATCGGCGAGCATCAGCTCCGTCTCGATGGTGTCGATGTCGGCGATCGGATCGACGCGGCCCTGCACATGAGTGATGTTGACATCGACGAAACAGCGCACCACGTGGGCGATGGCGTCGACTTCGCGCACATGCGCGAGGAATTGGTTGCCGAGTCCCTCCCCCCGCGAGGCGCCGCTGATCAGGCCGGCAATGTCGACGAAGGTCAGGCGCGTCGGCTTGATCTTGGCGGACTTGGCGAGCCCCGCGAGCACTTCAAGCCGCGGATCCGGCACCAAAACCTCGCCGACATTCGGCTCGACGGTGGAAAACGGATAATTCGAGGCCTGCGCTGTCGCCGTCGCGGTCAGCGCGTTGAACAAGGTCGACTTGCCGACGTTCGACAGGCCGAGAATGCCGCATTTGAAGCCCATGTTTGGCTGCCCGGATTTATCTGTGCCGGCCGTTACTGCCGCTTACGCGGCATCCTCGCCGCTGCCGCCAAATCCCTTCGCCGTCATGGCCAGATGCACCTTGTTCTGGAAACTCGCATCCTGGCCGGCGGCCAGCAGTTCGGCGTTGTCGGCAAGGATGTCGAGAAGCGCCTCGACCCAGGGCCGCTCGCTCTTGGCAAAATCGCTGAGCACGTAAGCATAGACCAGATCCTTGTTGCCCGGATGGCCGACGCCGATGCGCACGCGGCGGTAATCGTTGCCGATGTGCTCGGAGATCGAGCGCAAGCCGTTGTGGCCGGCAATGCCGCCGCCGACCTTGACCCTCACCTTGCTGGCGGGCAGGTCGATCTCGTCGTGGAAGACCACGACCTCGGCGGCCGTAAGCTTGTAGTAATGCGCCGCTTCGGCCACCGCTCGGCCCAATTCGTTCATGAAAGTCCCTGGCAGAAGCAGCAGCGAACGCACGCCGCCGATCGGCCCTTCGCAGGCGACGCCCTGAAAACGGCGGCGCCACGGACCGATGCCATGGCGCTTGGCAATCGTCTCCAGCGCCATGAACCCGATATTGTGACGGTTGCCGCAGTAACGGGCTCCTGGATTGCCTAGACCCACCAGGAGCAGCATTGCCCTTGTCCCGCGCCGGCAAGCCTCACTTCTTGTCAGCCGCGCCGCCGCCCGCAGCCGCAGCAGGCGACGCCGTGCCGGGTGCTGCCCCCGGAGCCGCGCCCGGTGCAGCACCGGGCGCTCCCGCGCCTTCGGCCGGCGCACCGGCCGCTGCCGCAGCGGCCGCCGCAGCCGCGACTGCCGCCGCCTCGGCGGCTGCCTTCATCTCTTCCGCATATCCCGACGGCGGCACGACGGTGACCAGCGTAACGTCCCTCCCGGTCGCAATGCGCACGCCCTCGGGCAGCGTAATGTCGCTTAAATGCCTGGAATAGTTGATCTCAAGTCCGCTGACATCGACCTCGATGGCGGCCGGAATAGCGTCGGCGCGGCAGCGCACCTCGATCGCATGGGTAACGATGCTGACCGTGCCGCCGCGCTTGACGCCCGGCGACTGATCGGCGTTCCTCACATGGACGGGAATATTGACCCGGATCGTTGCCCCTTCTCCAAGTCGCATGAAATCCACGTGCAGCGGCAAGTCGCGCACGGCATCGAGCTGGAAATCGCGGGGAATCACGCGGTGCTTCACGCCGTCGACCTCGACGTCGGCCAGCGTGGTGAGAAAACGGCCGGCACGAATGCGCTGCGACAAGTCGGCATGATCAAACGAGACCGCGAGCGGAGGCTTGCCGTCGCCATAAATGATGCCGGGCACGCGTCCGGCACGACGCTCAGCGCGAGCCGGACCCTTGCCGGCGCGCGGCCGAGCCTCGGCTTTGATCAAATTGACGTTGGCCATGACACGATCCTGCCTTAACCGCCTCGCGAGGAAAGTAAATCCGCGGGGCCGCCTATCGAGGCCGTCACCCGGGAACGGCCTCTATAGCGGCGCTGATATTGAAAAACAAGGAAACCCGCCGGCGCGATCCGGCGCGATGCGCAAGCTAAGAGGCAAGCCGATCTTTGACGGATCGCTGGCCGCTCTGAGCCGGAATGGGAAACGTAATGTTGCCGCGGGCGCCCTCACGGGCCGCCGGCAACCACGCCCGAGCCGCCATCTGCGGTGTTTTGCGCGGCGTTTTGCGCGCCAGCCGTGGCGGCGCCGCCCGCCGGCGGCGCCTTGGCGAGCGCGGCCTCGAGCGCTGCCACGCGTGTCTTGAGCGCCTCGTTTTCCTCGCGGGCGATGCGGGCCATATCCTTGACGGCCTCAAAATCCTCGCGCCGCACCAGGTCCAGTTCGCGCAGCACGCGCTCCGCCTGGCCGCGAAACAGGGTGTCGAACTCGCGCCGCACCCCTTGCGCAGCCCCCGCCGCATCGTTCATCAAACGGGCCATTTCGTCGAAGAAACGGTTCGTCGTCTGCACCATGGCCGCCTCGAGCGCTTGCTATGACCGCAGACAATGGCAATGGTGCGCCGCCGCCGCAAGAGGCGGCGCGCGGCGCAGCTGAGCGGGGCGGCGCACTTTTCTCAACACGCCGCGCCACGCGTGGCTCAGGGAACTCGACTCGATGCTCGTCCTGCCGCTCCTGCCCTACCCCGCCATCAACCCGGTGCTCATCCATCTCGGGCCGCTGGCGGTGCGCTGGTATGCGCTCGCCTACATCGTCGGCATCCTCGCCGGTTGGATCTATGCGCGCGGCATCATCGCCTCGAAACAATTATGGAACGGTGCACCACCGCTCACGGTGATCGATTTCGACGATTTTGTCATTTGGATCACGCTCGGCATCATTCTCGGCGGCCGCATCGGCTACGTTCTGTTCTATAACCTGCCGCTGTTCGCGGCACACCCGGCACAGATTTTCGAACTCTGGAACGGCGGCATGTCGTTCCACGGCGGCTTTCTCGGCTGCACGGTCGCCATCGTCCTGTTCGCGCTGCGACGAAAGATCGTCATCCTGTCGCTTGGCGACCTGACCACCGCGGTGGCGCCGATCGGCCTGTTTCTCGGCCGCATCGCCAATTTCATCAACGGCGAATTGTGGGGCCGGCCCAGCAACGTGCCCTGGGCCATGATCTTTCCCACGGGCGGTCCGGTCCCGCGTCATCCCAGTCAGCTTTACGAAGCCGCGCTCGAGGGGATCGTGCTATTCGTCGTGCTCAACGTGCTGGTGCGGCTGGGGGCGCTCAAGCGGCCCGGATTGGTGACCGGCAGTTTCGCGCTCGGCTACGGGATCGCACGCATCACCTGTGAGTTCTTCCGCGAACCCGACCCGCAGCTCGGATTCCTCTGGGGCGGACTGACCATGGGAATGCTGCTGTGCATTCCGTTGATGCTGGCCGGCATCGCCATCCTGGCCTATGCGATAAGCGTCGAACCAAAGCCGAACAATGGCTGACCAACCTTCCCCGCTGGAAATCGAACTTCGCCGGCTGATCAACGTCGCCGGGCCGATGCCGATTGCCGAGTATATGCAGCACTGCCTCACGCACCCGCACTACGGCTATTACGTCACCCGCGACCCGCTCGGCGCCCGCGGCGACTTCACCACCGCGCCCGAGATCAGCCAGATGTTCGGCGAGTTGATCGGACTTTGGCTCGCTTCGGTCTGGCAGCAGCTCGGCGAGCCGGAAAACATGCGACTGATCGAGCTTGGCCCGGGTCGCGGCACGATGCTCATCGATGCGCTGCGTGCGGCCAGGACGGTGCCGGGTTTTGGTACCGCAATCGTGCTGCATCTGGTCGAGGTCAGCCCGGCGCTGCGCAAGGTGCAGCAGCAGCGGCTCGAGCCGCTGGGGGTGCCAATACTCTGGCATGCCGCGCTTGAGGACGTGCCGGCGGGCGCCTGTCTGATCGTCGCCAACGAATTCATCGATGCGCTGCCAGTGCATCAGGCCGTGAAGCTGGCCGACGGCTGGCACGAGCGGGTCGTCGGTCTGGACCCCGACGGCAATTTCACCATCGGTGCGGCGCGCGGTCCGCTGCCGCATTTCGAGGCGACACTGCCGCGCGGCCTGCGGCTCTCGCCGCCCGGCTCGGTCTTTGAATGGCGCGCCGACAGCATCGCGCTCGAAATCGGCCGGCGCGTGCGCGAGAATGGCGCCGCGCTGATCATCGATTATGGTCACGCCTGGTACGGCTTGGGCGAAACGCTGCAAGCGGTCTCCGCCCATGCCATTGCCGATCCGTTGCGCTCCCCCGGCGAGGTCGATCTGACGGCGCATGTCGATTTCGAGTCGCTGGCGCAGAGCGCGGAAAGCATCGGCGGCCGCATCCATGGCCCGGTCGCGCAGCGCGACTGGTTGCGGCGCCTGGGCATCGACAAACGCGCCGCCTCGCTCAAAGCGCACGCCCCCTACGGCAGGACTACCGCCATCGACCAGGCGCTCTCGCGGCTGATCGCCAGCGGGGCAAAGGGCATGGGAGACTTGTGCAAGGCGATCGCCATCGCCGATCCGAAGCTCGAGAACCTTCCCGGATTTTGACAGTCATGATGGTCAAGGCGGCCACGCTCGCGCTCGCCGGTGTCAGCCACGCCTTCTTCACGCGCCGCGGCGGTATTTCCGGCGGCGATTATGCCAGCCTCAATGGCGGATTGGGCTCGCGCGACCGCGCCGAGCATGTGGCGGAGAATCGCGCGCGCATGGCGGCCGCACTCGGCGTCGAGGCGCAGAGCTTGCTGACCGCCTACCAGATTCACTCGGCGCGCGTCATCGTCGTCGACGCGCCGTGGCCGGCGGACGCACGGCCGCAGGCCGACGGCATTGTCACCCGCATGCCGGCAATCGCCATCGGCGTGAGCACGGCGGATTGCGGTCCGGTCCTGCTCGCCGATCCGCAGGCGCGCGTGATCGGCGCCGCCCATGCCGGCTGGCGCGGCGCGCTTGGCGGCATCCTGGAGGCGACGATCGCCGCGATGGAGGGCCTCGGCGCCGCGCGTGGCAGCATTGCCGTCGCGCTCGGTCCGATGATCCGCCAGCCGAACTACGAAGTCGGCCCCGACCTCATCGGCCGCTTTGCCGCCGAAGACGCTGAGAGCGGGCCGTTCTTCGTGCCGGCGCCACGCCAGCATCACGCGCTGTTCGATCTCGGCGGCTACATCGCGGCACGGCTGCGGCGCGCCGGCATCCGCCATATCGAGGACGCCGGCCTTTGCACCTACGCCGATCCGACGCAATTTTTCAGTTACCGCCGCACCGTCCATCGCGGTGAGAACGATTACGGGCGGCACATCAATGCACTCGCCCTGATCGGCGAATAGGGTCGGCGGGCGGCGCGCCCTGGCGGCAGCGCGTGTCCATCAGTCGTTGTCCGCCCGGCCCTTTGCCGCCTGAGAACCTGCTGGAATTGCAGCCGAAATCCGAACGGGGACAAGGTCCGGATTGGTGTTGCCAGCGTCCCAGGCGGCTTGTATCAGGTCGGCATCGGCGCTCATGCGACGAGCGGAGAGGCGTACGGAGAGGCGTAATGGCGGGCAACAATGGCGCGATGAAGCTCGTCGCCGGCAATTCCAACCGCGCGCTTGCCGCCTCGATCGGAAACTATCTCGGCATCCCGCTCGCCAAGGCGGTGGTGCGCCGCTTCGCCGACATGGAGGTTTTCGTCGAGATCCAGGAGAACGTGCGCGGCGCCGACGCCTTCGTCATCCAATCGACGTCATATCCGGCCAACGACCACCTGATGGAGTTGCTGATCATCATCGATGCAATGCGCCGCGCCTCGGCGCGCCGCATCACGGCGGTGATCCCCTATTACGGCTACGCCCGGCAGGACCGCAAAGTCGGGCCGCGCACTCCGATCTCGGCCAAGCTCGTCGCCAACCTGATCACCCATGCGGGCGCCGACCGCGTGCTCACGCTCGATCTGCATGCCGGCCAGATCCAGGGGTTTTTCGACATCCCAACCGACAATCTGTTCGCCGCCCCGGTCATGACTCGCGACATCAGGGAACGGTTCGACCTGTCCAAGGTGATCGTGGTGTCGCCGGACGTCGGCGGCGTGGTGCGCGCGCGCAGCCTTGCCAAGCGCATCAATACGCCGCTCGCCATCGTCGACAAGCGGCGCGAGCGGCCCGGCGAATCCGAGGTGGCCAACGTTATCGGCGAAGTGTCGGGCGGCACCTGCATTCTGGTGGACGACATCGTCGATTCCGGCGGCACGCTGCTCAACGCTGCCGATGCGCTGTTGGAAAAAGGCGCCCGCGAAGTCTACGGCTACATCACGCATGGCGTGCTTTCGGGCAGCGCGGTCAAGCGCGTGGCGGCTTCCAATCTGAAGGAACTGGTCATCACCGATTCGATTCACGCCACCGAGGCGGTTGTCCAGTCCAACAACATCCGCGTGCTCTCGATCGCGGACCTGATTGGCGAGGCGATCAGCCGGACCGCGGCCGAGGAATCGGTCTCCAGCCTGTTTGATTGATCCGCCCTCGGCGGAAACCCGGCGCGATCGGAACAGGGTTCCCGTTCCGATTCTGATTTGTTCACGCAGCGCCGCCGATTGCGCGCCGACGTTCTCTGTCGGGCCGAGTCAACTTGTCGCAGCGCAGCCTGTGGACGGACTCGACGGCCGCATTGTGCCGCGCGGGCAAATCACTTCATGAAGCGGAATCGTTTGCCGATGGCGGCACTTGCGCAAAATTGGCGGCGCGCAAGGTGGGCGATTATGCTCGGCGTGGGAACTGATTCGCGGGAGGCGGTCAATCCGGCGGCAACAGTTATCCATGCGGCAAATCGCAGCCGGCAGGTTTGCGAAGTGCAGTGGCGTGCGCATGTCCACTCATCAGACGCTGTGGAGGCGGCATGTCCATTATTGAAATTCCGCATCGGGAACCAGGCAGTCCGCTGGACGTGGTCGAGCGCATGGCGGCGACCAACAACTGGCCGTTCGAGCGCGGCGGCGAGGACGAGATCACGCTCGGCGTCACCGGCCGCTGGGCCAATTATCAAATCTCATTCACCTGGATGCGCGACATCGAAGCGCTGCATCTGGCATGCGCCTTCGACATGAAGGTGCCGGAGATGCGGTTGAATGAAGTGCAGGCGTTGATTGCGTTGATCAACGAACAATTGTGGATCGGACATTTCGACGTTTGGCTGCGCGACGGTGTGGTGATGTTCCGCCACGCGCTGGTCCTCGCCGGGATGCCGGCATCGGACCGCCAATGTGAAGCTGTGTTCGGCAGCGCGCTGGATACCTGCGAATGCTATTATCCGGCATTCCAGTTCGTCATCTGGGCCGGCAAATGCGCGCGTGAGGCGATGGCCGCGGCGATGTTCGAGACTTCGGGCGAGGCCTGATCGCGCCTGGCTGACTGCGTCATCACGATCGGCCGCGCTGCGGCCTCCCGGGACGAGGAGGACCCCATGACTGGTGCGAACGACGGTTCGGCACCGAAAGCCGAATTGCGCGACTTCTCCGGCCTGCTTGTCCTGGTCGGAGCCGGCAACATGGGCACTGCCCTGCTGCAAGGCTGGCTGCGGCTCGGGCTTGACGCCGACAAGATCGCCGTGCTCGAGCCGCGGCCGGCGGCCCAGATCTCCGCCCTCGCCGAGCGCGGCCTCCGCCTTAATCCGCAACTGCGCGCGCTTGATGGCGTCACCGCCATCGTGCTGGCGATCAAGCCGCAGGATGCGACGAGCGCGATCGCGCCGTTGCCGCCGATCGTCGGCCCTTCGACGCTCGTCGTGTCGATCATGGCCGGGCGTACGCTGTCATTTCTTGCCGGCGCGCTGACCGGGAAAGGCGTCCTTATCCGCGCCATGCCCAACACGCCGGCCGCGATCGGCCGCGGCATCACCGTCGCGGTGGCGCGCGGCGCCGATGCGGCGCAGCGGCAGTTGGCGCAGCAGCTGCTTTCGGCCGCCGGCCCGGTGGAGTGGATCGACGACGAATCCCTGATGGACGCGGTGACGGCAGTGTCGGGATCGGGCCCGGCCTACGTCTTTCTTCTTGCCGAAGCTTTGGCGCAGGCGGGAGCGGCAGCGGGACTGCCGGCTGCCCTGGCGCAAAGGCTCGCGCGCGAAACCGTCGCCGGCTCGGGCGAGTTGCTGCATCGCTCCATGCTCGACGCCGCCACCTTGCGCGCCAACGTGACCTCGCCGGGCGGCACCACGGCTGCGGCGCTGGATATCCTGATGGGTGCGAACGGGCTTGCGCCGCTGCTGCGCAGCGCGGTCGCCGCCGCAACCGCGCGCTCGCGCCAGCTTGCCGGCTGAGCCGGCGGCGGCTTGGAACGAGACCATCGCGGGCCTACATTGAGCACGTTCGCCGCGCGTTGGCGAGTTGCGCTTACAGGAGTTCGGTCATGGCCCGCAGACCCAGCCGCCCTTCCCGGCCGGCCCATCCGGCACGTCGGACCGCCCGCGCAGACCGTCCAGCCTCCGAACAGGCACAGGCCGCGCCGAGCGGCGAGCGCGACCAAATCATCGCCGCGCTGCTGGCGCTGCTTGCGGAAAAACCGATCGAGCAGATCGGACGTGCGGAGATTGCGCAGCGCGCCGGTGTTTCACTGGCGCAGTTGCGCGCCGCCTTCGGTTCGCCGCTCGCCATCCTTGCCGCCTATCTCAAGAGCGTCGATCGCGCCGTGCTCGGCGCCGATACAAGCGACATGGCGGAGGAGCCGGCGCGCGAGCGGCTGTTCGACGTGCTGATGCGCAGGCTCGAAGCGCTGGCGCCGCACCGCGAAGCGGTGCGCTCCCTCATGCGCTCCGCCCGCCGCCAAGCCGGCCTTGCGCTCGCGCTCAACGCGCTGGCGGTGCGCTCGCAGAAATGGATGCTGGCGGCGGCGGGGATCGACGCCGCCGGGCCGAGCGGCGCGGTACGCGCGCAAGGCCTCGCGCTGCTGTTTTCCTCGGTGCTGCGGACCTGGGTGCGCGACGACGAGCCGGGACTTTCGCGCACCATGGCGGCGCTCGATCGCGCGCTGGCCCGCGGTCAGCGCTTCGCCGGCTTCCTCGACGATCTGTGCTTCATCCCGTCGCGGCTGTGCCGGATGCGCTCACGCTGGCGCGGCCGCGACGACGACACCGAGGAATCGGCGGCGGCCTGAGGCGGCGGCGACACCATCGCCCGCCGCCGCGATACTGGAGAAATCAAGCGCTATAGTTTACCGAAGAGTATTGGCCGCGAAACTGCTTCACCGTTCAACAATTAGAACTCCTAAAAAGAGAGATTTTTTCTTTGCGCGCCGCTGTCGCGCGCGCTAGAGATATTTGCAGTCGGACTGCCGACCCGTTGGTTTGCTTGCAATGATTGTCTGCTCCTGCAACGTATTTTCCGATCATGATGTACGTGCGACGCTCGCGGCAGGCGAAGCCGCCCCGCGCACGACCGGGGAGGTCTATCATTGTCTCGGCTGCAGCGCCCGCTGCGGTCGTTGTGCGCGCACCATCCGCCGTATCATGGACGAGGCGCTCGACGGTGCGGAGGCGGCCTGCACGGCCGAGCGGCCCGGTTCCTGACTTGTCCACCGCCGATCGCATGCCAACCCGCGCTCGCGGCATCTGTTGCCGCGGGAAATGCCGGCTATAATCCGCCCGCACACAACCCGCAAAACCAGGCCGGCCTGATCGATCTCGTCGGCGCGGCGTACAGCGCAGGAGCAGGATCATGAGAGGCGAGCCGGGAGTCGTCGACTATCTTAACAAGAGCCTGAGGCACGAGCTTACGGCGATCAATCAATACTGGCTGCATTACCGCCTGCTCGAAAATTGGGGCTACCGATCGCTGGCCAAGCAATGGCGCAAGGAATTGATCGAGGAAATGCAGCATGCCGACAAGCTGGTGGAACGCATCGTGTTCCTCGACGGCTTTCCCAATATGCAGGTGCTCGAGCCGCTGCACATCGGCCAGAACGTCAAGGAAATGCTTGATTGCGACCTCGGCCTGGAAATGTCGGCGCGCGCTCTCTACGAAGAGGCTGCCACCCACTGCCACACGGTGCGTGATTACGTCTCCCGCGACCTGTTCGAGAAATTGATGCATGACGAGGAAACGCACATCGATTTCCTCGAAACACAGCTCGATCTGGTCGGGAAACTCGGCCTTCAGCTCTACGCGCAGCACCACATCGGCGAACTTGAGAAAGATGATCATTAGCAAGCCGGCGCGCGCACTATCGCGGCGGCTGTCGTCATCAACAAATTCTTAACGCAGCGGCCCCGTGCTGCCGCCGTTGATATTTTCGCGACAAAACAGCGCCGCCGCCGAGCGCAGAACGCCGCCTGATACGGTCGATTAGGGTTAAGAGTTAAGGTTAAGGGCCGTTTAAGGAATAGCTGGCATCTTTGCTCCGGATTCCAACAACGGGCGCGCAGGCCGCGCGGCCGTTCCGAGGAAAGGACGGAGCTATGGTCAGCGTAAAATCCCTTATCTGCGCCGGTGCGGCGGTTCTGGTCTCGTCTGCGGCTTATGCCGCCGACCTTGGCATGCCTCCGGCACCTGCATACATGCCTCCGGCAGTGGTTGCCGCACAGAGCGGCTGGTATTTGCGCGGCGACGTCGGTGTCGGCGCACAGAGCTTTTCCAAGTTCGACCTCGAGCCGGCGGACACCCTGCCCGCGAGCTGGACGGTCAACCAGACCGACGTCCAGGACGCGGCGCTTGTCGGCTTCGGCGTCGGCTACGACGTCAACAGCTGGCTCCGCTTCGATGTGACCGGCGAATATCGCACCAAGGCGGCGTTCAAGGCGCTCGGCAGCTATACCAACTTCTGCCTCGGCGGCGGCACCTGCTTTGATCAATACAACGGCAACTTTTCCGCCGCTGTGTTCATGGCCAACGCCTATCTCGACCTCGGCACCTGGTGGTGCCTCACGCCCTATATCGGGGCCGGCGTCGGCGGCGCCTATGACCGCGTCACCGGCGTCGAGGATGTCGGATATTCGTCGAACGGCACAAACGGGTTCGGCTACACCTACGGCGACGAGTCGAAGTGGAACCTGGCCTGGAACGTGCAGGCCGGCCTCACCTACAACGTGTCCGACAATCTGAAGATCGATTTCAGCTGGCGCTATCTGGACATGGGCACGGCCGAGTCGGCGAACATCTTCTGTCAGAACACCGGCGCGACCGGAGGCTGCAACTATTTCAATCTCAAGGATATGACGTCGCAGGACTTCCGCATCGGCGTGCGCTGGTTGCTGTCGCCCGAGACGGCGCCCGCGATGCCCATCAGCACGCGCGGCTAATACACCAGCAATCGTTGCAGTTCGATCGAGATCAGACGGCGCGGGCAACCGCGCCGTCTTCGTTTTCGGACGCGCGCGAACCTGCAGCAGGAGCGCCGGGCTAACGCTCCATTAAGGTTAATTGGAGATGATCGTCCGCAATTGGCCGCTTGCAGCGCGGTCAGGCACGAAAGGCCGGCAGATGCGTTGGGTTGTTGGTGCTTTGCTCGTCCTCAATTTTGCCCCGTGCGCGTTCGCACAAGATTTCGATATGCTGCGCGGCTCCGAACCGGTCGGGCTCGCCAGCTACACCAATTGGAGCGGCGTCTATCTCGGCGGTCAGTGGGGCTACAGCGACGCCAGCGCCGACTTCAGCAACGCCACCCAGGCGCCGATCGCCTACGTCCTGCGCGATTCGGGGCTGGAGGACACCAGCGATCCATCGAAGCTGACGGCGCTGGGCACCGACGATCACACGGCGATGAGTTACGGCGGCTTTGTCGGCTATAACAGCCAATGGCAGAATCTGATCCTCGGCGTCGAGGGCGATTTCGTTCACACCAATGTTGCACTGACTGCACCGAGTTCGCCGATCGCACGCAATGGGCTTTCGGACGGCGCGGGCAACACTTACGCTGTCAGCATTTCCGCCAACGGCACGATGACCAATCTCGACTATGCCGAACTGCGTGGCCGCGCCGGGCTCATCCTGGGCAATTTTCTGCCCTACGGCTATCTCGGCGCCGTAATCGGCGTTGCCAACGTCAACGTCAATGCCAACGTGACAGGAATCTGCCAGTCGGGCTCGAGCTGCAGCGACTTCTCCTTCAACGCCAGTTCCGGACGTAATTCCGCCCTGCTGTACGGCGGGGCGGTCGGCGCCGGCCTCGATTATGCGATCACGCAGCACATCTTTCTCCGCGGCGAATTCGAGTATCTCAGATTCGCCCCGTGTGAAGACGTCATCATCGCCGTTTCCAGCGTCCGCATCGGCGCGGGCGTGAAATTCTAACGTCCATCCGGTTCAAGCGGCGCGGACGAGCGGCGCGGATTGGCATTCGCGCCCCGCCGGCCGCGCAACGCGCGAAGCAAATGTCAAATCCGCAGCTGCGCTGAGACTGGTATTTACCAATCGTCGTTGTTTGATCGCAACGTTCGCAGAAAAGTCGGCGCACCGGAACGCGAGCGTTGGAACCGAACCAACACGCGGCCAACCAAGCGCGGACTTGACGACGGGCGCCGGCTCGCCTATTTGCGCCGGTGGGACACCCCTCCCCAACGAGGGGCGACTATCTGGAAGGATAGATCATGACGATCGGGACACCCTCGCTGCGGCCGCTTGTGCCGCATTTTTCCTCCGGCCCCTGCGCCAAGCGTCCCGGCTGGACCCCCCAAGCCCTCCACAGCGCCGTTCTTGGACGTTCGCACCGCTCCAAACCCGGAAAAGCGAAGCTCAGGCGCGCGATCGATCTTACGCGCGAAGTGCTGCAGGTGCCGGCCGACTATCGCATCGGCATCGTGCCCGCCTCCGATACCGGGGCGGTGGAAATGGCGCTGTGGTCGCTGCTCGGCCCGCGGCCGGTGACGATGCTCGCCTGGGAATCATTCGGCGAAGGCTGGGTGACCGATATTGCGCGCGAGCTCAAGCTCAAGGACACGGCCGTGCGGCGTGCCGCCTACGGCGAATTGCCCGATCTTTCCGGCATCGATCCGGCGCACGATGTCGTCTTCGCCTGGAACGGCACGACATCGGGCGTGCGCGTTCCTAATGCCGACTGGATCGCCGCCGAGCGCACCGGGCTGGTCATCTGCGACGCCACTTCGGCGGCCTTCGCGCAACGGCTCGACTGGCCGAAACTCGATGTGATCACCTTCTCCTGGCAGAAGGCGCTGGGCGGCGAGGCCGGCCACGGCATGCTCATCCTTTCCCCGCACGCGGTGGCGCGCCTGGAGAGCTACGTTCCGCCATGGCCGCTGCCGAAGATCTTCCGGATGACCAAGGGCGGCAAGCTGATCGAGGGCATTTTCGCCGGCGAGACCATCAACACGCCGTCGATGCTTTGCGTGGAGGATTACCTCGATGCGCTCGAGTGGGCGAAGTCGGCCGGCGGCCTGCCGGCGCTTTGCGCCCGCGCCGATGCCAACGCGCGCACGCTGGCCGACTGGGCCGCGCGTAGGAATTGGATCGACTTTCTGGCCCGCGATCCGGCATTGCGTTCCAACACCTCGGTGTGCCTGAAAGTCGTTGATCCGGCGGTCGCCCGACTTGCTCCCGAAGCACAGGCGGCGTTCGTCAAAGCCATCGCGGCAACGCTGGAACGCGAAGGCGTCGCTTACGACATCGATGCCTATCGCGATGCGCCGCCCGGGCTGCGCGTCTGGTGCGGATCGACCGTCGAACAACGCGACATCGAGGCGCTCACCGCCTGGCTCGATTGGGCCTATGCCAGAGCCAAGGATGCGCTGGCTGAGGCGGCCTGAGCTTTGCCTTCTCCCCTTGCGGGAGGGGTTTTGGTTGCTCGGCGCTTTCCAAGGATCACAGGAAGAAAACTCATGGCCCCTCGCGTTCTCATTTCCGATGCGCTCTCGCCGGCGGCGGTACAGATTTTCCGGGATCGCGGCGTCGAGGTGGATTTCCAGCCCGCCCTCGGCAAGGACAAGGAAAAACTCGCCGCTGCGATCAACGGCTTCGACGGGCTCGCGATCCGCTCCGCCACCAAGGTGACGGCAAAACTCCTCGAGCAGGCGAAAGGCCTCAAAGTGATCGGCCGCGCCGGCATCGGCGTCGACAATGTCGACATCGCGGCGGCGACCGCGCGCGGCATCATCGTGATGAACACCCCGTTCGGCAACTCCATCACCACCGCCGAGCACACGATTACCCTGCTGCTGGCGCTGGCGCGGCAAATTCCCGAGGCCGACGCCTCCACCCGCTCCGGCAAATGGGAAAAGAACAAGTTTTTGGGCGTCGAAATCTTCGGCAAGACGCTGGGAATCATCGGCTGCGGCAATGTCGGCTCGATCGTCGCCGACCGCGCGATCGGGCTGAAGATGAAGGTCGTCGCCTACGATCCTTATCTGTCGGCCGAGCGCGCGGTCGACCTCGGGGTGGAGAAAGTCGAGCTCGACGAACTGTGGCGGCGCGCCGACTTCATCACGCTGCACACGCCGCTGACCGAGCGGACCCGCAATATCATCAATGCCGAGACGCTGAAGCTGAGCAAGAAGGGCGTGCGGATCATCAACTGCGCGCGCGGCGAACTCGTCGACGAGGCGGCGCTCTGCGCGGCGCTCAAATCCGGCCACGTGGCCGGCGCCGCCATCGACGTATTCGCCGAAGAGCCGGCAACCAAGAGCGCGCTGTTCGCCTTGCCCAACGTCGTGTGTACGCCGCATCTCGGCGCCTCCACGCTCGAGGCGCAGGAGAACGTGGCGCTGCAGGTCGCCGACCAGATGTCGAATTATTTGTTGCGCGGCGCGATCTCCAACGCCGTCAATTTTCCCTCGATCAGCGCCGAGGAGGCGCCGAAGCTCAAACCGTTCGTGGCGCTCGCGGAAAAACTCGGCTCGTTCGCCGGCCAACTCACCGAGACCGGCATCCATCAGGTGCAGCTCACCTATGAGGGTGCCGTCGCGCAGATGAACACGCGGGCGCTCAGCGCAGCCGCCCTCGCCGGCCTGCTCCGCCCGATGCTGCAGACCGTCAACGTCGTCTCGGCCCCGAGCCTCGCCAAGGAACGCGGCATCGTGGTCGAAGAGACCCGCCGCGAGGCCGCGGGAGATTACGAGAGCCTGATGACCGTGACCCTGACCACCGACCGCCAGTCGCGCCACGTCTCCGGCACCGTGTTCGCCGACGGCCGTCCGCGCATCGTCAACATCAAGGGCATCCGCATGGACGCCGAGTTCGGCCCCTCGATGATCTACATCACCAATCTCGACAAGCCGGGGTTCATCGGCAAGTTCTCCTCCACGCTCGGCGACGCCGGCATCAACATTGCCACTTTCCACGTCGGCCGCGAGGCCCTTGGCGGCAGCGCCATCGCGCTGATCGAGATCGACGGCGAGCTGCCGCCCGACGTGCTGGCCAAGGTACGAGGCTTGCCGCAGGTACAGCAGGCCAAGCCGTTGAAATTTTGAGGTTTCGGCGCATGGCCCACGCGCAGGCCGCGGTGCGCAAAAGCTGCGACAATCGGCGCCGGCACTGGTCGGGGACCACTGCGAGGCCTGATTAATCTTGGTTAAGGACCTGATCTCGCCAAAATTTGCCGCGAAACCAATGTTTTGTTGCAGCCCGCAACGGCCAGGGGGAGCCTCGCTCGCTTGCTTCGGAACCCGTCATCCAGTATCCGGGACAGGCGGCAGCGGCCGGTATCGACCCATGCAAACGTAGATCGGGCTGTTGGGGAAGATTCCTGATGGCAAATGTTGTCGTGGTCGGCTCCCAGTGGGGCGACGAGGGCAAAGGCAAAATCGTCGATTGGCTGTCGGAGCAGGCCGACGTCGTCGTCCGTTTCCAGGGCGGACACAACGCCGGCCATACGCTGGTCATCAACGGAACCACCTACAAGCTCTCGCTGCTGCCATCCGGCGTGGTGCGGCCGGGAAAGCTGTCGGTGATCGGCAACGGTGTGGTGCTCGATCCGCAGGCGCTGCTGGACGAGATCGCCCAGTTGAAGAAACAGGGCGTGACGGTCACGCCCGAGAACCTTCGCGTCGCCGAGAACGCAACGCTGATTCTGCCGCTGCACCGCGAGCTTGACGCGATCCGCGAGTTGGCGAGCGCGGCGCTTCGCATCGGCACGACCCGACGCGGCATCGGTCCCGCCTATGAGGACAAGGTGGGCCGGCGCGCGATCCGTTTGATGGACCTCGCCGACGGGGCAACGCTCGATCGCAAGATCGAACGCCTGCTGACCCACCACAACGCGTTGCGCAAGGGTCTCGGGCTGGACCCGATCGACGGGCGGCTGGTGCGCAAGGAACTCGATGCCGTCGCACCCCACGTCCTGCGCTTCATGGATTCGGTCTGGTCGCTCCTTGAGCAGAAGCGCCGCGAAGGCAAACGCATCCTGTTCGAGGGCGCCCAGGGCGCGCTGCTCGACGTCGACCACGGCACCTATCCGTTCGTCACCTCGTCCAACACGGTGGCGGCCCAGGCGGCGACCGGATCGGGACTCGGACCGGGCGCGATCGGCTACGTGCTCGGCATCTGCAAGGCCTACACGACCCGCGTCGGCGAGGGCCCGTTCCCGACCGAGCAGAAGAACGACATCGGCCGCATACTGGGCGAGCGCGGCAAGGAGTTCGGCGTGGTCACCGGCCGGCCGCGGCGCTGCGGCTGGTTCGATGCCGTGCTGGTGCGGCAGACCGTGCGCACCAGCGGCATTCAGGGCCTCGCACTCACCAAGCTCGACATCCTCGATGGTTTCGACGAGATCAAGGTCGGCGTCGGCTATCACCTCGACGGTCAGGAGATCGACTACCTGCCCGCCGGCGAGTATGTCCAGGCGCGCGTCACGCCGGTCTACGAAACCATCGCCGGCTGGCGGGAAAAGACGGCGGGCGCGCGATCCTGGGCCGACCTGCCGGCGCAAGCGATCAAATACGTGCGTCGCATCGAAGAATTGATTGGCTGCTCGGCCGCCATCCTGTCGACCAGCCCTGAGCGCGAAGACACGATCCTCATGCACAACCCGTTTGAGGGGTGAGCGGATGACATCCGACAGAGCCAACCGCAAGCGTCGCCGATGACCGATTACCAGCCGCTCATTGCCCGCGCCATCGACGGCCTCGCCAAGAATACCGGCGAGGCACGCCGTACGCTCTACGAGCGGGCGCGCACCGCTCTGGTGGCGCAATTGCGCGCCGTCCAACCATCGCTCTCCGAATCGGACATCACCAAGGAGCGGTTGGCGCTCGAAGACGCGATCCGCAAAGTCGAAGGCGAGGCGGCCCGCAAGGCGCTGGTCGAGCCGCGAACGCCGCTTCGCCCGGAGCCGCGACAGGAATCGCGGGTGTCCGGGCCCGCCGCACCGCCGCCATTGTCCCGTCCCTTGCTCGCGCAATCCCGAGCGCCGTCTCTGCTCGGTTCTGGCATGGCGCCGCGAGGCAACCGCCCCCACGCGGCCGTGGCCGAATTGCCGAGCAGCGTCCACGCCGACACAGCGGAATCGGACCCGCTCCTGCCGCCGCATTCGGAGGACGCAATCGGCGCCGCGGCGACCAACGCGGCGCCAAAGGCGAGCGCGCGCAACCGGATTCTGCAGGCCCGCACCTCATCGCTCAGCTCGGGCGGAGCAAAGGCCTTCCGCGGATTCGGGCCGGAGACCGACAATCTGGGCACCGCCAACCTGGGCATTTCTCCGTCGCGTGCGCCAATCGGGCGCGATGGCCGTGAGGCCTATGTACCCGCGCCGCCGCGACAAAGGGCGGCGCGCGACGAGGACTTGTTTGCGCCGCCGGACCGAGACGCTCCAGACGAGCATTTTGACGAAGACCATTTTGACCGGGATGCCGCACCGTCCGCGGAAGAATACTCGCTGCCGCTTCGGGGGCTCGAAGCGCCCTACATGGAAGACGAGGAGACGGTGCCGTCGGCGCGCTACGCGCGGTCGCATCCGGTGCGCCATGCGCAGGTCGAGGAAGACCGCTATGACGAACCGCGACCGCCGCGCTCCTACCGCGGCTGGGCAAATCTCGCCATGCTGCTCCTTGTTGTCGTGGTGGCCGGCGCTGGGGCTTGGGAATATCGCGGCAACATTGCCGGGCTGTACCACTTCATTGCACGATCGAAATCGCAACCGCCCGCTCACACCCCGCAAACGACGCCGCCCGTCAAATCCACCGCCCGGGTCCCACAGGAGACGGCCCCCGGCACCGCCCCGGCGGCCGGCGCCGCCGGAGCAAGTCCGGGCGGCCAACAGGGATCGCAAGTCGCGCAACGCGCCGTCTTGTACGAGGCGGATGCCAACGATCCTAAGGGTAAGCGCTTCGCCGGCTCGGTCCTTTGGCGCACCGAAACCGTTTCACCCGGACCGGGTCTGGCTCCCGAACTCGTGGTCCATGCCGATATTTCGATCCCCGACCGGCACATGGCCGTGACCTGGTCGCTGCGGCGCAATACCGACAAGGAATTGCCAGCCAGTCATACGATCGAGATCGCATTCAATCTGCCGCCCGATTTCTCTGGCGGCGGCATTGCCAACGTGCCCGGCATTCTGATGAAGGACTCCGAAGAGGTACGCGGCATGCCGCTTGCCGGAGAGGCCGTCAAGGTCACCAAGGGCCTCTTCCTCATCGGTCTCAACTCCGCGGACGCCGAGATGCAGCGCAACGTGCAACTGCTCAAGGAGCGCGCCTGGTTCGACATCTTGATCGTCTACGATAACGGCAGCCGTGCCATCCTCACGCTCGAAAAGGGCGCCCCCGGCGCGCACGCTTTCAGCGAGGCTTTCGCAGCCTGGAAGGAGTAGGCGCTGCCCGGGACGTGATCGGGGCACCGCGTTTGGAGTCGCAAGGGACAATGAATTCGCCGGGCGCGAAGGCGCTGACCAACACGACCAGTTCGTTCGTCGCCTCGGCATTGCGCACGCTTGACGCCGAGCGCGAAGGCATCGCGGCGTTGACCGCCTCCATGGGCGAGACGCTCGGCGAGGCTTTTGCCGCTGCCGTGGAATGCATCCGCAGCGCCCGCGGCCGAGTGATCGTGACCGGGATGGGCAAATCCGGCCACATCGCGCGCAAAGTCGCGGCCACGCTGGCCTCGACCGGCAGCCCGGCGTTTTTCGTCCACGCCGCCGAGGCGAGCCACGGCGACCTCGGCATGATCACCTCCGACGACGTGATACTGGTGTTGTCGTGGTCGGGGGAAACCGAGGAACTCAAGGACCTGATCAACTATTCGCGCCGCTTCCGCATCAACCTGATCGCGATGACGGTCAACGCGCAGAGCACGCTCGGCAAGGCGGCCGATGTCGTTTTGGCCCTGCCGGCCGCGCGCGAAGCCTGCCCGCACAATCTAGCGCCGACCACGTCCACGCTGATGCAGCTTGCCCTCGGCGATGCGCTGGCGATCGCGCTGCTCGAGGGTCGCGGCTTCACCGCGCTCGAGTTCGGCATTTTTCACCCGCGCGGCAAACTCGGCGCGGCGCTCAAATTCGTCCGCGACATCATGCACACCGGTCCCGCCGTGCCGTCGATCGCGCGCGGATCGCCGATGTCCGATGCGATTGTCGAAATGACGGCCAAGGGCTTCGGCTGCGTCGCCATCACCGATGGCGACGGAAGGCTCGGCGGCATCATCACCGACGGCGATCTGCGCCGGCACATGTGCGCCGATCTGCTGCAGCTCAGCGTCGACGAGGTCATGACGACGCAGCCGATTACGGTGCGGCCCGATCAATTGGCCGGCGAAGCGCTGCAATTGCTCAATTCATTGAAGAAGCAGGCGCTCATCGTCGTGGAGCTGGACCGACCGGTCGGCATTGTGAATTTCCACGACCTGTTGCGCGCCGGCGTGGCGTGATCCGCGGCTAATAAAGGCCGCCCTGGCCGGCATTGCCGTTGGTCGCACCGACCGGCGCGGCGAGCGGTGCAGCTCGCGGGGCGTTGCCCAGGCCCGGCGCGTTCGGTGCGCTGCCGGCATTCTGCACGCCGCCGAGGGGCCTCTGCTCGATAACCGGAGAGGGCGCGCCGGCGCCGACCGGCTGCCCGTCGCCGGCGGTCGAATTTGTCGTCTCGGCCGGCTGACCGTGGGCGATGAATTGCGCGTAGCCCGGATCACCGGGCCGCGGCGGTACGCCGCCGGGCTCGCCGCCGGCAAAGTGCGGCCAATGATCGGAAACAAAACCAGAGAACGATCCGCACGAGGCGAGCGTCAGCCCAAGCCCGAGCGCGAACGCCATTGTGAAGAGCCGTTTGGCTGTCATGTCGGCCGTCGGTTTAGCATCGATCCGCGCAAAAATGGCCGCAATAGGCGGCGTTTCCCGGCGCTCGGCACGGCAGCCTCGATGCACGGGTTTCGTGGCGGGACTATGGTGTGGCTGCGGCGCAGGGCCGGTTCTACAAGACTCCACGTCAACGATTGGCTAATTCCAACCGAGCCGGGCATCGATCCGCATTTTCGTGCGCTTTCGCTGCGCGCAGGGCTCGTCAGCCGCCGCTGTAGGATTTTTCTTCGACGATTCGCGAACCGAACCGCAAGCTGATCTGCTGCTTGAGACGGGCGCGCCGGTCGTTCGTCAAATAAACGTTGCGGGCAAGCGCAACAAAGCGGTCTGAAAAATCCTGGCGCGCTTCAAGCTCGCGAATCTCGTTCTCGATGTCCCATAATCGCTCATTGATCGCCTTGAGCTCGGCGGCGAGCGGCTGCATTTCAGCCGTATCGAGGCCGGCCACGGATCGCGTCTCGCGCAGAATTCTCAGCTCGGCCTCGACGTTGCGCAGCTTGGCGCGATCGGCGATGCGCTCGCTCTTGATTTCCAGGATGCAGATCCGATCGATCAGCTCCCCGATCGAGACCGGAGCGGAAATATCGCGCTGCGGTGCCGGCGCATCGTTCATTGATAGTGTCCGCCGTTAGCCGGGCTGAGCGGTTGGGCGCCTGCCGGCGCACGCGTCACGACAGTCTCGCCGATCCGCAGTGCTTCGTCGACCGCGCTGAGAACCTGTCGCGCCGGCAATTCGTCGAGACAGCGGCTGTAGCTGTCGATGCGGCGCTCGCAGCCTTCGAACGTACACGGCAGGCAGGGTAGCGGATTTTGCACCACCCAGACATTGCCCCGATGCTAAATCCTCGCGCTCGACAGCCAGGGCGTAGCGAGGCCCCCCCGCGGCCACGGGCCCCAGATTCGCGGGTCCATCGGACCGAACAGGGCAACGGTCGGGCAGCCGGTTGCGGCGGCGAGATGGCTGACCGCCGTGTCCGGACCGACATAGACCCGCGCCGCCGACAGCAACGAGACGGTATGCGGCCACCGGGCCTGATGCACCGTGGCAACACCCTGCCAGACATGCTCCAGGTAGCGCCGTTCGCTCTCGTCGGGACCGCCTATGGCAATGACCGAGAGGCCACGGTCGGCGAGGCCGGCGGCCAGCGCGCGCCAGCCATCGCGGGTCCACTGCTTATAGCGGTACATGGGCGCGGCATGGATCACCGCGTAGGTTCCGCTGGCGCCGGCGCCCTGTGCCGGCGCTGCGGCCGGGGGAACGACCTCGCCAACGCGCGCAATGCCGAGTGCGTCGGCGATTCGCAGCATCTGCTCGACGCGATGAATCTCTTCCACTATCGGCGTCCAGCGGCGAAAGCCCAGGCGCTTGAACGCGCCGCCGACGCCCGATCCTTGCGGCGGCACGAGGCCGGCCCGCACACGGCCGCCCAGCAGCGCGAACAGGGCCGGCCGATCACCCGTCTGCGTCGAAATGGCAAGATCGTATCGTCGCCAGAGCCGCGCGATCAGGCGACCGGTCTCGCCGACCGTCGGCCGCTCCGGCATTGCGATGATGCGATGGATGTCCGGATTGCCCTGGAGGATGGCGGCGGTGCCGGCAAAGACCAGCGCGTCGATTTTCGCCCCAGGCCAGGCGCGGTGCACGCTGCGAATGAGCGGCGTCGTCAGCAGTACGTCGCCGAGCCGGCGCAGCGCCACCACGAGCACGCTGGGCTCGGGCGGCAGGTCGATCGGCTTCATGCTTGCGCGCATCGGCGGCTCGCATCGGCTCGCTGACAAGTCGACAGACCCTCCTGCGCACGAACCCGATCACCGCGCAGCACTTCGTCCAGGCGGTGCTGGTTCGCTTGCAGACCCGATCGGTCGGCTTCGGGGTGCCACAGGTGCAGGACGCCGGTGGCAAAGCGCCCATCCTTGCGACGCAGCCCGGCGTGAAACAGGCGCACGACCAGATCGGAATCCTCCAGCCCCCAGCCGCTGTAACGGGCGTCAAATCCGTCAACAAGATCGAGGTCGCTGCGCGCCACCGCCAGGTTGCAGGTCTTTGCTCCTTCCCAGGCGCACGAGCGAAGCCTGCGCACCGGACCAAGCGGTACACGCAGGGCCGGTATCAGGCGATTGACGCCGCCGTGCAGGCGCTCGCCCGCGAGCTTGCCTAATCCCCAGGTCTCGGCCGCGATTTTTTCGGCAAGCACCGCCTGTGTGAGCTTTGCCGACAGCAAGATGCGATTGCCGGCCACGAACCAGCCGGGCTCGGCAAGCCGGCGATGGGTGGCGACAAAATCCGGACGCGCCAGGCAGTCGCCGTCGAGAAAGATGTAATAGGCTCCGGCGCCGGCCCCGATCGCGCGATTGCGGATTTCCGCGCCGCGAAAGCCGTTGTGCTCCTGCCAGACGTGCTTCACCGGCACCGGCATGCGCAACATCCAGCCGGCAAGGACATGCTCCGTCTCCGCTCCAGATCCGTCGTCGGCGACGATGATCTCAAAATTGCGGTCGGCCTGGCGGGCGAGAGCCGAAAGCGCCGCATCAAGCGCATCCGGGCGTTGGTAGGTCGTGACCACGATCGAGATCAGGTCCGCGTTGATGACAGCCATGGCAGCCTTGCTCAGCAGCGGCGGGACCGATGACCGCCGACCTACTCCTGCACCGCCCGAGAGGGTTGCGCGCGCTTGACCATCGCCGTCGTGCTGTGGCCGGGCACCAGATCGACAAGGAGCACGCGGCCGCCGGCCGCTTCGATCAAATCGTGGCCGACAACCTCCTCCTTGGCGTAGTCGGCGCCCTTGACCAGCACATTGGGACGCACGAGCTCGATCAATTCGAGGGGAGTGTCCTGTTCGAATATCACCACCAGGTCGACCGCTTCGAGTGCGGCGAGAACATCGGCGCGGCTCTCCATCGCATTGATCGGCCGCCCCTGGCCTTTGAGGCGGCGCGTCGAGGCGTCGCTGTTGAGACCGACCACAAGCACGTCGCAGGCGGCACGCGCCTCGGCCAGCAGCCTGACATGGCCGCGATGCAGGAGATCGAAACACCCATTGGTGAAGCCGACGCGCAGTCCGCTCCGGCGCCATTCGGCCAGCCGCTCGCCGAGCACTGACCAATCGAAGATGATCTTGTCCTCGGGCGCCAGCGTGGCGGCCGGCAGGATGCGGTGGCGAAGTTCGGCGAGCGAGGCCGTGGCCGTGCCGCGCTTGCCGACGACGACTGCGGCCGCAGCATTGGCGGCACGCATCGCCGGTTCAAACGGCGCCTTGCCCGCCAGCAGCACCGCCATGACGGCCGCGACCGTGTCGCCGGCGCCGGATACGTCGCGGACCTTGACCGGGTAGGCGGGAACATGGATCGGCGCCTCACCGGCCACGTGCAGCGTCATTCCCGCTTCGCTGCGGGTCACGAGGACCGCGTCGCAGGCGATGGCTTGCGCCAGTTCGGCGGCGGCTCCGGCAATGTCGTCTTCGCCGGCAAGCGGGCGATGCACCGCGGCCGCCAGTTCCTTGGCGTTCGGGGTGATCAGCGTCGCTCCGCGATAGACGGCGTAATCGTGGCGCTTCGGGTCGACGACGACCGGCTTGCCGAGGCGCCGCGCGCCGGCGATGACGGCGCGGATGACGGGCGCGGTGAGCACGCCCTTGGCATAGTCCGAAAGCACCACGGCATCGGCCTGCGGCAATGCCGCTTCGGCGTAGGCGATCAGGTCCGCTTCACTCTGCGCGCTGATCGGCTCGCTCGACTCCCAGTCGGCTCGGATCAGGTGGGTGGAATGGTGTTCGGAGACGAAACGCACCTTGCGCGTGGTCGCTCGCGTCGGATCGACGACGAGATCGGGGACGATACCGCCGGCGAGCTTGCCCAGCGCGTTGGTCAGCACCAATCCCGCGTCATCGTTGCCGATCAGCGCCACGAAAATGCAGCGCGCACCGAGCGCGGCAATATTGCGCGCCACATTGCCGGCGCCGCCGATCTGCGCTTCGCTGTACCTGACCGCAAGGACCGGAGTCGGCGCCTCGGGCGAAATGCGCGTGACCTCGCCGTAGACGAAATCGTCCAGCATGAGATCGCCGACGCAGAGCACGGTCTGCTTGACGACATGCTTGAGTGCTTCTTCGAAATCAAACATCGGCCTCTGCTGCTACTCCCCGTTGCGCGACTTGCTCACCGGTAACGGTCCGGGCGATCGAGATAGAGAGTCACGTAGCGCCGCACCGCCTCCTCGAGCGGCGTGAACTGCGCATTATAGCCGGCGCGCCGCAGGTTATGGCAGTCCGCTTGCGTGAAATACTGGTAGCTGTCGCGGATCGAAGCCGGCATGTCGATATATTCGATGACCGGTTCGCGGCCGAGCGCGGCGAACATCGCGGCGATCAAGTCGCGGAAGCTGCGCGCCGCCCCGGTCCCGACGTTGAAAATGCCGGAAACCGCCGGCGCCTCGAGCAGCCAGCGCACCACAGCGACCGCATCGTCGACATAGATGAAGTCGCGCTTCTGCTCGCCGTCGTCGATGCCCGGCCGATACGACTTGAACAGCCGCACCGGCGCGCCGGCCTTGGCATCCTCGAAGCGCTTGGCAACGAGACTCCTCATCTCGCCCTTGTGGTCCTCGTTCGGTCCGAACACGTTGAAAAACTTCAGTCCGGCCCATTGCGGGGGAAGCGCCTGTTTGTGCGCGGCGCGAGCGACGACGGCGAGGTCGAACAAATGCTTGCTCCAGCCGTAAAGGTTCATCGGCTTGAGCCGCTTGAGCGCTTCGAGCGAGCAATCGTCACAGAATCCCTGGCTGCCGTCTCCGTAAGTCGCCGCCGACGAGGCGTAGATGAACGGTGTTCGCGTCGCGGCGCACCAGTCCAGCAGGCGCAGCGAGAGCCGGAAATTGGTTTCGACGACGGCATCGCCATCGGTCACCGTCGTTGACGAAATCGCCCCAAGATGCACCAGGGCGTCGAGCTTGCGGCCATCGAGCCAGCGCACAAGCTCGTTCGGCGGGACGAAATCGGCAAGCTGGCGGCTGCCGAGATTGTGCCATTTGCCGTCCTTGCCGAGAGCGTCACTGACGGCGACGTCGAGCCGCGCGCCCTCGTTGAGGCTGGCAACGAGGTTCGATCCGATGAATCCGGCACCGCCGGTGACCAAAAGCATCGATGCGATAAGACCCTGCGCGACGGCCCACCCTTTGCCCCGGCCGGGACGGGCGCGCAAGAGCGGCCCATTCGGCCCATTCGGTTTGCGCCGGCAGTGCTGCACTCGACCCAGAAGCGCTAAGATGGCCGCAAATTGCATCTCAAACGGCGCTTCGAGAACCTCCATGCAGAAGATTTCGGCGTATATCATCGCGTTCAACGAGGCCGAAAAGATCAAGGCCGCGGTCGAAAGCGTGCTCTGGGCCGACGAAATCGTCCTGGCCGACTCCGACAGCACCGACCGGACCGCGGAAATCGCAGCCGGTCTCGGCGCGCGGGTCGTGCAGGTGCCGTTCCGGGGCTTTGGTGACCTGCGTAATCAGGCTGTCGCAGCCTGCCGATTCGAGTGGATTTTCAGCCTTGATGCCGACGAGCGATGCACCGCGCCGGTGCGCGACGAGATTCTTGCGCTGCTGGCGGGCGACCCGGCACGCGATGCCTACCGGGTGCCGCGACGCAACTACATGATGGGGCGCTGGATTCGCGGGTCGGGTTGGTACCCGAATTACCGCCAGCCGCAATTGTTCCGCAGCGGCGCAATGCGCTACACGCTCGATCCCGTCCACGAGGGCTTCGAACTGCTCAGCCGCAAGCCGTTAGGGACACTGCGCAACGCGATCTGGCAGGTCCCCTTCCGCAGCTTGGAGGAGATCATTATAAAAATGAATCGTTATTCATCTTTAGGGGCGAAGAAGCTTGCGGGTCGCCGGGTCTCGATGGCTGGCGCCTGCGGCCACGCCCTCTGGGCATTCCTCAAGCACTACGTTTTCAAATTCGGCTTCATCGACGGATGGGCTGGGTTCGTTATTGCCCTGGGCAATTTCGAGGGGACATTCTACCGCTACGCCAAGCGCTACGAAGAAGGTCAGGATTGGGCGATCCCTCAAGCCGATCCGCTGCGGCGTGAACCGGCAGTCACCGCATTGAAATGAACCAAAATTCTCAGAATGGCGGCGGCCGACCCCGACCCCCGGACCCGTCAGCAGGCCCGCCGATCCTGGTCGTTCCCTATATGTGGATCGGCGATTTCGTGCGTTGCCATTCGGTCGTGCGTGTCCTGCGCGAACGGTTTCCCGGCCGCGCGGTCGATCTGCTGGCGACGACTCTCTGTGCACCCCTTGTCGATTACATGCCCGGCGTGCGGCGCGCGCTCGTCGTCGACGTGCCGCGCAAACGCCTTGCGTTGGCCGTTCATTACCGGCTGGCGCAGCGGCTTAAACGCGAGGGATATGCCGCCGCGCTGATCATGCCCAAGACCTGGAAATCGGCCCTTGCGCCATTCCTTGCCGGCATTCCCCAGCGCACCGGCCTTGTTGGCGAATGCCGCTTTATCCTGCTCAATGATTTGCGCTTCGGACGGCACAAATGGCCGCGAATGGTCGACGAATGCGCGGTTCTGGCGCTGCCCGCAGGCGCGCCCCTGCCGGCGGCATGGCCGGCGCCGCAGCTGATCGTGCCTGCCGCAGAAGTCGCGGCCTGGCGCAGCCGAATCGGCTTGACCGGCCCTGCGCCGGCGGTGGCGCTAGCGCCGGGGGCGGTCGGACCCGCCAAGCGCTGGCCGGCCCAAGCCTATGCGGCGCTTGCCCGGCGTCTCCTCGCCGATGGCTTTGCCGTCTGGGTTTTGGGCGGCCCGACGGAAAAACCCCTGGCGGAGGAGATTGTCGCGGGGACCGAAGCCCGCGAACTCACGGGCACAGACCTGCGCCAGGCGGTTTTGGCCCTGGCGGCGGCATCTGCGGCCGTTTCCAACGATTCCGGCCTGCTCCACGTCGCGGCAGCGCTCGGCACACCGACGGTGGGGATGTTCGGCCCGACCAGCCCATGGCATTGGGCCCCGCTCAATCCGTTGGTCGCGGCGATCCAGTCTGCGGGTCAGTTACCGTGCCGGCCCTGCCATAAGCCGGTCTGCCGCCTCGGGCACCATCGCTGCCTGGCCGAAATCACAGTCGATGAGGTCATGGCCGCCACAAACCAAGCGCTCACGGCGCCGGCCGCCGCGGGCGAGGTAACGGCGCGGACATAACGCGCCTTTCACCAAATTCGTGTACGGCCGACGCCAAGGAAAATACGAGACAATACAGGTCCGCCACATGACGATCCTGGTGACCGGCGGGGCCGGCTATATCGGCAGCCAGATGGTGTACGCGCTCATCGATGCGGGCGAGCGCGCCGTCGTGCTCGACAATCTTTCCACCGGCTTCGACTGGGCGGTTGCCGAGGGCGTGCCGCTGGTCGTCGGCGACACCGGCGATCAGAAGTTCGTCGCCGATGTCATTCGCCAGCACCGCATCGACGCCATCATTCATTTTGCCGCGTCGGTGGTGGTGCCGGACTCGGTGCGCGATCCGCTCGGCTATTATCGCAACAACACGGTCAATTCGCGCGCGCTGATCGAATGCGCCGTGAACGGCGGCGTGCGCCATTTCATTTTCTCCTCGACGGCCGCCGTCTACGGCAATCCAACCAAGATCCCGGTCGCGGAAGAGGCGCCGACGCTGCCGATCTCGCCCTATGGCTCATCGAAGCTGATGACCGAGATCATCTTGCGCGACGCCGGCGCCGCTCATGACATGCGATACGCGGTGCTGCGCTATTTCAATGTCGCCGGCGCCGATCCGGCCGGCCGCACCGGCCAATCGACCGCCGGCGCGACCCACCTGATCAAGGTTGCGGTCGAAACCGCGCTCGGGCTGCGTCCCAAGCTTGAGATTTTCGGCACCGATTATCCGACGGCGGACGGCACCTGCATCCGCGATTACATCCATGTCGGCGATCTCGTGTCGGCGCATTGCGAGGCGCTGCGGCAGCTGCGCGCCGGTGCGCGTTCATTCACGCTCAATTGCGGCTACGGCCACGGCTTCTCCGTCCGGCAGGTCATCGAGGCGGTCAAGAGCGCTGCCGGCGTGGACTTCAAGGTTGAGACAGGGCCGCGGCGGGCCGGAGATGCGGCCGCGATCGTCGCCGATATCGCGCGATTGCGCGAAACCCTGCACTGGGCGCCGCGCTACGATAATCTGGCGACCATCGTGGCCCACGCGCTGGCGTGGGAGCGGCAGTTGATGGCGCGGCGCGCAGGCGGCGTGCGCCACGCCAAGCCGGCCTGAACGCACGCGAGCGAAGGTCGCAGTTTGTTGTTTGATGGAGATTTTAGCGCGTCGACCCTGCGGCGACCGGAACCCGGCTGTGCTCGCGATCCGGGGAACCTGCCGCCTCGGGACCAGCTCCGGGAGCCGCTCATTTAACTTGAAAATTCCGCCACATCCGGGCATGGAACGGTGATTGCGGCCGGCCGTTCCGGCTCGGCCAAAAGGGGGCGACGCGGATCGTGCATGAAACCGTCCCGGCCCGCATCCTCCGATAAATATTCGACCTATTCGCTGTTGCGGCGCGTGCTCGTCGACCAGGCGCTCGGGCACTGGCCGCGCTACGCGCTTGCGCTCGCGCTGATGGCGATCGTGGCCGGCGCCACCGCGTTTTCGGCGTATCTGCTCGGCACCATGATCAACGCGGCCTATGTCGAGAAGAATTACCACGAGATCGTGGTCATCGCCCTTTTGGCGATGCTGATCTTCGTGGTGAAGGCCGCGGCGACCTATGGCTCTTCCGTTCTGGTCTTCTGGATCGGCAACCGCATCGTCGCCGACAACCAGCGGCGCATGTTCGACACGCTGCTGCACGAGAATATCGGCTTTTTTGCCGACCGGCATTCCTCCGAATTCATCGCCCGCCTCAACACCGGCGTTTCCGCCGTCAGCCAGGTGATCAACATTTTGATTACGACCGTCGGGCGGGATCTGATGTCGTTGATCGGACTGACAGCCGTGATGGTGATCCAGGATCCGATCATGTCGTTGGCCGGACTTGTCATCGCACCTCCGGCCCTGTTCGTCCTGCGCAAGTTGGTCCGCCGTGTGCGCGGAATCGCGCGCAGCCAGTTCAACGGCGGCACGCGCATCATCGAGACCATGCAGGAAGCCCTGCAGGGCCTGCGCATGGTCAAGGCCTTCGGGCTGGAAGACGAGATGCGGCGTCGGCTGGCGACCAGCGTGGCGGCGGTCGAGCACGAGTCGAACAAAATGGCGCGCGTTTCCAGCCGCGCCGCTCCGATGATGGAGGTGCTCGCCGGATTCACGGTCGCTCTCGCCATCGTCTATGGCGGCTACCGGGTGATCTATACCGGCGCGACGCCGGGACAGTTCTTCTCGTTCTTGGCCGCCTTCCTGCTCGCCTACGAGCCCGCCAAGCGGCTCGCCCGGCTCAATCTCGATCTCAACAATAATCTCGTCGGGGTGCGCATCCTCTACGAGGTGTTCGACAGCCCGCTGGGCGAGCCGGACGACGACGACAGGCCGGCTCTGTCGATCAAGGCGGCGCGCCTCGAGTTCGCCGACGTGGACTTCAGCTACGTGGCCGGCACGCCGGCGATGCGCGGCATGAGCTTTGTCGCCGAGCTGGGAAAGCTTACCGCGCTCGTCGGCGCCTCCGGCGGCGGCAAGTCGACCGTGCTCAATCTGATCTTGCGCTTCTACGATGTCGACCGCGGGTGCATCTTGATCGACGGCCAGAACATCGCCGCGGTATCGCGCCGCTCGTTGCGCCAGCAGATCGCCTTTGTGGGGCAGATCGTGCACATGTTCCGCGGCACGATCCGCGACAACATCGCCTTCGGCAAGGTCGGCGCCGGCGAAGCCGAGATCATCGCCGCCGCCAAGGCAGCGCACGCGCACGATTTCATACTCGGCCTGCCTCTGGGCTACGACACCCCGGTCGGCGAGCATGGATTGCAATTGTCCGGCGGCCAGCGCCAGCGCATCGCCATCGCGCGGGCGCTGATCAAGAACGCGCCGGTCATCCTGCTCGACGAGGCGACGGCCGCGCTCGACTCGGAATCAGAGCGCGCCGTACAGGGGGCGCTTGGAGAACTCTGCAAGGACCGCACAACGCTGGTGATCGCGCACCGACTCTCCACGATCATGCATGCCGATCGCATCCTGGTGGTCGAGGACGGCGCCATCGTCGAGTTCGGGCCACCACGACGAATTGCTGCGCAGGAACGGCCGCTACGCGTCATTCTACCGGCTGCAATTGCGCGAGCAGTCATCCCCGCGCGAGGCCGCCGTCGTCGGCTGACGGACGCGACCACGGATTGACCGTGCAGGCCCGATCGGTCGTGCAATCTAATCGAAAATGTCGCGGACGAGCACGCGCACCGTATCGGCTGATGTGTAGGTCGAATTGTCCCCATGCGCCTGTTCCCGACGGGAGAAAAACGCCACGACGGTGAGCTCGTCGAACGACAATTGTTTGACCCCATAGTACGTCGAAAGGGCGGTCAACTGCGTCTGGCATTCCCCATTGGGGCCAGCCAATTTCCCGCTGTCAGCGGCGGAGTAGACGTTGCCAAGCACATTGTTTGGCCCCGAATCTCCGTAATCCGAGTCTGGCATCTTCGCCATGCAGTCGTACCAGGCGTGGTATAATGTCTGAGTGTTGGCGCCAAAGCTCTTCGTCATCACGGCCTGCAGGCCTTTCGAGAGATACAGAGTCTCGAATAATTGCCGCAGTTGCGGCTTATAGGTCTGGACGAGAGACTTCAGCTGACTCTCGCTGCGGCTGAACAACCAATTCCGTGCCGCCGACACCAGGGTCTTTTGTTTGTCCTCGTCATCGCCGGCGGCTTGGGTGGCTAAATTGAAATAATTGTAGATCGAATTGCCATACTGCGGCGGCCCTTTCTTGAATGCATCGACGAATATTTGTAACTGTGCCGGCACGGTCACGCCCTGTGCGATGGCACCGCCGACGATTGCGGCACCGGCGAGACCGGCGAGACCGGCCATCAGTTTCATGAAGCGGCGCATCGCAAGCCCCTCCTGTCACAAAGCATAAGACCGGCTGTTTTACATAATCGATTGCAACAAGCCAACGGCGTTCATTCTCCGCTCGAAAAAAGCTTGGCGGAAGACAACTCGTCAACCTCAAAATTATCCGAGCGGCCCGCGACCCCCACCTTGATCCTCCCCCTTTCAGGGGGAGGAAAGAGAAGCCGCCTTCGTTGGTCTTGAACCGTGACGCCGCGTATGCCGCTCGCTCTTCCTCCCCCTGAAAGGGGGAGGACAGGTGGGGGTCGCTGCCTCTCCGAATGCTCATGAATCAGGCGACAGCGAAAGTCGTCACTAGTCTAGGCCAGGCCTTCCGCCTTGAGTGCTTCCTGAACCTTGGGCCGCGCCGCGACCCGAGCCATGTAGGCCTTGATGTTCGGCCATTTGCCCAGATCGAGCTCGATGCGCGGCGACCAGCGCAATACCGTGAACAGATAAGCGTCGGCGACCGTGAATTTGTCGCCCATCAGATATTGCTTGCCGGCAAGCTGCTTGTCGATCCAGTCGAAGCGCTTGCCCAGATTCTCCTTCGACAGCTTTTTGAATTCATCGGGCGTCGTCGGCCGGAAGATCGGTCCGTACGTCTTGTGCAGTTCCGAAGTGACGAAATTCAGCCATTCCTGCACGCGGTAACGATCGATCGATCCGGCCGGCGGAACCAGGCCGGACGCCGGTTTCTGATCGGCCAGATACTGCACGATCACCGGACCTTCGGTGAGCCGCTGACCGTTGTCGAGCTCCAACACCGGCACCTGGCCTTTGGGATTGATGCTCCAATAGTCCTGACCGCTTTTCGTCTTCTTCTCGCGATTGTCCACCTGTTCGAACTCGAGGTCGACGCCCGCTTCGCGCGAGACAATGTGCGGGGACAGGGAACAGGCACCGGGTGAATAATACAGTTTCATGACTGACGCTCTCCTTGAGTTCGCCGGATGTTGATTGCTGCGAAGCCTTGATACCGCAACCCGCAAGTTTTTGTGACCGTCCTGTCTCGCAGTCCGCCAGACGCGGCCCGTCACAGCCGTGCAATGCGGGGCGGGTATAACATACCGGCGAATAGGCCGGCCGGTGGAGCGGATTTGACCCGATGGAACCTGGCCGCCTTCGCGGCGTTGAGAACTGCCGAGCAACCTGCAACGGAGATCACGATGCGTGCCCGCTGTGTCATTAGCGTCCAACCGCCGGTGCCGCTTGGCGAAGTCATCATGGTCCCGGCGGCTTTGTGCGGGCGCGGCGAGCGGGAAACGGCGCGGGCGATGCAAGCGGCTCTGTCCGGGATTGCCGACATGCCGAGCGTCGCCGATCTCCTCGTCCGGCGCCGTGCAGCCTTCGCACCGGCGGCGTTTGGCGCGAATAGCCGCGCGCGCTACAGCCCCAGGTAGGCACTGCGCACCCGATCGTCGGCCAAAAGCTCGCGGCCGCTGCCGGTCAGCGTGATGCGGCCGTTTTCCAGCACATAAGCGCGGCTGGCAAGCTGAAGCGATAGCGCGACGTTCTGCTCGACCAGCAGACAGGTCAATCCGCCGCGGTTGAGTTCGCGGATCGCGCCGAGCACCCCGTGGGCAATCGTCGGAGCGAGACCGAGCGAAGGCTCGTCGAACATGATCAGCTCCGGCGCGCCCATCAGGCAGCGCCCGATCGCCAGCATCTGCTGCTCGCCACCCGAAAGCGTGCCCGCAGCCTGCCGCTGGCGTTCGGCCAGCACCGGGAACAGCGCCAGCACGCGTTTGTGATTTTCGTCCCGGCGGGCGCGCGCGCGCGGCAGCAGGGCGCCCATTTCGAGATTTTCCGCGACCGAAAGCGTGGGGAAAATCTGCCGGCCTTCCGCCACCTGGCCGATGCCGAGATTGCAGACACGATGGCTCGGCCAGCCGGCGATATTGGTGGCGCCGAACAGGATGCGCCCGCGCGCCGGACGGAGCATTCCGGCGATCGCGCGAATGAGCGACGTCTTGCCGGCGCCGTTGGCGCCGACGATGGCGACGATCGTGCCCTGTTCGATGTCGAGACAGACGGCATCGAGCGCTTGGGCATCGCCGTAGAACACGTCGAGGTTTTCAACGCGCAGCATCAGATCGCCTCGGCGCCCAGATACGATTGCACCACCGCCGGATCGCGCACGACCTGCTCGGGCGTTCCCGCCGCGATCACCACGCCGTGGTCGAGCACGAGCACGCGCGAGGCGAGCGCCATCACGGCACGCATCACGTGTTCGATCAAAAGGATCGTCAGGCCGCTCTCGCGATTGAGTTCCGTCAGCACCGCCACCATGCGATCGACTTCGGTCGGGCGGAGGCCGGCGATGACTTCGTCGAGCAGCAGCAGTCTCGGCTCGGTGGCGAGCGCCCGGACAACTTCGATCCGCTTGCGATCGGGCAGGGTGAGCGCCGACGCCGGCTGATGGCGTCGCCCGAACAGATCGAAGCGCCGCAGCAGCTCATGCGCGCGCTCGCGCGCCGCATCGACACCGTGCCGATGCAGCAACGCGCCGACGATGACGTTGTCCTCGACGCTGAGCGCGGGAAACGGCCGTACCAGCTGGAAGGTGCGCGCGATGCCACGGCGACACACCGCGTCGGGCGACAGGCCGGTAATCGGCGCGCCGGCGAAGGTAATGCTGCCCGCGTCCGGCGCCATGGCACCGGCGATCATGTTGAACAGCGTGGTTTTACCGGCGCCGTTGGCTCCGATCACCGCGAAGATGACGCCTTCCGGCACTTCGAAGCTGACGCCGTCGACGGCGACGAGGCCGCGAAAGCGCTTGCTGATGCGGTCGAGCGAAAGCAACGCCGTCATCGCTTGCCCTTGTCGATGCCGAGCCGGCGCGCCAGCGGCGGCCACACGCCTTCGGGCAGCGCCACGATCACGACGAGCAGGCACACGCCATAAAGGATCTGCTTGGCCCCCGGCAGATCGAGGCCGACAGCAGCCATCGCCGTATTGAGCGTCTCGGCGAGGCCGGTGAGTATGAACGCGCCGAGGATCGGCCCGAACAGCGTACCGATCCCGCCGATCACCGGCCCGAGAATCATCTCGATCGAGCGACCGATATTGAAGACCGCTTCGGGAAACAGATTGTTGTAGAAGAACGCGTAGAACACGCCGGCGAACGAGGTGACGGCGGCGGAGATCATCACTGCGTACATTTTGTAACGGAACGTGTTGATGCCGACGGCGCGTGCGGCCTGCTCGTCCTCGCGAATAGCGAGCCAGAAATAGCCCATGCGGCTGTGCAGCAGGAAGCGGCAGAGCAGGAAAGCCATCACGGTGGCGGCGAGAATGACGTAATAGAACATGGTCGGATCGCCGCGCAGCCGCCACAGGTCGTTATGCGCGTATTGGGCGACCGGCAGGAACAGGCCGGCCGAGGCGTTGACCAGCGACAGATGATCGAAGCCGACGCGGGCGAATTCGGCGAAAGCGATGGTCAGAATCGCGAAATAGACGCCGGCAACGCCGAAGCGAAAGGCGAGAAAGCCGATGATCGCCCCGCATGCCGCCGCCACCGGGACGGCGGCGAGCAATCCGATCCAGGGCGCGATGCCGAAATTGACAAACAGCGCCGCCGCCACGTAGGCGCCCAGCCCCGCGTAGATCGCGTGCCCGAGCGAAAGCTGTCCGGCAAAGCCCATCATGATGTTCCAGGCCTGCCCGGTGAAAGCCGAATAGAGGATGACGATCAGGACCGTGAGCAGATAGTCGTTGACGAACCACGGCGCGACCAGCAACGCGGCGAACAGAATCGCCAGCAGGATGAGAGTCCGGCGCGACGCGCCGGCGTTCAAGCGGGCGGCGGCGAGGCCGGTCATGACACCCTTTTGCCGAGAAGGCCCTGCGGTCGGAACAGCAGCACCAGAACCAGGATGGCAAAGGCGAACATGCTCTTCGCCGACGGCGTGAAGATCAGGCCGGCCAGCGCCTCCGTCAGCCCGATGAGGATGCCGCCGAGCAGCGCCCCCGCCATCGAGCCCAGCCCGCCGGTAATGACGATGACGAAGGCAAGCAGCGTATAGGCGGGCCCGATCAGCGGCGTGACGTCGACGATCAGCGTCATCATCGAACCGGCGGCGCCGACGCACGCGGCGCCGAGCGCGAAGGTCAGCGCGTAGAGCCGGTTGACGTTCAGCCCCACCACCAGCGCGCCGGTGTAATTGTCGGCGCAGGCGCGGATCGCCGTGCCGATCCGGCTGAAGCGGAAGAACGCGAACAGCGCGACCGCGAAGGCGATCGCAGCGGCACCGGCATAGAGTTTCGACGCGTCGACCAGGACCGGACCGAGCTGGAAGCTGTCGTAGGCGTACGACGTCTGCACGGTGCGCGCGTCGGGACCAAAGACGATCAGCAGCGTGTTGACGATGATGATCGCCAGCGCCACCACCAGCAGGAACTGGCTGTGCTCGGGCCGGGTGATGAAGGGATTGATCAGGCCCGCCTGCAGCGCGTAGCCGAAGGCGAACATCACGGCCGCGATCGGCACCATCATGAGCAACGGATCGAGGTGGAACGCGCTGAACAGCACGACCGCGATAAACATCGCGATCGACATCATCTCGCCATGGGCGAAATTGACGACGCGCACCACCCCGAAAATGACCGACAGGCCGAGCGCCATCAGGCCGTAGACCAGCCCGGTGAGAACTCCGGCGACGACGACGTTCAGATAGACGTCAAACGACACCGATCAGACCCGCCTCAGGCGCGACTCTGATACGGCTTCATCGGCCATTCCGGCTTGGCGTTGGCGGCCTCCTTCGGCGCGATCGTCACCGTCTTGCCGCCGCGGTTCTGAATCGCGCTGTCCTTGACCTTGTCGTTCTGGCCCTTGGCGTTGAAGCTGATGCCCGGCCCGACGCTGACATTGTCGGTGATGTTGGTGGTGCGGATCGCGGCGGCAAGCGCCTTCGGATCGGTCGAACCCGCGCGCTTGTAGGCGTCCGCGGCGACCAGCAGCGCCTCGAATGTGAAGACCTGGTTGGTATTCATGTTGCTGCCCGGATAGGCCTTGACGAACGCGGCTTCGAGCGTTTGCGCCAGCTTCTTGTTGGGATCGAACCAGGGAACGAAGCTGATCGGCCCATCGGACATCTTGCCCAGCGTCTTGAAATACTGGTCCTCGTACCAGCCCGGCCCCATGCTCAAGATGGCCTGCGGCGTCCAGCGCTGCTTGATCAGCTCCCGCGTTATCAACAGCGCGTCGTTGAGCCGGCCGACGATGAGCAGCACCTCGGCGTTGGTCGCTTTCGCCTTGGAGACCTCGACCGAGAGGTCGCGCGCGGCCGGATCGTAGGAAATCTCCTCGGCGATCTTGTAGGACATGTTGAACTTCGGCATCAGCGCGGCGACGCCTTTCGACATGGCGGTGCCATAGGTGTCGTTCACGCGCATGAACACGGCGCTCTTCGGCGCCGCTCCGACGATGGCGAAGATCGCCTTCTGATTGGCGAACGCGTCGGCGGTAATGGTGACGGCGGTGGGGAAGTTGCGGAACACGAACCGGTAGCCCTGCTCGGTGATGGCGGGCGCGCCGGCGATATTGATGACCAGCGGAATGCCCTTCTGCTCCGCGACCTGCGCGATCGCGGTGGTCTGGCCGGAATCGAATGCGCCGATCAGGAGCTGAGCGCCGTCGCTGATCAGCTTTTCGGCATGCTCGCGCGCGGCATCGACGCTCGACTCGGTGTCGCCGTTCATGACGGCGAGCGGCGGCAAGCCGAGCGATTTCAGGATCGGCGGCGCGATGTCGACGCCGCGCTGGCAATCCTGGCCGATGGCGGCCTCGAATCCGGAGCGCGGCAAGAGCATGCCGACCTTCAAGGGACTGCCCTGTGCGCGCACGATTGCGGGCGCGGCCATCGTCGCGGCGGCCGCGGTCGCTCCGGCGAGCATTTGCCGGCGATCGGTAAACAGACGAGCCATGGTGTCATCCTCCGAGATGGGTGGAAATGCTAGGAAACTGCCGGGCGCGGGGCAAGCGCTGATCACTCGGTAAAAAGCCGCTCCGTTGCCGCCGCGATGCTCAACAGCCGGCGATCGTGGCCATTGCGCGCGATCAGCATCAGCCCGACCGGCAGCCCCGCCGCGCCCACCGGCAACGGCAAGGTGATGGCGCACAGATCGAAGAAATTGACGATAGCGGTGTTGCGTAATAGCGCGGCATTGCGCGCGCCAAAGACGGTCGTATCCGCCACTTCGGCGATGGCGGGGGCCGTGATCGGGGTGGTCGGCATCACCAGCACGTCGGTGGCGGCCAGACTTGCATCCATCGCCCGCACCAGGCGTGCACGCTCGCGCACCATGTCGACGTAATCGGCGGCCGCCACCGCGCAGCCACGCTCGATGCGCACGCGCACATTGGGATCGATATCGGCCGCGCGCCGGCGCAGCCTGTCGCGATGGATGGCGCACGCCTCCGGCGGCGCAATGCCGCCCTTGGCATTGACCTCGTTCATGGCGTCGAACAGCGGCACGGATTTACGCGTCATGCGCACGCCGGCGCCGTCGAGCCGCTTGAGCGCCGCCGCAAAACCGGCGCTGACCGCATCGTCGAGCTGTTGCAACGGCAATCCCTCGGCGACGGCAAAGCGCAGGCCGGCGAGCGGTTCTGCTCCCGGCCCCGCGAAGGCGAAATCCTCGCCGGCCATCACGGAGAAGGCCTTGGCGCACTCTTCGACGCTCGCCGCGATCGGCCCGATGGAATCGAGCGTGTAGCTGAGCGGGAATGCACCGTCGGTGGGAACGCGCCGGCGCGAGGGCTTGAAGCCGACCAGCCCGCATAACGCCGCGGGAATCCGCACCGAACCGCCGGTGTCGGTCCCGATCGAAATCTCGCACATGCCATCGGCGACCGCGACCGGGGCGCCGGCCGACGAGCCGCCCGGCACGCGCGCGCGGTCGCGCGGATTGCCCGGGGTGCCGAAATGCGGATTGGCCCCGATGCCCGAATAGGCGAACTCCGTCATGTTGGTCTTGGCGACGATCACCGCGCCACCCGCGCGCAGCCGGCGCACGATCGCGGCGTCCGCGGATGCCGGTGCCGCTTCCTCGGCGAGAATCTTCGAACCGGCACGGGTCGGTTCGCCGGCGACATCGAACAGATCCTTGATGCTGACGAGGACGCCATCGAGCGGACCCAGCGACACGGCGAGACGCGCACGCGCGTCGGCCGCATCCGCCGCAGCACGCGCAGCGTCGTGATAGACGGTCAGGCACGTTCGCGCCCCCTGCCCGTCCGGTTCGGCAATACGAAACAGCGCCAGTTCGAGGCGATCGCGGCAGGATGATTTTGCCATATTTGTCTTTGCCATCAGTGGAGTGGACTTGCCTTCGCTAGCTGAAAGGTTGGGAAGCGAATGTCAAATCAATGCTCGGTACGGCGGCAACGTCCGCTTCGCGCTGAAAGCGACCAGCGAGCGTAGGATGGGTTGAACGAAGTGAAACCCATCATCGGGCCCGGGAGGCTGCATGATGGGTTTCGCTGGCGCTCAACCCATCCTACGCGCTGCACCCTCCCACCCATAACAACAGACTGGGCTCCGACTTATCCATCGGCAATCCCATTGTACCATAACCCGCGAGGGCAATAAGATCGGGAGCGGGAAGGCTAATGGCGGAGTTGGCAGACCACGAACTGCGCTTTCTATACACGCAGCGCATCGATGAGAGCGCGGTGATGGACTGCTCGTGGATGCGACCACGGCGCTACAAATGGGCGATGGAAGAGGAAGGTTACCTTTGGTGCATCTCACCGACCGATTGCTATAACGGCCACAGACTGCGCAGTCGCGCCGGCCATTGCATTCAGTGCGATACGGCCCGCATCGCGTTCGTTAAGCGACATCACGACACAGCCTATATCTACATCGCGGGATCGCTGGCCTCGAAAGTGGTGAAAGTTGGCAACGCCATTTGGCCGGAGCGACGCGTTGGCGCTCTCAATTCACGCCGATATGGCGATATCACAGACTGGGTGATGCTCTACCACGCCAAATTCGATGAAGCTGGCAAGATCGAATTCGCAGCCCACGGGCGTCTCAATGGCTATCGTCGCGGTCTGAAAGAAATCTTTCGATGCAACTATGCGTCGGCGAAGAACGCTCTCGTTGAAGCCGCCGAAGGATATCTTGGCGAGGACGAATGGGAGAGTCGCTACGCGCTTTTGCGATATACGTTCACGGATGAATAGCTATTGCGCTGGCCGAAGCTGCTATCCGGAGGATTTGCCGGGCACATGCCGGCTCAATATTTTACTCCCAAGTCTTCGCGTGGGTCGCTAGTCGTTTCAGCTTGGCTTGGTGAGCGTGCTTTAGCGTAGCTGGTTTGACTTCGGGGTCGCCAACATTCTGATTAGAATACTCAAGATTCTTGATTGATGTCGTCGAAGGATTAGGGCCATGGCAAATTGTGCTGTTTGTAACACACCGAACGTTGGTGAACAGAGAGGTGCAAACGGGAATGACATCTTTGTACGATTTCGACTGCCCGAGATGTGGTGTGTTTGTTGTGACCGACGTGGTGGCGGACAGCGCATTGGAGCGTGCCTTCCTTGAGGTTCCGTTGCGGCGCTCGCTCATGAGTCACACGCTCCGAAGAATGCAGACTCCCCATCGCGCTACTCGCAGCCATTTGATCCGATCAGCCGATTTGCCTACCTTTTGGCGGGAGGCACGCCTGCCTACGCCGCTTGAGCAAGCTAATAATCTGATTTTGTGGATCGGAGATAATCAGGCCGCTCCCGCCGCTTGGGCTGAAACCACTATCCCCGCCATTGCTGCCACGATTGGCCTCGCACTGACACCCGGTGGTAACGACAGCGGCGCACTAGGCTGGCTACAATCTCAGCTCGATAAAGAGGGCTTGTTCCGCGTGCAAAGCGGTAGCGGCAACAGATGGGTTGTCATGCTCGAAATGGAAGGCTGGAGAAGATATGAGAAATTGAAAGAGCAAAGAATCGAAAGCCGGACGGCTTTTATGGCCCTTAAGTTTAATGAACCCGTTCTTGAGCGGGTGGTGGACGAATGTGTGCGCCCCGCTCTAGACCGAACCGCGTTTAAGCTACGCATTTTGACGGAGACGCAGCCTGCCGGACTGATTGATAATCAGCTTAGAGCGGCGCTCCTAGCCGCTCGGTTTATTATTTCGGACCTCACCCACGACAGTTTGGGCGCATATTGGGAAGCTGGTTTTGGTGAAGGCCGAGGTATTCCCGTGATCTACATGTGCGAAAAAGGCAGATGGACCGTGAGTAAAACACATTTCGACACAAATCACATGGGAACAATAGTTTGGGAAGAAAACAATCTGACAAAGGCTCAAGGCAACCTCGTAGCAATGATCCGCGCCACATTAAGAGCGGAAGCTAAGCAAGCTGACGATTGAAGAACTTGGGGTATCGCGATGTCCCAGTTGGGTCATTTTCGACCGACGCAGCCTGCTTTTCCTGCGGGTCGACGTTTGCTTCGCCCCGAAAGCGGACCTTTCGCTGCCATAATTCGAAAATGCCGCATTCTCAGCACCTTAGCGGAAAACTGCGAATCATGGCAGCCGTGTCACAATTCCCGCGCTGCGAATCAAACAAAGAGCGAAAAAAAATTTACGTCAGATCAGAGACATGGCTTCAGCCAGCGGAATTTCTTGAATTCGCACCGCGCGGCGAACTAAAAGAAATCATCTCGCTCGACCAAGGGACGTCAACCGGTGACGGCCGATTGATGCGAGCGGGAGCGGTGCCCGGGATGGGGCTCGTAACTTCATCCGCGGGCGGTTCGGAAACTCGCCCGGCCGGCCACGACGCCGGTCTGCCAGGAGCTGGCTGCCCGGGGAGCGGATCGGTTGTCCGCGACCATGAAGCGCGGGACCGGACTGAGCCAAGGCCGCAAGGCTTTGGCGAGAGCCGCGGTAGAGCGCCGGAAGGCGAGCGCGTCTCCCAAAAGGGGGCGCGCCCCGCGATGCGCGCAAACACAAGCGGCGCTCCGCTTGGTGCGCGAAACGCGGCCATCTACCCCGCGCCTTTCGGCGCTCCGCCTCCCTTATTTGGAGGCGGCCGTTCGTGAACAGCTTTGGCATACCTCGGGCGCGAACAAAAACGCGCCGCGAGAACGGGAATTTATATTCACCTCTCCCCGCGCGCGGGGAGAGCATAGGCGTCCTTCGGACGCCGTTCTTACTACTAAGAACGCCGATGCGGAGCATCGGCTATGTGAGCGAAGCGAGCGAGGGTGAGGGGGCCTCCCCGCAATTTTGAGCGGTGCGGATCACGCCAAGGAGTTGCAGATAGCCGCGCTAGTCTCAGCCCCGCGGAGAGGCCCCCTCATCCCGACCTTCTCCCCGCACGCGGGGAGAAGGGGCAGCAGCGCAACAGGAGATTGGGTTCTAGACGTGCAGCACCATCGACGGCTTGAGGTCCCATTCATAAGAGTGCCATCGTAGAATATATACCGAAGATGCCGTTTGCCGGCCTGACGTGAGAGAGGACATGCCCGACATAAAGCCCGCGCTTTGCTTCATCGGTTTCGGCGAGGCCGGCCAGGCGATTGCCGGCGGATTGCGCGAGGCCGGCGTGGAACGGATGGCGGCGTTCGACATTCAGTTTGCCATGCCAGCCGGCGAAAGGCTGCGCCAGGCCGGCTCGGCGAGCGGCGTGCGGTGCGCCGGCTCGGCAGCCGAAGCGGTGCGCGGGGCCGACATCGTCATCTCGGCCGTTACCGCCGCCTCCAGCACCGAAGCGGCGCAATCGGTCGAGGGGCCTATCGGCCGAGAAGCGTTCTTTCTCGACATCAACTCGGTATCGCCCGGTCGCAAGCAGCAAACCGCAAGACTGCTGGGCGCCGCCGCCCGCTATGTCGACGTGGCCGTGCTCGCCCCCATCCATCCGGCGCGCCACCGCACCCCGATGCTGCTTGCCGGACCCCACGCGGCCGAAATTGCTCCCCGGCTCGGCGAACTCGGCATGCGCGTCACCGTCGCCGGCGACGAAATCGGCGCCGCGGCTGCGATCAAGATGGTGCGCAGCGTGATGATCAAGGGTCTCGAGGCGCTGACGTTCGAATGTTTCGTGGCGGCCGCGCGCGCCGGCGTCGTCGAGGCGGTCGCCGACTCGATGAAGAACAATTATCCGGGTCTCGATTGGGACAAAGTCGTTGCCTACAATCTTGAACGCATGGCCAGCCACGGCGAGCGGCGGGCCGCGGAAATGGAGGACGTCGCCGACACGTTGCGCGAGCTCGGCGTCGACCCGCGAATGACCCTGGCCACCGTGCAACGCCAGCGCGAAATGGGCCAGATCGGCAAACAGCATTCCGTGCGGGGTGCGCTGCCGCAGGGGCGGAGCGCGATCTTGAACGCGGTCAGCGCGGCGGCGCGCGACCGGCACTGACCGATCCCTCGGAGCCGCGCAATCGCCGCCGCCGGCGCGATCCGGCACTGCCGCCCACCACTGCCGCCCACCACTGCCGCCCGCCCGCCGAGTGGCATTTTCAGGTACGGTGCGGGATACATTATGATCGGCTCCGCCGAATGAGGGATACCTGCGGCGATGCACGGGACGACTGCGATGAGTGAAGGGACGGCGCCGGCGCAGGCCGCGGCCAAGCCTTCGGATCGCGCCAAGGTGTTCGTGTCCTATTCGCGCAAGGACATGGCTTTTGCGCAGATGATGGTCGCCGCGCTGACCCAGCGCGGTTTCGAGGCGTTCCTCGACAAGACCGACATCGCGCCGGGTGAGCCCTGGAAGGAACGGCTGTCGGGACTGATCGCCGGCTCCGACACCATCGTCTTTTGCATCAGCCCGGATTCGGTCGCCTCGCCGGTCTGCGGCTGGGAGCTGGACGAGAGCGCGCGGCTCGGCAAGCGGATCATTCCGGTGGTGACGCGCCGCATCGCCGACACCGACGCACCGCCGGCGCTGGCCCGCCTCAACTGGGTCTTCATCACCGGCAGCGATGACAAGGAGGCCGCGCTCGCGGCATTGGACGCGGCGCTGCGCACCGATCTGCCCTGGGTCCGCGAGCACACAAGGCTCGGCGACCTGGCGCTGCATTGGGACGAGGAGGGACGCAAGAACAGCGCGACCCTGCGTGGCGCCGACCTCGACGCCGCCGAGCGCTGGCTCGACCGCCGGCCGGCCGACGCCAATGCGCCGACCGAGTTGCACCAGACTTTCATCCGCGCCAGCCGGCGGGCGACGACGCGGCGGCAGCGGTATTGGGTCGGCGGCTCGCTCAGCATTGCGGTCGCCGCCGTCGCGCTTGCCGTCTTCGCCGGCATCAGCTGGTATCAGGCCCAAAGCAACGCCGACGCCGCGGTCGAGGCGCTCACGGCACTGGTCGAAACGACCTCGCGGGTGGTGCGCCCGATTGCCCGGCTCGATGCAGTCGACACCCTGATCGAACAGGCGCGCGGCGCCATGGACCGTTTCTCCTCCTTCTCCGAGGATCCGCGCATCATCGAGCAGCGTGCGCGGACTTTCCTGCTGCTGGCGGAGACCGATTGGGACCGCGGCAATGTCAAGCGCGTGCACGAGGAAGCGCAGCAGGCGCTCGAACTGCTCGATAAACTTGCCGCCGGAGGCAATCCGGAGTTTCGCTACCTGCGCGCACGCAGCCGCCATCTGCTCGGGCTCGCCTTTTTCGACGAGAACCACAAGCAGGCGGCGCTGGCTCAGTATCAGGCGGCCGTTACGGAGCTGACCGCTCTCTTGCAGATCAAGGGCAGCGACGAGAAGGTGGCACGATGGGAAAGGGAGCTCGCCGACGTCAATCAGGACCTCGGCGACGTGCAGCTGCAAAAGTTCAACGATCCAGGCAAGGCGCTCGCCGCCTACAACGATTGCTATGACGAGCGCGTCGACGCTGCGCACAAGGACGGCGGCGGCCCGGCCGAACAGCACGATATCGCCTGGGCGCTGAACAAGCGCGGCGACGTCGCCAAAAGCCAGGGCCACGAAGACGAAGCGCTCGGCTGGTTCACCAAGGCGCGCGACGGCATCGCGCAACTTGGCGACGAGCTGTGGAGCAATATTCTGTGGCCCGACAACCTCGCGGTGATCGACACCAATATCGGTCTCATCTACCGCGACAAGGGCCAGTACGCCAAAGCGATCGACAGTTTCAATCGCTCGGCGACGCTGCTCAAGCGCGTCATTGTGCGCGATCCGAAGAATTTGTTCCGGCAAAACTCGCTGAGCTGGACCTATTACAGTCGCGCCGAAGCGCAATTCCGCTGGGCGCTGGCCGAACACAATGCCGCCCTGCTCAAGCAGGCGCATGACAACCTCACCGCCACGGTGGCGAATTACACCGAGGTCATCAACCAGGCGCCCGACAAGATTCAGTGGCAAAACGGCCGCGTCGGCGCCCAGGCCAACCTTGCCGCGGTCGACGGCTTCATCGCGCAATGGTCCGGCGACGATGCCGCGGCCGCCAGCGATTTTACCGCGGCGGCGCAATTGTTCGTGACCAAGTTCGTCCCGCTGATCGATCAGATTCCGCGGTCCGACTTCGCGGCCGATACCGTCGAGTTTCTCGATTGGGCGGGGATGGCCGAAGTCAAGATCGGCAACGCCGAGCAGGGCCGCTCCGATCTTGACAGCGCGCGCGACATGCTCCTCAAATATCGCTCGATCATCGGCGAACAAAAATTCATCGTTCTGCAGCCGCGCATCGACGCCGACGTTGCCGAGATCGAAAAGCGGAGCTGAATTCGCAACGAGCGATATGGCGGCTTTGCCGTTCGCGACGCTCGGAGATGGGCTTGAACGAATTTGATCCGGTCGCGGTGTTCAATGCCGGTGCGGCCGAAGGGCCGGGATCACGGCCCGGCATTGCCGCCTTGCTCGGTCCGCGCTTCGATCAGCCGCGCGGCGAGCCCGCCGCCAAGACGCTGATCGTCTGCGCCGCGCCGCGGACCGGCAGCTATGAGCTGGCACGGCTGCTGACCGCCGCCGGCATCGGCGTCGCCCACGAATATTTCAATCCCACCTGCGCCGCCGCGCTCGCGGCGCGCTGGAACCTGCCGGGCAATATGCTCGACGACAGCGAACTCGGCCGCTACATCGACGAGCTGCGGCGACGGCGTTCGCCGGGCGGCGTCTGCGCCGTCAAGCTGCAATACTGGCAATACGAGGATACGCTGCGCAACGCGCACGGGCGAGCGCTGTTCGCAGGCGCCGTCGTCGTGCACCTGTTTCGCGCTGATGTCGTCGGCCAATTCGCCTCCTGGCATCGAGCGTGCGAGAGCGGTCGCTTCGATTTCACCGAGAAAATCACGCACCCGCCGCGCGACCCCGCCGACCTCCATCGCGCCGGCGGACTATTGCCGATGCTCGATCAATTGGTGAACGACGATGCCAATTTTCGCCGTCTGTTCGTGTGCGCGGCGATCCGCCCGATTTTTTGCGAATTCAACGAACTCGCCCGCGATCCGCGCGCAATCGTGTCGGCGATCGCCGCGGCGCTGGAGGTTACGGTCGATCGAGCACGCCTCGACGCCGCGATTGCGCTGGGCGAACGCTACCGCTACGGCGAGCCGGACGGCGCCCGCGAGCGCGCGCTTGCGGACGTGCTGCTGCCACTGGCATTCAGGAAATGATTTCAGTACCGCCGGACTCGCCGCTCGCGGCCTCCAACACCAGGACCGAAGCGATTTCGGGCGGCGTCGCAATATCCTCGGGCAACGCGAAAAGCTTCCAGCGGGCCGCAAGCCGGTTCAGTCGCGCCGACGAGGTCATCGCGGCGAACGGAATCGCCACCACGAGACCGGCGCAGAACGGCAGGAACCACGGCACCGCCGCCGGTGCCGCAACCAAGAGCGTCGCCAACAGCCCGAGCCCAATCGCGGTGTGCGGCCATAATGTCTGCGCCGCCGCCGACCATGACAGGCGATAGCCTTCGCGTTTCTGCGAGTCCCAAGCCAGGGCGCGGCCAAACGGCAGGCCGGTGGCGAACCAGGTTGCGGTCAGCATCGTCACCGGAAGAAACAAGACTGTGAGCACGACATCGAGCGACGTACCGGCGGCAAGCCGCGCCACGCCGCCGTAGGTCTTCGGCGCGCGGAGCGCCGAATCGAGCACGCCGAGCAATTTCGGCGTGAAGTAGATGACGAAGTAGGTCGCATAGAGAGCGAGCGCCGAGGGCACCGAAAAAGGCGCGCCGGACGGCCAGCGCAGGCTCAGGAACGCCGCAAGCGCCACGAAAGCGACCACGGCCGGCCAGGTCATGAACCGATGCGCGACGCCGATCAGATGGTAGCGATCCATCGCCGCGAGCCCGCCCAGCCGCAACATCCGCAGATTGGTGAAATTGCCTTGCAGCCAGCGGCAGTATCGCGTGACGAAATCGATCAGCGTCGGCGGCATGCCTTCGAAGCTGCCGTGCTCCATCGGCAGTTCGCGAACCTCAAAGCCGGCGCGGTGCATCAGCAGGCTCTCGATCTGGTCGTGGCAGAACATGACGCCGCCGAACGGTGCGGGACCGGGCAACTCCGCGAGACTGCAGTTTTTCGCATAGGCGTCGACGCGGATCGCCGCGTTGTGACCGCGATACTGCCCGCGGTCGCCCTGCCACCACACCGCCCCGGCCATCCAGCAGCGCATGAAATGCCGGTGTCCGAACTCGAAGATGCGCGCGAACAGGCTCTGCGGCAGGATTCCCGAATTGACGCTCTGCAGCATGCCGATGCGCGGATTGGCCTGCATGATCTGCACGAGTTGGCAAATTGCCGCGCCGGTCATCAGGCTGTCGGCATCGAGCACGATCATCACGTCGTAACCGTCGCCGAAGCGGCGGCAAAAATCGTACAGGTTGCCGTGCTGGGCGCCGGTATTTTGCTCGCGCCGGCGGTAGATCAGGTTTTTTGCGCCGCCCAATTCCGCTTGCCATTTCGCGATGGCCGCGGCTTCGGCGGCGGCGATGGCCGGATCGCTGCTGTCACTGAGCAAAAAAAAATCGAAATGGCCGCCGTGCCCGCCGGCATCGAGACTCTGTTTCGTGCTTCTCAGCCGCGCGATGACATGCGCCACATTCTCGTTGCACACCGTCATGGCGACCGCGATACGATCGCGCACCGGTGCGGGCGGGGCCGCCACGACGCCTTCCAGGCGGGCGCGGCCGCGGCGCAACAGCACAAATCCGATCACGGCGTTCCAGAAATTGATCGCCACCCAGGCGACCTTCACGGCGAAGGTCAGGACAAGCAGCGCCGACGCAAGAACGAAGCCGCCGGCTGCCAAGAGCTCGGCCAGCCAGGCCGCCAGGATCGTCACCGTGGCGGCGACCAAAGCTGCGAACACAACACGGCGGCGCGTCCAACTCATCGCTTGTCCACAGCCTCGCATCGGCGGCAAGGAATGCAGCGTAGCGCGGTAAAATGGCAATAGGGCATCTCGGTCCGCCGAACTTCGCGCGCTGTTTGCCCACGTTCGCTCATTGTCCGCTCGCCCGCGCTTCGCCCACCGGAGAGGCAAACTTGCGGGTGGCTTCCCTGTGGCGTTCGTCGCGCCCGGCACCACCCTCGCCCGGCACCACCCTCGCCATGATGCGGATAAGTTTTTATATTACTGAGATTAGCCTCCACCAGGGAGCCCGGCGAACCGTCGATGGATATTGGCTTCGTCTGGGCGCTGGACTGGCTGCTCGGCTTCATTCTCATCGGCTGCGCCATCGGCGAATCGATCGAATTGATCGAGCTGCTCGCCTGGAAGCGCGGCGACGAGAAGCCGCCGATCAACCCCTCCGCGCAGAGACCGTTCGTCAGCTTCCATGTTCCGATCTGCTCGGAGCCGCCCGACATCGTCGCCAAGACGCTGCTCGCCCTGCGCGATCTTGACTACGAGGCGTTCGAAGTCGTCATCGTCGACAACAACACTAGCGACGAGCGGCTGTGGCAGCCGATCGAACGTCTGTGCCAGGAGCTCGGCAGCCGCTTTCGCTTCTTTCATCTGCCGCGCTGGCCGGGGTTCAAGGCGGGCGCGCTGGATTTCGCGCTCGAACATATCGCTCCGGAGACTTCGCTCATTGCGGTGGTCGATGCCGATTATCAGATCACGCCGAATTATCTGCGCGAAATCATCGGCTATTTCGACGACCAGCGCGTCGCCTTCGTACAGACTCCGCAGGACTATCGCGACTGGTCGCACAACGCCTTCTTTCGCGCCTGCAACTGGGAATACTGGCAAGTGTTCGCCGTGTCGATGGTGCTGCGAAACCAGCGCAACGCCATCCTGATGCACGGCACGATGAGCGTGGTTCGCCGCGAGGCGCTCGAACGCGTCGGCGGCTGGGCGCAATGGTGCCTGACCGAGGATTCCGAACTCGGCCTGCGGATTCTCGCGCTCGGCTACCAGTCGATCTACGTCTGGAAGACCTATGGCCGCGGGCTGGTGCCGTTCACCTTCGGCGACTACAAGCGCCAGCGGCGGCGCTGGGTCATCGGCGGCGTGCAGCAGCTCAAGCGGCATTTCCGGCTGTTTCTACCGCAGCCGCGCAACGGCCCGCATCTGACCAACATTCAGAAGCTGTACTTTCTGCAGGGCTGGCTGCCGTGGGCACGATGCAGCGTCATTATCGTCTCGATCCCCCTGGCGCTCGCGACCGGCGCGGCCGCGCTTTTCGGCGGCCTCGGCGAGCACGCTTGGTCCCTGCTCGGCATCGGCATGACGCTGGTGTTGGCGCAGCTCTTGCTGCGGCAGCTCGTCATCTATCGCCATCATCTGGCGTTGTCATGGCGCGACACCGCCGGCGCCACCATTGCCAATTTCAGCCTGGTCTGGGCGGTCGGCTGCGGCTGGCTCTCCGGATTGACCGCCATGCAGCAGGTTTTCCAGCGCACCCCGAAGCGGCCGCAGGCGCGAACCAACTGGCTGCGCGCGGCGCGCGCCGAGATCGTCATCGGCATGCTCGCGCTCGCCGTCGGCGTGGCGCTTATGGTCACGCGCGGATTGCAGCCTTGGGAAATCGAGTGCGGGCTGTTCAGCTACGCCATGCTGCTTCTGCCGGCGGCCTGGATGGCGCGGCAGTCCGCGCGCGCCGCGCCCTCGCCCTGACATTCACGCGGCAGTGCGCGTCGCGGCTCACCAAGTCATCGAGCGGGCAGTTCGGTCGCCAGCACGGCGAGCGCGCTCTTGCGCGAAAGGTAGCTGTCCTGCAGCACGAAGGCCTGGAACGCCACCATCGGCAGGGCCAGAACCAAGACGCTCTGCAGTGAAAAACCGAAAGCGCAGAGCGCCGCCGCGGCCAGACATCCCGCCGCACCGCCGACATCCCAGCCGACCTCGGCCGCGAAGTGGAACCGGAACGGACAAGGCGACGCCTTGGCCTCGTTGTAGATCGCGGTCATCAGCGATGGAATATAAAGTCCGCCGAGCGCCGTAGTCCCGAGGGCGACGACGAGGACGGCGATCGTCTCGGAACCGCACACCGCCTTGGCGACCAGCGTGCCGGCAAGCGTCGCTGCGTTGATCCATGTGGCGCGGCGCACGTGGCCGCGGTCGATGAACCGGCCGAGCACGACACCGCTCGCCGCGCCGGCCAGCGCCAGCACCGCGAGACTGCCGCCGAAGGCGTCGTAGCGGCCGTTGAGCGATGCGAACATGATCAGGTTCCAGGACCAGCCCGACGTGTTGAAAATCCATCCGTCGCTGCCGAGCAGGAGAATGCCGCGCTTGTAAAGCGCCCACGCTGCGGGTGGAGCGGCGATCGCGATCCGCGGCGAGGCGACGCCGATCAGGGGCACGATGGCGATACACTCGACGAGTCCCGCGGCGCCGAAAGCCGCCCATGGTCCAGCGATTGTCAGCGCAACGCCGCCGAGCGCCGGTCCCGCGGCTCCGGCGATTGCGACCAGGAGCTGGCGCCAGCCCACCTGGCTGCCGCGGTCGCCGGCACTGCCGATGGCGGCAAACATGGCATGGTAGCAGGTCCAATAAAACGCCTGCGCGGCGGCCGCAGCGACGCAATAGACGAGCAGCGCCAGATCAAGCCCGTGAACCGGCGCGAGCAGCGGGCTTTGCACGGCGTAAAGGAATGTGCCGACGATCAGCGTGGCGCGCAGTCCGATCGCGCGCACGCTGATCAGCACCGCCGGACGTATGGCGAAGCGAAGTGCAATGATCGCGCCCAAGCATAGAAATATTGCTGCCGGCGAAAGTCCTTGACGCGCCAGAAAAACCGCGGAAAACGCGCTCAACAGACCCCACGCCAGCTGCTGCAGGGCGCTGTGCACGGCCAGGCGATTGAGATCGCGATTAGCGAAGAACGAGCCGCCGAACAGATGCGCAAACTTGTTCACGCCTGCCTCATACGCCAGGACTGGTAGTGTCTCATTCCTGATTGTGGCAGGCGCGCTGCTCACGCGCTGCTCGAGATCTGTCGGCGCCCAATCTTTCCACGCAATTTTCCCCGAAGTTAGCGTCGGAACAATGAGGTTAACTTGACTTTAATTAGCCCACAGGCAATTTGTTGGATCAAATGAACCTATGGCCACTATATCTGGTATAGAACGAAGGGAGAACATCTACATGTCGGAGATGAAGGTCGGCGACGTAATAGGCATTCAATGCGACGTTCGGCCTGGTCCATTTTCAGGTGAGCACATGATCACGTTTGACACTATGGACTGTCCGATTTCTGGGTTTGTGCGTGAGTCAGATTTGAAGCAGGTCGGGTCACAGTGGTACATCCGCGCTGTCATTCAGGATATTCAGGATGATGTCCTTCATGTATGGGTGAAGGGCTCTTTCTTCACCACAAATGGACTGGCGGCAGTACCACGACGATATGCAATGGCCGCCTGAAACTGGAATGATCCTTTCTCAACCAGAAATTCGAGCAGCGGTTGAAAAAGGCGAGATTCGATTTGATCCTCCCCTCGAAGAGAGGCAGTGGGGCGTAGCCTCGATCGATTTACGATTGGGTCTTAAATTCGCAAAACTTATTGCGGATTCTAGCGTCACATTCTCGATGACCAAGGGCATTGGCCCCATTGCTAGAACAGGGCTTTATCACGAAGAGGTCTTCCAACTAAAAGACAACTTCGGCAAGAGAAGAACTTATATTTTGGAACCCAATGAGTTCATTCTCGCTCTGACTCTACGAACATGTTTGGATGCCACGTAACTTGATCGCGATGGTCGAGGGGCGGAGCACCTATGCGCGCGTGGGTCTATCAATGCATCAGACCGCGCCCTGGATTCAACCTGGGTGGGACGGCCACATTACGCTTGAAATGCGCAACAGCGGCCCCTTCAAAATCGAACTTACACCTATTGATGAGATGCCATGCCAGTTAACATTCTTCCGGCTTACAAGCGAATTGAAGGAAGATAAGGCTTATGGCGCCCGGGCAACCGATATGTTCCAAAGTCAGGATAGTGCATTGCCTCGAAAAAAAGATTGAAGCGCGAAATGCGGGCAACTATCAAAAGCGGTGCTCGGCTTAGCCCTGCCACAATTAAACTGAGACACCACCCAAGACTGCGGCACCGCCGGGCCGGCCCTCAGCGTCGGCGCGGCCGTTTGCGCGGCGCGCGGCGCGCCGGTTTGCGACCGGACGTGGGCCGCAGCTCGCCTTGCGGGCCAAGCCGCGCACTCCAGTATTCCCAGGTCCGCGCCCCCACTGTGGGCATGCGGCTCAGCGCCCCGGCGAGGCGGATTTCGCCTCGGTGCAAGGCCTCCGGCGCCCCGAGCATGAGCGCGCGCAACTGATATTCGGCATTCTGGCACATGAAGATCGCGCGCGACACCAACTCCCTCAGTCCACCGCCCACCACGGTGGCGCCGTGGCGGTTCATCAGCACCGCCGCATGCTGCCCAAGCGCGCGGGCCAGCGAGCGGCCCTCCTCCTCCTTGACCACCAGCAGATTGGTGTCGCCGAACTCGTCGTGCTGATCCCAGAACGGCGGCGCTTCGCCCATCGCCGCACCGAGATGGAAGACCGGCACGATCGGCTTGCCGGCGATGGCGAACGGCATGATCGCCGGCGCATGATGATGACAGACCGCCATGACGTCGGGGCGCGCCTGATAGATGCAGCCATGGATGACGCGCTCGGCGTACAGATGCACTTTCGGCGGCTTGACCGGCTCGGAATCGAGCGTGAACTGCAAAATATCGCTCGGCTCGATCAGGGCCGGCGACCGCGAGCGCGACAGCAGATAGCGGCTGGAATCGCCTGGATGGCGTGCGCTGACATGGCCAAAGGCGTCGAGCACCCCCTCGTTGCCGAGAATGCGATTGGCGAGCGCCAACTCCTCGATCACGTCTTGCAATTTATCGGGCACGATCGCTCCTCATTTTGCCGCGGTGCGGCCGGTCCAAACTGCCATCAGTCATAAAGCGGATGGGCGAGCAAGCTCGCCGGTTCGCCCTCCGCGCCAAGCAGCGCGGGTGCGCCGACGGGCACGCGGCAGCCGGCGATCGCCAGTGTCCCTTGCACCGACACCAGCGCTCGAGGCAATGGCGAAAATGGCGCGGCGACCCGCAACCCCATCAAAGGCTCGAGCGGCTGCGCCAAGCGGCAACCTTCGACCAGCCAGGAATCGAAGCCGGCAAAGCCGCAATCGGACGGCAATTGCGCGAGGGCTTGCGCAAAGCGCGCCGCCGCCTCGCTCGCGGCCGCGCTCTCGCAGAAGGCGCGCACGAGGCGAACCCACGTTCCCTTGTAGGCGACGGTGGCGCGCAAGGCGTAAGCCTTGCCCATTGCCGATTCGCCTTCGATGCGGATGAAGCGCGCGTCCTTGGCCAGATCGGGCGCGGCCGCGATATAAATCTCCTCCGCGCCGAGCAATCGTGCTCGTCGTTCCACCGCGGCGATCATCGCATTGAGCGTATCGCCCTCGGCCTCCGACAAGGCTCGATGCGCGATCGCGGCGGCTTTGGTCGCAAGCGCGATCTCGGCCGGATCGGCCGGCGCGCGCAGCGTTGCGAACAGCGCGCTGGCATCGCTCAACGCCAGATCCGGACCATCTTCACGCAGATCATCGGCGATGCCGGCTGGCAGACTATCGAAATCGACGATGCCGACTGCCGCGTCGCGGCGCGCGGCAGCGATTTCCTGCGCCGCCTTCAGCCCGATCCGCGGATGGTGCAACACCTTGCCGATGCGGCTCGTTCGCTCGATCCAGGTTTTGACGCGGAAGCTTAGCGCCGCGACGAGGTAGGGTGCCTCGTCTCGCGGCACCACCAGCAGCGCCTCGGACCAGTACGGCACGAAACCCACCAGCCAGGACACGCCCGCGGGCCGCGTGTTGTTGGTATAGATTGCGAGCGCGTCAAGGTTTGCTCCGCCCATTGCGGTGCACAAGCGATCAAGCCGCGCCTGCAGCACCGCATCCGGCAACTCCGCAGCAGCGCGTGAGATCAGGCCGCGGCGCATGTTTTTTCCCCGCTGTCGTGCCGTCTCGTCACGCGCCGACCTCGAACAGCCGGCGCGGCGTCCGGCACAGCACTTCGGCGCCGCTCTCGGTCACCAGCACGGCATCGCCGAGCACGATATAGCCGGCCTCGGGATGGTAGGTGTTGGGATGCACGATCAGCGTCATTCCCGGCTCGATCACGGTGTTCACGTCTTCAAGAATGTGCGGCTTGGAATCGGCAAAAAGGCCCATGCCGTGGCCGCGGACCCTGGTCCACTGGCTGGTGGTGTATTCGCCGAGGCCGTGCTTGCGGAACACATCGTTCTCGGCGCGAGCCACGTCGGCGGCACGAACACCCGGCCGCACCGCCGCAATACCGGCCTCCAAGGCTTCGACGAAAACCGCGAACGCGCGCCGTTGCGGCTCGCTCGCCCTGCCCACAACCAGCGTGCGGCAAATCTGGGCAAAATAGCCCTGCACGGCGGGCGTCAGTTCGGTCGTCACCAGATCGCCGGGCGCGATGCGGCGCTCGGACGGCGGCGTCATGCCCAAAACGTCCTTGCCGCCCGAGCCGATGATCATGAAATTGTCCGGACAGCCGCAAGCGCGCAAATGCGCCTCGATGTCGGCAACGATTTCATATTGGTGACGGCCGGGCCGGACCGCTTTGAGAAATTCCTCGTAGGCCTCGTCGGCGATCTGGGCAGCGCGGCGCACCGCGGCGATCTCGCCTTCGCTCTTGTGCATGAGCAGCTTGTCGACGAGCGCAGTGGCGTCCGCAAGCGCGAAACCATGCGCCGGATCGGTGAGGGCTCTGGGCACAAAGCGCCGCGGCGCCGCGGCCAGACGCTCCTCGGCAAAGCAATCCAGCCGGCTCCCGACCGCGCGCGAAATGTCCGCGGCGAAACGCACGTCCGCGAGCGGCACTTCCAGCTCGGCACGCTCGGCCTCGACGGCACTGTCGAGATAAAGCTCGGCCGCGCCGTCCGCGGCGATCAGCGCGATGCCGTGACCTTCGAGGATGCCGAAATCGGCGCCGTAGCGCAGGTAGTCGCCTTGCCAGGCATTGCCATAGAGCAAAAGGCGGTCGATCCCGGCCTCACGCATCGCGGCCGCCAGCCGTCGCCGCCGATTCTCTGCCAGAGGGTGCGTCATTGCTTTGCGGCTAGGGGAGCGGAATCGACATTCGCTGCTTGTGCGAACGCCGCGACAAGCCTGCGGCATTCGCTGCTACCGTCGAGGGCGCCGTGGCACATCGTCAGCCAGTCGTCAACGCGCTCGGCGCCGATCAGCGGATCGAGCACGCGGTGCGCCTTGTCGTCGATCGCCGAGCGGCCGAGCGGGTGTTCGGGATCGCCTTCGGCCGCGACCACGCGGCGCCGGAACGTTTGGCCGGAAACGTCGACCTCCACTTCGGCGGGCCAGTGCTGCGGGTAGAACGCATCGAGCGCCGAATCCGCCGCCACCTCGACTTTGGCAGCGAGTTGCACGACGTGTTCCATGACGTGTTTCATGTCTTGGCCGTCGGCGACTGGCATGCTGCGGTCGACGTCGTAGAGACGCTGCGGGGCAATTGCCGCCAGCGCGATCTGATGCGCGACGCTGACCATTGTCGATTGGCGTTCCCCCGGCTCGGCGCGCCGTCCGATCATCCCGGCATAGGCGGACGGCACGCGCACCTGAATTTTTTTGATGTGCTCGATTTTTTGGTTTTTTTGGATTTCTTGGATTGCTTGGGTTTTTTCCTCGATGCCGATATTGGCCGCACCGACGATGCCGCGGAATGCCTCAACGGCGGCGATCGCCTGTTTGGCCGAGCAGAATGGCTTGAGACTCAGCGACGAATAGACGGATTTTTGCGGCAAACCTTCGGTGAGCCGCGCACGATCGAGTGCGATGCCGTGTGTGTCGGCAAGCCACTCCTTGTCCAGCAATTCCGGATCGCCACGACAGCCGGCGCGCGCCGCTTGCGCCGCCGCAACGCCGCCCGCCACCGCCTTGGCATAGAGAAACCAGCGGCCCGAAGGGGCGCCGCCGATCCGCCCGACGCCGCCCGCCGCCAGCATCAATGCAAGCGACAGCGCATGGCTCGCTCGTTCCACATCCAGTCCCAGCATGCGCGCCGCGGTCGCCGCCGCCGCTACGGGCGCCGCCAGGTAGGTCGGCCAGATGCCGCGATAAAGGATTTTCGCTCCGTCGACCGCCAGCCCGATGCGAGTCGTGATTTCGACGCCGGCCCAGATCGCGCTGGCGAGTTCATCCGGGTCGAAATTTTGTGTCGAGGCGGCAAGTGCAAGCGCCACCGGAACGGCCCCGGCGCTCGGCGTGGTGCACGACGGCAGGTGGATGTCGTCGATTTCGGTGAGGCGCGCCGCCGCCGCGCGCCTCCCGATCCTATCGGCGAGCGCGCCCGCGTCGGCACAGGTCCCCAGCGCCTCTCCCTCGGGAATGCACGCACCCGCGAGTGCCGCCACCACCGTGTCGGTCAGATGCAGCCGCAGCCGCTGCTGCTCGGATTCGGGCAACGCCGAGGCTTTCGCTCCGCACACGAAGGACGCAAGCTCGCCGATGACGCTCACGACACCCTCATTCGTCACCGCCGGGCTTGACCCGGCGGTCCATTCCGAGCATGCGCTTGCAATTGTCCTACCGCAACGCTCTGAGCGTCCGCGATTCAGCATGGATTGCCGGATCAAGTCCGGCCATGACGAAAATGATGGTCGCCATCAACGAAACGCATGATTCGGCGCGGCGCAGCTTTGTCGAGAGCGCCAATATTTCCGGCTGCGATTTTCCCATTCAAAATCTGCCGTTCGGCGTATTCCGACCGCAAGCCGGAACGCCGCCGCGGGTCGGCACGGCGATCGGCAACCAAATTCTCGACATTGCCGCTGCGAGTTCGTCGCTTCGCGGTCTTGCCGCAGAAGCGGCGCGCGCCTGTTCGGCGCCGCAGCTCAACGATCTGATGGCGCTTGGACCGCAGGCGTGGGCGGCATTGCGGCTCGCCCTGTCGCGCGGATTGAGCGTCGAGCAAGAGGACAAAAGCTTTCGCCGGCACCTTGCGCCGATGGCGCACATCCAGATGGCACTGCCGGCGGCGATCGGCGATTATACCGACTTCTTCGCCTCGATCTTTCACGCCACCAATGCCGGGCGCTTGTTTCGGCCCGAGAACCCGCTGATGCCGAACTACAAATACGTGCCGGTCGCCTATCACGGTCGCGCCTCCTCGATTCTGCCGAGCGGAACGCCGCTCATGCGGCCGCGCGGCCAGCGCAAGACCGCCAATGAGTCGGCGCCGAGCTACGGCGCCTCGCGCAATCTCGATTTCGAGCTCGAGCTCGGCATCTTCATCGGCACGGCGAGCGAATTGGGCAAATGCGTACCGATCGAACAGGCGGAGAGACATGCTTTTGGTTTTTGCCTGCTCAACGACTGGTCCGCGCGCGACGTGCAGGCCTGGGAATCCCAGCCGCTCGGCCCGTTCCTGGGAAAGAGTTTCGCAACCTCCATCTCATCCTGGGTTGTGACCGCCGAGGCGTTGGCGCCATTCCGCACCGCGGCCTTTGCCCGCCCGGCCGGCGATCCCGCGCCGTTGCCGCATCTCGAAAGCGACGAGGATCGCACCCATGGCGGCCTCGACATCACGCTCGAAGCCTGCATTTCCACCGGAACGATGCGCCGCGCGGGGACGGCGCCGGAGCGGCTCGCGCGCACCTCGTTCGCGTCGATGTATTGGACTGTGGCGCAGATGATCGCCCATCACACCAGCAACGGCTGCAACCTGCGCAGCGGCGATCTGCTCGGGTCGGGCACCGTTTCGGGGCCGGACAAATCGAGCTGGGGAAGTCTCCTTGAACTCACCGCGCGCGGCCGCGAGCCGCTGACGCTGCCAAACGGCGAGCAACGCGGCTTCATCGAGGACGGCGACGAGATCATCCTGCGCGGCTTCTGCCAAAAAGACGGCTTCGTCCGCATCGGGTTCGGCGAATGCCGCGGCATCGTGTTGCCGGCGGCCTGATCCACGCACTCCCGGCGGGCTGCCGGTCTTGCGACCTGACATCGGTTTTTAGTTGGCCGCTGCGGTCGCAGACGTTAGCGAGGCCGCTGCAGGCCAGCACCACGCAATGGGCTGGATTGCCGAATTGCGCGGCGATCCGGATTGTATTTCACTACCGCTCCGTCGATTGGTGCGTATAGTCGATGGTCCGGTCTAGCCGTATTTATCATCGCAGCCTGCCACGGCGGCCGACGACGGCGGCAAACATCGCGCCTATCGAAAGGGGCAGTCCTTGAACACTCACGAGCAACGGCAACTGGCTGACGAATTTCGCAAGCTGCATCGCACGCCGCCAATTCTCCTGCTGCCGAATGCCTGGGACCCGATGAGCGCCCGAATCTTCGAAGCCGCCGGTTTTGCCGCGCTGGCGACGACCAGCGGCGGACTTGCCTGGGCGCTCGGCTATCCGGACGGCGAACGCGCGCCGTGGCCGGAGGTGGTGGCGGCGACGCACCGGATCGCGGAGGCGGTGCGCGTGCCGCTCAGCGCCGACATCGAGACCGGCTACGGCGAAACGCCGGAAGCAGTCGGCCGCAGCGTCGCCGACATCGTGCGCGCCGGCGCCGTGGGCATCAACCTCGAAGACGGCACTCACAGTCCCGCTCAGCCGATGCGAGCCATCGATGACACCGCCGCCCGCATTCGCGCGGCGCGCGGCGCAGCCGATGCGCAAGGCGTGCCGATCGTGATCAATGCGCGCGTCGACCTCTACTTGAAGCAGGTCGGAGACGAAGCGTCGCGCTTTGCCGAAACGCTGCGGCGCGCCGAGGCCTATCTCGCCGCGGGCGCCGACTGTATTTTTGTCTTTGGCCTCTCCGACCTCGGCGTCATCGGCAGGCTCGCAGCGGCGATCAAGGCGCCGCTCAACGTCGTCGGGCGCGCTGGCATGCCCGCACTCAAGCAGTTGGAGGCGGCGGGCGTCGCTCGCGTCAGCATCGCTTCGGGTGCGACGCTGCCCGTCATGTCGTTGATCCGCCAGATGGCCGTCGAACTGCACGGCAAGGGCGAATTCGACATGCTGAAGAGTTCGATGACCCGCGCGGAAGCACAGAAACTGTTCGCCAACAGATAAGGAAGCGACCGATGACAATGCAAGCGCGAATGGATTTCCGCAAAGCCTCGCCGCAGGGCGCTAAGGCGATGGGCGAACTGCATGCCTTCGTGCGCGATTGCGGCCTGGAACATTCGCTGCTGGAGCTGGTCAAGCTGCGCGCGTCGCAGATCAACGGCTGCGCGCACTGCATCGACATGCACACCAAGGAACTGCGCGCCGCCGGCGAGAGCGAGCAGCGGCTCTATCTGCTCGACGCCTGGGAGGAATCGCCATTCTACAGCGAGCGCGAGCGCGCCGCTTTGGCCTGGACCGAAGCGCTGACGCTGATCACCGAGGGCCACGTGCCCGATGCGGTCTACGAGCAGGCGCGCGCGCAGTTCTCCGATGACGAGCTGGCCAAGCTCACGCTCGCGATCATCGCCATCAACGGCGCCAACCGGCTCAACATCGCCTTTCGCACCGTGCCGGGAAGCTATCGCGTGCCGGTTCGGCACGCGGCGGAATAAGCGGCGAACGCGACGTGCTTCGCGCATCCTCGGCGCTGAGTTTGTCGCCGCCACCGCGCCGGCAAGCAATCAAGCAATTTGGCGCCGCAGGATCTATGTCATGCCTGCCGAGCGCTCGTGTCTTGCGCGTTGCGGACGGCGCCGATAGTTTGCCGATCCCAACGACATCGAGGACATCAAGGACATAATCATGATCGATCTTTATGCGTTGACCAGCCCGAACGTGCAAAAAATCTACATCATGCTCGAAGAGACGAAGCTGCCCTATAAGGAGCATTTCGTCGACGTGTGGAAGGGCGATCAGTACGATCCGAATTTCATCAAGATCAACCCGAACTCGAAAATCCCGGCCGTTGTCGATCACGAAGGACCCGGCGGCAAGCCCATCACCGTCTTTGAGTCGGGCGCGATCCTGATGTATCTCGCCGAAAAATCGGGAAAATTCCTGCCGACCGACACCGCCAAGAAGTACGAAGTCCTGCAATGGCTGTTCTTCCAGACCTCGGGAGTCGGCCCGATGTTCGGACAGTTCACGCATTTCAAGATGTTCGCGCCAAAGGACAAGGACAATTCGTATTCGGCGACCCGCTATCAGACCGAAGTGAAGCGGCTCTACGAAGTCATGGAAAAACGACTTGCGCATTCGCCCTATCTGGCGGGCAACGAATACACCATCGCCGACATCGCGGCTTTCCCCTGGACCCGCAACCACGACATTCAGGGCGTAAAGTGGCAGGACAATCCCAATCTGGCGCGCTGGTTCAAATCGATCGACGAGCGCCCGGCGGTAAAGGCCGCGCTCGCCAAGGTCGGCGCCATCAAATCGAACCGCGAGACCGCGACCGAGGATCAGAAGGACCGCTTCTTCAATCGCGGGCGCTACGCGCTGGCATAAATTCCTCCGTCCTTCGCCAACGCCGTTCCCCGGACGCGGCGTGCCATTCCGCGGCGCTCCATGCTGCGTTGCGCCCGGGACTGGCTATTTTGGCGGGATCACCGGCAGGATCAGGCGCGAGTCATGCGCGCAGTCGTGATGGATCGTGTCGGTGCCCATCAGCGACGGATGATAGGGATGCGAGAACACGCCGTCGGTCGCGGGCGAATCCCCGTTGGCAAGCTCCAGCCGGATGCGGTGACTTTTCTTGAACACGTAGGCGATCGGCAACACCTCGATGTCGAATTCGTAGATCTCTCCAGGCGTGAGCGGCTGCGGATTCAAGTGCGTATAGAACGGCCGCTCCGGCTTCGAGCGCGCCGCATCTTTTTCGCGATGGGACGCTTTCAGCCAGCCTTTCGACACCGGCGTGTAAGCGGGCTGTTCGCCTTTATCTCGCGCCGCCTGATCCTGCGGATGTTGATCCGTCAGCTTGACGATGAACTGGGTGTCGATCGCGCTCGATGAAACGTAGAGCTTGAGCACGATCGGTCCGGTGACTTCGACATCGTGCTCGAGCGGCGCGCTGGTGAACGTGAGCACGCGCCGCACCGGATCGACGCGCCCGTCGGGGCCAATCACCGCGACACCGTTGACCCATTGCCAGTCTGGATAGGTGTAGCGCGTCGCCTCCTCGTCGGCTGCCGGCTTCTCGCCGGACAGGCCGCCGTCGTTGAGCGAGGCGACACTGCCCGAAGGCCCTTTGCGCAGAAAATACGGGGTTGGAACCGCACGCTTGAGCGGCCATTCTACCTCGGCACGCCAGGCATCGGCGCCGCGCACGTAGAGCCGCACTGGATCGGCATCCATGAAGCCGTTGTTCTTGCCTTTGAGATGCAGCTCGTAGAACGGCAGCAGCTCTTTCTCATGAAACTCGACCTGATCGAACATGCGATGCGCTTCGAACGTGTTGCGCGCGCCGGTTACGACGAGCTTTTTCGGCGCCTTGACCTCCTCGTAGCCGAGGATGTTGCCGCGCAGGTGCAAACCCATCTTGCCCCAGTGGCCGATCGAGAGCACCGGACACCTGATGCGGTCGAGCCGCCAGTACGGCGAGCGCACGCGCCAGAATTCGTCGTCGAGGGGGTGATTGATCATTTCGCCGACCAGATCGAATTTCATCGGCGGCCGGCCGTGGCGGCCGGCGAGCCGGTGCTGGTTGTCGGCGCGCAGCGACGTGTACCAGACCGAGCGATACGAGCAGTAGATGCCGCCATGATAGTTGGAGCCGCGATACTGGTCGACGAGGCCATCGTAGGGCGCGATGCAAGCGAGGCCGGGCGGGTTGTAGGTCGCCAGCAGCCACTGCGCCATCGCGTAGTATGACTGGCCGATGCCGCCGATGCGGCCGTTGCACCAGGGCTGTCGCACGATCCAGGCGATCAGTTCGAGATAGTCCTGCTGCTCATTCGGACCCATGAACTCGAATTCGCCTTCGGACTGTCCGGCGCCGCGCACGTCCGCATGCACGTAGGCGTAGCCCTGCCCGACGTACCATTCGACCGGCCCGGTCTCGCGCCAGAGAAACAGCGGATAAGCCGGCACGTCGTCCATCTCGTATTGGTAAGGCGAAGCGGCAAACAGCACGGGAAAACGACCGCCGGCATCGGGCCGATAGACGCACAGCGAAATGCGCACGCCGTCGCGCATGGTCACCGTAATGCCCTTCTCGACCGTCATCGCGTATTGCGTCACTTCGCTCCCTCCCGCTGCCTTGCCGCCATCGTGCGGCTACGGCATTGTTAACAGCGCAAAGAACAAATGCCACGAGGAGAAGGTCGATGCACCGATGGATTGGCGCGCTCGCTGTCACTGCCGTGCTGGCGCCTGCGCCGCCGGCTGCGGCGGCCGGCGACAATTATCCGTCCCGGCCGATCCGGGCGATCGTTTCGCAAGGCCCCGGCGGCTTGAGCGATATCGTCATGCGCGCGCTCGCCCAGGGACTGGGTCCCGCGCTCGGCACGTCCATCGTGGTGGAGGATCGGGTCGGCGCCGGCGGCACGATCGGCGCGCAGGCCTGCGCAGCCGGTGCGCCGGACGGCTATACGATCTGCATCCTGCCCGGCGAGACGGTCACCATCAATCCGATCATTCAGCCCAATGCCGACTTCGATCCCGCCAAGAGCCTGGAGCCGATTACCAGGGCCTATTACCTGACGCAGGTGTTCGCGGTGAATGCCTCGCTGCACGTTCACTCGTTCGCCGAGCTGGCGGCATTGGCCAAGGCCAAGCCGAACACACTCAACTACATGGCGCCCTCTCTGTCGAAGGTCGCCTTCATGCAGGGGTTCGACAAGGATAACGGCGTCGACATCGTTCGCGTGCCGTTCAAGGGCGGCGGCGACGCGGTCAACAGCATGCTGACCGGAACCACGCAGATCGCCATTTTCGGCATCGGCAACCTCATTTCGTTCCTTCGCGCCGGCAAGATCATCGGTCTTGCGATCGACGGCGACACGCACTCGCCGCTGGCGCCGGACATTCCGACCTTCACGCAAGTCGGCTACCACGAGCACATTGCGGCGACGTTCTTCGGCATTTTCGCGCCGGCCGGCACGCCGAAGCCGATCGTCGATAAGCTCAACAAGGCGATCGCGGCGGTGGGCACCGCACCCGATTTCGAGCAGAAATTTCTGTTCGGTCGCGGCTTGACCCCGGTGTTCGACTCGGCGGACGATTTTGCCAAGGGCCTGGTCGCCGACCGCGCCGAAGGCCTCGCCGTGGTGAAGGCATCGGGCCTTTATCCGGACGTAAAGTAAAGCAATCGACCGGCAAAAAATCCCGGCAAAGCCGTCTGGGGGCATGCGCTTGCCAACCCCGAAGCCATCCGGCGAGAGCCGCCGCCACGATCATCACCAGGCGGAGCGGACCGCGAACTACGGTATCGGCGCCTCCGTGCTGCGCAAGGAGGACGACCGCTTCCTGCGCGGCCGCGGACAATATGTCGGCGATTTCCGTCTTGCCGGCATGCGCGAGGTGGCGTTCGTGCGCAGCCCCGTGGCCCATGCGCGGCTGTTGCAGGTTCGCATTCCCGAACACTATCGCAGCGCCGTTTTTACCGCCGACGACATGATTGGCGTCAAGCCGATCGTGTCCGCGCCGCCGCTCGCCGGCTTCAAGCGCTCGGCGGAGCCTATTCTCGCGACCGGCAAACTCCGCTTCGCCGGCGAACTCGTCGCACTGTGCGTGGCCCGCACGCGCGCAGAAGCCGAAGACATCGCCGCCACGGTCACTCTCGATTATGAGGAACTGCCGGCGGTGACCGACATGCTAAGCGCATGCGAGGCCGCTTCGCCGCTCGTGCACGAGGAATGGGGCGACAACATCGTCGTTGAATTTTCCGCGGACGGGCCGATCGAGGCGATGGCGAAATCGGCCGCCGTGGTTGTGCGCAAACGCATCCGTACGGCGCGGCACTGCATGTTTCCGATCGAAGGCCGCGGCGTCATTGCTTTCCGCGACGCGCGGCTGCGCCTCTTGACGCTGATCACCGCGACCCAGTTTCCGCACTCGGTGCAGACCGGCTTGAGCGAGTGTCTCGGCATCGAGCACGGACGGCTGCGCGTCATCTCGCCCGATGTCGGCGGCGGCTTCGGCTACAAGGGCCTGTTGTGCCGCGAAGAGGTCGCGCTGGCCTGGCTGGCGCAAAAGAAAATCGATCATCCGGTGCGCTGGCTCGAGGACGGCCGCGAACGTTTGACCGCGAACGCCAATTGCCGCGAGCATTGCTACGAGATCACCGGCTATGCCACGGCCGACGGCAAGCTGCTCGGCATCGACTGCGTCGCCCACGTGGATGCCGGCGCCTATTCGTCCTATCCGGTCTCATCCTCGCTCGAAGCCGCGCAGATCGCCAACCTTCTGCCCGGACCCTATATCCTGTCCGCCTATCGGTGCCGTGCGGCCGCAGTCGCCACCAACAAATGCCCGATCCTGCCCTACCGCGGCGTTGCCCGCACCGGCGTTTGTCTCGCCATCGAAACGATCATGGACGCCATCGCCCGGCAAACGAAGCTCGAGCCGTATGAAGTCCGCCTTCGCAACATGGTCCGCCCGGAACAGATGCCGTTCGAGAACATCGTCGGCAAGCATTTCGACAGCGGCGACCATCCCAAATGCCTGCGGCTCGCGGTCGAGGCCATCGGTTTCGAAGCAGTGCGGCGGCGGCAGCAGCGCCCGGAGCCGGACGGGCGGCTGATCGGCGCCGGCGTGTCGTTCTTCGTCGAGCAGGGCGCGCATGGCACCTCGGTGCTTGCCGCCTGGGGACGCCCGATCGTACCCGGCTATGAGCAGGCGAAGGTCAAGCTCACTCCCGACGGCGAGGTCGAGATTCACGTCGGCACCCACTCGCACGGCCAAGGTCATGAAACCACCTACGCGCAGGTGGCGCACCAAATTCTCGGCGTCGCGTTCGATGACATCAAAGTGGTGCAAGGCGACACGCTGAGCGCGCCGTACTCGACGGCGACCTGGGGATCGCGTTCGATGGTCCATGGCGGCGGCGCGGTCGCGGTCGCGTGCCGTCTGCTGGCGCAGCGGGCGGTCCATATCGGCGCCTGGCTGCTGCAGGCGAGCGCGGCGGAGGCCGGCGTCGCCGGCGGCTGCGTCGTCGCCGGCAACAGCAGCATCACGCTGCGCGATGTCGCGCGCGCCTGGTATCTGCAGCCGCAGACCCTGCCGCCGGAGATCGACAGCGGCGGGCTGGACGTGACCGCCGGCTATCGCGCCGCGCGCGACAGCGGCACGTTCACCTACGCGACGCACGCCGCAACGGTCGCCGTCGACCCGGCAACCGGCGGCATCGAGATATTGGATTACGTGGTGGTCGAAGACGGCGGCACGCTGGTCAATCCGATGATCGTCGACGGACAGATCCGCGGCGGCACCGCGCAGGGCATCGGCACCTGTCTCTACGAGGCGACACCGTTCGACGAACGCGGCCAGCCGCTTGCCACCACCCTGCAGGACTACCTCTTGCCGAGCGCAACCGAGGTCCCCGCAATAAGAATCCTACACATGCAGACGCCCTCGCCCTACACCGAATTCGGCATCAAGGGCCTCGGCGAAGGCGGCGCGGTCGGGCCGCCGGCCGCCATCGTTTCGGCCGTCAATGACGCGCTGCGCCCGCTCAACGCCGAGGTTTGCGATCTGCCGCTCACGCCGGAGCGCATCATGGCCGCCATCGAGGCGGCCGCTCAAATGCCGAGATAGCGCGATTTGATTTCCTGGTTTTGCCAGAGTTCCGCCGGCGGCGCCGAGTAGACCACGCGGCCCTTGCTCATCACGTGCACGAAATCGACGAGCTTGAGCGCAAGGGCGGCGTTCTGTTCGACCAGCAGAATGGACAGCCCCTCCTGCCTGAGCTTGGCGATCGCCTCCCACAGGCCCTGAATGATGATCGGCGCCAATCCCTCCGACGGCTCGTCCATGATCAGACAATCGGGATTGGTCATCAGCCCGCGGCCGATGGCGAGCATCTGCTGCTCGCCGCCGGACAGGGTCTTGGCGCGTTGGTCCTTGCGTTCGCGCAGGCGCGGAAACAGCGAGAACACCCGCTCCATGCACCAGCCATGGCGCTCCGGACTATGCTCGGCGACCAAAAGATTATCGGCGACGGAGAGCGTCGGAAAGACGCGCCGCCCCTGCGGCACCAGGCCGATGCCGCTGCGGACGATGCCGAACGAGGAGTTGCCGGTGATATCGGCGCCCTTGAACAAAATCCTGCCGCGCCGCGGCGGCACAAAGCCGACGATCGAATTGACCAGCGTGCTCTTGCCGACGCCGTTACGTCCGAGCAGGCCGAGAATCTGGCCCTGGTCGAGCGCAAGCGACAGCCCCTGCAGCACATAGGCGTCGCCGTAATAGGTATGGATGTCCTGCACGTCGAGGATGGTCATGCGACGATAGCCGGCGCTCAGCCGGTTCCCAGATAGATTTCCTGCACCTTGGTGCTGCAACGAATTCGTTCGGCCGATCCGCATTCCAGCACTTCGCCGAAATGCAGAACCGATATCTCGGCGGGCGACATCGAAGACGATGTCCATGTCGTGCTCGATCAACAGGATGGCCATCTTCGCATCGAGCTTTTGCAAAAAGCGCGCCATCTCCGCGGATTCGCCCGACGACAGCCCGGCGGCCGGTTCGTCGAGCAGCAACAAATCCGGGTCGCCGGCGATGCCGACCACGATCTCGAGCTGGCGCTGCTCGCCGTGCGACAGATGGCGCACTTCGACGCCCTTGCGATCCAAAAATTCAGCGCGCTGCAACAGGCCGTGCGCCTTGTCATAGACCTGGCGAAAGGACGACAGCGGACGCCACATGACGAATTTCTGCGGCCGGCAGCCGGTGATGGCGAGCAGCACGTTGTCGAGCACGGTGAGCTTGGGAAAGAGGCTGGTGACCTGGAACGTGCGCGCCATGCCGAGCGCGGCACGCCGGTGGCTCGGCCAGGTGGTGACATCGCGGCCGAACATCAGCACTTGCCCCGACGCCGCCGGAAAAATTCCGCTGATCAGATTGAACAGCGTGGTCTTGCCGGCGCCATTCGGACCGATGATGGCCTGGCGGTCGCCGGGCATGACTTTGAGCGAAACGCCGCGCACCGCCCGCAGGCCGCCGAATGTCTTCGACAGGCCTTTCAGTTCGAGCAACGGCTCGCCGCCGTCGGTCTGCGGTTGCTCACTCACGCGTCAACCCATGCCTCCGCCCTGCCCGTCCCGGCCAAACAGCCGCGCATGCGCGACCGTCCAGGTGTCTATTCGCAATAGCGGCACGGTGGGAAGTCGCGGCTGTAGACCGGCTGCTTGAGGAATGCGTCCTTGCCGTAGGTCCAGAACTGGCTGACGTGCGGATAGGTCTTGATGACGACGTCCCAGAGTTCCGGCTTGGCGTAGCCGAACAGCTTCGTCTTCTCGACTTTCTTGATGTAGATGTTCTGCACCACATTGCGCGAGTCGTCGAAGCTGAGCGGCCCGCGCGGAGCGTCGACGTGGAGCGCCGCCATCTTGGCAATGAACGGCAGGGCGCCGGGCCACTTGCCGCCGGTCTCCTTCATCACGTCATCGATCATCATCGCCGTCGTGTAGTTGCTCTCGGAGAAATACGAAGGCACCTTGCCGTATTTGGCGCGATAGCTCTTCACGAAAGTCTCGTTCTTCGGCGTCTGCAGCGCGGCGCTATACTGCTCCGCCGAGACATCGCCGATCACCTCGTCGCCCATGAAGGGCAGCGAGGACTCGTCGTAGCTCACGCTGCCGCCGACGATCGGCTTGGTGTAGCCGGAAGCGCGCAGCTGCTTGGGGAATTGCAGCGTCATCGGCCCGACCATCAGCGAAAAGACCGCATCGGCATCGGGCCTGATGGTCGGAATATAGGGCCCGAAATCCTTGGTGCCGATCGGCGGCCAGATTTTCTGAATGATCTTGCCGCCGCAATCCTCGAAGGTCTTCTGGAAGCCGCCGACCGACTCGTAGCCGAACGCATAGTCGGCGGCGATGGCGGCGATCTTCTTGTAGCCCTGATCGCAGGCCCACTGGCCGAGCGGATGCATGGGCTGCGAGCTGGTCCAACTGGTGCGGAGGAAATACGGATACTTGCCGATCTGGCGCTGGGTGAGATCGTCGGCAGCCGTCACCGAGGAGATATAAACGGTCTTCAGCTCGGTCGACACCGGCGCCAGCGCATAGCCCTCGGTGGCGAGCACGCCGCCGACAATCATCTGTACGTGGTCTTCAAGAATGAGCTTGCGTGCCTTGGTCACGGCGAGATCCGGCTTTCCCTGGCTGTCCTCTATGATGGGAACGACCTTGACCCCGGCGAAGGTGCTGTGTGTCTGTTCGAGATACATTTTGAAGCCGTTGGTCATGTCGGCGCCGACCTGGGCGAAGATGCCGGTCACCGGCGCGATGATGCCGATGCGTAGCTCCTGCTGGGCCGCTGCCGGCGCGGGGCATGCCGCCACCAAGGTACAAGCAGCGATCAGCATGAGGCCGGCGCGGCTTGGCACTTTGTTCTTTTTGTTTGTCATGACTTTCACTCCCTCCGTTTGCGTTCTTCGCTTTGTCGTTGCGTTCGATTTCTGCGCTGCGCCTAACCGGCGCCGCGCGCCGGCGACGAATACGTCGGCGCGGCGGCCAATCCGCCGGCGGCGGTCGGCTCGCGCGCCGCGCGCCATTGGCGCGCCCGCTGCGGAATGCTCATCAGCCCGCCCGGCAGGTAAAGGATGACCAGGACGTAGATTCCGCCGAGCACGTACTGCCACCAATGCACCAGCGTGCTCAGATATTCGCGCACGAAGAAGACGATTGCGGCGCCGAGCACCCCGCCGAACAGCGTCCCGGCACCGCCCAGAACCGCCATCAGCAGAGCGTCGACCGACGTCGTCAGCACCACGTCGTCGGTGGAGACGATGCCGGCGGTGTGCACCCACAGCACGCCGGCCAGCCCGCCGAAAGCGCCGGCGATGACGAAGGCGATATATTTGTGCAGCCAGGTATTGTAGCCGAGAATCTTCATGCGCAGTTCGCGCTCGCGGATGCCTTCCAGGCTGCGGCCGAATGGCGAACGCACGAGCGCGTAGAGGAGCAGGAGCGAGGCGGCAAACAGCGCAAATACCAGGTAGAAGAACGTCACCTCGTGGGCGAAATCGATGCCGAAAAATCTGGGCCGCTGCGATACATTGATGCCGTTGTCGCCGCCGGTGAGCGAATTCCAGCGATAGGCCAGTCCCCAAACGCACTGCCCAAGCGCCAGCGTGATCATGAGAAAGTAGACGCCGCTCGCGCGGATCGCCAACAATCCGAAAAAAGCCGCCAGCACCGCACCGCCAAGCATGGCGAGCAGCACCACCAGCCAGAAATCGTCGCCGAGCCCGATGTGATAGCGCGTCGCCAGTATCGCGGCGAGATAGGCGCCCACGCCGAGATAGGCGGCCTGCCCGAGCGAGGCGAGGCCGGTGAAGCCGAGCAGGAGGTCGACGCTCATCACCAGGATGGAGAAGGCGAGCGCGCGCGTGGCAAGCAGGATCACGAACGAGTTGGTATGGGGAACGACGAGCGCGACAACGGCGAGCACCACGGCAACGGCAAGGATCTTGCTGTACGCGCCCGCCATGTCCACTCATTCCCGCCCGAACAGCCCGGTCGGCCGGACCGCCAGGATCAGCGCCATCGGCGCGTACAGCGTAAAGTAGGACAATTCCGGAAACAGCGCCTTGCCGAAATTGTCCGCCAAGCCCACGACCAGCGCCCCGATGGCGGCGCCGCCGAGGCTGCCCATGCCGCCGATGATCACCACGGCGAAGGCGATCGGCAGCATCTCGAAATCGAGGCCGGGATACACACCGAGAAAGCCGCCGCCGATCACCCCGCCGAGCGCGGCGAGCAATGCGCCGAGGCCGAATATCAGGGTGGAGATGAGCGACGTGTTGATGCCGACGCCGCGTGCCATCTGCGCGTCGTCGACCGTGGCGCGAATGGTGGCGCCGAGCCGGGTCTTTTCCATGACCAGCCACAATGTGAGCCCAATGGCGAGCGCAACGGCGATCATGAAGATGCGATAGATCGGCAGGTGCAGGCCGCCGACGACGAGGCTTCGGGTCAATTGGTCCGGCGGATCGATGTCAAAGGGATTGCCTGACCAGATGTCGAGCGCGGCCTGCTGGAACAGGTAGGCAAAGCCGACGGTGAGCAACACCTGGCGCAGCGGATCGTGCCCCAACGGCCGCAGAAAAACTCGTTCCATCGCCAGACCGAGTACCGCAACGCTGATCGCCGCAACCGGAATGGCCAGCGCCCACGAGCCGGTCGCCCAGATGACCGACAGCGCCACATACCCGCCGAGGAGAAAGTACGAGCCGTGCGCCAGGTTGACGATGCGCATGACGCCGAAAATCAGTGACAGCCCGCTGCCGACCAAAAACAGGAGCGCGCCGTACGAAATGCCATTGAAGGTCTGGATCAGCCAGAACTGCGCGCCCAAGTCCGCGTCCTCCCCGACCGCCCCCTTTTGGGAAGCAAGCTTACCCCAGCTTCGCGCCGAGCGGATAGGCGCGCGCGGCTCCCGCAGACGGCGTCGGTGTCGCATGCGCTCGCCGCCCCCAACGGGGGATTGCCGACGATTTTCAGCCCCTTGGCGTTGAGATCAACGTCGAGCGGCGTTGCACGTAACGAGCGATGGCAAGCTTCGGCACTCGCGAGCGGAGCATTGATCGAAGTGCGGCGCAATGTTGCGATGAGAGCAATTGTCGCTCGTGTTTCAACTCGTTAGAATTCTTCGGTCGGCGTCGTCCGCGGCGCCGGCAGCAACGCTGTGCAGGAGATACGGTTCATGACGTTGATGACGCCCAAGCCGCCGGTCGGCGAAATTTCCCTCGAACACGTGATCCCTCCGAAGGAATATCTCGGCCTCGAGCTGAAGAAGGGCCAAGTGATGCGCATCGTCGACGTGGAAGGCAAGCAGGTGCCCGACGTGGTCTGCTTCAATCTCCACGATCCCGCGGAGAAGCTGTCCTGCAACAATTCGCGGCTTATCCAGAAACGCTGGATTTTCACCACCGGCCATGTCCTGTATTCCGACGAAGGCAATGAGATGATGACCATCGTCGGCGACACCGTGGGTATCCATCATGCGTCCGGCGGCTGCTGCAACGAGCCAGCCAATTTCCGCCGCTACGGCGTGCACGGCACGCGCAATTGCCGCGAGAACCTCACGCTCGCCGCCGCCCCGCTCGGCATCACGCAAAAGGACATTCCCGGCGCGTTCTGTCCGTTCATGAAGGTCATTCAATACGAAGACGGGCGCTACGAGATCGAGGAGCCGACCTCAAAGCCGGGCGATTACATCGAGCTTCGCGCGGACATGGATTTGTTCGTCGCCATTTCGAACTGTCCGCAGGACAAGAACCCGTGCAACGGCTTCAATCCTACGCCCGCTGAAGATCGTGGTCTACAATCCCTCGTGAGCGATCGCACCCGGCGGCTTGTCGCGGACGATGCGGGAGCGGCGCCGCCGGTCGATCCCCGCGAACCGGACCGAATCGAGCCTGCCCCAAGCGGCCAGGCACCGTCTCCGCAAACCTGTGAAGATCGGCGCGCTCGCGCCCGGCATCCGCCATGAGCCAGTCCGAGCTTATCCATCTTGCCGCGGACCTGTCGTTCTTCCACACCGACTACCTTTGGCGGATGCCGGGATCGTGGTCCGGTTATCCTTATTACGGCCGCCCCGATTTCTACGAAGAGATCGCCCGCATCGCGGCCAGAGGCGTGATGGACCTGCTGTTCTTCGGCGATTCGGCGGGCGTGTCCGAGGATTACGGCGGCAACCATCACGCGGTCATCCGCCATGGCGTGAAATGGCCGTGGCACGACATGATGCCGATGATTCCCTGCATGGCGCGCGCCGCCGCCGGAGTGGGATTCGGCATCACCATGTCGACCACCTACCACCATCCGTTCTACGTCGCGCGGCTCTTCAACGCGCTCGATCACGTCACCGGAGGGCCGGATCGCCTGGAACGCCGTGACCTCGCGCTCCAAGAACGAGGCGGCGAACTGGGGCTACGACAAGCTGATCGAGCACGACGCTCGCTATGAACAGGCGCAGGAGCATCTGCAGGTGGTGCGCGCGCTCTGGGACAGCGTCGAAGACGGCGCTCTCGTGTTCGACCGCGAAAGCGGCGTGTTCGGCGATCCGGACAAAGTCCACGTGCTCGACTTCCACGGGCGCTATTACAATGTCCGCGGGCCGCTGCCGTCGCTGCGTTCCCCGCAAGGCCGTCCGGTGCTCATCCAGGCCGGACAATCGGGTCCGGGCCTCGACCTCGCCGCCGCCTACGCCGACATGCAATTCAGCACGCGACGAACCATTCCGAGCATGCGCGAGCATCGCGCCAGACTCGACGAAAACCTGAAAAAGCACGGACGCGAGCCGCGCGACTGCGGGATTTTATGGTCGGTGCGCATCCAGGTCGCTGACTCCGAGCGCCAAGCGCAGGAAAAGGAACGGCAATACCTGGATTCGATTCCGCCGGAAGCGGGACTGATCGAGCTGTCCTCGATGTACGGGATCGACTTCTCGCGCGTGCGCCACGACACGAGGCTTGCCGACCTCGCCGACGAGGTCAAGGCGCAGGGTACGCATCTGGGCAGCTTCGAGGAAATCCTCAAAACCACCGATCCGGCGCTCACCGTCGGCGAGTTCGGCCGCAAGTACATGACCGAGCGCATCTTGGTCGCGGCCGGTCCGCCCGAAATAATCGCCGATCGCCTCGAACAACTGCATTTCGAGACCGGCGCCAATGGCGGCTTCATGCTTGCCCGCGGCTTTTCCGCTCCGGGCAACCTGCAGGAATTCGTCGATCTGGTCGTGCCGGAGCTGCAGCGCCGCGGATTGGTGAAGAAAAAATATTGCGGCGACACCCTTCGCGACAATCTGCTGAACTGACGGCCGCTACATTTTCGGAATGCCGGCCTGGTCGATGATCCGCTTGAACATGACGATTTCTTTGGTCACGCGGGCCCAAGCGGCGTCGGCGCCCTTGGCGCGCACCAAAAAGCCGGATTTGTACAGCTTGTCTTTCATCTCCTGCGTCTTCAGGATCTTCAGCGTCTCGGTCTCCAGCCACTTGATGCGCTCGGGCGGCGTCTTGGCCGGCGCCAGCAGCACGGTGTCGGTCGCAAACACGAAATCCTTGTAGCCAGCCTCCTGCATCGTCGGCACGTCCGGCAGACCGGGCCAGCGCACGTCACCGGTGACGGCAAGACATCGGCAGGTTCCGGCCTTGATGTGCGGAGCCGCCGGCGGCAGCGAGCCGGAACTCATCTGCACGGTACCGGAAAGCAGCGCCGCAAAGGCGTCGCCGCCGCCCTTGAACACCACGTCGGCGAGCCGCGGCAGCTTTTCGCGGATTTTCAGGACCGCGAGTTGGATTTGCGGGGTCGTGCCGATCGGCGGCGTCGAGCAATTGTAGGTATCCGGCTTGGCACGGGCCAGCGCGACAAACTCGTGGATGGTTTTTGCCGGCAGTTCGGACTTGACCACGAACGTATTCGGCGAGGTCGCCAGTTCGCTCACACCGACAAAATCCTTATAGGGGTCGTAGGGCAGGTGCTTGTAGAGGCCGTAATTGACCGAATAGGCATTGGTCGCGAGCAGGATCGTATAGCCATCGGGTTCAGCGTGCGCGGCGTATTCCATGCCGATATTGCCGCCGGCGCCGCCGCGGTTCTCGACGATGAATGTCTTGCCGGTCGATTTTCGCAACGCCGCGGTGACGATGCGGCCGACGATGTCGGAAGGTCCGCCCGGCGTGTTGGCAACGACGACTTTGATCGGCCGGTCTGGATAATCGGCCCACGCGGCACGCACGCGCAAGATGGCCGGCATGGCAATGCCGGCAACGATCGTGGCGCCGGCCTTGATCACGCCGCGGCGCGACGGCCCCCGCGCGGTGACTTTGCCCATCGTGCTCCCCTCCCCTCAACACCGCGGCCTGGCGCGGCGGATTTTTGGGCCGCCGGTTGCGACCACCACGCGTTCGACTATCGGTTTGCGTTCACGGCTGCAACCCTGGCAGACGCAACCCTGCGCGTGGGCCGTCGGCGTGGCCGCGCATCGGGAAAGGAGCTAATTCCTCAAAAATCGAACGCATACACCCGCCCGTCGGCGCCCACATAGAGCCGATCCGGCGTGGCGATCAGCGTCTGGAAATGACGCAGCCCGCTCATCGGCTGGCTCGTAAAAATCGCCGCTCCGGTATCGCCGCGGAACGCGTGCAGGCGATTGTCGCCTTCGGCACCGAGAATCCACACAATCGGATTGGAATGGCCGTCTGTGGTGGTCACCATCGCCGAGCCGCGCCCATCGAGCGCGCCGCACCAGGCCATGCGCATTCGCGGCGGCGATCCACCGGCGATATTGAGCACAGTCAGCCCGCTTTGTCGGCCGCCGCCAGGGCAACTGCTTCCCGGTCCCTGAAAGGCGACGAACACATCGTTGCCGACCGGGTAGGCGGCGGGCGCGGTGATGATGCGCAGGGTCGACACGGCGGCGGAGGCCAACTGGCCGCCGATGCCGCCGAGGTTGTTGCGATCGAATAGATAGGCCTTGCGATCCTTGCCGAGAGCGAGGATCAAGGGTTGGCTGCCGCCCGCGCTCGGCACGTCGAGCGCAATCGGATTGCTGCCGCCGAGGTCCTCATCGCCGGCGTCGAGCGTCTTCCAGTCCGCCGGAGCAAAGAAGTCGCGCTTGGCGTCGCTGCGACGCAAATCTGCGGACAGTCGGAACACCGCCTCGCCGTCGCTCCAGGTCCCGGCGCCGAAAGTATTGCCGGTCGCAGCGAAAATGTCGTGGCCGACGACCGCCAGGCCTCCGGGCGCCCAAATGCCACCGCCCCGCGCCCGCGTTTCGAAGCTCGCCACCTTGCCCGGATCGCGCAAGGGAAAACCGACCACGAAGCCATGATAGTCGCCGCAATCGCCGAAATGGCCGCCATACCCTGCATAGACGGTGTCGTCGAGAAAAGAGAACGCGGTGCGCTGATTCTGCGGACGCGCGTCGAAGCGCAGTCCTGCCCGTTGCAGCGCGGCGGCGACATCGACCGGCCAGCCGGGCAGGACGGAGCCGCCCTTCAACGACAGGCCGAACGCTTCATGATGCGGTCCGTCCGCTTGCGCGACCGCGGCGTCGAAATAGATACCCTGCCCGCTTGGATCAATCACCGGCGTCCCGGTGATGCCGAGCGGATTGATATTGCCGCAAGGGAGAGCTGAGCCGGCGACGGGCCGGCCTACGGATCGCCTCCACAATTGCTTACCCGTTTGCGCATCGAAGGCTTGCACGACGTCGCTCTCCGAAGCGGTGAGCACCATCGCCGAATTCGAACCGGGAGCACGCCAATAAAGCGGCTGCGCGTAGAGATGACCGTCGACGCGGGCGTCGAACGCGTGATCGGGATGCACCGCCTGCGCCCGCTGCCAAGTCAACGCCGGCACGACATAATTGCCGCTGCGTCTCTCATCGCCGTGATAGCTGAGGACGGATTTCTGCTGCGCCGAAACCTGCTGGGATGAGGCGGCCACGGCGATCGCCACCGCGATCAAGACAAAACGCACTGTCATGGAAATTCTCGCGCTCTTTCGTGCCCGCCGGTCCTGGCAGTCAACAGGCCCGGCCGGCAGCGGTTCCCGATGAAATCCGCCTCAGAGCGCGGCAGCCGCGGCTGCCGCGGCAAGCAACAGCCAGCCTACGATCAGGATGATGCCCCCGGCCGGCGCCGCCATGGGAAAGAGGCGATGGCCGATGAAAGCGCGCAACGCGATATTGCCGGCAAACAGCGCCGCGCCCAGAACCCAGGCGGCGAGAGCGGCCAGCGCCGACGGTCGCCAGAGCAGGCCCTGCCGGGCCAAGGCTGCTCCCGCGAGCAACGCCACAGCATGAAACAGGAGCATGAAGGCGGCGCTGTCGAGGCCGGCGCCCGGCGCGCCATGTGCCCCGGCGGCGGCCAGCACGATGCCGGTTGCGCCCATCAAGCCCGCGAGCACGAGGAAGATCGTCAAATGCATAGCCGCCGGTCCCTGCCGTTTCCTGCCGTTCCCTGCGTTTGTTTCATCGTCCTGTCAGCAACCGGCTGCGGTCAAAGCCAACGAGATCGCCGATCCTGGCAAGCTCGATGTCGGCGGACGGATAGGCGGTGAGGGTCTGCGCATCGAAGGCGTAGTGACCCTGCTTGGCGAACACCGTGGTCACCCGTTCGCCCCAGATTTTCTTGACCGCGTCGAGGATTCGCAGCTTGTCGTCGATCAGCACGTAGTGATCGGCGGGGTAAAGCTGTTCCACGTATTGCAGTTCGCGTTCCTTATGGATGTAGATGAGGACGCGACCTTCCACCGCCTGCCAGAGGCCGGAACGTTCGATCTTGCGCGGCTGAAAGACGGCGTCGCCGTCCGAAAGAATCACAGGCTTGCCCCAGCGCTCGATATGCTTGATCGCGGCCAGCGCGCCGGGAAACACGCGCTCGGCGAACGGATAGTCGACCAGCCAGCTCGACATGCGCAGCACCTCAGGACGATGCAACGCCTCGACCCGGTAGCGCTCCAGCGCGCCGAGATAATCCACGTATCCGAGTTCGTCGACGAGGTTTTTGAGAATCTCCCAGTATCTGTCGCGCGCGGCCTCGCCGTAGTTCTCGGCCAAGTGCTCGCTCAGGTGCGCCTGCACACGATCATTGTCGAGAAGCGTATTGTCGACATCGAACAGAAAAACGACTTCTTCGCTCACTGTTGTGCTATCTCAACCTCGAAATCGGCGCCTTGCCACCGGTTCGCCTCGGTCCAGAATAAGGTAAAGCGCACAACCGCGCCTTCGTTCAATTCCCGCGTGGGCAGATCGCACACATAGGTCCCGACGCCGGTCGGCTCAGCCGTGCCCTCGTGAACCGTCGCCCAGCCGTCGGTCGACCAACGCACACGCGCGCGCGCCAGCAATTCGACGCGCAGCGTACGGTGCATTGCAATCCTGCTGATCCGCAAGTCGAGCCGCCAGCTTTGCGGCGCCGGCGGCGGGGTGTCGTCGACGTAGCGTGCAACGGTCTGCGGCGGCATGTCGAACACCGCGGAATCGCGCAGCGACCGCAGCAATTTGATGTGCTCGGCATGCGCCCAGGCCAGCGGCATGGCGCTGCCGGAAGGCCGGCCGAGGAAAAGCTCGCGCGCCGGAATGTCATCGCAGTCCCAGATCTGCTCCGGCAACAATCCGCCGACGCTGGCGGAGGCCTCGAGCGTCGCGAGCAGACGCCGCGCCTCGTCGCGGCGGCCCGCGGCAAGCTCGTAATGGGCGCGCTCGCCGGTCAGCAGCGGCCAGAGCCGGCCGATGCCGGTCCCGTCAAACGGCGCCCCGTCGGCGTGTTCGCCGTAGCCGTCGTCGTTGTAACGGTACCAATAGGGCCCCGCCGGCAGATCGCGTTTGACGACGGCATCGATCGCCGTAACCGTACTGCGGATGCGCGGATCGTCCGCAGCACGCAGGCCGAAGCGCACCAGCGCCAATGCATCGGGGCTGACGAGGAGATCGGCTTCGAGGCCGGCGTCGCCCGCGGGGCGATTGCGAATGGCGATGAATCCGATGCGCATCGGATCCGCCGTCGGCGGCCAGTCGGCCGATGCGGATGTAGTAACCCTCGATGCCGAGCTTGCGGGACAGCTCGGTGTCGACGACGTAGGTCCAGCTTTCGATCCGCTCGTTCCACCCGTCAGCCACCTCGCGCAGATAGCGCGCAAGCGGTGCGTTGCCGGCCGCTTCCATGGCATCGGCGGCGCACAAGCAGCGCCGCGATCTCGACCGCAAGGGTGAAGGGCGAGTAGCCGCCGTCTTCCTCCCAACGATCCTGCTCGGTTGCCGGTCCGTTGCGCACGATGTAGCCGGCCGCTTTCTCGATCATCGCGTCGTAGCGCGTAGCACTTGGCTGATCGATCGCGCCGGCACGCAGCAGCATGTCGTAGAGGATGATCGGAAAGCCGGTCTCATCCATCTGCACGCCCTGCCAATAGGGCCGCCCATCGAGCCAGGAGTTCTGCAGCCAATGCCCGTCGGCCTCCTGCACGGCGACGAGATAATCCAGCACCGCCTTGGCATGAGCGGCGCTGCCCGCGGCAAGCAGCCCGCCGGCGATCTGCACGAGGTCGCGCGGCCACACCAGATGGTAACCGCCGAGATCGTCGTCACCCTTCGACGAACCCCAGGGAATGGACAGGCTGGCGATAATCGCTCCAGAGGCCGCGTCGCGGTGGGTTTCCAATACGGCCGTGCTGATCCGATAGTGATTGAGCCCCGTCGCATCCGACGGCGGGTCGAGCGGCAGCAGGCTCTGTTGCCATTGGCGCCAGCCGCCGTAAAACCGGCGCATGACCGGATCGAGGCCCTGCTGCATACTGATGAGCGCGCGGAACGCCGCTTCCTCCGGCTGCGCGCCGAAACCGATGGCGAGCAGCACGCGGCCATCGGTTTTGCTCAGATCAAGCGTGCCGGTCAGCGCAACGTTTCCGTTGACCGCACGCACGTATTCGGATCGCACGCCTTCGCCGCGCGCCAGCGTCTGCCAGCCATCGGAAAACCCGACATAACCGGCGGAACGGGCAATCCACGGCACCGAGGACGCGACGGCAAGCGAGGTTCCGCGTCCCTCGGCAAACAGCAGTTGATGGCCTTTGTAATCGGCGTACCACGCGGTATTGGCGGCGCCGGCGTTGACCAGGTGCGGCGCAATTAGCGCGTGCACGGCATAGTCTGAAAGATTGCCGGAAAGCGCCGCAAAGGCGATGTCCTGGAGGACGACCTCGCGGTCCGGATCGGACATGATCGTCTTGAGGAATCGATAGCGGCCGTCGCGCGCCACATTGACCAGACGGAACGCCGGAATGCCGTCGTCCACTATCTTCACCGTCGAATGCGTATCGCGTTTTTCCTCGGAGAAATAACCATCTGCAGTCACCAGGAAACCGAAATCGCGGATGCACGCCATATCCAGGCGCGGCGCGTAGATTTCGTTGAGAATGCCGTGGCTGATGGTGAACCACACGCGGCTGTCGGCGCCCGCGGAGGTGCCGACCGCGCTTTTCGCACTCGAGGTCCAGCGCGCCGCGATGCCGGGTGCGCCTGGTGGTGTTATCGCCGTACGCTCCATCATTGACCTTCGCCGGGCGGCTCCGCCTCCAAACAAAGCAGGTGCCCGTCCGGATCGCGCAATAATACGCGGGAACGTCCCCGCCGCGAAACGATCGGGCCGCCGACGACGGCCGCGCGATTGCGCCTGATCGTCGCAGCAAAAGCCTGAGGCGCCATGGCAAAGACAAGCTCCGTCGCGGCCAAGTCGGTTGTGCCACTCACCGCTTCGTGACGCACGAAATCGCCGCGGTAGCACAGCAACTCGAGATGGGGAGTGCGATGCAGGGGTGGCGCCAAGGCAGTGACTTCGACAACCGCATCGGCAAGCCCGTCGAGCGCTTGCTGCTGCGGTCCGGTATTGAGCGAGCCGCCGATGCGCGCGAGCCCAAGCCCCTCATAGAACGCCACGCTGCGCGCGGTTTCGGCCACTGAAATCGCCGAATGATCGATGCCGAGAAAGGATTTTTCAGCCCGAAGCGCCCAGGCGGCAGGCGTGGCGTCGCGCGGGAAGGCCAGCAGTTCGAGCGGGTGGCCCTCGGGATCGCGAAACTTGAACGCGCTCACGCCGCCTGACGATTCCGGCAGCATCTGCGGACCGCCGGTTGAAATCGCGGTCCAGCCGGAAATCGCGCGCAGCGCGGCGAAGGCCGCCGGCATGTCCGACACGACGATGGCAAAATGCTGAAATTGCGAAGACCAGCCGGGAACGTCGGCAGGATAGAGGCCGCCGGGCGGCTTCGGTTGCGCCAAAACCACATGCTGGCTGCCCAGGCGCAATGCGCTCGTGCGCACCGTCCCACGACCCTCCCCGATGAGCCGGGCGAAATCGGCATCGTTCTCCGGGGAATCCCCGATGGACGCAAAGCCGAAAGCTCGCGCATAAAATTCGGCCAGACGCTCGACATCGCGGCAGATAAGCACGATGCGCGACACACAGCGTACGGGACTCACGGCGTCTGCACACCGCGGCAGTTCAAGTAGATGGCGTAGAGCGTCGTCGAGCCGCCGATGAAAAGCCGGTTCTTGGCGGGACCGCCGAAGGTCAAGTTGGCGACGAGGTGGGGGACGAAGATGCGGCCGAGCAGTTCGCCGGCCGGACTGATGCAGTGAACGCCGTCGGCGGCGCTGCTCCAGACGTTGCCGTCTTCATCCACGCGCATCCCGTCGCAATAGCCGGGGTCGATCTTGTGAAAAACGTCTCCGCCGGACAGCGTGCGTCCATCGGATTTCACGTCGAAGGCGCGGATATGGCGGCGCGGCGATGGCTGGTTCTGATCGCCGGTCTCGGCGATGTAGAGCCGACGCTCGTCGGGCGAGAATGCAAGGCCGTTGGGGCCGTCGAAATCGTCGGCCACGATGGCGATCTCGCCCGTGGCCGGATCGAACCGGTAGACCGCGGGCCTCTGTTCGGAGACCTGCCGCCCGCCCTCATAATCGTTGGCAATGCCGTAGAGCGGATCGGTGAACCAGATCGAGCCGTCCGATTTCACCACCACGTCGTTCGGAGAATTAAGCCGCTTGCCGGCGTGGCGATCCACCAGCTTGGTCACGCGGCCGTCGTATTCGGTGCGAAACAGGCAGCGTTCACGGTGCGAGCAGGCAATGAGCCGGCCCTGCCGGTCGCGGGTCTGCCCGTTGGCGTAGTGCGAGGGCGCGCGATAGACCGACGCACCCACCCCTTCGATCCAGCGCATCGTCCGGTTGTTGGGAATGTCCTGAAACAAGAGGCAATCGGCGTCGCCCATCCAGACCGGACCCTCGATCCAGCGAAAACCGCTGGCGAGCGTCTCCAAGGCGGCGTTGCCGAGGATGTAGTGGGCGAAGCGTTGCGCGCGGAATTCGAATCCATCCATGAGTTCACCTGAAGCGGCAGGGCGAGGCGACACTCGGCGCGGCTTCGAACTGCACCAGCATCAGCACGGCCGGTTCCGGCCCGACGGTGCCGGACAGATGCCCGCGCCGGCCGCCGTGCGGACGCGTGTTCTGATCTTCTCCAAACGAGATATCGCCCGGACCCATTTCGACACGAACGCCGTCCATCGTTTCGACGAACCACCGTCCCGACAGCGGAATGATCCATTGCGGGTGCGGATTTTCGTGCCAGCCGCCGATCCAGCCGGCCGGAAGCACCGTGACGAGCATCGTCGCATCCTGCCGCGTCTTGGCGCCGATCCATTGCGGCGCCACACTCGGCTGGATCGCCGACATCTGAAAGTCGGACAGGCGGCATTGCGATTGGTGACTGATCCCGTCGGCGTCGGTCCACACGTGCCAATAGGAAACGACGGGCGAGGGTTGCGCGCTCACGGGCGTGTCGCCTCCTGTGTCAGCCGGTAGGGATGCGATGAAATCGTCGGATGGGCAAAAAAATGCGAGACCGAACGCGCGTCGGTGCCGAAAACAACGAGCAGGAAGCCGGCGCCGAGCGCGAGATTTTTCCAAAAATCCCAGAACAGCGCGCGCGCCTTGCCGTCGCTCGCCGTCCAAAAATCGCCGGGAACCCAGAATTGCTTCCACACCAGGGCGGTCACGCCACAATAGCCGGCAAGTATGAAGGCGCACAGGCGGTCAGCAATGCCCGAAACAACGCCCGCGGACATAACCACCTCGACGAACAAACCGGCAAGAATCAAGGCGGTCGCGGCCGCCTTGCCGGGCACCGCTTCGCGCGCCTGCGCCACGGCGTTGCGAAAATCGAGCACTTTGTCCAAAGCACTGAACGGCAGAAACAGCAGGACGAGAAAAATCCGGATCGCCAGGGCCAGAGCGATACTGACGAGACCGATGCTGAGCGTCACCATTGTATACCGCCTTCCGCTCCGCCGTCCGGCGCGGCGAACGGCGGCCTTAGCCGGCCGGACAGGGGACTTTCACTCCTGACGCCTCCGGATATTCGAACTATGTGCGTCATTGCAACTTATCCCACGGCAGTCGGCCGCACGAGACCGGGAGCCATTCCATGAACGACGAACGCTACGATGTCGTCATCATCGGCTCCGGACCGGGGGGCGCGACGATGGCGCAGCGCCTGGCCAGGACCGGAAAACGCATCCTGTTGTTGGAGCGCGGCGACTATTTGCCGCGCGAACGCGAAAATTGGGACAGCAAGGCGGTCTTCGTCGACGCGCGTTATCAAGCGACGGAAACCTGGTACGGTTCCGACGGCAGGGCCTTTCATCCCGGCCTGCACTATTTCGTCGGCGGCAACAGCAAGGTCTTCGGCGGCGTGTTGCTGCGCCTGCGCCTGCGCGATTTCGAAGAGATCAGGCATGCCGGCGGCATTTCGCCGGCTTGGCCGGTGAAATACGACGTGTTCGAGCCGTACTATCAGGCCGCCGAGGAACTTTATCACGTCCACGGCCTACGCGGCGAGGACCCGACCGAACCACCCGCACGCTCGCCCTACGCCTATCCGCCGCTGTGCCACGAGCCGCGCATTGCGCAATTGTTCGACGGCCTTCGGCGCGAAGGCCATCATCCGTTTCACCTGCCGGTCGGCATTCTGCTCGACGAGCGTGACGGCGTGGCACTGCCGCACTCGCCCTGCATCCGCTGCAACGCCTTCGACGGCTATCCGTGCCTGGTCAACGGCAAGGCCGACGCGCAGGTCATCTGCGTCGATCCGGCGCTGGCCGCGCATGCGAACCTGACGCTGATGACGCGATCCAATGTCGAGCGGCTCTTGACCGATCCCGAAGGCCGCACCATCGCCGGGGTGGAAGTCGTCCGTGGCGGCGAGCACATCGTCTATACCGGCGACATCGTCGTCGTCGCCTGCGGCGCGCTGTCATCGGCGCTGTTGCTCTTACGCTCGGCGAACGACAAGCATCCGCGCGGGCTCGCCAACGGATCCGGCCTCGTCGGCCGCAATTATATGCGCCACAACAACAGCGTGGTGCTGGCGATTTCTCGCACGCCGAATCCGACCAAATTCCAGAAGACGCTGGGTCTGAACGATTTTTACTTCGGCGCCGACGATTGGCCCTATCCGCTCGGCCACATCCAAATGGTCGGCAAGTCGGACGGCGTGCAGATCCGCGGCGAGGCCCTGCCGGCGTTGTTGCAGAGTTTTCCGGAAAAGCCGTTCGACTGGATCGCGACCCATTCGCTCGATTTCTGGCTCACTTCGGAAGACCTGCCGCATCCGGAAAACCGCGTTTATTACGACGGCAAGCGCGTGATCCTCGACCTGACGCTCAACAACATGGAGGGGCACCGGCGCCTGCGGGAGAAATTACGCGAACTGTGCGGCAAGCTCGAAATCCATCCGCATCTGTTCGATCGCTCGCTCTACCTCGGCCAGGACATTCCGATCGGCGGCACCGCGCACCAGGCCGGCACCTTGCGCTTCGGCGACGATCCGGCGGCCTCCGTGCTCGACACCAATTGCAAGGCGCACGAGATCGACAACCTCTATGTCACCGATGCGAGCTTTTTTCCCTCCATCGGCGCGGTCAATCCGACGCTGACCATCATCGCCAATGCGCTGCGGGTCGGCGATCACATCGCCCAGCGGCTGGGCGCCTAAACCGACCGGAGGGTGTTCCGTCCATCTTGAAGCGCCCTTTCCTCGTCATGCGCGGGCTTGACCCGCGCATCCATGCTGAGGTGTTCGCGATCCATTTCCACCACGACGGTGTCGAATTCCATCTTCGCCGGCGCGTTGATGATGCGCTCGGTCGGCAACGGCTCCGAAGGTTCGTACCACGGCCGTCGGTCGGTGACGCCGGCCTCGACGGATTGGGCGATCAGCGTGCCGATCTCTTCGCCTTGCAGCGGAACGAGCTTTTTGTCCGGGTCGTAGCGGTAAAGCTGCGGACAGAAGAAGATCGCATGATTTCGCGGATTGTAGCCCTCCACCGCGAGATAATGCTGCCGTTTGAGCAGAACGTTGTATTTGCGCATGATCGTGCGTTCCTGGGTGGCGCGGGCAACGCGCAGCCTTGCCGGCGACGGACCGATGATCGTGCCGGCCTCCAGCACGATGATCCAGTCCTTGCTTGCGGCATTATCGCGGTGAACGCGAATGAAGTGACCCGGAACTTTTCTGCGAAAGATACCCATTGAGCAATCCTCAACGCCAACCACCTGCGGTCAACAAAATCAGAATAGCGATCCGCCCAACGCGGTCAATCGCCCGGTGGCCGCATTGCAGGCGGCATCGCCACGAGGTCGCCGGCATCGCCCGCTACAGGCCGAGATAGGCGGTCTGGACTTTTTTGTTGTTCATCAGCTCGGCGCTTGAACCGTGCATGATCACGCGCCCGCTTTCCAGCACGTAGGCGCGCTGCACCAAGGACAGCGCACGGCTCACATTCTGCTCGACCAGCAGGATCGCCATGCCCATGGCGTGGATTTGCCGAATTTTTTCGAAGGTCACATCGGTCACGACCGGCGCAAGCCCAAGCGACGGCTCGTCGAGCATCAACAGGCGCGGCTTGAGCATCAAGCCGCGGGCCACCGCGAGCATCTGCTGCTCGCCGCCGCTCATCGTGCCGGCGAACTGCTTTCGCCGTTCGGCCAGCACCGGGAAAATGTCGAAGACAAGTTCGAGCGTGTGACGGCGTTCGGCCTTGGCGCTCGGGATGTAGGCCCCGATCTCAAGATTTTCCAAAACCGTCAGTTCGGGAAATACTTGGCGACCCTCCGGCACATGCGCGATACCGAGCTCGGCAACCCGGTACGCCGGCAGCGCGGCGATGTTTCGGTCCAAAAAGGCGATCGTGCCCGCTGTCAGCCGCACCAGACCTGAGATCGCGCGCAGCGTCGTGCTCTTGCCCGCGCCGTTGGCGCCGAGGAGCCCGACCGCTTCCCCCGCGCCGACGGCGATCTCGACATCGCTGCACCGCCGGTACGGAGCCGTAGCCGGCGCTCACTCCCAATAGCTTTAGCATGGCACCGCTCCCGCTGCCGTGTCATGCACATAGCCGGTTCCCAGATAAGCACGCATGACCTCGGGGTTGGTGACGATCTCGTCCGGCTTTCCCTCGGCGATCTTCTGGCCGTGATCGAGCACGACGATCCGGCGCGCCACGGCCATGATGGCGCGCATGACGTGCTCGACGATGACGATAGTCAGCCCGCGCTGCGAAAGTTTCTCGACGAGCGCGACGGCGGCATCGATTTCCGACGGGTTTAGTCCGGCCATGACCTCGTCGAGCAGCAACAGCCGTGGCCGCGTCGCCAGCGCGCGTGCCATTTCGAGCCGCCGCTGGTCGATCGTGGTCAAGTCGCCCGCGGCGACGTGCTCCTTGGCGCGCAGGCCCGACGAACTCGATCGCCTCGCGGGCCTTCGCGCGCGCGCCACCTCCACTCTCTTGTCGCGCAGGAAGGCGCCGGTCATTACGTTTGCCAAAACCGTCATTTTGCCGAAGGGTCTGGCGACCTGAAACGTCCGCGCCAGACCGTGCGCGCAGATGTCGTGCGGCCGCAAGCCGACGAGTTCGCGGCCGAACGCCCGCACCGAACCGGCATTGGGCCGGTAATGACCGGTGATGAGATTGAAGCTCGTCGTCTTGCCGGCGCCGTTCGGTCCGATGAGCGCGACCGTCTCGCCTTCGCCGACGGCAAAGCTCAAATCCTGGACGGCGCGCAGTCCGCCGAACCGCCTGCTCAGGTTGCGGACGACGAGCGCCTCAGCCATCGAGCAGCGCTTCCCGCTTGCTGCCCGGCCGCATTGCAACGATGCGCGCATACGCGTCGGTCAGCAAGTCCGAGCAATCCGCTCGGCCGCCACAGGATCACGGCGATCAGGATCAGGCTGTAGATCGTCAGCTGGACGCCGCCATGGCCGCCGCCGAGCCAGCTCTGCAACAATGCCGACGTCGCTTCCAGCAACACGGTGCCGACAACCGGACCCCACAGCGTGCCGATTCCGCCGACGATCGACACTAAAGCCGCCTCCACCGAGACGTTGAAGCTGAACGCGGTATTGGGATCGATGAAGTAGATGTACTGGACGTAGAAGGTTCCGGCTAACGCGGTGAGAAACGCGCTGATCATGTAGATGTTGCGCTTGATCTTGAGCGCGTCCACGCCGATCGCTTCGGCCGCGTCCTCGTCCTCGCCGACGGCGACCAGATAGAAGCCCATCCATGACCGCTCGATCCGATAGGTGACCACGAGCCCGAGCGCGAGGAGAGCGAGCGCGAATGTAGTAATACGCGGCCTTGGCGTCGAACTGCATCATCAACGGCGCGTTGCCGAGGTTGGGCAGCGTCGTACCCTCGGCGCCCCAGGCAAAATCGCGAAATTTGAGAAACAGCAGCATCAAGACCTGCGCGGTCGCGATCGTGGCGATGGCAAAATACGGGCCGCGCAGCCGGAAGCACAATGCGCCGATCGGCAGGCTCGCCAGCATCGCCACGACGCCGCCGGCAAGGATTCCGATCCAGGGCGAGACGCCGAAGCGAATGAGCAGGATCGTCGACGTATAGGCGCCCAGCCCGAAATATGCGGCATGACCGAGCGAAAGTTGCTTGGCGTAGCCCCCCATCAGATTCCAGGCGACGCCGATGAAGGCGAACAGCAACACCCTGATGCAAATATCGATGGCGAATGGAGACGACGACTGCGAGCGGCAGCGCGAGCACAATTGCCACCAGCGCGGCGAGGCAGAGCACGCTCCGGCTGGGCCATCTGGACTTCACCGCGTCCGCGCTCCGAACAGGCCGTTCGGCCGCAACGCCAACGTCGCGAGCAGCATGAGGAATACCACGATCAGTCCCGAGTCGGCGCCGACGAATTGAATGCCCAGCGATTCGGCAACGCCCATCATCAAGCTCGCGATCAGCGCGCCGGTGACGTTGCCGAGCGTCCCCAGCACGACTGCGACGAACGCCATCAGCACAAACACCTGGCCGACCGTCGGATAAGCCGGATAGAACGGCATGAGCAGCGAGCCGGCGGCGCCCGCCAACGCCAGCGCCACCCCGACGGCGACGGCGAACACGCGATCGGGATTGATGCCCATCAGCATCGCCACGTCGCGGTTCTGCGCCGCCGCGCGCATCGCCTTGCCGAGATCGGTCGCGTGCAGGAACATCCACAGCGCGGCGCTGAGCGCCATGGCGACGGCAAACGCGATGAGCTTCGCCACCCGCGATGTAGATCGGTCCGATATGGATCGCGGCCTCGCTGTACGGGAATTTCCACGGTGCGGTAATTGGCCGTGAACAACAACAGTGCGACGTTTACCAAGAGCAGCGAAAGCGCAAAGGTGAGGAAGATCTGCGGCATGTCGCCGAGCGCCCAAAACTCGGCGGATGAGGAAATGTTGCAAGAGCACCCCGACGGCGAACAAGACCGGCATCGATATGAAAAGCGACAGCAGGGGATCGATGCCGAAATACGTCGCCAGAAAAAAGCTGAGGTACATGCCGATCATCACGAACTCGCCCTGGGCGAAGTTGACGATCTTGACCACGCCGAAAATCAGCGTGACGCCGATGCTCACCAGCGCGTAAATGCCGCCGATGAGCAGGCCGTTGACCACCGCCTGAGCCAAGGTTTCGAACATCGCCGAGACGGCGGTCTAGGCCTTCAACAGCGGCGCGCGGGCTTCCGCCTTGGGGAACACGGTCGCCAGATCGCCGTGCTGCCATTGCACCCCGACCGGATGCGCATAGATGTTCTTGCCGTCGGGGCCGAATTTCACCTTTCCGCCCGGACACATCGCGGCGTAGCCCGTGGAGACGTCAAGCGCCGCGATGGCGTCGCGCACCTTTTGCGGATCGGTCGATGCCGCCCGCTCGAGCGCATCGGCGATCATGAAAGTCTGCGCGACGAGGCCGCCGGCATACTCGAACAGAAACTCGCCGTATTGCTTCTGATAAGCGGCATTGACGTTCTGCGCGTCGGCGTCCATGTCGTGATTCCAGTGCGCGACGCCGAGCAGACCCTCGGCGAGACCGCCGACATTCTTGTAGAAATCGGGAATAACGAAGCCGCCGGAGCCGCCGTTGATGGCGATCTTGAGGCCGACCTGCTTGATCGCGCGGATGATTAGAATGAGATCGTTCAGGTACGACACCGGGAACAGCATGTTGGCGCCCGAGGCCCTGCACCTTGTTGATGAGCGGGCTGGCGTCGGTCAGGCCCGCGGAATACGGCTCGAACATGACGATTTCCACGCCCTCGCCCGGCGCCTGTTCGCGCAGGCCCTTCGACGTCGCGGTGCCGAACGCGGTGTTTTCGAAAACCACCGCGACTTTCGGCTTGTCGCTGACCAGTTTGGCCATTTGCAGCTGCGCGAGCGCGAACTGCGAAGCGCGCGCGAACGGCGTGAACGTGTAATGGCGGCCCTGATTGAGTTGATCGGAGCTCGATCCGGTCAGAAGCGGCATCTTGGCGCGCTCGGCCACTTCGCTTGCGATCAGCGTGAGCGCGCTGGCAAAGCAGCCGTGAATCGCGGAGAGCTTGTAACCCGAGATGAGGCGGTCGGTCTCCGTGCGGGTCACGGTTGTGTCGCTCTGTATGTCGGAGATGATCAGATTGAGCTTGGCGCCGCCGAGCGATTTGATGCCGCCTGCGTCGTTGACCATCTGCACCGCGAGCTTGGCCGCGTTGACGCAGCCCTGGCCGATCTGCGCGAAACTGCCGGTCACCGGATAGAGCCCGCCGATGTTGACCGGCTCGGCCGCCCTCACGCGCAGCGGGAGCGCAAGAACCGCTCCGGCGGCGAGCGCTCCGCCCGCAGTCTTGATCAGGAAGTCTCTTCGGCGCTGCGCCGTTTGCCCACTGTAAGCTCGCAACTTTGCCATTTTCGCCTCCCTGAGGGGATCACGGTGGATCTGCGCTAACGGATCGACGTTTTCGCCGTTCTTCTGTCGGGAAAAATTGTATACAATGTTATTTTTAAGATTGCAAACTATCGTTAGCTGACCTAATAATTCCGGTGGAAAGATCAGCCATGGGCCTCAGCAGACCTTTATCCCAGCCTGTGCATCGCGGCGCCAAAACCTCTTCCAAGCGGGCAACGGCCAAGACGACCTCAAAGCTCCGCGCCCGAAAGCCGGCGATCGCCAACGCCATCGCGGCGAGCCTCGAACAGGACATCGTTTTAGGCCGCCGCCATCCCCGCGAGCGCCTGATCGAGCAAGACCTGTGCGATCGCTTCAAGACGCACCGCGGGGACGTCCGCCTTGCGCTGTTCGAACTGGAGAAAAAGGGCCTGATCGAGCGCATTCCCAACCGCGGCGCCATGGTGCACGACTTGACGCCGAAGGAAGTCATGGAAATCTATGCGGTGCGCGAGGAACTGGAGGTCATGGCTGCGCGCATTCTGCCCTTTCCGGTCGGCGCCGCCGACCTTGCCAAGCTCGACGAACTGCAGAAAAGGCATAGTGCCGCGGTCGAAGCCGGGGACATGCTCACCGTGTTTCACACCAATCTGAGCTTCCATCAAACGATGTTCGGTCTGTGCGGGAATTCTTGCCTTATCGAGACCATCGAGCGTCTAGCGCAAAAGGTCTATGGCATCCGCTCCTACGCCAACGCATTTCCAGATGCGCTCGATCGAGTGCGCCGCGACCACGTCGAAATCGTCGAGGCGCTGCGCGCCTCGCGACGCGACGAGTTGATCGAACTCACGCGGCGTCACCTCAAACCGTCGCCGATGGCTTATATCCGCGCCTATGAACGCCGCTTCGGCAAGAGTGCGGCATCGCCGGAGGCGGTCCGATGAACCGCATTCTCATCACCGGCGCCGCCGGGCAGATCGGCAAGGCTTTGCGCACCGGCCTGCGCGGCTCCTACCCGCTCATCCGCGTGCTCGATATCGCGCCGCTCGAGCCTGCCGGCAACGGCGAGGAAGTCATCGCCGCGGACATCCGCGATATCTGCGGCGATGGAGAAGGCGACGCTCGGGCATCGACTGCGTGGTGCATCTCGCCGGCCAATCCGCCGAAGCCGAATGGGAAAAGGTGCTGCCGCTCAACATCGAGGGTTGCTACAACGTGTTCGAGGCCGCGCGCAGGAGCGGCGTCAAGCGCATCGTGTTTGCCAGCTCCAATCACGCCGTCGGCTTTCACCGGCGCGAGCGGTTCATCGACGATGAAGTGTTGCCGCGTCCGGACACGCGCTACGGCGTGTCGAAAGTGTTCGGCGAGGCGCTCGGCCGGCTCTATGCCGACAAATACGGGCTGAGCGTCGCCTGCCTGCGCATCGGCACTTTTGTGGTGCCCGACCGGCCCAAGAGCGCGCGACAATTGCTCACCTGGATCAGCCACCGCGACATGGTGCAACTGGTGCGCCGCTGCATCGATCATCCGCAATACCATTTCGTGGTCGTTTACGGCGTCTCCAACAATCTGCGCAGCCGCTGGGACAACACCAACGCCAAGTTTCTAGGCTATCGCCCACAGGACGATTCGGAAAAATTCGCGGCGGAAATTCTGGCGCGGGGCGAGAAGGAAAACGAGATTGCCGCGCAATTTCACGGCGGCTTCTATACGCCGATGGAATTTGCCGGCAACACCGATGCCATAGAGTGAAAATGGACAGGAGCGGCAGTGGCGCGGCAAAACGAAGAAAAGAAAGAAAAAGAGATAAAACACGGCCTGGCGCGGGGGCTGACCAATTACGGTGACGCCGATTTCTCGCTGTATCTGCGGCGCTCGTTCACGAAGTCGATGGGCTATTCGGCCGCCATGCTGGCACGTCCCATCGTCGGCATCGCACAGTCCGCGAGCGGCTACAACAACTGCCACCGGCATTTCCCCGAACTGGTCGAGGCCGTCAAACGCGGCGTGATTGCCGCCGGCGGCCTGCCGCTCGAGTTTCCGACCATCTCGCTCGGCGAAGTATTTCTGCATCCCACCAGCATGATGTTTCGCAACCTGATGGCGATGGATGCGGAAGAGATGATCCGCGCGCAGCCGATGGATGCCGTCGTGCTGATCGGCGGCTGCGACAAGACCGTGCCTGCGCTGCTGATGGGCGCCACCTCGGCCGACCTGCCGGCGATTGTGCTGATCGGCGGGCCGATGCTGCCGATGGCCCATCACGGCGAGCGGCTCGGCGCCTGCACCGATTGCCGGCGCTTTTGGGCCAAATACCGCGCGGGCGAGATTTCACAGCGCGACATCGACGATATCGAGGGCAACCTTGCGACGACGGCGGGCACTTGCGCGGTCATGGGCACGGCCAGCACCATGGCGGCGGTCGCCGAGGCGCTCGGCATGACGCTGCCCGGCACTGCCGCGATTCCGGCGGTGCATGCGGACCGGCTGCGCGCCGCCGAAGCGAGCGGGGCGCGCGCCGTCGAGATCATCGGCACGGCCTTGCGGCCAAGCCGGATTATCACCGAACGATCCGTCGACAATGCGCTGCGCGTGCTGCTCGCCATCGGTGGCTCGACCAACGCGCTCATCCATCTCACCGCCATTGCCGGCCGCGCCGGCATCGATGTCTCTCTCAAACGCCTCAATGCGCTGTCCGACGAGACACCCATTCTGGTCGACCTGAAGCCGACCGGGCCGCATTACATGTCGGATCTGTTCACCGCCGGCGGCATCGGCGCGGTCTTGCGCGAATTAAAGCCGATGCTGCACCTCGACTGCCTCACCGTCACGGGCGACACGCTCGGCGAGCGCCTGGGGCGAGAACCGGCGCCGTGGGTCGATCGCGACATCGTGCGCCGGCTCGACGAGCCGTATCAGAAACAGGGCGGGCTCGCCGCGCTGTTCGGCTCGCTGGCGCCGAACGGCGCGATCATCAAGCGCTCCGCCGCCGACCCAAAGCTGTTCGAGCGCGAAGGCCGCGCCGTGGTGTTTTCCTCGCTCGACGATCTCGCCGCACGCATCGACGCGCCCGACCTCGATGTCACCGCCGACGACTTTCTGGTACTGCAGAACGCCGGGCCGAAAAGCGGTTACGCCATGCCGGAAGCCGGTTATCTGCCGATCCCGGCAAAGCTTGCCCGCGCCGGCGTCAAAGACATCGTGCGTATTTCCGACGCGCGCATGAGCGGCACCGCCTATGGCACGATCGTCCTGCATGTTTCGCCGGAGGCGGCGATCGGCGGCCCGCTGGCGCTGGTGCGCAACGGCGACCGCATCAGGCTTTCGGTGGCAGACCGGCGTCTCGATCTTCTGGTGAGCGAAGACGAACTGGCCAGGCGCCGCACCGCTTTTCGTTCGATCGCGACGATGCCCGAACGCGGCTATGCTCGGCTCTACATGCAATCCGTCCTGCAGGCCGAAGCCGGCTGCGATTTCGATTTTCTTCGCAAGGCTTGAGCAACCTGCAACGCGCATGGGAATGCCGGTATCAAGCACTTGCGACCGCGGAGATTTCGCAATGAAGTTACTCTTTGGTCTTGCCGTACTGATCGTCGTCATATCCGTTCGTCCCGCGCACGCCGCGGACGTGGACTGCGTGAGCACGACCTTCAACTTGCTATCGCCCAACGACAAAGTGTGCGTCAGCGTGTTTGAAGATCCGCAAGTGCCTGGCGTCGCGTGCCATATCTCTCAGGCCAGGAAGGGCGGTTGGGGCCAGCCTTTGGGACTGAACGAAGACCCGTCCAATTTTTCGATTTCGTGCCGACAAATCGGCCCGATCAACGTTGACCTGTCCAAGCTGACCGAGAAGCAAGAGGTGTTCAGTCAGAAAACGAGCATCTTTTTCAAGACGACCCGTATCTATCGCCTGGTGGATAAACCGCGGAATACGCTGGTCTATCTGGCGATAAGCACCAAGATCGTCAATGGCTCGCCGGCGAACGCGATCAGCACCGTTCCGATCATGCCGTGGCCGCACTGACGCGATCGCAAGGCGCGCGAAGCTTTAGTCTGCTTGAATAGTGGAGCTTCTGGATTTGACATTCGCTTCGCGAACTGGCGGCCAAGGGGGGTGCGAATGTCAAATCCGCTCCACTAGCCAGGTGATGAAAGCAATGCGGCGCGCGCCAGGCCGAGCGCCAGGATACGGTGCAGCAGGTCGCGATATTCGATGCCGTCGTGCCGCGCCGCCGCCGCGAATTCCTGGCTCTCGGCGATCTCCGGATTGGGATTGGCTTCGAGAAAATACGGCGTGCCGTCGGCGGCGAGGCGGAAATCGATGCGGGCGTAACCGTCCAGCTCGAGCGTGCGGTATATCCGCTTGGCGATGCGCTGAACGCGAGCAACAAGATCGGGCGCCAAATTCTTGGCCGGCCCGTGCAGGATGCCGCGGCGCTCCTGATAGTCGGGATCGTGCTTGGCCTTCTCGGTGGCGATCAGCCAGTCGCCCTGCGCCATGTTGCCGAATTCCAGCTCCCACAGCGGCAACACGCGCAGGCGCTCGTTGCCGATCACGCCCACGTAGATTTCGCGACCCTCGATGTATTGCTCGGCGATGGCCGGCGTGCCGATCCGCTCATGGATGAAGCCGACCCGCTCGGCGAGCTTGGCGTCGCTGTCGACCACGGAGGCCTGCGATATGCCGTAGGAACCGTCCTCGCTCAGGCTCTTGACGATCAGCGGCAGGGCGAGCCGCGCCGGGCGGCTGACTTTTCGCCGCATCGGGAAGACGGCAAACGCGGGCACCGGGATGCGGTGGTAGTGCACCAGCGTTTTCGACAGGTCCTTGCCGCGCGCCAGCATCAGGCCGCGCGGGTTGCAGCCGGTATAGGGCACGTGCATCAGTTCGAGGAAGCTGGCGACGTTCTGATCGTAGATCGCCTCGCCGCGAAACTGCTCGAGCAGCGTCAACACCACGTCCGGCTTGCAGTTCTCGATCTCGTCGCGGATCGGCTTGAGCTCGTCGTGCACGCCGAGCGGGCGCACGTCGTGTCCGGCGCGCCGCAGCGTGTGCACGACATCGTATTCGGTCTTCCACTCGTTGATTTCCTGCTCGCTGTATCCCCGGCTCGATTGCGGAGGCACCAGCTCCGGATGGACGAGCACCAGGACGCGCAGCTTCTTCATAGCGCGATCCATCTACGCCGCGACGGACCAAACAGTGCATGCATCGTCTTGGCGGTCAACAGCACCGTGAAGTCGGCGACCAGCTTGTGCTCGGGGCCGACCGCGCGCAGATTGAGCTCGCGGCAGCGGGCAATCATGGCGTCGAGCACGGCATCGAGCGTGAGCTGATATTCACCGGTCCACCTGGCGACCCGCATACGCATTCTGGCGCGGTGCCGCCTGATGAACGAGGAGGCCGCCTCCGAGCGGCGGTGTCTCACCGAATCGGGCGAGAACAGGCGGTGCAGGTCGCGATCGTAAGTCTTGGGCGCGTCGAAGGCGTAAAGCGCCTGTTTCTTTTCGTAGTGTTCGCCGAGCGTCTCGCGAAAGCTGCGCAGCGGGTCGACCGTTTCGCGCTTGTTGAGCAGCGGCCGCTCGTCGGCGATTTCCGCCATCAGCGTCTCGACATATTCGAGCTTTTTCAGCGCCGGCCATCCGGCATAGCGCGCGCGCCAGTTTGAGCGCGGCCGCAGCCACACCGCGAACGTCTCGGCAAAATCCTCATCCGGATGGCTTTGCGCGTACCAGAGGCGAAGATGCTGGACATAATGGCGGCTTGCCGGGTTGGGCCGGTAATAGCGCGGATAACGCCGCGACGTGGGACCGAACAGCCGCCGCCACTCGCTGCGCCGCGACAACCCGTAAGCATGCTGCACCACGTGGCCGGCTTCGTGGCGCAGAATCGCCATGCACTCGCGCCAGTTGCCGCCTTCGACGTCGATGATCATCTTGCGTTCGAGCCGCATCAGCCGCGGGTGCGCCAGATAAAACGGAATCCCGATACCGGGCGTGTTCTCCGGACTGAACCACTCGCTCGAAATCCAGGCGTGCGGCCGCACGCGCAGACCCGCCTGCGACAGCTCGTCATGCAGCGTGAGCAGGCAGTCCTCGAGCCAGGTGCCCTCGACCGTGAGCTTGAGGTCCTTCAGGCGGACATCAAGCAGCTCATCGTCATCAAGCGAAGCCCAGGCAAATCTTTTTTCGCGCGGCATGATTGTAAAACCTGCAAACCAATCGGCGCGGCGATGGTGTCACGACGGCGGGACGAGGTGAACATGGAAAATCGTTCTCGCGGCGCGTTTTTGTTTTCGCCCGAAGTTTGGCCAAAGTCTCGCAAGCCGATCTGGCGGGCGGCTGCCAATTGATGGCTGCTGCGGCGCAAAGTGCGCTTCGCCGCGATGGTTGCGCCATGTCCGCTTCGCCCCTGACCGCGACCGAATAGCGGGCGGCGCTGGACGACGAGAAGGGCGACAAGCAGACGAACGGCGTTGCAGCAATAATTCATTCCCTCGCACCAAGGCGGCACGCATGATTCGTGGTGTTGTTATGCCGCTCGGGGTTTGAACTCCCGCAGGTCTGGAAGAAGTGCCGCGAGGATTCCGATCGCGGGGAGGAATGCACAGACTTGGAAGATGAAGCTAATGCCTTTCCAATCTGCCAGTGTTCCAAGCAACGCCGCGCCGATGCCGCCGATGCCAAAGATGAGCCCGAAGAACAGACCCGACACCATACCCACACGACCCGGCATCAGCTCCTGTCCGTAGACTACGATGGCTGGAAAAGCCGAGGAGAGAATGAAACCGATTACGACGCTCAGCACGACCGTGGAGACCAGTCCGACATGGGGTAAGATCAGCGTGAAGGGCAACACGCCCAAGATCGAAACCCAGATGACGAGCTTGCGGCGGCCGAGCTTGTCACCGATCTGACCACCCATAACCGTGCCAGCAGCGACAGCAGCAAAGAATACGAACTGATAAATCTGGGCTGTCTTTGTTGACAGGCCGAACACATCCATCAGGTAAAAGATGTAATAGCTCGTGAAGCTCGCCAGGTAGATGTATTTGGAGAAAAGCAGCGCAATCAGCACGGCCATTGCCTTTGACACTTGCCCACGCGACAGCGTGGGGTGTCGGACGACTGCTTTGTTCGCGGAGCCGTTCGCATGCCCGTTGTTCTGATACCAGTGTCCGAGCCCTGTCAAAATGATGATGGCGGTGAGTGCAGCCAGCGCAAACCAGGCGAGTCCGTGTTGCCCGCGTGGCAGCACGACGAAGGCGGCCGCGAGTGGCCCCAACGCAGAACCAAAGCTGCCCCCAACCTGGAACAACGCCTGTGCCATGCCGTGCGATCCGCCAGATGCAAGACGGGCAATACGCGACGATTCCGGGTGGAAAATGGACGAACCAAGACCGAGCAGCATGCCGCCGACGAGCAGCATCTCGTAGTTGGGCGCGAAGGCGAGCGTCAGCAATCCAGCCATCGATGCGGACATACCGAATGGCAATGAGTAGGGCATGGGTCTGCGATCAGTGTAGTAGCCGATGAAGGGCTGAAATAGCGACGCGGTGAGCTGATAGATGAAAGTCAAAAATCCAACTTGCGTGAAGCTTAGATCAAATCCGCCCTGAAGAATTGGATACACGGCCGGCAAGAGGGCCTGCAGCATATCGTTGAGCAAGTGACAGAAGCTAGCGGCCCATAGAACGGAGAAGACCGCCTTTTCGCTTCTGTGCGTGATCGAAATAGCTTGAATAGACACGCCTTATGCTCTGACTTCAGGTTACTTCGGGACGAAGTCTTGCGTTCGACCGTGGGCCATGTATATGCAGCGGGAGAACGGCCCGCCACCAATGTTGGGCCTGATTATTACTAGACTGGGCCAGAGATGCGCGGCGTGCACATCGACATGGTGGACCACGTACCCCGGCCCATTATCGCGATCGGCACGCACTATCCGGACGGCCATTTCATTGAGCCGCACCAACATCGACGCGGCCAGCTGATCTCCGGCGCATCAGGGATGATCGTGCTTGCGACGCCCGAGGGTACCTGGGTGATGCCCCCGCAGCGCGGCGTGTGGATCCCGCCTGCCACGGAGCACGACGTGCGCATGGTCGGGGCAGTCAACATGCAGAGCCTCTATCTGGAGCCGGATGCGGTCCCGAACAGGCCTACGCACTGCCAGGTGGTTGGCATTTCGCCATTCATGCGAAGCCTGATGACCGAGGCGCTAAACCTTCCGCTCGAATACGAGCTCAAAGGCCGCGCCGGCGCCCTCATGCAGCTTATCCAGCACGAGATGCAGCAATTGCCGGTCCTTCCGCTTTCGCTGCCCTATCCGACCCACGGGCCTTTGGCAGAACGCTGTCGCGAGTTCATGCAGCGGCCGGGCATCCATGAAACGATCGACGATTGGAGCAAGGCGCTCGTAATGAGCCGACGCGCGTTCACTCGTCTTTTCCGGCGTGAGACCGGCCTCAGCTTCGTGGCGTGGCGACAACAAGCTTGCCTTCTTTGCGCGATGCCTCGGCTGGCCGCAGGCGAACCTGTGACTACGGTTGCGATCGATCTGGGCTACGAGAACCCGGCTGCGTTCACGCTCATGTTCAAGCGCGCCTTTGGGAGTCCGCCTCTCACCTATCTTGGGCTCAGAGACGCGCGAACTCCCAAGTAATCCGCAATTGTTGCCATGTTCATCGCGCGGGAGTTTTCGACCAGTGGACTTGCAGAGTCCAAGGTGCCAAGTGCGCCGCAGCAAAAGGTTGCCGCTCATGCCGCTGGGTCAAGAGCGCGAAGCCGCGATTTGCCTCCGCACATTCGCCAAAACCGTGCCAAGCGCGTCAAGGTCGATCGGCTTCTGGACAGTTTCACAAATGTTTAAGTCGATGGCCCTGCCGAGTTGCACCACGTCCTCCCGAGTATCCCCGTCTGCCTCGCTGATCAGGATTATCGGTGCGCGGCATCCGATCGAGGATAAATAGCGAAGAACATCGAGTCCGATGTGCTCGCCGAGCACCAGGTCAAGGGTGATGCAATCGAATGGCCGTACACCCAGCGCACGACACGCATCGTCACAGCTATGAGCCTTTTCGGTCACGAATCCGAACTTTCGCGCGATCCGATCGACGACAACACCGTGAGTCATGACGTCTTCAATAATCAACAAATGGGCCGGACTGTCGGCGAATGCACTCTTGTCTGTCGTTCTAGATGCGACAAGATCATTGTCGTGAGTGAGCGCCGGGTTTGTTCCGATAGAACCGACCGTTATTGAAAAGTACGTTCTGCCTTCGGCGTTACGCACCGCAATTGACCAGCCAAGCCACTCGCCGTTTAGTCTATTTTTCAAGGTTTCCGCAGTGGCCGCGGCAAAATCGTAAGCATGCTCCGTGTTTGGGAACTCCTCGCCCTGATAATCGTACAACGACCTGTCTTTTGTCGTGTAGTCGAAGTAGAAACGCATTTTGCGGTGTTTCATTTGTTTGGGCGATGCGGCAAGTTTCGGAATCGACGCGTTCAAGCATAATCCAACCGGTTATGCCGGTATCTACGCATTGTCGCGTATTTGGCCGTCTGCTCATCGATGTTGGCAAACAAAGGCTTTAGGAATTTTGCGTGGCCTTGCGCGTATCATCGCGCCAAAGCTGGAGTCCAAGAACGTGCGGCAGGATATCGTACCGGTTCTCATTGTCGGCGGCGGCCCGGTCGGGCTGGCGCTCGCCGGCGATCTCGGCTGGCGCGGCATCGATTGCCTGCTGATCGAGCAGACCGACGGCTCGATTGATCAGCCGCGCATGGACCTGGTCGGCATCCGCACCATGGAATTCTGCCGCCGCTGGGGACTTGTGGGGACGGTCGAAGCTTCGCCGTATCCGCGCGACTACGCGCAGGACAACGTCTATCTCACCAGCCTTGCCGGCTACGAGCTTGGGCGCGAGCGCTTTCCCGGCATCGGCGAAGCGGCACCGCCGCCGGAAAGTCCGCAGCGGCGCGAACGCTGCCCGCAAAACATGTTCGACCCGATCCTGCGCGAATTCGCCGCCGCGCAAACCAGCGTCACGCTGCGCTACCGCACGCGGCTCTTCTCCTTCGCGCAGGATGCCGAGGCGGTGACGGCGGAAGTTGAGAGCGCCGAGAGCGGTACGCGCGAGCAAATCCGCGCGAAATACATCGTCGGCTGCGACGGCGCCCGCAGCCTGGTGCGCGAGACGCTCGGCATAAAAATGCTCGGCAAGGAGGTGCTCACCTACACCACCAATGTCATCTTCCGCTGCCCGCACCTGTTGTCGCTGCACGACAAGGGCAAGGCGTATCGGCACATCCTTATCGGACCGGAAGGCACCTGGGCGACCATTGTCGCCATCAACGGAAACGACCAGTGGCGATTTTCCTTGATCGGCAGCTCGGCCCAGCACGAATACACGATATCGGAGATCGAGGCGGCCATCCGCCGCGCCGTCGGCCGCGATTTCGCGTTCGAGATTTTGAGCGTCCTGCCCTGGGTGCGGCGCGAACTCGTTGCGGAGACTTATCGCAGCGGCCGCGGTTTTATTGCAGGCGATGCCGCTCACGCCATGTCGCCGACCGGCGGCTTCGGCATGAATACCGGCATCGGCGACGCCGTCGATCTGTCATGGAAGCTCGCCGCCACCCTCGACGGCTGGGGCGGCGGCGGCCTGCTCGATTCCTATTCCGTCGAGCGCCAGCCGGTCGGCGCCCGTAACGTGGCGGAGGCCAGCGGCAATCTGCGCCGCATGCTCTCGGTCGGCGCCCATCCTGCCATCGCCGATGACACGCCCGAGGGCGCAGAAGCGCGCAAAAGCGTCGGGTGCACATTCGCCGAGACGATGCGCCGCGAGTGGTTCACGCTCGGCATTCATCTCGGCTACCGCTATGAAGGCTCCCCGGTCTGCTGGCCGGATGGTTCGCCGGCGCCCCCCGATCAAGCTGGATCGTATGTCCCGACCGCGCGCCCGGGACACCGCGCCCCGCACGCCTGGCTTGCCGACGGGCGTTCCACGCTCGATCTCTTCGGTCGCGGCTTTGTGCTGCTCGGCTTCGGCGTCAGCGGGCAGGAGGCGGCGCCGCTTCTCAATTCGGCGCGGCAGCGCCGCGTTCCGATCGCGTTCGTCGCCATCGCCGAACCGCACATTGCCGCGCTGTATGAGCGCCGGTTCGTTCTGGTGCGCCCCGACGGTCATACCGCCTGGCGCGGCGACCGAATGCCGCAAGACTGGCTTCGCCTGATCGACGTCGCGCGTGGAGCGGCAATTCGATGTAGGATGGGTTGAGCGCAGCGAAACCCGTCGAGTGATTTTCGTTCCCACGGCGGGTTTCGCTGCGCTCAACCCACCCTGCTCATTGCCGAGGCGCCAGCATGAACAAAATCCCGTCCCGCGAAGAACTCGCCCAATCCGGCTCGCTTGATGAGCTTTACGGCAAACTCGGCCTCGTCGGCATCGGTCCCGGCTGGGCCAAGGCGACGCCCTCGCTGTGGCCGTCGCCGAAGAAGAATTTCGCGCCGGCGCATTGGACGTACGAGCAGGCGCGCGGCGCGCTCGATGCCGCCGGGCGGCTCATCAACACGGAACTGGCGGAACGGCGCAATCTCGTCCTGCTCAATCCGGCGTCGGACTACGGCACGCTGCGCACCATGGTCGCGGCCTATCAGATGATCATGCCCGGCGAATGGGCGCGGGCGCACCGTCACACGCCCAACGCGCTGCGCCTCATCCTCAATTCCGAGCCCGGTACCTACACCGAGGTCGACGGCGTCAAGATCGCCATGGAGCCGGGCGACGTGCTGCTGACGCCGAACTGGTCGAGCCACGGTCATGGCAATGACAGCCGCGCCAGCGCCTATTGGCTCGACTTTTTGGACGTGCCGCTGGTGCAACTACTCGAACCGATGTTCTTCGAGCCGGCCGAGGAGGCCGGCCCCGACGCCGCGGCCAACGACGCGCCGCCTACCAAGGAGTCGCCATTCGTCTTCCCGCTCGGCGAGACGTTGGCACGCCTCGATGCCGCGAGTGCCGAGCCGTCCGGTCCGTTCGGCACCCACGTCGAACTCGGCAATCCGGCGATGGATACGGTCGGCCTGCACATGATGCGGCTCGCCTCAAGGGTCAAAACCGCAACCCATCGGACCACCACCAACAACCTCTACGCCATCGTCAAGGGCACGGGCGCAACCACGGTCGACGGCGAACGCTTCGCCTGGAGCCGCGGCGACGTGATAGCCGCTCCCGCCTGGCGGCCGCATTTCCACGAGGCCGGCGAGGACGCGCTTATGCTCCGCGTGACTGACGAGCCGGTGATGGCTCGGCTCGGATTTTTGCGCGTGGAAGAGCCGAAGCATTGAGTCGCTTCTCGGATTGAAAATGCCGGCGGTCACGTGATGGCGCAAAAAAGCGGAAGCAAGCGCATCGCCGTGATCGGCGCCGGGCTTGGCGGATTGAGCGCCGCCGGCTTCCTGCAGCGCGCCGGCTTTGCGGTGAAGGTCTACGAACAGGCGCCGGCATTTTCACGCATCGGTGCTGGCATCATTCTCTCCGCCAACGTCATCAAGGTGCTGCGCCGCCTCGGCCTCGAACCGGGACTGATCGCCGCCGGCATCAAATCGAAGAGTTATGTCAGCCGCGCCTGGGACACCGGCGAGGTCATGGCCGAGTTCGTGTTCGACGCCGGCGCCGAACGGCACTACGGCGGTCCCTACGTGCACATCCATCGCGGCGATCTGCACGCGGTGCTGGCGCGCGGCGTCGCGCCCGGCACCATCGCCTTCAATCATGCGTTGGTGGATCTGCGCGAGGCCGGCGAGTCGCTGCAGCTCGTGTTTGCCAATGGCGCGGCCGCGGAGGCGGACATCGTCATTGGCGCGGATGGCATCCGCTCCAAGGTGCGCGAATTTCTGCTCGGTTGCGAACCGCCGCAGTTCGTCGGCGCCGTCGCGCACCGCGCCATCTTTCCGGCGGCGCGGCTGAATGGTTTTGCCATTCCCGACTGCACCAAATGGTGGGGCATCGACCGGCATTGCCTGCCCTATTATCTCACCGGCAGGCGCGACGAAGTTTACGCCATCGGCGTCGCGCCCACTTCGTCATGGGACAGCGACGAGCCGTCGCTCCCGACCACGCGCGAAAAATATCTGGAAACATTCGAAGGCTTCCATCCGGACTTGCAGCGCGTCTTGCAGGCGGTCGAGACCGTCACCCTGTGGCCGATCTTCGATCGCGAGCGCAACGATTGCTGGAGCGGCGGGCCGGGTGCGCGGCTGGTCCTCCTTGGCGATGCCTGCCACCCGATGCGGCCGTTCATGGCGGCCGGCGGCGCCATGGCGGTCGAGGATGCCGCCATCTTGAGCCGCTGCCTGCAACATTTTGACGAGCCGGCGCAGGCGTTCCGCTGCTATGAGGCGACCCGCATTGCGCGCGTGGCCGAAGTCCAGCGCATCTCCATTGCCAATACCTGGATGAGTGGGCCGACCGACATGGATTGGTTCTACTGCTATGATGCCTGCACGGCTCCGCTTGCCGCGCTGTAGGGTGGGCAAAATCATGCGATATGTCTCCGCATGGGCATCGCGCGCGCACGATTTTGCTCACGCGTACCGGCTTAACGCGCGCGATGCCCACCCTACAATTGAGCGCAAAAATGCCTGATCCAAAACCTGATCCGATGATCGCGCGTGATCTGGTCGGTTATGGCGCAACGCCGCCCGATCCGATGTGGCCGGGCGGCGCCCTGATCGCGGTCAATTTCAATCTCAATATCGAGGGCGGCGGTGAACTGACGCTCGCCAACGGCGACGCCGGCTCCGAGGGCATGCTCAACGACATCGGCGTTGCCGCGCAGCGTGGCGTGCGGGTGCCGCTCGCCGAATCGGCGTTCGAATACGGCAGCCGCCGCGGCGCCTGGCGCGTGCTCGATGTCTTCGACCGGTTCTCCATCAAGATGAGCATTCTCGGCGTCGCCCGCGCGCTCGAGCAAAATCCCGGACTGGCCAAAGCCTGCGTCGAACGCGGCCACGAGATCGTCAGCCACGGCTATCGCTGGATCGACTACGGCGCGGTCGACGAAGCGGTCGAGCGCGAGCACATCGCCCGCGCCGTCGAGATTCTCACGCACCTTGCCGGAATGAGGCCGATCGGCTGGATGACCGGGCGGCCGGGACCGAATACCCGTCGGCTGCTGGTCGAAGAAGGTGGCTTTTTGTATGATCGCGATTCGCTTGCCGACGAACTGCCCTACTGGCTCAATGTCGCCGACCGCGCCCACCTCGTCATCCCCTATTCCTACGAAGCCAACGACAACCGCTTCAACGAGAACAGCGGTTTTTCCAGCGGCGATGATTTTTTCACCTACATGCGCGACGCGTTCGACGTGCTCTACGGCGAAGGCCAGCGCGGCGCCCCCAAACTCCTGTCCGTCGGTTTGCATGACCGTCTGATCGGCCGACCCGGCCGCTGCATGGGCTTGGTCAGGCTCCTTGAATACATGCGCGGATTCGAGCGCGTCTGGTTCGCCACCGGCGCCGAAATTGCCCGGCATTGGCGCGAGCATTTCCCGGCAAGCAATCGCTGAAATCCGGTGCGCAGTGACGCGACCCCACGGCTGATGGAGCAGCGGAAGTCGGAGCAGCGGAAGTCGAGCTGTTGCGCGGCGGCCGATAAGATGATATCTTTAACATATTATGAGCGCCAAGCCGCAACTCGGAACGCGATCGGAGCCGGTGGGTGGCGACGCCACCGCCCGGATCATGTTTGCCGGCCGCTCATCTTCGCTCTCCGCGCAGGTGGTGGCGCAGGTGCGCGACGCCTTGTTTGCCAAAAAGCTCAAGCCCGGCGATTTTCTCGGGACTGAAGGAGATTTGGCCGCTCGCTTCAAAGCCAGCCGCATCGTGGCGCGCGATGCGTTGCGCACCCTGGAGGCGCTCGGCATCGTCGAAATCCGCATGGGCAAGGGCGGGGGCGCCCGCATCGCGCATGGCAATCCGCGATTGTTCGCCGAGGCGCTCGCCGTGCAACTCGACCTGACCGGCGTGAGCGCCGCCGAGATCATGGACGCCCAGCGCGCCATCGAGACGCTCGGCGCCGAACTCGCCGCCGAGAACGCGACCATTGAAGACATCGCGAAGCTGCGCCGGCTCGTGCGCGACGCCGAAGTCGCGGTCGGCGATCTCGATGAATTCACCCGCCTGTCGCGCGATTTCCATCTGGCCGTCGCCGAGGCCTCGCACAACCGCGTGCTCATCGTCCAGTTGATCTCGCTGGAGCATGTGTCCTGGCCGCCGCGCAACGTCACCGCGACGCCGAAACTGGCCCGGCACATCTTGGAAATCCACACGAAATTGGCCGATCTGATCGAGCTTCACGACCCCAGCGGCGCGCGTGCGTTGATGAACGATCACGTCAAGATGATCCGCGCCCGACGCGTGGCCGAGGCCGCACGCAAATCCGTAAATGGAAGATCGATCTGCTGAGAACTGCCAACCTGGAGGACCCATAATGGCAAAATTCATCATCGAACCGCACTTTCGGCTGCAGGAATGGGTGGCCGAGGAGAAGGGCTATTTCCGCGCCGAAGGTCTCGACTACGAGTTCCGCGAACTGGTGCGCTCCACCGCCGGCAAGATCCACGACAAGGGCGACAAGGTCGGCGCGTTCCAGTCGCTCGAGGAAGGCCGCAAATCGAACGTTAGTTGCGCATGCCACTGGACGGTGAACGTCGCCGCCTCCAAGGGCCTCGGCCGCATGTACAGCGACGTCTACTCGGTCTCGCCGGCGGGCATTTTCGTGCCGCCGGATTCACCGGTGAAAACTCCGGCCGATCTCGCCGGCGTGCCGATCTCGGTGGGCTATCAATCCGGCAGCCATTACGCCACCGTGCAGGCAGTCGAATCCTACCTCAAGCCCGAACAGATCAACCTGCAATTCGCCGACGGCATGTTGTTCGCGCGCATGGAGCAGCTGATCGAAGGCAAGGCGCCGGCGGTGAGCCTGTTCAGCGGCCCTTATTACTTCGCCGAGCAGCTTGGCTTCCGCAAGGTGATCGACACCACCTTCATGATCGCCACCATGATTCACGGCAATCCCGATCCGGAAGACCTGCGCAAGTTCTTCAATGCCCTGCGCGCGGCGCAGCGCGACATCGATCTGCGGCCGGAACTGTACACGCATTACTACAAAAACGAATTCCCCGATCGTTTCCACGCCCGGATGGACACGCGGCGCTGGGGGCCGGGCGAGCGGCTGGTGTTCGAGCCCTACACCAAAGAAGTCTACGAGGAATCGCGCGAGTGGATCGCCGACCATCACATCTTTCCCGACGGCGAGATGGGAGCCGACCAATACGACAACGCGACGCTGTCGCTGGTCTGATTGGCCGCATCGCCCGCGTGGGACGAAAGCAGAATGCGGGGGTCGTCCCCCCCCCCCCGCATTTCCTCCGCACCGGCAGAGCAGCCGCCCGTCAGCAAGCAACAAGGTGAGGAAACGGTCATGGCGAAAGAGCTTATTTCAGTCAAAGTCGCGCCCAAGGGCATGGGACTGAATGATTTCGTCGCCATGCAGGAAGGCTTCTTCGCCGCCGAAGGTCTCGACGTGGAATTCGACTGGAGGACCTTTCGCGGCACGCAGTCGAGCTGGAAGGATTTTGAATATTTTCAGCGGCCGCAGGACCGCCCCTACACCGAAGACAAGCAGGATGTCGTGCAAGGCGCCTGCCTGTGGGGAACGATCTGTAATGCCAGTGCCGGCATGGGCCGCGCCGTCACCGAAGGCTACGGCGAATCGCCGTGGGCGATTTTCGTGCGGCCCGATTCGGCGATCCGCAAGCCCCAGGATCTGCGCAATGTGCCGGTGGCGGTCGGCATGCGCGCCGGCAGCCACTTCAACGTGCCGTACCGGCTGGAGAAATATCTGCCGCTCGACGAAATCAAGATGGTCAACACCGGCGGTTTTGGCGCGCGGCTCAAGGCCCTACTTGACGGCGAGGTCGAAGCCGCGAGCCTGCTGCCGCCGCAGATCGCCATGGCGGAGCAGCTCGGCCTGCGCAAGATCATCGAAGACACCTTCAAGACCGTATGGTGGGTGCCGGCCAACGCGCCGCCGCAGGTCGTCCACGGCTACATGCGGGCGCTCGATCGGGCGGAGCAGGCGCTGTGCGCGGAACCCGCAAAGTACCTGCCGCTGTGGAAGCTCTCGGTGCCGGCGGAATTCGAAGACTTCCATCCATGGGATTTTGCCAAATTCGGCCGCGGCGAACGCTTCATCAACAAGCCGCTGCCGCGCGAGGATTTCGACCAGGTGTTCGCCCAGGTCGAACGCTGGGGGCTCGATCAATATCTCAAGGACCGCGACCCGGTGAGCCTGAGCTATTCGGCGTAAGCGCGCAGACGCGGGCGGGCAGCACCGCACCGGGTCGTGCCTCAGTTCCAGCCGCGCGTCCGATGCCGTGAGAGTACGGCTGTTCACCTCAGGCAGCGCGAGGCGTTACTTCTCGTTCTATGCGGCGGCGCAGCTTGCGTCCCGCCGCCTCCAAGTCGTAACGGGCTTGCAGGTTGATCCAAAAATCCGGCGTTGTGCCAAAATAGCGGGCCAGTCGGAATGCGGTATCCGCGGTGACGCCGCGTCGGCCGAGCACGATGTCGTTCACCCGCGAGCGCGGCACCTTGATGACCTGCGCCAGCACATAGACGCTGATCTTCATCGGCCGCAGAAAATCGTCACGCAGAATTTCCCCCGGATGAATGAGCGGCAGCCGCTTGCCGGTGGAGACATCGGCAAAATCGATCCGGCCGGCATCCAAATCTTCACGCTTGATGCTCATCGCGTCATCCTCTGTGATAATCGACGATCTCGACGTTCCATGCCGCACCGTCGCGCCATTCGAAGCAAATTCGCCACTGGTCGTTGATGCGGATGCTGCATTGCCCGCGCCGGTCGTCATGCAAGGCTTCCAGGCGATTGCCCGGAGGCGCGCGCAAATCATCAAGCTGCGTTGCCGCATCGATAGCGAGGAGTCTGGTTCTCGCCCGGCCCTGAATCTGGTTTGGCAAAGACCTGACCGAGTACCCGGCAAGCAACGCGGCCGTACGCTTGTCGGCAAAGCTCTTGATCACCGGAGTTAGCGTACTGGAAAACGGTACGTTCGTCAATTATCACCGCAGTCCGTCACGCGAAGAAAATTTACGGACACTAGTGGAGCGGATTTGACATTCGCAAACCCATTTTGCCGCCAGTTCCTGAAGCTAGTGGTCCTTTGATCCTAACATTCGCAAACGAGCCTGCCGAACCCGGGGTGCGAATGTTAGAATCGGACTACTAGCCGTCGCCGCATTGCTGTGAGAGTATCGCCGGCCACCCGTAGGCCCTCTCGCACGTCATCGGCAACATGCAAGCAGGAATCGGAGACGCGGTTCGTCGCAAGGAGGACTTGCGCCTCGTTGCCGGACGCGGCTGCTACAGCGACGATTACAACGTGCCGGGGCAGGTCTACGCCGCGACGGTACGCTCACCGCATGCGCACGCACGGATCCTTTCGATCGATGTCGCCGCCGCCCGCAGCATGCCCGGCGTCCTCGCCGTCCTCACCGGGCAGGACGCACTCGCCGACGGGCTCGAGCGCATTCCGCATCTCGCCGCGCCCGGGACGCCGCCCGACATCGTGCTGAAGAACCGCGACGGCTCGCCGGTACCGGCCGCTCCGCATCATGTGCTGCCGACCGACCGAGTGCGTTACGTCGGCACCGCGGTCGCCTTCGTGATCGCCGAGACGATCGCCCAAGCGAAAGACGCCGCCGAACAGGTCATCGTCGACTACGAGCCGCTGCCGGTGGTGACCGAAGGCAGCGCCAGCGCCGCGAGCGATGCGCCGCTGATCTACGCGGACCTGCCCAACATCATGATCGACGCGGAAGTCGGCGATGCCGCCGCGACCGATGCGGCGTTTGCCCGCGCCGCCCACGTGACCCGGCTCGAGACCTGGATCAATCGCGTCACCGGCGTGCCGATGGAGCCGCGCGCCGCGCTCGGCGTCTATGATGGGGGGAGCAGCCGCTACACGCTTTACGCCGGCTCGGGCGGAATCGTGCGCCAGAAGCGAGAACTTGCACAGATTCTCGGTGTGCCGTTCGAGCAGGTGCGCGTGGTCGCCAAGGACATCGGCGGCAATTTCGGCACGCGCAATAGCTTCTTTCCCGAATTCGCGCTGGTCGCCTGGGGCTCGCGGCGCGTCGGACGGCCGGTGAAATGGACCGCCGAGCGCCACGAGGCGTTCGTCAGCGATTACATGGGACGCGACCTCACGGTGAGTGCAGAGCTTGCGCTCGATGCCGAGGGGCATTTTCTGGCGCTCCGCTCATCGAACCTCAGCAACGTGGGCGCGCACTCCGGCTCCTACGTTCCGCTGGTGAAAGGCGTAGGCCTCGCGACCGCCGGCTATCGCATCCCGGTGGCGCATATCCGCGCCCGCGCCGTGCTCTCGAACACGATGTGCACGACGCCCTATCGCAGCGCCGGGCGGCCGGAAGTGATTTACGTGATCGAGCGGCTGATCGACAAAGCCGCGCAGGAGCACGGTTTCGACCGCGTCGCGCTGCGCCGGCGCAACCTCATTCCGCCTTCGGCTTTTCCCTACCGCAATCCGCAAGGCATCACCTACGACAACGGCACCTATCGCGCGGCGATGGACCGCGCGATGGAGCTTGCCGACTGGAAGGGATTCAGGCGGCGCCGCGCCGAGGCCCGCAGGCGCGGCCGGCTGCGCGGGATCGGGCTTTGCTGCTACCTGGAAACCACCGGGGGCTATCCGCGCGAGCGCGCCGACATCACGGTGCAGCCGCAGGGCCGTGTCGATGTCGTGGTCGGCACGCTTTCGAGCGGACAAAGCCACGAGACGACGTTCGCGCAATGCGTCGCCGAATGGCTCGGTGTGCCGTTCGAGCAGGTACACGTGTTCGAGAGCGATACCGACATCGTCAAGGAGGGTGGCGGCTCCCACTCCGCCCGCTCGATGCGGCTTGCCGGCATCGTCATGGGCAACGCGTCCGACGCAATCGTCGAACGGGGGAAAAAAATCGCGGCGTGTCTGTTGGAAACAGCCGAGGATGACATCGCCTTTGCCGCGGGCCGCTTCGTCGTTACGGGCACCGACCGCTCGGTCGGTCTATTCGACGTGGCAAAGGCCGCGGCGAACGGCGAGAAGACCGTGCCGGAGGAATTGCGCGGGCCGCTCGTCGCCACGTCCGATGAGACCATCCGCCAGCTCGGCTTTCCCTACGGGGCCCACGTCTGCGAGATCGAGATCGATCCACAGACCGGCGCGCTCGATCTCGTCCGTTATACCGCGGTCGACGACGTCGGCCGCGCCATCAATCCGATGGTCGTGCACGGCCAGACCCACGGCGGCGCCGCGCAGGGCATTGGCCAGGCGCTGTGGGAGCTTTGCGCCTACGATGCCCAGGGGCAATTGCTCTCGGCCTCCTTCATGGACTATGCGATGCCGCGCGCCGATATCCTGCCCTCGTTCACCACCGAGATCAGCGAAGTGCACACGCCCACAAACCCGCTCGGCGTACGCGGCGCCGGCGAAGGCGGCACCACCGGCGCGCTCGGCGCCGTGGTCAATGCCGCGGTCGACGCACTCGCCGAATTCGGCGTCACCCACATCGAGATGCCGGTCACGCCGGAGCGCATCTGGCGGGCCATGCAGCAGACAAAGAGCCAGAGAGCATAATCCGGAAAAGCCTGCCCTCCGGCGTGCGCGCGCCTTGTCCATCAACGACATTCTTATGACGCGAATTCGCCCGATTTGACCTGCGCCGCGTTGCGGCGTGTCGAAGTCGGTAGCAAACCCGCCATCGGCTCCCCAAAGCCTTACCGGGAAGCCTGCAAGGCCGGCTCCCGCGAGCCGCGAAGTGGTCACATTTTCATGCGGCCATCAGGGCTTGTGCGGGGACCGCTCAAAAGGAGCGGCCGAAAGGGGTGTATCATGAACTTTGTCAAACAGCGCGGAGCCAACGAGACCGACAGACCGGTCGACACGGAAATCGAAGGAAACATCCGCGAACTGGTGCGACGCGATTCTCCCGCGCTTCGCCAGGGCGGCGTCGAAGGCGAAGCGGCGGCCAACAATCTGAGCGCGTTGCTGCGCCGTGTGTCGGCAAACTCGACGCGCGAGATCGACAATCTCATCGGTGAGCTTCGGACCCTGCGGGAAAAGCTGCATGCCGACGGCACGCGCGTCGAGCGCGACCTCGTCGAATACGCGGCGCTGAGCCAGTCGGTGGTGCAACTGACCAAGATCATCGCCGAAGGCGTCACGCACGTGAAGAAAGTGCCGGACGCTCCGAGCATCAGCGAGTAGAAAAACCTGTAGGTCGGGTTACGCGCCCCATAGCCCGTCGAAGACGGGCGTATCTTATGGGCGCTAACCTCGCCCTACGTGCTGTTGTGTTCCGCGTGAAAGCTTATAATCTGCCGCGCCGTGACGGTGCGCGTTCCTTCCGCTTTTGAGGCTTTTGCGCCGCCGCGCTCGCATAGAGCGCGGCGATGATCGTTGTTGCCATCGACATCGGCGGGACGTTTACCGACCTCGTCGGCTTCGACGACAAGGCCGGCCGCTTCGTCGAGGCCAAGAGCCTCACCACCCCGCACGATCTGGCGCAAGGCGTGCTCGACTGCATCGGGAAAAGCGGGTTGCGCGCCGAGGCCATCGACGAACTGATCCATGGCTCGACCATCGCCATCAATACCTTGATCGAGCGCAAGGGCGCCAAGACCGGACTGGTCGTCACCAGCGGCACGCGCGACGTCTACATCATCGGCCGCGGCAATCGCCCCGAGGCCTATAATCTTCTGTTTCACCGCCATCAGCCGCTGGTGCCGCGCCGCCTGACGCGCGAAATCGAAGAGCGCCTGTCGAGCGCGGGCGAGGTTTTGCGGCCGCTCAACAAGGCGAGCATCACCGAAGCCTGCCGCACGCTCGCCGCCGAAGGGGTCGAAGCGATCGGCGTATGTCTTTTGCATTCCTACGTCGACCCCGCGCACGAGCGCATCGTCGGCGCCATGATCAAAGAGGCTCTGCCGCAGGCTTATCTTTCTCTTTCCCACGACATCTTGCGCGAGTATCGCGAGTTCGAGCGGCTGTCGACGACGGTGGTCAACGCCTATATCGGCCCGAAAGTCGGCGGTTATGTCAAAAATCTCAAAGCGCGCCTGGGCGAAGCCGGCTTTGCCGGCGAGCTTTCCATCATGCGCTCGAATGGCGGGGTGATGACGCCCGAAGTGGCGACGGCACGCCCGGTGGCAATGATGGAATCCGGTCCGGTCGGCGGCATTATCGCCTCGGCGCGGGTCGGCCAAAAACTCGGCTTTGCCGACGTCATCTCCTTCGACATGGGCGGCACCACGGCGAAGACCAGCCTGGTGCGCGACGGCGAACCCACCCTCGCGCCCGGCTATTACGTCGGCGGCTATGCCAGCGGCCATCCGGTGATGCTGCCGATGATCGACGTGGTCGAGGTCGGCGCCGGCGGCGGCAGCATCGCCTGGATCGACGACGTGGGTGCGCTCAAGGTCGGTCCGCGAAGCGCGGGCGCCGATCCCGGCCCGATCTGCTATCGCGGCGGCGGCACCGAGCCGACCATTACCGACGCCAACGTCGTGCTCCGTGCGCTGGACCCGCACAATTTTCTCGGCGGCGAGATCATCCTGGATGCCGACGGCGCGCGCGCCGGCATCGAAGAGAAGATCGCAAAGCCGCTGGGGATGGATACGATCGCGGCGGCGCGCGCGATCCTGCAGATCGCGATCGCCAAAATGGCGCTGGCGGTGCGCGAGGTCTCCGTCGAGAAGGGCTACGATCCGCGCGATTTCGCGCTGGTCGCCTCGGGCGGCGCCGGACCGCTGCACGTGTGCGCCATCGCGCGCGAATTGCATATTCCCAAAGTGATTGTGCCGCTGTTTCCTTCGCATTTTTCCGCGCTGGGCATGCTGCTTGCCGACGAGCGCCACGATTTCATTCGCACGCATTATTGCGACCTCGCCAGCCTCGACTTCAAGGCGCTCGCCGCCGTGCACGAGGAAATGGCGGACGAAGCGAAGCAAGCGCTTCGCCATGTGCGCAACCCGCAATGGCAGATCGCACTCGACCTGCGTTATGTCGGCCAGGAGTTCACGCTGTCGGTGCCGGTCTCGCGCCGGGCGATCGAGAACGGCAAACGGCAAAAAATCCGCGCGGCGTTCGATGCGCTCTACGAGCACCGCTACGCGCACCAGTCGCCGGAGGAGCCGGTGGAGATGGTCAACATCCGCCTCGCCGCAATCGGCAAGCGGCCGCCCTTGCGTTTTCCCAGGCTTGCCAGACGCAGCGCCGCCAAGCCGTCGCGCCGGCGTGACGTTTATCTTGCCGCTTCGCGCAAGCCGATCGCCTGCCCGATCTATCAGCGCGGCGAATTCGGCGCCGGCGCGCGCATCAAAGGTCCGGCGCTGATCGAGGAGCACGGCACCACAACGGTATTGTTCGGCCAGGACCGCTGTACGGTCGCGCCGTCGGGCGAACTCATCATCGACGTCGGAGGCGCATAATGGCTGTTACCCGTCATCCTGAGGTGCGAGCGAGGCGAGCCTCGAAGGATGCACGGCCCGGGCGCTTCGGCCGTCGCCCTTCGAGGCTCCGCGGTTTGCGCCGAGCACCTCAGGGTGACGGAAAGAAAAAGAAACCACTCGACCCGGTCACGCTCGAAGTCATCCGCAATGCGCTGCCGGCGATCGCCAACGAGATGGCCGCCGACCTGCAACGCACCTCCTACAACATGATGATCTACGAGGTGCGCGATTTTTGCACCTCGCTGGTCAATACCAAGGGCGAACTGATTTCGCAGAACGTCGGCGGGGTGTCGCATTTCGTCGCCGATCTCGGCGTCATCGTCACCGACGCCTTGAAGCGGTACGGCGAGCGCGGCTTCGCCGAAGGCGACGTGATCATCACCAACCATCAGGCGGTCGCCGGCCAGCACCTCAACAACATCGTCGTCTATATGCCGTGCTTCCACCGCGGCGAGTTGATGCTGTTCGCCATGGTGCGTGCGCACTGGATCGATGTCGGCGGGATGTCGACCGGTTTCGGAGCCGGGCCGAGCGTCCCCGATCCCTGGCTCGAGGGTCTCCAGCTCGATCAGTTGAAGATCTACGAGCGCGGCAAGCTCAACGAGACGCTCTACCGCGTGCTCAAGGACAACATCCGCTTCCCCGAATCCTCGCTCGGCGACATGAAATCGCAGATGGCGGCGTGCCGCCTGGCGCTGCGCCGCATGACCGAGTTGTTCGAAAAATACAGTCGCGACACCATTCTCGCGGCGATCGAGCGGATTTTCGACGAGACCGAACGCAAGTGCCGCAACGTCGTGAAAAAGCTGAAGGACGGCGTTTACGAGGCGTCCTCGTTTATCGACCATGATGGCGTCAAGCGCGATGAGCGGGTTCCCATCCACGCCAAAGTGACCATCGATCGCGGCGCCATGACCATCGATCTGTCCGGCTGCTCGGCGGAGCGCAAGGCGGCGATCAATTCGCGCACCTACGCCGCCGCGCGCGTGGCCTACAAGGCGCTGACCGGTCCGCTCGAGCCGGTGAATGAGGGCTCCTTCGGCGCTCTCAAGGTCATCATCCCCGAGGGCAACGTCATGATGGCGCGGTATCCGGCGCCGATGGCGGGCTGGAGCGTGATCGTGCCGACGGTGGTGGACACGATCGTCAAGGCTCTGGCCACCGCCATGGCCGATCGCGTGCCGGCCGGACATCACGGCCTGCTCGGCGGCTCGATCGTCTTCTTCGGCCTGCACCCGAAGACGCAACGCCGCTTCGTCGTGCAAAGCATCGAGGGCGGCGGCTGGGGCGGCCGTCCAGGCGAAGACGGCGAGTCCGCCACCGTCTCGGTGTGCCAGGGCGACGTGCGCAATGCATCGATCGAGGGTATCGAGCTGAAATGCCCGGTCGTGGTGGAGAGCCGGTCGCTGCGCATCGATTCCGCCGGTGCCGGAAAGCATCGCGGCGGATTGGGCCTCGATACGCGGGTGCGCAACCTGGTGGAAGGACGTTGGAACTTCGATCATCCGCGCCGCGAACACTGTCCGCCGTGGGGATTGCACGGCGGCAATCCCGGCAGCCATGGCGACTTCCTGCTACGGCAGCCCGGAGAGAACGATTTTCACTCGATGGAGGCGCCGCATTATCCGGTGCCGGTCCAATCGGAGGTGATCGTGCGTACCGGCGGCGGCGGCGGCTGGGGCGATCCGCTGCAACGCGATGCCGTCCAGGTCCGCGCCGACGTGATCGAGGAATTGGTCTCGCGCCGCGCCGCCGAGGAGATTTATGGCGTCGTGCTCAGGGACGATTTGACGCTTGATGAAGCAGCCACCGCTCGGCGGCGAAATGCGCTAAGGTCGGCGGCAAATAGGGAGTAGGCCGATGGCAGCGAGCAGCGGGCGCTTTGGGCCGCCGCTTCTCTTTTTTGCTCCCGCACCCAGCCGGGAAGGCAAACGGCCCGAACGCCGCGGGCCGCAACGCCGGCGCCCTTTCGATCTTTCCTCACATCCCGGCCCGGGCCGGCGTGAGCGTCCGTCCTCGCCGCGCCGGGCCGCTGCCAAAGCCATCATAACTGCCATCGCGGCGGCGCTTTTGCTGCTCGGTCCGCTCATTGCCAGGGCGTTGGCGGCCGACCTTGTCCGCGTCGGCAATGTCGGCGCCGTGGCGTTCTCGTTCGTGCCAACCAACGTCGGCAAGGAGGCCGGCATTTTTGCCAGGAACGGCCTCGATATTCAGATTTCCGGCTTTGCCGGCGACGCCAAGCTGCAGCAGGCGATGGCCGCCGGCGCGATCGACGTCGGCCTCGGGTCCGGCCCCGGCATGGCGTTCATCGCCAAGGGCTCGCCGGTCAAAGCCATCGCCGCGATCGCCGGACCGCCGCTCATTTTCGCGCTGGTGGTACGCACCGATGGTTCCGTCCGCACGATCGATGACCTCAAGGGCCGCAAGGTCGGTATTTCCACCGTCGGCTCGGCCACAAGCTGGCTGATGCACGAAGTATCGCGGCAGCAGGGCTGGGGCCTTGACGGTTTCGAGCAAGTGCCGATCGGCGACAATGCCGCGCGGCTGGCGGCCCTGAAGGCCGGCTCGATCGACGGCTGCGTGGTCGATATCGGCTCGGCGCTCAACTTTGCGCAGCGCGACGACGGCCGCATCCTGATGCACTTTGGAAAAGTGGCGAAGAATTTCATCATGCATGTCATCTTCGCCACCGACCAGGCCATGGCGCAAAAGCCGGCCGACCTGCGCGCCTTCGTCAAGGGATGGTTCGAGAGCGTGGCCTATATGCGCGCGCACAAGGGAAGGACCGTCCGAATTGCGATGACGGTCATGCATACAGACGCGAAGACAACGGGCGCCATCTACGACGAATTGATGCCGATGTTCACCGGCGACGGCCATTTCGATGCCAAGGCCCTGGCCGTGCTGCGGCGTTCATTCGTGGAGATGAAGATACTTCCCAGCGAACCCGACATGAGCAAGCTTTATACCGAGGCGTTCCTGCCGAAGAGCTGACCCGGCAAAATGTCTGGGGATGTCGATGTTGAATCGTATTTCACCGCTTCTTGTCGCCTTGCTGGCTTGCGCGCTCGGCATCGCGCCAGCGCGGTCGGCGGACATGCTGCGCGTCGGCAAGGCCGTCCCCGAGGCGTTCTCGTTCACCCCCCTCGACATCGGCATGCGCGAGGGCTTCTTCAAGCAACAAGGGCTGAGTATCCAGGAGACCAGCTTTGCCGGCGATGCCAAACTGCAGCAGGGAATGGCGAGCGACAGCATCGATATCGGCATCGGCTCCGGCCCGGCGCTGGCCTTCATCGTCAAGGGCGCACCGATCAAGGGCGTGGCCGAAATGGCGGGACCGCCGCGGTTGCTCGTCATCGCGGTGCGGCCGGACGGTCCCAAGACCGCCGCCGATCTCAAGGGAAGGAAAATCGGCGTCTCCACCCCCGGCTCGCTGACCTATTGGCTGGTGGGGGAGACTTCGCGGCGGCAGGGCTGGGGAGCCAACGGCATCCAGATCGAGCCCATGGGCGCCATGGCCGGCCAGATCGCGGCGATGCGGCGCGGCGACATCGATGGCGTTGTCATGGATGTTTCGACCGCCCTCGATCTGCAAAAGAGAGGCCAGGCGCGCATTCTCGTGCGCTTCGATTACCTCAACGATTTCATCACGCACGTCATCTTCGCGACCAACAAGCTGATCGCGACCAGGCCCGACTCGATCCGCGCCTTTCTCAAAGGCTGGTTCAAAACCATAGCCTTCATGCGCGCCAACAAGGCCGAGACGGTGAAGATCGCCGCGCAGGTTCTGCAAAAGGACCCGGGCATCATCAGCCGCACCTACGATGAGGTGATGCCGATGATGACCGATAACGGCCGCTTCAAGGAGAAGGCGCTCAAGGTGCTGGCGCAATCGTTCGTCGAGCTGCACACCTTGCCGACAGAGCCCGATATGAGCAAGCTCTACACGGACGCGTTTTTGCCCAGATGAGCGCGGCCGGCGTCGCAGTCCGCGTCCATGGCGTCGGCCACCAGTTCGGCGAGGCGGGCGAGACGCACTATGTGCGGGCGCTGTCCGACACTTCGCTCGATGTCGCGCGCGGCGAACTCCTCTGCCTGATCGGCCCGAGCGGTTGCGGAAAGAGCACGCTTCTCAACATCATCGGCGGGCTGTTGCCGGCAAGCAGCGGCAGCGTCGAGGTCGGCGGGCGGCCGCTGCGCGGACCGCTGCCGCGCGAGATCGCCTTTGTTTTCCAGGAGCATGCGCTGTTTCCCTGGAACACGGTGATCGAGAACGTGCGGCTCGGCATGCTGTTTCAGGGCGTGCCGCATGCCGAGCGCGATCAGCGCGCCAAACATGCGCTCGCCGCGGTCGGCCTCGCCGAGTTCGCCGACCATTACCCCGGCCAGCTTTCCGGCGGCATGCGGCAGCGGGCGGCGCTGGCACGGGCGCTGTCGCTCGAGACCAGCATTCTGCTGATGGACGAGCCGTTCGGGGCGCTCGACGAGCAGACGCGCATGATCCTCGGCGAAGATCTCTCGGTCTTGCTGGCGCGCACCGAGAAGACCATCGTGTTCGTCACCCACAGCCTCGGCGAGGCGGTGTTTCTCGCCGATCGCGTCGCGGTGTTCTCGGCGCGTCCAGGCACGATCAAGAAAGTCATCCGCGTGGACGAGCCGCATCCGCGCCGACCGGATTTCGTGACCTCGGAAAAGTTCACGGCGCTGCGCAACGAACTCTACGCGCTGCTGCACGATGAAATCCGCAAGGCGGCCGCCAATGGCGGGGCATCGCGATGACGCGCCGGCGCGAGCGTGTGAGGCAGATCGGCAGCCGAGCGGTGCAGATCGGCTTCGTGCTCGGACTGCTGCTGCTCTGGTACTTGGCAACCAACGACTGGGGCGTCAATCACCTGCTGCTCCCCAATCCGCTCGCGGTATGGCACCAGTTCGTCGATCTGCTCGGAAGCGGCGCCTATCTGCCCGATCTGCGCGTTACCGCCATCGAGTTCGCCGTCGCCTTTCTGCTGGCGATGGTCGGCGGTACCGTCACCGGCTATTTCGTCAGCCGCTCGCAATTCCTGATCCGCGTGTTCGAGCCGCTGTTGGCCGGCATCTATTCCATCCCGATCATCCTGTTGCTGCCGCTTTATGTATTGTTCTTCGGTCTCGGTCTCGCATCGAAGATCGCGCTCGGCGCCACGATCAGTTTCTTTCCCATCACGCTCGCGACCATCGCCGGCTTCGGCGGCGTCGATGCCACGCTGGTCAAGGCGGCGCGGGCCATGGGCGCGTCGAATTATCAGATGTTCCGCTACGTGCTCTTGCCCGCCGCGCTGCCGGTGGTCCTCGGCGGGCTGCGCATCGGATTTACCGTTGCGCTCCTTTCCATTCTCGGCAGCGAGACCATCGCCTCGCTCTCCGGCCTCGGCCACCAGATCGTCTCGCTCGCCGAGGACATGGAGATGTCGCGCACATTCGCCTACATCGCCTTCGTCGTCATCATCGTGGCGCTGCTCAACAGTTTCGTTTCGTACCTGGAAGCCCGCGGAAGGCGCCATCGATGAATTTCGGGCGCTCAATTCCGGCGGCTTCGGCCCGGCGGCCCGGCAACCGCGATCCGGCAACCGCCGGCAACGAACGCATCACATCGCGACTGGCCCACAAGCCAAACGTGCAACTCCTTGGACACTTTTTTTATCGCCACCCGGGAATTGTCCGGCTCCTCGTCGTCATTGCCGTCCTGATCGCATGGGAAATTCTGGCACGCTGGTTCATGGATCCGCTGTTCGCCAGCCCGCCGTCGCGCATCGTCGCATCGCTCGGCGCAACGTTCTCGACCGAGGGCGTGCCGGCGGCGCTGCAAGTGACGCTGTTCGAACTGGCGGTCGCCTTCGCCATCTCGGTCGTGTTTGGGCTCGTCATCGGACTCGCCATCGGATTGCAGCCGTTCGCGCGGCAAAGCCTGATGCCAATCGTTCTTTTGATCTACGGTCTGCCGAAAATCACCATCCTGCCGCTGTTCATCCTGACCTTCGGCATCGGCCCGGAAGCGAAGATCGCGTTCGGCGTCGCCCACGGGGTGTTTCCGATCATCATCACGGTCGTCGCCGGCATGCAGAACCTCAAGCCGATCCTGCTCACCAGCGCGCGCTCGATGGGAGCCAACGGCTGGCAAATCCTGCGCTGGGTCATCTTTCCCCACATGATCCCGAGCTTTTTCGCCGGCATGCGGCTGGGCATGAGCAGCGTGCTGCTCGGCGTGCTGCTCGCCGAGCTTTACGTCTCTACCGCCGGCATCGGCTATTTCACCACGATGTTTACCGAAAATTTCGATCCAACCAAGCTTTTCGGGCTGATCACCATGCTGGCGGCGATGGCCATCGTGCTCAACGAAATCGTGCGCCGCGCCGAAATCAAGTTCAGCCGCTGGCGCTGAGCATTGTCTGTCAAGAATACCGTGTGCGGGACTATTCGCATCGTTGGCGAAGCTTAGTCGATGGACAAACAAACTCTTCCCATGCACAAGATGCCGACGGAATTTTAGAGCGTAGTTGGCCGAGATTGCGCAGCCGCCGCTAAGCGCTCTTCGTGTTCCCCTCCTCCATTCGGGTCGCGCTTGCGCGCGTCCGAGTGCAAGCTTGTGCGGAGGGGTCAGGGGTTGGGGGTCGAAGGGGAATGCGTAAACGCTCAAGCACTCGCCGCCCTACCGCTCTTCCTACCCTTTCCCACAAGCGGAGAGGGAGAAGGAACACTGCCGCCAACAAAATCAAACGCGGGGTCGCCGCGGCCGAGCCGGCGCTCTATCTGACCGAAGACGACGTGCAGGCGCTCGTCACCGTCAAGGACGCACTCGCGACACTTGAGTCGCTTTTCAAAACCTGGTCCGACCCGGCAACGGTCAACCTGCCGCGGCAGCGCGCGCAGGCCGGCGGCGGCACCTTCAACCTGATGGGCGCGGCCTGGGACGGCGCACAGATTTTCGGGCTCAAGGCGTATTTCGGCGCCGCCGGCGGGCGTTTCCACGTGCTGCTCTATTCGGCACGCGACGGCGCGCTCAAGGCGATGATCGAGGCCGACCATCTCGGCCGCGTGCGCACCGGCGCCGCCAGCGGGCTGGCGACCAAGCTCCTAGCCAGGCCGGAGGCGCGCACGCTCGGGGTCATCGGCGCCGGCCGCCAGGCCTTCACGCAGGTCGCGGCGGTCTGCGCGGTGCGCAAGATCGAGACCGTGCAGGTATTTACCCGCACCCCACAGCATCGCGAGGCGTTCGCCGGCGAGGTCGAACGCAAACTGCGCGTGTCCGCGGCGCCGGCGCCGTCCGCGGAGGCGGCGGTCGCCGATGCCGACGTCATCATCACCATCACCAATTCGACCGAGCCGGTGCTGCGCGCCAACTGGCTCAAGTCCGGCGTGCATGTAAACGCCGCCGGCGCCAACGCCGCCGCGCGCCGCGAGCTCGACGGCGAGACCGTGCTGCGTTCGACGGTGCGGGCAACCGATCATCTGGCGCAGGCGCAGCAGGAGGCCAGCGAGTATCGCGACCTGGTCGCCGCCGGCCGGCTCAGATGGCTGGACATTGTCGAACTCGGCGACATCCTCAACGCAAAGGTACCCGGCCGCCGCGGTCCGGCCGACATCACGCTCTACAAATCGCTCGGGATCGCGCTGGAAGACATCGCCCTCGCCGATCTGATCTGGCGCCGCGCCGTCAAGCGCCGCGCCGGCCGCCCGATGCCCTAATAAGCTTGATGCTCAAAGCCACGCGCGTTCCAGGCCGCGCGACGCCATGAGTTGGGCAACGCGCTTTCGCGCGTGATAGGCGCGCGTCTTCACCGTGTTCTGCGCCACGCCGACGATGCGGGCCGCTTCCGAGATCGACTGCTCGCGATAATAGATCAGATCGAGAATCTGCCGATGGGCGGCCGGAAGTTGGGCAATGCAATCGCGCAGGATGGCGCCGCGCTGGTTCTTCTGCGCAGCGAATTCGGGATCCGCGGCCGGGTCCTCGACCGATTCAAAGGCGTCGTCATCGAGTGGATCGAAAGTGCGCCGCCGCAGCGCCGAAACCGCCTTGTAGCGGGCGATCGCCAATATCCAGGTCGAGGCTTGCGAGCGCGCCTCGAACCGTCCGGCATGGCGCCAGACCTCGATAAAGACTTCGTTGACCAAATCCTCGGCCGCTGCCGCATCGCCGAGAATGCGCAGTAGAAACCGGAATACCCTTGCTTTATGGCGAACGAAGAGCGTGCGCATGGCGTCCGCATCTTGCGCGGCAATGCGAGCGAGAAGCGCTTCATCCGTGCTCGCCTTCGCAGGCTTACCGACAAGTCCGGGCCCCGAAATCGCACAATGGTACTGCATGGGAGAAGCCTCCGTGTCCCTGTCGACGCTCGTTTGCGAGCTGCCGTTTTGTCGAGCGCAACGCGGCTGCCGGGCAGCAGCGGCCCATCGAGGCTTAGCCGAGCGGTACCGGGGAGGATGTGACGCGCGACACTGTACGGGCGCGGGCTATCGGCGCGGCGCGCCCGCGAGGTCGATGCCGGCGAAAAGAACGGCCAGGACAGAAGGCTTGGAGCGCCACCGGCAGTACGGCAGCACCGGCCCCGCCCCGCCATTTATTTGGCTGCACGGCTGTCTTGGCGCCCCGACTGGTTCACGCCTCCCCGCGCCTTGCGGCGCTGATATAGTCGCGGAGGACTGCATGTTCATTGCGGTTGCCGCCGGAGAGAGGCAATCATGAACGAGGTGACAGCAGAGCGGGCGCGCAAGCTCCTGGGGCAATGCGCTCTGTTTCGGGCGCTGAGCGAGCCGGAGCGCCATGACCTCGCGGCGCGCGCCCAGCCGCGCAACTTCGCCGCCGGCGAATCGGTCTTCCACGTCGGCGACCCGGGGCACGGCATGATGGGCGTGGTCGTCGGGACCGTGCGGATCTCGCTGCCGACGCGCAGGGACAAGGAGATCATCCTCGCCGACCTGCCGGCCGGCGAATTGTTCGGCGAGATCGCGCTGCTCGACGGCAGGCCACGGTCGGCGAATGCGACGGCGCTGACCAATTGCGAACTGCTGATTCTGGAGCGCCGCGACGTGCTGCCGTTTCTCGAGCGCAGCCCGACCGCATGCCTCAACCTCATGCAGCTTTTGTGCACCCGGATTCGCCGCTCCGACGAACGCATGTCCGAAATCGCCTTCTTCGACCTGCCGGCGCGCCTCGCCAAGGCGCTGCTGCGCTACCCGGCGCAGGGCCGTGGCCCGCCGAAACTCTCGCTTTCGCAAAGCGAGTTGGCGGAGATGTCCGGAGCGACGCGGGAAAACGTCAACCGGTGCCTGCGGGAATGGCAGCGGCGCGGCATTTTGCAACTGAAAAATCGCTGGACCATCATACTCAAGCCCGAGGCTCTGCAGGCGCTCGAGGAGGTCCACTGATTCGCCCGGCCGCTGCTGATTCCATTGCGGTCCGTTCCGTTCGAACTGTATCAGATGGGAAACCTGAAACAGCGCCTCTTCATCCATTCCAGACAACCTGCGCCGATCGTCCGGAAGGCCGTCTCATAAGTCGCCGGCAAAGGCTCCGTAGATCATGGCCAACGCCGCCGCAAACATCACGAACGTAGTGATAGCCACGACGACGCGACTGAGCCACGAACTGGGTTGTTTCTTCATGATCGCCGCATCGGCGGCGATGAGCAGGATGCCGATGAGCAAAAACGGCGCCAGCACGCCGTTGATGACCGCCGATAGAAACAGAAATCGCATCGGATTGATGCCGAGGAAATCACCGCACACCCCAACCCCGACGGACAGCAGGATGACCGTATAAAATCCGCCCGCCTGGGAAAACTTTCGATCGAGTCCGCGCGGCCAATTGAAGCTTTCGCTCACCGCGAAACCGGCGGACCCGGCAAGCGTCGGAATGGCCAGAAGACCGACGGCGATGATGGCGAGCGCGTAGACGGCCGCAGCAAGATTGCCCGCCAGGGGCCGCAGCGCCTCTGCGGCCTGCCTGGAGGTCTGCACATCGGTCACTCCCTGCTGGTGCAGGGTGAGCGCCGCGGTCAAAAGAATGAAAAACATGATGAGATTGGAAAGCAGCGTTCCGGCGCCGACATCCATCATGCGGTCGAACAGCCTGGCCTTGACGGCGCCGACCCGCCGCGGAATTCGCAGGCTGCCCTTCGCCTTCAACTCCTCGACCTCCTGCGACGACTGCCAAAAAAACAGATAGGGGCTGATCGTGGTGCCGAGCAGCGCGACGATCGCTTCCCAGACCCGACGGCCCTTGGGCAGCGCAGGCAGGAAGGTGGCGCGCGCCACTTCGCTCCAATGCGGATGGACGAGGAAGGCCGTCGCCACGTAGGCAAACAGCGACAGGACGAGCCACTTGAGAATGGCGACGATGACCTCATAGCGGCATCTGACCATCGCGTAGGCGATGCCGGCGCCGAACAGCGGAATCAGGAGATACGCAGGCACTCCGAACATTTCGCCGGCGTCGGCCATGCCCGACAAATCCGCGGCGATGTTGATGGTGTTGGCGATGAACAGCGCACCACAGATCGCAACGACCACGCTGCGCGGAAACTTGCGCTTGAAGACGCTGCCGAGGCCTTGTCCGGTGATCAGCCCGATGCGTGCGCACATCATTTGCACGGCGGCCATCAGCGGCCAAGTCAGCCACGCCGTCCACAACAGGGCCATGCCCTGCTGCGCGCCAACGATCGAATAGGTTACGATTCCCGACGGATCGTCATCCGCCGCCCCGGTGATGAGACCGGGACCCCAGGAGGCGACGCATCGGCCGACAAAGGCGACGCCGGGAAGCCGCCGGCCCAGGTTTGCCGCCGCGCGCGAGCCGATCAGACGCTGAGACGCTTTCCGCATCAAGCCGGCCCTCGTCCGTGCGGCAATTCAAATCATTTCTTCTTCGGTACGCGCTTGCCTTTCTTGCGCGCCTTGGAGAGCCCGATGGCGATTGCCTGCTTGCGGCTCTTCACCTTGCCACCCTTCCCGCCGCGGCCGCTCCTGGCCGTGCCGCGCTTAAAACGATCCATCTCGTTTTTGACATCCTGGCCCGCGCCACTGGAGTATTTCCGTTTTCTCTTCTTCGCCATCGAATCCTCCTGACCCTCGCCAGGGTCCAAAAAAATTGCGGACAGCTCCTTGCGAGCAATAAGCGCGCTCAGAAACAGCCCGCACGCAGGCTTGACACGAGCGGACGGGCACAAGTTCCTGCTCACGGTCCGATCAAATAACCGACAACGTTTCGTCGGGTTCCCGACTCCGACGCGGCGCAATGGCTGCGATAAGAATTTTTCGGTTAGTCGCCCTTGCGTCCGGGATAGTTTGACCGCTTCAACAGTTTCGCCAGGTGCGCGGCATTGACGGCGAGCAAAGGTGTCCATTCCGCCACTTCCTGCGGCGGTTTTGCCAGATCGATGTAGTTGGTGCTGCCCATGGCCTCACCGACCCAATAGGTCACCGCGCCGGTCGGGATGGTGAAGCCGACTTCGGCAAGCGCCTCGCACAATTCGGCGGCGACGTGATGGGCGCCGTCTTCGTTGCCGACCACCGCCGCGAGCGCGACTTTGCCGTAGGTGGGCATTCGCTGCATCTCGTCGCGCTCGCCGAGGAATGCGTCCATGCGCTCGAGCACGCGTTTGGCGATGCTCGAGGGCTGACCGAGCCAGATCGGCGAGCCGACCACCAGGATGTCGCAAGCGAGCACGCGTTGGCGCAATCCCGGCCAATCGTCCCCTTCTCCCTCATCCGCCGACACGCCGGGCTTCACGTTGAAGTCCACGACGCGGATGATTTCGCCCTCGGCGTCGTACTCGCCAAAGGCGGCCAGCAGTTCGGAGAGCAATTTTTCGGTCGAAGAAGGAACGACGGAAGGCTTCAAAGAACAGTTGAGCGCCAGCACTCTGAGCGGCATCGTTCAGTGGCCTTCGGTTTTGCCTGCGCCGGAAAACATATGCAGCGTGCCGCCCTCCGTTTGCGCCGTCTTGGCGGTGGCGGCCGCCGTGCGGTCCGCCGGCCGGTCTTCCGGCTTACGCCGCCCCATAGTCCAGTTGTAGGACATGCGCACCTCGGCATTGGGAACGGTCCAGCAAGCGCCGTCCTCATCCATGAAGACCACCCAAAGCAATGCCGATTCCGGCCCGTAATCGATGACCATATGGGCCCAGCCGGCACCCTTGGAGGTTTCCAGAGGGATCGGCGGGTTCAATTGCACGAGCATGCGATGCGCTCTCGCGTATCCCCCGCTAGAAGAGATTCCACACCCGGGCGAAAGTTCCCTCCCCGCTCGCCGCGCCGGCGGCGCCGGAACGCGACGAAGCCCGGACGATTATGCGATCAAGCCGACGAAAAGCCGCCTGCGCGTTGCTGAGCCCCCAATGAGCCTTCCGTTGCACCCGCCATTCCTGCCCATGGAGGCGTTGTCGGTCGATCGCATACCGCAAGGCGAAGAATGGGAATACGAGCCGAAATGGGATGGCTTTCGCTGCCTCGTGTTTCGCGATGGTGGCGACGTGGTGCTGCAATCCAAATCCGGACGCGCGATGACGCGGTATTTTCCCGAGATCGTCGCCGCCGCAGCGGGACTGAAGTCGAAACGCTTCGTGCTGGACGGCGAGATCGTCGTGCCGAGCGACGGCGCCTTTTCCTTCGACGCCCTGCTGCAGCGCATTCATCCGGCGCAAAGCCGGGTCCGCAAGCTCGCGGCCGAGACCCCTGCTCTGCTCATCGTCTTCGATCTTTTGGTGGGCGACGATGGACGATCGATCGTTGGGGACACGCTGGACGGCCGGCGCGCTGCGCTTGAGCATTTCTTTGCGAAATATTGCCGCGAAGCGCCGCGACTGCGCCTCTGCCCGGCGACCACGGATATCGGGCAGGCGAAGAAGTGGCTTGCGCGCGGCGGAATGGCGCTCGACGGCGTGATCGCCAAGCGTCGCGATCTTCCATATCGGGGCGGCGAACGCAGTGGCATGCAGAAGATCAAGAATTTCCGCAGCGCCGACTGCGTGGTGGGCGGTTTTCGCTACAACGCAGGCAAGCCGGTGGTCGGCTCCCTGCTGCTCGGACTGTACGACGGGCGCAAGCTGCTCCATCACGTCGGCTTCACTTCCACGATCAAGGAGCAGGAGAAGCCGGCGCTGACCAAAAAGCTGAAAGCGCTGGTCGGCCCACCCGGTTTCAGCGGCAACGCTCCTGGCGGTCCGAGCCGTTGGTCGAGCGAGCGTTCAGCCGAATGGGTTCCGCTGAAGCCCAGGCTCGTCGTCGAAGTTTGCTATGACCACTTTAGCGGCGGCCGCTTCCGGCATGGAACGAGAATTCTGCGCTGGCGCCCCGACAAGGCGCCGCGCCAATGTACGATGGAACAAGTCAAGCAAAAGAAGGCAAATCTCCTGGCGCTGCTGCAATGAGGGCACGTCCGCTCCACGATTACTCGCTTACGTCGTCGATTTCGACAAAGACGCAATCGCCGATCCGGCACCGTTCGCCCTCGCCGCTCGCCAGCAAGGAGCGCGCCTGCTCGGCGCTCTCCGCTTCCACGCACCAATCCTCGACGCGCGTCACCTGCATGCTCGCGTAGAAGGTCTTCAGTCTGGTTTTCTTCTTGACCGCCGCCACGGCGAACTCCGAATCAGAATGGCTTTTGCGAACTATAGCGACGCCCGCGAAAGCTGTCATACGCGCGCGCGGTTCCAGGCCACGCATTCGAAGAAAGGAAGCAGAAAATTTCACGCGCGAGCTTCGCGCCGAAACCGGCGAATTCGTCCGGTTATGGCTAAGGCACTTGCGCGGCGCACCGAACGCACCGAACTTCCTGCAACACCGTGCTGCATCACTGCGTGTCGCTGCAATATCTGCGGGCGCGGCCAGTGGTCCGATTCTAACGTTTGCGCCACTTCCCGCCCCGGCAATGGGTGTGGTTCTCGACATAGTGCTTGGCGGCGCCAGCCGGGATGTCCTAGTGTCCGCTTCCGAAGTTCGCATCATTGTGCGGCACTCTCGCCTGCGAGCTTCGGAATCGAAGGACACCGGTAACTTTAGGCTGCCTGTCAACGACGAGTATCAGCTGCCTCAACGGCTCCCATGCCCGACCCGACTGCACAATCGGCCGATAAAACCGAGCAATGGCCGACATGGGAGCCGGCGCTCCGCGCCATCGCGATGCCTGCCGACACCAATCCGCACGGCGACATTTTCGGCGGCTGGCTGCTCTGCCAGATGGACCTCGCCGGCTCGACCTTCGCCACCCGCCAGGGCCACGGCCGCGTCGTCACCGTCGCCATTACCGCCATGGCCTTTCATCGCCCGGTCATGGTGGGCGACGAGGTCACCTGCTTCTGCAATGTCGAGAAGACCGGTCACACGTCGATCACCGTGAAGATCGAGAGCTGGGCGCGACGGCGGACAGCCCTCGATCCGATCAAGGTGACCGAGGGTGTCTTCACCTACGTGCGGGTTGACGGCGAAGGGCGGCCGCAGCCGATCGACACCCGGTCGGATTCTTAGCGGAGCGGATTTGACATTCGCTATCCATCCGGCAGCGCGGCATGCGCGGACCGCATGTGTATTCATTCGGCCGCTCGCGCTGGACTGGCCGGCGCGGTTACGGGCGGCCCCCACTCGACCGTGCGATAATCGAAGCCGGCGGCAAGCGTCGGCTTGATGATGGCAAAGAACGGCGAGACATCGAAGTCGCGCGGCGTGAACAGGCCGTGCTTGCGAATGTGGTCGATTTCGCTCTGTACGTACGGCGCCACGCCGTAGCTCCGGCCGTTGATCGAGACGCTTTCCGGCAGGATCGGGTAGTGGATCGATTCGAAGGCGTCGGCGATCAGCGTGGAACAGATCGCCCTGGTCGGATCGCCTGCGCCGATCGCCAGCAAGCGGCGGCGAAACCACACCGGCACCGGCGGATAAGGAAACAAAAAGCGCGCCAGGTCGACGATGCGCCGCGAATCGTACTGCATGCCGACGCGCTTGAGCACATAATCGATGACTTTCTGCTTGCTTGCGTCGTCGAGGCCGACCGGTCGGCAGATGCGCTTGTTGTAATGCAGATATTTCGACAGCGGCGAGGTCGTGACGCCGGTGTCGACTTCCAGCTTCGAGCAGCACATTGGGCGCGCCGCCGGCGGCAACGTCGCCAGGCCGTTCCCCGACATAGAGGACGGCGTGCGACCAGGTGGATTGCGTTAAGATACTTGATGATGGCGCTAAGCCGGGTATTGCCTTCGATGAGGATGATGTCGCAGGGTTGCAGCGTGCTGCGAACAACGTCGGGATCGGGAGCGAAAAACGGCGCGTAGCGCGCCGTGGGCTCGGAGAGAAACTGCAGGATTCTGCCGCTGATCCGAGCTTCGAGCCACAGCAGGATATGCCGTAACTTTGGCCCCCAAAGTCGCAAGATAGTCTGCCAAGCTGCACCTCCCGGCCCCCTCCGCAGCATTCTAGGAAAGCAAGGGAGGGGTCGCGAAAGCGGGTCTAAATAGTAACATTTGGCGCGTAAAGCCTATAGGTTTGCGGCAATCGGGCCGATTGCGCGTATATCCAAGGCGAAGGAGGAGATCCGATGCCTTCCAGCTTCCGCCGCGACTGGATCACCAAGCCGATCTTTCGGCTGGCGCAACGGGCACTGCCGCGACTGTCGGCAACCGAGCGCGAAGCCATCGAGGCCGGAGACGTGTGGTGGGACGCCGCATTGTTCACCGGCAATCCCGATTGGAACAAGCTTCTCGCCTGCGCGCCGGCGCGGCTATCGGAGGAAGAGCGGCAATTCCTCGCCGGCCCGGTCGAAGACTTGTGCCGCATGGTCGACGACTGGAAGGTCAATTGGCAATGGCATGATCTGCCGCCCGAAGTCTGGGACGATCTGAAGGCGAAAAAATTCTTCGCCATGATCATTCCCAAGCAGTACGGCGGCCTCGGCTTCTCCGCCTATGCGCATTCGGAAGTGATCAGAAAGCTGTCGTCGCGCTCGATTGCGCTGGCGTGCACCGCGATGGTGCCGAACTCGCTCGGCCCCGGCGAACTATTGCTGCAATTCGGCACGCAGGCGCAGCGCGATTATTGGCTGCCGCGACTGGCGCGCAGCGAGGAGATTCCGTGCTTCGGCCTCACCAGCCCGCAGGCCGGATCGGACGCCGCCTCGATGACCGATACCGGCGTGGTCTGCCGCGGCGGCTACGAAGGACGCGAGGTTTTGGGCATCCGGCTCAATTGGCACAAGCGCTACATCACGCTTGGGCCGATCGCCACCGTACTCGGACTTGCGTTCAAGCTGCGCGATCCCGACCATCTGATCGGAGAGCGCGAGGAGATCGGCATCACGCTCGCGCTGGTGCCCACGAATCTTCCCGGCATCAGCATCGGCCGCCGCCATCTGCCGGCGTTGCATGTCTTTCAGAACGGTCCGAACTGGGGCCGCGACGTCTTCATTCCGATGGATCATGTCATCGGCGGCGTCGAGCAGGCCGGCAAGGGCTGGAAAATGCTGATGAGCGCGCTGGCTGCCGGGCGCGGCGTTTCGTTGCCGTCGCTGTCCGCCGCCGGTGCCGCTTACAGCGCTCACGTCACCGGCGCCTATGCCCGCATCCGTGAGCAATTCCACCTGCCGATCGCGAAGTTCGAAGCGATCCAGGAACGGCTCGCGCGCGTGGCGGCGACCGCCTATCTGCTCGATGCCGCGCGGCGCATGACCTGCGCGGCGCTCGATGACGGGCATCATCCGGCGGTGGTCACCGCCATCATGAAGGCGCAGGCGACCGAACGGCTGCGCGTCACCGTCAACGACGCCATGGACGTCCATGGCGGCAAAGCCATCATCGAGGGGCCACGCAACTATCTCGGCAGTCTCTATCGCGGCGTACCCATCGCCATCACGGTGGAAGGCGCCAATATCGTCACCCGCAGCCTCATGCAGTTCGGCCAGGGCGCGATCCGTTGCCATCCCTATCTGCTCAAGGAGATGATGGCGCTGGAAGACACCGACCGCGCGCGCGGCCTCGATGCCTTCGACCACGTATTTTGGGGCCACGCTTGGGCACAGCCTCGCCAACGCGGCGCGGGCGTTCGCGCGCGCCTGGACCGGCGGACTGCTGGCGCCGGCCCCGGCGGCCGGACGGTCGACGAAATTCTACCGGCAACTCAGCCGCCATGCAGCAGGCTTCGCGCTTGCCGTCGATCTGGCGCTGTTGACGCTGGGCGGCGAACTCAAGCGCAAGGAAATGCTGTCGGCGCGGTTCGGCGACATCTTGTCGGAGCTTTATCTGTCGAGCGCCGCGCTCAAGCGATGGAACGATGAAGGCCGGCAGGCCGACGATTTTCCCCTACTCGAATGGTGCATGCGCGCGAGCCTCGCCACCATCACGGCGAGTTTCGACGAGATTTTTGCCAATTTCCCACGGCGGCCGGTCGGCTGGCTGTTGCGGCTGTTCGTCCTGCCGTTCGGCCGGAGCCGGCAGCCGTCGGACCGCATCAGCAAAAGCTGCGCCGCGCTGGTGACCGAGCCCTCGACTGCCCGCGATCGACTGGTCGTCGATCTATTCCATCCCGACGCGAGCGAACACGACAATGGCGTCGCGCTGCTCGAGCGCGCCTTCGCCGCGAGCGTTGCCGTGCAGCCGATTCGCGACCGCATGCATGCCGCACGCGTGCGCGACATCGATCAGGCCGTCAGGCAACATACGATCAATGCGGATGAAGCCACCCAATTGCAGCAAGCAGCCGACGCCGTCGCCGCCGCCGTCGCGGTCGACGATTTCGCGCCCGAGGAACTGACGGCTCGCGGCACCGCGCACAAAGGAGATGTGTCATCGCAAGCGACATCTCAGAGTCTCCTGCCCCTACCGTCGGACCAGGCGATGCAGGAATTGCCGGGACCGGAGCAGCACCCGCTGCTGCCGGCTCCCGAACCGACAAGTCAAGCCGCGGAGTAGAACACCGCCCGGTCTACATCATCGACGGCAGCCGCACGCCGTTCATCAAGGCGCGCGGCCGGCCGGGCCCGTTCACGCCGGTCGACCTCGCGGTGCAATGCGGGCGGCCGCTTTTGCTGCGCCAGCCGTTTTCGCCGCAGGCCTTCGACCAGGTGATCCTCGGCTGCGTCAACGTCATTGCCGACGAGATGAATCCGGCGCGCGTCGCCGCGCTGCGCCTGGGCATGGGCGAGGCGATGACGGCATTCACGGTGCAGATCAATTGCGGCTCGGGCATGCAATCCATCGACACCGCTTATCGCTATATCCGCGACGGTTCCGCCAACATGATTTTCGCCGGCGGCGCCGAATCGCTCAGCCATGCGCCGCTGGTTTTCAGCCGCAGCGCCGTCAACTGGTACGCCCGGCTGGCCGGCGCGCGCAGCTTCGGCGCCAAGCTTTCGGCGGCGCTCGGCTTCCGTCCGTCGTTTTTCAAGCCGGTGATCGGCCTCGAACGCGGCCTCACCGATCCCATTACCGATCTCAACATGGGCCAGACCGCCGAACTGGTCAGCCATCTGTTTCATGTCACGCGCCGACAAGCCGACGAATATGCTGCCGAGAGCCAACGGCGGCTGGCAATGGCGCAGAAGGACGGTGTTTTCAGCGGCGAGATCGAGCCGGCATTCGCGCGCGACGGCACCGTGTTCGATCACGATGACGGCGTGCGTCCCGACAGCACCGTCGAGTCGCTGGCCAAGCTCAAGCCGGCGTTCGAGCGTCCGTGGGGCAAGGTAACGCCGGGCAACAGTTCGCAGATCACCGACGGCGCCTCATGGGTCATTCTCGCATCCGAACAGGCGGTTAAAGAGCACGGACTGACGCCGAAGGCGGTCATTGTCGACAGCGAATGGTCGGCGCTCGACCCCTCGATCATGGGCCTTGGCCCCGTCCTTTGCTCCACCGCCATCCTCAAGCGCCACCAGTTGGCGCTTGGCGACGTCGAGTTGTGGGAGCTGAACGAAGCCTTTGCCGCACAGGTTCTGGGTTGCCTCGCCGCCTGGGAGGATGCCGAATTCTGCCGCGACGCGCTCGGCCTTTCCGGTGCTGCGGGCCGCATTCCGCGCGAGCGGCTCAACGTCGATGGCGGCGCGATCGGATTGGGCCACCCGGTCGGCGCCAGCGGCAACCGCATCGTGCTGCATCTGGTCAACGCCATGAGGCGGCTCGGCAAAAAGCGCGGCATCGCCACCGAATGCATCGGCGGCGGCCAGGGCGGCGCCATGCTCATCGAAGCGATTTGACGGGGCGCGCATGACCAGTTCACAAGTTCACAAGCCGGCCCTCGCCATTCTCGGCAGGCGCAATCTCGAACTGGGCCCGTTTGCGGGCGATGAAGCGGTACCGCCGGCCGATACTTTCGTTCATTGGCGCCTGCGCCCGGACGAAGACGGCGTCGTCTGGCTCTTGTTCGACAAGAAGGATTCGAGTGCCAACACCTTGTCGGAAGCGGTGCTGAGCGAATTCAACACGATCCTGGAAAAACTCGAACGCGATCCGCCGCCCGGACTCGTCATCCGTTCGGCCAAGCCCGGCGGCTTCATCGCCGGCGCCGATATCGGCGAATTACGCGGCGTCACCGATGCGGCGCAGATCGAGGCGCAGATCGCGCGCGGCCACGCCGTGCTCGATCGGCTCGACCGGCTGCCGTTTGCGACCGTGGCGGTCATCCACAATTATTGCCTGGGCGGCGGCCTCGAACTGGCGCTCGCTTGCGACTATCGAATCGCCGTCGAGGGTGCGAGCTTCGGCTTCCCCGAGGTCCAACTCGGCTTGCATCCCGGCCTCGGCGGCACAGTCCGGCTGCCGCGCCTGATCAATCCGATACAGGCAATGACCATGATGCTCACCGGCCGCAGCGAGCGCGCCCGGCGGGCGCGGCGGCTCGGCCTGGTTGATGCGGTGACGCAGGAGCGTCACGTCCGCGCCGCGGTGCGCGCCGCCGTGCACGGCAAAGTGAGAAAAGCCAAGCAGGGCCTGATCGGGCCTCTGCTCAACACCAAGCCGGCGCGCCAGGTTCTTGCGGCACGCATGGCCCGCGAAGCCGCGAAGCGGGCGCCGCGCGCGCATTATCCCGCGCCCTACGCCTTGCTCGATCTGTGGGTGGAGCACGGCGGCAACGCCGCGGCCATGCAAAAGGCAGAGATCGCCTCCTTCGCCAGGATTCTGGTCGGCAATACCGCGCAAAATCTCGTGCGTGTGTTCTATCTGCGCGACGATCTGAAAAATCTTGCCGGCAAGGGGTGGGACGGGCGGCGCGTGCATGTAGTCGGTGCCGGCACCATGGGCGGCGATATCGCCGCCTGGTGCGCGTGGCAAGGCTTTGCCGTCACGCTGGGTGACACCAACCGAAATGCGATCGGCGGAGCGATCAAGCGCGCCGCCGAACTTTACGGCAAAATCGGCCGCGACGATCGCCGCCGTGTGCGCGACTCGCTCGACCGTCTCACTCCCGATCTTAATGGCAACGGGGTTGACGCCGCCGATCTGGTGATCGAGGCGGTGCCCGAAAATCTGGAACTCAAGCGCAAAATCTTCGCCCAGATCGAGCCGAAGATGAAGGCGGGCGCGATCCTTGCGAGCAATACATCGAGCATTCCACTCGAGCAGTTGCGCGAGACCCTGCCGCGTCCCGACCGGCTGGTCGGCATCCACTTCTTCAATCCGGTCTCGCGCATGCAGGTCGTCGAGGTGGTCAGCCACGACCAGGTCTCGGCCGACGTCCTTGCCGCGGCGCGCGGCTTTCTCGGCCGCATCGACCGGCTGCCGGCGCCGGTGAAGAGCGCGCCCGGCTTTCTGGTCAATCGCGCGCTCACGCCCTATCTGCTCGAAGCTCTGACGATGCTCGATGCCGGCGTGAAGAAGGAGACCATCGACAAGGCCGCGATGAATTTCGGCATGCCGATGGGCCCGATCGAACTGGCCGACGAAGTCGGTCTCGACATTTGCCTGCACGTCGCCGAAATGCTGCGCGGCAGTCTCCCCAACCAGATGCCCGACGCACCGCAATGGCTCAACGACAAGGTGGCCAGAGGCGAACTCGGCAAGAAGACCGGCAAGGGCCTCTACGAGTGGAAGGATGGCCATGCCGTCAAGGCCCATGAGGAAGCGGCACCGCCGGCGGACGCCATCGACCGGCTGATCCTGCCCATGCTCAACGCCTGCATGACGTGCCTGCGCGAAGGCGTGGTTGCCGACGAGCAGCATTCTCGACGGCGCCATGATTTTTGCCACCGGCTTTGCGCCGTTCCGCGGCGGACCGATGCACTACGCTCGCACGCGCGGCTTCGCCGATGTGCGGGAAACGCTCGAGCGCCTCACCCAACAGCACGGCGCGCGCTTCCAGCCCGATCCGGGCTGGGATTCCCTACGATGATGCATTCGCCGGCGGGACCGGAAAGCTCCGGCGATCCGGCGCAGCTCGCCCAAGCGATCATCGAACGGGTCGGCAAGACCATCGTTCTGGCGATGCCGCTCGGCCTCGGCAAGGCCAATCACATCGCCAACGCACTCTACGCCAGGGCCGCCGCGGATCCGTCGATTCGGCTGAGCATTTTTACGGCGCTCACCTTGGAGCCGCCGCGCCCCAAGAGCGAACTGGAGCGCCGCTTCCTCGATCCGATCACGCAGAGACTGTTCGGCGGCTATCCGCGGCTCGACTACGCGGCGGCGATCCATGCCGGCAAAGTGCCGCCCAATATCGAGATCAACGAGTTCTTCTTCGAGGCCGGACAGTGGCTGACCTCGCCCTACGCGCAGCAGCACTACATTTCGGCGAACTATACGCATGCGCTGCACTGCGTGCTCGACCGCGGGGTCAACGTGGTAGCGCAACTGGTGGCGCATCGCGCGGAAGATGCGCCGCATCCCTACAGCCTGAGCTGCAATCCCGACCTCATGCTCGACCTGTTGGCGTTGCGTCGCGCCGGTAAAGTAGACTTTCTGTTCGCCGGCCAGATCAATTCGGAGCTGCCGTTCATGCCCGGCGATGCGGCGATCGCCACCGAAGAATTCGATTTTCTGCTCGACGGCCCGGCCACCGACTTTGCCTTGTTTGCGCCGCCGCGCGAGCCGGTGTCGCTCGCCGATTACGCGGCCGGACTGCACGCCGCGAGCCTCGTGCCGGACGGCGGCACCCTGCAGATCGGCATCGGCTCGCTGGGCGACGCCGTCGCCCAGGCGCTGGTGTTGCGCCAGCATGACAACGACGCGTTTTGCGATCTGCTCGCGCGCCTGGGCTACGACCACGCGCGCGACCCGGCCGTTCATACCGAGCGGTTCACAGCCGGCCTCTACGGCTGTTCGGAAATGTTCGTGGAAGGCATGCTCGATCTCTATCGCGCCGGCATCCTCACCCGCGAGGTGGACGGCTTTGTGCTGCGCGCCGGCTTCTTTCTCGGCTCGCGCGCGTTCAACCGGAGCCTGCGCGAGATGCCGCGCGCGGAATTGAAAAAATTCGGCATGACCGCGATCTCCTACGTCAACGAGCTTTACCACGACGAAGAGGCCAAGCGGCGAGCGCGCAAAAACGCGCGCTTCCTCAACGACGCGATGATGGCGACGCTCCTGGGCGACGTGATTTCCGACGGTCTCGACGACGGCCGCATCGTCAGCGGAGTCGGCGGCCAGTATAATTTCGTCGCCCAGGGCTTTGCCCTCGAAGACGCCCGTTCGGCAATCGTGCTGCACGCGACGCGACGCGCCGGAGGCAAAACGCAATCCAACATCCGCTGGCGCTACGGCCACATCACCATTCCGCGGCACCTGCGCGACATCATCGTCAGCGAATATGGCATTGCCGACATTCGCGGCAAAAGCGATCGCGACGTGATTGCCGCGATGCTTTCGATCACCGACGCGCGCTTTCAGGACAACCTGCTGCGCCAGGCCAGGGATGCGGGCAAGATCGAGCGCTCGTTCGTGCCGCCGAAGGGCGCGCGCGACAACACGCCCGATGCGATCGAGCGCGCCTTGAGGCCCGCCGCAGCAGCCGGACTGCTGCCCGCGTTTCCCTTCGGCACCGATTTTACCGAGGTCGAACAGCGGCTGCTTCCAGCATTGCAGAGACTGAAGGCCGCCTCGCCGTGGCGGCTGGCGAGTTTCCTCCTCGAGGGCTTCTCTGGCCGTTCGCTCGACGGCGAATGCCTCGAACGGCTCGCATTGGCACGGCCGAAAACCGTCGCCGAACGATTTTATGCCGCCCTCGTTCGCGGCGCGCTCCACGCGCATTCGGCCGGCAAGAACGCCTGATCTCGCCGACAGGCGTCCGGCAAGAGCCGAGCAAGGCGGTCAAATCGCTGCCGCCGAAGAAGTAAGGAGGAAAGAAAGCCCCAATTCTGATTTCGTTAATTCTGTCAAGCCGCTATCACATTGTGCTACAGTCGGTCTTGCACAGCATGGCGGTTGCCGCTACATAGGGCGGATCGAGTTTTTCGGCCGAACGATTTGGCTACGCAGCGACGATAGCGCGCCTGACTGACGATCTTTCACCAAAATCTCGAGCTAACCGGGCCGGGCCCTCTTGCGCGGCTCATTTCAACGTGTCCATGAGGAGAGGTGCCCCGTGAGCAACGGTACCGTGAAGTGGTTCAACACACAGAAGGGCTATGGATTCATCCAGCCCGAAGGCGGCGGCAAGGACGTGTTTGTCCACATCAGCGCCGTCGAGCGCGCGGGCTTGCGCGAACTCCGCGAAGGCCAGCGCGTCACCTTCGAGATCGTGACCGACCGCAAGACCGGCAAATCGGCTGCCGAGAATTTGAAGACGGTCTGAACGGCGAGACCGCAGACGCGGTCCGCGCACGGAGTTGCCGGGAGCTCCGCTGCGCGCCGATCGGTCACCGCGTTCTGCCTTTTTTCTGCCGCCGCAATTTCAGGTCCGCTTCGAGCGGACCGCAGCAGGTGTCGCGGCCCTGCCTTCTCACACGGCATTTGCGCCAGTGACCAGCGCCCGGCGGGGCGTCGCGGGCGCAATTTGCTATCGCGATGCGCTATCCGGTCGACGCCGGTCCAACAACGGCTCCTCCGCAGGCCGCCGCGATCAGAATTCCATTGAGCAGCAATATCACGGCTGTGCCGAGATCCGGCGACGACTGAGGGTCGGCCTCGTGTTGCGAAACTCGCCCATGATGTCGGCGCGGGCGGTGAAGATCAGCAGCGAGACCATGGGCAGCGGCAAGGCGATCGACAGCACGACCTGGCTGAGGACCAGCGCCTTGGTCGCATTGACGCCCATCGCCACCACGATGAAGGCCGGCACCATGGTGACGAAGCGGCGCACCCAGATCGGGATGCGGAAGCCGACGAAGCCCTGCATGATGATCTGCCCGGCCATGGTGCCGACCGTCGAGCTGGAAACGCCGGAGGCGATGAGCGAGAGCAGAAACACGCCGGCGGCGGCGCCGCCAAGGAGCGGCGTGAGCGTGTGAAAGGCCGTCTCGATCTCCGCGACCTCGGAGTGGCCGGCATGGAATGCGGCCGACGCCATCATCACCATTGCCATATTGACGAGGCCGGCGACCGTGAGCGCGACGACGACCTCCTAATTGGAAAGGCGCAGCACTTTGCGCCGCTCCGCCTCGTTGCGAACCGGCATGCGGGCCTGCGTCAGGCCGGAATGCAGATAGATCGCGTGCGGCATGACGGTGGCGCCGATGATGCCGACAGACAGCAGGAGCGCCTCGGCGTCGACGATTTGCGGCGTCACGGTATGGATCGCCGCCGACAGCCAGTCGACCGGCGCGATGAACATCTCGACGAGGTAACAAAGCGCGATGGTGCCGACCATGGCGCCGATGATCAGCTCGATCGGGCGGAAGCCGTAGGTTTGGAACATCAGAAGGCCGCAGGTGACAATTCCAGTCACGACCATTCCGGCCAAGAGCGGCATGTGAAACAGCAGCGAAAGCCCCACGGCGCCACCGAGGAATTCGGCAAGATCGGTCGCCATGGCGGCGATCTCGCTCACCCCCCACATCGCCCACACCAGCGGGCGCGGAAACTGCTCGCGGCACGTTTCCGCCAGGTTGCGGCCGGTGACGATGCCGAGTTTGGCTGAGAGCGCCTGGAACAGCATCGCGATCAGATTGGCGAGCAGCACGACCCAGAGCAGGCCGTAGCCGTATTTCGCGCCGGCCTGAATGTTGGTCGCGAAGTTGCCTGGATCCACGTAGGCGATCGAGACGATGACCGCCGGGCCGGCGAACGCCAGGTAGGCGCGCAGGCCGCCGCGCTGACCGGCCAGCACCGGCCGCGCCGCGGCGACGGTGCGATCCGACAGCGACGCTCGCGGCGCCGCGGAGTCGCTCATGCGCAGACCGTCTTCCAAGCGCGCGCGGAACATGCTGCTGAAGCTATTACATCAAGATGTAGCATAGGTTACAGTGTAGGGCGAGCAGCTATCTATGTCAATGGCTTCAAAATGTAGCCTTGGCTATATTTTGACACGGATAGCAAAGTATGGTGACGGCTGGCGCATCGGCGGCAACGCCGGCGCCGCCTCCTCGGACACAGCGACTCGCCATGGGCAAGCTCCCCGCGGAAGGCACCCAGGCGCGCCGTTTCGGCAAGACCCGATCGGCGCAATCGACGGCATTGCTTGAAGATTACGTGGAGCTGATCGCCGACCTATTGGCGAGCGAGGGCGAAGCCCGCCCCACCGATATTGCTCGACGCTTGGGCGTATCGCATGCCACCGCGATCAAAACCGTCTCCCGCCTCAAGCGCGCGGGACTGGCAACCGCCCGCCCCTATCGCGGCGTCTTCCTGACCGAGAAAGGCCATGGGCTCGCCGATCGGGTTCGCGTGCGCCATCGCCTGGTGGTCGATTTGTTGTGCGCGCTCGGGGTACCGACCGAAGTCGGCGGAGGCCGACGCCGAAGGCATCGAGCACCACGTGTCGGAAGTGACGCTCAAGGCGTTTGCGCAATTTCTCAAGTCGCGGGGATAATTAAGACCTGTCATCCCGGTGTGCCGCGAAGCGACGAGCCCGCAATCCATGATGACGAACGTCTCAGACGTCCTTTCCAAATAAAAACCGAATCAGGATCCCGCTGGCGGTGGCTATGGATTCCGGGCTGCGGCCTGCGGCGGCCCCTGGAATGACGGACATCACACTGTGTGCGCCGCGAGCGCGTCGACGATGCCGTCGACGATCTCCTCGATCATCGCCTTGTCGTCGCCCTCGCCCATGACACGGATCACCGGTTCGGTGCCGGAGGGCCGCACAACGAGCCGTCCTTGGCCGTTAAGACGTTTCTGCGCGCTCTGAATGGCCGAGCGCACCTTCGAATGTTCGAGCGGCTTGCCGCTTTTGTAACGCACGTTCTTGAGCACCTGCGGCAGTGCCTCGAAGCGGTGGCACACTTGCGACACCGGCCTGCCTTGTTTCTGCACCACCGCGAGCACTTGCAGCGCGGCGACAAAGCCGTCGCCGGTCGTGGTGTAGTCCGACAGGATGATGTGGCCGGACTGCTCGCCGCCGAGATTGTAGCCGTGCTCTCGCATGTGCTCGAGTACGTAGCGGTCGCCCACCGGCGTGCGCACGAGTTCAAGCCCGAGGGAGTGCAGGTGCCGCTCGAGGCCGAGATTTGACATCACCGTGGCGACAAGGCCGGGCTTGGCGAGAAGTCCGTCGTCGCGCCAGCTTTCGGCGATCGCGGCCAGCAGCTGGTCGCCGTCGATCAGGTGGCCGTGCTCGTCGGCGATCAGCACGCGATCGGCGTCGCCGTCGAGCGCGATGCCGATATCGGCGCGCATCTCGCGCACCTTGCTGCAGAACGCTTCGGGCGCAGTCGATCCGCAATCGCGATTGATGTTGAAGCCATCCGGCTCGACGCCCATTGAGACCACGTCCGCACCCAGCTCCCAGAGCGCGGCAGGGGCGACCCGGTAGGCGGCGCCGTGCGCGCAATCGATGACGATGCGCAGCCCTTCCAGCGACAAGTTGCGCGGCAGCGTGCGCTTGGCGAACTCGATATAGCGGTCATGCACGCCGTCGATCCGCTTGGCGCGGCCGAGGTCGCGACTGCCGGCAAGCCGCTTGGTGACGTCGGCGTCCACCAACCGCTCGATCTCGTGCTCGTCGTCGTCGGAAAGCTTGTAACCGTCGGGACCAAACAGTTTGATGCCGTTGTCGTCGAACGGGTTGTGTGAAGCCGAGATCATGACGCCGAGATCGGCGCGCATCGAGCGGGTCAGCATGGCGACCGCAGGCGTCGGCATCGGGCCGAGCAGCAGCACGTCCATGCCAACCGAGGTAAAGCCGGCGACCAGAGCGGTCTCGATCATGTAGCCGGAAAGCCTCGTGTCCTTGCCGATCACGACGCGATGGCGGTGCTCGCCGCGGCGGAAGGCGAGCCCGGTCGCCTGACCGACCTTGAGCGCCAGTTCCGGTGTAATCACGCCGTTCGCGCGGCCGCGAATGCCGTCGGTACCGAAATATTTGCGAACCATTGTCCCTGCCCCGCCGCCTGGCTCGGTGCACCATACTAACCGCTTTCCGCGGCCGTCCGCTTGAGAAAGATACGGTAATGTTACCGATCCGGATAACGGTTCGTTGTCCTTAGGCCAGGGAAACAACCGCCAAGTCAACGTTATGCAAAGTCCACCCTTTGGCGGCGGAAGGCACCGGCTGCCGTTCCCCGGCGGAACTCGAATTTATGCAATGTTATGAATGATGCTTGTCGCGCGCGCTGGGAGGCGGCTGGGTGACCGCAACCGGATCCGAGCCGGGAAAGGTACCCTCCAATCCCGCTTCGAGCGCCTCGTCCAGCATCTTTTTGCGCTCGGCCTCTGCGCGCTGGCGCTCGCGCTCCTCCTGCCGCTCGCCAAACTCGTCCTGAGTATCGCCGGATGCGCGCGCCGCACCGCCTTGCCGCCGGTCCATTCGGCATTCTCCGCTTTCGCAAGCGCGGCAGGCGGCAAATCCCGCCCCGGCGCCAAAAAACCTCCCGGCCCATGTAAACCAACGATCGGCGGCAGCCGGCGTTCCGCCGTCCGCGGGCTGAACGCAGCAGTTCCACGGCTTTGTGCTATCAAGAACGAGCATTGCAGCCGGGAACCGCGATCCATGAAGACCATGACCTGCATCGAGGACTTGCGGCAGGCCGCCCGCCGCAAGGTGCCGCGCGCCTTCTTCGAGTATGCCGACGGCGGTTCCTATGCGGAGCAGACGCTGCACGCCAATCGCGCCGATCTCGACCGCATCAAGCTGCGGCAGAGGATCTTGGTGGACGTCGCCGAGCGCAGCCTCAACAGCACCATCCTTGGCCGGCCGGCAGCGCTACCGCTGGCGCTGGCGCCGGTCGGGCTGACCGGCATGCAGCACGGCGACGGCGAGATTCTGGCGTGCCGCGCAGCGCATGCCGCTGGCATTCCGTTCACGCTGTCCACCATGTCGATCTGCTCGATCGAGGACGTTGCGTCCTCCGTCGACCAGCCGTTCTGGTTCCAGCTTTACGTCATGAAGGACCGCGGTTTCATCCGCTCGCTGATCGAGCGGGCTGCCGCCGCCAAATGCAGCGCGCTGGTGCTCACCGTCGATTTGCAGGTGCTCGGCCAGCGCCACCGCGACATCAAGAACGGCATGACGGTGCCGCCCGAATTGCGGCTGAAAAATTTCATCGACGTTGCCGGCAAGCCGGCGTGGGCGCTGAGCATCCTGCGCGGCAAGCGCAAAACGTTCGGCAACATCGCCGGGCACCTCAAAGGCATGGACAACGTCAATTCGCTTACGCAGTGGATTTCCGGCCAGTTCGATCAGGGGCTGGGATGGAAGGATGTCGAATGGATCGCCGGCCTGTGGAACGGCAACCTCATCCTCAAGGGTATCCTCGACGTCGAAGACGCCCGCATCGCGGCAAAAACCGGCGCCGCTGCATTGGTGGTCTCCAACCACGGCGGCCGCCAGCTTGACGGCGCGCCGTCGTCGATCTCGATGCTGCCGAAGATTGTCGACGCGGTCGGCTCCGAGATCGAGATCCTGTTCGATGGCGGCATCCGCTCCGGGCAGGACGTCTTCCGCGCGCTGGCGCTCGGCGCCCGCGCCTGCCTCTCCGGCCGCGCCTACATCTACGGGCTCGGCGCCGGCGGCGAGGCCGGCGTCGCCCGCGCCATCGAAATCATCAGGAACGAGCTGAATGTCACCATGGCGCTGACCGGCGTCAAAAGCATCGGCGAGATCGACCGGCAAAAGCTCGCGACGGCGTAGACGTTGCCGTCGCCGAGCTCTTCCTCGATCAGCACCCCAGGTCCCGCCGGCGCGCGAGCGGCTCAGTCGCGCGGTCACGGCCCGACAGTGACGCGGCTGGCCTCGTAGCTGCCGTCCGGCTGTGCGATTGCCGCAATGACGGAGAAGTGCGCGCCCGGCGTGAGCGCGCTCAGGCCGGCGATTTCGAACTTGACGATTGGGGTGCCCGGCGGGACCACGATCTTCTGCTCGCCGCCCTTGTATTTGACGGTGATGACCTGTCCGCTCACGCCGGTCACAATCTCTCCGACCGTGCCGTTGGTCATGGTCGAACCCGGATGGATCCACGGCCGGAAACCCTCGCCGGTGCCGCGCATCGCTTCCGGGAAGATGTGAACTTCGACCGCCCTCTGCGTGCCGTCGGGTTGCGGCATGGCACCGCTGCCGATGAAATCGCCGGGCTTGATGTCCGCCAGCGATGCCTTCACGGCCCGCACGACGACAGCCTTATCGGTAAGCTTGATGGTGAGCGCGGCGCCCTTTTCCGACGTTGCCGTCACGGTGCGACCGTCGACCGTCCCGATCGCACCGCTCAGGCGCACGGGCTTCGGCGCCTGAGCCAGCGCCGGCATGGCGGCCACGGCAGCCACGGCGGCGAGAACCGCAGCGGCGGCGAGTACGTTTCTTTTTGTCCTCACGTCATCCTCCATCGCGCGCTCCTTGCCGGATGCGCACGGCAAAGCAATGGTTACATCGGCGGCGCAACGCCGTCACGGCCGACATTGATCGCCGGTGCGTCGATCGTCCCATCCGCCATTTTTTTGCCGGCGACGACGAAAATCTGCGCGCCGGGCTTGAGGTCGGCCATACTTCCCGGAACGAACCGAACCACCGGCGTATCGGGCGTAACGATGATCTTCTTCTCGCCGTCCGGATATTTGACCATCATGACTTCACTGTCGACGCTGGTGACCACGGAGCTCACGTCGGCGTTGGTCATGGTGCTGCCGGGACGCCGGTCCCATGGCGAAAAGCGCGCCGGTACGACGCCGCGCTGCGCATCCATGAAGATGTGAATCCCAATCGCCTTCTGACTTCCGTCGGGCTGCGGCATTGCGGTAATTCCGATAAACGAGCCCACTTTGATGTCGGCGAGCGTCGCTTTCACCATCGCGGTAACCCGCGCCTTGTCGGCCAGCTTGATCATGAGCGTGCTGCCGCTGCTCGACGTTACCGTCAACACCGAGCCGTCGACCTTTTCGATCGTGCCGCGCACGCGCACCATCTGCGGCGCCTGCGCCGCGGCGAGCGAGGCCGCAAACAGCGCGGCGAGCGCGCTCGCGCCCAACATCCTTCGAGACATTTTGGTCATGACCGTCCTCCCACTGACCGGCGGCGAACCCCGCCGCGGACAAGGGTCGTAACCCCGGCAGAGCTGCATTATTCCGCTGCGGCGCGGGCGAGATCCGCTTCGACCAGGGCGCGCAGTTCCGCTGTCACGGCCGGCTTCTTTCCGAACCACAGCGTAAAGCCGCGCACCGCCTGATATAACAGCATGCCGACGCCGTCGGCCGTGCGCAGCCCGCGTGCCTTCGCGGCCTTTGCGAGCGGGGTGTCGAGCGGGGCATAGACCAGGTCGGCAACCACCGCACGGCCGGGCAATCGGCCGACGTCGAGCGCCAGCGGGGGGCCGTGCTCCATGCCCAGCGTTGTCGCGTTCACCACGAGCGCTGCATCGGCGAGGAGCGCGTTGCGCTCGTCCCACGGCGCCGCCCGCACGCGGTCGCCGAAATCGTGGCGCAAGCTTTCCGCCCGTCCGCTCGTGCGGTTGGTCACCAGGATGCAGTCGACGCCGCGCACGAGCAGGCCGTAAATCACCGCACGCGCCGCCCCGCCGGCACCAAGCACCACCGCCTTCTTGGTGCTTTCCTCCCAGTGCGGCGCGCAGGCATCGAGATTGTGCAAAAATCCTTCGACGTCGGTATTGGTTGAGCGCAGCACGCCCGCGTCGAACCACAGCGTATTGGCGGCGCCGACTTTTTGCGCACGCTCGTCGGGCGCCGAGAGCGCCAGCGCCGCGTGCTTGTGCGGCACCGTCACGTTGGCGCCCGCATAGCCGCGCGCAGCAAGATCGTTGATGAATTCGGCGAACTTTTCCGGCGGCACCGCTTCGCACCGATAGGCACCGCCGATGCGGTAGAGCTTGAGCCAGTAATTATGGATCAACGGCGAGCGCGAATGTTCGACCGGCCAGCCGATGATGCAGGCGGCGCGGGCGGTTGCCTTTGGCATCATGCAAGCTTTTTTCATCTCTCCCCAAGAGGGAGAGGTCGGCAAGCATTGAAGATGCCAGCCGGGCAGCAGTGATTTAAGCTATCGGCGATCCTGATGCGGGTCACGCTTCATCCACCACGCTATTGCGCAGCACGCCGATCCCCGGCAATTCAACCTCGATCGTATCGCCGGGCTTGAGCCACACCGGCGGCTCGTTTTTCGGCGTTTTCTTGACCGGCGTGCCAGTGCAGATCACATCGCCCGCCTTGAGCGTCATGAAGCTTGTCGTGTAGGCAATGATATCGGCGAAGGAGAAGATCATGCTCGCCGTGGTGTCGTCCTGGATCACCTCGCCGTTCTTGCGGGTGACAAGGTGCATCGGCTTGGCAAGATCAACCCCGGTTTCGATCCACGGCCCGATGGCGCCGCTGGCGTCGAAATTTTTGCCCTGGGTGACGTTGAACTGGCCGTGGCGCGTCCAGTCGCGAATGGTGCCCTCGTTGGCCAGTGTCACTCCGGCAATGGTTTCCAGCGCGCGCTCTTTGGCCACATGCTTGCACTCGCAGCCGATCACGACCGCGATCTCGCCCTCGTAGTCGAGCTGTTCGGAGATTTTCGGCCGAACAAGACTTTGCCCCGATCCGACCAGCGAGTTCGGCGCGCGGTAGAACATGCTCGGATATTTGGGATTGTTGGTGACGTTATAATCGGCGCCGCGGTTGGCATAGTTGATGCCAATGCAGAGGATTTTCTCCGGCGCCAGCAGCGGCGGCAACAGCTCGACCTCGGCCAGCGGCACGTCGGGGCGCACCCCGGCGGCCGCGGCTTCGGCATCGGCGAGCGCGTTGGCGCGGAATACCTCGACGAGAGTGGCAAAACGGCTGAGCCGCCCGCGCAGGTCGACAATGCCCTCCCCAACGACCGCACCGAAGCTGGGCCGGCCGCGCATATTGTAAGTCGCCAAGCGCATTGCGCGCCTCCCGGTTGTTTCCGGCGATGTGTTAGGAGTTGTCGCACGAACCGTCAACCGCTGTTCAGCGAAGCCCCGCTTTCTGTCATCATCCGCGAAGGCGGATGATCCGGTATCCATTGACCTTAAGGGTTGTTATCACCGTCAGCGATGACCGGATGCCCCGCCTGCAATTCAGCGCGGGGCATGACATTGATGAGGGGAGTTGAATGAAAACCCTCTTCCTCGACTGCAACGAGCAGCTTGCCCCGGTGTGGGAGTGCGCGTTGCGCGCCGGCGATCCGCCGATCGAGGTCAATCGCGCGCCGTTCGAGCGGCCGGACCTGTCGCGCCTGCTCGACGGCTACGACATCTGCATCGACGACCATTCCTACCTGCCTACGGACCTCGTGGCGCGATGCGGGGCGCTCAAGCACGTCGTCTTTCTCGGCAGCGGGCCGGCAAGCTACATGGATGTCGCCGCGCTCAAAGCGCGCGGCATCGCAGTCCATACGATCAGGAACTACGGCGATACGGCGGTGGCCGAGCATACGATCGCGCTGATGCTCGCCGCCTGCCGCGACATCGCCCGCATGGATCGCGAGATCCGCTCCGGCCTATGGGTGCCGCACGAAGGTGTGCAGCTTTCCGGCAAGACACTGGGCGTGATCGGATTGGGCGGCATCGGGCGCGAGGTCGTGCGCCTGGGCCGCGGGCTCGGCCTGGAGGTCATCGCCTGGAACCGCACGGCGCATCCGGACGATCCGCTGGTTGAACTCGACGAGTTGCTTGCCCGCTCCGACCTGATCTCGCTCAACGTCTCGCTCAACGACGACACCCGCGGCATGATCGGCCCGGCGCAGTTCGCGCGCATGAAGCCGGGCGTCATCCTGGTCAATAGCGCGCGCGCAGGGCTGGTCGATGAGACCGCGTTTCTCGCTGCGCTGCGCAGCGGCCACATCCGCCACGCCGGCCTCGACGTGTTCCATCACGAGCCGCTTAATCCCGATCATCCGCTCGCCCGCATGGACAACGTGACGCTCACCGCCCATGCCGCCTTTCGTACTCCCGAAGCGTCTTTGACACTGCTGCGGCGCGCCATCGACATCGTGCGCGAGATCGTTGACGGCTCCCTCTCCCCGCTTGCGGGGAGAGGGAGAGGGAGGGGGTGAGGGGGCCTTTCCGCTGGGCACAGATTTGCGGAAGCGCGCCCTCACCCGGATGCTTCGCAATCCGACCTCTCCCCGCAGGCGGAGAGAGGTTTTAAGGTTGCGCTGTGGCGCCGTGCCTGTTCGGGTGTTAGAAATCAGCCCATGGGCGAGCGTTTCTGCGACATCCGGCTGCGCGTCAACGGCGAAGAGGTGCATGAGCGCGTCGAGGCGCGAAAGACGCTGGTCGATTTTTTGCGCGACGATTTGGGGCTGACCGGCAGCGATGTCGGCTGCGAACACGGGGTCTGCGGCGCCTGCACGACGCTCGTCGACGGCATCGCGGTGCGCGGCTGCCTGGTGCTCGCCGTGCAATGCGACGGCGCGGCGGTCGAGACCATCGAGGGCATCGCTGATTCCGGCGCCATCGCCGACCTGCAGCAGGCGTTCATTCGCCGCAATGCGCTGCAATGCGGTTTTTGCACCCCCGGCATGCTGATCGGGGCGCAGCAGCTGCTCGGGCGCAGCGGCATGCCCAGCCGGCAGGAAATCCGCGATCACATATCCGGAAACTACTGCCGCTGCACCGGTTATCACGCTATTGTCGAGGCAATCGAATCCGTCGCCGCGGCCCGCAACCTCGCGCGGCCGGGAAAGGAAGCCTGACCATGAACGAACACGTCCATTCACCGACGTTGTCGGAGCGCGCCGACGAGGTCGAGGAAAGAATGATGCACGAACTCGCCGAGCGCGTCGCCACCAAATCGGTGCTGTTCGGCATGGCCGACGGCAAGATCGAGATGCTCAACGGCGCCGAGTTCAAGAAGGCCAATCCAGACAAGTACTTTTTGATGGACGCCGATCCGCGGCTGCCGAAAATGCCGCAAAAACCGACGCTGATCGACTTTTTCAGGAACCGCTTCGCTTCGCTCAATCACCTGCTGCAGAGCGCGACGCTGGCGTTGAAAAACGGCCACAGCGAGAAGACCGTGCTCGCCTGCCTGTTGCACGACATCGGCGTTGCGAGTTTCATCCGCTGCGATCACGGCTATTGGGGCGCGCAGATGATCGAGCCCTATGTCGACGAGGAAGTCAGCTGGGCGGTGCGCATGCACCAGGCGCTGCGCTTTTTTCCCGATCCGTCGGTCGGCTACGAGTATCCGCAGATGTACATCAACAATTTCGGCGCCGATTATAAGCCGGAGCCCTATATCGTGCGCGACTACGAGCGCGCCAAGAAACACAAGTGGTACATGAGCGCGCGACTGATCTGCGTCAACGACATCTATTCGTTCGATCCCAGCGCCAAGGTCAACCTCGACGACTTTGTCGACATCGTCGGCCGCAATTTCAAGCAGCCGGAAGAGGGCCTCGGCTTCGACGATTCGCCGTCGGCGCACATGTGGCGCACGCTGATGTGGCCGACGCGGTATTTGTAAGCGTCGTCATTCCGGGACGCGGACTTTTGCCCGCGGACCCGGAATCCATACTCACAGGTCAGCGAATATGGATTCCGGGTTCCTCGCTTTGCTCGGCCCCGGAATGACGGGGCTGGTGCGATGAAAATCTCCCCCGACCAGCGCTCCGGCCTGTCCGCTCTCGACCGGCCGAATTCCTATATCGGCCGCTCGGTGCCGCGGCCCAATCTGCTTCGGCTGACAGCCGGCCGCGGCCAATATGTCAGCGACGTGGCGCTGCCGCGCATGCTGCACGTCGCCTATCTGCGCTCGCCGCACGCGCATGCGCGCATCAAAAACATCGAGACAGCGGCGGCGAAGAATGGGCCCGGCGTGGTCGCGGTCGTTACCGGCGCCGAGCTTGCAAAAGTCATAACGCCCTGGGTCGGCGTGCTCACCCATCTGAAGGGGATCAAATCGGCGCCGCAATACGCTATCGCGGTGGATCGGGCCTGCTGGCAGGGCGAAGCCGTTTGCGCCGTGGTTGCCAAAACGCGGGCGCTGGCCGAGGACGCTTGCGCGCTGCTCGATGTCGAATACGAGGTCTTGCCGGCCGTGACCGACGCTGAAACCGCGCTCGATCCGGCAACGCCGGTGATCCATCCCAAGCTCGGCGACAATCTCACCTTCGAGCGCACGCTGAGTGCCGGCGATGTCGAGGCGGGATTGGCCGAGGCCGACGCGGTGGTGGAGACCACGTTCGTGTTCGGCCGCCACACTGGGGTGACCAACGAGCCGCGCGCCATCGTTGCCGACTGGAATCCCGGCGAGCAGCGCCTGACCGTCTATCAGGGCACGCAGGCGCCGCACATGACGCAGAACCTGTTCGCCAAGCACCTTGCCCTCGACGAGCACCAGGTGCGCGTCCTCACCAAGGATGTCGGTGGCTCGTTCGGGCTGAAAGTGCACATCTACGCTGACGAGATGGCGACCGCGGCTTTGGCCAAGCTGCTCAAGCGGCCGGTGAAATTCGTCGCCGACCGCCTGGAAAGCTTTTGCACCGACATCCACGCCCGCGATCACCGCATCAACGCGAAGATCGGCGTCAAACGCGACGGCACCATCACCGCCTTCGAGATTGACGATCTCACCGGCATCGGCCCCTATTCGGTCTATCCGCGCACCAGTGGCATCGAGGCGAATCAGGTGGTGAGCCTGGTCGGCGGCTCCTATGCGTGCCCGAACTACCGCGCCCGCGCCCGCGTCGTCCTCCAGAATAAGAACGTGATGTGCCAGTACCGCGCCGTCGGCCATCCGATCGCGACCGCGGTTACCGAAGGTCTGGTCGAACTGGCGGCGGCCCACATCGGCATGGATGCGGTGGAAATCCGCCGGCGCAATCTTTTTCCAGACGACAATTATCCGGCGACCAGCGCGGCGGGATTGAAATTCGAGCGGCTGTCGCATCACGCCTCGCTCGACAAGATTCTGGCGACGATGGATTACGACAAGCTGCGCGCCGAGCAGGAAAGCATGCGCGGCCGCGGCATCTATCGCGGCATCGGGCTTGCGTCGTTCATCGAGGTGACCAATCCGTCGGCGGCATTCTACGGCGTCGGCGGCGCGCGCATCTCCTCGCAGGACGGCGCCACGGTGCGGCTCGAACTCGACCGGCGCGGTGTTCGTGCATTCCAGCGTCACCGAACAGGGCCAGGGCGCCGAATCGGTGCTGGCGCAATGCGTGGCGACCGCCTTCGGCGTCCCGATCGAACGCGTACGCGTGATCACCGGCGACACCGACCATACGCCCTACGGCGGCGGCACCTGGGCCTCGCGCGCCGCCGGCATCGGCGGCGAGGCCGCCTGGCAGGCCGGCAAGGCTTTGCGCGAGAACGTGCTCGCCGCCGCCGCCTCGATCCTGCAGGCCGATCCGAAAACCCTCGATATCCGCGCCGGTATCGTGGTCGACGGCGACACCGGCCGCGAGCGCATGGGCCTCGATGAAGTGGCGCGCGTGGTCTATTTCCGCCCGGACACGCTGCCGCCCGGCTTTCAGGCCGAGTTCGTGGCGACACGCCACTACGTGCCGCGCACTTGGCCTTTCGCCTTCACCAACGGCGTGCAGGCATCTTATCTCGAAGTCGACATCCGCACCGGCGCGATCCAATTGCTGCGCCATTGGTGCGTGGAGGATTGCGGCACCGTCATCAATCCGCAACTCGTCGACGAGCAGATCAGGGGCGGGATCGTGCAAGGGATCGGCGCCGCTCTGTTCGAGCATTGCCGCTACGATCAGGCCGGCCAGCTCCTCAACGGCAACATGATGGACTACCTCGTGCCGATGGCGGGCGAAATGCCCGATATCGAGGTCGGCCACGTGGTCACACCGACCGCGGATTCCGAGCTTGGCGCCAAAGGCTGCGGCGAGGCCGGCACCGCGGGCGCCCCCGCGGCCGTGATGAACGCGGTCAACGACGCGCTTCGCCCGTTGTCCGCCACGCCGATCACGGCGATGCCGATCACGCCGGAGGTGGTGCTGGCGGCGCTGCGGCATCTTCCTTCCCCGCGATAGCGGGTGCGGAAAACCCCGGAAACAACTTCAGCGCATTCTCCCGCGCAATCATCGCGATCGCATCCGGCGCGAGGAAACCGGGCGCGGTGAAGTCGGCGACCTCCTCGGCCACCACACGCTCGTTGCAGAACGGCCAGTCGCTGCCGAACAGAATGCGCTCCGGCGCGGCGATCTGCGAGAGCGCGGCCATCGATTGCGGCCCGGACGCCAGCGCATTGTCGTACCAGAACACCTTCAGCGCGGCGAAAATCTCCACGCGCGAACGCTGCTTGAGTCGACTGTCGATCATCGGCGCCACCGACAACCGCCAGGCAAGGTAGGGCAGCGTGCCGCCGGCATGCGAGAGGATAAAGCGGATGCGGGAAAATCGCTCCAGCGCACCCGAGAACAGAAGATTCACCGCGGCGCGCGTGGTGTCGAACGGATATTCGATCATGAAGCCCGGCCAGGGCAGGTCGAGCGAGCGGCTCGACGGATGCATGCCCGGATGAATATGCACAACGGCCTCGCGCGCATCCAAAAACTCCATCAACGGATCGAATGAAGCATCGCCGAGAAATTTTTCGCCGTAGCTTGCGAACAGCGAAATGCCTTCGAACTTGAGCGCGTCGAGGCAGTAGTGCGCTTCAGCGACGGCCGCATCCATCTCATGCATGGGCAGCAGCCCGAAAGAGCCGAAGCGTTGCGGATGTTGCGCGATCAGCTCGGCGGCGTATTCGTTGCAGCGACGTGCGTATGTCACGGCTTGCTCGTCGGGCATGAAGCTGACGCCGGGCTGCGCGATCGAGGCGATCGAAAGCGCGATGCCATGCTGATTCATGATCTCGAGCGCAAGTTCGGGCCGCCAATCCGGATAGCGGCCGATCGCCGGCCCCCTGCCCGCTTCATAGACCGCATCGCGATAGAATGGCGGGATCAGATGAAAATGCACGTCGATCATGCCGGCGGCCACGCTGCTGCTCCATGACAACGGATCTCTCACAGCGATAGCGCGCGCGGATGCGCCGGCAGTCAAGGCATTCAATTGACCTTTGCCGCGCGGGCATTGCGCAGCACCACGCAGGCTCCGCCGGCGGCAATGAGTTTCTGGCAGAACTTCACCAGATAGGGCCGGTTGTCGTCACCGATGCGGATCATGGTGCGCGCGACGTCGCCCATTCCCGGAATTCGGCCGCGCAGCACGATCGGCTCGCGGTCGCCGATCAACCGCGCATAGCGTTTTTGCAGTATCCGATAGATCGCCCAGGCGCCGCTCTCCGACAGACTGGCGGTGAGCTGTGCGCCCCAGGCCGGCACGTGGGCGGCGATGCGTTTTTGCTCCGGCGGCTTCGCCAAGATGAGATGAGCAAGCCGCGTGCACGGCAAGCCCTGCGGGATCGTGGTCTCCGCGGTCTCGGGCGGCGACGGCGAGGCCCATTCGTCGGCGGTCCAGCCGGTAATGATCGCCACGTAGTCGCGCGTCTGGCCCGGCAGCTTGCGGCGGCCGGCAAGCCAGGCGGCGACGCGGCCCGGCCCGGCATTGTAGCCGGCAGCGGCAAGCCCGAGATTGCCGAACTGCTTTTGCAGGTCGCCCAGATAGCTCGCTGCGTGATGCAGCGCGGCGATCGGATCGAACGGATCGTTGAGCCCGCGATCGTCCGCCGTCGCCGGCATGAATTGCGCGATCCCTTGCGCGCCCTTACGGCTCACCGCCTGCGCGTTGAAGCGGCTCTCCTGCCAGATCACGCGGGCAAAGAACTCCACCGGTAGCCCGTTCTCCGCGGCATCCTGCTCCAGCGCATGGCAGATGTCGTCGGCGGTGGGCGGATTTTTCGGCGTTGGGGCGGCTGTGCTCGAGGCCGGCTTGGCGGGCGCGGCTATGGCGGGAGGGCTTTGTTGGACCGGCGCAGCGGGCACAATTGTCGTCAGGGCGGTCTTTGGTTGAACCGCCGTGGGACTCGCGGCCGGTTGCGCGCGCACATTCGCGCTACAGGCGATGAGACCTAGGACGAGCCACCTTCTCACAAGGCGCATGCTCAACATAACTCACGAACGTAGCGACGGTGCCATATCGCCAGTGCGCCGATCTGTTACTCCCCCTCTCCCTTGCGGGAGAGGGAAAACGAGCAAGCCGCACTGCCCAAATTACTTTCCGACCCCCTTCCCCTTCAGCGCGCTGACGATCTCATCGAGAATTGCCGGCTCGTCGATGGTCGCCGGCATGGTCCAGCTCTCGCCATCGGCGATTTTTTTGATCGTGCCGCGTAAAATTTTTCCCGAACGCGTCTTCGGCAGGCGCGCCACCACGATGGCGAGGCGGAACGAGGCAACAGGGCCGATTTTTTTGCGGATGAGCGCGATACACTCCTTCTCGATGTCGGCCGGATCGCCGGTTCACGCCCGATTTGAGCACGACGAAGCCGCACGGCACCTCGCCCTTCAGCTCATCCTTGATGCCGAGCACGGCGCATTCGGCGACATCGGGATGTGCGGCCAATACTTCCTCCATGCCGCCGGTGGAGAGACGGTGCCCGGCGACGTTGATGATGTCGTCGGTCCGGCCCATGACCGAAATGTAGCCGTCCTCGTCGCGAAAGCCGGCGTCGGCGGTTTTGTAGCTGCCGGGAAATTCATCCAGATAGCTCTCGCGCATGCGCCCATCGGCCTGCCACAGCGTGGGCAGGCTACCCGGCGGCAGCGGCAGCTTGACCACGATCGAGCCCATCTTGCCGGGCGCAACCTCGCCACCCGCCTCGTCGACCACGCGCACGTCATAGCCCGGCATCGGCACCGTCGCCGAGCCGTATTTGACCGGCAGCGTGCCGAGGCCGACCGGATTGCCGGCGATGCACCAGCCGGTCTCGGTCTGCCACCAATGATCGAGTACGGGGACGTTGAGGAGCTTCTCCGCCCACTGCACCGTATCGGGATCGGCGCGCTCGCCGGCGAGAAACAGCGTGCGGAACCGTTTCAGATCATGCTGCGCGAGCAGCCTGCCCTGCGGGTCTTCTTTTTTGATGGCACGGAACGCGGTCGGGGCGGTGAACATCACCGCGCAGCCGTGCTCGGCGATCACCCGCCAGAACGCGCCGGCGTCGGGCGTGCCGACCGGCTTGCCCTCGTAGAGGATCGTGGTGCAGCCGTGCAGGAGCGGCGCATAGACGATATAGGAGTGTCCGACCACCCAGCCGACGTCGGAGGCCGCCCAATACACCTCGCCGGGCTCGACGCCGTAGAGATTTTTCATCGACCATTCGAGCGCCACCATGTGACCGCCGTTGTCGCGCACGACACCCTTGGGCCGCCCGGTCGTGCCCGACGTGTAAAGAATATAGAGCGGATCGGTCGCAGCGACCGGCACGCAATCGTAGGCCGAGCGGGCGTGAATGAGCGCATCGTCGCGCATGGCCGCCCAATCGCGGTCGCGGCCTTCGACCATGCTCGCGCGCGCCCGCGGCCGCTGCAGGATCAAACAGGCGCCGGGCTTGTGCGCGGCGAGCGCGATCGCCTCGTCAAGCAGCGGCTTGTAGGCGACGACGCGCCCGGGCTCCAGCCCGCAGCTTGCCGACAGAATCACCTTCGGCCTGGCATCGTCGATCCGGGTGGCCAGTTCGCGCGCGGCAAAGCCGCCGAACACCACCGAATGCATGGCGCCGATGCGCGCGCAGGCCAGCATGCCGATGATCGCTTCCGGCACCATCGGCATGTAGAGGATGACGCGGTCGCCCTTGCCCACGCCAAGCTCGCGCAGCATGCCGCCGAGGACCTGCGTCTCGGTGAGCAGACGATAATAGCTGATGGTGCGCTTTTGCCCGGCGAGCGGAGAATTGTAGATGATCGCGGCCTGCTCGCCGCGGCCGGCATCGACGTGGCGGTCGACCGTGTTGAAGCAGGTGTTGCAGACACCGCCGACGAACCAGCGGCCGTAGATGCCCGCTTTGGGATCGAATACCGCTTTGGGCTTCTCGAACCAGTCGATGTCCTGTGCGGCCTCGCCCCAAAAACCCAGCGGATCGCGCTGCCAGCGCGCATAAGTCTCATGATAGCGGCTCGACCGGGATTCCATAAAGGACCTCTTCGCGAAACTATACCCGCGAATAGTGAGTGGCGAATAGCGAATAGGGGGGTTGTTCGATACGTTGCCGACCTATCGCCTACTCGCTACTCGCTACTCGCTACTCGCTACTCGCTACTCGCTACTCGCTACTCGCTACTCGCTACTCGCTACTCGCTACTCGCTACTCGCTACTCGCTACTCGCTACTCGCTACTCGCTACTCGCTACTCGCTACTCGCTACTCGCTACTCGCTACTCGCTACTCGCTACTCGCTACTCGCTACTCGCTACTCGCTACTCGCTACTCGCTACTCGCTACTCGCTACTCGCTACTCGCTACTCGCTATCTTTGCTAGGCTCGCCGCCATGGCCAATCCCTACGATACCGGCCTCGATCGCAATCCGGCGAATTTCCAGCCGCTGACGCCGCTGTCGTTTCTGGCGCGTGCCGCAACCGTGTATCCGGAGCAGAAGGCGATCGTGCACGGGGCGCGCTCGTGGACCTACCGCGAATTTTTTACACGCGCGAAACGGCTCGCATCCGCGCTCGCCCGCCGCGGGATCAAGCGTGGCGATACGGTTTCGGTCGTTCTTGCCAACACGCCGCCGATGCTGGAGGCGCACTACGGCGTGGTCATGGCCGGCGCCGTGCTCAACACCATCAACACTCGGCTCGATGCCGCCATCATCGCGTTCACCCTCGACCACGGCGAGGCCAAGGTGCTGATCGTCGACCGCGAGTTCTCCAAGGTGGCCAAGGACGCGCTGGCGCTGTGCAAATCGCGGCCGCTCGTCGTCGACTACGACGATCCCGAATACAGCGGCGCCGGCGAGCGGATCGGCCGGATCGAATACGAGGATCTTTTGCGCGAAGGCGACGCCGATTTCGCTTGGCTGTTGCCGGATGACGAATGGGACGCGATCTCGCTCAATTATACGTCGGGCACGACCGGCGATCCGAAAGGCGTCGTCTACCACCATCGCGGCGCCTATCTTTTGGCCCTCGCCAACGTCATCACCTGCGCCATGGGCAAGCATCCGGTCTATCTGTGGACGCTGCCGATGTTCCACTGCAACGGCTGGTGCTTCCCATGGACCGTGTCGGTGGTTGCGGGAACTCATGTCTGCTTGCGCGCAGTTCGGGCGGCCCCGATCTACGACGCCATCGCGGCCCACAAGGTCACGCATCTGTGCGGCGCGCCGATCGTGATGTCGACGCTGCTCAACGCCGCCGCGCACGAGAAGAAGCCCCTGCCGCACAGTGTCGAGTTCGTCACTGCGGCAGCGCCGCCGCCGGAGGCGGTACTGGCGGCGATGAAGGCCGCGGGCTTCAACGTCACCCACGTCTACGGCCTGACCGAGACCTACGGGCCGGCAAGCGTCAACGACTGGCACCGCGAGTGGGACGCACTGCCGTCTTCCGAGCAGGCAGCCAAGAAGGCGCGCCAGGGCGTCTGTTATCCGGTGCTCGAAGCGCTCGACGTGTTCGATCCGCTAACCATGCGGCCGGTGCCGCGCGATGGCGAGACGCTCGGCGAGGTGATGTTCCGCGGCAACGTGGTGATGAAAGGCTATCTGAAAAACACGACGGCGACCGAGCGGGAATTTTCCGGCGGCTGGTTTCATTCCGGCGATCTCGGCGTCATCCATCCGGACGGCTACATCCAGCTCAAGGACCGCTCCAAGGACATCATCATTTCCGGCGGCGAGAACATTTCCTCGATCGAGGTCGAGGATGCGCTGTACAAACATCCCGCCGTGCAGGCGGTCGCCGTGGTCGCCAAGCCCGACGACAAATGGGGCGAGACGCCGTGCGCGTTCGTCGAGCTCAAGCCCGGCGCATCTGCGACGTCCGAGGAACTGATCGCCTGGTGCCGCAAGATTCTCGCCGCCTACAAATGTCCGCGCTACGTCGTGTTCGCCGAAATCCCAAAAACCTCGACCGGCAAGCTGCAGAAATTCAAGCTGCGCGAGAAAGCGAGGCAGGTGTGATGCGGGGTGGCACCGGAAAGTTCGGCGTCCGATTGTCAATTAAAGTCACGAATCACCACAGCCTCCGCAGCGGCGGGAAGTCGAGACTTGTTCGTAAGCGCCGTTCGGTTCGGCCGATCGAAACGGGCTAATGCACCATTTCGTACTGCTTGAGACGCGTGATCTCGTCCTTCACGTACAATTTCCTGCGCTTCAATTCCGCGATTTTCAGGCCGTCGATGGATGGGTGTAGCAACGCTTCGTTGATCTCTTGCTCCAGGGTTTGGTGTCGCTTCTCGAGTTCCGCAAGATGCGATTTGATCGCCATATGGCCTATCTCCTTGCGTATCAATACCTGCCTGTCGGATCGTGCTACCCGGCGTGACTGGTCGGATCATACTCCGTTCGGGGCACGGGGAACATCCCCACTGTGCATGGTTCCACACGAAGTGCGGGGCTTGTGGACGTTAACCAAAACGCGATAATCCAAGGCAATACCGGCCTGAAACCGTGCCCAAGCCGCAGCGAAGCCGCCCCCCGGCGCGACCAAGGCGGATATGACGAACGAGGAAGAACGCGAGCTTCGGGCGCAACTGGCGCGCCTGCAGCAGGAGCATCGCGACCTCGACGCCGCAATCTCGGCGCTGCAGGCTTCGCCCGGCGCCGACATCATCCAGGTCCAGCGACTGAAGAAGCGCAAGTTGCATCTGCGCGACCGCATTACCTTCATCGAAGATCAGATCACACCGGATATCATCGCCTAGCCGCGGTCCCGAACTGGCGTTCCTCCTTGCGGGCGTACATGTCGGCATCCGCGCGCGCGAGCAGTTCGGCGGACGAATCGAGCGCCCCGATCAGCGCCACGCCGGCCGAGGCGCCGACCACGAGCGTGGACGATCCCCATTCCACCTCGGTGGCAAAGATGGCGCGTTCGAGAGCGGCGGCCTTGGCCACCGCGGCAGGGCCGGAGAGATTCCACAACAGCACGACAAATTCGTCGCCGCCCAATCGCGCCACCGCGTCGGACGCGCGCACATTGCGAACAAGCGTCGCCGCGGCCGCCTTGAGCACTGCGTCGCCGGCCGCATGTCCGTGCCGGTCGTTCACCGGCTTGAATGCGTCAAGATCGAGAAAAACCAGCGCCGCGCTCACCCCGTAGCGCTTGACGTAGGCGATCGAGCGCTTGAGCTCGCGCTCGAAACCGCGGCGGTTGAGCAGTTCGGTCAGCGGATCGATCTCGACCTTGGCCTCGAGATCGACGATGCGGGCGCGCGATTGGGCAAGCTCGGCGGCCAGAAGCTCGACCTCGACCGCGAGCCGCGCGGCGGTGGAGCGCCGCGGCGTTTTCTGCGGCTGCGACCCGTCGGGCGGGCGCCGCGTCTCGACCGATGAGTGCAACGGCTGTGCCGATGGCTGCCGCGATGCGGCAGGCTTGCGCTGCAATCTAGCGCCTTCGCGTTCCATCGGCTGCTCCGGGGCGACGAATCAGTGAGCAAACATAACCTATAGGTCCGATTCTAACATTCGCATCCGGCTTCGGCGGCTCGGCCAAGGGGGTAGCGAATGTCAATCCGCTCCACGAGCGCGGCGCGACACAGCTACCTCGGAGCGCGTTTTTCGCCGGCTTGCCCTTTGGATCGGCGGAAATGCGGCGCATTGACGCAATGACGGAGCGCCTGCGCGCTTACTTGGCTTGCAGAAACCCGAGCGGCTCGGTCCGCGTATCGTCGAACACGGCCGCCGTCAGCGGGCCGCCGAACACAGCCGCAGTGTCGAGGTTCAATCGATTGGTGCGCAGGTCGGGCATCGCCGTCTCAAGCGGCGTATGGCCGTGAACGATCAGCCGGCCATAGTCGCGTTCATCGTCGAGGAAGGGCTCTCTGATCCAGATCAGCTCGTATTCGTCCTGCGCGTCGAGCGGCCTTTGCGGATTGACTCCGGCGTGGACGAAGAAGCGGCGCCCGTCATCGTAAGTGAGCCGCAGCGAGCGCATCCAGTCGAGATCGGGAAGCGGCAAATCATCGACATGAACAATTTCGTAGCTTTTGAGCGTCGCAGTACCCCCATTGCGCAGCCAGCCGACTGCCGGCATGACGCCGTCGTGAACTGCCAGCGCCCACGCCTCGTGATTGCCTTTGAGGGCGATGACCCGTTCCGGCGCCTCGGCCTGCATGCGCGACACCAGACGAATGACAGCCGCCGAGTTCGGGCCCGCGATCGATGTAGTCGCCCAAGAAGACCATCCTCATCTCGCTGTCGCCGGCATGCTGGCGGCAACGCGCGAGCAGGCGCTCGAGCTTGTCGAGCGAGCCGTGGATGTCGCCGATCGCGTAGGTGAGCGGCATGGCGATTTGGCCCTGAGCTTTCCCAATGATGGCCACATTCGGGCAGCATTGTTCAGTGGTCGTTCACGAATAAATGGGAACTCTAAGCAAAAGGGGGCGGTTAGACTCAGGTGAGCACACACATCCTATCGAGGTAATGTCATGAGGAAAATTGTGACTGCTGGGATCGCTGCCGCGGCAATTGCGGTGGCGGCGATGGCAACATCAGGGACTGCCGAGGCGCGTTGGGGCGGATATGGCGGCGGCTGGCATGGCGGTGGCTGGCGCGGCGGCTGGGGTCCGGGCCCGTTCATCGGCGGCCTTGCGGCCGGCGCCATCATCGGCGGCGCGCTGGCGGCGCCATATTATCCGTACGGTTACTACGGCCCTTACCGGCGATGCGCGTGGCGGACCGTGTGGAACGGATACCGCTGGATGCAAGTCTGCTATTGAGCGCGCGGGTCCCCTAGGCGATTCGAAGAGTGGCGGCGTCCCCGTAATGGGGGCGCCGCAATATTGCTTGAATCCGCGGGCCGAAAAGCGTGCCGCGCACCAAACTTCCGCCAAAGATTTCGTACTCTATTGGCCCGTTGGGTTGTTCACGGACCTCCGCGGGGATCTGAGATTCTTGGCGGTCCGTTAACGGGGGTATGACGGGGACTTCCGCTCGGCAATTATTTGGCATCGGCACCCGACCGATCACAGGAGAATGCATGCACAAGTCGCTCATCGGGCTTGCCGCGGCAGCCGGCATCGGCCTTGCCACAATTGCTGCCCCTAGCGCGGCCAACGCCTATTGTTTTGGCTGCGCGGTTGGCGCGGGCGTCCTCGGCGGTGTGGTGGCCGGCGCTGTCGTCGGCAGCGCGATCGCCAACAGCCCGCCGCCTCCTCCACCGGGCTATTACCCGCCGCCACCGCCCCCCGGCTATTATCCGCCCCCGCCCCCTCCGGGCGTGGTTTACGCTGCGCCGCCGCCGGCCTATGCCCAGCTTGCTCCGGGATGTCGTTGGGCAAAGCGCAGAGTCTGGGTGGAGGAATTCCACGGCTATCGGGTGCGGACAGTCCAGATCTGCCCGTAATCGTGTCGCTCGATCGCGTGACAGCACTTGTTATTCGGCCGGCTCGCGCGAGCCGGCCGACTTTTTTGCGCGGCAACGGAAAGTCAATCGCCGGTTGATTTCGCCAATCTGCCGGCAAGCCGCCCCACCGAACTTGCCCGCATGGGACGTGAACCGTGGGCTCAATCCCGGCACCGCAGGAAGCAAGCATCGAGGCGGCTGGCATGGTCGATATGGCTGGCGAGCGAACCGGCCCAGAACGGCCGGAGGCCGGCTGGCGGCAATGGCGGGCCGCCTTCACGCTTTCCCTCTGCGCACGCATCCTTGCTGGGCGAACGGGTAAAACGCCAAGACCGGTCTCCTACGCGCTGACGGCACTAAAATGGGCGGCAATCGTCGCGCTCTGCATCTACGTCGGCGTCGCCGCCGTGCTGTACGTGCGTCAGCGCTCGCTGATGTATTTCCCGGAAGCGATCCATACGACACCGGCGCAAGCCGGCTTGCCGGAAGCCGCAGAGGTCCCGCTCACGTCCTCCGACGGCGCGCACATCACCGCCTGGTACGCCGCGCCCCATGACGGCAAGCCGGTGATCGTTTTTTTCCACGGCAACAGCGGCGCGCTACGCGACAGCGTTGCGCGCTTTCGCAAGCTCATCGGCGCCGGCATCGGTCTGGTGGGGCTCGAATATCGCGGCTTTGGCGGCAACCCCGGCAACCCGACCGAACGCGGCCTCATTGCCGACGGCGAGGCGGCGTACGGGTTCGCCGCCTCGCGCTATCCGGCCGGGCAGATCGTGCTTTGGGGGCAATCGCTCGGCTCCGCCGTCGCCGTTGCGGTCGCGGCCAGGCATCCGGTCGACCGCCTGATCCTGGAAGCTCCGTTCACTTCGGCGGCCGCGGTCGCCCATATCCGCTATTGGTATCTGCCGGTGCGCCTGCTCATGAAGGATCAATTCCATTCCGATCGCCGCATCGGCAAAGTGAAAGCGCCGCTGCTGATCCTCCATGGCGTGCACGACCGCGTGGTGCCGTACGCGATGGGCAAGCGAATGTTCGAACTCGCCAACAACCCCAAACACATCGTACGTTTTCTCGACGGCGGACACGACAACCTCGACGCCAACGGCGCCTTGTACGCCGTCGCAGAGTTTCTCGCCGGCGACATGGATTAGCGAAGCAAGCTCACTGCGGCGCGGTCATCAGTTCGAGCACGTGTCCGTTCGGATCGCGAAAATAGACGCCGCGACCACCGTTCCAATCGTTGAGCTTGCCGTCTTCGAGGCTCCACGGCGCGCTGCCAAAGGCAATATCGGCTTTCTTGACGCGACGCAGGATGGCGTCGAATTCGCGATCGCTGACGTGAAAGGCGTAGTGGTGACTCTCGAACTTGTCGTCGTCGTCGAACAAAAGCGTCAACGTCTTGTTCACTCGCACCGGCGCGAAGTGACCGGCGCGCCCGCGTTTGCGGCCGAAAATGTCGGCGAAAAACTTGGCCGCGGCAGCTTTGTCGCGGGCCGGGACGATGGTGTGGTTGAGCGTGATGGTCATTGGCGGGTTCTCGCGGCGACCGCGTCGACGCTCAGAACGTCTGATAGGCCTTGCCGACCTCGCCTCCGACGCGGGCAAAGCCGGCGATGGCGGGCGGGTATTTACTGTTCAGGTTGAGCGCCTTGGCGTAGGAACCGGCAGCTTTGTCCTTCTGTCCGAGCCGCTCGTAGGCGAGGCCGCGGCTGGTCCAGGCCTTCGGGTCCGTCGGATCCAGTTGCACCGCCTGGTCGAGATCGTTTGCCGCCGCCTTGTCGTTACCGGCGGCGAGGTAGCTCAGAGCACGCGCCACGTAAGGCGGGGCGCGGCGCGGGGCGAGGTTGATCGCGGTGGAAAAATCGTCGATGGCGAACTGGTGCTGGCCCTTGCCCTGATAGAGCAGGCCGCGATTGTAATAGGCCTCCGCGTTGTTGGGCTCGAGCGCGATCGCCTTGTTGAAATCGGCAAGCGCCTCCATGGCATGGCCCTGCCTGCCGTAGACGACGCCACGACCCAGATAAGCGGCCCCATACGACGGGTTTATCGACAGGGCCTTGTTGTAATCGGCGAGCGCAAGATCGAGCTTGCCGATACGCCGGTAGACCAGGCCGCGATTAGCATAGGCTTGGCCATAATTGGGATCGAGACTGATCGCCTTGTCGAAGTCGGCGAGCGCCTGCTCGTTCATGCCGGCCTCGCCGTAGGCCGAGCCACGCATGTTATAAGCTTGCGGATCCGCAGGGTGTTTCTCGATCACCTCGGTCAGCGAACTCAAATTGGATTGCGAACGCGCGTAGAGCGCGTCGTTGTTCTTTTCAGCACCCGATGGATTTTCGAGCGTGGCGCAGGCGCCCAGCCCCAGGGCGAGGCAGGCCAATAGCGCGGGCGCCGCAAGCTTGACCCTGTCGCGCCGTCGCCGCCGGTGGCCGTCCGAACTGACGATTGCTTTTCCCCTCATCGCAAGCCTGCGGGGCCTCTGAAAATGGAACTTATGTTCCACGGCAAAGCGGGCCGATAGCACGACCCCTGGCCAAAACAATGGCGTAGGCCCGCCAAGGTGCGCCGGCGCCCCGACGGCAGGGCCGCCGCACCGCGACGACGGTTAGCCGAATCGAGGCGGGCGCGGCGCTCCGGGCCTGCCGGTTGGGGCGGGCTTTGCCTTTACCGGCAGCAATCCCTCCCGCTGCAGGCGCTTGCGCGCGAGTTTGCGGGCCCGGCGAATCGCTTCCGCCTTCTCACGAGCTTTTCTTTCCGAGGGTTTTTCGTAGTGGCCGCGAAGTTTCATCTCGCGGAAAATACCCTCGCGCTGCATCTTTTTTTTCAGCGCCTTGAGGGCCTGGTCGACATTGTTGTCACGGACGAGAACCTGCACGCATGCTCCTGTTGCAATGGTTTGATGGAATCAAGCGGGCCAAGGCCTAGCCGCGCCATCTTGTTGCGCCTCTAGCAGAAATAGGCCGCAAAGTCCACCGGCGGCAGACCGAAAGCTGCCGAAAACCGAGGCCGACGATCCGAGCGTCAGTCGGCAAATATTCTGGTCACATGCCCCATCTTGCGACCTGGCCGCACGGCGGACTTGCCGTACAGGTGCAGCGAAGCGCCGGGAACGTCGAGCCACGAGCGATAATCGAGGACATCGTCGCCGATCAGATTGGTCATTTCCACCCGGCCGCGGCGAAGCGGCTTGGCAAGCGGCCAGCCGGCCACCGCCCTGATGTGCTGCTCGAATTGCGATACCGAAGCGCCATCGATGGTCCAGTGCCCGGAATTGTGCACCCGCGGCGCGATCTCGTTGACGAGCAGTTCGCGGCCACCGTGCAACACGAACATCTCGACCGCCAACACGCCCACATAGTCGAATTTTTCCGCAATGGCTTCGGCAATCCGCCGCGCCTCCTCGGCGGCGCCGGCCGGCAACGTCGCCGGCACCCGCGACACCCGCAGAATCCGCTCGCGATGCTCGTTCTCGGTCACGTCGAAACACTCGGCGGCGCCGTCCAGTCCGCGCGCGGCAATGACCGAAACCTCGCGCTCGAAGCGAACCAGCGCTTCGACGATGCACGGCTGCTCGCCCACCTGGCGCCAAGCCGCTTGCGGGTCGCCGGCGCTCTCGATCGTCGCCTGACCTTTGCCGTCATAGCCGTAGCGCCGCGTCTTGAGGATGGCAGGCCGGCCGATCTGCGCCAATGCCGCGACGAGTTCGCCCGACGTTGCAACCGGCGCAAACGCGGCGGTGCGGATGCCGAGCCCGCTCACGAAGCGCTTCTCGGCAAGCCGATCCTGGGTGATGGCCAGGATCCTGGGATCGGGCAGTACGCGACGGCGCGCTGCCAGGAACGTCGCCGCTTCGGCCGGGACATTCTCGAACTCGTAGGTGATCACATCGACATCGGCCGCAAAGCGGTCGAGCGCCTGCGTGTCGGCGTAATCGGCGCACGTGACGCGGCGTACAACGTCAAAGGCCGGCGAATCCGCGGCCGGAGCAAACACATGAGTCTTGAAGCCAAGCCGCGCAGCCGCCAGCGCCAGCATGCGGCCCAGTTGACCGCCGCCGAGGATGCCGATCGTGGCCCCCCGATCGAGAACGGCCCCGCTCACGCAGGAAAATCCTTCGGCGCTTCGGCGACCGCCTCGGTCTGGCGACGGCGCCATTCCTCCAGGCGGCTCGTCAGCGCGGAATCGCTCAAGGCGAGGACGCTCGCCGCCAGCAGCGCCGCATTGATCGCGCCGGCCGGGCCGATTGCCAGCGTTCCGACCGGCACGCCTGGCGGCATCTGCACGATAGAATAGAGCGAATCGATCCCCGACAGCGCCTTTGACTCCACCGGCACGCCGAATACCGGCAGGATGGTAAGCGAGGCCGCCATGCCGGGCAGGTGGGCGGCGCCGCCCGCACCCGCGATGATGACCTTGAAGCCAGCCGCTTTCGCCCCCTTGGCGAAGGCGTAAAGCCGCTCGGGCGTGCGGTGCGCTGAAACAATGCGCACCTCATAGCCTATCCCGAGCGCCTCAAGGGCTTCGGCGGCATGCTTCATGGTCTGCCAGTCGGACTGGCTGCCCATGATGATCGCGACGGCTTTGGCTCCCAGCGGCGCCACGGTGAGGATTCCCTGTCCGGAGGAAGCGACGAATTATAGGGACGGGCGTTGGAGTAGCAAGGCTGGCGGATACGGGCGCAGCAACGACCGTTTCGACGAAGGGAAATCCTCGCGTCGTTTGTGCGTTGTCCAGGCATGCGCTGCACGATCGCGACCGCGGCGCCCGCCGTCCGTCGTCTGATCACGCAACGAGGAGAACCGTCGATGCCATGAGCGGATATCAATATTTGCCGCTGACGCCCGGCTATTTTGCCATCCTTATCGTCATTTATCTCGGCGTCCTCATTCTTTTGGTCACGACCCTGCGTTATGCCTATCTGAGCCTCGGCGTCAGTTCCAGCACCGGGCTGCTGCTGCTGTTCGCCTCGCTGGTCGGCAGTTATTTCAATGTGACGATCACGCATTTGCCGCCGGAACACTTCGTCTCCGATCAAATCCGCGGCTATGCGGGAATGTACTGGGTTGTCCCGCGCGTGCGCACTTCGCCGGGCACGGCAATCGCCGTGAATATCGGCGGCGCGCTGATTCCGACCGTGATGTCACTCTACCTGCTGTTCGCGCACCGCCTCTGGCTCAAGGGCTTGATCGCCACCGCGATCGTCGCCGCGGTGCTGCACTGGCTCGCCCACCCGGTGGCGGGCGTCGGCATTGCCGTACCGATCTTCGTGCCGGTGCTGGTCACGGCCATCGTGGCGATGGTGCTGGCCGGCGAGAACGCGGCGCCTCTAGCCTACATCGCCGGCAGCCTGGGCACGCTGATCGGCGCCGATCTCACCAACCTGTCCCGCGTTCAAGGTCTCGGCGCGCCGGTGGCTTCCATCGGCGGGGCCGGAACATTCGACGGCATCTTTCTCACCGGCATCCTCGCGGTTTTGCTCGCGAGCCTTTATCACCCGCGGCACCACGCCACGCAGCCGCCTTGAGTTGCCGCGCTTATCGAAAGCTGCGCTCCAACAGCGTTGGCGCAACCGATCCTGAGGCTGGCCGCAGCTCGCCGGCTACAACAGCGCCTCTGCGTCCGTGACATCGACAATCATCGCCCCACGCGTCCACGGAAACTTCGATTTCACATTATCGACGACCTCCCCGGACGTGAGAATCCGTGCAAGGCCTTCGAGGCGAAATCCTTGTCCGGGCTTCGTGCTTCCTTGAACATTCTTGGAGGCGACCAATAATTGCACGCGATTATTGCTCTGAAGATTCTTTTCCGTCTGGTGATAGCGGCCAACCGGAAAGACGATCGTGTCTTCTCCGATGCCGAGAGTACGCATGTACTCGCCCCAGTTTCCAACGATATGAGGGCCGTCTTTGCCGCTGGTCACTATTGCCACGAACTCCGTTGCCTCGCACACTTCCCGGCACCGACCTTCGATCTTTGCCATGGATCGTTCTCCCCTGTTTCGCGTATTTCGGAGTTCTTGGAACTATCGCTGAAAGCCTGTGGGGCTTGAGACCCGATGGCCGACCCCGTGCGAGGGAAAATGCCGCGAACATGACTCGCTTGACGGCTCTACCTTAGGCGATTATCTTAATCGGATAAAGTAGGTCGGAATTAAAAAGTGAGCTTTTACGGAGCGGCTTCGGAATACGGCGTTCATTGTCTGCTGCACTTGGCCAATGTTCCGGAGGGAGTGTGGCCGAGTGCGCGAGATGTTGCCGATTTTCAGGGCATTTCGAACGCATACGTCGCCAAGCTGTTCACGCAGTTGCAGAAGGCGGGCATCGTTGAATCGTCAGGCGGGAAGTCCGGCGGCTTCCGACTTGCCCGCATCGCGGACGAGATATCGGTCCTGGACGTGGTCGATGCTCTCGAGGGAAAGAGCCCGCTGTTCCGGTGCCGGGAGGTTCGAAAGAATTGCGTATTGTTCGAGAACAAGAACCCGGATTGGTCGCGCCGCGGCGTGTGCGCAATTCACGCGACGATGCTGGCAGCGGAAGCCAGGATGCGCGATGTCCTTGCGCGTGAAACACTGGGTTCATTGGCGAGAACAGTTGCCGGCAAGCAGACAGCGAGTGAGGGCGCGGCGAGCCGGGAATGGTTCGACCATCGCCAGGTCGCGCGCCGCAGGCCTGATCGGCCGCGTAAGGCGCTGCGCGGCCATCGCGTCGCCTAGTGTGGGGGTTCAGAAGTCCGCATCATTCTGGATGCGAATGTTAAAATCGGACCACTAGATCAATAAGTTGCTAGAGTCCTTCGATTCCGAAGTTCGCAAACGAGGCTGCCGCACAATGATGCGAACTTCGGAATCGGGACACTAGGAACAACGGACAGCAGCCGGTGGATGGGATCATGGGCCAAGGCAACCAGATCGTCGCGAATGGCAAGGGGACCAAGGGGAAGATCCTGGTCTTGGGCGGAGGTTATTCGGGCTTGTGGGCCGCCGCCAATGCGGCTGACGTGGCGCGCGAATGCGACTCGGCGCTGGCAATCACGCTGGTCTCGAAGGACGGCTATCTCGAGCACCGCCCGCGGCTCTACGAGAAGAATCCCGATACGTTGCGCGTTGCCGTGGGCGATCTCGTCGAGAGTCTGGGAATTGATCTGGTCATCGGGATCGCGGCGTCGATCGATGCCCGGGCGAAGACCGTCAACGTGGCGACGGCCGACGGGCCCCGCCTCCTTGGCTATGATCGCCTGGTGCTGGCGACCGGCAGCGAGTTGCGCCAGCTTCCGATCCCGGGCATGGCGGAGTTTGCGTGGAACATCGACTCCTACAAAGGAGCGAAGGCTTTCGACGATCACCTCAAGGCGATCGCCGGCGCGCTCGCGGAGCCTTCGAACAACACCTTTGTCATCATCGGCGCCGGAATGACGGGGATCGAACTCGCCGCGGAGATGCGGGATCGTATCGAGCAGCATGCCGGCGCTGCTGCGGCGCAGGCTGCACGGATCATTCTGGTGGAGCGCGGCCCCGACGTTGGCCCGACGTTCGGCGCCGAGCCGCGGCCGTTGATCAAGCAAGCGCTGGAGCTTGCCAAGATCGAGCTTCGCCTGGGAACGGGTGTCGCATCGGTTCGACGGGATTCGGTGACGCTGACGACAGGGGAGGAAATCGCGACGGCGACGACCGTGATGACGGTTGGGATGAGCGCGAGCACGCTGACCGGGCAGATCCCGGGCAAGCGAGACGAATTCGGGCCGGCTCTATGTCGACGACAACCTGCAGGTGATCGGTGTCGAGCACGTCTACGCGACCGGCGACGTCGCCTGTGCCTATGCGGACGAGTCCAATATGGCGATAATGTCGTGCCAGACCTCGCGCACCATGGGAAAATACGCCGGCCGCAACGCCGCGTGCGACCTGCTCGGTCGACCCTTCCGGCGTTACCGGCAGCCCGACTACACGACGTGCCTCGATCTCGGCCGGTTCGGTGCTGTCTTTACCAATGGGTTCGATCGCAAAGTAAAAACGTTCGGGCCCGAAGCGAAGAAGCGCAAGCGCTGGATCAATACCGAACTTATCAATCCGCCGAACCTCGGACCTGCCGATCGGGTTTTGGCCGAAATGCGCATCGACGAAAGAGGAAGATAGGGAACGCCGCTATCCGTTTCGCCGTCTTCCCATCGCGCGCTCACCAGAATCGACTGGCGACGAAAACGCCGAGCACGGCGAGCATCGCCAGGTCTGAGAGCATCGCAACGCGACTGTTGAAATCGCGGGCGCGGCGGAGCACGTGGCCGCCACCGGCAAGACCGTAATAGAGACCGCCGACGATCGCCGCCGGCACCAGCCAGTCGGGCCGCGCCAGACTCGCCAGTCCCAGCGCGCCCATCGCGAGGTTGCCGAACCCGACTTCGCGCACGATCGGGAGCGCCGCGCGATCCTTGATGGCGAAAATGCTCTCGGCGGTGAACTGCGGGGCCAGCACCTGGCGCACCCCGGCGATGAACAACCGAACGCCGACGGCCCAGAACACGAACCATTTGCCGACGAGCGGTATCGCGTCGGCGGCACCGTGGTCCCATAGCAGCTCGGCGCCGAGCGAAACGACAGGGAAGACAAACAACAGCAAAATGACCGTGAGGAAGTACATGCCGGATATTCGGATGCGCGCGATCAGGATGGATTGTCATAATGCGATTTACAAGCTAACCGTCTACGAAATTCGAAACACCAGGGCATGACCATGATGCCAAAAGAATCCACTGCCCCGGCCGCGTCGGCCGAACGCCCGGACGCGATCGCGCACTATCACGCCCACGTGTATTACGATCCGGCGACCAGCCGCGACCGCGCCGATGGCTTGCGAGCGCGCGTCGCCGCGGCGTTTCCGCAAGCCACGCTTGGCCGCTGGCATGACGAGCTGGTCGGGCCGCATCCGCAGGCGATGTACCAGATCGCCTTTCCGAGCGAGATGCTGCAAAAATTCGTGCCGTGGCTGATGCTCAATCGCGACGGCCTGACGGTGCTGCTGCACCCGGAGACCGGAGACAATTACGCCGATCACAGCGCGCATGCCGCCTGGTTCGGCGGGTTTCTTCCGCTACGGCTCGAGGTTTTCAAGAAGACATAGCACGCGGCCGACGGAACTCCCGCAGCTCGGGCCCGTTAGCGCAAAAAGGCCAAAAGCCAAAAAAGCTTGGAGCGCGCGGCATGCCGAACCAGCAACAGCTTGACCGACAGAACGACAGGCGCCTGCTTACCCCGCTCCTACTCATGGCGGTCCTGCTTGTCGTGGGAATTCTCATCTTCTCCTATACAGGCCACGCGCTCGCGGCCTAGGCACTATCCTCGACGTCGGTGTCCGGACGATCGCGACCGGGCGAAAGCTCGCTGTGCCATCGTCCCTTATCGTCCTCGTATTCGATCGCCTCAGTCTGTCCCGGAACGCGCTGCTCGCCGGCGGCGCGCCGCGCGGCCGCGAGCGCCTGCGCGTGGCTGGCGAAACGTTCCGAGAATACGCCGTTGACCGTATAGGCCCATCCATCCTCGTGGCGAACGATTTTGTAGGTCAAATGCACCATGCTTCACCTGCTATGCTCGATTTGCACAATATCGGCGGTTAACATGACGCACAGCCGACGACGAAGCGAGCGGATTATTCGAGTGGGGCGGATTTGACCCTAGCGCGGCTGACCGTCGTCGAACTTGCGCTCCAAAATCTCACCGAGCGAAGAGTAGAAGAAGCCGTTGAGCCGGCCGATCGGGTTGAGCTTGCGCATGTCGATATAGCCGTTGGTCATGCACGCGGAATTGACGTGCATGAGCACGACCTCGCCGATGACGAGCGGATGCCGGTTGGGGCCGAGTTCGAGAACCCGATCCAGCCGGCACTCGAAATGGATCGGCACCTCCTTCACGCGTGGAGGCTTGATCTTGACGCTGGCGATCGGCGTGAGCCCGGTCTTGTCGAATTCGGATTCGGCCTCGAGGAAACCGTTGGCCGAATTGACCATCTCTTTCCATACGGACTCGGTCACTACATTGAAGCAGAACTCGCCAGTCTGCCGGATGTTCTTAAGCGTATGCTTTTCGCTGCCGTCCGGGTTGCGAGCGATGGTCAAAGACACCATCGGCGGCACGACACAGACCACGGTGAAGAAGCTGAACGGCGCCAGGTTGGTGCGGCCGTCGCTGCTCATCGTCGACGCCCAGCCAATCGGACGCGGCACGACCGAGCCCACCAGGGTGCGATAGATTTGACGCCGCTCGGCGATGGCGGGATCGAGCTGTAAATAATCGGGCATCGCCGTGCGGTTCCGGTGCGAGCGCAGCGCTGGTCCTGCGCAGACCTTCCGCTTTTGATTAGGTCGGCAGCTGGAGGCTCGTCAATGCCGGGCGAGCGGGGCAGTCCAAGACGATCGCCTATCCCCGTCCGCGACGCCGGCGTGAAAATCGCGCGCCGGAATACCGCAACCACGCAGCGCTCTGTTCCGTGTCACGCGCAACACTTTGTGAGCGAACGCAAACGGGGGACAGCGGGTTCTGTTAGGGTACGTCAAAACAGAAAGAGCAAAACCATGACGGCAAAGCGACTCATACTGACAGCAGCACTGCTTGGGGGCGTGAGCCTGGGCATGACCGGTGCTAGCTTGGCGCAAGGTTATTACGGCGGAACTTACGGTCAGGGCTATTACGATTACGCCCCAGGCTATGGTGCGTACAATTACGGCCCGCGATCCGATTGCTCCCGAGGCGGACCCGGCCCGCGGGTCGGCTGCGGGTCAGGCCTGGGCATCGGTTCGCAGCGCTGATCCGAAAGTGGACCACCGCTTTCCCCGAAGGATCATGCGCGGACGCGCAATCCAGCCACGATCCGGTCGACCTGATCGGATCGTGGCCTGGTCTCTCGTAATCGCGTGAGACAATGGAAGACTGGTCCCCATCCGGGACCGATTTGGTTCTTTTCGCTATTTTCTCTGTTTTTACTTTATTTCTCTTCCTTGCGAATTTGCGCCGATCAGATCGCGGCTCTGCCGCCATCGCGAGGAATGTATCTTCCCTCACGAGTTGGCCCGCATCGGCGCCCCGGTTCACCCTCTCCTTCGGCGACGAATGTGGCGAACGTGATGATAAACATGCCGGTGCCAGTGCCGGCGGTATCGGTAGATTGGCCGGCCTTCCGGTGAATAGACCACCGGATGAATGCCGAGCACACCGTCTACGCCGCCAATGAATCCGCCGACAACGCCGCCGACAAATCCGCCGACGGGTCCTGCGGTGTACGCACCCACATAGGCGCCATGGGCAATTCCTTCGGGAACGCCCTGCGCCTGGGCGGCGAGCGGATAAGCGAGCGATGCGGCGGCGACGCCGGCAACCAGGATATGAAACTTCACGCGAGGACCCCTTTTGTTGTGTTTAAGAAGGCGCGGGGTGGCCCCGGATCGAGGCATTTGCACGGCACGATCGTGGCGCGCCTCATTATCAGAAACGCTGCGGCAAAACGGTCACAGGTGAGGCACAAATAACTAGGCCGTCGTCGTGCGGAGCGAGGCGTTGATTGCGCGGCGCCGCGGGCCGGTTAATTTGGGGCTATGTCTCCGCCCGTCCCTGACAATCACCTGCGCATTGCCGTTGTCGGCCTCGGCAGCATCGGCGGCGTCGCAGCCGGCTGTCTTGCTGCCGCCGGCCGGCACAGCGTGATCGCCTGCACGCGCCGACCGATGCAACGGCTGATCCTCGATGAACCGCTTCGCACCATCGAGGTGCCGCTCGTTGCGCTCACCGATCCGGCGCAAATCGAACACACGGCCGATTGGGTGCTGGTGTGCACCAAGACGCACCAGACCGAATCGATAGCGCCGTGGCTCAAACGGCTATGCGCGCCGTCGACGCGCGTCGCGGTTCTGCAAAACGGCATTGGTCGTGCCGAGGCGGTCGCGCCACTCGCGGGCGGGGCCGCGGTGTTGCCGGCGATCGTCTACTACAACGGCGAGCGGCTGGCGGCCGACCGCGTGCGCCTGCGTCAAGGTTCCGATCGGGATATCGCGGTGGCGGACGATGGCGACGGAGGCGACTTCGCCCAACTATTTGCCGGCACGACGCTGCGCGTGGTGCTCAGCGACGAGTTCCCGACGCTCGCTTGGCGCAAGCTTCTGATCAACGCGGTCGCCAACCCGATCACGGCACTGACGCTGCAACGGCAGGCGGTTCTCCGCCGCGCCGACGTGCAGGAGCTTTCGCGCAGAATTCTGCAAGAGGCGGTGGCGGTGGGGCGAGCGGCCGGCGTGCCGCTCGGCGATGACGAGCCGGACCGCGCGCTCTCGACGCTGTTCACCTTTTCCGGGGAACTCGGCACTTCGATGTACTTCGACCGGCTGGCCGACCGCAGGCTCGAAATCGAAGCGCTGACCGGTGCTATCGTCGCCACCGGCGAGCGCTGCGGCATCGCAACGCCGCTCAATTGCGCGCTGTTGGCGCTGCTGCGCGCGGTCAGTGACGCGGCGGCTGGCTAGTGTGGCGGTTCAGAACTCCGCATCATCCTTGCCGCCAACCCGTCGGGCAACCCGTCATGCGGATTTCTGAACCAAAGCCGCTGGCGAACCGGCGCGCCACACAAGATAACCTCCCGTTTCGGCACGCCATCTGCTATCAACGCGTCATGAGTCGGCGACCGATCCCCGATGCGCGCAGCGCCGCCGAGCGGGCGTTCAAGGCACTGACCGCGCCGAAGGCTGCGGAACCGCCGGCGAAACCGGCATCCCTGCCCGGCGTAAAGGAAACGGTGACGCTGCGCATCGACCGCGACGTGCTCGACTTCTTCCAGCAGGGCGGCCCCGGCTGGCCCGAGCGCATCAACGCCGCCTTGCGCAAGGCGGCGGGAAAATAACGCGAACTCATCAGCCGGCCGGAATCCCTATTCGCCCGCCTCGATTCCCGCTGACGCGGAATGAGCGGTCAATAGATCGACGCGATCAGATTTCCCTCAATTGTCGAGGAACGACCTGAGTTTGCGCGACCGGCTCGGGTGCTTGAGCTTGCGCAGCGCCTTGGCCTCGATCTGGCGGATTTGTTCGCGGGTCACCGAGAATTGCTGGCCGACTTCTTCCAGCGTGTGGTCAGTGTTCATGCCGATGCCAAAGCGCATGCGCAGGACGCGTTCTTCGCGCGGGGTGAGCGAGGCGAGCACGCGCGTCGTGGTCTCGCGCAGGTTGGCGGCGATCGCCGCCTGGTCGGGCAGGATGGCGTTCTTGTCCTCGATGAAATCGCCGAGGTGCGAATCCTCTTCGTCGCCGATCGGCGTTTCCAGCGACAGCGGCTCCTTGGCGATCTTCAAGACCTTGCGCACCTTCTCGAGCGGCATGCCGAGTTTTTCGGCCAGCTCTTCCGGCGTCGGCTCGCGGCCGATCTCGTTGAGCATCTGCCGGCTCGTGCGCACGATCTTGTTGATCGTCTCGATCATGTGCACGGGAATGCGGATCGTGCGCGCCTGGTCGGCGATCGAGCGGGTGATCGCCTGGCGGATCCACCAGGTCGCGTAGGTGGAGAACTTGTAGCCGCGGCGGTATTCGAACTTGTCGACCGCCTTCATCAATCCGATGTTGCCTTCCTGGATCAGGTCGAGGAATTGCAGGCCGCGGTTGGTGTATTTCTTGGCGATCGAGATGACGAGGCGGAGATTGGCTTCGACCATCTCCTTCTTCGCCTGGCGCGCCTCGCGCTCGCCCTTCTGCACCATGTGCACGATCTTGCGGAACTCGCCGATCTCCAGCCCGGTTTCGGTGGCGAGTGTATGGATCTGCCCGCGCAGTTCCCTGATGCGCTCCTTCTCGTGCGCGACGAAATTCTTCCAGCCCCTGGCCGAAAGCTTGGAGACGCGGTTGAGCCAGCGCGGATCCAACTCGTAGCTCTGATAGTTCTTCAAAAAATCTTCGCGGACGACGCCGTGACTTTCGGCCAGCCGCATCAGCCGGCCTTCGTGGCTGACCAGGCGTTTGTTGATGTCGTAGAGTATCTCGACCAGCCCGTCGATCTTGGCCTGGTTGAGGCGGAGCGACTTCACCTCCTGGATGATCTCTTCCTTCAGCTTCTTGTATTTGCGTTCCTGCGCCGGCGACAGCGAGCCGGTGGAGTGCAGCTTGTTCTGGATGTCCTGGTCCTGCAGGCGGCGCAGGCGCTTGAACGAGTTGGCGATCTTGTCGAAAGTCTCCAGCACCTTGGGCTTGAGCTCGGCCTCGATCGCGGCAAGCGACATCGAGTTTTCCAGATCGTCCTCGTCCATGTCGGAGTCGGCGATCGCCGCTTCCTCGCCGCCATCCTCCCTGTCGAGGCCGTGGCTGTCGCCCGCCTGCGGCTTGAACGGAGTGGCCGCGGGCGGCGCCGAAGGCGGCGAGGAGGCCTGGGGCGGCTGCGCCGATGGCCCCCCGACCCCGCCAACCCCGCCGACCGCGCCAAGGGGCGCGCCGTCGACCGTCGCGCCGGACGGATCGGCGCCCGGCACCCCGGCGGCCGGCATCCGCTTGGCATCGGGTCCCGCGTAGGTCGCTTCGAGATCGATGATGTCGCGCAGAAATACCTTTCCTTCGTTGATCTCATCACGCCAGATAATGACGGCCTGGAACGAGAGCGGACTCTCGCATAGGCCGGCGATCATCGCCTCGCGGCCGGCCTCGATGCGCTTGGCGATCGCGATCTCGCCCTCTCGCGAGAGCAGCTCCACCGATCCCATCTCGCGCAAATACATGCGCACCGGGTCGTCGGTGCGCTCGGCAGGTTCGCGCGCTTCGGATTTTGCCGGCGGCTTCGGCGTCGTCTCGACGAGTTCACCGCCCTCGGAATCGTCCTCCTCGACCTCCTCGCGCGCCTGCTCCTCGTCCTCGGCTTCGGCTTCCTCGGTCTCCACGACGTTGATGCCCATTTCACTCATCATCGCCAGCACGTCCTCGATCTTCTCGGAGGTGACTTCCTCGGACGGCATCACCGAATTGAGCTGTTCGTAGGTGACGTAGCCGCGCTTCTTGGCCTGCTTGATCATCTTCTTGACCGCCGCATCCGACAGGTCGAGGACCGGCAGCGGGGCATCCGGAGCTTCGGAACCCTCTTTTTCCGGTGCGTCCGTGTCCTTGGGCGGGGTCGCCTTCTGCAGGACCGCCTTGGCCTTGCTGGCAATCGCCTTGCTGCCGTTGGCCGCGCTCTTGTTCGCCATCATCATCTCCACCTAGGCCTTTTCGCTCGCAACCGCCGCCACACGTCCCGATCCGGAGCTTCCCTCCCGGCTGCCGGGAAGGAAACGCTACACCCGGAGGGTCGGGCAAAAACGGTCCCCTACCCTATGGGTCCTCTCCAACACCACCGGCGCTCCACCCACCTGCGGGGTCGACCCGGCACCGCCGCGGGGCAAACCCAGCAGCGGTGGCAGCCGCCGTAGCGCCAGGGGCAGATCGCGCCCGCCAATCCAAGTCCCCTACCCCAAATCCAAGTCCCCTACCCCAATCCAGGTCCCCTACCCTATGGCGACTCAAAACGCCGCGGCTCCTCCGGTTTCGCAGGCCTGCCTTAAGCTTGCGCTAACCTAAAACCGGCGCGGCGGCTTTCCTATTCCCAGCCGCCACACGCACCTTGCCGAAATCTTGCCGGAACGGCTACAGCGAATGGGGCGTGCGACCCGAGGAAGCACCAAAGCCTTCGACAAGCGCTTCGGTTCCATCGAGACTCGACAGCCTCGCCTTGACGTCGCACAGCCAGGCGTAGTTCGCCTCGCTGTTGTCCTGGCCGAGCGCTGCTTCGGCGTCCCTAAGTTCCCTAGTTAGGGAATGCCATTGCGTATGCAAGGCAACGAGTTGTCTCCAGGTCAGCAGAACGTCGGCGGCGGCAGCCCCCGGCCTTGCGCCCCAGACCGACGGCGTCGTGATCGCGCGCTCGATACGGCCGAGTACAGTGGCAAAACCGCGGCGAACGAGTTCGGCTGACAGCGCGGCGGGGTCGGGATCGGCATCGCGGCCTCCAATTGCGAGAAGACTGATTCGGTCTTCACGCAGCAGCCATTGCCCACGATTGGGAGTTTATTCCCAGCGGACGACGTATCTGACTTGCCTGCTCGGCGAGATCCCTATCGAGAGCAGCCACCCTCTCGGTTTCCTCGACTAGATAGCGTGCCAAGCTTGTGACTCTTTCGAGTTCTGCTTCGTCCGTCATGTTCTCGGGGTTCGAATAGCTTTCCTTTAGTTCGTTAGCAACTTGTCTGACATGCAATTTTGCGAAGAAGAGACCGATTGCTTTGTCCACAAACTCGACAGGCGGATCCCATTTAAGCAACGGAAAACGCCGGTATAAATTTGTAGCCATCACCTGATTGGTCTTCTGATCAACCCGCCCGTGGACGTCCTCCAAAACAGCGGCAAAATCATCTTGTATCTCCTTATAGAAGGTAATGACCTGCACATCGTGGAACTCATTGACGATTCGATATATCTCGCGCTTAAAATTTTCCAATCTGCCCGTGAGTTCGGTTGCCATAAGCTGCTCAAGATGCATGTCCAGCAGCATCGGATATTCAATCAATGTACCAAGCAGAATCTTCTCAATACCAACAAGTAAGCCATCAAGCCCCGTGATCAGCTCGTTTCGGGCAAAGGTACGCGCAGCGCTCGCTTTTCCAGCTTTCTGCGTTATCGCTGCTTGCCAATCAAGAGATTTGAACAAGGCAATTAGTTGGGCCTTTGCGCGGAAACGATAGCTGTCGCGCACCCGTTTATCACCGATGTGATCCACCAACTCTAAAACGTCTTTTTCGAACTGAGCTTTGTGGTCGGGCGTCTGAATTGATCGTTTGTTGAGCTCTCGCTCCCACAACATGTCCCACAGCGGAATCGATTCGCCTAACGTAGCCTTGAAACGATCAATACCGTACTTGCGGACGATTTCGTCTGGGTCAGTTCCCACGGGAAGGAAAGAGAATCGAAAGGAAACTCCGGTCCGAAGGTGTGGAAGAATGCGATCCAAAGAACGACCTGCCGCAGCCAAACCAGCGCTATCGCCATCAAGACAGATGACGGGCTCCGGCGCCAATCGCCAAAGTGCTTCTATTTGCTCCTCTGTTAGAGCCGTACCCATAATTGCAACAACGCCTTTCAAGCCAGATTGATAGACAGAAATGGCATCGAGATAGCCTTCAACAGCTATCACAAGGGATTCGTCCCGCGCAGGGCCGCGGGCCCGATGGAAGTTAAAAACGGTTTCACCTTTTCGAAAGACGGGCGTTTCCGGCGAATTCAAATATTTGGCTGGAGCATCGGAGCTCAGAGCTCGTCCGCCAAACGCAATAATTCGGCCACGTTGATCGTGAATGGGAATGATTATTCGATCACGAAACCTGTCGTACGGTACCGGGATGTCGTCTCCAGCGATAATTAGACCGGCCTCAATCATGTCCGAGACAGGTATTCCTTGAGCTCCAAGGTACTCTTTGAGCGCATACCGTTCTGACGTCGCGTAACCAATCCGAAATTCTACTTGCGTTGCAGGCAGGATTTCCCGATCCGCCAAATAACCGCGCGCTTTAGCCCCTCGCGAAGAGGCAAGAATTGTTTCAAAGAATTTTGCGGCCATATCAAGAACGTCGTAGAGGGTCTTGCGACGTTGTTCGTGTGCTTGAAGGTCCCTTGAAATTTTCGGGATCGGGACTCCAGCACGGGCTGCCAACCTTTCTACGGCCTCAGGGAAAGACAGCCCTTCCGTTTCCATGAGAAAAGTAAACTGATCTCCAGACTTGCCACTAGAGAAGTCGTGATAAAATCCCTTTTGGTCATTCACAAAGAATGACGGTGTTTTTTCCTTGTTAAAAGGCGAAAGCCCGCGCCACTCGCGACCCTGTTTGCGAAGTTTGACCTTTTGCCCGACTACTTCTGAGACAGGAATCCGGGCGCGCAATTCGTCCAAGAAGCTTGGCGGAAAGCCCATGGTCGCTAGCCTGCGAGAAAAGCCCGCGACGCGACACGCGACGCAGATACAGGTTCGGCCTTAGGCCGAATTCGAATCACTCGACGCCTATCGTACACGGTTTGTTCCAAATGGTTAATAAGCTATCGTACCTCGGTTTCGAGAACGCCCCTTGGATTTTCTGAACAATCCACAGGGGTAGACAGTGGTATTGGAATCCTGGCCCTTATTGCCGATGCCGCCTTCGGCTACCCTGAGCCGCAAGCGAGGCGGCGTTTGTCCCGGTTATCCACAATCTGCGGTCATCAGCCCCTTGCTAACGACAAAATACAATTGTATATACAAATCTGTCGAGGTACCATCGAAGTAGCCGGTTTAGCCGCGTGAGAGCATCCCGAAAGGATTTGAGAAGGGATGTGGCGCCCATCCGGGACCCAGCAGCTTCGAACCCGTCATAGCGAATCCTCGGCGGTGCGTGCGTATCGCAACCTCCCTGTCGGGGATAGTTCGCTATGGCGGAAGAAGAATTTCTGCAGCTTCTGAAGAATGTTCGCGATTTCGATTGGAATCCAAACAAACGCGAACAGGTGTTCAGAGACCGCGGGATTGATTTCGACGATGCACGGCACGTTTTGAGCGGACCCCACATCGTACGCCGCTCGGATCGGAGAGGCGAAGCACGCTATATGGTGTTTGGATTCCTCGGCGACCTTGAGGTCGTGTTCGTTTGTACCTTCCGTGGCGAGTTGTGTTGGGTCATTACTGCAAGGCGAGCGAGTCGCGATGAAAGAAAAAAATACCACAGTCATCTCCCGCGACCGTTCACGCCCGCGCAAGTTCAAGAGTGATTTGGAGCGGCTGCGAAAGACTACGGACGCCGAAATCGAGGCGCAAATTGCCAATGACCCTGATTTCAGCGAAGACTGGAACTGGGGTGAGGCCGTCCTCGTCATCCCGCCGAAAAAGAAGGCGATCTCGATCCGCGTCGACGAGGACGTGCTCGATTATTTCAAGGAACAAGGCGCCGGCTATCAGCGGCGCATGAACGCGGTATTGCGCTCCTACATGCAGCAGAAGCGCAAGAAGCGGGCGTAGCGATCACCCGCCCCCAAGCAGCTTCTTGACCGTCGCGCCGGCCTTGGAAAAATCCATCTGCCCGGAAAACCGCCGCTTGAGCGCCGCCATGGTGCGGCCCATGTCCTTGAGCGTCGCGGCTTCGAGTTCCCTGATCAGCGCCGAGATCGCCTCGGCGGCTTCGAGATCGGACATGCGCTTGGGCATGAAGCCGGAAATGATCTCGATCTCTTCGCGCTCGGTGGCGGCCAGCTCGTTGCGCCCGGCCTTCTCGTAGATGTCGAACGATTCCTGGCGCTGCTTGATCATCTTGCCCATGACGTCGAGGATTTCGGGATCGCCGAGCGTAACGCGCTCGGTGCCGCTGGTCTCGCGCTTCAATATATCGGCGTTGACGAGGCGCAGCGTGGAGACGCGCCGCGCGTCGCCCGATTTCATTGCGCCCTTCAACGCATTGTTGATGTCTTCGCGCAGCACGGCTTGTCTTCCTCGAACTATCCCGTTGACCTCCGACCCCGCCATCGCAGGGAGGCGGAAAGCCCATTGTCGCTGGTGCTTTCCTCCCCTTGACGGGCATTGGACAAGAGTCGCGGCCGGCGGCAGTTGCGTCCTCATACATAATACGCAACTAAGTGACCATGACCCAGATCGAAGATTTGTCGCGCGGCGCCTGGAACGAGGCCGGCCCGACCGCGCTCCTGGTGCTGGCCGACGGCACGGTGTTCGAGGGACAGGGTTTGGGCGCCACCGGCCATGCCGTTGGCGAGGTCTGCTTCAATACCGCAATGACCGGCTATCAGGAGATTCTGTCCGACCCGTCCTATGCGGGGCAGATCATCACCTTCACGTTCCCGCACATCGGTATTGTCGGCACCAACGACGAAGACATCGAAACCATCAATCTGGCGGCCACGCCGGGAACGCGCGGGGCAGTGCTGCACACCGCCGTCACGGCCCCGTCGAATTACCGCGCCACGCGGCGTCTCGATGCCTGGCTGAAGAGCCGCGGCGTCATCGGCCTTGCCGGCGTCGACACCCGCGCGCTGACCGCGTTCATTCGCCAAAAGGGCATGCCCAACGCGGTGATCGCACACGAACCGTCGGGTCGCTTCGACCTCGAAGCGCTCAAGCGCGAAGCCCGCGAATGGCCCGGCATGGTCGGCATGGACCTGGTGCCGCTGGTGACGACGGCCCAGCGTTTCACCTGGGAAGAGACGCCGTGGCGTTGGGAGGACGGCTATGGGCGGCGCGAGCAGGCCCGGTTCCACGTCGTCGCCATCGACTATGGCATCAAGCGCAACATTTTGCGCCAGCTTGCCGGCAATGCCTGCGCGGTGACGGTAGTGCCGGCGCGCGCAACGGCCGAAGAGATTCTGGCGCTCAAGCCGGACGGCATTTTTCTCTCCAACGGGCCGGGCGATCCCGCCGCCACCGGCACCTACACCACCCCGGTGATCCGGGCGCTGATCGACAAGGTGCCCACCTTCGGCATCTGCCTCGGCCACCAGATGCTAGCGCTCGCGCTCGGCGGCAAAACCGTAAAGATGCGTCAGGGCCATCATGGCGCCAACCATCCGGTCAAGGACCTGGAAACCGGCAAGGTCGAAATCACCTCGATGAATCACGGGTTCGCCGTCGATCGCGCCAGCCTGCCCGCCAACGTGGCGGAAACCCACGTCTCGCTGTTCGACGGCTCCAATTGCGGGCTTAAGCTCACCGACCGGCCGGTCTTTTCCGTGCAGTATCATCCGGAAGCCTCGCCCGGCCCGCGCGACAGCCATTATCTGTTCGCGCGTTTCGTCGAGCTGATGGGTCAGTTCAAGGCCAAATGACGGTGAACGGGAGACGCGGCCGAATTAGGCCTCGTCCGGATGCCGACCAGGCAACCGCAGCAGACCAGTCGGCGATATAACGGGCATGAATTCCGATTGGCTTTCGTTCTGGGACAAGCCCAACTGCATCTACGTCAGCGCGCGTCACAAGGATGCCCATTACCGCTTGATCGCGCTGGAAATCGCGCAACAGATCGCATCGCTTCGCCCGTCGCAGCCGGCACGGGTCCTCGATTACGGGTGCGGCGAGGCGCTGCACGCCGACATCGTGGCGGCGGCCAGCGAATTGACTCGGCCACAACCAGGCGCGCATGGCGTTCATCGCGCGGCCGCGGTGAGTTCATATGGCGGCGCCGCCTCCAGGTGGGGCGTGCGGGTGAGGCGAAAGTCAAATCAGTCAAATCCGCTCCATCAACCCCTAATCCTGCTTGGCGCCAACTGTGTCGGCCATCACCGCGCCGCGCTCACCGATCGGTTTTTCTTCGCCGACTGTCGAATCCTGTGCGGTCTGGTGCTCGATCTCGGCGTTGAGTTCGGCGCCGAGCAGCACCACCATGCTGGAAATCCACAGCCACATCATCATCGCCAGCACCGCGCCGAGCGAGCCGTAGGTGGCGTTATAGGTATTGAACTTGGCGAGATACCAGGAAAACAGGAACGAGGCGGCGATCCACACCACGGATGCGACCACGCTGCCGACGCTGACCCATTGCCAGCGGGCGACGCGGCGATCCGGCCCGTAACGATACAGAATCGCAAGCCCGATCAGCAGAACCACAAGCAGCGCCGGCCAGCGCAGGACCTGGATGAGCGCGCCGGCGTCACCGCCCAGACCGAGGGTGGCGAACGCCAGCGGCAGCACCACGACCGCGCCGACCGCAATAAGGAACGCGGAAAAGCCGCCGAGAGTAAAAATCAGCGCGATGAAATTGAGCTTGAAGAAATTGCGGCGTTCCTGCTGCTCGTAGATGACATTGAGGGCGTCGATCATCGCCTTCACGCCGCCCATGGCGCTCCACAGCGTGACCAGAATGCCGGCGATGAAGCCGATGCTCAGCGTCCTGTTGCTCTGCGCGGCGATGCGCGTGGCTTGTTCGTTGAGGATATTGAGCACGTTCGAGGGCACGACCCCGTTCATTAGCGAAAGATTTTGCCCGATGTCGGCGGCGTTGAAGAAAATTCCATAGGCCGACACCAGGGCGGTGATGGCGGGAAAGATCGCGAACAGGACGAAAAAGGCGACGCCGCCGGCGATTGACAGGAGCCGGTCGGAATTCATCTCTCTGTAAGTGCGCCACAAAATGTCCTTCCAGCCGGCCCAGGGAATCTGGAAGGGATGTCGGGCGTGACGGCCGCGGCCGCGTTCCCGCGCTCGTTGAAGTTCGACCCCACGCGGCTCCTCCGAACTGCGCGGCTCGTTGAACGGTCTTTCCTTTTTGGCACTCGCGGGCGGCACGAATTTTTCCTGCAATTTTCCTCGCTTCCACTCGATCCGACGGTCCTTACCGCGGTTTCCCGCGTTTCGAAGAGGACAACGTCCTGGCCCGGCAAGTGGTTGCGAGGGAAGAAGACGCGCAAGCGGCGCGCCGATTATGGCAGCAACGCGGATGCGCCCATTAAGTGGTGCGATCGCGCCGCGGAGGCGTTACGAGGATGCTGTGCCCTTATGCGGCGGCCTGGCGGCTCGATCGGTGATCGGACCCGCGTTCGCTTTTGCCGTCCGCGAACTGCCCGCGCGCCCAGCTCCACAATGTGCGTATTTCCTGCGCCGCTCTGCCGTGGCCCGCATATTCGGTCACGCCCAGGCCCGCTGCGATAGCGTCCTGATAATCCATGCGCGCCGCGATCATCGGGTCGGCGAGCACGCCGAGCGCGGTCAAGTCTTGCGCCGCCTGCCCGGCCCGCGCGCTGCGGTAATTAGGCGGGCACTGATTGAGGATGAAGGCGGCCCTGCGCTTGGCGAGAAAGACGGCGCGAAAAGTCGCCGCGGTGGCTTCGACGTCCAGGCGCGTCGGACGCGCCGGCAGCAGGCAAAGGTCGGCGGCGTCGGTCATCGGCCGCACGGCCGGACCGTCGGCGCCGGCAGTGTCGAAGACCGCAAGCGTGAAACCCGCGCCCGCAAGCCCTTCGAGAATCGCGCTCAGACGCGTCAGGCGCTCGCGTTCGAGCGGCTCGACCATGACGCTGCACGCGGTCTTGGCCCTCGTTCGCCGCTCGCCCCAACGCGCCAGCGAGCCTTGCGGATCGAGATCGAGCGCGATGACCCGTTCGCCCGCCTGCGCCGCCGCAACCGCAAGCGACGCTGCCAGCGTGGTCTTTCCGGTACCGCCTTTTTGCGTGAGAAATGCGATGGTGCGCATCAGATCAGTCCATTGGTCCATTGCGAGCGCGCCGGCGCCAGGCCGGCATCGAACGTCAGCCGGCTGATGTGCGGAACGGTGCCGCGGCGGGTATTGGGAATTTCGATGTCCACGGCGAGCGTGGAGACGGTCTTGCCGCGATCCATGGCGATCTGCACCTTGTCGGGATCGAAGCTGACGTGGCGGCTGATGACCGCGAGAATTTCCTCTCGCAGTACGCCGAGGAGATCCGGCTGGCCACGCGCGTCGCGCTCGTGCGCGAGCAGGATTTGCAGGCGCTCGCGTGCAACCGGGGCGGAGCCGTGACGAAGGTATTTGAACAGGTTCATGCTGCCTTCCGTCCGAACAGCTTGTTGAAGATGCCGCGGGTTTCCGAGGGAACATGCATGGGAATCTGCTCGCCCTTGAGCCGGCGCGTTGCGTCGAAATAGGCTCGGGCGGGCGCGCTCAACGCGGCGTTGAGCGTCACCGGCGATCCGACATTGGATGCGCGCAGCACTTCTTCGCTTTCGGGGATGATGCCGAGCAGCGGTATCGACAGGATTTCGAGCACGTCGTCGATCGACAGCATCTCACCGCGCGCGGCGCGCCAGGGATGATAACGGGTAATCAAGAGGTGCTTGTCCACGCACTCGCCGCGCTCAGCCCGCTCGGTCTTGGAATCGAGCAGGCCGATGATGCGGTCGGAATCGCGCACCGACGACACTTCCGGATTGGTGACGATGATGGCGGTGTCGGCGTGGCGCATGGCCAGCGTCGCCCCGCGCTCGATGCCGGCCGGGCTGTCGCAGACGATCCAGTCGAATTTGCCGCGCAGCTCGGCGATGACCTTGGCGACGCCGTCCTCGGTGAGCGCATCCTTGTCGCGGGTCTGCGAGGCCGGAAGCAGATAGAGATTTTCCAGCCGCTTATCGCGGATGAGCGCCTGCGGCAGCTTGGCCACGCCGTGGATGACGTTGATCAGATCGAACACCACCCGCCGCTCGGCGCCGAGCACGAGATCGAGGTTGCGCAGGCCGACGTCGAAATCGACCACCACGACCTTGTCGCCGTAATGGGCAAGCGCGGCGCCCAGCGACGCGGTCGATGTGGTCTTGCCGACGCCGCCCTTGCCGGATGTCACCACCACAACGCGGGCCAATTTCCCCTCGCTCATATCTGCCGACCTTTCGTTAGTTCATCGCCGAAATCTTCAGCGTATCGCTGTCAAGCCAAGCCTGGACCGGTCCGCGGCGCAGGCCTTCCTCGATCTCGTCTGCCGTTTTGTACTGGCCGCCGATGGCCAGAAGCTCGCCTTCGAAGCGGTGGCAGAAAATGCGCGCGCGCGCGTTGCCCGCGGCCCCCGCCATGGCGAGGCCGCGCAACGTGCCGTAAATGTGGATCGACCCGCCGGCGATGATTTCGGCACCGGAACCGACGGCGCCGAGGATGGTCACGTCGCCGTCGATGAACACCACTGATTGGCCGGAGCGCACCGGATTGTCGATCAGCAGCGACGCCGGCTGCGGCTTTTTCGGTGGTGCGGCTGCGGCGGGCGCAGGCTCGGGCAATTCCACGTCCTGCGCACCACGCCCGCGCAAAATTGGCGGCAGCCTTTCCTCGCCGCCCGCCGGCTCGATGCCTTCGATGCCGAGCACGCGGATATTGCGGGTCTCGAGCTCGCCGACAAGCTGCGCGATCGCGGCCGGGTTCAGGCGCGCCGTCGAAAGATCGAGCGCGACCGGATGGCCGGCGAAAAAGCCCTTGGAGCGCTCCAATGTGGCATCGAGGTCGGAAAGCCAGTCGGCGATCGGCGGCTGCGGCGCAAACACGAACGCCATGTAGGAGCGCGCGCGAAAAGTCAGCGAGGGTCGTGGGCAGACGAGGCTTGGCACGGCGCCTCTCCGATTGCGGACGATCTTGATTGGTTAACAATCTGCGCACAGATGGTTAACGGATCATTAACGGTGCGGCCGTGCCGGAGACTTGCCGTCGGCATTCGCGAAGCCTGCCGGACGGATTTGCGATTGAAGTGGCAGTCGTGCAACAGCCGCAGCAGGCCGGACCCGGAATCGATCGCGCCAGCGTGCGCAAATGAATCCAGGCTCGTCGCTTCGATTGCTTGGCGCCTGGAGTCGAGTAGTCTTGGCTCCAGGCGTCGAGACTGGGGTCGTCTGTTCGTGCAGGAACGGGGGTCGTGTTCGTGCAGGATAATGTCATAGCGCAGACCACCGAGACCAACCCAAAAGTCTTCATCTCCTATTCGCGCAAGGACATGGGATTCGCCGACAAGCTCGAAGCGGCGTTGAAGGCGCGCGGGTTCGAGGTCTTGATCGATCGCGAAGAGATTTATGCGTTCGAGGACTGGTGGCAGCGCATCCAGGCACTGATCGCGCAGGCCGACACTATCGTGTTCGTGCTCTCTCCCGACGCGGTTGTCTCCGATGTAGCCCTCAAGGAAGTGGGGCACGGCGCCGCGCTGAACAAACGGTTTGCCCCGATCGTCGCCCGTCGGGTCGAGGACGAGGCGATACCGCAGGCGTTGCGCAAGCTCAATTTCATCTTCTTCGACGATCCCGCCGAATTCGACGCCGGTGTCGATCGGCTCGCCGCAGCGCTCCTGACCGATATTGGCTGGGTGAGAGCGCACACGGAATATGGGGAAGCGGAGCGGCGCTGGTCGGCGGCGGGGCGGCCGAACGGGTTACTGCTGCAGTCGCCCACGCTCGACCTTGCCGAATACTGGCTTAGCTCCCGCCCGCGCAATGCGCCCGAGCCGACCGAACAAGTCCGCTCCTACCTGCTTGCAAGTCGAAAGCGGGCGCGTGCCTCGCAACGAACCCGGCGGCTGGTACTGGCCTGTACATTCACCTTCATGGCCGCCACCATCCTCGGCCTCGTCGGCTGGATCAACCAGTCATTCATCGCCGACCAATGGCGCTGGTGGACCGTCACGCGCCCATACATGCTCTCGCAGGTCCGGCCGCATGTGCTGACTGCCACGCAGGAGCAGGCGCTCAAGCCAGGCGATGCTTTCAAGGAGTGCGCGCAGGACTGCCCGGAGATGATCGTCATTCCCGCCGGGTCTTTCACCATGGGAGGCTCCAGCTCGAACAAGGTGTTGCAGCCGCAGCACGTGGTGACAATTTCCAAGCCGTTTGCCGTCGCGAAATTTGAGCTGTCATTCGCCGACTGGGATGCCTGCGTCAGCGGCGGCGGCTGTAACGGCTACAAGCCGAATGATCAGGGCTGGGGCCGGGGCCGCCAGCCGGTGATCAACGTCAACTGGAATGATGCGCGAGCCTACGTGGCTTGGCTCTCGCAAGTCAGTGGCAAGACCTATCGGCTGCTGTCCGAGGCGGAGTACGAGTACGCGGCACGCGCCGGGAGCACGACCGCGTTTCCCTGGGGCGACGACATCGGCACGAACAACGCCGACTGCGAGAGCTGCGGCAGCAAATGGGACGCCGAGCAAAGTGCGCCGGCCGGCTCGTTCCCGCCCAACAAGTTCGGCCTCTACGACACGGTCGGCAATGTCTGGGAATGGACGGACGATTGCCTGCACCTCGATTATGCCGGCGCACCGCCGGATGGCTCGGCATGGCTGGAGGCGAACGGCGGCGATTGCAGCAATCGCCTCATGCGCGGCGGCTCCTATAGCGATCCTCCGAGCGGCCTCCACACTGCGGGCCGCGGCTGGAACACCACCGAAGGCCGCAACAGCATCTTCAGCTTCCGCATCGCCCGGACACTGGATACGCGCTGAGGATTTTAGCTTGCGAGGAAGTTGGCTCCGCAAACGAATTGAATTGCGGGATCAGACGAGCGCCAGCAACAGAATCGACAGGACGAGGCCGAGCAGCATCATCGACCAGTCTCCCGCATCGAGGCCAAGGAGACGGCCTGATTCTGTCATTGCCACGCGGGCGACCCCGGCGAAGCCCACTGCCTCGTCCTTGAAAGCGGCAGTGACCGTCTCGTGGCTTCTCATCGTCTATCCTCACATTTGCCCGTCGCGCTATATGCATGGGAGGAAGTGACTTTTTCCAGTTTGAATTGTGGTGGGCGTAGGAATCCGCATCGGTGTGGCAATTGGGTCACTGCTCACGCATGACGCCGGAAGAGGAATGACCCGAGGAAATGAATTTTTAAGGAATTACTTCGAGCGACGATGCGTTCGCCAAGACGACCGTTTCGCGCCAGACCCGCGGCCAAATTCACCTGGCCCGTCCGCGCAGCTTCAATCCGGCTTGATGCCTGCGTCGCGGATGACCTTACCGTAGCGGGCATGGTCGGCAGCGATTTTCTTGGCGAACGCGGCACTGTCGAGATAGGTGAGCTCATAGCCGAGCGGCGCCATCTTGGCGCGGATGTCCGCCATCTGGTCGATCGCGGCGATTGCGCGGCTGACACGCGCGATCGTTTCGGGCGGCGTCTTCGCCGGTCCCGCGATGCCAAACCACACGCTGACGTCGAAACCGGGAACGCCGCTCTCGCTCATCGTCGGCACGTTCGGCAACAGCGCAACGCGCTGCGGCGATCCCACCGCGACCGCTTTCACCTTGCCGTTTTGCACGTATTGCATGACGACGTTGGGCGTGGCCCAGATCAGCGGGATCTGGCCGCCGAGCAGATCGTTGAGCGACGGCGCGGTGCCCTTGTAGGGCACCTGTGTAATGTCGATTCCGGCCGCGGCATTGAGCATCAGGGCCGCGAGCGAGTGCGGCGTCCCCATCCCCGGCGTACCGACGGCAAGCTTTCCGGGATTGGCCTTGGCGTACGCCACCAAGCCATTGATGTCCGAAACCGGCGATGACGGACCCGCAAACAGCACGAGCGGCGTGGTCGCCATCTGCGCCACCGGCGAGAAGCTTTTGACGACGTCGAACGGTACTTTCTTATGCAGCCATTGTTGCAGCGCCGCCGACGTCTCGAACGTGACCAGCGTATGCCCGTCGGGCGCCGCCTTGGCGACCGTGTCCAGGCCGAGAAGGCCGCCGGCGCCAGGTCGGTTCTCCACCACCCAGGGCTGCTTGAGCCGCTGCGAAAGCTCCTTGGCGAAGACACGCGCGATGGTGTCGACGCCGCCGCCCGCCCCAATCGGCACCACCAGTGTCACCGGCCGCGCGTCGGGCGCCTGCGACAGCGCCGCCGATTGCAGCGCTGCGATAAGCGAACCGGTCGCGACCCCACCAGCGATCAAGGCTTGCGCAACACGCATTGTCGCCTCCCTTTCCACGTTTTTGCCGACCCTAACGCGGCGCTGCACGCAGGACAAACGCTCGGCGTTGCCGGACCGTCGAATCTGGTCTAAGGACCCCCGCGCGCGGGTTTAAGCTCCCGGCGCCGGCGCGCCTGAACGGCGCTTTTTTTGTGTGTCTCAGTCATTGCGGGACGGCCGAAGGCCGAGCCCGGAATCCATAATCGCGATCAGTAAATATGGATTTCGAGCTCGCCATGGCGCGGCGCCCCGGAATGACGATCACAGATACGGAACCAATGCCCCGACGGACCGACATTTCCTCGATCCTGATCATCGGCGCCGGCCCGATCGTCATCGGCCAGGCCTGCGAATTCGACTATTCGGGCACGCAGGCCTGCAAGGCGCTCAAGGCCGAGGGCTATCGGGTCGTGCTGGTCAATTCCAATCCGGCAACGATCATGACCGACCCGGATCTCGCGGATGCGACCTACATCGAGCCGGTGACGCCGGAGATCGTCGCCAAAATCATCGAGAAGGAGCGCCATGTCCAGCCCGGCGGCTTCGCGTTGCTGCCGACCATGGGCGGCCAGACCGCGCTCAACACGGCGCTCTCGCTGCGCAAGATGGGTGTGCTCGACAAGTTCGACGTGACGATGATCGGCGCCACCGCCGACGCCATCGACAAGGCCGAGGATCGCAAGCTGTTCCGCGACGCCATGACGAAGATCGGTCTGGAGACGCCGCGCTCGCATCAGATCAAAACGCTGATCCAGGCGCTCGAAGCGCTCGAGGACATCGGGCTTCCCGCCATCATCCGCCCCTCGTTCACGCTCGGCGGCACCGGCGGCGGCATCGCCTACAACAAGGCGGAGTTCATCGACGTCGTCGAGCGCGGCATCGACGCTTCGCCCACCAGCGAAGTGCTGATCGAAGAATCGGTGCTCGGCTGGAAAGAGTTCGAGATGGAGGTGGTGCGCGACAAGAACGACAATTGCATCATCGTCTGCTCGATCGAGAACCTTGATCCGATGGGCGTCCACACCGGCGATTCGATCACGGTGGCGCCGGCGCTCACGCTCACCGACAAGGAATACCAGATCATGCGCGACGCCTCGATCGCGGTGCTGCGCGAGATCGGGGTGGAGACCGGCGGCTCCAACGTGCAATTCGCGGTCAATCCGGCCGACGGCCGGCTCCTCGTCATCGAGATGAATCCGCGGGTGTCGCGCTCCTCGGCGCTGGCCTCGAAGGCGACCGGATTTCCGATCGCCAAGGTCGCGGCCAAGCTTGCGGTCGGCTACACGCTCGACGAGATCAAAAACGACATTACCGGCGGCGCCACGCCCGCTTCGTTCGAGCCGACAATCGATTACGTGGTCACCAAGATACCGCGCTTCGCCTTCGAGAAATTTCCCGGCGCCGAACCGGTGCTCACCACCTCGATGAAATCGGTCGGCGAGGCCATGGCGATCGGGCGAACGTTTGCCGAGAGCCTGCAGAAGGCGCTGCGCTCGTTGGAGACCGGACTGAGCGGCCTCGACGAGATCGCCATCGTGGGTCTCGGCCAGGGCGACGACAAGAACGCCATCCGCGCCGCGCTCGGCACACCCTCGCCCGACGGCGTGCTCAAAGTGGCGCAAGCCATGCGGCTCGGCATGAGTGACGCCGACATCCATACCGCCTGCCGGATCGATCCGTGGTTCCTGGCGCAGATCCGCGACATCGTCGAAGTGGAAGGCCAGATTCGCGTCAACGGGTTGCCGGCCACCGCAGCCGGGTTGCGCCGGCTCAAGGCCATGGGTTTTTCCGACGCGCGGCTCGCCCGGCTTGCCGGTCTTGCGCCCGAGGAAGTTTTTGCGCGGCGGCGCGGCCTGGCCGTACGGCCGGTGTTCAAACGCATCGACACCTGCGCCGCCGAATTCGCTTCGCTAACCGCCTACATGTACTCGACCTATGAGGCGCCGTTTGCCGGCCGCGCCGTCGATGAGGCGGCGCCGTCGGACAAGAAGAAGGTCGTCATTCTCGGCGGCGGTCCGAACCGCATCGGCCAGGGCATCGAGTTCGACTATTGCTGCTGCCACGCCGCCTTCGCGCTCAAAGAGGCCGGATACGAGACCATCATGGTCAATTGCAATCCGGAGACGGTATCGACCGATTACGACACGTCCGACCGGCTCTATTTCGAGCCGCTGACCGCGGAGGACGTGATCGAGATCATCGATACCGAGCGCGCCAACGGCACACTACACGGTGTGATCGTGCAGTTCGGCGGACAGACGCCGCTCAAGCTTGCCGAACCGCTGGAAGCCGCGCACGTCCCTATCCTCGGCACCTCGCCGGACGCCATCGATCTGGCCGAGGATCGCGACCGCTTCAAGCAGCTGCTCAACCGGTTGCGACTGCGGCAGCCGAACAGCGGCATCGCCACCTCTCCGCAGAAGGCGCACGCGATCGCCGAGGCGATCGGCTTTCCCATCGTCATCCGCCCGTCCTACGTGCTCGGCGGCCGCGGCATGGAGATCGTGCACGACTTCCACCAGCTCGCCCGCTATGTGGCGCGGCTCGCCGTCGATCTCGACGGGCCTTCCGAATTTGCCGTTTCGGAAAAGCGGCCGCTGCTGATCGACAGCTATCTTACCGACGCGGTCGAGATCGACGTCGACTGTCTGGCCGACGGCACGGACACCTACATCGCCGGCATCATGGAGCACATCGAGGAGGCGGGCATTCACTCCGGTGACTCCGCCTGCTCGTTGCCGCCGCATTCGCTCGATCGCAAGACCATCGCCGAACTCGAACGGCAGACCCGCGAACTCGCCAAGGCGCTCAAGGTTGGCGGGCTGATGAATGCGCAATACGCCATCAAGGACGGCGACATTTACGTGCTGGAAGTCAATCCGCGGGCCTCGCGCACGGTACCGTTCGTAGCCAAGGTGACGGGCGTACCGGCCGCCAAGATCGCCGCCCGAATCATGGCCGGCGAAGCGCTGGCGAGCTTCGGCCTCAAGCCGCAGAGCTTCGAACCCGGCAGCGCGCGGCATATCGGGGTCAAGGAGGCGGTGTTCCCCTTCGCCCGTTTCGGCCCTGCGGTCGACACCGTGCTCGGCCCGGAAATGAAGTCGACCGGCGAAGTCATGGGCATCGACCGCGATTACAACGTCGCCTTCGTCAAGAGCCAGCTTGGCGGCGGCTCGCGGCTGCCGCGGTCGGGAATCGTCTTCGTGTCGGTCAGGGACGCGGACAAAGCGCGCATTCTTCCGGCGATACGCCTGCTCGTCGAGTCGGGTTTTCAAATCCTGGCGACATCGGGCACGCAACGCTATCTCGCCGCTCAGGGCGTCGCCGCCGTCAGGGTCAACAAGGTTGCGGAAGGACGCCCGCATATTGTCGACACCATCAAGAACGGCGGGGTTCAGCTTGTTTTCAACACCACCGAAGGGGCGACCGCGCTCGCCGACAGCCGATCGCTCCGGCGTGCAGCCCTCTTGCATAAAGTACCTTATTACACCACTCTCTCGGGGGCCGTCGCGGCAGCGCAAGGCATCCAGGCTTACCTCAAGGGCGAACTTGAGGTGCACGCGTTGCAGCAATATTTCGCGGCCGGATCCGGATGAACAAGCGGATCGGTGGACGGCGGCACGGTAGAGACCGGGGTTGCCGCCGCGCGGCCGGACATCGCGCCGGACCGGGGCGACACTTTTGAGTCTGCGTGTTTGGAGGCTTGAGATCGATGGATAAGATTCCGATGACCGCGGCAGGCTATGCTGCGCTCGAGGCCGAGCTGAAGCATTGCCAGCAGATCGAGCGGCCCCGCATCATTCAGCAGATCACCGACGCGCGCACTCACGGCGACCTGTCGGAGAACGCCGAGTACCATGCGGCCAAGGAAGCGCAGTCGCACAACGAGGGTCATATCGCCGAGATCGAGGACAAGCTCGCCCGAGCCGAAGTGATCGACGTATCGAAGCTTTCCGGCGACACCATCACCTTCGGCGCGACCGTAACTCTGATCGACGAGGACACGGACAAGAAAGCCGTCTGGCAGATCGTCGGCGAACCTGAAGCCGACGCCAAGAAGGGCAAGATCTCCATCTCCTCGCCGCTCGCCCGCGCGCTGGTCGGCAAAAAGAAGGGCGCGCAGGTCGAAGTGGTTACGCCCGGCGGCGCCAAGGCCTACGAGGTCATGAAGGTGGAGTGGAAGTGACGCGATAGCGTCATTCCGGATCGCCGCGCAGCGGCGAATCCGGAATCCATAACCCCCAGCGTTGTGGTTCACCCGGCCAGTTTTCAAATCCCTCCCATTCGGTGATTATGGATTCCGGGCCCGCGGGCTAAAGCTCGCGCCCCGGAATGACGTGAGGGAGGATGCCGTCCATGAAATTCGGCGTCTTCGACCACATGGACGATGCCGGCGTACCGCACGGCGAGCTTTATGCCGGGCGGCTTGCGCTCGCCGCGGCCTACGATCGTGCCGGCTTCCACGCCTACCACCTGGCCGAGCATCACGGCACTCCGATCGGCACCGCCGCGTCGCCGGGACTGTTTCTCGCGGCGTTGGCGCAGCATACCAAAAGGCTGCGCTTCGGCCCGCTGGTTTATCTGCTGCCGTTCTATCATCCACTGCGCCTGATCGAAGAAATCTGCATGCTCGATCTGTTGAGCGGCGGGCGCCTGGAACTCGGCGTCGGCCGCGGCGTCTCGCCGTTCGAGACCGCAAACTACGCGCTCGACTTCACTCAGACGCAGGAGATGTATCACGAGGCATTCCAGGTGCTGCTCAAGGGACTTGCCTGTGACGAGCTGACCTTCGCGGGAAAATTCCACCGCTTCGAGAAAGTGCCGATGATTCTTCGGCCGGTGCAGCGGCCGCATCCGCCGCTGTGGTACGGCGTTTCCGTTCCCGAGAATGCCGATTGGCCGGCGCAGAATGACGTCAACGTCGTGTCACTGGCGCCGCCGGGGCAAGTGCGCCCGATCTTCGAGCGCTATCTCGCCGTGCGCGAAAAGCTCGGCAGGGGCGATGCGGTTTTGCGCGGGGTCGGGCGGCACGTCGTGGTGGCCGACACCGACGCCGAAGCGCTCGCCATCGCCCGCCGCGCCTATCCGCGCTGGCGCAGGAATTTCTTCTGGCTGTTCGAACGCCACGGCTCGGCGCCGCGCATCGCTGCCCATTATCCGCAGAGCTTCGACGCGCTGGTGACGCTCGGGACAGCGGTCGCCGGCGCGCCCGCGACCGTCCGTGATTTCATCGCCAACGACGTGACAGTCACCGGAGCAAATTACTGGACGCCATGGCTAGCCTTCGGCGACATGACGCTGGCCGAGGCGCTGCACTCGGTCGACCTGTTTGCCCGCGAGGTGATGCCGGCGTTCGGGTGACAGGGAGCCGGGACTGGAAGCCAGGGGTTTGCAGCCGGCCGCCGGAATAGGGGGTTTCGGAAGTCAGGTGGAAGCCGCCGCCGATCTCTGCGGTTCTTGCATAGCTCGAAAAAATCCCTAAATTGCCAACGGGCTGAGTACAGAGGCGTTGGTTTCTTGGTCTGCCCCTGACGGGGGCGGAGGGGGGCCGAAGAAATGCTTTTGGGCGCCCGTGCAGGCCCTTTCGGGCGCCTGCGCTACTTAGCGGGATGATCCGGTGACGAAAACCACCCACGCCAAGGTCGTGATCATCGGCTCTGGTCCGGCGGGCTACACCGCGGCCATCTATGCGGCGCGGGCTATGCTCGAGCCGATCCTCATTCAGGGCATCGCCCCCGGCGGCCAGCTCACCGTCACCACCGACGTGGAAAACTATCCCGGCTTCGCCGACGTTATCCAGGGGCCTTGGCTCATGGAGCAGATGGCGAAGCAGGCGGCTCATGTCGGTACCAAGCTGCTCGCAGATCACGTCAATGAGGTCGACCTGCAGCGACGACCGTTCCGCATCGCATGCGATTCCGGCGACGTCTATTTCGCCGAAACGCTGGTGCTGGCGACCGGCGCCCAGGCGCGCTGGCTCGATCTGCCCTCAGAGCAGAAATTTCGCGGCTACGGCGTTTCAGCCTGCGCCACCTGCGACGGTTTCTTCTATCGCGGCAAGGACGTGCTGGTGATTGGCGGCGGCAATACCGCCGTCGAGGAGGCGCTGTTTCTGACCAACTTTGCTTCCCAGGTCACGTTGGTACACCGGCGCGGCAGCCTGCGCGCCGAGAGGATTTTGCAGGACCGGCTGTTTCGCCATCCCAAGATCGAGGTGATCTGGGACAGCGTGCTCGACGACATCAGGGGAGCCGAGAACCCGCTCAAGGTTACGCACGCGCGATTGAAGAACCTGAAGACCGGCGCGACCAGCGAGCGGCCGGTCGACGGCATATTCATCGCCATCGGCCACACACCGGCAACAGAGCTGGTGGCCGGCCAGGTGGAGACCAATCCGTCCGGCTACATCAAGACCGCAGCGCATTCAACGGCGACCTCGGTGCCCGGCCTGTTCGCCGCCGGCGACGTCGCCGATGAGGTTTACCGGCAGGCCGTCACCGCCGCAGGACTGGGTTGCATGGCGGCGCTGGAGGCCGAGCGCTTCCTCGCCGCGCACAGCGCGATGGAGCCGCGCATGGCGGCGGAATGATTAAACAGAGAATGGAGGACGGAAGACGGCCGACAGAATAGCCGGATTACGGTTTCCGTCGTCCGTCCTCTGTCGTCCGCCGTCCGCTTGAAATGGACTGGGACAAACTCAAGGTCTTTCACGCGGCCGCCGAGGCCGGCAGCTTCACCCATGCGGGCGAGCAACTCGGACTTTCGCAGTCGGCGGTATCGAGGCAGGTGAGCGCGCTCGAACAGGAGCTCACGGTCTCGCTGTTTCACCGCCACGCGCGCGGCCTGATCCTCACCGAACAGGGCGAACTGCTCTATCGCACCGCTCACGACGTGTTCATGAAGCTCGAAGCGGCGCGGGCGAAACTCACCGACAGCCGCGAGCGGCCGAACGGCGACCTGCGCGTGACCACCACGCCCGGCATCGGCATTCATTGGCTGACGCCGCGGCTCGGCGAATTCATCGAACTCTATCCCGATATCCACATCACCCTGCTCACCACCGAGGAGGAGCTGGATCTCGCCATGCGTGAGGCCGACGTGGCGATCCGGCTGCGCCAGCCCACCCAGCCCGACCTGATCCAGCGCAAATTGTTCGCCGTGCATTTCCACGTCTACGCCTCGCCGGAATATCTGAAGCGTTTCGGCACACCGCGCACCTTCGACGATCTCGACAATCACCGCGTGCTGGTGCTCGGCGGCACGCAGCCGCCTTATCTGCAGCGCTCGCGCTGGCTGATCGAGGTGGCGCGCGACGGCAAGGGGCCGCGCATTCCGCGTCTGGTGATCAACAATATTCTGGGCGTGCTGCGTGCCTGCCAGCGCGGGTTGGGGATTGCAATGCTTCCGGATTATCTGGTCGAGGAGAACGGCGGGCTGGTGCAGCTTTTCTCCGAGGCCGAGGCTCCCGCGCTCGACGCCTATTTCGTCTACCCGGAAGAATTAAAGACGGTGGCGCGCGTACAGGCGTTTCGCGACTTCCTCGTCGCCAACGCGCAGCGGTGGAATTTCTAGTGTGGCGGCTCAGAAGTCCGCATCATTCTTGCCGCGTGTCGGTCACGCGAACTTGTGAACCAAAGTCACGCTAGCTGTGGAGTCTCAACAGGTTGTCCTCGGTCAGAGCGAGTTTGCTGATGGGTGTTGTATCACCGATGCCGGCATGAGGCCTGTGCCAATTGTATTGGTGCAGCCAGGCGGGCAGCTGATCCTTGCGCTGCCGTGAGCTTTGATAAGCCTGAGCATAAGCCCATTCGCGCAGGCTGGTCTGAATGAAGCGCTCGGCCTTGCCGTTGGTCTGCGGTCGATAGGACCTGGTTCGGACGTGTCGGAGCCTGAGTTGCTTGCAGGCGCTGCGGAAGGCGAACGACTTGTAGCAGGAGCCGTTGTCAGTCATGACGCGCTCCACGGTGATGCCGAGGCTCTGGTAGTAGGCGACGGCGGCCTTGAGGAAGGCGGTGGCACAACGCTTCCTCTCGTTACCCATGATCTTGGCGAAGGCAATGCGGGAGTGGTCGTCGATGGCGACGTGCACGAACTCCCATCCGACCCCGCGGCTGTTGCTCTGGCCCCGCCGGTCGCCGGTGATGCGATGGCCGATCCTGTTGAAGCGGCCGAGCTTCTTGATGTCGATGTGGATCATCTCGCCGGGCCTCTCGCGCTGGTAGCGCCGGACCGGTTCGGCAGGCTCAAGGGCGTTGATCCTGTTGAGGCCCAGTCGCTTGAGGATGCGACTAACGGTGGCCGGCGAGATCTGCAATTCGGCTGCGATCTGGTGGCCGGTGCGGCGCTGACGGCGCAGTCCTTCCACCTGCTCAACCACGCCCTGCGGCGTCGGCTGATGAAGCCGGTGAGGCCGCGAACTGCGGTCGCTCAACCCCGCCAGCCCCTCGCGACGATAGCGGTCGACCCACTTGCGAACCGTCCGCGGGCAGACGCCTGCGGCCAATGCGACGGCCTTCGGCGTCTGCCCGCTCTGCACCTGCCGCACTATTCGCTCTCGACCACGCGGTGTCAGGCGGGCATTCTTGTGCACGTTCATCCGGTCCTCCGAATCACTGAAGCTTCAACAACCTCAGCGTCCTCGTTTAGGACCGGATGGACAACCTATTGAAAGCTCACAGCTAGATGTGGAGTCTCAACAGGTTGTCCTCGGTCAGAGCGAGTCTGCTGATGGGTGTTGTATCACCGATGCCGGCATGAGGCCTGTGCCAATTGTATTGGTGCAGCCAGGCGGGCAGCTGATCCTTGCGCTGCCGTGAGCTTTGATAAGCCTGAGCATAAGCCCATTCGCGCAGGCTGGTCTGAATGAAGCGCTCGGCCTTGCCGTTGGTCTGCGGTCGATAGGACCTGGTTCGGACGTGTCGGAGCCTGAGTCGCTTGCAGGCGCTGCGGAAGGCGAACGACTTGTAGCAGGAGCCGTTGTCAGTCATGACGCGCTCCACGGTGATGCCGAGGCTCTGGTAGTAGGCGACGGCGGCCTTGAGGAAGGCGGTGGCACAACGCTTCCTCTCGTTACCCATGATCTTGGCGAAGGCAATGCGGGAGTGGTCGTCGATGGCGACGTGCACGAACTCCCATCCGACCCCGCGGCTGTTGCTCTGGCCCCGCCGGTCGCCGGTGATGCGATGGCCGATCCTGTTGAAGCGGCCGAGCTTCTTGATGTCGATGTGGATCATCTCGCCGGGCCTCTCGCGCTGGTAGCGCCGGACCGGTTCGGCAGGCTCAAGGGCGTTGATCCTGTTGAGGCCCAGTCGCTTGAGGATGCGACTAACGGTGGCCGGCGAGATCTGCAATTCGGCTGCGATCTGGTGGCCGGTGCGGCGCTGACGGCGCAGTCCTTCCACCTGCTCAACCACGCCCTGCGGCGTCGGCTGATGAAGCCGGTGAGGCCGCGAACTGCGGTCGCTCAACCCCGCCAGCCCCTCGCGACGATAGCGGTCGACCCACTTGCGAACCGTCCGCGGGCAGACGCCTGCGGCCAATGCGACGGCCTTCGGCGTCTGCCCGCTCTGCACCTGCCGCACTATTCGCTCTCGACCACGCGGTGTCAGGCGGGCATTCTTGTGCACGTTCATCCGGTCCTCCGAATCACTGAAGCTTCAACAACCTCAGCGTCCTCGTTTAGGACCGGATGGACAACCTATTGAAAGCTCACAGCTAGAGCGGGACTGCGAGTGGATTACGCTCGATCGCGACTTTGCCCGGTTTTTAAGGTTTGCGCCGGGGCGTGCCGAAATCAGCGAGCGAGCTGAAGTGAAAAAGAAGACGATCATCGTCAACGACAAGATGCAGCACGGCTATCGCTATGAGCTGACGGAACCAGCCGGACGCAATTTCGATCCCTCTTTTTCGGCCCGAGCTGACGCCGTCGCAGATGCTGCGGTTCGGCGTGTTCTGCGGCAAATACATGACCGACTGCCGGCGGGAATTTCCGGCGAGCTGGTTCGTCGGTGCGAAACTTGCAAACAAACATCGCGAATGTTCGCTGAACTATTTCGGCGTCGACGCCAGCCAGCCGCTTTCGCTTTGGCGCAAGCAGGGATGGATTTATCGCGACGACCCGCGCGGATGGTTTCAATGGTACTGCCGCTACTACAGGGGCCGCCGCATCGCCGGCGAGGACGCGCGCCAGATCCGGCGCTGGAGAGCCATCCGCCGCCATGTGCGCCAGGTCGAGCGCAATTGCGAACCGGGCGATCTCAGCTGTCGGCCGCGACAGCGTCAGGCGCTGCTGCACTGGGCCTACGACAGCCGGAAGATTTAGGTCGCGATAACGAAAAGCGGTCGCCGGCTTTCGGAAAAGATCGATGCTCGACCAATGGGCTTCACGCCGACCTTCAGGCCGGCTCCAGTCCCTTCGCCTCGATGACGCGCTTCGCGGCGGGCGTGACAAGGAAGGCGATCAGCTTGCGGCCGGTTTCGGCATCGGCCGCATTGGCAGGAATGGCCGCGGTGAACGGGGTCACGGCCTGCAAGGCCTGCGGCAATGGCCCGACGAAATCGATGCCGGGCACCGCCTTCAGCTCGGCAACCTGCTGGATGCCGATCTCGGCCTCGCCGCGCTCGATGATGAGTCCGACCAACCCGCTGACGCCGCCGGCGCCGTACCGGACCTTCTCCGTCATCTGTTCGGCAATGCCAAGTTCGGCAAAGACCTTCGCCATGTGCGCGCCGCTCAAGCCGGCGCCAACGGGCTTGCTCACCGCCACCGATTTCGCGCCGAGCAGTGCGCGCTTGAATGCTTCCGCCGAGGAAATGTCGGGCTTCGGCGCGCCCTTCGCTACCGCGACGCCGAGCGACGAGCGGGCGATCTCGACGAGGCTGTCGGCCGACACCTTGCTGCGGTCGATCATCTCCCTGGCCGCCGCATTGGTGAGCACCACCACGTCGGCCGCCTCGCCTTCGGCGAGCCGTTTCTCGATCTGCACCGAGGGGCCGAAGCTCGCGCTCACGCGCTTGCCGGTCGCCGCCTGAAATTGCGGCAAAAGCTCTTCGAACACGGTCTTCATCGCGGTGGTGGCCAGCACCTTGACGTCACTCATCGCAAGGCTCCTTGGGATGATTCCGGGTCTCCGGTCTTCGGCGACTTCAGCCGTCCATCAACTCTGTGTGAATTCCGCTCGCTCCGCAATCAAATCACGGAGGATCGGTAACGTCAGAGCCGGAATTGAGGTAGACAGTTCGCATGCAATTCGCCGCGCACCGGATCGCGGATCGAGAGGGAACGCAACATGCTCACACGCAGAGGAGTCCTTTACGCCGGCACCGCCGCGCTGGCTGCCTTGGGTTTGGACCGCCTGCTCGGGGCACACGCCGTCAAGGCCGATGCGGCGTCGCATCCTTACCAGGTGACCCACACCGAAGCCGAATGGCGCAAGCTGCTCACGCCCGCGCAATTTGACGTGCTTCGCCAGGATGGCACCGAATTGCCGTTCTCGAGCCCGCTCCTGCACGAACATCGCCTCGGCACGTTCGCGTGCGCCGGCTGCGAGCAGTCGCTGTTCTCCTCGAAGACGAAATTCGACAGCGGCACCGGCTGGCCAAGCTTCTGGGCGCCACTTCCCGGCGCGGTCGACGAAGCCGCGGACCGCTCGTTCGGCATGGTCCGCACCGCGGTGTCCTGCCGCCGCTGCGGCGGTCACCTCGGGCACGTCTTCGATGATGGTCCCAAACCGACCGGCCTGCGTTACTGCATGAACGGGGTGGCGCTGAAATTCGGGCCGGCACCGGACGGCTCAAGCTGACACTCTCGACGTAGATTTCGCCGACAATGAAAAATAATCCTCCCCCTGAAAGGGGAGGGAATATTCATTTGCGAAAAGACCTGCCCTTCAGTGGGAATTTCATAGGCGAACTCCTGCCGCCGCGATACTTTGCGCCCAAGCGCGACAAAACGATAACAACGCGAAGATCGGAGGAGCGATGAAAGCCGTGCGGGGCCGCCTGGTGCTGCTCGCCTGTCTACTCGCGAGCCCTGTCGCCTTGGGACAGGGCATCGGGCATGCCTTTGCGCAGACCTATCCGATCCGCAATGTGACCGTCGTGGTGAGTTCGTCGGCCGGCGCGCTGACCGACGTGCTCACGCGCGCGGTTGCCCAGCGGCTGTCGGAAATGTGGAAGCACAGCGTCATCGTCGAAAACAAGGGCGGCGCCGGCTACGCGATCGCGGCGCAGGCGGTGCTGCAGGCCCCACACGATGGCTGCACGCTGCTCGCTTCGGAGACCGGCTTCTACACCACCCAGCCGTATCTCTATGCGCCGGGCAAGCTGTCCTACGATCCACAGAAGGACTTCGTTCCGGTCGCCGGCTTCGGCACCATTCCGGCCGCGCTCCTTGTCAATCCGTCGCTGCCGGTGAATTCGGTCGCCGATCTGATCGCGCTCGCCAAGAACAAGCCGGGGAGGCTCACGTTCGGCACTGCGGGGGTCGGGACCGCGCTGCACATCGCTGCGCTGGAGTTGGAGAATCTCGCCGGTATCAAACTGACGGCGGTGCACTATCGCGGCGCGGCACCCGCGCTGACCGATGTGATTGCCGGACACATCGATGCGGTGATCATGGGGCCGTCGGTAGCGCTGAGCACGGTGCGGGCCGGCAAGCTCAAGATGCTCGCCTTTGCCAGCGAGAAGCGCTTACCCCATTTCCCCGACGTACCGACCATCGCCGAGACTGTTCCAGGATACGAGGCGAGCGTTTCGTTCGGACTGTTCGCCGCGGCCGGCACGCCCGCTATCATTGTGCAGAAAGTCAACAGCGACGTGCAGACGATCGTCAGCGATCCCGCCTTCCAGAGAAAGTATCTTGCCCGCTTTGCAGTGCAGCCAGTGCCAGGACCGCTTGACGCTTTTGCCGAATATCTCCGCAAAGATTCGGCCAAGTGGCGCGAGGTCATCAAGGCGTCGCACGTGACGGTCGAGTGAGCCGCGCGCCACGCCGTGCAACGGCGTGGCGGCCCGCATACGCGCGATTCTCGGGCGACGCAGTCGACCGCGCCGCGGTCTTCGCGCGCGGTCCTGCTGGACCGATGGTTTCGGCAAGACGCCTGTCAATTCGCGTGACTTGCCGCCTCGATGGCCTTCCAGTCGAATTCTTTGACCAGCGTCAAGGCTTCGTCATCAGTGACCTTGTTGAAGGCGATGCCAAACAGCGCCCTGGCGCCGAGAGTCACGATGATCGCCCCGGTGTCGTCTTTGGCGCTGAAGATTCGAGTGACCTGCCGCCCGTCGATCGTCGACGTGCTCAAGCGACCTTCGCTGACATCGATGTGAAGGCCCGACACCGCCAGCAACATCCACCCGGCCGACCCGATCAGACCCTCAGGACCGACCAGGACATCGGCATGAAGCCGCGCGGAACCGCGCCGATATTCGCGCGTGGCGATAATGGTGCCCATGTTGTTGCCGAGCAGATCCATCGAAGCGCCATGCGGCTTTCCGCCTTGCCAGCCCTGCAGGTCGACCAGCAAGGGCGAAAAACGTTGGTAGTCCTGTTCGGCCTCCGCGGCCGAAGGCCGGAGCAGCAAACCCGCGGCCGCGACGCCCGAGGCGACGTGGAAGATAGCGGATCGACGACTGATCATCGGTTTCTCCAATTCCCGGTTCGTTGTCACCGCCGAGGCCTGGATGGCGACCGCCTTGAAGGATCGCATGTGGCGGCGAACGCGGGCAGGCCGTCCCGGCGACGGGCATTCGGCGGCGAAATCGTTGCACAACATGGCGCTTAGCCGCCCTCTCCCGCAAGGGAAGAAGCAAGACCGCTCACGTGCCGACCTTCAGTTCGGATACCAGTCCGCGCAGGGCCGCCACGGTGCTCAGCGCAACGATACGGCCGGTGCGCGGATTTTCCGACGGTACGTTCTCGATCGCCATCGAGAATCGTGCCGTATCGGCATCCACTTCGATGCGATGAGTGTTGCGGCTGAGCGCCGGATCGGCCCAGATTTCGAGCCGCGTGCGGTCGGGACCGATGCCGGCAAGGCTGAGTGCGGCGGCGACGTTGACGTTGGCGGGGAATCCGCGCGCGCCCTCGCGCGCGCTGCCATCGAACACCTTTCGCGGCGCGTCCAAGCCTTTGAGCGAGATGCCGCGCTCCACCAGATAGGGTGCGCCTTCGAGTCCGTCCGGCGGCTTGCGCGTGATCATGGTGACCGAGCGGATGGTGCCTTCGGCAGCGCCGCGCACCGCATCGAGTCCGATCAGCGCTCCGGTCGGCACCAGGATGCGCGCGCCGGTTTCCTTCGCCCGTCCTACCAAGTCCCAATGTTCGAGGAGTTGTCCGACGGACAGCGGCATAAAGACCTTGCCGCGTTCGATGACCGGCGACGCCACGGCGCGAAACAGCGCCGGCGGCAGGCCCTCGACCACCACGTCGCATGTGTCGGCCAGCGCATCGAGGGGGACGAACGCGACGGCGGAGCCCGTTCGCGGCAGGCTGCGCCGCGCCTTCTCGGTGTCGCGGACCGCAACCGCAGCCAGCACCAGGTCGGGAATGCCGGCCTCGATCCGCCGCGCCACCTCCAGCCCGACGGCGCCCAGCCCGGCCAGACCAACCTTGAGAGACTCTCGCGCCACCCTGCGACCCCCTTTCCCTGTCTTAGTCTGCCGATGCCCTTTAAGCCGCCCGCGCGGGCCGATACATTGCGTGGTAGGCGCCGGCCAAGCTTCGTGCAACAAATCCGGCGTCGCAGGCAACCTGCATGGCCGGCAAGACTCCCAGATCATTCATGACCAATATCAATCCCAATAGCTTCACCACGCGTCCGGAAATCGAAGGCACGTTCGGGGTCGTGACATCCACCCACTGGATCGCGACCGCCGTGGGCATGGGGATTTTGGAGCGCGGCGGCAATGCCTTCGACGCCGCCGTGGCGACGGCATTCACCCTGCAGGTCGTCGAGCCGCATCTCAACGGACCGGGCGGCGACGTGCCGGTGATCGTCTACGACGTGCACCGCCGCAAGCCGGAAGTCATCTGCGGCCAGGGCGTAGCGCCTGCGGGCGCCACGATCGCCCATTATCGCAGCGAAGGTCTCGATCTCGTTCCCGGCACCGGGCTGCTGGCCGCCTGCGTGCCCGGCACGTTCGAGACCTGGATGATGCTGTTGCGCGACTACGGCACCATGACGATCGGCGATGTGATGGCGCCGGCGATCGGGTACGCACAGAACGGCCATCCGCTGCTCGAGCGCGTCAATGCCACGATCGGCACGGTGGCGCAGCTGTTCCGCGAGCACTGGCCGACTTCCGCCGCGGTTTATTTGCCCAACAATGAGCTGCCGCCGACCGGGTCCCTGTTCGCCAACAAGACGCTGGCGGCGACCTACAGCCGCATCATCAAGGAGGCTGAAGGCGTCGGCGGCGATCGCGTCGCGCAGATCGAGCGCGCGCGGGCGTCGTGGTCGAAAGGGTTCGTCGCCGAGGCGATCGACCGCTTCTGCCGCACACAGGAGGTCATGGACACGAGCGGCCGGCGGCACCGCGGCGTGCTCACCGCCGACGACATGGCGCGCTGGACGCCGCACATCGAGGAGCCGCTCACCTATGAGTATGGCGGCTATACGGTGTGTAAGACCGGTCCGTGGGGCCAGGGGCCGGTGACGCTGCAGCAATTGGCGCTGCTCAAGGGCTTCGACCTCGACGGCATCGATCCGACCGGGCCTGATTTTATTCATCTGGTGGTCGAGTGCTCGAAGCTCGCCTATGCCGATCGCGAGGTGTTCTACGGCGACCCGGACTTCGTCGAGGTGCCGATGGCGACGCTGCTGTCGGACGCCTACAACAGCGAGCGCCGCAAGCTCGTCACCGACGAGGCCTCGCTGGAATTGCGCCCCGGCTCGATCGAGGGCTTTGGTGCGGTGATCCGGCTCCGCCGCGCCAGCGAAGAGCTCGCGGCCGGCGCAGGTGAACCGACGGTCGGGCGGCTTGGCGCCGGCGAGCCCACGGTCGGGCGGCTTGGAGCCACGCGCGGCGATACCGTGCATTTCGATATTGTCGACCGGGACGGCAACATGGTCTCGGCAACGCCGTCGGGCGGTTGGCTGCATTCATCCCCGGTCATTCCCGAACTCGGCTTTTGCCTGGGCACCCGCGCCCAGATGTTCTGGCTCGAAGAAGGCCATCCGGCTGCGCTCGGGCCGGGCAGGCGCCCGCGCACCACGCTGTCGCCGACCATGGCGCTGCGCGAGGGCGAGCCGTATCTCGCCTGGGGGTCGCCCGGCGGCGACGGACAGGATCAATGGATCACCCAATTTTTTCTGCGTCACGTGCATTGCGGAATGAACATGCAGGAGGCGATCGACGCGCCGGCGTGGCACTCCGAGCATTTCCCGAGCTCGTTCTGGCCGCGCACCACGCGCCCCGGCGTGCTCGTGCTCGAAGGCCGGATGCCGGAAAAGACCAGCGACGAATTGGAGCGCCGCGGCCATATCGTGGAGCGCGGGCCCGACTGGTCGGAGGGTCGCCTTACCGCCGCTTCGCGCGTCGGCCGCCGCCGCCGCGCCGCCGCCAACGCACGCGGCATGCAGGGCTACGCGGCGGGGCGGTAGCGATCTTTTCGATCTTTTGCGGACGCAACGTGCATTTTCGCAGCCGCCATGCTCACCCCGATCGCGAGCGCTCCCTTTCGTGAGCGAGAAAAGTCGCACCCGTGAGCGTGGCGCCGAAGGCGAAGATGCAGGCGACGGTGAGGAGCAGGCGCGGCGGCCGCGATCGTACTGGCGCCGTGCATCAGCGCATCCGGATGGGAAGCGCCGATCTGCAACAATAATCCCCCGCAGATCACGCCGAGTGTTGTCCCCATGAGGCAATGCCAGAACAATTCCCGGCACAGGGAACTCAATGAAAATGGCCGCTTTTGCATGATGGTTTCGCAAAATCTGGGTTTATCTTTGTTTGGTCAATGATTTGACTCCGCGAACGTTCCATCCTTTCGCGGTCTTCGTCAGGCAGCTTTCGACGGCAAAGGCCGCGCAAGGCGTACCCCGGCGGCGAAACCCATTTTGCGCGGTGTCCGAGGAGGCGCGGAGGACCAGCGGCGAGGCAGCCAGCTTCGCCCGTCACTCTCGCCGGCATGGCGCTTTTTGCCTGCGGCCAGTCCTTGAGCGGCCGGCGCGATCGCCCGGACCAACCGCAACTTATCCGATTGCTCCTAGCGGTCCGATTCTAACATTCGCATCCGAGTTTGGCAGGCTCCACTGCTCCGGCAAGGGAGCACCGGCATGAACCAACCGCGGCGAAAATGCTTCGACCCATCTTGTCATCGCGACGAAATCATATCAGGTTCCAGCCGGTCTTATGCCAAGGGAGTATTGGCCATGAGGGTGAAGGTTTCGCAATTGGTTGGTTTCTTCGTGGTCGTGGCGGGGCTCTGCTTCGCCGCCGAGGGCGCGCAGGCGCAGACATTTCAGTTTCAGGTCTGCAACCATAGCACCGTGCCGGCTTCTGTCGCGACCGTTAGCTATGTCTCGCCTACGGACGAACGATTTACGGTGCAAGGCTGGTGGGGCGTGGCGCCCGGCGCTTGCGCGACGATCGGCAGTTTCCCGCAGGGATGGTTCTATTTTTACGCGGAGGAAACAAACACCCAGACCGTTGTCTGGGCGGGCACGGCAGCACAACTTTGCGTCGACTATCCCGGGCCGTTCTCGCGCATCAATACCGCCAACTACACATGCGCAGCCAATGAAGTGCTGCGGGGTTTCACAGGCACCGAAATTTCGAACACGACGGGGACCTTCACCTGGAACTTGAATTGATCCTCGATGAAAGTCGATGAAAAAAGAGCCGTGCCCGGCGACAACGGCCGGGCCGGCTCACATCAGCCGGAAAGGCCGATCTATTTCAGGCCGTTCGAAGCCTTCGCCATCATGGTGGAATTGCCAGAAGCACCCGCAGTCTGCGTAACCGCCGATGGCCGAGAGGTCGCCGGAGCGCCCTGAGACATGGCCGTCGTCGGCCCGGCCGCGTTCGACATGACTGGCGTGCTGCTGCCGTGCGTGTTCGCCATCTGGGCCGACGCAGAAGCGGCGAAAAGCGCGGCGGCCGCCGCGGTTGCAATCGATATTCCTACACTCTTTTTCGCGAGGCTCATTGGAGCTCCTTTAGCGCTTTAGTGGATCGGTTGATTGTTGATGCCATAAACTAGAGATCGCTTCAGCTACAATCAATAAGCTAAAAGCGCAGTATGGCGAAAAAAGGCCTGGCGGCTGCCAGGCACATTAAGGTTCGGTAACCCGCGCGGCCGCTCGACGAGCCGGAGTTTGCCGTTCTTCCCGCACGCGCGACATCTACGCTGCCTGCACCTCGGCCAGGAAATGGCGGACCTCGCCTTCCAGCTTCTCAAACTCGACCGAGAGCGTGTCGGCGAGCGCCTTGACGTCCGCGGCGGTGGTGCGGGCGCCGGTCGAAGCACCCGCGACCCGACTCATGGCGTCGGCGCCGCTGCGCGCCTCGAGCGAAGCGCGGTTGACGCCTTCCGCGATCGAAGACACGGCGTTGTTCTGTTCCTCGACGGTGGCGGCGACGGTGGCGGCGATCGCCGACATGTCGTCGATGATGGAAGAGACCTGCTCGATCGCCTGCGCGGCATCGGCCGTCGCCGACTGGATCGAGCCGATCTGAGCGGCAATATCTTCGGTCGCCCGCGCCGTCTGCGCGGCGAGCGACTTGACTTCCGAAGCGACCACCGCAAAACCGCGTCCGGCCTCACCGGCGCGCGCGGCCTCGATCGTCGCGTTGAGCGCCAGCAGATTGGTCTGCCCGGCGATCGCCTGGATCAGACCGATCACCTCGCCGATGCGATTGGCGGCACTGCCCAAATCCGACATGGTGTTGACGGTGCGCCTGGATTCGGCGACGGCGCGGCCGGCGACTTCGGTCGATTTGGTAGCCTGGGTGGCAATCTCGCCGATCGAGGCCGCCAACTCCTCGATCGAGCTCGCTACGGCGGTGACGTTGACCGAAGCAGCGCCGACCCTCGATTGCGCTGCGTGCGATTCGGCGGTGACCGCATCGGCCGCCTGGTTCAATCCGCTCGATGCCCGATCCAGTCGACCGGCGGACTCGCGTAATCGCGACAGCGCGCCCTCCACCGACGTACGGAATTGCCCGATCATGGCGGCGATTGCCTCGCCGCGCCGCTCCAGCGCGGCGTTGGATTCGGCTTCGACGCCGGCCAGGCGCCCGCGTTCGATCATCGTGTCGCGGAACACGACCACGGCGCGGGCCATGGCGCCGATCTCGTGACGCGAATCGGTCGCCGGGATGCGCGCGGAGACATCGCCGCCGGAGAGCCGTTTCATGACCGCGTTGAGCGCTCCGAGCGGCCGCGTGATCGAGCTGCCGATCAGCGCGCTGAAAATCACCCCGATCAGCGCAAAGCCTATTCCGACCCAAATGATGATCCAGCGCGTGCGCGACCGCGAGGTGTCGAGCGCGCGCGTTGCCGCCAGCGCGTTGTCCTGCGCCGCGGCGATGATGTTGTCGGCTTGCGGCAGGACGCTCTCGGTATCGTGGCCGATCAGCGCCACGAGCGGTTGGATGTCATCGGTGCTCGCAACCCATTGGGTAAATGCGAACCTGTAATGCCGCACCTGCTGGACGAGCTTCTGCTTCATCGACGGCGCTCCGTCGACCAACTCAAACAGGCTGTCGAAATGCTTGACTTCGTCGAGGAAATTTTGCTCCGCGGCAGACGAGTGGGTGAGCCGGTACTCGAGCTCATAGCGGCGCATCGTCTGCAACGATATCAACAGCTTGGCGGAATCCTGGTCGGCAACCCAGGACAGGTCGTGCTTGATGATGTTTCCGATCTCGTTGCTGGCAGCAATGAGCGCCGCGGTGGTGCCTTGGCTCTCGTCAAAGCCAAGCGCCCGTTGCTCGCCCACGAGGCTGTCGAAACTGGCTTTGAGATCGCGAACGGTAATGCGCAGCGGCGTGATCGTATCTTGCCCCGACGCGGCGGCGCCGACCGCTTCGATACGGTCGAGCGAGCGCATCGCCAACGCCTGCGCCTCGTTGAAGCGCTGCACCTCCGCATCGGAAGGATGGGAAACGAACGCAGTGGTGGCCACGCGCATGGCCAGCAAGCCGGCTTTGAGATCGCTGCTGGCGTCCACCACGGCCGTGTCGCGATGGACGCTGTCGAAGGCGCGGCCGACTTCGATGTCGCCGGCCATATAGGTGAGCCCGTAGGCGAGGAAGCCGATGATCGGAACGACGCCGAGCGCAACGACGCGGGCGCGAACCGACGAGCGGGAAAAGGCCTGGGCAATAGACATCCGGGCGCCGGTGAGTAGTCCGCGGCCCTTGCCGCGGCGTTCGGCGTCAGCAGAGCGGAAAATGGTTAAGATTTGGCAAGAATCGGTCCCCACGCGGCGATTTAGCGCCTTCGCCGTTCTGATGGCTTCGCGCCGGGGCGCCGCCTAAAGTTGGTCGGTCTCGCCCCCTGGCGGAACAGCTTGGCACATAAATGCCTTGCAAGATTGGCGCACGGATCGGAGTCCAGCCATGCCGCCTGCCGCCCCCAATCCCGCGGGCCTCGAACTGATCGGACTTCTCTCCCAGGGTGCGGCCAGCGCCGAGGCGCTGTCGATGGACGCCCGGGCGGCGGTGGCGGAGCGGTTGGCGGCGGACGGCCAACCGCATGCGCGCGGCCTCGACCGGCAACAACGCGCCACCCATGGGCTCGCCTGGCTTGCGACCTATGCGGAGGCAATCCGACAGCTCGCCGCCTACGCGCAACGACTTGCCGCGACCGGCGCTCTCGGCGAAATCGAAGAGCTGCTGCTGCGTATCGGCGCCGGCGAGTTTTTGGCGCAAATCTTCGGCGGCATTGCCATGAGCCAGGGCGAGATCGTGCGCTTGTCCGATCTCGGACTTGGCGCGGCCGGCGCCGCCGCGCGCATGACGCCCGCTGCCGAACAGCTGATTGGCACCGGCAATACGGCGCCGCGACGGGCGCGGCTGGTCGAACTGATGCGCGCCCAGCAGCAGGCGACGGTCGGCGCCTGCGCGCTCGACGAGACGCTTGATGCGATGCGCGAGGAGATGCGCCGGTTCGCCGACGATCAAGTGGCGCCGCACGCGCAGCAATGGCATTTGCGCAACGCCTACATTCCGCTCGACGTCATTGCACAAATGTCCAGGCTCGGCGTGTTCGGCCTGACCATCCCGGAGAATTACGGCGGCACGGGTCTCGGCAAGGAATCCATGTGCGTCGTCTCCGAGGAACTATCGCGCGGCTATATCGGGGTCGGCAGCCTTGGCACCCGCTCCGAGATCGCCGCCGAGCTCATCCTTGGCAGCGGCACCGAGCCGCAGAAGCAAAAATGGCTGCCCAAGATCGCCTCCGGCGACGTGCTGCCGACGGCGGTGTTTACCGAGCCGGATACCGGCTCCGACCTCGCCGCGCTGAAGACGCGCGCCGTGCGCGAGGGCGACATCTATCGAATCTATGGAAACAAGACCTGGATCACGCATCCGGTGCGCGCCGACCTGATGACGCTCCTGGTGCGCACCGATCCGGCCGAAAGCGGCTATCGCGGCCTCTCCATGCTGCTCGCCGAAAAGCCTCGCGGCAGCGACAAAATCCATTTCCCGTTGCCGGCATGTCGGGCACCGAGATCGAGGTTCTGGGCTATCGCGGCATGAAGGAATACGAGATCGCTTTCGACGGCTTCACGGTTTCGGCCGACGGCCTGTTGGGCGCGGTGGAAGGAAGCGGCTTCAAGCAGTTGATGGCGACGTTCGAGGCGGCGCGCATTCAGACAGCAGCGCGCGCCATCGGCGTGGCGCAGGCAGCGATGGATCAGGCACTCGCCTACGCGACCGCGCGCCTGCAATTCGGCGAGCCGATCGCCAACTTTCCCCGGGTCGCCGACAAGCTCGCCATGATGGCGGTCGAGATCATGATCGCGCGCCAGCTCACCTACCACGCGGCGCGGCAGAAGGATTGCGGTCGGCGCTGCGACCTCGAAGCCGGCATGGCCAAGCTGCTCGCCGCGCGCGTCGCCTGGGCGGCGGCCGACAATGCCGTGCAAATCCACGGCGGCAACGGTTTCGCCGTCGAGTTTCCCGCCTCGCGCCTGTTGTGCGACGCGCGCATTCTCAGCATTTTCGAGGGCAGCGCCGAAATCCAGGCGCAGGTCATCGCCCGGCGGCTGCTTGACGGATCAAATTAACGTATCGCGGCCGCCAAGCTGAAATAGGCTTTGCGTGCTTACGGGAGCCGCGATAGCATCTTGCGTTCGGAGTTTGGTCCTCAACGCAGGAGCGGACTAGGCAATGCGCACGCGAAAGTCCCGCATGACGGTGGTATTGACGGCAGCGCTGGCGTTTTCGCTGCCTGCGACTGCAAGTCGGGCGCAGGAATCGCTCGACTCTCTTGTCAAGCAATATCTGGCCGCGCATCCGGATCAAGTGAGCGCCCTCGTCCGGGATTACGTCATTAAGCATCCCGACATATTCCACGACGTTCTCGTTGATGCGACCAAAAATCAATCCGCGGTCGCGGCTGCCGCTGCCCCCGCGCCCGCCGCGCCGGTTTCGGCACCACCGGCCGTCAGCGATCCGACGGCGGCGATCAAGAGTAATGCCGTCGCATTGTTTCGCTCCGCGCACCAGGTCACGCTCGGTAATCCGAACGGCAACGTGACCCTGGTCGAATTCTTTGATTACAATTGCGGCTTCTGTCGCGGAGCGCTGCCCGCAATGCTGGCGCTGCTCAAGGACGACCCGAAACTCAGAATCGTACTCAAGGAGTGGCCGATCCTCGGTCCCGGCTCCGTTGAGGCCGCTCACGTCGCGGTCGCGGTCCGCATGCAGGATCCCGGCGGTCAAAAATATCTTGCGTTCCATCGCAAGCTGTTGGGCGATCCCGGAGCGGCCGACAAGGACAAGGCGCTCGCTGCCGCGGCCGGCGCTGGTCTCGACATGGTGCGTCTGAAACGGGACATGGACAGCGACGAACCGCTCGTCACCATCGACGAAGACTCCGATCTTGCGCGCGCGCTGGACATCAATGGAACGCCGGGTTACGTGATCGGCGACACGGTCGTGCCAGGCGCAGTCGGACTTGCCGCGCTGAAGGACTACATCGCAAAGGCGCGCGTGCGCGCCAATTAAGTCCGTCGATAGCTGAACCCGTCGATCGCGCCGAACAGCCGTGTTTGATTGGCGGCGTCAACCATGACGCCTCCAAAACAGCATCCGCTGGAGTGCGACAGACGCCGGTCTGCGGTTCCCCCTCGGCGCATCCACAAATGCTTTGGTAGAAAGCTGCCCACTGTTCGCGCCTTGCATTGCTTGCTCGGTTGGTGATAAGTTCCATTCAGACCACTGAGCGGTGGGTTCGAAGTTGGGCTTGGGCGATCTCAACTTTCGTAGTCTGGCGCGGTCATTGCGGCGACCGCCGGGGTGGCGATTCCGCTTCTTTCGATCAAACACAGCGCAGGCGCACGCAGCACTCGCGTTCGTGCACTTGTTTGCTGCCGTCTTGTGCGCGGTTGCGTTTCAATTTGTAGCGTTTCGCCGGTCTCGATGGGGCCGCGGCGCAAACCTCGGGGATATTGGCGCCCGGCAACGCGATCATGACCGGATTCTCCGGCGCGCCGCCGCCGGCGCAGATCGCGCCCGGCCAAGACCCCGGGGATTTGACGTTTATCGATCCGAAGGGGCCCTCGGCACGGGTCTTCAATCTGCAATCGCCGGGCGCACCGCCGCAGGCGCAAGTGATCGCGGCACCGAACCCGTTCACGGTGACGGCGGCGCAGGTCGGCCAGGTTTTTGGCGTGACGATCGACAATGCGTCGCCGCCGAACATGTATGTGGCTGCGAGCTCCGCGTATGGTCTGCCGATCGTTGTGCCGGGCGCGAACGGCGCGCCGACGCGGGTGCATCAGGGCGCGGCCGGGCGCGACATTCATGGCGGGACTGTTCGGGCCGGCAGCGCAAGGCGGCGGACCGGGATCGATCTGGCGCATCGACGGCGTGACCGGCGCCGTCACGCTGTTTGCCAACGTCACGCTCAATGGCGCGGCGAACTCCGGTCCGGCGCTCGGCGGGCTTGCGTTCGATCCGGCATCGAAAACGATCATCGTCGCCGACCGCCAGACCGGCATGATCCAAAGTTACAATCTCAGCGGCACGCAAGTCGGCAGTTATGACCACGGCATGCAAGGCCTGGGTGCGGCCGGCCAGCCGCAGGTGCCCTACACGCCCACCACGCTCGACATCACCAATCCGGCCTTCTCCAGCGATAATCCGGCGACCTGGGACTATGCGCCGCCGCAGCGGCTGATCTTCGGCCTCGGCGTGCAGGCTGGGCGGCTCTACTACGGCGTGGCCGTGGGTCTGCAGGTCTGGTCGGTGAGCATCAATGCCGACGGCACGTTCGGCAGCGACGCGCGCCTTGAAGTGCAACTGCCTGCGGCGGCCGCGCCGACGGAAATCTCAAAAATCATTTTCGACGGCTCCGGCGACATGATCGTCGCCGAGCGCGGCACGCCGACCGGCGATTACGAGTTGATGGCCGTTGCGCAGCCGGCGGTGGCGCCAGTGCTGCAATATGTGCTGGTACCCGCGACGACGACGACCCCGGCCGGCTGGCAAACGCCGCCCAATCAATACGCCATCGGCTTCCCCGGCCAATACACCAACGCCAATGGCGGCATCGCGCTCGGCTACAACTACACCGTCAGCGGCGTTCTCGACCCGAACTCTTGCGGCGGCTTTTTGTGGTCGACCGGCGAGCAATTGCGCAACTCCGCCGATCCCAACATCGCCGGGCAGCTTGCGGCGACAGGGGTGCTCGACCTCAACGGTCTGCAGGGCAACGCACTCAGTCTTGTCGAGCCGGCGAACGTTCCGCCGTTCTTGACCTACTTTATCGATTACGACGCCACGCTCGATGATCCCGCCGCCGCCGGCCATTTGGGCGACATCGCCATTCCCGTCAAATGCGGCCAAGCCGCGGGGCCGCCGCCGGGCGGCTATTGTCCGCCGTGGCAGGTGACGCCGTTCGGTCAATGTTGTGCGCCTTGGCAGGAAGTAGACCGCGGCCAATGCATGTGTCCGGGTGGTCTGGCGCTGGGAACGGGCGGCGCATGCTCATGTCCGATCGGCGTGAAACCAGGACCAACCGGCATTTGCCCGCTGCCGCCGGGAAATTGCGGCCCCAACACCACGCATTACTGTCCGCCGATACCGCCCAAGCCCGGTTCTATCCTCGTCGGCCCGAACTGCATAGCGGGCATCGGCTGCTGTCCGACTGGGACGACGGCGCAAAACCGCGGTTGCGTTACCACCGCATCAACCTGCCCAGGCGGCGGCAACGCCTTTTGCTGTCCGAGCAACGAGGCGCCGAACTATTACACCAATCCGCCTTCGTGCTGTAAGCCCGGCCAAATCGTATTGATCGGTGGAAAGTGCGGGCCGGCGCCGAAGCCGCCGTCCTGTAAGAAGGGCGAGACCGGTTACTGCTGCCAGGGCAACGCTTGCGTCGTCACGACCGGGAATTCTTGCCCGTCCGGCGATCATCGGTTCTGCTGCAGCCGCGACGAGACGCCCAACACCGTCAAAGGCGAAGGGTGCTGCCCGCCCAATACGAAACCGAACAGCGACGGATTCTGCAAGCCGACAACTCCGACTCCAACACCGACGCCATCGCCGCCCAAGTGCGAGCGGCCCGGCACCACGCCGTTCTGTCCGCCTTCGCCCAATGGTAGCTGTCCGGCAGGATCGAGTCCAAATCAGGCTGGCACCGGTTGCTTGGCCACCGGGCCGACGTGCGGGACCGGCAGCAGCAGCGTCACTAAACCGGTCTGCTGCCCAGCCACGACGCCGCTGCAGGCGAATGGACAGTGCGGAACGCCTGCGACCTTTGCGCCGCCGGCGGCAGCGCCCGCGGTCATTCCCACCTGCACGGCGCCGTATGTCTATAATCCCGACACCAAGACGTGTGTGCGGACATCCACGACGGTCCCTGTAACCCCGCCGTCGACCGGCGTGCCGGTGCTCATTCAGTCCTGCAATGGCGGCTCCTTCATCAAGGGCGTATGCACCTGTCCGCGCACGCAAGTGAACAACAACGGCACCTGTGGTTGTCCGGCCGGGTATTCCGAGAGGGATGGCGTCTGCAGCCCGCCCGCGTGCCCGCCCGGGTACTCCGAGAAGAACGGCATTTGCACCGCGCAACCGAGCGGTGGACCAACGACGACGGTCAGCTGCGTCGGAGGCAAGGTGCTCCGCGGCAAATGTGAGTGCCCGACCGGGTTTACGCTCGTCGGCGGAAACTGTGAGAAGCCGTCACTGGTGCCAAAGAAGACACCCCCAAAGCCGATAAAGCGAAAGGTGACGACCCCGAAGAAGACGACGAAAACGCCTCCGAAGCCGAAGACCACCGAGCCGAAGAGATAACCGGGGCAGGTCATCGCGCGGCGGCTGTTGGACGGGTCGGTTCGGCGCGAAGCTACGTCTGTCCGAGCAGCGCGGCCTCGAAGGCACTGGCAATGGCTTGTTTGCTCTTGCCGGCGCGCGCCGCGTCGCCAATGACGGTGACGATCTGGCCGGGGCGCGCGAGCGCCTTGAAACGCTCGGCGGTGCCGCGCCGCGCCCGGTAATAGAACCAGTCGCGCAGCTTCGGCGATGAAAACAGCCTTGCGACGCCGGGCCAGCGCGCGACACCGTAATCGAGCGCTGCGCGAATGAACGGGCCTATGCCGAAGCGATAGGCGGCGCCGGTGGCGATGACGAGGCGATCGAATGGCGCCAGGAGTTCGGGATTGGCGGCGACGACGTCGGTCGAAAAGCGAAATCCGACTCCCTTCATCGTGCAGGCGGCAACAAGATCGGTGACGTAGCGATCGAAGCTTTGCTGGTCCGCCTCGACTTCCTGGAACAGCGGCGCCTTGCCGGCATAACGAAACGAACCGCCCGCCTGCATCTCTTTTTCGAACACAGTGACATTGTTCGCCTCGGCCACCAGCAAGGCGTAGGTCAGGCCGGCTGGACCGGCGCCGATGACGGCGATGCGTTCGCCGCGCGGCGGTTGCGCGTTGGCGAATAGAGTTTCCCGTCCCGCCGCGCCGTTGACGACGCAGCCGATGCGGGCGCCGCCGCGCATGTCGTTGATGCAGGTGTTGCAGGCCAGGCAGCGCCGGATCGGCTCGCCGCGGCCCACCTTGTCGGCCCATTGCGGATCGGCGACGAGCGTGCGGCCGAGCGCAATGAAGTCCGCCTTGCCGTCGGCAATGGCCGCTTCGGCGACATTCGGATCGCCGAGGCGGCCGACCGCGATCACCGGCACGTTCACTTGTCTCTTCACGTCGGCGGCAAAATCCAAAAATGGCGCGTCGGGCATGTTCATCGGCGGCAGCACGATCTGCGCCGATGGCAGCGAGCGATAATGCCCGGCACTGATGTGCAGCGCATCAGCGCCCCGCTCCGCCGCCCAGATCGCAATCTGCCGGCCTTCTGCAAACGGCAGGCCGCCGGGAAAAAAATCTTCGACCGAAAGGCGATAGATGACGCCGAGGCCCGGCGCCGCGGCCTTCACCGCATACAGGATTTCCAGCCCGAAGCGGGCACGATTCTCCAGGCTGCCGCCATATTCGTCGCTGCGGCGGTTTTCGAAGGGCGCATGGAACTGCGAGATCAGATAGCCGTGCGCGGCGTGGATCTCGACGCAATCGAAGCCGGCTTTTTCCGCGCGCAACGCGGCGGCGACATATGCGGCGATGGTCTCGGCGATGCGTGCCCGGGTCATCTCCTGCGGCACGATGGTTGCGAACGTAATCTCGTAGACCGGATGCGGAATCGCCGACGGCGCGATCGGCGCCTCGCCGCAAATGTCGGCGCGCGTGTGCCCGCCGGCATGACCGAGCTGGATCGATGCCTTCGCTCCGCCGCGATGGATTTCGTCCACGAGGCGCCTCAGCCCGGGCAGAAACCGGTCGTCGTAGATCCCGACCTCGTGCCGGCGATGGCGGCCGCATTTTTCCGGCGAAGCCATCTCGACATTGATCAGCCCCACGCCGCCGCTCACGCGCGCCATGTAATAGGCGACCGAATCGTCGGTGACAAAACCGTCCGCATCCGCCGTTCGCGTCGTCATCGGCGGCATGACGATGCGGTTTTTGATTTCGACCGGACCGATGCGTGCGGGCGTGAGGAGGACGTTCATACGCCTTATCTCGCTATGACCGGGCTTGTCCCGGCCATCCATCTACAGCACCGGAATCTCGCCGCCGTCGATATCGATGGTCGCCCCATGCAGCCAGCCCGCGCGCGCGGAAACGATGAAGGTGACGAGATCGGCGATATCCTCCACCTTGCCGAAGCGGATGATGCCGGTTTCGCGACAAAACTGCGCGCGGATTTCTTCCTCCGGCAGGCCGCTGCGCGCGATCTCGGCGCGAATGCGTCGCCATTGCCGCTCGGTTTCCACCAGACTCGGATGAATGCAGTTGACCCGCACGCCGTCCGTCTTGCCGCGATCGGCGAGGCACTTGGTGAAGGCGGCCACGGCGGCATTGACCGAGCTGCCGATGGCGAAGTCGGCGTGCGGCTTTCGCCCGCTGGTTCCGCCCATGGCGATGAGTGCGCCGTGCCGCTCCTTGAGCAGCGGCCAGGCCAGCCGCGCAAGCCGCACATGGGCGAAAAACTTAAGCGCATAGCCCTCTTCCCAATCGGCGTCGGTGAGCGCGAAAAAATCGCCGCGCTTGGTGGTTCCGGCATTGTTGAACAGAATATCGAGCGCGCCGAATTCGCGCCGCACCGCGGCGATGAGCTTTTCCGGCGCGTCCTTCTCGCGCAGATCGAGCACCGCGACGGCGGTGCGGCGGCCCAAGGCGCGTATTTTTCCGGCCACCTCTTCGAGCGCGTGGCCATCGCGGCCGGTCAGCATCATGTCACAGCCTTCGGCCGCCAGCGCCAGCGCGGTGCCGGCGCCGATGCCCCGGCTCGATCCGGTCACCAACGCAATCTTGCCCTTGAGCCCCAGCTCCATGCTCATTCCTCCGTTGCGGCGATGCGGATGTAACTCCGGTTTTCGCCGTCGCTCAATCCGGCACTCCTCCTTCTCCCCGCGTGCGGGGAGAAGGCCGGGATGAGGGGGCGGTGCCGCCGCCTGAGAGTCGCATGACTGTCTGCGACACCGCCGGTTGACCCTCGACGCTTAGAATTGCGGAGGGGCCCTCACCCTCGCTTCGCTCGACCTCTCCCCGCACGCGGGGAGAGGTGAAAAAAGCAATCTCGTTCTCGCGCTGCGCTTTTTGATCGCGCCCCGAGGTTTGCCACGGCCCACGGCACGAAAAGGGCCTCCTAACAAATAAAAGGGAGGCGGAGCGCCGAAAGGCGCGGGGTAGATACCGCGGGCCCGCCGACAAGCGTTACCGCTCATCTGCGTTCATCGCGGTGCTGCCCCCCACCCTTGCCCTCCCCGCTTGCGGGGGAGGGAATGGGAGGGGGCAGCTCGCCTCTCGGCGCTCTACCGCGGCTCTCGCCAAAGGCCTCGCGGCCTAAGGCTCAGTCCGGTCCCGCGCTTCATGGTCGCGGACAACCGATCCGCGCCCCGGGCAGCCAGCTCCTGGCAGACCGGCGTCGTGGCCGGCCGGGCGAGTTTCCGAACCGCCCGCGGACAGAGTTACGAGCCCCATCCCGGGCACCGCTCCCGCTCCATCAATCAGCCGTCACCGGTTGACGTCCCTTGGTCGAGCAAGATGATTTCTTTTAGTTCGCCGCGCGGCAAAAATTCAAGACATTCCGGCAAGCGAGCCGCATCGCCCTGATCTGACGCAAGTTTTCTTCCGCTCTTTGTTTGATTTGCCGACGCCGAAAGTGTGACACGCCGCCTTGATTCGCACTTTTTTCAGCTAACGTGTGGAAAGACGCGAGATTTTCGAATTGTGGCAGCGTTTTGTAGCTCGGATGAAGCGCTAGCGAAATCCGCGACCAGCCCTGCTCTTGACACATGACGCGCCAGTGTTTGATACGCGCCTAACGTCCACCGCAGTACGTTCATGCCACATAGCGGACACGGTGTTGTTTAGGCCAGCAGGCTGATGGGCCAAGTTGGTCCTGTCCCGCGGTATCGAGACCGGTGCAAAACGGGCAAAACTCGCGCGTGCAGCCTGTTAGCTAAAAGCCCGCCCGCTTCACCCAATATTCCCATAAACGATCGAGGGCTTTAGGGTTGAACATCAACTCCGCCATGGTCTTGATCTCGCCACTGAGGAGATATTGTGGATTGCGCCCGTCCTGAGTTATCGTCAGCAGCCGCGACTGCATGAGCAGTTCGGCGTTCGTCATCAGGCTAATGGAAACCAGAACGGTTCGCTTGAGGCTGGTTTCGGCAATCACCGCACCATGGCACGCCAATAGGCAGCATCGGCAACCGCCAAGCCGCCTGGTCATAGAAGATGCATGAGCGGTGTTGACGATGAGGAGTCCATCTTCATTTGGAAAGTCTTCGCGGATATCCCAAATCGGTACCTCCTCGCCGATAGCCGCGCCCATGACCCAGATTGGTCTGATCGGCGTCGCCGTTGCGGCGAACGGAATAAGCTGGGCTGCATGGTTGTGGCAGACAGCATTGACATCGGGAGGAACTTTATAGACGGCACCATGAATCCGATCGTTCGGCAAAGATTCCCCGTCCGCGTTGGTCAATGGGATTACTATCGAGGTCGAATTCCAGGATATCATCTTCGGTCACCAGTTCGGGGCTGCGCGAGCAAGACAGCAAGTAGCGATCCGGCAATTCAGGATGTCGAACGCTCACGTGACCTAAGGCATCCACCACCCCTTCGCGTGCGAGAATGCGGCTGGCAATCACGAGTTCATGGATAGCGGCCGCCCCCAAAGCTGCAGAGAACTGCAAAAGCCTAAATGGCAATTGGCTTGCGGCACCATTGCCGTCGGAGGAGCTCAACAGCGCCTGCTGCTTCGCACGATATCCCTACAGACTAGGGACAACAATGGCGCCTCGGGTCAGGCGCGTTGAGACCAGAGGCCGATCGCTACGCGACGCACGCGTCCTCATGACCACTCCGCTGGCTCCCTTACGGCGCAGCGGTTTAGTGCAAAAGTTCTTACCGTCGATTGCCGCTCGATCAAAGAGGAGGGAGCATGCAGCATAAAGGTTTGCCTCGCCATCGTTGCCCTTCCACCGCGCTGCTGCGCAGCGCGGTCCCCCTCCCCTACTTGCGTGGGGCAGGATAAGGTTGCCGTATGACCATCAAGGGCAAAGCCTACATCGCCGGCGCGTTCGAGCACCCGACACGGCATGCTCCCGACAAGTCCGTGGCGCAACTGCATGCCGAGGTTGCGGCGGGCGCGCTCGCCGACGCGGGGCTGACCCGCGAGGACGTGGACGGTTTTTTCTGCGCCGGCGACGCGCCAGGGCCCGGACCGGCCTCGATGGCCGAATATCTCAATCTCACAAAGCTCCGGCACGTCGATTCGACGGAGCTTGGCGGCAGCTCCTATGTGGCGCTCGCCGCCCACGCCGCCGCGGCGATCGCGCTCGGCCAATGCGACGTTGCGCTCGTTACGCTCGCCGGGCGGCCGCGCAGCGAGCGCATGGCGACCGGCACCACGCCGCGGGGGCGCGATCCGAACCAGCCCGAGGCGGCGTTCGAATTGCCCTACGGACTCACGACCGCCAACGGCTACGCCATGTGCGCCATGCGCCACATGCACCAATACGGCACCACGAGCGAGCAGCTCGCCTGGATCAAGGTCGCCGCGTCGCATCACGCGCAGCATAACCCGCGCGCCATGCTGCCGGACGTGGTGAGCGTGGCGGACGTAGTGAACTCGCCGGTGATTGCCGATCCGCTGCACCGGCTCGACTGCTGCGTAATCAGCGACGGCGGCGGCGCGCTAATTGTGGTGCGGCCGGAGATCGCCGAAAGCCTGCGGCGGCCACCGTTAAAAATCATCGGCGCCGGCGAGACGGTGAAGCACCTCGCCGGCGGTACGTTCGATCTGACCACGTCTGGCGCCGCGCGCTCCGGCCCGGCGGCCTTCGCCGAAGCCGGCGTGAGCCCGGCCAACATCAAATACGTTTCCATCTACGACAGCTTCACCATCACCGTGCTCATCCAGATCGAGGATCTGGGGTTTTGCGCGAAGGGCGCCGGCGGCAAATTCGTCGCCGACGGCAATCTCATTTCCGGCGTCGGAAAATTGCCGTTCAACACCGATGGCGGCGGCCTGTGCAACAATCATCCGGCCAATCGCGGCGGCATGACCAAGGTGATCGAGGCGGTGCGGCAGTTGCGCGGCGAGGCGCATCCGGCCGTGCAGGTGAAGAACTGCGATCTGGCGCTGGCCCAGGGCACCGGCATGCAGCTCGGCACGCGGCATTGCAGCGCCACGCTGATCATGCAGCGGGAATGAGCGGACGGTGACGGGTCGTATCATGGCAGACCGGCGAAAAATTCCCGCACCGATCGTCAGCGTGGAAACGCAGGCGTTCTGGAACGCGGCGCGCGAGCACCGCTTTGTCGTGCCGACCTGCAGCGCCTGCGGTCGCGCGCACTGGTACCCACGCGCGGCGTGCCCGTTCTGCGGCAGCGACAACGTGGCCTGGCGCGATGCATCGGGCCGCGGCTTGATCTACACGTTCAGCGTCATGCGCCGCGCCAAGGAGCCCTATGCGATCGCCTATGTGACGCTCGCCGAAGGCCCGACGATGCTGACCAACATCGTCGATTGCGATTTCGACACGTTGCGCATCGGGCTGCCGGTCAACATCGTGTTTGAGGAAACCGAAGGCGGACCGCCGGTGCCGATGTTTCGGCCGGGGTGAATTGCAGGGTAAGCCTTGCGCCCCGCTCGCTGGACCGCGTGGGCAAAATCGTTCAGCGCAATGCCCACGCTGTGCTGCATTGACAGACGATAGTGCCCGCCTCTTCTGCAAACGTCACTCCACCTTCAGCCCCAGCTTCTTGATCAGCGCCGCCCACTTGCCTTCCTCGCGCTTGATGTTTTCGGCGTATTGCTCCGGCGTGCCCGGCGCCGGATCGTCGCCGGCTTCGATCAGGCGTTTTTTAAAGGCCGCGTCTGCCAGCATGGTGCGCAGCTCCTTGTTGAGGCGCTCGACGATCGCGCGTGGCACCCCGGCGGGCGCCGTGACGCCGTAATATTGCACCGCGTCGAAGCCTGGCAGGCCCGATTCGGCCGCGGTCGGCACGTCGGGGAGCGCGGCCGAACGCTGCGCACCGGTGACCGCGATGGCGCGCAATTGCCCGCTCTGCACATTGCTGATCGCCGCCGGGATCGTGTCGAAGCCGAGCGGCACGTGATTGCCGATCACGTCGGTCGTCAGCGGGGCGGTGCCCCGATAAGTGACGGTGATCGTGTCGACGCCAGCCACCAGATCGAACAATTTGGTGGCGAAATAATTCAATGTCGGCGAGGGCGGGGTTCCGATAGCGATCTTGCCGGGCCGCTTCTTGGCCAGCGTGACGATGTCCGCGAGCGATTTTGCCGGGAGCGAGGGATTCGCCACGACAAATATCGGCGTCGAGGCGATCAGCCCGATCGGTGAGAAATCCTTGTTGACGTCATAGCCGGCGTTAGGACTGAGGCTGATGCCGGTCAGCATGATGCCGAGCGTATAGCCGTCCGGCTTGGCGTGGGCGATATTGCGCGTGCCGATCATGCCGCCGGCGCCGCCGCGGTTCTCGACCACCACCTGCTGGCCGAGCGCCGCCGAGAGTTTCTGTCCCACCAGGCGGCCGACAAGATCGACGCCGCCACCCGGCGGATAGGGCACGATCAGCGTGATCGGGCGGGTAGGATAATCTTGTGCGGCTGCCAGCATCGGCAGCGACACTGCCAAGCCGGCGGCAACGAGTGCGCTCGTCGCCGCCCGTATGAGTGCGATCCGGTTCGCCATGATGATTTCCTCCCAGAGGCCCGATTCCAACATTCGCATCCGAGGTCGGCAGGCTCGCGTGCGAAATTGCAATCAAAGGACCACCCGCGCAGCTATAGCTCCACCCGCCGGGCATGCGCTACATTGGCGCGGCGAAGCCATGGGAGTGCCCGCATGCGGTTTGGTCTATTCGGCAGCGCCACCGCCCGTCACGGCGGGCCGGACGTGGATTCCGGACAAGGCTACCGGCAGTTCATCGACTACAATATCGAGGCCGAGGCGCTCGGTTATCACTCGACCTTTCTGGTCGAGCATCATTTCACTGGCTTCGGGCAGGTTTCCGCCAGCCTGGCGCTTCTCACCTGGCTGGCGGCAAAGACGCGCACCTTGCGGCTCGGCACGGCCGTCCTGGTGCTGCCCTGGCACAACCCGGTGCTGCTCGCCGAGCAGGCGGCGACGATCGACCTTCTCTCCGGCGGCCGGCTCGATTTCGGCGTCGGCAAGGGCTACCGCCACAACGAGTTTGCCGGCTTCTGCGTGCCGATGGCGGAAGCCGACGCGCGCTTCGACGAGTCGCTCGACGTCATCATCAAGGCCTGGACCTCGAAACAGCGCTTTTCGCACCAGGGCAAGTATTGGCGCTTCGAGGACATCATCGTCGAGCCGCCGACGGCGCAAAAGCCGCATCCGCCGATGTGGATGGGCGCCGGCAACCCGGCCTCGATCCGCCGCGTGGCCGAGCGCGGCTATAATCTCCTGCTCGACCAGTTTGCTTCATTTGAAACCGTGGCCGAGCGCATCGCCGTCTACCGGGACGCGCTGGCAAAATGCGGCCACGCCTTCGATCCACTCAACGTCGGCGTCACGCGGGCTTTTTTCGTGGCGAAGGACGCAGCCGAGAAGGAGGCCGCGCTCGAGCGCCGCATCGAAGCCCAGCGCCGGCTGGAGGCGATCTCGAACGCTCCCGACGGGACCAGGAGCAAAGCCAGCATCATGGCGTATTCCGAGACCCGCGAAGCAAGCGAAGAAAGCGCGCTATACGGCAGTCCCGACGAGATCGCCGCCAAGCTCGAGACATTACGCACGCTCGGGGTCGAATACGTGCTGCTCAACGGCGGCGGCCTCGTCGGCCATGCCAACGAGAGCTTGCGTCGCTTCGCGCGCGAGATCATGCCGGCGTTCGCCGACGAGCGGAAAATGCGGGTGGTGGGGTAAAAATGTTAGCCGTCACCCTTCGAGGCTCGCTGCGCTCGCACCTCAGGATGACGGATTACGGATGATCAACAAGATCGTAACGAGCATGGCCGAAGCGATGGGGGACATCCGCGACGGCTCGGTGGTGCTGATCGGCGGCTTCGGCTCGATCGGTCAGCCCAACGCGCTGATCGCCGGCCTGATCGAGCAGGGCGCCAAGGATCTGACCGTGGTCGCCAACAATTCCGGCGTCGGCCATGTCGGCCTGGCGGCGCTGCTCGAGACCGGACGGGTGCGCAAGATCATCTGTTCGTTTCCACGCACCGCCGATCCGGTCGTGTTCGAGAAACTCTGGCGCGAGGGCCGCATCGAACTCGAATGCGTGCCGCAGGGCACCATGGCCGAGCGCATGCGCGCCGCCGGCGCCGGGATTCCGGCTTTCTTCACGCCGACCGCCGTGGGCACCAAGCTCGCCGCCCGCAAGGAGGAACGCGAGATCGGCGGGCGCCGCTACATCCTCGAATACGCGCTGCCCGGCGACGTGGCGCTGCTGGAGGCCTGGGAAGCCGACCGTTGGGGTAACCTGACCTACAAATCCTCCGCCCGCAATTTCAATCCGGTCATGGCGGGGGCGGCAAAGTTGACGATCGTGCAAGCCCAGCACGTCGTCGAACTCGGCGCGCTCGATCCGGAAAAAATCGCCACGCCCGGCATTTACGTCAATCGCGTGCTGCACGTGCCCTACGGCGAACCGACGGTGACGTAGGAAGAAAATGGAAGAAGGCGGAAGAACACAGGAGAAAATGGTGAACGCGGCGGCAAAAATTCCGGCCGGCTGCAAGCCGATGACGCGACGCGAAATCGCCGCGCGGCTGGCGCGCGACATTCCCGAGGGCTGGTACGTCAACCTCGGCATCGGCGCGCCGTTGCAGGTCGCCGACTACGTGCCGGTTGAGCGCGAGGTGATTTTCCAATCCGAGAACGGCGTGCTGGGCATGGGCCCGGCACCCGAGCCGGAAAAGATCAATCGCTGGCTGATCAATGCCGGCAAGCAATATATCACGCTGCGCACCGGCGGCTCCTACATGCATCATGCCGACAGTTTTGCGCTCATCCGCGGCGGCCATCTCGACCTGTGCGTGCTCGGTGCTTTTCAGGTGGCCGAAAACGGCGACCTCGCCAACTGGTCGACCTCCGACAACGAAAGCGCGCCCGCCGTCGGCGGCGCCATGGATCTGGCCGCCGGCACGCCGCGGCTGTGGGTATTGATGGAGCACACGACCAAAACGGGCGAAAGCCGGCTGGTTCGCCGCTGCAGCTATCCGCTCACCGCCATCGGGGTGGTCAAGCGCGTCTATACCAACCTCGCCGTGATCGATGTGACCGACGACGGCTTCGTAGTGCGCGAGATCGTGCCCGGTTTGACCCTCGACGCGCTGCAAGAAGTGACGGATGCGCCGCTACGGATGGCCGCGTAGGATGGGTTGAGCGCAGCGAAACCCATCGTCGCATGTGTTGCAGTGCGCGCGGCGGGTTCGCGGAGCCTGTCATCGGGCCGGCCACTTCGGGCCGGAGCCGTTGGCTCAACCCACCCTACATTTTTGCAAAAACTCGACGATCCGACGCGGCACGTTGGCTTCGGCCTGCTGGTCGGCCGCGACGTCCCAATAATCCGCACGCGGAATGCATTCTTCCAGATAGCGCGCCGCCGAAGTGGCATGCGCGGCATCGTGGCCGGGCACGATCAATGCCGGGATTTCGAGGCGCATCAGATCCTCCGGCTCGGCGCCGGGCGCGGTGTCGCGGTCGAACAGCGCGCGACACATGCCGGTGCAGATGAGCTTGTATTGATCGGGATTCTGCTCAGCGAAGGCCGAGGCAAAGGCGGCGTCGCGCTTGATCAGCGAGGCCCACGGGCCGCCGCGCGGATCGGCGCCGAACTGCTTGCCTTCTTTGCTGACCAGCGCGACGACGCCGCCGAGCCCGTGACTGTGCACGTAAGCGAGGTGTTCGGCAAATCGCTGATGGCTCGACAGGCGGTATTTTGGACCGCCGACCGGCCAGTACAGCACAATGGCGGAAACCATTTCCGGGTGAGTGACCGCGAACGCCACGACCGGCGCGCAACCCATGCAGCCGCCCATGAGGAAAGCGCGGGAAATGCCGAGATGATCGAGCAGGCCCCTGCCCTGCGCGACGTAATGCGCCCAACTGATGCGCTCGATGCGGCCGCCGGATTGCCCGCATTCGCGGCGGTCGAAGACGATGCAGGAAAAATGCCGCGGCAGATGATCGAGCAGCTTGATCCTGGCGTAGACGCCTTGCGTCGACCAGGTTTCGACGACCGCGTTGAAGCCGCCGGGTGCGTACATCAAGAGCGGCGGACCCGAGCCGAGAACCTCGTAGCGCGTGGCAATGCCGTCGATGATGGCCGTTGGCATGAACAATCCATCCGTTGTTCCGGGGCGCACGACCCGCCTTCGTTCGCTCGGCGAACTACGGCGGGTTCGAGTCCGCCGAAGCGCGGAGCGCCAAGGGGACGCACGTCCCCGGGGCCCATAATCCGAGTCTCGCGATAAATTTCCAGCGCCGGGATTGTGGATTCCCAATAACCGTGCGTTGCGCGGTGTCCGGAATGACGCTGACGGAGCCGTCAGCCCTTGATCTGGCGCCCGGCGCGGGCGTCGGCGATCAGCGCGGTAAAGGCATCGAGCGCCGCCCTGGCGGTGTTCACATAGGTCTCAGTCTTGGCGTCGATCCATTTCTCCGCATAGCCGATCGCGGTATGGGCGAGCCGCACGCGGCCGTCGAGCCAGGGACCGCCGCCGAAGCCGCCGATGACCGGAATATTCACAGCCTCCACCACTGCTGCGCCGGCCACCGGCCCGGAATTGGTGAAGTCGAGCAGGGCGGCGCCGGCTTCTTCCAGAAGCTTCGCTTCGGCGACGAGGTTTTGCGCCGCTTGCGCGCTCGCCTGCGCCGCGGGCGAGTTCTGCGCGCTGTAGGGAATGCCGTATTTGATCGCGGTCTGCGGCGTGAGCCCGAACTGGGCGAAGACCGGGACGCCGGCGCGCACCAGCGCGCGCACGACATCGGGGAATTCGGCCGCAGCGTCGACCTTGATCATGTCGGCGCCGCCTTCCTCCATGAGCCGCCGGGCGGCGGCGAGCGCGGCGTCGATACTGTCTTGCACCGGGCCATACGGCATGTCGCAGCTTACCAGCGCACGCGCGACGCCGGCGCGCACCGCCTTGCAGCAGATCAGCATCTCGTCGAGCGTCACCTCGATGACTTCGGACCTGCCCCACAGGTTGACGCCGACCGAGTCGCCGACGGAGACGAAATCGACGCCGGCACGATCGGCAATGCGCGCGATCTGATAATCCCAGGCGACGACACCGACGCTTTTTTTGCTTTCGCGCTTTAATTGCTGAAGCGCCTCGATGGTCATTTTGGCGGCCATGCTTCGCGCGACCTCTCCCTGACTCCGCTTCCGCCTTTGTGCTGCGCGCTTCCAGCTATGCGCCACCCCTCTATGCGAATGCCCTCTCCTTCTGGAAAGGAAAAAGTCAAATGCGATTTCCTGCCGCGAGCGGCCGGGGCAGAAGGATTTCGCTCGACGCGTAGGGTGAATCACGCAACAGAGATAGCTGGCAATAGCCTAATGCGAGGCCTTTCGCTTCGCGACCACGCGCGGGCGCAAGTGCGGTTTGGGCTTGCGGTCCCGCGGTTTGCTGACCGCGGCGACGCGTTTGCGGAGCTCGCGGGGCGGCGGCTTCCAGCCCGGAGGACGCGTTGGGCCGGTGTAGACAACGACCGGGATGACCGGGCCGCCGTCGGACAACAGGTGAACGTTCTTCGCCGTGGGGGAGCGCAGCGCCGAGAGCAGGACCGCGAAATGCGGCGTCGCATCGCCGGTGGCGGTTGCGCCGTTGCCGCCGTCAGCCCCGGCATCGGCGTCAGCGCCGTTGGCGGCGCCCGCCTCCTCGTCGTCCTCCTCCGCCTGCTGCATGCGCTTGCGGTGCGGACCGCACATTTGGTCTTTCAGATCGAACGGACTGGCGTCGATCGGTTTGATCTCATCGACCGTGCCGAGCGAAGGCAGCAGCCACGACAGCGGATTGCGATCGAAGCCGCTCTCCAGCATCTCCGCCGCCTTTACGGCGCGGGCCGCGCCAGACGGCGCGCCGAGCACGACGGCGATCAGCTGCTTGTCGCCGCGCGTCGCGGTGGCAACGAGATTGAAACCCGCCGCGCAAATGAAGCCGGTCTTCATCCCGTCGGTGCCCGGATAGCGGCCGAGCAGCGGATTGTAATTGCGCACGACGCGCCGGCCGTACTGGATTGCCGGGATGTGCCAATAGGCGCTGTATTGGGGAAAGTCGCGAATGAGCGCGCGCGCCAAGATGGCGAGATCGCGCGCCGAGCTGATCTGCCCATCCGCCGGCAGGCCGTTCGGATTGACGAAATTGCTTTCCGACATGCCGAGCCGATGCGCCGTCTCGGTCATTTCCTGGGCAAAGTTGTCGATTGTGCCGCCGATGCCCTCGGCCAGCAGCACCGCCATGTCGTTGGCCGATTTCACCATCATCATCTTGATTGCGTTGTCGACCGTGACCTGGGTGCCGACGGGAAAACCCATCTTCGTCGGCGACTGGACGGCGGCGTTGTGCGAGACCGTGAACAAGGTGTCGAAAGTGATGCGGTGATCGCGGATCGCACTCAATGTGATGTAGAGTGTCATCAGCTTCGACAGCGAAGCCGGGTACCACGGCTGCGCCGCGTCGTGCTCCTGGAGAACCTTGCCGCTGGCGGCGTCGACGAGAAGCGTGGCCTCCGCCCGCGCCGGTGTGACGCCGGCACACGCCGCGAGCATTGCGGCGGCAACCGCGGCGATGATGAGCGAGCCGGACGCAATGCCGAACGCCCGAAAGGATGGCATACGAGTCACGTGTTGCGGTCCATTCGTCCGGCAAGACCGAAGCTGACGGTTTCCGGCGGGTTTCCCCAACTGGCGCCCACGCCTATGTAACAGCAAGCAGACCTCGAAGGCAAAGACGAAACGGGCTAGACTCGGCGCGCCGGGACCCGACCTGGGTCCCGTCAGCCATAGGCAAGGCAAAAGCGTCCAAAGTTCGGCGACGCGACGATTTGCCTGCCCGAAATGGAGCGAACATGACCGCCTGCATCGTGGGATGGGCGCACACGCCGTTCGGCAAGCTTGCCGGCGAAACGGTCGAGAGCCTCGTCGTGCGCGTGGCGAATGAGGCGCTCAACGATGCGGCGATCGCCGCCGCGGACGTCGATGAGATCGTGCTCGGGCATTTCAACGCCGGATTTTCCGCGCAGGATTTTTCCGCCTCGCTGGTGCTGCAGGCGGCTCCCGAACTGCGCTTTGCGCGCGCCACCCGGGTGGAGAATGCCTGCGCCACCGGATCGGCGGCCGTGCATCAAGGTCTCAACGCGATTGCTGCCGGCGCTTCGCGCATCGTTCTCGTCGTCGGCGTCGAGCAGATGACGGCGACCAGCGGCTCCGAAGTCGGGCGCAACCTCCTCAAGGCCTCCTACGTGCGCGAGGAGTCCGACACCGAAGGCGGCTTTGCCGGAATTTTCGGCAAGATCGCGGGGCTTTATTTCCAGCGCTGGGGCGATCAGTCGGACGCACTGGCGCGGATCGCGGCGAAAAATCACAAGAACGGCGTCGGCAATCCCTACGCGCAAATCCGCAAGGACCTCGGCTATGAGTTTTGCCGCAGCGAGAGCGAAAAAAACCCGCGCGTCGCCGGCCCGCTCAAGCGCACCGATTGTTCGCCGGTGTCGGACGGCGCCGCCGCGCTCGTTCTTGCCGATGTCGAGACCGCGCTCAAGCTGGACAAGGCAATCGTGTTCCGCGCCGCGGAGCACGTGCAGGACTTTCTGCCGATGTCGAAGCGCGACGTGCTCAAGTTCGAGGGCTGCACAGTGGCCTGGCGGCGCGCGCTGGAGCACGCCGGGATCGAGCTGACCGACCTGTCGTTCGCCGAAATACACGACTGCTTCACCATCGCGGAGCTGATCGAGTACGAGGCCATGGGGCTTGCACCCCAGGGCCAGGGCGCCCGCGTCATCGCCGACGGCATGGTCGCAAAAAACGGCACGCTGCCGATCAATCCCTCCGGCGGGCTTAAGGCCAAAGGCCACCCGATTGGCGCCACCGGCGTGTCGATGCACGCGCTTGCCGCCATGCAGCTCGCCGGCACCGCCGGCGACATGCAGGTCAAGAACGCGCGGCTCGGCGGCGTTTTCAACATGGGCGGCACCGCGGTCGCCAATTACGTCAGCATCCTCGAACGGCTGCGCTGAAGGCGCCGGCCCGCAGCGGCACCCTGCGAGCGGGTAGTATCTCAGTTTGAAATTTGGCTGTCTTAACTGTCTGTCGCGGCACTGTCCAAGCCATGGTATGGTCAGCGAAAGGCGGGAGCCGGTCATGGCCGAAAAATGGACACATAAGGCATGTTTTGAGCACTTCGGTACGATGCCAAAAAATCCGCGCTGGAGTTGGTCTGGTCGAAGCCCCGATGGCCAAGTCGTGTCAGTCACCTTTTGGCAGGACCGGTTCGAAGATGGTGGCCGTATTTATCGCGGTCGCCGCCGCTCAGGTGATGCCGTCGGCCAAGCGGGATTTACAGAACTCCTCGAAAATCTGAAGTGGGCGCGCGACAACTGCGATGGCGTCCTGCGGATAATTATCGCTGTCGCGAAAGACCCAAGGGCTGACCCGCGGTCAATAGCCGAATGTTTTCCTCAAAAAACGCTTAGAATGCGCCTTATATCCCTCGATGAAGCCACCGGGGAATATGTTGCTGAACGTATCGATGAGGCCGCTTAATGCCCAGAGGCCCCAAAGGCGAGAAGCGCCCCGCCGACGTGATTGGTAATGCGGTCCATGTCATGCGTATCGCGACGGGGGAGGCAGAAGAACTGCCACCGTCATTTCGCAAGACAAGTGCCGGGTCTAAGGGCGGCCATACCCGTGCTAGCCGCCTAACCCCAGAGCAAAGGGCAGAGGCGGCTAAGCTTGCTGCCCAAGCCCGCTGGCGAAAAAAGCCCTAGGCGGCCTTGCCGTCCTCTGCCGCCTCGATTTCGGCGAGGTCCATAGTGAAATCGAAAATGATCTGGATATCCGCCTCGTCCGAGTGGGCGTCGTTATAGCTATCGGCGTCCACCTTGAACTGACGGCAATCGCCTACGATACCCTGCCGCCGCGTCTGGGGCCGCTCAAACAGATCGACGATTGGCTCGAACATTATCGCCGCTTCTATGACGAAAGCTTCGATCGCCTGGACGATTACCTTACGACGCTGCAGGCGAAGCAACCGAAGGGCATGGAACCGAAAGTCAGGAGTCGCGGACATGGCCGCAAGAAATAGCCTCGACCTCATGGGCGACCCCCGCGCGATCGTCGGCACACGCGAGTTCGACGCGCCGCGCGAACTGGTGTTTTCGGCATTCACCGACCCGACACGTCTCGCACAATGGTGGGGACCGAGCGTCGGTGCAATTCCAGCGGCAGCACGACAAGACATAATTCTGATGCGAGGATGTCGGAAGACGCGCGTGGCCGTCTGTCTGAGGTTGGAACCTGAACCGGCTTGCGCCCCCGCAGATCAACCACGAGGAGATGACGATGCAAGTTCAACCGTACCTGTCCTTCGAAGGCCGCTGCGACGAAGCGATCGAGTTCTACAAGCAGGCGCTCGGCGCCAAGTTGGATATGGTCATGCGCTTCAAGGAGGCGCCCGATCAGTCGATGGTTACGCCGCAGAACAAGGACAAAGTGATGCACGCGGCGCTGCATCTCGGCGACACGCAACTTCTGATGTCCGATGGCCGCTGCCAGGGCGGCCCGAATTTCAAGGGCATCGCGCTGGCGCTCAGCGCAGCCAGTGACGCAGACGCAGAACGGATGTTCAACGCGCTCGCCGACGGCGGGCAGGTGCAGATGCCGATGGCAAAGACGTTCTTTTCCTCGCGCTTCGGCATGGTTGCCGACAAGTTCGGCGTCGGCTGGATGGTTATGGTCGCGCGTTGAGGCTCGCGACGCGCGAAACGAGGAGAACCCGAATGCCCAGGATCGAACAGAAAATCACGCCGTGCCTATGGTTCGACACGCAGGCCGAAGACGCGGCGCGGTTCTATACATCGATCTTCGACAATTCGGAGATCAGGCAGATCAGCCGCTACGGCAATGCCGGCCGCGAGGTGCACGGCAAGGAGCCGGGATCGGTCATGGTGGTGGAGTTCACGCTCGATGGCCAGACCTTCACCGCGCTCAACGGCGGGCCGCATTTCAAGTTCAACGAGGCGGTCTCGTTGCAGGTCATGTGCGATGGCCAGCGGGAGATCGACTATTTCTGGAGCAAGCTGTCGCAAGGCGGCCACGAGGGCCAGTGCGGCTGGCTCAAGGACAAATACGGCTTGTCCTGGCAGATCGTGCCCGCCACTTTGCCGCAGATGATCGCGCAAGCGCACGGCGCCGCGCTCGATCGCGTAATCGGCGCAGTCATGACGATGAGGAAATTCGATGTGGCAGCGCTCGACCGAGCCTGCACCGGTTAGCGTTAAATCTTGCCAAGGACGACAAACATGTCGAAGCACGGCTCGCAGCCGTCGCAGCAAAATGAGTCCCGCCGCGAAATGGGTCTTTCGATCCCTTGAACGAAAAAGTCAATGCGGATGGTCCAGGATGGTCCAAGTGGAGAACGTTGCCATGGATGCTGCAGCTCAAGCCAAGCCGCTCGCCGAGCGCGAACTCACGATCGTGCGTGTGTTCGACGCTCCGCGTGCGCTGGTGTTTCGCGCCTGGACCGATTCCCGGCATCTCGCGCAGTGGTGGGGACCGAAGGGCTTCACCAATCCGGTATGCGAGATCGACGCGCGCGTCGGCGGCGCGATCCGCATCCACATGCGAGCGCCCGACGGCGCCGTCTATCCGATGGGTGGCGAATTCCGCGAGATCGTCGAGCTGGAACGGCTGGTCTTCACCAACAATGCGCTGGATGACGCCGGCAATGCTATCATCGAAGGATTGACCACCGCGACGTTCGCCGACGAGGGCGGCAAGACCAGACTGACATTGCATACGCGCGGCCACGCGATGGTCGAGAAGGCGGTCCAATACCTGCAAGGCATGGAGATGGGTTGGACCATGAGCATCGACAAATTACAGGTCTTCCTGGCCGGCTTTCCGGCCGTCGCCGGCGGCAACGCGAGCGTGCTGGCCGAGGACGACGAGCCCGCACCGCTTGGGGCGCCGCGGAATTAACACAATGGCGACGAGATCGCGTTATTGTGTTCGCCGCGATGAGTGAT
>CAVXCG010000001.1:0-823551 GCA_963760235.1 uncultured Alphaproteobacteria bacterium | reverse complement strand
ATTGGTGCCGGGTGAGAGGATTGAACTCCCGACCAACGGTTTACAAAACCGCTGCTCTACCGCTGAGCTAACCCGGCAATCTTTCAGGTATTTATGGGCGGTTCTGCCAGCTTAAGTCCGTGAATTGGCTTGTCGATTGCGATTATGCCACTCAATGTCGGTGGCATCTGACCAAAACTCATAGTTCCCGCGGATCGCCGCCGGCCTCTCGCATGTATCTGATCTTGCACGGCCCATGAGATTGGCTTGGATCGGTTTGCGTCGGTTCACGGATCGTGCATCGCGGCCCCTTTGCGCGAGTGGCAGCGAAGCGTCGCGCGCGGCGTGTGCGTCAATCGCGCTTCTCGCCGGCGGTTGGCAGCCGCACGCTTCGTTGGCAGGATGGACCGGGCTGTGATAGCGGTCGAACGCGCGCGGGTTGGCGGGTTTGCTGCGCTCGAGGGCAAGGGAGATCGTTCATGCGCAACGGCAACATCGGCAAACTTTTCGCCCGTCTGCGTTCGCTGGCGGCAGTGTTCGTGGGCGTTGGATTGATTGCGGCGTTGCCAGCGCCGGCGCGCGCCCAGGAAAACGGGGTCAGCCCCTCCGAAATTTCCATCGGCGCTATCGGTGCACTGACCGGGCCGCTGGCCTTCATCGGCACGCCCGGCCGCGACAGCATGACGATGGCGTTCGACGAGATCAACGCGCAGGGCGGCGTTTGCGGCCGCAAGCTCCGTCTGGATTTCGAGCACGCCTCTTCGCCGGCGGAGAGTATCGCCGCCGCAAAGAAACTCGTCGAGGAGGACAAGGTCTTTATCCTCGTGCTGGCGTCCGGCAGCACCGGAGCCGCCGCGGCGGCGGATTACGTCCGCCAGGTCGGCGTGCCGACCTACAATCTCTACGGCTCGACGCCGATCATTCGCAATCCGTTTGCGAAAAACGTCTTCAACGGCGCCGTCGTGCCGGCGGAAGTGTCGGCCGCGGCCCTCATCAGCATGTTCTACGACGGCGGCTACCGCCGAAGAAATTCGGCATTCTGGCCGGCACCTATGCGTTCCCGCAGGTGACCTTGAAGGCGGCGGAAGCCATTCTGAAGAAGAAGGGAGCGGATTTCACCGTCGAGCAGTTCGACATCGGCGCCCGCGACTTCACCGCGCAACTGGTGTCGCTGCAGCGCCAGAACGTCGATTCCGTCCTGGTGCTGGGAAGCTTTTCCGAGGCCGGCTTTGCCATCAAGCAGGCGCAGGGAAATGGGCATGGCCAACGTGCGCTGGGTGGTCGACGGCTCTGCGGTGTCCACCGCCATCATCCCGATCCTCGGCAATGCCGACGGCATTCGCGGCTACTACAATGCGCCGGCCTTTCCCGGACAGACGCCGGCGACCCGGGAATTCGACGCGCGCCTGAAAAAATTCCTCGGCTCGCTGCCGCAGGGCCGGCCCAGCATCTACGACCTGATCGGCTATGGCTCCGGTTACGTCGTGGCGGAAGCGATCAAGGCGACGAATTGCCATTTGACGCGCGACAATCTGATCAACGCCTGGTCGAATCTTAAGGATGCGAGCCCGACGCAACTTGGCGGGCTCGATGTCACGTTTCCGGAAAGCTATCACGCCGACCGACCACCAGGGCGTTTACCGGATCGGCGCGGCGATCGTGAAAGACGGCAAATGGCAGGTCTATCGCGTCATCGATAAGCCCTGATCGCCGCGATGCTCGGCGAATTGGGATTTGTCTTGATTGCGGGCATCAAGTTCGGCGCGCTCTATGCGCTGGCGGCGCTCGGCCTCGTCGTCGTCCACAAGGCGACGAAGACCGTCAATTTCGCGCACGGCGCGTTCGCGATGCTCGGCGCGTTTGCGAGCTTCCTCATCGTCGTGAAATGGCAATGGCCGTATTGGGCGGCCTACCTGTTGATTCCGCCCGCCATCGGGCTGGTCGCCGCGGCGATCGAATTTCTCATCCTGCGCCGGCTGCGGCAGGCCGACATGTTCACTGTCGTGATCGCCACCGTGTTCCTCGGCATCGCGCTGTCCGAGGGCTTTCGCCTGACCTACAACACCGAACTGCTTGGCGGTGCCGCCGATGTTTACCGGACCGCCGTTCATCGTCGCCGGCGTATTCGTCACCAGGGATACGCTGTGGGTTATCGCGCGGCGCCTTGGCGACGGCTGTCGACCTGTATCGCGCGTGTTTCGCTATGGCCGGCTCGGCCGCGGCATGCGCGCCATGGCGGCAAATATCCGCGGCGCGCAGCTTGTGCGGCTATTCGATCGACGGCGTCTACATGCTCGCCTGGTTTCTCGGCGGCGCGCTGGCCGGGCTCACCGGCGTGTTCATCGCGCCGGTCACCGGCGTTTCGGTCGATCTTTCGATCTCCATCATCACTGCCGGATTTGTCGCCGGCGTGATCGGCGGCTTTGACAGCCCAAGAGGCGCGATTGTCGGCGGCCTGCTGCTCGGCATCGCCGAAAGCCTGTCGGCGGCCTACGTTTCCAGCGCGATGAAGAACTGCGTCAGCTTCCTGCTGCTCTTCGTGGTGCTGATGTGGCGGCCGCAGGGACTGTTTCCCGGAGAGGGCCGGCCGCAGTGTCTGAGCGGCGGCCGGATTTTGCGGCTCTCGGACCGGCCTGTTCTTCTGCTCGTCTGCGTCGCCGGCGGACTCGGCGCTCGACAGCTACCCGCAATACGTCCTCGCCATTGCCATGATATCGATGCTGGTCGGCGTCGCGCTCGTGGTGCTGGTCGGGCTCGCGCGCTGCATCACGCTCGCCTCGGGATCGATCATGGCGATCGGCGCCTACGTGTCGACGCTTGCCGTTGCCGATCTGCACGTGCCGTATCTGGCGACTTTGGTGCTCGCGATCCTGGCCGGCGGCGCGGCCGGCTGGTTGATCGCGTTTCCCGGAACCCGATTTCGCGGCCACAATCTGGCAATGGTGACGCTGGTGTTTCAGAGCGTCTGCGTCATCCTCATCCGCGAAAGCACCTGGCTCACCGGCGGCGCCGAGGGCATTCACGTGCCGCCGCCGCAGGTGTTCGGCGTCACCATCGTCAGCGACCGCGCCTTTCTGATCCTGATCGGCGTCGCCGGCTGCCGCGATGATGCTGGTCATGACGATCCTCGTGCGCGGGCCGTTCGGCAAGAACCTGCAGGCCGCTGCCGGCAACGAGATCGCCGCGGAGGCTTTCGGCGTCAGCCGTGCGCGGCTACCTGACGGCCGCCTTCGTCGTCAGCTCGCTGGCGATCGCCTTCGCCGGCGCGCTGCTCGCGCCACGGGTGCGAATTCTCGATCCTGACAGTTTCGGCGTGCTGGACTCGATCTTCATGCTCGCCTACCCGATCGTCGGCGGCATGCAATCGATCTGGGGCGGCCTGATCGGCGGCGGCGGCCTGCGAATCCTGCCGGAACTGCTGCGGCCGGTTGCCGACTACCAGGAATTGTTCTTCGCGACGCTGGTGATCTTCGTCGTGATGTTTTTTCCCGGCGGAGTGACCGAACTGATCCGCCGCGCCGCCGGCCGTCTCGTGAGCGTAAAGCGCGAGCGGCCGCGTGCGTTGACCGCCGGTGCCGGTCACTGCCGGCTGTCGCGCGTGTCTTCGCCCGCGGCAGGCGAGCACGCCGACGAACTGCTGGTCGTTGAGGCGGTCGACAAGCATTTCGACGCGTTGCACGCCGTCGATGCCGCGAGCCTGACGGTGCCCGCCGGCGGCATCCACGGCCTGATCGGCCCCAACGGCGCCGGCAAGACGTCGCTGTTCAACATCATCTCGGGATTTCTCGACGCCGACCGCGGACGCGTCGACTTTCGCCGGAACATCGCTGCTCGAATTGCGCGCCCGCGACCGCATCGGACTCGGCATGACCCGGACGTTTCAGAACGTCGCGATCTTCGGCCAGCTCTCCTGCCTCGACAATGTCATCATCGGGCGCGGCCGCAATGCGGTCCTGCACGCGATGGCGGCAAGCTTCGACCATTTTGCCGGCGGCGCGGCGACGCAGCGGCGAACGGCGCCGCGCACTCGCCGCCCTCGACTCGGTCGGCCTTGCCGACCGCGCTCACGCTCGCGCCGGATCGCTGTCGCTCGGCGACCAGCGGCGGCTCGAGATCGCGCGCGCCATCGTCTCCGAACCGCGGCTGATCCTGCTCGACGAGCCGGTCTCCGGCGTTGCCGAGTCCGAGGCCGACAGACTTGCGCGAGCTGCTGCTGCGCATCAACGCCGAACGCGCACATCGCGATGCTGGTGGTCGAGCACAACATCCCGTTCGTGGCGAGGCTATGCCAAAGCCTCTCGGTCATGGGCGGCGGGCCGCATCGTCGCCGAAGGCAAGCCCGCGGAGGTGATTTCGCTGCCGATCGTGCGGCAATTGTATTTCGGCGAGGAAGCGGCCGCATGATCGCATTGCGCGTCATCGACCTGACGGTGACCTACGGACCGGTGGTCGCGGTGAGCGATCTCAGCTTCTCGGTCGAGAGCGGGGAGGCGCTGGTTCTGCTCGGTGCCAACGGCGCCGGCAAGACATCCGCGGTCGAAGCCATCGCCGGACTTCTGCCCAAACGCCGCGGCAACGTCGAGTTTCTCGGCCGAGGACATTTCCCGCGCTGAGCGCCAGCGCCATCGTGCGCGCGGGTTGGCTCTCGTGCCGCAATGGCGCGAACTGTTTCGCACCTTCACGGTGGAAGAGACGCTGCTCGCCGCGAGGACGGCGGCGGTCGGGCGCGAGCCGACGCCGGCCAGCGCGGTATACGAACTCTTTCCCGTGCTCGGAGAACGGCGGCGGCAGACGGCGGGATCGCTCTCGGGGGGCGAGCAGCAGATGCTGGCCATCGGCCGCGCCCTGGTGACCAATCCGAAGCTGCTGCTGCTCGACGAGCCGTCGGCGGGACTGTCATCGGGAATTACGCGCACGCTGATCGCAGCCATCGGCCGCATCCGGCAAAGCGGCGTCGCCGATCTCCTGGTCGAGCAGAACATGGAGATGGCGCGCGCTGTCGGCGAACGCTGCTGCATGCTGGCGGCCGGGCGGCTGGCTTGGGCCGGCTCGATGCAGGAAGCGATGGACAGGAACGAAGCCGAGCGCGTCTATCTTCGGCGCGCATCAGCACCCGCCACGCGCGGATCGATGATGGTCCGCAACCGTGAACCGAGAACCTCTTGTCCGGCCGATCTGCGCCAAGTAAGTTCCGCTGCCGCCGCGGTCCAGCAGCCAATAACCAGCGGTTGGCGCGCGAGAGCAAACAGCACGACCTTATGAGCGCATTGTTCAGCGTTGGATTCCCGACGGGCATGGAAGGCTTGACCTATCCGATCCCGTTCTCCGATCCCGAAGGATCTGGTCCGCATCGCCCAGCATGCCGAAGCGCTCGGCTACCATTCGGTGTGGGGCAACGATCACATGACGACCCAGCATTATGTGCGGGCGGAATTTCCCGTCCCGCCGCGTTTCTGGGAGCCGCTGGTCACCTATGCGTTTCTCGCCGCTCACACCAAGACGCTGCGCTTCGGCACCGGCGTTCTCGTGCTGCCGATGCGACGCGACATCGTGGTCACGGCCAAACAGATCGCGACGCTCGATCATCTCAGCAATGGCCGGGTCGAGATCGGCGTCGGCGTCGGCGCCTACCGCGAGGAGTTCGAGGCGCTCAATCCCGACGGCAAGGTGCATCGCGGCGACATGGTCGAGGAAGGCGTCGAGGCGCTGCGGCTGCTGTTCTCGCAGCGCGAGGCCTCGTTCGACGGCAAATACTACAAGTTCAAGGACGTCGAGCTGTTTCCCAAGCCGAAGCAGTCGCGCCTGCCGATCTATTTCGGCGGCAACAACCAGGCGCATCTGCAGCGCACGGCGCAGTGCGGCGACGGCTGGATACCGGCCGCCATGCCGCAGCAGACGCTGCGCCGCATGGTGGCGGAACTCAAGGAGATGACGGAAGCCGCCGGGCGAAAATTTTCCGATCTTGCAAATCGCGCCGCAATATATCGTCCATGTCGGGCGCGATCAGGACAAGGCGGTGGCCCGCTTCCGCCAGAGCCAGATGTTCAAACATCTCGAATCGCTGAAGAAGTCGACGCTCAAGGGCCAGGCTTCGCTCAATCCTGAAGATGTCAATCTGGTCGGCAGCGTCGACACCGTCATCGAGCGCGCCGCCGCGTTGCGCGAAGCCGGCGTGACGCATTTCCTCGGCCTGTTCTTCGCCGCCAACAGCGTGTCCGAACTGCTCGACCAGATGCAGATTTTCGCCGAAGAAGTCAGGCCCAGAGATCCCGTGATCGCCGACGGGCAAGCGCCATGCGAACCCGGCGCCGCGGCCGATCGCCCCGGCGCGCCGCGCGGGGATTGCGCTGATGGCAGCCGAAGGTATCGGCGGCGATCGGCCAGCGCTCGCTGGGCGACCCGAGCCTGCTCTTTCCGCTCTACGCCGCCGCTGTTGCGCGGCTGCCCGCGCACCAGCACGCCGGACATGCAATATCCGCTGGAGATCGACTTCGATTACGCGAAAATCCCCAAGGAGCCTTATGCGACCAGCCGCCGCTGCCCGGGCCTGCAGCGCTGGGCGCCGCTGCTGCCGCCGCTTGCTGCGGAGCTGTCGTTGGGCGAAGGCGGAACCGCGCTCGTCGCCAGCGAGCGCATGGCGCGCTGGATCGGCGTCGAAGGCCCGATCTGGCTCAAGGACGAAAGCCGCAATCCGACCTGGAGCCACAAGGATCGATTGAACTACTGCATCGTCTCCACGGCTTTGGCGAACGGCGCGCCGCGGCATCGCGGTGGCATCGTCCGGCAATCACGGCGCATCCGCGGCGGCTTATGCGCGCCGTGCCGGCTTGCGCTGCGTCGTCATTTCCTCGCCCGGCGCGCAGCGCGCCTTCGAACACTTTCAAACCGCGCTCGGCAGCGATTTCTTGCTGGTGCCGCGCGAGGAGCGCTGGCCGGCGCTCAACCGCATCGTCGACGAAACCGGATTCATGCCGGCGAGCAATCTCACGCGCTTCCACACCGGCAATCCGTTCGGGCCCGAAGGCTACAAGACCATCGCCTACGAGATTTTTCATCCAGCTCGGTCGCCGCGTGCCCGGCACGGTCGTCCTGCCGACCGGGTATGGCGAACTGCTGTTCGGCGTCGCCAAGGGATTTCGCGAGCTGAAAGATCTTGGCGTGTCCGGATGCAGTCCCGCAAATGTTCTCGGCGGAGCCCGCGCTGCGGGCGCCGCTCGCGCATGCGATGTCGCGCAACGAGGCGGCGGCCGAAGTGACCGGCCGCCGCCTCGATCGCGGCAGGCATCGCCTGCACGGTCAGTTCCTATCGCGGCGGCGGTGGCGCTGCGCGGCAGCAGCGGCACGCGCGCTGACCTTTCACGATGACGTGCTGACGAGGCCGCCGGCGAACTGGCGCATGAGGGGCTTTGGCAGGAATATTCGGGCGCCGCCGGGCTTGCGGCCTTGCGCGAAGCGAGACAGCGCGGCGAAATCTTTGCCGAGCCGATCGTGACTGTTTTGACCTCGACCGGATTGAAGGACATGCCGGCAGACTTCGATCGTATCGTCCGCCGCGGCGCGGCCTTCGCTCGATCGCGTCATCGCGTCGCTGCAACGGAACGTGAGAAGGCATGGCCGCCGCCATTGCAGATCGGGGTTTCGCTCGACGGCAGCGAACCTGCCGAGTTCGCTGCGCGCACTGGCCGAGACGGCCGACGCCGCCGGTGCCGCAAATCTGTGGCTCGCTGCGCACCTGTTCAACCGCGAACCGATCGCGTCGGCCGCCGCGGCGCTGGCGGCAAGCCGTAAGCTTGGCGGTCGTGCTGATGGCGATAAGCCCCTATGCGGTCCATCCGGTTTATGCCGCGATGGCCGCGGCCACGCTCGAGGAGCTTTTTCCGCGGCGCGTGCAACTTTGCTTCGGCGTCGGCGCGCCCGGCGGCCTTGAAGCGGCCGGGACTCGTTGCCGAGCGTCCGATCGAGACGCTGCGCGAAGCGCTCGAAGTGACGCGTCGAGCTTCTTGTCCGGCGAGGCGGTCAAGTTCGCCGGCCGGCGCTACCGCATATCCGGCCGCGCTCGACATGGGCGCGCATCCGCTGCCGCTGTGGCTCGCCGCATCCGGTCCGCAAATGCTCGAGCTCGCCGGCGAAATCGCCGATGGCGTCGTCATCAGCGCCGGCACTCTCCCGGCATTCATCGGCTGGTGCCTGGATAGCGTGCGGCGCGGCGAGCAACGCGGCCGCCGCAGGCGTCAGGAAGGCGGCGCTCGTGGTCTGCTCGGTCGACGCCGATGCCGCGCCGCGCGCACGAACGCGTGCGTCGCCGCCTCGCCTACGTGCTGCGCGGCGACCCATCACGCGCGCAACCTGGAACTTGCCGGGACCCGGCTCGATCAAGCGGCCTTGGCGGAGGCCTTTGTGCAGGAGAACTGGCAACGCGTCGATGCAGATGATGACCGACGACGTGGTGGCGCGCCATTGCGCGAGCGGCACGCCGGAGCAGGCGAGGGCGATGCTGGAGGCCTGCCGGACGGCGGGCCTTGACGAGATCGTGGCCTATGGCGTGACGGAACGCACGCAAGTGGAGGGCATACTCGCAATGATGCGCCCGCCAGGCAGGTTGATGGGGAGATGAAAGCATGCTGATCAGGGACGATTTGAAGACGATCGCCGACAAGGTGCGACGCAAGGTGTTCGCCGCGTGCGAGCGGCAGGTCGACGTCATCGTTTCGACCGATCCGACCCATGTCGGCTACCTCTGCGGCTATCGCAGCCTGCTGTTCGATCTGATGCGCGATTATCGAGCTGCGGCGATCGTCACCCGTGATAAGGCCGTCCTCGTCACCGGGGCAAGCGATGCGGCGGCGGCGCTCGAAGTGTTGCGCGATCCGGCGCTGCGTCTACCGCTACGGCGTGTTCTTCTTCGAATTCGAGCGGGCAGGACGGAGCCGAATTCGCCACCTTGCCGAAAGCAGAAAGCACGTTTGCCGACGCGCTGCGCGCCGCCCTCGCGGCCAGACGCAAAACCGCAAAATGTCGTCGGCATCGACGGCGCCAGTGCATGGGAATTGCAGGAGTTGAAAAAGCTGGTCGGCTCGACGCGGCGTCGATGCCCGGCCGGCCATCATGAAGGCGCGGCGCACCAAGCTTCCCGAGGAAATCGAGAAAATTGCTCGTGCCGCGGCCATCACCGAGCGCGGCCTGGAAAAAGCGTTCGCTCAGGCCGAGGCCGGCATGACCGAGCTGGAATTGAGCACGATCATTGCCAGCGAAATGCGCGCCGGCGGCGGAGTGCCGCGGTTCGTCGTGGTGACCTGCGGGGAGCGCAGCGCGTTGGCCGACGCCTATGCGACGACGGCCAAATTGCGCGATGGCGATCTCGTCCGCTTCGATATCGGCTGTACGGTCGACGGCTATTGGGCCGACATGGCGCGCACCGCCGTCGTCGGCGCTCCGACGCGCGAGCAGCAGGAGCGCTACGACGCCCTGCTCGAGGGCGAGCAGGCGCAGCGCGCGATGGCGCGTGCGGGCGTGAGCGCCGCGCGAACTGTTCAAGGTGGCGGTCGAACGGGTGCGCGACGGCGCGCTTCCCGACTACAAGCGCAGCCATTGCGGGCACGGCATCGGCATCGACGTGCACGAATTTCCGACGCTCAACGCCGCAAACCAGACCGTCGAACTCGAGGACGGCATGGTGCTGTGCGTCGAGACGCCCTATTACCAGATCGGCTGGGGCGGCATGATGGTCGAGGACATGATCGTCATCCGGCCGCGCGGCAACGAATGCCTGACGCAGCTGCCGCGCGAGCTGCGGCAGCTATGATTGAGCCGGCGCGATCGAGCGCCACGCGGCGTATTGTTGCGCGTCGTCGATGTCGAACGCGAGGCGCCAGTCGTCCAGCTCGCAGACGCTGAAGTCGTTATCGCGCGCCTGCTGCAGATGCCGCGCATAGCTGTCTGTTCCATAGCGGAAGGCAAAGTGCCGCAAAGCCGCTGCGCGCAACAGCAGGAGATTTGTGCCGCTGCGGCGTTGATCCGCGGCGATGACGACCTCGCCTTCGCGCACGTGCGCTTCACGGACCGCGGCCGCGCAAGCAAAAGGCAGATCAATCGGCAAGACCAACAATTCGTCATCGATCGATCCCTTCGCGAGCAGCGCGGCGCGTCCCGCCTCTAACGCCTGGTTGAGTCCGCTGCCGGCATCGGCAATCGCGGCAATCGAATAAGTCCGTGCGATCGCCGCCGCCTCGGTGTCGGACGAGAGCAAGCGGATGTTGTCCGCCGCGACAGCGCCGGCCGCATATTCGAGCGTGTGCCGGAGCATGTCCCGGCACAGCTCGCGCCGCGGCTGTTCGCCGAGGCACGCGGAAAGCCTCGATTTGCCCGACTGGAAACTTTTACACGGGATCAGGACGTACATGGGATCAGGACGTACATGGGATCAGGACGTACATGGGATCAGGACGTACATGGGATCAGGACGTACATGGGATCAGGACGTACATGGACGGTTTGGAAAACCATCAACAGAGGGTCTCATCGCTTGCGTTGTCCCGTTCCGGATCGTTTGTGCCTCTGCCCGCAGCGCCTGCAAAAGCTCCGAACAGGCAGAGCGTGTCAAGGCCGATGCCGCTCCGCTGGTCGACGGTTTGCGGCCGCGCCATCGGACGCGACTGAGGGCAGAAACCCATCAGGCGCCGTGTTCGCCTGTCGGCGGGGACGCGCTTGCGTTTTGTCGGATCGTGCCGCAGAACGTGGCATTCGAAACGGGGACGCAAGGCATGTTCGACAGCGCCGCTGCGCGCCGCATCATGGTTGACAGCCAGGTCCGCCCCGCCGACGTCAACAATCCGGAATTGATTGCGGCCATGATGGCACTGCCGCGCGAGCGCTTCGTGCCGCCGCCGCGCGCCGAGCAGGCCTATATGGATGCCGACATCGAAATCGGCAAAGGCCGCGTGCTGCTCAAGCCGATGGTACTTGCCAAGCTGATCCAGGCCGCACAGGTGCAGAGCGACGACCACGTGCTCGATGTCGGCTGTGGGTTCGGTTATTCCTCGGCGGTGCTGGCGCAACTCGCGGGCTCGGCCGTCGCGCTGGAGCAGGATGCGGACTGGGAACGGCAAGCCAGGGAGGCGCTCGCCGCGAGCGGCGCTGCCGCGGTAAAAGTCGTCATCGGGCCGTTGGCCGAAGGCTGGCCAGGGGCCGCGCCCTACGATTTCATCCTTCTGAATGGAGCGACCGAGATCGTGCCGGACGCGCTTGGCAAGCAGCTCAAGCCTGACGGTCGGTTGGCCTGCATTTTCGGGCGCACACCGCCTACGAAGGCGGTGATTTTCCGCCTTGCCGAGGGTCGCCTGGTCGGGCGGTCGATTTTCGATGCCGCCGCGCCGCTTCTGCCCGGATTCACAGCGCCACCGGCTTTCGTATTCTAGTGGTTCGATTCTGACATTCGCATCCGGGTTCGGCAGGCTCGGGTGCGAGTTTGCGCGCACAGCACCTGTGGCGCAGATGTGCCATTGCCCAGAATTCGTATGGTCTGCGTTCGCGAGGGGTTTCACCACGTTGCGCGCCCGCATAAGCTTTGCTTTCGGCCCTCTTCCTGATCGAGGGGCGGGGAGGGCGGCATCCTGTGTCCCTGCGAGTCCCGGCACGGGGCGAATGGCGGGGTGGGGGAGCTGTGGTCGTCCATGGGTAACAGCGGGCTGCGGGCGTCTATCCTGGCCGTTGCGAGCCTTGCTCTGATCGGCGCCGGCATCTCGGTCGGGCCGCGCGCAGCGGCGGCCGATACGCTCGAATGGGCCTTGGTGCAGGCCTACCAGAACAACCCGTCGCTCAATGCGCAGCGGGCGGCGTTGCGCGCCACCGACGAGAATGTTCCCGCGGCGCTGTCAGGCTATCGTCCCAAGCTCAGCATTACCGCCACGGCCGGGGACAATTACACCAGCGTCCTCACCCATACTTATACCGGCTTCAACAACGCGATCTCCGGCTCTACCGGGGTCAATACGCCATACGTCTCGAGCGGCGTCGGCGTTACCGGGACGCAGACCCTGTTCAACGGCTTCCAGACCGCCAACCGCGTGCGCCAGGCGGAAGGCCAGGTCATGGGAGCGCGCGCGACCTTGCGTGTCACCGAGCAACAGGTGCTGCTCGACGCCGCCACCGCGTACATGAATTTGCTGCGCGACGAAGCCATCCTCGAACTTAACCGGCGCAACGTCGAAGTGCTGACCGAACAGCTCAAAGAGACGCGGGACCGCTACAATGTCGGTGAGGTGACGCGCACCGACGTGGCGCAAGCGGAATCGCGACTCGCCGCGGGCCGATCGTCGCTCCTTGGTGCGCAGTCCAATTACGTGACCTCGCTCGCCAATTACCGGCGCGTGATCGGTGTCGCGCCGGGAAAGCTTTCGCCCGGGACCCCGGTCGACCGGTTTTCGCCGCTCGACGCTTGCCGCCGCGATCGGGCTGGGCCAACAGCAGAGTCCGTCGGTTCTAGCGGCCATGTACGGCGTCGACATTGCGGTACTGGCGGTGAAGATCAACGAAGGGTCGCTTTACCCAAATCTTGCGCTGACCGCGAGCGCCTCGCAGAACAGCAACCCGGAATACAACGTTAATCATCAGTTCCTCGCCTCTGTGGTCGGACAATTGACGGTGCCGATCTACCAGGGCGGCGGCGAATATTCGGCCATCCGGCAGTCCAAGGAGACGCTGGGTCAGCAACGCCTCAACCTTGACGTCAATCGCGACCAAGCGCGCGAAACCGTGGTGCAGAGTTGGGGTGAACTCGTCGCGGCCAAAGCGCAGATCGAGGCCACGACCGCCCAGGTGAACGCCGCCGAAATCGCGCTTGACGGCGTCCGCGAGGAAGCACGCGTCGGTGAGCGCACGACACTCGATGTGCTCAACGCGCAGCAGGAACTGGTCAACGCCCGCGTCGCGCTGGTGACCGCGCAGCACGACCGGGTCGTCGCGTCCTACACGCTGCTCGCCGCCGTCGGCGGACTGTCGATGCAGCGGCTCGGCCTCAATGTGTCGATTTACGATCCGCAGGTGCATTATCAGCAGGTGCGCGACGCGTGGTTCGGCCTGCGCATTCCCGGACGGCCGATGACTCAGCGAGCGAGCTAATGGTCCTTGGCAATTGACGCTTGCGCCGGCGTTCGGCCGTGACATACTTAACGCCGAGTTAACGAGCGCCCGGCAGATTGATTTTGGAAGATTCGCCGAGCGGTCCTTGGGCCGCAGGCGAGACCAAAAGGGGCGCGAAGGGTAGGCGGGCAAGGCGATCGTCGTGCGGCGGCGAGCGCTGAGTTGGGACCGGGCGCCTGGGCAGCAGGCCGCGGGGATGTGGGCATGACGCAACCGGCCAAGGCAAATGAACCATCGATGGAGGAGATTCTGGCCTCTATTCGCCGCATCATCGCGGACGACGACACCGCATAAATCGGCACAACCGGCGGCGGAATCCCCCAAGGCGGCGGAAATCACCAAGGCGGCGTCGGCCGCACCTCCATCCCCGGCGATGAAGTCCGCTGGCCCGCCGCCCGTGCCAAGTGCGGCTTCCGCCCGTGCCGCGCCACCCGAGCCGGCCCCGGTCGAACATTCGGCGATCCGCGGCGCCATGAATGACCGAGCCGTGGACGAACAATCCGCCGACATCCTCGACCTTACCGAGGCGATGGCGGCGCCGATGCCGGAGCAGCGAGCCGCGGCGGCCTTGGGGTCGCATTTCCGGACGATCGACGGCGATTCCGACGTGAGCTTCGATGAGACCCCAGAACGGCCTGCGCCGCAAGCCAGTCCCGGTCCGCAATCTCGGCTGCTTTCGCGTTCGACCAGCGCCGCGGTGGATTCGGCATTCAACAGCCTGGCGCAGACCGTGCTCGTGCAGAACGCCCGCACACTTGAGGATTTGGTGCGCGAAATGCTCCGCCCGATGTTGAAATCATGGCTCGACGATAATCTGCCGGGCGTGGTCGAGCGCCTGAGTTCGCGCCGAGATCGAGCGCGTTTCCCGCACCCGCTGACTGCCTTCACGGCGAGCGGGTTTCACCCTACGAGCCGCGCCGTTCCGCTGTCCAAGTGCCGGAGCATGAGGCGCCATGCCAATATCCGCCGCCGCTGTTGCCGGCGAGCCGGCCGGATCCGATAGCGCTCTGGGCACCATGACTGACCCTGACCGTAATCGCGCCGGATGACACGACCCTGCCGCTGATGTCGAACGGGTCCGAGCCGCCATTGGCGAGTAGGCCGCGAGCGATGCGGATCGGATAACGGTAACCGCGGTCGCAATCGCCCTTTTCGGTGATAATCGAAACGCTCCAAAGGCCGTCATAGCGCGGAGTGCCGGCGTTGGAGGCGGTAGCGATGAACAGCGCGGACACGGCGATGAATGCGCCGAGCGCGCGGTGGGGCAGGCGGTTTGTGAGAGTGCCAATCATGGCTTCCATCCCTGTTTGATGTAGAGCGAACCTTGTCCCCGATCGGTGACGTGCTCTGCCCGCGGGTTAGTCGGCGCGAGGTGCGGATCGGTTTTAAACGAAAGAAGTTCAAACCCGGTTGATTTCTGCCGTAAAATTGCCGCTTTGCCGCCAGATTTGTGCCGATACCCGCTAAGACAACGCCGAAAAATAGCTTTTGTTCATACCTTGTTGCCGCTGCGCGCTGCGGCGCTGGTCATGTCGCTAAGAACCCGCGGCGCACGCGTGATAGGCGGCTGTGGGTGGCAGGCACGAGGCGCGGCCGGGGGAGCCCCGGCCAAGATTTTGATATTGCGGTTCGGCGGCCGTGAAGAAACGCGCGCAGAGGATCTCATTGAGCTGGTCGCCGTTGTGGCTTAACGCGGTTCGGCGCCGCTCTCGGAAATTAACCAAGCCGCAGCATTGGCAATGCGGCCGCACTATCCTGCCGCATTTCTATGGTGAACCAGCGCATCCCCCGCCGGAAAGGCTTGCCACCATCTTCAGTTTTCCCGCGGCGGTTTCGGCCCCCGGCGTTTCCCCGCCGGGGGCCGTTTCGTCGTAGGGGGAGGCCGACCGGGCAGGGTACTGGGCAAGGGACTGGGCAAGGGACCGGGCAAGGCCTCATGCCGTGGGCTGGCCAGCCGGTTGCATGCCGCTACTTGTCGCGTACGACTTGGTGATATTCCGGCGCCGCGGTGAGGAAGCCGCGGTCCACCATCCACTCCACCTTTTCCTTGAATTCGTCGGGCTGGTAGACGGACACGCCGACGAGCTCGGGCATCAGTCCGCTGCTGCGCTGCTCCGGCGCAAGATCCCGCAAGACCTCCTGGCGCGCGCGCTCATCGTTCTCCGAGAGCCACGCGATCGCACGATTGAGGCCCCGCCGCAGCCGCTCCGCGGTATCCTCATCGACCTCGTCGCCGGCAACGATGCCGCCGCGCCAGCGCAGGTCGGCGATTTTGCGCGCCCCGGCGGCGGATGCGCGGCTCACCAGCGGCTCCATCAAGGCGGCCGCTTCGGTGGTGCCATCGAGCAGCGCCTGCAGCCGGTCATTGGCATGGACAAGCTTGATTTCGTCGAACGGCACGCCCGCGGCCTCGAGAACTTCGATGGCCGCATAGAAGGTGCCGGCGTGCCAGGTGACCGCGATCGGCACGTTGCGCAGCTCGGCCGGAGAATTGATTTTCGACCCCTTGGCGACCATGAGCGCGCCGGTCCGTACCGTGCTGTCGAGGCCGATGATTTTACCGTGACCCAAACTCTGCACGCGTTCGATCGCGCCCCATTCGCACACCGGATAGACTTCGAGCGCTCCCTTCTGCAGTTGCGATTCCTTCCAGCGCTGGGAAAATTCCTCCACGCGGCCGGCTGTGCCCTTCGGATTGTCCTCGTAGTATTCGACGTTCAATCCTTCAGCGGCAAAAAAACCTTGCTCGACCGCGACACGCCAGGGGCGGTCGTGGGCATTGCTATCGCTCTGTAATCTGATGGTGCGTGTCATGCGGTCTCCATCGAATTGTTACGTCAACTGCAGGAGTATTAGACGGACTTGCGGCAGGCGGCTACTCCGAGCCCTCGTCGTCGACGCGGTACGGCTCGTCGTAGCCGTGCCGGTTCGAGTAGAAAAGCAGCGCCATCAATCCGCACCCGACCACGATGGAAAATATGATGCCGAGGGCCATGGCCACGTAGCCGGTCGTCGGCATCGGCGGGCCGCCGAGGGAAAGCCACGCGCGAGCCGCATACCAGATGACGGCCGCAAGCAAGCCAAACAGCGGCGCGGCAACGAGCACAATCGTGCCCAGACTAGCAGGTTTGCCGCGTCGCTCTGTCATGCGTTCGAGATAAGCGCTTTCGCCGCCGAAGCCAACTGACGGGCCGGCAAATCTGTCGGTCGGCGCTTGGTTTGTCCCGCCTCACTTGCCTTTGCGCAGCACAACGTAAGTGGCCGTGTAAGGTACGCTCTTGAAATCCCCGGCCTTGTCGCAGGAGCCGGTGAGCACGCCGCCTTGCGTGTCAAGCCGCTGCACGGTCGCCACTTGCGAGAGAATGCCGCGGCGTCCCTCATGCTTGATCACGTCGAGCTTGAGCCAGGGAATGTCGTCTGCGGTGGCGCCGGGAGCATTGCCGGATGACTTGGCGACGATCTTGCTGCCGTCAATGTTTTCCCAGGTCGGACCGGCGTAATGTCGGCCGACCGTCTTGCCGTTCTCGATCAAGCTCGCGATCGGCTCGCGGAACGACCAGGCAAGCTTGCCGTCGTTGCCGGCTTTGCATTCGTAGACTTGCGCCCCTACGCCTTGAAAAGTCGCGACGGTTTTTTCGCCCGATGCGGCGACTGCCGCGGGCACTTGCGGCGCTTGCGCCATTGCGGCGCCCGCGCAACAGGCGGCCGCCACGGCCGAAACGCAAAAGCCGATCATACGCGTCATTGCACGCCTCCATTGTCCTTCGTTCAGAGAGGGAGCCCGCAACCAACCGCCTCGGTCGCGGAGGATACTTGTTTTTCAGTCAGGTAATACGGCAAAACCCGAACGCTCCCGCTTTGCTGCCATTTTGCCGCATGGAGAGGGCAATTGCCCTTAATCGATAAGCCGTGCGCCATCGGGAGCCAGCACCGACCTCATCAGGCCGAGCGAACCGTAGCCCTGTGCAACGGTGTCCGATTGGACGTCGCCGTCGTAGTTCTTGCAGGCCCACACGTAGCCGCCGGACTATTTGAGCACCGCCGCCACCATGTCGTCGATCAGGCGATGCTCATAGGCGATTTTTTTGGCTGCGAACTTGTCTTCATGTTGCGAACGGCTTCGCGACCTCGCGGGCGCAGGTGATGAAGCGTTCAACCACCGGGCTCAAAGTTCGATTTTTCAGTGTCACTATCGCGACCGCCCACGGCTGGACCCGTAAATCGACCGGCAACTCCGCAAGCGAGTTCAGGCGATTCAATCTGGTCCACGTGCCGTATCATGGCGCGGCACCAGCGCTGACCGACTTGCTTGGTGACCGAATACAGGTGGCTTTTTTGCCGATGCCCGGATCAATTGAATACATCAGGACCGGCACTCTGCACGCCTTGGCGGTGACGGCCGCGACGCGCTCGGATCAACTGCCGGATATTCCAACCATCGGCGACTTTGTCCCCGGCTACGAGGCGAGCGTTTGCTTCGGCGTCGGCGCGCCGAAGAACACACCTGTCGCAATTATCGATAAGCTTAACAGAGCGATCGACGCGGGCCTCGCCGATGCCAAGATGAAGGCGCGACTTGCTGACCTTGGCGCCACAGTGTTCGCGGGTGCTCCCGAGGACTTCGGCAAGCTCATTGCCGATGAAACCGAAAAGTGGGGCAAGGTGATCCGGACCGCCAATATCGCGGCGGAGTGAGGCAATCATCACCGCGCCAATTCCCCGCCGCACTCCGCGTCAGAGCGCGGCGTCATAGATGTCGCCGACGAGCTCGAAAAATCTCGAAGTCGGACACGACAAGCCCAATGTCGAAAAATACGCCGTGGGATCCAGCCGGTTGGCCGCCTTATCATTCATCCCGCCGCCGGGGCAGGCACGCAACGCCGGTGCGTCACCCGCGTCACTTAGGATTAGGGGTTATAACCGGCTCGTGCGGAACGCCGCCAGCCTTTGCCTTATACAGGCAAATCGGCTGATCACTTTTTATGCCGTTACAATTGCACGCCACCCGTTTGTTAACGCAACTCTCGCCCGTTTGTGGCACAGTCGTGTACCCTGAAGGTATTTTGCAGTCAGAACATTGCTGCGCGGCGGCGGGTGTCGAGGAGATACCCGCCAGCGTGATTACAAACGCCACGCCCATGGCCAGACGGGATGCGAGTTCTATCAATCGCGTTGGAGTTCGATGCAGCAGCATAATCGCCCCTCTTTTCTACAGATCACACTGAGTAATCCATACGCAATTTTGCCCTCTTGCGCAACACTTAGGGGATGATCTGCGTTGATCTAAAGGCCACGCCGTCCGACCTCAAATGCGCGCGGCCAACCAAAAAGTCAGCACGCGCTAATCGGAACTGCCCAGCACCATTACGAAAACTTGCAGAAAGGATACCGCGGCATCCCAGCGCCGCTATGAAAACCGTTGCGCATTGCGCAGATTGGTCCGCTCGATTTCCGAGTTGCGGATAGTCCCGGAGCCTGTTGAAATTGGTGCAGCAGGCGCCATTGGTTTAAATCCTATGCTGCCAGATTTTTTCTGGCAACGAGCTTGTCGCCGAGCAATACTTGCTGGTGGCGGAGCAACGCTGCCCTCAGAATCGGAAGCTGCTTGTGGGCCTTCAAACGGCGGAAGCTTTTCTCAGCCTCCAGCATTGCGGTTCCAGTCCATCGCAATGCCATCCGTGCATCGCGCCAACGTTTGACGTTGCGGCAGACCTTCCGCAGCACGGCCATCAGACTTTCGATCGCGTTGGTGCAGCCAAGCGAGCGCCGCAGCTGATCAGGCAGACCGATGCGGATCACGGTGAGCAGTTCGTCCAGCCCTTCGAGGATCGAAGCCGAGACGCCAGGGGCATCGTGATCGAGCCGACGCGCCAAGTTCCTCAGAACTCGCTCGGCCTGCTCGGCGGTCGGACTGTCCCAAGCCTGACGCAGGACCTTCTTGACCCCGGCGTGCAACGATGGGTCGAGCCGCTCGATGATATTGCGTCCTTTGTGCACTTGGCAGCGCTGCAGCAGCGCGAAGCTTCCGAAGGTGTCGCGTATGGCCCGGCTCAGCGCCTTGGCGCCATCGACGATGAACAAGCGGGCAATATCCGGTCGCAACCCGCGCTCGATCAGGTCGGCCAGCAACGCCTTGACCACGGCGGCGTTCTCGGTCGCGCCCAAGGCCACGGCCAGCACGTGTTTGTCGCCGGCTCCGTCGATGCCGATCGCCGCCACCAACACATGGTCGCCGACACGCAGCCCATCGATCTGGATCACCAGAAGGTCGACGAGCTCCGACAGATCGGCCGCCAGCCATTCCTTCAGCTTCGCCGTGCTCAGCGCCACAAACCGCCGCGAGACCGAGGGCCTTCGTCGTGGCGCGCTTGGCTTGGCCGGCCAGATCGCCGTCCGGCAGTCGTACCGAACGCGCGTACTTGCGCGTCGCCACACCGATCAGCATCTGGTTGAATGCCCAACGCGACAAAAAATCCGCCTTCTGGATCGCCGTCCAGCTGGGAAGCTCCAGCTCGGCGCCGCCGCGCCGCCGCACCCGGGGCCGCCGGATAGCAGCCTTGCCACCGTGCCAGCCAACCTCACTATCGATCATGCCCCAGCGATGGCCCTGGCGGTCAGCGTGACGCTGGTAGCGCTTGCCACAAAGCTGTTCCGCATCAGTCGCAAGCATGGCCTCGATGGCCGCAGTCCCGGCATGCAGGCACAGACGGTCGAAGCTGCCCTTGAACTCCTCAAGTCCTTCAATCACCAAAGGCGACAATGCCAGCGTACCCGTCGTCAGCGCCGTACCTGTTGTCAATGCCGTACCTTGGTCGAACCTCTTCAATTCGATATGCTTCGTCATGGCGTCGATCTCCTCGCTCTCGGTTTGCAATTCGCAACCTCAAGCCTAGCGGCCTGAGGTGATCGACGCCTGCCTTCCTATTTCAACAACGTCAGGGACATTCCGCCCCGAGTTGGGTCATTAGGCGATACTCGGCTCCCCTTCGCAGATGTCAGCTTGACCCCCTGGCGCGAACATGGGCTCACTTGGTTATGAGTACACTCCGTTCATGACCTCGCAAACGCCCGCCGCCGCCGGACTTCGCGTCACAGCGCGGCGAGCGCGGCGTTCAACGTGGCGCTCGGCCGCATCGCGGCCGACGTCTTGGCGGAATCGGGCAAGTAGTAACCGCCGATGTCGACCGGCTTGCCTTGCGCGGCGATCAGCTCGCCATTGATCTTGGTCTCGTTCTTGGCGAGCGTTTCGGCCAGCGGTTTGAAGCGAGCTTGCAACTCCGCGTCCTTAGTCTGCGCGGCGAGTGCCTGCGCCCAGTACAAGGCGAGGTAGAAATGGCTACCGCGATTGTCGAGTTCGCCGACCTTGCGCGCGGGTGAGCGGTCGAACTCCAGGATCTTGCCGATGGCCTCATCGAGAGTCTCGGCGAGAACCTGCGCCTTGGCGTTCTTGTAGGTCTGCGCCAGATGTTCGAGCGATGCGCCCAGCGCCAGATACTCGCCGAGCGAATCCCAGCGCAGATAATCCTCCTGTTCGAACTGCTCGACGTGCTTGGGCGCCGAGCCGCCGGCACCGGTTTCGAACATGCCGCCGCCTGCCAACAACGGTACGATCGACAGCATCTTGGCCGAGGTGCCGAGCTCCATGATCGGGAACAGGTCGGTCAGATAGTCGCGCAGCACGTTGCCGGTGACGGAAATCGTGTCTTCTCCCTTGCGGATGCGATCGAGTGAAAACTTGATTGCTTCGACCGGCGGCAAAATGCGGATGTCGAGCCCCTCGGTGTCTTCATCTTTCAGGTATTTCTCGACCTTGGCGATCACCTGCGCGTCATGGCCGCGCTTGGCGTCGAGCCAAAACACCGCAGGCGTGTTGGTGAGGCGCGCACGCCGCACCCCGAGCTTGACCCAGTCCCGGATCGGCGCGTCCCTGAGCTCACTCATGCGGAAGATGTCGCCGGGCTCGACCGGACGCTCCAGCAACACCTTGCCGTCATCGGCGATGACGCGAACCGTTCCGGCCGCGGGCACTTCGAAGGTCTTGTCGTGCGAGCCGTATTCCTCGGCCTTCTGCGCCATCAGCCCAACGTTCGGAACCGAGCCCATGGTCTTGGGGTCGAACGCGCCGTGGGCCTTACAGTCCTCGATGACCGCCTGGTACATCCTGGCGTAGCTGCGGTCCGGGATCGCGGCGATGACGTCGTGCAGCTTGCCGTCGGCGCCCCACATGCGGCCGGATTCGCGGATCATCGCCGGCATCGAAGCGTCGATGATCACGTCGCTGGGCACGTCGAGGCCCGTGATCCCCTTGTCGGAGTTGACCATGGCGAGGCCCGGCCGTTTCGCGTACTCGGCCGCGATGTCGGCTTTGATCGCCTTTTTCTCGGCCTCCGGTAGCGTCTCGATCTTCGTTAAGAGATCGCCGAACCCATTGTTGAGATTGACGCCGAGACGCTTCAGCGTGGCGGCGTGCTTCTCGATCACATCGGCGAAGTAGACCGAAACGGCGTGGCCGAACACGATGGGGTCGGCGATCTTCATCATGGTCGCCTTCACTTGCAGCGAGAACAGCGCGCCGTCCTTCTTTGCGGCTTCGATCTGCTCGGCAAAGAAGGCGCGCAGCGCCTTGCGGCTCATCACCGCCGCGTCGATGATCTCGCCTGCGTCAAGCGGCGTCTTGGCCTTCAGCACCGTGACAGCGCCGTCTTTGCCGACCAGCTCGATGCGGGCGTTGGTCGCCGACGCGACGGTGGTCGAAATTTCCGAGCCGTAGTAATCGCCGCCCGACATGGTCGCCACATGCGATTTGGAGTTGGAACTCCAGGCGCCCATCTTGTGCGGATGGTTGCGGGCGTATTGCTTGACGGCGCCGGCCGCGCGGCGGTCGGAATTGCCCTCGCGCAAGACCGGGTTGACGACGCTGCCGAACACCTTGGCGTAGCGCGACTTGATGTCCTTCTCGGCTTCCGTCGTGGCGTTGTCCGGATAGTCCGGAACGCTGTAGCCCTTGCCTTGCAGTTCCTTGATCGCGGCCTTGAGCTGCGGGATCGAGGCGGAGATGTTGGGCAGCTTGATGATGTTGGCCTCGGGCCTTGTCGCGAGCGCGCCAAGTTCGGCGAGTTCGTCGTTCATTCGTTGCGCAGGGGGGAGTTTGTCGGGGAAACTGGCGAGGATGCGACCGGCCAGCGAGATGTCCTTCAACTTCACGGACACGCCCGCCGCACCCACGAAGGCTTTGACGATCGGCAGCAGGGAGTAGGTCGCGAGCGCCGGGGCTTCATCGACCTTTGTCCACATGATTTCGAGATCTGGCATGCTTGCACCGTGCTTGTTTGGGCCGACCGGAAACTGAACATTGGCGGGCGCGGTGGAGTGGGTTCTCCCGCGGGCCCTCAAATGAAGTGTTCTCGGCGCGGACATCGCCAACCGGGATTCGACTGACGGGAGTTCGGCGCGCGCCCTATAGCATCCGCGAACCGGCGGAGAAAGCCGACAATGACACTGCCTTTTCGCGTAACCATTGGCTATGACCAGGGCGATCATTTCATGGAGGACCGATGCCCGGTGCCGGCACCGACAAGACCAAGCGCTGGTCCGCTGGCGCGGCTCCGGTCGTCATCCTGGTCGAGCCGCAACTCGGCGAGAATATCGGCGCGGCGGCCCGGGCCATGGCGAATTTCGGATTGTCGCGGCTCCGCCTGGTCAAGCCGCGGCAGCCCTGGCCCAATGAGAAGGCGCGCGTGATGGCGGCCGGTGCCGACCGCATCCTCGACGACGGCGAACTCTATGACAGCCTGGAGGCCGCCATCGCCGACTGCAATCTCGTCGTCGCCACCACGGCGCGCGCCCACGACCAGGCCAAGCCGGTGATCGGCGCGGCCGAGGCCGCCGCCCTGATGGCGCAGCGAGTCGCCGCCGGCGAGACCGTCGCCATTCTGTTCGGCCGCGAGCGCAATGGGCTGGAAAACGACGAGATCGCGCTCGCCGACCGCATCGTGACCCTTCCGGTCAATCCGGCATTTGCCTCGCTCAATCTGGCGCAGGCGGTGGTGATCGTCGCCTACGAATGGTTCAAGCACACAGACGCCGGCAGGCTTCCGTTCGGCATGCCGCAAAAGTCGGGGCCAGCACCGAAGCAGCAACTCTTTGCCTTTTTTGCTTCGCTCGACCGCGAATTGGAAAAAGTCGAGTTTTTCCGCCCGGCGGACAAGCGCGAGACCATGCAGATCAACCTGCGCAACATATTTGCGCGCATGGCGCCGACCCAACAGGACATCCAGACCCTCCACGGCGTGATCATGGCGATTGCGCAAGGGCGCAAAGGTCCGGCGCGCGGCGGTGTGCTTGACGGCGAGGAGGCCGAGATGCTGCGCGCGCTTATCGCCGAACATGGCGGCGGCAGGAGAGCGGACGCACAAGCCCCGGTGCGCGGTCTCGCGCGCCTCCTGCGGCGCAATCCCACCGAAGTCGAGCGCGCGCTGTGGCAGGCCCTCACCAATGATCGCCGCTTTGCCGGAAGCGGATTTAAGCGGCAGACTCCGGTCGGCCAGCATATTTGCGATTTCGTCTCGTTTCCGCTTCGCCTTGTTATCGACATCGTTCCAACGGACGAAAACGCCGCCGCGGCGCGAGCGCGGTCCGCGAAGCACTCTTGGCTGAACGACCGCGGCTACACCGTCTTTGCGCTGCCGGTGCGCGATATTGAGGCCGACTTGGCGGATTCATTGGAGGAAATATTTCGCGCAGTCGTTCGATAGAAATGCCTGCGAGAAACCGTCGGGCGTGGCGCGGCGAGGATTTCAACGATGCAGATGACCAATTCAAAGACGTCCTACGGACTTGTGCCGCAGGCGGTGCACTGGCTTACCGTCATTTTCATTGTCGTCGGCTGGCTCCTTGGCAACTTCATGGACGATTTTCCAAAGTCGGCCCGTCCGTCCGCGCTTTTCGTTCACATGACGCTCGGGCAATGCGTCATCGCGCTCCTTGTCCTGCGGCTGGGATGGCGGATCGCCGATCCCCCGCCGCCGCTGGAACAGACCCGCTTCGGCCCCGTCCTGGAAAAGCTCGCCAGGCTCAGCCACTACGTCCTTTATGCGCTGCTGCTGGCTGTGCCGTCGCTCGGCATCGTGCTGCAGCTCAAGCGCGGCAATGTCTTGCCGATCGCCGGGGTGTGGAACGTCGCTTCACCGTGGCCGGCGGATCGCGCCATCGCCCGCCTCCTTCTGAGAGCGCACGAATATCTGGCCGATGCGCTCATCGTTCTGGCTGGTGTCCATGCGGCCGCGGCGCTGACTCACCATTGGATCTTCGGCGACCGCACGCTGGCGCGAATGCTGCCTGGCCGGGGCGAGCGGTGGTGGGCGCGGCTGGCAAAATAGCGCACGAACCATGCGAAAGAGGGTTGGGGTCGGGGTATCGGCACGCTACATTATTGGCTATTGGTGCCGCCGGCCCGGTCCCGGACGACCGGCCAACCTCTCCCCGCCAGGGAGAGGTTTTGTTTTGGTTGCGCCGCGATCAGGGCGCAGTTTTGCCGACTGCGAAAGATAGAGTGCCGCAAACGTCTCCGGTTCGCCTGCCGCCGGCTTCGATCGACGCGACCGTCGATCTTCTCGCCGAGGCGGATTATCTCGCCGACCGTTCCCTCGGCACCGTGCTCTATCTCGCCCTGAAGATGGGTCGGCCGATCTTTCTCGAGGGCGAGGCCGGCGTCGGCAAGACCGAAATTGCCAAGGTCCTCTCGAGCACGCTCGGGCGCCGGCTGATCCGGCTGCAATGCTACGAAGGCCTCGATGTCGCCGCCGCTGTCTACGAATGGAATTACGCGGCGCAGATGATCGCCATCCGCGTCGCCGAAGCCGAGGGCGAGCATGACCGCGGGCGGATCGAGCACGACGTTTTTTCCGAACGTTTTTTGATCAAGCGGCCGCTGTTGCAGGCGCTGGAAGCCGATCCCGCCGGCGCCCCGGTGCTGCTGATCGACGAGATCGACCGCACCGACGAAGCGTTCGAGGCGTTTTTGCTTGAAGTCCTGGCCGATTTTCAGGTCACGATTCCGGAGCTGGGTACGGTCAAATCGGACCATCCGCCGGTCGTGGTCATCACCTCCAATCGCACCCGCGAAGTGCATGACGCGCTCAAGCGCCGCTGCCTCTATCACTGGGTCGGCTATCCGAACGCCGAGCGCGAACTCGCCATCGTGCGCAAGAAGGTACCCGGCGTCGGAAAAAAACTGTCCGAACAGGTGGTGGCGTTCGTGCAGATGCTGCGCAAGCAGGATCTGTTCAAGTCGCCAGGCGTCGCCGAAACGCTCGATTGGGCCGGCGCGCTGTCCGAACTCGACGTGGTCGCCCTCGACCCGGCGACCGTCTCCGACACGCTCGGCGTTCTGCTCAAATATCAGGACGACATCGCCAAGCTTGAAGGCTCAAAGGTCAAGGAGCTGCTCGACGAAGTGAAGTCGGAATTGCGGGCGGCGGAGTAACCTCAAGCTTTGGTTTCATGCCGGCGCGCCGCGATCGCCAAGGCGAAAGCGGCGACCAAAACGATCGGCATTCCGACGAGCCACGGCAAGCGCGCGGCAATCGCGAACAGATAGGTGCCGATCGCGGGTCCCGCGGCGTCCTTGAGATCGCCGACCACGGCAAAGGCGGCCATGTAGGTCGCTTGCCCGTTGCGCGGCGCGAGCTGCGAGGCGATGGCCTGAGTTACGGGCCCGGACAGCATGTCCGCAAGCGCCATCAGGCTCACCGCGCCGATCAGGAACGGCAACGCCGGCGACACCGCGAGGCTCGTGAAGGCGAGCGCTTGCGCGAGCCCGGCGACCAGCACGATGGCAAAGCCGGAGATCCGTGCCGAAGCTTGCGTCAGCGGCAATTGAAACAGGGTGCTGAGCGCGCCCGCATAGGCAAACAGCAATCCGACCTGCGAGGCGGTGAGCGCGCCCGAATTATGTGCGTAGAGCGGCGTCACCGCCTCGATCCAGCTGGCACTGATGCCGAGGACCGCGGTCGGCAAGAGCAGCGCCGCGAGGCGATGGTCGCGAAACGCTGCGGAGAGTGCGCCCAAACCCTCGTCGTCATCGTCCTCCTCCTCGTGGCTCGGTGCGGTGCGCGTCTCGGCCAGAAACAGGCCGACGATCAGCGCCCCGAGCAGGAGCGCAGCACCGGAGCCGACGAACACCAGCCCCAGCGACCACAGCGCGAGCAAGGCGCCCACGGCCGGCCCGACCGTGTGGCCGGCATTCGACATCACGCGGACCAGCGCAAAATGCTTTCGCCGTGTTTCCGCGGGGACCACGTCGGCGATGACCGTTGCCGCCGTCGGATGGAGTACGCTTTCGAACATGCCGATGACGATCAGCGACAGCGCCGCCGCGACGACGCCGTGCGTCAGATACAGCAGTACAAAGCCCGTCCCGACGCCGGCACTCGAAATCAGCAAGACCGGCCGCCGGCCGACACGGTCGGCAATACCGCCGACAAACGGCGCGGCCAGCAATTCACCGCCGGCATAGCAACCGAGCAGCAGACCGATATATCCGGTGGGAATGCCGGCGTCCTGCTGCGCCCAAAGCGCGAAGAACGGCATCAGCACCCCGTCGGCGAGACCGGCGACGAAGAATATGAAAAGGCCGATTCGCGCCGGCCGGGGCAGGTTTTTGAAGAGAGCGAAAGTCGAGGAAAGGGCTTTGGCAAGTCCCATCACGTCAATACTCCGCGTCATTGTTCGCAGGCGGCCGCGTTTTTTATGGCGGCAGTCATCGAACGGGCGCGTTGATTGACGTAAACGCTTACGGCATGCCCATGGGGCAAGCGTCGCGGGCGTCCTATAGGGCAGGACGTACCGCAGCGCAAGCGCAGCGACGATCCCGATAACGCCCTGAGATGATGTGAGTTGGGAGGCCGAGCGCGAGGCGCTTCATGGACGCGGGTATAAAGTAAAGGAACTTCACCTCCGGTAGGTGCGCTCCTTATGCCCGAGATCGATTGCGTGGACGCCAATTCTTCCCGGGCCAAATACGTCGGCGACTAGAAAATCGCCACCCTTGACGGAGATGAGCTTACCATCGCCGGCTTTCACCAGTACTTCCCTCTTGGCTTCGGGAATCTGTACAAGATAACTCGGTATCTGTGCCGCCCCATGCGTCCATATGCCGGGTTTGGGTTCGATACCGTATTTCATTTTCGCATGTTCAGAGTCTTCGTTGGCATATTCGTTGTAAAGAATGTCGGGTCCCTTGGCATCCTCGACAAACGTGCCATCTGCCTCGAAGCGTCCTCTTATTGGGAGGCCGCGTTTGGCGGGATCAGCGTCGTCATCGGCATAACGGATCGGCTCGATATTGCGGTAGATCGTCGATCGTTCCGTAAGACAGGCCTCGCCAGCGTAGGTTTCGTCTTGCAAATGCCCATGTTGGTTTCGCGTCCCCGTATATGTCCTCAACCGATTTCCGGGTCGAAATCTTCGTTCAGCGTTTTTCGCATCGGCCTTCATAGCGAGCGTCTCGATTTTTCGCATTTTTTGTACCTGCAATGTCCCAAAATCGGGTTCTCCATCTCCCGCCTTTTCAAGGGCTGCAACAATTTGCATCGCGAGTTGATTGACCTCGTGGTCAAGCGAATAGCGGGCCTCTCCATTATCTTCCACCATCAAAGAGTGGTTCACGGCGTCCTCCCGATATTTCACGTTCCGGCGACGGCGTCGTTTCCTCACCGAATGACCATCCACGAAGATTTGTTCATTTGCACGAACGCACTCCGTCGCTCGCTGGTTGCTCGCTGACGGAGGAACAGCGGACCTCCCGGGTTTGATAAGGTCGCTTGCGTGATGGCTCAAGCGAGCGTCCCGAATGTCGGCTTTTTGGTAAAGCCGACGTTCGGCCAGTGCGCGGGAAATGACGCTTATGACTCTAACGGAAATTGGCATTGCCGCGCCTGCCGCTCCACGTGACCAGATACGAAGCGAGCCGCCTTGGTTGGGCTTATTCTGCGAAAGTCGTTATTGCTACGCATTGGTTCGATTGGTATTTTCGGTCAACGTGAGCTGTTTCCGCCGATGCGCCAGTTGATTTATTTCATTCGTCAGGCGTTGGGGGTCGCCGTCTTCGTGGCCGGGTTGGCGACGACTGCGATCGTCTTCTTTTATTCAGTGAAATACATGTATGGTCGTTGGACCGACCCGACGCCGTTCACATGGAATACTCAGATAATGGGTTTGATGATAGGTACTTTCCTGGTTTGGGTACCGGCCTTTTTCATTTTTTTTATATTTGCGGTTGTCGCGGTCTTTATTGCGAAGGGGCGGGGCGATTCCGCCGACTGCCAGTAATTTCGACTTCGCCAACCTACACGACGGACGATCATCCCCAGCCACGTCAGCTCAAGCGACCTGTCCTCGTGGAGCAGATGAGGTTCGCTGCCGACCCAGCCGACAACGCGGGTGAAGCGAATGTCAAATGCGAAAGCACCGCCAGACCTAATAGTTGCTAGGGGTCCTGCGATTCCAACATTCGCATGCCGGCAAGCCGGATGGGAATGCGAATGGTTAGGATCGGATCACCAGGTTTCGTTGCCGCAGCCGAGTGGTGCAAATCATCGGCCTGATTCGAGGAGTGCCGGGCGCCTGTTCGCTCGCCCTTTTGTGGCGCTCCGCCATGAGACCCCAGATCGAGAGGATTTGGCGAGCGGCGACCTACAAGCCGTAGTTTGTTTCTCGCGCCCACACGATCGACTTGACTCCGCTGGCTTGAACAGTAGAAGCGCTGCCGCTCGCTCATCGAAGGGCACTTTCCGGGAGGCGTTCCTGAGAGTGGAGCGAGCGCGGTGCCCGCGCGCGGTTTTCGCAAATCGCGTTTGGGCGGTTCGGAAACTCGCCCGGCCGGCCACGACGCCGGTCTGCCAGGAGCTGGCTGCCCGGGGCGCGGATCGGTTGTCCGCGACCATGAAGCGCGGGACCGGACTGAGCCAAGGCCGGAAGGTTTTGGCGAGAGCCGCGGTAGAGCGCCGGAAGGCGAGCGCGTCTCTCAAAAAAGGGACGCGCGCCGCGATGAACGCAATGGACAGGCGGCAACGCTTGTCGGCGGGCCCGCGGAACCTACCATTGCGCCTTTCGGCGCTCCGCCCCCCTCTTTCAGGGAGGCCCGTTCGTGAACATCTTTGACCAAACCTCGGGCGCGAAACAAAAATCGAGCCGCGAGAACGCGAGCGCATTTTTCCTCCCACGCGAAAGCGGGGGAGGGGCATAGGCGGCCTCTGGCCGACGTTCTTAGCGTAAGAACGCCGACGCGAAGCGTCGCCTATGGCGAGGCGCGGTGGAGGGGGCGTCTGACTCGACGCTGGTTTTTCGCCGTAGAGTGTCGTCGCAGCTGACGCCCCGCCCACCATCCTTCGCGGCGCGCGCTACGGATGGTCCCCCCTCCCCGCTATCGCGGGGCGGGATGAAAGAGGTGCGTGAGGGTGCTAAAATCGCCGAATGAAGACGAAAGCGACCTATGTCTGACCCATTATCCCCCTCCCGACGGCCCGCTGCCGCCGACCTCCCGCCCAAGGGGGAAGGTGACGGCGGCAATGGTCGGCTCGCCGAGAACATCCTCTACTTCGCGCGCGCGCTGCGCGCCGCCGGCATCCCGGTCGGCCCCGGCGCGGTGCTCGATGCGCTCGAAGCGCTGAAGACGGCGGGCATCGGTACGCGTGAGGATTTTTATTGGACGTTGCACGCAGTGTTCGTGAAGCGGCATGAGCATTCGGTGCTGTTCGACCAGGCGTTCCGCATTTTCTTCCGCCGCCGCGGCTATATCGATCAGATGCTGGCGATGATGCTGCCGCAGATGCCGGCTGCGCCGCAGGCGCCCCAGCCGGGCGCGGCGCGCGTCCACGAAGCCTTGTTTTCCGGCCTCGACGACAAACTGCGCAAACAGCGCGAAGTCGAACTCGACGCGCGCATGACCGTTTCCGACCGCGAAGTGCTTCAGCACAAGGATTTCGCGCAGATGACGAGCGCCGAAATCGCCTCCGCCAAGGAAGCGATGAAAAGGCTCGTGTTGCCGCTCGCGGAAGTCCGCACGCGGCGGCTAGCGCCGCACCCGCGCGGCCATCTCATCGATATCCGCCGTACGCTGCGCGCCAGTATGAAAGGCGGCGGCGACTTCATCGATTTACGTTTCATCGGACCGAAGACCAGGCCGCCGCCCATCGTGGCGCTGCTCAATATCTCCGGCTCGATGAGCCAGTACAGCCGCATCTTCTTGCATTTTTTGCATGCGCTCACCGACGCGCGCAAGCGGGTGAGCACGCTCCTGTTTGGCACCCGGCTCACCAACGTCACCAGGGCGCTGCGCGAGCGCGATCCCGACGACGCTCTCGCCGGCTGTTCGGCGAGCGTGCCCGACTGGTCGGGCGGCACGCGCATCGCCTCCTCGCTGCGCGCCTTCAACAAACTGTGGGCGCGGCGCGTGCTCGGTCAGGGAGCGATTGTGCTCCTGATTACCGACGGCCTCGAGCGCGACGCCGACGACACGCTCGCCTTCGACATCGATCGGCTGCACCGCGCATGCCGGCGGCTCATCTGGCTTAATCCGCTCCTTCGTTTCGAAGGCTTCGAGGCGCGCGCGCGCGGCATCAAGACCATGCTGCCGTGCGTCGACGAGTTCCGGCCGATCCATAATCTGGAGTCGATGGCCTCGTTGGTTGGCGCGCTCGCCCGCGGAGGCGAGCGGGGTGGCGACCCGAAAGCCTGGATGCAAAAGGTCGCATGACACGCTATATTCAGGAAAATATAGCGAGTTGCGAATAGCGAGTAGCGAATAGCAAAAAGAACGAATATCTTACCCCTATTCGCTCTTCCCCATTCGCTACTCGCCCCAACCGGAGGCATGCCATGCTCTCGACCAGCGACGACATACTCAAAGCCGCCGAGGATTGGCGCAAGGCCGGCCGCCAGGTCGCCCTTGCCACGGTTGTCGAAACCTGGGGCTCGGCGCCGCGCCCGGTCGGTTCCAACCTGGTCATCGACCGGGACGGCAATTTTCTCGGCTCGGTATCCGGCGGCTGTGTCGAGGGCGCCGTGGTGACCGAAGCGCTTGACGTCATCGAGAGCGGCGCCCCGAAAATGCTGGAATTCGGCGTTGCCGACGAGGCGGCCTGGAAGGTCGGCCTTTCGTGTGGTGGCACCATCCGGGTGTTCGTCGAGAAGGTGGAATAACGCGCATTGCCGTGTGTCCCGTAGGGGCGGGCCTTGTGCCCGCCAGCGGCCGATACGGCAGCGGCTAGTTCGGGCGGCCACAAGGGCCGCCCCCTACGGAAGAATGGATGGCGCGATCATGAAGCTTGAACTTATCACCACCCTCAATGTCGAACGCGCCGCGCGGCGTGCGGCGATTGTCGTCACCCACGTCGAGAGCGGCCGGCAGCGCCTGGTCAAGGCCGCTGATCTTGCCGCCGATCCGCTGCGCGAAGTTCTGGCCGAACGTTTGCGCGCCGGCAAGAGCGGCATGGTCGAGAGCGCGCAGGGCCGCGTCTTTCTCACGGTCTACGTGCCGGCGCCGCAACTGGTGATTACCGGCGCCGTGCACATCAGCCAGACGCTGGCGCCGATCGGCAAGCTCCTTGGCTACGACGTGACCATCGTCGATCCGCGCACCGCGTTCGCCTCCATCGAGCGCTTTCCCGACGTGAAGGTGATTGCCGAATGGCCCGACAAGGCGTTACCGCCCCTTGGCATCGACCATTACACCGCCTTCGTCGCACTTACGCACGACCCCAAGATTGACGATCCGGCGCTTAGCCATGCGCTGTCGCGCGATTGCTTCTATATCGGAGCGCTCGGCTCGCGGAAGACGCACGCGCGGCGCGTCGCCCGGCTCAAGGAACAGGGCGTGAGCGATGCCGATATTGCCCGCATTTGCGCCCCGATCGGCCTTGATATTGGCGCGGCTTCTCCGGCCGAGATCGCGGTCGCCATCATGGCGCAAATCACGGCGCGGTTGCGCGAGGAAGTCGAAGCCGAAGCGGCGCCGGCGGTCAGGGCCGCATCATGAAATTCGGCGGTGTCGCGCCGAAAGACGCGCTTGGCGCGACTGCGGTGCATACCATCCGTCAGGGCGCACTGGTGCTCAAGAAAGGCACGCTGATCGGCGCGTCTGAAGTGGCGGCGCTCGAAACAGCGGGCATCAAGGAGGTCGTGGTGGCCCGGCTCGAGCCGGACGACGTCTCCGAGGACTCCGCCGCGGCTGATATCGCGCAAAGGGTGGCCGGGACCGGCGTGCATGTCGACCGCGCATTTACCGGCCGCGCCAATCTGTTCGCGCAGGACGCGGGCGTGCTCGTCGTCGATCGGGCGACAATCGACCGCCTCAACCGCGTCGACGAAGCGATCACGTTCGCAACGCTGTCAGCCTATAAGCCGGTGGTCGCGGGCGAGATGATCGCGACCGTGAAGATTATCCCCTTCGCAATCGGCAAGGAGGCGCTGGAGCGAGCCCTTGCCGGCCTCGGCGGACCGCTGTTGCGCGTCGCGCCCTACCGGATCCGCAAAGTCGGCGTGGTCTCGACGATCCTTCCGGGCCTGGCGGTCAAGGTTATCGACAAAACCCTGAAAACTACCGCCGACCGCTTGGCGCCGGCCGGGGCCGAAATCGTTGCCGAGCGACGCGTGCCGCACGAGCGCGCCGCTCTCGCCGGCGCACTTGAAGAAGTGCTCGCAGCCGGCGCCGAACTGGTGCTCGTGTTCGGCGCCTCGGCGATCGCCGACCGCCGCGATGTCATTCCTGCGGCCGTCGAGGCAATAGGGGGTCGCGTCGAGCATTTCGGAATGCCGGTCGATCCCGGCAATCTGTTGATGATCGGCGAGGCAGCGGGACATCCCGTACTCGGTGCGCCGGGCTGCGCGCGAAGCCCGAAGGAAAACGGCTTCGACTGGGTGCTGATGCGGCTTCTGGCCGGTTTGCCGGTGCTGGGGCAGGACATCACCGGCTTCGGCGTCGGCGGCTTGTTGATGGAGATCGTGACGCGGCCGCAGCCGCGGGAAGATGCGGCGAAGGCTGGCCGCAGCATTGCCGCTGTCGTCCTCGCCGCCGGCCGTTCCAGCCGCATGGGTGGGTCGAACAAGCTTCTCGAAGAAATCGCCGGCCGCCCGCTTGTGCGCATCGTCGTCGAGCAGGTGCTCCGGTCGCGGGCGCGGCCGATTATCGTGGTCACCGGACACCAGCGCGAGCGGGTGGAAGCCGCGCTCGCCGGACTGCCGGTCGCTTTCGTCCATAATCCGCATTTTGCCGACGGCCTCGGCGGATCGCTCAAGGCCGGCATCGGCGCGCTGTCGGCGGACGCCGACGGGGCCATTGTCTGCCTCGGCGATATGCCGCACGTCGATGCGGCGCTCATCGATCGCCTGCTCGGCGCGTTCGATCCGGAAAAGGGCGCCCTGGTGGTGGTGCCGAGCATCGAGGGTAAGCGCGGCAATCCGGTGGTCTGGTCGCGCCGCTTCTTTCCCGACCTCATGGCGGTTGAAGGCGATGTCGGCGCGCGCCACCTCATCAGCCGCTATTCCGAGGCCGTGACCGAACTGCCGCTCACCGGCAAGGCGGCGCTGACCGACATCGACACCCCGGAAGCGCTCCAGGCGGTGAAGAGGGAATTGGAAAAGACCCTCTGAGCTTTGGCTGACGGGCGCGGTGAGATGCGAACCCGTGCACCACCGGCGGTCTGGGATGGTCGAGGCCGATGGGCGGCGATCACGGTCTGCGGCGCACCTTGCCCGGCACCCGCCGGCGCGCCGACCTGGGCATGCACGCCGGATTCACCAACTGGCAATTGTTCGCAGCTAGCGTCTCGGGGTTCCTCGGGGAGGGACCTCCATGCGCAGCCTGCAACAAAATTCCGCGATTGCCCTGGTGACGGCGTGCCTCCTGATCCTCGGTATCGGCGTGGCTGGAGCCGCCGGCGCGCTGGCGGTGGGCGCCTGTGGCGCCTACGGCTATGGCTTTGATTTCCACAAGCTTCGGGACGCCCGTCTCGCAGCGATAAGGAAATGTACCGGCCGTACATGCCACGTCGTCGGCGTGATGCGCCGCGGTTGTGCGGCGATGTCCATCGATGCCAGAAATCCATGCGGCGCCTTTGGCTGGGCCTTCAACCCGCATCTCGGCAGAGCCGAAAATGCCTCGCTGCGCCGCTGCTATCAGTTCGGCGGCCGTCAGTGCGTCGTGCGCGCCTGGGCGTGCGACGAGAAGGGCTGAGCCGCGGTCGGACCGCGCGCCGGGGATCATTGGGAAAACGCGTGCGGGCTAGGGCAGCGTAACGGGACCACGCTGGTGTCCGCTCGGTTCAATAGCGCTCGTCGGCGCCGAAGCGGACGTACAGGCCGGAACGCCGGTCGGAAGTGAGTGCCAAGCCGGTGCCGAGCGACCACTCGACGGCGTTGACGCGTAATGCAGTCAGTTGCGCGCCGAGTTCAAGCTCCTGGAAGTTTGCGCACCAGATTTGTTCGATCTCGGGACCGATAAAGGCGGGGACGAACGTGCGGATTCCGAATGCCGCGCGCACATACCCGGTTGGACCGATCGACGAGATGGCTCCGTTGAGCGCCGCCATAGTGACCGCATTCGGCTGGAACCAGATGTCGGCGGCGGTCTCTCCGCCGACGTAGAACCCGTGCAGGCGGCTGCCGGGGTCGGTAGGAGTGAGCTGGTAGTCCTGGATGACGGGGCCGGCATAGAGAGCGACGATGAGCGCTTGCCGCAGGCATCACAGCGGCGCTGAGTGCAGCCACGTCGTGGCGCGGCGCGTTCCTGCTCCCCGGGCTGATCTGCATTGTAACCGGAAGCGTCTATCTCTGGCTGACCCCCGATGACGGGAAGCAAGCCAGGCGGAGTACGGCCACAGCCGATGTGGTGTTGCCTCCATCGACGGCGGCGATGATTTTCGGCCTGTTCGTGGTCGTGGCGCTCAGCGCCGGACGGGTATTCAACACTATTTCGCTCTCGCTGCCGAAGCTCGTGGATGAGCGGGTCGGCAACGGCATCTCGCTCGTCCAGGTCGGGAGCTTGACAACGGCGGTCTTTCTTTGCGGCGCCGCGGCGCAAGTGACGGTCGGCCGTCTGGTCGAGCGGTTCCCCCTGCACATCCTGTTTGCGATCAGCGCCATCGCACAGTTCGCCGGGCTTGTCTGGGTCACGCATTCGAACGGCGCAGCGCTGGTGCTCGCCTTCACCATGGCGGCGATCTATGGGCAGATCACGCTCAACGATCTGGTCATCGCGCGCTACACCGCCGATAAATGGCGCGGCCGCGTGTACGCGGTGCGTTATTTTCTGACTTTCGTCGTTTCCGGCGCAGCCGTATCGATGATCGCGCTGCTTTACCGCCTCGGTGGTTTCGACCTCGTGCTCAGCGCCACGGCGCTGATCGCGCTCGGCTTCCTCGTCGCTGTGCTCCTGATTGCATTCATCGCCAATGGCGTTGAAAAAGCGCGCCAGATGCAGCCCGCCGAGTAGCTGGCTCGCCGCCGCGCGCCTTCACACGGCGACGCTGCTACTTGGCTGGCGCCAGCCCGGCCGCGCGCAGAAATGCAAGCCAATTCTGATCATCCTGGAAATACGTGCCCAGCGTGCTCATGCCCTGGCTGACGCTCTGATTGTTCATAAGGTCGCGCATGGCGGCCTGGCCGAACACCGCAAAGCTCGTCTCCATCTCGTTCACCCCCTCGTATTTGACCGAGTTGAGCGCTTGCTGCCGGCAATCGGCCGTCACCAGACGAACGATCAGGGCTGCCGCGTTCTTCTGGAATTCGGCGCGTTGTTGCGGCGTGATGGATACCAGCGAAGTGATCGCCGGGTGCAGCGAGAGCGCCCCAAAGATCCATTTCATGAATGCCACTTCGTCGTTGGAAGTTGTCGACTTCACCAGGCACTTGCTGAGGTCGTCGGTGTAAGGCCCGGCGTGGGCGATGCCGGTGCAGAACAAAGTGGAGACGAAGGCGGCGAAGATCGCAAATCTGTGCATCGAGACCTCCAGGGTATTGCGCTCTCGCGAAGCGCGCACGTGAGAGTTGGATTTACCAATATCTCCCGAGCGCGCCAAGGTGGTCGCGAAGGAACTCAATTTCAGAGCCAAGCCACAAGCGCTCGCCGCGAGCACGCAATAAAAGCGATCCACCGCCCGCTGGATAGCCGCTGCTCGGCCGCAACGCGTCTACTTGTTCACGCTCGCTTCGAACGCCTGAAGCACGGGCTTCCATTGCGCTTGCTGCGCTTTGACGAAGGTCTCGACTTCCGCCGGCGTCATCGCGTCCACATAGGCGCCGCGCACCGCCAGCTGCTTGGCGAGATCGGGCTCGGCGAGCACGGTCTTCACCGCCCCATTGATCTTCTGGATATCGGACGCCGGCGTGCCGAGCGGCGCCAGCACTCCTTGCCAACCGCCGGCGGCGAAGCCCGGCAACGTCTCCGCGACTGTCGGCACGTCGGCAAAACTGGGGAGACGATGCCGCGATGCGATGGCGAGCACCGTGAGCGTATGCGCCTGGATGGCGCCGGCCACGCCGGAATAGCCTTCGATGATCAGCGGCACGCGGCCGCCGATCACATCGGTCAACGCCGCCGCCGGACCGCCGGTATAGGGCACGACCTGCAATTTGATCCCGGCGCGCGTTTGCATGAGCAGCCCGGTCAGGTGCGTGATGCGGCCGATGCCGGTTGCCGCAAAGGAAATCTGGCCGGGATGCGCCTTGGCGCGCGCGATCAGCTCCGGCAGGGTTTTGATGCCGGACTTGACGCTTGCGCAAATGAACATCGGCTGGTCGACCAGAGAGGCGACGGGAAGAAAATCGCGCGGTATCATGAGCGGAAGGTTCTCCGCCTTGCCGGGGAGCGAAATGAACAGCGAAATTGCCGGTGCGAACAGCGTGTAGCCGTCAGGCACCGCTTCGGCCGCGGCGTGAGCTGCGATGGCTCCGCTGGCGCCGGGCTGGTCAATCGGAACGATCTGCTGGCCGAGCACCTTGCCAAGCCGGTTCATGATCATCCGGAAAGTCACGTCGACGGCGCTGCCGGGCGCGGAATCGGAAATGACCCGGATCGGCTTGCTCGGATAGTCGTCGGCGTATGCCGGCGAAGCAGCGGCGGCCGCAACAGCAGCACAACCCAGCGCAATAAGCGTAAGCGAAGCTCGCATGTCGTCCTCCCGTCCGGATCGGCGCTTTTGCAAAGCAGCGCTCTGGGTGGAAGGCTACACCAACGCCTTTTCGCGCGAAACGCGCGCGGCCTGTGCTGCGACGACGCAGTTCGCTATGCGGGGTGCCGAGCAGCGAACGCCATGCCGATCATGGCCACGCCGCCGAACAACAGGTTGATGCCGACCAGGAGGCCGAGCGGCACGAAGGCGGTTTGCTGATCTCTCAGCCAAAGGAGAATGATGGCGGCAACAATCAGGTCGATGATGCCGCTAATGAGCATCCAGCCCCAGCGGCCCGTGATCTGGTTGCGATGCTCGATGGCATACATGATGGACGCCACGCCCTCGACGACGAAAAATGCAACCAGCAGCAGCGTCAACGAAATGGCGCCGGTGACCGGCCAGATCAAGAGCAGAATGCCGGCCGCGATACCGATGCAAGCCGACAGCAGTGACCACCAATGGCCGGGTGCGTTGCGCATCCACAACGTGGTGAAGAGACCGACACCGCCCGAGATCAGGAACAACCAACCAATCAAGATGGTGAAAGTGATGGTTGCCAATTCAGGCACCAGGACCGCCAGAATGCCCAGAATGACAAGTACGATGCCCTCGATAAGAAACAGCACCCAATGCCGGTGAACGGCGCTTTCGACTGCGCGTTCCATGCCGGCTTCATCGTTCGGTTGAGCGACGGTCATTTTTTCCCTCCAGATCGGGCCGCGATCGAGCTGTCGTCCGGCCCGCTGATGCAGTGCGAAAGGACAGTTCTGTGCCTACAGTCTGGCACAAAGCCGCTCTTGCATAAATGCTGTGTGACCACTATTTCGCTGGAGGCGGCGTAGAGCCTTGCGCTCCGCCGCTGGACGGCCACGGTCTCGATGGGTGACGCCGGATGTACGCGCGCCTTTTCGGACGTGGCCGTTGGTGCGTTACGTTCCGTAGCTCTGGATGAGCGATCCGGCGACGAGCGTCCAGCCGTCGACCAGCACGAAGAAAATAAGCTTAAACGGCAGCGACACCACGACCGGCGGCAGCATCATCATGCCCATTGACATCAAGACCGAGGCGACGACCAGGTCGATGATGAGGAACGGCAGGAATAGCAAAAATCCGATTTCGAACGCGCGCTTGAGCTCGGAGATCATGAACGCGGGGACGAGAATGCGCATCGACAGGTCCGCGGGCTTCGCCGGCGGTGGTTCGCCAGAGAGGTTCACGAACAGTTTGAGGTCCTCTTGGCGGACGTTCTTCTCCATGAAGGCGCGCAATGGCCCGCTGGCGCGCTCGAATGCCTGATCGACGGTGATCTGGTTCTCGATGAGTGGGTGGACGCCTGTATCGTAGACCTTGGTGAGCACCGGGCCCATGACGAAAGCCGTCAGGAACAATGCGAGTGAAATGACCACCGAATTCGGCGGTGCCGTCGCCGTGCCGAGCGCGGTGCGCAGAAGCGAGAGCACGACGACGATGCGCGTGAACGAGGTCATCATCACCAGGATCGATGGTGCGAGCGAAAGCACCGTCACCAGCGCGATCAGTTGAAGGACGCGCTCGTTGAGGCCGCCGCCGGCGGTCCCTTGCCCAAGATTGATGCTGATATCCTGCGCGGCGAGCGGCGTCGCCGAAACCAGAATTGCCGCTACTGAGACCGCCACCGCCTTGAGGCGGACGCGGCAGTCCCGATGTATTTGCATTATGCCGTTTGCATCAGTTCTTCGCGTTTGGCCGGCCGAGGAGGCTCGCCATCTCCTGTTCGAGACTGTCGTAAAGCGCCTTGCCGGTGTTTGATTGCTTGGCATCTGCGCGCGGCGGCATTGCATCGGCGGGCCGCGCGCCGCGTGGCGCCGGCGGTGAAGGGGGCGGCGGCGGTGCCGGCGCGTCTTCCGCGGACGGTAAGAATTCCGGTAATGTGCTCGCGCGCGGCATGACCGAAGCGCGCGCCTCGCGCATTTCGTTTCTGCCGGTCCTTCCATTCGGCTTACGCAAGGCCGCTTCCAGTTGATGCGCCATTTCGGCGAGGCCCTGGTCGGATGGGACCGGGGGCTCTGCGGCCGCCGGTAGCGCAGGTGCCACGCGCGCCTCGGCGCGGCTTTCCGCACGCCCTTCCAGGCGCGGTTCGGACGATTGCGGCCGGCCGGCCGGCGTCTGCCGGCTGCGCGCCGGGGCAGGCGGCTTGGTAGACAGTTCGTCGGCAAGAGCAGCGAGCGTCTCGCGATTCCCCCGCGGTTCGCCCGGCCAGGACCCGGACTCCTCGATGATCGGCTCGCTGCGCGGCGCGCGCGAGACGACTGGAGGGGAAGCCGGCTCCGGCGCCAGCGGCCAGGAGCCGTGGGCCGGATTGTCCGCGAGAGCGACGGGGCGCGGCAGCGCCTCCGCGACCGCGGGCGGACGCGCAATCGTAGTTTCGCGAGGTGCCGCGCTGGCGCGCACGATATTGGACTCCACGAGAACATCGGTCGGGCCGCCGATCATCAGCAGGTGCTCGATATTGTCCCGGCGGACCAGAATGAGACGGCGCCGCGCATCGACGCTGGCGTAGTCGACGATTCCAAGCCGCGGCTGGCGTCCGCGCAGGCCGACGCCGCCCAGCCGGCCGGCGCCCAATCGGCGCACCACCCACGCCGTGATCCCGATCAGCGCGAGTACGATGACAAAAGCGACGAAGAATTGAACCGGAATGGGCATACCGCCGAATAACGCCATCTGTCCCCTCACTGCGGCCGTCCATTGGCGCGCCAATGGTTAACGGCGCTGGTAATATTTGCCGCCGCGATTCCTAACAAAGATTTAAAATCCTTGCCCCTGTTCCAGCCCGAACGCGGCAGTTCCAGCATCGGTATGGTAAACGGCGGATTGATGGCAAAACGCGTCGCCGGAGCGGTTTAACCGGCCATTAACCATAAGATCGGCAAAGTCTGCCCGGCAGCCGGAGGCTCAAAACGATGCCGATCACCGATGTTCCCATCCTGTCGATGCTGCGTATGCGCATGGAGTGGCACCAGGAGCAGCAGCGGCTTCTGGCCGAAAACGTCGCCAATGCCGACACGCCCAATTACCGGCCGCACGACCTCGCGCCGCCGAATTTCCAACAGGCGATGAGTGAGTCTGGCGGTCGTGCTCGCGCGCACCGATCCAATGCATCTTGGCGGCGATGGCTCGGACGCGCCGTTCGCCCCGGACGGCGAGCGACATTATGAAGTGCGTCCGGCCGGTAACGCGGTCAACCACGAGGACGAGATGATGAAACTCGCCTCGAACCAGATGGACTTCGACGCGGCAGCCGATCTCTACACGCGCAGCTTGGCGTTGATCAAGCTTGCGGCCGGGAGCTCTTAAACTTGAGGAGTGAGTTTGCGCCCGGGGGACGACGGCTCGCAGTCAGCGGAATGCTTCGATCATGGACTTCATCAAAGCGCTCAACATCGCCGCATCCGGTCTACACGCGCAGCTTGGCCGCATGCGCATCATCACCGAGAACATCGCCAACGCCGATTTCGACCGCGACCACGCCCGGCGGCGATCCGTATCGGCGCAAGATCGTGACGTTTACCTCGCAACTCGACAGCGCACTCGGCGCCGACGTGGTCAAGCTCGGCCGCGTTCGGACCGACAATTCCGCCTTTCGCATCAAGCATGAGCCCGGCAATCCCGCCGCTGACGCCAACGGCGATGTCAAATATCCGAACGTCAATTCGTTGGTCGAGTTGACCGACCTGCGCGACGCTCAACAGTCCTATCAGTCGGATCTCAACGTGATTACCGCGACGCGCCGCATGCTCCAGCGCACCATCGACATTCTCAAGAGTTAGGGTGAACCATGACCATCCCGGCAACCCCGGCCGCCGCCGCCAACGCCTACGCCGCGCTTGGCCGTCTCGGCGGCGAAACCGGCAGCGGCGCCCAACTCGGCGGTGCGAGCGCCGGCGGCTCGAGCTTCGGCTCCATCCTCAAGGACGTGATCCATGCAGTGACGGACGCCGGCGCCAAGGCCGACGCGCAGACGCAGGCGGTGGCCGTGGGCAAAGCCAACATGGTCGACGTGGTCACTGCGGTGGCCGAATCGGAAACAGCGATCGCCACGCTGGTATCGGTCCGCGACAAGGTGATCGCGGCCTACGAGGATATTTTGAAAATGCCGATCTGACGCGGCGACGTTCGATGCAGTGAGGGGAGGACGAACCGATGATGAGCGGACCGGAAGTCATGGATGTAGCACGCGACGCCATCATGACGCTGTTGCTCGTCGCGGCGCCGTTGATGCTGGTAGGGTTGATCGTCGGCGTCGCCATCTCGCTCCTGCAGGCGCTCACCCAGATCCAGGAGACGACGCTGGTCTTCATTCCGAAGATTCTTGCGATTTTCCTCGCGTTGCTGATTGCGCTGCCGTTCATGGCCGACATTCTGCACGCGAATTTCCTGCGCATCACCGCGCACATCATCAACGGCTGAAGCCGGCCCGCGACGTGACCATCGATCTGTCCTCGATTCCGGCCCTCGGCGCCGCATTCCTCCTGGTTTTCGCCCGCATCGGCACGATGCTGATGCTGCTTCCCGGTCTCGGCGAGCAGAACATTTCTTCGCGCATTCGCCTGACCGTGGCGCTGGTGCTCGCCGCCGTGCTCTTGCCGCTGCACCGCTCCGCCTATCACATCGATACCGCCGCCCTCGGGCCTGTCATCGTGATGCTGGTGGAGGAGATTTTGATTGGCGCGGTGCTCGGTCTGACCGCGCGGCTTACCATCTCGGCGCTCGACGTGGCCGGCTCCGTCATCGCCCAGCAGCTCGGCCTGGGCTTCGTCACCGCAATCGACCCGACCCAGGGCGAACAGGGCGCACTCGTCGGCAATTTCCTCAATCTGCTCGGCCTGACGCTGATCTTTGCCACCAACATGCACTATCTCGTCATCGCCGCGCTCAATGACAGCTACAACGTCTTTGCCCCAGGGGAGGTGCCGGCAGTCGGCGACGTCGCCGCGCTCATCACCCAGACCGTCGCCGGTGCATTCCGCATCGGCATCCAGCTGTCCGCGCCGTTCCTTGCCTTCGGGCTTCTGTTCAATATCGGCCTTGGCGTGCTGTCGCGGATGATGCCGCAAATGCAGGTTTTCTTCGTAGCGCTGCCGCTGTCGATCATGATCGGGCTGTTACTCCTGGTCCTGGGGCTTGGCGCGATGATGGGATTTTTCTCCACTACGCCGCCGGCGTCCTGCACGCGCTTGCCCCGCACGCCTGATTGAGCGCCCGCCATGGCTGACGAACGCGACGATAGCGACCACCCAGAAGACCCGACCCCGAAACGCCTCGACGAGGCGATCAAGCGCGGCGACGTCGTCAGGAGCGCCGAAGTCAATACCTGGTTCACGCTTGCCGGGGGCGCCCTGGCGCTGATGGTGTTCGCGGGGCCGGCAGCCGCCAGCCTGGCGGAGAGTCTGCGCGGGCTCCTCGCCAACTCCTATCAAGTGTCCGCCGACGGACCGGCGCTCGTCATGCTTGCTCACCACCTGGCAGCCAAGGTGTTGGCGGCGCTGGGCATTCCACTAATGGTGCTGGCGGTTGCTGCGCTCGCCGGCAGCGCCATCCAGCACCGGATTGTCGTTTCGCTCGAGCCGATGCTCCCGAAATGGTCGCGAATTTCGCCTACGGCCGGGCTCGGGAGGCTGTTTTCACTGCAAGCGTTGGCCAATTTCTTCAAAGGTCTCGCCAAGCTCGTGATCATCGGTGCGGTGATCGCAGCGCTGCTTTGGCCGCAACGGGGGCGCCTTGCCGCGCTCACCGGCATCGATCCGGCGATGATTCTACCGGTCACGCGTTCCCTCACCCTGCAGATGCTCGGCAGCGTGGTGGCGATACTCGCCATCGTGGCTGCGGCCGACTATTTGTTTCAGTACCGGCAATGGTACGCCCGGCAGAGAATGTCGGTGCGCGAGATAAAAGAGGAGTACCGGCAAAGCGAAGGCGATCCGGCGGTCAAAAGCAAGCTGCGGCAGTTGCGCCATGCCCGCATGCGTAAACGCATCATGGCGGGGGTGCCGAAGGCCTCCGTCGTCATCACCAACCCGACCCATTTCGCCGTCGCGCTGAAATACGAGCGCGGCATGAATGCGCCGGTCTGTGTCGCCAAAGGCGCCGATCTGTTGGCATTGCGCATTCGCGAGATCGCGCGGTCGCACGAGATTCCGGTCGTCGAGAACCCCCCGCTTGCGCGGGCGCTTCACGGCACGGTGGAGATCGACCAGGAAATCCCGCCGGAACATTACCGTGCGGTCGCCGAAATCATCGGCTACGTCATGCGGCTGCGCCGGATGGCCGCGAGGGGCGCGTCCGCCTGATCGAAAAAAAGCGCCGGGGGTCATCCAATCCGGTCGAAGCCGATTCCCGGATGCGCCATGCTCCACTAGAATTCACTGCGGCCGGTTGATTCGATTGTAATGCGATGGCGTTTGGTCCCGGTGTGTTTTGATCGGGGGGAGCCCCCTTGCGCGCGTTGGCGGCGAGGGGCACTGAGGGCGAAGCGTGACGCCAGAGGGCATAATGAGCGACGGCTTCGGCCGATCCGATCGTCCAGCCGCGGCGCGGACAGCAATCGATCGCAGCGGCCCCGTGCGCCGCGGCAGCATTCCCCTGGTATTCCTGGTCGCCGCGCTTCTGCTCGGCGGCGCCGCCGCTCTCTTACTGCCCGGCCGTAGCCATGCCGGGCCTTACATCGTTTTCTTCCTCGCGGTGCTCGCCACCTTCGGCGTCTTCGCGCTCTTTGCGCTCGCCAGCGGCATCCTGCGGGTGTCCAGCGGCAGCCGCGACGCTCCACTGGTGCGCACCGTGCTTGACGGCGCTTTCGACGGTGTCGTCGTCACCGATGCAGACGGGCGAGTGATCTACGCCAATGCCGCCTATCTCAACATCATCGGCGCGACGAACGCGCACGAGGCGAGATCCGTGGAGCGGGTGTTCATAGGCGATCCGGATGCTTCGGAGGCCATCTACCGGCTGCTCAAGGCGGCGCGCGAAGGCGCCCGCCAGGAGGAAGAGGTTCGCATCGCTGCCGCGGCCGGTCGCCCGGCGTGCTGGCTGCGGATGAAGGTGCGCCCGCTGGGCGCTGGAACGCGCGTTGGCGCGCTCACCGTCTGGTCGCTCAACGACGTTACTCGCGACCGCGAACGCCAGGAAAAGGTGTTTCAGGAATTGCAGCACGCGATCGATTACCTCGATCATGCCCCGGCCGGCTTTTTTTCGGCCGATGCGGCCGGCGACGTCATCTATCTCAATGCAACGCTCGCCAATTGGCTCGATCAGGATCTGGCCCAGGTCGGCTCCGGCGGCCTGAAACTCACCGATCTGGTCTCTGGCGACGGGGCTGCCCTGCTGACGACGCTGCGGGCGGCTCCGGGCGAGATGAAAACCGATGTGGTGGACCTCGATCTCAAGACCCGCTCCGGCCGCCCGCTGCCCGCGCGGCTCTATCACAAGGTCGCGTTCGGAGCGGACGGCCTGCCCAGCGCCTCACGCACGCTGGTGCTCAATCGCGCCCGCGACGACGGCAGCGAGCCGGCACGTGCCGCCGAGGTGCGCTTCATGCGCTTTTTCCACCATACGCCGATGGCGATCGCCACCATCGATCGAAATGGCGGCACCGTGCGCACCAATGCGCTTTTCGCGCGGCTGTTCCAGCGCATGCTGCAAAGCGACGTCGGCGGCCGCTCGGTGCGCGCCATCGTGGCGGAGCGGGACTGGCCGGCGCTGGAAGGCGCGATCGGCCAGGCCGCACAGGGCAGGGGAGACATCGCCCCGGTCGATGCGATGCTTGCCGGCGACGGCGAGCGCTTCGGCCGCTTCTTTGTCACCGCCGTCGCCGAACAAGAGCGCGATCAGGAAGCCGTCATTGTCTACATGCTGGAAACCACTGAACAGCGGGCACTGGAAGCCAGGCTCATCCACCAGCAGAAGATGGACCTGGTCGGCCAGCTCGCCGGCGGCATGGCGCACGACTTCAACAACATGCTCAACGCCATCATTTTGGCGAACGACTTTTTGCTCAATGCCCACAAGCCGACCGATCCTTCGTTCAGCGACATCATGGAGATTCGGCAAAGCGCCAATCGGGCGGCCAGCCTGGTCCGTCACCTGTTGGCGTTTTCGCGCAAGCAGACGTTGCGGCCGCAGGTTCTCGACCTCAACGAGGTGCTGAGCGATCTCACCGTGGTCCTGCGCCGCCTGCTCGGCGAGAAGATTGCGCTCAAGGTCGTGCACGGACGCGACCTCTGGCCGGTGAAGGCCGATCTCCTGCAGCTCGAGCAGGTGATCACCAACCTCGCGATCAATGCCCACGACGCCATGCCGAGCGGCGGCCGGCTCGAACTGCGCAGCGTCAATGTCGGCGCGCAGGACTGCGCGCGCTATCATGCCAAGGGAATGCCGGATGCCGACTACGTGCTGATCGAGGTCGCCGATACCGGTACCGGCATCCCGGAGGCGATCCGTGACAAGGTTTTTGTGCCGTTCTTCACCACCAAGGAGGTCGGCAAGGGAACCGGCCTTGGCTTGTCGACGGTCTACGGGATCATCAAGCAGACCGGCGGATTTGTCTATTTCGACACTGTGGAAGATAAGGGCACGACGTTCCGCGTCTTTCTGCCGCGCCTCGTCGCAAGCGCGCAGGACCTGGTGTCGCCCGGTTCGGCGCTGGAAGCGGTGGAAAGCATTGCTGCGGCCGCCTCGAGCGACCGAGCGCGCCGGGCTGAGGGCGCCGATCTCACCGGGGAGGGCACCATTCTTCTGGTCGAGGACGAAGAGGGATTGCGCGCTCTCAATGCCAGGGGGCTCGCCTCGCGCGGCTATACAGTGCTGCAGGCCGGAAACGGCGTCGAGGCGATCCACGTATTGGAAAAGGCCAACGGCAAAATCGATCTCGTCGTCTCGGACGTGGTTATGCCGGAGATGGATGGTCCCACCCTGCTACGCGAATTGCGCAATCGCCTTCCGCGGCTGAAGTTCATTTTCGTGTCCGGCTACGCGGAAGATGCTTTTCAGAAACATCTTCCGACCGACGGGCAACAATTCGATTTCCTGGCGAAGCCATTTACGCTCAGGCAACTCGTCGCCAAAGTCAAAGAGACGATGGCGGCCTGAGCCGCACCCGCGCTTTTGTAAAATCTTAGATATTTTGCGAAAGGCGATCGGCATCTCCCGCGGTTCGGAGTGGTGCGACACACTCGCGCGCGGCGCTTTGCGCAGTTCTCTCTGCTTCGTCCTCGCATACCGATAAAGTCAAGCCCCAGACGGCTTGCGGCGGCTCGCCTCCGGGCGCGATGGCCCGGCGGTCCGGGCCATGAGGAGGCGACATACCAGCCGTGCTGATCTTTCGTCGGATGCAAATTGTTGCCAGGTTCGCGGCGCTGGCGGCTGTTCTGTTGGTCGGCGCGGACGAGACCGATGCCCGACAGGCGGACGGATTAAGCGTTGCGGGCGGCACGGGCGTTTTCATGTTGCTCGCTTCTGCGGCCGCCGCCGAGAGCGCGGCTTTACGTCATGCTCCGGTCTTGACCGCGCAGGCGGGCCCGCAGACCTACCCCGGGGGCTCGCTCAGCGGCTTCTTCAACCGCGGCGGCTTGCTCGGCGGCTTTGCCGCCGGCTTTCTCGGCTCCGGTCTTTTGGGACTCTTGTTTGGTCGCGGCCTGTTCGGTGGGCTGGGCAGCGCTCCATCGTATTTGGGGCTGATCTTTCAGCTCGCGCTGCTGGCTGCGCTTTGCCGGTTGATCTGGGCGCGATGGCGAGCGGGCAATGCGGGCGGTCTTGCCGCGTTGTCGCCGCGGCAATTGGCCGACTCGTATTTGCGCTCCCGCGACGACCTTCACGCCGGCCTCGATCGACCGGCGGAGAATGGTGAAACGCGACCGAACGGGGAAACGCCTCCCGCGCGGCCTTCAAAAGTGACGGATGGCGGCGGCCCGCGCGACTGACCCTTCGCGCCTTCGCAGGCGGCTAGAATCGGAGCCCAGCATGGGTTGCCGGGTCAAGCCCGCCAATGACGAATGGAGTGGGTGCGGTTTAATTCGATCGGAACCCGATCTAGACTAGCGCTGTGGCGGCGCGCCGCTGTCGCAGGCGTGCGGTGCCGGCGGGGAACCCCAATGGGTGAAATCGGGCACATCGCATTTGCTGCATGCGCCGAGCGCAAGCGCGAAGCCGAGCAGGATCACAAGCCCAAGGGCGACGGATGCGCGCGCCCCTTCTCTCAGGCCGCTCGCCAGTGACTTGCGCATGATCGTCTCGTCGTTGTGCATCCGATAATGCCCCGGGCCCCTCTGGCCGCCGGCGAGGGGCACACTTCCGCAAGTGCAATAGCCAGGGTATCGCGGCAAAATTTCGTTTATCTTACCTCGGCGCCGCCCCGACCGCCCTTTCCGAGTGCCGCGGGTTGCGGAACGCCGTCAGCGACCCCAATGCGGAGGAGACGACCATGGATATTCGCCCTAGCGGTTCGGTTCCATCACGCCGCGGGCCGGCAGAATCGTTCACCGGCACGGTATGGCAGGATCCGATCATCGAAGCACCGCAGCCGGCGCGGCTCCGCTCCGGACTGGTCCGCTTCGAGCCGAACGCGCGGACTCACTGGCACACTCATCCGCTCGGACAGACGCTCTTTGTCGTATCGGGCACCGGCCGCGTGCAGAGCTGGGGCGGCGAGGCGCGGGTGATCCGCGGCGGCGACGTCGTCTGGATCGCACCGGGTGAAAAGCACTGGCATGGCGCTGGGCCGAATACCGTCATGGAACATGTCGCCATGCAGGAAGGGCTCGACGGCAAGCACGTGCAATGGCTGGAGCCGGTCAGCAACGAGCAATACAAAGCGGCGGGCTGACCGTGCGCTACGAACTCTACTACTGGCCGACCATCCAGGGCCGCGGCGAGTTCGTCCGGCTGGCACTGGAGGAGGCTGGAGCCGACTACGTCGATGTAGCGCGCCGCGGCAAGAGCGGGATGGCCGCGATGACGAAGCTGCTGCAAAGCCGGCGCCTCGTGCGGCCGCCTTACGCGCCGCCGTTTCTCAAGACGGGCAAGGACATCATCGCGCAGACCGCGCTCATTCTGTTCTATCTCGGGCCGCGGCTCGGCCTGGCGCCGCGTGACGAAGCCGGTCGGCTCTGGGCGCATCAGCTGCAGCTCACCATCAGCGATCTCGTCGTGCACATTCACGACACCCATCATCCGGTTTCTGGCTGGCTCTATTACGAGGAACAGAAGCCGGAGGCGAAGCGGCGCACCGCCGACTTCTGGCGCTATCGGGTGCCGAAATTCCTGGGCTATTTCGAGCGCGTGCTCGAACATAATGGCGGCCGCCACATGGTCGGCCGGCGGCTCAGCTATGTGGATCTGTCACTGTTCCAGATCGTCGAAGGGCTGCGCTACGCCTTTCCCAAACGCATGAAGCGCTTCGAAAGGAGAGTGCCGCTTCTGCTGGCGCTGCACGACCGCGTGGCCAAGCGCCCGCGAATTGCCGCCTATCTTTCCTCGCCGCGGCGCATCCCCTTCAGCCAATGGGGCATCTATCGGTATTTCAAAGAACTCGATGGATAAAGCATTCGCAATCGGGGGCGGCAGGGCGGCAAAGCCGGGACGCCCCGATTTGGATATCCGCTTTACAAATTGGCCCTCCACGAGCCCCGGAAACGGTTCAGCTCGGCCAAACCGGCGCATGTGCGCCGAGCGGCACGCTCGGCCGCGTCCAATGCGGCGGCGTTTCGCTCATGAGCGCAGAGTGACGCACGGCGGTGAGCCGGCCGAAGCCCGATGACGTCTCTTCCAGCAGATCGCGCACGTCAGCGGATCGCGGATCGGGACATTTTGTTCCCTCGATGCGGCCGAGGCCGCGCAGCCAATAGCCGGTTTGCGCCAGCGAGCAGCGCACGTGCCAGGAGCCGCCGCGCTCGGCGTGGCGCGCGAGCGCCGTCATGGCGGTGAAAGCGAGCAGATAGCCGGTAGCATGATCGAGCTCCTGGCACGGCAGCGCTTTCGGCTCGCCGGCGCTGAAAGCCTCCGCTTCGGCGACATTGAAGCCGCTCGCGGTCTGCACCAGCGAATCGAAGCCGTGGCGCTCCGCCCACGGTCCTTCGTGGCCGAAGGCGCACAGCGAGACGTAGACGATGCCGGGGCGCAGCGCCGCGACATCCTGCGGCCCGAAGCCGAACGCGGCGAGGGCGCCCGGACGATAGCCCTGCACGAAAACGTCGGCATCGCGGACGAGCGCCGCGAGCGCTTCGCGACCGCCGCTCTCGCGCAAGTAGATTGAGGTCGACAGTTTTCCGCGGCCGGTATCGATCGCCAGTGGCAGCAGCGTAGGAAGGTGCGGCGCCGTGACCAGCAAAACGTCGGCGCCATGGGCGGCAAGCGTGCGGCCGCACACCGGGCCGGCGATGATGCGCGTCAAATCGAGGACCTTGATGCCGGCAAGCGGCCGCTCGGCCGGCGCGAGTTTTTGCACCGGTGCCGCGCCGATCTGCTCAATGGAAAACAGCGGCAGCTGCGCGATCGCCTGCGCCTGCGGGTGCCGGTCCCACTCGGCAAAGGATCGGCACGCCGTGACCGCAAGTCCGGCTTCGCCTGCTGCGGTTTCGAGCGCTTCGGCTTTCCAGCCTTGCAGGGCGTGCACCACCGCCTCGCGATCATGCTCGCAGCGCAAGAGCGTGAGTAATCCGCTGCAATGATGCGGCAGATTGGTGTGCAGGCGCGCCCAGCGCCCGTCGCCGCAGCGATAGAGGCCGGCGATGCTGTCGTGATATTCCTCCGGCGCCTTGCCGTCGACGCGCAGGTAGCGCTCGCTGCGGAATTCGATCGCGGCCGCACGCATGTCTACGGTCACGTGCTGCCGGCGGCCGCTGCGCATGCGCCACAATTCGCCGGCGGCCAAAGCCGCAGCCGCAATCGTCGCCTGCGCCACGGTGCCGACCGCAAACGAAGATGGCAGCACCGGCTCGGCGCCGGTCAACTCGATCCCGCTCAGCGCGTCGTCGTCGTGGCCGGCTGCCCGCCACAATCCGCCGACAACTCTTTTCGGGTCGGGGATGGCCATCGCCGAAGCCGGAACTCGCTGCGATTGATTCTGCTGGGTCGTCACCCGAGCGCGTTGGCGCCCGCCTGGGCCACCTGCTCATCCTGGTGCGATTGCACGCCGGAAACGCCGACGGCGCCAACGCATTCATTGCCATGCATCACCGGCATGCCGCCTTGGATCAAAAGGCCCGCGGGAAAGGCGACAAATGCCGGACGCTGCTTGACGAATTCCTCGAAGAATTTGCTCGGCCGCCCGGTCAGCGCCGAGGTGCGCGCCTTGCCGGCGGAGACTTCGGCGGAAATCGCCGGCGCGCCGTCCATGCGGGAAAGACCGAGCAAAAAGCCACCGTCGTCAACGACCGAAATCGCCACCGCCCATTTGTTTTCGACAGCGCTGGCTTCGCACGCCGCCAGGATTTTCTTCACGTCCGCCAGCGTCAGACTCGCTTTAGTTCGCATAGGGTTCTCCAATGAAAACGCAACGGGGTCATTGGCCACGCAGGGGGAGCGCAGCGGTTTGCCGCCTCAGTGCAGCGAAAAGCGGATCGGAACGGTGAGATCAAGCTGTGCTTCGGTCATGCTCGGCGGGAAGGCTGGCATCGGCTGTGCGCGTTCGACCAGAGCCAGCACTTCGGCGTCGAGATCCGCATAGCCCGAACCCTTCACGATGCGGCGCGAGACGACGTGGCCGGCGCGGTCGATGCTGAAGGCCAAGAGCACCACGCCCTGCTCGTTGCGCCGTCGCGCCGCGAATGGATAATTCTTGAATTCCTGCAGGTGCTTGAGCAGAAGCGATTGCCACGACGGATCAATGCGCGGGGCGCTCGCCACCTCGTGCACCGTGGTGCGCGGGGCCGGGTTGGTCTGTTCGACCTTCGGCGGCGGCTTGGGCACGGGGATCACGGCGTCGGGCGTGGTTTGCTTGGGGGGAGTGGGCGCCTCGACCTTTTCCTGCTGCACCTGATCGACCTGCGGCGCTGTCAGTTCGAGCGAGATGATCGGCGTCTCGTCGCCGACATTTACGTTGGGCGCGTGCCAGAATAAAACGTAGGCAGCGATGGCGGCGGCATGGGCACAAAGCACCACCGCCGCGGCAAACGACCAGCGTCCAAGGTCACGCGGACTATCGCTTTCGAACCAGGGCAGGGCGTGCGCGCTCATGGTGAATCTCGCGACTCGAGGCCGACCAGGGCGACTTTCAGGTAATCCGCCGAGCGCAGCGCGTTGAGCACCAGCATCACGTCGCCATAAGGTACGGAACGGTCGGCCCGCAAGAAGATACGCTCCTGCTTATTGGAGCCGCTGGCGGCGTCGAGCGCCGCCGTGAGCGCGCCGGGCGCCACCGGATCGTCTCCGAGGGCGAGGCTGTGGTCGGCCTTGATGGTAAGAAATATGGGTTTGTTCGGCCGAGGCTGCGGTTGCGCGTTCGACGACGGCAGATCGACAGGCACGTCGACGGTCGTCAGCGGCGCCGCCACCATAAAAATGATGAGCAGCACGAGCATCACGTCGATGAACGGCGTGACGTTGATGTCATGCACTTCGGTGAGTTCTTCCTCACCGTGAACCAGACGAATAGCCATCGTGCTTTGTCTTCTACTCCGCGGCTTGGGCGAGCGGCAGCTGGGCGCGATCGAGATCGCGGCTGACCAGGCGCATGATCTGGGCGGAGGCGTCGCCGAGGAGCGCGCGATAATGCGCCGTCTGCCGCGTCAGTACGTTGTAGATGACGACCGCCGGGATCGCGGCGATAAGGCCCATGGCGGTCGCCAGCAGCGCCTGGGCGATGCCCGGCGCGACCACCGCGAGATTGGTTGTGTGGGCGTTGGAAATGCCGATGAAGCTGTTCATGATGCCCCAGACCGTGCCGAACAGGCCGACGAACACGCCGGTCGAGCCGATCGTGGCGAGCACGCCAGTGCCGCGCGAGATCCTGCGGCTCGCCGCCATTTCCAGCCGCTCGAGTTGCAGCGCGATGCGCTCCTTCAACCCGTCGCCGAGCGCATTGGCGGAGAGGCGGATCTCCTGGGCTGCCGCTTGCATAAGCCGGGTAACGGGGCCGCTGCGGTCGCGCAGTTGATCGTGCGCCTGCACAAAGCTCGCGGCATTGAACAGCACGCGCAAGCCGCGACGGATGTCGCGACGGGCTTTGCCGAGCTCAAGCGTCTTGGCGACAAATATGGTCCAAGCCGCCAGCGAGGCGAGAGCGAGACCGATCATCACTGCCTTCACCACCCGATCGGCGTCGAGATACATTCGCACGAGCGACAGCTTCTGCGGCAGCAGTTCCCCGCCGATCGAGGGTTCGCCGGCGGCAGGCGGGGGCGTCATGATCGGCGGAGCAGCCGGCCCTGCGGTCGGATTGACCTCAGGCGCAGGGGCGGGGCTCGTTCCTGGCGCGGCGGGAGACGCGGGATTTGCTGCTGCGGCACCCGGTGCGCCCGACGCCCCCGGAGATGCAGGCGTTGCGGGCGTGGCACTCGGAGCGACGGGCGGCGCGGCAGTTTGCGTCGCCGGCGCGGGTGGCGTCGAAACTTGCGCTGGCGCCGGGGCAATCGCAGGGATCTGAGACTGTTCCGCAGCGGGCACGTCGCTGCTCTGCGCGCGGGCGGATTGTGCCGGCAGCGCCACGACCAGCAGCAGCATGGCGACAAACACCGTAAGCGCGCTGAGTTTTGCGAGCAGGCAGCCTTGGCTCCAACGCTGCGTCTGGCGATCTCTGTGCATTCCTGTTCTCGTTCTTGTCTTCATTTTTGCTGATGCGAGGCTCGCCTCAATCCCATCACGGCCGAATGTGACCTTATGACGTTCGCGCTCAACCTTCCGCTTGGCCGAACCGAGAAAGGTTCAGTCTTTTACTTTGGAATAATAAAAAAGTGCTACCATTTCAGTATGTTGTGCTCTTGACGCGGGCGTGGTCAAGCGTCGCTGTGACGCTGCCAATGCGGCCCTCGACGCGCCACTGATTGTGCGCCCGCTCGAACGAGGCGGTTGCCGGGCAAGTGCCTCTCTCAGTCCGATTGTTGCTGCTCCGGGCATATTTTGAGTTCCTTGTTTCAAATCTTTTTTGATACGCCGACGAAATAGCCGCGGCGCGGACCGTATTGCGGCGCGAACACGCCGATGCCGGTGCCGCTCCGGATCTGGTAGATCGTGTCGAACAGGTTGACGATGTCGAAGCGTACGGTTACCGGCTTACCGTCAGGCATGGTAATTTCATGCGATGCCCCGACATTGAATTGTGCGTAGGGCGCCTCGCTGTCGATATTGGCGTCGCCGGTGCGCAGGCCTGAGCCGTAGATCATGTCGGCCGAATAGCGCGTGCCGTACCACAGATACGACACGCCGGCCGAACCGGTGACGAACTGATTGTGGTCGGTGTAGACCCAATGGCTGTCGATATATTGCAGCTCGGTCATGCCGCCGAGATCGGCGAGCGGCGTGACGTTGTCGAACAGATATTGGTTCGATACCACGTCGGTGGCCCTCTCCTGGCCGACGGCGAGGTTGCCGTAGGCCTGGAAATTGCCGCTGCGATATTTGAGGCTGAACTCGATGCCTTCATTGATGCCTTTGGCATAATTGAAGGCGCTGAGCACCAGAGCCTGACCGAAATTGCCGTTATCGAGCAGGTCTTGAGCGATCTTGTAATAGGCGTCGATGCCGAGTTCGAGCATGGTGCAGTCAGCAGCGGTCGTCGAGACACAGTTGAACGGGATTTTCTGGTCGACGCCGGCATCGAAATAGTGTGACCGTTCGGGAAGGACCGGGCTGGTCCCGCCGCTTATCGGCGCACCGGTCGTGCCGTTGAACAGAGCGATGTTGGCGGGCGCCGCCTCGACCAGCACCGGCGGCGTGAAGTAACGCGCATAGCCGGCGTGGAAAGTGGTGAATTCGAACGGCTTGTAGGTGAAGCTGACGCGCGGGCTCAACTGATTGGCATCGACGTATTGCCACATCTGGTCGAACCGTGCCCCATAGTTCATCGTCAGCTTGTCGGTGAGCTTCCACTCGTCCTGCGCGTAGACGCCGGCGAGCCATCCAAGTTTGGAAACGTCGTCGGTGATCGTGAAGGGTGCGTCGATTGCCACTCCGCCGGGAGTAGGCTCGACCAGCGATTGATTGCCGACCGCGCTTTGCTCGCCGCTGATGGTGAAGCCGGCGCGGATCGTATGGGCAGCGTTGACAATATAGGAGGCGTCGCCCTGAACGCCGTTGGAATAGGACTCGCGCGTGATGTCGGACGCCACGCCGTTGAGCAAAAGATCGCCGATCGGGTCCGGCATGAAATGGAGATAATTATAACGGGTAAAGTACGACAGCTGCCCGTCGAACCCGTTGGTCGAGCGTTGCAGCGCCAGGACGCCGAACTGCGTGTCTTCGTGCTGATTCTCGTTGAGCTGCGCCGAGTTGAAATTGGTGATGCCGAAGGCGCTGGTGACCGGCGGATTGCCCATCGTCCCTACCGGTTGGCCCGGCACGTTGGGAATTTGGAAGGAACTGGTGGACGTTCCCGCGATCAGGCTTACGCGCGTCGCCGGATCGACGAACGTCGACATGTAGGCAAAGCCTTTCTCCTGCTGCGAGAAATCGTGGATCGGGCTGTACGACGGCGTCGGGTTTTCAATGCCTTCATTGGTCTGCAGGTAGCGTCCGGTGAACAGATATTGCACGCCGGGGAAGCAATTGGGCGACGAGGTCGATGGCGCCGCTTTGCCGGCAACCGGTGAGGCTGGACCACAGGTGTTCCCGGCTGTGCCGCCGTATTCGAAGCTCGGCTCGATCGTTCCCTGACTGCCGCCATAAAAGCTGACGCTGCCGGAATTGTTGAAAATATCGCTGCGCGTGGTGATGTCGACCAGTCCGACCGTGCGCATGCCGAACTCGGCGGGAAGCGCGCCGGTAATCAGCGAAATGCTGCCGATCAGGCTGGGGTCGAGAATGCTGCCAAAGCCGGTAACGCCGTCCGGCAGCATCACGCCATTGATGCGGAATTGCAGATTGGCATGATCGTTGCGGACATGGATCGAGCCGCTGACCGCAGAATCCTGCGACACGCCGGGCGCCTGTAGCAGCACTTTCTCCACCGGCGCGTTGGTGCCTTGCGGCAACGCCTGGATGGCGTCGTGGCTGAGCGTGTCGGAGGTCGTACCGGCAGTGGTGTAGAGACTGCTGCGCGCGGCATCGAAGGCGTTGCTTTTGGCCGCCGCGGCATTGACTGGGGCGGCGGGCGGTGCCCGCGCCGGCCGCGCCCTGGCTGCGGTTGCCGGAGCCGGAGCTCGAGGCCGTACCACGTGCGGCTTCGGTTTGGGCTTGGGCTTGGCACCGGTGACGGTCAGTTGTGGAAGCTGCACTTGCGCGCGAACCGCTCCGGCAAATCCGACCACGACCGAGAGCGCTAAACTCCTGAGAACAATGGCGCGAGCGACCCGCCACCGATCACCATGCCACGACATCTTTGCCACCCCGTTTGCCCCATGAAAAATCCGCCGTTGTGTCGCAAACGCACTCGTGGATCGCTGCGGCTGTCATTCAGGATAGAAAATGCCCGATGCAGCCCATTTGCCGCCGTCGCGCCGAGGCGCGGCGACGTCAAACATCAACACGAGTACGGATCAGGCGGCGGGGGGAGCCCGGGATTGGAAAAGCGCGCGCCGCGGCGCGAGCACGAGAGGAGCGACTAGGGCAGGACGTGCCAGCAGCTCCGAGATCGACGCTACCGGGAGAATCTGCGGCGCTTCGGGCACCGACGAGGTGCCGAGAAGATACATGGTCTCGCAGATCGGGCAGAAAGCGTCGCCGCTGTACCAAGGCTCGTCGGCAGGGATCGGCCGCAACGATTCGACTGAGGGCAGAGCGACCTGTTCGGCAGCCAACAACGCGTTGCCGACCGGGCCGTAAATATCGTCGGCATGAATGTGAGCGAAGGACAGATAGAATTGCAGCGCCAGCGCGAAAAGCGCCAACCGGCCGCCAAATATTTTATACGTCCTGAACCAGCCCATGAAGGAATTCAGGCCCCGCCTGCTTAACGGCGCTGCCGTCCACGGCATCCCATGAATGCGATAATATCGTGACAATATCGGGGCGGTGCCACATCGTTGCGCTGCCTGTTGCCCCGTCGCAACAGTTGCGGCGCGGCCGGCTCGCGACGCGCACCCCGCCTTGCCCGCCGCCGATTTCTTATAATGGGCACGCTGCCGCCCGAATGCCTGAGCTGGAGAGAGACCGTCATGCACGACACCCCCGACCACATACACTGGCATGAGCCCAAGGCCGGAGAAAACGCCGGCTACGGCGCGTTCAAGCGCCAGCCTTTGCCCTACGATCGCTTCATGGAGGCCGAGGGCGTGCCGTGCTACCGCGGCATCGGCGTGCGCCGGGTGCAGGATCTGCCGCTCGTGTCCTGGAAGCGGCTCGGCGGTCGCGGCTCGTTCATCCAGCTTTACGGCACCGAAGGCCTATGGGGCATGTACGTCGTCGAAGTGCCGGGCGCCGGGGCGCTCAACATCGAACGGCACCTGTACGAGAAGGTCGTGCTGGTGGTCGAAGGCCGCGGCACCACCGAAGTGTGGCAGGAGGGCCAGAGCAAGCGGCACGCCTTCGAATGGCAGAAGGGCTCGCTGTTCGCCGTCCCGCTCAACGCCTATCACCGCATCATCAACGCCGGCAGCGCGCCGGCATTGCTGTTGTGCGGCACGACGGCGCCGAATGTGATGAACGTGATCGACAATCTCGATTTCATTTTCGATTGCCCATTCACCTTCAGCGAGCGCTTCTCCGGCGCCGAGGATTTTTTCAAGCCGAAGGACGATCTCGAGCCCGACCCGATCCGCGGGCTCGCCATGCGGCGCACCAACCTCATTCCCGATATCGTCAATTGCGAGCTACCGCTCGACAACCGCCGTTCGCCCGGCTACCGCCGCGTCGAGCCGGCGATGGCAAAAAACCGCTTCTATCTCTGGATCGGCCAGCACGAGACCGGACGCTATTCGAAGGCACACAAGCACGCGTCCGCCGCCGTGCTCGTGTGCGTCAAGGGCAAGGGTTACACCTACACGTGGCCCGAGGCGCTCGGCACCGCGCCGTGGCAGGACGGCAAAGCCGAGTTCATCAAGCGGCAAGACTACGAACCGGTCGGCCTCGTGTCCGCCGCGCCGATGAGCGGCGACTGGTACCATCAGCATTTCGGCATCGGCAAAGAAGGCTTGCGCATCTCGGCCTGGCACGGACCCAACAATCAGCGCGCTCGTAAACCGGGCGTGCCGGGGGAACAGCTTATGGATTACGGCGCCATCGAACTTTCCAAGGGCGGCAGCGCCATCGGTTACCATCAGGAGGACCCGGCGATCCGCAAGGAGTTCGAGGAAACGCTCGCGCGCGAGGGTGTGCCGAGCCGCATGAAGCCCGAATTCTACGAGCGCCCGCCGGCCGAGGGCGAGGTCGTGATGGGGGACGTGATGTAGGCTTCATCATTCCGGGCCGTGGGCAACGCCCACGGAGCCGGAATCTACAGCCCCTATCTTCGAGACCTGCGTGAAGCCGCTACGACTGTGAGTATGGTTTCCGGGTTCGCGCCGGCGGCGCGCACCGGAATGACTGCTATGCCGGCTCTGCGTCGATCAGCACGAATGCCACGACCGCCGTCTCGTTAGTGCGATTGCTCCAGGCGTGATTGGTGCCGCGCTGAATGAGTACGTCGCCGGCTTTGAGCAACACTTCGCCTTCGTCCATCATGGCGTAGATTTCGCCGGTGAGCACGATCGCGTAGTCGATCGTTGCGGTCTTGTGAAAGCCGGCGTGGCGCGGATTGTTGCGATCGGTCGCTTTGGCGCGGCCGGAATCGTCGGGCAGCGCCTGCTCGCGCGCAAGCGCGGCGAGACGCTCGCTGTCCGGCGGATATTCGATGACGCGGAACACCGATCCGTTCTTCGGCGGCGGCAGGCGGTGGCCGCGCGCGATCGCGTCGACAGCCCCGCGATTGTCTGCCGGGGTGCGATCGGTTTCCCACATTTCATGCACGGTGGCGCTGCCCTTGGTGCGCTGGAAGATGTGCGGGGTGGGCGCGTCGATGATGAAGTTGGACTTGCCGGCCGCGTTGTGGCCGGTAACCACGCGGCGGATTTGCTTTGGCATTGTTATCGTCCCTATCCTCCCGCGCGCATGCGCGACAGCAGCTCCTCGGTCGGATAGGAATCCGCAGGCAAGCCGAACTTCATCTGCATTGCTTTGACCGCTTGCCGGCTCTTGAGGCCGAGGAAACCGTCGATCTTGCCGACGTCGTGGCCGGCGCGCACCAGGAGAGTCTGCAATTGCTTGACCTGGTCGAAGGAGAGCGGCGGCGTGGGATTGCCGCGATGCAGCGGCCGTGCGCCGGAGATGCGGGTGGCGAGATAGGCGGCGGTGGTGGAATAGACCAGCGAGTTGTTCCACTGCAAGTAGATCTGAAAGTTCGGATAGACGAGAAAAGCGGGTCCCAAGCGTCCCATAGGCAGCAGCAGCGAAGCGGGAAGATTGTCTTCAGGGAGCGTCCCCCCGTCGACCAGCGTGACGCCCCATGACGCCCATTTCGATCGCGGCAATTGGATGTCGAGGTCGGCCTGGTCCCAGGGCAGCCGCGGCGGCACGTGCACCTCGGTCATCCACGGCTCACCGCGCTTCCAGCCGAGCCCGACCAGATAATTCGCCGTCGAACCGAGCACGTCAGGCACATCGTGAATGAGATCGCGCTTTCCGCGGCCGTCGTAGTCGACGGCATATTTGTAATATTCGGACGGCATCATCTGCGTCTGGCCGAGTTCGCCGGCCCAGGAGCCCTGCATTTCAGCCGGCGTAAGATCGCCTCGCTGGATCAGGCGCAGCGCATCGATGAGCTGCGGGTGGAATTTGTCGGCGCGGCGGCAATCGTAGGCAAGTGACGCGATCGAGCTGAGCGAGGGGTATTTGCCCTGGTTGGCGCCGAAGTCGCTCTCGAGGCCCCAGAACGAGCTGATGACCGCGGCCGGCACTCCATATTGCTTCTCGATTCGCTCGAACACCAGCGCGTATTTCTTGATCCGCGTCTGTGCACCGCTGATGCGGTAAGCGGCAGCCATACGGCTGGAGAATTCCAGAAAAGTCTGCGTAAAAACCCGCTGGCCGCGATCGATGTTGACGATGCGCTGGTCGTATTTCAGATACGGCGTGGCCTCGGCAATCGCGCGCTGCGCAATGCCGTCCGCCGCGGCCTCGCGCTCGACGCCGGCGAGCCAGCTCGCGTACGGGCCGGAGGTGCGACACGGCACATCGGCGCGGGCAAAGGGACTTGCCAACAGGCTTGCAAGCAATAATGCCGCTCCAGTCAATCTGCTTCGCATTCGCTTTCCCTTATTGTCGTGCCTCGCGGAGGCGAGGCATCAAGTAAACCCTGAACTCATCGCGTTTGACGGCGGTGTCACAGCCTTTTCTAAAGATCAGGAGATCGTTCGGCTGCGTGCGATGACCGACAGTGAAAGACCTCAAGCGCCTGCCTTCAGATACCAGTCCAGAATTTCCTCGCCGGTCCAGTACAGCACGCCGTCGAATTTTTTCGCGTACTGGTAGATTGCTTCGAGATATTTGATGCGATGGGGTTGGCCGCTGATATAGGCGTGGACGGCGAGCGGAAATATTTTTGCACGCGTTTTGCCTTCGGCATAGAGCCGGTCGAACTGATCTATGGCGCGCTGCAACAGATAATCGCTCTGGTGATGCTGCACGATCATCATCGGAATGTCGTTGAGCTCCATCGTATAGGGCAGCGTCACCAACGGCCCCCTGGCGGTGCGGATCGTGGTGGGCTCGTCGTCATACACCCAGTCGCCGACGTATTTGATGCCGGCGTCGACGAGGAGCTCGGGCGTCTCCAGCGTCTGGGTGAGGCCCGGGCCGAGCCAGCCGACCGGGCGTTTGCTGCAAAAGCGTTCGATCACTTCAAGCGAGCGGCGGATCATCGCGTTCTGGTCCCGCTCCAGGTGAATCGGTCCCTGCTCGTAGGCGTGACCCATGAACTCCCAGCGATCCGCCAGGGCCTGTTCGGCGACGCGCGTATAGTCCTCGCAGACCCGCGCATTGAGCGCGAGGGTAGGGCGAATCTGCAAGCGGCGGAACAGATCGAAGAAGCGCCAGACGCCGACACGCATGCCGTATTCGTGCCAGCTCCAATTGGGCACGTCGGGCAGCAGAGTCTGCCCGGTGGGCGGGGCCAGCACCTGGCGCGCCATCGGCTTGGCGATGTCCCATACTTCGAGATTGACGATGGTCCAGAACACCAGGCGCGCCCCGCCGGGTAGCTTGAGTGGGGGCCGGTCGACGATCGCCGAATAATCCGCACGCTCGCGCGGGAGCATCGCCGCTGCCGCGGCTTTCCTCCCCCTCCGGCGCTTTTTCATCCGATCATCCCGCGTTTGCCGAACGAGTTCCGGCCCGGCGCGCCTGACCGCACGACCATACGTCGCATCGACGACCTCGACAATTGCGGGATTTTCGCCGGCGATTTCGCGCCGCGATCAAATCCCCGTTAGCCGCGGCGAACGGCATTGCACTCTGTGTCGAATGGGGCATCTATGGAACTAACAAGCCGGGGTCTCATTATCTTTCCAACCGTTCGATAATTCCCCATTTAAATCGCTCCTGTTATGGATTTTCGCGATGCCACGCTCCGCTGCGTCCAGGCGTTTCCGGGGACTGGATATCTCCAAAGATGCAGCGGTGGATGCGGGCGGGGCGCCAGCGCGATCCGCGGACCTTCGCGAATTCTGGCTCGAAGCCTACCGGGCGGTGCGCTCCGAGACCGAGCGGCGCGCCGCGCCGCTGTCGGCCGAAGACCAGACGGTGCAATCGATGGCGGACGCGAGCCCGACCAAGTGGCATCGCGCTCACGTCACCTGGTTCTTCGAGGAGTTTTTGCTCAAGCGGTTTGCACCCGGCTATCGGCCGTTTGACGAGCGCTTCGCCTATCTGTTCAATTCCTATTACGTGTCGGCCGGACCCCGGCAGACGCGGCCGCAGCGCGGCCTGATCACGCGGCCCGATACCGCCGCCGTGACCGCCTATCGGGCGCACGTCGATGCGGCGGTGGCGACGCTGATCGAGACCGCCAACGATCTTGCGCCGCTCGTCGGGGTCATTGAGATCGGCCTCAATCACGAACAACAGCACCAGGAGCTGATGCTCACCGACATTCTGCACGCGTTCTCGCTTAATGCCACCCATCCTATCTATGACCCAACCTGGCAATGGCCGAAGCACAGTGCGAGCGTTGCCGCCGGAGCGACCGTCTCCGGCGTTCACCGTATCGGCCATGGCGGCGAGGGCTTTTGTTTCGACAACGAACGGCCCGCGCACCAGATCGTGCTGCAGCCGGTGCGGCTTTCGCCGTCCCTCGTGACCAACGCCGAATGGCTCGAATTCATGGCCGATGGCGGCTACACGACACCGACCTTGTGGCTGTCGGACGGATTTGCTGCTGTCGAGGCGCAGGGCTGGATCGCGCCGGGTTATTGGCAACAACGCGACGGCCTGTGGTTTACGATGACGCTCGGCGGCCTGCGCCGCGTCGACCCGGCAGAGCCGGTCTGCCATGTCAGCTATTACGAGGCCGACGCCTTCGCACGCTGGGCGGGCAAGCATCTGCCCAGCGAAGGCGAGTGGGAAGTGGCTGCGGCCGGCGGCCTGCTTGCCGATGCCTTCGCAATCGCCTGGCAATGGACACGCAGCGCCTATTCGCCTTATCCGGGCTATCGCGCCGCTGCCGGCGCGCTCGGCGAATACAACGGCAAGTTCATGGTCAACCAGATGGTCTTGCGTGGCTCCTCGCTGGCCACGCCGGCGGGACATTCGCGCTCCACATACCGCAATTTCTTTTACCCAACGGCACGCTGGCAATTCAGCGGGCTGCGGCTTGCCGAATACGAAAGCTGAGTTTCCGATCATGAGCGTGCAAAGCGTCTTTTACGAGTTCGAATCCGGCGCGATCGAGCGAATGCTTTGCCGCAGACGTGATCGCGGGCCTGTCGGCGCGGCCGAAGACGCTGCCGCCGAAATATTTCTACGATCTGCCGGGATCGGCGCTGTTCGAGCGCATTACCCGGCTGCCGGAATATTATCCGACGCGTTGCGAGATCGGCATCCTGCGGCGAAACGCGCCGGCCATTGCTTCGATGTTCCCGGCCGGCTGCGCGCTGATCGAATTCGGCAGCGGATCGAGCCGCAAGGCCCGCATTCTCCTCAGCGCCGCGGCCAGCGTCGGCGCCTATGTTCCGGTCGATATTTCCGGCGATTTCTTGGAGCAGGATCTGGCGCAGCTCAAGCGCGACCTGCCGCGGCTCCTGGTGCAGCCGCTGGTCTGCGATTTCACTCGGGAATTTGCCATCCCGCCTCACCTTGCCGGGCTGCCGCGCGTCGGCTTTTTTCCCGGCTCGACCGTCGGCAATTTCGAGCCGCAGGAAGCGCGCAGCTTCCTGCGCCACATCGGCGTCGGGCTTGGCGCCGGCTCGCTGCTGGTGGTCGGCGTCGATCTGGTCAAGGATTCAGGGACGCTGGTGCGCGCCTATAACGACGCCGAGGGCATGACGGCGAAGTTCAACCTCAACCTGTTGGCGCGCATCAACCGCGAGCTTGCGGCCGATTTCGATCTTGCGGCGTTCCGCCACAACGCCCTGTTCAATCGCCGGCGAAGCCGCATCGAAATGCATCTTGTCAGCACCAGGCGGCAAACGGCGCACATCAACGGCGCCACCATCGCGTTTCGGTCAGGCGAAACGATCCATACCGAAAACAGCTACAAATACACCGTGGAAGCATTCCAGGCGCTGGCGCGCGGCGCCGGCTGGACGCCGGTGGAGGCGTTCAGCGACGGCCTGTTCGGCGTCCATCTGCTGCGGATGACTTAGTGGTACGAATTTGACATTCGCTTCACACTTGGCCGCCAATTCGTGAAGCGATTGCGGACTGGCGCAGCAGCCTAAGCCGGGGCCGCAGTGCGGGTAGGTTATGAAGGGCGGGCCGAAAAGCGGCCTTGCTCGCCCGCCGGCACCTTTTTGGAGTTGGCCATTCCAGGGAGATTGGGTCGGACTGCTTATCCGGCATCCCGCCCGAACGCCGCGTGGGCGAGAATGAAGCGCAAACTCGCTGCCATTGTCGCGCTGCTCGCACTTGCGGCAATGCCGGCGTTCGCGTCGGCTCAAGAGCGGGTCAGGATCGGCATTGGCTATGGCTTGGCGTTCCTGCCGATTTACATCTGCCAGGACCAAAAGCTCATCGAGAAATACGCCCGCGAGCTGCACGTCAATGTGCGCGTCAGCTATGAGCGCTTCTCCAGCGCTGCTGCGGTGCAGCAGGCGATCGCCTCCGGTGGGATCGACATGGGCCCGTTCGGCACGGTGCCGCTGCTCGAAGCGTGGGACAAGGCGAAGAGCGCAGGCGATGCGCGCGGGCAGATCGTTGCGGTGTCCGGCCTGACGACGATGCCGCTTGCCCTGTTGAGCAACCAGCCGGGCGTCCACACCATCGCCGACCTGCGCCCGAGCGACCGTATCGCCATGCCGACGCGCTCGGCGCCGCAAATGTACATTTTGGAGATGCAATCGGAAAAGACATTCGGCAGCTACGACCGGCTGCGCCGACAAGTCGTAGCGCTTTCGCCGGCGGACGCGCTTGCCGCGCTGATTGGCGGCAGCGGGCCGGTGACGGCCTATTTCGCCTCGGCGCCGTTTACCCAGCTGGCGCTCGATGACCCCAAGGTGCACCAGGTATTAAGTTCCGAGCAGGTCGTTGGCGGCAAGGCATCGTTCATCGTCATCGGCGCGACCAGAGGCTATGTCGCCGCCCAACCGAAAATCGCGCAGGCGATCGATAAGGCCATGGATGATGCCGCGCGCGTGATCCATGACGATCCCATCCGGGCTGCGCGGATCTATCTGGCCCATGAACCGTCGAAGGTGCTCGATGCCGCCCGGATCGCGGCGGTGCTCAAGGAGAACCGCGACGAGTTCGGCAGCGCGGTCGAAGCCACGCAGGCGTTTGCCGATTTCCTGGCGAGGCACGGCGAGCTTAAGACGCCGCCGCGAAGCTGGAAGGACATCGTCGCGCCGGCGTTGTTGAACTCACCGAGCAGCTAAGCACCGCGGGGGGAGGGGTGCGAAATGGATCAGGCATGGGATTGCCGGCGAAAGCGATTTGCCGGTAAGTGAATGCCTGAACGTGCAAACATCAAGAGGGGACCATGGCCGACAAGACGCTCAACGTCATCACCATCTGCGGCAGCCTGCGCAAAGGCTCCTTCAACCGCATCGTCATGAATGCCCTGCCGGCGCTGGCGCCGGACGGCATGCAGATCAAGGAAGCGCCGGCGATTTCCGAGTTTCCGCTGTACAACGCCGACATCCAGAACTCGACCGGCTTTCCGGCGCCCGTACAGGCGCTGGCCGAGGCGATCCGCGCTGCCGATGGCGTGATCCTCAATACGCCCGAATATAATTTCGGCGTTCCCGCGCCGCTCAAGAACGCCATCGACTGGGTTTCGCGGCTACCCAATCAGCCGTTCGCCGGGAAACCAGTCGCGCTGCAATCGGCTTCGCCCGGGCCGGTCGGCGGCGCGCGCGTGCAATACGATCTGCGCCGCTCGATGGTGTTTCTCGACGCGCTCACTCTCAACAAGCCGGAAATTTTCATCGGTAATTGCGCGCAGAGGCTTGACGAGAAGACCGGAAGAATCACCGACGAAGCGACCATCGGCTTCATCAGGCAACAGCTTGCCGCCTTCGCCAAGTTTATCGCCGCGCACGGCGTGCCGGCATAGGAGGAGATGATGGCACGGCTCGACAATCGGGTGGCGCTGCTCACCGGTGGCGCCAAGGGCATTGGCTGCCATTACGCGCAGGCGCTTGCCCGCGAGGGCGCGCGCCTGATGATCGCCGACGTCGCCGAGGGTGGCGATCTGGCGGCGGCGATTGCACGCGAACGCGGCGCCAATTCGGTAGCCAGTTCCGTGACCGATGTGAGCGACGAGGGCGCGGTAAAGCGGCTGGTGGCGGAAACCGTCGGGCGCTTCGGCAGAATCGACATTCTCGTCAACAACGCCGCCCTGTTCGCGCCGCTCGCCGAGCAGAAAGTGCTCGACATCGACGTCGCGCTGTGGGACCGCGTGATGGCGGTCAATGTGCGCGGCGTGTTCCTGCTGACCAAGCACGTCGCCCCGCACATGATCGCGCAGAAATACGGAAAGATCATCAATATCAGTTCGGGCACCGTCGCTCGCGGCATTCCGAACTTCTCGCACTACGTGACCTCAAAGGGCGCAGTGACGGCGTTCACCCGTGCGGTGTCGCGCGAACTCGGCGAACACAACATCTGCGTCAACAGCCTTGCTCCGGGCTTCACGCTTTCCGACAGCGTAATCAATGACAATCCCGGCCATCTCGCCCATTCGCAGCAGCCCTCGCTCGCGCGCCGCGCTATCAAGCGCGACGAATATCCGCAGGATCTCCTGGGCGCGCTGATCTTTCTCGCCAGCGCGGAGAGCGATTTCGTTACCGGCCAGACGATCGCGGTCGACGGCGGGGCCAATAACACGTGATGTCGATCTCCCCGCAGGCAATAGTTCTTGGTTCCCCGCGTTGCCTCGGCGGGCCGGCTTGAGTCAGGCGGCGTGGCTTCGTGGCCTGCCGCACCCAGCCAATGAAAAAAACAAGGCCGGCGGCGCCGAAGCCGGCGATAGTGCCGCCGGCCGGCTGCAGGGAAAAGTCACGGACACGATGAGCGTGACTACTCCGCCGCAACCGCCACGTCGGCAATGTATTGCGACACCCAGGATTTGCGTCGCTTCACGTTGGCGCGGTAGAGCGCCTCGAATTCGCCTTCGGGGAAGGAATGGGTCGAGGGCCGCTTGATCAGCGCCTGCGCCCAGGACCGCAGCCGCGGGAATTTTTCGATGACGCCGAGCGGCTTGATGCGATCGAGAAAGAAATAGCGCTGCAGGAAAGGCGCGTAGGCGGCGTCGACCAGCGAATATTTCGCGCCGTTGAAGAACGGACCTGCCGGGCTCTGCTTTTCCAGTGCGCGCTCGATCTGGCCGAAGGCCGGCGCGATCTTCTCCGCGGCCGTCGTGCAGGCGGCCTCGTCTGCCGCATAGGCAACGCCCGTGACCGAGCTTGCAAAGGTCGGCACGTAATCGGTCCAGGCGCGGTTGACCGCGCGCGCTACGGCATCCTCGGGATGCAGCCGCGGCGAGATCGTCTCGTCCAGATATTCGGCGATCGCGGCCGATTCGAACAGCGACACGCTTTCGTCGATGCGCAGCACCGGCACCTTCTTGTGCGGCGAGATGGCGAGGAACCAGTCCGGGCGATTGTCCGATTCGATATGACGGAACTCGAAGGCGACGTTCTTTTCGCGCAGCACGATCGCCGCGCGCTGTACCCACGGACAGGTCTTGAAGCTTACCAAAAGATATTTTGCCACTATTGATCTCCTTGCGATTTCCTTTGCGCGATCCGGCACAAATTTATTGTATTTCGGCTGCCGAGGAAATGACCTTTCGCGTCGGGGTAGCGGTCCCGAAAGGGCGCGAATGTGCGGTAAATCATGCACGATGCGGCGTGCGCTGGCGGCGGGTGGGGGTTGCAAGCCGGTGCTATTTCCGAACGCCGTCGTTTTGATTATATTGCACTAAAGCAATCGGATTGCGCGCGCTTTCAAGGAGGACGCCATGGCGGTCGCCACCGCAAAGAAGACCAGCAACGGCAAACCCGGCCCCAAGCACAACGTCGAGGCGATGCGGGAGGCCTTCTACGATCGGATCGCCAAGAAGGACATGGCGCCGTTGTGGAAGGTGATGAAGTCGGTGGTCACCAAGGAACCGGTGACCCGCGTTGCTCCGCACGTCTGGCACTTTGACGACGTGAAATCGCTGGTCATGGAGTCCGGTGGCCTGATCACGGCGGAAGAAGCCGAGCGGCGCGTTCTGATTTTGGAAAATCCCGCGATGCACGGGGAGTCGAAAGCCACCAACACGCTGTTCGCCGGCATCCAGATGATCATGCCCGGCGAAGTCGCGCCGGCGCATCGCCATGCGGCTTCGGCGATCCGCTTCGTCCTTGATGGCAAGGGTGCCTATACTTCCGTCGACGGCGAGAAGTCGTTCATGTCGCCCGGCGATTTCGTCATCACCGCCAACTGGGCGCCGCATGACCATGGCAACACCTCAGATGTGCCAATGCTGTGGCTCGATGTGCTTGATTTCCCGGCAGTCAATTTCTACGAGGCGTCGTTCGCGGAGCATTTCGACGCGCCGACCTCAATCGACCCTGCGCGAGGACGGCGATTCGCTGAACTTCTACGGCTCGGGCGTGCTGCCTGACGGCAGTTGGACCAAGAACTACACGCCGGTCATCAACTATAGCTATGCGCGCACCCGGCCGATTGTTAAGCGCATGCTGGCGGCGGGCGAGATCGACAAGCGGCACGGCGCGCGCGTGCACTACGCCAACCCGGTGACCGGCGGGCCGGTGTTGCCGACCATGGGGGCGTGGCTCGCGATGTTCCCGAAAAACTTCAGGGGCGAGCCCTACCGCGCGACCGACGGCACCATTTTCGTCTGCGTCGAGGGCCAGGGCTCGACCGAGGTGGGTGGCGAGGTACTGGAGTGGGGCCCGAACGACGTCTTCATCGTGCCGCCGTGGAAGCGCTATGCGCACAAGACAGACAATGAGACGGTGCTGTTCTCGATCTCCGATCGTCCGGCCCAAAAGGCACTGGGGATCTGGCGGGAGGAGAACTGACGGCCAGAGTGTCTTCGTTCCCTGCCGGCGCAGCGCAGCATAAAGTGCTGCCCTGCAGCCCCGGGATGGTTGCAATCTCGGTGCTCGCGACGGTCCCGGATCAACGGTTCCGGATTAGCGGTGCATCGTTACGCGGTGCATCGCGCCCGGGAAGCGTTCCTCTTTGACCCTTTCCTTCACCCACGATGTACCAACGCAGCGCGTGGTGTTCGGCGCTGGAGCACTCGCGCGCGTCGGCGAGGAAGCGGAACGGCTCGGCATCAAGCGCGCATTCGTGGTGGCGACGCGCGGAAGCGGTGCGCGGCTCGGTCAAAAGGTCGTTGAACTTCTAGGCCCGCGTGCCGCCGCGCTTCACGCGCACGCCGTCATCCATGTGCCGAAGACGGTGGCTGACGCCGGCCTCGCAGCGGCGCGCGAAGCGAAACTCGATGGAGTGGTCGCTATCGGCGGCGGCTCGGCGATCGGGCTCGCCAAGTCCATCGCTCGCGAAACCAGTCTGCCCATCATCGCGATCCCGACGACCTATTCGGGCTCGGAGGCGACTTCGATCTTCGGCGTCACTGACGGCGCACGCAAGGTGACCGGCCGCGACCCAAAGGTCCTGCCGCGCGCCATCATCTACGATCCCGACCTGACGCTCGGCCTGCCGGCGGGGGTGAGCGCGGCAAGCGGGATGAATGCCATTGCTCATTGCGTCGAGAGTTTTTGGGCGGATGGCCGTACCCCGATCACGCTTGCGCTGGCGAGCGAAGCGATGCGACGGTTTGCCAAGAATTTGCCCGCCGTGGTGAGCGACGGCGCCGATCGCGAGGCACGCGCGGAATGCCTCGTCGCCGCTTGGCTCGCCGGCTCGGTGCTCAGCGTCAGCAATGGGCTGCAGCACAAGCTCGCCCATGTGCTCGGCGGCATCGGTCTGCCGCACGCCGAGACGCACGCGATCATCCTGCCGCACGTAACGCGCTTTAATCTCGCCGCGGCGCCGCAGGCGAAGGCGCGGCTTGTTGACGCGCTTGGTAGCGACGATCCGGCCAACGCAATCGCAGCGATGCTGGCCGAATTTCCAATTCCCCGGCGGTTGCGAGATGTCGGCTTCGATGCCGCCAAGACAGATTTTGTCGCCGCAGAGATTGCCGCTCAGTCGATCGCTTCGCCGCGGCGAGTTTGTGCAAGCGATGTGCTTGATCTTCTCGCGGCCGCGCATTGACTCTTTCTATTGGGCCGCCGATGCTGTCGCTGTTCCATCAATTCGATATCAATTCGGGGGCGGGGAGAGAAATCACATGGGCCGTCGATCCGTCGTCGTCGTAGCGGCATTGGGCGCAGTAGTTGCAGCGACATTGTTGTCGGGTGCGGTGCTGGCCAACTCCGCTTCGAGCAGGGTTGCTGCCGCGTGTGCCAGCATCGGGCAAACTTGCGCAAACAACTCGCAATGCTGCACGGGAACTTGCTCTTACCACGGCAGCAAGGGAATGGTTTGCGCAGCGGCCGCCGCAAAATGTATCGCGGTCGGCAAGTCCTGCCAGAACAACTCCCAATGTTGCACCGGGATGTGCGCCAATCATGGCAGCAAGGGCAACGTCTGCGCTACCCAATAGCGAGTTCGGTCCGACAGCTAAAACCGCGCGCGGTATTCGGCCGGTGTCGTTCCGACTGCCGGGCAAGCGCGCGGCGTAGCGGTTCCTCCTAGTGCGGCGGTTCAGAAGTCCGCATCATTCTTGCCGCGTGTCGGTCGTGCGGACTTCTGAACCAAAGCCACAGATCGATAGGTTAGTATCCTTTGATTCCGAAGTTCGCAAACGAGGGTGCCGCACAATGATGCGAACTTCGGAATCGAGACACTAGATGTGAGCTTTCAATAGGTTGTCCATCCGGTCCTGACCGAGGAGGCTGAGGTTGTTGAAGCTTCAGTGATTCTCGGAGGACCGGATGAACGTGCATAAGAATGCCCGCCTGACGCCGCGTAGTCGAGAGCGAGATAGTGCGGCAGGTGTCGGAGCGGGCAGACGCCGAAGGCCGTCGCCTCGGCCGTAGGCGTCTGCCCGCAAGACGGTTCGCAAGTGGGTCGACCGCTTCGGCGCGAGGGGCTGGCGGGGTCTGAGCGACCGCTCTTCGCGGCCTCACCAGCTTCATCAGCCGACGCCGCCGGAGGTGGTTGAGCAGGTCGATTGCGCTGCGCCGTCAGCGCTGCACCGGCCAGCAGATCGCCAAGCCGAGATCGGCAATCTCGCCGGCCACCGTTAGCCGCATCCTCAAGCGACTGGGCCTCAACCGGATCAAGGCCCTGGAGCCGGCCGAGCCGGTCCGGCGCTACGAGCGCGAGAGGCCCGGCGAGCTGATCCACATCGACATCAAGAAGCTCGGCCGCTTCGATCAGGATCGGCCATCGCATCACCGGCAACCGGCGGGGCCAGAGCAACAGCCGCGGGAGCGGCTGGGAGTTCGTGCACGTCTCCATCGACGACGCACTCCCGCATTGCCTTCGCCAAGATCATGGGTAACGAGAGGAAGCGTTGTGCCACCGCCTTCCTCAAGGCGGCCGTCGCCTACTACGCAGAGCCTCGGCGTCACCGTCGAGCGCGTCATGACCGACAACGGCTCCTGCTACAAGTCGTTCGCCTTCCCCAACGCCTGCAAGCAACTCGGCCTCCGGCACATCCTCACCAGGCCCTATACGCCGCAGACCAACGGCAAGGCCGAGCGCTTCATTCAGACCAGCCTGCGCGAATGGGCTTATGCCCAGGCCTATCCAAGCTCACGGCAGCGCAACGATCAGCTGCCCGCCTGGCTGCACCGATACAACTGGCACCGACCTCATGCCGGCATCGGTGCTACAACACCCACCAGCCGACTCGCTCTCACCGAGGACAACCTGTTGAGACTCCACACTAGAGCGCAATGGTTTCATATTGAAACGATTGACTCTCTATCACCTTGGTGGAGCATGATCTTTTCGGAAAACCGGGTTCCACCCTCGGATCAAGTCCGAGGGCAGGCTTTTTCCGGATCATGCTCCAAGGAGCGCGCCATGTCGGCCAATTCGTCGCATACTCACATCGGGCTTTTGCTGTTTCCCGACATGACCCAGCTCGACTTCGCCGGTCCCTATGAAGTCTTTGCACGGCTGCCGGATACCAAGGTCCACATCGTGGCTAAAACTGCGGAACCGGTGCGGACCGACCGCGGGCTGGTGCTGATCCCGACAGTGACCTGGCAAGAGTGCCGGCAGCTCGACGTGGTGATGGTTCCGGGCGGACCGGGCCAGCAGCAGTTGATGGACGACGAAGGCATGCTGTCGTTTCTGCGCCAGCAATCGGAGCGGGCGCAGTATGTGACCTCGGTCTGCACGGGAGCGCTGGTGCTGGGCGCCGCCGGGCTGCTCCGCGGCTATCGGGCGACGACGCATTGGCTCAGCCTGCCCCTACTGCAACTGTTTGGCGCGATCCCCGTGGATGCGCGTGTCGTCGTCGACCGCAACAGAGTGAGCGGCGGCGGCGTGACGGCCGGCATCGACTTCGGCCTTCGGTTGGCGGCACTGCTGCGTGGCGAAGCGATCGCTAAGCAGATTCAGCTGCAGATGGAATATCAACCCGAACCGCCTTTCCAGAGCGGCTCGCCGGCAACGGCGCCGGCCGAAATCGTTGCCGCTGCACGGCGAGCGGGCGCGCAATTACAACAGGAGCGGCAGATTACGTGCGAACAAGCGGCACGGCGCCTCGCCGCCGCGGTGTAACTCTTTTACGCCTCGAGATCGTCCATGAGCCGACCGAGATCGTTCGGCGGGACAAATGGTTCGCCCAGTCGGTTCTTGAGCCGCTTGAGGCAGCCCCAGAGCACCGCCTGATTGCTGTTGACCACCGGCTTGCCGAGTTCGCGCTCGATTGCCGCCACCGCCTCGATCTGGGTGGTGTTGGTGCAACTCAGAAAGATGCCGTCGGCGTCGGGCGTATCGTTCTCGCGCGCGAGTTCGAGCCAGTGGGCCGGCGTGACCGCTTCGAAATCGGCCGGACTTTTGCACTTGAGCGCAACGTCCCTGACCACGGTGAAACCGGCCGCACCGAGATACGCGATGATGTCGGCGTTCGACATGTAAGGGCTGAGCACGACGAGTTTTTTCAGCCCGAGCGCGCGCAAGGCATCAGTGACCAGGCTCGATGTCGACAGGGCTTCAATGCCGGTTGTCTTGCGGATGAGATTGATGATGCGCGCCTCGCCGTCGGCGCCCTCCTTCATCGACGTGTGGGTGCAGTGGAAGACAATGAGATCGGGCCGGGCATCGGCCAGCGTGCCGGCGGCGTGCGCGATCTCCCCGCTCAGTTCGGCGACCGTCTTGTCCAACTGTCCGGCGACGCGACCGCGCGCCACGTGGATGCCGAGCCCTTCGGGCGCATAATGGTTGAACTGTCGTTCGGTCATACGATTGACGGAAGGGATGATCAGCCCGATGCGTGCGCGTGGCTCCGGCAAGGAAGCCGCCGGCTGCTCGTGTTCGGCTAACGCCTCCATCTTGGTCTCCCGTCTTGTTCCGTTCAGATTGCTTTACTGTAACCCGCAGCCTGCGAAAGCGCGAGACGGCGTCGTGCTGTCCCGGTCCGGCCGAGCGGTCTCGCGCCGGACAGTGTAGGCTTGCAGGCGCCATCACTGCCGTTGTTCTGATCCCCGCCACGGGCTTGCTGCAGGCGCGCCTTGCGGTTAACTCGTGGCCGAAGACAGGCGGCGCCATCACACGGATCCACCGGCGATGACATCGAAGCTGATCAAGGGCACGAGCGGCGACTGGCAAGTCGTCATCGGCATGGAAGTGCATGCCCAGGTGACCTCGCAGGCCAAGCTGTTTTCCGGCGCCTCGACCGCATTCGGCGGGGGGCCGAATGCGCATGTGTCGCTCATCGATGCCGCCATGCCCGGCATGCTGCCGGTGATCAACGAGCAATGCGTACGCCAAGCGGTGCGCACCGGGCTCGGCCTCAAGGCACGCATCAATCTGACCTCGGTATTCGACCGGAAGAACTATTTCTATCCAGATCTGCCGCAGGGCTACCAGATCAGCCAGTACAAATCGCCGATCGTGGGCGAGGGCGAAGTTCTGGTCGACATGCCGGACGGCGAGACAGTGCGCGTCGGCATCGAGCGGCTGCATCTCGAGCAGGATGCGGGAAAATCGCTGCACGAACAGCACCCGGCGGCCTCGCTGGTCGATCTCAATCGTTGCGGCGTGGCGCTGATGGAGATTGTGACCAGGCCCGACCTGCATTCCGCCGAGGAGGCCAAGGTGTTCCTCGGCAAGTTGCGCACCATCCTGCGCTACCTGGGCACCTGCGACGGCGACATGGAGAAAGGCCATCTGCGCGCCGACATCAACGTTTCGGTGCGGCGACCCGGCGCCGGTCTCGGTACCCGCTGCGAGATCAAGAATCTCAATTCGATCCGCTTCATTGGCCAGGCGATCGAATACGAGGCGCGCCGCCAGGTCGACATTATCGAAGATGGCGGAACGATCGAGCAGGAGACCCGTTTGTTCGATCCCGACAAGGGCGAGACGCGCTCGATGCGCTCCAAGGAGGAGGCACACGATTACCGTTATTTTCCCGATCCGGATCTGCTGCCGCTTACGATTGCGCCGTCGCTGGTGGCCGATTTGCAGAAGAGCCTACCGGAATTGCCGGACGAGAAGAAAGTCCGCTTCATGCGCGACTACGCGCTGACCGATTACGATGCCGGCGTACTGGTCGCCGAGCGCGAGATGGCCGAGTATTTCGAAGCCGTCCTCAAAGGCAACGGTGGCGACCGCGACGGCAAGCTCGCGGCCAATTGGGTGATCAACGAGCTTGCTGGCCGACTCAATCGCGAAGGACGCGATATCGCTTCAACTCCAGTTTCCGCGACGCAACTCGGCCGCATCCTCGATCTCGTGGCGCAAGGCACCATCTCCGGGAAAATCGCCAAGGAGGTCTTCGACATTGTCTGGAACGACGGTGGCGATCCGCGCGCCATCGTGGAGCAGCGCGGCCTGCAGCAGCTCACCGACGTTTCGACGATCGAACGACTGGTCGACGAAATCGTCGCCGGCAATCCCGACAAGCTCGCCGACGCGAAGAAGAATCCGAAAGCCATCGGCTGGTTCGTCGGCCAGGTGATGAAGGCATCGAGCGGCAAGGCGAACCCGCAAGCCGTCAACGAACTCCTGCGCAAGAAAATCGCCCGCTAGCGGTCCGATTCTAACATTCGCATCCGCCTTCGGCCGGCGCGTGTGCGAACATCGATCGGTTCCAGTGGAGCTTTTGGATTTGACATTTGCTTCACGAATTGGCGGCCAAGTGGGTTAGCGAATGTCGAATCCGCTCCAGTGGCTGGGCCTCGCAATCGTCGCAAGCGATCGATGCGGCGCGTGCGGACGAGTTGTCAGGGCGAATCAGTCGAGGCCGATTCGCGCGTTTTTGCGCGCCGAGGAGGCGTCGACGCAGTTTTTCCGGTGAGTGCGGCGAAAAATCTTTCGCGCGGTGAATTTCGCCGCGCAAGCATCGTGCGGCGCGCGCGCGAGCGATTGAATGCGCAATCGCTGCGCTCGTCGATGCGACGAAATCAACCCGCCGATAGATGGAGAAACCCGCATTCTGTCGGCATTTCCGCAATGTATGATATTTTTCGTCGCGACTTGCATCAAAGCGAAAGTCGTTGCGCCGTTCTTGATGCGCGCAACGCCGCGCACGCGCGACGATGTGCATGCAAGTGACGGCTATACACAAAATTAAGTGGAAACACTGTTATTTTTCTCCCGCTGGTGTAAGCGGGATGACAGTGCAGATCGATTCGCGACTGCACTGCACCGATGTCGCCATCCACTCAAGCTAGGAGGGCAGCAATGGCGAAGAAGCGAAAGACGAAAGCAGCGGCAAAGAAGACGGCGAAGAAGACAAAGCGCCGGAAGAAGAAGTAGTCGACGCCGCAATCGATCTTCGATATCGCTTCGATGTCGAAGATCGCGTCTCACGGAGTCGGTTGAGATCGCAACACGCTTGAGGATTTGCGAAGCTGATCCCCAGGATGCCGCGAGAGGTGCTGGCTCAAGTGAACGACGGAGGGCGTCGGCGGGACGGAGGTCAAGCTTTACGGCTGCGTGCATAGCGCAATCAAATGTGCGGCGCGAGGCGGTGAAGAAGAGGACGGATTACTTCGGTCTCGCCCTGGTTTCACTGAAGCCAGCGGATTTGATCCTCGGGACTCGCCGACGCCCTCGGTGCTTCGGCAACGTCCATTCAAGAACTTTCATCGGCGCCGTCGGACAACCGCGGCGCCGTTTTTTTGTCTTCGATCGATTGAAACTGCGATAATGCCGGTCGAAGAGAAAGAATGCACTCTATGCGAACCGCATGACACGCGCGCGACCGGCATCGAAGCGAAGTTGCAGCCGCCTCGGCGGCCAAGCCGGCGCTGCGCCCGCACGGCTGGGCGCGCAAAAGCCGATCGAACTGTATTACTGGCCGACGCCGAACGGTTGGAAGATCTCGGTCATGTTGGAAGAATGCGCGCTGCCCTATGTTGTGCGGGCGGTCGACATTTCCAAGGGCGAGCAGTTCGCGCCGCATTTTCTATCGATCTCGGCGAACAATCGCATTCCAGCCATTGTCGATCCCGCGGGTCCCGGCGGACGCCCGGTCGCGGTGTTTGAATCGGGCGCCATACTGCAATACCTCGGCCGCAAGACCGGGAAGTTCTATCCCCGCGATGAACGCGTACGCGTGATGGTCGATCAGTGGCTGTTCTGGCAGGTCGGCGGACTTGGTCCGATGGCCGGACAGGCGATCCATTTTCGCCGCTACGCACCCGAGTCAATCGCCTATGCGATTGCCCGCTACAGCGATGAGGTCAATCGGCTCTATGGGGTGATGAACAAGCAGCTTTCCCAGCGCGCGTTTCTGGCCGGCCGCTATTCGATCGCCGATATTGCCTGCGTCGGCTGGGTGCGTCTTGCCGAGCGGCAGGGGCAGGACCTTGCAGAGTTTCCCCATCTACGGCGGTGGTTCGAGACGATCCGCGCGCGCCCCGCGGTCAAGCGCGCCTTCGCCATCCGCATCCCGGCCGCATCCGCCGTCGATCCGCAGGATCCGAAAGCACGCGCCATCCTGTTCGGTCAGCGCGCGCAATAGAAGCGCTACTTCGTTCGCGTCCAAATTTGCGATTTGCAGATGAAGCGGAGCGCGCAGCCCTTGAGCACGGCGGAATTGGCGCCGGTCATGGTGAAATAGCCGGTATAGGTGTTGCCGTCCTTCGGGTTGTAGACCTTGCCCTGCCATTGGTTGGGCGTGCCGTTGGGCCTGAGGCCGAGGACGATCTCGACGCCTAGCAGCGGCCGATTGCGCTTGCTGGTGTCGTTGTTTTTCCTATCGGTCTTGGGCCTGCCGGTCGCTGGATCGTTCGGCTCCTTCAGCCAGACCAGCGCACCGCACAAAGCGCCGCCGCAAGCGGCGATCCGGACTTCGCTGTCCCGGTCGGCCGTATACCACCTGCCCGCCGGATTGGCGGCGAAGGCCGGTGCGATCGTTTGCATCCCGACCGCCAGGACCGCCAGTGCCGCAACGCTCAACAACCGATACGCCGCCGACTTTGCCGCTGTGCGATTGATCCTCATTGGCTCCTCGGTCTTGCTGCGCCGATCGATGGGACAGCGCCCTAGCCCGGTTTGGGCCGCTGCGCAATCCGGCACGGCCGCGCCTGTGGCCGGCCATTGATTAACGCGACGTTGCCGTAATCGCTCCGACCGGCGGCGTCCGGTTCAGATTCAATTCATCGCATTGCTTAAACCACCGTTCAAATCTTCCGACGATTATCAATGACGCCGGCAGGGGAGGCGAGCCGGCGCCGCGTCAAGCGGAGAGGCAACAGGACAGGGGAGTTGAAGATGGTCATTGTTGAAATTCTCGAGGGCGGCGCGGCCGCGTTCAGCCAGGACGCGCCCGTGGGCGACATGCTCTTTGATCTCGGCATGATCTGCTCTGCCGGCCGCGATGCGCCGGTCGATCTCGTCAGCGCGCACAAATGGTTCAATCTCGCGGCGGCGAGGGGCAATCGCGAAGCGGCGCGGTTGCGGCGCGAGATCGCCAATCAGATGACCGACGGCGAGATTGCCGCCGCGCAACGCGCCGCGCGCGACTGGCTGCGGCTCAACGAGCAGGAACCTCCGGCGGTCCCATCGGCGATCGCGGCCTAATTGGGCCGGTGTGGCGGTTCAGACGTCCGCATCATTCTTGCCGCGTATCGGCAATGCAGATTCTGAACCAGCGCCGCACTGGATCAAAGGATCACTCGTCTCCACTGGTCGAGCGCGTGTCTAGGTCGATTTCGCCGGCGTGATCGCGGTTGCGGCAGGCTTGCGCACCGAAAACTGGTACATGCCGGCGAAAGTATCCGGGGCCTCGGTCTCGAAGCTATGCCACCGATCGAGTTCCAGGGCGGCTCCGGGCTGCGGGAAGCGCATGCCGAAGCGGTTGTGGGTCGGCGCATCGAGAAAAAATCCGTGAAATTCCAGGCCGTGCGTCACCAGAAATGATTTGATTTCCGGCAACGTGGCTCGGTGTTCCTGCACGTGGAACAAAAGATCGCGGCATTCGCCGGTGGTGAAAAAGTCGTCCACTCGACTGACCGACTTGAGGAGCGGGTCCTCGGCTGCGATAACGTCCTCGCGGCAGCGCCGAATATCCTGCGCGATCGGCCGGTAGCCGCGCTCGGCAATGAGCGCGCGGGCGGCTACAACGTGACGGCGCGCGAATTCGCTGTAAAGACCGATCTGCATCGCGCCGCCGGGTCGCAGCAGCGACAGCAGGATGCGCCAGCCTTCCCACGGCTCGGCAAGATGATGCAGCACCCCTGAAGCATCGATGAAGTCGAATTGCCGGCCGAGCTCGGCCAATTTCATAATGTCGGCCTGGGCGAATTCGACGTTGGTCAGGCCGGCCGTGTCCGCCATGCGCTTGGCGTAGCTGAGGCTGGCGAGGCTCAGGTCGATGGCGAGGATGCGAGCGCTGCGCGCATGCCGGGCGAACTCGACCGTCGACAGGCCGGTCCCGCAGCCGGCGATCAGAGCCTCGCCAAGCTGCGAGGCAGGCAGGGCGAAAAGTGCAGCCGGTTGGGCCGGCGGTCCGAGCCGGGCCCAGCGCGGGTAGGGACTCTCCTCGTATTGTTGGCGAACTGCCCGTGACACCGCGTCCTCGATGGCGGTAAGCGCGGGGATGGTTGCCGCGAGGCGGCGCTCTTCCGCCGGTTCGACGATCTGTTGCGCCAGCAGGGCGTCGACGCCGGGCGGCCAGTTGCGTCCGATCAACGCCTGAGCGTTTGTCAATTCGCCAAGTGGAAAATAGGCGCCGACGGCGGCCGCCAAGAGCGGCGCACATGCATGGCCGGCGGCCAGTTTCGCCTCGAGTACCGCTCGCAGATGCTGCGCTTGTTCCGCCTCCTCGTCGGTTGTGGAGAATACATACTCGTTGATGAAGCATTGTCGGGCCAGGCTGCAATAAAAGCCGAGCGACGACTCGTCCGCTTCGCCTTGCACCGTTGCGGTGTCCAGCATCGCGGAGCGCACGTTGGCGAGCAGCCGTTCGAGGCCGACATCGGTGATCGGGTCGCATTCGAGCAGGCGGCACAGCAACTCATCACGCGCGAGCGCCGCCATCCCCGCCTCGGCAAAAAGTTCGCTCGCGCTCGCACGGGCTGGCCAGGCCGCATCGGCCACGGCAATCGCGTCTTTGACGGCACGGCTCGCCTTGATGAGGCTGATGGCCACGGCGCCGAGCTCGCGCGGACGTACCCAAGCCTCGACCAGCGCGCGCAGCACGAACTTGCGATAGCGCCCGTCGTCGGCCGTGAACCGGACGAAGCCGACGCATTGGGCGAACATCGCCCTGGTCTGCGGGGTTTCTCTCAGTTCCAGCGCCCGGCAGGCGGCCTCGATCGCGCGCTCGGCGTTGGCCCGACCACATATAGGCCTGCGTCAGGCTCCCGTATGCCTCGAACATGTCGGGCTTGACTGCGAGGCCGCGCTCGATGTGGACGATCGCGTCCGCCGTCTTGCCTTGCCGCATCAGCACGGCGCCAAGACGGCTGTGGGCTTCGGCATGGCCGGGAAGAGCCGCGAGAACCTGCCGGTAACAATGCTCCGCCTGGGAAAGCGCCCCGGCGTGATGGTGCATGACCGCAGCATCGAACAAAGTCGGCGAAATTCGCCGCCGGCGCTCGAGTGGCCGCAAGACCGGGCGCTGGGCCGACGCCGGAGTTCCTTGCGGCACGCCGTTGTTTGCGGTTCATGGCGGTTGCCGGCCGGTGTGACGGTTCAGAAGTCCGCATCATTCTTGCGGCGAACTCCTGATGCGGACTTCTGAACCAAAGCCACACAAGATCAATAAGTTGCTAGTGTCCTTTCGATTCCGAAGTTCGCAAAAGAGCGTGCCGCACAATGATGCGAACTTCGGGATCGGGACACTAGTGAAACGCACCGTTTGTTAGCGAAGTGGGTGGGGCAGGTCAACCTGGTGGTCCGATTCCAACATTCGCCTCTGGGTCGGCAGGCTCGTTGCGAATGTTGGAGTCAAAGGATCACTAGCAACTATCAGTTCCAATGGAGCTTTTGGATTTGACATTCGCTTCACGAATTGGCGCCCAAGCGAGAAATCCGCTCCACCACGCACCGGCTCTTTTTCGTGTCATCCCTGTTCGCTACGATCCACGTCGTCTGAAGGAATTTTGAGCCGATGTCCTCCACGCGGGCCATCAATGGCGGCGATATTCTGGCCATCGCAGCCATGGATTATCATGCAGGGCGATTTGCGGATGCGCAGCTTGGGTGCAAGGCGGCGTTGAAACTGCTGCCGCGAGATGCCGAGGCGCTTTATCTGCTCGGTCTTGCGGAGGTTCGACTTGGAAGCGTCGACGCCGGCATTGCGCTGATCGAAGACGCGATGACACAAGATCCCACCCGCGTCGACCGCGCCTGCGGTCTCGCGCTGGTCCTGACGACGGTGGCGCGGCTTGATCAGGCCGTCGAGGTTTTGGGACGGGCGGTCGTGCGCGCGCCGGACAATGCGGAGGCATTCGCGCGTCTCGTCGAGGTGGTGCGGGCTTTGGTGGATCGCCGGCAGCCAGCCGAGTATGCGCCGACCGCTGCCGCAATGGATGCAGTGGATGACAGCCGGTCCGTTTCCGTCGTGGTCTGCAGTATCGATCCCGAAAAGGCCAAGCACATCCGCAAGCATTATGAGACGCTGTTTGCAGGGCGGAACTTCGAGATCATCCAGATCCTTGACGCGCGCTCGCTCAGTGAAGGCTATAACCGGGGCTTCGCTCAAACATCCGGAGATGTCGTCATTTTTTCTCATGACGATATCGAAATTGCGTCGGCGCAATTCCCGGCGCGGTTGCTACGCCACCTGGTGGCGAACGATGTCGTCGGCATTGCCGGCACGTCCGATCTCACCGGTGTGAACTGGAACTCGGCAGGCTGGCCGCGCCTTCACGGCTGCGTGGCGCACCGCCTGCCCGGCGACAACGGCTTCATCGTGCATTGCTTCGGACCGCCGCCAAACGCTCCGGTGCAGGCACTCGACGGCGTCTTCATCGCCGCCAAACGCAGGGTCTTCGAGTCGATCCAGTTCGATGAGGCCACGTTCGATGGATTTCACCTCTATGACCTCGATTTCACCTATCGCGCGTTCTTGGCGGGCTTTCGCACGACTGTTCCCTGGGACATGCTGATCATTCATTCGTCCAGCGGACGTCTCGACGCCGAATGGCAAAAGTACGCGCAAAAATTCTCGGCCAAGTACCGCGGTCAAAAGATCGTTCGAACGGTGCCGCCGCCGGTGAGTTGGCCGTTCGTGCAGTTCACCGATCGGGCGCAGGTCATCGAGTTTCATCGTGCGATGGCCGCGGCACAAGGTATCGGCGTTTGCTGAGTTGCCGCGTGCTGCATGCCGCGTGCCGTACTTGCGCCTTGACAGCGGGGGAAAGCGCGTCAAATAAGCACTTTCGCACGGAGAGGTGGCCGAGTGGCTGAAGGCGGCGGTTTGCTAAACCGTTATACGGTCTAAAGCCGTATCAAGGGTTCGAATCCCTTCCTCTCCGCCACCTTCGCCCTTCCGGCTTCGGGTGGCAGGCCATCCGAAGGGCGAAGGGTGGTCGAAAACGAGCGGATCGCACGAAAACTGGAACGGTATTCAAATCTGGCTCAGGCAAGGCCTTTGCCAAGAAACGATTTCTCGAAGCATCCAGATAAGGGATCGTCGCCGCGCATTCGATATCCTCGCAAGCAATTGCGTGGCGAGAAAAAGAGCCAACAACACGCTTGCGATTCGGCGCACATTTTCTGCGGCGCAATGGACGTTTATCGCGCGCGACCAAGCGCCGGCGTTGTCAGACATGTTGTCAGACAAATGCACGACATTGTCGCGCCGACGGCGCTCTCGTGTGGCCTTATTTTTTAATTAGCAGATTGATTTACAAAGATAATTACCTGGTCGCCCAGAGCCGAAAACGGATCATCTGCAAACGCCGGCGGGTGCCTGATTTCGTGCCATTTACGCAACACCTCTTGGAAAACGGCACGCCAGTGCTGTGATTCCGGCTGTTAATGATTGCGTGGTGGAACCGCGAGGGTAATGTGCCCGTGCGACGGAGGGGGGAACCCCAAGTCGACTCGCTCGCTGTCCGGGGAATGGGAGAGACCGGGCGAGAGGTTGGGGACCAAGGGGACCTACCAGGGGGGCGCGAAGCACCCGGGGGAAACGGAACCCTCCCACGGCAAACATACTGGAGGTTGACTATGAAGATGGTGAAAAGCCTCCTCCTCGGCTCCGCGGCCGGCCTGGTGGCGGTCACAGCGGGGCAGGCAGCCGAGCTTCCCGTAAAGGCCAGACCGGTCCAATACGTGAAGATTTGCAGCCTCTACGGGGCGGGATTCTATTACATGCCGGGCACCGATATGTGCATCAAGATCGGTGGCTGGGTACGAGCGGAAGTGACCGAGGGCATCAACGGCAGTTCGACCACGGGTCTCTTCAACGTCGGACTACAACAACCGCTACACCAACAATCTCTGGACTCGGGAACGCGGCTACATCACCGCCGACGCCCGCGAACAGACCGCTTATGGTGTCGCCCGCGGCTACATCGCGGTCGGCGTTGCCTCGAACAACAACGGCGCCGAAATTCCGGCGTCGCAGGCCAACATGAACCGCGCCTTCGTGCAGTGGGCAGGGTTCACCGCCGGTCTGGCCGCAGTCGTTCTTCGACTTCTACCCGGCGGCCGCGTTGCTGTATCGCGCCGGCAACATTCCGAACGAAGACACCGGCGATGCCGGCCAGTGGGTGTGGGCCTATACGGCGCAGTTCGGCGGCGGCTTCTCCGCCACGCTGTCGGCGGAAGAGCGCCGCGTCACCCAGAACATCGACTCAGCGGTACGGCGCAGCACTTGCCTGCTTTAGCGAGCGGCGGCGAACCAACGGCGGCCTCATCGCGACGAGCGGGCGGGCGGCTATGGCGGCTGGCAGGTGCCGGACGTCGTCGCCAACCTGCGGGTCGACCAGGCCTGGGGCAGCGCGCAAGTCATGGGAGTCCTGCATCAGGTCAATGCGCGGCTATTACGGCGCCCTTCCGGTCACCGGCCATCCCAGCGACGCTTGGGGCTGGGTCGCCGGCGCCGGCATCAAGATCAACGCGCCGTTCATCTCGCAAGGCGACTACTTCGATGGCGAGGTGCACGCCACCCAAGGCGGCCTGCTGTATATGTGGGATGCCAACCCCGACAGCAATTCACGATGTCAACGGCGCGACCGAGGGCTTCGGCGTAACGGCCGACTGCGTCTACGGCGGCACCCTTGCTGGCGGCAACAACACCGGTTGCCAGTTGACCACGGCCTGGGGCCTCGACGTCGCCTACGAGCACTACTGGACGCCGCAATGGCACCAGTCGCTGGTCTACAACGCCGAGTGGGTGAGGTACAACGGTGCAGCCAACGCGATGCTGTGCGTCGCCGAGACGGCCGGTGCCGGCGTCGGCACGGCCGCTGTCGCGACGGCCGGTTGCAACAACAACTGGGATATCTGGGGCGTCGGTTCGCGCCTGCAGTGGGACGTGACCAAGAGCTTCTACATCGGCGTGGAAGCGCTCTACTCACGCTTCGACAGCGCCACGTTGCCGGGCGGAGTCTTGACCCCTCCCGTCACGTTGGGTAGTGCGGGCAACGCGACCACAGTGGCGAGCCAGAACAACTGGAACTTCACGATCCGCATGCACAAGGACTTCCTGCCCTGATCGCCTGATCTCGGCTTGAGTTCCATGATCCCCGGCGGGTCTTCCCGCCGGGGATTTTTTTGTTTTGCTCGATCGCGGTGCTTATGCCGGGCGTTCCTATGCCAGTGCCAAGAAATAGTGACTCGTCATGCCCGCGCATAGCCGTTCGAAGAACGGCGTCGCTTCGCTCGCCTATGTCGCGGGCATCCTGTCTTAAAGCCTGCCGGATCAAAGAGATGGATGGCCGGAGCAAGGCCTGTCCCACGGCTGTCCGGTTGGATTTTGGTGGACAGGGCGCATGGCATGGATTCTTCTGCGTTTCGAGCGTTTGGCCGCGTTCGAGACACGGAATGGAGCCCATGCCATGCTGCACCAGAATACTGTATTTCACGGCCTGTTGAAGCATCTGCCTTGGCACAGATTGGAGAGCTTTGTGGGGCAGCACGGGGCTGATGATTTGTCGCGTACGCTGACCACCAAGCGGCATTTGATCGCGTTGCTGTACGGACAACTGAGCGGGGCCGCGAGCCTGCGCGAGATCGTAACGGCGCTGGCGAGCTACGAGACGCAGCTTTATCACCTCGGCGCCAAAGCGGTGAAGCGCTCGACCTTGTCGGATGCCAACCGCGATCGGCCTGCCGAAGTATTTACCGAGTTTTGCAGTGCGCTGTTGGCGCAGGCGCATCGCGGGCTGCGGCGCAACGCCGCCGAAGCGGTGCGGCTGATCGATTCGACGAGCCTGCGGCTGTCCGCCCTGAGCGCCGATTGGGCGAGCTTCTCGAGCGATGTGTGCGGCGCCAAGGCGCATATTGTCTACGATCCGCATGGCGATCGGCCGGTCTATTTCGCGGTCACGCCGGCCAACGTCAACGACATCACCGCCGCCAAAGCGATGCCGATCGAGCCGGCGGCCACCTACGCGTTTGACCTCGGATTTTACGATTATAGCTGGTGGGCGCGGCTCGACCAGAACGGCTGCCGGTTCGTGACGCGACTGAAGAAGAACACGCCGTTCGAGGTGGTGCATGAGAACGAGGTGGCGAAGGAGGGCACCATCATGAGCGATCGCATCGGCCATCTGCCGCAGCGGCTCGCAGCAAGCCGCAACAACCCATTGCAGGTGCCAGTGCGGGAAATCCGTGTCGTCATCGAAACCGGCAAGCTTTTGCGCATCGTCACCAACGACCTCGATGCGCCAGCGCAGGAGATCGCCGACATCTACAAATTGCGCTGGCAGATCGAACTGTTCTTCCGCTGGGTCAAGCAGGTGCTGCGCATCAAGCACTTCATCGGCACCTCCGAGAACGCCGTGCGCATTCAGATCGCCGTTGCGCTGATCGCCTTTTTGCTGCTGCGGCTTGCCCAGGCCATGCAAAAAATCGTGCAAAGCCCGCTCGAGTTCGCTCGCCTCGTGCGTGTCAACCTCATGCATCGCCGCACCATCCACCGCCTCCGTGAACCACCCTCGCCAATTCCCACAAATCCAAATCAGTTGTGCCTTGGATTATACTTCCCATGAACCGGACAGCCGTGGGCCTGGCCCGGCCATGACGCCAGCAAATGATGAGCCGAGCTTGTAGTGATCCGCGCAGACTTGCGAACCGACTTATTCTGCCGGCGATCGGCATGCTATTCTCAAGCCCAAGTGAAACGAAGGGGCAGACACACTGGATGTTTCGCGCCGGAAACGGGAGCGGAATGCAGCGTCTGATTCGGGTAATCGGATACCTCGGTGCTTGCGGATGCCCAAGTGGGCTGCGACCCCTGGAGGAAGCCTAAATGTTTGGGCAGCGATTCGTGAAATATTGTCCGGAAATCTTCGACGCCAGGGATGTGCAGCAAGCGAAGCGGATCATTCTGACTAACGAGGGTGGCCTGGACAGCGAAGCCCGATGGCAGACCGAAACTCCATATTTGATCGAATTGATACTTCGGTCGTTCGCTTTGGGGCCGGACATGGTCGTGCTGGATTATGGTTGCGGCATCGGCCGGGTCGCCAAAGCTATGATCGAGGTGTCGGGATGCAGCGTCGTCGGACTCGACATCAGCGGGAGCATGCGGCAACTCGCGCGGGATTATGTCGGCTCCGATCGGTTCATTGCTGTTTCACCGGGCCAATACGACACCATGGTTGCGGCCGGTTTGCGGGTGAATGCGGCGATTGCCGTGTGGGTATTGCAGCATTGTCTCCAGCCGGCCGAGGATATTGCGCGCATTCGACGGAGTATTGTACCCAAGGGCCGAATATTCGTCTTGAACATGTCGGCGCGGGCCGTGCCGAGCGTTGACGGCGGCAACAAATTTGCCTGGGTTCAAGATGAAATTGACGTGGCTGCGCTTTTGCGCGCTGAATTTCGTGTCCAGGCGGAAGGTACCCCAGACCGGATCCAGATGCAGGATGCGGCCCCACAGTCGGGTGTTTATTGGATGAGCCTGCGGCAACGCAGGAGCTGAGCGAAACCGGAGCAAACCGCTCATTCGGGCGCCTTGCTTCCGGTGAAAATACGGAAGTTGGCGCCCGATCCAAATCATATATTGGAGCGGATTTGACATTTGCACCCCACTTGGCCGTAAATTATTGAAGCGAATGTCAAATCCACAAAACTCCACTAGAATTGATAATTGCGAAATTTGAGCGTCTGCCGAGGCACGCGGTGGAGTTGGTGCGATGAGTGATGCAGAACGTAATTTCAATGCTGGCGTGCATTATTTACGCTCAAAGCAACTCGATGCGGCCCAACGGTCATTTACGGAAGTGCTGAAGACCGCGGGCAATCATGTCCCCACTCTCGTCAATCTAGCCCTGATCGGATTCGCCAAGGGAGACATGAACAATTCGGAGAAATATCTTAGGCAGGCGATCAACGTTGACGAGCACAACGCGGACACCAATCTGCTCTTGTCCCGCGTTCTTCTGGCCCAGCGCAGATTTCACGAAGCCGTACGGGTACTGGATGACGCCGGCCACATCAACCCGTCGCTGATCGAGGTCCATTGCAACAAAGCTGCCGCATTGAATGAAATTGGCGACTACGAAGCTGCCAAGGAGAGCGCTGTCCTCGCGCTCAGGCTGAATTCAAGACATCCAGATTCGAATTTGAACTTGGCCAATATCGTATTCAATATGGGCGATTACACCGCCGCCTGCGAATCCTATCGTCGCACTCTGGGCTTCGATCCGGCAAACATCGGTGCCCAGCTTGGTCTCGGCAACAGCCTCGTCAAGCTGGGCAAATACGCGGAGGCTCTTGCTGCTCTGGACCTTCTAATCGAGAGAAATCCGGCGGTCGCCGGCGCCTTTTTGGCGCGCGGCAATGCGTACGCGGACACGAAACGATATGCCGAGGCGTTGCGTGACTACGAAAGGGTCCTGGCTCTGCATCCCGATCTGGCGCAGGCATGGGTCAGCCGCGGTACGGTGTTGTTCAGTCTAAACCGCGATTCGGAGGCACTTGAATGTTTTGACAAAGCGCTGGTCCTCGATGAGAACGGTGCGGATGCGAATTGGAACAAAGCGCTGCTGAAATTGGCCCGCGGTGAATATGAAGAGGGGTGGCTGCTCTACGAATGGCGTTGGAAGAGTAAGTATTGTCTGTCACCCGTGAGGAACTTCGAGCAGCCGCTTTGGCTCGATGACGCCGATATCTTTGGAAAAACCATATTGATCCACGCCGAACAAGGGCTGGGCGATACGATCCAATTTTCCCGGTATCTGAATTTGCTCAAAGACAAGAAGTGCAGTGTAATATTCGAGGTCGGGAAGCCGTTGGTTTCACTGTTCAGGTCGCAACACCCCGATTTGGAGATCTTGGCCGCGGGAAATGCCATTCCTCCGTTCGATGTTCACTGTCCGCTCATGAGTCTCCCACTGGCGTTCAAGACGACATTGCAATCGATACCGACGATGATTCCGTACATCTTTGCGAGCGAGAGCAAGAAAAATGAATGGACGGACCGACTTGGTCCGAAAAGCAAAAGAAGAATCGGTCTGGCATGGTCGGGAAATCCCCGCTTTGCCGGGGGAAACGACACCGCGCGACCGGTTCCGCTGTCGGTGTTAGCGTCAATCTTGCGGGATGACATCGAGTGGCATCGTCTGCAGACGGATTTGCGCCCCGCAGATCAGGAGACGCTGAGAAACCAGTCCGTAATCAAGGATCACTCGAGCGTGATCGCGGATTTTTCCGATACTGCGGCTCTCATCGGAGAATTGGATCTGGTCATATCGATCGACACCTCGATTGCTCATCTGGCGGGTGCGCTGGGAAAGCCCGTGTGGGTCATGCTGTCATTTCATTCCGACTTTCGCTGGCTGCGGGATCGGTCCGACAGCCCGTGGTATCCGACAGCGCGGCTGTTTCGGCAGCGCAGCGACGGCGACTGGAACGACGTGATGGCGCGCATTGCCGAAGCGTTGAAGGGTTTAGGCGGTTTGTGATTTGCCTCTTCTCGAAAGCGGGGAGAGGGAGAGGATGATGGCTCATTATCACCTGATGCACTGCATCCCCGATCCGAGGATGCACGGCCTGAACGGCTACAAGGAAGTGATAGAGACGGTCCGCTGGGGACTGGAACAGCTCGGCCACGGCGCCACCTATGCGCTCAACGAAATCGCCGATGGCGCCAGCAACATCATCTTCGGCGCCCAGGTTATGCCGATCGCGGCGCTCAAGGAGCTTCCTCCCGGCACCGTCATCTACAATTTCGAGCAGCTGCGGGACGTCGGGATCGAGCGGATTCGACCGGAAATCAGAACCTATTCGCAAGTCCCGCATCTGGCGATCTGGGATTATAGCGCGGCTAATCTGCCGAGCTGGCGCGCGCTCGGACGCAATGACGTGAAGATCGTGTCGGTCGGCTACGCGCCGATTCTCAGCCGAATTGCCAAACCGGCGCACCAGGACATTGATGTGCTGATGTATGGGCTCAGCGGCGAGAGGCGGTTGCAGACCTTTCACGGGCTGTCCCAGCTTGGATTGTCGGCCGTATTCGTCAGCGGGCTTTATGGCGAAGCGAGGGACAACCTCATTTCCCGCTCGAAAGTCGTGCTCAACATCAATCTCTACGCGCAGATGAGAATTTTCGAAATCGTGCGTGTTTCCTACCTATTGGCCAACAGGAAGGCCGTCGTCGCCGACCTGGAGGCGAACACCAGCGTCGAGAATGACATGCGGAGCGCGGTCAGGTTCACCTCGTCCCTGAAGGAACTGTTGGACGTCTGCGTCGACCTCGTCAAAAACGAGAACGCACGAATCGAACTCGAAGATCTTGGATTCTCGACCATCAAGCGCAGGGACATCGAACGCATCCTCGCAAGCGCCCTCTGAGCGAGGCCGAACCTATGTCGATCTCGATCTTGCTGGTACGGCAAAGTTCGCCGGCGGCCGTCCGTCCTGGTAGGCCTGCCACATCGTAACGTAGGCATTTTCGATGTCTCGGGCCGAGCGCGCGGTATCGAAGAGCGGATGTGTTTCTCGGTTGTGCGCGAGCTTCTGTTTTAGCGACGTGCAGAATTCTGGTTCGGTGGCGATCTTGAGCGCCACCGCCTCATAGTCGGCGGGCGATTCGACGACGAGTTCGGGTAGGCCGACCGCATGCAGCATGCTCGCCGCCATGCGGCCGACAAAGGTGCTGCCGAGCAGGGTCAGGACCGGCACGCCCGACCACAGCGCCGCCGCCGCGGTGGCGCCGGCATTATATGGCGCGGTGTCCAGGAACAGGTCGGCCAGGCGCGCTCGCGCCATGTGCTCGGCGAGCGGGACGTGGGGAGCGAAAACGATCCGGCCGGGGTCGACGTCGCAGCTTTGCGCCGCGCGCTGAAGATTGACCGCCATCTCGGAATTCGCCTTGACGAGCCATAACACGCTGCCCTCGACGCGCTGCAGCAGGCGCATCCAAAGGTCGAAAATCGCTGGCGTGAGCTTGTAGCTGTTGTTGAAGGAGCAGAACACGAAGCCCTCGTCGGGCAATCCGACATCCGAGCGCGACGGCGTGTGCGGAGCGATGGCGAGGCTGTTGTCGTTGACCAGGAAGCAATCGGGAAGATGGACGATCTTTTCCGTATAATAATCCTGTTGTGCGAACGGCAAAACAATCGCGTCGGCGATGACGTAATCGATATAGTCCGCACCCATGGTGCCGAGGAAACCCAGATAGCTCGCCTGAATCGCCGCCGGCCGCCGGGCAAAAACGCCCGGCCGGCTATTGCGGGTGTGGCCCATCAGATCGACGGCGATGTCGATCTCGAGCTTTCGCATCAACTCGGCAATTTCGCCATCGCTTTTGCCCTCCATGTCGATGAAGCGATCGAACGCCCGCTCCAACCGCTGCCGCATCGGCGAAGTGCGGTCGCTTCCGAACGATACGCCCGTTATTTCGAATTGCGACCTGTCATGGTGCTCGTACAGACCGGCCAGAAGGTAGGCGACCGGGTGTTCGCCGAAATCCGCCGACACATAGGCGACGCGAATGCGATCGTGAGAAGGGATTTTGCCCAGCCGCAGCGGCGAAAACGTCGGCTGCTCCGCGACGTACCGCTTGGCGCATTGCAGTTGATCGGCGGCCGAAGACGGCAGGGGGAGGAGTGCAAACGGCGTGCTCGCGAGCTTCCCCGCTCTGATCGCGGCAAGGCAGGCTGCGGCCTCCGCGTCCAGGTTGCTCCAGTCCGACATGTGCAATTTTGCCGAAAGGCGGCTGCTCGCCACATATTCGAGTTCGGGCTTAAGTGTGGCCGCCTTGTCGTAGGCGCCGAGTGCCGCGGCGTATTGTCCGTTTGCGAAAAAAACATGGCCGCGCGCGTGCCAGGCCTCGGCATAATCGGGCTTTTGGGTCAGCGCCCGCTCATACGCGGCGAGCGCATCGCGGTGCTGCCCGCGCTCGAAGCAAAGGTTGCCGCGACTAAACCACGCTTCGACAAGATCGCCCTTCAGAGCCAACGCCTTATCGTAGGCGGCAAGCGCATCGTCGTAGCGCTTTAATGCCCCGTAAACGTTGCCGCGGCCGAGCCACGCTTCGGCAAGGCCGGGCTGCAACGCCAGCGCCCGATCATAAGCGGCGAGCGCGTCGTCGTAGCGGTCGAGTTTGGCCAGCACGTTGCCGGTGCCGAGCCGGGCCTCGGCAAAGTCCGGGCGTAATGCCAGTGCCTTCTCGCAAGCGGCGGCCGCGTCGTGGTAGCGTTCTAGCGCGCAACAGGCTTCGCCGCGGCCGCACCATGCCTCGGCAAGGCGGGGTTGCAGTGCCAGCGCCGCGTCGAAGGCGGACAACGCTTCGGCGAAACGCTTGAGGTTGGCAAGGGACCGTCCCTTGTTGCAGTAAGCATCGGCGTACCGGACATTGAGCCCGATTGCCCGCTCGAAGTCCGCGATGGCGTCTTGGTGACGGCCAAGGTCGTTGAGGACCGTGCCGCGATTATTCCAGGTTTCGGCAATGCCGGAATTAATCGCCAGGGCGGCACTGAACCGATCCAAGGCTTCTTCAGGTCTGTTCAGTGCTTTCAGCACAATGCCGTAATTGTACAGAGTGGCGTCTGACCGCGGATTTTCCCGCAATGCGCGGCGCAGATAGATCTCGGCCTCGGTGAACTGACCGAGTTGCGTCAGGATGATGCCGAGCAGATTTAATGCCGCCAGGTGCCGCGGTTGCGCGCGCAGCACCGTCTTCAGCAACCGCTCGGCGTCTTTGCCGTTCCCGGATTGCAGCGCCGACAGGGCGCGTTGGAAGGTTGCTTGCTGGGGATCGAAGGCGGTCAAGGCTGTTCCCGGTCGGTTATTCGGTGGTCAGGAGCTGATGGAGGCCGCTGGTTCCCCACACTAGACTGGACAGTTCGGCGGCCTCAGCGCGTTTTTTCGAAAATCTCCCGACCGATCAGCATGCGACGGATTTCGCTGGTTCCGGCGCCGATTTCGTAGAGCTTAGCGTCGCGAAGGAGCCGCCCGGCCGGATAGTCATTGATGTAGCCGTTGCCGCCGAGGCACTGGATGGTTTCCAGCGCCATCCAAGTCGCTCGTTCCGCCGCGTAAAGGATAGCGCCGGCGGCGTCTTCGCGCGTGGTCTCGCCGCGGTCGCAGGCCCGCGCCACGGTGTAGACGTAGGCTTTGGCGGCATTGAGCGTCACGTACATGTCGGCGAGTTTTGCCTGCATGAGCTGGAAGCGTCCGATCGGCTGGCCGAACTGGGTGCGCTGGTGCACGTAAGGAACCACCAGGTCGAGACAACATTGCATCAGCCCGAGCGGCCCCGCCGCCAGCACCGTGCGCTCGTAATCGAGGCCCGACATCAGCACGTTGACGCCGTTGCCGACCGCGCCCAGCACGTTTTCGGCCGGCACCTCGCAATCGGCAAAAATGATCTCGCTGGTGTCGGAGCCGCGCATGCCGAGCTTGTCGAGCTTTTGGCCCGCCGAAAATCCTGAAACGCCTTCTCGACGATGAAGGCGGTCATGCCGCGGGCGCCGGCGGTGCGATCGGTCTTGGCATAGACCACCAGCGTGTCGGCCAGTGGGCCGTTGGTGATCCACATTTTGGCGCCGTTGAGAATGAACCGATCATCTTTGCGCTCCGCGCGGGTGCGCATTGAAACGACGTCGGAGCCGGCCTCCGGCTCCGACATCGCCAGCGCGCCCACGTGTTCGCCGGCAATGAGCTTGGGCAGGTAGCGCTCTTTCTGCTCGGCATTGCCGTTGCGGCGGATCTGATTGACGCATAGGTTGGAATGCGCGCCGTAGGACAGCCCGATGGCAGCAGAGGCGCGCGAGATCTCCTCCATGGCCACGCAATGGGCGAGATAGCCGAATCCGGCGCCGCCATATTGCTCTTCGACGGTAAGGCCGAGCAGACCCAGCGCCCCGAGCTCGGGCCACAGCTCGCGCGGAAAAGCATTGGCGCGGTCGATCTCGGCGGCGAGCGGGGCAATCTTGGCCTGGGCGAAGCCGCGCACCGTCTCGCGCAGCATGTCGATTTCGTTGCCGAGGCCGAAATCGAGGCCGAAAAAGCTGTTTGCGACCATCTGGCGCTCCAGTGAGCCGGCGGGGGGCGCGGTCACTCGTGGAGCGGATTTGACACTCGCCCCACTTTGGCCGCCGCTTCGTGACGCGAATGTCAAATCCAAAAGCTCCACTAGAACCAAGACTTGCTAGTGGTCCTTTGATTCTAACATTCGCACACGAACGTGCCGAACCGGAGGCGAATGTTAAAATCGGACCGCCAGATTAATGATTGTCGGGGAGTCTGTCAGGATGCGGCCCGGTGGGGCGCGCAACAGCCGGTGGAACTTCGAAGGTTATCGACAACGCGACGCGCGGTCGCGTTGACGTTCGCATGACAGCGGGCGCAGCAGCCTGTAGTCTGTGTACGGGTGTGAGTCAGTTTCCCGGCGTGCCGGCAAGCGCGGCCGGGTGTCAAACGAAATTATGGCTCGAACCGGGGCAGTTTTTCTCGCCGCTTTGATCGCGACCAGCGGCCTTGCCGGCGCCTTGCTTGGCGCCGTTCCCGCGCGCGCGGAAAATTGTCCGGGAAATCCAGACGCGCTCGGCACCAGCCGAGTGCTCGTCGTCAGCGCGGAACAATACAAGCGGCTCGGCATGATGCAGTACAAGCACACGCTGCCGCTTGCCGACCACGAAGTGGTCATCACCTTCGACGACGGACCGCTGCCGCCATGGTCGGACAAGGTGCTGCATATCCTGCAGTCGCAGTGCGTCAAGGCGACGTTTTTCATCATCGGCATGATGGCGCAGCAATTTCCCGAAATGGTGCGCCGCGAATGCGAGGCCGGCTACACGATCGGGCTGCACAGCCAGACGCATCCGCTGCATTTCGAAAGATTAAGCGGCGCCAAGCTCGCCTATCAGATCGACGGCGCCATGGCCTCGGTGAGCGCCGCGGTCGGCGATGCAGACGCAGTGGCGCCGTTCTTCCGCATTCCCGGCCTGGGGCGTTCCAAAGTCGTCGATAGCGCGCTTGCCGAACGATCGCTGGTGGTGTTCTCCTCAGACGTGGTCGCTGACGACTGGTTTCGCCACATTCGCCCGGAACAGATCGTCCAACGCGCCATGAGCCGGCTGGAAAAGCGCGGCAGCGGTATTTTGCTCCTGCACGACATTCATGAGCACACGGTTGCGGCTCTGCCCTTGCTGCTGCAGCAATTGAAGGCCCACGGATTTCACGTCGTGCAGATCGTGCCGTCGACACACGCCGGCCCGCTGATGGCGGGTGGACCGGTGGCATGGGCGGGCGAAGCCGCCATGCCGCAACCCGACTTGGTCGATCTCGGCGCCGTATCGCCGGCTTGGCCGCAGCCGAACCTGATACTGGCAACGGCCGACGATCAACTGCCGGCGCCCGACGCCGCCGTTGTCACGGCCGGCTTGTCGGTGGCGCTCGATCCCGAGCTTGCCGGCGTCGATGGCGGCCACGTCGACTGGCCGAATGGGCCGACCGTCGCGGCTGTCGTGGCGGATGCGGATCTTCCGGTTCCGGGCTTGCGGGACATCGGCGTCAGCCTGCGCGACGCGACGCTGGTCGATAGCGATGGGGCGATGCGGCCTAAGCCGGACACTTCCAGCGCGACTGATCATCGACGCGCAAATGCGCACGAACGGTTCCGTCACGTTCGGTTGCGCCCGCATCGTTTCAAACACCACGTCCGATTTCACCATCGCGCCGGCGCACTCACCGGCGCTCGCGACCGCTTCTCGCCGTTGACGCCGCCAGCGGCGTCTTGATGAGCGGAGCGAATTCGTTCAGGCCGAACTCATTGCCTGCTGACCGCGCAGACTGAGCGGAATAAGTGAGCTGGAAAAATTCGCTCCGCGCCCAATCCGCTAACAGTTATGCTCCGCGGCAGTTTTGCCGTTGCCGGCGGCGCGGCGAGTTCCCGTGCCGAACTTGTTGTTCTTCGGAAAGCCCTTGGGTGCAAGCCGGCCGGTGTCGGCGCGATTGCCCCGCCAGTCGGCAAGCTCCTTGAGCGAGAGCGTGAAGACGCGACCGGCAGAATCGGTCCAGGTCAGGCCTTTCTCCACTTCGAAGGTCTTGATGTCGCAAAGGCCGCCGTCCCTGTGCCGCTGCAACCGGACGCCGCGGCCGCGCGCCATTTCCGGCACCTGCTCGATGGGAAAGACCAGCATTTTGCGATTTTCTCCGATGGCGGCGACCAGTTCGCCCTCGACCGGCACGATCGCGCGGGCGGCATCGGGCGGCTTCACGTTGAGCACCTGTTTGCCTTTGCGCGTATTGGCAAGACACTCGTCCTCGGCAACGACGAATCCTCTCCCCTGCCGGCTCGCCACAATGAGCTTTTGGCCGCCCCGGTATGCAAACACATCGACAATATCGGCGGTCTGCTCGAGTTCGATGAACAGCCGGATCGGTTCGCCATGGCCACGTCCGCCGGGTAGTTTTGCCGCATCGATGGTGTAGCAGCGGCCGTTGCTGGCGAAGACCAGGATCTTTGAGATGGTCTCGGCAAAGAAGGCGCGGTCGAGGGCGTCGTCGGTCTTGAAGGAGAGGCTGGACAGATCGGCGATTTGCCCGCGGAGCGCCCTGATCCAGCCTTTCTCGGAAACCACGATGGTGACCGGCTCGCGCTCGACCAAGGCCTCCTCGATGGCCGCCTCGTCATGCGCCGGCGCTTCGGCGAAACCGGTTCGCCGCCGCCCCAGCGGCGTTTTCGGGCTGAACTTTTCCCGCACTTCGCGAATCTGCGCCTCGACGGTCTTCCACTGCTCTTTTTCCGAACGCAACAAATCCTCGATCGATTTCTTCTCGGTCCGCAGCCTTCTGTCTTCCTCACGTATTTCGATTTCTTCCAGCCGGCGCAGATTGCGCAGCCGCATATTGAGGATGGCATCGGCCTGCACATCGGAGAGCCGGAAGCTTTTCATCAGCACCGGCTTCGGTTCGTCCTCCTTGCGGATGATTTTTATGACCTTGTCGATATTCAGGTACGCGACCAGATAACCGCCGAGAACTTCGAGGCGGTGCTCGATCTGGCCGAGCCGATGGCGCGAGCGGCGCAGCAGTACTTCGCGTCGGTGCGCGAGCCACTCGGTGAGCGCTTCGGCAAGCCCGACCACCCGCGGGATGCGGCCGCGGATCAGTACGTTCATGTTGAGCGACACGCGGTTTTCCAGCTCGCTCAGCTTGAACAGGCTCTCCATCATCAGCGCCGGATCGACGCTGCGCGAACGCGGTTCAATGACCAGGCGCACATCCTCGGCCGATTCGTCGCGCATATCGGCGACGAGCGGCAGCTTCTTTTCGCTGATCAAATCGGCAATCTGCTGCACAAGCCGCATCTTCTGCACCTGCCAGGGAATTTCGGTCACCACGACCTGGTAGGTGCCGTGCCCGGTATCTTCCGTCTTCCAGCGCGCGCGCAGCCGGAACGAGCCGCGGCCGGTCGTATAGGCTTCCGCCAATGCCTCCGGCGCATCGACGACGATACCGCCGGTGGGAAAGTCCGGGCCGCGCACGTATTTCAACAGCGTGCGGGTGCGCGCCTTTGGCTGTTCGATCAGGTGCAGCGCCGCGTCGCACAGTTCGGCAATGTTGTGCGGCGGGATCGATGTCGCCATGCCCACGGCAATGCCCTGGGCGCCGTTGGCGAGGAGATTGGGGAAAGCCGCCGGGAGCACCGCCGGCTCCTGCGCCACGCCGTCGTAGCTCGGGCGGAAATCAACGGCGTCTTCGTCGATGCCGTCGAGAAGCAGGCGCGCGGCTTCGGTGAGCCGGGCCTCCGTGTACCGGTAGGCGGCAGCGTTGTCGCCATCGACATTGCCGAAATTGCCCTGACCGTCGACCAGTGGGTAGCGCGAGGAAAAGTCCTGGGCGAGCCGCACCAGCGCGTCGTAGATCGCCTGGTCGCCATGCGGATGGAAATTGCCCATCACGTCGCCGACGATCTTGGCGGATTTCTTGAATGCAGCGCCGGGATCGAGGCGCAGAAGCCGCATGCCGTAAAGGATGCGCCGGTGCACCGGTTTGAGCCCGTCGCGTGCATCCGGCAACGCCCGATGTACGATGGTGGAGAGCGCGTAGGCGAGGTAGCGCTCTTCGAGCGCTTCGCGCAGCGCGATCTCCTGCACGTCGCCGGTCTCTTTGGGGGGAATCAGTTTAGTGGCCATGGTGAGCTCGAGCTAGCGCGGTTGCGGGCGGCGAACAAGGAGCCGGCGCCGGCAGGCTTGGCGCTCGCTCCGGGAGGCTTTCATCGCTGTCGGCGGGCCATTCGACTTCACCCGGATTCGCTCTAAGATGGCCCCTGTCCGGCCGCTGGTCGGTGGGCGGTTTGCCGCGGCAGGGAGGAGGAACGCATGGGTAGAGCTTTTGTCGCCGGGGTGGTCCTCGCCTGCGCTGCTGGGCTTGGCGCGCCAACGCAACGCGCTGCGGCGCTGCCGATTGCGCCGCCGCCTGCATCGATCGACGCGCCCTGGAACGGCGTCGTGCACATGGTTCATTACCGCTGCCGATGCGGGTGGGGATGGGACCATCGCGAATATTGGCGGTGGGATCACCGGCCGATCTGGGACGATCCCTGGCGGGTGCTGAAGCCGAATTTTTTCGGAAGTCCGGAGCCTCATCTGGTTCCCGCGGAGATTTGGGCGCACGAATGGCACCTGCCGAGGCGTTATTGGCTGCGGCACCACCGCTACCGGCTGCATCGCCGGTGAGCGCGGGAGATTGAAATGCCCGGGCGCATTTATGCCCTCGTCGCCATCGCAGCCGCTGTCCTCTCGACTGCGATATCCGCCGCGGGCGGGTCGGCAGCCGAATTTGGCAGCCCGCCGAGACTTGCGGTGCAGCATGCTGCTGTGGTGTGCGGACCTTGGGGATGTGCGCCGACCGGGCGTGTCCGGCATCATCGGCCGCGAAATTGGGACCGACCGTGGGGCACCGTCGCTCCGCCCGCTTGTCCCCTCGGATACTACTTTGCCTGCCGCCGCGGTCCGCTCGGCTATGGCGCCTGCGCCTGCTGGCCCTACCGTTGGCATTGAGGGGACTGGTCAGGAGCGTGCGGGGCGGCTCTCGCCTTCGCCGAGAGCGCGCGCAATTGCGGCAAGAAACCGCGCGCGGGTGGCGGGCAGCGAATGCCCGCGCGCGCTGAAAGCGTGACGCTCGAGAAAGAATCCGGTGAGGGCGAACGCATCCGCCAGATCGCTCGCCATTGTCGCCATGATCGGGGCATCGTCGCCGCGCAAAAACGCCGGCAGCCGCATCGGTTTGTTCCGTTCATCCGTGCCGACTGCGTTGCGAACCGCGCGGCCAGATCGCGGCGATACGTAGATCGGCTCGCCGATCGCCACGTTCGAGGCAAGATCGAGTCCGAAGCCGAGTTCGGCCAGGAATACGAGTTCGAAACGCGCGATCAGTGTCGCTGCCGCGCGCGGATCGACGATGGCATCGAGGATCTCCTCCAGCGCCGAAAAAATGCGCCCATGCGGCTCGCGCTCGGCAAGGAGCCGACACAGTGCCGCAAGATGGGTGACACCGTATACGGCGTGCGCATCGCTTAAAAAACCGGCGGCGCGCAAAGCGATGCCTTCGATCGCGTAATAGCCGAGATGCTCGTCGAGCCGCGCCCGCCAGGTCGCGCGCAGCGAATTGCCCGGCTGCAAAACCCCGCGCAGCCTCTTGCCTGCTCCCCCGCGCACAAGGCCGAGATGCCGCCCGCGCGAGCAGGTCATCAGTTCGACAATAACGCTCGATTCGCCGTGGCGCTTGACGCCGAGCACAATGCCGTCATCGATCCATTGCATTGTCGTTGTTCCGGGGCGGCCCAAAAGGGCCGACCCCGGAATCCGATAATCGCGAATCTCGCAAGACTCGCACTGAAATATGTAGCCACGAAACCCTGTGACTATGGAGTCCGGGCTCGCGGGCTAAAGCCCGCGCCCCGGAATGACGCTACTCCTTGGGAAAATCCAATCCCATTTCGCGATAGCGCTCCGGATCGTCCCCCCAGCCCTCGCGCACCTTGACGAAGAGGAAAAGGTGCACCGGCTGTTCGACCGCTTCGGCGATGTCCGCGCGTGCCGCAGCGCCGATCGCCTTGATCGTCGCGCCGCCCTTGCCGAGCACGATCTTGCGCTGACTTTCGCGCTCGACGTAGATCGTCTGCTCGATGCGAACCGAACCGTTCTTGTGCTCCTTCCAGGCGGTGGTCTCGACGGCGGATTGGTACGGCAGTTCCTGGTGCAGCCGCAGGTACAGCTTTTCGCGGGTGATTTCGGCCGCGAGCTGGCGCAGCGGCGCATCCGATATCTGATCCTCGGGGTACAGCCAGGGACCGGCAGGGACGTTGTCGGCGAGCCAATCTTTCAGATCGGCCAAGCCGTCGCCCGAGCGCGCCGAGATCATGAATGTGGCGGCGAACGGCGCGCGCTCATTGAGCGTGGCCGCCAGTGCCAGCAGTTCGGGCTTGGCGACAAGGTCGATCTTGTTAAGCACCAGCGCTGTTTTGCCGGTGTGCAGGTCGTTTAGACCGCCCAGCACCAGATCGCCATCATAGACGCCTTTGCGGCAGTCGATCATGAGCGCGACAATGTCGGCATCCTGTGCACCGGCCCAGGCGGTTGTCACCATGGCGCGGTCCAGTCGCCGGCGCGGTGCGAAAATGCCCGGTGTATCGACCAGGATGAGCTGGGCAGCGCCCGCGGTGGCGATCCCGCGAATAAGTGTTCGGGTGGTTTGAACCTTGGGCGTGACGATTGAAATCTTGGCGCCGACCAGGGCGTTAATCAACGTCGATTTGCCGACGTTCGGTACCCCGATCACCGCGACGAAGCCGCAGCGCGTCGACGGCGCCGTGGTCTTCGGCAAGTCTGCTTCAGCCATCGAAGCGGGCGGCTTTCACGCCCTCGCGTGTCAGCATGACGGCGGCGGCGGCTTGCTCGGCGGCGCGCTTGGAGCGGCCGCAGCCCTCGGCGGGAGCAAGGTGCGGCAGTTGCACGGCGACGCGGAATTCCGGACTGTGATCCGGGCCCGAGCGTGCCACTTCGCGGTAGGCGGGGGTGGGCAGTCCGCGTCCTTGGGCCCATTCCTGCAGGACGGTCTTGGGATCGCGCAACGGCTGCGATTTTGCCCGCATGCGCTCTTGCCAGAGCCGTTCCACCAGCGCTGCCGCAGCCGCATAGCCGCCGTCGAGATAAACCGCGCCGATCAGCGCCTCGCAGACGTCGGCGAGAATCGCCGGACGCTTGCGCGCGCCGGCATTGACTTCCGAGGAGCCAAGCTTGATCGCGGCGCCAAGCTCAATTGCCAGCGCGATCTCCGCACACGTCTCCTTGCGTACCAGGTCGGCGAGCCGGCGGGACAACTCGCCCTCGTCCGCTTTGGGAAAGCTGCGGAACAACATGTCGGAAATCACCAATCCCAACACGTGATCGCCGAGGAATTCGAGCCGCTGATAGGAGCCGGCGCGGTTGCGGGGGCCCTTCATCGCCGAAATATGGGTCAGCGCGCTGGCAAGCAGCGCGGTGTCGGCGAATCGGTAGTCGATACGGTTTTCCAGTACGGTCGCGGTCCGGCGGCCGTGGCGCGGCTCTTTCCGTCCGGCCGCTTGTGCCTCATCGGTGGCCGCGGCTTCGCCGTCACCCGGCGCTGCTGCCGGCGCCGTCACGGCTTCGGCCTTCTTTTTGCGGCCGCTCATCGCACCAGCGTGAACAATCGGCTCCAGCGTACGGCCCAGGGCCAATTCCAGATCTCCCAGGCCGGCGTATCATCCCCGATGGAAAAGAAGATGATCTGCGCCTTGCCGATCAGATTCTCGAACGGCACGTAGCCGACCGCGCTCAGCACCCGGCTGTCCGTGGAATTGTCGCGATTGTCGCCCATCATGAAGTAGTCTCCCGGCGGCACCTGAAAGACCTCGGTGTTGTCGAGAAAACCGTCCACGCTGAAATCGTGCGTGATGTAGCTCACGCCGTTTGGAAGCGTTTCACGAAAGCACATAACCGGCTGGCCGACGTCTTCGTGGGCAACGCAGGTTTGGGTGGCGGGCGCGCGCTTGATCGGTGAGCCGTTGATATAAATCACGCTGTGGCGAACCTGGATGCTGTCGCCGGGCAGGCCGATGACACGCTTGATGTAGTCGATCGATGTATCCTTGGGCAGGCGGAACACGACGACGTCGCCGCGTTGCGGCTGCGATGCAAAGATGCGACCGGAGAAAATCGTCGGCGAAAGCGGCAACGAATAATGGGTATAGCCGTAAGAATATTTGGAAACGAACAGATAATCGCCGACCAGCAGCGTCGGGATCATCGATCCGGAGGGAATGTTGAAGGGCTGGAACAGGAAGGTACGAATGACGAGCGCGATGATCAGCGCGTGGATCACCACGCGCACGGTCTCGGCGAAACCTCCTTCCTTGCGTTTGGCTCCGGTTTGCACGCTCATTCGCCAATATCCCAACCTGTCGTGAAAATCGCCCCACGCGTGCGCCCCGCGCCCTTGTAGCGGCTGAACAAGGCCCGCGCAATTGCGCGCGGGCATTCGCCGCGGCTCACGGGTGAGGGAATTTACCTAAACCCTGCAATGGCTTAGGGAAATAACGGGGCTTGGCTGATCATCTGCGAGCACCGGAGGCGCGCGGCGAAGGTTCGGGGCAGGACCGCCGGCGGCGGCGATCAGCGCGAATCAAGAGCGACCGCCCAGATGACCACAAAGGCATGCGCCATGGCACCTTCGTCGGTGATCGTAAGCTCGACGCGCGCCGCGTAGCCCTTCGGGGTGATTGCATCGAGTTGCCGCTTGGCGCCGCCTGTCAACTCGATCGTCGGCCGTCCCGACGGGAGGTTGACCACGCCCATGTCGCGCCACCAGACACCACCGCGCAGGCCGGTGCCCAGTGCCTTGGCGCAGGCCTCCTTGGCGGCGAAGCGCTTGGCGTAAGTCTCGACGCGGTTGCGCCGCTTCTCCGCGCGCTCGCGTTCGGCGGCGGTAAAAACCCGATCGATGAAACGGTCGCCGTGGCGCTCGATCACTTTGGCAATGCGGCGCACATCGGTGATGTCGGAGCCGATGCCGAGAATCATCGCGTGCCGCCGGTCTGGGATGCAGCTTTGTCTCGTCCGCGATCTGCAGCTTTTCTCGTCCGCGATCTATCGCAGCGCGCATCCTGCGCACTGCCGCATCGAGGCCGTCGAAAATCGCTTCGCCGACGAGAAAATGGCCGATGTTGAGCTCGGCGATCTCGGGCAACGCCGCAATCTGTTCGGCGGTGACGAAATCAAGCCCGTGGCCGGCGTGGACTTCGAGGCCGGCGCTTTTCGCCAGCCGCGCGCCGCGCGCGATCCGTTCGAATTCGCGCCTGGCGACTGCGGCATCGCCGGCTGCCAGCGCCTCGCACCAGGCGCCGGTGTGGATTTCGATGACGGGGGCGGCGAGGGCGCTGGCGGCCTCGATCTGCGCCGGCTCGGGCGCGATGAACAGCGACACCCGGATGGCGCAGGCGCTCAATTGTTCGACCACGCGGCGCAAATGCTCCCGCTGGCCGGCGGCATCGAGTCCGCCTTCGGTAGTGCGCTCAGCCCGCCGCTCGGGAACGAGGCAGGCGGCGTGCGGCCGCAGGCGCCGCGCGATGCCGATCATTTCCGGTGTCGCCGCCATTTCCAGGTTGAGGGGTTTGACGATTTGCTCTTTGAGCCGAACGATGTCGTCGTCGACGATATGGCGGCGGTCCTCGCGCAAATGCGCGGTAATGCCGTCGGCGCCGGCGGCGATGGCAATTTCGGCGGCGCGGAGCGGATCGGGCTTGCGGCCGCCGCGTGCGTTGCGCACCGTGGCGACGTGGTCGACATTGACGCCAAGGCGGATGGACAGCGGAGCCGGCATGCGTCTCAATCGCCTGCAGATGCCTGTTTGACCCAATTCTCTATTCTGAGACCGGACACCAGCGTCAATTCATATCTTCTGCCGGCGTCAAGACTGATCGGCAGAACTCCGATCATCATGCATGGACGCTACCGTGAACATCAATCGATAAGCGATTATTCGTTTACGCGCTCGGCGTTGGCCACAACTTTCTTCGCCCGTAGTTGCGAGATGATCGAAGTCAGGTGTTTGAGGTTGTAAACTTCGAGATCGATGGTGAGTTCGGTGAAATCCGGGGACTGCCGAGTCATCTTGACGTTGTCGATGTTGCCGTCATGCTCGGCGATCACCTGGGCGATCTGAGCCAATGTGCCCGGCTCGTTGACCGACTGCACCGTAAGTCGCGCCGGAAAGCGCTGCGGCACCTTGTCGTCGACGTCCCAGCGCACGTCCAGCCAGCGTTCCGGCTGATCCTCGAATTCCTTGAGGGCTTCGGAATGGATCGGATAGATGGTGATGCCTTCGCCCGGCGTCATGATACCGACGATGCGATCGCCCGGCACGGCGCCGCCGTTGGGGGCGAAGCGGACCGGCAGATCGGTATTGATGCCGCGGATCGGGATCGCAGCGCCGCTTTCGCCCTCGTCGGGCAGCCTGAATTTCACTGCCTTGGCACGCTTGAGCCCGAACCAGCCACTTTCCGCCCTCGGCACGACCGGGGTGATGCGCTCATCCCTGTAGTCGGGATACATGGCGCGCACCACGTCGGCGGCCCGCATTTCGCTGCGGCCGACCGCCGAGAGCACGTCGTCGATCGAACTGCGGGCAAGCCGCGGCAACGCACCCTCGAGCTTCTCATCGGAAAACTCGAACCTGGCGCGCTGACACAGCCGTTCGACGATACGCCGGCCGAACGCCGAATACTGGCTGCGCACGGCTTCGCGGGTGGCGCGGCGGATCGCGGCACGCGCTTTGCCGGTGACGACGATCGATTCCCAGGCCGCCGGCGGCGCGTTCTGTGCCTCGGAGGTGAGAATCTGCACCTCATCGCCGTTCTGCAGCGCCGACGAGAGCGGCCCGATCTGGCCGTTGATCTTGGCTCCGATCGCCATGTTGCCGACATCGGTGTGCACCGCATAGGCGAAATCGATCGGCGTGGCGCCGCGCGGCAGCGCGATCAACTTGCCGTTGGGCGTGAAGCAAAAGACCTGATCGTGGAATAGTTCGAGCTTGGTGTGTTCGAGAAATTCCTCCGGGTCCGATCCTTCGGCCAGAAGCTCGACCGTGCGGCGCAGCCAAGCATAGGCGCTCGATTCGCGCGACAGCACTTCGGCCGGCGAGGCTAATCCGTCCTTGTAGAGCGCGTGCGCGGCGATGCCGTTTTCGGCGATCTCGTGCATCTGGCGGGTGCGGATTTGCAGCTCGACCCGCTGCTTGCCGGGGCCGATCACCGTCGAGTGAATGGACCGATAGTCGTTCTGCTTGGGCGTGGAAATGTAATCCTTAAATCGCCCTGGAACGACCGGCCAACTCGTGTGCACGATGCCGAGCGCCTGGTAGCATTCGGCGAGGGTCGTCACCACCACCCGAAAACCGAGAATGTCGGAAAGCTGCTCGAAACCGACCGCTTTGCGCTCCATCTTGCGCCAGATCGAATAGGCGCGTTTGCGCCGGCCGGTGACCTCAGCGGCGATCCCGCGATCGCCGAGCTTTCGTGCGAGCTGCTGCTCGATATCGGCGACCCAGCCGCGCGAGCGTTCGGCCAGAGTGTCGAGCCGCTCGGTGATGACCCGGTAAGCCTCCGGGTTAAGTTCGCCGAACGCCAGGTCCTCGAGGCTTTCACGCATCTCATGCATGCCCATGCGGCCGGCAAGCGGAGCGTAGATGTCGAGCGTTTCCTCGGCGGTGCGCCGGCGGGCTTCGGATGGCCGGTGGCTGAGCGTGCGCATGTTGTGCAGGCGGTCGGCGAGCTTGATGAGCAGGACGCGTACATCGTGGGCGACAGCGAGCAGGAGCTTGCGGAGATTTTCGGCCTGTTTGGCCTCCTTGGACACGAGTTCGAGCTTCTTGAGCTTGGTCAGGCCCTCGACCAGCCGGCCGATGTCGTGACCGAACAGGCGGTCGATCTCGGCCCGCGTGGCATCGGTATCCTCGATCGTGTCATGCAGGAGGGCGGCCGCGATGGTGGCATCGTCGAGCTTCAAATCCGTCAGGATTGCCGCCACCTGCAGCGGATGCGAGAAATACGGATCGCCGGAGTCCCGCTTCTGCTCGCCGTGCGCCCGCATGGCATAGACGTAGGCGCGGTTGAGCAACTCCTCATTGGCTTTCGGGTTGTACTGCTTGACGCGCTCGATCAGCTCGTATTGCCGCATCAGTTGCGGCTTGCGCTGCTGCTGTGGCTCGCCACTCGCCGGCGCAACGCTCCCGGCATGCGTCAGCGCCACCGGTAACCGGGGCTGAGTTCGTATCCGCGGCAGTTTGATCGGCGAGCGCGGCATCGAGGGTCTCTGGCGGTCGCTTTGCAGTCCCTTACAGTCTCTGTGCGGTCCTCTGGCCGGCCCGTTGCCGGTCCGCCAGCGACCTAACGGATTTGGCATCCTTGCAGGCTGTGGCCGGAACCGGAAACAAGAATATCATGAGCCGCCGCTGTTGCCACAAGGCGCGCAGGCAGCGGACCGCGCGATCAGTTCGCCGGCCAAAATTATCGGCAAAGGGCAAGTTTTCGTTAACGCCGCCGCAAAGAACGGCCTCGGCCCACCGTGACGCTACTCCTCGTCGTCGCCGGTATCCGGCTCGGGCTCGCTTTCCGGAGGGGTGAGGCCTTCGAGACCCTTGAGCAGCTCTTCCTCGCTCATGCGGTCGGTGGTGACGTCGGTATCATCGGCGTCGACGCCGGTACCGGGGGCGCCAATCAGCGGCACGGACTCAGGCTCGGGCTCGTCCACCTCGACGTATTTCTGCAGCGAGTGGACGAGTTCCTCCTTCAAGTCTTCCGGCGAAACGGCCTTTTCGGCGATCTCACGCAACGCCACGACCGGGTTCTTGTCTTTGTCCCGCTCGACCACGATCTGCGCCCCCGATGAGATCGTGCGCGCGCGGTGGGCGGCGAGCAGCACCAGATCGAATCGGTTCTCGACCTTGTCGATGCAGTCTTCAACGGTGACGCGGGCCATGTGAATTCTGCTCCTTTGAATTCAGGTCCTCGAGCCCGGCTTGGCGCGGCGCTGGGCAAGCTTCGTGCAAATGCGGGCAGCCGATCGAAGGATTACGTATCGTCGGGGCGGCGGGAAGGCAAGGCCGTTCGCGGTGCTTTCCGGGTCTAGGTAACGCCCTGCAAGGCGCGCCAAAGGGCCGGAGCCGATTGCGGCTTGTGGAACCGTCGTCGCGAGTTCCGCCAGTTGGCCCGCGTCACTTGCGCGCTGTGCCGGAGCGTGAGCACACTTGCCACCGCGGCACGCGGCAAAGTACGCTCGCCATGCGGCAGTACTTCGCATCACGAATGTTTTGGATGACGAAGGAAATGTTTTAACAACGACGTTGGATGGCCCGCCGCAGCGCGGCCGATCCGGTTTTATCACCAGAGACGCTCACGAGAGACACGATGTCGGCACAAATCGAGAAGATCGCGTTGTTCATTGACGGCGCCAACCTTTACGCCACGGCAAAATCGCTGGGCTTCGATATCGATTATAAGCGCCTGTTGCGCGAGTTTCAGTCGCGCGGCTATCTGTTGCGCGCCTTTTATTACACCGCCGTGATCGAGGACCAGGAATATTCGTCGATCCGCCCGCTGATCGACTGGCTCGACTATAACGGATACACCGTCGTCACCAAGGCCACCAAGGAGTTCGTCGATCAGACCGGCCGGCGCAAGGTCAAGGGCAACATGGACATCGAGCTTGCCGTCGGCGCCATGGAGATCGCGCCGCACATCGATCAAATGGTGCTGTTTTCCGGCGACGGCGACTTTCGCTCTCTGGTCGAGGCCATGCAGCGGCGCGGCGTTCGCGTGATCGTCGTCTCAACAGTCTCAACTCAACCACCGATGGTCGCCGATGAACTGCGCCGCCAGGCCGACCAGTTCGTCGATATCATCGAGCTGCAGGACAAGATCGGGCGCGATCCGACGGAACGGCCGACACGCGAGCCGCGCGAAGGGCGTGAGGGCCGCGAGATGCGGCATACGCCGCAATTCCTTCAGCGCAGCCCTGCCGCACAGCGTGTCGAAGTCGACGACGAGTTCGAGGACGAATAGGGGCGGGGAACCGCCGATGTCGCAGTTGAGCGGCATGCCCGGCCGGGATTGCCCGCGTTGCCCGCGGCTCGTTGCGTTTCGCCAATCCTGGCGTGAACGCGAGCCGGGCTGGTTCAACGCACCGGTCGCATCTTTCGGGCTACCGACCGCCCGGCTCCTGATCGTCGGCCTCGCACCCGGGTTGCGCGGCGCCAATCGCACCGGCCGGCCGTTCACCGGCGACTATGCCGGCGATCTGCTGTTTGCCGCGCTCGGTGCGCTGGGTTTTGCCGGGGGCAGGTATCAGGCGCGGCCGGACGACGACCTGGCGCTCATCGACTGCCGCATCACCAATGCGGTGCGCTGCGTGCCGCCGGAAAACAAGCCGACGCCTGCCGAGATTACCAACTGTCGGCCGTTCCTTTCGGCAACCATCGAAGAAATGCCTCACCTTGCCGCGGTACTCGCGCTCGGCCGCATTGCGCACGAGAGCTTCATTGCGGCGCGCGGCGCGCGGCGCGTGGACTACCCCTTCGTCCATGGGCGGATGCATGCGATCGGAGCGCTCAAATTGTTTGACAGCTATCACTGTTCACGCCTGAACACGAATACCGGCGTGCTGACCCCGAAAATGTTCTACGACCTGATGGCGAGAATTCGCGCCGAACTCGATGCGCCGACGCCCGCCGCCGCTTCAGCGTCGCCAGCGGCCGCGCGCTAAATCAGTCGGTGGCGCGCGCAGCCAGGCGGCGACTTCTTCGGCGTTCCTGTCCGGCGGAAACACGGGGTAGAAGGCTTTCGTGATGGTGCCGCCGTCGATAACGAGGGCCATGCGCTTGAAAAGCGTCATGCCGGCAACCGAGAAGATTGGCAGATTGAGCGCGCGAGCAAGCTTGAACTCAGCATCGGAGAGGATCGGAAACGGCAGGTGCAGCCGCTGCGCCGCCTCGCGTTGATACGCGGTGTCCTGCGTCGACAGGCCGAAGACCTGCGCGACACCGAGCGCCCTCAATTCGGCGAAGCGATCGCGAAAACCGCAAGATTGCGGCGTGCAGCCGCGTGCGCCCGGGATGTCGTCCCAGCCCGGTGGAGCATCGACCCCGGGGATCCCGGTGCGTGGATAAACATAAACGATCGTCCGATCCGGAAGCCTGGACAGGTTCACGTCTGGCCCGCTCGTTGCCGGCAACGCGAGATCCGGCAATCTGGCGCCGGCAAGATGGCGCGCGGCGCCATCGTCCTGCGGCACCGGCAGATCGGAGGGCAGAGAGGTCGGATCGTGTGTTCCGGGGGCCTCGCGCGCTCCCTGCATGCCTTGCCTCCGTTATGCGTAGGACATGAATTCCATGAGCGAACCATCGGGGTCGCGGAAATAGACGCTGGTGCCTTCGCCCTTGGCGCCGAAACGCCGCATCGGCCCGCGCTCGATGGCGACGCTGCAGCGCTGCAGGTGGGTGACCGCGTCCGCAATCGGCCCCATCCATTCGAAGCACAGATCGCTGTTGCCCGGCGCGACCGGCAGCCGTGCCACTTCGGCGGGCGACACGCCCGGACCGTGCACGTTGAGCTGCTTGTCGCCGAAGCGGTAGGCGTAACCGGTCGGCCGCGTGACCAGCTGCGCGCCCAGAACCGCCGTGTAAAAGGCATTCGAGCGCTGCCACTCGGTGACGTGGATGACGCAATGATCGAGTTTCGTCGGAATGGACATCGGTGGCCGCCTATTCCTTCTGCCGCATGAGGCGGCCGCGCTCGCGCTCCCACGAGCGCTTCTTCTCCGTTTCACGCTTGTCGTAGAGCTTCTTGCCGCGGGCCAGCGCCAACTCGATCTTGGCGCGGCCCTTTTCGTTGAAATAGAGCTTGAGCGGCACCAGTGTCATGCCCTCGCGCTCGACGGCGCCGATGAGCTTGTTGATCTGCCGGCGGTGCAAAAGCAGCTTGCGCGGTCGCTTGGGCGCATGGTTGAAGCGGTGAGCCTGCGCGTATTCCGGTATGTTCGAGTTGATAAGCCAAATCTCACCGCCGCGGGAATCGGCGTACGATTCGGCGATGGTAACTTTGCCCTGGCGCAGCGATTTGACCTCGGTGCCGGTCAGCGCGACACCGGCCTCCATGGTGTCGTCGATGAAATAGTTGAAGCGCGCCTTGCGGTTGTCGGCGACGACCCGCAGTCTGCGTTCCGCGCTCGCAGCCACGCTGGCGTTCCCGAACTCAACGGTTCTTCAATGCGTCGCGGATCTCGGTCAATAACTGGACCTCCGGGGACGGGCCCGGCGCGGCGGCCGGCGGCTCCGGTTTTTTCAGCTTGTTGATCCCCTTGACCACGACAAACAGTGCAAAAGCGATGATGAGAAAGTAGATAAGGAACGTGAGGAAGTTGCCCCAGGCGAGCACCGCACCCTGTTTCTTTGCATCGACAAGCACCGTCGCCGTGACCTTCGACGACAGCGGCAGGAAATAGTTGGAAAAATCCACGCCGCCGGTGATCGCGCCGATGATCGGCATGATCAGGTCGCTGACCAGCGAATTGACAACTGCGCCGAAAGCGGCGCCGATGACGACCGCGACCGCGAGATCGACGACATTGCCTCGCATCGCGAATTTCTTGAATTCCTCGAGCACCGAGACCTCCTAGGTTTGATCGGCCACGACGTTCACCGCGCGGCAGGAAAGCAAGACCGTCCACGGCGAGCGGTGGCAGGGCGGGAGCGGATTTGACATTCGCCACTCCCCGGGCTCCAGCCGATGAAGCGAATGCCGGATCCAAAAGCTCCACTAGAACCAATATTGCTAGTGGTCCTTTTGATTCTAACATTCGCATGAGAGCCTGCCGCGTTGGCGTGCGAATGTTAGAATCGGGCCACTAGTTGGTCAACCCGGCATGCACCATGGCGTGACGAACAGCGGCCTGCGCCTTCTCGGTCGCGGGCACCATCGGCAGGCGAAGCGCATTAGCGCACTTGCCGATCAGCGAGAGCGCATATTTGACCGGCGCAGGGCTGGTTTCGATGAACAGGTCGATGTGCAGCGGAGCGAGCTTGTCCTGCAGCTTGAGCGCGCCGGCAAAATCGCCCCGCAGGCACGCCGACTGGAATTCGGCGCACAGACGCGGCGCCACGTTCGCCGTCACCGAGATGCAGCCGTGTCCGCCATGCGCCATGAAGCCGAGAGCGGTGACGTCTTCACCGGAAAGCTGATTGAATTCATCGCCCATCGCCGCTCGCTGTTGCGAGACGCGCGTCATGTTGGCGGTCGCATCTTTGACGCCGGCGATATTTTTCAGCTCGTAAAGGCGCTTCATCGTGTCGACCGCCATGTCGATCACCGAGCGCGAGGGGATGTTGTAGATGATGATGGGAATGCCGACGGCGTCGTTGACCGCCTTGAAGTGAGCGTAGAGGCCATCCTGAGTAGGCTTGTTGTAATAGGGAGTCACTACCAGCACGGCGTCCGCGCCGGCCTTTTCCGCGTGCCGGGCAAGGTCGATTGCCTCTTTGGTCGAATTCGATCCGGCGCCCGCTATCACCGGCACGCGGCCGCGGGCCTGATCGACGCACCATTCGACCACGTCGCGGTGCTCCTGATGCGAGAGCGTCGGGCTTTCGCCGGTTGTGCCGACAGGCACCAACCCGTTCGTGCCCTCGGCAATCTGCCAGTCGACCAGAGCGCGGAACGCATCTTCGTCGACCGAGCCGTTCTTGAATGGAGTGACGAGCGCGGTGAACGAACCTCGGAAACGGGTCTTGGCGGTCATGATAGAATCCCCGGCCACGTTCCTTCCCGCAAGCGCAGCCGCCTGCGGTGAGGGGTAAGGCTATCGACGCATAAATATCGGTTCCGGGGAAAGGTTGAAAGGCCATTTCCCTGGAGCGGGAACCTGGCGGCAAATCCGCCGGCGGCCCCGCTTTTGCCGCGAAATCCGTTCAATCGTGTATGTCAGTGCCATCACAACGTCCTTTGACGTTTAGCACTTTTTCAATATTACCGGCCGAAGAGGTTGAGTGGCCGGGGGATCACGGCAGGAGGTCATTGCCGGTGACTGTCGCTCGGCTCGTAATCGTCGTTGCCGTCTTGGCGCTGTCCGCGTTCGTGGTCGGTGAGGCTTCGGCCGCCGTCTCGGATGCGAGCCATTCGGCCAAGGCGCACCAGAAGACGACAGCCGAGAAGACTGCCCAGGCGGCCAAATCCGCCAAATCCGCGAAAAAGACCGCCAAGACCGCGAAAAAGACCGTCGAGCTGACCAGGCACAAGGAAGTGCGGCACGTCGTGCGCCGGGACATGCGGCGTGGCAAAGTCGCGCGCAAGGAGGTACGGAGCGGCATAGCCGCGCGCGAAGGCGCAACAAAGATCTCGCTGCCTATACCGATCGCGCGGGTTTTGCCCTCCGCAACCGGCGCCGTCCCGATCGCGGCCCCCAGCATCGCGGTTCCGGCGCGCCCGGCCCGGGCTGTCCTGCCATTATCGGTCGCGGCTACGACAATCACTTCGCCGATCGACCTGACCGCGGTCAAGCAGGCCATTCAACTCGTCCGCAAGAACCGCGCCGACGAAGCGACTTCAGTCGAAAGAACAATCTCCGATCCGCTGGCGCGCAAACTCGTTGAATTTGTCATTCTGCGCAGCGACGATACCGTCGACTTTTCCCGCTATGCAGCCTTCCTCACGGCGAACCCGACTTGGCCGAGCCAAACGACGCTGCGCCAGCATGCCGAAGCGGCGCTGTGGGAGCAGCAGATCGACCCGCAGACGGCGATCGGCTTTTTTGCCATCCAGTCGCCGCTGACCGCCAAGGGCTATTTCGCACTGGCGCCGCGCCTGGCTCGCCAAGGGCGACAGCGGACGCGCCTATGCGGCGGTGAGTGCGGCCTGGCGCAATTGCGCCTTTTCCGAACAGCTCGAAGCGCAGGCGCGACAGATGTTCGCCGGCCTGATCACGCCGGCCGACGACAAAGTGCGCATGGATGCCCGCTTCTACGTCGAGGACGTTGACGCCGCGATGCGCGCGGCGCGCCATCTCGATGCCGCGCAGTTTGCCATTGCCCGCGCGCGCGCTGCCGTGATCGGCAAGTCCGGCAACGCCAAGGCGCTGCTCGCGGCGGTCCCGACGGCGGTGCAGCACGATCCCGGCTACATGTTCAGCCTGATCCAATGGCTGCGTCACAAGGACAACATCAAGGAGGCCGCGCAATGGATGCTGTCGGCGCCGCGCGACCCGGCCGCATTGATCAATACCGATCAATGGTGGACCGAGCGCCGACTGATCGCGCGCAAGCTGCTCGACCTCGGCAGATGCCAGGACGGCCTATGAAATCGCCGCCGGCGCGGCGCCGCCGACGAGCGAAAATCCCCGCGCCGAGCAGCAATTCACCGCAGGCTGGATCGCGCTCGAATTTCTCCATCAGCCGGCGCTAGCCCTTCCGCATTTCGCCCGCATCACCGACGGCGTCATCAACCCGATCACACTGGCGCGCTCGTATTATTGGCAAGGCCGCGCCGCGCAGGCGCTCGGCCGCGCCCAGGACGCTCGCGCCGATTACCAGGCGGCGGCCCGCTACCCGACCGCCTATTACGGTCAGCTGGCGCGCGCGGCGCTGCATCTCGACGACGTGACGCTGCGCGATTTGCGTCCGCCGCCGGCCGAGCGACGGCCGCTGGAAATGGCGCACGTGTTCGAGATTCTTTACGCCATCGACGAGCGCGACATGGTGGCCGGCTTGGGGGCCGACATCGCCGATAAATCCGACGATGTGGCGGGGCTGGCAACGCTCGCCGCGATCACGGCAGGCCACAATGATGCGCGGGCGACGCTGCTCATCGGCAAGATCGCGCTGGGTCGCGGCTTGCCTTTCGCCGGTTACGCGTTTCCGGATTTCGGAGTGCCCAACTACCAGCAGATCGGGCCTGCGGTCGAGCGCTGTGTGGTGTATTCGATCGTGCGCCAGGAGAGCGCCTTCAACACGCGCGTGATCTCCAGCGCGCATGCGCTCGGCCTCATGCAGGTCACGCCTTCCGCCGGCCGCAATACTGCGCGCAAATTCAAGGTGCCTTTCGACCAGCGCCGGCTGCTTGGCGACGTCGCCTATAACGCCCAGCTTGGTACGGCGGAATTGGGCTCGGACATCAGTGCCTTTCGCGGCTCCTATATCCTGGCCTTCGTTGCCTACAATGCCGGTCCGCGGCGCGCCGAAGCAGTGGATCGAGCAATACGGCGACCCCCGCAATCCGAAAGTAGACCCGATCGACTGGATCGAGCGCATCCCGATTTCCGAAACGCGCTACTACGTGCAGCGCGTCCTCGAAAACATGCAGGTCTATCGCGCGCGCCTGGAAAACAATCCGAAACTGTTGATCGAGGCCGACATGCGCCGCGGCAGCTAGTGTTCGGATTCTAACATTCCGCTCCACTAACGCAGGTTTCCGCCAAAGGGGAGGCGGGCCGCCGCTACGTGCGGTCGGAATGCCGCTGCAGCGAAAGGTGAAAGTCACGCCCGGCCGCAAAGCGGATTGCGTGCGGTACGCCATCCGCGTTACGGAATAATCATGGCCGATGCGGATAGAAGCGTCTTTGTCAGCGCGCCGGACGGCTTACGATTGCATGTGCGCGAGTACGGTGCGCGCCTGGCGCCGCGGCCCCCGGTCGTGTGCCTGCCCGGCCTTACGCGCACGGCGGCGGATTTCGCGGCGCTGGCGCCAGTGCTAACGAAGGACGGCGGCCGCCGCGTCATTGCGCTCGATTTGCGCGGACGCGGCCAATCTGAATACGACCGCGATCCGCAAAATTACAACCTGTTGGTCGAACTGGGCGATCTGGTCGCGGTGTTGACCGCGCTCGCCGTCGGTCCTGCCGTATTCATCGGCAGTTCGCGCGGGGGCCTCCTGGCCATGCATCTGGGGGTGGCACATCCGACCGCGATCGCCGGCATCGTGCTCCACGATATCGGGCCGGTGATCGAGCCGAAAGGACTGGCGCGGCTTCGCAGCTACGTCGGCAAGCTGCCGCAGCCGCGCAGTTTTGAAGAAGGCGCCGAAATTCTGCGGCGGCTCTTTCATGGCCAGTTTCCCAAGCTCACCGGCGAGCAATGGCTCAATGCCGCGCATCACACCTGGCAGCGGCGCGATGGCCGTGACGGTGGGCTTGTCCCGACCTACGATGTGCGTTTGAGCCGAACGCTCGCGAGCATCGACATCGAGCGCCCGCTGCAGCCATTGTGGAACGAATTCGATGCGCTCAAGCGCGTGCCCTTAATGGTCATCCGCGGCGGGAATTCCGACATCCTGTCGGCGGCGACCGTGGCCGCCATGGCGGTCCGCCATCCGGGGATGGAGACCGTCGAGGTCGCCGACCAGGGCCACGTGCCGCTGCTTGAAGGCGACGCACTCATAGGCCGCATCGTCGATTTTGTCGGCAAATGCGAGCGGGCGTGACGTCCCCGCCATGAGCTGACAAAACGCGGGACGAGATCGGATTGCCGCCTGATCCGGGGCCACTCCATCGGGATTTCTTGCCTTGGCCGACCGGCCCGAGCGCTCAGCCCAACCGCCGATCAAACTCCAACACCGCGTTGAGCAGCACTTGCGCGCCAGCGGCGCAGTCGGCCTGGCTCGTCCACTCGGCTTCGTTGTGGGAAATGCCGCCGGTACTGGGCACGAAGATCATGGTGGTGGGCGCCACGCGCGCCACATAGGCGGCATCGTGGCCGGCGCCGGAGATCATGTCGCGAGGAAAGGCCGGCCTGCCGCGCGCCCAAGCGCACGCACTCGATAAGCTCGGGCGAGAACTTGACCGGCGGCGAATTCCAGATGCGGTTTTGCGCATAGGCGAGTCCAAGCGGTGGCAAAATCGCGACGAGCGCTGCACCAAGTTCGTCCTCCATGGCGTCGAGCACGGCATCGTCGGGGTGGCGGAAATCGACGGAAAAAAACACCTCGCCGGGAATGACATTGCGGCTGTTCGGCCGGTTCTCGATCAAGCCGACAGTGCCGACCGCGTCGGGCGGGTGTTCATGGGCGATTGCGCCGATGCGCTCGATCACGCGCGCGGCGCCAAGGAGCGCATCCTTGCGCAGCCGCATCGGCGTGGCGCCCGTATGCGCGGCCTCGCCGGTCACCGTGACTTCGAACCAGCGCATGCCTTGAACGCCCTGCACAACTCCGATCGTGCGGTCTTCCGCTTCCAGAACAGGGCCCTGCTCGATGTGCAGTTCGAACAGCGCCGAAAGCTTATGCGCGCCGGCTTTCTCCTTGCCCCTGTAGCCGATGCGCGCAAGCTCGGCGCCGAAAGTCTTGCCGTCACGGTCGGTGCTCGCAAATGCGTAGTCCGCCGCGAACGCGCCGGCAAAAACGCCTGAGGCGAGCATCGGCGGCGGAAAGCGGGCGCCTTCCTCATTGGTCCAGTTGACCAGTTCGATTGGCGCATTGGTTTCGTGGCCGGCTGCGGCAAGCGTCCGCAGCGCTTCGAGCGCGGCAAGCACGCCGAGCACGCCGTCGAACTTGCCGCCGGTCGGCTGGGTGTCGAGGTGCGAGCCCACGGCGATAGGAGAGAGTGCCGGCTTCCTGCCGGGGCGGCGCGCGAACATGTTGCCGACCTCGTCGACAGAAACCGTCAGGCCCAGTGCGTCGCATTGCTGCCTGAGCCAATCGCGCACCACCCGATCGTGGTCGCTCAGGGTCAGCCGGCAGATGCCGCCTTTCGGCGTGGCGCCGATCTGCGCGGTCGCCATCACCGTGTCCCAGAGGCGCTTTGCGTCGATCGTGAGGCTTGGCACAGTGAGGCTCCCGGCTCCGTCTTAAGGCCATTGGCCGAGTAAGTCATCGGCGGATTCGGTCGTTGGACGGGGCGCGCAAGCCTTTCTAACCCATTGAGTCTGCGGCGAATCAGCTATGATATCCACAGCCGTAAAGTGCCAATGGGGCAGCCATGCTGCGGGTGCGGTTGAAAGCGGACGGACGCTTGGTCGAAGTCTTGCTGGACGGGAGCGAGCGCGAGATCGCTCCCGATTCCCGCGCCATCGTCATGGCGGCGCACAATGCGGCACGCTCGGCCGACGCGGACAGGCGTGGCGACGACGCCAGTTATGCGCGCAACCTGCGCGGGCGCACCGGTCTGACGCAGACCGCCTTTGCGGCGCGCATCGGAGTTCCCGTCGAGACGGTGCGCAATTGGGAGCAGGGCAAGCGCTCACCGCGCGGTCCGGCGCGCGCGCTGCTCAAGGTGATCGAGGAGGCGCCCGAGGCCGCTTTCGCGGTGCTCGGCAAGCGGTAGGGCCGCAGCCGCGGATCGCCCGCCGGTTTCCCGCGCTCTGCGCTACTGGAATTTATCCGCGCGATAGCCGATCCTGCGGTGCGCCGACGGCTTGCCGTCGGCCCGATATTTGTGGAGCGGACAATGGTGGCGGTTGGAGGTTCTGCGATCGAAAGTCACGGTGCAAAGATTCCGCCGATCGGCTTCGGCACCATGACGCTGAAGGAAGATTTGTGCGTCGAGTTGGTGCAGGCGGCGCTGCATCTCGGTTATCGCCACCTCGATACCGCGCAAAATTACGGCAACGAGCGCGAAGTGGGCGCCGGGATGCGCGCGTCCGGGCTGCCGCGCGAGGACATTTTCCTCACCACTAAGGTGTGGTTCAACCGGCTCGCCGCCGGCGATTTCGAGCGCTCGGTGGACGAAAGTTTGGCACGGCTTGAGCTTCCCTTCGTCGATCTACTTCTGATCCACTGGCCCAACGCGCAAATCCCGCTTGCCGAGTTGATCGGCGCCTTGTGCAAGGTCAAGCGCGCCGGGCTCGCCAAAGATGTCGGCGTAGCTAATTTCAACGTCGCCATGATCGAGGAAGCGAACCGGCTCGCGAGCGAACCGCTCGCCTGCCTGCAGATCGAAGCGCATCCCTATCTCGATCAGACGAAAGTGATTGCCGCGGCGCGCCGGCACGGTATGGCCGTGGTCGGCTATTGTCCTCTCGCCCGCGGCAAAGTGCCGGACGATGAGGTTTTGCAGAAGATCGGCCGCGCCCACGGCAAAACGCCGGCGCAGGTGGCGCTCGCCTACCTCGAACAAGGGCACATCGTTCCGATTCCACGCACTTCCAAGCGGGAGCGGCTGGCGGAGAATCTCGGCAGCCTGGAATTGAACTTGCGGCCGGCGGAAGTAGCGGAGATCGACCAGCGCAAAGGGGCGAGCGGACGCATCGTCTCCCCGCCGCAGGCACCGCAATGGGACACGTGAGCGTGCGTTGAGCGCGATCGGACCGATGCCGGATGTCGAGGCGGCCGGGGCAAAGATACCGTTGCTCGGCCTCGGCACATGGGAGTTGCGCGGGCGGATCTGTGCGCGTGCAGTCGAGCAGGCGCTGCGGCTCGGCTATCGCCACATCGACACCGCGGAAATGTACGACAACGAGCGCGACGTCGGGGAGGGGCTGCGCGCCGCCGGCGTTCCGCGCCGCGAGGTTTTCCTCACCACCAAAATATGGCCGTCGCATTTTTCCCCGCCGGCGCTCGAACGCGCCGCGCGCGACTGCCTGGCGCGGCTGCGCGTCGGCGAAGTCGATCTTTTGCTGCTGCACTGGCCCAATCCGCAGGTGCCGCTTGCCGAAACGATCGGCGCGTTGTGCAAGGTCAAGCGCGACGGGCTGGCCCGCCATATCGGCGTATCCAACTTCACCGTGGCGCTGATCGAGGAGGCTTTGTCCGCCGCCAGCGAGCCCCTGGTCTGCGACCAGGTCGAGTGCCATCCCTTTCTCGATCAATCCAAGCTGATCGCCGGCTGCCGTCGTCATGGGCTGGCGGTGGTCGCCTACAGTCCGCTCGCGCGCGGCGATTTTCTCCGCGACGAAATCCTGGCCCGCATCGGCGCCGCGCACGGCAAGACCGCCGCGCAAATCTGCCTGCGTTTTCTGGTGCAGCAGAATATCGCGGTCATTCCGCGCACCAGCAAGCGCGAGCGGCTTTCGGAAAACGCCGCGATTTTCGATTTCGAGCTCAGCGAACAGGACATGGCGCAGATCGCGACGCTCGCGCACCCCGGCGGGCGCATGGTGGATTGGGCCTATTCGGGCCGCATGAAGTGGGATTGAGGACGCGGGACGATATGAGCCGGATGTGGACGCCGCCAATCGCCGCGCAGGCGACCGGATTAGCGCGCGACGGGGCCGGCCCATCTGTGGTCTGCAATCCGACTACATCAGCGTGGATATGAGGTTCACGGTCAGCGCCAGCACCGTGACGTTGAAGAAAAACGAAACGGCGCCATGCGCGGCGGTCAGCCGGCGGATCGTCTTGCTGGTGATCTGAACGTCGGACACCTGTGCGGTCATGGCGACGACCAGCGAATAGTACAGGAAGTCCCAATAGTCCGGCATTTCATCGCCGGGGAAAATCAGGCCGCCGACGCGGCGATCGCGGCCCTCGCCATAGAATTCGTGGGCGTAATGCAGAGCGAAGATTGTGTGCATGAACGCCCAGGACAGCAGAATGGTCACCATTGCGAGCGCGACCTGGTAGGGGGTGGGCGCGTGGCCGAGCTCGGCGACGACTGCGGCGAGGCTCGCCAGCGCCGAAGCTGTGGTGAGCATCAGAAGCGCGATCGCGCCTTCATCCTCCACCGCCGCGCGGTGGCGGATGCGGGCGACTGGAGCCCGCGCCATGATCCACACGATCAGCGCCAGATAGAGCGCAACGCCGCAGTCCCAGCCGACGATGATACGTGTCGGCATGCGCCACGGCAGTGCCAGCAACGCAAGCGTTACCGCGGCGCCGAACGCTCCTGCCAGGAACAGGCGGATGTGCAGCCGCCAGAGCCGCGCCAGCGAACTCGCGGTCCGCACCTCACGCCAACGCGTGGCTGCACTTTCTCGTTCGGATTTATCCAAAGGCAGTCCCGTCGTTGATTTGCAGCCGTGCAGTTCGAAGAGCTGCGCGTTCAAAGCGCACTCTCTTGCCGGGTGTATCTACTGACAAGTCTCCAGGCCAGGCAATGGAACATTCGCGTCGGTCGCGAAAGTATCGCCAAGCGTTCCAGCGCCTGGCGCGTAAACGCTTGCGCCACGTCGTCGGCGGTCGTTTCGCGGCTCGACAGATTGCCTCTCATGCGTCTTCCCCTCTGTCCGCGCGACGGCCGACCGATCCAAGCGATCGCGCGCGTTAATAACTCATTCACCATTTCTTCTTATCCCTCCGAGAGGGGCATCGCACTGCCTAGCAGCAATCTGGCAGAGCGCCTTTTTTGGACAATCCCCGTGCCCAATCCACTGCTTGCGCGCGCGAACCGAGAATCGGTTCATTCGGCCCCCGATGCCAAATCGACAAACGCGCTTCTTGCTCTTTGCAATGATGCATTGACGCATCACAGAAACGGACGGTTTGCCGAGGCTGTGGGCCTTTACGAACGCATTATCCTGCTGGGACTGGATACGCCGCAGATTCGCAACAATCTCGGTCATGCTCTTGGTGCGCTGGGCAAGACAGACTTGGCTGTAATCGCGTTTCAGCGAGCAATCGAGCAAAAGCCCGATTACGCGGAGGCGCTGTGCAATCTAGGCTTGGCGCTGGCAAATCTGGAACGGTTCGACGAGGCTGAAGCCAAATATCGGCAAGCGATCAAGGCCAACACGCGTTGTGCCGGCGCCTACAACAATCTCGGAATATTGCTGAAGGAAAAAGGGCGCTTCACCGAGGCCAGAGCAGCCTTCGAACGCGCGATCGACCTGGACCCGACAAATTTCGCTTGTTACGACAATTTGGCGGCGGTGAGGTCGTTGGTGGCGGGCGATCCTTATCTGTCGGCGCTCGAGAGTGCTGCCGACCATCCCGCGGCTCTTTCCATCGCGGACCAGATCCATGTGAATTTCGCGCTGGCCAAGGCCTACGACGGTTCGGACCCGCCCGAACGCGCCTTCAGTCATCTGCTGACGGCCAATCGGCTCATGCGCGAGCAGACCGCTTACGACGAGGCCGATACGCTCGGCCGGATGACTCGCCTGCGCGAGTTGATCAACCGCGAATTTATTCAAGCCCGTCAAGGCTGTGGCGAACTTTCCTCAGTTCCAGTGTTCATCGTCGGCATGACGCGCTCAGGCACCACGCTGATCGAGCAGATCTTGGCAAGCCATCCGCAGACGTTCGGCACCGGTGAACTTCAACTATTGGATCAAGTCGTGGGATCGATCCGCGGCCTGCTGCCGGACCGGCCGGCTTTTCCCGAAATGATGCTGAAAATGTCGCCGGAGCATTTTCGTCAAGTGGGGATGTCGTATGTCGACAGGATCAGCCGGCGCGCCCCGACGGCAAAACGCATGACCGACAAGATGACGGTGAACTTTCTTTTTCTCGGCCTCATCCATCTGGCGCTGCCGAACGCAACCATCATTCATGCCGTCCGCGATCCGGTCGATACCTGCGTGTCCTGTTTCGCAACACATTTTACCAAAGGGCATGAGCACACGTGCGACCTTGCCGAACTTGGCCGCTACTATCGGCATTACCGAGAATTGATGGCGCATTGGCATGACGTATTGCCGCCTGGCCGCATTCTGGACGTCGGTTACGAGGAACTGGTCGCCGACCTGGAAGGCGTATCGCGCCGGATCGTTTCCCATTGCGGGCTTGCGTGGGACGCGCGCTGCCTCGATTTTCACCGCACGGAACGGCAAATCTGCACGGCGAGCGCTACCCAGGTTCGCAAGCCGATCTATCGGCATTCGGTGGGGCGCTGGCGCAAATATGAAGCCTTTCTCCGGCCACTCTTGGACGAGCTGGGGCCATACGCCACCGCGCCAGGCGCAGCGGCGACTTGAAGGAGCCCAGATGTTCATCGGAACCAAGGTGGTCGTCGGTTCGCTTGTTCCCGACGATTATGTGGCGATGTACTGCTGGGCCAACGACGTCGCCGCTGCGCGACTCGACAGCGCATTCCGGCCGGTCAATCTGAAAGACCTGATAAACTGGTGCGAGACTGCCGGAAAAGACCCCACGCGGATCATCTTATCGATCCGCCAGCGCAGCGATTCGAAAATCATCGGATATCTTCACATCCACAACGTCAATGCTGTACACCGCTCCGCCGATATTGGCATTCGAATTGGAGAAGAAAGGCATCGCGGACAGGGATATGGCAAGGAAGCGCTGGCAATCGGCTTGGACTATTGTTGGAATCATCTGAACCTGCAGCGAGTGGGGCTGGTGGTGTTTCGCAACAACGCCAGGGCAATCAACGCCTATAGGGCCGTCGGATTCAGGAAGGAGGGGCTTCTGAAGCGGTTGTTCTTTATTGATGGGGCCTGGGTTGACGTTCTTGTCATGGCGGCATTTCGGCCGACGCGCAAACGGACTCGCACTGTCCACGCCGCCCCCAGCCTTGCCGGGCCGTCCGTCGCAGTGGCAGGCGACAGCGCCGGCAGCCATTCCGAGGCCGCTTAGCGCAGGGTCACGCTCACCGCATCGCCGCGGCGATGTTGCCGCCGTCGACGGTGGTGACGCTGGCGGTGGTTTTCAGTTCCAGCGCCTGGTGCAAAAATGCTTGCGCCACGTCGTCTGCGGTCACTTCGCGGCTCAAAAGATTGCCGCTCATGTAGTCCTTCTCGCTCATCCCGCGCGCCTTCGAGCGCGAGGCGATCATGTCCGTCGTCAACAAACCCGAGCGGATGCGGTCGGCATTGACCGCATTGGCGCGGATGCCGTCTGCGCCGTAATCGAGCGCGTACTGGCGCATCAGGGCAAGGGCGGCCGCTTTCGGCAGGCCATAGGGACCGAAATTGAGACCCGGATTGACCGCCTGCTTGGAGACGTTGAACAAGAGGCACCCGCCGGTGCCCTGCGCCAGCATGATCTTCACCGCGGCCTGGGCGACGCGCTGATGACCGTAAAAATTCAGCTCGAAGCTCTTGCGTAACACGCTCTCGTCGACCTCGCCGATGCGGCCTTGCCAAGCCGCCCCCGCGTTGGAGACGGCGATGTCGACGCCGCCGAAATACTTGACGGTCTTGTCGAGGGCAGTGCGTACCGAGTCCGCGTCGGTCACGTCGCAGCTCAGCGCCAGGGCGTCGGGTCCGATCCTTTCCGCCTGTTCGCGCGCGGCGGAAAAATTCACGTCGAGTAGCGCGACCTCCGCGCCGGCCGCCGCAAAGGCGCGCGCCGTCGCCGCGCCGATGGCACCGCCGGCGCCGGTGATGACAGCGACCTGGCCGGCGAGCGGCAGGTCCCGGCGCCTGCCAAGCTTGGCCTGTTCGAGCGGCCAATATTCGCAGTCAAACATGTCGGCTTCCGAAATCGACTCGAAACGGCCGATGGTCTCGGCGTCGCTGACGCCCTCGATCCAGGCTTCGGCGATGTCGGCGGCGATGCGTGCGTCCGTCTTGGAGCGGCCGAGACCGAACAGGCCGAGGCCTTCCACCAGCACGACGCGGGGGAGGGGGTCTAGCTCGCGTTTGCTGCCGCCGGCGCGCGGGTTATTGCGCGCGAAATAGCGATGATAGTGGGCGACGAAGTCGTCGGCGCGCTCGCGCGCGGTCCGAGCGAACCGTTCGAGCGCGCCGTTTTCCGGCCGTGGCAGCAGCAGCGGCCAATTTTTGGTGCGAATGGTGTGATCCGGTGTGATCACTCCGGCTTGCGCCAGGCGGCCCAGGTCGCGGCCGCGCAGAAAATTCAAAACGCCCTCGCTGGCGCGGAATTCGAGCACGAGCCGTCGCCATGCCCCCTCGATTGCCGGATCCTTCTCGCTGCATGCCCCGCGTACGATCGGCGTCACCTGCGCTTCGCACGCCAGGTTCGCGGGCGTCGAGCCGAGCGATACCGACTTGCGGCTACGGGCGATAAAATTCTCGGCACGAGTGACCATTTCGATCATGCGCTCATAGGCCTCGCGCGCACTGTCGCCCCAGGTGACGATGCCGTGCTTGCCGAGAATGAGGCCGTCTCCCGGTCTGCTGTGCTCGAAAACCTCGATGGCTTTCTTCGCCAGGCCGAAACCGGGCATCAGATAAGGCACAAAAGCCAGCCGCCCATCGAAAACCTCGGCGCATTTCAGTTCGCCGTCGGGCTGGTCGATCACGCTCAGGACAGCGGTCGCATGGCTGTGGTCGATGAACGTCTGCGGCAACCAGGCATGCAGCATCACTTCGACGGAAGGATTCGGCGCTGCGGAATCGATCAAGTTGGCCCGTTCGATGCCGACCAGTTCCTCATCCTCGATTGCATCGAGAACCCGTAATTGGCGGAGCGGCGCCAGACGCACGGCGGAAAACCCATCGGTTCCGATCCCGGCCATGTCGGCGCCTGTGGCCTTGACTTGCAGGACCTCGACCTGTTCGCCGAAGCGATCGCGCAGCGTCTGCTTCAACGACGTATTGCCGCCTCCATGGAGGACAAGCTTGGGGTCGCGGCCAAGGAGCCGCGTCGAGTAGATCCGCAGCGCGAGGTCGCGATCGCACTGCGCCTTGGCTGGGCTCGGTTGCGCAAGCTGGGCGACGACGGCCTCGGCGTCAGCGTCGACCCAGCTACTTTTCATCGCTGCGCCGCCGCATCAGCCGCCGGAGGATCGCCGCGACCACCAGCCAGTGCGGCGCGGCCGATGGGCGCTTTCGCCTTCGTCCAATTCGGTGATTACGGGTTCCGCCGGAACTGTCGGCGGCGTCGCCGACGCTGGCGTTCCCGTTGCGCCGGCGACCGGGGCTGGCTCCCGCACGGTTGAGCGCCCGCCGCGCGGCGGTGCCGGTTCGGGCGGGGCAGGCTCGGCAGACGCAGTTGCGTCCGGGAGCGCAGCCGACATTCCTTCTGGGCTCGCCGGCTCCGGAACGGTACTTGGTGCCGCCGCATGGGCGGCTTCGGTGGGCGTTGCGTCAAGGTCGGCGACTGCCTCCGAGAGAGCCGGCTCGGCAGCACTCGGCCGGGTATACTCGTCGGACGCGACTTCTTCCGCGGGGTGCGCAGCGTGCCTTTCGGATTCGTGTCCAGCATCGCCGTTGTGCTCGCGCTCGTGCCGATTGCGTCGCCCGCCACGCCGGCCGCGTCGCCGGCGTCGCCGCTCGCCTTGCGGTTCGTCCCTGTCCTGGCGCTCGCGATGCGCCGGACCGGCTTGAGCGTCGGCCGCCGCGGTAGCCTCGCCGGAAAAGTCGTCTTCAGCTTCCGCTAAAACTTCTTCCTCCGTTGTGTCGGGCGTTTCATGCTCCGGCGACCCGGCGTATGCCGGTGTTTCGTTGGTGTCGTTACCGTCGGTGGCCTCGCCGGCGTCGCCGCTCTCGCGTCCGCGCCCATGCCTGCGTCGGCGGCGGCGGGTTTTGCCTTCGCGTTGCTCGGAGGCGGTCTCGGCGGCTTGCTCGCTAGCCCTCTCGACTGGCCCGCCGGCGGTTTCCTCGAGATCGTCCTCGTCTTCGAGCGGCGCCGCGGCCGGTGGTGCCTGTTCGGCGAGCGTCCGGGCGGCTTCGAGCGTATGCACTTGCTCGCCGTGTTCGATGACGAATGCCGGCGTAGCCGCCACCGTTGCGTCGGCCGCGATCGTGATGGTTATGGCGAAGCGCTCTTCCAGGGTGCGCAAATGCCCGCGCTTCTGGTTGAGGACGTAGAGCGCCACATCGGGCCGTGTGCGCACGACCAGATTATGCGTTGCGCTGCGCATCAACTGGTCCTCCAGTGCGCGCAGGACCTGCAGCGCCAGCGACGATACCGAGCGGACGTGGCCGGAGCCGCCGCAATAGGGGCACTTGTCGGTCGAGCTTTCCAGCACGCTGGCGCGGATTCGCTGCCGCGACATTTCCAATAGGCCGAAATGCGAGATGCGGCCGACCTGAATGCGCGCCCGGTCCTGCTTGAGACAATCTTTCAACCGGTGCTCCACGGACCGGTTGTTGCGCTTCTCGTCCATGTCGATGAAATCGATGACGATCAGGCCGGCGAGATCGCGCAGGCGCAGCTGGCGGGCGATTTCGTCCGCGGCCTCCATGTTGGTCTTGAGTGCGGTATCCTCGATGTGGTGCTCGCGGGTGGCGCGGCCGGAATTCACATCGATGGCAACCAGGGCCTCGGCCTGGTTGAGCACGATGTAACCACCGGAGCGCAACTGCACGACCGGGGAAAACATCGCGTCGAGCTGGCTCTCGATACCATGCCGTGACAGCAGCGGTTGGGCATCGGAATAAGGTTTCACGTTCTTGGCATGGCTCGGCATGAGCATGCGCATGAAATCCTTGGCCTCCGAATAGGCCTCGGGGCCGGCGACGACGACCTCGTCGATCTCCTTGGAGTAAAGATCGCGGATCGAGCGCTTGACCAGCGAGCCCTCCTCGTAAACGAGTTTGGGCGCGGTGGATTTCAGCGTCAGATCGCGCACCGTCTCCCAAAGCCGCAACAGATATTCGAAATCGCGCTTGATCTCGGCCTTGGTGCGGCTCGCGCCGGCGGTGCGCACGATCACGCCCATCCCTTCCGGGACTTCAAGTTCGTGGGCGATCTCCTTGAGACGGCTGCGATCTTCCCCGCTGGTGATCTTGCGGGAAATGCCGCCGCCGCGGGCTGTATTGGGCATAAGCACAGAATAGCGGCCGGCGAGCGACAGGTACGTGGTCAATGCGGCGCCCTTCGTCCCGCGCTCCTCCTTGACGACCTGAACCAGCATCACCTGCCGGCGCTTGATCACTTCTTGGATTTTGTATTGGCGGCGATAGCGCGGAGCACGATCCGGGACTTCCTCGAGCGCATCGGCGCCGCCAACCAATTCGACGACCTCTTCGCCGTTTTCGCCGTTATCGGCTTCGCCATTCTCGGCACCGTCACCTTCCTCGGCGTGCTCGCTCGTGGCGGCGGGATGATCGGCGGGGACGGCGAAAGACTGATCCTCGCTCGGCTCGGTATCTGGCGCAGCCGTGTCCGCGGGCGGCGCATCGGACTGAGAAATCTCCAAATCCGGCATCGCCGCGGCCGTGGCCTCGGCCGTGGACGGGTACGGTTCGCCGGGTTCGGCGGCTCCCGGTTCGACTTGCCCGGGAGTTGCCTCCCCCGAGACTGGCGGCGCGGCTTCCCCGCCGCCGCCCGCTGCGGCATCGTCCCGCCGCCCCGCGCCGGACAGATCGGCCCCTTCGCCGCCTTCGTCGGGCACTTCGGCCGAACCTGCGCCCGGACTTGCGCCCGAACCCGCGGCTGTCAACTCGGCGGTGTGAGGTTCCGCTGAGTCGCCCGTCGCGTCTTCGGGCAGGTCGCCGTGCACAACTTCATCGCGGCGGCGCGATTTGGCATGTCTCGGACGACCGCGATGGCGCCCTGACCGCCGGTCGATCTCGTCGTCAGCGGCACGCTGCGCGCGCTGATCTTCGTCGATCAGCGCCTGCCGATCGGCAATCGGGATTTGATAATAATCCGGATGAATTTCGGAAAACGCCAGGAATCCGTGGCGATTGCCGCCGTAATCGACGAACGCGGCCTGCAGCGACGGTTCCACGCGCGTCACTTTAGCGAGGTAGATGTTGCCTCTCAATTGCCGGTGGTGCGCGGACTCGAAGTCAAATTCCTCGACGCGATTGCCGCGCAAGACCACCACCCGCGTTTCCTCGGGGTGGGCGGCGTCGATGAGCATTTTGTTGGCCATTTGCGAATCTCATGCGGGCCAATGCGACACCCTTTCCCCGCCGCATCGGCGGGAGGGGAAGCAGCACGGCCCAGTTGTTGGGGAAGGGAAACGGGTCGGAAATCGCGAGCGCAGGACGCCGGATTGATCCGCGAATATGCAAGCTGCCCCGCGGGGACGCCGCTGCACAAACCCTAAATCGGACCTGAACTTGCGCCTCGTACATGAACTCCAAACCGCATTGTCGAGCGGCAGCGCGTAGCGTCGCCGCAGGGTCTCTCACGGCAGCGGCACCATGGCCTGCCGGCAATGCCTTCGCGGGCAGTGCCGGGAGGCGCATTCCGCGCCAGGTCCCGGTTGTCTCCTTGCGGGCATCGGCGCGCTAATTCGAGCCAAAACCTCTGCGCCAGAGCTATTGGAGCCGCCGCGTCGGAGGGGAGGTTCGAAAGCGCCGTCCGCCTCGCTCTCGTCATCATCCCGCGAGAGAGCTTGCAGCAGACGTGCCGGATGCCCAAACGCAACGCAACCGGACCCTTTCACCGTCAGCCCCTTCTTCATAAGACCCGCGGCGGGGAATTGGCAAGCCGGCTGTTCGGGCGCGGCGCCTTCGGCGTGCCGGCAACGACGTGACGCCGGCAATTCATTTTGGATTAACCATGCATCCATAATGGATTAGCGCGGAGACGAGGGTCGGAACCGATGGCCAAGCGGGGAGCGAGCGGACTGTTTCTCGCTGTGCTCTTGGTTGCCGCAGCCCTGTGGGCCGACCCGGCGGCAACCTCGCCGGCGGCCGACTCATATCCGACCGCAACCGCCGCGCGCCTCGGTGGAGACGAGACCGACACCCGATTTGTCCTCGATCTCAGCCGTAAGATCGACCTGCATGCCTTTACGCTCGCCGATCCCTACCGTGTCGTGGTGGACATTCCCGAAGTGGTTTTCCACTTGCCGCCGAAGGCCGGGCAGAGCGGGCGCGGCCTCATCAAGGCGTTCCGTTTCGGCCTGATGATGGAGGGCGCCTCGCGCATCGTGTTTGATGTCGTCAAGCCGGTGCGCGTGGCCAAGGCCTATGCGGTCGAGGCGGCGGCCGGAGATCCGGCGCGGCTCGTGCTCGAGCTTGTGCCGACGGATCGACAGAGCTTCCTGCGCCAAATCGCCGTCGAGGACCGGCTGTTGACCACCCAGCCGGGCGAAGCGGAGCCGCAGCCGAAAGCCGGCACGGTCGATCCGCGGCCGCTCGTGGTCCTCGATCCCGGTCATGGCGGCATCGATGCCGGCACGCGCGCGTCCGCTGGCGAAATGGAAAAGGATATTGTCCTCGATTTTGCCAAGAGACTGCGGCAGCGCATCCTCGCCTTCGGCAAGTATCGGGTGCTGATGACGCGGACCGAAGATGTCTACGTGCCGCTCGACCAGCGTGTTCGCATTGCGCGCGATGCCGGCGCTGCGCTGTTCGTGTCCATCCACGCCGATTCGCTGCCGCACCACGAGGGCGATGCCCGGGGCGCCACCGTCTACACGCTGTCCAACAAGGCCTCGGATGCGCAAGCGGCGGCGCTCGCCGAAAAGGAGAACGGCGCCGATATCGTCGCCGGCGTCGATCTGCATAACCAGCCCAATGATGTCGCCAACATCCTCATCGATCTCGCCCAACGGGAGACCAAGACGTTTTCCATGCAGTTCGCCCAAGACCTGGTCGGAGACCTCGAGGGTGTAGCGCTGTTGCACAAGGAGCCGATCAAGTCTGCCGGGTTCCGGGTGTTGCGGGCACCGGACGTGCCTTCGGTGCTGATTGAATTGGGTTACGTGTCCAACCGGCAGGATCTTCGCTCGCTGATGTCGGACGTTTGGCGCGACCGTACCGCCGATTCGGTTGCCAAGGCGATCGACACCTACCTTTCGACCCACACGTCCACGGTGCGCGCCGGCACCAATTAGGGCGTAGCGGGCCGCTGCGGCCTCAGTTTGAACAAGAAACGGAGCAACCACAGCCGATGCACGAAGGGGTCTCTGGCGGGTTGGCGGCAATTCCGACAAACTTGGGCTGCGCCGCGCGGCGGTGGGGAATTCGGCCGGTCGGCAAGTCCGGATGCGAGCGGGCGGGACGCATTCAATGAAGCTATTGTTGCGTTTCCTGGGATTTCTCTTTGCGGCTGGAACGACCGTATTCCTGGTCGGCGTTGGCGGCGCCGCCGTCCTGCTGTGGCATTATTCGCAAGGTCTGCCCGACTATTCGCAGCTGAAGGTCTATGAGCCGCCGGTAATGACGCGCGTGCACGCCGCCGACGGCTCGCTGCTCGCCGAGTACGCCAAGGAACGACGGCTTTATCTGCCGATCCAGGCGGTGCCCAGCCTGGTCAAAAACGCGTTCGTTGCCGCCGAAGACAAGAATTTCTACCAGCACCCTGGCATTGACTTGGCCGGCATCGCGCGCGCGGCATTGTCCTATGTCCAGAATTACGGCAGCAACCGCCACCCGCAGGGTGCCTCCACCATCACCCAGCAGGTGGCCAAGAATTTCCTGCTGACCAACGCAGTGACGTTCGATCGCAAGATCAAGGAAATGCTGCTGGCGCTCAAGATCGAGCGCGCCTACTCGAAGGACAAGATCCTCGAATTGTATCTGAACGAAATCTATCTCGGCTTCGGCGCCTACGGCATTGCTGCCGCATCACTCCTGTATTTCGACAAATCGGTGCACGAGCTGACCATTGCGGAGGTCGCTTTTCTCGCCGGACTGCCCAAGGGACCGAACAATTATAATCCGTTCCGCCACTATGACGAGGCGGTGCAGCGGCGGAATTATGTGATCGACCGCATGGTCGAGGATGGCTTCATCTCCGCCGCCGAGGGCGACAAAGCCAAGAGCGAGCCGCTGGTGGTAAAAATGCGGCCCCCAAATGTCCACGTTTACGCTTCGGAATATTTTACCGAGGAGGTCCGGCGCTATCTGGTCGATACGTACGGCGAGAAGAAGCTCTACGAGGGCGGCCTCTCGGTGCGCACCACGCTCGATCCCAAGCTGCAGATGGCGGCGCGCAAGACGATGGTGAGCGGGCTGGTCAAATTCGACGAGAGCAAGGGCTACCGCGGACCGATCACCAAGATTCCGCTCGGCGGCGATTGGGGGCCGAAGCTTGCCGACGTCAAGTCGCTGTCGGATATCGACCCCTGGCGCATGGCGGTGGTTCTCGACGTAGGCGACCAGTCGGCGCGCATCGGCCTGCAGCCGCCGCGCGATCCGGGAGGCAACGTCGTCAAGGCGCGCGAAACCGGCATCGTGCCGCTCGAAGGGGTCAAATGGGCAAAACCGGCCAAGGGGCCGGCGCATCCGATCAAGCGCATGAGCGAGGTACTCTCCGCCGGTGACGTGATCTACGTCGAACCGATGGAGCAGAAGGGCGAATACCAGCTGCGGCAGGTCCCGGAACTCTCCGGCGCGATGGTGGTGGAAGACCCGCACACCGGGCGAGTGCTCGCCATGGTCGGCGGCTTCTCCTTCGACCAGAGTCAGTTCAACCGTGCCACGCAGGCGCTTCGCCAGCCGGGTTCCTCGTTCAAGCCGATCGTCTATGCCACCGCCATCGACAATGGCTACACGCCCTCGACCATCATCATGGACGCGCCGATCGAGGTCGATACCGGACCGGGTGGCGGCGGCATCTGGAAACCGGAAAACTACGGCGGGCGATTTTACGGCCCTTCGACGCTGCGCTTCGGCCTTGAAGAGTCGCGCAACGTGATGACCGTGCGTCTTGCGCAAGCGATCGGCATGCCGCTGATCGCCGAGTACGCGAAGAGGTTCGGAGTTTACGATAATCTGCCGCCGTATTTGTCCTACGCGCTGGGCGCCGGCGAGACCACGCTCATGCACATGGTCAACGCCTATGCGATGCTGGACAACGACGGACGCCGCGTCGTTCCCACGTTGATCGACCGCATCCAGGACCGCTACGGCCACACCATCTACAAGCACGACACGCGCGAATGCGAAGGCTGCGACGCCAAGAGCTGGCACGATCAGCCGGAGCCGACGCTGATCAGTCACCAGAAAAAGGTGCTCGATCCGCTGACCGATTATCAGGTCGTTTCGATGATGGAGGGCGTCGTCCAATACGGCACCGGCAGCGCGTTGCGCGCGCTCGGCAAGCCGATCGCGGGCAAGACCGGGACCACCAACGAGAGCAAGGACGTGTGGTTCATCGGGTTTTCGCCTGATCTCGTCTGCGGCGTCTACCTCGGCTTCGACAAGCCGCGCAAGATCGCCAACAACGCCACCGGCGGCGGCTTGGCCGCGCCCATCGTCAGGGATTTCTTCAAGGTCGCGCTTGCCGACAAGCCGCCGATCCAGTTCTCGATGCCGCCCGGCATCAAGCTGGTGCGTGTCGATTCCAAAACCGGCCTGCGCGCCGGGCCGGGTGATCCGCATGTCATTCTCGAAGCCTTTAAGCCGGGGACGGCTCCGCCGGACAGCTATTCGGTGATCGGCACCGATACCTCCAATGGCAAGCCGCTGCCGGTCGACGCCGGCGCAATCCCGGTCTCGCCCGATGCCGAGCGGGCGCTGCGCAGCAGCGGCACCGGGGGGCTTTACTGAGCACAGACGACGGGGGACGGATTAGGAATTGCGATATTCGCGACTTCGTCTTATCTGTCTGCTGTCGCCCATCCTCTGACATCTGACCGTCATGCGCGCTGAAATCCAAAGCATCGTCGCCGAAATCAAGCAGTCCGCCGGATTGCTGCGGAGGCATCTTTGACGTCGACAAGGCGCGCGCGCGGCTTGACGAGCTGAACCGGCAGGCCGAGGACCCTGATCTTTGGAACGACCCGCAGCGCGCCAGCCGCCTGATGCGCGAGCGTACCGCGCTCGACGATGAGCTTGGCGCGCTTGCGCGCATCGAGCGCGAGCTTGACGACCAGCTGACGCTGATCGAGCTGGGCGAAGCCGAGAACGATCAAAACGTCATAGCCGACGCCGAAGCGGCGCTGCATCAACTCAAAGCCGAGGCGGCGCGGCGCGAGCTGGAAGCGCTGCTCTCGGGCGAGGCTGACGTCAACGACTGCTATCTCGAAGTCCATGCCGGGGCCGGCGGCACCGAAAGCCAGGACTGGGCGGCGATGCTCACGCGCATGTACCTGCGCTGGGCGGAAGCGCACCGCTACAAGGTCGACTACATCGAGGAGACTGAAGGCGAGGCGGCGGGCATCAAGTCGGCCACGATCGAGATCAAGGGTCGCAATGCCTATGGCTGGCTGAAGACCGAGAATGGTGTTCACCGGCTGGTGCGCATTTCGCCATTCGATGCCAATGCGCGCCGCCACACGTCCTTTGCCAGCGTCAAAGTCTATCCAGTGGTCGACGACGCCATCAAGGTGGATGTGAAGGAGACCGACGTGCGCGTCGACACGCATGCGCGCCGGCGGTGCTGGCGGCCAGCACGTCAACAAGACCGAGTCCGCCATCCGTCTCACCCACATTCCGACCAATATCGTCGTTGTTTGCCAGAACGACCGCTCGCAGCATCGAAACCGGGCGCAGGCCTGGCAGATGCTACGGGCGAAACTCTACGAGCTCGAACTGAAAAAGCGCGAGGAGAAGGCGGCCGCCGAGCAGGCCGCCAAGACCGAGATCGGCTTCGGCCATCAGATCCGCTCCTATGTGCTGCAGCCCTATCAGATGGTGAAGGATTTGCGCACCGGCGTTGCCACGTCCAATACGGCGGCGGTGCTCGACGGCGACATCGATCAGTTCACCCAGGCGGCGCTGGCGCAGAGGGTTTTCGGCACCGGCCCGGAGAAGGTCGAAGACGTCGAGTAGGCAGGTGCCGCTGCGCGGGATCATCAGCGCCAGCGAACATGTCTCTCGTGCCAGCGCGCCGCCGTGAAACTGGATGCCGAGTCGCCAGGCCAGCCGACGGTTTTTTAATCCTGGAAATTCCGTCCGTCGGCCCGCGCGATCGGCCGCTCGCCGAACAATTTCACGCCGGCGGCGAGAAATCGTTCCGGATTGACCGCCTCGCCGTTGACGCGGGTCTCGTAGTGCAGATGCGGACCGGTGGAGCGGCCGGTCGTACCGACGCGGCCGATGACTTGGCCGGCGCGCACCCGCTGTCCGACTCGCACGCCGATTTGCGACATGTGGCCATAGCGGGTGGCCAGTCCCACGCCGTGATCGATCTCGACCATCTGGCCATAGCCGCCCTCCCAGCCGGCCTTGACGACCGTGCCGGCGGCAGTGGCGTAGACCGGGTCGCCGACGCTGGCGCGGAAATCCATCCCGGTGTGCATCGAGGGCTGGTGAAGGAATGGATCGATGCGCACGCCGAACGGCGAGGTCATTTCCAACTGGCCGCTGAGCGGCTTGCGCAGCGGCACGTATTGCAGCGTGCGGCCGAGATCGTCGGCTTGGGCGCGCGCGATGCTTGCGCGGGTGAGCGCGCGCGCAAAACTTTCGCCCGGCGGCGGCAAGCGCACCGGGATGAACGGGCCGCCGGTCGCCGCCGGCACCGCATTGAACTTCAGTCCGAGGCTGTCGAGCACGCTGCGCAGCTTTCGCGTCCGCCCTTGGTAGCGCGCCTCGAGGCCGGCGAGGGTTGCCGCCTCGTCGCTCTCCACGCGATCGAGCGATGCCTCGGCGGTTTTGATCTCGCTCGCAATGCTCGATTGCTTGCCGCCATCGAGCGGGTGCGGCGTGAACAGCATGTCGCCGAGTGGCGCCGGCCTCGCGACGGATTGGCCGCCACCGCGCGACGCCGGAGCGATCGATCCGGTGGTCGCCGGGTCGGCCACCCCGCTGAGCGCGCTGGCGCGGGACTCCAGCGTCGCCTGCCGGCGCATCAGCTCATCGAGCTTTTGCTCGAAACGTTCCTGGTCGAGCAATTGACGGCTGGTCGTGCGGTCGATCTCCGCGCGAAGGTCGGCGATACGATCCTCGTAGGCGTATTGCTGCGTCCGTTGCCGCGCCAACAGCCCTTTGACCACGTCGTCGTGAAAGGCAAAATAGGTTGCGGTCATCATCGACCAGCTGGCCATGATGACGAAGGTGCCGACCACGATCCAGAATACGACGGGTCCGAAGCGGACCTGGCGTCCGGCATGCGCGATCGTGAATTCGGCGCGGGCCTGGACGGCACTGCGCGATCGCGGCTCGGTTCGGCGCGCGTACCTTCGCGGCCTGGATGATACGCGCGGGTATCGTACTGCGGCTGAGACGCTATCCACTGCGACATTGACGCTTCCACTGGCCGACTGACGCAAAACCGGCCGTCCCGGGAAGCGCATTTGACCGGGTTATGGTTAACAATGAGGAAATCGGCGCCGCGATTTTCGCGCGCTGGGTAAATGCTTGGGCAAGATTGCAGTGCCTACTAGCGCCTTGGCGGCCGCGAGCACCGCCTCGGCATGGCCGCTCACCGAAACGCGCCGCCATATCTGGGCAATTCGCAAATCCGGACCGAGCAGAAACGTGGTGCGAACGATGCCGTAGAACGTCCTGCCGTACATCGACTTTTCCTGCCATACGCCATAGGCCTCGAGCATCCGATGCGTCTCGTCGGAGGCCAGCGCGATCGAAAGCTTGTGCTTGGCTTTGAAGGCGTCCTGCGCCCGAACCGGGTCGGCGGAGACGCCGAGAACGTCCGTGCCGGCCCGCTGGAAGGCGCCTTTGAGACCCGAAAAGTCGATGGCTTCCCGGGTGCAACCTGAGGTGTCGGCGCGTGGGTAGAAGTACAGCACGAGTTTGCGACCGGCAAAGTCGGCGAGCGACGCCTCGGTGCCGCCGTCGCGCGGCAGCGAGAACGCCGGAGCCGGCGCGCCGGTGGCAAGTTCGACGGCTGTGCGCTTGCCCTTGTGGAGTGCCATAGGCCTTCCTTTCGACGCTTTCCCGGCGGCATCGTAACCAGGACAATAAGCGCGCAGGCCGGCGTGGTCGAGCACGGGGGCAGGCGCGGGGGTATTTTTGGCACCACGGACGAGGGGGCGCCCGAGGGGGCATGGCTAACCAGGATCGGCACAGTGCCGCGCTCCCGGGGCGGGAGCCGGTCGGCTATGTGCGCCGCCGCGGCAGCATGGCGAGCGTCGCCTGGTTCCATGGGCGCCAGTTTGGTCGCCTTCTCGGCCGCCTTTTCGCTGCTTGCCGGCGCGGCGTTGCGCGCCATGGACGGCTGATCCGGTGCGCCGGTATTGCCTGCGGCGCGCTCGCGGCCGTGCTGACGGCCGCCATCCTCGGGCTTTGGTGGCGACTGGAAAACGGACCCATCCAGATCGACGCGTTCACCCCCTGGCTGGTTTCGGCGATCGAAGAGAATTTCGGCAACCGCGAGCACGTGCAGGTCGGCGGCACGCAGATCGAGCGCACCGAGGACGGTGGCGCCGCCGTTCGCATTCGCGACATTGTCGTGCGCGATGCCGATGGTGCGGTGGTGGCGCGAGCCCCGAAGGCCGAGGTTCACCTCTCCGCTGCAAGCCTGTTCAGCGGCCACTTGCGCGCCGTGAGCCTCAACTTGGTCGGTGCACAACTAAAGGTGCGCATCGAGCACGATGGTCGCGTGACCGTCTTCGCCGGCGCCGACAAGCATCCATTGGCGACCGCAACGGTGCCGGTCGAAGTCGCCACGGCGGGTCGGCGAACTGCAGGCCTTGTTGCGCCCTTGCCGCCTGCGAAAGCTCAGCGCGCTCCGTCGATCGCGGCGGCAGCGGCCGCGGCGGATGGGTCGATCTCGCCGCGCCGGACGAGCGATATTTTGGCTGCCGTGCTGGCATGGGTGGACGGGATTGGGGAAAACGGCCTCGACGGCCACGAATTGCGTGAACTCGGACTGAAGGAGGGAACGCTCACTGTCGATGACGAGCGCACCGGCAAAGATTGGTCTCTGGATAATATCCGGCTGAGCCTGGAGCGGCCGAGCGGCGGCGGCGTCATTGTCAAGCTCGGTTCCGAGAATCCGAAGCGGCCATGGGCGATCATCGCCGCGGTCAGGCCGCTTCACGACGGTCTGCGCAGCGTCGAGATCGAAGCCCGTCATGTGCCCGCCAACGGCCTGTTGCGAGCGTTCCACCTCACCGATGGCAATATGCAAACGAGTCTGCCGTTGTCGGCGAGCCTGCGCGGCGAAATCGGCGCGGACGGCGTACCGCGCGGTCTGACCGGCCGCATCGTCGCCGAGCGCGGTTATATCGGCGATGGCGAAGATCGCCAGCGGCCGTATTGATCTCGACCGAGCCGAGTTCAAGTTCGAGTGGAATGCCGGCGACCGCATGCTTTCGGTGCCGTTCCAGATCGTCGCCGGCGGCGACCGGTTCACGCTGCTCGCCCAGGCGCAAGCGCCGCTACAGGTGGGAGGCGACTGGCTGTTTCAGGATCAGCGGCGGTACCGCCATGCTGTCGGCGCCAGATCCGCAGGCCGAGCCATTGATCCTCAACCGCCTCGCCATCAGCGGCCGCTTCGACCCCGCGCATAAACGCCTCGTCGTCGATGAAGGCGATTTCGGCAATATGAATATTGGCATCGTCATGTCCGGCGATGCCGATTATTCGGGCGGCGTTTTGCGCCTGAATGCCGGCGCCGCCGGCAAACGCATGTCGGTCGACGAACTAAAACGATTATGGCCGGTCTTCGTCGCGCCCAAAGTGCGAGATTGGTTCGATCAGCACCTGGTGAGTGGCACGGTCGATCACATTACCGTTGCGCTCAACGCTCCGCTCGACACGCTCACGCCCAGCGGTCCGCCGGTTCCCGACAATGGATTATCGATCGACGCCGCGGCGACGCAATTGCGTAATCCAGCCGGTGGACGGCCTTCCGGCGCTGAGCGACGCCGAGCTCATGGTTCACATTGTCGGCCGCGACGCCCAGATTTCGCTCGGCAAGGCCACCGCGGTTCTGCCGTCCGGGCGCAAGCTCATCATTTCAGCGGGGCTTTTCGAAGTGCCCGATACCGCGCCGCACGACCCGCCGGCGCGCGTGCATTTCAAGCTCGATGGTCCTGTTCCGGCGGCGGCCGAACTTCTGGCCATGGATCGCCTGCGCGAGGTCGCCCGCACTCCGTTCGATCCGGCTTCGACCCGCGGAACGATGAGCGCCGAGGTTTCGCTGGCAATGCCGCTGAAGCCTGATCTGCCGCCGGGATCGACCGATTATTCGATCGTGGTCAATGCCACCAACTTTTCCGCCGAACATCTGATCATGGGGCAACGGCTGGACGCTGCGTCGCTGCGGGTGACCGCCAACCCGCAGGGCTTCCGGTTCAAGGGCGAGGTCAAGATTGCCGGGGCGCCCGCCAGTCTCGAATACCATCAGGCGCGCGGTGACAACGCCGCCGATATTCGTATTCAAGGCCTGCTCGATGCAGCCGCGCGCCGCCAGCCTCGGCCTCGATCCGGACGATACGATCAGCGGGTCAATTCCCATCACCGTCGTCGGTCGGGTCGGTACGGGCCCCGACACCGACGGGCACTTTTCCGTCGTCGCCGATCTCACTTCGGCGGAGATCGACGGCTTCCTCCCGGGCTGGGTCAAGGCAGCCGGCCAGCCGGCAGCGCGCCACGCTGACTCTGACGGCCAAGCCGCAATCGATCCGCATCGACGATCTGGCGATCGAGGGCGCCGGTCACGGCGTCAAGGGTACGATCGAGCTCGACGGCTCGGGCCAATTGCAATCGGCCGATTTCAAGTCCTACGGTTTCTCCGATGGAGACGATGCGGCGCTCAAAGTCGAACGTGGGCCAGACGGAGCGTTGCACGTCGTCATGCGCGGCCAAGTCTACGACGGGCGCGACTTCATCAGGTCTTTGTCCGGCGGAATTGTCGGAAAGGCACAAGCCCGGCGGCGGACACCCGATGTTGACCTCGACGTGAAGCTCGGCGCCGTGCTCGGCTTCAACGGCGAGGCGCTGAGCAACGTCGCGCTGAAAATGTCGCGGCGGGGCGGCGAAATTCGCAGTCTGGGGCTGACCGCGAAGATCGGCCACGACGGCACGCTCGACGGTGAACTGCACGCGCAGCCGGATGGACGCCAAGTCGTGCTGTTGCGCTCCAATGACGCCGGCGCGCTGTTTCGTGCGACCGACGTCTACAAGCGCATGCTCGGCGGTCAGATGGCCATGGCGATGGAGGCGCCCTCGACGAGCAATCAGGCTCAGCAGGGAACGCTGAGCGTGCGCGATTTCACCGTTCATGGGGAAGCCGAGCTGCAGCGTGCGGCCACCAGCGCAATCGCAGAATGCAACGCAAAGCACCGACAACGACCTGCGGTTTTCCAGCATGCGGGTCGACTTCACCCGCGCGCTCGGCCGAATCGCGTTGCGCGACGGCGTGGTGCGCGGTCCGGTGCTCGGCGGCACGATCGATGGCCTGATCGATTATGCACGCGACAGAGTCGATCTGCGCGGCACGTTGGTTCCGCTTTACGGCCCCAACAACATGTTCGGATGGATACCGGTTGTCGGACCGATCCTGGGCGGCTCCAATGAAGGGCTGGTCGGCTTCACCTATCAGGTCGTCGGCAGGCCGGGCAATCCGGTGCTCAACGTCAATCTTCTCTCGGTGCTGGCGCCGGGCGTTCTGCGCAAGATTTTCCAATATCCCGGCCGCGAGCGAGAGCGTCACGGTCGACGATCAGCGCTGAGTGCGGTCATGCCGGCTTGAGCAGAACGTGGCGCTTGCGGCCAAGCGAGAGCTTGATCACGCCGTCTGCCGTTACGTCAGCCTTGCCGATCACGGTGTTGTCGCGGACAACCCGCGCGTCATTGATCATGACCGCGTTGTTGGCGATGGCGCGGCGCACCTCGCCGTTCGATTTGGCGAGACCGGCTCGCACGAATGCGGCCAGCACGCTAATTCCGGTCTCAAGTTCCGCTCGCGCGATCTCGATCGTAGGCAGACTTGCGCCCAGACTCCCTTCCTCGAACGTCGCGCGCGCGGTCGAGGCCGCTTCCTCAGCCGTGGCGCGGCCGTGCAGCAGTGCGGTCGCCTCGGTCGCGAGGATTTTTTTCGCTTCGTTGATGTCTTCGCCTTTGAGCGAAGCCACGCGCTCGATCTCGTCGAGCGGCATGACGGTGAACAGCTTGAGAAATCGCCCGACGTCGGCGTCCTCGGTGTTGCGCCAGTATTGCCAATACTCGTAGGGGCTCAGCAGGTCGGCATTGAGCCACACCGCGCCGGCTGCGGTCTTGCCCATCTTGGCGCCCGATGAGGTGGTCAGCAGCGCCGTCGTCAAGGCGAACAATTGAGCATTGAGCATGCGCCGCCCGAGATCGATGCCATTGACGATATTGCCCCACTGGTCGGACGCGCCCATCTGCAGCACACAGCCGTATCGCTTGTGCAGTTCGACGAAGTCGTAAGCTTGCAGGATCATGTAGTTGAATTCGAGGAACGACAGTTCCTGCTGGCGTTCGAGCCGCATCTTGACCGAGTCGAATGCCAGCATGCGATTGACCGAAAAATGACGGCCGACATCGCGCAGAAAGTCGATGTAATTGAGTTCATTGAGCCACGCGGCATTATTAGCCATCACGGCATTGCCGCCAGTGTCCTCGAACCTGAGGAACTTCGCGAAACGTCGAACCGATGCGCAGAAGATTTTCGCCGATCACTTGCTCGGTGAGGATTTTGCGGCTCTCGTCCTTGCCGGATGGATCGCCGACCCGCGTCGTGCCGCCACCCATGAGCGCGATCGGCCGATGCCCGGTCTGCTGCAGCCAGTACAGCATCATGATCGGCAGCAGGTGGCCGACGTGAAGCGAAGCCGCCGTGCAGTCGAACCCGATATAGGCGGTCACCGTCGCGGAGCGTGCAAGCGCGTCCAGCGCGTCGGGTTCCGAGATCTGGTGAATAAAACCCCGACTGGCGAGAACTTTGAGGAAATCGGACTTGTAAGTGCTCATCCGCCTGCAGCCGCTTGCGCCGCCGCTCGCCGCGGCGGCGGCGCTGGTGTAACAGGTCCGGCGTGTGATTCAACCTGAGCAACGCTCATGTCGACCCAAGCGCCGTCGCAACCGCGTTCGTTCCGTGCCGTCGGGCTGATGAGCGGCACTTCACAGGATGGCATCGATGTCGCCCTGATCGAAACCGACGGCGAAAGCATCGCGCAATTCGGGCCGACCGCCTGCCGGCCCTACACGCCGACGCAGCGGGCGCTGCTGCGTCGCGCCGGTGAAGCGGCTGCGAGTCTGACCGAGCGCGCCGCGCGCCCCCGCTCATCGCTGAGGCTGAGGCGCTGGTGACCAATGCGCATGCGCAAGCCGTGGAGAGCTTCCTTGCCGCCAACGCGCTCGCCCGCGAGGACGTGGCCGTGATTGGATTTCACGGACAGACGCTGCTGCACCGGCCGGAACGCGGTCTCACCATCCAGATCGGCGACGGGCGCGCGCTCGCCGAGCGTCTCGGCGTGCCCGTCGTGTACGACTTTCGCGCCGCCGACGTGGCGGCCGGCGGGCAGGGCGCGCCGCTGGCGCCGCTGTTCCACCGCGCCTTGGTGCGCCGATTGGCGCATGAGCCGCCGGTCGCGGTGCTCAACATCGGCGGCGTGGCCAATGTCAGCGATATCGACGGTGAGCAGGTGATTGCCTGCGATACCGGCCCAGGCAATGCGCTCATCGACGATTTCCTGCTCGCACGCACCGGACGGCCGCTTGACGAGGATGGCCGCGCCGCGGCCCGGGGCAGGGTGGACGAACGGGCGCTCGCGCGCTTCCTCGAACATCCGTTCTTTGCGTTGGCGCCGCCGAAATCGCTCGATCGCAACGGCTTGCGCGACTGGGTCGGGGCCGCATTGGAGCAATGCAGCGTGCCCGACGGCGCTGCCACGCTCACCGCCTTCACCGCAGCCGCCGTGGCGCGCGTCATCCCACACCTGCCTTGCCCCCCGATGGAGTGGGTCGTTTGCGGTGGCGGGGCGCACAATCCGACGCTGATGCGCATGCTTGTCGAGCACTTGGCGCCCGCCCGGGTGCTAAGCGCCGATGAATTCGGCTGGTCAACCGATTCGCTCGAAGCGCAAGCTTTCGCCTTTCTCGCCGTGCGCAGCCTGCGCGGCCTGCCAATCAGCCTGCCGACAACAACTGGGGTGTCTCGGCCGACGACCGGCGGCGTATTGGTGCGGCCGGTGGCGCAAGGAACGCGGCACGCGATGGCGCGCGACGCTCGACCGAATAGTTGACCGACTGCGCGTTCTAGCGCAGGGTTACGGTCGCCGAGGATCGGCCATAATACGCGAAGAAGCGCACATATCTGTCGGTTATCTCACGAAAAATTCATGCTGACGAAGGAGATTGCACAGGCGCTTGGGGCCCGCCTTGAGGGCGATGGCGGCATCGAGATCGAGCGCCTTGTCCATCCGGCACGGGCTGACCGCGAGTCCGATCTTGCCGTTGCCCTGAGTGCCGAGACGGTTGCCGCGTTGCCGCGGAGCAAGGCGCGTGCCGTGGTGGTCGCGGCCGCGCAGCCGTTGGCATCCGGTCAATTCCCGGCGGTCATCGCCGTCGGTGGAACGCGGACCGCCTTCGCCCAGCTGACGGCCTTGTTCGACCGGGGGCCGCCGCATGAGGTAGGCGTTCATCCGGCGGCCATTGTTGCCGTCGATGCCGTGATCGGCGAGGGCGCCAGCGTCGGGCCCGGCGCGGTGATCGGCCCGCGCAGCCGGATCGGCGCCGGCACAATGCTCATGCCGCAGGTCACGATCGCGGCCGATGTGACCATCGGCGCAGAGTGCCTGTTGCATTCCGGAGTCCGCGTCGGCCATGGCTGCCGCATTGGCGATCGCGTCATCGTGCACGGCAACGCCGTCATCGGCGCCGATGGCTTCAGCTACGCACCCGACTTGATGTCGGCCGGCGCCTTCACGGCGGCCATCAGGGTGGTCCGGGTGCATTCGCTGGGCAACGTGGAAATCGGCGACGAGGTGGAAATCGGCGCCTGCACCACGATCGATCGCGCGACGCTGGAAAGTACGCGGATCGGCCGCGGCAGCAAAATCGACGATCACGTGCATATCGGCCATAATGTCGTCATCGGCGAAAGTTGCATCCTCTGCGGCATGGTCGGGATTTCCGGCAGCGTGGTCCTTGGCGACCGAGTGCGGCTTGGCGGCGGCGTCGGCGTCAGCGACCATGTGCGCGTCGGCGATGAGGCGGTAGTCGCTGCCGGCTCCGGGGTGGCGACCGATGTGCCGGCCAGAGCCTTCTTCTCCGGCTATCCGGCCCAGCCGCACCAACGCACGGTCGAGCAGTACATCTACCTGCACCGGCAGCGGCGGCTTCATGATAGAGTGCAGGCCATGGCGTCGCGTCTGGATGCGCTGGAAGGGATGATCAAGAAGTGAGCGGGTCGGGCGCGATGAACGATGTGGCGGGCGGGGTGATTGCGATCATCGCCAAAAAGAAGCGGGTGGAAAAAACCAGCGTCGAGCTGTCGGACCGGCTCACGGATTTGGGCATCGAATCGCTCGATGCCGTGGAGATGATCTTCGATCTCGAAGAGAAGTTCGATATTCAGATTCCCTACAACGCCAATTCCAATGATGCGCGCACTGACTTTGAAACTGTCGGCGATGTGGTGACCGCCGTGCAGCATCTGGTCGCACAGACGAAGTCGTCCACGACGTGAGCCGCGTCGTTGTTACCGGCCTGGGTGCGGTTTCCCCGATCGGCCATTCGACATCCTCGTATTGGGAGAACCTGAAAGCCGGGGTGAGCGGCCTCGGTCCGATCACGCTGACCTCGGCGAACGAAGAGCTGACGCAGAAAGTCGCCGCCGAAGTAAAGAGTTTCGACCCGCTCAAGCACTTCGGCGAGCGACAGCTTTCGACCCTGGATCGAGTTTCGCAGTTCGCCGTCGTGGCTGCGCGCGAGGCGATCGCCCGGTCCGGAATTGCCTTCGATATGCCGCTGTCGGTACGGACCGCCACCATCGTGGGCACCGGTGTCGGCGGCCAGAGCACCCATGACGACAGCTTCCGCCGCGTCTATGCGGACAAGAAGACGCGCGTTTTTCCGCTCACCATCCCCAAGCTGATGGTCAACGCGCCGGCGAGCCAGGTGTCGATGGCGTGCGGCCTGCGCGGACCTGCCTTCGCGGTGGCGAGCGCCTGCGCGTCCGCCACGCATGCCATCGGCATGGCCTACCACATGGTGCGCTCCGGCCAGGTCGATTGCGCGGTGACCGGGGGTGCCGAAGCCTGCATCACCTTCGGGACCATGCGCGGCTGGGAGGCCATGCGGGTGATGGCTCCCGACGTGTGCCGGCCGTTCTCCCAGGGCCGCATGGGGCTGATCCTCGGCGAGGGCGCCGCCATGATGGTGCTCGAGCCGCTGCGGCGGGCGGTGGCCCGCGGCGCGGAAGTTTTGGGCGAAATCGTCGGTTTTGGCATGAGCGCCGATGCTGCTGATCTCACCGCGCCCGACCGCGACGGCATGGTGCGCGCGATGCGCGGAGCGCTTGCCGACGCGCAGCTTGCGCCATCCGACATTCAGTACGTCAACGCCCACGGCACCGGCACCGCCGCCAACGACGAGACCGAGACCAAGGCGCTGCACGAGACATTCGGGCCGCACGCCGAAAAACTTGCGGTCTCATCGACGAAATCGATGGTCGGGCATGCGCTCGGCGCCGCCGGCGCGCTCGAATTGCTGGCGACCGTGCTGGCGGTGCGCGAAGGGATCGTGCCGCCGACTATCGGCTTCCAGGAACGCGATCCGGCGTGCGATCTCGACTACGTGCCGAACCATGCGCGCGCGCTTGCAATCGAGGCCGCGGTCTCGAATTCGTTTGCATTCGGCGGGCTCAACGCGGTGCTCGTGGTAAGGCGGTTTTCGTAGGCCCCGAGCTCATGGAGCAGGCGAGAGGATGCGCCGCGCTGATCCATTGCGTGCGACGTGCCAAGCTTCACGCGATCAAGGCCAATGCGGCCCAGGGGCCAGCAATAACCCCAATCGTTATGCCGCGCTGTTGGTCCGCCCGCCCTTGACACCCACCCGCTTGTCCAGATAGGCGCCGATTGCGCTCATCAGCGGCTCGATCTTGCCGTCGAAGAAATGGTTGGCGCCCGGAACGACCTTCTGATCGATGAGAATACCCTTCTGCGTCTTGAGCTTCTCCACGAGGTTGGTCACGTCGCGATGGGGGACTACGGCGTCCTTGTCGCCGTGGATGATCAAGCCGGACGAAGGGCAAGGGGCGAGGAAAGAGAAGTCATAAAGATTTGCCGGCGGCGCGATGGAAATGAAACCTTCGATCTCCGGTCGCCGCATCAAAAGCTGCATGCCGATCCAGGCGCCGAATGAGAAGCCGGCAATCCAGCAACTGCGCGCTTCCGGGTTGACCGACTGCGCCCAATCGAGCGCCGCCGCGGCATCGGAGAGTTCGCCGATACCGTGGTCGAAGCCGCCCTGGCTGCGTCCCACGCCGCGGAAGTTAAAGCGCAGCGCGGAAAAGTTGCGGTGCACGAACGCATAATAGAGCTGGTAGACGATCTGGTGGTTCATCGTCCCGCCGAATTGCGGGTGCGGATGCAGCACAATGCCGATCGGCGCGTTCTTCTGCCGCGCTGGATGGTATCGGCCCTCGATGCGGCCTCCCGGTCCAGTAAAGATGATCTCGGGCATGCTCTCGACTCTCGATGAAAGCGGCGTGGCCGACTTGCTTGACGACTTAAGTCCGCCTGCCTAAGTAATTATAACTATTCGTGATTTTTGCAACCGGCGAATCGCGCGCGGCGGCCAAGAGGGTGGTGCCGGGGACTTCTAGCGAGGCCAAGGGACAAAAAGCAAGCATCGTGAACATGGCCGAACGCAGCTATCTCGACTGGAACGCCACGGCACCCTTGCGTGCGCCGGCGCAGGCGGCGTTGCAGGAAGCACTGGCGCTGGTCGGAAACCCGTCTTCGGTGCACGCCGAAGGCCGTGCGGCGCGGTGGCTGGTCGAGCGTGCCCGCGAGCAGGTGGCGGCTTTGGTCGGGGCGACGCCCGCAAACGTGTTTTTCACCTCGGGTGGAACCGAGGCCAATATGCTCGTACTCACCCCGGCGATCGAAGCAGGCGGCGAGAAACGCGCGCGCGACCGGCTCTTCATGTCGGCAGTCGAGCATTCCTCGGTGCGCACCGGGGGCCGCTTTCCGCCTGCCATTATCGAGGACGTTCCGGTCACAATTGAGGGCCGGCTTGATCTTGCGGCCCTCGGCAAAGCGCTACGCCGGGCGAGCCGGCCGCTCGTCTCGCTCATGCTGGCGAATAACGAAACGGGCGTGGTGCAGCCGGTGGCGGAGGCCGCCGCGCTAACCCATGCGGCCGGCGGCCTCGTTCATGTCGATGCCGTGCAAGGGGCAGGGCGGATCGCCTGCGATATCGCCTCGCTCGGGGCGGATGTCATGACCCTGTCGGCGCATAAGATCGGCGGCCCAAAGGGCGTTGGTGCGCTCGTGCGCCGCGACGAGGACATTCACTTCCCGGAGCCGCTCGTGCGCGGCGGCGGGCAGGAGCGCGGTATTCGCGCCGGGACGGAGAATGTCGCCGGCATCGCAGCGTTCGGCGCGGCCGCCGCGGCCGCGCGGCAGCTCAGCACGGTGGAGGGTGCGTGCACGCGTAAGCTGCGGGACAGGCTGGAAGCCGGCCTCAAGGCGATCTCGCCGCAGGCCATAATTTTCGGCGAGGAAGCCGAACGCCTGCCGAATACCACCCTGTTCGCTGTCGCCGGCATGCGGGCCGAAACCGCGGTCATTGCTTTTGACCTCGAAGGGATTGCGCTTTCTTCCGGCGCGGCCTGCTCGTCGGGAAAAGTTCAGCCCTCCCATGTACTTGCCGCCATGGGGGTATCGCCGTCGCTGGTGGGTGGGGCAGTGCGCGTGAGCCTGGGCTGGAGTTCGAGCGCCGCCGATATCGAGCGCTTTCTTGGCGCTTGGAGAAAGCTATCGGCTGCATTATCTAAAGGCCAAGGGATCGCCGCCTAAACGGCTCAATTGGCGAACGTTTTTTCGCCGGTTTGAACGGTTCAAACGGCGGGACAGGAGGCTATGGGTGATCCGACACGCAGACCGACCATAACCGACGAGTGGAGCGAATTTGACATTCGCCACCCCCTTAGCCGCCCCTTCGTGAAGCGAATGTCAAATCCAAAAGCTCCACGGGAACTGATAGTTGCTGGGGACTTTTGATTTTAACATTCGCACAGGAGCCTGGCGACCCCGGATGTGAATGCTACAAGGCCACTAGATCCAACCCGCGGTCCTTGAAACCGTGAGCGGAGGGACGAATGCCGGCAGTGCAAGAGACCGTCGAACAGGTCCGCCGTATCGACGTTGAGCAGTACAAGTACGGGTTCGAGACGCTGATCGAATCCGAGAAGGCTCCCAAGGGCCTTTCCGAAGACACGATCCGGTTCATCTCGGCGAAAAAGAACGAGCCCGAATGGATGCTGGCGTGGCGGCTCGACGCCTACCGGCGCTGGCTGACCATGCGCGAACCGAAATGGGCGAAGGTCCATTACGGCGCGATCGATTACCAGAACATCTATTACTACTCGGCGCCGAAGAAGGCCGCCGGGCCGAAGTCGCTCGACGAAATCGATCCGGAGATTTTGCGCACGTACGAAAAACTCGGCATTCCGCTGCGCGAGCAGGAGGTGCTGCTCGGTGTCCAGAAGCCGGAGAGCGCCGGCGATGACGAAGGCGCGGAGCGTGGTGGCGGCTACGGCCGCGTTGCCGTCGATGCGGTATTCGACTCGGTCTCTGTGGCAACCACCTTCAAGGCGGAACTGGCCAAAGCCGGCGTCCAGTTCATGCCCATCTCGGAAGCCGTGCAGCAGCATCCCGACCTGGTGAAGAAATATCTGGGTTCGGTGGTGCCGATCAGCGATAATTTCTTCGCCACGCTCAATTCGGCGGTATTCTCCGACGGCTCGTTCGTCTACGTGCCGCCGGGCGTGCGCTGTCCGATGGAATTGTCGACCTATTTCCGCATCAACGAGCGCAATACCGGCCAGTTCGAGCGCACGCTGATCATTGCCGACAAAGGCTCATACGTCAGCTATCTGGAAGGCTGCACGGCGCCGGTGCGCGACGAGAACCAGTTGCACGCCGCCGTGGTCGAGCTGGTTGCGCTCGACGACGCCGAGATCAAATATTCGACCATCCAGAACTGGTATCCGGGCGACGCGAACGGACGCGGCGGCGTCTTCAATTTCGTCACCAAGCGCGGCGACTGCCGCGGCAAAAACGCGAAAATCTCATGGACCCAGCTCGAAACCGGCTCGGCCATCACCTGGAAATATCCGAGCTGCATCCTGCGCGGCGACAATTCGCGCGGCGAGTTCTACTCGATCGCGATTTCCAACGGCTATCAGCAGGTCGATTCCGGCACCAAGATGCTGCATCTGGGCAAAAACACGACGAGCCGTATCATCAGTAAAGGCATCGCCGCCGGGCATTCCAACAACACTTATCGGGGCCTGGTCACCTCGCACCGCCGCGCCACGGGCGCGCGCAATTTCACCAATTGTGATTCGCTGCTGATCGGCGAGTACTGCGGCGCCCACACGGTACCCTACATCGAGGCCAAGAACGCCAAGACCGTGTTCGAGCACGAGGCCACAACCTCGAAGATTTCCGAAGAGATGCTGTTCTATTGCCGCCAGCGCGGGCTCACCGCCGAGGAAGCGACCGCGCTCGTTGTCAATGGTTTCGTCAAGGATGTGCTGCAGCAATTGCCGATGGAGTTCGCAGTCGAGGCGCAGAAGCTGATCTCGATCTCGCTGGAAGGCAGCGTCGGCTAGTGTGGCTGTTGGCGGAAGCAATAACGATTTATCTCGCCGGTAGGCCTGGAAGAGATGCAATTGATCGAGCGGTTAAATTTCTCGGTTGCGCACTTTACTGGGTAGAAGCGGAAACGGTGTGAGTGGTGAGCATTTATTGGTTCAGGCCGAAGCGATACGGCTACGGCGCCACGCCGATCACTTGGCAAGGCTGGGCAGTCGTCGTCACGGCGGTGGTCTTCATTGCCGCCGCAGCGGTGCTAATTCTGGGTTATGGCGCGAACATGCCAGGCGCGTGGATCGTTTTTCTTGCCGTCGAGGCCGTGGTGCTCGCCGCCCTCTGGATCGTCTGCCGTCGCAAGACCGATGGGCAGTGGCGCTGGCGGTGGGGCGGTGACGCCGCTGGCCGGACAATGGATCGGCACTCATGAGCGAAAAAGTCATCCTCAACGTCAACGATGTGCCGCTGGTCGATCGCGGCAACGGCAAGGGATTTGCCGTGAAATGGGGCCGTGCCGGTCCCATGCTGGGTCTTACTGCGCTCGGCTGCGCGGTGCATGTCGTGCCGCCCGGCAAGAAGGCATTTCCGTTTCATCGCCATCATGTGATGGACGAATTGTTCTACGTCATCGCGGGCGAGGGCCAATACCGTTGGGGCGAGGAGCGGCTTTCGGTCAAGGCCGGCGATCTGGTCGCGGCGCCGGCCGGCACCAAGGCGCACCAGCTCATCAATACGGGCAGGGATGAATTGCGTTACCTCGGCGTTTCGAGCGCTGCCGCGACCGAAGTGGTGGACTATCCGGACTCTGCCAAGATCGGCGTGATGGCCGGTGCGAAGGACGGCGATTTCACCAAGGCAACTTACCGCGGCATGGGTCGCATGCAGCCGGCGGATTATTTCGACGGCGAGAACGATTGAACCGGGAAAACGGCATAATGGCTTTGCTGGAACTCAAAGATCTGCACGTCGAAGTCGGAGGCAGGGAAATCCTCAAAGGCGTCGACCTTGTCGTCAACGCCGGTGAAGTGCACGCGATCATGGGGCCGAACGGCTCGGGCAAGTCCACGCTCGCTTACGTGCTCGCCGGCAAGGCCGGCTATGAGCCGACCGCCGGTGAAGCGAGATTCGACGGCAGCAATCTCTTCGCCATGGAGCCCGATGCGCGCGCCGCCGCCGGCCTGTTCCTGGCGTTCCAATATCCGCTGGAAATCCCCGGTGTCGCCACCATCACCTTCCTGCGCACGGCGCTCAATGCGCAGCTCAAAAGGCGCGGCGAGCCCGAGCTGAAAGTTCCCGAGTTCCAGAAACGGCTCAATGCGGCCGCGGCTCAGCTTGGGATCGATCGCGAGATGCTGCGCCGCGCCGTCAATGTCGGATTTTCCGGCGGCGAGAAGAAGCGCAACGAGATTTTGCAGATGGCGCTGCTCGAGCCGCGGCTCGCTGTGCTCGACGAGACCGATTCCGGCCTCGATATCGACGCGCTCAAAATCGTCTCCGACGGCGTCAACCGGCTGCGCGCGGCCAACCGCGCGTTCGTCGTCATCACCCACTACCAGCGGCTGCTCAACTACATCGTGCCCGACGTGGTGCACGTGCTCTCGCGCGGCCGCATCGTTAAAACCGGCGGCAAGGATTTGGCGCTCGAACTGGAAGCGCGCGGCTATGCCGAATATCGGGAAGAGGCCGTTGCGTGAGCACGCCGCGGCCGCGCCGAACTGCAATGAACGAACGCCATGGCTGAACTGAAGGTCATCAAGACGGCGGCGGAGACCGCGCTGGCGAACGCGTTCGCCGCGGCGCGCACGCGCCTGCCCGGCGACGAAAGCATTGCCGCCACGCGCGCGGCCGCATTCGAATTGTTCGCCAAGGAAGGCCTGCCGCACCGTCGCATCGAGGAATGGAAATATACGGATTTGCGTGCGCTGATGCACGAGGCGAAGCCGCTTGCTTTGCCGCCCGACGCCGCCGCCAAGGCGCAGGCGAAGACCGCCGGCGCCTTGCTCGGCGACGTGGAGTTGAGGCGGCTGGTCTTCGTCGACGGCGCCTTCGTGCCCGAATTATCCGACGTTGCAGCGCTCGAACCCGGGCTTTGGGTCGCTTCGCTCGCGAGCGCGCTCGCCGAGCGCGATGCCACCGTGCTCGGCTATCTCGGCAAGCTCGCGCCGGCGGGCGATCTGGCGGTGGCGCTCAATACCGCGTTCATGGGCGACGGCGCGGTGATCCGTATCGGCACAGGAGCGACGATCGAGCGCCCGCTGCAGCTACTTTTCGTCGGTTCGCAAAAGCCGGCGGCGATGTTCATGCGCTCGTTGGTCGTCGTTGAGCCGGGCGCGCGCGTCATGCTCATCGAAAACTACGAAGGATCGGCCGGCGTCGACTATCAGGTCAATTCGGCGCTGGAATTGTTCGTCGGCGACCAAGCTCATGTCGATCACGTCAAGATCATCGACGAAGGCGCCGCGGCGCTGCACGTATCGACACTGGCCGGCACGGTCGGTGCCAAGGCGCGCGTCAACGCGTTTTCGTTCGTGACCGGCGGCGCGGTGGTGCGCAACCAGATGTTTTTTAATTTCGAGGGTGAGGACACCGTTGCCGGCATCCGCGGCGCGACGCTCGTGCGGGACCGTCAGCACGCCGATACCGCGCTGTTTGTCAATCATATCGCCCGCGGCTGCCAGAGCCGCGAGGTATTCAAAGCCGCGCTCGACGGCGAGGCTCATGGTGTGTTCCAGGGCCGCATCGTCGTGCGCCAGGGCGCGCAGAAGACGGACGCCAAGATGATGACCCGAGCGCTGCTGCTGTCGGAACGCGCCGAGGCGGATAATAAGCCCGAGCTTGAGATTTTTGCCGACGACGTGCAGTGCGGCCACGGCGCCACCACGGGCGCGCTCGACGAGGAGCTGAAATTCTATCTCATGGCGCGCGGCATTTCCCCGGCGCAGGCCGAAGCGCTGTTGGTCCAGGCGTTTTTGGGTGAGGCAGTTGACGGCATCGAGCACGCCGGTGTGCGCGAGGCCCTGATGGATTCGGTTTCGGCGTGGTTGAAGGCGCGAGCATGAACGACGTACGAAGCAATGGCGCCTTTAACGTGGACCGCATCCGCGCGGATTTCCCGATCCTCGCCAGCAAGGTCTACGGCAAGCCGCTCGTCTATCTCGACAATGCCGCTTCGGCGCAGAAGCCGCTCGCCGTGCTTGATCGGCTGCAGCGCGCCTACACCAGTGAATACGCCAACGTCCACCGCGGCCTGCACTATCTGGCCAATGAAGCTACCGAGGCCTACGAGCTGGCGCGTGAAAAGATCGCTCGCTTTCTCAATGCCAGCCGCAAGGAAGAGATTGTCTTCACCCGCAACGCCACCGAGGCTGTCAACCTGGTCGCCTACACGTTCGGCCGCGAGCGGATCAAGGCGGGCGACGAGATCGTGCTTTCAATCATGGAGCACCATTCCAACATCGTGCCCTGGCATTTCCTGCGCGAGCGGCAGGGCGCGGTCATCAAATGGGCGCCGATCGACGATGAAGGCCGCTTCCTGCTCGATGAGTTCGAGAAGCTGCTGACGCCGCGCACAAAAATGGTCGCCATCACGCATATGTCGAACATGCTCGGCACCGAGGTGCCGGTGAAAGAGGTGACGCGGCTGGCGCACGCGCGCGGAATTCCGGTGCTGCTCGACGGCGCACAAGCGGCCGTGCATCTCGACGTCGACGTGACCGACATCGACTGCGACTTTTACGCCTGCACCGGACATAAGCTTTACGGGCCGACCGGCATCGGCGTGCTCTATGGCAAGTATGCGCACCTCGAGGCCATGCCGCCATTCAACGGCGGCGGCGAAATGATCCGGGAGGTATTCGAAGACCGGATCAGCTATGGAGACCCGCCGCATAAATTCGAAGCCGGCACGCCGGCGATCGTGCAGGCGATCGGGCTTGGCGCGGCGATCGATTACATCGGTTCGATCGGCAAGGCGCGCATCCGCGAGCACGAACGGGAGCTGGTCCGCTACGCCCACGACCGGTTGCGTGAGATCAATTCGCTGCGCATTTTCGGCACGCTGGCGGAAAAGGGGCCGATCGTGTCCTTCGAGATGAAGGGAGCGCATCCGCACGACGTGGCGACCGTGATCGATCGCTCGGGCGTGGCAGTGCGCGCCGGCACCCATTGCGTCATGCCCCTGCTCGCCCGCTTCGGCGTGACCGCGACCTGCCGCGCATCATTCGCGATGTATAATACGCCGGCAGAGGTGGACGTGCTGGCGCAAGCGCTGCTCAAGGCCCAGGAATTTTTCACATGACGGACGAAATCCGAGAAGAGACGGAAGCTCCCGCGCCCGCGGCGAAGCAAGAGCCGGATGCGGCGCCACGACCGTCCGCCATCCCCGCCGACGAAATGGCGCGTCTGACCGACCAGATCGTCGGAGCGCTCAAGACCGTCTATGACCCTGAAATTCCGGCCGACATTTACGAACTTGGCCTCATTTACAAGGTCGATATTGACGACGACCGTGCGGTCACGATCGACATGACGCTGACCACGCCGAATTGCCCCGCGGCGGCCGAGTTGCCGGGCCAGGTGGAAAACGCCGTCGCCGGCGTGCCGGGCGTGCGCGAAGCCAAGGTCAACATCATCTGGGATCCGCCGTGGGACCCGAGCCGCATGTCGGACGAGGCGCGCACAGTGCTGGACATGTGGTGAGTTGCGCGCCGGCTGCGGGCGCATTACATCAACCGAGTGCGATTGTTAGGAGCTTTTTTGAGCTACAACAATTCGCAACTGCAATGAGGACCTAGAACAGCCATGGCAACGCCCCGGCCGAGACCTCAGGTGATGCGGCTCACTGAAGCCGCGGCCGAACGTATCAAAGCGGTCATGTCCAAGGCCGACCGTGAGATTGCGGCGGTGCGGGTGGGAGTGAAGAATGGCGGCTGTGCCGGCATGAGCTACTACATGGAATATGCCGAAAAGGTCGATCCGCTCGACGAACTGATCGAGGATAAGGGCGTGCGCATCCTGGTCGATCCCAAGGCGGTGCTGTTCCTGCTCGGAACCGAGATGGATTACAAGGTGGACAAGCTGTCGGCGCAGTTCGTTTTCAACAACCCGAATCAGACTGCGGCCTGCGGCTGCGGCGAATCGGTGCAGATCGAGCCGGCAACGGGCGTCGAAGCGCGGTAATTCCAACCTGCATGAACTGTCGTTCCGGTCGAGCCGCGAAGCGACGAGTGCCCCAATCCATTCATCACCGATCGTGACTATGAATTCCAGGTCCGCGGGCTCCGCCGCGCCCCGGAATGACGAGTTAGCCAATGCAGTCGGGCATTACGCCACGCGTGCCGACGACGTATCGTCTGCCGCGGCGGCTTCGGCCTCCGGGTCGGTCTCGCAGATGACGCGATTGCGGCCGTTGCGCTTGGCCCCGTACAGACAGGCATCGGCGCGCGCGATCAGCGATTGCGCAGTGTCGTCGGCGCGCAGCAATGCAACACCGATCGAAAGCGTCACCCGGCCCAGCCGCTCGCCGCTCGAGCGCTTCATCAATTCCTTGCTCATGACGGCACGCCGGATCTGGTCGGCGACGGTGATCGCCGAGCGGAGCATGGTGTTGGGCAGCGCGATGACGAATTCCTCGCCGCCGTAGCGCGCGGCGATGTCCTGGCCCTTGACGTTCTGCTTCATCGAGGTGGCGACGAGACGCAGCACCTGGTCGCCGGTGAGGTGTCCGAAGCGATCGTTGAACAGCTTGAAATAATCGACGTCGGCCATCAGCAACGATAGCGGTTCGCTCTTTGCCTTGGCGTCGTCGACCGCGGCGGCGACGGCAGCGTCGAAATACTTGCGGTTCGACAGGCCGGTCAGCGGATCGGTGAGACTTTCGGTCCGCACGGTGGCGAGATTTTGCTGCAGCTGCTCGATTTCCTGTTTCGAAGCCGACAGACTGGCTTCAAGCTTCTTGTTATTGACCTCCATCGTTCTTGCGCCTTCCATCAGGCGCTCTATGACCAGCCGCAGGGTCTCGCGGTCGCTCGACCCGGCGAGCTTTTGCGAAGCGTCGGCGAGACTTTCCGAGTAGCTGGTTGCCGACCCGGAAGCGGCATCGATCATCGCCAGCACTTGCTTGATCTCATCGAGCACGCGCGAGCCGACGGTGTTGATCTGATCGCCGATCCGGGCGGCGTTGATATGGGCCTCGTAAATCTGCTCGAGGTCGGCTTCGTTCAGCGCCCCCTTCTGCTCAAGCCTCTGGTTGATCGCGCGATTGAGTGCAGCGTTATAGCCGGTTGCGTAGTCGTACCAGATTTCGAAATTGCGCGGTGTTGCCGGCTGCGAGAGGGCGCGAATCTGGCCGAGCGCGATTTCCGCGAACGCGAGGGTGCCTTCGTGCTCGTCACGCTGCGCGGTCATCGCTTCTCTCCAATCGCATCGTCAGTTCGAATCGATGGCGGTCGCGCGCCGAAGGCGGCACTCCAATGTGGGAAGGTTAGGAGACAGCCGTGAAGGACCGGTAAACGGGTGCGCAGGACCGGCCGGCGCGAAGGCAGCGCCCGGCTAGTGGTCCGATTCTAACATTTGCATCCCGGGTTCGGCAGGCTCGTTTGCGAATGTTGGAATCAAAGGACCACTAGCAACTATCAGTTCTAGTGGAGCTTTTGGATTTGACATTCGCTTCACGAAGTGGCGGCCAAGCGGGGTGCGAATGTCAATCCGCTCCACGAGTATGGCTTCGTTTCGGAAGTCCGCGTGACGGGGTTTGCGGCAAGAATGATGCCGACTTCTAAGCCGCCGCACTAGGCCTTGACCGGCACCGGACGCAGGAGGAAGGCCGGCAGGTGCGAGGCATCGCCTTCGTCGGAGCTCGGATGCGGCTGCTGCGGCCGGTGGCGCGGCCGTGCTTCGTCGAGGCGGGCAGGCGGGGCCGCCGGCCGCCGCTGCGGACGGCGGTCGTGATCGCCGCGCGGCCGGCGTGCGGACGCATGGTCTTTCTGCCTGTCTGGCGCGGCGCGCTGCGGTGCCGGTGCGGCCGTTCCTTCCATATAGGGAATATTGCGGCTGATCAGTTTCTCGATGGCGGCAACCGCCTTGGCGTCGTTGGCGCCAGCCACGATGGTAATGGCGGTGCCGCTACGTCCCGCTCGGCCGGTGCGGCCGATGCGGTGCACGTAATCGTCCGGATGGAACGGCACGTCGAAATTGTAGATGTGACTCACGTCCGGGATGTCGAGGCCGCGCGCCGCCACGTCGGACGCGACCAGGAGCGTCACGTCGCCTCGACGAAACTGGTCGAGCGCGGCCGTGCGCGCGGGTTGGTCCATATCGCCATGCAGCGCTTGTGCGGAGAAGCCATGGCGCAGCAGCGAACGGTGAAGCGTCGCCACGTCGCGCTTGCGGTTGCAGAAGATGATCGCGTTCTTCAACCCCTCGGCGGAGCGAATGAGCCGGCGCAGCGTTTCCCGCTTGTCGAAGCCGTCGCCGCCGGATTTGGCTAGAAACTGGGCCGTGGTGTCGAGTGTGGTGGCCGGACGGGCGACTTCGACGCGCACCGGGTTGTGCAAGAATTGGTCGGTGATCCGGCGTATTTCCGTCGGCATGGTCGCGGTGAAGAACAACGTCTGGCGGGTGAAGGGCACGAGCCGGCAGATGCGCTCGATGTCGGGGATGAACCCCATGTCGAGCATGCGGTCGGCCTCGTCGATCACCAGAAGCTCGACGCCGGTGAGCAACAGCCGCCCGCGCTCGAAATGGTCGAGCAGCCGGCCGGGAGTGGCGATCAGCACGTCGACGCCGCGGGTGAGCTTGGTGTCCTGTTCGTCAAAAGAAACACCGCCGATCACCAGGGCGACGTTGAGCTTGTGGTTGACACCGTATTTGACAAAGCTCTCTTCGACTTGCGCGGCCAGTTCGCGTGTCGGCTCGAGGATCAGGGTCCGCGGCATGCGCGCTCGCGCGCGGCCCGTCTCCAGCATGGTGAGCATCGGCAAGGTGAAGGCCGCGGTCTTGCCCGTGCCGGTCTGCGCAATGCCGAGCACGTCCCGCCGGGCAAGGACGTGAGGAATAGCCTGGTCTTGAATGGGTGTGGGAGTTTGGTAACCGACCGCCGCTACGGCGGCGAGAACTTTTTCGGACAAGCCGAGATGTGAAAAGGACATAACCCCTCGTGTGGGCGCCGCAGGGCGGCACGTAATGCAATGATGAAACCGGAGGAACCGCACCGCACGGCCGAATCCTCGAAAGCGCTCGGTTTCCGGCAACATATGGTCAAATCGGCGAAAGTCAACCTGCCGCCACCCTCAGCATTGCACTAAGCTTAGCTGATTCCTGCGCTTTTTCGCGTGGCGCGTTGTTTGAAATGGAGCGTCGTATGGCGGATCACTCATCTGCTTCGTTGCCGATCATTCTCGTCCCCGGATTGAACTGCTCCGCTCGCCTTTACGGCGAGCAAATTCCCACCCTCTGGCAATTCGGTCCGGTCACGGTTGCCGACCATCGGCTTGACGACACGCTTACGGGTATTGCGCGCCGCATTTTGGCTGCTGCCCCGCCGCACTTTGCCTTGGTCGGGTTGTCGATGGGCGGCTACGTCAGCTTCGAAATCCTGCGCCAAGCCCCCGAGCGCGTGGCCAGGCTGGCGCTGCTCGATACCGGAGCCGGTGCTGAGACGCCGGAGCGCACCGCGCAGCGCCGCCCGCTTCTGCAGTTGGCGCGCGAAGGTCGTTTTGCCGAGATCACCGACAACCAGTTTCCGCTGCTGGTGCATCGCAGCCGGCATGGTGACGCCGCGCTCAAAGCCGTGGTGCGCGCCATGAACGAGGAAACCGGCGCGCAGGCCTATCTGCGCCAGCAGCAGGCGATCATGGGACGCCCGGACTCGCGACCTGGCTTCGCGGCCATCAAATGCCCGACTCTGGTGCTGGTCGGCGATGACGACCAATTGACCCCGCCGGCGCTGGCGCGGGAAATGGCCGCCGGCATTGCCGGGGCCCGGCTCGTCGTCATCGCCGATTGCGGACACCTGTCCACTTTGGAACGGCCGCAGGCGGTGACCGCAGCGCTCGTCGAATGGCTGAACGCATGAGCAGGGAACCGCGCTCGACCGCCTCGCTCCTCGACTTGATCGGTGAAACGCCGCTGATCGAGCTTACTCATTTCGATCGCGGTCCGTGCCGGCTTTTTCTCAAATTGGAGAGTGCCAATCCGTCGGGCTCGATCAAGGACCGCCCTGCGCGCAGCATGATCGAGCAGGCGGAGGCGGACGGCACGCTCAAGGCTGGCGGTACCATCGTCGAGGCCACCGCCGGCAATACCGGGCTCGGTCTTGCCCTCGTCGGCGCCCGCAAAGGCTATCGCATCGTGCTCGTCGTGCCCGACAAGATGGCACGCGAAAAAATACTTCACTGCCGGGCGATGGGCGCCGAAGTGGTGCTGACACGCTCTGACGTCGGACGCGGACATTCCGATTATTATCAGGACCTCGCCGAAGCGATCGCCGCGCGCACGCCGGGCGCCGTGTTCATCAACCAGTTTGCCAATCCCGCCAATCCGCTCGCGCACGAAAACACGACTGGTCCGGAAATCCTGCGCCAGATGGCGGGGCGCGTCGATGCGGTCGTGGTTGGCGTCGGTTCCGGCGGCACGCTGACCGGCGTCGGCCGCTACATGGCCAAAGTCTCGCCGCGCACGCGCATGATCCTTGCCGACCCGGCCGGTTCGATCCTGGCGCCGTTCGTGGAAAGCGGACGGATTCCGAAACAGGTCGGAAGCTGGGCGGTCGAAGGAATTGGCGAGGATTTTTTGCCGCCTAACGCCGATCTTTCGCTGGTCCGGAAGGCCTATTCGATTTCCGATCCGGACAGCTTTGCCGCCGCGCGCGATCTTTTGTGCTGCGAGGGTGTGCTCGCCGGCTCCTCGACCGGAACCCTGCTTGCCGCCGCGCTGCGCTATTGCCGAGAGCAGAACGAGCCGCAGCGCGTGGTGACGCTCGCGTGCGATTCCGGGGCCAAATATCTTTCCAAGGTGTTCAATCCGGTCTACGCCGCGCGGGAAGGCTGGGATTACCAGCGCAGCGGCAAGGTGCGCGACGTGGTATTCAGCCGCTTTTCCGACGGCGCGGAGATCGTGGTCGCTCCCGACGATCCGCTGCGCACCGCATTTGCACGCATGCGTTCCGCCGACGTGTCGCAGTTGCCGGTGCTTGATGGCGAACGTATCGTCGGTCTGGTTGACGAGAGCGACATGCTGGCGGCAATCCTTGAAGGCAGCGCGGGTGCCTTCGAGACGCCGGTGAGAGAGGTCATGGTCACGCGGCTTGAAACCATCTCCGCCGACGCGCCGATCCGCGAACTGGTCCCGCTGTTCCGCCGCGATCTGGTCGCCATCGTCATGGACGGCGGTCGCTTTCTCGGCATCGCCACGCGTCTCGATCTTGTGAATTATTTTCGCATCGTGCCGACGAGATGAAATAATGCCGTTACGCAACGCACTGGGCTTCGCCACACGCTGCGTCCATGCCGGTCAGGACAATGATCCGACCACCGGCGCGGTCATGACGCCGATCTACGCGACCTCGACCTATGCGCAATCGAGTCCCGGCGTCCACAAGGGCTTCGAGTATTCGCGCACGCAGAATCCAACGCGCATGGCGTTCGAGCGCTGCATCGCCGACCTGGAAGGAGGCAGTGCGGCTTTTGCCTTCGCCTCGGGCATGGCGGCAACCGCCACGGTGCTCGAATGTCTGGAGAAAGACTCTCACGTGGTGGTCGGCGACGACGTATACGGAGGCACGCGGCGACTGTTCAACATGGTGCGCAGCCGTTCGGCCGGCATTACGGCGAGTTACGTCGATCTGTCCGCGGCCGGCTCCCTCGAGGCCGCAATCCGCCCGGACACGCGCCTGATCTGGCTGGAAACGCCGACCAATCCGATGCTCAAGGTGCTCGATCTGTCTCGAATTGCGGCGGTCGCCCGGGCGAGAAAGATTCTTGCCGTGTGCGACAATACCTTCGCCAGCCCGTGGACGCAGCGTCCGCTGGAGCACGGCTTCGACCTGGCGATGCATTCGACCACCAAATATCTCAACGGCCATTCCGACATGGTCGGCGGTGTCGTGGTCGTGGGCGAGAACGCCGCCCTGCGCGAACGGCTGGCATTCCTGCAGAACGCGGTTGGGGCGATCCAGGGACCGTTCGATTCGTTCCTCGCGTTGCGCGGCGTCAAGACACTGGCGCTGCGCCTGGAGCGCCAATCGGCTTCGGCGCTTTCGATCGCACAATCGCTGGAGCGCCACCCCAGAATTGCGCGCGTCCATTACCCGGGACTGCCGGGGCATCCCCAGCACGCCTTGGCGCGCGCGCAGATGCGTGGTTTCGGCGCCATGATCGCGGTGGAGATCGACGGCACGGGAGACGATGCGCGAAAATTTCTCGAACGCTGCCGGCTGTTCACGCTGGCCGAGAGCCTGGGCGGCGTGGAGAGCCTGATTTCGCTGCCGGCGCTGATGACCCACGCATCGACGCCGGCGCACGTACGCGATACTCTCGGCATCAGTGATCGCCTGGTGCGCATATCGGTCGGCATCGAGGATACCGATGACCTTATCGCCGATCTCGATGCGGCGCTCGGCTGAGCGGTCGGCGGCGTAATTGCCGTACGCATTGCGGCATTGGCTATGCTAACTATCGGCCAACCGCGCAGCTGTCGCGGACGAAACGGAGAGGGAGGACATCTGATGCGCATTTCCAGACGCGGATTGCTGGCCGCCCCGCTGGCGCCGCTCATGCTGGCGGCGGTCCAGGCTCCCACCATCGCGGCGACCAAATATCCGACCAAGCCGATCAGGGTCGTCGTCGGTTTCGGCGCCGGTGGTGGCACCGATATTCTCGCCCGTCTGGTCGCGGCGAAGCTCTCCGATATTGTTGGGCAATCGGTCGTGATCGAAAACCGCCCGGGTGCCGCCGGGCACCTCGCCGCCGAATATGTCGCCGGCCAGCCGGGCGACGGCTACACGCTGTTGGCAAGCCCGATCGGCCCGATGTCGATCTCGGCGGCGGTTTATTCCGATCTCAAATACAGCGTGACCAAGGATTTCGTGCCGCTGGGGCTGATCGGGCAGTTTCCGCTGATCTTCGTGGTCAGCACCAGCAATCCGGCGAACAACGTCAAGGAATTGGTCGAATATGCGAAGAAGCATCCCGACAAGGCTAATTATCCGAGCACCTCGCCGACCTTCGTCATCCCGATGGAAGCACTGAAGCTGGCGACCGGCATGCCGGGTGTGATGATCCCCTACAAAAGCAGCGAGGAAATGATCCTCAGCGTCATGCAAGGACAGACGATGATGACCATCGTCGATCCGCCGCCGAGCGTGCCGCAGATCAAGGCCGGCAAGCTCAAGGCGCTGGCCGTGACCGGCAGCAAACGGTTACCTGAACTGCCCGACGTCCCGAGCATGGCGGAAGCCGGTTATCCGAACGTCGACATTCAAGTGTGGAGCGGAATGTTCGCTCCCGCCGCCACCCCGCCCGCTATCGTCGCCCAGCTCCAGGATGCCCTCAACCATGCCATTCACGACCCGGTGGTGACGGCGCGGCTCAAGACCATGGCAATCAGCACCGGCAGCGACACGCCCGCGCAATTCAAGGCGCTGATCGAAAGCGACATCGTCAAGTTTCGCGCCGTGGCGAAGGCCGCGCATCTCAAATTCGAGGATTAGTCTCGAACGCGCAGGTTAGCGGCTTGGCGTCCTTTTGCTTCGAAAGCGGGCCGAGAGGTCGCTATCGGCACAGCTACCAACAGCACAACTCAATTTGGCGACATATGCGGCGCGCGAGCCGGGCGTTGCCCAATAGCCATCTGGGCGCCGCCGCCGCGCGTCCTCCGGACGGTATGCGGGCCGTGAAGCCCGCAATCGAAGCGGCCTTTCGAGACCCGGCAGGTGTCGGTCGTGGCTAGCGTGGGATGTTTCATGCAGCCTGATCGATTGGCCGACGCGCCGATTCGATCCCGAAAGCGTTGGAAGTGCAGGGAGCGCAGATTGGAGACATTTCGATGGATGGCGGCCAATACGATGTCTTGATCCTCGGCGGCGGGAATGCCGGCATGGGCGTGACGGTGCCGACCCGCAAAGCCGGCCTCTCGGTTGCCCTCGTCGAGGATCGCGAACTCGGCGGCACCTGCCCGAACCGCGGCTGCACGCCCAAGAAAATTCTGGTCGCCGCGGGTCATGCGCTCGACGAAATCGAGCGCGCGTCCGCCCTGTGCATCTCCGTTGCCAAGCCGCGGCTCGACTGGACGCGTCTGATCGACCGCGAGAAGGACATGATCCGCCACCTTCCGGCATCGTTCGCCAAGCTCATGGCCGAGCGCGGGGTCGAGGTGTTGCGTGAACGCGCGGCGTTCGCTGCACCGAACGCTGTGCGCGTCGGCGGGCGCACGATCGAGGCGGGCCACATCGTCATCGCCACCGGCTCGAAACCGCGTAAGCTTTCGATTCCCGGCGCCGAGCACATGATCACCTCCGACGACGTTCTGAGCGAGCGGAAGCAACCGCGCGAGGTTGTGTTCGTCGGTGGCGGGGTCATCGCCTTCGAATTCGCTCACCTGTACGCCCGTGCCGGCAGCAAGGTGACCATCCTCGAACTGTTGCCGCGCTTCCTGCCGGCACTCGATGACGACGCGGTCGAGCAACTCGTGCGCGAAAGCCGGCGGATCGGAATTACTCTCCTGACGGGCGTCAAGATCAATCGCATCGAGGCCGGCGGCGAGCGCCTGCGGATCGCCTTCGATCATGACGGCTCCGAGCGCGCAATCGAGGCGGATCGCGTCGTCAACGGCGCCGGGCGCGTTGCCGACGTCGAGGCGCTCAATCTCGAAGCCGGCAATGTGCGGCTGCAAGAGGGCCGCATCGCGCTCGATGAGTACCTGCGCTCGGCCTCGAATCCGTCAGTGCACGTGTGCGGCGATGCGCTGTGGAGTTCACCGCAGCTGTCGCCGGTGGCCACCTACGAGGGCCGTATCGTCGGCCGCAACATCGTCGAAGGTCCGGTCGCCAAGCCGGACTATTCCGCCATCCCGTCCTGCGTGTTCACCGTCCCGGCGCTGGCAAGCATCGGGCTGACCGAAACAAAGGCGAAGCAAAGCGGGCGCAAGTTCAAGGTCGAAACTAACGACATGCGCGATTGGCTCTCGGCGCGGGCTTATAATGAAAGCGCCGCCTGGGCCAAGGTCATCATCGATGCGGAGAGCGACCGCATCCTCGGCGCGCATCTGTTCGGCCATGCCGGCGAAGAATTGATCCATATTTTTGCCTTCGCCATGAGGTTTGGGATTTCCGCCAACGACGTCCGCGAGACGATGTATGCGTTCCCCACCTTTTCGAATGACATCAAGAGCCTGCTGTAAGTTCCCTGCAGACAACTTGCGACCCGGGCGGCGCGCATTCAGATGCGGGTTCGTACAGTCGCACTTTACTCGACGCCAAAGATAACGCAGGATCGGTCGGGCAACGGAGGGGTCTTTATGAAAATCTTTGCCCGTGTTTTTTTAGCCGCCGGATTACTCGTCTGCTGCGGCACCGCGTTCGCCGCCGACATCGATCTGTCGACCTGGACCTGTCATAAATTCCAGTCTGCGAGCAAGGAGGATGTCGGCATCATACTCGCTTGGCTCGACGGCTATTATCACGGCGAAAACGATCCGCCGGTCATCGACACGGACAAGTTCGTGGCCAACGCCAAGAAGCTTGGCGAATACTGCTCCGCGCATCCGGACACGGGGCTGATCACGGCGACCGATTCTCTATTCAAGTCCAAAGACTAGGCGGCATTCATCGCGTCTGACGCCGGAATATCGCAAAACAGCGGGCGGGATGAGCGAACGGCGACGTCCGCCACTCGCCCTATACGTCCAGCGTTTCCTCGTCGGCGAACTCGGCGCGCTCCTGAATAAAGGCGAAACGCGCCTCGGGCTTGGTGCCCATCAGCCGCTCGACGGATTCTTCCGTCGCTTTCTGCTCGTCGGGAAGCAGCATGACGCGCAATAGCGTGCGCTTGCTCGGGGCCATCGTTGTTTCCTTGAGCTGCGCGGCCATCATCTCGCCCAAGCCTTTGAAGCGGCTGATCTCCACTTTGGCGTTGGCGTGGAATTCCTTTTTCAGGAGCTCGTCGCGGTGTCGGTCATCGCGGGCGTAAAGGATTTTGCCGCCGTGGGACAGCCGATAGAGCGGCGGCACGGCCAGGTACAAGTGGCCGTTGCCGATCAGATGCGGCATCTGCCGGTAGAAGAAGGTGATGAGCAGGGACGCGATGTGGGCGCCGTCGACATCGGCGTCGGTCATGATGATGACGCGGCCGTAGCGCAAATCCTCCTCGTGGTAATGCGCGCCGGTACCGCAGCCCAGTGCCTGCACCAGGTCCGCAAGCTGTTGGTTCTGCGCCAGCTTGTCCTTGCCCGCCGAGGCGACATTGAGAATCTTGCCGCGCAACGGCAGTATCGCCTGTGACGCGCGGTCGCGTGCCTGCTTAGCCGAACCGCCGGCGGAGTCGCCTTCCACGACGAAGATCTCGGCGCCATCGGCCGCGCTGCGCGTGCAGTCGGCGAGCTTTCCCGGCAGCCGCAGCTTGCGTGCCGCGCTTTTGCGCGCAATGTCCTTTTCCTGGCGGCGGCGGATGCGCTCCTCGGTGCGCTCGACCACGAAGTCGAACAGCTTGCCGGCGGCGGCTGGATTGCCGGCAAGCCAGTGGTCGAACGGGTCCTTGACCGCCTGCTCGACCAGACGTTGCGCCTCGGCGGTGGCGAGTCGGTCCTTGGTTTGGCCCTGGAACTCCGGTTCGCGGACGAAGATCGAAAGCACGGCACCGGCACCGGCCATCACGTCGTCCGAAGTGATGGCGGCGGCGCGCTTGGCCTGGCCGATGCGTTCGGCATGGTCCTTGATGCCGCGCAGCAGCGCCGTGCGCAGGCCCGACTCGTGGGTGCCGCCGTCCGGAGTCGGAATCGTGTTGCAGTAGGAATTAAGAAACCCGTCGGCGTCGGCCGTCCAACCCAGCGCCCACTGCACCGCGCCGTGAGTGCCGATCCTGCCGGCGCTGCCGGCGAACAGGTCCGGATGCACCAGCGTGGCGCTCGATAGCGTCTCGGAAAGATAGTCCTTCAAGCCGTCGGCAAAATGAAATGTTGCGCGTTCGGGCACGTCATCGACGCCGCCTAACAAGGCTTTGTCGCACGACCAGCGGATTTTCACGCCGCCGAATAGATACGCCTTCGAGCGCGTCATCTTGAATACGCGCTCCGGGCGAAAATGCGCTTTCTGGCCAAATATTTCCGGATCGGGCCGGAAGCGAATTCTTGTGCCGCGACGGTTCGGCGCGTTGCCGGCGTCCTGCAGTTTGCTCTTCGGCTGGCCGCGCTCGAACACCATTCGATACAGGCGCTGCCCGCGCGCGACCTCGACCTCCAGGCGCTCCGACAGTGCGTTGGCGACTGAGACGCCGACGCCGTGCAGGCCACCCGAAGTCTCGTAGACCTTGGAGTTCGAATTTGCCGCCCGCATGCAGCGTGCACATGATCACTTCGAGGGCGGATTTTTTCGGAAATTTCGGATGCGGATCGACCGGAATGCCGCGGCCGTTGTCGGTGACGGTAACGAAACCGTCGGCTTCCATTTCGACCTCGATCCAGTCGGCGTGGCCGGCCAGCGCCTCGTCCATGGCGTTGTCGATGACTTCGGCGAACAGGTGATGCAGCGCCTTCTCGTCGGTCCCGCCGATATACATGCCGGGGCGGCGGCGTACCGGCTCGAGCCCCTCGAGGACTTCGATGTGCTTGGCCGTGTAGCTGGCATCGCCCGCCGCGCCGCGCGCGGCCCGGCTGCCTGAGCGCGCCGCGCGGCGCGCCTTCGCCCGCTCGCCCAGGTCGGCGAACAGATCGGGCGTCTTGTCGTGCGTCTTGGAATTTTTTGCTGCTTTTCCCACGTCATCCATATGGCGTTTGGCGGCCCGTGCGCAACGGAAGGGCGAATCACGGCGACTATGCCATGCGGCTGGCGTAGCTTGAACAAGGCATGCATTGACGCTACACCACACGGCCTTTATATGGCGCTCAATGACACGGTCCATGACCCTCGCCGCAGTGCGCCGCCGTCGTAGCGACACGGCACGGTCGCGCGTTCGCGCGTAAACGCTCGTGCCGCCGGTTTCCGCGGCACGCTTTTTTCGCATTTTTCCGCGGACGCCGGCTTTGATACTCAAGCCAACGGGTTGAATCATGTCCGCGACACAGAAAAAAGCCAGAGTCGGATCCTCGGCGCCTCCGGTTACACCGGCGCGGAGCTGGTGCGGTTGCTGCTGCGCCATCCGCACGTCGAAATCGTGCTGCTGACGGCCGACCGGCGCGCCGGCAAGGCGATGGCTGCTGTTTTTCCGCAATTTGCGCCCTATGCGCTGCCGACGCTGACTTCGATCGAGGGCGCGGACTGGCGGGTGCAAAAGCTTGATCTCGCTTTCTGTGCGCTGCCTCATGGCACGACGCAGAAGGTGATCGCGGATCTGCTCGCGCGAGTGCCCACCACCAAGGTGGTCGATCTTTCCGCCGATTTCCGTCTGTCCGATCCCGCCGCCTACGCGCGCTGGTATGGTCACGAGCATGCCGCGCGGGCGTTGCAGACGGAGGCCGTCTACGGACTGACGGAGATTTACCGGCCGCAGATCAAAGCCGCACGGCTGGTCGCCAACCCTGGTTGCTACACGACCTGCGCGGAGCTTGCGCTTATTCCATTGCTCAAGGCCAAAATGGTCGATCCCGATGAAATCGTCATTGACGCCAAATCGGGCATGACCGGAGCGGGCCGGGCGGCGCGCGAGGATATGCTGTTCGCCGAAGTCTCCGAGGGGTTTCACGCCTACGGCGTCGGCCATCACCGGCACATGGCCGAGCTTGATCAGGAGTTCTCGCTCGCCGCCGGGCGTGATGTCGTCGTCACCTTCACGCCGCATCTGGTGCCGATGAACCGCGGGATCCTTTCGACGATCTACGTGCGCGGCGAGCACAATGCGTCGCCTGAAGACCCCCATGCGCTGCTGCTGAAGGCCTATGCACACGAGCCGTTCGTTCACGTCCTGCCATTCCGGACGCTGCCGCAGACGCGCCACGTGCGCGGCTCGAACATGACCTTCATCGGGGTGACCGCCGATCGCGTCGCCGGCCGCGCCATTATCGTTTCGGTGCTCGACAACCTGACCAAAGGTGCGTCCGGACAGGCGGTGCAGAACATGAACGTGATGCTCGGCTTTCCCGAAACGACGGGCCTCGAACAGGTGGCGCTGTTTCCCTGACTTGTCGCCCCCAGCGCGCGACTGCGCGAGGAGAATTGTGCCGAAGTTCGCGGCGGAAAAAGGCGCGTACTCTGAACTGACAATGTTTGAGCCACCACGCGGGCTTGATCTAAGCGTTGCGTTAGAGGAAAGGACTTCCGCTCAATCCCGCACCTTCACGTAACTGCCCGGCGCGTCCTCGATCGGCTTGAGTGCGCCGGCGCCGGGTACGCGGGCGCCGGCTTCGGTCTTGCCCTGCTTCTTGAGCCAGGCGAGCCAGTCCGGCCACCACGAGCCGGGATGTTCTTTTGCTTTGGCGAGCCACGTGTCGAGATCGGCGCCGCGCGGCCGTGGTCCGGTCCAGAACTGGTATTTATGCCGCGCCGGCGGGTTGACCACGCCGGCGATATGGCCGGAGCCGGAGAGCACGAACCGCACCGGGCCGCCGAAGAATTTACAGCCGAGCAGCACCGATTTTGCCGGCGCGATGTGGTCCTCGCGCGTCGCCAGATTGTAGATCGGAACCTTGACAGACGCGAGGTCGATCGCGGCGCCGCCGATCGTCATCTCACCTCTGGAGAGCTTGTTGTCGAGATAGCAGTTGCGCAGATAGAACGAGTGGTTCGCGGCCGGCATGCGCGTTGCGTCGGAATTCCAGTACAGAAGGTCGAACGGAAAGGGTGCCTTGCCTTTCAGGTAATTGTTGATGACGTAAGGCCAGATGAGATCGTTGGACCGCAGCAAGTTGAACACGGTCGCCATCGACTTGCCTTCCAGATAGCCGCGTCCGGCCATCCGCTCCTCGATCAGTTTGACCTGCTCCTCATCGACAAAGACCTTGAGATCGCCCGCCTGGCTGAAGTCGACCTGGGCCGCGAACAGGGTTGCCGACACGATGCGCCTATCCCCCCTTGCCGCCATGGCGGCAAGGGCGATGGAGAGCAGCGTGCCGCCGACGCAATAGCCGATCGAATGAACACTCTCTTCGCCGATCGCCCGCTTGATAGCGTCAAGCGCGGCAAGCGGGCCCTCCCGCACGTAATCCTCGAATGACTTTTGCGCGAGCTGCGCGTCCGGGTTGACCCAGGAAATGCAAAAGACCGTGATGCCCTGATCGACGCACCATTTGATGAACGACTTTTCCGGCGCCAGATCCAGAACGTAGAACTTGTTGATCCAGGGCGGAACGATCAGCAGCGGAGTTTTAAGCACCTTGGCGGTTGATGGCGCATATTGGATGAGCTGCATAAGATCGTTCTGATAGATGACCTTGCCGGGGGTCGTCGCCAGGTTGCGGCCGACTTCGAACATCGAGGAATCCGACTGGCGGATTTGCAAATTCCCGCCGCCCGCCTCGACGTCCTCGGCCAGCATGTGCATGCCGCGGACCAGGTTTTCGGCGTTGCTGGTGAAAGTTTCGCGCAGCAATTCGGGGTTGGTCAGCACGAAGTTCGACGGCGAGAGCGCATTGGCGATCTGCCGCACATAAAACTCGGCCTTCTGTTTGGTGTGCGGATCGAGTTCGGCGGCGTCGGCGACGAACTTGCCGGCCCAGCGCACCGTGAGCAGGTAGGCCTGCTTGACGAAATCGTAGAACTGGTTGGTGGACCATTCCGGATCGGCGAAGCGCCGGTCGTCCGGGTCGGGGGCGACCATCGGAATGGCTTGTTCGCCCGCCAGCCGCCTCGCCGCGGCGGCCCAGAGGTCGAGATAGTCCTTGCCGAGCCGGGATTGCAGTTCGACGGCGCGCTGCGGATCGGCAAACCAATATTCGGCGACCTGCCCCAGCGTCTTGACGACCTCGGTCACTTCATCGGCCACCTCGCGGTCGTCATGGCCTTGCTCGCGCGGTCTCAGATAGGCGGCGAGCACTCGGCCCCCGTGCTCGATCAGTCGCGCCACATTGCGTGAAAAAGTCTCCACGTCGAGCGAGCCGATCTTCACCGGTCCTGGCGTCGGAGTCCCCACGGGCGTTCCTCAATGGCCGGGGCGGTATCTGATAAAGCCCGGCGCGTTGGTTTGAAATGGCCTTCCTGCCCTTGGCGCGCAAGATGACGCGTGCAAGACGACGCGTGCAAGGCGACGCGTGCAAACAGGCCGCCCCGTACAGATCATGACAGCGGCCGCAAGTGACTGGCGGGCGGGTCGGCGGCGTCCTTGTTTCGACATATTACCCGAATATCTGGGCGTCGGGTGCTGTGTGGGATACGCTGCGCTGCATGGGTGCTGGAAGCCGGCCTTCGAGCTTTCCTTGATTTGCTCGTTGCAAGCATTGGATTGGTAAACATTTAGTCGCACAAATCCGGCAAGGATCGCCGCGATCTGTCCGCAGCGAAGGGGCATCACGCGGCTCGGCTGGGAGACACGTCCGCATGAGATTTGGTTGCAGCGCAACGCGGCGAGTTCTCGCGGGCGTGCTTGTCGCCGTCGCCTGTGCTGTGCTGTGCGCCTGCTCATCCTCGTCCTCGTCTTCATCCGGCGCTTTTCCGAATCTGTTCGACCCAACGGCTTCGCCCACCGACACCACGCTTACCCCCGATCAGGTCAAGCAGGCGATGGATAAGCTTGTCTCCGACCGCAACCAACTGTGCTCGGCGGCGATAGCGAGCCAGCCGGCAGGCGGCCCGCCGCCGGATTGCGTCTCGACCGCTGTCACCGGCAGCACGCCGGCCGCTGGCGTCGGAGGACGGCCGTGATAAAAGGCTCGATCGGCGACAGCATGGAGGCGGCATCCGCAACGATCATGGACGATTTCTATCGCATTCGTCGCCTGCCCCCCTATGTTTTTGAGGTCGTGAACCGCGCCAAGGCGGCCGCACGCACCGGCGGCGCCGATATTATCGACCTCGGCATGGGCAATCCCGACTTGTCGACGCCTGCGCACGTCATCGAGAAGCTCAAGGAGACAATCGGCAAGCCGCGCACCGATCGCTATTCCGCCTCGAAGGGGATCGCAGGATTGCGCCGCGCCCAGGCGGCCTATTACGCCCGCCGCTTCGGCGTGAAGCTCAACCCGGAGACCCAGATCGTCACCACGCTGGGTTCGAAGGAGGGCTTTGCCAACGTCGCGCAGGCGATCACGGCGCCCGGCGATGTCATCGTTGTGCCCAACCCCACTTATCCGATTCACGCCTTCGGCTTCCTGATGGCCGGCGGTACGATCCGCGCCGTACCCGTGCAGGCGAACGCAGAGTTCTTCGCGGCGCTGGAGCGGGCCGTTCTGCACTCGATCCCCAAGCCGATCGCGGTCGTTGTCTGCTACCCCTCAAACCCGACGGCTTGCGTCGCCGACCTCGACTTTTATCGCGACCTCGTCGCTTTCGCGAAGAAGCATGCGCTGCTGCTGCTCTCGGACCTCGCCTACGCGGAAGTCTATTTCGACGGCCGGCCGCCGCCTTCGCTCCTGCAGGTCCCCGGTGCAATGGACGTGGCCGTCGAATTCACCTCGATGTCGAAAACCTATTCGATGCCGGGCTGGCGCATCGGCTTTGCGGTCGGTAACGAACGCATCATCGCCGCCCTGGCGCGTGTGAAATCCTATCTCGACTACGGCGCATTCACGCCGATTCAGGTGGCCGCGACCGCAGCGCTCAACGGCCCCGACGAGTGCATCCACGAGATGCGCGCGACATATCGGCGGCGCCGCGATGCGCTGGTGGATTCGTTCGGGCGCGCCGGATGGCCGGTGCCGCCGCCGCGCGCCTCGATGTTCGCCTGGGCGCCGATCCCCGAGCATTTCCAGTCCCTCGGCAGCGTCGAGTTCTCCACGCTTCTGGTCGAGCGGGCAGGCGTCGCCGTGTCGCCCGGCGCCGGCTTCGGCGAGTACGGCGAGGGCCACGTGCGCATCGCTCTGGTGGAGAACGAGCAGCGCATCCGCCAGGCTGCCCGCAACATCCGGCGCTTTCTTGAAACCGCGCCGGAAATGCTGCACAACGTGGTTCCGCTCGCGACGCGACGCTAGTGTCCCGACCGAAGTTCGCATGATTATGCGGCACCTTCGTTTGCGAACTTCGGAATCTAAAGGGACGCCAGCAATTATATGATCTAGGGTGGCTTTTGGATTTGAAATTCGCTTTACGAAGTGGCGGCCAAGTGGGTAGCGAATGCCAAACCCGCTCCCCTAGTCGGCAGTCGCTGTATCCCTCTTGGCGATGCCGATGGCCGAACCGCTGAAAGTCGGTCTTGCCGGACTGGGCACTGTCGGCACGTCGGTCATTCGTCTGCTGGAAAGCGGCCGCGACAAGCTCGCCGCGCGCTGCGGTCGGGGCATCGAGATCGTCGCCGTCTGTGCCCGGTCGCGCGGCAAAAAGCGCGCTGTCGATCTGCAAAGATTTCGCTGGGTGGCCGATCCGATGGCGCTGGCACGCGACCCAGCGATCGATGTCCTGGTCGAGGTCATGGGCGGAGCGGGCGATCCGGCAAAGCGTACGGTGGAGACCGCACTTCGCTGCGGCAAGCCCGTAGTCACCGCCAACAAGGCACTGCTCGCCCGCCACGGGCAGAGGCTCGCCGCGCTGGCCGAACGGCAACAGGTTGCGCTCAATTTCGAGGCATCGGTCGGCGGCGGGATTCCAATCGTCAAGACGCTGCGTGAGGGACTAAACGGTGATGCGTTCACCCGCATCTACGGGATTCTCAACGGCACCTGCAACTACATCCTCAGCCGCATGGAACAGGACCGGCTCGCCTTCGCCGATTGCCTGCACGAGGCGCAGCGCCTTGGCTATGCGGAAGCCGACCCGTCGTTCGACGTGGAAGGCCACGATACAGCGCAAAAGCTATCGATCCTGGCAAGTCTCGCCTTCGGCACCCGGCTTGGCTCCGACGCCATCTACGTCGAGGGCATTTCATCGATCACGCTTGCCGATCTCGATGCTGCCGACGAGCTCGGCTACCGTGTCAAGCTGCTGGGTGTGGCGGTGAAAACCGAGGGCGGCATCGAGCAGCGCGTGCATCCGACCATGGTGCCCAAGGACTCTGCCATCGCCCAGGTGATGGGCATCACCAACGCGGTCACGCTTGACGCGCAGGGCCTCACCCCGATCACGTTGGTTGGGCCCGGTGCCGGAGGCATGGCGACGGCTTCGGCGGTTGTCTCGGACCTGGCCGACATTGCCCGCGGCGTGCGTTCGCCGCCTTTCGGTCGTCCGGCGGCGGCCATGACCGCGATCCGCAAGGCGCCGATGCAGCATCACGAAGGCGGCTATTACATCCGCCTCCTGGCGCGCGACCGTCCGGGCACCGCGGCCACCATCGCACGCCGGCTGGCGCAGCAGAATATTTCGCTGGAATTGATCGTGCAGCGCCACGGCGTGGCCGCCGAACGGGTTCCGGCTTCCAGCCGCTCCGGCGAGCCGGTACCGGTCATCATGATCACCTACGCCACCGGCGAAGACGCGGTGCGCAGGGCACTTTCCGCGGTGCGGCGCGACCGTGTAATCTCCGGGCGGCCGCAAGTCATCCGGATCGAGAAGAACTAGTGGTGCGATTCCAGCACACCGGCCGCTCGTCATAAGTGGGCGCAAATCCGCAGCAGGGAAGGTTCGATGGCGTCTCACAGCGTTCTACCAAGCGCAATGATCGAGCGGATTTTCTCGATCGAACTTGCGCGCGTGACCGAAAGTGCGGCGGTGGCGGCGGCGCGGCTGTGCGGGCGCGGAGCGGAAAAGAAATCCGATCAGGCCGCGGTCGATGCCATGCGCCGCGAACTCGCCAGGTTGCCGATCGACGGCACCGTGGTGATCGGCGAGGGCGAGATGGACGAAGCGCCGATGCTTTTCATCGGCGAGAAGGTCGGCACCAAGTTCGGACCCAGGGTTGACATCGCTGTCGATCCTCTTGAAGGCACAACCCTTTGCGCCAAGAATATGCCGGGCGCAATCGCCACGCTGGCGATGGCCAACGAGGGCACGCTGCTCAATGCGCCCGACATCTACATGGACAAGATCGCGATCGGCCCGGGTTACCCGAAAGGCGTCATCGACATCGATGCGCCCGGGGACGAAAACATCCGCAAGCTGGCCAAAGCCAAGGGCGTCAAGCCGGAGGCGATAACCGCGATGATCCTCGACCGCCCGCGCCACGCCGACCTGATCGCGTCGGTGCGCAAAGCCGGCGCGGCGGTCAGCCTCATCACCGACGGCGACGTCGCCGGCGTCATCCATACCGCGCAGCCGGACAAGACCGGCATCGACATCTATCTCGGCATCGGCGGCGCGCCGGAGGGCGTACTCGCCGCGGCGGCCCTGCGCTGTATCGGCGGCCAGATGCAGACGCGCTTGATTGTCGACACCGATGAGAAGCGCGAGCGCATCGCCCGCATGGGCATCAAGGATGCGCGCCAGATATACCTGATCGAGGATATGGTGCGCGGCGACTGCCTGTTCGCGGCGACCGGCGTCACCGACGGCCGCATGCTTTCGGGCGTGAAGTTCGGCAACGATGCGGTCGAGACCGAAACCGTGGTGATGCGTTCAGTGAGTGGCACCGTGCGCTGGATCCGGGCCGAACACCGGCAGCTTGACAAGTTCTGAGCGCCTGACGTCACTGCGGGTCACGCGAAGCGGTGAGTCCGGAATCCATAGTCCCAGGGCGTGCAATCTCTTCTTCGGCGGTGATTGCGGATTTCGGGCTCGCGCCTGATGGCGCGCCCGGCAATGACATGCTTACGATGACCAACGCGAATCGCCTCTTCCTCGGCGTCGAAAATTCCGCCACCGGACAAGCGTGGCGCGACCGACTCGATGAGCGCGCCGCCGCGCGCGCTCTCGCCATCGCGCAGCGCCACGAGCTTCCCGAACTGCTGGCGCGCATTCTTGCCGGCCGCAATGTCGAGGTCGACGGCGTCGAGGACTTTCTGGATCCCACCATCAAACGCTCGATGCCTGATCCGCATGTGCTCTCCGGCATGCAGGAGGCGGCCGAGCGGTTGGCGGACGCGGTGCAACGCAACGAGTGCATCGCAATCTTCGGCGACTACGACGTCGACGGCGCCACTTCGGCGGCGCTGCTTGCACGCTTTCTGCGTCACTGCGGCATCGAGCCGCTGATCCACATTCCCGACCGCCTGTTCGAAGGCTATGGCCCCAATGTCGAAGCGGTGCGCTCGCTCGCCGAGCGCGGCGCGACGCTGCTGGTGACGGTCGATTGCGGCACCACCAGCATCGAGCCGCTCGCCGAAGCACGCGGGCGCGGCGTCGATGTTGTCGTCATCGATCATCATCAGGCCGACGAGGTGCTGCCGCCGGCGCTGGCAATCGTCAATCCCAACCGGCGCGACGACCTCTCCGGCCTCGGCCATCTCGCCGCCGTCGGCCTCGTGTTCATGACGGTGGTGGCGGTCAACCGCGTCCTGCGCCAGCGCGGCTTTTGGACGAGCGTGCGACCGGAACCCGACCTGCTTGCGCTCCTTGACGATGTCGCGCTCGGCACCGTCGCCGACGTGGTGCCGCTCGTCGGGCTCAACCGCGCCTTCGTCGCCAAAGGGCTGGTTGCGCTGCGCCGGCGCGAGCGGGCAGGGCACACGAGCCTGATGGACGCGGCGCGGCTTAACGGCCCACCCGAGGCCTGGCATCTCGGATTTCTCCTTGGTCCGCGCATCAATGCCGGCGGCCGGATCGGCCGCGCCGATCTCGGCGTGCGGCTGTTGCTTGAAGACGATCCGGAAGCGGCCGCAAAGCTTGCCGCCGAGCTCGATAGGCTCAACCGCGAGCGCCGGTCGCTCGAGCAGCAGACATTGGCGCACGCCGAAGCCGAAGCGATGGCGGCGCTCGGGATCGAGGAGCACGGCGCGGTGGTCGTGACAGCCGCCGAGGGTTGGCATCCGGGAATTGTCGGCCTCGTCGCCGCGCGGCTGAAGGAAAAATTCAACCGCCCGGCCTTCGCCATTGCGCTCGAGCCCGGCGGCATCGGCACCGGCTCGGGACGCTCCATCGCCGGCGTCGATATCGGCCGCGCGGTGCGCCGCGCCGTGGCGGAAGGCATTTTGCTCAAAGGCGGCGGCCACGCCATGGCTGCAGGAGTGACGCTGCGCAAATCGGCGTTGGCGGCGCTGCGCGCGCTTCTCGAATCCACGCTCGACGCCGAGGTCCAGGCCGCACGTCGCGCGGGTGGGCTATTGATCGACGGCGCGGTCAGCGCGGCGGCGGCGAACGCGGATCTCGTCGCCCTCATCGGCCGCGCCGGCCCCTTCGGTTCCGGCAACCCGGAGCCGATCATCGCGTTGCCGGCGCACACGGTGAGCTATGCCGAGGAGGTCGGCCAGTCGCACGTGCGCGCGCGGCTCAAGTCCAATGACGGCTCAGCCGTCTCGGCGATTGCGTTCCGTGCCGCCGGACAGAAGCTTGGGCAAGCGCTCCTGCAGAGTCGCGGGCTGCCAATCCACGCGGCAGGCTCGTTCGCGCTCGACCGCTGGAACGGCGAGGAGCGCGTGCAGTTCAAGCTCACCGACATCGCAGCGGTGGAAACGTTTGGCACGAAATAGGTTTCGCATTCGCTAGACCAAAATTTCCCCCTCAAGGTAAAGCACCGCGCGGCCACCGATGGCGACGCGGTCGCCGTTGAGCGCACAGGAGAGGATACCGACGCGCCGCGACAGCTGGCGCGCTTGCAACTCGTTCTTACCAAGGCGCTTGGCCCAATAAGGTACCAGCGTGCAGTGCGAGGAACCGGTCGCCGGGTCTTCCGGCACGCCGTTCGCGGGGGCGAAGAAGCGCGAAACGAAATCGATTCCGTCCTCCCCCGGCGCGGTCACAATTGCAGCCCAGCAATCCTCGATCTTGGACAGGGCAACAAGATCGGGCTGGAGCGCTGAGATCTCGGCCGCGCTATCGTAGACCACCATGTGGTCGCGCGCTTTGAGGACCTGGCGCGGCTTGCCGCCCAAAGCTGCCACCAGGCCCGGCGGCGGTGCCACCGGATCGGCTGGCCGCGCCGGAAAGTCCATCACCAGCAAATCGCCGCGCCGTTCCACAATCAGCGTTCCGGCCTTGAGCGTGTGGAAGCTGACGCGGCTGCGCCCCGGCTCGAGAAAGCTGAAAACGACGTGTGCCGAAGCGAGCGTGGCATGCCCGCACAGATCGACTTCAACGGCCGGCGTGAACCAGCGCAGCGCATAATCGGCGGCCCCCGCCACGTCCGTACTGCTCTCGCGCACGAAAAAGGCGGTTTCGGCCAGATTGTTCTCTGCCGCTATCGCCTGCATGGTGGCGTCGGGCAGCCATTGTGCCAGCGGGCAGACGGCCGCGGGATTGCCGCCGAACAGTTTTTCGGCGAACGCATCGACCTGGTAGATCGGCAGGCGCATGTCCTCCTCCTGTCGCGTGCCTGTTGCGCGTCAAATGCGCGCCGACCATCTTGGCACGACCTGCCTCGCGCGGCTATGTGAACACGAAAGACGCCGTTTAATTTTTTGCGTCATTGCGAACCCAAGCGAAGCAAATCCGGAGCGGTGCAAAACCTGGATTGCTTCGTCGCCGGGCTTGTCATCGGGCCGGCCAGGTCGCGCCGGCCACGTCGGGCCGGACCCGTTGGCTTCTCGCACTGACGAAGAGCGCGAAAGGACAGAAAATGCCCAAGCTGCAACTTTCCATTGCCGTCGGCGACTACGACCGCACCCGTGCGCTGATCGACGGCGCCGTGCAGATCGACGGCGTCGAGCCGGTGTTCATGACATTGGTGCCGGAGGAGATTTTCTTCCGCGCCTTCCGCGCCGCCGAGTTCGACATCTGCGAGGTGTCGCTGTCGAGCTATACGGTCAAGACTGCGCAAGGCCAATGCCCCTATATCGCGGTGCCGGCTTTCGTCTCGCGCGCCTTCCGCCACACCTCGATCTATGTACGCACCGACCGCATCAAGAAGCCGGAGGACCTCAAAGGCCGCAAGGTCGGCGTGCCGGAGTATCAGCTCACCGCCAATGTGTGGGCGCGCGCTTTCCTTGAGGACGATTATGGCGTCAAACGCTCCGACATCCACTGGATTCGCGGCGGCATCGAGCACGCCGGCCGCCCGGAGAAAATCTCGATCAAGCTTCCCCCTGGCGTGCGGCTCGACAACGCGCCGGAGGGCAAAACGATCTCGGCGCTGCTTGAAGCCGGCGAGATCGACGGTTTTATCGCGCCGCGTCCGCCGACGCTCGTTGAAAAAGGCCATCCGCATATCGGCTGGCTGTTTGCCGATCCCACCGCAATAGCCAAGGACTATTTCAAACGGACCGGCTTTTTTCCGATCATGCACGCGGTCGGCATCCGCTGCGAGCTGGCGGAAAAGCATCCGTGGCTGCCGGGCGCGGTGCTGAAAGCGTTCGAGCAGGCCAAACAGGCGGGACTTGCGAAGCTCTCCGACACGTCGGCCACCAAGGTGACACTGCCCTTCGTCGAGGAGCGGCTTGCAGAAGCGCGCGCGCTCATGGGGCACGATTTCTGGTCCTACGGGGTCGAGGGCAACCGCAAAGTGTTGGATTATTTCCTCGCCCAGCATCATGCCGAAGGCTTGTCCCCGCGCCGCCTCTCGGTCGACGAGCTGTTTCATCCGGCGACCTACGAGACGTTCAAGCTGTAGGTCTCGTCGTTGTGAGGAGCGTCGCGAAGCAATCCAGAGCGGCCTCGTCGCAATCGTCAGCCGGCCTGGATTGCGTCGCTTCGCTCGCAATGACGAGCGCCCCCGTTCTCGCGGCGCGGTTTTTTGATGCGCGCCCGAGTTAGGTTGCACGGTAAGAAAAAAGGCCTCCCCAACAAACAAAGAAGGGAGGCGGAGCGCCGAATGGCGCATCCGAGCTCCGAGCAATGTCCGCTCCGCACTTCCAGGCGTCGCCGCCTGTCTTCGTGGGTTCGCGGCACGCGCCTTCAGCAGGCGCGCTCGCCTTCCGGCGCTCCACCGCGGCTCTCGCCAAAGCCTCATGGCCTTGGCTCAGTCCGGTCCCGCGCTTCATGGAAGCGCGACGCGTGTGATCGTCTGCTCCCCGGGCAGCCAGCTCCTGGCGGACCGGCGACGGGGCCGGCCGGGCGAGTTTCCGAACCGCCCGAACGCGGTTGCGAAACCGCGCGCGGGCACCGCGCTCGCTCCGCTCTTCAGATCGCATCCGGACAGCGCCCTTCGGCGAGCGAGCGGCGCGCTTTCTATCCGGCGCGCACAGGTTGTCAAGCATTGTCGCCAATATCGTTACAACAGCCTGATTCAGCGTTACTTTTTGCTCGGCCGTTCGCCGCACGTGCGCCCGCAGCAGCGCGAAAACGAGCAAATCAAAGAGCGTCGGTTGAGCGAAGCCTTCCTCACGCCTTCAGCCGCGGCAGCAGCGCCAGCGCATTGCCGCGCTCGATCGCCGCACGATCAGCGTCGGACATGGCGTCGTCGTCCAGATGTTTGACGCCCTCGGCGACGTTGACGAACGGATAGTCGGTGCCGAACAGGATGTGGGAGAGCGGTGCCATCAGCCGCAACGCCGCCATCGAGCCTTCGGTGTCGGCGGCGGCGGTGTCGTAATAGAGTTTGCGCAATTCGGCGAGGACGCCTTCCCGCATGAATTTCTTCGCGTTGGGATTGCGGCCGACGGTGTCGACCATGCGCCCGGCCACCATCGGCGTGGCGCCGCCGCCGTGGGAAAAAATCCAGCGAATGTCCGGGTTGCTGAATATCGTGCCGTTGACGAGCAGGCTTGTGATCGTGCGGGTCGTCTCGAATGGATATTCGATTGCCTGGGGCGGCACTCCAGGCATGACACTTGAGCAGCACACGGACGTGGTCGGATGCGTATAGACCACGGCCTTGCGGCGGTTGAGTTCGGCAAATACCGGCGCGTAGGACGGATCGCCTAAATATTTGCCGTCATACGACGACAACAGCCCGATGCCGTCGGCATGAAGCGTGTCGAGCGCGTATTCGATCTCCGTCAGACTGCCGTGTGTGTCGGGCAGCGGCACTGTGGCAAACAGGCCGTAGCGCCCCGGGTAGGCTTTTATCTGCTCGGCGGCGTAGTCGTTCCACATCCGCGACAGCCGGCGTCCGGCGGCGATGTCGCCGAACCACGGCCCCGGCGTGGTGACGGAGACGACGGCAGCGGCAACGCCGTTCTCATCCATCACGTCGAGCGATTGCTGCGGCGTCCACGACAGGAGCTGATTGGTCGAGACCGCGCCGTGCTTGAAACTGATGCGTTCGTGCTCTTCCTTCACATATTGCGGCGGCAGGAAGTGATGATGCACGTCGACGCGCGTGCCGGCGGATTTTTTGATCGTAGGCGCTTGCGCGAAGGCACGGTTTGCGCCCAGCGCGGCAGTTGCGGCAAGACCGCCTACAAGGAATTGGCGGCGGCCGATACAACATGTGCATCCTGAGAAGGGGATCATGACGCCTTCCTCCAGCGTTTTGTTGATCGACCGGGCTCAGGCCCCGCGCGACAACACATTCTCGAAACGCCGCTTACCTGACAACCGGTGGGCTGCCTTGTTTATCAGTTCCCCGCGCGCGTCATCGCCGCAGTCATGATCGGCGTGTAGCCGGGCTCGACCCGCACGTCGACGACCGCGACCTTGCCCGCATCGACTTCGGCAATCGCCTTTTCCAGCGCCGAGGCGAGATCGGCCGGCTTGGTGATCGGGCCGAAGCCGACCGCGCCCTGGGCGCGGCCGATGGCGGCGAGATCGACCTCCGGTTCCGACATGCGCTGGCCGATCCACTTGTTCTCCACCGGCCGGTTGCGCATGCGCGCCATCCGCTCCTGGTGCAGTTCGTCGTTGTAGAACGAGCGGTTGTTGGCGAGCACGAACAGGAGCGGAATCTTGTAATGCACCGCGGTCCACACCGCGGTGCAGCCCATCAGAAAATCGCCGTCGCCGCAGATCGCGACCGGCAGCCGTCCCGAACCCTTCAGCGCCAGCGCCGCACCGACCGAAATGCCGGGACCGCCGCCGACGCCGCCGCCGCCGTCGGAGCCGAGGTAGTCGAGCGGGTGCTTGAACGTCGCCCAGCTCTCGTCCCAGGACAGCGGCAGATGCGTGTAGCTCACCGGCCGATCGCCGAGCACCTTGCGCAAAGCGCGCGCGATGTGTTCGTTGGTGAAGCCGGTCGGCTCTTTGTCCGGCTTGGCGCGGGCGCCCGGCACCGCGTGCGGCTTGGCGTTCTTGCCGACTTCCTTGACCAATTCCGGCACCACGAGATCGGGATCGGCGGAGAGCAGAAGATCGACCGGCGGCAGGCCCTGATGATCCATGCTCCAGCCGTTGTGGTTGCGATGATCGAGTGAAACCTGAATGACTTTGACCGACGGCGAGGGGCCATAGGAGCGCAGCGCGCCGGCGAGATCGACCCAGTCGAGGCTCAGGATCACGTCGACGTTTTTCAAGCCTTCGACGCTGTCAGGTGAGATGGCGCGCGGCGCGCCGGCGTAGAGCGGATGATCGGTGGGAAAGCTTGCGCCGATTTTCAGATCGCTGACCACGCGGGCGCCGAGCGCTTCGGCCAACGCCACGCGCGCGTTCCACGCCGTCTCGCTGCGCGAGGCGCGGCCGGCGAGGATGAGCACCTGCTTGGCGCCCCTGAGCATCGCCGCCGCCTGTTTTACCAGTTCGGCGGGCGCGGCGGTGGCGACCGGCGGCATGTAGCGCGCCGCATCGATCGAGGGCAGCGGCTCCGAGACCTTCGCCTCCTGCACTTCGGCGTCGAAATTGATGTAAACCGGGCCCTGCGGCACGGTATTGGCGATCCAGGTGCCGCGCAAAATCGCTTCGCGCGCGGCGCCGGGCGAGGCCGGCTGGTCGTCCCATTTGGTGAATTCGCGTACCAATGCGCCCTGGTCGCGCGCGGTGTGGATCCAATCGATCCAGGGCCGGCGCTTGACCGCGTCGACCGGACCGGTGGCGCCGAGCACCACGACAGGCATGCGGTCGCACCAGGCGTTGAACATGGCCATCGACGCATGCAACAGCCCGACATTGGAATGCACCGCCGCGACCATCGCCTTGCCGGTGACCTTGGCGTAGCCCTGGGCGATGGCGACCGCGGCTTCCTCATGCAGGCACAGCAGCATCTGCGGCGTCGCATTGCCGAGATAATTGACAATGCTGTCGTGCAGTCCGCGATAACTCGCCCCCGGCGTCAACGCGATGTAGGGAATATCGAGCAGGCGCAAAGACTCGGCGATCACGTCGGAGCCGAAGCCCGGCGCATTGGCGCCGGCCGGCCGGTTTTGCGGGCGTTCGAGGGCGGCCACGGCCGGGTCGGCGGCGGTATCGGCGCGGGCGGTCGCGGATTGGACAGGCGTCATAGCGGGCATTTCCTCATGGCGGTGCTGGCGGGAAAGGCGGGTGGCGTATCCAAGCGGATCAAGCGCCCTGACGCAAGCGAGCGCGATGTCCCACCCGGCATTCCGATGAGACCGGTTTGGATGCAATATTTTGGCCGGACTGGCCTTCAGTCCCGTGCACGCAGCAAGTGCAAAAACTCCTCCGGCGTAATTATCACGATCCCTCGGCGCCGGCCGAGCGACAACAGGTCGTTGTCGCGCGTGACCAAATATTCCGCAGCGGCTTCGACTGCGCAGGCCACGATCATGTCGTCGCTCGGGTCGCGCGGCACCACGCCTGGCAAATCGTGCGTGCCGCTCACGACTGTCGCGAGTTGTACCAGTGCATCGAGATATCTTTGAACATCATCGTCAGTGTAAGCATAACGTCGTCTAATCGACTTCCGGTTGAGCAGGACCCGGCGGGTCTCTTGAATAATATCCTCGGAAATATAGGCTTCCACCTGGCCGCGGCCAATAAACCGAAGCAGCTCGACCGACGGGCTGTCCGCGCTGCGTGCGAGGAATGCACTCACAAGCACGGTCGTGTCGAGGACGGCTTTAGCCATTCTTGCGCTGCCGGCGGTAGCGCTTTACTTCCCCGGCGATCCAGTCCTCTTCCGCCTTTGCACCTTGACGCGGGTCAGGCCTGCGGTCCTTCACCTTGGAGGCGGCTTGCATCGCTCGCTGCCATGCGCGGTGCCGCTCGACCACGGCGACAGGCTGAAGGAGCACGCCGTTCTTGACGACCTTCGCTGCCAGGAAGTCGCCTTCCTTGACGCCGAGGGCGTGGCGAATTTCAGCGGGCAAAGTCAGTTGCGCCATGCGGCGGATTCGCATCAATGTCATACGGGTTCTCCGTTTCTCGAATATAAGATAATGCGAAGTTCTTATTTTCGGAATAGCCGAGGCCGTTAGCCTCGCACTCATGCACCTTGGCGCAAGCGCGCGAGAAGCCCCACGCCCGCATAGCCGTCGGGCGGATGCAGGCCGATCTTGCGCTGATAGGCCGCCACCGCGAGCGTGGTCTGGGCGCCGACACGGCCGTCGGTGGTGCCAGTGTCGTAGCCGAGTGCGGTGAGCCGGCGCTGGATCTCCTCGATTTCCGCCAGGGTCGGTCCGCGCTTGCTGCCGGGAAACTTTTGCACAAACGGTGTGCCGCCGACGCAGCGGTCGCCGAGATGGCACAGTCCAAGCGCATAGTTGCCGGACGGGTTGTAGGCCTTGGCGGCAAAGAAGTTTTGGCCGAGCAAAAACGCCGGGCCGCCCGGCACCGGCAGCCAAGGCCGTGCCGTAGCACTGGGCTGCGGATAGGGCTCGCCGTCTGCGCGCCTCACGCCGAGCTTCTGCCATGCTGCGTAGGGGCGCGCGCCGCCGCGCGCGAGTTTTTGCGGCATCCTCACTTCAAAACCCCAAGGCTCGCTGCGCCGATAATGACCGCGTTCGGCGAAAAAGCGGGCGGTCGTGCCGAGCGCGTCGTCCGGCGGCCCGAACGGCGAGATTCTGCCATCGTGATTGTAGTCGATCCCCATGTGCAGCCAGACTTCGGGCATCCATTGGGTATGGCCCATGGCCCCGGCCCACGAGCCGACCATGTCTTGCGGCCTGCTCCAGCCGCGCTGCACGATTTCGAGCGCGTTGATCAGTTCGCCTTCCCAGTAGGCGCGCCGCCGCGGCTCGGCCCAGGCCAGCGTCGCCAGCGAGGGAATGACCGGACGCATGTGATTTCTGGCGACCACCGGATCGCCGAAAGCCGACTCGATGCCCCAGACGCCGAGCATGAAGGCAGGCTCGACGCCGAAATCGCGTTCGATACGCGCCAGCAGCGGTGCATATTTTTTTGCTTGCTCCTTGCCGCGGGCGATCTTCCAGTCGGAGGTCACGCGGTTGAGGTATTGCCAAAGCTGTACGTGGAATTCGGGCTGGTTGCGGATCGCTTCGAGCCCGGTCATGTCGGGCTGGATGCCGTCCATCACGCGCGCATAGGTCGCTGCGGCGATGCCGCGCGCCGCCGCCTTGGCGCGAAAGGCCGCGACCCATTCCTTGAACGTAAGCCGCCCGCCGCGCGCGCGTGCGGCCTGCGCCAGCAGCAAGCCGCCGCCAGCCCCCAAAAAACCGCGCCGGCTCATCGCTGCGGCTAGTTGTATGTCCATCGGCCGCTCAGTCCCAATCGGCGCGCAGGTCGTATAGCGGAACGCCGAGCGCGCGCGCCGCAGCAATCATCCGCCGGTCAAAGCTGGCGAGCGCGACTTCCATGTTAAGCTGACGGATGTATTCGATTGTCGCCAAGTGGAACGAGTTGAGCGTGCGGACCGCAACAGGGAAGGGTTCGAGTGCGCGGGCAAGACAAGGACGGTCAAGTTCGAGGAAATCGATTCGCCTAAGCAGCGTTCGTACGGCTTCGTGCGATCGCGCCAAGCCGCGCGCGTAAACGCAATTCCAGACTTCGTATTCCAGCAATCGGCTCGATATTAACGGCTCCCGCCAAGCCAGCTCGGGTAGCGCTCGCGGTTCAGCAAAAACATGGGCGAGTACCACCGAGCTATCAAGGTAGATCACGGTCGGCGCGGCCCTCGTCGAGATCCTTTAAGATTTCTTCCAACGTCATCCTTGGGCCGGGCGCCGGCGGCGGCGGTCCCCCGCCGCGATTAGAGGCTGGAGTGAGCCAACCTTCGCGTACGCCTTTCGCGACAAATTCCTCGTGCGACATTGGGGTCGGTCGATGCGGCTGCGGCGGCTTCAGTTCGGCCACCACCCGGCCGCGGTCGGTGACCAGCACGGTCTCGCCCTCGGCGGCGAGCCGGATGTACTCGCTGAGCTTGTTCTTGAGGATTTTGAGCCCGACGGAGCGCATGATCGCAAAGTAGCTTCTGGAAGCTACTTTGTCAATAATTTATGGCTTCACAAATAGTTATCATTAAAAGCTGAAGGCGAATCTTATTCCTTCGCCCGCTCGACATAGCTGCCGTCGGCGGTCTGCACCACGATCCTGGCGCCGATCGTGACGAATGGCGGCACCATGGTGCGCACGCCGTTGGACAGCATCGCCGGCTTATAGGACGAGGACGCCGTCTGTCCCTTCACGGTCGGCTCGGTCTCCACCACTTCGAGCACGGCCTTGGGCGGCAGCTCGATGGCGACCGGCGCGCCATCGTACAGGCTGATGGTGACTTCCATTTCCGACTGCAGGTAGGAGGCCTGATCGCCGATGATGTCGGGGGGCAGCGCCACCTGGTCATAGCTTTCCATGTTCATGAAATGGAAGCCGTCGCTGTCCTGGTACATGAACTGGTGCTTCTTGTCCTCAACGAAGGCGCGCTCGACCTGGTCGGTGGTCTTAAATCGCAGCGACACCTTCACGCCGTCGGCGATGCGGCGTACGTCCATCTGCGTCACCGGCGTGCCTTTGCCCGGATGGATGTTCTCGGTCGACACGATGACCCCGAGCTTGCCGTCGATCTCGACGATATTGCCTTTGCGCAGTGAGCTGGCGATGACTTTCACGGGACAAAATCCTTAGCCTTATGGTGCCTCATTCGAGGGGCAACATACCGATCTTCGGGCTAATCGCTAGCGATTTCCGCAGACCATCCCGGACAAGGTAATGACGGACAAATCGCCCGAAATCGTCGCCCTTTTGGGCCCCGCACGTCCACGCCGACCGGCGGCCGGCACTGCTGGCGCGCGCGCGCATCATGGCGGCGTCACGCGCCTGGTTTGCCGCCAACGATTTCATCGAAGTCGAAACCGGCGCGCTCGCCGTCTCGCCGGGAAACGAGACGCACTTGCACGCCTTCGCTACCTCGCTCGCCGCGCCGGACGGAGCGCCGTCGCCGCTTTATCTGCGCACCTCGCCGGAATTCGCCTGCAAGAAATTGCTGGCCGCCGGCGAGCGCCGCATCGTCGAGTTCGCGCGCGCGTTCCGTAACCGCGAGCGCGGCGCGCTACACGCCCCGGAATTCACGCTGGTCGAATGGTATCGCGCCGGCGAACCTTATACGGCGCTCATGGCCGACTGCACGGCCCTTCTGCAAGTGGCGGCGCAGGCGGCGGGCACCTGGCACTTTTCCTTTCGCGGTCGCTCGGCGGATGCGTTTGCCGAGCCCGAGCGGCTGTCTGTCGCCGAAGCGTTTGGCCGTTACGCCGGTATTGATCTCCTGGCGACGCTTTTTTCGGACGGGGAGGGCGATAGCGACGGCCTTGCCCGCGCCGCTTGCACCGCCGGCATCCGCATCGCCGACGATGAGACCTGGGGCGACATTTTCAGTCGCGTGCTGGTGGAAAAAATCGAGCCGAAGCTCGGCATCGGCCGCGCGACCGTGTTGGACGAATATCCGGCCGGCCAAGCGGCCTTGGCGCGGCCGTCGCCGACCGATGCGCGCGTCGCCGAGCGCTTCGAGCTTTACGTGTGCGGCGTCGAACTTGCCAACGGCTTTGCCGAGCTCACCGACGCGGCGGAGCAGCGCCGCCGGCTCGAGCGCGAGATGGCGGAGAAAGAGCGCCGCTACGGCGAGCGCTATCCGCTCGACGAGGATTTTCTGGCGGCGTTGGCGCACATGCCGGACGCGAGCGGCATCGCGCTCGGCTTGGATCGCCTGGTGATGCTTGCGACCGGCGCCGCGCGCATCGATCAAGTGCAGTGGGCGCCGATGGCCTTTGACCCGTCACCCTGAGGCGCTCGGTGCCAACGGGTCCGGCCCGAAGTGGTCGGCCGAGGACAAGCTCCGAAAGACAGATCAGGCGCAAGCTCGGATAGCTGAACGCCTCCCACGCGTGTTGATGGTCTATCTACTTGCCCCTGCGTTTTTCAGCTGCCGCTATCGCCTCCACGACAACGGCAAGCGGCAAGACGAGCTTAAGCGGATCATCGAGCAACGCCAGAGCGCCGAAACGCGCGTACCAACTCGCCGCCCGCTCGTCCTTGGCGTCGATGGCCAGCGCGACGCCGCCCACTTCGGCGGCGACCGCCAAGGCGCGTTCGCCGGCTGCCAGCAACAAATCGCCGCCGAGCCCTTGGCTTTGCACCGAGCGGTCGACGGCGAGACGCCCGAGCCGGAAGACCGGAACCTCATAGCGGCCGAGGCCTTTGGTCAGTCTTGCCGGCACGCGCGTAAACTCGATCGAGCCGGGGCTGATCGAGTAGTAACCGAGGACCCGCGAAGATGCGGCCGGGGACACCGCGACAAAGGTCTTGGCGCCGCCGGACTCGTGGTTCTGCTTGGCGTAGCGGTCGAGGTATTCGTTGAGCGCCGGCGATCCGCAGTCGAAGCTCTTGCGATCGTGATGCCGCCCGATCGGCTCCTCGCGCCAGTCGAGCACCGCCGCTATTTCTTTCGAGCAGCGCCGCGCCGCGCCGCAGCTTTCAGGGCGGGCGTCGGCTTGGGCGGATTCTCCAGGAGTTCCAGCACCCGCTTGCTGTCGGGCGCGCTGAGCACGATGCGCTCGGCGCGGTCGACCACATCGCGCGCGGCAGGAAGCGCGGAGCGCATGATGAAGCCGGTCACGTCCAACCGCTCGTAAGCGGCCGCCACCGCCAGGAGCCGCTTCTCCTCTTTGGTGGCGCGCAACTCGATCCGATCGTCCCGGACCGTGTCGGTTCTCGGCATGGCAACTACCTCATCCAGTGCCCCATGTACGGACTATATCCGTACAGAAAGGAGAAGGTCAATACCGGCGGCCAACGGGGATGAGCTATCGTGGTGCCGCGCGACCCATGGCATCGCGGGGTCCCACACTGCCGCCGTGGGCTTGTGAGGGGGCGAGCGGAACATGATATGGCAAACTCGCTGCCTGCACATCGGAGTGAGCAATGACGAATACGCGGCGCTGGCTGGTGCTGTGCGTGGTGCTGATGGGCACCTTCATGGCGGTGCTCGATGTCGCCATCGTCAATGTCGCCATCCCCTCGATCCGCACCAACCTGCATGCCAGCTACGGGCAGATCGAGTTCGTGGTGTCGGCGTATACGCTCACCTACGCCTGCCTGCTGGTGACCGGCGGCCGGCTTGGCGACAATTACGGCCGCAAAGTTCTGTTCGTTGTCGGCCTCATGGTATTTGCCGCGGCCTCGGCGGCGTGCGGCCTGGCGCCGACCACCGAGATCTTGATCGGCGCGCGGGCGGTGCAAGGCATCGGCGGAGCGCTGATGTATCCGCAGGTGCTCGCCATCATCCAGATCAATTTCGCCGGTGCGGAGCGCGCGAAGGCGCTCGGCATTTTCGGCTCGGTGATCGGCATCGCCGCCGTTGCCGGGCAGATTCTCGGCGGCACGATCATCGCGCTCGATGTGTGGCATCTTGAATGGCGGCCGATTTTTCTGGTCAATGTGCCGCTGGCGCTGGGTACGATCATCGCCGCCTTTTTCATCCTGCCGAAGGACGAGCATACCGACGTGGTCGGCCTCGATTGGGGCGGCGTGGCGCTGGTAACGACGGCGTTGTTCCTGGCGATCGTGCCGCTCCTGGAAGGGCGCGACCTGGGCTGGCCACTATGGATGATCGCCTGCCTCGCCGCCGCGGTGCCCGCCTTCGGCGCTTTTGTCTGGTACGAACGCCGTTTTGCGCGGCGCGGCGGTCGCGCGTTGGTGCGCATGGAGCTGTTCGCCGCCAAAAGCTTTGCCTTCGGCGTGCCGATCGCCGCGTTGTTCATGGCCAATTATGCGGGCTTCCTGTTCACGCTCGCGCTCTATCTTCAGGTCGGACTCGGCTATTCGGCATTGCAATCGGGACTGACCTTCACGCCAATGGCGGTCGGCTTTTTTCTCACCTCGTTGGCGGCGCCGCGACTGATCCCGCTGCTCGGACGGCAAGTGCTCACGGTCGGCTACCTGGTGGGCGCGTTCGGGCTCTTGGCGACGGCGACAGCCGCCTACGCGGCAGGCGCCGGCCTGCGCGGCTTCGAGTTGGCGCCGGCGCTCTTTGTCGCCGGCCTGGGCAACGGACTCGGGTTGAGCCCGTTGGTCGGCACGGTGATCGCCGGCCTTGCGCCGCAGGAATCCGGCGCCGGGGCCGGCATCGTGACGACGACATTGCAGGTCGGCAACGCCTTCGGCATCGCCATCATGGGGCTGTTGTTCTTTGCAGTCCTGGGCAATGGCGCGCCGGGCGCGTCTTACGCGCACGCGTTTGCCATGACGCTGCCGGCATGCGCGGCATTGCTGCTCTGTGCGGCCGTGCTGGTGCGGCGGCTGCCGCGCACGCCGTTCGAGGTCGGCAACGCGCTGATCGAACGCTTGCCGGGCTGGAGCGCCGGCTTTGCCTATTCGATGTTCCTGATGACAGGCGGACGCTTGGGCGACCGCCTGGTGCATGATCTCGTCGCCCACGTCATCGAGCGCCGCCTGCAGCTTGTGCACGATGCGCCGCTGCCGGTCGGCGAATTTCTGGCGCACCATTTCCGCGGCGCCGAGGCCGATCTCGCCTGGCTGCACTACCTCATGCGCGAGGCGCTGGTGTTCGGCAATCGCCCGGTGCCGGAGGAGGAAGAACGTCAGGCTGCGGTATCGCTGCAAGTCGAGGAAATCCGCGCCCGCCAGGCGGCGGGCTTGCTGCCCGCCGATCTCGACCCCGGTCACTTGCGGCTTCTCGGCTTCGCCTTGATCAATTATCCGCGCATGCTGCCGCAGATCACGCGCATGACCACCGGGATGACGCCGGAGAATCCTGGCTTCGTCGGCCCGCTGGGAGGCGTTGCTGCGCGACGTCGGCTCGTGGATCGAGGCGGCAGCGCGGAGGCAGCGAGCGGGCGCGAAAGAGAAATTACCTGCACCCGCTGAGCCGGGTGATCGCGCATCGTAGGGGCGTCCCCTTGTGGGCGCCCAATGCCATAGGGGGCGGCCACAAGGGCCGCCCCTACAGCTCAGTGGCTCACCATCACATTGAGGATCGCGGTGGTGCCGTCCTGCACCTTCTTCAGCGCCGTCTGCACCGCGCCCTTGAGCTTGGCGGGATCCTCGACGCGCTCGCCGTGCAGCCCGAAATGCGAGCCAAGCTCGGCGTAGTCGGGGCCGTTGAGCTTCGAGCCGAGGTGCATGTGCGCGCTTTCGGCGGCGCCGTCGGGATAGTGATGCACGTGCCCCTTCTGCATCGCCATGTAGCCTTTGTTGTTGAAGATGACGATGAGGATCGGCAGGTTATGCTGCTTGGAGGCGCCGAGCGCCTGGATCACCGGATTGTACAAAAAGCCGCCGTCGCCGATGAGCAGGGCCACCGGCCGCTTGCCTGAGGCGAGCTTGACGCCGAGCGCGGTGCCCAAGCCCTGACCGAGCCCACCGAAACCGCGGAAGAAGCTCTGCGGAGTGGTGAAGGGCAGGTGCTGGCGCAGCACCGGGCCATGCAGAATGGTCTCGTCCACGTAGGCGGTATCGGCCGGCATCAGTTCGGCGAGCGTATCGATCAGATAGAAGTGGATCGATCGCCTTGCCGCCGGCGCTCTTGGCTTTCTCGCGCTCGGCCTTGAGCCCGGCGACGAAGGCATCGTGCTCGCCCTTCCACTTCGTCGCGACGCTTGTTGATCGTCGTCGGCATTCGGTTTTGCGGCGCGTGCGGCCTCGGCCAGCATCTGCCAGCGACGCCGCGATATCGCCTTCCAGATAATGGTCGGCGTGCAGCTGCTGGTAGATCATGTGGTTCTTGAACTGATTTTCGTTGATGGCGACGATCGTGCCTTTGGTGGGCCGCGCCTGCGGCGGATACCAGGGCACGCGGCCGCCGACGAGCAGAACGAGATCGGCGTCTTTGAGATGTTTGTAGTTGGCGACGCCGAGATAGAGCGGATGATTGGTCGGGAAATTAGCAAAGTTGGCGCCGCGGCTCCAGGTCACCGGCAGCGCCAAGCAGGTCGGCGAGCTCGCACCAGCGCCGCGAACGCCGCCGGATCGCGCCCGGACTGCTCGGCGACGACGATCGGATTCTTCGCCGCCAGGAGCAGCTCGGCGATCTTCTCCACGTCGCTCGGATGCGCCTGCACGCGCGGCGCCGCCGGCACGTCGCGCTCGTGCGCCGGCGGCGTCCAGTCGTGCAGCATGTGCTCGAGCGCGACGTTGAGGTAGATCGGCCCCCTCGGCGTGCGCTGCGTCATCTCGCCGGCGCGGATCACCTGCTCGTAGAGCGTAAATGGACTGGTCACTGGACGCGCCAGCTTGGTGATGTTCTCGACGTAGCGCTCGATGCCGCCGACGCTCAAGCCGCCGTACCATTGCTGCTCGATGTCGAGATCGGGGTCTTCGCCGACCGTCGCCGATTCACCGGACATGACGATCATCGGCACTTCGGCCTGCATGGCGCCGTGCACGCCCATGCTGCCTTGCAACAGTCCGACGCCGGCGTGCACCAGCACCGCCTGCGGCCGACCGGTGATGAGCGTGTACCCGGTCGCCATATTGACGGCGAGCGTCTCGTGCCAGGAATCGAGATAAGTCGGGCCGGTGCGGTTGCCGAGTTTTTGCCGCACCAGCGCTTCCCAGACCGGCGACCATTCCGACCCGGGCGACGACATGATGTAGTCGATCTTGAGCTTACGGAACGCCTCCAGGATTGCTTCCCCGCCGTCCATGTAGTTTTTCATCGGATTGTCCTTGCTGTTTGGCTCGCTGCTCGGCCGTGCGCGAAATTGTCGCCAAATCAGGCTTCTCCGTAACAACGCCCGGCTTGCTTGCCAAGTGTGCCCCCAGCATAAGAGCCGCGTGCCAAGAACCGAGGCCATCATGAGTTCGTTGCGCGAGAAATCGTTGCGTTCCCCGGCCGAACTCGCCGGCTTGGCCGGCGGCGGGCCGCGCTGCCCGATTGCAGGAGGTCGCCGCGCGGTATGCCGTCGCCATTACGCCCGCGGTCGCCGACCTGATCGACCCCTCCGACCCGGCCGATCCGATCGCACGGCAATTCGTGCCTGACGTGCGCGAGTTGCAGGGGCAGCCGGGCGAAAGCGGCGATCCGATCGGCGATCACGCGTTCAGCCCGGTCGAGGGCATCGTGCATCGCTATCCCGACCGGGTGCTGCTGAAGCTCGTCAATGCCTGCGCGGTCTATTGCCGCTTCTGCTTCCGCCGCGAAATGGTCGGGCCGGGCAGGGGCGCGCTGTCCCCGCGGGCGCTGGCCGCCGCGCTCGATTATATCCGCTCGATTCCGCAGATCTGGGAAGTGATCCTGACCGGCGGCGATCCGCTGATGCTGTCACCGCGCCGGCTCGCTGGTGTCATCGAGGCCCTTTCCGCCATACCCCACGTCAAGGTGTTGCGCGTGCATACCCGCGTGCCGGTCGTCGCGCCGCAAAAGATCTCGGCTGCACTCGTTCGTGCGCTTCGCACGCCCATGCAGAAAGACAAGGCTGGCTTCTTGGTGCTGCACGCCAATCATCCGCGTGAACTCGGCAGAGCGGCGCGCGCCGCCTGCGCGCGATTGATCGATGCGGGCATCCCGATGCTGTCGCAGACGGTGCTGCTGCGCGGAGTGAACGACGACGTGGAGACGCTCGGGGAACTGCTGCGGGCGTTGGTCGAATGCCGCATCAAGCCCTACTACCTGCATCACGCGGACCTGGCGCCCGGCACCGCGCACTTTCGCACCACAATCGCCGAAGGCCAGGCGCTGATGCGCGCGCTGCACGGCCGCTATTCTGGCCTGTGCCAGCCCGCCTATGTGCTCGACATTCCCGGCGGTTACGGAAAATCACCGATCGGCCCGAACTATCTCGCCGACGACGGCCGCTCGGTGGAGGATTTCAACGGCCGAATGCATGCCTACCCGCCGCGGCCCGAGCGCGCGAAGCAGGCGCGAGCACAGAGCGCCAGGCAACGTAGTTTGTCGGCTCAGGCGGCTGCGGTGAAAAACACGTCCGTCTCGAACTCATAGCTGCATGCTTCGCACGACCAGATGTGCCGCACGCGCCGTTCGTTGAGATATTCGGACCAATTGGGCGCGAGCAGCCATTCGTTGCATTGCGGGCAACGGTTCTTCTCGTGCGCGACCAAGTGCTCGTCCGCGGCTTCGTCGATGTCCAGGGTCATGACTAAATACTCTCCCTGTGAACGACCTCTCCCCGTGCAGTCTCGTGCTTAGCGCCGGTCTATGGCATCGCGATGACCGATCTGCGTCACCGCGGCGGACACGGCGAGGAATTGTTTCGCCGGCATGAGGAACGCCGCTTGCGTAGCGCAATTTCGCGAATTTTGCGGCGTTGCCGATTTTGCGATAAGATTTACCAATATCGCGGGCGACGCAAGGAGAATGCGATTGGCGAGGATCGCCAAGGCAGTGGCGCTCGTGGCGGTTGGACTGGCCGCGTGCGTTGCAATGGCTGTGGTCGCTCATGCCACAATTGGCCGGGCGCGTGGGTCTCTTGCTGGTTCTTTTGCCGCCCATCTCCGGCTCGATGGCAAAGCGCGGAAGCTGCTTTTGGCGCAGAACCCGAGCACTTTGTTCACCCTGCCGGAAATGGCGGAACCTGTCGTGTCGCCGATCAATCCGGGCACGCTGCCAGGCTCGACGGCGGCCATCGGCGGCAGCGCCATCGGGACCAATCCGATCACCGGTCTGCCTTGTAACGGTGCCGGCTCGCTTGCGGTGAGCGGCGCCGGCGGCCTGCCCGGCACCGCGACGCCGCCGCCGGGCCTTTCCACCGAGACCCTCCAACGAATTCCGGTCGGCACCCCGCCGACCACGAGTGTTTTCGGGTCGCAGAACAATCTCGGCTCGTGCTGAGGGCGGCCGTGGCCGATCAGCTTGCGGATGTCTGCGAGTGTCCGCGGCGAGTGTCCGCGGCGTCATCACTCCTGGGATGCCCAGCGATAAATCACGCCGGGTACAGTGAACCTTCTCACCGCCGTGTTCGACCAAAGGGATGGACACTTAACACGGAGAGGGGGATTGCCATGGCTTTTCGCGACGGCACCAATATCGACGCCGAGGGGGCGAGCGATGATCGCCTGACCATCGCTCGCACGCTTTACAAACTGATGGTCGCGCAGCATCCCGGACGCTTGGTCATGCTCTGCGATGACGGGTGCGTGGTGGCGCGCAGCGACCACCCGGAGGCGTTGCCCGCACCCGAAGCGATCCCCGCCGCACATGCTGGCCGGGCGCGCCCGTTGCCGAGTTGGTGAGGCTGTCGCCGACGAGCATTGCTGACAAAATCTCCTCGGAGCGTCGTCGGTGCAGCATCGGCGAATAGAGCCTCGCGGCGCTTGTGGAGCGGATTTGACATTCGCGACCCACCAGGGCGGTGCGACCCATCGGGGCGCTTATCCATTGCCGCATATTGAAAATTTATTGAACCACGCCGGCCGAGCGTCTCGCTAAGTTATTGATCTAACTGGCGCGCCCTACGGGAATCGATGGACCTAATTCGACCCCTTGAGCCGATTTTTTCGGGACAAGGCAATAAAGCCTGCGATGAATATCGGCGGCGCGGTGAGACACGCGAGGGCGATTGGGATTACTTCATTCACAATACCTGCCTCCGGTTCGATTGCTCGGCTGACTTTGGGATCAGTCGTGTCATAGTAAATCGTGATGCTGTCTCCAGGATGGAGGGAGCGACAATCAAGCATCGACATGACATCGCTGCTCGAATAGCGCGTCGCTCCAACGTTGAAGGCGTAAGAGGCGCTCGCATGGTTGTCGCAGGTCGGCTGAACGATAATGGCGGTAGCGCGGTCTCCATGCGCTGCCAACCTCAGCAAGGTTTGAAGATTCAAACTTCCCAGGATGAGCGCAAGTATGGCGGCCAACAACAGCCAAGCAATCGCAAATCGTAGCGTCGGTATCCGTCTGGAACTGTCACCAATAGCTGTCACCAATGTCACCAAAGCATCGGAAATTCTGCAATGAAAACAGGGCTCGCGCGCCCTACGGGAATCGAACCCGTGTTTCCGCCGTGAAAGGGCGATGTCCTAGACCGCTAGACGAAGGGCGCAAAGTAGACGCGGACGGCGCGTGGGGGCCGCAAACCGCGTCAGACGGCGCGCGACATATAGAGGCGTTCGCGGCGGCCGGCAAGAAACTGTCTGCCGATCGTCCCCGCGCCGCGACCGAGGATGCTTCAATCCGCTTTCGCCATACGGTGGACAGCCGGATTGCACCTCACCATGCTCCGGAATTGGCCATTGACACCCAGGGTTCCTTCGGCGGCAGGGGAGACCCTTCTGCAAAAGTTCGATCGAGTGCTTGTCGGGGGAGCGCACGAACGCCATGGTGCCGTCGCGCGGCGGCCGGTGGATGGTGACGCCGGCCTTCATCAGCCGCTCACAGAGGGCATAAATGTCGTCGACCTCATAGGCGAGATGACCGAAATAGCGCGCCTCGCCATAGTCCTCCTCGGCATCCCAGTTATAGGTCAACTCGACCAGCGGCGCTTGGCGGGTGGCCGGGCCGTTGGCCACCAATTCGCCGTCGCCCGCCGCCGCCAGGAAGACCAGTGTGAACTTGTTCTTTTCGTCGACCCGGCGCCTGACCTCGCTCAGGCCGAGCTTGCTGCAATAGAAGTCGAGTGCTGCGTCAAGATTGCGCACGCGCAGCATCGTGTGCAGATATCGCATGGTGAGCCCTCCAGTGTTGCGGTTCGTCGCTCGCCGACCGGCGGCCGGGGCATGATAGAGGGTAGGGAACGCCAGCGGATTACCGAAGCATGATCGCTCCCGATGTCGATGCCGCGGTCGCCGGCCTCGCGCGAATGATACATGAGGCCGAGTGCATCGTGCCATTCACGGGCGCCGGCATTTCCACCGAATGCGGGATCCCGGATTTCCGTTCCCCTGGCGGGCTGTGGACCAGGTACGCCCCGATCGGGTTCGACCAGTTTCTGGCCAGCCAGGAGGCGCGCAACGAATCCTGGCAGCGCCGTTTCGCCATGGCAGAGCAGTTCGATGCCGCCCGGCCAGGGCGTGGACACCGCGCGCTCGCCAGTCTCTACCGCGCCGGCAAGGTGCCGGCAGTGGTGACGCAGAATATCGACAACCTGCACCAAGCCTCTGGCATTGCGCCCGAACACATCGTCGAGCTGCACGGCAATACCACCTACGCAAGCTGCCTCGATTGCCGTGGCCGCTACGAGCTGGCCTGGGTGCGCCGGCGCATGGACTCGGCTAATGGCTGCGCGCCCGACTGTCCGTCGTGCGGCGGCTTCATCAAGACCGCGACCATTTCGTTCGGGCAGGCGATGCCGGAAGATGCCATGCGCCGCGCCCAGGACCTTGCGCTCGATTGCGATCTGTTTCTGGCCATCGGTTCCTCGCTCGTGGTCTGGCCGGCCGCCGGCTTCCCGCAAATGGCCAAGCGCAACGGCGCACGGCTCGTTATCGTCAATCGCGAGCCGACCGAGTTCGACGAACTGGCAGACCTGGTGGTGCGCCAGGATATCGGCACGGTGCTCGAAGCCTTCATCGTGCATTGACGTCGCTTCGTTTCATCCACCTTTGTTCACAGGCTCGTGTCGCTTTTGGCGCAGTGTTGCATTTTTGTCCTAGGCGCTCAGCCAGCGAGTGTTATCCTCCCTGAAGAGATTCGGTGTGCGCCCGCGGGGCGCTTGCAAACAAACGGCGGCCACGGCGTCATGGCGTCGGACGGACTCGAACCGAAATTCCCCAGGGCGGAGTTCACGCCGGATATCGATCTCGCCGACGAGACGGCGAGCGTCGTAGAAATGACCGGCGTGATTAAATGGTTCGATGTGGCCAAAGGATACGGCTTCATCGTGCCGGACAGCGGGATGGGCGACGTGCTCCTGCACGTGACTTGCCTGCGCCGGGACGGCTACCAGGCCGCCTACGAGGGCGCGCGGGTGGTGTGCGAGGTCTTGGTTCGTCCCAAGGGGCTGCAAGCGTTCCGCATCATCTCCATGGACGAATCGACCGCGATTCATCCGGCGCAGATGCCCCTGCCGCGAACTCATGTTACTGTGGTCCCCACGAGCAGCCTCGAACGGGCACAGGTCAAATGGTTCAACCGGCTTCGCGGTTTTGGCTTCCTCTCACGCGGCGAGGGGACGCCGGACATCTTTGTCCATATGGAGACGCTGCGACGGTTCGGAATGACCGAGTTGCGGCCCGGCCAGTTCGTGCTGGTGCGCTACGGTCCCGGCCCCAAGGGACTGATGGCAGCCGAGGTGCGGCCGGAAAGCGGACCGCTCGGCCCGGCTTCCCACTAGCGGACCTCATTTCCCGCATTTCGACGTTACGCAGCTTGGCTGTGCACCTTGCCGCAATGGTGTGTGTGGCCGTCTGCGCCGCATTCGTCGCGGCGGGACCGGTGTCGGCAGCCGGGAAAGCGATCATCGAGATCATCTCCAAGACCGGAGTGCACGCTTTCAACGTCGAACTGGCGGCCAATGACGCCGAACGCGAGCGCGGCCTCATGTTCGTCAAGCACTTGCCCGAGGGCCAGGGCATGCTGTTCGACTTCAAGACCGATCAGCCGGTCTCGTTCTGGATGCACAACACATACATTCCGCTCGACATGATCTTCATCCGCAGCGACGGGGTCATTGCCCACATTGCCGAGAATGCGAAGCCCTTCTCGGATGCGCTCATCCCCTCCGAAGTCCCGGTGCGGGCGGTCCTCGAAGTGATCGCGGGCACCGTACAAGAATTCAACATCAAACCCGGCGATCGGGTGACCGGATCGATCTTCGGCAAGGGCGGGTGAACGGCTGGCTTGCGCGTGGCTTGCCGGCCGTGAACGAAGGATATATCCAGAGCGGCGAACCGGCGGGGTATAGCGCAGCCTGGTAGCGCGGCAGTTTTGGGTACTGCAGGTCGCAGGTTCAAATCCTGCTGCCCCGACCAGAATTCGTCAATCATTTCAGGCCTCGATTCTGCGTTAGCGCCCGCGATTTTGACCTGTTCACCTGGCGCCGCCACGCGAGTTTGCCATGACCGCCCGCATCTACAAACCTGCGCGCACCGCGATGCAGTCGGGGACCGCCAAAACCAAGGAATGGGTGCTCGACTATGAGCCGGAACAGCCGCCCACGGTCGAGCCGCTCATGGGCTGGACCAGTTCCGGCGACATGAAGCAGCAGTTGCGGCTCAGGTTCGAGAGTCAGGAAGAAGCCACCGCCTATTGCGAGCGCGAAGGCATTGCCTATCAGGTGTTCGAGAGCAAGCCGCCAAGGCGCGCGCGCATTTCCTATTCGGATAATTTTGCCGCCGGGCGTCGCGGCGCCTGGACCCATTAGTTTGTAGGCCGTTCGTTATAAACCAGCGACGTATACTGGTAGAACGAACGGCGCCAGTCGCGGACTTGCTAAGCGGGCGTGGTGAGATCCCAAAGCTTCATGGTCTCGGCCCCCGACAGCGCCATCCGGCCGTCGGGTGAAAAGGCGACCGAGTGGACACCCCGGTTGTCGTCGGTACGCGGGGGTTTGGGGACGCCAAGGGTCCGCAGCGGATTGCCGGTCGCAATGTCCCACGTTCTGATAGTCGCATCAAAACTGCCCGACAGCGCGGTACGCCCATCGGGGGAAAAGGCGACCGATGTGACGACACCTTGATGTCCCGAAAGGGTTTTGAGCGCCGCGGCGCTGTTGGCGTCCCAGAGCGTGAGAGTATTGTCCTGGTTGCCTGAGAGCAGCGTGTGGCCGTCCGGCGAAAACGCAATTCCCCAAGCGTCGGCCTGGAAGGTTCGCAGCAACGCACCGCTCGCCACTTCCCACATCTTGATCGCTTCACCGCTCGACACCGCCCAGCGGCCATCCGGCGAAAAGGCAACTCCCAGCACTTTACTCGTTTGGCCGACGAAGGTGCGAATGAGAGTGCCGGTGACGAGATTCCACAGCTTCACCGTCTTATCGAAGCTGCCGGACAGTGCGGTCCGACCGTCCGGCGAAACGGCGACCGCGAAGATGAAGTCCGAATGTCCGGTGAAGCTCCTTAATTCCGCTCCGGTCGTGAGGTCATAGAGATGGAGAGTGTTGACTTTGTTATGAGTGTCGGCCCCAAACACGGCGCGACTGTTCGCCAAAATGGCCGCCGCTGTGAAGACGCTCGGGTTTTGTGGGAACTCGCGGATCAAGTTCCCCGTTGCCACGTCCCAAAGACTAAGCGGTGTGCTGGCTGCGATCGCTGAACGGCCGTCCGGCAAGAACGCGACGGAGCGGACTTCATCGTCGCCGCTGGAAAACGTACGGATCGGCGCGGGAGGCGGCGGTCCAGCAGCGAGCGCGTTGAGGTCCCAAAGCTTCATTGTCTCGGCCCCCGACAGCGCCGTGCGGCCGTCCGGCGAAAAGGCGACCGACCGGACATCTCGGCCGTGCTCGGAATCCGGCGGCTTGGGGTCGCCAAAGGTTTGAAGCGGGTTGCCGGTTGTAACGTCCCAGCTTCTGAGAGTCGCGTCCTCACTCCCCGAGAGCGCCTTGCGCCCATCGGGGGAGAAGGCCACCGATAAGACAGGACCTTGATGCTCGGAAAAACATTTGAGTACCGCCGCGCTGCTGGCGTCCCAAAGCGTGAGAGTATTGTCGCGGTTGCCGGAGAGCAGCGTGCGGCCATCTGGCGAAAAGGCAATCCCGAAAGGCTCGAAGTCCGCTCCGAAGGTTCGCAGCGCCGCGCCGCTCGTCACATCCCACACTTTGATTACTCTGGCGCTCGAGACCGCCGAGCGGCCATCCGGTGAAAAAGCAACTTGGACGACTGCGTCGGTATGGCCAACAAAGGTGCGAATAAGGGCGCCGGTGCCGAGGTTCCAGAGCTTCACCGTCTTGTCGTCGCTGCCGGACAGCGCAGTTAGGCCGTCGGGCGAAACCGCGACCGCGTTGATGTCGTCCGAATGGCCGGCGAAGGTCCTGAATTCGGCTCCGGTCCCCAACTCATAAAGGTGGAGTTGATGGTGCAAACCGTCGGCTGCGAACACGGCGCGGCCGTTCGGCAAAACGGCTGCTGCCGTGAAGTAGTCCCCGTTCTCTGCGAACTTACGGATCAAACTGCCGGTTGCCACGTCCCAAAGACTGAGTTCGCTGCCGGCCGCCATCGCCGAGCGGCCGTCCGGCAAGAAGGTGACCGAAGAGACGGTGTCCCTGGTGGAAAAAGTGCGAATCAGCCCTGGGGTTCGGCTGGCAAGGTACGCAAGATATCCGGCCGTACCGCCGATCGTGGCGACAGCGGCCGACGCAGAAGCGCCAACTATCACTCCACGGCGGCTCGGCCGCGGCCCTGCCTTGTCCTGATCGGCACTGGATTTGACCTCCTTTCCGACAATGCTAGGCGCTTCGGGCAGTCGTGGCGGTGCAGACGCGACTGTTTCGTGGAGCTCTGCCGCATGGTCGGACTGCTTTTCTGTTGCGTCTTGCCCGGATTGTGCCTCGATCTGACCTGCGTCGATGGCGGCAGCATGCGGTGCGGCTTCGGTTTTGCCCTCAGGTTTCGCCGTTACGCCCGGCCTTGCCGACTCAAGACTGCGCGCGATCCAGCCCGACAGCCGATCGATCTGGCTTTCCCAGTCCTCAAACAGATCGATCCATTGCCGCGTGGCCAGCTGGTAGGCGAACGAATCCCGCGGCGCCACGTCCTCGACGCGCACCGGAATCACGATGATGTTGGCGTTGCCGGCCAGCACCAGCTCGCGCTTGATCGCGTCGGAATTGTTGGCGCTCTCGGAAAACACCAGCACCATGACCTTGGCGGCCTGGATCGCATGCACGATCGAGTCCATGAAATTCTCGCCCGGCCCGACATCGCGGCTGGCGATCCAGCACGACAGTCCGCGGCTTTCCAGCGACGAACAGATGGTGCGCGCGACCTTGCCGTCCGCTGCGGAATAGCTGATGAAAACCTGCGCAGCCACGGCCCGTCTTCCTGCAGTTACGCCGTCCCAAATTTGTTATTCAACGACCTAAGCGCCAAGAAGCGGCGGTCCGTTGAGGTCCCAAAGCTTCATGGTCTCGGCCCCCGACAGCGCGGTGCGGCCATCCGGCGAAAAGGCGACCGACTCGACACCCCGTTTATCCGAGGAATTATACGGTCTGGGCACACCAAAAAGCCGTAGGGCATTACCGCTCGCAATATCCCAGGTTCTGACAGTCGCGTCCTCGCTGCCCGACAGCGCGGTGTGTCCGTCGGGGGAAAAGGCGACCGATTTGACGAGACTTTGATGTCCCGAAAAGGTCTTGAGCGCCGCGCCGCTTTGCGCGTCCCACAGCGTGACATCTTTGTAACCGCCGGAGAGCACCGTGCGTCCGTCCGGCGAAAAGGCAATACTGAGAGGGACCGAGTCCGCCCCGAAGGTCCGCAGCAACGCACCGCTCGCCACATCCCACAGCTTGATGACTTTTAGGTCGCAGGAGAGTGCCGCTCGGCCGTTCGGCGCAAAGGCGACTCCGAGCACTTCACCCGTATGGCCGAGGAACGTACGAACAAGCGCGCCGGTGCTGAGGTTCCAGAGCTTTACCGTTTTGTCACGGCTGCCGGACAGCATGGACCGGCCGTCCGCGGAAATGGCGACACTGGGAATGAAGCCCGAATGTCCGTGGAAGGTCCTGAGGTTCGCACCGGTTAGCAGGTCGTAAAGCCCGAGTTTGTCTTCAGCGTCGCCAAGCTGCGTCGCGATCAGCGCGCGGCCGTCGGGCGAAACCGCTACCGGCCACATTGTTTTCGAGAACTTGCGGATCAAGCTGCCCGTTGCGACTTCCCAAAGACTCAGTGGGGAATCGGCCGCGATTGCGGAGCGGCCGTCCGGCAAAAATGCGACCGAAGGTACCGTGTCACTGGTCGAAAAAGTGCGGATCAGCCCGGGCGGTGGCGGGCCGGGATTGATCGCCCCCGAAGCATACAGCGCCGCGCCGCCGCCGGCAGCAACGACGGCGGCCGCAGACCCACCGATCATCAGGCCGCGGCGGGTTGTTCGCGTGCCCGCCTTCTGCTGATCGACGCGAGGTTTTAGCCCGGCTTCGACGGCGGGGTCTGCTTTGGGCAACGGTGGCGGTGCAGCCGCGGCCGGTCGGCTCGGCTCTTTCTTATCGGCGAAGAGCTTTGCCGCAGCGTCTTGCTGCCCAGATTGCGCTTCGGTTTGACCTGTGTCGATGGTTGAGGTGCCGTAGGACGCGACCGCGGGTTCGTCCTCGGGTTTTGCCGCCCCGCCCGGCGTTGCCAACTCAAGACTGTGAGCGATCCAGCTCGACAGCCGATCGAGCTGATTCTCCCAATCGATGAACAGATCAATCCATTGCCGCGTCGCCAGCTGATAGGCAAACGAATCCCGCGGCGCCACGTCCTCGACGCGTACGGGGATGACGGTGATCTTGGCATTGCCGGCCAGCACCAGTTCGCGCTTGATCTCGTCGGAATTGTTGGCGTTCTCGGAAAACACCAGCACCATGACCTTGGCGGCGTGGATCGCGCGCACGATCGCGTCCATGAAGTTCTCGCCGGGTTCGACATCGCGGCTGGCGATCCAGCAAGACAGTCCGCGGCTTTCCAGCGACGAACAGATGGTGCGCGCGATCTTGCTGTCCTTTGAGGAATAGCTGATGAAGACCTGCGTAGCCACGGCGCTGCCCTCCCGATGCCGTCAGAAGGGGCCGCTCGATGAGGAAGCGGCCGCCAACCGGCATCCTATTGATTGCATCATACAACGCCACCGTGCAAAGCTATTTCCGCAAGATTATTTGGGTAGAGGAAACGGTGAAATCCCGCCTCGGCAGTTACGTGGAGGAAATTTAATTTGGTGCAGCGCAGCACCACGACTTTGTTCACAGTTGGCGACCGCCAAATTCCACCTCGCCCCGCGAAGCAAACGCGCGCCAGCGAGCGTGGCGCGGCTCAGGCCCGGCGCTTTTCCGGCAGATGCGCCGCAGCAGCGCCAGGCCGCTTCTGCGAGCCGGCGCGCTGGCGCAGGAGCGACGTGAAGCGGTCCAGGGGCATCGGCTGACCGAGCAGAAAGCCCTGGCCATAGTCGCACCCCATGCTGACCAGGGCCAACGCGTCGGCAGCCTTCTCGATGCCGATGGCGACGGCGATCGAGCCGAAATTGTGCGCCAGATCGATCACAGTCTTGCACAGCGGCGCGTTGACCTTGTCGGTGCCGCAATCGGCGACGAAGGCGCGGTCGAGTTTCAGCTCGGCGAACGGCAGCTCCTTGAGGCGCACGAGCGAGGAATAACCGCGGCCGAAATCGTCGATTGCAAGCTTGACGTTGATGTGTGCGAGCCGCTTGGTCAGGTCGCTGGCAAGCTTCAAGTCGGTGACGATCTGCTCCTCGGTGACATCGATGATCAGCCCCGGCCATTTGTCATATTGCGGGCGGTATTTCTGCACGATATCGGCGACCGCAATCTTGACCAGCGCATTGACCGGGATGTTGACGGCAAGCCGCAGGTTGACCCCGACCTTGGCAAAGGTGAGGCCGGCGCGGAGCGACTGTTCCAGCGCCTGCTCGGAGAGCGTGGTCAGGCTCGAGTCTGTGGCGCCCGGCATGAATGCTGCTGGGGTCAGCACGCCGTGCACCGGATGGCGGGCGCGGGCAAATGCCTCGGCGCCCACGAGCTGCTTTTTGCGCAGGTCGATCTTCGGTTGAAACCAGAATTCGATCCAATTGTTGCGCAGCGCCTCGTCGAGATCGACACGGCCGGCCATAGCTGGCGGCTCGCCGAGCTTGAGCTCCTGGAGAATTTTCACGATCACGCTGGTGTCGAACGGCTTTTTGAGCGGCGGCAGCATCAGCAGCCGGTGCTGGTCGCCGATGCCCTTGACGTGGGTCAGCACGGCAGCGCCGCGGTTCGACATCAGCTGCACGAAACCGCTGTAGCCGCGCTGACCAAGACCCACGACGCAGCTGATCGCTGCGGCCGATTCAAGCGGAATGTCGAGGAAGATCACATCGGGCGTGCGCCGGTCCAAGGCGCCCATCAAGGCGTCGCTGTCGGCGAATTCCTCGGTGTCGGTGCCGGCACCGTGCATGATGAGTGAAAGGAAATGGCGGATGCTCGCGTCAGAATCGATGACGAAGCACAGCGGCGTGCGTCCTTCATCCCGCGAGGTCGCGGGTTTCGGTGCGGCGCCGGGGGAGGCGGCGAGCGGCTGCGCGGGGCTTGCACTCATCACTGATGGTCTTTGGCGCCCGCGTGGCGGGAAGTTCCATCATTGGCTGAAAACGTTAACCGCCGGTTTCAGGTCGCCGCGGCATTGCAGCGCCTGCCGCTGACGACGGGTGGCGAGCCATCGGCGCAAAGCCTTCGGGCGCAAAGCGATCGGCAAGCCATGCGCCGCCCGCAAGCCGTCCGCGCCGGCCGCGCGCACTCAGTGGCGACGCCCTTGTGCTATTTTGCCTTGAATTTACAACCGCGGCCTGGGCTGGGGCCGGTGGTCTCGCGAAAACAATGATGCCGCAGGAGCCGAGCATGACGAAGCAGAATACCGGCCGGAAAGTGGATCGCCGCAAATTCCTCGCCGCGGCTGCGGTTGCCGGTGCCGGCGCGGCCGGGGCCCCCGGGACCGCCAAGCCGGCCATGGCTGCGGCCGATGCTGCGCCGCAGCCGCCGCGCCTGCCGTCGGCGCTGCCGCCAACCGAGCATATGGCCGCAGCCGAAACCGATGTGCCGAATATAGCGCCTTATTCCACCGAGCACCGTCGGCCCGGGTCCGACTTCATGGTGGATGTGATCAAGACGCTGGAGATCAAATATCTGCCGGCCAATCCCGCTTCGAGCTATCGCGCGCTGCACGAGTCGTTGATCGACTATGGCCGCAATACGATGCCTGAATACCTGACGTGTACGCATGAGGAGGTCGGCGTCGGCATCGCTCACGGCTATTACAAGATCGCCAACAAGCCGCTCATGACCACCTGCCACGGCACGGTCGGCCTGATGCATGCCACCATGAACATCTACAATGCGTTCTGCGACCATGCGCCGGTGATCGTGATTGCCGGCAACGACCTCGATGCGGCGCACCGGCCGCCCGGGGTGCCGACGATCCATTCGGCCCAGGACATCAACGCCATCGTCCGCGATTACACCAAGTGGGACGATACGCCGGTGTCGGCGGAGCATTTTGCTCAATCGTTCGTGCGGGCCTATCAGATCGCCACGGCTGCACCCTGCGGCCCGGTCGTGCTGTCACTCGACGATGGGCTGGCGCAGGAGCCGATCAGGGATTTCGGGCAGGCGCTGTACATTCCGAAATACGTGCCGACCGCGCCGCCGCAGGGCGAGAGCGGCGCCGTGCGCGAGGCGGCGCGCCTCTTAGCCAATGCCGAATTTCCGGTGATCGTCGCCGATCGGGCGGTCAACACCCAGCGGGGCATGAACCTGCTGGTGCAGCTTGCCGAATTGCTGCAGGCGCCGCTCATTCGCCAGCGCGCACGGCTGAATTTCCCGACGACGCACTATCTCGGCCGGCCCGCAAGCGTGATTGCACAAGCCGACGTGATCCTCGGGCTGGAACTGACTGACTACTGGGCTGTCGTCAACAAGTTCACTGACGACAATGAGGAGGGCGTCGGCAGGATCGCCTTGCGCCTCAAGCCAGGCACCAAGCTGATCAGCGTCGCCACGCAGCAATTCATCACCAAGTCCAACTATCAGGAATTCGAGCGCTTCCAGAGCGTGGACGTTCCGATCGCCGGCGATGTCGAGGCCACGCTCCCGTCGCTGATCGAGGCGGTCAAGGCGGCGATCGTCGACAGCCGCAAGGACGCGATCGCCAAGCGCGGCCAGGCCGTCAAGGAGGCGCACGCGAAAGCCCGCGAGGCGACCAAACAACTCGCCGCGATCGCCTGGGATGCGAGCCCGATCAGCACCGCGCGGCTGTGCATGGAGTTGTACGGCCAGATCAAGGATTTCGACTGGTCGCTGGTGCCGTCGTCCGGCAATGTCAGCGGCTGGCCGACACGGCTATGGCCGATGGACAAGCCGTATCAATGGACCGGAACGTCGGGCGGCTACGGCGTCGGTTGGGGCGCGCCAGCCTCCGTCGGCGGCGCGCTCGCCAACCGCGATGAGGGCCGCTTCTCGGTCTCGATCCAGTCCGACGGCGATCTCATGTACGCGCCTGGCGCATTGTGGACCGCGGCGCGGCACCGGATTCCGCTGCTGGCCGTGATGCACAACAATCGCGGCTATCATCAGGAGGTCATGCACGTCCAGCGGCTGGCGAATTTCCGCGACCGCACTGCCAACGTCGGCAGCGACTTCGGCCCGATCGGCACCAGCATCATGAATCCCGACATCGAGTATCACCGGCTTGCCGAATCCATGGGCTGGTGGGCCAAGGGTCCGATCAAGGACCCGGCCGATCTCGGACCGGCCATCAAGGAAGCGGTCGCCGTCGTTCGGTCCGGGCAACCGGCGCTGCTCAATGTGTGGACGCAACCGCGCTAAGGAGATCAGCCCATGGCTTTCATTCGCGTTCAGTTTGTGCTGGCAGCGGTTGCGACGAGCCTTGTGCTGGTTCAGCCCGCCGCGGTCATGGCCGCTCCGTCGGCGGAGAACGGCAAGACCGAGTTCCTCAAGCACGGCTGCTGGCAATGCCATGGTTTTGCCGGCCAAGGCTCGGTGGCGACCAGCGGCGGCAGCGTAATCGCCGATACGAGACAACCGTTCGAAGCGTTCAAACTCTACGTGCGCCACCCTGCGGGCGGCATGCCACCGTACCGGCCGGAGATTCTGTCCGACTCCGACTTGGCGGATATCTACGCCTACCTGCAATCGCTGCCCAAGCCGCAACCGGCCAAGAACATTCCGCTGCTCAACAATCTGTCGTCCAAATAGCGCGAACGGCGTTTGCGCCATAATACCGGGCTTGTCAGCCCGCGCCGTCGAGCGGGGCTGTATTCGTGCGCCGGCGGACTATAGTGCGACTTGACGCGAAGGTTTTGGGCATTGCTTTCGATGAGCGGCAAAGGGCAGATGCGGCTCGGCGCCTTCTTCAATCCCACGGGCCATCACGTCGCCTCGTGGCGGCATCCGCGTGCGCAAGCCGATGCCGGCATCAATTTTCAGCATTATATGGAGATCACCCGCACCGCCGAGCGCGGCAAATTCGACATGGTCTTTCTGGCGGACAATCTCGGCGTCCGCCAGGCGCACATCGAGGCGCTGTCGCGTTCGGCGCAATACATCGCGAATTTCGAGCCGATCACGCTATTGTCGGCGCTCGCCACCCACACCAGCCATATCGGCCTCGTCGCCACCGCTTCGACGAGCTACAACGAGCCGTTCCACGTGGCGCGCAAATTTGCTTCGCTCGACCACCTGAGCGGTGGGCGCGCCGGCTGGAATCTCGTGACCTCGGGGCAGGAAAACGAGGCGCGCAATTTCAACCGCGAAAAGCACTACGAGCACGGTGAGCGCTACGAGCGTGCGCGTGAGTTCGCCCGCGTCGTCATCGGATTATGGGACAGTTGGGACGACGATGCCTTCGTTCGCGACAAAGAAACCGGCCGGTTTTTCCGTCCCGACGGCCTGCATCACCTCAACCATCGTGGCGAGCACTTTTCAGTGCTCGGCGCGCTCAACATCCCGCGATGCCCGCAAGGCCATCCGGTGATCGTCCAGGCCGGCGGCTCCGACGACATGATCGGCGTCGCCGCCGAGTTTGCCGAAGTGATCTTTTGCGCGCCGTTGACGCTGGAAGGCGCGCAGCGGCTTTACGCGGCGCTCAAGGGACGCCTCGCCACGCATGGGCGCAGCCCCGAAGATATGAAGATTATGCCGGGGCTGTCGGCCGTGGTCGGTCGCACCGACGCCGAGGCGCTGGAGAGTTATCAGTATCTCAATTCGCTCATCCACCCTGTCGTCGCCCGGGAAATCCTGTCGATGGTGCTCGGCAATTTCGACCTCTCTCCCTATCCGTTCGACGGGCCGCTGCCTGACAATCTGCCGCGCTCCAACGCGAGTCTCGGAATCTTTCGCGAGGTCACCGACATGGCCCGACGCGAGAATCTCAGCATCCGCGAGGTGGCGGTGCGAGTCGCCGGTGCGCGCGCCAAGGCGGTCGTCTACGGCTCGCCGGGGACCATCGCCGACATGATGGAGGAGTGGTTTCACAAGGACGGCTGTGACGGCTTCAACATCATGCCGCCGTTCCTGCCGGGCGGGCTCGATGATTTCGTCGACTTGGTGATTCCGGAATTGCAGCGGCGCGGTCTGTTCCGCACCGCATACGAGGGCCGAACGCTGCGTGAGAATTTGGGTCTGAGGCGGCCGCCGAGCCGCCACGCGCACAAAACCCCGGTGGAGGGCGCGGCGCCGCCGTGGCCGCAGCCGAGCGCGGCATCGGGAGGATGACGTGATCGACGTAAGAAGACTCGGGCACGCGACCCTGACGACGCCCGATATCGAGCGGCAAATCGCCTATTACACCGAAGTCGTCGGACTGGCGCTGATCGAACGCGGCAGGGATCGCGCCTATTTCGCCAGCAAACAAGGCCTCGAAGCCATCGCGCTCGAACCGGGCCGGGCCAACGCGCTCTCGGGCCTCGCCTTCCAGGTCGCTCCGGAGACCGAACTCGACGAGGTGGCGCGCGCCCTCGGCAAGGACGGCGTCAAGACCGAGCGCAGGAGCGGCATATCGCCGGGCGTGGCCAAGGCGGTCGTGTTCACCGATCCGAAGGGAACCGAGGTCGAAATCTTTTCCGACTATGCGTTTGCCCAGGATGACGGACGCAGTTCCGGCGTCATGCCGCTCAAGCTCGGCCACGTCGCCTACCGGGTGGACGACGTGCAGAAAACGGTGAAGTTCTACTGCGACGTGCTCGGGTTCCGCGTCTCCGACTGGCGCGACGACACGTTCGCCTTCCTGCGCTGCAACACCGACCACCACACCGTCAATTTCGTCCACGATGCCGAACCGCAACTCCATCATATCGCCTTCGAGGTCAAGGACTGGGCGGAAATTCAGCGCGCCGCGGAGATCCTGGCGAAGAACGGAATTCATCTGGTCTGGGGTCCGGGCCGGCACATCATCGGCCACAATATTGCGATCTATCATCGCAACGCCGACAAGGTCCGCGTCGAATTCTTTTGCGAGATGGATCAGATGAAGGACGAGAGTCTGGGTTATTTCGATCCGCGACCCTGGCACCAGGACCGGCCGCAGCGTCCGAAAGTGTGGGGACCGGAGACCTTGCGCAATTACTGGGGCTTTGGCTCGGAGCGGGTCATTCGCGGTTATCAGACGGTCGAGTAGAACGGGCTGCGCGGGCCGCTGACGCTCATCGACGCGGCTCGGCGTGACCGATCACCCGCTGCACGGTCGGGAAATGACGGCGCAGCCCGCGTTCGACCGTGTCCACCAGATCGTGCACCGCGCGCACCGAGAGTGACGGGTCGACGTGACAGTGGAAGTTGACGATTTCGCCGTCGGCAGTCTCGCGCACGCGCACATCGTGCACCTCGCCGAGACCGGCAATCTCGCCGGCGATTGCCGAGAGCAATTGGCCGACTTCGCCGATGCGTGCGGCCGGCGCGTCGCTGCCCGCCGTGACCTCGGCGGGCAGCGGCTCGATGTGGGTTTCGACCTCGGTTTGCGGCCCGAATTCCTCGCGGATTGCTTCTTCCAGTCCGCTCGCCACGTCGTGGGCGGCGGCAAGCGCCATCGCCCCTTCGACCTCCAGGTCGACGGACACCGATAAGCGGCCGGAAATCGCCTGCGCGGCGATGTGGTGAACCGCGACCCCACGATTGCGGGCGATCGTGGTTACGCGCTCGCGCACCGTCTCGTCGTCGAGCGCGCGCGGCTCGGTGATGATGGTGATCTCGGCCTGCGGAAATTCGGTCTGGATGGCGCGGCCGAGCCGCTCCTTGATGGCGGAAACGCGGTCGAGCGGCAGCGTACGGCTGACACCGACCGCAAGCTCGAGGAAAAGAACCGCGCCGGCCGGCCGGGCGCGCACCCGGTCGACACTGACGATGCCGGGCAATCGCCGCGCGATCGCGGCGGCGCGCTCACTCACTCCCGCGGGCGCCGTGTCGGTCAACGTATCGATGGTGCGCCGCCCGAGCCGCCAGCCGGCGATGCAGATGAATACAGCCACGACCAGCGCCGCGACGGCATCCGCCGATGGATAGCCGAGCGCAACGCCGCCCAGTCCGGTCAGCACGGCGAGCGACGACCACATGTCGGTGGAAAAATGCAGCGCGTCGGCCGCCAGCGCTTCGCTGGATGTTTGCGCGGCGACCCGGCGCAGCCTCCGGGCGCGGAAAAAGTCGACGATGATCGAAGCGGCAATGACGACGAATGCCGCAAGTGTCGCCTCCACCGCCGGCGATGCTGCCCCGCTGAGCCGCCGCAGCGCCTGCCAGATAACGAATCCGGCGAGCAGGAACAAGAAGCCGGTCTCCGCCAGCGCGGCGACGCTTTCCACCTTGCCGTGGCCATATTGGTGCTCGGCATCGGCCGGCTTGCCGGATATATGCACCGCAAAATAGGTCAGCACCGTCACCGACAGGTCGAGCAGCGAGTGTCCCGCTTCCGACAAAATCGCGAGCGATCCGGTGAGCAGGCCGACGACGGCCTTGCCCGCCGTTAACGCCGCCGAGGCGGCGATCGATCCGAGTGCTGCTCTTTCTTTGACGTTCATGTCATCCAGTATTGATCGTCGCGGCCGGTCATTTTCTCGTGACAGTATCAAATCATTCGCAGTGAGCGAAATTCCCCAAATCGCATTGCATGGGCCCATGGGCTATGGAACCAGTCGCCCAGTTGGGGTGGTCATGGAAGATTGCAGAAGGCCATGCTGCAACGTGGAACGGCTTCAATCACAGGGCGTTGGCTTCCGGCGTGAACGACACGCGCCACATCAACTTTCGAGGAGTTTCATATGAGGAAACAGATAACAGCTATTGCGCTTGGCTCTGCGCTTGCCTTGACCTTCGCTGCCGGCGCGTTTGCGCAAGGAACAATGGGAACCGGCCCGCAATCAGGCGGTGCCTACACGCCGAAAACGATTCCGTCGGGCGACACGCAACCCAGCAGCGGCGGCAGCGGTACGATGAGCGGCGGTACGAGCGGCGGGACGGTGAGTGGCGGAACGGGCGGCATGCAGGGAAGCGGCGGCACAGCGGCGACGCCAAGCACGCCCTCCGGCAGTAGCGGAAGCAGCGGCGGTTCCTCCCAGTAACGAATAGCCGCGCGAATACACCTCTTGGCCCCGATCTTGGCCCCGAGCGGGCAGTCGGGGCCTTTTCCCTTTCTGCCCGGGATAGCACGATCTCGCTGTCCGTGATCGGCTGAAGCGCCGGCCTCAAGCATAATAAAAGGCAGTTATTTATTCTGCGACGCCATGCCAGAAAGGCCATGGCGTTCTGGCATGGCGCTAATCTTTCGCGCACATATCGCCCAAGCGATCGTTCGAGTATACCCGGTGGCGCGGATTTGATATTCGCGACATGCTCAGCAACTCGTGCAGCGCATCTCCAACTCCGGTACCTCACAAGGCATTTATTCTCTCGTAATTCTCTCGTGGCCCTTTGATTCTGACATTCGCTGAGAGCGTGCAGACACCGGATGCGAATGTTAGAATCGAGCTACGAGACGGGCGCCGCGGCGCACAGGCAGAGGCCGATGATAATGGACGGGGCAGGGGCGAGCGTTGCATCGAACAAAACCATCAGAGTCAGTCCCTGGCGGTTCTGCGTGGCCCCGATGATGCAATGGACGGATCGGCATTGCCGGTTCTTCCATCGTCTGCTTGCGCGCCGGGCGCGGCTCTACACCGAGATGCTGACCACCGGCGCCGTCCTGCATGGCGACCGGGAGCGGCTGTTGCGCCGTGATGCGGCCGAGCAGCCGCTGGCGCTGCAATTGGGCGGCGCCGACCCGCGCGCCCTTGCGGCCTGCGCCCGCATCGGTGCCGGTCTCGGCTTTGCCGAGATCAACCTCAATGCCGGGTGTCCCTCCGAGCGCGTGCACGATGGCCGCTTCGGCGCCTGTCTGATGGCGGAGCCGGCGCTGGTCGGCGATTGCGTGGCGGCGATGAAAGCTGCCGTCAGCGTCCCGGTCACCGTGAAATGCCGCATCGGCATCGACGACCAGGACGCCGAAGAGGCGCTCGAAGCGTTTGCTCGCGCGGTCGAGCAGGCGGAAGTCGATGCGCTTGTCGTGCACGCGCGGAAGGCCTGGCTCAAAGGGCTTTCGCCCAAGCAGAACCGCGAAATCCCGCCGCTCGATTATGATCGCGTGTATCGGCTCAAAGCCGCGCATCCGCGCTTGCCCATCGTGCTCAACGGCGGCGTCGCCAGCGTCGACGATGCGCTCTCGCACCTTACACACGTCGACGGCGTGATGATGGGCCGTGCCGCCTATCAGGACCCGTGGCGGCTTATTTCTGTCGATCCGCTGCTGTTTGGCGAACCGGCGCGCTTCGTATCAGCCAAACAAGCCGCTGCGGCGCTCGTTCCCTATATCGAGCGCGAGCTGGCGTCCGGCGCGCAGCTCCAGGCCATCACGCGGCATCTGCATGGTCTGTTTTCCGCCGTTCCGGGGGCGCGCGCTTTTCGCCGGCAGCTTGCCGGCGCGGCGTCAAGTCCGCGGGCAGGGGCCGAACTTCTGGTTGCTGCGCTTGCGCTGGTCGCCGACGGTTCTGGCAGCGAGTGCGACCTGGTGGGCGTGGCGGCGTAGCGGTCTTCGGATCAGGGAAGGCAAAATGCTGCTCGGCGTCGGGCTGAACGAGATTTTGTGGCTGGCTGTTGCAGTCGTCATCGGCGGTGCGATCACCGGGCTGCTGGCCGGGATGTTCGGCATTGGCGGCGGCTCGGTGATTGTGCCGGTGCTGTACGAAGTGTTTCGCGTGATCGGGGTCTCCGATTCGGTACGCATGCAGCTTTGCCTTGGCACTTCGATCGCCATCATCGTGCCGACGGCGCTGCGCTCCTACCGCGTTCATCGCGCCAAAGGCCTCGTCGTGCCCGGCGTCATCCGGCTGTGGGCGCTCCCCGCAATGCTCGGCGTCGCTTCCGGCGCAGCCATCGCAGCATTCGCGCCGTCGGCGTTCTTCAAGATCGCTTTCGTGGTGATCGCGTCCGTCATCATCGCGAAGTTTCTGTTCGCCGGCGACCGCTGGAATCTCGGCACCGAATTGCCCGGTCCATGGCCGATGCGCGGCTATGGTTTCGGCATCGGATTTGCCGGGGCGCTGATGGGCATCAGCGGCGGCTCGCTTTCCAATATGGTGCTGACGCTCTATGGCAAGTCGATGCACCAGGCGGTGGCGACCTCGGCCGGACTGGGCGTGCCGATCACGATCATCGGCGCCCTCGGCTATGCGCTCGCCGGGCTGCCGCACGAGGCGTTGTTGCCGCCGCTTTCGCTCGGTTTCGTATCGCTGATCGGGGTGGTGGTCATGGCGCCGGTCGCGAGCCTGGTCGCGCCGTTGGGAGCGCGTCTTGCCCATCGGCTGTCGCGGCGCACGCTCGAGATCGCGTTCAGCCTGTTCCTGCTGGCGGTTTCGGCACGCTTTCTTATCAGTCTGGTGTGATGTGATTGAGACTGCACGGGGGTCGGTCTTCGCCTAAGGATAGCCGCGCAAGTACAGGTGGTCGCCGCGCACCTCCCAGCTCTGCAGGCGGTTGAGGAAGCTCATGCCGAGCAGGCTCTTCTTCAATTGACCCGGCTGCGCCACCAGCGCATCGACCGAACGTTCGACCAAGCTGCCGACGGCGATGCGATCGAGTGTCACCGGCGCGGCGCGCGTGCGCCCGTTGGCGGTGTCGATATTGACCGTGTAGTCCAGCACTTCGATCGGCAGGCCGGCGCGTTTGGCGTCCTCGCGGGTGAGCACCACTGAACTCGCGCCGGTGTCGAGGACCATGGCGACGCGCGCACCGTTGATCGCCGTGTTGATCGCAAAGTCGCCGCCATTGGTGCGGGCAACCGCGACGGTACGCCCTTCCGAGACCACGTGGCCGGGAACGAGTTCGGCGAGCAGGCGATCGCCGACTCCGTAGATCTCGAAGCGGTAGGAATAGCCGACCACGAGCACAAGGCCGATGGCGATCCAGAGGAGCGCCGCCGTGACTGCCTGCACGAAGCGCTCGCGAAACAGCGTCACCACCATGCCGCCAATGAAGACCAGGATGCCGACCTTGTAGGCAAGCGAGGCAAAGTCGCCGTTCGACAGCGGTTCGACGCCGGCGCCGTCCTGGCGCGCCAGGACGATGAGAACGGCAACGACGAGGCCGAAGAGCAGGAGCAGCGAGAGCCGTTGACGCACGTCAATGTGTCCCTGCGCGTTCGATCCCGGCCCGACGGCGCTGACCGCCGCGACCGGCGCGAATTGCGTCACCTCGCCCGCGCGAAGGCATAGAACCGCCTGCGCGTGGACGCCAGTGTTCCAATTCCACCGAAGTCTGGACATTTTGCGGCACACGCGCCGGCAAATCCCGCAAAAAGCGCTTCGCCGGCAACTGATTGACGGGTGGCGATCGGCCTACCCACCGATGCCGAATAGTGACTTCCTGGCGCGAGCAATCCCGCCGGTTGAGGGCGAGGAGGCTTCCGCCTGCGGCGCCAGCGGCGGAGCGCTGGTGGGAATTGGCGCCAGAGCCGACATGACGCGCTCGGGCGGGAATGTGACGATGACCTCGGTGCCGATGCGCAGCTTGGATTTCAACGCGAACGTGCCGCCATGCAGATCGATCAGGTTCTTGGCGATCGGCAGGCCGAGACCGGCGCCTTGTTCGGCGGACTTGATCGAATTCGATCCCTGACCGAACGAGGCGAGCACGATCGGGATTTCCTCTTCGGGGATGCCGGGTCCGGTATCCTTGACGCTCATGTACTGACCGCCGGAGGCGGTCCAGCCTGCTTTCAGCCAGATTTCGCCGCCCTGTGGGGTGAACTTGATGGCGTTGGAGAGAAGGTTGAGGCAGATCTGGCGCACCGCGCGCTCATCGGCCCATAGCCGCGGCATGTCCGGCTCGAACATTTCATGGATTGAAATGCCGCGGTTGCTGGCGCGCAGCTTGAGCAAGTGGTGGCAATCCTCCACCACCCGCGCCAGCGAGACCGCTTCCTCGTTGAGCTCGTAGCGTCCCGCTTCGATGCGCGACAGGTCGAGGATTTCATTGATGAGGTTGAGAAGGTGCACGCCCGAATTGTGGATATCGCCGGCGTAATCCTTGTACATCGGCACCGCGTGCGGGCCGAATATTTCCGCCTTCATCACTTCGGAAAAGCCGAGGATGGCGTTGAGCGGGGTGCGCAACTCGTGGCTCATCTGCGCCAAAAATCGCGATTTGGCGATGTTGGCGGCTTCGGCGCGGCGGCGCGCCTCGTCCGAGATCGATTTTGACTGTTCGAGTTCGCCGATCAGCGATTCCTTTTCCGCCCGCGCTTCGAGCGTCGCCAGCGTCGTCGAATAGAGCCGGTAGGCGAGCAGCGAGAAATAACCTTCGGCCGCGAGCGCCATGGCGGCCAGGATGTAGTCGTGCAGCGTTGCCTTGAGCAAGAAGTCGAAGGCGATTGCGATGGTGACCGGCAGCGTCAGCGCAAACACCGCGACCGGCAGGCTCGACGCCAGCATGCTCGAAATCGCCACCACCAGCAGCATGACGAACAGCATGAACATGCCGGCCTGCTCGTCGGCGCCCACCGGATTGATGAGGATGAAGGTCCATGCCATGCCGAAGAACAGATCGAGCAGGAGGAAGCGCATTCGCCAGCCGCGCAGATTGGCGGTGCTCGGCGCTTGGGCGAGGAAGTGGCGGCAAGTGCGAACGATGACCAGGTGGATGATAAGCGCCCCGGCGGTCCACACGCCGCAGACGAGCGCTCCGGTCCACAATCCCGAGAACAGTCCGATGGTGACGATCAAGAGCAGGATGACCGGCGAGGCCGAGAGCCGGGTTTGCGCGAATTGCCGCAGAAGTTCGTAGTCGAAGACCGGCCGTGTCCCGCTGGTGGACGTGAGCCGGTCGCGCGCCTCGCGCACGTGCGCCGCGGCGAGCCGTCGTCGCCTCGGCGAAGCACCGGCGCTTGCGGCAACCGCTGCGGCCGCGGCGGGCAACTCGTACGCGGTTGGATCGTGCGATTCGCTGGGCGTAGAGGGCATGACAAGAGGGCACTTGCGACAACTGCCGACGAAAGTCGCGCAAATTTCTTAAGACCGGGCTTAAGGCAAGGTGGCTTTACCGGCTAATTTAGGAATTGTTCACGCATCCGGGCCGGGTAACCGCTCGCAATGCGCCCCGCTGCTCGAGCGCTCGGCTGGTCGATTGCAAACGCCGGCGATATGGTCGGGAGGCATGGCAACAGCGAGGCGGTCCGATGAAGCTCTATGACGGCGGTCGCGCCCCGAATCCGCGCCGGGTGCGTATTTTCCTGGCTGAAAAGGGCATCAAAATCCCGACCGAGCAGCTCGACCTGGGCAAGCTGGAACAGCGTTCCGAGGCCTACACGGCGATCAACCCGATGCAGCGGGTGCCGGCGCTGATGCTCGACGAGGGCACCGTCATCGCCGAGTTGATCGCGATCTGCCGCTATTTCGAGGCCGTACAGCCGGAGCCGGCGCTGTTTGGCCACGGGGCGCTGGCAAGCGCATCGGTCGAAATGTGGAACAGGCGGGCGGAACTGCATCTTCTGTTCCCCGTGGCCAGCGTTTTCCAGCATCTGCATCCGGCCATGAAAGTGATGGTCGACCCGCAGGTGCCGGCCTGGGGCGAGGCCAATAAACCGCGCGTGTTCGAGTTCTTGCGCGTGCTCGACGGAGAATTGGCCAGACGACCCTACCTGGCCGGAGACGCGTACAGTGTCGCCGACATCACCGCGCTCGTCGCGGTCGATTTCATGCGGGTGTCGAAGATGGCAGTCCCGGATGCGCTCGCCAACGTCATTCGCTGGCACCATGCGGTCTCCGCCCGCCCGAGCGCCGCGGCCTAGTGGTGCATTCTTTCGCCGAGACGCGATTGCACGATTGCGATTTTACAGCATTGGCCGCCACTGCCGCTTCGTGACTTGTACGCGCTGCAGCCGCTCCGCGGGTCCCGGTCTTTTGCACGAAGCCGCGGGCTGCTAGGGTGGACGCGTCACGGGATTTCCGGCTTTCAACATCGAATGCGAAGCGATTTCGACGCGCGCCGGCTCCCGGCTTTCGAACTGTGAGATCAGGGAAAGAATGTCATGCTCAATATCAATTCGCGGGTATCGATCACGATTGGGCTGGGGGCCGCTGCATTGGCCGCAGCACTGGGGGGTCAATGGACTTTGCCGGCCGCCGCGGCCGGACCGAGTTACTCCTGCTCCGGCAGCCTGCTGCCGACGGAAAGAGCGATCTGCGATAACGCCAATCTGTCCGCGCTCGATGTGGCGCTCACGGCGCTTTATCAAAATGTCTACAACAAGACGAGCGGTGCCGCGCGGGACAGGCTCGTCTCCGATGAGAAAGCCTGGATTGCCAGGCGCGATTCCTGCAGCACGAACGTGACCTGCATCACCAACGTCTATCGGCAGCGCATTGCACAGCTCGGTGGTTAGTCTTCCGGTTCTGAGGCTTGATTCTTGGTGCTGCGATCGCCCGCGGGGGCGGGCGATTGCAGTCATCGTTGACCTGCGGTCCGATGGTCATCCCTTTCGCGGGAGATTGCCGGCTGCCTCGCCTCAGCCGGTATGACAGCGGAGGGATCGAAGCGTCAGTATCGCAAGACTATCTGATGAATGTGCCGGCGCGCAGCTCACCAAAGGCCTGTTGCAGCTCGGCCTCGGTGTTCATCACGATCGGGCCGTGCCATGCCACCGGCTCCTCGATCGGCTTGCCGGAGACCAGGAGGAAACGAATTCCTTCCTCGCCGGCCGCTACGGTCACCTCGTCGCCGGAATCGAACAGAACCAGCGAGCGATTTCCGGTCTGCTCGCGCACGATCGTTTCACCCACGCCATCGGTCTTCTCCGTGAGCACGCCGAACGGCTGCGACGCCGCGCGGAAGCTTCCCGAGCCTTCGAATACATAGGCGAAGGCGTGGCGATTGAGTTCGACTGGCAGCGTCTTGCGCTTGCCCGGCGGCACCGAAATGTCGAGATAGCGCGGATCGGCCGCGACGCCCTCGACCGGGCCGCGCCGTCCCCAAAAATCGCCGCAGACCACGCGCACGCGGGTGCCGTCGTCGTCGGTGATTTCCGGTATCTCGGCGGCCTTGATGTCCTGGTAGCGCGGCGCCGTCATCTTCAGTGACGACGGCAGATTGGCCCAGAGCTGAAAGCCATGCATGCGGCCGGCCTGGTCGCCCTGCGGCATCTCCTGGTGCAGGATGCCGCGACCCGCGGTCATCCATTGCACGTCGCCGGCTTGCAGATTGCCGCGGTTGCCGAGGCTGTCGCCATGCGCGACGCTGCCGGCCAGCACGTAGGTGATGGTCTCGATGCCGCGATGGGGATGCCAGGGAAAACCGGCGCGGTAATCGTCAGGCCGATCGTTGCGGAAGTCGTCGAGCAGGAGGAACGGATCGAATTCGCCGGTGTCGCCGAAGCCGAAAGCGCGGCGCAGTTTCACCCCGGCGCCTTCGATGGCAGGCTTGGCGGTGACGATGCGTTTGACCGGACGGATGGACATGACCTGTGCCCTCGCATGGGTTGCACGGCACACATGGGGCGTACCTGGACGACGACAAGAAGGAACATCGCTGATACCGCGAGGCCGGGAATCCTGCGCGCATTCGCCGCTTGGCAAAGGTGCTGGACGCAATCAGATTCCGCTGTCCGATCAAGGCGGGCAAGTCCGCCGTCGCAAGGTTCAACATCGCCGGGAGGCGCCCATGATGATCGTTCGCGCGCTGTATTGCGCCATCGCTTTTGTCGGTCTTCTCGCCACCGCGCCCGGCGCCCACGCGCAAAGCTGGCCAACGCGGCCGATCCGGATCATCAGCCCGTTTCCCGCCGGGAGCGCGTCCGATACGACCGCGCGCGTCGTGGTCGATCGAGATATCGCAGCTGCTGCACCAGTCCGTGGTCGTCGAGCCGCAGGCCGGCGCCGGCGGGATCATCGGCTTTGAGATGGTCGCCAAGGCGGCTCCCGACGGCTACACCTTCGTCACCAGTTCGTCCTCCATGGCCAATGGCGTGGTGATGCACGCCCATCTGCCGTACGATCCGTTGCACGATTTCATCCCGGTGGTCATGTTCGGCAGCCAACCCAATGTGCTTGTCGCCTCGAAGAAGAGCGGGTTCAAGACGATCGCCGATCTCGTCGCCGCCGCCAAGGCAAAACCGGACACGTTGACGTTTGCGTCCGCGGGCGTCGGCTCGACGTCACACATGGCCGGCGAGAAGTTCCGCCTCGCCGCCCATATTGACGTGCGGCACATTCCGTTCCGCGAGAACGGATTGACCGAGGTGATGGCGGGACGCATCGATTACTACTTTCTTCCCCTCGCCGCGGCCGCCTCGGCGCTGAAAAGCGGCAAGCTGACGGCGCTGGTGGTGAGCACGCCGAAACGCGCGGCGCTGCTGCCTGACGTGCCGACAGTGGCCGAGGCGGGTTTTCCGGCCGCCGAGTCCGACTTCTGGGTCGGACTGTCGGCGCCGGCGAAAACACCGATGAGCATCATCAACAAGATGCACGACGTGACCGAACAGGCGCTGGCCGTGCCGGCGGTGAAGGATCATTTGGCTAGCCTCGGTGTCGTGCCCGTACCGATGAGCGTCGAGCAGTTCGGCGCATTCTTCAAGAAAGACTACGCCGCGACGATGCAGCTCGCCAAGGAAGCGCACATCCAGCCGGTTGATTGATTGATTGATTGGTCAACTATCCTGGACGGGCGCACGCCGGCAATCGCAAATTGGACGCTCGGTCCAGCGATGACCTCGAGACGGGCCATGATCTCATCAGGCAGGAAAACAGCCATGATCAGCAAACGTGGGTTCCTCTCCACCATCGCGATGGGCGTTGCGGTTGCGGGCTTGGACCTTTTGGGCCTTGCGGGGCAGTCGCCGGCGGTTGCACAAGCCTACCCGTCACGCGCGATCCACATCATCCTGCCGTTTCCCGGGGGCCCGACGGATTTGGTGACACGGCTCTATGCGCAAAGAGCATCGCAGGATTGGCATGAGCCTGCGGTCGTTGACACGCGCCCCGGCGCAACCGGATCAATCGGCACCGAGGCCGTTGTCCAGGCGAAGCCGGACGGCTACACGCTCTTGTTCACGGTCGACCTGCCGATCACCATGGCGCCCAACCTGCTCAAAGTCCCTTACGATCCGCAACGCGACCTGATTCCGATCGCCGGAGTCGTTGAGAGCAACGACGTATTGATCGTCAATGCTGCGTCCGGGATTAAGACCTTGGCCGAATTGGTCGCCGCCGCGAAGGCCAAGCCGGGTGCGCTCACCTTCTCCTCGGCGGGGGTCGGCTCGCCAGGACATCTCTGCGGCGAGATGATCGAGCACGACGCCGGTGTCGAGATGATCCATGTGCCCTACAAGGGCGCTGGCCCGTCCCTGAACGCGTTGCTGGCCGGCAACGTCACAATGGCCTGCGTCCCAGTCGCGCAGGCACTGCCTTTCATCAGGGCGGCAAAAGTCACCGCGCTGGGCGTCGCTGGATCAAAACCGTCGCCGCTGCTTCCGGAAGTGACGCCCCTCTCTGCGACCTATCCCGGCCTGGTTATGACCGAATGGTTCGGCCTGTTTGCGCCGGCACATACGTCTGCCGCCGTGTGCGACAAGCTCGCCGCCGAGTACAAGAAGATCTATGGCGATCCCGAGCTGCAAAAGAAGCTGACCACGATCGGACTCGAACCGACCTGGATTGCTGGCCCCGAACTATCGCGAAAAATCAAAGTCGATCTCAAAAAATGGCATGACCTTATGGCGGCGGCCGGCATCCATGCGAGCTAGCTTTGCCGCAAACTCGAGAAGCGAATGTCAAATCCAAAAGCTTCGCTAGACGATCTGAGCGAAAGCTGTTCCGGGATGATATCCAAGTAAAATATGACCCAGCCCAATTTCCTTCTCTTCATCACCGACCAGCATCGGGTGGACTATCTGTCCTGCTACGGACACCCGGTGCTCAAAACGCCGCATATCGACTCGATCGCAGCGCGCGGCACTCGATTCGAGAACTTCTACGTGGCGACGCCGGTGTGCATGCCCAATCGGGCCACCTTGATGACCGGGCGGATGCCCTCGGTCCATGGCGCGCGCGGCAACGGCTTGGCGCTGCCGCTTTCCTCCAACACTTTCGTCGATGCGCTGCGCGCCGGCGGCTACGCCACTGCGCTGGTCGGCAAGAGCCATTTGCAGAATTTTACCGGCTTTCCGCCGATTCAGAAGCGCATGCCCGCGCGCGAAGGCGATCGGCTGCTCGATGCGCAATTCGCCGAAGCGAGAAAGCCATATACCGGCGATGGGCCCTACGACCAGGAGCTTCCGGCGCGCTGGTCGGCGGGCCGCGACTTTGCCATGCGGCTGCCGTTCTACGGCTTCGAGCATGTCGATCTGTGCACCGGCCACGGCGATCAGGTCGGCGGTCATTATTACCTTTGGCTCAAATCGCGACGGCCCGACGCCGATGCGCTGCGCGACCCGAAAAATCAGCTCACGCACGATTATGTCTGCCCGCAGGCGATCCGGACGGCGATCCCGGAAGAACTTTATCCGACGTCCTACATCGCCGACAAAGCGTGCGCATGGCTCGATGAGTATGGGCGCGCGGTGCATAACGATCCGTTCTTTCTGATGGTGTCGTTTCCCGATCCGCATCATCCGTTCACGCCGCCGGGCCATTACTGGTCGATGTACCGGCCCGACGACATGAAGCTGCCGCCGAGTTTTTCTCACGGCAACCGGCCATTGGCACGGCCTGCGGCGTGGGCGCTGGCGCAACGCGAAAGCGGCAAGGCCGACACGGCCGGGCAGGCGGCCTTCGCAGTCAATGAGCGCGAGGCGCGCGAGGCGATGGCGCTTTCCTGCGACATGATCGCCATGATCGACGATTGCATCGGGCGGGTGCTGGCCTCGCTCACCGCATCCGGGATGGCGAACGATACGATCGTGATCTTCACCACCGACCACGGCGATTATCTCGGCGATCACCGGCTGCTGCTCAAAGGCCCGGCGCACTACGAGGGCATCACCCACGTGCCGTTCATCTGGGCCGAGCCCGGTGAACGCGCCGGCGCGGCGAAGCGACGTGCTGGCTGGCACGCTCGATATCGCGCCGACAATTCTCGATCGCGCGCGCATCCAGCCCTACAACGGCATCCAGGGTGAAAGCCTGCTGCCCGCCATCGACGGCCATGCGCTCGCATCGGGCCGCGACTGCCTGGTGATCGAGGACGACCAGCAGCGCGCCACGCTGGGCTTTACCTCGCCGCCACGGCTGCGCTCGCTGTCACTGCCGCGCTACCGCATGACCATTGCTGCCGGCGATCCTTATGGCGAGCTGTACGACCGGCAAAAAGATCCTCACGAGATGGACAATCTTTTCGACGATCCGTCGTATCGCGCGCTGCGCGGCGAACTCTTTGAGCGGCTCGCCTATCGCGAAATGGAATTGGCCGACCGCTCGCCCTTGCCAAGTGGGCGGGCCTGAGTCGTCAGTGCGGGGTGCAGGCAAAGCCCGCGAACCCGGCTCCATACTTGCTGACCATGACTATGGATATGGATTTCCAGCCCACCGAGCCGCGCTCGGTTTCCGGAATGACGGGTGCATCTTACCGCTTCAACAGCGCGATTAGGACTCGACCACCGGCGGAAATCCGAAAACTTCTGCCGGATTGTCGACGAAGATGCGCTTGCGCGTGGCTTCGTCCGGCACCCAGTCAAGCATCATGTCGAGCAACGCCACGTCGTTCGGCATCGGCTTGAAATATTGCGGATGCGGCCAGTCGGATCCCCAAAGGAGCCGCGTCGGCGCCTGGGCGACGAGTTTTTTCACCAGCGGGTCGGTGTCGGAGAACGGAAACGTCTGCTGATTGGAAATGCGCGGCGACAGCTTGACCCAGCAGCGGCCGGTATCGAGGCATGCGAGCACGAACTTGAAGCCCGCGCCGTCGATGCCCTTGGCCGGATCGACGCCGCCCATGTGTTCGAGCACGAATTTTCCCGGCGATTTGAGGATTTGCGGCTTCCAGTCCTCCTGTTCGTCCGGCTTGACCAGATAATGCATCGACCAGCCGTGCTCGTGCGTGCGCGCCACCAGCCGGCTGTCGATCGTCTTGGTCATGCGATGGGCGATGCGGTAGCCGACCACGCCGGCTTTGGTGAGGATGTCGAGTTCGCCGTCAGTGATGCCCGGCCACGGCGTCACGACCGCGCGCAGCCGATCGGGAAAGCGGCACTGCGCGTGCAGCGCGATCTGGTAATTGTTCTCGTACATCATCGACTGCACGTGCAGCCCGCGCGACAGCCCAAGCGCGTCCTGCAGCTTCGATCCAATCTTCGATCGGCGTGTCCTCGAACTGCAAATGCGAAAAGATGTGGTTCGGCTTGAGCGAAAACAGCTGCTGCGGGCCGATGAAGTGAAAATGCGTGTCGCAGGCGCCCGGCGGCAGCTTCAGTCTCGGTTTCGGATAGGAGCGGTCGATCTTTGGCGAGAATGGCCGCGTGTCGGCTGGCGAATCCATGGCGACCTCACCGCTGCAACAGCGCAATCAGGCTCGACGTGTCCCAGCGGCTGCCGCCCATTTTCTGCACTTCCGAATAGAACTGATCGACCAGCGCGGATACCGGCAGATGCGCGCCGTTCCTTCGCGCCTCGTCGAGGCAGATGGCGAGGTCCTTGCGCATCCAGTCCACGGCGAAGCCGTAGTCGAATTTGGCCGCCGCCATGGTCTTGTAGCGGTTCTCCATCTGCCAGGACTGCGCCGCGCCCTTGGAAATCGTGGCGATGAGCTTTTCGATATCGAGCCCGGCTTTCTGCGCGAAATGCAATCCTTCGGCGAGTCCCTGCACGGCGCCGGCGATGCAGATCTGGTTCACCATCTTGGCAAGCTGGCCCGAGCCGGGGCTGCCCAGCAGATTGCAGGCGCGCGCGTAGGCGGCGATGACTTTCTCGGCCTTGGCAAACGGCGTCGCGTCGCCGCCGCACATCACGGTGAGTACGCCGTTCTCGGCGCCGGCCTGACCGCCCGACACCGGCGCGTCGACGAAATCGAAGCCTCGATTTTTTGCCTCCGCATGCAGTTCGCGCGCGATTGCCGCCGAAGCGGTGGTGTGATCGACCACGATCGAGCCTTTGCCGGCGCCGGCGAAGATGCCGTTCGCGCCGAGCATGACTTCGCGCAGATCGTTGTCGTTGCCGACGCAGGCAAACACGAAATCCTGGCCTTGCGCCGCGGCCTTGGGGGTCGGCACGGTCTTGCCGCCGCCGTACTGAGCCACCCATTTGTCCGCCTTGGCGCCGGTGCGGTTGTAAACCGTGACGTCGTGGCCGCCCTTGTTCTTCAGGTGTCCGGCCATCGGGTAGCCCATCACGCCGAGGCCCACGAATGCGACCTTCGCCATTGTTTCCTCCATCGATTGGCGTTGGTCATGGCCCGGCCACGGGCGGCCCGTCAACCGCTATCGTGGCAGGCGCGTGCGCTTGACGCTGCGCGCCGTCCAGCCGGACGGCACTTCGATAGCCGTATCGCCCGGGACCGTGACGGCAAATTCAGCGGGGCGGCCGAGGACCATTTGCCGGCGCCAGACATTGGCCTGCGGATATTTGGCGCGCACGGGATCGAGCGCGGCGCGCCAATCGATGCCGCGCGGCCGCGTCAACCAGTAGGCCGTAGATTGCTGAGGCGGCGGTGTTTCTCCCCCGACATGGGCGTAGATGCCGCCATGCCCGTCTTCCATCATGGCGGCGGCATTGTCGTGCGAGGGCTGCCGCACGCCGGTCACCGCATAGCTGTTGAGCGGATCCATCGCCCACGAGCCTTCGAGCAGGCACCAATCCTCGTATCCGGGTTTGTCGCCAAGCCACGGCGCCGGCTCGATGGCAAAAGACGCCGCCGCGATGAAGCCGGGGGGCGGCTGGCGCGCAAGATCGCTCTGAAAGCGCACGATCGACTCTTCGTAAAGCCTGCGGTCGATGTGAGGAAACGGCCGGTGCCAGAAAATATAGGCGAGCATTGCTCAAATCTCCGGTTGGTGCCCGATTCCGAAGTTCGCACCATTGCGCGGCACCCCCGTTTGCGAACTCGGAATCGAAGGACACGAACAACGTATTGATCTATGCCGGCGTCACTATACGTCACACGAAATGCCGCATGCGCGCATTCATTTCGGATCCGGCCGAAGAAATCTGTCCGACAACGACTTCTCGCCGTACGCTGGAAGGCGCCGTTGACCGCTGCTCTGCCGTGGCTATGTAGAGTGGGACCGGCGGCGCGCGCCCTGCGAACCTTTGCCGGAGCATGATGGCATGGCACCCTTGAAGGACGATGTACTGGCCGCCCTGGCCAAGGTTTTAGGCCCCGACGGCAAGCCGCTTCCCGCGACCGGCACGCTCTCGGATATCGTGGCGACCGACGGCAAAGTGTTTTTCTCCATCACCGTCGACGCGGCTGCGGTCAGGCAATGGGAGCCGGTTCGCGAGCGCGCCGAGGCCGCGGTCCGTGCGGTGCCCGGCGTAACGTCGGCGCTGGTCGCGCTTACCGGCGAGCGTGCCGGCGGGGCCGGCGGGGCAGGGCAGGCACACGCTGCGGCACCGCGGCCGCTCACGCCGCCCGGTGCAGGGCGCCCGCGCGAGGGCGCCGCGCCGCGTACTCCGCACGCCCCATCGCCTGCCGGCATCCCCGGCGTTGGGGCGATCATCGCGGTCGCATCCGGCAAGGGCGGTGTCGGCAAGTCGACCGTAGCGGTCAATCTCGCGCTCGGGCTCCACGCTCTCGGGCTGAAAGTCGGCATTCTCGATGCCGATATTTACGGACCGTCGATGCCGAAACTGCTCGCCATCCGCGAAAAGCCGGAAACGATCGGCGGCACCCGCCTCAAACCGATTCTCCGCTACGCCATGCCGGTGATGTCGATCGGCTTCCTCGTCGAGGAAGAGACGCCGATGATCTGGCGCGGACCGATGGTGATGTCGGCGCTCACCCAGATGCTGCGCGAAGTGGAGTGGGGCACACTCGACGTGATGGTGGTCGACATGCCGCCGGGGACCGGCGATGCGCAACTCACCATGGCGCAACAGGTGCCGCTCAAGGGCGCGGTCATCGTCTCGACGCCGCAGGATCTTGCCTTAATCGACGCCCGGCGCGGCATCGCCATGTTTCGTCGGGTCAACGTACCGGTGCTCGGCATCGTCGAGAACATGAGCTATTTCCTCTGTCCGCATTGCGGCGAGCGATCCGACATTTTTGGCCATGGCGGCGCGCGCGCCGAGGCCGAACGGCTCGGCGTTCCGTTTTTGGGCGAAGTGCCGCTCGACATGGAAATTCGCGAGAAATCCGATGCCGGCCGCCCGGTGGTCGCCGAGGCGCCCGATGGCCCGCACGCCAAGGTGTTTCGCGAGATCGCCACACGCGTGCGCGACGGCCTGGCGGGCGCGGGCCGCCCGGCGCCGAAGATCGTCATCGAGGCTTAATTAATCCGCCCCGCGGAGCGAAGCGCAGCGGGGGAGGGTGAATGGTTAGCCCACCGCGCCGCTGCAATCACGCCGCAGCACCTTTCCCGGCAACGCGCCGGTGTGAGCGGCGTTCTCCACCACAAGCGTGCCGTTGACGAGGACGCACGTGCGTGCGCCGCTGGGGAATTGATGGGGAGCCGCATAGGTGGCGCGGTCGGCGAAATCGTCCGGGTCGAAGATGACGATGTCGGCGCAAAGACCCTCGCGCAACAGGCCGCGGTCTTTCAGCTTCAAGGCGCGCGCGGTGGCGCCGGTCATCTTGTGGATGGCGGCCGCAAGGGGAAGCACGTTCTGCTCGCGCACGTAACGCGATATGATGCGCGGAAAGGTGCCGTAGAAGCGCGGATGCGGCAGGCCCCCGGCGACGGTGCCTTGAGGCGCGACGCAATTGCCGTCCGAACCGACCAGCGCCAGCGGCGAAGCGACCAGCGTGCGGATATCGTCCTCGGCGATCGAAGCCACCAGCACGCGCGTCGAGCCGCGGTCGGCGATCAGATAATCGCACAGCGTATCGACCGGATCGGCTCCCCGTTCCGCCGCCAGGCCGGCAATGCTGCGGCCGGCATGCTGCGGCTGATGCGGCGAAATCGAGATCGTCACATTGTCCCATGAGGGGATGCGGCCCCAGTTGTTGAGCCCCGCGCGCGCTATCTCGGTGCGGATTTTTTCCCGCGCGCCGGGCTCCGCAAGGCGCGTGAGCATCGCCTCGACCCCGCCGGCCTGCACCCACGGCGGCAGCAGGTTCTTCAACGGGTTGGAGCCGGCATCATACGGGTAGCAATCGCAGTCGACATCGAGCCCGCGCGCCTTGGCGTCCTCGATCATGCCGAGCGCCCGCGCCGCCTTGCCCCAATTGTCGGTGCCCGAACATTTGAAATGCACGATCTCGACGTGCACGCCGCACGCCTCGGCGATGCCGATCGCTTCGGCGAGCGCTTCCAGCACTTTGTCGGATTCGTCGCGCAGGTGCGTGAAATAGCCGGCCTTGTGCCGTTTGAGCACGTGGCCGAACGCGATCATTTCTGCGGGCTGTGCGTAAGCGCCGGGCGGCGTGAACAGGCCTGAAGATAGACCGAGGGCGCCGGCGCCGAGCGCCTCGTCCAGCAGCGCCGTCATTTGCGCCATTTCCTCCGCGCTCGGCGCTCGCTCGGCCATGCCCATGACCATCAGGCGCAGCGTGTTATGGCCGACCAGCATCCCGGTATTGACGGCCGTAGCCGGAAAGCAGTCGAGATAATCGGGAAAGGTCGTTTCGCGGAACGGCAGCCAGGGCGCGCTGGGGCTCAGATAATCCCGCAACAGCTCGACCTTGCCGGGCAGCGCTGGCGCGACCGAGAACCCGCAATGACCGACGATCTCGGTGGTCACCCCCTGGCGCACCTTGCTCTCGGCCTTGGGGTTGATCGGCAGCGTGAAATCCGAATGGGTTTTTATGTCGATGAAGCCGGGAGCGACCGCGAGGCTGTTCGCGTCGATGATTTTGCGCGCAGAGCCCGCAACGTGTCCGCTCGCGACAATTCGCCCGCCGGAAATCGCCAGATCGCCGCGAACGCCCGGATTGCCAGCGCCGTCGAACAGCGTGCCGCCGCGGATCAGGATGTCGTGCATGGCTGCGAGCTTATATTGCAGACGAAGAACAGTCGTGTACATTCACTGCCATCGTCATCGGAGCATAGGCAGCACATGGCCGGCGAGACGCGGGCGCTGGCGGAATTTGCAAGCACGCTGCGCTACGAGGACATTCCCGCGTCCGTCATCGCCATCACCAAGACCTGTCTGATCGATACCGTGGGTGTTGCGCTGTTCGGCAGCGGCTTGCCGTGGAGCCGCAGCGTCGAGCATTTTGCCCGCCAAACCGCCGCACAGGGTGCGAGCACAATTCTCAGCGCATCGCTGCCGCAGGTGAGCGCGCCGGCGGCGGCGCTCGCCAACGGCACGTTCGCGCATGCATTCGAGTTGGACAATCTGCGCCAGCCAAGCGCGGGGGTTCATCCTGGCGCCACCGCTCACGTTGCGGCGCTTGCCGTCGCCCAGGCACAAAAGGCCTCGGGTCGCGATTTCCTCACCGCGCTTGTGGCTGCTTGCGAATGCATGCTGCGCATCGGTCTTGCCGCCAGGCAGACGAGCGAGCAACTCGGCTTCCATGCGCCGGGCCTTACCGGCGTATTCGGTTCCGCGATCGCGGCTTCGCGGCTGTTGGGCCACGATGGGCAGCGCACCGCCATGGCGCTCGGCATCGGCGGTTCCTTTTGTTCGGGCCTGCTGGCCTTCGCCAAGGCGGGCAACGGCGCCATGGTCAAGCGCCTGCACATGGGGCGCGCGGCCGAAGGCGGCGTCGTGGCCGCCACGCTGGCGGGAAGCGGGTTCGAGGGGCCGGATGTCGTTCTCGAAGGCAAATTCGGCTTTCTCGACGTCTACGCCCGCGACGGCGATCCGGCCTTGCTGGTGGAGGGGCTCGGCACGCGCTGGGATAGTCTCAACATCCGCTTCAAGATGTTTCCCTGCCACGTCACCGCGCAAGCGCCGGTGCGCGCCATCCGGCAGCTTGCGCGCGAGCATGGATTCGACGCGCACCAGGTTGCGCGGCTCGTCATCGAAGCCGGCGAAAAGGTGCTGACCCACCACGCCGACCGCGAGCCGCACGATGTCGGCACGGCGCAATACAGCGTTCCGTTTTGCGTGGCCCTGGCTCTTTTCCGCGATCCCTCCGAACCGCAAGCGTTTCTCGATGGCCCGCAGCAGAATCCGCGGATTCTCGACCTGTGCCGGCGGATCGAATTGCAGCCGCTGCATGAAGGCGGGCAGGGCGGGCGTAAGAAGCCGACGTGCCGGCTTGCAGTGACGCTGGGCGACGGCCGTTCGTATGCGATCGACGATTCCGGTTGGCAGGACGATTCGGACGAAGCTTTGCAGGAGCGCGTCACGCGCAAATATTTGCAGTTGACAGCGGATTTCTCCGACCCGTGGCGAGCGGCGGTCCTCAAGCGGCTGCAATCGATCGAGCGCGAAAACCTGGCCGAGCTGTTTGCCAACTGACCGACGACAGCGCCGTAGCCGCCGGTATGGTAGGCTTGCGGCCACACTCCAGCGCCTCGACGCGTAGAATGCAGGTCTCCGCTTGCCCTCCCGCTTACCCATCGGGCCTTCGGCCCTCCCTCCGTCTCCCCTTCCGTCTTTTGCGACTGCCGGTATCAGGAGCATCCCGTGAGTCTGCCGCGCCCCAATTATCATCCGGCTTTCAACATCACCCGCGCCAGCCATGCCGTGCTGCACGTCAAGGACCTCGGCAGGAGCCGGACCTTTTACGTCGACCTGATCGGCTTCGTGGTCAGCGACGAGGATAACGAGGCGATCTATCTGCGCGGCGTTGCCGAGGCGTGCCATCACTCGCTCGTGCTCAAGCGCGCGGCGGAGCCGCTGGCCGAACGCGTCGGCATGCGCTGCTTCACCGAGGAGGATCTGGAGAAGGCCAAGCATTATTTCGAGAAAGCCGGCCTGCCGGCGCAATGGGTGGAGCGGCCATACCAGGGAAAAACCCTGCATGTGAGCGATCCGCTCGGCTCGCCGCTCGAATTCTGCGCCACGATGACGACCAAGCCGCGTTTGATCGTCAGTTTCGAGCACCACCGCGGCGCCGTGCCGCAGCGCATCGACCATTTCCAGCTCCTGGTGCCGGACGTGCGGCGACAGCTCGAGTTCTATTCGGAATTGGGTTTCCGCCTCTCCGAATACATTGCCGCCGACGGCAGCGATGAGCCGCTGTTCGTCTTTCTGCAGCGCAAGGGCAACCCGCACGACATCGTGTTTGCGCCCGGTGCCGGGCCGCGCCTGCATCATGCCGCCTTCAGCATTCCGGAATCGTATCTGTTCTTCTACGTCTGCGACCTCGCCGCCAATATGGGCTTTGCCGAAAACGTCGAGTTCGGTCCCGGCCGGCACGGGCCGGGCCATGCGCTTTTTGTCTATTTGCGCGATCCCGACGGCCATCGCATCGAGCTGTTCAACACGCACTATCAGTGCATCGACATCGAGGAAGAGCCGGTGCGCTGGGATGCCTCCCTGGCCGGCAAGCGCCGCTGGCAGCTTCCCGCCCGCGCGCAATGGTTTTCGCAGGCGAGCGGCTTCGTCGGGGTCGCCCCGCGCGAACCGGCGCACCAGGGCAACCCGATGACGCTCGAACGCTACATCAACGCGGCCCGATAAGGGCGGCGGGATGATTGGCCACCGGCGGCTTGATGCGCGCTCGTCAATGCGGCATTAATCGCCGCAACCGGGATCAGCCACAGTCGGGCACGGCAGCATGATCGAAAGTATCGACCTGAAACGTTGCACCAGTTGCGGGATTTGCGACGACGTATGTCCGGCTGACGTGATCCACATGGAGCTGGTGTCCCTGCCGGACGGTATCGAGGGCGGTCTCGTGCAGACAAAGCTCCTGCCGGTCATCAAATTTCGCGAGCACTGCATCACCTGCTTTTCCTGCGAGATCTTTTGCCCGGAGGAGATCGTCGACGTGCATCCGTCGGTCAAGAACCGACCGCGGCCCTGGTGAGCCGGCGATGGCGAAATTGCAAGGAACCCTGATCGAGACGGATGTGCTGATCGTCGGCGGCGGCGCCGGCGGGATGCTGGCGGCGCTGAGCGCGAAGCGGCATGGGCCTCGCGGCACCAAAGTTGCGATCGCCGACACATGGATGATCGGCCGCACCGGGCATACGGCATTCTCCAACGCCTGGATGATCGTCGCCCTTCCCGACGACGATCTCGATGGAATCGTGCGTGAGATCGTCGCCGGCAATGACGGCATTGCCGATCAGCTGCTGGTGCGGGAGACGCTGGCGAATTCGTTCGATCGGATTGCCGATTTTGAAGCGATGGGAATCCGGTTCCCGCGCGGCGCAAACGGCGTGCACAGCCGCCGGCCCACGCGCGGACTCGATCTCGCCCGGGTGATGTCTCCGGAAGGCGGGGGGCTGGAGTTCTGCTGGCGCCTGCGGCTCGCGTTGGCGGAAAAAGGGGTCGCGCTGCTCGATCGGCTGTTCGTCACCGGGCTCCTTCGCGACGGATCGTCGCGGCGCATCGTCGGCGCCACGGCGATCCATAGCCGCACCGGCGCGCTTTACATCATCAAGGCGCGGGCCACGATCGTCGCCACCAACGCCATTACGTTTCGTTCGGGATTCGTGCGCGACATTACCGGAACCGGCACGCTGCTCGCCTACCGCGCGGGCGCCGCGCTGCGCAACGCGGAATTCAGCTACGTGCGTCCCGGCACGCCGAAATTCTATTTCGAGGGAATCACCTTCGCGATCCAGGAGGGCGCGCGCTTCGTCAACGAAGGGGGCGAAGCCTTCATGGGGACTTATGAGCCGGACTGGGCCGACGAGGCAGACGTGCCGCGCATCGCGCGTGCCATGGCCGAAGAGAAGAAGAAGGGCCACGATCCGCTCTACCTCGATATGTCGGCCATCCCCGAGCACCTGCGCGACCACTTCATTCGCAGTAAGGTCCGATGGATGGACTTCTTCTTCCGCAAGCTCGGATCGGAAGCCAAGACCGACATGTTCGGCAAGACTCCCTACTACGCGCAGAACCAGATGACCAAGATGGCGATCAGGACCGGCCCCGATTGCCGCGCCGACCTGCCCGGCCTGTTCGCCGCGGGACTCGCGCAGGCCGGCTGCGCCAACCATTTTGCTGGCTTTCACATCGGGCTCTGCATCGGCAACGGCTGGGTGGCTGGCCGCAGTGCGGTCGAGGACCTCGACCGTCTCGAACCGCCGCATCTCGATCAGGCGGAGATCGAAGCGATGGCTGCGGACGCACAGCGTCCGCAGCGGCCCGCAGCGGCGGCGGAATCCGACGACATCCTGCGCGAGCTGCAGGCCATCATGTTCGCCTACGATATCGGCATCCTCAAGCGCGCCGACCGCCTGCAGCAGGCGCACCGCAAGCTCGATCGGCTGACCGAGCGGTTCCGTGGGCTCGCCGCCCCGCACGTGCACGAGCTGGTGCGGCTGAAAGAAACCGAGGCGATGCTGCTCGCGGCCCGTTTCATCCTGGGAGCTTCGGTTTATCGCACCGAGTCGCGGCTCAGCCATTTCCGCGAGGATTTTATGGCCCGCGATGATGCGCAATGGCTGGTGTGGGTGGATGTCGAGCCGGGCGGCGAGATCGACGCCCTGCGCTTTAGCAAAACGCCGATCCCAACTCCATTGTGCCCGGTCACGGCAGAGGCGGTACGGCCGAATCGGCTCAAGCGGCACGCCGCCGTTGGCGGTGTTTGAGGCCGATTCAATATGAAACGATTGCGCAATAATGTCCCGATTCCGAAGTTCGCATCATTGTGCGGCACCCTCGTGACTTTGGTTCAGAAGTGCGCATGATGAGTGTGCGGCAAGAATGATGCCGACTTCTCCGCCACACTACTCGGAATCACTGAAGGGTGATGCGGAAGACAACTCGTCAACCTCAAAGTGATCCGAGCGGCTCGCGACCCCCACCTTGATCCTCCCCCTTTCAGGGGGAGGAAAGAGAAGCCGCCTTCGTTGGTCTTGAACCGTGACGCCGCGTATGCCGCTCGCTCTTTCTTCCCCTGAAAGGGGGAGGATAGGTGGGGGTCGCTGCCTCTCCGAATGCTCATGAATCAGGCGACAGCGAAAGTCGGCACTAGCGTCATCCGCGCCAATGCAGTCGGTGCTCGAGCCAAAGCAGCAGCGCGTTGGCCGTGGCTGCGAACGCGAACAGCACCACCGCGATCGTGATCATCTCCTTGGTCTGCACCAATTCCATCGCGTTGATGATGAGAAAGCCGAGGCCGTTCGTCGAGGCGAACATTTCGGCCAGCAAGACGCCGAGCAGCGTCACCGTAAATCCGATACGCAGTCCGGCGATCAGTTCCGGAATAACCGCCGGCAAGAGCACCGTCCTGATCGTCTGCCAGGCCGACAGTCGCAGCGTGCGCGCGCTTTTGAGAAAAACCGGCGGGATATTGCGGATTGCCGCCATGGTGAGCAGCGCGACCGGCAAGATGCCGTGGATCGCGCCGAACGTCACTTTGCCGGAGAGAGAAAGGCCGAAGATCAGCAGCAGGACCGGATAGAGAGTAATCTTGGGCAGCGAATAGATGGTAATCAAAATCGGCTCGCCGACGGCGCCGGAGAGGCGGTGGACGCCCATCCACACCCCGATCAGGAGGCCAACGCCATAAGCCAGCGCCAGCGCCAACGCGAACGCCGTCGCGGTGGCCAGCGCGTTGGCGGCAAATCGCGCCGACGGCACGAATTGGGCAAAATAGGACAGCGTCGGCAGCGGGCCGGGCAGGGCGGTCGATCCCACCCAGCGCGCGAGGCCCTGCCAGATCAGCGCGATGACAACGATGATAAGTAGCGTATCGGTTGTTCGCCGTCCGGCGCCGGTCGCGGTCAAGGCGCACGCGCTCCCCGCCGCTGCGTCCAGCGCACGTCGAGGCTATGGAGCACCGCGTTGATCACGGTGGCGATGATCAGCAACAGCAGGATGAGCGCATACATGCGTCGATTGTTGAAGTCGGTGTAAGCGTCGGCGATGGCGCGGCCGAGGCCGGCGGGCGCCAGAATGAATTCGGCGGCGATGATCGAAACAAAGCCGTAGCTGACGGAAAGCTTTACGCCGGTGAACAGATAAGGCGCCGCGGCCGGGAGCTGCAGTTTGAGCGCGGTCTCGAGCGGGCCCATGCGGTGGACGTGGGCAACCTTGGTGAGCACGCGCGGCACGCGATCAAGCCCGTTGAGCGTGGCGATGATCATGGCCACGATCGCGGTGGCGACGCCGATCAGGATGATCGGCAGCGGCGACAGTCCGAATATCGCGATCAGCACCGGGTAGAAGATGAAGATCGGGACCGCATAGTAGGTGGCGAAAAAAGGGTTCAGCGCATCGCGCAGGCGGGGCAGCTTGTGAATAACAATTCCCGCGGCGAATCCCAGGACCACCGAAACCCCGACCGCGACCACGATCGCGGTCAAGGTGCGTTCGATATCGGCATTGATGGTGCCCGATGCGAGCAGACGGACGAGCACGCTGGCCATTTCCGAGGGCGGAATCATGACCCGATGGTCGATAAAGCCGAGCCGACAGGCGAACTCGAGCGCGGCAATCATGGCCGCGACCACCGCCAATCTGATCAAAGATACGCGGTTCATTCTGCGGCCATTTTGGCAAGGCCGAGCGATTTCAAGGATTCGCCGCGCAGATTCTCCCATAATCGGCCGGTGATTTCGCCAAAGGCGGCGTCGGAGACGATGGTCGAGTCGCGCTCCCGCGGCCAGTTCGTCTCGATAATTTCCATGAAACGGCCCGGCCGGGCCGACATGGCGCCGATGCGGTCCGACAGCATCGCCGCCTCGTCGAGCGCGTGGGTAATGAGCAAAACCGTGGCGCCGGTGCGCCGCCACAGCCGCAACACTTCGTCGCCCATGAGCAGCCGGGTCTGAGCATCGAGCGCGCCGAACGGCTCGTCGAGCAGAATAAGTCGCGGCTGCAGGACGAGCGTGCGTGCAATGCAGACGCGCTGGCGCATACCGCCGGACAATTGCGAGGGGTAAGCGCCGGCAAACTCCTTCAATCCCATGAAAGCCAGGGCATCGTCGACGCGGCGGCGCACCTCCGCTGCCGCAACGCCGGCGCGGCGCAGACCGAACGCCGCATTATCCCAGACGTTGAGCCAGGGAAAACTCGCATCCTCCTGGAATACGACGCCGATGCCGTCGGGCACCTGGCCGACGACGGGGCGGCCTTCGAAGATGACCGATCCCGCCGTCGGGGGCTGCAAGCCGGCAAGAACCTCCAGCAAGGTGGATTTGCCGCAGCCGGAAGGTCCGACCACGGCAAAAAATTCGCCGCACCGCAAGTCCAGGTCGAGCGGCCCGAGCGCGTGGATGGCTCCCTGCCCCGGCGATGCCGGATAAATCCGCGTCACGCCGGATAGGCAGGCATGGACGTCATTGCCCGCAGGCGGGTTGGTCATTTCTGCAGATCGCCGGGCAAGTAAGACGTGTTGACCATCTTGGACAGATCGACGGGCTTTTGCAGCATTCCCATATACCTCATCGCGCGCTCGGTGTTCTGCAGCAGGTCCATTTCGACGTTCCCTTCGCTCCAGAACTTGACGGCGATCAACTCGTGGACCAGCCCGGCGACCTGATCCGGCGGCAGCGGTGCGTAGAGATTGCCGAGAATCTTGATGGCGTCATCCGTGTGCTGATAAATGTACTTCACCGCCTCGGCCCGCGCGGCGAGAAGCGCACGCAGCTTTTCGGGGTGATCTTTCATCAACGCGCCGGTCGCAATGCCGATTCCCGGGGGCACGTGCGGCAAGCCCTCCGGGCCCAGGATAATGCGGTATTTGCTCGAACCGTGCTTCAAACGAAACAGGACGGTCGGGATTGCGGTCGCGTCGACGACGTTGTTCTCGAGCGCAGTGATGGCGCCGGTCAGGCTTCCGAGTGGACACCATCTGCATCGCGGTGGTGGGAAGGCCGGCTTTCTCCATGGTCAGCACGCCGATCATCTCGCCAAGCGATTTGGGATTGCTGATGCCGAATTTCCTGCCCTTGAGCTGTTGGATGGTCTTGATCGGTGAATTCGGCATCACCACCACGTCGAGATCCAGGAGCCGCGAGCCGATGTCGACGATGCGCAGATCCTGCCCCTGCTCGATGGCGGAAATGACGCCGCCGGCGAGACCTCGCCGTAGCCGAATTCGGTAGCCATGGTGGCGCGCACCGAGGCACCCCCGCCGGCGCCGGAAATCACCCCGGTCACGTCGACGCCAGCCTTCTTGAAGAAGCCTTTGGCAAGCGCGATGGCGAACGGCGCGCCGGACGGATCGGCCTTGTATTGGGTGACGAGAATGTCCTCGGCTGCGGCCGGCCATGACGCGGCGCACAACGCCGCCGCGAGCACCATTGCGGCCGCAACTGACTTTCCAAACTGCAACATATCGACCTCCCTCGGCGTTATATTCGGCCTGCGACGGCCTGGACGCTGGGGCCGCCAAGGCATCAGTATTGCGCGCCGCGGCGTGAATGGGAATGCGGCCAATTTTGCCAGATGTTTACTTTGTGCGCTGTACATTGTCCCCCCGGCATGACGCGTTGCCGCCTCCTCGCGGAAGGCCAAAAGCCATGACGCTCCAGGCAGAGATCGTTACGACCCCGGCGCCAAGCTTGGCGCCGACACTGGAGCCGCGCCGCGCCGAGGAGCCGAAATGGCTCGCGTCGTATCCGCCGGGCGTGCCGAAAAACATCGACGCCGACGCTTACCCGTCGCTCCACGCCATGCTGCTCGAGGCCTGCCGGCAGTATTCCGAGCGCCCGGCCTTCGAGTGCCTGCGGGCGCGAATGACCTATGCCGAGTGGGAGCACGACAGCCGCGCCTTTGCGGCCTTCCTGCTCGAACAGGCCGGCTGCCGCCCCGGCGATCGCGTCGCCATCATGCTGCCGAACCTGCTCGCCTATCCGGTCGCGTTCCTCGGCACGTTGCGCGCCGGTCTGACCGTGGTCAACGTCAACCCGCTGTACACGCCGCGCGAGTTGAAAGAGCAGCTTGCCGATTGCGGTGCCTCGGCCATCGTGATTCTGGAGAATTTTGCCCACAAGCTCGAAAGCGTGATTGCCGAAACGCAGATCCGCCACGTCATCGTGGCGCGACTCGGCGATTTTGTGCCGACGCTCAAACGCTGGGCGTTCAACTTTGCGAATTCGTACCTCAAGCACGCGGTTCCGGCGTGGCATTTCCGGCAATTCACGACGTTGCAGGACGCCTGCAGCCGGCCGCCGGGCGCGCGCTACCGCGATGCCGTGCCGGGTGCCAGTGCCGCCGCGTTGCTGCAATATACCGGGGGCACCACGGGCGTCGCCAAGGGCGCGATCCTCACTCATCGCAATCTCGTCGCCAATGCGCTGCAATGCTGCGCCTGGATCGGCTCGGGCCTTGAGCTTGACAACGAGCGGACGCTCACTCCGCTGCCACTTTATCATATCTTCTCGCTGACCGCGAACCTGCTCGTGTTCGCCCGCTTCGGCGGCCTCAACATTCTCGTTCCCGATCCGCGCGACCTGCACCGCCTGATCCGCACCATGCGCGACGGCCGCATCACCGCGACGTCCGGGGTCAACACGCTGTTCAATGCGCTGATCAACAGGACCGATTTCGCCGCGCTCGATTTCGCGAGCCTGCGGGTGACCATCGGCGGCGGCGCCGCGGTGCAGAGCGAAGTCGCCCGCCGTTGGCGCGAGATTACCGGGCGCGATCTCGTGGAAGGATACGGGTTGACCGAGGCTTCGCCGGTCGTCTGCATCAATCCGATCGAGGCGCCAAAGCTGGGCACTGTCGGATTACCGGTGCCTTCGACCGAGGTCAGCATTCGCGGTGACGACGGCGCCGTTCTGGAGTGCGGGGAAGCGGGCGAAGTCTGGGTGCGCGGCCCGCAGGTCATGCAGGGTTATTGGCGACGGCCCGAGGAGAGCGCGATCGCGCTATCCGCCGACGGTTGGCTGCGCACCGGCGACATCGGCAGTCTCGACGCGCAGGGCTTTTTGAAATTGCTCGACCGCAAGAAGGACATGGTCATCGTTTCCGGGTTTAAGGTTTTTCCCAACGAGATCGAAGACGTGACCATGCTGCATCCCGGCGTGCTGGAGGCCGCGGCCATCGGCGTGCCCGACGCGCGCACCGGAGAGGCGGTCAAGCTTTTCGTCGTCAAGCGCGATCCGACTCTCACGGCGGCCGACCTCGCCAGGTTTCTCCAGGCGCGATTGGTCAATTACAAGCGGCCGCACATCATCGAGTTTCGCGACCATCTGCCGAAGAGCAACATCGGCAAGATTCTGCGCAAACAACTGCATTGAAACCATGCGCCGCGGCGCGCTTCTTATTTGAGTTGCTTCGAGGCCGAGTTTATGTTCCCGCCGCCGGCCACCGGGGTCGCGGCGCACGGGGTCATTGAAAGGGAACGCGGTGAGTTGAAGCTTGCGCATCGGCGCCGCGCAGCTCGGTCCGGTCGGCAAGGCCGATAGCCGGCAAGCGGTGGTGCGCCGCATGCTCGACCTGCTCGCGCAGGCATCCGCCGCCGGCTGCGAGCTGGTCGTCTATCCGGAGCTTGCGCTCACCACCTTCTTTCCGCGTTGGTATATGACCGAGCAGAGCGAGATCGATGACTGGTTCGAGCGCGACATGCCGAACGCGGCAACGCGTCCGCTCTTTGAAGCGGCGGCGGCAAGTCGGATTGGCCTATCCTTCGGCTATGCCGAGCTGACGGCGGACGGCCATCGTTTCAACACGGCGATTCTGGCCGACCGTGACGGGCGGATTGTCGGCAAGTATCGGAAAGTCCATCTTCCGGGCCATGCCGAATACGATCCGGCGCGCGCGTTTCAACACCTGGAAAAGCGCTATTTCGAGCCCGGCGACCTCGGCTTTCCGGTTTGGCGGATTTTTGGCGGCATTGTCGGCATGTGCATTTGCAACGATCGCCGCTGGCCGGAGACCTACCGGGTCATGGGCCTGCAGGGCGTAGAGCTGATCGTGCTCGGCTACAACACGCCGGCGACGAATTCGCAAAAGAGCGCCGAAGGCCCGGAAAAACGCCGCTTCCATAATCGCCTGACCGTGCAGGCCGGCGCCTACCAGAACTCGACCTGGGTGGTCGCCGTGGCGAAGGGCGGCGTCGAAGACGGCCACCCTTTGATCGCCGGCAGCATGATCGTCGATCCGGCCGGCGAGATCGTCGCCGAAGCGAAGACCGAGGACGACGAGCTGATCGTGGCCGATTGCGACCTGGACGCGACGCTCTTCGGCAAGCAGACGGTGTTCGACTTCGTGCGGCACCGCCGCATCGAGCATTATGGCCGCATCACCTCGCAGACTGGAATCGTGCGTCCGCCGGAATGAAATTCGTCAATCCCGATTCGCGTGTCGGCGCCTCGCGCGCCGTCTACTTCGGGCCTTTGACCGCCGCCAAGTATTCGACGATGGCCGGAACGTCCTTTTCGTCCACAGGCGCCTTGTAGACGTTGCGCATTTTGGTCACCTCGGCCGCCCATGCAGCCTTTGGCATGCGCGGCTGGGTCATGATCATGCCGGCAGAATGGCAAGCGAGGCAGTTGTTCTGCGCGGTCGCCTGCCCCGGTCCGGGCGGCAGCGCGCGCGTACTGTCCGGCAACGTCACGTCGACCGACCTTAACGCCGATAAATCTTTCGCAAACGCCAACGGCGGTATCAAAGCGGCACCAGCCAGGAACACGACCGGTAAGATGTTGCGTTTCATGGGTCCCCCCTTATGCCGCCGTCACCGGCGTCGATTCGATGACATTGCGCATGAAGCCTGCAGGATTCCAGTTCGGCTCGTTTGGCTGCACCTCGCCGGCCGCGTTCGTGCAGCGGACCGTCAAGGTGTAGTCGCCCTTCGTCTCCGGCGTGAATTGCGCATGCCATTGCCGGAAGCTGTATTTGCCTTCGTCGCGACCAAGCTGTGCGACCTCCCAAGCCTTGCCGCCATCCGACGAGAAGTCGACGCGCTTGACGCCGCCATCGCCGCCAAACGCAAAGCCACGGATCAGCGTCGGCTTTCCGGCCGAAATCGTCGCTCCTGCCTTGACGTTGGTAATGAAGGAGCGCGGATTCATCTTGTTGATCGGCACCATCTTCACACCAGTTTGCCCCGGCGTCATGCTGGCGTGCGGCGTATCCGGAATCGTGTATGCGGTCTTCATCCAGAAGTTCGTATCCGGACGGTCCAGTACTTCGATGTCGTTGAGCGACTTCATCCAGTAGGTCGCGTACCAGCCGGGCACCACGAGGCGGAGCGGAAAGCCGTTGAGCAGCGGCAATTGCTCGCCGTTCATGGCCCAGGCGATCATCACCTCGCCGTCGCGCGCGTGATCGAGCGAAAGCGACTTGATGAATTTCGGCCCATCCGCGACTGGCGCCCGGTCCAGGCCTTGGAAACGGACCTGCACGGCACCGTCTTTGACGCCAGCCCGGTCAAGCAGGTGCTTGAGACTGACGCCGGTCCAGCGCGCGTTGCTCATCGCGCCGTTACCCCACTCGCCACCGGCGACGCGTGGCTGGAAGAAGCCGCGCGAATTCCCCGAGCACTGATTTACCGCCGCGTATTCAATCCGCGGCATCGCCAAAATATCCTTTAGCGTGAGCGACAGCGGCTCGTTTACGTGACCGCGGACATTGAGGCGGAATTTGTCGACTTCGATGCTCGTTGGAATTACAGACCAGTGCCAACGCACGAAGAACTGGTCGTTCGGCGTAAAGACCCCCTGGTCGAAGACTTCGAATGGCGTCTCCAGCATAGGCGGCCGCGTGCGCTGAAGGACCATCGATCCCTTTTGCGGGAACGCGGTCGTAATCTCCCGCTGGTCGGGACCGCCGGGCAACGCCAACCGCACGGTCGTCTGCGCCCAGGCCGGCACCGCGAAGACCGCCAAGCCGGCGCTGCCCGCCTCACGCAGCAAGTTGCGGCGGCTCAACGCCGCCGAAATTCGACTGTCCATGGGACTCCTCCCTGTGGTGGGTGCGCGCGTCTGCGGCGCGTCACCAGCTTGACCTTCGCCAAGGCCAAGCCTGGAAATAATGTGACATTAGCAGCGCGAGTTAAAGCATATTATCCGGGATGCCCCGGGGGCTCCCGATGCCGGTTCTGGGTCCATAACGCCGGTTTTGCCGAAGCCAGGGAAGGTCCGTCGAGCGGGAATTGTGGATCGGTCGGGTGGCGCAGAAGGCATTCCGCAAGCGATCTTTCTCGCCTTTCCGCAGCGTGCTAACGCTCAGGACGAAGTCAGGGCAGGAAGGACCATCACAGCATGGCGAAGTTGCAGCTTTCGTTTGCGTGCGGCCTCTACGATCGGATGCAGCCGCTCTATACCGGCGAAGTGAAGCCCGACGGCATCGATCTCAATTTCATCGCCATCGACCAGCCGCGCCCGATCTTCGACCGCATGTCCGGCGGAGAGGAATTCGATGTCGCCGAGTATTCGCTGTCCGAATTCACCCAGCGCTTTACCCGCAACGAGTGCCCGTTCGTCGCCATCCCGGTGTTTCCCTCGATCGCCTTCCGCATGGGTTATATCGCCATCAACAAAAAGTCCGGGATCAGGACGCCCAAGGATCTCGAGGGCAAGCGCATCGGCGTGCCGCTCTACACGATGACCGCGGCCATCTTCATCAATGGCATCCTGCATCACGAATTCGGCGTCGATCTTACCAAGGTCCGCTGGGTGCAGAGCGCCATGAACGAGTTAGGTTCGCACGGCCATCCGACCGTGCTGCCGCTGCTGCAAAAAATGTCGATCGAGAACAACCAGTCCGGCAAGTCGCTCGGCCAGTTGCTCGCCGCCGGCGAGATCGATGCGACGCTCGGAACGAGCCTGCCGCAGGAGATCAGGACCGATCCGAACATTGTCCGGCTGTTTCCCAATTATGTCGAAATCGACAGCGACCTTTACCGGCGCAAGGGCATCTATCCGATCATGCACACGGTCGCCATCAAGAAGAGCATCCACGAACGCTATCCGTTCGTGGCGACGAGCCTCTATGAGGCGTTCGTGAAGTCGAAGAAGATCGCGTTGCAAAAATTGTTCAATCTGCGCGCGGTGCGTTACATGACGCCGTTTTTGATGCGCGAGATCGACGACATCTGGGACGTGTTCGGCGGCGACCCATGGCCGTACGGCGTCGAGCCGAACCGCCGGACCATCGAAGCCCTCATTACCTATCAGCAGACGCTCGGGCTGACCGAGCGCGGCGTCAAGGTCGACGATCTCTTCGTGCCGACCTACGGCTGAATGCGGCACCGCATCCGGGAGACGTGTTTATAACCATCCAACCAGAGAATCTGCCATGAGCCAGCTTGAAGACCTGCTGCGCGATCTCGTCATCGCCAACCGCATCCTGTCGAACGAAGACGTGGTCGACGCCTACGGCCACATCAGCGTGCGCCATCCCGACAATCCGCGGCGCTTCTTCATGTCGCGCTCGCGCGCGCCCGAGCTTGTCGAGCGTCACGACCTCATCGAGTTCGACCAGGAGGGCGAGCCGATCAACGACAAGCGGCCGCCTTATCTGGAGCGTTTCATCCATGCGGCGATTTTCGAGGCGCGGCCGGACGTTGTGGCGGTGGTGCACGCGCACGCCGAGGACACGCTGCCGTTCGGGCTGATCAAGACGCCGCTCGAGCCGGTCATCCATTCCGGCAGCTTTATCGGCGGCAAGGTGCCGGTCTGGGATATTCGGAAAAAATTCGGCGACACCGACCTTCTCGTGCGCAACATGGCGCAGGGCCGCGATCTGGCAAAATGCATGAGCAAGGGCGACGTTGCGCTGATGCGCGGCCACGGCTTTGCTTCGGCCGCGCGCTCGATCATCGAGGTGGTGCGGCTATCGGTCTATCTGCCGCGCAATGCGCGCGTGCAGATGAACACGCTGCGCATGGGCGGCAAGCCGAAGCCGTTGTCCAAGGGTGAAATTGCCGCGCGCGGCACGGGGCGCAGCTACTCGCCTGCCTCGGCGACGACCTGGCGCGCGTGGGAATATTGGGCAACGCGTGCCGGCTGCGGCGACCAGATCGGCAAGCCGCCACAGGACGCCCGGTAGCGGCTACGCACCCGGCGAGCGGCACCGTGAACGCAGAAAAAAAGGGCCGCGCGACGCGGCCCTTTATCGCATCGGTTCGCGCGCTCAGCTCAATGCGGCGTTTCCTCGTTGCCGCCGCTGTTGGGCGGGTCAACTGCTGTCGCATCCGTTCCGGACGACGAGTGGAAAATGTTGTGCAACCAGCCCATGGGCGTAGCCTGCGGCGCGGCAGCACCAACGCCTGCCGCATCGGGACGCGGTCTTGGTAATGGTATGCCGGCCTGAGCAAGGACGAAGCTGCGCGGCCGCCGGTGTGGCAGGGGCACCGGACCGGAAATCGGTTGCTCCGACGGCGACGCATCAGTTGCCGGAGCCGCCGATGGCGCCGACGCCGCGGGTGGCGTCGGCCACACGGTGTCGGAGGACTGTCGCGCCGCGGTCTGCGTCGCGCCGTCGGCGGCGCTGGTCGACTCCGTGCCTGATGCCGGATCGACTGCCGACCCGTCCGCCGCCGGATTGACCGAGGCAACGTTGGCGGGATTGGGCGCTCCCCCTGCCGGTGAGGCTGCCGAACCCGTCGGCACCTCGGCCGAGGCATCCGCCACTACGGAATTGGACGGCGCCGCGGCCGTTGCATCAGGCGTTGTCGCCGACGCCGCCGCACTCGCCGAGGTATCGGCAGGCTGTGCGGCCGCGGCACCTCCGTCGCCGGGATTGGCTTGCATCGTCGCGGGTGGCAAGGTTGCCGTGCTGTCGCTGCCAGCGGCCGCTACCTGGCTCGATGGCGACGCAGCCGGCGACTGAACCGCCTGCGCTTTATGCGACCCGAGATAGGTGCGCACCAACGCCCTAGCCGTCCACATCGTCACCGGGACGGCGGTGATGATTGCCGCCAAAATGACGACCCGCCGCAGAACCGGCATGTAGTGCCGGAATTGTTCCTCGTCCTCGCGCATGACACGTCCGCCCTTTCCTCGCATTGCAGGTCGGGACGTCAACCTCGGCAGCACGCAATCCTTCGCCAAAATCGCCGCCAAACCGCGCGGCGATACGCCACCATCATGCCGAGGCGCCACCCTTCTTCAGCTGCTCCGCGATTCGCTGCGCAAAATAAGTCAATATACCGTCGGCGCCGGCGCGCTTGAAGGCAATAAGGCTTTCCATGATTGCCCTGTCCCCGTCGAGCCAGCCGTTCCCCGCGGCTGCCATGATCATGGCATATTCGCCCGAGACTTGATAGGCGAATGTCGGCATCCCGAAGGCGTCTTTGACGCGGTGCAATATGTCGAGATAGGGCAGCCCCGGCTTGACCATGATCATGTCGGCTCCCTCGGCGATGTCGAGTTCGACCTCGCGCAGCGCCTCATCGGAGTTCGCCGGGTCCATCTGATAGGTCCGCTTGTCGCCAACGAGCGTTGCGCTCGACCCGACGGCATCGCGGAACGGCCCGTAGAACGCGGACGCGTATTTGGCCGCATACGCCATGATCTGCACGTCGACGAAGCCGGCGGAGTCGAGCCCGGCGCGAATGGCTCCCACCCGGCCATCCATCATGTCGGACGGCGCGATAATGTCGCAGCCTGCCTCGGCCTGGATCAGCGCTTGGCGCACCAGCACCGCCACGGTCTCGTCATTGAGGATGACGCCGTCGCGCAGGAGGCCATCATGGCCGTGGCTGGTATAGGGATCGAGGGCCACGTCGCAAAGCACGCCGATATCGGGGACCTCGCGTTTGATGGCGCCGATGGCGCGGCACACCAGGTTATCCGGGTTGAGCGCCTCCGAGCCAGAATCGTCGCGCCGCTGCGGATCGGTATTGGGAAACAGCGCCAGGCAGGGGATCGACAGCTGCGCGGCGCGCTCGGCCGCGCGCACCGCCTCGTCCACTGAAAGACGCTCGACGCCGGGCATTGAGTGCACCGGCGCGCGCACCCGCTCGCCGTCGACCAGAAACAGCGGCCAAATCAGGTCGTCGGTGGTGAGCACGTGCTCGCGCACCAGGCGCCGCGCCCACTCGGTGCGGCGATTACGGCGCGGACGGATGGCGAGTTCAAGCGCCACCTCGGTTTCCGCCTGCCTTGCGGCAGGCGAACGCGTGGGCGTGAGGCCGGCCGCCGGCACCATGCGGCTGCGCTCGAACGGCCGGCCGAATTTGATCGTCATGGGGTGCTCCGTTCGACGGCTTTCCTTCAGCCGGTCACGCATAATGCCGCGACCGGCCATAGGATGGCCACAAGGCGCCGCTCACTACGCCAGGCTGAGTTGACCCGCCTGCGCCGGCTTCTATCCCCGCGGCGGCGCTCCGTCGAGATGCGAGTCCGGAAGCAGGCATGAACGATCAATCGCGGCGCACGCCCACGCGGCCGAGCGACCTCATTGAGCCGGTCAAGGCCAATGCCGCAGCCGCGGGAACCTGGACCGAGTATCTGGTCCTGTTCCTGCGCATCATGGCCGCGATATCGCTCGCCAAGGGCCTCTATCATTGGGCGCAGGTGTGCAGCATCGGCACGCCGCCTGGCAACGGGTTCGAGATGCACACTATCGGCTGGCAGTCGGCCACGGTGTTTTTTGCCGTGATCGATCTGGTGGCGGCGGTCGGACTCTGGCTCGCCGCCGCCTGGGGGGCGGTGGTGTGGCTCGCTTCGGTTGTCTCCATGGTGGTGATCGAGCTTTTCTTCCCCGCCATTTATGGCGGCAGCCTCTTCATCGTGCTGACCGAGCTGGGCTTGCTCGCGGTCTATCTGTGGCTGGCAATCTTTTCGGCGCGCGAACGACCGGCGTGAAGGACGACGGAGAACAGACGACGGATCTCAAAGTCGTACATTCATCTGTCCTCTGACGTCCGTCCTCTGTTCTCCACGGCCCGCAGCGCGGCGCGGATGCGCTGCGGGGTCGCCGGGATTTCCTCGATCGCGACGCCGAAGCGGGACAGCGCGTCGTTGACGGCATTGAGGACGGCGGCCGGCGCACCGATCGCACCGCCTTCACCCAAACCCTTGGCGCCGGTGACCGAGGCGTCAGTCGGCGTCTCGATATGATGCAATTCGATCGCGGGAATTTCGCGCGCGGTCGGCGGCATGTAATCGGCCAGCGTTGCGGTTCGGATATTGCCGTCCGCCCCATAGATGATTTCCTCGAGCAGCGCATTGGCTATTCCCTGCGCCACGCCGCCGTGCACCTGGCCGTCGGCGATCAGCGGATTGATGATGCGTCCGGCATCCTCCACCACCAGATACGATTGCAGGGCGACACCGCCGGTCTCGACATCGACTGCAACGATGGCGACGTGGCAGGCGTTGGAAAAGGTGCCGACCGGATCGTAATCGGCGCTTTCGCGCAATCCCGGAGCGATATCGCTGCCAAACCTGTGGGTCTGGTGATAGGCGGCGCGCGCAAGCGCGGCGATCGGCACTGCGCGGTCCGTGCCGGCGACCTGGGCCGTTCCGCTCTCGAGCTTGATGTCGTCGGTCGCCGCCTCCAGCACATGGCTCGCCAGGATCAATAATTTCTTGCGCAGCTTGCGCGCCGCCAGCAGCGATGCGCCGCCGGCGATCACCAGCGAACGGCTGGCGAACGTGCCCCAGCCATAGGGCGTGCGATCGGTGTCGCCGTGGACGACGCGCACGTCCTGCGGCGTCACGCCAAGCTCATCGGCGATGATCTGAGCGAGCGTGGTGCGCAGGCCCTGGCCGTGGGGGCTCGCGCCGATGCGCGCCTCGATGTGGCCGGAGGGGTCCATGGCGAGTTCGACGCTTTCCCATCCCGGCGTGATCTCCATGCCGCGTGCGGCGAAAGCCGGGCTGCCATAGCCTGTGCGCTCGGAGAAAATCGCAAAGCCGATGCCGAGATGGCTGCCGCGGCCGCGCGCCTCGTCCTGGCGAGAGCGAAAAGCCGGCAGGTCTGCGTATGCCGCCGCTTTCTCAAGCGTCTGCAAATAGCTTCCTTCGTCGTAGCAAAGTCCGGTGGCGGAGACGTAGGGAAAGCGGCCGATCAGGTTGCGCTTGCGAATTTCGACCGGGCTCAGTCCGAGCGCGCCGGCCGCCTTGTCCATCAGCCGCTCGATGGCCGTGGTAATGACCGGGCGCGACACTCCGCGATAGGGCGCCATCGGGCAGGTATGCGTCGCCACCCCGCGTGCAACGCAACGGTAAGCTTGAATGTCATAGGGGCCCGGCATTTCCGCCGCCGCCATCAACGGCTCGACGCCGCACGTGGTGGGGAAGCAGGAATAGGCGCCGACATTGGCCAAGATTTCGGTCGACAGCGCCACGAGTTTGCCCTGCGCATCGAAAGCACCGTCGAGGCGGATGTGCTGATCGCGGCTGTGGAAAGCGGCGATCAGGTTTTCCTGCCGGTCCTCGCTCCAGGCGACCGCAGCGCGCAACTGCCGCGCCAGCCAGACAAGCACCGCGTACTCGGCCGGCAGCGACATTTTTTGCCCAAAGCCACCGCCGACGTCCGGCGCCACGACGCGCAGGTCGGATTCGGGAAACTGCAAGAGATCGGCGATCGCGGTGCGCAGAAGATGCGGCATCTGGGTGGCGCAGGTGAGCGTGGTGCGACCGGAGGCAGGATCGAAGGCGGCGTGCGCGGCGCGCGCTTCCAGCGGGCTTGCGTTCTGTCGGTGCGAACGCAGCTCGACTCGCACGATGCGGTGCCCCTGCGCCATGGTTGGCGCAAAATCCGCGGTCTCCAAGCGGCTCTCGACGATCACATTGCTGGTGGTGTTTTCATGCACGAGCGGCGCACCGGGCCGCAGCGCCTCGGCCGCATCAACGACCGCCGGCAGTTCGGCGATGGCGACCGTCACCTGCTCGGCAATATCCTCCGCCTCCGCGCAGGAAGGGGCGACCAGTGCGGCGATCGGCTCGCCCACGAAGCGCACCACGCCGCGGGCGAGCAGCGGCTGTTCGATCGGCTGATAATTGAATTTTTGTAAGAGCGGCCTGATCGGACGAACGCCTTCGAGGTTCTCGGCGCGGAAAATCCGCGCCTTGCTCGGCGCGTCAATGGCGCCGATGCGTCCCGAGGCGACCGGGCTGCGCACGAAGCGCACCCAATAGGCCGCCGGCAAATCGGCGGTGAAGCGGCCGCGCCCGCTGACCAGCGCCGGGTCCTCCAGGCGCCGTATCGCGCGTCCGACCCATTTCATTCCCGATCCCGCGGTGCCCGCTGCCATGGCGCAAAATCGCTCAGGCGCGCTCGATCCGCGGCGACCGGTCCGACCGTTCCAACGCTCTGTCGATTCCTGCATAATGGTTCATGATCGCCTCTCCGCGACGGCTGGTGGTCCGATACCAGCATTCACATCCAGGACCGGCAGGATCTCATGCGAATGCTGGAATGGACCATTCACAAGCTCGCCGGCAGCGCCGCCCGCCGCACCACAGCAACTGCGCCAAGGAACAAAGGCCATGAAAGTCTGCATGTTCCACCTCATGCCTTACCGCGATCTGCCGGACGATTTCGAGCGGCGCTACAATTCGGCCTTCATCGATCCCGGCTGGTTCGACGTCGCCAATTCCGAAAAGGTCGGCGAGTACTACAATGCCACGCTCGATGAACTCTTGCATGCCGCGCACGCGGGTTTCCACGGCCTGTGCACCAATCAGCATCACCAAAACGTCTACGGGTTCATGGCCAATCCGAGCCTGATGGGCTCGGTGCTCGCCCGGGGCACCAACGGGCGCGACGTTGCCATCGTCCAGCTCGGCTCGACGCTGCCCTCGACCACGCCCCCCACGCGCATCGCCGAGGAATACGCGATGCTCGACTGTATCAGCGGCGGCCGGCTCGTCGCCGGCTTTCCGACCGGCCTGCCGAGCGATGCCGCGCTCTCGAACGCCGTGGTGCCGGTCGAGCAGCGCGAGCGCTACCGCGAAGCGCTCGCGCTGGTGCAGAAGGCCTGGTCGGCCAAGGAGGTCTTTGCCTGGAACGGCGCCCATTATCAGCTCGGCATGGTCAACCTGTGGCCGCGGCCGATCCAGCAGCCGCATCCGCCGATCTGGATTCCCGGCTCCGGCATTTCCTCGACCGCCGAATATGTACTCGATCACGACCACTGCTTTTGCCACTTGAGCTATTACGGCGCCAAGAACGCGACCGCGGTGACCGATCGTTATTGGCAACTGGCCGCGAGCAAAGGCCGCGACGACAATCCGCATCGGCTGAGCTTCCTCCAGCTCATCGGCGTTGCCGACAGCGATGCCGAGGCGGAAGAGATCTACGGCCCGCATGCCGAATATTTTTTTCACAAGCTGCTCTACACGCCGACCCATTATCAGCAGATACCCGGCTGCCTCGAATATCCGGCGCTGCGCCAGGCACTGGCCCATAATCCGCGCGCCGAGGTCAAGCTCGGCGAGTTGAAGGCCAAGGACCTGTACGAGCGCGGTTTCGTCATTGTCGGCAGCCCGAAGACCGTGCGCGAGCAATTGATCGAGTATGCGAAGCGGTTGCGCTTGGGTCACCTGCTGGCGCTTTTGCACTTCGGCTCGATGCCGACCGATCTGTGCAAGAGAAACATCGACCTGTTCGCGCGCGAGATTCTTCCGGCTCTGGCGCCGCTCTGGGACGAATACGAAGATCGCTGGTGGCCGCAAAAACTGCGGGCGAAGCGGCCGGCTGCCGCCGCCATGGCGGTGGCCTGACGCTCGTGTCCCGATTCCGAAGTTTGTATCCTTGTGCGGCAGGCTCGTTTGCGAATGTTGGAATCAAAGGACCACTAGCAACGTATTGATCTCGTGTGGCTTGGGTTAAGAAGTCCGCATGACTGGTTTGCGGCAAGAATGATGCGGACTTGTGAACCGCCTTACGAGGCGGAGGTGGTCATGGCGGCTCCCGAAATGCGACGCGTTCGGCTCTGGCAGGGCCGGATCGAAACCGACGTGGAAATTGCCGGCCAGGGGCCGCCGCTCGTCTATCTGCACGGGCCGTGGGGATTGCGGGCCGACCGGGCGTTTCTCGACCGCCTCGCCCGCACCCGCACCGTTTACGCGCCGCTTTTCCCCGGCAGCACGCCCGACGACCCGAACGCGGTGCACGCGCTCGGCGATTGGCTTGATCTCGTCGTCTATTACGGGGAACTTTTCGACCGGCTTGAGCTCGACAAGCCGATCGTTGCCGGCCATTCGTTCGGCGGCATGGTCGCCGCCGAGCTGGCGGCGGCGCTGCCGCGATCGGTCGAAAAACTGATCCTGATCGATCCGCTCGGCCTCTGGCGCGACGAGCATCCGGTGAAGAACTGGATGGTGCTCAGCGAGGCCGAGCGCCGGCCGTCGCTGTTCGCCGATCCCGCGGGCGAAGCGGCGGTGCGCTTCTTCGCCGTGCCGGCCGATTCGAGAGCGCGGATCGATGTTCTCGCCCAATTCGTCTGGTCGCAGGCTTGTACCGGCAAGTTCGTCTGGCCGCTGCCGGAGCGCGGATTGAAACGGCGCATTCACCGCATCGCGGCGCCGACCCTGATCGTGTGGGGCAAGGCCGACCGCATCGTTGCGCCCGCCTATGCCGGGGAGTTTGCCGCGCGCATCGCGGGTGCCAAAGTCGCCCTGATTGAAAATGCCGGGCACCTGCCGCATCTCGAACAGCCGCAAGCCGTGGCAAAGGCGGTTTTGGACTTCATCGCCGGCTGAATGGCAGACGCGCAGGCGTACGCCCACACGCGTCCGTGAGCACAACGGCAGAGCGGCCGCCGCCATTTGTGATTGGCGCGCGATCTGCAAATCGCCCTACAAATCCTCCTGAACGGCACCGAGGCGTTGCAGGCGCGATGGCATGGAGGAATACATGGCGGAAAATGACGAAAACGACGGTGTGACTAACGGCAAGGGCCGCGGGTTTTTCCTTCGTGCACTCGTGGGCGTGACGATACTGGCGTCCCTGTTCAGTCTCGCCGCGACGATGGGGGCCCCGGCCGCCGAGCCGGCAGTGGTCATCCCGCAGCCGGCGCTCGATGCGCCGCCGTCAGCCAGCGGCCCGCAAAAAATCGTGCTCGCCGGCGGATGCTTCTGGGGTGTTCAAGGAGTGTTTGAACACACCAAAGGCGTCATACAGGCCGTCTCCGGTTATTCGGGCGGCACCAAGGAGACGGCGCACTATGAGATGGTCGGTACGGAGCGGACCGGCCATGCCGAGTTGGTCCAGATCACATACGATCCCAAGCGGATTTCGTATGGCACGATTTTGCAGATCTTCTTTTCGGTCGCGCACAATCCGACCGAGTTAAACTATCAAGGTCCAGATAGTGGTTCTTCCTATCGGTCGGCGATTTTTTACGCCAACGACGAGCAGAAGCGCGTCGCCACCGCCTATATTGCACAGCTCGATCAAGCGCACGTCTTCCACGCGGCGATTGTAACCAAGCTTGAGCCGTTCACCGGCTTCTATTCGGCCGAGGACTATCACCAGGATTTCCTGGTGCTGCATCCGACCTACCCCTACATCGTGTTCAACGACCTGCCCAAAGTAGAAAACCTGAAGCGGTTGTTCCCGGCCTATTACCGGGAAACTCCGATCACGGTGCTCGCCTCGTCGAGCAAGCCGACGCAATAGGTTCGCGGACCATTCCGCTCGCAGCGGCGCATCGACCGCACATGCCGCTGCAAACGGCGCGCCGGTGCCCTGCAGGCGACCGTGCTGCACTGCATCGTAAAAATCCGTGGCTCTGCGATGCTGGCGTATAGCGCCTGCATCGGTCCTGACGTATCGTGGCAGTCGGAGACGGACCAAAAAGGTACCGCTCGGAAGTCAGCATACGGGAGGGGCACTCAATGACGATGGCAACAACATACGGCTCGCTGCCCGAGGCCGAGCACAGCGCGAATCTGCGCAAAGCCGTCATCGCATCGACCATTGGCACGGCGATCGAGTGGTACGACTTTTTTCTATACGGTACGGCGGCCGGTCTGGTTTTCGGCAAGCTCTTCTTCCCTCACCAGGATCCGCTTTCGGCGACGCTGCTCGCGTTCGGGACCTATTTCATCGGGTTCGTCGGCCGCCCGATCGGCGCGGCGATCTTCGGTCATTATGGCGATCGCATCGGCCGCAAGGCGACGCTGATCGCAACGTTGTTATGTATGGGAATTGGAACGTTCCTGATTGCCTTCGTGCCGACCTACGCCTCGATCGGCATCTGGGGTGCGGTGCTGTTGACCCTCCTGCGGGCTATTCAAGGCATCGGCGTCGGCGGCGAATGGGGTGGCTCGGTGCTGATGTCGATGGAGTGGGCGCGCAAGCACGGGCAGCGCGGCTTGGTGGCGTCGTGGCCGCAATTCGGCGTGCCGTGCGGACTGTTGCTGTCGACCGCGGCGATTGCGCTTTTCAGCGCCTGGTCGGGCGACCAGTTCGCGGTCTGGGGCTGGCGCATTCCCTTCGCGCTTTCGATCGTCCTGGTCGGAATCGGCCTGTGGATTCGCCTTGGCATCCTTGAGACTCCGGTATTTCAAAAGCTGCTGGACGAGCACAAGATCGAGAGCGCGCCAACCATCGAAGTCATCAAGAAGCAACCCAGAGACATTTGGCTCTCGGCGTGGCTGCGAATGGCGGAGCAGGCGCCGTTCTATATCTTCACGGCTTTCATCTTCGCCTATGCGGTCGGCATACTGAAAATGCCGCGCGGCTTCATTCTCGCCGCGGTGATGGTAGCGGCGCTGGTGTCGTTTTTCACGATTCCCATCGCCGGCCACCTGTCGGACCGCATTGGCCGCAAAAACATGTATCTGATCGGCGCCGCTACGATGGGCGTATTCGGATTTCTCTATTTTGCGATGGTCGATACCGCGGCCCCGGTATTGGTTTTCATCGCCATCGTGCTGTCGCTCATCCCGCACGATCTGCAATACGGACCGCAGGCGGCGCTCATTGCCGAATCGTTCACGCCGCGGCTGCGCTATAGCGGCTCCTCGCTCGGCTATCAGCTTGCATCTCTGGTCGCCGGCGGACCATCGCCGATCATCGCCACCGCATTATTCGCCGCATTTCATTCCGGCTACGCGATCGCCATTTACATCGCGTTGTGCGCGGTGATCAGCTTGGTCTCGGCCAGCATGATGCCGGACTATACCGGCAAGGATATTTCGGCGGAATATGACGAAGGCAAAGCGGGCCCAGCCGTAGCTTTCGGAGCGGCGATCAAATCGGGCTTCGCCAATTACGTGAACTTCTCGGGCCGGGCGATTCGCTCGGAATACTGGTTTTGGGCGCTCTTTACGACGATCGTCGGCGCCGTTGCGTGGATCATCGATGCCCTGGTCGGCACGTCGGTTCTCGTTATCATTTGGGAAATCGCCACGATCCTGCCGGGGCTTGCGGTATCGGTGCGGCGGCTTCACGATTTGGACCGCAGCGGCTGGTGGATTCTGCTGTCGCTTATTCCTGTCATCGGGTCCATCGTGCTGATCGCGTGGTTCTGTACGAAGGGCACCGCCGAGTCCAACCGGTTCGGCTCCAATCGTTGGGCCGGTGCTCAAACGGTGGGCGCGCCGCAGCGAGCTTGATGGCTCAGAGCGACGCAAGAGAGCGGCTGGTTTCCGGCCAATCGGGCGAGCGTTATTCGGGCGGCTTGGGGTCAATGCGTTAGCTCTCCGAGCCGCATGCGGTCGCGCCGGAAGTGGGTTTTGATCTGAGCGCCGCGCGTTCTGCGCGGCGCTCAGCCCTTGACGCCGCCCGCCGTCAGGCCGGACGCCATGTAACGGCGCAGCGCGTAAAACACCGCGATCGGCGGCAGCGAGTAGAGAATCGCGATTGCCATCATGTAATTCCACGGCGCGTCGTCATCGTCGAAGAACTGCTCGAGCGCCATCGCGACCGTCGCATGCTTTTCCGACATGAGCAGCATGTATTGATAGAAATAGTCGTTCCACGCGAACAGCATTGCGTAGGTGCCGACCGCGGCCAGCGCCGGCGCCATCAGCGGCAGATAGATGTGCAGATAAAGCTGCAGCGCGGAAGCGCCGTCGATGCGGGCGGCATCGTCGAGTTCGCTGGGGATCAACTTGGCGTAATACTGCAGCACCAGGATGGCATAAGGGGTGGCAAACGTCACCTCTGCGGCGATGACAGCCAGCGGGTTGTCGAGCAGACCATAGATGTGCATCACCCGCAGGAAGGGGATGATCAGGGTCGACGACGGGATCGCATAGGTCAAGAGCGCGACGCCCGAGAGCGTCCAGTCCTTGCCCAGCTTCATGCGGCCAACGGCAAAACTGACCAGCGAGCCGATCAAGACCGTGAGCGCCATGACCGCGAGACCGATAAGGAGGCTGTTGGCGAATTCCGGCCAGATGTCGCGGATGTCCTCGTCGTCCGCGTTCCACAGCGAGGTGAAGACGTCGAGCGTCGGATGCGACGGCCAGATGTCGTAGGTGAATTCGTTGTGGCCCTGCGGGTCGAGCGCCACCAGGAACATGTTATAGATCGGAATGAGCGCCCAGATCAGGATCGCGGCGCCAAGAAGCAGCGAGCCTCCTTCGACAAGGATGCGCCGCAGCCGGTAGCGCGGGTGTCGGGTGGGTCCCGCCGCGAGCGCGGTTGCGGTCACAACTGCACCTCGGTCGCGCGAAGGCGCTGTATCAGGAGGGCCACGACCGGAATCAGCAGCGGAAGAACCGACAGTCCAGCCGCCACCGCGAGCAGCGGGTTGGCGTAATCGAGCGCGTAATGAAAGCCGAGCGTGGAGATCACCTCGGACTCGAAGGCCGGCGTACCGCCCGAGACGAAGAGGACGGGGCTATAGTCGCTGAAGGCCCAGATCGTCGCGATCAGCGTGCTGACGATGTAGAGGTTCGCCAGGAGCGGCAGCGTGATGTGGGCGAACCGGCGATAGGGCGGGGCGCCGTCGACGTCGGCGGCGTCATAGAGATCCTGCGGGATGGCCATGCGGCCGCCCAGCAAGATCAGCGTCCACAGCGGCAGCCATTTCCATATGTCGGCGACGATGTCGCAGGCGAGCGCCAGCCAGCCGTGATTGAACCAGAACGGACCGTCTATGCCGAACAGCGCCGACAGGAGATTGTCGGCGAGACCGCGCGGGTAGGCCACCAGCATCCAGTGAAACGACAGATAGGCGGGGACTGCCGGCAGCGTCCAGGGCAGGATGTAGATGACCAGCAGCGCCTTGATCCACCACCGGCGCCGGGCGAAGAAGCCTGACAGCAGCAGCGCCAAGACCATCTGCACGTTGACCGCGAGGCCGACAAACAGCACAGTGTTGATCGCCGCCCTGACGTAGCGCGGGTCGGACAGCAGCTCGGCATAAAGCGCCGGATCGCTCCCCATCCACAATCCGTAGCCGATCGGATAGACGACGAACGCGGCGAACAAGGCGGCGTAGGGAAGAACGAAGACGAGCGACCAGCGCAAATCCGATCCGTGCGGCGGGACGCGCCAGTTCGGAAGCCGTGGCCATCTAAGAGCGGCGGGTCGTCTCGCGGCGAGAACCCCCGGAGTGACGCCCATGATGCCGCCGAACGCCGGGCTGCTCAGCCTTTGACGCCGCCCATGGTCAGCCCAGCGGTCATGCGGCGGCGGAACGCATAATAGATCGCTACCGGCGGTATCGCATAGATGATGGCGGTCGCCATCATGTAGTTCCAGGGTGCTTCGTCGCTGTTGAGAAACTGCGCCAGCGCCACCGGCACCGTCATGCTGCGCACCGAGGACAGCAGCATGAACTGATAGAGGTACTCGTTCCACGCCAGCAACAGCGCGTAGGTGCCGACGGCGACGAGCGCCGGCGCCATCAGCGGCAAATAGATGCGCAGATAGACCTGCAGCGGCGAGGCGCCGTCGATGCGTGCCGCCTCGTCGAGCTCGATCGGAATGCTGACGCCGTATTGCTGGAAGATGAAGATCGCGTACGGCGTGGCGAAGGTGACCTCGGCGAAAATCACCGCCCACAGATTGTTGGCCAGCCCGTACTTGATCATGATGCTGTAGAACGGGATGGCCAGAAAAGAGGCCGGGATCACGTAGGTCAGCAGCGCGGCGTTGCTGACGATCCAGCCGTTCTTGAGCCGCATCCGCCCGATCGAGAAGCTTGCCAGGGAACCGATCAGCAAAGTGAGAAACGTCGTGGCGGCGCCGATGTAGAGGCTGTTGGCGAATTGGTGCCAGAAATACTGCAGATACCAGTAGCCCTCGGTGAGCACCACCCAGAAGCCCTTGAGCGAGGGATGCGCCGGCCAGATGGTGGTGGTGAACACGTCGCCGTGGCTCTCCAGCGACACCATCACCATGTTGTAGATGGGCGCCAGCGTCCACACCATGAGCACGAGCGCGAAGGCGACGGCGGCGGCTTCGATGAGATTGCGCCGCAACCGGTAATTGGGGCGTCGCCGCGTTGCGATGCGCCCACCGGTCGAGACGGTGCTCACAGCTGCACCTCCGTGGTGCGCAGCTTGCGCATCAGGATGATCACGAGCGGAATCATCAGCGGCAGCGCCGACATGACCGTGGCGACGCCGAGATCGGGCCGCGCGACCTGAAACGCGTCGCGGATGCCGAGCGTCGCCAGCACGTGGGTCGAGAGCGCGGGTCCGCCGCCGGTGATGAAATAGACCTCGTTGAATTCTCCCAGGACGAAGATCGTCGAGAGCAGCGTGCAGATCAGGTAGAGATTGGCGAGCAGCGGGAAGGTGACGTAAGCGAAGCGCTTCATGCCGGTGGCGCCATCGACGTCGGCGGCGTCATAGAGCTCCTGCGGAATGGCCATGCGGCCGGCCAGCAGGATCACCGTCCAGAACGGCATCCATTTCCAGATATGCGAGGCGATGACCGAGCCGAGCGCAAGCCAGCGCGAGGTGTCAAGCCAGCCCGGACCGTCGATGTGGAACAGGTCCCAGAGCGTGTTGTTAAGAAGGCCCCACTGGCCGTTGAGCATCCAGTGGATGGAGATGAAGGTCGGCAGCGCGGGAACCGCCCAGGGCAGCACGTAGATGAGCAGCAGTCCCTTGGTCCACCAGCTCCGCCGCATGAAGAAGCCGGACATCAAGAGCGCGCCGAACATTTTCAGATTCACGCCGATGCCGACGAACAGCACCGTGTTCACCACGGTGCGCAGGTAGAGCGGATCGGAAAACAGCTCGGTATAGAGCTCGGGCCGATGGCCCATCCACAGTCCGTAGACGACCGGATAGGCCACGAAGGCAATGAACACTCCAGCGTAGGGGACCACGAAGGCGATCGCCCAGGCGAATTCCGAGCCTTGAAGGCCGCCCCACCATGGGCGACGCCGCGGCAGCGGCAGCGACGGAGCGGTCAGCTCGCGGGCGCCTTCAAAAGTCGTGCTGCTCATCGTTTTTCCCTTAAGACTGTGCGATCGGGTACTTCGCGAGGATCTTGCCGATTTGCTTGAGCGCGGCGTCGGCCGCGGCTTCCGGAGCGACGCCGTCGCGGATAACGCTGGCGTGCGCCGTTCCCCAGATCTGGGCGGCGTTAGCCTCCGACATGCCCGGATTGTAGGCGTAGTGGCGAGGCATGGTTTTGCCGAGCACGCCCTGGTCGACGTAAGCGAGCCGATGCGGGTCCTTGGGATCGGTCCACCACGGATCGTCTTTGACGATGCTCGGAATCGCCGGCAGCCAGCGCCCAAGCCCCGATTTCAGGTAAGCGCCAGCGACCTTCGGCTGAATCACGTGGCTGACGAATTCCTTGGCAACCTTGACGTTCTTACCGCCCTTCGGAATGAGCGCGCCGCCGACCGTCAGCGGTGACGAGATCGGCTGACCTGAATTGTCGTTGGGCAAGCCCAAGACCACGGCAGCGTTGTATTTCTCCGGATCGTGGATCATCGCCAGTTCGGTCGAGATCGTGCCGTCCAGATCCATGACGATCTGCTGGGCATGGTAGGCGTTGTTATCGTCGGCGTCGCCCCAGTCGAGCGCGCCCGGCGGCACGAATCCCTGTTTGAACGCGGTGGTGATGAAGGCGATGGCCTTGACCACCGCCGCCTTGACCTTCGGATCGTCGAGGTGCGGCTTGCCGTCCGGCGTGATGATGTCGTAGCCGCCGTAGGCGGCGAGGAAATAGGCGAACAGATTGTTGCCGTCGGCCGGCCCGTTGGTCGTCGCTTGCAGGCCCAACGAATAGACGCCACGCATGCCATCGCCGCGCAGCTTTGTCTGCGTCGGCTTGAAATAATCCCAGAACGCGTCCCAGGTCTTGGGCGCAGACTCAATCTTCAAGCCGGTTTTCTCGACCAGCGGCCGCCAGATATGGAACGGCAGAGTCGCGGTCTTGAACGGCGCTTGATAGGCGCCGCGCTTCTTGGTCACGCTGTTGTAGTAGTAGGAGGCCAGATACGCGGTTGGATGCAGCTGCGACTTGAGCGGTTCGACGATGTCGCTCAAATCCACCAGCTTGTCTTTCCAGGCGTTCTGCGGGACGACGGTCGCATCCTGCGTGTCGTGCGACATGATGTCCGGTACGTCGCCGCTGGTCAGCGACGAAACCATCTTCTGCATCAGCGGCCCGGTCGGGATCAGGCTGTAATCGATCTTGTTGCCGCTTTGCTTCTCGTATTCGGCGACCATGGCCCGGAAGGACGCATCCTCCTCGGGGACGAAGCCCTGATTCCACCAGGCAGTCGCGGTCGTGGCCTGGGCGTTGGCGACATAGGGTCGGGCAACGGTTCCGGCTGCGACAGCGCCGACGGTCGTGCAAAGCAGATTTCGCCTGGTCAGCTTCATGGTCGTCATCCTCCCTTGTCTGCGGCTTTGCCGCAGGGCGGTTGTCTTCCGCGAATCCGGCCGGTCGAAGGACGGCGGCAGTCCGCAGTTGAGGACAACCGAATTTAGCAACCGGCATAAAATGCATCGGCTGCATGCTTATGCGGTATACCACGCGCCGGCTTCATGTACCAGCGCGCGATGGCGTCGCAGGTTCAATTGCCTGGCGAACTCACGCGGCGGCCAGCTTGTTCCGCGACGCCACGATGATCTCGTCGTTAGCTGGATCGATCAGGTGCATGTGATCCATCTGCGCCATGAAGACCATCGGCGTGCCGGGAGAAGCCGTGACATCGGCCGAGCAACGCGCGCAAACGTCCACGCCGGCGATATCGAGGTGCACTATCGTTTCCGTGCCCATCGGCTCGATCACGTCGACCGCGACGGTTAACGGCTCCCCGTCGACATAGGCTCGCCGTTCGGTGAGGTGCTCGGGCCGCAGTCCGAAGGTCAAGTTGCGGCCGAGATAGGGCCGGTAGCTCGCTGCCCGCGATGGCGGCACCGGCAGCACCAGGCCGCCTTCGAGCTCGACGGCAAGCTCGCCGCCGCGCTCGCCAAGCCGGCAGGGGAGAAAATTCATCGCCGGCGATCCGATGAAGCCGGCAACGAAGCGCGTGCGCGGGTGATGGTAGAGCTCGTTGGGCGGCCCGACCTGCTCGATCCGGCCTCCGTTCATCACCACGACGCGGTCGGCGAGAGTCATCGCCTCCACCTGGTCGTGGGTGACGTAGACCGACGTGGTGCGCACCTTCTGGTGCACCTTCTTGATCTCGGTGCGCATCTGCACGCGCAATTTGGCGTCGAGATTGGACAGCGGCTCGTCGAACAGAAAGACCTTGGGATTGCGCACGATGGCGCGGCCCATGGCGACGCGCTGCCGCTGTCCGCCGGAAAGCTGCTTGGGACGGCGCGGCCAGCAGCTCCTTGATGTCGAGGATGCGGGCGGCATCCTCGACGCGCTGGCGGATCTCGTCCTTGGGAAAATGCTTCAGCCGCAGCCCGAACGACATGTTCTCGAACACCGTCATGTGCGGATAAAGCGCGTAGTTCTGAAACACCATGGCGATGTCGCGGTCGCGCGGCGGCAGGTCGTTGACCAGGTCGCCGCCGATGTAGATTTCGCCGTCGCTGAGTTCCTCGAGACCGGCGATCAGCCGCAAGCGTCGTGCTCTTGCCGCAACCGGAAGGGCCGACCAGGACCAGCAATTCCTCGTCGGCAATTTCGAGACTGATGCCGCGGACTGCCTCGGTGTCACCGAAGCGCTTGACGACATTGCGCAACGACAATTGGGCCATGCTTAATCCCCTGCCGGCCCGAAGCAATTGCCGGTCGCCAGCGTTTAGAATTGCCGATCGGGCGCGAGTGTATGTCAGCCGGCGCGCAAGCGTCATCACGTAAGTTCGATGCGTCGTAGGAACGCAACCAGAACGCCTTCTAATTGAGTGTGACTGTGGCTCAGAACTCCGCCTGACCGGTTCGCGGCATGAATGATGCGGACTTCTCAACCGCCCCGCTGGCGCTCAAAGCGTGGCGCGCACGCCCATATAGGCGGCGAACGGCATGCCGGGCACGAAGGTGCGCGGGTCGGTCAGGTTCAGATAAGGAAACGATGTGACGTCGAAGAACGTGCCGTACAGGTAATACTGCCGATCGAACAGGTTTCTGCACCAGTCCGAACAGTTCGACGTGCTGCGAAATCTTGTAGGAGGAATGCAGGTTCACGACCCAATAGGCGGGCACTTTGGGATTTTGATTTGATTCGTCGCCGACCAGATATTGGCTGCCGATCGCATTGAGGTCGGCGCCGAATTTCCACGCATCGGTGATCTGGTACTCGGCGCCGGCCTTGAAGCGGTAATCCGGAACGGCGGGAAGGTGGTCGCCGGGGACGACGGAGATGTTGCCATTGGCGTCGGCGTAGGGATTGAACGGCGACGACAAGGTCAGAGAATTGCGGAAGGTGGCATCGACGTAGGTGTAATTGGCGTAGATTTTCCAGCGATCCCAGTTGTACGTCGCGTTGGCCTCGATCCCCTGGCGCAGCGTGTCGCCGGCGTTCTGGAACGATTCCGCGCCGGGGATAGGGCTCGCCACGTCGATGATGTCGTCGGTGTTGAGCGCGCGATAGGCACCGAGCGTCCAGTTCAGCTGTCCTTTGGCGACGTCGAAATGGCCGCGCAGGCCGGCCTCGCTCGTATAGGTCACGACCTGCTGGAGATTGGGGTCGCCGACCAGCGCATTGTCGATCAGGCAGGGGCGCAACGGATCGGAGCAGCCGAGTTCGAGCGGCGTCGGCGCCCGGTTTGCGATTGCATAACCGCCATAGAGCGTAAGGTTCGGCGTGAGCTTGTAGGTGGCGCCGATCATCGGATTGAAATGACTGTAATCGTGGCTGCCGTTGAGCGCCGGAGTCGTTGCCCAATTGCGTCGCTGCAGGACGATCTGGGCGACGTTGAAGCGGGCGCCGGCGGTCAGGGCGAGGCGGCTCGTCACATCGAACGTGTCGGTCGCGTAGAGGCCGGTATAGAGCGTCTGCGCCCCGAGACCGACCGGTGCCACGTCGCCGGAGGGCTGGTCGATGAACAGACCCGTGCCCACCACAAAGGGAAAAGTGTCGGCATTGATCGTTCCCAGTTCGCTGCTGGTGGAAAATTGCACAAGCCCGCGATCCACGCTCACTCCTAGCGACCGCATTGTTGCCGTGGCCGAACAGCGCGGCCGAGGACGCCACCTGCGCCGAGCCGCCGAAGCTGCTGGTGGTCGTGAAAGTACGATCGATTTCGCCCAAGACGGAGGGGGCGGCGAGCACCCCGCTCGCCGGTACCGTCTGCCCGGTCGTCGTGATCAGATTGGACAGCGTGCCGTCGAGGTTGGGAAAGCACAGAACCGAGGGGTCGGGACAGCCGGCATTCTGAGCGTCGGTGCCGTTGCCGTCGACATGAGCCTGCTGGAAATAGCGATAATAGGCGACCGCCTGGTAGGTCAGCGTATCGCTCGGCTTCCAGCTGCGCTCGCGGTCACGAATCCCAACTGATTGTGCGTTGTTTGCGGCACCGTATAGACGCTGGCCCAGTCCTGCGCGAGCATCTGCACCGGCGTCGCCGCGGCGGCGCCGAAATTATTGTCGGCGCCGGTGAACGTGATGTGGAATTCGGTGCCGTCGCCGCGCGCGCCGAGATCGGCGTAGAGGCGCCGCAGCTGCGAGGGTGAATCGTTGCGCCAGCCGGCATCGTCGATGGCGTCGGCAGCGACATAGCCGGACAGATTGCCGTTCTGGCCGCCGGCCTGCATCGAAGTGCCGATGCGGCCATACGAGCCGCCGCTCAGTTCGGCCTGTGCGCCGTGATAGGTGAAGCCGTTCTTCATCTCGAACGACAGCGCGCCGCCGATCGCGTTGAGCCCGTAGATCGGATTGCTCGGAACCAGCGTCATCTGGCTGATCGCGCTTTGCGGGATGAAGTCCCAATTGACGATGTCGCCGAACACTTCGTTGATGCGCACGCCGTTCTGATAGACCGCGAGCCCTTGCGACGTGCCGATCACCGGCGATGAGATGAAACCGCGATAATTGATATCGAGCTGGAAGGGGTTGCCGGTCTGATCGCTCAGCGCCACGCCGGGCAACGCGCGGACCATGGCCGATAGCAGGTCTGGCGCGGTGGCCTGGTCGAACGCGGCCGCGGGAACGACTTGCACGTTGGACGGGATCTTGTCGCGATCGACGGCGCCGGGCACTGCCTGTGCCGGCGCACCGGCTGCGGGCGCAGACTGTGCGGGAGCCGTTGTTGCGCTGGCCGCACCATGCGCCGGGCGCGCTGCGACGGCGCGGTGGGGCGGCTGGCGCGGTCGCCGTGGCGGTGGCAGCGGCGTCGTGCCGATAACGTTGATTTGTGGAAGCGCTTGCCCACTGTCCTGGGCAAACACCGGCTCGCACGCGATCAGCGCCGCAAACGCGATCGCGGCCAACGCGAAACGCATGGTCTTCCGCGGCACCGACAAGTTGCTCCCCCAGCTCGCTCGTCTACGCCGGCCCCCATCCAAGCACGGTTGCCTATTGGCTCACAACATATTCGCGCGCGCAGGAATTGGCTTTCGCTCCCGCAAAGGGACGCGCGATGCCGGCGACCATTGCGAGAGGACGTCCGATCAGGGGCAATCGGTGACCGCAGGGCAGGCAAATCCGAACTGCGCCCGCATTCCAGGATTTTACAGCAATCGCGCTGACAAACGACTCGAGTCAGACTTAGGCTGCGAGGTCGTGGGTATTTTCCGCTTTTTCCTCGACGACCTTCGACACCGGCCGCGTCAGATGGCACCCGCAAACGATAAGTGCGATCGCGGTCGCGAAAATGACCCAAAGCGCGGCGTCCGCAACCATGTGTTTCTCCATGGCCGCCCCCAAGCCGTAAGGAAACGCGGGCGCGAAATAAAAGCGCCGTGTTGTGGTGTCGCAGCGTGGCGGCGCAGTGACGCAGCAGGCACAAAAATTCGTCGCGTGGATGCCGCCGATTTGCGGGCCTTTTTGGTTGCTGCCTTATTGGCCAAACCGTCTCAATTCGAATTGAAAACTTACGACCCTGGCAACGGCTCGGCGCGCATAAGCCGGCCCGGGCCACTTTGGGTGAGGTGCCCACATGCGCGATTGGCTCATGGTCCTGACGCCGATAGGGGTCGTGCTCTGGCTGGCGTGCTACCCGGAGCAGGCGCAGGCGATGATGGATTGGATAGCCGGGTTGGTCGGTCGATAGGACTGCGGAGGCGCGTACGGGTCGGCACGAGATTGTCACCCATGTCTTGGGTACGTTCTGTCACCCATGTCTCCGGGTCGGACATTTTATTGACTGGCGACCCCGGCAGGATTCGAACCTGCGACCTTCAGCTTAGAAGGCTGTTGCTCTATCCCCTGAGCTACGGGGCCGTGCGGCGTAGCATCATATAGGAAGGTCATCGCAAGTCCGAGACTGAAACGCCGGCGGGTCAATAGCGCCGGCCGCGGTCGTGAGCCGAATGAGGGCCGCCCGGACTCGGGCTGCCGGCGAATGGCCGGCAAAAATCGGAGGCGCACGCGACGGCCACGACCTCGACACGATTGCTGCTTCAACTGGCCGCACTGGACCTCGATTTGGCCCCTCCGCCAGGAGTTCAAAAATGGATGCGCTTTTGCGCGCCGCGCGTGTGACGGCGGTGGCAGTCGCGTGTGTTCTGGCCCTGCTTGTCACTTCGTTCTCAGCTTACGCTTCCACCAAGTCGTTCCAAAATGCTGCTCTCGCGCAGAGCGCGCTCGCCTTCGAGGCGCAGATCAGGAGCGCCGCGGGCGTGCCGAGCGAGCCGGTTGCCGATCTGCGCCGCGATGCCGATTCGGCGTTTGCCAAGAACGACTTTCGCACCGGAATGCAGGTGCTCGGCGAGATCGTCGCGGTGGCGCCAAACGATGCCGCCACCTGGCTGCGGCTCTCCCGCACCGTCATGGAAATCCGGCCGGCGAACGAGGAGGAGCGCGCCCAGCTTCTGGATCGCGCCGCCGCAGCCGCCTACGTCGCCTATCAGCGCTCCACCGATTCCGCTCTTGACGCGGACACGCTCGCCGAACTCGGCAATATCCTGAGCCAGCGGCAGATGTGGCGACCGGCGCTGGACGCGCTGCGGCTGTCGCTGCAACTGCGCGAGGTTGCCGACGTGCGCGCGCAATATGAACGGCTGCGCGCGCAGCACGGCTTCCGCGTGCTCGATTATACCGTCGACGCCGATACCGCCTCGCCGCGCGCCTGTTTCCAGTTTTCCGAGCAATTGCCGGCGCGCACCGATTTCTCGCCCTTCGTGGTGTTGTCCGGCACCGACAAGCCGGCACTGTCGACGGCGGACAAGCAGCTCTGCGTCGAAGGCCTGCAGCATGGCCAGGCCTATCGGGTGACGCTACGCGCCGGCTTGCCGTCGGTGGTGCACGAGACATTGTCGAAATCGGTGGATTTTTCCATCTACGTACGCGACCGCCAGCCCGCGGTGCGCTTTTCCACCACCGCCTACGTGCTGCCGCGCGCCGGGCAGAACGGCATTCCGCTCATCAGCGTCAACACGCGCTCCGTCGCGGTCGAGATCTACCGCGTCAGCGACCGCAACCTGATCGATGAAATCGCCGGCGTCGGCTACGGCGGCGGCGATTTCCAGAAGAGTCTCTCCCGCTACGACGTCGAGCAGCTGAAAAATTCGCGCGGCTTGCCGGTCTGGAACGGCGAATTGAGCGTCAATTCCTCCCCGCTTAACCAGGAGGTCACCACAGACTTTCCGGTCGATCAGGCCCTCGGCAAGCTCAAGCCGGGCCTTTATGTCATGCTGGCGCAGCCGGTCGAGCTGAAAAACATCGATAACGATTTCGGCTCGCTGGCGACCCAGTGGTTCATCGTCTCCGATCTCGGGCTGACCGCATTCTCCGGCAATGACGGCATTCACGTTTCCGTCGCTTCGCTGGCGAGCGCGGAGCCGAAGAGCGGCATCGTGCTTCGCCTCATTTCGCGCAGCAACGAGGTGCTCGCCGCACGCACCACCGACGCGACGGGGCAAGCGCATTTCGAGCCGGGCTTGGCGAGCGGGGAGGGCGGTTCGGCCCCGGCGCTGTTGTCGGCGACCGACCCGGCAGGCGACTACGCCTTCCTCAGCCTCAAGGCGCCGGCCTTCGATCTGACCGATCGCGGCGTCGGCGGACGTCCCGCCCCCAAGGGGCTCGACGCCTTCGTGTTTACCGAGCGCGGCGTCTATCGCTCGGGCGAGACCGTCCACATCACCTCCTTGCTGCGCGACGCGCAGGGCGTCGCTTCCGCGGGCGTGCCGCTGACGCTCGTGGTGGCGCGGCCAGACGGAGTGGAATTTCGCCGCGACGTGATTGCGGACCAGGGCGTTGGCGGTCACGCGCTGTCGCTGGTGCTGCCGCCCTCGGCGCCGAGCGGCACCTGGCATGTGGCCGCCTACACCGACCCGAAACGGCCGCCGGTCGGCGAGACCAGCTTCCTAGTCGAGGACTACGTGCCGGATCGAATCGAATTCGATGTCAGCTCTCCGGCGAAAAGCCTTGCACCGAACAGCCCGGTCGAACTCGCGGTGGCCGGCCGTTTTCTCTACGGCGCACCGGCCTCCGGCCTCGCGCTTGACGGCGACGTGACGATCGCAGCCGCACCGGCGCTCGCCGGCTTTGCCGGCTACCAGTTCGGCCTTGCCGATGAGCAGGTCGAAAATGTCCGGCAGCCGCTCGCCGGCCTGCCGACGACCGATTCCGCCGGCAAGGCGAGTTTTTCCGTTGGTCTCGACAAGGTGCCGTCAACCACCCATCCGCTGCAGGCGCAGATCACCGTGCGCATGGCTGAACCCGGCGGCCGCGCGGTCGAGCACACGCTGGTGCTGCCGGTCACGGCGAGCGGCAACATGATCGGCGTCAAACCGCTGTTCTCCGGCCGCTCGCTCGCCGATGGCGCCAATGCCACCTTCGATGTCGCCGTCGTCGCACCCAACGGCACGGCGATTGCGCAAAGCGGCCTGCACTACGAACTGCTGCGTATCGACACCCATTATCAGTTCTACAAGCGCGACGGGCGGTGGAATTTCGAGCCGGTCAAGACCACGACGCGCGTTGCCGACGGAACCGTTGATACCGCTGCGGACAAGCCGGCACGGATCGCATTGCCTGTGCATTTCGGCCGCTACCGCCTGCAAATTTCGACCGCGGACTCCAACGGCCCGGTGACCTCGGCCGATTTCGACGCCGGATGGTACGTCGAAGCCAACGCCGATACGCCCGACATGCTGCAAGTCGCGCTCGACAAGCCCGAATATCGGCCGAGCAACACCATGACGGTCGCGGTGACGGCGCGCACGGCCGGTCGCCTCACCATCAACGTCATTGGCGACAAGCTTCTCGCGAGCCAAAGCACCGACGTGAAGGCAGGGCTCGCGCAGGTCAAAGTCCAGGTCGGCCGCGATTGGGGAACCGGCGCCTATCTGGTCGCCACGCTGCAACGGCCGCTTGATGCGCCGGCGCAGCGAATGCCGGGGCGGGCGATCGGCGTGCAGTGGTTTTCCATCGACCACGCTGCCAGGACGCTCACGCTCGATCTGCACGCGCCGGCACTGTTGCGGCCGAATTCGACGTTGCATCTGCCGATCAAGGTGAACGGGCTCGCTCCCGGAGACCAGGCGCGGGTCGTGGTCGCCGCCGTGGACGTCGGCATTCTCAACCTGACGAACTACAAGCCGCCGTCGCCGCTCGACTACTATTTGGGCCAGCGCGCGCTGTCGGCGGAAATCCGCGATCTGTACGGCCAGTTGATCGACGGCATGGCCGGCGTGCGCGGCCAGATCCGCAACGGCGGCGACGAGGGCGCGCAGATCCAAGGCAGCCCGCCGGCCGGTCCTCCGCTGGCGCTCTATTCCGGCATCGTCACAGTGGGTGCCGACGGCACCGCGCAGGTCTCGTTCGACGTGCCCGATTTCGAAGGCACGGTGCGGGTCATGGCGGTGGCCTGGAGCAAAGACAGGGTCGGCCAGGCCAACGCCGACGTGGTGGTGCGCGATCCGGTCGTGCTCGCCGCGACGCTTCCGCGTTTCCTGCTTCCCGGCGACCGTTCCACCATTCATCTCGATCTCGACAATGTCGAAGGTCAGCCCGGCGACTACGCGATTGCCGTGTCGGCGGCCGATGCCGTGCTGGTCGGAGCCGAAGCGATGCAAAAGCTCGTCCTGCGCGTTGGACAGCGCGGCTCCGTGACCGTTCCGATCACCGCAGCCGGAGCCGGCGGCGGCAGCATTGACGTGAGCGTTTCCGGCCCGGCCGGCTTTGCGCTCAAACGCCGCTTCGCGCTCTCGGTGAGAACGCCGGCGCAGATCCTGTCGCGGCGCACCGTCACTGCGCTCGCCAAGGGGCAAAGTCTCACGCTGTCGAGCGATATGTTCGCCGATCTCGTGCCCGGCACCGGCGCGGTGTCGATTTCAGTCGGCTCATCGACCGCACTCGACGCGGCGAGCCTGCTGGCGTCGCTCGCCCGCTATCCGTACCGCTGTTCGGAGCAGATCACGAGCCGCGCCTTGCCGCTGCTCTATCTCAGCGATCTCGCCAGCGAGGCCCATGTGGCACTCGATGCTGCCAGCGAACAGCGGATTCGCAATGCCGTCGTGACGCTGCTCACGCGGCAGGACTCGACCGGCTCGTTCGGCCTCTGGAGCGTCGGGGGCGGCGACCTGTGGCTCGACGCCTACGTCACCGATTTCCTCACCCGCGCCCGCGAGCACAAGTTCGCCGTGCCCGATACGGCATTCCGGCTGGCGCTTGATCGGCTGCGCAACGCTGCTGCCGACCTATCCGATCCGGGCAAGAACGGTGGCGCTGATCTGGCCTACGCGCTCTATGTTCTGGCGCGCAACGGCCTGGCGCCGGTCGCAGACCTGCGTTACCTCGCCGATGCCAAGCTTGACGCGCTGAAGACGCCGATCGCCAAAGCGCAGCTCGCCGCGGCGCTGGGCCTTGCCGGCGACCGCGTCCGCGCCGAGCGCGTCTTTGCTGCGGCGCTCGCGGCATTCGCGCCGCAGCCGGCCGCCGATCTCGCCGAGCGCGAGGATTACGGCTCGACGCTGCGCGATGCCGCCGCGGTCCTCACGCTGGCGGCCGAGGGCGATGCCAGCCAAACGATCGTGCAGTCGGCCGAGCAACGCGTCGATGCGGCACGCGCTTCGCTGCGCCCGACCTCGACCCAGGAGGACGCTTGGCTGCTGCTGGCGGCGAGCGCGATCGCCAAGGATACCGGCAAGGTCTCGCTCAACGTCGGCGGACAGGCGCTCGACCGCCCGCTCTACCGCACCTTTGGCGGCGGCGAACTGAAGTCGCCGCTGCAGGTGACCAACACCGGCGACGGTACGGTGAAAGCCGTCGTCAGCGTCAGCGGCGCTCCGCTCACGCCCGAAGGCGCAACCGAACACGGATTCAAAATCGAGCGTCTCACCTATACGATGAATGGCGATCCGGTCGATCCGGCAAAGGTCGAGCAGAACACGCGCCTCGTCGTGGTGCTGAAAATCACCGAAGCCGAGCCGCAATTCGGCCGCCTCATCGTCGCCGATTACCTGCCGGCCGGCTTCGAAATCGACAATCCCCGCTTGGTCTCGTCCGGCGATACCGGCACGCTGCCCTGGATCACCGAGGCGGCTGCACCGGTCAACGTCGAATTCCGCGATGACCGATTCACCGCGGCGTTCGATCGCAAGAGGGGCGATCCGGCGATTTTCACCGTCGCCTACGTGGTGCGCGCGGTTTCGCCGGGCACCTACGTGCGCCCGCAGGCGAGCGTGGAGGACATGTACCGGCCCGATCGCTTCGGCCGCACCGGCACCGGGAACATCGACGTCACGGCAGCGAAATGAGCGAACTGCCGCACGCCTCTGTCGCCGATTGTGAACCGGCGGCCGCTTGCCGAGTGAGCGCCGTTGGCGCCGGAGCAGGCAAGCACTGGCGGGTTGGTTTGCGGGTGAGCCTTCTCGCGCTGGCGCTCATTGTTGTTTCGTCGTTCGCCGCCGCCACATGGTGGATCGTCTCGCTCGGGCCGCCGCCGCTCGGCCAAAACTTGGAATTTTCACGGCAAGTGCTCGATCGCCATGGCCACCTGTTGCGGGCCTATGCCACGACCCAAGGCCGTTGGCGGCTGCCCGCGACCGTCGCCGACGTCGACCCGCGCTTCTTCGACGTGCTGTTCGCCTACGAGGACAAACGCTTTTACGAACATCCCGGCGTCGATCCGCTCGCGCTGCTGCGCGCGGCGTTCCAACTGGTCACGAGCGGGCGCATCCGCTCTGGCGGCTCGACATTGACCATGCAGGTGGCACGGCTGCTGGAGCCGCGCACACGCCGCACCTTCTTGGCAAAGATCCGGCAGATCGTGCGGGCCATCGAGATCGAGCGGGTGCTTTCCAAGAAGCAGGTGCTCTCGCTCTATCTCGAACTCGCGCCGTACGGCGGCAACATCGAGGGCATTCGCGCCGCCTCACTCACCTATTTCGGCAAGGAGCCGCGCCGGCTGACGCTCGGCCAGGTGGCGCTTCTGGTGGCCCTGCCGCAGGCGCCGGAATTGCGCCGGCCGGATCGCTTTCCGCAGGTCGCGTTGGCGGCGCGAAACCTCGTGCTCGACCGTTACGCTGCCGCCGACGGCATCCCCGCCGACGAGATCGCCCGCGCCAAAGCCGAACCGGTGCCCAGGGCGCGGCGGCCGATGCCGATGCTGGCGCCGCACGCGGCCGATCGGGCTTTCCTCATGGACCCGGCCGCGAAAGAAATTCGGCTGGCCATCGATGCCGACCTGCAGAAAAGCATGGACGCGCTGGCGCGCGACAGCGTGCGCACGCTGGCGCAAACGCTCGATCCCGCCATCTCGCTCGCCATCCTCGTCGTCGACAATGCGACCGGCGAGGTTTTGGCCCGGGTCGGTTCGCCGGGCTATTTCGATCAGCGCCGCGCCGGCGCGATCGACATGACCGAGGCCATTCGCTCACCCGGTTCGACGCTGAAGCCCTTCATCTACGGCATCGGCTTCGAAGACGGCTTCATCCACCCGCAAACGCTGATCGATGATCGCGCGCAGCGATATGGCGGTTATGCGCCGCACGATTTCAATTTCAGCTTCGCCGGGACGGTGACCGTGCGCCAGGCGCTGGAGCAGTCGCTCAATATGCCGGCGATCGCCATCCTCGATCGCGTCGGCGCCAGCCGATTGACGGCGCGGCTGGCCCAGGCAGGTGCGATCCTGGTCTTGCCCAAGGATCAGGTGCCCGGCCTCGCCATCGGCCTGGGCGGCGTCGGCATCAAGCTATCCGATCTGGTCATGCTCTACTCGGGAATGGAGCGCCTCGGCACGGTGCTGCCGCTGCGTGAGCGGCTGGACAGGCCGCCCGCTGCGGCAAGCCGCCTGATGAGCGCGGTCGCGGCCTGGTACGTCAGCGACGTGTTGGCTGGATCGCCGCCCCCGCCGAACGGCATTCCCGGACGCATCGCCTTCAAGACCGGCACGAGCTACGGCTACCGCGATGCCTGGTCTGTGGGTTTTGACGGCAAGTATACGGTCGGGGTGTGGGTCGGACGGCCCGACGGCGCGCCCATCCCCGGTCTGATCGGGCGTGAGGGTGCGGCCCCGATCCTGTTCAATGCATTCGCCCGGCTGGGCGCGCCGACCGCGCTGCCGCGGCCGCCGGCTGGCGTGTTGATGCGGTCGACCGCGGATCTGCCGCCGCCGCTTCGGCGCTTTCGTTCCGCATCGGCCGTCGGCGGAAAAGCGCGCACATCGCTGCACATTCTGTTCCCGCCCGACGGCGCGCGCCTCGACCTGTCGGAGACCGATGGCAAGCCGGATGCGGTCCCGCTCAAGCTCGGCGGTGCCGTGTCGCCGGTTACGATTTTCGTCAACGGTGACCCGCTGCCGCCGCAGCCGCGCGGGGCGCAGTTCTTCATGCCCGATGGCCCCGGCTTTTCGCGGGTCACGGTCGTCGATTCCACCGGCGCAACGGACAGCGTGCTGGTGCGCATCGCCGACAGCAGATCGACCGGACTTTTGCTGCGCGCGGGCGATGCCGTCCTTACGCCGACACGCGCGCCCGTCGCCTGCCTGCCGCCGCCGTGCACGGCGCCTCGTGCGGCCGCGCCGGCGCAATAGCAGCGGCGCGCGACCGCACTGGTCGGGTACGCTACAATGCGCAAACAGGCCGCAATGCCGACGGCGAATGAGTCGCCATTGCGGTAGTTTGGGTGGTGGGTTGGAGGTGAAACAAACGAACGTGTCCGTCGATGGCCCGCCGTTCCCGCGCCGCGCGGGACCGCTTGTCTCCGCTCGCAGACTTGGCGCCGCGATCGAGCGCAATATCATGCGCAATCTGCCGCAATGGTGCCGCGCCGTTGCCCGCGCGCCACGAGCGCCAATACCCGCTGTGGCGAAGACCGCCATCCTCGCCATCGCGGTCGCGCCAGCGGTCATCGTGGCGGCAATGTTTTTCGTCGATCGTGCGGCCGCCGATTGGGCGCGCCATCTGCCGCGGGGGTTTACCATTGCGTTCGTACGAATCAGCGATGCTGCCTATTCGACCTGGTTTCTCGTTCCCACCGGCTTCGCCGTCCTATGCCTGGCTGCGCTGCTGCGACCCGAATTGCCGCGGCTGACGCGGGGAGTGATCGAGGCGTTGGCGGCGCGCTGTGGATTTTTGTTCCTGGCGATCGGCGCGCCGTCCCTGTTCGACACCATCGTGAAGCGGCTGATCGGCCGCGCGCGGCCTTATGCCGACATCCACGGCGATCCGTTCACCTACATGCCGTTCGTGTGGCGTCCCGACTATGCGAGCCTGCCGTCGGGTCATGCCACGGTCGCCGGCGCGGCAGCCATTGCCATCGGGGCGATCTGGCCGCCGATGCGGCCGCTGATGTGGCTTTACGCACTCATCATCATGTTCAGCCGCGTCGCGGCGCTCGCCCATCATCCAAGCGACGTGATCGCCGGAGTGCTTGTCGGCGCCATCGGCGCCGGATTGGTGCGCCGTTATTTCGCGGCGCGACGGCTGGTGTTCTCCCCACGCGATCTTGCGCGACTTCCCGGACCTTCACTGCGCCGCATCGTTGCCGCCATGCGCACGCCGTTGCCGGACGCGAAGCGAGCCGGCAAATCGCCAGCCAAGACCCCGCCGCGCAATGACGGCGCGATTGATTGAGCCGGGTGAGGGCGCGCGCTCTGATCGTTGAGATCATGCCGGGGCGAAACGGCCGATCACTGTTGCATGGCCGCTTTCAATGCCGCCTGCTGCGCCGGGCTCGGGTCGCCCAGGTAGGAGGCGGTCTTTCCGTCGACCACCAGCGCACCCCAGGCCTGCGCGCCGCCCGGCGCGAACATCACTTCCAGTTCGTTGTTGTCGCATTCGTGCGCCATGCAGGTGTAAAACAGCTCATACTTGGCCCCATCGACGGTCGAATACGCCGCCGGATTGCCGACGTAATCGCCGGTCGGGTTGAGAAGCTGCTGGGTCCAGGGCGGCAGCTTGCCGGCGCTGTGGAGCAGATTGGTCAGCGCATTCAGATAGGTGGAATTCCTGATCGCATCGGTGAGATAGACGTTGTTCGCCGCAACGGCGAGCGGACAAGCCGCGCAGAAAAGGCAGAAAGAAACGAAAGCCCAACAAATCCGCCGCATCGATGCGTCCTCAAAAATGCCGCGCAAGTGTACGCGCAAGTATAATTGGATCGGGCGACTGGACAAGCAAGTCCCGCAGTTCGATCCGCAAGGCGGCCGTTCACTCAGCCGCGCGCCGCGGCGGCCAGCACGGCAAACCCTCGCTCGAGGTCGGCCAGAAGGTCTTCGACCGCTTCGAGGCCTATGTGCAAGCGCACGGTCGGGCCGCCCGGCGTCCAGCACGTCACCGTGCGCAGTGCCGTGCAGTCGAAGGGAATCGCGAGGCTCTCGTAGCCGCCCCACGAGGCGCCGATGCCGAACAGGGTCAGCGAGTCGAGGAAGGCATGCACCGCCTTCTGCGGCGCCGGTCTGAGCACCACGCCGAACAGCCCGGAGGCGCCGCTGAAGTCCCGCTTCCAGATCGAGTGACCCGGGTGACTCGGCATGGCCGGATGCAGGACCTGCAAGACTTCCGGCCGCTGCTCCAGCCAGCGCGCGACCGCAATCCCGGATTTGTGGTGCCTCTCCAGCCGCACCGCGAGCGTGCGCAGGCCGCGCAAGGCGAGATAGACATCGTCGGGTCCTTCGCAAAGTCCGGTCAGTCGTACGGTGTTTTCCAGCGCCGCCGCGGCCGCCGCGCTGGCCGCAACGGTGCCCAGCATGAGGTCGGAATGACCGCCGATATATTTGGTGCCGGCCTGGATGGCGAGATCGATGCCGTGATCGAGCGGGCGGAAGTAAAGCGGCGTTGCCCAGGTGTTGTCCATGAGCACGAGCGCGCCCTTGTCGTGCGCGATCCGGGCGATCGTCGCAATATCCTGCATTTCGAACGACAGCGAGCCCGGCGATTCCAGATAGACTGCGCGGGTGCCGGGACGAAACAGTTCGGCAATGCCGGCGCCGATGAGCGGGTCGTAAAAGGTCGTGGCGACGCCCAGGCGGCTCAGTATCTGCTCGCAGAACTTGCGCGTCGGCCCGTAGACGCTGTCGGTCACCAGGATATGGTCGCCGGCTTTGATCACCGAGAGCAGCGCCGTGGAGATTGCCGCCAGACCCGAGGGCAATAGCGCAACCTTGGCGCAGCGCTCTCCCTCCAGCTCGGCCAATGCGCTTTCGAGCGCTTCGGTGGTCGGCGTGCCGCGGCGGCCGTACTGATAGCGCGCACGGTGCGCCAGGAAATCCTCGGCGCTTGGATAAAGCACGGTCGAAGCGTGAACGACCGGCGGATTGACGAAACCGTGATACGACCTCGGATCGCGTCCGGCAGTCACCACGCGGGTATCGACATGCCGCCGCGGCGCAGAACTTTCGCGGCCCTTCTCGCTTTTCTCGCTTTTCTCGCTTTTCTCGTTTTTGTCGCTGCTATCGTTCATGCGTTCTCTCGTTCGTGCGGGGTGCTGTGCCCGCGTTCGCTCGCCGCCATTACCCCGACGCCGGATGCTCTCGTCAACCCCCAGGGCTGCGTCAACCCCTTGACCGCCTTGTCCGATCGTTCTCAGATGGCATGACGCGCCAAACACCGGGGACAAACACCGGGGACAAGCACCGGCGAAACATGGCGCGACTCAAAAGCAAAGGTCCTCCATGGAACGCATAGCGACGGCATTCGTCCTGAGCGTGCTGCTGGCCTGCGGCGCGCGCGCCGCCGATTCGCCGACGTTGAAAGCGGTGAAGGCGCGCGGTGAACTCATTTGCGGTGCCAACGGGCAGTTGGCCGGGTTCGGCATGCCGGACCCGCAAGGCAACTGGACCGGGCTCGACGTCGATTTCTGCCGCGCCATCGCGGCGGCGATTTTCAACGATCCGACCAAGGTCAAGTTCGTTCCCTTGATCGCGGCCAACCGTTTTACCGCGCTGCAATCGCACGAAGTCGACGTGCTCGCCCGCAACACCACCTGGACGATGTCGCGCAACACCACGCTCGGCATCGATTTCGCGGCGGTCAATTTCTACGACGGCCAGGGTTTTATCGTGCACAAGGAGCTGAAAGTCAGCTCCGCGCTCGAGCTCAACGGCGCCGCGATCTGCGTCCAGCAAGGCACCACCACCGAGCTCAATCTTGCCGATTATTTCCGCTCCCACAACATGTCGCTCAAGACCGTGACGTTCGCGACCGTCGACGAGGCGGTCAAGGCCTACGACAGTGGCCGCTGCGACGCCTATACGACGGACTCTTCGGCGCTGCACGCCGAGCGGCTGCAGCTGAACAATCCGAACGATAACATCGTGCTGCCGGAGATCATCTCCAAGGAGCCGCTCAGTCCGGCGGTGCGCCAGGGCGACGACGTGTGGGAAAACGTGGTGCGCTGGACCCATTACGCCATGCTCGATGCCGAAGAATTCGGCGTCGCCAAGGGCAACGTCGACGAACAGTTGAAATCGCCGAACCCGGAGATCCGCCGCCTGCTCGGGATCGAGGGCCAGTTCGGCGCATCGCTCGGCCTGACCAACGATTGGGCCTACCGCATCATCAAGTTCATCGGCAATTACGGCGAAAGCTTCGAGCGTAACGTCGGCCAGGGCTCGCCGCTCAAGATTGCGCGCGGGCTCAACGCGTTGTGGACCAAGGGCGGCCTGCAATACGGGCTGCCGATCCGCTGAGGGCAAAAAACGTGCGCGCCCGGACGGCGCCAAGCAGCAGTGCGGCGCGATTCTTTCCGCGCCACGGCCGCAAGGTCTTGCGCATCGTGCTGCAGGCGGCGCTGCTCGGTGCCGTCGGCAGCCTGTGCTACGACGCTTTCGTCAATGCCTCTGAGCATCTCGCACACGAGAACATCGCGTCCGGCTTCGCCTTCTGGAACAACACTGCCGGTTTCGACATCAGCCAGACGCTGATCGCCTACTCGCCCAGCGTCTCGACGTTCGGGCGTGCATTCTGGGTTGGGCTGCTCAATACCCTGCTGGTCGCCGGCATCGGCATCGTGCTGGCCACCGTGCTCGGCTTTGCCATTGGCATTGCGCGACTGTCGCGCAATTGGCTGGCGGCGCGGCTTGCCGGCGGCTACGTGGAGCTTGTCCGCAACATTCCGCTGCTGCTGCAGCTTCTGTTCTGGTACAACGCCGTGCTCAAGGCGCTGCCCGAAGTGCGCGGCAGCACGGCACTGCCGGGTGGCGCCTTGCTCAACAATCGTGGGCTGTTTTTGCCGCGGCCGCATTTTCTGCCCGGCTTTGCGGCGGTAGGGGCGGCATTGCTGGCGGGCCTGGCGGCCGCCTTTCTGCTCCATCTGTGGGCGCGCCGCCGGCAGGCCCGCACTGGCGCACAGATCCATACGCTCTGGTGGGCGCTGGGCCTGATCGGCGGGCTACCGCTCGCCGCTTTCGCCGCGGACGGCTTTCCGCTTTCCTTCAGCTATCCGCAGATCGGCCGCTTCAATATCCTCGGCGGCATCGAGATATTGCCGGAATTTGCCGCGCTCGTGCTTGCGCTTTCCCTCTATACGGCGGCCTTCATTGCCGAGGTCGTACGCGCCGGTATCCTTGCGGTCGCGCCTGGCCAGACCGAGGCCGCCCAGGCGCTCGGGCTTCGCGCCGGCATGACGCTCCGGCTCGTCGTCGTGCCACAGGCGATGCGCGTCATCGTACCGCCGCTCACCAGCCAATATCTCAATCTCATCAAAAACTCCTCGCTCGCCGTGGCCATCGGCTATCCGGATCTGGTGCAGGTTTTCGCCGGCTCGGTGCTCAATATTACCGGCCAGGCCGTGGAGGTGATCGCGATCACCATGGCGGTCTATCTCTCGATCAGCCTGTTCACATCGCTGCTGATGAATCTCTACGTCCGTCGCACCGCCATCGTGGAGCGCTGAGCCATGGCGATGTCCGAAACATCGCCCGCGAGCCGGGGGCCGGAATTGGTGGCAAGCCTGCCGCCGCCGCGAACGCGAGCCGGCATTTTCGGCGGGCTGCGCGCCAAGCTCTTTTCCACGCCCACCAATGCCTTGCTCACGCTCGCCTGCCTGCTGCTGCTTGTCTGGACGGTGCCGCCGCTGCTGCGCTTTCTTTTCATCGACGCGGTGTGGAGCGGCAGCGACCGCCAGGCGTGTCTTGCCTCCAATGCCAATCCGGATCCGGGCGCCTGCTGGGCCTTCGTGCGGGTGTGGTGCTCCTATTTCGTCTACGGCTTCTACCCGATCGCCGAGCGTTGGCGGGTGGATATATTTTTCGCCGCGCTGGCGTTCGGCATCGTGTGGCTGTGCGCGCCTGCCGCGCCTCGGCGCGACATCGGCGCCGTCTATTTCTTTATTGTCCTGCCGGTGTTGTCGTTCATTCTGCTTTACGGTTTTCCGGCGATCGGGCTTGCCGCCGTACCGACGACATTGTGGGGCGGCGTGCTCGTCACGATCGTGGTGGCCGCCGTCGGCATCGTTGCTTCGCTGCCGCTCGGCGTCTTGCTGGCGTTGGGACGCCGCTCCGGTTTGCCGGCCGTGAAGCTTTGCGCGGCGGCCTTCATCGAGCTGGTCCGCGGCGTTCCGCTGATCACCGTGCTGTTCATGGCGAGCGTGATGCTGCCGCTGTTCGTGCCCCAGCGCCTGGAGCCCGACAAGCTCTTGCGCGCGCTCATCGGCGTGACGCTGTTCGCCTCGGCCTATATGGCGGAAGTGGTCCGCGGCGGACTGGCGGCGATGCCGCGCGGCCAGTATGAGGCGGCGCGCGCGCTCGGTCTCGGCTATTGGCGCATGATGGGGCTCGTCATCCTGCCGCAGGCGTTGCGGGTGACGCTGCCCAACATCGTCAACACGGCCATCGGGTTGTTCAAGGACACCACGCTGGTCTTTGTCGTCGGTATTTTCGATTTCCTGCGCGCCATCGAAGCCGCGCGCGGCGACCCGAAATGGGCGACCCCGACCACGGCCGCCACCGGCTATGCGTTCGCCGCGTTATTCTATTTCGTCTGCTGCTACGGCATGTCGAGCTATGCCAGGCGCGTGGAAGCGCGCCTGCACCGCGCCGGGCGGAGCGAAAGCTGAAAGGTCCTCGACGCATGGAGAACTCTGCGCACGGCAACCCCTCGCGCATCCCCAGCGGCGGCGTGGCGGTGCAAATCGAAGGTTTACACAAATGGTACGGTGAGTTCCACGTGTTGCGCGACATCAACCTGACAGTGGCGCGCGGCGAACGCCTCGTCATCTGCGGACCATCCGGCGGCGGCAAGTCGACGCTGTTGCGCTGCATCAACAGACTGGAGGATTGGCAGCGCGGGCGCATCGTCGTTGACGGCATCGAATTGACCGATGACGTCCGCCAGATCGTCGCCGTGCGCCGCGACGTGGGCATGGTCTTTCAGCAGTTCAATTTGTTTCCGCATCTGACGGTTCTGCAAAACTGCACGCTGGCGCCGATCTGGGTGCGCCGCATGCCCAGGCACGAAGCCGAAAAGCTGGCGATGAGCTATCTGGCGCGGGTCAAGATCCCGGAGCAGGCCGGCAAGTATCCCGCGCAGTTGTCGGGTGGACAGCAGCAGCGGGTTGCGATCGCGCGCTCGCTGTGCATGAACCCGAAAATCATGCTGTTCGACGAGCCGACCTCGGCGCTCGATCCGGAAATGGTCAAGGAAGTGCTCGACACGATGGTGGAACTGGCCGCCGACGGCATCACGATGCTGGTGGTTTCGCACGAGATGGGTTTTGCGCGGCAGGTCGCCGACCGGATGATTTTCATCGCCGAAGGACAGATCCTCGAGGCGTGCGCACCCAAACAATTTTTCGAGTCCCCGCAGCACGAGCGAGCGCGGCTGTTTCTGCAGCAGATTTTGCGCTGAGCGGCACACGATTGCGCGTCGCCGTTTTCACGCGTTCGATCGAGCCCGATAAGGCGTTTCCGCCTTCGACATTGTGTTTCAGTTCCCAAGATCAAAAATCCAAGATGAAAAATCGTTCACAAAGATTACAAAGCTGTAATTCGAAATCCAATGCAGGTGACCAAAGTTTAACTTGAACGCCGACTGCGGCGTGTCTTTATTTGCATCATCTTGGCATCCCCTGGAGGATAAAATGCTCAAGCCCATCATCGCCGCGACCGCCATTCTTGGCATCGCCGGCTCTTCAATTGTTTATGCACAGCAACAGTCCGGCGGGCACAACGGGTCCGGCCATTGGGGTCATCACGGCCAACACCGTCATCAGGTAAACCCCGCCAATTTTTCCGCACTCACCGATGCGCGCATCGCTGCGCTCAAGGCCGGTCTCGAACTCACTCCCGACCAGCAGAAGAACTGGCCGGCGTTCGAGCAGGCGCTGCGCGACGTGGCGCAATTGAGGCTGCAGCGTATCGAGGCGCGGCAGGCCGGCCACCAGCACGCGAGCGCGCCGCAGGGCGCGACGCCGCAAGAGGGCGCCGCACCACAGCCGGGCGCAACGCCGCAGCAGGCGCAGCGGGATCCGTTCACTCGCCTGTCGCGTCGCGCCGACGCTCTGGACAAGACCAGCGGCGCGCTGAAAAAGCTCGCCAATGCCGGCGCTCCGCTCTACCAGAGCCTGACCGACGTGCAGAAGCAGCGTTTCAAGATGCTGTCGCGGATGCTGCGCCCGCATCACAAACGCCGCATGGCGTTCAACGAGCACAACGGCGGCAACGGCGGCGGCGGCGGTTCGGGCCGTAACGGCCATCACCGATTTGGACCTGGCGGTGGCAGCCGCGACGGTAATGGCGACGGAACGGGTTCGCCGCTCTGATCGATTACGTCATCGCATAGAAATTGCCGGGCGCCCGCTGCATTTTCGCCTCCCCCGGTGGGTGCTCAAAACGGAAGCCGCAGGATTTTTCGCTCCTGCGGCTTTCACTATGAAAACGGATACGGGTGATTGCGAGGCGCCGCACCCGGTTATCGGCCAAACGACCAGGACGGGTGGAACGTACGTGCCGGTTGAGCGCCGGCGTTTCGTTTCTCGATTCCCAGCCGGAATTCTTCGTGGCATCCGCCGCCGCTGCAGCGCTACTCGGCCTTGACCCCAGCCGAGCGGATGATCGGCGCCCATCTCTGGGTGTAGTCGGCCATGAATTTGCCAAAACCTGCCGGGGAATTTTTGAATATCTCGGCACCCATCGCAGCAAAACGGGCCTTAAGCCTGGGATCGGCCAGACCGGCATTGATCTCGCTGTTTAGCTTGTTGATGATCTCTACCGAGGTGCCCTTCGGCGCGCCGATGCCTTGCCAGCCGACGCCCTCGTAACCGGGCACGAAATCGCTCACCGGCGGCAGATCCGGCAACAATTGTGTCCGCTTCGCGCTGGTCACCGCCATGGCGCGTACCTTGCCGGCCTTGATCTGCTCCGCCCACGTCACCACCGAGCCGAACATGACCTGGATGCGTCCGGCGATGAGTTCGGGTATCGCCGGTCCGTCGCCGCGGAAATGCACCGTGACCATGTCGGTCCCGGTCATCGATTTGAACAATTCGCCGTAAAGATGCGGCGAGCTTCCCGGACCGGCCGAGCCGAGATTGATCTTGCCGGGATTGGCCTTGGCGTAGGCGATCAGTTCGGGAACGGTCTTGATCGGAAACGACAGATTGGTAACGAGGACATTGTAGGTCTGCACCGTCGAGGCGACCGGCGCGATGTCGCGGATGAAATTGAAATTGAGGTTCTGATAGATCGTGGCGTTCCAGGCGTTCGAGGTCGACGCTTCGAGCAGCGTATAGCCGTCTGGGTTGGCCCTCACGACCATTTCGGTGGCGAGATTGCTGCCGGCGCCAGGATGGTCCTCGATGACGAAATTCACCTTCAGGCGCTCCGAGAGCATCTGTCCGGTGAGCCGCGCGACGATGTCGTTGACGCCGCCGGCTGCGTAGCCGACGAGAATGTGCGGCGGCCGCGACGGATAGGTGTCCGCCCGCGCAGCCAGCGGCAGGGACGGAAGCGCGGCAGCACTTGCTGCCCATTGCAGGACACGGCGACGGGGAAGTTGCATGAATTTCTCCTGGCGTCACGCGACCGTGCCGACGCGCGATCGGCTTCGACATTACACCCGCGGCTAGCGCAGGAGAAAGGGTCGCTTTCTATTGCACGACCATAGTGCGTCTGTTGAGATTGCCCGACAACCGCCTGCTGACATGATCGACCAGGAGCCTCGCCGCAAATGCCTCGCCTCGTCATTGCCCATATCGACTACGTCGTCACCGTCGATCCGAGCCGCCGCATCATCCGCGACGGCGCGATCATCATCGCCGATGGCCGTATTGCCGCGGTCGGCAAGGCGGATGAATGTCCGACCAATCCGGGTGACGAGGTGATCGACGGCCGCGGCAAGCTGGCGTTGCCTGGGATATTCGATACTCACGTGCACAATGCCCAACAGCTCGGCAGGAGTTGCGGCGACGAGGCCTATTCGGGCCCGGAGCGGCTGTTCCGCCGGCTCTGGCCGGTCGAAGCCCATATGGACAAGGGCGACGCGCTGTGCGCCGCGCGGCTCGCTCAGCTTGAGATGATCCGCGCCGGCACCACCTGCTTTGCCGATCCCGGGAGCTATTTCAGCGCCGAGACCGCGCAGGCCGTCAAGGAAAGCGGCATGCGCGGCATGATTGCCCGTACGGTGTTTGACATGGGCCAGACCACGATGGGCGATCTGCCGAAGAATTTCTTCGAGCCCACCGAAGACGCGCTGGCGCGCGCCGACGAAATGGTGGCGGAGTACGAAGGCACGCTCGACGGCCGGCTCAAAGCCTGGTTCTCGATCCGCGTCCCGGTCGCGATGTCGGACGACCTGTTGCGGCGGATGGGCACGCTCGCCGCCAAACGCGGCGTCGGCATCATCGGCCACGCCTGCGAGAACCGCGACGAAACCGTCGCTTCGCATCTGAAATACGGCATGGGCGATATTGCGCGGCTCGAGAAGCTGGGGCTGCTCGGGCCCAAGATGCTGCTGCTCCATATGGGCTGGGTCGACGCCAAGGAGCTGCACATGCTCCAGAAGCACGACGTGAAGATTTCGCTCGCGCCGAGCGCGACCATGCACCAGGCCATGGGCAATATCAGCCACGGCAAGACGCCGGAAATGCTGGAACTCGGTCTGGCGCTGTCGCTCGGCTCGGATTCGGCGATGTCGAGCAACTATCTCGACGCCATCCGGCAAGCCTTCCTCATCGTCGGCGGGCTGCACGAAGCGCGCCTCGATCCGAAGGTGCTGCGCCCCGAAACCGCGGTCGAGATGCTAACCATCAACGGTGCCCGCTGCATGGGGTGGGACAAGGACCTCGGCTCGCTGGAAGTCGGCAAGAAGGCCGACGTCACGCTGCTCGACATCATGCGGCCGGAATGGCAGCCGATCCACAACCCGATTGCCAATCTGGTCTATTGCGCCCACGGCGGTTGCGCCGACACCGTCATCGTCGATGGCAAGATGCTGATGCGTGGCGGCAAGGTGCTCACGCTCAACGAGCGCGATCTCTACGAGGAAGCGCAGGACCGCGCGACGTCACTGATCCGGCGCACCGGCCTCGAGCGTATGGTGGCGTCAATCTGGCCGATGCACTAAATTAGTGTCCCGATTCCGACCTTCGCATCATTAAACCGGTTTCCACTTTTCCGGATCATGCAGTAGCTATAGGGCCGCCGGACCTCGTCGCCCTTCAGCGCGTGAGCGGTCCGTCCGTCTTTTTCCACGCATCGATGCCGCCCTCGATGTGGCAGGCGGTTTTGATGCCGGCATCCTGCGCCGCCTGCACCGCCATCGCCGAGCGTTCGCCGAAGGCGCAATAGAAGACGATGCGCTTGCCGGTCGCAGCGGCCAGTTCGCCGAGCATGCCGCCGGCGGCAAGATGCTCCGCGAGGTCGGGATACGGCGCGTGCAGCGAGCCGGGAATGATACCGTGTTTCCCCCGCTCGCTCTTTTCCCGCAGATCGACGAGCGCCACGTCGGAGCGGCCAACCAGCGCGCGCGCCGCGGCCGCCGATACGGCCCAACCCGCCCGCGCGATCGCCTCTTGGCGCAGGCCGACCTGCATGTTGGCCGGCACCGCCACGTCCATCATTTTCGGATTGGGCAGCCGCAGGTTATTCATCAGCTCGACATATTCGTCGATCGATCCGACCTTGAGCCGCGGATTGAAGAACTTTTCCTCGCCGATGGTGGAGACCGTATCGCCTTTGTAATCATGAGCCGGAAAGACCAGCGTTTCATCCGACAGCTTCAACAGCTTGTTGAAGATTGAATTGTACTGCGCGCGCGGATCGCCGTTCTGAAAATCGGTGCGGCCGGTGCCGCGGATGAGCAGCGTGTCTCCGGTAAAAACCCGGTCGGCGAGCAGGAACGAATAGGAATCGTCGGTGTGGCCGGGCGTATAGAGTACTTGCAGCCGCAAACCTTCGATGTCGATGCGATCGCCTTCCGCAACCCGCATCGACACGACGTCGGCATGAGTCCGTTCGCCCATTACGGTGATGCAGTGGGTGCGATCGCGCAGCGCTCCGAGACCGGTGACGTGATCGGCGTGCAGGTGCGTGTCGACCGCCTTCACCAGGCGCAGGTCAAGCTCCCGAACGAGCTGCAGGTAGCGCTCGACGCGCTCGAGCACCGGATCGATGATCAGCGCCTCGCCGCCGGGCCTGCTGGCAAGGAGGTAAGTGTAGGTGCCGGAAGTGGCGTCGAACAACTGACGGAAGATCATGCGAGTGCTCCGATTCAAACATTCGCATCCGGGTTCGGCAGGGTCGTGCGCGAATGTTAGAATCAAGGACCACAAGAAAATATAAGCGCCAGTGGAGCTTGTGATTTGACATTCGCTTGCCGCATTAGCGGCCAAGTGGGGTGCGAATGTCAAATCCGCCCCACTGGTGGTCCGATTCTAACTTTCTGCCGCCACCGGCGCCGCCGGCGCACGAGACGATGCCGAGCCGGGAGCCCGGCACTCGGCCGCGGCGAAGCGTCGGATAGCGCGCGAGCCGTCTTGCGTCCAACTTGAGAAACGCGCGAATATCCCAGCGCTAAGGGAACAGGCCGCCGGCGAACCAAGGCGATCGGCGGATAGGGGAGGGACCATGTGTTTTGCCCGCACGCTCGCGCTGGCTATGTTCGCCTGCGCATTAACTGCTGTCGCCGCGTCGGCGCAGACCTATCCGAACCGGCCCATCACCATGATCGTGGCGTTTCCGCCCGGCGGTGCCGACGACGCGACCGCGCGCATGATCCAGGATCCGCTGCAGAAAGCGCTCGGCGTGCCGGTCGTGATCGAGAACATCGGCGGCGCTGGCGGCATGATTGCTGCCGCCAAGGCCGCCCATTCCACGCCTGACGGCTACACCATCCTCCAGCACCAGGATGCACTCGCAGCCGGCATGGCCCTTTATCCAAGCCGCACGTTCGATGCGGAGAAGGATTTCGTGGCGATCGGCCTGATCAACACGGTCTCCAATACGCTCGCCGGACGACCGACGTTGCCACCGAACAATTTCAAGGAGCTGCTGGCCTGGATGAAAGCGCCGGGGCGGCGCGCCAAGATCGGTCATCCCGGTGTCGGCTCGTTCGGCCATCTGTCCGAAGTTCTGGCCTTCCAAGAGATGGGCGTGAAGGTGATTCAGGTGCCGTATCGCGGCGCCGGTCCGGCGCTCGTCGACCTTTTGGGCGGTCAGGTCGACCTCGGTCCGATTTCGGCCGTGGTCGCCCAGCCGCTGGTCAAGTCCGGCAAGCTCAAGGCCTACGCCATCATCGGCAAAAGCCGTTTTTCCGGCCTGCCGGAGCTGCCGACCATGCTCGAACTTGGTTACAAAAAGCTCGATATCGATTTCTGGCACATGCTGCTGGCGCCGGCCGGCACGCCGCGCCCGATCGTCGACAAGCTCAACGCCGCGCTGCGCGTAGCGCTCAACGACCCGAAGGTGAAGAAGCTGTTTGCCGACGGCGGCATGGACGAATATCCGGCGGATCAGGAAACGCCGGAAGCCGCGGCCGCGTTGCTCAAGCGCGAGATCGTGCTTTGGGGCGAGGTGGTCCGCGACAACCACATCGCCGGGCAGTAGCAGCTCACGCGCGTTCCGATCCGACCCTGCGGAATTTGTGCAGCGAGCGCAGATTGTCCGGCCGCGGCTTGTCTGGATAAGTCTGTGGCCAGTTGGTCCACGACACTTCGCCGACATAGAGGTCGCCGCTTCTGTCGACCGCAAGGCCGTGCGGCGCCTGAAACTCGGTCGGACCCAGCCCAGGCCCGAGCCCGCCCAGCCGGGCGATGCGCTTGCCGGTATTGTCGACGATGGTGATGCGGGGGCCGAGGTTCGGCACGTTGCGGCTCACGGGCTGCGTCGCGCCCAGTTCGCCGATGTAGCAGACCGGGCACTTGCCCGGCGGCATGAACAGACCGCACGGGCGGTGCAAATTGTTCCATTGCGTTTCGTACTTGCCGTTGCCGTCGAACACCTGCACGCGGTGGTTCTCGCGGTCGGCGACATAGACCCAACCGTCGGCATCGCAGGTGATGTTGTGGGCGATGTTGAACTCGCCGGGATCGGTGCCTGGCGTCCCCCAGGACAAGATCAGCTTGCCGTTCGGCGCGTATTTGTGAACGCGCGAATTGCCGTAGCCGTCGGACACGTAAATGTCGCCCTGCGGCGACATCGCGGTGTGGGTGCAGCGATGGAACGGCTCGCCGCTCATGTAGGGCGCCGGCTTGCCGGAGATGCCAAGCGTCAGCAGCACCTTGCCTTCGAGCGTGCACCGGCGGACGGTGTGGTCGCCGTCGTCGGTGAGCCAGATCGTGTCGTCCGGCGCCATGAATACGCCGTGGGCGCGCGGAAACAGGCCTTCGCCGAACGAGCGCAGAAAGTTGCCGGCGCAGTCGAATACGATCATCGGATGTTCGCCGCGATTGAAGACGTAGACGTTGTCGCTCTTGTCCACGCCGACGCCGCCGATCTCCTTGAACGACCAGCCCGGCGGCAGTTTCGCCCAGTTCTCCACCGGTTCGTAGGTGTATTCGCCGCTGCCGACGGTCGCCATGCCGGGCTCCTCTGTTCGCCCCCGCGGCAAAGCTTGTCACGAAGCAGGGCGTCCGGCCAGCCGCGCCTGGCGGGGCTAACGTAAGGGACTGCGCGTCAGGGGCGCTCGAACGGGCGCGGAAGGATGCCGGGTGAACGCGTAGTCCGGCGCGCGATTAACAAACAACCCGCACCGGAAGGCTCGCAAAGGTACGTAAGGTATTGTTGCGACGGCGCGTCGGCTCGCGCACCAACTCGAATTTCTTGACCCTCTTGGCAAACGCGGCGAACAGCAGCTCCGCCTCGAGCCGCGCCACCATCATGCCGACGCAGACGTGGATGCCGCTGCCGAAGGCGACATGGCCCATCGTTTTCCGCCGCAGATCGAGGCGGTCCGGATTATTCCAGCGGCGCGGATCGCGATTGGCGGCACCAAGGAACAGCAGCACTTTCCGCTCGGGTTCGAGGCAGATGCCTTCGATCTCGACCGCGCGCGATGTGGTGCGAAAGAATGTCTGCACCGGCGCCTCCCAGCGGATGATCTCGTCGAAGGCGGTGCGCTGCAGGGCGGAGTCCTCGCGCACGAGCTGCCATTGCTCGGGATTGATGGCAAAAGCGTAAATCGCGTTGCCGAGGCCGGAGACCGTGGTGTCGAAGCCCGCCGACAACACGGAACGCACGAGTGCCGGCGCTTTGTCGAGGCCGATCCGCCCTTCATCGGCCGCCTGGTAAATCTGCGCGCCAAAACCGTCTGCCGACAGCGACGCGCGTTCGCACTGGGCGAACAGCTGCTTCACTACCCGCTCGGACGCGGCGATGGATTGGCGGAAAATATCGTTTTCCGGTCCGAATGAGTTGAACAGCATGTTGGAGAACGGCAGCAGGCATTCGCGGCCTTGCGCCGGAACGCCAACCGCATCGCCCATGACCTTGAGCGGATAAACCATGGCAAGGTCGTCGACTGCGTCGAACGTGCCGCGGGACACCAGGTCTTCGACCAGCCGTTCCGCTTCGGCTTCGAAATTTTGACGAAGCTTCTTGATCGCTGGCCCGGAAAGCACGCGCGCCAGCACGGCGCGGGTTTCGTCATGCAGCGGCGGATCCACTTCGAGCACGATGCTGCGCGGTCGCCAAGCTTTGCCGGTACGCAGGTCCTGTATCCCGGCGCCGGCGCCGGAGATAAAGCTCTGCCAGTCATTGAGCGCCGCCTGCACCTGGGCGTGCCGTGCCATGCCGTAGATTTTGTATTTGCTCAGCCAGACGACCGGTCCCGCGTCCCGCAATTGCTCGTGAAGTGGATACGGATCGTGGGAAAAGGATTCGGAGAACGGATCGATGTCGATGCTTGGCGCACCGATTTCAGCGATGGCGGACATTTGCCGTTCCCCATCAGACGTCTACCGCACGAATTTGTAGTGGAACCGCTCGCCGTCCGCCTCAAGCAGTCCGGCGGTCGGATGGGGAAAGTGGATCGGCAGCACGAAGCTGCCGGTGCCGGCGACCTTGCCGAACAGGCGTCGCCGCGAACGCGCGGCCTCGGCCTGATCCCAGTCGAATACCGTCGACCAATCCGGCTCGCGAACCTGGAGCGCGTGGTGCATGAGATCGCCGACCACCACGGCTTGCTGGCCGCGCGAGCGAATGTTGACGCAGCAATGGCACGGCGAGTGGCCCGGTGTCGGCGTGAGCCAGAACGTATCGTCGAGCGCGTAATCATCGTCGACGAGCAGCGCCTGACCGGCCGCCACGACCGGCTCGCAATTGTAGCGAAACACATTGCCGCCGCCGGGCGCCGGAGCATTGCCGTAGGGCGTTGGCCCCCCCTTGGTGGCCGCCTCCCAGGCGGCGTATTCGCGGCGATGAAAAATGTACTTCGCCTTGGGGAAGGTCGGCACCCATCGACCGTCGCGCAACACCGTGTTCCAACCGCAATGATCGATATGCAGGTGCGTGCAGAACACGTAATCGATGTCTTCGAAGCGCAGGCCGGCCGCAGCGAAGCCGTCGAGCCAGGGTTTTTTTGGAAAGTCCATCGGCGGCGGATAACCCTTGTCCTCGCCGGTGCAGGTGTCGATCAGGATCGTGTGTTTGGGCGTGCGCACCACGAACGTCTGATAGGTGATGATCATGCGCCCCGAGCTGGCGTCGAAAATCTCGGGATCGAGTTCGGCGAGGTGGCGTTTGCCGATCTTGGGATCGTAGGCCGGGAACATATCCTCCGGCCGCCGCCAGGGACCGTCGCGTTCGATGATGCTGGTGATGGTGACGTCGCCGATCGTGAGCTGTCGCATGGTGTGCCTGTTGAAGAGCTAGTGGTCCGATTCTAACATTCGCGTCCGGCACGTTCGTGTGCGAATGTTGGAATCAAATCGAGTGGAGGCTTTGGATCTGACATTCGCTTGTCGCATTAGCGGCCAAGTGGGGTGCGAATGTCAAATCCGCTCCACTAATAGCGCGGCGGTGCGAATTATTCTCCGCCGATCGGAAGCCGGTAATCGATGCCGCCGCGCAGGACGTTGTTCTTCACCGTTTCGTTGCCGCTTTCGAGCAGCCAACCCGGCGCGCTTAGCGGCGAGCTGTTGGGCATGTATAGATATTCGAGCTTGGCCGACACGTTCTTGTCCAGCGCCATTTCCATGCCGGCTCCGATCGTCCAATCGATATTGCCGGTGGAGAAATTGGTAAAATCAGGCGTCGTGCCGATACCACCGGCGTTGAGATTGCTGGATGTGCCCAATGTGGCAAGCCCGCCGGTCCCGTAGACGAAGACGCGATCGAAGGTGGTGCCGGCGCGCGCACGGAGCGTCGCCAGCCAAGGCACCTTGACCTTGTCGTTGAGGCTGCAGCCGAGGCCGCAGGCGCTGAATGGGCCGGTCGATTGGTTGGCCCATTGCATGTCGCCCTGAAAGCCGACGACCGCGTCGCCCGTCTGCCAGTTGGCGCCGAATGAGCCGGAATTGAGGACGCTGGTTGACGGCGCGGAGCCGGCGCTTCCTGGTGACAGGACGTCCAGCGGGTTACTGGTTGCCTGATTCATTCCGGCCGCCAAATCGCCGCTGCCGCGGATGTAGAAACCCGCCCAGTCGTAGGGCAGGGCGGGTGCGGGCGAAACGGCCGCGTTGGCGCCGGCGCTCGTGGAAGCCGGGTCCGCCGCCCAAACCGTGCTGCTGGCGGCAAGGAGTGCAGTGACGGCGAGGAAAAGACGCAACGTTCATCCCCCGTATATCGGCCCCGCCGCAGCCCGGAGGGCCACACACCCCCGCAGCATATTAGCCGGTCATCCTTTATAAATCATCTGTCGCTTCGCTCTGCCGGAACGCCTCGCTCTGTCGGACCCATGCGCGGTATTTTGAGCTCTCGGCGACAATTCCGCCGGCAACGCGGCAAAGAATAGCCAACGGGACCGAGAATCGGCCGGCATCGCGCGCGCCGTGGGCGCGCTCCGGCTCTATCCGCGCTTGACGGGAAGGTCGGGCCGCGAACCCCATTCCGACCATGAGCCGTCGTAGAGCCGGTGCGCGCTCTTGCCGATAGACTCGAGGGCCAGCGTAAGAATGGCGGCGGTGACGCCCGAGCCGCACGACGTGATGATCGGCTTGTCGAGATCGACGCCGGCCGCAGTGAACGCCGCCTCGATGCCATCGCGCGAAACCAGCCGGCCGTTCTCCAGCACGCTCTCGTATGGCACATTGAACGAGTTGGGCATGTGCCCTGAACGCAGGTCCGGCCGCGGCTCCGGCGCCGTACCGGCAAACCGCTCCGTCGAGCGCGCATCGACGATCTGCGCGCTCCGATCGGTCAGCGCCATGCGCACGTCCGCCAGCATGGCGACCGGAGCAATATTCATTTCGGCGGAAAATTGCTTCGGCTCCCGTTTGGCGTCGCCGGTTTCAAGCGGCCGGCGTTCTGCTTTCCATTTCGGCAGTCCACCGTCGAGAACGAAGACGTTGTGGGCGCCGAAGATACGGAACGTCCACCACACGCGTGCCGCCGAATAAAGGCCGCGGCTGTCGTAGACCACGATCGTGTCGCCGTTAGCGATGCCGAGTGCGCCCACCGCTTCCCCGAACTGCGTCGTTCCGGGCAGCATGTGCGGTAGCTCCGTCGAGTGGTCGCAGACCTCTTCGATGTCGAAGAAGACCGCGCCCGGAATATGGGCAGCGCGGTACTCGGCGTGGGCGTCGCGCTTCTGCCCCGGTAGAAAATACGAAGCGTCGACGGCGACGACATCGCGATCGCGCAAATGTTCAGCCAACCACTCGGTCGATTTGAGAAAGCGGCTCACGGGCGCGGCCGGGGGATCCTGTTCGGTTCTCAACATGATCGTTCTCGATGCTCTCGTGTGGCGGGTTAGACGTCCGCGCCGTTATTTCGCCTCGGCCGGTTGTGCGGACTTCGTTAGAATCGGACCACTCGCCCGCCTATTGGCTAACTCCCGCCGCGCGGCCGGGTTCACATGGCTCGAAGTCATAGGGCTTGAATATAGGTTCACTCGTAGGGCACGTTAATGGTCGAGCGGCGCTCGAGCCAGCCCGGCACCGGCAGGTTTTTCTCGCGCAGGAAGGCTGGGTCGAACAGCTTTGATTGATATTGCGTGCCGTAATCGGCGAGCACGGTGACGATGGTGTGGCCGGGGCCAAGCTCCTTGGCGAGGCGCACGGCGCCGGCGACGTTGATGCCCGAGGAACCGCCGAGGCAAAGGCCCTCGTGCTCGAGCAGATCGAAAATAATCGGGACCGCCTCGGCATCGGAAATTTGATAAGCGGTATCGATCGGCGCCCCTTCGAGATTCTTGGTGATGCGGCCTTGCCCGATACCCTCCGTAATCGAGGAGCCTTCGGATTTGAGGACGCCGGTCGTGTAATAGCTGTACAGCGCTGCTCCCATGGGATCGGCCAACGCGATGCGCACAGCGTTGTTATGCGCTTTGAGCGCCATGGCGATGCCCGCCAGCGTACCGCCGGTACCGACCGCACAGACAAAGCCGTCGACTTTGCCGTCGGTCTGGTGCCAGATCTCCTGCCCCGTCGTCTCGATATGTCCCTGGCGATTGGCGACGTTATCGAACTGGTTGGCCCAGATGGCGCCGTTCTTTTCGCTCCTGGCCAATTGTGCCGCCAGTCGGCCGGAGATTTTGACGTAATTGTTGGGGTTGGAATAGGGAACGGCCGGCACCTCGACGAGCTGGGCGCCGCACAGCCGCAACGTGTCCTTCTTCTCCCGGCTCTGCGTCTCGGGAATGACGATGACGCTGCGGAAACCCATGGCGTTGCCGACGAGTGCAAGGCCGATCCCGGTATTGCCGGCGGTGCCTTCAACGATCACGCCGCCGGGCCGCAGTTCGCCGCGCTTGACCGCGTCCTGGATGATGAACAGGGCGGCGCGGTCTTTGACCGATTGCCCGGGATTCATGAATTCGGCCTTGCCGAGGATGGCGCAGCCGGTCGCCGCCGACACGCGTTCGAGGCGAATCAAGGGCGTATTGCCGATCGCTTCGATGATTCCGTTGCGCACTTGCATGGTTAAGTCCGGAGGGCGAATGACCGTAAATGACGGCGTTCACGGAAACAAGGCAGCAAAAATGCCGCGCACGGGCGAAACACTATTGCAACCATACCGCGCCAACCCGCCGATCTCGGTACCGGTATTCACCTATTATTTGCGGGCGGCGCGCTAAGCGAACGTCGGGGCAGGGACGCGTCCCAATCGCGAGCCCTCATAGGTCAAGCGGCCGACCGCAATGAATCTCGACGTAAATACATTATTTCTCGTCACCATCTACGTGGAAGTGATCCTCGGATTGCTGCTGCTGTTCGCGTGGGTGCAGAACACCGCTGTCACGGCCGTCGCGTGGTGGGGCTTTGCTCATCTGCTGCGCGCCGCTTCGGTGGTCTTGTTCGGGCTGTACGGCTCGGTGCCGGATGTGGTCTCGATCGATCTTGCCAACGCGCTGCTGTTCACCGCCTTTGCGGTCACCTGGAGCGGCGCGCGCGTGTTCGATCATCGGCGGCCGCTGCCGCTGCTGCTGCTGGGTGGGGCCGCCTTGTGGTTTGCCGTCTGCCGCCTGTCGATCGTGGAAACCTCATTCAACGTCCGTGTGCTGATCTCTTCCGGGATCATCACCGCCTATACCTGGGCCACCGCATACGAATTCTGGCGCGGGCGCGCCGAGCCTCTGGTGTCGCGCTGGCCGGCGATTTTCATGCTGTTCGCCCACGGCGCGCTCTATCTGTTGCGCACCCCGTTCGGGTCCGTGCTGCCATTCTCCCCGACGAGCAACGAGGTGTTCGAGAGCGTGTGGCTGACGGTGCTCAGTTTCGAGGCGCTGTTGTTCACCATTTCCATCGCCTTCATCCTGCTCGCCATGGCCAAGGAGCGTACCGAGCACCGCCACAAGACCGCCGCCTTGCTTGATCCGCTGACCGGGATCGCCAACCGCCGCGCCTTCCTGCAGGACGGCGAGGTGCACCTCAAGCGGCAAGCGACCAATCCGCGGCCGTTCGCCGTCATGCTGCTCGACCTCGATAATTTCAAAGCAATCAACGATCGATTCGGGCACGCCGTCGGCGATCGCGTGTTGCAAATCTTCGCGGAAACCGGCAACCGCTGCATGCGCCGCATGGACCTGTTCGGCCGGCTTGGCGGCGAGGAGTTCGCGGCGCTGCTGGTCGACGCGACGCGCGAGCGCGCCTGCGCCGTCGCCGAAGAAATCCGCGCGGGCTTCGCCGAGGCCACCTCCGAGGTCGAGGGCAGGCCCGTCGTCGCCACGGTGAGCATCGGCGTTGTCGTCAGTCACGATGCCGCTCTCGATCTTTCTGCATTGTTGGCCCAGGCCGACCACGCGCTCTACCGCGCCAAGGACGGTGGCCGCAACCGCGTCGAGATCGCCTCGCTCGAACTGGTGCTGGACCGCATCAAGCGCACCGTCTTGGAGCGCCCGGCAGCGCTCGGCGCCAAAGCGGCCAAATCTGCCGCCTGAACCCAGCACTCTCCGTCGACGGCCGAAAGGCGTAGCCCATCGCACGCCTGCGGCTTGCGCGGCAGCGCCAATCGGCTATGTCTGCGGCGGAGTTTGCAGCAGGCAACAATGAAGCGCAGCAGCGACCGCATCCTGACCACGCATGTCGGCAGCCTCATTCGCCCGCCGGCGCTGCAGGATTTTTTGCGGCAAAGACAGGCCGGCAAGCCGTACGAACGGGCTGCCTATGAGCAATGTCTGACGCGCTCGGTTGCCGAGGTGGTTCGCAAACAGGCTGAAACCGGCGTCGACGTGGTCAGCGACGGCGAGTTCGGCAAGTCGATTTCTTGGTCGCAATACGTGCTCGAACGCTTAAGCGGGTTCGAGCGCCGCCCCATCAAGCCGGGTGCAAAAAACCCGTTCACCCGCGGTGTCGATCGGGAAAAATTCCTCGAATTCTATGCCGAACTCGATACGCGCGAGGGCGTCGCCACCACCAGCGAGGCGGTTTGCGTAGGGCCGGTCGCCTATACGGGGCAGGGGGAATTGCAGCGCGACATCGACAATTTCAAATCCGCGTTGAAGGATGTGAAGGTCGAGGAAGCATTTTTGCCGGTCGCGGCGCCGGCGAGCGTCATTCCCGATCGCAAGAACGAATACTACAAGAACGACGAGGAACTGATCCGGGCGATCGGGCAAGCCATGCGCGTCGAATATCGTACGATCATCGATGCCGGATTCCTGCTGCAGCTCGACGATGCGCGCGCCGCCGTCACCTATGACCGCATGGTGCCGCCAAAGACGTTCGCCGATTACCGGGAATGGCTCGCCTTGCAGGTCGACGTGCTCAACGAAGCGATCGCCGGGTTGCCGGCAGAGCGCATCCGCTATCACGTGTGCTGGGGCAGCTGGCCGGGACCGCACACGAGCGACGTGCCGCTCGCCGACATCGTCGATCTCATTGTGCGTCTGAAAGTGGGCGCGCTGGTCATCGAGGGCGCCAATCCACGCCACGAGCACGAATGGCGCGTGTGGGAGAGAGCGAAACTGCCGCCGGGCACGATCCTCATTCCCGGCACCGTCAGTCACGCAACCAACATTGTCGAGCATCCTGAACTCGTCGCCGAGCGCATCGAGCGGCTGGCCCGCCTGATCGGACGCGAGAACGTCATCGCCGGGACCGATTGCGGCTTCGCCCAGGGACCGTTTCACCGCCGCGTGCATCCCTCGATCATGTGGGCGAAGCTTGCCGCCTTGGTCGAAGGTGCGCGACTGGCCAGCGCCGCGCTGTGGGGCTGATCCGCGTCCCGAGCCGATCAGCGGAAAACCGGCGACCGGCAAAGGCCTCAGCGGATCGGTGTTTCTACGTACGAATTTCTGCTCCTGGTTTAATCCTGCATTGACGCGGCGGCTGTTGATTGACAGGCATGGTCAAGCTGCGCGTCTTGTTTGCCGATGGCGATGCCGAGGTCCGGCGGATCATTGCGGACGCGTTGCGCGGCGATCCCGCGTTCGTCGCGCGCGGCTGCGCTTCGGCGCGCGAGGCGCTGGATGCCGCTCGGCACTGGCAGCCCGACATGATCGTGCTCGGCTTGAACATGCCGGGAGCGAATGACCCGGTCTTTATCGCGCGCCTGCGCATGGACTGCCGCACGGCGGCCGTTCCGGTCGTCTTCGCCGCCGCGCGCCGACCGGCGCGCGAGGGCACGGACATCCGCGCGCTCGGGGCGGTCGGCATGATCGAGAAGCCGCTCGATGCGGGAACGCTCGCCGCGCAACTCCATGCTTTCGTTCCGCTCAACGGCGCGCTCGCGCTGCTGCGCACCAATTTCTTACAGCGGCTGGACGCCGATGCCCGCGCGCTGGCGGACTGCCGCGACGATCTGCTGCGAGCCGGGATAGAGGCGATCCTCGCCCGCATCAACGCAATCGCCCACGCACTGGCCGGGGCAGGGGGCATCTACGGGTTCCATGGCATTTCCGGCGCGTCGGCCGCGCTCTCGGACGCTGCCGAGGAATGCCTTGCAGGCCGTGCCTCGCGCGAGGATGTCGTTGACGGGCTCGACCGCCTGCTGGAGCGCATTCACCCCGATCACGGGCTTGCCCGGCCCTTGCCGCGGGCGCGCAGACCAAGGCTGCCGCAGGTTTTCCCCGCGACGGTGGCCTAAAGGCATCCGGCCGGGCAAGCCCGGCCGGTCAGGCTGATCCGGCAGGTTCATTCGCGCCGCGCGATTTGCTAGGGTGTGCTCCTGCACGGGCAGCGCCCAGGAGATCGATCATGCTCGACGTCACCAAGCGACAAATCAATGCTCCATTCGATACCGCGCGACTCGACCGGCTGCTGGATGAAAACGGGATCGACGTTCTCGTCGCCACCTCCAAACATAACGTGCAGTACCTCTTGGGCGGCCATCGCGCGTTCTTCTTCGAATCCATGGACGCGATGGGATTGAGCCGCTACCTGCCGGTCTTCATCTACCTCAAGGGCGCGCCGGAAAAGGCCGGATTCTTCGGCCATCGCATGGAGAATTTTCAGAACGAGGTGAAACCCTTCTGGGTCTCCGAGCGCGATCTCAAGAATTCCGGCTCGATCGACGTCATGGAGAAGGCGGTCGCTTATCTGCGCAAGCTTGATCCCAAGCCCAAGCGCATCGGCGCCGAACTCGCCTTCATCCCCGCCAACTCGGCCGCGGTGCTGCGCAAGGCGTTTCCCGACAGCGAGATCAAGGATGCGCTGTTCGTGCTCGAGCGGTTGCGCGCGCGCAAGAGGCCCGAGGAACTGGAGAAGTTGCGCATCGCCTCGGATCTGGTGATCGACTCGATGCTGGCGGTGATCGAGAGCCACGGCGCCGGCGCCACCAAGGCCGAATTGAGCGAGGCGTTGCGTCGCGAGGAGACGATGCGCGGACTGGCCTTCGATTATTGCCTGATCGCCGCCGGCTCAAGCCTCAACCGCGCCCCGTCCGATCAGCGCTGGGAGGCGGGCGATCCGCTGTCGGTCGATTCCGGCGGCAACTATCACGGCTATATCGGCGACCTTGCCCGCATGGCGGTGATCGGCGAGCCGGATGCCGAGCTGGTCGATCTCCTGGCAGAGGTTGAAGCGATCGAGCAGGCCGCGATGAAGCCGATCAAGGCGGGCGTGATGGGCAGCGACATCTATGCGGCGGCGGACGCCGTTCTGCATAACTCGAAGCTGCACAATCACATTCATTTTCTCGCCCACGGCATGGGGCTGGTCAGTCACGAGGCGCCTCGCCTCACCAATTCGGGACCGGTGCCGTACGACGATTACGACGCCAAGCGGCCGCTCGAGGCCGGCATGGTGGTTTCGGTCGAAACCACGCTCCAGCACCCGAGCCGCGGCTTCATCAAGCTTGAGGACACGGTGGTGGTCACGCCGACCGGCTTTGAGATTTACGGCGACCGCGCGCGCGGCTGGAACCGAGCCGGCGGCTAGCGAAAGTCGGGAAACGGTATCGTGATCGGAGTGCGGGCGCGGTCCGCGCCAGAATCGTCTCTACTGGTCGCGCGCGCGCCGGAGCCGGTACAGATAGCCAAAACCGAAGAGGCCGACCGTAACCCAGGAGGCGCCCGCGACGTAGAAGATCATCGGGTCGAAATTGGCGGAGAGGTTGGCGATGAGACCGCAGGTGATGCCCCAACCGATCAGCACAATGAATGCCCGCGGCAGGATGTAAGCCATGATTCGCCCCCAATAATCGACCGGCGGCGCGATGCTGGGCCGACGTGGTTAACGGGGGGTGAAGACTTAAAGTGATTCAGAAAGGGCGAAGCGAGAGCGCCACGTGAGAGCCCCACGTCACGCTCATCTTGCAAGTTCTATTTTGCCGCTAAGCTATTGGAGCGATTGGCTCCCCGGGCCGGATTCGAACCAGCGACCAACCGGTTAACAGCCGCCTGAGGCGGTACCAACGGGCGTAATTTACCGGTGCATCCCGTCGCCTAAAATGCCGTATTTCCTTTACTTGTGCGCCACAAGGCGTAGCATGCTGTCTCCTATGGCAACATGCAAACGCACGATAATTGTTGCCATGGTGTTGCCATGGAGGGGTAAATGCGCCGGTTGACCGATCTGAAAATCCAGTCGCTGAAGCCGCATGACGGCAAGCCCTACGACATCAAGGACACTGAGGTTCCTGGCCTTCGCGTCCGCGTCATGGGAAGCGGACAGCGCACATTCGTCCTGCTGGCGCGGTTCCCTAGCAGTCCGCATCCAACGCGGCGCGCGCTCGGCAGCTATGGCGAGCTGACCCTAGCGGAGGCGCGAGAGAAGGCTAATCGTTGGCGAAAGCTGATCGGTCGCGGCGTTGATCCACAAATCCAAGAGCAACGGGAAAAGCAAGCGGCGGTACGCCAGCAACGCACGACGTTCGCGGCCGTCGCGGAGGATTTCATCAAGGACAAGCTGCCCGGCGAGCGGAAGGGCAGGGAAGCCGAACTCGATATTCGGCGTGAGTTCCTGCCCAGGATGGGGCAAGCGTCCCATTGCCGAGATAATGGCCCAGGACGTGCGCGACGTGGTGAGGGCGGCTAAGGACCGTGGCGCGCCGTATCAAGCACACAACCTGCTCGTATTGGCGCGGCGCCTATTCGCTTGGGCGATCGACCAGCAGACCTACAGTCTTGAAGCCTCGCCCTGCGATCGGCTGAAGCCGAAAGCGATCATCGGCAAGAAACTCTTTCGCACAAGGATTTTAAACGAGCACGAGTTGCGCCTGTTTTGGCGGGCGACCGGCGGCTTGGCTATCCCTACGGGCCGATGTTCCGCGTGTTGGCGCTGACTGGCCAGCGGAAGAGCGAGGTCGCTGAGGCCCGCTGGTCTGAAATCGACCTAGAACGGAAATTGTGGACGATACCGGCCGAACGAATGAAGGCCGATGCGGCGCATGTGGTGCCGCTGTCCGATGATGTGGTTGCCATCCTGCAATCGTTGCCGACCTTCAAAAGCGGCGATCACGTTTTCTCGACCACATTCGGCGTTAAACCGGTCAATGGATTTTCTAAGGCGAAGGCCAGGCTCGATAAGCGAATGTTGCGCAGCCATCGTGCGTTCGCTCGGCTGCGCAGCTTGCCGCACTCGCCGCAGATCGAGCCTTGGGTCATTCACGATATTCGCAGGACAATGCGCACGGGACTGTCGGCGCTCCCGGTGCCCGACTTGGTCCGTGAACTTGTCATCGCGCACACCAAGCCCGGTCTGCACAAGGTCTATGACCAACACGCCTACTTGGAAGAAAAACGGCGTGCGCTCGATCTGTGGGCCGCACGGTTACGCAGCATCGTCGCACCGGCGCCGACCGCTAACGTCGTCCAAATGCGAGCCTGAGCTATGGCCCGCACACTGAAGCGCCCGCCGCGCACGCGACCGGACAACCGTATCACTGCGGACATGCTGCGGGAGTTATTGGAAACACGAATATTAAAGAAACCTCAGAAAATGCCCGCCGAAACCGAGCTTACCGAATTGGCAAGCGTCCTCGACCATTGGCGGTGCGTTTATCAAAACGAAGAAATTTTGCGGAAGCGCCGCAAGTTGCAGGACCAGGCTTTGACCGCGCTTTTCGCGCTGACCAAACTAGACCAAGCTAATCTGGTCGCCGCTAAGAAAGATGGGGCGCCGTCAGCCGTGCTGCGAGAGTTGTGCTCACGGCTCGCGACGCTCGAAAGCATCGCCCCGGCATTGGCTGAATCGCCAATGAGCTACGGCTTCACTGGTTGGAAAGGATTGATTGACGTGCTGCCAAAGGATTTCGCCACACTGATGAAATCCACGAATCCAACGTTCGCACCGAAAATCAGCAATAATAGCCGACCGGTTGCGCGCTTTATCGCCGCGGTTGCGCCCTTTATAACTGGCGAGCATCCAACGGTCGGCAGTGTGGCCACGCAACTGAAAACCAAACCGAAAAAGGCACGCAACTTGCCGCGAGCTCGCCGGGCGAATGGGTAACTTGGCGCTCTGACCTAATTACCCGCTGACACGCGCGCGACGTGGGATTACCTCATGCGACGACAAGAGGGTAATTTCACATGCGCCTATTTTCTTTCGGCGAACTGAAGAGCGAAAAAGGAATTCGCTTCAGCCGACAGCACGTTCACCGCCTCATTCGCGCCGGCCGATTTCCGCCTCCGATTAAACCATCGGGCATGGCAGGCGGCGCGAATGCGTGGCCCGAGGACGAAATTGACCGCCACCTAGAAGCCTGCCGAGCGGCACGCGACACCGCGAAGGTAGAAACGTGAGCCGGTCAAGGCGATCAAACCGTAGCGGCATCCGCATCGGCGAAGCGTTCACATGGCGGCCCGTTCGAATGTTGGAATCATCAGCTTGGCGCGTCGTCAGCCTTTCAGGACGACGTGTGCTCGATCGCGTTGAAATCGAATTGTCCAATCATCGTGGAAATGACAATGGCAGGTTGCCAGTGACATTTGACAACTTTGAGGAATTTGGAATTGATCGCCACGCAATCGCTCCTGCGATGCGCGAGGTGATCGCGTTAGGATTTTTGGAGATTACCGAACGAGGCCGCGCTGGCAATGCCGAATGGCGAAAGCCAAATCTCTTTCGGCTCACATATCGGCATGTCGGCAAGGCTGAGCCGACGAACGAATGGGAGCGGATCAAAGAGGTAAGGGACGCTAGAAAGATCGTGCGCACTATTCGTCCGAGAACAAAATCCCAGTGTGGGGCAGTACCAAATTTCAGTGGGGGAGACCCCCACCGAAAAGACCAAATACATACCGGAGAAACCCCCACTACATGCCATAGTGGCGAGACCCCCACTACTTCTAAACATCTCCGGGGTGGGGCGGCAGCGGACAGGCTAGGTGGTGGAGGGAGCCGTTTCGACCAATGGAGCAAAACCACGGAGACCATGCATGTTTGGGTGCCGAGTTGTTCCCGTTTCCGATGACTAGACGGGTCATCGTGAAAAATTTGGCTCGCCAACTTTTTTGCTATCGCCCGGAGACTGTCGAGCGCACCTTGGGCAGCCAACTGGAATTTCAACGTCAATCATTGTTGCGCAAAGGCGTCACACCCGATGCTGTCAAACGTGAAATTGCGGCCCTTGAACATGCCGTGCGTGCCGCACTTTGGAACATGACGATGTTCGGCGGCGACGCGGCGTAAGCCAAAACAACTATCCTATCTGGAAGGCAAATAGGAGTGAGACACATGCCTTACGTCATCGGATTTTCACCAAGAGGGCAAAAGGATGCGAAGATTGATACTGGCGAGGTGCCAACAGCACGGGATGCATTGAAGCAAGTCCAAGGGCTCCGTCTGAGCGACGAAGCGATTCGGTTTATTAAGACGCCAGACGGTCGGGAGATCAGTGAAGATGAACTCGAACGGCTGGCACGAGAAGAAGCAAAGGCCGCTCGCCGTTGAGGGAGCAAAATCAGGGGTACATCGTCAGCGCCGGCCCGAAAAAATCCAGGGCCGCTTTAAGTGATCGGCAGATAGCCGAAAACGTAGTATCACCGGTTTATAACCGGATGGCCTTTGGCTAAAATCGTTGAAGAAACAGCGATTTGTGCGGGCTGCTTGCCGGAGTTCGTTCGGCCATGGCAACAAGGTGGCAACGGGATTGTCCAATTCGCGATGCAGCAGGTTTGACACAATGCAGATGGCAGAGCCGAGAGCAGATTCCGATCAGGTGCGCGTTCGCGGACGGTGGCCAAAGGGCGTAAGCGGCAATCCGCGTGGTGGTGCGATCAATCGCGTGGCCGAGCGCACTGCCGAATTGTTCGACACTATGGCCGGCGACTTTGCAGAGCTCTCGGCCGTCGATCGGACATTCCTGCGGCAGGCGTGTCTCTTGCTGGCGCGATCGGAACGGCTGCGGCGGGCGCGCGATGCCGATGCCGCAATCCGCATGAGCGGCGAGGCGCGACGCATTCTCACCGCGCTGCAGCGCCGGGCCAAGCCGCGCGACGTGATGCCGCTCGCCCGATACATCGCAGCGGTTTACGGCAGCAACAGCACTGCATCGGACGACGCGCCGCTGGACGAAGGCCACGAGCCGGAATCGCTTACCGGCGGAGCTCCTACGGGCGATGGAGAGGCATTGCCGTGAAACCTACCGTCACCATGCGCGCGGCGCTGAAAGACCCGGCTTTGCTCGGCGCGGCCTTAGTTGGCCCGTCATGGGATATCTGGCGCGTCTTCCTGATCGCCACTGTCGGCGAGAATTTGACCGCAAAGGAGCGCGAGATATTGCGTCGGTTTACCGGCCGCGACCATGAGCCAGGCCGGCGAATTGACGAAGCGCTGTTTTTGATCGGCCGGCGAGGCGGAAAAGATCGAGCCGCTGCGGTGCTGGCAACATATATTGGGGCCCTCGTTGACTGGACCGCGAGGCTGGCGAAAGGCGAGCGTGGCCTTGTGCTTTGCATCGGCGCCGATCAGCGCCAAGCGAAGATTACGCGCGACTACATTGAGGGCGTTTTTGCTGGCTCAAAAATTCTCTCGCAATTGATTGTTGGCCGGACGGCGGACACGATCGAGCTGAGCAATCAAATCTCGATTAACGTGCGCGCCGCCTCGTTTCGTCGGCTTCGGGGCGTGACCTGTGTTGCCGTGATCGCGACCGAAGCCGCGTTTTGGCAGACCGACGAAAGCAGCAATGCCGACGTTGAAATTCTCAACGCCGTACGCCCCGCGCTGGCAACCACGGGCGGACCGCTGGTCATCATCACCACGCCCTACGCGCGCGTCGGCGAGGTTTGGAACCTCTATGATCGTCACTTTGGCGCCAAGGGCGATCCGCTGAGGCTTGTGGTGCAAGGAACGAGTTGCGAATTTAATCCGACACTGCCGGCGAGCGTTGTGGAGCGCGCGCTCGAACGTGATCCCGCTGCCGGTGCCGCCGAATATCTTGCGCAATTTCGAACCGATATTGAAAGCTTTGTCACGCGCGAATTGGTCGAAGCTGCGACCGTGCGGGGCCGCCGTGAACTGCCGCCAGCGAACGGGAGTCTATTATATCGGTTTCGTTGACCCGTCCGGCGGCTCTATCTACTCCATGACGGTTGCGGTCGGGCATCGGGAAGGCGATCGGGCTGTGCTCGACGCGTTGCGCGAATGCCGGCCGCCGTTTTCTCCCGATGAAGTGGTGCAAGACTTTGCTGCTTTCCTCAAAAGCTACTGCATTGATCGAGTTCAAGGTGATCATCACGGCGGCGAGTGGCCGCGCGAAGCATTCCGAAAGCGTGGCATCGCCTATGAGGTATCCGCCAAGAGCAAAAGCCAAATCTACGGCGAGACGCTGGCGTTGCTAAACAGCAGCCGTATCGAATTGCTCGATAATCCCCGGCTCGGTGTCCAACTCTGCGGTCTGGAGAGACGGACCGCGAGAGGCGGACGCAAGTCGATCGATCACGGACCCGGCGCGCATGACGACCTTGCTAATGCTGCGCTCGGCGCGTTGCGGCTCGCCAGCAGCGCACCGCCGGCGCTCTGGGGACGCGAGGATCTGCTAGGCAGCGATGACCTGGCTTTTCCGAAATTTGCGGATGCCCTATTTGCGACCGTTGTTGCGGATGAACGCGGCATGGCTACGCGTTTTTTTGTTATCGTGCGGTTCACATTCCGCCGCTGATCCTGACTGATGTTTGCGAAATGCCGCTTGTGCCGCAATCGTTTCATACGGCCGTAGAGTCGCTCTGGCGGATGATCGAGAAAAATCCGGCGGCCCTGATCGCGATTTTCGCGCAGTCCACTCTTGCAATGGAATTTCAGCGCCTCGGTTATGGGGCGGCCGTGAATGATCTGGGATCGATGCTTGACGACGAGCTGGCGCTCCATGCGGCAACGCATATCCGCATGGGAAGGATGAAGCTTTCGGATGCGGCCCGTGCCAAAGCGGAGACATTACATATTCTCGACGGCAACGCCACCGTGATCGAGACGCGCTGCGTTTGGCGGCGCTTGCCGGCATACACGTAGCGCTCACTCCGGCGGCAGCTCGGAAAGAGGCGGCAGCATGATCGACGAGACATCCCTTGATCCCGCACGTTTAGCGCTTCATGTCGCTCGCGATATGTTGCGAGCGCAATTCGGTGACCGACAAAACAAAAACGCGGCGATAAAATCGCCTGGTTTTATCGTTCTCGCGTGTGGCGTGCGGCCCGTTCCGTTACATTGCCAGTCTTGCGCCCGAGCAGCGCCGGTGCATGGCGTGCGGCGCAACGGCACGCGATGCGCGTTGGCCGTGGATCATGTTGTTGCGCTGAAGACCGAGGAAGCTGAGCGCGCCGTCTGGATCAAACGAATTTTCAAATTCTATGTGCATCAGAATGCAATCTGATGAAGGCAGTCGCACGTAGATTTCAGAAATGCGAAGTCGTCGGCCCGATATGGCGCGACAATCTGGATGAGAACGCGCGCAATCAGATGAGAAGCCGGCAGCCGTGACAACGTGATGATCGCGCTGAGCCTGAGCCGGAGCAAGCCCTTTTGGAGAGCCGACCTGGCGTTGCCGCGTGTCGATCGCGGCCGGCGGCAAGCTGCAGTCCAGCGTGTCCGAATGCCCCGTTAGCGACGCTCGCTAACGCAGCGCAAATGTCGCATGGCCAGCTTCTGCCGTGAGCATCTGCAGCAAATTCATGCTTTCATCGCGCAGATTTCTGCTCGCGCCGAATAGACCGGCGGCGCCGGTCGGAGCCCATGCGTCTCCCAAGACCGACGCCGCCGCGGTATCGGGCGCGCTTTCCGCCCCGACCGTGCTCATCATGGACAGCCCTGGACGCTTAGCGCACGCCCGGGCGACCGTGATCGCGCCGGCTCTGGCGGCAGAGCGTACGGCCAAGCCGGAAACCGATATTGTTGTTCCGGTTCTCGGTGGTGTTCCTGTTGCGGTTCGCGGAGCGGAGGTTGTCTGGTGTGTTGTTCCAGGAACCGCCGCGGAGGATACGGCGACAAGGGGCCGTCCAGGCTTCAAGGGCTTTGGCCGGATCGAACCAGCCGCCCCGGAAGATCGCGTGGCGCAGGCGCCACGTATCGGCATGTCCGGCATGGGCGATCCAGGCGCCTACACGCGCATCGACCTCGGCAATCTTGATCGTTCCGGCGCGCCAGCGGTCGCGCAGCGCCGCGCAGCCGGTTGCGGAAACGGCGCACGTTGTCCTCTGGCAGGCGGCGATGCCCGTCGTCGCAAGCACGTAGCCGAGAACTGCGCCGGCTCGCGGCTCGACGAGATAACGGTCTTGCGCGGATGAAGCGTCAGCCGCCGGCCGACCAGATAACGCTCGATCCGCGACCGCCAATCGACAAGACGGCCGGGTCGTCGGCGAACAACGCGAAATCGTCCACGTAGCGCAGATAAGGCGCGCGCAACACCTCGGTCACGAAATGATCGAAGCCGTCGAGATAAAGATTGGCGAAGAACTGGCTGGTCAGGTTGCCGATCGGCAGGCCGCGGCGGCGCCTGAATGGTTCGAACAGATCGTCGCCGTCGAAGTAGAGATGGACCGGTTCCTGCGGGTTCGAACCATCGACGATCACGTCGAGAAGCGCCAGCGTTGATGGACAGGCGATGCGGCGGCGGAAGTCCGCTTTCAGGTCGCATGGTCGATCGCCGGAAAGTAACGATAGATGTCGCAACGCAGCACGTGGGTATGCTTATCGCGATAGCGCTCATAGCGCTCGATCGCGCGATGCGTGCCTTTGCCGTTCCGATTGGCGTAGGTATGATCGATGAAGCCGCGCTCGAAGATCGGCTCCACCACCGCGCACAGCGCATGATGCACGACACGGTCGCGGAACGGCGCCGCCGATACAATGCGCTTTTTCGGATCGTTCACCGCGATTTCGACGTAGCGGCCAGGTCGATATATCTCCTGCGCGTAGTTCACGTTCCAGCGCGAGAAGTTCGCCTTCCAGTTTGGCGACGAACGCTGCCGCGCCGGGCTTCTTACGCTTGCCTTTGATCACTCGTTGGGTAGACGCATACAGCGCCTGAAAATTGGCGATTCCATCGAACAAGTTATCATGCCGTTGCGGCATCGTTGCGGCCTTTCATCCAGCCGCCTATCAGGCGCCCTATTTCATCGAGCTTGCGCGCCGCATGTTCGTAGCGGCGGCGGTCTAGTTAGCGAGTGTCCGCAGTCATTCGGATCAAGAAACGCAGCTTCTCAATCCCTAGATTCGCGCGCGCAAGGTGTGATTTTGCTGTCCCTCGTGAAGGCAGCCTCAATAAGAAATTCCAAAACGTCGAGAGCGATATTAAGGACGCGGTCCCCAAACACAAATTTCTAGCTCTTCGGAAACCGATCGACAGTGGGAACGAGCCACAGCAGGAACTGATAGTGCGCTTCGATCGCAGGGCCGGTACGCTTGACATTGTCATTCATGGCTTCCTCTTGAAAAAAGTTCGGGGCGAAGCCCATAAACCCCCAAGAGACAAAGTAACAAAGATTCAAGGGGTAAGAAGCGTCCGGCCGACCCGGAAGCCGAGAGTCGCTGCCCCGGTGATCGGTGGAGCCCCAGTCGCGGAACGCCGAGCGGAGGTCGACTGGAGAGGCGCACCAGGAACCGCCGCGAAAGACACGGTTGGCTGCAGTCGCCGCCGTTGGCTCCATCCACGCTGAGCCATCCGTCGGCGCGCCATCATAGTTGCTGTGGAGGCAATCCTCGGTCCACTCCCAGACGTTGCCGACCATGTCATAGAGACCGAACTTGTTGGCGGCGAACGAGCCGACCGGCGCCGTTTGGCCGTTGTCCCATTGGCTGCCGCAACCGTTGCAATTGGCCATTGCTTGCCGTTGAGCTCGATGTCGTCGCCCCAGGGATAGGCCGTCGTGCGTCCCGGCGCGCGTCGCATATTCGTATTCGGCCTCGGTGAGCAGGCGATAGGTCTTGCCGGTGACTTTCGAGAGCCATGCCACGTAGTGCTTGCGCGTCGTCCCAGTTGACGTTGATCACCGGCTGCTGGCCGCGCCCCCAGCCCTGGTCGATCGGCTGATAGCCGTTGCAATCGCCGTAGGCGACGCAGGTGTCCCATTCGGCGAATGTCAGCTCGAATTTGGACACGGCAAAGGGTTTGGCGATCGTGACCGTGATGCTGCGGGCTTTCATCGTCGTTGTGACCCTTCTCGGTCGCCGGCGATCCCATCATGAAAGATCCCGCCGGGACCACGACCATCTCCGGGCAATAATCCGTCCCTTGCTCCGCGCATTCTCTAAAGGTATCTCCGGGCTTGAGCGCCCGCTCCTGGCCGCGCTGCAGCACGTAGGGCCGAACATTCGCGACCATGAACGGCCGCGTGACAGTGTACCAGTGCCACTGCTCCTTGATGGTACGACTGATTGATCCAGCCGACGAGGCCGACGATGATGCCGACCAGCAGCACATAAATGACGGCCTGCACGAGCCGCTTGCCGCGTTTCGCGTCCGCCTCGGCCTTCCGGCATGCGGCGAGGTAGTCGCGATCCGTCGGCTCCAGGTTGGCGGCGAGATCAGGCCGCGCAGCGAGCCGCTCCGCCGCGGCCAGTCGATCCGTCTGCGTGCGTGAGCCAGGCGCGGCTCTCGGTCGTTCGCCGCCCAGTCGCGGCTCGCGCGTTTGACGCCCTCCAGCACGGCAAGCAGCCCGGCATCTTCGGCGAGCCAGCCCTGCAGCAGACCCCATTGCCGCAGCAGCGCCTCGTGCGCCGGCTCGATGGTGGCCTCGCCGGTATCCTTGGTCACGTCGGTCGCCAGCAGACGCTGCTCGACCAGGTGCTGGATCAGCGGCCGCGCTTCGGCGGGAATTTCCGACAGCCGCGCAACGCGGCGGCGCGGCGCGCCGGTGTCGGGATCGATGCCGGCAAGCCACGGAATGAGGCCGCGGCGCAGCAGCGCCAGCCGCGCGGCGCGGTCCTTCGGAATCGCCGGATCGGCATCGGCCGCCTTCAACGCGCGCTCGACCGCCGCCTCGATCGAGCCCTTGATGCGGCCCAGCGCTTCGTAGTCGGCGAGCGTCAGACCGCCGTCGACCGCCGTACTCGACGTAGAGCCGTTCCAAAGTGAAGGCGAGCAGCGGCAGCGCGTCCTTCGCGCCGCCGGCCTCGATGTCAGCAAGCAGCGCATCGAGCAAGCGCGTCCTCGATTTTGAGCGGACGCGTGCGTTCCCTGCAGCCGCCGCGCCGGCCCTTTGATCACCTCGGCATAGGAGCCCTTCGGCATTGGCCGCAAGCTCGAACGTCGTCCTGATGCACGCCTTCGAGGTCTTTGGCGACTCTGCAGGCGTTCGTAAGAATCGGAGCGGATGGTGAACACGGCGATCACCGCCGGCGCATCTTCATGCCAGCAAATCGCGCAGCAGCGCGAGCAATCGCTGGGCTTCGTCCTGCGCCCTCGGCGCAGGAACAGCTCCTCGCCTTGGTCGATCGATAGGATCAGCGTCGGCGGCTGTTGGCCTGACTGTCCGCCATCCGCGATGCGAGGCGTCGCCTTGTCGGCGAGCGTTTGCAGCAGCGGCGTAAGCGTTGACGCGCCGCCTTCGATCGCCGTCCGCAGCTCGGCGCGCGCGTCGCGATACCGGCAGCTGCAAAGGCGCTCTTCAAGCGCAGCGCAATAAGCCGGTCTCGCCGTTGATCGCCGCGCGCTCCGGGCGGATCACCGGCAGCGGCAAGAAATTGCGGTCGTCGCGCGAGAGGCGCGGCAAAAGCCCGGCGCGCAGGAACGAGGATTTGCCGGCGCCGGAGGCGCCGAGAATGACCAGCAGGCGCGGCGGCGTGGCCTCGCGCAAGCCGCGCAGCCGATCGAGCGCCTCGACGATCGGGCGCATCGCGGCCGAAGAAGATACCGGCATCCTCGGCTTCCAGCGGGCGCAGGCCGCGATAGGGCGGCCGGTTCGGATCGTGCTCCGGCGGCCAAGCGAAATATTTGGGATCGAGGCCCGCTTCCTCCAGGCCGTGCTTGAGTCGCTGCAAGCCCTCGGCCGAAAAGGTGACATGCGCCTCCTCGTGCGTGATCGGGAGAATCGCACGCAGCATGACGTGATCGCGCCCGGCGGCGAGGCGCACGATTTGCCAAGTCGCCGGTCAGAGTTCCCCGGGCAGCTCGGCGACTGGCAAATCCTCGATCAGCACGCCGAACAGCCGCTTGTTCAGACTGGTGCGCCAGATTGAATTCCTTGCGGCACCAGCCCGAACGCAAGCCATGCCTTTCGAGACCAGGAACAGCACCGCCTCGCAGCGGTTCGCCGCCTCGTTGAGCGCGCGCTCCCAACGCTCGCCGGCGGCAATGCCGCGCTGCGGATCGAGATCGAGGAAAATTTCGTCTTTCCAGCCGTTAGCCGCCAGCCAGTCGCGCAACGCGACGGCCTCGGCGTTGTTGCTGCTCGAATGGCTCAGAAAGATGCGCGACACGCCAACCGCCTCAGAAGGAGCCGCCGCCCGTGGGGCAAGCGTAAACGGTGCAGGCGGCCGTTGTCACGATGCCGCTGCAGTGCCAGCAGGCGGACCCTGGACTGCACGCTGCCCGTGCTGCGTTGCACCGACGTCTCGCAGCAAACGGTCGCTCAGGGTCAAAAGCGTCGCTCGCCGTCACGCTCGCTAACCATCCCACGACAGATCCAGCCTGAAAGCTGCCGTAGTTCAACGCGTTAGGCGGCGGTCGCTGCATCCTGGTCAGACTTCCAACCATGGAGACTGACCATGAACGACAACGACACGACTGCGACCGGCAAACCGCCTCGCCGACCACCCTGGAACAAGGGTAAGTTGATCGGGGCCAAACCTCCGCTTCGGCAGGGGCACGTTTGGTCAATCCGAACGCGGCTCCAATTGGAGCGGCGCTCACGCGATCTAGCTCTCTTCAATCTCGCCATCGATAGCAAGTTGCGTGGCTGCGACGTGGTGGCTGTCCGCGTCGACGACGTGGCCCCCAATGGCTATGCCGTCGACCGTGCGACGGTTCGCCAAAAGAAAACCGGGCGCCCGGTACGGTTCGAGTTCACCGAGCAAACGCGTCAAGCAATCGACGAGCATCTTCGTATTACGGGCAGGCGCGCTGGGCAGTTCCTGTTCGCCGGGCGACGCGGGGGCGATAGCGGCCTGACGACGCGGCAATACGCACGGTTGGTCGGCGAGTGGATCGCAAGTATCGGTCTCGATCCGCTGAGTTCGGTACGCACTCGCTGCGACGAACCAAGGCGACATTGATCTACCGACGTACCGGCAACCTTCGGGCCGTCCAGTCGCTGCTCGGCCACACGAAGATCGAAAGCACCGTCCGCTACCTTGGCGTCGAGATTGACGACGCCATCGAGATCGCCGAGAAAATCGACATCTAAGCCTCGGGCGCCGGCGCCTGCACCACGGCTTCCTCACACGCCCGGCAGGCGTATTTGGGCCGGTGCGTCACGATCACCCGGAATTGGGCCGGGATCACGTCGAGCCGCTCGGCCGCATCCTCGCCGATCACATGCATGGGAGAGCGGCAGCACGGGCACAGGATGTCTTCGGGTGTAATCGTCACATGAATGCGCGGCAGACCGGCGGCAAGCGCGCCGCGGCTGGCGCGGCGCTTGTCAGCGCGCGCTTTCGCCGCCGCCGGGTCCTTCTTGTCGGCATCGGCTTCGGTCGCCGCGACCGCTTGCTCGACATCCTCGAATGCCAGGGCGAGTTGGTCCGGGTCGAGCTTCTCCGACCGTCGGCCAAATTGCATGCGCTGCAGTTGATGCAGCAGGTGCGCCAGGCGGTGGTTCCGCGACAGCGCCTGGTCTCGCTCGGCAATGGCCGCATCGCGCTCCGCAAGCGCCGCCGCAAGCTGCGCTTGCAGCACTGCAATATCGGCCGGAAAATGATTCGTGTTCTCACCCACGTGCAATCTGAATCAAATTCGAGCGCGGTTATGACGGCAAATCTGCCGCCTGATTCGATTGGTCACAGCTTCCTACAATGTCGCGGTCGGGCGTGGCACATCATGCGCGTGCAACCGCGACCAATCCAATCCGTCGATCAGGGCGGCGAGCTGCGAAGCGGAAAGCCGCATCACGCCATCGCTGATCGGCGGCCAGCGAAAGCCACCCTGTTCAAGCCGCTTCCACAACAGCACCAGGCCGCTCCCGTCCCAGGCCAGAATCTTCAGTCGGTCCGCTCGCTTCGATCGGAAGATGAAGATCGTTCCCGAGAACGGATCGTGCCGCAGCTGCTCGCGAACCAGCGCCGCAAGGCTGTCAGCGCCGCGGCGGAAATCCACCGGCTTGCTCGCCACCAGCACCCGCGCTCCCGCCGGCACCGCAATCATATCGCCATCCGCACGGCGCGCAGTATCGCGGCCAAAATCGTCGCATCAACCCCGGCCGGAAAGCGAACCGTGGCGATGCCAAGCACGACCTCAATCATCGCTGGCTGCTCGGAGCGAGATGTCGATGCCGCCGCCGGACACCGCGAAGACGCTTCCACGATCACCGGTGCAAAGGCCAAGCCCTTCGCATTCGCTTCCTCGCTCGCCGGCCGAGCTGCGCGGCGCCATCCAAACAGCTGCTGAGCCGTCAACGCATGCCGACGCGCAACCGCCGATACCGTCTCGCCGCTCTCATAACTCTCGGCAACAATCCGCGCCTTCTGTTCCGCGGTCCAACTCCGACGCCGGCCGGCTCCAGTAAAAACCTCCAGCCGCTGCACCGCGTCCGGCTTGGATTTGTGCAAAAGCTCACTGTCCGACACGTCTCTAACCCGCTCGACCCAGCAGGGTTCGACATTCGCCGATCAGCAAACCGTGCGAAAGGTGAGGCCTAAAGATCGCTTACGCTGCAAGGGGAGTCTCTGTGGGCCTATCGTCGTCGATTGCTCAGGCCTCACCAGAAACACTCGCCGCGCTACAAAGGCGCGATGCTGGAGACAATCACGGACCCGGCAATCATGAATGAGGTTGAGTTGGCGATTTTTGCTCACAGTCTAGCTGCGGCGACCGACCCAGAAAACATTGCGGAGGGTTGCCTGCGGATTGTTAGTAAACGCGATGAAGCGGGCCATATGATCAACACATTTTACGGGCATCCGAGCGCCTGGATGAACGCGTTTATCCCGACGCGGCGAGCCGTGACGCGCATCAATCCAAAGCCGGAGCCTCGCTTCATGTAAGAGAGCTTTTAGGCTCACGCGCCCTTGATCGCGTTCGGTGAACTGGCCACCACCGAAAAGGCCATCCCTCATTGCGTTATCGTGCAGGCTGCCACGTGTCTTCCTGTTCTACTTGCTTGCTACGACATTCGAGCCAGCCCGTGTCAGAAATCGCATAACGTCCGTTCACCGGCTGTGTAGCGGCGCCGTTTGCCTATTTCGGCCGCCCCGCGCTTACGTTTCACGTCGGCGGCCATTTGGGCGGCGGCCTGTTGACATGCGGCGATGTTGTCGAAGGGCGGGATGATGTCGTAGATGACGCACATCGTCGGCGCACCGGCAAAGGCCGTTTGCACGCACATGAACAGGGCATAGATCATCATCAACACAGCCTTAATTAGTGCGATATTCAGCGAGCTTGCCCCAGGCCTTTACCGCAGCGCGCCGGGTGCTTCTTTTTACTCTGATTGATTGGCCAAGATGCTCGCTTACGGCCTCCCACACCGTCTTGTGTTTCCTATAGACCGTAACCTCGCAAAGCTGTCCCCACACAACAGTCTGATCTTTATAGGGGCCTTCGATCATTTTCTCGGCTCGAAGCTCACCGCGCGGGTTGCCATGTAGGCTCGCTTTTTTGCATGCAGATCATTTTAGCGTTGTGCGCAAAATTCTTTGGAAATAGAGCGACGTACCGTTCGCAATCGGCTTTTGTGTAAAATGTCCTGTTGGACGCGGTGGGTTGACATAATGTCTGCCCATTGAGAGCAACAGCGCAAATGAAGGCGGCGTAGATTATCATGCTAAATCTTTCCCGGTGATCGAAAGTTGAAGAGGCCCAGCCGCGAAAGCTGGGCCTCCCTCGGTTTACGTGTTCAGGAACGCCTCAATATCATCGAGGGTCGCGTCGTACCGGGAACCGCAGACTACAAAGTTGCGATCAGCGTCAATCAGCATGTACTCCCCGAAATTGTCGAGGTTAGGTACGTGCTTCCACTGCCGCGACTTGCGAACGCGGTATCCGGCCCGCCGCGCCCTACTACGCACGCGGCATTCCTGGGTTGTCAGTTCAGGCATATTGCCCTCCTTCGTTAGAGTGAAAAGAAGAGCCTGGGCAACGCCCCGATCACGCTCGCGCGCCCAAAGGCCCCAAACGGCCATGCCTTGCCTTGCTGCGATACGCCGGCACTAAGCCTGACGGTGAGAGCAGCTAAGATCGGGTCGCCACTTTCAACGAACGGAGGATCAATCCTTACGGCCTCGTCGTCAAGATCGGCCTCTCAATCCCCCAGAACCGGCCGCTCGGGCATTGGCGGAAGATTGAAAATCCATCACGGCCAATGTTGCCATGGCTGTTGCCACGATCTGCTTTTCACTTGTTGTGATCTTTGGCTTCTTAGCCTAAGTAGTTGATTTTGCTGGCTCCCCGGGCCGGATTCGAACCAGCGACCAACCGGTTAACAGCCGGTTGCTCTACCGCTGAGCTACCGGGGAACAATGCCGCGCTCGCGTGCAGGCGCATATAACAAAGGCCGGCGGGGTTTGAAAGCGTGAAGCACCGGGCTGGCGCCGGCTTCGGCGGCCCTGCTGAGCCGAAGCAAGCGGACCGCGTCGGTCGAAGCTTTCGCCGTGCCGCGCCTGTGTCGGGATTTGTGCCGGCGGCGGATTTGCTCGAATTCGCCGGATTCGGACCGCGCCAAATCGGAGAAGCGCGCGATCCGTCGGTATTTCCGCGATGAATTGATGGAGGCCACGCCCAGAATTGAACTGGGGTACACGGTTTTGCAGTCGTGGCGAGGCCACTGACGTAAGCCTCTGATACTGACGAATTTTCCCGAGCGCTCCCAAATAACCCCCGGAAAGTCGCTGCTTCCTGTTGACGTAAACGGAACGCCGTGACAGTTTAACGGCACGTTGCGGCACGTCGCGACACTGACGAAATCTCTGACTTAGCGGATCGCGGGGAGGGGCCATGGGTAAGCGGACAGAGAAACCGGATCGGCTCACGCACGAGTTTGTCCGCGACGTTCGGGCACCCGAGACCGGGGCCGCAACGTATTGGGACAACGACCCGAAGGTGAGGGGCTTCGCCGCGCGCGTCTATGCCGGCGGCTCGAAGTCCTTTTTTCTCAATTACCGGATCGACGGTCGCGAGCGTCGTTACACGATCGGATCATTCCCGCTCTGGTCGGTCACTGCTGCGCGCGAGCGCGCGAAGGAATTGCGCACACTGATCGACCGGGGCCACGACCCGGCCGGCCAGAAGCGCGAGCGCCGCGAGGCACCGACCGTCCAAGACCTGATCGACCGCTACATCGCGGACCATCTGCCGCGGAAGTCCGCCGCCGAGCAGCGTATCGCGGATGAAAAGAAGATGCTTGAGGAGATTGGCAAGCTCCTCGGGCTGCACACCAAGGTCACCGACGTACACGGCGGCGACATTCGCGACATGCACCGCAGGATCACGGAGTCCGGGCGCCCGGTGCGCGCCAACCGCATCCTGGCCGCCTGCTCAAAGATGTTCTCTCTTTCGCTGGTCCCGATGCCCGGAGAGAACGCGCCGTGGCGCAATGCTGCTCAGGGCAATCCCTGCAAAGGCATCGAGCGCAACCACGAGGAAGGGCGCGAGCGATTTTTCAGCCAAGCGGAGTTGTCCGCAATCACCGACGCCTTGGCGCAGTATCCCGGCGTCGCGGCCGATTGCGTCCGCCTTGTCATGCTCACCGGCTGCCGGCCCGCCGAGGCCATGCTGGCTCGGTGGGAGGAGTTTGACAAAGAGCCTGGCTACTGGATCAAGCCGAGCTCGCACACCAAACAGCGCAAGGTGCATCGCCTGCCGCTGAATCCGCCAGCGATCGAACTGGTCGACCGGCTACGCAAGCAGCGAGAGGGCCAGTGGGTTTTCCCCGGCGACATCGCCAACGAGCCGCTAAAGGCGCTTTGGCACGTCTGGCACTTCGTTAGGAAAAAAACCGGGCTTGGCCAGGAGGCCCGCGTGTACGATCTGCGCCACACGTTTGCATCGGTCGGCGCCGGCGGCGGACTTGGATTGCCGATCATCGGCAAGCTTCTCGGTCACACTCAATCGCGCACGACACAGCGTTACGCGCATCTCGCCGATGACCCGCTCCGCGAAGCCGCCGAGAAAATCGGCACCGTCATCACCGGGGCAGGGAAGCCCGGCGCCAAGATCATCAACATTGACGGCTGACTGCCATGGCAACCGTGATGTCGAAGGAGCGATGGCTCCGGTTTCACGAGGCGGTTGCGGTGGTCAGGCAACGCCACCCTGGCAGCATTGGCATGTCAGAGGCGCTAGTAAAGGCCGCCGTCGCCTCGGGCGAAGTGCGTTTGGTCGAAAGAGGAGTGCAGGATTTCAGCCTGCGGTCTGGCAGCGCAGCGAAGAAGATTACCCTCTCGAATATGGACGACCTTATCGATTGGCTCCGTCGCCATGTACCGGAAGAACACCCTCCGGCCGCCGCAGTGAGCAAGGGGCGCCGCTATGTCGAGGATGACGCCTTGGTGGCTACGGGCGCCGCCGGGGTACGTCAGGGGAAGTGGCCGAATGCATTGCAAGCAGCAACAGCATTGGCAGGACGCGCGCAGGGGAGTAGCCAGGAATCCACGATTGCGCGCCTGCGGAAAAAAATCAGTGCCGCCGTTGGAGGTTGAAGCTCCAAATTCCTCCAAACATCTCTAATGCAATTCGACGGTACTTGGCGGCAGTTGTCAGCATCCTGCAACAAGGGAACGCTGACCATGCCCGCCATCGAAAATCCTCTCGCCCGCTACCTCACCGAGCAGCAACTCGCCGATCGGCTCAAGAAACACACCGGCACCGGGTGTGTCCGAACTCTGCGAAGTTGGCGCCAACGGCGCATGGGGCCGCCTTGGGCGAAGCCCGGCAAGAGGATCCTCTATCCGATCGATGGTTTTGCCGAATGGCTGCGCGCCCAGGTGCAGCAGCCGGTTCGATCACGTCGAGCGGCCTAGAAAACCGAAACCCGCGCATCGGGTGCGCGGGCTCGGGCAGGCGATTAGTTCAACGGCTTCGACAAGCGCTCATTTACGCCAACCGTTAGCCCTCCGCAAGCCCGCTGCGCGATGCCCGAAGTGGACATCGCCAATGGCGCCCGCCGTTCTACGCCCCCAGCAGGTCGACTTGCTCACAGAGCTCAGGCGCGAGATCGCGGCCGGGTGCAGACGCATCATGGTGCAGGCACCGTGCGGCTTCGGCAAAACCCTCACCGGCGCCGCGCTCACCCGTGGCGTGCAGGACAAAGGCAAGCGGGCGATCTTCACCGTTCCTGCCCTTTCGCTGATCGATCAGACCGTCGAGAAATTCTACGCCGAAGGCATCCGCGATATAGGCGTCATCCAGGCAAATCATCTCCTGACCAACTATTCACGGCCGATCCAGATTGCGTCGGTGCAAACGCTGCAGCGCCGAAGAATCCCAGCCGCTGATCTGGTGCTGATTGATGAGGCACATCGCTGGTTTGACTTCTACGAGGACTGGCTTGGCGATCCGGCTTGGGCCGACGTTCCCTTCATTGGCCTGACGGCCACGCCATGGACGCGCGGGCTTGGCCGCTACTTCGACAAGCTCATCATCGGCGCGACGACGCAAGAGTTGATCGACGCCGGCTACTTGTCGAAGTTCAGGGTCTTTGCTCCGGCCTCGCCCGACCTAGCCGCCGTTCGCACCGTCGCCGGCGATTATCGGGAGGACGATCTTGCCAAGACCATGGACAAGCCGGCGTTGGTCGCCGACGTGGTCGACACCTGGATCGAGCGCGGCGAGAACCGGCCGACGCTATGCTTCGCCGTTGACCGCGCCCACGCCAAGAACCTGCAGGCGAAATTCCAAGCCGCCAGTGTGAGCGCAGGATATATCGACGCCTTCACCGACGCTGCCGAGCGCAGAAAGATCGCGCGCCAGTTTCATGGCGGCGAGATCAAGGTTGTTTGCAACGTCGGCTGCCTGACCACCGGCATCGATTGGGACGTGCGCGCCATCATCCTAGCGCGACCCACCAAGTCGGAAATCCTATTCGTTCAAATGATCGGCCGCGGATTGCGTACCGCGGACGGCAAGGCCGATTGCCTGATCCTCGACCACAGCGACAATCACATCAAACTCGGCTTCGTCACCGACATTCACCACGACAAGCTGGACGACGGAAAGGCCGCGCGCTCGATCGCCGCGCCGAAGGACAAGGAAGCGCTGCCGAAGAAATGCCCGAAGTGCACATTCCTGAAACCGCCCAAGCTGCGCATATGTCCGGCTTGCGGTTTTACGCCCGAGCCGCAGTGCAAGATCGTCGCCGCAGACGGCGAACTGGTCGAGATGGCGTCGCGCTTCGCCGTCAGGGAACCGGCCGCGACCGATAAGGCGATCTTCTACCGCGAACTTAAAGAATACGCCGCGCTGCGCAACTACAAGGGCGGATGGATTGCCCACTTGTTCAAGCAAAAATTTGGTCATTGGCCGAACGGACTTGAATACCTTGCGCCGCTGCCGACCTCGCCGGCCACGCTCGGCTGGATTTGTTCGCGACAGATCGCTTTCGCCAAATCCCGACAGAAAGCGTCTGCGCGATGCTGATGCGAACCCCGCTCCGCGAACGATGCTGCGGCCGATGGCAAAGCATCCTGCCGGCGCTGGGGATCGATCGCCGCTATCTGACCGGCAAAAACGGTCCATGCCCATTGTGTCCTGGCGGAAAGGACCGATGGCGCTTTCTCGACACTGGCGGCGTCGGCACCTGGATTTGCACCCATTGCGGCAGCGGCAACGGCATCGACCTGGTGATGAAATTCTCCGGGTTGCCCTTCAAGGAAGCCGCCGAGCGGATCGAGGCCGTGCTCGGCGACACTGAGCATCAACCGTCGCGCCCGCAGCGCAGCGAGTACCAGATTCGAGCCGGCCTCAACTCCATGTGGAAAAGCGCGTCGCCGATCCGGGGCTTCGACGTGGTTGATCAATGGCTGCTGTCCCGCGGAATCATCCTCGACAAATATCCGTCATGCCTGCGGACCGCGACGAGGCTTCGCTACTACGGCAAAGGCAATAGCTCCTATCACCCGGCGATGCTGGCGATGGTGACGGCGCCAAACGGCAAACCGGCAACAATCCACCGAACCTACCTCGCGCAAGCCGGCGGTAAGGCGACGGTCGACAGTGCGCGGAAGCTGTTCAGCTCCATGCCGAAGGGCGCCGCCGTGCGCCTCTCGGCACCGGCGGCGACGCTCGGCATTGCCGAAGGCGTCGAGACGGCGCTCGCCGCGTCGATCCTGTTCAACGTGCCGACATGGGCCGCGATATGCGCGAACGGCCTTGCCGGCTTCGAGCCGCCCGACACCACCACGCGCTTGCTCATCTTCGCCGACAACGACACCAACAACGTCGGCCAGGGCGCCGCGGCCGCGTTGGCGACGCGCCTCGGTACCAGGATGCAGCTTGAGACGATCATCCCGGGCCAGGCCGGGCTTGATTGGAATGATGTTCTGCTCGCAGGCTGTCAATGACTGCGGCCACCGCCCGCCACGCCGAGATCAAGCGCCGCTATAAGTCCAAGCAGGTCGAGAAGCCGCCCATCAGCATCACGGCGCTGCGCGTCGCCGAACTGCGGCGGCTATTCTTCGCACGCTATGGCCGAACGCTGCCGGACGACGACTCGGGCCGCGATGACGTGCTTGTCATGGCGCACCACCTCGCTCGCCGCCGAGGAGATGCCCGGCGCCTTATCCGCAACTGGATCGAATTGTGCGCCCCATGGATGCCAGAAGGCGAGGCGGCCGAACTGATCGACCGCGTCGTCGCCCTGCCAATCCGATGGCGTGCTGACAAGCTTGCGCAGCGCGTGCGCCTCACAGACGCCGAGCGTCGCCGCCTGCGCATATGTACGATCGGCGCCGTCGACGTGACCAGGGCCGAGCGCAAGCTCGCCCGGCGGCTGCGCCAACGCCAACGCGACCGTGCCCGACGCAGAGCCCGAGGAGCGAGACCTCGCGGCGAATACGAGGCCGCGAGCGCCAACCGCCTCGAGCCCTGGATCGCCGCCGGCGTCAGTCGCCGCACCTGGTATCGGCGACGTGGCACAAGTCCACATGCACTATAAGCTGCCTATATACTGCAATCGCACCTGTGCCACTGTGCCAGCGCCGACACTGCTGTCCGAGGCGGGCGAAAGCCCCAAGGTAGGAGTGTCACTGTCCCGCATGACCGTGCACATCGCCGATGATGCCGTGGGTATTGCTGCCACATCTCAAAGGCATTTTTTCTCCCCGATGTTGGCAGAGCGCCATATCGTCGCCGGCAACTTGTGCCGAAAGGCTGGATTTTGGGGCTTTTCGGCCGAAACTCGCTGACGAATGACTGACGATAGTTGTGCTGGATGGCAGAAACGTCGCTCTTGCGGGATTTAATGCGCTCGGGTAAGCGGTTTAGGCATCCGTTTGAGGCTCGGAATGGACGCTGCACTGCCGCTCGGTATTGTTCGTTCCTACGACGACCTGTTGGCCGTGGCGCGCGCCAGAATGGCGGCATTGGACGTGACTTTCGAGACGTTGGACGCCATTGCCGGCGTGCAACCGGGCTACAGCGCAAAACTGCTCGGGCCTCGGCCGTCGAAGACGTTTGGCGCAATGTCGTTCACCGCGATTATTGGTGCGCTCGGCTTACAGCTTCTCGCCGTCGAGGACCGCGACCAGCTCGCCCGCATCGGCCCGCGCCTAGTCAAGCGCAAAACGCCGCGTTATCGCCATTGGCGTCATCAGCCGAGCATCGCCGCCTGAAGCCCCGATGTTCGGGCCATCGCCGCGCCAGGCGCATCAGCGATCACGGCTGAGTCATTGCGGGGCATTCCGGTCGGTGCCGAACCTTTTTGCGCGCGTTGCCTCAGACTCGGAGCTAGCGAAGAGAAGCCGCGTGCATGCGCGCGCGAGGCATCGACCCTCCGCTTCGCCGGCCTGGTCGGCGGCCCTGAATAGCTGCCGAGGCCCGTTGCGGTTCGGCCAAAAAGTTTCCGAGCTTGGGGGTAGGGGGAAAAATCGTCGCGTCGGTCAAAACCGACCTGTCCAATCCCTACAGCGCGCGCCGCGCGGGGCGCTGCACAAGCGGTGCGTTGAAGCGCCCTGCGCTTGTCGTGCATCTTCAAGGATATGAAACGGCGCGACGCGCAAATCACCTTTCGGGTGCCGAACCCGTTGCGGGCCGAGCTTGCGGCGGCAGCGCGGGAGGCTGGGCTCGATTTGTCGGAGCTGGTGCGGTCGATCCTTTCCGAGTGGGCGACGCGGCGTGTCGAGCGCACGGGCACGTTCGCTGCGCTGGCGGCGCTGGCGCCGGTTCTTTCAGAGAGGCCGTGAGCAATGGCGATGTTCAAAAAGCGCGATCCGAAGGAAGGTCTTCAGCAGGAGCGAGCGGCCTTGGTTTCGGAAGAGGCGAAGGTTGCGGAGTTGCAGCGCGACCGTGCCAGCAAGTTGATCGAGTCGGACGGCTTCGATGCAATCTGGGCGCTGGATCGCGCACTCGCCGAGCAGCATTCGCGAATTGCGGTCCATAAAGCGCGTGCCGCCGCATTCGAGCGCGAGCACGTTGTTGACGAATGGAAACGTGCTGAGGCTGCTCGCGTCGAGGCGATCGAGAAAGTCTTGGCGCCCGCCGTCGTCCGCTGCGAGGCTTTGGCGAAAGAGGTCGACGCCGCCCTCGCCTCGTTCTCTAAAGCGTGGTCTGATCTGGACGAAGCTGCGCGCGCCGTTGCCGCCAACTGGCCTGCCGCGGTGCCACGACCGCCGAGCTGGGCTCATCTCTCGGTAGGCGACGGCCAGCAACGAATTTTGGAGGCGCTGCAGACTGACAAGGAGCGGGTTTCCAGTCTGGCGCGGCGGACGGGGAGCGTAGCCGAACCGGTGCAGCGCGCCGGCGCCGCCTTTCTTGAACGCATTCGCGGCATGAAAATTCCTGAGCCTGAGGGCGGCCCCGCCGAGAAGGGCCGCGTAGCCCCATGACCGCCTACATGTACCTCACGGAATACCCCTCGATCGGCTATGGGCAAGTCGGCGGCCTCATCGCGCAGGTCCCGCAGGAGCCGCCGCTCGCGGAACAGGCGATTGCGATTTCCAGTACTTCGGCGCAATCGGCGGCGTTCAACGCGCAGACGACGCTCGTTCGCATCCACATTGACGGCTCGGGTCCCGCCGGGGTGACCTTCGGCACAAATCCGACGGCGACGGTCGAGAGCGGCGGTGCCGGCAGCGGCCGGTTCGCGGCCAATCAAACGGAATATCGCGCAGTGCCGAGGGGGCAGTTGTTCAAGGTTGCCGCCATCGTCACGACGTAGCGAGGAAACAACATATGGTCGAAATTGCCGGTGCATCTGATCTCATATCCGGCGGCGAACAGCCGCAGCAGTTGACGCGCGCCGACGCCTTCGCGCGCCGGACCGAGCTGCTGCACGACGCGGATTTCAAAGAGCGGGTGGAAAAAAAGGACCCTGGTGCACTCGCCGAGCTGCAGCGCGTTCATAGCTCCATTACGAAAGTGGACTTTACGAACATCGGCAACGAAGAGCAGGTCAAGGCATCTGAATTGCTTGATCGCGAGCAGCGCCTCGAAACGTGGCGCCGCGGTGCCGACATTCCCGAGCCCGTCGCGCAACAGATTCGCGAGGGCCGGTCCGTTTCGCGCGAGGAGTACCGCCTCGCCGAGCAGGAGAAGAAGCGGCTGCTCGCCGACGCCGATTTCCGCCGCGATTATTTCTCCGGGAACAGGGCCGCGCGGACGCGCATGGCGTTGGTTTCAATCGTTCTCGGCTCGCGGATTGCGGAGACGAAATGAAACTTACCGAGCGCCAGCGATTGATGAAAGACCGGGAGTGGGTGAAATCCTACATGGAAGGCGCGCGCGCGGCCAGAATAAAAATGGCCCTACTGTCGGTGGTCCTCGGCAGTCCGATCAAAGATTGAAGGAGCAAACAAAGATGCCTGATCCCAAGGACTCACTGAGCCCGACCGACCGGCTAATCTTCGGTTCCGATGCCAAGCGCCATCCGATTACGGGCTTCGTGCTGGAACAAGGCATCGGCGCTCTGCCCCCTGAACAGCAAGCGCGCAACCATCTGGCGAACGTCGAGCGCTTTGAAGGGAAGGCCGCAGCCGATGCCCTGCGCGGCAGGCTGGAAAGTTACGAGCGCGGCTCGGCGACGCCCGGCGCGGAACTGAGCGGGTACGACCGTGGCTAACACTTCTTTGAGTCCGGCAGGCCAGATATTGCGGCTCGGCGGCAGCCCGGCGTCGCTGGCCCAGCCGGAATCGGAAGAAGAAAAGCGCAAGCGCCTGGCGGCAATTCAACAGGCGCAGCTTTTTGCGCAGCGGCAGCTCGGAACGAGTAGCGGCACGAATGGTCTTTCCGCCGCCGGCAGTTTGCTCGGCTTGGGCGGCTATTCTGGAACCTAACCAAAAGAGACACATCCATGGCAGACATTCCCTTCGCTATCCAGAAGACCGAGGACGAAGTCCAGAAGATGACGCCGGCGGAACGCGCGGCCTACGATGAGTTGCAGCGCAAGATCGTCTACGGCCATGATTCCAAGGTCGATGACGAAGGCAACCCTGTCGAGCAGGGCATCGGCTCCGCGCAGCAGCCGACCCGCAACAGCATCGAAGCCTACAAGCGCTGGCACGGCCCGAAGTCTCAGGACCCGGACGCTGACTTCGAGGAAAATCTCAAGCGCATGGAAGCCGAGTACGCGGCCTATGTTGCCGCGAACAAGGCGCGACGGGCAGCACGGGCCGCGTGATGGTGCCGCGGCGCCTGGAATTATTTGTTGCTGCGCCAAGCGAGCGCGGCCCGGACTGGTTTGTCTTTGAATGCCATGCTCCATCGCGCCCGTTGTTCGTTGGTCCGCGCGAAGCCGCTGAGTTCGAGGCCGATCGGCGCACCCTGGTAGCACAGCAGCAATATGAGGAAAGCGCGCTAGACGAGTTTATCGCCCACTCAATGGCGGCGTCCCAGCAGTCACGCGAGCAGATGATGCGACGCTTTGAGGAGCAGGCGCGGCTGTATGAGGAGCGGGTACTGCTCGGCGTTGCAAACAACATCTGCCTCGCGGCTCTTTCATCGCCAAAATAGGGATTGAGACAATGTCGGACATCACGCAGTTCAATGCCGGCGATCTGGCGCTGCGGCCGTCGCAGACCGGAGAGGAATCCCTCGTTCGCAGCGCCTACCGCATCGGCGCGTTCGGCCGCCAGACGGCGCAGGCTTACGATACCGCTGGCCGCGCCATCGGCGGCGGCATTGCGGCCGCGGGGCAAATGGCGCTGCAATACGAGGATCACCGCGAGATCAGCGACGGCATGAAGACCGGCGCGCAGATTTTGCTCGATAAGACGCAGGAGTTGAACAAGACCCTCAACGACCCAAATCTTGATGTCCTAAAAAATCCGGGCGCCGGCCGGCAATGGCTGGACCAGTCGCTTGAGCCGGCCCTTGATGATTTTCAGAGCCAATTCCACACCGAGCGCAGCCAGGAATGGGCGATGCGCTTTGCCGATCGCGTGCGCGAGGGCCTGGGGCGCACGGCAGCGGCCAATATCTCGACGCGCTCCGGAGTTCAAGTTCGGAACAATAATCTCCAATCGATCGATACCTTCGCGGCCGCAGTCTACAACGATCCGTCGCAGCTTGGGCTGGCCCTCGACAGCTTCAACCACGGGCTGGATGGCGCGATCGGATCGAGCCCTGGACTCTCGGCAGAGAAGGGCGCGGAGATACGCGGCCAACTCGGCTTCGACGGCCCGAAGCAGATCGTTCAGGCGGCCGTCCATGGCGTGATTGCCAAGGGTGGCGACTGGCACTACATCGCCGACGATCCGCGATACGCGCCCTACATCAACGTGTCGGAAATCCAGTCGTTTGGGCGGGTCGACAAGTTCTACCGCGACGCGGATCGGACTCAGCAGGAGGCCCAAATCAAGTTTCGCAGCGATGTCGCGACCGCGGACATGCACGCTGCGATCAACGATATGTGGTCGAAATATATCAAGGTCGACCCCTCGGGGAATGTGACGATCGATCCGCAAATCGTGCGCGAGCTGGTGGCGCTGCCGACCACGCATCACGACGCGCCGCAAGCGGCAGAGCAGGCCCACTTTTGGCTTGGGGTGGTGAGAAATCTACAGAAGCCTCCTCCCCTAAGCGACGACCCATCGACCGTCGACAGCGCTATGCGAACTGCCTCCGATCCCTCCCTCTCTCTCGTCACGCCAGAGCCGCTATCTACAAGGCCGACGCGGCGCATCCGATGACGCCGCGCACGCGCGCCGACATGCTGCAACTTGCGACCGACATGCGCAGCGTCAACGATCCGCTGCTCGCACGCGACATGGAGGCGGTCAAGGACGATGCCTTCCTCAAGGACCCGACCGGCTATGCCAAGTTCTATTACGACTTCATCCATAACCACTACCTGCCGATGAAAATGAAGGGCACGCTGCCGCCGAACTGGGCCGACATGAACGATCCGAAGTCGCTCATCTCGCAAGCTGTCACCAGGGCGACCGTCCCGCTTCCGGCCGCGATCGGCGCCAACGGCGGAATCGGCGCGCCTCTGTCGGTCTACACGGCGCCAACGTCAAAAACGGTCGTACCGGCCGCGCCGCCCAAAGGCACCATCCGCGCCTATCGTGGCATGCAATACGAATTTCAGGGCGGCAATCCGCGCGACGAGAAGAACTGGAAACCGGTCGGGGGAGCGCTGCCGGCCGGTCCGGGGCACACCTGATTGGGTCACGCCGGAGGATCGTGCGGCAACCCCGGTGCCCCGCCCCATTGACGACTAATTAACCGTAGCGCATCATGGTTTGCGCAGCGGCGGGCCGTTGAAAGCGACCCGCCGCCACTTGCCACACGCACCACCGGAATGGCGCGCATGACCAAAACCATCAATAGCAAAAAACTGAGCGGCATTCCGCCTGGCCGGTGTCATTCACACAGCCAAAGGAGAATGCCATGTTGCCACTTTCACGGCGGTCGATCATTGGTCGCCTGCTCGCATCGGTTCCGGCCGTTGCGGTAGCCGCCGGCAGCGCCCCGGCGCTTAGTCAGTTCGCACCGAATGATCCGGTCTTCGCATTCGCGGAGAGAGCTATCCAGCTCCACCGCGAACACGAGGCGGCGTGCGATGCTCTCGCACCTTGCGACGAGGCGATGATCGATTGGAGGAAAGAGAATCCCAAGCCGGTTCGGGTGAACCCCTATCGGGTGAACAGGAACGAAATTATGGATCCACATACCGGCAAATTGTCAGCAACGGAAGTGACGATTTATGAACCAGGCGCCGACATGCGGAAGGCGTTCGAAGAGCACAAGCGAGTAGTCCGCAATTGGAAGCGACGCGAACTCGCCGCGGAACGTCGCACCGGCTACCGCGCCGCCGACGCCGCACAAGATCGCGCCAGCGAGGCATCGTCGGCCGCGATAGAGGCGTTGGCCCTGACGCGCCCATGCACGCTTGCCGGCTTAGCCGCGAAAGCGCGGGCGGCGCTCATAATTAATTCTGATAACTATTTCGATTGGCAGCTAGCTCAGGACATTGACGCGCTTGCCAACGCGGCGTGAACCCTTCGGCCGCGGGGCGGCCGACGCTGCCCCGCGCCCTCACGAAGAACGCGCGCGCGAAGCACGATACCGCTTGACTCGCTATGACCAACCGCCGTTCGCTACGGCGGTCGGGCCGGCAGCACAGCTCGCCAAAGCTGCTGCGAGGGAACATGCCCCGCCGGGTCTTGCTGTCGAGTTGGGTCAATCCGATCCGCCAGTCCGAGCCGCATGAGGCGAACCGACCGCGTCGCTCGGTGCATCTCGCCTTTCCCATCCTGATGGCCGCCATATTCAGCGCCGTCGCCGCTTGGCGCTTGGTGGGCGGGTGACCGACGACCAATTCAAGCTTTTGATCGGCTGCTTGCGGGCCATCCTGATAGCTCTCGCCATCATTACGTGACCAGGCTCACGACAAGAATCAAGAAAAGTATTCCGCAAATTATTCCTTAGCGCCAGATTTCCATTGCTTTACAGCGGCTTGGCGCATTGCCCTGTGTCTAGCTGCTCGATACGGGCTTGTCGATCTTCTACGTGCTCACGCACTGATAACGCGGAAAGCGCGGTCCGGCGGCGACGGCTCATCGACGCCGCGTTGGCGCATGCTTGGCTTGGCACGCATCTTTTTTTTCTTGTGAAAACCACCGATGCCGCAGGGGTTTCCTCGACTATTGCCATGCGCAATTCGAGCGGGGACGCCGCGGCAAAACCCCTGGAAATAGGACATTCGATCGGTGCGTTGCGCTGCGCGATTTTTCCCCGCACGGTCCCGCGGAGCAACGCGAGGATAGGGACATGGCGCAGCCGCAGGATCGCCGCGAGCAGATTTCCGTTCCGATCGATCCTGATCTGCGGGCTGCGGTCGAGCGTGCCGCCGAGGCCGAGCACCGGACCGTTGCCGGGCAGATTCGGCATTGGATCGCGGCGGCGCTGGCGGGGCAAGACCGCGGCCGGGTACCGGCACGATGACGGAGCCCGCCGACGAGTCGGAAACGTGGGGCCAGCTCGGGCCGGCCATGCGGGAGCTCAACGAGCGGCAACGCGCATTCGTGCGCTTCCTGGTCACGGAGAAGCCTGGCTACGGCGCGCTGACCCGCGCCTATCGCAAGGCCGGCTACGGCAAAAACTCGAAGGCGGCGACGCTCTCGAAGGAAGCACACCATCTGAGCCGCGACTTGCGAATCATCGAAGCGATTGCCGAGGAGTTGAAAAAAGTTATCCGCGTCGGCCATCCGGAGGCCGTCGCCGCGCTGTTCAACATGATCCGGGACCCGCGCCACCGCGATCATGCCCGCGCCGTCGCGGCCGTGCTCGATCGATGCGATCCGGCTATCAGCAAACACTCAATCGACGTGACGCACCGGCATGAGGATCCCGACCGCGCGGCGCTTGAAGAATTGAAGGCGCTGCGGCAGCTCGGCACGCCGCGACAGAAGCTACTCGAATTGTACGGCCCGAACGGCCTTGATCGCCTTGAAGCATTAGAAGCGGTCGAGAACGCCCACCGCGCCGCGGCGGCAAAGATCATCGACGGCGAGGTAATGGAACGCGAGGCGACCAATGGTTGATGAAGCTCCAGATCCGGCGCGGCTGATGAAGGTCGCGCGCCAGGCGCTCACGTCGGCGGAATACCGGCGCAAGTTTCACATGGCGGATTTTTGGGGCCTGGCTCAGTGGTACGAGCCGCAACTGCGGTTCTTCGCTGCCGGCGCCAAGCATCACCAACGGCTGATTCGCGGCGGCAATCAAACTGGCAAATCCTTTCCGTGCGCTTACGAGGCCGCGGTGCATATGACCGGCCAATATCCGCGATGGTGGATCGGCAAGCGGTTCGATCGGCCGACGCGCGGGTGGATTGTCGGCCCCGAGCGTACGCTGGTTCGCGACGGCCCGCAGCGCAAGATGACGGCGATGCAGGGCGAGTTCGGCACCGGCACGATTCCGCTCGCCGCGTTTGCCGGCAAGCCCGTCATGGTGCCGGGCGGCACCGGCTCGATCGACACCATGAGCGTCGCCCATGAAACGGACGGCACGCGCGACGGCTTATCAACCGCGACATTCAAGAGCTTCGAGCAGGGCGCCGAGAAGATGCAGTCGGAGTCGGTCGACTGGATTTGGATCGACGAACGCTGCAGCGAAGAAATCTATTCGGAGCTGGTCGCGCGCACCACCGCGACCGATGGCATCTTATTTTTGTCCTACACGCCGTTGAAGGGCGGCGGCGAGCTGACCTACAGATTCCTCAACGAGTATTCGTCGGATCGCGTCGACATTCGCATCGACGTTGCGGACGCCAAGCACATTTCCGCCGAGCGGCGCGCGCAGCTTGAAGAAAGCTATTTGCCGCATGAGCGCGAGGCGCGCATTCACGGCATCCCGCAGCTTGGCATCGCCCGCGTGTTCCCGTTCCCGATCGAAAGCCTGATGCGCGCGTTCGATCCGGACAAGGATATTCAGGGTTGGGCAAAATGGTTGGTTGGAATCGACTTCGGCTACGGCCACCCGTTCGCCGCGGCGCTCTGCGCGTGGGTACCTGAGATCGACGAATTTTTTGTGGTCGACGGCTTCAAGATGGAGCGGAGCGAGGCGCTCTACCATGTCAAGCGCATAGCCGGCATGTGCCGCGGGCTGCGCATCCCGATCGCCTGGCCGCACGACGGCCTGACGCACGAGAAGGGTAGCGGCGAAGCGCTCGCCGACGTTTACCGCCGGCTTGGAGCGCCGATGCTCGGCACGCACGCGGAGAATCACGGCGGCGGCTACCACACCGAGCCCGCCATCGAGGAAATGTGTGGCTTCATGAAGCGCGGCGCGGTCAACATCGCCAGCCACATGGGCGAACTTGGCGAGGAAATCCTGAATTACCACCGCGACGAGGATTACAAGATCGTCCGGTTGCGCGATGACCTGATTTCGGCTGTGCGCTACGCCTTCATGATGCGCCGCCACGGCAAGTTGCCCGACGCCTGCGAGAGCTATGGCGTGGCGCCCGGCGTCGACAACGGCGCTCGATACGATCCGCGGCCGCCGCGTCCCGATCGACGGCAGACGCAATTTGCCCGCGGCACGCCCAACCACCCCGACGGCGCGTTCGACGTTTTTACGGGGCGCTAATTCCGAGGCTGAAGCTCTGCCGAGTGGTCCCAAGCATACGTCCACTCGGACCAGAATTGATAGAGAGCGTCCCAGGTTTTGCCTTCCACAAGCTCAGGCGCTCGCGCGACAAGGATGCTGGTCAAGGCATCCGCATACAGGACCTCGCGCTCCCCTCTCATCATTCCAGCGTTGTAGGCCTCTGCGAAGAGCCTAAAGAAATCGCTCTTGTACGGGTCCTGGTGGATTGATCCGCGCCGCTTGTCCTCGTGGTCGCGCAACAGATCAATCACTTTGTCGGCTATTTCGCTGCGGGTCATGTTCTTTGCTGACTTTTCACTGACGTAAATTTTTGCCTCGAAATCGCATGTGCCCTAAGTCATTGATTTTATTGGAGGCCACGCCCAGAATTGAACTGGGGTACACGGTTTTGCAGACCGTTGCGTAACCACTCCGCCACGTGGCCATGCCGGTGCCGCTGATACTGGTGTTCAGTCCGCCGCCGACAAGACCCCGCTGTATAAAGGAGCACCCGCCGGCCGGCAACGGCCGCCGGCAAAACTCCGGCAAAACTCCTGTTGCAGAGTTAAGCCGGGTCGCGGAACTCCCACCGCCCCACGGCCGCTCACGCGCGACGGCGGGCGACTTTCCCTTCTCAGGGGGAGGACTATTTTTTGTCGGCCAAGTCGGCGGCAAAGGCGAGGCACTCACGCGCGAGCGCAACGCGCTCGTCGGCACCGCGCATGATGGTCTGCGCGACACGGACCGCCACGCCCGAGCGGGCAATGGCGTCAGCGCTGGCGGCATCCACATGGTCGATGACAAAGCCGTCGATCAGGTCGCGATAGTGCGCCGCGACCGATTCGGCGGAAGGATCGATTCCCAGCTCACCCATGATTTTGGCCGCCGGTCCCTTGATGGCGGCGCCGCCGACGATTGGCGAGACGGCGATGATGGAAGCAGCGTTCTCCTTGAGCCAATCGCGCAAGCCCGGCAGGGCCAGGATCGGATCGATGCTCAGATAGGGGTTTGACGGACAAAACACGACGACAAAGCCGTCTTCGCCGCGCGGCAACGCGTGCAGCAGCGGGTTGAATGTAGCCTCGGCCGCGCCCGCGAACGACAGCCGCGTCACCGGCACGGAACATTGCAGGCGCACGAAATAATCCTGAAACGCGAGCGTGCGGCCTTGCGAATGAACGATCGTGCGCACGCAATCGTCGGTCATCGGCAGCACCGCAGCGGAAACGCCGAAAGCGCGGCAGAGTTTTGCGGTCGCAGCCGTGAGCGAGTGCGCCATCGCGGAGCCACTGGGTGCGCAGTGCGTGGGTCGCAAGATCACGATCGCCGAGGCGGAACCATGTGGGGCCGCCGAGTTTTTCGACCTGCTCCATGAAGCGTCCAGGTTTCGCCGGCAAGGCCCCAGCCGGTTTGCGGATTTGCCATTCCGGCCAGCGTATACATGACGGTGTCGAGGTCGGGCGAAATGTGCAGGCCGAGATGTTCGAAATCGTCCCCGGTATTGACCAGCACGGTCAGCCGCTCGCCGACGATGTTGGCCAGTCCGACAGCGAGCTTGGCTCCGCCGACGCCGCCGGCGAGCGCAAGCACCTGCGGCGCCGCCGCATTCATGGCAGCCGGCTGCCGCCCGCCTTCCGCCGCGGCCTGGAATGCGAACTCGGCGAGCTTTTTGCGCGGCCGCAGCGGCGCCGGCCTCGCCGCATAGCCAAGCGTGACAAGCCCCTGGACCTGCCAGTCCGCCGGCAGCGACAGCGCCCGCTTGACCTCCGGCTCACAGAACAGCGGCGCGCACATCCAGCACGCGCCAAGCCCCTCGGCTGCCGCGGCGAGCAGCAAGTTCTGGCCGGCCATGGCCGTGCTCTGCACCGCCATGAGCCATTCGGCGCGGGTGCGCGCCGTATCGGCATAACAGTCCATCTCGGCAAGCGTGAGCGCAACGACGACGACAATCGGCGCGCCGGCGATGCGCTCGAAGGAGCGGGCGACGTCGGCCGCGATCGCCGCTTCCGCATCGCCGTCGCGGCGCCGGTCGGCGGCAAGCCGGGTGCCCATGGCGTTCGCCAGCCGCGCTTTGCCATCGCGATCCGCGACCAGCAAAAACCGCCAGGGCTGCCGATTGTGCGCCGACGGCGCCTGGGCGGCGCTGCCAAGAATGCGTGCGAGTGCGGCCTCGCTTGGCTGCCGCGCCTCGTAATGGCGGATGCTTCGGCGCCGGCGCAAAAGCGCATGCGCCTCGCTTGCGGCTGCATCCCCAATCGCGTCTTCGGCGGCTAAGGCCCGCCATGGCGCAACAGCCGGCTGCGGCTCCATCAACGCCTTCATCGAAACAAATCCTCCTGCTTCGGCCGCAGCAGTTCGCGCGCCGAACTTTCCCGGCGAGCATACGGCACGCCGCGCGCCAGCACGATCGGCCGGCCTTCATCGGCCTGACCCATGACGATCGATGCGGCGGCAGCCAGTTCGTCGGCAAGCCCGAGAATCGTGATTTCCAGCCGGCGGCCGAACAGGTCGTGGCGGCCGCGCAGGTCGACCAAGGCCGGCAGGCCGCTGACGCCGATCGCCATGCCGGCCGTTCCCAGCCGCCACGGCCGCCCGACGCTGTCGATGATGAGCACGGCGACGTCGATACCGGTTCGCTCGCGCAGACCCGCTCTGATCGAAGTCGCCGAGCCGTCGGGATCGAGCGGCAGCAACAGAACCGAGCCCCCGCCGCCGTCGACGTTGGACTGGTCGATCCCGGCATTGGCAAGGATAAAGCCGAGGCGGTGGACCACGACGATCAGTCCCGGCCGACAGCGCAGCACCTCGCTCGATTCCTGCAGGATCAGCTCCACCACACGGGGGTCCTTGCCGGTCTCGGCGCCAAGAGCGTTCGCGCGCGCCGACGGCACGATGCCGGCAAGATCGATCTGCCGTCCCTGCGACTTGGAGACGATCTTCTGCGTGAGCACCAGCACGTCCCCCTCGAGCAGGCGCTCGTCGGAACTGGCCAGCGCGGCGCAAACCGCCGCGACAAGATCGTCGCCTGCCGCGATCGGCGGCACGCCGGCGAGCGGCCGCAACAGCAGGTCACCCGATCTCATGACGGCGTGGATGCCGGCGGCTGCGCCGGGATGCCGGTGATGCGGATGCCGGCATCGGGAATCTTGTAGGTCCGGTTGATCCAAATCAAAGCGGACGTGAGGCTCTCGGCCACGACCGAATTGGCAAGCGGCCCGACGTCGACACCGCGCAAGCCAGCCGCTTGTGCGAGCGCGATGGTCACGGCGCGGGCGGCCTTGTCGTCACCGGCCACCAGGACATCGCAGTCGATCTGCTGCGACAGGTCTTTCAGCTTGTGCGCTGAGACGTTCTGAAAGGCGGAGACGACGCGCACGCCGGCACCGAGAGTTTCCTGCAGCGCCACCACGCAGGAATCGCTCGGCGGCAATTGCACTCTCGATACTTTCGGCGGCACCAGGGGGACGGTCACGTCGATGAGAATCTTGCCTTCCAGTTCCGCTCTGAGCGCGCTCGCGGTGGCGATCTGCGCCGAGTATGGCACGGTCAGCACGGCGATCTCGGCACCGCGCACGCCGTCTTGGCTCGCTGCCGCGAAAATGCGCCGCGAGGAACCGAGAATTGCATTGAGCGCCTGGGCGGCCTGCTCGGCTTTGGCACGGTCGCGCGAACCGATCGTGACCCGGTGCCCGGCGTGGGCCCAGCGTACGGCGAGCCCGCCGCCCTCGGGGCCGGTGCCGCCCACCACGCAAATGGACAGCGATTTCTGCTCCATCGCTTTTCCTCCGGATCGGGGCCGATGATTGCGAGTTCAGTGAGCGGGCACGGCCTGCCGATGGGCGGCAAACGGAGTCTGCACCGGCGCGGCGAGCGGAGCGGCAAAAAAACTGGTGCGTCGACGTTCCGTGGACACATCCCGGTACAAGGTGGTTCGCTGCCGCGGCGTGCGCCCGGACGAGCCGATCAGCGCCTCCATCTGCGGGGGCGCGAGTTCCTGGCCGTGCTGCGTGCCGGCGGCGCGGGAAATGCTTTCATTCATGAGCGTGCCGCCGAGATCGTTGACGCCGGCGCCCAGCAGTTCGGCCACTCCCGCCTCGCCCAGCTTGACCCAGGACGCCTGGATGTTGACGATGAGCGGGTGAAGCGCGAGGCGACCGACCGCATGCATGAGCCGTACTTCGCGCCAGGTCGGCCCCTTGCGCGCCCGGCCCTTGAGGTAGATCGGCGCCTCCATGTGCACGAACGGCAGCGGTACGAACTCGCTAAAGCCTCCCGTTCGTTCCTGCTGGGTGCGTAGCGCCAAGAGGTGCCGCGCCCAATGCACCGGCTGTTCGACGTGTCCGAACATGATCGTGGAGGTGGTCGGCAATCCGAGCTTGTGCGCGGCAGCGATCACGTCGAGCCATTGCTGGGTGCCGAGCTTGTCGGGACAAATGATGGCGCGAATCTCGTCATCGAGAATTTCCGCCGCCGTCCCCGGCAGAGAACCAAGGCCTGCGGCCTGCAACTTTTCCAGAAATGCGCTGACGCCGATACCGAGCGTGGCTGCGCCCTGGCTTATCTCCAGCGGCGAAAAGGCGTGAACGTGCATTTTCGGCGTCGCCGATTTCACCGCCCGCAGCAGCGTCAAATAGGTCTCGCCGGTATAGTGCGGATTGATACCGCCCTGCATGCACACTTCGGTGGCGCCGCGCTCCCACGCCTCGGCGGCGCGCCTTGCCACCTCTTCGAGCGACAGGTCGTAGGGGGTGCCGCGCAGATCGGCGCTCAACTTGCCTTTGGAGAAGGCACAGAACGCGCAGCGGTAGAGGCAGACGTTGGTGTAGTTGATATTGCGATTGACCACGTAGGTGACGGTCCCTCCGATGCGGCTTTGCCGAACGTCATCAGCGGCGGCGCACACATCGTCGACCGCGGAGTCGCGCGCCGCGAACAGGCCGGCGATCTCTTGTTCGGCGAGCGGTTCACCGCGAACCGCCCGCGCCAGAACGGTATCCATTCCGCGCGGCCCGATGCGGCGCTCGCGCGCGGGTAATTGTTCTTGAGCGATGCCCGGCGACCACTCCTCGCAACGCGCAAAGCCCGTCGCGTCGGCGGAGCGAACAACATGGGTATGCACGCGTGCATCGAGCCAGCGCTCGCTCGCGGCAACGTAAGGCGGATAGATGGCCAGGCGCGGCACCAGGGCAAGCCCCGCGGCCGCCGTGGCCGCTTCCAGCCGCGCGATTTGCGGCCAGCGCGCTTCCGGATTGACGTGATCGGGCGTGACCGGAGAAATTCCGCCCCAATCGTTGATGCCGGCATCGAGCAGCCGGGGAAAATCGTCGTAGCTGAGATTGGGCGGCACCTGAATGTTCATGCTCGGGCCGAACATCAGGCGCGCGACGGCGGCGGTCCACAGCAGTTCGTCGAGGTCGGGTTCGTCGGCGCCGGCCATGCGCGTGCGCGGCTTGGCGCGAAAATTCTGCACGATGATTTCCTGCACGTGGCCGTAGCGCTCGTGCAGGCGGCGCAGCGCCAGCAGAAAGTCCACACGTTCTTGCCGCGTCTCGCCGATGCCGATGAGAATACCGCTGGTGAAGGGGATTCGCAGCTTGCCCGCGGCTTCGATCATCTTAAGACGCGCGGCCGGCACCTTGTCGGGGCAGCCGAAATGCGGTCCGCCGCGTTCGCATAACCGCTCCGATGTGCTTTCCAGCATCAGCCCCTGCGAGACGCTGACCGCGCGCAAGCGGGTGAGCTCGCCATCATCCATGAGGCCGGCGTTCACATGCGGCAGCAGGCCGGTCTCCGTCAGCACCCGCTCGCACATGGCGGAGAGATAATCGACCGTGCTGGCGTAACCCAGAGACTCAAGTGCCGAGCGCGCGGCCGGATAGCGAAGTTCGGGCTTGTCGCCGAGCGTGAACAAGGCCTCGTGACACCCCGCGCGCCGTCCCGCCTGCGCGATTGCCAGCACGTCCGCGGGCGACAGATACGGCGCGGCAACTTTGCCGGGCGTCGTGGCGAATGCACAATAGCCGCACGTATCCCGGCACAGCCGCGTCAGCGGGATAAAAACCTTGCGCGAATAGCTGACGACGCGGCCGTGGCCGCGCTCGCGCATTTGCCGCGCCTGGGCCAGCAGATGCGCAAGCGGGTGCCTTGCAAGCGTCGCCGCGACCGTTTCCGCATCGCCGTGGACGCCGTCGAAAGTATCTGGATCGTCGATCCGGCCGGAGCCATCGACGCATTGGCGGGACGCAGTCAAATCCACCTCGGAATCTATACTCTTGCGGCTAAATCATTGTGATGGGTAGCACCCGAAAGGGCAAGGCATTCTCTCACTTGTCACCGCGGGGACGAATTGCATCGGCGCCATAGCTCGTTTGACTCCGGACACAGTTGCAGGCTGCCTCCATAGGCGATAAAGAGGGCATCGCATTGTCGCGGGAGAGACCGACCCCGAGTCGGCGCCGAAGGAGCAACCGCCCCGGAAACTCTCAGGCAGATGAACCGCTCAATGCACGATGAGACTCTGGAAAGAGGCGCTTTGCGCCCGCCGACGGGATAACGTTCTCAGGCAAAAAGACAGAGGGGGCACCGAACGCGTCAGCAATCGCTGATGAGGTGCCTCTATGCCGTGCTCACGTCGTCGAACGATCGCTAATGCTGATTTTCAGAAATCACTGATTCAGAGTGCACCCGCCGCCGCCTGCCAGACGGCGGTGCGCTCCAACCAGCCCGCGGTCCGGGCATGATCGCGGCCGCGCCAGAGCGAGCGACGTTGCAGCGCACCGCGCTGTACGCCTTGCACTGCGAACGCGGCGGCTGCATGGCGCCGTTCGCCGGCTATGAAATGCCGATCCGCTACACGCCCGGCGTGCTCAAGGAGCACCTGCACACGCGCGAGGCGGCCGGTCTGTTCGACATATCGCATATGGGCCAGATCGCGCTGCGGCCGAAGTCCGGCGATCTTGCCGGCTTGGCGCGCGCGCTCGAGCTTTTGATTCCGACCGATGTTCTCGGTCTTGCGCCGGGGCGACAGCGCTACGCGCTTTTCACCAACGCAAGCGGCGGCATCATCGATGATTTCATGATCGCTCACCGCGGCGATCATTTTTTTCTGGTCGTGAACGCAAGCCGCAAGCGGGCCGATGAGCAGCACCTGCGGGCCGCGTTGGCGGAAATCTGCAGCATCGAGCCGCTGACCGATCGCGCTCTCTTGGCGGTGCAGGGTCCTGCCGCCGAAACCGTGCTCGGTCGGCTTGCCGGATCGCTTGCCGATATGCGGTTCATGGCAATCGCCGAAATTGCCGTCGCCGGCAGCCGCTGTGTCGTCGCCCGCTCGGGCTATACCGGCGAGGATGGTTTTGAGATCAGCGTGCCGGCCGCAGAGGCCGAGGCGCTGGCACGTGCGCTGCTGGCGCAGCCGGAGATCGCGTTCGTCGGGCTCGGCGCGCGCGACAGTTTGCGCATCGAGGCCGGCTTGTGTCTCTACGGCTCCGATATCGACGAGACGACGACGCCGGTCGAGGCCGGGCTCGAATGGGCGATCCCCAGGGTCAGGCGCCGCGGCGGCGGACGTGCCGGCAACTTTCCCGGCGCCGACACCATTCTCGGCGAACTCGAGGGCGGGGCGCGCCGACGCCGGGTCGGATTGCGTCCGCAAGAGCGCATCCCGGTCCGCGGCGGTGCAACGCTGTTCGCCGCTTCGCCTAATCCCAGACCCGATGCAGCGCCGATCGGCACCGTGACTTCCGGCTTGTACGGGCCCTCGGTCGCAGCACCCGTGGCGATGGGATACGTCGACAGAGAACAGGTGCAATCGCGCGCGCCCTTGTTTGCCCGCGTGCGCGATCATCTGGTCCCGGTCGGCGTGGCGGCGCTGCCATTTGTTCCCCATCGCTACAAGCACTGACCTAACCCCGGATCTTCATCGCGGAGCGCAGAACATGCTGAAATTCACCGAAGAGCACGAATGGCTGCGTATCGAGGGCGACGTGGCGACGATTGGAATCACGCCCTATGCGCAGGAGCAGCTTGGCGACGTCGTCTTCATCGATCTTCCCGCTCCCGGCAAGGTATTCGCGAAAGGGGCCACGGCCGCAGTGGTCGAGTCGGTGAAGGCGGCATCGGATGTCTATTCGCCGGTCAGTGGCGAAGTGGTCGCCAGCAACAATTCACTGGTGAGCGAACCTGGCTTGGTGAATTCCGATCCGATGGGCAACGGCTGGTTTTTCAAGATCAGGCTGGCGCAGCCTTCGGAGCTGGCGGCACTGATGGACGAAGCCGCCTACCGGGAAAAGGTCGGCTGATCATGGCTTCACCAATCGTGCAGTCATTGCGCACACCTCCTCAAGCGGAGCCGGATTTGGGCGAGTTTGCACACCGCCACATCGGCCCGCGGCAGGACGAAATCGCGCGCATGCTCGAATGCGTGGGCGCGCCAAGCCTCGACGCGCTGATCGCGCAGACAATTCCCGCCGACGTGCGCCAGCGCGAGCCGTTGGCATTCGGTCCGCCGCTCGGTGAAGCGGCACTTCTCGACAAGATGCGCGCACTCGCCGGGCGTAACACGGTCATGACTTCGCTGATCGGCCAGGGCTATTACGGCACCCATTTGCCGCCGGTCATGCAGCGCAACGTGCTGGAAAATCCCGCCTGGTATACGGCCTATACGCCCTATCAGCCCGAGATCAGTCAGGGACGGCTGGAAGCGCTGTTGAACTTTCAGACCACGATCTGCGATCTCACGGGCCTGGAAGTCGCCAATGCGTCGCTGCTCGATGAAGCGACTGCCGCGGCGGAAGCCATGGCCATGGCTCGCCGCGTGGCGCAATCGCCGGCGCAATCGTTTTTCGTCGATCGCGACTGCCATCCGCAGACCATCGCGGTTGTGTGCACGCGCGCCGAACCGCTGGGTTGGAGCATCGTCGTCGGCGATGCGGAGCACGATCTCGATCCGGCGGCGGTGTTCGGTGCGCTGGTGCAATATCCGGCTTCGAGCGGCGCCCTCGCCGACCACCGCGAGACGATGCAAAAGCTGCACGCGCACAACGCCATCGGCGTCGTTGCGGCGGACCTGCTGGCGCTCACACTGATCACGCCGCCCGGAGAGTTCGGGGCCGACATCGCGGTCGGGTCTGCGCAGCGGTTCGGCATGCCGCTGGGCTATGGCGGTCCGCATGCCGGCTACATCGCCACCCGACCGGCGCTACAGCGGGCGCTGCCGGGCCGACTGGTCGGCGTCAGTATCGACAGCAACGGCCGTCCAGCACTGCGTTTGGCGCTGCAGACCCGCGAGCAGCATATCCGCCGCGAGAAAGCCACCTCCAACATCTGCACGGCCGAAGTGCTGCCCGCAATCGTGGCCGCCATGTATGCCGTCTACCACGGCGCCGACGGGTTGCGGCGCATCGCCTCGCGCGTGGCAGAAACCGCCGCATCGGCCGCTCGCGGGCTCGCCGCGCGCGGGTGGCGCATCGGCAGCAAGCATTTTTTCGATACATTCGTTGTCGAGGTCGGCGAGGCGCGCGATGCCGTCCTCGGCCGCGCTCGCGCGCGCGGGCTCAACCTGCGGCCATTGCCCGAGGCCATCGGCATCAGCTGCGATGAGATCACGACGCTGGAAATCGTCGAGCGCATCTGGAGCGCGTTCGGCGCCGCGCCCACCGCCGGCGAAAGCCGCATCGACGCCGCTTCATTGCCCGCCGGCGACGCCATTGCCGACGCGCTTCGGCGCACATCGGACTTCATGACCCATCCGGTATTCTCCGAGCATCGCTCCGAGACCGCGATGCTGCGCTATCTGCGCCGCCTGAGCGATCGCGATCTTGCTCTCGACCGCACGATGATTCCGTTGGGCTCATGCACGATGAAGCTCAACGGCACGGCGGAAATGATGCCATTCACCTGGCCGGGTTTTGCCGAATTGCATCCGTTCGCGCCGGCCGAGCAGGCGAGGGGATACGCGGAGATGCTGTCCGATCTTGCGGCAAAGCTGATCGCGATCTCCGGTTACGACGCCATTTCGCTGCAGCCGAACTCGGGCGCCCAGGGTGAATTTGCCGGCTTGCTGGCGATCCGCGCCTATCATCGCGCGCGGGGCGAGCCGCAGCGCACGCTCTGCCTCATACCGACCTCCGCGCATGGCACAAACCCGGCTTCGGCGCAGATGGCGGGAATGGACGTCATCGCCATCGAATGCGAATCCGACGGCAGCGTCGATGTGGCCGACCTGCGGGAAAAGGCCGGCAAATTCTCCGCGCGGATCGCGGCGGCCATGATCACCTATCCGTCGACCAACGGGGTGTTCGAAACGTCCATTCGCGATCTGTGTGCCGTGGTCCACGAGCACGGCGGGCAGGTTTACCTCGATGGGGCCAATCTCAATGCCCAGGTCGGGCTGACGCGTCCGGGCGATTACGGCGCCGACGTCGGCCATTTCAACCTGCACAAGACGTTCTGCATCCCGCACGGGGGCGGCGGTCCCGGCATGGGGCCGATCGGCGTCAAGGCGCATCTCGCGGCTTACCTGCCGTTCCACCCGCACAGCGGCAAAGCCAGCCCGGTCGGTCCGGTTGCGGCGGCTCCGTTCGGTTCGGCGTCGATCCTGACGATCGCCTGGGCCTATATCCTGTTGATGGGCGGCGAAGGACTGACGCAGGCCACGCGCGTCGCCATCCTCAACGCAAACTACATCGCGGCCCGATTGGCGCCGCACTATCCGTTGTTGTTCAAGGGCCGTAACAACCGCGTGGCGCACGAGTGCATTCTCGACCTGCGTGGGTTTCGCCAGAGCACGGGCGTCCTGGTCGATGATGTCGCCAAGCGACTTATCGATTACGGGTTTCATGCCCCGACGATGAGCTTCCCGGTTCCCGGCACGCTGATGATCGAGCCGACTGAATCGGAATCGCTGCACGAGCTTGATCGCTTCTGCGATGCGATGATCGCTGTTCGTGAGGAAATCCGCCAGATCGAAGCGGGGATCATATCGAAAACCGACAATCCGCTGAAAAACGCGCCGCACACCGCGTTCGACCTCGCCAGTATGGAATGGCACAGGCCCTATTCGCGGACAGAAGGCTGCTTTCCGGCCGGAATATCGGGGGACAAATATTGGTGCCCCGTCAATCGCATCGACAACGTCTTTGGCGACCGCAATCTGCTGTGCACCTGCGCACCGCCGGCGGTCGATCCCGACCGGTCGCGACTTGCTTCCTGATCGGGCTGAACCAAGGCCAGTTGCGGCCGACCGACCCGTGGTGGTGCCCGGTGCACCTGCCGGCCAGGAACGGCAGTTAGAAACCCGGCCGACGGCGCAAATACGAAAAATCGGTCGAAAAAGAGGGAAAAAGGGAAAAATCGGGGGAAAGGAACGAAAAAGGCGCAAAAGACAAAAAAGAAGAGGCCGCTCGGAGCGGCCCCAGGTAACGGAAATTTAATGCCGGGACGACGCTAGTTTTGCTACAATAGCTTTGCCTTTGCCCCCAAAGGCGCGGTCCCGATCGCCACCCCCATCCCCCGACACCCCTGGCGGTCGGGGCCGTCTTTGATAGTCCATCCCGACCCCACCGAGCACAATGCTCGATAAAATTAAAGGCATTTTCTGGCCGGGATTCTGGCCGCGCCAAGAATTCTGAACATTGTGACATATGAGTCACATCGGTCGCGAGCGACATCGCGCACGCACATCGCGCACGGTGGAGAAGTCCTCCGCGCGTGATTGAGTGATCCGGGAGCATCGCGATTCGGATCTGTCGCCCGCCAACGACGGTCAGCTTTCGATCACCTCGTGCACGGCGACAGCGCCGCGTCGCCAGTAGCCGGCAGCGCGCATCCATTTTGGATTGGCGCGGTGCAGCGCGAGCAACTGCCGGCGCAATGTCTTCGCGACAAGCAACTCGCAGGCGACCCAGGCGTAGTAATCGCCGGCGGGGAATTTCAACTGAGCCAGCCCTCGCTCCAGCACATCGCTTTCGCCCGGTGCGGCGCCGTTGCGATGCACCCAGTGCACGGCGGCGTCTGCCTTGGTGTCGAACGCGATCTCATCGGAAGGGCCGTCGACCTCGCCGACCACAACGGCGCGCGCGCCACTCGGCAGTTCGGCAAGTCGCCGCGAAATCGCAGGCAGGCCGGTTTCATCGCCCACGAGCAAATGCCAATCGTAACCGGTCGGAATGACGAACGATCCGCGCGGTCCGCCGAGCGCGAACGTGTCACCGGGACGGGCCCGGGCCGCCCAACGCGTTGCCGGCCCGGCGTCGTGAATGGCGAAGTCGATCTCCATCATGCCCGTGGCGGGATCGAAACGGCGCGGGGTAAAATCGCGGCCAAGAAGGCCAGGCTCGCCCTTGTCGTCTCGCGTACCGTCGGGGAAGAAAAGCTTGACGTGATCGTCAAAGCCGAGACTGACGAAGCCTTCCAGATCGCCGTTCAGCGTGACGCGGATCATGTGCGCGGCGATCTTCTCGGTGCGCTTGATGGTCAGTGTGCGCCGGCGCGCTCCTTCGTGGCGCACGCGGCGCGGCGCGCGCGGGTCGGGGCGGTGCCGCGGCATCGGCGGTCGCGGCCGGAGTGGGGCTCGACATTTTCGAATTGCTCCAATTCTTTGTTAGCAGCCTGCTCGTAGGCGCAAGCTGGCGCTTGGCCGCGCGGTTTGCAAGAGCGATGGGACGTTATGCGAGCGGCACGCTCTGGGCATGCCGAAAGACGTTGTCGGGATCGAAGGCGGACTTGATCTGCTTCAGGCGCGCAAGATTATCTCCCCAATACGCCGTTGCGAAATTGGCGCCGAGGTCGAGATCGCAATAGTTGACGTAGGCGGCGCCGGAAACGTAGGGCCGCATGGCGGCATAGAAGTTCTGCATGTTCCGCAGCCGCTCCAGCGTCTCGCTCGGATGGGTCCAAATGCTGCCGTATTGGAGGCAAAACAGCGTGCCGGCGCGGTGGGCGAACGCTGTTGCATTGGCTGCGGTGGCGGAAATCGCGCCGCCATAGGGGTCGCAGATCACGTAAATGCCGGCGTTGCGACTGACGTCGTTCATCAGCGCGGTCAGTCCGGTTTCGGTCAAGGGTGAAGCGGCGTAATCAGACTTTCCCTTCATCGGTTCCGAGGCATAGGTCCAGCCTCCGGAGAAATAGTCGATCGAGTCGATGTAGGACTTTTGCTCGACGTTGGGCGAGGCGGAAAGGCCTTTCAGCTCGCGCTTAAGCTCCTGCAATGTGCCGATCGATTGGCCGGAGCAACTCAGGGTGATGCTGCCTCCGGCATGCTGGCTTATCACGAAGTTCGAGGCGATCGATTGCGGCGCTTGCGGCGCCCAGGCTTGCCATTCCTTCATGATTGCCACCGCGCGGTCGACTGCAAGTGGCGGCCAATCGATCTGGAAGACAAACACATTCTTTAGCGGATGCAGTTGCAGACCGAAGCCGGTCACCGCGCCGAAGCTGCCGCCGCCGCCGCCGCGACAAGCCCAGAACAGGTCCGGGTTCTGCTGTGCGTCGGCGTGCACCTGATGTCCCTGAGGATCAATGAGGTCGATCGACAGCACGTTGTCGCAGGCAAGCCCCAATGAGCGCGCGAGATAGCCGTAACCGCCGCCGAGAGTGTGTCCGGAAACGCCGACGGTCGGGCAGCTTCCGCCGGAAAACGCCAGGCCGTGCGCGGCACAGGCCTTGTACACGGTCCCCAACGCAGCGCCGGCGCCGACCCTGGCGGTGTTCGTCGTTTTATCGATCGTCACCGAGTTCATGAGCCGAGTATCGATGACGATGCTCGTGCTTTCGGAAAATCCTTCGTAACTGTGTCCGCCGCTGCGCAGCGCAAAGGGCACGCTGTTGCTGTGGCACCAGTTGACCATCACGCCAACCGAATTGGCCGTTTTACAAAGCACGCGCAACTGCGGCGCGAGCATCGTGCGGGCATTGAACGCGGGCTGGTATCGCGCGAAATTCGCATCGCCTGGACGCAGCAGCAATGCGTCGGTTGCCGGCAGGCTGGGCAGAGCCGGCAGCGCCGCTCTGGTGCCCCGTCCGACGAATATCGCTGGAGCGAAGACGGCCGCCGCGGCGGCCCCCTTGAGCGCGTGCCGACGGGTGACTGCTGTCATCACAGAAACTTGCATATCTGAGTGGCGTCACTCAACCCCGATCGGCGCCGGCGCGGTGCGCGATATCAACCGGATGGCTGGGCGTTGCTTCCGCGTTGCTTCCGCCTTGCTTGCTGGTGGCGTAGATTGAGGTCCTGCACAATGGACTTGTCATCATAGGCGTTACCGTACAAGAGATCGACAGATGAATGTGCAACGCCAATTGCATCTCGGCGCCTTCATGCGCCCGGCCAGCATCCACACCGGCGCCTGGCGCTACCCGGGCGCGTGGCCGGACATGAATTTCAATTTCGCCCACATCAAAGAATGTATCCAGAGACTGGAGCGCGCCAAGTTCGATGCGTTCTTCATGGCCGACCACATGGCCGTGCTGAATATGCCGATCGACGCGCTCAAGCGCAGCCACACCGCCACGTCGTTCGAGCCGTTCACGCTGCTGTCGGCGCTCTCGCAGGTGACGGAGCGGATTGGTCTTGTCGCCACCGGCTCGACCACGTTCGATGCGCCCTATCACATCGCGCGGCGCTTCGCCTCGCTCGACTGGCTCAGCAACGGCCGCGCCGGGTGGAACATCGTCACCACCTCGAATCCCGACGCCGCGCTCAATTTCGGACTCGAAGAGCACATGGAGCATGGCGAACGCTATCGCCGCGCGCGAGAGTTCTACGAGGTGGTGACCGGATTGTGGGACAGTTGGGCGGACGACGCCTTTGTGCGCAACGTGGAAGACGGAACTTTTTTCGATCCGGCGAAGATGCACGTGCTCGACCACAAGGGCGAATATCTGTCCGTGCGCGGTCCGCTCAACATTGCCCGCCCGATCCAAGGCTGGCCGGTCATCGTGCAGGCCGGCGCTTCGGAATCGGGCCGCCAGCTCGCCGCCGAAACCGCGGAAGCCGTCTTCACCGCACAAAGCGATCTCAAGGTCGGCCAGCAATTCTATGCTGACGTGAAAGGACGCATGGAAAAAGTGGGCCGCGCGCGCGACCACATGAAGATTCTGCCCGCCTGCTTCGTCGTCGTCGGCGACAGCGTCGAGGAGGCCAAGGCCAAGCGGCAGAAGCTCGACAGCCTGGTCGATTACGCCAACGCCATTGCCTCGCTGTCGATCGCGCTCGGCCACGATGCCGCGAAATTCGATCCGGACAAGCCGCTGCCGGACCATATTCCGGAAAGCAATGCCTCCAAGAGCGGCCGCGAGCGCGCGATCGCGCTCGGCCGGCGCGATCATCTGACGGTGAGGCAGCTCGCGCAGCGGCTTGGCGGGTTCTCCGGCCTCGCCATGGTCGGCACGGCGCAAACGATTGCCGACGAAATGGAAGAGTGGCTCGAAACCGAAGGCTCCGACGGCTTTACCGTCATGTTTCCGTATCTACCGGGCGGGCTGGATGACTTTTGCGATCGCGTCGTGCCACAATTGCAGCGGCGCGGCCTGTTCCGCCGCGAATACGAAGGCAGCACGTTGCGCGAGAATTTAGGGCTGCCGCGGCCGGCGAACCGATTTTTGGCAAGCTGAGCGGTCGATCAATCTCGTCCGATCTCGTCCGAACAGCGCCGCGACGACGGCTATGCGGTGTGGCCGTCGAATCCGCCGGACTTCGGCGTCTTCTTCTCCCGCTGCGGTGTCATTTTCGCCGTATCCTTCCCGCCGGGCACGCCGCGCGGTCCGAGTTTGCTGCGCGCCATATCGTCCTCGGTCGGCCGATCTTCTTCGCTTATGTTCTCGCGCGGCATATTGGCTGTTCCTTGAACTCCTAGAGAGCGGTTCATTCATTGACGGAAGCGTATCCGGCGTTGGCGAAGTAGTTGGTGCATTCGCTGGGCTGGATGGTGGCGACAAGGTCGCCGACGTATCGCCATGTGTCCTCGGTTGAGCGCTTCTGAGCAAGCCGCAGCCAGTGCTTGATCTTGGCGAAGGTCTGCTCGATCGGATTGAGGTCTGGTGAATAGGGCGGCAGGTACCAGAGCCTGGCGCCGGCCGCTTTGATCGCGCGGCGCAGGGCGGTCGCTTTGTGGCTGCCGAGATTGTCCATGATGACAATGTCGCCGGCCTTGAGGACCGGCAGGAGCTGCTGCTCGACATAGGCGCGGAAGCATTCGCCGTTGATCGGGCCGTCGAACACGCAAGGGGCTGTGAGCCGGTCGCAGCGCAGAGCGCCGAGGAAGGTCAGCGTGCGCCAGCGGCCCTGGGGCGTAAAGCCCCGCAGGCGTTCGCCTTTCGGCCCCCAGCCGCGCAGGGGGGCCATGTTAGTCTTGATCCAAGTCTCATCGATGAAGACCAGCCGCCGTGGATCGAGCCGGGTCTGCCAGGATCGCCAGCGGCGGCGCCGGCGCGCGACATCGGCGCGGGCCTGCTCAAGAGCGAACAGTGTTTTTTTTGAAGCGCAATCCTTCGTGCCGCAGGAACATCCAGACCGCGTTGTGCGAGACCTTCACGCCGCGGGCCGCCAGTTCGTCCTTCAGCCCGTGCAAGGTGAGATGCGGCGTCTGGCTGATCCGCTGCTTGATGAAGGCGCGGTGCGGTTCCAGCACCCGCTTGCGATGCCCGCCCATCTTGCCCGGCGCCACCGAGCCGGTCGCTCGGTAGCGCTGCGACCACTTCACCACCGACGACACCGCAACGCCAAACCGCGCCGCAACTGCCCGGCAGCTTGCGCCGCCATCAACCGCCGCAACCACCCGCTCACGCAGATCATTGGAAAGAGGTCGGGTCATCGGATGCTGGCCCCCTATCCAGCCAGCATCTTGAATCACAAACCACGATCCAATGGAATCCCAACCGATTCAGCCAATCCGTGAACCGCTCTAGGCGGTGTGTCAACGCGGCGGCGGCGGCGCTTGTTCCGGTCCGGCGAAACCTGCCGACGTCGCGGCGGCACCGCCCGCCGGTTCGCCCTGGCGTTTGGCGCCGAGACGCAGGAGCGGCACCAGGACGAATGCGAAAGCGGTGAACGCCGCCGACACCACAACGAGCGGCGCAAGCGTGTCATGGAAAAGATGGCCATAGAGAAACGAGCCGACATTGTCGGCCAGCGCCGTCGACAGATTGATGATCGACATCAGGGCGGCGAACGCGAACCCCTCGGCGCGCGGCGGGCAATAGTCGGCGGCCAGCGTCAGCGTCGCCACCGTGGCCAGCATCGCCGCAAAGCCGGAAGCGAAATTGAGAATGGCGGCCGAGATCGGACTCGACAAAAGCAGGTAGGCAACCGTTGTCACCGTGCCGAAGGCGATGCTGACATTAAGCAGCGCCTTCAGGCTCAGGCCGGCAAACAGGCGCCGGTAGAGCAGGGCGCCCACCACCCAGCCTGCGGATGCGATCGAGCCGAGAATGCCGATATAAGCCTGCGAGAATTTCAGCTTATCGGTCATATGGTAGTACAGCGGGGTCACGAAGCCGGGGCTGAAATAGTAGAGAAAGATGAAGACGGCGATGATCCACAGCTCGCGCCTTCTGAACGAAGCGAGCAGGCCATCGAGGGTGCGCCGCATGCCCGCCATGTTGATCGACACGCGTTGCTCGGAAATCAGGAACAATGTGCCGAAGATGACGGCGAAGGGAGCGACCGCGACAATGCCGGCGGCGACGTGCAAGGCCGACGCCGGCGGCAGGCGCTGCACCAACTGGCCGCCGAGGATCGCGGCCGCCATAGCGGCGACGTTGAGCCACAGCCATTCCTGATTGACGAAGGTTGCGCTCTGATTGAGCCGCTGACCGTTCTCGACCAGCACGGCCCCGCACAGCGTGCTCGAGATCGCCATCGCATAGGAGGTCAGCATCAGCGCCAGGAGCAGGAGGCTCGGTCCGTTGATTTGCGTCGTCCAGAAATAGCCGCCGACCGCTGCGACGTTGGCGATCAACAGGTAACTCTTGCGCCGATAGCCGAACAGCGGCAGGAAATCGGAAACCAGCCCGAAGACCGGCTTGATGACCCAGGGCAGGTTGAACACGGTGATGAAGGCGGTGACCTGGACGGCGCTCCAGCCGTGCACTTGTTTCAGATAGTAGGTGAGCGGCTGCGCGATCAGTCCGCCGACCTGGCCGACGCCCTCGACGACATAGACCAGCGCAAAGAACCAGAGCAGCCGGTAAACCAGGCGCTTGTCGTCCGGCGGGCCGGCGGCGGCCGCCGGGGTGGCCTCGTTCGCCGCCGCTTGCAGGACTTCCGGTCGCGCCTCTGTCGAATTCATGACCGCGTCTGATGCGTTGCAGATGTCTGCGCCAGGACAGGGTTCCAGCGGCTCGGCCGCCTAGACGCTTGGGATCGCCTGCAAGACCGGGAAGAAAGTTCCCAAAAGCGTCGACGGCCAGGGAATCGCGAGCAGCCGATCGAACACCACGTAAATCAGAAGCACGACCGCGACCGTCATGGGAATAACGATTTTCCACGGCTCGGGTGCTTCGGCGCGCTTAGCCGCCTCGATCCGCAAGTAGGGAACGATGAACTGCTCGCGCAAGCGCCGCTCCAGCGATCCCAGTCTCAACATCCACATCACGGCACCGAAGCAGCTTGAGATGAATCGCGCCATCCATTCGCTCGCCTCGGTGCGCATGAACAGGATGATGAAGATCGGCACGGTCGGAATGAGCCCGATCACCGCCATCACCGCAATGAAGCTCGCCATCCAGCCGAAAAAGGCAATGCCGCGAATGAGTACGATAATTCCGGGCAGGTGCGCGGTCTTGGACACGATATCCATGTGGATTTTGCGCGGGCGCTTACCTGCGTTCGCCACGGCGGCGGCCTCGCCGCGCTCGTGCACGCCGAAGATATCGTTGGCCAGACTCAACGAGCAGAACAGGATGGCGCCGACGCTGACGATTGTCGGCACGATGCGGGCGTCAAATGCCCAGTCGAACGATTGCGACAGCATCACGATAAAAAGAACAAGCAGGGCGGCGGGAAAGAGATTGTCGGTGGAAAATAGCGGACGTCCCCACTGGGACAGCATGTTCCTCGGACCGCCGTGGCTGCGAATATCCTGGATGAGCGGGCCGAGGAGCGAAATCGCCGCCAGCGCGAACATGGCGAGCACGAACGGTTTTATGATCCAGGCGACGCCGTAGAGCTGGATCGAGATGAACATGTATTGCTCGATCGGCTTGCCGAGAATGAAGCCGAGCACGAACGGCGGCCGCGGCCAGCGAAAATGCTTCATCGCCCAGCCGAGCACGCCGAAGAACATCAGCGAGAACAGGTCCCCCCAGCTGCGCGACGCCTCGAAGGCCCCGATATAGACAAGGCTGAGCACGGCGGGCATGAACAGCGTGTAGCGCAGCGTCGCGATCTTCGCGAGTTGACCGCTGAACGCGAAGCACAGGCCGGAGCCCAGAATATTGGCGATGGCGATGCTCCACACCATCGAATAGGTGAGGTCGAGATGCTTGGTGAGCATGTCCGGACCAGGCACCAGGCCGTGGATGAGAAAGGCGCCGAGCAGGATGGCCATGCCGGCGCTGGCCGGAACGCCGAAGGCGACCGTCGGCACGAGTGCGCCGCCCTCGCGCGCGTTGGTGGCGCTTTCGGCGGCAATCACGCCGCGCACGTCGCCGGTGCCAAACGTTTCCCCGGCGCCCTTCTCGGTCTTTAGCGCATGACCGTAGGAGATCCAGTCGATCACCGAAGCGCCGATACCGGGGATGGCGCCCATGGCCGAACCGATCCAAGAACAGCGCAGGATGAGAAACCAATGCTGCAGGCAATCCTTGATGCCGAGCAGCATGCCGGTCTTGGTATCGAGCGTTTGACCCTGCTGCACGACCGCCCGCCGGCCGATCGCCAGATCGCATAGTTCAGGCAGTGCGAAAATGCCGAGCGTGAGCGGCACCAGCGGCAGGTGGTCCCACAGATAAAGAGTGCCCAGGGTCCAGCGCAGCGTGCCCGTTTGCGGGTCGGTGCCGATCATGCACACCATCATGCCGAAACAGGCAAACGTCAGTCCGCGCAGCGGCGCGTTGCCCGACAAGGCCGCCACCATGGAAATGCCGAACACCGCGATCGAGAGCAATTCGGGCGAGCCGATGTACAGGATGATGGGGCGCATGATCGGCAGCGCGATGGCCATCAAGGCGGCGCCGAACAGCCCGCCGATCAAGGCCGCCATATAGGAGGCGCCGAGCGCGCGTCCGGCCTCTCCGCGCTGGGTCATCGGGTAGCCGTCGAGCGTGGTTGCCGCCGACGCGGCATGGCCGGGCGCGCCGAACAGGATCGCGGCGATCGGGTCGGCCGTGGTGGTGGTGGCGCCAAGGCCGAGCAGCAAGGCAAAGGCGGTAGGCGGATCGAGGTCGTAGGTGAAGGGCAGGAGCAGCGCAGTGCCGGCGATGCCGCCGATGCCCGGAAGAATGCCGAGCGACAGCCCCATGCACACGCCGGCGAACAGATAGAGCATGCGCATGGGATTGAGGATGATGAAGAGCGCATTATCGGCCGAGTGCAGCGCCAGCCCGGCACCGTCGGCGAAGTCATGAAGGTAGGTGTGGAAGGCGTCACCCACGGAATGCAGCAGGCTAGGATCCATTGATCTGGCTCACGCACTCATGGAGCGGATTTGGTATTCGCAACTTGCCCAGCCGCGTGCTTAATCGTTCGCTACCCGGTAGGGTCTGGGCGCCCCTGCGATGTTAGTGGAGTCTGCAAATGGCAGCCAGCGCGATCGTCTCGGCACCAGGCGCGGACAAAACGGCGGCGAATGCCGCCGCGGCAAAAGTATAGCCAAGCGCGAGCGCGCCGGGCGACGGATCGCCGGTGCGGCAAATAGGCCAAACGCTTGAGGGGCTGCGCGCCGCGCCGTGTGACAATGGCGGAGCGATGCAGTAGGTTGTTGCGACGGCGCGATCGGCGGTCCGATGCGGACGCGGCCGGCGGCGAACGCCATCAACACAAAATTCTTGGGCGAGCAAACATGCCGCTACCGTCCCTTTATGCGACGAAGGACCCTTCGCAGGCGTGGAGCGTAAGCCATTCGGCCTGCTACGGCGCCGGGCTTGGCGCGCTGGCCGCTCTGTTCCGGACTCTGGGACCGTTTGGCCAAGCGCACGCTGGCCTGTCGGCTAACCTGGCAGAGATCGCCGCGGCCGCGTTTGCCTTTGCGCTGCTGTGTGCCGGCGCCGCTGCACTGCGCAATTTCCTTGCCCAGCGCCTGATTTAGCAGGAGCGCCGTTAGCGGCATCGGCGCCGACGCCCACGGGTGAATTGGTGCTGAATCCGCGCCACGCTAGACGGCATTAATGTTACCAAATAATTCCGGAGCCGTAGAGGCCCGATATAAACGAATTCACGCGGCGATATTTGTACTATCCGCGACACGCTGTTGGTCACGGATCCGTTCATGCGTCTATCCGCCGCCGCGCTGCTGTTGACCGTTTCCGCTTCCGCCGCGTTCGCGCAGCGCGGGCCGGAAATCGTCATCCCCGGCAAACCCGGCGTGCCGGTTTACATCGACGGCGTCGAGGCCTCGTGGGGCATCGTGGTGGGCGATTTCGGCCTCGACCGGCCGAACGAGGCGGCGCCGACTGTAGTTTATCAGCCACCTCTGGCCGCGGGTCCCTATCGTGTCCCGGCCTATTATCCGGCCGATGGCCGTCGCCCCGGTTATGGCCGGCTGGAAATCGTGCCGCGCAATCGCGTGCTGCCGCCGCCGGCGCCTCCCTATTACCGCTCATGGTCGAGCGAGTCGGCGTCCGGTCCGATCAGCGAATACCCGCCCTATCCGGCCGGCGCGGCAATCTTCGGCCACGTCCGCAGGCATGGACGACCATCCGGCAAGCATGAGGAAAAGAACCGCCCAGATCGGTGATTTCGTTCGGCAGGCAGATCAGGCTTCCTGCCATCAACCGCCTCCTCGCGAGGCTTGCAAGTCAAGGGAGTATCATGTCTGTCCATCGCGCCGTACTTTTCGTTCTCGCTGCCCTGTTTACCGCCGGCATGACGTCGGCGGCGTCCGCCGGTTGTGGCGGCTGCGGCACACAATTCGTCTATGCGCAGCGGGTCATCCCGGCGCCGCCCAGGCCGGTCTTCGTGCATCGATGGTGGAGGCCGACTTGCGGCTGCGCGTGCAGTTGCCGGGGCCTGTTTGGATACACCGCCGGTGCCGAGCTGACGCCGATCGCCCCAGCGCCGATCTATGTGGTCAACCAGGGTCCGGACTATACCGGCCCGGGCATCATGGTGCCCTACCGGACCTGGACCCGTCCGTATCTGTCCGGCTACCGCTACGGCTACGGCCGCTTGCACTACCGTCATTACGGCTATGGCCGGTTCCACTACCGACATTACGGCCATCGTTTCGGCGTGCACCGGGCGCACATCGTCTATCACGCACGCTTGCATCGGCGCGTTTTCGTCCATCGGCCGATGCCTGTCGCGCGGCCTGTGATGCACACGCACTGACCCGAGCGCCGTCGACTGAGAAAGCGAGGGCCCGCCACGCGCGGGCCTTCGCGCGTTAGGAGATGGCGCGGCTGGCGATGTAGAGCGCAAGCGCCGCCGCATTGGACACATTGAGGCTCTTGATCGCGCCGGGCAGGGCGAGCCGCGCCAGGCGATCACAAGCCACCCGCGTTCCCTGGCGCAAGCCTTTGCCTTCGGCGCCGAGAACGAGCGCGAGCGGGGCGTGAAGCTTGAGGGCGGCGAATTCATCGGCCGCTTCGCTGTCGAGCCCCACGAGCAAAAAACCGCGTTCCTTGAGCGCGGCGAGCGCGCGGGCGAGATTGCCCACGTGCACGATCGGGACAAATTCGAGCGCGGCGGAAGCGGATTTGGCCAGCACGCCGCCGGCCTGCGGGCTGTGCCGCACGGTGGTGATCACGGCGCCGACCGCGAAGGCCGCGGCCGTGCGCAAAATCGCGCCGAAATTATGCGGATCGGTGATCTGATCGAGCACCAGCACGATCCCGTTCGCCGGAAGCTCTTCGAGGTCGGGAGAGGGCAGGGGATCGGCTTCGGCAAACAGCCCCTGGTGCACGGCGTCGGGTGGAAGCCGTGCGGCAATGGCATCGGGCCGCACCATTTCGAGCGCCTGCGGCAACGCGATGCCATCCTCGCGCAGCCGACGGACGGCATTCTCGGTCGCCAAGAGCCGGCGGATTTTGCGCGCCGGATTGCCGAGCGCGGCGGCAACCGTGTGCCAGCCGTAAAGGATGACGGCGTCGGATTGCCGCTCGCCCCATCCATCATGCCCGCGCTCGCGGGCGCGCCGCGGGCGTGTCTTTGATCGCCATTGCCGTTCGCGCATACGAGTTTCTTTCATCCGAACTTGCCGACGGCAATGGCAACGCGGCGCATTTCCGATTGACTAGCCCTGCGGCGGCAACCATATAGCGGCGGCGCTGACCGGTGGTTTGTGCCCGCAAAAGACCCGATTGCGGGGGAGTGTCCCGAGTGGCAAAGGGGGCGGACTGTAAATCCGCTGGCTTACGCCTTCGTAGGTTCGAGTCCTACCTCCCCCACCACCCGAAAAATATCATGTCGCCGCTTACGCAAGATGAGGCGCAGCCCGCGTCTTATGATTTGGCTGCTGGAGCCACGGCTGGTGCGGGCGCGAATGCTACTCAGCTAAGAGTTCGCCCGTTCGTTCGCCGGTCTGCCCGTCGCCGATCCGACAGCATGAGGCCGACGACAATCAACGCCGCCACCGCGTAGGGCAGTCCGTAGGCAACCACGCTCCCCTGAGCCCAGCCGAACGCATCGCGGACCTGAACGAGCAGGTATCCGGAAATCGATCCGATCAAGAAGTAGATCGTCGCCAACATCCCGATGCCAAGCGGGATCTCGCTTCTGCCGACCTGATCCTGAACAAGCGCGTAGCAATTGGTGTAAATCGAGTTCGTCCCGAAGCCAAATACAAAACAGAGCGTCGCCAACAGCCACGGCGTGGGCGGCGCGGTGAAGCACGCAACGGCAAAAATGGCACAGCCGATCGAAGCCAGCAGCAGGTAAGTTTTCCTGCCGATCCGATCCGCCAGATAGCCCGCCGGCGAACCGCCGACGATCCCGCCAACACCGAACAGACTGAAGACGACGCTCGCTGACGCCAGGTTCATTTGATGCGCGGTGCGTAGAAACGTCTCGTACAAACCGAGAAAGGAATAAAGTCCAAAGCCGTTGATTGCTATCACGGCGGCAACCGCAAGATTCTTTCCCATCATGACGCTGCGCAAGCGCGCCAGCGTTATGGGACCGGTGGTCTCGTCGGTATTGACGCCGTGGCGGGGAAGCACCAGGCGGATGAGGATAGCCCCGACAAGCCCGACCGCGGCAAAAACCCAAAATGCGGTTTCCCATTTGCCGCTGAACCCTAGAATCTGCGCAACGACGAGCGGGCCTAGAAACAAACCGACCCCGAAAAGCGAGGCCGCGACGCCCGTCAGCGTTCCGCGGTATCGTTCGCTCAGCCCGCCCAAGAACGAAAACAGCGCGACGTTATAAAGGCCCTCGCCGACGCCGCTCACGATGCGGGCGACAGTCAAGTCGCCCAGGCCATGGCCGATCGCCGTATAGCCGGTGGCTAGCGAGAAGATGACGGCGCCGACGACCAGCGAAACGCGCGTCCCGTAGCGCATGACGATGATCCCGGCCGGAATGGCGGTGAGGGCGACGCCGAGTACGAAGACGGTGGAGAGAAATCCTGCCGACGAAAGACTGAAACCGAACGACTTGCTTATTTCAACGAGTTCGACTGAAAAAACGATCCGGTCCCATGCGTAAACGATGTAGACGATGCTGATGATCAAGAGACCTGCGACCGGCAAACCGAACCGCGGCACTTTCCGCTCCGACATCAGCATCCTCCAGTGCACCGCACTTATCCGGACCAGCCGTCGATATTCATGTGCGACACCATAACGATCTCGTCCGTCTTAATAAAGCTGCCGGATGAACCGACGTCCGCTTTGGGCGAAAGGACTAAACCGCTCGCGAGGCAGAGAGGGCCGGGAGCCGTGATGTCGGCTGTGACCTGAGCCCCGGCGAATCCTCCAGAAATGGATAGAGTCCGTCACCTGGAAGGGGATGGACATGAAGCCGAGCCGGTTCACGGAAGAGCAGATCATCGGGATATTGCGGGAGCAGGAGGCTGGAGCGAAGACGGCCGAGGTGTGCCGCAAATACGGGATCAGCGGCGCGACGTTCTACAAGTGGAAGGCCAAATTTGGCGGTCTCGATGTCTCGGACGCCAAGCGATTGAAGTCGCTGGAAGACGAGAACGCCAAGCTGAAGAAGCTTTTGGCCGAGGCGATGCTCGACAACGCGATGCTGAAGGATATCGCCGCAAAAAAATGGTGACGCCCGCCGCCAGGCGCGAGGCCGTCGCTCACCTACGGGTTGCGTACGAGGTCAGCGAGCGGCGGGCGTGTTCGGCGCTCGAAGCCGATCGCACCACGGTTCGCTATCGCAGCAGTCGGCCGGATGATGCGGCGGTGCGGACGCGGCTGCGCGAACTGGCCTCGATTCGTCGGCGCTTCGGCTATCGACGGCTGCACGTCCTGCTGACACGAGAGGGCATCGTCATGAACCACAAGAAGCTGCGCCGGCTCTATCGCGAGGAGCGGCTGCAGGTGCGGCGACGGGGTGGCCGCAAGCGTGCGCTCGGCACCAGGGTGCCGATGGCGATGCCCCAAGGCCCGAACCAGCGCTGGAGCCTCGACTTCCTGTCGGATGCCTTTGTGGACGGCCGGCGCTTCCGCATCCTGGCGATCGTCGACGACTTCACGCGGGAATGCCTGGCGCTGGTGCCCGACACCTCGCTGCCGGGCCTGCGGGCGGTGCGCGAGCTCGATACCGTCATCGCAGTTCGCGGCCGGCCCGCCATGATCGTCTCCGACAACGGCACCGAGCTGACCAGCATGGCGGTTCTGCGCTGGTCACAGCAGACCACAGTCGAATGGCATTACATCGCGCCCGGCAAGCCACAGCAGAATGCCTTCATCGAGAGCTTCAACGGCCGGCTGCGCGACGAATTGCTGAACGAGACGCTGTTCAGCTCGCTCAAGCACGTGCGCGAAGCTCTGGCGATCTGGATGGAAGATTACAACACCGTCCGCCCGCACAGTGCACTCGGCAATCTGCCGCCGGTCACCTACGCCAAACGCAGTGCTCCCGAAATGCAACGGGACGGGGCGCTGCGCTATGTCGGGGGCTCCGCGCCCCATCCCGTTGCATCGCCGAGCCAACAAGGCTCAAATCAACCCGAGACTCTACTCATCGCTGGATGAAAGAAGGGGCTCAGGTCAGCTGGGCGCCCGAAAGCGACGCCGAAACCGTTTGCAGCAGGATCATGAGTGGCGTTCTTGCGGATGATTGCGTTGTTTCAGATATAGGATTGATGCAGTTGAGTTTTCGGTCAACTGGAAGTGAGTTGAGGACGCGGATTGGGGACTGAACGCGATTACCCTTCCTAACAAACACGTTGGGTCATGGAGGCCAACGTAAGACGTATTTCGGTCACGTGAGGTCACGCGCTTGCTGCTGCACCTTGATATTGCCTTATCACAAGGCCATTATCGCTGGTTGCCAATATTTGGATTAAGCTTCTTCGCAGCCGTTACGTCAGCATTACCTCCAACTGTATCGCCATTCGCTCCTTTTGTAAGGCCGCGATAATAGAGGGCGTCTGCGTCGTTCGGATCAAGCTTGAGGGCACGATTGTAGTCTTCGATGGCCTCATTGTAGTTACCCTGCTGCCTGTACGTGGCTGCACGATCGACGTAAGCATTCTCGTTATTTGGGTCGAGCTCAATCGCGTGAGTATAGGCAGCGATTGCGCTTGGAAGGTCCCCTAACCCTCGATATCCATGACCGCGGCCCAAAAAAGCGGACGCTTGATTCGGATTGAGTCGGATTGTCTGATCGAAGTCATGAATGACGGAGGTGAAATCCTTAACGCGAAGATAGGAGATACCGCGGTCCAAATAGAGATTGGCGAGCCTCCTTCCTGTGTAATTGCCGGAGCCGATTGCCGCTGTACATCCCTCGATTTGTTCTTCGTTGGTCCCGGCGCTACCGGTGCACCGTTGAAGCTGCTGCTGTGTTTGCGCGAACGCGGGCGCAATTACCGCGATCGAAATTAATAGGACAAGCGCGCACGCCGCGAACCCATGGAGAATAATTTTCATCTTCGCCACCATGAAAAGCTGGTGCTATCTATTTCTGAAGTAGATGGGCGGGTGCATGATCCAAGCCACTACGAGCGCAATGAGCGCCTCGCCAATATGCTCGACCTGCCCCGCCAAAGGGGGCACCCGGCGGTAATACGCGACCAATATTGATATTGCGATAGCGGCGATAACACCTTGCATGCAAACGGTGGTTGTCGCGAACAGCGAGAGAAAACGAGCAGCGTCGATGCATTTCTCCAAATGCTCGGCGCGGGTGTGAATGAAATCGTCTGTTTGTGGTTGCGTCGTTGGCATCGGAGTTAAGGACGCATGCGGTTTTCTGCACTTTTGCTCGCAGAATATCAGGCACGCAACGGTCGAGAGCTGACGTTTGGAGCGGGGCCTCCCCCTCACTGGGTAGATGTAACTTTCGCGGGTCAGCTGAGTTGCCACAGCTTGAGGGTCCGATCGGAGCCGCCTGACAGTGCGGTGCGGCCGTCAGGCGCAATGACGACCGAACTGACCTCGGCCTGATGTCCCGTAAAAGTGCGGATAAGGCTGGCGGTGGCAAGGTCCCAGAGTTTGAGCGTCCCGTCCCACGAACCCGATAAGATGGTGCGACCATCCGGCGAGACGGCAACGGCCGAAACTCCGCCAGTGTGGCCCCGAAAGACACGGATCAAATTCCCGGTACTGAGGTCCCATTGCTTTATCTCGTTGTCCTGCGATCCCGACAGCACGGTGGTTCCGTTCGGCGCACAAGCCAGGGATAGCACTATTCCTTTCTGATAGTCACCTTTGTTGCTCGTATCGATTTTGCGGATTAGATTACCGCTAGAGAGCTCTAACAGACATAATCCCCCATAATAGTTTCCCGATAACGCAATTCGGCCGTTTGGCGTGACCGCAATAGAATAAACTGTCCCGACCTTGGTTTCGGAGTGGATGCCGGGTCCCCCTGTGATCGTCTCGATGACGTTGCCTGTAACGAGGTCCCACTGTTTGACGTTGTCGTCAAATCCGCCTGACAACGCGGTGAGGGTATTCGGCACCAAGGCTACCGATTGAATAGAGTTGGCATGCTCCTCGAGCGGCCAGATTACGGTCCCGTTCGTGAGGTTCCAAAGCACCAGGTGGCTGCCCCCGCCAGAGAGCAGAGTGCGGCCGTCGGCAGCAACTGCAATCGAGTTAATAAGGTTCTGCACTGGTAGGGAACGGACGACGTTTCCGGTGGTCAGGTTCCACTGCGTAATATCGTCGAGGTTTCCCCGGAATGTCCCTGACGTTGTTGAAATAGGAAGGCAGGCGTCGATCACCTCAGGCCGCTAGGCTTGAGGTTGCAAATCGCAAACCGAGAGCGAGGAGATCGACGCCATGACGAAGCATATCGAATTGAAGAGGTTCGACCAAGGTACGGCATTGACAACAGGTACGGCGCTGACGACGGGTACGCTGGCATTGTCGCCTTTGGTGATTGAAGGACTTGAGGAGTTCAAGGGCAGCTTCGACCGTCTGTGCCTGCATGCCGGGACTGCGGCCATCGAGGCCATGCTTGCGACTGATGCGGAACAGCTTTGTGGCAAGCGCTACCAGCGTCACGCTGACCGCCAGGGCCATCGCTGGGGCATGATCGATAGTGAGGTTGGCTGGCACGGTGGCAAGGCTGCTATCCGGCGGCCCCGGGTGCGGCGGCGCGGCGGCGCCGAGCTGGAGCTTCCCAGCTGGACGGCGATCCAGAAGGCGGATCTTTTGTCGCGTTGGGCATTCAACCAGATGCTGATCGGTGTGGCGACGCGCAAGTACGCGCGTTCGGTACGACTGCCGGACGGCGATCTGGCCGGCCAAGCCAAGCGCGCCACGACGAAGTCCTCGGTCTCGCGGCGGTTTGTGGCGCTGAGCACGGCGAAGCTGAAGGAATGGCTGGCGGCCGATCTGTCGGAGCTCGTCGACCTTCTGGTGATCCAGATCGATGGGCTGCGTGTCGGCGACCATGTGTTGGTGGCGGCGATCGGCATCGACGGAGCCGGCGACAAACACGTGCTGGCCGTGGCCTTGGGCGCGACCGAGAACGCCGCCGTGGTCAAGGCGTTGCTGGCCGACCTGATCGAGCGCGGGTTGCGACCGGATATCGCCCGCTTGTTCATCGTCGATGGCGCCAAGGCGCTGAGCCGGGCCATACGCGACACCTTCGGAAGCTTCGCGCTGCTGCAGCGCTGCCAAGTGCACAAAGGACGCAATATCATCGAGCGGCTCGACCCATCGTTGCACGCCGGGGTCAAGAAGGTCCTGCGTCAGGCTTGGGACAGTCCGACCGCCGAGCAGGCCGAGCGAGTTCTGAGGAACTTGGCGCGTCGGCTCGATCACGATGCCCCTGGCGTCTCGGCTTCGATCCTCGAAGGGCTGGACGAACTGCTCACCGTGATCCGCATCGGTCTGCCTGATCAGCTGCGGCGCTCGCTTGGCTGCACCAACGCGATCGAAAGTCTGATGGCCGTGCTGCGGAAGGTCTGCCGCAACGTCAAACGTTGGCGCGATGCACGGATGGCATTGCGATGGACTGGAACCGCAATGCTGGAGGCTGAGAAAAGCTTCCGCCGTTTGAAGGCCCACAAGCAGCTTCCGATTCTGAGGGCAGCGTTGCTCCGCCACCAGCAAGTATTGCTCGGCGACAAGCTCGTTGCCAGAAAAAATCTGGCAGCATAGGATTCAAACCAATGGCGCCTGCTGCACCAATTTCAACAGGCTCCGGGACTATCCGGGTTTCCCGAAACTGCAGTACCGTCGGGAACGAAGGCAACAAATTCACTCTTACTTGTATTAACAAATGTTCGCAAAGATTGATCGCGATGCGTCCAAATCGCAGCCGCAAGTGCGAGCGCGCCTCCTCCTGCGATCGCTCCGCCGCCGATCAACATTGTCCGGCGAGACGGCTGCCATGGTGCCTTCCGCTTCTGCCCCGGTTCAGATTTCCGATTTTTTGTTGGTGCCTGGTCTTGAGTACTCATGTCGCCCCCGGGTCCTCTTGAGCTTGATGCCCGTGCAGCTTTCAGACCGAGAATCCACGCGCGGCGGTCACCGCCGCTTCGACATTCCAATATTGCGTATCCCAGCAGCCGGCACAACTGGACGGGAATTAATTCGGGGCAAGTCAATGTCGCGGAGTGGGTTACGGGCATGTAATGTTGCTAGATGCCGCGGTGTCTGTCTTCACTCACTTGAAGGACGACGGAGTTGCCGACCAATCTTCGCACACAGAGCCCGATTTGGAGCGATCGCGTTAGCGTGGGGGTGGGGCGGCAACAGGGATCGGCTAGGCGCTTCCAGCCGTTGCAGAGGTCCTTTGATTCTGACATTCGCACACGAGCCTGGCCAAACCGGATACGAATGTTAGAATCGGACCACTCGCATAGCCGTCGGGGCCGACGACGATGGGGTCATGAACCTCGATGCCGAGGCCGCGGGCAATCTCAAAAATCCGCTTTGTCATCTCAATGTCCGCGCGCGACGGTGTCGGGTCTCCTCCTGGATAATTGTGCAGAATGGTTCTCGCGCTTGCGCGGGCGGCAGCGTAGAGTGCAAAGGTAACGACGCGCAACGCGGTCTGCATCGGCGCTTTTTTTGGGGAGCAACCGCATGCAATGGCACAGGCGAATTTGTCAGATTTGTCTGGCCGCCGCGCTCGGCGCAGCAACCCTGGTCGGCGCAGTCGGCTCGTGCGCCTGGTCGCAGGCCGGGGGGCCGATCAGATTGATCCTGCCGTTCCCGCCGGGCGGCCCTGCGGATGCCATGGCGCGCATCCTCGCCCAGCGGATCGGCGTCACCGGCGGTCCTAACATGGTGGTCGAGAGCCATCCAGGAGCCGCAACGGAGGTCGGAACCGAGTACGTCGCGCGGGCGCGGCCCGACGGCAATACGCTCGGTATCATCTCGAATTCATTCGTCGTGCTGCCGAACGTGCGCAAGCTCAACTACGATCCGCTCACCGACTTCGTACCGATTTGCCACCTTGCGAGCTTTCCGCCGCTGATCGTTGTCAACAGCCAGTCGCCGTACCATACGCTCGCCGATCTCATCGACGCGGCACACAACAAACCCGGCATGCTCACGCTCGCCACGATCGGGCCGGCAACGTCCTCGCAGATCGCGTTCGAAATGCTCAAACGCGCGGCCAAGGCCGACATCACGTTCGTGCCGTTCAACGGATATACGCCGTCGATCCAGGCGGTTTTGGGCAACCAGGTGACCGCGGCGTTGGCCGATTATTCGAGCCTGCTGGGCGAATTGCGCGCCGGCAAGCTGCGGGCCCTTGCCACCACCTCGCCGCAACGGATTGCGGCATTGCCGAATGTGCCGACCGTCGTCGAATCCGGCTACAAGGACGTAGCGGCCGACTTTTTCGGCGGCGTGGTGGCCCCGGCAAAAACGCCCAGAGATAAAATATCCAAGCTGATCGATTTGTTCGGTGCCGCGATCAAGGAGGCGACGGTACGGGAGAAATACACGGCGCTCGGTTTCTTTCCGGGCGGGCAATGCGGCACCGCGTTCGGCGCCATCCTGCGCAAGGACTACGACGATTACGGACGGATCATTCGCGAAGCACACCTGCAGATGCACTGACCGCCGCCGGAGCGGTGAATGAATCGTCAAGAGATCCGGTGCAGATTGAGGCGTTTTCACCGCCGCCAAAGCCGCGAATAAACGTTATTTTTAGCGTGTTATTTAAACTGATCTTAGAGCGACAGCGCTAATGTGGCGCCATGCGACGGGATAACAGGACCCGTCGACGAAAACAAATTCGACTTCAACGAACAAGACTTGGGAAAGGCGTCAACGCATGAAAGCCGTCGTCAAGACGGTCGAGCCCGCCGACCGCGAGGCGCGCTTCGACCACATCCGGCCGAACTATCTGGAGGCGCTGACCTTGGTTGAGCGCCTGCACCGGCGTCTGCTCGACGTCATCAAGGATGAGTTCGATCGCCGCGGCCGCGCCGACATCAATTCGGTGCAGGCGCTGCTGCTCTACAATATCGGCGACAAGGAGCTGACCGCGGGGGAACTGCGTACCCGCGGCTATTATCTCGGCTCCAACGTCTCCTACAACTTGAAGAAGCTGGTCGAGATCGGCTTTCTCGATCATCAGCGCTCGCGCATCGACCGCCGTTCGGTGCGCATCAAGCTCACCGACAAGGGGTGTGAGGTCCGCGATATCGTCGACGCGCTCTACCAAAAGCACGTGCGTACGGTGGAGCAGGTCGGCGGCATCAACGCCGAGGAATTCGGCGTGCTCAACAAGGCACTGCACCGGCTCGAGCGCTTCTGGACCGATCAGATCCTCTATCGGCTCTAAGCAATTGGCGAAAAGCGCAAAGCGCTTTCGCCAAGTGTCGCCAAGAGTGTCGCCAAGAAGATCGTGCTTCGTCAAAATCACCATCGCGTCGCCAGATTTTTGGTCGTACTGGCGTAACCTTGAGCCCCGGCGGCAATGCCGGGGTTTTTTTATCCGGCCGCTGCAATTCGTCAGTCCGACCGAACCGCGAAGCGGCGAGTGCCGGAATCTACAACCACCGATCATGATCATGGATTCCGCGTTGATGGGCTGCGCCCGGGCCCCGGAATGACGAGTCGGAATTTGCGCCGATTGCTATTGTTGAGCTGTGCGGCCGAGCGAACGCAGTCGCCCCAATAATCAAATGAGCTGGCGCAGCCAGGAGAGGACCGGGAAGGGCGTAAACAGCTGCACCAGGACGGCTGCGATGCCGATGAGCACCGCATAGCTCACGGCGGCGCGAGCGACCCGGTGCGGCAGCGGCGGGTAGGGCGGTCTGTTATCGGCCGGCCAGGCGAACCGCTGCTCCCATTGGTCCTGCGAGCAGTCGGGCGGCCTGATGCGCTCGAGCGGCAACCAGGCACGATACGCCGCGATCCCGCGCTCGCGCGCAATGGCGTTGCGCAGCCACAGAAAGTTAGTCAAGCCGGCGGCGTCGATCAGAAGTCTGATTGCATGACGTAAAATTGTGAAGATCGCCAAACAGATGATGTAAACGTAGATGATCATCACGCCATCGGTCAGCAGCGATTTGCTGAAAGTACGCAGCCGCAACAGGTGCTCGGAGATATACTGCACGGTCTCATCGACCGCCTTGTCGAGCGCATCGGCGGTCCGGCTCAACACGACGTGATTGTCGGAAAAATTCTCCAGCACCAGAATGACGGCGACGACAAAGACGAGCTGTGCCAGCCGTGAGCCCGCGAGCCGCCGGATCGGCGCTGCAATCAGCCGGATCAGACCCATGATCGCTCCTGTAGCAGCCGGGACCGGGCCGACGCGCAGCGCAGCCTCGATACCCGGCGCGCGACGGTTCGCAGCCAGCGGGCGGATTTGACCGTCGTCCGTCATTTATACGCCCGCTCGCGGCGACACGCCCGTCTTCGCCGTGGCCACAAAAGCGCCCAGCCCTTGCGTCATAGCCGATTTGGCAGGTCGGTCAGGGCCGCCGCCTTTGGCGCGTTGCGGGTCCTTGTCAGGCTTTTGTCGAGGATTTTTGGGTTTTTTGGGTTTTTTGGGTTTTGGGGACTTTCGGGCTTTCCGGTAGTCGAATGCAACGGACACACGCTCCATGAGCGGAATTAAGGATTGGCTCGGCGCCGAAGCGGATCGGCGCGGGTTGTTACGGCGATTTGCCGGGGCGGCGGCTCTGGCCGCCACGAGCAGCGCGGCGGCGCGCGCGGCTCCGGGCCCGGCCGTCGACCCCGCCCTCGGGGCGCTTATCGGCGACAGCGATCACGGCGAGTTCGGACAAGGCTTCGACCAGGCGTCGCGCACCATCCACATGCCCAAGCCGACGGCGCCGACGCTGTCGCCGCAGACCGCGGAAATCACCGAGCAGGCGGTCCGAACCTACGACGACATCGTCACGCGGGGCGGCTGGCCGCAGGTGCCGAAGGTCGATGAACTGCATCTGGGCATGCGCCATCCGAGCGTGGTCGATCTGCGTGCGCGGCTCGCGGTGTCCGGCGATCTCGATCCCAACGCGGTCGGCAACGACGTCTATGATTCTTATGTCGAGGCGGCGGTGCGCCGCTTTCAGGCGCGCCATGGGCTGACCCCCGACGGCATCCTGCGGGGTCCGACGCTCGCTGCGCCATGAACGTGCCGGCGGCGACGCGGCGCGACCAGCTCAAGCTCAACATTTCGCGCCTCAAAACGCTGACCACCAATCTGGGGCCGCGTTACGTGGTCGTGAACATCCCGGCGGCGCGCGTCGAGGCGATCGAGCACGACGTTGCCGTGTCGCGCCATACCGCGGTGGTGGGCCGGCCGTCTCGCCCCTCGCCCGACATCAACAGCAAGATCGTCGAGGTCAATTTCAATCCGTACTGGACCGTGCCGGTCTCGATCGTGCGCAAGGATCTGATTCCGATCATGGAGAAGGATCCCGATTATCTGACCAGCAATCACATCCGCATCTACGACGCCCGCCACAACGAACTGCAGCCCTCGCAGATCAACTGGTATTCGGAGGACGCGGTCCATTACACGTTCCGGCAGGATCCCGGCGACTTCAACTCGCTCGGCCACATCCGCATCAATTTCCCCAGTCCGTACGGCGTGTACATGCACGACACGCCGGAGAAGGACCTTTTCGGCGAGGATTTCCGCTACGACTCCTCCGGCTGCTGCCGCGTGCAGAACGTGCGCCAACTGGTCTATTGGCTGCTCGATCAGACCAAGGGCTGGCCGCCGGAGGCGATCGACCAGGCGATCGAATCGGGCGCGCAGGACAATGCGCGGCTGGTAAAACCGGTGCCGCTGCACTGGGTCTACGTCACGGCCTGGTCCGCCTCGGACGGCGTCGTGCAGTTCCGCGAAGACATTTATAACCGCGACGGCCTGGGAATCCCGGTCACTCCGACGACGGTGAAGCTGTAGAACCGGGCGACCGGCAAGATCGCATTTGCCGATCGACGGATTTCGCCTGCTCTACGGGCGGGCTACAATGGGCTGATGCCCTTCGCCCTCAACTTCTATCACGATCAGATCGCCGCTGACGGTTCAACCGCTGCGGCGTTGGCTCCGGCGCACCGGCTGTTGTACGTGCGGCACGGGCACCTCACCATCAACGGCACACCGATGAGCGCCGATGAGGCGATCTACTGCGAGGCTCCGCTCACGCTCAAATCGGCCGGTGAATGGAGCCAGGTCTGGCGCTGGGAGCTGGCGCCGCCGAACGCGCCGCCGGCCTTGCACGAGGGCATGGGCGTGCTGTCGAGCCTGCGCATGTCGCGGGTGATCAGTAACCTCGCCATGCTGGAGGGCACGCGCTGGCTGTTTCGGCTCGACCGGATCACCAGCGCGGCCGGCCGCGTCGCCGACCGGCATCAGCATCCGGGACCGGGAATTCGCTGCCTGTTGGAGGGCGCCTTCAACGTCCAGCAGGATGCCGAGTCGGCATCGCGACCTTGCACCGGGCGATGCCTGGTGGGAGACCGGATCGGATACCGTCATCGCCTGGGGATCGCGACAGATGGCGGCACGGTTTCTGCGCGGCATGGTCCTGCCGGTCGAATGGGAGGGCAAGGTGACCGGAACCTGGCTTTCGGGACGCGTGCCGCCCGCGGGCAATTGGAAGCTTTACGTCGATCGTGTGATCGCGGTGTGAGGGCGGTGGCCAATCCTGACCTTGTGATGGTCCGCGTAGGTGGAGCACCCGGTCCTCTCTCAATCCAGGAACCGGGGCCAGACGTCTGCGATGACGGGATCGTCCGTTTTCGCGGATGATGGCCGCAAAATGAGTGCGCCTCCATTGCGGCTGGCGCCCGGATTAACCATCCCGGAAAACGGCACGACAGGCCCGATCGCGGCCGCAAATCCCGCATTTCACTGGCGGTTGATTCGCGCTACGCTGCCGCATCTGTGACTCACAGCGCGGGAGGGTAGCGTGAGCGATCAGATCAAGTTCGTTCTCGACGAAACGCAAATTCCGAAATCCTGGTACAATCTGGCGGCCGATCTGCCGAAGCCGCTGCCGCCGGTGTTGCATCCGGGCACCAAGCAGCCGGTCGGCCCCGGCGATCTCGAGCCGCTGTTTCCGATGGCGCTGATCCTCCAGGAGGTATCGGCCGAGCGCACCATCGACATTCCCGAGCCGATCCGCGACGTCTATCGCATGTGGCGGCCGACGCCGCTCATGCGCGCGCGCCGCCTCGAACAGGCGCTCGGCACGCCGGCAAAGATCTATTACAAATACGAAGGCGTCTCGCCTGCCGGCTCGCACAAGCCGAACACGGCCGTGCCGCAGGCCTGGTACAACAAGGAGGCAGGCGTCAAAAAACTCTCCACCGAGACCGGCGCCGGGCAATGGGGCTCGTCGCTCGCGTTTGCCGGCGCGCTGTTCGGCATCGACGTGACGGTGTTCCAGGTCCGCATCTCCTACGATCAAAAACCCTACCGCCGCGCGCTGATGGAGACCTACGGCGCGCGCTGCCTGCCGTCGCCGTCGGACCAGACCGATTCCGGCCGCGCGATTTTGGCCAAGGACCCGAAAAGCCCCGGCTCGCTCGGCATCGCCATTTCCGAGGCGGTGGAGATGGCGGCCAAGAACGATGACGTGAAATATTCGCTCGGCTCGGTGCTCAACCACGTGCTGTTGCACCAGACCGTCAACGGCCAGGAGGCGATCAAGCAGTTCGAGATGGCGGGCGACGATCCCGACGTGATCATCGGCTGCACCGGCGGCGGCTCGAATTTTGCCGGGCTCGCCTTCCCGTTCCTCGGCATGCAATTGCGCGGCGGGAGAAAGCGCCGCTTCATCGCCGTCGAACCGGCGGCTTGCCCGTCGCTCACGCGCGGAAAATACGCCTACGATTTCGGCGACACCGCGCACCTGACACCGCTCGTCAAAATGCACACGCTCGGCTCGACCTTCATCCCGCCGGGTTTTCATGCCGGCGGATTGCGCTATCACGGCATGGCGCCGATGGTGTCGCATCTCTACGATCTCGGATTGATCGAGGCGCGCGCCTATCATCAAAAGACCTGCTTCGATGCCGGCGTGCAGTTCGCCCGCTGCGAAGGCATCGTGCCGGCGCCGGAGGCGACCCACGCGGTGCGCTGCGCCGTCGACGAGGCATTGCGCTGCAAGCAGATGGGCAAGGCCGAAACCATCCTGTTCAACCTGTCCGGCCACGGCCATTTCGACATGGCGGCCTACATCAACTATTTCGAGGGCAAGCTGGTCGACCAGAAATACGACGAAGGCGAACTGGCCATGGCGCTCGCCGGCCTGCCCAGCGTGGCGGCGTGAGAGATCGTTTTTCATACCCGCGTAGGCGGGCGCCCCTAGTGGGCGCCCTTGGACGATGTGGGTGGTGGCGGCCACGAGGGCCGCCCCTACGCGTGAATGCGGCCCGCAATGATGCGTGTGCGTAAAGGAGCAAATCTATGATCGAACCCTATAACGCCGTCGGCCTCATTCCGACTTTTTATGGCATCCGCCGGCGCGAGGATATTTCCGATAACATCGAGCACCTCAAAAGCCTGACCAAGGCGGCGTTCTGGCTGTCCAATCTCGACATTCCGGTAAAGCTCCTCGCCATCCCCGAAGGCGCGCTGATGGGCTTTAACGACGAGGTGCTCGACGTCGATCACGCCGATTACGCGCAACACCTGCTGCATCGACATTCCGGGCCCCGAGACCGACGAGATCGGCAAGCTCGCGCGGGCCAGTGGAACGTGTTCATCATAGCGCAGGCCAAGGCGCGCCATAAGGATTGGCCGGACCGCTTCTTCAACATCGGCTTCATCGTCGATCCCGACGGCGAGGTGATCCTGCAGCACTACAAGATTTCCGCGCTGCTGCCGGTCGAGCGTTCGGTGTCGCCGCACGACATCTACGACTGGTGGATCGAGAAGCACGGCCGCACGCTCGACGCCTTTTGGCCGGTCGCCGACACCAAAATCGGCCGGCTCGGCATCATGATGGCGATGGAGGGCAATTATCCGGAGAACGGCCGCGGGCTTGCCATGAACGGCGCCGAAGTGGTCTACCGCGCCTCGATGCCGGCCCGTTCACCGAGAACGACGTGTTCGAAATCTCCAACCGGGCGCGCGCGCTGGAGAACAACATGTACATCGTGGCGCCGAACATCGGCAGCTATCATCTCTACAACGAAGGCCGCCATTTCGGCATCGACGCCGGCGGCGGCCAGTCGATGATCGTCGATTACCGCGGCCAGATTGGTCGGCAAGCAGCGCGACACCAACGGCTCGACCTTCGTCTCCGGCGTCATCAACATCGAGGCGCTGCGCCACCACCGCGAGTCCGCGCAAGTGACCAACTGGCTCAAGGACGTGCGCGCCGAACTCGCGCAGATCATCTACGAGAAGCCGATCTATCCGAAGAACCGCTACCTGGAAAAAATCCCCGGAAAGCACGCGGACTACAAGCGCGAGGTGATCGACAAGCAGGTGGCGCTGATGCACAAGCGCGGCATCTGGAAAAAGCCGGCGCACAGTCCCGGATGAGGGAGGCGAAGTAGGATGGCTTCGGCGATCGCGAAGGCCGTCGCTGATATTTCCGGCCGTTTTGATCGTTAGAAAAATTCTTTGCGTCGGCAATTCTCCCTTTTCGCGCATTCGGCCGTGCATTCGGCAATGTCCGTGCCGCGGGATATAACGCTTGTCATGTTCTGTCAGGGACAGTAGCGTGCGTGTCTGAGCTGCCGGCGAGAAGTGCCGAATTCTCCCGGCGACAGGCAGCGATCGTGCCGTCGGCAGGCATCCCCCACTTTGAAATTCGTCTCCTCGGCTCCGCTTTACGGCGGCGCAGCGGCGCGTGCCGCCTCCACAGTCGATCAATCCAGCATCACAGGGAGATCACGATGAAGCGAGTTCTTACCCCGGCGCTCTGTACGCTTGCCGGAATGGCGATCGGCGGCCTCGCCGTGCAGGGCCTCCACGCGCAGGCGAAGCCGCCTGTCTATTTTGTCGCCGAAATAACAGTGAGTAACCCGCAGGCCTATGGCAAGGAGTACGCGCCCAAGGCACAGGCCAGCATCAAAGCGGCAGGCGGCAAGATCATTGCCCTGGGAGGCGCTGGTGGAGCGGGAGCGCAATCCGTCAAAGGATTTGACGGAAATCCGCCGAAACGTGTCGCGATACAGGTTTGGGATAGCATGGACAAGCTCGCAGCCTGGTATAATTCTCCAGGCTATCAAGAGTTGAGGAAGATCGGCGCGAAATACGCAACATTCCGCAGCTTCGCTGTTGAGGGTCGCCCGCAATAGATTGTGCAGCACACCGCGCCTGCATTGTAACCAAGGGGGTCGTCTAGATTGGCGACCCTCATCCAACCAAAGAACCGCGAAAAATTCAGTCAATTTTGAACAACGTTAGCTCGCGGTGCTGTCTCTCGGTCGACGAGCCCGTAGCACACATTGGAAGGCCTGGAAGAGGTCGAGAGAGTGGACCCCGGCGCAACGGCACAGCTTTGGCTCAATCTGCAGACGGATTATGACGTTCAGATCGCAATGCGCGAAATCGAAGCCAGCAACTTTTGATCTAGTGTGGCTTTGGTTCAGAAGTCCGCACGACCGACACGCGCAAGAATGATGCGGACTTCCGAACCGCCACACTAGCAACTTACGCCGCGCCGATCCGCTCTACGGGCTGCGCCGTGACCAGCCTCGGAAGCTTACGTGCCAGAATTTCCTCAGCTTGGCGTGCGATCCGGGTAACGATCTCCGCAGCGGGCGGAATATCGTGAATTAACCCGGCATCCTGGCCCATCGACAGCGGACCTTCTTCGATATCGCCTGACTGGCGCGCAGCATTCAGTCGTTCAATAGCCTGCGCGCGATCCTGCCGCAGTGCCCACTCGCGCCCCGACCAGCGTTCCACAAAGCGATTGCGCCGCGAACGCGTCATGGCTCCAGGCCAAACCTGACCCGCCGCGATGTCGGGGATTTCGGAGAGTTGGGTGTCGTGGCCGTCGCTGTCCACGATCGCCTGCTTGAAATTGGGATGGAGCGGCGATTCCAATGTGGCGAGGAAGCGCGTACCGAGAAGGATTCCGTGGGCGCCGAGTGACAGCGCCGCCGCCAGGCCGCGGCCATCGGCGAAACCGCCGGCTGCCAACACGGGAATCGGCGTAACGGCATCAACAACCATCGGAATGAGCGGCATACTGGCCATCCAACCGACGTGACCGCCGCCCTCGGTCCCCTGCGCGACGATGACATCGGCCCCCGCCTTTGCTGCGCGCGCTGCTTCCGGCACTGTCCCGGCCATGTAGGTGACCGTGCAGCCGACGGCATGCGCGCGATCGAAAAAGCTTCGCAAATCCTGCTCGGATCGTGCCCAGGCGAATTGCATGACGCTTGGCCGCAGTTCGAGAGCGGCGGCAAAGCTGTCCTCGCGGGTGTCGAACAACAAGAAATTCAAGCCGAAGGGCCGGTTGGTCTCACGACGGATAGCGGCGGTTCGTTCCCGGACTTGCTCCGGTGTCTGGCGGTGGCATCCCAAGGCACCAAGGCCGCCGGCACGCGAGACCGCGGCAACAAGCGGCGGAGACGTGGCGGATCCCATGCCGCCAAGCGCAATCGGATGTTCAATATTGAACAAGTCGCAGATCGGCGTTCGGATCATGCCAATTCTCCCGACATTGAAATCCGACGCAGTTGCTTTCCCGTCAGACGGCGATGCGTCGCGGCTAATTTTGCGCCAAGTCAGGCAAATAGGAAAGCCGCGCCGCGAGAAAGGCACTCTATCGTTCCGCCCCGCATAGCCGGGCGAGATGAATCGAACGGCGGCCGCAGCCTTGCCGGGGCTCGCTGTGTCATTTACTTATAGGGAAACGACCGATTTGCTTCCGGCACCCAAGGAGGAAGCGCGATGAACATCGAAGCCAAGCAGGCCGAGCGCAGCGCCAGGGAAAAAAGCGCCACCAAGCTCAAAATCATCGACTGCGACATTCACCCGAAAAGTTCGCTCGAAGACTATCGGCCCTACCTGAGCAATCGCTGGTGGGATTATGCGCAGACTTATGGCTCGCGCTCGCACCACGGCTACGTCAAGGGCTTTCCCTATCCCAAGGGCCAGCCGCTCGCTTCCCGCCGCGACTCGTGGCCGCCGGACGGCGGCCTGCCGGCGAGCAATTACGAGTTCATGCGCGCGCAACACCTCGATTTCTACGGCATCGAATATGGCGATCATGAATCCGCTCTCGCCCTCGGGGCAGGGCGAGCAGAACGACGAATATTCCGCGGCGCTCGCGTTCGCCTGCAACGAATTTCAGCTCAATCACTGGAACGCGCTCGATGCGCGGCTGAAAGCCTCTCTCGTCGTGCCCTACGAGGACCCGGAGGCCTCGCGCTCGGAAATCCGCAAGCGCATCGGCGACCGCCGCTTCGCCCACGTGCTGATGCTCACCCGCACGGCCGAGCTGATGGGCCGCCGCCGCTATTGGCCGATCTACGAAGCCGCCTGCGAGGCCGGGCTGCCGGTCGGCGTCCACGTGTTCGGCTATAGCGGCCGCGCGGCGAGCAACACCGGCTGGCCGTCATTCTACGTCGAGGAAATGACCGAGCATGCGTCGCGCCTGCCAGGCGCAGGTGACGAGCCTGATCATGGAGGGCGTGTTCGAGCAGTTTCCGCAGCTCAAGTTCGTCTTCATCGAAGGCGGATTCGGCTGGCTGCCGAGCGTCGGCTATCGCCTCGACCGCGCCTGGGCGCGCATGAAGAACGGCTTGCCGCACGTCAAGCGCCCGCCGTCGGAATATCTGCGCGAGCATTTCTGGGTCACCACCCAGCCGATGGAGGAGCCGGAGAATCCCGCGCACCTCGTCGAGTTCATGGAGGCGATCGGCTTCGACCGCATCCTGTTCTCGTCGGATTATCCGCACTGGGATTTCGACGACCCATTCGTCGCCCTGCCGCCCAGCCTTGGCGAGGAGCGCCGCCGGCAGATTTATTCCGGCAATGCGCGGGCGCTTTACGGCTTCGAATAATGAGCCGCTTGGTGTCGGTGCCGACCGTAGGGGCGGCCCTTGTGGCCGCCCAGTCGTGGTCGCGGGCGCCCACGAGGGGCGCCCCTACGTCTGCGGATCATTAATCCCTAAATGTAGCGGCAATACTTGTCGAAATATCCCAAGCCCTTGCGCCCATCGGCTGGCATGAGGCCGCCGGGCAGGTGTATCACCGCGGCAAGAGCCGGTGAGGAATGAGGTATGTCGGTACCCCATAGTGCAAAGGTAGCGGACGAGGGCTTTTTCGCCGCCTCGCTTGCCGAATCCGATCCCGAAATCGCCGATGCGATCGGCCGCGAACTCGGCCGCCAGCGCGACGAGATCGAGCTGATCGCCTCGGAAAACATCGTCAGTCGCGCCGTGCTCGAGGCGCAGGGCTCGGTGCTGACCAACAAGTACGCCGAGGGTTTGCCGGGCCGGCGCTATTACGGCGGCTGCCAGTTCGTCGACATTGCCGAGCGGCTGGCGATCGAGCGGGCGACAAAGCTGTTCGGCTGCCGCTTCGCCAACGTCCAGCCGCACTCCGGCGCCTCCGCCAACGCCGAAGCGTTCATGGCGCTGATGCAGCCCGGCGACACCTTCATGGGGCTCAATCTCGCCGCCGGCGGACATTTGACGCACGGCTCGCCCGTCAATCTCTCCGGCCGCTGGTTCAAGGTCGTGCCCTATGGGGTGCGCCGCGACGACCATCTGATCGACATGGCCGAGGTCGAAAGGCTGGCGAAGGAGCACCGGCCGAAGGTGATCATCGCCGGCGGCTCGGCCTATCCGCGCATCATCGATTTCGCCGGCTTCCGCGACATTGCCGACGAGGTCGGCGCGTATTTCATGGTCGATATGGCGCATTTCGCCGGGCTGGTGGCCGGCGGCGCGCACCCGAGCCCGTTTCCGCACGCCCATGTGGTGACGACCACCACGCACAAGACGCTGCGCGGGCCGCGCGGCGGCGCCATCCTCACCGATGACGAGGAGCTGGCAAAAAAGCTCAATTCGGCGGTGTTTCCCGGCATGCAGGGCGGGCCGCTGATGCACGTGATCGCCGCCAAGGCGGTGGCGTTCGGCGAGGCGTTGCGCCCGTCGTTTCGCCTTTACGCAAAGAACGTGGTCGAGAACGCCAAGGCGCTTGCCGAAACGCTCAAGGCGCGCGGTCTCGACATCGTCTCCGGCGGCACCGATACGCACCTCATGCTGGTCGATCTGCGCAAAAAGCGGCTCACCGGCAAGGTGGCCGAGGCGGCGCTGGGCCGCGCCCGCATCACCTGCAACAAGAACGGCATTCCCTTCGACACGGAAAAGCCCACGATCACGTCGGGCATCCGGCTGGGGACGCCCGCCGGCACGACGCGCGGATTCGGCATCGCCGAATTTCAGGCAGATTGGCGAGATGATCGCCGAAGTGCTTGATGCCCTGTCGCAAAAGGGGCCGCGGAGGATGCCGAAGCGGAGGCCGCGGCGGGCCGAAAAGGTCGCCCGCCTGGTGCGCCGCTTCCCGATCTACGCCGAGTGAGGTCGAAGGGCCAAAGAGGGCAGGGATGCGTTGTCCGAGCTGCGCCAGCCTCGATACCCAGGTGAAGGACTCGCGGCCGACCGAGGATTCTTCGGTCATCCGCCGCCGTCGCCTGTGCCTTGCCTGCAATTTCCGCTTCACCACGTTCGAACGCGTGCAGTTGCGCGAACTCACCGTCATCAAGCGCAACGGCCGGCGCGTGCCGTTCGACCGCGACAAGCTCCTGCGCTCGGTGCAGATCGCACTGCGCAAGCGTCCGGTCGAGGCGGAGCGGATCGATCAGATGGTGTCGAAAATCGTGCGCGAGCTGGAGAGTCTCGGCGAAAGCGAGGTGTCGTCCGAGACCATCGGCGAGACGGTGATGGCGCAGCTGCGCGACCTCGACGATGTCGCCTACGTGCGCTTTGCCTCGGTCTACCGCAATTTCCGCGAAGCCAAGGATTTCGAGACGGCGCTGGCGGAATTGTCGGCCGACGAGGCCGCTGAAATCGCCCGCAAGTGATTGCGGCAGACGTCCGCTCAAGCCGGTCCGAGCATGCCCATGGCGCGGTGCGAGGCGGCGCTCATCGCCCGGAAAATATCATGAGAGACGCCGGTGCCACAAAGCGATGACGAACGCTTCATGGCGCTGGCGCTCGCGCTCGGGCGGCGCGGGCTGGGCCGCACTTGGCCCAATCCGGCCGTTGGCGCCGTGCTGGTCAAGGAGGGCGTCATTGTCGGGCGCGGTTGGACGCAGCCCGGCGGTCGGCCGCATGCGGAAATCGAGGCGTTGCATCGCGCCGGCGCGGCGGCGCGTGGCGCCGGGCTCTACGTCACGCTTGAGCCTTGCTCGCACCATGGCAAAACGCCGCCATGCGTCGACGCGGTGATTGCCGCGGGTATTGCGCGTGTCGTCTCCGCGCTGGAAGACCCTAATCCGCAAGTCTCGGGCGCGGGCCATGCCCGGCTGCGTGCCGCGGGCGTTGCGGTCGATGTCGGTCTCGGCGCCGAAAAGGCGCGCCGCGACCATGCCGGCCACATCCGCCGTATGCACGACGGCCGTCCCCATGTCGTCCTCAAGCTTGCGGTTTCGGCTGACGGCAAGGCCGCAGCGGCAGGCCGGCGGGGGTTGCCGATCACCGGCGAGGCCGCGCGCGAACGCGTGCATCTGATGCGGGCGCAGAGCGACGCCATCATGATCGGCATCGGCACCGCGCTCGCGGACAATCCGCTGCTCACCTGCCGCCTGCCGGGCATGGCAAACAATTCGCCCGTGCGGGTCGTGCTCGACAGCGCGCTGCGCTTGCCGCTCGCCTCGGCCTTGGTAGAGAGCGCCGGTCAGACGCCGGTCTGGGTCATCGCCGCGGCCGACGCACCGCGCCCACCCGAGGACGCTTTGCGCGCAAGAGGGGTGGAGGTGCTGCGCAGCGAGGCAGGCGGCGTGTCTCTGAATTTGCCCTCGGTGTTAAAACTCCTCGCCGACCGCGGCATCACGCGGCTGCTGGTCGAAGGCGGGCCGACGCTGGCATCGGCTCTCCTTGCCGCCGATCTGATCGATGAAGCGTATTTTTTTGCCGCACCAATGACGGTGGGGACCGACGGTATCGACGCTCTCGATGCGAGCGGCCGCACGGCCCTGGCGCGTCACCTGATGCAGGGAGAGAGCGAGCCCGTGGGGGTCGACCGGCAGGATAGGTACCAGCGGAGATAATGGCCCATGTTTACCGGCATCATCAGCGGCTTGGGCGAGGTCCTTCAAGTCGAAGAAAAAGCGGAGGGTTTGCGCCTGATCACCATCGCCTGCGACGACGATCCGCAGACGATCGATGTCGGGGCCTCGATCGCCTGCTCCGGGGTTTGTCTGACGGTGGTCTCGCGCGGGCGGAGCGGAAATCGGCCCTGCTTTGCCGTCGATGCCGCCGCCGAGACGCTGCGAATGACAACGGCCCGAACCTGGCAGCACGGCACGCCGCTTAATCTCGAACGGGCGTTGCGCCTTGGCGACGAACTCGGCGGCCACCTGGTCAGCGGCCACGTCGACGGCGTTGCCGAATTGATTGCCCGCGACGATTACTTCGACACGGCGGGACTGACTTTTCGGGCTTCGGCCGAGCTGACCCGCCTCATTGCCGCAAAGGGTTCCGTCGCCCTCGACGGCGTGTCGCTGACGGTCAACATGGTCGAGGGCGACAGCTTCTCCGTCATGATCATTCCGCACACGCTGAAGGTCACGACGCTGGGCGACGCCGCCATCGGCGCGCATTTGAACCTGGAGGTCGACCTGATGGCCCGTTACGCGGCGAGGCTGTTGGAGGCCGTTCCGCGTCCATAGGGGCACGCTTGTTTGCATTTCTTGCGCTTGGTACGACGAAGTGGAAGGAGTGCAGCAATGGCCGGGCCGCGGCAAGGCAAGCGCGAACAGGGCGAGAGCAGGGGCGCACGCATCCTCGTCGTCGAAGCGCGCTTCTACGAGGAGATTGCCGATGCGCTTTTGGCCGGGGCGATGCGCGCGCTCAACGAGGCGAAGGCCGTGGTCGAGCGTGTCAGCGTGCCTGGTTCGCTGGAAATTCCCGCCGCCATCGTGATCGCCGTGGACGCCGCGCGCCGCCGCCGTCGTCCCTATGACGGCGTGGTCGCGCTCGGTTGCGTCATCCGCGGCGAAACCATCCATTTCGAGATCGTCACCCATCAGTCGGCGCGCGGATTGATGGAGCTGTCGATGAGCCGCGGCCTGCCGATCGGCAACGGCATCATCACCGTCGAAAACGAGGCGCAGGCCTTCGCTCGCGCCCGCATGGGAGAGCAGGACAAGGGCGGCGACGCCGCCCGCGCCGCGCTGGCGCTGGTCGCTCTCAAGCGGCGGCACGGGCGGCCCTGACATGACCGCCGCCGAAGCAAAAAAAAATGCGAAAAAACTTCGCAAGGCGAACAAGCGCGGCAAGGCGAACAAGCGCGGCGCCGCGCGACTGGCCGCCGTGCAGGCGCTCTACCAGATGGATCTTGCCGGCACCGGACTGAACGAGATCATGGCCGAGTTCGAATCCCACTGGCTCGGCGGCAAAGTCGAAGACGAGCAGTACCGGCCGGCCGAAGCGGCGTTCTTTCGCGATATCGTCGGCGGAGTGGTGCGCGAGCAAAGCCGCCTCGATCCGCAGATCGACGCGGCACTCACGCGCGGCTGGCCGCTCAAGCGCATCGAGATGATATTGCGCGCAGTGCTGCGTGCCGGCGCCTATGAGCTGGCGTGCCGGGCCGACGTGCCGGCGCGGGCGGTCATGTCGGAATATTGCGACGTGGCCGCGGCATTTGTCGACGAGGAGGAGACCGGCATGATCAATGCCGTACTCGATCAGCTCGCGCACCAACTGCGAGCGGCCGAATTCGCCGGCGAATAAGGCGGAGCCGATGCCCGCCGCCGACGATCTCTCAGCCGAAGAACGCCTGATCGGCCGCTACTTTCGGCCGCTGGCGACTCATCCGGGCGCGCTCGGTCTTGCCGACGATGCCGCGATACTCACCCCGCCGCCCGGCTGCGATCTCGTGCTCACGACCGATGGCGTCATCGCCGGCGTTCACTTTTTTGCCGATGATCCGCCGCAGACCGTCGGCCGCAAGGTGCTGCGTATGAATCTGTCCGACCTGGCCGCCAAAGGCGCTAGGCCGCTCGGCTTTCTCATGTCCGTCGCATTGCCGGCGGGCGTGGAGGAAAATTGGCTGAAAAACTTCGCCGCCGGCCTTGGCGACGATGCGCGGCGCTACGAATGCCCGCTTCTTGGCGGCGATACCGATCGCACGAGCGGGCCGATCTCGGTCTCGATCGCGGCCTTCGGCGCGGTGCCGCGCGGAAAAATGGTCCGCCGTTCGACCGCAAGGCCCGGCGATCGGGTGGTGGTGACCGGCACGATCGGCGATGCCGCGCTTGGCGTGCGGCTGCGCCGGGATCCGGCGCTTGGAAAACAATTGCGGCTGCCGGACGCGCTCGGCGCGCAGCTCGATGAGCGCTATCTGCTGCCGCAGCCGCGCAACGCGCTCGCCGAGGCGGTGCGCGAGCACGCGTCGGCGGCGATGGACGTGTCCGATGGTTTTGTCGGCGACCTCGCCAAACTGTGCCGCGCTTCGAAAGTTGCCGCCGAGATCGACGTCACGCGCGTGCCGCTGTCCGATGCCGCCCGCGCGGCGCTCCTTGCCGATGCGACGCTGCTCGAAACCGTGCTGACCGGCGGCGACGATTACGAAATCGTGCTGACGCTGGCGCCGGAGAAGCTGTCCGCCTTCCGTGCTGCCGCCGCAAGCAGCGACGTGGCCGTTACCGAAATCGGCCGCCTCACAAGCGGGGAGGGCGCCCGCTTCATGCGCGACGGCGAAGCGCTGAATTTTTCCAGCCCCTCCTACAGCCATTTCTAACCAAGTTCTCCTGCCGCTATAATGGCGGCGGGAGGACGCCATGCTTGACACCCTTGCTGTTGGCGCGCCGGAAAAGGCCGAGCGCGAAAAAAATGCCAAGCCGGCAGCGGCGGAGCAGCAAAAACCGCTCGCCGGCAACACCGCCAAAAGTCCGCGCTTTGCCGAGCTTTATCGCCAATACCCGACGATCGATTATCTGCGCCGGCGGGCGCGGCGCCGGCTGCCGCATTTCGCCTTCGAATATTGCGACGGCGGCTCCGGCAATGACGATGCCGGCATCCGGCGTAATTGGGCGGCGCTGGATGCGGTCGAATTGGTGCCGCGCTACGGGGTGATGCCGTCGCTGCCGCCCTGCGAGATCGACCTTTTCGGCCGCCGCTACGCCGCGCCGATCGGCATCGCGCCGATGGGCGGGCCGGCGATCGTGTGGCCGGGCGCCGACATCTATCTTGCGCGCGCCGCGCAGCGCGCCCGCATTCCCTACACGCTCGGGATGGTCGGCTGCGCCACGATCGAGACAATCGCCGAGGTCGCCCCCGATGTGTTCTGGTTCCAGCTCTATCGCGCCGCGCGCGACGACCACGCCATCGGATTCGATCTCGTTCGCCGCGCGCAGGCGGCGGGCGCGCACGCGCTCGTGCTCACCATCGACGTGCCGGTGCGCACCACGCGGGCACGCGAAGTGCTGGTCGGCCTCGGCGGGGCTTTCACGCCCGATGCCAGGATGATGCTGCAGATGGCGGCCGCGCCGTCGTGGTCGATGGCGCTGCGCAAGAACGGCATCCCGCGCTTTTCCAACCTGCGTGCCTATGCGGGCGAAAACGCCTCGGTCGGCGATCTGGTGGCGTTCGCCCGCCGCGAGATGGGCGGCGCCTTCACCTGGGACGAGATCGCCCGCTATCGCGACCGCTGGAAGGGCCCGCTCATCGTCAAGGGCGTGCTGCATCCGGCCGACGCCGAACAGGCGGTCACCCTCGGCGTCGACGGCATGATCGTCTCCAACCACGGCGGCCGCCAGATCGAAGCCCTGCCGGCGCCGATCGATGGGCTGCCGGCCGTCGTCCGCCAGGTCGGCAAGCGCGCCACGGTGCTGCTGGATTCCGGCATCCGCAGCGGCACCGACGTGGTGCGCGGCTGCGCGCTCGGCGCCGCCGCTTGCTTTGCCGGCAAGGCGTTTCTGTGGGGGCTGGGGGCGCTCGGCGAGGACGGTCCGGGCCACGTCATCGATCTGTTGATCGAGGAGACGCAAGCCGCGCTCGGCCAGCTCGGCGCCCATACGCCGGATGAAGCGCGTTCGGTCGTCATCCGCCACAACGGCGCATTGCCGTTTGCGTAGCCCGGAGTTCGCGTCTGGCAAAATCCGGGAGCCGCATTTGTTGGTTGATCCGAGCCCGGATCACGCGGCGCGCGATCCGGGCTACCGAGCTGAAACGGCAAGCACGCATTTTCTTGGAGGAACGAAAATGGCCAAGACGAGTCCGGTACGAAAAGCCGACAAGCGGGCGCCCGCCGCTCGGCAGAACCGCAAACCCGCTCGACCGCCGCGCAAGATCGCCGCAAGCGGCCGCGTCAGGACGGCGGGCAAACGCACGCCGAATGCGGCACGCGCAGCAGCGTCCGCACCGCGACGGCAAACCTTCGTTGCCAGCCACATTCATTCCGAGTCGTTCGAGACGGGCTTGCGCGCCTACGCCCAATACCGCGACCTCGGCATTGCCGCGGCGACGGGTGGTCTCGCCCGCGCCCATGTCATCAAGATGGTCCCGCCCTGCGATCCGGCTGTGGTGTCGAAGCGGCACTTCCACGACGTCGAATTCCAGATGATCTACGTGCTCAAGGGCTGGCTCAAAGCCGAATACGAGGGCGCGGGCGTGGTCACCATGCGCGAAGGCTCGTGCTGGCTGCAGCCGCCGAAGATCAAGCACGCCGTGCTCGACTATTCCGACGATTGCGAGCTGCTCGAAATCATCCTGCCGGCCGATTTCAAGACGGTGGAGCTGGAGTAGCGCTCTCTCGCCGCTTGCGGCGGGGTGAGGGGGTTCTCTACCCTACCGAGTGAAAAAGTCAGCCTGGCGCTGGCGCCGCCCAGTTGTCGGAAAGAAGAGCAGCCTGTTCGAGGACTGTTTGAGTCGCCCGTTCCTGCTTGTCCGGCGGATAGCCGTATTTGCGCAAAATGCGCTTCACCAAGACGCGTAGATGCGCTTGCACGTTCTCGCGCACCGTCCAGTCGATTGTCACATTCGCTCGGACTGTAGCGACGAGTTCGCGCGCAATCGTCCGCAACGCCTCATCGCCGAGTACCTTGACGGCGCTGTCGTTAGTTTCCAGCGCGTCGTAGAAAGCGACTTCGTCGTCGGTGAGCCCCAGCTCCTCGCCGCGCTGCTCGGCCTTCTTCATGTCCTTGGCGAGTTGGATAAGCTCCTCGATAACCTTCGCGGTTTCGATGGCCCGGTTCTGATACCGGCGCAGCGCCTGTTCGAGCATTTCGGAGAAGACGCGCGACTGGACGACATTGCGCCGCGATCGCGTTCGGATTTCGTTGCGCAGCAGCTTCTGCAAGAGCTCCACGGCAAGGTTTCGCTGCGGCATGCCGCGTATTTCCGCAAGAAATTCATCCGACAAGATCGAGATATCGGGCTTCTTCAACCCGGCGGCCGCAAAGATATCGATGACCTGATCCGAGACCACCGCTTTGGAAATAATCTGGCGAATCGCGTGGTCGAGGTCTTCATCTGCCTTGCCGCGACCCGGCACATTCTTCGCCAGCACCGCACGCACGGCCTGAAAGAAGCCGACATCATCGCGGATTCGCAACGCCTCGTCGCTGGGCACCGCCAACGCGAAGGCCTGCGATAACTCGGTAACGTGATGAATGAAGCGATTCTTGCCGTCGTCCTGTTTTAGGATGTGCTCCTGCGCAGCGGGCAAGAGCGTCAGCTTCTGCGCCGGCGTGCCGGTGGGCCAACGCGACCAGTCAAAACCATGGAATAATCCGCAGCAAATCTCATGCTTGCCGAGCATGACCGCGACGGTTTCTCTTTGGTCGAGAGCGGTTTTACCTGTCCCGCCAGCCTCCGTGTAGGTGGCAAGCGCCCGCCGCAATTCGTCTGCCAGGCCCAGATAATCGACAATAAGCCCACCCGGCTTATCTTTGAACACTCGATTGACCCGGGCGATGGCCTGCATCAGGCCGTGCCCGCGCATTGGCTTGTCGACATACATCGTGTGCAAGCTCGGCGCGTCAAACCCGGTCAGCCACATGTCGCGCACGATGACGACCTTGAACGGATCGCCGGCATCGCGGAACCGATCCGCCAGGTCCTCCCGGCGCTTTTTATTGCGGATGTGCGGCTGCCAATTGAGCGGATCGGATGCCGAGCCGGTCATCACGATCTTAAGCGCACCCTTCTTGTCATCCTCATCGTGCCATTGCGGCCGCAGCTTCACGATTTCATCGTACAGCGCCACGACGATGCGGCGGCTCATGGTGACGATCATGGCCTTGCCTTCCATGGCGGAAAGCCGGTTCTCGAAATGGTCCACCAAGTCCTTGGCGATGAGTTTTATCCGACTCTCGGCGCCGACCACGACCTCCAACTGCGCCCACTTGGTTTTGAGCTTTTCCTTCCGTTCGATTTCTTCGCCTTCGGTCGCCTCCTCGAACGTCGGGTCGATGTTCGGTCGCTCAGACGCTTTCAGCTCAAGCTTCGCCAGGCGGCTTTCGTAGTAGATCGGGACGGTCGCACCGTCGACGACGGCGCGCTGGATGTCGTAAACGCTGATGTAATCGCCGAACACCGCGCGCGTATTGGCGTCGGCTTTCTCGATCGGCGTGCCGGTGAAGCCGATGAACGAGGCGTTCGGCAACGCGTCGCGCATGTGCCGGGCAAATCCGTCGATGAAATCGTACTGGCTGCGATGTGCCTCATCGGCAATCACGACGATGTTGCGGCGTTCAGACAACACCGGATGCCGGTCACCCTTCTCCTCGGGCAGGAACTTCTGGATCGTCGTGAAGACCACGCCACCCGAAGCGACCGAAAGTTTTGCTCGCAGATCGGCGCGGTCGGCGGCCTGCACCGGCGGCTGCCGCAGCAGATCGCGGCAGCGCGCAAACGTGCCGAACAGCTGATCGTCGAGATCGTTGCGGTCGGTTAGCACCACGATGGTCGGGTTCTCCATCGCCGGATGCAGGATCGCCCGCCCGGCATAGAACGCCATGGTGAGGCTCTTGCCCGAGCCCTGCGTATGCCAGACCACGCCGACCCTGCGGTCGCCCTCTTCGCCGCCGGCCATCGGCCGCGCGTCATAGCGGCCCTGCTCGCCGGATGAGAACCCTTGCGTCTTGTGCCAGCTTTGCATCGGGATCGCGGCCCGCAGGGTTTCTTCCAGCGCGACGTTGACGGCGTGGAATTGGTGATAACCCGCTACCTTCTTGATTAGCCTGCCGGCACCTTCGTCCTCGAAGACGATGAAGTGGCGCACAAGGTCGAGAAAGCGCCGTTTTTCGAACACTCCCTCCAACATCACTTGCAATTCGGCAAGCTTCGAAACATCGCCCTGGCCGGTAATCGTGCGCCAGGGCTTGAACCATTCCTTGCCGGCACCGATCACGCCAATGCGCGCCTGCACGCCGTCCGAAGCCACAAGCACGGCATTGGCGTTGAACAATGTCGGGATTTGCGCCTGATAGGTCTGCAACTGCTGGAACGCCGACCAGATATTGGCGTTCTCGCTGGCCGCATTCTTCAGTTCGATCACCGCGAGCGGCAAGCCGTTGAGAAACAGAACGACGTCCGGCCGGCGGACATTCTGGCCTTCGGCGACCGTGAACTGATTGACCGCGAGCCAGTCGTTGTTGTCCGGATCGTCGAAATCGATCAGGCGAGCCTGCGCGCCGGCGATTGAGCCGTCCTTGCGCTTGTATTCAATAGTGACGCCGTCGACCAGCATGCGATGCACTGCGCGATTGCGCTCGATCAGCGAGGGCGCATCGGCTTTGGTGATCTTGCGATAAGCGTCCTCCAACGCCTCGGGCGGCAAATCCGGGTTGAGCCGCGGCAGGGCCTGGCGCAAGCGATTTTCCAGAATGACATCGCGATAGCCGCTGTCGTTGCGTTCCGCGCCCGGTTGCCCGGCCGCAATATCCGGGCCGTGCAGCACCGCATAGCCGAGGTCGCCGAGCCAGCCGAGCGCCGCCTCTTCGACCACGGATTCGGTGAAGGCGGCCATCGGTTATTGCGCCTCTGGAGGGATCAGCGGGCGCAACGTGGCAATGAGGCTGGGCAATGTTTCCTTCACGACGCGCCACACGATGTCGAGCCGTACGTCGCCGTAGTCGTGAATCAGTCGATGGCGCAGCCCGGTCATTTGCTTCCAGGGGATTTCCGGATGCGCCGCGCAAAAGGCCGCCGAGACTTTTCCCGCCGCCTCGCCCATGACCGCGAGTTGGCGGATAACGGCACTCTGATGCAGCTTACTGGCGAGAAACGCCCGTTCATCGAGACCCGCGACGAAGGACAGGGCATCCTCGGCGGCGAGCAAGGTATCGAGCAGAAGCGCCGCGTCACGCCAGCTCTCGCCGGAACGATCAGGCGGCATAGACAGGCTCCGCGCCCGTCAGAATATGCCGTTTGCGGATGTAGTTGCGGCTTGACTCGATCGCCTTGCGGTCGACAAGATCAACACGACGCCCGAGCAGGGCTTCCAGTGCCTGCTTGAAGTCGAGAAAGCGCGCCAGATCGTCGTCATGCGCGGCGAACTCCACCAGAAAATCGACATCGCTCCGCGCCGCGTCGAAGTCACCGCCCCGCGCGGCCGAGCCGAACACGTCGAGACGGCGCACGTGGAAGCGGCGGCATAAGTCCCGCAATTTCTCGCGATGCAAGGCAATATCGGCGATCATCGGCGGCTCCTCAACCAAGCCGAGTATAGCACGGGATCAGCACAGGCCGGGGCACTCTCCCTTCATCATTGCCAGGCTTGACCCGGCAATCCATGGGGCGCCGACGCCCACGCATAGCTGCCAAAATGCTTTCGATCGCTGGCATTCAGCATGGATGCGCGGGTCAAGCCCGCGCATGACGAAAAGTGGCTCCGTCCGGGCGGTGCTGCGCATCACACGACCGCCTCGATCTGCTTCTCGGCCTGCTTCACGCGCAGTTCGCCGGAAATGAGTTTGGGGAGGAGGGTGTCGCGTAAGGTGGCTAGGGTTGAAGATTCAGCGACCATCTGCTCTCGTCTAGCCTCAACCTGACGGCCAAAGTCGTCAAATTTATCGACGAGCCCTCGCGGGGGCAAAACTATTGTTGGTTGTTGCACACCGGCTGCCGGCAACATGTTGACGGTGGTCCCATTGGCATAACCGCTGACACGATCGTGCATTTCCGGCGAATTCAAGAGGTGGCACGAGTAAACAGCCGTCAATGCGCCACGCGACTTGGGCCTCAATCTGTAAATATGATGGCTTGCGATTCCTTCGTTCCCGAATAACCGAGGAACGATTGCAGCGTACCCAATCAAGAGCCGGTCGTGCCCCTGCTCCGTATTCGCGACAATGACATCACCCGGCTCCAACTATATGACGGCTAGCGTATTCACCATTATAGTATTTAATTCCTTCGTATTTGTAGCCACCACCCTCATAAACGGAGTTCAGATTATGAAGAGGCGTGCCGCTATCTGATAGACCGCTTCCTTTGTAGCTGACGCCCTTTACCGCATCGAATTGGTCACCAAGGCTTGTGAGCCGCCAACCTTTGGGGATTTCGCCTAATTCCGAGTCCTCGAAAGTATCGGGAAACAGACAAGCGAGCGTCTCTGGCAACCTTACATCGCGCCCCTCCAACTTGGCGCGGACGGGATCGAAGTCCACGAACCACGACTTGAACAGCGCCCGCGCCACCGCCTCCAGCGTTTCGTTCATCCGCCGGTTCAGCTCGATCCTCTCTTCGATCGCATCCAACACAGCCACGATTGCCCTGCGTTCTGCCGTCGGCTGCGGTACCGGGTAAGAGAGGAAATCGTGACGACCAAGGGCGACAACGGCGCTTCCTATAGCGTGCCCGGCGCAATACTCTCTGTACTGGGGCGTGCGAAGAACCCAATGTAGGTAGCTCGCGTATTCAGAACATTGATCCCGAAACACCAGCTTAACCGTATCCTGCGTAAGGCGCCCAGCCGGCACCGCCGAGGGCACGCGAGCGACCGATCCAATCATCTTGTTATCTTTGGTCGCACCCTTGAGGGATGCGTATATGTCCCCCGGACTCAGCATTAATTCAGGGGGACATTCGCCCCCATACGTTTTGTAATGTCCGATGCGAAAACCGCCTCCCGGCTCGATCGATCCAAGTCCCAGAAGTGCTGGACCTGGCTTGCCCACTAGAGACCCTTTGTAGGTGGTTCCGCGAACAAGCGTGACGTAGTCGCCGACCGTTGCCCGATCGCTGCTATCCATACCCAAGTTCCTCGAGATTTTCTCCAATTGCAGCGTCAAGCTTCGTTGCCTCCGATTGCTGCTGTCGCAGCGTTGCAGCGAGCCGCATCATCTTCTCCTCAAACGGCTCATCGTCCTCCTCGGCCGCGGCAGCGCCGACGTAGCGGCCGGGCGTCAGCACGTGGCCGTGCTTGCGGATGTCGTCGAGCGTTGCCGATTTGCAGAAGCCCGGAACATCTTCGTAGGGGCGGCCCTTGTGGTCGCCTACGGCTGTGCCGCCACGGGCAGGCACAAGGCCTGCCCCTACGGTGGCCGGCTCCCCCTGCCAAGCGTGATAGGTGCCGGCGATCCTGCCGATCTCGTCGTCGCTTAACTCCCGATGCACGCGGTCGACCAATGTGCCCATCTTGCGCGCGTCGATGAACAGCGTCTCGCCGCGGCGGTCGCGGAAGCGGCCGTTCTTCTTCGTGCGCGCGAGGAACCAGAGGCAGACCGGAATTTGCGTCGAATAGAAAAGCTGCCCCGGCAGCGCCACCATGCAGTCGACCAGGTCGGCCTCGATGATCGCCTTGCGGATCTCGCCCTCGCCGGACTGGTTCGACGACATCGAGCCGTTGGCGAGCACGAACCCGGCGAGTCCGTTCGGCGCCAGGTGCGAGATGAAATGCTGCACCCAGGCGAAATTGGCGTTGCCGGCCGGCGGCACGCCGTAGACCCAGCGCTTGTCGTCTTTCAATAATTCGCCGCGCCAATCGGAATCGTTGAACGGCGGATTGGCCAGCACGTAATCGGCCTTGAGGTCCGGGTTCTTGTCGTCGTGGAAGGTGTCGCCGTGGGCGATCTGGGCGTCGATGCCGCGGATGGCGAGGTTCATCTTGGCGAGCCGCCAGGTCGTGTAGTTCGACTCCTCCCCGTAGATCGAAATATCGCCAAGCTTGCCGGCGTGCGCCTCGATGAATTTTTCGCTGGAGACGAACATGCCGCCGGAGCCGCAGCACGGGTCATAGACGCGGCCCTTGTAGGGCGCCAGAATGTCGACCAGCACGCGGACGACGCGCGACGGCGTATAGAACTGGCCGCCCTTCTTGCCTTCGGCGCTGGCGAACTGCGACAGGAAATACTCGTATACGCGGCCGAGCGTGTCCTTGGCGCGGTCGGCCGGCGCACCGAGTGCGATGTCGCTGACCAGATTGATGAGCTGGCCGAGCCGCGCCTTGTCGAGGCCTGGCCGTGCATAGTCCTTCGGCAGCACGCCCTTGAGCGAGGTGTTGTCGCGCTCGATCGCGCTCATGGCGTCGTCGACGAGCTGGCCGATGGTCGGCTGCGGCGCCATCGATTTCAGATACGCCCAGCGCGCTTCCGGCGGCACCCAGAAGATGCTCACCGCGCGATATTCGTCCGGGTCCTCCGGGTCGGCGCCTTGCTTGCGCTGCGCGTCAAGCTCGGCGTGCTTGGCCTCGAAGGCGTCGGAAATGTATTTGAGGAAGATCAAGCCGAGCACGACGTGCTTGTACTCGGCCGCGTCCATGTTGTTGCGCAGCGCGTCGGCCGCGGCCCACAATTTGGCCTCGAAGCCGAGATTTGCCGTGCTACCGTTACTTTTCGAATTGCCGGCTTGTTTGGGTCATGGCTCGCCAAGGGGTTGAGGAGTTGCATCGAAATTGAACGCCAATGAGGGCGATTTATCGCCCCGCGATGCCCTTTCCCGAAGTTCGTTGATTCGCTGAATTCCGCCGGCGCGGCGTCGCACCCTGTGCCAGCGTCGTGACAAAAACCGCCGCGAAATCAAGATCATCGTCACCGCAGACGTGACAATACTTGACAACCGTCACGGGCGGCGTAGATGGGCCGCATCTCGCTCGCTTACAAGGACGTCGGTTGCCTGACAGCGCCGGCGGAGCGGGATGCGGTGCCCGCGGGCAAGGGCTCGTCACCTTTGCACTCGGGCGGCTTTGGACATCATGCCCGCCGGCAAGAAGACCGGTGTGCGAGGTGCTCGCTGTAACCGGGGCCGGCGCCGGCGGGAGACCCCTGCCATCTGCGGCGCTGCGCTCCGCGAAGCCTGGTCCGGAGCTGAGTCCTTGGGATGCGTGAGTCCCTTGGACAAGAGCCGCCGTGGAACGCCGGAAGGCGTGCTGCCCCCTCCCATTCCCTCCCCCGCAAGCGGGGGAGGGTCAGGGTGGGGGCAGCGCCGCACCGCAAGGTGCGGCGGTTGATGAAACAGCGCCTTTCGGCGTTCTGCTTCCTTTTTGTTGCTGGAAGCGAGTCTAAAAGATTTTGTAGGTTGGGTAGAGCGAAGCGAAACCCACCGAAGGACGCGATGGGTTACGCCGCGGAGCTTGTCATCGGGCCGGCCACTTCGGGCCGGACCCGTTGGCGGCTAACCCATCCTCCATTTCCGTGCGCCGTCGCCGACCGTGATGGATCCGGCTCTCCACTGCCGGATCGATCTGACGAAGGTCTGGTTTTTGGCGGCGAGGTTTTTTGCGATTGGCTTGCCGAAAGAACTCGGGGCGCGAACAAAAAGCGCAGCGCGAGAACGGGATTGCCGTCCCGGTGCCGGCAAGGCGAACGCCCACCTAGCCCACCCATCCCCGCCGTTGCACCGGACCGGCATTTTGTGCAATGTCCGCGCCGATTTGCGCTCCTCGCACGGGCTTGGATCGTGCGCGCGGAGCCATCCACCTTCCTTCCGGGCCGGCTCGACGAGTTCCGGCTCCTCATGACAACCGGGGTTGTTCCATGGAATCCTTGTGGCTCATCATTGTGGCCGGCGTTCTCGCCATCGTCTATGCCATCTGGGCCACGTCCTCGGTGATGGCGGCCGATGCCGGCAGCGAGCGCATGCAGGAAATATCCGCGGCCGTGCGCGTGGGCGCGCAGGCCTATCTGCGCCGGCAATACACCACCATCGCCGGGGTCGGCGTCGTCATTTTCCTCATCGTCGGCTTCTTCCTCGGCTGGCTTGTCGGCATCGGCTTTGCGATCGGCGCCATTCTCTCCGGTTCGGTCGGATTCATCGGCATGAATATCTCGGTGCGCGCCAATGTGCGCACCGCGCAGGCGGCGATCGGCTCGCTCGCCGGCGGGCTCGAACTCGCGTTCCGTTCCGGCGCCATCACCGGGATGCTTGTGGCCGGGCTCGCGCTGCTCGGCGTGACGATCTATTTCACCATCCTGACCCACGCTCTGGGCTTCGCCCCCAACGACCGCATCGTGATTGATTCGATGGTGGCGCTCGGCTTCGGCGCCTCGCTCATTTCCATCTTCGCGCGCCTTGGCGGCGGCATCTTCACCAAGGGCGCCGACGTCGGCGGCGATCTGGTCGGCAAGGTCGAGGCCGGCATCCCGGAAGACGATCCACGCAATCCCGCCACCATCGCCGACAATGTCGGCGACAATGTCGGCGACTGCGCCGGAATGGCGGCCGACCTGTTCGAGACCTATGCGGTCACCATCGTCGCCACGATGGTGCTCGCGGCGCTGTTCTTCGGCGCGGTCAGCGCCGACATGGTGGCGCGGATGATGACGTTCCCGCTCGCCATCGGCGGGGTGTGCATCGTCACTTCCATCATCGGCACCTTCTTCGTCAAGCTCGGCGCCAATCAATCGATCATGGGCGCGCTCTACAAGGGCATGATCGTCACCGCAATCCTTTCGCTGATCGGCATTGCGGCGTTGGTGTATTCTTTCATCGGCTTCGGCAAGCTCGCCGGCGTCGACTATTCAGGCGCCGACTTGTTTCTTTGCGGCGTCACCGGCCTGGTGGTCACCGGGCTGATCATCTGGATCACCGAATACTACACCGGCACCAATTACCGGCCGGTGCACTCGATCGCACTTGCCTCGGTCACCGGCCACGGCACCAACGTCATCCAGGGACTCGCCGTCTCGCTCGAAGCCACCGCGTTGCCGGCGCTCGTCATCATTGCCGGCATCCTGGTGAGCTATAACCTCGCCGAACTGTTCGGCATCGCCATTGCGGTCACCACGATGCTGGCGCTCGCCGGCATGGTGGTGGCGCTCGACGCGTTCGGTCCAGTCACCGACAATGCCGGCGGCATCGCCGAGATGGCCGGGCTGCCCAAGGAGGTGCGCAAATCGACCGACGCGCTCGACGCCGTCGGCAACACCACCAAGGCGGTGACCAAGGGTTACGCCATCGGCTCGGCCGGCCTGGGCGCGCTGGTGCTGTTTGCCGCCTACAATCAGGACCTCAATTTCTTCATCGCGGGCGCTGCCAACCATCCGTATTTCCAGGGGATTTCGCTCAATTTCTCGCTGAGCAATCCCTATGTCGTCGCCGGCCTGCTGTTCGGCGGGCTGTTGCCGTATCTGTTCGGGGCGTTCGGCATGACTGCGGTCGGCCGCGCGGCGTCCTCCATCGTCGAGGAGGTGCGCCGGCAATTCCGCGAGCATCCGGGCATCATGAAGGGAACGGAGAAGCCGGATTACGGCCGGGCCGTCGACCTGCTTACGCGCGCGGCGATCAAGGAAATGATCATACCGTCGCTGTTGCCGGTGCTCTCGCCGATCGTCGGCTATTTCATCATCTATTTCATTGCCGGCGGCGGGCCGACCGGAAAATCCGCGGCCTTTTCCGCGCTCGGCGGAATGCTGCTCGGCGTGATCGTCAATGGCCTGTTCGTCGCCATCTCCATGACCTCAGGCGGCGGCGCCTGGGACAATGCCAAGAAATACATCGAGGACGGCCATTACGGCGGCAAGGGATCGGAGGCGCACAAGGCGGCCGTCACCGGCGATACCGTGGGCGACCCCTACAAGGACACCGCCGGTCCCGCGGTCAATCCGATGATCAAGATCACCAATATCGTGGCGCTGTTGCTGCTCGCGGTGCTGGCGCATTGAAGGCGGCCGCCGGAAGCCGGAAACAGAAGGCAATCACCGGCTTCCGCTTACGTCGTCTTGTCGAGGATAATGCGGAACAGGCCGTTGAGCAGGCTCAAGTCGGAGCCGCTCGTCGGCGTCGTGCGGCTGATGAAGTCGAAGATCTGGCCGTCCTTGAGGCCGTATTCGGCGATCCGCTTCACCCGCCTGCCGCGATCGAAATAGACCGCGATCACCCGCTGGTCGACGACCTTGGTCTGCAAGAACGAAACCGGTCGCTCGGCGCGCTGGGAAATATAATAGAAGGCTTCGCCGCTCACGGTGGCCACAGTCGAGGGCGTGCCGAGGACGATCAGCACCTGCTCCTGCGAGGCGCCGAGCGGGATCTGCTGCAGGGCGCCCTCGGGCAGCACGTACCCGCGCTGAAATGTTTCTCCGAAGCACCCGCCCGGCAGCAGGCCAAGCGCCAGAACCAGCAGGCAAGCCGCCGTGCTGCGCCGAGATGCGCGTTCCTTGCCGCCGCCGCCGTTATGCCCCGCACCCCGCATGCCCACTCCGCCTTGCGTCCGATCGCCGCCTTGCCGTACCCCCGTTCGACCGCGCCTACTCTCCCCACGACGGGAAGAACTGGTGTGCACGCTTCGAGCACTGGGCCGCGGCTTCAACGATACGGACTATCCCCATGATCCTGCGGCCTTTTCGACGCAGCACCGAAGATCGCAGCATCGCTTCGCTCTATGGCATGATCGTGGCGCAGGCCCGTTCGCCCATCTTTTACGCCCATTTCGGGGTTTCCGATACCGTGCAGGGACGATTCGACCTGATCGTTTTGCACCTCGTTCTCCTGCTTCGCCGGCTGGCACGCGAAGGCGCGCCGGGGCGCGAGTTTGGGCAGCGGCTTTTCGACGCGTTTTGCCGCGATCTCGATGGCAATCTGCGCGAGATGGGGATCGGCGATCTCGCCGTGCCCAAGCACATGCAGCGCTTCGGCGAGGCCTTTTATGGCCGGCAAACCGCTTATCGCGCCGCTCTCGATACCGGCAGCGACCTGGACTTTGAGAATGCGCTGGCACGCAATATCTTGCAGGGGAGCGGTTGTGACGGAGCTGCAGGCCTTGCCGGCTATGCGCGCGCGGTCGTGGGGCAGCTTGACGCGCAGCAACAGGACGCTCTGATGCGGGGTGAGGTGGCGTTTCCCGAACCTGAGGCATTTGCGGATGCGCGAGTATAAACCGGAAAACTTGTCGCCGTGGCGCGTTCCTGTGGCGGCGGAGAACGTTCCCGAAGCCGGCCAGTCGTTCGCGCTCGCCGCCGATGGCGAAGTCCGTGACGCAATCGCGCGCACGGTCGGTCTGCGCGATTTGTCACGCCTGGAGGCGAATTTCTCTGTCACGCCGCAAAGCTCCGGCGGACTGCGCATCCTCGGGCGGGTTTCCGCGACCGTCGCTCAAACTTGCATCGTGACCCTCGAGCCGGTGACCAATGAGGTCGAGGAGGAGGTCGATCTGCTGTTCATGCCGCAATCGGCCGGGGTCGCCGAAGTCGGCGAAGCCGGCGCGGGCGGCATTCCAGCCGATATCAGGCCCGGCGATCCGGAGCCGCTGATCGGCGGCCTCATTGATCTTGGCGCGCTGGCGACCGAATTCCTCGTTCTCGGGCTGGATCCCTATCCGCGCAAGCCGGGCGCGGTGTTCGAGCCGCCACACGAAGAGCGGCGGGACGAAAGTCCGTTTGCGGCGCTCGCCGGGTTGAAGGCTCAGCAATGACGGCCGATCACTGTTGTATCCGGACGCCGAACCGCTATTGTCGCGCTCGCTTCCGCGATCCCCTCTTCCGGACCTGAGAGCGCAAGACTCCAGCATTTCATGGCAGAGAAGGTCCGCATTGCGCTCGATGCGATGGGAGGTGACCACGGGCCGGCCGTGGTTGTGGCCGGCGCCGAACTGGCGCGGGCACAGCGTCCGCAAACCGAATTTCTGTTCTTTGGCAATTCTGCTTTGGTGGGGCCGCTGCTCGACGCGCGACCGTCGCTCAAGGCCACCTCGCACCTCACCCATACCGAGGTCGCCGTACGCATGGACGCCAAGCCGAGCCAGGCGCTCCGTTATGGCCGCTGGAAATCCTCGATGTGGCTTGCCGTCGAGGCGGTGAAGAACGGGAATGCCGATGTTGCGGTGTCGGGCGGCAATACCGGTGCGCTCATGGCCATGGCGAAATTCGCGCTCAAAATGCTGCCGGGAATCGGCCGGCCCGCCATTGCGGCGATTTGGCCGACAATCCGCGGCGAATCGATCGTGCTCGATCTCGGCGCCTCGATCGGCGCCGATGCCGAGCACCTGGTCGATCTTGCAGTCATGGGGGCAGCAACGGCTCGCATCCTGTTCGGCCTCTCGCGCCCTACGGTTGGGCTGCTCAATATCGGTGTCGAAGAGGTAAAGGGTCTTGAGCCGGTGCGCGAGGCCGGCCGCATCCTGCGCGAGGAGAAATTCCGGGATCTGGACTATCACGGCTTCGTCGAGGGCGACGATATCGGCCGGGGCAAAGTCGACGTGGTCGTGACCGAAGGCTTTGCCGGCAATATCGCGCTGAAATCGGCGGAGGGCACGGCGCGGCAAATGAGCGAATATCTCCGCAACGCCATGAGCCGATCGCTCAACGCCCGCATCGGCTACCTGTTCGCTCGCTCGGCGTTCCGTGAATTGAAGGAGCGCATGGACCCGCGCCGTTCAAATGGCGGGGTGTTTCTCGGGCTCAACGGCATCGTCATCAAAAGCCACGGCGGCAGTGATGCCGAAGGTTACGCGGCGGCGATCGAGCTGGGGCACGACATGGTGCGCGAGCAGTTGTTGGGCCGGATCAGCTTGGCGCTCAGCCACCGTCACGACCACCACCTCGGTTCGCTCGGTGGAGCGGCCTTGTGACGGTGCGCCGCTCAGTGGTCCTCGGTTGCGGCAGTTATCTGCCGAGCCGGGTGCTAACCAACGACGATCTGGCGCGCAAGGTCGCCACCTCGGACGAGTGGATCGTGCAGCGCACCGGCATTCATGAGCGACGTATCGCTGCGCCCGGCGAATTGACGTCGCAAATGGCCACCCTGGCGGCACGCTCGGCGCTCGCGCACGCGCACCTCGAGGCTCAATCGATCGATCTCATTGTGCTGGCGACGTCGACGCCCGACAATACGTTTCCCGCCAGCGCCGTTTCGGTTCAGGCCGAGCTCGGCATCACCCGCGGCGCCGCCTTCGATCTGCAGGCCGTTTGCTCCGGCTTCATCTATGGGCTGGCGACCGCCGATGCGCTGATCAAGTCCGGTGCGTTCTCACGCGCGCTGGTCATCGGGTCGGAGACGTTTTCGCGCATCCTCGACTGGACCGACCGCTCCACCTGCGTGCTGTTCGGCGATGGCGCCGGCGCCGTCGTGCTCGAGGCCCAGGAGCAGTCCGAAACGGACGAGGCGCGCGGCATCCTCACCGTGCAACTGCGCTCGGACGGTCGCCATAAGTCGAAACTCTATGTCGACGGCGGCCCGTCATCGACCGGCACGGTCGGTCACCTGCGTATGGAAGGCCGCGAGGTGTTCCGCCACGCCGTGGCGATGATAACCGACGTGGTCGAGGCCGCCTTTGCGGCCACCGGCTACAGCGCCGAGGATGTCGACTGGTTCATTCCCCACCAGGCCAACAAGCGCATCATCGACGGCTCGGCGCACAGGCTCGGCATTGCTCCGGCCAAGGTCGTGACCACTGTCGACCGCCATGGCAACACTTCGGCCGCCTCGATTCCGCTGGCACTCGCCGATGCGCTCGCCGAGCGCCGCATCAAGCACGGCGATCTCTTGCTCCTCGAAGCAATGGGCGGCGGCTTCACCTGGGGAGCGGCGCTCGTTCGCTGGTAGGCCCGCAGCCCCGTTGACCCTGTCCCGACAACTTCATATCGTCGATAATTCAGCGCCATCGGGGGTCGATGAGCGGTCGATCGCAGTGCCAAGCGGGGCTGGTCATGGCGGGAAAGACGATCACGCGCGCGGATCTGTGCGAGGCGGTCTATCAAAAGGTCGGTCTCTCGCGCAGTGAGTCTGCCGCGCTTGTGGAACTGGTGCTCAAGGAAATCACCGATTGCCTGGAGCGCGGTGAGACGGTGAAACTGTCGTCGTTCGGATCGTTCGTCGTGCGCAAAAAGGGACAGCGTATCGGTCGCAATCCCAAAACCGGCAAGGAAGTGCCGATTTCGCCGCGCCGGGTCATGGTGTTCAAGCCGTCCGCCATTCTCAAGCAGCGGATCAATTCGACGGCGGAAAGCGGACCGTCGAGCTGAGTCGAGCGCAGTTTTGCGCGCAAAAACCGGAGGCGGCCGTTGGACAAGGCGCCGGAAGCGTTTCGTACGATCAGCGAGGTCGCCGACGAAATCGACGTGCCGCAGCACGTCCTGCGGTTCTGGGAGAGCCGGTTCAGTCAGATCCGGCCGCTCAAGCGGGGCGGCGGGCGCCGCTTTTATCGTCCCGAAGACGTGGATTTGCTGCGCGGAGTGCGCCACCTGCTCTACGGGGAGGGCTATACGATCCGGGGCGTGCAGCGGATCTTTCGCGAGCAGGGAGCGGCATTCGTACAAATTGTCTGGCATCCCGGGAGCGAGCAGCCGCCATCCGGCAAAGATGAAGCAGAGGACGAGAGCGGCGCCCTTCCGGACGCGGAGGATTCGCGGCCACATTTGCCGCCGATCCCGCCAGCGTTGCGCCGGCATAAGCCCGTCGGCGCAGAGCACACCGGCAAGCCCCACGAACCATTCCCGGCGCCTGCGCAAGACCCCAAAGCAAGCGAGGCGAGGGAAAACGATCGGCGCAAGCTGCGCGCGGCACTCGACGACCTGCTCGCTTCCCAGAGGCTGCTGGAGGCGGCGCTGGCCGCAGATGCGGAGGGTGATCCCCGCGAGCGAGATCGCGAACCGTCGGCGTGAGGCACGCACCCGTCGCCGTCAAGGAAGACCTGGTCGGAGCGGCGAGATTTGAACTCGCGACCCCCAGTCCCCCAGACTGGTGCGCTAACCGGGCTGCGCTACGCTCCGATATGTCCGCGGGACTATAATAATCCGGGTAACGACGCGCAACACAAGGCACACCAAGCCGCCCGGCTGCGTTGTGTTCAAACGGCGTACGACGCCACCGGGTCCTCGGCGGTGCCGAGGCGGCCGAACTTCGCGGGGTGCCGGCCGCAGGCATTGATGGTCGCCGCGGTAAGACCCCAGATCAGCCCGAGCAGAAGGAAAAAGTGACGCCAGTGATCGGTGTCGACCACAAATCCCTCGCACACTTCGCCGACGAACGCCGCGTAGGCGGCAATCAGATAAATCTGCCAGGAGGTCGAGATCAGCGCGGCGCGAATCCCGATGACCAGCGTGACCAGGACAAGCGTGAGATAAGCGGCGCCGCCGAGCCAGCCATAAACCAGGAAACCCTGCATGTAGACGTCGTGCTGCTGGCCCCCGAACAGGCGGCTGAACTCGAACGGTCCGAGCCCATTTGGGTGATCGAGAATCTGGCTGAGCGCCAATCGCTGGTACCAGAAACGCCCGCCGGGACCGATATCGTAGGGCTGAAGCGCTTTTGCCCGCTCGAGCAAAACCCCGTGCACGGAAGCGATCGAGTTGAGCACCAATACCACGAATACGGCGGCTCCGGCGCAGGCGAGCGCGAACAGGAGCATGCGATTGCGTGCACGCGGATCGGGCGTCGCGGTGACCAGCAGCGTTACCGCCACCGTCGCCGATACGACAAAATGCATCCAGGCGCCGCGGGAAAAGCTCAGGAACAGCCCGCCCAAAAGCGCTGCCACGATGAGGAGGCCGCCAAGCCGAAGACCGCGCGTCAAAAAATCGATGATCAGCAGCATCAGGGGAAAAATCAAAAAGGGTCCGTAGACGTTCGGATCCTTGAATGTCGCGCTGACCCGGTCGTTGTCGAGAAAAATCTGGTAATGCGGAATCAAATGAAAGAATCCCAGGTAGCCCGCCGCCGTGGCGATGACCGCGGCGAGAATGTAGGCACGACGCACGATCAGGAGCCGCGTGAGGTTGCCGTCACAGAACAGGGAGGCAAACATGATGCCGGCGATGCCGAGATAGATCGAAGTGCCGACATATTGGATGGTATTTTCCTGGTCGCCGACCTGAACCAGCGACATGCATCCGCCGATCATCCAGACGACCGTCAAGATCAACAGCGGCACAAGCTTGCGGTCGACAGTCACGCGCGCGGCAACGCACGCGGTCAGCAGCAAGAACATCATCGCGTCATGGGGCGAGGGCTCGATAAATGCAATCGAGCTCAACAGCACCGTGACAAACAGGATGAGGTTCAGTACGCGCTCTGCGCGCGCCACGTTCCCGGGCTCGCCCCGCGCGAAAGCCGTCTCTGCCTCGTGCGCGGCCCCGATCAATAGGCACTCTCCCAATGCAGGAGGGCGAACGGCGTTCGCGTCAGGATGTAAAGGTCGAACAGGATCGACCAGTTTTCGATGTAATAAAGGTCGTGCTCGACGCGGTGCTGGATCTTCTCCTGGCTGTCGGTCTCGCCGCGCCAGCCGTTGATCTGCGCCCAGCCGGTGATGCCCGGCTTCACCCGGTGGCGGGCAAAGTAGCCATCCACCGCCTCGTCGTAGATGCGGTTAGCGGCCTTGGCATGCACGGCATGCGGACGCGGTCCCACCAGCGACAGGTTGCCGGCGAACACGACGTTGAACAGCTGCGGCAGCTCGTCGAGACTGGTCTTGCGGATGAAGCGGCCGACCCGGGTCACCCGCGGATCGCCCCTGGTGACGAGCTTTTCCGCCGTCGCGTCGGTCCGCTCGACATACATCGAGCGAAATTTATAGACCTCGAAGAGTTCGTTGTTGAATCCGTAGCGCCGCTGCTTGAACAGGACCGGCCCCTTGCTGTCCAGCTTGATTGCCAGCGCAACGAACAGCATGAGCGGCGAAAGGCAGATCAGCGCCAGCGTGCCGACGATCTTGTCGAACAGCCATTTCATCACCACGTCCCAATCGGCGATCGGCTTGTCGAAAATGTCGAGCACCGGCACGGTGCCGATGAAGGAGTAGGAGCGAGGGCGAAAACGCAGCTTGTTGGTGTGCGCCGAGAGCCGGATATCGACTGGAAGCACCCAGAGCTTCTTTAGCATCTGCAGAATGCGCGTCTCGGCGGAGATTGGCAGCGAAAAGATCACCAGATCGACGCGGGTGTGGCGGGCAAACTGCACCAGATCGTCGACCGTGCCGAGCTTTTGCACGCCTTCGCAGGCCGCCGCGCTACGCTGCTCGCCGCGGTCGTCGAACACGCCGATGACGTGAGCGTCGCAATCGCGCTGCATGGCGAGCGAACGAATGAGCGATTCGCCGTTGGCATCGGCGCCAACGACGACGGTGCGGCGGTCGAGCCGACCTTCGCGCGTCCAGCGCCGCACGAGGAGGAACAGCGCGCGACGAAACGCCACGAGCGCGAGCAGACCGAGGACGTAGAAGCCCGCGAGCCAGACGCGCGAGAACTCGTCGCCGGCTTTGGCGAAGAACGACGCGCCGATGGCGACGAGAAAGACCACCGACCAGGCGGACGCGAGCCGCATGTATTGCTTCTCGTGGCCGCGGAACGCCTGCACCTGATAGATGTCGGCAGCCTGAAACGCGAGCATCGCCAACAGCGCGATGCCCCCGATCGCCGCAACGTAATACCAGGCGAAACCGTCGCTAGGCACGACGTAGCAGATGTAGACGGCAAGGCCGACCAGAGCGACGAGCACTGCCTCGATCAGGCGCACGGTACCGGCAAGCACGATCGGCGAATAGGCGCGAGCGAACGGCTGCTGGGCTATCTTGAGCGCCGCTGCGGACAGCGGGGCCGCAGCTTTCGGTCGGGCGCGTGCAGCGCCGGCGGCCGACAGCGCCGAATCAAACTGCATACTGCCTTGAGGGCTGGACATGATCCACGCAAACCAAGGGTCTACGCAACGCTGGCGCCGACGCTCCATCGCACCCGCGCCGACGCGGCAGCTAAGCGGGCAAAATAGTAAACAAATCTCAAAAATTGGTTATGTGAATTGAGCGGCCTTGCGCACGGCGACGGCCTGTCGGTAGCTCGCAAGTCCATTTTCGACCATGTGCTTGATCGTGAACTCGCGGCGCACCCGGGCGTTGATCGCCTGGGTGAGGCGACGCAAGTGCGCTGGATCGTCAAGGGCGGCGCCGATCGCGTGCGCGAGAGCATCGACATCGCCGGCAGGAAGGAGCTGCGAGGCTTCCGTTCCGAAAATCTCGGCGATTCCACCCACTCGGGTGGCGATGATCGGCATCGCGGCCGCGGCGGCCTCGAGCACGATATAGGGCAGCGACTCTGCTCGGGAGGGAACGACAAGAATGCGTCCCATCGCGAATGCCTCACGCGCGGCTCGATAGCCGACAAATCGAACCTGGGCACCCAAGCCGAGGTTTTGGGTCAGTGCCGCGAGTTCGTCGCGTTGCGGTCCCTCGCCGGCAATGACCGCCGTCAAAGGGCGGCCGGCGTCTTTGAGCATTGCCATGGCGCCAAGCAGGACATCGATGCCTTTGAGGTCGCGCAGTTCGCCGATGCAGACCAGATCGGCACCATCGGCCGCAGGCGTTATGGGCGCGAACTCCGCCTCGCCCACGCCGTTGTGAACGATGTGCACAAGGCCGGGCGGCGTGCCGATCCGCGCGCGAAATTGCTGCGCGATGTAGTCGCTTTCGAACAAAAACAGGTCGGTGCGGCGATTGAGCAGCCGCTCGAGCGCCAGATAAAATCGGGCGGCCGTCGAGCCCGGTGCATAGACCAGAGAGCCGCCGTGCGGAGTGTAGACCCGAACGGCGTTGCGGCGCGGTGCCAGCCGCACGAGTGCTCCGGCTTTGGCTCCATGGCCGTGCACCACGTCCGGCGCGAGCGCAGCGATGCGGCGGGCGATGGAATGGAGCGCAGCGAAGTCCCCGACGCTGAGATGCCGCGCAATCGCGATCCGCTCCACCCCGAAAGCCAAGTGCGGCGCGAGCTGAGCAAGCATCTGGTCGGCGCGCACGCTTCCGGTCAGGCCGTCGACAATCAGGCCGACACGGTGGCCGCACTCGGCCTGGCCGCGCGTCACGTCAAGCACGTGGCGGAACAGTCCACCGAGCGGCGCGCGCATAATGTGCAGGATTTTCAAGCTGTGCGGTTCGAACGCGGTTTTCGACGTCGCCACCGTGCCGCCCCGCGCAAAGGCGGTGGGCATTCCTGCAGCGGGGACAAGCATCGAAGCGGCCGGCTGCGCCAACTCTTCCATGAAACGTCCGTACAAGTCGCCGAAGGCGGTTAAGCCGATTGACACTTGCCGGAGTTAAAAATCTCTCACTGCAAATTCTGGGCGGCCGAGCTCACGGATCGGCGGCTGGAGCGGTCGCCCGGCTCCAGCGAGGCTCCTTAACCGGATGGAAACCCTAATGCTTTGTAATGAGCGCTCGCTGTCAGCGTACCCTTCGGGAGTTCGGTAATGAGTGTGGTGGCGCAGTCGGCGCGGTCCTCGTCCGCCGCTTCTTTGAACGACGCGGAATTTGACTTCCCCACGCTCGGCGCGGCTCTCTGGCGCAGCAAGTGGAAAATCCTCGGCCCCACGCTGCTGGTCGCGCTGCTCACGCTTTTCGTCGTTCAGGTGATTCCGCCTAAATACCTCTCGGAATCGCGGGTGCTGATAGAGAACCGCGATAATATCTATTTGCGGCCGGACGCCGACAAGGACGTGCTCGCGCGCGGAGCGGTCGACGAAGAGGCGGTCACCAGCCAGGTTCAGCTCGTGCTCTCGCGCGATCTCGCGCGCGATGTGATCGCCAAGCTTCACCTCACCGAGCGGCCGGAATTCAACCCGGCCCTACATGGAGTTTCGCGGCTGAAATCTTTGCTCGGCCGGCTCGGGCTGATCAAGGACCCGATGCTCATGACTCCGGAGGAGCGTGTCCTTGCAGCCTATTATGACCGGCTGACGGTCTACGCAATCGACAAGTCGCGGGTGATTGTCGTCGACTTTTTGTCGCAGGATCCCGAACTCGCCGCCAACGTCGCCAACGCCATTGCCGCGGAATATTTGGCGCGCCAGCGCATCGCCAAGCAGGATCAGGCGCGCACGGCGGTGGCATGGCTTTCCGGCGAGATTGGATCTCTGCAGAAGAAGGTGGCTGACGCCGAGGCAAAGGTCGCGGCGTTTCGCGGCGACTTCAATTTATTGGTCGGACCAAACGATACCACGCTGTCGGCGCAGGAGCTTGGTGACTTCAATACGCAGATTGCGACGGCGCGCGCGCAAATGTTCGACGCCGAAGCCAAGGCCAAGATCATTCGGCAAATGCTCAGCTCCGGGCAGCCGGTCGAATATTCCGATATTCTCAATTCCGAGCTGATCCGCCGGCTTTCGGAGCAGCGGGTGACGCTTCGCGCGGAGCTTGCCGAGCAGTCCACCTCGCTCGGCGACCGGCATCCGCGCATCAAGGAATTGAAGGCGCAGATCGCCGATCTCGACGCGCAGATCAGGGCCGAGGCGGAGAGCATCGCGCGCTCGCTCGAGAACGACTCCAGGATCGCCCGCGCGCGGGTGGCCTCGCTGACGGCGCAGTTCGACCAGCTCAAGAACCAGGCGGCGAGCACCAACGTGCGCGGCGTCGAATTGCGGGCGCTTGAGCGCGACGCGAAGGTGCAGCGCGACCTTCTGGAATCCTATCTCGCCAAGTACCGCGAGGCGACGGCCCGCGACACCATCAACTCCTCGCCGGCCGACGCGCGCGTCATTTCGCAGGCGACGGTCTCGAATTTGCCGGCCTATCCAAAGAAGCTGCCGAGCGTGCTGATCGCGACGATCGCAACGATGATGCTATGTTGCGGTTTCGTGCTCACCAAGGAGCTGCTGCGCGTTCCCGGCAGGTCTTCGATGCCGCGCCTTGCACAGCGGACAGCCACGCCCGCGCCGCAGCGAGCTGCAGCGGCCCCGGTTGTCCCCACCTTGGCCGGCGCCGACCGTCTGACCGCCGCAGCGCCGGTCGCTGCTATCTCGGATGTTGCGCAAAACTTGCGCCGCAGCGGCGCGGCCCGCATCGCGGTTCTCGGTGCCGCACGCGGCGTGAGAAGCGGGGAGGCTGCGATCAAGCTCGCCCGCGTACTCGCCAAGAACGGCCGCGTCGTGCTGGTCGGGCTCGAAGCGGAGAATTCCGCGATCGAGCCTATTTGCAGCGACCCGTCCGCGGACGGCATGGCAGAGCTTGCCGCCGGCACCGCGTCATTCGGCGATGTCATCGGCAAAGACGAGTTGTCGGGCGTCCATGTGATCTTACCCGGACGCTCGCCGAGCGAGCGGCTTGCGCTCTTGTCATCGCCGCGGCTGGCGCCGAGTTTTGACGCACTCTCGCGCACTTACGATTACCTCGTTGCCGACGCGGGCGAAGCGGAGGGCGTGGACCTGGAAGCCATCGCGGAGATCGCGCCCCAGGCGATGCTGGTTGCCGAAAGCCCGGCGAACGGCGCGAGCGAAGCTGCGCGCGAACGTCTGCTGGCGGCCGGGTTCGAAAGCGTGATCGTGCTGGCCGGCGCCCGCGGGGCCGCCGTCTCCGAGGCCGCAGCGGCTTAGCGGCCTCATCGGCTCTCAGCACGCCGCGGCCGAGTGTATGCGACAATGTTCGCCACCCACCGGCCGTCGTACGGCGGGCAAAGAATTATCAACCCGGCCTTGGGATAGTCGCGTCCACCTGCGCAAGGGAGCGGATTGTGGCCGCACTTAAACCAACGATCATCCGCGGCGGTCTGGAGTTGCTTTATTTCAGCGGAATCCATCATCTGCTACGGCCGCTGTTCGGCGGCGTCGGCGCCATCTTGACCATGCATCACGTTCGCCCACCGCGACCGGGAGGTTTCCAGCCCAATCGGTTGCTCGAGATCACCCCGCATTTTTTCAGCCGCGTGGTGACCGACCTGCGCCACGCCGGGCTTGACCTCATCAGCCTTGACGAAATGTATCGACGCTTGGTCGCAGGCGATTTTTCCCGCCGTTTCGTGTGCCTCACCTTCGACGACGGCTATCGCGATACGCTGCGGATCGCCTATCCGATCCTCAAGGCGCAAAGTGTGCCGTTTGCCGTCTATGTCGCGACCAGCTTCCCTGATCGACTTGGCGAATTGTGGTGGCTGGCCCTCGAAGCGGTCATTGCGGCGAACGATCGCGTCGCGCTTGTCATCGACGGCCGCAATCGTACGTTCGACTGCGCAACCATCGCGGAAAAGCGCGCGCTCTTCGAGGAACTTTATTGGTGGCTGCGGTCGCGGCGGACCGAAGCGGAACTGCGCGAGGCGATCCGTAACCTCGCGGCCTGCTATGGGATCGACCTCGGCAAGTTCTGCAAAGAATTGTGCATGAACTGGAACGAGCTGGCGGAGCTTGCCGCCGACCCCCTGGTGACGATTGGAGCCCACACGGTCACGCATCCGATGCTGGCCAAGATCCCGGAGAAGGCGGTGCGTTCGGAATTGGATCTCAGCCGCACCGTCCTCGAAGCAGCGCTGGGCGCAAGGCCCGAGCACTTGTCATTCCCGGTCGGCGACCGCACCTCCGCCGGACCGCGCGAATTTGCCATCGCTGCCGAGCTCGGATTCAAGACGGCGGTGACGACGCGGCCGGGCGTGCTGTTCGCCTCTCATCGCCAGCGGCTCACCGCCTTGCCGCGCATTTCGCTCAATGGCGAATACCAGCGCCTGCGCTATGTGCGCGTTTTGCTCTCGGGCTCGGCGACGGCGATGTGGAACGGCTTCCGTCGCTCGGAAGCGGCGTAGGCGGAACTCGGACATCAGAAGTCGGCGGGGGCGGTCCAGCCTCCGAATTCAGACCTCTGGTTTCCAGTTTAGCTCATCCAGCGTATCAGCGGCATTGCCGGCAACACCCAGCCGAGGCCGGCAATCACGTAATAGGCGATTGATGCGGCCGTGCTGTCGTGGATGGCGGGGGCTTGCGCCAGCGCCATGGCCACAAGCGCCCAGACGATCACCAGAACCAACAACGCGATGGCGCCGATCAATTTTCGCAGGCGGATCGGCATGGCGATGTCATGGCGAGGCAGCGGCGGTTGCGGGAACAGGATGCAGCACTATATGGTCCGCGCGCCACTGACAAGCGAACGGCATGACGGCAAAAGTTGCGGGTGACATTACGGCGCGCGATCATCGGCGCGCGGTCCGGCTGTGGCTTTTTGCCGTGGCCGCGCTGGTTTTTGCCATGGTGCTGGTCGGCGGCGCCACCCGCCTCACCGAATCCGGACTTTCGATCACCGAGTGGCAGCCGGTCATGGGCGCGCTGCCGCCGATGAGCGAGGCGCAATGGCAGGTCGAGTTCCACAGATATCAGCAAATCCCGCAATACCGCGATCTCAACGCCGGCATGAGCCTCGGTGCTTTCAAAAGCATCTTCTGGTGGGAATGGACGCACCGGCTGCTGGGCCGCCTGATCGGCGTCGTCTTTCTGGTGCCGTTACTCTGGTTCCTTTGGCGCGGTTGGATCGGACCGGGGCTGCGCGGTCGGTTGTGGCTGATATTCGCGTTGGGCGCGCTGCAGGGAGCCGTCGGCTGGTGGATGGTCGCCTCGGGGCTGGTGCAGCGTGTCGAAGTCTCGCAATACCGTCTGGCGACCCATCTCGTTCTCGCCTGCGCGATCTACATCGCCATATTGTGGAGTGCGCTGCGGCTGGGCGAACCGGTACCGCCCGGCATTTCACCGGAGCGCGCGGCGAGCGGCGCATGGGCGCGCATCCGCGCCAGCAGCGTCGGCCTGGCCGTTCTCGTCCTTGCGCAGATCTATCTCGGTGCGCTGGTCGCCGGCTCGCGCGCCGGCTATATCTACAATACGTGGCCGCTGATCGACGGTGCAATACTGCCCGCCCCCGCGCAACTGTTTGCCGATGTGCCGCTGTGGCGGAATTTTTTCGAAAATAAGCTCACGATTCAGTTCGATCACCGCATGCTCGCCTACGCGATCTGGGCACTCGCGGCATGCCATCTCGGCGATGTGCTGCGGACGGCGCGACGCGGTCCGGCGCTCGCCGGCGCGCTGGCGCTGTTCGTCGCGGTCACGGCGCAAGCCGGGCTCGGCATCGCCACCTTGCTCGAAGTCGTACCGCTTGCGCTCGCCATGCTGCATCAGGCCATGGCGATGGCGGTGCTGACCGTGGCGATGGTGCATGCAGAACGACTGACGCGCCAATCGCACCCGGCTGCATACCCCGCCGCCACGCACGCCCTGCCGACCTCCACGCACGCATGAGCGAACCTCAACCCGCCGCGAGCGCGTCGCCTGCAGCAAATCCTCCCGCGGCAGACGATCCCTATCTGTGGCTCGAAGAGATCGACAGCGCGCCGGTGCGCGCCTGGGTCGGAGCGCGCAACCGGGACACCATGGCGGCGCTCGGCGACGCACAATTCGAGGCCGATAGGAAGCTCATCCTCGACATATTGGACGCCGACGACCGCATTCCGTGGATCGCGCAGCGCGGCACCCAGGTCTACAATTTCTGGCAGGACGGCGAGCACCGGAAGGGGTTGTGGCGGCGCACGACGCTTGCCCGCTATCGCGGCACCGATCCGGCCTGGGAAACGCTGCTCGCTATCGACCTGCTGGCCGAGTCCGAAGGCGAGGACTGGGTGTGGCACGGGTGCACAACGCTGCCGCCGGAACATCGCTACGGCCTGCTCCAACTCTCGCGCAGCGGCGCCGATGCCGCGGTCACGCGCGAATTCGATCTCCAGCAAAAACGCTTTGTCGAGGGTGGCTTCTATCTGCCGGAAGCGAAGGGCGGAGCGGCATGGCTCGACATTGACACGCTTCTGGTCAATTCGGCGCTCGGCGGCGCTGAATTTCAAACCACCAGCGGTTATGCGCGCACCGTACGGCGCTTGCGGCGCGGCACGCCGCTCGAATCCGCGCCGGTGATCTTCGAATGCGAACGCGACCACATGGCCGCCTGGGGCGGACACGATCACGGCCCGCGGTATCCGCGCAGTCTGTACCGGCGACAGATCGACTTCGTCCATCATGAGGACTACATCGAGCAGGGCGGCGCCGGGCCCATCAGGCTCGACATTCCGACCGACGCCCATTTCTCTGTCGAGCGCGATTGGCTTGTGCTCAATCTGCGCACCGACTGGACCATTGGCAGCCGCACTTATCCGGCCGGCGCGCTGCTGGTCGCCTCGCTTGCCGCATTCCTCGCCGGCGCACGCGACTTTGCAGTGCTGTTCGAGCCTTCGCCGCGGCGCTTCCTGCAAGGTTTCACGATTGCGGGCGACGTGATTGCGTTCGACGTCCTCGATAATGTCCGGTCGCGGATTTTTCTGGCGCAGTTCGCGCAAGGCGAATGGCATTGCGAGCCAGTCAGCGGCTTTTCCGATCAGTCGACGCTCGATATTTCTCCTTTGGCGCTCGACGACGACGAATGGTTCGCCGACAGCGCGCGCGACCGCGGCGTCTTCGTGGTCGCGGCGCAGAGCAGCGTAACGCCGCCGTCGCAATCTCTGGTGCGGTTCGGCAGGCCTCCTGAACCTCTCAAACATTCGCCGGCACGGTTCAACGCCGCCAGTCTCGCCATCAGCCAGCATGAGGCCGTATCGGCGGACGGCACGCGGATTCCGTATTTTCAGATCGGGCGCGAGGATGCGCCGGCCGACGGGTCTAACGCCGTCCTGCTCACGGGGTATGGCGGCTTTGAATTGTCCAGGCTCCCGTATTACGCGGCGACCACGGGCAAGCTCTGGCTGGAGCGCGGAGGCGTTTTCGTCATCGCCAATATCCGCGGCGGCGGCGAGTTCGGACCCGATTGGCATAAGGCCGGCATGCGCGCCGGCAAAAAGCTCGCGCACGACGATTTCGCCGCCGTAGCAACGGATCTGATCGCCCGCGGCATCACGCGGCCGCCGCGGCTGGCCTGCATGGGAGGCAGCAATGGCGGCCTTCTCGTCGGCAACATGCTCACCCGCTATCCGCAACTGTTCGGCGCGATCGAATGCGCGGTGCCGCTGCTTGACATGCGCCGTTACACCAGGCTCGGCGCCGGTCCGAGCTGGATGAGCGAATACGGCGATCCCGACAATCCGGACGACTGGGCGTTCCTGCGCGGGATTTCCGCCTATCAGGCGGTCGAAGTCGGGCGGCAATATCCGCCCATCCTGCTCACCACCTCGGCGCGCGACGATCGTGTCCATCCAGGCCACGCGCGTAAGATGGCGGCAAAACTCCTGATGCTCGGCTATCGCGTGTATTTCTACGAGCCGCCCGAGGGTGGCCATGCCGGCGCCACCGACAGCGCTCAGCTCGCCTTCAACGTTGCGCTCGGCTTTGCTTTCCTGCGCAAGACCATTGCGCCCGACATGGCGGCCGCTTGAGGCCGTTCAGCCCTGTGCAACCGGCGCGCCCGGAAGATGGCGGCGTAATGGTAGGGTGGAAGTTCGACCAAGCGCATGAGCGCAAGGACCTCCCGCCACTGCGCGTCCGGCATTTCCGTGCCCGGAAAGATCGCTGCTGCCATAAAACGAGCTGCTGGTGACCGCCATGCGCTCGCATCGGCCACGCCGGAGTCCAAGCGCGTGCAAGCCGCGCGATCAAATCAATCGGCCAATCCCTCTTCCAGATCGGCGATGATGTCGTCCTGGTCTTCGATCCCGATCGACAGCCGTACCACGTCGGGCCCAGCGCCGGCGGCGGTCTTTTGCGCATCCGAGAGCTGCCGGTGCGTGGTCGAGGCGGGGTGGATGATGAGCGAGCGAGTATCGCCGATATTGGCAAGGTGTGAGAACAGCTTGACGTTGGAGACGAGCTTGACGCCGGCTTCGTAGCCGCCTTTGAGACCGAAGGTAAACACCGCGCCGGCGCCGCTCGGGCAGTATTTCTTGGCGAGGTTGTGAAAGCGGTCGCCGGGCAGACCCGGATAGCTGACCCAGGCGACGCGCGGATGCCCGGAGATCCATTCGGCGACGGCCTGCGTGTTGTCGCAATGCTTGCGCATGCGCAGCGGCAGCGTCTCGACGCCGGTGAGAATGAGGAAGGCGTTGAACGGCGACAGCGCGGCCCCGATATCGCGCAGCGCCAGGAAACGGCAGGCGATGGCGAAGGCGAAATTGCCGAACGTCTCGTGCAGCACGATGCCGTGATATTCCGGTCGCGGCTCGCACAGCATCGGATAGCGCCGCTCGCGCGACCAGTTGAACGTTCCGCCGTCGACGATGATGCCGCCGATCGAGTTGCCATGACCGCCGAGAAATTTGGTCGCCGAATGCACCACAATATCGGCGCCGTGATCGAACGGCTTGCACAGGTACGGCGTGGCGAGCGTGTTGTCGACGATGTAGGGCACGCCGGCACGGCGCGCGATCGCCGCCACCGCGTCCATGTCGGTGATGACGCCGCCGGGATTGGCGATCAATTCGGTGAAGATCGCCTTGGTCTTTGGCGAGACGGCGCGCTCGAACGAGCCGATGTCGTCGGGATCAGCCCAGACTACGTTCCAGTTGAAGTTCTTGAAGGCGTGATTGAACTGATTGATCGAGCCGCCATAAAGCTTCGTCGACGCCACGAACTCGTCGCCGGGTTGCAGCAAGCAGTGAAACACGAGCACTTGCGCGGCGTGGCCCGATGCAACAGCCAGTCCCGCCGTGCCGCCTTCGAGCGCCGCGACGCGCTCCTCCAGGACCGCGTTGGTCGGATTGCCGATGCGGGTGTAGACGTTGCCGAACGTCTGCAGGCCGAACAGCGAGGCGGCGTGATCGACGCTTTCGAATACATAGGATGTCGTCTGATAGATCGGCGTAGCGCGCGCGCCGGTGGTCGGATCGGGCTGAGCGCCGGCGTGGATGGCAAGCGTGGAAAAACCTGGAATGCGTTCTGGCATCGGCCGATCCCTCGTGGCGGAAGGCTCGCAATCGGATCGTTTGGTTTATAGGAGCAGCCACGTCCGTCAAGGCGCGGTGAGCCTGGCCGGCTATTGCTCGCTATCCGCGCGCAGCGCGCGGTCGGCCGCTTGTGTCGCGCCGCCCTGGCCGGTGGTCCGGTTGAGCGACATGCGCTGAACACCGCTGACGGTGCCCCGCTTCGAGCTGATGGTGCGGGTGTTCACGCCCATCCAGGCAATTTCCGAAGACAGCCGGCCATATTCGATTTTCGGACAGCGGTTCATGACCACCTTCAGCCCGTTGCTTTCGGCCAATGCCGCCGCCTCCTCGTTGCGTACGCCGAGCTGCATCCAGATCACTTGCGGCCTGGGTTTGAGCGCCAGCGCCTCCTGCACAATGGGCAACGCGTGCTGCGAGGCGCGAAAAATGTCGACCATGTCGATCGGCTCGGGGATATCGGCAAGCCGCGCGTAGATCTTCTGGCCGAGCATCGTCTCACCGGCGTGGCCCGGATTGACCGGAATCATTCGGTAGCCGCGTTCCAGCAGGTATTTGAAGGCAAAATAGCTCGGCCGGTTCTCCTTTTCCGAAGCACCGACCATGGCGATCGTCTTCACCGTATTGAGAATGCCGCGGATGTAGCTATCGGGATAGGAATCGTGGTTCATCGTCGGCACCATTTCCGCAAAGGACGTCTGTTACCGACCTTCCCATTTCGCCGGGCGTTTTTCGATGAAGGCCGAAATTCCCTCCTCGGCGTCGCGCGCTAGCATGTTTTCCACCATGACCTCGGTTGCAGTATAGTTGTAGGCGTCCGCAAGCGGCATTTCGATCTGACGATAGAATGCCTCCTTGCCGATCTTTAGCGTCAGGGCAGATTTGCCGGCGATCTTTTTTGCAAGCTCGAGCGCTTTTTCGCGCTCGCCGCCGGGCGCGACGACGTGGTTGACCAGACCGATCCGAAACGCGTCCTCGGCTGAAATCATGTCGCCAGTCAGCAGCATTTCCATCGCATGCTTGCGCGAAACATTGCGCGACAAAGCCACCATCGGTGTCGAGCAGAACAGGCCGATGTTGACGCCAGGCGTGGCGAACTTCGCCAGGCGCGAGGCGACCGCGAGGTCGCAGCTCGCGACGAGCTGGCAGCCGGCCGCGGTGGCGGTTGCCTGCACTGCCGCGATGACCGGTTGCCGTAGCATCACGATCTGCTGCATCACGGTGCTGCACAGGACCATGACGTGCTTGAAATAGCTGCGGCCCTTATCCTCGTCCGATCGGTGGGCATCGAACTCTTTGAGGTCATGGCCGGCCGAGAAGGCCGCCCCGTTCGCGGCAATGACCACGACGCGCACCGACTGGTCATGGGCGATCGCGGTGAGCGCGTCACCGAGCGCTTCCAGCATCCCCTCCGATAGGCAGTTGCGGGCACGCGGCCGGTTGAGCGTGAGGACGGCAATCCCGCCAATATCCTCGCGCAGCAGGATCAGGCCCGAAGATGCGGCCGCGGGAGGAGAAGCGGCGGCCTTTGCAGTGTGCGCGCTCATCGGCCCACCTTCATGGGCAATTGGCGCCCAGCAGCGGTCATTGTGTCCGATCTTACGATTCTGAGGCTCGTGGCACAAAGTGGCAGAAAGCACCGATCACTGGATACGTCAACGCCCTGTCCATACACCGGCCTGGAAGGAGATGGCAGCGACCGTCGGCGTTGCGCAGATGATTCGGCCGCATCCATGGATCGGCATTCGGCGAAATCACGTCGATCGAGTGGCGCCGGCCGCCTTCAGTGCTGCCGCAAGAGTTTTCCATCTATCAAATACGCTGTCCTGATGTACGGCGATGATGGCAATTTGCCTATCGACGAAGGTGACGAAATCTGGACTATAGGTGTGCCGCACTATTTCCCACATCGCCCGCATTCCTGCAAAAGCGAAGGTTTGCTCGCGAACCGCGATTTCGTAGGCGGCAAATTTCTCGGAATCGAGCAAGCCGTGAGCATACTGATAATGTTGATTTTCCAATCCAAGAAAGTAAGCCCTGGTGAGCAAGAAGAATTGGCCAAACTCTTTCCGGTCGAGATTGCTGCCAGATATGCCCTTGCCATATGTGTCGACAAGTTCCGATTGAGCGACGGTCGTGAGAAAATTTGTCCAATAGGCAGTATTGGCCTGCAGGGTTGAGGCGCGTACGCTCTCGGTATTATGCCTAATTTGTAGGCCAACAAATATCAGTGAACAAAGAACCCCAATGCCACCGATAAATTCACCAATGTTGGCGATTAATGCAAAACTCATGGATCGTGTCCCAGCGAATGTACTGACGGCAGCGAGGCCGTCGCGACCATCGGAGAGCCGGATCGATCAAGCTGAGGCTACGGCAAGCAGCTTGATGATCGGATCATCGCTCAAAGGCGTGATCGTATCCAGAGCGGTCGCGGGTTGGTTGCTCATCGGACGTACTTTGATGGAGGTGTGGTGGCCGCTGCAGTTCATAGTATCGGACCTGTGACACGAATGGAGCGCACGGAATGAAAGGGCAGGGGACCACACTGGAAATGGCCGCGCCGAAGCTCGCGCGCAAGAAGCTCGAAGCGCTGCTGGGCGCCGAATTCCCGGAAATGTTCAACACCGAGAGCGGTTACGTGCTGGAGGATCTTTGGCACGGCGGTGCGCGCGTGCGGCGGCATTTCCACCCGCGATCGCTGCGGCCGGGCGGTACGCTGTCGGGCGCGACCATGATGGCACTTGCCGACTTTGCCATGTATGTCGCGGTTCTATCCGCCATAGGCTGGGTGCCGCTCGCGGTCACCACCAATCTGTCGATCAATTTTCTCACAAAACCGGCTGCGCGCGACCTGATAGCCGAAGCCCGTCTGATCAAGCTCGGCAAACGGCTCGCGGTCGGAGAAATCGGCCTCCGATCGGAAGGCGCGGACACATTGGTGGCACACGCCACCGCGACCTATTCGATTCCGGAGGTTAAATAATACCTCCACTTCAAGGCACTGATCCAGCGGGCGAATTAGACGAACCCGTGCAGTCTTGTCGATTGACGCCGGGCCGCCGCGCCGCTAAATAGCGTGCGGCGACGACCCTCGGTCGTCTTTCCCGAATGGATCCGTCAATGAAGACCTTTTCGGCCAGGCCCGCCACGGTCGACAAAAAATGGGTGATGATCGACGCCGACGGCCTGGTCGTCGGCCGCCTCGCCTCGATCGTGGCGCTGCGGCTGCGCGGCAAGCACAAGCCCTCCTTCACTCCGCACGTCGATTGCGGCGACAACGTCATCGTCATCAATGCCGCCAAGGCGGTGCTGACCGGCCGCAAGGTCGAGCAGAAGGTCTATTACAAACACACCGGTTATATCGGCGGGATCAAGGAGCGCACCGCAAAGGCGATTCTGAGCGGCCGCTTTCCCGAGCGCGTCGTCGAAAAGGCAATCGAGCGCATGCTGCCGCACGGCCCGCTCGGCCGCCGCCAATTAGGCAACCTGCGGGTCTACCCGCATGCCGACCACCCGCACGCCGCGCAGCAGCCGGAGACAATCGATGTCGCGGCGATAAATCGCAAGAACAAGAGGACCGCGTGATGGCCGAGACCATCCAAACCCTGGAAGAATTGTCGGCGTTGAAGCCTGCGGCGGCGCCGACGCCGCCCAAATACGTGCAAAAGCTCGACAAGCAGAACCGCGCCTATGCGACCGGCAAACGCAAGGACGCGGTGGCCCGGGTCTGGATCAAGCTTGGTGCCGGCAAGATCGTGATCAACGATCGCTCGGTCGAGACCTATTTTGCCCGGCCGGTGCTGCGCATGCTGATCGACCAGCCCCTGGTGACTGCTAACCGCAAGGGTCAATACGACGTGGTGTGCACGGTCTCCGGCGGGGGCCTGTCCGGCCAGGCCGGTGCAGTCCGACACGGATTGTCGAAGGCATTGGTACGCTACGAGCCCGACCTGCGTCCGGCGCTCAAGCAAAATGGCTTTCTCACCCGCGACCCGCGCGTGGTCGAGCGCAAGAAGTACGGTAAAGCCAAGGCGCGCCGAAGCTTCCAGTTCTCGAAGCGGTAGTTTATTTCATACGGATTCCGCTCGTCCCCGCGAAAGCGGGGATCAGGTCCATGGTGCACGATTAACCGGATTCCTGCTCCGCCGGAATGGGCGGAAAGAATTCAGAAAAACGCCATCGTCCGGATTTCGATGCTCTCGCGCGGCTGCGCGTGCGGCGGCGTGGTCGGATCCTCGAATGCAGTGTGGGCGGTCCAGCGGGCGCGGCCGTCCTTCATCGAATCGAACACCTTGAAGACGTAGGCCTCCTCGCGCCGCATGCGCGGGAACCAGTACCAATGGTGCGCCGGATTGTATTTGATCGCATAGGTCTGGCCGATGCGGTTGGAGGTGCGCCGCTCTGAGACAACCATGTCGTGAGGCGACAGGGTTTGGGCGTCGGCAATGGCGAGCGGATAGGTTTCGACCGGCAGGCGAATCGGCCGCCACGCCTGGATGATGGCGAAGCGCCGCTGCAATAATTGCTCCGCCTCGTCCGGCAGGATGTCGCGCACGCGCTGCGGCGCCGACCATTCGGTGTAGTCGTTGTGCACACGGCGCACGACCTCGCGGATTTTCTTCGACTCGCGCAGTTCGTCGTCGGCCGTGCGCAGGGTGTGATCGAACACGACGACGCGCCGGGCGCCGCTCTCGGCTTTGATCAGCGCTTCCATTTCCGGATAGTAGGTTCGCGCAATCTCCGCCTCGTCATAGAAATCCGCAACTTTGGTGTCGTGGCGCACGAAGCGGAAACCATTGCGCTCCAACACGAACTTCTGCGCATGCGGACGACCGTTGTGGATGGTCACACGCCGCGGGTCGGGCTTGCCGCCGGAGCGCGCATCGCTGCCGCCGGGACCGGCCACGATCGTGAAGACCTTGCTGCCGTCGTCGACGATATAGTTGAGCGTCGCCTCTATAGTGTCCGGCGCGATATCGAGTTCGGCGCTCTGAGCCATCGCGGCCTCCATGCCGTTGCCTTTGCTCAATCTAAGCGGCCGCGGCGCGAAGGTGAAGGGCGCTCTGGTGGTCCGATTCTAACATTCGCATCCCGGTTCGGCCAAGCTCGTGTGCGAATGTTAGAAACAAAGGACCCCTAGCAACTATCAGTTCCAGTGGAGCTTTTGGATTTGACATTCGCTTCTCGAATCGGCGGCGAAGTGGGTGCGAATGTCAAATCCGCTCCACTGGCGCGAAAGATCAAATCGCGGGATTTGCGTTCACCGGGCGTCAATCATGATCGCGGGAGACCGCCCGTAGTAACCCGTATGGAACGCTTGCATCCTACGCTGTCGCCGAACCTGCACGACGGCCCATTCGATGCATCTCGACCTGCAAACCCTCTCCGTGGTGACGGTGTTCATCACGGCGCTGCTTGGGGCACTCCTGGTCTTTGCCGGATTGCAGAACCGCACCATCCGTGCGCCGATGTGGTGGGGCGCCGCGCATATCGTCAATGCGATCGGCCTCGGCCTGATGACCTCGCGCGGCGCCGCGCCGGACCTGCTCAGCGTCGACCTCGCCAACGCCCTTGTGTTGCTCGGTTACGGACTGACCTGGACCGGCGCGCGCGTCTTCGACGGGCGCACCATCAGACCTTATCTGGTGCTGCTGGCGCCGGCGGCCTGGCTGCTCATCTGCCCGCTGCCTGGTTTCGCCACATCGAGCCTGCGGATCGTCCTCGTCTCGACCGCGCTGGCGCTGTTCGCGCTGATGACCGCCGAGGAGTTTTGGCGCGGACGCGACGAGCCCTTGATGTCGCGCTGGCCGTCGGTGGTCGTGCTCCTGGCCTATGCGGCCGCGCTCTTGGCGCGGGTGCCGGCGACGCTTCTGTCGCCGGACTTTGCCGATGATTCGCTGCTGAGCGGATTGTCGTTCGCGCTGCTTGCCTTCGGCACGCTGTTGTTCACGGTGGTGATGGCGTTCCTGCAGCTCAACATGACCAAAGAACGCACCGAGCTGAAGCATAAGATCAATTCGCTGGTCGATCCGCTGAGCGGCGTCGCCAATCGCCGCGCCTTCCTCGACGACGCCGCGGCGCTGCTGGCGCGGCAAGATGTCGAGCACGAACCATTGGCCGTATTGCTATTCGATCTCGACCGTTTCAAGCAGATCAACGACCGTTTCGGTCATGCTGTCGGCGATGCCGTTCTGCAAACCTTTGCCGCCACGGCAACGCAGACGCTCGGCGCCGATGTGCTGTTCGCGCGCATCGGGGGCGAGGAGTTCGCCGCCTGTCTGGCGGTGGGCGATCTGGACGAGGCGTTTGCGGTCGCCGACCGCGTGCGGCGCAATTTCGCCGGCGCTGCCGCGCGCTTCGGCAACGATGAATTGCTGCCGACCGTCAGCGGCGGCGTGACGCTCGCTTGCGAGCGGAGAACGCCGGTTCTCGACTTGCTCCCGATCGTGGACCGGGCGCTTTATCGCGCCAAGGAGCTTGGCCGCAACCGCATCGAGATGGAAATTCCACAAGCGCAGGCGGTTCCGGCCAGTGTGCCTTCCATTGTACCGATTATAGAGCCGAAACGCGCCGGCGCCGGCGGCGCCTCGATGCGGCGCTGGCGTACCGCATCCTGAGTTATTACCGCGCCGGCAATTTTCACGGCGTTTTACAAAAACCGTAGCGCCGTTCGAACCTTTGGCAAAGGCTGAAAAGCAAACGTCCCGCGGCTGGCGCGGATCGGTGCTACGTATTTGTCCGGATCGCTCGGACAGGAACCACCGACCATGCTCGTCCACGTCGCCGACGCACCGAGCTCGCTCGACATCGGGACACTGTTTGTCATCGCCGCATGCGTCACGTCGCTGCTCGGGGTTTTTCTGCTCTACGCCTACATGCAGGATCGCATCGCCGCGCTGGCCTGGTGGGGAGCGGCCTATTTGCTGGGCGCCACCTCCGGCGCAATCTGGCGCTTCGATGACAGAATCTCCCCGCCATTGCCGGCGGAGAGCGCCACTGTCCTGTTGTTCGTCGCCGTCGGCATGATCTGGAGCGCCGCGCGCGTATTCCATGGCCGGGCGGTCTCGTGGAGCGGAATGCTTTTCGGCGCGGGCGTCTGGCTTGCCGCCTGCAGCGCCCCGGCATTCGTCCACTCGCCGGCTTGGCGGGTTGTCCTGAGCTCCGTGATCGTCGCGAGCTATGCGTTCCTGACGGCCACCGAGCTATGGCGAGAGCGGCGCAAGCCGCTCATCCGCCGCTGGCCGGCCATTTTCGTGCCGATGCTGCACGGCGCCGTGTTCCTGTTCCCGATGGCACTGGCGCGGCTTTCGCTCGATCTTGACGCCGGCAACGCCTATGCCGGCGGCTGGGTTGCGGTGTTCGCGATCGAAGTCGTGCTCTACGTGGTCGGTGCCGCCTTCATTGTGCTGGTGCTCGCCAAGGACCGCGCCATGGGCGTCTACAAGGCAGCCGCAGCCACTGATCCGCTGACCGGCCTATTGAATTGACGCGGATTGCACGAGGCGGCCGCCGCCCTGTTCACGGGCAAGAGCACTGGCAAGAACGCCGGCAAGAGCGCCGGAGCGCAGCCGGTCAGCGTGCTGGCCTTCGACCTCGATCATTTCAAATCAATCAATGACCGTTTCGGTCACGGCGTGGGCGACGCGATGCTGGAGCTGTTTGCCGACGTGGCGCGGGCAACGATGCGCGCGGGCGACGTCATTGGCCGGCTGGGAGGCGAGGAATTCGCCGCTGTGCTACCGGGCAGCCTGGCCGACGCCACGGTCGTTGCCGAGCGGGTCCGGTCCGCGTTCGAGGCGGCAGCACTCGCGCCCGGCGGCAACCGCGTTCCGGCAACGGTGAGCATCGGCGTGGCGTGCGGTTCGCCGCGCGCTTCGCTCGATCTGCTCATGTCCCGCGCCGATGCAGCGCTCTATCGCGCCAAGGCGAACGGCCGCAACCGCATCGAGGCGGCCGATGAAGCGGTCCCCGCCCAGCTCCCGTCTGCTCCGGCGGCGCAGCCGCTGGATGCCCGACAGCAGCGGTCGCACTTCTCGCCGACTGCAGCATAGCAATCGCATCGCGCGGCGCTCGCAATTCCGCCGAACCCAGATGCGAATGTTAAAATCAGGCCACGAGACTATGCGGAGTAATACATTTCGAACTCGACCGGATGCGGCGTGTGTTCGAAGCGGATGATCTCCTGCATCTTCAACTCGATGTAGGAATTGATGAAATCGTCGTCGAACACCCCGCCCGCCTTGAGGAAGTCGCGGTCCTTGTCGAGGCAGCCGAGCGCTTCGCGGAGACTGCCGCATACCGTGGGTATTTTTTTTAGCTCCCGCGGCGGCAGATCGTAGAGGTCCTTGTCGACGGCTTCGCCCGGATCGAGCTTGTTCTTGACGCCGTCGAGACCGGCCATCAGCATCGCCGCAAAGGCAAGGTACGGGTTCGCCAGCGGATCGGGGAAGCGGACTTCGACGCGCTTGGCCTTGGGGTTTGTCGTGTAAGGGATGCGGCACGATGCCGAGCGGTTGCGTGCCGAATAGGCCAGCAGCACCGGCGCTTCGAAGCCCGGAACGAGTCGCTTGTATGAGTTGGTGGACGGGTTGGTGAAGGCGTTGATCGCCTTGGCGTGCTTGATGATGCCAGCGATGTAGGACAGGCAGATGTCCGAAAGGTCGGAATATTTGTTGCCGGCGAACACCGGTTTGCCGCCTTTCCAGATCGACTGATGGCAGTGCATGCCGGAACCGTTGTCGCCGTAGATCGGCTTCGGCATGAAGGTCGCCGTCTTGCCGTAGACCTGCGCAACCTGATGGATGCAGTATTTATAGACTTGCATTTGGTCGGCCATCACGGTCAGCGGCGAGAACTTCATGCCCAGCTCATGCTGGGCCGACGCCACCTCGTGATGGTGCTTTTCCACTTTCACGTTCATGCGCGCCATGGCGGCGAGCATCTCCGACCGCATGTCCTGCACCGAGTCCTGGGGCGGCACCGGGAAGTATCCCTTTTTGGTCCAGACCCGGTGGCCAAGATTGCCGCCCTCGTAGTCGGTGTCGGAATTGGTCGGGAATTCGACGGAGTCGAGCTTGAATCCGGTGTTATACGGCTGAGCGGAATACTTCACGTCGTCGAAAATAAAGAATTCCGCCTCCGGTCCGAAATAGACCGTATCGCCGACGCCGAGCGACTTGACCATGCCTTCCGCGCGTTTGGCGATGCCGCGCGGGTCGCGGTTATAAGGCTCGCCCGTCGTCGGCTCGAGCACGTCGCAGACCAGGACAAGCGTGGTTTCGGCGAAGAACGGATCGACGCACGCGGACGCCGGGTCCGGCATCAGGCACATGTCGGATTCGTTGATCGCCTTCCAGCCTGCGATCGACGAGCCGTCGAACATCATGCCTTCAGCGAAGGTTTCTTCCTCGATCTGGCTGACGTCGAAGGTTAAATGCTGCCATTTGCCGCGCGGATCGGTAAATCGGAAGTCGACGTATTTCACGTCGCTGTCCTTGATCATCTTCATGACATTCTTCGGCGTCGTCATGGCATGCGTACCTTTCGTGGTGCGGTTTGAGAGCTGCGACGTGGGTCCGAGTGGGTCCGAGTGGGTCCGAGTTGGACGAGCCATCCGGCCGGCACGCCGACAAGCTGGCGGTTCAGATCGCGTCGGGTCCGGACTCTCCGGTCCTGATCCGGATCGCCTCCTCGACGCTCGAGACAAAAATCTTGCCGTCGCCGATGCGTCCGGTTTGTGCGGCCCTGCGGATCGCCTCGACGGCCTTTTCGACCATGTCGTCAGCAAGCACGATTTCGATCTTCACCTTGGGGAGAAAATCAACCACGTACTCGGCGCCCCGATACAGTTCGGTGTGACCCTTCTGCCGTCCAAATCCCTTGGCCTCGGTGACAGTAATCCCTTGGAGACCGACTTCCTGAAGCGCCTCTTTGACTTCATCGAGCTTGAACGGTTTGATGATCGCCTCGATCTTTTTCATCGCATCTGGTCTCCCGGCTCCGAGGCGGACGGCGGCGCAGGCGTCGTCGCGGCCTGGTTAGCAGGTCCCGTGCCAAGGCCGGAATGCATCGAATAATCCAATTGGATCAGCACGGTACTATGTGCTTGCAATGTCGCCGCGAGCACGCCGCAAGGGGTTTCGCCGCCGAAATAGGCATAGTGCCTACAATCTCGTCAATAGCGCCGTTGCGAGATGGCGATCTACCGCGGCCAATAGGCGGCGCCTGCCACTTTCGCTATCCTGATCGTGGCATGATCGAGCTTCTCGACAACGCGGAAATGGCGGAAGCCGACCGGCAGACGATCGCGGGCGGAACGGCTGGCATAGACCTCATGCACCGCGCCGGCGAAGCCGTCGCTGCGGCAGTCATCGCTCGCCATGCCGCCGGTAGACGCGTCGTCATCGTTGCTGGCCCGGGCAATAACGGCGGCGACGGCTTTGTCGCCGCCCGACAACTGGCCGACCGTGGATACGCGGTACGGGTTCTCCTCCTCGGCGAGGCGCGGCAGCTTCGAGGCGATGCTGCAATCGCTACTCAGCGATGGAGCGGCCCGCTCGCGGCGGCTGAACCGGCAGACTTGGAGGGCGCTGACCTCGTCATCGACGCACTGTTCGGCGCCGGGCTTGACCGGCCGGTTGAAGGACGCGCGCGCGCCATGATCGAAGCCATCAATGCCCAAAGCGCTCCGGTCATCGCCGTCGACTTGCCCAGCGGCATCAATGGCACGTCCGGACTGGTCATGGGTGCAGCCGTGAAGGCGGCGCAGACCATCACGTTCTTTCGCAAGAAACCCGGCCATCTGCTGCTGCCTGGCCGAGTTTATTGCGGCGCGATCTCTGTCGCCGATATCGGCATTCCGGGGGCGGTGCTCGAACGCATCCGAGCAAAGACGTTCGAGAACAATCCGGCACTGTGGCGCCACGATTTTCCCGCTTTGCGTGCGGATGGCCACAAATACGATCGCGGTCATGCGGTCGTGGTGTCCGGCCCCGCATGGTCGACGGGTGCGGCAAGACTGGCCGCCCGAGGCGCATTACGGGCCGGCGCCGGCCTGGTGACCATTGCGAGCCCGCACGAGGCTCTCGCTATCAATGCGGCGGCAAGCCTTGCGGTCATGGTGCGGCCGGTCGATGGCTCAAGCGAACTTGCAGCCCTGCTCGGTGACCGCCGCCTCAACGCAGTCGCGATCGGCCCGGGTCTCGGCGTCGGCACTGCCACCCGCGCGCAGGTGCTCACAGCGCTCGCCGGCGAACAGGCGGTGGTGCTCGATGCCGACGCGCTCACGAGTTTCGCCAGCGATCCGCAGCCACTCGCCCAGGCGCTTCTCGCGCGCTCGGGCCGAAATACGATCCTGACCCCGCATGAAGGAGAATTCTCGCGGTATTTCTGGGCGTTGGATCAGGGAATGAAAGTCGGCTCGAAACTCGAGCGGGCACGCTTTGCCGCAGCCAGAGTTGGCGCCGTCGTGATGATCAAGGGCGGCGACACGGTGGTCGCGGCCGCGGACGGGCGGGCCAGCATAGCGGCTAATGCGCCGGCCTTCCTGGCGACTGCCGGCGCCGGGGATGTGCTGACCGGTATGGCAACCGGTCTCATGGCTCAGGGCATGCCGGCTTTCGAGGCAGCCTCCGCCGCCGTCTGGCTTCATGGCGAAGCGGCGCGCATCGTCGGACGCGGCCTCATATCGGAAGATCTGCCTGACGCCCTGCCGCCGGTTCTTCGCGCGCTCGATCCATGATCTTCGGTCATGGTATGGCATTTGGCGCAGTTTTCGGCTCAATTTCCTTGGCACGTTTCGTGGCGCGTTCCTTGACGCGGCCGCCGCCGGCTTGCAGGACGCAGTTCGGCGGCTATTGTTATGGCACTCGGCTCACTGTGCGTGATATAAGCCGCGCCGCCGGGCCGCCCAGCACGGAGCGGGCGTGGCGGAATTGGTAGACGCGCGGGATTTAGGTTCCCGTGACGTAAGTCGTGGGGGTTCGAGCCCCTCCGCCCGCACCAAACGGGCGGTCTATTGGCACAATGGCCTAACGAGTCATCCCATGCAGGTCACTGAGACGGCCTCCGCCGGTCTTAAGCGCGAATATCGGGTTGTCGTGGCGGCAGCCGATCTGGAGGCGCGCGTCAATGAGAGGCTCGATACTCTCAAGAACCAAGTGCAAATGCGCGGTTTCCGGCCCGGCAAAGTTCCGGTCGCGCACTTAAAGCGGATGTACGGCAAGTCGACGATGGCCGAAGTCATCGACACCGCAGTGCGCGAGGCCAATCAGAAGATCGTCACCGACCATGGCTTTAAGCTCGCTACCGAACCAAAGGTCGTGCTTCCTGTCGAGGAAGGCGCCGTCGAGGAGGTCATTACCGGCAAGTCCGATCTCGCCTATACGGTCGAGCTTGAGATTTTGCCGCCGATCACACTGACCGATTTCAAGACCATCAAGCTCGAACGGCTCCGCACCGAGGTGACCGAGGCCGAAGTCGACGAAGCGCTGCAGGCGCTTGCCGAAATCAATCGACCGTTCGTGGCCAAGTCGGAAGGCGCCGAGAAAGGCGACCGCGTCACGGTCTCTTTCCAGGCGACGATCGACGGTAAGGCGTTCCAAGGCGGTTCCGCCGAAGATGCGCCCGTGTTGCTGGGGTCGGGCCGATTTCTTCCGGGCTTCGAGGACAATGTGACTGGTGCCAAGGCTGGCGAAGAGCGCACCTTCGACCTTAAATTTCCCGACGACTATCCGGCCGACGCAATCGCCGGCCAGACCGCCCGTTTTGCAGTCACGGTGAAAACGGTCGAAGCTCCGGGGCCGGTCCAGATCGATGACGAGTTTGCCAAGACCCTGGGACTGGAGTCGCTCACAGCGCTGCGCGGAGCGCTGCGCGAGCGCATCCAACGCGAGCATGCTGGGGCGTCGCGGCAGAAGCTCAAGCGCACGCTGCTTGATCAACTCGACGAGCGCCACAAATTCGAACCACCACCCAGCCTGGTCGACCAGGAATTCAACAACGTCTGGTCGGCGGTCGAGGGGGACCTCAAGCAGCAGGGCCGCACCTTTGCCGACGAGGGGACCAGCGAAGAAAAAGCACGCGCCGATTACCGTGCCATCGCCGAGCGGCGGGTGCGCCTCGGCCTGGTGATTGCCGAAATCGGTGAGAAGAACAACATAACCGTGAGCGAGGAGCAGACGCGGGCGGCCATGATGGAACAGGTCCGCCAGCTTCCTGGGCGCGAGCAGCAGGTTTTGGACTACTACCGCAGCAATCCGGGCGCGGTCGCGGCGCTGCGCGCGCCGCTGTTCGAGGACAAGGTGGTCGACTTCGTGGTCGAGCTTGCCGAGGTGACCGACCGGGAGGTCTCGCGCGAAGAATTGCTGCGGGAGGAACCCGAATGACCTCCGGCCCCGGCGGGTGGAAAATGCCCGAGCGAACGCGCGAGTCTTGCCGCCGCAACTTCCGCGCCTATCTGCAATAGCACGAAGATGGCCTAGACTGCCTCTTCGACAGGCGGGGCCCGACTCAGCCACACTGGGCGGACATCCGAAGCTGCGAACAGGTGAACCCCATGCGCAATCCGACCGAGACCCACATGAACTATCTCGTTCCAATGGTGGTCGAACAGACCAACCGAGGGGAACGAGCCTACGACATCTATTCCCGGCTACTGAAGGAGCGCATCATCTTCATTACCGGGCCGATCGAGGATGGCATGGCGTCGCTGGTCGTGGCGCAGCTTCTGTTCCTCGAGGCGGAAAACCCGAAAAAAGAAATATCGATGTACATCAACTCGCCGGGCGGCATCGTCACTTCGGGCCTGGCGATCTACGATACCATGCAGTTCATCCGCCCGGCGGTTTCCACGCTATGCACCGGGCAGGCCGCCTCCATGGGATCGCTCTTGCTCGCCGCTGGAGCCAAGGACCTGCGCTTTGCATTGCCCAATGCGCGCATCATGGTGCACCAGCCTTCGGGCGGCTTCCAGGGCCAGGCCACCGACATCATGCTGCACGCCCAGGAAATTCTGAACCTGAAGCGGCGCCTGAACGAAATCTACGTCAAGCACACCGGCCAGCCGCTGAAGAAGATCGAGGATGCGCTGGAACGCGACATGTTCCTGACCGCCGAGATGGCCAAGGATTTCGGCTTGATCGACAAGGTGATCGACAAGCGGGCCGAAGAGGCCTCCCTCAAGGCGACCGAGCCGGTGCCAATAAAGGGATAGGGCCGCCCGTCGCCACGGGCCGGCCCGGCGGGCTTGGACCAATCTTGGACCATCCTTGGACCATCCATGGACCAGCCTTGAATGGGCTTGAGACCCGCCATGGCCGCCGCCATCAAAGCGGCTGATTTGTCGGCCCAAAACCGGCACAAAGGACCTTCGCGGGGCGTTTTCCTGACCGGTGGTCGGGACATGACACTGGCGCAAACTCGCGTTATCGTTAATGGATTCTTGATCGGCGGGCCGCTAGCATAGCAACTTGTGCCGGACGGCAACGGTTGTCAGTGTGCCTCAAGTGCACGCCGACGGAGCTACGGAATGTTAGCGCGACGCCTTGTAGACTGGTAAGGCGCTGCGGCGGCAGTCAGGACGCGACGGCGGAGTCGTTGGATCGGTACGGAGACTGGAATGAGCAAGGTTGGCGGCGGCGATGCGAAGAACACGCTCTATTGCTCGTTTTGCGGCAAGAGCCAGCACGAAGTCCGCAAGCTCATCGCCGGGCCGACGGTCTTCATCTGCGACGAATGCGTCGAACTGTGCATGGACATTATCCGCGAGGAAAACAAATCCTCGCTGGTGAAGTCGCGCGACGGCATCCCTACGCCACGCGAGATTCGCAAGGTGTTGGACGACTACGTGATCGGCCAGGACTATGCCAAGAAGGTGCTCTCGGTCGCCGTCCATAATCATTACAAGCGGCTCAATCACCAGAGCAAGCACAACGACGTCGAGTTGGCAAAATCCAACATCCTGCTGATCGGACCGACCGGATCGGGAAAGACGCTGCTCGCGCAAACGCTGGCGCGCATCCTCGACGTGCCGTTCACCATGGCGGATGCGACCACGCTCACCGAGGCCGGCTATGTCGGCGAGGACGTCGAGAACATCATCCTGAAGCTTCTGCAATCCGCCGACTACAACGTCGAGCGTGCGCAGCGCGGCATCGTATACATCGACGAGATCGACAAGATTTCGCGCAAATCCGACAACCCCTCCATCACCCGCGACGTGTCGGGCGAAGGAGTGCAGCAGGCCCTGCTCAAGATCATGGAGGGAACCATCGCCAGCGTGCCGCCGCAGGGCGGCCGCAAGCATCCGCAGCAGGAGTTCCTGCAGGTCGATACCACCAACATCCTGTTCATATGCGGCGGTGCCTTCGGCGGCCTGGAAAAGATCATCTCGGCACGCGGGCGCTCCACTTCGATTGGATTCGGCGCCAAAGTGACCGCGCCCGAAGATCGCAAGCAGGGCGAGATCTTCCGCGAGGTCGAGCCCGAGGATTTGCTGAGATACGGCCTCATCCCGGAATTCGTCGGTCGGCTTCCTGTGGTCGCGACCCTGGAAGATCTCGACGAGGCGTCGCTCAAGCGCATCCTCACCGAGCCGAAGAACGCGCTGGTCAAGCAGTATCAACGCATGTTCGAGATGGAGACGGTGGATCTGAAGCTGACCGAGGATGCGCTTGCCGCGATCGCGCGCAAGGCCATCGACCGCAAGACCGGCGCCCGCGGCCTGCGCTCGATCATGGAGAGCATTCTGCTCGACACGATGTTTGATCTGCCGAGTCTCGAGGGGGTCGTGCGCGTCGAGATATTCCGCGAGGTCGTCGACGACAGCAAGCGGCCGCTCTACATCTATGCCGACCGCTCGGACCGTGCCAGCGACGCCGGCAGCGCGAGTGCCTGAGTGAAATCGGGACCGCAACGGCGGCCCGATTCGCTGCGCCAGCCGTGGCCGCACCTGCACCGCGCGGTGATTTGCCGCAAAAATCGGGCTTTCTTGACACGCTTGCGCCGCGACGCCACCTATAGCGTCGGAACGAACTCAATACACAAGGGTTTCGGCGCAACAGTTCGACGTAAGCGCCAGACTCGCCGGGTGGAGACTGGTGTTCTTTCATGCTCCTTTCGGTTCACCGGCAACCGGTCGTGACGGCGCGTTCTGCGGGTCGTGATCGGGGTGCGCAACAATAAGGAATGGCCATGACAAGTGCCGCCAAACCCAAGCCGCTCCTGGTAGCCGGCGAAAGCCGTGCCTATCCGGTGCTGCCACTGCGGGACATCGTTGTTTTCCCGCATATGATCGTTCCTCTCTTCGTCGGCCGCGACAAGTCGATCAAGGCGCTCGAAGAGGTGATGCGCTCGGACACGTTCATCCTGCTGGCGACGCAGAAGAATGCATCCGACGACGATCCGGCGGCGGACGCCATTTACAGCGTCGGCACCCTAGCCAGCGTGTTGCAGCTGCTGAAACTGCCCGACGGCACGGTGAAGGTGCTGGTCGAGGGCGCGGCACGGGCCACCGTGAAGCGCTACACCGACCGCGAGGACTATTACGAGGCCGACGCGGCGGTCCTCGCCGACACCGAGGGCGATCAGGTCGAGGCCGAAGCGCTGTCGCGCTCGGTGATCAATGAGTTCGAAGGCTATGTGAAGCTCAACAAGAAGGTCTCGCCGGAGGTCATCAGCGTCGTCCAACAGATCGAGGACTATGCGAAGCTTGCCGACGCCGTCGCCTCGCATCTGGCGGTCAAGATTCCCGAAAAGCAGGTGATCCTGGAGACGCTCAGCATCACCGAGCGACTCGAGAAGGTGCTCGGATTGATGGAGAGCGAAATCTCGGTCCTGCAGGTGGAGAAGCGCATCCGCACCCGCGTCAAACGCCAGATGGAGAAGACGCAGCGCGAATACTACCTCAACGAGCAGATGAAGGCGATCCAGAAGGAACTCGGCGACGAGGACGGCAAGGACGAGGTCGCCGAGCTCGAAGAGAAGATCAAGACGACGAAACTGTCGAAGGAGGCGCGGGAAAAAGCTCAGCACGAGCTGAAGAAGTTGCGGCAGATGTCGCCGATGTCGGCCGAGGCAACCGTCGTGCGCAACTACCTGGACTGGCTGTTATCAATCCCGTGGAACAAGAAATCCAAGGTCAAAAAAGACTTGGTGCTGGCCGAGCAGATCCTCGAAGCCGATCATTTCGGGCTGGAAAAGGTCAAGGAACGCATCGTCGAATACCTTGCGGTCCAGCAGCGCGCCAACAAGCTGACCGGTCCCATCCTGTGCCTGGTCGGCCCGCCCGGAGTGGGCAAGACCTCGCTTGGCAAATCGATCGCGCGCGCGACCGGGCGTGAGTTCGTCCGCGTCTCGCTCGGCGGGGTACGCGACGAGGCGGAGATTCGCGGTCATCGTCGCACCTATATCGGCTCCATGCCGGGCAAGATCATCCAGTGCATGCGCAAGGCCAAGACCTCCAATCCGCTGTTTCTGCTCGACGAGGTCGACAAGATGGGCGCCGACTTCCGCGGCGATCCCTCCTCAGCGCTGCTTGAGGTTCTCGACCCCGAGCAGAACCACGCCTTCAACGACCACTACCTGGAAGTCGATTACGATCTTTCCCACGTGATGTTCATCACCACGGCGAATACGCTCAATATTCCGCCGCCGCTGATGGACCGCATGGAGATCATCCGGATCGCCGGCTACACCGAGGACGAGAAAGTCGAGATCGCGCGCAAGCACCTGATCCCGCACGCCGTGGTCAAGCACGGCCTCGGCGCCAACGAATGGTCGATCGACGACCAAGCGCTGCTGACCATGATTCGCCGATATACGCGCGAAGCGGGCGTGCGCAATCTCGAGCGCGAGCTGTCGACTCTCATCCGCAAGGCAGTCAAGGAACTCACGATCAAGAAGACCGAGTCGGTGAAGGTCAACGACAAGGCGCTCGCCGATTATCTCGGCGTGCCGAAATTCCGCTTCGGCGAAATCGAGGACGAGGATCAGGTCGGCGTGGTCACCGGGCTGGCATGGACCGACGTAGGAGGCGAGCTGCTGACCATCGAGGCGGCGATAATGCCCGGCAAGGGCAAGATGATCGTCACCGGGAATTTGCGCGAAGTGATGAAAGAGTCGATCTCGGCAGCGGCTTCCTACGTGCGCATGCGTTCGGCCGCCTTCGGCATCGAGCCGACGGCGTTCGACAAGCGCGACATCCACGTGCACGTCCCGGAAGGCGCGACACCAAAGGATGGGCCATCGGCCGGCGTCGCCATGGTCACCGCGATCGTTTCGGTCATGAGTGGCATTGCCGCCCATCGCGACGTCGCCATGACCGGCGAGATCACGCTGCGCGGCCGGGTTCTGCCGATCGGCGGTCTCAAAGAGAAGCTGCTCGCCGCGTTGCGCGGCGGCATCAAGACCGTGTTCATCCCGGAAGAGAACGCCAAGGACCTCGTCGAAATCAACGACTCGATCAAGAGCGGGCTCGACATCATCCCGGTCTCGCGCATGGACGAGGTGCTGGCGCGGGCGCTGATCCGCAAGCCCGAGCCGATCGTGTGGGATGAGGGGGCCGTCAAGCCGGCCGATGTCTCCGACCAGCCCATCGTCGAAGAGGATTCTTCCGGCCTCACGGCGCATTGAACGGTGCCGCGGCGTTTTCGTCCCGCTACCCGGGCGGGCGCCGCGGCACTTTCGCCTCGCTTGGGCGCGAGGCCGCCACAATATTCGGCGACACCAATCGCCCGTGGCGCGAAGCCCAAGGGCGCCGAGGAGCACGTGCGCAAACTCATCCTTGCCGGACTGGTCATCGCCTCAGCCTTCATGCCGCTCATGCGGGCCGATGCAGACTCCGCCGCGGCGGCCGTCGACTTTCCACTGACTGGAATCTACACGCAAAACGTCGCCTGCAAGGGAGACGGCAGCGATCAAGCCGCGCTCAAGGTCACGATCTCGCCGCAGCAGATCCTCTCCAACATCGGCGTGTGTGCGATCCTGGAAAAGCGGCACGACGGCAAGAGCTACAAACTGCACGTCGAGTGCAAGTTCCCGGCCGGCCCGCTGGTCGGCGATCTCACCTTCACGCCGCAGCCGAACAACACGATCAAGTTCGTCGATCGCAACAATACTTACAACGCAGTCCTGTATCGCTGCCCCGGCTAACGGGCGGCGCTATCATCGTCCTTGCGGTGTGCTATGAGTGGGCGGGCAAAAGATACTCGCCCGGCGAGCAGGGAGTGGACGATGAGCTATTATCAGGGTCTGCACGCGGACACGGTGACGTTTCGCGCTCACAATGGCGATCAGGGAGAGGCCTATTACGCACGGCCGACGCGTGCCGGCAAATTTCCCGGTGTCGTCGTAATCCACCATCTTCCGGGATGGTGCGAGTGGACCACCGAAGTGGTGCGCAAGCTGGCGCATCACGGCTATGCCGCGATCTCACCGCACCTGTATTTCCGCGAAGGCTCCAAAGATGAAGCGCCCGATGATCTCGGCGCGCGCGTTCGCGCCGCGGGCGGCGTTGCCGACGCGCAGGTAATGGGCGACGTGGCGGGCGCCATGGCCTATCTGCGCGCACAACCGAACGCCACCGGCAAGATCGGCGTTATCGGCTTCTGCTCCGGCGGGCGCCACACCTATCTGGCCGCCTGCACATTGCCCGGCATCGGGGCCGCAGTCGATTGCTGGGGCGGCAACGTCATCGTCGACAACCCGAAAGACCTAAACGACAAGCGGCCGGTGGCGCCGATCGATCTTACGGAGAAAATGAGCTGTCCGCTGCTCGGCATTTTCGGCAATGACGACGCCAATCCGACGGCCGATCAGGTCAATCGTACCGAGGCGGCACTCAAGAAATTCGGCAAGAACTACGAATTCCACCGCTACGATGGGGCCGGACACGCATTTTTCGACTGGCGGCGCGCAGCTTACCGGCCCGAGCAAGCCATGGACGGTTGGCGCAAGGTCTTAGACTTCTTCAACCGGCATCTGGCGGCATCGGCGACCAGCATCGCCGCCGAATAGGGGAGGGCAGCAGAATGTGCTCCTACATCGTCGAGAAAGCCGCGCTGATCGGCAGCGCCAAAGGCCGCAAGGGCTGGATGAAAATCGATACCGCCAACGTCTATTTCGACCATCCGTACTATTCGACGCTCGATCACGTGCTAGCCATCGACTTCACCAACGAGGGCGAGGGCGGGCGGGACCGCGTTGCCGTCGAACTGAGCGCGGAGTTGGCGCGGGCGCTGGTCGACCGCATCCTGGCGGCGCTGGCAAGCGGCGAGACCGCGCATGGCGACATTGCGCCTGCGATTGCCGCACAATGACGCCGCGGCAGCGGCCCTAGCGTTGCTCAACTTCCTGGTAGCCGGCAAAAGCGCTCGCGTCGTCGGCTACCAGGAGAGCCTGGCAACACAAGAAGCTGGTGGAGGAGCGCCATGAACGCGGCGGTACAAACGAAGAGCAAGAGCAAGCTCGATGTCGTGCCGTTGACCGCGCATATCGGCGCAGAAATTCGCGGCCTCGATCTGCGGGAAAAGCCCGATGAGGAAACCATCCGAGCCATCTATCAGGCTTGGCTCGACCATCTGGTGCTGATCTTTCCCGGCCAGCAACTTGCTCAAGAAGATCTGGTTCGCGCCACAAGCTTTTTCGGTCAGATCGGCACGATATCGCGGCCGCCGAAATACTTTCCCAGAGGCTACTCGAAGCTCCTGCCGGGCATCATGATGATTTCGAACATCCGGGAGAACGGCGAACCGATCGGCGCGCTACCCGACGGCGAGATGATGTTTCATCACGACATGATTCATGCCGAAGTGCCGAGCAAGGCCACGCTGCTTTATTCGGTGGAAATTCCTGCCGTCGGCGGCAATACGCTCTTCGCCAGCGGCTATGCGGCCTACGACACGCTCGATCCGGCGATCCGCGACCGGCTCGAAGGCAAGAAGGCGCTGCACCACTACAATTACGGCACCACCATCCGCGGCGGCAGCATGGGAACGGAGGCCTTCGCCGAATGCGTGCATCCGGTGTTCCGCACCCACGAAGACACCGGCAGGAAAGCAATCTATGCCAACCGGTTGATGACCGTGAAGGTGCTCGACCTGCCCGAGGACGAAAGCGAACGGTTGCTTGATGCCGTGTTCGACCACGCCGAAAAACGCGAATTCGTCTATGAGCACGTCTGGCGTGTCGGCGATCTTCTGCTTTGGGACAACCGCTGCTCCTCGCACGCGCGCACCGATTTCCCGTCCACCGAGCGGCGGCTGATGCTGCGCACGACGGTGCAGGGCACCGTGGGGCCGTACTGATGCGCCGCAGCGCGCGGCGTATCGGCGCGCCTCAGCGTACGCCACCGGCATTGACGATCGGCCCGCTATAGCCTTCGAAGCGCTTGCGCAGCGCTACAATCTGCGGCTGGTTGGTCAGGAAATCGCGGTAATCGTTGGCGACGTTGTAGGACAGGATCGGCTTATAGCCGGCCGGCGGCGGCACGTCGCTGCGCGGCGACCACGTCGGCAGCTTCGATTGCTGTTCCGGCTCCAGGAGCCACGACAGGAACAGCTTGGCCGCGTTCGGATGCGGAGCGTCCTTGAAGATGGCTCCGGTCAGCGGCCAGATCGGCAGCGCGTCCACCGTCGGAATGTGGGAATCGACCGGCATACCCTGCCGTTTCAAGCCGCCGGTGATGTCGAGTATGGAATCGAATGTCACCCAGTTCTGCCCGGAGCCGATGCTGCGCTGTTCGCCGAGGTGACCCTGAATGAAAGTGGGCTTCTGGGCCATGTATTTGTCCATATAGCCCCAGCCGTATCTCTGCACGATGTGGTAGAAAACCCACAGCGTCACGTCGTCGTCCGCCGGGTAGGGCGTGACGATCCTGCCGCGGAACCGTGGTTCTAGAAAATCGAGCGCCGAGTTTGGAACGTCGGCGGCGGCAACCTCTTTTGTGTTGTACATATAGGGCACGACATTGATCATTGTCGCCCAGAAGGTGCCGTCGGCATCCTTGAACGCCGGATCCATCTTGTCGAAACCGGGCGGCTTGAAGGTCATCAGCCGGCCTTCGTGTTTCCAGCGCACGAAATCGGCCGCGGTCTGGAAAATCACCGCGTCGACGTCCAATCTCCCGGCCGCGAGCTGCGCGTCGACCTTCTTGTCGAGCACGTTGGAGAAGCCGCCGCCAACGGTAATTGCTATCCCCGGATATTTTGCTTCGAACGCCTTGGCGCGCGCCTCCCAGGGCGCAGTCGGCCCGCCGACATAGAACGCGAAGGCGCCGTCGCCCTTGGCCATGGTGTACAGGTCATCGAGCGATTGTGCGCCGGCGCTCAGCGTTGCAGCCGCGATGAAGCCGACCGCGGTCAATGCGCTCGCGAGCAGTTTCGTCATGCTCATCCTCCCTGTGTGTTTGCCGATCATCGGCGCGCCCGCCCGTGAACACAAGCGGCCGAGGCAAAGAAACTTTTTTCGTTTTGGCGCGCTCGTGCTCGAGCTTTCAACTCGCCAGTCCACCGCGGTCATGCTAACCGGAAGCGAGCGCAATCGCGCCCATTGTCGAGAACGGGGACGTATCCAATGCGAATGCTGGCTTATGTGCTGGCGATCATCTGTCTGATCGCCGCTATCGTATATTTTGCCATGCCGGCCGGGAGATTGCCGACATTTATGCCCGGCTACATCGCCGGTTCGGCGCACTATCATCACACCCATGCAATCGCGGCCGTGGTCGCCGCCGTCGTGCTCTTCCTGCTCGGCTGGTTTGCCGGCCGCTCGGGACGGGCCGCGTAAGGAGACCGCCGCTTACGCGACTCGCCTGGCCGCGCTAGCCGCTGCTGCGGGCGAGCTTGCGCTGCACGCGCTCATCGAAGCGCGCCACGCTCACGACCATCCGCCGATGGGAACCGCCACCGATCCGCTCGAACGGATCGCGGGCTTCGACGGCAAACGTTATCGTGCGGCCCTCGACGCGCAGCACCTCCGCGCGCGCCGTGACGCGCAGGCCTACCGGCGTCGCCGCCACGTGGCTCACGTCGAGGTGGATGCCGAGGCTTTGGTGACCCGCCGGCAAGAGGTGCTCGACCGCCGCCAGTGCAGCGGCTTCGATCAGGTTGATCATGACCGGAGTCGCCAGCACCGAGATCCGGCCGGAACCGACAAAGGGCGCCGTGTGTTCGGCACCAACCACCAGTTCTGCGGTTCCGGACAGTCCCGGCGTCACGAGGGCGAGACGCGGATTGATTGGTTCGCTCGATGACATTGGGTTGGCTTCCCCCTGGTTCCGATGGCAAAGCATGGCACAACTCGCGACCCTTGGCTCCGCTGGCGACGCCACGGGCGCCTGACCGGTGAAGCCCGCAAACCACCCCGCAAGCCCAGCGTTTCGCAGCAAAGCCACAAAACCGTGTATGATCGATTCTGTTAGTGAGGAGATTGGCAATGAATCGATACGCACTTGTCGCCGCAGTCCTTTTCGGTTCCGGCCTGGTCATGCTGAGCGGCGGACCGGCGGTCGCCATCACGGCAGCGCAGAGAATGATGACTTGCAAGTTCGGAGCCGACCATCCCGAGGGCGACCGCCCGAAGCTCGTTGGCAAGGACCGCGCTCATTTCATCGCCAGATGCATGTTGAACAAAAACGATCCGCGCGGGCCCGCCGTCGGGTCTCCTGCTGCGGTGGGTGCACCTAAAGGCTGAACGCGTCCCCAGCGCTGTAAATCCAAAGACTGAAATCCAAAAAACTGCCGCAACGAGGGGTGGACCGAATGAGCACGCCGGCCGGCGCGGTAGGCGCCATGCATTTCCGCCGCGGCTGGGTTTACGCCCTGCTGCTGGCATTGGTGACGATCAATTACATGGACCGCTCGGCGCTCGGAGTGGTTGCGCAGTCGGTGCGGACCGAGTTCAAGCTCACGCCCGTCGAGATGGGCTACCTGTTCTCCTCGTTTCTGTGGAGCTACACGCTTTGCGTCCTGCCGATCGGCATCCTGCTTGATCGCTTTGCGGCCCGGAACATCAACTCCATCGGCATCGTGCTGTGGTCGCTGGTGATGGCCGCAACCGCCGCCGTGGGCAGTTTCGCCATGCTGATCGTGACCCGGCTGATCATGGGCGCGGGGGAAGCGACGTCGATCCCGTCGTGCGGCCGCATCGTGCGCGAATGGATGCCGGCGCAAGAGCGCGGCGTTGCCAACGTCGTCTGGAGCGCCGGCAGTTTCGTCGGACCGGCGATCGGCGCCGTGATTACCGCCGCGATCGCCAGTACGTTTGGCTGGCGGGGGGCCTTCGTCGCGCTCGGTGTGCTCGGCTTCATCTGGCTCATTTGCAATCTGATCTGGTTCGATCGGCCGGAGAACGTCAAATGGCTGACCGAGGACGAACGGCGCAAGATCCTGACGGAGCGGTCCGCAGGTTCGCCCGATGAGATCGGCGTCCACGGCAGTGCTCGCGTCGTGTTCGAGCTGCTCAGCTCGCCATCGATGTGGGGCGCCATGATCGCGCAAGCGTCCGGCATCTATACGCTCTATCTGCTCTTGTTCTGGTTGCCGAGCTACCTGCAGGAGACCAGGCATCTCACCATCATGAAGACCGGCCTTTACACCGCAATACCGTGGGCGATCGCGGTGCCGGTGAGCATCGTTATCGGCATTGTGAGCGATCGTCTTCTGCATACGCCCACGCTTCTTGCCGGCGGACGGCGCGCCATGGTGATCCTCTGCGTGCTGCTCTCGGCCGTCATCGTGTTCGTGCCGTTCACTGCCAATACCGGCGTCATCCTGACGCTGTTCGCGTTGTCGCTATCCGGAATCAACGCCGCGATTTCGCTCAACCTGACGCTCGTGACCGACCTCGTTCATCGGGCCCGCGACGTCGGCAAGGCCATCAGCCTGACGATCCTTAGCGGCAATCTCTGCGGCCTGCTCGCGCCGATCATTACGGGCTACGTGGTGGCGGGACTGCACTCCTACGACTGGGCGCTGTGGATCGCCGGCATTCTTCTCGTCATCGGCGCGATTGCGCTCGGCACCATGACGCGTTCGGTGATTTTGCCGAAGGCAGAGATCGGTTCCACGGCGTACGGAGGGGTGGGTTGAGCGAAGCAAAACCGGCCGTTAGAGTTGGCAGGATGGTGGGCTTTGTTGAGCCCGACCCATCCCACGTGAAGGATTTTGCACCATGACCACCGCGACCCTGGAAGCCGGAACGACAGAATTCGACGCAAGCGACGTGGAATATTTGCGCCACGGCCAAAAACCGCTGCTGGCGAGGATATTCAAGCCGCGTGGCGAGGGGCCTTTCCCGGCTCTGGTCGAGTGCCATGGCGGCGCCTGGTGCATGAGCAACCGTCTCACCGAGCACCTGCGCCACGAATACATGGCCAGCCACGGCATCGTGTCGATCGCGCTCGATTTCCGCTCCGGCAGCGAGGATCCCTATCCGGCCTCGGCGCAGGACATCAATTACGCGGTGCGCTGGGCGAAGCACAGCGCGCGCGACCTCAAGACGCGTCCTGAGCTGATCGGTATTTCCGGCCAGTCGAGCGGCGGGCACCTCGCCATGCTGGTCGCGATGCGCCCGCGCGATCCACGCTATGCCGCCATCGCGCTGCCGACGGGCGCGCCCGCGCAGGACGCGAGCGTGCGCTGTGTGGTGATGTCATGGCCGGTGATCAACCCGCTGTCGCGTTACCGCCACGCCAAACGGGCGCAGGCGGCCGGTGCCGATTGGCCGAAGGGGATCATCGGCCGCCATGATTCGTACTGGCTCACCGAAGCCAACATGGCAGAAGGCAATCCGACGCTGGCGCTCGAGCGCGGCGAGAAGGTCGCATTGCCGCCGGCCGTCTGGTACCAGGGCCGCGGCGATGCGGTGCACGACTACAAGGATCCCGAATCCGATTTTGCCGGCAATGAGCCGCAGCGCTTTTGCGCCAACTACAAGAAGGCCGGCGGTGAGATCGAGCTCCACTACATCGACATGGAGCGGCACGCCGGCCATACGCCCGACCTAAGCGAGACCGGCGACATGTTTGCGCGCATGGTGACATTCGTAAAACAACATATTGCATCGTAGCGCGCGCAATCGCGCCCGGTTGTTGGCACCGAGACGGCGCTATATGCTCCCCCGCAATGGCTTGCACGCGCACGATGCCGGCAGCAGCGGGAGGGTTCGACGGTGCCAACTAAGTGCGGACGGGCATTAACCGGCGGCCGGCTAACGGTCGGTCGGGCGGCGACCTGATGTCGATCCCGACCATTCGGCTGTTTGAGGCCGATGCCTATCTGACCGAGGCGGAGGGGCGGATCGTTGGCGCCTCCGACGAAGGCATCCGCCTCGATCAGACGCTATTTTATGCCGAAAGCGGCGGCCAACCGGGCGATTGCGGCGTGCTGCTTCCGGAGGGCGGCGAGCCGGTGGAGATCGGCGACGCCCGTTACGCTCCCGGCCGCGTGACCATCCTGCACACGCCGAAAACCGCCGCGGCGGACTTGAAGCCCGGCCAGCCGGCCAGGATGAAGATCGATTGGCAGCGACGCTTTCAGCACATGCGGATGCATACTTGCCTGCACATCTTATGCAGCCTTGTGAACGCGCCGGTCACCGGCTGCGCCATCTACGCCGACCATGCCCGGCTCGATTTCGATCTCGAAGAAAATACTCTGGACAAGGTCGAACTCACCGAACGGATCAACGCCATCATCAAGCAGGATGCACCGGTCGAAGTGCAGCACTGGCCGATCAGTGAGGTGCGCGCCAGGCCGGGCCTGGTGCGCACGGCAATGGTCGCACCGCCGCAGATCGGCGACACGATGCGCATCGTCGAAATCCGCGGCGTGGACGTTCAACCCTGCGGCGGCACCCACGTCCGCTCGACCGGAGAGATCGGCGCTGTCTTCGTCCGCAAGATCGAGAAGAAGAGCCGCCGCAATCGCCGCGTCAGCGTAGCGTTCGGCGATCCGCCGTCTGCCTAGCGGCGATTGCCCACAGCCCGCGGCGAGGCTGCTCGGGCGGCCGGAACTTCAAGGGGCAGACAGGCGAGGGCCTTTTGCGGCATCCTGCCGGCGAGTCTCGTGTGACGATGCAATGGAGTAGCCGATGAGCGATTGTTTGCATTGCGATATCAATGAGTTGGTGCGTGAACGTATCGAAGGACAGGACAATGTCGACCTCGCCGACATAGTGGCCCGAATGGCAGAAAGCCTTGCGGAAACCATCATGCTTGCGCCCAAGGAACAATGGGCCGCGCTGATGGCGGAAGCGATCCGCCAACTCGGCCAGGTCGTCATCGAGGAAATCGAGGGCGTCGAAAGCACCACAGCGCATTAGACCGCGCCCGCCGGATAGCGGTGGCAGAAGTTTGTCGACGACCGGGAAGAGGGCAGATCGAGCATGCACGTCGAAACGTCACCAGCGGAGGACCTGCTCTTCGAGCAGCGCGATGGCATTGCCAGGATCACCTTCAATCGCCCGCAAGCGCGCAACGCCTTCACGTTTGCGATGTACGAGCGGCTGGCGCAAATCTGCGAACAGGCAAACAACGACCGCACCATCAAGGTGCTGGTGCTGCAAGGAGCCGGCGACAAGGCCTTTGCCTCCGGCACCGACATCAATCAATTCCGTGCCTTCAAAACTCCGCAGGACGCGCTCGCCTACGAGGCCCGCATCGACCGCGTGCAGACGGCGCTGGAGCAGTGCCGCGTCCCCACGATCGCCGCCATCAGCGGCGCCTGCACGGGCGGCGGCGCCGGCATCGCCGCCTGTTGCGATCTGCGCATCGGCACCAAGACAACGCGCATCGGCTTTCCGATCGCGCGCACGCTCGGCAATTGCCTGTCGATGGCGAGTATCAGCCGGCTCACCGCCTTGATCGGACCGGCCCGCGTCAAGGACCTCATCTTTACCGCCCGTTTGGTCGGCGCCGAGGAAGCGGCCGCTGTCGGCCTTCTTAACGAGGTCGTCGAGGACCTCGCGGCCTTGAACAAACGCGCTGGCGAGCTTGCGGCGACAGTCGCCGCCAATGCGCCGCTGACGCTTTCCGCCACCAAGCAGGCACTCGCCCGGATCATGCGCCGGCTGACGCGCGAAGAGGGCGAGGACCTCATCCTCATGTGCTATATGAGCCGCGACTTCCGCGAAGGCATGGACGCCTTTCTCAACAAGCGCGTGCCGCACTGGACAGGGGAATAGCCGGTCGCGCCGGTCAGCGCGTCCGATGATAGCTACTCAAGGCGCTATCGAACGCCTCGAACAGCTTGCGATTGACTGGATTGCGTGCGGCGTCATGCTCGGCATGCCACTGGACGCCGAGCGCAAAGCCCGGCGCATCGGCGATGCTGATCGCCTCGATGGTCTCGTCCTCGGCAATGCCCTCGATCACCACACGCTTGCCGGGTTGGAGGATGCCCTGGCCGTGCAGCGAGTTGACACGGATGGTGTCGCAGCCCAGCAGCTTGGCAAGCTTGCCGCCTGCGGCGAGTCGGACGTCGTGGCGGTCGGCGAAAACGACGGCGAGGTCGGGATGCGGTTCGCCGTTCGGCAGCCGCGGCATGCGATGGTTCATGCGCCCGGGCAGTTCGCGGATTTCGGGATGCAGCGAACTGCCGAACGCGACGCCTATTTCCTGCAGGCCGCGGCAGATGCCGAACAGCGGAACGCCGCGGACAACGCTGACTTCGATCAGCTTCAGCGCCAGTGCATCGCGGTTGCGGTCATAGGGCTCGTGCGCCGGATGCTCCTCCTTGCCGAAATAGCTGGGATGGACGTTGGCACGCGCGCCGGTCAACAGGATGCCGTCGACGGTATCGAGCAGCGCGCCGATCTCAGTGATTTCCGGCGTGCCGGCGAAGATCAGCGGCAGCGCCCCTGTGGTCTCGACCACCGCGCGCAACAACCGCTCGCCCACGCGCTGCGCCGTAAACCGGCCCTCGGCCGTGTGGGCGCTGCCGATCACGCCGACCACGGGTCGTCTTGGTATCACTGCGCCGCCTCACTCCCGTTCATGCGCGCCTTATAGCAGAGGCGACCCGCCCGAGAGCGGCGATATCCGCGATGCAGCCCGCTCTCTAGGCGCTGCAGACCTCGCCTCCGGCCACAACCCTTCTCAGCCGGCGGCGGCTCGCCGGCGCACAAATGGCACGACGAACAGTGCCGCTACCGGAAGATGGAGAAGGATTCCGGCGAGCAGGATCAAACCGATTTGCGCCCCCGACAACGCGCCGCGCCCGGTTTCTACCGTGAGCACGAGAATGGTGAACGGCAGGAACAGCACGATGGAGGTGACCAGACCAGGATTGTAGATGCGCAGATGAATCGTGTTGACGATGTGTATGAGCGCGTTGATCAGCGTGAGGCCGATCCAGACGAGACCGACCCAGCGCAGCACTCCCGGATATAGCACCGCAAGCCCAACCGGCAGCCAGACATAGCCGATATTGACCAGCGCGACGCCAGCGACGCTGACCGGCCAATTATCCTTACCGCTCTTGAAGACGTGCGCGTTGGTAAACTGGCGGAAGCCGCCCGGCCACAGATGCTCCTCGATCTGATGCAGCATGTAGATAACGAGGAGAGCCATCCACAGCGCACGTTCGCTCAATGGGTGGGTCCGGAACAGAACGATCCAGGCAGCAATTCCGAGCGCGCCCAGAACGGGCAGAGCGTTCTGCCATTTGGCCGCGATGAAGGCGAGGAGCGACATGGAAGTCCCTATTAAGGTGGGCGCTACTCGGCGGCCTCAAGCTTCGGCTTTCGTCCACCGCGCAAGGCCTCAAGGATGGCCAGTGCCCGCGCCATCGAAAAAGCGCGCGCCTTGGCGTCGAACGCAGGGGCGCTGTGCGGCAGCATGTAGCCGTGATCAATGCCGGGGAAAATGTGGACCGCGACATTGCTCTTGCGTGCCGCCAGCGCCCGATAGGCGTCGCGCACTTCCGGCGGTCCGGCGAAATCCTTGTCTCCCCACATGATGCAGATCGGTGCGGCGAGCCCGTCGGCCTCGCCGATAAAGTCGAGGAGTTGCGTGCCGTGGCAGGAGATTCCGGCGTCATAGCCAAGCCGCTTCGGCCCGAGAATGGCGTAGGGGCCGCCGTAGCAAAAACCCATGGTGGCGGCGCGGCCGTTATGCTGCGGCAGCGTGCGGACATAGTTGAGGGTGTCGGCCATGTCGGCCTCGCCGGTCTTGATTTTCTGCAGCCGCGGTTGGCCGCGCGGCCGAGTGCGCGGGTCTTCGTGCAGGAGCGGCCCCGGCACCGTGCGCCAGAACAAGTCGGGCGCCGCCGCGATGAAACCCGCCGCCGCGAATTCATCGGCAATGCCGCACAAATCCTCGTCGACGCCGACGATGGCATTGGCGAGCACGATGGCAGGCGTCTTGTCGCCGGATTCCGGCAGCACGACGTAGCAGTCGAACGCTCCGCCGCCGGACGAGGAGGGGATTTTGACAGTGCTTGCTGGCATGACTGGTGCTCCCTGGTGAGAACGTCCGTAAACTCTCATACGCAGGCAAAAGGCGCAAAGCGGCCGCGATCACGCGGTCGATCGTGTGTGCCGTACCGGGTTCTCCTCCTACCTGCTGCCTGTCGCGGCGATGGCGCCAATTTCGGCACCCATAGCCGCCTGCTGTTGGCGCCGCAACAGGATGATGAACAGCCAGATCAGGAATGCCTGGACCTCCGGCGCCAGATCATCCGGCAGCTCCGCCCTGCACTTGCGAGTGAACCATCCGAGCGGCGCAATCGAGCCGATCTGAGTCTCCCGCTCGGTCAACACGAAAGTGCGACCAAAGGTGGAAGCAGCCTTGAGAACGAGCGTTCTGCCGCCGACCTGCATGGTGAACAGGCGATGCATGGCGCTCGACTTTTCTGCGTTGGCGAGACGGACGCCGTTTGCCTCCAGATAAAAGGCGCCGCTCATTCTTGCTTCACGCGCGGCCGAACAGCTTGTGCCGCCGATCGTGATCGTGGCGCGTTCCCACATCCGCGCGCATTCGATCTCGCCCGCGGGCGCTCCATCGCGAGCAATGGCGTAAATGCGTGGACGGAAGAAACTCTTGAGGCCGAATTCCAGCGTGCTCATAGTCGTATTCCTCATCGAACTGCGATTTGATCATCCCCTGTGAACATTTAGATGACCGCGGAATGCGGCCGGCACGTGCGCATGGACCACTGCGCCTCTTCAGGAGAAGACGGCGCTGCGCGCTCTGCCCGGTGGCGATGAGAGGGAGCTTAGAAAAACGCCGTCTACGCTTGCTCGACCTTGCCGCCGGCGTCGATCCAGTCCTTGAGGCCACCGAGGTTGTAGACCTCCTGGTAGCCCAGGTCCTTGAGCAGCTGTCCGGCAAGCGCGGCGCGTCCGCCACCGCCGCAATGCAGAATCACGGGCCGGTCGAGTGAAAAATTCTTGTCGGCCGAGGGGAGCGACGGATCGGCCTTGAACTCCAAGGAGCCGCGCGGGACGTGGAGCGCGCCCACGGCCTTGCCGGTCTGCCCAAGTTCGGCGCTGTCGCGAAGGTCGACGAGCAGCGCGCCATTGGCGACCATCTCCTGCGCTTCCTTGCCGGAAATCTTCGGCACCGCAGCGTTGGCGGCTTCGAGCAGGTCTTTGGTGGTGGTTGGCATGGGCGGCTCCGGCGTTGGGTGCTGTGACGCTGACGATCATTTGTAGCGCGGGACTGAGTGCAGCAAAATACGCTAAGGACTGGCCGGCGGGTAACCGGCGTATTGCGGCAGGTCGTCGGTGATCTCGAACCACGGCGCCTTGCTGGCGACGAAGCAGTGCAGTTCCGGCCGCACCGGCGGATTGTCGAGAATGGCGAGCGGAATACCGTATTGCGGGGCGGTCACCGGAAATTCGGCAGGCGGCTTCCAGTTCGGCCCGGCGCGGTTGATGATCGGCGAGCCGCATTCGCGGCAAAAGCCGCGCAGATAGCCGCGGGGGCTTTCATAGAATTTGAGCAGATGCTCGCCTGTGAGCCAGCGGAAATCGGACGCCGCGATCCGCACGCGACTGCGAAACGCTGCGCCATGCTGCTTGCGGCATTGCGAGCAATGGCAGTTCATCGGCGCCATCAGCGGCCCGGTAATCTCGAATGCAATGCCGCCGCACAGGCAGCTACCGCGGATGGGGGGCATGGATGGCTCCGATGAGATGTCGCGTCTCCCGAGCGCAGCGCAGCATGAAACCATAGACGCGTTTACGCGCGTCTTCGACGCGTTATGGCGCAGTGATGCGCTGCAGATCCGCGATCGTAACAACTCAGAATTCTTTACGATCCCGGATCAAGGTGCACCGTTTCACGCTGCACCGCATCCGGCAAACGTCTTGTTTTCGTCGTTCCGGGGCCGAGCGTCAGCGAGGAGCCCGGAATGACTACCGCCAGCCCAGCGCCGGCGCGACGTACTTGAGGATCGCCTCGATCACGTGGGCGTTGTAATCGACGCCGAGCTGGTTGGGCACGGTGAGCAACAGCGTGTCGGCTTCGGCAATGGCCTCGTCGTGCTTGAGCTGTTCGACGAGCACGTCCGGCTCGGCGGCATAGCTGCTTGCCGAACACGGTACGCCGGCCGTCACCGAGGAAGCCGATCTGATCCTCGCTCTCGCTCTCATGCCCGAAATACCTGCGGTCGCGATCGTCGACCAGCGCGAAGATGCTGCGGCTGACCGACACCCGTGGCTCATGCGTGTGTCCGGCCGCCTTCCAGGCCTCGCGGAATTTGCGGATCTGGCCCGCCTGCTGGACGTGCAGCGGCTCGCCGGTCTCGTCGTAGACCAGCGTCGAGCTTTGCAGGTTCATGCCGATCTTGGCGGCCCATTCGGCCGTCTCGCTCGAGCCCGCGCCCCACCAGATGCGCTCGCGCAGGCCCTCCGAATGCGGCTCGAGCCGCAACAGGCCCGGCGGGTTCGGAAACATCGGCTGCGGATTGGGTTTTGCGAAACCCGCCGCCGCGCAGCACTTCGAGAAACACTTCGGTGTGGTGTCGGGCCATGTCGGCATCGGTCTCCCCTTCGGGAGGCGCGTAGCCGAAATAGCGCCAGCCGTCGATCACCTGCTCGGGCGAGCCGCGGCTGATGCCGAGCTGCAGGCGGCCGCCGCTGATGATGTCGGCCGCGCCCGCGTCCTCCGCCATGTACAGCGGGTTCTCATAGCGCATGTCGATGACTGCGGTGCCGATCTCGATGCGCTTTGTCCGCGCGCCGACGGCGGCGAGCAGCGGGAAGGGCGAGCCGAGCTGGCGGGCGTAATGATGCACGCGGAAGAAAGCGCCGTCGGCGCCAAGCTCCTCCGCGGCGACGGCAAGCTCGATCGATTGCAGCAGCGCATCGGACGCGGTTCGCACCTGCGACTGCGGCGAGGGCGTCCAATGGCCGAACGAGAGGAAGCCGATCTTTTTCATGACGATCTCATGTGGGGTGGTTTAGCCCAACGGGTCCGGCCCGAAGTGGCCGCCCCGAAGTAGCCGCCCCGAAGTAGCCGCCCGAAGTGGCCCCGATGACAAGCTCCGGAGTAACCCGCCTGTCGTTGTACGGCGGATTGGCAAAAATGGCGGATGACCAATCCGCCCTGCGTTTCACTCGCTAATGTGAGGAGCGTCGCGCCAGATTGCTACGAACACCGATGTTACCGTCATCCTGGCGCTCGCCCGCGGGGCAAACCTCGAAAGGACGGTTGCGCCGGCGCACCGGCTGACATCGTGAGTTCATGGGTTCATCATCGCCGGGCTCGTGCCAGCCGGTCATCGTGCCGGCCGGTCATCATTGCCGGAGGCGCCGCTGATGCCGGGCGACGAGCTGATCGGCGACGTCGTTGAGGTCGGTACCGACGATCTGCGGCTGCGGGCCGACGTCCAGCACATCATTGCCGACACGTCTGATCAGCGCGGCTTCCCAGCCTGCCGCGACGGCGCCGAGAGTATCCCAGGTGTGGCAGGCGATGAGACAGAGCTGGGAGGGCTCAACCCCAAGCTCTTTCTCGACATAGGCATAGGCCTGCCGCGACGGCTTATGATGCTTCACGCCGTCAGCGCTGAATCGCCGTTCGAACAGATCGATGATGCCGCCATGCTCGAGCTGGCGCGTTTGAACTTCAAGCAGGTTGTCCGTCAGCGTGAACAGCCGGAAGCCCGCATTGCGAAGCTTGTGCAGCGCCGCCGGGACTTCAGGGTGGGGCGGCATCGTGGAGAACTTTTCCGTCAGCTCATTCTTGTCTTGCTCATTGATCCCGCGCGTACCCGCCAGCATTTTCATGACCGCCGCACCGATATCGGTGAACGGGACGTAGCAGCCGGCCACGGTCAGCGCTGCGGAATACAGGATCAAGTCGGCGAACCACAAACGCATCGCGCTTTTGTCGCCAAAGATGCGCTCGAAGGTGGGTTCCATCGTCCCAAGATCAAGGAGCGTCTCGTTGACATCGAAGACGATCAGCGGGAGCGCGGCCATGGTGGAACTCCTCTCACTGGCCGAAGCAAATGGACTTGAAGTGGCGCAGTCCACTGTCACCCCCGGGGACGAGGTTACAATGAGCCGCGTGAGTCCCGGAAAGGGACGGGCAGGCACGCCAAATTGCTACGAGCCGATGGATTGGGACCCGAGCGTCACGGCCGGCGTGTCGGCCCCATCCGCGCATGGGCTCCCCTCGAACCCGCCGGTCAGCAATGGAGCGTGACGCCGGTGTTCGCTTAGCGCTTGCCCTTTTTCGCTTTCGCCTTGCGAGCGGCATAACGGGCGTCGCGGTCGGCTTTGGCTTGTGCCTCGGCGGCGCGTTGGCGTTCGGCCATTTCGGCGGCCGCACGTTCAGCCTGTGCGGCAGCCTCGCGCTTGGCCTCGGCAGCTGCCTCAGCCTCGCGGGCCTTGCGTTCGGCCTTCTCCGCCTCGCGGACTTTCCTGGCGGCGGTGCGTTCGGCCGCCTCGGCCGCGCGCTTTTCCTGCAGCTCGGCGACGGCCGGGTCCGCGGCATTGGCGCGAAAACGCTCCAGCAATGCCTTTCTTGGCGTTGGCCGCCGCCGTCTGCCGTTCGAGGAATTCAGGTTCTTTGGATCGTGCTTTACCCATATCGTCCTTTCTCGCAGGAGCTTTGAGCCCGATGATTTATGTCATCGGCCTCGCGTGCGCCAGCCTATCACGGTGGCCTGGATGCGCTCGCCGGTTTCGACGCTTCGCCAGTCCCCGTTCGTCCATCGGCACAGGAACGGCACCACGTACGTGCCGACATGGTCCTCGCACAAGAGCTCAAGCGGCCGGTCCACAGGCGGATCGCCCTCATGCGCGAAGACGTCCAGCCGCTCTTGCCGTGTCGCCATTTGCCAAAGCTCCGGTGCGATGACTCGCGTGCTATGGCTCGCGCGAGAGCTTGCGCCATTCGGCGAGCGTTCGCCCGGCGATGCGGCCAAGCTTCACGGCGGTTCGTTCCGGGATTTCCGGCGCCGCCCTGCCGGTTTCAAATTCCGCGAACCAGTGGCGCAGCTTTGCCAGCTTATCGGGCGAAAGCTTCAGAATGGCTTCTTCAATATCTTCGACTCTCATGGGCGAAAATAGCATGTCTGGCGCTAGAGGAGGATGGGCAAGGGGCTCGACAAGGCGCTCGGCCGGACGGCGGGCGGCATCTGCGCTATGATGCGGTCCGAGTTCGGTGATTGCCGCGAGGCGCGCGCGAACCGGAGGCGAGATGTTCGAGAGAGACGAAGTGCTCAAGGAGCTGCACGCCCGCTTGGTGGGCGCCGGCATCAATCCGCTCGATCCGAAAGTGCAGGCGATCAGCGAGGTGGTGAACGCCTTCTACGCCGAGAAGACCCGCGAGGTGTTGCAGCAGATGCAGGCCGTGCTGAGCAAGATCGAGACGTGAGGCGGCCGCCCAATCCGGCGGGGGCCGGCTCGCGCATGCTGGAGGATCGCATGGCGCCCCCGACCGGCCTGCCGCCGCTCCGCTCGCTGTTCTTCGACGACCTCAAGGTCGGCATGACCGAGCGGCTGAAGAAGACAATCGCCGCCTCCGACGTGGTCGGCTTCGCGCAACTCACCGGCGACCGCAATCCGGTGCATCTGGCCTGGTGGTTCGATTCAAACATTCGCCTCGCGTTTCGGAGCTTCTTGAGCGAATGTTTGAATCAAAGAACCACTAGCAAGCATTAAAGCGAGTGGAGCCTTTGGATTTGACATTTGCTTCACGAGCGAGCGGAACACGAAGAGCGAATGTCAAATCCGCTCCACTTGGCATTTTGCCGCCCGGACGCAATTCGGCCGGCGCACTGCCCACGGCCTCTACACCGCAAGCCTGATCTCGGCGGTGCTCGGCACCCGGCTGCCGGGCCGGGCGCGATCTATATTTCGCAGACGCTCAATTTCCGCGCGCCGGTGAAGATCGGCGATACCGTGACAGTCATTGTCACCGTGGCCGAACTGATGCCGGAAAAATCCCGCGCGCGCCTGACCTGCGTGTGCAAGGTCGGCCGGCAGGTCGTGCTCGACGGCGAGGCCCTGGTGAAAGTGCCGCGCGAGGAAAAGGGCAAGCGGCCGCCGATGCGGTTTTAATATCGGGGCCGTCATGGCTGGACTTGATCCGGTAGTCCATGCGGCCTCTCAGCATGGACCACCGGGTCAAGCCCGGTGGTGACGAAGAGAAATGCAAGCACGCATCATTCCCGTCATCCTGAGGCGTGCGCCGAATGCGTGCCTCGAAGGATGCGGCCGAGGCATTCGCGCCGGCACCCTTCGAGGCTAGGCGCTAACGCGCCGAGCACCTCAGGGTGAGGTCGTGGTGTCGTCATTGCCGGACTTGATCGACTTGATCCGGCAATCCATGCGGCCCGCCCGTCAGTATGGACCACCGGGTCGAAACCGGCGGTGACGAGGAACTACAGCCCGCAGGAGCGAACGATATGCGGGAGCGGCGGTGGGGCCGGCCCCAGATACCGCTACGCTCATCTGGGCTGGCTCGCTGCGCTTGAGCCACTCACGGGCCGTCGATGCCACCGATCGCCGATCTCTATTAAATGCACCGTCACCGTGATCGACCAATCGAAATCCGCCACAAACGCAGTGACACCCGTTGCGCCAAACCTACGGACAGGATTTTGCAAAAGGCTACCGAAACGACGCAAAACTTGGCGCCGTTCTCAGGAAAAAGGGGGCACAGAATCTGTGCAGCCGAATCAAATCGCCAAGGCAGGGTGCCGCCAGATCATAATGTTGCCATTTTGTTCTCCTAGATTTAGTGGCGATTGAGGCGTCTCTGCCTACATTTGGAGGGCTAAATGGCCAAGCGAAACTGCAGTACGGGTCTCGACAACCGCTGCCGGGATGGTGACGGCGAAATTCGCCATAAGCGAAGCGATACGCTCGTTAGCACCTTGCGCGAAACTTACGGGTCGGATTTTGCGAAAAGCTATCGCAGCGACGCAAAACTCGGCACCGTGCTCGATCGCGAAGGGGCGGATACTTTGTCTGATCTTTTGAAGCGGCGGTAAGCGCCAGACCAGGCGAGCGTCTTCAATCTGAAATCTTCATTTGTTTGATATTTCCAAGAATTGCGGAGCGATATTATGAGCTACAGGAACGCAACATATGTGATTTTTGATGGTGATACGGACAAATGGGCATACGCCTATATGAAGGGCTGGAAGCAGAATGAGAACACCGAATTCGATTTTGTTGATGCCCACGACCTTGACAATATGACTAGCCGCGCTCAGGGCGAGTACTATGTTAAATCCCGTCTCAAAGAGAGGATGAACAGGTCGTCGGCCGTTATCGTGCTGGTGGGTGCAAATACAAAAAATCTATATAAGTTCGTTCGTTGGGAGATGGAATTAGCCTTAGAACTTGGACTTCCAATCATTGCAGTCAATCTAAACAACGTGACGCAGATGGATCCCGACCGCTGCCCCGCGATCATTCGCGATGAATGTGCGGTTCATGTCCCGTTCAAAATGGTAGCGATCAAACGCGCTCTAGCTGTGAGCTTTCAATAGGTTGTCCATCCGGTCCTAAACGAGGACGCTGAGGTTGTTGAAGCTTCAGTGATTCGGAGGACCGGATGAACGTGCACAAGAATGCCCGCCTGACACCGCGTGGTCGAGAGCGAATAGTGCGGCAGGTGCAGAGCGGGCAGACGCCGAAGGCCGTCGCATTGGCCGCAGGCGTCTGCCCGCGGACGGTTCGCAAGTGGGTCGACCGCTATCGTCGCGAGGGGCTGGCGGGGTTGAGCGACCGCAGTTCGCGGCCTCACCGGCTTCATCAGCCGACGCCGCAGGGCGTGGTTGAGCAGGTGGAAGGACTGCGCCGTCAGCGCCGCACCGGCCACCAGATCGCAGCCGAATTGCAGATCTCGCCGGCCACCGTTAGTCGCATCCTCAAGCGACTGGGCCTCAACAGGATCAACGCCCTTGAGCCTGCCGAACCGGTCCGGCGCTACCAGCGCGAGAGGCCCGGCGAGATGATCCACATCGACATCAAGAAGCTCGGCCGCTTCAACAGGATCGGCCATCGCATCACCGGCGACCGGCGGGGCCAGAGCAACAGCCGCGGGGTCGGATGGGAGTGTCAAATCGCATCCAACTGCGACCCCCTTTCGCGTCCAAGGCCGACCCCCTACAGGCGTGTGAATGCGTCCGCTCTGACGGAGCCGAGACCGGCGTCGCGGAGCCCCACATAGCGGAGCAGAGCCGGTCTTGGCGGGCGGCGAGTGGCAAGCGGGAGGTTATGCGCGGTTCTTGAAGCGCCAGCTGTCGTTGCCGGTCTCGATGATGTCGCAGTGGTGGGTGAGCCGATCGAGCATGGCGGTCGTCATTTTGGCGTCGCCGAACACCTGTGGCCAATCGGCGAAAGCCAGATTGGTGGTGATCAGCAGTGACGTGTTCTCGTAGAGCTTGCTGATCAGGTGGAACAGCAACTGGCCGCCGGATTGGCTGAACGGCAGGTAGCCGAGTTCGTCGATGACGATGAGATCGTGGCGCAGCAGCTTCTCGGACAGTCGGCCACTGCGACCGGCGGCCTTTTCCTGTTCCAGCTGATTGACCAGATCGACCAAGTTGAAGAAGCGCCCCCTGGCGCGGCTGCGGATGACCGCTGAGGCCACTGCGATGCACAGATGGGTTTTGCCGGTGCCGGTGCCGCCGATGAAGATTGCGTTGCGCTTGGCGTCCAGGAAGGTGCCGGTGGCGAGTTCACGAACTTGTCCTTCATCGATTGGAGTATCGGCGAAGACGAACGTGTCGATATCTTTGAGGACCGGGAACTTGGCTCCGCCGATGCGATAGCTGATCGAACGGGCCTGCCGGTGGGTGCGTTCGGCCCGGATCAGACTGGCGATGAGCGGATAGAGCTCATCGCGCCGGGCAAGACCTTTGCCGGCTATCTCATCAAAGCTGGCGCGCATGCCGTAAAGCTTCAGTTCGCTCATGGCTTCCAGAATCTCATGACGTTCCATCAAGCAACCTTCCTTATGCTGTCGTAGCGGCCACAATCGGCCGCGGGTTCGATCTTCAGGCGAAGCGCGTCAGGCGTAGTGATGCTCGGCGGCGCTGCGGGCTGCTGCCGGCGCGCCAGCACGGTCAGGATCACATCGCCACTGGCAATGCCCGCGTCGAGCGCTTCGGCACAGGCCGCCTCAACGGCGGCCAGGCCGTGATCGAGCACCGCGCCCAATACTTTGACGAACTGTCGATCCCCGTCGGCGTGTTGCTTCAGCTTGGCGCGAACCTGGGTCAACGCGGACGGCAGAGCCCAATCCTTGAACGGAGCGCCGTTACGCAAGGCGCCGGGCTTCTTCATCAGGACCGGCAGATAATGCCAGGGATCGTAGATGATCTGGTCGCGCCGGAACTGGCGCGGATGGTCGGCGACCACCTCGTCGCCCAGCAACACGACGATGCGTTCGGCATGGGAGCGCACCAACACCATCCGACCTGCCGCCCGCGCATCGACGCTGTAGCGATTATGATCGGCCATGATCAGGCAAGTGGTGCTGGCGCGCACCGCTTTCTCGACGAACCCGTCGAACGGGCCGCGCAGCTCCATCAGGCTCGCGCGTTCTTCCTGGAACACGTCCCAGACGGTCCGATCCTTGAACTCAGGATGTTGGGTTCGTTTGGCGTAGGCGATGCACTGATCTTCCAGCCACGCATTCAGCTCGGTGAGGCTCTTGACCCGCGGCTTGGGTCGGAACATTTGGTCGCGCAGATTGCCGACCTGGTTCTCGACCTGACCCTTCTCCCATCCCGAGGCCGGGGTGCAGGCCACCGGCTCGATCAGATGGTGCGAGCACATCTGCAGAAAGCGACGATTATACTGTCGGGCCTTGCCGACGAAGATCGCTTCGACCGCCGTCTTCATGTTGTCGTAAATGCCGCGCCGGCAGACCCCGCCATAGAACCGGAACGCCTTGTCGTGGGCGTCGAACACCAGCTCCTGGGTCTCCCGAAAGTAGACGCGCACAAACGGCATGCGGCTGTGCGACAGCTTCATGTGCGCCGCCTTGACCGTCAGCGGCAGGCCCGCAAGCGTGATTGTCTCGTGGCTCCAATCGAACTGGTAGGCTTCCCCAGGCGCGAAGCTCATCGGCACATAGGCATGAACCGGAACTCGGACGCGTTCATCGCGCCATGTCTTGACGAACCGATGCACGCTGTCGTGCGCGCCGGCGTAGCCGCGTCCGCGCAGCTCCTCGAACAGCCGCTGGGTCGAGCGGCGTTCCCGCTTCGGTAGCTTAGCTTCCTGCTCCAGGATCTCCGTCAGAACCTCAACCCAGTCGCCAAGCTTCGGCGTCGGCTGAACTCCTCGCGCGTACTTGAACTCGGTCTTGTGGCCGCGGATGACCTTGCGCACCGTCGCGCGCGATACCGCCAGCGTCCGCACGATCTCCTTGATCGACCGGTGTTGCTCAAAATAGGCGCGTCGTATCTGGCCGATCTTGTCCACGCCAATCATCCCCTAAAGTCCTTCCCGGCCCATCACGGCCAAAGGGAAGGACGCTGACACAAAACGTCAGAAGGGGTCGGAATTGGACGCGAAAATCGCCCCTCAGGGGGTCACTATTGCAAGCGAATTTGCAGATGGGAGTTCGTGCACGTCGCCATCGACGACCACTCCCGCATTGCCTTCGCCAAGATCATGGGTAACGAGAGGAAGCGTTGTGCCACCGCCTTCCTCAAGGCCGCCGTCGCCTACTACCAGAGCCTCGGCATCACCGTGGAGCGCGTCATGACTGACAACGGCTCCTGCTACAAGTCGTTCGCCTTCCGCAGCGCCTGCAAGCAACTCAGGCTCCGACACGTCCGAACCAGGTCCTATCGACCGCAGACCAACGGCAAGGCCGAGCGCTTCATTCAGACCAGCCTGCGCGAATGGGCTTATGCTCAGGCTTATCAAAGCTCACGGCAGCGCAAGGATCAGCTGCCCGCCTGGCTGCACCAATACAATTGGCACAGGCCTCATGCCGGCATCGGTGATACAACACCCATCAGCAAACTCGCTCTGACCGAGGACAACCTGTTGAGACTCCACATCTAGATGGCTGGCCCAAAGAGTTTCGGTCCTTAGATTCCGCTGCCAAACTGCAGGGATGTCGCTATTACAATGATCCCTCATGGTATAAAGCAATGGGCCTTTAATGCTCCGCCGTAATCACTTCGCCGCCACCGGCGTCAGTTCGAACACGCGGCCGTATTTGGCGGCTTCGGCGATGTCACCGCGCTTTAGCGCCAGACGTACGGCCTCGAGCTTGCGGACGTCCTCCGGCGACAGATAGGGCGACCATGCCGTATCGTCCTCGATCAATTCGATCGGAACCTCGGCGGCATATTTGCCCTCGTGGATGAGCTTGATGCTTTTTCGCGTCATGGCACTGTTCGCTTCTTGAAGTCCATGTCCCACAAATCTGGATCAGGACGATACGCCGTCACCAGGACTGCCGGCCGACGTTGACCCGCCGGGATTCCCCACAGCACGTGAATGGGCCGGCCGTTGGCGTCGTGTTGCAAGGCGAGAATGCTCGGGCCACGTTTTCGGCCCGGGTAGTCCTCAACGGCAATCGCCGCAACAATGCCCGTTATCACTTCGCCCGGCAGGATATTCATCCTTGGCAAGCTTATCAAAGCCGTGGTCCGAGATGAGATATTCGCCGGCGAGCACGAGCGCTTGGACGACGCAGGGTCCCGCTCATGCTCGCTCACCCCATCGCGCGCGAACTCTGTCCCTCCGGGAGAAGGTGAAGATTCGGCCGCCTCTCCATGCCCACCCGACAGGCGAACCTCGCTGTATCTCCACCGCTTGATATTTCCTTTGGCCTCCAATTGCTTGCTTTCGACTAGCGCGGCCAAGCGCGCGTCGATCTGGTCGGCGTATGTGCCGTCGAGTTCGGTCCCACGCGTTTCGATTGCGTCCAGGGCCTTTCCGGCAATCCGAGCCACTTTCAGCCAGCGCCGATCGCAGAACGATAGGAGTATTTGATCGAGATCTGCGGCCGAAATCATGAGGTTATCTCGGTGCGATCAGTGCTTCCCGTCGCGGTCTCGGTTCGCTTCGCGCACGGCATCGACGACGATGCCGGGGAGGGCCCTGACGAGGCCGTCGACCTTGGTGTCGATTTTTCGATCCAAAGCGTCGGCCTTGCCTTCTAAACGGTCGAACCTTTGGCCGACTTCGTGAAACCGCTGCTCGGTTTTTTCCTCAAAAGTCAGCAAGTCCTTGTGCACGTTCTGGACCTGCCGCGTCAGGAAACCGAACGAGCCCTCAAGCTCGCCGACGCGGCGTTTTAGATCGCAAATCTCGGCTTCGATGTTCATGTCCATAGGCATTTCTAACACAGTTTACCGAGGGTTGTGCAACGGGACCGCCCCGCTCGCAGCTTCGCTGCTCGCGCCCTCACCCCGACCTTCTCCCGCAAGCGGGAGAGGGAGCAGATTATTCCGCCGCCTCGACGCGCTTCTTCCGCCTCGACGCCGCGCCGCGCGCCAGCACCGGCTTGAGGAACGCACCCGTATAGCTCCCCTTGGTCGCCGCGATCTGTTCCGGCGTCCCCGCCGCGACGATCTCCCCGCCGCCGTCGCCGCCTTCAGGGCCGAGGTCGATGATCCAGTCGGCGGTTTTTATCACTTCGAGATTGTGCTCGATGACGACGACCGAGTTGCCGCTTTCGACCAGCTCGTGCAGCACTTCGAGGAGTTTTGCCACGTCGTGGAAGTGCAGGCCGGTGGTCGGTTCGTCGAGAATGTAGAGCGTGCGGCCGGTGGCGCGCTTGGAGAGCTCCTTGGCGAGCTTGATGCGCTGCGCCTCGCCGCCGGAGAGCGTGTTGGCCTGCTGGCCGACATGGATGTAATCGAGGCCGACGCGGTGCAGCAGCATGAGCACGTCGCGCACGCGCGGCACCACCTTGAAGAATTCCAGCGCCTCCTCGACCGTCATGTCGAGCACGTCGGCGATCGACTTGCCCTTGAACAGCACTTCCAGCGTCTCGCGGTTGTAGCGCTTGCCTTTGCAGACGTCGCAGGTGACGTAGACGTCGGGCAGGAAATGCATTTCGATCTTGATCACGCCGTCGCCCTGGCAGGCCTCGCAGCGGCCGCCCTTGACGTTGAAGGAGAAGCGGCCGGGCTGATAGCCGCGCACACGCAATTCCGGCAGCCCGGCAAACCATTCGCGGATCGGCGTGAAGGCGCCCGTATAGGTCGCCGGATTGGAGCGCGGCGTGCGGCCGATCGGCGACTGGTCGATGTCGATGATCTTGTCCAGGAACTCGACGCCTTCGATGCGCTCGTGCGGGGCAGGGGCCTCGCTGGCGCCGTTCAGCCGCCGCGCCAGCGCCTTGTAGAGCGTGTCGATGAGCAGTGTCGACTTGCCGCCGCCGGACACGCCCGTAACGGCCGTGAACAAGCCGAGCGGGATTTCCGCGGTGATGTTTTTGAGATTGTTGCCGCGGGCGCCGACGAGTTTCAGCAGGCGGTGCGGATTGCACGGACGGCGCTCCGGCACCGCGATCTCGCGCACGCCGTTCAAATATTGACCGGTGAGCGAGTGCGGATTGGCCATGATGTCATCGGGAGTGCCCTCGGCGACGATGTTGCCGCCGTGCACGCCGGCTCCCGGTCCGACATCGACGACGTAGTCGGCGGCGCGGATGGCGTCCTCGTCGTGCTCGACCACGATCACGGTGTTGCCAAGGTCGCGCAGCCGCCGCAGCGTTTCCAGAAGCCGAGCGTTGTCGCGTTGGTGCAGGCCGATCGAGGGCTCGTCGAGCACGTAGAGCACGCCGGTCAGGCCAGAGCCGATCTGCGAAGCAAGCCTGATACGCTGGCTCTCGCCGCCCGACAGCGTTCCGCTGGCGCGCGCCAAGGTCAGATATTCGAGGCCGACGTCGACCAGGAATTTGAGCCGCTCGCGGATTTCCTTGAGCACGCGCACGGCGATTTCGTTCTGCTTCGCAGTGAGCCGCTGGGGTAGCTCAGTGAACCATGTCGCTGCACCTTTGACCGCCATGTCGGAAACTTCGCCGATGTGCAGGCCGCCGACCTTCACGCACAGCGCTTCGGGCTTGAGCCGGAAGCCCTTGCAGGCTGCGCACGGCACGTCGGTGAAATAGCGGGCAATCTCCTCGCGTGCCCAATCGCTGTCGGTCTCTTTGAAGCGGCGCTCCAGATTGGTCACCACGCCTTCGAACGGCCGCTTGGTTTCGTAGGCGCGCATGCCGTCGTCGTAGGAAAAGCGGATTTCGGTATCGCCCGAGCCGTAGAGAATGGCGTCCTGGGTCTTCTTCGGCAGATCCTTCCATTTGGTGTCGAGCGTGAAGCGATAATGCTTGCCGAGCGCGTTGAGCGTCTGCACGTAATAGGGCGAGGATGATTTCGCCCACGGCGCGATGGCGCCCTTGCGCAAGGTGCGTTCCTTGTCTGGAATAACGAGGTCGGCGTCGATGTGCTGCTCGACGCCGAGTCCGCCGCATTTCGGGCAGGCGCCGAACGGATTGTTGAACGAGAACAGCCGCGGCTCGATCTCCGGGATGGTGAAGCCGGACACCGGGCAGGCGAACTTTTCCGAGAAAGTCAGGCGCTCGGGACCGCTCTTGTCGTGGATGCGGGCGACCTTTTTCTCCCTCTCCCCGTGCGGGGAGAGGGTCGGGGTGAGGGGGCCTCTCCGCTCGCTCAGGCAGCTGAAGCGCCCCCTCACCCGGATCGCTGCGCGATCCGACCTCTCCCCGCACGCGGGGAGAGGTGATTGGGCCATCCGCGAACTCGGCGACGGCGAGGCCGTCGGCGAGCTTGAGCGCGGTCTCCAGCGAGTTGGCGAGCCGCGTGGCAATATCCGGCCGCACCACGATGCGGTCGACCACCACGTCGATGTCGTGGTTGAATTTCTTGTCCAGCGCCGGAACCCCGGCGATCTCATAAAACTTGCCGTCGATCTTGACTCGCTGGAATCCCTTCTTCTGAAACTCGGCAAGCTCCTTGCGGTATTCGCCCTTGCGGCCGCGGACCACCGGCGCCAACAGATAAAGCCGGGTGCCGTCGGGCAGCGCCATGATGCGGTCGACCATCTGCGAGACGGTCTGGCTCTCGATCGGCAGCCCGGTGGCGGGCGAGTAGGGCACCCCGACGCGCGCCCAGAGCAGGCGCATGTAGTCGTAGATTTCGGTGACGGTGCCGACCGTGGAACGCGGATTGCGCGAGGTGGTTTTCTGCTCGATGGAGATGGCAGGCGACAGCCCGTCGATCTGGTCGACGTCCGGCTTCTGCATCATTTCCAGGAACTGCCGCGCGTAGGCGGAAAGGCTCTCGACATAGCGGCGCTGGCCTTCGGCGTAGATGGTGTCGAAGGCGAGCGACGACTTGCCGGAGCCCGACAGGCCGGTGAACACCACCAGCCGGTCGCGCGGAATATCGAGGTCGACGTTTTTCAGGTTGTGCTCGCGGGCGCCGCGGATCGCGATCGTGCGCGCATCGCGGCGCTCGCCGGCGCCATGATGCTGCGTATTCTTCGCCGCCTTGTCGAACAGGTCGTTCATTCCGCAGCTCTAGCCGGAAGGAAAGCCGCGCGCTTGTCGCGCGCGCCTAGACCGCCCATCCATCCATGGGTCGAACGTAATGAGAACGGGGAGGCTTTGCCAGTGCCGCAGTGGAAATCGGCACCCTCTCCCGCAAGAGGAGTGGGGAATTTTGTCCCTGCGCACGGGTAGGGGCGCACAGCAGAAGCCGTTTGAAACGCGAAGGGGCCGGCACCCTGCCGGCCCCCGCTTGTCCTCGACCCGCTCGGTACTGCGCTACTGGGTGATATCCGTGGTTACGGAACCACCTCCGCACAGGTCGAAGACCCCCCGACGCTCCCCAGCCGTCAGAACGGATTGAATTTGAAATTCAGGCCAGCGCGGATCAGGCTGGAATCGAAGGACACCGGCACTGACGTAGTGGCTCCGCACACTGCGACGGAGCAGGAGAGCGATCCGTTCGAGAGGTCGACGAACAGATATTCGACCTTGGCGGTGAGGTTCTCGGTAATCGCGAATTCGACGCCGGCGCCCGCGGTCCAGCCGAATTCGCTGCTGTCCGACGAGACTGTGCCAACCGGTGTCGTCAGCGTCCCCTTGATGTTGCCGCCGGCGCCACCCGCCGTCCCGTAGACGAGGACGCGATCGATCGCATAGCCAACTCGGCCACGTAATGTCGCCAGCCACTCGTTCGATGTTTGGCAAGTTCCCGGGCAGACTGCTGCACCTGCGCTGCCCTTGATGTCAGTCCAGTCGCCGTCGCCCTCGACGCCGAACACGAACGAGCCCACTTGGTAATTGAACCCGAGCGTGGCGCCGAACAGGCCGCCATCGACGTCGAAATTGCCTGTGCTGGCAGGTGCGCCCCAGTTGCTGTCGCCGAAGCCGTAACCGCCATTGAGGCCGACGTAGATACCGCCCCAATTGTAGATCGGCGCGATGGTCGGGACATAAGTGGCCGGCGCCTGCGGCGGCGGACCAGGCGGCGGAATGAGATCGGCGGCGAACGCCGGGGTTGTGGCGACGAGTGCGACCGCGCCAGCGAACAACATCCGCTTCATGTCACTCTTCTCCTGCATTCTTGATTTCTGACGCCCTTGAATTTTTCGCCCCGACCCGTGTGGCCCGTCAGGAGCGCTTCAACCCTTCCCCGCGAGTCCATAAGTACCGGATCGCGCACCGAAATGATGTCACCCAAATGCCACAACGGCGGACTTTCCAACGTCGCCTGCGGCCCAGACGACGAGGCGCCGCCGATCCACGGCTTTTCCGGCTGCTTGAGGGCTTACCGGGCCCAAAGACAGCCCAAGGACTTGCCTTTGTGTCGTGAACAAAATAAGAACATAAACGGCAGAGGAGCCGGGCGGCAAAAGCGGATGTGGATAAGGCCTATAGCGGGCCAATCAGTCTTGCCGGGGACAGGCCCGGCAGTACGGTGCGGAAGACGCGGAACCAACGGAGCGTATCATGGCGGGAAGCGTGAATAAGGTGATCCTCGTCGGCAACCTCGGTGCCGACCCCGAAATTCGCCGGACTCAGGACGGAAGGCCGATCGCCAACCTGCGCTTGGCCACCTCGGAGTTCCTGGCGGGACAAGACAAGCGGCGAACGGCGGGAAAAGACCGAATGGCACCGTGTCGTCATCTTCAACGAGAATCTGTGCCGGATCGCCGAGCAGTATCTGAAGAAAGGCTCGAAGGTTTACATCGAAGGCGCGCTGCAAACGCGCAAATGGCAGGATCAGTCCGGCCAGGATCGCTATTCAACCGAAGTCGTGCTGCAGGGCTTCCGCGGCGAACTGACCTTGCTTGACCGTGCCGGCGGTTCCAGCGGCGGAGGCAGCGGAAGCGATTTGGGCTCCGATGAGGCGGGCGGCGAGTTCGGCTCGCCCGGACCGACGCGCAAAGTCGCCGCGGCCGCCGGCGCGGGAGCCGGGCGCGGCGACATGGACGACGAAATTCCGTTCTGATTTCTTTTTCTTCCCTCACCCCTTGCGGGAGAGGGTGCCAAGCAGCCGAAGGCTGCGAGGCGGGTGAGGGGGCATTCCGCTGCCCTAACTCCTCACCCGGGCCGCCTTCACTTCGCTCAGGCGATCCACCCCCTCCCGCAGGGAGTGAGGTCAGGTTTCTTACGCTCGCAGTTTACTCAGACCCGATGCTCAACGTCATCTTCGCCATCAAATTCGTCCACATGATTGCCATGGCGGTGATGCTCGGCACGTGGATCTGCATCGCGCTATTGACGCTGTTTGCCTACCGCTCCGGCAACACATCCGTGGTCGCGCTCACCTCGTTGTTCACGGTCCGGGCGGAATTTGCGCTCATGGCTCCCGCCGTGGCGTTGCAGCCGCTCGCGGGATTTCCCCTTGCGGTCGCCATCGGCGCGCATCTCGACGAATATTGGATCGAACTGTCGCTCGCGATCTATATGGCAGTCGTGGTGGCATGGCTGGCGAGCCTGATCGTCGAGTTGCGCGTGCGCAACCTGGCTCGGCAGGCCGCGTTGAACAGCAAACCGCTGCCGGCTTCGTATCGGCGGCTATTTGTCTTTTGGAGCGCCACCACGCTTTTGGGACTTGGCGGCACGATCGCGATAATGTCGCTGATGATCTGGCAGCCGCACTGGCATTGAAGACGGCTTGGCGCGCCCGCGCATAGGGCCATTGGCGACGACCTTCTGACGGGCAAAGGAGACGGCAAATGGAAATGCGGCCGTTCGGGCGCACCGGAATGCGGCTGTCAGTGCTCGGCTTTGGCTGCGGCGCAGTCGGCGGACTGATGGTGCGCGGCAATCCCCGCGATCAGGATCGTGCCGTCGCGCGTGCCATCGAGGCCGGCGTGAACTATTTCGACACCGCCGTGCAATACGGCAACGGCGAATCGGAGAAGAACCTCGGCCGCGTGCTGCAAAATCACAAGACCGCCAACGTCGTCGTCGGCACCAAGGTGCGGCTTTCCTCGGCTGATTTTCCGCGCATCGGCGACGCAGCGGCCAAGTCGCTCGAAGGCAGCCTAGCGCGGTTCTGCCGCGACCGCGTCGATATTTTGCATCTCCATAACGCAATCACCGCGAACGGCGGCGGGGAGGCGCTCGCGCTGCGGCAGGTACTGGACGAACTGGTGCCGGCCTTCGAGCGGCTCCGCCGGGACGGCAAGCTCCGGTTTCTCGGACTGACCGCGATCGGCGAGACGGCCGCACTGCAGCGCGTGATCGATACCGGCGCGTTTGGCAGCGCTCAAGTGGTCTACAACATGCTCAATCCGTCCGCTGCCTCCCCGTTGACAGCAAATTATCCGGCACAGGATTACGGCGCCCTGTTCGATCATACCGTAGCAGCCGGCACCGGCGTGATTGCCATCCGCGTGCTTGCCGGAGGTGCGTTGTCCGGCTCGCACGAGCGCCATCCGATCGCCAGTCCGCCGCCGGAGCCGATCGGTTCGGCAAACAGCTACGAGGCCGACCTCGCACGCGCCCGCCGGCTCCTGCCGCTGGTCAGCGACGGGTTTGCTGCGAGCTTGGCGGAAGCCGCGACGCGCTTTGCGCTCTCGCAGCCGGCGATCGGCAGCATTCTGGTCGGCATGGCGACGCCGCAGCAGTTCGAGGAGGCGCTCGCTGCGGTGGAGAAAGGACCATTGCCGCGCGCGGCGCTCGACCGCCTGCACGCGTTGCAACTCTCGTTCGCTGGGGAGGCGCGATGATTGCGCGGAGCACGAACGTCGCCGATCGGCCGCGGTGACGGACCAGAGTCAGGCGGCTGCGGGCGCTGACGAGCTTTCGGCAACGTGGGCGAACGCGCGTACCAGCGCGGTTTCGAGCTTCTCGCCCATTTCCTGCAGAATGCTGAAGGCGCGATTCGGCGGCAGCGGCTGCTTGTACGGCCGGCGTTCAATCAGCGCCGCATAGATGTCGCAGATCGTTACCAGCCGCACCAGATCGTTGATTTGCTGGCCCGCAATTCCGTCCGGATAGCCGCTGCCGTCGAGCAATTCGTGGTGGCGAAGCACGACTTCGAGCAACTCCGGTTCATATTGGTTTTGTTCGCGCAGCAAGTCATAACCGGCCTTGGCGTGCGTGCGCATGACGACCAGTTCGTCGTCGGTGAGGCGCCCGGGCTTGTTGAGAATGGGCAGCGGAATCTTCGCCTTGCCGACATCGTGGAGCAGGGCGCCGCGGACGAGATGCTTCTGGTCCTTGTCGGCAAAATGCAGGCTGCGGGCAAATGCGGCAGCAAGGCCAGTCACCAGCATGCAGTGTTGGTAGGTGGCATCGTCGTAAGTCCACACGATATCGAGCCAATGGCGGATGCCGCCCTCGTTGATGGCGGCAGTGACCGAGTCCGATGCCTGTTCGACGACCTTCCGTTCGACGGCTTCGCCGCTGCCGGCGGCGCTGAAAATGCTTCCGAACTGAGAGCCAGCCTGCTGCACGTTCTCCGCCGGCGTCGCGGCTGGGGCAGCGACGGGTTCAGCCGGCTTGACAGCAATCATTCGCCCGATGCCTGCGGATATTTCAGCGAAAGATGCGGCGGCCGGAAACACCGTGCTCGCGCCCAGCGCCGACGCCTGGACACGTTGCAGATGCGTCTCGCTGCGCAGGACAGCGATGATCGGCGTTTCCGATCGGCGAGGCGCCGCCAAGAGCTCCCGCAGGCGCTCCATGCCGTTGGGACGGGCGAAATCCACGTCCAACACGATAGTGGCCGGCGATCCGTCGGAGCCCTCTTGCTGCTGGAGTCCCGACCAGCCGGCATGGCCCAAGCCCGGCAAGCTTGGAGGCGAGCTCCTTGCCTCGGTCTGGCCAATCGGAAATCAGCAAAATTCCGCCGCGCTCGGGCATCTTCCAGACCATCGCCCTCGGGATGGTTCCGCGCATAGGCACCGCCCCGCTGCTTTATGGCACGGAACAAACCAACAGTCGGTAAACGAAGCCACCACAACCCGGTCGCGTTCGAAAGACGACGCCGCTATTTTCAGTTCCGAGCCGCTCCCGGGACAATGCGCCCCTGAGGTGATGAGCCAGCAAGACCTTGGCGGCACTGCAGATGCATCAGCAAATGGCGCAGAAGTTGGCGTCATTCTGACAAGGCAGAGCGGAATGCTCGTCGGCGATTTGTCGGCGGCCGCCCACTGCAGCTTAGCGCGAGATCGCAGTCGGCCTGATCGAGGTCCCCGTTCGGTCGCGATCAGACACCGCGGTGGCGGTTTGCTGGTCGCGCTCGGCGAGGGCGCCCAGCGCCGGTCCGGCGAGCACGTAGGTGAGGCATTGCGGCAGCATGGCAAAGCCGTGGCGCCGATAAAAGCCCTGCGCCGGATTATCGGCCCGCACCGTCAATTCGACGATCGGGCTGCCGAGTTTGCGGGCATAGGCGGCAACCCGCGCAATGAGCGCGCGGGCAATGCCGCGGCGGCGGAGTGCAGGCTCGACAAACAAATCCTGGAGAAAGATGACCGGACCGTTCCATCCGGTGATGACGCGCCGACTGCAGGTGGCCATGGCGACTATGGTGCCGTCATACTCGGCAACGAACGCGCAAAAGCCGGCACCGGCGCCGAAGCCGTCGCGCAGCCAATCGGCGGCGCTGGCGCACACCGCGTGCAGTGAGTTTTCTCCCTCGGCCAGGAGCCGTTTGAGCCGCATCAAAGCCGGAATGTCGGCTGGCCTGGCTTGGCGTACCGCGAGGCCGTCCGGCCGGCGATCCGTTTGTGCTGCATTCCCCATGTCGAGCGAAACTTATACGACGATGTTGATCCGGCTCCCGGCCTTGCTCGCAGAACTCGACGGCGAAGCCGTGTTCGATGCCTCCGCGTCGCTGCCGGTGATCGACGGCGTGCGCTGGCCGTTGTGCCGGTGCTGATCCGACGATGGCGCGGTTAGTTGGCTCGCCATGAGCATGTTTGCCGCAGCGGAATTTGTGGAAATGCCCACCATGCGGCGATGATGGGCCCGTATGGTTAACGAGCTGTTAGCGCGCCTCATCCCTTGAGGATAGCGCGGATGCCGTCGACCACATATTGCACCGCCAGCGCCGCCAGCAGCACGCCGAGCAGCCGCGAGAGCACGATGTTGCCGGTGACGCCAAGCAGGCGCCCGATCCGCCCGGCAAGCAGGAAGACGACGAAACACGCCGCGACGACCGCAGCCACGACCGCCAACAGCAGCGCCAGCAGAAGCCAATCGCGGTCGGCACGCCCGGCAAGGAGCACGGTCGCGGTGATCGCGCCCGGTCCGGCCATCAGCGGGATCGCCAGCGGGAAGGCGGCAAGATCGCGCGCACGTTCCTCGATCGCCTGCTCGGCGGCCTCGCCTTCGCGGCGCATGCGCACGCCGAACACCATCTCGGTGGCAATCGAGAACAGCAGCAGGCCGCCGGCGATGCGAAACGCCGCCAGAGAAATCGAAAGCGTGGCCAGCAGCCAATCCCCGATCAACGCGGCGCCAAGCAGAATTGCGCCGGCGATCACTGCCGCGCGCAGCGCGACCCGGCGGCGGAGCGACACCGACATGCCCTCGGTTATGGCGATGAAGGTCGGCGCCAATCCGATCGGATCAACGACGACCAGCAAGGTCACCAGGGCGGAGATGGCGAAATTCAAAAACATGGCCGCATTCCGATATCCGAACCGGAAAGTTTAGTCCGAAAATTCTGCTTGCATGAGCGCAGTAAAGCGCGTGGCGCCGCCCGAAGCGCGCGCTTGCTATGGCGACTGCGCGGGGTCCAAGCCGACCTTGGCGGAGGGAATTCGTCCCTTGCGCCACGCCCCGGGCGGCGCGCCAACATATTTCTTGAAGCTGCGGTTGAAGGCAGCTTCGGATTCAAAGCCGACCTCTGCCGCCACTTGTGCAATGCTGATGCCGGGCACTTCCAAGCGCCGCGCCGCCAGCTGCATGCGCCAACGGGCGAGATAGTGCATCGGCGCAAGCCCGACGTAATGAGCGAAACGTTCGGCGAAGACCGAGCGGGACACGCCGACTTCGCGGGCAAAAGCATCCAGCGTCCATTGCCGCGCCGGTTGCCCATGAATAAGCCGCATCGCGTGGCCGATATGCCGGTCTCTTAACGCCGACAGCCATCCGCGCGAATCTTCGGACAAGCGTGCGATGTGTTTGCGGATCACTTCGACGAACATCACCTCGGCAAGCTTGGCCAGCATGGTCTCGCTGCCGGCGTCGCCGAGTTCCGTTTCTTCGGCGGCGACGCGAAGCATATTGACCAGCCAGCTTTGACCGGCGGCGGGCATTTGGGCTTGGAACAGGCGCGGCAAAGATTCGAGCAGTGGATTGAATGGTCGCGCGTCGCAGCCGAAGTAGCCGCAAACGAAATGACAGTCCTCGGTGCCCGCGCCGTGATGGCGAAAAACAACCGGCAGGGGACGATCGGTCGGACGATCGTACATGTCGAGGTTCGGTTCGGCGCGCATGCCGGGCGCGGAACTTATGGTATTGGCGTCGCCCATCGGGAAGATGATGATATCGCCCGCATCGAGACGCGTGCTCGGACCGGGGTCGTCGGTCAAAACCCCCCAGCAGGAGCCGTCCAGCACAGCATGGAATTGAATGACATGCTCGGCTCCCGGTAGCACCCTGCCGGCAATTGCCGCCGAAGGTGGCGACCCGCCGACAAACGGCGCTTGAACATAATGTTCGAAGAAGATGGCGCCAGTCAGACGCACGGCGCGGAGTAAGTCGGATAGAACGTCCATGAGGCCCTCCTGCCGAGAATTATTTCGGATGAGCGAAAAATTCCAAGCGGATTCCCGAACGCGCCAGCAAAATAGCAGTGCCAATGTAGCGGAAAATGCGTGACCGCGGCAGGGGCCTCTGTCGTGGAAAGCCTGGCCGGGGGCCTTCCGGACGATTGAGCAACAAAACAGGACGACGGAACATGCTCGGCGTGCGCTTCTTGATGTAGCGTCGGAGGCTTGAACTGGCCCGTCACGCGCTTGGATTGGGAGTGAAGCTCATGAACGACGACGCCGTCGCCAAATTCGCCCAACAGCATCGCGGCCCCGTCATCGGCCGCAACCACCCGGACTATGAGGAGGCGCGCAAGCTCTATAACGGCATGATCGACAAGCGGCCGCTTCTCATCGCGCGCTGCGCCGACGCGGCCGACGTGATGGGGGCGGTGAATTTCGGGCGTGACAACAAGCTTCCCATTGCTGTGCGCGGCGGCGGCCATAACGGGCCCGGCCTCGGCAGCGTCGATGACGGCCTAGTCATCGATCTGGCGATGATGAGAGGCGTCAGAGTCGATCCGGCGAAGCGAACGGTGAGAGTCGGTGCCGGCTGCGTCACCCGCGATGTTGACCACGCCACCCACGCATTCGGCCACGCCGTGCCGTTCGGCATCATCTCCACCACGGGCGTTTCCGGCCTGACGTTGAGCGGCGGCCACGGCTATCTCAGCCGCCAATACGGCCTTGCCGTGGACAATCTGCTCGAGGCGGACCTGGTGCTCGCCGACGGCCGCTTCGTCACCGCCTCCGAGTCGGAGAATGCCGATCTGTTCTGGGCGCTGCGCGGCGGCGGCGGCAATTTCGGCGTCGTGACCAGCTTCCTGTTTCGCACCAATCCGGCCGGCATGGTGTATGGCGGACCGATCGTGTTCGAGCTCGCGGACGCGGCCAAGGTGATGCGCTGGTATCGCGACTTTCTGTCAACGGCGCCGGACGAATTCTACATGTTTGTCGGGTTGCAGGTTGTGCCGCCCGGCGAGCCGTTCCCGAAAGAGCATTGGGCGAAAAAGATGTGCGCGCTGCTGGTCTGTCATAACGGGCCGCCCGCCGCGGCCGAGAAGGCGGTCAACGCGATCCGCGCCGCGCTACCAAAGCCGATCATCGATTGGGCGGGTCCGATGCCGTATCCGGTGTTGCAGTCGCTGTTCGACCAGCTCTATCCGAAAGGTCTGCAATGGTACTGGAAGGGTGATTTCGTCAAAGACTTGCCGGACGCCGCAATCGACGCGCACGTCGCGCACGCCGCCACGCTGCCGAGCGTGTTCTCGGCCATGCATCTCTATCCGATCGACGGCGCGGTGCACCGGCGCAAGCAGGACGCGACCGCGTGGAATTGCCGAGATGCCACCTGGTCGATGGCGATCGTCGGCGTCGATCCCGATCCGGCCAAGGCGCCAGCGCTCAAGCAGTGGGCGCGCGACTATTGGGAGGCAGTGCATCCCTTCAATCTCAGCGGCGCTTATCCAAACTTCATGATGGACGACGAGGGCGAAGCGCGCCTCAAGGCCGCCTACGGCGACAATTATCAGCGCCTCGCCGCGCTGAAGAAAAAATACGACCCCAGCAATCTGTTCCGAGTGAACCACAATATTCGCCCCGCGGCGTAGGGCGGCACGCTTGGGCCGCGTGGCGACGATGACGCAACTGGCGATGCAACACGTCGTTGCTCAGCGCGTTTTCGCGCGCCATGCCATTCATCGCCGGAGCTGTCGGCGCGGCCAGCCGAAAACGCCGACCGTTTCCGGGTCGGCCGCAGGGGCCGCTCAGCGTTTTACATGGCTGCAGATTGCGGGCGCAGGGCTCAAACGCGTTTTTGCCGCCTTCGTTTGGTTCTGGAACACACCGGTTGTCGAGGCGGAGGAAGCGCAGGAGTCTCACTATCTGCGGACCGGTCGTTTCAACTGAGCCGGCGCGCCAAGGGAGGGCAGCGTAGCGGCCGCCGCGACCGGGCATAGGCTATTGAAATTCCATAGAAAAATCATACATCCGGCCTGCCGATAAAGGTGGTGCGGAAGCGCCCGATCGGCTATGAAATTCGCAGCAGATTCGTGCAGGATTAGTAAGCTTTGGCCGACCAGGACAATCCCCCGCCGACGGACGAAAACGGCCGCTCGGACAGCCCCAGCGACATTCGCCCAGTCTCCATCACCGAGGAGATGAAGAAGAGCTACCTCGATTACGCCATGAGCGTGATCGTGGCGCGTGCGCTGCCCGATGCGCGCGACGGATTAAAGCCCGTGCATCGACGCATTCTCTATTCGATGCACGAGAACGGGCACACGCCTGACCGCAAATATGTCAAGTGCGCGCACGTCGTTGGCGACGTCATGGGCAAATACCACCCGCATGGCGACCAGTCGATCTACGACGCGCTGGTACGCATGGTGCAGGATTTTTCCATGCGGCTGCCGCTGATCGACGGCCAGGGCAATTTCGGCTCGGTCGACGGCGACAACCCCGCAGCCTACCGCTACACGGAAAGCCGCTTAGCCAAGTCGGCGATGGCGCTCTTGGCCGACATCGACCAGGACACTGTCGATTTCCAGTCCAACTACGACAATTCCGAGCGCGAGCCGTTGGTGCTGCCGGCTAGTTTTCCCAATCTTCTGGTCAACGGTGCCGGCGGCATTGCGGTCGGCATGGCGACCAACATCCCGCCGCACAATCTCGGCGAGGTGATCGATGCCTGCGTGGTGCTGATCGACGATCCGACGCTGTCGATCGACGACCTGATCGCCATCGTGCCGGGTCCGGATTTTCCGACCGGCGGCATCATTCTCGGCCGGGCGGGCATTCGCGCCGCCTATCATCTGGGCCGCGGCTCGATCGTGATGCGCGGCAAGATGGTTTTCGAGACGCTGCGCGGTGACCGCGAGGCGATCGTATTCAGTGAAATCCCCTATCAGGTGAACAAGGCGCACCTGGTCGAGCGCATTGGCGAACTCGTTCGCGACAAGAAAATCGAGGGGGTTTCGGCGCTGCGCGACGAATCCGACCGCGACGGCTATCGGGTCGTGATCGAACTGCGCCGCGACGCGGTCCCGGACGTGGTGCTCAACCAGCTCTACCGCTTCACCGCGCTGCAATCCTCGTTCGGCGCCAATATGGTGGCGCTCGAAGGCGGCCGGCCGCTGGTGATGAACTTGAAGGACCTGCTCCTCTCCTTCATCACCTTCCGCGAGGAAGTGATCTATCGCCGCACCAAGCACCTATTGGGCAAGGCGCGCGACCGCGCTCACATTCTGGTTGGGCTCGCCATCGCGGTCGCCAATATCGACGAGGTGATCCGGCTCATCCGCGCCGCGCACGACGCCAACGAGGCGCGCGACGAATTGATGAGGCGCGACTGGCCGGCGCGCGAGATTGCCGCGATGGTCACGCTAATCGACGACCCTCGCCATACCGTGTCGGCCTCCGGCACCACGCGGCTCTCGGCCGAGCAGGCCAAGGCGATCCTCGACCTGCGGCTGCAACGGCTTACTGCGCTCGGGCGCGACGAGATCAAGGCCGAGCTCGACAAGCTCGCCGACGAGATCGCCGATTATCTCAATATCCTGCGCTCGCGCGCGCGCATCCAGGCGATCGTCAAGGACGAGCTGGCCAAGATCAAGAAGGAGTTTTCCACGCCGCGCAAAACCCTGATCGTCGATCAGGAAGGCGAAATGGAAGATGAGGACCTGATCCAGCGCGAGGACATGGTGGTTACCGTCTCGCATGCCGGCTATGTCAAGCGCGTGCCGCTGTCGACCTACCGAGCACAACGCCGCGGCGGCAAGGGCCGCGCCGGCATGCAGACGCGTGAGGAGGATTTCGTCACCCGGCTGTTTGTCGCCTCGACCCACGCGCCGGTTCTGTTCTTCTCCTCGCACGGCAAGGTCTACAAGGAAAAAGTCTGGCGCCTGCCGCAGGCGGCGCCGCAGGCCCGCGGCAAGGCGCTGATCAATATCCTGCCGTTGGAGCAAGGGGAGAACATCACCACCATCATGCCGCTGCCCGAGGATGAAAAATCCTGGGATAGGCTCGACGTGATGTTCGCGACCACGCGCGGCACCGTCCGGCGCAACAAACTCTCCGATTTCGCAGACGTGCGTCGCTCCGGCATCATCGCCATGAAGCTCGATGAAGGCGATGCCATCGTCGACGTGCAGATCTGCACCGAAAACGACGACGTGCTCTTAACCAGCGCCACCGGCCAGTGTATCCGCTTCGCCGTGACCGACGTGCGGGTGTTTTCCGGCCGCACCTCGATGGGGGTGCGCGGCATCAATCTGGGTAATAACAAGGAAGGTTTGGGCGATCGGCTGATTTCGCTGTCGATCCTGCGTCACGTCGAAGCCACGGCCGAGGAACGTGCGGCGTATCTCAAACGCGCCAATGCGGTGCGCCGCGGGCAGAACGCGGAGGGTGAGGAGAACGGAGCGAGCGGTGCCGACGCCGAGGAAGCCGACGGTGCGATCGAACTCGGCGAAACGCGTTACGTGGACATGTCCGCGAACGAGCAGTTCGTGCTCACGATCTCCGAAAAGGGCTTCGGCAAGCGCACGTCGTCCTACGAGTACCGCATCACCAATCGCGGCGGCAAAGGCATTGTCGCCATGACGGTCACCGAGAAGAACGGGCGCATCGTCGCCTCGTTCTCGGTGGAAGAGACCGATCAGATCATGCTGGTCACCGACGGCGGACAACTGATCCGCTGCCCGGTCGACGGCATCCGCATTGCCGGCCGCGCCACGCAAGGCGTCATCATATTCAACACCGCCGAGGGCGAGAAGGTCGCCTCGGTCGAGCGGCTCTCGGAGGAGGGCGAGGAAGACAATGGTGCCGCATAGCGCCGCCGAACTCGGTGTCGCTTCATGAACTGGGATTTGTTCGCGGCATTTCTGGTTATCACCGTCATCCTTTTCATCACGCCCGGACCGATCGTCACGCTGGTGGTAGCGACTGGCGCGAGCCAGGGCGTTCGCGCGGCCTTGATTACAGTGGCGGGTACCACGCTCGGCAATGCTTGTCTGCTTGCGGCGATCGCTTTTGGGCTGAATTTCGTGCTGGCCAACGTCGCCGGACTGTTCGAGGCGCTACGCTGGGCGGGGGCGGCTTATTTGATCTGGCTCGGTGTCCAGGCGTGGCGGCGGGCCGGTGCGACGAACCCGCCCGCTTCCGGCCGCGGCATCAATTTCTCGCGCGGCCTCGTTGTCGCGCTGACTAATCCGAAGACGATCGCTTTCTTCACGGCATTCCTGCCGCAGTTCATCGACAAATCGCTTCCATCGGCGACGCAGCTCGCGGTGATGTGCAGCGTGTCCGTCCTCCTTGGCGCGATGCTGGATGCCACATGGGGGATTGCCGCGGGTTTCGGCCGCGCCTGGTTCATAAGGCCGGAACGCATGAGACTGTTGAACCGCCTTTCTGGCGTAGTGCTGATCGGCGGCGGCATTTGGCTGTCGCTAATAAGGCGTTCGGTCTGAGGTTTAAGTTTAAGCAGCCCGACATCGGCCGATAGCGTCGCTCGCGGTCCGCGTACTGACGCTCGGGCTCGTACGTGGTATTGGTATTGCATGTCCGAACCGCGCGATCACGCCGTTCATGACTCGAAGGCCGCCGAGCGCTGGAAGCACGACGGCGTGCGGGTCATTCCCGGCAATGCGCTCGACCCCAACGTACCGTCGACACCTGGCATGGACCGCAAGGCGGCGATCAATTTCGCCCGCGCCGGCGCGCAGAAGCTGTGGGCCGGCACCGTGACGATCCGGCCGGACGCCAAGACCGGTGCGCATCATCACGGACATCTGGAAAGCATCATCTATGTGGTGCGGGGCCGGGCGCGTATGCGCTGGGGCGAGCGGCTGGAGTTCGTCGCCGAGGCCGGCCCCGGCGATTTCATCTTTGTGCCGCCCTACGTGCCGCACCAGGAAATCAACGCCAGCACCGACGAGGTTTTGGAATGCGTGCTGGTGCGCAGCGACGGCGAGGCGATCGCGATCAATCTCGACATCGAGCCGGTGGAAAAGCCGGAGACCGTGCTGTGGATCGACCCGATCCATCGCGAACGCAATTCGTAGGATGCGGTGGACGGAGTAATACAGAAACGCTACTCCGCGGCGACAAGCCTTCGCTCGGCGCTTTCCACCACCATCGGCGTCTCCCAGTCCTGGCGGCGCGGTGGTGCCGCCCAGCGCTTGGTGACCATCGCCACCCAGTCGGGCGTATAGAAGGCGTTGGCGGCGGCAGCGCTGTCCCACAGGTAGATGCCGACCAGAGACGCGCCGTCGGGCGCGATGCCGTAATATTTGCGGATCAAGCCCGGAAGCCCTTCGTATGTATGCGCTGTTGCGTTGATGGTGTCGATGAGCTGAGCCTTGGAGGTGCCGGCAGGCACTTGGAACGTCCACATCACGGTGTGCATGGCATGTCTCCGCTGGGCGCCCGGGCCGACCGGCCTGTGATGCGCAAGTCGCTTCGACCCGGGGCCTGTGGTGCTGGATCGACCTAAAATAGAACCGCCGCGCCGGCCGGGCAAGACGGTCCATCTTCTGCGGGCTTGCGCGCGCAGCGGGTTCGGCTAATTTTCGCAAATACGCTCACGCCAAGGCAGGTGCTTGATGACGACGCCAATCACGGTTTCCGACATTAACATTCATCCGGTCGTCGAGCAGCAGGGTGCCTGGTTCGCAGCCACGGCATTCTTCCCGTCGCTGACCAAGGAACTGCTCGACGAGAATCGCTCGTGGCTGCAGCCGGAATTTCTTGATCCGGCCGACAAGCTCATCCTTTGCATCCAGAGCTTCGTCATCAAGACGCCGCACCACAACATCCTGATCGATGCCTGCGTCGGCAATCACAAGCCCCGGCCGACGCGGCCGTTTTGGAACATGCTCGACAACGACCGCTTCGAGCGGGGGCTTGCTGCCAGCGGCCTTACCGTCGGCGACATCGACTACGTGATGTGCACGCATCTGCACACCGATCACGTCGGCTGGAACACGCGGCTGCAAAACGGACGCTGGGTCCCCACCTTTCCAAAAGCGCGCTACATCATGGCGGACCGCGAACTTGAACACTGGACAGCTCGCGAGAAGGAGAACCCGCAGAGCGTTCCCTGGATCACCGATTCGGTGCTGCCGATTGTCGCCGCCCAGCGCGCGCAGGTCGTCAAAAGCGACTTCGCATTCAACGAACAGGTGCGGCTTATTCCGACGCCCGGCCACACCATCGACCATTTCTCGGTGCTGGTCGGCCGCGCCGGAGCCGATGTTCTCATCACCGGCGATATGATCCATTCGCCGCTGCAAGCGAAATATCCCGAACTCGGCATGTTGGCCGATTATGATTCGCCCCAAGCCGGCCGCACGCGGCGCAAGATTTTCGACCGCTTTTGCGCGGAGCCAACCATCCTGTGCGCGACGCATTTCCCGGCGCCGTCAACCGGGCGCGTCCGTCGCTCCGGCGACGGCTACAAATTCGTGCCGGCGACGGATTGACCGGCCGCGGCCGCACTGTGCCGGCGAGCGATCAATTCGCCGGCTCAGTTTCAAAGCTAAAGCCGATGCGTTGCAGCCCGTCCAGCGCCGCCTTGCCGTACTCGCTTTCGATCTGCCTGGCGAGGCTCGGCGCATAGGAGATCGGATCGGCCTGCTCGGCAGTTTCCGGCACGATCATCACCAGGAGCCGGCCGGTTTCGCTGCCGATATTGCGGAAGCTGCGGTTCTCGCCGCGCGGCACCGAGATCATGTCGAGCGGCTCGAGCACGGTCGTGTGCTCGCCGCGCTCGCCCCAGGCGATTTCGAAGCGGCTTGAGAGGCACATGAAGTTCTCCACCGTGCCGAGGTGGCGGTGCAGGCCGGGCCCGTTGCCCGGTTCGCATTCGGCGATGGTGACGATCAGGCCGCGCGGCCCCTTGATCGGCGCGCCAGCGCTGCGGCCCTGATAGTCGGCCGGTGCCATCACCGGATAGACGCGACGCGCCGTGATCTTTTCCATCGCGCCGGGCGGAATGCCTTGCCCGGAAAGGTTTTGTTGCTGATAGGTCTGCAGCTTATTGAAGCGGGCGACGCGCGCTTCCATCTGCTGGGGCGTAAGCGATTTCGTGGACACGGCGTTTCTCCCATTGGCAGCCGATTACCCCACCGCGGACAAAGCGCGGCAGTTAGCCGCGATGGCCGTGCACGGTCAACCGTGCGGGGCGCTGTTGGCATGATTATCCCCGTCGCCGGGGAAGTGTCGAGTGAGAACTGGGGACTGATAGTTGCTCGTGGTCCATTGATTCTAACATTCGCACGACAGCAAGCCGGAACGGGATGCGAATGTTAGACTAGGGCCGTCCGCGTCCCGCGGCGGCAAAGCGCTGCGCCTCTTCGGCGGCGCGGAACAGCGCCTTGGCCTTGTTGATGCATTCCTGCTGCTCCGATTCGGGATCGGAATCGGCGACGATGCCGGCGCCGGCCTGGACGTACATGATGCCGTCCTTGACCAGCGCAGTGCGCAGCACGATGCAGGTGTCCATTTCCGCCCCGGCGGAAAAATAGCCGACGCAGCCGGCATAAAGCGAGCGCTTCTCCTTCTCCAGTTCGTCGATGATCTGCATCGCACGCACTTTCGGCGCGCCCGAGACCGTGCCGGCGGGAAAGCCGGCCGCCAGCGCATCGAGCGGCGCGCAATTCTTGCGCAGCATGCCCTCGACGTTGGAGACGATGTGCATCACCTGACTGTATCGTTCGATGAAGAACTGGTCGGTGACCTTGACGCTGCCGATTTCGGCAACGCGGCCGACGTCGTTGCGTCCGAGATCGAGCAGCATCAGATGCTCGGCGCGCTCCTTGGGATCGGCGAGCAACTCCGCCTCCAACGCCGCGTCCGCGTGCGGCGTCGCTCCCCGCGGCCGCGTGCCGGCGATCGGACGAACGGTCACCACGCCGCTTTTGACTTTGACCAGGATTTCCGGGCTCGACCCGGCGATCGCGAATGTGCCGAAGTCGAGAAAGAACAGATACGGCGACGGATTGACGCGGCGCAAGGCGCGGTACAGCGCGAACGGCGGCAGGCGAAAGGGCGCCTGGAAGCGCTGCGACAGCACGACCTGAAAAATATCGCCGGCGGCGATGTACTCCTTGGCGCGCAGTACCATGGCCTTGAATTCGGCCGGAGCGGTGTTGGATCGCGGCGCCAGATCGAGCGGCCCGGGGTGAAACTCCGTCGCCGACTTGTCGAGCGGCCGGTCGAGCGCCGCGACAATTTCGCCGAGGCGCTCGCGCGCCTGCGCCAGCGCCGCCTGCGCGGTCACTTGCGGCTGCGGGCGCACCGGGGTGACGACCGTGATCGTGTCTTCGACCGCGTCGAAGACAATGACCAATGTCGGGCGCACAAGAACCGCGTCGGGAATATCGAGCGGATCGGCTGGCGGCGCGGGCAGCGTAAGCGAATCCTCGATCAACCTCACCACATCGTAGCCGAGATAGCCGAAGACGCCGGCGGCCATTGGCGGCAGAGCATCCGGCAGTTCGATGCGGCTTTCTTCGATCAGCGCGCGCAAGGCCACGAGCGGAGGCTGTGCGCTGGCGCTAAAACCTTGCGGTTTGCGGCGGGGATCGCGATTGATCTCGGCGCAGCGGCCATTGACGCGAAATATGACGTCGGGCTCGAGCCCGATAATCGAATAACGACCGCGCACCGCCCCGTCCTCGACCGACTCGAGCAAGAAAGCCGATGGGCGATGATGTGTTGCGCGGCGAACTGTTGCGGCGCGCGCCGGTGACCTTAAGGAACGCGGAAACCGGCGTTTCCAGGTCGGCGACGAGCGTGGTCCACACCACCTGCGGCGAGCCTGCCGCATAGCGCGCGGCGAATTCCTCAGCCGCGACCTCGATCGGCATTCACTCGCTGTCCGGCGTGCCGCCACCGGCGGCTTGCGCCAGCATGGATTGGTTGACCGTGGTACCGAGATCTTTTTCCATCCAGGCGACATACTGGCTGAAAATGTCATCGCTCATCGTGCGCTGCAGCAACTGCTCCAGCTTCTTGCCATCGGCCGATTTGGCGTCGAGCTTCGGCGTTTTCACGTCGGTCACCTTGAAAACCATCCACTGCGTGGGCGTGTCACCCTCGGAACTGGCGAATGCGTCCTTGGCGGTGTGGAAGACTGCCTCACCGGCTCGTGCGGGAATGCCCGGAGTACTTGCCCCGCGCTTGATCCCCGTAGCGGTCTCCACTTTCGTCCCGTCGGCAGTTGCCAGCGCCTCGAACGCGTCGCCGTTCTTGAGCTTGTCGAGCAGATCGGCAGCCTTCGCGCGCAGCCGTTCGGCGATCTGGTCGTCATGCCAGCGCTGCGCGACCTCGCTCTTGACCTCGTCAAGGGTGCGGTCACGCGCCGGGGTGACGGCATCCACCTCGTACCAGACATAGCCGCCATCCGCATCGAGCGGATATGTGTCGACGCCGACGTCGTTGGAGAACGCGCCACCGATGACCGCGGGGGCGCCGGGCATTGCGGCCACCGGCTTGCCTGAGGGATCGCGTCCTGACCGGTCGACGTCGATTGTAATGGCGGGAAGTTTGAACCTCTGTCCGGCTTCCTCGAGCGTGCTGCCGCCGGCGCGCGCGTCTTCGATCTTGTCGTGGATATCCTGCACCTGGTGCTTGGCGCGTTCGAGCGCAAGATCGTTCCGGATGAAGGGCGCGACCACGGCGAGCGGCTTGGTGCTGCCGGGCTCGATGCTGAGCACCGTCACGACCACCGTGCCGAATTTACCTTTGACCGGAGCGCTCACCTCGCCGGCCTTGAGCGAAAAGACGGCGTCGGCCACGGCCGGATCGATAATGGCCGACTTCGCTATGGTGCCGAGATCGATGTCGCTGGCTTTGAGGCCGCGCGCGGCGGCGATCTGGGCGAAGCTCGCCCCGGACTTGATACGCGCGCTGGCGGCCTGCGCGTCGGCCAGGGTGGGAAAGACGATTTGTTCGACGTGCCGCCGCTCTGGCGTGATGTACTGCTTCAGATTCGCCTCGTAGGCCTTCTTTACGTCAGCGTCGGAAATCTTGATCGATTTCGCCAGTTCCGCCGGCGTGACGGCAAGAACGACGACTTTTCGATATTCCGGCGCCCGGAACAGTATCTTGCGGCCGTCAAAATATTTCTTCAGCTGCTCGTCGGTCGGCTGTGGAATCTCGCCGGCCTGCTGCGGACCAAGCGCCACGTAGGTAATGTCGCGTTCCTGGTTCTGGAACTGGTTGATGGCATCGAGAAAAGCCTGCGGCACGCTGATGTCACTCGAGACCGCATCGGTAATCTCGCGGCGCGGAATGGTGTGGCGCTCTTCATCGAAGAAGCGTTGTTCGGAATAGCCGACGCTTTGCAGAAAGCCCTCGAAGCGGGCGCGGTCGAATTGGCCGGTCGGTGTCTGGAATTGCGGCGCATTGAGTACTTGCTTCACGAGGTCGGCGGTCGGCACGCCGAGCCGCATCCGGGCGGCAAGCTGGTCGAGACCAGCGTTGGCCACCAATTGGCCGAGCACCTGGCGATCGAGACCGACGGCGTTGGCTTGCTCGGGCGTGATCGGGTGGCCGATCTGGCTGCTAAGCTGCTGCAATCGATCGTTGTAGGCTTGGCTGAATTGATCCATGCTGATTTCGGTACCGCCGATCTTGGCCAGCGACGTGTTGCTGTAGCCGTGAAAGATGTCGTTGATACCCCAGACCGCGAAGCTCCCGGCAAGCAGCGAGAGCACCACGGTCATGAGCATTCGCCCGAACCACTTTTCGGAGGCTTTGCGGATACCTCGAAGCATGAATCCTGCGTGCTGACTGTGAAGGTTGCCCGGCGCGGCAAGGGCAACTCATGATAGAAAAAGCCGCGCGGTCCCGCAACCAACGGAATAGACTGTTAAGACGTCTCTTTTCGCCGTGCAATTGGTCTGCTAACGGCTCTTTGTCGCATTTTTGAGGCCATGACAATGGCGCGGCGCCCGCTGCTCGCAGGCAATTGGAAGATGAACGGCCTGAAAGCCGCAGCGGGCGAGTTCAACAGGATCCTCGCTGGCGTGCAGGAGCTCGCTGGCGTCGACGCGCTGATCTGCCCACCGACGACCCTGATCGCCGAATTCGCGGCGGCCGCTTGCGGCACGCGGGTGGCGGTCGGCGGCCAGGATTGCCACGCACTGCCCTGCGGCCCCTATACCGGAGACATTTCAGCCGAGATGCTCAAGGATGCCGGCGCGCAAGCCGTGATCGTCGGCCATTCCGAGCGCCGGCATCTCCATGGGGAAAACGACGCGGCGGTGCGCGACAAGGCGCTCGCCGCACGGCGCGCCGGCATCTTGGCCATCCTCTGCGTCGGCGAGACGCAGGGCGAGCGCGAGAGCGGTCGCGCCCATGCTGTCGTCGGCACTCAGCTGGACGGCTCCGTGCCCGACGGTGCGGACGCTCGTTCCGTCGTGATCGCCTACGAGCCGGTCTGGGCGATCGGTTCAGGCCACACCCCGACCGTGCGCGAGGTTACCGAAATGCATGCTTTTATTCGCAATCGCCTTTGCGGGCGCTTCGGTGCGGCCGGGGAGGGGATGCGCATCCTCTACGGCGGCTCGGTGAAGCCGGACAATGCCCGGGAGCTGATCGCCTTGGATGATGTGGACGGCGCCCTCGTCGGCGGCGCGAGCCTCAAAGCCGATGAATTTCTGGCGATTGCCGGCCTCTATCGGTGAGACGGTGTCGCTCTCGCCGCCATAGAAAATCCATCAACGATCCTGTAGACAGCGCCCCAGCAACCTATATCGGGCCAAGGCGCGGTTGCGTTTCTGCCCGACCGCGTAGCGGATTTTGCCGATGCTCAGTGTCGTCATTGCCATCCACCTGATGCTCGTCCTCGCCATGATCGGCGTGGTGTTGCTGCAGAAGTCGGAGGGCGGAGGGCTTGTCAGCTCGACGAGCGGCTTCATGACCGGCCGCGGCACTGCCAATGTGCTGACCCGCACCACGGCCTTGCTGGCGGCGGGGTTTTTTCTCACCAGCCTCGCATTATCGCTCCTGGCCGCGCACAGCCGCGAACCGGCCTCGCTCATCCCGGGCGGCAGCGCCGTTCAGCACGCACCCGCGCCCGGCGCGCCACCGCCGGTTGCACCGTTGAACTCTGGCAGCGGCGGCTTGCTTGGAACACTTGGCGGCGGCACTGCCCCGTCCAAGGCGCCGGTGTCGCCCAGTCCGGCTCCATCGCCCGTGCCGACGCCGGCGCCAACCGGACCGCAAGTGCCGCAATCGCACTGAGCGGCAAGCCGGCGGCCTCGCTGATTTTCCGACCCCCGACTGCCTGTCATCTGGCTTTCAATGCAAGGTGAGATAGCCCGCATAACCAATTGCTTATGAACAGATTTTTTACTGGCAGAATACCGCGCCGCAAGGCGCGCGGCAGATATACCGAAATCCCGCTCGTCGAATCGCGCGCGGCCCGCTAAGGGTTAGGTCCCATGGCGCGGTATATTTTCATCACCGGCGGCGTGGTCTCCTCACTTGGCAAGGGTTTGGCTTCGGCGGCACTCGGCGCGTTGCTGCAGGCTCGCGGCTACAAAGTGCGGCTACGCAAGCTTGACCCCTATCTCAACGTCGATCCGGGCACGATGTCGCCGTACCAGCACGGCGAGGTTTTTGTCACCGATGATGGGGCAGAAACCGATCTCGATCTCGGCCATTACGAGCGCTTCACCGGCCGCCCGGCCACGCGCGCCGACAACATCACCACCGGCCGCATCTATCAGGAAATCCTGGCCAAGGAACGGCGCGGCGACTACCTCGGTGCCACCATTCAGGTCATTCCCCACGTCACCAACGCGATCAAGGACTTCATCCGCGAGGGCAATGAGGGGTTCGATTTCGTGCTGTGCGAGATCGGCGGCACGGTCGGCGACATCGAGGGCCTGCCGTTTTTCGAGGCCATCCGCCAGCTTGGCAACGATCTGCCGCGCCATCACGCGGTCTATATCCATTTGACCTTGATGCCGTTCATCCCCAGCGCTGGCGAGCTCAAGACCAAGCCGACGCAGCATTCGGTTCGCGAACTGCGCGCCATCGGCATCCAGCCCGACATCCTGCTGTGCCGCACCGACCGCCCGATTCCCGAGAGCGAAAGGCACAAGCTCGCACTGTTCTGCAACGTGCGCGAAAGCGCGGTCATCGAGGCCCGCGACGTCGACAATGTCTATGCCGTGCCGGAGGCCTATCACGCCGGTGGCCTTGACGGCGAGGTTTTGGCCGCATTCGGCATTGAAAACCCGCCGGCGCCCGATCTCGCCACTTGGCGACTTATTAACGAGCGTATCCGCAATCCGGAAGGCGACGTGACGATTGCCATCGTCGGCAAATACACCGGCATGAAGGATGCCTATAAGTCGTTGATCGAGGCGCTCTCGCACGGCGGAATCGCCAACAAAGTGAAGGTCAATCTCGACTGGATCGAGAGCGAGGTGTTCGAGAACGAGGACCCGGCGCCGTTTCTCGAACACGTTGACGGCATTCTGGTGCCGGGCGGCTTCGGACAGCGCGGCGCCGAGGGAAAAATTCTCGCCGCCCAATTCGCGCGCGAACGGAAAGTGCCGTATTTCGGCATCTGCTTCGGCATGCAGATGGCGGTGATCGAAGCCGCGCGTAACCTCTGCGGCATCGAGGCGGCGAACTCTACCGAGTTCGTTGCGACCAGCGAGCCGGTCGTGGGCCTGATGACGGAATGGATGAAGGGCAACGAGCTACAGAAGCGCGCAGAGAGCGGCGATCTCGGCGGCACCATGCGGCTCGGCGCCTATCCGGCCGTATTGCAGCGCGGCGCGCGCGTCGCCGAAATCTATCACGCCACGGAAATTTCCGAGCGCCACCGCCATCGCTTTGAGGTCAATACGACCTACAAGGATCGTCTGGCCCAGCACGGTATACGCTTTTCCGGCATGTCGCCTGACGGCCTGTTGCCGGAAATCATCGAGTATGACGACCATCCCTGGTTTATCGGTGTGCAGTTCCACCCGGAACTGAAATCGCGCCCGTTCGCGCCGCATCCGCTGTTCTCATCATTCATCGGCGCGGCGGTGGAGCAGAGCCGGCTGGTGTAGCACCTGCGTCATGCCCGGCCTTGTGCCGGGCCCACGTCTTTACGTGAATTCAATAAGTCGTGGATGGCCGGGACAAGCCCGGCGGTGACGGGTTAGTGTCGGCGCTAGTCGCCTAGCGAGAGGAAACCTCAATGATCTACGAAATGCGCGTCTACCGGTGCGTACCGGGCCGGCTGCCGGCGTTGCTGCAACGATTCGAAAAAGTCACGCTGAAACTCTGGGACAAGCACGGCATCAAACAGGCCGGCTTCTGGACAACCCTGATTGGGGAGTCCAACCAGGAGCTGACCTATCTCTTGGCCTGGGAGTCGCTTGCCGATCGCGAGAAAAAATGGAACACGTTCATGGCCGATCCTGACTGGATCAATGCCCGCGCCGCGAGCGAGAAGGACGGGGCGATCCTCGCCAATGCGACCAATCAGATCCTGCAGCCTACCGCGTTTTCGGCGGTGAAGTAGCGATTGACCGCCTCACGGCCGGCCGCCATGGTCCCCGGCGAGGGTGCTCGTGATCGCTGCCCATGACGGCCAAGCCTAATCCCATTGTCAGCATCGGCGCGGCGCGGTTTGCCAACAACCTGCCGCTCGCCTTGATCGCCGGGCCGTGCGCGTTGGAGAGCCGCGCGCACGCCTTCGATATGGCGGCAGCGCTGAAGGATATTGCCGCGCGGCTGAAGATCGGCTTCGTCTACAAAACCTCGTTTGACAAGGCGAACCGCACCAGTGCCAAGAGCGCGCGCGGCGTCGGCCTCGACAACGCGCTGGGGATTTTCGCGGAGCTCCGCGAAAAGCTCGGCGTGGCCGTGCTCACTGACGTGCATGAGCCGAACCAATGCGCGGTCGTTGCCGAAGTGGCCGATGTCTTGCAGATCCCGGCCTTCCTGTGCCGGCAGACCGATCTGTTGATCGCCGCCGCCAAGACCGGGCGCGTGGTCAATGTCAAAAAAGGCCAATTCCTCGCTCCCTGGGATATGAGCAACGTGGTCGAGAAAATCACCGGCGCCGGCAACCGCAACGTGCTGGTGACCGAGCGCGGCGTATCGTTCGGCTACAACACACTCGTCTCCGACCTGCGCGCGTTGCCCGTCCTGGCGGAAAAAACCGGCGCGCCGGTGATTTTCGACGCGACCCATTCGGTGCAACAGCCGGGCGGGCAGGGGAGTTCGTCGGGAGGCGAACGCGCGTTCGTGCCGGTGCTGGCGCGTGCGGCCGTGGCGGTCGGTGTTGCCGGGGTCTTCATCGAGACCCATGAGAACCCCGACCGGGCGCCATCGGATGGCCCGAACATGATCCCGCTCAAGGAGATGGAGCCGCTCCTTGTGCGCCTGATGCAATTCGACGCGCTGGCGAAGGCCGGTTCGTAATCGCCTTTTGCAGCAACGCGAGTCTCCCATTCCTCCCGTCCTCAGAGTCGTCAGCCTGGTTATCTTCGCGTCGACGCTGTTCTCGCGCGCCGTGGATCCTGTGATCCCGAAGATCGCCGCCGACGTCGGTGTCGACGTGAAGACCGCAGCGCTGTTGTCAACCGCATTCACGTTTCCGTACGCCATCATGCAGCCCGCGCTGGGCACTATCGGCGATTTCTTCGGCAAGACCCGCTTGATGAACGTGAGTCTGGCGATTGTGGTGACCACGACGCTGATCGGCGCGTTCGCCAGCAACTTTTCGGTTTTGGTGGCATTGCGCATTGTCGCCGGCATATGCGCCGGCGGCATATTTCCCGTGGGCGTCGCGATCGTCGGCGACCTCATCCCGGTGCACGCGCGGCAGGTGGCGATCGGCCGCCTGCTTGCCGTCGGGCTTACAGGCAACCTCATCGGTGCGGTAATTTCGGGAGTGATCGGCGACCTGCTCGGCTGGCGCGGCGTGTTCTTCTCGATCGGCGGCTTCGGCCTCATTGTGGCGGTGATCGCGTTTTTCGCCTTTCGCGGATTGAGCGCGGTAAAATCAAAACCTTTCAACCTGGCGGCTGCGGCTGCGGGATTTCAAAGCGTTTTCGCCGACCCGCGCGCCAAAATCTGTTTCGGTTCGGTATTTTTCGAAGGCATTGTCATCCACGGCATGTTTCCCTACGTCGCGCTGCTTTTGCTGATGAGCGGACAGACGCATTCCTCTTACGCCGGCCTCATCGTGGCGGCCTTCGGCCTCGGCGGCATCGCCTTCTCACTCGCATTGCCCTATCTGGTCGTCCGGCTCACAGAACGAAAATTGATGCTGACCGGCGCGACCTGCGCCGCGATCGCTTTTATCCTGATCGCGCTCAACCCGGTCTGGTACGTCCAGGCTGCGGTCTTCGTCCTGTTCGGACTGGGGTTCTACATGCTGCACAATAATATCCAGGTCCACGTCACCGACCTGTCGCAGACCGCGCGCGGAGCGGCCCTGTCGCTGCATTCGTCGGCGTTCTTTACCGGACAGGCGATCGGGCCGATCTATTATGGTTATGCCTTCGGGCACCTTGGCGTCAGCATACCCCCCTTGATCGGCGCCGGCGTCATCGTCGCCGTCGGGCTTGTCTGCGCGCGTTTCTTGCGGCACCGGCGCGCTCTGGAGCTGCCCGAAGGAGCCTGATTTCCCATCATCGCCGGTGGGTCGGTATCGGCCGGGTCGGAGTTCTCAATCGGGCATCGCATGGATGGCGGTCGCCGCAATCTCCGCGACGACCATGGCGCCAGCAGCCAGATTCAGCGCGCGCGCCTGCGGCGCCAGCACATGGGCCTTCAAGGGAAATCCGCAGTCGAGCCCAAGTGTCACCAGCGCGCCCTCATGGCGCACTCGCTCGATACGAGCCTCGAACCGATTGACAGTCGGGTTTGCCGCTCGTTCCGGCGGCTGCCGGCAAACCGTCACCTCTTCGGCGCGAATGCTCAGGGAGATCGGGCAGCCCGGCGCGGCCTGTTTCTTTAGCTTTTCCGGATTTCCCGGTAGGCACGCGCGGAGAGTCTGTTTGCCGACTTCGATCGACAAGAATTCGTCCGATGCCTCGACGAGACGGCCGCGAAGAACGTTTTCGACGCCAATGAACCGGGCAACGAACGCGCTTGCCGGTGTTTCGAAGACTTGCGCAGCCGATCCGCTCTGAACGACCGCGCCGTCGTGCAGCACGACGATTTTGTCGGCCAGCACCAGCGCGTCGACGCGGTCGTGACTGACGAAGATCGCCGGTATTGCCAGCGCGCGCAGGAACGATCCGAGTTCCTCGCGCAATTGCCCGCGCGTCTGCGCATCAAGCGCCGAGAACGGCTCGTCGAAGAGAAACAGATCGGGCGCACCGGCAAGCGCGCGGGCAAGCGCCACCCGCTGCTTTTCACCCACGCTGAGATCGGGGGGCGCGCGCTGCGCCAGGTGCGCGATCCCGAAATAGCCGAGCAGGTCCGCGGCATCCCCGCGCGAAGGGACGACAGCTTTGGCGGCGATCGGCGGGCGATCGGCTCGCCGCGCAATAGACACGTTCTGGGCCACCGTCAGATGTGGAAACAGGCCGAAATTCTGCACCACGAAGCCGACCCGGCGCCGTTCCGGCGGCAGCGCGGTCACCTCGCGCCCGGCGATGAGCACGCGTCCAGCCTCGGGCCGGTGGAAACCCGCGATGGTTTCCAGTGTCACCGACTTGCCGGCGCCGTTCGGTCCGAGGATGACCAGAATCTCGCCAGCGCCGACCGCGAACTCAACCTGTTTCAGGCGAAAGGTGCCAAGGCTGAGCGTGAGCGCCTCGACGGCGGCTCCCGCGCTCATCGGGTCTCTGCTGCCGACGCGCCGCGTTGCGCCAGCAAGCGCAGCAACACGAACAGCGACAACGAGACGATCAGCAGCAGCACTGCCGCGGCCGCCGATTGCTCGAGTTCGAAGCGCAGGAACAGCTCGTAGATCTTCACCGGCGCCGTCATCGGATAATAGACCAGGATGATAACCGCGCCAAATTCGCTGACCGAGCGCGCGTAGGCGAGCGTGACGCCGGTCATGATGCTGCGTCGCGCCAGCGGCAGCGTGATGCGAAAAAAGCTGCCCCACGGACCGAGGCCGAGCGTGCGCGCGATCTTCTCCAGCCGCGGGTCCACCGCCTCAAAACCGATGCGCGCGGCGTTGACCGCGTAGGGCGCGGAGACAAAGAGCATCGCCACCACGACGCCGGCAAGGCTGCCCCAGAATTGCAGGCCGAGCGCCTGTAGCGGTTCGCCAAAAAGGCCGCGGCGGCCGAACACCATCAAGAGCGCGATGCCGGCGACCGTGTGCGGCACAGCGAGCGGCAAGTCGATCAGCGCAGCGATGATGCCCTTGCCGGGAAACGACGTGCGTGCCAGCCCGTAAGCGAGCGGGATGCCGAGCAATGCAGCAAACGCCGCCGACAATAACGCGCCCTCCAGGCTGAGCAGGATGGCATCGCGTACGTCCCCCATACCGGCAACGCCGGCGAGGCTTGCCCTGGTTTGCGTCATCGCCAGCGCAATGAGCGGAACCGTCAGGAAGGCGGTCAGTAGGCTGCCAAGCAACCAGCAGCACAGATAAAGGCCGCCGGGACGGCTTGGTGCGGCGCGCGACCGCCAGCCGACTGCCGCCGCAGACAGCGAGACTTTACCGGCGTGCACGTTTCGCTTCCTTCAAGAGCCTGGCCAAGGCTCGACCATCTTTTTCAGTTCGGGCGGCATGGCATCGACATGCACCGCATAGGCCGGGCGGAACTCGCCGAAGCCGTCGTGCTCAAGCACCGCCTGGCCCTGTGAGCCGAGCAGGAGCGCGACATATTTTTCCGCCCAATCCGCGTTTTTGCCGCCGTTGACCATGGTGATGGCGTAGACGATCGGCTTGCCGGTGAGGTCACCGTTCTTCGTATGGACGACCCCTTGCTGATAGAACGCGGAGTCCGCCGGGTCGCTGAGATTGATCTTGACCGGCAGGTCGAGGAATTTCAGATGATGCTGCAAGGCGTCGGATCGATAGATCGCCAGATAGTCGATCTGCCCCAATTGCAGCGCGGAGATCAGCGCGGTCTCGGTGTCGCGCATGTTGGCGAGCGGCGCGTTGGCCAGAATTTTCTGCTCCAATCCGGGTTCGTTGTAAGATTTCTCGGCGAGAGCGAGCATCTGCACGGTCTGATAACCGGACGGATCGGTGTCAGGGTTGGAGCGCCCGATCTCGACGCCCGGACGCGCCAGCACCTTGTACCAGTTCTTTGAATTGATCTCGCCCGCGTATTTGCTTTTATCCGTATAGACGAAAGTGATCGCGTTGCGCGCGAAGCCGGCGTACCAGGATGTGCTCTCCGGATGCCCGAACATGTATTTGGGAATGACATTGTAGTCGGCGACGGCAAGCAGATCGGCGTCCTGGTGCAGATTGGTGATCCGTTTCGCCATCATGACGCTGCCGCCATACTGCGCCTGCACGGTCACGTTCGGGTATTTCTGCTGATACAGCGCATCGATCTGCCGGAACGGCACGGCGAGCGTACCGGCGGCGAAAATCGACAGCGTTACAGATGGCGCAGGTGATGCAGCCAACGCCGCCGGCAGCAGCCCGGCAACCAGGCCAAGCGCCGCGAACGAAAGCGGCAGCGACAAGTTCAATTTCATTCCTCGTCTCCTTCATGCGAGGCCCACTCGCGCGAGCCGACCAAAGCCTGGTGTGGCCGTTCAGAAGTCCACACAATTATTTTCGGCTCCGAAGTGCGCAAACTGAGGGGCCGCAAGATCATACGAACTTCGGAATCGGGATAAGCTTGTCCTATACAACAGCCGCCGGTTTGGCCGCACGCCGGGGGGTGAGCGTATGCTGTACGGGGCTTGCCGAGGGGCGCCAAAACTCCCATCATGACGGTATTGGCCAGGGGTGCCGTGTGCGGTCTGCTCTTCCGTGGCTGGCAGAGCAAGAGCTGAGCGCGGCTGAGATCAAACCCGTCGAACCTGTCTGGGTCATTCCAGCGAAGGGAGCCGCGTTGAGCGCAACAATTACCGCTATGGCGAAGGCCGTCAAACGGCCCCGCGTCGTCATCATCGGTGCCGGCGTGGTGGGCCTTGGCATCGCCTGGCGGCTTGGCAGCCGCGCGGCCGTGACGATATTCGATCGCGGTGCAGCGGGCGCGGGCGCGAGCCATGCCGCGGCCGGCATGCTCGCGGCCTGTTGCGAGGCCGAACCCGGCGAGGAGGCGCTGATCGCGCTCGGCCGCGAAAGCCAGGCCCGCTGGCCGGCCTTTTCCACCGAACTGCTGCGCGAGAGCGGTATCGATGTCGAGCTGCGCCGCGAAGGCACGCTGGTGCTGGCGCTCACCGCCGACGACCAGGCCGAGATCGCGCAACGTTTGGAGTTCCAACGCCGGCTCGACCTGCCGCTCGAATGGCTGTCGCCGGCAGCGACGCGGGCGAAAGAGCCGCACCTGGCCGGAAAAATCGCTGGCGCTTTGTTTGCACCGGAAGACCACCAGGTCGACAACCGCAGGCTTGCCAAAGGGTTGCGCATTGCCGCCGAACGCGCCGGCGCGACAATCTGCGAGCATCAGCCGGTGAAGGAAATTCTGGTGCAGGGCGCAAAGGCGAAAGGTGTCATCCTGGCCGACGGGACCGCCGTGCCGGCTGAGATCGTGGTGCTTGCTGCCGGCGCCTGGTCGCGCGGCATCGGCGGCCTTCCGCCGGACCGCCGGCCGCCGGTGCGGCCAGTCAAGGGCCAGATGCTGGCCCTGAAGATGGATGCCGCGGCGCCGCTTATTGAGCATGTGCTCTGGGCGCCCGGGGCTTATCTGGTGCCGCGCCGAGACGGCCGAATGATCGTCGGCGGCACGGTCGAGGAGAAGGCATTTGACGAGACGATCACCGCGGGCGGCCTGCTGACGCTGCTGGAGGCCGCATGGCGCGCGATTCCCGCAATCGAGGAACTGCCGGTCGCGGAAATCTGGGTCGGCCATCGGCCAGGCAGCCGCGACGACGCCCCCATTCTCGGGCGCGGACCGCTCGAAGGCCTGTTCTATGCCACAGGCCACCATCGCAACGGGATTTTGCTGGCACCGGTGACGGCGGACGCGATGGCCCGTCTCATCCTCGACGACGTGCTCGATCCGGCAATCGGGCCGTTCGGACTCGAACGATTCTTGTCGCCGCGTGCAGCCGAGTGACGGAGTTTGCCGGATGGAATTTGTCAGACGGGTTTACCAGATGGAGTTGCGGAGTTGGCAGTGAGCGAGCATCTGATCCGGGTCAACGGCGAAAGCGAGCCGCTTCTCGTCCCGACAATCGAGGTATTGCTTGCCGAGAAAGCCGTTGACACGGCGCAGCGTGGCATCGCGGTGGCCCTCAACGGTACTGTCGTGCCGCGCGCGGCTTGGGGCGACACCAAGCTCAAGGCCGGCGACAGCGTGGAGATCGTGCGCGCCCGGCAGGGGGGATGAAAGAAGGGGCGAGGGGGTTGCGGGAAATAGGAGCAAACGAAGAAATGTCCGATCCTCTGATTATTGCCGGCCAGCAGTTCGGCTCGCGCCTGTTTCTCGGCAGCGCCGGCTATCCCAATCGCAAGCTCATGCTCGATGCGATCGCTGCAAGCGGTTCCGAGATGGTCACCGCGTCGATCCGCCGGATCAGTCTTGCCGGCGAGGACGAAAGCCTGCTCGATCTGCTGGCCGGGCGGGTTAAGTTCCTGCCCAATACGTCCGGCTGCCACACGGCAAAAGACGCAGTGTTGACCGCGGAGCTCGCCCGCGAGGCGCTCGACACCAATTGGATCAAGCTCGAAGTCATCGGCGATCGCGAACTGCTCTATCCCGACGTGGAGGAATTGGTTCGCGCCACGCAAATCCTGACGGCGAAGGGTTTTGTCGTACTGCCCTATTGCACCGAAGACCCGGTGACATGCCGCAAGCTCGCCGACGCCGGCGCCGCCGCGGTGATGCCGCTCGGCTCGCCTATCGGGTCCGGCCTGGGTATTTGCAATCCGCACCTTATCGAGCTGGTCTGCGCGCGCTCGCCCGTGCCGGTGGTCCTCGACGCCGGCATCGGCACGGCCTCCGACGCAACGCTCGCGATGGAGCTCGGCTGCGCCGCAGTGTTGATCAACACTGCGGTGTCCAAAGCGCGCGATCCGGTGCTGATGGCGAAGAGCATGCGGGCGGCTGTGGAGGCCGGCCGGTTATCGCGCCTGGCGGGCCGTATCGCCAAGCGCACCCACGCCGAGCCTTCGAGCCCGCAGCTGGGGTTGGTTGGAACGTAGTTCCGGCCCCTGAGTTCTCGGAAATATGAAGCTCCCCGCCGATGTGCATATTCGCGCGCCGGGCGTGCCCCCGGTCATCAAGACCGTCGAGCAAGCTATCAGGCTGATCGATCGGGATTTGTCGCCGGAACAGGCGCGGCGGCCGCGCTGGACTTTCGCGCGCGCGCTTTTGCAGGAAGTGCAGCGGACCGGCAAGTCGAGGGACCTCAACGCCGCCTTTCGCCAGCTCAGGCAGGCCCTGAGCAACGAAAAATGGCTGGCTACGGAGCAGCGAATTGAGGCAGCCTCCCGGTGAGGGCCGTCTCGGCCGGTTTCGCGTTTCGATGACTGATTTTGTGAGATTTCGGGTGGCTATCAATTTTTAGACACAGACCGGTGGTGTAAGCGACTGGCGCGCCGGGGGCGCGAATGCGAGAGGGGACCATGCGCCACTTTTCCGTTTGGGCGTTTGAGTTCATCAAATTGCTCGGCGGCCAGCGGCGGCATCCGCTTGTGGCACAATGCCCGATCTGTCGACAGATGGTGCGCCTGCACGTGAACAAGGCGGGTCGCCGGCACGTCTTTGCGCACGCACGTGAGCTGTACGAGGGGTCCCGGCTTTCGGTGCACTATAGCGCCAAAATGAGGTGTGTCGGCTCGGGCAGCCCAAAGCTGTTCGATCCGCGGCCGAACGAGCATCAACGGTTCAAGTTGCCGACTAAGCTGCTCGAAGATAGCTGAAATGCCGGCCTGCTTCTCCGCTTAACCCGCAAGGTCAGACCCGCAAGTCTTAAACCCACAAGTCATGTGACAGCGAGCGAGGCATCGCTGCCGCGCCCGGAGGGGTGAGGCGGCGCCATGTCCAACTGCTGCAGCCCGAAAGCCGCTGCCGGTATGGCGTTCGTCAGCGAGCCGCTACGCTGAGGTCCGAACCGTTGCCACAGCGATCATCGCGGCATCATGCTTCGGCGGCGTCCTCAACGCCTCCCATTGATGAAACTCTCTCTTCCATGCGGGAAGGATTTGACATTCGCCATACGAATTTGGCGACGAAGTGGATAGCGAATGTCAAATCCGCTCCACTACCGTTCATTTTCTTTTTTTCCCTCATTCGCGTTCTTTTCTGCTTCTTCCGCACGCTCCGCTAATTGCCTCCAGTGCTCGGCCATCTGCACCATCAGATCTTTCTCTCGTAGATTTTCCTTGTTTTGCGCGAGGCGCATGCACTCGGCGGCGTAGTGCCGGTAATCTTTCGCATTTGCCATAAAGCCCTGTCCGTACACACCACTACTTCAGCGAAATCCATCCTCTGCCAAATCGTTCCCATTGTTCCGAAAGTTTTGATCTGGAACTTCACTTTTGCTGGTCGGTTCCCTTTATAACACGACGGACCTCAGGATGGACAAAAGAAATTTATGCGAGCGCAACAATGGATGATTCTGATAAATTTCGCCAATATGCGGCGGAGTGCCGGAGATTGGCGCGCACGGCTGCCGCGAAGGACCAAGCGGTTCTGCTGGAAATTGCCCAGGCATGGATAGCCTGCGCTGAAGAAGCCGATCGCAAGGGGCAACATGCAAACAAACAACGTTAGCGCCAGCCTGGCCTGCCAGCGGCGTACCTCGCATGCACGGGCGATGCCATCGGCTCTCTCTGCCGACGACGCCCTCAAGGGCTTTCGGCTAGGATTTTGCGCACCAGCGGAGCAACCTTACTGCCGTAGAGTTCGATGCTGCGCATCAGTTTGGCGTGCGGCAGCGTTCCCTGACTGTATTTCATGTCGAAGCGAGACACGCCAAGCGTCTTGATGCTGGCAGCGATCTTGCGCGCTACAGTCTCGGGCGCGCCGACATGCAGCGCGCCGGCGTCGACTTCATGATCGAACGAGACCCTGCTCACCGGCGGCCAGCCGCGCTCGGCGCCGATGCGATCGCGTGACGCCTTGTAGTGCGGCCACAGTTCATCGCGGGCCTGCTCGTCACTCTCTGCCACATAGCCGTGCGCGTGCAGGCCGACAGCTTGCACCGGCTTGCCAAGCTGCGCCAAGGCGCGATGGTAAAGGCCGACGTAGGGAACGAAGCGCCCGACATCGCCGCCGATGATGGCGAGCATCAGCGGAAACCCATAGCGGGCGGCACGGACGACCGATTCGGGGCTGCCGCCGACGCCGACCCAGACTCGCAGCGTGCCGTTTTCGAGCGGCGGAAAGACGCGCTGGTCGGTCAGGGGAGGGCGCGTGCTGCCGCGCCAGGTGACCGGTTCGTTGCGGGCCAGCGCGGCGAACAGATCGAGCTTTTCCTCGAATAGCTTCTCGTAGTGGGACAACTCGTAGCCGAACAACGGAAAGGATTCGGTGAATGACCCGCGGCCGAGCCTGGCTTCGGCACGCCCGCTCGAAGCGGCGTTCAGTGACGAGAAGCGCTCGAAGACGCGAACTGGATCATCGGTACTGAGCACCGTCACGGCCGAGCCGAGCAGAATACGCTTGGTGCGGCCGGCGATTGCGCCAAGCACCACCTCCGGAGCGGAGATGGCAAAGTCGGGGCGGTGGTGTTCGCCGACGCCGAACGCCTCGACGCCGAGTTGGTCGGCGAGCAGCGCCTCGTCGATCACGTCGCGGATCACTTGCGCGTGCGACGACAGGCGGCCATCCACGTCGGCGGTCATGTCGCCGAAGGTATCGAGTCCAAATTCCAGGAGCTGAGGCATCGGCGTCGCCTATTCGGCCGCGAACAGCGCCAGCGTCGCTCCGGTCGAGCCGCCGGCGGCGATGTCCGGACAGGTGGAGAGCGCGGCCAGCAGATTCATCTCGGCACGCAAGGTGACCTGCGCTCCCGGCGGCTTCGGCCGAATATGCGAGTGCTCAAGCACGCCGGTATCCGCGTGAATGATCATGTGCTGAAAAATGTTGAACGGGCTCGGTACGTCTTCGGCGGCGATGCCGGACGGGGCCAATACGCCGCCGAGATTTTCCGTGCAGCCGTGCGGCGGCATCTCCGAGACTGGCCGGCCATATGTGATCTCCCAAATGCCCTTGGCGGCGGCGAGCTCGTGGCGTTTGCGGCTGCACATGCCTTCCTGCAAGTCGTGATGGCCCTCCTTGAAGGTGTCTTCGACGATCGTCATCATCGCGTTGTTGAGTTTTGAGATCAGCTGGTCGCCGGCCGAAATGAATATCTTGCGCTGATTGGCCTTGGTACGCGCCTGATCGAACCGCTCGCGCACATTTTCGCGGTTGAAGCAGACGAAATCGATGATCGTTTGCGAGAGGATGCGTACCGATTGGCCGGCTTTCACATCGAACGCGAAGCCGACATTGCGCGCCAGCTGGCGCTCCCACAGCATTCTACTCGGCATCGTGTGATTTCCTGCGGCCGACACGGTCGACCGTTGCGAAAGTCGGACGCCCCCTGTTGACCAATGTTGCGCACGGCGCCCGGTGCGGCAAGTGAGCGTTCTTCAGGGCCGGTCGGGCGCCACGTGGCTGCCGAACGGCAGCCGCTCGATATCGAGATCGGCTTGCATCATCTGGCGGTGGGCGCGGTCGAGATAAGGCTGCAGCTTGGCGATCCGCTCGGAGATCGCCGCGAAATCGCGCCGGAAGCCCGGCATCGCCGCCTTGACCGCCTCATAGATCGTGCTCTCGTCGAGTGTGGTCAGGCGCCGGTCGCGCACGACGATCCTGCCATCGACGATGACATGGCGGACGCCGCGGCCCGCCTCGATATGGACGAGCTGGCGCGCCGCACTGTTCATCGGCGACCAGCTCGGGTCGACGGTGTCGATGACAGTGAGATCGGCCCGGTAGCCAGGCGCAATGCGCCCGATCGTGCTGCCGAGCCGCGCACCTTCCGCGCCGCCTTCGGTCGCGGCGCGCAGCGCGGCAACCGCCTGCGGCGGACCGGGTATCGGATCGCTCACTGCGGCAAGGAGCGTAAACAGCTTCATCGCCACGAACATGTTTTGCGCGTCCGAGCAACTGCAATTATCGCAGCCGAGACCGATGCGAATGCCGGCATTCTGCAACAGACGGATCGGCGCGATGCCGCATTTCATTTTTAGATTGCCTTGCGGATTGAGCACCACGCCCGCTCCGTGTTGCGCCAGCGTGTCGATCTCCTCCGGCGTCAGCCACACGCTGTGAGCGAAATTGAGCCGCGGGTCGAGCACGCCCTCGTTGGCCAGACGCGTGATCAGCAGGCCGGAATACTCGGGAATGGTCAAACGCGCCTGCAACGCCATGGCGCGCGATTCGTAGATGTGAGTGTAGACCGGGATATCGTAACGGCGGGCAAGCTCGATGGTGCGCTGCATGATCGCGGTCGAGCAGCGCTCTGGCGACGACGGCCCGAGCGCCCAGGAGACGCGTGGCCGCGCCGGCGCCTTCAATCGCGTTGTCTCGAAATGACCGATCAGATCAAGCTGGCGCTCCGGCTCGGTCGAGGTCGAGAGCAGCGGATGCAGCTCCGCCGGAAACGCATCCTTCCAGAACGGGATGGTTTCGATGCCCTTGCGATCGGCATATTGCAGGGCGAACACGACGCGGATGCCGACCTCCTCGTAGGCCTTCATCACCGCGTCCATGTGGCGCTCCTGATACGGATAGAGCGTCAGCATGTCCTGGATGGTCGTCATCCCCGAACGCAGGCATTCAAGCGCGCCAAGCAAGGTGCGGGCGTAGACCTCCTCGGTCGACCGCGGCGGGTATTGCGGCGGCAGGGCATAGAGCCGCCAGGTTTCCAGCGGCACTTCTTCGAGCGTGCCTTTGGCCAGGACGTCATGCGAATGGTAATGGGCGTTGACGAAGCCCGGCAGAACCAGGAAATCGCGCGCCTCGATCATTTCGAGGTTTTTACGCGGCTCGCCGAGCCGATAGTCGTCGGCAAGACCGACGATCGTATCGCCGGTAATGGCGATGTCGGCGCGCGGCGGATCGTGCCAATCGGCGCCGGGGGTGAACACGCGGCCGCCCTTCAACAACAGGGTGGTGCCGGCCGGAATTTCGTGTTCAGCCATTTTCGTGTTCACTCATGGCGTTCGCTCGCGTTGCCCCTCAGCATTGCGCCGCGGGAGCCGGCAAGCAAGGATTTGCTCCCCGCGCAACGGGGAAACCCGATCGAGCATCCCTTTACCGTCTGCAGAAACGACCGGGCGAAGCCCGATCACGCGAGACTGGCGGGCCATGACCGACGATGATGAGCACTATGTCTACGCTATAGCCCTATGACGCGTTTGAGCGGCGATCACTGTCATCGCGCTCAAGCCTGCTATCTACCGCTCCGGGTCAGTCGTCATCATCGTCAGTGCCAACGTCGCCGTCGTCTTCTTCGATGCCCATCAATTCCAGCAACGCCCCTGTGGCGCTGACCGATCCAGGAGCCTTGCGTTCCGCCGGCTTTGGCGTCGGCAGTTCAGCGGCAGTGAAGCAAGGACCGGCTACGACCTTGTCGAGTGCCTTTTCCAGTTCCGGCTCCATTGCCAGCGTTGATTCAAGAACCCACAGCAGTTCCAGAAACTCGTCGCTCATCCGCGCCGTCCAGTGTTCGGGACGAATCTCATCGAGCGGCGAGGATTTCTTCCCTGCCCGCTTCTTCATCCGATAACCGAGCCAAGATTGTACAATCTTGAGGCCCGACACCTCGAACTCCCAAACCTCTGGCACCACCGGGCCGAAACGGCCATCGCCTACAGCGATTTCCCGCTTGGCGGGATCGTAGCCGTATTCGGCGGGATAGTGAGCCGTGTCACGAAGAAACCCCCTTGATCGTCGTCGCTTTGCCCTGCGGCACCTCTTCGCCCCGCCCCTCTCCCCGGAAGCGCTCGGCGTAGGTGTGCAGCCAGATTAGCTTGCAGCCAAGTTTAGCGGCCTCGGCAAAGGTCTTACCGTCTCGCGTCAGCGGCACGCGCGGCCCGGGCGTTTCAAGCTCGTTCCAGAACCGCCGCGTATAGGACTGCCCGCCAAGGACAGAATAGACATAGGCCGCAAGGTCCTCATGGCATCGAGCCGCAATGTGCGGTGCTCTACAACCAACTTACCGAGATTGCCGTCGGACAATTCTTCACCGAAAAGGGGCAGGAGAATATGCGGTCTGTGATGAAGTCCCAATGAGATGAAGGGGATTACCTCCGCCGTGCTTATCTACAGATCGTCCAAACGCCCTAAAGGTTAGTCGTTCATCGTTGGAAAGGGCGGCGGTCTCTCGCGCTGAATTTAGAAAGTCGGGTGCGTGCGCAGAGGATCGTTTATGCTAAAAAATGCGTCGTCGGTGGATCACCAACAGTAACTTTTCGCGCCGGGACCAATTGCGCGAGGCGAGCCATCGCAACGAAAAGCGATTGGCGGCGCAACCGCCGAAGCGAAGCGAGCGAAAGGTAACTGTGTATGGCGGGGCAGCGGTCTGGCGAGCGGATGGAAAAGACCGGGGCACGTATGCCGGGAGGGGGAAAATCGGCGGTGCGGGCAGAACTCCACATCGATCATCTCTTTCGCGCCGAATTTCTGAAAATAGGGCGGCGTGTTTTCCTGGTCACCTCGTCCAAGCATCGGAAAGCTCTTATCGCCATCGCGGCATTCGCCCTTCTGACCACTGCCGCCGTCGCTCGCACGTTCGGCGGATATGAATGCACGGTTGATTGTTCCGGTCACAAGGCCGGCTACGAGTGGGCAGAAGCCAAAGGCATTCAGGATGAGTTGGAATGCGATGAGATTTTAGATACCGCGCCTAACCGAACCTCATTTTATGAAGGATGCATGGCCTATGTGGAGGATCCATCGCGCGGCGCAGATAAAGACGACGACGGCGACGACATAGACGAATTTTAGCCGCGCAAGTGGGGCCAGGTTAGCAAAAGACCGGGGCCGGTATTAATCGGCTTGTCGACGCTGCGGGGCGCGGATCAGTTTGCAGGCGTCAACGCGCAAGGCTCGGGCGATTTGCCCCAACACCGTGCGCTTGCCGACACGGCGGCGCGTTCGATCGAGCCGAGATAGCGGACGCTCAGTCAGGGCGAACACAATAATGGAAACCCTGCAGCGGATATGTCTTTCGTCGCGCCAAGGTCTATCGCACATAGCTCTGCCGAACCCCTCCATCTGTCCAGCCGCACAACAGCTTTCAGGTTAGGCCTATCCGGTATTGCGATTGGGCTGCCCGTTATTGCCCAACGGTTCGTGACCAGGATCGCCGCCGCGATCAATGCTGATCCGACAATGATGGAAATAGGAGTCCTCATGATCTCGTACCCTTCCCGCGCGGATCAATGGCCGGGTTTGGCATCCGCGCGATGTTCGCCACAATACCAGCGGCCAAGCTGGCCGGCTCTTAGTCGCACGCCATAGCCGAAGACAGCGAATCGGCCCCAGTGGCAGGGCTCAATTCGTTTTCAGTAGTGGCCGGTTTTTGAAGTGGGCGCGGCCGGCAGCCCAATACCCAGTCCGCGCCCCATACTTGCCCAAGTGTCCCATACATGCCCACAAAAGAACTGGGCATCTATGGGCCTGCGAAGGGCATCTATCGATGCGGCCGGAAGACGCCATAACGACTTTGATCCCGGCCCAAACCCGTCTCGCTCGATTTTAATCCCCAGCGCTTCGCGCGCTGATCGGACGGCCTTAGAGCTTAAGCCGTGCTCGCGCGCTATCCGGCTCACTTCGGCCGCCGACATTGGGGCGAAGGCGAGCGCTTCTCGCAAAAAGTCCATCGCTTCTGCCTTCGCTGTTCCACCTTCTGTCCCAGCCGCGTCGGCGGCAAGCGCCTCGTTCGCAGTGATCGCAACCGGCTCTCTTTCCCAGACGATGCGCGACGCCACGATATTGCGGCCGTCGCCGACAAGGCATTGCTCTACTCGATAGGCGAGGCCCTGTGGCGGACGCGCGAGATTGTTCTTGACGGGCAAGAACAGCCGCCGGCCATCGTGCTCCGCGTCCTCGATTACCGCGAAGGCAGCGCGCGGCGCGCCAGTGAACGCGATGCTGCCGATAAAGCGATGGAGCGCCTTGCCGGTGCTGTTGGCGCCGGCTTTGGAAAAATGCGTCACCGTCAAGATCGCGACACGGTTGCGCTCCGCCATTTCTCCAATCGGTTCGAGCACGCCCCGGACCTCGGCATTCTTGTGCGAGTCGGTTTTGCCAAGATAGGACGACACTGGGTCGATGATGATCAAGATCACTTCGCCGATGGCAGCGATTTTCTGCTCTAAGAGTTTCAGATCGGATTGCAGATTGACTGCCCGTCGTCCTTTGCCATCGCCGTTGCACACCGCGGACACCACATGCACGCGGCCCAGGTCGGCGCCGGCCGCCAGCAAGCGCGGGATGATGGTATCGGCCGCGCCATCCTCCGCGCTCAGGATGATGACGTTTCCGAGTGGCGCTTGGCCTTCGCCGCAAGGCCATTTACCCCCTGTCGTCACCGTCGCAGTGATGGCGATCGTTAATTGGCTCTTGCCGGTGCCGGGTTCGCCGGCGAAGCAGGTATGCTTGCCGCGAGCCAGTCGGCCGGCCAAAGCCATGCGACTTTTTCAGGTTCAATATCGGCCGCGCGGCGAGTCACCAACGTTGTTCGTTCGTTCGCCGGTTCACGCGGGAATTCGCTGGTCCCCTCGCCGTTATTTGCTTGCGCTTCGCTGGCTTGCAGCGCGCGGCCTCGTATCATGGCTGGCGGTTCTTTGGTGTTGCCAGCCGACTTCCGTGCGACTTGTTGTTGCGCCGCTTCAAATTCGGCCTCGAAGGCCTCCATGGAATTCGGATTTTATAACAAGGCCTCATTGAAATGGGTTCATGCCGAGCATCGCCCAGCGGATGACGTGTCGGACGGTTTTTTCGCCGAACAGACCGCGTGCCGGACCGTTGATGAGAGTCCGGCATCGCCGGCGAGTTGAAGAAATTCAACCTCGACAATATCGACCGCGCCCAGATCGCGGGATGCCTTTACAGCCGCCCATAACGTGCGCAGTCGATCGCCGGCGGAATTGCTGCGCATGAGGCGGGGACGGACATAGGACACGGCGTCCGAAAGAACGTCGTGCGACACGTCGGCGTCCTGCCGTAACCAGCACGTTGGCGGCGCTCATGGCGTCACCGTTGCGCTGGCGTTCTTTCGAGGCCGGCCACGGCGGCGCGGCTCCCGCGATTCGGCGGCCGGTGCGAGCAGTCGGGCGAGGCTTGCATAGCTAACCAGCGTGCGCCGGACGCCCGGGACGCGCACGGCTTCCAGGCGGCCGTCGCGAAGGAAAGCCCATATGGAGGTCGGCCCAAGGCCGGACAGTTCGCACGCGCGCCGGACGGTGACGGCGAGCGGCGTTTCATTTTCGGAAATTTTAGGTGTTCGTTCGGCGTTAGCCATAGCAAACCCCTTTGCGAAGGAGTTGAACAGCCCCCCTTTGCCGAGGAGAGGCTAGGTTCTGAGCTATGGCGTGTCCGGAGCGATCCGGGGCCGATGCCGGCAATGCGAAGAACGGCGTATCCAGCTACGGGGCCGCTACACCGGCCGGGCTTATCCTTCGGCGGCCTTGTCCTTGCGGATCGTTGTGTGCCGTTCTCCTCGGGGGACGCGTTGCGACGCACCTTTCGGTCGAATTGAAATGCAATAATAGCTTTCAGCGCGACGGCTCGCGCAAGACCGCGCAACATAGCGGCGAGCGATCCATGGTTCCGTGCCTAGCTTTTTACCGGAGCGGCGTCACGTTGCCTTGCTTCTCTTGCGCCGGCGCCGCGGTGCAGAACGTCGCCCATTGCTGCATGAGCCGGCGCCGCTTCTCGAACAGGTCGCCGCGCATATAGGCTTGCTCGACCTTGCCGCCGATCGTGTGCGCCAGGCTCGCCTCGACAATTTCATTCTGAAACGACGTGCGCTCGCTCGCCCATGTCTTGAACGTGGCGCGGAAGCCGTGCGCCGTCAGATCGGCGCGGCCCATGCGGCGCAACAGCATCAAAAATGCCATGTTGGTAAGCGGCGTGCCCGGCTTGCGGCCGGGGAACACAAAGGCGTCATCGGCGTCGCCTTGGCGAGCCGCCTGCATTTCGCCGAGGATGGCGAGCGCCCGCGGCGACAGCGGGACGCGGTGTTCGCGGTGCGCCTTCATGCGCGCGGCCGGCACCGTCCAAACCTTGTCGAGCAAGTCAATCTCGTTCCAGCGCGCGCCGATCACTTCGCCGGTGCGGGCGGCCGTGAGGATCAAAAATTCCAGTGCGCGGGCCGCGATGCCCTCTTGCTCGCGCAAGCCCGCCAGGAAGGCCGGCAGTTCGGCATAGGGCAGGGCGGCATGGTGCTCGATCTCGCGCACCTTGGACCGCGCCGGCAACAGCTTGTCCAGATGCCCGCGCCAACGCGCCGGGTTTTCGCCGTCGCGGTAGCCGCGCACCTTGGCAAAATCCAAAATGCTCTCGATGCGCCCGCGCAAGCGGCTCGCCGTTTCGGGCTTCGTCGTCCAGATCGGCTCCAGCACTTTGAGCACAAGGCCGGTGTCCACCGCCTGCACCGGCAGCGCGCCGATGACGGGATAGGCGTAGGCGGCAAGCGTCGCGCTCCATTGCGCCGCGTGCTTGTCGTTGCGCCAGCCGGCGCGGTGCGCGGCGATGTAGGCTTCGGCGCATTGCTTGAACGTGATTGCCTTGGCCGCGTCCAGCCGTTGCCGCGCCCGCTCAGCGCGCCGCGCCTCGATCGGGTCTATTCCCTCATGCCGCTTGCGGCGCGCGTCCAGCGCCCGCGCACGGGCGTCTGCAAGGCCATAGAGCGCGAGCGGACCTAATCCCATCCAATGCGGCCGGCGATCGAGCATGTAGCGCAGTACCCAATTGCGCGCGCCTTCCGGCGTGACGCGCAAATAAAGCCCGCCGCCGTCCGCATACATGCCGGGCTGCTTCGCCTTCTCGACTTTCAGCGCCGTGAGCCGTCCGATCGCCCGTGTCATCGCTATCCCCTCCCGATTGTGCATCAACCCTTGATCCACAATCCTGTCCACAGTTACGAGGCGGACTATGGCGAAGGACGGCGAAGGTGTAAAGAGGAAAGATGCGCTCAGTTGTGCCGATGATTTAGCGGCTTTTGTGGCTTATGGCGAAGGGAGGCGAAGGGCCGCGAATAGGGCGACTGGCGGAAGGGGTGAGATTCGAACTCACGAGAGAGCAGAGCCCCCTGCCGGTTTTCAAGACCGGTGCCTTAAACCACTCGGCCACCCTTCCAGATGAATCCTGGCCATATCAGAAGCGCTTTGTCGCAGCAAAGTCGGCGCGAACTGTGCGATAACCCAAACGTCGGCATCGACGGCGAACCGCGGCGCGCCGGTTGAGGCCGCCGAGCGTTGCCGGCACGATATAGCGGGGAGTGCAATGGCCTATTGTCGAGCATTCGTTGCGGTTTTGCTTCTGCTTATGGCACTAGGCGCGCCGGATCGGCCAGCCCGCGCGCAGGACTTTTACAAGGGCAAGACCTTCACCATCGTGGTCGGCTTTTCGCCCGCGGGCGGCTACGACAATTATGCGCGCGTGCTTGCCCGCTACATCGGCAAACATATTCCAGGCAATCCGACCGTCATCGTGCAGAACATGCCGGGAGCCGGAAGCCTGACCTCGGTGCGCTATCTGGATCTGACCGCGCCGAAGGACGGCACGGTCATGACCATCTTCAACCCCGGACTTGTCACCCAATCGCTCGTTCAGCCAGACCGCGTCCGTCTCGATTTCCGCAAATTCTCCTGGGTCGGCGTGGTCACCCCGGACTTTCGCATCTGTTACGGCTATGGGCCGAACGGAATCAAGAGCTGGGACGAGCTGATGCACGGCGGCAAACAGTTCATCATCGGTTCGACCGGGAAGGGCTCCGGCAATTACATCAACGGCGCCACGCTGCGCATTGTCTTTCACGCGCCGGTCAAGCAGGTGCTCGGCTTTCCCGGCAGTGCCGAGCAGCGCTTGGCAATCGAGCAAGGCGAGCTCGACGGCGATTGCGGCTCTTACAGCTCGATTCCGTCCGACTGGGTAAAAAAGGGACAGGACCATCCGTTTGTGCGCTTCATCGCCAAACGGCCGCCGGAAATCCCGCAAAGCGCGGCGTTTATCGGCTCTTTCGCGAGCAGCGATGAGCAGCGGCAGCTATTGCGCGTGCTCGACGGCGGAGACGAAGTGGGACGACCGTTCGTCATGTCGAAGCAGGTCCCGGCGGACCGCTTGGCAATCCTGCGCAAAGCCTTCGACGACACCATGAAGGATCCCGGTTTCCTCGCCGACATGAGCAAGGAACAGCTTCCGGTGCATCCGATGACCGGTCAGGAAGCGGAAAAAATCGTTGGCGAACTGATGAGCGCCCCGGCGAATATCATTGCGCAGGCCAAGGCCATCTACGAGTAGCAGGCATCGGGAGACGCGCATCGGTAGAAACGACCCTAATTCCCTGATCCCTGCCGTCCTTCCCCCCGCGACCCGATTCCGGACCACGCAACGGCCCATTCACTATCGCGGCTGACCGCGGCAGGTCTGCCACAATGTGACCACGCTAAAATTTGATACCAGGGCGGGGTGCGGGGTAGGGGATATGCGGCGTACGACCAGCGCGGCGTTGTCTCGATTTGCGGCGTTGCGGCGGTTGGCACCGGGCGGCCTGTGCGCCGTCATGGCGCTGCTGCTTGCCCATTGCTCAAGTTCCAACATCGATTTGCGTTATGGCGTCGCCGCGAGTCCGCGGGTAATCGACCCCGGCGCGCCGGTCCCCAAAGGCGGCGGCACATACCGGGTCGGGACACCCTATGCGGTCCGCGGCCACATCTATGTGCCGCAATACGATCCACACTACAAAGCCGTCGGCCTTGCCTCCTGGTATGGCGACGATTTCTATGGCCGATACACCGCCAACGGCGAAATTTTCGACATGAACAGCATTTCGGCGGCGCATCCGACGATGCCGTTGCCGAGCTACGCGCGCGTGACCAACCTCAGCAACGGCCGGTCGCTGATCGTGCGCGTCAACGACCGCGGACCCTATGCGCACAACCGCATTATCGATCTGTCGATGCGGGCGGCCAAGCTGCTCGACTTTTACGGTCAAGGCACCGCCACGGTGAAGGTCGAATACGTTGGACGCGCGCCCATCCGAGGATCGGATGACCGTGTCCTGGCGGCGACCTTGCGCGAGAACCAGCCGGCACCCATGCCGAGCAGCGTCAGGCTCGCCGAAGGACCGATTTTCCCGCCGGCGCCACCACCCCCCTCCGGCGCCCTGCTGGCCAGTGCGACCGGACGTTATCCGCTCCCTGATCCTCCGCCGTCCGCGCCCAGGGCGGCCTCGGAGGCTACATTCTCGGCCGATCCGCCCGGCATGGCTGGCACAGCTCAGTTTCTCAATGGCCGCGGCCTCTATTGAGCCATTGAGCCGGTCGGCGTCAGCAAGTTCGTCTTGATCGCGTCATCTTCCCATATGCCCTTGTCCCATATGCCCTCGTCCCATGTGCCCTCGTCCCATATGCCCTCGTCCCATATGCCCTCGTCCCATATGCCCTCGTCCCATGTGCCCTTGTCCCATGTGCCCTTGTCCTATGTGCCCGATGCGGCGGTAGGGACTCTTGCGCTGGAACGACCATCGCCGCCAAAATCACGGCGCAACAAAAGGTGCCGTTCAAACTTCACATTTGACGGTACGCGGGTGAGGCGAAAGTGCGCGGGCGGCGACATGCACAAGACGGAGTAAGGCGGAGCGAGCGGGGGACCTTAGTCTGCACGTTGGCGGCTGCGCTGACGCTGGCCTTGGCGGCCACCGGAATCATCGCGGCGCGCGCGGCCCCGAGTGCGAGCGGCACCAAGGACGACTCGTTCCAGACCAGCGTCCCCAACGCCATCCTGATCGACGCGCAAACCGACAGCATACTGTTTGCAAAGAACGCCGATCTGCCGATCGAGCCGGCAAGCCTCGCCAAGCTGATGACGCTGGAGTACCTCTTCAACGAGATCGCGCACGGTCGGCTCAAGCTCGACGACCAGTTCACCATCAGCACCAATGCGTGGCGTAAGGGCGGAGCACCCTCGCATGGCGCCACTATGTTCGCGGCCATCCACAGCCAGGTCAGCCTGGACGATCTCATCCGCGGCATCGTCGTCGACTCGGCCAACGATGCGTGCATTGCCATCGCCGAAAAACTCGCGAGCGGCGACGCCGCGTTCGGCGCACTGCTGACCAAGCGCGCGCGAGAGATCGGCCTGCTCCACTCGACCTTCACCAATGCAACCGGCTATTCCGATCCGGGACTGCGTGTCACCGCGCGCGAGCTTGCCGAACTTTCGCGCCATATCATCGCGACCTACCCGCAGTTTTATCCGTACTTCGCGCAGCGCGAGTTCACCTGGAACAAGATTCAGCAGGAGAACCGCAATCCTCTCCTGGGCATGGGCCTGGGCGCGGACGGTCTGAAAACCGGCGATACGGCCGCGACCGGCTACGGGCTTGTAGGGTCGGCGGTGGAAAACAATGTGCGCCTGATCGTCGTCGTGACCGGCGCGAAATCGGAAAAGGAACGGGCCGACGAAGCACGCAAGATACTGGAATGGGGATTCCGCGAGTTCGCACCACACGTATTGTTCGCCGCAGGCCAGACCATCGGCGCCGCAAAGGTGTTCGGCGGCAGCGCCAGCTACGTTCCGTTGGTCGCGCCGCGCGCCGTCCAGGTGATGCTGCCGCACGAAAGCGGTGAGCGGGTAACCGCCCGCATCGACTATACCGGCCCGGTGCCGGCTCCAATCAGCAAGGGTCAGGTCATCGGCGTGCTCAAAATCTGGCGCGGCGACAATCTCGCCCTTGAAGTGCCGCTGCGCGCCGCACGCGACGTCGGCAGGGGCACGATGTCCCAGCGCGCCATGGATGGCGCCACTGAGCTGGTGATCGGGCTTTTCCAGGCGGGCGTAAGCCGGTTATGAGGGATGGGCCGCAGCGCCGGTCTGTGCGCCGCACAGGACCCGCGCCTATATGACATCGAGTTGATAACGCGCGTGTATATCTACGCATAAGGCTTTGATTTGCATGGATATGCGAGAGCGCGACACGGCCGGGCCAAGCGCCAAACCGAACCTGTCGGATCGACAGCGCGGGAAATTCATCACCTTCGAAGGCGGCGAGGGGACGGGCAAGTCGACCCAGGCCGCGATGCTGGCGCTTCGCCTGGAAGCGCTCGGCCACGCCGTGCTGCTGACGCGCGAACCCGGCGGCTCGCCGGGCGCCGAAATCATCCGCCACGTGCTCTTGTCGGGGGCGGCCAAGCCGTTGGGTCCGCAGGCGGAAGCAATGCTGTTTGCCGCCGCTCGGCAGGATCACGTCCAGCTCGCAATCGAGCCGGCGCTTGAGGCCGGAAAGTGGGTCATCTGCGACCGCTTCGCCGACTCCACGCGCGTTTATCAGGGCGCTCTCGGCAAGGTCGACCTGCGCCTCATCAAGGCCCTGGAGCGGGTATGCATGGGCGATTTATTACCCGACCTGACCTTCATCCTCGACCTGCCGGTCGAAGCCGGATTGCAACGGTTGGCGCAGCGGCGCGGCGACGCCGGACCCGATCGTTTCGAGGCGGAGGACGTGGAATTCCATGAAAACTTGCGCCGGGCCTATCTCGCCCTTTCCGCCGACGAGCCGCAGCGCTGCATGGTGATCGATGCGGGCGGCACCAAAGAAGAGATCGCCAAGCAAATCTGGACGGCCGTGACCTCGCGCCTGAATCCGGCGGCGCCGGTAAAAGCCGAGTCCATGGCACCCCTGGATCTCACCAGATGAGCCCGCAGCCAGCCGAGGACGCCGACGAGGCGCCGCATCCGCGCGCGACGCAAGTGCTGGTCGGCCATTCCGGGCCCGAAGCTGCCTTGCTTTCGGCCTATCACCGTTCGCGCATGCCCCACGCCTTCCTGCTCGCCGGCCCAAGGGGGATCGGCAAGGCAACGCTTGCCTATCGCATGGCCCGGTTCATGCTCAGCCATCCGGATTCCACCTCCTCCGAGGTAGCAGCGGCACGTTCGCTTGGCGTCGACGCTCAGCACCCGGTCTTCCGCCGCATTGCCAGCCAGGCCGAGGGCGGCCTGCGCGTTCTCGAGCGCACGCCCAATGAAAAGGGCACATTGCGCCAGCAAATCGCCGTCGACGACGTGCGGCGCATGCTTTCGTTCTTCGCTTCGACCGCGGGGGAGGGCGGCTGGCGCCTCGCCATTGTCGATGCGGTCGATGAACTCAATCGGTCCAGCGCCAACGCCCTCCTCAAAGTGCTGGAAGAGCCGCCGCAGCGCGCGCTTCTCCTTCTTATCAGCCACGCGGCGGGGCGCGTGCCGGCGACCCTGCGTTCGCGCTGCAGGATGCTCACGCTGCGACCGTTGGCGGCAGCCGATGTGGCAGCGGCAGCAGCCGCGGCTAGCGGCCTCGCAGCGAGCGACCCACAGGTCACCGCGGCTGCCGCGGCGGCCGAAGGCAGTGTCGCCCGCGCCCTTGCCCTGCTCGATGAAACGGCTTCGGCACTCCGTCGGCAGGCGCTCGGGCTGCTCGAGCGATTGCCGGCGCTCGATCCCAACGGCCTGCATACTCTCGGCGACTTGCTGGCCGGCACCAACCCACAATCGCTCGCCACCTTTGTCGACACGGTCAACACCTGGCTGTCGCAGCGGCTTCCCCACCAGCGACGCGCGCAGGTCGAACCGGGCGATCTCTCGCGGCTGGCGCGTATGGCGGAAGCCTGGGAACGGATCAATGCCGCCGCCCGCGAGGTGGAAACCTACAATTTGGAGCGAAAACCCTTTATTTTCGGCGTCTTCGACTTGCTTGCCGAGGCCACCCGCGGTTGATACCTACGGCAAATGTCTGCCAAGCCCTATTACATCACGACCGCGATCGCCTATCCGAACGGCCCGCCGCATATCGGCCACGCCTACGAAGCGATCGCGACCGATGCCATTGCGCGCTTCATGCGGCTCGATGGCCGCGACGTGTTTTTCCTCACCGGCACCGACGAGCATGGCATCAAGATGCTGCAGACCGCGGCACGCGAAGGGCTGACGCCGCGCGAGCTGGTGGCGCGCAACGTCCCGCGCTTCCAGGCCATGGTGAAAACGCTCAACTGCTCGAACGACGAGTACATCCGCACGACCGAGCCGCGCCATTACCGCTCGTCCGAGGCAATCTGGTCGGCCATGCAGGCAGCCGGCGACATCTACCTCGACAAATATTCCGGTTGGTACTCGGTGCGCGACGAAGCCTACTACGACGAGAGCGAGACCCATCTCGACGAGAAAGGCCAGCGCGTCGGCCCGCAGGGCACGCCGGTCGAATGGGTGGAAGAGGAAAGCTATTTTTTCCGCTTATCCAAATACCAGGACAAGCTGCTGGAGCTTTATGCGGACCATCCGGAGTTCGTGCTGCCGAAGGAGCGCATGAACGAGGTTGCGAGTTTCGTACGCGGGGGCCTGCAGGACCTCTCGATTTCGCGCACCACCTTCGACTGGGGCGTGCCGGTGCCGGGCGACCCCAAGCACGTCATGTATGTGTGGGTCGACGCGCTTACCAATTACATCACCGGCGTCGGCTATCCCGATACGAATTCGGAGAAATTTCGCAAATACTGGCCGGCCGATCTGCATGTCATCGGCAAGGACATTGTGCGCTTTCATGCCGTGTACTGGCCGGCTTTCCTGATGTCGGCGGGCCTGCAAGTCCCGCGCCGGATCTTCTCCCACGGATTTCTGTTCAATCGCGGGGAGAAAATGTCGAAATCGGTCGGCAACGTCATCGATCCGTTCGCGCTCGCGGACGCCTATGGGGTCGATCAGTTCCGCTATTTCGTGCTGCGCGAAGTGCCGTTCGGCCAGGACGGCAATTACAGCCACGAAGCGATCGTCAATCGCATCAATGCCGATCTCGCCAATGACCTCGGCAATCTGGCGCAGCGCTCGCTCACAATGGTGGCGCGCAATTTCGCCGGCGCGCTGCCGCAGCCGGGCGAATTCAGCGCTGCCGACCGGGAAATCTTAAGCGCGGCCGACGACTTGATCGGCAAAGCGCGCGAGGCCATGGCGACGCTGCAGCTGCATACCGTACTCAATGCGGTCTGGACCGTGGTCGCCGACGCCAATCGCTATTTCGCCGGCGAAGCGCCCTGGGCGCTGGCCAAGACCGACCCGCTGCGGCAAGGCACCATCCTCTATGTCACCGCCGAAGTGCTGCGGCAGATTTCGATCCTAGCGCTGCCGTTCGTGCCGCAATCGGCCGGCAAATTGCTCGATCTCTTGGCGATTGCGGAAAACGAGCGGACGTTCGCGTTTCTCAGCGGCAAGCGCCGCATCGGGGCGGGCGTCGAGCTGCCGGGGCCGGTGCCCGTCTTTCCCCGCTACATCGAGCCGGATGCCCGCGCGGCGCAATGACAAACAGATGCTCATCGACAGCCATTGCCATCTCGATTTTCCCGATTTCGCCGCCGAACTTGAGGCCGTTGTCGGCCGCGCCCGTGCGGCGGGCATCGCGCGCATGGTGACGATTTCGACGCGCGTTCGCCGCCACGACGAGGTACTCGCGATCGCCGACCGATTCCCCGACGTGTTCTGCTCGGTCGGCACGCATCCGCATTATGCTCATGAGGAAGCCGATGTGAGCGCCGCCGATCTGGTCGCCCGCACGCAGGCGCCAAAGGTCGTAGCGCTCGGCGAAGCCGGCCTCGATTATCACTACGACAATTCACCGCGCGACGCGCAGGAGCGGGGCTTTCGCACTCACATCGCGGCGGCGCGGGAGACCGGATTACCGCTGGTCATCCACTCGCGCGAAGCCGACGACGACACCGCGCGCATTCTCGAGGAGGAAATGCAACGAGGCGCATTCGGCGCCGTTCTGCACTGCTTCACCGGAGGTCCCGATCTCGCCCGCCGCGCGATCGCGCTCGGCCATTTCGTCTCGTTTACCGGCATCCTCACCTTCAAGACTTCGAGCGCGCTGCGCGCCATCGCCGCGGAGTTGCCGGCTGACCGCATCCTCGTCGAAACCGATGCGCCGTACCTGGCGCCAGGCCGCCATCGCGGCAGGCGCAACGAACCCGCTTTTGTGGTCGAAACCGCAAATGTCCTGGCGCAGGTTCGCGGTGTTTCGCTCGACCAGATTGCCCGGCAAACCACCGCGAATTTCTTCTCCCTGTTCGCCAAAGTGCCGCGCCCCGCCGAGGCCCAAAACATCGGGCCAGAAGGCGCGGAGCGCAGTCTCGACGCTCCAGCGGCATGAATGCGCAAGTGACGCTGAAATTCACCATTTTGGGCTGCGGATCGTCCGGCGGCGTGCCGCGTCCGGCGCTGGGCTGGGGCGCTTGCGATCCCAACAATCCGAAAAATCGCCGTCGGCGGACGTCGCTGCTCGTCGAGCGCCGCGATGCCGGCGGGCTCACGCGCGTCCTCGTCGATACCTCGCCGGATCTGCGGGAACAGCTTTTGGACGCCGACGTCGATCAGCTTGACGGCGTGCTCTATACCCACGAACACGCCGACCACACCCACGGCATCGACGATTTGCGCTCGCTATTCATCAAGCAGCGACGGCTGATCGACGCCTTTCTTGACGAGAAAACCGCGGTGATGATGCGTACGCGCTTCGGCTATTGCTTCCAATCGCCGCCTGGGAGCGAATATCCGCCGATCGTGCGGGAGCATCGGGTGGCGGCCGGCGCGCCGGTCGCGATCAAAGGGCAGGGCGGTGCCATCGAGGCCCTCCCGATCCTGCAGGCGCACGGCGACATCGCCTCGCTCGGTTTTCGCTTCGGCCGCGTTGCCTACTCAACCGATCTTTCCGGCCTGCCGGATGACAGCGTGACGGCATTGGCCGGACTCGACGTTTGGATCCTCGATGCGCTGCGCGAGCGGCCGCACCCGAGCCACTTTTCCGTCGCCGATGCGCTGTCCTGGATCGCTCGGCTCAAACCACGCCGCGCCATTTTGACCAACCTGCACGCCGATCTCGACTACGAAGTTTTGCGCCGGAAGCTGCCGACGCATGTCGAGCCGGCGTTCGACGGGATGACGTTTGAGGCCGCGGACGCGCAATAAGTCAGACTTGTTCCATAATATGTCTTATGCGAATATCTCGTCCGGAGCGGTGTTCGCTCCGGTAGCCTCTTCGCGGCCACCCCTCACCAAACCCCCGGCACGAGCCGCCACCGCACCCGCGCCGCATAGTCGCGATAGCCGGGCAATTGCGCGAGAAGAACGCGGTCCTCACCGATGGCGCGGGCGAGAAGAAAAGGCAGCGCAGCGACGACGAGGAAGGCTGTCGCAAGCCACGACGCCAGCGCGATACCGCTCGACACGATCACGATGATTCCGGCGAGGTAGCCGGGATGGCGGATAAAGGCATAGGGCCCGCTGATGATCACCACGTGCCCGCGGTCGCTTTGAATGCGCACCACCGACGAGAAGAACCGGTTCACACGCATCGCCCAGAAGCACAGGCCGTAACCGGCCGCAAGCGCGACCAGGCTCACCGCCTGCAGCCAGATTGGGACGCCGTCGCTCCAGTGAAAGCGGCCGTGATCGAGACCGGCAATCGTCCAGTGCGCAAACAGGACGGCGGAAAACAGCTGTAGCACCGCCGGTGGCCGCTTTCCGCCCGGCCGCATGCGTTCGCGTGCGAGATCGGGATCAAGCCCAAGCAAGGAGGCCGCGAACACGGCCGCGAGGATGCCGAGGTAGACCCAGTAGGTCGCTATGGCGACCGTGCCGGCCGAGGCAAACAGCGCCACCCCCGCCAAGGCGAAGAAGGCCGCCGATTGCAGATAAGCCGACATGGGCATGGCGTGCCTCGTGATCGGATCACGGAACCAAGTTTGTTCCAGCGGCGTTGAACGGTGCCCCCCGGCTGCCGCTTGCAGGCGGCCGAACCCGCCGTATCCATTGCCTTTGCCGAGGTGACGCCGTGAACAGCAAAATCCGAGCCCTCGATACGCGCCGCAAAACCGCCCCTGTCCTCGATACGCCGACGGATCTGTCAGATGCCGCAGTACGCGAGCTTTCGGCCAAGCTCAACGAGATTCTCGCCGACGCGTTCGCGCTTTTCCTCAAGACTAAGAACTTCCATTGGCACGTCAGCGGCCCGCACTTTCGGGACTATCACCTGCTGCTCGACGATCAGTCGGCTGAGATCATCGGCACCACCGATGCAATCGCCGAGCGCGTGCGCAAGATCGGCGGCACCACGCTGCGCTCCATCGGCCACATCTCCAAGCTGCAAACCATCAAGGACAATGAAGATGCGTTCGTTCCGGCCCACGAGATGCTCCGCGAGCTGATGAACGACAACAAGCATATCGCCGCGTCGATGCGCGAGTGCCACGAGCTTGCGGACAAACATGAGGACGCGGCGACTGCGGGCCTGCTGGAGAACTTCATCGACGGGACCGAAAAGCGCACCTGGTTCCTGTTCGAAGCGACCCGCCTGGCACACTAATCCGGGTAGCCGCGCCAGACCTTTGTGTCCCGTGCGACGCAAAACCGTGCGAATTCCTTCGTCGGGGCAGCGAATGTAATCCGCTGCACTCGCCCCTCGGGCGAACGAGGGTCTGCTAGGGTTCGCGCCAAAACAGCGGGACCCTGCATGACCCCCTCCTCCGACATCGGCCGGCTCCTCGAAATCATGGCGGCACTGCGCACGCCAAAGACCGGTTGTCCCTGGGATCTAGCCCAAAACTTTTCCACCATCGCGCCCTACACGGTGGAAGAAGCCTACGAGGTCGCGGACGCCATCGCGCGCGACGACATCGCCGATCTCAGGGAAGAGCTGGGCGATCTGCTGCTTCAGGTCGTCTTTCACGCCCGTATGGCGCAAGAACAGGACGCCTTCGACTTCGGCGACGTGGTACGCAGCATCACTGAAAAGCTTATTCGTCGCCATCCGCATGTCTTCGGCGACGAACCTTCGCCCTCGCCGCGCGCGGTCGAGGGTTTGTGGGAGCGCATCAAGGCAGAGGAAAAGGCGCGAAAGGGCGGCAAGAGCGACGGCGCCCTGACCGGAGTGCCGGTGGCGCTGCCGGCGCTCACTCGGGCGCTGAAATTGCAGGAGAAAGCCAGCCGCGTCGGCTTCGATTGGCACGACCCGCGCGCGGTCCTGCACAAGATTCGCGAAGAGGCCGACGAAATCGAGCTTGCGCTCGGCGCCGGCGGTGCCGCTCCGTCCGCCAGCGAAGCGGCGCAAGAAGTCGGCGATCTGCTGTTCGCCGCCGTCAATCTCGCGCGCCATCTGCACGCCGATCCGGAATCGCTCTTGCGGCAGACCAACCGGAAATTCGAGCGGCGGTTTTCCTCGATCGAGCGCGCCCTGGCCGCACAAGGCAAGGCGCCGCAGGACGCAACGCTCGCGGAGATGGATGCGCTGTGGGATGAGGCGAAAGCGGAGGAGCGGCGAACGGGAGGCAGCGAATAGCGAAGGACGATGGCGAATGGCGAATACGGGTGCTTCCCGATCTCCCTGTCCCCGCTCGCTATTCGGCATTCGCGAACCGAGCCCGGACCGCCTGCGCCTTGGCCGCATCGACCCGCACCGTCATCGCCATGCGGCCGGTCTTTTCATCGAATGCCTTGGCGATGACCTCGCCGTGGCGGTGCAGCCAGCTCATGCCGGCGCCATCGGCCGGGTCGAGCTCGAGTTCGACATGCACGCGGCCGACGGCAAGCCGTGCCTCGATGGCGGCGGCAAGCGCGTCGATCCCCTCCCCCGTCACCGCCGAAACGAGCACCGGACGCTGCATCGCCGGCCGGCGTTCAACGAGATTTTCAAGCCGCCCGCGTTCGGCCGGATCGATTCGATCGATCTTGTTCCACACTTCGATCATCGCGCGGCCCTCGCCGGCGGCGTCCTGCAGGTCGATGCCGAGCTGACGCAGGATTTTTTCCACGTCGTGCAATTGTGCTTCGGCGTCCTCGTGCGAAATATCGCGCACGTGCAGGATGACGTCGGCCTCGATCACTTCCTCGAGAGTGGCGCGGAACGCCGCGACCAGCATGGTCGGCAGATCGGAAATAAAGCCGACGGTATCCGAGAGAATGATCTCGCGCGCCGTGCGGCAGCGTCACCGCCCGCATGGTCGGATCGAGCGTGGCGAACAGCATGTCGGCAGAGAGTACGCTCGCCGCGGTCATGCGGTTGAACAGCGTCGATTTGCCGGCATTGGTGTAGCCGACCAGCGCGACGATCGGGTAGGGCACGCGGCGGCGGCTGTCGCGGTGCAGGCCGCGCGTGCGTTTGACCTTGGCGAGCTCCTTCTCGATTTTGTCGAGCCGCTCCTCGATCGCGCGGCGGTCGGCTTCGAGTTGCGTTTCGCCTGGTCCGCCGAGAAAGCCGAAGCCGCCGCGTTGGCGCTCCAGGTGGGTCCAGGAGCGCACCAGCCGACTTTTCTGATACGTCAGGTGGGCGTGCTCGACCTGCAGCGCGCCCTCGCGCGTGCGGGCGCGCCGACCGAATATTTCCAGGATCAGGCCGGTGCGGTCGATGACTTTGGCATTCCACGCTCTTTTCCAGATTGCGCTGCTGCACCGGCGTGAGCGCGCAATCCATCACCACGATGTCCGCGGACAATGTTTTGGCCAGCTCGCCAATTTCTTCGACCTTGCCGCGCCCCAGATAGGTCGCCGGCCGCAACATGCTCAACGCAACGATCGCGGACTCTTTGACGTCAAGATCGACCGCGCGCGCCAAGACCGACCGCCTCGTCGAGCCTGGCCGTCGGCGTGCGTTCAGGCGAGTCTGTGCGAACTGACCCGCGGCTGCGCCGGCGCAGCAGCGGCTCAATGACGAGAGCGCGCCCAGTCGCCGAGCCTGGCGGCAGCGCCGGGCTCAGGCGATCGCGCGCTTGTCGCGGCGGAGCGGCTCCAATCAGACCTTTTCCGCCGGCACCGCTTCGTCGGCGCCTTCGAAGAGTTGCACAGGGTGACCCGGCATGATGGTCGAGATCGCATGCTTGTAAACGAGTTGCGAGTGCCCGTCCCGGCGAAGCAGTACGCAGAAATTGTCGAACCAGGTCACCACGCCTTGCAGCTTGACCCCATTCACCAGAAATATCGTGAGTGGAATCTTGTTCTTGCGGACGTGATTGAGGAAGGTGTCTTGCAGATTTTGTGCGCGGTCGGCTGCCATGGCCGTTGATTTCCGTTCTTGCCGCGGGCCCCTATCCCGCGGGGTGGCTTATTGTACGCCTTCTTATAGGTAGGCCGCCTTGAGTGCGGCGAAACCCACCACGAGCCGAGTATTCGACGATCGGTTTCGCTGCGCCCAACGCGCCCTACGCATCGGCTTGCGCCCGCCGACAATACCGGGCGAAACCAAGCTGCCATTAGACGGCGCGGCGCGGGCCGATGCAAGCCCAACTTGGCAGCCCAACTTGGCAGAAATCGGGTCCTCGTCCCTGGGATGCAGGCAAAAAGACGCCGGACCGCCTGCGGCTGGCCTCCCTGGGCTACCGGCGGCAGCGACGGTGGCCTAGCTAGTGGTCCGATTCTAACATTCGCGAATGTCAAATCCGCTCCACTAGCCGGCTTCGGCGTGGCGATGGAATTGCCGTCGGAGCGCGGCGGCCAGCGGCCCCGGTTTGCCGTCACCGATCGGGCAACCGTCAATTCGCACCACCGGGAGCACGATCTGGCTCGCCGACGTGATAAAGGCCTCGCGCGCCGCAAACGCCTCATCAAGGGTAAAGGCCCGCTCTTCGACACGCAGCCCCTCCTGCGCCTTGATGACCTCGAACAGCACCGTACGCGTGATGCCGCGCAAAATGGCGTGGTCGGCATGGCGGGTGACGAGAGCGCCACCCGCGGTGACGATCCAGGCGTTGGCCGAGGTAGCCTCCCTCACGAAGCCGTCCCCATCCACCAACCAGGCATCGCGCGCGCCCCGTTCGATCGCGTCCTGGCGCGCGAGCACGTTGGCCAGAAGCCCCACGGTCTTGATATCGACCCGGCCCCAGCGAATGTCCGGGACGCTGACAACGGCGATGCCGGCGGCGGCGAGCGCCTCGTTGCGCCCCATGTCGAGACGGCGGGCGGTCACCACCATGCCGGGCGAAACCTCCGGAGAGGGAAACGCATGCTCGCGGCGCGCCACACCGCGACTGATTTGCAGGTAGATGATGCCGTAACCGATGCGGTTGCGCGCGACCACCTCGCGGAGGATAACGGACAACGCGGCGCGCGACATCGGCCTGCGGATACGCAGCGCGTCGAGCGAACGTTGAAGCCGATCGAGGTGGGGCCGTTCGTCGATCAGGCGCCCTCCCCTCACCTCGCAGACCTCATAGACGCTGTCGGCAAATTGGTAGCCGCGATCCTCGACATGAACTGTCGCGTCGCGAAAGCGCAGATAGCGGCCGTTGACGTAGGCGATGCGGCTCATCGGAAGACGGACGACGGGCGACAAACGATGGATACGACAGCCGCGACGAATAACGGGTTCATCTGTCGACTGCCGTTCGTCGTCTGTCCTCCGATCTCAATCGATCCCCAGCGCCTTCAGCTTTCTATGCAATGCCGAACGCTCCATGCCGACGAATTCGGCCGTGCGCGAGATGTTGCCGCCGAAGCGGTTGATCTGCGCCAGGAGATATTCGCGCTCGAACACTTCGCGCGCCTCGCGCAAGGCCAGGCTCATCAGGTGTTCGCCGCCGTTGCCGTTGGGCATATGCGGAATCATCGAGCCGACGTCCGGCGGCAGCATTGCGGCGGTGATGACGGCATCGGGATCACCGCCGGCGAGAATCATCAGCCGCTCCACGTTGTTGCGCAGCTGCCGCACGTTGCCGGGCCAATCGTGCGACTGCAGCACGGCGAGCGCGTCGGCGCCGATCTTGCGCCGCGGCAACCCCGTGGCATGCGAAATCTGCCCAATGAAAAATTCGACGAGTTCGGTAATATCCTCGCGCCGTTCCGCCAGCGAGGGCACTCGAATTGGAACGACCGAGAGGCGATGAAAAAGGTCCTCGCGGAACTTGCCGGCGGCGATGTCAGACTCGATGTTGCGGCTGGTCGAGGAGATGATGCGCACATCGACCGTCACCTTCGTGCTGCCGTCGACCCGCTGAAACGTCTGATCGACCAGCACCCGCAGGATCTTGCTCTGGGTCTCGCGCGGCATGTCGGCGATCTCGTCGATGAACAACGTGCCGCCGTGGGCTTCTTCCAAAGCGCCGACCTTGCGCATGCGCGCGCCATTGCCCGGCTCGACGCCGAACAATTCGACTTCCATGTGCTCGGGCGAAATAGCGGCGGCATTGATCACCACGAAAGGCCCCTCGGCTCGGGCCGAGTGGGTGTGGAGGGTGCGGGCGGCGAGTTCCTTGCCGCTGCCCGAAGGACCGACAATGAGAATGCGGCTGTTGGTCGGTGCTACTTTCTCGAGCATCTGCCGCAACTGATTGACGGCGGCGGAGTGGCCGACGACCATGGACGGAAGCGGAGCGAATTGCTTGAGTTCCCGCACCTCGCGCTTCAAGCGCGAGTTCTCCAATGCGCGCTCGGCCACGAGCAGGAGGCGATCGGCCTTGAACGGCTTTTCAATGAAATCGTAGGCGCCGCGCTTGATGGCAGACACCGCGGTCTCGATATTGCCGTGCCCCGAAATCATCACGATCGGCAGTTCGGGGTGCTCGAGCTTGAATGCGTCGAGCAACTGGAGGCCGTCGAGCCGGCTACCTTGCAACCAGATGTCGAGGAAGACCAGATTGGGACGGCGAGTGACCACTGCGGCGAGCGCTTCGTCGCTGTCGCGCGCCGTGCGCGTGCCATAGCTCTCGTCCTGCAGGATGCCCGCGACCAGTTCGCGAATGTCGGCCTCGTCGTCGACGATGAGAATATCGGATGACATGATCAAATGACCGGTTCGCGGCTTGCCACGGGCTCTGCGGCGGCGGCAACAGGCTCGGCGATGAATTGGAGCTGCATCCAGGCGCCGCGGGCGCCGAGAATCTTCTCCGAGGCGTCGCGCAGTTCGATACGTCCGCCGTGCTCTTCGAGAATGCGACCGACGATCGCGAGTTCGAGACCGGTTCCCTTTTCGCGGGTCGTCACATACGGCTCGAGCAGCCGCGCGCGGTTTTCCTTCGGCAGACCGATGCCGTTGTCGATCACGTCGATGACGGCTTCGTTCCCCTCGCGGCTGGCACTGACCTGAATGCGCCCGCGCCCGAGATCGGCGGCCGGCACCGCCCCGATCGCTTCCGTCGCGTTCTTGATGAGGTTGGTCAGCGCCTGCGAGATGAGCCGGCGATCAAAGCGCGCCGGCATGGCTTCAGCGGGCAGATCGACCACAAACTCGATCTCGGGATGGCCGACGCGCAGCAGGAACACCACCTGCCGCACCGCGTCGGCCAGATCCTCGTCGGCGATGACCGGCTTCGGCATGCGGGCAAAGCGCGAGAACTCATCGACCATCCGTTTGATATCGTCGACCTGGCGCACGATCGTGTCGGTACATTGCTGGAAAACGCCCGAATCTTCGACGATGAGTTTGCCGTATTTGCGGCGCAGCCGTTCGGCCGACAGTTGAATTGGCGTGAGCGGGTTCTTGATCTCGTGCGCGATGCGCCGCGCGATATTGGCCCAGGCCGAGGAGCGCTGGGCGAGAACCAGCTCGGTGATGTCGTCGATGGTGATGACGTAGCCGTGCTCTGATTCGGGCGCCTGCTCGCTGGTCACGCGGATGGAAAGATTGCGCTCCTGCCCATCACGGGCGACCGCAACCTGGCGCTGGATGAGGCGCTGGGTGCTGCCGCGCGCGGCGACGAAGATTTCGCCGAGCTCGGGCGCGATCTCGGACAGCGGACGACCGAGCGCCTCGCTCTCGGCGCAGCCGATCAACCGCTCGGCCGAGCGGTTGAGAATGGTGATGCGGCCCTCGGCATTGACGCCGATCACGCCGGCGCTTGCGCCGGAAAGCACCGCTTCGGTGAACCGCCGGCGGCTGTCGATGAGATCGCGCGCGCGCACGATGTCGTCATGCTGTGTGCGCAGCTCCGACGTCATCTTATTGAAGGTTTCGCCGAGATGGGCGAGGTCGCCTTCGGAGCGGCGCACCGGCACCTGAATGTTCAGGTTTCCGGTCGAGACCACGCTGGCGGCGCTGATGAGGCGGCGGATCGGGGCGACCAGACTGTTGGCGAAATCCAGTCCGATCCAGGCAGACGAGAGCAGCACGATAAGCGCAATGACGGCGAACATCAGCGCGAAGGCGATTTGAATGCCGAGCCGGCGCGCCTCCAGCGTGGCATACTCGCTGATGCTCTCTTGCGTCGCGGTGAGCTGCGCCACGACGCGTGGGTCGAGCATCTGCGCGACATACAAGTACATGTTGTCGTAACCGCGCAACTTGATCGCGGCGGCGACGTGATCGCCCTGCGGAATGAGCGCAACCTGGGGCTCGGACTCGGTGATCTTGCCGAGCAATTCCGGCGAAGGCAGCACGATCGGCTTGCTCATGGTGACGTCGGCGCGCTCTACCGTCGAACCGTCGGGCTTGATGATGATGGCTGCCGACAGCCCGCGTCCCTTGGCTTGCGCGGTCAGAAACTGGCGAAATTGATCGCGGTTTTGATCGAACAGCGGCTTGGCGCGGGCGACATCGTAGGCCATGGCCAGGACCTCGCCGCGGATAATCTCGGCGTGGTCGGCCACATACGCGTTTGCGACGATCAGCGATTGCTCGATCATCGCGCGGATGCGGGTCGAGAAAAAGCGATCAAGGCCGCGGTCGAGCGTCGTGCTCGCCACCACGGCGATCAGCACGGTGGGGGCCGCCGCGATGACGGCGAACAGGCCGACGATCTGGACGTGCAGCCGCGATCCGGCGCGGCCTCGCCGGCGCGCCTGGACGACGGCCCAGACTTCCCGGCCGATGATGGCAAGCAAAAGAAGCCCGGTGACCACGTTGCCCATGAGCAGGTCGACGACGACCTGATGGACCGGAGTGATGGGAGTAAGGTTGGCGAGAACCAGGAAGGTGGCGGTCGCCGAAAGAAGCGCAATGCCGACCGCCAGCGCGCCGATCAGTCGGGAGGCGGCCGGCATGGGGCTCGCGACACTCGCCTCGATCGAGGCAACAGGCCCGACCGGCGTCGCGGGCGCAGCCGCTGCGGGCGTCGCTGCCGAAGACGCCGGCGGATCGAACGAGGCGACCTGATCGACAGTCGTCATGAACGCCTTAGTGGAAGCGGGTCTGTTGTCGAAAGGGCGCAAATCCGATGGTGCCCGCCATCCGCCCTGTTGTGATGCTTTTATACAACAATGTTGCCCGATTGCGACAATTCCTGGGCGCATGTGCAAGAGCATCAACCGCGGGCAACCGCAGCGCCGACAAAATCGGCCAGGAATCAAGGGCGAACGGCAGATCGCCGTCGGCTGATCTTCTGCGGCATCCTCTGTTAATTGCCGCCGGATCGATAGATCCGGATATCCATATCGCGGATCTTCTTGCGCAGCGTGTTGCGATTGACGCCCAGCAGATCGGCGGCGCGGATTTGGTTGCCGTGCGTTGCCGCGAGCGCGGCCGAGACGAGCGGCGCCTCCACTTCGCGCAGGAAACGGTGGTAGAGGCCCGGCGGCGGCAGGCCATCGTCAAAACCGGAGAAATAGCGGGCCAGATAGCGCTCGACGGCGCTCGACAGATTGTCCTCCGTACGACCGCTCTCGCCGGGCCCGAGCAATGCCGGCGGCGACAGTTCGGCTTCGATCACCGGGGCCGTGATCGTCTCGTGCGGATAGAGGGCGGCTAATCGGCGCGCCAGGTTGGCCAGTTCGCGCACATTGCCGGGCCAGCGATGCCGCTTCAGCCGCTCCAGCGCGGCCTGGTCGATCTGCTTTGCCGGCAACCCTTCGCGTGCGACTTCGCCGAAGAAATGGCGGATCAGGTCGGGAATATCCTCACTGCGCTCGCGCAACGGCGGCAGGCGTAACGGCACGACGTTGAGGCGGAAGAACAGGTCTTCGCGGAACAGGCCCTGCTGGATCAGCTGGCGCAAATCCTTGTTGGTAGCGGCGATGATGCGCACGTCGGTCTTGATCGGCGTGCGCCCGCCGACGGTGGTGTACTCGCCTTGCTGGAGCACCCGTAAGAGCCGGGTTTGCGCCTCCATCGGCATGTCGCCGATCTCGTCGAGAAACAGGGTTCCACCCTCGGCCTGCTCGAAACGACCGGCATTGCGTGCATTGGCGCCGGTGAACGCGCCCTTCTCGTGCCCAAACAATTCCGATTCGATGAGTTCGCGGGGAATCGCCGCCATGTTGACGGCGACCAGCGGCCCGTTGCGGCGCTTGCCATAATCGTGCAACGCCCGCGCTACCAGCTCCTTGCCGGTACCGGATTTGCCCGCGATCATGACGGTGAGATCGGTCTGCATCAGCCGCGCGAGGACACGGTAGATTTCCTGCATCGCGGGCGAGCGGCCGACGAGCGGGATCGAATTCGAAATCCTCGGCCTTGGCTGCCGGCCGCGCCCGCTCCTTCGGCTCCGACAGCGCCCGGCCGATGATCGCGATCAGTTCCTTGAGGTCGAACGGCTTGGGCAAATATTCGTAGGCCCCGCGTTCCGAGGCCCGTATCGCCGTCATGAACGTGTTCTGCGCGCTCATCACCACGATCGGCACATCGGGCCGGATCTTCTTGATGCGGGGCAACAGGTCGAAAGCGCTTTCGTCGGGCAACAGCACGTCGGTGACGATGAGATCGCCGTCCCCTTGGCTGATCCAGCGCCACAGCGTTGCCGCGTTGCCGGTCAAGCGCACTTCATATCCGGCGCGCGAGAGCGCCTGATTGAGCACGGTGCGAATCGCCGCGTCATCGTCGGCGACGAGAATGTTTCCGGTCGGCATCAGCGCTCCCTCTGTGCATGCGCGGCGCCGTCCGGCTCGGCGCCATCGCTTTTTGAATATTTGGGCATGAGAATGCGAAAGGTTGTGCGGCGCGGCTGCGACTTGCATTCGATGACGCCGCCATGATCGCCGACGATTTTAGCGACCAGCGCCAGCCCGAGCCCCGATCCCGAGGGCTTGGTGGTGACGAACGGATCGAACAGATTCGGCATCAGCTCTTCGGGAACTCCGGGACCGTTGTCGCGCACGCAGAATTCCAGAGGCAGCGAGATGCGGGTCTTGTTGCCGGGCAGCGAGAGGTGCACGCCCGGGCGGAACGCGGTGGACAGCGAAATCTCGCCGCCGGCGGCGTTCTCACCGATCGCCTCGGCCGCGTTCTTGACCAGGTTGAGAAAGACCTGCACCAGCTGATCGCGGTTGGCCAGCACCGGGGGCAGCGATGGATCGTAGTCCTCGACGAACTTGACGTTGCGGCCAAATCCGGACTGCGCCAGCCGCTTCACGTGCTCGAGCACGACATGAATGTTGATCGGTTCGCGATTGATCGGCCGCTCGTCACCGAACACTTCCATGCGGTCGACCAGCTTGACGATGCGGTCGGCTTCGTCGCAGATCAGCCGTGTCAGCGTACGGTCATCATCGCCGACCGACTGCTCCAGCAGCTGCGCCGCGCCGCGGATTCCCGACAGCGGATTTTTAATTTCGTGCGCCAGCATGGCGGCAAGCGCGATCACCGAGCGAGCGGCACCGCGATGGGTCAGCTGGCGGTCCATCTTGTCGGCGATGCTGCGCTCCTGCAGCATGACCACCACATGATCGATCTGTTCCGGCAACGGGGCGACGTGCAGGTCGACCAGCCGGTCGCCGGGATTTCGCGGCGTTCCCAGATCGACCTTGTACTCGTTGACCGCCGCGCCGCGGCCGCGCACCTGCTCGATCAGACCGAGCAGCGGGCTGCCGAACGGCACCAGATCACGCAATGACTGGCGCCGCAGCAGGGGCAGCGAGATTTCGAAAAATGCTTCCGCCGCGGCGTTGGCGTCGAGGATCTTACTGTCGGGTGCGACAACGATCACGGGATGCGGAAGGGCGTTTAGCACCGCATCAGGGGGCGAACTGGCGGCAACCGGTTCGGCGGTGCTCATCGTACGCCTTTGGTTCCATCGCGACAGGCGCAGCGGCAGGTTCGGGGACCGGCCGACCTGAACGATGCCCGAGAAGTTGCAGACCACCGCCCGTTCGCCATCAGAGGTCGAATGCACATGAAATAGGCGCATGCAAACGCTGCATATAGTTTAGCCAAATCCCATGGCGGCGCAAGTGCTGCACTGCAATATCTCAACAGGCAAACGTCGCTCCTGCGGTTTCCCGTGCTACAGGAGGGTTCCCCTCGCCGGCATATGCGCTAAGGCGATCTGAAAGCGGAGGCGTTCGCCATGGGCAAAGTCGCGGCGGTAATCGTTGCCGCCGGCCGTGGTCAACGCGCCGGCGGCGGTGTTCCCAAACAATACCGGACGGTGGCCGGCGCACCGGCGATTCACACCGCCCTGTCTGCCTTTTGCGCTCACCCCCGGATCGACCTGGTGCAACCGGTCATCCACGCCGCGGACGAGGAATCCTTTCGGACCGCCAGCCGCGGCTTGGCAAAACTCCTGTCACCGGCCGCCGGGGGGACCACGCGGCAGATATCGGCCCGCAACGGCTTATCGGCGCTTGAGCCGCACGCACCGGAGCTTGTGCTCATCCACGATGCAGCACGGCCGTTCGTCAGTGCCGGCCTGATCGACCGGGCCATCGAAGCCGGCAGCCGGTTCGGCGCCGCGGTGCCCGGAATGGCCGTCGCCGACACGGTGAAGACGGTCGACGGCGCCTCGATGGTGAACGAAACGCTCGACCGCCTGCGCCTGCGAGCGGTGCAGACGCCGCAGGCTTTCGCTTTCGGCCTTATCGTCGAGGCCCATCGTCGCGCCACAGCGGCCGGCCGCGATGATTTTACCGACGACGCGGCGCTTGCCGAATGGGCTGGCCAGCGGGTGAACGTGTTCGAAGGAGAGGCCGGCAACGTCAAACTGACAACCACCGAGGACTTCGCCCGCGCCGAATTTCTGCGCGCCGCGGCGCTCGCCGACGTACGCACGGGAAACGGCTTTGACGTCCACGCTTTCGTTGACGGCGACCATGTCATGCTCGGAGGCATTCGCATCCCGCATGGGCGGGCGCTGAGCGGCCATTCGGACGCCGACGTGGCCTTGCATGCGCTTGTGGATGCCATTCTCGGCGCTCTCGCCGAGGGCGATATTGGCGAGCATTTTCCGCCAACCGATGCGCAATGGCGCAACGCCTCCTCCGACCGCTTTCTCACCTTTGCCTGCGAACGGGTGCGCGCGCGCGGCGGCATGATCGGCAATCTCGACGTCACCATCGTCTGTGAGTTGCCGCGCGTGGCGCCGCATCGCGACGCCATGCGCACGCGGATCGCCTCAATCGCCGGCATCACCGCCGACCGCGTCGCTGTCAAGGCCACAACGAGCGAGAGACTGGGATTTGCCGGCCGCCAGGAAGGCATTTTCGCCATGGCGACGGCAACGCTGCGGCTGCCCTGGAGTCAGCCGTGATCGACTCCGAGTTGCGCGCGGCCGCCAAGCGTCTGCTCGCTCTGTGCCGTGCGCGCGGTTTGCGTATTGCTACCGCCGAGTCCTGCACCGGCGGACTCGTGGCGGCCGCGCTGACCGAGATTGCGGGGTCATCCGATGTCGTCGAGCGCGGCTTCGTGGTCTACTCCAACGCCGCCAAGCAAACGATGCTTGGCGTGCCGGCATCGACGCTTAAGCGCTACGGGGCGGTGAGCACTGAGACCGCGGCGGCGATGGCGAGTGGGGCGCTCGAACACTCGCCGGCCGATATTTCAGTGGCGATCACGGGCATCGCCGGGCCGGGCGGCGGCAGCGCGGACAAGCCGGTCGGACTTGTGCATTTCGCCGCGGCACGGCGCAACGGCCGGCGCCTGCAGCGTCGACGGCTGTTCGGCAAAATCGGTCGGCGTCGTGTGCGCGAGCGCTCGGTCGCCCAGGCGCTGGCGCTGCTCGACGATCTGGCGCGTTGAGCGGCGGGATGAAAGTCAACGGACCGCAAGCCCGATCGGCACGCCGCACACCGTGCGTCACTTGAGCGATTTCAAGACGGTGTCCTGCACCCGTGAATTCGCACAGACGGTCTTTTCGTTGAGCGTGAACTGGCCGTTTGCTTGCGGCGTCGGGCCCGCCTTGGGCGCCGTCCCGCCCTTGCAGAAATCGCCGACGAATTCCTGATCGCCCAGCATCCATGACACCACGCCGAACGTGGTCCGCGATATTTTCCAGCCGAGGGACAGACCGTACGTTTCGTCCTCGATGCCGACGATCTGCACCGGCGAATTGGGGTTGCTTGTGAAATCCTCACAGCCGCCCGCCGCACCCGCTCCGAGAATTCCGTCGCATGCGCGCGCGACCGCCTCGTTACCCAGCCCATCCCGCACACTGAGCATCGCATCGATCGGACCGAGAGTATCGGCGAACATTGTACCGTTGATGTCGTTTGCTTCGAGCCGCGGATCGGAACTGGTGAGCAGGATCACGTGCAAGACCACATGGTCGGTCCGGGCGACCGGCTTGAGTGCGTTATAGAGAGCGAGAGCCGTCGCCGCTCCCGATGTATCGGAATAACCGCCGTCGACAAAATTCCATCGCATAGGGCCGGGCGGTTTGGCGGCCGTTGCAGGCGGCACGCCCTTGACGGCCGCCGGCCCGCTCCCGTCGACCAACAGCGAATAGGGTGGAAGCACCGCCGGGAATCGCGCGCTCACCACCGCGGCCTTGAGCAGCGTAAGCGTACGATCATCCGGCATGTTTTGATCGACGAACGAATAGAGCGATCCATCAATCGCGTGCAGCGGAAAAGGCGCATAGGCCACCCGGTAACCCGTCTCCACCCACGTCGAATTGAGGACCGGCGCAGGGGCAGTGCCGCTTTTCGACCAGTTCGGGACAAACTCGTCGAACGGTTGGTCCAGAATCGCCGCGGCCTTGGGATTTCGCGACCGCACGGAGCGACCGAAACTCGCGGCCAGCTCCTGCGCCCGTCCGTTGCGGGTAAAGCCCAGAAGTTCGGGAAAAATCGCCGAAACCAGCGGCGAAAAGTGATCGTCCTCGATGATGGCGCAGACTTCCATTTCCAGCGCATCGCTGGTGCGCGCCTGCCCCGCCGTCACAGCAGGCGGGACGCATCCGCTTGTTGACGAAGCGGAGTTCGCGGCACTGGCGCCGGCCGATGCGGTTTGGGGCGGCGGCGATTGTTCGACGGCCTGGAAAATCGTCGCGCCGATTGCGCCGCCGGAAACGGCGCTGATGGCGAATACATGCTGCGCGAAGCAGGGATCGCGATCCTGCAATCGCGCAAGGAACATCGAGGCCGCGCTTGCGGCGTAGATGCCGCCGCCTTCCACCGCGATGATGAACACCGGATAGGAGTCCGACGTGCCGGCGTATCGTGCCGCGCAGGCGGCCGGCGTTGCGGCGTCCGCGCCGTAAGCCGGACCGGAAGCCGTCGCCATGGGGCGGGTACGGCTGAGCCAGGAGTTAAATTGTGCCTGAAGCGTCGGTGCACCCGCGGCCGGCCGCAGACTGACCTGCTTCATCCCGTGCAACTTCACGAAATTGATGCTGCCGGTCAGAGCCAGAATCAGCGCCACGCAGGCAACAGCTCCAAGTCGCGCGACGAGCGCCATGACGAAGACTGCAAGGCACAAAATCGTCAGCAACGCGAGTGTCCATCCCGGCGGTAATGGAACAAGCACGCTGCCAACGAACGCCAGTATGACGAGCGTGAGGGCCGGAAAGCTTGAGCGTTGCGAAAGCACCGCCAGAAGGCTCAAGACCGAGATCAGGAACAACAGCGTGAACGCCATCGTACCGAGCGGCCCGACCGCGCGATACACGGCAACGACCATGCCCGCCGGGAGCCAGGACACCAGCAGGCCCACAACCGCCAGCGACACCACGATTGCGTAGATCGACCATTTCACTGCGGCGCGGCCGCGGTAGCGATGTAATAGAAACGTCACCAGAAGTCCGATCGAGATCACCCAGCTCATAGCGATCGGAATCATCGCCCAACTGTGCAGGCCGCCGCTTTCGCGCGGCGCCCCGACGACGAAATACGAGCCGACGGCCACGATCCAGGGCAGCAGCGCCCAGGTAAACAGCAAAAGCCGGTAGTGTTTCCGAAGATTGAGGCCAGTCCCCTGCTGAATCGCGCGCGAGAAGACCAAGGCCCGCATGGAGTAAAGACGCTCATAAATCAAATAATACAGTGCGGTCACCCCGCACAGGATCGCACAGGTCTCGACAATCTCCGATGTCGAAGGATTGATCTGCGGCGAGGTCGTCAGCAGCAGAAAGAACAACGCTGCGGTCGCCGGCGTGACAAGGATGATGGAGCGCTGCAGGGTCCGGCTCTTAGGTTCGGCGGCGACAAAATCCGACAGTGCCAGTCCGAGAACGATTATGCCGACAATGATCGCAAGCGGTCCGGGCATCGGCACATGCTGCATGCTGCCGAGCCCCGTTGCGCCGGCCTTTTGCAGCTTCGCAAACAAATCCGCGAGGTAGATCTTGACGTTTAGCAGTCCGAAGAAAATCCCGAGCCAGGGCGACAATGCCAGCACCACGGCGGCGACGTCGCGGACATGATGCAATCTGGAGCCGGAGCCAAGTCCCGCAGTCCGCGAATAAACCGCATCGACGCGATCTCTGCTCAGCAGGTAGTGAGCTTCGTAGAGGACAGCGCTGATCAGCGCCAAGGCGAACGCGGCGAAGCCAAGGCGGAATCCGACCGCCCAGGGATTTGCCGACCCGAGGTCTTCCAGGTAGGAGGCGTAGATTTCGCGCAACTGGCCATCTGATGCGAGCAGCACGAAGATGACCAGGGCCGCGCAGACCGGCAGCACGTGGAACATGCGCAGCACGCCGCGCAGCGGCAGCCAGAAGGCGCGCCGCAGCCAGGGGCCGAATTCCCCGCGCTTGTCCTTGAGCAGCTCATATGCGGTCATCGCCGTCATCCCGCCGCGTTCAGCAGGCCCTGCGCACGATATTGATCGAGCACAACATCGCAGGCGTTTCGGTCTCGCGCCGTAAAGGCGAGGAAATAGACTTCCTTCAGTGTCGGCAAGCGGACGCTGCAAAGATGATCGACTGCGGCTGGAATGATGATCTGAGCGACCTCTTCGACCTGCAGGCTGCCCTCCCCGGCGCCCATCATCGGTATCAAGATCGATTCGCAGTTCATCTCCTTCAGCTTGAACAAGCCTCTGCACAGATTGAGGAGAACGTTGCCAAGGCGCTTGTTCTCCAGTTCCGCCCATTCGAGCACTCTTTGTGCGCACAGCTGGAGCTTGTCGCGGCGTCCTTTTATGGCGGCCCCTGGATCGGCTTCGACGGACGCGACATGAAAGATGCTTTGCACACGATGCGGCGCCTTTCTCAGCAGGCCAGATTCGGTCACCAGCACGGTTCCGATCGGAACGTGGCCGCGCGGTCCGACCGCCGTGCGCAACTCTTCGAAAATTGTGTCTTCGATGACGTTGCCTTGTTCGTCCCTGTTAGAGCCCAAATAGCGAATTCGCGCGGAAATGGTGCGCCCGATGAAACGGTCCATCAGCATGTTGGTGTTCTCGGAATTGACCCAGATATCGACATCGTTGATGCCGTCGATGCCTCCGGTCTTGTAACCGACGACAAGGTCCGGTCTGTCCTTGAGCCGATAACGCACGGTGGAATAGGGAAGCGGTCCCGGCCTCGCCGCAGGCGACGCCGTGGCGTTGTTGCCGCCCAGTACCGCATGCTCGCTGGATTGCAAATTGGCCTGCAACCACCGCGCCGCGGATGCCAACTCCGGATTTTCGATCGATCCCCCCGCCAGGCGTTTGAACAGGTCCTGTACGGTGAGCTGCATGGATTCGACGAGGCGGAGATCGTCCGCGCGGGCTTTCAGGTAATCCTTCAGCCAAAAGGCGCCGATCGCCAGCTTGGGATCGTCAATCAGGCCTTTTGCCAGTCGATCGAACAGGTCCGCCAGCGGCACGGTCAGGACCGTGATGTCCTCGCCTGGAAGCCCGCCACCCTTGCCAATTTTGTCGGCGGTACGAACCTCGGCGAAATAGAGAAATATGCGCTCCGAGGTGCCGCCAGGTGACGAGAAGAACTTGGTGATGAGCTGTGGGCTTTTAATCTCGTAGCCGGTTTCTTCCCGGGTTTCGCGGGTGATGGCCTGCTCCGCCGTCTCGCCCGGATCGATCATTCCCGCGGTCGCCTCGGTGATCCACCCATTCGTGGTATTGGGATCGTCGCGGCGCCGGCCGATCAGGCTCGGAGCCTTGAACTGCTCGACCAGGATCACCGATTTGGCCTCGGCGTCGTAGAGCATGATTGCGACAGCATCGCCGCGTTCGAAGATCAGGCGCCGTTCCTTGGGACTCATCGTCCCGTCCGGGCGCTCGTGTGCGACGAGTACTTCGTCGATTTTGAAGAAGTCATCCAGCAGCCGTTTTGGCTGGCCGAGATCGACTCTGCGGGGTGCTGACATGGCGTCCTCCGGCCCGCTCGTGGCCGCAAGTTCGCGGCCCGGCGTGCACGCTCAAACTGTAGCAAATCCGACGCGTGCGGACGACTGTCGGCAGGCGTCCCGGCTCGGCCAGCGGTCCGCCGTCAAGGCTCACGCCGCCTGAGTGCCATAAACCCGATCGGCGCGACGTTCGAAGGCGGCAGCGAAACGACGGAAGGCGGCGTCGAAGACCCCCCCCATCAACAGTCCCAGCGCGCGGCTGCGGAATTCATAGACGAGAAAGAACTCGACCTCGCAAGCCTTGTCTCCGGCCGGCTGGAAATTCCATTGATTATTCATGCGGCGGAATGGGCCTTCCAGATATTCGACCAGGATGGCGAGCCGCCCGCGATCGAGCGTGACGCGGCTGGTAAAGGTCTCGCGAATGAACTTGTAGGCAATGGTCATGTCGGCGACGACGACTTCCCTGCCCTCGCCGTCAGTGGCGCGCTTGCGCACTTTCAGCGACTGGCACAGCGGCACGAATTCCGGATAGCGCTCGACGTCGGCGACGAGATTGAACATGTCGGATGCGCTGTGCGGCACGCGCCGCCTGGTGGAGAATTGCGGCATCGGTCAAGGCGCCGCCCGCAACGCCCGCAAGCGGGCAAAGTCCTCACCGGCGTGATGGGAGGAGCGGGTGAGCGGCGAAGCCGATACCATCAGAAATCCCTTCGCATGCGCGATGGTCGCCAGGGACACAAATTCCTCCGGCGGCACAAAGCGCATCACCGGGTGATGCTTGCGCGAGGGCTGGAGGTATTGGCCGATGGTGAGGAAATCGACGTCGGCTGCGCGCAGGTCGTCCATCACCTGCAGCACTTCCGCGCGCGTTTCTCCGAGGCCGACCATGATCCCGGACTTGGTGAACATTCGCGGATCGATCTCCTTGACCTGCTGCAACAGGCGGATGGAGGCGAAGTAGCGGGCGCCCGGACGCACCGTCAGGTATTTGGCCGGCACGGTCTCCAGATTATGATTGAAGATGTCGGGACCCGCGGCGACCACGGTTTCGACCGCTCCGGCTTTGCGCAGGAAATCCGGCGTCAGCACCTCGATCGTGGTGCCGGGACAGCGCGCGCGGATGGCGCGGATGACGGCGGCAAAATGCGCCGCTCCGCCATCGTCGAGGTCATCGCGGTCGACGGAGGTAACGACGAGGTGTGCCAGGCCGAGCTTGCGTGTGGCCTCGGCGACGTGCTCGGGCTCGGCCGGATCGAGCGGACCGGGCAGGCCGGTGCGGACGTTGCAGAAGGCGCAAGCCCGCGTGCAGGTGTCGCCCAGGATCATGAAAGTGGCGTGTTTCTTCTCCCAGCACTCGCCGATATTCGGGCAGGAGGCTTCCTCGCACACCGTGTGCAGACCGTTCTCGCGCACGATGCGCTGCGTCTGCATATAGCCGGCCGACACCGGCGCTTTGACGCGGATCCAGTCCGGCTTGCGCGAGGCCGGCTGGTCCGGCCGATGCGCTTTTTCCGGATGGCGCGGACGAATCTGACCCGGCAAAGTGTTGATAGTGTCGATCACGACGGCCATGACGGCTCCAGCGGTCGCCTTGACGGATATTTACGAGCCGCTTCGCTGCCCCGCAAGCCACCTTCCTGCCGCGATCGTCCGCGCGCCAAGAGGCCGGCAGATAAACGTATTGTAAGCATTATCGCCTCGGTTCCGCGCAGCGGAACGCAAATTCCGCCACAATAAAAGAACTCAGTCGTTTGCGTTTGCCGTTGCGGATACGGAGGCTTGTTTTTGACTCCTCGTGGACACGAAGCGGCGGCTCTGGCGCTGCATCGAATTCGGCTTTGGCCCGCGCGGCGATACGATTGCCCGCATTGCCGCCGATCCGCGCGCGGCATTGCTCGCCGAGCTCCAGGGCCCGCATGCCGGGCAACTTGCGATCGATCTGCCGTCGAGCGGGCAAGCGGCCCGCGCGGTGTTCGAATTTCAGGCCGAACGCCGCGCCAAGCAGAAGCTTGCCGTGCGCGTGCAGAAGGTGGGCGAGAGCGGCGACGACGCGCAGGCCATGGCCGCCTTCGAGCGGACGCTGCCGGCGCGAAATCCGGCTCACCCGCACCCGGCGCCGCCACTGCCGCAGCAGCTTCTCCTCAACGAGGCGCATGCGCGCTTCGATGCTGCCACGGCCGTCGAAATCGGCTTCGTTGAGCGGCTCGTCTGGTTCTGGTCGAACCATTTCTGCGTGTCCGCCGACAAGATCGTCGCGATGGCTGGTCCGTACGAGCGCGAAGCGATCCGGCCGCACGTCCTCGGCCGTTTCGTCGACATGCTGCAGGCGGTGGAAACCCATCCGGCCATGCTGTTCTACCTCGACAACGTCGAATCGATGGGACCGGACTCCACCCTCGGCATCGACCGCGACAAGGGACTGAACGAGAATCTCGCGCGCGAAACGCTCGAACTGCATACGCTCGGCGCGCGCAGCGGCTATAGCCAGGCGGACGTTACGAATTTTGCCAAGGTCTTGACGGGTTGGACCTGGCTGCCGCCCGCCGAACCCATTCACGGCGGCGAGTTTGTCTTCAATCCCTTGCTGCACGAACCGGGCGATCAGACCGTTCTCGGCAAGAGCTACCGCGATACTGGCTTGGGCCAGGGCCGCGCCGTGCTCGCCGATTTGGCGCGCCATCCGGCAACGGCACAGCATATTGCACGGCAACTCGCCAGCCATTTTGTTGCCGATGAGCCGCCTCCAACGCTTGTCGGCAAGCTGGCAAGCACCTTCATCGCAACCGATGGCGATCTTGCCGAACTTGCCAAGACCCTGGTCAATGCCGACGAATCGTGGACGGCCGCACGCACCAAGCTCAAGCCGCCGGCAGAATGGCTCGTAGCCATATTGCGGCTTGGCGGTGCACCTTCTGCGCTGCCGATCGGGCGCCTGATGGGCGCGCAAGCGATGCTCGGCGAAGCACTTTGGCGGCCGCCGGCGCCGAACGGCTATTCGGACAGGCAGGCGGCGTGGATCGACGGCTTGCCGCACCGGCTCGACATCGCCACCGAGCTTGCCCCTCACTTGGCGGCCAACACGGATCCGCGCCAGCTACTCGAGGCCGCTCTCGGTCCGCTGGCCTCGACGCAGACGCGCGATACGATCCTGCGCGCGGAGAGCCGCACGCAGGCCTTGGCCCTCCTGGTCATGGCACCGGAATTCCTGCGGAGCTGAAATCTTGCGGAGCCGATCCATGTCATCCTTGCATGCGCCGTCGCGGCGACATCTGCTGCTCTCCTCGGGCACGCTGTTCGCCTGGGCGTATCTGCCAAAAGTCGCGCGCGCCGAGGGACGCGATCCGCGCTTTCTGACCTTTATCCTGCGCGGCGCACTCGATGGCCTTGCCACGGTGGCGCCCGTTGGCGATCCCGGCTGGGCCGCCTTGCGCGGCGACGATGCGCTCACGTTTGCGGGAAAGATTCCGGCGCTCAAGCTCGACGATGACTTCGCGCTGCATCCGGCGATGCCGAACCTGCATCGCATGTTCGCCGCCGGCGAAGCGATCGTGGTCCACGCCTGCGCCACGCCCTACCGCGAGCGCTCGCATTTCGACGGTCAGGATGTGCTCGAGAGTGGAATGCCAACGCCTGGGCACAGTGACAGCGGCTGGCTCAACCGTGCGCTGGCCACGCTGGCTCCCGGTCACCGAGCCGATCCCGGCGGCAGCAGGGCACTGGCGGTCGGTCCGGTGACGCCGCTTGTGGTCCGCGGGCCGGCACCGATCCTGTCCTGGTCGCCGCAACGAGGCTTGCCGGCAAGCGCAGACACGCTCCATCGCCTGCACGCGCTCTATCGCGAGACGGACCCTCAACTGGCGCAGGTTTTTGCCGACAACGCCAAACTCAAAGCCATCGAACAGGCCGGCGACATGGCGCCAAGCAATCCGGGCAAGCCAAAGCCGGTCCCTGGCCCGGCGCAGGTGCAGGCGTATTTCGCCGAGGTCGCCGGCAACGCCGCGAAGATCCTGGCGCAGGCGGACGGACCGCGGCTGGGCGCACTCGCGCTCGACGGCTGGGACACCCATTACAACGAGGGCATCGCCAAGGGCCGCCTGGCGCAACTCCTTGGCGCGCTCGACGGCGCGCTTGCCGCGGTCAAGACCAATATGGGTCCGGCATGGCGCGAAACGGTGGTGGCGCTGGTCACCGAGTTCGGCCGTACCGCGCGGATCAACGGCACTGAAGGCACCGACCACGGCACCGGCACGGTTGCGTTGCTGGCCGGCGGCGCACTCAAGGGCGGCCGGGTGATTGCCGATTGGCCCGGGCTCAAGCCCGGCGACCTCTACGAGGGGCGCGATCTCGCGGCGAGCACCGATCTGCGCGCGATACTCAAGGGCTTGCTGCGCGATCACCTGCGCGTCAACGAGCGCGCGCTGGCGGAAACCGTGTTTCCGGGCAGCACCGGCGTGAAGCCGATGGCGGGACTCTTAGCGTCATCCTGAGGTGGCCGCGAAGCGGCCCTCGAAGGAGGCGAGCCGCGGCGCTCAGCCCGTCGCCCTTCGAGGCTCGCTTCGCTCGCGCCTTGGGATGACGGCTTTAGATATTCAGCACTCGTCCGTAAGCATCGAGCACTGCTTCCTTCATCATCTCTGACAGCGTCGGGTGCGGGAAGACGGTGTGCATGAGCTCTTCTTCGGTGGTTTCGAGATTCATCGCCACAACGTAGCCCTGGATCAGCTCCGTAACCTCGGCGCCGACCATGTGCGCGCCGAGGAGCTGGCCGGTCTTCTTGTCGAAGATCACCTTGACCAGACCCTGATCCTCGCCGAGCGCGATCGCCTTGCCATTGCCGACAAAGGGAAAGCGACCGACGCGAATGTCGATTTTTTGGTCCTTTGCCGCCTGTTCGGTCAGGCCGACCGAGGCGATCTGCGGCGAGCAGTAGGTGCAGCCGGGAATGAGCCGCCGGTCCATCGGATGCGGATGCAGCCCCTTGATTGCCTCGACGCAGATGACTCCTTCGTGCTCGGCCTTGTGGGCAAGCAGCGGCGGACCGGCCACGTCGCCGATGGCATAGATTCCCGGCACGCTGGTCTTGCAGGCGCCGTCGATCACGACAAATCCGCGCTCGGTCTTCACCCCGAGCTTTTCCAGGCCGAGATTTTCGACGTTGCCGACCACGCCGACTGCTGAAATGACGCGGTCGACGGCAAGCGTCTGCATGCCGCCCTTGCCGTCGTCGATCGTGGCGGTGACGCCGTCGGCTTTCTTGTCGAGCTTGGTCACCTTGGCGCCGGTATGGATTTTGATGCCCTGCTTCTCGAAGCTCTTGCGTGCGAAGGTGGCGATCTCGGCGTCTTCGGCCGGCAGGATTTGCCGCAGGACCTCAACCACAGTCACCTCCGCGCCAAGCGTGCGGTAGAACGAAGCGAACTCGATGCCGATGGCGCCCGAGCCGATGACCAGCAACGTCTTCGGCATACGCTCGGGCACCATGGCCTCGAAATAGGTCCAGATAAGCTTCTTGTCAGGCTCGATGCCGGGCAGCACGCGCGGCCGCGCGCCGCTGGCGATGATGATGTGCTTGGCCTGATACGATCCGGGGCCGAGCGCGCCCTTGGGCGCCTCGTTGCGCGCAGCCTTCACGGTGATCTTGCCAGGCGCGTCGATTATCGCTTCGCCCCAGATGACTGCGACCTTGTTCTTTCTCATCAAGAAGCCGACGCCGTCGTTGAGGCGCTTGGCCACCACGCGCGAGCGCTTGACCACGGCTGAGGGATCGTACGTCACTTCCCCTGCCGACAGGCCGTAATCGTTGGCGTGTTGCAAATAATGAAAAATCTCCGCCGAGCGCAGCAGCGCCTTGGTCGGAATGCAGCCCCAATTGAGACAGATGCCGCCCAGATATTCGCGCTCGACAATGGCCGTCTTGAAGCCGAGTTGCGCCGCGCGGATCGCGGTGACATAGCCGCCCGGGCCGGAGCCAATGATGACGATATCGAAAGCTGTCTCAGGCATTCATTCCTCGCAACGCTGGCTCATCCCGCAGCGGCAATATAATGTCGCTGCATTCCAATTTCTGCACAAGCGATCTCATGGCCGAACTCAAAGTCTTCAGCACCATCGGTGTGCGCAGCGCCGCCGAGGCGCTCTATCGCCAGTTCGAGCAAGCGATGGGACACCGGCTTGCCGTGACCTGGGGTACGGCGCCAATGCTCGGCAAGCGCGTCGAGTCCGGCGAAAGTGCCGATGTGCTGGTCTTGAGCCGCACCGGGATCGACGGCCTGCTCAAACTCGGCAAAGTGGCGGCGGGCTCCGACGTGACGCTTGCCGGTTCCGGCGTGGCCATTGCGGTGAAGGCCGGCGCTCCCAAGCCCGACATAGCGACGGCCGAAGCACTCAAGCACACGCTGCTTGCCTGCAAATCCATCGCCTATAGCGAGCCGTCGGCGGGCGGCGCCAGCGGCGTCTATTTCGCCAAGCTCATCGAGCGCATGGGCATTGCGGACGCGATGAAGCCCAAGACCAAATTTCCGCCGCCGGGCGGGTTCTGCGCCGAACTGCTCCTGACCGGCGAAGCCGAGCTTGCCGTGCAGCAGACGCCGGAATTGTTGCACGTTGCCGGCGCCGAGATCGTCGGCTTCCTGCCCGGCGACCTCAACCTCGTTACCTACTTCGCCGCCGGCGTCATGCCGGGCACGAAGCATGCCGATGCGGCGAAGGCGCTGATCGCGTTTCTGCGCACGCCGGAGGCCAAGGCGGCATTCAGAGTGAAGGGTCTCGAGCACGCCTGACCGCGCCGATTTCACTCGCGGTAGGCATCGACGAGTTGCCTGATCTGGTCAAATGCCCGGTCGGGATCGCGGATGTCACGCACGCTGATGCCGCTGCCGGAGACATTGCCGAAGCCGAGCGCGGTAAACGGCCGGAAGCTCGGGCTCGATCCGGTCGCCAATGTGGCGAGATAAATGGTGCCGAGGCCGTAGATGCGCTGAAGAATGCCCTGGCGCATCGTCACCTCTTTGACGTCGCGGAATTGGATGACTTTCTTGTTGATTGAGAAGAAGCCCTCTTCGAATTCAAGATGATCGTCGAAAAAACGGTATTCCGTGCGGCTGTAATTCAGCTTCTTGCCGAAATAGGCGACGATCGGGATACCGAAGAAAGCAAGCGCGCCGAAGACGATGAAAGGCGTGTGCGATCCACGTTCGAAAAGTCCGAAACTTTGGCTCATTCCGCCAAAGAATCCGCCGGCCCAGATTGTGAAAAAAAGCTGGAGTGGCAATTGGACCAGCAAAGTGATCCAGCCGATGAAGATCGGTCGAACGGAAAACTTTAGCTCACCGGCTGTCATGGCTGCCCCGCCAACATAACGACACCGGCGTCACACCAGCATCATCACCGGATTCTCGATCAGCGCCTTGAAGGCGCCGATCAGCACGGCCCCGAGCGCGCCGTCGACGGCACGGTGATCGCAGCCGAGCGTCACGCTCATGAGCTGCGCCGCGACGATCTTGCCGTCGCGCACCACGGCGCGCTCCTCGCCGGTGCCGACCGCGAGGATGGTAGCGTGCGGCGGATTGATCACGGCGGTAAAATCCTTGATCCCGTACATGCCAAGATTCGAGACCGCCGTCGTGCCGCCCTGATACTCGTGGGGTTTCAGCTTGCGGTCCCTGGCGCGGACTGCCAGATCGCGCATTTCGTTGGAGATGGCGGACAGAGATTTGGTCTCGGCGTTGCGGATGATCGGCGTAATCAGGCCGTTCGGCATCGCCACGGCAACGCCGATATCGGAATGCTTGTGCTTGAGCATGCCGCCATCGGTCCAGCTCACATTGGCGTCGGGCACCTTTTGCAATGCGAGCGCCAACGCCTTGATGACAAAATCGTTGACCGAGAGCTTGTAGGCCGGCTTGGCGTCCTTGTCCTTGGGCGCGGCGGCATTGATCCCTTCGCGCGCGGCAACAAGCTTGCCGATGTCGCAATCGATCGTCAGAAAGAAATGCGGGATCGTCTGCACCGAGGCGGTAAGGCGCTGCGCGATGGTGCGGCGCATGCCGTCGTGCGCAACGACCTCGTAGCTGCCGTCCTCGTAGAGGGCGCGGATCTGCTGGTCCGACAGTGACGGCGCGACGAGCGGAGCGGCCGCGACGGCAGGTGCGGCACCCAGCGCCCGAAGACCCTTGCCAGATTTCGCCGCCTCGACATCGCGCGCGATGACCCGGCCATGCGGGCCCGAGCCGTCGATGCGGCCGATGTCGATCCCGGCCTCCTTCGCCAGTCTTCGCGCCAGCGGTGACGAAAAGATTCTATTTGTGCCACCGGCAGGGGCGCCATGACCGTTGGTTCGTAACCCCTCACCCCGACCCTCTCCCGCAAGGGTAGAGGGAGTTCGCTGAGGAGCCGACGGGACCTGAGATTTTCCCTCTTGCGGATCAACCTGACCGGCAGACTCTCGCCGATTGGCTTGAGCGGCAGTCGCGGGCGGAGCGGCCTGTGAGGCAGCCCCCTCCCCCCTTGCGGGGGAGGGTGGGGGTGAGGGGGCGGCAGCCGTTGGTGCTTTCGCCGGCGCGGCGCCCTTCCCTGCCGCCGCGGCCGCCGCTTGCTTCGGGTCCTCGCCTTCCTGCGCCAGCACGGCGATGAGCTGATTGACCGGCACGTCGCTGGTGCCTTCCGGCACGACGATCTTGGCCAACACACCGTCGTCGACGGCTTCGTATTCCATCGTCGCCTTGTCGGTCTCGATCTCGGCGATCACGTCGCCGGTCTTGACCGCCTCGCCTTCCTTCTTGAGCCACTTGGCGAGGTTGCCCTTTTCCATCGTGGGCGACAGCGCCGGCATGAGGATGTTGATCGGCATGACGGATCAGATGCCCAATTCCAGCTCAGCGATAGCAGACGGCTTTCGCCGCGGCGACCACGTCGGCGATCGAGGGCAGCGCCAGTTTTTCCAGGTTTGCCGCATACGGCATCGGCACGTCCTTGCCAGTGATACGCTCGACCGGCGCATCGAGATAGTCGAACGCGTCCGCGGTCACCCGCGCGGCGATCTCGGCACCCACGCCGGATTGCCTCCAGCCTTCCTCGACCGTGACCAGGCGGCCGGTCTTTTTCACCGATTCGACAATGGTGTCGGAGTCCATCGGCTTGAGCGTGCGCAGGTCGATGACTTCGGCGGAGATATTTTCCTTCGCCAGTTCGTCGGCGGCCTTGAGCGCATAGCTCATGCCCATCGACCAGGCGACGATCGTCACGTCGTTGCCGCCGCGAACCACGCGCGCGCGGCCAATCGGCAGCACGTAATCGTCGAGCTTAGGCACCGGTGACGAGTGGCCGTAAAGAATTTCGTTCTCCAAAAACATCACCGGATTGGGGTCGCGGATGGCGGCTTTCAAAAGACCCTTGGCGTCGGCGGCGGTCGAGGGCGCGATCACCTTCAGGCCGGGGATATGGGAGTACCAGGCGGTATAATCCTGACTGTGCTGGGCGGCCACACGGGCCGCGGGGCCGTTCGGGCCGCGAAAAACGATCGAGACCCGCATCTGCCCACCCGACATGTACTGCGTCTTGGCCGCCGAGTTGACGAGCTGATCCATCGCCTGCATGGCGAAATTGAAGGTCATGAACTCCACGATCGGCTTTAGCCCCGCGAATGCGGCGCCGACGCCGAGACCGGCAAAACCGTGTTCGGTAATCGGCGTGTCGATCATACGGCGGGCGCCGAACTCGTCGAGCAGACCCTGCGTGACCTTGTAGGCACCCTGATACTCGGCCACTTCCTCGCCGATGACGAAGACATCGGGATCGCGGCGCATCTCCTCGGCCATGGCATCGCGTAGCGCCTCGCGCATGGTCATGGAGACCATTTCGGTGCCGGGCGGCATATCCGGCTCGGGCGCCGCAGGCGCGGTTTCCGGCACAGCGGTCCCGGTCTTCGGCGCAGCAGGCACAGGCGCTCGCGCCGGCTCTGCAGCGGCAGGCGGAGCCGATTCAACCGCCTTTTCCTGACGCGCCGGCGCCGTCACCTTTGCGTCGGCCTTTGTCTCGGGCTTTGTCTCGGCCTTGGCTTCGGCCCTCTCGGGCTTGGCGCTCTTGATTTCATTGAGCGCCGCCGCATCCTCGCCGTCGCCGAGGATCATGGCGATCGGGGTATTGACCGCCACGTCGTTGGTGCCTTCCGGCACCAGAATCCTGCCGAGCGTGCCTTCGTCGACCGCCTCCACTTCCATGGTGGCCTTGTCGGTCTCGATCTCCGCGATCACGTCGCCGGACTTGACCGCCTCGCCCTCCTTTTTGAGCCACTTGGCGAGATTGCCTTTCTCCATCGTCGGCGAAAGCGCGGGCATCAGGATCGGAGTCGGCATGGCGTCCACTCGTCAATCGTCATGCCGAAGCGGTCGGCGCGACCGGCGTGTCAGCATTCTCGGGCTCAGCGGTATACGTCGGTGTAGAGTTCAGCGGGATCTGGCTCGGCATCGTGAGTAGCGAACTCGGCCGCTTCATTGACCAGTGCGCGCACCGAGGCGTCGATTTTTTTCAGTTCGTCCTCGCCGGCCCATTTGCGGTCGAGCAACCGCCGGCGCACCTGCTCGATCGGGTCGTGCTCGGTGCGCACTCGGTCGACTTCCTCCTTGGTCCGATATTTGGCCGGATCGGACATGGAGTGGCCGCGATACCGATAGGTCATCATTTCGAGAATTGTCGGCCCTTTGCCGGCGCGGCACCAGGCAAGCGCCTGTTCGGCCGCCGCCTTGGTGGCCCGCACGTCCATTCCGTCCACTTGCGTGCCCGGAATATTGAACGAAGTGCCGCGCCTGGAAAAATCCGCCTGGGCCGAAGAACGCGTTACCGATGTCCCCATGGCATAGCGGTTATTCTCGATGACGTAGACGACCGGAAGCTTCCACAGCTCGGCCATGTTGAAGCTTTCGTAGACCTGGCCCTGGTTCGCCGCGCCGTCGCCGAAGAATGTCACGCACACGCTATCGTTGCCGCGATATTTGTTGGCGAAAGCGAGGCCGGTTCCGATCGGAACCTGGGCGCCGACAATGCCGTGCCCGCCGAAGAAGTTCTTCGACCGCGAGAACATGTGCATCGAGCCGCCCTTGCCCTTGGAATAGCCCCCGCGACGGCCGGTCAATTCCGCCATAACCCCCTTCGGATCCATCTCGCTGGCCAGCATGTGGCCATGATCGCGGTAGCCGGTGATCATCTGATCGCCTTCGGCCATCGCCAGCTTCATGCCGACGACCACGGCCTCCTGGCCGATATAGAGGTGGCAGAATCCGCCGATCAGCCCCATGCCGTATAGCTGTCCGGCTTTTTCCTCGAAGCGGCGGATCAGGAGCATCGCTCGCAGCGCCTGGAACTCCTCTTCCCTGTTGAATTCAGCGACCGGGCTTTGCGCCAGCGCCCGGTCTATGGAGCGTAGTTCCTGCACGTCCTGTTCGGTTGGCTTGGTTTTGGCGACGGCCATCACGATCCTCGAATTCCGAGCGCTTTACCCCTTAGCCGAATTCGCCCCGTTGCGGAAGTCGAAGGCGCGGCCGCGGGGGATTGCCGCCCTCGCGCAAATCATTGTCCGAAAACTCAATTTCGGGAATGCTCGGATCGAGTTCAAGGCCCGATCGGGTCGGCTGCAGCCTTGTCCGGCTTTATCATCATGACCAGATCGTTCGGGTTCACATCGGCGAGCAGCGCGCGGGCGCGCTCATCGAGCATATCGGGATCGAGGTTGTCGGACTGCAGCAGCGCGACGCGATGCTCCCACTCCTCGCGCTCAACCCGCAGCCGCGCAAGCCGCACCGTAAGGGCCGCGGTCTCGCGGTCGATGTCCTGCTTGGCCTTGAGGCCGTGCTTGCCGTCGTAGGCGTTTATCCCGAAATAGCCGATGAGCAGCGCCGCCAGCACATAGAGAGCGAGGGCGTTGAGGATCGAGCGCAGGCGCCTGCGAGTGACCATGGCGTGATCATGTGCAAGCGGCGCTTAAGACGACATTAATAATGCAGACCGCGGCTGGCAGCCCTGGCGGCGAAGCGGAACGGTTGGGCGGTCTGATTTGGGATGGGCGCCGCCGTTGCGTCTCTTGCAGCGACGAGGCGTTACGGCAAAATGTTGCGAAACTCGCTGAGGATGAAATTGCCGATCCGTTTGCCACGGTTGCGCAGGTGGCGGACCATTCCAGCATCGACGAAATAGGTGAGCAGGATGCTGTCGCGCGTCTTCACTTCGGAGCCGAGGCGATCGGCAGAATGCCAAGTGTCGGTCCCGACGGCAAAGGCATAGCCGGAGTTGGGCGAAAACGACATCTGCTTGGCCTTCTTTAGCGAGCCATCAACAAGCTTCTCATGAAAAATGGTGCCTATATGCGCCGTGGAGCGGTCCGCCGGCAAATACAGTTGCACCGTGATCCCCTTCCATCGTGTGTCGGTGTGCGGCGTGATCAAGTAGCCGGTAATGTCACGCGTGAGCACCGGAATGGGAAAGAGAGCAATCCGCGCAAAACCGTCGCCGAAGCGGCGCTGCAACGCCGGCCCGAGCCGCCGCACGAACGCGTCGCGCACCGGCGCCGAGCAGAGCGCGCGGCCGACGACACTCCACACGGCACGCTTCTCTACTGGCAGGTGGCAGATGTATTCGGCAAACAGATCAATCTTGACCCGCGTGTGGGTGCCATCGGCAAGATCATGACCTTTGGCGCGCCCGTGCATCGGCCGATAATCCGCTGGCTGCGGCATATTGCTCAGCATGGCGGCGTAAATGTCGTCGGGGAAAACGCGATCGAGCACGAGGTGAGCAAACGGCGCATCGCTGCAAACGGCCGCGTCCACCGAACCGGCGATGAAATCGCGCAGGCGCTCGATCGCAAGCTTGCGGTTTGCCGCTCCCAATCCGACCGTCTGGTCCATTCGGCTAAGCCCCGCTTCCGTCCTGGTCCGCCTGCAACTCGCGCGATATAGCGCCGATGGCGATGCGCGGACAAGCGCGCGGCGTCAGCCCCAGTCAGCGCCCAGGGAGCGCCTTGAAGACCGAGCGGCCGCCATATTCGGCCTCGGCGCCAAGCTCTTCCTCGATGCGCAAAAGCTGGTTGTACTTGGCGGTGCGATCGGACCGGGCCAGCGAGCCGGTCTTGATCTGACCGCAATTGCTGGCGACCGCAAGGTCAGCGATGGTCGCGTCCTCGGTTTCACCCGAGCGATGCGACATGACGGCGGTGTAGCCGGCCTTGTGAGCGGTCTCCACCGCGGCCAGCGTCTCCGTCAGCGTGCCGATCTGGTTGACCTTGATCAGGATGGAATTGGCGATGCCGTTCTTGATCCCATCGGTCAACCGCGCCACGTTGGTGACGAAATTGTCGTCGCCGATGAGTTGACATTTCTTGCCGATTTTTGCCGTGAGCTTCTTCCAGCCGGCATCGTCGTCCTCTGCCATGCCATCTTCGATCGAGACGATCGGATAGCGCTGGCTCAAGCCGGCCAGATATTCGACCTGCTGCTCGACCGAGCGGGTCTTGCCTTCGCCTTTGTACCGATAGGTACCGTCGGCAAAGAATTCGCTGGCCGCTGGATCGAGGGCGAGCATGACATCGTTGCCGACGCGGTAGCCGGCCTTCTCGATCGCCGCGACGATAAAATCGAGCGCGGCCTCGGCCGAAGGCAGGTTCGGCGCAAACCCGCCCTCGTCGCCGACGTTGGTGTTGTGGCCGGCAGCCCGCAGCGCCGCCCGCAGGGTATGAAAGATTTCCGAACCGGCGCGCAGCGCCTCGGCGAACGAAGCGGAGCCGAGCGGCACGATCATGAATTCCTGGAAATCGATCGGATTGTCGGCATGGACGCCACCATTGAGGATGTTCATCATCGGCACCGGCAACAGCCGCGCCGATGTTCCGCCGACGTAGCGGTAGAGCGGCAGCCTGCTGGCCGCCGCCGCCGCCTTGGCCAGCGCGAGCGACACGCCGAGAATGGCGTTGGCGCCGAGACGGGCCTTATTGGGCGTGCCGTCGAGCGCGATCATGGTGCGGTCGATCTTGGCCTGCTCTTCGGCCTCCATGCCGGACAACGCATCGAAAATTTCGCCGTTGACCGCGTCGACGGCCTTGCGCACGCCCTTGCCGAGATAGCGTTTGCTGTCGCCGTCGCGCAGTTCGATCGCCTCATGGGTGCCGGTCGAGGCACCCGACGGCACGCCGGCACGGCCGCGCGAGCCGTCGGCCAGCAGCACGTCGACCTCGACGGTCGGATTGCCGCGGCTGTCCAATATCTCCCGGCCGATAATATCGACGATGGCGGTCATAGGTTCTCCGGCAGGCCTTGCGGCCGGCTTCTACAGGATAAGGAAGCCCCTTGTCATGTGCACATCGCTATCGTGAGAAGGAGCCGGCCGATCGGACCCTTGGAACGCCAATTCGATCGGCGCGTAGTCCATCCTCACGCGGGGGCGGAGGTGGAGTGAAGGGAACATTATGATCCAAGTCCACCATTTGAACGATTCGCGCAGTCAGCGCGTATTGTGGCTGCTGGAGGAGTTGAACCAGCAATACGAAGTCGTGCGTTACCAGCGCAACAAGCGGACACTGCGCGCTCCCGATGCGCTAAAGCGCGTGCACCCGCTAGGCAAATCGCCGGTCATCGAGGACCGCGGACTTATCCTCGCGGAGACGGGGCTGATCGTCGAGTATCTGGTCGAACGCTACGGCCCTGATTTGGCGCCGCCAAGGCAGGACGATCTCTACTGGCGTTACCGCTACTGGCTGCACTACGCCGAGGGCTCAGCGATGCCGCAATTGCTGCTCAAGCTTTTCGTCGACAGGCTCGGCGTGCTGGCCTGGCCTGCGCGCAAGACTGTGACCGACCAGTTGAAGCTGCACCTCGACTATCTGGAAGCCGAGATCAATCCCGGTCCATGGTTTCTCGGCGAACGCTTCTCGGCAGCCAATATCATGCTGAGCTTTCCCTTGGAAACCGCAAGGGCGCGCGCCGGCCTTGATGAGACGCGCCCGAAGCTTTTGGATTTCCTGCAGCGCATCCACTCCCGGCCGGCTTACCAGCGAGCGCTGGAACGGGGCGGTCCGTACGCTTACGGGGCCTGAAAGGCCCTGGCCGCAATTGCACGAAGCGCAATAACATGAAATCTCCTGCACCAATTCCAGATCGCACCGGTGCGACCCGACGCGATAACTGACGCACAGCAATGGCAAAGAAAACCCTGCAACTTGGCCGGCCGGTGCCGATCCCCTCTTCGCCGGAGGGAGCGGTGCTCGACCGCGTGACCAATCCGCATGCGGATACGGACTATCTGGCCCGCTTTACCTTTCCCGAGTTCACGGTGATATGCCCGGTCACAGGGCAGCCGGATTTTGCCACGCTGGTCATCGACTATGCGCCGCGCGGCTGGCTGGTGGAGTCCAAATCGCTCAAGCTTTACTTGAACAGTTTCCGCAATCACGGTGCCTTCCATGAGCAATGCACAGTCGCGATCGGGAAAAAACTTGTGGCGCTGATAAAGCCGAAATGGCTGCGCATTGGCGGCTATTTCCATCCCCGCGGCGGCATGCCGATCGACGTATTCTGGCAGGCGGGAAGACTTCCGGCCGGGGTCTGGGTTCCCGACCAGGGCGTCAGCCCCTATCGCGCGCGCTGATCGCGAGGGCACCGCTGAGCGCAGCGATGAGGCCCGCCACCTCCCGTGCCGGCTCGGCGGCGCGCATCACGCCGCCCATGACGGCCACGCCGGCGGCGCCGGCGGCGATGAGTTCGGCCACGCGCGGCGCGTTGATGCCGCCGATGGCGAGCACCGGAACGGACGCGGCACGCGCAATATCGGCGAATCCCCGTCGGCCGATTTCGGGACCGTAGCCGGGCTTGCTCGGCGTCTCGAAGGCTGGTCCGGCCAGTGCGTAATCAACGCAGGTCGGATCAATTGCCTCGGCTTCAATGACCGTGTGGATCGACACACCGACAAGTTTTTTCGCGCCGAGCAGAGCGCGGGCGGCGACCGGATCTGCCCCGGCCGGCAGATGGACGCCATCGGTGCCGGCGAGTTCCGCGAGCGAAGCTCGGCCATGAACGAGCAAACGTGCCCCGGCCGCACGGGTCAGCGGCAAAAGCTGGCGAGCCAGCACAACCTGCTCGTCCTCAGGCAAATCCTTTTCGCGCAGGCTGACCCAGCGGCAGCCTGCGCCGAGTGCCGCCACGACCAGGGCGTCGAGCGAGCGACGCGCCTGGCGGCGGTCGGTCACCACAAGCAGCGGCGGGTCGGGTAATGCCACCTGAGGAGACTATCGGACCTCGTTCCGACCCGCTACTTAGAGAGTGTCAGAGCCACCGCCGAACCATGAACCGCCCTGCCCGCATTTCCTTCGTCTCGCTCGGCTGCCCGAAGGCGCTAGTCGATTCCGAGCGCATCATCACCCGATTGCGGGCGGAAGGGTACGAGCTTGCGCACGAGCATGCGGGCGCCGACCTCGTCATCGTCAACACTTGCGGTTTTCTCGACAGCGCGCAGGCGGAATCGCTTGCCGCCGTCGGCGCGGCGATGGCCGAGAACGGGAAAGTCATTGTCACCGGCTGTATGGGGGCTGAGCCGGAGAAAATCACCGCCGCGCACCCCGGCGTCCTGGCGGTCACCGGTCCGCAGCAATACGAAACGGTGCTCGAGGCCGTCCATCGCGCTGCTCCCGCGCAACACGATCCGTATGCGGACCTGATCCCGCCCGAAGGCATCAAGCTTACGCCCCGACACTACGCCTATCTAAAGATTTCAGAGGGTTGCAATAATCGCTGCACTTTCTGCATCATCCCGAAGCTGCGCGGCGACCTGGTCTCGCGGTCTGCCGCGGATGTCCTGCGAGAGGCTGAGCGGCTGGTGGCGGCAGGCGTAAAGGAACTGCTTGTCATCTCGCAGGATACGTCGGCCTACGGGGTCGACTTGAAATATGCCGCGAGCGCATGGAAGGGCCGCGAGGTTCGGGCAAAGTTCCTCGACCTCGTGCGCGAACTCGGCGAGTTCGGCATCTGGGTGCGGTTGCATTACGTCTATCCCTACCCGCACGTGGACGAGGTGTTTGCGCTTATGGCCGACGGCAAAGTGCTGCCGTACCTTGACGTTCCCTTCCAGCATGCCAGTCCAGCCGTGCTGCGGCGCATGCGCCGCCCGGCAGCCCAGGAACACACGCTCGAGCGCATCCGGCAATGGCGGGCAGCCTGTGCGAACCTGACCATCCGCTCGACCTTCATCGTCGGATTTCCCGGGGAGACGGAGGCGGATTTCTCCCTCCTGCTGGACTGGCTCGCCGAGGCCGAACTCGATCGCGTCGGCTGCTTCCGTTACGAGGCGGTGGCCGGCGCGGCCGCCAACAATCTCGGCGCGCCCGTTCCCGAACCGGTCAAGCAAGAGCGCTGGGATCGCTTGATGGCGCAGCAGCAGGCGATCTCGCGCCGACGGCTCAGGCGGCGGATCGGTCGCAACGAGCCGGTGATCATCGATGAGGTGGGCCCGCAAGCAGGGCTCGATCGGGGAACCGCCAGGGGCCGCAGCCGCGGCGATGCTCCGCAAATCGACGGATCGGTGTTTGTCGCAAGCCGCCGGCCGCTGCGCGTGGGCGAGATCGCCACCGTCAAGGTCGAACGCGCCGACGCCTACGACCTCTACGGGACCGCCGTCGGCTACTGATCGAGGCGTGGCTGTGCCGTCACTGCGCCGGCGCTGTCGGCTTACCGGCCGCGCCGCTCGCCCCCTGCCCCTTGACCGCTTTTGCCACGAAGCTCTGGTCGATCATGTCGGCGGCCTTCAATCCTTTGACTTTCGGATTGCTTGCCGCCAGCGCATCGATGTTCGACTGAACTTGCGCGGCTTCCGGAATGGGCACCGCGGCCAGCACCTCGTTGACGTAGAAATCGTAGGTAAAATCGAGTTCGCCCTTGTCCTTGACGCCGAGATGTTTGCCGATCTCGCTCTCGGCGAAGAATCGGTCGGATTCTTCCCGCTGGAGCGCTTCGACGATTGCGTCGACGACTTTCTGCACCACGTCACGGTGCGTCAGGATGTATGCCTCGGTCACCCAAATGCCGGCGTTCACAGACGGGATATGGGTCTTCGCCATGTCCACGAGGTCGACGAGCCCGGCGCGCTTGAACCGGTAGGTTGCGGGCGGATGCGACAGCGCGGCCGCGACACTGCCTGCCAAGAGCGAACTGTTCACGTTCGTCACTCCGCCGAGCGGCGTCATGATGACATCAGAGCGCTTGAGCCCAAGCTGCTTGAGCGCCAGCAGGGTGGCGGCGTAGAGCGATCCGGTGGTGCTGGTGATGCCGACCCGCTGGCCTTTGAGCGCGGCGGCACTGGCATATTGTTTGTTCGCCCAGAGCTGGAAGAAATATGTCGGCGTGAGCGTGACCACGAGCTTGAGATTGGCGCCCGCCGCATCCGCGGAGGCGCCATCAGCGCCGCCGAAACCGCCAATCTGCTCCTGACCGGCGATGATCGCCGGTATGCCTTCCTGGGCCGGCAGATAGCGCACGGTCACGTCGAGACCGCGCTTGCTGAAATAGCCGGCATCGGCGGCGATCTGCAGCGGCAGGAAATCCACGGTTTTCTGACTGTAGGAGATCATCAGCGGGGTCGGGGCGGCAGCGCTCGCCGCACCCGGCATCAGCAATCCGGCAAATATCAGCGCCGCGACCAGCGGGAGTTGCGTGCGGTTCCCCATGCTGTCCTTCCTTGTTGCTCCCTCGTCAACGCATCGCACCGGAGGTTGCTCTTGCGCCGGCAAGCCCGGTCGGCGTTGCGCCGACCCGCTATGGTTGCCGCTTCTGCGCATTCTTGACGAAGCGCTGGTCGATCATGGCGGCGGCATCCAGGCTCTTGACCTTGGGATTGCTCGCCGCCAGGGCATCGATGTTCGACTGGATCTGCACGACTTCCGGCATGACCCCGCCGGCCAGGACTTCTCCGATGTAAAAGTCGTACGTGAAGTCGAGTTGCGCCTTGTCCTTGACCCCGAAATTCTTGGTCATCTCACCCTCGGCAAAGTCGCGATCAGACTTCTCGCGCTGATACGCCTCGACGATCGCATCGACGACGCCTTGCACCACGTCGGGGTGCGCCTCGATGTAGGATTGGCTCACCCACAGTCCATCGCTCACGGAGGGGATTTTCTTCGCCGGCAGGTCGACCAGATCGACGAAGCCCGCCTTCTTGAACAGATACGTCGCCGGCGGATGCGACGCGGCCGCCGCAATGCTGCCGGCCAGCAGCGAACTATTGATGTTCGTCACTGCGCCAAGGGGCGTCAGCACGACATCCGACCTCTTCAGTCCAAGCTGCTTGAGCGCCAACAGGGTGCCGGCGTAAAGCGAGCCGGTGGTGCTGGTGATGCCGACCCGCTGGCCCTTCAGCGTGCCGGCGGTGGCATATTGCGGCCGTGCCCAGAACTGGAACGTGTAGACCGGCGAGAACGTCAGCACGAGCTTGAGCTTGGTGCCCGCCGCCTCGGCCGAGGCAGCGTCGGAACCGCCGATGCCAGCCATTTGGACTTGCCCGGAGACGAGGCCAGGAATGCCCTCTTGAGCCGGCAGATAGCGCACGCTCACATCGAGGCCGTGCTTCTTGAACAGCCCGGTATCGTTGGCGATCAACAATGCCAGATAGTCCGGCACCTTCTGACTGTAGGAGATGGTCAGTTGGATCGGCGCCGCCACTGCCGGGCTTGGTATCGCAGCAGTGGCGGCGAAGATGGATGCCAGCGCCAAGGCAACGGACCATGGGGTTCGCTCGACCATATCGATCCTCCTCAATTACACCCGCCAAGCGTCGAAGCGGCGTTCGAGCCAGCGCACGATCGCGGTCAGCAGCATACCGGCCGCCGCAAAGATCAATAGCCCGGCGAAGACAAGGTCGGTCTGGAACTGCTCCGCCGCATTCTGCACCAAGGCGCCGACACCGTGTTGGGCGCCCAGTAGCTCGGCCACGAACACGCCGATCAACGCCTGTCCCACGGCCAGCCGCAGCCCGCCAAGGATGAACGGCACCGAGCCGGGCAGCGCGATGGTGCGGAAAATCTTGAAATCGTTCGCGCCGAAGCAGCGTGCGACGCGCACCAGGTGCTGATCGAGGCTGCGCACCCCGCTGCTGGTATTCACCAGCACCGGAAACACCGCGATCAAGAACACGAGGGCAACCTTCGAATTCAAACCGATGCCGAACCATACCACCAGCAGCGGACCAAGTGCGACCCGCGGGATGGCGTAGAGAAAGTTGATGAAAGGGTCGAAGAAATATCCGAGCCGCGGGTACCAGCCGATCGGCAGCCCGGCAATGATGCCGACCAGGGCCGCTAGCGCGAACCCGTACAGAAACTCCTTTCCGCTCTCGGCCAGGTCGGCCCACACGTCGGATGAGGAAAAGAGGTTGACGAACGCCTTGGCGACGTTTGTCGGCGACGGCAACAGGATCGGCGGCTCAAGGCCGAGCGCCGTCACCAGTTGCCACACGGCGAACAGGAGCACGATGAACGTCGTGCCCAATACCAGGCGTTCGGTCCGCTCCCCCATCCGTCCGAACAGGCTGCCGCCGCGGCGCCTGGGCGCGCCCAGTTCGTCGAGAACGATTGTCGCCATGGCTGGTCTCCCTAGAACTCTTTGGCGTTTCCCGCCGCCTTGGCGGCTGATCCAAGCACCCCGGCGACCTCTTGCACATAGGCCAAAAACTCCGGCTGCAGGCGCACTTCGTCGCGGGGCTTGGGCAGGCCGACCCGGACCACGCGCACGATGCGGCCGGGACGGCGGCTGAAAATGCATACCCGATCGGCGAGAAAAACGGCTTCGCCGATGTCATGGGTGACGAACAGCGCCGTAACCTCGGCGCGCTTGCAAATGGCGAGAAGCTCGACCTGGAGCGCCTCGCGCGTTTGCGCGTCCACCGAGGCGAACGGCTCGTCAAGCAGCAACAGTTCGGGTTCCACCGCAAGCGCGCGGGCGAGATTGACGCGCTGCTGCATGCCGCCGGAAAGCTGGTGCGGAAAGCTGTGTTTGAAATCGGCGAGTCCGACCAGTCCAAGCAGCGCCGAGGCATGCGCGGCGGCCTGGCGCCCGCGCATCCGCCCAGACATTTCCAGGCCGTAGGTCACGTTATGGAGGACGTCGCGCCAGGGAAGCAGCCCAGGCTGCTGGAACACCATGGCACGATCGGGGCCAGGCCGGCCGATCGGGGCGCCTTTCAAGGTCAGCGTGCCGGAGGAGACCGGCAGAAAGCCGGCAACGGCGTTCAAGAAGGTGGTCTTGCCGCACCCCGACGGGCCCAGCAGGCAAACGAACTCGCCGCGATCCAGCGAGAGTTCGACCCGGTCGATTGCCAGGACGATTGAATCGCCGCGCCCCGCATAGGCGATTGAGACATTGCGCGCTTGCAGGTAATCACCCGCGCCCCGTGCGGCCGGCTCAGGCGTGCTCAGCGGCGCATTTGGCATCGACGTGGGTATGGACGTGGATAGGGACGAGGGCATGGGCATGGTTTCGGGCATGGTCTCGTGAACGGGAGCAGCACTCGAGCCGCCAAATGAGCGCCTGGACTGTGCAGGCTCGCCGTCCCGCCGGCAATCGCCGGGCTAAGGTCCAAGGGGGGTCCAAAGGTCGAGCGTCCAGGGTCCAAGGCTCCATACATGACGCCGCTCAGGCGGTCCACGAACTCGAACTGCGCCCTAATTTGGCAGCTCCTTGCGCAGCACGATCCCGATCGCATCGGTCAGTTTTGCCAGCTCCGCCGGAGCGATGGTGAAGGCCGGCGTCAGGTATACGATCGAGCCGAAAGGTCGAATAAAAACACCTTGATCGATAAAGCTTTGTCGTAAAGCGTTGAGGTTTTCGATCCGATCGAGTTCGACCACCCCGATGGCCCCCAGCACGCGCACATCCTTGACGCGGTGCAGTCCGCGGCAAGCTTCGAGATCGCGCGACAGCGCAAGCGAGATTTGTGCCGCCTGGTCGAGCCGCGGCTCGCGTTCGAACAGATCGAGCGAGGCATTCGCGGCCGCGCAGGCGAGCGCGTTGGCCATGAATGTCGGCCCGTGCATGAGCGCATGCGCCGGGTCGTCCGACCAGAAAGCCTCGAACACTTTCCTGCGCGCGATTGTCGCGGCGAGAGGCAGCGTGCCGCCGGTCAGCGCCTTGCCGATGGTGATGATGTCGGGAGCAACGCCAGCGGCCTGGAATGCAAACAGCGAACCGGTGCGGCCGAAACCGGTGAAGATTTCGTCGAGGATGAGCAGAACCTCATGGCGGTCCGCCAGGGCGCGCAGCGTGCGCAACACCTGCGCATCGTGGAAGCGCATGCCCCCCGCCCCCTGCACCAGCGGCTCGACGACGATCGCTGCGATCTCGTCCGAGCGTTTTGCAAGCAACGTATCGAGCGCCGCCGTGCTGGCACCGTCGACCGGCAGATCGGCCGTGATCTGCCGCGGCAACAATCCACGGAATGCGGCATGCATGCTCGATTGCGGATCGGACACCGCCATCGTGCCTGCGGTATCGCCGTGATACGCATTGCGGAACGAAAGGATGCGCCTGCGCGAGCGGACTCCGCGGTTGCGCCAATATTGCACGGCCATTTTGAGTGCGACTTCCACGGCGACCGATCCGGACTCGCTGAAGAAGACGCGGTCGAGATCGGACGGGGCAAACAGCCCGACGAGGCGGCGCGCCAGAGTGAGCGCGGCCTCATGCACGAGCCCGCCAAACATCACGTGCGGCAGGACCGTCAGTTGACGCTCCACGGCGCCGCGGATGTGCGGATGATTGTAGCCGTGGCAGGCCGTCCACCATGACGCCATGCCGTCGATGAGCTCGCGCCTGTCGGCAAGCATGATGCGGCTGCCGCTCGTCGCCACGACAGCAAGCGGGGGCCTCGCCGTCTTCATCTGCGTGTAAGGCAGCCAGATGTGATCGAGGCCGGCGCCATACCAAGACGGCGGTGCGGACGCCGCAAGTTGCTTGTTTTTGCTGGTATTTGCGGACATTCGGCGCTTTCATACCGGCGCGATGCGCTCGCTCGACGAATTTGCCTGCCGCAAGCTCGCGGCTCTGGACGAAACGCAGTTGCGCCGGGCCCCGGTCGCCACCACGCGCGAGGGCATTTATGTCGAGCGCGGCGGCCGCCGCCTGATGTCCTTTTCCTGCAACGATTACCTCAATCTTAGCCAGCACCCTGCGGTCATCAAGGCCGCGCTTGCTGCGACCACGCGCTATGGCGTCGGCGCCGGCGCCTCGCGCCTGGTCACCGGGAATCATCCGCTTTACGGCGAATTGGAAAATCGGCTGGCGCGGCTCAAGGTCAGCGAAGCGGCTTGCGTGTTCGGCTCCGGCTACCTGGCCAACACCGGGATCATTCCGGCGTTGGCGGGCGCCGATGATTTGATCCTGGTCGACGAGCTGTCGCACGCCTGCATCCACGCCGGCGCCCGGCTCGCCGGGGCGACGGTCGTTTATTACCGACACGGCGACGTTGCACATGTCCAGACCCTGCTCGCCGCTCGCCACCCCCAATACCAGCGCGCGCTCATCGTGACCGACGGCGTCTTCTCCATGGATGGCGATCTCGCCCCGCTCGCCGAACTGGCAGCACTGGCGCAAAATTACGACGCTTGGCTGCTGGCGGATGACGCCCACGGCCTCGGCGTGGTCGGCGGCGGGCGGGGATCGGCCTTCGCCAATGGCAGGACGGCCGAAGTGCCGTTACAGATGGGCACCCTGTCAAAGGCGATCGGCGCCTATGGGGGCTATTTGTGCGCGTCGCAACCGGTCATCGATCTCATGCGCACCCGCGCGCGCACGTTCATCTATTCGACCGGCCTGCCGCCGCCGGTGATCGCCGCCGCGATCGCCGCCATCGACATCATAGAGGCCGAACCCGATTATGCCGCGCAGCCCCTGCGCAAGGCCAAAATCTTCGCGCGGGCGCTTAATCTGCCCGAGCCGCAGAGCGCCATCGTGCCGCTCATCCTGGGGAAAACTGAGGATGCGCTGGCGGCGGCCCACATCTTGGAGCAAGAGGGTTTTCTGGTCGTCCCGATCAGGCCGCCGACCGTGCCGCCCGGCACTGCCCGGCTGCGCTTTGCCTTTACCGCCCGGCATCCCGATGCCGACATTGAGCAGCTTGCCGCAATCGTGCGAAGCCGCGTCATGAGGCGCTAGTGACCGCGATCTTTATCACCGCCACCGGCACCGACGTCGGCAAGACCTACGTCGCCGCGTCGCTTATCGGCCATTTCCGCCAGATGGACCGCACCGTCGAGGCGATCAAGCCGGTGGTAAGCGGCTTCGATCCCGCACAGACGGCAGGCAGCGATCCCGGAGTGCTGTTGCGGGCTGTTGGCGTTCCGGTAACGCCGGAGGCCATCGAGCGGATCTCGCCGTGGCGGTTCCGCGCACCGCTGTCGCCCGATCTGGCTGCGGCGCGGGAGGGGCGCAGCATCAACGTCGACGACGTCATCGCCTACTGCCAGGACGCAATACAAAATCGCCGCGACGTACTGCTGATCGAGGGCGTCGGCGGCGTCATGGTGCCGCTCGACGGGGAGCGGACCATTCTCGACGTGATGATGGCGTTGCGCCTGCCGCTCGTGCTGGTGACCGGCACTTATCTCGGAACGATCAGCCACACCCTCACCGCGCTCGACTTGCTCTACCGGCGCGACATGAGCGTGCTCGCCGTCATCGTCAACGAAACCGCCGGCTCGACCGTGCCGCTCGACGACACGGTGGCCGAAATCGCCCGTTTTGCCGAGCCGGTGATCGGCGTGCCGCGACGCAAGCGCCCGGACGGCGAGCCAGGCGGCGGCTCGCCCTTCGGTCGCATGGTCGACCCGACAGGCCAGCAAGCCCGCTGAGCGGCCACGCGGTGAGGCGTCCGAATACCCCCGGGACTTCACAAAACGTGCCGCACCTGCACGAGCGTTTCCAGCATGCCTTCAAGGTTGAGCAGGGCATGGAGCCCGAAGGTGAGCAACGTCGAGCCGGAACTCCAGCGCACCCAGCCGAGAAACAGGCCGGCGACGAATATTTCGAGCATGCCGGCCCAGTCGTATTGGACGTGCAGCCCCGTCCACAACAGCGAAATCAGCGGCACGGCGATCCACGCCGACCGCCGAGAAGAAACCCAGCCGCGGAACAGGAAGCCGCGAAACATGATCTCTTCGCCGGCCGGCGCAACGATGACGGTCGCGAGCCACATCAGCGGCAGCCATCCCTCACGCGCGGCCGTCGTGTAGGAAATTAGCTGGAATGGCGAGACGATCGCCTGCCCGCTTACGAACAGGAGCGCGTCGGTCAGGGCGATGATTGCGACGATGCCGACGATGCCGATGCTCAGCGCCGGCATGCGCGGCCAAACCAGTCCCAGATACTCCGCCACGCCGGCACCGCGAACGCATACCGCCAGCACGAGCACGGCGACCGTGACCGGATCGAGCACCAGGACGGACAGCGTCACCACGGCGCCGTCGTATGGCTGGGCGACCAGCGCGCGAAGATCCCCATGCGCCCACGCGAACAGCGCCGCCAGCGCGGCGACCTGCCCGACCACGAACGCAAGAAACGCCCAGGCCAACGTCGCCAGGCGGGGAACGAGCGGCGCCAGGTAGGCCCGCGCCTTCATGCGGCGCGAATACTCGTGCGCAGACCGGGCGCGCTCACGGCAGCAGGATCGACGAGCCGGTGGTGGCGCGGCCTTCGAGATCGCGGTGCGCCTTGGCGGCATCGCGCAAGGCGTATTTCTGATTGACCGGGACTTTCACCGCGCCCTTGCCGACGACATCGAAGAGATCGTTGGCGATGGCAACCAGATCCTCGCGCTTGGCCGCGTAGGTATTGAGCGTCGGCCGGGTGGCAAAGAGAGATCCCTTGGTCTGCAGGATGTTGATATTGAAGGCATCGATCTGTCCCGATGCGCTGCCGTAGCTCACAAACATGCCAAGCGGCTTGAGGCAATCGAGCGACGCCGGAAACGTGGTCTTGCCGATGCCGTCGTAAATGACCTCGCAAAGCGCACCGCCGGTGATCTCCTTGGTGCGTGCGGCAAAATCTTCCTCGCGATAGAGGATCGTATGATGGCAGCCGTTCGCCTTGGCGAGAGCGGCTTTTTCCTTCGATCCGACTGTCCCGATGACGGTGGCCCCGAGATGATTGGCCCACTGGCACAGAATCAGCCCAACTCCGCCTGCCGCGGCATGAACGAATACGTTCATGCCCTTCTCGACCTTGAAGGTGCGACGCAGCAGATATTCGGCGGTCATGCCCTTGAGCATCGTCGCGGCCGCCTGCTCGTAGCTGATGCTTGCCGGCAATTTCACCATGCGGTCGGCCGGCACGTTGCGCTCGGCGGCGTAGCAGCCGAGCCCCACCACATACGCGACCCGATCCCCGACCTTGAGGTCGCTCACTCCCGGTCCGACGGCGCTCACCTCGCCGGCCGCCTCATTACCGGCAACGAACGGCAGGCCGACCGGCGACGGATACATGCCCATGCGGAAATAGGTGTCGACGAAATTCACCCCGGCAGCGCGCTGCTTGACTCGCACCTGGCCCTGTCCGGGCGCTGGTAATTCGATCTCCTCGAAGGTCAAAACCTCCGGACCGCCGACCTTATGCACGCGCACAGCAGCAACCATTGTCGTCTCCTCTACAATTGGGATTTTTCCGGAAAACACGGGTCGGCCGGATCATAGGCGGCCGCCCGTCGAACACAAGGCGGCTCGGCAAGGCACGCGGGATGCATCGCCGACGACGCTTTCGAGCTGTGGCAGACGGATCCTGATGGCCACCATCGGGCGGCAGCGAGTTGATTCCGTTTTGTCGCAAGGGTTGCCAATTCGTTAATAACCCGATCGATAAATATTGCTCGGCACGCACCCGCAACCGTCGCCCAACGAACACGACGTGGTAGTCGAGTTTGGGGGGACTCGGGCTTGATTCGCATTTTTTCGCGACGCGCGATCGTGCTGGGATCGGTGCTGCTGGGTGGCTGCGCCAGCCCCTATTTTGTCCACGATCCGCGCAGCGTGGTCGTCGATCGCGCCGAGGTTCCCCGCTTGCTCAAATCCTTGCGCTGCGAGCTGGCCACCTACATTGCCGCCAACAATCAGCACAACGTGCTGTTCACGGCGGAGGCAAAAGTTCACGGCATCAGGAGCGCGATTGGAAAATATCAATATTACGAGATCGACCCGGCGCTGTTTGGCGCCGTCAATTTGCAGCTGCAAATTCAAGACAATCTCGGATTGACGAGCGCAACGCAGTACGAGTACCTGCGACCGACCGGCACCGGGTCACAAAGCTGGACTTTCGGACCCATCGCATCGGACCAAAGCACATACGGCACGGCCTGGGGCTTCGTCATCCCACAGGATGCGATCATGCTGCAGCCGGCCCCGCCGGCCCAACCAAACGAAACGAACGATCAGAGGTTTTCCTGCTATTCGACAATACCCAAACGGGTTCCCGCGCCATTCCACAGTCGATACGCCGAGGAGGATCTCGACGCGCTCGCCAGAAATGATTTCCCCGACTATGCGCTGTTCCGGCGCGTCTGGGTGAACAATACGATTCCGCTCGCTGCCTGGCTTCTCGATGTCGGAAATTCGATAACGGGAGCCACATTGAGCTACCCCGAGGCGCAGCAGAAGCCGTCGCACATGATACCGGCCCAGATGCAATTTCAGTTCGAGGTCGTGGTCACCGGCGGCCTCAACGTCACCTACGGGCTGATTTCGCCGTTATGGCCGATAGCGTCCACCGGCCTGACGGGCGGCGTGCAAAAAACCAATACGATCCAGATCTACCTAAACGGCGTCGAGGCGGCGAACTGGTATAATGCGCCATTTGGCGGCGCCAAGAACGATCAGGCCAAGAAGCTGCCGGTGATCAGCGTCGTCGCCACCGCGAAGGGCTTGCCGGACTACGTCGGTCGGACCCGGTCTCGAGGTCACGTCACATTGCCGGTTATCGTCGCGCCGTCGACGCGGCATTAATTTAGGGTCCGATTCTGGCATTCGCACCCCTTTCGGCGCGCTCTTGTGTGAATGTCAAATCCGCTCCACTCGTTTCGCAGCCCGCCGCGACCTGGAAAATGTCGCCTCCGTTACTGCGGATGACGCCGGCGTAAAAACCCGACGCCGAGGAAATAGATCGCGAGAGCACACAGCGCCGCGCTGCTCCAAAAACCCGGATCGAGATTTTTCAGCACGGCGAACAGCGCGAGCAAGCTCCAGGCAACGACCGCAGCCACCGTTGCCACGCGCATGTGTCGTACGCGCACCGGATGCGCGACGTAGACCGGAACGAAGGTCAGTATCGCGAGCGCCACGACCAGACCAGCATTAGCCCAGGGCGGGAGCTTGAGCAAAAATAGATAGAATGCGGTTGCGTTCCACAGCGCGGGAAAGCCGCGGAAGTAATAGTCCGAGGTCTTCATCAGCCGGTCGGCGAAATAGACCGAGCCGGTGACCACGACGAGGATGCCGAGCGGGACAGCCGCCGCATGAGGCAGCAAGCCGCTTGCGACCAGCGCGTAGGCCGGCACGAACACGTAGTTAAGAATATCGACGACAAGATCGAGCACCTCGCCCGACCAGCGTGGCGCGAACTCGGCAACGCGCAAGTGACGCGCCAAGGTTCCATCCACACCGTCGATCACGAGCGCAATCCCGAGCCACAGAAACATCCGCGGCCATTGCTGCGCGACCGCGGCAATGAGCGCCAGCAGCGCGCACGCACCGCCGCAGGCGGTGAAGATATGAACAGCGAAAGCCGCCACTTTGGACGCAGTTGCAGCGCACTCTGGCGGCTTTTGTGGGTGCATAGGCCGAGTTTACACATTAATTCGAAGACCGTGCGCAATCGCACTGTCACTGCTACATTTTCGACGGCAGACCCGGCGACAGCGGAAGCCGGAAAGGGAGTTGAGGTCCGTGGGCAACGAGGAGCAAAAGTTGACCTCCGAAGTTGCGGTGATCGGCGGCGGCCCGGCCGGTCTGCTGTGCGCGATCGCACTTGCGACCGCCGGCGTCGATGTCGTACTGATCGCGCCTGCGGCCCGGCCCGATCAGCGCACGACGGCGCTGCTTGCTGGGTCAGCCACCGCGCTAGCCACGCTCGGCGTCTGGGCCTCCTGCGCGGCGCATGCCGCGCCCTTACGCAAAATCCGCATCGTTGACGACACCCGGCGGCTGATCCGAGCGCCCGAGGTCGTTTTCGATGCCGCCGAAATCGACCTCGAAGCCTTCGGCCACAACGTCGAGAACCGCTATCTGCTTGCCGCGCTCGAAGCCCGCGCCGCCGAACTGAAGCTCGCGCGCATTGCCGCGCCGGCGCTTGAAGTTCGGCCCGACGCCGACGGCGTGACCGTCATACTTGGCGACGGCGAGGCACGCGTGCGGCTCGCGATCGGAGCCGACGGGGCGCGCTCGCTCTGCCGCAAAGCCGCCGGCATCGCCTCGTCGCGTCGTACTTACGCGCAGTCCGCACTCACGCTCAATCTCGGCCACGCGCGCTCGCACGACGATATTTCGACCGAATTTCATTGCGAAGGCGGACCCTTCACGCTCGTTCCCCTGCGTGGCCGGCGCTCAAGCCTCGTTTGCGTGCTGGCGCCCGTGGAAGCAGAAAAGCTTTCCGCCATGAGCGAGAGCGAGTTGACCGGAGAAATCGAGCGGCGCGCCCATTGGCTGCTCGGCCGAATGTGCATCGAGCAAGGCCGCGGCATTTTTCCGCTGGCACTGGAGAGCGCGGAGTGCCTTGCGCATCGCCGCATCGCCCTGGTCGGCGAAGCCGCCCATGTGGTGCCCCCGATCGGCGCGCAGGGACTCAATCTCGGCTTGCGAGATGCTGCCGCCGTCGCCGAAATCGTCGCCGACGCGCGGCGCCAACGCCAAGACTTGGGGTCGCCCGGCGTCCTTGCCCGCTACGAAGCCGCCCGCCGCGCCGACATTTTCAGCCGCACACTCGCCGTCGACATCCTCAACCGCAGCCTGCTTGCCGATTTCCTGCCGTTGCAGGGCGTGCGCGGACTGTCGCTCTATCTGGTCGAGCGCATCGGCCCGCTGCGGCGCGCGCTGATGCGCGAGGGGGTCGCACCGGCGGCCGCCCAGCCGCGGCTCATGCGCGGCGAGAGGGTGTGACCGTTACTATTTCAAGGCGGCGTGTCGGCAAAAGCGCCGTATCGGCAAAAGCGGCGTGTCGGCAAAAGTGGCTTGGCGAATTGACCGTGTCCATCATAACGTCGGCGAAGGGTTCCATCTGGATCATCGCATGAAGTTGCCGCGAGACTTTTTCAAACCTTTGGCGATTGGCGCACCGACGCCGCTGCGCGAACTGCCGCTCGAGCTCGAGCGAATGATTCATTTCGTGCCGCCGCACATCGAGAAGGTCCGCGCCAAGGTTTTTAGCCTCATCGACGAAGTCGACGTCGTTCTCGGCAACCTCGAAGACGCGGTTCCCGCCGAGGCCAAGGAGGCGGCGCGCGCGGGCTTCATCGCCATGGCGCAAGTATGCGATTTCGGCGACACCGGGCTGTGGACGCGCATCAATGCGCTCAACTCGCCGTGGGCCCTCGACGACATTAGTCAGATCGTCGCCGCCATCGGGCACAAGCTCGACGTCGTCATGCTGCCGAAAGTCGAGGGTGCCTGGGACATCCATTACCTCGATCAACTGCTGGCCCAACTCGAAGCAAAGTACGCGGTGCAAAAACCGATCCTCATTCACGCCATACTCGAGACCGCGCAAGGCGTGAACAATGTCGAGGCCATCGCGGCCGCCTCGCCGCGCATGCACGGCATCAGCCTCGGCCCCGCCGATCTCGCCGCCTCGCGGGCAATGAAAACGACGCGGGTCGGCGGCGGGCATCCCGACTACAGGGTGCTGGGCGACGCGGCGCCGAACACGCCGCGGAGCGCCGCCCAGCAGGACCTCTGGCATTACACCATCGCCAAGATGGTGGACGCGTGCGCAGCCGCCGGCATCAAGCCGTTTTATGGCCCGTTCGGCGATTTTGCCGACGGTGCAGGCTGCGAGGCACAATTTCGCAATGCCTTCCTGTTGGGCTGCGTCGGTGCCTGGACGCTGCATCCGAGCCAGGTGCCGATCGCCAAGCGGGTCTTTTCACCCGATCCGGCCGAGGTCGCGACCGCAAGGAAAATCCTGGACGCCATGCCGAGCGGCAGCGGCGCGGTGATGGTCGAGGGCAAGATGCAGGACGACGCCACTTGGAAGCAGGCCAAGGTCATGGTCGACCTCGCCGCGCTTGTCGCCGCGAAGGACCCGCAGATGAGAGCGCGCTATGGCCTTTGAATTCGCCGGCGGCGATGAACAAACGTTCAGCACTTTGTCCGCGGCGCGCCACAATCCTGTCCTTGCATCATCACGACGCCGTTACCGTCAGCAACCGGCGAACGCGCATGGATAAAATTCGGATCGCGAAATTTCAGATCGGCCAGGTCGTGCGCCACCGCCTCTACCCGTTTCGCGGTGTGGTTTTCGACATCGATCCGGTCTTTGCCAATACCGACGAGTGGTACAATTCGATTCCCGCGGACGTGCGGCCGCACAAGGACCAGCCGTTCTATCATCTGTTCGCTGAAAACGACGAAACCGAATATGTCGCCTACGTGTCCGAGCAAAACCTATTGCCCGACGACAGCGGCGAACCGGTACGCCATCCGCAAGTCGCCGAAGTGTTTGTAAAAGCCGGCAAGGGGCTTTATCGGCCCCGCTCCGTCATGCGGCACTGAGAACGCACCGCCTCCGCTCACCCGGATGCCGCCGCGGATCCCTGGGACGCAGCGGCGTCAGGTGCCGCGGTCGATCGCTTCTACTGCCCCGCCGAGGCGCCGGGCTTGCCCGCTTCGAGCTTCTTGCGCGCTGCGTCGGCGCGTTTCTGCAATTCCTCCTGCAGCTTCTGCTGCTGCGCCTCGAACACTTTCGGATCGGTCGGCGGTCCGTCATAGGCCTTGGCAAAATCGACAAGCGGCAGCACCAGGCTGATCGGCTGGCCGCTGGCATTGATTGCCTGCACCACCAGGCCGTGGCCCTTCTTCATCTTCTCGATCATATCCGCATTGGCTTCGTAGTCCGCCATGCAGCCGTTGGTGAAGCAGATCACATATGGCGCGGTCATCGGCGTGTTCTGATCGATGATCACGCGGGTACCGTGAACGAGCTGCATGCCCAGCGGCAACGTGACCCGCAAAATCTTTTTGGGGTCGCCCTGCGGTTCGATCAACACTGCGGCGACGATCGGCATTCCCGATTCAATGCGCGCATCCTTGCCGGTGAAGCAGACTTGCTTGGGACTGGGATCCTTGCTCTTGAGGCAGAATTTGGTCCAGGGCGAGTAGATCAACTGCACCGGCTGCTGTGGTGCTGGCGCCGGCGCGGGCTGCTGCTGCGCCGGAGGCGCCGGCGGTTTCTTGACCGGTTTCTTCGGCGGCGCTGCCAACGCGAGCGAGGCCGTCCCGAGGGCGAACACAACGCTCAAGGCCGTCGCCTTGGCAATCGCGCCGAGCATGTGGCCGGCGGCCCGCGCTGGGCCCCGCGCGTTGCAATAAATCATGTTGCAGTCCTTCTTTCCTGCCGCCGCCTGCAGGTCGATGAGAGCATCGACCCGCCCGGTCAGACCTTGCTCAGCAGTCCGAGATGGGGCAGTCCCCAGAGATCGCCGCCGCGCGCCATTGCGCGGATGCCCCGTTGAGCGGTCAATCGTCGCAGATTACGGCAACAGCGTGACATGTCGTCAGAGCCCCCAAGCGCCGGGAAGCCGGTCGGAGATCGCCGCCGAGCCAAAATCGGGGCGGGCGCCATCATGCTGACCACCGTACGGCTTGCTGCCGCGCGAAGCGCACTGTTGGCCGCGCTCGCACTTGGCGCCATGGATCCGCATGCCGCACTCGCCGCCTACGCCATCGCCATGCATGGCGCCCCTGCCATGCCGGAGGGTTTTACGGCACTGCCCTATGTCAACCCCGACGCTCCCAAAGGCGGAACTCTGGTCGAAGGCGTGCTCGGCACGTTCGACAGCCTCAACCCGCTGATCGTCATGGGTGTGCCGGTGAATGCCGTTCGCGGTTACGTCATCGAGAGCCTGATGGCGCGCGGCTACGACGAACCTTTCACCCTGTATGGTCTGTTGGCGAAAAGCGTCGAGACCGACGATGCCCGTGACTACGTCACCTTCAGGCTCGACCCGGCGGCGCATTTTTCCGACGGGGTGCCGGTGACGGCCGCCGATGTCGTCTTTTCCTGGAAGCTGTTGCGCGATCGCGGCCGGCCGAACCACCGCACCTATTATTCCAAGGTCGTGCACGCCGAAATTCTCGACGTGCATACCGTACGATTCGATCTGAGCGGCGAGAACCGGGAAATGCCGCTCATTCTCGGCCTGATGCCGATCCTGCCCAAGCACGCGGTCGATGTCGCCTCTTTCGAGCAGACGACGCTGCGCAAGCCGATCGGCAGCGGTCCCTACGTGCTCGACAGTGTTCGTGCCGGCAGCAGCGTCACCTTCAAGCGCGACCCGAATTATTGGGGACGGGATCTGCCGATCAACCGCGGCTTATGGAATTTCGACCGGGTTCGCTTCGACTATTATCGCGACGCCAATTCCTATTTCGAGGCCTTCAAGGCCGGCCTCTACGACGTGCGCAGCGAACAGGATCCGACCCGCTGGCAGACCGGCTACAATATTCCGGCCATGCGCGAGGGGCGAATCGTCAAGGACGTGTTTACCGACGGTCAGCCGAAGGTCGCGTCGGACTATGTGTTCAACACGCGGCGGCCGGTTTTTGCCGATATCCGGGTGCGGCAGGCGATCGCCCTGCTGTTCGACTTCCAGTGGATCAACCGCAATTTCTTTTACGATCTCTACAAACGCAGCGCGAGTTTTTTCGACGACTCGGAGCTGTCCGCCTATCAGCGTCCCGCCGATGCGAGCGAGCGCACGCTGCTGGCGCCGTTTCCCGGTGCGGTGCGCGCCGACGTACTCGACGGCACCTGGTCGCCGCCGCGGACCGACGGCTCCGGGCACGACCGCGCTCCGTTGCGCCAGGCGCTCACCCTGCTGGAGGCGGCCGGCTATGAGCTCAAGGGCACGACGCTGCGCAACCGCGCGACCGGACAGGCGCTGCGTTTCGAGATCATGGTGGACAACAGGGATGACGAGCGGCTGGCGATCGCGTTTTCCACCGATCTCGCCCGCGCCGGGATCGATGCCGAAATCCGCCTGGTCGACGATGCGCAATATCAAGCACGCCTCACCACGTTCGATTTCGACATGATCGAGTACCGCTGGGAACAATCGCTCTCGCCCGGCAATGAGCAGAGCTTCTATTTCGGCTCGGCGGCCGCCGACGAGCAGGGGTCGCGCAATTATATGGGCGTACGCAGCCCGGCGGTGGACGCCATGATCGCAGCACTGCTCGAAGCCCGCAGCCGCTTCGGTTTCGTCGACGCCGTGCGCGCGCTCGACCGCGTATTGATTTCCGGCTGTTATGTCGTGCCGCTGTTCTATTTGCCCGAGCAATGGATGGCGCTCCGGGCCTATATCAAGCATCCGGCGCAGACTTCGCTGTTCGGTTATTTGCCGGAAACCTGGTGGCATCAACCGGCGGGGGCGCAGCCATGATCCTCGGCGATCCCGGAGCCGCGGCGCCGACGCTGCAATGGCCGGGCCAGAACCACGTCGCGCTCGACGAGATTTTTCGCCGTACCGCCCAGCGCCAGCCCGATGCGCCGGCGCTGCTCGACCCACCGAACCGGGCGGCATTCACCGACGGCGAGGCCCGACAGCTCAGCTACGCGCAGGCCGAGCGCGTGGTCGCCGCCATTGCCGCACGCCTGCGTGACATGGGCATCGCCAGCAATTCCGTGATCGGCATCCAACTGCCCAATATCGCGGAAAACATTTTGAGCGTGCTCGGCGTGATGCGCGCCGGGATGATCGCGGCACCACTGCCGCTATTGTGGCGCCGTGCCGACGCCATCGCGGCCCTCGGCCGTGTCGGTGCCAAAGCGCTGATCACTTGCGGACAGGTCGGCGGCTTCAATCATTGCCAATTTGCCATGCGTATTGCGTCCGAATTGTTTTCGATCCGCTATGTATGCGGCTTCGGGCGGGGAATACCCGACGGCGTAGTGCCGTTCGAAGATCTATTCGGCGCCGAGCAAAGCGAGCCAGCCTCGCCGCTGCCGCGCGAGCGGCCCGACAATGCGGCGGCCGATGTTGGGCTCATCACCTTCGACCTCGGCGAAGACGGCTTGGTGCCGGTGGCGCGCAGCCATCTGGAAATGCTTGCCGGCGGGCTTGCGGTGACACTGGAAGCCCGCCTCGCGCCCAACGCCCGCATCCTGTCGACGATCGCGCCGGCTAGCTTTGCCGGGGTGAGCCTCACGCTCCTGCCCTGGCTGCTCAGTGCCGGCACGTTGTCGCTGCACCAGCCGTTCGACGCCGACGTGCTGGCACAACAATGTCGCGACGATGCCTGCGGAACGGTGATCCTACCGGCTTCCGTGGCGCTTTGCCTCGCTGCAGACGGAGCGTTCGCACGGGGCGGCGTTGCGGCCATTATCGCGGCCTGGCGATCGCCCGAACGGCTTGCGACAAGCGCAAGCTGGCGCCAGCGCCAGATCGCGCTGGTCGATGTTGCGATCTTTGCCGAGGCCGGACTGGTTGCTGGCCGCCGTAGTGCGGGCGGACGTCCGGCTCCGCTGCCGTGCGGCACGCTCGCGGCGCCGCGCGGGAAAAGTGACGGCATCCTCGTCGCCGAACTCGCCGCCACGCCGGCGGGCACCGTCGCGATACGCGGTCCCATGGTTCCGCGTCATGCCTTTCCGCCCGGCATCGAACGCTCCGGCCTGCCGCATTTCAAAATCGATCCTTCGGGACTGGTCGATACCGGCTACGCGTGCAGCCTCAACGCCGCCACCAAGGCAATGGTGGTCACCGGCGCGCCGGCCGGCATCGTCAGCATCGGCGGCTACCGCTTCCGCCTGCACGAGCTGCAGGAGGCGGTGAAACGGATCGACAGCAGCGCGCGGCTCGTGGCCCTGCCCGATCCGCTCATCGGCCGGCGGCTCATCGGCAATGCGCAAAAACGCGACGTCGTGCTGGCTGCGCTCAGTACGGTCGGGCTCAACCCGCTCGTCGTTGCCGCCTTCCGCGACCGCAGCGCCCGCAGCGAGACGCGACCGGCATGAACGCCGATGCCGGGCGCACCGTTGACGGCCCATTAAGAGCGCTTTGGCATGGTCCGCGGTCATTCGCGAATTTGCTCCTCCTGCCGGCAAGTTGTCATGGCGTTGCAAGGCCCGTTAGTCGTTGTTGCCGACAGTCCGGTGCCGGACATCGTGGCCGCGCTACGCGCCGCCGGCGCCTTCCCGATCGTCGAGGCCCATTGGGCCGACGCCGTCGACGCGCTCGCGTCGGTTTCTCCCGAGGCGATCGTCCTTGCCGAGCCGTGCGCCGAGGCCGCCTGCCTCAAGGCGCTTGCCAACCGGCTCAAGGCGGGCGACGGCCCGTTCATGCCGGTCATCGCCTGCCATCGCGACAATGGCTCAGCCCTTCTGCCTGATGCGCTTGCCATCGCGCCGAGCGCGCCCGCCGAGCGGCTGGTGAACCGTCTATCGTCGCTGCTGCGCGTGCGTACGCTTCACGCCACAGTATTGCGCCGGACCCGTATGCTCGCCGCGCGCGGTCAATTGCCGCCCGAATTGCCGACGAGCAATCCGCTCGACGAGGCTACCGCGCTGCTTGCCGGTCGCGGCCGCTCCTACCCGGAGCTTTCCGTCGCCATTGGCGAACGGGTCGGCCTGATCGGCGCGCTCAGTGTCGAAAGCGCGGCGCGCGCGCTGCATGTTCGTGACGTCGACGGCATGGTCATCGGCGACGGGTTCGGGCCGCGCATCGTCGAGGCGCTGCTGACGGTGCTGGCCGACGACGTGCGTTTTCACGACTTGCCGGTGGCCGTCCTCGGCGGCCATCCCGGCTCGCTCGATCGCTTTTGCGAGCGGCTGCCCAATCTCGAGCGCATCGCCGAAGGACCGCAGCGCCTGGTCGAACGCTTCTTGCCATTCGTGCGCCTGCATGCGTTCGGCGCGCGGCTGCGCCGCATGCTCAAGTCGCTGGACGCCAAGGGCATGATCGATCCGGAGAGCGGGCTTCTGGGGCACGAGGCGTTCTGGCGCGACCTCAACCGCGCGGTGGGCGATGCGGAAAAACGCGGCGTCGGGCTGTCCATTGCCCGCTTCTCGTTCAACAACGGCGATCGCCGCAGCGGGCTTGACGCGGCGCGCCTCCTGAGCCGGCTGATGCGCGAGGTCGATTTCGCCTGCCGTGAGGCCGACAACTCGATCTTCGCGGTTTTCACCGACACCAATCTGCGCGCCGCTCACGTGGTGGCGCGGCGCCTCGCCAGCATTCTGAAGAACACCACCATGGCGCCCGACCGCAAGCGCGTGGGCATCGAGGCTGCGGTTACTCTCGCCACGCTGCGGCCGACCGACAGCGTCGATTCGCTGATCGCGCGGGTGGTCGGCCACGCGGTCGGGATGTGATCTTCGCCCGCCCTGGTGGAGCGGATTTGACATTCGCTGCCGGACGGGCCGACAACACTTAAAAGCGAATGCCAAATCAAAGCTCCACTCGGGCCGATCGTTGCGTCCGGTCCATTGACTCCGCCATTCGCCGGGCCTCCTTGCAGGGACCGCGATTGCATACGAAATCCCAGCATGCCGAGGCATGGGCAAAGGTGAAGCGGTGAGCGACTCAAAGGCGGTTCCATCATGAACGCTTCCACCGAGGCACGCGCCGCAATTCACGTCGAGGTCATCTCCGACGTGGTCTGCCCTTGGTGCTACATCGGCAAGCATCGGCTGGAGACCGCGATTGCCGTCAATCCCGATATCGAGGTTTCGATCAACTGGCGGCCGTATTTCCTCAACCCGTGGATTCCGCGCGAGGGCATCGACCGGCAGACCTATCTGGAAACCAAATTCGGCTCGGTCGAGCGCTATGGGGCGATCACCGAGCGCGTCGCCGCGGCGTCCGCCATGGAGGGCCTGCCCTACGCGCCCGACAAGATCTCTCGCCAGCCCAACACCCTTGACTGCCATCGCCTCATTCTGTGGTCGCGCAGTGCCACCGATCCGGCGCGAATGAAACAACGACTGATGGAGCTTTATTTCGCCGAAGGCGCGGACCTGACCGATGCCAACGTGCTGATCGAGACCGCCGGAGCGTGCGGCATGGACCGCGACCTGGTGCGACGGCTGCTCGCCAGCGACGCCGATGTCGACCGCGTCGAGAACGAAGCGACCAGCGCCAAGGAAGCCGGCATCGACGGGGTGCCCTGCTTCATCTTCGGCGGCCACGTCATCGTCACTGGCGCGCAATCGCCCGAATATCTCGCCAGCGCCATCGAGCGTACGGCGGGACGGCACACGCGGTTGCAGGCGTAGCCGTCATTCCGTTTCCTTGCCCGGCCCTTCGCTAATCCGCCCTCCACACCTTCAAAGCAGAGTGCTGCGCGATGCGCCCAAAGTCCCTGTCCGCAGACAGCATCGTCAAGTCATGCCGGATACAGAGCTGCGCCAAGAGAGCGTCGATCGTTCCAATCTGGATGCCGCGGCGGCGGCACGTGTTCCGCAACTCAGCGGCGCAGACGTGATCGTCGCGATCCGGAACAAGAAGAGGCAGTGCAGAAAAGCGATCCAGAATTTGCGCCCGCGCTCGCGGTCCGGAAAAGCCCTGCAAAATCTCCTGCAGTACAAGCCCCGTCGTCAGCAGCGCCTCGCCCGCTGTTATCGCACGAACCAATGTTCGCACCGGCGCTGCCTCGGACAGCGTGTCGCGCCGCAGCGCCAGCGACCAAACACTGGTATCGACGAACAGGCTCAATCGCGCGTCCGTTCCGCCTTATAGTCGTACGAGACGTCCCATTCGAGCTTGCCCATCAGATCGAGCAGGCGTTTTTGCCGTCTACGCGCGATGAATTCCTGCAGCGCTTTGGTCACGGCGGCCTTCTTGGTGCGCTCGCCGCTGACTTTCAGCGCACGTTCGATGAGATCGGGATCGATCGAGAGATTCGTTGCCATGTGCAATCATATAATGTGTAACAACCCACACATACCGTGACACAAAACGGCCTCTCGCACAACGTCGTAATTGCAGCATGTCGACACTTCAATTCAATTGAGTGCACCGTCACCGTATTTTCGCGTAAATTGAGTGCACTGTCACCGTAATTTTAAATTGAGTGCACTGTCACCGTAATTTCCGATCATCCTCGGCTGACGCGCGATGACATTCTCGCCGCCCAGGCGTTCGCCGCCGATTATTTGGCCGACGAAGACCTCGTCTATGGCTAGCCGTGCGCTGGCTCGCCGATGAATGTGTCGATGCTGGACTGGTATCGCACCTGCGCGTTGCAGGACATGACAGTCGTCTATACCGCGGAGATCACCCCCGCGATAAGCGATGGTGAAATTATAACGTTCGGTTTGCACGGAAGACCGGTTGCTGCTGACGGATGACAAGGACTTCGGCGATCTGGTGTTTCGCCAGGGCCGGTCCATTCCTGGCGTTATTTTGCTTCGCATCGATCCGGCGCGGCATGAGCTGAAGCAACGACGGTTGGGCACTGCAATTGATCTGCTCGGAGAAAATTTGCGCGGTCGTTACACGGTGGTCGAGGCTGCGAGAATGCGAACGCGGCCCTTGCCGCGTTAGGTATTGGCAGACGGAATTTCTTCGTCATTGCCGGGCTTGACCCGGCAATCCATGCGGCGCCCCGTACGTTCGGCTGTTCAGCATGGACTGCCGGGTCAAGCCTGGTAGTGACGAAAGTAAGTCTTGTCGCAATGACAGTATCCTTATTCGCTACGTCGACACTTCGATTCAATTGAGTGCACTGTCACCGTAATTCCCGTAATTCCGTAATTCTATTTGACGACTGATTTTGAGATACTTCGAGTACATTCGATGAAACTCTCAACCACCGGGCTCAGCGTTCTATTCTTGAGCGTGACGAGCATGACCGGCCAGGGCCGAACGGGCAAATCAACCGACAGAATCTTCAGCGGAAACTGCTTTGCGTACAGGTTAAAGATCGTTCTGGGGAGCGGCGCAATATAGCGGCCAGTCGCAAGCAGATCACCCCTAAGCCCTCCGGTCTGGGTTCCGATCGTTACTGTTGGTGTGGTTAAGCCGCGCGCATGAAAGGCCTGGATCACGTGATTATAAATTGCCGCACCGGGCGGCGTGAGAATCCAAGGCTCATCGATCAGGTCGGCAAGATCAATCTTGCGGCGATGCGTCCAGGGATTCTTGATCCCGGTCGCTACGACCAGATCGTCGTTAAAGAGACGCTCCATCTCCAAATCTTTACCAGTCGGATCATCAACACGCGGCAAGGGCGATCGCACGATGACCAAGTCTAGGGTTCGATCATGCAACTGCGGCAGGTCCAAGGTGGGAGTGTTCAGATGAAATATATTGATAGTCACGCGCGGATATTGCCGAACAAACCGTTGAACGATTGGCGAGAGCAGCGCTGTGGCGATTGATTCTGGGCAGCCAATCCGAAGCTCGCCTGCCGTGGGGTCCATCAAGAACTCGATTTCCCGAGTCCCTTGTCTCAGTTCATCGAAAGCGGCTCTCGATCGCCGCAGGAGTGCGGCCCCATAAATCGTGAGTTCGACACCCTGCCGGCTGCGATCAAAAAGCCGTACACCGAGGGCGTGCTCCAGGTCCGCAATGACTTCCGAAACAGTCGGCTGAGAAACTCCAAGCTCTGCGGCGGCCTTGGCCATGTTGCCACGTTGGGCAACTGTAGAAAACACATACAGGTCCCGCAACTTGAGGCGCCGACCAATCTGGCTTTCCCAATCGATTTTTCTAAGCATAGGTAACTCCCTATCATAATGAAGCTAAATAGGGAATATCGGCGATAGATAAATCGGGCTAACATCGCTATCGCGCCCCGATTGGCTCAGTGCCAATCTGGGCTCGCGCAACTGCTCCGGGAGGGCAACATGAAACTTCCCCGTAGGCAATTTCTGCATCTGGCAGCGGGCGCTGCCGTACTTCCAATCGCGTCGCAAATTGCGAACGCGCAGACCTATCCAACGCAGCCGGTACGTATCATCGTTGGCTTTCCCGCCGGTCAATCGGCCGACATTACCGCTAGGTTGATCGGGCAGTGGCTGTCGGAGCGGTTTGGCCAGCCGTTCATCATTGAAAACCGGCCAGGCGCCGGTACTAACATCGCTACTGAGATGGTCGCACATGCGGCCCCGGACGGCTACACGTTGCTCTGCGCTAGTGCGCCCAACGTGATCAACGCAACGCTCTACGATGGGCTCAAGTTCAATTTCATCCAAGACATCGCGCCAATCGCGAGCGTCGTCCGCGTACCCTTCGTGATGGTGGTCAATCCATCGCTTTCGCCCAGGACCGTTTCCGAGTTCATCTCGTATGCCAAGTCCAATCCCGGCAAGCTCGGTATGGCGTCGAGTGGCATCGGATCGGTAAATCACATGGCCGGCGAGCTGTTCGAGATCATGACCGGTGTCGAAATGATTCATGTCCCATACAAAGGCACGGTACCTGCGGTGACAGACTTGATTGGCGGGCAGGTGCAGATGATGTTCGCCGATGCATCTTCGATAGAGTATATCAGAGCCGGCAAGCTGCGCGCATTGGCTGTGACCACCGTGACCCGTCTGGACGCATTGCCGAGCGTTCCAACAGTTAGCGAGACTGTGCCAGGATTCGAGGTGAGCGGCTTCCTGGGCATCGCCGCGCCAAAGAAAACGCCCGCCGACGTTGTTGCCAAGCTCAACAATGAAATTAATGCCGCGCTGGCCGACCCCACATTAAACACGCGGCTTGGCACCATGGGTTACACAGTGTTTGCAGGCTCGTCCGCCGACTTCAGCAAGTTTATTGCCGATGAAACCGACAAGTGGGGCAAGGTGATCCGAGCAGCTAATATCAAGCCGGAGTAATCCTCACCGAGCGATATTCCGCATCGTCCGATCGGCGACTCCGTGGCGCGGCCTACCTGACGATATTCAACTTTAATAGGACCCATGGCCTGCTTGTGATCATACCCCCATCTCTTGGTCCTTTCGGAGCCTCGCCGGTCGGCCCCAATCTGGATCGGTCCCGAGTGTGCGTCGGCAGCACGCCGCGGTCATGATGCAGGTGTCTCAGAATCTTCGCTAAAGTTCGCTTTATCGATCCCGAAATCCGGGACTCGCCTGCGGCGCGCTGCTCGCCAGCATAACAGGATGACTGAATTTCAATCCGATTTGCAGTGCCGCTATCGGCAATCAGATTCGTCGGCATGTCCGTTGTTGGCCCAAAGCGTCGGGCAATGATCGGCATTCCGGGTGTCGCTCTCGGCGCATGGCGGACACAGCCCGGCGCGAAAGTACGTTTCGCGTCACCGCTGTTTCCCGGTTGCGAATTTGTTCCATGCCTCCATGAGCTTGCGGCGCGCTTGGAAAAAGTCGCTCCGCAAATAGGCTTGCGTGGTCGCGTTGCCCTTGTCGTTGCCTTGGCTCTTGTCTTTGCCTTTGGCGTGCGCAAGCGCAGCCTCGATCACGGACGGAGGATACAGGCGGCCGTCGTCTTGTTCCTCTGCCCACGTGGCGAAGCTAGTGCGGAAGCCGTGGAGGGTGAACGGCGCAAGGTTGTGCCATTCCTTATCGCAGGCTTTATTGCCAAGCATTCCGCTCGTGCGTGATGACGGGAACACGAAAGCGTCGGGTGCGCCCGGCTGGCCAAGGCACGCGATCATTGCATCCGTGAGCGGCACACTATGCGGCGGCGGGACCTTGCCGCCGGGTTTCTTCATGCGCTCACCCGGTATGGTCCAAACGCGATTTTGCAAATTGAACTCGCCCCAGCGTGCGCCAAGGGCTTCCTTACGACGCACGGCGGTCAAAATGGCGAACTTGCCAGCGCGGTCCTCAGTGCTATCGCCAAGGGCGGCAACGAACGTCGGCACGTCCTGCCACGGCATAGCCTCGCGGTGCTTCACGTCAGCGCGCTTGCGTGAAAGCAACTCCGGCAACGGACCATCATTCCAACGGGCGGGATTCGGATGAACGTTCTTTGCAGCGAGGATGCCCGCCATGAGCCGCCGGAGGCGCGAGCCGCGATTGTTGCCGGGTCCATTCCAGATTGGCCGCAACACGTCGGCGACGTTCTCAGCAGTGATCGTGGTCACTGCCATCGCGGCGAAGTCGGCAGGGACGTACTTACCCACCAGCGCCTTGTTGTCGGAGCGGGTACGCGGCGACCATTCGTCGGCGTGGTTGTCGAGATACGCGGTAGCAGCCGTGCCGAATGCCTCACCCGTGGCCCGACGCGGAACGACCACAATGCCGCGCCGCTTGTCGGCCATGAACGCCTCACGCGCTCGCCGCGCGGCTGGCGGCGTCACCGCCTTCTCACCGCTCGCTGGTCCTAGCCCGTGGCTGCGGATCGCGGCGCCATCGCGATAGCGAAGCTCCCACCAAGCCTTGCCGTTGCGGACTAGAAGGTAGAGGCTATTGCCGCAAGCGACGCGGTGATTGTGCCCGCTGGCAATGGCGGCCTTGACTTGTTCGGGTCGAAGCGACACTGGGACAAACTCCAATCCCCCACACCGTCCCACACAATATGCCGTCCCTACGTGTCCCGCACAAGCCCGGAGGAGCGACGTAGTAAACGATTGGGAAGGCGTGATAAATATGGATCTTGTCCCACGATGTCCCGCTTTGTCCCACACTCAAATAATCGAGAGGAGCGTATCGTCGCTTCGCTCCTCGCAATGACGAGCTACGCCGCCTTTCTCCCCTTCTCGGCTATGCCAGCCAACGCGCGCAAAATGCCGGCGGCGCCGCGCAGGCGGGCCTTCGGCGTTTCCCATTCGTCGAACAACACGACTTTCTGATCCGGCCGTACGCGCGCCGCGGGCGCCTGGTCGCGGATGAAGGCGACCAGGCCTTCGGGATTGGCGAAAACATTGTCGCGGAAGGCGAGCACCGCGCCCTTCGGTCCGACCTCGATCCTTTCCACGTTGGCGCGCCGGCACAGCGCTTTGATGGCGACGACTTGCAGCAAATATTCGACCTCTTCGGGCAGCGGGCCGAAGCGGTCGACCAGCTCCGCGGCGAACGCCTCGATGGCGCGGTCGTCCTCGATCTCGGCGAGCCGCCGGTAGAGCGACAGCCGCACCGGCAGATCGGCCACGTAGTCTTCGGGGATCAGCACCGGCGTGCCGATGGTGATCTGCGGCGACCATTTTTCCGCGATCGGGGCGCTGATGCCGGCTTTGAGCGACAGCACCGCCTCCTCCAGCATCTGCTGATAGAGTTCGTAGCCGACTTCCTTGATGTGGCCGGACTGTTCCTCGCCCAACAGGTTGCCGGCGCCACGGATGTCGAGATCGTGCGAGGCGAGCTGAAAACCGGCGCCGAGCGTGTCGAGCGATTGCAGCACTTTGAGCCGCTGTTCGGCGGCCGGCGTGATCCGCTTCCGCACCGGCAGCGTCAGCAGCGCATAGGCGCGCAGCTTGGAGCGGCCGACGCGGCCGCGCAGCTGATAGATCTGCGCCAGCCCGAACATGTCGGCGCGGTGCACGATCAGCGTATTGGCGGTGGGAATATCGAGGCCGGATTCGACGATGGCGGTGGAGAGCAGCACGTCGAACTTGCCGTCGTAGAACGCCGCCATCACGTCTTCGAGCGCGGTCGGCGGCATCTGGCCGTGGGCGACGGCGACGCGCACTTCCGGCACGTTTTTGGCAACAAATTCCTTGGTCTCGGCCAAATCCTCGATGCGCGGGCAGACGTAAAAGGACTGGCCGCCGCGGTAGCGCTCGCGCAAGAGCGCCTCGCGCACCACCACCGGATCGAACGGAGAGACGAAGGTGCGCACCGCGAGCCGGTCGACCGGCGGCGTGGCAATGATCGACATTTCGCGCACGCCGCTCAAGGCGAGCTGCAGCGTGCGCGGGATCGGCGTGGCGGTGAGCGTGAGCACGTGCACCTCGGCGCGCAGCTGCTTGAGCTTCTCCTTGTGCCCGACGCCGAAATGCTGCTCCTCGTCGACCACGATCAGCCCGAGGTCCTTGAACTTGATCGCCTTGCCGAGGAGCGCGTGGGTGCCGACGACGATGTCGATCTTGCCCTCGGCGAGGTCCTTCTTGACGCCGGCCAATTCTTTGGCCGAAACCAATCGCGAGGCTTGGCCGACGCGCAGCGGATAACCGCGCAGCCGGTCGGAGAAGGTCTTGAAATGCTGGCGCGAAAGCAGCGTGGTCGGCACCACGACGGCGACCTGCTTGCCGTTCATCGCCGAGACGAAAGCGGCGCGCAGGGCGATCTCGGTCTTGCCGAAGCCGACATCGCCGCAGATCAGCCGATCCATCGGCCGCCCGACGTTTAGATCGGCGAGCACGGCGGCGATGGCGGCGTCCTGGTCGTCGGTCTCCTCGTAGGGAAAGCCGGCGCAGAACTCGTCGTAGAGGCCGGCGGCGACCGCAAGCCGCGGTGCCTCGCGCAATTGCCGCTCGGCGGCGACCTTGATCAGCTCGGCCGCCATCTCGCGGATGCGGTTCTTCATCCGCGCCTTGCGCCCCTGCCAGGCGGCGCCGCCCAGCCGGTCGAGTTCGACGTGGGTGCCTTCGGAGCCGTAGCGCGACAGCAGCTCGATATTTTCGACCGGCAGGAACAGCTTGTCGCCGCCCTGATAGTGGATTTCCAGGCAATCGTGCGGCGCGCCAGCCGCCTCGATTGCGCGCAAGCCGACGAAGCGGCCGATGCCGTGATCGACGTGGACGACGAGATCGCCGGCGGAAAGACCCGTCACCTCGGCGATGAAATTGTCGGCGCGCTTGGTCTGCCGGCGCGGACGCACGAGGCGTTCGCCCAAAATGTCCTGCTCGCTGATGACGGCCAGGTCGGTCGTCTCGAACCCTGAACTCGATGCCGAGTACGGCGAGCGCTGTCTGTGGGCGCGGCAGCGAGAGCACCTGCGGCCACGAGTCAACCGGCGCGAGATTGGCGAGACCGTATTCGGCCAGCACGTGGCCCATGCGCTCGCGCGAGCCCTCGCTCCACAGGGCAATCAGCGCGCGCTTGCCGGCGCCTTGCAGCGTCTCGACGTGCTTCGTTACCGCCTCGAAGACGTTCTTGCCCGGCTCGTTGCGCTCGGCGGCAAAATTCTTTCCGGCGCGCGCGCCGATTTCAAGCGCATCCCCCTCCCTACCCTCCCCCGCGTGCGGGGGAGGAGAAGGAAGGGGCGGCGCCGCAAACGGCGACAGCCGTGCCAGCGCCGATTGCTCCAGGTGCCGGCTCCATTCCGCCTCGGCGAGATAGAGCCGGTCCGGCGGCAGCGGCTTATACGGCGCGCCGCCGGCGTCACGGTCGAGCGCGGTCCGGCGTGCTTCGTAATAGTCGGCGATCTGTGCGAATCGCTCACGCGCGGCATCCTCGGCCAGCGGTTCGAGAACGATCGGCGTAGCGCGCACCAGCCGAGAGGCGCGCTCCACCTCACCCGCCTCGCCTCGCTCGGCAAAACCTCCTCCCGGGGAAGAGGGCAAGAGATAATCGAACAGCGTCTCGATTTTTTCATGAAACAGCGGCAGCCAGTGCTCCATGCCGGCGTAGCGGCGCCCCTCGCTGACGGCCTCGTAGAGCACGTCATCGGGGCCGGCGGCGCCGAACGCGGCGACATAGCCGGTACGGAACGCCCGGATCGTCTGTGCGGTGAGCTGAAACTCGGCGACCGGCACCAGCTCGAGCACCTGCTTCTCGGCATCGGTGCGCTGCGTCTGCGGGTCGAAACTGCGGATCGATTCCAACGTATCGCCAAAAAAATCAAGCCGGACCGGAGCCTCCATTCCGGGCGCAAACAGATCGAGGATGCCGCCGCGCACCGCATAATCGCCGGGCTCGCGCACCGTGGCGGCGCGGGAAAAGCCGTTGAGGTCAAGCCATGCGACCATACGGCTCATCGGCAGCAGGCCCCCGGGTGTTGCGGCAAGGCTCTGCCGGGCGACGACCTCGCGCGGCGGCACGCGCTGCAGTACCGCATTGACGGTGGTGAGCAGCACCGACGGCTTGTCGCGGCGCTCGATGTGCGCCAGCCGCGCCAATGTGGCCATGCGCTGCGCCACCACGGCCGCGTGCGGTGAAACCCGGTCGTAGGGCAGGCAGTCCCAGGCCGGAAATTCGAAGAGTTCGGCGTCAGGCGCGAAGAAGGCTAGCGCCCGCGCCAGCATCGCCATGCGCGGCCCATCACGGCAGATGACCGCCACGCTCACAGCCGGCGGCTTTACGCCCGCCGCGATCGCGCGCGCGAGGTCGGCGACGACCAAACCTTCGGCGCCGTCGGCTACACCGGCGAGCAACAGCGCGCGGCCACCTGCGAGCCGCTCGGCCGGCGAGAATGCTGCCGCCTTGGCGCTCACCGCTTGGCCCCGACGCTGTTGTGAAAGCGGATCAGTTTTCGCAGCACCGCACTGTCGAACTGTTTCGGAACCGCCTCCTCACCGACGACCCAGGCATAAAGCCGGGCATTGGGGACTTCGATGAGGGCCTCGAAAGTATCGAGCGCCGCCTCGTCGAGCGCGGCGAGATGGGCGTCGGCGAAACGACCGACGATCAAATCCATCTCGCGCACGCCGCGCCGCCAGGCGCGGAACAGAAGTCTGCGCCGCCGCACGTCCAGGTCTTTGCTCGAAATTTCAGTCATCTTTCCGTCATCGCATGCAACGCCAAAAGCCCGGACGCGGCCGGGCGAGGCGTATATAGGGCGCAAGACCCTGCATGTCAGCGACAATTGCAGCATGGCGCACGCAAGCCTGCACCCGACCTCTGTAAGCTACCTGACGGACAGCGCGGATTTCCCGGCGCACAATCGCGCCATTGTCGTAAGGGCGCCGGCGGGGGCGGGCGTGTCAGCCGTAAAATCCATTGGTACAGCGATGGCGGACAAGCCTCCATTGGACCAGGGGTCATTCGATCCTGAATCCACATCCCGCCTGATCAAGGCGTTCGAAGCCGCTTGGCAGACGGTGCTCAGATCGGGCAGTCCGTTGGCCAGCCCCGAGCGTGCCGACACGACGCGCGAGCTGCTCGCCCGCTATCTCATCGCGCGCGTTCAGGCCGGTGAGCGCGATGAAAAAACGCTGATTGCGGATGCGCTCGTCCATCTGACAGCCTCGCAGTAACCGCAGGCAGGCCGTTTGGGGAGGCGGTCATTTGACGAGTGGGGGAGATTGAATGCCGCAGAAAAATCGCAACAGGCTTCTTGCTTCGTTGAAAGTCGAGGACCTTGCCTCGCTGAGCCGGCACTTCCGCGAAGTGACGATGGAGCAAGGCGAATTGCTGGAAGAGCGCGGCGAGCGCACCGAGACGGTGTATTTTCCGCAGACCGGAATGATATCGCTGATCGTCGAGGTGCCGGAGGACCGCACCGTAGAGGTCGGCACCGTCGGCTCGGAAGGCGCGGTCGGCTTGACCGTCGGCCTCGGCTCGCGAATTTCGTCAGTTAGCGCGCTGGTACAGGTTTCCGGGACCGCGACGTGCATTCTAGCCTCGCGCTTTCGCAGCGCGGCGGCGCAGAGCCAGCCGCTGCGCGACCTGATCATCCGCTATACCGAGCTGCAGATGGGTCAGATCCAACAGACCGCGGCTTGCAATGCGCTGCATGACGTGGCCTCGCGGCTGTGCCGGTGGCTGCTACAGACCAGCGACAAGATCGACGACGACACCATACCGTTCACCCGCGAATTCCTCGGCAAAATGCTCGGCGTGCAGCGCGGCACCGTCACCGTCGCCGCCGCCAAGCTCGAGGCCGCCGGTCTCATTCGCACGCGCCGCGGCCGCATCGAGCTGCTCAACAAAAAGGCGCTGCGCAAGCATGCGTGCTCCTGCTACGAGTTCATGGGCCGCCATGTTGACCGCCTCGTCCCCAAGATCGCCGCCGACAAATAGTCAAATTGCATCGGCGCCGGGCGCGCCGTGACCCGCAAGGGGCTTTCATCGCGCGCCCGTGCACGCCCCCGCCCGCGACCGCCTTGGCAAGCGACCCCCGCCGATGCCAGATTGCCGCCGCCGTGCGTCTTTAAGAGAAGATCCGCCGCCGGCGTGCAATTCGTCCTACATGTAATCCTGCATGCGGCCGCCCGTCCTCAACCCGCTGTTTGCTGGGCTCTCCACGCTCCCCGGCATCGGGCCGAAGGTGGAGAAGCTGTTCGCGCGCCTGTTGGCGCGCGACGGCGAAGGAGCGCGCATCATCGACCTTCTGTTTCACCTGCCGGCTGGCTTCGTCGATCGCCGCAATCAGCCGAAACTGAGCGAGGTTAAGGCCGACACGGTGGTCACGGTGGCAGTCACCGTCGAGCGCCATCGGCCGCCGCCGCCGAACCGGCCGCGCGCGCCCTACAACATCGAGACCTTCGACGATACCAACACGCTGACTATTACCTATTTCAACGCGCGCGCCGATTACCTGAAAAAGCTCTTTCCCAAGGGCGAGAGGCGCTACGTCTCGGGCACGGCGGGCCTTTACGACGGCCACTTGCAGATGGTCCATCCCGACCGCGTGGTCGACGAGGCGGGCTTTGCCCATTTGCCGCTGATCGATCCGGTCTATCCGCTCACCGAGGGACTGTATCCCAACCAATTGCACCGGGCGATCGAGCTTGCACTGGAACGCGTGCCGAAAAATCTGCCCGAATGGCAGGACGCGGCCTGGCTGGCACGCAACGGCTTTGCCGGCTTTGCCGAGTCGCTGCGCTGCGTTCACCGGCCGCAGGCGCCGGCGGACCTCGAGCCGGACAGCGCCGGCTGGTCGCGGCTTGCCTACGACGAACTGCTCGCCGGGCAACTCGCGCTCGCGCTGTTGCGCGCGCATCAACGCACCCGCGCCGGCCGCGGCAGCGCCGCCGAGGGCGCTTTGCGCGCGCGCATCGTCGCCGTCCTGCCCTATTCGCTTACGCCCTCGCAGCAACGCGCGGTGAGCGATATCGTCGCCGATCTGGTGCAGCCCACGCGCATGCTGCGGCTTTTGCAGGGCGATGTCGGCTCGGGCAAGACCGTGGTGGCGCTGCTTGCCGCCGCCCATGTGATCGAGGCTGGGCGGCAGGCGGCGCTGATGGCGCCGACCGAACTTCTGGCCCGGCAGCATCTTTCCACCATCGCGCCGCTCGCGGAAAAAACCGGCGTCCGCGTCGCCCTGCTCACCGGTCGCGAGCGCGGCCGCGAGCGCGAGCAGATCCTGGCGGCGCTCGGCGCCGGCGACATCGACCTGTTGCTCGGCACCCACGCGCTGTTCCAGGACGAGGTCGCCTTCCGCGATCTCGCACTTGCCGTCGTCGACGAGCAGCATCGCTTCGGCGTGCACCAGCGGCTGGCGCTCGCCCGCAAGGGCCAGGCGGTCGATCTTTTGGTGCTCACCGCCACGCCGATCCCGCGCACGCTGGTGCTCACCTGTTTCGGCGACATGGACGTTTCGGCCTTGCGGGAGAAGCCGGCCGGCCGGCAGAAGATCGACACCCGCGCCATTCCGCTCGATCGCCTCGACGACGTGATCGATGCCGTAGCGCGCGCGCTCGACGACGGCCGCCGCATCTACTGGATCTGCCCGCTAGTGGAAGAATCCGAACTCATTGATCTCGCCGCCGCCGAGGATCGTTATGCGCAACTGAAATGGCGCTTCGGCGATGTGGTCGAGCTCGTGCACGGCCGCATGCGCGGGGCGGAGAAGGATCGCGCCATGGCGCGTTTTGCCTCGGGCGAGGCTCGGCTCCTGGTGGCGACGACCGTAATCGAGGTCGGCATCGACGTGCCGGAGGCGAGCGTCATGGCGATTGAGCACGCCGAGCGTTTCGGGCTGGCGCAGCTGCACCAGCTGCGCGGCCGCATCGGCCGCGGCGCCGAACGTTCGACCTGTCTGTTACTCTACAAAGCGCCGCTCGGCGCTGCCGCCAAGGCGCGGCTCGCCATTCTGCGCGAAACCGACGACGGCTTCCGCATTGCCGAAGAGGATCTGCGGCTGCGCGGCGAAGGCGACGTGCTCGGCACCCGCCAGAGCGGCGAACCCGGCTTTCGCATCGCCAGGCTCGAACTGCACGGCAAATTTCTGACCGCGGCGCGCGACGATGCTGCGCTTGTGCTATCGCGCGATCCGAGGCTGTCACCCCGCGCGGCGAAGCGCTGCGCCACCTGCTTTACTTGTTCTCCCGCGACGACGCGATCCGGCTGCTGGGTGCGGGCTAACCGTTCTCGCCGACGCGATTGATCAGGCTGTTTGCGTCCGCGGGACCGGCGGAAACGCCGCGAGCGGGTCGGCACCGAATCGGTTCGGTCCGTCCGTGCCCTTGCCGCAGAACCAGACGATCAGGATGATGCCGCCGACCAGCGGGATAAAGCCCAGAAGCAGCCACCAGCCGGAACGATCCAAGTCGTGCAGCCGCCTCACCGCGACCGCAATTCCCGGGAGAAGGACGGCAAGAGCAAACAGCACATAGACGATCGGTACGCCGATCGCTCGATCGATGATCAAGGCCACGATATAACCGATCGTTACGAACAGCAGCCAGTACCAATACGCCGAGCGGGACGCCCGGTCGGAGAAATTCACGTAATTGGAAAATCCGCTTTTGATCGCTTCGCCGAAGTTCATGGGAGTCTCCCGCCTTTGCCAGCAACGACGGATAAACCATAGCAGATGGACGCTGACGGTGGAACTCATATCGCGCGATGCCGACGAAAAACACAGCCTTCGCGACGGGTAACGGGCGGATTCAGCCCCGCGCGGGGGTCGTCTCTGGTGCCATTCCCTTTTCGGCCAATTCTTTCTTTGCTTTCTCGTTCTTGTGCAGATGAGCAAGCCCCATGCCGCGCAGCACATTGGGCGCCTTGGTGAACTGGATATTGTCGTAGCCGATGATCTCCACCCGGTTGCCCCAGGGATCGCGAAAATCGAGGAAGGGACCGTCGAGCGGCTCAACTCCGGCCGCTGTCAGCGCCTTGCGCGCGGCTTCCTTGTCGTCGACGACAAGACCGAAATGGCGGCCGTCATCGGCCGCCTGCCGGCGCCCCTTTTGCAGCGCGATGAACTGATCGCCGAGGTCGATGAAGGCCATGGTGTCGTTCTTGCCGCGCAATTCAAAGGCAAAGAGACGGCCGTAGAACGCCAGCGCCTCGTCGATGTCGCCGACCTCGAGCGCGATGTGATTGAACCCGACGAGGCGCGGCTTTGCGGTTTCCGCCATCACATCCTCCTGTGCGGCTGCTGCAGATCAATTGGGTAGCGCAGGCGTGGGGCGCAATCTGTGGCGCCGCTTGTGCGGGCGCGGAGAGCAAAAAACCGGCTATTTTGCCGGGCTCGCGACGGTTCTGCGCACCGCCTGCGCGGCGCGCGCGGTCTCGGCGAGCGCGGCGAGCTTGCCGTGCGCTTCCGCGTCGGCGCCGGGCTGGATGACGCCGGCCGAGATCAAAAGCTGCATCGCCTGCTCAACGGTGATGTCGAGTTCGATCACGTCGCGGCGCGGCACATAGAAGAAAAAGCCGGTGGTCGGATTGGGCGTGCACGGCATGAAGGCGGAGACGTGCTCGGTCGCCGGCAGGCGGGCGGAAATGTCGGCGCTCGGCGATTGCGTCAAGAACACCAGCGACCACATGCCGGGCGCCGGAAACTCCACCAGACCGACGTGGCGGAAGCTCGATCCGGAGCTGGAAAACAGGGTCAGGAAAATCTGCTTGGCGGTGCGATAGATCGGCCGCACGATCGGCATCCGGCTCAACAGGCTCTCGCCCAGGCCGACGAGCTTGCTGCCGACCAAATTGGCGGTGAAGAAACCAAGGAGCGTGAGCGCCACGAAGACGATGATGAGGCCGAAGCCGGGAATGTTGACCGGCAGATAGGTCTCCGGCCGGTAAGCGACCGGGATGAACGGCCGCACCCAATTGTCGACCCAGGTGACGAACCACCAGATCAGCCACAACGTGACCGCGACCGGCCCGGCGACGATCAGCCCGGTCAGGAAATAATTGCGGATGCGGCTTACGAATCCGGCGCGGTCGGCCGGCGCCGACCGGCGGTCCGGTCAACTGATCGCTTCGCGTTGGTCATGGCCGATCGTCAGCGCGCAACGTGCAGCCGGCAGTATACATCGCCGGCCGGCGCTTATTCCACCGTCACGGATTTTGCCAGGTTGCGCGGCTGATCGACGTCGGTGCCGAGGCTGACGGCGGTGTGATAGGCGAGAAGCTGCACCGGCACGGCGTAAACCAGCGGCGTCACCGTCGCCGGCATCGTCGGCAATTTCAGCGTCGCCAGCGGCGCGCAATTGGCGGCCGCGACTGCCTGCGCGCCGGCCGCATCCGTCACCAGGATGAGCTTGCCGCCGCGCGCGGCCACTTCCTGCATGTTGGAGACGGTCTTCTCGAACACGCGGTCGTAGGGAGCGATGACCACCACCGGGGTGATCTCGTCGATCAGCGCGATCGGGCCGTGCTTGAGTTCGCCCGCCGCATAGCCCTCGGCGTGGATGTAGGAGATTTCCTTCAGCTTGAGCGCGCCTTCGAGCGCGATCGGAAAGCCGGTGCCGCGGCCGAGATAGAGCACGTCGCGGCACTTGGCGAGATCGCGCGCCAGAAGCTCGATCTGCGGCTCCAGCGCCAGCGCCTCGGCGAGGTGGCGCGGCACTTCGATGAGCGCGTGAACCAGCCGCTGTTCGTCGCTCTGGCTCGAGCACGCCGCGGGCGCGGCCGGCGGCGATGGCGAGCGCGCAAAGCGCGGCCAATTGGCAGGTGAAGGCTTTGGTGGACGCGACGCCGATTTCCGGGCCGGCGAGTGTCGGCATGACGATATCGCTTTCGCGCGCGATGGTCGAAGTCGGCACGTTGACCACCGCGAGCACGTGCTGGCCGCGCTCGCGCGCATAGCGCAGCGAAGCAAGCGTGTCGGCGGTTTCGCCGGACTGCGAGACGAACACAGCGAGATTGCCGGGCAGGAGCGGCGCGTCGCGGTAGCGGAACTCGGAGGCGATATCGACCTCGACCGGCAGATGCGCGAAGCGCTCGAACCAGTACTTGGCGACCATGGCGGCGTAATAGGCGGTGCCGCAGGCGGCGATCGCGATCCGATCGAGCTTGTTGAAATCGAACGGCAGCGTCATCGGCAGCGCCACCCGCTCGCTCGCCATGTCGATGTAATTCGCCAGCGTATGGCCGACGACTTCGGGCTGCTCGAAGATTTCCTTGGCCATGAAATGGCGATGATTGCCCTTGTCGACGTGCTGCTGCGAGGCCTGCAGCTTGAGCACCTCGCGCCGCACCACCGCCCCGCCGGCATCGTGCAGCTCGGCGCCCTCGCGCGTGACGACCGCCCAGTCGCCTTCCTCCAGGTAGCTCACCGTGTCGGTGAACGGCGCCAGCGCAATCGCGTCGGAGCCGACGAACATGGCGCCGTCGCCGAAGCCGATGGCGAGCGGCGAGCCTTTGCGCGCACCGACCAGCAGATTGTCCTCGCCGGCGAACAGGAAGGCGAGCGCGAATGCGCCGCGCAGCCGCGGCAAGGCGCGCTTGACCGCCTCGACCGGCCCGGCGCCGCGCTTGATTTCCTCGGTGACCAGATGGGCGACGACCTCGGTGTCGGTTTCGGTCGCGAATTTGACGCCCGTGGCTTCCAGCTCGCGCCGCAGCTCGGCAAAATTCTCGATGATGCCGTTGTGCACCACCGCCAGCCTGTCGGTAGCATGCGGATGGGCGTTGTTCTCGGTCGGCCGGCCGTGGGTCGCCCAACGCGTGTGGCCGATGCCGATGGTGCCGGACAGCGGCTCGCGGAGCAAGCCGCGCTTCGAGATTCTTCAGCTTGCCCTCGGCGCGTCGCCGCGTGAGCACGCCGTGCTCGAGCGTCGCCACGCCCGCCGAATTGTAGCCGCGGTATTCGAGGCGCCGCAGCGCGTCGACGAGTTGCGGCGCCGCCGGCTCGCCGCCGATGATTCCGACAATCCCGCACATCGTGACCGACGCTGCTCCTCTTGGCGCCCGCACTTCGCCGCCGATCGGACCGGTAAAGCCCTCCGGCAACCGATTACCGCGCCCTGATTACCGTTCCCTCGATGCACATGGTTAAAGCGCAGGCAAAAAACCCGCGGAAATCAAAAAGCATTGCGCTTCGTGACAAACGCCTGTGCCGTATTCGTCGACTTGCCGAGCGCGGCGCGAGCATGCGCACTCAATCGCGCAAATGCGCGCTCCTTTTGCCGATCGATTTGAGCGCGCGCAACCGCGTTGCCCAGCCTTCCTTAACGACTTGCCGTCCGCGCGCCACCGCCAACGCATCCGCCGGCACATCGGCGGTGATCACCGAGCCGGAACCGACATAGGCGCCGTCCCCGATCGCGACCGGGGCGACCAGCGCCGAGTTCGAGCCGATGAAGGCATTCTTTCCGATCTCGGTGCGGTGCTTGGCATTGCCGTCGTAATTGCAGGTGATTGTGCCGGCCCCGATATTGGCGCCGGCGCCGACCGAGGCGTCACCGATGTAGCTCAAGTGATTGGCCTTGGCGCCAGCCTCCACGACGGCCTCCTTGACCTCAACAAAGTTGCCGATGCGCGCGCCTTCGCCGAGCCGGGTCCCCGGCCGCAGCCGCGCAAAAGGCCCGACCGACGCGCCCTTGCCGACATTGGCGCCGGCAAGATGGGAGAATGAATGGATGACAGCGCCGTCCTCAACGCTCACCTTTTCGCCGAACACCACATAGGGCTCGACCACGACGTCCCTGCCGAACCGGGTGTCGGCGGAAAGAAAGACGGTCTCGGGCGCGACCAGCGTCACGCCCGCTTCGAGCGCCGCACGGCGCAGCCGCTGCTGTGCGACCGCCTCCGCTTCGGCAAGCTCCGTTCTGGTGTTGATGCCACGCACGTCATCCTCCTCGACTTCGACTGCGACCGTGCGAAGCCCCATGCCGCGCGCGATCTCCACCGCATCGGTCAGATAATATTCACGCTTGCGATTGCGGTCGTCGATCCGTTCCAGGATCGCCAGCGCCGTTTTTCCGCAAAATGCCATTATCCCGCCGTTGCACAGGCCGATCGCGCGCTCGTTTTCGTCGGCGTCGGCCTCTTCGCGAATTCCCAGCAGCCGATCGCCATCGGTGATCAGCCGTCCGTAGCCGGTCGGATCGCGCGGCCGGAATGCCGCGACCGCCACAGCGGCGCCGGCAGCCAGCGGCGCCTGCAACTGCCGCAGCGACACCGGCCGAATCAGCGGAGTATCGCCGAATACCACCAGTAGATCGTCCGCCTGCCGGGCCATTGCGGCTTTTGCGGCCAGCACCGCATGCGCGGTTCCGCGTGGCTCACCCTGCACGAAAGGCTCGGCCTCGGGCACGATCCGCTTCGCCTCCGCGACGATGGCCTCCTGGCCGGCACGCACCACGATTGCGGTCGACGAGGCGCCGATGCCGGCAACGGCAGTGAGCACATGGCCGAGCAGCGAGCGACCGGCAAGCTTATGCAGCACCTTCGGGCGCGCCGAACGCATGCGCGTGCCCTCGCCGGCCGCAAGGACGATGGCAAGGCAGGAGCGAGGCTGCATCGAAAAAGACCTCCCGGGTGCTCTCATAGCCGAGGCCGCCGAGCGCCGAAAGCGGTCGCCACAGCCATGGCAAATGCCTGCAAATCGCAACGAGACGTGCAGCCGCCGCATGAACAGGCCGCGAAACGTGAAATCTGCTAATTTCTATGCTGATTTGCGGGCGGCGCATCGTCGTCTCGAGGCATGGCGGGGCGGCAGCATGGCAGCAAGAGATCGGCTGGTGGCGCAACCCGTACCGCCGCCCCACCGCGGCAAGCGCGCAAAAAACGTCGCTTCACCATGCGCCACCTGTGGCGGATGACGCTTTGGGCCACTGCGGCGGCGGCCACGCTCGTCGCGGCGGTGCTGGCGAGCCGCAGCGAGGTCGGCGCGCAGCGCCTTGCCGTCGCCTTCCCGTCGCTTGATCGGACATGGCGGCATCGGGATCGCCTCGGCACGGCCGTTCGATGCCCGCATGGAAACCCGCCGACTTGCTGCAGCGGTCCACGGCTTGACTGCGGAGAATGTGCGGCTCACGGCCCGTTTGGGCAAGATCGAGCGCACCATGGACGATTTCACCGGCTCAATCAGTCGCCAGATCGACGCGGCAAAAGCGCAGACCCCGAGACCCCCGGCCGCCGCGGCGCCGGTACCAGCCGCCGATGCGGTGGTCGGTTCCATCGTCTCACCGGAGTCCGGACCGCTGCCGCCCGCCCTCAGCGCGCCGCCGGAAACCTCGCCCCAGACGTTGCCCGCATTGGTGTCTGGGGCGCCACTCGGCGCGCCGGCTGCCGTAGCCAGCGAATACGGCGTCGATATCGGCAGCGCCCTCTCGATCCAGGTCTTGCGCGCGCGCTGGCTCGGCATCCGGTCAGCCCACCTGCAACTGTTCGAGCATTTGCAGCCGACCGTCACGCTCGGACAAAGCACGCAGTCCAAACGCCTCGAACTGCGACTCGTGGCCGGCCCGCTGGCGAGCGCCGAAGCGGCGAAACGGCTGTGCGCGGCGCTGGCGCCTTACCGGCTGTTCTGCCGCCCGACGATCTTCGACCACGGTCAGCTAGCATTACGCTGACGACCGGGACTTGCGCGCGAGGCGAGCGCGCGTGCTATCACCGGCGGCGACATGACCCGCCGGCTCTTTCTGCCCACCGCGCGCCAGACCAATTGGCTCCTCGTCGTCGGTTTCTTGGCCGTCGGGGAGGCGCTTTATTTGCGCTACATGGCGATCGAGAACGCGAACGTGGCGCTCGCCTGTCATGGCGGGCTGACGACCTGGCTGTGCAGGACCTCTCGGCTCGTCATCGTCCTGTTCACGGATCAAGTGTTCGGCGCCGTGGCGCTGATTTTGGCCTTGCTCAACCTGATCCGACCTTCGGTGCTTTTGGCGGCTCTGGCGCTGGCCTTGACCGGCTTCGGCTTGGCGCTCCACAACGAGGACCTCTCGGCGCTCGCCGCTGCAGCATTGATCTTCAGCTTGGCGCGTCCCGCACCGACACAAGAATAAAGGCAAGCGCCAACAGGTCGGCGCAGAACCAGACCGCCTGCCAGTTGGCGAACGTCTCGTTGAAAACGATGTAGACGGCGGACGCAGCGAGCACCGAGGCGGCGACCCGTTCGGCCACGGCACCCGGGCCGCCCCCTCGCGGCGTGGCAAACCGCACGACGAGAAACGGCACGACCGCCGCGCCCAGCGGCGCGAAGGGAATGTCACGGTAGCGTGGGGCGAAGACAAGACCGAGCGCCCCCTGCAGCGAGAGCACAACAAGCACGAGAAAGACAACGCCCAGCGCGAGGTTCAAGCCGTCGCGAGACTTGATCGCACCGCCCAGCAACCGCGAAAACGGCGGCAGCGGCCGCTGCGCGGCGCAAGCGAGCGCCGATACGATCGGCGCGGCCGCAGCAATTGCCGCAAGGCTCAGCGAACGCAGCCAACCGCCGACGCTGTAGCTTTCCATTGCGATGTTCCCGATCGTCCAACCGAACGTAACACCGCAGATCGCAGCAAGCGTCGCGATCTGCCAGTAGAGCGCCTTGGGCGGCGACTTTCCCCGCGACGAAAACAGTGCTCCGCCGAACATCGCGGCTGCCAAGATGATGCCGGCGAGCGCCTGCACCGGCCAATGCGGATGGTCGGAGATCGCGCCGCCGGAAAACGGGAATTTCGGTCCGCCCGTGTCACGGTCGAATATTCCCCACCGGCCGCCGACGCTGCCTTCCAACCAGCGCTTCCAGGGTTGGTCGAATGCCTCGATGATATTGACGCGGAAGTTTTCCCGCTTGGCCAACGCCAGCGTCTCATTGATGGCGAGCGCCTGGTTCGAGGGCGACGGCAACGCCCCCTCCCGCATGCGTCCGCCACTCGGCCAGCCGAACTCACCGATGACGATATCCTTGTCGGGGAAAGCGGCCACCATGCGGGCGCGGATCGTCGCCACGTGCGCCGCCGCACGATCTACCGGTATCGGAAAATCCTCCCAGTAGGGCAGAATGTGAATGGTGACGAAATCGACGGCGCTCGCCACTTCGCGATAGCGCAACCAGAACTCCCAGACATCGGCATAGCTGACCGGCTCCGATACCTGCGACTTGACCTCGCGGATGGCAGCAACGAGGTCACCGACCGCCAAGTCGCCGCGCAGCAGAACCTCGTTGCCGACGATGATGGCGCTGATCACGTCGGGATATGTCTTGGCCAGTGCGACGGTGGTCTCGATCTGCCGTCGGTTCTTTTCCGCCTCGCCGGAAAGCCAAATCCCGTCCAACACCTTCAAACCGTGGCGCCGTGCCGCGGCGAGGATGGCTTCGCTGCCGTCATCGACCGAATAGGTCCGCACGCATTTGCTGTATTTGGCGATGAGCGTGAGGTCCTCGTCGATCTGCGCCGCACCCACCCTTGTTCCTTCGATCAACGGGTCCTGGCTGCCGCGGTAGGGCGCATAGGAGACGCAATAGAGCTTTTCGCCTTGCGTAAGCGGCACCGACGGCAGCACCACAGGCGCGCCAAGCCGCCACCAGGCCAGGCCGATGGCGAGCGCGCTCAAGACAAATGCCGCGGCCGCGCGCATGTATTGGTTGTTGCCGCCAGTCATGGCACCGGCATTAACCTTGCGCGCGCTTTCTGCCAAGGCCTTCCGCCGCGCGGTGGCAGCGAGGCGACGCGCCCCTGGACAAATCGATCGAGTTGGGTTGCAGTGCCGTGCAGAAAACGACCGCCGCAATGGCGGCTTAATTCCGTGGCCCTTGAGGATCAAGAGGATTCAGCGCGAACATTTCGTTCGTCGCCTCGTACCGGTCTCGATCATGCACAATCGCGTCGTCAGCGTTGCCGGCAGACTATGTGCCGTCTTCTTTCTACTGGCGGCGGTGGGCGCGTTGAACGGTGCGGCGCTGGCGCAAAGCGCCGGCGCCAAGGCGCCGGACAAGAAGCCTTCGCCGGCTCAGCAACCGGCGCGCAAGGTCGACGAGTATGCGGAAATCCAGCGTACGCTCGCCGGTCCGGCCGGCAACCCGGAATGCGTATGGCTTGGACGCCGGGTGGTGAGCTTGCTCTGGCGCGACGATCTGGAGACCGCATTTCGCCATCTCGATCTGTACGACCGCTTCGGGTGCCCCGGGATGCACGTTCAGGCGGCGTTCCGCTGCCTCATTCTGCACACCGCCAGCATCGATCCGAAATCTCCCGACAGTTTGAACGGACGCATCGAGGCCTGCTGGATCAATCCGACCGAGCCTGCTCCCGAGGCCCCCGCGTCGTCCGCCGCCGCACCGAGCCCGACGACGAGCCGCTGACGGAACTGGCAGCCCCCGTTCGCGTTCGCAGCAGCGCCGAAAATCAACAAAATTCTGCCGCTTGTCTTGAATTTGCCATGGCCCGGCGCTACTTCTTGTTCGCCGCTCGCAAGGTGATCTTACCCTCCTTACGACCCCCGTCGAACCTCGGGACAGGTTCGGGCCCGTGCCTTTTGGTCCCGTGTGGTTGAAAGTCCATGCGCTCCGTCGCTGCCGTGCTCGCGCTCGTAGCGTGCGTGCATGCCGGCCTGTGGCTTCTCCTGCGGACCCAAGCAACGGCTCCCGATATTCAATCGTCCGCTCGCCAGCGTGTCCTATGCGCCGTTTGCGAGTGCCGGCAATCCTGACGACGGCGCGCGTCCGACTGCCGAACAAATCCGCGCCGACCTGAAAGCCATCGCGCCTTACACGAGGGCCATCCGCACCTACTCGTCCACCGGCGGCGCCGAGCTTATTCCGCCGATTGCCGCCGAGTTCGGGCTGAAAGTCTCGGTCGGTGCCTGGATCGGCAAGGACGGGGCGCGCAACGCCCGGGAAATCCGCTCCGCGATCAATCTTGCACGCCATAACAGCAACGTCGATGCCATCATTGTCGGCAACGAGACGATCTATCGCGGCGAATTGACGATCAAACAGTTGATTGCTCTCATAAGGAAAGTGAAGCGGTCGAGTCCGGTGCCGGTCACCACCGGCGAGATCGGCTCGGTGTGGCTCGAACATCCCGAGCTCGCCTCTTCGGTCGATTTCGTTGCCGCACACGTCCTGCCCTACTGGAACGGCATCAGCGCCGCGCAGGCCCCCGATTACACCGTCGAGTTCTACGACAAGCTGCGGCGCGCGCTGCCGGGCAAGCGCATCGTCATCGCCGAATTCGGCTGGCCGAGCGCAGGCTACAATTTCCAAGCCGCCGATCCAGGCCGCGTCGAGCAAGCCATGGTGCTGCGCGACTTCGTGTCAGCGGCCGAGGCCTACGGCATCGATTACAATATCGTCGAGGCGATCGATCAGCCGTGGAAGACCTTCGAGGGCGGCGTCGGTCCCTATTGGGGCATTTTCGACACCGCACGGCAGGCGAAATTCTTCTGGTCCGGCCCGATCGAAGATCCCGACTATCTCCAGCGCGCCTGCCTTGCCGTTCTGCTCGGCCTGTTGCTGTCGCTGCCGATCCTGGCCATGACCGGGGCGACCCTCACCCAGGCGCTGCTGCTCGCTGTCTCCACCAATCTGGTCGGCGCCTGGTTCTCCGCCATCGTCGCGTTCTGGCAGGGCCATTATTTCGTGCCGGGCGCCGCTTTTGCGCTCGCGCTCGGCATCACTCTGCTCGTGCCGCTGGTGGCTATCGCGCTCGCGCGCATGGACGAGATTGCCGCCATTGCCTTCGGCCGGCCGCCCCGCCGGCTCGGCACTTCGCCACCGCTCGCTCCGCTTCTGTTTGCTCCAAAAGTCTCGATCCACATTCCGGCCTGCTGCGAGCCGCCCGAGATGCTCACGGCCACGCTCGACAGCATAGCTCGGCTCGATTACCCCGATTTCGAATGCGTGTTGGTCATCAACAACACCCCCGACGCGGCGCTATGGCGCCCGATCGAGGAGCATTGCCGCGCGCTCGGCGAGCGCTTCAAGTTCATCAGGGACGATAATCTTGCCGGCTACAAGGCCGGCGCGCTGCGGCTGGCACTCGCCAATACCGCCGCAGACGCACAGATCATCGGCGTCATCGACGCCGACTATGCGGTCGAACCGGAGTGGCTTGCCCATCTGGTGCCGCTGTTTGCCGATGGCAGCGTCGGTCTGGTGCAATCACCCCAGGATCACCGCGACGGCAACCGTTCGCCGCTGCATGAGGCGATGAACGCCGAGTACGCCGGGTTCTTCGATATCGGCATGGTGCAGCGCAATGAGGTCAACGCCATCATCGTGCATGGCACGATGTGCCTCATTCGCCGCGCAGCGCTGGAGAGCGCCGGCGGCTGGTCAAGCGACACCATCGTCGAAGATGCCGATCTCGGCCTGACCCTGCTGGAGCACGGCTGGGTGGCGCACTACACCAATCGGCGCTACGGCTACGGCCTCCTGCCCGATACGTTTTCCGCCTATAAGCGGCAACGGCACCGCTGGGCCTTCGGCGGTCTGCAGATTCTACGCAAACACTGGCGGCAGCTATTGCCGGGAGCCAATGGACTGTCGCGCGAGCAGAAGCGCGAGTATGGCCTCGGCTGGCTCAACTGGCTCGGCGCCGAAAGCATCGGCGTCGTGGTTGCGCTTCTCAATATCCTATGGGTGCCGTTCGTGGCGTTCGCCGCCATCGCGGTGCCGGACCGCATCCTCACGCTGCCGATTCTCGCCGCCTTCGCCGTTTCGTTGCTGCACTTCGTTGCGCTCTACCGCCTGCGGGTCCGCGCCTCGCCCGGCGAAATGTTCGGTGCGGTGTGCGCCGCCATGTCGGTGCAGTGGACCGTGGCACGCGCTGTCGGCATCGGGCTGGTGCGGGAACGCCTGCCGTTCTTGCGGACCGCCAAGGGCGGAACTGGCGGCGGAACGGGGGGAGAGTTCGCGGCGTTCTGGGAAGCCGTCATCGCCGTGTTGTTGCTCGCCGGTGCCGTTACGCTCGTGGCCACCAACGACAAGGAAGTGTACGAGATCAATCTGTTCGCCGCGGTTCTCGTGGCACAGAGCCTGCCCTTCCTGGCAGCGGTAGCGATCGCGGCAATCGAGGGCACGCGCTTTAACTCATTCGCCTATTGGCGGCGCGTCGGCACCAGGGTCTCGGCTGTTCTGCCGCGGCCGCGGGTCGTCGCGACGCCGCCAAAGCTGCCGGCCCAGAACAGCATCGAAGCCGCACAGTAGCTTTATTTTATTTCCGCTTTTTTTCGCGGCGGAACCTGCATCTGCGGTTGGCAACCTGACGCCGTGCTGCGGTGCGCCGGCGAAAGGCGCAAAAGCGCTTTACTCGACGGCCAGTGCCCTTTCCGCCAGCCTTACCCAATAGGAGGTCCCGGCCGGGATCGCCTCATCATTGAAATTGTAGGCGGGGTGATGCAGCCCTGCGCTCTCACCGTTGCCCATGAAGATGAAGGCGCCCGGCCGTTCGCCCAGCATGAAGGCGAAGTCCTCGGCGCCCATCAGCGGGGCGCAGTCGGTGTCGACTTTGTCTTCGCCCGCAATCTCGCGCGCGACCGACGCGGCAAACTCCGTCTGCCGCGGGTGATTGACCAGCACCGGATAGCCGTTGGTGTAGGTGATCTTTGCCTTGGCGCCATAAAGCCGGGCGGTGCCTTCGACCACCTCCGGCACGCGCCGGCGCAAGATTTCACGCACCTCCTCGACCAGCGCGCGCGCCGTCCCGCGCAACTGCGCATGTTGCGGAATCACATTGTCGGTATGGCCGCCCTGGAACATGCAGATCGAGACCACGGCCGCCTGCAGCGGATCGACGTTGCGCGCCACGATCGACTGCAGCGCAGTGACGATCTGTGCGCCGACCAGGATCGTATCAATGGACAGATGAGGCCGCGCGGCGTGACCGCCCTTGCCTTCGAGATCGATGGTGATGTGGTCGGCAGACGCCATCATCGGCCCCGGGCGAATGGCGAATTGCCCAAGCGGCAAACCGGGATAATTGTGCATCCCGTAGACTTCCTCGATGGCAAAACGCGTGAGCAGCCCGTCCTCGAGCATCGCGCGCGCGCCAGCGCCGCCCTCCTCGGCGGGCTGGAACACGACCACCGCCGTGCCGGCGAAATTGCGAGTCTCCGCCAGGTACTTGGCGGCGCCGAGCAGCATCGCGGTGTGGCCGTCGTGGCCGCAGGCGTGCATCTTTCCCGGCACGGTCGATCGGTAGGGCAGCGCGGTCTCCTCTTCGATCGGCAGCGCATCCATGTCGGCGCGCAACGCGATCGCCCGGCCCGCACGGCGGCCGCGAATGATTCCGACCACCCCGGTGCGGCCGAGCCCGCAAACGACATCGTCGCAGCCGAAACTCGTGAGTTTTTCCGTCACCATGGCGGCGGTCCGCCGCTCCTCGTAGCGCAGTTCCGGATGGGCGTGGATGTCCTGCCGCCAGGCGACGATTTCTGGGTGCAGGTCGGCGACGCGATTGACGATGGGCATGGACAGCTCCTTCCTTCTTCCTCCCTTGGAGGCCGAGCCGGTGCAATTATGTTAGCAAAGCCGGCAGGCAAATGCGCGTCCGGCTGGAAAAAACCCGCGGCATTGCGTAATTGAACGGTATCCGAGCCCGTAGCTCAGTCGGTAGAGCACGTGACTTTTAATCACGGGGTCCAGGGTTCAAATCCCTGCGGGCTCACCAATAAAATCAGTTTTGTGCGGAATTTGGCGTTCCGCCCTCCCCGCGGTGGGTAACAACTGGGGTAACGCACACCACGCCACGTTATCGCGCGCTCCATACCGGATCGGCGATGCGCATTGGCGATAGTTATCCAATGTTGCCTCTTAGACACAGCCGTCCGCCGCCATGAGAGATACGATGCCCGCAAGAGCGTCAACCGGGGGGGACGATTATGAAAAAGCTATTGCTTGTTTCCGCGGCTGCGCTGGCACTGTCTGCCAGCTCGGCGTTCGCAGCAGACTTGGCGCCGGTACCCTACTACAAGGCACCACCACCGCCGCCGCCGATCAGCTGGACGGGATGCTATGTCTATGGCGGTGTCGGCTACGGCATGTGGAATCAAGACCACTACGCGGAAACCGATCCAGGCTCCTTCGTAATAGGCACGACCACCACCAGTGGCGGCCAAGGCTGGCTGGGCAGGATCGGCGGCGGTTGCGACTATCAGGTGGCCCCGCGCTGGGTGATCGGCGCCTTCGCCGATTACGACTTCATGAGCGTCAAGGGCACGTTTAGCGATCCGACCCTCCCCGCGGCGGGCAGCGAGAAGGAGCTCGGGTCTTGGGCGGCTGGCGGTCGGATCGGTTATTTGGTCACTCCCTCGCTGTTGACCTACGTTGAGGGCGGCTGGACCCAGGCACGCTTCAGTCAGATAGATTTCGTTTATGCTGGGGCTGTTGGTCCGCCGGTGCCTTTTGGCTTTGATGTCGGGGCGCACAACTATAATGGCTGGTTCCTCGGCGGCGGCACCGAATACGCGCTCTCCGGAATAGTTCCGATCCACGGACTGTTCTGGCGCACCGAATATCGCTATGCGAGCTACCAGGCTGCCGAACTCCCGATCGTCGTCACCGCGACCGGCGTGGCGAGCGGCGTGGCAGAGCATATGCAGAAAGACGTGCAGACGATTACATCCGGCCTCGTGTGGCGCTTTAATTTCGGCGGGGCGCCTGGGCCTGGATATTAGGCCAGACTCCGCGCAGATCGCGAACGCGGCCGGGAGAAAGTCTCGGCCGCGTTCGGCTCTTTACAGGTCGCCTGACTTGGCTCTGCTCCGCAGCGGTTTATTTAACCGGCATTGCCTGAGCCTGTGTCCCATCCAAGCCGCGCGATGGTCGCGCTCGCCCGCTGCAAATCCCTGCGGGCTCACCAGATCGAATTTTCAGCCCTCCAGCCCCGGGCACCTTGTGCGGGCCTTGGCTATTGTGGTCTAAACGCCGCGGGAGTGCAGCCCTGCCGCGGAACCGCCAAGGCTGCGGGCTTGTGTGAGTGAGCGATGTCAGTAACCGCCGTGCGCACGCTGTGCGTAATGCTGACGATCCCGGCCCTGACCTGCGGGCTCCTTTCCTGTTCCGACGGCGGCGATCCTAACGCGTGGTACAACAAGACCGTCGTTGAGAACTTCGGCGGCCACACGGCGCCTGCGACGGATGCTCCCGACCAGGCTGTGGCACCCGGCGGGGTCGTCGTCGCCGCACCGCCTGGGACGCCGATGGCTGCGCCGGGAACCGTGGTTGCGGCGGCCGGAGGTCCTGTGGTCGTGCCGCCGACGGGTCCGGTGCCGATCGGCGAACTCTATTGGTCGGACTCAAGTTGCGGCGTGCTGCCGCCGCCGGCAACCGCTGTCGGGGGCGTTGCCGCCGCCGCGATCGCGCCCGCACCCACCGACGTCACGCTGCAAATGACCGAGTGCGAAGTCGCCCGGCGCGCCGGCCGCCCCGACAAGGTGGAGCTTACCCCGGTGGCGAACGGCCTGCGCATGCTGACCCTGTCGTACCTGCGCGGTCCGCAGCCGCGAGTTTATCATTTCGTCGCTGGCCGACTGGTCTCGGTCGAATACCTGCCGCCACCCCCGCCGCCACCACCGCCCAAGCGTCGCGCCGGGCACCCGCGCGCGATGTAACCGTGCCGGCGGATCCGACTTTGTTGTTCTATTCTTTCATGGCTTGGGTGCCGGCGGGCGCCGGCCTCGAATCTGGTCGAACGTCGCTTCGACCAGATCCACCGCTCCCACCCGGTACAGCGCCGCAAGCAATTCGAAGGTGGTCTGCGCCGGACCGGCGACGCTCCAGCGGCAATCGATGAATTGCGGGTCGACCAAGGTGCAGCCGATCAGTCCGTTGATCACGATGGTGCAGCGCTGAAACTTGCAGCGATAGAACGAGCTGCCGTCGAGATAGATCTGCGCCTCGGTAAACACCTGATCGTAAGCGATCATTGCCGTCACCCCTGTGTCGCAGGCCCCGCCTGCCTGCCTGCCTGCCCGGCCAAGCGCACGAGATCGGCGCGCACGCGTTCGACGACGCCTGGCCAATCGCCGATCCGCGTCTGGCGATAAAGTCTCGCCGTCGGATACCAGGGACTATCTTCGCGCTCAAGCAGCCAGCGCCAGTCCGGAGAAAACATGAGCAAAAGCCAGAGCGGCTTGCCCAGGGCACCGGCCAGGTGCGCCACCGCCGTATCGGTGGAAATGACCAGGTCGAGCTCGCTGATCACGGCTGCCGTATCGGCAAAATCGCGCAGCTCGCCGCCGAACTGAATCATGCCGCCGAATTCACGCAGCGCCTGCGCATGCTCGGCGCGCACCTCGCGGTGCAAGCTGACGAACTGCACCCCCGGCACGTCTGCCAACGCCGCCAGCGCCGGCAGGCCGATGGAGCGGCGCACATCAGTCTTGACCTCCGCATTGCCCGACCAGGTCAAGCCGACGCGCAGTCCCTCCCGGGGTGGCAATCGCTGGCGCCAGGCATCGAGGCGATCTGCCGGTGCGCGCACATAGGGAATCTCGGCAGGAATGGTGTGCAGCTCGGTTCCCAAAACCCGCGCGACGCTGATGAGATATTGATGGCAGTCGAAATCCGGCAGCTTCTCCGAGCGTCCCTGCTCGTCACGGCCGAACACTGCCGCCACGCCGTCGACGCCGGCGAGCAGCGATTTCAGGTTCCGCTGCACTTCCAGCAGCACCTTGGCCCCGGTGCGCGCAATGAGCGGCGCATAGCGCACGAACTGAATGGTATCCCCGTGCCCCTGCTCGGAATGCAGGAGGATGGTCTTACCGGCGAGATCGCCGCCTTCCCACATTGGCGCCTTGAACGTGCGCTTGACCGGCGCCTGCTCGGTTTTGACGAAGCGGCCCTCGTAGCGCTCGAGCCCGCGCGGCAGATCGCCGAGCAATAGCCGCGCCAAGCCTTCGTTGAACGGAATATCCGGATGATCGGTGCGCAGCGTCAGCGCCTTCTCGTAGTACGGCAGCGACTCGGCGACGCGGAGCACCTCGACCAGCGCATTGCCGTAATTGTAGTAGCATTCGCCGGAGGCCGGATTGAGCGCGAGTGACTTTTCGTAGCTGGCGATCGCGTCAGCGTGCCGGCCCAATCCGAGCAGCGCGTTGCCGCGATTGTTCCAGGCGCTGGCATGATCCGGCTTGAGCGCGATGATGCGCTCGGCGCTCTCCGCCGCGTCGGCGTGGCGGCCGAGTTTTTCCTGCAGATTGCTGCGATTGAGCAGCGCGTCGATGTAACCGGGATTGAGCGCGATCGCCGCGTCGTAGCTCGTAACCGCTTCGGCGGCCCGGCGAGTCCGGTCAGCAGGACGCCGCGATTGTAATGCGCAACGGCGTGGCGCGGGTTGAGGGCGAGCGCGCGGTTGCAGCTCGCCAGCGCCTCGTCATGGCGCGACAGCGCCAGCAGCGGGCCGGCGCGATGGGTCTGCGCTTCATAGTAGCGCGCGTCGTTCGCCGGAACGCGGTCGAACGCGACCAGCGCATCGGTGAAACGCTTGAGCTTGTAGAGTGCAAGCCCGCGGCCGATCAGACCATCGACGAAGCCGCGCCGGGCCATGAGCGCGCGATTGAAGCTTTCCAGCGCGTCGGCGTCGCGGCCGAGCGCCATCAGCAGATGGCCGCGATTGGCCAGCACTTCGGGGTAGCCGTCCTTGAGCTTGATGGCTTTGTCGTAGGCGGCGAAGGCGTCGTCATGGCGGCCGAGCCGGGCCAGAAGCAAACCGAAATTCGATAACAGTTCGGCGGAGTCCGGGCTAATCGCGCGTGCGGCTTCGAACAACGGCAACGCCTCGGCGTCGCGGCCCTGCTGGTAGCACAGCACGGCGAGCAGATGGCTCGCGTCGAAATGCTCCGGCTTGAGTTTGAGAATATCGCGATAGATTTTCTCGGCGTCGGCAAACAGACCGCGGCGCTGGAATCCGGCCGCACGTTCGATGGCGGCCGGAAGCGTCAGGCGGATCTCCGCCGGCTCGCCCGCATTTGTCGTTCCGGCAGGATGATCGGGGTTGGTTGGCATTGTGAAACGCTGACGAGCTCCGAGAGATCCTTAAGGCGGGTTAGACGGACGGCCTGGCGGCGCCTTGGAGGAAGTCGTGCAGCGCGGCACAGACGCGCTCGACGACGTTCGCCCACGAGCGCGTGTCATCCTGGCGAAACAATCTGGCCGTCGGATACCAGGGTGAATCATTGCAGTCGAGCAGCCATCGCCAGTCGGCAATGAATTGCAACAGAACCCAAACCGGCCTGCCCAACGCTCCAGCAAGATGAACAACGGATGTGTCGCTTGAGATGATCAAATCGAGCGACGCCATAATAGCGGCGGTGTCCTGGAAATCACTGATCGCATGTCCTAATTGCACGATGTGCGGATTTGCACTCAAAATCGCTTGATCTCCGTTCCGCAGATCCTTTTGGATGCTGAAATATTTCGCGCCGGGGATGGAGAAAATGGGCAAAATATTTTTCAGCAGAATTGAGCGATTCCGATCCGCGGGGAAGTTTGCGTTACCGGCCCATGCGACGCCGATTTTGGGTCCGTTCCCGCCCAAACGGGAACGCCACTTTTCAATTATTTCTTTGGACGGCATGAGGTAGGGAACTCTGGCTGGAATCGTTTCTCGCCGCGTTTGAAACGCCAACGGCAAGCTCATGATAGGGCAGTGGAAGTCGAAATGAGGAACTGCCTCTCCGCGCGCAACAAGCTTCGCGACGCCTGGAAGGCTTCTCAACAGTGTCACAAGCGGCGGCTGAACTTCAAGAATAACATGCGCACCCAGAGCGGCGGCCAGCGGCACGTATCGGCAGAATTGCAGGGTGTCCCCGATCCCCTGCTCCCAATAGATAAACAGCGCTTTGCCCGCGATATTTTCGTTGCCCAACCATAGCGGCTGCGAATAGGGCCGGCGCCCGACCGGTTCGGGTTTCTTCTTTCGCCACTCGAATTGACGCCACCCTTCTTGGTAGCGCTCCAGAAACAGGAGGCAAAGGCTTCGATTATGGTACGCCTCGGCGTAATCGGGCCTTAGCACGATGGCCTTGTCGTAACTGGCGAGCGCGTCGACAAATCGCGTCAGCTCCATCAGCCCATTGCCGCGGTTGTAGTGCGCCTCTGCATAATCCGGCTTGAGCGCGATCGCCTTGTCGTAACTGGCAATTGCGTCGCCACGTCCCTCCAAGTCCTGCAGCACATTTCCGCGATTATTGTAAGCTTCCGCCATATCCGGCTCCAGCGCGAGCGCCTTGTCGTAACTGACGAGCGCTTCGTCAAGTCGCTCCAAGCCCTTGAGCGCATTGCCGCGGTTATTGTAGGCATCTGCGTAATCCGGCTTCAGTGCGATGGCCTTGTCGTAACAGGCGAACGCCTCCTCAAATCGTTTCAGGTCCTTGAGCGCATTGCCGCGGTTGTTGTACACCTCCGCCAAATCCGGCCTTAGCGTAACCGCCTCGTCGTAACTGGACAGCGCTTCATCAAATCGCTTCAAGCCCCTGAGCACATTGCCGCGGTTATTGTAAGCATCGGCGTAATCCGGCTTCAGTGAAATCGCCATGTCGTAACTGGCAAGCGCGTCGTCAATTCGCTTCAAGCCCTTGAGCGCATTGCCGCGATTGAAGTACGCATCGGCGAAATCCGGTTTCAGAGCGATCGCCTGGCTGAGCAGCTGATCCGCTTCTTCATCGTCACCGCGTTCGTGCCGCAAGACTCCAAGCAAATGCAGCGCATGGAAATGATCGGACTTTGCGCCGATGATCTTCCGATAGATCAGCTCCGCTTGGGCACGATCGCCGGCTCCATGCAACGCCAATGCCCGCTTCAGCGCCTCCGTCAACGTCAGCGTTATCTCGGCCATTGGGAAAAACGCCTTGCTGCGAGACTAATCGCCATCATGCCTTGCCTGGCGTGGCGATATTGAGGGCGTTGAGCAACGGCTCGATCTCTTCTGCGTAGACCCGCCAGCGGCCGACGGCACTGTTGTAGATCGGTTGGCGAACCTGCGTCGCGCTCGCGGTCCTCACCGGCCGATCGGTCTTATGAAACGACAGGCAGCGATCGTCCCAAGGCAGGCCGCAATGGGAAATGATGCGCCGCGCCTGGCCGTCGAGGTCGGCAACCACGTCTTCATAGCAGACATCCAGGATACGCCCGCGGGGCAGGACGCGGCGCCAGTGCGCCATCAGCCGCTCGTAGCGCCGGTAGTATCGCCCGAGCTCGGCAAGGTCGTAGGTGTGGTTGTAATCGCCGGCGAACAGCTTTGCGAAGCAGGCGACGCAATTGTCCACTGGATCGCGAACGGTGTGGACGATTTTTGCATTCGGCAGCGCAAGATGAATGAGACCGGCCAAGTGGAAATTCAAAGGCAGCTTGTTGGTGACGCGTTCGGCGGTCGGCGCGAACTTGCGTACCGCCGCGATGTAACGCCCGCCGATCAGCTTTAGGATTGCCGGGTCAAGATACCCGTCCACGTCAAGCGTTGGAACGAAATCGGGAAACCGAATCGTATTTCCGACCGGCCCGCGAACGGTGCAAATAACGTCGAGTAAGGTATGCAACTCACCTCCCCCGAAAACCGTCGGATGGCTGGCGATAATCTGCTCAACCAGCGTCGTCCCCGAGCGCGGCATGCCGAGGACAAAAATCGGCATCGGCGAGGAGTCACCGCTGCCGGATTTTGTCACGATCAATCGGCGCGTGAAGACCGCCTCGATCCGGTCGAATATCGCGAAGGCGGATTTCTCGTCGTAGGAGATCGCCGCCCGCTTGGCCGCATTGCCGGCAAGCAGACGCTTGAACGAGGCGCGGTAATCCTTCACATCTGCGTAGGCCTTGCCGAGCGCGAAATCGAGCTGCATGCGGTCGGTCTCAGACAACCCTTCGGTCTGTGCCGCCAGTGACTCCATGGCTGCAAGATGCGGATCGCCGGGCGCGAACGTCTTTAACTCGGCAAGGTTGAGATAAACATCGCCAATCTTGGGATCAAGCCGCAGTGCTTCAAGACACGCCTGCTTTGCTTTGTCGAATTGGCCGAGCTCCTTCAGCACGTTTGCGCGGTTATTGTACGCACGAGCGTGATCCGGGTTGAGCGCGATCGCTTTGTCGTAACTGGCGAGCGCTTCGTCGTATCGCTGCAACTCCACCAAAGCACTCCCACGATTATTGTATGTTTGAGCGTCATCCGGCAGCAACGCGAGCGTCTTGTCGTAACTGCCGAGCGCTTGCTCGAATCGCTTCAGGGCCGCGAGCGCATTTGCTCGGTGGTTGTACGCCTGTGCATAATCCGGCTGCAGCGTAATCGCCTTATCGTAACTGGCGAGCGCTTCGTCAAACCGCTTCAGGGCCGCGAGAACATTTCCTCGGTTGTAGTGCGCCTCTGCATAATCCGGCTTCAGTGCGATCGCCTTGTCGTAACTGGCAAGAACGTCGTCAAGTCGCTTCAGGTCCTTCAAGGCGAGCAACGCATTGCCGCGGTTATGGCGCGCCTCCGCATAATCTGGCTTCAGAGCGATCGCTTGGTCGTAACTGGCCAGCGCTTCGTCAAGTCGCTCCAAGTCCGTCAGCGCATTGCCGCGGTTATTGTACGCCTCTGCCATGCCGGGCTCGAGCGCGATCGCCTTGTCGTAACTGACCAACGCTTCGTCAAATCGCTTCAAGCCCTTGAGCGCATTGCCGCGGTTATTATAGGCATCGGCGTAATCCGGCTTCAGTGCAATCGCCTTGTCGTAGCTGGCGAGTGCTTCGTCAAATCGCTTCAAACCCTTGAGCGCATTGCCGCGGTTATAGTGCGCATCGGCGAAATCCGGCCTCAGCGCGATCGCCTGCCTGAGCAGCCGATCCGCTTCTTCATCGTCACCGCATCTATGCCGCAACACTCCCAGCAAATGCAGCGCCTGGAAATGATCGGGCTTTGCGCCGATGATTTTCCGGTAGATCTGCTCCGCTTGCGCACGATCGCCGGCTTGCTGCAACGCCAGCGCGCGCTTGAGCGCCTCCGCCAATGTCAGCGTTATCTCAGCCACTTGAAATCGCCTTGTCTCACTGTGTCCGGGCGATGGGCATCGTTCTAGGCGCCCTTCTTCAGCGCGAGCAATTGCTCCTTGAGGCGGTGTTGCTGAACCTTGCCGAGATCGCCGCGCGGGATGTGGTCGACAGTAAACACCTGGTCGGGAGCGATTCCGACGTCCTTATGACGGCGCAAGTGCTGTTTGACCCCGTCAATGTCAACGCCGCTCCCCGCCACGACAGCAATCCAGATCTCCTCCAGGCCTGAGGGGCCGGCGACCCCGCAGGCGGCGGCGTCCCGTATTTCAGGCAGCTCTTTCACTATCTCTTCGATGCGCGCTCCGGACACTTTCTTCCCGCCGCGGTTGATGACGTCCGAGGTGCGGCCGACGAGATAAATTATTCCATCGTCATCGAGCAAACCGACATCGCCGGGATAGACCCATCCGTCGCGGAGGCCGGAGATTTCGTTCGGGCCGACCGCCTTGAGATTTTCGCTCAATCGCTGCGCCCGTATTCGAATCCTGCCCTCCACGCCGGCCGGCTGTCGCTGCCCCACCCCATCGACAATCTCCAGCTCAACCCAAGGCAAAGGAACCATGCCCGCCCTATCCGATGGACCGACAGGCATGGCCGCAACTCTGCCCAGGCCCGTTATGCCGTACACGCGAACAATGTTCCGGCACAGCGTACTGCGGACCCGGGCGATACCGTCCGCTTCGATCTTGCCGCCGGAAATAAAAATCGCCTCCAATGAATTGGTTCGATATAGCGGGTTTTTATTCTTCAATTGCACGAGCATAAGCGCCTGTAATGGGGAGGCAATAAGGACTTCCACTCCGTACTGGTTGATCAGCGACAGCACCACTCCGGGGTCCGATCCCAAGTATGCCGTCTTGCCGATGTTGAGCAGCTCACAAGTCCAATTGAACCCGAATCCGCCCATCACGGGCGCCATCACCAAAACCTTTTGATGGGCCTCCGCCAGGAAAGTCAGGGGATATCTGCACTGTTGGTCGACCGCCGCCGCCGGCACAACCACTTTGGTCGGCAGTCCGGTCGTGCCCGATGTGAAGAAGTGCAGGCCGACGTTCTCGACCGCACGCTTCCGGTATGGTCGCATCATTTTCGCCTGTCGGGGACCCGGCAGCCAGGACATGTCGAACCAGATGTTGGTGCCGCCGGATATCGTTTGATCCTCTGTGTCGAAAATCAAACTGCGAATGCCGGCACCCGCCAGATGCGGCAACAGCGGCTTGTTGACCGGCGCGGCGCTGTAGCCGTTGCGCAACAGAGCGAATACGGTCGCCAGAGTGAATAGCGGATTGGCAAGACAAACTCCGACGGGCTCATGCTTGTTCAGAATCAGATGATCGACGCGCTCTCCGATCAATTCGATGATCTCCGCCAACCCCCGATAGGTCGTCACCGTGTTCCCTTGGACAATGGCGCGACGATCGGGGACGGTTCGCGCGAAAAAATAGATCATTTCGATAACGTGCATTACGAATTCAACCTCCGGGGCACAATCGGCGAACGGTGGCTGTCGCGGCGTTCAGTGTGACCGAACAGCGCCAAAGCTCAGACACGCGCTGTCGCGAAAAAAGCTAGCCCTGATTTTGGTCGACGTCGATCGCGCTACCGTCCAAATAACCTGCGCTGCGGTGAACACCTGATAGCAGGCTATCATGGCCGTCCGCGGCAGTACATTGATCTCGGAACCGGCCGATGGCGATCGATCCCGCTGCAACAACGACGCGGACATCTCTGAAACAGCGATGTCCTCGCGAAAATTGAGGCGTCATTGACGGTCATTATGGATGTGCTCGCCGGCGGTGAAGACTTAAGAACCGCCGCCCCTCACCCCTCCCCGCCGCTTGTTGCGCTAGCGGGCGGCGACCGAGTTGGTTGAAATTCCGTTAACAAGCGTCCCGGCCAGTGTCGGCGGCGGCACACAAAGCACCCCGCCGACCCAGATCGCCGCTTGGTATTAACCCCCCGTATTTGTTTGCTTTTTGTTATATCGGGCAACCGCGTTGCCACTGTTGCCGCAAAACCACAGGCGGCAGGATTTGACGTGCGATCCGCTGTCGCATCTTGTGATTTACATCCTCTTCCGTCCAATAGAATGGAACTATTGGGACAGCGGGGAACGCTGACGTTATGGAATATTTGAGCGGCTCCTCGTTTCTTTGATTGGTTCACGGGCAGCGGCTGTTGCCGAAGGCGACACGGCACGGCCGCGATGGGGGGACGGACATGCGGATCGGGAGCAGCACGCTCGATGCGTTGAGCGAGTGCAAGGTGCGCGTGAGTTCGCGGCGGCAAAAGCTGCTGGCGGGGACGGCCTTTGCCGGCGGCGTATTCGCGCTGATGCTGGCGAATCCGCAGACCTCTTACGCGACCTGCAATACAACTCAATACGGTACAAGCCTCGCTCCGGGTGCGGAAGTGATCGGCTGCGCCACCACGACGACGACCAACACCGATCATAACGGCGGCACCGGCGACGGCTTCAAGACCCAAACTTTTGTAACTTCAGTTTCTCAGACTACGGGTATTCACACCACCGTTACGGCCTGACTGTTGTGACACATACGTTACATCCACGACGATCACAACTACCTTACCGGATACCAGCAACGATACCGATCGCGAGTATGAATACAATCAGACGATCCATGCCACCATCCTTACAGGCGCGATCATCGACGGCTACGGGCTCGCCTTTACCAATGACGGCCACCAGCCGACCAATGTCGAGAATGACGGCACGATCACACTGACCACCGGCGACCATCCGCCGGCAGGCGGCACCGCGGCGCTGAATATCAACGGGTCGGGTGGCTCGATTTCATACACCGGCAACGGCTCGATCGATGGCAGCACTTTCGGTGACGTTGGGCTGGAGATGTCCACTACCGGCGCGGGACCCATTTCGATCGGCTCGCCGGAAGCTCCGGTCGTCCCCACCTACGCGGGCACAAGCGGCATCGTCACCATTGCCGACACCGGACCGACCGGCATCTATCTCAGCGGCGGTACGCTTACCGTGACCAGCGGGACCGGGGCCGGCATCAATGCGAGTTCGACCGGCGGCGCCATTACCATTTCGTGGACCAGCGGCAGCACCGGCGCCGACGGCATCGTGAATTCATCGGGCGGGGTCGGCAGCGTCATCGGTATCGAGACGAGCAGCACAACCGCTCCAACAACGATCACCGAAGGCATCAATATGGGCGGCGGCGACGGCTACGCCGTGAACCAGGGCATCAAAGCAACGACAACCACCGGCAACATCTCGATCGAGCAGACCGGCGGCACCATCACGTTCGCGACCGGCACCGGCGCCGGTTTTGGCATCAATGCCAACAGCACCTCGGGCAGTATTACCATCGTCACGGACGCAAACAGCACGCTCTCGGGCAGCGGTACAGGCAGCATCGGCATCAACGCCAATACCGGGGGCGCCGCTACGGTGACGGTCGGCGGCACCATCGATCCGACCGACATCGGCATGAGCGTGACCGGCACTCCCGCCACCGCCAGCCTCACCTCCAGCGGCAGCGTCACCGCCAATGATATTGGCCTCCAGGTCAACAGCACCGGATCGGGCGCCGTCACCGTGACCACCGATAACGGCTCCGTCATCAACCAGGGGACCAACGGCGGCGGGCAGAACGGCAATGTGGCCGGCAACCTCGGCGGCATTGTCACCTCAGCGGTCAACGGCAACACGTCGATTACCGTCAACGGCTCGATCTCGGCCAATGCATTCGGCATTGCCGCGGTCGCCACCGGTACGGGAGCCATCGACATCACCACCGGCGCCGGCAATATCAGCAGCGTCACATCGAGCGCCATCGGCGCGACCAGCGCCGGCGGCGCCATCAGCGTCACCACCGGCACCGGGCTGGTCTCCGGCGTGGGCGGCATTGCGCTCGACGCGACCAATGCAGGCGCGGCGACCGGCGGCAACATCACCGTCAACGTCGGCACTGGCGGCGTCACCGGCACGGCCGGCGACGGCATCTCCACCACCGCCAATACCGGCTTCACCACCATCAACACCGCCGCCGGCTCGACCGTCAGCGGCGCCGGCGCCGGCAGCAACGGCATCGCTGCGTCCGCGACCACCGGCGCCGTCAACATCAACGCCCAGGGTATCGTGACGGGCGTGGCCGACGGCGTTGTGGTGAGCGCGAGCGGCGCCAGCGCGATCAACGTGAGCACCGGCAGCGGCGCCAACAGCGTCACCGGCGCCCTGGGCATCAGCCTGACAACCGGTGCTGGCGGTACCATCACGCTTAATGGCGGCACCGGCACCATTACCGGCAGTGCCGGCGATGGCATTTTCACCGGCGCTACGACCGGCTTCACCTCGATCACCACCGCCGGCACTGTCACCGGCAGCACTAACGGCATTATCGCCCAAGCGACCACAGGTCCGATCACGATCGTGGCCGACGGCGCGGTCACCGGCAGCACCACCTCCGGCATCGGGACCGTGTCCGCGGGCCCTGTGACGATTTCGACCGGCGCCGGGCTCGTGACAGGCACCACGGTCGGCATCGGCGTGGTCGAGGGAGGCTCAGGGACCGTCGCCATCAGTGTCGGCAGCGGCGGCGTGACCGCGACCACGGGCGACGGCATCGGCGTCGGCGGCGGCCTTGGCACAAACAGCGGCAACGTCTCGATCGTCAGCGCCGGCAATATCTCAGGCGTTACCAACGGCATCAACACCACGACATCGAGCGGCAATACCCTGGTCGATACCCATGACGTGACCGTCTCGGCCAGTGCCGGCAACGGCATCAACGTCGCGGCCACGACCACCGGCAACATCTCGATCAGCGCCGGCACCACGACCGGCACCGGCGGCGAACGGCATCAGCGCGACAGTAACGGGCGCTCCCGCTACCGGCGGCGGCGTGTCGGTGATCACCGGCAGCACGGTCACCGGCTCGACCAGCGGCATCGTGGCGACCTCGAACAGCACGGATGTTACCTCAACGGTCTACGTCAACTCGAAGGCGGCTCCTGTCACCGGCACCGCGGCCGGAGGCATTACTGCGACGTCCAGTGCCGGCCTGGTCTCTGTGACGACCGCCGCGGTGACCGGCAGCGTCGCCGGCATCGGCGCCACCTCGACGACGGGCAACGTGATCGTCGCCACCAGCGGCAATATCAGCGCTACCGGCATCGGCGGCGTCGGCATCATTGCCGGCGGCGGCACCAGCGGCTCGGTCAACGTCTCGACGTCGAGCACGAGCAACGTTAGCGGCGCTGGCGGCATCAACGCCTCGACCACGGGCGCGGGCGCCGTCACCATCACCACCGACGGCAGCGTGACCGCGACCACCGGCGACGCCATCGATGTCACGACCGCCGCCGGCAACGTCACCATCCAGACCTTCGGCGCAGTGACCGGGGGCAGCGGCGGCGACGGCATCCAGGTGACCAGCACCACCGGCAACATTTCGGTGACCAACTTCGCCAGCGCCACGGTGTCGGGCGATCCCGGCGTCATCATGCAAAGCGGCGGCAACATCACCGAGGATGCGGCGACCAACGTGAGCGGCACCGCGAATGGCATTCAGACCATCGAGACCGCCGGCGGCACCACCGCTATCACGGTGCAGCCGAACATCACCGTGACCGGCGTCGGCACCGGCAATGCGGGCATCGCCGCCTCGACCGTGACCGGTCCGATCGGCATCGTCAATTTCGGCACGGTGACCAACGCCACCGGCATCGGCGTGTCCTTGACGCAGACCGGCGCCGGCTCGGCGGTGCTCACCAACGAGGCCGGCGGCCTGATCACCGGGCTGGGCACTGCCCTCAATCCAGTGATCAACATCGCCAGCACCACCGGGCCGACCACGATCAACAATCTGTCTGGCGGCATCGGCGGCGTCGGCGGCACCATCGAGTTGGTGTCAGGCGCCCCCAACGATGTCGCCGTGGAATTGGCCGGCGGGCCGGTGACCATCAACAACGCCAGCCTGCTGGTCGGCGACATCCTGCTCTCCGGCGCCGGCTCTTCGACGATCAACAACGGCACCTGCTCCAACGGCGTATGCACGCCGGGGACCTGGTCGGTTTATGGCACCAACACCTTCGCCAACGGCGGCGACACCGTCACCAACAGCATCGGCAGCACCATCAGCATCCTCAACCCCGGGCCGAGCACCTTCACCTTCGGCACCGGCACCAACACGCTGACCAACGGCGGCATCGTCAACTCCAACGGCGTGGTCAGCTTCCTGGCGCTGGAGACCATCAACAACCTGCTGACCAACCAGAGCCCGAACAGCGGCATCTTCAACGTCGGCAGTTCACTGGGCGCGCTCGGCGAGCAGACCAATTTCTCCATCCGGCTTAACCAACACCACCGCCGGCGGCGTGCAGACCGTCACCAATACCGGCACCTTCAACATCATGGCGCTGCAGGCGCAGACCGGCGCCTACCGCGGCTCGCTCAATTTCGTCGGCGGCGGCGGCTCCACCTTCAGCAATGCCGGCGGCACCATCAACATGCAGCTCGACAACGGCGCCCCCAACAACGCCGTCACCCTCAACCTCACCTCGATGGGCGGCACCTCCGACCTCAACTACACCTACGTCTTCACCAACCCGGCGCTCACCAGCGCCGCCAGCGGCTTCAATTTCGTCGGCGACACCAGCGCCCAGCAGCCGCCGAGCCGGCTCCTGGTCGACACCCAGATCGGCGCCCCCGGCTCAACCTCCGACCGCCTGGTGATCGGCGGCAACGTCACCGGCGTCACCGGCATCTCGGTCAACGACGTCGACGGCGGCCCCGGCGCCTACAACCCGACCGGCATCACGCTCGTCAAGGTCGAAGGCACCGCCGCCACCGGATCGAGCCCCACCGCCTTCAATCTCGCCGGCGTCACCTCGCCCAACAGCACCGATGTCTATATCCAGCCGAACAGCACCTACCCGCTCGGCGCCATCGAGAAGGGGCCCTGGATCTATCCGCTGATCTACAACACCCACAACGATCCGGCCTTCATGCTGGTCGGCCTGCCCGGACCGTTCCTGGTGCAGACCACCGCCTTCCCGACCGCGGCGCTCAACATCTTCGACGCCACCGCCGCCACCTGGTACGACCAGCAGGAATCAACCCGCAACTGCATGCGCCACGGCTTCGCCGCCGCCGGCCTCGCCTACGGGGGCGGCGCCGACCTCGCCGTCAAGGGCGAGGCGCCCGAACTGCCGGCCTGCCGGCCCGGCGTGTGGACCAAGCTCATCGGCAGCTGGACCAACCAGGGCGGCGACATCAATCTCGGCCAGCTCGGCGCGCTGTTTAACGGCATCCAGTACAATACCGGCTTCCACCAGGGCACCGGCGGCGCGCTGGTCGGGGTCGATTACGCCAAGGCCGAACTGCTCTCGCGCGAGGACTCGCTGGTGCTCTCGCTGATGGGCGGCTACATCAACTCGACGGCCAGTTTCGACGCCCCCAACGCGTTCGCCACCGGCACCCCGTTCCCGGCCCAGACCACCTCGCTCAGTTTCAGCGGCGGCACCATCGCGGGCTCCGCCACCTACATGAACCGCGGCTTCTTCGCCGACGCCCTCATCAAGGCCGATTTCCTCACCATGGATGTCGGCAATATCCCCAGCGTCGTCACCCCAACCGGCAGCGCCGCCGCCTACTCAAACACCTGGGGCGCCGCCGGCGATATTGGCTACCGCTTCGAACGCGGCCGCTACTTCGCCGAACCCATCGTCTCGCTCGAATGGGCGCAAAACCGCCTCGGCAACATCGCCCTGCCGGCCGCCGCCACCACCGTCATGTTCCCCAACAACGACATGTTCAATGTCGGCGGCGGCGCCCGCTTCGGCGGCACCCTCATGGACGACCGCGTCCACTACCTCGAAGCCTCAATCATCGGCCGCGTCTGGGACCGCGCCTTCGAAAACAATACCGTCAATATCGCCAACCTCGGTCCCACCCTCACCCTCAACCAAAACTACGCCGGCGCCTACGGCGAAACCGGCCTCCAGCTCGATTGGCTCAACCGCTACTCCGGCTGGTCCGCATACCTGCGCGCCGACGCCAAGTTCAGCGGCCAGTTCCAAACCTACGGCGGGACCGCAGGCCTCCACTACGGGTTCTAAGGCGCCACGGCGGACCGATAAATAAAGCACCCCTACCGAAGGCGGCGGTTCGGCGCGCTTGCGCGCTATCGGGGCTGCTTGCGCCGGCGTCATCGAGTGGAGCGGATTTGACATTTGCACCTCACTTGGCCGCCAGTTGCGAGGCGAATTTCAAAATCCAAAAGCTCCACCAGAACTGATAGTTGCTAGTGGTCCTTTGATCCCAACATTCGCAAATGAGCCTGCCGAAGCCGGGATGCGAATGTTAAAATCGGACCACAGCCGTCATTCGCTGCACAAGTACGGGCGGCAATCGGGTGAAAGCGCCGAAATGATCCAGCCAGACATTCTCAAGCGGCGGCGGCTTGTGGCGTTGCTCGCGGCGTTCGGCGTCGCCGCGCTTGGCGCAGCGGCAGCAAGCGCACCGGCGCCGCCTTGGATCACCCGGCAATTGTTGATTCCGGCTCCCGCCGCCGACGTTCTCATGGTAACGCCGGTCTTGCTGCCTCCGCGTCGTGCGCCATTTCCTCTCGCCGTGGTCAATCACGGCAGCACCGAAAGCGAACAGACGCGCGCGCAATATCCGCTACCGAGCTTTCCGCTCATCGCCGCGCGGCTGATCACGCGCGGCTACGCCGTCGCCCTGCCGCAACGGCCGGGACACGGCGAAACCGGCGGCCCCTATCTTGAATCGCCGCGCGGCTGCGACCATGCCCATTTCCTAGCGGCCGGCCATGCCGCCGCCGACAGCATCAAGGCGGCGGTCGATTACCTGTTGCGCACACCCTCTATCAGAAAACAACCGGTCGTGTTGGTCGGGCAGTCGGCGGGAGCATGGGGAGCACTTGCGCTTGCCAGCACGAGCAGCCGCGTGGCCGCGGTCATTAATTTTGCCGGCGGCCTCGGCGGGCGCTCGTTCGGCGTCGCCAACCACAACTGCGCACCGGAGCGCCTGATCGCCGCGGCTGGCGAATTCGGCCGAACGAGCCGCGTGCCCACGCTCTGGTTCTATGCCCAAAACGACAGCTATTTCGCTCCGACACTGTCGCAGCGTATGGCCGAAGCGTACCGAGCCGCCGGAGGAATTGTCGATTATCGGCTGCTACCGCCGGTCGCACCCGATGGCCACTATCTCATCTATTCGCCAAGCGCCGAACGCATCTGGGGCCCGATCGTCGATCGTTTCCTGGCAGGGCTGCGGTGAGGCGGAGCAACTTTTACCGCGTCCGCGCCCATGCGGCGACGATACCCGCGCGGCTGGCCTCCGCCTTGGCGGCATGCTAGGAGGTCGCGCCCATGGGGTCTATCGGGTGTGGCTCGTCGGGCCCGGGTGCTGGGCCGCCGCGGTAGTCCGTGTTCGCTTGCAATTTGACCGGAGCCAAGCCCGGACTTTCAGCTCGCATCGGGCAACAACTGGAGTAACCGCGTGAAGATCCGAAATCTCATCGTGGCGTTAAGCAGCGTGTTGGTCGCCGGGGCCATGGCGCTGGCGGGTACAATTTATTTCTCCGATGAGAATCTCGGCGCGCAACTGCGGCATACAGCCCAGTCCGCGCTCTCGGCCGCGGCGAAAGTACCGACGGCAGCGGCCACTTCGGTTCCTGCCACGTCGGTTCCTGCCGACGCTCCGCGGACCGAGCTGGCGCAGGCCCGCGCTCCCACGCCGCCTTCCGCACCCGTGCGCACCGAGACCATCACCTACGACGAATGGACGGTCTCTTGCCGCTATGCCGCGAAGAAGGTGTGCTCGGCCACGCTGCCAATGGTAGCGCAACAGCAAAATCAACGGGTTACGGTGGGCGCTTGGGTCATCGCACGCAACAATCAGGGGGGCTTGATATTGCTGGTGCAGACCCCGCAGATCAACATCGGCGTTTTGCTGACCAAGGGAATTGAACTGAAGCTCGGCAAGGGAAAGCCGCACAAGATCGGCTATGTCGTCTGCAATCCGCAGCGCTGCGAAGGAACCATGCCGATGGACGAAGCCACGATCAGGGAGGCCATCGCTTCCGTCAACAATCCGGCCGCGATCAGCTTCTGGAAAGCCGACGGCGCTGAATTCACGCTCAATATCCAGTCGATTAAGGGCATCGACAAGGCCATTGCCGCAGTGCGCTGACGCCTGTCGCCGGTCCGCGCGAGCGGCCGGGGCGGGATCAACAAGGCGCAAAAGAGCAAAGAACGGTACACCGAATACGAGGCCTTTAAAGCAAGATGCTGACGAGGCAAGATTACCCGAATGGCAGATCGTGACAGTGGCGACCCAAACGGCAGCCGACGCGGCCCGCTGATCGCGCTCGTCGTCATCGGGTTGTTGTTTGTGATCGGATGGGTCTTGGCGCGCCAACTCTACGCCAACGGCAAACTCGAAGATTGCCTGTTGTCGGGCAGGACCAATTGCGAGCCGATCGCAACCCCCGGACATTGAGCGGCGACGAATGCGACTGCGCATAAGCCTCCCGCACCGCACAGACGCGCGGGCTTTCCGGCCGCATTGGGCGCGAACCGCGCGGGATGTCATCGGTGCTGTCGAGGACTGTAAGCCTGTCACCCGGACGTCGGTTGACCGAAGCCGGGGGCGTGCAATAATCGCCGGGCGTGCGGTGTTCGTATCCGTTGTCATTTTCTGCACAGCCCTGAGAGGGAGAGTCCGATATGCATCAAACTTTCGCCCGTCGATCAATACTGGCCTATGGAGCCGGAGCCGGCGCCATGCTGCTGACGCGAACTGCGCGCAGTCAAGGCGCAGCGACCTATACGGCCGACCTGAAGGGATCGAGCGAGGTGCCGTCGAACAAGACGGCCGGCACTGGTTCAGCTTCCGTGACGCTCGACGCCGACAACAAGATCACCTGGAACGTCACCTTTTCCGGTCTGACCGGTCCGGCCACAGCAGTCCACATTCACGGTCCGGCGCCGGCGGGCAAGAATGCCGGCGTGCTGATCTGGCTGTCGACCAAGGGCAAGACTGCGACGTCTCCGGTGACCGGCTCCGGGACGTTCACCGCCGCTCAAGTCGCGGACCTCAACAACGGCTTGTGCTACGTCAACGTCCATACCAAGGCCAACCCTGGCGGCGAGATCCGCGGACAACTGGCCAAATCGTAGACGAGCGAACGACTGACCGCTTGCACGCTTGCGGGACGCGATACTGAACCGCCTCGTTGGTTCAGTTCGCGCCCTGCCGGCGGCGCTTTTTTTGCTGTCCCCGGCATCGCGCGGCCGTCGGTGTCACGCGGCCGTCGCTGCAGCGACGCGCGACGCCAGCACCGTGGTCCGCAAATAGGCCGCCAGCTCTGCCAGGCCGTCGCCGGAGAGTGGCGCATAAGGCGGATAGGGATCACCCACCGGAATGCCGATGAGGTTCATGGCCGCCTTCATCGCGCCGGCGAGGCCGTAATGCATCCATCTGGCGGGAAACAAAGCAAACTGCAGCTGCAATTGCGCGGCGCGTTCGAACTCCTTGGCGGTAAAAGCCTCGATAATATGGCGGGCGATTTCGGCCGCGGGCGGCGGCATGGTGGCGCCTGAGCCGCCAAGTTCGAGGCTCGCCAGCAGCATTTGCATCGTGGTGAAATATCTGGCGTGACCAGCCCGATCGATCTCGACAATCAGCCGCGACACGCGCGCAAGATCGCGCGAGCTTTCCTTGATGAATTCCACGCGCGGCAGCTTGGCGAGCGCGATCGTGTCGGCGATCGACACGTCCGCGCCAGGTCCGGGATTGAGATAGAGCGTCAACGGCAGACTGGTCTCGCGCGACACATGTTCGAAATAGCCGACGAGATCGCGCTGCGTCGGCACCCCGCCAAAGGGGCGCAACGGCGCCAACAGCTGCAGCGCTGCCGCTCCGAGCTTCTCCGCTTCGTGCGCAAGTTCGATCGCGGTGCGAAACGAAGGGTGGGTAATGCCGACCATGACCGGCAGGCGGCCATCGACGAATTCGAGCGTCGAGCGGATCAGGCCTTTGCGCTCCTCGAAGCTCAGATACGTGTATTCCTGCGTCTCGACGCCGGCGGCAACCACCATGGTCGCCGCACAATCGCACACCACGTAGTCGATCTGCCGGCGCAAGCGCCGCTCGTCGACCTTGAGGTCGGCACTAAACGGGGTCAGCGGCGCCACGATCAATCCCGGCCGGCGCATCGGTCTTCTCCCCAACATGCGAATTCAATCATGCGCTGTGCGTCGTTGTTTGGGAATAGTACCGCGCACGTTCAATCGTCGCCGATATCGTCTCTTGCCTGCCATTGCTCTTTCGTCCTGGCGGCGTAATCGGCAAAACCTCCGGTCGTAATCGCGGCGCGGGCGCCGGCAACAAGCTCCTGGTAGTAGGTGAGATTGACGATCGACAGCAGCATGCCGCCGAGCGCTTCGCCGCTGCGAAACAGGTGATGCAGGTAGGCGCGGGAGAATTCGCGCGCCGCCGCACAGCGGCCTTCCGCATCGAGCGGCCGCGCATCGTCGGCGTGGCGCGCGTTTTTGAGGTTGATCGGGCCGAAGCGCGTGAAGGCAAGGCCATGGCGGCCGTTGCGCGTGGGCAGGACGCAATCGAACATGTCGATGCCGCGGCCGATGGCGGCAAGGATGTCGGCGGGAGTGCCCACACCCATCAGGTAACGCGGGCGGTCGGCCGGCAGCGTGGAAGCGGTTTTTTCCACCACCTCGAGCATGACATGTTGCGACTCGCCGACCGCGAGCCCGCCGATGGCGTAGCCATCGAAGCCGATATCGGCGAGCGCGCGCACGCTCTGCTCGCGCAGCTCCTGCCGGTCGCCGCCCTGCACGATGGCGAACAGTGCGCGGCCCGGCGCAGCCCGGGTAAACGCGCGCTTGCAGCGTTCGGCCCAGCGCAGCGACAGCCGCATCGCCCGCTCGATCTCGGAACGTTCGGCCGGCAGCCGCACGCATTCATCGAGCTGCATGGCAATGTCGGAACCGAGAAGAATTTGCACTTCGATGGCGCGCTCGGGCGTCAGCTCAACCATGGCGCCGTCGAGGTGCGAGCGGAACAGGACGCCCTGCTCCGTGACCTTGCGCAGCGCCGCCAGCGACATCACCTGAAAACCCCCGGAATCGGTCAGGATCGGCAGCGGCCAGCGCATGAAATCGTGCAAACCGCGCAGCGCGGCAACGCGTTCCGCCCCGGGCCGCAACATCAGGTGATAGGTGTTGGCGAGCAGTAGCTCGGTCCCCGCGGCGCGCACATCGTCATGATGCACGCCCTTGACCGCGCCCTGCGTGCCCACCGGCATGAAGGCGGGCGTGTGCACCAGTCCGTGCGCGGTTGTCATCTCGCCGGCACGCGCGGCGCCGTCGGTTGCGGTGAGGCGGAAGGAAAAAGGCATTGGGAACATTTAACGCGCCGTTCCAAGTTCCGCATCGTCCCGTGCGCGAAACCGATTTGAGCTCCGTAAGGGACACCGAAGGGAACTTCGGCCGCGCTGTCACGTTGGTTGGTGCGTTGAAGACAGCTCTGGAGGCACTAACGATGACATCATTATTCGGAAAGACAATTCTGGGCGCGGCGTTGGGCGTCGGCGTGCTCGCTTTCTCTGCGGCAAGCGCGTCCGCGGCGATTGTGTGCAACGGCAGCGTTTGCTGGCACGCTCATGAGCACTATAGCTACCCGGCGACCGCCCATGTGATCGTTCACCCCGATAACTGGCGCGCCGGACCGACTATCAAGTTCCACGAGCACGAAGGCCGCGGTTATTGGAACGGCGATCGCTGGACACAGTGGTAATCAGGCCTGCCAGAACTCCGTATTCTTTTTGAGGCCGCTCTCGTATGGCGGCCTCTTTTACGAGATAGCCCGAAACAACAAACAGGCATCGCCGTAGGAATAGAACCGGTAGCCGGCCTCGATCGCGTGCGTGTAGGCGCGCTTCATCGTATCGAGACCGCAGAAGGCGCACACGAGCATATAAAGCGTCGAGCGCGGCAGATGAAAGTTGGTCAGCATCGCCTCCACCGCGCGAAAGCGATAGCCGGGGGTGATGAACAACGCCGTCTCGCCCGAATAGGCAGAGACGATGCCATCCTCGGCGGTGGCGCTCTCGATCAGCCGCAGCGAGGTCGAGCCGACGGCGACAACGCGGCCACCCGCGCGCCGCGTAGCATTGAGCGCAGCCGCGGTCTCGGCGCTAACGCTGCCCCACTCCGCATGCATACGGTGCTCAGACGTGTCGTCGGCCTTGACGGGCAGGAACGTGCCCGGGCCGACGTGCAAGGTCACCTTGTGAAGCGAAATGCCGCGCGCGGAAAGGGCCGCCACCAGCGTTTCGGTGAAATGCAGGCCGGCGGTCGGCGCGGCGACCGAGCCTTCCTCGCGCGCGAACATGGTCTGGTAATCGCTGCGGTCGGCCTCGTCCACCGCCCGGCGGCCGGCGATGTAGGGCGGCAACGGCATCTCGCCGCGTTCGGCCAGCGCCTGATCGAGCACGGCGCCGTGGAAGGCAAAAGCAAAAGTCACCTCGCCGCCCTCGCCTTTTGCCTCCACGGTCGCATCGAGTTGCTCGAGGAAGCAGACGCGGCCTTCGGCGCCGAAGCGCACGATATCGCCAACGGCCAGGCGTTTTGCCGGCCGCACCAGCGCGTTCCAGCGCGAGCCGTCGAGCCGCTTCACCAAAGTTGCTTCGATGCCCGGCTCGCGGCCGCCGCGGTCGGTGCGCTCCAGCTGGCGGCCGTGCAGGCTTGCCGGTAAGACCCTGGTGTCGTTGACCACGACCGTATCGCCCGGCCGCAGGAGCAGCGGCAGGTCGCCCATGATGCGGTCGTCGAGCCGCGGATGGTCGCCCGGACTTACCATCAGCAGCCGCGCGGCGTCGCGCGGCGAGGCTGGCCGCAGCGCGATGCGGTCTTCGGGCAGCGCAAAGTCGAACAAATCCGTGCGCATGGTCTCCGGCTGAGGCGCCTAAGGCGCCCCCCGCCATATTACGACTTGGCGTCAGCCGCCACCTGCATGCGGATAATACGGTCGGGATTGGACGGAGGTTCGCCGCGCTTGAGCTTGTCGACAACGTCCATGCCGGCGACCACTTCGCCCACGACGGTATACTGGCCGTTGAGGAAGGATCCTTCCTCGAACATGATGAAGAATTGGCTGTTGGCCGAATGATCGTTGCCGCCCTTGCGCGCCATGCCGACGGTTCCGCGTTCGAACGGCAAGTCGGAAAACTCAGCCTTGAGGTCGGGATGGGGCGAGCCGCCGGTGCCGTCGCCGCGCTGGCCATCGCCGGTCTGCGCCATGAAACCGTCGATGACGCGATGGAAGGGCACGTCGTCATAAAAACCCTCGCGCGCCAGGCGCTTGAGCCGCTCGGCATGCCCCGGAGCAACATCAGTATCGAGCTCGATATAGATCAGGCCCGGCGTGGCCTCGATGATCAGCGTGTTATCGGGATTGGCGCCTGCCGGCAGAGAGCCCGCGGCGTTTTTCGCTTCGGCCATGTCTGTCGTTCCTTTTTACTATGTTAACGCGCAATCGTCGCGCTCTTGATGAAATCAAGCTTGGGAAAATCCCGCATCAGATAGCTGTTGCCTTGCCGTTGGATACGATCCTGCTCGGGTCCCTGACCTTGCGGGGCGCCTTCGCCGTAGCCGCCATACAGCGCATCGACGACATTCATCCCGGAAACGACGCGTCCGAATGGCGCAAATCCCATGCCGTCGAGCGCATGGTTGTCGCCATAGTTGATGAACACCTGGGTCGTGCGGGTGTGGGGGCCCGCGGTCGCGAAGGTGATGAAGCCGCGTCGATTGCTTTGCCTCACCGGGTCGTCCGTTATATTGGCTTCCTGCCATGCCGCAGCGATCCGCGGATCGCCGCTGATGCCGAATTGCGCCATGAAGCCGGGGAGGACACGAAAGAAGCGGTCAGTGTTGTAAAAGCCGCTCTTGACGAGATTGTAGAAGCGGTCGGCGCCGTTCGGCGCCCAGTCGCGATGGATCTCGATGACAAACTCGCCTTTGCTCGTATCGACACTCACCCGGTAGACCGCTGGAGCCTGCGCATTGAGCGAGGCGGGGTCGCCAAGACTCTGGCTCCAAGCAGGGGCTGCAAACATCAATGCAAGCGCAAAGGCAACGAGACGGATCATGTCATCTCCCGGATGAGGTTTTACAGAGAAGCTGTTTTAGGCTTTGACAAATTTCGACTTAAGCTTGGCGGCAACAGGGGCCGGCACGAAGCGCGAGACGTCGCCGCCCATGGCGGCGATCTGGCGCACCAAAGTGGCGGTGATCGGGCGCACCGCCGGTGCGGCCGGCACGAACACGGTCTGCACTTCGGGCGCCATGGCGGCATTCATCCCGGCCATCTGCATTTCGTAATCGAAGTCGGTTGCATCGCGCACGCCGCGAATGAGCACGCTCGCCCCGGCGTGCTGGGCGGCGGCGACGACCAGGCCCGCAAACGTGGTGCAGGCGAGTTCGCAGTGCGCTTCGCGCGCCACCGGCGCACAAGTCTCCTCAAGCATTTTCAGCCGCTCTTCGGCGGAAAAAAGCGGTGTTTTGCCCGGATGCACGCCGATAGCGAGGACCAGCCGGTCGACGAGGCGCACGGCATGGCGCACCACGTCGAGATGGCCCAGCGTCAACGGATCGAACGAACCGGCAAAGAGCCCGATGCGCGGCATGCAGGCGGTCTAGCCTGCACGCGCCGAGGCCGCAAGCTTTGCCCCCTGCGAACACGTCCGCGTCGACCGCTCGACGCTCGCAAGAATTGCGCTGGTCGACCTCAAACGGCGACCTGCCCGGTCGCCGGGCCGCATACCGCGCCAACCCCGCTATTGCTCCCGCGGTCAGGTCGCTGCAACCTGCCTTGACCCCCCGCCTGCCCGCGTCTAAGAGCCGCCGAGACGCAACCGGATCGCCATGCTCCTGCTCATCGACAATTACGACAGTTTTTCCTTCAACCTGGTGCACTATCTGGGTGAATTGGGCGCCGAGGTCGCGGTGCACCGCAACGACAAGATAACGATCGCCGCCGTCGTCGAGGCCGACCCCGACGCGATCGTGCTTTCTCCCGGCCCCTGCACCCCCAAGGAGGCTGGTATCTGTCTCGGGCTGATTGCGCGCGCGGCGACGAAAATTCCCATACTCGGCGTATGCCTCGGCCATCAGGCCATCGGCGCGGCGTTTGGCGGCACGGTGGTGCGGGCGCCGACCCCGGTGCACGGCAAGCTGTCGCAGATCCGCCATCAAGGCGAGGGCGTCTTTCACGACATCGAGACGCCGTTTTGCGCGACGCGCTATCATTCGCTGGTGGTCGCGCGCGAGGGGCTGCCAGGCGAACTCAAGGTCACCGCGGAGACCGATGACGGCCTGGTCATGGGATTGGCGCATGCCCAATTGCCGGTGCACGGCGTGCAGTTTCACCCGGAGAGCATCGCTTCGCAGCACGGCCACCGGCTGTTAGGGAATTTTCTCGGCATCGCCGCTGCCTGGAACGCGGCGAGCGGGCGGCGCAGGCCTGTGGGGGATCCCACACACCGCGCGCATTCACCGCAACACGCGCGCAGAAGCCAAAAGATAGAAGACATCCCGGCGCGAGCGAATTGAGGACGGTGCCGTGACCGATACGTTCAAGGGGCTCATCGCCAAAGTCGCGACTGGCGCCACGCTCAGCCGCGACGAAGCCGCAGGCGCCTTCGACCAGATGATGTCGGGGGAGGCCAGTCCCTCACAAATGGGCGCCCTGTTGATGGGGCTGCGTGTGCGTGGAGAGACCGTCGACGAAATCACCGGCGCGGTCACCGCCATGCGCGCCAAGATGCTGCGCGTCGAGGCACCGCCGGAGGCGATCGACGTCGTCGGCACCGGCGGCGATGCTTCCGGCTCGTTCAACATTTCCACCTGCGCCGCGCTGATCGTGGCCGGCGCCGGGGTGCCGGTCGCCAAGCATGGCAACCGCGCGCTGTCTTCGCGCTCCGGCGCCGCCGACGTGCTCGCCGCGCTCGGGGTCAATATCGACCTGACGCCGGAACGGATCGCGCACTGCATCCACGAGGCCGGTATCGGCTTCATGTTCGCACCGGCACATCATCCGGCGACCAAGAACGTCAATCCGACGCGGGTCGAGCTTGGCACCCGCACCATCTTCAACCTGCTCGGGCCGCTATCCAATCCCGCCGGCGTGCGACGGCAGATGATCGGCGTGTTTTCCCGGCAATGGACCGAGCCGCTGGCGCAGGTGTTGAAAAACCTCGGTGCCGAGGGCGCCTGGGTGGTGCACGGCTCCGATGGGCTCGATGAGATTACCACGACCGGACCGACAAGCGTGGCGGCGCTCGAGGGCGGCACGATCCGCAGCTTCGAGATTTCCCCGGAAGAACTCGGTCTGCCGAAGGTGAAACCTGACGCATTGCGCGGCGGCGATGCTACGACCAACGCGCGGGCCGTGGAGGACGTTCTCGCCGGAAAGGCCGGCGCATTCCGCGACGTGGCGATGTTCAATGCGGCGGCGGCGCTGGTCGTCGCCGGCAAGGCGAAGGATCTCAAGGGCGGCCTCCAGCTTGCCGCGCAATCGCTTGACTCCGGCGAAGCCGAAGGACGCCTCGACCGGCTCATCGTGGTGTCCAACGATGGCTGACATTCTTGGCGAAATCGCCGCGTATAAGCGCAAGGAAATCGCCGCGGCAAAGCGCAGTCGCTCGGCGGAGCAAGTCGAGCAGGCTGCGAAGGCGGCGCCTGCGCCGCGGGGTTTTTTGGCCGCCATCGAGCGCCGGCTTGCGGCCGGAGATTACGCGCTGATTGCCGAGATCAAGAGGGCAAGCCCCTCGAAGGGGCTGATCCGGCAAGACTTCGATCCGCCCGCGCTCGCACGCGCCTACGAGAGCGGAGGCGCCGCCTGTCTGTCGGTGCTGACCGACACGCCGTCCTTTCAGGGCAATCTTGAACACCTACGCGCGGCGCGCGCCGCGACCGTGCTACCAGTGCTGCGCAAGGATTTTTTCTACGATCCTTATCAGGTCGCCGAGTCGTGCGAAGCCGGCGCCGACTGCATCCTCATCATCATGGCGGCGGTCGATGACGGCTGCGCCGCCGAACTCGAAGCCGCTTCGTTTGCGCTCGGCATGGACGCGCTGCTCGAGGTCCATGACCAAAGCGAGCTTGACCGGGCGCTGCGTCTGAAATCCCGGCTTATCGGGATCAACAATCGCAATCTCAAGACTTTTGCAACGACGCTTGCAACTTGCGAGCAGTTGGCCCGCAACGTTCCTGCCGGCCGCGTCATCGTCGGCGAAAGCGGCATCTTCACGCCGGAGGATTTGGTGCGACTCGGCAAGGCCGGGATTTCCGCGTTTCTGGTCGGCGAAAGCCTGATGCGCCAAGCCGACGTGGCCGGCGCGACGCGCGCGTTGCTTGCACGCAATGCGGCCGCCGTCGTCTCCCCCGCTTACGGCGCCAACTCCCGCTAGATGCCGTGGCGCAGCGCCGCAACAAGCTTTCGCATCTGAGCGGTAGCGGCACCGCCCACATGGTGGATGTCTCGGCCAAGCCCGCGACGGAACGCGTGGCGGTGGCGCAAGGCCGCGTGCTCATGCGCGCGGAGACTCTTGCCCTCGTGCGCGAGGGCAACGCCAAGAAGGGCGACGTGCTCGGCGCTGCCCGCATCGCCGGCATCATGGCGGCCAAGCGCACGCACGAATTGATTCCGCTTTGCCATCCCCTGGCGCTGACCCAGGTCGAGGTCGAGCTTGTGCCCGATGCCAGGCTGCCGGGCGTCACGGTGACGGCGCGGGTCAAGGTCGCCGGCAAAACCGGCGTCGAAATGGAGGCGCTGACCGCCGTGTCGGTTGCCTGCCTCACGATCTATGACATGGTCAAAGCCGTCGAGCGCGGTATGCGCATTGACGGCATCCGACTGTTGGAGAAAAGCGGCGGCAAGAGTGGTCGTTTTCGCGCGGAGGACGCTTAAAATCGTGGCGTTGCTGTCGGTCGCAGAGGCCCTCGAACGCGTGCTGGCGCAAGCCGAACCGCTGCCGGCCGAGGAAGTCCCGCTCGCCGGGGCCGACGGCCGCGTGCTGGCCTTAGATCTCAAAGCGCGCCGCACGCAGCCGCCTGCCGATGTCTCGGCGATGGACGGCTATGCGGTGCGCGCCGCCGACGTCGCGCAAACCCCGGTTCGCTTGAAGGTGATTGGCGAAGTCCCGGCCGGCAAGCCCTTCAAGGCGGTGGTCGGGCCGCGGGAAGCCGCGCGCATTTTCACCGGCGGCTTCGTGCCGGAAGGTGCCGACGGCATCGTCATCCAGGAATTGACCACGCGAGACGGCGATTTCGTCGAGGTGCAAAAGCCCACGAGCAAAGGCCGCCACATCCGCCGTCAAGGCCTCGATTTCAGGCAAGGCGAAAAGCTGTTCGCCAAAGGCCACCGGCTGACCGCGCGCGACCTTGCACTGGTGGCCGGCATGAACCACCCGCTGGTGCCGGTCTACCGCAAGCCGAACGTGGCACTGTTTGCGACCGGCGATGAGCTTGTGCCGCCCGGCGTAGAGCCCGGACCGGGGCAGATCGTCTACTCGAACGGCTTTGCGCTTGCCGCGCTGATCCGCGCGGAAGGCGCCACGGTGATGGACCTTGGCGTGATCGCCGACAAACTCGAAGACACCATCGCCGCTGTGCGCGATGCGCGCGACGGCGGCGCCGACATTCTGGTGACGACCGGCGGCGCGTCGGTCGGCGACTACGATTTCGTCAATCGCGCGCTGGCCGCCGAGGGCATGGCGCTTTCATTCTGGAAGATTGCCATGCGTCCCGGCCGGCCACTGATGCACGGCCGGCTGGGTGCTATGGCGGTGCTCGGCGTGCCCGGCAATCCGGTCTCTTCCTATGTGTGCGCGGTCCTCTTCCTGGTGCCGCTCATTCGCCGGCTGTGCGGGCGCAGCGACTTGGCGGCTCCGACCGAAACCGCGACACTCGGCTGCGACCTACGGGAAAACGACGAGCGCGCCGACTATCTGCGTGCGAGCTTGCGCGAGGACGCGCAGGGGCCGGTCGCGACCCCCTTCCCCATTCAGGACAGTTCGATGATGGTGCCGCTGGCCCAGGCCGATTGTCTCGTCATCCGCGAGCCGCATGCGCCGGCCGCGAAGGCGGCCGACCGCTGCGCCATCGTGCGGCTGACGCGTTGATTGAACCGTCGCAACAAAACGCGATGCCGCGGCGCAGACAGCCAAGCCGAACGCGACCGCGAGTCTCATCCCGGCCGCGTTCGTAGTCTCCGCGCAATCCCCGGCTATTGTGGCCCGTACGGGCCGCCGCCGCCGAAATTAAAGCGCCAGACCAGGCCGCTGGTGACCGTCTGCACGTCCTTTTGCATGTGTTCTGCGGAGCCCGTAATTCCTACCGGCACAATCGGAACGTTCGCGGCTTGATAATCAGCGAAACGATATTCGGTGCGCCAGAACAATCCGCTGATCGGGACTATTCCGGAGAGCGCATATTCGGTCCCGCCGCCAAGGAACCAACCGTTATACGTGTGGGAGCTGACGGAAAAGATAGTGCCAACTGAAGGAACGGCGTTGGTGGAAAGCGCGATCGAGCTAAACCGGGCTTGCGTATAGCCGGCGTCGAAATACGTGAGCAGATTTGGCGTCACGGGATATCCAACGCGGCCTCCGGCCGCCCACGCGCCGGTCTCCTTCTCGGTGCCGAGCAGGCCTGAGATGGTATCCTGGAACGTGCCTCTGAGGTCGGTGAAGTCGTAATCGGCGAGGGCGCCGATGACAAAGCGCGGTGTGACCTGATAGTCGCATCCGCCGCCCAACCGGCCAAGCCATCCCTCGCCTCCCGTATTTACGGTGGGCGTGATCGCTACATAGCCGGGGTCGGTTTCCCCGTAATGCCTTTGATTCCATAGCCCGTAGCCGATGCCACCATCGACGTAGCATCCGCTCCAGGTGATGGGCGGCGGCGGAGGCGGTGACTTGTAGTAGGGTAGCCGAGATCGGCTGCGAATGCCGAAGTCGCCGACAGCGCCAGCGCAGCCGCGGAAGCAATCAATAGCTTTTTCATGGTGCGTCCCTTGGGTGACGCACGTGGGTGGGATCGTACCTCTCACCGCACCGAATGGCTGTGCCCGAAGGACAACAACGGTCGAGATTCGACAACACGCAAACGTGTCCCGCGCGCGGGCGCTCGCTGGGAAAAAGAAAAGCCCGGGCAACCGGGCTGTAGCTCATATCAGCGGCCTTTGATCCTGACTCATCCAGTCGTCATGGCCGGGCTTGTCCCGGCCATGCACGTCTTTGAGCTTGCTCAGCTTTTAAGACGTGGATGCCCGGCACAAGCTTGCACTCGGGCCGGCCGGAGGCCGGACCCGGGATGACGCGGTGAGTGGGTCACGAATAAGAACCGTTGGTATCAGACGGTATAGCGGAGCGCGACCGAGACTTTTATCCCGGTCGCGTTCGCGATCTCCGCAGAGTGCGCCTTACTCTCTGAGTCCCCCGAGCGGGCCGCCCCAGTTGAAGCGCCAGACGAGCGAGCTTGTAATCGTCTGCACGTCCTTGCTGGCGTGCTCGCCGTACGCATACGTGCCGGCTGCACCGCAGGTGGCTCCGCCACCCACGCACACGTCGGCGATATTGGTCCCGCTGTAGCTCGCGTAGCGATACTCGTTGCGCCAGAACAGGCCGCGGATCGGAATCCAGTCCATGTCGAGCGCGTACTCGGTCCCGCCGCCGATGAACCAGCCATGATAGGTGGTTGCTGGCATGGAGAGGCCGGTTGCTGTGCCAATACCCAGGGTGGTGGTGTCATTTACATAACTGACTTGCCCGAAGCGAGCCTGTGTGTAGCCGCCGTCAAAGTAGGTCAACAGCGACGGTGTCACCAGATAACCGATGCGCGCGCCGACTGACCAAGAGCTGGTCTCTCTTTCGGTGCCATTGATCCCAAAGAACGGAGTTGGTGTAGCCGTAAGATCCTGATGGCTGATCCCTGTCAGGCTCATCCAGTCATAGTCGCCCAAAACGCCGACAACGATCCGCGGCGAGACCTGGTAGTCGCAGCCCCCGCCGAAGCGGCCCAGCCACCCGCGGCCACCGTCGGTGTCGGTACCTGTAATGGGCACCCTGGTCACGCTGTTCTCAGTGTAATGATCCTGGTTCCACATGCCGTAGCCGAAGCCGCCGTCGATATAGCAGCCGGTCCAGCTCACCGGAGGCGGCGGGGGCGGCGGTGACTTGTAGTAGGGTATGCCGAGATCGGCTGCGAATGCCGAAGTCGCCGACAGCGCCAGCGCAGCTGCCGAAGCAATCAATAGCCTTCGCATGGTCGTCCCCCTATTGTCGCTCTATTGACTTGGCATACTACTCCTGGCTGCTCCAGATCGCTGTATCCGGACCGCAACACCCCTCGACAATCGACCAAGAAGCGGGGTTCCATTTGCAAGCCGCCCGATGCGGCCGGCCAAAAGATTCACCGCAAATTAATCGCTTGCGGAACACATATGGAACGGATAGGGTCCGTTCATGATTTGTTTCGAATTGCGGGGCGCTCGCCGGGGCCCAGATTTGCCGGATCGGGAGAGGGAACGCTGATGCTCACGCGCAAGCAAGCCGAGCTGTTGCGGTTTATTCATGAACGTCTAAAGGAGGCTGGCGTGCCGCCGTCCTTCGACGAGATGAAGGACGCGCTTGATCTGCGCTCCAAATCCGGCATCCACCGCCTCATTACCGCACTCGAGGAGCGCGGTTTCATCCGCCGGCTGCCCAACCGGGCACGGGCGATCGAGGTAATCAAGCTGCCGGAATTGGTCGCGCACGGCATCGGCTCAAGCCGCTCGCGCGGGTTCACCCCAAGTGTCATCGAGGGCAATCTCGGCCGGGTGCGCGCGGCCTCCGAGGACGACGGCGGCCGGCCGGTCGCCGTGCCGGTCATGGGACGGATCGCCGCCGGAACCCCCATCGAAGCCATCCAGACGCGCAGCCACACCATCCAGATGCCCCCGGACCTTTTGAGCGCCGGCGAGCATTTCGCTCTCGAAGTCCGCGGTGATTCGATGATCGAGGCCGGCATCCTCGACGGCGACATCGCGCTGCTCAAGCGCACCGATGCGGCGGACACAGGCGATATTGTCGTGGCGCTGATCGATAACGAGGAGGCAACGCTCAAGCGCTTCCGCCGCCGCGGCGCCTCGATTGCGCTCGAACCCGCCAATACGGCCTACGAGGTACGCATCCTGCCGCCCAACCGCGTGCGCATTCAGGGCAAGATGGTCGGCCTGTTCCGGCGGTATTGAGAGCGCGTCATTTTGGTGCCGCGCGCCAGCGTGGAACCCGGAACGTAGCGCTCAGCCGCCGCTTCCCGCCATCTTGGCCCACGTATCGCGCAGGCCGACCGTGCGGTTGAACACGACGCGCTCGGCCGTCGAGTCTCCATCAAGGCAGAAATAACCCTGGCGTTCGAATTGCACGGCGTCGGCCGAATTACGCCCGGCCAGCGCCGGCTCGACGCGCGCATCGGCGATGATCTCCAGCGAGTGTGGATTGAGATCGGCGGCGAAGTTGCCGGCATCGGGATCGGGCCGCGTGAACAGCGGATTGTACAGGCGCACTTCGGCCGGCCGTGAATCCTTCGCGGAAACCCAATGCAGCGTCGCCTGCACCTTGCGGCCGTCCGGCGCATTGCCGCCGCGCGTGTCCGGATCGTAGCTGCAGCGCAGCTCAACCACCTCGCCGGCGGCGTTCTTGACGACTTCACGGCAGGTGATGAAATACGCGTAGCGCAGCCGCACCTCGCGGCCGGGCGCGAGCCGGAAAAATTTCTTCGGCGGGCTTTCCAAAAAGTCGTCGCGCTCGATGAACAGCTCGCGGCTGAAGCGAATCCGCCGCGTTCCAGCCTCCGGCTGTTCGGGATGGTTGATCGCCTCGATCTCTTCGCTGGCGCCTTCCGGATAATTCTCGATCACGACTTTCAACGGCCGCAGCACCGCCATGCGCCGCTCGGCGGTTGTGTTGAGGTGTTCGCGGATGGAGAAATCAAGCATCGCCACGTCAACGACGCTGTTGGCCTTGGCCACCCCGATCCGCTTGACGAAATCGCGGATCGCGGCCGCCGGGACGCCACGGCGGCGCAGGCCCGCCAGCGTCGGCATGCGCGGATCGTCCCAGCCGGCCACATGGCCGCCGCGGACGAGCTCGGTGAGCACGCGTTTCGACAGCACCGTGTAGGACAGATTGAGCCGCGCAAACTCGTACTGGCGAGGCCGCGACGGCACCGGCAGGTTGCTCAACAACCAGTCGTACAGTGGCCGGTGATCTTCGAATTCGAGCGTGCAGATCGAGTGCGTGACGCCCTCGATCGAGTTGGACTGGCCGTGGGCGAAATCGTAGCTCGGATAGATGCACCAGGTTTTGGCGGTGCGCGGATGCGCCGCGTGCAGGATACGATAAAGCACCGGATCGCGCAGGTTGATGTTGCCGGAAGCCATGTCGATCTTGGCGCGCAACACGCGCGCGCCGTTGACAAACTCTCCGGCGCGCATGCGGCGAAACAGGTCGAGATTTTCCTCGACGCTGCGCTCGCGGTGCGGGCTGTCGATGCCGGCCTCGGTCAAGGTACCGCGCGTTGCCCGGATTTCCTCCTGGGTCTGATCGTCCACATAAGCCTTGCCGGCGCGGACCAGGTGTTCGGCCCATTCGTAGAGCCGCTCGAAATAGTCGGAGGCGTGATAAAGGCGGTCGCCCCAGTCGAAGCCGAGCCAGCGCACGTCGCGCTCGATGGCGTCGATGTATTCCTGGTCCTCCCTGGTCGGGTTGGTGTCGTCGTAGCGCAGATTGCAGTGGCCGCCGAACTCCTCGGCAATGCCGAAATTGAGGCAGATCGATTTGGCGTGGCCGATATGCAGGTAACCGTTCGGCTCGGGCGGAAAGCGGGTGACGACCGTTTTGTGCCGCCCCGCGTCGAGGTCGGCGCGAACGATGTCGCGGATGAAATCCTGGCCGGCTTCGCGTATCGGATTTGCTACCGGGGTTTCGGCAATGGTCATGGCTCTGTCGGTTTCCTAGTGGTCCGATTCTAACATTCGCGTCCCCTTTCGGCACGCTCTCATGCGAATGTTGGAATCAAGGGACCACCGGCAACTATAAAGTCCTTGTGGAGCTTTTGGATTTGACACTCGCTTCACGCGTTGTCGGCCGGGCGGGTAGCGAATGTCAAATCCGCTCCACTAGGGCGTGCAGCCGAAATATCCAGCCGACGCGTTGATTCCCAGATGGCGGCGGTGCCCGGACTGAACAAATTGGGCTGTGCGGTCAAGGCCGCATGCTCCTTTCCCCTTGAGGATTATTGAGTTGTCAGGTGCTGTGCTACACGAGCGCGCACCGCAAAACTGCCGGAGAGTCATGACCGTCGTCACCCGCTTCGCGCCCTCGCCGACCGGCTTTCTGCATATCGGCGGCGCACGCACAGCGTTGTTCAATTGGCTGTACGCGCGCGGGCGCGGCGGAAAAATGCTGCTGCGCATCGAAGACACCGACCGCGAGCGTTCGACGCAGGCCGCCATCGACGCCATCCTCGACGGGCTTAGCTGGCTCGGCATTGCCTGGGACGGCGATCCGATCTTTCAATTCACCCGCTCGGCGCGGCACCGCGAAGTCGTCGAGCAGCTTCTTGCCTCCGGCCATGCCTATCGCTGCTATGCGAGCCCGCAGGAGCTTGCGCAAATGCGCGAGGCAGCGCGCGGCGAAGGCCGTTCGAAGCTATACGATGGCCGTTGGCGCGACCGCGATCCGGGCCAAGCGCCGCCCGGCGTCAAGCCGGCGATCCGCCTCAAGGCGCCGCTCGCCGGGGAAACCGTCATCGACGACCAGGTGCAGGGCCGCGTGGTCTGGCAGAACGAGAACCTCGACGACCTCGTCCTGCTGCGTTCCGACGGCACGCCGACCTACATGCTGGCCGTGGTGGTCGATGACCATGACATGGGCGTCACCCACATCATTCGCGGCGACGATCATCTCACCAATGCCGCGCGGCAGAAGCACATCTACGACGCGCTCGGCTGGCCGGTGCCGGTGATGGCGCATATTCCGCTCATTCACGGCCCGGACGGCTCGAAGCTTTCCAAACGCCACGGCGCGCTCGGCGTCGACGCCTACCGGGCCATGGGCTATCTGCCGGCGGCGTTGCGCAACTATCTGGTTCGGCTCGGCTGGAGCCATGGCGACCAGGAGATTTTTTCCACCCAAGAGATGATCGCAGCGTTCGACCTGCCGCAGATCGGCCGCGCGCCGGCCCGGTTCGATCTCGCCCGGCTGGAGAATCTCAACGGCCATTACATGCGGCACAGCGCCGACGCAGACCTGCTCGCCGCCATCGAAGCGCTGCTGCCACACCTTGCCGACGGCGCGAGCCTCGCTGCCAAGCTGACGCCGCACCTGCGCCAGCAATTCCTTGCGGCCATGCCGAGCTTGAAGGAGCGCAGCAAGACGCTGCTTGATCTTATTGACAGCGCAAATTTTCTGTTTGCCGAGCGGCCCCTCGCTCTGGACCAGAAAGCGAGTGCGCTGCTCGACGCTCCCGCCAAGGCCCTGCTGCACGAATTCGCGCGCATGCTCGCCGCCGCCGAACCCTGGAGCAAAGAGGCAACCGAACAGGCGATACGCACCTTTGCCGAGCAACGCGGGATGAAGCTCGGCGCCGTCGCCCAGCCACTGCGCGCCGCGCTCACCGGCCGCTCCACCTCGCCCGGCATATTCGACGTGCTAGCCGTGCTCGGCAAGGACGAGAGCTTGGCGCGCATTGCCGACGCCGCACGCGAATAGGCCGCGCGCCGGGCGCGCTGAACGTGGTCATCGGCACGCGCGAAAAGGCCGGATTTCGCCCGAATTGCGCACTCGCGCGGCTCATCTTCCGGGAATCGTGTCACAGGCCTATATCTTGCGGTGCACATAGGCTTGGGTTACCTCAATAGGGCCGGGCTAAAGGCAGCGCTGCAATCATTACCTGGCTATTCGTGGCCATTGCGGCCGCCCGGCCGCGCTTAAGCTACGGCTGCCCGCACGAGGACGACATCATGGACGCGAAACCCGGCTCCAATATCAAGACCGGAAAGCTCACGCTCGGCGACAAGAGTTATTCGTTCCCCATCTACGACGGGACGATCGGGCCGGAAGTCATCGACGTGAGCAAGCTTTATGCCGACGCCGGCATTTTCACCTACGACCCCGGCTTCACCTCGACCGGCTCGTGCGAATCCAAGATCACCTACATCGACGGCGACAAGGGGGTGCTGCTCTATCGCGGCTTTCCGATCGAGGATTTGGCCGAACACGGCGATTTCCTGGAAACCTGTTACCTGCTGCTCTACGGCGACCTGCCGACGGCAGCCCAGAAGGCCGATTTCGACGATCGTGTGGTCCACCACACGATGGTCCACGAACAGATGACTCGCTTCTTCAACGGCTTCCGCCGCGACGCCCATCCGATGGCGGTGATGGTCGGCTGCGTCGGCGCGCTGTCGGCGTTCTATCACGACTCCACCGACATCACCGATCCGACCCAGCGGATGATCGCTTCCATCCGCATGATCGCCAAAATGCCGACGCTGGCGGCCATGGCCTACAAATACTCGATCGGCCAGCCGTTCATGTATCCGAAGAACGACTTCGATTACGCGTCGAACTTTCTGCACATGTGCTTCGGCGTGCCGTGCGAGGAGTATAAGCCCAATCCGGTGCTCGCCCGCGCCATGGACCGCATCTTCATCCTGCACGCCGACCACGAGCAGAACGCGTCGACCTCGACGGTGCGGCTGGCCGGATCGACCGGCGCCAATCCTTTCGCCTGCATCGCCGCCGGCATCGCTTGCCTTTGGGGGCCCGCGCACGGCGGCGCCAACGAGGCAGCGCTGAAGATGCTCGGCGAAATCGGCTCTGTCGAGCGCATTCCCGAATTCATCAAGCGTTCCAAGGATCCCAACGATTCGTTCCGCCTGATGGGATTTGGTCATCGCGTTTACAAGAACTACGATCCGCGCGCGAAGATCATGCAACGGACCTGCTACGAAGTGCTCAATGAGCTTGGGCGCAAGGATCCGCTGCTCGAAGTCGCCATGGAGCTGGAAAAGATTGCGCTGCACGACGACTATTTCATTGAAAAGAAGCTCTATCCCAACGTCGACTTCTATTCGGGCATAACGCTGCGCGCCATGGGTTTTCCCACCACCATGTTCACGGTGCTGTTCGCGCTCGCGCGCACCGTCGGCTGGATCGCGCAGTGGAAGGAAATGATCGAGGATCCACAGCAGAAACTCGGCCGCCCGCGCCAGCTCTACACCGGCGCACCGCGCCGCGATTACCAGCCGATCTCGCGGCGAAGGTAGGCGAACAAACAAAGTTACGGGTGGTTGAATGCGTTCCGCTTTGCTATTCGCCGCTCGCCGTTCGGCACCCGCTATTCGCGCCTGCCGTCATAGGCCCAGGTCAGATACGCCCCGCCCCAGGTAAAGCCGCCGCCGAAGGCCGCGAGCAGGATGCGATCGCCGCTCTTGAGCCGGTCTTCGTAGTCCCACAGGCAGAGCGGGATCGTGGCATTGGTGGTGTTGCCGTATTTGTCTATCGTGATCATGACGCGTTCGGGCGGCAGCTTGATCCGCTCGGCGGTCGCCTCGATGATGCGCCGGTTGGCCTGATGCGGCACCAGCCAATCGATATCCTCGCCGAGCAGACGATTGCGCTTCATCAGGGTGGTGGCGACCTCTGCCATGCGGGCGATGGCGAATTTGTAGACCGCGGCGCCTTCCTGGTGGACGTAATGCAGGCGCTTGGCCACGGTCTTCGCCGTCGGCGGCATGCGGCTGCCGCCGGCCTTCTGGTGCAGATGCGGCATGCCGGAACCGTCAGACGCGATCAGGGTGTCGATGATTCCGTAGCTTTGGCTCGGTTCGATCAGCACCGCGCCGGCGCCGTCGCCGAACAGGACGCAGGTTGCGCGATCGGTATAGTCGATGATTGCCGACATCTTGTCGGCTCCGACCACGACGACCTTGCGATACCGTCCCGTCTCGATGAATTGCGACGCGACGCTCAACGCGTAGACGAAACCCGAACATGCCGCCTGCACGTCGAAGCTGCCGACGTTGCGGATCCCGCACATGTCGCAGATCAGGTTGGCGGTCGAGGGGAAGACAAAGTCGGGGGTGGTCGTTGCACAGATCAGCAGGTCGATTTCGCCGGGAGCGCTTGCCGTCCGCGCCAGCAGGCCGCGCACGGCTTCCGCGCCCATATGCGAGGTGCCAAGCCCCTCCCCGCTGAGAATGTGCCGCTCTTTGATGCCGGTGCGCGCGACAATCCACTCGTCGCTGGTATCGACCATCTGCGCCAGCCGGGTGTTGGTCAGCACCTCGGGCGGCACATAGCCGTGCACGCCGGTTATGGCGGCACGGAGCGGGCCGCCGCGGACCGTTTCAGTGGGTCTGTTCACGCGGGCGGCTTTGCTGTCTCTGCCTTTTGGCTGGTGCGGAAGGCAATCGCTGCGGCCTTGGCGGGGCGCTCAGTGCAAGGGGTAGAGCGCAATGCGGGGGCAATTCAACGCTTAGCATGTCAATGCCGCCTTATTTGCGGCTGCGGCATCGCGCCGGCCGTGCCGGGCGATATCGAGGACAATGGTGGCGGCCTGGCTGCTCGGGCTCGGCGCCCCGAGCGCCATGACGGCATCAAGGCGCCGGAAAGCCTCGACCTGGCGGCGTCGCTCCGCGGTCTCGGACATGAGCGGCAATAACGCATCGGCGAGCTTTTCCGGCGTGCAGTCGCGCTGCAGGAACTGCGGCACGACGTTCTCGCCGAGCACGAGATTAGTCAGAATGACCGTGGAAATCTCCGGCGAGCGCATGAGCCGCGCGACGACTTCCTCGATCAGCGATACCCGGTACGCGCCGACTGTCGGCACTCCGGCAAGCGCCAATTCGAGCGTTACCGTACCCGATGCGGCGAGTGCCGCGCGGGCACCGCGAAACGCCGCCCATTTCTCGACGGGCTCCACTGCAATGCGGGGCTTGAGCGGCCAGCCGGCCACGCCGGCGCGCACGCGTTCCGCCAGATGCGGCACGGTCGGAAGGACCAGCTCGATGGCGCCGAATCGCCCGGCAACGCGCCCGATGGCCGCGCCAAAGATCGCCAGCAATCGTCGGATCTCGCTCGACCGACTGCCCGGAAGTACCAGGACCACGGGAGGATCGCTGCCGCGGCGCTTCAACTCGTCGGCATTGGGCCGCAACTCGGCGACGCGCTCGATGAGCGGATGGCCGATATAGAGGCAAGGCGGACCGCCGAGCCGCAGGTGCGCCGCCGGCTCGAACGGCAGGATGGCCAGCACGCAATCGATGTAGCCGCGCATCGCGCGCGCACGGCCCGCTCGCCAAGCCCAGATCGACGGCGAGACGTAATCGACGATCGGAATTGAGGGCGCCGCGCGCCGCACCCGGCGCGCCACCCGATGGGTGAAGTCCGGGCTGTCGATAATGACCACGGCATCCGGACGAGTGGCGATAACGGCATCGGCGGTTTCGCGGATACGCCGCAAAATCGTCGGCAGTCGCCGCGGGATTGCGGTCAGTCCGAAGATCGAGAGGTCCTCAATCGCGAACGGACTGATGATCCCGGCTTGCGCCATGGATCGAGCGCCGACACCGGCGAGCTTGACGCCGGGTTCGCGAGCGACAAGCGCACGCGCCAACGCCGCACCCAGCGCGTCACCCAACTCCTCGGCGGCAATCAGATAGATCAGCGGCGACCCGGGCTGCGATTGCCGGCTCACTGCGGGCCGCCCTCCGCCACACCGGCAAGAAAAATGCCGGCGCGGTCCGCGGCCGCAATCGTCTCGGCAGCGTCGGCGATGATCGTGTTCCCGGCGACGACGGCGATTCCGGCAAGGCCCGCGCGCGCCGCGTTGCCGACGGTGCGCAGCCCGAGCGCCGGCAGATCGAGACGACGATCCTGAGTAGGTTTCGGCGCCTTGACCAGGACGCCGACGCCGAGCGGCAAGTTCAAGCGTCCTTGTTCGCGCAGATCGGCGATGCGGGCGAGCAGATTGTCGGTCCCTTCCGCCGCCTCGACCGCAAGCACATTGTTGTTGGCCACCACCGCCGCTTGTCCGACGTCGAACCGACCGAGCGCCGCGATCATTTCACGGGCGCGCGCGATGTCGCTCCAGTCGCGCGCCGACGGTCGGTAACGGCCCAGGACTCCCTCGGGAATCACGATCTCCGGAGCCACGTTCTTGACGCCGATGATACGGAGACCACCTTCCTCAGCCAATTTGGCGATGCCGGACATCAGCCAATCGTCGCCGCCGGCGAAGGCGCGAATAATGCGTGGCATCATGCGGATGGTCCGCCAATCAAGTCGTATCTGCGTCAACGCCGGCCGTGTCAGCGTGCCGATGAACACGGCCTCGCGGCAATTCTCAGCGTGCGCAAGGCGAAACAGCCGTCCTGCCTGCCCGACGGAGATCCAGTGATGGGTATAGCGCTCGACAAGCTTCGGATCGGCCCAGCCCCTTAGGGCGAGCATCACCGGGCGGCGTCCTGAACGCGCAACGGCATCGGCGACCGCCCCCGGAATGCTGCCGCCTCCGCAAACGATCGCGATCGACGTCTGTGCCGCGAACGCGTCAATCATGTTTGTTCGTCAGGCCGCTGTCATGACCTTCTTCATCGCTCTTGCTGGCGGGCCGCATCAACGCGCGCTTACCGCCGGCGCGAATGAAATCGATAATCTTGCCGACCGCCGGATCAGCGGCGAATTCGCGAGCGACCTCTTCGACCCGCTCGGCGAAGACGCCTTTGCCGAAGAACAGGCTTCGATAGACATGCCGCAATCGCTGCAAATCGGCGCGGCTCGCGCCGCGACGACGCAGGCCGACAACATTGAGGCCGCGCAGATTCTCACCGCGAACCATGGCAAACGGGATGATATCGGTCCGCACCGGCGACATTCCGCCCACCATCACCCCTTCGCCAACGCGGCAGAACTGATGAAATCCGGCAAGCGCGCCGACAACGACATTATCGCCGATGGACACATGTCCGCCCAAGCTGGCAAGATTGGCAAATGTTACACCGTTGCCAACCTGACAATCGTGCGCAACATGGCAGCCGACCATCAGGAAACATCGCTCGCCAACCCTGGTGACGCCGTTGCCCTCCTCCGTTCCCCTATTGACGGTGACGCCTTCGCGTATGTCGCAGTGAGGCCCGATGATCAGTCGCGTCGCGCCGCCGTGGTAATGGACCGATTGCGGCGGGCCGCCGAGCGACGCGAACGGATAGATCACCGTGCCCTCGCCGATGCGGGTCACGCCGCTGAGGTGAACATGGGCGATCAAACGCACGCCGTCGCCCAGCTCGACGCCGGGCCCGACGATGCAATAGGGGCCGATGACGACACCCTCGCCTATGCGCGCACCCTCGGCGACGCACGCGGTCGCGTCGATCACGTCCTGGCCTCGCCAATCATTGCACCGAGCTTGGCTTCCGCGATCACGGCGCCGTCGACGCGGGCCTCGGCCTGATACCACCACATGGTGCGGCGGTGCGCGACTTTGCGCACGTGATATTCGAGCCGGTCCCCCGGCACGGCCGGCTTGCGGAACTTGGCTTTGTCGATGGTTATCAGGAACATGGAGCGCGCTTCGCGCAACTGTACCAGCCGCAGCACCAGCACCGCAGCCGTCTGCGCCATACCCTCGAGCATCAGCACTCCGGGCATCACCGGATAATCGGGAAAATGACCGGTGAATTGCGGCTCGTTGATCGTCACGTTCTTTATTCCAACTCCGCACTCGTCGCCGCGAATATCGATGACGCGATCGACCATGACGAACGGATAGCGATGCGGCAGCAATCGCAGGATTTCACCGATTTCGACGGCTTCGAGCGTCGCGACGTTCATCGATGACCCCGGCTGCCGACATCCTCCGCGATGCCGACATGGCGGCCGATTATAGCAAAATCTCCGACCACCGCGTCGGCCGCTATCTCGGATTGGGCGGCGATCACGCAGTGCCGCCCGATCATCGCGTCACTGCCGATTTGCGTGAGATTGCCGACCTTCGCACCTTCGCCGATCACCGTATCGCCCACTGCACCGCGGTCGACCGCAGCGTTGGCGCCGATCTCAACGCCATCCTGAATGATCACGCGCCGGGCTTGCCGGAAACCCTGCTCTTCCCGTGCATCGGGCTGCGCGCCCAGGCCGCTTTGGCCGATGCGCGCGCCGGGTTGGATGACCACGCCATCGCCGAGCAGCGCATGAACGATCGTGGTGCCGGAGCCGATCGCGCAGCGGCGGCCGATGCAGACGCCGGGCCCGACCGCCGCGCCCGCCGCGATCACGGTCTCGGCGCCGATCTGGGCCCGCGGCCCGATCACCACGAGCGGATCGATGGTGGCGCCGGCTTCGATCCGCGCCGAAGCATGCACCAGCGCCGACGCCGCCCGCCCGTCCGTCGCGAACAGCGAGGATGGCCGAAGCGGCTCCCGCGCGCGCCGCTGTGCGACCGGATCGCCGGACACCTCAGAATTGCGTCCCGCCGCCGAACGCGAAGTACTGGGTAACGTCATACGACTGCTTCAAGAACGGATAGGCCAGATCGAAGCGCAGCGGGCCGAAAGGCGAGTTCCAGATCAGGCTGACGCCGACCGAGGCGCGCACCGCCGGCAAGTCGGCGAACTGCATCCCGCACTGGCAGCTGAAGGAGCCGCTCGTGCTGTTCACGATGCCATTGACCTCTCCTGTAACCGGATTCTGCGACTCCGCCCGGTAGCCCCACACCGAACCGCTATCGACGAACACGCCCCCGGTAAACCCTGAGTCCTTCGGCATGAAATACAGCGGATAATCGAACTCAAGGCTGGCGCCCCAGTAATTGGTGCCGCCGATCTCGTCGCCGTTCGGATAGCCGAAGGCAGCATTGGTGATATCGCGCGGCCCGAGGCCGGCGGGGGCAAATCCGCGAACCAGATTTGGTCCCATCTTGAAGTCGTCGAGCATGCTCACATAGCCGGTGTTGTCGACGCACGTACCGGTCGTCGGACAATTCTGCAGGCCCAGAATATTGCCGGCCTGCAGATGCACGACGCCGACGAGATCGGAAACCGGCTCATAGTAGGTGCGGAGGTCCACCGACGAGCGCAGATAACGCGCATCGCCGCCAAGCCCGGCGAGGTCCTGGCCCCAATTGAAGTTGATGCCGCTCGTGGGATTCTTGTTGTTGTCGAGCGTGTTGTAGACGATTCCGTAACCCGCGCTCGAGGTCAACCGGGTGCCGAATCCAAGCTCCTCGCGAATCGGAAGCGAGGCCCCGCCGTAAATAAGACAATTGGAGGTGCCCCCGGTATATCCGCCGATAGCCAGCGCCGCCGGCGTCGGGAAAGTCGTGCTGAAGTTCGGATTGATGTTGTTGCAATCATCGAGCGTCCAGGGCAGCTGGATCGATTGCGTGTACAGCGAATAGCGCAACTGAACGGCCAGATCTTCGCGCAGCGGGATGCCGAGTTTCAGCGTGCCGCCGATGCTTTCCGTCCCATAGGAGAAATAGCTGTTGGGCAGAGTCTGCTTGCCGAACAGACTGATGCCGGCGCTCATGCGCTGATCGAGAAAGTACGGCTCGACATAATCGAGTTCCGCCGACCTGATATACTCGCCGTAGGTGCCCGAAACCTTGGCGAAGCGGCCGGTCCCCAGCAGATTGCGCTCGGAGACCGAGGCCTGCACCATCCAGCCCTCCGCCGTCGAATATCCACCCATGATGGAGAAATCGCCGGTCGATTTCTCGACCACATCGATGTTGACCACCACGCGGTCCGGCGCCGATCCCGGCTCGGTGGTGATCTTCACCGTCTTGAAGAAATTGAGATTCTTGATGCGCCGCTCGGCGCGATCGAGCAGGGCGCGGTTGTACGGATCGCCCTCGTTGATATCGAGCTCCCTGCGGATCACATAATCGCGCGTGCGCGTGTTGCCGCGGACGTTGATGCGCTCGATGTAGGCCCGCGAGCCCTCGTCCACCACAAAGGTGACTCCGATCATCCGTGCAGCCGGGTTGCGATCCCCGCTCGGTCGCACCGTGCCGAAGGGAAAGCCGCGCCTCGCCATTTCCACGGTGAGCGCCTCAACCGTCTTCTCGACCGCGTCACCGTTGTAAACATCGCCCTTGTGCGTGAGCAGGGCCGAACGCAGCGAGTTCGCGTCGACGGCGCGGACATTGGATTGAATGTTGATGTTGCCGAAGCGGTATCGGGGCCCTTCCTCGATCGTAAAGGTGATGATGAAACCCTTCCTGGCCGGATCGTACACGCCGGTCGCGGCTATGATCTGCACGTCGGCGTAGCCGTGTTTGAGATAGAAGCGCCGCAGCAGGTCGCGATCGGCTTCGATGCGGTCGGGGTCGTAGACGTCCGTAGTCTGCAGAAAGCTGAGGAAATTCGAAGCGGCGGTCTTGATCACGTCCTTAAGTCGCCAGCTCGAATAGGCATGGTTACCGACGAAGTTGACCTGCTTGACGCCGGTCTTTTCGCCTTCGTGAAGGACGAAGACCAGGTCTACGCGGTTGTTCGGACGGTCGATAATCTCCGGCGTGACGGTCACGTCGAAACGGCCGCTCTGGTGATAGAGTTCGATGATGCGCTCGGTGTCCGCCTGCACGGCCGGACGCGACAGCGCGCCACGCGGTTTCGATTGGATTTCCTGCTGCAGCTGTTCGTCTTTGATCCGGTAGTTGCCTTCGAAGGCGACGCGATTGATCACCTGTGCCTCGACGACCGAAACGATCACGCGGTTACCCTGCGTGGATACGTGGATCTCCTGGAACAGCCCGGATTCGTAGAGCGCCTTGATCCCGGCGTTGATCTCCTCAGGCGTCAGACGCTCGCCCGGCTTGGCCTTGAAATACTGACGAATGGTGTCGGCATCGATGCGGCGGTTGCCCTCCACCACAATCTGCGAACCCGCGGATTGCGCGTGCGGCGCAGCCAAAGCCGCGTCGGCCGAGACGCCAACAAGGCCCGCCCCGAGGAGCAAGCCAGCTACGACGAGCCCCCGTTTTACCCACACCCCGCACTTCATGCGCTAAGCGCCCTGTTCCCCTCGCCGCCCCGGTACGCCGGGCGGCTTACCATCCCTCGGATCCGCCCCTTCGGATCCGCCCCGTCATCCGCTTAATTCCGGTCGCGCTCCTCACGTGCTCGCACGACCCCGCTCCTCCAGCCGATAGGCGCCGCCTCTGTCAGGACGACGCCAGATGAACGATGTCATTGAAAGTTGCAAATATCATCAACATGACCACGATGGCGAAACCGATGCGAAACCCCACCTCCTGGGCACGCTCCGAGAGCGGGCGCCCACGCACGGCCTCGATCGAATAGAACAAAAGGTGCCCGCCGTCGAGTAGCGGGATCGGAAACAGATTCAGCAACCCGATCGACACCGACAGCACGGCAGCAAGATGAACCAGGGCGACGAAGCTGATGCTCGCCACCTTTTCCGACATTTGCGCGATGCGAATAGGACCGCCCAGTTGATTGGCCGCCTCGCGCCCGACTACGACCCGACCGATGTAGGTGAGCGTCTGGTCGACCACGAACCAGGTTTCCTGCGCGCCCATCAAGACCGCTCGCGGCGGTGATACCCGCTGATACTTCACATCGCCAGGTGTCTGCGAACGGCGGATGCCAAGCAGGCCGATGCGCTCGACATTGCCGAAAATATCCTTTTCCTGGCGGAGCGCCGGGGTCGCGGTGAGGACCGTGTCAGCGCCGTTGCGGTCAACAGTGATGTGCAGGGTCTTGCCGGCACTCTCCGCGACAATGCGCTGCATGTCTGCGAAGCTGCCGATCTTCTCCCCGTCGATCGCCAGGACCAAGTCGCCAGGCTTGAAGCCGGCCGCGGCGGCGGGGCTTGCGGGTTGCACCTCGTCGACCCGCGCACTCATCGTCTGCATGCCGAACAGCATTAAGATCCCGGCAAAAATCGCTATGGCTAATATAAAATTTGCCAAGGGTCCGGCCGCCACTATGGCCGCGCGCTTGAACACCGGCTGGAACATGAAGCTGTGCGCCCGCTGCTCCGTATCCATGGCGGCAAGGCGGGTCCGGTCGGGCGTACTGGCGGGATTGTCATCGCCAAGGAACTTCACATAGCCGCCCAGCGGGACGGCGGCGATTTTCCAGCGGGTACCGTGGCGGTCGTAAAAGCCGAGAATTTCGGGGCCAAACCCGATCGAAAACACCAAAATGCGTACGCCGCACCAGCGCGCAACGAGAAAGTGGCCAAGTTCATGGAAGAAAACGACCAGGCTCAGAACGAACAGAAAGGGCAATAAATAGCGCACGGCGTCGCCGCCAAACGCCTGTAAATGCGAAAGAATCCCTATCGCCATGTCGCCTGTCCCAGCCCCAAAAGTGCTGTCCCTCTGTCTTGATTAGGATGCCATTGCGGCAATTTCGGGCAAGAGGTCAGTGGCCAACCTTCTTGCATTATGGTCAATGGCGACGGCCTCGTCGACCGATTGCGGCTCGCCCATCGCCCCGCCACGCTCTGCCGCCTCGAGGACCGCCTCGACCAGGGCCGGAATACCGGCGAATCCGATCCGCCCGCCGACAAACGCCGCCACGGCAATCTCGTTGGCCGCATTGAGCACGGTCGGCGCGCCGCCAGCCGCTTCCAGCGCCCAGCGCGCAATCCGCAGTGCCGGGAAACGCGCCGGGTCGGGCTCCTCAAAGGTCAAAGTCGAAAGGCGGGCAAGGTCAAGCCGCTTCGCCGGGGTGCCCAGCCGTTCCGGATAGCCGAGGCAGTGGGCGATGGGGATGCGCATGTCCGGCGAGCCAAGCTGGGCGATGACCGAGCCATCGCGAAATTCCACCAGGCCGTGGACGACCGATTGGGGATGCACAACCACGCCAAGCTCTTCCGGCGCCAGCGCGAACAGGTGCTGCGCCTCGATCAGTTCCAGCCCCTTGTTCATCAAGGTCGCCGAATCGATGGTGATTTTCGGACCCATCGACCAGGTCGGGTGCTTGAGTGCCTGCTCCAGCGTCACCTTGCGCAACGCATCAGCGGAAAAGGTGCGAAATGGCCCGCCCGAAGCGGTGAGCACGATCCGCCGGACGTCTTCGCGGCGGCCGGCGCTCAGCGCCTGGAAGATCGCATTGTGCTCCGAGTCGACCGGCAACACCCGAGCGCCAGCCGCAGTGGCGGCGCGCATGAACAACGCGCCCGCGCAGACCAGGCACTCCTTGTTGGCGAGCGCAACGGTCGCGCCACGTTCGGCGGCCGCAAGCGTCGGCTTGAGACTGGCGGCACCGGTGATCGCCGCCATGACCCAATCAGCCGGCCGTTGCGCGGCTTCCACCAAGGCTGCGGGTCCGGCACCCGCTTCGATCGCGGAGCCGGACAGGCCCGATTTTAATTCGCCGTAAGCATCGGGATCGCCAACCGCGGCAAAGCGTGCACCGAGTTCACGCGCCAAGCGCGCCAGCGCGGCGCCGTTGCGATGGGCGGTCAGCGCTTCTATTCGGTAGCGGCCCGGCTCTCGACGCAGCAGATCGACGGTACTTGCACCGATCGAGCCGGTGGCGCCGAGCACCGTGACGCTACGCTGTGCGGGTGGCGACGTGATGCTGGCCAACGGCTGCGTGTCGGTCATCGCGCCTACCATATCAGCAATCCCTGGGCGGGAGCAGTCGTTCCCTGGTGCAACAGTCCGATCAGCAGCGCAGCCACGCAGGCGACCACGAATCCGTCGAGCCGATCCATCAGCCCGCCATGGCCGGGGATGAGCTGACTCGTATCCTTGGCGCCGAAACGCCGCTTGATCGCCGATTCCAGGAGATCGCCGGCTTGCGCCAGGACCGAGAGCAAGGCCGCCAGCAATGCCGGGATCGCCAACCGGCCGATCCCGCCGGCATAGGCGACCAGAACACCGCCGGCAATCCCCCCAAGGAGGCCGCCGAGAGCGCCCGACCAGGTCTTGTTCGGACTGATGCTCGGCCACAGCAGCGGCCCCCCGATCATACGGCCGGCGGCAAAGGCGCAGATGTCGGTCAGCCACACAATGGCAGCCACGAACAGGAAGGCCAAAAGGCCGAGCCCGGCCTTTTGGCGTAGCAGCGCAGGGCCAAGGAATGCGATGCCGGCGTAGGCAACGCCGCCGACCGCCCAGAATACATGCCCATCACGGTCTCGGCTGCCGGACAGCGCAAAGCCGAGAAGACCCGCCAGCACGGCGCCGGCTGTCAGCGCTATGGCCGCGGATGCCGACTGGTCGGTCCCGGTAGAAGCGAGTGCAACCGCTAACGCCGCCCATCCGGGCAGGAGAATCCGAAGATCGGAGCGTCCCGTGACCAGCCGCGCCCATTCCCACAGAATGCCGGCAGCAGCCAGCGCACAGAGGGCGAGAAAGAACCATCCGCCCACATAGGCGAGCACGAGCACAGTGGGAACGAGCACGACAGCTGAGGCAACGCGCAAGAGAAGGTTGCGCGCGTCACCGCCTGCGCGCCGAGTGCTGCTGCCGAAGCGGGCATCGCGGCGTGGTGGCGTGATCACGATCCGGTCTGGGCGATCAGCCCACCAAAGCGCCGCTCACGCCGCCGGTACTCGGCAATGGCGGCCTCCAACACCGAGCGATCGAAATCCGGCCAATTCGTCGGCACGAATACCAGTTCGCTGTAGGCGGACTGCCAGAGCAGGAAATTGGACAAGCGCTGCTCGCCGCTGGTGCGAATGATCACGTCGGGATCGGGCACGTCGGGAGCGTCGAGGTGTTGCGCCAGCAGTTCCGGCGTGATGGCATCGGCCGACAGATGTCCGGCGACGACTTCGCTCGCCAGACGGCGCGTCGCGCGCGCAATCTCCTGCCGCGAACCGTAATTGAACGCGACGACCAGCACGAGGCCGTCGTTGCCGCGCGTCAAATCTTCCGCCTCCTGCAGCATGGCGCGAATATCGGGTTCGAGGCCGTTACGGTCCCCGATGATGCGCACGCGCACGTTGCTCTTGTGCAGATCGGCCAAATCCTTGCGGATGAAGCGGCGCAACAGCGTCAACAGATCGCTTATTTCCGATCGCGGCCGCGACCAGTTTTCCGAGCTGAAGGAAAAAATGGTCAGATACGAAATGCCGAGCTCGCGCGCCGCGCGCACCGTTTTGCGCAGCGCCTCCACCCCGCGGCGGTGCCCCTCCAGCCGCGGCAAACCGCGGGCCGCCGCCCAGCGCCCGTTGCCGTCCATGATCACGGCGACGTGCCGCGGCGTTGCAAAATCCCCGCTCGTCGCCTGGTGCGGCCGCGTTGCCGCCTGTCTCGCGCCTGCAGCGTCGCTCACACCGTCATGATCTCCTTTTCCTTGCCGGCGAGGACCTTCTCCAACTCGGCGATGCCGGTGTCGGTCGCCTTTTGTACCTCCGCGGCCTGGCGTTCCTGTTCGTCCTCGCTGATCTTGTGGTCCTTTTCCAACTTCTTGAGCAGGTCGAGGCCGTCGCGGCGAACGTGGCGCACCGCCACCCGCGCGGCTTCGGCATATTTGTGCGCGAGCTTGACGATTTCCCGCCGCCGCTCCTCGTTGAGTTCCGGAATGCGCAGCCTGACCACCTGCCCCTCGGTCGCCGGCGTCAATCCGAGATTGGCCGCCGAGATCGCCTTCTCCACCGCATGCACCAGCGAACGGTCCCAGACCTGGACGTTGAGAAGCCGCGGCTCGGGAACGCTGATCGAAGCGACCTGATTGAGCGGCATGTGGCTGCCGTAAGCCTCAACCTGGATATGATCGAGCAGGCCGGTGGACGCGCGTCCGGTGCGCAGGCCGGACAATTCCTGCTTGAGCGAGGCGAGCGCGCCCTGCATGCGGCGCTTGATATTGTCGAGGTCGAAAGCATTGTTGGCCATGGCGTCCTCCGCGATCGGCCGTTGCGGCCGGACCCCCGGATCATTCTATCCCGCGTTCCGCGAGTCGGCAGCCGGGGATCGTTACGACCCGAGCGTCAGCCGACGATGGTAAAATGCCCCTTCCCGCGCAAGACGTTGGCGATCGCGCCCTGCGGAAGGATCGAAAACACGATGATAGGCATACGGTTTTCCTGGGCAAGCGCGAACGCCGTCGCATCCATGATTTTCAGCCGCCGATCGAGCGCCTCTCGGTGGTCGAGCCGGCGGAATCGGGTCGCGTTGGCGTCCTTTTTGGGATCCGCAGTATAGACCCCGTCGACGTCGGTCGCCTTGAGAACGGCATCGCACCCCATTTCGGCGGCGCGAAGCACGGCCGTGGTGTCGGTGGTGAAATAGGGATTTCCAGTCCCGCCGGCGAAGACGATGACGCGGTCTTCTTCGAGATGGCGTAGCGCGCGCTGGCGCTCATAGGTTTCGCAGACCTGCGGCATCGACAATGCCGACATCGTGCGGGCGCTGGCGCCGGCCCGCTCGATGGCGGTTTCCAGCACCAGCGCATTCATGACCGTCGCCAGCATTCCCATGGAGTCGGCGGTGGGACGCGACAGGCCGTCCTCGGAAATCTGCGCACCGCGCAAAATATTGCCGCCGCCGACGACGACGCCGAGGCCAATCCCCAGATTGTGGGCGGCGACCAGATCGGCGGCGAAGCGGTCGATGGTGGGTTGATGGATGCCGAATTTTTCCGAACCGCTCAAAGCTTCGCCGGAAAGCTTGACGATCACCCGACGGTATTTCGCCTTCGCCATGCGGGATAATCCGCCCCTTTGCGCGGCGCAGCCTACACCTAGACGCCGGGAAGCGCCGCCACTTCTCCACCGAAATCTCAGCTCGGCCGTTCGATGCCCTCGCCGAGCGTCAGGCGCGAGAAGCCCGTCACCTTGATCGGCGCACCGACCTTCGCTTCAGCCTCTTTGATGGCCTGCGCGACGCTTTGCTTGTTTTTCTCGTCGAAAATAAAGGCTTGATCGAGCAGGCAGACGTCCTTGTAGAAAGTCTTCAGCCCGGATTCGACGATCTTTTCCACCACGTTGGCTGGTTTGCCCTCGGCCTTGGCGGCGAGCACCGCCCTCTCCCGATCGATGGTGACCGCATCGAGCCCGGACGGATCAATAGCTTGCGGATTGGCGAACGAGATGTGCATCGCCAGCATTCTCCCGAACGCCTTGAGTTCCTCGGTCTTGCCGGCCAATTCCAGCGCGACGATCACGCCGATACGGCCGAGTCCTTCGGTCGGAGAATTGTGCATATAGCTCGCCACCACGCCGCTGCCGACCGAGAGCCCGGCAGCGCGGCGCAGCGTCATGTGCTCGCCGACCTTGCCGACGGTCTCGGCAATGGCGTCGGCGACGCTGCGATCGCCGATGGGCGCGGCAAGGATGCGATCGGGGTCCGCTCCGACGTCCAGCGCGACGTTGGCGATCATCTTCACCAGGCCCTGGAACAGATCGTTGCGGGCCACGAAATCGGTTTCCGAATTGACCTCGACCAGGACGCCCTTGCTTGCGTTCAGTGCGGCGCCGACGAGGCCGTCAGCGGCCACCCGGCCAGCCTTGGTAGCGGCCTTGGCGAGACCCTTCTTGCGCAGCCAATCGACCGCGGGCTCGAGCTGGCCGCCGCTCTCGGAAAGCGCAGCCTTGCAATCCATCATGCCGGCGCCGGTTTTGTCCCGAAGCTCCTTGACCATGCTGGCGGTGATGTTCGTTGTCATTGCCTTTTCCTTGTCGGCTCATTCCGGGGCGTGGAAAGCGAGGAGCCCGGAATCCATAATCGCCATCGCTCAAATGGTGGCTGCGCGTACTTTCACGAACTCCGGTTTCCATGATTATGGATCGCGGGCTCGCACCTTTGGCGCGCCGCCGAATAAGGCACGGCGACTTACTCCGTTTCGGCGGTCAGCTGTTTCGCCTTGGCGATCCAGGCTTCGACACGGCCGGGCAGCCCGACCACCTCACCGACACTGTGCGCGGCCTCCGGCGACAGTTCGGCAAGTTGCTGGAAGTGGAAAATGCCGATGTCATTGAGCTGCTTCTCGATGTTCGGCGACACGCCGGGCAGTTTCTTCAAGTCATCGGCGACCCCGCGCGGGCCGGACAGCGGCTCGAAGCCGAGCTTGTTGGTTTCAGCCGCCGGGATTTCCTCGTGGGTAACCGGCTCGGCCTGGGCCCCGATGTCGATGCCCTGCGCGCCCTGCGCGCGCGAGATGCCGTCGATCGCCGCCTTGGCGGCGAGGTCGCAATACAGTGTGATGGCGCGGCTCGCGTCATCATTGCCCGGCACCACATAGGTGATGCCTTCGGGATTGCAATTGGTGTCGACCACCGCCGCTACCGGCACGTTGAGCCGGCGCGCCTCCTTGATCGCGATGTCTTCCTTGTTGGTGTCGATCACGAACAGCAGGTCCGGCAGTCCGCCCATATCCTTGATGCCGCCGAGCGCGCGGTCGAGCTTGTCGCGCTCGCGCTGCAGCGTCAGCCGTTCCTTCTTGGTGTAACCTTGCGCCTCGTTGGAGGAGAGCATTTCCTCGAGCTTGCGCAGCCGCTTGATCGAATTGGAGACGGTTTTCCAGTTGGTCAGCGTGCCGCCGAGCCAGCGCGAATTGACGTAATACTGCGCCGAGCGCTTGGCGGCCTCGGCGATGGCGTCCTGGGCCTGTCGCTTGGTACCGACAAAGAGGATGCGTCCGCCTTGCGCCACCGTGTCGCTGACCACTTGCAGCGCGCGGTGCATCATCGGGACCGACTGGGTGAGGTCGATGATGTGGATATTGTTGCGGGTGCCGAAGATGAATTCCTCCATCTTCGGGTTCCAGCGGTGGGACTGATGGCCGAAATGAACGCCAGCTTCCAAGAGCTGGCGCATGCTGAAGTCGGGCAGCGCCATGAAAACCTTCTCCGGTTGATCCGCCGCGGACCGAGAGCCCACCCCTCGCGGGGCGCGGCACCGGACGGCTCCCTTTCGGGGCCAAGGTCCGCGTGTGAAGTTGCCGCGCTTATATAGGCAAGAGGCTGACGAAGGCAAACCTGATCGCTTCGATGCCTGAGTTATGTCGGTTTTGCCCGTTAGTGGGCCACGGTCCGCGTCCGAGTTACGCAGGAATCCCATATCCTCGCGCCAGATCAGTGACCGCCCCGGCGCTTGAGCTTTGCAGCTTTTTTGGCGGCGTAACGCGCCTGGCGGCTGACAAGCTGCCCTCGGGCCAGGACGGCCTTCGCATCAACGTCGGCGCGTCGGCCCTGGGGCCGGGCGCCGGATTTTTCGGCGTCCTGAGAGGGCCGGCTCCCTGCCCGGGCCCGCTCCAAGACGAAACGGGCATAATCGTCCATGTCGCCCTTGAACGCCTTGATAAGGCCGTCGGCCGTCAGCCACAGTCGGTCCGCCACGAGCTCGATCAACGAACGATCGTGGGTGATGATGACGACCGCGCCCTCGTAATCGTTGAGCGCGTCCAGCAGCGCGCGGCGGCTGTCGATGTCGAGATGGTTGGTCGGCTCGTCGAGGATCAGCAAATGCGGCTCTGCCATCGCGACGAGATTGAGCAAGAGCCGCGCGCGCTCGCCACCCGACAGATTACCGACGGTCGTGTCCTGCTTCTCAAATGACAGTCCGAATTGCGCCAGCCGCGAGCGGCGGGCCGACTCGAAGTCGTCCGACATGGCGCGCCGAATGATATCTAGGGGCGTGTCGGCGGCATCGAGCGCTTCGATCTGATGCTGATGAAACCAGCCGACCTTGATTCGGTTCTCGCGAATCATCCGGCCGGACTGCAGCGGCAGCACGCCGGCCAGCATCTTGGCGAAAGTCGTCTTGCCGGCACCGTTGACGCCTAACAGACCAATGCGGTCGTCGACATCGAGCCGCAGATTGAGGTTGCGCAACACCGCAGCGCCATCGTAACCGACTGCGCCCGCTTCGAGCTGAATCAACGGCGGCGCCAGGGGGCGGCGCGGCGACGGCAAGGCGAACGGCGCGACGCGCTCCTCGACCGCGGCTGCGATCGGTTCCAGTTTGGCAAGGCGCTTGATCCGCGACTGGGCCTGTGCCGCCTTGCTGGCCTTGGCCCGGAAGCGATCGATGAAACGCTGCAGGTGCGCGCGTTCGGCTTCCTGCTTGGCGCGCGTTGCAGCTTGCAACCTGGTCTTTTCCGCGCGCTGGGTTTCGAACGCGTTATAACCACCCTCATAGAGTGTCAGTTTGCCGGCGCTCAGATGCAGGATGGAGTCGACCGAGTTATTCAGGATCTCGCGGTCGTGGCTCACGATCAGGGCAGTGTGCGGATATTTCTTCAACCGGGCTTCCAGCCATAGCGCGCCCTCCAGATCGAGGTAGTTGGTCGGTTCGTCGAGCAGGAGCACGTCCGGCTCAGCGAACAGAGCCGCCGCAAGCGCCACGCGCATTCGCCAGCCGCCGGAGAACTCGGCCATGGCACGGTCCAGATCGTCATTGGCAAAGCCGAGACCGCTCAGGATTTCCGCCGCACGGGCCGGCGCGCGGTCCGCATCGATGGCGTTGAGTTCCTGGTAGATTTCGGCGAGTTCCTCGGGCGCCGCGGTTTCCAATTTTGCATTGAGCGCATTGCGCCCAGTGTCGGCCGCCAAAATAGTGTCCAAAAGACTGACGGGCGTCGCCGGATGCTCCTGATCAACCGATCCGATCCGGGCGTGCTTCGGCAGCACGATATCGCCGCCCTGCTGAATGAGATCGCCTTTGATCAGCTTAAAGAGCGTCGATTTGCCGACGCCATTTCGTCCGATCAGGCCGACCTTGGCACCGGCAGGAATGGCTACGCTCGCCGAATCGAAGAAGCTTCGGCCCCAGGCGTTGAAAACCAGATTGTCGATCCGAAGCATTCCGTCCCACCTGCGACATCGCTTTATCGCGATGCGGTTAGCGCGTAGGACGCCCGCCGTCAAAATTGTCCGTTTGGACGAAATCCATCCTCATCCGCACGGCTGGGATCAAGGTCGAGGAGTGTCGGGCTATTCGGCCGCTCGCGCGACACCCGTGGCATCGAGATGCGCCACGACCTCGTCCACATGCATTACGTCGGCGTACTTATGGTGCATGTCGAACAGGTTGACCTTGTGCGTCAGTTCGGCGCGATCGTAGGTGCATTCCTCGACCAACGTGACATGGTAGCCGGCCGAATAGCCGTCGACCACGCTGGCGCGCACGCAGCCCGAAGTGCTTTCGCCGCAGACGATGAGGCTTTGCACACCGAGCAGCGCCAAGTGGGACGCCAGCGGGGTACCGGCAAAGATACTGGCGCGCTGCTTGCAGATCAGGATGTCGTCCGGCTCGATCGCAAATTCATGATAGATCGCGTAGCCGTCCGCCGGCACCTTGCGCTTGCGCCGCGTCGAAACCGCACCGGGCGGGCGATTGTTGGGGCGCGTCTCCTGGGTGCAGAAAAAGATGGGCAGGCGCGCGCGCCGCGCTGCGGCAATAAGCTTTTTGGTCGGGGCGATGGCGCGATGGGCAAAGATCCCGCAAGTGTTCGGATGGCGATCGTTGATCTCGGCCGGCGGCATCGCCCCGCCACGATAAACCAGGTCGTAAAGGTCGATGGCGAGCAGCGCGGGGCGCGGCCCGACAAAGGTCTCCCGCCGCCAGCCGGCATAGATCTGCAGATCGCTCTCGGGAACGACATCCTTCCAGCAGTGATCGTTGAATTTGTCGATCGATGCCATGGTGTGCCTCCCGGCCGGGTTTTGTCGTGGGCTTTTGTCCTGCGCCACGCAGTATAGGGGCAGAGAACAATATGTCCCACCGACAACGCAATCCGGCCCGTGGCGCGATCGGTCCGCTCTGCTAGATTGCAACGATGCAGCTTCCCCTCCCGATGATTGACCGCAGACGCTTCCTGCACGTGGCGACGGCGTCCGCCGCGCTGGCGGCGATGTCGCGCCGCGCCCGCGCGCTCGATTATCCAACGCGGCCGGTGCGGCTGATCGTCGGCCTCCCCGCCGGCGGCACGCCTGACATCTACGCGCGCTTGATTGCAGAGCGGCTCTCGGCGCGGCTCGGCCAGGCCGTCGTGGTGGAGAACCGGCCGGGCGGCGGCGGCAATATCGCCACCGAGCTTGTCATTCGTGCGGCGCCGGACGGTTACACGCTGCTCCTGGTGATCGCGCCGAACGTCATCAACGCATCGCTTTACCCCGATCTCAAATACAATTTTCTGCGTGACACCGCGCCGGTTGCAGGCATCGGCGGGTCGCCTTTCGTCATGGTGGTCAACCCGGCGTTCTCGGCCAAAACCGTCCCGCAATTCATCGCCTACGCCAAGGCCAATCCCGGCAAGATCAACGTCGGCTCGACCGGCGTCGGCAACCTGACGCACATGGCCGCCGAGCTGTTCAAGATGATGGCCGGCGTCGACATGCTGCATGTCCCCTATCGCGGCGAGACCGCGGCGCAAGCGGATTTGCTCAGCGATCGGGTTCAGGTCATGTTCGATCCGATACCCTCGTCGCTCGGATACATCCGCAGCGGCAAGCTGCGCCCGCTGGCGGTCACTTCGGCGACGGCGATGGAGCTTTTGCCGGGCGTGCCGCCGATGACGCAAGTCCTGCCCGGCTATGTGGTGACCGGCGTAACCGGCATCAGCGCGCCCAAGGGCACTCCCGCCGCCATCATCGGCATCCTCAACCAGGCGATCAACGCCGCTTTGGCCGAGCCCGCGATCAAGACGCGGTTCGCTGCGCTCGGCAGCATCGAAGCGCTCGGCACGCCGGCGGATTTCGGCAATCTGTTGATCGCAGAGACCGCAAAGTGGGCCAAGGTGATCACCTCGGCGCATATCAAGCCGGAGTGATCCGCAACGGCGCCGCGGCAATAGTCGAGGGAGGGAGTGCGATGAAATCCCACCGGAGCGCGAACGTGCGGAGTTAACAAAGGATCATGCTCGGTCGCAGGCAGTTATTGGGTATGATGGCCGGCGCAGCGTTGCCGGCGCTCCCGCGCCTGGCGCACGCGGATACCTATCCGACCAAGCCGATCCATCTGATCGTTCCGGTTCCGCCCGGCGGCACTTTCGACATCGTTGCGCGTCTGGTGGCAAACGCGCTGTCGCAGCGCCTCGGCCAACAGTTCGTCATCGAAAACCGCGGCGGCGCCGGCACCAATCTCGGCACCGGCGTGGTCGTACGCGCAGTTCCGGACGGCTACACGCTGCTGCTCGCCGGCTCGCCGGGTGCGATCAATGCCACTCTCTACCACCACCTCGATTTCAGCTTCGCGCGCGACATCGCGCCGGTCGCCAGCATCGAACGTGCGCCGCTGGTCATGGTGGTCGATCCGGCCTTCCCGGCCAAAACCGTTGCGCAATTCGTCAGCTACGCGAAAGCGCATGCCAGCAAGATCAACATGGGCTGCGGCGGAATCGGCTCGACCGGCCATGTCGCCGGCGAGCTGTTCAACATGATGGCGGGCTTGCGCATGGCCAACGTCCCCTACCGCGGCGAAGCGCCGGCCATCGTCGACCTGCTCGCCGGTCAAGTGCAGGTGGTGTTCTCAACCCCGGGTTCGGTGATGTCGGATATCAGGTCGCATACGCTGCGCGCACTTGCCGTCACCAGCGCCAAGCGCATGGGCGTCTTACCCGACGTACCGACGGTCGCCGAAACGGTGCCCGGCTACGAGGCGGTTTCCTGGTCCGGTTTTGGAGCGCCGGCGCATACGCCGACCGACATCGTCGCCAAGCTCAATCGCGCAACGAATATTTGTCTGGCCGACCCGGCATTGAAAGCCAAGCTCGCCAACTTCGGCGCCATCGTGATGACCGGCTCGCCCGACGATTTCCGCAAGTTCATCGCCAGCGAAATCGACAAATGGGGTAGGGTCGTCAGGTTCGCGAAGATCAAGGTGGAATGACCACGGCGCTCACGGATCGTCGAACGGAGGCAGAATCATGAAAATCGTCCGGCGGCGATTTCTGAGCCTGGCGGTGGGTGCGGCCGCGCTGCCGGCCGTTTCGCGGCCGGCTTTGGCGGAAACCTATCCAGCCCGGCAGGTGCGCCTCGTCGTCGGCTTTCCGCCCGGCGCCGCCACCGACATCGTCGGTCGTTTGATCGCGCAGGCGCTGTCGGAGCGGTTCGGTCAGCACGTCTATGTCGACAATCACCCTGGCGCGGGGAGCAATCTTGCCGCCGGATTGGTGGCGAAGGCGGCGCCCGATGGCTACACGCTGTTGGCGATGACCGTCACCAACACGGTCAACGAAACCTTGTACAAGAATCTGGACTTCGATTTTGTGCACGACCTCACGCCGGTCGCGCGGACGATCGTGTCCGCCAATGTGCTCGTGGTCAATCTCTCGGTGCCGGCCAAAACCGTTCCCGACTTCATCGCCTATGCCAAGGCTCATCCCGGCAAGCTCAATTACGCCTCTTACGGCTTTGGCACTGCGCCCAACATGGCGGGCGAGCTGTTCAACATGCTGGCCGGCACCAGGCTCGTGCACGTGCCCTACCGTTCCAATTTCATGCCGGACCTGTTGGGCAATCAGGTGCAATTGGCGTTTCTTCCGGTACCGCTGATCATCGGCTTCATCCGCAGCGGCAAGGTGCGCGCGCTCGGGGTGAGCGGCACGAAACCTTCGGGCGCCCTGCCCGGCGTGCCGCCGATCGCGCAATTCGTTTCCGGCTATCAGGCGGACATCTGGCACGGGGTCGCTGCTCCGAAGGGGACTCCGGCAGACATCGTCGGCAAGTTGCACGAGGCCATCAACGCCATCCTGGCCGATCCGGCGATGAGGCCGAAATTCGAGAATCTCGGCGCCGAGCCGGCGCCGCTGTCGACCGCGGAGCTCGACAAGTTTATCGCCGCCGAAGTGGAGAAATGGGCCAAGGTGATCAAGTTCGCCGACATCAAGGCGGGCTGACCGTAGTCGGCGCAAGGGCTGCCGCGTCATCGAGTTGCGCGAGGCGCCGACAAACAGAGTGGAGAACGGCAATGCCCCAGATCAATCGTAGGACGATGGCGCTGCTCAGTCTTGCAGCCATGACGGCGCCGCGGAACGTGCTGGCGGCTGATACCTTCCCATCGCGTTCGATCCATCTCGAGGTGGGATTCACACCAGGCTCGTCCTCCGACATCACGGGGCGTATTTTTGCCAAAGAAGCAGGCGCGATCCTCGGCCGCGATGTGGTGGTGGACAACAAACCCGGCGCCGCGGGCAGCATCGCCGGAGCCTATGTGGCGCATGCCGCCAAAGACGGCTACACGCTGTTTTTGTGCCCGCTGTCGACTGTCACCAACAAGATCGCCCATCCGGATGAACCGTTCGACACGATCAAGGACTTTGCACCGGTTGCGCTGCTTGCCACCGGCGCAATCGTGATGGTGGTCGATCCGAAGCTCGACGTGCACAGCGTCGCCGACTTCACCAAGCTTGCGAAGTCGAAGCCCGGCCAAGTTCTGTTCGGCAGCGTCGGACCCGGCAGTCTGCCGGATTTGTGCGGGGAACTGTATGCGCAGCGCACCGGCGTCAAACTGGTGCAGGTCCCCTACCCCGGCAGTCCGCAAGTCATCATCGATCTCATGGCCGGCCGGGTGGCGATGAACTTCGCCATCGCCTCGTCAGTGCTCGGCCAGATCGCCGCCGGACAGGTGCGGCCGCTGGCGATTGCCGCAGACAAACGCTCGGATCTGCTGCCGAACGTACCGACCATGGCGGAAGCCGGCGTCCCCGATTTCAACACCCCGCTCTGGTTCGGGCTGATGGCTCCGGCGCGGACGCCGCGGCCCGTCGTCGATAAGATCGCCGCGGCTGCACTGAAGGGCATGCACACGCCGGAGGCGATCGAGCTGCTGCACAAGCAGGGATTTACCCCCGACGACATGGGGCCGGATCAGTTCGGAGCTTTTGTGAAAACCGAAATCGCCCGCTGGTCCGCAGTGATGAAGGCCGCCGGCATGAAGATTTAGCTCCGCCGGCGCCGAGGCGCGCCGCCGCAATACCATTTTCAGCGCGGCCGGGCGCGGCGCGGTCGGAGCGGTGCGGTCGGAGCGGCGTGATTGGACAAGGCTGTCGCAATCCAGGTCATCTCGGACGAGCTAAGTCCGAGGCGTCAGGCCGGCTGCAATGCGGCGTTCGCGCCGACGACATCGTTGACGAACAGCCAGCTACGGTCGACGAAGGGCGGCGGCGAGGCTTTGCGGTTGTTGGCGAACTGCTCGCGCGATTTCAGCGTCACCCAGTCGGTGCGCGGCTTGCGTTCGGCCGCATAGGCGTTCAGCGCGGTGACAACATCGTCGCCGTGCCGCGCCAGATTGCGCGCGAGCACGTAGCCGTCCTCGATCGCCATGTTGGCGCCCTGGGCGAGCGTCGGCATGGTCGGATGCGCGGCATCGCCGAGAAGGCCGACGCGGCCGCGCGTCCATCGCGGCAGCGGATCGCGGTCGTAGATGCCCCATTTGAACACCTGCTCGACGTGGCGAAAGATACCGAGCAGCGCCTCGTTCCAGCCCGCCTTGGCGGCGATCAGTTCCTCGCGGCTCGACGGCACCGACCAGGACTCCTCGACCCAGTGCTCGGTCACATGACCGCCGAAAATGTTGAGCCGGTCGCCGTTAACGCCGATCGGATAGCAGATGACGTGACCGTCCGGTCCGATCCAGCCAAAATACTCGCCGCGTTCGATGGCGACGCTGCCACCGGGCCCCACCCGGCTCGGCACGCAATCCATCGGCACGATGGCGCGCCAGGCCATCATCTCGCTAAAGCGCGGCGGCGCATCGCCGAAATGCTGCGCGCGGATCGCCGAGCGGATGCCGTCGGCGGCGACCACGACATCGCCTTCGACCGTCGCGCCGTCGGCAAAGCGCGCCGCCGCCGTGCCATTGATCGTATCCGCGCCGAGGCAGTCGGCGCCGAGATGGAGCGGTGCGTCGCCAGCGGCGCGGCGCAGGAGATTGTGAAGATCGGCGCGGTGAGCAGTCAGATAGGGCGCACCGTATTTTTCGCGGGCGACCGCTTTGAGCGGCTGGCGAAAGCGCAGCCGTCCCTCGTCGAAGGTGAGCGACATGATGCTCAACGGCTCGAACGCGTTGCGCATCAGCTCGTCTTCAAGTCCGAGCGCGCGCAAAACCTTGACGGCGTTGGGACCGATCTGCAGGCCGGCGCCGACTTCCTCGAGTTTTTCCGCACGCTCGTACAGCTCGACCTCGATGCCACGCTGGCGCAACGCCACCGTTGCCGCCAGCCCGCCGATGCCGGCGCCGATGATGGCGACGCGGAGCGGTCGATTTGCGAGTTTGCGCGTCATTGGCAGTCCGAAGGTCGAGTTTACGCCAGGAACCAACGCTGGCGCCGCGCAACAACCCCGCCCGTCACAGCGCCTCGACGGCGACCACGCCGGTTACCGCCTTGATGGCGCCGGCGATCTGCGGCGAGACCTTGAAGCGGCCGGGCAGCTTGATCTCCACTTCGCTGCCGCTTTGCAGAAGCAGCACCATCGACACCTCGCCATCGGCCGCTTCGACACCGTTGCGGGAGGCTCCGTTCTGTGTCGGCTGGAGCCGCCGCTCGACGCCTGCGAGGGGTTCCTCGCTGCGCAGGAACACGCGAAGGGCCCTGTGCATTTTCGCCGCCGCCTGGTCGAGCGGTTCGACGGTTTGGATGCGCGCGCGCACTTCCTCGGCCTGCACTTCGGCGGAGAGCAGGAGAAGCACGGCGGTTCCCGGCTCCAACAGGTCGCGATATTGCGCCAAACCCTCGGCGAACAGCACGGCCTCGTAATGGCCGCTGGGGTCGGACAGCCCGATGATTCCCATTTTGGTGCCGTTGCGCGTGCGCCGCTCGGTGCGTGCCACCACGGTGCCTGCGACGCGGCCGGCGCTGGCGCCGGCCTTCACGGCGCGGGAGAATTCGGCCCAGGATTGCACGCGCAGCCGCTTGAGCGCGGCGGCATAGTCGTCCAGCGGATGGCCGGAGAGGAAAAATCCGATCGCCTCGAATTCGCGCTGCAGCCGTTCGGCCGGCAGCCATCTTTCCACCGCCGGGATCGGGAGTGCCTCGGCTGCCATCCCCCCTCCCCCGGCGGCCGTTGCCTTGCCGGCGGATGGAGCGGAGCCGGCGCCGGCGAACAGGTCCGACTGGCCGAGCGTGGCGTTCTCGTGGGTGCGCTGCGCCGTGGCGAGAAGCGTGTCGACTGCCGCGGAAACCCGCGCCCGGTTCTGTTCCAGCGTGTCGAAAGCGCCGGCGGCGGCGAGACTTCTCCAGCACGCGCTTGTTGAGCGCGCGCGGGTTGATACGGCCGGCGAAGTCGGCGAGGTCGGCAAACGGCCGCTCATCGCGTGCGGCAACGATGCTTTCGACCGCCTGGCGGCCGATGCCGCGCAGCGCGGCAAGGGCGTAGCGGATCGCATGGCCGTCTACTTCGAACTCCACGCCCGGAGCGGTTGATCGAGGGCGGCTCGACCTTGATGCCGAGCCGCTCCGCCTCGGCGCGGAATTCGGCAAGCTTGTCGGTGTTGCCCATCTCGAGCGTCATCGAGGCGGCGAGAAACTCCACCGGGTGTTCCGCCTTCATGTAGGCGGTCTGGTAGGTCAGCAGCGCATACGGCGCCGAGTGCGATTTGTTGAAGCCGTATTCGGCGAACTTGGCGCAGGCTTCGAAAATTGCTTCGGCGTCGTGCTGGCCGATGCCGCGGTCGACCGCGCCGGCAATGAAATTGCCGCGCTGCGAGGCCATCTCCTTCTTGTCTTTCTTGCCCATGGCGCGGCGCAAAATGTCGGCCTGGCCGAGCGTGTAGCCGGCAAGCTCGCGGGCGATCTGCTGCACCTGTTCCTGGTAGGTGATGATGCCGTAGGTGGCCTGCAGGATCGGCTGCAATTTCGGATGCAAATAGTCGGTGACCTCATGGCCGAGCTTGCGCGCGCAATAGGTGGGGATATTCGCCATCGGACCCGGCCGATACAGCGCCACAAGCACGATCAGGTCCTCGAACCGATCCGGCCGCATGTCGATCAGCGCCCGGCGCATGCCCGCACTTTCCACCTGGAACACACCGACGGTCTCGCCGCGCGCCAGCACCTCGTAGGTCTTGGCGTGATCGAGCGGCACGCGCGACAGATCGAGGTCGATGCCGCGCTTGCGCACGAGCTTGACCGCGATGTCGAGCACGGTAAGCGTTTTCAGGCCGAGGAAGTCGAACTTCACCAGGCCCGCCGGCTCGACCCATTTCATGTTGAACTGGGTCACCGGCATCAACGATTTTGGGTCGCGGTAGAGCGGTACCAGTTCGCTCAGCGCCCGATCGCCGATGACGATGCCGGCGGCGTGGGTCGAAGCGTGGCGGTGCAGGCCCTCAAGCTTCTGCGCGATGGCGAAGGCGCGCGCCACCAGCGGATCGCGATCGCGCTCGGCTTGCAGCCGCGGCTCGCCGTCGATCGCGCTCTTGAGCGATATCGGGTTGGTCGGGTTCTGCGGGACCAGTTTGCACAGCCGGTCGACCTGGCCATAGGACATCTGCAGCACGCGGCCCACGTCACGCAGCACGCCGCGAGCCTGCAAGGTGCCGAACGTGATGATCTGCGCCACGCGATCGCGCCCGTATCGCTCCTGCACGTAGCGGATGACCTCGTCGCGGCGGTCCTGACAGAAGTCGATGTCGAAATCGGGCATCGAGACGCGGTCGGGATTGAGAAAGCGCTCGAAGATGAGGCCGAAGCGGATCGGATCGAGGTCGGTAATGGTGAGTGCATAGGCGACCAGCGAACCGGCGCCGGAGCCTCGCCCCGGGCCGACCGGAATGCCCTGCGCTTTCGCCCATTGGATGAAATCGGCGACGATCAGGAAATAACCGGAATAATTCATCCGCTCGATCACGCCGAGCTCGAAGGAAAGACGCTCCTCATACGCCTCGACGCTGTGGCCTTGGGCAGCGCCATGCCGGCGGAGCCGGTCGGCAAGACCGCTCTGCGCGGCTTGTCGGAGCTCTTTGCTCTCTTGAAGCGTTTGGGCTGGGCGGGCGTCCTTGTCGGTCGCGGCAGATTGCGCCACGCGGCCGGACGAAAAGCGCGGCAGGATCGGCGCCTGCGTGCGCGGCCGGAAAGTGCATCGCCGGGCAATCGCGACGGTCGCCGCCATGGCTTCCGGCAGGTCGGCGAACAGCGCCGCCATCTCGGAGCGGTTTTTGAAATAGTGTTCGGGAGTGAGCTGGCGGCGCTCGCCGTCGGCAACGAGTTTGCCTTCAGCAATGCACAACAGCGCGTCGTGAGCCTCGTAATCCTCGCGCACGGCGAAGAACGGCTCGTTGCTGGCAACAAGCGGGATGCCGCGGGCGTGGGCAAATTCGATCAACATCGGCTCGGCGCCGCGCTCGGCCGCCGTCCCGTGACGCTGGATCTCGAGATAAAAACGCTCGCCGAACAGGCGCTGGAGCGCCTCGCAGCGCGCGGCCGCCAGCGCCTTCTGCGCGCCAGCGAGCGCGCCATCGAGCGGCCCGCCAGGGCCTCCGGAGAGCGCGATCAACCCGCCGGCATCCTCGGTGAGCCAATCGAGCCGGATGTGCGGGGCCTCCTGCTCGCCGCTTTCCAGGTAGGCGCGCGTGCAAAGCCGGATCAGGGCGCGGTATCCCTCTTCGCGCGCGGCGAGCAGAACGATGCGCGGAAATTTTACGCCGGCGGTCGCACCGGCAGGTCCGCCCCTGTTTTCTTGATCGGCGAAATCGATCGCCAACGCCGAGCCGACGATCGGCTGGATGCCGGCGCCGGCGAGTTTTTCGGAAAACTCCAGCGCGCCAAACATGTTGTCGGTATCGGTCAGCGCCAGCGCGGGTTGCCGATCCTTCTTGGCAAGCGCGGCGAGCCGGGCGATCGGCAGCGCCCCCTCGAGCAGCGAATAGGACGAGTGAACGTGCAGATGCACGAAACCGGGATCGGTTGCGCCAGCCATCGGCCTTGTTTCGCTGTGTTGCGACTCTTCGGGACGCGAAGATGACGGATCGCCAGCGCCGATGTCCATGACCATGGCGCCGCGCGGGCGCCCTGCGCACAGAAACTTCGCCGCGCCGCCCGCCGGATGCCTTCTCGGTTCGCGCTAAGCTAATTGACCCCAAGCACTTGCGCCCAAATAGCAATCGTCGCCACAAACAGTGCCAATGCGGCGAGCGCCGAAGCTTCTTGCAGAACCGCGCGAACCATCACACTCGTTCCCTTGCCTGTTGGGAACTAAATATGTTCTTGTTTTGTTCTCATGTCAACATCTATCTTCACACAGCTCCACACGGCCTCGCTTGGCGAGACACTGTGCCGACGAGGGCCAGCCGCCCCTCGCCGCCGCCGGCGTGCTCCGCGCCGCAATCGCCCTCTTGGTCGCCGGCGCAAAATCGTTCTGCCCGGACGAGGAACGCTGCACCTTCGGGCGGCCTCGCTGTAGACCTGCGCTTCACCGAAAAGTGCGGCGTGCGATCGGCGTTCGGTGAACCAACGCTGCGCGTTCGGGGTTGATGGGACGAGATGACGCTCAATAGACAGGGCGGGACTGGAGACCAGGAGGCCGGCCATGAGTTTTTGTTTTTCGTCGCGGCAACGTTCGTTGCGGCCGCGGCGCTCGGAACGCCCGCGCAGGCGCAGAACTACCCTTGGTGCGCCAATTATAGCGGCCATGGCGGCGGCGGCACCAATTGCGGCTTCACCAGCTTTCAGCAATGCATGGCGACGGTCAGCGGCATCGGCGGCTTTTGCGATCAAAATACCCAGTACCGCGGGTCCGGCCGGCGCCGGTATTAAGTTCCGCGTCCGTCAATCGCCGCAGCGGCGGCCGGCGCGGGCACGCTCTGCATCACGTCATTTCGACCACCAACCGGTCGCGGATGGTGACGCGGCGGTGCATTTGCGCGGCAATGTCGAGGTTATGCGTGGCGATGACGGCGGCAAGGCCGGAGGCGCGGACCAGTTGCGACAGCGTGCCGAACACATGCTCCGCGGTATGGACGTCGAGGTTGCCGGTTGGTTCGTCGGCCAACAGGAGGCGCGGCGCATTGGCGACCGCGCGGGCGATGGCGACGCGTTGCTGTTCGCCGCCTGACAGTTCGGTCGGCCGATGGTTGAGCCGCGCCGCCAGCCCGAGGTAGCTCAACAGCTCGGCGGCGCGCGTGCGTGCCGCGCTGCGCGACAGGCCGCGAATCATCTGTGGCAGCATCACGTTCTCCAGCGCGGAGAACTCCGGCAACAAGTGATGGAATTGATAGACGAAGCCGATGTCGGTGCGCCGGATGCGGGTGCGCTGCGCGTCGCTCAGGTGCGAGGTGGGTTTCGTGTCGATGTAGACCTCGCCCGAGTCCGCCTGCTCGAGCAGGCCGGCGATGTGCAGGAGCGTTGATTTTCCGGCACCGGAGGGCGCTACCAGGGCAACCGACTGGCCGCGCCACACCGCGAGGTCGGCGCCCTTGAGCACATCGAGCGTCGAATCGCCCTGGTGAAATTGCCGGCTAACCGCGTGCAGGAAGATGAGCGGCTGCTCCTCCTCCTTGGCCGGCGGCGGGGCCGCGGGCGCGGGGGTGTCAATTATCGTGGTTTTGTCGTCCATCGCGACCGATCATTCGTAGCGCAGCGCGTCGACCGGATCGAGCCGCGCCGCGCGCCAGGACGGATAGAGCGTCGCCAACAGCGACAAGCCGAGCGCCATGACCACGACGGCCGTGGTCTCCCTCAGGTTCATGTCTGCCGGCAGCTTGGAGAGGAAATAAAGCTCCGGATTGAACAGGTCGGTATTGGTGAGCCAGGAAAGGAATCGCCGGATCGCATCGATGTTGAGGCAAACCACGGTTCCGAGCAGGAAACCGGCCAGCGTCCCGACCACTCCGATCGCCGATCCGGTGATGAGAAACACCCGCATGATGGCGCCCTGACTCGCTCCCATCGTGCGCAGGATGGCGATGTCGCTGCCTTTGTCCTTCACCAGCATGATCAGGCCGGACACGATGTTCAGCGCCGCCACCAGCACGATCAGGGTCAGGATCAGGAACATCACGTTGCGTTCGACCTCGAGCGCGTTGAAGAACGTGGCGTTGCGCTGGCGCCAATCGGTCAGGTAAATCGGCCGCGCCGCAGCCACGCTCACAAGCTTGCGGAAAGTGTCGATGCGATCGGGGTTGTCGGTATAGACTTCGATGGCAGTGACGTCGCCGTTGCGGTTGAAATAGGCCTGCGCTTCCGGCAACGGCATGAAGACGAAAGCCGCATCGTATTCCGACATGCCGATCTGGAATACGGCGGCGACCTTGTAGGTCTTGATGCGCGGGGTGGTGCCCATCGGGGTGACGGCGCCGCGCGGCGACACCAGGGTGATGTTGTCGCCCGCGCGCACGGAGAGCTGATCGGCAAGCCGGCTACCGATCGCCAGGCCCTGGCCCTGATCGAAACCGTCGAGCGTGCCCTGCTTGATGTTGTGCGAGATCGAGCCGAGCTTTTCCAGGTCGCCGGCGCGGATGCCGCGCACCAGCACGCCGGATGCATTGAAGGGCGATGACGCCAAGGCCTGCCCCTCGACGATAGGGGCGGCGAGGCGAACGCCCGGCACCTTGGAGACGCGGCCCGCGACCGCCGCCCAATCCGTCAACGGACGTTCAAGCGGCTGAATGAGGAGGTGGCCGTTGAGTCCGAGAATTTTTCCCAGCAATTCCTGGCGGAAGCCGTTCATCACCGCCATGACGATGATCAGGGTGGCGACCCCAAGCATGATGCCGAGGAACGAGAAGCCGGCAATGACGGAAATAAATCCCTCCTTTCGCCGCGCGCGCAGATAGCGCAGCGAAAGCATCCACTCGAACGGAGCGAAGGGATGAGTGCCGGTCGGCTCGGGCATCTAGTCGAAGTCCCCGCGATCAGCCCGAGTTTCACATGATTCTGGCCGAAACGCGACTTGCGCGGAAATTACCGGGAACATTCGCGCCGAGGACCCCATTTCGCCGCAGGAGAGCCGGCGCATGCGGTGGCACCGGATAGGGCAATTTCGGCAAGTCCGCCGAGCGCCGCCAATCTCATCCGACATCGCCGGACCCCGATCCGGTGCGGAAGCGGGCCAAAGCGGCCTCTGGACTCATCGAATTCGCGCATCCCATCGGCGCGCCGCTTCACCTCGATCTTGCCCTCGGCCAGGCCCCGCGGCCCGACCAGGATCTGCCAGGGAATGCCGATGAGGTCGGCGGTCGCGAACTTGGCGCCCGGCCTCTCGTCAAGGTCGTGATAGAGGGCCTCGATGCCCGCGGCGGCGAATGCCGCATAAAGCTGCTCGCAGGCCCGATCGGTATCGGCCCCGCCCTGCTTGAGGTTGAGGATGACCACCTGGAACGGCGCGACGGATTCGGGCCACTTGATGCCGGCGTCGTCGTGAAAGGCCTCGATGATCGCCGCCACCAGCCGGCTTGGCCCGATGCCGTACGACCCCATGTGGACCGGACGCTCGACGCCATCGGCGCCGGCCACGACCGCCTTCATCGGCGCCGAATATTTGGTGCCAAAATGGAAAATGTGCCCGACCTCGATGCCCCGCGCCGAGAGCCGCTTGTCATCTGGAAGACAATCGTAGGCCGCCTGCTCGTGCTTGTCGGCGGTGGCCGCGTAGAGCGCGGTCCAGTGGTCGACGGCCTCCTGCAGGACGGCTGCATTGGCAAAGTCGACATCCGGCCCGGGAACTTCAAATCCGAGATAGTCGCGGTGGCAAAAGACCTCGCTCTCTCCGGTGTCGGCCAGGATGATGAACTCGTGCGAGAGGTTGCCGCCGATGGGGCCGCTTTCCGCCACCATCGGGATTGAACGCAGACCCATGCGCGCGAAGGTGCGAAGGTAGGCGACGAACATTCGGTTGTAGGAATGCTTGGCACCGGTGAAATCGGAATCGAACGAATAGGCATCCTTCATGAGGAACTCGCGACCACGCATCAGGCCGAAGCGCGGACGCACTTCGTCGCGGAACTTCCATTGGATGTGATAGAGATTGAGCGGCAAATCCTTGTAGGAGCGCACGTAGCTGCGAAAAATCGCGGTGATCATCTCCTCGTTGGTCGGACCATAGAGCATGTCGCGCTCGTGGCGATCCTTGATCCGCAGCATCTCCTTGCCGTAGGCCTCGTAACGGCCGCTTTCGCGCCACAGGTCGGCGGACTGGATGGTCGGCATGAGCATTTCGATGGCGCCGGCGCGGTCCTGCTCCTCGCGCACGATGCGGCAGACCTTCGCCAGCACGCGCAGCCCAAGCGGCAGAAACGAGTAAATGCCGGCCGCCTCCTGGCGGATCATTCCGGCCCGCAGCATCAGTCTGTGGGAGACGATTTCCGCCTCCTTCGGCGTTTCGCGCAGAATGGGCAAAAAGAACCGGGACAGGCGCATGGAAGCCATCGGGAGGATTGGGGGATTCGGTCTCAGTTCCCAGTCAAGCCGCATCGCCGCGGCAAAGACAAGCCGTCCGCGTTCGCAAACAGCTTCGGCTGAGAAAGCCAAGACGAATTTTTCTCATTTTTCTCGCTTGCAAGCGCGCAAGCTGGTGACAAGGCCGGTGAAGTCGATTACCAATATTTCGGCTGTCGGGGAGCTGCAGGTTTTCTTGCGCGGCCTCGATAGCGGTCCAAGTCTTGGGAGGATGGTCTCTAGAGCGCGATGTAACGCTGCCGCCACCCCCGGAACTCAGAAACGTAAGACGCAGAGGGCGTGGTGGAGACCAGACGAGGAATTTTCAAGGCAGGGCCGTGGCCCTGCCTTTTTGTTGCAGCACCCTGACGCCCTGTCGCGCGCCCTGTCGCGGCCCGCCGCCATAGCCGATGGCGGCATTCCTCGGGAATTCCTTAAGTTTTAAGCGCGAGCCTTTGATATTACTTGTTTTATTTGGCGAAGTGCACGCCGAAAATGGCCGCCAATCCGCTGATCGTGACCAGGCGATCGGTGAAAGCGGCATAAAACCCGCCGTACAGAACGGCCGTGACCAGCGTGGTGCAAAGGAGCTTGCGCCCAAGCCTGGGAATGATCGGCGCGCCTGGATCGGTGCCCGGCACGATCTCGCCGCCCTCTTGCTGGCTACGCACACCCCAGGGCAGCACCGCGAACAGCGTCACCCACCACAACAGGAAAAAGATGGCGATGCCCGTCGCTTTTGTCATGCGGAACTCAACCCTGTTCCAGTTCGATCAAGGTGCCGGCAAAGTCCTTCGGGTGCAGGAACAGGACGGGCTTGCCGTGAGCACCGGTCTTCGGCTCGCCGTCGCCGAGCACTCGCATCCCGGCCCGTTTTAGCGCATCGCGGGCCGCGCTGATATCGGCCACTTCGTAGCACAGGTGGTGGAGGCCGCCATCGGGGTTGCGGTCGAGGAACTTGGCGACGGGAGAATCATCGCCAAGCGGCTCGAGGAGTTCGATCTTGGTATTGGGCAATGTGACAAAGACCGTGGTGACGCCATGAGCGGGCTGCGGCACGGCACCCGACACCTGTGCGCGCAGGACGTCGCGATACATCGCGGCGGCCTTGCCGAGGTCGGGCACGGCGATCGCCACGTGATTGAGGCGGCCGATCATGATTTTTCTCCGAGGGGTCTCCGATCAGCATCTATAACGACTTTGCCGGATACGTCAGCAGGTCGCGCCGAACGCAGCGAAATTGCTTTGCAACAGCGCGATCCGGTCGAGGCTGCGCAAATCAGGATTGTCCCGAAGCGTTCGCCGCAGCCAACTCCTGGATACGCGGCCAACTAAATTTATTGGTGCGATTCTAACATTCGCATTCGGGTTCGGCAGGCTCGGGGGCGACGTTAGAATCGAAAAACCAATAGCAACCGTCAGCTCTCGTGGTCCGATTTCCAACATTCGCATCCCGGGTTCGGCAGGCTCGTTTGCGAATTCCCGGCCGGTCGTCATAAACCACAACGCAGCGACGACTCAAAAATGGTGTGCCGATGAAGCAAATGAGCGCGGCGACCAAGTATCCGAGCGATGTTGTTAAAGGAGAGCCACGATTGCCGGAGGCAGCGTACCGCAGCGATTCGGCGCCGCGGACACGACTCTTCGCCCAAGACGGAGAGCACATTGACCACAAATAAATGTCATTGAATGGCCCCACGATCCAATTCCATGCTATTAATGCTGCGAATGAAGCCCGCAATTGAAGCCGCCGCCGCAAAGGTGATCGGCAACGCTGTTGAGCGCATGATGGAGGGCTCTGTGCAGGAGCACAAATACAAGATCGGTCAAACAGTCAGCTTTACATCCGGACCTTTCGGTCGCGGCGGCACGAACGGCATCTATAAGGTCACGCAGCTCTTGCCGCCCGAGGGCGATGAATACCAGTACCGGATTAAAAATGCCGACGAACCTCACGAGCGGGTCGTCAAGGAAAGCCAGCTGGATCGCATTGCGTGACCGCGACTAAACCATGGGGCTTCGCAGCCGCAGCAGAGCTCTCGACATCAACAGCTGCATCAGCGAGAGCACTCGTAATCTTAATAAGCGCTATTTTTCCGACCCGCGCCGGTTAAAAATTCCTTCAGGAACCACCATATATCAAGTAGCCGGCCCGGCCGGAGCGATCAAATCACCAGAGAGCGCTATCGAGCGCACAGCGGCGAAGGCTAGCCGAAGAGGAGACGACATTGGCAACTCAATCGAATGAGGCCGCCCGAGCTCGGGCCGAAGCGAGTTTCAGGAAGGAAGAGCGCGCCAAAGAAGGCGCGAAGGCTATGCTGGATTATCAGGCCAACGGCCGAATGATTCGGGAAAGGACCGAGCGATTAAAGGCGCTTCGATTGGCCAAGGAGGCGGCCGATAAGGGACGCACGGGTTAATCATAACGACGCCTTGAAACGAACACATCGCGGGTCCATATGGTAAGACTTGCGGCCTGATCGGCCGGCGGCGAGCCGCGTGTACGGGACCCCGTCAAACGGCTTCTGGCTCGCTCTTCCAATTTCACTGACAGCCCAGATCGCGCGGGGTGTCCTGTTTCACCCGCAGCGCAAGCCGTGGCGTATCATCGCCGGGCAGGCGGCGCACATAAGAAAGCATTTTCGTTGATCTCCTTTCATGATTTCGCACTAAACGACGCGCTCACACGCGCGGTCGCCGAGGAAAAATACCCCAGCCCAACACCGATCCAGGCACAGACGATCCCGACCGTTATGGCCGGCCGCGACCTGATCGGAATTGCCCAGACCGGAACCGGCAAAACTGCCGCATTCGCACTGCCGATACTGCACCGTCTCGCCGCCAGCCCACGGCCGCTGGTGTCCAGGAGCTGCCGGGTTCTCGTGCTCAGCCCGACGCGCGAGCTGTCCGGGCAAATCCTCCAAAGCTTTTGCACTTACGGTCGCCACCTGCACGTCAGAGCCGCGCTTGCGATCGGCGGTGTATCGATGGGCAATCAGGTTCGCGCACTGCGCAACGGCGTCGATGTGCTTGTCGCCACGCCGGGCCGGTTGCTCGATCTTGTCAGAGGCAACGCGCTCCGCTTGGGCGAGGTCGAGTGCCTCGTTCTCGACGAAGCCGACCGGATGCTCGACATGGGGTTTATCCACGACATTCGCAAAATCGTTGCCAAGCTTCCGGTCCAGCGGCAAACGCTGATGTTTTCTGCGACCATGCCTCGCGCCATCGCCGAACTCGCCGCGGACATGTTGCGCGATCCGGTCAAGGTCGCGGTAACGCCCGCTGCCTCGACGGTTGAACAGGTCGAGCAGCGCGTTATTCGTGTCGATCGTGCCACCAAGCCGGCAATACTGATCGACGTATTGCGGCGCGAAGCCATCGACCGTGCCCTGGTCTTCACAAGGACCAAGCACGGCGCCGATAAGGTCGCTCGCGGCTTGAGCCGTGCGGGCATCGGCGCCGAAGCGATTCACGGCAACAAATCGCAAAATCAGCGCGAACGTGTGCTTGCGGCCTTTCGTAAAGGCGAAGTCAAGATCCTCGTTGCCACGGATATTGCCGCGCGCGGAATCGATGTCGATGGCGTCAGCCACGTCGTGAATTTCGATCTGCCGAACGTGCCGGAAACCTACGTGCATCGTATCGGCCGCACGGCGCGCGCGGGCGCGCACGGTATTGCGATCTCGCTGTGCGACGGCGAGGAGGCGGCGTTCCTGCGCGATATCGAGAAGCTCATTCGCATGCCTATTCCGGCGAGCGACAACCGCGCCGACCGATCGCGGGCGGAGAATCCACCCACTAAGCGCGCCGCGACCCGCTCGCCTGACGGTCCCAAGCAGCGGCACTGGCAGCGCGGCGCTCCGACGAGTAGGCAAAGTCGCCAAGGTCAATTAAACGAGGCCCCGCGCGGTATCGAGACTGTTGCCTTTCTCCATGGCAAAAGCCGTCCAGAGCGGCGCGACCGTGCTCCACGCGCAGAGCGCTGGGCTGCTCGTTCGAAAGGAACATAACGTGCCGAAGGAAGAACTCTTGCAATTCGACGGGCTCGTAACCGAGATACTGCCCGACGCTCGTTATCGCGTTCAGCTCGACAACGGGCATCATCTGGTCGCCTACACCGCCGGAAGAATGAAAAAGAATCGGATCAAGACACTGGCGGGGGATCGCGTCACCGTCGAAGTATCGCCTTACGATTTGGAAAAGGGGCGATTGATCTTCCGCCATAAGGACGAACGAGCCGGATCGGCGAGCCGTCCGCCTCAGCGTCAGCAGTTTCGGCGGCGGTGAGGCCCAATAGCCGGGAATGCTCCTCATAGTGACGAAGGAGCTACGGTAACCCGCGCCGGGGTATGCGGGTCTTCATCGCCAATCCGAGGCAAACCCCGATCTGGGTGCGTTTGCCGGCGATCCGCGGCCGGTCCGCAATGGCCGAGTCATTTCAAGCGGTGGCGCGCGCTCGGCGCCATCGCTGCGGACAAGGACTCTCCCTGCAAACTGTCGCGCGGGGTCATCGAAGCCGCGAGCAGAGCGCACAGCTTTCAGATTTTCGGCTAAACCATGATCCGATCAGATTGGATCGGATCATGGTTAGACTAGAGATGGAAGCGTCGTCTTGCCATCTGGCATGCTTCGTCTCCCGGCAAACAAGCCCTACAGACGTCGGGTCTTACGGCGTAGATCGCGCATGCCGTCGAGATGCCGACGTCTCCCACAAGTGCCACACAACGATTGCCATTACATCGCATGCGCCCATTCTCGCCATCGACATACGCCGGGGGAATCCGGTCGAGGTCGGCGTCGCTTTCCGTGGAGAAACGCGGCCACTCCGGCGAGAACGAGCAACACGCACCGCAAGCTTGACATTGTGAGGCGGCAAGCTTGGCCGGTTGCGTCGACAAACGGTCATCTGACCTTGAGGTTGACCGCAGACTCTTTTCCCCGATTGCTCTCGATCTCGTAGTCGACGGCTTGTCCCTCGTTTAGGGAACTGAGGCCAGCCCGCTCGACGGCTGAGATGTGTACGAACACGTCCCTGCCACCGCCCGAAGGCTGAATAAACCCATATCCCTTTGTCGGATTGAACCACTTCACGGTACCCGTAGCCATTTCCATCTCCAATGTTGACTGCCCAAAATACGAGTAGTGAGCGAGCACGACAAGGACCGTGATCGCTTTCTACCAGGCGGGCCGAACTCGGTGACGCACGCCGAAGTTCAACCCTACTCTACACCACCAGCACGTGGACGAGACAAATCGGCTTCTTGCGCCAGCGTTCGGCAACCGCCGAACGCACCGCGCGCCGCACCGCTTCGGCAACCTCGTCCGCATCGCGCCGCCGCGGTTTCGGCAGCGATTCGAATGTCTCTTCAATGACATCGCGTGCAATCTCGGCCAAGACGGCCCCCCCGGCATCCCTCTCGGGGATACCGATCAGTTCGACTTCGGGATCGGCCACGAGCACGCCTTGCTCGCTCAGCGCCAAGGCCACGCTGATGACGCCGGAAAAGCTCAAACGCCGGCGCGAGGCCACGGTACGCGCCTGGCCCTCGACCAGGACCATGCCGTCCTTGTACAGGCGGCCCGAGGGAATTTCATCGATGATTTCGGCCGGGCCGGGGGCAAGACGGACCAGGTCGCCATTGCGGCACTGCAGCACCTGTGGCACGCCGGCGCGGCGGGCAAGCTCGGCATGCTCGGCAAGATGCAGCGCCTCGCCGTGCGCGGGAATGAGGATTTGCGGCCGTACCCAGCCGATCATGTCGAGCAGTTCGGCGCGTCGGGGATGGCCGGACACATGCACGAGATGGGTGCGGTCGGTGATGACCTCGACGCCCTGTGCGACCAAACCGTTGATGACCCTGTCGATTGCCTTCTCGTTGCCGGGGATGGCACGGGAGGAGAAGATAACGCGGTCGCCCGGCGAGATCGCGACCTCCGGATGCTCATCCTCGGCGATGCGTGAAAGCGCGGCGCGCGGCTCACCCTGGCTGCCGGTGCACAGCGCGACGAGTTTATCCGGCGGCAAATAACCGTAACTGGCGACGCTGCGAAAATCCTGCACCCCGTCAAGATACCCGGTCTCGCGCGCCACCTGCACCACGCGTTCCATGGCGCGGCCGACGACGACGACCTCGCGCTCGCATAGGCGCGCGGCGTCGGCGACCGCGCGGATGCGGCCGACATGGGAGGCAAAGGTGGTCACCGCCACGCGGCGGGGCGCCGTGCGGATCAATTCAGCAAGAGTGCGGGCCACATCGGCTTCCGAGGGCGAGCGGCCGTCGCGAACGGCGTTGGTGGAATCGCCGACCAGCGCCACCACGCCCGCCTCGCCGAGCGCGGTGAGCCTGGCCTGGTCGGTCGGCGCCCCGACGAGCGGGGTGGGATCGATTTTCCAGTCTCCGGTGTGCAGCACCGTGCCGGCCGGTGTGCGGATCGCCAGCGCGTTGGATTCCGGAATCGAATGCGCCACGTTGATGAACTCGACGGTGAACGGGCCAAGCGTCAGCGTTCCGCCAAGCGGCACCACATTGACCGGTATTTTGGGCGCGCCGGGCTCGGACAGCCGCTTGGCCTCGAACAGGGCCGCGGTAAAGGGCGTGGCATAGAGCGGCACGTTAAGCCGCGGCCACAGGTCGATCAGCGCGCCCATGTGATCTTCATGGCCGTGAGTGAGCACCAGACCCACGATGTTTTTGCGCTGCTCGACCAGGTAGCGAATGTCGGGAAGGATGAGATCGATGCCCGGCAGGTGTTCTTCGGCCGCAAAGGAGACGCCGCAATCGACGATGAGCCATTGCCGGCGCTGTTCGTCGCCGAACCCGTAGATCGAGAGGTTCATCCCGATCTCGCCAACGCCGCCTAGCGGCGCGAACACAAGCTCATTGTGCGCCATCGGACCCGGTTCACCGATCGAGAAAGCTTTGGGCTGGCGCGCCGGCCGCCAGGGGAAAAACCTCGCCGGCCGCGACCGTCTCCAGCGTGCCGTCGCCAAGGCGCAGCAACAGGCATCCGCTGGGGTCGAGCGCTTCCCAGCGGCCGGTGAGCGCGCGGCTGGGCAGCCGCACCTGGATCGTACTGCCAACGCCGGCGGCACGGGCGAGCCAGTCGCGGCGAACGGCGGCAAAGCCGTCGCCGCAGCGCCATTGCGACAGCCGCCGCAGCATTGCGCCGGAGAGCGCAAAAAACAGCTCCTCGGCGGTCACCGCGGCGCCGGCCTCGGCAAGGTCGGTCGCCGGATAGGCGGTATCCGCCGGATGCTGCACGCAGTTCACGCCGATGCCGATTGCCGTCGCAAGTCTGCCGATCTCGCGGCCTTCGATCAGAATGCCGGCGAGCTTGGCGCCGGCGCAAAGGATATCGTTCGGCCACTTGAATGCGACTTTGTCATCCAATACCGGGGCGCAGTCGAGGATCGCGTCGCAAACCGCAAGCGCCGCCACGAACGACAATTGCGGGGCGACCTGCGGCGGCGCCGGATCCTGCAGCAGAAGCGTGGCGTGGAGGTTGCCGGGCGGCGACATCCATGAGCTGCCGCGCCGACCGCGGCCTGCCGTTTGCCGCTGCGCAGTGATCCATAACGGTCGTGTCCCGAGGGGGCCCAGCGCCTGGACGAACGCCTCCGCATTGGTCGATCCCAGCGTCTCATAGGCCTCGAGACGATATCCTGCCGCCGCTGCCATGGGATCGAGGCGCATCAGAACAAGGAATGGGCGGCCGCGCTCGCCGCGCCGACCAGCGGTCCCGGATAAAGGAAAAACAGGATATTGAACAACCCACAAATTCCCAGCACGATTCTCAGTTCGATGGGCATCGCATAGAAACTTTCCGCCGCCTCGTCAAAATACATCAGCTTGACGATGGCCAGGTAATAATAGGCGCCGACCACGCTGGCCAGCACCCCGATCACTGCCAGCACATAGAGACCAGCCTTGATGGCGGCGAGGAAGACATAAAACTTGGCAAAAAAGCCGGCGAGCGGCGGTACCCCGGCCATCGAGAACAGAAGCATCGCCAGCAGAAACGCCATGGTCGGGTGGCTGCGGGAGAGGCCGGAAAGCTGGTCGATCAATTCCACCATGCCGGTGGAACGTCGCATCGCCAGGATCACGGCGAAGACGCCGAGCGTCATGGTGATGTAGATGGCGACGTAGACGAGCACACCTTGCACGCCCTCGACGGTGCCGGCGGCAAGCCCGATCAGCGCATAGCCCATGTGGCCGATCGACGAGTAGGCCATCAGCCGCTTGAAATTGCGCTGACCGATGGCGGCGAATGCGCCGAGCAGCATCGAGGCGATGGAGACGAAGACGATAATCTGCTGCCACTGGCTGGTGATGCCGGGAAACGCCATCACCGCGCCGCGCACGAACATGGCGATGCCGGCCACCTTCGGGGCGGCGGCGAAAAACGCCGTCACCGGCGTCGGCGCGCCCTCGTAAACGTCCGGCGTCCACATGTGAAACGGCACCGCGGAGACCTTGAAGCAGAAGCCGGCGAACAGGAACACCAGCCCGAAGATCAACCCGATGCCGCCACTGCCGGCGGCGTGGGCGATGGCGGTAAAGCTTCACCGACCCGGTGAAGCCGTAGATCAGCGAGGCGCCGTACAGCAGCATCCCGGATGAAAGCGCGCCGAGGACGAAATATTTCAGGCCCGCCTCGGTCGAACGCACCGAATCGCGGTGGCTTGCCGCCACCACGTAAAGCGGCAGGCTCATCAGCTCCAGGCCGAGATAAAGCGCGATCAGGTCGGCGGCGGAGATCAGCATCAGCATGCCGAGCGTCGACAGCACGATGAGGACCGAATACTCGAAGCGCTGCTGGTGCTCGCGCCGGGCGTAATCGAACGACATGGCAATGGCAGCGGCCGAGCCGATCAGCGCCAGGATTTTCAAAAACCGGGCGAAATCGTCGACAATGAAGCTGCCGCCGAAGCTGATGAGCCGTCCCGACGGCAGCAATAGAACGATGATCCCGGCAACCGCGAGCAGCGCAATCGCCGCGCTATCGACAACCCTCACCGTGGCATCTCGGCGAAAGACGCCGAGCATCAACAGCGCCATTGCGCCGAGACCGAGCACGATCTCCGGCAGAACCGGCAACAGCGCCGGAACTTGCGCAGCGATTCATCGCCTCACCTCTCCAGCGCCGCCGCCTGCACGCCGCCGATCGCGTGATGGTAATTGTTGATCAGTTGCGTCACCGAGGCCGCGGACACGTCGAGCACCGGCTTCGGATAGACGCCGAACACGATGATCAGGATCACCAGCGGCGCCAGCACGGCAAACTCGCGCCAGCCGACATCCCTGATCCAGGCGAGGTTGGGCTTTTCCAGCCTGCCGAAAATCACCTTGCGATAGAGCCACAGCATGTAGGCGGCCGAGAGAATGGTGCCGAGCGTCGCCAGCGTCGCCACCCAAGTGTTGACGCGGAAGGTGCCGATCAGGGTCAAAAACTCGCCGACGAATCCGGAGGTGCCCGGCAGCCCGACATTGGCGAGCGCGAACACCAGGAACACGAAGGCGTACAGCGGCATGCGGTTGACCAGCCCGCCATAGGCGGCGATCTCGCGCGTGTGCAGGCGGTCGTAGATCACGCCGACGCAAAGGAACAGGGCGGCCGAAATCAGGCCGTGGGAGATCATCTGAAAGATGCCGCCGGCCACCCCCTGCGCGGTAAACGCGAAAATGCCCATCGTGACGAAGCCCATGTGCGCCACCGACGAATAGGCGACGAGCTTCTTCATGTCCTCCTGCATCAGCGCCACCAGCGACGTATAGATGATGGCAATGATGGACAGCGCGTAGATCAACGGCGCCAGCTCCTGCGACGCTTGCGGGAACATCGGCAGGGAGAAGCGCAGGAAGCCGTAGCCGCCCATTTTCAGCAGGATCGCCGCGAGCACCACCGATCCCGCGGTCGGCGCTTCGACATGGGCGTCGGGCAGCCAGGTATGCACCGGCCACATCGGCAGCTTGACCGCAAACGAGGCGAGGAAGGCGAGCCAGGCCCAGATCTGCAATTGGCGGGGAAAGCCATGCTGCAGCAAAGTCGGAATATCGGCCGTGCCGGCGTTCCAGTACATGGCCATGATGGCGAGCAGCATCAGCACCGACCCGCAAAGCGTGTACAGGAAGAACTTGAACGTGGCGTAGACCCGCCGCGGGCCGCCCCACACGCCGATGATGATGAACATCGGAATGAGTCCGCCCTCGAAGAAGAAGTAGAACAGCACCAGATCGAGAGCGCAGAAGGTGCCCACCATCAGCGTCTCGAGCACCAGGAACGCGATCATGTAGGAGCGCACGCGGCGCTGGATCGCCTCCCAGCTCGCCGCGATGGCAATCGGCATCAGCGCCGTGGTGAGGATGACGAAGGGCAGCGAAATGCCGTCGACGCCCATCGAGTAATTGATGGCGCCGCCGAGCCAGGGCGCTCGCTCCACGAACTGGAAATCGGCCGACGAATAATCGAACCGCCATAGCAGGATGAGCGAGATGACGAAGGTGATCAGCGTCGTCCACAACGCCACCCAGCGGGCATTGCGAACGCCGGCGTCGTCGTCGGGCAACAGGCCGATGAACAGCGCGCCGAGAAGCGGCAGGAAGGTAACGACGGAAAGGATCGGCCAGCTCGTCATCGGGGCAATCCCCCGAACATGAACCAGGTGATGGCGGCGGCGACACCGATCAGCATGGCGAAGGCGTAATGATAGAGATATCCGGTCTGCAGGCGGACGACGTTCCTGGTCACGTCGAGCACGCGCGCGGAAATGCCGTCGGGACCGAAACCGTCGATGATGAAACCGTCGCCGCCCTTCCACAACAGCCGGCCGAGCCGCATCGTCGGACGGACGAACAGGAAGTCGTAGATTTCGTCAAAGTACCATTTGTTGAGCAAAAACTTGTAGAGCACCTGCTGCTGGCGCGCCAGTTCCACGGGCAGCTCCGGCCGGCGGATATGAAACTCCCAGGCGACGAGAAATCCGCCGATCATCATCAGCGTCGGCAGGATGGACAGGACGAAGGGCAGCTTCTCCGCCCCGTCGAACAGGGTGTTGGCGGTTCCCAGCTGCAAGGCGCCGCGGAAAAATTCATCGGCGCCGTGACCGGTAAAGACCGCAAGCGCCGGATAGCCCGCCGCGATCGAGCCGACGGCGAGAACCGCAAGCGGCAGCAGCATCGTCTTCGCCGTCTCGTGCGCCGCCTGGTAGTGCTCGCGATCGTGCGGCTCGCCGTGGAACGTCTTGAAAATCAGCCGCCATGAATAATAGGCGGTGAGCGCCGCCGCGCCGAGCGTCATGGCGAAGCCGTAGACGGCCAGCGGCTGGCCGCTGACCAGCGCCGCCTCGATGATCGCATCCTTGGAGAAATAGCCGGCGGTGAACGGAAAGCCGGTGAGCGCCAGCGTGCCGATCACCATCGTGGCGTAGGTGAACGGAAGTTTGCGCCACAGTCCGCCCATGTGACGGATGTCCTGCTCGTGATGCATGGCGATGATCACCGAGCCGGAGCACAAAAACAGCAGCGCCTTGAAGAACGCGTGCGTGAACAGGTGAAACATCCCCACCGAATAGGCGCCGACGCCCATGGCGACGAACATGTAGCCGAGCTGCGAGCAGGTCGAATAGGCGATGATGCGCTTGATGTCGTTCTGCACCAGCGCAATGCTCGCGGCGAACATGCAGGTCGTCGCCCCGATGACGGTGACGAACGCCGAGGCGGTCGGCGACAGCGCGAACAGCGGCGACAGCCGTGCCACCATGAACACGCCCGCGGTCACCATGGTGGCGGCGTGAATAAGGGCGGAGACCGGCGTCGGGCCTTCCATGGCGTCGGGCAGCCAGGTGTGCAGCAGAAACTGCGCCGACTTGCCCATGGCGCCCGTGAACAGCATGATGCAGACCGCGGTGAGCGCATTGACGTCGAAGCTGAGAAAGTGAAACGTCTTGCCGGCAAGGGTCGGCGCCTGGGCGAAGATGGTGTCGAAATCGACGGCGCCGGTGAGCGCGAACACCGCGAAAATGCCGAGCGAGAAGCCGAAATCGCCGATCCGGTTGACGATGAAGGCCTTGATCGCCGCCGCGTTGGCTTCCGGCCGGTGATACCAGAAGCCGATAAGCAGATAGCTTGCCAGCCCGACCCCTTCCCAGCCGAAGAACAGCTGCACCAGATTGTCGGAGTCGCCAGCATCAGCATGGCGAAGGTGAAGAATGAAAGATAACAGAAGAAACGCGGCCGGTACGGATCGTCGCTCATGTAGCCGATCGAATACAGGTGCACGAGCGAGGAAATCGTGGTGACGACGACGAGCATCACCGCGGTGAGCGAATTGATGCGCAGCGCCCAGTCGGAGTGGAGATCGGCAAAGGTGATGAAGGTGAAAAGCCGCACGCGCGCTTCGTGGCCGAGAATTCCCACGTCGTAGAATGCGTACCAGGACAGCACGCAGGCGATCGCCAAAAGCGTGGTGGTGATGAAGCCGGCGGCCTGCGAACCGGCGGCCGGCGGCTCGGCGGCGGGTTCTTCGGCATGGGCGTTGGCGAAGGCGGCGTGCTGGTCGGCGGGCGCGGGCGCGCCGCGCGGATGGCTTTCCGCGACTGGAGCGGCCGCGTGGTCGTCGTCCGGCGGCAGCGGGTTGGTGCCGGGCAGGCGGTTGTGCGCGCCGACGAGCGTGATCGCGCCGGCGATGACCGCCCCGATCAGCGGCAGCAGGACGATGGCTTCGTACATGCCGCGGTCAACCTTTCAAGAGATCGATGTCTTCCACCGCGATCGAGCCGCGGTTGCGGAAAAAGGCGACGAGAATGGCGAGGCCGATGGCGGCTTCCGCCGCCGCCACCGTGAGCACGATCAGCGCGTAGACCTGTCCGACGATATTGCCGAGGAAACTCGAGAACGCGATGAGATTGATGTTGACCGCGAGCAAAATGAGCTCGATCGACATGAGAATGACGATGACGTTCTTGCGGTTGAGGAAAATGCCGAAAATCCCCAGCGTGAACAGGATGGCGGCGACCGACAGATAATGGCCGAGTTCGACGGTCATGACAGACCCTGCCCCGGCTTGACATCCACCAGTTCGATCGCGCTCGACCGCCGGCGCGCGACCTGCTCGGCGACGTTCTGCCGCCGTACGTCGGGCTTGTGCTGCAAGGTCAGGACGATGGCGCCGATCATGGCGACCAGCAGGATGATTCCGGCCGCCTCGAAGAAATAGACGTAGCGGGTATAGAGCACGAGTCCGAGCGCTTGCGTGTTGGTGACGTTCGTCGCCGCTGCGGCGGCATGGTGCGCCGTCGGTGCGATCGCCCAGCCGCCGACCACGAGCAGAAGCTCGACCAGCAGAATCGCCCCGATCAGGGCGCCTATCGGCAGATAATTGAGCACGCCGCGGCGCAGTTCGGTGAAATCGACATCGAGCATCATCACCACGAACAGAAACAGCACCGCCACGGCGCCGACATAGACGACGATGAGAATCATCGCCAGAAACTCGGCGCCGAGCAGCACGAACAGGCCGGCCGCGTTGACGAATGCCAGGATCAGGAACAGCACCGAGTGCACCGGGTTGCGCGCGGTGATGACCATCACCGCCGAGGCGACGCACACGCCGGCGAACAGATAGAAGAAAATGGCGTTGATGATCACGGCCGCGTCCCCGACGGCGCTCGCGAGCACCCATCCGCCTTGCGACGCAGGGTCAGCGAACGGGCATAGGACATTTCCCTCCCCTGAAAGGGGAGGCTCGGCCGCAGGTGCGATCGCCCCATCCTCAAGGCGGCAGGCAAGATCAACGAGGCGTCTGCGACAGCGAGAAGCATCGGCTCACCGGTAGGGCGCATCGAGCGCGATGTTGTTGGCAAGCTCGCGCTCCCACCGGTCGCCGTTGGCGAGCAGGCGTTCCTTGTCGTAGTACAGCTCCTCGCGCGTCTCGGTCGCGAACTCGAAATTCGGCCCCTCGACGATGGCGTCGACCGGACAGGCTTCCTGGCACAGGCCGCAATAGATGCATTTGACCATGTCGATGTCGTAGCGCGTGGTGCGGCGGGTGCCGTCGTTCCTTCGCGGGCCGGCCTCGATGGTGATCGCCTGCGCCGGACAGATGGCCTCGCACAACTTGCAGGCGATGCAGCGTTCTTCGCCGTTGGGATAACGGCGCAGCGCATGCTCGCCGCGAAAGCGCGGCGACAGCGCGCCCTTCTCGAACGGGTAATTGAGCGTCGCCTTCGGCTTGAAGAAATATCGCATCGACAGCACGAATGCTTGGGCAAACTCCTTGAGAAACAGCGCCCGGGCAGCCTGGTTCAGTCTCATGTCGTCCTCATGCCGCCTAGCGAACCGGCGGCGAAATAGCTGCGCTTGCCGCCGCGCCGATCGCCTTGCCGACCCAATAGCCCAGCGTGGCGAGAATGGCGACGCTCATGCCTAGAATCAAACGTCGCACAAGCGACAGCTTCTCCTCGAATGCGGCGCGTTCGTCGGCGCTCGCCGGCCTTGGCTGCGCGCGCAGGCGCCGGTCGATCAGCCCGACGGCCGGCACATAAAGCGCAGCCGCAGCGATCATTCCGGCGAGCGCGCCGAGCCAGGCCGACAGCGAATAGTCCATGACCTGGTTCCTTCACCTCGCCGCCAATCCGGTGATCTCCAGCACGCCGGCAACGATCGCGACCATGGCGAGCGAGATCGGCAGGAACACCTTCCAGCCGAGCCGCATCAGCTGGTCATAGCGGTAGCGCGGCACGAACGCCTTCACCATGGCGAACATGAAGAAGACGAAGAACGCCTTGAGCACGAACCAGACAATTCCGGGTATCCAGGTGAACGGCGCGACCGGAAACAGCGGCAGCCAGCCGCCGAAAAACAGGATCGTGCACATGGCGCACATGGTGGCGATCGCCACGTACTCGCCCATCATCAACATCATGTAGGGCGTCGAGCCGTATTCGACCATGAAGCCGGCGACCAGTTCGGATTCCGCCTCGACCAGGTCGAACGGCGGCCGGTTGGTCTCCGCCAGCGCCGAGACGAAGAAGATCACCAGCATCGGCAAGAGCGGCAGCCAGTACCAGCCCAAAAATCCCCAGGCGCTGTTCTGCGCCTCGACGATGGCGGTGAGGTTGAGCGAACCGACGCAAAGCAGCACGGTGATGATGACGAAGCCGATCGAGACCTCGTAGGAGACCATCTGAGCGGCAGAACGCAGCGCCGCGAGGAAGGGATATTTGGAGTTCGAAGCCCAGCCGGCCATGATCACGCCGTACACGCCCAGCGAGGAAATGGCGAAAATGTAGAGGATGCCGACATTGATGTTGGCGATCACCCAGCCGGCGCTGACCGGGATCACCGCCCAGGCGGCGAGTGCAAGCGTGCAGGTGACGAGCGGCGCGATCAGAAAAACGCCCTTGTTGGCACCGGCGGGGATGACCGGCTCCTTGAGCACGAATTTGATCAAGTCGGCAAACGACTGGAACAACCCCCAGGGACCAACCACGTTGGGCCCGCGCCGGATCTGCACCGCCGCCCAGATCTTGCGATCGGCATAGAGCAGATAGGCCACTGCGATCAGCAGGATGACCAGCAGCAGCAGGCTTTCGCCGATCATGATCAGCAAGGGCAACAGGTAATCGGTCCAGGCCGCGGCCATCGATAAAAGATCCTCCTATTGCGCCGCGCTTGTTGCCGCGCGCCCGTGCGCGAGCGCCGAGCACTCCGCCATGACCGCCGAACAGCGTGCAATGGCGTTGGTGAAGTAGAAGTCGTCGACGCTGGAGCGGAACGGCGTCCGCTCGCCGCCGGCTGCGGCACGGTCGGCGAGCCTTTGCACGGCGGCGGAATTGGCGGGCGCGATCTCGCCGAGGCGCTGGAAGTGCGGATACGCCCGAAACAGCGCCTGGCGCAAGGCGGCGAGCGAGTTGTAAGCCAGCCGATGGCCGAGCACGTCCGAGAGCGCACGCAGGATCGCCCAATCCTCACGCGCATCGCCGGGCGGAAACGAGGCGCGCGTCGCCATCTGCACGCGGCCTTCGGTGTTGACGTAGATCGCCGATTTTTCCGGATACGCGGCGCCGGGCAGGATCACGTCGGCACGCGAGGCGCCGCAGTCGCCGTTGCTGCCGACATAGACGACGAAAGCGCCGGGCGCGATTTCCAGTTCGTCGACGCCGAGCAGGAAGACGACATCGAGCGTGCCAACCGCCGCCATCTGCCGTGCCGTGAGACCGCCCTCCCCCGGCACGAAGCCAAGATCGAGCGCGCCGACGCGCGAGGCGGCGCCGTGGAGCACGCTATAGCCGTTCCAACCCTCCTTGACGGCGCCGAGATCAACCGCCGCCTTGGCGGCGAGCGCCGCTATTGCGGCGCCATCGGCGCGCGCAAACGCCGCCGGCGCCGACCAGCACCAGCGGCCGCTCCGCCTTACGCACCGCATCGGCGAAGCTGTGGCGCGTCGACCGCGGCAAGCGTATCCGGCCCGGCACCGAGGTAATCGTAGCCGTAGGTGAGGTCCGCTCTCGGCCCAATCAGACCGATCGGGAAATGACCCGCGCGCCAGCGCTTGCGGATGCGCGCATTGAGCACCGCAGCTTCCTTGCGCGGATTGGAGCCGACGATGAGCAGCGCATCCGCCGCGTCGATGCCGGCAATGCCGGCGTTAAACAGATAGGTCGCCCGGCCCCATCGCGGATCGAGCGCCGAGCCGTCCTGCCGGCAATCGAGATTGACGACGCCAAGGCGCGCCATCAGCTCCTTGAGCGCAAAGATTTCCTCCACCGCGGCGAGATCTCCGACCAGCGCTCCCACGCGCTTCGGATTGGCGCGGGCGAGCTTTCGGCCGATGGCGGCAAACGCCTCGTTCCAGCTCGCCGGACGCAGTTTCCCTTCTTCGCGCACATAAGGCCGGTCGAGCCGCTGCGTGCGCAAGCCGTCGACCACGTGCCGGGTCTTGTCGGAAATCCATTCCTCGTTGATGTCGTCGTTGGTGCGCGGCAGAATGCGCATCACTTCGCGCCCGCGCGTATCGATGCGGATGGCCGAGCCGAGCGCGTCCATCACGTCGATCGATTCGGTCTTGGTGAGCTCCCACGGTCGCGCCGCAAAGGCATACGGCTTGGCGGTGAGCGCCCCGACCGGGCAGAGATCGACGACATTGCCCTGCAATTCGGAACTCATCGCTTCTTGCAGGTAGGTCGTGATCTCCATGTCCTCGCCGCGCCCGGTGGCGCCAAGCTCCGGCACGCCCGCGACCTCGGCGGCGAAGCGGACGCAGCGCGTGCACTGGATGCAGCGGTTCATCGAGGTCTTGACCAGCGCGCCGAGATATTTGTCCTCGACCGCGCGTTTGTTCTCTCGGAAACGGCTGGCGTCGATGCCATAGGCCATCGACTGGTCCTGCAGGTCGCACTCGCCGCCCTGGTCGCAGATCGGGCAATCGAGCGGATGATTGATGAGCAGGAATTCCATCACGCCTTCGCGCGCCTTGCGGACCATGGGCGAGCGCGTTCGTACCTGTGGCGGCTCGCCTTTCGGCCCCGGCCGGCAATCGCGCACGCCCCAGGCACAGCTCGCCACCGGCTTGGGCGAACCCACCAGTTCGACCAGGCACATGCGGCAATTGCCGGCGATCGACAGCCGCTCCTGGAAGCAGAAACGCGGAATCTCCGCGCCGCCGGCCTCGCAGGCCTGGAGCAGCGTGTACTCCGGGGGAACGTCGATCTCGTGACCGTCGACGATGAGCTTGGTCATGCGGCCCTTCCGTCGGGTGCGACGCAGCGCGCCGTCTTCCACAATTGCGCCGTCGAAACGCTCTCCCAGCCGAATGCAGATTCGGAGGGACCGTTTGCAGCGAGATATTCAAGCCGTTCCTTGGCTTCGGCGAGCGTCGGTGTGTGACCGGCCGGGATCCACCACAGCACCAGATGCGGGCCGTCCAGTTTCTCGAACCATTCCTCGCGCCGGCCATAAAACCGCTTGTGCACGGTCTGATAGACGTAGCGCTCCAGCGCCTCGACGCTTTCCCACACGGACAGATTTACGGCCATCTGCGGATCGGGAAAGGGTCGGAAATTGGTGGCGTTGCCGGTCTCGTCCTTGAGCCGCCAGATAAAGCCTGCACTGCGCTCGGCAAGACTGTTCACCAGATCGAGCGCATTCATGAAATCGGCCATACGCGGATCGTCGGTCGGATAACGGAAGCGACCGATATTGAGCTGGGCAAGACGCTGGAGCGCGCTCATGATCGTCACTCCGCCGCCGCGACAAAAACCGGCTCGGGATGCGGATTGGCCGTGTATTGATCGATGCGCCGCTCGATCTCCGGCCGGAAGTGGCGAATGAGGCCCTGCACCGGCCAGGCGGCGCCGTCGCCGAAGGCGCAGATGGTGTGGCCTTCGATCTGCTTGGTCACATCAAAGAGCATGTCGATCTCGCGCTTCTGCGCACGTCCTTCCGCCATGCGTGCGAGCACGCGCCACATCCAGCCCATGCCCTCGCGGCAGGGCGTGCACTGCCCGCAGCTTTCGTGCTTGTAGAAATAGGAAATGCGCGCCATGGCGCCCACGATGTCGGCGGATTTGTCCATGACGATCACCGCCGCCGTGCCAAGCGCCGATTTCTTGGCGAGACAGCCGTCGAAATCCATCAACAGCGTGTCGGCCTGATCGGCACCGGCCGGAATAAGCGGCATCGACGAGCCACCGGGAATCACCGCGAGCAGATTGTCCCAGCCGCCGCGCACGCCGCCGGCGTGCCGCTCGATCAGTTCGCGCAGCGGAATGCCCATCTCGTCTTCCACATTGCACGGACGCTCGACGTGGCCGGAGATGCAGAACAGCTTGGTGCCGGTGTTGTTCTTGCGCCCGATGCCGGCGAACCAGGCGGCGCCGCGGCGCATGATGTCGGGCACTTGCGCGATGGTCTCGACATTGTTGACCGTGGTCGGGCAGCCATAGAGACCCATGTTGGCCGGGAACGGCGGCTTCAACCGCGGCATTCCCTTCTTGCCTTCGAGGCTCTCGAGCAGCGCCGTCTCCTCGCCGCAGATATACGCGCCGGCGCCATGGTGCAGAACGAGGTCGAAATCGAAACCGTGGATATTGTTCTTGCCGATGAGCCTGGCCTCGTAGGCCTGATCGATCGCCGCCTGCAGCCGTTCGCGCTCGCGGATGAACTCGCCGCGGATGTAGATGTAGCAATGGTTCGCCGCCATGGCGGCGCCGGCGATCAGGCAGCCTTCGATCAGCAGGTGCGGATCGTGACGCATGATCTCGCGGTCCTTGCAGGTGCCGGGCTCGGACTCGTCGGCGTTGATCACGAGATAATGCGGCCGCCCGCCCGTGTCCTTGGGCATGAACGACCATTTCAGCCCGGTGGCGAAGCCGGCGCCGCCGCGGCCGCGCTGGCCCGAAGCCTTGCACTCGTTGACGAGACCGTCGCGACCCTTGGCCAGGATCGCCTGGGTGCCGTCCCAGGCGCCGCGCGCGCGCGCGCCGTCGAGGCCCCAATCGTGCTGGCCGTAGAGATTCCTGAAGATGCGGTCTTTGTCGGCGAGCATTTCGCTTAACGATTCCTCGGATCGGTTGCGTCCGTGATCGGCGGCTTGGGCAGCGGCGCTTCGTGAACGTTGGCTGCCTTTCCGGGCCTCTTGGCGTCATTGTCGAGCAAGGCGGCGCTCACCGGCCCCGAGGTCTCGCTGTCGCCGTAGAGCGACGGATCGGTGAGCGTGGTCGGCCCGCCGATGGGCGCGGAATTGATGCGATCGACCTGCGGACCCGCTTTCGGGGTCTTGCCGGCGGCGAGATCGCCGATGATCTTCGTCAGAGATTTCGGGCGTGAGGTCTTCGTAGTAGTCCTTGTTGATCTGCACCATCGGCGCATTCACGCAGGCGCCCAGACATTCGACCTCGACCCAGGAGAGCTTGCCGTCGGCGCTGACCTCGTTCTCGTCGCCGATCAGGCGATGGAGGACCTTCTTCAATCCGTCGGCGCCGCGCAGCACGCACGGCGTCGTGCCGCAGAATTGCACGTGATATCTGCCGACCGGCGCGAGATTGAACATCGTGTAGAAGGTGGCCACTTCGAGCACGCGGATATTCGCCATGCCGAGCAATTCGGCCACCGCCTCGATCGCCTTTTGCGGCAGCCAACCGCCGCACTGCTCCTGCGCACGCCACAGGATCAACAGCACTGCGGACTGCTGCCGACCCGGCGGATATTTTTCGATCTGCGCCTTAGCCCAGGCCAGGTTCTCCGCCGTGAACGCAAAGCTCGGCGGTTGCTTCTCGGCAAGGCGGCGCACGCTCATCGGTCCACCTCGCCGAACACGATGTCGATCGAGCCGAGGATGGCGGAAATATCGGCGAGCATGTGCCCGCGGCAGAGGAAATCCATCGCCTGGAGGTGGGCGAAGCCGGGTGCGCGGATCTTGCACTTGTACGGCTTGTTGGTGCCGTCGGCGACCAGATAGACGCCGAACTCGCCCTTGGGCGCCTCGACCGCGGCATAGACCTCGCCGGGCGGCACCTTGAAGCCTTCGGTGTAGAGCTTGAAATGATGGATCAGCGATTCCATGGAGCGCTTCATCTCCGGGCGCCGCGGCGGCACGATCTTGTGATCGTCGATCGTGACCCGGCCCTGGCCGTCGGGCGCACGCAGCTTGTCGATGCACTGTTTCATGATGCGCACGGACTGGCGCATCTCCTCCATACGGATGCAATAGCGGTCGTAATTGTCGCCGTTCCTGCCCACCGGAATGTCGAACGCCAGTTCGGAATAGCATTCGTAGGGCTGCGCCCGGCGCAAATCCCAGGCGGCGCCGGAGCCGCGCACCATGACGCCGGAAAATCCGCGCGCCCAGGCATCGGCGAGCGAGACCACCCCGATATTGACGTTACGCTGCTTGAAAATTCGGTTTTCGGTGAGCAGTTCCTCGAGATCATCGCATACTTTGAGGAACGGATCGCAGAACGCCTCGATGTCGTCGATCAGCTTCGCCGGCAGGTCCTGGTGCACGCCGCCGACGCGGAAATATGCCGCGTGCATGCGCGAACCGGACGCACGCTCGTAGAAGCCCATGAGCTTTTCGCGTTCCTCAAAACCCCACAGCGGCGGGGTGAGCGCGCCGATATCGAGGGCCTGGGTGGTCACGTTGAGCAGGTGCGACAACAGCCGGCCGATCTCGCAGTAGAGCACGCGGATAAGCTGCGCGCGGCGCGGCACCTGGATGCCGAGCAGCTTTTCCGCCGCCAGGCAGAAGGCATGCTCCTGATTGATCGGCGCGACGTAATCGAGCCGGTCGAAATACGGGATCGCCTGCAGATAGGTCTTGTGCTCGATCAGCTTTTCGGTGCCGCGGTGGAGCAGACCGATGTGCGGATCGATCCGCTCGACGACTTCGCCGTCAAGTTCGAGCACCAGACGCAAGACGCCGTGCGCCGCCGGATGCTGCGGCCCGAAATTGATGGTGAAGTTGCGAGACGAAGAAGCCGGTCCTGCCATTACACCAGCTCTGCCGCTTTGGCGGCTTTCGCCGCGAGCCGCGCGTTGAACTTGTCCCACATCACCACGAAGCGCTCGTGGCGGCCATCGCCGATCGGATCGATGCCGTCGTGCGCCTTTACTTTGAAACTCACCCGGTTGCCGACGATTTTTTCGACCTCGGCATCGACCGTCACCGTCTGTCCCGGCAGCGTCGCCGCGAGGTGGCTGATGTCGACATGAACGCCGAGACTGCCTTCGCCCGGATCGAGATGCGGCGCCAGCAGCTGCGTGCAGGTCCACTCCATCAGAATGATCATGTTGCCGGTGGCGAACACCTTCGGCATCGAGGCGATCTCCGGCGCTTCCGGATAGGTGTACGGCACCGTCTTGTTCTCCAACACCTTGTAGGCAAAGCGGTGCTTGAGGCCCGGCTTGAGCGTTGCCTTCATCTCACGCCCCCTGCCCTTTTCCGCCCGGCTCGCCGGCCTTCTCATCGCCCGGCAGACCATAGTCGGTGCCTTCCCAGGGCGAGAGGAAATCGAAATTGCGGAATTCCTGGGTCAGCCGCACCGGTTCGTAGACGACGCGCTTGAGTTCGTCGTCGTAGCGCACCTCGACGAAGCCGGTGAGCGGAAAGTCCTTGCGCAGCGGATGACCCTCGAAACCGTAATCGGTCAGGATGCGGCGCATGTCCGGATGGCCGTTAAAGACGATGCCGTAAAGATCGTAAGTCTCGCGCTCGAACCAATCGGCGCCGGGAAACACCTCGATGATCGAGGGGACCGGAACCGTCTCGTCGGTTTCGATTTTCACGCGGACGCGCGTGTTGTGATTCGGCGAGAGCAGATGATAGACCACATCGAAGCGCCGCTCGCGCGCCGGCCAATCGACTGCGGTGACGTCGATGAGGCAGGAGAACAGGCAATTGGGATCGTCGCGCAGGAAGCGCATGACGGACACGATGTCGCCTGCGTTGGCGGCCAAGGTCAGTTCATGGAAGGCGACCGCATAGCCCTTGACCGAGGCGGAGAGGGCGCCAGCGATCGCGCGGCCGAGCCTGTCGAGCGTCTCATCCATTTTCAGCGCTCGATCGTGCCGGTGCGGCGGATCTTCTTCTGCAGCAGCAGCACGCCGTAGAGCAGCGCTTCGGCGGTCGGCGGGCAGCCCGGCACGTAGATATCGACCGGCACGACGCGGTCGCAGCCGCGCACGACCGCATAGGAATAATGGTAATAGCCGCCGCCGTTGGCGCACGACCCCATCGAGATCACATAGCGCGGCTCAGGCATCTGGTCGTAGACCTTGCGCAGGGCGGGAGCCATCTTGTTGGTCAGCGTGCCGGCGACGATCATCACGTCGGACTGGCGCGGCGAGGCGCGCGGCGCGAAGCCGAAGCGTTCGGCGTCGTAGCGCGGCATCGACATCTGCATCATTTCCACGGCGCAGCAGGCAAGCCCGAAGGTCATCCACATCAGCGAGCCGGTGCGCGCCCAGGCGATCAGGTCGTCGGCCGCCGCCACCAGAAATCCCTTGTCGGAAAGTTGGGCTTGCAGCGCGGAAAAATCTCCCTCGCCCGCGCCCGCCGGCTGGCCGGTGCGCGGATCGATGATCTCCTGGCGCGGTCGTGCGATCGCGGGTTCGCTCAATCCCATTCGAGCGCTCCCTTCTTCCATTCATAGATAAACCCGATGGTCAGCACCGCAAGGAACACCATCATCGCCCAGAAGCCGTACACACCGATCCGTCCGAAGCTCACTGCCCAGGGAAACAGGAACGCGACTTCGAGATCGAAGATGATGAACAGGATCGCAACCAGGTAGAAGCGCACGTCGAATGTCATGCGCGCATCGTCGAACGGGTTGAACCCGCACTCGTAGGCCGAAAGCTTCTCCGGGTCGGGTTGTTTGTAGGCGACGACGAAGGCCGCGACGAGCAGCGCGAGCGAGATGATTGCCGCCACGCCGACAAAGACGATCAGCGGCAGGTAGGCGAGCAGCAGTCGACTGACCGATTGACTCATCATCATTTCCTTCGCGCGGCCATTGACGGTCTCCTTCATTGCGCAATCGGCGCGCCGTGGCGCGCTTGCGCGGATCTTGCTCCCCTTATCTGTCGGCGCGCGGCGGAAAAGTGAACAGCGGGCGCTGATTTGCCGCAAAACCGAGCGGATTCGCGCCGCAAATACGAACGCGGCGACCCATAGCGCAGCGCACAAACAGGCGCAAGGCGGGTCTCTGCGTCGATTGTGGATGCTCGACATTGACGCGTCGGCCGGAGCCGATGCTACCCTTGTGCCGGCTGCTGCAAACCGGGGAGGACGTCGATGCGCCGCATCGTGCCGGCAATCCATGGAACACGCGCCTGGGCTGCGATCACGCTCGGCGTCGCCATCACGCTCGCCCTTGCCACGTTCGCCCTTGCCACGTTCGCCCTTGCCACGTTCGCCCTTGCGGCCGGTGCCGCCGCATCGAGCGGGTTTCCCGACCGGCCGATCAGGCTCATCGTACCGTTCGGACCGGGAGGTCCGCCCGACGTGGCGGCCCGCATCATCGGCGCCTACCTGTCGGCGCATCTCGGGCCGGTCGTGGTCGAGAATCATGTCGGCGCCGGCGGCACGCTTGCCGCGAAAATGGTCGCAGGCTCCCCCGCGGACGGCTACACCCTGCTCGCCGGCACCGCGGGTTCGCTGGCCATCAGCCCGCAGCTCTACCGCGATGCCGGCGTCGACCCGCTCAAGTTGTTTACCGCCGTGGCGCTCGTTTCTTCGGCGCCACTCGTGCTGGCCGTCGGCAGATCGGTTCCGGTTCACAGCGTCAAGGAGCTTGTCGCCTACGCCAAGGCGCATCCCGGCAAGCTCAATTACGGCGCCGTCATCGGCACGCCGCCGCATCTTTCGGGTGAGATGTTCAAGCACGTTACCGGCATCAATATCGTCTTCGTGCCCTACAAATCGGCCTCGCAAGCCACCACCGATGTGCTGTCCGGACAGATGAACATGACCTTCGAAGGCACGACAGGGATTTCGCCTTTCATCAAATCCGGGCAAGTGCGCGCTTTGGCGGTGACCAGCCCGCACCGCGTCGCCGAGTTTCCGGACCTGCCGACCATGGACGAGCTCGGCTATCGCGGCATGCCGCCGGACTCCTGGCAGGCGATCGTCGCGCCGGCGGGCACGCCGCCCGCAATCGTCGATAAGATCAATGCCGTGGTGAACCAGGGACTGGCGACCGCCGACCTCAAGAAGAAGATCGTCGGGCTCGGCGGCGAGCCGCAGCCGGAATCGGTTGCCGACTTTGCCGCGTTCATGGTCTCACAGTACAAGCGTTGGGGCGACATCCTGCGCATCACCGGCGTCACGTTGGACTGAGCCGAACGGGGAACTTGAATGATCTTCCGCAACGGTGTGCTTGGCTGCGCGTGCGCGCTGGCCGTCGCGCTCGCCGCAATCGCACTGCCGGCGCTGCCGGCATGCGCCGCCGACTATCCGTCGCGGCCGGTGAAGATCATCGTTCCATTCGGAGCCGGCGGCCCGACCGACGTGTACGTGCGCGCGCTGGCCATCGAATTGGAAAAGGCGCTGCACCAGACCTTCGTGATCGAAAACCGGCCCGGCGCCGGCGCCACCATCGGCACCGATCTGGTGGCCAAATCGGCGCCTGACGGATACACGCTGCTGATGGTGAGCAGCACGCAGACGGTCAACGAGACGCTGTACGGGAACAAGCCCTACAAGCTCATGCGCGACCTCGTGCCGATCGCGCCGCTCGAAGAAAACGACCTGGTGCTGGTCGTCAATCCCTCGGTGCCGGCCAAAAACCTGGCGCAGCTCTTGGCCCTGGCACGGGCGCAGCCGGGGACGCTTAATTTCGGCTCGTCGGGACCGGGCTCCAACTATCACATGGCGGCGGAGCTCTTGAAGAATCTCACCGGCATCAACATCGTGCATGTGCCCTACAAGGGCTCGACCGGGATGCGCATCGACATCTTGAGCGGCCAGATCCAAATGCTGTTCGATTCAATTCCGACCATGGCGCCCTACGTCAAGGCCGGCAAGGTGCGCGCGCTCGGCACCACCGGGCTTGTTCGCTCGCCCATCCTGCCCGGCGTGCCGACGATTGCCGAAACCGTGCCCGGTTTTCAGTTCAGCCAATGGGTCGGCTTCATGGCCCCCAAGGGCACGCCGCAGCCGATCGTCGACAAGCTCCACGATGCGATCACCGCCATCCTCAGTCGTCCGGGCATCAAGAAGGCCTGGCAGGCGCAAGGCGCCAATCCGATGGTGATGACGCAGCCGCAATTCACCGCTTTCATGCAAGCGCAAATCGATAAATGGGATAAGGTGATCAAGAGCAACCATATTGCGCTGATCAATTGATTGATCGTCATTGCGAGCGAAGCGAAGCAATCCAGAACGGGCCGCAAAGCGGAGAGATTTGCTGGATTGCTTCGTCGCGGAGCCTGTCATCGGACCGCGCGACTACGCGCGGGTCCGTTGGCTCCTCGCAATGACGTCGGGAAAACCAGATGGGTGAACAAATGAATCAAGCAACCGATACCGCTGCCGCTTCCGTCAAAGCCGAAGACCACTGGACGACCAAGGACGGCGGCGTAAAGCTGTTTTTGTTTGAAAAATGCGCGAGCGATCCGAAGACGACCGCCGGCACGATTCTGTTTGTCCACGGCTCCTCGATGGCGGCGCAGCCGACATTCGATCTGCAAGTGCCGGGGCGGCCGGACTTCATCGGCGATGGACTTCTTCGCGCGGAAAAATTTCGACTGCTGGAGCGTCGACATGGAGGGCTACGGCCGCTCCACCAAGGACCGCGACAACAACGCACCGATCGCGCAAGGCGCCGACGATTGCTTGGCGGCGGCGACCTATATCGGCAAGCTGCGCGGACAGCGGCCGCTTCTGGTGTACGGCATTTCATCAGGCGCGCTGCGCGCCGCGCTGTTTGCGCAGCGCCATCCCCACCTGGTCGGACGATTGGCGCTCGATGCCATGGTGTGGACCGGAGAGGGGTCCCCGACCCTTGCCGAGCGGCGCAAAAAACTTCCCGACTTCCGCGCCAAGAACAGGCGGCCGATCGACAAGGCCTTCATTCATTCGATCTTCGACCGCGATCACCCCGGCACCGCCGACGAGAAGGTCATCGACGCCTTCGCCGATGCCGTGGTCGCGCTCGACACGTCGGTGCCGACCGGCACCTACGTGGACATGTGCGCGCACCTGCCGGTGATCGATCCGGAAAAGATCGGCGCGCCGACGCTGATCATGCGCGGCCAGTGGGACGGCATCGCCGGGTTTTCCGACCTGATGGCGTTTTTCGAAAAGCTGCCGAACCCGGACAAGCATTTCGCGGTGATGCCCGGCATCTCGCACGCCAGCTTTCAGCAGAAAAACTACGCGCTGGTTTATCACATCCTGTGGAGTTTCTTCACCCAGCCGGCGCCGATCTATCGCGGTTGATTTTCGTCGCGCGCTCACTCCAGCGCGGCGCCGCTTTCCATGCGCACCGGCCGGTAGCCTTCGTCGCGCAGCGCGCGGAAAATCTCGTCTGCGTGGGCTTCGCCACGCGTCTCCATGGTCACGTCGAGCTTGGCGCCCTTGGCCGGCACGTCAAGGAACAGGCGATGATGATCGACGGACAAAATGTTGGCGCCGAGTTCGCCGAGCCGGCCGGCGATCTGGCCGAGAATTCCCGGCCGGTCGGGAATGGTGAGGCGAAATGAGACGATGCGGTCGTCGCGCTCCAGCTCGCGCACCATGATGGAGGCGAGAATGCGCGGATCGATATTGCCGCCGCAGAGGATGAGGCCGACCTTGCGGCCGGAAAACCGCGCCGGCTCGGCCAGCATGGCGGCGAGGCCGGCGGCGCCGGCGCCTTCCGCCATCGCTTTCTGCAGGGTGAGGAAGGCGTTGACGGCGCGTTCGATCAGCGGCTCGTCGACCAGCACGATGTCGCTCACCAGCGCCCGCACCGCCGCGAGTGCGAGCTTGCCGGCGCTGCTCACGGCGATGCCTTCGGCAAGCGTCGCCCCGCCGCACGGGCGGTTCGCTCCCGGATGCACCGCGTTCCACATCGAGGGATAGAGCGCACACTCGACGCCCACGATTTCGATCGCCGGCTTGCGCTCGCGCGCGGCGATGGCACAGCCGGCGATCAAGCCGCCGCCGCCAATCGGTACGATGAGAACATCGAGGTCGGGCACCTCGTCGAGGATTTCGAGCGCAACGGTGCCCTGCCCGGCGATGATGTGCGGATCGTCATAGGGATGGACCCAGACCAGGTTGCCCGCGGTCGCAATCGCTTGCGCGCGCGCCTGCGCCTCGCCGAGGCTCTCGCCATGAAGGACGACGTTGGCGCCGAGCGCCTCGGTTGCCTTGACCTTCACGAACGGCGTCGTCACCGGCATGACGATGGTTGCCGGAATCGCCAGGCGACGGGCGTGGTAGGCGACCGCTTGCGCGTGGTTGCCGGCCGACATCGCAATCACGCCGCGACGGAGCTCGGCGTCGGACAGCGTCGCAAGCTTGACGCAGGCGCCGCGCTCCTTGAACGAGTTGGTCACCTGCAGATTTTCGTATTTGACGAAGACCGAAGCGCCGGTCAGTGCTGAGAGCGGCGGCGCCGGCAGGATCGGCGTGCGGAGTACGTGGCCGGCGATCGTGCGCCTTGCCGCCTCGATATCGGTGAGCGTCACCATCGCGCTCCTCCACGTTGCGCTTTACCCTGCCGGCCGCCTCGACCCAGCGCGATTGCCTATAACACGTCCGCGCCTTGGCTCGCCGAAAACGGCGACGTGATCCGCCTTGGCTGGCTTCGCCACACGGGCACCGTCCGCGATAAACCGAGATTGGCGCAGTGATCTTCGGGGTATTGCGGCTTGCAGTGGTGGATCGCCACACCTAAAATCGCCGACATGCTGGATTGGAGCAAATGCCCGGCGGTGGAACGCATACCCGGCAAAGGGGGCGGCGAGTGGTTATTCAAACACAGCCGGGTGCCGGTGAGGGCATTATTCGAGAACCTTGAAGGGGGGGCTCGGATCGATGAATTCTTGGAGTGGTTCCCGGGCGTGACGCGCGAACAAGTTGAATTGGTGTTGCGCCACGCCGAGCAGAGCCTCGTGGCGTGAGCATTCAAGCCGATACGTGAAGATACTTTTTGACCACGGAACTCCCGCACCGCTCCGCCGCGCGCTATCAAGCCATTCGGTTGCCACTGCGAGTGAAATGGGATGGAGCGAACTCGATAACGGGAAGCTGTTGTCCGCGGCCGAAATCGAATTCGATGCAATCATCACGACTGATCAAAGTATCCGCTATCAGCAGAATCGTGTCGGGCGCCGATTGGCGATATTGGTGCTGCCAACCACGAATTGGAAGCAGATACAGATTCATCAAGGCCAGATTTTAGCGGCGATCAACGGGCTGCGTGCCGGCGATGTGATCGATTTGAAATTTAGCTGATGATCGTACTTAGCCGCTCATCTTCTCCATCAGCGCGTCGGAAATCTCGAAATTGGCGTAGACGTTCTGCACGTCGTCGCTTTCGTTGAGGCTCTCGATCAGCTTCAACAGCTTCTCGCCCTGCTCGTCGTCGACCGCGACGGTATTTTGCGGCCGCCAGACCAGCGCCGCCTTGCGCGGTTCGCCGAATTTCTGCTCCAAAATCCGGGCGACGGCGCCGAAATGGTCGGGCTTGGCATAAATCTCGTGCACGCTGTCGCTGGAGACGACATCGTCAGCGCCGGCATCGAGAGCCGCTTCGAACATCGCCTCCGCGCTCGCCGCCCCGGAATTGTATTCGACGACGCCGACGTGGTCGAACAGGAACGCGACCGCGCCGGTCTCGGCCAGATTGCCGCCGCTCTTGGTGAAGGTCGCGCGCACGTCGCCGGCGGCGCGATTGCGGTTGTCGGTGAGGACCTCGACGATCACCGCGATGCCGCCGGGGCCGTAACCCTCGTAGCGGATCTGCTCGTAATTTTCGGCCTCGCCGCCCGAGGCCTTCCTGATGGCGCGCTCGATATTGTCCTTCGGCATGTTTTCCGCCCGCGCGGCGAGGATGGCGGCGCGCAGCCGCGGGTTCATTGCCGGGTCGGGCTGTCCGAGCTTGGCGGAGACGGTTATTTCGCGCGCGAGCTTGCCGAACAGTTTCGATTTTGTCGCATCCTGCCGCCCTTTGCGGTGCATGATGTTCTTGAACTGCGAATGCCCGGCCATGACCCCTGCTACGCTCGTTGTTGCGAACGGGCCGAAGCAATCCGACCTGCAACGCCGGACCGCTTCGTCGCTGCGCTTGTTGCGATGACGATCCAATAATCTGGCGCGCCGCGAAAATAAAGGTCAGGCTGCACTCGGACTTGGTCCCCAGAACGCGGGCATCGCCGGTTCGAGGCAGCCGCCGATGCGCACCCCACCGACGCGCGACGCAAGCCCGCTTGCCGGATCGGTCTCCACCGCCACGGCGCTCAATGTCGCCGGACCCGTGGCCGGCTCGAAGCGCGCCTGGGGAATCTTTCGCAGAAAGCGCACAAGCGGCTCGTCCTTGTCCATGCCGATCACCGAATTGTAGTCGCCGGTCATTCCGACATCGCTGACGAAAGCGGTGCCGCCGGGCAGAATGCGCAGGTCCGCCGTCGGCACGTGCGTATGGGTGCCGACAACGAGGCTGGCGCGGCCGTCGCAGAAAAAACCCATGGACTGCTTCTCGCTCGTCGCCTCGCCGTGAATGTCGACCACCAGGGCATCGGCGCCTTCACGCAGCGGACACGCCGCAAGCTCGCGCTCGACGGCGGCGAACGGATCGTCGAGCGCATCCATGAAGATGCGGCCCATCGCGTTGACGACGAGGGCGCGGGCGCCGTTCTTGGCTTCGATCATCGCGGCGCCGCGGCCCGGCGTCCCGGACGGATAGTTGACCGGGCGGACCAGGCGTTCGGCGCGTTCGATGAAGACCAGCGCCTCCTTCTGGTCCCAGGCGTGATTGCCGAGCGTAATCGGCGTCGGCACCAGCCTCGATCAGCTCGCGATAGATCGTCTCGGTGATGCCGAAGCCGCCGGCGGCGTTCTCGCCATTGACCACAACGAGATCGAGCTTCCAGTCGCGCATGAGGCCGGGAAGCCGCTCGTAGACGATGGTCCGCCCGGACCGGCCGACCACATCACCGACGAAGAGGATCCGCATCAGTGCGCACCCACGCTCGCCCGCCGACCTTCAAGGGGAGAGGCAGGCTTTTTTAGCGGCTTCATCCGTTCAATCACCGCAAATCTATCACTTCGCGCTCGGTTAGCACGAGATCGAGGCGTTCGTCGCGTTCAACGGCCGGCACTTTCGCAACTTCCTGCGCGGCGAAAGCGATGCCGACGGCAGTGACCGGCTTGAGGAAGCGCAAACGCGCGATCGTCATATCGTAATAGCCGGCGCCGTAGCCGACGCGATGGCCGGCGCGGTCGAAGGCCAGCAGCGGCACGAGTAGTATGTCCGGATCGACTTGCGGAGACTCGGCCTTCGGCTCGCGGATGCCCCACTGGCCGGCGTCGAGCGGCTGGCCCCAGGACCATTGCCGCATGATCAGCGGTTTCCCACGCCCGGCAATGACCGGCAAGGCGATCCGCGCCCCCATTTGCTCGAACTTGCGCAGAAGCGGCAGCGGGTTGATCTCACTCTTGAGCGGCATGAATCCGGAAACGACGGTGCCGACCCCGACCTTGAGTGGGAACGGACGCGCCGCAATCGTCTCGGCCGCCTCTTTGTCGCGCCTCGCGAGGAGCGCGTCGCGCAACGCGCTGGCGCTCAGCCGCACTTGTTTCTTTTGAATCGTCGACATCGGTCATGTTGCGGTCATGCCTGCCGCCGCCCTCCCCGTCCAGTCCCCCTCATCCTCAAAGAAGGCAGCCGGCGGGATAATGCCGCCGACGTGATGATGAAAAAAGTGCGGAGCCGCAGCGGCCGTCGGAGCGTCGATCCCGGGTTCCCTACGAGTGTAGGTGGGCGCCATATGTCCGAGCCCAGGAGCTCGGTCAGGGACAGCTCCCTTCAGGATCGATAAGGCCCCGGGGATATGGCTCCTGACGCACCGCGCAGCATCCGCGCGCGCAATCTAATCTTCTCTCGCGTCCGGCGCTACTCTTTGCTCCGCGCCTATCCCAACGCCACGTTGCCGCCCGTCGACGGCTGGTTGAGTTTCTTGGCGATGCTCTCGACGCGATCGGCGGCGGCGTTGAGCGCCGCAACGATGGCGGCCTGCGTCGCCCTGTCGAGTCCCGCCGCTTCGCTGCCGGCCTTCTCCAGCGCAGCCAAGCGTTCTTCGAGCTGGCGGATGCGGGCGGCCAAGTCGGTCAGCAGATCAGCGACGGTCAGCGCCGCCATCACGGTAAGCCGGGTGTCGCCGATCTCGCCGAATTTTGCCCGCAAGCCTTCGATGCGCTTGTCGAGATCACTGGCAAGGTCCAGGAGATGACCTTCCTGGCCGTCCTCGCACGCCATGCGAAACTGCCGGCCGTTGATGGTGACCGTGACCTGCGGCATCGTCATTCCCCGCTTCCGAGGACGCCGCGAATGGCCTCGATTGCCGCCGCGATCCGTTGCCCGACCTCGCGGCTGGCATCCTCCAGGACGCGCGAGTGGGCGATGGCGGAATCGAGTTCGCCGGCGAGGCGGGCGCGATCGTCACCGAGCGCGTGGATTTGCGTCGCCAGCGATTGTTCGCCGCGCGCTTGTTCGCAGCGGCGGTCGGCGGCTGCATCGAGCGCATCGAGCGCGAGCGTCAGACGCCGGCTCGCCGTCGCGATTGAATCGGTTTCGCTCATGCCGGCCATCCGCTCGCCATCGACGGGAAAACAATGAAGGAACAGATGCTTATCGGCGGAAGCTTACGTCGTATCGAGCTGCAACGTCAATGTCCAAACCGACTGCGCGCCGCCCCCTGTGCATGACTCTCGATGGGTCGCGTCTCGTGAGCGGATCCCATCGGGGACCGCGCCGAGGCGCTGATTCAGACTCCGTAACGTCACCGCAGCCTAGTAAGCTCAGTAAGTCCAAGCCTGCGACGGTCTGGGCCAGCGTTGCATTATTCTGCTTATTCTCCTTTTATCGTCCTTCGCTCCGCGCTCTGGGCGCGGACGGCATAGCTGCCGGCGGCCATGCGTTCGCGGGTGCATTGAATGCAGCGATGGTTTCTCAGCTATCACGCGCCGGATCAGGCGCTGGCGGAGCGGCTCAAAGCCGCCATCGAGCGCAAGGATGCCGCGTCCGAGGTGTTCTTCGCTCCGACCAACTTGCGCGCCGGCGGATCGTGGTCGGCGCAGCTTGCTGAAAAAATCGAACAATCGACGGCATTCATTCTCCTGGTGGGCGCGTCGGGCATCGGCAAATGGCAGGTGCCGGAATACGACGAAGCGCTCGACAAATGGGTCAGGTCACCCGCCGAATTCACGCTCATCATGATGCTGCTGGAGGGGCAGACCGCGCCCGGCCTGCCGTTCCTCCGCCAGCTGCACTGGATCGTCAGCCCCGATCCCACATCCGACAAGGCGGTTGCGCGCCTGTTCGAAGCCGCATCGGGCGGCGGCGGCAACCCGCGCGAACTGTGGCGGTACACCTCGCCTTATCGCGGGCTCGAAGCCATGGAGGAGAAGGACAGCGACTACTTCTTCGGCCGCAAACGCGAAACCGTCGACGTGCTCTCCGCGCTGGCGGGCGCCACCGACCGGCTGGCGATCCTCATCGGCAATTCAGGGGTGGGAAAATCTTCGCTGGCGCAGGCCGGCGTGCTTGCGGCGCTCAAACGCCAAGCCTGGCCGGAGGATGCCGCGGCCGCGCCGACCTGGCCGGCGGACGTTCCGCAACAGCCGCCAATGGTGCTTTCTGTCGCTGCGGCCGGGAACGCAACCGCTCAACGCGCTGGTCGATTGTTTCCTCGACACCTGGCAGTTTGCCGCGACCGACCCCGAGCGGGTGAAGCATCAGCATGGTTGGCTCGATCTGCTCGGCAACGGTCGGGCGGGCTTGCCCGATCTGATCGCCGCCACCGAGCGCCGCCGCGCGGAGCTCGATCAACCGGCGCCGCCGGGATTTTTCCTCTATGTCGATCAGGGCGAAGAGCTTTACGTGCGCGCCGAGGAGTTGCAGCGCCGGCGGTTTTCCGAGCTGATTGCAGGCAGCCTGTCGCACAAGCGGCTGCACGCGATGATGAGCCTGCGCTCCGATTTTCTCGGCCATCTGCAGAACGACGAGGCGCTGTTCGCAGGCCGCCGACAGATCGACGTGCCGCCGCTGCGTGAAGCGGAGCTGCGCGACATCGTCGGCCGTCCGGCGCAAATTCTCGCCGCGCGCTTCGAACACGACGGGCTGATCGACATCATTACCCGGCGCACCGCCGAGGATTCGATCAAGGACGTCGGCGCGCTGCCGCTCTTGTCGTACACGCTCGACGACATGTGGTCGCACATGGTGCGGCAGGGCGACGGGACGCTGCGGCTTGCCGGCGCAATCCTTCGAGCTCGGCGGCGTGCTGGTCGAGCGCGCCGAACGGTTCCTGGCCGAACATCCCGGCGCCGAGGATGCGTTGCGCCGCATCTTCACGCTCCGGCTGGCCACGGTGCGCGAGGATGGCGAACCGAACCGGCGCCGCGCCGACCGCTCCGAATTTTCCGACGCGGAATGGCGGCTCGTCTCCGAGCTCGCCGATTATCCCTACCGCCTGCTGGTCACGGTCGGCACCGCGACGGGACAGACCCACGCGGAGGTCGCCCATGAGGCGATCTTCCGGCGCTGGGATCGCTTGCGGCAATGGATCGCGCAGGAGCGCGAATTCCTGATCTGGCACTCGGGTCTCGAAGCCGCGCGCCGCGCCTGGCAGGCGGCGCCGCAGCCTTCCAAGCGCGATGCCGTGCTCATGGGCCTGCCGCTCGAGCAGGCTCGGCACTGGCTCGAAGCCAGACCCGACGACGTTCCGGCCGCCGATCGCGCTTTCATCATGCAAAGCCGCGCCGCTGCGCAGCAGCGAAGGCGACGCGTGCAGGCGCTGGTCGTGGCGGTGGCGATCTGCGAGGCGGCCGTCATCTGCATCGGCCTTTTCGGTTGGCTCAACCGCGGGGTCGTCGAAGACCAGTGGCGCCTCTACACCCGTGTGAACCCCTACATCGCCAAGGAAATTACGCCCTACGTGCTGACCGCGGCGGCCGAGCGCACCCTCAAGCCTGGCGATTCCTTCCGCGAATGCGCAAAAGACTGCCCGCCGATGATCCTCGTCCCTGCCGGTTCGTTCAAAATGGGATCGCCGCCATCGGAAGCCGGGCGCGCCGCCAACGAAGGACCGCAGCATGTCGTCACGATCGCCAAGCCCTTCGCGGTTGCAAAATTCGAGGTGAGCTTTGCCGACTGGGACGCTTGCGTGCGCTTCGGAGACTGTAGCCCGCATGCCAGTGACAGTGGCTGGGGACGCGGGCAACGGCCGGCCATCAATGTGAACTGGAACGACGCGCAGCAATATGTGGGCTGGCTGCGGAGAACGACCGGCAAGCCGTATCGTCTCTTGTCGGAGGCCGAATACGAATATGCGGCGCGCGCCGGTACCGCGACTGCCTATCCGTGGGGCAATCAGATCGGCACCGATCATGCCGCCTGCAACGGATGCGGCGGCGGCTCGGGTTGGGGCAGCGATGAGCCGCAGACCGTTACGGTCGGATCGTTCCAAGCCAACCCATTCGGCCTCTACGACATGGTCGGCAACGTTTGGGAATGGGTCGCGGATTGCTGGCACGCGAACTATGCCGGCGCGCCGGTCGACGGTTCGGCGTGGCGCCGGCAATCGGCGCAAGACGGCACCTCGTGCCCCCGCGTGATCCGTGGCGGCTCCTGGCGCGATCCGCCGCCAGACCTGCGCGTCACTGCCCGAAAATGGTACAATGATCGCTATATCGACAGCACGGTCGGCTTCCGCATCGCCCGCACGCTCGAGCGCTGAACCCGCGGGCCGGGGACCGCCGCCGGCTGCGCTTGACGCCGCACCAGCAAAGCCGGCTTGTGCCGTGCAACGATCCCATTAAATAGATTTCATGAAAACGCTGGATACCCGGCGCCAGCCGGGGCACCAGAGATAAGCCGGGAGCGCCACATGTCGGTACGCGTTGCCATTAACGGGTTCGGCCGCATCGGCCGCAACATCTTGCGCGCCATCGTCGAGGCCGACCGCAAGGACATCGAAGTGATCGCGGTCAACGATCTCGCCCCGGTCGAAACCAACGCGCACCTTTTGCGCTACGATTCGGTGCACGGCCGCTTTCCCGGCGAGGTCACGGTTGTGGGCGACACCATCCATTGCGGCAACGGCGCCATCAAGGTCACGGCGATCAGGGACCCGGCGCAACTGCCGTGGAAAGAACTCGACATCGACGTGGCGCTGGAATGCACCGGCATCTTCACCTCGAAGGAAAGGGCTTCGACGCATCTGAAAGCCGGCGCCAAGCGCGTGCTGGTTTCGGCGCCGGCCGAGGGCGTCGACCTCACCGTCGTCTACGGCGTCAACCACGACCGGCTCAACAAGGGCCACGCCGTCGTCTCCAACGCCTCATGCACCACCAATTGCCTCGCTCCCGTCGCCAAGGTGCTCAACGATGCGGTCGGCATCGACAAGGGATTTATGACCACGGTGCACTCCTACACCAACGACCAGCCCTCGCTCGATCAGGTGCACAAGGACCTCTACCGCGCGCGCGCCGCAGCGCTCAACATGATCCCGACGTCGACCGGCGCCGCCAAGGCGGTCGGCCTCGTTCTGCCTGAACTCGCAGGCCGGCTCGACGGTGTCGCCATCCGCGTACCGACACCGAACGTTTCGGTGATCGATTTCAAGTTCGTGGCCAAGCGCGCCACTTCGAAGGACGAGATCAATGAAGCGGTCAAACGCGCCGCCGCGCAGGAGCTCAAGGGCATCCTCGGCTACACCGAGGCCCCCAACGTCTCCAGCGACTTCAACCACGACCCGCGCTCATCCGTTTTCCACATCGATCAGACCAAGGTGATGGATGGCACGCTGGTGCGCATCATGAGCTGGTATGACAACGAGTGGGGCTTTTCCAACCGCATGGTCGATACCGCGGTGGCGATGGGCAAGCTCGGCTGAGACCGGGCCGAGCATTGGGAAGCCGCCGGCCATGTGGTAAAGGCGTTTTTCGCGGCTCGTGAGCGACGTTGACGGGCAAGCCGGGCGGTCAGGGAGCGGGGGCGGACGTGCGGGAAGCAACGGGATTAGTGTGGGCCTGCGCCGGCGCCGACCTGGACCGGATTAGCCCTCTCGCCCATTGCAACCGTGGGCGGCCCCCTCACCCATCATTGCAACAGCTCTCCGCCCTATTCCTGTTTCGTCAATGACCGCCTTGCGCACGCTCGACGACGCCGACGTGAAGGGCAAACGCGTGCTCGTGCGCGTCGACCTGAACGTGCCCATGACCGACGACGGCAAGGTCGCCGATTCAACTCGCATCGAGGACGCCGCGCCCACCATCATCGAGATTGCCGACAAGGGCGGCAAGGTCGTGTTGCTGTCGCATTTCGACCGGCCCAAGGGACCGGATCCGAAATGTTCGCTGCGGCCAGTCGCCGCCGAGGTCGCGCGCATCGTCAAGCGGCCGGTCGCGTTCGCCGCCGATTGCGTGGGGCCGGTGGCAGAAGCCGCGGTCGCCGCCATGCGCGACGGCGATATTCTCTGTCTCGAGAACACCAGATTTCATCCCGAGGAGGAAAAGAACGATCGGGGATTTGCCCAAAAGCTGGCGGCGTTGGGCGACATTTTCGTCGAGGAAGCCTTTTCGGCGGCGCATCGCGACCACGCCTCGATCACCTCGATCGTGACCGTGTCGGGCCTGCCGGCCTATCCGGGGCGCGCCATGAAGGCCGAACTCGATGCACTGGCGAAAGCATTCGAGACGCCGCGACACCCGCTGGCCGCCATCGTCGGCGGCGCCAAGATTTCCACCAAGCTCAACTTGCTCGGCCATCTTCTGCGCAAGGCCGAGACGCTGATTATTGGTGGCGGCATGGCCAATACGTTCCTTGCCGCGCAGGGAAAGCCGATCGGAAAGTCGCTGTGCGAGCGCGAGCTCATCGGCGACGCCGCCGACATCCTCGCCGACGCCAAATCGCGCCAGCGCGAGATCGTGCTGCCAACCGACGCGGTCGTGGCGCAAAAACTTGCCGCCGGTGTCCCCTCCCGTGTCGTGTCCGTTGACGACGTCGGCAACGGCGAAATGATCCTCGACATCGGCCCGCGCAGCATCGAGCGCATCATCGCGGTGTTGACACGCAGCAAAACGCTGGTGTGGAACGGCCCGTTCGGCGCCTTCGAGGTCGAACCCTTCGACAACGGCACGACCAAAGTGGCCGAAGCGGTCGCGGAACTTACCGATGCGGGCAGACTTGTCAGTTTTGCCGGGGGCGGCGACACCGTGGCGGCACTCAACGCCGCCGGGGTGACCGAACGGCTGACCCACGTCTCGACGGCGGGCGGCGCCTTCCTCGAATCGCTCGAAGGCAAGACGCTGCCGGGCGTCGCGGTGCTCACCGTACCCCCTCCCGCGGCGACCCGAACTTAGGGTAGAAAAAGACGCTGATTCCGCCGGGCGCCCGGCCGCCGAATCTTCGCGGAGGTTGCGATGAATCTCACAGAGCTAAACAAAGTGGCCGAGGCGATGGTTGCCCCCGGTCGCGGCATCCTCGCGGCCGACGAGTCGAACGGCACCATCGCCAAGCGTTTCGATGCGATCGGCGTGCAATCGACTGCCGAGAACCGCCGCGATTATCGCGAAATGCTGTTCCGCACCAGCGACGCCATGTCGAAATACATTTCCGGCGTCATTCTCTACGACGAGACGATTCGCCAGAACGCCAAGGACGGCACGCCTCTGGTCAAGCTCATCGAAAGGGCTGGCACCATCCCGGGCATCAAGGTCGACAAAGGCACCCAGCCGCTGCCGCGCTGCCCGGGCGAAGTCGTCACCGAAGGACTGGACGGCTTGCGCCAGCGGCTGGTCGAATACCGCGGGATGGGCGCCAGGTTCGCCAAGTGGCGCGCGGTCATCGACGTCGGCCCGCGTCACGTCATGCCGAGCCATACCGCCGTGCGAGCCAACGCGCATGCGCTCGCCCGCTATGCCGCGCTTTGCCAGGACGAAGACATCGTGCCGATCGTCGAGCCGGAAGTGCTGATGGACGGCGACCACGACATCGACCGCTGTGTCGAGGCAACCGCGTGGGTGCTCAGAGAGACGTTTGAGGAACTGTTTGCAAACCGCGTCGCGCTCGAAGGCATGGTGCTCAAGCCGAACATGGCGGTGCCCGGCAAGAAATCGCCGCGACGCGCCAGCGTCGACGAGGTGGCGGACAAGACGGTGCGCGTACTCAAGGAGTGTGTGCCGGCTGCCGTCCCCGGGATCGCCTTTTTGTCCGGGGGCCAGTCGGACGAAGACGCAACAGCCCACCTCGACGCCATGAACCGCATGGGCCCCCTGCCCTGGCGGCTGTCGTTCTCCTACGGCCGGGCCTTGCAGCATGCCCCACAGAAAGTGTGGTCGGGCAAGGGGGAGAACGTGGCGGCGGCGCAGCGCGCCTTCAGCCACCGCGCCATGATGAACGGCCTCGCCGCATCGGGACAGTGGAAAGCAGATCTTGAGCGCAAGGCAGCGTGAGGCGCCGCTGAGCCCGTGATGTGGCGATCCCCAAGCGGTCGTGCATCATTGCGCTTCGCTCCATGCCGCATTGCGCCCGGGAACACCGCCAATGACTCCCCGCCTCTATCTTGTCACTCCTGTACTCGAGACCCCGCAGCCGTTCTTGCCGCGGCTCGAGGAAGCCCTTGGCGCGGCCGATATCGCGGCCATCCTGCTTCACCTCGAAGAGGCCGACGAGCGGGCGTTGATCAACCGGGTGAAAGCCGTCGCGGCCGTGGTGCAGCGCCGCGACATCGCGCTCCTGCTCGATCGCCGGGTCGGCCTTGTGGGGCGTTCCGGCGCCGACGGAGCGCATTTGACTGGGATCGAGCCGTTGCGCGCGGCACTGCCCACGCTCAAGCCCGACCGCATCGCCGGCGCTGGCGGTTTGCGCAGCCGTGATGATGCCATGCTCGCAGGCGAAGCTGGCGCTGATTACGTGATGTTCGGCGAACCCGCTCCTGACCCCGCGCACCGCCCAGACCATGGGGAGCGCGGCGGCGGCCCGCCGTTTGCGGCCGTTGTGGAGCGGGTCGCGTGGTGGGCGGATTTGTTCCAGCCACCGTGCATCGGTTACGCCGCGAATCGCGGCGAGGTCGGCCCGCTGGCAGCAGCCGGCGCCGATTTCATCGCTCTGGGTGACTGGATATGGGCCGAATCAGGGGGAGTGGGAACTGCGGTGACCGCCGCGAACGAATTGCTTGCCGGCGCCCGCACATGATGCGGCTCGCGGCAAGATTCGCGGCAAGGCTCGCGGCAAGGCTCGCGGCTATGCTGCCGCTCGCAGCCATCCTCGCCGCCGGGCTTGGCGGGGCGACAGCAGCGCAGACCCGCCCGCTCGCCAAGCCGCATCACCATCCGGCAAAACCCAAGGCAGCAGCGGCAAAAAAAACCACCGCAAGCCCTGTCCAAGCCGGCGTCCCGGCACCGGCAGCGGTCGAAGGCGCCCCCGAAAAGCTCGACCTCGCCTTCGGGGCCTTCCAGCGCGGCTACTATCTCACCGCTTTCGGCCTCGCCACCGAGGGCGCCGCCGACAAGGATGATGCCAAATCGATGACGCTGCTCGGCGAGCTCTACGCCAATGGGCTCGGCATCCCGCAGGACGACAAGACGGCAAACGAATGGTACAAGCTGGCCGCCACACGCGGCGACGCCAGTGCGATGTTTGCGCTGGCGATGTTTCGCCTCGAAGGACGCGCCGGACCGCGCGATCGCGCCAAAAGCGCCAAATGGCTCGCCGCCGCGGCCAAGCTCGGTCACCCCATTGCCGCATACGATCTGGCGCTGCTCTATATGGAGGGCGAACTTTTCCCGCAGGATTTTCCGCGCGCCGCCGAGCTTCTGCGCATCGCCGCGCAGGCCGGTAATCCGCAGGCGCAATACGCGCTGGGCACGCTCTACAAGCAGGGCCGCGGCGTACCCCAGGACATGAAGGAAGCGGTGCGGTTATTCGGGCTTGCGTCTCTCGGCGATCAGGCCGACGCCGAAGTCGAATACGCGATCGCGCTATTCAACGGCGACGGCATCGTGCGCAACCAGAAACTTGCCGCCGCGATCTTTCACAAGGCGGCGCTCGCCGGCAATCCGATCGCACAGGATCGGCTCGCGATCATTCTGACCAAGGGGCTGGGCGTTCCGGCCGATCCGGTCGAGGCGGCGAAGTGGCACCTGATTTCCAAGTCGGCCGGCGAAACCGACCTCGTGCTCGACGACTACGTCAACAAGCTCGACGCCAACACCCGCGCCGACGCAGAAAAAGCGGCAAAGCCCTGGATCGAAGCGATCAACCGGACGATCGCCGCCAGGACGAAGGAGGTCTCCTCCGCCGCGCCGCCTGCGAGCAAGCCGACCAAATGAGCGTGGGCTGGCAATCATCGCGCGCTTTGGACTAGCGCGGGGTGTCCGCCACCTTCTCCATCGCCGCGGCGATCTTGCCCGCGGTTTTGCTCGCACTCTGCCAAAGGACGGCCGCCAGCACATAGGTGCCGCCGACGGCGCCGGCAACGATGCCGAGCATGACTTCACGGCCGTTAAAGGCAAAGACGTGGGCGACGATCAGAAACGTGGCATCGAAGAAGGCGATCGAGATCGCGGTCGGAATGGTGAGCTGGTGCAGTTGCCGCAACATCATCTGTCTCCAAAAGGTCTTGCGAAGAGCGCTCAAGAAAATGCGCTCGCGCCGGTCTCAGCGCGCAAGCTAGCAAATCCGCCATACCCGAGCGTTGTCGCCGCGCTGACAATTCGGCCGTGCCGCGTCATTGCCCGTTAACTTTGGCTTCCGGCCGGGGAGGACACGCTCCACAATACAGACACCAGCCCTGACCGAGACGTTTAGTCCCGCAAAACACCGCCTTAAAGTGTAAGAGCCATTTGTCAGGGCAGTCAGTCGTCGACCGTGGCCGAAAGACTGACAGCGCATCGCCAGATATGACGGCAATGCATTCTCGGCTCCCGCTCTCGGCAGGATGTCAAAAACAGAATTCGGGCGTAAGGATCGTTCGGGCGACACGGAGCGCAATGGCGCTACACCGCTGTCGCTCGCTCGAAGGTGCGGATTTTTTCCAAAGAATCAAAACGCTTTTTGCTGCCCAAACTCGATGACGCAGGTTCGCTCAGTCGAGCATCTGAGGATTTCCATGTCGAATGGTGAAGCCAGTTCCGCATCGCTCCACGTCTCTGCGGCTCGCTCCAAGCACTATTTCGGCAATATTTTGAGGCTGGCGATTGCCCAAGCGCTCGCCGGCGCAAATTCGACGGTATTTTACGCAACGGGCGCGATCGTCGGCGTTATACTCGCACCCAACAAGGCCCTGGCGACGCTGCCTATCTCCGTGTTCGTAGTCGGTATGGCGGCGGGCACCTTGCCGGCCGGCTCCATCGCCCATCGTTACGGTCGCCGTGCTGCGTTTCTGACGGGAACAGGATGCGGCGTGCTGACCGGACTGCTGGCCGCCCTGGCCATCCTCACAGGCTCGTTCTGGCTGTTCTGCGCATCGGCCTTCCTGGGGGGCACCTATGCGGCCGTCGTCCTCACCTTTCGCTTTGCGGCCGCCGATTGCGTGCCTCCCGAGAGGCGCGCGCGTGCCCTATCGGCAGTCATGGCGGGCGGGGTGTTTGCCGGGGTCATCGGTCCGCAACTCGTCACCAACACCATGGACCTGTGGCAACCTTACGTGTTCGCAGGAACGTTCCTCGCCCAAGCCGGCGTGGCCGCCATATCGGCTCTCGTGCTGTTGGGCGTTCGATGCCGATTCCGAGCGCGAGAGAAGTTGCCGGCGGGCGCCCGCTGAAGGTCATCGTGTACCAGTTCCGTTTTGCTACCGCCGTGATCTGTGGGGTTGTCTCCTATTTGCTGATGAATTTCCTCATGACGGCCGCGCCGCTGGCAATGCACCTGTGCGGGATCTCGACGAAAGTGTCCGATCTCGGCCTGCAGTGGCACGTCATCGCCATGTACGCCCCAAGCTTTTTCACCGGCCGATTGATCACTCGCTTCGGGGCTGCCCGGGTCGTGGCCGTCGGAATGGCGCTGCTTGCGTCGTCGGTTGCCGTCGGTCTTGCGGGATTGCAGGTGACGTATTTTTGGTCGAGCATGATCTTGCTCGGCCTGGGGTGGAATTTTGGCTTCCTAGGAGCTTCGGCGATGGTGCTGGAGTGTCATCTTCCGGCGGAGCGAACGAAGGTGCAGTCGCTCAATGACTTTGTGGTGTTCGGGATCATGGCGGTGGGGTCGTTCTCCTCTGGAGGACTGCTGACAAGCTATGGGTGGAATGTCGTTCTTTGGGTCTCGTTCATTCCCCTCACAGTTGCGGTAGTTGCCCTCGCCTCGAGCGCCTTCCGCTCGTTATCCACGGCGAACCAGTCGGCGCCGAGCGTTCCTGCCTGAAAGTGCGGAGATCGAACCAGCGCCGCGGCACTTTGATTCGCTCGTTTCGGCGCCGCTGCAACCGCGCGCGCCGCCGGAGGACGGAGCGAAAAGCGACGGCAAATCAATCCCTTGTCGCTACATCGGCGACAAATGCTTGACAATTGTCGCCCATGGCATAAAGGGATTTATATACTTGACTCCCTTCGCAAGTCGCTGCTATGGCGACGCTGGCGTGACAGGCTGGTGGCTTATTGTTTGGTTCCAACATATATGTGGACTGCATTTGGTGGTGCACCTCCATCAGTTGCGACATTCCCCTTTGTATCCGGCACCGCCGTCCTAAGTATGAGCGTCAAAGCCGACGCCGCGTTGCTCCATTCCGCGACCTTCGATTTGTCGATTTCAACGCCAAGACCAGCGAAATCGGGTAGCAAGCGCGCCGGCTTACCATCCAAATTTACGATGATTGTGCCGGCGTTCGGATATGCAACATGCGTCCACTTTGCTAAATCTAACATCCCTATAATTTGGCCAGCTAGGTCTATCGATTCATGCCCAGGATTGATCGAAAAGTCATACGGTGTTCCAGCAAAATCGGTCAATATCCTAACTCCTTGGGCAACGAGGTTTTGGCGGAGAACTCGTGGAGCTTTGAGCTTTTCCAGTTCCACCTGGAGAGAGAGATTGTCCTTTTGCAGTTGCGCGGTGGCGGTGGTCAACGCCGCCACCTTTTCATCGGAAATTTGCTGCAACTGGACAGCGGCAATTGTCGCTCGACTCCCAAATACGTATTCCCCTCCGACGCCTCCGGCAACCAAGATGTTAGCGAATATCAAGAGCCATTTTTCAGTACGGGATATCTCCTTCGCAAAAATCAGTAAGACGGCAAATTCAACAATTAGTCCGATTACAACCGCAAGCGTCGCCAATTCCGCGCGAGAATTGGCAACCTCAAACGCTTTCTTTAGGACCGCTACGGGAGAGCCTTCCATCGGATATGTCTACTACGCTATTGAACAGCAGCGCAGATTGTTGGTCGGCGCATGCGCTCTTCTAGCTTCGCTTGTGCTGCTCCTTGTGAGGCTTTTTCATAAATGAAAACTCCAATTGACCAAGTTCGCTGGCATCGTTTCCATCTACCTGAGATGGATGTTAAGTTGATTTTTGTTGATGCAACGCAGCCAATTGCTTCGTCAATCTCGCGAGCTTTGCCGCACGTCGCTTGCGTTTTTTACCCGGCTTCGATTTTGGTTTCGCTCGATAAGCGAGCACTACATCGGCAATCGCATCTAATTCTTTCGGCGGTTTTGGTTTACTCATTGGATCAGCGCCTTGTATGTCAGCCGCTTGCCGGCCACGCCGTCAACAAAGCTATCAAGCCGCGTCATGGTATGATTCTTGACGTTGCCTTCGTTCAACCGGAACGAAAATTCATCAACGTAGCGACCGAGATGCTTTTCGCTTGCGTGATGATAAACGCCATAAATGCCGCGCTTCATGACCGCGAACACGGACTCGATGCCGTTCGTGGTCACGTCATCACGGACGTATTCATGAGCGCTGTGATTGATGGTTTCGTGGCCGAAGAAAGCGTGGATGCCGGCATACGAGCCAGTTTCGTCAGTATGAATAGTCGAGCGGTCCTCGACATTCTCCAAGATTGCCTCTTGGATCGTAGCTGCATCGGTCCCGGCAATCGGCATGGCGATCGTTCGGCCGCCGCGTTCGCGCATTCCAAGGACCGGCGTTTTGCCGATCGTGCCGTGCCCAGCCTTAAGCTTCTTGTTTTTATGCTTGTTGGCTTCCTTGCCGCCGATGAACGTTTCGTCGATTTCGATGATGCCTTTGAGTTTGGACAAGTTCGGACCGCCGCAGGCTTCGCGGAGCCGGTGCAGGACAAACCAAGCCGATTTTTGCGTGATCCCGATTTCCTTGGCGAGTTGCAGCGAGGATATGCCCTTGCGGGCCGTCACAAGCAGGTACATGGCGTAAAGCCACTTGTGCAGCGGGACATGGCTACGCTCGAAGATCGTGCCGGTGCGCACCGTGAAGTCTTCCTTGCACTGATTGCAGCGGTAGAAGCCGCCAGCGCGCTCCGTAACCCGTTCGCCAAGGCCGCATATCGGGCAACGCGGCCCGTTCGGCCACAGCCGGCCTTCAAGGTAGGTCCGGGCGGACTCTTGGTCCGGGAACATCTCGAAAAGCTGAAAGGTTGAAATCGTGCTCTTGGACATGGCCAACCCCTCAATTTCTGGCTAAACCGTAGCCGAAAAAATAGAGGGAGTCAAGTATATAATTCCCGCATAAAGGGCGCGCATCCCGCTCGCTTACAAGGACGCCGGTTGCCTGACAGCGTCGGCGGAGCGGGATGCGGTGCCTGCGGGCAGGGGCTCGTCACTTTTGCTCCCGGGCGGCTTTGGACATCATGCCCGCCGGCATTAAGACCGGTGTGCGAGGTGCTCGCTGTAACCGGGGCCGGCGCCGGCGGGAGATCCCTGCCATCTGCAGCGCTGCGCTCCGCGAAGCCTGGTCCGGAGCTGAGTCCTTGGGATGCGTGAGTCCCTTGGACAAGAGCCGCCGTGGAACGCCGGAAGGCGTGCGCGTCCCGTTTTGGACGCGCGCCGCACTTGCAAGTCACCTTTGCAAGTACGGAGGTTCGTTTAACAGCGCCTTTCGGCGTTCTGCTTCCTTTTGTTGCCGGAAGCGAGTTTAAAAGATTTTGTAGCCCGGATGGAGCGCAGCGAAATCCGGGAGCGGCGAACGAGCCAAACAATCGTTCCCGGATTTCGCTACAGCGGCCGCGCCCGATCGTGATGGATCCGGTCCTCCACTGCCGGATCGATCTGACGAAGATCGGAATTGCGGGCGAAGTTCTTGCCTTCTTACGCATGACTCGGGCGCGCATCAAAAAACCGCACCGCGAGAACGAGACTCTTTTGCTCGGCGGCTGCCACTTTTCACCTTTCCCCTTGAAGGGCGAGGCGATGGCGATAGCCTTTCCGGCGCGCGGGCGGTGGCGTGATCCGCCCGTGCGGATGGAAAGGACGGTGCAAGTACGCTTGACGGGCCCCACGCATCCACTTAACGGCTGGCGACATGCTGCATTCGGCCCTGCTCAACGTGATGATCAAGGCGGCGCACCGCGCCGGCCGCGGGCTTAAGCGCGACCTCGGCGAGGTCGAAAAGCTGCAGGTGTCGGTGAAGGGGCCGGGCAATTTCGTGACCGCCGCCGATCGCCGCGCTGAGGAGATCGTGCGCGAGGAACTCGCCAAGGCGCGCCCGGCCTACGGATTTCTCGGCGAAGAGGGCGGCCTCCGCGCGGGCACCGACAAGTCGCAACGCTGGATCGTCGATCCGCTCGACGGCACCACCAATTTCCTCCATGGCATTCCGCATTTCGCCGTCTCGATCGCGCTCGAGCGCAATGGCATCATCGTCGCCGGCGTGACCTACAACCCGGCCAATGACGAGCTGTTCGTAGCCGAGCGCGGCAAGGGCGCCTTTCTCAACAACCAGCGCATCCGCGTTGCCGGGCGCCGCCGGCTCGGCGAGGCCATCGTCGGCTGCGGCTTGCCGCATCATGGCCGCGGCGACTTGCAGCTTTCGCGCGCCGAACTCGCCGCCGTCCAGGGCCATTTCGCCGGGCTGCGCCGCTACGGCGCCGCCACGCTCGATCTCGCCTGGGTCGCCGCCGGCCGGCTCGACTCCTACTGGGAGCGCAACCTGTCGCCCTGGGACATGGCCGCGGGGATAATCCTGGTGCGCGAAGCCGGTGGATATGTTTCCGACCTCGACGGCGGCGAGTCGATCTTCGCCACGACCAACATCATTGCCGGCAATGAAACCATGCACCGCGAACTGCTCCGCCTCCTTGCCGAGGCCGGCAAAGCGTCCGTTACATCTTCGTCCGCGACACCTCCGGCCGCCATATCTCCGTCCGCGACACCTCGGTCCGCGACACCTCCGACCACCTGAGCGGCGGACGCCGCGCTGTCTGCCGCTTTGTCGTGTAGCCGCCATCAACCTGCCGCAAACGCGCTGGCAGGTCTTTGCCGGCGGTCGCGACCGGGATGCGGGCGATTGATCGAGGCGGCGGCGCCAGGCCCGACATCCGTTTTGGTTCCACCGCGTCTATGCGATAGTGGACCGAATCGCTGACACAACCCGAACCGATGGCCACGAGCGACATCGAACAGGCCAAGCTCCCCTCGCCCCGCATCTTCCTTTTCCGGATGCTGGTGTTCGTGGTGCTCTGCGCGCTGATCGCCTTTGTGCTGCAGCGTCAGATCATCCAGGCGTTCTTTGCCAATCCATGGCTGAACGGGCTGATCATCGGCGTTTTGTGCATCGGCATCATTCTGGCGTTTCATCGGGTGACCCGGCTGTTCGCCGAAGTCTCCTGGGTGAACGGCTTCCGCCGCGCCGATCCGGCCCTGGCGAACAAGCGGGCGCCCAAGCTGTTGGCGCCGATGGCCGCCATCCTGGGCGGGGAACGGCCCGAGCGCGTCGCCATTTCGGCGCAGACCATGCGTGCGTTTCTCGACTCGCTTGCGGCCCGGCTCGATGAGGCGCGCGACATCTCCCGCTATTTGACCGGGCTGCTCGTCTTCCTCGGCCTGCTCGGCACGTTCTGGGGACTGATCGAGACGGTCGGTTCGGTTGGCAGCATCATCAACGGTCTGCAAGTGGGCGGCGACGCCGGTTCGGTTTTCGACGCGCTCAAACAGGGCCTGGCGGCGCCGCTCGGCGGCATGGGCATCTCGTTCTCCTCCTCGCTGTTCGGCCTCGCCGGCTCGCTCACCCTCGGCTTTCTCGACCTGCAGACGAGCCAGGCGCAAAACCGCTTCTACACCGGCCTCGAAGATTGGCTGGCGACCACGGTGCAGGACCTTGGCGTCGCCGGCGGCGGGGCCATGCCTCCGGCGGCGCTCGGCGCCATCGAGCGGCTGCGCCAGGCGGTGGCCGAGGCCGGTTCGAACAAGGCGACGACCTCCGCCATGGCCAACCTTGCCGAGGCGATCCAGGGCCTCGTGCACCACATGCGCACCGAGCAGCAGATGATCCGCGAGTGGTCCGACGAACAAACCAAGCTGAACCGCGAATTGCGCCGCTTCATGGAGCTTCTGGCGCGCGAGAGCGTCGACCGGTAGGCGCGGGGCATGGGGCCGCGGCGTAGCAAGACGTTTCCCGCACTCGTCGCGGCGCACGGCAATGCGCCGTGCGGGCGGTTCTGCAACACGCAGGAAAGACGCTGATGGCGTTTGCCCGCAGTCGCCGCGACAGCGGCATGAATTATTGGCCCGGCTTCGTCGACGCCCTGTCGACGCTGGTCCTGTGCGTGATCTTTCTGCTCACCGTCTTCATGGTTGCGCAGTTCTACCTGTCGCAGGAAGTCGCCGGCAAAGACACCGCCCTCGACCGCCTCAATGCGCAGATCGCGCGCTTAAGCCAGCTGCTTTCGCTGGAACGTGCCGGCAAGGTCAATCTCGAGGACCAAGTGGCGCAATTGCGCGCTTCGCTAAGCGCGGCGCAAAGCGAGCGCGACAAGCTGCGGGCATCGAGCGGCCAAGCGGCCGCCGCGCCGGCGGGCGCGGCCGGCCAGCTCGGTTCGCAGCTCGACCTGCAAAAAGCGGCCACCGAGCGCGCGCTGGCGCAGATCGAGAATCTCAACGAACAGATCGGGGCGCTGCGTCGACAGATCGCTGCGCTCGAAGATGCGCTCGGTGCCTCGGAGAAGAACGAAGGCTCCGCGCAACTGCGCATCACCGATCTTGGCCAGCGGCTCAACGTCGCGCTGGCGCAGCGGGTGCAGGAACTGTCACGCTACCGGTCGGATTTTTTCGGCAAGCTGCGCGATATCCTCGGCAATCGGCCCGACATCCGCGTGGTCGGCGACCGGTTCGTGTTCCAGTCGGAAGTCTTTTTCGACAGCGGCGCCGCGACGCTGCGGCCGGACGGCCGCGCCGAGCTCGACAAGCTCGCCAGCGCCATTCTCGATTTGCAGAAGAAAATTCCCCCCGACATCGGCTGGGTGCTGAGCGTCGAGGGCCATACCGACATCCGCCCGCTGGGACCGACGTCCCCGTTCAAATCGAACTGGGAGCTGTCCTCCGCACGGGCCATCTCGGTGGTGCAATACCTGATCAGCAAAGGCGTGCCGCCGCAGCGGCTCGATGCGGCCGGGTTCGGCGAGTATCAGCCGATTGATTCGGGCACCAGCGACACAGCGCTGGCCCGCAACCGCCGCATCGAGCTGAAACTGACCCAGCGGTGAGGCGATGAACGCTCGTTCGGATGAGCGTAACCGAACGGGATCGGTCGCACCGGCCGGCCTGCAGGCGCAAATGAGATTGCGCCGCTACCGGGCCGACGACGAGGACGGCGCCATCGCGCTGTGGCTGCGGACCTGGCGGGCGGCGTATCCGCAGCTCGACTTCGCCGCGCGGCTTGATGGCTGGCGGCAACGCTGGCGCAGCGAACTCGTCCCGTTCGCCGAGATCGTCATTGCCGAACGTGAGGGCGACCAAAAACCCACGATGATCGGATTCGTCACTGTCGATCCGCGCACGGGTTATCTCGATCAACTCGTGGTGGCTCCGGAGCGATGGGGATCGGGTGTCGGCGGAGCGCTCATCGCGGCGGCGAGGAAACTGTCGTCGGCCGGCCTCGACCTTGACGTCAATACCGACAATGCGCGCGCGATCCGCTTCTATCGCAGACAAGCGTTTGTCATCAGCGGCACCGGCATCAATCCGAATTCGAAAAAGCCGGTCTACCGCATGAGCTGGCGGCCGTAGAGTATTATTCGATCATGATCTTTTCCGAAAAGCGGGGTCCACTTTGCGGGATCAGGCTCTGGCTCAAGGCGCGCTTGCCAACGCCTCGGCCATGGCGGCGTCGAACGATTTGGAATCGACTTTGAGATAGGCGAGCCGTTCGTCGGCGACCACCTCCGCCTCGGCCACGCCCGGCACCTGCCGCAAGCGGGCGGCGAGAGTTTCCGCCTCGCCGGCGCGGGCCGCCGCGATCGGAACGAGCCGCGTCGTCAGATAGCGCGGCGGCGCCATCGTGGCGGCGGCCAACAGCCATATCAGCGCAAGCAGCGCCGTCAGCGCAAAAACGCCGCCGCTTCCCCAGTGCTGATTGGCATAGCCGCCGATCAGGCCGCCGCAGAAAATCCCGAAAAACTGCAGGCTCGAATAGACGCCCATGGCCGTGCCCTTGGCGGCCGAAGGCGCGGCCTTGGTGATGAGCGAGGGCAGGCTTGCTTCCATCACGTTGAATGCCGAGAAGAACACCAGGAGCGCAGCGAGCAGGACGAAGATATTGTCGGCGCCGAACCCGAGCATCGCCTGGCTCGCCAGCAGCGCGGCGACTGCGCCCAGGAACACTCCCTTCATGCGCCGGTATTTTTCCGCGGCGATGATCGCCGGCAGCATGACGGCGACCGAGAGCAGCAGCACGGGCAGATAGACATACCACTGCGCCTCGACCGGCACGCCGAGCGTGCCCCGCAGCAGCCCCGGGACGACGAGAAAGCTCGCCGTCAGCATCGCGTGCAACGCGAATATGCCGAGATCGAGCCGCAACAGCTCGCGGTCGCGCAGGACCCGCCCGATCAGAGCGGGGACCGCCTCTGCATCGCGATGCAGTTGCGCGCGGCGCGGGGTCGGCACCGCCAGTCCGACGATCGCAACGCCGGCAAGCGCAAGCCCGACCATCAGCCAGAAAATGCCGGATACGCCGATGAAATTCGCCACGATCGGTCCCGCCACGAGCGCGATCATGAAGGAGACGCCGATGCTGATGCCGACCATCGCCATCGCTTTGGTGCGGTTTTCCTCTGCGGTGAGATCGGCCACCAGCGCCAGGATCACCGATCCGACGGCGCCGGAGCCCTGCAAGGCGCGGCCGATAATCACCCCGTCGATGGACGTGGAGAGCGCCGCCAGCGCGCTGCCGGCACCGAACAGGATCAGTCCGAGAACAATCATGACCTTGCGCCCGACCCGGTCAGACAACAGACCGAACGGAATCTGCAAGAGCCCCTGGCTTAGCCCGTAAATGCCAAGCGCCTCGCCGATCAGGTAGGAATTTGCTCCGGACAGAGTGCGGGCATAGGCGGCAAACACCGGATAGATCATGAACAAGCCGAGAAGCCTGACCGAGAAGACTGCGGCCAGCGAAAAGGCGGCACGGCGTTCTTGTTTTTCCATCATCTCAATGTCCGGCCCGACGGCCGACGGTCGGTGGGTTCCATGCTGATGCTCCAGGCTGTTGGCGCTGGTAATGGCCCACGGGAAGGATGGGGGTCAATTGCGGCAGCTTGCCGCTTGCAGGTGGCCGCGCTATAGAGCCGCTGATTTTGCGAAAGCCGGCGGACAAAAAACCATGAAATCGGATACTCACCCTGATTACCACACCGTCAAGGTGCTCATGACCGACGGCAGTGAGTTCATCACGCGCACCACCTGGGGCAAGCCCGGCGACACGCTGCATCTGGAGATCGATCCCAAGTCGCATCCGGCATGGACCGGCGGCCAACAGCATTTGCTCGACCGCGGCGGTCGAGTGTCCCGCTTCCAGAAAAAATTCTCGGGCTTTCTCAAGACTTGAGTGCCGGCCGCGGCCGGCATTCAGGCTTCGGATTCGAAGGCGGCGCGCAGCAGGCCCATTTGCCGCTCGACCGGGTTGCCGATGGCGGCTTTCGCCGGCGCCACAGCGTGCATGGTGGCGTCGAGGCGACGCACTTCGGTTTGCAGCTTGACCGAACGGCTGATCAGCTCCTGCAGCTTCTCCGGCAGGCGCGCGATCGATCTGGCGTCGCCGGGCTCGCAATTGGCGAGCCGCACCTTCGCCTTTTCCTTGCTGGCTTGCGCCAGCGTCATCTCGCCTTCCTTGACCGCGCGATGCAGCAACAGCCAGGAAGCCAACTGCATCAGCCGCGTCGTCAGCCGCATGCTCTCGGTGGCGTAGACCAGGGCGGCGCTGCGGTCGAGACCTCTGGAGTCCTGCCGGCCCGGCCCGTCGAGGTAGCTCGCGGTTTCCTCCACCAGCTCCATTCCGTCGCGGAAGAGGATGGCAAAAAACTGAGAGCCTGCCAGCCGCTCGCTGAACGAAACCGCGCCAGCTTCGATCGAACGCTTATCCGACATTGTACGCCTCACCGGCACCGAGTGGTCCGATTCTAACATTCGCATCCCGGGTTCGGCAGGCTCGTTTGCGAATGTCAGAAGTCAAAGGACCACTAGCAACTATCAGTTCTAGTGGAGCTTTCGGATTTGACATTCGCTTCGCGAACCGGCGGCCAAGTGGGGTGCGAATGTCAAATCCGCTCCACTAGCATCGCGCGGCAGGCGCCGCGTGTCCAGCGGCGCGGCGGCGGACTTGCCGACATAGTTGCCGGGCAAAAGCGCCGCGATCCCTCGCCGCCGGGCGAGAGACGAGCAAAAAACTAAAAAAGAGCCGCCGTTTCCGGCGGCTCAAAGTGATAACAGGGAGGCGTCAAACAGAGTGGACAGGAGCCACTCAATGTCCAGAAGATGGACACATCTTGTAATGAACGAGAAAGCTTAATAAGAAGTTAATAACATTTACAAACCTGTAGCGGTTCGCCGGCCTTGCAGAGCAAGGCCCGCAAAGCTTTGCAGTTTCAGTGCCGATGGCTATTTTTTGAAGAAGATATCGGCGGCCGATTTAGAGGCCCGCTTTTGCACCATTTCGGCCTCGATGCGCGCGATCTCCCCCTTGAGAAGCGCGACGCGCTCGCCGAGTTCGCCAAGCGAGAGCAGTGATAGCTCCTGGCCCATCTCGTGGATGATCTTCTTTTTCGGCAGTTCGTCGGGGTCCACGGCGGCCATGAGGGCGATCCTTAGGGGCACAATCTAATCTTAGTGGAGCGGATTTGACATTGACTACCCACTTTGCGCGACCCACTTGGCCGCCAATTCGTGAAGCGAGTGCCAAATCCAAAAGCCCCACAGGAACTGATAGTTGCCAGTGGTCCCTTTGTTTCTAGCATTGCAAACGAGCCTGCCGAACCTGGATGCGAATGTTAGATTCGGACCACTGGCGGGCCAAATGGCGCCTTTCAGTGGCCTTGTGCGGGCCCAGCGATCGAGGCCGTTTTCCCGAAAACCCGGCAAAGGCAGCGACGCAAGCTGACTTTTTGGCGGCAGCAGCTTCGCCAAGCTGCGCCAGTTCCGCCGAATTCGGCTTGATTTTGGGTCCGTTTTGCCTCGCCGGACAAGGCTCGGCTAGACTTAGCCCGCACGGACTTGGCCGCAGACTTGTGGCCCGCACAGAGAGAGCAGGCGGGACTTTGGCCGGAACTTGGCCAGGACTTGGCCAGGACTTGGCCGCGAATTCGGCACAAAGACGGTTCGATATGTTTCCGGGGACTACGTGATGGTTCGGGGCGCGGTCCGCGCCGACGGCTGAGGGTCGGAGGATTCTTTGGCACTTTTCCGTGCCGCCGCGAGGCTCTGCGCGCTGGCGTTGGTGTTGTCGGGCGTAATCGGCGTCTCCGCCGCAGGCGCGGTGGAGGCGATCAACGTCCCCACCCGCGGCAAGCCGGCCGACCTCACCGTCGATCTCACCGGCGCCATCGAGTATCAGCACTCCAACAGCGATCGGGTGCAGGTTTCGACCGCCCCTGGCCCCGACGGAATTGTCCGCCGCATCGAGGTGCGCGCGCGCGAGGCGGATTCAAATTGGGCCGTATTCGCCCTCGCCAACAATGGCGACCAGCAGGTCGACCGCCTCATCGTCGCCCCGCACTATCGCATGGTTGGCTCCGGCCTGCTCTGGCCGGATCTCGGCGAGTCGCGCATCGTTTATATCACTCCATCGTCGGGCGATCCGCCGGAACTGCAGGCCAATCCGAGCGCCGACGTTTACCGGGTGACGCTCGATCCCGGCACGGTGATCACCTTCGTCGCCGAACTGCGCACCCCCACTCTGCCGCAGCTCTATCTGTGGGAGCCCGACGCCTACAAGGACAAGGTCAATTCGCTCACCCTCTACCAGGGCATCGTCATTGGGATTGCCGGCCTGCTGGCGCTGTTTTTGACCATCCTGTTTGTCGTCAAAGGCAGCGTGATGTTTCCGGCCGCGGCGGCCCTCGGCTGGGCCGTGCTGGTCTATATCGGCATAGATTTCGGTTTTTGGGCCAAGGTGTTCGACATGTCGTCGGGCGCCGAGCGGGTCTGGCGCGCATCCGGCGAGGCGATCCTGGCGGCAACGCTGTTGGTGTTCCTGTTCGCCTACCTCAACCTCAACCGTTGGCATGTGCGCTACGCGCATATCACCGCGGGTTGGCTCGCCTTCCTCGGCGCGCTCGTCGCGGTCGCCTTGTTCTCCCCGGAAGTGGCCTCGGGCATTGCTCGCGCCTCGCTGCTGTTGGTGGCTGTGCTCGGCTTTGTCCTCGTGATCTACCTGTCCACGCATCATTACGATCGTGCCGTGATGCTGATCCCGACCTGGCTTCTTCTGGTCGTCTGGGTGTGCGGCGCGGGCCTTGCCGTGCTCGGCTACATCACCAATGACATCGTCGCACCGGCCTTGCTCGGCGGCCTCGTCCTCATCGTCATGCTGATCGGATTTACCGTCATGCAGCACGCCTTTGCGGGTGGCATGGCCCACGGCATTGTGTCCGACGTCGAGCGTCGCGCGCTGGCGTTGACCGGCGCCGGCGACATGATCTGGGACTGGGACGTGTCCTCCGATCATGTGTTCACCAGCGCCGAAACCGAAGCCATGCTCGGGCTGAAAGGCGGCGCGCTGCAAGGCGCGGCGGCCAAATGGCTCGAAGTGCTGCATCACCTCGACCGCGACCGTTTTCGCGCCACGCTCGACGGTGTGCTGGAACAGCGCCGCGGACGGGTCGCAGAGGACTTTCGCCTGCGTACCGCCGACGGCCATTATATGTGGTTCGCGCTGCGCGCCAGGCCCGTGGTCGGCTCCGACGGCGAGGTGGTCCGCCTCGTCGGCACCCTGAGCGACGTGACCGCTTTCAAGACCGCCGAAGAGCGGCTGCTGCACGATGCGGTGCACGACAATCTCACCGGCCTGCCCAACCGCGAGCTGTTCCTGGACCGGCTCACAGCCGTTCTCGGCCTGGCGCGAGCCGACGCGGGCAAATCCGACCCGCCGTTGCGGCCGACCGTCATGATCATCGATCTCGATCGCTTCAAGCAGGTCAATGACTCGATTGGCATCGCGGTCGGCGATTCAATCCTGCTCACTCTGGCGCGCCGGCTGGGACGGCTGATCAAGCCGCAGGACACGCTGGCGCGGCTGACCGGCGATCAGTTCGGTCTGGTGCTGCTGTCCGAGCGCGACACCGGCCGCATCACCGCCTTAGCCGAGACCGTGCGGCGCGCGTTGCGCGCCCCGATTGCATTCAAGGATCGGGAGATTTTCATCACCGCCTCCATCGGATTGACGCTCGGCGACAGCGAACCGCAGAGCGCGGAGGAAATGCTCAAAGACGCCGAGCTCGCGATGTACCACGCCAAGCGCAGCGGCGGCGACCGCATCGACGTTTTCAAGCCGGCCATGCGAGCGCGCAAGGGCGATCGCTTGTCGATCGAATCCAACCTGCGCCGCGCGCTCGAACGCGACGAGATTACGATCCTGTATCAGCCCATCATCCGCCTCGACGATCGTGCCGTTGCCGGCTTCGAGGCTCTGGCACGCTGGAACCATCCCAAGCTCGGGCGGCTGTCGCCGGCCGAATTCATCAACGTCGCCGAGGAGACCGGGCTGATCGTCGAGCTCGGCCTGTCCGTGCTTGAGCGCGCTGCCCGCCAACTTGCCGCTTGGCAGCGCATGCTGCGCCAGCGCGACTCCCTGTTCTGCAGCGTCAACGTCTCTTCGCGGCAATTGCTTCGCCATGACCTGATGCAAGACCTGCGCAACGTGCTCACCCGCGTGCCGCTGCCCCGCGGCTCGCTCAAACTCGAACTCACCGAGTCGGTGGTGATGGAGAATCCCGAACACGCCGCGCAAATACTCCACCGCATCCGCGAACTTGGCGCCGGCCTGTCGCTCGACGATTTCGGCACCGGCTACTCGTCGCTATCCTATCTGCAGCGCTTCCCGTTCGACACCATCAAGATCGACCAGTCGTTCGTGCGCACGACGACCAAGGGCACGCGGCCGGTGATCCTGCGCTCGATCGTCGCGCTCGCCCATGATCTCGGCATGGACGTGGTGGCGGAGGGTGCGGAAACCGACTCGGACGCGGTGGAGCTGTTTCAGCTCGGCTGCGAATATGCGCAGGGCTTCGTGTTCGGCGAGCCGATGTCGGCGGAGCGTGCGCGTGCGCTGCTGCAATCCTATCGCAAGTCGGAAACCGGCAGCCAGAAATCGGAAGTCGGAACCTAATTTAGTGAGGCGGTTCAGAATTCCGCATCATTCTCAGCGCAAACCAGTCATGCGGATTTCTGAACCAAAGCCACAATCGATCAATAAGTTGCTGGTGTCCTTCGATTCCGAGTTCGCAAACGAGGGTGCCGCACACTGATGCGAACTTCGGAATCGGGACACTATTAGCGAGGCCTCCGTCCTTCGCTCACGCGTGTCCCGCCTGGTTCGACAGCATGCCAAGATCGATGCCGATCTTCTTAAGCGCTCGCACGTACTTGCTGCCGATGTCGGCGTCGAAGACCAGCTGCGGATCGGCCGCACAGTGCAGCCAGCCATTGCCCTGGATCTCGTGTTCCAGTTGTCCGGGCGCCCAGCCGGCATAGCCGAGCGCAAGAATGGCGCTCGCCGGGCCGCGGCCGCGCGCGATCGCCTTGAGGATATCGATGGTCGCGGTGAGGCAGATGCCTTCGTCGATCGGCAGCGTCGAGTTCTCGATGAAAAAATCGGCACTGTGCAAGACGAAGCCGCGTTCGGTCTCAACCGGGCCCCCGCGCATGACCTTCACCCCGGTGGGGCGCGAGGAAAGGTCGATCACGTCGACCGCCGGGATCACGTCGAGCCTGACCAGCAGATCGGAAAAATTGATGTTCGGCGCCGGATGATTGACGACGATGCCCATGGCGCCTTCGGATGAATGAGCGCAAATATAGATCAACGAGCGGGTGAACCGCTCGTCCAACATCGTCGGCATGGCGATCAGCATCTGGCCGTCCAGATAGCCCCGGCCCTTGCCTTTTCCCGACTTGCTTCTGCCGCGCGGCAATTTCATAGCTGAAAGGTTAGCCCATCGGTTCGCGTTTGCAAACGAACCGGGCGGACAAAAGTTCACGCTCTCCGGCGGAGCTGCATTCGGCGCCGCCGGCGCCGGGAAGGCCGATCTGTGTCAATTTGCCGGCGCACCGGCGAGATTTGCAGCCCCTGCTCACGATCATGTCAGTGGCGCCGGCAGGCGGGAGCTTCTAGACAGCAGCATGTTCGCGACGTTTCCCCGCCAAATTTCCGCTCTTACCGCCGCTCTGTTTTGCCTCGCCGGTTCGGCGCCGGCGATGGCCCAGGATGCGTCCGCGTGGCAAAAGGAAGCACATACACAGACGCGGCTCATCGCCGGCGCGACGCTGAAAACGCCGAAGGCGGCGCTGTTGCGCGCCGGCATCGAGATTCGCCTTGATCCGGGATGGAAGACCTATTGGCGCTATCCGGGCGATACCGGCATACCGCCCACATTCGATTTCGCCGGCTCGGCAAATGTCACGTCCGCCGCTGTCGAATGGCCGGCGCCGGAACAATTTTCCGATGGCGCCGGCGGATTTTCGATCGGTTACGTGGGCGACGTCATTCTGCCCTTGGACGTCGCTCAGGCAGATGCCTCGCGTCCTTCCACCCTGCATCTTAACCTCAACTACGCGGTCTGCGGTACCTTGTGTGTTCCGGAAAAGGCCAACCTCGAACTCGCGCTGACCGGGCGCAGCGCGGACGAGGCATTGCTTGAAAAGGCGACGCGTCTCGTTCCCGAGCGCGTCGCGCTCGGCGATCAGACGAAGACCGGTCTGGGAATTCGCTCGGTGCAGCTTGCTGCCGCGGGCAGGCAGCAACGCGTCGTCATAGACGTCATCGCTCCCCCGGGCACACCGGTCAGTCTGTTCGTGGAGGGGCCGAGCCCCGACTGGGCGCTGCCGCTGCCTCACCTTGTCGGAGCGGCCGACGGCCCCAACCGCCGCTTCACATTCGTCCTCGACGGGGTACCGGCCGGCGCACAGGCGAAGGGCGCGCAGTTGACGCTGACCGCCGTCTGCAGCGGCCATGCCATTGAGGTTTCCGCCCGTCTCGACTAATCCGCTTGCACCGCGCTATTTTGCGCGCCGAGAACCTCATAACCCGCACGAGAGGATTGACACCATGGCTATCAAGGTCGGCGACCGCGTACCCAATGGCACTTTCACCGTCATGACGGCCGAGGGACCGAAACCGAAGACCACGGACGAATTGTTCAAGGGCAAGAAAGTGGTGCTGTTTGCGGTACCAGGCGCTTTCACGCCGACCTGCCACAAGAACCACTTGCCGGGCTTCGTGAAGAATGCAGGCTCGATCAAGGCCAAGGGCATCGACACCATCGCCGTCACCGGCGTCAACGACGTGTTTGTCATGGACGCCTGGAAAAAGGCCTCGGGCGGCGAGGCGATCGAATTTCTGGCCGACGGCAGCGGCAATTTCGCCAAGGCCATGGAACTCACCGCCGATCTGACCGAGCGCGGGCTCGGCGTGCGCTCCCAGCGCTATTGCATGGTGGTCGACAACGGCATGGTCAAGACGCTCAACGTTGAAGACTTACCCGGTAAGGCCGATGTTTCCGGCGCGGATAATCTGTTGAAAGCGCTGTAATGAATTGATCCTCCCCCTGACAGGGGAGGTGGCAAGCGAGCGAGCCGGCGCGGCTTTCATGCTCGTACACCCCAGCTGGCGATCCTTACCCTGCCCTCCCCCGTTCAGGGGGAGGATTTTATTTGGCCGCGCATTTCCGTCGCATCAGCCGGTGCTGCTTTGAGCCGCCCGCGCCTGTGCGATCGCCTCGCGTGCCAAAGCGTCGGCACGCTCGTTGAGCACATGGCCGTCGTGGCCGCGCAGCCAATGCCAGCGCACCTGGTGCGGCTTGAGTGCGGCGTCAAGGCGTTGCCAGAGATCGATGTTCTTGACCGGCTTTTTATCGGCAGTGCGCCAGCCGTTTTGTTTCCACCGCGCCAGATAGCTCATGACGCCGTTGCGCAGATACTGGCTGTCGGTGTGCAGATCGACCTGGCACGGGCGCCTGAGCGCTTCGAATGCCGAAATCGCCGCCATCAGCTCCATGCGATTGTTGGTCGTGTCCGGCGCGTTGCCTTTGAGCTCTTTTTCGTGATCGCCGAACTTCAAGATGGCGCCCCAGCCGCCGGGGCCGGGATTGCCGGAGCAGGCGCCGTCGGTGTGAATGACGACGTGCGGCAGGGCGTCGCTCATGGTTCGGCCAATCCGTAGTCGCGTGCGCTCACGACCTTCTGATGGAAGCGAAGCTTGCGCGCGTATTCGCGCGGGTCCTTGGGCCGCACCAGCGCGCCGGGTGGCACGTCGAGCCAATCGACAAGACGTGTCAGCAGAAAGCGCAACGCGGCGCCGCGGGCGAACAGCGGCAGCTTTTCCCATTCCGCGTGCGACAACGGCCGCACCTTGACATAGCTGGCTAGCAGCGCCCGCCCCTTGGTGACGTTGAAGGAATGGTCGGGTTCAAAGCACCAAGCATTGAGACAGATGGCGACGTCGTAGACCAGCATGTCGGTACAGGCGAAATAGAAATCGATCAGGCCGGACAGCCTGTCGCCGAGGAAAAACACGTTGTCGGGAAACAGATCGGCGTGGATGACGCCCTCCGGCAGCCCGCGCGGCCAATCGCGCTGCAAAACATCGAGTTCTCCGGCTACGACCTTTTCCAGGTTGCGTTCCACCCTGTGGGCGCGCTCGCGGCAGCCCTCGTAGAGCGCCCGCCAACCGGCAACTGAGAGCGCGTTGTCGCGGCGCATGGAGAAATCGGCGCCGGCAAGATGCAGATGCGCGAGCGCATTGCCGAGCGCGGCGCAATGCGCCGCCGCCGGCCTTCGAATCCACATGCCGTCGAGGAAAGTCACGATCGCCGCCGGCCGGCCGGCAAGCGTACCCAAAACCTCGCCGCGGCGGTTTTTTACCGGCTGCGGGCAGGTGATGCCGCGGCTCGCCAGATGCTCCATCAGCGCGAGAAAGAACGGCAGATCGCGCTCGGCGACGCGTCGCTCATAGAGCGTGAGGATGTAATATCCGCGGCTGGTGTGGACGAGAAAATTCGAATTCTCGACGCCCTCGGCGATGCCTTTGTACGCCAGCAGCTCGCCGATATCGTAACCGGCGAGGAAGGGCGCAACATCTTCGGCCGCGACATCGGTATAGACCGCCATGAGCCTCTCCAGCGTCCTGCCGGCTACCCGGCCGGCGCGCCACGGTCAAGGCGCCGCGGCCGCAAGCCAGGCGGAATAGCGGGCGTAGAGGTCGGCCGTCTCGGCGCCGCCGTCGCGATAGATCACGGGCGCCAGCGAGCGGCCGGGCGCATGCGCCAGGCGAAACGCCATGTAGCGGTACTGTTCGGGATACTGAGCGGTGTTGGCGGCCTTGAACAATTCGTCGAAGGCCGGCGACGGTTCGACCGGATCGAGACGATCGCGTTCATAGATCGCCGCACGTTCGGCAATCAACCAACTCCCCGCATGGCGCTCGAGCCGGTCGAGAAAACGCGAACAAGAGGTCAGGTCGACGGCAATGCCGTTGAACGGCTGGCGCACACGGATGATGACGCTGGTCTCCGCCACGGCGCGATTACCGGCGATTTCGATCGTGGGTGTGAACAGGTGATGCCGCGACCAGCTATGGCCGGCGGCAAAACTCGCCCGGCAGCTGTCGACGAATTGCTCGAACGGGCCGCGAAACCACGACACCGAAATATGTCCGTCGGGCGTGAAAGTGTCGCGCAGCTCCTGCCATCGCCCCTGGTCGCGGAAGCTGCCCCAGTTCTGGATCAGCTCCGCGCAGCCGATTTTGTCGACAAGGCTTGCGGGACTCTCGGCCACTCGTGCCGCCTCCTGGTGAAGCGAATTTGACATTCGCGATCTGCCAGCCGCGAACTCGTGCAGCGAATGTCAAATCCAAAGCTCCACTATAGCACGATAACGAGCCAGCCGGCTGTCATCATCCGCACCGCCGGATGATCCAGTATTCACCACGTGCGGCGCAAAACTAAGTTGCGGACGCCGTGCACAATGTTTACTGGGTGCCCCGCCGGCGCGGGAACGACAGGAAATGGAATGAAAGCGATTGTCCTGCACGAATACGGCCCGCCCGGACGTCTTGCGCTACGAAGACGTTCCCGACCCAATCCCGCAGGCCGGTGAAATCCGCGTCAAGGTCAACGCGGCGACCGTCAATCGCGTGCTCGACGTGAGCCTGCGCGCCGGACGCGAGAGCAGTCGCGACGCGGTGCTGCCGCTCATCCCCGGCGTTGACTGCGCCGGCATTGTCGATGCGCTCGGTCCGCAAGTCAGGCGCTGGCGACTGGGCGACCGCGTCGCCGCCGCGGGCGTGATGCCGCTCAAAATCTGCGCCGAGGACGGAAGCGGCTACGATGGACCGCGAGGCATGATGGGCATCAAGCGTCCCGGCGGCTTTGCCGAAATGGTCGCGGTGCCCGCCTGCGCCGCCGTCGCCGTGCCCGAGCAACTCGATTTCCATCGCGCCGCCGTCGTCCTGCGCCACGCGCCGACGGCGTGGAATTTGCTCGTGCACGTCGCCGAACTCAAGAAAGGCGAGACCGTGCTGATCATGGGCGCCGCCGGCAGCCTCGGCTCGATTGGCATTCAGATCGCCAGGAACGTGATCGGCGCCAAGGTCATTGCCGCGGCCGGCTCCGATGCGCGCGTCAGACTGGGCATCGATCTCGGCGCCGAGCACGGCATCAACTACGCCACGCAGGACATTTACGACGAGGCGATGAGAATAACCGGCGGCAAGGGCGTCGACGTGCTCTACGACAATATCGCCAACCCGTCGGTGCTGCCGCTCGCCTTCCGCGCCATCGGCATGAACGGCCGCCTGGTCACGGCCGGCGCCCACGCCGGGCCGAACGTCCTGATCGATTTCTCGCACCTCTATCACCGGCGCATCACCATCAAGGGCCGGCCCGGCTACACTGCGGCGGATCTGCCCGACTGCCTTGCCGCGGCGGCGGCGGGAAAAATCGTGCCGCACATCGACCGCGTGCTGCCGCTCTCGCGGGCCGCCGAGGCGCACCGGCTGATCGAGGGCAGCGGCGGCCAGGGCAAGATCGTGCTCGACCCGACGCTGGGGTGATCGCGTTCAATCCGAGCGCACGGATGAAGCGGCGCCGAGTCCGACGCCGCATAATCAGGAATCGTCGACGGGCTCCGTCGCGCGGACCGACGGCCGCGCCGCGAACCCCGCGTGCCACACGGCGAGTTGCGGATGAGGCTGGCGCCAGTCCTCGTCGGCATAACGGAAGTCGAGGTAGGACAGCGCGCAGCCAATCGCGACGTGGCCGACGGCAAACGGCGCGGAGGTCAGCGACGGCGCTTCGGCTTCGAGGGTCTTCAGCACCGCAGCCTTGCGCACCATCGCACTTGCCATGTGCGCATCGGAGGGATGAGCGCGCATCCGCTCGTCGCGCAGCAGGACCAGCATGTCGAGGAATCCGTCGCCGAGCGCCTGACGACCCAATGCAGCCAGGCGCGCGGCCGGTTCGGCGGGAAACATCCTCGGCCCCTCACCGAGCCCATCAAGGTACTCGCAAATAACGGGCGAGTCGTAGATAACCGCGCCGTCGTCGAGCACCAGCGTCGGAATTTTCGACAGGGGATTGTCTTTCATCAGCTCGAGGTGCGGCCTCCCAGTCGCCGCGACCGTGCGCACGCAGGTAATGCGGTCGGCAACACTGCGCTCGTGCGCCACGATCATGACCTTGCGCACGAACGGCGAGCGCGGCGACCAGTGCAGCTTCATGACCCCTCCTTTGCGGCGGCAAATCCTAAATTAGATTTAGTTCGGTGAGGATCCCCACCGCCTGCTCCAACCCCTTGGCGATGCGGCAGCCGGCGGCGGAAAGCGCGGCGAGCTTTGCCTGGGCTCCTTCCCGCGCTGAGCCGATCAGCGCTCCGGAATGGCCCATCTGCTTTTGCTCCGGTGCGTGGCGACCCACCACCATGGCGACAATCGGCTTGACAAATCCGCGCGCAGCCTCGGCAAACGCGTATTCCTTGTCGCCGCCGATTTCGCCGCAATAGAGCACGCAAGCGGTCGCTTCATCGTCGCGGAGTGCCAGCAAATATTCATCCGGGTTGCGCCCGATCACGGTATCGCCGCCGACGTGAACGACGAGACGCTGGCCGACCCCGGCGAGCGTCAATTGCCGCGCCAGTGCCAGCGCCACGGTGCCGCTGCGCACGATCAGCGCCACGCGGCCGGATCGGCAAAAGCCGGGCGCGATCGAGCCGAGTAGCCCGCGGTCCGGCACGTAGAGGCCGAGCGTATTGGGACCGATGAGCCATGATCCGGCGGCACGCGCGACCGCGGCGGCGAACAGCGCGTCGTGCACTGGCACGTATTCGGCCGCCGCCACAATGGTCTCAATGCCCGCCTGTGCGCAGGCTGCAACGGCCTCACGCACGCCTTCGGCCGGGGTATAGATCAGCGCAATGTTCGGTTTTTTTCCCACCAGGTCCGCGACCCGATCGTAGAGCGGAAGGCCGTCCATGGTCTCGCCGTCGCGGCCGGGCGCAACGCCGCCGACGAGCGGCGTACCGGCAGCAGCCATGCCGGCAACCTGGCGGCGCGCATAGCGCCCGGTCGGACCGATGACCGCCACGCGCCACGGTTCGGGCGCAAGAAACGGCAGGCGCGCGCCGGCGGACATGGGTTAAGCTCCAACAAAAGCGCGCCCGACGGCGCCGGGACCGCCACATTATGCGTCTTGCCGAATACGACGGAAAAGCCCTGTTACGCCGCCACGGCCTGGCGATCCCGCGCGGCGTATTGCTTCATGCCGGCGATGGGCCGCCCGACGAAGCGGCGGATTGGACTGGACTCTTCCTCAAGGCGCAAGTCCTCGCCGGCGGGCGCGGCAAAAGCGGCCTGGTGCGGCGATTGCAGAACATCACCGAGTTGCGCGAGGCGCGGCGGCTGATCCTGGCGACGCTCGACGATGCCGACACCCCGCTCCTTCTCGAACAATCGGTGGCGATTGCGCGCGAAATTTTCGTCGCCGTCCGCGTCGACGGCACGGCCCAACGGCTGGAATTGCTGCTGGCGCCGCACGGCGGCCGCAACGTCGAGCGCGCAGCAAACCTTGCTCGCGTGCCGCTCGAACTGTCGCCGGCGACCATGGCGGAGCAGATCTACCCCGCTGCGGCGGCCTTGTTTCCGCGCGGAATAGCCGCCCGCCTCGCCCGTTATGCGGCGCGGCTCGCCGATATTACTCGGCAGGAGGATCTCACTCTTCTCGAAATCAACCCGCTGGCGCTGACATCCGACGGCGGCTTTGTCGCCTGCGACGCCAAGATCCTCCGCGATGAGGCGGCCGATTTCCGCCACGACCCGGCGGATTTTGCGCTGAGCCGCAAGCTCGCCGAACGCGACATGACCGCCCTCGAGCGCACAGCGCAAGAATCTGGGCTTTCAGCTCGTGGAAACCCCCGGCGACGTAGCGCTCGTCACCTCGGGCGCGGGGCTGGCGATGATGATGATCGACCTTCTCGCCGATCATGGGTTGCGCGCGGCGAGCTTCATGGACAACCGGCAAAACGCGCCGGACGAAACCATGAACGAGCGGTTGAAAATCGCCCGCGCGCTCGCCGCGCGGCCCAATATCAAGGCGATCGTATTTTACACCGTCGTCGCCTCGCGCGCTCTCGCCGAGCGGATCGAGGCCCTCGTCGGCTGGATTGCCGCCGAGCCGCTGCCCAAACCGCTGTTCGTCGGGCTCGCCGCCGCCCATGCGGCGACCCGCACGATGAGCGTCGAAGCAGCAATCGACAGGCTGCGCGCGCTGGGCGTGCCCGCCTTCACCGATCCGGTCGAACTGGTGAAGGCGGCGGCGCGGACGCTGGCTGTTCCAGCGGCATCATGAGCGAGGCCTGGCGACCTGATTCCATCATCCGTATCCGGCTTCGGCAGGCTTGTCCGCAATCGGCCAACGCGGCAGTATTGCCGCAGGCGAAACCCGGAACGGGGCGAGATCCAGAGGGACGTTCGGGGAAGTTCTGCGAACAGCCGGGCCCTCGACTCGCCGAGGACATGGCCCAGGACTTGGCCGACGACATGGCCGACGACTGGCCGACGACATGGTCGACGACATGGGGGGCGCGCACATGAAGACCATTTTGGTTCCGACCGAACATCACGCATCGATAACGGCGGCCTTGGAGACCGCGTTGCTGCTGGCGCAAAAGTTCGGTTCGTGCATGGAGGGCTTTCCGCTGCGTCCGGGCGTCGCCGATCTGGTGGCGATGGATCCCGACAGCGGGCTGACGATGGTTGCGGTCAAAGAGAACGACGCGGAATTGACCCGCCATGCCGAGGAGGTCTTTCGCACGTTCATGGAGCAGCACCGGGTCGCAGAGCGGGCGGGCGAAGGCACGGCCTCGCTGTCATGGACCTGGAACAAGGAGGCGCCGAGCGGCCATGGCTATGTCGGCAGTTACGGACGCCTTTTCGACATGATCGTGCTGGCGCGGCCCGGACCAGAATGGCAGAGCCCGTCGATGATCACGCTCGAATCGGCGCTGTTCGAAAGCGGGCGGCCGGTATTGATCGCACCGCCCACGGCGCCGCGCTCGCTCGCAACCAACGTGCTGGTGGCGTGGAACTGCAGTACCGAGCAGGCCCGCACCATGGCGGACGCCATGCCGCTGCTGCGCCTCGCCGAGCGAGTCACCATCGTCACGGTCGAGGGCGCGACCGTGGCGGGACCGAACGGCGAGGACATGGCGCGGACGCTGAGGCTCAACGGTATCGCCGCCCAACCGATCATGCTGAAATCGCGCAAAGGGGGCGCTGGCGAGGTGCTGCTCAACAAGGCCGACGAACTCGGCTGCGACCTCATCATCAAGGGCGCCTATACGCAAAGTCGCCTGCGGCAGATGATTTTCGGCGGCACGACACGCCACATCCTCGCCAATGCCAAGCTGCCGGTGCTGATGGCGCACTGATCCCACATTGACCACGCTCCACCAGAGTCTTTTGCCGTTCGCCTACGCCCTCCTGCGCGCCGCGGTCGGACTTGCGCTGGTGCCCCACGGGCTGCGCAACACGTTCGGCTTTTTTCCCAACACCGGCGCAGTGTCGTTAAATCTGAAGGAACTCGCCGTCGGTCTCGACCGCAGCGGCTATCGGCCGGGACGATTCTGGGCACCGGCGATCTCGGTCACGCAACTCCTTGGCGGTCCGCTGCTCGCCATCGGATTATTTACGCGTCCCGTCGCCGTCGCGGTCGTGCTGTTCCTGCTCGTCGCCAATGTGGAGCGCTGGCGGGTGGGCAGGTACTTTTGGAACAAGTTTGGACTCGAATATACGCTGATGTGGACCATTGCCGCGTTCTACGTGCTGGTCCACGGCGGCGGACTCTATTCGCTGGACCATGCGATCGGCTGGGATTGGTAGGAGGCCGCCGTGCCCTTCATCGACGCCAATGGCGTGAGTTTGCATTACCAGCTCGCCGGAGCGCAGGGGCCGAGCATCGTGCTGCTGCACGAGCTTGGGGGCACCCTGCATTCCTGGGACGCGGTGGCGCTCCCGCTCGCCGAACGCCGCCGCGTGTTGCGTTACGACCAGCGTGGATCGGGACTTTCGGAAAAGGTGCGTCGCGAATTCACCAACGACATCCTGGTCGACGATTTCGTAACGCTCGCCGAGGGCGTCGGCCTTGTGCCGCCCTATCATTTCGTCACCGTCGCCGCCGCCGCCACGCAGGCGCTGCGCTTTTTGGAAAAACACCCCGCCCGCGTCGGCTCGCTGGTCCTGTGCAATCCGGCGCCGGGAGTTGATGCGAGCCGCGCCACGGCGCTCGACGAACGGGCGGCCTTTGCGATGCGCGAGGGCATGCGTGCATCGCTCCCCACCACGCTCGCGATCTCCTACCCGCCGACGTTGGGCGAAAGAGCCGCTTACGAGGCCTATCGCGGCCGCTATCTCGCCAACGATCCGGTCGGTTTCGGCTACGGCTTTCGCGCGCTCGCCCGCACCAACATGGTGCACATGCTGCCGCAGGTCCGCTGCCCCGTCCTGGTGGTTGCCGGCCGCCACGACAGTGTGCGACCGCACGCGGGAACGGCCGAGCTTGCCAAAAAGATTCCCGGCGCGCGCTTCGAATTGATCGAAGCCGGACATTTCATGCCGACGCAGGGGCCCGAGCCGCTGTTGAGACTGCTCGAAGAATTCCTGCCGCAGGCGTAGGGTTGGGCGAAATTGTCTGCCCGGCGTGTCCGCGTGGGCATCGCGCGCGAACAATTTTGCCCACGCGGTCGCGCACTGCCGCGCGATGCCCACCCTACAAATCCAGGAAACAACGACAATGAAGATCCAAGCAAACGGCATCACCATCAATTATCAGATCGACGGTCCGAACGGCGCGCCGTGGCTCGTCTTTTCCAACTCGCTCGCCACTTCGCTTTCGATGTGGGATGAGCAGGCCGAGGCGTTGAAGGATTCCTTCCGGGTGCTGCGCTACGACCAGCGCGGCCACGGTGGCACTGACGCGCCGGCGGGGCGCTACGCGTTCGATACGCTCATTGCCGACGCAATCGGCCTCCTTGACGCGTTGCGCATCGACAAGGCGCATTTCGCCGGCTTGTCGATGGGCGGCGCCACCGCGCTCGGCCTCGTCGAGCGCCATGCCGACCGGCTCGAGCGCGTCATCGTCTGCGACTCGTCGTGCCAGTCGACACCGCAGTCGAGCCAACAATGGGAGCAGCGCATCCTAGCGGCACTCGACAAAGGCATGGCGGCGCTGGTCGAGCCGATGATCGCGCGCTGGTTTCCAGCCGATGCGCTCGCCAAGAATTTGCCGCACGTCGACAAGGTGCGCGGCATGATCCGGGCGACGCCTGTCGACGGCTTCATCGGCTGCGCCGCGGCGCTGGCCGACCACGATTACGCCTCCGCCGTCGCCAGCGTGAAGAACCCGGTGCTGTTTCTGGTCGGCGAGAAGGACGCGCCGGCTCCCGCCATGCGCAAACTCCACGAAAAGCTTTCCGGCTCGCGCTATGTCGAACTGCCCGGCGCCGGCCACATCTCCAACATGGACCGACCGGCGGAATTCAACCGCGCGGCCGGCGACTTTCTGCGCGGCAAATAAGCCTAGGCCGCAGCGCCGTCGAATCGAGGCAAATCCGCGGTGGCAACGGCTATGATTTTCCGGCGGGGCACACATCGCCCGGCGCCGGAGAAGCGCCTTTGCAAACAGCGGTTTCAGTCACTATCCTTCGCTCAGCTGCCTGGAACGGGTCGCTAACACCGGCTGAAAACCCAGGCTCATAATCGTCAATCAGGGACGCGATCGCCCCCTACAGGAGAAATCTCATGGCCACGGTGACGATGAAGGCTCCCACGCCGGGCGGGCTTTCCAACAAGGCGCGCGAATTGATGGAGGCCATCAACACCGAAGCCGGCAAGCACAACGTCTGGGTCCGCACCCAGGCGAACGCACCGGCGCAACGGCCCTGGTTCAGCGAAACCAGCGGCGAAGGCTCCGGGCAGATCGCCAGCGGCCGCGTCGCGGTGGCGCAAATCAAAACTCTTCCGTTCATGTGGAAGTGGAACGAATACCACGGCTACCTCGGGCAGATTTCCGAGATCGCGCAGAAGGCCGACGTTTCCCCGATCGAGTTCGCCGACCGCCAGAGCATTCTTTTGCTCAATCCAGGCCTCAACGGCCGGCTGCAAGTGACCAACACGATCCGCTGCGCCATCTCGATCTACAATCCCGGCGACGTGGCTCCCGTGCATCTGCACTCGCCCAACGCCAGCCGCACCATTCTCTCCAAGAAGGGCGGCTACACCGTGGTCGAGGGCGAGCGCGTCGACGCCAACCGCGGCGATCTGATCCTCACCCCGAACGGCACTTGGCATGACCATGGCAACGACGCCGAAGAACCGGTGATCTGGATCGATACGCTCGACTGGCCGTTGATGGAGTTTTTGGACGCGGCCTGGGTCGATCACAACATGCCGGGCGCGCAGGGCAATACCAACGTGCAGGCGGTGACCGCGCCCGCGGGCTACTCGCGCCATCTTTACGGTCACGGCGGGCTCAAGCCCAGCTTCGTCGACCATCAGCGCGGCGTCGGACGCGATCCCGCGCCATTGTTTCATTTCCGCGGCGCCGACGTGAAGGAAATGCTGCACAGCCTGCGCAAGGAAAAAGGCGATCCGCACGAAGGCATCAAGCTCGACTTCGTCAACCCGGTGACCGGCGAGCCTGTATTCAAGACGCTCAACTACTCGGCGCAGCTCCTGCGTCCCGGCGAAGAGACCGAATGGAAACGCGAGACCGCGGGCACCTACTACGTATGCATCGAGGGCAGCGGCGCGACCGAGGTTGGCGGCAAGCGCTTCGAGTGGGGCCACAATGACCTGTTTGTGGTGCCTAATTTCCTCTGGCGACGCCACATCAATACCGGCAAGGAGGACGCGGTAATCTATTCTGTGTCCGACTCCGCGCTGATGCGCAATATCGGCCAGTATTACGCGCAAGGACGCGACAGCAAGGGCAAGGTGACCGAGCTGGCGCTGCACTGAATTAGGGGTCCGATTCTAACATTCGCATCCTGGTTCGGCAGGCTCGTGGACGAATGAACAGAATCAAACCTCGCGACGCCGATCTGCGGGCCGCCGCGGATCGCTACCATGGCGCTTTCCTGTTGGCGCGGCGTGTCGGTTGGTGGCTCCGGGACATCATTGACTGCCGCGCGCGAGCGCGCCAGACTGGCCTTGCCGATTTCCCTTGCCGATTTCCCTTGCCGATTTCACATCGCAATAGGTTAACAGCGGAGAGCCAAATGCCGTACACGCTCGCCGATTTTTGCAGCGACCTGTCGACGACGCTCAGGGCCAAAGGACAAAACGGTCTGCCCGACATCGCGCGCAAACTGAGCGAATTGCTGAATAACGCTGATTTCATTGCCGAGACGTTTTCCGAAGACACGCCGATCGGAAGGCGCGAGCTCTGGCATGATCCGGCCACCGACGCCTACGTGCTCGCGCACGTGCAGGAGGGGGACAAGGTCGGCAAGCCGCACAGTCACGGCGCCTCCTGGGCGATTTACGGCACGGCCCGCGGCGTGACCGAGATGACGGAGTGGCGACGTGTCGAGAGCACAAACGAGACAGGCGCCGTGCTGGAGAAGACCAGACACTACGCGCTCGGTCCGGGCCAAACTCGCGGCTACGGGTCGGGCGCAATCCATTCGACGGCGCATCCGCAGAAGGCATGGGTGATCCGCATCACGGGAACGGATCTCGACGCCATTCCCCGCTACCATTTCAACGCCAAGACCGACCGAGTGCTTGAGGGGGTCTGAGGCATTGCCACTCGCCCCGGCACGCGGCGAGGCCCGCGCGCGCGCAATGCTGTTTGCTGGTATTCCGTAAGTGACTGAAATTGCTTGGTTACTGAAACCGTGGCGGGAGCGACGGGGCTCGAACCCGCGACCTCTAGCGTGACAGGCTAGCGCTCTAACCAACTGAGCTACGCCCCCGCGGACGCGTTCGGCAATTAAGGCGCAGCCCTCTGCAAGTCAAGGCAAGTCAAGGATTTCGGCCAGAATCAGCGCGCGGAGCATGCCTTAAGCGCGCCACAGAGTACCGCGACAACGCGCGGGAATGCCGAAAACATCGGTGGAATCGGCAAAACAAGCGTGGTCAGGCACAACCGAATCGTCTAACTGCATCGCGGTGAGGGTCGTTAATTCGCCCGCCAACGCTGCATCGAGGAGGGTCCAATGGCATCCAAACCAGCGACTACCGTGACGTTGAAACATCTTGCGGCGAACGTCGCCGAGGACAATGAGCTGTCGAAGAAGCAGGCCGAAGCCATTCTCGGCGGCTTGGTTGGCAACATCGTCAAGCACCTGAAAAAGGGCGAGCGCATCCGCATCGGCGGCCTCGGCATCCTGCAAGTGAGAAAGCGCGCCGCGCGCATGGGCCGCAATCCGGCAACCGGCGAACCCATTCAAATCAAGGCGAGCAAGAAAGTTGCCTTCCGCGCTTCGAAAGAGCTCAAAGAAGCGATCTGATAAAGACGACGGAGGACGGACAGACCGAGTCGCGGGAGCGTTGGCTTCCGTGGTCCGTCGTCTGTCCTCCGTCGTCCAATTTGGTGGGCGGTGACGGACTCGAACCGCCGACATCCTGCGTGTAAAGCAGACGCTCTACCAGCTGAGCTAACCGCCCTCGCCGCCACATGTATCGCTGCGCAGCCGCCGCGCGCAAGCTTGTTGCGCGGCGTCGTGTTGGCGGCGTCAAGTGCCTCGATCCATCGGCATCAACCGGGCCGCACCGTTGAGCCGCGTCAGCATGCGACCACGCTCTCCGCAACGGCGGACCGGTCGCGGGGAGGTAAAGGCCATGCATCGCATCCCGGGATTAGCGTTGGCTTTGCTGCTGACCGGCAGCTCGCTCGCGCAGGCGCAATTTCCACCGCAACCCGCGGCGCCGGCGCTGCCTGGCAGCGAGCAGGAGCGCGCTGCCTGCCACTCGGATGTTGTTCGGTTCTGCAAGCGCGAACTCGCCACCAACAAGGACGACGTATTCGCGATTCTCGGCTGCCTGCAGCGCAACCGCGCGCATATCAGCACGGCCTGCCGTGGGGTGCTGAGCGAACACGGCAAGTGAAACGCGCCGCACCGTTGCAGCGGGAGTGTCGAGCTACGCGAGCCGCATGGAACCGATCCGACCGGCGATCTCAATCGGTGTCGGCGGGCACCGGTATTTTCGCAGCCTCGTCGTAGATCTGGAACGGGCCGCGCGCCACGTGTTCGGCAAGGCGAACCCACGACTGCGCCAACGTCAGCCAGAGCGCTTTGTCACCGTCGTCGTCGGCGCGCTGCGCCATCGCAACGCACTCCTCTGCGTAGCGGCGGTGGTCCTGTCGGGTCCCCATGGAACTCCCCCTACACAAGATTGACCTGGCGGATATCAGTCGGTCAGTTCGGCCGAGAGAAGATTATGAGGTGGCCGAACAGGGGCAAACGACACATCAATCACGGCGATGGAACCCGCCCCTGATAGTCCCCGCGTGGCGCATGGCCGCTTCTAAGCCAGTGGACGTGTAGGTTATTGGCCGATCCAGCAAGCACCAAAATGCCAATAAATGCTAAATAACGGCATGCGCGCAGCGTTTAGCTGCGCTGCAGCAAAACATTGTGCACTGCAATAGAAACACCCCCATATACCCAACACGAATTCCCGGTGGAAACCCGGACAGGGGAAGAAAGGGGATTGAAATGTTGACTTCATTCGTTCGTTTGGTTCGCAAATGGAAGCAATACGGGGAGGCGGTTCGTGAACTCTCCGCGCTCAACGACCGCGAACTGGCCGATATCGGCATTACGCGGGCGGACATTCCGCGGGTGGTCCGCCGGCACGAAGAGGACTGAGCGGGCAATCGAATCGCGTTCCCGGCAGGTTCGTGGCGGCCCCCATGCGGGGCCGTCCGCTTTTTCGGGCCGAGGTCAGGAGCCGGCCGACTCCATCCCTTTGGCTTTGAGGATCGAAAGCGCGTGGGGGCCAGAAAGGAACCGCACCAGCGCGCCTGCCGCGGCGCGATCCGGTGCCGCCGCAGCGATACCGGCGGAATAGACCGTGAAATTCTGGATCGCCGCTGGCAGCGGCCCCACCAGCACGGCACCTTTCACGGCAAGGATTTCGCTGATTTGATGAATTCCAATTGCGGCCTCGCCGGCGACGACGTGGGCGGCTACCTCGCCGCCCTGCACCAATACCGCCTTGGCATTCACCTCCTTGGCGATGCCGAGCCGTTCCAGGAGCTTGGCGACGTAAATGCCGCTCGATCCACCCGCCGCCGGATCGATATAGGCCACCGACTTTGCCGCCAGCAGCGTCTGCTTGAATGCCTCGACCGTACCAATGTCGGGAACGGGCGTGCCGGCCTTCACCACCACGCCAACGCCGGTCTTGGCCAGGTCGGCGCGGCTGCCGGCTGCCACCTTGCCCTCCTTGATGAGCGTGTCGATCGACTCGGGCGTGAGCACTGCGACATCGAACGTCTCTTCACCGCTGCCGATCAGCTTCATGTGCTGGCCGACCGTGCGGTAGGTGACCTCGGCGGTGCCGCCGCCTTCCTTCTGGTATTCCGTAAGAAGCGCGGTGAGCACCTGCTTGAAGGCGCCGCCGCTAACGACTCTGATCTCGGCGGATTTTTGGGTGGACTGGGACATGGCGACCTGCGTGAGGGTGATGGGGAGAGCGAGGGCGAGCGCAATTGCGGCGAGCGAGCGAACTGGAGTCATCGGACACTCCCGGCAGCGGGCGGCAGCGGATTGGCGTCGCCCATCCAGCGAAGCCGACCTTCTCGCCGCTTGAACAATCCAAGAATAAATGTCCGCGGCCGGTCATCGCGATCACGAAAACCGCTGCTGGCGACCGAGACCGCCATCTGGCCTCACCTCTCTTCTCGTTTGACCGACAGGCGCGCCTGTTACCGCCACCATAATCGCGCAGGCTGCCGGAGAAAAGGTGCCGGAGAGGCGAGAAACGGCTGCCACAGGCCAGACGTTGGCGAGGGCGCTCGCGCGTGCTAACCGGGGTTTATGCCGGTCCTCGTGCTCACCGACGCGGCCGCACTCTTGCCGTCGCGCGGCGCACTGATTGGCCTCGATCTCGGCAGCAAAACCATCGGCGTCGCGACGAGCGACCCGGATCGGCGCATCGCGATGCCGGTCGAAACCATCGCGCGCAAGCGTTTTGCGGCGGACGCCGAGCACCTGATCGCGTTGGCGGCCGAACGCCGCGCCGCAGGGTTCGTGCTCGGGCTGCCGATCAACATGGCCGGAAGCGAAGGTCCGCGCGCCCAGGCGACGCGGGCCTTTGCGCGCAATTTCGCCAAGCTCACCGAGCTTCCCATTGCGCTGTGGGACGAGCGGCTGTCGACCGCCGCGGTTGAGCGTGCGCTCATTGCCGCCGATGCAAGCCGCGCCAAACGCAAGGCGGTGATCGATCAGCACGCCGCCGCCTACATTCTCCAGGGCGCGCTCGACCGCTTGCGTACACTTGCCGGCCAAGCGGCGAATGCCGAGCGGGCGTAGCGACCGCCCTCACCCGGCTCGGACCTGGGGTCCTCTACAGCCTCTCCCGCAAGCGGTCGTACGCCGGGAATTTGAGCATTCACGCCTGCGGCAGCGCCCGTTGCAGCAACAACTCGCTCGTCGCCGCGTCAATGGCGACAGCACCGTAGAGGGCACCGCGCTTGTGGCGAAGCCGGGTATGCACAAACGCTTCCGTTACCGCAGCCGGCGCGCTCGCGGCGAGCGCGGTGGCACTGGCCAGCGTGGCGAGCCGCCCGACCAGCGCGCGTGCGGCCGCCTCATCGGTCGCGGTGCTGCCCGCCACAAAAAATTATCGGCCGCCTCGGGCGCAACCTCGCGCGTCAGCGCGGCGGCGAGCCCGGCTTCCTCGTGCCCCCTAAGCGCGCGCAGCACGTCGAGGCACATGACATTGCCGGAGCCCTCCCAGATCGGGTTGACCGGCGCCTCGCGGTAGAGCCGCGGCAGAATGCTCTCCTCGACGTAGCCGTTGCCGCCGAGGCATTCCATGGCTTCATAGACGAACGCCGGCGCCGCCTTGCACACCGCGTATTTGGTCGCCGGCGTCAGGAGCCGCGCATACGCCGCCTCGCGCGCGTCATCCCCGGCGCGCTCGTGCGCGGCACAAAGCCGAAAAACCAACGCCACCGCCCCTTCAACCTCGAGCGCCATGTCGGCGAGCACCGCGCGCATCATCGGCTGGTCGTAGAGTTGTTTCTGGAAAACGTTGCGGTGGCGGCAATGATGCACCGCCTGCGCCAGCGCCATGCGCATCAAGCCTGCCGAGGCGATCGCGCAATCGAGCCGCGTCAACTGCACCATCTGAAGGATGGTGCGGATGCCGGCGCCTTCCTCGCCGACGCGCCAGGCGAACGCCTCGGTGAACTCGACTTCGCTCGAGGCGTTGGAACGGTTGCCCAGCTTGTCCTTGAGCCGTTGCAGGCGCAGCGCGTTCAGAGAACCGTCGGGACGAAAACGGGGCAGCAGAAAACAGGTGAGGCCGCCGGGCGCCTGCGCCAACACCAGGAAAGCATCGCTCATCGGCGCCGACATGAACCACTTGTGGCCGACCAGCGAATAGCCTTCGCCCGCGGGTGTGGCGGCCGTGGTGTTGGCGCGCACGTCGGTGCCGCCCTGCTTCTCCGTCATGCCCATGCCGAGCGTCAGTCCCGACTTTTGCCAGAACGGCCGGAATGCCGGGTCGTAGCTGCGCGCCAAAAGTTTTGGGACGATTTTTTCGGCGAGCCCTGGCGCCGCCACGAGCGCCGCCGGTGCGGCGCGGGTCATTGTGATCGGGCACAGATGTCCGGTCTCCACCTGCGCGGCGATGTAGAAGCGTGCCGCGCGCGTCACCTCGGCGGGCGGCGGCGCGCATCGGCCGGACTTGGTCCAGGTCGAGCAATGAAGCCCCGCCGCGATGCTCTCGCCCATGAGCCGGTGATAGGCGGGGTGGAACTCGATCTGGTCGAAACGGAACCCCTTGGCATCGAAGGCGTGCAGTTTCGGCGGATTTTCGTTCGCCTCCCGGCCAAGCGCGAGCATTTCCGCGCTGCCCCAATGCCGCCCGAACTCCGATAGTGAAGCCGATTTCGCGCCCACCGCCGTTCGCCGCCACCGCGCCGCGCAGCGGCTCGTCGCTCAAGAACAGGTCGACGTTCTCGTAGGGCGGCGACTGGTTGAAGACCTCATGGGTGTCGAAACGCGAGCGCGGACCCTGCGGAGCCATGCCGATTTGCCTTTTGCGACGACCGATCGTAGCACGGCGCGGGCGCCTCCGATCTTTCCACCGCAACTCGCGCGCTTGCGACCGGCGCAGCTTGCCGCAATGCTCCGATTGGGCCTATAGCAGCGCTTTGATGCCCAAAACCCTGCCGCCCACGCGCCACATCGTCTCGATCAACGACCTCACCAATAGGGAGATCGAGACGATCTTCGAGGTCGCGCAAGGGTTTTTGCAGGAGCTCGCCGACCGCAACGTCGCTTACCGGATCGGCCGCGGCACCGATCTTGCGTCCAAGTTCATCCTCGCCAGCCTGTTCTACGAGCCGTCGACCCGTACCCGCCTGTCGTTCGAAAGCGCGATGCTGCGCCTGGGGGGCGCCACCGTCACCAGCGCCGATCCGGCGGTCAGTTCCGCGGCCAAGGGCGAAAGCCTGGCCGACACGATCCGGGTTATCAGTAATTATGCCGACGTCATCGTCATCCGCCATCCGCGCGACGGCGCGGCGCGCCTTGCCGCAGAGTATTCGCAGATTCCGGTAATCAACGGCGGAGACGGCAGCCACGAACATCCGACGCAGACGCTGTGCGACCTGTTTACGCTGCTCAGCAAGAAGAAGAGTTTGAAAAACATGAAGGTCGCTATTTCCGGCGATCTCAAGGGCAGCCGCACCATCCATTCCTTCGTCTATGCGCTGGCCCGCTTCGGCGCGACCATCGATCCCCTGCCCGCTCCAGGCATGGAGTTGCCGGAGCATGTCGACCGCAGGCTGCGCGAGGAGTTTCACAGCCGCATCGTCGCCAAGACCGGCGAACCGGGGCGCGGCGACGGCGGTGCAATCGATGCGCTCTACGTCACTGCCGATCAGCCGCATCAGCTCGCGCTCATCCCCGAGCCGGAGGATTACGGCGTCATCGTGCAGAAGAAGACCGACGCGGTCTATGTCACGCGCTTTCAGAAGGAGCGATGGACCGAGAAGGAGCGGCCATATCCGAAGATCGACGCCAAATTCATGCGCGACGACAAATATTCGGAAGCGAGCGTCATGCATCCCTTGCCGCGGGTCAACGAGCTTGATGCCTCGCTCGACACCGATCGGCGCGCCGTTTATTTCCAGCAGGCGGCTTACGGCGTTCCGGTACGCATGGCGCTGATTTCTCTGCTCCTGCACCTGCACAGAAACAAATCACTGCACCAGTTCCCCGGCGGCTTCGCCGCGCCCCGCCATCCGATCTACGTCCAGCCGATCGGCACCGGCCTGCAGTGCGGCAACACCAACTGCATCGTCTGCGACAGCGCCGAGCGGCAGTACGCCGCCAACAAATTCTACGTCCTCGCCGACCAACCACGGCGGCGCTGCAAGCTGCGCTGCGTCTATTGCGAGACCGATATCGACGACCACGCTGCCGCGCATTTCGTCGTTGCCGACACGACGCGGAAAAGCTTTTCGCCCGGACTGGCCACGCTTGCCGGCGCAGCCACCGAGCGGCTGAAGCATCTCGTCGTTTATCGCAGCGAGGCCGAGGCCGAGGCCGCGGGCATGCATAGCCGCGACGCCGGCAAGAAAGCGCGCACCGGTTAGGCCAATGCCCGCTTGGCCGCTCGCGCTGCAATATCTTGTTGCCTTCCTGTTCGGCTATCTGTGCGGCTCGATTCCGTTCGGCGTACTGGTCACGCGCTTTGCCGGAGCGCCCGACGTGCGCACCGTCGGCTCCGGCAATATCGGCGCGACGAACGTGTTGCGGACCGGCCGAAAAGCGCTTGCTGCCGCCACGCTCCTCGGCGACATGCTCAAAGGCACTGTCGCTGTATTCCTGACCGGCTATTTTTTCAGCCGCGAAATCGCGCTCGCCGCCGCCTTCGGTGCTTTCCTGGGCCATTTGTTTCCGGTTTGGCTGCGGTTCAAAGGCGGCAAAGGCGTCGCCACCTACATCGGATTGCTGCTGGGCTTCGGCCAGTGGACCGCGCTCGCGGCGTTCTGCGGCACCTGGGCCGTGATCGCGGCCGCCACCCGTTATTCGTCGCTCGCTGCGCTGCTCGCCAGCATCGCCGCTCCGATGGCGCTTTCGCTTGAGGGCGATGCCGCGCCGCCGCGCCTATTCCTGGTGCTTTCGCTGCTGTTGTGGTTGAGGCATCACGCCAACATTGCGCGGCTGATGCACGGCACCGAAAGCAAGATCGGCGCGCATTAGCGGCGGACCGCAAGCAGCGTCTTTTCCGTCCACTCCCCCTGCGCTTGGCGCTATGCTCGCGCCGAGTGCCGTACCGGCAATGGCTGGTCATCGAGGGGGCGGAGTGGCCGAAGCACGCCAAGGCGTCCGGCTCACGGATGAGCAACGGATTGACTGGCTGCGGCTCATTCGCAGCCAGAATGTCGGTCCGCGCACGTTTCGCGCGCTGATTAACCATTTCGGCGGCGCCCGCGCCGCGCTGGAAGCGCTGCCCGCACTGGCGCGTCGCGGCGGCAGCGGTGGCGCGCCACAGATTTATTCCCGCCAGGAGGCCGAGCGCGAGATCACGGTCGCGCACAGGTTGGGTGCGCAATTCATCGCCATCGGCGAGCCTGATTATCCGCACCGCCTGCAGGCGATCGACGATGCCCCGCCGCTTTTGGCGGTGCGCGGCAATCACACCGCGCTCTCACTGCCGGCGGTGGCGATCGTCGGCTCGCGCAATGCCTCGGCCGCAGGGTTGAAAATCACCCAGCGCCTCGCGCATGAACTGGGCGCAGCCGGATTCGTCACGGTCTCAGGGCTTGCTCGCGGCATCGATGCGGCCGCGCATCGCGCCAGCCTCGAGAGTGGAACGATCGGGGTGCTCGCCGGCGGCCACGACCGGCTCTATCCGCCCGAACACGGCGAGCTTGTCGAAGCCATCCTGCCGAGCGGCCTCGTCCTCTCCGAAATGCCTTTCGGCTGGGAGCCGCGGGCGCGCGATTTCCCGCGGCGCAACCGGCTCATTTCCGGACTGGCGCTGGGGGTGGTCATCGTCGAGGCAGCCAAGCGTTCCGGTTCGCTGATCACGGCGCGCCTTGCGCTCGAACAAGGCCGCGAAGTGTTCGCCGTTCCCGGTTCGCCGCTCGATCCGCGCGCCGAAGGCGCCAACGGTCTGCTCAAGCAGGGCGCAACTCCGGTGACCGAAGCCGCCGATATCGTGGACGTGCTGCAACCGATCATCGGCGTCGAATTGCCGGTGCGCGAGCCCGATCCGGCTGCGGGCGAGCCGGCCGACTACGTCGAGCCGGCGCCCGACGAGCGCATGCGGATCGCCGACCTGCTCAGCCCGGTCCCGATCTCGCTCGACGATCTCATTCGACTTTCCAAGACTTCGCCGCGCGTCGTGCGCGTGGTGCTGCTGGAGCTAGAAATCGCCGGTCGGCTGGAACGCCATGGCGGCGGATTGGTGTCGCTGGTCTAGCGCAGTGGTCGCTGCAGCCGGGTTCGGCGCAGTTTTACTGAATTTCGGACCCTGGCTTCTCTCCTTCTGGCTTGCACGCGCCGCCCATCTCTTCAGCGAATCTTGCGCGTTTCCTTGCGCGAATCTTCGCGCGATGCCTTGCGCGATGCGCGGACGGGAACTTCGGCGCCGCAACAGCATTGGGTTGGGAACGGAGGAACTCACATGGACGAAAATCGGACTGAAGGAACGATACGCAATCTCGGCGGCAAAGTGCAGGAAGGACTTGGCCGCGTCACAGACGACAAGGGCACGCAAGCCAAGGGGCAGGTCAATCAGGCACTTGGCGCCGCTCAGGATCTTTATGGCCAAGCCGCAGATGCTGCCCGCGATACTGCCGGATCGCTGACCCAATGGCTGCGTCGCACCATCGAGACCCAGCCCTACGTCACGGCCGCTGCCGCGCTTGGCATCGGCTGGCTCCTCGGCCGGCTGCACCGGCCGCTATAGCGGGTCGCGCGCCTCGCACGCTGCGTGGAACGCGGGGACCCAATCAGAGTTGATGATCCGCTGATGATTGAACGCGAGGAGAGATATGGGAAAAGGAATATTATTGTGGCTGCTCGGCGTACCGATCCCAGTCATCATTATTCTGGGCCTTGTCTTTCACTGGTGGTGAACCAGCCCCTGCTCGCGCGGGCGACAGGTTGAGTTGCTGCCGCGTGGGTTTTTTTATGCGCACCAAACCGCGGCCGATACGCAGCCGCAAATAGAATTCCGAGTCTGCAATACCGGCGTGGTTCTCGTGCGTGAACGTCAACAATTTTGGAGGCAAATTCGATGAAGTGATTTTTATTCGGTACCTCGATCGCGGCACTCCTGACGGCCGGAACGGCCATGGCCGCCGTGCCGATGATGAAAAGCGTTCCCAGAGACAGTCTCACCGTGACCGACTGGTACAAACAGCCGGTTTACGATCGCGACAACAACAAGCTAGGCAGCGTCGATGATGTGCTTGTCGGCCGGTCCGGACGAATTGATGCCCTGATCATCGGAGTCGGCGGCTTCCTCGGGGCCGGCGAAAAGGATATCGCGGTGTCGTTCGACGCGGTGAGACCAAGCACGAAGGACGGCAAGCTCAACCTGACGCTGGACGCGACCAAGGACGAGCTTAAATCGGCCCCCAGCCTCAAATACGACAAAAGCAAGAACACCTGGATCGCGGACAGCAGTCATTAGCGCCGCGTCCCCGATTGCTATTGCCGGCCGACGCCGCGACGGCGGCAGTAGTGGTCCGATTCTAACATTCGCATCCCGGGTTCGGCAGGCTCGTTTGCGAATGTTAGAATCAAAGGACCACTAGCAACTGTCAGTTCTTAGTGGAGCTTTTGGATTTGACATTCGCTTCGCGAACTGGCGGCCAAGTGGGGCGCGAATGTCAAATCCGCTCCACTAGGCCGGCCGCAATCGAGGAAGCATCGAGGAAGCCACGACAGGCGCCTGATCAGGAGATCACCCTGCCATCGGTCGAGCTTGTTGCGATCTGGTCGGCCTCCAAGCGTGCCATGTCGAGTATATAAGCGAGGCCCTCGTAACGGTGCCGGCGGGCGATCCGGGCCAATTCTTCGGTCAGCGTTCTGATATAGAGGGCGGCCGCCGTCGAGGATCGGTCCTCAGCGGCCTCACTCGCGGCTGCTGTTGGCATGCCGCCCGCCTGCGGTCGCTTATAACCTGGGGTCATGCGAACACACTCGTGCCCATGCCGCACCGGCATATACCATTAGACGAAATATAATTGATATACAACCACAAGGAGCGCGCCGGTCGGACGCTTGGCCGGACACCCTTCGCCACATTTTTGCGCTCGGCGCATGGTCCACCGGCCGGGCCGCGATTTGACAGGCGAGGTCGCATTACCCATGTTCGCGGCGGTCGAGCCCCGGTCAAACGTCCCTCAAGCACCGTAAAAACCTCAGTGGATCATTAGCTTAGCATGGATCTGGTCCTGGTAGAATCGCCCGCCAAGGCGAAGACGATCAATAAATATCTCGGCCCTGGCTACGCGGTCCTGGCCTCCTTCGGCCATGTCCGAGACCTGCCGGCCAAGAGCGGCTCGGTCGATCCCGAGCGACGATTTTCGCATGCTCTGGGAGGTCGATCCCAAGGCGGCCAAGCGCTTGAACGACATTGCTCACGCCGTCCGGGACGCGGGCAAGCTCATTCTGGCGACCGACCCCGACCGGGAAGGCGAAGCGATCTCCTGGCACATCCTCGAAGTGCTTAAGCAGAAGAAGGCGCTCAACGGACAAACCATCCAGCGTGTGGTGTTCAACGCCATCACCAAGCAGGCGGTAACCGAGGCGATGCGCCAGCCGCGCAACATCGACCGCGCCCTGGTGGATGCCTACCTCGCCCGCCGCGCGCTTGATTATCTTGTCGGCTTCACGCTCTCGCCGGTGCTCTGGCGCAAGCTCCCGGGCGCCCGCTCGGCCGGTCGCGTGCAGTCGGTGGCATTGCGGGCGGTCTGCGACCGCGAACTGGAAATCGAGAAGTTCGTTCGCCAGGAATACTGGTCGATCGTGGCAACGCTGGCGACGCCGCGCAACGAGACTTTTGCAGCACGGCTGGTCGGTGCCGACGGCAAAAAGCTGCAGCGGCTGGATATCGGCTCGGGGTCCGAGGCTGAAGCCTTCAAGCAGTCGCTGGAATCGGCCTCCTTTACGGTCGCCGCGGTCGAGGCGAAGCCGGTTAAACGACACCCGCAACCACCCTTCACCACATCGACGCTGCAGCAGGAAGCAAGCCGCAAGCTCGGCTTCGCGCCCGCCCATACCATGCGGGTCGCGCAACGCCTCTACGAGGGTATCGACATCGGCGGCGAGTCTGTCGGTCTCATCACGTACATGCGAACCGACGGCGTGCAGATCGCCGACGAAGCGATTACCGCGACGCGCAGTGTCATCGAATCGAATTACGGCGCGCGCTACGTGCCGTCCTCCCCACGGCGTTACGAAGCGAAGGCCAAGAACGCGCAGGAAGCCCACGAGGCGATCCGTCCGACCGACCTGGACCGCCGGCCACGGGATGCCAAGCGCTTTCTCGATCCCGATCAGGCCAAGCTTTACGAATTGATCTGGCTGCGGACGGTGGCGAGCCAGATGGAGTCGGCGGAACTGGAGCGCACGACAGTCGATATCACCGCCAAGGTCGCCGCGCGCCTGCTTGAGCTGCGCGCCACCGGCACGGTGGTGAAGTTCGACGGCTTCCTGACGCTTTATCAGGAAGCGCGCGACGAAGACGCCGAAGACGAAGACTCCCACCGGTTGCCGCAGATGAGTGCCGGCGAGCCGCTATCCAAGCGCTCCATCGCCGCAGATCAGCATTCCACCGAGCCGCCGCCGCGCTATTCGGAAGCCTCGCTGGTCAAGCGCCTGGAAGAGCTCGGTATCGGCAGACCTTCGACCTATGCCTCGATCCTGCAAGTGCTCAAGGACCGCAAATACGTGCGCCTCGACAAGCGCCGGCTTTATCCGGAGGATCGCGGCCGCATCGTCGTCGCCTTTCTGGAAAGCTTTTTCGCCAAATACGTCGAGTACGATTTCACCGCAGACCTGGAAGAACAGCTCGATCTGATCTCCAACAACGAGATCGCGTGGCGCGAAGTGCTGCACGACTTCTGGCGCGATTTCATCGCCACGGTCGACCAGATCAAGGATCTGAAAATCTCGCAAGTGATCGACGCGCTCGACGCGCTGTTGGCGCCGCATCTGTTCCCGCCGCGCGCCGACGGCGGCGATCCGCGTCAATGCCCGAATTGCGGCAGCGGCCGGCTCACGCTCAAGCTTTCCAAGTACGGCGCCTTCATCGGCTGTTCGACCTATCCGGAGTGTCGCTATACCCGGCCGCTGTCGGCGACAGGCGACGGCGCCGCCGATGGTGGCACCCGGAAGCTTGGCGAGGATCCCGAGACCGGCCTCGAAGTCACGCTGCGCAGCGGCCGCTTCGGCCCCTACGTGCAGCTCGGCGAAGCTGTCGAAGGCGAAAAGCCAAAGCGCGCAAGCTTGCCGAAAGGCACTTCGCCCGACGATGTCGACCTCGAGCGCGCGCTCAAACTGCTTTCTCTGCCGCGCGAAATTGGCATTCATCCCGAGGACGGCGAACCGATCCGCGCCGGCATCGGCCGGTTTGGTCCTTACGTGGCGCACGGCAAGACCTACGCCAATCTCGAAGCCGGCGACGAGGTGTTCACGATCGGCCTCAACAGGGCGGTGACGCTGATTGCCGAAAAGGCCGCCAAGGGACCGCGTTTCGGTCGCTTTGCCGCCGATCCAGGCCGTTCCCTGGGCGAGCATCCGACCAAGGGGGGACCGATCGTTGCCAAAAACGGCCGCTATGGTCCTTACGTCAGTCACGCGGGAGTAAATGCGACGCTGCCGGGCGAGAAAACGCCGGATTCCCTGACGCTTGAGGAGGCGGTGGCATTGCTCGATGCCCGAGCGGGCCGCACTTCGGCGGCGCCGCGCGTGCGTGCGCGTTCGAAGAGACCCCCTTCTCCACGAACGACGGGACACGTCAAGGCGTCCGGCAAAAGGGCAGCGCGGCCGGCGAAGGCGGCCGGCAAACCGCGAGCTCCGCGCAAGATTCCGCCGGCTGCTGAATGACGACGTTGTCCGGCGGCCAGCGCGGTACGCCGCCAGCGAGCGGCCAATGAAACGCAGCGGCCTCCCCTCGCGCGAGGAACTTCTCGCCTTCATCCGCGAGCGCAGCGGCAATGTCGGCAGCCGCGAGATTGCGCGTGCATTCGGCGCCAAGAACGCGGATCGGGCAACGCTCAATCGCATGCTGCGCGAATTGTCCGCCGAAGGTCATATCAACCGCCGGCGCAAGCGGCTGCACCGCGCCGGCACCCTTCCGCCGGTGGTGCTCGCCGACATCACGGGACGCGACGGTGACGGCGAGTTTTTGGCCCGGCCTACCGAATGGGACAGCACGGTCCACGGCGAGGCGCCGGTCATTCGCATCTTGACCACGCGCCGTCCCAAGCCAGGCGAAACCGCCGGTATCGGCGATCGTGCGCTTATCCGCCTCGAGCGGTCGGACGCCGAAGAGACCAGCGGCCGGGTGATAAAACTCATCGACCGTGCCAAGCACCGTATGCTCGGCATCTTCCGCAGCCTACCGGGCGGCGGCGGACGGCTGGTGCCGATCGATAAAAAAGGGCTCGGACGCGAACTCACCATACCAGCCGGCGCGACGGCGGCCGCCGTCGATGGCGACCTCATCGCCGTCGAAGCGAGGCGGAGCGGTCGTTTCGGCTTGCCGAGTGGCTCAGTCGTCGAGCGCCTTGGCTCGGTCACGAGCGAGCGGGCAATCAGTCTGATTGCCATCCACGCCCACGGCATCCCACAGGCGTTTTCGCGCGCCGCACTCGCGGAAGCGGAAGCGGCACCGCCGGCGAGCCTGGCGGGACGGGAGGACTGGCGTCACGTGCCGTTCGTGACCATCGATCCGCCTGACGCCAAGGATCACGACGACGCGGTTCATGCCGCCGCCGACTCCGATCCGCGCAATCCCGGCGGCCATATCGTCAGCATCGCCATCGCCGACGTAGCGCACTATGTGCGGCGGGGCTCCGCACTCGACCGCGCCGCCGCCGAGCGCGGCAACTCGGTGTATTTTCCCGACCGCGTCGTGCCGATGCTTCCGGAACGCATTTCCACCGATCTGTGTTCGCTGCGGCCGCAGGAAGCGCGGCCGGCGCTTGCCGTGCGCATGGCGATCGGTGCCGATGGGCGCAAGCGCTCGCACACGTTTCACCGCGTGCTGATCCGCTCCGCAGCGCGGCTGCACTACGAACAGGCGCAGCTTGCGGTTTCCGGCCGGCCCGACGGAGTCACCGAGCCGAACGTGCAAAAAATTCTCGAGCCGCTTTATGCCGCTTATCGCGCGGTGCACCGTGCCCGCGACGAGCGCCAGCCGCTTGATCTGGAAATTCCCGAGCGCAAGATCGTGCTCAAATCCGACGGCACCGTTGATCGGGTTATCGTGCCGCAGCGATTGGAATCGCATCGGCTGATCGAGGAGTTCATGATTCTGGCTAACGTCGCCGCCGCGGAGAGTTGCGAGCGCGCGAGGGTGCCTCTGATCTATCGCGTGCACGACGAGCCGACGCCGGAAAAGATCAATGCGCTGCGGGAGTTTCTTGCCACGCTCGACATCTCGTTGCCAAAGGGCGGCGCGCTTCGGCCGGAGGCGTTCAACCGTATTCTGGCGCGCGTCAAAGGCCGCGATGTCGAAAGGCTGATCAATGAAGTGGTGCTGCGGAGCCAGGCGCAAGCGGAATATTCGGCCGAAAATTTCGGCCATTTCGGCCTCAATCTGCGCCGTTATGCGCACTTCACCTCGCCCATCCGCCGCTATGCCGATCTGGTCGTCCACCGGGCTTTGATCCGCGCGTTGCACCTTGGCGCCGATGGACTGGACGAGGCCGTCGACCGCAAAGACCTTGTCGAGATCGCCACCAACGTCTCGGCCACCGAACGTCGCGCCATGAAGGCAGAGCGCGAAACCGCAGACCGGCTCATCGCCCATTTTCTCGCCGATCGCCTCGGCGCCGTGTTTGACGGCCATATTTCCGGCGTCACGCGCGCCGGGCTGTTCGTCGAGCTGGACGAGACCGGTGCCGACGGCTTCATCCCCGCGCGCAACATCGGCGAGGACTATTTCCGCTTTCACGAGGCCCGCCGTGCGTTCGTCGGCAATTCGCAGACGCACCGGCTCGGCGATCGCGTGAGCGTCGAACTGGTCGAGGCCGCACCAGTGGCCGGCGCCTTACGCTTCCGGTTGGTGCGCTCGGCCGATGCGGGCAGCCAACAGGCTCCAGGGCGGCCGTCCCGAGCGGAGACATCGACCCACAGGAGACACCCGCATGGGCGGCGCCGGGCCTGAACGGACTGCATCGGCCGAACCGATGCTTGAGCCGATGCTCGAGCCCGGCCTTGCCGGCGACCGAGCCGAGCGGCTGACGCGTATCATGCGCGACCAGACGTTTCCGAATCTCAAGCCGCGGGATTCGGCCACCCTCATCCTGATCGACGACGCAGGTCCGGTTCCCAAAGTGCTGCTCGGGCGGCGCCATCTGCGCCATCGTTTCATGCCCGGGAAATTCGTCTTTCCTGGCGGCAGCATCGAGCCAGCCGATCAGCGGATGGCGGCTTTGGCACCGCTGCATGAGCGCGATATTGCCCGGTTGATGCAGCGGGTACGGCGGGCGAGCGCCGCGAAGGCCGCCGCTTTCGCACTCGCGGCAGTGCGGGAAACCTACGAGGAAACCGGCCTGATGCTGGGCACACCCAGGCAATCGCCGGTGGCGGCGCCTCCGGGCGCCTGGGAGGCTTTCGCCAAGGCCGCAATCCTGCCGGATCTCAGCGCAGTGCATTTCATCGCCCGCGCCATCACACCGCCGAAGCGGCCGCGGCGCTTCGACAGCCGCTTCTTCGCAGCCAACGTTTCCGCCATCGCCCATCGCGTCGACGGCCTTGTCGGCCCTGAGGCGGAACTCGTCGAACTGATCTGGCTGCCGATCGATCAGGTGCGCACGCTCGATATGCCCGGCATCACCGCCATGGTGCTGGAGGAATTACAGGACCGCATTGCGGCGGGAATGGATCCCGATCAGCCGGTGCCGCTCTACCGCATGCTGCACAAGCGTTTCGTGCGCGAATTGCTTTGAGCCCGCGGGCATCCGCTGCCAGCGTACCTTTCTTGACATCGCACTCAGCGTCACTAGGTTGGCGCCGGCAACAAGCCCCGAGGTTGGACCATGGCCAAAGCCACGACGATCAAGGTCAAGCTGGTATCCAGCGCCGATACCGGCTTCTATTACGTGACGCGCAAGAATTCGCGCACCATGACCGACAAGCTGGTGAAGAAGAAATACGATCCGATCGCCAAGAAGCACGTCGAATTTCGCGAGGCCAAGATCAAATAACAAGACCAGGCAGGCGGCCCGCTAAGGTCCTCGCCAGGTTCGCAAACGGCTCAGCAAACCAGCCTCAGGGCCCGCGGCGGTCGCAGAGCGGAAGAAGAGGTGGCCGGCCGGGAACGGCGTCATGAGGAGGCCACTCGCGCCGCTCCCGAACCGGCCGAACCCCACGGGACCCAGGAGATGCGGCGGACCTGAGCATTCCGTAGGGTTTTCCAAAAGGGGTTTCCAAAATCAGCAAATCCCTCCCCGCCGCTCGGGGCGCGGCCGCTCCAGTCGCTTGCGGCTAATGTCTGCTTTCCGGGAAAGGCTATCTCACCCCGTGGAGAAATCAACGGTCAAAGTTTCGCCGTAAAGCGCCAATCCGCGATAACCACAATAATTTTGATTAATGGATCGGCCTAAGCCACCAGCCACACGGCAGAAATCGGTGACTGCACCAAGCCTTCTCGCAGGCTCGATCAGGCCGCGTCCGGCACCACGCGGTTGCGGCCATCGCGCTTGGCGCGGTAGAGCGCGTGGTCGGCCCTCTTGAGCAGCGCCGCCGCGCTGTCCTCCTTGCCGCGCAGCGCGGCAATGCCGACCGAGATCGTCACCGGGATGCTGCACGCGCCCTGCTCGATGGCGAACGCATCGGCGGCAATGCGCCGCCGCAGCCGTTCCGCCACCATGGCGGCGACCGTCAAGTCCGTCTCCGGCATGACGATGACGAATTCTTCGCCGCCGTAGCGGCAGGCGAGATCGATGCCGCGGATCGAGCGCTTGATGCGCAGCGCGAACTCGCGCAGGACGTCGTCGCCCGCATCGTGTCCATGCGTATCGTTGACCGATTTGAAATAGTCGATGTCGACCACCAGGGCGCTCAGCGGCTTGCCGCGCGCGATTGCCTGCTCGATCAAGCTCGCCAGATGATTCTCCAGATAGCGGCGGTTGAACAGGCCGGTCAACGCGTCGGTGATCGCCATCTCGATCGACATCTGCACGTTGTCGCGCAGCCGCTCCGTGTAGCGGCGCTTGCGGAGCTGGCTGCGCGCACGCGCCAACAGTTCGTTCTTGTCGATCGGCCGCACCAGATAATCGTTCACGCCGATTTCGAGGCCGCGCACCATGCGCGCGTTGTTGTCGGGATCGGTGATGGCGAGGATCGGAATATTGCGCGTGCGGTCGAGCGAGCGCAGCTGGCTGCACAGCCGCAGCGCATCGAAGTTTTGCAGCGCCAGCGACACGATCAGCAGATCGTAATTCCCGTCGGCGGCGCGGAACAGCGCTTCATTGGGATCGACTTCCATCTCGACGGTATGTTCGGCCGCAAGGACCGAGGCAATGCGCTCGTGCGAGGAGGCTCGATCGTCGACGATGAGCACCCGGCCGCCGCGGCCGTTGTCCGCCACCGCGGCGCGTTCGGGCGAATGGATGCCAATCTCGCGCGAGGTCAGCACCCGCGCGCGCAGCTCATCGGTGACCATTTTCAGCCGTGCGAGCGAGCGCACGCGGGCGATCAGCGCCAGATCGAGAATGGGCTTGGTCAGAAAGTCGTCGGCACCCGCATCCAGCCCGCGAACGCGATCGGCCGGCTGGTCGAGGGCGGTCACGATGATGACGGGAATGTGATGCGTGGCCGGATTGGACTTGAGCCGGCGGCAGGTTTCGAAGCCGTCCAGTTCCGGCATCATCGCGTCGAGCAGCACCAGGTCGCACTCGGCGCGTTCGCAGATCGCCAGCGCCTGCGCGCCACTCATGGCCGTGATCACGTCGAAATATTCGGCCGACAGCCGCGCCTCGAGCAGCTTGACGTTGGCGAGGACATCGTCAACGACGAGGACACGGGCGGTCATCGCGGCTCCTTTACGGATTGCCGAGGAACTGGCGGACGGTTTCGATGAATTTGCCGACCGAGATCGGCTTGGAGAGGTATGCCTCGCAGCCGCCCTCGCGGATTCGCTCCTCGTCGCCCTTCATGGCAAATGCGGTGACCGCGACCACGGGAATGCGCTTGAGCTCGGCGTCGTCCTTGAGCCATTTCGTCACTTCGAGGCCGGACACTTCCGGCAGCTGGATATCCATCAGGATCAGGTCCGGCCGGTGCGCGCGGGCGAGATCGAGCGCCTCGATGCCGTTGCGCGTGCCCACCGTATTGTAGCCGTGCGCTTCCAATAGATCGTGAAAGAGCTTCATGTTGAGCTCGTTGTCCTCCACAATCAGGACGGTCTTGGCCATGGCCCTGATCCCTGGTCCGCCGCGGCCGCTACCCCGCCGCGGCGAGGGTGCTGGCCCGTGTGCATCAACGCCGCTCAACCGCGGCCACGTTAGTTCCGATATATTACGGAAAGGCAAATGCAAGCCCACAAACAGAGCGCGAAAGCCGCCCGGGAAAGAGCGAAAACGCTGGCGATTGAAGCCCTTGGCTTCATCGCCGAACAACCGCAATCGCTTGCCCGCTTCCTCGACGCCAGCGGGATTGAGGCGGAAGAGATTCGCACCGCCGCGCGGGGGGACGGCTTTCTCGCCGGCGTACTCGAGCATATGCTTTCCGACGAAACTCTCGTGCTCGCCTTCGCCGCCCGCGCCGGCATCGATCCGGCCGAGGTGGGACAGGCGGCACGCACGCTCGGCAGCGGCTAGTCTAATGGCCCGATTTTGACATTCGCACCCAGGATCGGCACGCGCTCATGCGAATGTTCGAATCAAAGAAATATTGGCAACACAGTGGGGCTTTGGATTTGACATTCGCTTCACGAGTTCGCCGCCGGGCAAGTAGCGAATGTCAAATCCGCTCCGCCATGAGCGCGATCCGCCGCGACCGTCCGCCGCGAGACCTGCCGTGAGCTTCTGCCGCGACTGCCTTGGCGATGCCGCCCCGCGCGCGACACGTTGCGCCGCTTGCGGCTCGCCCCGCCTGCTGCGCCACGACGAATTGGATCGACTGTGCATTGCTCACGTGGATTGCGACGCCTTCTACGCAACGATCGAGAAACGCGATCAGCCGACGCTTGCCGGCGAGCCGGTGATCGTCGGCGGAGGCAAGCGCGGCGTTGTCGCCGCAGCCTGCTACGTGGCGCGCACTTTTGGCGTAAAATCGGCGATGCCGATGTTCGAGGCACTGCGCCTGTGCCCGCAAGCGACAGTCATTCGGCCCGACATGGCGAAATATGCACACGTCGGCCGCCAAATCCGCGCCATGATGTCGGCACTGACGCCGCTGGTCGAGCCGTTGTCGATCGACGAGGCCTTTCTCGATCTATCGGGCACCGAACGGCTGCACGCCATGACCCCGGCAAAGGCGCTCGCCCGCTTTGCCGGCGAGGTCGAGAAAGAACTTGGCATTACCGTTTCCGTCGGGCTGTCCAGCAACAAGTTTCTCGCCAAGGTCGCCTCCGATCTGGACAAACCGCGCGGCTTTGCGGTTTTGGGGTCGAGCGAGGCGCCAGCGTTCCTTGCCGGCAAGCCGGTCGGTTTCATCTTTGGTATCGGCAAGGCGAGCGCGACACGACTGGCGCGCGACGGATTTGGGCATATCGCCGATTTGCAGCGAGCGAGCGAAAGCGACCTCTTTCGCCGCTACGGCGAGGAAGGCCGTCGCCTCGCCCGGCTTGCCCGCGGCATTGACGCACGCACGGTCAGTCCCGACCGGGAAACCAAGAGCGTTTCCGCAGAGACGACTTTTGTGCGCGATATTGCCGAGTTCCACGCACTCGAACGCATCCTGTGGAGTCAAGCGGACGAGGTATCGGCGCGACTGAAGGCAAAAGCCCTTGCCGGCTCGACAGTGACATTGAAACTGAAGACCGCGGATTTTCGCATTCGCACGCGCGCCCGCTCGCTGCCGTCCCCGACCCAGCTCGCAGGAAAAATCTTCGCGGTCGCGAAAGACCTGCTGCGGCGCGAGGCCGACGGCACGCGCTTTCGCCTCCTCGGCGTCGGGGTGAGCACGCTTGCAGACGCGGGCACTGCCGATCCTGACGACCTCGTCGACGGCCGCGCCGCCGAAGCCGAGCGCGCAATTGACCGGGTGCGCGCCCGCTTCGGCGAGGACGCCGTGATCCGCGGCCTCGCCTTCGAACCGGGCGGGGAACGCTGAGCCCCGCAGCCGGACGGCTCGCATCACTTACAAGGCTTCGGTTGCCTGATCTTGAGCGACACAAGTTTACCGCGCACGACGAAATCGTTGTAGTCGAGCGTGAGCGCGCGCGAAATGCCGTTGTCGTAAAGCTCGAAACCGATCGCATAATCGGGCGTCTGCTCGCCGCTTTGCGGCGCCTTGTTGGCGGCGAAATAGCTGATCGTCACCGGCCAGCGCGACACGCCGACGAGCCTGGGTTCGTGGGCCGCAGCATCATCGTGGCTGTGCTCGCCGGACGCGATCTTGCGGCCAATCACGGTGAGCGTATTGAAGACTTTCTCGCCGCTCTCCGAACCATCGTAGACCGGAAAGGAAAGAATGGTCTTGTCGGCGCGTGCCGCCGCGATCGCCCGCACCATGTGCTCGGTGGGAAACACCACGCCGGGGTCAAGATCGATGGTTTTATGTTGCGGCTTTTGCAGATCGACCGCCGTCACCTTGCCGCCGTGCTTGGCCTCCCCGTCCACCGAGTTGATGAGATTGTGGTCGACGAAATCCTGCGAGCTGAACTTGAAACTCTTGGCGTCGGCGCCTTCCCAGGTGGTCGAACGCATATCGCTGGTCGACACCTTGCCTTCGCTGCTGTCAAGCACGGAAACCTGGCGGAAGATCAGCGAATAGCCGTCGCAGGCATTGCCACTGAAATCGTAGAGAATGCGCCCGCGCACCCCGACAATCGACGAACCACTGCGCGTTTGCGCCAGCGACAAGTCGTAGATCGCCCGGTGCGGCACCAGCGCGATGGGCGCATCTTGCGCGCGCAAGGGGGCGGAAGGCACGGCGAGCGCCATCGCACCGCCGAGCAGCGCCGCACCCGCCGCACACGCGCCGACCAGTTGCACCAATCTTCCCACTTCTGGCATGCGCTGCGAATTCCCCTCGGCTCGACGCGCCCTCGAAAAGAAAAAAACGCCCACCGGGATCCTGCGGCGCCACATGTTCTTGATCGCTCAAATTGCGGCGAAGATAGGGATCGTCTCGACGACGCCGAGGCGCCGACGGCGCCGCTTGCACGCTCTGCCACTATCGGCCAAAAGTCCTTTCTGAATTGGCGCTCGGAAGGCAGCGGGAGAACGACATGGCCGGGACCGTAGAAGGCAAATTGCAGGAACTCGGCGTCGCGCTGAAACAGGCGCCAGCCCCGGTTGCCAACTACGTTCCGTGCGTACGAACCGGCAATTTGCTCACGGTATCCAGGACAGCTCTGCTTCGATGCCGAGGGCAAACTCGCCGCCAAAGGCCAACTGGGTGCCAATGTGTCGATCGCCGATGGGCAAAAGGCGGCGCGCGCCTGCGCGGTCAACCTGTTGGCGCAAGTCAAAGCGGCGATCGGGGATCTCGACAAGGTGTTGCGCGTGGTGCGCCTCGGCGGCTTCATCAATTCGGTGCCGGGCTTCCCCGACGGCCCCAAGGTGATGAACGGCGCCTCCGACCTCATGGTCGCAGCCTTTGGCGAGCGTGGCAGGCACGCCCGCACCACGGTCGGCGTTGCGGCGCTGCCGGGCGACGCTGCGGCCGAGGTCGAGGGCCTGTTCGAAGTGTCCTGAACGTGCCGCCCACGCTCGACTGGCTCACCGCGCGGCCCATCGCCCATCGCGGGTTGCACGACGCCGAGCACGGCGTGGTCGAGAACACCGCCGGTGCGGTGCGCGCCGCGATTGCGCTCAATTACGGCATCGAGGTCGACGTGCAGGTATCGAGCGACGGCGAAGCCATGGTGCATCACGACGCCGAACTCGGCCGTCTGACCGACGGCGAAGGCCGCCTCGATGCGTTCACGGCCGCCGCGCTCAAACGCGTTGCTTTTCGCAACAGCAGCGAACGGATGATGACGCTGGGCGATCTCTGCGACCTGGTTGGGGGAGCCGTCACCATGCTGGTCGAATTAAAGAGCCGCTTCGATGGCGACGGCCGGCTGCCGGGGCGGGTGGCGGCGGTGCTCGATAGCTATCGCGGCCCGGTCGCAGCGATGTCGTTCGACCCGCGCCAGCTCGCCGGGGTGCGGCAAAAATCTCCTCGCCTGGTGCGCGGAATCCTCGCCGCCAAATACCGGCCGCACCCATATTGGGACCTGATGCCGGCGTGGATGCGCCACGGCATGGGATACCTGCTCACCGCCTTTGCCTGCGCGCCGCAATTTGTGGCCTATGCGGTCGCCGATCTGCCGGCACTGGCGCCGCTGGCGGCGCGGCAGGTCTTTAGCTTGCCGCTATTGACCTGGGCGGTGCGCACCGAAGCCGAGCGGCGCACGGCCGAGCGCTGGGCCGATCAGATGATTTTCGAGGGCTTTCGCCCATGAGCAAAGTGCAATCGGAACCAACGCTCCAGCGCGAGGAGCCGACCGCGGCAAGCGGCGAACGGGGCGAACTGAATGTCAGCGCGGTTAATGCCATTGGCGCAGTCACCCGCGCCGAATGGGACAGCTGCGCCAATCCGGTAGGCGCTCTCAGCCCCGGAATCGAGATTGCCCCCGCGCGCTACCAGGACGCCTGCGGGGGCGCCGAGGAGGCTCTTCTACAGGCTCATGATTTGCATCAGGAACGCGTATATAATCCATTCATATCGCACGATTTTCTGTCAGCTCTTGAGGAGTTGGAATCGGTCGGCGGCCGCTCCGGCTGGCAGGTCCAGCACCTGCTTGTGCGCACGCTAGACGGCATGCTCGTTGGTGCCGCGCCCTGCTACCTGAAGAGCCACTCGCGCGGCGAGTACGTGTTCGACCGCGGCTGGGCGGAAGCCTACGAACAGGCTGGCGGCCGCTATTACCCAAAGCTGCAGGTCGCGGTGCCGTTCACGCCAGCCGCGGGGCGGCGGCTCTTGGTGCGACCGGGCGCGCAGGCCTCCGCGGTGCGACAGGCGCTCGTACGCGGCCTGATCGGGCTGTGCCGACACTATGACCTGTCGGGCACCCACGTCACCTTTGCGATCGAGCCGGAATATCACCTGCTTGGTGAGTTTGGATTCCTGCTGCGCAACGATCAGCAATTCCACTGGCAGAATGCCGGCTATGGCAGTTTCGACGACTTTCTCGCCGCGCTGGCTTCACGCAAACGCAAGGCTATCCGCCGCGAGCGCGCCGATGCCGTCGCAAACGGCGTCAGCGTGCACTGGCTCCGTGGCAACGATCTGACCGAGGAGGTGTGGGATGCGTTTTTCACCTTCTATATGGAGACCGGTTCGCGCAAATGGGGCCGGCCTTATCTCACCCGTGATTTCTATTCACTGGCCGGCGAGAAGATGGCCGATCGCATCTTGCTGGTCATGGCCAAGCGCGCCGGGCGCTGGATCGCCGGCGCCATCAATTTCATCGGCTCGCACACATTGTTCGGCCGCCATTGGGGCGCCATCGAGCATCACCCCTTCCTGCATTTCGAGCTGTGCTACTATCAGGCAATCGAATTTGCCATCACGCACAAGCTGGCTCATGTCGAAGCCGGCGCCCAGGGCGAACACAAGCTCTCCCGCGGCTACATGCCGAGGAGCACCTATTCGGCTCATTTCATCGCCGATCCAGCGCTGCGGAGAGCGATTGCCGAGTATCTGGGGCGCGAACGCGCCTACGTCGCGGCCGTCGGCACCGAACTCGCCGCCACCGCGCCTTACCGCAAGGACTTGGTGATCGGCCAGCGATCGAACGAAGACAGCGAATGAGCGCAACACGAGCGGGCGTTGCGAGGCAGTGAACCGGCTTGGCCTCGCCGAGCCGGTTGCGAATCACTCCGGACCGCCGCCGCGCGCATTGGAGGGATAGGAACGCGATGGCGAGCTACGATGCGAATAACGTTTTTGCCAAAATCCTGCGCGGCGAATTACCGGCCCACAAGGTCTACGAGGACGGCAAGAGTTTCGCCTTCCTCGACATTATGCCGCGTGCGCCCGGTCATACGCTGGTGATTCCCAAAACGCCGGCGCGCACGTTCCTCGACATCGAGCCGGACGACCTCGCCCACCTCATCAAGGCAACGCAGACCGTCGCGCAGGCGGCGGTCAAAGTCTTTGCCGCCGACGGTCTCACCATTCAACAATTCAACGAAGCCGCCGGCGGCCAAGTGGTCTTTCACCTGCACATCCATGTCATTCCGCGCAAAGCCGGCGTGCCGCTCAAGCCGCCGGCAAGCTTCAAGGAAGAGCCGGCCGTGCTCTCCGACCAAGCCTTGCGGCTCTCCGCAGCGCTCAAGGGAATGTGAGCGCAGAGTTCTCGCATGGACCGCCCGGTATCGTCTTCACCTCCCCTAATATAAAAGCCAACGGTATCGCATGTGAACCGCCGCTACCTTTCATCTCCCCGCCCCCGGAAGGGAGAGATCGGCGGTCAAGGACGCCAGGTCGGGGGTTGTCGCGAGGACTATTCGGCGGTTCGCGACCCATTCCCGATGCGCTTATGCCTTCCCACTACTCGCCTCCGCGGATAGCTCGCGCGCGCTCCCGCTTTCGGGGGAGGGAAAATCTCACATGCGACAGGCCTGCTTCCGGAAGGGGAGTCGACGATGCACGGTCGGATGGGGGCACAGAACGAATCTCTTGCCCAATTCCTCAGCCCCGCGCGGCGTCATCATCGTCGGCTTCGCCTTCCTCGCCCGCAAGAATCTTCTCGGCGATCAGACCGGCGTTCTGCCGGATCGCCGCCTCGATCTTATCGGCGAGATCGGGATTGGCTTTGAGAAACGCCTTGGCATTCTCGCGACCTTGGCCGATGCGCTGGCTGTCGTAGGAAAACCAGGCGCCGGATTTTTCCACCACGCCGGCCTTCACTCCGAGATCAATCAGTTCGCCGGCCTTGGACACGCCTTCGCCGTACATGATGTCGAACTCGACCTGCTTGAACGGCGGCGCGAGTTTGTTTTTCACCACCTTGACCCGCGTTTGATTGCCGACCACCTCGTCGCGCTCCTTGATCGCGCCGATGCGCCGAATGTCGAGCCGCACCGAGGCGTAGAATTTGAGCGCATGCCCACCGGTCGTCGTCTCTGGCGAGCCGTACATGACGCCGATCTTCATGCGCATCTGATTGATGAAGATCACCATCGTGTTGGAGCGATTGATCGAGGCGGTGAGCTTGCGCAAGGCCTGGCTCATCAGCCGCGCCTGCAGGCCGGGCTGACTGTCGCCCATCTCGCCTTCCAGTTCCGCGCGCGGCACCAGTGCCGCCACCGAATCGATGACCAGAACATCGACCGCGCCGGAGCGCACCAGCGTGTCGGCGATTTCCAGGGCCTGTTCGCCGGCATCGGGCTGCGAGATCAACAGATCGTCGACATTGACGCCGAGTTTCCGCGCATAGATCGGGTCGAGGGCGTGCTCGGCGTCGATGAAGGCACAGATGCCGCCCTTCTTCTGCGCCTCGGCAATGCAGTGGAGCGCCAGCGTGGTTTTGCCCGACGATTCCGGCCCGTAAATCTCGACGACCCGGCCGCGCGGCAGGCCGCCGATGCCGAGCGCGATGTCGAGGCCGAGCGAGCCGGTGGAGACAACCTCCACGTCCATCGCCTGCATGTTCTTGCCGAGCCGCATGATCGAGCCCTTGCCGAAATTGCGCTCGATCTGCGAGAGCGCGGCATCGAGGGCCTTCGACTTATCCATGGACGATCCTTCGACGAGACGAAGCGCTGCACTCATTGTCCGTGCTCCTTATGGCCGGGATTCTGCGGGTCGGCAACGAAGCCTGTGCGGCGCCTGCCGCCATCCCCTGACCCTACGATAGCGGCAATGTACACGATTTGTTCTCATTGCGCAACGGCTAATATTTCCGTCCGCACAGGGTCGCGCCCCGGCGGGGAAAATTGCTGCTTTCCGACGCATTCAATCTCTTCAAACGCTTATGTTTGCGCCAGCGCCGGCCTGTCGGATCAGGCAGCTTCCTGCGCTGGGGCGGTGGGCCCTCCCCTGCGAGCGGCCGAGAATCGGCTCCCCGTCAACGCGCAAGGGAAAAATTCCGGCCGCGCCATGCTCCGCCCGCCGGCATCGGCAGCCCAAGATTGTCGCGCAGCGTCGTGCCGCCAAAGTCTTTGCGAAAGACGCCGCGGCGCTGCAGTTCGGGCACGATCAGGCGCACGAAATCCTCATAGGCGCCGGGGACATGCGTGGCGGAAAGCACAAAGCCGTCGCAGGCCGGGGCGCCAAACCACTCCTCGAGCCGGTCCGCCACTTCCTTCGGATCGCCGACAATCGGATTATGCACGCGCCCGCGACCGCTGATCTCGATGAAGTCGCGCACGGTCGGATTCTTGCCTGCTCTCGCCGCCAGCACGCGATCTCGGATGCCTTGCAGACCGGACATTTGCGCCAGCTCGGCGGCCGTGAACGCCTCATCCATTCCCTTTGTGGCGAAATCGAAATTGAGCGCCTCCGACAGCAGCGACAGCGCGTCAATCTCGAGCGGCAGCTTGTCGATCGCGGCCCATTTATCTTCGGCTTCGGCCCGGCTTGCCGCGGTCACCGTATTGATGAGCTGAGCGATCTTGATCTCCTCGGGATCGCGGCCGGCGCGCGCCACCTCATCCTTGAACGCCGCGTAATCGCGCCGACCAATCTCGGCGTTCGGATAGGCGACGAAGATCACCTCGCCCCATTGTGCGCCGAAGCGGCGGCCGCGGCCGCTCGATCCGGCCTGGATGATGACCGGATGGCCCTGCGCCGAGCGCGGCACGGTGAACGGCCCGCGCGAGTGCAGGTAGCGGCCGCGATAGTCGAGGCGATGAACTTTCTCCGGCCGGGCAAACAGACCGCTCTGCTTGTCGGCGATGATGGCATCGTCGTCCCAGCTGTCCCAATGGCCGAGCACGATCGCCATGAATTCGTCGGCCCGATCGTAACGCAGGTCGTGGTCCAAAACCTCCTCGCGTCCCATGTTCTGCGCTTCGCCGTCGTTGAGCGAGGTGACGACGTTCCAGGCCGCGCGCCCGCCGGTCATCAGATCGAGCGTCGCGAACACGCGCACCACGTGGAACGGCTCGTAATAGCTGGTCGAATAGGTGGCGCCGAGGCCAAGCCGCTCTGTCGCCATGCCCATGACGGTGAGCACGGTGACGGCATCGAGCTTTATGCAGCGAATGCCGTGGGCGACGGTGTGGGCGTGATTGCGCCCGTACATGTCGGGCATGGAGAGGCGGTCGTCGAAGAATGCGAGGTGAAACTTGCCCTCCTCCAGCACACGTCCGATGTGCCGGTAAAAATCCGCCGACCAGCTGTCGCTGCGCGAGGCGGGATGCCGCCACGAACTCGGGTGATTGGTGCAGTTCTGCGCTTGCAGAAAGCCGATCAAAATCATCTGCCGCGTCGGCATCGACCATCCCACACGATCACGAACAGCAATCGTTGTTCGCGTCGCCGCTGTGCCAGGCCGTATTTGCCAGCCTTGCGCCGAGCAATGCCACGCTTCGTTGCCTGGCAGTCGTTACCGTGTCACATTCGCGCGTTGTTTGCATCCGCGCAGCACCATTATCGCGATCCGCGCCTAGGGCCTATGCCGACATCCTGGATACGTCCGATGCAGCTCAACGCCTTCTTTCCATCGCTCGATATCGGGACAGACCCTGCGAAGATCCGTGACTGGGCGCAGGCTGCCGAGGATCTCGGCTACGCCTATATCGAAGTCCCCGATCATGTCTTCGGCGCGAAAGCGCGCGACGGCTGGGTGCCGCTGTACAACGAGAAAGATGCTTTTCACGAGACCTTCGTCACGCTTGGATTTTTGGCTGCGGCGACCCGCACGATTCGACTGTCCAGCGGGATCCTGATCTCGCCGCAGCGGCAGACCGGGCTCATTGCCAAACAGGCGGCCGAGGTCGACATCCTGAGCGGCGGACGGCTTCGGCTGGGCATCGGGATCGGTTGGAATCACGTCGAGTACACAGCGCTTGGCATGGAGTGGAAGACGCGCGGGGCGCGGCAAACCGAACAAGCCGAACTGCTCCGACGCCTGTGGTCGGACGACCTCGTCAGCTTCCATGGGCGCTTTCATCACCTGACCGACGTGAGCATTCAGCCGCATCCGGTACAGCGCCCGATCCCGATCTGGTTCGGCGGCTCCTCGAACGCCGCCATCGCGCGCGCCGCGCGGCTCGGCGACGGCTGGATGCCGATCATGGCGGCCGACGATCCTCAGGCCGGACAGAAGCTGGCCGCCTTGCGGCTACAGCTCAAGGCCTTCGATCGCGACCCGGCCAAGTTCGGGATTGAAGCCTGGCTGCGGATGCACGATGCGAACCCGCAGGTTTGGGCGGCGGCGGCCGAGGGCTGGCACCGACGAGGCGCCGACTTGGTGATGCTCTACCCGATGTACCGCGTCAGTCGCGTCGACGATCACATCGAAACCTTGCGGCGGTTCAAGGAAGTCGTCGGCGCGTGAGCTTGCGGCGGCATCGAGCCGCGCCTACGCCTGCGGCTGCGGCTCCATCGGGCCCGGTTCGGGCCGCGGCCGGTTGCGGCCGGCGCCGGCACTGGGCACGGTCGAGGCGCGCGGCGCCGACGGCTCGACGATCGATTCGCGGCTCGGCCGCTTGCCCATGAGCAGGTCCTTGATTTCGTCGCCGCTGAGCGTCTCAAATTCGAGAAGCCCCTTGGCCAGCGTCTCCAGATCGCCGCGCTTCTCGGTGAGGATGTGATGGGCTTCCGTATAGCCGGCTTCGACCAGCCGCCTGATCTCGGCGTCGATCTTCTGCACGGTCGCCTCGGAAATGTTCTGCTGGCGCGCCACCGAATAGCCGAGGAACACTTCTTCCTGGTTCTCGCCGTAGGCCACGGTGCCGAGCGCATCCGACAGGCCCCAGCGCGTCACCATCATGCGCGCAAGCTTGGTCGCCTGCTCGATGTCGGAGGCCGCGCCGGAGGTCACCCGCTCATGGCCGAATACCAGCTCCTCGGCAACCCGGCCGCCCATCATGATGGCGAGCCGCGAGGTCATCTGCTCGAGGCTCATCGACAGCTTGTCGCGCTCCGGCAATTGCATGACCATGCCGAGCGCGCGGCCGCGCGGGATGATGGTGGCCTTGTGCACCGGGTCGGTCGCCTTGACGTTGAGCGCAACGATGGCGTGACCGCCCTCATGATAGGCGGTGAGCAGCTTTTCCTCTTCGGTCATGACCAGCGACCTGCGCTCGGCGCCCATCATCACCTTGTCCTTGGCGTCTTCGAACTCGACCTGGGTGACCATGCGCTTGTTGCGCCGCGCCGCCATCAACGCCGCCTCGTTGACCAAATTCATCAGGTCGGCGCCCGAGAAGCCGGGAGTGCCGCGGGCGATGGTCTTCAAGTTCACGTCCGGGGAGAGCGGCACCTTGCGCACATGCACTTTGAGGATCTGCTCGCGACCGACCACGTCGGGATTGGGCACCACAACCTGACGGTCGAAGCGGCCCGGGCGCAGCAGCGCGGGGTCGAGCACGTCCGGCCGGTTGGTCGCGGCGATGATGATGACGCCCTCGTTGGCGTCGAAACCGTCCATCTCGACCAGGAGCTGATTGAGCGTCTGCTCGCGCTCGTCGTTGCCGCCGCCGAGACCGGCGCCGCGATGGCGACCGACCGCGTCAATCTCGTCGATGAAGATGATGCAGGGTGCGTTCTTTTTGGCCTGCTCGAACATGTCGCGCACGCGGCTGGCGCCGACGCCGACGAACATTTCGACAAAGTCGGAGCCGGAAATGGTGAAGAACGGCACATTGGCTTCGCCGGCGACAGCGCGGGCGATCAGGGTCTTGCCGACGCCCGGCGAGCCGACCAGGAGCACACCGCGCGGGATGCGGCCGCCAAGGCGCTGAAACTTGGCCGGGTCGCGCAAAAATTCGACAATTTCCTGCAGGTCCGATTTGGCCTCATCGACTCCGGCCACGTCATCGAAGGTCACCCGGCCGTGCGCCTCGGTGAGCAGCTTGGCGCGCGATTTGCCGAATCCGAGCGCCTTGCCGCCGGCGCCCTGCATCTGCCGCGAGAGGAAAATCCACACCCCGATCAGGGCGACGAACGGCAGCCAGGAAATCAGCAGAGAAACGAACCAAGGGACATTTTCCGATTGCGGGCGCGCCGTGATGGAGACGCCCTTGTTGTACAGCCGCTGCACCAAGGTCGGATCGCCCGGCGCGTAGGTCTGGAATTGGCGGCCGTCGGTGAAATCGCCGTGAATTTCCGGTCCCTGAATGACGACGCTGCGCACACGGCCGTTGTCGACGTCGCTGAGCAATTGCGAGAAGGTGATTTCCTGGGAATTGGTGTTGTGGCCCGGATTTTGAAACAGGGTGAACAGCGCCAGCAGCAACAGGACGATAATGACCCAGAGGGCGAAATTGCGCAGGTTGGCGTTCATTTCTGGTCCCTGATCCGCGATCTCATGCGGGGCCCACAGCCGCTTTTAGGCTGAAAGAGGGGGCGGCTTCACGTCGCTGCCACCCATGCAATGTAGGCGCGCCGGCCTGCCCTGCCAAGGTAAACATCCAAGGCGAAACCCAAGGCGAAACCCACGGCAAGCATCCAAGACGAACCTGCGGGTGTCCGCCCGCGATTCCCGGCTAGACTATAGGCCTATTTTGTAAAGCGGGCCTTGCCGTTTTGGCGCATGGCTGAGGCGCGCAGGACATGGCGGCTGTGGCCGGCGCGGCGAGCAGGCGCGCGCTCGATGCTCAGCCGGCCGCCGGCGAGCGTGACGAGCGAGCCGGCGAGCGTGCGGCGCAGTGCCGATGCTCGGCGCAAGGCCGCGTATAGCGCTTCAAGCTTGCCAAGCTCGACCGGCCCCTCATTGCCGGTAAAAGCGATTGCGCGACCCAAAAGCCGCAGTCCGATCTCCGCCGGCAAATCGAAGAATTGCTCGCCGTCGACCGTGACCGGGCCGCGCTGCGGCCAGGCTGACGGGGCGAGCGCGGCACACGCGGCAGCGACGGCGAATTCGATTGCGGCATCGGCGCGCTGCATCCGCGACGCCAGCCGCGACAGGCCGCGCGCATCGAGACCCTCGCGCGCCAGCGCCGGCAGGAGCGCGCGCAGCCGCGCACGGGTGAACCGCGGGTCGGTATTGCTCGGGTCCTCGCTGTAAACGACGCCCGCAAGCTTGAGCGTGGCGAGCAGTCGCGCCTTGGGAACGTGCAAGAGAGGCCGCACGAGAAACAGCCCGCTGGTGTTCGTTGCCGGAAGAAGCGACGAGCGCGCCATGCCGGCGAGACCGGCGAGACCGCTGCCGCGCGCGAGGCGCAGCAGCACGGTTTCGGCCTGGTCATCGAGAGTATGGGCAGTCACGATGTGGGCACAGCGCGCGCTCGCGGCCGCCTCCGCCAGCAATCGGTAACGCGCAAGGCGCGCCGCTTCCTGAATTCCGGTTTGCGGCTTGCGGCCGCGCCAGCGCAACGTCCGATGCGGCACGCCGAGGCGGCGCGCCAGCCGCTTGACCGCCGCCGCTTCGGCGGTCGCCTGCGCCCGCAGGCCATGGTCGACGGTGACTGCGATGAGTTTCGGCGGCCGCCGCTGCCGATTGACCCAGCCGGTAATAAGCACAAGCAGCGCCGTCGAATCCGGGCCGCCGGAGGCCGCTACGAGAACTCCACTCGAGCCCTCAAGGCCGTGCAGCAGCGCGTCAGCTTCCTCGTCACCAATCGCTTGCTCAGCAATGGACACGCTTCTGTTCCCGCGCCACGTTCTGCTTCACGCTCAATGAGGCGCGCGGGTATTTGCGTAAAACCTCGCCCAGCGAAGCGCAAGCGGCTTCCTTCTGTCCCAATGCGGCAAGCGATTGGCCGAGCCGCACGAGTGCATCGGGCGCATGCGCCGAGGTGTCGTACTTGGTGGACACGGCAAGGAACGCCTCGGCGGCGTCGTGGTATTGCCGGGTCGCGAACAAAGATTGACCGAGCCAATACTGCACCTCGCCGGTGAGCCGATCACCCGGATATTGGTGCAGAAAATTGCGGAACGCGTCTGCGGCTCGCGCATAATCCTTGTGCTCAAAATAACCGCGACCGAGATCGAACACGTCCTTCGGAGTGTTGGCCGGGGGCATCGTCGGCGATACCGCCGCCTCCATGCCGCCGGTGGCGCTCGGGTTGCTGGGAGGAGGAGGCGGCAGCGCGCCAGCAGCGGGACTGCCGGAAAGGCTGAGCGGCGCTCCGGCTTGACGCGGCACGGGCCCGCCCGACGGGCGGCGCGTAGGGCGGCGGCGGCTCGGTTGAGGTCGTGCTCGACCCCATCGGGTGCGGTAAGCCCGGCGCCCCCGGATCAAGTGCTGGATTGAAGGCATCGTGATGCCCGGAGCCCGGCTGCCCGCGGCGGCGGCGAATACTGGGCGACGGGCGGCGGAGCATATTGCGGCGGAGGTGGGTATGAGGCAGCAGGCGCCGGGGCCGAATATGGCGGCGGCGCGTAGGGTGGCGGGCCGGAATATTGGGTCGGGTGAGGCGGCACGGAAGCGTTCGGCGCACCGCCCGGCATCAGCGCCTGCAGGCGCTGCACCTGCTGTTCGAGCTGCTGGTTATGATATTGTAATTGCTCCACTTGGCCGGTGAGATCGCGGATCGTCTGTTCGAGACGGTCGACGCGTGTGACCAGATCGGTATCGGAAGAATCCTGCGCGCGCGCGCCAGTCGCCCCGAGCATGCAGGCGAATGCGAGCAAGCTCATCGAGACGAAGCGGATCGTCGCCTGCGAGATTGGCGAATTAAGCGTTGCGACCATGGCTCCCTTCGTCCCAATTATGTTTGCCGCCTCCATTGCAGAATCCGCCACCCGCCGCGCCGGCGATCGCCCCAAGGACGACGGCGCGGGCGTGAGCACTCTGCTACGAGCTCTGATCGAGCACCGTCACCGCGCGGCGGTTCTGCGACCAGCAGGAAATATCGTCGCAGGTCGCCACCGGCCGTTCCTTGCCGTAGGAAATCGTGCGCATGCGCTGCGCAGCGATGCCGCGCGAGATCAGATAGCCGCGCACCGTCTGCGCACGCCGTGCGCCGAGCGCGAGGTTGTACTCGCGCGTGCCGCGCTCGTCGGCGTGTCCCTCGATGGTGAAGGAGTACTGGCTGTAATGGTTGAGCCACTCGGCCTGCTTGTCGAGCGTTGCCCGCGCTTGCGCGGAAAGATCCGTCGAATCGGTATCGAAGAATACCCGGTCACCAACATTGACAACGAAATCCTGCTGGCTGCCCGGTACGGCCGCCGAGGCCATGGCATTGGTCGGGTCGGCGTTGTGCTTGGCGCAGCCTGCGATCAGGAGCGCCCCAAGAATGACAGCTGCGAATCTGGCGCCGCGGACAATGCTCATCGGGTTCATTCCGGTGCCTCCATTGCTTGCGTCGTAGGACCCGTTCCTGCCCTTGCTGGCGGAGAGCCAAGCAGATAGGCGGGGCTGGGTCCTGGCCGGGTCTAGCAGCGCCTTCGTTAAGCGAAGGTTCCGTCAACCTTTATGCCGCCTTGCAAAGAAGCCCTGTCCCCACCCCATTCCCGAAAAGCTTTTGCAATGGTTAATAAGGCGTCAATACGGCAAGGGTGTGATCAAGCGCGCTGATCACGACAACAGCGGCGACCAAGCCGGGTCGGAGGCAAAACTCGGCGTCGGCACCCGCAACTGATTGCGCCCGGAAATATTGATCGTGTACAGCGAGGGCCCCGGCCCGCCCATCACATCGCTGAAATACATGATGACCTGGCCGTTGGGCGCGAAGGTCGGTCCCTCGTTGTGAAAGCCTTCGGTGAGGATGCGCTCGCCGCTGCCGTCCGGCTTCATCACTCCGATGGCGAACTTGTCGGAAGATTGCTTGGTGAACGCGATGTAATCGCCGGCCGGCGACCACACCGGCGTCGAGTAGATGCCGTCGCCGAAGCTGATGCGCTGCGCCGCGCCGCCGGTCGCCGCCATGACGTAGATCTGCGGCTGGCCGCCGCGGTCGGAGGTAAAGCAAATGCGCGTGGCGTCCGGCGAATAACAGGGCGAGGTATCGATCGCCTGCGTGTCGGTCAGCCGCGTCGTATTCTGCGAACGCAGATCCATAACGAAAATGTTGGAGTTCGAGCCCTCCTGCAGGCTCATGACGACGCGCTGGCCGTCCGGCGAGAACCGCGGCGAGAAACTCATGCCGGGGAAATTGCCGACGATCTCGCGCTCGTTGGTGGTGATATTGAGGAGATAGACCCGCGGATCGCCTTCGCCAAAGGCCATGTAGGTGATTTCCTGGCTCGACGGCGAAAACCGCGGCGTCAGCACCAGTTCGTCGCCGCGGGTGAGATATTTCACGTTGGCGCCGTCCTGGTCCATGATCGCCAGGCGCTTGATGCGTCGCTGCTTTGGACCGGTCTCGTCGACGAATACGATGCGGCTGTCGAAATAGCCCTTGATGCCGGTAATGCGCTGGTAGACGTCGTCGGAAATAATATGGGCCAGACGCCGCCAATTATCCGGCGTCGTCCGATAGTCCTGGCCGACGCCGAGCTGCTGGCCGGCGAGAACGTCCCACAGACGGAACTCGGCGGACAAGCGCCCGTCGCTCTGCCGGCCGACACGTCCGGTGATCAAAGCCTGTGCGTTGATGGTGCGCCAGTCCTGATAGTTCGGCACGGCATCGAAATTGACGATCTTCTCGATGTAGGCCGCGGGATCGATCGGCGCGAACAGCCCGCTGCGCTGCAGGTCCGCGCTGACGATCTGGGTAATCGCCTGCGCCATGTCGGCGTCATTGGCCGTAACCCCGACGAAATTCGGAATGGCGATCGGCATCGGTTGGAAATTCCCTTTGGGAATCACGATGTGGGTTTGCGCCCCGGCATGCCGTGGTGAGAACGTCATAACTGCACCGGCCGCGCCGAGCGCAAGCGCACGCCGGCGCGTCGGCAAATAACTCGCACCGTACCGATCCGTCATCGCTCTTGCATGCCTGCCTAGTTGGAGAGATCGTGGGGATTGAAATCCACAGTGATGTCTTTCCACTGCGCGTAGTGCTCGGGCTTGAGCATGGTGAACGGCTGACACATGAGCAGCGCTCGCGTGCCGCTCTCGGCGAGCGCCGGCCCCAGGGGAGAGGGCGAACCCGCGACCAACACCGGCATTTGCGCGAGCGAACCGTCCGGCTTGAACAGCACCCGCAGCGAAACGTAGAGGTCGGAGTTGGCGTCAATTCCGGGCGGCGGGCTCCAGCAGTCGCGAATGCGCTCGCGCAAGGCGTCGATCTCACTCTGCGACAATTGTGCGTTGGGCGCTGCCGTGGAAGCGCCGAGGCTGGGCGTGCTGTTGACCGCACTAGCGCTTGCCACCTCGCGCTGCGGGGCGCGGTGATCGAGCAATTGAGCGATCTGCTTGGCGTCGTATTTGGGCGGCGCCGGCGTCGACTTATCCTCCTGTTTCGACGGATCGGACTTCTTCAGCAGATCGGCGATCTTGTCGACGTGGAAATCGTCCTTCTTCTTCTGTTGCTTTTGCGCCGTCTTCGGCTGCAGCTTGGACGGCGGCTTGGTCTTCGGCATGGGTAGCGGCATGGGTGCGGGCACGTCGGTGGTGATCGACGGCTTGTGCGCGACGGTGGGAGCAAGCTGATCGACCGGCTTGGAATCGCCAACCGTGTCGGCGAGCAGTTTGGGCACCGCCGGTTTCGGCGCGTTTTTTTCGCCCAGTGCCGCCCGCGAAATTTCGCTGTCGGTTACGACCGACACCGGAACGTAGTCGGCGGCATTCATGATCGGCTTCGAACTGGCAAAACTCACCAGTCCGGCAAAAATGAGTGTCGCGTGGGCAACTCCGGATATGACCCAATCGGAGCGCAAGCCTATTTCTCCCCCGGCTTCTCGTTGGTGATGTTGAGTGCGGTGCCGAACCCAGCATCGTGCAGCCTGCCCAGAATCTTGGCGACTTCGTCGTAGCAAACCTGCCTGTCGGCATTGATCCAGACCGTCGGCGGCGACTCGCCTGGCGGAGTGGCGTTTTTGATTGCCTGAAACTTCGCCTCGAAATCAGCGAGCGCGATGGGACTCTTGTCGACAAAGAGGTCCGCCTGGCTGGAGCAATCGCCGCCGCTTTTCTTGAGCGTGACGGTCAGCGGCGCCTTGTGCGTGTCGAACGCGGTGCCTCCACGCGTATCAGGCAGATCGACTCGGATCGAAAGAGTCATCAACGGCGCCGTCACCATGAACACGATCAGGAGCACCAGCATGACGTCGACGAACGGCGTCACGTTGATGTCGCTCATGACGGCGCGCCGACGCCGTCCGCGTCTGCCTGAGGATGCCGCAGTCGCGACGCTTACCGCCATCTGCCCCTCATGCCCGCTCGTCGATCTGCCGCGACAGGATGGCCGTGAACTCGTCGGCGAAACCTTCCAGCCGCTGCGTCTGCCGATTCACCTCGACCGTGAACTTATTGTAGAAAATCGTCGCCGGGATGGCGGCAACGAGGCCGATTGCAGTCGCGAACAACGCCTCCGCGATTCCGGGCGCGACCACCGCCAGCGAAGTGTTTTGCGTCGCGGCGATCGACTGAAAACTCGTCATGATGCCGGTAACGGTGCCGAAGAGGCCGATGAACGGACCGGCCGAGCCCACCGTGGCCAGCACCAAAAGCCGCCGCTCCATGTGTTCGATCTCGCGCGCGATAGTGACGTTCATCACCTTCTCGATGCGCATCTGCAGCCCGGCGAAGGAGCGGATATTGCCTTCGAAGCTGCGCTTCCACTCGTTCATCGCGGCAACGAAGACCGCGCCGGTCGAATGCCCCGGCGCGGCTGCCAGCGACTTGTAGAGTTCCTCGAGCGACTGGCCGGACCAGAATGCCTGTTCGAAAACGTCGCCGGCCCGGCGGACGCGCTTGAACAGCAGTGTCTTGTCCACGGCGATGGCCCACACCCAAACCGAGCAGAGGATGAGCCCGCCCATCACCAGCTTGACGACCCAGAGCGAATTCCAGAACAGCGAGAAAAGCTGAAGGCCTGACGATGACATGCCGCATCCGTCCCCCGGGCGTCGGTTGCGCGGTTCGGCCGATGCGGAGGCCGGGGCATCCCCCTTCCGCGCCGACTCAACACCCGAAATTTCGCCAGGACCCATGCCGGCCCCGTCACCGGCTGCATTGAAATCAGTCGCGAAAATTGGCCAAACTAGGGCGCTACGCGTTGGTTGCCGCTAACGAAGCCCAACGAGCCTTAACGGGTCGTTAATTCGGTGAATATGCCGCGCCAAACGCGGACAACTTGCGAAAGGAAATCCCACCGCCGCCGCGGCGAACGGTGGGGAACTCTGCGGCGAACGATGGGGAACTCTATTGATTGCGGGTCAAGTGGTTTGCGGCTGCGGACCATCTTCGCGGAACCGGGTGCTCCGCTCGGACATGAACTGATCGAACTCCGCCCGATCCTTGGCAAATCGCAGCCGCTCGAGAAATTCCTTGAATTCGCGCTGCTCTTCTTCCAACCGCCGCAGCGTCTCCGCGCGGTAATCGTCGAAAGCGCGGTTGCCGCTCGAGCGATTCGGTCCCCAGCCGCCGTTTCCGCCGCCGCCGCGCGCACGCTCCATGCGTTCACGCAGGCGGTCGATCTTCTCCTGCATCCGCTCCATCTTCCCGTGCCAGCGAAAGAGATGGTGCTCCCATCGCTCGCCGTTGGGGTGGTTCCAGCATCCCATCCGTCCGCTCCCGATCATGAAGGCAAGGACCGCAAGCCCTAACGGCCACCACGCCCAAAAGGACAAAACCATGAGGACAAGAAGACCCAGTGGCCACCACGCCCAGAAACCCAGAAGCATGAGCACACCTGCTGCTATCGGCATGGGACACCTCGAGCGTGAATGTAAATAACATTTACATACGAGGGAATTCCCGCTGTCAAGAGGCTCACGCCTTCGTGAGAATGTGCCGGACGCCTGCCCTATTTGGCGGCGATTCCGAGCCCGCGCAGATAGACCAGCACGCCGGCCTCGAGCAGTTCGTCGGCGGACATCGGCAATGGGCGCGACGCCGAGTCGCCGCGCCCGAACAGCGACGCAATGCCGTGCGCCATGGCCCAGATGTGCAGCGCAACCATCAAGGTCGGCGGCCGATGTTGCACCGGGACCTGCGCGCAAAGCTTTTCCGCAGCGGAGCGCAATACCGCAAAGGCGAGTTCGCCGGCGTCCCGCAATTCGGGGCTGGTGGCGAGCGGAATGCCAGCTTCGAACATGGCCGAATAATACGCAGGCTCGCCGCGGGCGAATTGCAGGTAGGCTTTGCCCAAGCGGTCGAGCGCGGCGAATGTCTCGGGACGCCCCTCGTCCCACGCCCCCATCAACACGGTCCGAAATTGCTCGAAGCCGCGTAGCGCCACGTTCGCCAATAGCTCGTCTCGGTCGCGAAAATGCCGATAGGGCGCCGCCGGGCTTACGCCCGCCCACCGCGCCGCTTCGGCGAAGGTGAAACCGGCCGGCCCCTTTTGCGCGATCAACTCCAGCGCCGCACGCAGCAGCGCCTCTTTCAGGTTGCCATGATGATAGCCGCGCGGGCCTTCCCCTTCGCCGGGCGCGCCGCGACCGCCCCGGTCCCGTTTCGACCAGCTCATGTAAATGGCCTTTACATTAACGGGATCATCCCGTCGACCCGCGACGGCAAAGAGCGCCGAATCCCCTTAACAAGCGAAGAATGATGCGGACTTCTGAACCGCCACGCTAAATTAGTCGCGGGGGCCATCGGCTTCGAGGTCAGCCTGCATGGCGACGCGCAGCGGCCGCGGGATCGGCCGCGCCCGACCGCTGGAAACGAATGCGACGCGCACGGCGGCTTCGACCAGCAACTCGGCCTGCCTCATGATGCGCTGGCGGAGCGTGATCGAGGCGCCCTTGACCTCTTGTGGCGCAGTGTGGATTTCGAGCACATCGTCCATGCGCGCCGGCTTGAGAAAGTCGATATTCATCGAGCGCACCACGAAGGCAAAACCCGGCGCCTCTTTCGCGGTTTCCTCGAACAGCGCCCGGTGGTCGGCGCCAAGAAGGCGCAGATAATTGGTGCGCCCGCGCTCCATGTAGCGCAGATAGTTGGCGTGATAGACGATGCCGGTGAAATCGGTATCTTCATAATACACGCGCACCGTGAGCACGTGCTGTCCGTCGCGGATTTCGCCGTCGAGAGCAACGCGCGTCACCACATTATCTCCACGGCAACCGCCCTTCCATCGCGTGCTCCCAATTGCGCCCGTCGAATTGCTTGACCTCAATAGTCGAAAGGTCGACGCCGTCGAGGCAGCGGACGTTGACGTCGATCTTATCGGGGTCGGAGCGCGGGACGTAGAACGGATGAATGCCGCAGGTGGAGCAAAACGTGTGCTGCGCCACGCCGGTATTGAACCGATAGGTGGTCAGCGCATCCTTGCCGCGCAGAAGCTCGAACTGCTGCGGCGCCACGATCAGATGCAAAAAGCCTTTCTTGGCGCAGATCGAGCAATTGCAATAGGTGATGCGCGACAGGTCGGCGGTCACGCGAAAGCGCACGCGGCCGCAATGGCAGCCGCCTTCGTAGGTTTGCGGCACGACCTCACTCATCCGGCTCTGACGCAAACAACCCGAATTGCGCCGGATCGCGGTCCGGCTCGGGCAAGCCGAGATGGCGGAAGGCGTGGGCGGTGATCAGCCGGCCGCGCGGCGTGCGTTGCAACAGTCCGCACTGGATCAGATAGGGCTCGATGATGTCCTCAATGGCGTCACGCGGCTCCGACAGCGCAGCGGCGAGCGTTTCGACTCCGACCGGCCCGCCGCCGTAATTCGATGCGATGGTCGAGAGATAGCGTCGATCCATGGCGTCGAGCCCAGCGGCGTCGACCTCGAGTGCCGCCAGCGCCGTGTCGGCGACGGCGCGGTCGATCGCCGCAGCGCCGGCGACGAAGGCGAAATCGCGTATGCGGCGCAGCAGGCGGCCGGCGATGCGCGGGGTGCCGCGGGCCCGCCGCGCGATCTCGTTGGCGCCGTCAGCGTTGAGTCCGATGCCGAGCACACGCGCGCCGCGATTGACGATTTCTTCCAGCTCGCTCTCCGAATAGAAATTAAGCCGGATCGGGATGCCGAAACGGTCGCGCAGCGGATTGGTCAAGAGACCCGCACGGGTCGTGGCGCCGACCAACGTGAATTCGGCAAGATCGATCTTGACCGAGCGCGCCGCCGGTCCCTCGCCGATGATGAGATCGAGCTGAAAGTCCTCCATGGCCGGATAGAGGATTTCCTCCACCGCCGGATTGAGCCGATGAATTTCGTCGATGAAGAGCACGTCGCGCGGTTCGAGATTGGTCAACAGCGCCGCCAGGTCGCCCGCCTTGGCGATCACCGGGCCGGAGGTGGCACGGAAATTCACCGCAAGCTCGCGCGCCACGATCTGCGCCAACGTGGTCTTGCCAAGCCCGGGCGGCCCGACGAACAGCACGTGATCGAGCGCTTCCTTGCGCGAACGCGCCGCGGTGATGAACACACCGAGGTTTTTGCGCGCCTGCTCCTGTCCGATGAACTCGGACAGACGCTGCGGACGCAACGTCGTCTCGGCGGCGTCCTCGACGCCGCGCTCCGCCGATACCAGCTTGCGTCCGGGAGAACTGCTCATCGTTCCGGCCCCCGGCGGTATTTGTTGGGCAGCAAGTCGGCGATCGGCATCACGGAGGCGGACTTGCCGTTGGGGACGATCACACGCGCGTTCCGGTCGTAATCGAAGATCAACTCGCGGCAAGCGCCGCAGGGCGACACCACCGCGATGCTCTGGTCCTTTTCCTCGGGATCGGGATGGCGCACCGCGACGATGGTCTCGATCCCGGCGTCGCCCAGGTCCACCAAGGCGCGGCCGAGCGCGACGGCCTCGGCGCACACCGCCATGCGCCCCAGATAAGCGTCGAGATTGACGCCGGTAAAGATCTTTCCCGAACGCGTGCGCAACGCCGCGCCGACCTCCTGCCAATCGTAGCGGTAGCGCTGCTTGATCGCCGCGATCGCCGCCGCGATCAATTCCTTCTCCGCCTTGCCCAACCCGGCCGGCCGTTTCACTTCGCCAGTTCCTTCAAGCCGAGCCGGATCAGTTCGCGCACGTCGCCGCCTTCCCCGGCGCCGCGTGCCGCGGCGGCGATGGCGGCCGCGGCCTGCGGCTGCGCGTAGCCGAGGTTGACCAATGCCGAGACCGCGTCGGAAACCGGCTGCGGCGCCCGCTTCTCGTCGAGCGCGCCCGAAAGCCGCACCAGAGCCGGATCGACGTCGGCATAGGCTGGCGCCTTGTCCTTCAGTTCGGTAACGATGCGCTCGGCGACTTTGGGGCCGACGCCGGGTGCGCGCGCCACCATGGCCTTGTCGCGCATGGCGATGGCGGAGGCGAGTTCGGCGGGCTTGAGCGTGCCCAGGACGGCGAGCGCCACCTTGGTGCCGACGCCCTGCACGGTCTGCAGCAAGCGGAACCATTCGCGTTCCAGCTCGGTGGAAAAGCCGAACAGCTTTATCTGGTCCTCACGCACATGCGTCTCGATCGCGAGCGTCGCCGGCTCGCCCTTTCGTGGTAGTTCCTGCAGCGTGCGGGCCGAGCAATGAACCAGATAGCCGACGCCGCTCACGTCAAGAATGATCGAATCCTCACCATAGGAATCGATGACGCCCTTGAGCTTTCCGATCATCTTTTTCTCTTTCCTCCCCCGCGCACCGGGGAGGTGGCGAGCGGAGCGAGCCGGAAGGGGCGATCAACCAAGCCCCCTCCGAGAGGCTTCGCGTGGTCCCTCTCCCCCGCTTCACGGGGGAGCAAGTTTATGTCCACCCCACTCATTCGCGCCGCCACCGTGAGTATGACGCTCTGACGATGATGCGCATGCGTGACCGCGATGGCGAGCGCATCGGCGGCATCGTCGGTGCGCGGGTCGGCCTTGGGCAGAAGCACGCCGACCATCATGCGCACCTGTCCTTTGTCGCCGTGGCCGGCGCCGACGATGCTTTTCTTCACCAAGTTCGGCGCGTATTCGGCAACCGGCACACCGGCTCTCGCCGGCACCACCATGGCGATGCCGCGCGCCTGGCCGAGTTTTAAGGTCGCCTTGGCGTCCTTGTTGACAAAGGTCGCTTCGACCGCCGCCTCGTCGGGCTTGAATTCGTCGAGAACACGCTCAAGCCCGACGTGGATGGCGAGCAGCCGTATCGCGAGTGTGTCCTGGTCGCACGTGGTCAGCGAACCGCAACCGAGAAAAACGAGCCGATTGCCGGCAAGCTCGACGACGCCCCAGCCGGTGCGGCGGAGACCCGGATCGACGCCGAGAATGCGAATCGGGCGCGTCATCGCGCTCGATTCATAGCACGCCCGACGGCTCGACTGTGCCGGAACGCGGCAGCGGCCGCAGCCTCCGACCGCCCGGCGGCAATTTGGCTTTGACGCCACACCGGCGCAGGGCGATGCTAGCGGTTCGATTCTAACATTCGCATCCGGGTTTGGCAGGCCCGTGTGCGAATGTTAGAATTAAGGGACCACTAGCAACCATCAGTTCTAGTGGAGCTTTTGGACTGACATTCGCTTCACGAATTGGCGGCAAAACGGGTAGCGAATGTCAAATCCGCTCCACTATGCGCTGGCGGAGGCAAATCCCCGCCGCGAAAGCTTAGACCGCCCTCCGTGACCCAGCACTCGCGCGACACACCGCAATTTTATCTGACCGCCCCCTCGCCATGCCCGTATCTCGGCGGCCAGGAGGAACGCAAGGTCTTTACCCATCTGGTCGGCGAACGCGCGCCCGAGCTCAACAACATCCTCACCCACGGCGGCTTTCGCCGCAGCCAGTCGATCGCCTACCGGCCGGCCTGCGAAGGCTGCCGCGCCTGTGTTTCGGTGCGGGTCATTACCGCGGAATTCCGCCCCACGCGCAGCATGCGGCGCATCGTACGGCGCAACGACGACGTCGCGAGCGAGATGCGGCACGCCTCTTCCACCTCCGAGCAGTACGCGATCTTTCGCGGCTATCTGGATTCGCGCCATCGCGATGGCGGCATGGCCGACATGACCGTGCTCGACTACGCCATGATGGTGCAGGACAGCCACGTCGAGACCCGCATCGTCGAGTATCGCGCCGGCGGCACACGCGGCAGCAGCGAGCTGATCGCAGTCGCGCTGACCGACGTGCTCGACGATGGCCTGTCCATGGTCTACTCGTTTTTCGAGCCGGATGAAGCGGCGCGTTCTCTCGGCACCTTCATGGTGCTCGACCACATCGCCCGCGCGCAGCAAATGGGCCTCGCCTACGTCTATCTCGGCTATTGGGTGCGCGGTTCCGGCAAGATGGACTACAAGAGCCGCTTTCTGCCGCAGGAGCGGCTCACGCCCGACGGATGGGACAGGGTCGGATAAGTCCACCCTTGCACCGACTCGCGAGGCTGCCACCGATGAATCTTCACGCCATGCTCGCGGCGCGTGCCGCCGCCGGCAAGCCGGTGCGCATCGGGCTCATCGGCGCCGGCAAGTTCGGCTCGATGTTTCTGGCGCAGGTGCCCTCGATCGCCGGCATTGAGTTGGCGGTGATCGCCGATCTCGATCCCGACCGCGCGCGCGCCGGATGCCGCAATGTCGGCTGGGATTTTTCACGCATCGCGCGCACGCATTTCGCCGAGCGCGGAAGCGATGCGATCCACGACGACCACGTCCAGGTCGTGATCGAGGCGACCGGCAATCCGGCGGCCGGCATCGCGCATGCGCTCGAAGCCATCGAGGCCCGGAAGCATATTGTCATGGTCAATGTCGAAGCCGACGCGCTCGCCGGCGCGTATTTGGCCGACAAGGCGCGCGCCGCCGGCGTCATTTATTCGATGGCCTACGGCGATCAGCCGGCGCTCATCGCCGAAATGGTCGATTGGGCGCGCGCCGCGGGCTTTTCTGTCGCCGCGGCCGGCAAGGGCACCAAATATCTGCCAGCCTATCACACGGTCACGCCGGACCATGTCTGGCAGCACTATGGCCTGACCGCCGAAGAGGCGCGCGCGGCGGGCATGAACTCGCAGATGTTCAATTCGTTTCTCGACGGCACCAAGTCGGCGATCGAGATGGCGGCGGTCGCCAATGCCTGCGCGCTCGACGTGCCGCATGACGGCCTGGACTTTCCGCCCTGCGGCGCCGACGACCTCGCGCGCGTACTGCGGCCGAAAACCTTGGGCGGCGCGCTTGCCGGCGACGGCATGGTGGAAGTCGTGTCCTCGCTCAATCGCGACGGCACCCCGGTCGCGCGCGATCTGCGCTGGGGCGTCTATGTCGTGCTCAAGGCGCAAAACGATTATGCCGTGGCCTGTTTCAAACAATACGGCCTGCCGACCGACCCAAGCGGCCGGTACGCGGCGATGTACAAGCCGTTCCATCTGATCGGGCTGGAATTGTCGATCTCGGTGCTCAATGTCGCGTTGCGCGGCGAGCCGACCGGAAGCTGCAGGGCGTGGCGCGGCGACGCGGTGGCGATCGCCAAGCGCGCCCTGAAAGCGGGCGAGACGCTCGACGGCGAAGGCGGCTACACCGTCTACGCCAAGCTCATTCCCGCCGCCCGCAGCCTTGCGCTTGGCGCGCTGCCGATCGGCCTCGCTGGCGGCATCAAGCTGCTACACGATGTGGCATCGGGCGAATTCGTGACAGCGTCCGATGTGGCGCTTGACGGGACGGCGCAGGCGGTGCGGGTGCGGCAACAGATGGAGCAGGAAGCGCGCGAAAAATGCGCTGTGACTTTGCCAAGACACACGAACATTAAGCCGCAAACCAGTCATGCGGACTTTTGAACCAGCCGCACTGGATCGATTCCGAAGTTCGCACACAAGGGCGCCGCACAATGATGCGAATTTCGCAATCCGGACACCAGTAGGCAAATTCGCCGAAACAGCAAATAATCAGCAAAGTCTTTCACTGCCGATTTAGGCGGCAGCAGAGTCCTTCCCGCTCCTATTTCAGACATTGACTCGTCCGCGCGTTCGGCGAAGCTTAAGCATGGCCGCGCGACGGCGGCCCACTCATCGATATGGAGGGCTCCATGACTGACGCCAATACCAATGTCGATAATGGCGTGAACGTCGCGGCACTGATTTCGGCCCGCGAGGCGCTCGCCCAGACTCCGGCGGCCGCGCAGTTCAAATGGCGCGCCGCCTGCGAGTGGAAGAACGGAACACACAGCCACTCCTCGGTTGAGGGTTATTATGGCCTCGGCCAGGAGCACCGCCACAGACGCACTTTCACCTTCGATGCCGACCATCCGGAAGTGTTCGCCTCCGAGGACAAGGGCGCAACGCCGGTCGAGTACGTGCTGGTCGGACTGGCAAGCTGCCTCACCGCCGGGATCGCCGCGGTCGCCCAGCACCGCAACATCCAGCTGCGCTCGGTCACCGCGACCATCGAAGGCGATATGGATATCCAGGGCATTCTTGGCGTCGACAGCGACGTGCGCAACGGCTTCGGCGGCATCAGGGTGACCTACAAGATCGACGCCGACGCCAAGCGCGAGGACATCGAGGCCCTGGTGGCGCAATCGCAAAAGCGCTCCGCGGTCTACGACATCGTCACCAATCCGACCAACGTCACGGTCGAGGTGAAGTGAGCGCGGCGACGCGATCGGGAAAAAAATCGATTCGCAGCGTCACCACAATTGTCATCGGCGCCGGCCACAGCGGCCTGGCGATGAGCCGCTGCCTCGCGGAGCGCGGGATCGATCACGTCGTTCTGGAGCGCGGCGAGGTTGCCCATTCCTGGCGCACCGAGCGCTGGGATTCGCTGCACCTTCTCACGCCCAACTGGCAAAGCCGCCTTCCGGGCTACCCGTATCGCGGCGACGATCCCGACGGCTATCGGACGCTGCCCGAGGTCATCGCATTCATCGCCGATTACGCCAAGGCGATCGCGGCGCCGGTGCAAACCCATACGCGGGTGACCACGGTGGGTGCGGCCGAACCGGGCTATTTGGTGCGCACGGACAGAGGCGATTGGCACTGCCGCGCGCTGGTGCTCGCTTCCGGCGCCTGCAATATCGCCCGCCTGCCGGCCTTTGCCGCAGCGGTGCCGGGAGCGATCGCGCAAGTCACCGCGCAGCAATACCGCAATCCGAGTGAGCTCGACGCTGGCGGCGTGCTGGTGGTCGGCGCGTCCGCAAGCGGCACGCAGATCGCCCATGAGCTGCAGCGCTCGGGACGCGCCGTTGTGCTGGCGGTGGGCGAGCACATCCGCGCACCGCGACTTTATCGGGGCCGCGATCTCGAATGGTGGATGGACTCCGCCGGCGTGCTCGATGAGCGCTACGACCGGATGGAGGATATCGCCCGGGCGCGCCGCGTCCCCTCGCTGCAGCTCGCCGGCACGCCCGACCGCTCCACGCTCGATCTCAACGCCCTCACCGGTATCGGCGTCAAACTTGTCGGCCGGCTTGCCGGCGTCACCGCCGATGGCAACGCACAATTTGCCGGATCGTTGCGCAACATGTGTGCGCTGTCCGATCTGAAGATGAACCGGCTTCTCGATCTCATCGACGATTGGGCGCGCGGCAACGGCCTCGATGGCGAGGTCGAACCGCCGCAGCGGCTGCCACCGACCCGCGTCGACGATGCGCCGCCGCTCGGCATCGATCTGAAAGCGGGTCGGATCAAAACGATCGTCTGGGCAACTGGTTTTAGACCGGATTATTCCTGGCTCGAGCTGCCGGTGCTCGACCGCAAGGGGCAGATTCGTCACGATGGCGGCGTGGTCTCGGCGACCGGTCTCTACCTCATGGGGACGCCGTTCCTGCGCCGGCGCAAATCCACCCTCATCGACGGGGCCGGCGATGATGCCCGCGAGCTTGCCGCCCACTTGGCGGCTTATCTCGACGGCGCTGCAGTTGGTGCGGTCGAGAGTTGTCCAATCTTTAAGTCAAAGCAACAACGCCACGGTAAAGAAAAACCTACCATTGAACCGCCAATCGAATTCGGTCCCTCCTCTCACAACCGGTAACGATTGTAGCCGTGAGCTGCGGCTTGGTGCGAATTGCTCGCCTCGGGTTTGGTAGTAAAATCAGATGATTTGCACAGCCATTGAGGTAGCTGCGGCATCAAATGACCTGCACCCGCAAGCAAAGGAAGCGAAGACAGGCACGCCGCGAGCGAGCGGTCATAAACTTGCTGCGGCGTCGTAGACTTGAGAACGAGCTGCGCGAAGAGCGGATGGCATTCGGTTGGGCACGATTTGTTTCGGGTGGCCTGCCTTCGCTAGGTAAGCATCGGTGATTGCCGCGCTGTCGTGGCTACTGCGCTTGAGGGTGCGCAGGTTGCGGTATCCCCCCGACGCCGCCGGGATTACTCGCGTCAGCAGAAGATAGTCCGTCTATTAGGTCAGGAGAAAGGATTACACGCGTGAGTTTCCAGGTGCCCTCCCACTGAAAAAACAATCCGATTGGCTGCTGTGACGTCGTCCGGTTATCTGGCATTAAATCAACCAGAAACGTGAACGGGCTTCCGGAAAAGAAGGCATACGTGATCTCACTTTGGCGAATATGCTGCACCAGTTTCGACGGCCCATTGGTGTTTCCCGGAGGCACCTGATTCCGACTACCCACTGCCTGCTGTGTGGTGGGAGCAGACTTATTCGCGGGGGCATCGCTCACTTTTTCAGATCGAATGTCAGCTGCAATCGCCTGCGGCGTAACATAAGCGCCCACCATACGATCAATGATCGCTGGACCAAGCATCACAGCAATACCTTGGCCAAGGGCAGCGTTAGAATCGTTTTCTTTTTTTTCTTCTTTGCTCACCATACGTAGAAACACAGCGTTCAAGTCGCCACGCAACCCTTCCCGAACGCTATTCCAATCAACGCGCGCCTCTAGCACGGAAACGTCGCCAGCCTTAGCCCCCACAGCCAAATCATAAAACGAATAGTACGGCCAAGCGATCCACCCGGCGATAACAATTGAAATCGCGGCAAGCAGCCATTTGCGAGATACCGTTCTTTTTTGGGGCGGCGCTATGCGAACGGGTGGGATTTTGAAGATCGCTCCAAGAACCTGGTCATCCGTTATCTTCTGCCATGCGTTACCACCTACCGCATAAACCAGGTCGGAGCTAATGACCTGTTCGCGTTCTAGCATTTGTCGAATTTGGCCCTCACTATAGGGACCATAGGTCTTACCATCGACGTGGACGTGCCACCGAACTGGTCCCAACGCTATTTTTCGTGCCGTTGGCATCCTAACCGCCCCTCGCGTATGGGTAGTAAAACACATCAAAGACGCGAAGAAAACAATCGGCAGTCGGCGAGTGTCCTAAAAATCTAGAGCTCCGTGATGACAGCTCGAAGAAGATCGGCCCTGTCGTCGAGGCGCGCAACGCTAAGCGCGCCGCCGCCGACGGCGGAACGGGGTAAGAAACGCAGGTCAGAATCAGGTTAGAATCGCCAAGGCTGGAAGGAGCAAAATCAATTGGTTAGCTGGTGCGGTCGAGAGGATTCGAACCTCCACGGGTTGCCCCGCTAGCACCTCAAGCTAGTGCGTCTGCCATTCCGCCACGACCGCATGCAGGGTTTTTGCGCGCGCCGGATTGGCCCGCAACGGCGCCGATGTAACAGTTCACCTGGGAGCGGACAAGGCCCGCTGCCGCTCAGGTGGCCTCAGGCGAGCGCGGCAAGAGCCCTTTCACCTCGACGGCGATGCGGTTGCCGCTGACGACCACCGTGCCGCGGGCGATCGGCAGGTTGTTGGCGAGGATGTGCACCTCGTCGTCCTCCGATGCGTCCAGTTCAATGACCGCGCCCCGGCCGAGGCGGAGCACCTGATGGATCGGCATCGAGGTCGTGCCCAGCACCGCCGCGATGTCGACCGCAACGTCGTCGAGTTTCGCCAAGGGCTTTTCCTACCTATTTTGGTACCAGAACCGTAGAGGTATTGTTTCACCACGACATGGTTACGAGGTGGTTAATACGCGCGCCAACGTGACGATCGGGATATTGCCGCCGGCCGGCTTGCCGCCGGTCGAATGGCAGGTGAGCGATGCGCCGCTCGATTATCAAGGCGCGCTCGCGGCGATGACCGCGCGCGCGGCGGCGATTGCGCGGGGAACGGAACCCGAACTGGTTTGGCTCCTGCAGCATCCGCCGCTCTATACCGCCGGCACCTCGGCGCGATCGGCAGATCTGATCGCCGCGCGATTTCCGGTCTACAGCGCCGGTCGCGGCGGACAATTCACCTATCACGGCCCCGGCCAGCGTGTCGGCTACGTCATGCTCGATTTGAAGAAGCGCGGCGCACCCGACGTACGCCGCTTCGTCGCCACGCTCGAGCAATGGCTCATCGACACGCTCGCCCCGTTCGCGGTGCGCGGCGAGCGCCGCGACGACCGGGTCGGCGTTTGGGTGCGGCGTCCCGATAAGGGCGAGGGTTTTGAGGACAAGATCGCCGCCATCGGCATCCGCGTGCGCCAATGGGTGACGCTGCATGGCTTCGCGATCAACGTCGCGCCGGACCTTTCGCATTTTTCCGGCATCGTACCGTGCGGGGTGTCCGAGCCGCGTTATGGCGTCACCTCGCTCGCCGATCTCGGCTTGACCGCCACCCTGCAGCAGGTGGACGCGGCGCTGCGGGCGGCCTTCGCGCCGCTCTTCGGCCCGGCAAGCCCTTCTCAGACACTCGCGAGCACCGAAAACGACTCGCCGGCGCGGCGCAGCGCCAAATCCTCGCCACTCGCTTCGCGCTGATCGATGGATTCGACGCGTGCGCCGGGCGGACCTATGCGGCTCAACTCGATCATCGCCAGCACCACGTCCTGCAGGCCGGCAAACAATGCCTCGACCGAGCCATCGCGACGATTGCGCACCCAGCCCTCAAGATTGCACCGGTTCGCCATCGCTTGCGTCCAGGCGCGGAACCCAACACCCTGCACCCGGCCGCGGATCACCACGCGATGGATCACATCTGCCGTCGTGCGTGTCATGGCGTCGTGCGTGTCATGGCGTCGTGCGTGTCATGGCGTCGCGAGTGTCATGGCGGCGGGCGCCTGTTCTTGAATTCGGATCGACACGTTCCGCCGCGGATTGACTTGGCGCCGCCCGCTTCGGCCCGCAACCAAATTTCGAGTGAAGCGACGTAATCGGGGGGCAAATTCCACCCGCGTGCTGCCGTAAGCACCAACTCCATGTAGCCGGGTTTGGGTCGGCCAGGACCGCGGACACGCGCAACGTAGACCAGGGCCGGCCGCTGCCAAGGCGGCCGCCGCACCGGCAAGTATCTGGCGCGGTACAGTCCCGCCGCCAAATTCTCCCAGGCATCGAGCATCACGCGATCACGCGCGGTCAGCTGCCATAGCACGCCGTAGACCATATGCGCGCGCGCCGGCTCGACCGACGCATAGCCGTCGGCACTGGTGATGAAGCGATGGTCTGCCAGGACGGCAACGCCGAGCGGCGAGGCCATCGGCGCGTGGGCGCGCATGAGGGCGCGATCCATGTTCGACCCGTAGGCGAAGTGAAGCATGATACGAGACCATGAATTGCTACGTAAACTCCATGATCACCGCGTCGACGGCGACGCTGTCGCCCGGCCGCACGCGAACTTTCGCAATCGTGCCGTCGCGTTCGGCGCGCAGCACATTTTCCATCTTCATCGCCTCGACCACGGCCAATGTCTCGCCGGTCTTGACGTCCTGGCCCTCGCTGACGGCGATCGAGACGATCAGGCCGGGCATCGGGCTGCGGATGGCTTTTTCGCTGCCGGAGAGTTTTTTTTCCGGCATCAGGGCGGCGTAGCGCGCCTCGCGCTCGGTGTAGACGAACGCTTTGACCTCGACGCCGCGGCAGGCGAGCTCGAAGCCGTTGGCGATCGCGCGCACGTGCACGGCCGCGCGCGCGCCATCGATGAACCCCTCCCAGAGCGGCGCGCCGGGACGAAAGTGCGAGTGCAGCACGTGCGCGGCGCCGTCGGCAAAGCGCACGGTGATCGCTTCGCCCTCCACTTCGACATCGGCTTGGATTTGGTCGCCGCCGAGCCAGATGACGCGCCGGCGCTCGCGCCGCAGCGCCGGATTGAGCTGGCCCGAGATTTTGCGTTTGCGCTCGCCCAGCACGTGGTCGATGGCGGCGGCGACAGCGGCGATTTTGCGCGCCAGCGCCTGATTTGGCGCCGTGCGCTCGAAACCCCGCGGATATTCCTCGGCGATAAAGCCGGTGCTCAACCGGCCGGCGCGCCAGCGCGGATGCGCCATGACGGCGGAGAGAAACGGGATGTTGTGACGAATGCCCTCGACCGTGAAGGCATCGAGCGCGTCGGCCTGCGCCTCGGTGGCGCGCTCGCGCGTCGCCGCGTGGGTGACAAGCTTGGCGATCATCGGGTCGTAATAGAGCGAGATGTCGCCGCCCTCGGCGACGCCGGTATCGTTGCGCACGGTGACGCCGTCGCGCACGCCTTCCGCCGGCGGCCGGTAGCGAACCAGGCGGCCGACCGAGGGGGCGAAATTGCGATACGGGTCTTCGGCGTAGACCCGGCTTTCGATCGCCCAGCCGGACAATTTTATGTCGCTTTGCTTGAGCGTCAGCGGTTCGCCCGCGGCGATGCGGATCATGTGCTCGACGAGGTCGATGCCGGTGACGAGTTCCGTAACCGGATGCTCGACTTGCAGCCGGGTGTTCATCTCCAAAAAGAAGAAGCTCTTGTCCTGCGCGGCGACGAACTCGACGGTGCCGGCGCTGTCGTAGCCGACCGCTTTGGCCAGCGCCACCGCCTGCTCGCCCATCTGCCGGCGCGTGTTCTCATCAAGCAGCGGGCTCGGCGATTCCTCGATGACCTTTTGGTTGCGGCGCTGGATCGAGCATTCGCGCTCGCCGAGATAGATGACGTTGCCGTGCTTGTCGCCCAAAACCTGGATTTCGATATGGCGCGGATCGGTGATGAATTTTTCCAAAAAAACGCGGTCGTCGCCGAAACTCGATTTCGCCTCCGAGCGCGCACGCGCAAACCCCTCCGCCACTTCGCTCTTGTCGTGGGCGATGCGCATGCCCTTGCCGCCGCCGCCGGCGGAGGCCTTGATCATCACCGGGTAGCCGATCCGCTCGGCGACAACGATCGCCTCCTGGTCATTCTCGATGATTCCGAGATGCCCCGGCACCGTCGACACCTTGGCGCGCGCCGCAGCCTTCTTCGACTCGATCTTGTCGCCCATGGCGGCGATGGCGGCCGGGTTAGGGCCGATGAAAGCGATCCCGGCCGCAGCGAGCGCTTGTGCGAACGTGGCGCGCTCGGACAAAAATCCGTATCCGGGATGGACCGCCTCAGCGCCGCTTGTCCTGCAGGCGGCGACGATGGCCTCGATGTTCAGATAGCTCTGCGCGGCGGGCGCGGGACCGATCGGCACGGCCGCATCGGCCATCTCCACATGCCGCGCGTCGCGGTCGGCTTCGGAAAACACCGCGACCGTGGCAATACCCATGCGGCGCGCGGTCTTGATGATGCGGCAGGCGATCTCGCCGCGATTGGCAATCAAGATGCGCTTGAACATTCCGGTCTCAGAACGCGGCCAACACGCCGCTTTGCGGCTCGGGTCCGTAAAAGTCAACGTTGGCCGGCAGCTTGACAGCATTGGCGCCACATTGACAGCACGGCCGTGCAATGGAACGTTCGCCAAGAAACGACTTGGAGGGGGCGGATGCGCCGATCGGCCGCAATCATTGCATTTGTCGGGGTCCTCGCGCTTGCAGCTTGCTCGAAGGGGCCGCAAGGCCCCGCGGGACCGCAGGGCGACGCCGGACCGCAAGGTCCACCTGGCCAACAGGGGGCGCAGGGCCTGCCCGGCCCGCCCGGTTCTCCGGGCCCGATCGGCGCCACGGGACTGCATTTCGTTCATCGTCCGAGCTGCGCGCCCAGCAACAATTGCGACTTGAGCTGCAGCCCGGGCGAGCGGCTGGTCTCGGTCACCTGCCCCGGCGCCACGATCGTGATTTCGCGATCAGGCGGCGTCGATTCGGCGGCGTGCAGCAATACCCCTGGCCCGGCGCTGGCGCTGTGCATGAAAAAGCCCTGATACACTTTTCACTCCCCGCCCTTTCCCCTCTCCCCTTGCGGGAGAGGGGAAAAATATCGCTCAGGGACACGCTTCACCGTTCTCGCGATGCGGTTTTTGTTCGCACCCGAGTCATGAGCAAGCGCAAGCAAGAACGTCGCCGCCAAAACCAAAAAAAACCGATTTTCGTCAGATCAATCCGGCTGTGGAGTGCCGGATGGATCACGATCGGGCGCGGCGCACGGACTTCGTAGGATGGGCTTCGCTGTTGCTCAGCCCGCCCTACAAAATTCGCTTCCAGCAATAGAAGGAAGCGGAACGCCGACAGACGCTGTTCCTCAACCGCTGCACCGGTAGGCGCAGCGCGCGCCCCGCAGACAAGTTTACGCAGTGTGCGCAACTCATCTGCAAAGCGCGCTCGCCTGTCGGCGTTCCACGGCGGCTCTCGTTGGGCGGTTGTCACCTCCCAACTCAGCTCCAGGCCATGCTTCCTGGGACGCGGCGGGAGCACGCGATCTTATTGACCGCCAACCGGGGCGAAGATCGCGCACGTCTCCGCGGGCGTTACCCGCGCCCCGCCTGTCCCAGTCCAGGGTCGCAACACCCACTCCGGCCGTAGTACCGGAGCGCTGATGCCCAAAGCCGCCCGAGTGCAACGGTGACGAACCCTTGCCCGCAGGCGCCGCACTCGCTCCCGCCGGCCGCTGTCAGTTGGCCGGCGTCCTTAACGCAGAGCGAGACGCAGTCCCTCTACGCCGCCCGCGACGATTGTCAAGCATTGTCGCGTTTGCGGTGACGATTAGCTTGATTTCGCGGCGCTTTTCGCTGTACCGATTGTCCTTTACGCAGCCACGACAGGAAAAAAAATGGTGCGAATCAAGCGATCGTTCGCAGGTGCGGCCGTGTGCACCATGCTTGAATTTCACTGATTGCAGCGTATCTTGGCCGCGGATCAAGCCATCGATCGCAGCGCACATGAGCAAACCGGTTATCTTCACCATTTCCGCAGCCTGGGACGACGAGGCCTCGGCATGGACCGGACATTGCGACGACATCCCGGCTGCCGCGGACGCCCCGACGCTTGACGAATTGCTGGCGAAGATTTCCGCCATCGCACTCGACCTGTTGCCGGACAATCATCCCGACGTCGATCCGACCTCGCTGTTCCTGCAAATTACCGCCCTGCGCGAAGCCGAGCCAGCAACGGCGTGAATGGCGCCGCAATTCGACAAGCCGCTGCGCAACCTATTACGTGCGGCCGGCTGTGTTTTCGTCCGGCAGGGAAAGGGCAGTCATGAAATCTGGCACAGCCCGATCACGAAAAGAAATTTCGCGGTGCCCGTCGGAATTCCAAGCCGGGGGGTTGCTGCCTCTCCGAATGCTCATCAGTTAGGCAACGCTGCGCGACACCCGTGTCGGCATAAGAATTGCCCCCTCCGATCAAAGGAAGGGGCGGCTTTGTCCGTGGGGCAGCGGGATTACGCCGCCCGCTTCTCGATAGACCGTGCCTCGCTCTCGGTCAGCTCCATGTTGAGCTTGGCCTTGATGTACGCCTTGGTCGCCGCACGAGCCTGGCGGTTCGACACCACCGAGTTGGCGATGATGCAGACGTTCTCCCAGTCGGAATTCGTCTTCGACCAGTTGATGTCGTCCAGCGACGCGAGCCGCTTCGGCCAGTCATTCGACTTCATCAGCTCATGGCCGAGACCACCGAGCGCCCGCAGGACGGTCGAGTGCGAGCAAATCTTCTCCGCCCGCAACTCCACCGCCGTCTTGTGCTGCGTCAGCACCGCCTTCCAATCCGGCATGTGCTTGGCCACTTCGGTCCAATAGTTCCGGAGGTATTCGGCGTTCTCGACCACGTCCTCGTTCTCGCGGCCCTTCAGCAGCTCGCGGTTGGCGTCGTAGAGCGCTGCCAGCGTGAACAGCTTCAGAGACTTCGAGCGGAGCGACATGTCCGACTTTCTCGGTCAGCTCCTTGAAGACCGGGACCTTGTCGAGCAGCGCCAACGTCTCGGCGGACAGCTTGTCGCGCTTGTCGTACATGATGTTGAGCGACTTCGAGGTCTTCACGACGTTCTTGTTCAGGTCCGAGAACATCTGCTGGACGCGGTCGAGGTTCTCGTACGGGAACAAGATGACCGCGATGGTGTGGTCACCGATGCTCGGGTTTTCCGCCAGGGCGGGCCACCGGATCAAAGGCGCGCCCGTGCCTTTCGTTCTACGACGCCGGAGAAGGCCAGCTCGCCGAGAATTTCCCCTCGACGTTCTGCTCGCTCGTCTACGGGTCGACGAGGGCTCATACAAAGGCGCCGTGCCGTTCGTGCAGGGCCGCTTCAATATGGGCGGCACTGGCGTGCTGCCGTTCTGCGGCGAGGACCGCAAGATGCAGCTCATCGTGTCGCGCGTGCCGTCCGACGTAGTTGGCGCGCCGCACGAGTGGGCCTTCACCGTCTTCTGCTTCTTCCCGTCGCGGCAGAGCCCGTCGTGGAAGTATCTCGTCGGCACTGACGGCAAGATCATGACGGCCGGCGCCGAGTCGCTCGGCTTGATCCCCAAGACCGGCGCGAAGTCGGGCGAGGTGCCGGCGCCGCGTGAGCGCAAGGTGCCGCACGGCACCCTCATCAAGATGTTCGACTACAAGGCACCCCGTTCCAACGTCTGCGGCGAACTTTTCAAGAAGCTCGAAGAATACCTGCTGCGGCCGATGATGCCGCTGCGCATCATCGAGTGCCGCCTCGAATACAAAGCCAACGTCATGGGCGTGACCGTCTGGGATCGCTTCTCCGCGTGGGCCGCGCGCGGCAAGCTCGAAGAGGGCTTCGAGGAAGGCGCCAGCATCCAGATCAAGCTCTCGACCAATGAGACCATTCCGGCCGAGGTGCGCGTCTTCAAGTCGAACGCCACCGGCGACGATGACGCCGAGCTGCCGCAAACCGGCCTGCGCGCGCTCATCAACGGCCAGTCGCACGCCCGGCGCGACACGCAGTTCTTCAAGGGGAAGGCCGTCGATAAGGAGCACATCGGCGGCAGCATGCTGGTCACCCTCGATTGCTCCGAGCTGGGTCAAACCTCCCGCAACGCGCTTTTCATGAGCAACCGCGAAATGTTCCGCGAGGACCCGCTGCTCACCGAGCTGTTCAAGAAATTGCAGAACGAGCTGCGCCACCACGAGGGCCTCATCGCGCTCGACCAGAAGCGGTACCAGGAGAAGATCAAGAACGCGACGAGCGACGACGATGGCATAAACGCGCTCGAAGAGCTGCTGTCCACCGACCCCGCGCTTGCGGACATGTTCGGCAGCATGACGGCCGGCAAGGTCGCCGCGAAGACCATTGCCGCCGCTGTCGCCGGCATCAAGGTCGAGGGCGAGGCGGCGAAATTCGAGGGCACCGACTTCCCGAGCTACTTCAAGCGCAAGGATGGCAAGACCTCGGCGACCATCGAGCTGCCGCAGAACGATGAAGCCCGCTGCTCTTTCCTCACCGATGTGAAGAACAATTACTTCACCCGCTCGAAGTATAAAGGGAAGTGCGAGTTCGACGGCCAAAACCAACCGACGTTCCGGCTCTTCAATGGCCGCCTGACGCTCACCTTCCACGCCGACAAGATCAAGAAGCCGGTCGGCACCGAGTTCGACGTGATCGCCACCATCTCCGATTCGGCACACGGCCCGTGGAATTTGAATATCAGGGTAAAAGTCGTCGAACCCCGGCAGAAGCGAGAGAACGAGGCGCGCGAACCGAAACCGCCAATGACGGACGCGGCGCCGAGCCGACCGGACATCAAGGAAGTGCACAACGGCCTGGAAGCGCCGCCCATCACGGTCGAGAAGGTGCCGGGCACTGAGCGCTTGCAGCTTCACATCAATGTCGATTCGCGCTTGCTCGTCGAGGCCCGGTCTATGCGGCCCCCGGAAGAGGCCAGCGCCGTCGAGTTCGTATTCAAGTACGGCCTCGCACTCATCGCCATGGGCCTGCTCGACAATGCCAAGAAGACGGCTGAGTGGAGCGCCAACGAGGTCGAAGTGCGGGAGCGTATCTCGAAATCGGCCGCGGGCGTCGGCCGCGTTATTGTGCCGCTGTGCCTGACGCTGCCCAAGAAACTGCCGAAGGCCGCGTGACGTAATCATCCGCCTTGCGGTGAAAGAGCACGACCTCCTGGCTGCCCGGCGTTTCGCCGCGCTGCTGGCTATACCAGCGTCGGCTTGGCACGCTTCGCCACAGCCGTCCATCGCGTACGCCGCGAAGCGCCGACAGGCGCAATTCGGTGAGGCCTGCCCCTTCCATCGTTTCGAGGTATCGCGGGAGCTGCCACTTCGGTTCTGAGAACGCCACCATCTGCACGATGACGGTACGCGCATTCGCCAGATTGGCGACCGATGACATCGTAGCCCTGATGTTCTCGAAGTAGGTCCGCAGCTCGGGATACTTGCGGTCGCCCATCGTATAGTAGCTGCTACCGGCGCCATCGAGCTTGTTCGCGATCATGAAAGGCAGCGGCGCTTCTTTGCGGCCATCTACCTGCCAGCGGTGATAGAGCACATGCACGCCGGGATATGGGGGCGATGTTAGCACCAGCCGCGGCGAACCCAGATCATGCAGGCGCTCATCATGTTCGAGACCCGCCGCGCTACGGTGGATAACCGTCACGGGGTAACGGCCATTCTCCTGCACAGCCGCGCGGAATTCCCGAGCACCTTCGACCATCTGGGCAGCGATTTCGCCGAGCGACCCGCGGAATTCATCCACCGTCGTCAGCTTGCTGCGGCCGTCCAATGCCCATTGTGCGGTACGCAGCACAGCACAGCGGCCGAACGCTTCAAGGCGTGGCTTCTGAAGGCTTATCGCACTCGCGAGTGCCTGCTCAATGCCCTTTCGCAAACGCCACCGCAATGGATGATCGAGGTGCCTGTAGTAACCAAGCTCCGCGTACTCAGTGAATTCGATTGAACCCCGGTGAATATCCACAACATAAGGAACCTTCGCCGCCCAGGTTTCGAGTGTCTCTAGGTCCGCTTCTGAATAGATGGTGCACTTGACGTGCGTGACAAATTCCGCAAGCGCGCTGATGTCAACGCCCACGGCTGCTCGCCCCAAGGCACGCGCCTCGACGAGGCTCGTACCCCCGCCGACATGCGGGTCCAAGACGAGCTGACCTGGGTTGGTGAATGTTTTGATAGCCACCCGCGCGAATGTCGGGGAAAACCGCGCCGGATACTTGTAGAAGCCATGCGTCAATCCCTGCACTGGTTCGCCATCGCGCGCGGCGGCAATTAAAGCATCCTCTTGGCATCGCGAGAGTTTGAGGTATTGCCGAGGATGTCTCATGATATTCGACGTCCCTTGGACGCTGGTGAAGCTCTGAAACGTGAGCGCGACGTCCGACCAGAACCTATTGCGATTTCGACCAATCGGCGAATCGCTTGGGGACGACTTGGCAAGTCTGGCTCTTTACGGCGCCAGTCATCAAGACGCTTTAGGAAAAAGGCGTTAACCCGCACGTTAATCTGAGGATAAGTTGTCACGTTCATTTACTATAATGATAGCATCATATGATGATAGCAAAATATCACGATTCAATCAAGATTTGCTTTGCTGAGGACTTTTGGTGAGATCTGGGAGGCAATATGCGAACAGCTCATGCGGTCAACACGAGGATAAGCGTGCCCCCATCGCGACCCTCTCCCGCGGTCGAACGTTGGATACCACCACACCTCGTGCGCCGCCGGGCGCGTAACCCACCGGCTGAGTTTGCCGCTTGCCTCGAATGGTGGGTTACGCCGCTTCGCGGCTAACCCACGCTACGAAGAAATTAATGCCGCAGCCAGAGCGAGGCGATGAGCGCAGCCGCGAGCAGCGCGGAAACGCCCTGCCAGAACAGAACCGGCCGGCGCTGATAAAACGTTTGCGGCCGGTACTCCGGCGCCGGCGCGCGTGTCGGACCGGCTTCCATTTCCACGGCAAAGTCGCCGGCGTCGCGAAAGCGCTCGGCCGGATCCGCCGCGATCGCGCGCGCTACGACGGCTTGCAGCCAGGCCGGCAGATCGGGCCGCAGCGCGGAGAGCGGCGTCGGCCGGTTGCGCCGCGCCGGCGTCGTCGCGTCGGGATTACCGTAGGGATATTCACCGGCGAAGGCGCGAAAAACAGTCACGCCGAGCGCGTAAATGTCGGTCGCCTCGTTGCCGGGTTCGCCGGCAAACATTTCCGGTGCCATGTAGGCGGCGGTGCCGGGAATGTCCTTGGGCGCAAAATCCTCCAGTCCGGGAACGCGCACCACGCCGAGATCGATCAATTTGACCGATCCTTCGCTTTCGAGGATCACGTTGTCCGGCTTGATATCACGATGGATGATGCCGGCGCGGTGCAAAGCCGCCACGCCGCGGGCCAATTTGATGGCGATGTTGCGGCCTTCCTCCAGGCCGACGAGCGGGCGGCGCGCCAGCCGCGCTTCCAGAAGCTCGCCCTGGTAGAGCGGCATCACCGTGTAGAGGCAGGTCTGCCGCCCCGGCGGCAGTTCGATGGTCCGCCCGACATAGGGGCTGTTGACACGCGCGCCGACCCAGGCTTCGCGCATGAACGCCGCGCGGTAGGTATCGACCGCGGCGACCTGCGGCTTGGGAAATTTTAAGACCACTTCGCCGTCTTCAACCTCGTCGGCGGCGGCGAACAGCCGCGTATAGCGTCCGTCCGAGACCAGCGCCTTGAGCAAAAACCCGTCGACCGCCTCGCCGGCAATCGGCGCCGCGATCAGCGGCAATTGGGTGATGGCGGCGCCGATAGCGGCCGACTCGGCACTTGGCAGTTCGAGCACATCGACCACGAGCGCGGTGCAATTGTCGGTGCTGCCGCTTTCCAGCGCCGCAGCCACCAGCGCACGGGCCGAATCCTCCGACGCCGAGCGCTGGCGCAATACGTCGGCGATGGCCTCGGCGGGCAGAAACGCGTGCACGCCGTCGCTGCACAGCAGGAACCGATCGTGCCGCGCCAGCGGCTGGCTGGAATAGTCGAGCGGCACTTCGGTCTCCACGCCGAGCGCGCGGACCAGCGTGCTGGAGCGGCCGCCGTCGGGGCCGCGTTCGCGCACATGGTCGATCGTCAGACAGACCAGGCGGTCGCCGCGCAGCCGATAGGCACGGGTATCGCCGACATGCAGCACGTGGCCGACGCGCCCGCGCAAAACCAGCGCGGTGAGCGTGCATCCCATGCCGGCGAGCTTGGCGTCGCGCTGGCCCTGCGAGTAGATCCAGCCGTTGAGCGAATTGAGGATGGTCGCCCCGGCGCGTCGCACTTCCATGGTCTCGGGCAGGTCGCACAAACCGTCGAGAAAGCCGCGCACCGCCATCTCGGCGGCCACGCGCCCGCCCTTGGCGCCGCCGATCCCGTCGGCGATCGCCGCCACAATTTCGCGCCGCGGTTGCGGCAATTCCCAGCCAAAAACAGCGCCGGCAAAATCCTCGTTACGCTCCCGCGGTCCGGTCTCCGAAGCAAAACCGATGCTCGCTCTGACGCCGGAACTGCGGTCAGCCATGGGGCGCTATGTCAGCCATGGGCGCTATGTCAGCCATGGGCGCTATGTCAGCCATGGGCGCTATGTCAGCCATGGGCACTATGTCCGGATTGCGCGAGCCGGCTTCAGCGATCGAGCTTGCATCGATCATAGAGGAAATTGCCACCGGTGGCTGAAGCGAACGTTACGGTGAGAGATCCGGACCTGCGATCGAGCAGGTATTTGCGGCCGGTTTTGCCATCCTGCCACGCAATGCGGGCATCGTCGATCTCGGCGGGATTGGAGTCGACAGTGCGACGACTGTAATCGATCCGAATCCGCCAGCTCGCTCCGCTGTAGGGATTGGTGCAGGTGATGATCGTGAGCCCGTCGTCCGGCGCGCCTGCCGCGAGGGCGCAACCGCCAGCCATTACCGCTGAGAAAACAACCACGCCGGCGATGGAGCGTGTGATCGCTCTCCCGGTCCTTGTGCACGCTTTGTAATCAGTTGCGGATTTTTTCATCAACATTTGTCGCCCTGCTTCGAATTTCCACGGGTAATCCCTGTCAGTCAATGGCCGATCGATTTGGCATAAGTTTTGCGACCAAGCGCACCGTTTCCCTGCGTGCCATTGGCCGCCAGGGGCGCGCAGACCTTAAGGAAAGCAAATGGCAGTCGAACTCGCACTCACCGCATCCCCACCTTGGCTCGACACCGGAGACAACGCCTGGCAGCTCGCGGCCGCAACGTTCGTTGGGCTGCAGAGCATTCCCGGCCTGACTGTTCTTTATGGCGGGATCGTCAAAAGGAAATGGGCGATCAACTCCGCCTTCATGTCGATGTACGCTTTCGCTTCGGTTCTCGTCGTCTGGATCCTGTTTGATTACAACATGGCGTTCGGACCGCAATTGTGGCCCTTCCTCGGCAAGCCGATGCCGGCGCTCTCGGCCTTGTTCACGACCGGGCAAGCCACTATTCCGGCCGCCGCCTCCGGCATGCCGCCCCTCGCCTTCCCGATGGCAACGCTGGTCTTCTTCCAGTTCGTCTTCGCCGCCATCACCGTCATCATCCTCGCCGGCTCGCTGCTCGGCCGCATGAATTTCACCGCCTGGATGATCTTCTGCCCGGTGTGGATGACTCTGGTCTACACGGTGGGCGCATTTAGCGTCTGGGGCGGCGGCTGGCTCGCGCAACTCGGGGTCGCTGACTTTTCCGGCGGATATGTCATTCATCTCGCCGCCGGAACGTCCGGCTTCGTTGCCGCCGCGGTGATCGGTCCGCGGCTGCAAGTGGACCGCGATCATTTTCCGCCCAACAGCCTTTTGGTCACACTCATCGGCGCCGGCATCCTCTGGCTCGGATGGAACGGCTTCAATGGCGGCGACCCTTATTTTGCCAATGCCGACGCCGGCGCCGCAGTGCTCAACACCAACATCGCGACTGCGGTCGGTCTGTTGGTATGGATGCTGATGGACAAGATCGCCTACGGCAAACCGTCAGTGCTCGGCGCCGTCAACGGCATGATCGCGGGTCTGGTCGCGATCACCCCCGGCGCCGGTTACGTCAACGGCCTGGGAGCCATCATCATCGGCGTCGTTGCCGGCATCATTCCCTGGCTGGCGATGAACAAGTTGCAAAAGACGCGCTTGATGATGCGCGTCGATGACACGCTGAGCGTCTTCTCCACGCACGGTATCGCCGGCTTGACTGGCGGGCTGATGGTCGGCCTGCTCGCCGATCCGGGCATGCTCGAATATATCGGCACCGGCACGGACGCGCCCGGCGTCAAGGTGCAGGGCCTGTTCTATGGCGATAGCGGCCATCAGCTCCTGCTCCAGTTCTATGGCGCCGCCTTCATCATCGTGTTCAACGCGATCATGACCTTCATCATTCTCAAGGCGATCGGGCTGGTCGTGCCGCTGCGCATGGACGAGGCCACGCTGAAGGTCGGCGACGACGCGGTTCACGGCGAGACCGCCTACGCGATCGGCACCGAGGGCGACTGAGCGGCCGCAACTCGTGGTCCCCGCGCAAGCGGGGACCCATAACCACCGCATTGGCTATCTGCTCCAACGGTGAGCATGGATTCCCGCTTGCGCGGGAATGACGGTGCAGCGAACAAGCTGCCTGTCGTATTACATCCGCAGCAATTCGCGGCCGCGCCATCGCCCTTCGCGCGCAATCCATTCGAGGATGGCAATGTCGACCGCCTCGAAGCCTGCGGGAAATTGACTTTGCTCCGCGGCCGCCTCCGCCACCACGACCACGATCTGCGAGCGCGCGATCACCGTAACGAGCGAATGCAGATCAGCGTAAGGATGATAAGGATGGTTGCTTGTCCGGTTCATCGCCGCACCGCTTGCTCAGGCTGATCGGCCACCAGCATGCATGCCAGCAGCATGGAGGCCAGGATGGCCGCGCCAGGGCCCCGATGCGGCAAACGCGCGGCCCGGTCGCAACGTTCCGCTCAAGCTTCGGTGATCGAATCGCAGCGGCGAAAATTCTTTCCCGGTCAAAATTGATAGTAGCCGAATGTTTCACAATGCCGCCGTAATCGGACAAATTGTATCCGCGGCCGCGAGAAAAATCGGTTCCGACAGGCTGGTGTCGCGGCTCATTCGACCGTAAATATGAGGGGAACTATTACTTCCAAACTGAATCAACGCGCGATGGGAGGTTTGTATGGCGCTGGCTATTGGCGATATCGCACCGGATTTCGAGGCCGAGACGACCGAAGGCAACATCCGCTTTCATGACTGGATCGGCAACAGCTGGGTGGTGCTGTTCTCGCACCCGAAGGATTTTACCCCGGTGTGCACGACCGAACTCGGCACCATGGCGCGCATGAAGCCGGAATTCGACAAGCGCGGGGTGAAAATCATCGGATTATCGGTCGATCCGGTCGCCAACCACAAGAAGTGGGCGGGCGACATCAAGGACGTCACCGGCACCGCGCCGAACTATCCGATGATCGGCGATACCGATCTGAAAATCTCGAAGCTCTACGCCATGCTGCCGGCAAGCACGGGCGGCACCTCGGAAGGCCGTACGCCCAACGACAATCAGACGGTGCGCAACGTGTTCGTCATCGGCCCCGACAAGAAGATCAAGCTCATCCTGGTCTACCCGATGAGCACGGGCCGCAATTTCGACGAGGTGCTCCGCGTGATCAATTCGCTGCAGCTCACCGCCAAGCACCGGGTCTCGACGCCGGCGAACTGGAAGCAAGGCGAAGATGTGATCCTCGGCGGCGCCATCAGCGAGGAGGAAGCCAAGAAGCTTTATCCGGGCGGCTGGAAGACGCCGAAGCCCTATATTCGCGTGGTGCCGGCGCCACGGCAGTAGCCAGCGCGCGATTGCTGTAAGCTTGCGGGCGCGGCTTCGGCCGCGCCCTTGGTTTGCATGGGGATTTTTCATGGCCGAAATTTTCGTGGCCGATGGGCCGAGGCATAACGCGGAATTGCAGCCGCCGTTCGCCGAGCTTTTGCGCATCAAGATCACGCACCTGTCGCGCGAGAAGGTTTCAGCCGAACTGTTCGTATCCGACGAACTGGAGAACAGGATGGGCATCCTCCATGGCGGAGCGCTGATGGGCTTTGCCGACAATCTCGGCGGCACAGCCACCACGGCCAATCTGCCGGACGGCGCGCGCACCGCCACGATCGAGAGCAAGACCAATTTTTTCGCCCCCATACCGATCGGCGACACCGCCTATGGCGAATGCACGCCGCTCCATCGCGGGCGCCGCACCATGGTGTGGCAGACGCGGATCACCCGCGCCGACGGCAAGCTTTGCGCCATCGTCACGCAGACGCAGATCGTCATTCCTGCGGGCCAAAGCCACAGCGAAGGCCAAAGCGAAGGCTAAGCCGCGGCAGCAGTTTCAACCGCCCGGTTTTATCTGCGTGGCGACATAGTTCGCGATTTCCCCATCGTCGCCCTGCCCGCGCCGCTGCAGACCTTGCACGACGCCGCCGCGATCGCCCATCTCGCGGTTCTGGCTCATCTTCCACTTGCCTTCGAGCCGGCTGATGGCGAAGCGGAAGCCGACGATGCCGCGCAGCATGACGTTGAGGTAGCTTTCGGGCGCGTCGGAAACCGCCCAAGGCCGAGCTTCGCCCCGCTCCTGCTGCGCCGTGAGCTCGGTGACGTGGCGGCGCAGCCAATCGGCATCGGCCATGACTTGCGGGCGACCGTAGGCGTGTACGACCGCATAGTTCCAGGTCGGCACGACTTTTCCGTGCTGCGCCTTGGACGGATACCAGTTCGGCGTGACGTAGCCTTCGGCGCCGTGAAAGATCATCAGCGCCTCGTGCTCTCCGTCAAGGTCCTGACAATGCGGATTGGCGCGGGCGAGATGACATTCGACCACGCCATGCGGCCCCTCGTCTTTGAGCACGGTCGGCAAGTGGCTCGCGTAAAGGCCCAGCGAACCGGCGGAGATCAACGTCGCAAACGGCCGCGCCCGCATCAGCGCGTGCATCTGTCCCGCATCGTCGACACGAAAATGATCAGGCTGGTACACGATAACCGCCGCCCTGCTCTCGATCGGATTGAATCAATGGCGCAGGTAACGTCAATGCCTGTTTGCCATTTTCAGCCCTCGGTGTCATCGTCGCACCTTGCCGCAACGACGGAATTTGCCATGCCGATGGACGTCCGCGCCGCCGTGGCCTACGCGCCCGGCAAGCCGCTCGAAGTCACAAGCGTCAAGCTCGATGGCCCGCGCGCCGGGGAGGTTCTGGTCGAGATCAAGGCGACCGGCGTGTGCCACACCGACGAGTTCACGCTCTCGGGCGCCGATCCCGAGGGACTGTTTCCGGCGATCCTCGGCCACGAGGGCGCCGGCATCGTGGTGGAGACCGGTGCCGGCGTGAGTTCAGTCAAAAAGGGCGACCACGTCATCCCGCTTTACACCCCTGAATGCCGGCAATGTCCATCGTGCCTGTCGCGCAAGACCAATCTGTGCACCGCAATCCGCGCCACTCAGGGCCAGGGCGTGATGCCGGACGGCACGTCGCGCTTCTCGGTCGACGGCAACAAGATCCACCACTACATGGGCTGCTCGACCTTCGCCAATTTCACCGTGCTGCCGGAAATCGCGGTGGCAAAAATCCGCCCGGACGCACCGTTCGACAAGGTCTGCTATATCGGCTGCGGCGTCACCACCGGCATCGGCGCGGTCATCAACACCGCCAAGGTCGAGCCCGGAGCGAAAGCCATCGTGTTCGGCCTCGGCGGCATCGGGCTGAATGTCATCCAGGGCCTGCGCCTGGTCGGCGCCGAGATGATTATCGGCGTGGACCTTAATCCGGAAAAGAAAGCGTGGGGCGAACGCTTCGGCATGACCCACTTCGTCAATCCCGGCGAAGTCGGCGACGACCTGGTGGCGCATCTGGTCAACATGACCAGGAGCGGCGCCGATCAGATCGGCGGCGCCGATTACACGTTCGAATGTGTCGGCAGCGTCAAGCTGATGCGCGCGGCGCTGGAAAGCTGCCACCGCGGCTGGGGCCAGAGCATCGTCATCGGCGTCGCCGGCGCCGGCCAGGAAATCGCCACCCGGCCGTTCCAGCTGGTTACCGGCCGGGTCTGGCGCGGCACCGCGTTCGGCGGCGCCCGCGGACGCTCCGACGTGCCGAAGATCGTCGACTGGTACATGCAGAAGAAAATCGAGATCGACCCGATGATCACCCACACCATGCCGCTTGCCGACATCAACAAGGCCTTCGCGCTGATGCGCGAAGGAAAATCGATCCGCAGCGTCGTGATTTATTAGGGAGCCGACTCACCAACGCGCAGCCACAGACTTATGAATACCAGCTGGATGAATGCCAGCGAGTCGAGTAGTCGGCGTGGGCTCGAAATGACGCGGATGGACCCATAGCGGCAAGATTCGTCGACGTCGCCTGACGGGCGTTACGGGATATCCAATGGTAAGCCGAATCATTCCGGCTTGATGTTCGCGAACTTCACCACCTTGGCCCACTTGTCGGTTTCATCGACGACGAACTGGCCAAACTCGCCGGGCGTCATCGTCATTGGAACGCCAGCAAGGCCCACGAGCCGCGCCTTGACCTTGGTATCGACGAGGCCGGCGTTGATCTCCCGGTTGAGCTTGTCGACAATCCCGCTGGGCGTGTTTTTTGACACGCCGATCCCAAACCAAGCGGTCGCCTCATAACCCGGCAAGAATTCACCTACGGTCGGAACGTCGGCCAGCACCTCCTGACGCGTCGCACTCGTCACTGCCAGAGCGCGGAGCTTGCCGGCCCTTATGAATTCGAGCGACGACGGCATTGGATTAAACGTGATTTGCACCTGTCCGCTAAGGAGATCGGGAAACTGGCTGCTGCGATAATGCACCGCCACCAGGTTGACGCCGGCCATCATGTTGAACAGTTCGCCGGCCACATGGTTGATGCTGCCGATGCCGGGCGTCGACATGTTGATCTTGCCCGGATTGGCCTTGGCGTAGGCGATAAATTCCGGCACCGTCTTGGCCGGCACCGATGGATGCACCATCATCACAGCCGCAACGTGAATAATGCTCGCGACGGGCCGGATGTCGCCGATAAAGTTGAAATCGAGCTTCCTATAAACGCTTGCGTTGATCGCATTCGTTTGCGTAATCCAGAGCAGCGTGTAGCCATCAGCACGGGAATGCGCAACCGTGTCGGCGGCGATATTTGTGCCCGCACCGGGACGATTTTCCACAATGAATTGCTGACCGAGCCGCTCCGACAGCCATTGGCCGATCAGCCTGGCGGTGATGTCGGACGAAGTGCCGGCGGGAAAGCCGACGATGATACGCACCGGCCGCGTCGGGTACATTTGAGCCCATGCGCTGCGCGACGGGACAGGCAAAGCGGCAGCACCCGCTACCAGATGCAGAAATCGACGGCGTGGCAGCTTCATGGTCGCCCTCCAGTCGAACACTTGCGACGCGGCGGTTCTGATCGTCGGCTTATTCCACGAGCCAGGAGCGAAAATAGCGGCTGCGGCGACATGCAGATAATGCTATTTGCTGATAAGGGCGATATCACTATTGCGATCGGGGTGACGGATGCTGCCGGAAGATCGCATCGGCCAGCGGATAAAGCTGCACGGCCTCCGCGTCCTGATGACCGTGGTTCAGGCCGGCAGCATGCGGAAGGCGGCCGCGCTCCTGAGCACGACGCAACCCGCCGTTTCCAGATCGATCGCCGAATTGGAGCATACCATCGGGGTACGGCTGCTCGACCGTATCCCCCACGGTGTCGAGCCGACCGCATACGGCCGCGCCTTGCTCGACGGCGGGACGGCGATGTTTGACGATCTGCGCCAAGCAGTGAAGAACATCGAGTTTCTTGCCGATCCTACAGCCGGCGAAGTCCGAGTCGGGTGCAATGCGTTTCTGGCAGCAAGCTTCGCCTCTGCCGTCGTCGATCGGTTGTGCCAACGCTATCCGCGCATCATGATTTATCTCACGACCGGATATTACGAGGGACTGCGACACGATTTGAGCGAGCGTAATGTCGACCTCTTAATTGCACGAAATATCGGCCCCGTTGTAGACGAGCGGCTGGACTTCGAATTTCTCTTTGATGAGCCGTGTATCATTGCGGTCGGCGCTCAAAATCCATGGGTTCGGAGGCGTCGGATCGCACTTGCTGATCTGTTAAACGAACGATGGGTGTTGTCATCTCCGGGAGGCGGGATGGCCTCGATTGCAACGGAAGCCTTCAGTGCCAGTGGACTCGATTATCCGCGCAGGGCCGTCACTACCGATTTACCGCAGGTGCGGATGAGTCTCCTCGCGACCGGACGCTTCCTGACGATTTTTCCGGCTTCCGTATTAAGGCTTCCCACCCAGCGTTTGGAACTGAGGGCCCTCCCCGTCGAACTGCCAGTCGCCCGCGTAGCGAGCGGAATCTTTACACTAAAGAATCGCACACCTAGCCCCGTCGCACGGCTTTTCGTCGATACGGCCCTCGAAGTCGCTAAGCCGCTGACGAAAAAGCGATAGCGCGATGTCCAGCCGTGGCCCATCGCGAAGAGTTGCGCGATGGTCACTAACGGTCGCTTTCGGGGTAAAGCCTATACTCTTAACTTCGTCCGGCCAGACGCATTTATGAGTTTCCGTCCTCATCGCCAAACATTTCAGATCACGCCAACCGACGGTACGCAGGAGGAGAGAAAACATGGCTCGCATACAAATCATCGACCGCGCCGACATGAACGCCGAACAGGCGCGCGTCTACGACGCCGCCAAACAAGGGAGCGGCATCGTCGGTGGGCCTTATTATGCCTATATCCGGCTGCCGAAATTGTTCGAGGCCGCGCAGAACCTGCGCGAGTTGCTGGCCGCGGGGCCGCTGTCGAAGCGCGAGCAGCAGATCGCCAACCTCGTCGTCGCGCGACACTGGAACGCCCGCTATCCCTGGTTCGCGCAGGTGCGCCGCTCGCTTTCGCTGGGCATTACGCAGGCGGTGATCGACGCGATCAATGCGCGCCGCACGCCGGAGCTTGCCGAGGCGCGCGAGCGGACGTGCTTTACCGTGGCGCACGAACTGCTCGCCAACAAAGGGCTGAGCGATGAGACTTATGCGGCGGCAGAAAAAACCATGGGGCTGGAAGGCTTGGTGGCGCTGGTCGCCTCGATCGGCAGCTTTTCCATGACCTGCATGACCGCCGGCACGTTTGCGATCGATCCGCCCGCCGAGAATCCAACCCCGCTGGCGCAGTAAGCGGACGACGGTTCCAAAAATCGCGGCGCGTCGTTCGCAAGGAACTGCGCGCCGCCGCCGGCCGTTGGCATCGCGGGCAGAGAGATCGCGGCGGCATCTGCCGCGTGCTGCCCGCCGCACTTTCATCGCAATGGCCGCAGCCCCCCGCGAGGGTCGAAAATCCCGTCTGCACAAGACCGTCGCGCGTTACCACGACGCTCGGCGATCGTTGCACACGCCGGCCTCCTGGCAGAGCCGCTACGGCCTCGACTGGACCAATTTCTTCATCGCCGACGTGCAGACCGGCTTCGGCACGTTCGTCGCCTTCTACCTGGCGCAGCTTGGATGGTCGAAAAGCGGCGTCGGCATGGCGTTGACGGCGGGCACTCTGGCCGCGGTGGTGATGCAGGTCCCGGGAGGCGCGGTGGCCGATGCCGTCACCTGGAAACGCGGGTTGGTTGCGAGCGGAATCATCATGATCGGGGGCGCCGCCCTCATCCTGGCGCTGACGCCCTCGTTTATCGCCGTGTTTTTGGCCGAACTGCTGCACGGTTCGACCGCCGGCATCATTACGCCGGCGATCGGAGCGATCAGCCTGGGACTCGTCGGCCGGCGCGCCATGTCGCTGCGCACCGGGAGAAACTACCGCTACGCAGCCGGCGGCCATGCGTTCACCGCCGCCTTGATGGGGCTCGCCGGCGCCTATTTTTCCGCGAGCGCGATCTTCGTCGCGGCCGCAATGCTGTGCGTGCCGGCGCTGGTCGCGCTCGGATTCATCCGGCCCGGCGAGATCGACTACCGACAGGCGCGCAATGCGGCCAAGGGCGAAGACGCGCACAACGCCCGCGTGCGCGACCTCTTCAAAAATCACCGGCTTTTGCTGTTTGCCGCAGCGCTGGTCCTGTTTCAGCTCGCCGACGCCTCGATGCTGCCGCTGATCGGCGAAAACCTCGCCGGCAGCATCAAGCTGCAAAGCTCGCTGTGGATGTCGGGGCTGATCATCGCGCCGCAGATCGTGGTCGCGATCTTCGCGCCCTGGGTCGGCTATCACTCGGAAAAGAAGGGGCGCAAGCCGTTGCTGCTGATCGGCTTTGCGGTCGAGCCGATTCGCGCGGCATTGCTGGCCTTCACATACGGTTACCCGTTTCTGGTGGTCGCCCAGTTGCTCGACGGCGTCAGCGGCGCGGTGATCGGAGTGTTGACCGTCATCGTGATCACCGACCTGACGGCCGGGACGGGCCGCTTCAACTTGGCTCGCGGCGCCGTCGGCGCGGCCACCGCAATCGCCGCTTCGTTCAGTACGCTCGCGACCGGCTATTTTTTCCAGGGTTTTGACAACGTCAGCGGATTCATCCTCATCGCCGCGATCGCCGGGGCCGCGACGGTGCTGATCTGGCTATTCGTTTCCGAAACAAGGCCGGCGCATTACGGCGATTGACGCCGAACGTTCGCGCTGCTCGCAGCCACATCGTCATTCATGCGGCACTGGCACTCGCCCTCCGCCGTAGGAATCTTGACTCTTGCTGGCACCGCTGCTGCCGGTGCCGGTCTGCCCGCTGGTACCGCCCATGCCGGTGCTGCCGCCGGCGGGGCCCGCAGCGCTTCCGCCGTCAGAGGGATTGCCGCCGGTCGTGCCCGACTTCGTACCGCTGACGCTGCCCGCACCTTGGCCGCCGCCGGACGTCGATTGGGCGAAGCCCGTAGTCACCAGGCCGGCAGCAAACGTACAAACAAGAGCAGCGCAGAGGAGACGCTTTTTCATTGATTGGCTCCATTAGCGATCCTTCGGTTCGTAACCAAGGAGATCAAGGTTTGTTCCTTGAATGGCTATGCTTTGTAGATGCGAAGATAATTTGTGGAGCCGAAGATAATCAGAGAGAGAGAGCCCCCGGATTTCGCTCCGCTCCATCCGGGCGACTTGGCTTTGATCGGAAGAGGATTTGAGCCCCGACATGAATTAGAGCTATACTGTCCTGTGCTCGGCCGACAGTATTTTTCCAAATACGATAAGGCGTGCACAGTCATCGCAAAACAGGGAGGTTTCGATGTGCATTCGAAAGCGGTCGAATCTCGTGGCGGTGGGTTTTTTGCTGGTCGCATCGGGCACTGGTTTTGCGCAGCAGCCCTCCATTGAGGGCGCATACAGGGGCAGCATTGTCTGCGAGCATTTGGCGGGAACCTTAGGCATGTTACGCGCCCCGTTCGACATGACCGTCTCCGGCACAACGGTTGTCGCCGGGCGACCCATCTTCAATCGCGACGGCAGCCGCGTCGTTGGAACCGAGATTGCAACCGGGACCGTCAGCGCGGACGGGACGCTGCATCTTGGTTCCTCATGGGCGGCAGCAGTTGCCAGCTTCAAGGGAACCTATAATGGCACCCTGAACGCGACAGGTGGGACGATCACCGGAACTGAGGCTTGGACGAGATCGCCGGCCCATGGCGGTAGCGTCTCGCGCGCCTGCTACGGCGCCTATGTCCGGGCACCGGCACTGGGTGCTCACTGAAATCGGGACGGTGCCGGGCTGCGCTCGTTCACTCAGCCGAATTGCTCAAGCCTCAATTGGCGAGGTCTCCGGCCTGATGCGGGATGAACATGCGCGCGATCAAAGCTATTCGTGGCCCGCCCCGACCGACAGGTAGCCCCGGACCGTGCCATACCCGGTCTGCTTGCGGACGTCGGTGGTGAGAGTGCCTCGGTCGCCCAATGCGGCCGTGCCGGCGCCGCCGGCGCTCGGGCCGGACTTGAGCGCGCCCCAATTCACCGCGCCGTGGCCGGTCCCGGCCTGGGCCCGCACCCAGCCGCCGACTTTGACGCAAGCGTCGGCACCCGGCACGTAGCGGAATCCCGGACCGTAGGCGCTGCAATTAGTCGCCCGATCAGCCGGCTTGGCTTTGACTTGGCGTTCGCCGGCTCCGGCTGCGCCGATGACCAGCATCGCGGCCGCAGTGCCGAGCAATAAAGCCTGGAGGACTTTCATCCTACCCCCCTCGCCCCAATGCGCGCGCGATCATAGCCGTTCGGCTGGCCGGGCGCAAAGAACCGCGGCTGCGCCGGCGGCAGGCCAAGTCATGGTGAGCGCACGGTCTGCGCCGGGCGCGGCGCGATCGCGATGCGGCGCTGCAGCCGCGCCTCGCGCCAGAACAGAAAGAAACCGGAGGCCACCACGATGGCCGATCCGACCAGCAAGCCCGGCGACGGCACGTCGCCCCAGATGAAGAAACCGAAGCCCAGCGCCCAGACCAGCATCAGATAATAGAACGGCGCCACGGCGGTGGCGGGCGCCAGCCGCAGCGACTGCGTCCAGAAATATTGTCCGATCGCGTTGGCAAGGCCGCTGCCGAACAGCATTGCGGCATCGACCGGGGCAGGCCAGCGCCAGCCGAACAGCAAAAGGAACGAGTGAAAGAACGCGATCGTTGTGAGTTGCCAGATGATCAGCGTGTTGGCCGATTCGGTTCTGGTCATGCCGCGCACCGCAACGGTGACGCTGCCGTACAGCACGGCGTTGCCCAGCGCGAACAAGGCGCCGAGCGTGAACGAGTTGCGGCCCGGATCGGTGACGACGAGCACGCCGGCAAAACCGACCAGCAGCGTCGCCCAGCGCGAGACGCCGGCACGCTCCTTCAGCCACAAGATCGACACCAGCGCGGCGAACAGCGGCGCGGAGAAATTGATCGACACCGCGCCGGCAAGCGGCATCAGCGTGAATGCAAGCGCGAACAGGGTCTGCGAGATCGCCTGCGACAGTCCGCGGGCGAGATGATCGCGCGGACGCCGGGTCGCGTAAACCGACCATCCGGTCATCGGCAGCATGACGGCGCCGCACACCACGAGCGAAGAGATCGAGCGCGAGAAGACCACCTCGCCCACCGGATAGATGCCGACCTGCCATTTGGTCAGCGCCGAGGCGGTGCCAAACATGACCGTCGCCAGCACCATGCAGCCGATGCCGCGCGGCACATGATCCTTATGCTCGCGAGTGTCCGCGGGCTTCTTTGTTTCGCCGTAGTTCCCGGACGAGGCGAGCCCGGCGGGCGGCAAGGCGCCGGCGTCGGCACGGCTCGATCCGCTGGGCGGTTGGGCGGTGCACTCGTCCATCTCCGTGCGCGTTCTCGGCCTTGTTTTGGGCGATGAATCGCCCCTCAAGCACCGAAGCATTGCGGCGGATTGCAATCAAGACGGAGGCGGCCCGCACAGGGACGGCCCGCTTGCCGAGCGGACCGGCAATAGTGCGGCGACGCACAGGAACATTTGGCCAACGCGTGGGTTCAGAAGTCGAAGAGCCGCGCTTTGGCTCTTCGCTAGAGGAGTGCCCCAAATGTGCGATTACAGTCTGCATCTCGTCGCTTCGCGACCGGCCAAGGTCGGCGACAAGCTCGTGTCGACCGATTTTGCCAGGTCGATCACCCGCGGTTTCTCGGCTTCGGGCGAACCCGAGGTGGCGGTTTGCCTGCTGCCCGGCACCGAGATCGCGTTCGAGGACGAGGTTCAATATGACCGCGCGTTCAGCCTGTTCGGCAAGGCACGCGTCGAGCATAAGGTGGCTCGCTTCCGCCAAGTCAACATGGACGACCCGCACCTGCACCACGACGCCCTGGAATTCCCGGGCGGACAGGTCGTGATGGTCACGCGCCTGATGCCCGGCCAGCGCGCCAGCGTGCTGCAACTGCCGGCGTCCGCCTTCGACCACAGCGGCAGCAGCAAGGAACCGACCGCGCAAGCGCCGATCCGTTCGTTCGAACCGGCGCGGTAGGCAGCCTCGCGCAGGAGCGCGCGGAGCAGACCCAGAGCGCCGCGCGCGGCGTTGCCCGCTCGCTCGCTTGCCTTGATTGGATGTCCGGCCCTGGCTTCTGCCCTTGGCTTGACGGGTTGAAGCGTCATGCTTCACCGCCGGCCGGCGGAATCAAGGTGCGCGCTTGCCGTGTCCGACGATGATCGCCGCATGACCATCGTCCCAGGCGCGCGAAACGCGGCTCATGCCGGCCTCCTGCATCAGACCGATATGGGTTTCGATGCCGCCGCACTGCGCAAAAAGATCATAGTCGAGAAACGGCGCGCCGGGCTTAAGCAGGCCGGCAATGCCGCGATAGCAGGCGGCGATGAGATCGAGCTGGCGCAGATTGTGAATGGCAATGGCCGAGACGATGAGGTCGAACGGGCCGCCGACCCGGCTCCTCCACGTCGCATCGGTCAGATCGGCGAGCGCGAACGACAATTGTCCGGCATGACCGGCAAGTTGCTCGCTCGCCCGCGTCAGCATCAATTGCGAATAATCCTGCAAGGTGACCCGCGCCGTCGGAAAGGCATGCAGCACTTCCTCGGTGACAAAGCCATAGCCGGCGCCGATGTCGAGCACCGCAGGCGACGAATCGGGCGGCAACTTTGCCAGGGCCACCATTTCCCGCATGCGCGGGCGCCGCTCGTCGTCGCGGCTTTCATCGCGCTTGATCCAGTCGTCGACGTAGGTTTGCGAATGCCAGTCGTGCGGCGTGTGGCCGTGTGGATGGTCGCCCTCGTGCGCGGGTGCGCCGCCGCCCGCGTGAGTTCGATCGTCGTGGTCTTCGGTCATCGGTGCGTCCTCCGCGGCCGCGTGGAGCGGATTTGATAGTTGCCACCCCCCAAGAGCCTGCCTATCCACCAGGATAAGGCGTCATATCTCCATTGTCTGCGGCTCGAGGGATCAAAATCGCACACAAAACCGCATGAAGGGCCGCCGCCAAACCGCCAGGATGCCACAATGGCAAAGCGTCACCGCCCGGCGTCATCAAGAGTTGATCGTACCGGGCGCGACCGGGCGTTCCGGCGGGAAACAATGAGGCCTATCGTGCGGTCGAATCAGCCGGCGAGGTTCGCATGCAGTTCACCCTTGAGGTCAATGGCCGTCCTCACACGGTCGATGCCGACGCCGACACGCCGCTGCTTTGGGTCCTGCGCGACGACATCAATCTCAAAGGTACGAAGTTCGGATGCGGCGCCGGCCTGTGCGGCGCCTGCACGGTTCACCTCGACGGCGCACCGGTGCGCTCGTGCCGGCTGCCGGTGGCCAATGTCGGCAAGGCGGCGGTGACCACCATCGAGGGTCTCGCCGCCAATCCAATCGGGGCGCGTTTGCAACTGGCCTGGCTCGAGGTCGACGTGCTGCAATGCGGCTATTGCCAGGCCGGGCAGCTCATGTCGGCGGCGGCGCTGCTGGCGCGCACCCCGGCGCCGAGCGACGGCGACATCGATGCGGCCATGAACGGCAACATCTGCCGCTGCGGCACGTATCTGCGCATTCGCGAAGCCATCAAACAGGCGGCGAAGACGACGCTGGGTTCGGCGGCGCGGAGGATGTGAATGACCATGGCGCGCGAAACATTTTTGCAAGAGTCTTGCAGAATCTCTGCAAGACTTCATGCAACACTCCGCGGATGAACCGCTAGCGGCCGCGAGCGCCTCGCGCCGCAATTTTCTCAAGGCGAGCGCCGCTGGCGGCGGCTTATTGTTGAGCTTCGGTTTTGCCGGTTTTGCCGGTGTCGCCAGGGCCGCAGCAACAGGCGCGGGGCCGGCGGCGCCATCGGCACAGCAAGCAACTGCAATGCTCACCGCCTTCGTGCGCATCGCGCCGGACAACATCGTGACGATCTTGGCGAAAAATCCAGAAATCGGCCAGGGCGTCAAAACCATGTTGCCGATGCTGATCGCCGAAGAACTCGACGTCGATTGGAGCCAGGTGCGTACCGAGCAGGCGCTGCTCGATCCAGCACTATACGGCCGCCAGCACGCCGGCGGCAGCACCGCCACGCCGCAGAACTGGGGGCCGATGCGCAAGGTCGGCGCCGCCGCCCGGCAGATGCTGATCGCGGCGGCGGCCAAGCGCTGGAACGTGCACGCAAGCGAGTGCGAAACCGCGTCCGGGCAGGTCGTGCACCAAGGCAGCCGACGGGCTTTCACCTATGGGTCGCTCGCGGCGGAGGCCGCTTCGTTGCCGGTCCCGGATCTGGACCGCGTCAAGCTCAAGGATGCGAAGGATTACAAAATCATCGGCCGTTCCATCCCCGGCGTCGACAACCCCGCCCTGGTGAAGGGTAAACCGCTGTTCGGCATCGATACCGTTCTGCCTGGGATGCTTTATGCGGTTTTTCAGAAATGCCCGGTTTTCGGCGGCAAGGTGGCGAGCGCCAATGTCGCGGAGATCGCGCGGTTGCCCGGCGTGCGCCAGGCTTTCGTGGTCGAAGGCGGACCCAACCCGCACGCCCTGTCGCCCGGAATAGCCATCGTGGCTGACAGCTTCTGGCGCGCCGAGAAGGCGCGGCAGAAACTGCAAATCAATTGGGACGAGGGCCCGGCCGCCGCGCAAAGCAGCGAGGGTTTCGCCCGGCAGGCTGCCGAACTGGGTGCCAAGGCGCCGCAGCACAGCTTGCGCAGCGACGGCGACGCCGCCGCCGCATTCGCAAGCGCCGCAAAAGTGGTGGAAGCGAATTACGCCTATCCGTTCCTCGCCCACGGAGCGCTCGAGCCGATGAACTGCACCGCTCTGGTTCGAAACGGCCAAGCGGAGATTTGGGCGCCGACGCAGGATCCCGAGCCGGGACGCGCGCTGGTGGCGAAAACGCTTGGCCTCGATGAAGGCAAGATCGTGGTGCACATGACGCGGGCCGGCGGCGGCTTCGGCCGGCGCCTCGCCAACGACTACATGGTGGAGGCGGCCTGGATCGCGAAAGTCGCCGGCGTCCCGATCAAACTCGTGTGGACCCGCGCCGACGATATCCATCACGATTTCTACCGGCCCGGCGGTTTTCATTTCCTCAAAGCCGGGCTCGACCGCAACGGCACGGTCGTCGCCTGGCAGCAGCACTTCGTGAGCTACGGCCGCAACGGACAATTCGCAGCCTCCGCCGGGCTGTCCCCCGACGCGTTTCCGGCCGGCCGGATCGCAAATCTGTCTTATGGCGCCTCGCTCATTCCGCTCGACGTACCGACCGGACCGTTGCGCGCGCCGGGCGACAACGCACTCGCCTTCGTGTTTCAGTCTTTCATCGACGAACTGGCGCATGAAGCGGGCAAAGACCCGCTGCAGTTTCAGATCGATCTGCTCGGCAAGGACGAGCTGCTGCCCGGCAGGGGTGCGGGCTTTAACACGGCGCGTGTACGCGGGGTCCTGGAAAAAGTGCGCGAAGTGTCAGGCTGGGGACAGCGCGAGCTGCCGGCTCGGACCGGCCTGGGCGTTGCCGTCTACTACAGCCATCTCGGCTATTTCGCCGAGGTCGTCGAGGCGGCAGTGGCGGCCGAGGGCACGGTCAGGATCAACAAGGTCTGGGCGGTCGGCGATATCGGCCGGCAAATCATCAACCCGACTGCCGCCGTGAACATGACGCAGGGCGCAATTCTCGACGGCATCGGCGAAGCGCTGGGACAGCAGATCACCATCGATCGCGGCCGCGTCGTGCAGGCCAATTTCGATACGTTTCCACTGTTGCGAATGCGGCAAGCGGCGCCGATCGAGGTGCACTTCCTGACCAGCGATAATGCGCCCACCGGCTTGGGCGAACCGCCGTTGCCGGCTGCGATCCCGGCGCTGTGCAACGCCGTTTTCGCCGCAACCGGCAAGCGCGTGCGCTCGCTGCCGATCGATACCGGCATGTTGAAGGCCTAGGCGTTGATTGCGCCTGCGCCGGCACGCGCCGGTCTCGACCGCTCCGCGACACGTTGCGGCTGTTTCGCTTTCATAATACGCTCCAAGGCGCAAGCGCGATGTCGCGAACGCCGTCATAGCTGCAGTGTGACAGCCGATGCCTGATGCCGACGCCGCATCCACGCCCGGCGAGCTGAAAGTCATCCCCTCAAGCTGCACCGAGTGCTCCGTGCATTGCGGGTCGCTGGTCCATGTGCGCGGCGGCGTAATCGAAGACATCAAGCCGAACCCGGCGCATCCGCTCTCGAAGGGCGCGTTCTGCATCAAAGGACTCAAGGGGCCGACGGGAATTACCTATTCGGAGCGGCGCCTGCTGCATCCGCTGCGGCGCACCGGCGAGCGCGGCGAGGGCAAGTGGGAGCGCATTTCCTGGGATGATGCGCTGGATCACGCCGCGGAACGCTATGCGGCGGTGCGCGAGCAATACGGCCCGCCGGCGCTGATCGGCGTCTGCAACAACGTCTATTTCGGCCGCGGGCTTGCGGTGGTGATGCTGTTGCGCTCGCTCGGCTCTCCCAACTGGATGATCAACCAGGATCTCTGCGGCGGTTGCCGCGCGGTGAGTCTGCGCTCGAGCGGACTGGACATCACCCGCGGCGAGGACATCGACAATGCGCGCTGCGCGCTCGTGGTCGGGCGCAACTCCTACGATGCCGATCCGATCGAATGGATCGCGCTCAAGAATCTGAAAAAGCGCGGCGGGCAGATCGTCGTCATCGATCCAAAGCGGATTCCGACCGTCGGCATCGCCGATCTGTGGCTGCGGCCGAAGCCGGGCACCGACGCGGCGATCGGTCTCGCCATGATCCGACTGATGATTGCGGAACAGCTTTACGACAAGGATTTCGTCGCGCGCGCCACCCATGGTTTCGACAGGCTCGCGCAGCGGGCAGCCGAATTCACGCCCAAGCGTGCCGAAATGCTGACCGGCGTGCCGGCGGACGATATTATCGCGGCAGCCCGCCTCTATGCGCGCGGACCGTCGACCTTTGTCAGCGGCCACGGCATCGACGCGTTTTCCGCCGGCGTACAGACCTTCCGCGCCTTCCATTGCCTCGTCGGCATCAGCGGCAACGTGGACCGGCTCGGCGGCAACCGCCGGGTCAAGAAGCCGAAGGGTTTTTTGGACAATCTCAATCTGGTGCACGATCCGAAATTCCGGCTGCCGCCAGCGATCGAGGAACGCACGCTGGGCGCGGACAAGTTTCCGCTGTGGGCCGGCCCGCGCGGCTGGCAGACCGCGTGTCACAATCCCACGGCGATCGACGCCATCCTCACCGGCGAGCCCTATCCGGTGCGTGCCATGTATCTGAGCGGCGCCAATATCGTCGTCACCTATCCGAATACGCCAAAGACCGTTGAGGCGTTGCGTTCGCTTGATTTCCTCATGGTGGCAAGCGATTCGATGACGCCGACCGCGGAACTCGCCGACATCGTCGTGCCGAAGACCACCGGGCTCGAAGAGGACGAGATCCGGCTGCAGCCGGGCGGCCCGCTCATTGCGATGACACAAAAGGTCGTGCCGCCGCGCGGCGAGGCGCGCAACGATTTTGAAATCGCGCGCGGGCTGCTGCACAAGATGCAGGCCCGCGGCGCCGCCAGCGCGAACTTCCTGCCGTGGCAGAACCAGGACGAATTCATAAACTATCTGCTCGGCGACAGTGGCGTCACATTGCAGACGCTGCGCCGAAACGGCTTTGCCGAATATCCCTACGAGCTGGAGAACTTCGAGAAATTTCCGTCCGCCACCGGCAAGATCGAGCTTTACTCGGAGGCGATCGCCTCGATCGGCGTCGATCCCTTGCCGAATTTCGTCGCCCCTGCCCGCGAGCGCGCCGCTGCGAACCTCAAAACGCAATATCCTCTGACGCTGCTCACCGGCGACCGCGAAAAGACCTATCATCATTCGCGCTTCCGCGATCAGCCCTGGGCCAAGAAAATTTCACCCGATCCGCGGCTCTTGATCCACCCGGCGACCGCGCAGGCGATGTCGGTCGGCGACAATCAATGGGTGCGCATCGAGACGCCGGATGCGCGAGGCTCCTGCAAGGCAAAAATCAAGATCACCGAAAATACGCCCGAAGGCGTGGTCTCGACCGGCATGGGCTGGTGGCGTCCCGGCAGCATGCTGCCCGGCAGCGGCGCCTTCGACGTCAACATCAACGCCGCCATGACCTATGACGGGCCATGGGACCCGATCTCGGGCTCGGTCGACTCGCGCGGCATCCTGTGCCGCATCGTTCCTCTTTAGCGGGGATCAGCCATGTCAGACAGCATATCCGCACCGCGCCCTCTGCAAGTTACCGCCGCCGTGATCGGCAACGCGCTCGAATGGTACGATTTCATCGTCTTCGGCTTTCTCGCGCTGATCATCTCACGGCAATTTTTTCCGGCCGGCACGCAATACGCCTCGCTGTTGCTGACCCTCGCGACCTTCGGCGTCGGCTTCTTCATGCGTCCGGTCGGCGGCTTGCTGCTCGGCATCTACGCCGACCGCAAAGGGCGCAAGGCCGCCTTGCTCTTGGTCATTATCCTGATGACCATCGCCATCGCCATGATCGGTTTTGCTCCGACCTACGCGGCGATTGGCGTGGCGGCGCCCTTGATCATGGTGCTGGCGCGACTGTTGCAAGGCTTTTCCGCCGGCGGCGAGTTTGCCAGCGCGACCACGTTCCTGATCGAGAGCGCGCCGGCGAACCGCCGCGGTTTCTACGGCTCCTGGCAAATGGTCGGACAAGGCCTCGCCGTGCTGATCGGGGCCTTGTTGGGAGCGCTGGTCACGCGCAGCCTTTCGCCGGCGGCGCTCGATGCCTGGGGCTGGCGCATCCCGTTCCTGGTCGGACTGGTGATCGGTCCCGTCGGCTACTTCATTCGCAGCAATCTTACTGAAACGTCGGCGTTTCTGGAATCGCGCGCGGCCGCGCCGACGACAGGCGACCTCGGCAGCGTCGTCGCCGCGCATGCCAAGCAAGCACTCGTGACCATGGGCATCATTACCTCGGGGACGATCTCGTTCTACGTGATCCTCCTCTACATCCCGACCTTCGCGCGCACGCAATTGCACCTGCCGCTGGACGATGCCTTCATCGCCCAGGCGATCAGCCTCGCCTTCCTGGTCGTGCTGACGCCGCTGTTTGGAGCGTTGTCGGATCGCGTCGGGCGCAAGCCGATCATGATCGGCGCGCTCGTTCTCTATCTCGCCCTCACCTATCCGCTGTTCCGCTGGCTGCATGCCAACCCGTCGTTCGCCAATCTGGCGATCGTTCAGATCGTACTGTGCAGCCTGCTCGGGATTTTCTTTGGTCCGATGTCGACGGCGCTGGCGGAGCAGTTTCCGGCGCGCACGCGCTCAACCAGCCTCGGCATTGCCTACAATCTGGCGGTCATGATTTTCGGCGGCTTCGCGCAGTTTTTCGTCACTTGGCTGATCCAGGCCACGGGCTCACCGATCGCGCCGGCGTTCTACGTGATGTTCGGCGCCGGAGTTGGCCTTCTGGCCGCGTGTTTCCTGATCGAGCGCGCCCGCGACGTTAGTCTGCCCGTTTTCGACACCGCAGCAGATGCCGAGGCGGCGTGAGCCCTATCGCGCCCGGAGCCGTTCGGTCTCGGCAAGGTCGAGCTTACCGGCAGCGTCGACGGCGACGCCGTAATCGCGCCGCGCCTCTTCGGCGCTGATCAGCCCGTCGAGCACGTCGTCAAGCACGTGCTGCGGCTCGCGCGTCTTCGGATCGCCGAAACCGCCGCCGCCGGGCAGACCGAGGCGGATCGCGTCGCGCGCCGGCACGGTCTGGCGTCCTTTCGGCCGGATCGGCCGGCCGGACCGCAGCGCCACTGCTCCGGGCGCGCCCGCACCCCCGCTGTCACGCCCGCGGGCCGGATTTTTGACCCGCTCGAAATTGCACAACAGGGCGATCGGATTATTTCCGGCGCCCCCAAGCTCGATCGACTGGCCAAGGCCGCCGCGGAAACGTCCGGCGCCGCCGGAGCCTTCGCGAAACTCGCGGCGATAGAAGATCACCGGCGCAATGGTCTCGGTCGCTTCCACCGGGATGGTGCGCACGCCGGAGGGAAACGAGGTGGCCGACAGCCCGTCCTTGCCCGGCCGCGCGCCGGCGCCGCCGCAATGGAAGATGACGGTCGAAAACAGCGGCAGTTCGTTGGCGTCGGTCCCCTCCTCCACCTCGTCGACGAGCGAGCCGCCGCCGAAAATCTGCGGGTTCCATAGCGATGATGCGCCTTCGGCCGGCACGCCGCCGGCAATCGCCTGATGCAGGCAGCCGGCGACGACGTCGGGCAGCATCTGACCGACGGTATGGCGCGCCGCCACCGGCCACGGCCGCTTGGCGTTGAGCACGCAGCCTTCCGGCGCGGCGACCGTGATCGGTTCGAGCGAACCGGCATTGTTGGGTACGTCCGGGGCGACCAGGCATTTGACGCCGAAGGCGGTGTAGGCGAGGCAATAATTGAACACGACATTGATGCCGTAGCCGGACGCCGGCGACGTGCCGTCGAAATCGACATGGATGCCGTGCTCGGAGATGGTCAGCGCCGCATCGAGCACCAGCGGCTTGTCGTAGCCGTCCATGGTGAGGCGGTTGCGATAGGTCCCGCGCGGCAGGGCGCGGATGCGCTCGAGCGTCGCCTCGCGCGAAGCCTCGACGATCTGCTCGCCGAGCCGGTCGAGATTGGCGATCTCGAACTCGTCCATCATCTCGATCAGCCGCCGGCTGCCTTCGTCGTTGCAGGCCGCGCAGGCGTAGATGTCGCCCTCGACCTGCAGTGGCTCGCGCACGTTGGCGCGAACGAGCCGCAACAGATCCTCATTCATGCACCCCGCTCGGGCGAGCGGCATGATCGGGATCGAGAGCCCCTCCTCGAACACTTGCCGGCCATCCGGCCCCATGCCGAGGCCGCCGATGTCGACCACGTGGATGGTGTTGGCAAAAAGGCCGACCGCCTCGCCGCCGTAGAAGGTCGGCGTGATGACAGTGATGTCGTGCAGGTGCCCCGAGGTGAGCCAGGGATCGTTGGTGATGAAGTGATCGCCCGGCTTCATGCCGGCAAGCGGATAAGCGTCGAGAAAATGTTTCACGGCGTTGGCCATGGAATTGACGTGGCCGGGCGTGCCGGTGACCGCTTGCGCCAGCATCCTGCCATGGCGGTCGAAAACGCCGGCGGACAAATCGCCGGCCTCGCGCACCGAGGTCGAGAACGCGGTGCGGATCATGGTCTGCGCCTGCTCTTCCACCACGGCGATGAGCCGGCTCCACATGATCTGCTGATGGATTTGCGCCAGCGCAGCGTTGGGACGTGCGACCATGTCAGCCCTCGCGAACCATAAGCTCAATATAGCCGAAGCGGTCGATCCGCGCGTTGAAGGATGCGCTGACGAATGTCGAGGTCTCGTCCTCGGCGATCACGGCCGGCCCCTTGATGCGGGCGCCCGGTGCCAGATTGGCGCGCCAATAGATCGGCATGTCGATGAATTCGCCGCATTCGGGATCGAAGACGGAGCGGCGCGCCGCTGCTTGCGGTTCGCTCGGCCGTTCTTCCGATTGCGCCGCCAGCCGGCCCTGCGCGGGCGCACGCAAGGCGACGACCCAGCTCAGGATTTCGATCTCAACTCCGGGAATCGAGCGGCTGTAGAGCCGGCCATAGGCCGCTTCGAACAATCGGGTCAATGTCGCGCGATCGGATGCGGTGAATTCGCGCACCGGCAGCGCGACCGCGATTTCGTGACCCTGGCCGCGATAGCGCATGAAGGCGGAGCGCTGCTCGGCGAGCTCCGCGTCCGCCGCGCCGCGCCGTACGACCATTTCGGCCTCGGTGCGCATGTCGCCGAGGAGCCGGTTGGCGGCGGCGGCATCGAATTGCTCAAGGCGCATGAGGCGGCCGCGCACGATTTCGTAGGCGACCGGCGCGCGCAACAATCCAACCGCCGAGCCGACGCCGGCGTTGGCGGGTATGAGCACGCGGCCGATGCCGAGTTTTTCGGCAACGCGGGCGGCATGCAGGGGCGCCGCCCCGCCGAACGCAATCAGCGTGCGCGCGCGCAAATCCTTGCCGCTCTCGATGGCGTGTACGCGCGCGGCGTTGGCCATGTTCTCATCCACCAGTTCGCTGATGCCCAGCGCGGCGTGTTCGGCGGCAAGGTCGAGCGGAGCACCGATGCGCTCCGCCACGGCGCGCGCGGCACCGGCAGCATCAAGCGCGATGCTGCCGCCGGAAAACATTTGCGGATCGATGCGGCCGAGAACGAGATCGGCGTCGGTGACCGTCGGCTCGCTGCCGCCCCGGCCGTAGCAGACTGGGCCGGGCTGCGAGCCGGCGCTGTCCGGGCCGACCGCAATGCGCTTGAGCGCATCGAGCCGCGCGATCGAACCGCCGCCGGCACCGATCTCGACCATCTCGATCACCGGGATCCGCAACGGCAGGCCGCTGCCTTTGAGAAAGCGATAAATCCGCGCCACTTCCATGAGCCGAGCGGTCTGCGGCTGGGCCTTGTCGATCAAACAGATTTTCGCGGTTGTCCCGCCCATGTCGAAGGACAGGACCGAATCGAGCCCGTTCTGCTGGGCGATGCAGCCGGCGAAAATCGCCCCGGCCGCCGGCCCGGATTCAATGAGCCGTACCGGAAAGCGGATGGCGGTCTCGACCGTGGCGATGCCGCCGCCCGAAGTCATCAGGAGCAGCGGACAGGCAAAGCCGGCGCGTTTGAGCTCGCGCTCCAGTCCGGCAAGATATCGCCCCATCAGCGGCTGGATATAGGCATTGGCGCAGGCGGTGGAAAAACGCTCGTACTCGCGCATTTCCGGCGAAACATCCGAGGACAGGGTGACCGCCACATGTGGCAATCGGCGCGCGATCGCTTCGCCGGTGCGGCGCTCGTGATCGGGATTGGTGAAGCTGTGCAGGTATCCGACCGCCACCGCTTCAACTTCTTGGCCGGCGAGCATGTCGAGCGCGCGATCGAGGCTTGCGGGATCGAGCGGCGTCAGTACGCTGCCCTGCGCATCGATGCGCTCGCGCACCGGCAGCCGCAGGCGGCGCGGCACCAGCGGCGGCGGCAGATCGATGTTGACGTCATACTGCTCGAAGCGATTCTCGTGGCGGATTTCGATCACGTCACGAAAGCCTTCGGTGGTGAGCAGCGCGGTCTTGGCGCCTTTGCGCTCGATCACCGCGTTGGTGGCAAGCGTCGTGCCGTGAATGATCAGATCAACCTGGCGCGGTTCGACACCCGCCGCCTGCGTGACCGAAGCGAGCGCGGCGAGCACGCCGCGTTCGGGCGCGCCCGAAGTGGTCAGCGTCTTGGCGGTAAAGCGCCGCTCGCCGATCTCGAGCGCCACGTCGGTGAACGTGCCGCCGATGTCGAGGCCGAGACGGATTTTTGCAGATGTGGGCTTCACGCTTGCGGATCGCTTCACGAGTTCGCGGCTGGCTGGGTAGCGAATGTCAAACCCGTTATGCCCCTTCGGCGCCTGCCCTCCGGCATTCGCCTGTCACGCCTGGCGGTTCACTTTGCGCCACTATCGCGCTGGTGCGCAGATTCTTGAATGGCGTCCAGCGCCTTGTTCATCGCAAGCTCTGCTTGCTCATCTGTCAATGCGCCGCGATCCACCATTGAAGCCAATGCGAGCCGCTTTGCAGCAAAGTTTTGAATCAAGTCCATATATTTGTAGTGCGCTTTGCTGAATGCCGCGATCATCACTTTATTGGAGCATTGCACCGAGGCGGCATAGGTCGTCAGTTCTCCATGCAGCCGCTTGTCCCGGCACTGCTTCATGGCATGAGAGCTCACTTGCTCGGCCCATTGTACGGGGTCCTGCGTCGGCGGAGGTTCACCCATTTCGCGCGATTGAGCAAAAGCCGCCCCACCTAACGCGGCACATATTACTGCCGAAATTATTTTCATGAGCGCCTCATATCTGTTCGCGCGGCACCGAGGAGGCAACGCGAGTGGAATAATCCCGAACCGGGATGCATGCTGGCGCGCTCGGAGAGATTCGAACTCCCGACCCCCAGATTCGAAGTCTGGTGCTCTATCCGGCTGAGCTACGAGCGCGTGCGGCGCACCATAGTGATTCCGCCGCAAATGTCACGGCGCCCGGCCAAGCGGCGGCCAGTTGACGGCACCAGATCCGCTAAACCCCTGAGGCTCTCCGGCTCGCGCTCATCCAGCATTTTTGGTCTGCCCGGAGCAAGTTGGGAACCTGGTTGAGAACCTGGCTGGGAACATTGCCGACATGCCCTTCAGTCGCGGGCGCTATGCGCGAGCCGCAGGAACAGGGCTCGCGAGCCTCCGGTTATCGATCCGATACCCGGCGATCTCGGATAACCGGGGCACTCATCGACGCGAATACTGAGGGAGGCGAAACATGTCCGATTATAATTATAATTCAGACGATCCGTGGCGGCGCGACACCGCCTATGATCTCAATGCGCGCCGTCGCGGCTCGGCGTGGGGCTGGATTGCCGGCGCCGTGTTCCTGGCCATCGTGCTCGGGATCGCGTTCGGGGTCGGCCACACGCCCAACTCGGGCCGCAACAATGTGTTCGCGAATAGCGGTGCACCGCCGATGGCGCAGCCGCACCTGGCGCCGAGCGGACCAGCAAAGCCGACATACTCGCCGCCGCTCAGCCCGACGAATCCCGCGCCGGCAAATCCGGCCCAGTCGCAGCCCAAGCCTTAAGCGGCCCAAGCCTAGAAGCGGGACGATTTGATGTGCCGATGCTGCCGATGGTGGGTTATCGGCGCGGCAGGTCCGACACCGGCCGCTCGATGCCGGCATTCAAAACCTGTTCGTCCAACGGCCGCTTGAGCAGCCTGAAACGGCTCGGATCGAGACTTGGCGTCGGCTGCGGCGCCGCTGCGGGCTGGATACTTGGCGCGGGCGCAGCGCCGGCACGCAAGTCCTCGGCCGCGTTTGCCCGCGGCCTGCCAACTCGGCCGCGCCAGCGGTCGATCACCGCCGCGAGCGAACCGCCGTCGAATGGCGCCTGCACGCTATCTTGATCGCCGCTCATCGTGTCGCTGCGCGGCAGCATGTGCGAAGGCAATTGCTTGAACTGAAGCCGCGTCGGCAGCGCAACGCCCTCGCCGAAGGCGAAGGCTTCGCCGGTGCCGAGCGAGGGCAGAAACGCAAGCAGGTTGGCCGCAGTATCGGCGACCGCCGAGCGCAGCAATTCCTGGTCGCGGTCGTTGGTCATGCGCATGGCAAACAGCGTACTGCATTGCGACAGGATGGTCGGGTCGAGTTCGGCGGGCCGCTGCGTGACCAGCCCAAGAAACACGCCGTATTTGCGTCCTTCCTTGGCGATGCGCGAAATGGCGCGCCGCGTCGGCGCAAAGCCAACCGAGTGGTCGGCCGCCATATAGCGGTGCGCTTCCTCGCAGACGACGAGCAGCGGCGCGCTGCCGTCGCTCCACAGGCCGAGGTCGAACGCCATGCGGCAGGTGACCGAAACCAGCGCGTCGACCATTTCGGACGGAAAACCGGCGAGCTGCATGATCGTCATCGGCTTGCCGTTCGGCGGCAGTCGAAACAGCGTCGCCAGGATTTCCGCCATCGTATCGCCGCCGACATTGGCGTTTTCGAACATGAAGGCGTAGCGCGGATCGTTGCACACGGTCTCGATGCGTGTCATCAGCTTGTGATAGACCATGCGCGAGGCGCGGTTCTCGAGCTTGCCCATGCGCGCGTCGAGCAGCGCCAACAGATCGGCAATGCGGTAAGGCACCGGCACGTCGAGCGTGTAGCGTACGCTCGCGCCATCGCCCGGTTTGGCGGCGAGCCGGCCGGCAAGCCCAAGCTGCTGCGCATAGGATGATTTGGCGAGCGGAATGACCTCGGAGAGAAAATCGACTTCTTCTTCGAGGCCGGGCCGGCCGCCGAAGAAAACATCGACGATCTCGTCGAAGTTAAACAGCCAGAACGGCAGCTTGATGTTATTTGGACTGAGCACCTGAGCGCGCTCGCCGAAGCAGCGGCCATATTCGTTGTGCACGTCGAGCAGGAGAACGCGCAGATCGGAGCGGGCCTGCAAGATTTGCTGCAGCAAGAGCGCGATCGCGCTTGATTTGCCGACGCCGGTGGTGCCGAGCACGGCGAAATGCTTGCTGAGCATCTCGTCGACATCGAGTTTCGCGGCAATGGCACCGTCCTGGTGCAGCTGGCCGACCTCGATCATGCGCGAGCTGGAACTTTGAAAAATGAGCCGCAGTTCGCGCGAGCCGACGAACACCACCGGATCGCCCATGCCCGGATAGGCGGTGACGCCGCGCTGGAAATAGGCCGCACCCGACTCCCCGGGACGGATTTCTCCGATCAGGTCCAGTTGCGCAACGGCGGCGTCATGCTCGCCCCTGCCCGCATCCGAACGAATCGACACGTGGTTGATGAGACCGACAAGCAGGGCCTTGCCGACGACGACGCCAAGGAACTTGCCGACGGTGATGCGCTTTTCCTCGGGCGCCTGCGGCGACATTGCCGGAATGCCGACGCTGGCTTGCGAGCCATGAACGGAGATGATGCGTCCGAGAAGCTCGATGTTGGGCGCCGCGCCGGCCGCGGGCCGGGACTCGTTGTTCAACACAAGCCACCTCCACTCACCAACAGCGCCCCGTCATACGCGGCGCCGCGGCCCAGCTTCTAGCGGTTTCGATTGGAGATTCAGTTAATGGAGCGGAGTCAAATACGGCGGTGGAACTCCCCCGACGCGCTGCGACGCGGCGACCATGGCGGCCGGGCCGGCGCTTAACGATGCGTTAGGCTTGCACCGACCGCTCTTCATCGATTTATCAGCCGGTCGGGCCGATCGATACACGCCTCAGGCCCGCAGCCGCGTGTTGGCGCGCGCGCTGGCGCCGCTGCGCCCGCTGCCGACCATGCGCCGCGACGGCCCAAGCTCCTCGAGAAAGATCGGCTTGGCAAAATAGTAGCCCTGCGCATAGCCGATCCGGGTTGCGGCCTGCAGATAGGCGACTTCCTCGAAGGTCTCCGCCCCTTCGGCGACCATGGTCATACCCAGCGCTTCGCTGAGCGCCTCGATCGCCTTGAGCACGCTCTGGCTGCGCGGCCGCTGGTGAATGTCGGTGATGAAGGATCGGTCGATCTTGATTTCGTCGGCGGTGATCTCGGCGAGCGTCGCCAGCGACGAGTAGCCGGTGCCGAAATCGTCAACCGATACGCGCGTGCCGATATCGCGCAGCATCGGCAGGAACTGGGTTTGAAACCGGCCGTTGGCGACGAACGCGTCCTCGGTCACTTCGACCATGAACCGCTCGGGGCAGCCGGTCGCCTTGAGCTGCTCGCAGAACTCGACCATGAATTTCACGTCGCCGGCGCGCTTCGCCGCGACGTTGATGCTGATGGCGGACTGCGGCCCGAAGGCGTCGTCGAGCAGATCCATCGACCTGACGATCTCGGCGAGCGCCAGATAGGTGATGTCGTCGATCAAGCCGAGTTCGATGGCCAGCCCGATGAACTGGCCGGGCGCCTGGATCATGCCGTCCTCGTCGCGCAGTCGGATGAGCGCTTCGACGCCGACGACGTCCTGCGTGCGCAGGTCCACCTTGGGCTGGAATGCACAGCAGAAACGGGCGTCGCGCACGGCAAGGCGCAGCCGCTGCTCGAGCGACATGCGCGTCGACAGCGCGCGGCCCATGTCGGAGTCGAACAGGGCGGCCGCGCCCTTGGCGCCGGCCTTGACCCGATACATGGCGGTGTCGGCGGCCCGGCGCAGCGCCTCGTAGCTGAGGCCATGATCGGGATGCAGGCTCACGCCGATCGAGGCCGAAGTCAGTATCTCGTATCCGTCGATCAGAAACGGCTCCTTGAGCTCTTTCAGGAGATCATCGATGAGCAGCTCCAGCCCCTCCTCGTCGAGCGGATCGACGAGCAGCAGGAATTCGTCGCCGCTGATACGCGCGAGGACGTCGGACGGGCGGATCTTGGCGGCGATCCGCTGTGCAACCTTGCGCAACAGCATGTCGCCGACCGTGTGCGTGTAGTAATCGTTAACGTGCTTGAAATTGTCGATGTCGAGAAAGGCCAGGGCAAACCGGCAACGGCCATCGGTGCTGACGATCAGCTGGCGCACGCGCTCCTGGATCAGCGTCCCATTGGGCAATCCGGTCAGATCGTCGACATAAGCGCGCCGGGAGAGTTCGAGCTCGGCCGTCTTGCGATCGGTGAAATCGAACGCTGTGGAAAGCCGCAGCGAGCGATCAAGGACGCGAAGCGGCCGATGCCGGAGCAGCAGCGTGCGTTCGCCGCCGGGGTCCGGCGAGGAAACGACGCGCTCCTCGCTCGTGATCGCCGTTTCCGGCCCGAGCGCTGCGGCTGAATTGGCGGCATCGCGCGCGAGCGGGTCTGCAACGGCCGCCCTGTGCCGGACGGCCGCACCGAGCAGTTTTGCCGCCATTTCGTTCTGCAATACGACTGTGCCGTCCTCGGCCTCCACGACGACACCGACCGGAAGCAGATCGACGATCGCATCGAGCAGCCCAAGCGCCCGCCGCGCGTCGGTCGCGCTCTGCTGTGCCGCTTCGAGCTGCCGGCGCAAATGCGCATTCGCGGCGGCCTGTTCGGACTCGTCCATGCGGCTTGCTCGTAAAGGCGATCTACGCCGCCAGCGGCGGGATTCGCAGCTTCCGTGCGCAAAAGCTGCTGTATCGGATCCACTCTAAGAGGCCGGCAACAACGAAGATTTAAAACCGCACTGGGTGCGGCGGATCGGACCTCCGCATCATTCCAGCCGCGAACACGCGGCCGCAGGGCGAGGTTAATCGGTCGTTAACTCGCCGTTCACCAATGCCTGCCGTCGATCGGCAACTCAGATGCGCACTGCAGGGTCGGGACGGCCGATAACGCCGACGACTTTGGCGCCGATCTCGCAGCCAAGCCGCCAAACGACCTGGTAAGCGCGCTCCTTCGCGTGGAGGCCTTCTCCAGACAACAGCAGTACGAATTCATCCGGAACCGCAAAGCCCTCGACATGCAGGCGGACACCGCCCTCGGACATGTCGGTGACGAGGCAGTCGCGCGGCAGAGTGCCGAGACCAAGTTGAATCTTGGCCATGCGGTTGAGCCAATAACGGCGCGAGCGACGCCTGTCCGCGGGTTTTTTCGCAAACATTCTCGTCCTCGTGATGGCGCCGGACGCCTACGCAAAAGCCCTTAGACCGAAAGCCGTTTCGCGCCGACTAAAGTCCAGCAGCGGATTTTGAGCGTTTTTGCCGCAAAACTTCGCCATTGCAGCCGTTTGCCGCCCAACGGCCGTCATCGCGACCCGCGGAACCCGCGCGCGCACCGGGAATTATTCATGGAGAACAGGCGGATAAGCGAGCACACCATGACCGACGACCTCACGGATCACGCATCCAATCGTCACGCCGCGAGCGAGCCCGAGCTTCAGCCCACTCATGAGGAGCTGCTAGCCGCGCATCTTCCGCCGCAAGAGCGCGAGCAGCCCGATCCGGTCCTGCAATTGAGCGTCGGGCGGGCGGGCGCCGGCTCGATCACGCTCGTTGCGGTTGTGGCCGCAATCGTCATCGCGGTCGTGTTCTACGGCCTCAACAGTCCGGCTCCCACGTCCGAGCACGCACCGGCATCCCCTGCCGCGTCGAGCGCAGCACCGGCGGCTGGCGGCGGTTCTGGCGCCGCTTCGGGGGCCGCAGCACACCCCTGACGGCGGCCATAGCCGAACACGCGGCCGCTCAGCGCTCGAAGGCCGGATCGATCGGCACGCGATAGCCGTTTGCCAGGCGGTTTGTTTCGTTCGCCATGCCGACGACGGCCATCAGTTCGGCAAACATCGGCTCGGTCATGCCCGCCTTGCGCGCCGCCGCGCTGTGGCTGGCGATGCAATAGCCGCAGCCATTGCTGACACTGACCGCGAGGTAGATCATCTCCTTGGTGACGGCGTCGAGCGCACCGGGCGCCATGATCTCCTTGACGCTCTCCCAGGTGCGCTTGAGCGTCACCGGATCGTGCGCCAGATATTTCCAGAAATTGTTGACGTCATCGACTTGCCGCGTGCGCTTGATGTCGTCGAACACGGCGCGAACTTTTGCGCCGGCATCGCGATATTCAACCGGCCCCTGAGCGCTCATGCTGCCTGCTCCTGCTCCCGTTTTTACCATTGCGCGGCCTGCAACGAGATCGGCGGCAATGGTGAGATGCCAGACCATTTTAGCAGCTTGCGTCGCATTTCCTTCACCATTCCGACGACTGGAACCGATTCGCAGCGAACCGCATGGCCGTTCGCCGATTAATAGATTCGGACAATGCCGTTCTCGGACCGCCGTAAGCAACAAACCGGGAGCGAGAAATTCGAGGAAACACCATGCAACGCCCCATCACCATGCTTATTGCCGACGACTCGCAAGTCAGTCAGCAGTTGCTGAGGGACGCGGCGCGGGCATCGAAGCTGCCGCTGCGCTTCACCGCAACCGACAACGGACGTGAGTGCCTCACCCTTCTCAACGGCGCCAACATCGATCTCGCTTTCATCGACGTGCACATGCCCGAGCTTTCCGGCACGCAGGCGTTCTGGTCGGCACGCAAGCAGGGCATCCAGACCTTCGTCACGCTGATGTCCAATCCGCCGGCCACTGAGGCGGTGGATCTCGCCGTCAAGCTGCGAGCCTATGAGTTCCTGTTCAAGCCGTTCAACGTCCAGGACGCGCTCGCCATCATCAAGACTTACGGCCGCATCTCCTCGCCGAACCGGGTCCTGATCGTCGACGATTCCTCCGCCGTGCGCCAGATCGTGCAGAAGATCGTCAACGGCAGCGTGTTCAATTGCGAGATCATGGAAGCCGGCGACGGCGAGACCGCCCTGACGCTGTGCCGGACCACGCAATTCGATGCCGTCTTTCTCGACCGCAACATGCCCGGGATGGACGGGATCGCCACGCTCAAGCGTCTGCAACTCGTGCAAGGGTCGGCGAAAGTCGTCATGATGTCGGCCGAGCACAACCTCGCCGCGGAACATCAGGCGCTTGACGCCGGCGCCTGCGCCTTTCTGCAAAAGCCTTTTCATTCCCAGGACGTCGATCGCGTTCTGCACGCCGCGTTCGGCCTGCGTTCGCCGACGCTCAAGGTCACGGCGAGCGAACCGAACTTCGACGTCGCGATCGAAGGCAGCACCATCCGTCTTGCCCACAAGCGCAGCGGTCATATTTTCGAATACTTGTGGTCGCAGACGCCGCCCTATCTGCGCAACGCCGTGGTGCGCTGTGCCTCCGCTGGCGCGATCGCGCCGGGCCGCGTGGCGCCGGTCGCCAAGGAGGCGGCATTGCTGCAATTGCGTTCGGCGCACCTGCTCGCCGCCTGACCCGGCGGCGTTTCACGATTGAAGCGGCCGCGGCGAACAGGCACAATCGCCCGGCCACAACGAACGAGGAACGCCATGCCGAAGACGCCGGACTATTTCGCCGGCAAGACCGTGATCATTACCGGCGCGGCAAGCGGCATCGGCCGCGCCACGGCGCTGATTTTCGCCCGCGAGCGCGCCAACGTCGTGTGCGCCGACCTTAACGAAGCCGGCGCGCGCCGGACCGCCGACGAGGTCAACCGCAATGGCAGCCAGGCGCTGGCGCTGGCAATCGACGTCACCTCGCGCGGACACGTCAACAATATGGTCGAGCGCGCGCTCGCCGCCTTCGGCAGCGTGCAGTTTTTGTTCAACTCGGCGGGAGCCGCCCTCCGCCGCGCCAGATTTTTGGAGATCGACGACGCGCTGCTGGAAAAAACTTTTGCGCTCAACGTCAACGGCACCTTCCATGCGATGCAGGCGGTACTGCCGCACATGCTCGAGAACAGGCACGGCGTCATTGTCAACATGGCGAGCATGGCCCATCGTCGCGGCGGCCCTGGCTCCTCGGTGCATTACGCGGCCGCCAAGGGCGCCGTGGTGTCGATGACCATGGGCGTGGCGCGCGAGTACGCCACGTCCGGCATCCGCGCCCTGTCGATCTCGCCCGGACCGGTCAAGACGCCGTTCCAGGATGCGGCCGGCTCTTCGCCCGAACTGGTGAAGCGATTTTTGGACGACATTCCCATGGGCCGCTTCGGCGCGCCGGAAGAGATCGGCGAACTGGTGCTGTTTCTCTGTTCCGACGCCTGCGAATTCATGACCGCGGACACCGTTTACGTAAACGGCGGCGGCGGCTGGCGCTGAGAGCCCCTCCAATCCTCACCTTCGGCAGATGATCGCTCGCATACCAGCGATCGAATTTCTGCCGCGCCTCTCCTCGACCACCGAGCACAACATGAGATAGGCGTTGGGCATCGCCGCTTTCCTCATTTTCTCGTTTGCGGGCAGGCTCGCTCGGGAAGCCGCGTATCGCACACCGCCACGGTTTTCAGATAGCCCATCCAGTGGACCACCTGATCCTTCGTCGGTTCGAATTTGAAGGCCTTCTGTACCAGATAAAAACTGTCGTTGCCGGCGATCGCCTTGAACCAGGTGTACTCCGGCTTGCCGGTCCCTGGATTCTGCGGACAAATGAGCAGCCAAAGCAGCATTGGATAGCCGTTTTCGATGCCGCTCGTAACCTCGGCGTCGCTTGCGCCCGGACATGCCGCGCTCCAGCGCTGCTGCAGGCGCGTCTTAAATTTTTCCGGCTCCGCCTTCATGCCATGGAAGATCTGCACCGTCACCATTTCGGTCCAATCGTCGACCGTTTCGTTCGACGGCACCATTTCGCTCATTACCATGTTGTTGCGCTCAGTATGGAAATCGACCTTGTAACCGGGGGGCGGCGTGACCAGCAGGTTTTCGTTGGCGAGCCGGGCCGAAGCCGGCCGGATCAGCAGGAGCGCAATTGCCAGCGATTTGTACAGCCGCGACATTTGCTTCCCTATCCGCGGCGTTCATCGACCAGGTTCAAATGGTCGCGGCTGCGGGTGACGCCGCTCGGCCAGCTTTTGTCGAAGTCGGCAATGAGCGGCTTGAGGATTTCGTCCTTCATTGCCGCCTTCAGCTTCGCCTTGTCCGCGAACTGATAGAAGGCGTAATGCACGCCATGATCGAGCGTGCTCCAGAACCGCCACGCCTTCTCCGCCTTGAATTCGGCGAGCGCCATCGGCAGGTGACGGCTCGAATACCATTGATCGAATTTCTGCCGCAGCGGCGCTTCGACCACCGCGCGCACCATGAAGAATGCCTTGGGCATTGTCGTTCGCTCCTGATATTGACGAAGATTATAGATGAAGCGCATTTGCGAACGAAGCACTCCAGGAGCGCGACCCTCCCACCGCCCCGTTGGGGAAACGTCAATTCCCGATCTTCACGTTTCCCGCTTTGGCGACAGCGCGCCATTTTTCCAGGTCCTTGGCGATGAAGTCTCGATAGGCGTCGCCGATCAGCGGCCGGACCTCGAAGCCCATGGCATAGAGGTGGTCGGTGAAAGCTTTATCGCCCATCATGTCGTTCAGCGTATGTCTTAAGCGATCAACGATCCGCTCGTCGGTTCTTGCCGGCGCCAGCAGGCCGTAGGAGATAACGGCGGTTCCATTCACGCCGACTTCGCGAAGCGTCGGCACGTCGGGCAGCACGCGCGACCGCTTCCCGCCCGTGGTCGCCAGCGCGCGTATCTTACCGGTATCGATGAGCTGCTTGGCCTGGACCGGAATGACCAGGCCGACGTCGACGGTGCCTGCGACAAGAGCGTTGGTGGCCGGGCCAAGTCCCGCAAAAGGGATGTGGACCATCTGAATGCCGGCTTTGGCGGCAATCATCGCCATGGTCAGGTGCGGCGCGCTGCCCAGTCCAGCGCTGCCGTAATTCAAACGCCCCGGATGGCTTTTCGCGTAAGCGACAAGATCCGAGAACGCCTTGAAGTTCGATCGGGTGGAAACCGCGAGCGTATAGGGCTGTTGCGCGATGCTGCCGATGAATGCAAAATCGTCGGGCACCTTGTAAGGCAGCTGCTTGACGGCCGGCAGGACCGAGAGACCGTCTGACACGGTCCACAGCAAGGTGTATCCGTCCGGGTCGGACTTTGCGACCAGATCGGTGCCGAGCTGACCTGCCGCCCCCGGTCTATTTTCGACGATGAATTGTTGACCGAGACGCTTGCCGAGTTCTTGGGCAACGATACGGCCTGTCAGATCAGTGCCGGCGCCGGCCGCGAAGGGAATGATCAGCTTCACGGGCCGAGCCGGATATTCTTGCGCCACGGCGCCGTGCGCGCAGAGGCCGACAAGAGCCAACAACCAGATCATGCAGGTGCGCATTCGACTCCCCCCAGTTCAATGCCAATGAGCAAAACACAGCCCCACGCCGGTCAGCGCTTGAGACCTGTAGCCCGGGACATAAGCGATCCAGTCGAGGTTCAGGTGTTGCGCGGCGCCGGCCGTCGCAATCCAGTTCCTGATCTCGGATGAACCGCTCACAAGCTTATTCAGCGGAAGTCCCTTTAACGCCGGATGGTCTTTCCGCTGCAAGGCATCGACGACTTGCCGGTCGAGCGCCTCGTTGACGAGGAAGTGGCTGAGCCCGCCCGAGGCGAGAATGCCGACGCGAATGTTCTCAGGATAGGCTTCGACCAGCTCCCGGATGGCGGCGCCGAGTTCGAAGCATCGGCGCGGGCTCGGCTGATTAGGCGGATAATAGGTGTTCAGGATCACCGGCACGATCGGGATCGGGCGCTTCGCCATGAACCGCCGATGGATGAACGAATAGGCGTGGCCTTCGAACTGATCGCCGGAGAGCGACTTCATCGCCGTGATGTCGAAATCGCGCGCCACCAGCCCTTCGATGAGCTTCGTCGCGAGCGCCGGATGGCAGGGATAGTGCCTGTCATCCTTCTCTTCCATCCGCTTGCGCTGGTCCTGGAGATACCAGTCGCTGGTCGATTCCTGCGGCGCGGCCGCGTTGCGGATTGTCTCGCCGTAATAGATGGCGATCGCCGGCCGGAACGCGTCCTTGAACACTTCGCGCTGATCGTCGCCGATGATCACCAGGACGTCGACGGCGGATCCGGTCATATCGCGCTCGAGTCGGTCCATGGCGTCCATGGTCGCCCGGTGCCGCCCGGCCATCGCATCCTTGGCGAGCTTCGCCGCAGCGTCCGGCGGCAGCGTCTTCAGCAATTCGTCGAACGTGCGGGGCACACCGTCGAAATCGTTGATGGGCGCGCGGCGGTCGACCCGGTCGAACATCTCCTGCCAGTGCTCGACCGAGGACACCAGCATCGTCGAGTGCGACGAGCCGAACGCGGCGACGATCTGCGCCATTGGATGTTTCACTCCCGATTCATTGGCGATGGTATTGGTCGGGCGCGGACAGCGTCAACGGTCACAAGGACGCGGCAACACTTACCCCTCGTCATTGCCGGACTTGATCCGGCAATCCATGCGCAATTGAGCATGGACCACCGGGTCGAGCCCGGTGGTGACGAGGAAAGATAACACCGTCATGCCCGCACTTGTTGCGGTCATCCACGTCTTGTTGCTTACGTTGCTCCAAAGACGTGGATGGCCGGGACAAGCCCGGCCATGACGACCGGCGCATCGTTCCGCTGGAAGACCTCGCCGACAGAGCCCTCGCCTTGGCGATCCGCTTACGGCATCCGATCGACGACTGTTTCTACCTCGCGCTCGCGGAGCGCGAGGCCTGCGCGTTGATCACGGCCGATACCAGGCTCATGACTGCGGCGAAAGTCGCAAGTGGCCTCGAAGTGCGTGCATTGTGAGCACGCGGCAGCGTGTAGCCCGGATCGACACGGAGACCAGCCGCGTCCGGACTACGCCTCAAGTATAATGCCGGTTGCGGATGAAATGGCTTGAACGGCGCGGAAAGCCTCATCACGAGAACCGGCGCTCATCGCCAGCGAAATGACGCCTTGGTTTCTCTGCCTGATGATCGGGCGCGATAAGGCTTCACCGTCGCTTTCGTAGTTTTGCACGGCAACGCATGCAATGTCGTCGAAGGATATTTCGCGCCGCCGAGTGATGAGTCCAAATGCGGCGCTGTAAGCTCGCGACATTTTGCGGTTTTTACATTCGAACGACACAGTCATTCGCCGCGGGACCATAATAAATAAGCCTGCAAGAACGAGGATTGACGTCACCGTCCAAGGGAACCAATCGTGCGAGAGAAGCAATCCGTTCGCCACTGAGATCACAATCACTCCTGCGATAAAAGCGCACCCGACGATGATCGAACCGACGATATTGACCCATTGCGATCGTATGACGATCAAATCAGGCCGTAGTTCGACGCGCAATCGATCGGACGCGGCCAAATTGTCGTGCATTGCAACCTCTTCCATCAAATTCAGCGCCGGTCAGAGGCGGGTGGGGACGGCGCGTTCCGCGCCTTTGCCCACCCTACATTTGGTGTTTGCTCGTAGTACCATTTAGTCACACCGGCAAATTATCATGCTTCCGCCCCGGCATCTCGACCTGCTTGCTGCGCAGCATCGCCAGCGCCCGGGCGATCCGCGGGCGCGTAGAGTGCGGCATGATCGCGTCGTTGAGAGTGCCACACTCGGCGATTTCCATCATATCACCGCCATATGCCGCGGCTCGGCGCCACGCACGGCGCGCAGTGACACGCTGCGGTCAAGTGTCGCCAGGCGTCCGCCGTTTTTCACGGCGAGCGCCAGCAGATACGCATCGGTGATCTGATTAGGACCGAGGATTCGATCCGGATCGATCCATTCGTTATCGCGTAACGAGATGTCGTCCGCCCAGAAAGCGTGGTCGGATTTACTGATTTGCTCGGCCAAGAGATCGATTGCGAAAGTGGCTGAAATCGGCGCCTTGTAGCCCGATTGCGACATGACGCGCACCATGCCATTTTCGGTTAGAGGGCACGTGGCCCATCCGTCTGAAATGTTGGCAGACCACCACTCATGAGCTTTCCGATGATGCTCGTGACCTTCATCGATGATCGCGATGAGAAAGTTGACATCGAGCAGGGCCCGCATCATCAGTCCTTGACGGACAGACCCGCGTCCTCGAAATCGGCGCGTTCGAGCAGGCGCTTGACCAAGGCTGAAGTCACGACCTCGCCTCGCGATGGCAGTACGTAAAAGCCGTTGCGCTCGATCAAAGGCCCAGGCGGCGGGCGTGTTAATTCGCGGCGCGCCAGCTCGGA